>NZ_KE384490.1:0-476950 GCF_000426045.1 Marmoricola sp. URHB0036
CCGACGGCACCTTCTCGGCCCGCGCGGTGATCCTCGCCATGGGCTCGGGGTACCGCAAGCTGGGCCTGCCCGACGAGGACCGCCTCTCCGGCCACGGCGTCAGCTGGTGTGCGACCTGCGACGGCTTCTTCTTCCGCGAGCAGCACATCGCCGTGGTCGGCGGTGGCGACTCCGCGATCGAGGAGGCCACCTTCCTGTCCCGCTTCGGCTCCAAGGTGACGCTGATCCACCGACGCGAGGAGCTGCGCGCCTCCAAGATCATGCAGGAGCGCGCCTTCGCCGACCCCAAGATCGACTTCGCCTGGAACGCCGAGGTGACCGAGATCCACGGCGACGACAAGGTGACCGGCGTGACGCTGCGCGACACGGTGACGGGTGAGACCCGGCACCTCGACGCGACCGGCCTGTTCATCGCCATCGGCCACGACCCGCGCTCGGAGCTGCTGCACGGCCAGGTCCGGCTCGACGAGGAGGGTTACGTCCTGGTCGACGCCCCGACCACCCACACCAACGTCAGCGGCGTATTCGCGGCCGGCGACCTCGTCGACCACCGCTACCGGCAGGCGGTCACCGCCGCCGGCACCGGCTGCGCCGCCGCGCTGGACGCCGAGAAGTACCTCGCCGACCTCGACTTCGCCGTGTCGTCGTTCGCCGGCTCGGCAGAGACGAGTGCAGTCGACGCTGCTGTTTGACCGCGGGCCGCGGCCCTGACCGCCTCGGGAATGAACCGTCGGCGCTCGAGGGCTCAATGAGCATCGACCTTCAGACGTCAGCCGCCCAGGAGACCAGTCCCCGGGCACCGAGAAAGGAATGATCGTGGGCAACATCGAAGCCGTTACCGATGAGCACTTCGAGGCCGAGGTCCTCAAGTCGGACAAGCCGGTGCTCGTGGACTTCTGGGCCGAGTGGTGCGGCCCCTGCCGCCAGGTGTCACCGGTCCTTGAGGAGATCAACGCCCAGCACGGCGACAAGCTCTCGTTCCGCAAGATGAACGTCGACGAGAACCCGGTCACCCTGTCCAACGCCCAGGTCACCGGCATTCCGACGCTCAACGTTTACCAAAACGGCGAGGTCGTGAAGTCGATTGTCGGCGCCAAGCCGAAGGCCTTCCTGCTCAACGAGTTGGCGGAATTCATCGCCTGATCTGTTGTTTGGGGAAGGACGCTAGCGCCTGTCTCGGAACGTCAGCTCAGCGCCGGCGCCGCCCGTCCCTCACCTGTGGGCGGGCGGCCTTCTGCGCTGGCAGTACAGCGGGGCGCACCGCGCCCAGCGGCTTCCCGATCGCCTGCTCCACCTCGTCTTTGCAGGTGAAAGGGACTGGAGCTCCATCCGCATCCGCGGTGTGAGTGCGTGTCTTGCCTTGTCCAATCGCAGTTGCGTCGGTCCGCTCAGTGCGTCGCAGGGCGTGCGGGGTCTGATCGGATCCCCGCGATATTGCTGCCGCATCCCGTCGTGAGTTATCCACAGATCGGGTCCTCGGGGTGCCAGCGTCTACTCGGGCGATGCTCATCTAGAGACATGACGAGCGACTGGGTATGTCCGGTGGCACGGAGCCGCGTGTTTCTGCAACGCAGATTCATGCCGGCTCCGTTGGGCGCCATGAAGCGCATCGTCGTTCGTAACAGTTCATCCGTGCTCGGGCTAGGCGGCGCTGGCTGCTTCCCGCTCGGGCCGAAGGGGAGGTAGTTGACATGCTGCGCGCCATTTTGCAACTCATCGTGCTCGACCCGAAGTTCAACTCCACTGGGATCGTCGAGTGCGGGGTTCGGAACATCATCCCGATCCTGTTGCTGTTCGTCGGCATCGGGATCATTGCCGGTGCTCGCAAGGGCCAGATGTCGCAGAACGCGATGACCGATCAGGGAGCCGGTGCCGCCAGCGACCTCAGGACCCGCCCGCCACCAGATCAGGAGCGATGTCTAGCACCAGAAGAGCAGCGGCCACGTAGGTCGGGTTGTCCTCCACCTTCACCGCTGACAGCTCGTTGGCCCGCGAGACCCGGCGTTCGACGGTGTTGCGGTGGGCGTACAGGCTGGCCGCAGCACGCGTGGTGTTGAAGCCGCACTGCAAGTAGGTGAGGAGCGTCTCGCGCAACGCGTCATCGGCGTGAGCCAGCGGCCCGAGCGTATTCACGACGAACCGCTGCACCGATGCCCGATCCCTCGTCAGCGTGTCGATGAGCTCCACGTCGGCGTACGCCGTGAATCGCCGGCCAGAGCCCAGTCGGAGGATCATCGCCTGCGCGGCGAGTGCGTCCTCGTGGCTGGACCGAAAGCCGTCCAGTCCTTGTCCCGGTCGCCCGGCAGCCGAATAGACGCCCTCCGCCTTGGACAGGACCTTCTCGACGGGCTTCAGGTCCGCCCCGGTGGATCCCGACAGCCACATCCAGCGGGAGGTCGTGCTGGCCCGTGCCACGAGTGCGGTCCGGCCGGGTGGCGTTGCGCGCACGACCGCCAAGGCCGCCTCCAGGGCGTCGACCTGGCTCGGATCGACGGTCCACAGGATGATCGCCGTGTGCCACCTCGCCAAACGGTAGTTCAGACGCGATTCCGCGACCTCGTGGGGAATGGGCGAGCCGCTCGCGATCATTTGGATCATTGCGATCGCGTCGGCATCCGCGTCGGCGATTGCGTCGGCAGGGCTGGCCTCGCGTGCGGCCGCCATCCAGTCGACGCCGTACTGCACCATCGACTGCGCCGTCACGTCGAGGGCATCGAGGAGAACCTCCGGGTCCGTGCACTGTTCCAGGCACACTTGGAGCCAGCGTCGCCAGGCGAGGGCGAGCGCGACCCGCCACGCCGCAGGGAAGTCTGGCGAGATGTGGCGCGAAGCGAGATCGCGGACGTAGGCGAGCGTTCGAGGGCTGAAGTAGAGGTCCACTCGACGCCCAGGGCGATGAACGTTCGCGGTCAGCCACTGGACGAGATCGGAGCGGCCGATATTGCGGTCCTCGTTTGCCAGTGAGCCATCCGCCAGCAGGACATCGCTCTTCTGCGCCGTGAGGGCTGGCCCGATGAGCGCCTCCGCCAGACCATCGGTCTCGGTCAGCAGTTGTTGGGACACCGACCGGATCAGGTCGGCGGCCTCAGCCGAGGGCGCCGCCCACAGTTCCTCCATGACCGGCAGTGTGCCTGATCAGGCTCAGTCGGCGAGACTTCCCACAGAGGCATTCGCGGACTCGCAGCGGGATCAGGAGTCTGGCCCCGGTAGTTCCCTGCGTTCACCCTGTCGGCGTGCCCCGCGATTTAGCGCGTAATCGGGCCGACCAGGGCTTCCGGGATGTGGTGACCCGTCCCGGGGATCACGACGTGCGTACTGCGCCGAGGGGATCGCCTCGGCCGTCGCGCCTCCGCCGGTGGGGGCCACCACGCGGTCCCGGTCGCCGTGGATTACGAGGGTGGGCGTGGTGATGGTGCGTAGCTGCGCCGTGCGGTCGCCGGAGTGCTGGATCGCCTGGATCTGACGGGCCAGGCCTGCGGCCCGGTCGTCTGCGCAGCGGCCGCATTCACGCGCGGCGATGGCGGCCTCCTCAGCGTCGTCGATGGGGTTGGACGCCCCGGCGATGTGCTGGGTGTTGCGGAGGTGGCCGCGGACCGCGTCGGTGCGGGGCTTGGCCCCGGGGGAGAGCACCAGGCCCCGCAGCGCCTTGGTGTCCTCCGGTCCAAGACCAGCACCTGGAGTTCGGGCGACGGCGGCCGACGGTGGTCTCGCAGGATCGGAGGTCGGCTCATGTCCGAGACAAAGCCGACTGAGTCTGGCGACCAGTTCTTGCAGCTCGCATCCTGGACCAGGGAGGCTCTGGGCCGACATGGGCCGAGGACTGCGTCGGCGTCCTGGACCACTTGGGCATCGCCCAGGGCCACCTCGTCGGGCGTTCCCTGGGCGGCATGATCGCCAGACGATCGCAGCCATGGAACGCGCACGGGTCCGTCGCTGACGTCCATCTGCTCGACCATCGGGTCGACCAGCGTGGACCAGCCCGCGAAGTCGATGACCGGATCGCCGGTCAGTCGCGGCGATCTCAACGACAGCGCGCACCACCTTCGGACGGCCCCCGGTGCACCGTGCACCCACTTGATGGCGCGGCCTGCCTGTCCATTGACAGGGCGTGTGACGAAGTGCACTCTCGGTCAACTGACTCAGTCGAATGAACAGAAGTGGGGCCGGGCGATGAAGGACATCTTGTTCCTGTTATCCGATCTGTGGCTGATGGCGACGACCTGGACCTACGGGATCAAGCTGTGGCGCAACTACCGCAACCTCCTGTTGACGCTCGAGTGGCTCGTCGTGGCCGTGTCATCGACGAACTTCCTGTTCTGGTCGTTGCTCGGTGGCGACAAGTCCAGCCCCCTGTACGACCTTGCCTACGCGCTCGACGCGTTCTCCCGGTCCTTCGGCATCACGCTCATCCTCGTCATCGGCCTGCTGTCGGTCACACACGGTTACAAGCCGCCGGTGTGGGTGAAGGTAGGTACCTTGACCCTCGCTGTCGCCGGTGCACTCGTCTTCGGGCGCATGCACAGCGATCACCTGGTTCACGACTTCCCTCACCTCGCCCTCGCCACCTTCTACGTCGTGATCAACCTCCTCACAACAGCATTCCTGGCGTACTTCGCGACGAGGCTGTGGCAGGCAGGCGCCACCAAGATCGCTGTCGCGACCGCCATCGTGACGGCTGCGGGCTGCTACGTCGCGGTCACCTACGACTTCTCCCCGTTCTCCTTCGACGACGCGAACCGCACGATCTTCTACACCCTCGCACTCACCGTCTGGGGTGCCCAGGCCATGACCTATTACTACGCCTACAAGGCGATGGACGAGCACAACGAGGCCGCAGGCGCGATGCCGGCCCGGACGGCGAGCACCGCCGCATGAACGCACCCAGCCGACAGGACCCGCGTCCGAGGATGAAAGGTTGATCATGAATCTGGACAACGTGGAGCTCACCAGCTTCAGCGGCTGGATCGATCGGCCGACCGATCTGCAGCCCGCCCTCACCGAGAGCATCACCTGCGACGTCGCCGTCATCGGCGGCGGTGTAGGCGGGATGGCGACGGCGAAGCGGCTCGCCGAGCGTGGGCAGGACGTTGTCCTGCTCGAGGCTGAGTTCTGTGGCTACGGCTCCAGCTCGCGCAATGGGGGACAGATCGCGGGAGCCCCCGGCGGCGACCTGCGGATGCTCAAGTTGTTCTACCCCAAACAGATGAAGGGCATGGTCAAACTGGCCGACCACGCGGCGGAGTTCGCGGAGGCTCTCATCGATGAAAACGCCATCGACTGCGACTACGAGCGCAATGGCATGGTCTTCGGCGCGATCTCGCCGATCCAGATGATGCGAGTCAAGTCCTGCGCCAAGGTACTCAAGGCGGCTGGCGGGCGCGGCCAGGTCGGCACCGCCGAGGACCTCGGCATCCCGCGCGCGTTCATCGGGGGCATGCGCGAGGGCGTGGGCGGCATGCTCAACCCGGGCAAGCTCAGCCGGGGTATCCGCAAGGCCCTGCTGGCGACTTCCGTCAAGGTCTACGAGCAGACCAAGGTTACCGACGTACGCCGGGACGGTGGTGGGGTCGTGATCACGTCCTCGTGCGGCCAGGTGCACGCCAACAAGGTCGTGCTCTCGACGAACGCGTACTCCGGCGAGTGGCAGATCACCCCCAAGCGCCTGTCGGTGCCCGCCTGGATCATCGAGGTTGAGACCGAGCCCATCGACCCGGCGCGGATCGCCGCGCTCGGCTGGACCAGCCGGTCGGGCGTCGTGACCCAGCACCAGATCATGGAGAACTACCGGCTCACCGAGCGCGGCACGATGATCTTCGGGGTACGACGCCTCGAGCGGGGCACGAGCTACCCGCTGCCCAAGGACAAGAAGCCCGACCCCGGGCTCGTCCAGGAGCTTGCGGACGCGTTCCACACGCGGTTTCCCTCGCTGGCCGACGTCAAGGTCGCCCGGGCCTGGGGCGGCTGGATCGCGATCACCTCGTCGTGGATCTCGCTTGCAGGCGCCCTCGGGGACAGCGTGTACTACTCGATCTGTTGCAACGGTCACGGGCTCGCGCAGGCGCCGTACGTCGGGTCGCTGATCGCCGACTACATCGCTGACGGCACGATGCACGAGGACCTCGAGTGCATCTGGCTAGCGAAGCCGAAGTTCCCGCCGTTCATGATGATGGGTCGCGTCGGGCTGCGCACCATCTGGGCTGTCGACCGGTTCGGCGACCTGGTCAACGGCAGCCGTCGCCGCGCTCGTCGCGCTGCCCCTGCGTATGTCGGGAGTGCGTCATGAGTGAGCACCCAGCACCTGAGACAAGTCGAGTCGAGTCGCCGACCTACCGCCCCGGCGACGTCCCTGCCGCGCAGTCGGCATCGGGTCTCGGCGATCCTGCGACAGGGGCGGCGGAGAGCCGATGGGGAGTTGTGGCCGCGTACGGGCTGATCGCCGCCGCTACCCAGCTGCTGTGGGTTACCTATGCTCCGATCACTGATGATGCCGCCAAGCACTTCGGCGTGTCCAGCACCACCATCGGCTGGCTGGCGCAAGTCTTTCCGCTCTTCTACGTCCTCCTCGCCATCCCCGCCGGGGTCGTGCTTGACCGCTACTTCCGCGGCGGGCTGATCCTCGGCGCGGTCCTGACCGGACTAGGCGGTTTGCTGCGCCTGGTCTCTGATGACTTCACCTGGGCACTCATCGGACAAAGCGTCGCGGCTGTGGGGGAGCCGTTCATCCTCAACGCGATCACCGGGCTCAGCGTCGGGTACCTCGCCTCGCAAGACCGCGCGAACGGGATTGCGACAGCCTCCGCGGCCACGTTCGCCGGCTTGGCCGTCGGGTTCCTGCTGGGGGCGCTGCTCCCTGGCGTCGACCGCGTCCAAACCGTCGTGCTCGTGAGCGCGCTGATCGCCGTGGCGGCTGCGCTCGTCGCGACCTTTGCCGTGCTGCGCCGTCCACCGGCGGGTCTCGACAGCGTCGCCGCACGTTCGGGTGGTTTCGCCGCGGTCCGCGTCGCCTGGCGCGACCGGTACCTCCGCCGGCTGTGCGCTGTGGTGTTCATTCCGTTCGGAACGTTCATTGCCCTGGCCACCTATGCCCAACCCCTGCTTGAACCCGCAGGCGTCAGCGTCTCGACGGCCGGTGTTGTTCTCCTCCTCAACGTGGTCGCCGGTGTGGTCGGCTGCGCGGTGCTTCCTGTCTGGGCTGACCGGCGTGGTCGAGAGGTGTCCGTCATCGCGATCGGGGTCGTGGTGACCGCTGTGGCCTGCGTGCTGCTCGCCGTTGCGCCCGGTGTCGTCACCGCCTACGTCGCCCTGAGCGCCATTGGTCTTGTCCTGCTGCCCGCACTGCCGATCGTCTTGTCGTTGACTGAGAAGCGCGCCGGAGAAGCCGAGAGCACCGCCGCCGGTCTCATCTGGATGTCAGGCACGCTCGGCGGATTCCTGATCGCGACGGTAGCGGGTGTACTCGTCAATCAGCCGACCGCGGCGTTCTTGGTCCTCGGAGTCATCACACTAGGGACGCTGCCGCTGCTGTCCTGGTTTCACCGGCACGTCGACGATCCCGCTGTCCTCTAACGGGCTTGAGCCCATGCTTGGGCTGGCTCCCACCATGTCGTGGGCCGATATGGGGCGTAGCACCTGTGGTCCGGCACCGCGGCAGCCGGCGCGCCAGCGTCTGGATCGGGGTGTCCCCGGAGCGAGAGTTTACGAGGGTGTGACTCCCAGAACATGCATGGACAAGGCAGCTGATGCGCCGTGAGATCGGGCCAAAGGTCGCGCGTGGTTAAGAACTGGCGACGACGTCACGGCATGTCGGACACGCCGCGATAGAAGGGCCTTCGCGGAACTCATCCCAGTACTTCGTCCAGCTCGACGCGTTCTGTCCGCAAGCAGTGAGCACCGTGCCCAGCCTTTTGGCGTGGAAGGCCCTAAGGGGTCGTGCGTCCCGAGGATCTGGCGCAACCCATGCCTCTCGGGCAAACGGCGAGGTGATGAACCAAGTGTTCTTGGTGCTGCGGATCCTCGTTGTCGATCCTTGCGGACGCAACGCAACGGAAGGCACATCGCCCTGGGACTCCATGTATCGAGGATCAGTGTGACTCACGCTTCTCCCTCCAGACGAGTCCGAAGCCTGTCGTTGCGCACCTAGGGGCGGCACGCAAAGGCTGTACACGTCCGAACGGTACATGATCATTTGACTTGGTCAGTAATTGCAGTCGACTCAAAGGCCCATCGCGATCGACGCCGTGGATAGGGGAGTCCGGCCGCCCCTTCACGCCTTCGACACGTTCGACGTCGCCCATGGCGAGGCGCCCGTATCGGCACGCAACTCTGGCAGGACGCGCGTCACGAAGGGTCCTGAGACGTGCGCCGCCCAGTAGAGATCCCGAAGGCGACGAGTGACGGTGCCGACTGTGCCGTCCCCAACGGGCTGACCGTCCAGCCGGGTGATCGGCATGACGCCACCCGCCGTGGAGGTGGCGAAGAGTTCAGTGGCTCGCCGTACATCCTGCTCAGAGACCTGAGTTTCGCGAGTCTCGAGCTCCTCGGCCGCGGCGAGCTCCAAGATCGTGCGGCGGGTGATTCCTTCCAGCACACCAGTGGACGGTGTGAGCAGCCGGCGCTCGACCACGGCGAACACGTTGTACCCCGGCCCTTCGGTGAGGTTGCCCGCGTAGTCCAGGAGCAGGGCTTGGTCGGCGCCGCGGTCGTAGGCCTCGAACAAGCCTTTGGTGAGATCGCCCCAGTGAAAGTTCTTCACCGTCGGGTCAACCGAGCCCGGTGGGATGCGGCGTGCCGTCCTCGCGATCACGGCGGCCATGCCGACGTCTGCATCCTCGGGCTTGAGGATCCAGACGTAGGGGATGGCGAAGGCGTAGAAACAGTTGGCGAATGTGCGGGGGTCTCGCGATCCGTTCACGCTCGGACCTCGGGTGCAGATCATCTCGACGTACGCCTCACGCAGCTCAGATGCCTCGATCAGTTCGATCAGGATGTTCCGCACCGCGGCGCGATCGTGGGGCAGCTGCAGGCGAAGTCGTTGGCAGTTCCTCTCGAAGCGTGCGAGGTGCTCCTCCAGGCGGAAGAACGCGCCGTCCCACACGCTCACCACGTCATACGTGAGGTCAGATCGTGTGAAACCTGTGTCGGTGATGGGGATCCGTGCCTGCGACATCGGCACGACCTGACCTTCGACGAATGCTGCTCCGGCCTTGAGGCCTGAATCTGCCGTCATTCTGGAGTGCGCCTCCTCCTCGAACTGAGCCACGTGGCCCGAGGCAGGCTCAGCACCATGGCCCCCAGCCCGAACCTAGTCGCGATTTGATCAAATGATCAAGTGGGGAAATGCCGAGTAGGCCGGCGCACGCTGCTTGTTGTCACACTGCCCATTGGCACTCCCGGACGCCATGCCGCCAAGGAGTGGCAGCACCTGGTGCGTATGGCGCCAATCACAGTACGAACCAGTAACTGCAGTGCTCTGCCATCCTCGGCCGACCGGCGGCTTGAGCAGAACCAGGACCACGGTTGCGTCCACGCTCCCAGTTCCAAGCGCAGCCACTGACGTCACCTCTCAGGCGGGATCGCCCAAACTGCCGGGCCCAGGTTGGGACTGCACCGCTGACGTCATCGGGTGGTGCTCCGCGCGGGCGAGGACCAAACAGTCGCCGAGAGCGCACTGGATCGAGTCTGGGATCCCTCTCGCCAAGGGAAGCGTACACATGACTTGATCGGGCTACTTGATCAAATGACTGGAAGTGCGTAGCGTGCTGCGAATCACAACGACGGTCGCGCTGAGCCCTTCGGCCGTCGCCGATAAAGCCAGAAGGAAGACGCATGACCACCATCGACAGCACCCGAGACACTGCCGGCGTGACGTCACCGGAGTCGGAGAACCACACGCTGCGCGGCGATCTCAACACCTTTCAGCTCCTCTTCGGCATTCTCGCCTACAACGCCCCCCTGGTGGCGGTTGTCGCGTTCCTGCCGTTGACCATCGGGTACGGCAACGGGCTGGGCGCCCCCGTCAGCTACCTCCTGTCGGGCGCGATCATCGCCCTGTTCGCCAGCGGCTTCCTCAAGATGTCGAGGCACATCGACAATCCGGGCGGCTTCTACTCCTACATCGCGCTCGGCCTGGGTCGCGAGGCCGGTTTGGGTGCGGCTTTCCTTGCCGTCACCAGCTACTACCTGCTGCTGCTCGGCGGCTACGCGCTCGCTGGCGTCCTCATCGGCAGCTTCGTGACGGACACGCTCGGTGGGCCGCACGTCGCGTGGTGGGTCTGGGCGGCTGTGTGCCAGGTCATCGTGGGCATCTTCGGATACTTCAACATCGAGCTGTCAGCACGCTTCCTGACGTTGTTCATGTGCTTCGAGTCGGCGCTGATCCTGATCTACGGGGCGGTCGTCCTCGTGCGCGGCGGGGCGACGGGCCTGTCGGCATCCTCCTTCACTGCTCACAACATCACGTCGGGGAGCATTGGTATCGGTCTTTTGTTCGCCGCGCTCAGCTTCACCGGCTTCGAGGTGACCGCGGTCTTCCGTGACGAGGTGCGCGACCCCGCGCGTACCATTCCCCGAGCGGCGTACGGCTTCATCGCGGTGATCGGTATTGGGTATGCCGTGTTCACGTGGGTGATCATCCAGGCATACGGGCCCGCGAACGCCGTCGCCGCATCGGCCACCGACCCGACCGGCAGCGTCACCGCCACCTTCCGGACCTTCCTCGGCGGCGTTGGTGTGCATCTCGTGTCGGTGCTGGTGATCACGAGCGGGTTCGCCTCGCTCATCGCCGTCCACGGCGTGTTGTCGCGCTATCTGTTCAACCTCGGCGTCGACCGGATCCTCCCCCGTCGACTCGGCGCCGTGCACGCCCGGCATGGATCGCCCCATCAGGCGTCGGTCTTCGGCAGCATCATCATCGTCGCGGGCTACCTCGTCAGCGTGCTCCTGAATGCTGACCCGTCGATCCTGTACGCGCAGCTGTGGGGCATCTTCGGCTACGCGCTACAGATCCTCTTCGTCCTGACCACGCTCGCCGTTCTGGCGTTCATGTGGCGGAAACGTCCGTCGGACACCACGGTCTGGCACCGGGCCATCGCTCCCGTCCTCGCCCTCGTGGGTCTCGTGGTGATGCTGTGGCTGGCCACGACGAACATCCAGCTGCTGATCCCTGGCAGCGGGGCGGTGACGATCACGTACGTCGTGCTCGCGGTAGCCATCGCAGCCGGCGTCCTCTACGCGCTGGCCATGAAGCGCGCCAGGCCCGATATCTACCAGCGCATCGGTCGCAGGTAGCGCCTGCTGGACCGCTCATCGCCGGTGGCCGACGTCCTGTCGGCCACCGGCGATGTCGTCCTAGGGGGCGCTGCGTGCCTCAGTCGGCCAGCACGACCTCGAGGTCGCCGGCGGCGTACTGCTGGCGCAGCGTCTTCTTGTCGAACTTCCCGACGCTCGTCTTCGGCACCTCGGCGACGAACGTCCACCGCTCGGGCAGCTGCCACTTCGCGCAGGAGCCGGCGAGGTGGTCGCGTAGCGCCTCGACATCGGCGGTCGCGCCTCCGCGGAGCACGACGGCCACGCAGGGACGCTCGTCCCACTTCTCGTCGGGTACGCCGAAGACGGCGGCCTCGGCCACGTCCGGGTGCGACATCACGCCGTTCTCGAGGTCGACCGAGGAGATCCACTCCCCGCCGGACTTGATGACGTCCTTGGCGCGGTCCGCCAGGGTGAGGTAGCCGTCGGGGCTGATCCGGCCGACGTCCCCGGTGCGCAGCCAGCCGTCGTCGAACGCGTCGCTGCCCTCGAGCTCGCCGGTCGGCGAGTAGTAGGAGCCCGTGATCCATGGTCCGCGGACCTCGAGCTCGCCGAGCGCTTCGCCGTCCTGCGGCAGCACGTTGCCGTCGTCGACGAGCCGGTGCTCGACCAGCGGCGGGAAGAGCCCTTGGCTCACGCGGTAGGGCCAGGCCTCGTCCTCCGAGGCCCAGGCCGGCGGGTGCGCGACCGCGCCGAGCGACGAGGTCTCCGTCATGCCCCAGCCGTGCAGGACCCTCACCCCGTGCTGATCCTCGAAAGCCTTCATCAGCACGGGTGGCACAGCGGAGCCACCCACGACGACCTCGCGCAGGTGACTGAGGTCCTGGGGATGCTGCTCGAGTCGCGCCAACACTCCGGTCCACACCGTAGGGACGGCTGCAGCACAGGTAGGGCGTGCGGCGGCCATGAACGCCAGCAACGGTCCGGGCTGCAGGAACTGGTCGGGCATGAGGAGCGAGGCGCCGGATACGAAGGCCGCGTACGGAAGACTCCAGGCATTGACGTGGAACATGGGCACCACGGCGAGGCACCGGTCGCGCGCGGACAGGCTCATCGCGCTCGGCGTTGTTACGTGCATCGCGTGCAGGTAGAGCGACCGATGGGAGTAGACCACGCCTTTCGGGTCGCCGGTGGTGCCGGAGGTGTAGCACATGGCTGCTGCGGAACGCTCGTCGAGCACGGGGTAGTCGAAGGTCGTCGGCTCGCCCGCGATCAGGTCCTCGTAGGCGTGGACAGCGACGGAAGGGGGAGCGTCGAGAGCGTGCACGTCGCCGTTGACCACCACGACGTGCCGCACGGTACGCATCTTCGGCAGCACCTTCGCGAACGTCTCCACAAGCGAACCGTCCACGACGACGACGCGGTCCTCGGCATGGTTGGCGATGAACACCAGCTGCTCAGGGAAGAGGCGGATGTTGAGCGCGTGCAGCACGGCTCCCATGGCCGGGACCGCACTGTAGACCTCGAGGTGCTCGTTGTTGTTCCACATGAAGGTCGCGACCCGGTCGAAGGCGCCGACGCCCAGCTTCGTCAGTGCACCGGCGAGCTGAGCGGCCCGCGCGGCGAGCTCAGGATAGGAGCGGCTCCGCGTCGTCCCGCCAGTCCAGGTGGTCACGGTCGAAGCGGTGTGCGCCTCTCCGGCGTAGCGCAAGAGTCGGCCGAGCGAGAGTGGCTCGTCCTGCATCGTGCTCAACATTGCTGCCTCTCCTGTCATTGACGAACGAGGTCCGCTCGCGCCATAGTGATCAAACGATCAAGTCAGTTGACTGTAATCGTGTTCATGGGCGTCGGCAAGCGGGCGCCCCGAGCAGCGGGAAGGGAAGAGCCGGCATGGAGCCAAGCCCCGGTCACCAGGACGTCGTCATCGTCGGAGCCGGCCTCTCCGGAATCGCTGCCGCGGTCCAGCTCAAGGCCGACCACCCCGGCAGGTCGTTCGTGATGCTCGAGCAGCGCGCAGAGCTGGGTGGGACCTGGAAGCTGTTCCGCTACCCCGGCATTCGCTCCGACAGCGACATGTACACGCTGGGGTACGCCTTCAAGCCCTGGACGCACGAGAAGGCCATCGCGTCCGGCGCCTCGATCCTGGACTACCTTCACGAGGCAGTCGACGAGCACGACCTCGCCTCGCACGTCCAGCTGGGCCGGAAGGTACGCAGGGCCGACTGGTCCGGCGAGTCCCACTGCTGGACGCTCGAGGTGGACGCGCCGTCGGGTGTCGAGCCCTGGACGTGCTCATTCCTCTACCTAGCCGCCGGCTACTACGACTACGACGGCGGCAACATGCCGGAGTTCCCGGGGCTCGGGCAGTTCGAGGGCACGGTGATCCACCCGCAGGAGTGGCCAGAGGGCGTCGACTGCGCGGGCCAGCGCGTCGCTGTCATCGGCTCGGGCGCGACGGCGATCACCCTGGTCCCCGCGCTCGCCGAGGCCGCCGACAAGGTCATCATGGTCCAGCGGTCACCGACGTACGTCGCGATCGACTCCGACGTCGACGAGGAGGCTCAGCGGCTGCGCAAGGAGGTCGGCGATCGGGAGGCGTTCGAGCGCATCCGGCTGCGCAACCTCGAGCTGCAGCAGGAGCGCTACCAGACGGCCCGCACCTGGCCGGAGGAGTTCAAGAAGCCTCTCTTCGAGGCGATCGAGGACATCGTCGGCCGCGAGGTCCGTGAGAAGCACTTCACCCCGTCGTACCAGCCCTGGGACCAGCGTCTCTGCTTGGTGCCGAACGGTGACCTGTTCCATGCCATCGCCAAGGGCCGCGCCGATGTGGTCACCGGCCACATCGAGACCTTCACGCCCCAAGGTCTGCGGATGACGTCGGGCGAAGAGGTCAACGTCGATGTGGTCGTGACGGCGACCGGCCTCAAGCTCGTCACCTTCGGCAAGATCGACCTGTACGTCGACGGCGAGCACGTCGACGTCGGCGAGTGCTTCACCTACAAGGGTGTGGCGATCAGCGACGTCCCGAACCTGGTGACCGCCTTCGGCTACCTCAACTCGTCCTGGACCCTTCGGATCGAGCTCGTCAACGAGTTCTGGAGCGCGGTGCTCAGCCGCATGGACGAGCTCGGTGTCCGGGAGGTCCGGCCGGTGCTCACCCCTGAGGAGGTCGCAATGGAACGGCGTCCCTGGATGACCGGCGTGACGTCGGGCTACCTGGTGCGGCACATGGATGACATGCCGAAGCAGGGGGACTATGCGCCGTGGCTCAACCCGCAGGTGCACGAGGAGACCAAGGCGCTCCTGAGCGACCTCGACGACGGCTCCCTCACGTTCAGGTGAGGACGATGACGACCAACGCGCAGGCCGCACCAACGGACGCTATCGAGGCTGCCGCATCGGGCTTGCGCGCCGCTGCAGCCACCGCGCAGGAGCTCGACTATCGCGGCCTGGCCGCCGCCCTGGAGGACCTGGCCCTCGTGCTGGGTGCCCTCCCGCCGGCGGACGCCTGCCGGTTGGCCGATGCACTGCAGTCGAGCGGAACAGCCAACGTCAAACGGTGAGCTCGACACTCTCCGGCGGGCCCGACATGGCGCACCGACCACGCTTGAGCCCAGCGTGCGTTACTCCTTGCCACTGCGATCTTGAGCGAAGTCACTGCATCGCTCCGCATCAAGGGCGCGCTCCATGGTCCCGCGCGGTGCTCCATTGGGCAGGGTCTACGGCACTTGGGCAATCTCCGGCGTGCTCCCGTCGGTTCGCCGGTTCTGCGACCGCTTCAGCGGACACAAGCGCCTCGCCATCGCGCGGCCGTGGCTGCCGGTGCCCCGCGGCGTCCTGAGCGCTGAGTCCCGGGCCAACTCGGCCATTGACGGGCGCGGTGACCCAGGTCATACTTGATCATCCGATCAAGTCATTCGATCAGCAATAGAGCAGGTGAGTCATGAACAGCCCAGTAGCAATGGTCGCCACGGAAGCCGACCCCACGCCGCTCGTGCTCTCGTTGGCCCGGACCCTCCGGGCGAGTGCCCAGGTCCCTGAGCTGCGCGAGCTGGTCACGCAGACCAACGGTGCCGTCGCACTGCGATCGGTCACCGACGCCCAGTCGGCGTCGCTGACGTTCGACGGGTCCAGCGTCGTGGTGAGCCACGGGCTCGCCGAAGGTGCGGAGCAGGCGGAGCTCATCTTCGAGCCTGAGTACACCCTCGGCGAGACCGCCGACCCGGTCGCACTCGCGGCTGCGCGGCTGTTGTCGCCGCCGCTGCCTTCCTGGCGCGACGCGGCGATGCAGTTCTGGGAGGTCAACCACGGCACTCCCGGCTTCCCGACCCGGCTGGTCGTCGTGTGTCTCGAAGAGGAGACGCAGGAGGTGTACGGCGAGGGTGAGGACTCCTACGAGATCCACGGCTACGGCCCGGCGCTCGCAGCCGTTCTCAGCGGCCAGATCGAGCACTTCCTGTACGCCATCGCGTTCGGGGTGGTCTCCACCGTCGGGTCCGCGGCACATATGTCCGTGATGTGCGGTGCGCACTGGAAGGTTCGGTTCGGTGCTTGAGATGAAGACGATGCGGACGTCCGAGGTGCAGCAATGGCTGGTGGACAACGGGATCACGTCGGTCCATGTCCAGGCCACGAACCTGGACGGGGCCTTTCTCGGCAAGACCGTGTCGCCGGACAAGTTCCTCGGCAGCCTCGAGAACGGCGTCGCCTTCGCGGACGTCGTCTTCGGCAACGACCTGGGCAACTTCCCGGTCCTCGGTGTCGCGTTCCCGTCCTGGCGCGGTGAGCTGGAGGACATCTTCCTCCGTCCCGACCTCGGCACGCTCTGCGTGTGGCGGCCGGGTGTCGCCGCGGTCATCGGTGATTTCTGGACCAAGGATGGCGATCCCGTCGGCGTCTGCCCGCGCAACCAGCTGCGCAAGATTGCGGCACGGGCCGACGAGCTCGGGTACGGCATCAAGGCGGCCGTCGAGATCGAGGCCACCCTCTTCGAGGAGTCGGTCCAGGACGCACGGGCGAAGGGCTACCAAGGACTCACCCCGCTGGGCGGCACGGCCGGATCGGCGTACGTCCTGGGCAAGTCCGCCGACTGGTGGGAGTACCTCGAGGCGGTCGAGCAGCGGCTGCGTTCGATCGGCATCGAGTGGGAGGCGTGGAACGACGAGGCCGCGGCCGGCCAGGTCGAGGTCAACGTCGCAGTCGGCGACGTCGTCGACGTGGCGGACCGATGGGCGCGGACGCGCCAGGTGATGCGCGAGGTCGCCTACGAGCTCGGTCGCACGGTGACCTTCATGGCGAAGTGGTCGGATCAGTGGGGGCAGGCGTCGCACATCAACCTCTCGCTCACCGGCGGGGAGCGCAACGCCTTCTACAGCCCTGACGGCTGCTCCGAGGTCATGGAGCACTTCCTGGGTGGCGTCATGGCCGCGATGGCCGGCACCTCCTCCCTGGCGCTGCCGTTCATCACCTCCTATCGCCGCCTGGTGCAGCTCGAGGGCCCGCCCACCACCATCACGTGGGGCCACCACAACAAGACGACCGCGGTCCGGGCGATCACCGGACACCCGGCGTACTCCCGGATCGAGTACCGCCTGCCCGGCTCGGACGCGAACGTCTACCTCGTCGCCGCGGCTGTCGCGGGTGCGGGAATCCACGGCGTGGTCAACCAGACCGCGCCGCCCGACCCGTTCGCCGGGATGGCTTGGGGGCTTCCCGGCGGCGTCGAGAACATCCCGACCACCATCACCCAGGCCGCTGCGGCGCTTCAGGCCGACAAGGTCCTCTCCGATGTGCTCGGCGAGGAGTTCGTGACGTACTGGCTCGGTACCCGCCGCTGGGAATGGCTCGCCTTCCACACGATGGGCGGCGGCGACCCCGATGTCGGGCTCACCGGCTGGGAGTTCGCGCGCTACTTCGAGCTCGTATGAGCAGGCGCATCGCGGCCGCCGTCCTCAACCGTTCGCCCGGCGAGCTGGAGGTCGAGGAGCTGATCATCGACGACCCTGCCCCGGAAGAGGTTCTCGTCCGCGTGGAGTACGCCGGGCTGTGCCACTCCGACCTGCACGAGATCGACGGCACCTTCGACACGACGCCGCCCCCGATCGTGCTGGGGCACGAGCTCGTCGGCGATGTGGTCGAGGTCGGCAGCGCGGTCCAGGGTTTTGCCCCGGGCGACCCCGTCGTCACCTGCCTGTCGATGTTCTGCGGGACGTGCGCCTACTGCCTCGAGGGTCGCCAGACCCTCTGCATCAACCGTGGCCGACTCCAGCAGCAGCGCTCGCGACCGCGGCTGACCAACGCTGGTGGCGAGGCCGTGCGCCCGACCGCCGGCATCGGCGGGTTCGCCGAGATGGCACTCGTGCACCAGAACGGACTGGTCGTGGTGCCGCACGACGTGTTGCCCGCGACCGCCAGCGTGCTCGGCTGCGCCGTGACGACCGGCATGGGCGCGGTGCTGCACAGCGCGCGCGTCCGCCCCGGGCAGACCGTGGCCGTGATCGGTCTCGGCGGCGTCGGCTTCGCCGCCCTCCAAGCTGCGCGGCTCGCCGGCGCTTCGCAGGTGATCGGCGTTGACGTCGTACCCGCGAAGCTGCGGCGGGCCCTCGAGTTCGGTGCTACCGACGTCGTCGACGCGCGCGACAGTGAGGCCGTTGCCACCGTCAGGGAGCTCTCGGAGGGCGGCGTCCACCATGCGTTCGAGGCCGTGGGTTCGGGCCGCACGGTCGGTCAGGCCTTCGCGATGCTGCGCGCCGGCGGGACGGCCACCGTAATGGGAATGATCCCGGACGGGCATCAGATCGACATCCGCGGCGCGGAGCTGTTCCTGGAGGAGAAGCGCCTCCAGGGCTGTTTCATGGGTTCCAACCACTTCAAGGTCGACATCCCCATGTACGCCGAGTTCAACCGGATGGGTGTGCTGCGCCTCGACGAGCTGGTCACGGCCGAGTTCGACCTGGCAACGATCAACGAGGGCTTCAAGGCGCTCGCCTCCGGCGACGAGATCCGCGTCGTGGCCCGCATCGGGGGCCGGGCGTGAAGCCACTGATCGGTATCACCGGCCGCCAACTGGCGCTGGGCATGGTCGCGAACACCTCGGAGCGGTTCCGCGAGCAGCGGATCGGCAGCTACTTCTCGGCCTTCGCCGAGGCCGTGGCCGCGGCCGGAGGCATCCCGGTGTACGTCCCATTCGTCGCCGAAGCGACCGGCGTCGTGACACGGCTGGACGGCATCGTCATCACCGGCGGTCAGGACGTGCACCCCGCCCGCTGGGGTGGGCGCGCCGCGGTCGACCCGGCCGTCGATCCCCGCTGGGACCACGACGCCCACGACGCCGAGCGCGACGCCTACGAGGCCGCGCTGATCGTTGCTGCCGTGGGTGCCGGCACGCCGCTGCTCGGCGTATGCCGCGGCCACCAACTGCTCAACGTCGTGCTCGGAGGCACTCTGACCGAGCACCTCGACGAGGGCCCGATCGTGCACTCCGCTCCCTACGCCGCGCCCAGCGACGGGGACCCCGGCCACGTCGTCGAGTTCGCCGAGGGCTCCGTGCCGCACGCGGTCTACAGCGGCCAGCGCATGACCAACTCCTGGCACCACCAGGCGGTCGACCGTCCCGGCGAGGGCCTCCGGGTCGTCGGGCGTACGCCCGATGGCGTCGTGGAATGCATCGAGCTCGCTTACAGCCCCGTCGTAGGCGTGCAGTGGCACCCCGAGTGGACCGCCACCCAACCCGAGCCGATCTTCAACTGGCTCGTGGGAGCCGCGTCCCGGCGGACCGCCGACGAGCTCGCCCTGGACAGACCGGACAGAAAGGCCATGGCGTGACCACCCCTCGCGTGAGCAAGCTGACCACCCTCGACGACTGGCTCGAGCTGCGCTCGCGGACCACGGTGCCGGAAGCCATGTGGGTGGACGGCGCTTGGGACCAGGCGGGCGGCCGCACGCTGCCGCTGGTCAGCCCTCGCGACGGCACGGTGGTAGCCAACGTGGCCAGTGCCGATGTCGAGGACGTCGACCGTGCGGTGCGCGGCGCCCGGCGCACGTTCGAGCAGGGCGTGTGGTCAAGCCTCGAGCCGCGTGAGCGCGGCGAGGTACTCCTGCGCTGGGCGGAGCTTCTGGACGCGCATCGCGACGAGCTGGCCCTGCTGCTCGCCCTGGAGATGGGCAAGCCAGTCAACGTCGGGTGGAACGTCGAGCTGCGGACGGCGATCAACACGATCCGCTGGTACGGAGAACTCGTCGACAAGCTGTACGACGAGTCTCCACGCGGCCGCAACGGTGCCCTGGCCCTCGTGACCCGTGAGCCCCTAGGCGTCGTCGGCGCGATCACGCCATGGAACTTCCCGATGACGCTGGCCATGTTCAAGATCCCGGCGGCGCTCGCCACAGGAAACAGCGTCGTGGTCAAGCCCGCCACCCAGACGCCGCTGTCGCTGCTGCGTGCGGCCGAGCTCTCCGCTCAGGCCGGGCTGCCGCCAGGTGCGCTCCAGATCGTGACCGGCAGCGGTTCCGTCGTCGGCGCGGCGCTGGCACGGCACCCTGATGTCGCGACGCTCACGTTCACCGGCTCCACCGAGGTCGGCAAGAAGCTGCTGACCTACGCGGGGGAGTCCAACGCCAAGCCGGTCTCCCTGGAGCTCGGCGGCAAGTCGCCCAACATCGTCTTCCCGGACGCGCCCGACCTCGACCAGGCCGCGGAGGTGGCCGCCTGGGCCGTCTCCTTCAACAGCGGCCAGATGTGCACCGCCGGCTCGCGGCTGGTGGTCCACGAGGACATCCGTGACGACTTCGTCGCCCGGGTCGTCAAGCACCTCGAGGCGCACGTGATCGGTGATCCGCTCGATCCGGCCACCACCATGGGCCCACTGGCGTACGCCGGCCACCGCGATGACGTCGTGGACGAGATCCGCAAGGGCATCGCCGCCGGCACCGCCCTGGTAATGGGGTCTGACGAGAAGCGCGACGACGGGCTGTACGTCTCGCCCGCAGTCTTCATCGACGTTGACCCGGACAGCCGACTCGCCCAGCACGAAATCTTCGGCCCGGTCTTGTCGGTGCTGACCTTTTCCACGGAGGAGGAGGCGATCGCGATCGCCAACAACTCCGACTACGGCCTCGGCTCCGCCATCTGGACCGCGGACCTCAGTCGGGCGCACCGGCTCTCGCGACGGATCGAGGCCGGCATGGTCTGGGTCAACTGCTACGAGGAGGGCGACAGCTCGGTGCCCTTCGGTGGCCAGAAGCTGTCAGGCCACGGCGCCGACCGGAGCGTGCACGGGCTGGAGAAGTACACCTCACTGAAGACCACGTGGATCAACATCGAAGGAGCATCATGAGCACGACGCAGCAGCACGACGCCCTCCATGACCGTCTGGGCGAGTTGGCCGCGGCCATGGAGGCCCAGGACATCGACGCGTTGATGGACTACTACGACGACGCCCTCGTCTACCTCGAGAACGGCAAGGAGAGAGACAAGGCCGCCCTCAAGGACTACGTACAGGAGTTGTGGTCCGGAGACAGTGGCTTCTCGGTGGATCTCGCGACCGCGCACAGGGTCGATGACGTCCTTGCCGTCACGCTCGAGGCCAGCGCAAGCGCCGAGGCAGAGGCGGGCGAGAAGGTCACGATCAGCTGGCCGATGTTCGTGGCGTACCAGTTCGACCTCACCACGCTGAAGGTCGTGCGCGAGGTTGCTTTCTCCGACGAAGCGGGAGTCGCGAAAAAGTTCGCCGCAGCCGGCATTGCCTAAGCACCACCACCCCAGCACCCCGCCATGGAGGTTCGGGGTCGACATCAACAGAGGAGTTCAAGATGACAAGGCATGACTTCGACACGATCGTGATCGGCGGGGGTTTCGCGGGTGTGACGGCCTGTCGCGATCTGGCTGAGCAGGGCTACTCCGTCCTGCTGCTGGAGGCGCGTGACCGTCTCGGTGGTCGGGTCTTTTCCGAGCGGGGCCGGATCGGTGATTGGGATGGCGTCATCGAACACGGTGGCCAGTACGTATGGTCCGACAAGCAGGTCAACGTCATGGCCGAGATCGAGCGGTACGGCCTGACGGTCGTGCACAGCCCGTGGCCCGAGTGCTACCCGACGGTCGACCGCGGTCAGTACAACCCCGGTCCGCTGCCGGTGCCCGTGGAGGAGATCTTCGACTTCGAAAGGGCGGCACACCAGATCATCAGCGACGCCAAGCGCATCACGCTCGGCATTCCACTGGACCGGCAGAACCTGGCCGATCTGGACATCCCGTTCAGCGAGTACCTGGACAACCTCAAGGTCGGTCCCGCGACCCGTGGCTTCTTCACATTCGTCGGCACCTTCTTCACAGGGCGGCCCACCCACGAAATCTCGGCTCTGCCGCCACTGCAATACGTCGCCCAGATGGACTACAGCCTGATCCGCGCCTGGGGGGTCCTCGACGAGTACACGGAGGAGGGGATCAGCACGCTGGTCGACGCCATGGCGGCGGACTCGGGTGCCGACGTGCGGCTTGGCACACCCGTCGCTTCAGTTCGTCAAGATGACAGCGGAGCGACGGTCACGACGGCGGCCGGAGACGCGTTTACCGCGACCACCGTCGTCGTCGCGACTCCGGTTGCGTGCTGGAAGAACATCACCTTCGACCCGCCGCTCAGCGCGGGCAAGCTGGCGACCGTCGGTGACGGCAACCACAACTCGTGCACGATCAAGGTCCACATGCAGGTGAAAAACGCGCCCAGGATTCCGTTCGCACTTGCCAACCCTGAGACCGAGAACGGCGCAGCTGTCCTTTACACCGACTCCGACCTGGGTGAGAACGGTCAGCTGTTGACCGGCTTCTACATCAACCACCCAGACAACCAGGACCGGTTCGGCACGGACTTCGCCGGCGTCGAGCGCTTCCTCCACGCCTTCTTCAGCGAGGCCGAGCTGGTCGCCTTCGACCTCCATGACTGGAACGAGGACGAGTGGTCGGGGTACGGCGACTGGATGGCGCTGCCTCCGGGCATCATCAGCAAGCACCACGCAGAATGTGCGCGCCCCGAAGGTCGTCTCCACTTCGCGACCGCCGACATCGCGCAGACCTTCCTGGTCTGGTTCGACGGCGCGATCGAGATGGGCAAGAAGGCAGCCGTCGACGCGCAGCGACTCATGACCCGCGAGGCGATCGAGTCCAAGGTGCCTGCGCGTGTTAAGGCCTCGGCCGTCGCGTCAGCATCCGCTCAGGCATGAGCGCGGTTGCGGAGGTCGGTCAGGTCATCTCGAGCGTGGAGCTCCGGGGGGACTACACCCGGCGGGCACTCGAGGCACTCGACCTGGCCGCCGCCGCGACCGGCGGCACGGCGGGCTCGGGGCCTGGCGGCCTCCTCCGTGTGCTCCTCAAGCAGGAGAGAACGATCACGGGCCCGGTGTTCGCGGAGCTCGGCACGGATCTAGTTGCGCTGCACGCGGCGTTGAGCGCGTCAGCAGAGACCGACGGCTTGTCGCTGAGCTCAGCGCTGCGTGCCTCCGAGCACGAGGCGAAGCAGCTGGGCGACGCGTACGTGTCGGTCGAGCATCTGTTGGTCGCGTTGGCCGGATACCGCGATGGCGTGGGAGAGATCCTCGGGTCGTTCGGTATTGACCGGCGATCGATGCTCGACGCTGTCTTGCGGGTTCGCGGGCCCGTGAAAGTGGACGACGCCGAGCCCGAGCTGACCTATCTCGACCGCCAGTGGCGCCCGGAGCCGGTCTCCGCCCAGCTCCGCCGATACAGCCGCGACCTGACCGAGCTGGCCTTCCGGGGCAAGCTGGACCCCGTGCTCGGCAGGGATGCCGAGATCGAGCGCGTGGTCCAGGTGCTGGGCCGCCGCCGCAAGAACAACCCCGTCTTGATCGGTGACCCCGGTGTCGGAAAGACCGCGATCGCGGAGGGACTCGCCCGTCGGATTGTGGCCGGCGACGTGCCCGCGGGCCTTCGCAACCAGCGGCTGGTCGCGCTCGACGTAGGTGGACTCGTTGCGGGCGCGAGCTACCGCGGTGAGTTCGAGGACAGGATCAAGGCGATCCTGACCGACGTCGGCGATGCGCAGGGCGGGATCGTCCTGTTCATCGACGAGCTCCACACCATCGTCGGTGCCGGCGCCGCCGAGGGAGCCGTCGACGCCGGCAACCTCCTCAAGCCGATGCTGGCGCGTGGTGAGCTCCGAACTCTGGGCGCGACCACTCTCGACGAGTACCGCAGGTACGTCGAGAAGGACGCCGCGCTCGAGCGCAGGTTCCAGCCGATCCATGTCGACGAGCCATCGGCCGCCAGTGCCGTCGAGATGCTGCAGGGACTGCGTTCCGGCTATGAGGATCACCACGGCGTACGCCTCACCGATGCTGCACTCGTCTCCGCCGTGTCGCTCAGCAAGCGTTACATCCCCGACCGGTTCCTGCCCGACAAGGCGATCGATCTCATCGACGAAGCGGGATCACAGCTGAGGATCAAGCTGGACAGACGGGCCGACATCGACGTGGATGCAGGCGTCGTCGACGATGACGACATCGCCAGTGTCGTCGCTGCGTGGACCGGCATTCCCGTGACGCGGTTGCAGGAGGCGGAGCTCGAGAAGCTCGCGACCATGGAGGATCGCCTCGGCGAGCACGTCGTCGGACAGGCAGCCGCCATCGCCCGTGTGTCCGCCGCCTTGCGCAACGCGCGAGCCGGCCTTGCCGACCCGCTGCGACCGCTGGCCTCGCTGCTGCTCTGTGGCCCGTCGGGGGTGGGCAAGACCCACCTGGCCCATGTTCTCGCCGACTTCATGTTCGGCAGTGACGACGCCCTGGTACAGCTCGACATGTCGGAGTACTCCGAGCGGCAGGCCGTTGCCCGTCTGATCGGCGCGCCGCCGGGTTACGTCGGATATGAGGAGGGTGGCCAGCTCACCGAAGCCGTACGCCGCAGACCGTACTCGGTCGTGCTCCTCGACGAGATCGAGCAGGCGCACCCGGATGTGCACGCGTTGCTGCGTCAAGTGATGGACCAGGGGTCTCTCGCCGACAGCCAGGGACGAATGGTCAGCTTCCGCAACGTCGTGCTCGCCATGACGTCGAGCCTCGTCGACCCTGCAACTGTCGCCCAGACGTTCCGGGCTGACTTCGTCACCCGACTGGACGACGTCGTTCCTCTCCAGCCGCTGGCAGAGACCGACGTCGAGCGGCTTGTCGGCATGCAGGTCGAGTCGCTCGCGGCGCGCCTTGCTGATCGCGGGGTCGCCCTGCGGGTGACCAACGAGGCACGGGCCCACGTTGCGCATCTCGGTTATGACGAGGACCACGGCGCGCGTCTCCTGACGCGTGTCTTCCAGCAGCAGGCAACCACCGCAGTCTCGCGGAGCGTCCTGTCCGGCGACGTCGCCCGCGGCGACACCGTCGTCGTGGATGTTGCGGACGGAGAGCTCGTCACGTCCATCGTCCCGTCGTACCCCCCGCACGAAGAGACGCACTCATGACGCAAGGCGACGTAGCGGTACTTGGTCTCGGCCCCATGGGCGCGGCCCTCGCCGCGCTGTTCGTCAACCAAGGTCTGGCGACCAAGGTCTGGAACCGGACCAGTGAGAAGGCGGCACCCCTCGTGGCGGCCGGCGCAGAGCTGGCGGCGGACCCGGCCGCTGCTGTGAGCGACGTGCCGCTGGCGATGGTCTGTCTCGACCGATACAACCATGTTCGGGAGGTGCTCGATCAGGCCAACCTCACGGGATGCACGGTTGTCAACGTCACGTGGGGCACGCCTGACGAGGCTCGAACCATGAGCCGGTGGGTGCAGGAGCGCGGCGGCCTGTATCTGGACGGGAACATCTACGTCTACCCGGAGGGCCTGGGGCCCGATTTCGAGTGCTTGTCGTACGCCGGCGAACGCTCGGTCTTCGACGCACACGCGGACGTCCTCTCTACCCTCGCCCTTCCGAAGTACGACGGGGCGGACCCGGCCCTCCCCAACATCCTCGGCTCGGCTGGGGGGATCGCCCATCACATTGAGGTCGGCGCGTTCTACGAGGCCGCGGCCTACGCGGCGCATTACGGGGTCAGTCCCGCCACCTTCCTGGAGTTTCACGAACGGCTGGGTGGGCCCCTCACCTCCCATGCCCGTCACGTTGCCGTCGACCACCTGGAGAAAGGGGACTTCGCCACCGACCAGGCTGCCTTGCGCACCCACTTCGACTCGATGCTGGTGAACCGAGCGGACATGCAGCGCATCGGCCAGCCCGCGCCGATGTTGGGGGCGTTCGTCGATCTCCTTGCGACGGTGGCCGACGAGAAGGGCCATCTGGCCTTGGCGGCGGCGTGCCAGGACTTCCGGCGTCCTCAGGGCTAGAGGTCAGCCGTGCGCGTGTCGAGACCCTTTGATCATCAAAGTTCTCCCTGTCCCGGAGGCCGACGTTGCCGACCCGCTCACGAGACGTCACCGAGGTGGCAGCCGCCGGCTTCGGATTCATGGGGACTGCTGGCCCGCACCCTGGCGGAGCGGGGCTGCTCGGTCACCGTGTGGAACCGGACCCATGAACGAGCGTTGACGCTCACCGCGGAGGGGATTGATCGGGTGTTTGCTCCTCGGGCTGTGGTGGCTGCTAGTCTGGCTTGTTCAAATGACTTAGTCGAATGAAAGAGTAGTGATGGCGCGCGTTCCCACGGAGCTCCGGCGACAGCAGCTCATCGAAGCTGCGATGACGGTGATCGCTCGCGAGGGCGTCGATGGTGCAACCACACGGAAGATCGCCGACGAGGCCCAGGCCCCGTTGGCGACGTTGCACTACTGCTTCCACAACAAGGAGAACCTGTTATGGGCAGTGTTCGAGCATCTGGCCAAGCTCGTCCGCGACGACCTTGCACGGACATCAGCCCCTGACCCAGCCGCGACCGTTCTCGTCACCCACTTGGTGCGGGAGACCGTCCAGTGGGCGATCGAGAATCCGGCCCCCAACCGGGCCCAGATCGAGATCTGGTCGTGGGCAAGACGCAATGACCCGGAGTTCGCGTCGCGCATCTACGACATGTTCATCCAGACCTGGAAGGAGTGTCTGCGGCAGGTGCTGGCCCCGCTTCCCGAGGAGCACCTCGAGACCTTGACGCGGGTCTTCGTGGCGGTGATCGACGGCCTGTGCATGCAGCTGATCACTCACGGCGATGATCTGGCGGTCCTCCGCGAGGCCGAGACCGCGCGCGAGATGCTGATGGCGTACGTCGGCTCCCCGTAGCGCCGCCGCCGCGCCGAAGCGTTGGGGCGGCCTTCACCCGAGGCGCGAGTCGTGAACCCAGACTCCAGGATCACGGGCCTTGATGCAGTTACGGATATGAACGCGTGGCTGCAGGTCGTCGCTGTGCGGGCTCCCGAGCAACCGGCACACGTGCGCGACCGGGCTGTCGAGAGCCGTCTGTCACTGGTGGACAGTGGCCTCATCGCCGAGTCCTATGGTCGGATACGAGCGGACCTCGCGTTCGGCATTCATATGCGCTGATCCGTGACCAGGCCGGTTTGGAAGGCGTCGCGGAGCCTTCGGCAGGCGTCGTTCACTGCCGTTCTAGCGGTGGTGAACGTCTCGACATCAGTCAAGAACCCGTGGAAGACGCCTCGATACCGCTCACGCGTCACGAGCACACCCTCCTCCGCGAGGCGGTCGGCATAGGCCTCGCCGTCGTCGCGGAGCGGATCGACCTCGGCCGTGATCACATGGGCGGGCGCCAGTCCGCTGAGACTCTCTGCGCGCATCGGGGCGGCGAGCACGTCCGGAGCGACGCCGGCCTCGCCGACGTACTGATGCCAGAACCAGCGCGCGTCCTCGGCGCCGAGCAGCGGCGCGTCGGCGAACTCGCTCCACGACGGTCGCTGGAACGAATCGTCGACAGCCGGGTATGCCAGAAGCTGCAGGACCGGTTGGGAAAGGCTGCGGTCGCGCAGGTCGAGGCACAGTGCCGCGGCAAGACCGCCGCCGGCAGAGTCGCCGGCGACCGCGATGCGTCGTGGGTCGACGCCCAGGTCGGCGGCACTCGTGGTAAGCCACGCGTGCACGGCGCGTACGTCGTCCAGAGCGGCGGGATAAGGGTGCTCGGGCGCGAGGCGGTAGTCCACCGAGAACACCGCGCACCTGGCCCCGGCGGCGATTAGTCGACACAGTTCGTCGACGCCGTCGAGGCTGCCCACCGTGAAGCCACCTCCGTGGACGTACATCACGGCCGGCGACCCCGTGCGTTCGGAGGGTCGGTACTCGCGCACCCGTACCGAGGGCACGCCCACGCGGTGATCGCGCACGGTCGCCATCACAGTGCTGCGCGAAGGAGGCAGGGGAGCCGTGAAGTCGCGGACGCCCTGGAGACCCAGCGTGTGCAGCGGGCCGGGCAACAGATCGGCCAGCTGCTGAGCCACCTGGCGCGCCTCGTCGTCGAGCAGTGAGTGCCACAACGGCTCCGTCATGTCGTCTCCCGACGGTGTGGGTTCGGATGAGTTGAGGGGTGTTCCCCTTACTTGATCAAATGATACAGTCGTTTGAACAACTCGGTCTTCAATAGGGAGATTGGTCATGGCCGTATCCACGCAGCCCCAGTCCCTGCGATCCGTGCCTCGGGACACCTCGATCGAGGAGATCCTCGCGATCGTGGCGAGCGACGGTGGGGTCATCCTCAAGGACTTCCTCAGTCGCGACCAGATCGACCGCTTCAACGCAGAGGTCGAGTCGGCAATGGAGGTTCTCCGGCCCGGATCCACCCACGAGAACGAGATGATCGCGGCGTTCCACGGCAGCAAGACCAAGCGCCTGACCAATCTGGTGACGCTGAGCCCGACGTTCCGCAACGAGATCATCGACCACGACCTCGTGCACAGCCTGTGCGACGCGACCTTCTTGGAGGAGTCGGGCAGCTATTGGATGACGACAGCGCAGGTGATCGAGATCGGGCCCGGCAACGACGCCCAGATCCTGCACCGCGACCTCGAGAACTGGTATCCCTTCGTCACCCTCGGCAAGAACGGTCCCGAGGCCATCTTGAACTTCCTGATCGCGTTCACCGACTTCACCGAGGAGAACGGCGCTACCCGAGTCATCCCAGGCAGCAACCACTGGGACGACTTCGAGGACCGTGGCGCCCCGCAGGACACCATCCCCGCCGTTATGGACGCCGGCGACGCCCTCTTCTTCAGTGGCAAGACCGTCCACGGTGGCGGCGCCAACCGGACCGAGAACGAGTACCGCCGGGCCGTCGCTTTCGCGCTCAACCCGGGCTTCCTGACCGGCGAGGAGGCCTACCCCTTCCTCGTGGACCTCGAGCTCGCCAAGAAGCTGTCGCCACGAGTCCAGCGCATGCTCGGCTTCCGGTCGCAGTACCCGACCGGCTCAGCCGGTCTGTGGCAGGTGGACTACGCCGAGCTCGGCGACTACCTCGGTCTCGACGGCTGAGGAAGCGAAGGATTCGACGTGGCACTCGCGAGCTCCCAGGCCGCCTTCGAGCGGACCAGACGGAGTGTCGGCGGGGGAGTCGGCTCAGGCTTGCGTGCCGCCATGCAGCCCCATCCACTCTTCGTCCGCGAATCGCGCGGTGCGCATGTGTGGGACCTCGACGGCGACCGGTACATCGATTACGTGATGGCGTGGGGGCCACTGGTCCTCGGCCACGGCGATCCTCGCATTACCAAAGCCGTCGCGGAGGTCGCGACCCGGATGCAGGTGGTCGGCACTGGCCACGAGCTGGAGTACCTCGCGGCCGAGGCCGTGCTGGACGCCGTACCTCATGGCGAGCGGCTGCTGTGGAGCAACACCGGGACCGAGGCCGTGCAGGTGGCGCTGCGCCTCGCGCGCGGCGCGACCGGCCGCCGGCGCATCCTCAAGTTCGCGCGGAGCTACCACGGCTGGTACGACTCGGTGTACGCCGGTCTCGGGGAGTCGGACAGCGGCCGGCAGGCCGTTCCCGCCAGCAAGGGGCAGAGCCCGTCGGGGCTCGAGGAGTTGATCGTCGCTCGGTTCAACGACACCGTGATGGCCGAGCAGCTGATTGGGGACGTCGAGCGCGACATTGCGGCGGTTCTCGTCGACCCGATCCTCAGCAACGGCGGAGTGGAAGCCCCCAAGCCGGGCTTCCTGTCCGCGCTGCGTACCGCGTGCGACCGGCACGGCGTCGTGCTCATCTTCGACGAGGTGATCGCCGGGTTCCGGATCGCACGTGGCGGTGCGGCCGAGAGGTATGCCGTCACGCCGGACCTGTCCGTGTTCGGGAAGGCGATGGCCGGAGGATTCACACAGAGTGCTGTCGTCGGCCGAGCTGACCTCGTTGACCAGGTGACCTCCGGCGTGGTCCACGCCGGCACCTTCAACGCCAATCCGATTGCGCTGGCCGCCGTCGAGGCGACCATGCGCGCGCTGGCCGGGCCGGGGGTCTACACCCAGCTCGAGGAGATCTCCGCCGATTTCGAGCGTGCCGTCGGCGCCGCGCTCGCGTCCGTCCCCGACAGCGGCAGCCTCAACCGCGTCGGCTCGCTGCTGCAGTACGTGCCGCCGGGCGGTAGGACCGGACTCCACGGAACCGGTGGCCCTTGGGCCGCGATCCTCGAGGGGATGGTGCGACGCGGCGTGCTCTTCATGCCCTCAGGGAAGGTCTTCCTCTCCACCACGCACACCACCGACGACGTCGCGGCAACCGCCGAGGCGCTCCTGGAGGTGCTCGTTCAGATGCGCACCCTCCAACCACACTGAAGAAAGGACGTGCCATGAGCACGCTGACAACCCTGGACCCCACCGCAAGCATCGAGGAAGCGATCGCCGTCGTAGAGCGCGACGGCGGCGTCATCATCCGCGACTTCTTCGACGCCAACGTCCTCAAGGAGCTGCGCTCCGACATCGACGCCGCCATGGCAAGCACACCGTGGGGCCAGGACGATTTCTCCGGTCACCACACCAAACGGCTCTACGGCGTCTTCCAGCACACCCCACACGCGGCCACCGCTGTGCGGCACCCGCACTACGCCGGCATCGCGAAGCACTTTCTCGAGATTTCCAAGCCGGTGTACGTCGGAGATGACCTGATCGAGCTCGCCCCCAGCTACCAGGTCGGCGTCAGCTCGATCATCGACATCCACCCGGGCGAAGGCGCCCAGTCCCTGCACCGCGACGACACGGTCTGGCAGTGGCGGCACCCCGAGGGGTATCGCCAGGCCCGCGTGCAGATCATGGTCGCGGTCACGGACTTCACCGCAGAGAACGGCGGCACCATGGTCGTGCCGGGCAGCCACAAGTGGGACGACAACCGCGGCCCGCACGTCGACGAGGCCGTGCCGACGGTGATGACCGCCGGTTCGGCCTTGATCTGGGTCGGTGGCACGTTTCACGGCGGCGGCACGAACACCTCGGACAGCAACCGGATCGGCCTGACGATCGGCCTCGACCTCGGCTACCTGCGCCAGGAAGAAAACGCCTACCTGACGTACTCGACCGACGTCATGAAGACGTTCGACGAGGACATCCAGCAGCTGCTCGGGTGGTCGGTCTGCCCGCCGGGCACCGGCTTCGTCGACTACCAGGGCACCATGGCCGACCCGATCTTCCTCCTCAAGGACGGCGAGGAGGTTCGCAACTCCTACGCCGACTTCAACGCCAGTCCCGAGCCGCAGAGCGTTTGATGCGGCCCACCGACGTGGTGATCGTCGGGCTGGGAGCCACCGGCCTGGCGATCACCGAAGCGCTCGCGTCGCGGGTTGACTGCCGTCTCGTCGGCGCAGCTGACATCCAGCCGCACATCGCGGGCACTTCGCTGTCGTCCGTGGTGCCCGGGGCGCCGTCGGTGGCGGTCGTGGCCTCGCTCGAGGAGCTGCCCGCCGCCGACGTCGCTGTCGTGGCGACTTCGTCGTGGGTCGAGAGCATCGAGCCCACACTGATCGCGCTTCTGAGCAAGGGCATGAATGTGGTGTCGATCTGCGAGGAGCTGCGCGACCCCGGTCTCAGCCACCCCGACGTCGTCGAGCGGCTAGATCGAGTTGCGAGGTTCAACGGCGTCACGGTACTCGGCACCGGATGCAACCCGGGCATGTTGATGGACACGCTTCCCATCGTGCTGAGCGGGTTGACGACCCGCGTCCAATCGATCGCCATCCGGCGAACGGCTGACATGAGTCGCTACGGCGCCATCCTGGCGAAGTTCGGCCTCGGCCTGTCCCCGGACGAGTTCCTCGTGCGTAGGGAGGAGGGTCGGGTGATGGGACACGTCGGTTTCGCCCAGAGCATCGCGGCAATCGCCCGCGGCCTGGAATGGACCCTCGACGACATCGTGGTGGAAGCGGTCGAGCCTGACATCGTCGCCACTGAGGAGCGCAAGGGTGCGCACTTGCTCATCCCTCGCGGCACGGTCGCCTGCGTCGTCCACCGCGCCCGCGGGGTCAGGTCGGGAATCCCAGTGGTAGAGCTCGCCACGCGGTTCGGGATCTTCGACTCGAGCGACGATGTCGAAACCGGCGACACCCTGACGATCGCGGGGAGGGAGCAGACGATCGAGGTGCGCGCCGCCGGGGGCTATGAGAGCTTCCTGTCGACGGTGGCGATGGCCGCGAACTCGGTGGACGCGGTTGCCGATGCGGAGCCCGGCTTCCGCACCCTGCTCGAGCTCCCGGTGTCCGCGATTGCAAGCAAGGGCGCCCGGATGATCTGAGGGCGACCCGGGCTGAACTGCTACGCTTTGACTCATTCAAATGACTAAGTCGATCTCCGTTGGAGGAGCCGTGGCACACGTCCCTACCGATGTCCGACGCCAGCAGTTCATCGATGCTGCCGTGACCGTCATCGCGCGCGTCGGTGTCGACGGCGCGACTACGCGTCGGATCGCCGAGGAGGCGGGGGCACCGCTCGCTACGCTCCACTACTGCTTCCAAACCAAGGAGAACCTGCTCTGGGCCGTCTTCGAGCAGATCGCGGACCTGATGCGCCCCGACCCTGCGGAAGGCGATGTACGGGCGAATGCGAAGGGTCAGACCGTGTCTTCGATCGCCACCTCGCTGCTGACTGAGGCCATCCAGTGGGCCATCGCCCGCCCTGCCGAGAACCGCACGCAGATCGAGATCTGGCTCTGGGCCGAGCGCAACGACCCTGAGCTCGCCGTCAAGCTCTACGGCTTGTACATCGACTTGTCGAAAGATCTTCTCCGGGCCGCGAAGAACCCGCTCCCGGATGACCAGCTCGAGACGGTCACCCGCGTTATCGTCTCGATCGCCGACGGATTGTGCATGCAACTGATCACCCACGGTGACGAGAAGATGATCCTTCGCGAGCTCGCCACTGCCTCGGCGATGCTCGATGCCTATCTCGGGCGCCGTTCGCGGCGCATCGCTTGACTCCATCCTCTTCCTGACGCTCGCCCTTAGGGATGCCCCGTCAAGCCGGGATGTCCTTGAGCGCGCTGGCGCTGATGGGCGCCGTTTCTACCTGATCATCTGATCTAGTCATTTACTCGTGAGCCATTGCGGCATGGTCGCGGTCGTGTTTATGATCACGCGTCTAAGTCAACTGATCAGCACGCTAGGAACTGCCGCACCCAGGTGCTCCAGATGCCTCGCGAGACGCTGTCGAGCAGGCCAGGAGAACTCATGAAGAAGCGCATACCCGGGCAATGGAGCGCGATCGCGGCGGCGGCGTTGCTGGTAACCACGGTGTCCGCGTGCGGCGGGTCCGGCACCGGTAGCTCCGGTGCTGAGGCCAGCAGCGGAGACACGGCGCGTTACAAGGACGCGTTGAATGCCTGGTACAAGGGCACCTACAAGGAGCCTGAGGGCCCGGCGGTTCAGGCCCCGAAGGGAAAGGATGTCTGGCTCGTCTCTACCGGCATGGGCATCGAGTACTCCGTGCGCGTAGCGAAGGCAGCGAAGCAGGCGGCCACCGATCTCGGTTGGAACTTCCACGTCTTCGACGCGAAGTTCGACCCGAACCAGATGCTGACCGGCGTGCAGCAGGCCGTCGTCGCCCACGCCAGCGGCATCATCGTTTCGAACATCGACTGCGCCACGGTCAAGAACGCGGCACAGCAGGCGAAGGCGGCCGGCATCCCGATCATCGGCATCGAGTCCGCCGATTGCAGTCCGAGCGTGTACTCGCACGTTGTCAGCTACGCGGGCAAGGCGTCCCTTCAGCACTGGCTGCGCGACTTCGGCAAGGCGCAGGCGACGTGGGTGATCGCGAAGACCAACGGTCAGGCCAAGGTCGTGCTCAACACGGAGACTGACACGGCGAGCACCCTCGGCACGACCGTGGGGATCAAGGAGCAGCTCAAGCAGTGCTCGACCTGCAAGATCCTCGAGGACGCGACGTGGGTGTCGTCGGACTATGGGCCAGGACTGCAGACCAAGATCCAACAGGCGATGGTGAAGCACCCTGATGCGAACTCGTTCATCCCGAGCTACGACTCGGTGATGACCCAGAGTGGCGGCGCTCAGGCGTTGAAGTCCACTGGTCGGATGTCCCAACTCGCGATCGCCGGTGGTGAGGGTAGTTCTGCAGGCATCGCGCAGATCCGCGGCGGCGACGGCATGCAGATGTGTGCCGGCGAGTCCGGTGAGTGGGAGACCTACTCCGCCTTCGACGCCCTGGTGCGTTCGTTCCTCAAGCGTGACACGTCCGAGGTCGACACCGGAAATGGCATCCAGGTCTGCGACAAGGCTCACAACATGCCGCCGACGGGCAAGGCCTACACACCACCAGTCGACTTCGTCTCCGCCTACCGCAAGCTGTGGGGTCTCTCCTGAGGCTCCAGCCACCGGCCGCACTCGGATGAAATGGGAGTTCCCATGCGCACGCAGCTTCCTGGTTCAGCGCTCGCTATGGTCGGCGCCTGCAAGACGTTCGGCGCGAACAAGGCGGTCGACGACGTCTCGTTCGAGTTGGCACCGGGACGGGTGCACGCCCTGCTTGGTGGAAACGGGTCGGGCAAGTCGACACTGATCAAGCTCCTCGCAGGTGTGGAGCGCGCAGACGCGGGCCGGGTCGAGATCGCAGGGCGCGTCACGCAGCTCGCGGAACTCACCCCGGCTCGCGCTGGCGCCATGGGCCTGCGATTCGTGCACCAGCAGCGGTCGACGTTCCCCGAGCTCACCGTCGCGGAGAACCTCGCGATCGGCGGTTCCGGCTTTCCTCTCGGCTCGGGCGGCAGGATCCGCTGGCGGGAAGCGAGGCGTCGCGCGGAGCATGCACTGGAGCGGTTCGGCATCGAGGTGCACCCCGATCAGCTCCTCGGCGAACTGGGGCCGGCGCGTCAGGCAATGGTCGCGATCGCGCGGGCGCTGCAGTCCCAGGGCGAAGGCGAAGGCGTGCTCATCCTCGACGAGCCGACGGTCTCGCTGCCCGACGCCGAGGTGCGGCTCCTTCTCGACGCGGTACGACGCCACGCCGACCGTGGTCAGACCGTGGTGCTCGTCACGCACCGGCTCGAGGAGGTCTTCGCTGTGGCCGACAATGCCATCCTGCTGCGCAACGGCCGGTTGGTCGACGAGGTCTCGCCGCAATCGATCACCCGCGCCGACCTGATCGAGCTGGTCATCGGTCGTCCGGTGGAGGAGGTCGCCCCGACCGGCGGAGCCGGCGGCGGGCCAGCCGTGCTCGAGGTGCATGCGCTGCAGGCTGGCCCTGTGGGCCCGGTCGACCTCACCCTCCACCGGGGCGAGGTGGTAGGCATCGCCGGTCTCGTCGGGTCGGGTCGCTCGAGCCTGCTCAAGGCATTGTTCGGCGTCCTGCCCGCCGAAGCGGGTGAGGTGCGACTGGACGGCCAACCGCTTGAGCTCTCGAGCCCGCGTCGTGCGATGCGAGCCGGATTCGCGCTCGTACCCGAGAGCCGTGCGGAGGATGCAGCCTTCCCGGACCTGACCCTCACGGAGAACCTGTCGGTGAGCGTGCTCCCGGACTACTTTCGTGGTGGGTTGATGCGTGGGCGGCGCGAGCGCCGGGACGCGAACGGACTGCTCACGACTTATGCGATCAAGGCGGAGGCCGTCGAGGACCCGCTCGACTCCCTCTCCGGCGGCAACCAACAGAAGGCGGTCGTCGCCCGCTGGCTGCGGCGTGAACCCCGGGTCGTCCTGCTGGACGAACCTACCCAGGGCGTTGACGTCGGCGCACGCGCGGAGATCTACGGGCTGATCAAGCGCGCGGTGGACACGGGCTCAGTCGCCTTGGTCGCCTCTTCCGACAGTGAGGAGCTCGCAGCGATCTGTGACCGCGTGCTCGTGCTGCGCCGTGGGCGCATCGTCGGCGAGGTTCGCCGCGACCAGATGACCAGCAACCGGATCGAGCGCCTGGCGCACGGTGAGGCAGAGGAAGTGGCGGTATGAGTTCGTTGTCCAACAACACAGAGGTGGGCGCCGGTGGCGCTCCGCAGGCCGCGCCTGTCGTCGTGCCAGCGCGAAAGCGTCGACTTCGCAAGCCGATCCGCGCCTACTTGGAGGCCCATGCGTTCCTCGGGCTCTTGGTCCTGGCGCTCGTCTTCTTCAGCGTATGGCCCAAGACATCGGCGGTCTTCCCGACGACGGCGAACCTGCAGATCCTGTTCGGATCCAGCACCGTGGCCGCGATCGCAGCGCTCGGCTCGCTGATTCCGCTGGTGTGCAACGAGTGGGACCTGTCGATCGGCGCGACCGCGGGCCTGAGCTCTGTGTTCGTGGCCGTCGCGCTCACCAACGGCACCTCCCCGTTCCTTGCGATCGCGCTCGGCATCGGGATCGGGCTGGCGGTCGGCATCGTCAATGCTGTCCTCGTGACCCGCCTCAACGTCAACGCCGTGATCACTACGCTGGGCATGTCGATCATCCTCGCCGGCATCATCTCCCTCAAGACCGGCGGTGTCACCGTCGCCGGCTCGATCCCGGTGGCCGTCACCAACTTCGGCACGCTCTCGTGGTTCGGGATCCCACGCTCGGTGGTCGCGCTGGCCGTCGTGGCGGCCATCGCCTACTACGTGCTCGACTACACGCCGTATGGCCGCTATCTCTACGCGCTCGGGTCGAACCGCTCCGCAGCCCGGCTGACCGGCATCCGGATCAAGTTGGTCGTCGGCACCACGTTCGTGATCGCCGGTGCGCTCTGCGGCGCGGCTGGGGTTCTGCAGGTCGCTCGGGCCGGCGGCGCGAACCCACACCTGGCCGACAGCATCCTGCTGCCCGCCCTCGCTGCCGCGTTCCTCAGTGCGGCGGCGGTACGGCCTGGTCGCTACAACGTCGGCGGCGTGCTGGTCTCGGTCTACTTCCTCGCGGTCCTCAACAACGGACTCAACTTGGCCGGCGCGCCAGAGTACGTCTCGAACTTCGTCAACGGCGGAGCGCTCATCGTCGGTGTCGGCGTCGCTGCTCGCCTCGGCGGCCGTCGCGAGGCCTGAACCACACAGCAGCGTCGCCACGTGGTCGTGGCGGCGCTGCTGTTCTGGCCGTGCTGTTCTCAGGAGTCGAGCGTGGCGACGACCGCGATGTCCTGGTCGCCCAGGCCGGCGTCGACACCGCGCCGGAGCACTTCGGAGGTGGCCTGGATCATCGGGGCCTTCCCGTGCTGGTTCAGGCCCGCCGCGAACGCGGCTGCGGCGTCGGCGTAGACGGCGAGCGTGGCCTGATCGGTGGCGAACTCCTGGTCGCGCAGGCGGTCCAGGATCAGCTTCAGCTGGCCGTCCATGACCGATAGTGAGTAGGACGTGAGGTCGGACAGGATCTCGTGCGACACCCCGAACGCGGTGGTGAACCGGGCCGCTTCGACGAACGCCGTCAGCGTCGTGATGTAGAAGGCCCCTGTCATCGCGCAGTCGATGGCGTTGGCGGCGCCGAAGTCGGTTCCCACGTGCAGGGAGCCTCCGGCGAGGCCGAGGACAGCGTCCTGATGGGCCTTCCACACGTCTTCGTCTCCGGCGACGAGGAAGCGGGCCTCGGCGGTGCCGAGGTGCTCGGGGTAGGCCGCGATCGCGGCGTCGAGGTAGCGGACGTCCTTCGCGTGCGCCCACTCGCCGAGGGCGCGCCCGTCCTCGGGCGTGCCGCTGGTCGTGTTCAGGACGGTGGTGGCGCCGAGCTCGGCGGAGTCGACGACGTCGAGCAGTGCGCGTACGTCCTCGGTGGAGCTGATGCACAGGATGGCCAGCGGGGTGCTCGTCAGCGCCTCTCGGGCAGAGGACACCGCGACGGCACCGTCGCGAGCGAGCGCCTCGGCGCGTTCGGGCGTTCGGTTCCAGGCGGTGACGCTCCATCCCTTGGACAAGAAGGCGCGCACCATGGCCGAGCCCATGTTGCCGCAGCCGAGCACGGCGACGGCACGCGTTGCGGCGTCCGGAGAGGTCGAAGCGCCGCGATCAAATGACCCAGTCATCTGACCAATGTCGGGTACGGCACCGGGCGCTGTCAAGAGCTGTTGTGGGGCGCGACATCGACGGCGCCGCCCGTGCTTCAGCCCCTCGCGACGTGCTGGTGCGGCGCGACCAGCCCGACGAGCCGCAGCCCGATCTCGGCGTACTCCTCGGCGACCTGCTCGGGAGTCCAACGCCCGCCCTCGCGATACCACCGCGCCAGGTCGATGCCGAGGGAGAGCAGGGCCGCCGCTGACATGGAGGGGTCGGGACTGGCGAAGCAACCCTGGCGGACTCCGTGCTCCACCAGACCACGGGTCAGGTGCTCGATCTGGCGACGAAGGCCGCGGATCTCGGCGTAGTGCTCCTCCGAGAGTGCGGCGAGCTCGTAGTTCACGATCCGGGCCGAGGTGTGGTTGCGAGCGTGATGCAGGCAGAAGTCGTGCATCCAGCTTCGCAGCGCCTCGCAGGCAGGGGCGCCAGCCTCGGTCGCGGCGCGGACCATCGCCAGCGTGGTCTCGTGGCCCTGGCGGGAGATCAGGTAGAGCAGCTCTTCCTTCGAGCGGTGATGGACGTAGAGCGCGGCCGGGCTCATGCCCGCGGCGGCGGCGATGTCGCGCGTCGTCGTGCCGTGGAAGCCCTTCTCAGCGAAGGCGTCGGTCGCGGCCAGCAGCAGCCGCGCGCGACTCACGTCGGCGCGTGCCGACTCCGTTGCTTCGGTCATCAGGCCCCTGGGAGATGAAGTGACGTGGGTCACGGCAGCGGCCGGGCCACGCCCGTTGACGTCGATCTTGTCATGAGTCAGAGTACAGCCTAAGCAAGCGCTTAGTAACCAAGGATGTGGCTCATGCCCGAAGCCGTGATCGTCTCCACCGCCCGCTCGCCCATTGGGCGCGCCGTCAAGGGCTCGTTGAAGGAGATGCGTCCCGACGACCTTGCCGTGCAGATGGTCCAAGCGGCGCTCGCCGCGGTGCCCGAGCTGGACCCGGCCGAGGTCGTGGATCTGATTCTCGGAGTCGGCCAGCCCGCGGGGGAGGCCGGCAATAACCTCGGCCGCGCTGTCGCTGTGCGGTCCGGCATGGACCGCCTGCCGGGCGTCACGGTCAACCGCTACTGCTCCAGCAGCCTGCAGACCACCAGGATGGCGTTCCACGCGATCAAGGCCGGCGAGGGCGACGTCTACATCAGCGCGGGTGTCGAGACCGTCAGCCGGTTCGGCAACGGCTTCGCCGACAACCCCGAGGGCTACAACCCCGTGTACGACGAGGCGCGGGCCCGCACCGCGCAGCGTGCTTCAGGTGGCGCGGGCACATGGAAGGACCCGCACATCGACGGGGCCCTGCCGGACCTCTACATCGCGATGGGCCAGACCGCCGAGAACGTGGCCCAGGTGCTGGGGATGTCGCGACGCGAGCAGGACGAGTTCGGCGTACGCAGCCAAAACCTGGCCTGCCAGCGCATCGAGGAAGGGTTCTGGGCCCGCGAGATCACTCCGGTCACGCTGCCCGACGGGACCGTGGTCTCGACCGACGACGGCCCCCGTCCCGGCACCACGCTGGAGGGCATCAGCGGCCTCAAGTCGGTCTTCCGCCCCGACGGCACCGTGACCGCCGGCAACGCCTGCCCGCTTAACGACGGCGCCGCGGCGCTCGTGATCATGAGCGACACCAGGGCCAAGGCCCTCGGCCTGACGCCGCTGGCACGGATCGTCTCCACCGCAGTGACCGGTCTCTCCCCGGAGATCATGGGCCTCGGGCCGGTCGAGGCGATCCCGGCCGCGCTGCGCAATGCGAGCATGTCCCCCGACGACATCGACCTGTTCGAGATCAACGAGGCTTTCGCCGTGCAGTCGCTCGGCTCGGCGCAGCAGCTCGGCATCCCGATCGAGAAGCTCAACGTCAACGGCGGCGCGATCGCGATCGGCCACCCGTTCGGCATGACCGGTGCGCGCATCACCGCGACCCTGATCAACTCCCTGCAGTGGCACGACAAGCAGTTCGGCGTGGAGTCGATGTGCGTCGGGGGCGGCCAGGGCATGGCGATGGTGCTGGAGCGGCTCTCATGAGGACGCGCTTCCAGGGCAAGACCGCCATCGTGACCGGAGCCAGCCGCGGGATCGGGCTCGGCATCGCCGAGAGACTGGTCGCCGACGGCGCCCGCGTCGTCATCACCGCCCGCAAGCAGGAAGCGCTGGACGAGGCCGTCACCCACCTCGGCGGCCGGAACGTCGCCCTTGCCGTCGCCGGCAAGGCCGACGACCTGGCACACCAGGAGGAGACCGTCGCCCGTGCCATCGCCACCTTCGGCAGCGTCGACCTGCTCGTCAACAACACCGGCATCAACCCGGTCTACGGCCCGCTGGTCGAGCTCGACCTCGCCGCGGCCCGCAAGGTCGTCGAGGTCAACTGCATCGCGGCCGTGTCCTGGGTGCAGCGCGTCTACTGGGCGTGGATGCACGAGCACGGCGGCGCGATCGTGAACGTCTCGTCGCTCTCCAGTGTCCGCACGGCACCGGGCATCGGTTTCTACGGCGCCTCCAAGGCGATGCTGAACTCGATCACCGAGCTGCTCGCTGTCGAGCTCGGCCCGAGCGTCCGCGTCAACGGCGTGGCCCCGGCCGTCGTCAAGACCCGCTTCGCGGCCGCGCTCTACGAGGGCCACGAGGAGGAGGCAGCATCGGCCTACCCGCTGCGCCGACTCGGCGAGCCCGAGGACATCGGCAGCGTGGTCGCCTTCCTGCTCTCCGACGACGCCGCGTGGCTCACCGGACAGACCGTCGCCGTCGACGGTGGCGTGGGCCTGGCGACACCGCTGTGAGCGACTCGTCGCGGACGCCGCCCGGCCTGGACCTCGCAGGTCTGGGTCGCTGGATGGCCGACCACGTCACCGGAGCCGGGTCGACGCTGACCGCGACCATGATCGCCGGCGGTCGCTCCAACCTGACCTACGTCGTCTCCGACGGCCCCCACGACTGGGTCGTACGACGCCCGCCCCTGGGACACGTCCTGGCCACCGCGCACGACATGAGCCGCGAACACCGCGTGATGACGGCCCTCGCCGCCACGCCGGTGCCGGTGCCCCGGACGTTCGGCTTCTGTGAGGACGCCGAGATCCTGGGAGCGCCGTTCTACGTGATGGAACGGGTCCCCGGAACGCCGTACCGGACCCGCGCCGAGCTACAGGCGCTCGGCCCTGAGTTCGCTCGCGCCGTCTCGACCCGGATGGTCGACACCATGGCGGAGCTCCACGAGGTCGACCCGGCCGCCATCGGGGTCGGCGACTTCGGCCGCCCCGAGGGCTACCTCGCGCGGCAGGTCGAGCGCTGGCGACGCCAGCTGGCGTCGTCGTACAACCGCGATCTCCCGGCGGCCGACGAGCTCCACCGGCGCCTGGCCGCCGCGGTGCCGCCGGAGTCCGGAGCCGCCATCGTGCACGGAGACTTCCGGCTCGACAACCTGCTCATCGACGACGGTCAACCGACCGCGGTGCTCGACTGGGAGATGGCGACCCTCGGCGACCCGCTCGCCGACCTCGCGCTCATGCTCGTCTACCACCGCCTCGCGCAGGTGCTCAGCGGCAACGTCGTCGCTGACGCCTCGAACGCGCCGGGCTTCCTCACCGAGAGCGAGATCGTCCAGCGCTATGCCGCGGCACGCGGCCGCGAACTCGCCCACCTCGGCTTCTACCTCGGGCTCGGCGCGTACAAGCTCGCCGCGATCCTCGAGGGCATCCACTACCGCTACCTGCAAGGACAGACCGTGGGCGAGGGCTTCGACCGGATCGGGGAAGCCATCCAGCCCTTGCTCGACACGGGCCTGACCGCGATGAAGGAGAACCACTGATGGACTTCTCGTACGACGCCCGCACCGAGGACCTGCGGGCCAGCATGCTCGAGTTCATGGAGATGGCCGTCTATCCAGCCGAGCACGTCTTCCACGAGCAGCTCGAGCTGCTGGAGGACCGCTGGGCCTGGGACTCCGCCCCGGTCATCCAGGAGCTGCGCGCCGAGGCCCGCCGTCGCGGGCTGTGGAACTTCTTCCTGCCCGGTGAGGAGGGTGGCGGCTTGACCAACGTGCAGTACGCCGCCCTCGCCGAGATCTCCGGCCGCAGCATCCACCTCGCCCCGGCGGCGATGAACTGCGCGGCGCCCGACACCGGCAACATGGAGGTGCTCTCGCAGTTCGGCACCCCCGAGCAGAAGCAGCGGTGGCTCGAGCCCTTGCTGGCCGGCGAGATCCGCTCGGCGTTCGCGATGACCGAGCCGGCCGTGGCCTCCTCGGACGCGACGAACATCGCGACCGGGATCGAGCGGGACGGAGACGAGTACGTCATCAACGGTCGCAAGTGGTGGATCACCGGCGCGATGAACCCGAACTGCTTGATCTTCATCGTCATGGGAAAGACCGACCCCAGCGCGGACCGGCACCGCCAGCAGTCGATGATCCTCGTCGAGCGCGACACCCCCGGCGTCGAGATCCACCGCGGCATGACCGTCCTCGGATACGACGACCACGAGCACGGCGGCCACGCCGAGCTGTCGTTCACCGACGTGCGGGTGCCCGCAGCGAACCTGATCGGGGGAGAGGGCGACGGCTTCGCGATCGCGCAGGCCCGTCTCGGACCGGGCCGGATCCACCACTGCATGCGCTCGATCGGGATCGCCGAGCGGGCGATCGCGCTGATGTGCGCGCGCGCCGACGAGCGGGTCGCGTTCGGCAAGCGGATCTCCGAGCAGGGCGTCGTCCGCGACTGGATCGCGGAGTCGCGGGTGCGCGTGGAGCAGCTGCGGCTCCTGGTGCTCAAGGCCGCCTGGCTGATGGACACCGTCGGCAACAAAGCGGCCCACACCGAGATCCAGGCGATCAAGATCGCCACCCCGGCCACGGTCGAGTGGATCCTCGACAAGGCGATCCAGACCCACGGCGCCGGGGGCCTCTCCCAGGACTTCCCGCTGGCCAACATGATCGCCGGCATCCGTACGCTGCGGTTCGCCGACGGTCCCGACGAGGTGCACAAGAACGCACTGGCTCGAGCGGAGCTTCACCGACAGCAGGCGAACCGCTGATGACCACCGCAGCTCCCAGACGAACCCTGCCCGCGCCGACCGTCGCCAAGCCGCTGGCCGCAGACGGGCACGCCGTCGCGGTGCTCGAGCTCGATGAGAGACCCTGTCAGCTGTGCATTCGCTCGAGCGGTCTTGGTGGTCTGATCCAACGTGATGAAGGTCCCGACAAACTCCCAACGAACCCTGCGTCGTAGTGCGTCGCAGTGCGCTGGAGTGGGCGGGCCGTGATCAGCAAAGCCGCAGGTCAGGCCGAGATTGGCCCGGCGCCATGCCTATCCCAAGGCGTAAGGTCGTCGGTTCGATTCCGACAGGCGGCTCCGAGAACTCTCTCCTGACCTGCGTAGACGCGGGCTTTCTCAGTTCGCCGTGCGGAGCCTCATGTTGATTGGCTCACCACTGGCTCACCAGTCCTCAGCGATTGGCCAGCGGGTGGCTTTGGAGGTCTCCACCAGCACGTTTGTAGGTCAGTGCTGACACCACCCGGACCAGGAGGGCACCCTAGTGTTGGTGGGAGTTGACACCACGCTGGCGGGCGCGCAAGCGGAGCGAGTCCGAGCAGATTGAGCGGAGGTGGGCGCATGTCGGCGACGAAGCTCCTGGCACTCGGTATCGTGCACCTCTCCGGCGGCGCGCATGGCTACCAGGTGCGGTCCGAGCTGCAGAGCTGGCGTGCGGAGATTTGGGCCAAGATCAAGCCCGGCTCGATTTATCACGCGCTGAAGAAGGCGGCGGCTGACGGTTTCCTCACCGAACACGCCGAGCCGGGCAACTCCGGGCCGGAGCGCGTTCTGTACCGCGTGACAGCTCGGGGACGTGACGAGATAGTCGAACTGGTCCGCGACGGTCTGCGGCGCACCCATGACCCCACCATGCTCAACGCGTCGATCGCCATGTTGCCCATGCTGACCAGGACAGATGCCATCGCGCACGTCAACGAGCGGGTCGCGCGCCTGGAAGCGGAGCTCGTAGAGCAGGCCAAGTGGCGGGAGCACCCGAACCCCGACATTCCCGAACACGTCCGCGATCAGGCCGAACTGTGGGCGGGACATGCACGCACCGAACTGGAGTGGGCGAAGAGCCTGAGCAAACGACTGGCTGAGGGCGCCTACACCATGGCCGATGATCCGGGTTCGTGGCGAACGGTCCCCTAATCAATCTTGACTAGACGCTCCTCCTCGCGTACTTTGGCCCAGTAACCAAACTTGACTAGTCGGCCAGGCCCGGACACGGCAAGGAGAGCCGAATGAGCACCATCCTCAAGAACAACTCGGAAACCGTTGCGCACACGCCCGGGCGGGCGAGCAGCATCGGGGTCTGGATTCTGCAAGTCGTGCTGGCGGCGATCATCGCCGGCGGCGGAATCTCGAAGTTCGCCGGCGACCCGGTCATGGTGGACATGTTCGCCGACATCGGGGCTGGCCAGTGGCTCCGGTACCTGGTCGGAGCGCTGGAGGTCGCGGGAGGGGTTGGACTTCTGATCCCAGCTCTGGCGGGCCTGGCCAGTCTGGGGTTGGCGGCATTGCTGACCGGTGCTGTCATCACCGATCAGTTCGTGCTCGAGCAGAGCCCTTGGCTGCCGCTCGCCCTTCTCGCCGTGGCGGCCGTGATCGCAAGGGCGCGGTGGTCACGCACCGACGCCGTCGTCGGCACGCTGCTCAGGCGCTGAGACAAACCTCTCGAACGGAGATGTGAGATGAACGAGATGGCCTTTCGCGTGACATCAAACGATGGCACCACCATCGCCTACGACCGGAACGGAAGGGGCCCGGCTGTCGTCCTGGTAGGCGGCGCACAGGACGACGGAGCCGAGAACGCTCCCGTGATACCTGCTCTCGCCGAGCACTTCACGGTTTACAACTTTGCCCGTCGGGGACGCGGCGCGAGCGGCTTCACCGAGCCCTACGCCGTGGAAAGGGAGATCGAGGACCTGGATGCGTTGATCGCGGAGGCGGGCGGCTCGGCACACCTGTTCGGGGCGTCCTCTGGTGGCGCTCTGGCGCTGGAAGCCGCCGCGGCCGGGTCAGCCATCGACACGATCGCCGTGTGGGAGGTGCCCTACGCGGTCGGGGACGACATACGCCCGCGATTCGAGGAGTACGTCGCGGACACCCGACGCGCCTTCGACGCCGGGCGAGACGAGGAGGTTCTCGAACTGTTCATGCGCATGACCGGCGCCTCCGACGACAACGTCGCGGCCAGGAAAGCGGCAGGCAAGCAGACGGCGCATTGGGCGGATTCGGTCGCCCTCGCGCCCACGCTGGTCCACGACAGCCTCTTCCTCAACCACTACCAGTTGCCGGCCGATCGACTGGCAACGGTCACCCAACCGGTCCTGGTCACCACCGGAGGACCGATCACGGTCCCCTACATGGCAGGCCTGCCCTCGGACTTCTTCGACCGCGCAGCCGACGAGCTTGCAGACCTCCTACCCCACGCTCAACGGGAGACCCTCGAGGGGCCGGATCACGTCGTCGACCCACAGATCGTCGGCCCGCTGTTGCTACGGTTCTTCAGCAGCGAACACCGAGGGGTCCGCGAGGTGTTGCGGGAAGACGATTAGGCACCGCGCAAGCAGATCTTCGTCGCGCCAGGGACACGGGGCGGACAGATAGTGTCGAGGTGGATGTCGTCGGCGGCATCACAGGCCTAATCCTGGGCGAGCTCGTCACCAACGTCTTCGTCACCACGCAAGGCCGGGCCGTCGTACTGACCTGGGCTTCAGTGGGACTCGACCTGGCCTACTCGCTGCTCATCGGCTCCGTCGTCGGTCGTACCCCGCACTCCGGGCCGACTCAGTACCGCCCACCGAAGCCCTGCACAGCACATGACCAGGCACCTCGGCAGGGCCAGTGATTCCGGGCTGTGGTCGCATGCGGTCACCGTTTCCGGGGCGGTGGCCCGGTGCCGAAAGCCGTGCCCACGGCGTGCTCACGTCAGGAGTGCCACCGATGACGCAGGCGCGTTCGCGGGTCGACCTGTACGCGGCCATCCGACGGGATGCCCGATCTGGAATGTCCAACCGGGCGCTGCAGCGCAAGCACGGCGTCGGCTTCCGAACCGTGACAGCGGCGCTGGAATCTGCATGGGCCGAAGGCGAGAAAGCAACCGCCCAAACGCGGCTCACGGATTGACGCGTACCGAGTGGTGATCGACGACTGGCTGCGCTCGGACGTCTGGCACAAGGTCGCCCGGCCCCTGGTGGTGATCACGGGCGTACTGACGATCATCCTGATCTGTATCGAAGTCGCGATCCTGGGTTAAGGCTCAACCGACCGGATCTGCCGCGATGAGTGCCCTTCAGGACCCACGTCTTTCCGCCGCGTGCTGGACGCACCGTTCTGCAGAGACCTAGCCAAGTGACGGGATCAAGTTGGTCGCGTTCAATCGACGGGAAACGCCTCACCCGCTGGCCAGGGGTCAGGAAGGTCGAAGTACTTGAATGGATCCACGGGTGCATTCGTGGCCGCTAGCCGGCTGTCGTCTGCAGTGACCGTGGTGGCGGGGATTCTGTTGGCCAACCCGTCCAGACGGTCTTGTTGAGTCGGATGGGGCCACAGCGTTACCTCGGCGCTGTGCAGGTGGTGCGGCTGGAGTTGATTCACGTGCAACACAGCGGCAACCGATGCGTTGGCCCAGTCTGGTGGGATCCCGAAGTAGCCATCCGGTTGGCGAACCTCAGTGGTGTGCACTTCCCCCTTTCCGTTTTCCCACCACGTCACCCCCGCCCGTCCGTAGAGCGCGTTAGTCGCGTGCCAGCGGTCGCGGTCCCAGATGTAGGTGCCAAGGGCGACGATGAGGGGATGACCGGTATCGCCGTAGGCGTTGGCCTTCGATCGCAGAGCTGACTGCATGCTGGGCGCGTTATCGATCCACTCGACGTCGCCGTCGGCGTAGACACCGAGCGCCCGATGATCGGGGCGGCCGCGATGCTCCTTTGAGATAGGGATGGCCGAGAACTCTGCCTCCCAGCCGTCACGTTCCCAGACGAACGATTCTCGGTTGGGTCCGTCGTAGTGGACTTGGTCCGGGTCGAGCGTGTTGAGCCAAGCGTCGATCACGCGTCGAGCGGCCGCACCCTTTGCGGGTTCAGGGCCGACGATCAAACGATCGAGGGACAGGAAGAAGTTGCGGTTGCGACACGATTGCAGGGTGTCGAGGAAGGCGGAACGTCGCTGACTACGTCCCTGAGCGGCGCGCTGAGGTCCTGGCATCGTCGCCTCAACGTAGAAGGACTCACCGTGCCCCTCGATGAGGAAATCGGGGCGCCGCGGACTGCCGGCCACACTGGGATGAATGTGCACCGTGTAGCCAGCTCGGCAGAACAGCTCATGCAGGTAAAGCTCTAGGAAAGCCGAGTAGTGGGCCGCATCGTCGGCTGCCAGGCGCCCGCGAAGGTCACGATAGTCACGATCGATCTCCACACGGTCGAGCCAGGTCTGCATGAGGTCTCGAACCTGTTGCCAGTAGTCGCCAGCTATGCGGTCGAAGAACTGGTACGACGTCTCGAGATGACTCTTGGGAGCCTTGTCGACGCGCACCGAGGACTCGAATAGCCGCGGGCGAGGATCCTGCACCGGGACAACCTAATTGACGCCCCGACTGAACGCATCCGGATCACCCGCGAAGAGCGCGTCATACCACCGCCTTGGTAGCAGAGGCCAACACCCGCCCCAAGGGCGGTCTCCTGCTGACTGCTGAGATGTAAATCCAGAGCCACTCAACCCCGCGAGCTGCGCTGATGACTGGCTAGGGGTCGGCGCATCTTCCGCGCCACACGCGCAGGCTCGATCGGGTCGAGTAAGTCTCACCTACTCATCTGCCGCAGATAGCCCGCGCCGCGGCCATCCGGACATGCCGCATAGCGTGCGCTGCGGCCGCGCTAACGCTATGCGGCAGTTCCGGAGGGTTCATGACCAAGAGCGACCAAGCCGCAGGCGGCTTTTTGTTCCCGTAGTGACTGGGCGACAGCGCACAGTCCCAATTGGGAGACGACTGCGAGATCGCCCCAACGGGCCACGCGGGTTCACCCGGGATGACCAAGCCTGAGCGGGCCGAAGCAAGCACCCCGGAGGCTTACAGTCGCTCATGGCGCGATCGCATCGGGCGCCTGTGGGGATCGATGCGCGTCGTGGGCGATCCGCTCGGCCTCAACCGAGTCGTTTCGAGCCGCCGCCTTCGTCGTGGTCGACTCATTCCTAGGGGCAGCACGCGTGAGGCGTTCTCCGGCGCGCAACAGCGCCTGGCTACCGTGCGAGCCGCATCTCTCGAAGGATCCATTGCCTCGATCGCGCGAACAGACGACCACCACGTCGTCCCTGACCAGCCGGCGTCCTCGGCTGCCTCCCAATGTCCGGCTTCGCTCAGGCCTGACACGGCGCAGGACGGTCTCGACGTCCGGTCCGTGGCTGGTGCTGCTGACTGGTTCCAGTCCGAGCGGCTGGCTCGTGACCGTCGGACGCTCGGACCCGACGAGCGGGTTGACAAGCACAGTCACCCTATGTATGCATGAATCATGCATACGTCGAATGCCGTGTTGGCCTGGGCGAATACCGTGCACGGCGCCGTTGATGAGGCACGCTCTGAGCTCGGGCTCGACCCTCGCGAACTTGCCGCACTCACGCTCGCCTCCGAGCACGAGGGGTGCACGATGGACTGGCTGCGCCAACGGATCGGGCTCACTCAATCCGGGACGGTCCGGCTTGTCGACCGGTTGACCGCCCGTGGTCTGGTCGAACGCGTCCTGATTCCTGGCCGCACTGTTCCCTTGCGGTTGACGGCTGCGGGAGCAGGCCTGCTGAAGGCATGGGCCGGGGCACGGGATAGGTCGGTGGACGACCTGCTGGCAGGACTTTCTGCAGAGCAGTGCGACCAGTTCCTATCGGCGATCCGCGTCGCGCTACAAACAACGCCACGTGACCGACGGACCGCGGACGCTGCGTGCGGCTCCTGCACGTGGCCGGCGTGCGGCACCGACTGCCCGGTCGATCTCAGCGTCTCCGACGAGTCGAGATGACCGAGGTCCGGTTAGGAGCTGATCGCACCGGTTGGCGGATACCCTCGGCGGTCCGCGTAGCGGGCATGGTGGCCTTCCTCGCAGCCTCTGCCGACAACTACGTGATGCTTCTACTGGTTTGGATCGCCGCGCCACAGGGATGGTCCGGCATCGAGACTGCTCTCGTGGTTGTGGCCCTGCGATTGCCCATTCTGTTGCTCGGGGTGCCGGTCGGTCGCGGCGTCGACCGGTGGGGCGCCCGCCCCATGATCCTTGCCGACGTCTCCCTCCGTGGCCTACTCCTCGTCGCGCTACTCGTCCTGTCGCTGTATGCCGGCGAGGTACCTCTCGTACCAGTACTCCTGCTTGGTGGGATGTGCGGTGCGCTGTCCCCGGCGACGTATGCAGGAGTCCGTTGGCTGGTCCCGCGGATGGTCCCGGTGGAGAAGCTCGGCAGAGCCAACGCAGTCGTCGCGATCAGCGACCAGTTGCCGCTGTTGCTCAGCGCAGCACTGGTCGGCCCCTCGCTCACCCTATTGGGAACAGCACCCAGTCTGACGATTCCCGTCGTGTTGTTCGGGATTGCCCTGATGTTCGCCGGGCGTCTGCCGAGTGGCCCTCAAGCGGGCGTGCTCCCGCAACTTACCGGGCGTCAGGGACCGAGCACTATCAGGATCCGGATGCTGCCCTCGAAGGTGGTCGCTTTGATCGCGTTGTCGACTGTCTACTACTTCGTCTACGGGCCCTTCGAGACCGTAACGCCTAGTTTCGTGCGCGAGAGCCTGGGCGGTGGCGCGGCAACTTATGGCTGGCTCTGGACTCTGTTCGGTCTCGGCGCCGTGGCCACCCTGCCGCTCGCGCCGCTTCTTGCCCGTCGCCGTCCCGGTCTCGTCAATGCGGTCGGTGCCGCGGCCTGGGGCGCGGCCATGCTGCCGCTGCTGTTTGTTGACGATCTCAGAGTCGCGGCAGCCCTGTTCTTGTTCGGGGGAGTTATCTGGGGTCCGTACACCACGGTCGAAACCACCGCTCTGCAGCGATGGGTCGATCCAGCCCAGCACGGCGCAGTCTTCGGTTTGCAGCGCTCTCTTCTGGCTACGGCCACGCCGCTGGGAGCTGCATGTGGTGCGGTGGCGCTCGCCCCCCACAACGCCCACTTGCTGCTCGCCCTGAGCGCGGGCACATGCTTTCTCGCGGGCGCCGTGGCGCTCGCCCACCATGGCCTGCGCACAACCGCCTAGAACCCCGCCCACAACAACTACGAATGATCAAGAATCGGCTGGCGACGCGTGCGTTTAGCGCTCGGACGAGAACGATGATCACCGGGGCATGCTTCGCACATCGAGGGCTCGCAGTCCGGGACAGCCAAATCGTCGAGGACCTGGGGTGAGCCCAGGCAAGGGGGTGAGCCGCACTGCGCTACCGGGATCGAGCGGCCAGTCCGCCGGCGCGCCCCGCCCCCAGTGGCGGCCAGGTGGCCGCGGGCGAGACGTTGCGTGTTTGAGCTCCCCGGTAGGTGGGCATGAGATGAACACCTGCGCACCAAGCGGGGCGTGTTGTATCTCGCGGCGTTGAACCAAAGCGGCGCGTAGTCCACACAGGAAGCGACTTGACGATGTCGTCGGTCCCCACCCCTTCAAACGCCGTTGCGAACACTGCCACTGCCAGCATGACCACAGGCATCGACCAATGTGGACAACAGACCCGGGAGCTGTTCCACCGCGTCTGCACCACCGAGGATGTCGAAGAGCAGCGCGGCCTCCTGGAGGAGATCATCGTGCTCAACATGGCCATGGCCGACGCCGTCGTGTCCCGTTACACCGGACGGGGTGTAGCTACCGAGGACCTACGCCAGGTGGCGTACACCGCCCTGACGCGCGCCGCACACCGGTTCGACCCCACCCGCGGGACCGCTTTCGCCGGCTTCGCCGTCCCGAACATGCGCGGTGAGGTCCGCAAGTACTTCCGCGACCATGCCTGGATGATTCGACCGACCCGCCGCATCCAGGAACTACAACCGCAGATCAACCGCGCCAGCGACGACCTGTGGCGCGAGCTCGGATGCTCACCGCGGCCAAGCGACATCGCCGTACGCATCGACGCGCCCGTCGACATGCCTCCTGCCGGTGACCACGTCCGGCGCCGGCTCTCACGTGGCGGGAACCGACGGATCAACCGGATGCGGGCGCTCACCCGGGCGTGCGTCCTGAACGCAGCGGTAAGGCGCGCGTTTTAACCGAGCTCGCTCGACGGTTTATTGGTGCCATGGGCTCTGGCGGGAACAGGACGATGGCGGCACGCGATATTCAATCTGTGGACCTGGTGACGACGGTCAGCGGCGTCATCGACCGGTTGCGGGAGATCGACGCCGAGGTCCCGGCCGACGCTGGCGTCTCGATTTCCAACCGGATGCACCTCACCGTCGCCGAGCGCATCGCTGCGGTCATCGCCGACCCCACCGGTGGCCCGACCACGCTTCGCGAACCATCGTGGAGAGCGCCCAGAGGTCCGCGACGTCGCAGCCCGCATGGTCGCGGAGCACATCGCCGCGCCGTGCACCACGCCACCCGTCCGCGAACTCACGGTCGACCAGAGCGACATACCCCCCGAGCACGTAGTCGCCCACCGGCAGATCGGTCAGCTGTAAATCAAGGCCAGCAGCCTTCAGAGCATCCGGGATCGAACTACCACGTTCGCGGTAGTCGACCAATACCGAACCTGCCCCGACCACGCCGAAACGCTACCTGCACCTATCGCGAACCATGGCGCCAGAGGCGCCTAGCGACGCGGCGCGGGCCACACCCACGGGTTGTCCACTGGGTTGTCGACCGGGTTCATGGGACCAGCTCTATGCCGCTGTCCGGCCGCGTGGGCATCCGGCGCATGGAGTACCCCGCGTCCTGGAGCGGCGGTTCCGGGCTGAGCGATGCGAGCTCGGACACGGCCACGGCGACCAGGGCGTTGGCCACCCCCTCGCCCGGGCATCGGTGGCCGCTCTCGCGCGGACCTCCGCCCTGCGGTACGAAGTGGGGGACGTCGCACGGGTCGAGGCCGAGGAACCGGCTCGGGTCGAAGGCCCAGGGGTCCGTCCACTCTCGTCCATGGTTCGTGCCGTAGACGTCGAGGATAACGCGGTGGCCGGCACCGATGTGCTGCCCGGCGAAGTCGAGCTCGTGCCGGGCCCGTCCGGCGAGCACTGGCACGAACGGGTAGTAGCGGCGTACTTCATGCGCGAATGCCTCGGCGAGCGGCTGCGGTCCGGCCGGATCTTCCTCGTCGAGGCGCTCACGCCACTCGGGGTGCTCGGTCAGGGCCAGGGCAGCGAACGTCGCCAGCCACGAGACCGCGACCGCGGGCCGCAGGATGTTGAGCAGCTCGACCGCGGCCGTGCGTTCTGGCAGCGGCTGGCCGTCGGCGTCGACGAAGCTCGCGACCTGACCCAGCCACGACTCGGCCGACGCGGCCTGGTGCTCGCGCTGTCGGCGCACCAGCTGGGTGGCCCAGGAGTTGCACCGCCTGCGCGCAACCGCTGCCTTGGCATAGGCCGGCCCGACCACGCCGAACCCGTCGACGATGTCGGCCAGCCACTGGCCGTGCTGGACCATCTCGGTCTCGGACTCCTCGACACCGGCCCACTCGATGATGGTGCCGGCAAACGCCGCCACTGCGGAGGGGAACACCGCGCCCGAGCCCGACCTACGCCACTGATCCATCTGCACGCGCCACCGGCGTACCGCGATGGGGACCAGCCGGTCGAGCTCGTCCTGCCGCAGCGCGTGCAGGAACAGCTGCTTGCGGTGACGATGCTCCTGGTCATCGAGCCCGTGCACGGCACCGGCGCCGAACAGCGAGGTGGCGATCGGGGCCGGGACCGCCTTGTGCCGCATGATGCGCGACTCGTCGTAGAAGAGCCTGACACCGTCGTCGCCGGTGACCAGCAGCGAGGATCGGCCCAGGAAAGGGATGCTGACCGCACTCGTCTCGTGCAGCTGACGGCGCTCGGCCTCGGACAGGGCCGCGGTGAAGAGGTAGCCGTGCCTGGCCAGCAGCAACGAGCGTGCCTCGTCCAAGTGCCATTGCGTCGGGCCGCCTCGTGCGCGCCGGGTGTGAGGGGCTGATCGGGTCCCCGCTGTCATTGCTGCCGACTCCGAGTCATGAGTTATCCACAGATCGGAACCTTGGGGTGCCCGCGTGTACTCGGGCGATGCTCATCTAGATACATGACGAGCGACCACGGAGTTGCGGGTGCAACGCCATCACAGAGCCGCGAGTTTCTGCAACGCAGATTCATGCGGGATCCCTTCGGCGCCACGAGGCGCATCGTCGTTGGTAACAGGTCATCCGTGCTCGGGCTAGGCGGCGCTGGCTGCTGCTTCTCACTCGGGCTCAAGGGGAGGTAGTTGACATGCTGCACGCAATTTCTCAACTGATCGTGCTCGACCCGAAGTTCAACTCCACGGGCATCGTGGAGTGGGGCGTTAAGAACATCATCCCGATCCTGTTGCTCTTTGTCGGCATCGGGATCATCGCTGGCGCTCGCAAGGGCCAGATGTCGCAGAACGCGATGACGATCACCAACGTGATGCTCGGCTGCGCGCTCATCGCAGGCGCTGCTCTGTTCTACGGTTTCGCCGGTAACATCGCGTCCTTCATCTTCAAGGGCTGAGCCATGTTGCTACGTCCTGATGACGAGATCTACCGAGTCGATGCGGTGTGGCTAGGCCCCCGCGGAATGACCCTGCCCTGGACGGCTCGCTACTCGGCGTACGGCATCTGGCTGGTGCTATTCGTCTCGATCCTCCTCGCGGAGGCGTTGTTGCCGATGCACGTAAGTGTGCCTCCCGTTTGGGAGCTCGTGCTGTCGGTGCTCGCGACGTACGCCCTGACTGGCGTCATCGATCATGACCGCCCAGTTGGCAGCGTGTTCCAACTGATGCGCAACGAACTGCGTGCTCCAAGGCGGCCCAAGAAGGAGCGACCGCGGCGGCTCGACGCTGGCACGGTCCGGGTACGCGGGGTGGCGGAGAGGGGTGCTTCGTGATGCGGCTTCGAAAGCGTGTCTCCGATCCGGTCACCCCGTCCCGACTGGCACTACGAAATATCGAAGACAACCTGTGCTTCACCGCGCACGAGGCTTGGGCATGGTTCGTACTGCCCACTCAGCCGTGGGCATTTCGCTCCGATACTCAGCGGGAGCAACTGTTGTTCGGTGCCGGGGATGCGTTGGCCTGGCTCACTGGGCACCGGCTGCACCTCCGCGTCACGAACAAGCCCTACCCATCGGCGGCTTGGGCGCAGCGGCTGCATGAGTTGACTCCCTCGCCCCTGCATACCCACGGCGTGGAGCCGTGGTCTGAGCACATGGTGTCGATGCAGCGACACCTTGCGACTCAGACGATGGCCGAGAAGCAGGTGTTCCTCGGTGTGCGCTTGACGACGCGTGCCCCCTCGCACCGGGCCATCGCTGCTGTGTGGCGTAGGCCGGGCAACATCGAGCACGCGCGGCTGTTGTCCATACATGAGCGGGTTATCGAGCGTCTTGGACTCCCCGGCCTCGAGGGGCGACCCGCCACAGCTGACGAGATGGAATGGCTCCTGCGCCGGTCCGTGGGGATGGGTCTGCCCGCACCGGTCGAACTGTCACCCATCGACTCGGGCGTATGGGAGCTCGACGATCTGCACGGTTTGACGGACCAGGTCGACTACGTGGCACAGCCGTTCGCACGCACTGTGCAGCTCACTGGACGGGTTGGGCAGCAAGACGTCCAGCGCCACGTCTCTGTTCTGTCCGTGGGTCGAGTGGAAGAGATTGACGCACCTGACCCCGCGCGCGATCCGTGGCTCTCCCACACCGACCGGTTGCCATTCCCTGTCGAGTGGTCGTGTCAGCTCGATGTGCTGTCCGGCACCGATGCGCGTCGGGCCGTGCAGCGCAAATTGCTGGTCGTGCGGGATATGCAGCGACACTACGGCGAACACGACCTAGACGAGCCTTTGGCACTCGATAGACAGGCTCGACAGGCGCGTGAGATCGAGGACCAGATGTCGCGCGGCGCAGAAGTCGCCGCGGCCCGGGTCCACGGCTGGTTCCGCATCGCCGTCGCCGGCCGCACAGAAGTGGAGTGTCTCGAGCGCGTCCGCAAGGTGGTGACCTCGTATCGCGGACGACGCGTGGCGATCGAGCACCCGAGAGGTCAGTACGGCCTACTGCGCGAGTTCATCCCCGGAGAGCCGGTCTCCACGTCGGCCTACCGACGCCGGCTCCCCCTGCTGTACCTGACAGCTGGGGTTCCCGCCGCCTCTAGCACCCTGGGGGACCGGCGGGGACCGTACGTTGGCTACACGGCAGGTTCCTCGCGACGAGCAGTCATGTTCGACACGCACTTCGCTACGGAAGACAAGGAGACCTCTGGTCTCGTCCCCGTCGTAGGCGGACTCGGAGCCGGGAAGAGTGTCCTGCTGGGTCAGATCACCTACGAAGCGGCGCGGCGCGGAATTCCGGCCGTCGTCCTTGATCCCTCAGGACCGTTGGCGCGGTTGACCCAGATGCCGGAGCTTCGTCAGCACAGCGAGCACATGGACCTCACCACGGCGGCGTCGGGCACCCTGAACCCGTTCGAGGTCGTCGCCGAGCCCTTCGAATCGGCCTACAAGAACGCGGACGCCTACGCCGAGGCCCAGGTGCTCGCTGCCCAGGATAGGAAGCTGCTCGCGATCGATGTGGTCAAGATGCTGCTTCCGCCGTCACTTGAATCGATCCCCTCCACCTCGCTCGTGCTCTCGGACGCGATGCGGGCCACCCGGGGTGATCGGAACGCCTCGTTGTGGGACGTGGTGGGCAACCTGGAAACACACAAGGATCCCCACGGTCGCGTGGTCGCCAACTACCTGCGGGACATGGCCGAGCTGCCCCTGTCACGACTCTTCTTTCCAAAGGCCGGCGCTGAGCGGGAGCGACTCAGCGCAACGCTGACGGTCTTGACGATGCCAGGGCTGGTGCTGCCTCCACGGTCGGTGCCGAGGGAGCACTGGTCGACCTCGGAACAGCTTGCCGTGCCGTTGCTCCACCTCGCCTCGTGGTTCGCCACGCGAGCGGTCTACGGGCGCTCCATGCAATCGCGCAAACTGGTTGCCCTCGACGAGACGCACTTCCTGGGGGAGTGGTCGGCCGGACGTGCGCTGTTTACGCGTCTGGGCCGCGACTCACGTAAGTGGAACACCTGTGTGTTGGCGGCCTCGCAGAATCCTGCCGACGTACTCGGCATGGACGTCGCCAACTTCATGTCGGCCGCCTTCGTGGGGCGCCTCGAGGACGAGGAAGCAGCACGTGACGGGCTACGGATGCTGCGCGTCCCAACGGGCGTTGGCTACGAACGTGCACTCGCCAGCCTCTCGGCCAGCCGCGGAGTCGGCGCCGATGGCCGCGCAGCGATGCGCGAGTTCGTCATGCGCGACGTCGAAGGACATGTTGACAAGGTCAGGGTCGACCTCGCTGCGAATCCGGCCTTGCTTGAAGTACTCAACACCACCGCAGGCCGCGCAATGCCTGAACGCTCGGATGCCGAGGGGGCCGTGGCATGAGGCCGCGCGCGGCTGCAGTCCTGACTGCGCTCACCGCGCTCTTCGCGGTGCTGGTTGTGGCACCATCGGCCTCCGCTCAGGTCCGCGGATTTCCTGGATTCGACTGCAAGGAGTCGCCGACGCCGGACATGCCCGCCTCCGGATTGGCGGCCTTCTTCGACCGTCCGCCGAGTGAGCTGCCGCCGGACGAGGACCCGTTCGCGAAGGACTCCAAGACGACGATCTATGAGCAGTATGGCTACGCGGGCCTGCGGTGGCATACGTATGACCTCGGCTGCGGCCCGGATCTGGCCCGTCATCCCGACGCAGTGATCGGTACGGCAATCGCCAACTGGATCATGATCGTGCCGATCGCCTTCTCGGCACTAACCTCGTCGATCACCCGCGCGGCATTGCATCCCACCTTCCTCCGGGTGTTCGATCCGGTGATTGAGCGAGTCTCATCGGCACTACACGACAGCTTGTTCGCGTCGTGGGTTCCGGTGGTCATCGCCCTACTGGGCATCGCGATCCTGTTCACTGCACGTAAATCGGCTCTGGCCACGACTGCTGCCTCGATCGGCTGGGCGCTGCTGGTGGTGCTTGTCGCGACGGCCATCTTCCGCTGGCCACTGACAGCTGGCCACTTCGCCGACAGCAGTGTCACAGGGACGCTCGGTTCAGTGGTCTCGAGGATGCAAGGTAGCGACAGCAGCGCAGGCCCAGATGTCGATCCGGGAGTCGCCGTCGCGTCGAACGTGCAGGAGTCGATCTTCTACAGGTCTTGGCTCGCCGGCACTCTCGGCTCCACCGATAGTCGAACTGCCCGCAAGTACGGCCCCCTGCTGTTCAAGTCGCAAGCTTTGACATGGCGCGAGGCGGCCATCGTGCAGAAGGATCCTTCGGGGGTTGGCAAAAAGATCATCGAGACGAAGCAGGACGCCTGGGCCAAAACGGCTGACGCGATCAAGGCCGAGGACCCCGCCGCTTATGAGTTCTTGACGGGTCAGCGATCGGAGACTCGTTTCGGGTACGCCGTACTCGCCCTCATGGCTGCGTTCCTGGCGCTTCCGTTCTTACTCGCGGCCGCGTTGCTCCTGATTGGGTCGTTCCTGATCGTGCGCCTTGCGGTCATGATGTTTCCTGCCTTTGCCACGATCGGCCTGTTCCCGGCTGGACGTGGGGTCGTGCTGGGCGTCGGCCGAACGGTCGGCGCGGCCCTGGTCAACTCAGTCGTCTTTGGCATTGGAGCTGCAGTCACGATCCGCGTCCTCGGACTCATCCTTGATCCCGCTAGTGACCTCCCAGGCTGGCTCACTCTCGTACTGTTGCCGCTGTTCAGCTTCGTGATGTGGGTGGGCCTGAGGCCGTTTCGACGGCTCACCTCGATGGTTTCGCGTAAGGCCGACCCGTTCGGCGATGCTGCGGGTGCTGTCGGCGCGAGCGCTCGTAACACGCGGCGCGGGCTCGTCAATCTCGGAGCGAAGGCAGCCGCCGCCTACACGGGCAACGTCGCAGCACTCGCGACGGCCGGAGCACTCGACGGGGATGATGAGGGAGGCGATGCGCCTGATCGGGCGGAGGCGCACCCAGGCCCGGCACATGCCCAGCCTGTGCGCTCAGAGCCGCTCGCCCTTTCGGCCGCGAATCCCTCGTCCGACCCTGGCGGACAAGGTCGAGACGGACGCGTGTCTCCGATGACGAGGGCCACCCCAGCTCCGCCGACGGACGATCACCGCACCGATCGTCGTCCACACGAGACTGCTCCGGCGTACGAAGAGCCGCCTGATATGCAGTCGGAGCCTTTACCGCCGACCGAGCCGGAGTGGGTTGACGGCGAGGAGGTCTATCCCATCTATCGACCGACTGAACCCGAGCAGGCTCCGGATGACGCCGCGTGACACACCTACGAGCTCGATCAGAGCGGTGGCATGACCGTGCGACGCGTTGCCGTGATTGCCCTGGTCTTGATGCTGCCATTAGCGCTGATCATCTGTGGCGTGCTCGTCGTCGCCGGAGTCATGGGAGCGTTCCAAGGCGACGACAGCGGTTCGTGTGACGGTGGCTCCGGTCCGAGCATCGAGGCGCAAGGGGTGGGCGGACTGACGTCGAGTCAGCTCGCCAACGCCAGCGCGATCATCACTGAAGGAATCCACATGCGGGTGCCTACGCAGGGGATCGTGATCGCACTGGCCGTGGCAAACCAGGAGTCGCGTTTCACCAACTACGCCAATGACGGCAAGGGTGGCGACCTTCTCTCCATTCAGTCGGGTATCGCGGCGTCCGTTCGCCTGCCGCACGAGGCGGTTGGGACCGATCACGGCTCGCTCGGTGTGTTCCAGCAGCAGTGGCCGTGGTGGGGGACCATGCAGCAGTTGATGACTCCCGCGATCGCAGCTCGGAAGTTCTATCGTGCCCTCCTTTCCTTGCCGGCATGGCAGTCGGAACCGGTGACCGTGGCGGCGCAGACAGTGCAGGGATCCGCCTTTCCCGACGCATACGCCGACGACGAGCTGCTCGCACGCCAACTACTCGGGACCTCTGGATCCGCGGGCAGTTCGACTATGCAGGATGTCGTCGCTTTTGACTGTGCTGAGCCCGCGACGTCGCCCGGTGAAGTCGTGTTCCCGCTCCCGGCCGGATCTGGATACCACGACAACCGCAACTTCGGAGGCCGAGGCGGACACTGGGCCAGCGTGCACACAGGCGACGACTTCTCGGTCGCTTGCGGCACCCCCGTGCTAGCCGCGACGGATGGCAAGGTCGTCGTGATCACCAACCAAGGGTGGGCAGGCCGATGGTTGGTCCAGGTCAGCACTGGTACAGGTCAGCTCACCACCTGGTACGCGCACATGCGCGCGCTCATGGTCAGCGCTGGCCAGACCGTGCGAGCCGGCCAACAGATCGGCGAGGTGGGGGACCTCGGCAACGCAACCGGATGTCACTTGCACTTTGAAGTTCACCCTCGTGGGGGCTCCATCTACCAAGACTCGGTTGACCCGTCCGCATGGCTGTCCCAACACGTCGGTCGTGATGGGGGAGTTGGGCATGGGGTGCGCAGCGCTTCCTGGGCCAGTGACGGTGAAGCATTCACAGTGGCCACCTTCAACACACTCGGCTCGAGCCACACCGCGAGAGGTGGCAAGAACGCGGGCATGGCGTCCGGTCCCACCCGAACGCGCGGTGTCGTCAGAATCCTCGACCAGTACCACGTCGACGTGGTGGGGCTGCAGGAGTTTCAGCGTCCGCAGGCCCAAGCCTTCGCCTCTCTGGCCGGTGCAACCTACGCGGTCTGGCATCCACCGGGAGAGACCCCCGAGAACGGGATTGCCTTTCGGCGCGAGCGGTGGGAACTCGTTGCCGCCGACTCGATTTCCGTTCCGTACTTCAACGGACACGCTCGACGCATGCCGGTGATCCGGTTGCGCGATCGAGTCAGCGGGGCTGACGTCACCTTTCTCAACGTCCACAATCCTGCGGACACAGGGCAGTTCAGGAATCAAGGCAGGTGGCGACACGCTGCTGTCACCCGCGAGATCGCACTCACTCGAAGCTTGTCGTCCAATGGATCGCCCGTGATTATGACCGGCGACCTCAATGACCGCCGAGAGGCCTTTTGCCGCCTGGCGACGGTCGGAGGACTCGTCTCGTCGAATGGCGGAACCGCTTCGCCCTGCGCGCGCCCTCGCCGTTCAGGTATTGACTGGATCCTTGGTTCGAGCAGCATCCAGTTCAGCGACCACACGGTGGACCGAGACCAACTTGTGCACAGAACAACGGACCACCCGGTTGTCATTGCACGAGCCAGAGTCGCACCATGAGTGGGCGAGGTCTTGGCGACCTAGGTTGGACACGGAGGAGGTGCCCGAGTCGTGGCTAGCTACCCGTACTTTGGGGCGCCGCCGACTCACGAACGTCGTCCTGCAGTCAACGAGCCGGCCCTCGCCGGCAAGCGCGTAGTCCTTTCAACGCCGGACGGCTTCGTCCATGACATGCGTGCGGTCAGTGAGGTTCAGACAGACGGCCACGGCGGAGCGATCGTCTACATCCTCACGGAGCCGCACTACTTCGAGCAGATGTTCACGCCACGTCAGCACAAGCCCGTTGCTTGGCCCGTCCACCTCGTTTGGGTCGACTGACCATCTCACTGGGGACTGGAGATCCCTGCGGATGTTCGCTGCAATCCATGACCTCGTCCGGGAAGCGACTGTCCGGAGAGTTACGGCACAGCGCCCAGAATGACTCACCCTGTCAGCGCACGTGCACCTGTTCTCCCTCCTTGCGACTGCTGCTCAGCCGTACCTTTTCGGTCGCCTCAAGCCTCCGGAACACTTTTAGCGCGGCCTCGCCTTCCGGGAGGGCGAACTGGCGTTCTGGTGTTTGGAGCTGGTCGTACGGGGCGCCAAGCTTCACCAACACACTCACCAGCTGGTCTCCGTCAAGCCCGTCATGTTGCGCTAGCAAAGGCAGTACAAGATCGGCGTCCGGCACGTGGTCGGCGATTCGACTGATCTGCGGGATGGCCAGGCTGGTGCTTAGCTTTGCGCCGCGGATTGCTGCTGCTCGGTGAAGCTCGGCAGACGCCGTCGGTGGCACGAACTCGTCAAAATTCTCGAGGACGGCTTGTTGGACTTGCGCGTCGCCGTCGTCGTCGTCGAGTAGCTCCCGGACCGCCGCGCCACTGACGCGATCGGGAGTGACGAAGGGCCGCAGCTGCTCGTGGCGCTTGACTGCCGTGGACACCGCCGCCCACCCGGCGCCGAGGAAATGAGTGAACGTGGCCTCCGACGGCTCAACGAGGTTACGGTCAAGCGCCTCGGCGAGTAGGTCGTCGGCAACTGGCGTGATCTGGTCAACCTGCAGGTCACCTGGCCCAATGCCCAAATCGGTGGTGAGCCGCGTGCGGTCGGGGGCGCTGAGCTGATCGTGTGCGTTGAGCAGCGTCAGTGCAAGCGCCAGGCGCGGCTCTTGATCCTCGGAGGTGTCGTCACTGACGTGTATCCGCGCCCCTTCCGAGACGAGATGCTTTGCAAGGGGGGCGTCCACGTTGAACTGGGCCGTGTAGGCCTGCAGGTTCGGCACCGTCAGAGTGAAGCGCCGGTACTTCGCCAAAAGCGTCCAGCACTCTTGCGTGATTCGGCCAAGGTCGTTGAGTGCACTGTTGGGCGAGCTGGAGGCGAGAACGGCTTCGAGTTGTTCGGCGGTCCATTCCTCGTACTTCTCCGAAAGTAATGACTGCAGGGTGGCGGGTGCTTCTACCGAGTGTGGTGTCGCATCGTCCTCAGCGATGGCGGACAGGTAGTCGTCAATCTTGTCGTGGCAGTAAGCGGCAACGTCGGGGTTTTCGGCGACCTGGTCCAGCGGGACGGCACCGTCACCGTCGAGTGCGACCCGCAGGTTGTGGGCTGTGAGCGCGTACATGTGATGCTCGACCAAGAGGTCGCGGAGTGGCTTGGCGACGTCGTTGAGATCCTCGACGAGCATGCTCGCCCGTTGGGCGAAGCCGAGCACTGTGGCTGGCCGTGGTTCGTCCTGGGGCTCGGTAAACGCGGTCAGTTCGCCAAAGTTGGTTGCGATGAACTCGCGTGCGCTGTCATTCAGGTGGAAATCACTTTCCGTGACTGCAGTAAGGAGTGCCGCGTCTACGAGCGTGGCCTTTAGGTGCTCGGGGACGTCGTCGGAGACGAGGTAGTTGAAAATCTCGACCCATGGGTGAGCAGTGAGGGCTTGTACGAGCTTCCCGTGGGGGGCCTTGTCCTCGGCCAGGTAGGCAGTCATGAACTCCTGCGCGTTGGCGTCGAAGTGGCTGGCGAGGAAAGAGGCGACTTCTCGGCCACGTGCGGGCCACTGGTCGAGTAAATATGTGACGATCTGTGGGTTCAGTGCGCTGATGCTGCCGTAGAAATCTGGCTCGGTCTGCTCGACCTGCGCCAGGAGGTGGGAGATGCCCTCCGGCGTGGTGAAGGAGTGGTCAAGCAGCATTTCGTTCGGCAGGACGCTTCGGTAGTAGAACGTCTCGGCGTCAATTCCGGCGAAGGTGCCGTAGAACGCTGCCGAGTAGGTAGCGAAGTTGCGGTTGATGAAGCCACTCCGTACGAGCTCGCGCGCTAGCTCGGACGGCAAGGCCTCCACGTGCTCATCGAAGGTCTTGCCATCTGAATCCTTAATCTCTTCTTCCTTAGCGAGCTCGGAGTAGTCGGCACCGCGCAAGGCGTCGATCTCGGCGTCCAGTTCCTTGATGCGCTTTTCCTGCGCCTGGGATAGTGTGTCGCTCCACGTCTCCTGGTCCATGCCGTCACTGAACGCGTGCTTCAGTTCTTGGGCGTTCCACGTCACGACATCGGTGATGGCGTCGTCGTTCGTGTCCCGGGCTTGGACGGTTATCGCCTGGTGCTCTGCGACCTTCTGCCAGAACAGCGGAGTGCGCGCGGTGTCCGCTGTGAAGGTGTCATTCCCCACGTGCAGGGCGATGGCGTGTTTGGGGTAGCTCGGCTTCACGGCCAGGTTCGCGGCAGCGACGACCATGCGTCCGAGTCGATCGGCGACTGGACTGGTGTTTCGTTGCCGAGCAACGTGATCCGCGGCTGCCGACTTCTGTGCCTGGCGCGCACTGACTGCCGCGCGGACCATTTGTCGATGTTTCTGATCGAGACTATCCAGCGTGCTTTCTCGCGCGGGTACTGCCTCGAAGTCGGCGAGATGGAAGTTCTTGTACGCGACCAGTGCGAACAGGCGATCGCCCGTGATCTCGGGTGCTGGCTTCTTTACCCACAACAGGTGCTCGGCATAGACCACGAACTCATTCAGGATGTTCAGCATCAACCGCATGTCCGTTGTGTGCCGAGCAACCAAGGACAACAACCCTCGCGACACGGTTCCCTCGGGGACGTCGCGCTTCCGCATTTCGTGGTCCAGGACGTCACGGGCGTTCCGGTGGGAAAGGAACGGCACCATCGGAATGACGACGTCGAAGAACTTGGTTCGGTTCGCCCTCTCGGCCATCGAGCCACGGACGGCGCGGCTTGGATCCTCGCCGAAGGCGCTTGGTTGGATTGCCGTCACCTCCTGATGGGACATGGCCTTGTCATCGGGGGCATCCGAGGAGCCGTCAGTGTCTGCGGACTCTGTCTCGCCGAGTCGCTCGAAAAGACTGTCCTTGATTGCGTAGATGAAGCACAGCTGCCTCTTGTCGGACTTCTTCACTCGGCGAGGCGAGGCGTTGAGGATCGTGTTGAGCTCGCGGAGCGAGTCGAAGATCTCCGGGTCGTCGAACCGGTCCAGGTCCTCGAAGATGACGTAGTCCTCTCGACCTCCGTCGAAGTACGTCACCAACTCGTCCAGGTAGGCGTCGAAGTAGGTGTCTTCGCGTTCCTTGAGCGTGATCGAAGCGCCGGCCGTCGACAGGCCGGTGATGATGCGGCTACCGAGCGCCATCCGCGCCGCCCATGCCGCCAGGGTCGTAAGGACGACGAACAGCAGCCACGCTGCGATCCGTGTCGAGGTGGTCTCTTGGTGCGCGGTTCCGGCTATGTGGGGCAGCCAGCCCGTCAGCATGAGTAACGGAAGGACGACCGCCACGGCGGCCGCAGCCTGCCCGAGAGCTTTCCACGGGTTCAGGGGATCGGTGCGGGCGAAACGGGAGGAGCGCAGATCGGCGGGCTTGGTCCGATAGATGAGCTGCTTGACCAGTTCCTTCTGGATCCGATTCGTGAGTCCCTCGTCGTCACGGTCCGGGCCGAGTGTGGTGATACTGACGCGCAGGGTGCGATCCCGATGCTTCTCCTCGAATTTGTCCAACACACTGGACTTCCCGGTGCCGTAGCGCCCGGTGAGCGCAATGTTCCTGTTCTTGGGGTCGGAGACGGCCGCTTCTAGGTGCGCGACATAGTTGCCGTGCTGGTCGGCTTGAAAAGTTGCAGCCAAGGACTGAAGTTTGTGTGCGGGGTCGTTTCCAGTCTGACCGTCGGCCCTGTTGTCGCGGGAAGCAATTGTCTGCTGTGTGGTGATGTCGGGATCTGACACTGCGACCATGCCTCTCAGTTAGGGGTGCTCGACAATCACTCTGCCCGACCAACCTGACAAACGGCGGTTTGTTTCCACGCATGTGGTGGCGAACACCCGCGTGACTGCTCCTGCTCGAGCCGGTATTTGAGCTCGAGGATTGTGTCGGCGGGGTCCTCCATAGTGACGGTGAGGCGGCCCGCGATGGGCGGATGGCTGTATTCAGAATGGAGATACGAATGAACGAGGATCAATGGGGAGCAGTGATCGGGCTCGGTCTTGCGATCGGCCTGGTTGCTGTCGCCCGTCAATTGGCGCGTAGTCAGGGCGCGGCGCTCGGGCTGAGTCCGGCCCAGGCCCAGGCGCTGGTCGCGATCAGCGCCTCGGCGGTACTGGCCGGCTACGAAGCGCTGCAGGCTTAGTCATGGCTGTGTACATCCAGGCCATCCACATGGAGCCCTCCAATGCCTCTGACCACGAGCACATTGGCGCTGTGCAATGGCTGGAGTCGGGCAAGCAGCAGATCGGCTACTCCAACACCGACCAGATGGTGACGTTCATCAATCAAGGCGGCGACGTCCGCGTGGCCGATCAGCAAGGCGAGGTACACGTCGGCGTCGTCAACGCATCGCCGCCCTATCTCCGGACGCATGCTGACGGTCGCTGGACGGACAACTTGCTGTCTCTGCCTCGCTACTGACTCGCATAGCCTGCCTCATCGCTTACCCCGGCTTGATAACTATTCAACCGATCCTGGGCTGCGGTCCCCGCAAAGTTGCTAAGCCTCAGCTCGTGATCCTTGAGCACCCGGATGGCGTTGGGCAGGTCGAAGTTCATGACGGGCAGAACTGTGTTGAACAGCACGATGCTTCCTGGGTCAGCGACCTTGGTTCGGCGGGGAGGTTGATTGTCCACCCAGTGCCTTCGCTCTTCCCGTCTGGCACGTTGCGTCTTGCAGTCGCCCTCGGGGGGTCCGCGACGTCATGCAGGAGCGCCCGGAGTTGGGTGCGTCACGTCCTTTGGGCCGCTCAGGCTTTGCGCGGTGGTCGGCCTGGGTTGTGGCTTTCGCGGAACGCCTTGATCTCGCCCCACCGCGTCGGTGTGTGACCCTCCGGCCAGCGCGTTAGCCGCCGGTCGATGCCTGCTTCTGATGCTTGCCCTTGTTTCGGCGCAGGGTGGCGCTAACGGTCCAGTCGATAACTTTGCTGATTTTTGGAATGAGGTAAATCGCGACAAGCACGAGAATCCAGTCCAGCCATGCCGGCAGGCCGACCAAGAAGTCGTAGGCCGTTCTGGCCATGAAGTCGGCTGGGGTCGGTAGGTCGTCGGGGTCGATCGTGAGTGTCTCTTCGACTGTGACGTTTGCTGGCCTCGCGGTGATGAGAGACGGTCCTCCGCCGTTGCCGAGGAGCACCAGTCCCGGTTCGTAGGTGACTGGCCAGCCGAAGGTGATAGGCGTGGTTACGGTCGGGCGCTTGAGCTTGACCTCGGCCGTAGTTGCGTCAGCGATTCGCTTGACGCCCCCCGAGGGATGTTGAAAGTTGCGCAGGTCCTTGAATTCGCCTACTTGAATGACCTGCGAGTGCCCTCCGATGCGGATGTCGACTTCTTGGGTCTTGGAGGGCTTGGCATTGTCTGAGCCTTGGTCGAGCGTGACTGCTACCAAGAGGGTTCGCCAGTCCGCGGCCCGTAGGTAGGGCCGCAGTCCGTAGTTGCCGAACGTGAGGGCGGCCGTGCCGTTGTTTGGGGCGTGCCGCGCGATGTAGGACGCTCGCCTTCGAAGGGCCGTGTCGGGCACGCTCGCCTTCGTGATCTGCATTAGGTGTCCTGTTGACCAAATGGCTACCTGCTGAGCCGCGGCCTCCAAGTCGTCTGACACGAGCTGCGTGCCAGGTGGGGTTGAGTGGACGAGCCAGAGCGCGGTGACTACGCCGTGGAGACCGGGGGTGTTGGGTTGCCCGATCTCCCAACTCTGTTCTGAACGCAAGCCAGAAGGGTCCAAGCGGTATACCGGGATGACTTCCTTGCTACGCAGGCGGATTTCGTACTGCCCGGCGTGCACGCGCTGGCCTTGCACGTAGACGACGTCCCGGTCCCCAAGAAATTGTCGCGACTGAAATGAGGCACCTAGAGGGTCCGGGGGAGAGTCGGCGGCACTTGCTGACGCTGGAAGGGCTCCCATTGCGAGGGGGATGCCGAGGAGCGAACCTGCAGCTGTCTTGATGATCCGGGTGAGTCTCTGCAATCTCTTAACCTCCCCGCCTCCGGTGTTGTTGCGGGCCGCTATCCGCCAGTCCAGGGAGGCGGATATAGCCAGAATGCATGACCACACCGTGCACACGCGTGTTGGTCTCATCTGCTGGTGGATCACGAGTAGGGCCCGCTCTGCGGGTCCCCTGTTGCCGTTCCGCCTGGGGACCTGCGGCCTGTACAGGCGGTGGACGCAACTCTGGACGCCCTAGCTGGGCAACACTCTCCGCCGCGCGGCCCAGCGCCTTTTGGACCCGCCACGCTGTGTGGGTCTTTCCGCCGCGATCGCCGGCACTCGTGCTGCTATCCGCTGCTACAGGCCGAAGTCGAGTTGGGCACCTCGTCTGGCAGTCCAACCGTTCCGGAGGTAGTCGCAGCAGTCAGGTCAGCGCCGGTCAGGATGGCGCCTGTGAGGTCAGCTCGATCGAGGTGCGCGCCACGAAGGCAGGCACCGCGCAGAATGGCCCCGCCCAGGTCGGCACCACAAAGCTTGGCGCCTGCGAGCCTCGCGTCAGTCAGATCGGCGCCGTGCATATCGGGGCCGCTTGTGCCGGCGCGCTCGGAGCCGATTGCGCACTGATCGACTCTGTGCGGGCTGACCAGCCCGAGGGTGGTAGCGCATAGCCCGCCGGCTATGAACAGAAGGAGCGCCAGGAGGAGCAGCCAGAGGGGGCTGGGTAAGGAGCGTGTCCGCGTTAAGGCGCTCCCTGGGTCCGCGGCTGCTCGGCCGCTATCCAACTCCACATTGGAAGCGCTACACCTCCTTTGAGGCGTCATTGGGTAGGCACGCCGTGTTCAGTTCGCGGATTTCGCAATAGGATGACCGTGCATCAATGACGTAGGTCAAGGTGAAGCTATGCGACTGCCGCTTTTGCTCATAGGCATTGGGGTTGCGTCTGCATGGCTTCCCGACCGCGGAGACCCGCGCAGGGCTGGCGAAAGTGATGCCACGGCGCCTAGGTTCTGCCCCCAGAAAGGCTGCGGCCTGGCGCTCTTCAAGGAAGATGACGAGTACGTCTGTGACGGCGGGCACGTGCACTCCTGGGACGACGCCGCGCGCGAACTTGTGCTCGTGGACGACTGAGTGATGCCCGGGTTTTCGCCAGTCGACGCTGCCGTGTCTTCGAGCGCCAGTGTTGGAAAATACTTCGCCGTCACCAACGCCATTCCATCTGCACTTCTTGTGGTTTATGTCTGGCTTCTGCTCTCGGTTGGGGCCTGGCGTGGTCCCATCGATGTCGGACGTCTTGCGCCTGCCCTGCACGGATTCGGATGGCAAGACCTCGCGTGGTTCATTGCGGCGTCCCTTGTCGTCGCACTCCTTATCCACCCACTGCAATTTGTCTTTACGCAGGTCTTGGAAGGCTATTGGGGCGTGAGTCGCCTCGGTCGAGCCTTGGCACTTGCCCAAGTCAAGCGTCACCACCGGAACGCCGTGAGCTTGAGAAAGGCCCGCGACTGTTCGTACCAAGATTGGGTTGTGAGAGGGGAGCGCTTGGCGAACGCGACAGATACCGCGCCCGTCGCCCCCAGAGGAGAAGACTGGGCGCGAAGGGAAAAGCGTGCGCGCCGCGCCTTGGCGCGTCCAGGTGGCCGAGTGATGCTGCCTGCCTACTTGGCACAACAAGCTTACGAAAGACAGCTTCGTTCGTACCCAGCGAAGCTCTACCGAGTCATGCCTACCCGACTCGGAAATGTGCTGCGCCGATCGGAAGACGAAGCGGGTACCCAGTACGGGCTCGAGACTGTAGTCATCGCCCCGCACCTGAGCTTGATCGCGGATCCAAGCCACTACGCATATGTAGAAGACCGACAAAAAGCCATGGATCTAGCGATCACGATGTGCCTAGTGGGCGCGCTCGCTACGGCGATAACCGCAGTGCTCTTCTCTGACGACGGGCTCTGGTGCCTCTTCGCATTGGTCCCGTTCGCACTCGCGTACGCGTCCTATCTGGGGGTCGTAGCTTCGGCCGCCTCCTACAACGTTGCGATCGAAACGGTTACGGACCTTTCGCGCTTCGCGCTATACGACGCCCTGCACGTGACGCCCCCCACCACAGGCGGCGAAGAATTCGACACGGCGCGTGAGCTCATGGCTCTGCTGAAGGGCGAGCGATCACCCGGAATCACGTTTGCGCAACGAGAGGTGGAGCCGGACAACGACGGAGAGGTCACCGCAATCGACTAGCGGTCAGCTACGGGGAGTCGGACCCAAGGCAGAGCGCCATGAGATCCGCAGTGCTGCACCCGCTGCCGTCTCTCTGCCAACTCGCGTCTTTTCGCCGCGGATGACCAAGATCCTCAGCTCGCGTGATGCTGAACGACGTTGAGCACGTTGCCATCGGGAGCGCGGACGAAGAAGCGTGTCACGCCCCAGGCCTCGGTTGTCAGGGGATGCACGATCTCGTACCCACGATCCTGTGCTTGGCGGTAGGCGGCCTCGACGTCATCGACCATGACCGAGACCACGGGGTCCACGGGCGCGGTGGCATCGCTGGTCATCACCTGAAGCGTCGCCCTGGTTACTGGTGACGTGTGGCGGGCCACCCAGCCCAGGTTGAACTCCTCTTCGGCTAAACCGAGGTAGTCGCTGTAGAAGCTCCTGGAGGCTGGGAGGTCGGGTACCTGGAGGTCGGCGATGATCTGCATGACGCGGATATGCGACGGGTTGGCACTCCCAGCTGGGCCGGTTTGGCCTGAGGTCCGCTCCGACTCGGCGCCCAGGACGTGGATCCAGCGCGGATCCTGCTGGCCAGACCGGCGCTCGAGTTCGCACACCAGCGGTTGCGGGCGGCTCGCCATCCGGCGCAGGCACTCCTCGACCTGGCCCCGGTCGGTGAACCCGTGCAACCGCTCGGTGCGAGTGCGCAGCTCACCCGGCGCCTGCGCGCCGCGGAGCAGCAGCACCGTGAGCAGCGCCCGCTCGTCGGGCTCGAGGGCGAGATGCTCGTCGAGGGTCTGGTGGTACTTCAGCGTCCGGCGCCCGGTATCGGACCACACGATCCGCAGCAGCCCGCGTTCCTTAAGCGACTTCGCGGTCCGCTCGACGGTCCGCTGGTCGAGGTCGGTGACGGGGTCGCGGCTGCTCGTCTGGTTGCACGCCGACACCAGTGCGTTCGCGGAGAGGGGATAGGTGGCGGGCACGGTCACCTGCTTCTCCAGCAGGCTGCCAAGGATGCGCTGGTCAGTCGCATCGAGGACGGGAAGTTCTCTCACGTCACGACCCTAGGCCTGCCTTGGCACGAGCGCGGATTGAGCAGCGTCCTTTCACCGCTTGTAGGACGCGCCGGAGTAACCGGATCTCTCGATGCGTGGGCGGGTGACACACGAGCCCAGCAGGGGTATCTGTTGGCGCGTAGGTTTCGAGTTGGTCAGTGCGAGCCCGGGGCTCGAGTCTGCGCCCGTACCTGGCGACCGGGGTCGGAGTGCCCAAACTTCCAAACCGCTATGTACAAGCCGGGCCGCGAAGGTCGATGGTCGAGCGTAGGCACCGAAACGTTCCCAATCGAAAGCCTGCGCGTGCTCAGGTGCGCAGCATGCGAGCCCAGAACGACGTCCCAGTCTTCGTTGTAGGGGGAAACATGGAACCCGCTAGGTCTCCGCAGGATAGCCAGCGTCGAGCCGACATCTCGATGACAGGTGTGGCGTGGAACGCCGGATTGTCGCCTTCGCGGTCCGCGTTCGTCGGGGGCGCACCATGAGGCAAGCATCGGAACAACCCCTGACGACAGCCCCCGAACCGTCACAACTTGTCGCTGGCACCTCACCTCGCCGGCTGGCCAGGATCGCGGGGGCTCTTTACCTCGTCAACATTATTGGTGGCGCCTTCGCGATCGGCTTCGTGAACGGCACACTGTTCACGACGGATCCGGCCACCACGGCGCAGAACATCCAGTCGCACGAGCTGTTGTACCGTGCCGGGCTCGCTGCGCACATCGTCGTGGTCGTGACAAACGTCCCGCTCGCTCTGCTCTTCTATGAGCTGTTCAAGGTAGTGAATAGAAGGCTGGCCCTGCTTGACGCGTTCTTCGTCCTGGTCGCCACAGCCATCGAGGCCGCCAGCATCATCACCCAGTTCGCACCGCTGGTGCTCCTGAACAGTGCCTCTTATGCCCACGCCCTGCCGACTCAGCAACTTCAGGCGCTGGCATCCCTGCCCGGCGAACTTTCCGACGGTGCCTACAACATCTACACCGTGTTCTTCGGCCTGGACATTCTTTGCTTGGCCTACCTGGTGTTCCAGTCAGGGTTCCTACCGCGGGCCCTTGGTGTCTTGTTGGCGATTGACGCCGTGGCCTACCTCGTCTACGCCTTCGCGGATGTCCTGACACCGAAAAATGCCGACAACCTGGTCCCTTGGATCCAGTTGCCCGCACCTCTCGCCGAAGGTTCGCTGGCCCTGTGGCTTCTCCTTGTCGGGCTGAACACGGCGAAGTGGACAAGGAGAGCGACCGCGGCTGTCACACCCGCCGAAGCCCTGGTATGACCACCGTCCGGGCGAAGATCGTCCCTCGGCCAGCGAGCTTGGCATGAGCGAGTCCGGCCACCCGATGCGCCGGGTTCCTGCAGAAATTCAGACGGCACCAGATCCCGGCGGCCGGCGATTCGGCAGCATCTGGATGGTTCGAGCCTTGATGGTCGCCCAAATAGCGATCTTCCTTGTCCTGATGTCGATCCACTTCGGCGCGCTCATAGGCGGCTACCGCCATCACGCCGCCGGAGCCACCGAGGCGTTGATTTCAGCCGTTTTGATCCTCGGTCTCCTGCTCACCTGGACGCGCCCACCCTGGAGCCGTCGGGCTGCTTGCGCGGCACAATGCTTCGCAGCCTTGGGCGCCTTGGTGGGGCTGACAACAATCGCACTCGGGATCGGCCGCCGCACCAGTCTCGACCTCAGCTTGAATCTGATCTTGCTCCTGGCCCTGGGTACTGGTCTGACCCTCACAAAGAGATCACGCGCCGTATCCGCCCACTGATGGCGAGCCATGGCCGGATCTGCCGCGATGAGTGCACTCGACGAACCGCGTCTTACCGCCGCCTTAGCTCGTGCACATCGACGCGGCTGATGATGGTCACCCGCTCTCGAGTCGAGCGCCACGTCCTTGCTCGCCGGCTTCGCATGACGCGCGCCTGCCCCGGTCGCCGTAAGCATGTCGTGGGCGCTCTTGGTGAGCACTGGCGCAGTCGAGGGCGAAGGGCCCATGTTCGAGGCGGTAGAGAACGCCGGGAAGCCACCTGTCGTGCCACTCCGCAGGAGCGGCCAAAGAGGCGTGGCGGTCCTCGTAGGCCTGTTGCCATGCGAGCCACAGCGCGGTGAGTTCCTCGACGACCTCGGTGTGTTTGGCCCAGCACGGTGGGATTCGCTTGGCCAACGGATAGCGGTGTCGGATCCACGCGACCCACGCCGTGAGCTGCGACCAGAGTTCCTCCTCTGCCCGTGGCCCTATGCCGCGCCAGTTCCAGGCACGCGGAGCGGCAGCCCCGTTCGTCGAGTCGAGGTCGTCGATCCTGCCCATCAAACCTGCAGCCGTGTCTGCGAACTCGCTCGCGAGCTCGTCGAGGTCGCGGCGGAGGCGGCTGATTAGCTCCGCCTGGCTCACGAGAAGCCGTTCGAAGGGGCTGTCGCCGGCGCTGTCGTGACTCATGCGAGCCCCTTCAAGTGACGGAACCTTCGATCGGCGAACCAGGGGAGCAAACGAACTCGCGCGGGCGGCAGGTTCTGGTACAGCACGATCGCCTCACCGTCCGGCAATTGCTGCAGCACATGGGGAGGAGCGAGGGCGATCTCATGCTGGTTGCGAGTCTGGCTGCGACGGCCATCGTGGCTGGTGGTCGTTCCCTCGCTCTCCGTGAGGGTTCTGCCCATCAGATCTGACCAGTACTTCAGTGTGTCGAGATCCCCTACGCCCGGCAACAGCATGCGCATCTTGGCATTGGAGAGCACCGTTCGTCCTACCTCGCGACCTCCGTACAGATGCTCGAGCTGCGCCAGGTCGTGGTAAATCAGTAGCAGCTGAATGCCGTTGCCGCGCGCCGTGGTGAGCAGGTGCGGGAGGCGGGGGTAGCGGAAGACGTTGCCAGCCTCGTCGAGAGCCAGCAGCAACCTTGGTTCGATGGGTCGTGCCTGGGCGGCAGCCCGACTCTCTGCCTCGTGAATGATGGCGCCGACCACTGTGGTGAAGTACGGCGCGAAGCGCTCACCCTCACCGCTGGGACTCACTATGCACAGAGTGCTGGTGCGGTCCAGCAGGTCGGTGGGGGAGAACCCGCCGCTGTCAGACGCTGCCATGATCCCCGGTCGCGAATAGGTGTCCGCAAGGCCGAGAGCGGTGAACAAGACCGAGCCCTTGCCATCCTCGTGGATGAGCCATGTGGATGCATACTCCTGCGCCGTGCTCTCGTGCCCGGCTGATCGCAGGATCTCCTCGACGTGATCCCGAACCCGCTCACCCGCGTGAATCCATCGGATCCATTGACTGATGCCACCGCCGACGAGATGTGACGCGAGAAGGAGTCCCTTCAGGTATTTGCGCGCCTGCGCGTTCCACGGCCGGCCCTTGGGATCCGATGTCATGCCTGAGGAATCGACCATCCACTCGGCCACGCGATCAGCCGTTTCAGGATCTCGCGCCGCGGCGACGGGCGACCACCCGACGGTTTCGTGGCCTTCAGCGCCGCCCGGAGCAACGATCCATACCGGTCCGACCTGGGCACGGGCGGTGCAGATCGGTTCGAGATCTTGAACCTTGGCCGTGGTGAGCACCACCGGTCCGTCCCAATCCAGGACGTTCGGAACGATCAGACCCGTGGTCTTTCCCGATCCATTCGGGCCGAAGGCGACCGCCGAAACACAGTCGGCGCCCGCCAGAAGTCGATGACTCGATGCCCCGCGTCCCGCGACGAGGCGCCAGCGCCGACGTGTTGGCTTTCGACGGACGGCCATGCGCCTTTCGTCGGATCGTCCGGCCCAGTGGGCCGGATCCGATGCGGTGGTCTTGCTGTGCGGCCAGGTCAGCAGAACCCAGACACTGGTTGCGAGAACCAACGCGGCATAGCTCACGAGAACCCACCAGAACGTGCCCGCATGCAGCGGCTCGGCATCGACGTACGAATCTGCCCACGCGTTTTCTGCTGGAGTTCCTTGTACAAGTCTGAACACGAACTCAGGGCTGCTGGAGAGCGGGGTGTTGTGCGGCCCTTGTCCGTCCAGAGCCAGAGCGGACAGCGAGGCAAGCCAGACAAGCACGCACGCGGCGAGGGCAAGTGCCAGGCACCAGATCGCTGTTAGGCCGATCGCCATCTCATCCTCGTCACCCTGCTGGGTCACCGTCACCACCTCGGATTGCTCGTGGGTCGCTGCTATTGGCTGGTGTTGATGGACCCACGATCGAGATCACGATGCCGCGGATCTATACGGCGGGGAGCCATGAGTGGACAGTCTGTGGATAACTTCTACGTCGAAAGGCGAGCGCGGTGAAGCCTTGTCGTCGGCGCCGCGACTCGCTCGGCGAGCTCGCGTGTCACCGTCTGCTGGCTGAGGTTCAGCGCCGCGGGAAGCCTCCCGGCTTCTCGGGTTAGGTCCGCGGGTCCCATGCACGCAACGAGGGCCGCCGTCTCACGCAGACAAGCGACTCGTGCCTCTGCGTTGTCGTCGAGGTTGGGCCACGAGGCGAGCCGGTCGTCGACCAGCTGGTCCGCGAGGGGACGAGTGGATGCCAAGTGCTCACGCAGCGTGATCCCACCCGAGGCCCGGAAGATGTCGGCCGGGTCGTGGTCTAGAGGAAACGTTGGGCATAGAAGATGCTCGATTCGGTCGCGCAGCTGCAGGTATGCGCGCTCGCGCCCTGAACGCCCGGCCGCGTCCTCGTCGAGCACCACAATCACTGCGCGTGGACTGAGGGATTGGACATGACCCACATGTGTCGCGCTGAGCACGGTCCCGCAGAGTGCGAGTGCTGAAATATGGTCGGGTGACTCTCGCCCGGCGATGTCGATGGCGATCGCGTCCAGCGGTCCCTCCACAATGGCCACGAGCGTCGACTCGGCCCCGTGAATGACCTGCTCGCCCAAGCCGAACAGCTCCGCGCTCTTATGGAAGAGCCTCGTGGCAGGGGTGTTCAGGTACTTCGGAACGCGGGCATCCGCATAGGGAGCCGAGCGGGCAGTAAAGCCGACGAGCTCTCCCGCATCATTTCGTATGCCGAATGTGATCCGTCCGCGGAAGCGGTCGTATGGTCCTCGCCGGCTTTCGGCCAGCAGGCCGGCCGAAAGCAGCGTTTCATTCGTGTACCCCAGTGCCGACAGGTGGTCGCGGAGAGACGTCCACCCGTCTGGCGCGAAACCCACGGTCCAGTGGTTGTCCTCGAGCAACTGCCCGAAGCCTCTCTGGGAGAGGTAGGCGCGCGGCCCAACATTTTCAGGGCTCATGAGTTGTCGTCGATAGAAGGTGGCTGCGTCCTCGTTGGCTGCGACGAGCCGGTCTGTGGAAGCAGGGGATGCGTTTGTGCTCATCGCTGCACCGAGTGGGGGTGGGCGTGACTCCGATGCAGACCCCTTGCTGCCGCGGGGAACGTCTCCACCGGCTCGTGGCTGGTGACACTGGGGCGACCTAGGGCTGCCATCGCAGCAGATGCGGCTCCTGCTTCGGCGAACAGATCCGCCAGGGCCTCCCGATGTTCAAGGTTTAGTGGACGCCAGTGAGCCTGCAGCGCCCCGGGCTCGCGCTGGCGGCTCACCAGTGCGTTATGAAGCGCAAGCTGACGGACGGTGTCGCCGGCACGGCGCCCGAGCTCGGGAAGCGCCCGAGCGATGGCGCCGCGAAGGGCCGGGTCAAGCGGCCCCTGCAGCTGCTCGATTGCCAACGCGTATTCGCGTGGTGCTTTCGACAGTCCCTGAGTCTGCGTCAGCAGATGATCAGCAAGCTGCTGCCATGACTGGTGGGCAAAGTCCAACTGATCCCGGAAGTGCGCGTGCTCGAGGCGGAGCACGGGGTTTGCGCTCTCCTCGAGGTCGCCGAGTTGCGACGGATCCGTGACCAGCGCGCCGAGGAGAGCCAGGTCGCGAAGGCTGATGGCACTTGCTGGTACCTCTCCGTGCCCTTGCCTGCGCACGAAGTGACGAAGTAGTCGCAGCGCTTGCAGGCAATCCTCGAACCGTGGTGCGCGACTGATTCGGGACAGTGGCGCGGCCGCCAGGGATTGAAAGCCGTCCACGGGCGAGGGTGGCTTCGCCTCGCGCAAGTCCCAGTGTGCGGCGCGGCCGTAGACGGCGATCGCGCGACTTGCGGACCGCAGGACGCTGTAGTGGCGCGTCGTGGTTGGGTGAGCCTCGGTCTGCCTCTGCCGCCTTGCCGCCCTGTCGAGCATGTGCTCGCCGGCTTGCGCAGCTGCCTCGAGTCGATCCAACATCTCGCGCGCCGTCGAGATCACTTCTGGCCCGCCGGCGAGGTCTTCGATCTCCGGCGTGCGCAGGCCACGGTCAGGGCCCACGTGCGTCGAGACGAGGTCGTGTGCCGTTCCCAACAGTGAGGCTGCCCGCGACCACCTTCCCTCGCTGGACTCCCACGTCGGCAGGTGTGCAAGTCGCTCGCTCAGGGTGCGCCAGGCCCTCGAGTCGGTCTGGGCCAGGAACGCCAAGAGACTGAGGTGGTGCCCCGAAATGCGCAGGAATCGCTCGTAGCCAAGAATCTCGGCATGTGCTCGATGTACGTCGATCGGACGTTGATCCGAGATCGTCAGTGCCTGGTCGAGCTCCAACCGAACCTGTGCCATCAGCGTGCCGTAAGTCGCCGGAGCGAACGAGATCGCGCGCGAATCTTCCAGATTTTGGGTGTGCGAAGCCAAGGCTCCTCCTCGATGGAGTGCCGCGTGGGTGGTGGGTTCAGATCAGCGGTGCAGGTGTGGGCCCCGATGCCGTGAACGTTGAGAACGAGGTGGAGTCATGGACTCCGACGACTGTGTTGTTCGTGAAGCCTTCGATCGGCCGGTCTCGAGGCGATCGTCGCCAAGCAGGCTGTATGCGTGCTCTCGTCGTGTTCCGGGCTCGGGGGGCTCGCCCAACCCATCTCGGTCCGAAATACCGAACTCTTCGCGATATGCGGCGGACAAGCCGCCCAGTTCCTCCACGCGCTGTTCGATGAGACGCGCTCGCTCGCGTAGGTACGGTCGCCAACCGGCGTCCCCGACTTCGGGAGTCGGCAGCCAGGGCAGGGGAGCCGCGACGATTGGCTCGGTGGGGACGCCGAGGGAGTCGGCGTAGTCCTCGATGCGCGAGGCGAGCACCATTGCCGGAGAACGAACGTGATCGAGGTCTTCGAGGTCGAAGACAGCTCGCAGGAGGACTGCCGGGTCGGCGCCACGACCGGCGGCCGATGCGAGGGTCTTTGCGAGGTAGGTCGCGCCGGTCGCACCAAGTACATGAGCGCGGACGTCTGTTGGCAGGACCCGGGACGCATGAATGAGCGACGAGTCGGCGGCCAGCACTCGTGCGTGTTCATAGCGGCTGACAAGTGATGGCAGGGCACACGCCTCGTCAAAGGTAGACCCGATGGTGCGTGTGGCGGACGACTCGGCGCCGGACCGTCGAAGTACCGATGTGAGCACCTCCACTGCTGTACGAGGACCTTCCGGTTCCGCGTCGCAGTCCATGCCGACCGAGGGCTCCGTCACGACATACAACTTGGTTCCGCGGCGCCCTCGCGTCGAGCTGACGTAAAGCGCCTCCCGGGTCATGGCGGGAGAGACGAGCGCGTGGGCGGTGTCCGTCGTCACGCCCTGCACCCGATGGGCCGTCGCGGCGTAGGCCAACTCAACTGACTCGGACGCGTATCCAACAGGAAGCCGAACCGTGCCGTGGTTCTCCCTGTGCTGGACTGTCAGCGAGCCGTCCTCATGGCGACTCACGACTTTCCACACATCGCCGTTGTGCACCCACCGCGCTCGCCTGGAATAGCGCAAGCCTCGGGCATTGGTGCGGGTCACCACCCAGTCACCGATGCCGGCGACGTTGCCGTCGTGGAGCTCGGTGCCGTCGAGACTCACCTGACCCGCTCGAACTCGCTCCGTGCGCGCCCGGATGTTCAGCGCGGCGACGTCGGAGGTGGCGGCTGCGATCAACACGGAGCTCAGCCCGGCGCGCACGTCGCGGGCCCATGCGTCGTACGCCGATTCGAGCATCGCGTCACGAGACCCTGCGGAGATGCGATCGGCCGATCGGTAGAAGTCCAAGGCACGTGCGTCCCCCGCGCGGATGGCCATCGTTGCTTGGGCCTCCTCGGGATCCTCGAACCGATGCAGCTCGGTGAGATAACTGGCGCCGACTTCGTGCTCGAGAAGGTCGAGAGCTCCGCCGACATCGACGGCGGCCAGTTGAGATGGGTCGCCGAGTAGTCGCACGGCCGCACCGCTCTCGGCGGCCCGCTCGAGCAACGCGTCCAGCTGCAAGGTCCCCGCCATCCCAGCCTCGTCGACGAGGACGACGTCGCCGGACCTCAGGGCGTACCAGGGATCACGAGGCGTTTCAGCGCCGTTCTCGTGTAAGAACTTGTGCATGTTCTCGGCCCGTAGCCCGAGCTCGGCGCCCAGGACCTGGGCAGCCTTGGAGCTCGTCGCCAGAGGGACCAGCCTTCCCCCGGTTGGTCCCGCCGACGACCACGCGTGTGCGAAGGCCCGCATCGCAGTCGTCTTGCCCGATCCGGCGGGACCGATTCCCACGCCAAGCCGAGCCTTTGACGTGGCGAATGCCTCCACGAGAGAGCGTTGACCGGCATCGAGCGTGAGATGCGTCCGGGACTCTTCGATGGCCAGCGAGGCCTCGAGTACCGCTTCATCGATGTAAGGCCCGTCGGTACTGCGTGCGGCGGCGACCAGACGGTCTTCGGCCAAAAGGACTTCACTGGTCGTGAACCTGTCGGTGCCGTGAGAAACGAATACGCTCTCGCCGTCGCTCTCTCTGCGGAGCGCGGGCGCCTCGGTAACCAACTCCGGCTCAGCGATTCGAATTGAGAAGTTGGGTCCCGTGGCCGCTTCGACGACCGCCGCGGTGAAGTCCTCGCGCTCGTGTGCAGAGGAAAAACGACGACCGCGGGACTGCCGCTCGGTCTCGGCGTAGACATTCCCGACTGACCACGTCGATCGCTGTCCCGAGACGGTATGGATAACGGACTTTGCTGTGTCGCGCACCGATGTCGTGTCCGATCCCGTGCAGCCGTCCTCGCGGTCGATGCAATCCTCAATCAGGCGGTCCATCGCACTGTCTCCGAGGACCCGGCGCGCTTGGCCCGTCCAGTCCTCGACCTGTTCGTCCAAGGTGCGGCCCGGTCCCTTGCCCTCGCGAGTCTCCAAGGTCGCTTGTTGGGCGAGGTGCAACTGTGTGGCTCGGCCTGGCTCACGCCCATGAGTTGCGCGGTACTCGGCATGGAGCTCGGCATAGCGATGCTCGATGAGCATGCGGCGTCGCGAGAAATGCCGGATCAGCTCGTGGGGGACGCCGACGATCTCTCTGATCGGCCGTTTCCCGGCGACGCCACCAGGTCGCTCCGCGAAGTCGACTCCGAGTCGACGCGCCATCCCGTCCTCGAGCCTGGTGTTGTATCGCTCTGAAGCAGCGACCCCGAGCGCGTAGAGCCCACGAGCATCCAGCGAACGCCACTTGCCGTCGGTGCCGCATACCTTGTTGGCCACCGCAACGTGTGTATGCAGGTCTGGGTCGCCGCTCCTCGACTCACGATGGTCGAAAGCAACAGCCAGAAGACCGGTGGTGTCGACCTGCGCAACGCCCCCGTGGCCTGTCCGCGTGAAGGCCGCGTGTTCTTCGAGCCAAGCCAACGTGGAGCCGACTGCTTCGTGGTGGGCGGCCTCCACTTGTGCCCGTACGCCCGGACCTCCTAATGCCCACAGCAGCGAGACGGACTTCACGGGAGTGAACACCAGATCGAAGCCAGCCACCGCTCGTCGCCCGCGCCGCGCCTCATTGGCAGCCAAGCGCGCTCGTTCGGTGTCGGTGGCGGGCCGTCCGTTCGTCAGCTCGAAGTCCCTCGTCGCCTGAGCCACGCGTTCTACGTAGGGCGCGAGCTCGGCGTACGTGGGGTAGGCGGTACCAAGACGCGTCGACCGTTCGGTCGCGCCAGTTGCGCGCATGTCATCTGCGTTCGGATGGCACCCTTTTCCGAATAGCGAACGCATCTGGGCTTCCGACACTTCGGAACCGGCGAGACCGAGCTGGTGCGCTCCCTTTCCGAGCCACACGCCAGGTGGGTTGCCGCGCGCGACGTAGTAGTCCGCGAGCGACTGACCCTGGGCTCGATGTTCATCGGCGGATGCGACCTGTCGCGTGAGGTAGGTGTAGCCATCTCCAGCGGTCAGCTTGTGCACCGTCATCACGGTGACCACGACCCGCACAGTGCGACCAATTCTGCGACCAGAACGCAGCGGAAACCGTCGTGAGCGCCCGGACGACGTGGGACGGGCGAGACGCATACGCGCAGGTCAGACGGCACGTCTGGGATCGGGCGGGACGCCAGAGATGCGGGTCGAATGGGCTCATAACCCAGAGGTCGCAGGTTCAAATCCTGCCCCCGCTACCAACAGGAAGAACCCGGTGACCTGCGGAAACGCAGCAGTTCACCGGGTTCTTTGCTGTCTCGACCCTCCTCACCCTCTGGGTGTCCCGAGGTGCGTCCCGGCGACCCGTGGCGGCGGAGAACCCGTCCGTCCCGACCTGCGCGGCGGTTCCGCGTTCCGGGGATCACCCGCGTGCTGACCGGGCCGCGCCGTGTCCAGCAGATGTTCATGGCAGGTCAACACGCCGACCGGTCAGACCGCGCTGGGGTTGTGCGCAGCCACGCAACTTTGTACAGTCTCGCTCAACATCACGGCGTGAGCGCCGTCACAGAGGGCGAGGTACAGGTGGCAGTCGCGGACCCGGTCGAGCAGGAGCGTGCTGAGCTCAGGAGCGCACGGTTCTCGGTCTCCAAGGGCCTGGTGACGATCGGTACGGCGACCATCCTGCTGTTCATCGTGAGCGCATTGCTCGACTCGGCCAGCGTCTCCTCCACCTCCTTCTCGGGGATGCTGCCCGTGGCGGCCGTGCTCGCGATCGCCGGCCTCGGCCAGATGCTGGTGGTCCAGCAGGGGGGGGATCGACCTCTCCGTCGCGGGCGGGATCTCGCTGTCGCTGATCATCGTGACCCACATTCCAGACGGGGACAGCTCAAAGCTGCTGCCGGCGATCCTGCTGGCGATCGTGTTCGCCGTCGGTGCGGGGCTGCTCAACGGCGTGCTGATCGGCGGGTTGGGGCTGAACGCGATCATCGCGACGCTGGGCACGAATGCCGTGTTGTACGGCATCAACCTCGGCATCTCCGGAGGACGGCCGAGGATCACCACGCACGCGCTGGGCAGTGTGGCCGGCGGATCGACGGCCGGTGTCCCCAACTCCATCTTCTTCGCGGCCGTGGCCCTGGCCGTCGTCTCCGCGATCGTGAAGCGCACGGTGAGTGGTCGACGCTTCGAGGCGATCGGCGCGAACCGTGAGGCGGCCCGAGCAGCCGGTCTCCGGGTGCGGACCGTCCAATCGCTCGGCTACGTGTGGGCCCAGCTGCTCTACTGCCTGGCCGGGGTCCTGATCGCCGGCATCACGGCCCAGCCCACGGCGTACGCCGGCGACACGTTCCTGCTCCCGTCGATCGCGGTCGTGGTCCTGGGTGGCACCTCGCTGCTGGGCGGGCGTGGCTACCCCCTGCCGACCGTGATCGCCGCGATCTTCCTCCAGCAGCTCATCCAGCTGGTGAGCGTGCTCGGCGTCTCACCCGCCATCTCCCCGCTGGTCCAGGCAGCGGCCCTCGCGATCGGGATCTCGCTCTACACCCTCGATTGGCCGGCGATCGTCAGGTCGGTCGTACGGCGTTCGCCCACGCCTGCTCAGGGCCAGACAGCATGACCAGTTTTTCGGCTTCGGGGCCGGCAGAGCGTGACAGCACGTCGCGCGCAAACAAGAGGAGAGAAAGATGAAGTCTCGCACCAGGATCGCGGCGATCTTCGGATCAGTCGCGGCGGTGTCCATGGTCCTCGCCGGCTGTGGAAGCTCAGGAGGACAAGCCAACGGGCCAGGCGGGCCGGTCACCCACGTCAAGGGGGCTCCGGACTGGTGCGGAACCAAGAAGGTCGACTTCGCCCTGCTGGACGGGTTCGGCGGCAACAGCTGGCGTCTGGTCACCACGGCCTCCGGCAAGGACGAGGCCTCGAAGTGCCCGAGCGTGACCAAGTTCCGCTACGCGGACGGTCAGGGCAACACCCAGAAGGCGATCTCCGACATCAAGGGCATGGTGTCCTCCGGCGTGGACGCGATGGTGGTCTTCCCCGACGCCGGCAAGGCTGTGCTGCCCGCCCTCACCAGCGCCTTCAAGGCGGGCGTGGTCACTGTTCCCTACCGCGTCGACCCCGGTGGCAAGGCGGGTGTGAACTTCGACAAGTGGATCGGCGACGACTTCGCGAACGACGGCAACAACTGGGCCGCCTGGATCAAGAAGAACGTGCCGAACGGCGGCAACATCCTGTTCCTGGGTGGACCCGCGGGCAACAGCCAGAGCACCACCGAGTACGAGGCACTGCGCAAGAACCTGCCCGCCAGCTACAAGTTCATCGGGCAGACGCCGTTCCAGCCGACCAACTGGGACCCGACACTGACCCAGCAGCTGCTCACGGCGGACATCGCGAAGTACCCGAAGATCGACGTGATCGTGTCTGACTTCGGACCGACCCTGGTCAGCTCGCTCCCGCTGTTCCCCAAGAGCAGCCGCGCGATCCCGGCCCTGGCCACCTCGGACGGGAACTCGTTGAGCTGCTTCTGGCAGGACAGCCAGGCCAAGAGCCCGTTCAAGATGGTCACGGTGGCCACCGGCAACGACAACGTCCGCCTCGCGGTGGACTACGCCGTCGCGAAGGCAACGGGCGGCAAGATCCCCGAGGCCGATTCCTTCAAGGGGCCGGTCTTCGAGGACTCCGTCAGCAAGCAGCCCAACGGGGTGCAGTGCAAGAAGGACCTGCCCGGTGACGTCTACCTCTCCGCGCAGATGCCCGGTGATGAGCAGGCCAAGCTCGGCAAGTAGGCACACGACCACACGCTGGTGCTCGGGGTCGACGACGACCCGACCCCGAGCACCGCGGATTCGAGAGACGACATGCAAGGGACTGCTGTGACCCAGGAGTACGTCGACGTGCAGAGCCACCTCGAGGAGGTGGGCGACCTGACCCTCGAGATGGCCCACATCTCGAAGCGCTACGACGGTGTCGCGGCGCTGACGGACGTGTCCATCCGTGTTCTCGGAGGGGAGGTCCACGCCATCCTCGGTGAGAACGGCGCCGGCAAGTCGACGCTGGTCAACATCGCCACGGGCACCACACACCCCGACGAGGGCACCATCACGGTCCTCGGCACCGAGCTGACCTCGCTCAACCCGAAGACCGCGGCCTCGCTGGGGATCGCGATCGTGCACCAACATCCCGCGGTGCTCCCGGACCTGACCGTCCTGGAGAACCTGCAGGTGGCGCTGCCACGGTCGGTCTTCGCCGGGGCACCGGAGAAGAAGGTGGCGCGGGCGCTCCTCGACGGCGTGGGGCTCCAGGTCCACCTCAGTGACCGCGTCGAGTCGCTGACCCTGGCCGAGAAGCACCTGCTCGAGATCGCCAAGGCGTTCGCCTTCGAGCCCAAGCTGCTGATCCTCGACGAGCCGACGGCGCCCCTGGGCGGCGACGCGGTGGACCTGCTGTTCCGACGGGTGCGTGACGCAGTGGCGGAGGGCACCTCGGTCATCTACATCACGCACCGGCTGGCGGAGGTGCGCGAGCTGGCGGACCGAGTGACCGTGCTGCGCGACGGTCGGGTCCGGGGGACCTCACAGGTCGCCGACATCTCCGATCCTGAGCTCCTGGCCCTGATCGTCGGTCGCACCCTCGACTCGACGTTCCCGGACAAGCACGTCGCCCAGGAGCCGGGCGAGCCGAACTTCGTGCTCGACGACCTCTCCGGGCCGGGCTTCGTCTCCGTGTCGATGTCAGCCACGCGAGGCGAGATCATCGGGGTCGCGGGTGTGGTCGGCAACGGCCAGACCGAGCTGCTCCGTGCTCTTGCCGGCCAGGAGTCGTTCACGGGGACGGTCAAGGTCGAGGGAACGAAGCTGTCCGCTCGGGACCTGCTCCGACGCAGTGCCTACATGCCCTCGGACCGGCACTCCGAAGGTCTGATGATGAGCCTGTCGGTGCGGGAGAACTCCGCGCTGTCGGCTCTGACCAAGTTCAAGTCCGGACCTTTCCTCAACCGTGGTCGCGAGGTCGAGAGCGTGCGCGGCTCGCTCCGGTCGCTGTCGGTCAAGGCGCCCTCCCTGGACGCGTCGGTGTCAGCACTCTCCGGTGGCAACCAGCAGAAGGTCGTCATCTCGCGTGCCCTGCTCTCGGACCCGCCGTTGCTGGTGGCCGACGAGCCCACGCAGGGCGTCGACGTGGGCGCCCGCGCCGAGATCTACGGCATCCTGCGCGAGGCCTCGGCCCGTGGTGTGCCGGTGATCGTGTCGTCCTCGGACGCGAAGGAGCTCGAAGGCCTCTGCGACCAGGTGCTGGTCATGTCGCGCGGACACGTCGTCGAGACGTTGAAGGGTGCCGACGTGACCGAGGAACGCATCATCTCGGCTGCGGTCACCTCCACCGCGGAAGCGGTCTCCGTGGCCGCGGCACAACGTGAGGCCAGTGCTCCGGCCCTGCGTCGCTTCATCCAGGGCGACTACACGCCGACCGTGCTCCTGCTGGTCGTGATGGTGGGCCTGGCGGCGTACATCGCCCCCGGCAACGAGCGTTACCTGTCGAGCTTCAACATCACCAACCTGCTCACGGCGGCCACGGCCATCGGATTGATCGCGATGGGCCAGAACATCGCCCTGCTCACCGGAGGCATCGACCTCTCGGTGGGTCCGCTCGCCGGCTTCCTCGTGGTGATCTCCTCCTTCTACGTCAACGACGGGAAGTCACCATGGGAGCTGGTGGTCGGGCTCGTCCTGATGATCGCGGCGGCGACCGTGGTCGGCCTGATCAACGGATCCCTCATACGTTTCGGGAAGTTCACGCCGATCGCGGCGACGCTGACCCTCTACATCGCGCTGGGCGGCATGGCGTTCCTGCTGAGGTCGACCCAGGGTGGCTACATCAGCCTGTCGTTCCAGAACGCGGTGAACTACACCTTCGGTCCGATCCCTGCTGCCTTCATGGCCTTCGTCGCGCTGGCCCTGGTCATGGAGTTCCTGCTCCGACGCCGTCCGTGGGGCTGGCAGCTGCGGGCTGTCGGGTCCAACGAGGACTCGGCGCGACGGCTCGGCATCAGCATCAACCGCACGATCCTGTTGGCGTACGTCGGTTCCTCGCTGTTCGTCTTCCTCGGAGCCCTGATGTTCATGGGCCAGTACGGCATCGGCGACCCGTCGCAGGGGAGCGCCTTCACCCTGACCAGTGTCACGGCAGTCGTGCTCGGCGGGACCAGCCTCCTCGGTGGCCGCGGAACCTTCGTGGGCACCCTGGTCGGTGCCGTCCTCCTGCAGCAGCTGCTCAACGCCACGACGTTCCTCGGGCTCGGGTCCACCTCGCAGTACTACTTCCAGGGAGTGCTGATCCTCGTTGCGGCCGTCGTCTACACGCTGGCCCGATCACGTCGTCAGAAGCGCACGTTGGTGACCTGACCGGCCGGGTCCTGCCCAGAGCACGACCCGCACACGTCCCCTCCAACTCGCTGTCCGGCAGACAGAAAGGCTTGAGAACAGCATGAGCACTGCAACGTACGGCACCAACGCCGTCGACTGGGAAAGCCGCATCTCGTTCGACCGCCTGCGCACCGAGCGCCTGGCGAGACTCAAGAATGAGCTCGAGGCCTCCGACCTCGGTGCCTTGCTGGCCTTCGACTTCTCCAACATCCGCTACATGTCCTCCACCCACATCGGCACCTGGGCGATGGACAAGATGATCCGGTTCTCGCTCCTGACACGGCACTCCGACCCGATCGTGTGGGACTTCGGCTCGGCGGCGCGCCACCACCAGCTCTTCAACCCCTGGCTCTCGACCACCACTGCCGAGATGGACGCCGACCCGCACGCCCCACACCACGGCGCGGTGCGACCCCGCCGGGAGTCGGGTGCGCGTGCCGGCATCTCGACCCTCCGCGGAGCGTTCAACCCCGACGCCGGGATCGCCGAGGAGGTGGCCAGGAAGATCAAGCGCGAGCTGGAGGAGTTCGGGCTGCTCGACGAGCCACTCGGGGTGGATGTGATCGAGCTGCCCATCCTGTTCGCCCTGCAGCAGGCCGGAGTGACGGTCGTCGACGGCCAGCAGGTGTTCCTGAACGCCAGGGCGATCAAGACCGAGGACGAGATCTCGCTGCTGACCCAGGCCGTCTCGATGGTCGACGCCGCCTACGACCAGCTCTACGAGTTCCTCCGCCCCGGGGTACGGGAGAACGAGACGGTGGGGCTGGTCTCCAAGGTGCTCTACGACCTCGGCTCGGAGTACGTCGAAGGCGTGAACGCCATCTCGGGGGAGCGGTGTTCTCCCCACCCGCACGTCTACTCGGACCGGATCATCAGGCCGGGGGACCCCGCGTTCTTCGACATCCTGCACAGCTACAACGGCTACCGGACCTGCTACTACCGGACGTTCGCGGTGGGCTCGGCGAGCCACGCGCAGCACGACGCCTACACCCGTGCGCGTGAGTACATGGATCGAGCGATCGCGCTGGTGAGGCCCGGCGCGACGACCGCCGACATCGTGTCGGTGTGGCCGACGGCGCAGGAGTTCGGGTTCCCCGACGAGGAGGCCGCCTTCGCCCTCCAGTACGGGCACGGCGTGGGCCTGTCGATCTGGGAGAAGCCGATCTTCTCCCGGCTCGTGTCCCTGGACCACCCCGAGGTGCTCGAGGAAGGCATGTTCTTCGCACTCGAGACCTACTGGCCATCGGCGGACGGCATCGGCGCCGCCCGCATCGAGGAGGAGCTCGTCGTCACCGCGACCGGGTGCGAGGTCGTCACCAAGTTCCCGGCGGAGGAGCTGCTCGTGGCGGGACAACGCTACTTCTCGGTGGGCGGCCAGCTGCCGGTGATCCGCAGCTCGCAGTCGCACCTGAACACCGCGGCCGGTCGAGGCGAGCAGCCCGGGGATGCGTGATGAGGGCCTCCGTCTTCCACGGTGCCCACGACGTGCGCGTGGAGGACGTTCCCGAGCCCGTGCGAGGCGAAGGTGAGGTCGTGCTTCGCGTGCTGCGCAGCGGGATGTGCGGGACCGATGCCACCGAGTGGTCCAGCGGTCCGAAGACGTTCCCGGTCGACCGGGTCCACCCGGTGACCGCGCACACCGGGCCCATGGTGCTCGGGCACGAGTTCGTCGGCGAGGTCGTCGAGACCAGCGAGTCCGGTCGGTTCGCCGTGGGTGACGTCGTTGCCTCGGGAGCCGGCGTCTCCTGCGGCAAGTGCCTCCGCTGCCGTGAGGGGCGGACGAACATCTGTGACCGCTACTACACCCTGGGACTCAACGCCGCCGGGGGCATGGCCGAACTCGTCGCCGTACCCGAGAGCGTACTGACGCTTGTGCCTGACTCGGTCTCGGTCGACCGGGCGGGGCTGGCACAGCCGATGGCAGTCGGCCTGCACGCGGCTCGGCGGGCGGGTGTCGCTGCAGGAGACCGTGTCGTCCTGATCGGCGCGGGAGCCATCGGTTCGTTCGTCCTGGCCGGTCTGCAGTCACTCGTCGACGCCGACATCACCGTGATCGACTTTCCGGGCACCCGGCTGGACCGGGCTGCCCGCCTGGGAGCATCGCGGACGGTGGCGGCCGGCGACGACGTCGTGGCTCGGGTGCGCGAGAGCCTGGGCGGAGGTTCGGTCGACGTCCTCATCGAGGCCAGTGGTGCGCCAGGCCAGCTGAACACGGCGATCGAGATCGTCCGCACGGGCGGGACCATCCTGCAGGTCGGCCTGCCGTCCACCCAGCAGGAAGTGGACGTGCACACTCTCGTGATGCGGGAGATCTCGGTGGTCACCACCCTCGCGCACGTCTGTGCCGAGGATCTCGCGGCAGCGCTGCAGATTCTCGAAGGTACGGCGCTGGCCGACGAGCTGCTCGAGGCGGTGCTCCCTCTGGAGGACCTGCCCGAACAGCTCGAGCTCTTGGCGACAGGACAGCTCGAGGGCAAGGTGCTGTTCGACCCCGCGCTGGTGCCTGCCCCATGACGACCGCGCACACCCGCCCCACTCCTCCCACTCCGACGAACGCAAGGGAAGCCCACCGATGAGAGCAGCAGTCTTCTACGGAGATCACGACATCCGCGTCGAGGACGTGACCCGTCCGGAGAGTCCCGGGCCGGGCGAGGTCCTGCTCCGGCCCAGCTGGTGCGGGATCTGTGGCACCGACCTGCACGAGTACGCCATGGGCCCGATCGTCATCCCGGCCTCACCGCACCCCCTCAACCAGTCACAGCTACCGCAGATCCTCGGCCACGAGTTCTCCGCCGAGGTGGTGGAGGTGGGTCCCGGCGTCTCGGGGGTGCAGCCAGGTCAGAGGGTCTCGGTCATGCCCCTGCTCTACTGCGGGGAGTGCTACTACTGCCGGCGCGGGTTGAACCACCTGTGTGTGTCGATGGCCTGCGTCGGACTCAGCTTCGGGTGGGGTGGGATCGCCGAGCTCGCGGTGGTCCCCGCCAGCCATGTCAGTGTGCTCCCCGAAGAGGTCTCCGACCTGCAGGGCGCCCTCGTCGAACCGGCTGCCGTCGCGGCGTACGGCGTGGACACGGCGCAGGTGCGACCGGGCGACACCGTGCTCGTCACAGGGGCGGGGCCGATCGGTGCTCTCGCGGCCCTGTACTCGTCCGCGGTCGGGGCCGACGTGGTCGTCTCCGAGGTCAACCCCGTCCGGGCCTCCCTCGCTCGTAGCCTCGACGTGGGGGAGGTGCTCGACCCGTCCGAGACCGACGTCGCTGCGTGGGTCAAGGACCGCACCGGCGGCATCGGCTTCGATGCAGTCATCGAGTGCTCGGGCAACGAGCGTGCGTTGCAGACCGCCATCGCGGCTGTCCGGTCCGCGGGCCGCATCTCCCAGACCGGCCTGCACACCAAGGCGGCCTCGATCGACCCGATGGTCCTGGCCGAGCACGACATCACGCTCGCCGGGACGTGGTGCTATCCCGTGCACGACTGGCCCCGCATCATCGGGCTGATCTCCAGCGGTCGCTATCCCGTGGAGAAGGTGGTCACGGCTCAGATCGCCATGGCCGACGTCGTCCAGGCCGGCTTCGAGACGCTCCTCTCGCCCACCGGCGACCAGGTCAAGGTCCTGGTCCAGGCCCGCTAGACCCACACGGAAATGCAGGAGGACGCATGAAGGCGCTGCAGTACCAGGACAAGAGCGTGGCCACGGTCGTGGAGCTCCCGACGCCGCAGATCGCGGATGACGAGGTGCTGGTCGCCGCGCGCTCCGTGGGCGTGTGCCACTCCGACATCGACCTGCTCGAGGGTCGCTACATCATCCCGTTCTCCTATCCACTCATCCCTGGCCACGAGTGGTCCGGCGAGGTGGTGGCGGTCGGAAGTGCGGTCACCACCCTCTCGCCGGGAGACCGGGTGGTGGGGGAGTGCGTCATCGGTGCCGACCACTTCGGGTTCTCGATCAGCGGCGCGGCAGCGGAGTTCTTCGTGGCACGCCCCGAGTGGCTGCACCGGCTGCCCGACGAGCTCTCCTACACCATGGGTGCGCTCGTCGAGCCGTTCAGCGTTGCCTACTACGCCCTGGTGCGGGCTGGTGGTGTCGACGCGAGCGATGTCGTCGTCGTGCTGGGCGCCGGACCCGTCGGTCTCGCAGTCGTGGCTGCGGCCAGGGCCATGGGTGCCGTGGTCGTGGTGGTCGAGCCTTCCGCCGACCGTCGTACGTCGGCGGAGGCGTTGGGTGCCCATCACACCGCCCACCCCGACGACGTCGACGACCTGCTGAAGGACCTGACCGCCGGTCGCGGCGCCGACGTCGTGGTCGAGGCGAGCGGTCGTCCGGCCGTGATGGCCCGCGCGCTCGAGCTCGTGGCGTTCCAGGGACGCATCGCCTACATCGGCATCGACGTCGGCCAGGAGGCGCCGGCCAAGCTCGGACTCATCCAGTCCAAGGAGCTACGCATCACCGGCTCCATCGGCTCGCCGGGCGTGTGGCCGGAGACCCTCCGGTTCCTGGCCAACAGCGGCATCGACCTCACCGCCGTGGTGACCCAGCGCTACGGGATCGACAAAGCGGTCGAGGCGTTGGAGGCGGCGCACCACCCGGAGTCGACGATCAAGGCACACATCGAGCTGACAGCCGCGCTCTGAGGACTCACGGGATGACGCGCGCCTTCCGGTAGCGCTCGGCGTACTCGAAGAAGCTGTCGCGGGTGTCGCGAGAGCCGGTGAAACCCGCCTTCCGGCTCTTGTTCATGTCGGTCATGACCTCGATGTTGCGTCCGAGATCACCGTCGGTGTGCCACCAGGAAGCGATCCGGGACAGGTCGCCCTCCACGAGGCCGTGCTTGTCGGCGATGCACCGCCAGACGTCCTCCATGCCGGCCATCGAGGTCTCCAGGGTTCGCGGAGTGCCCTCGAAGCCCTCCCAGTCCACGCCGAAGTACGCCGCCACCTGCGGCCACAGCCAGCGCCAGCGGAAGACGTCGCCGTTGGCGATGTTGAACGCCTCGTCGTGGCCCGCCTCCTCGGTCCCGGCCCAGAGGATCTGCTCGGCCAGGAGCTCAGCGTCGGTGACGTCGGTGACCGCGTTCCACTGCGTCTCCGAACCCGGGAAGACGAAGGGCAGCCCCTGCTCCTTGCAGATCGTGGCGTAGGCACACAGCGTCGCCACCATGTTCATCGCGTTGCCAGTGGCAAAGCCGAACACCGTGTGCGCCCGGTGCACGCTCCAGGTGAAGTCGTTGCGCTCTGCCGACGCGAACAGCTCGTCCTCCTGCGCGTAGTAGAAGTTGGGCGAGTCGAGTCGGGGCTCCTCCTCGTGGAAGGGCGTGTCGGCCATCTCCCCCACGGCGTACGCCTCGAACGGGCCGAGGTAGTGCTTGAGCCCTGTCATGAGGGCCACGTGCCTGACCGACCTGGCGGGTTCGAGCGCGGCCAAGAGGTTGCGTACGGCGCCACCGTTGACCGCGATGTTCTCGGCCTCTGTGTCCTGGCGTGTCCACGCCGTGATGGCGACCAGCTCGGGGGCGACGCCCTCCAGCGCCACGGCGAGGGCAGTGGGGTCCGACAGGTCGGCTCGCAGGGTGGTCACGTGGTCGCCGATGCTGGTGCCGCTGCGACAGAGGCCGTAGGTGTCCCACCCCTCGGCGTCCAGCTTGGCGGCCACCGCCTGCCCGACGATCCCGCTGACCCCCACCACGAGGGCCCGTCCCTGACTCCCTGGTGCCGCCACTGTCACGCCCCTCGCTCGTTCATCGACCTTGACCCTACTGTTGCATGTGGATTAACAGCAAGGGCATCGGTCGTCCCATTTCTCGGCTGGGCAGTCGCGTGTGGAGGCGAATTGTCACCTGATCGAGGCGACTTTGACTTCTGGACCGTACAGTGCTGCTAATCTTCGGGCGACGCCGCACACAGGATCGCGCGTCGCCGGGTAGCTCCAGAGAGCGGGCAAGGACATCCGATGGATCATCTGGGTCAACGGCTCAAGGACGTCAGGCTGAAGGCGGGCTTGAGCCTGCGTGAGCTCGCACGCCAGGCCGACGTGTCACCGTCGCTGATCTCCCAGATCGAGAACGGCAAGTCCCAACCCTCCGTCGCCACCCTCTACTCGTTCTCCAGGCTGCTGAACGTCTCCGTCGACGAGCTCTTCGAGGACCGGGAGGCCTCGGCGTCCGACGGGGCTGCCGCCGCGGAGCGTGCCAGGGCTGTAGGGGCCAACGGCCACATGGACCCCATCCACGCATGGCAGCCTTCGGAGTACTCGAACCGCGTCTCCGTGGCGCATCCCTCGCACCGGCCGCACCTGACGATGGCGGAGGGAGTGATCTGGGAGCGTCTTGCTGCGACCCCGGAGCACGGTGTCAACTTCATGAAGATCGCCTACGCGCCGGGCGCGACCTCGAGCGCCGGAGGCGACCTGATCACCCACGACGGCTACGAGTACGGCTACGTACTCGCGGGCGTCGTCGAGGTCACCGTCGGTGACGAGCTGTTCGTGCTGCACGCAGGCGAGTCGCTGGGCTTCGACTCCTCGATCCCGCACACGCTGCGCAACCCCGGCACCGCCCTGTTCGAGGGCATCTGGTTCGTGCACGGTCAGCGACACTGACGGTCGCGCTCGACCCGCCTTGACGGCGGTGTCGCGTCAGCCTACGTTTGTGTTCACTTTGACTGAACACAGGAGCGCTCCGTCATGGACATCGGCAATGGTCTCGGTCACCTCTCGTACTCGACACTCGTGCATCCGGGAGACACCTGGGCCGAGATGCGGGCGAGCCTCGAGCAGCACCTGCCAGCAGTCAAGGAGCGCGTGTCGCCCGGCAGCCGATTCGGCGTCTCACTCCGCATCTCGGCCGACTCCGCCCGGACGCTGGGTGCGGACGAAGCACAGCGTGCGGACCTGAAGGACTTCCTCGAGTCCCACGACATGTACGTCTACACGGTCAACGCCTTCCCCTACGGGCCGTTCAAGGGAGGCAGCGTCATGGAGCGGGTCTACGAGCCCGACTGGACCACCCAGGACCGCGTCTTCTACACCAACCAGGTAGCCGACATCCTGGCCGACATCTCCCCGACCGACGTCAGCCCCAGCATCCAGACGGCACCACTGGCGTTCAAGCCGAAGGTGACCGACGAGGCGTACGTCGCACTGTTCACCACCAACCTGTTCCGCGTCGTCGCACACCTCGTCGAGGTCGAGGCCCGCACCGGTCGACGGGTGAAGCTGGCCCTCGAGCCCGAGCCGGCCTGCTACCTGGAGTCGACGAAGGAGACGATCGCCTACTTCATCCACCACGTGTACGCCGAGACGGGGGTGCGGGAGTTCGCCAGGATCGCGGCGGTGCCCATCTCCGAGGCCGAAGGGCTGCTGCGCCGGCACCTGGGAGTGGTCTTCGACATCGGTCACCAGTCCGTGGGCTTCGAGGACATCGGTGACTCCCTGCGCGGGCTGGTCGCGGCCGGGATCCCGATCTTCAAGCTCCAGGAAGCAGCGGCGCTCTGGGTGGAGCACCTCACCACGGAACAGATCCCCAGGCTCCGGGAGTTCACCGACACGATCTATCTCAGCCAGACCACGATGCGTCGTGGTGGCGAGGTGGCGAAGTACCTCAACCTGGGTGAAGCGCTCGACGACTTCGAGAAGGACCCGCGCCCGGCGGAGATCCGCACGCACTTCCACGTGCCCGTCTTCCTCGAGGAGATCGGCCCGTTTCGTACGACGAGGTTCGCCGTGCAGGACGCCCTTCGGATGCACCGGGAGACACCCTTGTCGGACCACCTCGAGATCGAGACCTACACCTGGGACGTGCTGCCGGCTCACCTGAAGACCGGCGACATCACGGACTACGTCGCTCGCGAGATCGAGTTCGTGCAGCACGAGCTGGTGGGCTGAGATGGCCCTCCCGGACCGGCCCCGGATCGCGGTCCTCGGCACCGGCGCCAACGGCGCCGCGATCGGTGCCGACCTCACCCGGGCCGGTCACGACGTGACCTTCATCGAGCAGTGGCCCGCTCACGTCGAGGCCATGCGCGAGCACGGGGTCCGGGTGGAGATGCCCGACGAGGTGCAGACGACGGACGTGCGGGTCATCCACCTGTGCGAGGTGGCCACCCTGCGACGGCCGTTCGACCTGGTGTTCGTGGTGGTGAAGGCCTACGACACCCGATGGGCGTGCGAGCTGATCAAGCCCCTCGTGGCCTCCGACGGTCTCGTCGTCGGGCTGCAGAACGGCATGACCCTCGACGACATGGCCGAGGTGGTCGGTCCCGACCGGACCTTGGCCAGCGTGATCGAGGTGTCCTCGAACATGTTCGTGCCCGGTGTCGTCGAGCGACAGAGCCCACCCTCGCGATCCTGGTTCGCGGTCGGCGGTGTCCGGGCCGGTGTGCAGGCAGGAGCCGAGGAGGTGGCGGCCGTCCTGAGCGCTGCTGGGACGGTCGAGGTCTCGGACGACATCCGTTCCTCGAAGTGGATGAAGCTCGTGGTCAACGCGGCAGAGCTGGTGCCCTCGGCCGTTCTCGACCTGCCGCTCGCGGATGCCGAGGCCCTGCCCGGCATGCGCGACTTCATGCTTCGTGCCGGCCGGGAGGCGCTGCAGACCGCCATCGACACCGGCAACCGGGCACGGCCCATCTTCGGCCTGACGGACGCCGAGGTCTCCGATCCCGCGCGCTATGTGGAACAGCTCTTCGACCAGGTGCTTCAGCACTTCACCCTCCCGGAGACCCGGACGACGGTGCTGCAGGACTGGATGAAGGGCCGTCGCAGCGAGGTGCGCGAGATCAACGGTCTGGTGGTCGACGAGCAACGGCGCCGGGGCGGGAGCGCCCCCGCGAACGCAGCGACGGTGGAGCTGGCCCTGCTCATCGAGGAGGGTGACCTGAAGGCATCCCCCGACAACCGCGATCGCCTGCTGGGCCTGGTCAACGCGGTCTGAACGGCGACGGCGCTAGGGCGCGACCACCGTGTCGAACACCTCGGGGTGGACGCGCAGCTCGACCCGGGTCCGACGGATGTGCAGCTCGAGAATGCGCTCGGCCTCGTCGCCATCCCTGTCGCGGAGCGCCTGGATGAGCAACCGGTGCTCGGCGTTGATGATCCAGGTGCGGGACTCTCGCGCCAGGTGGCTGAACGCGCGTCGATAGTGCTGGGTGGTGTCCCACAGCCGGCCGATGATGGTGGCGAGCTCGCGTGCGTCGTTGTGCCTGTACGTCGCCCAGTGCAGGGCGCGATCGAGCACCAGGAACTCCTCGACATCGGCGGCTGCCTCGATGCGTTCCTGCAGCTCGTCGAGCTGGGCCAGGTCCTCGGTGGTGATCCCAGGCATGCTCTCCCTGAGCAGGAGCGGTTCGAGCCGTTCGCGGATCTGGTAGCTGCGTTCGCAGTCCTTCTGGTCCAGGCGGGTCACCCACGCGCCCTTGTTGGACTGCAGCGTCACCAGTCCGGCCGACTGCAGGATCCGAAGGGCCTCGCGGACAGGCAACCGGCTGGCACTGAGCTCCTCGGCCAGCTCGTCCTGACGGATCCGCGCCCCGGGCTTCAGCACGCCGGAGAGGATCTGCTCGCGGACATGGTCGGCGATGCGCTGGCTCGCGACGGCGGCAGGTGGTGCCGTGTCGTAGAGCTCGCTCACATGGGCACCTGTCCCCCCTTGTCGAAGGCCTTGCCGTGCGGGTAGGAGACTAGCTCGAACTGCATGCCCCACGGTGACAGGAAGTAGATCCAGCGCTGTCCTTCGCTGGGCCCACTGCTGGCGGTCGGCTCACCCAGGACCCTCAGGCCGAGACGGTGCAGGTGGGCGACCGCGGCGTCGAGGTCCGTGACGTAGAGGGCGACGTGGTGCCCGCCGATGTCACTGTTGAGGGGCGGGGTCGGGTTCTGGTCCTCGGCGTCGTACTCGAAGACCTCGAAGATCGCCTGGCCGCCGAGACGGAAGAAGTGCAGCTGCCGCATCACCGTGGTGTCCGCCACGTTGAGGTGCTCGCTCATCCAGCTGTCGTCGTGGGCGAACGGGCCGAGTGTGTACATGTACTCGCAACCGAGCACCTCGACGAAGAACGCCCGTGCCGCGTCCAGGTCCGGCACGGTCACGCCGATGTGGTCGACGCCGGTGACCCCGGGGATGGGGCCGGTCTGCTCGCTCATGGGGGCTCCCCAACGCTTGTAATGGATCCATTGCTCACCTAGATTGTGAGGGGCGCTACATCTGAGCGCAACATCCAGGCTCAGAGATCGCGCCCATGCTCCACAAATGGATCCATAGTACAGAGAGGCGTCATGGCAAAGAAGAAGCGGCTGGCTCCCGCGTCTGCCTGGGTCGAGCTGACCACGACCAGGTCCGACTGGGACGCGTTGCCGGCCGCAGACCTGCGGATGATGGTGGTGCAGACGCTCTGGATCCGGGTCTTCGAGGAGTACGTCCTCGAGCTGGCCGCCGACGGACTGGTGCACGGCCCGGCCCACTCGAGCATCGGCCAGGAGGGGGGTGCTGTCGGTTCGATCCTCGACCTCGAGACGACCGACTTCGTCAACGGCTCCCACCGGGGGCACCACCAGTTCCTCGCCAAGGCCTTCGGCCACGTGATGGAGCCGGCCGGTGACGGGGTCCCCGAGCTCACCGACGAGGTGCACACCGTGCTGCGGCGCGCCCTGGCCGAGATCTGTGGGCTCGCGGAGGGGTTCTGCAAGGGACGCGGCGGCTCGATGCACCTGCAGTGGCGCGAGGCCGGCGCGATGGGGACCAACGCGATCGTCGGGGGCGGCGTACCCCAGGCACTCGGCTTCGCGTTCAACCAGCAGCGGGCAGGCAGCGAAGCCGTCACGTTCACCTACTTCGGCGACGGCGCGGTCAACATCGGGTCGGTCCTCGAGTCGTTCAACCTGGCGGCCGCGCGGCAGCTCCCGGTCTGCTTCTTCATCGAGAACAACATGTACGCCGTCTCCACCCCGCTCTCGACGTCCACGGCCGAGCCACGGCTCTCGGCACGCGGGCTCGGCTTCGACATCCCGAGCTGGCGTGTGGACGGCATGGACCCGCTCGCCGTCAGGCTGGCCACGGCCGAGGCGCTCGAGCACATGCGAACCGGCCAGGGCCCGACCATCATCGAGGCCGAGGTCTACCGCTACTTCCACCAGAACGGCCCGTTCCCGGGAAGCGCCTTCGGCTACCGGACCAAGGACGAGGAGAGCAGCTGGCGGGAGAGAGACCCGCTCGACCTGCTCCGTCGACACGTCGTACGCCGCGAGCTGATGACCGAGGACGAGCTCGAGACCAAGAAGCAGGAGATCACCGACGCCATGGGCGCGATCGGCGACGAGCTCTTCGAACCGGTGCCCGACGGCAAGCCGGGGCAACGCCGTGTGCGAGCCGACAAGTGGCCCGATCCCGGGTTCGTCGACGTCGGCATCAGGGGTGACCTCAGCGAGCTCGACGACAGTCGCTACGAGGAGCAGGACACCTTCGACGGCGAGCTGACCGATCGCCGGTTCATCGACGTGGTCAGCGACGTGATGGGCCGGGCGATGGAGCTCGACGAGTCGATCGTTGTCCTCGGAGAGGACGTCGACGGCCTCAAGGGCGGCACCAACGGCGCCACCAAGGCTGCCCTGGAGAAGTTCCCCGAGCGCGTTCTCGGCACCCCCATCAGCGAGAACGCCTTCGCCGGCATGGGTGGAGGGATGGCCCTGGACGGTCGCTTCCGTCCGGTCGTGGAGTTCATGTACGCCGACTTCATGTGGGTCGCGGCTGACCAGATCTTCAACCAGATCGCCAAGGCCAGACACATGTTCGGCGGCGAGAGTGCCGTGCCATTCGTGCTGCGGAGCAAGCTGGCGGCGGGGACGGGCTACGGCTCGCAGCACTCGATGGACCCGGCCGGCGTGCTGACCACGGCGGCCGGGTTGCGCGTGGTGGCTCCGTCGAACCCGTTCGACTACGTGGGCCTGATGAACACCGCGCTCGCGTGCGACGACCCTGTCGTCGTCCTTGAGCACGTCGACCTCTACTCGAGCACGGGCACCGGACCGGCGGACGACCTCGACTACCGGATCCCGGTCGGCAAGGCGGCGTTGCGCAGCGAGGGCGACGACGTCACCGTCATCTCCTACCTCTCGATGGTGCGCCACTGCCTGGAAGCGCTGGAGCAGGTCCCCGAGGTGTCGGCCGACCTGATCGACCTGCGGTGGCTCGACCGCGCCTCGGTGGACTGGGACACGATCACCGCCAGCGTGCGCAAGACCAACCGGGTGCTGATCGTCGAACAGGGCGCCGTGGGCACGTCGTACGGCGGATGGCTCTCAGACGAGATCCAGCGGCGGCTCTTCGACTGGCTCGACGCTCCCGTCACGCGCGTCACGGGATCGACCGCCTCGCCGAGCATCAGCAAGGTGCTCGAGCGTGCCGCCATCGCCCGCACCGAGGAAGTCGTGGAAGCGCTACGACGACTCCCCAACTTCTGAACCGCCGACGGAATCGAGGAACGAGCACCCCATGGCCACGTTGATGCGAGTGCCCGAGGTCGCTGCCGGCGCCACCGAGGTGGTGCTGTCCGAGTGGTTGGTCGACGAGGGCGGCGACGTCCAGTCCGGTGCGCCGATCGTCGTGGTCGAGACGGAGAAGGCCATCGTCGAGGTGGAGGCCGAGGCGAGCGGCACGGTGCTCAGACGCCTGGTCGAGTCAGGCACCACGGTCGAGGTCGGGTCTCCGCTGGCGCTCGTCGGTGCCTCGGAGGAAGCGGGCGACACCGACTCGCTGCTGGCGGAGCTCGGAGTGACCCAGTCCGGAGGGAAGGACCTCGAGCCGGCGCAGCAGGCATCCGAGGAGACCCCAGCCGAGACAGATCCGGAGTCCGGCGCCCCAGTGGCGGAGGAGCCGGCCCGCGAACGGATCTTCGCAACGCCACTCTCGAGGCGGCTGCTCGCCGAGGCCGGGATCGATCTCGAGGAGGTCTCTGGCACGGGGCCGAACGGCCGGATCACCAAGCGCGACGCGGTGCAGGCCTGTCGCGAACGAGAGACGTCCACGTCCACGACCGAGCCTGCCGACCAGCCGGCGGCGCAGCCCGCGCGAGCAGCGTCGACGCCCGGTCCGTCGTACTCCGAGGTCGAGCACACCCGGTTGCGCCGTGCCGTGGCGGCACGGCTGACCACCAGCAAGCATTCCGTCCCGCACTTCTACGTCAGGCGGGTGGTGCGCATCGATGCGCTTCTCGAGCTGCGCGCCCAGCTCAACGACGTCTCTGCGCAACGCATCTCGGTCAACGACCTCGTGGTCCGCGCGGTGGCGACCGCCCACCAGGAGGTTCCCGAGGCCAACGTCGTGTGGACCGACGATGCGATGCGCCAGTACGACTCGGTCGACGTCGGGGTGGCCATCGCCTCGGAACGAGGGCTGGTGACACCGGTGCTCCGGGGCGTGCAGAACTCCACGCCCAGCGCCATCGCGCGCCGCGTCCGTGAGCTGGTGGACCAGGCCAACAAGGGCAAGCTCCAGCAGCGCGATCTCGAGGGCGGCACCATCAGCGTCACGAACCTCGGGATGTACGGCGTCGACGAGTTCTCCGCCATCATCAATCCGCCTCAGTCCGCGATCCTCGCCGTCGGAGCCGGGAAGCCTCAGCCGGTGGTGGCCGACGGTGCGGTGGAGGTGGCGACGCTGATGAACCTGGTGCTCTCCGTCGATCACCGAGCGATCGACGGTGCCCTCGCGGCGCGATGGATGACTGCCCTCGCCTCGGTGATCGAGCAGCCGCTGAGGCTGCTGGCATGACCGGCCGGACGATCGGCGCGGTGCGATGACCACGGTCGCGTTCCTCGGGTTGGGGCGCATGGGCAGACCGATGGCCGCAAGCCTGCTGCGCACGAAGCACGACGTCGTGGTCTGGAACAGGACCCGCTCGACAGCCGAGGCGTTCGTCGCCGAGCACGGAGGGAAGGCTGCAGACACCGTGGCCGAAGCCGTGCGTGACGCAGAGATGGTGGTCACGATGGTGGCCGACGACGCTGCCGTGCTGCAGGTCTACCTCGGTGAGCGCGGCGTACTGGCCGAGCTGCCGGACCGGGCGCTGGCCATCGACATGAGCACCATCTCGCCGGCGACGGTGTCGACGGTGCACCGAGCACTCTCCGAGCGAGGCATCGGATTCGTCGACGCCCCGGTGTCGGGCAGCGTCGCCGCCGCCACTGCCGCGACCCTCACCATCATGGCCGGAGGAGAGGCGGAGGACGTGCAGCGAGCGCGCCCACTGCTCCTCGACCTCGGGTCACCGGTCATCGCACTCGGGCCGAGTGGAGCCGGGAGCAACATGAAGCTCGCCGTGAACGCCGTCCTGCACAGCCTCAACGGAGCCGTCTCCGAGGCACTGGTCTTCGCCGAGCGCGCGGGCATCGATCGGTCGCTGGCGTATCGGGTCTTCCTCGAGAGCGCGATCGCCGCTCCGTTCGTCCACTACCGGCAGGAGTCGTTCGAGCGGCCGGCGGAGGCGCCGGTGGCGTTTCGACTGGAGCTCGCGGCGAAGGACCTGCGGCTGGCCATCGCTGCTGGCGAGTCGGCGGGGGCCCAGCTTCCACAGGCCAGGGCAAATCTCGCCGTCCTGACCACGGCCATGGAGGACGGCTTCAAGGACCACGACGAGACGGCACTGGCCGAGCACTTTCGGCGGAAGAGCGCTGCCGGTTCGCCGTGAGGTCTGAGCGGGGACTCCTGCTACGCGCGGCCGGGGTCGCAGCGTCGGGGCGGACGGTTCCGGACGCGCTGCGGACCGCCCTCAGCGACCAAGGGCTGGCGGCACCCCCGGACGTCTCGGATGCGACTTGCCACGTTGTCACATCTTGACAAGTCGTGCTTAGATCAGGCTCCGAGGCGGGGCCTCTCGGGACCTCGTCGTTTCGGGATTCGAGGTTGCGAGGGGTGCGCCTCGGGTCAGGGCGGCACGGGTTGCCAGTCGGGGTTGTCGCTTCTTGCCTGCTCAGGCCAATCGAGCGGGCACAATGTCGGCGTGGACATGCACTACGCCGAGCTGAGCCGGACCATCGACGCGGCCGAGCTGGGCCGGCGCATCCGGCACGCCCGGGTGGCTGCCGGGTTGACCCAGTCGCAGCTGGCCGGCGAGGACGCGTCGGCGGCGTACGTCTCCCGCATCGAGGCCGGTCAGCGCCGGCCCGAGGCCGGCCTGCTCGAACGGATGGCGACCCGGCTCGACGTGGGGCTCGAGCAGCTGCTGGGGGAGGAGTCGACGCCGGCGGATGCCGAGCGGCGACTCGAGGTCGACTACGCCGAGCTCTCGCTGGCTTCCGGAGACCCGGCCTCGGCGCTGGAGCGGCTCGACAAGGTGCTGGCCGACTCCTCCCTGGGGCTTGGTGGCGATCTCGAGCGTGCCGCTCGGCAGGCGCGCGCCCTCGCCCTGGAGGCACTCGGCCGGACCAGCGACGCGATCCAGCTGCTCGAGGACCTCGTGGCCGAGCCCCGGGCCGACGCGTCGTGGCTCAAGGCCCTGATCGCCCTGAGCAGATGTCATCGCGAGTCGGGCGACTTCGCCCGCGCGATCGCGGTGGGGGAGCAGGCGGCCGCCTACATCCAGGAGCTCGGCCTGGCCGGTACGACGGAGGCGATCCAGCTCACCGTCACCATCGCCGGCGCCTACATGGAGCGGGGCGACCTGGCCCACGCGATGCGCATGTGCCAGCGGGCCATCGACGAGGCCGAGCGTGTCGATTCCCCTGTGGCCAAGGGATCTGCCTACTGGAACGCCAGTGTCATCGAGTCCCGCCGGGGCTCGACCGTCACGGCACTGCAGCTGGCCGAGAAGGCGATGGCCCTCTTCGAGCTGGGCGACGACTCCCGCAACCTGGGGCGGCTGCGCACGCAGGTCGGGTTCATCCAGCTGCGTCTCGACCCGCCGGATCCCGAGGGTGCCAAGAGCACGCTGCAGCAGGCCGAGCGCGAGCTGACCTGGTCCTCGGCAAGTGCGCTCGACCGGGCCGACCACCATCTGGCCGTCGCCAAGGCCCACCTCATGCTCGGGGAGCACCAGGAGGCGCTGACGCGCGTCGAGGAGGGTGAGGCGCTCATCGGGGGGCAGTCGCCGATGCTGCAGGCGGAGGCCCTCGTCGTGCGGGGACAGGTCAGCGCGGCCCGGGGTGATCTGGCCGCGGCACGAGAGAGCTACGGAGGGGCCATCCAGGTGCTGGCCGGTCTGGGCGTCGACCGCAACATCGCCCAGCTGTGGTTCGACCTGGCTGCCCTGCTCGAGGACGCCGGCGACTCGAACGCCGCGCTGGACGCCTATCGCCGGGGCGCGGCCTCGACAGGACTGGCGCGGCCGCGGTTCGCGGCCACGCCTGCCCCGTCGTGAGCGTGGTCAGCAGCAGATGCGATCGGCCGCTCCGGCGGAACCGGCAGCTCCCGTCGTTGCCGCGGTCACGCCGAGCACGCTTGCGATGACGATCAGGATCGTCGCTACGAAACGCTGTGCACCAGTCATGAGTCATGCCTCCTCGGGTCACGCGCGGGGTGCGCGTGTGACACGAGGCGTAACATTCAGACAAGTCACATGACCAGATGTGTCAGGCAGAGGCTCCGAGAGATGTAGTCCACCTGGCAGAGCGGCGGAGGTCAGGCGTGGCCCACGGTCGTCGCTGATGCCACGCGCCCCGGATGGGCGTGGCAGGCTGCGGGGCGTGCTGCCCTCGACGATCTCGACCAGCGACTACCACACCGGCGGCGAGCCGTTCCGGATCGTGGCCGAGCCTCCGGTGCCGATCGCAGGCTCAACCGTGGCCGAGCGGCGGGCCCGGGCGATCGAGGATCCTGCGGTGCAGGAGCTGCGCGCCGTGCTGTGCTCGGAGCCCCGCGGGCACGCGGACATGTACGGCGGCTTCGTGGTGCCACCCGACGACGACGGTGCCCACCTCGGCGTGCTGTTCTGGCACAAGGACGGGTTCTCGACCGCCTGTGGCCACGGCACCATCGCCCTCGGGGCGTGGGCGGTGCAGTCCGGTCGGGTGCAGGCGCCGGAGAACGGCAGCGTCGACGTGGTGGTCGATGTCCCCTCCGGCCGCGTCACCGCGCGGGTGCACTGCGAGGCCGGTCGGGTGGTCGCGGTCGACTTCGTGAACGTGGCCAGCTGGGTGGTCGCACGCGAGGTGCCGGTCAGCACGTCGCGGGGACAGGTCTCCGTGACGGTGGCGTACGGCGGTGCGATCTACGCCACCCTGCCAGCGGAGCAGCTCGGCCTGTCCGTCACGCCGGAGCATCTCGGCGACCTCATCGCCCTCGGTCGCGAGATCAAGTGGGCGCTGAACGACAGCAGCCACGCCGTACACCCGACCGACCCGCGACTGAACGGCGTCTACGGCACGATCCTGTACGACGAGCTCGGTGACGACGACGCCCAGGTGCACCAGCGCAACGTGACGGTCTTCGCCGACGGCGAGGTCGACCGGTCCCCGTGCGGATCGGGCACCTGCGCGCGGCTCGCCGTCCTCGCGTCCGACGGCCGACTGGGTGACGACAAGGTGCTGCGACACGACTCCATCGTCGGCAGCACGTTCATCGGGAGGGTGCTCGAGACCGTGGACGTCGACGGACGTGCCGCCGTGGTCCCGCAGGTCACCGGCAACGCCTACCGCACGGGCGAGCACACCTTCTCGATCGATCCCCATGACCCCCTGGTCCCCGGCTTCGTGCTGCGGTGACCGCGGGTGCCACGGGCGGGAACCAACCCGGAAGGGGTGACCCCGAACTCCGGGAACGCTGAGACCCTGCCCGCATGGGGAGAGCATGAGCGAGCCGCAGGGGAGGGTGACCCGGCTGCTGCCGATCGTCGGCTGGCTGCGCACCTACGACCGGAGCTGGCTGCGCGGCGACCTGATCGCCGGCGTGACCGTCGCGGCGCTGATCGTGCCCAAGAACCTGGGGTACGCCGGCATCGCCGGGATCCCCCTGCAGAACGGCCTCTACGCGGCGGCGGCCGCGGCCCTGTTGTACGCCGTCTTCGGGACCTGTCGACAGATCTCCATGGGGCCGAGCTCGGGCCTGGCCGCGGTGGCCGCCAGCGCCGTCGCGGCCGCCGGCCTGACCAGCGGAGGAGACGTCGCCGCCTTCGTCGCCGGGCTGACCCTGGCCTCGGGACTGCTCTTCCTCCTACTGGCCGTGTTCAAGATGGGGTGGGTCGCGCAGTTCCTGTCCCGCGCCGTCGTGACCGGCTTCCTGTTCGGCGCGGCCATCGACGTCGTCATCGGTGAGCTGCCGAAGCTCACCGGCACCGACGTCACCGGCTCGAACTCGTTCCAGGAGCTGCGGTCCTGGCTGGGGTCGCTCGGTGACACCAACACCGCGACGATCGTCGTCGGTGTCGTCGCTCTGGTGGTCGTCTTCGGGCTGCGGTCCGTGGCCCCGAACGTGCCGGGGGCACTGGTGCTCGTCGTCGGAGGGCTGCTGGCGTCGTACCTGTTCAACCTCGACGACCGTGGCGTGGCGCTCGTCGGGGACGTCCCGCGAGGCCTCCCGACCTTCGCCATTCCCGACATCTCCCTGATGGTCGACCATGCCGGGACCGTCGCGGTGGCCGCGGTCGCGCTGATGCTGATCGGGTTCTCGCAGACCGCGGGTGACGCCCGCGCCTTCGCCGCCAAGCACCGGTACCAGATCGACGTCGACCAGGAGTCCCTCGCCCAGTCGGCTGCCAACATCGGCTCCGGTGTGCTCCACGGGATGCCGGTCTCGACCAGCCTGTCGGCGAGCTCGCTCAACGACCACTCGGGCGCAAGGACCGGGTTGGCCTCGATCACCTCCGGCGTGACGGTGCTGCTCACCCTGCTGGTGCTGGCGCCGCTGTTCTCGCAGCTGCCGAAGCCGGTCCTCGGTGCGCTGATCATCGAGGCCGTGGTGATGGGCATGATGAACCTGCCGGAGATGCGGCGGATGTACCGGGTCAAGCGCTTCGACTTCTGGATCGCGGTGGCAGCGATCATCGGCACGCTGGCCTTCGGCGTACTGGCCGGCGTCATCATCGGGATCGGCCTGTCCCTGCTCTGGCTCGTCGGCGTCGCGACCCAGCCGCAGATGCCGACCCTCGGCCGCGAGCCGGGCACCCAGGTGTTCCGCGACGTGCTCGACAACCCGGACGACGAGCTCGTTCCCGGCGTGGTCGTGGTGCGGCTCGACGGTGGGCTGTTCTTCGCCACCGCGGACGCGCTCGAGGACAGGGTGCGCACCCTGATCCAGGCCCAGCCGGAGACGCACGGCGTCGTCCTCGACTGCGAGGGCATCAACTTCCTCGACTCGCAGGGGTCCGCCACGCTCGACGACCTGCTCGTGCTGTGCACGCAGGCAGGCGTCGAGCTCCGGCTCGCGCGGGTCAAGCCCGACGTACGCGCCGTCCTCGACCGCGAGGGCCTGGTCGAGAGGCTGGGCCGCGACCACCTCCACGGCAACGTGCACCGTGCCGTGGAGGCCCAGCTCGGCCGCTAGGACGCCCGGGCTGCGGCCGCTGATCCCGGTGTGGGGAACCAGCGCCACACCACGGCCGACTGCCCGAGGGTCCAGGCCCCGTTGCAGACCCAGTAGACGAGGAGCGCCACCGGTACGACGCCGCCGGCGACCAGCAGGCCGACGGCCGAGATGAGCGGCATCGACCGCTGGACGCGGGCCATCACCTCTGGGACGTCGGTGAGGACGGTGTTGGGGGCGACCAGGAACCTCTGGTTCACGTAGGACAGCAGCGCCGCCGTACCCGCCAGGGCCGCCACCACGGCCAGATGCGACCAACCCGCACCCAGGTAGCCGCGCTCGGCGAGCGGGACGCCGAGCACCGTGGCCGCGCCCAGTGAGGCCACCAGGCCGGCGTTGACGGCGCCGACCGGTGTCCCGGCCGCGACGTGGGAGACCAGGTGGTAGAGCGCCAACCAGATCGGCGCCTGCACCAGCAGCGGCAGCAGGCTCCACCGCGACATCTGGTGCTCGGCCGCGATGCGACGCCGCTCCCGGACCATCGCACGGAGGCTGTCCGGGTCCTTGCGGTTGCGGTAGCGCTTGGCCAGCGCGGCCAGGTGCGGTCGCGCTCGCGCCGCGGCGTGGGCCTGGCGGACGCCGTGGATCGCCAACGGGAGCAGGGCGATCCGGACGATGGCGACGAGGGCGGCGATGCACAGAGCCCAGGTGACACCCGAGGCCGGATCGGCCCCGAGCGAGGTGAGAGCGGTGTGGGCAGCGGCCAGCAGGGCTGCGAGGGCGTGCGACAAGGGGTCGAGAACAGACATGTGGTGCTCCTGGAGGTGTGGGGGTGAACGGGACCGTGGCTCGCCGGGGCGAGCGTCAGGCCGTTCCAGGAGCACGAGGACGCAGCGGGTGGTGGGTCGGGTCGGTGACCCGGCCGGGCAGCAGCTGGTCGTCCGTCACGTCGTGCGCGCGCATCGCGACCTGGGTCTGCGGCGTGAGGCCCGGTCGGCCCGTGGCCATGCCGACCAGGACAGCGCACGCCACCGCGAGCACCGCCGTGGTGAGCGCGTCCGGAGTGGTGACCAGCAGCGACGGCAGGAGTACGACGAGCAGCGTCGCGAGCACGACCGCCGTACGCCGGGAAGCGTGGTCGACGATGCTGCGCATGCCCGGATGGTACGCCGAGATCCGGATCCTCAGCGCACGGTGAAGGTGGTCGACCCGACGCTGACGTACTGGTCGGTGAGCAGGTAGTGGGCGACATACCGACCCGGCGGCAGCGGCCAGGGCTTGCCCTGGTGCTCGCGGCCGAGGACGAGGTCACCCTCGGTGGTCGGGGGGAGAGCGCCGGCGTCGTGACCGCCGGTGTAGCCCCAGATCAGGTAGCTGTCCTTCTCCGGGTCGGCGGCCCTGGCGGGATAGACGCCGATCCAGTCCCAGCGGTTGGCCGGTCCGTCGGCCCAGCGCACGGTGATCGGATCGCCCACCCCGTAGGTCGGTGCGTCGGTGGTCAGCTCGACCTTCGCCGCCTGGGGTCGCACGTAGAGCTGGTTGGTGGCGACCACGTCGTCGCCGTGCACGAGGTCGACCTGGTACTGCCCGGGGGTCAGCTGGCTCGTCGGGACCGTGATCGTGCCCGACTCGCCGCTCACGTCGTACGACGCGCTGGCGGGGCCGGACAGCCTGACCGTGCCGCTGTCGACGCCCTGCGGCATCCGGAAGTACGCCGTCACCTGCTCGCCGACCGTGGTCATCCGGCTGGACAGGGCGATGGTGGTCGGTATCGGTGCCGGGGTGACCTTCAGCCGGGAGAGGACGGCGCGGTGGTCGGAGGTCCACTTCGGGTAGCCGCGGTCGACGCTGTCGCCGCCGCGCTCGCCGACGACCTGGCTGCTCACCACGTCCACCGGCCCACCGACGTAGGCGAAGTCGATCCGCCGCGGACTGCCCTCGCTGCCCGCGACACCGCCCCAGGTGTTGCCCGGATCCGTGACCGGGTCGGGATGCGTCTCGCGGTAGGAGTCGTGCAGGCCAGCGCCCAGCAGCGCCTCGCTGACCGGCCAGGCGACGGCGCCGACGCCGCCGTGCTGCGACGCGGTCGCGGCCGTCCAGTCCAGGTGGGACGGCTCGTTGAGGTCGCCGGTGAGGAACACCGGCCAGCCCTGGTCGAGCAGCGTGGTGGCCGAGGGCAGCAGCGTCTGGATCGATGAGAGCCGGACCGCCTTCTCGGTGGCGACCACGTCGGCGACCGACGCGCCGCGGTTGAGGCGGTTCGGTCCGTCGTGCACGTAGTCGAGGTGGGTGTTGATCATCGCGACCGCCTCGCCGGGACGGACCTCGATGTAGGAGTACAGGCCGTCGGCTCCGGAAGGTTCGAGGATCGGGTACTTCGACATGATCTGCAGACCCACGTCGTAGTAGGGATAGCCGGCAGCGGCCGCGATCTTCGGCAGCCGGTTGTAGGACTCGAGCACCCCGACCACGTCGGCCTTCAGGTCGGCGATCACCGCGTCGGAGGCCTTGGTGCCGCCGTACTCCACGTTGAAGACCAGCAGCGACAGCGAGATCGGGCTGGCCTGCGCGGCGGGGGAGGAGGAGGGCTTCGCCGCTGCCTTCGGGCCGTCCGAGTCATCGCACCCCGCCAGTACGCCGAGAGCCACCAGGCTCGACGCGAGTACCAGCCGGACCACCGAGGTACGCCGCATGCCGACCCCTCTCGTCTTACTGACTGATCGAACAGTCAGCCTCGACGATAGGTGAGGGCGCCGTGGGTGTACAGGAAAACCCGGGACCGACCCCCATCCGCTGGGTCTCCTTGTTGCGAATAGTGTGCAAGTACAAATAATGTCGAGCAGAGTCGAACCAGGAGCGGCGATGACAGACCACGCGAGCGGAGCAGCAACCGCCACCGTGCCGGCCGAGCAGGTGGCTGTCGAGGTGTCCTCCCTGAGCAGGTTCTGGCGCAGCTTGGACCGTGGTGACTGGACGTCCCTCTGCGCGATGTCCGCCTTCATCGTGTTCCTGCACGTGGTCGGCTTCGGGATCCTGTTCGGCCTCGTGGTGCCCGAGCACTTCCGGATCGGCGGCGACAACCCGGTCTTCACCGCCGGGGTCGGCATCCTGGCGTACACCTTCGGTCTGCGCCACGCGTTCGACGCCGACCACATCGCCGCCGTCGACAACGCCACCCGCAAGCTGATGGCCGACAACGCCGAGGGCCTCACCAGCCGCAAGCCGCTGTCGATCGGCTTCTGGTTCTCGCTGGGCCACTCCACGATCGTGTTCGCCCTGTCCTTCCTGCTCGCGATCGGAGTGAAGGCGCTCGCCGGCCCGGTCGAGGATGACAGCTCGATGCTGCACTCGGTCACCGGCGTGGTCGGCGCCTCGGTCTCCGGGGTCTTCCTGTGGGTGCTCGGCATCCTCAACCTGATGGTGCTGCTCGGCATCATCAAGGTCGCCCGCGAGATGCGTCAGGGACGGTACGACGAGGCGGAGCTCGAACAACAGCTGAACAACCGTGGCTTCATGAACCGGTTCCTCGGGGGCCTCACCAGGTCGGTCCGCAAGTCGTGGCACATCTACCCCGTCGGCGTGCTGTTCGGGCTCGGCTTCGACACCGCCACCGAGGTGGGGCTGCTCGTGCTCGCCGGTGGTGCGGCTGCCTTCAGCCTCCCGTTCTACGCGATCCTGGTGCTCCCGATCCTGTTCGCCGCCGGCATGTGCCTGATGGACACCGTCGACGGGGTGCTGATGAACGGCGCCTACGGCTGGGCGAACGCACAGCCGGTGCGCAAGGTGTTCTACAACATCACCATCACCTCGATCTCGGTCGCCGTGGCGCTGATCATCGGCACGATCGAGCTGATCGGCGTGGTCGCCGACCAGGCCGAGATCACGTCCGGGCCGCTGCGCGCGATCGCCGACATCCCCCTCGACTACGCCGGCTACGCCATCGTCGCGCTGTTCCTCGGTTCGTGGATCGTCGCGCTCGCCGTGTGGAGGTTCGGACGCATCGAGGAGCGGTGGTCGGCGAACCTGGGTCCCTGACCCGGCGTACCTCCCACAGGTCTGGACCCGTCGCGGCCGCACCAGCCTGACCAGCCGGTGCTCGGCTACCGTGCGCAGAGGGGGATCACCAGGGAGGGTCGACAGTGCTGTCGGACATCGAAATCGCCAACGCCGCAACGCTGCGCCCGATCAGGGACATCGCCGCCGAGACCCTCGGGATCGAGGAACGGCATCTGGTGCCCTACGGCCACTACAAGGCCAAGGTCGACCTGACCCATCTCGCGTCGCTCGCGGACAGGCCGCTGGGTCGTCTGGTGCTGGTGACCGCGATGTCCCCGACCCCGCCCGGTGAGGGCAAGACGACGACCACCGTCGGTCTCACCGATGCGCTGCACGGTCTGGGACACCGCACGGTGGCGTGCCTGCGCGAGCCGTCGATGGGACCGGTGTTCGGCATGAAGGGCGGCGCGGCCGGTGGCGGCTACAGCCAGGTGGTGCCGATGACCGACATCAACCTGCACTTCACCGGCGACTTCGCGGCCATCGCCGCGGCGAACAACCTGTTGGCGGCGTTGATCGACAACCACGTGCACCACGGCAACGAGCTGGACATCGACGTCCGCAACATTTCCTGGAAGCGCGTGCTCGACATGAACGACCGCGCGCTCCGCGAGGTCACCGTGGGCCTCGGTGGGCACGCCAACGGCTTTCCCCGTCAGGACGGGTTCGACATCGTGGTCGCCTCGGAGCTGATGGCGATCTTCTGCCTCACCGAGTCCTGGGGTGACCTGAAGCGTCGCATCGGCGACATCGTGATCGGCTACACGCGCGGGACCCAGCCGGTGACCGCCCGCGACCTCGGCGCCGACGGGGCGATGGCGGTGCTGCTGCGGGACGCGCTCGCGCCCAACCTGGTGCAGACCCTCGAGGGCGCTCCGGCCTTCGTGCACGGCGGCCCGTTCGCCAACATCGCCCACGGCTGCAGCTCGGTGATGGCCACTCGCGCCGGCCTGCGGCTGGCCGACATGGTGGTCACCGAGGCCGGCTTCGGAGCCGACCTGGGGGCGGAGAAGTTCGTCGACATCAAGTGCCGCAAGTCCGGCCTGCGTCCCGACGTGGCGGTCGTGGTCGCGACGGTGCGGGCACTGAAGTACCACGGCGGAGTGGCCCTCGCCGACCTCGGCACCGAGGACCTCGGTGCGGTCGAGGCCGGGATGGTCAACCTGCGTCGGCACCTGCACAACATCCGCGAGGTGTACGGCGTGCCGTGCGTCGTCGCGGTCAACCGGTTCCCGACCGACACCGACGCCGAGGTGGCCAAGGTGGTCGAGCTCGTCGCAGCCGAGGGAGTCCGTGCCTTCCCGGCCACCCACTTCGTCGACGGCGGAGTCGGGGCGCACGACCTCGCGAAGGGCGTGCTGCAGGCGATGGACGAGCCCTCGCCGTACACCTTCTCCTTCACCTACGACGACGACCTGTCGCTGACCGCGAAGGTGGAGGCCATCGCGGCCCGGCTCTACGGCGCCGGCATCGTGACGTGGGAGGCCAAGGCGCGTCGACGGTTGCAGCGCGTCGAGCGGGACGGGTACGGCGGACTGCCGGTGTGCGTGGCCAAGACGCAGTACTCCTTCTCCACCGACCCGGCCTCCCTGGGTGCGCCCTCAGGTCACGAGCTGCACGTCCGCGAGGTCAGGCTGTCGGCCGGCGCCGGCTTCGTCGTGGTGGTGTGCGGCGACATGATGACGATGCCCGGGCTGCCGCGCGACCCGTCCGCCTCGCGCATCGACCTGGCCGACGATGGGACCATCCTCGGCCTCTCCTGACTTCTTGGCAGAATCACCGGGATGAAGAAGCCCCAGACCGATCCGGTCGTCGCGCGCAACCGCAAGGCGGCGCACGACTACCACCTCGGCGACTCCTGGGAGGCTGGGATCGTCCTCCAGGGCAGCGAGGTGAAGGCGTTGCGCGCGGGGCGGGCCTCTCTGGTGGACGGCTTCGCCGACATCGACGGCGGCGAGATCTGGCTGCACGGCGTGCACATCCCGCAGTACGAGCAGGCGACGTGGACCAACCACGCGTCGCGACGCAAGCGCAAGCTGCTGCTCCACCGCGCCGAGATCGACAAGATCGAGCGTCGGGTCAGCGAGAGCGGTTTGACGATCGTGCCGCTCAAGCTCTACTTCAAGGACGGTCGCGCCAAGGTCGAGATCGCGTTGGCCCGTGGCAAGAAGTCCTGGGACAAGCGGCACGCGCTCGCCGAGCGCCAGGCCGGTCGCGAGGCCGAGGCCGCCGTCAGTCGGCGGCTCAAGGGCATGCCGGACTGACGCAGGGGGGTGGTGTGGGTGGAGGCGCAGGATCTCGGGTTCGTCCCGCTGGTCGTCGCGGTCGTGCTCGCGTGCTGGTGGGGAAGCCTGCAGCCCACCGTGCTGCGGCGGTTCGGCGCCTACACCGTGAGCGCCGTGGTCATCGTGATCGTGGCGGCGAGTGCGGCCACGTCGATCTTCTCCGGCACCCAGTGCGGATCTGGCGAGGAGTGCGACATCGCCCCGGTCGCTGGACTGGTCTGGGGCGTCGTCTCGGCGGTCCTGCTGGTCGTGGGCTTCGCCGTCAACGAGACCCGGTTGATCGTGCGCAGGGTCCGGAGCCGTCCGGCTGACTAGTCGCTGGCTCCCGCGTCGAGCAGCCGCTGCCCCAGCTCGCGGGTCGTGTGCTGCAGCTCGACCCCGCCGAGGACCCGGAACGAGGCCGGGATGGCGGTCAGCTGCTCGGCGTACCAGTAGGGGTTGCCGGTGCTCGCCGTGAGCCGCGAGGTGTGGTCGTCGACCTCCTCGAGCCGGCCGAGGGCACGGGGGACGCAGCGCCTGGCCTCCTCGACAGGAGCATCGATGACGACCTCCACGTCGAACTCCCAGCCGACCGCGAGGTGGTCCTCGAGCAGGCCGACCGGGTCCAGCTCGCTCGGCGGAGTGAAGGTGCGGTCGAGCAGGTCCACCGACTGCACGCGGTCGACCCGGTAGGCGCGGACGGCGTCCTTGGCCGGGACCTGGCACAGGAGGTACCACCGACCGTGGCGTACGACGACCGCCCACGGCTCGACGTCGACGGTCCAGGCCGACCCGGCCTCGGAGCGGTAGTCGATCCTGGTCAGCCGGTGCTGGCCGCAGGCCTCCACCAGCGCGATCGTGGTGCCGGACTCCGGGCGGGCAGCGGCGCGGTCTGGTGCGGGCGCGGCGGTGCGACGCACCGCCTCGGCCTGCGCTGCCACCGGCTCGGGCAAGGCCCGGACGATCTTGCCCAGCGCACTGCCGACCGGGTCGGCCGGATCGCCCGCCTGGTGGTGCCCGTCGAGCACGGCCATCACCAGGCCCAGGGCCTCGGTGGCGCTGAACACCAGCGGCGGCAGCCGGAGCCCGCGGCCGACCCGGTAGCCGCCGTACGGTCCGCGGACGGAGTCGATGGGGATCTCGGCCTCGCGCAGGATGGTGACGTAGCGCCGCGCGGCCCGCTCTGAGACGCCGAGCTTGTCAGCCAGCCGCCCCGCCGTGATGCCCGGACTGCCCTGGATCAGCTCGAGCGCCTGCAGCGCGCGAGCCGTCGGGCTGATCTCGGGCACGGCGTCTCCTGATCCGGAAGTGGAACGTCCGGAACCGACACTAGCGTCGCGCCATGACTGAGAACACCGCCCCGAACCCCACATCGACCACGACCCTGGACACCCACATCGACGAGCCCTCGCTCACCCCCGACGAGGTGGAGATGCTGCTGTTCGCCCTCGCTCGCTCGCGGGCGCAGTTCGCGTGGAAGGTCGGCGGCCTCGACGCCGCTGCCCTGCGACAGCCGCACCCGCCGAGCGCGATGACGATCGGCGGCCTGGTCAAGCACATGGCCGGCGTCGAGGAACGAATGATGGCCCGGGCCATCACCGGTCGGCGCCCCGCTCCGCCCTGGGACACCATCGACCCGGGGGAGGACCCCGACTTCGAGTGGCGGACGTCGGCCGACGACTCCCCCGAGGAGCTCTACGACCTGTGGCGCACCGCCGTGGAGAGGTCGAAGGCCGCGACCGCCGCGGCCCTCGCCGACGGCGGCCTCGACCGGCCGATCGCGATCCCGTTCGGTGAGTGGACGCCGAACCTGCGCCGGATGCTGGTCGACCTGCACGACGAGTACGCCCGGCACGTCGGGCACGCCGACCTGTTCCGCGAGGCGGTCGACGGCCTCGTCGGGGAGGACCCGCCGCAGGAGTGAGGCGGGCCAAGCATTTCCTGCCCGTCCACCCAGGTGCGAGTAGGTTGGAGGCCCAGCCACTCCAGACCCCGGCGGCGCCAGCCCGACACCGGGAGCCCCTGTGGCCAGCAACTCGATCCGTCCCTCACCCGCCGCCAACGGTTACGGCGATCTCGCCCGCGAGATCAGGGCCTTGGGCCTGTTGGACCGGCGGCCCTGGTTCTACGCCGGTGTCTTCGCCGTGATCGCTGTCGTCGGCGGCCTCGTCGTCGCCGGCATGGTCATGTGGTCCCACTCCTGGGCGTTGCTGGCACTGGCACCGGTGCTGGCAGTGGTCTCCACCCAGCTGGGGTTCCTCGGCCACGACCTCGGCCACCTGCAGGTCACCCACAGCTCGCGTACCAGCCGCCGCCTCGGAGTCGTGTGCGGCAACCTCCTCGGTGGCCTGAGCTACAGCTGGTGGGTGGCCAAGCACAACCTCCACCACGCACATCCGAACGACCTCGACACCGACCCGGACGTCTACGCCGGTGCCCTGGTCTTCGATGCCGGCCAGGCCGACCAGCGGCGAGGATTCCTGGCCTGGCTGACGCGTCATCAGGCCGGCCTGTTCTTCCCGATGCTGCTGGGAGAAGCCTTCAACCTGCACGTCTCCAGCGTCCGCCAGCTGTTCAAGCCCGGTCTGCGTGGCCGGTCCAGCGAGTCGGTGCTGCTGGCCGGGCACTTCCTGGCGTACGCCGCCCTGCTGGCCACCACGCTCACCTGGGTCCAGGTGCTCGCGTTCATCGGTGTGCACAAGGGCCTGCAGGGGATCTACCTCGGGATGTCCTTCGCCCCGGGCCACAAGGGGATGCCGGTGATGGACGCCGAGCAGGCCGTCGACCCTCTGCTCCGGCAGGTCCTGACCTCCCGCAACATCCGGGGAAGCCGGTTCATCGACACCGCGATCGGCGGTCTGAACTACCAGATCGAGCACCATCTGTTCCCGAACATGCCACGTCCCAACCTGCGCCTGGCCCAGCCGGTCGTCCGTGACTTCTGCGAGCGACGAGGGGTCGGCTACACCGAGGCGGCGCCGTTCGCGGCGTACGCCATCGGGCTGCGGCACCTGCACCGGGTGGGAAGCGGGCTGCGATCAGCCGCCCGTGGGTGACCTGTCCTCGGCCAGGGTGATGTCGAAGTCGATGACCTGGAACGGGTTGGGCAGGCCCAGGCTCGTCGCGGTCTCCTCGTCGTCCTCCTGCCTGACCGGGCGCACCAGGCTCTGCTTCACCCCGAACACGGTGTCGTCCTCGAGGTAGGGGCTGCCCTCCACGAACAGGTGGGTGGTGACCGGGTTGTGCCCGGCCGCGCCGGCGATGAAGTGGATGTGCGCCGGCCGGTAGGGGTGCCGTCCCGTCGCACGCAGCAGCGCGCCGACGGGACCGTCGTCGGGGATCGGGTAGTGGAGCGGCACGATCGTCCGGAACCAGAACCGGCCGACCTCGTCGCAGGTGAACAGCCCACGCAGGTCGGGCGCCAGGTCATCCTTCTGCACGTCGTAGAAGCCCTGGTCGTCGGCCTGCCAGACGTCGACCAGCGCGCCGGCGACGGGTCGGCCGTCGAGGTCGAGGACCCGGCCGCGGACCAGGCACCGGGGCGCCTCGTGGGCCTCGGCCAGGTCATCGCCGAGTGCACGGGCCGGCGACTCGACGACGTGGAACGGGCCGAGCACGGTGGACTCCGTCGCGCCGACCGGTCGGCGGTTGTTGATCGCGTCGACCAGCATCGAGACGCCCATGACGTCGGAGAGCAGGATGAACTCCTGACGCCGGTCGTCGGAGAGGTGGCCGACCGCGGTCAGGAACCCGATCGCGGCCTCCCACTCGCCCTGGGTGGGCTCCACGTCGCGGACGAAGGCGTGCAGGTGCCGGGTGAAGGACTGCATCACCTCGCGCAGGCGCGCGTCGGGTGTTTCGGCGAAGCTCTCGACGACGGCGTCGGTAGCGGTGGCCTCGGAGAAGTCGCTTCCCATGGGAACTCCTGACGGGTCGGAGCCGGACAGAAACCCGGATCGCGCTAGTATTGGCCACGGCACCGCAGCGTGGATGGGCCATCGGGCCCGAAGCGTCGACCTCTCTCAGGTCCGCGGGCCGCGTCGCGGAGCAGCCGCATCCAGGCCCGTTCCGTACGACGCCCGGTCGCGCCGGCCATGGGTGCGAGCGGATGTGGTCCGGTGTGCGTAGGTGCCCCGGATACTCCGGAGGAGGAGTGAGTGGCTCGTCAGAGCAGACGTCAACCGCGGGGTCGCCGTACGCCGCAACGGGACCAGCAGGGTGCCCGGGCACGCGACAACGAGGGGATCATCCCGGTCCTCGCCCGCAAGGTGCGCGAGATCGAGACCAGGGTCGAGCGCGGCACGATGCGAGTCTCCGACCGCACCATGTTCCAGGTGGTGGCGCTGCTCGTGCGCGATGAACGCGCCCGCATCAAGGCCGACAAGGACAGCACCGAGGCCCAGCGCGACGGACAGCTCAAGCGGCTCGACGGCATCGCGACGATCCTGGCCAAGACCGCCGCGCGCAACCCCTCCCTCTTCGAGCTGCTCGGTGAGGACGCCGTCGTCTCCGACGCCGCCAAGGCGCTGAAGCGCGAGATGCTCGAGGCCGGTGGTGTCGAGGCCGAGGTCGAGGAGCCGGCCCCCGAGACGACCTCCGACCGCCCCGCCGAACGACGCGTGGTGCCCCAGTCCGTGATCTCCCGCCAGCTGGCGAACCCGTTCCTCGCCCCCGACTTCTCCAACGCGGCGCCGCGCAACGTGCAGCCGCGAGCGCTCGCCACCTGGGAGCTCCTCGGCCCGCTGTTCCGTGCGTTCGAGGAGCCCTCGGCCGGGGCCACCTCGTGCATGCCGCTCCCCGAGCCGACCTCGCTGTGGGCGCCGGGCGGCCAGGAGCTGATGCACCACCAGGCGCAGGTCGTCGCCGCCGCGAAGGCCGGCCACCGCACCTTCCTGCTGGCCGACGAGCCCGGCCTCGGCAAGACAGCCCAGGCCCTGCTGGCTGCACAGGCTGCCAACGCCTACCCGCTGCTGGCCGTCGTACCCAACGTCGTCAAGGCCAACTGGGCCCACGAGGCCGAGCTCTGGACACCCCGTCGCAAGGCGACCGTCATCCACGGCGACGGCGACAACGTCGACGGCTTCGCCGACATCGTGGTCGTCAACTACGAGGTGCTGGACCGCCACGTCGGCTGGCTGGGCGACCTCGGCTTCCGCGGCATGGTCGTGGACGAGGCGCACTTCATCAAGAACAAGTCCTCGCAGCGCTCCCAGCACGTGCTCGAGCTCTCGGAGCGGATCCGCGCCCGGATGGGCCGCCCGCTCCTGATGGCGCTGACCGGCACCCCGCTGATCAACGACATCGAGGACTTCCGCGCGATCTGGCAGTTCCTCGGCTGGATCGACGAGAAGAAACCGCGTGCCGAGCTGATGCTGGCGCTCGAGGAGAACGGGCTGACTCCGGCCGACCGCGGGTTCTACGCCGCGGCACGCACCGCCGTCATCGACATGGGCATCGTGCGTCGCCGCAAGGTCGACGTGGCCGCCGACATCCCGGCCCGTCGGGTCGCGGACCTGCCGGTCGAGCTCGACGACGAGGTCGGCCGCTCCATCCGCGAGGCCGAGCGCGAGCTCGCGCGTCGCCTCGTACGCCGCTACGACAGTGCCCTGGCCACCCGCACCTCGGGCGTGGTCGTCGAGGGCATCGACCACGAGCTGGTCCGCCGGGTGGCGTCGTGGGAGCGCGAGGACAGCGACGCCGGCTCGGGCGAGAACGTGTTCAACATGATGCGGCGCATCGGCCAGGCCAAGGCCGGGCTTGCTGCCGACTACACCGCCCAGCTCGCCCGCAGCGTCGGCAAGGTCGTCTTCTTCGCCAAGCACATCGACGTGATGGACACCGCCGAGGCGACCTTCGAGAAGCGTGGGCTCCGCTACTCCTCGATCCGCGGCGACCAGACCCCGAACGCCCGCAAGAAGAACATCGAGGCCTTCGTCAACGACCCCGACGTCGCGGTCATCGTCTGCTCGCTGAGCGCGGCCGGCGTGGGCATCAACCTCCAGGTGGCCTCCAACATGGTGCTGGCCGAGCTCTCGTGGACCGACGCCGAGCAGACCCAGGCCATCGACCGGATCCACCGGATCGGCCAGGACGAGCCGGTCACGGCCTGGCGCGTGATCGCGGCGCAGACCATCGACACCCGCATCGCCGAGCTGATCGACAGCAAGGCCGGGCTCGCGGCTCGGGCGCTCGACGGCTCCGACGAAGAGGTCTCGTCCTCGGCCGACGTGCAGCTCGAGGCGCTGGTGACGTTGCTGACCGATGCGCTCACCGAGCGCGAGGAAGCTGCTGCCGAGGAGGCCGCGGAGATCGCGCCGATCGAAGAGATCTAGGCGCGGCCAGGCGCTCATACCACCTAAATCGGACCTATCGGGTGAAAGTCTGTGGGTGGTTGATCGGTGGACCAGACCGGTTCTGTCCGGTTCTGGGCGATCCCCGGAAGCGGGGGGAGGATATGCGAACGCGCCGCCGGGAGCGCGGTGTCGCGTTTGCCTACGGGGGTCATCCGAGTGCGCAAGTACTTCTCCATGTTGCTGTTCGTCGTTCTGGTGGCGACGGGTGTCTCGACCCTGACGCCAGCCGCCCAGGCGGCCGACACCGGCAACACCGCCCCCCAGACGGGCAAGATCGTCAGCGACGAGCCGAGCGCCCTCACGCCGGACATCCTCGACGGCTCGACGTACTCGATCACCAAGGTCGGCAACCAGATCATCGTCGGCGGTCAGTTCACCCAGGTGCAGAACGCCAACACCTCCACGACCCTGACCCGGGTCGGCGTGCTCGCCTTCAACGCCACCACCGGCCAGGTCTCCACGACCTTCGCCCCCAACCCGCTCGGCACCGTCTACAAGGTGCTGCCGGCCGCGGACGGCCAGTCCGTCTACGTCGCCGGCTCGTTCACCTCGGCCGGCGGGCAGTCGATGCCGGGCCGCATCTTCAAGATCAACGTCACCACCGGAGTCATCGACCCGACGTTCGTGGCGCCGACCATCAGCGGCGACATCCGCGACCTCGAGCTGGTCGGCACCCACCTGTTCGTCGCCGGCAAGATGACGCACTTCGCCGGCATCGCCCAGAAGGGTCTCGGCGCGCTGAACGCCGACACCGGCAAGCGTGACCCCTACTTCAACGCCGTCATCGACGGGCTCCACCGTCCCGAGATCGCCGGCGCCGTCACCGACGTGCTGCAGATCTCGGTCAACAAGCAGAACACCCAGCTGATGGCGGTCGGCAACTTCACCACCGTCGACGGCCAGGCGCGGTCCCAGATCGCCAAGTTCAACATCGCCAACTTCGCGAGCGCCCCTGCCGACCCCAACGCCCACCAGACGCTTTCGACGTGGTCGACCAACCAGTTCACCGCGGGCTGCTCCTCGAAGTTCGACACCTACATGACCGATGTCGAGTACTCCCCGGACGGCAGCTACTTCATCGTCTCCACCACCGGCGCCTGGGGCGGCACGCAGAGCAACAGCGGCACCATCGGCTGTGACGGCGTGTTCCGCTTCGAGTCCTCGGGCACTGCTGCTGCCACGCCGGTGACCTGGTCGGCGTACACCGGCGGCGACACGACCTGGACCGTCGAGGTCACCGACAACGTCGTCTACACCGGCGGCCACATGCGCTGGCAGAACAACCCGTCGGCCGGAGACACCGCCGGTCAGGGTGCGGTCAGCCGTGAGGGCATCGCCGCGCTGAACCCGGTCAACGGCATGCCGTACTCCTGGAACCCGACTCGCGCCCGCGGCGTCGGTGTCCAGGACCTGCTCGCCACGAGCGACGGCCTGTACGTCGGATCCGACACCGAGCTGCTCGGGCACACGACCGGTAACACCTACCACGCCCGCATCGCCTTCCTGCCCCTCGCGGGTGGCGGCAAGCTGCAGCCGCTGCAGTCCAACACGCTCCCGGCTGACGTCTACAAGGTCGCGACCGCAGCCACCCAGCTGCAGAAGCGCACCTTCACCGGCACCACCGCCGGCACGGCCGCCAACGTCAACAACGGCCCGGGCTGGAGCACCAGCGTCGGTGCGTTCATGGTCAACGGCGTGCTCTACAAGCTGAGCACCGACGGTTCGATGACCAAGCAGACCTTCGACGGCACCAACTACGGCGCCGCCACCGCGGTCAACACCTCGGACGCCCTGGTGGCCCAGACCGACTGGCACACCGACGTGAAGACGATCACCAGCATCTTCTACTCGGGCGGCTTCATCTACTACACGAAGTCCGGGACCACGACCGCCAACAACGTGCTCTACCGTCGGGCCTTCGAGATCGAGGACGGCGTGGTCGGCCAGCAGCGCTTCACCACCGCCACCAGCGGCACCGGCGGCATCGACTACCGCAACGTCCGCGGCGCCTTCGTCGCTGGCGGCAAGCTCTTCTTCGCCAGCTCCTCGGGCAACCTGTGGCAGGCCACCTGGAGCCAGCCCAACCACGGCGCCGTCAACGGCACCGCTGCCGTCATCAGTGCCGCCGGCACCGGCTGGTCCTCGCGGGCCCTGTTCCCGATGCAGGTCAGCCCGGCCGCGGTGAACGACCCGCCGGTCGCCAACGCCTCCATCTCCTGCAACCAGCTCGTGTGCTCCTACGACGCCAGCGGGTCGACCGACCCCGAGGGTGGCGCGCTGACCTATGACTGGGACTTCGGCGACGGCACCGCTCACGGCACCGGCGCCACCGCGACGCACACCTACGCCTCCGCCGGTGACCGCCCGGTGACGCTGGTCGTGACCGACAACAAGGGTGCGACCAACGCGGTCACCCGGACGGCCACCGTGACCAGCTACGCCGACTCGATCAGCTTCGTGAACTCGGCCAACAACAACGGCAACCGCTCCAACCACACGATCACGGTGCCCACCGGCACCAAGGTCGGGGACACCCTGGTGCTGTTCTTCAGCGCCAACTCGACGACGCCCGTCTTCACCGGTCCTGCAGGCTGGACCCAGGCGGACAGCGAGAGCGCCGGCACCCAGATGGGCAAGGTCTACACGAAGACGGCCACCGCCTCCGACCTGGCCGGCACCGCCGTCACGGTCGTGACCACCAGCGCCGCCGATGGCACCCCCGTGCTCGTCAAGGACGACATGACGCTCGCCGTCTACCGTGGCATCGGTTCGCCGGCGGTCGCCGCGGTCGAGGGCACCAGCCAGACCGTCTCGACGGTCGTGCACCAGACCCCGACGGTCACGGCGCCCAACGGCACCGGCTGGCTGCTGAGCTACTGGTCCGACAAGGGCTCCACCACGACGGGATGGACCGGTCCGACCGGACAGACCCAGCGCTCCGAGGGCACGGCGTCCGGGACCGGTCACGTCTCCTCGCTGCTCACCGACAGCAACCGCCGGGTCAGCAGTGGCGTCCAGGGCGGCCTGAACGCCACGGCGGACCCGAGCAGCAAGAACTCCGGGCTGACCTTCAGCGTGCTGCTCAGCGGCCAGGGTGCTCCGGCTCCCAACCAGAACCCCGTGGCCCACGCCGCGCTGGTGGGCTGCACCGACCTGACCTGCTCCTTCGACGGTGGCTCGTCGACCGACCCGGAGAGCGCCACGCTGACCTACGACTGGAACTGGGGTGACGGCACCACCCACGGCACCACCGCCACGGCGTCGCACGCCTTCGGGTCCAGCGGCACCAAGACCGTCACGCTGACCGTCACCGACCCGCAGAACGCGACCGGCACCGACACAGTGACCGCAGCGCCCACCGACCCAATCGTCAACACGGCTCCGACGGCGCACATCACCAGCACCGGCTGCACGGACCTGTCCTGCTCCCCGGACGGTTCGAGCTCCAGCGACCCCGACAGCGACACGCTGACCTACGACTGGAACTGGGGCGACAACAGCGCGCACAGCACCACCGCCAACCCCACCCACGTCTACGGCTCCGCCGGTGCGAAGACGGTCACGTTGACCGTCAACGACGGCCACGGGCACACCGCGACCGACACGGCGACGCTGAACCCGACCGACCCGCCCAATACGGCTCCGACCGCACACATCACCGGGGTCAGCTGCACCAACCTGACCTGCTCGTTCACCGGGTCGACCTCGAGTGACCCGGAGAACGACACGCTGAGCTACAGCTGGGACTTCGGCGACAGCACGCCGCTGTCGACGAAGACCAACCCCTCACACACCTACGCCGCCTCGGGGGCCCAGACGGTGACGTTGACGGTCAGCGACGGCCACGGGCACACCGCCACCGACACGGCGACGGCGAACCCGACCGACCCGCCCAACACGGCTCCGACCGCGCACATCACCGGGGTCAGCTGCACCGACCTGACCTGCTCGTTCACCGGGTCGACCTCGAGTGACCCGGAGAACGACACGCTGAGCTACAGCTGGGACTTCGGCGACAGCACGCCGCTGTCGACGGAGACCAACCCGTCACACACCTACGCCGCCTCGGGGGCCCAGACGGTGACGTTGACGGTCAGCGACGGCCACGGGCACACCGCGACCGACACCCAGACGGCGAACCCGACCGACCCCGGCGTCGACCCGGTCAGCAACGTCGCGTTCATCGGTGCGGCGTCGACCGCCGGCAACCGCACCCTGGCCACGGTCACGCTGCCGAGCGGGGTGCACGTCGGAGACACCATGGTGCTGTTCTTCGGCGCCGCCAGCATCACGCCGACCTACACCGGTCCGAGCGGCTGGACCGAGATCGAGAACAAGAACGGCTCCAGCGCGATGGCCCTGCGGGCCTACACGAAGACGGCGACCGCTGCCGACACCGCCGCCAACGTCAAGGTGACCGTGACGGCCTCGGCGATCGCCAAGTCCGACGTCACCGTCGCCGTCTACCGCAACACCGACGGCACCACACCGATCGCGGTGTCCGCCTCCAAGATCGACAACGCAGCCGGCGCCGCCCACACCAGCCCGGCCGTCACCTCGAGCGGGAGCACGAACTGGCTGCTGACCTACTGGGCCGACCGGTCGAACACCTCGACCACGATCGCTGCGCCCACCGGTCCCAACGCGCCGACCGTCCGTGCGCAGGGTCTGCCCTCGGACACCGGCAGTGCCCACGCCGTCGGACTGTTCGCCGACAGCAACGGTCCGGTCGCCGCCGGTGCCCAGGGCCAGCTGACCGCGACCGCCAACGGGGACAGCTCCCGCGGCGCGAGCGTGAGCATCCTGCTGAAGAGCAACTGACACACGTCCTGTAGGACGACGAGAGCCCGGGTCTCACGGCCCGGGCCCTCGCCGTTCCGGGGCAAGCTCGCGACCGCCATACTCGGCGCATGGATCACGTGTTCGTCGACCGGCCGGTAGCCGGCGTCGCCCAGGTCACCTTGAACCTGCCCGAGCGGATGAACTCGATGTCGTTCGACGTGATGGTCCCGTTACGTGCACGACTGCGCGAGCTGTCCGACGACAACGACGTGCGCGCCGTCGTGCTCACCGGGGCCGGCCGCGGCTTCTGCTCCGGTGCCGACCAGAGCGGTGAGCGCGGTCGGATGCCGAACACCTCGGGGCTCACGCAGGCGACGGTGGCGCTGCGCGCGATGGAGATCCTCGACGAGGTCGTGCTGGCCCTGCGCGGCCTGCACCAGCCGGTGATCGCAGCGGTCAACGGTGCGGCGATCGGAGGCGGGTTGTGCCTCGCCCTGGCCTGTGACATCCGGCTCGCCGCGGAGGGAGCCTTCTTCCGCGCCGCCGGCATCAACAACGGGCTGACCGCGAGCGAGCTCGGGCTCAGCTACCTGCTGCCTCGGGCGATCGGGTCCTCGCGCGCGTTCGAGATCATGCTCACCGGGCGCGACGTCGATGCCGCCGAGGCCGAGCGCATAGGCCTCGTCTCGCGCGTGGTCACGGCCGACGAGCTGCTGCCGGCGGCGATCGAGGTCGGCACCCGGATCGCGGGCTGGAGTCGGCCTGGTGTGGAGCTGACCAAGCGCACGTTGTGGTCAGGCCTCGACGCCGGCAGCCTGTCGCAGCACATGAACGCGGAGGGCCTCGGCCAGCTCTACGTCCGGCTGCTCACCGACAACTTCGACGAGGCGGTGGCGGCCCGCCACGACGGTCGCGCCCCGGTCTTCAGGGACTGACCCGCCGATCAGCAGGCGGGGGCGTAGGTCGACTGGGTGAGCGCCGGTGCCTCGATCGACTGCGCGTTCGCGCGGTCGAGGGTGTAGTAGCGCATCCAGTCCATCTGCATCCGGCCGCGGTTCATCTTGGCCCCGGCCACGCCCTGCACCCGGAAGCGCGGCATCAGGGCGACGCCCTCGAGCGCCGCGGGTCGCCGCTCGGTGCGGATCACCTTGGTGTCGACGAACCAGGAGACGTGGTCGGGGGTGACCTCCACGGCGAAGGTGTGGAACTCGTTGTCGTTGAGGTACATCCACCGGCTCGTGGTGAAGTCGGTGTTCGGCAGGTTGCGCACGTGCATCTCGGCGGTGTTGGTGCCCAGCGTGTACTGGCTCAGCACGAGGTTGCCGGCGCCGCAGTGGTAGGGCTGGCTGCTCGGCACCAGCTCCCAGTACAGCGTGTACGGCCGGCCCCCCGACCCGTACTGCCGTCCGCGGACGCGGGCCTCCCAGCGGCCGTAGGTGCGGTTGTGCCCGCTGTACGTCGCGTACACGGTCGCGCCCGTGCTGGCGGTGTCGAGGGTGAGCATCCCGTGCTGGTTGCGTACCAGGCCCGGACGGTTCACCTTCCAGGTCGAGGACAGCGGGTTCACGAACTCGTCGCCCCACTGCTTGTTGCCCCAGCGGAAGATCTTGCCGGCGTTGGTGGGGTTCGGAGGCACCCAGGCCGAGGCGAGCTGCGGGTCGGCGGAAGGGGCCGCGACCGGCGCCGGAGCGGCCTGCAAGGTCGTCAGGACCGCCAGCCCGGCAAGGCCGGCCAGCACCGAGAAACGGACGAATCGGACACGAGGCATGGCTCCACGGTAGGGACTGCCGTGCTGCCGCGTCCGGCAAACCACAGAACTCGGCAGGCGCTGGCGCCTAGGGTGACGATCGACCGGCGATCTCGCGCCGGCCCCGTCCCAGGAGGAGAGCCATGTCGGAGACCAGTGATCCGGGACAGCAGGTCCCGCCGACCGCACCCCCGCCGGCCACCGTCGCACCCGGGTACGGCCAGATGATGCCGCCGCCGCCGCCGGGGCAGCTGGCGATGACCGGACCGGTCGGTCAGGTGCGCAGCACCGGCACCTGCGTGCTGCTCACGATCGTCACGCTCGGCTTCTACACGTGGTACTGGTACTACAAGACGCACGACGAGATGAAGCGTCACTCCGGCCAGGGCATCGGCGGCGGCGTGGCGCTGATCCTCGCGATCTTCATCGGCATCGTGATGCCCTTCCTGAACTCCAACGAGGTGGGCGACCTCTACGAACGGCGCGGTCAGGCACGCCCGGTGAGCGCGATCACCGGGCTGTGGGCGCTGCTCCTGGGGTGGTTCTTCTTCGTCGGGCTGATCGTGTGGTTCGTGAAGACGAACGGCGCGCTCAACGCCTACTGGCGTTCGCTCGGCGCCAGCTGAACCACGTCAGGCGGCCAGGTAGGTCGACTCGGCGGCCAGCCGGCTGATCCGTGCCCAGTCGCCCTGGGCGATCGCGTCCGTCGGTGTCAGCCAGCTGCCGCCGACGCAGCCGACGTTGGCCAGGCAGAGGTACGACGGTGCGCTGTCCGGGGTGATCCCGCCCGTGGGGCAGAACCTGGCCTGGGGCAGCGGAGCACCGGCCGCCTTGAGGAAGGCAGATCCGCCGGAGGCCTCGGCCGGGAAGAACTTCAGTTCCCGGTAGCCGAGCTCGAGCAGTCGGATGACCTCGCTGACCGTGGCGGCGCCGGGCAGGTGTGGCAGCCCGGTCTCCTGCATGGAGGCGGCCAGCTCGTCCGTCGTACCGGGGGAGACCAGGAACTGCGCGCCCGCGGAGAGCGCCTGCTTGGCCTGCTCGGGTACGACGATCGTGCCCGCCCCGACGAGGATGTCGGGCACGTTGCTCGCGATCTGCTCGATGCAGTCCAGCGCCGCAGGCGTGCGCAGGGTCAGCTCGATCACGGGCACGCCTCCGTCCACGAGGGCCCGGGCGACGGGAACGGCATGGGCGACGTCGTCGAGCACGACGACGGGGATGACCGGCACGCGGTCGAGCAACGACTCAGGCATCGAGGTCCTCCACGAAACCGTGGGTCGGGAACACGCTGGCACCCTGGTCGGCCGGGCCGACGTGGGAGCGGAAGGCGGCGAACAGCTCCCGTCCCGTCCCGAAGACCAGCGAGTCGTCAGCCCGGGCGACGGGCCGGTTCTCTAGGTCGTACGCCGAGACGTGCACGTCGAGCAGGCCGGTGTCGGCGTCGAGACTGACCAGGTCGCCGTCCTGCACCCGGGCGAGTGGTCCGCCGACCGATGCCTCCGGGGTGAGGTGGATGGCAGCCGGGACCTTGCCCGACGCGCCCGACATCCGGCCGTCGGTGACGAGCGCGACCCGCTGGCCGCGGTCCTGGAGGACCCCGAGGGCCGGGGTCAGCTTGTGCAGCTCCGGCATCCCGTTGGCCGCCGGGCCCTGGAAGCGGATCACCGCCACGAAGTCGCCCTCGAGGGAACCGGCCTCGAAGGCACGCAGGAAGTCGGCCTGGTCGTCGAAGACCCGGGCCGGTGCCTTCACCTGGCGCTGCTCGGCCTTGACCGCCGAGGTCTTGATCACCGCACGGCCGAGGTTGCCGTCGAGCATCCGTAGTCCACCGTCCTTCGCGAACGGGTCGTCGGCGCCGCGCAGCACGTCGGTGTCGTGGCTGCGCTTGGTGCCCTCCTCCCACGTGAGCTCGGCCTTGTCACCGACGCCGGTCAGGCGGGCCTCGGTGGTGTAGCGCCACAACCCGTGCCCGGCCACGGTCTCGACGTCGTCGTGCAGCAGCCCGTGCTTGAGCAGCGAGTGCACGGTGAACGCCAGCCCGCCGGCGGCGTGGAAGTGGTTCACGTCGGCCTTGCCGTTGGGGTACACCCGCGCCATCAGCGGTACGACGGCCGACAGGTCGGCCAGGTCGTCCCAGGTGAGGGTGATGCCCGCCGCGCGAGCGATGGCGACGAGGTGCACGGTGTGGTTGGTCGAACCACCGGTCGCGAGCAGCGCCACGCAACCGTTGACGATCGCCTTCTCGTCGACGATCCGGCCCACCGGCGTGAAGCTCTCGCCCCACGCGGTCAGTGCCGTCGACCGGGCCGCGGCGGCGTCGGTCAGGGCGGCACGCAGCGGGGTGCCTGGGTTGACGAAGCTGGCGCCCGGGAGGTGCAGGCCCATGACCTCCATCAGCATCTGGTTGGAGTTGGCGGTGCCGTAGAAGGTGCAGGTGCCGGCCGAGTGGTACGACGCCGACTCGGCCTCGAGCAGTTCCTCGCGACCGATCTCGCCGGCGGCGTACCGCTGCCTGATCGCGGCCTTCTCGTCGTTGGGCAGTCCCGAGGTCATCGGGCCGGCCGGCACGAAGACCGTGGGCAGATGGCCGAACGACAGCGCGCCGATCAACAAGCCGGGCACGATCTTGTCGCAGACGCCGAGCATCAGCGCGGCGTCGAACATGTCGTGCGACAGCGAGATGGCGGTCGACATCGCGATCACGTCGCGGCTGAACAGGGAGAGCTGCATGCCGTCGCGGCCCTGGGTGATGCCGTCGCACATGGCCGGTACGCCGCCGGCGAACTGCGCGATGCCGCCCGAGCGGATCACGGCCCGCTTGAGCTGGGCCGGGAAGGACTCGAAGGGCTGGTGCGCCGACAGCATGTCGTTGTAGGCCGAGACGATCGCGACGTTGGGCTTCACGTTGCCCCGCAGCGCGGCCTTGTCGACCGGCCCGGACGCGGCGAACCCGTGGGCCAGGTTGGCGCAGGCCAGCCGCCCGCGAGCCGGGCCGCGCTCGGCGGCAGCGTCGAGGCGCTGCAGGTAGGCGGTCCGGTCGGGCCGGCTCCGCTCGCTGATGCGGGCCGTCACCTCGGCGACGACGGGGTGGATGGTGTTCGTGCGTCGGTTCATGGGAGTCCTCACTCGTGCCAGGAACGGCCGTCGCGCTCGAGCAGGTTGATGGCCGCACTCGGGCCGCCGGTGCCGGCGGGGTAGGGGCGGGGAGCGTGGCCGGGGGCCGACCAGCGCTCGAGGATCGGCTCGACCCACGTCCACGCGGCCTCGACCTCGTCGCGGCGCATGAACAGGGTCGGGTTGCCGCGTACGACGTCCATCAGCAGCCGCTCGTAGGCGTCGGGCGAGTGTCGCTGGAAGGTCTGGGCGTAGTTCAGGTCGAGCGAGACCGGGCGCAGCCGGATGCCACCCGGACCGGGTTCCTTCGCGGTGAGGTGCAGCTTCATGCCCTCGTCGGGCTGGAGCTGGATGACGAGCCGGTTGGGCTCGCTGGTGCCTTCGCTGCCGGGGAACATCGGGTGCGGCACGTCCTTGAACTGGATGACGATCTCCGAGACCCGTCGCTCCATCCGCTTGCCGGTGCGCAGGTAGAACGGCACCCCGGTCCACCGCCAGTTCTGCACCTCGGCCTTGATGGCCACGAAGGTCTCGGTCGTCGAGCCGGGTCGCTCCGCATCGGTCTGGTACGACGCGACAGCCGTGCCGTCGACGAGGCCGGGTCGGTACTGCCCGGCCACGACGGAGCTGTCCACGGCGGTGCCGGTGATCGGCTTCAGGGCCTGGAGCACCTTGAGCTTCTCGTCGCGGACGGTCTCGCGGCCGACGTACGTCGGAGGCTCCATCGCCACCAGGCAGAGCAGCTGGAGCAGGTGGTTCTGGATCATGTCGCGCAGGGCGCCCGAGCCGTCGTAGTAGCCACCGCGCGTGCCGACCCCGAGCGACTCGGCGGCGGTGATCTGCACGTGGTCGATGCAGTTGGCGTTCCAGAGCGGCTCGAGGAAGCTGTTGGCGAAGCGGGTCACCAGCAGGTTCTGCACGCTCTCCTTCCCGAGGTAGTGGTCGATGCGGAAGATCTGGTTCTCCTCGAAGACCGCGCCGACGGCGTCGTTGATCTCCCGCGCGGAGGCGAGGTCGTGGCCGATCGGCTTCTCCAGGACGAGCCGCGAGCTCTCGGTGACCAGGCCGTGGTCGGCGAGTCGGCGGCTCACCGGTCCGAACAGCGACGGGGCGATGGCGAGGTAGAAGACTCGCACCCGCTCGGGGTGGTCGAGAGTCTCCACGAGGCTGGACCAGCCGGCCTCGTGCTCGATGTCGATGCTGACGTGGGTCAGGCGGGCGACGAACCGGTCGAGGACCGCGTCGTCGAGCTCGTCCGCACGCACGAAGCGCGGCAGCTCGCCGCGGATCTTGTCGCGGTAGCCGGCGACGTCGAGACCGGCGCGGGACAGGGCCACGATGCGGGTCTCGGCCGGGAGCTGGCCGTCGCGGTCGCGGAGGTAGAGCGCGGGCAGCAGCTTGCGGACGGCCAGGTCGCCGGTGCCGCCGAAGACGACGAAGTCGGCCGGGGGAACGGGGCCTGGGAGTGCGGGAGGAAGTCCAGGGGATGGGGACATCAGTTGTCTCTCCGGGGAATGGACTGAACGAGCCTCCACCGTAGGCGGAGATATGTTGTTCTGCAAGACAGACTTATGACTTTTACAAAACAAAAGTCGCACAGTTGGGTGAACAGGAGTACGCGCCAGTGGTTCAATGGCGGTCATGTCCTCCGTCCCCGGACCTGCCACCGCAGGCGAGGTCTTCTCGCTGATCCGCGACGGGCGTGCGCGGACCCGCAGCGACGTCGGTCGGCTCACCGGCCTGTCCCGTACGGCGGTCGCGGCCCGGATCGCGTCCCTGCTCGAGTCGGGGCTCGTGGTCGAGGGTGTCGAGGAGGAACGGGAGCCCTCGACCGGCGGCCGGCCCCCGGTCGGGCTGCGATTCAACCGTGACGCCGGCGTGGTGCTGGCCGGTGCGATCGGTCGCAGCCGCACCCAGCTGGGCGTCTGCGACCTCAACGGCGGCGTCCTCGCCACCAACGACCTCGAGCAGGAGGTCGGCGCCGCCCCGGACGACCTGATGCCGCAGGTGCTGGCCGGGTTCACCGACCTGCTGAAGGAGGCGGGACGGCGGGTAACGGACGTGCGCGCCGTCGGCCTGAGCATCCCCGGCACCGTCGAGCTCGAGCGCGGCGCGAGTCTCGACTCGCCCATCATGGCCGGCTGGAACGGAGTCGAGCTCGCGCCGTACCTGGAGAAGCTGACCGGCGGCCGGGTCCCGGTCTTCGTCGACAACGACGCCAACGTGATGGCGCTCTCCGAGCGGCGTGGTCACCTCGAACGGCACCGCGACCTGCTGTTCGTGAAGGCCTCGACCGGTATCGGCGTCGGCATCGTCACCGACGGCCGGCTGCTGCGCGGGGCCCTGGGCGCGGCCGGCGAGATCGGCCACAACAAGATCGCTGCCGCCCAGGGGCTGCCCTGTCGCTGCGGCGACACCGGCTGCCTCGAGGCGGTGGCGGCCGGTTGGGCACTCGTGCAGGCGGCGCGGACCGGCGGCCACGAGATCACCCACGTGCGCGACCTCGTCGCCCTGGCGGTCAAGGGTGACGCCGACGCCCGGCACCTCGTCCGGGTCGCCGGCCGTCGGATCGGCGAGGTCGTCGCCTCGACGGTGAACGTGTTGAACCCCGAGGCGGTCGTGGTCGGCGGCGACCTCGCCCAGGCCTACGACCCGTTCGTGGCCGGACTGCGCGAGTCGCTCTACTCCCAGGCCTCCGCCCTCGCCACCCGGGAGCTGGTGATCGTGCCGGTCACCCATGGCGAGCAGTCCGGTGTCGTCGGCTGTGCCGCCCTGGCGATCCGCGAGGTGCTGGACTCCGCAGCCGTCGACCGGGCGCTTCTGGACGCAGACTAGAACACGTTCTAGCCTGCGGGGATGACTCACCCCCTGCGCGTCATCCAGTGGACCACCGGCAACATCGGCCGCCGTTCGTTGCACGCGATCCTCGGCCGCCCCGACCTGGAGCTGGTCGGCGTCTACGCGCACGGCGAGGAGAAGGTGGGCCGGGACGCAGCCGAGCTGTGTGGCTGGCCCGAACCCACCGGGGTGCTGGCCACCAACGACATCGACGCGCTGATCGCGCTCGCGCCCGATGCCTGCTGCTACAACCCGCTCTGGCCGAGCGTCGAGGAGCTGGTGCGCCTCCTGGAGTCGGGCATCAACGTCTGCTCGAGCGCGGCCTGGATCACGGGTGGCAAGCAGTCGGCCGAGGACCGTGCCCGCATCGAGAAGGCCTGTGCGCAGGGTCGATCGACGATCTTCGGCAGCGGCGCCCACCCGGGCATCACCAACATGGTCGGGATGGTGCTCTCCGGTGCCTGCGAGGTGGTCGACACGATCACGATCACCGAGTCGGTGGACTGCTCGACGTACGAGTCCGCCGGGACCCAGACGGCGATGGGGTTCTCGCAGTCGCCGGACACCCCGGGACTGGCCGAGAGCGTACGGCGGGAGAGCGAGGTGTTCGCCGAGTCGGCGGCGATGATTGCCGATGCGATGGGAGTGACGCTCGACCGGATCACCTTCGACGTCACCTTCACCGAGGCGACCGGCGACTCCGACCTCGGGTTCATGCAGATCCCGGCCGGGACGGTCGGCGGCGTCCACGGCTACCACCGCGGCTGGGTCGGGGATCGCAACGTGGTCAGCGTGGGCTTCAACTGGACGATGGGTGAGCACGTCGTACCCCCCAAGCCGCTGGCCCACGGCCACGTCATCCAGGTCTTCGGCGTACCCAACATGCGCACGGTGCTGCACTGCCTGCCGCCGAAGGACTGGCCCGAGGAGGGCTTCATGGGCCTCGGCATGATCTACACCGCGATGCCGGTGACCAACGCCGTGCCGGCCGTGGTCGCCGCCGAGCCCGGCATCAAGACCCTCGCGGACCTGCCGGTGGTGACCGGTCGGGCGCGGGTCTGAGGGGCGTGCCGGTTTCACAACCGGTGTTGTGAAACCTGTGACCCCTGTGGCAAGCAGCCCCCATTGACAGCCATCATCTAGGTATCTAATGTGCTAGGTAACTAGATGAATGGAAGTTCCAGATGATCGAGTTCTCGCTGGACACGAGGTCGGGCGTCTCGCCGTACCTCCAGGTCGTCCACCAGGTACGACGGGCCCTGCGCCTCGGACTGCTGGTCGAGGGCGACCAGCTGCCCACCGTCAAGGACGTGGTGGCCAGCCTGGCGATCAACCCGAACACCGTGCTGAAGGCCTACCGCGAGCTCGAGCGCGACGGACTGGTCGCTGCCCGGCCGGGAGTCGGCACCTTCGTCACCCGGACCCTGGCCGACTCCACACTGGCCGCTCACGAACCACTCCGCCGCGACCTGGCGCGCTGGCTCGCGAAGGCCCGACTGGCCGGGCTCGACGAGGAGAGCATCGAGGCGCTCTTCGCGAGCACGTTTCGTGACGTGAACGAGGAGTCCGCGTGAACGCCGTCGTGGCCGCCCACGGACTCGGCAAGCAGTACCGGCGTCGATGGGCGCTGCGTGACTGCACGCTCGAGATCCCCACCGGACGGGTGACCGGCCTGGTCGGCCCGAACGGCGCCGGCAAGACGACGCTGCTGAACCTGGCGGTCGGGATCCTGAGCCCGACCGTGGGCACCATCGAGGTCTGCGGGGGTCGACCCGCGGCCAGCTCGGCCCAGCTGGCGAAGGTCGGCTTCGTGGCGCAGGACACCCCGACGTACGCCGGACTCACGATCGCCGACCACCTGCGCCTGGGTGCCCACCTCAACCCTCGGTGGGACCAGGCGGCCGCGCGTCGCCGCATCGACCGCCTCGGCCTCGACCAGCGACAGAAGGCCGGGCGTCTCTCCGGCGGTCAACGTGCGCAGCTCGCACTCACCCTCGGCCTGGCCAAGCGACCCGAGCTGCTGGTCCTCGACGAGCCGGTCGCGAGCCTCGACCCCCTGGCGCGGCGCGAGTTCCTGCAGGTGCTGATGGAGGCGGTCGCCGAGGAGGAGATCAGTGTGCTGCTCTCCTCACATGTCGTCTCCGACCTCGAGCGCGTCTGTGACCACGCGGTCGTGCTGGTCGACTCGCAGGTCCGCGTCGCGGGCGACGTCGACCGGCTGCTGGCGACGCACCACCGGCTCTCCGGCCCGCGCCGAGATCCCGATTCGCTGCCGGCCGACCAGCACGTCGTCTGGGCCAGCCACACCGATCGGCAGTCCACCTACGTCGTACGCACGGAATCGCGCGTCCTCGATCCTTCCTGGTCGACCACGCCCCTCGGTCTCGAGGACCTGGTCCTGGCCTACATGGAGGGGAGCGCCCCTGCCGTCCAGTCCAGCCCCGAGCTCGAGGTGATCCCGTGATCTGGCTGACCTGGCGTCAGTTCCGGACCCAGTTCGTGGCCGTCTTCGGGCTGGTCGCGGCAGGTTGTGTCTGGCTCGCCCTCACTGGTCCCGCGCTCGCCCGCCTCGCGGCGCACAACAAGAACGTGTTCGACGTCCTCACCGGCAACGACCGGCTGCTCTTCAACGGCGGCATCGCCGTGCTGGCGGTTGCCCCGGCCGTCATCGGGATCTTCTGGGGCGCACCGTTGGTGGCCAGAGAGCTCGAGACCGGCACCTACCGGCTGGTGTGGAACCAGTCCGTCACCCGTGGACGCTGGCTCGCGGTGAAGCTCGGCTTCTCGGTCCTCGCGGTCGCGATCGCGGTCGCGATCCTCACCACGGCGATCACCTGGTGGGCGCACCCGATCGACGGCGTGAAGGGCGGCCAGCGCGGCAGCCTGGTCTCGCACATGACCCCGGTCGCCTTCGCCATGCGCGGCGTCGTACCCGTCGGGTACGCCGTGTTCGCTCTGCTGCTCGGGACCCTGGTCGGGCTGGTCGTACGGCGGTCCGTCCCGGCGATGGCCCTGACTCTGGCGATCTACGTCTTCGTCCAGGTCGCTGTTCCGCTGTGGGTACGACCGCACGTGATTCCTCCCACCACGAGCTCGATGGTCATCTCCGACCGCACCCTCGACGGCATTAACTTCGACGCCTCGAAACGCTTGACCATCACCACGCACACGGCTGGTCCGGGTGACTGGGTCCTGTCCAACCGGACCGTCGATGCCCACGGCCACGCGGCCGCGATACCCACGTGGTTCAGGGGCTGTCTGCCGACTCCGCCCGGCGCTGCAGAGCCGGGCGGGACCATCGGTGTGAGTCCAGCGCGCGGGAGCCTGGATGACTGCTTCGCCCGACTCGCCGACGAGGGCTATCGACAGCAGGTCGTCTACCAGCCGGAGAGCCACTTCTGGCGCCTGCAGTGGGCTGAGCTGGGGCTCTACCTCGCGGCCTCCGGGCTGCTCGCGTGGCTCTCGTTCAGGTGGATCCGGCTGCGCCTGTCCTGATCGGGCCAGAATGCAGGCATGCAGCCCATCCTCGACCGAGCCCACGAGATCGCACCCGACCTGATCGACCTGCGGCGTGAGCTGCACCGGGTGCCCGAGCTCGATCGAGACCTGCCGAAGACCCAGGCGCTAGTGCTGCGAGCGCTCGAGGGGCTGGACCTCGACATCACGACGGGTACGGCGCTCAGCTCGGTGACGGCGGTGCTGCGTGGGGGAGCGCACGACGGCATCGGTCCGGTCGTCCTCCTGCGCGGCGACATGGACGCCCTGCCGGTGACCGAGGAGACCGGGCTGGAGTTCTCCTCCGAGCAGCCTGGCCAGATGCACGCCTGCGGGCACGACCTGCACGTCGCGGCCCTGGTGGGAGCGGCCCGGCTGCTGTGCGAGCGGCGCGACGAGCTGGCCGGTGACGTCGTGCTGATGTGGCAGCCGGCCGAGGAGACGACGGCAGGGGCGATGGCGATGATCGACGAGGGAGTGCTCGAGGCGGCGGGACGACCGACCGACGCGGCGTACTGCCTGCACGTGATGTCCTCCGGCCGGCCGCTCGGCACCTGGTTCTCCCGGCCCGGTCCCCTGTGGGGTGCCTCCGACGAGTTCATCGTGCGGGTCGTCGGTGTCGGCGGCCACGGCTCGGCGCCGCACATGACCCGCGACCCGATCCCGGTCGCCTGCGAGATGGTGACCGCGCTGCAGACGCTGGTCACCCGGCGGGTCGACATCAACGACCCGGTGGTCCTCACGGTCGGCAAGTTCGCAGCCGGCACCAAGGAGAACATCATCCCGGACGACGCCGTCTTCGAGGCGACGATCCGGTCGTTCAGCCGGGCCAACCGCGACCTGCTCGAGGGCGCCGTACGCCGACTGCTGGAGGGCATCGCCGACGCCCACGGTCTGCGGGCCGAGATCGAGTGGACGCCCGGCTACCCGGTGACGATCAACGACGAAAACGAGTACGCCTTCGCCCGCGCCACCCTGACCGACCTGTTCGGCGAAGGGCGGTACGACGAGGAGCAGTTCGCCGATCCCGGCACCGAGGACTTCTCCTACGTCCTCGAACGGGTGCCCGGCGCCTACGTCTCGATCAGCGCGTGTGCCGCGGACGACCCGGCGACGGCGGCCGACAACCACTCGGCGCGGGCGGTGTTCGACGACTCCGTGCTGGGGGACTGTGCGGGCTACCTCGCGGAGGTCGCGACCCGGCGTATCGAGCGGGGGTAGCAGCCGTGGACGTCGTACGCACTCCCGAGGAGCGGTTCGCGAACCTCCCCGACTTCCCGTTCGCGCCGCACCACACGACCATCAGCGACGGGCTGCGGATGCACCACGTCGACGAAGGTCCGCGCGACGCCGCACCGGTGCTGATGCTGCACGGCGAGCCGTCGTGGAGCTACCTGTACCGGTGGATGATCCCGCTCTTCGCCGATGCCGGGTTGCGGGCAGTCGCGCCGGACCTCGTCGGATTCGGTCGGTCGGACAAGCCGACTGAGCTGGGCGACTACTCCTACCAGCGCCACATGGACTGGCTGACCGAGTGGCTGGAGGCCGTCGACCTGCGCGACATCACGCTGGTCTGCCAGGACTGGGGCTCGTTGCTCGGGCTCCGGCTCGCGGCCGAGAACGAGGAGCGGTTCAGCCGGATCGTCGTGGCGAACGGCTTCCTACCCACGGCCGAGCGCGATCCCGGCTGGCCGTTCAAGGCCTGGCGCACCTTTGCGACGTACTCACCCGTCTTCCCGGTCGGTCGCATCGTGGCCACCGGCACCAAGCGCAGGCTGAGCAAGGCCGAGGTCGCGGCGTACGACGCCCCGTTCCCCTCGCGGGCGCACAAGGCCGGTGCTCGCGCCTTCCCGAGACTGGTGCCGACCTCGCCGAATGACCCTGCCGTGCCGGCCAACCGCGAGGCCTGGCGTCGACTGGGTCAGTGGGACAAGCCGTTCCTCACGCTGTTCGGTGCGAGCGACCCCATCCTCGGTCGCGCCGACCGACCGCTCCAGACACACGTCCCCGGCGCGCAGGGCCAGCCGCACGCCCGGGTCGACGGGAGCCACTTCGTGCAGGAGGACGCCGGCCAGGAGATCGCGCGACGCACGATCGACTGGGTTCGTGCCACCTAGAGTGAGCCCATGACCGTGCGGGTCGTCTTCGCCGACGACAACTACCTGGTGCGCCAGGGCGTGACCGGCGTCCTCGCCGAGGCCGCCGAGGTGGACCTCGTCGAGTCCGTCGCCGACCAGCAGGCACTCCTCGCCGCGGTCGAGGAGCACCGCCCGGACGCCGTACTCACCGACATCCGGATGCCGCCCTCGTTCACCACCGAGGGCATCGACGCGGCCAAGCGGATCCGGGCGGACTTCCCGCAGACCGGGGTGGTGGTGCTCTCGCAGTACGTCGAGGAGCAGTACGCCTTCGAGCTCCTCTCCGAAGGGGTGGCCGGTCTCGGCTACCTGCTCAAGGAGCGGGTCACCGAGGTCGACGACCTGGTGCGCGCGCTGCACGAGGTCGCCCGCGGCGGTTCCGTGCTGGACCCGAAGATCGTCGAGGCCCTGCTGGCCCGGAAGTCCGCCGAGTCGACGTCCGTCCTGTCGGCGCTCACCGAGCGGGAGTACGAGGTGCTCGAGGAGCTGGCCGCCGGCCGGAGCAACGCCGCGACGGCGAAGGCGCTGTTCATGAGCGAGCGCGCCGTCGAGAAGCACGTGGGGGCGGTGTTCACCAAGCTCGGCATCGTGCACGAGTCCGACGTCAACCGGCGGGTGATGGCCGTGCTCGCCTTCCTCGAGGCCACCGGAGGCCCCGCGACGCGGTGAGCCTCGCTCTGCTAGCACGACGAGACTCTGTGCCCTATTTGTCCAGTATTGAGCGGAAACTGTGCCACCGTGGGTACCCGGGCCGTCCCCCACGGCCCCCGGCAAGGTTTCGGAGACGCGCGCATGGCACTCATGACTGGACCCACGCCTCTGGGCGTGGACACCTCCAGCGACCTGTTCGGAGTGCTGTTCACCTCGTCCTCCCAGCAGGTCTCGGCGGTGGTGGAGCTGTCCCTGGGCTCGATCTCCTTCGTGGCCGCGGTCTTCGCGGCCCGTGCCGCCCTCCGTGGGACGGGCGCGGCCAGGTTCGCCTGGTGGGCGCTCACGGCCGCCATGCTGAGCTGGGGGCTGAGCAACGTCCTGTTCGACCTGACCGTGCTGACGCCTGTCGTGAGCTCGGTGGAGGCAGCCCGCGACCTGCAGCTCCTCGCGATCGCCCTGATCGTGGTCGCGGTGGCCGTCCTGCCGACCGGAAGGTGGCAGCCGGGTGCCGCGCTGCGCACCTTCGTCGACATCGTCGTCATGCTGGTGTGCCTGACCCTGATCGGCACGGTCGTGGTCGTCCGTTTCGTGCTCGCCCACGCCTCGTCGCCGAGCGACGAGCTGTTCGCACTGCTCTATCCGGCCGCCGCCCTGCTCCTGTGCAGCCAGGCGTATGCGAAGGCTCGTCGCGTCGGCGACAAGTCCCGCCCCGAGCTGCCCGCGTTGGTGGCGGGATTCGGGGCGTGGGCGCTCGCCGGCGTCGGGTACGCCGTGACCACCCCGGCTGGTTTCATCGGCGCACCGGGCATCAACCTGGTCTTCGCGTGCGGGACCGCCATGATCAGCTACGCAGGATGGGCTGCTGGCAGGCCGCAGCGCGTGACCCCGACCCTCCACGTCCGGTCCTACCGGATGCTGCTGGCCCTGCCCGAGGTGGTCGTGGTGGCTGCCGCGACGGCGGCCATGCTCGGCGGCCTGCACACGTGGTACGACTGGACGGTCGGTGCCCTGGCCGCGATCGCCGTGGTGATCCGTCAGTCCATCTTCTCCGTCGACGCTCGCCGCTCACGTGCCTCCCTGGAGGCCGAGGTCAAGGACCGCACCGACCAGCTCCAGCGTGTGAACGCGGAGCACGAGCGCATCCTGGCAGCGGTCGGCGAGGGCATCGTCGGGGTGGACACCGAGGGCCGGATCACCTTCGTCAACGTCGCGGCAGGCCGGATGCTCGGCTACGACCCGACGGCTCTCGTCGGCCGCGACGCATGCGCAGCGCTGTGCGCGTTGCCGCACGAACAGTGTCCGCTGCGCATGGTCGGCTCACTGGGCCACGTCATCACCGACGAGCAGACGACGTACCGCCGAAGCGACGGGTCGCTGCTGCCTGTCGAGGTCACGGCGGCTCCCAAGGAGACGCCCATCGGACTCGGCCGTGCGGGCGTGGTGGTGGCGTTCCGCGACATCACCGAGCGCCAGGCCGTCGAGCAGATCAAGCAGCAGTTCGTCAGCTCGGTGAGCCACGAGCTGCGTACGCCGCTGACCTCGATCCGCGGCATGCTCGAGATGCTGTCCGACGGTGACGCGGGCGAGCTGCCCGGGATCGCCCACGACATGATCGCCACGGCGCAGCGGGGCAGCGAGCGACTCAGCCGGCTCGTCAACGACATCATCGATGTCGAGAAGCTGGCCACCGGCGACTTCAGCGTGGTGCCGCGCCCGACCGACGTCGCCACCGTTGTCGGCGACGCCATCGCTTCGCTGGAGGGGCTCGCCGCCACGGCCGGGGTGCGTCTCCGATTCGGGGAGGTCGCCGGACGGGCATTGTGCGACCCCGACCGGGTGGAGCAGGCGCTGGTCAACCTGATCGGCAACGCGGTGAAGTTCAGCCCGGAGGACGGAGTCGTCCTGGTGAGCGCGGTGGTCGAGGAGACCCAGGTGGTGATCTCGGTGCGCGACGACGGGCGTGGGATCCCCGAGGACCAGCTCACCAACGTCTTCGAACGCTTTCACCAGGTGCGTGCCACCGACGCCACGGAGAAGGGCGGCACCGGTCTGGGCCTGACCATCACGCGCTCCATCGTGGAGCGACATGGTGGTCGCATCTGGGTGTCGAGTGCGCCTGGCGAGGGCACCGTCTTCTCCTTCACGCTGCCGCTCGCGCCGGGCGATGTCCCGGGGGAGCAGGAGCCTCGAGCCCTCCCCTCGAACCCTCGCCTGAGCCTGGGTGCGGACGCCTGACGGCTTGGATCAGTTGACTACGTAGTCGCCGAAGTAGCGACGACCGTCACCGGTCTTGCGGCAGCCGTGCACCCCGGTGACCTGGTAGCCGTTGGCCCGCTGCAGCTTGATCGAGTTCGACATGTTCGTCGTGCACTGGTCGTAGGTGTCTCCGTAGATGTAGACGGTGCCTGGCCCCCCAGCATGAGCTGGCGCAAGACCAACCGCGTTTGCGCCGATGGCAGCGGCCAGTGTGACGCCCGTCAGCAGGATGCGTCGGAGGTTGGTCATCGGTACTCCTCGAAGCAGATTGATCGCGGTAGCCCTTCGTGACGGCCGCGGGACGATGAGGCGTGCTTCACGTTGCCCGACACCTCACCGCGCCAAACGCCAAGCCGCCGTCCGCCTTCGACGCGCGTTCGGGAACCCCGCACCCGGGCGACTGCGTCAGACTCAGGTGATGCGTGCGTTGGCCAGAGTGTCGTCTCCGCTCCGACTGCTAGCCCTGGTGTCGGTGTGCCTGTTGGTGCTGGCCGGGGTGTGGCTCTGGCTCGCCCGCGACGGCGGCGGCGCCGAGGTAGTCGACGGCTCGTCGCATTCAGGGTGGATGACCATTCGGTACGAGGGTGTGCGGGTCGACATCCCAGCGTCCTGGGAGCGAGTGGACAGGGATGGCTGCGAGTTCGAGTTCGAGGTCTGGGCGCCACGGCCCCACTCGGACAGCTGCACGTGGGCCGGCGGCGTGGCGTTCTATCGCTCCGCGACCTTCGACCCCGCCCACGAGGCGGGTGTCAGACGAGCCGAGTCTCGGGGAGAGCCGGAGTGGGGTGGCTACACCTACGCCGGGGACCTCGCCGTCTACGCCTCAGACGATGACCGCGAGATCGTGTTGCGAGTGCTGCAGTCCGCCGCGTAGCACCTCCTCCCAGGTGCCCACGCGGTCTGCACATCGTCATGTCCGGTCGCATGTGCGATAGATGGGTGCGCCAGCTGAGTGCGCGAGTGCCTCTGTCGTTCGGGACGTCATACGAACCGTGCCCTTGAGACCACAATTCGTATGACGCAAAGCAGGTCCGCCTTCTGCGCGACGCGTTGTTGGCCCCACCCGGGCTTGGGTGCGTTCCGGGCTCTCGGGCCACGGTTACTCGATCACCCCGGAAAGGCTAGCCATGCGCCGGGTGGGGGCAGCCACCTCCAGATCGGGGGACAGCCCCATGTCGGCCGGATGCCCGGAAAGGGCACGATGTCCGCGAGGAGGTGCCCATGGCTGACGTGCGGGTGCTCGTCGTCGACGACCAGACCGCCTACCGGCGTGCGCTCGCGTCGGTGGTCACCGAGACCGACGGGTTCGTCATGGTGGCCGAGAGCACGACCGGCGAAGGCTCCGTGAGCGTCGCGGCCGAGGTGCAGCCGGACCTGGTCCTGATGGACGTGAACCTTCCCGGCATCAGTGGCATCGACGCGGCGCGCCGGCTGACCGAGGGGCCGGGTGGCCCGGTCGTCGTGCTGCTCTCGACGTACGACGAGGACGAGTTCGACCTCGAAGGGTGTGGCGCCTCGGCGTACGTCGCCAAGGCGGCGTTCGGTCCGGACCGGCTCGCCGAGGTCTGGGCCGCGGCCTCCCGCTAGCCCTGCACGAGCTCCTCGGCGTCGGCCGGGATGCGGATCACGAGCTCGTCCGGCCCGATGCTCATGGCCCCGCCCACCGCCTCGGCGCGGTCGAGGATCGCCTGGAGGTCGGCGTCCTCGTGACGCTTGCCGCGCAGCCGCACCACCAGTTCGTGCTCCGCGAGGGAGAGATCGACGGCGGAGAGCTGATCGAACTCGCGTGCCGCACCGACCAGGCAGGAGTACACCGCTGCTTCGACCGCGTGCACGAACCGCCGACCCGTCACGGTCGCGTCGACGTGCAGCGCGCCCGACAGCCCGCTGCGGGCGAGGTGTGAGCGCAGCGCCGGCTCGAGCCCGGATCGCGACAGCTGCGTCGGGAACAGGCCTCGGGTCAGGTCGCGCAGGGCCTCCAGGGCGGTGTTGGTGGTCAGGACGAGGTCGTCGAGCCCGGTGCGGTCGAGGCCGGCGGCGTTCGCCTCTCGGGCCCGCACGATCCCGGCCGGGACAGTGGAGAGGTGCGGCAGCACGTCCCTGGAGATGGCGCCCTCCATGGTGCGTCGGGCGACGTCGTCGGCCTCGATGATCCGGGCCCGGGAGCGGGCGAGCTCCTCGGTCGTGCGGTCGAGGTCGGCGACGCGGGCGGCGAGCTGGGCCTGCAGCCCGACGTTGCGGAAGGCGACGGCGGTCTGGTCGGCGAGCGCCTCGAGCAGGCGTACGTCGGACGTGCGTGGCGCCCCGCCGCTGAGCCAGACCCGGATGCTGCCGAGCTGCTCCCTGCCGTGGCGAACCGGTACGTCGTGCGCGTCGGCCTCCTCGCCGGGCGTGCCCCACACCGCCGAGAGGGCAGGTAGATCGGAGGCCTGCAGGACCGCAGCAGCGCCCTGCGCCGACACCGCCCGTCCGGCCGCGCCCGCGACGGCGGGCAACAGCGTGTCGGCCGCGGGAGCGTCGGCGATCCGGTGGCTGAAGTCGAACAGCGCCTCGTAGGGCTGGGCACGGGAACCGTAGGCCAACCTGTTGGCCAGCTTGATGACCTGTCGGCGCAGCGGCTGGAACGCGACGGCCACCAGGGCCGTGGCCAGCAGCGACAGCCAGACGCCGCCACTGTCCGGACCGACGCGCGCACCGACCACGACGACGAGGGTGGTGTAGCCGATGGCCGCGAACGCCGTGCCAAGCGCCAGGACCAGGGTGCGGTTCAGGATCACCTCGACGTCGTAGAGCCGGTAGCGGAGCACAGCGATGCCGAAGAGCGCGATCAGCAGGACGTAGGCGACGTACAGCGGCAGGCTGGCGGCCCAGGTCTGCTCACCGCCGTTGACAGCCTGCACCACGAACAGGTTCAGCAGGCCCGCGGCGACGAGGGCGGCCGCCAACGCGACCAGTCGCACCTGCTGGCGCTCCTCGCCGCGACTCCGGCGCAGTCTGAGCACCATCGAGACGACCGAGGCGAGCAACCCGGCGCTGATCAGCAGGAAGCCCCCCGAGACCAGGATTCCCGGGAGCAGACCGATGTGGACGGTCGCAGCGCTGATGTCGTAGGTCGCCGGGTCCTGGACCAGGACGCCCGCCGCGCACAGGATCGCGCCGAGCAGCGTCGTCGCCACGGCGTACCGCCAGCGTGGGGAGAGCGGCCGACCGTTGGGCGCGAGCAGGAAGATCAGTGCGATGGCGGCGATCGACAGCTGGCCGCCGAGCAGGGTCGACAGCCAGCCCGACCACCCGGCGAAGCCGCGTGAGCCGGGACCGCTTTCCTCGACCACCCAGATGCTGTAGGCCTCGGTCAGCAGTGACACCGCGCCGGTGAACCCGATCAGCAGGAGGAGCAGCCCGATGGGATGCCGGCGGTCCTGCGCCAGGATGAGGGCACCTAGCACCGCGGCGCCGAGGACCGCGAGGTCGACGAACGGGAACCCGTGCACGGCCACGGCGTCCTCGGAGAAGAGCCCTCGGTACTGGGCGGTCACCCAGACGTCCGCCACCACCGCCACGAAGGTGAGCCCGGTCAGCACCCAGGCCAGACGGGCGGTCACGTCGGATCACCCGCGGGCACCGGCGCCGGCTCGAGCAGCACCGGCAGCCGGGCACGGATCCGGGTGCCGCCTCCCGGCACGGTCCCGGTGGTGAGTGTGCCGCCGGCCGACTCGATGCGGTCGCGCAGGTTCGCGAGCCCAGTTCCGGTGGTGGGGGCGGCCGGGTCGAAGCCCACGCCGTCGTCCATGACCACGAAGCCCAGGCGACCGTCGCGTCCGTCGAGGGAGACCCGGATCGAGGTCGCTCCCGAGTGCTTGGCGGCGTTCTGCACCGCCTCCAGGCAGCAGAAGTACGCCGTGGCCTCGATGCCGGCCGAGTACCTGCCCACCCCGGTCGCGGTGACCTCGACCGGGATCGGGCTGCCGGCCACGGCGGTGGTGAGCGCGGGAACCAGGCCGTCGGCCCCCAGCTTGCGCGGGTAGATGCCCCGGGAGAGCGCCACGAGGACCTCGATCGCCTCGGCCGCGGCCTGCTCCTGCTCAGCGAGCAGCGCGTCGGCCCGCTCGCGCGAGCGGTGCGAGAGCGTCTCGGCCAGACGGAGGTTCACGGCCAGCGCGACGAGGTGCTGCTGGGCGCCGTCGTGGATGTTGCGCTCGAGGGTGCGTCGCTCGGCGTCCTGGGCGGCGACCAGGCGCTGCCGCGAGATGCGTAGCTCCTGTGCGCGGGCGGAGAGCTCCTCGAGACGACGACTGAGCTCGGCGTGCAGCCGCGCCCCGCGCAGGACCGGCCCGGCCTGGTCGGCCAGACCTGCGAACAGGCGGGACTCGACCGAGGACAACGGTCGGTGGTCACGCTCGCGGACCACGAGCACGCCGAGGAGCTCACCGGCCTCCACCACGGGGAGTGACCTGCGCACGTGACCCTGATCGTCGGTGCCCGACGTCGCCGCTGACGGGTCGAGCACGTCATCGTGCTCGGCGGCGTTGGGTGGCCAGGTCGCCGCGAGCTGCAGCCGGCCGCCGACGACCAGCCAGACCTGGGACCACGCGGCGCCGGTTCCGTCGGCGAGGACCCTGGCCATCCGGGACGGCAGCTCCTGGGCGTCGTAGCTCCCGGTCACGGTCTGCGAGAAGGTCCGCAGCACGTCGTACGGCGAAGGTCGGCCCTGGTTCACCGCACGGGAGGCAGCCCGCTCGAGCCGCCGCTGTACCGGGTCGAAGGCGAGTGCGACCACCGCGGTCGCGAGGACAGACAGGGCGACGTCCGGCGACGACGTGTGCCCGAGGAGGGCGCCCAGGCCGAGCACCAGCACGGCGTACACCAGGACGACGAAGGCGACCAGTCCGGCGAGCACGAGGGCGTCCGCGAGCAGCTGACGACGAGATCGCCGACGCAACCACTGCAGCCCTGACATGAGTGCAGTCTGCGCCCTGGCCGGCCCGCGCGGGAGGTGCCTGCCCCCACCCCGGGGGTGGGGTGGCCACACGATCACCCGCACGGAGCGCGCGGCCAGCCTCGGCCGGCCTGCGCCCAGCTCCATGGTGGCGAGCGCCCTGATCGCGAAGTCTGGGACGTGAGCCACCGGACCGGTGGCCGCCCCCCTCAACAGGAGTCACACCATGACCGTCACCACGACTCGCCCCCAGGCTGCGACCGCCACAGCGGCTCGGGCCGAGGGCCTCAGCAAGTTCTACGGCGTCGACGAGGCAGCCGTCTGGGCACTCGACAACGTCAGCGTCGGCCTCCAGGAAGGGCAGTTCACGGCGATCATGGGGCCATCCGGCTCCGGCAAGTCGACGCTGCTGCACATGCTCGCCGGCCTCGACCGGCCCAGCTCGGGTGAGGTGTTCCTCGGCGACGTCGAACTCAGCTCGCTCAACGACAAGCAGCTGACGATGCTGCGCCGGGACCGGATCGGCTTCATCTTCCAGTCCTTCAACCTGCTCCCGACCATGACCGCCGCGGAGAACATCGTCCTCCCGCTGCGGATCGCCGGCCGCAAGCCGGACGAGCACTGGGTCGCCTCGATCGTCGAGACCGTGGGTCTCAGCGGGCGCCTCGGCCACCGTCCTGCCCAGCTCTCCGGTGGCCAGCAGCAGCGCGTCGCCGCCGCGCGAGCACTGGCGTCCAAGCCGGAGATCGTCTTCGCCGACGAGCCCACCGGTGCCCTGGACTCGTCGTCGAGCGCCGAGCTCCTCGGATTCCTCCGCAACGCGGTCACCGAGCTCGGCCAGACCGTCGTGATGGTCACCCACGACCCGACTGCCGCGAGCTACGCGGACCGGGTCATCTTCCTCGCCGACGGCCAGATCGTCGACGAGATGCACACCCCGACGGCCGACCAGGTCCTCGACTACATGAAGCGCCTAGGAGCCTGAGCCATGTTCTCCACCACCATTCGACAGATGCTGGCGCACAAGCTGCGCCTCGTCCTCACGACGGCGTCGATCGCGCTCGGGGTCGCGTTCCTCGCCGGCACACTCGTGCTGACCGACACCATGGGGCTCGCCTTCGAGCAGCTCTTCGGCAAGGTCTCCTCGGGCACCGACGCGGTCGTCCGCGCCGAGGCCCCCTACACCGCCTCCGACGGCGTCGGCACCAGCCGGGGTCCGATCCCCGCCTCGGCGCTGGCCGCCGTCAAGGCCACCGACGGCGTCCGCGCCGCCGAGGGCACCGTCACCGGCTACGCGCTGCTCACCGACACCAAGGGCAAGGCCGTCCTCACCAGCGGCGGGGCGCCTACCCAGGGCTACTCGATGCCGTCGGACGAGAAGCTGCGCGGTGACGTGGAGCTGATGAGCGGTACGGCGCCGGACAGTGCCGACGAGGTCGCCATCGACGCCACCAGCGCCGAGGAGCACCACATCAAGCTGGGCTCGTCGATCAAGGTGCTCTTCTCGGGTCCGACCCGTGAGTTCACTGTCGTCGGCACGGTCGGCTTCGGTGGTGAGAAGAACCTCGGGGGCACCACCTCGGCGTACTTCGACACCGCCACCGCCCAGCAGGTCCTCGGCACGCCTGGTCAGTTCGACAGCATCGCCGTGAGCGCCGACCAGGGCGTCAGCCAGGCCGAGCTCGCCGAGAACCTGAGCGCGGTCGTCCCCGACGGGCTCGAGGCCGTCACCGGGAAGACCGTGGCCCAGGAGAGCTCGGACGCGATCAAGAAGGACCTCAAGATCGTCGGGATCATGTTCATGATCTTCGCCGGCATCGCGTTGTTCGTCGGGTCCTTCATCATCTGGAACACCTTCACGATGATCGTGACCCAGCGCTCACGCGAGATCGCCCTGCTGCGCGCCGTCGGCAGCACCCGGCGCCAGATCATGCGGAGTCTCCTGCTGGAGGCACTGTTGCTCGGTACGGCGGCCTCGGCCGTGGGCGTGGCACTGGGTGTCGGCGTGGCCAAGGGCCTCAAGACGCTGATGGACGCGGTGGGGTTCAGCCTGCCGAGCACGTCACTGCAGCTCGAGCCCCGCACCATCTGGGTCTCCCTGCTCGTCGGCACCGCGGTGACAGTCGTCGCCGCGCTCGTCCCGGCTCGCCGGGCGACGAAGGTGCTGCCGGTCGAGGCGCTCCGGGAGTCCACTCCCGGTGCGGAGAAGCCCTCGATCCGTCGCGCCGTGATCGGGGTCGCGCTCACCGGCGCCGGCACCACGGTCATGCTGTTCACCCTGTACGGCGGCCTGGCCAAGGCCTTCTTCGGACCCGGCCTGCTCGCCGTGATGGTGGGAGTGATGGTGTCCCTGCCGTTCGCCGTCCGTCCGCTCGCCGCGATGATCGGCAAGCCGCTCAGCTGGCGTGGGCTCCCCGGGGAGCTGGCGAAGCAGAACGCGATGCGCAACCCGCGTCGTACCTCCTCGACGGCTGCTGCCCTGATGATCGGCCTCACCCTGGTCGTGAGCATGGGCGTGTTCGCCTCGTCGCTGAAGCACTCCTTCGGTGACGTGATCTCCGACCAGACCAGTGCGGACCTGTTCGTCACGACCGCCAGTGCCCAAGGCGCGGGCTACAGCCCGTCGGTCATCGGCGCGGTCGAGGACGCGCCGGGTGTCGAGCAGGTCTCGGCCTCCTCGTGGGGCGAGGCGCACTTCCTCGGTGCTGGTTCGTCGTACTCGGCGATCGACCCGGCCACGGCCGGGAAGGTGATGAACCTCGAGGTCTCGAAGGGTTCGCTCGCGGCCCTGGGCCGGGACGGCGTGGTCGTCTCCAGGTCAGCCGCCACCCAGCACAAGTGGGACATCGGCAGCATCGTGAACGCCGAGTTCCCAGCCACCGGCCAGCACCGGCTGCACGTCGTCGGGGTGTACGACGGGAAGGGCTGGATCGGCGACAACTACGTCATCAGCCTCGACGAGCAGAAGGCCTTCGCCGGCCAGCAGCTCGTGACGTCGGCCCTGGTCACCCTGGCCGCTGGTGCGGACAAGGGCGAGGTGGAGCAGGCGATCGCGACCGCGCTCGCCGACCACCCCGACGCCCGCGTCCAGGACCAGAAGGAGTTCGAGAAGACGGCGAGCGGGAGCATCGACAGCCTGCTGCAGTTCGTCACCATGATGCTGCTGCTGGCGGTGCTGATCGCGCTGCTGGGCATCGTGAACACCCTGGCGCTGTCGGTGTTCGAGCGCACCCGGGAGCTCGGTCTCCTGCGGGCGGTCGGCATGACGAAGTCGCAGGTGCGCGCCATGGTCCGCTGGGAGTCGGTGGTGATCTCGTTGATCGGCGCGCTGAGCGGTGCGGCCCTCGGGATCGGCATCGGGCTGGCCATGTCACAGGCCCTGAAGGACGAGGGGATCAAGGCCATCTCGATCCCGGTTCCCCAGGTGACGATGTACGTCGTGCTGGCCGCGGTCGCCGGGGTCATCGCGGCCATCGGCCCGGCCCGGTCGGCCTCCAGGGTCGACGTGCTCAGGGCGGTGGTCACCGACTGACCTGGCCCTCCGAGAACCCGGCAGAGCCCGGCGCGTCCGCCAGACGCGCCGGGCTCGCGGCACGTCGTGACCGGCTCAGGTGGAGCCGTGGGGCGCGATCTCGAGCGGGAGCGTGAAGGAGAAGGTGCTGCCGACCCCCTCGACGCTGCTGGCCTCGAACACTCCGCCCATGAGGTGCACGAGCTCCTGGGAGATCGCAAGACCGAGCCCGGCGCCGCCGTACTTGCGAGTGGTGGAGGTGTCGGCCTGGGTGAAGGACTCGAAGACCGCGCTCATCTGCTCGGTCGGGATACCGATCCCGGAGTCCTCGACGGTGAAGCGGACGTCGGTGACGCGGTCGCGCACCTTCGAGGTGTGCACGCCGAGCCTGACCTCCCCCTGGTCGGTGAACTTCATCGCGTTGCCGAGCAGGTTGGTCAACACCTGCGAGATGCGCATGGCGTCGCCGTACACGTGCGTGGGTAGGGTGGTGTCGAGGTCCCAGGTGAAGGTGAGCCCCTCCTTGTAGGCCAGCGGGCCGGCCCAGGTGATCGCGTCGGCGGCCACCTCCTGGAGGCTGATCACAGTCTCCTGGACGTCGAGCTTGCCGGCCTCGAGGCGTGAGACGTCGAGGATGTCGTTGACGAGGCGGTGCAGCTTCTCGGCGTTGCGCTGCACGATCGCCACCAGTGCCCGGTCGCCCGGACTGAGGTCGCCCTCGGCCAGGATCTCGGTCGCGCCGAGCACGCTCGTGAGCGGCGTACGCACCTCGTGGCTCATGTTGGCCAGGAACAACGTCTTGGCCGCGCTGGCCTCCTCGGCGGCCCGACGGGTGCGCTCGAGCTCGCGGCGCAGCTCGTTCTGCTCGGTGACGTCCTCGGCCAGTCCGTGCACACCGACCACCTCGCCGCACACCACCACGGGTACGGCGGTCACCCGCAGCTCGATGACGCTGCCGTCCTTGTGCCGCATGTTGGCCTCGAGCTGCTGCGGCTCGCGGTGCAGTGCTCCCTCGAAGGCGGCGACGGAGGCCGGCAGGTGCTCCGGGGCGATCACGTCGGTGAAGTTCATCCGGAGGAACTCCTCGAGGGAGTAGCCGCTCACCTCCGCCGAGACGACGTTGGCGTCGATGAAGTTGCCCTCGAGGTCGAGGGAGAACGCCGCGTGCGGGCTGTAGGCGAACAGCGACCGGTAGCGCTCGATGCTCTCGGCCAGGTCGCGCTCGGTCGACGATTGCTGCGCGCTGCGGACCTGGTGGTCCGTCCGTGCTGCAGGCATCAACACTCCCGAGTCGTGAGGTCTCACATGCTGCCACGCCGACGGCCGGGTATCTGGTGATTCAACCGATTCTTCGCGCCGTGGCGCGGCTCAGGACAGCTCGGCTCCCAGGCGGCGCGCGGCCTCCTGGAGCACGGGTACGGCGTGCACCAGCAGCTCGTCGCTCATCCGGGGTGCCGGTCCCGAGATCGACATCGCCAGCCGGGTCCGCGAACCCGGGACCGCGACCGCCACGCAGCGCACCCCGACCTCCTGCTCGCCCTCGTCCATGGCGTAGCCCCGGCCCCTGACCAGGGCGAGCTGGGCCAGCAGGTCGTCGGGATCGGTCAGGGTGTGCGGGGTGTGCCGCGGCAGGCCGGTGCGCGCGAGCAGCGCCCGGACCTCGGCGTCGGCGGAGAGGGCCAGCAGCGCCTTGCCGACGGCGGTGCAGTGGGGGAGGACCCGACGGCCGACCTCGGTGAACATCCGCATCGAGTGCCGGCCGGGTGCCTGGGCGACGTAGGCGACCTGGTCGCCGTCGAGCATCGCGAGGTTGGCGGTCTCGCCGATCTCGTCGACCAGGTGGCCCAGGTGCGGCTGCGCGACCGAGTCGAGCATGGCCGAGGAGCTCTCGGCCAGCAGGAAGAGGCGGGGTCCGAGGGCGTAGCGCCGGGAGGGCTCCTGGCGCAGGTAGCCCAGGTCCACGAGCGTGCGGGCGAGCCGGTGCAGGGTGGCCGGCGCCAGGCCGGAGGCCGCGGAGAGCTCGGAGATCGACATCGCCCCGCGCTGCGCCGCCACCAGCTCGAGCAGGCCGAAGGCGCGTTGCAGGGACTGAACCCCGCCCTTGGTGGGTACGTCGGTCATCAGGTGTCTCTCCCGCCCCGAGATTCCGCATGCCGGAACGTCATCAGCCTAGCGGCTCTTGACATGCGAGAACAGGATCGGAATGGTCGGTGACCGGGGCCACACCCAGTTCCACGATGCGGAAACCGCAGCAGAGGAGTGACATGGACCAGCGCGTTCAGATCGGCGGGCTCGGCGTCGCCGCCAGCCTGCACCGGTTCGTCGAGGAGGAGGCGCTCCCCGGCTCGGGGGTCGATCCGCAGACGTTCTGGTCGGGGCTCGACGCGATCGTGCACGACCTCGCGCCGCGCAACCGCGAGCTGCTGGCCCGGCGCGACGAGCTGCAGTCGCGTATCGACGACTGGCACCGCGAGCACCCGGGTGCTCCCGACGCGAGCTACCCCGACTTCCTGCGCGAGCTCGGCTACCTGCTCGACGAGCCGGGCGAGGTCTCGGTGACCACGTCCGACGTCGACGACGAGGTGGCCCGGATCGCCGGCCCGCAGCTCGTCGTACCCCTGCTGAACGCGCGGTTCGCGACCAACGCCGTCAACGCCCGCTGGGGGTCCTTGTACGACGCGCTCTACGGCTCCGACGTGGTCTCGCGCGAGGGTGACCTCGAGCCCGGTGAGGGCTACAACAAGGCCCGCGGTGACGAGGTCATCGCTCGCGGCCGCGCCCTGCTCGACGAGCACTTCCCGCTCGCCTCCGGCTCGCACGCTGACGCCTCGGCGTACGTCGTGGACGGCGAAGGCCTCGCAGTCACCGTCAAGGACGAGACGCTGCGTCTCGCCGATCCCGCCAGGCTCGTCGGCCACCGGGGTGATGCTGCATCACCCGAGGCGGTGCTCCTGGTCCATCACGGCCTGCACGTCGAGATCCAGGTCGACCGCGAGGACTCCGTGGGTGCCACCGACGGCGCCGGCGTCAAAGATCTGCTCGTGGAGGCCGCGGTCTCCACGATCATGGACCTCGAGGACTCCGTCGCGGCCGTCGACGCCGACGACAAGGTGCTCGGCTACCGCAACTGGAAGGCCCTGATGGAGGGCACGCTCGCCGAGGAGGTCACCAAGGGCGGGAAGACCTTCACCCGGGCGATGAACCCCGACCGCACCTACACCGGGCCCGACGGCGAGGACGTCACGCTGTCCGGGCGCTCGCTGTTGTTCATCCGCCAGGTCGGTCACCTGATGACCACCGACGCCGTGCTCGACCGCGACGGCAACGAGGTCCCCGAGGGCATCCTCGACGCGGTGATGACCGCGCTCGGCAGCCTGGCCGACCTGCACGGCCGCTCGGAGCTGGCCAATTCCCGCACCGGCTCGATGTACGTCGTGAAGCCCAAGATGCACGGTCCTGACGAGGTCGCCTTCGCCGTCGAGCTGTTCGGCCGGGTCGAGGAGCTGCTCGGGCTGCCGCGGCTGACCATCAAGGTCGGGATCATGGACGAGGAGCGGCGTACGACGCTCAACCTCAAGGCCTGCATCGCCGAGGCCCGCGAGCGGGTCGCCTTCATCAACACCGGGTTCCTCGATCGCACCGGCGACGAGATCCACACCTCGATGCTGGCCGGGCCGATGGTCCGCAAGAACGACATGAAGGGCGAGACCTGGATCTCGGCCTACGAGGACCTCAACGTCGACATCGGCCTCGAGTGCGGCCTGCTCGGCCGGGCGCAGATCGGCAAGGGCATGTGGGCGGCGCCGGACAGCCTGGCCGCGATGATGGAGGCCAAGATCGGTCATCCCGAGGCCGGCGCCAGCTGCGCCTGGGTGCCGTCGCCGACCGCCGCGACGCTGCACGCGCTGCACTACCACCAGGTCGACGTCCGCGCCCGCCAGGAGGAGCTCGCCGCCGGCGGTCGCCGGCGCGAGCGCGAGGAGCTGCTCCAGGTGCCGCTCGGTGACCCGTCGGCGTGGTCCGACGACGACCGGCAGCACGAGATCGACAACAACCTGCAGAGCCTGCTGGGGTACGTCGTCCGCTGGGTCGACTCGGGGGTCGGCTGCTCCAAGGTCCCTGACATCACCGGCGAGCCGCTCATGGAGGACCGGGCGACCTGTCGGATCTCCTCCCAGCACGTCGCCAACTGGCTGCACCACGGCGTGGTCGGCCCCGAGCAGGTCGAGGAGACCCTGCGCCGGATGGCCAAGGTGGTCGACGAGCAGAACAGCGGCGACTCGTCGTACACCCCGATGGCGCCGGCCTTCGACGGCGACGCCTTCCAGGCCGCCCGCGAGCTGGTCTTCGAGGGACTCGAGCAGCCGAGCGGCTACACGGAGCCGATCCTGCATCGCCACCGAGCACACAAGAAGGGGAACTCCTGATGGATCTCGAGACCGCCCGCACGATCATCGCCGGCGCCCGCGCGCACGGGCAGTCGGCCGGCTTCAAGCCGCTGACGGTCGTGGTGCTCGACGACGGGGGACACGTGGTCGCCGTCGAGCGCGAGGACGGCTCGTCGATGAAGCGCTTCGAGATCGGTTACGGCAAGGCCCACGGCGCGCTCTCGCTCGGCATGGGTTCCCGCTCGATCATGGGCCGCGCCGAGCAGCAGCCCTACTTCATCGCCGCGGTCACCTCGGCTGTCGGTGGCGCGCTGGTCCCGGTGCCCGGCGGGGTGCTCGTCAAGGACGCCGACGGCACCCTGCTCGGTGCGGTCGGGGTCACGGGGGACATCTCCGACAACGACGAAGCCGCGGCGGTCGCCGGCATCGAGGGTGCCGGACTCACGGCGCAGGCCGACTGAGGACTGCGATGCCCACCCCCGCACTCTCCGCCGTGGCCGCAGTCGCCGACCGGTTGCTGCCGGCCGACGGGGTCATCACCGACCACGCCCGGCTGCGGACCTACGAGTGCGACGGGCTGGCCCACTACCGGGTCACTCCGGCCCTGGTCGTCATCCCCGAGGACGCCGAGCAGCTGGCCGCCGTCGTACGCGCGTGTGCCGAGCAGGGCGTGCCGTTCGTGGCGCGCGGCTCGGGCACCGGTCTGTCCGGAGGAGCCCTGCCCCACGCGGAGGGCGTGCTGATCGTGACCTCCAAGATGCGCACCATCCACGCCGTACGACGTGACGACCAGCGTGCCGTCGTCGACCCGGGCGTGATCAACCTCGACGTCACCAAGGCGGCGACCCCCGAGGGCTACTACTACGCTCCCGACCCGTCCAGCCAGCAGATCTGCTCGATCGGCGGCAACGTCGCAGAGAACTCCGGTGGCGCCCACTGCCTGAAGTACGGCTTCACCACCAACCACGTCCTCGGTGCGGACTTCGTCACCGCCGACGGCGACACGGTGGCCCTGGGCGGGGCCGCGCCGGACAGCCCGGGCTACGACCTGCTCGGGGCCGTCGTCGGTTCGGAGGGGACGCTCGGCATCGTCACCTCGGTGACGGTTCGCCTGGTGCGGCTGCCCGAGGAGGTACGCACCCTGCTCGTCGGCTTCGAGAGCACCGACCATGCCGGTGCCGCCACGTCGGCGATCATCGCGGCCGGCATCGTGCCGGCGGCCGTCGAGATGATGGACGCCCTCGCCATCGAGGCGGCGGAGGCCGCAGTGCAGTGCAACTACCCCGAGGACGCAGGCGCCGTGCTCGTCATCGAGCTGGACGGTGCCGCGATCGAGGTCGAGCAGGAGTTCGCCGAGGTCGAGCGGCTGTGCCACGATAACGGCGCCTTCGAGCTGCGCGTCGCGACCGACCCGACCGAGCGCGCCCTGATCTGGCGAGGCCGCAAGTCCGCGTTCGCGGCCGTGGGCCGGATCAGTCCCGACTACATCGTCCAGGACGGCGTCATCCCTCGTACGGCGCTCCCGGAGGTGCTCAAGGCGATCTCCGACCTCTCCGGCACCTCGGGTGTCCGGGTCGCCAACGTCTTCCACGCCGGCGACGGCAACCTGCACCCGCTGGTGCTCTTCGACGACTCCGTGGAGGGAGCAGGCGACGCCGCCGAGAAGGTCAGCGGCGCGATCCTCGACCTCTGCATCGAGCACGGCGGATCGATCACCGGTGAGCACGGCGTGGGCATGGACAAGTCCAAGTACATGCCGCGGATGTACACCGACGAGGACCTCGACACCATGCAGCTGGTGCGCTGTGCCTTCGACCCGCAGTCGATCTCCAACCCAGGCAAGGTGTTCCCCACCCCACGGCTGTGCGGGGAGGTTCCCGGACGCAGGAAGGGCGCGCACCCGCTCCAGGAAGCCGGACTGGCGGAGGTGTTCTGATGGCGGCCACCACGCTGGACCGCACCGCCCGCGAGGCGGTCGCGTCAGCGTGCGCCGACGTCCGCGACTCCGAGCCGGCGGACCACGTGGGCGGTGTGGTGCCGGGTCTGGTTGCCCGGCCCGCGGACACCGACCAGGTCGCCGAGGTGCTCCGGGCCGCGGCAGCGCACGGCCTCACGGTCGTCCCGCGCGGGCGCGGCACCAAGCTGTCCTGGGGCCTCCCTCCGACGAGTGCCGACGTGCTGCTCGACGTGAGTGCCCTCGACCGGGTCGTGGGGCACGCGGCCGGCGACCTGATCGTGGTCACCCAGGCGGGGACGCGGCTGGCTGATCTCCAGCAGGTCGTGGGCGGTGGCGGCCAGCGTCTCGCGCTCGACGAGACGGTGTCGGGCGCCAGCATCGGGGGGACGCTGGCCACCAACGCGAGCGGTGCCCGCCGGGTCGCCACCGGGACTGCACGCGACCTGCTGATCGGCATCACCGTGGTCCGTGCCGACGGAGTGGTCGCCAAGGCGGGCGGCCGGGTGGTCAAGAACGTCGCCGGCTACGACCTCGGCAAGCTGCTGATCGGTTCGTTCGGCACCCTGGCCGTGATCACCGAGGCCGTCTTCCGGCTGCACCCGGTGCCGGTGGCGAGCCGGTGGGTGAGTGTCCCCGCGAGTGATCCCGCGCAGGCCCAGCAGGTCGTGCAGGCGGTGCTGCACGGCCAGGCCGTCCCGTCTGCGATCGAGGTCGAGTGGCCGGCCGACGGACAGGGAGCGGTGCACGTCCTGCTCGAGGGCCGCGAGGACGGTGTCGAGGGTCGAGCCGCCACCGTGCGGAGCCTGCTCGGCGAGGCGGCGACGGAATCGTCCGACGACCCGGCCGGCGGAGCGACGTACCCCTGGGACGACGGCGACACCTGCCTGAAGCTCACCTTCGTGCTCTCCGCCCTGGCCGACGTGCTGGAGACGGCGCGCGAGACGGGCCTGCACCTCCGTGGTTCGGCCGGTGCCGGCGTGGCCTACGCCGCCGTTCCCGAGGGCTCGTCCGTCGAGGCGGCGCAGGACGTCGTACGCCGGATCCGGGAGACCTGCACGCGCGCCGGGGGAAGTGCCGTCGTGCTCGACGCACCGGCCTCCGTGAAGGCAACCGTCGACCCGTGGGGACCGGTGCCCGCTCTCGACCTGATGCGCCGGGTCAAGGACCAGTTCGATGCCGACCACCGGCTCTCGCCGGGCCGATTCGTGGGAGAGATATGAGCGACCTGGGCGAGACCGGCAGCATCGTCGACCTCGGGACCCCCGTCGTCGGCGGAGCCTTCGACGAGCACCACCCACCCGACGCGGCGCTGGTCGGCGACTGCGTGCACTGCGGGTTCTGCCTGCCCACCTGCCCGACCTACGTGCTGTGGGGCGAGGAGATGGACTCGCCGCGCGGCCGGATCTACCTGATGAAGGAGGGTCTCGAGGGCGAGCCGATGACCGACTCGATGGTCTCGCACTTCGACGCCTGCCTCGGCTGCATGGCCTGCGTGACCGCGTGCCCGTCGGGGGTGCAGTACGACACCCTGATCGAGCAGACCCGCGCCCAGGTCGAGCGCCACCACGAACGGTCGGCGAAGGAGAAGGCCCTGCGTGGACTGGTGTTCTCGCTGTTTCCGCACCCCCGTCGGTTGCGCCTCCTGCGAGGCCCCCTGCGACTGCTGCAGGCCAGTGGGCTCGACCGGGCGCTGCGCCGCACCGGACTGCTCGAACGGCTGGCACCGCAGCTGGCCGCGATGGAGCGGCTGGCGCCCCGCCTCGGCAAGCCACAACCGCTCCCCGAGCGGATCCCCGGTGCCGGGCCGCGTCGTGCTGTGGTCGGCCTGCTCACCGGTTGCGTGCAGGGCGCCTTCTTCCCGGGCGTCAACGCCGCCACCGCGCGCGTGCTCCAGGCCGAGGGCTGCGACATCGTGGTGCCGAAGGCGCAGGGGTGCTGCGGTGCGCTGTCGGTGCACAACGGTCGCGAGCCGGAGGGACAGGACTACGCCCGCAAGCTCGTCGACACCTTCGAGCACTCGGGGGTGGAGTACGTCGTGGTGAACTCCGCTGGCTGCGGCTCCACGATGAAGGAGTACGCGCGTCTGCTGGCCGACGACCCGGCGTACGCCGACCGCGCGAGTGCCTTCGCCGAACGCGTGCGTGACGTCGCGGAGATCCTCGACGAGCTCGGCCCGGTGGCGACCCGGCACCCGCTGGAGATGACCATCGCCTACCACGACGCCTGCCACCTCGCCCACGCCCAGGGCGTGCGCGCCCAGCCGCGGCGGCTGCTCGAGGCGATCCCCGGCCTCGAGCTGCGGGAGATCGCCGAGTCGGAGATCTGCTGTGGCTCGGCGGGGATCTACAACATCCTCAACCCGGAGACCGCGGGCGAGCTCGGCGACCGCAAGGCGGCCAACGTGATCGCGACCGGAGCCGACGTGCTCGTCACCGCCAACCCGGGATGCCTGATGCAGGTGACCTCCGCCATCGAGCGGTCGGGCCACCCGATGGGGATGGCCCACACCGTCGAGGTCCTCGACGCCTCCATCCGCGGCCTCCCGGTCGCCACCCTGCTTCCCACCTGACCCATCCACCTCGGGAGAAACTGATGTTCCAGCAAGACCTGCAAGCGGTCGGCGACTCGCTGTTCCTGAGCGCGCTGTGCGGCGCCATCCCGTTCGTCACACTGCTCGTGCTGCTCGGTGGCCTGCGCCTCAAGGCGTGGCTGGCCGGCCTGATCTCGCTTGGCGTCGCGCTCGTGGTCGCGATCGTGCTGTTCAGCATGCCGGTCGGCCAGGCGCTGCTCGCCGGCACCGAGGGGGCGGCGTTCGGCTTCTTCCCGATCCTGTGGATCGTGCTCAACGCGATCTGGGTCTACAACCTGACGGTGACTTCGGGGCACTTCGACGTGCTGCGCCGCTCCTTCGGGTCGGTGAGCTCCGACCAGCGGGTGCAGGCGATCATCATCGCGTTCTGCTTCGGCGCCTTGCTCGAGGCGCTGGCCGGCTTCGGTACGCCGGTCGCGATCACCGTCGTGATGCTGATGGCGCTCGGCTTCCAGCCGCTGAAGGCTGCCGCGGTCGCGCTGATCGCGAACACCGCGCCGGTCGCGTTCGGCGCGTTGGCCACCCCGATCGTCACGCTCGCCACCGTGTCCTCTGGCGCGAGCAACGATCCCGGCCTGACGGTGGACACCCTCGGCTCGATGGTCGGTCGGCAGACCCCGATCCTCGCCGTCGTCGTACCGCTGATCCTCGTGTTCGTCGTCGACGGCCGTCGCGGCGTACGCCAGACCTGGCTGCCGGCCATCGTCTGCGGTGTCACCTTCGGGCTGGCGCAGTTCACCGCAGCCAACTACATCTCGGTGCCGCTCGCTGACATCGTCGCCGCCCTCGTGTCCGCCGCTGCGGTCGTGCTGCTGCTCCGCGTCTGGTCGCCGGCCGAGGTGCTCGCGGCCGAGGGGTCCGGGTCGAGCGTGCCGTCCGCCTCGAAGGTGTCCGCCGGTGCCGGTGGGGGCACGGCCGACGGCGCCGAGACGCCGGTCCGCGACAGCCGCGCCGACGTGGTGCGCGCCTACGCGCCGTACGCCGTGATCATCGCGATCTTCTCGATCGCCAACATCACCGCGGTCAAGGAAGCGCTCGCCAAGGAGCCGTGGACCTACAGCTTCGGCTGGCCGGGGCTCGACGTCTTCAACTCCAAGGGCGACCCGGTCGCCACCACCACCTTCGCCTTCAACTGGCTCCCTGCTGCCGGCACCCTGATGATCATCGCCGGCATCATCACGGCGATCATCCTGCGCATCAGCCCGGGGGAGGCCGTGCGGGCCTACGGCCGCACCTATGTCGAGCTGAGCTCCGCGATCGTCACCGTGATGGCCGTCCTCGCGCTCGCCTACGTGATGAACCTGTCCGGGCAGACCAGCTCCCTCGGCGCCTGGCTCGCCGGCGCGGGCGGCGCGTTCGCCATCCTGTCCCCGATCCTGGGCTGGATCGGAGTGGCCGTCACCGGCTCGGACACCTCCGCCAACGCGCTGTTCGGCGCCCTCCAGGTGCAGACCGCGAAGGAGGCCGGACTCGACCCGGTCCTGATGGCGGCCGCCAACTCCTCGGGCGGCGTGCTCGGCAAGATGATCAGCCCGCAGAACCTCGCCATCGCGGCCGCGGCAGTCGGCATGGCCGGCAAGGAGGGCGACATCTTCCGCAAGGTCATCGGCTGGAGCGTCGTACTGCTCGTGGTGATGTGCGTCATCGTCGGCCTGCAGTCCACCCCGGTGCTCGATTGGATGGTGCCGTAGGTAGGCCCGCGCCGTGACGGTTTGGCCGGGCGCCCGGCCAAACCTCCAGTGGAGGGGTGAAATTTCCACCCTCCACTCACGGTCCAGCCGGGCGCCCGGCCAAACTGCGGCCCCTCAAGCCCCCCTCGGCGACACCCGCACCTCGGTCGACGTACCCACCTCCAGCACGCGTACGTCGACCGACGGGGCTGTCGTGCGGGCGTGCTCGGCGAACTCGCGACCCGGCTCGTGGAAGACCCGCTTGCGGGCCCAGCCCATGCCGCGCGGCCAGAACGTTCCGTAGTGGATCGGGATCGCGACCTCGGCGTCGATCATGGGCAGGCACCCGGCGGCCTGCGCGGGATCCATGTGCTCGCCGCGCAGGTTGGGGCCCCACCCCCAGACCGGCAGCAGGGCGAGGTCGAGCTTCCCCGGGTAGAGCTCTCCCATGCCGTCGAAGACCGAGGTGTCGCCGGCGAAGTACGTGGTCCCGGCGCCCTGCACGACGTACCCCACTGCCTCCCCGCGCGGGCCGCCCCACGGCCAGCGCGTCGCGTCGTGCACCGCATGGACGACGTGCACGGTGGCGTCGCCGATCGGCACGACGTCGCCGGCGGACACCTCGACCGGTTCGACCGGGAGCTTCGCCAGCAGCCCGGCCGCGCCCTTCGGGATCAGCACCGGTGTGCCGGGGTCGAGCTGGGCCAGCGACGGCAGGTGGAGATGGTCCATGTGGAGGTGAGAGATGGCCACGGCGTCCAGCCGCGGCGGCGGGTGCGGCACCAGTCCGGCCCGGCGGTGCAGGTGCATCAGGGCGCCGGTGAGCAGGGGATCGGTGAGGATGCGCGCCCGGTCGTCGACGAGGACGGTGGCATGACCCCACCAGGTCACCCGGATGGAGCTGCTCGGCGGTTCAGCGTGCACGCTTGCGATTCTGGCCCCCCACCCCCAGCCGGAGTCTCACCTGTGTCAGGTGAGCCGCGCAGGGTGGGCCGCGGTCTACCTTCCACGGGCGTGGGCCGGTCGGCCCGGGGAGTGAGGGCACGATGCAGGAGCGCGAGGGGGAGTGCGGGCGCGAGGTCAGCTCGCTGGACGGCCGCACCTTCCAGGTCGACGACCTGGACGGTCCGGCGGTCGCCGGTGACCTCGTGATCCTGCACCCGGAGACGGGACGACGCGTGCTCGGCCAGGTCCTGCGCAAGCGGCGTACGGCGGACGCGACCGTGGGCGAGGGCGGCATTCTCGGTGTGCTCGGAGAGGACGGGGAGCTCGACACATCGCTGGTGGACCCCTTCGCCGGGGGGTGGGTCCAACAGGCACCGCACGACGTGTGGGCTGCGCTCGAGCGCAGCCGGGCAGCGAGGATGCGCATCGGCGTCTCGCAGTCCGGGCCGGCGATGTTGTCGGGTGCCTCGTTCAACCGGCACACGTTCCTGTGCGGCCAGTCGGGATCAGGGAAGTCCTACGCGCTCGGCGTGCTCATCGAGCAGCTGCTCATCGACACCGACCTGCCGATCGTCGTGCTCGACCCCAACGGCGACTTCGTCGGGCTGGGTACGACGGTCGAGGGGGCCGAGCCCGACGAGCGCAGGCGCATCGAGGAGGCCGACGTCCAGGTGTTCGGTGCGACGCCACTACCCGGGGCGCGACTGCTCCGGGTCCGGTTCAACGACCTCGGCACCGAGGCGAAGGCCGCGGTCCTCCAGCTCGACCCGCTGGTCGACCGGGGTGAGTACAACCTGCTGATCTCCCTGGCCACGGAGTTCCGCAGCGACGCCACCGACGCGGTCATCGCCCGGCTGCACGCCTCGGACCGGCCCGACGAGAAGAAGCTGGCCCAGCGCATCGAGAACCTCGGCGTGCTCGGGTGGGACGTGTGGGCGCGCGACAAGGAGCCCATCCTCGCCGCGCTCGACCCGCTGCCCCGCGCCACCGTCGTCGACGTGGGCGGGTTCCAGCACCCGCGCGAGCGCCTGGCTGTCGCGATGGCCATCCTCGACGACCTCTGGGCCCGGCGCGAGCAGCGGCAGCCGGTGCTGCTCGTGATCGACGAGGCCCACAACGTCTGCCCCGCTGATCCGGTGGACCCGATGGCGCGGGCGACCACCGACCGCCTCGTGCAGATCGCGAACGAGGGCCGCAAGTACGGCATCTGGCTCTTCCTCTGCACCCAGCGCCCCTCGCGGATCAGCCAGTCCGTGCTCGCCCAGTGCGACAACCTGGCGCTGATGCGGATGAACTCGCCGGGCGACCTGGCCGAGCTCGAGCAGCTTTTCGGGTTCGTGCCGCCGGAGATGCTGCGGCTGGCGCCGATGTTCCGCAAGGGGGAGTCGCTGATGTCCGGCGCCTTCGCACCGGCACCGACGTTCGTGCAGGTGCGCACACGGCGTACGCAGGAAGGCGGCGGCGACCTCAGGGTGCCGACGCCGGCGCGCTGACCGGCCCGTCCGCGGTCAGGTCGGTGCGGTGACCGAGGCGTTCGAGGATGGAGACCAGCACCTCGTGCAGCTGCTCGGCGCCATGGATCTCGAGCCCGGGCTCGACGAGATCGGTCGGGGCGACGAACGTCCCGCGGTCCTGCCACCCACCGAGGCCGCCGTGCGCGCCGACCAGGTCCTCGAAGGCCGAGACCTCCAGGCTCGAGGGGTCGACGGCGCTGTTGACGTAGATGTCCGGTGAGGTGGGCATCTCCACGGCGCGCAGCAGCACCCGGGCGGCGTGCGGCGCGAAGTCGCGCAGCGGGTCGAGCCCCGAGACCTCGTCGGGACGCAGCCGTCGGTAGCCGTCGGCCCCGATCACCACGGGTCCGTGCTCGCGACTGAGCACGGCGATGAACCCGATCCCCGGATGGGCCGCCAGTCCGGGGAGCAGGCGCGGCCACCGGACCTCGATGTCCTCCAGGGTGAGGCGCTCGTCCTGCGGCGCGTAGACGAGGCCGAGGTTGCCGGACCCCAGCACGACCAGGTCGTCGGTGGTGTTGGCGGTGCCCTGGCTCGAGTGCGACCTGAGCTTGGCTGCGGCCTTGCCGGCGGTCTGCTCGCGGACGCCCTTGTCGCCCGAGAGGTCGTCGAGCAGAGACTCGGCCCGCCCCCAGCTCTCGACGTTCTCCTCCAGCGAGAGCACCCCCTGACTGGTCAGCGTGCTGCACAGCTCGCCCAGCGTGGTCCCGTAGCGGTCGGCGAAGGGCGCGCCCTGCGACTGTCCGTGGTCGGAGAGCACCACGAAGTGGTAGCGACGCGGGCACTCGTGGGTGACCTCCTCCAGCACCGCCAGAGCCTGGTCGAGGCGGGTCAGCACCTCGAGCGACTCGAGCCGGGTGCCGCCCGCGTGGTGGGCCACCTCGTCGTAGTCGACGAAGTCGACGTAGATGCTCCGCGCTCCCCGCATCATCTGGTGGGCGACGATCGCGAGGTTGAGGTCACGCATCAACGCGTTGCTCACCGCGCGCAGCAGGGCGAAGGTCCACGACCGGTGCATCCGGGGTACGACGTTGCGGCGGTTCTGGCTCGCGGCCTGGAACCGCTCGCGCACCACCTCGGCCGTCGTACGCGCGATGCTGCGGGTGAAGCCGTCGGGGCGGGCGACGAAGCGGGCCACCGTGCGCCGGGTCTCGCGAGAACCACGACCGATGTTGACCTTGCTCATCGTCATCATGCTCAGCGGTGCGTCGCCGGAGAACAGGTTCGAGACCGACACCCCGTCGTCGGCCAGCAGGCCGCGGCCGTTGCTGGCCCGCGCCTCGATGACGGCGGCGTCGGCCGGACGGTTGGCGACCAGGACGCGGCCGAGCTCGCGGTCGTACCACCGGAACGCCGGCACCCGGTCGCAGGTGCCGTGCAGGATGCCCTGCTGGCTGGCCGGCGTCGTGCACGGCAGCTGCACCGTCCACTCGTCGAGCCGGTGGCTGCCCGAGCTCACCCACCGCGCCAGCGTCGGCATCGTGCCCGACTGCAGGGCCCAGTGCGCCACCGGGAAGGGAACGCCGTCCATCTGCACGAAGACGACCCCGTCGACCCCGGGATCGCTGACGGTGCCGGTCTTGTGACCGAATCGACGCAGGGCGGCGGTGAAGGCGTCGTCGTTGCCGGCGGTCGCCATCCAGGTCAGGACCGTGGCGATCGCCGCCGCGATCCAGGTGGCCGCGACCAGGGTCCAGAACGACGTCGCCTCGACCCCGGGCAGCACCAGGAGCGCGGCGTGCATGGCCACGGCCTGGCTGGTGATCGCGAGCAGAGCCACGGCCAGCCAGCCGATCGTCGTGGCGACGGCGATCAGGACGGGCCGGATGATGATGCCGAAGATGGCCGTGACCGCGGCCGCCGCGACCAGCTGCCACGGCGAGGAGGAGCTCAACCCGGGGAGCACGGCGGCCGCCGCGATGAGGGCCAGGGAGCTGATGGCCCAGGACAGGGCCATCCGGCCCAGGTCGGAAAGACGCAGCCTGGCTGACATGTGCCCAGTCTCGGCGGGCTCCCGGCCGGTGGGGTCACCCGAGCAGGGTGACCAGAGGTGACCGGAAGGTGACCCAGAACATGTCCCGGGTGGGGTGGCCAAGCCCTGACCTGCGTGGCACACTAAGGCAAGCCTTACCTATTGCCCCCTCTTGCCCTGTCCTCGACCAGCGACGTGGAGACTCACCGTGATCTTCTGCCACTGCGCCGTGGTCGGCGACCGCGAGGTCGCCGAGGCCGTCGCCGCCGGCGCGGACACGGTCGCCTCAGTGTGCAAGGCCACCGGCGCCGGCCAGCAGTGCGGCAGCTGCATCTTCTCCGTCCGTCGCGTGCTGTGCGACCATCAGGCCAAGGGCCAGGCCTCCGCCTCGGCCCCTGATCAGGGCCACCCAGCACCGGCGATCGGAGTACAAGTTGCAGCCAGTTAGCCCCCGCGTGGTGGAGCTCCTCAACGAGGCGCTCACCTTCGAGCTCACCGTGACCAACACGTACTTCCTGCACGCCCGGATGCTCGACAACTGGGGACTCTCCCGTCTGGGCAAGGTCTACTACGACCTGTCCATCGACGAGATGAAGGACGCCGACGCGCTGATCAACCGCATCCTGATGTTCGACGGGCACCCCAACGTGCAGCGCCTGAACAACATCGCGGTGGGGGAGCAGCCCGAGGAGATGCTGCGCCTGGCGCTCGACAGCGAGAAGGCGGCGGTGGCCCAGTTCAACGCGGCGGCCCAGGAGTGCCACGAGCTCGGCGACCACGGGACCGCGGCGGTCTTCGAGGAGATGGTCCGCGACGAGGAGACCCACGCCGACTGGTTCGAGAGCCAGATCGACGCCCTGGAGCGCGTCGGTGTCGCGCAGTACCTCGCCCAGCAGATCGACGCCGGCAGCTCGCCCGCCTGAACCTGCACTGCCGGCACTGGACCTCGCTCCTCCCCGGCTCGGGCCGGCTGGAAGACTGACGGCCATGACCGACAGCGCACCCAGCATCCCCGGCGCCCAGGAAGGCATCACCGGCAACTTCGTGGACTGGCTCGGGCTCGAGTTCGTCGAGATGAGCGGTGACGAGGTGGTGTGCACGTGGTCGGCCGAGCCGCGGATGCACCAGCCCTACGGGATCGTCCACGGCGGGATCCACTGCAGCGTCGTGGAGACGTTGGCCAGCTTCGGCGCGGCGACGTGGCTCGGGGAGAAGGGGCAGGTGGTCGGGGTGAACAACAACACCGACTTCTACCGCGCCGTCTCGACGGGCTCCCTGACCTCCACCGCCAGGCCGCTGCACCGCGGACGGTCCCAGCAGGTGTGGGTCGTCGAGACGGTGGCCGACGACAGCGGCAAAGTGATCGCGCGGGGCCAGGTTCGCCTCCAGAACCTCTACCCCGACGCCTGAAGATCCCGCGAGGCCAAAGCGCTGGATCGCCGCGTCTTCGCCTATTGTCGGACCAGGAGTCCGGCGTCGTGGCACCCTCGAGGTGTCGGGAGTGACCGGCAGCGGAGGAGGCTCGATGGATCCGAAGTCCGCCCGCAGGTCGCGGGGCACGGACTACGTCTTCGTCGCCCCCGACCCGGGTCGCCGCGTCCTGCGGGTCACCCTGTTTCTCGCCCTGGTCGGGCTCTGTGTCGGCGTCACGCTGAGCTTCTCGGACCGCACCCTGTGGACGATGCTGCTCGCCGGTGTCTCCGCGGTGGGCCTGGTCGTGTGCTGGGCGATGCTCCAGTCGAGCATCCCGCAACGCATCACCGTGCAGGGAGCCGTGGTGCAGATCCGCCGTGACGGCCGGGTCGACACCTTCGACCTCGAGGATCCTGCCGTGGACATCCGGGTCAAGGACGGCGAGATCGCGTTCGCGCACTACATGGACCGCTGGGTCGTGGTGCGCTCCAAGGACGTCGACTGGAAGGTCTTCAGCGACGTGGTCATGTACTACCAGAACAAGGCCGACCGCAACGCCGAGGAGCGCGACCGGCGCTTCAACCGCTGAATCCCCGGACGATCCGAAAAAAAGTCGCGAACAGGGCGGAACCTCGCAGTCCCGGCGGCGATTACCCCCTCGGATGCCCGCCCACACAACCGCGGGCTCCGTGAGGTTCGAGCGATGACACTGCAGACGTCCACCGGCCGCCGGTGCCTGCCGCAGGGCGCGCTCGTTGCCCCCCATGACGTAACCTGTCGGCCACCCCTACCCCCCGTTGGTGGCCGGCAGGTTACATGGGGACCTGACCTCACGAGGAGTTCGAGTCGTTGGAGATCCGGGACGACATCGTCCGGGCTGCAGTCTCGGGAGATCCGGACGGCTTCCGGGCGGTGTACGACGTGCTCGCGCCCCGCGTCCTGGGCTATCTCCGGTCCCGAGGGGTCGAGGATCCCGAAGGCATGGTCAGCGAGGTGTTCCTCGCCGTACATCCGCGGCTGCCTGAGCTCACCGGCGGCAGCGCCGGGCTCCGCACCCTCGTCTTCTCGGTCGCGCACGCTCGCGCGGTCGACGACGCGCGTCGGCGGTCTCGCCGCCCGACGAGCTTCTCCTACGACCCGGAGTACGACGATCGCGTCACCGGTTCGGCCGAGCAGATCGCCGTGGAGTCGCTCGAGGCGGAGCGGGCGATCGAGCTCATGCAGGAGCTGAACGAGGACCAGCGCACAGTGGTCACCCTGCGGATCATCGGTGACCTCTCGCTCGAGCAGACCGCTGAGGTCACCGGCAAGACGGTCGCTTCCGTCAAGCAGCTGCAGCGCCGGGGACTGGTCCGGCTGCGCACCCTGATGGCGGCGACGGAGGTGACCCGATGAGCCACGTCCGGATCGAGGAGATGCTCGCCGAGTCGGGTCTGGCCCGCGAGGAGATGACGGACGTCGTCGACCTGCTGCTGCCGCTCGAGGACCTCGTCGAGCAGGCGCCGGCACCGTCCGCCGAGCTCGCCGCGCTTCTCGGCCCGTCGCGCCCACGACCAGTCGCCCGGAGCGGAGGACGGCGCAGTGCGGTGGCCGGCGCGCTGGTGCTCGCCCTGTCCGGAGTCGGTGCCACGGGTCTCTCCGCTGCCGCCAACACCCTGCCGCGACCCCTGCAGCACCAGGTCTCGCAGTTCTCCCGCGACTACCTCCCCTTCGACCTGCCCGAGCCGCCGGCGCGGCACCATCGGTCACAGGGCCTGCCGGCGCTGGCGCCCGCCCCGGTCGGGGAGCGAGGCGGCGCGACCTCGCGGTCCATTCCCGGACGCAACCCGCAGGATCCGACCGCGATCGCTCCCGGTGCGCCGCCGGGACCTGCGCTGCCCTCGCCGATGGCCCCACCCAGCAGCACCTCGGCGCAGCCCAGTGCGGGACCGAGCCATGCCGTCGAGTCGGCCGGCCCCCCTCCGTCGGTCCAGCCGTCGGCTTCGCCGTCGCCCTCCGACCGTCCGCACACCACGCCCGGGAAGGGCCCCGGCCCGGGCCAGGGCCACGACCCGGGCCAGGACGACAAGGGCAAGGGACACGGATCCCAGCCGGGCAAGGGCACGGACCCGGGCGCCGGCAAGGGCAACAAGCCCGGTCCGGGCAGCGGTGGGCACGCCCCCGCTCCGAGCCCCGACATCCCGACGCCCTCGTCGCCGACGCAGCCGGTGCCGACGGTGCCGCAGCCCGACCCCCCGACTCCGACCATCCCGCTTCCTGACCCGCTGCCGGGGATCGACCTGCCTGGCATCGATGGCCTCACCGGTCAGAACTGACGGCATGCTCTGCCCTCGTCTGGGCACGTGGCCACATGACCTCCCTCTGGATCGACCGCGCCGCGCCCTGCCCGAGTGACCCGCTGCCGGACGAGCCCGTCCAGGACCTGGTGGTCGGTGCCGGCCTCACCGGACTGGTGACAGCGCTGCTGCTCGCACGCGCCGGACGACGGGTGGCCGTGGTCGAGGCGCGGGAGGTGGGTGCGGTGGCGACTGGCAACACCACGGCCAAGATCTCGCTGCTGCAGGGCACGAAGTACTCCCGCCTCCTCCACTACCAGTCCCAGCGGGTCGGCCAGGCGTACGTCGAGGCCAATCGCGAGGGGATGGACTGGCTGCTGCGCTTCTGCAACGACCACGGTGTGAGCGTCCAGCGACGACCCGCAGTCACGTACGCCGCGTCGGAGTCCGAGGTCTCGAGCGTGCGCGACGAGCACGACGCGGCTGTCTCGGTCGGTCTCGACGTCACCTGGACCGACCGACTCGACGTGCCCTTCCCGCACCACGGTGCGACGGTCCTGGCCGACCAGGCACAGTTCGACCCGATGGAGGCGCTGGCCGCGCTCGTCGGTGAGCTGCGCCGACACGGCGGCACGCTGCACCAGGGCCATCGGGTCCGCACGGTGTCGCTCCTCGGGACGCCCGAGGTGCGCCTGGACGACGGGTCGTCCCTCCGGGCCGAGCACGTGGTGCTGGCGACCGGGTCGCCGATCCTCGACCGGGGGCTGTACTTCGCCAAGGTCGAGCCGATGCGTTCCTACGCCCTCGCCTTCGAGGGGGCGGCGGCACCGGAAGGGATGTACCTCTCGGCCGGCTCCGACACCAGGTCCGTGCGTGACGCCCCCACGTCCGGCAGCAACGGCACCCGCCTGCTCGTCGGCGGGGCCGGGCACTCGGTGGGCCGCACGAGCTCAGAGGCCGAGCACGTCGACCGGTTGCGCGAGTGGACGGCGGCGTACTTCCCCGGAGCGGTCGAGACGCACCAGTGGTCGGCGCAGGACTACCGCTCGCACGACTCCGTCCCGTACGTCGGCTCGCTGCCGCGCGGGTTCGGCCGGATCCACCTCGCCACCGGCTTCGACAAGTGGGGGATGACCAACGGAGTCGCCGCCGCCCGGGTCATCTCCGGCGAGATCCTCGGCCAGAAGCCCTCGTGGGCGAAGACCCTGGGTCGCCGGATCACCGGTCCGACCGGGGCCGCGCACCTGGCGGCGATCAACATCAAGGTCGGGCTCGGAGCGGTCCAGGGCGCCACCGAGAGGCTGACCCGCCGGGATGCGGACGGGGTCTTCCCGATCTGCACCCATCTCGGCGGTCCGCTGCACTGGAACGACTGCGAGGAGTCCTGGGACTGCCCGCTGCACGGGTCGCGGTTCGCCCCCGACGGCGAGGTGCTGGAGGGACCGGCGACCCGTCCGCTCAGGAAGCGCTAGTCCAACAGGTCCAGCAGCCAGCCCGGGCTCATCGTCCGACAACCGAGCACCTCGACCCGCTGCTGCAGGCCACGGTCGGCGGTGACCACCACGACGTCCGCATCCTGCGCGCGCAGTGACCGGGCCTCGTCGGCGATCGCGGAGTCGCCGTCGCGGGCGGCGTGCACGGTGCGCACGTGGGCGTCCTTGCCCTTCGGGACACCGCCCTTCGCCTGGCCCTCCAGGACCAGCACGATCTCGTCGTACGACGTGTCGGCGACTGCCAGCCGGCCGTGCAGCCGAGCCGCAGCTCCGGCCCGGTCGCGCCACCAGCCGTCCGGTCGGGACCCGACGACGTTGGCGCCGTCGACGACGAGGACCCTCACCGGAGCAGGTCCGTGCGCTCGAACATCTCGGCTGCCTGCCGGGCCGACGGGGTCCCGGCGTCGAGGTCGGCGCCGGCGTCCCGGAGAACCCGGACGACCTCGTCCTCGCCCTTGAAGACCGCTCCCGCGACGGGGGACTGGTCGCGATGGTTGCGGCGGTCGACGTCGGCTCCGAGCTCCACCAGCCTGCGCACGGTCGCGGCATGCCCGTGGTAGGCCGCGAGCATCAGCGGCGTGTTGCCGTCCTCGTCCTGGACGTCGGCGGGCAGCCCGTGCTCGACGAACCCGGCGAGCTCGGACGTCATGCCCTCGCGGGCGAAGTGCATCGCGAGCTCGACGACGCGGGCGGTCTCGTCGGGGGTGAGCGGCCGGTCCTCGCTCATGTCGCCTCCACCGAGAACAACCGGTGCTCGCCCGGCAGACCCTTGAACTCGACGGTGTCCTCCTCGACGAAGGCGAACTCGCTGGAGTCGGAGAGCCGCTCGGCGATGTCGGTGCTGACCAAGATCTCGCCGCCGTCGGCCATCGCCGCGACGCGCGCGGCCATGGCGACGTTGCGGCCGAAGAAGTCGCCCTCCTTCTCGATCGCCGTGCCGGTGTGCATGCCGATCCGGACGCGGATCGGCGTACGACGCAACCGGCGACTGCGCTGACGCTTGGCACTGAGCGCCCGCTGGATGTCGAGGGAGGCACCCAGGGCCAGCTCCGGAGTCGAGAACACGACCATGTAGCCGTCGCCCTGGCTCTTCACGACCAGCCCGCGGTGCTTCTCGACGTGGGTGTGCAGCAGCCGGTCGTGCGCGGCCAGCAGCTTGACCCACTCCTCGTCGCCGAGCTCGGAGTTGAGGGCGGTGGAGTTCTCGATGTCGGAGAAGAAGATCGTCACCTCGCCGTCGGGACCGGCCACGCGCGCGATCTCGCCCCGGTCTTCCAGCGCCCACCGAGTGAAGTCGTCGATCGAGGCGAGCAGGGTGCTGCGCACGCCGCGCTCGCGCATCCGGCTGACCGTGTCGAGCGCGGTCTTCATGGCCAGCCCGGCGGTCTGCACGGCCTGCGCCGCTCGCGGGCTGCGCGGCGTCCCGGGATCGGCCTCCAGTGCCTGTCGCAGCTCCTCGATCTCCTGGCGCGCCGTCCTCAGCTGGCTGAGCAGCGTGACGGCGGCCCCCACGGCGAGGCAGAGGAGCGTCACGAGAAGGACGGTGACGACGGTCGGCACGCGCCCAAGATTGGCACAGCGTGTCTGCACGGGAACGCCGGCCCATGGCATAGTGGAACCTGTTCTAGTTTTGGCGAGGAGCGTGGAATGACGGAGGCAGCAGTGACGCCGGCCATCGAGGGCTGGTTCACGACGGGCGCCGACCCGGCCCTGGTGGCGTCGCAGTGCACGACGTGCAGCTCGGTGTTCTTCCCGCCCACGACCGGGTTCTGCCGCAACCCGGCCTGCCCGGGTGAGGACTTCGAGGCGACCGAGCTGTCCCGGCGCGGGACGGTGTGGTCCTACACCGACGCGCAGTACCAGCCGCCCGCGCCGTACATCCCCGCCACGGAGCCCTACGTGCCGTTCGCGCTCGCCGCCGTCGAGCTGCCGGAGGGCATCGTCGTGCTGGGTCAGCTGGCCGAGGGCTACGGCGTCGACGACGTCCGGGTCGGCCGCGAGGTCGAAGTGGTCGTCGAGACGCTCTACACCGACGACTCGGGTGAACGCACCATCTGGCGGTGGAAGCCTGTCGTGGAGATGGGCGAGGAGGCCGACCAGTGAGTCACGACGTAGCGGTTCTCGGAGTCGGGATGCACCCCTGGGGCAAGTGGGGGCGCAACTTCGTGAGCTACGGCGTGCACGCGGCACGGCAGGCACTGGCGGACAGCGACGTCTCTTGGGAGGACGTCGACCTGGTCGTGGGTGGCGAGACCGTGCGCAACGGCTACGGCGGCTACGTCGCCGGTGCCACCTTCGCCCAGGCACTGGGCTGGAACGGTGCGCGGGTGGCCACGTCGTACGCCGCCTGCGCGACCGGAGCCCAGGCGCTCGACACCGCCAGGGCTCGCATCCTCGCGGGGCTCAGCGAGGTGGCGCTCGTCGTGGGAGCCGACACCACCCCGAAGGGGTTCCTCGCGCCCAACGCGGGGGAGCGGTGGGACGACCCCGACTGGTTGCGCTTCCGTCTGCTGGGCATGACCAACCCCGGCTACTTCGCGCTCTACGCGCGGCGGCGGATGGACCTGTACGGCGCCACGCCGGAGGACTTCGCCGCGGTGAAGGTGAAGAACGCGCGCCACGGGCTGGAGAACCCCAACGCGCGCTACCGCAAGGAGGTGTCGACCGAGGATGTGCTGAACAGCGCCGTCGTCTCCGACCCGCTGCACCTGCTCGACATCTGCGCAACGTCCGACGGAGCCGCGGCCGTCGTACTCACCTCGATGGACTACGCCCGCCGCCACGGCATCGCCTCGCCCGTTCGGGTGCGCGCCATCTCGACCGTCACGCCGACGTTCCCCAACACGGTCATCGACATGCCGCTGCTCTCCACCGACCCGGCCAACGCCGTACCGCCCGAGCAGACGTTCAAGGAGTCGATCGGCGCTGCGGCGTACGAGGAAGCCGGCATCGAGCCCGGTGACGTCAGCCTGGCCGAGGTCTACGACCTGTCCACCGCCCTCGAGCTCGACTGGGTCGAGGACCTCGCCCTGTGCAAGCGTGGCGAGGCCGAGCACCTCCTGCGGGCGGGCGACACCACGATCGGCGGCCGGATCCCGGTCAACCCGAGCGGTGGCCTGGCCTGCTTCGGCGAGGCCGTGCCCGCCCAGGCGCTGGCGCAGGTGTGCGAGGTGACCTGGCAGCTCCGTGGCCAGGCCGCGGGCCGCCAGGTCGAGGACGCGAAGGTCGGCATCACCGCCAACCAGGGCCTGTTCGGCCACGGCTCCTCGGTGATCCTCAGCACCTGACGCGTGACGGCAGCGTGACGCGAGCAGCGACCTCTCGTTGACGGGGCATGCGACGTACCGCTCTGCTCACCCTCCTCGCGCTGCCCACCACCATCGCCGGTGTCGGCCTCGCCCAGTCCGCCGACGCCGCTCCCACTGGACTGCGTGACGTGATGTGGGTCGGCAACAACTGGGCCGGCACCGCCTCGATCGTGGACGCCAAGGCGCTCACGGTGCTCAAGCGCGGGGTCGACCTGGTGCCCGACAAGGACCAGGAGCTCGCCGACATCCACTCCGACCCCGAGAAGCTGGCGTTCTACATCGCCATCCAGCAGGGGCCGGGCGAGGGGCACGACCAGTACGTCGACGACATGTTCAGCACCACGGACGGCAGGTACCTCGCCGTCTCGCGACCGAGCTTCGCCGACGTGGTGTGGATCGATGTCGCGAAGGCGGCCGCGGGTCGTCCCGACAGCATCGTGCGCGAGCAGTCCATGGACGGTCACCGCACCGACCACATGGGGGTCTCGCCAGATGGGCGGCGGCTGCTGGTCAGCGACTCCACCGAGCGTCAGGTGATCGAGTTCTCGATGGTGAACGAGACCGTGGGCGGCAAGAAGATCGAGCTGGGCGACCGCTTGCGCACCTTCGAGTCGGGCGAGACGCCGCACGAGAGCAACTACACGAGGGACGGGTCGCGCATCTTCCACGCCAGCATCGGCAAGGTCTACACGCCGGGCGACGAGAACGGCTTCGGCCCGGTCAAGATCGGTCCGCTGCACGACGCCCTCAAGGGTGACCGCTGGTTCCAGATCGTGCGCAATTCCGACTTCAAGGTCACCCAGCGCTGGGACATGGGCAAGGAGCTGGCCGAGGCCGGCTACCCCGACATGAGCTCCGCGGTGCGGCCGATGGCGATCGCGCCGGACGAGCGCTTCGTCTACTTCCAGGTCTCCTACTTCCACGGCCTCGTCGAGTTCGACACCCAGGCCAAGGACACCAACGGACTGGTCGACTACACGGCGGGCACGATCCCGGAGCCGCGCACCGGTGCCGTACGCCGGGTGGTGAGCCTGCCCAACCGGGTGCCGTCGATGCCCAAGGAGCAGTACGTCAACGACTCCGCACACCACGGTCTGTCCATGGACCGGGCCGGGACCACCCTGTGCGCCGCCGGCACGATGGACGACTACGCCGCGCTGATCGACCGCAGGACGATGGCCTACAAGATCTTCGACACCGCGTCGACCGGCCACTCCTACGGCAAGCCGTACTGGACGACCGAGGGGATGAACAACACCTGCTGGATCTCGCTGAGCGCCGACGACTCGGTGGCGGTCCTCGACTTCGGGATGAAGAAGGAGCTCGCCTATCTCGCGGTCGGCGACCACCCGCAGCGCATCCGGCACGGTCTGGTCAGCAACGCCGTGCTGGCGACGTACGCCGACGCCTGACTCAGTCGACCTCGCCGTCGAGGTAGAACCACCGGCCGGCGCGGCGCTGGAAGCGGCTGCGCTCGTGCAGGACTCCTCGGTCGTGGTGGGCGCGGAACTCGACGGTGTCCTCGTCGGCCTCGATGATCTCCAGTCGGACCCACCTCGTCGCCGGGTCCGGCGCGACCTGCTGCGGGCGGGTGCGCGGGTGCCAGGTGCGCCAGACGTAGTCGGTGTCGCCGACCGCGTAGGCGGAGTACCGGGAGCGCATCAGCTCCTCGGCGGTCTCGGCCTGCCGCTCGCCCCGGTGGAGGCGACCGCAGCACTCGTCGTACGACGCTGACCCGCAGGGGCAGGCACGCGTCCGGAGGCCACCGCTCATGACCGTCAGTGTCTCGCGGCCCGGACCACGAGGAGGAACGGGGACTGCTAATTGTCTATTGTCCCAGTTTGGTTAGTAGCCAATTGGGAAGGAATCCCGCCATGACGACCGTGGAGCACCTACGCCCCAGCGCCCCCACCGAGGTCCCCGACGGCCCGACCCCGCCTCGGGTCGCCCTCGCGTCCGCCGTGGGCGCGACCATCGAGTGGTACGACTTCTTCCTCTACGGGACCGCCGCCGGCCTCGTCTTCGACAAGCTCTACTTCAACGGTCTGGACGGCCCGGCGGCGCAGTTCGCGGCGTTCGGGACCTTCGCGGTCGGCTTCCTGGCTCGCCCGGTGGGCGGTCTGATCTTCGGCCACTTCGGCGACCGCATCGGTCGCAAGACGATGCTGCTGCTCACGCTGCTGATCATGGGACTCGGTACGGCGCTGATCGGACTGCTCCCGTCGTACGACTCCATCGGGGTGTGGGCGCCGATCCTGCTCGTGGCGCTCCGTGTCCTCCAGGGCATCGGCGTCGGTGGCGAGTACGGCGGCGCCGTACTCCTGGCCGTCGAGTACGCCCCGCGCGAGCGACGTGGCTTCTTCGGCTCAGCAGCCCACATCGGCGTACCCGGCGGCCTGTTCCTCGCCTCCACCGCCTTCTCGATCGCCAGCCTGCTGCCGGACGACGCGTTCCTCGCCTGGGGCTGGCGCGCCTGCTTCCTGATCAGCATCCTGCTGCTCGCCATCGGCGCCTACATCCGCCTCCAGGTGATGGAGACGCCGGCGTTCGCCCGGGTGCAGGAGCGCAAGGAGGTCGCGAGCGTGCCGCTGCGAGACCTGCTCGCCGCACAGCCGAAGTGGTTGCTGCTCGGCATGGGCACCCGCTTCGTCGAGGGCTTCACCTTCAACCTCTACTCGGTCTACCTGCTCGCCTTCGTCGCCACCAACCTCGAGCTGCCCAAGCAGTGGGCCCTCAACGGGATCATGGTCGGCTCCTTCCTCGGCGTCGTGCTCGTCCCCGTCGCCGGTGGGCTCTCCGACCGCTTCGGTCGCAAGCCGGTCTTCCGCGTCGGCGCCTGGGCCGCCCTGCTGTTCGCCTTCCCGATGGCGGTCCTGGTGCAGAGCGAGACCCGCCTCGGCATCTTCTTCGCGCTGGTCGGCGGCCTCGGCGTCCTGTACGGCGTGATCTACGGCCCGCTCGCCGCGTTCTGGTCCGAGCTGTTCGACACCCGCTACCGCTACACCGCCTTGAGCTCGCTCTACCAGATCTCCGGTGTCGTGGCCTCCGGCATGACCCCGCTGATCGCGGCCTGGCTGGTCTCCAAGGGCGGGGGCACGCTGTGGCTGGTCTCGGCGTACGCCGTGGTCGTGGCCGCCCTCAGCCTGTTCTGCGCCCGCCTCCTCCCCGAGACCCGCGGCCGCGACCTCGACGAGGCCTGGAAGACCGAGGCGCGTCCCAGCGATCGGGTGTAGATCCAGGGCCAGATCCGGAATGCTCGCGGGCGGAGCGAGGTTGAGCCTTTATGGGCCCGGACCTCCTCCCTCTCGACGAAGTGCAACGCCGCCTCCGCGTGGTGGGGCAGTCGTACGCCGGCATCCGGCCCATCGAGGTGCACCGGATCATCGGATCGGTCGACCGCAGCCTCGACTTCGACCGCTGCTTCACGCCGCGCCTGCAGGGTTCGGCCGAACGGATGGCCAGCCTGCGGGCCGGCTTCCCCAGCGGTGACCTGCCGCCGATCGAGGCCTACGAGGTGGGCGGGGCCTACTTCGTCGCCGATGGCCACCACCGGGTTGCCCTCGCCATGGAGCGCGGCGTCGAGTACATCGACGCCGAGCTGACCAGGCTGGAGACCAACTTCGAGATCGCCCCGGACACGGACGTGTGCCGGCTGATCCACACCGAGCAACAGCTGACCTTGCTGCGCGAGAGCGGCCTGTCCGAGGCACGGCCAGACGCCGTGATCGAGTTCTCGCGGCCGAACGGGTACCCGGAGCTGCTCGAGCTGATCAAGGCTCACGGCTACGACCTCGCCCGCAAGCGAGGTGAGCTGCCGACACCGGCGGAGGTCGCGGCCGACTGGTACGACCACGTCTACCTGCCGGGCGTCGCGGCGCTCCGGCGCGAGGACCTGTCCGAGGTCTACTCCTACACGACCGACGCCGACCTGTTCCTGTGGGTCTACCAGCGTCGGCGCGCTCTCCGGGTGGACTGCCCCGAGACCGACTTCGATGACGCTGCCCGTGAGGCGGCCGAGGTCAGGATCAGTGCCCGCGACCGTCGCCGGTTCCTGCGCGAGAAGAGCACACCCCTGCGTCGTCGCGGCCAGCCGGCGCGATCCGTGACCGCGTAGTTCGGGTCAGCACGGGTCGGCGCTCCCCTCCGCCGGAGGATCGAGCTCCACCCCGTCCAGAGTGATCAGGCGGTGGGCCCAGGGGCCGTCGTGGCTGCATCCCTGGCCGGTGCCGGTGATCTCCAGGGTGGCCGAGCCCCCGGCGGGCACCCGGGCCTGCGCCGATCGCCACCGGGTGTGGCCGGAGGTCCATTCACGCGACACCACCTGGCCCGACCCACCTGGGTTGGTCACGAGAAGGCCGATGCGGAAGTGCCCGTCCGGCCAGATGGTCGAACCGTTGATCGAGAGCTGCGGACCGGCCCGGCACACCTTCCGGGCCTGGTTCCTGAAGTCGCCGGGGTTGCTGATCATGTAGCGGTCGATGCGGGACTTCCCGCCCGTCGGCTTCGAGGTCACCACGAAGACCGGGGTCGCGGACGGCACGTTGCAGTCGGGCGGGAGGTTCGCCTCGACGGAGACCCTGACGCCGGCGTCGATCGGCAATGGGTCGGGCGGTGGCTCGGGATCGGTCCCGTCGAGCGGGTAGAGGCTGGCGCGCAGGACGCGTTCGCCGACCATCATCCGCGCGCCGGTCACCATCCGGTCCTCGGGAAAGTCCACGGCGATGCCGACCCGGGTCCCCCAGACGGGATCCGCGAACAGCTCGGCCTCGATCCTCCTGTCCGCCCCCGAAGGTGCGCTGCCGACGCTGCCGCAGGCCGCGAGCACTACCAGCAGCACCACCACAGGTAGCTCGACGGACCGCATGCGGCATTCTCGTCCGACCCCGCCCGTCCTGGTGGGAAAAGCCTCACGAAACATTGCCGTTGCGGGGACTGGGTAGCGTGATCAGGGTGACGACGAACGGGCCCACCATCGACACCGTCGGCCAGCTCCGCGAGAGCGGCCACCAACAGAAGACACTCCGCCAGGAGCTGCGCGAGAACCTGCTCGACGCGCTGCGCGAGGGAAGGGATCCCTGGCCGGGGCTGCACGGCTTCGACACCACGGTCATCCCCCAGCTGGAGCGAGCCATCCTGGCCGGCCACGACGTCGTCCTGCTGGGCGAGCGCGGCCAGGGCAAGACCCGCCTGCTGCGCACCCTCGTGGGGTTGCTCGACGAGTGGACGCCGGTCATCGCCGGCGCCGAGCTGGGCGAGCACCCCTACGAGCCGATCACCCACGAGTCCAAGCGGCGCGCCCTCGAGGAGGGGGAGCACCTCCCTGTGGAGTGGCGGCACCGTGACGAGCGGTACGCCGAGAAGCTCGCCACCCCCGACACCAGCGTCGCCGACCTGATCGGTGACGTCGACCCGATGAAGGTCGCCGAGGGCCGCAGCCTCGGTGACCCCGAGACCATCCACTTCGGCCTGATCCCGCGCTCCCACCGGGGAATCGTCGCGATCAACGAGCTGCCCGACCTCGCCGAGCGCATCCAGGTCGCGATGCTCAACGTGATGGAGGAGCGTGACATCCAGATCCGCGGCTACGTGCTGCGGCTGCCCCTGGACACCCTCGTGGTGGCGAGCGCCAACCCCGAGGACTACACCAACCGCGGACGCATCATCACGCCGCTCAAGGACCGGTTCGGCGCCGAGATCCGCACGCACTACCCGATCGAGCTCGAGGACGAGGTCGCGGTGATCCGCCAGGAGGCCCACCTCGTGGCCGACGTACCCGACCACCTCGTGGAGATCCTGGCCCGCTTCACCCGGGCGCTGCGGGAGTCCAGCTCGGTCGACCAGCGCTCCGGTGTCTCGGCGCGCTTCTCGATCGCGGGGGCCGAGACCATCGCTGCTGCTGCCCTGCACCGAGCGACGGCCCAGGGCGAGGAGGAGGCTGTGGCGCGGCCGGTGGACCTCGAGACCGCTGTCGACGTGCTCGGCGGCAAGATCGAGTTCGAGACCGGCGAAGAGGGCCGCGAGGGTCAGGTCCTCGAGCACCTGCTGCGCCGTGCCACCGCCGAGACCGTCCGCTCGCGTCTCGCCGGCGTCGACCTCGGTCTGCTCGTCCGGGCCCTCGAGGAGGGTCACAGCGTCAGCACCGGCGAGCAGGTCACCGCGCGCGACTTCCTCGGCGGGCTCCCGGTCCTGGGCGAGTCCGAGCTGTACGACGAGGTCTGCGACCGTCTCGACGCGACCAACGACGGCGAGCGTGCCGGTGCGATCGAGCTCGCCCTCGAGGGACTGTTCCTGGCCCAGAAGGTCAGCAAGGAGACCGGCGACGGTGAGACCGTCTATGGCTGATCGCCGCCGCTCCCGCTACGGCCGCTACGCCGGCGGTCCGGACCCGCTCGCACCGCCGGTCGACCTGGCCGAGGCCCTCGACGCGATCGGCGAGGACGTGATGGCGGGGTACTCGCCCGAGCGGGCGATGCGCGAGTTCCTGCGCCGTGGCGGTCGGGACCAGCGCGGACTCGACGAGCTGGGCCGTCAGGTCGCGGCCAAGCGGCGCGAGCTGCTGCAGAAGCACAGCCTCGACGGCACCCTCGAGGAAGTGCGCGAGCTGCTCGAGCAGGCCGTGCTCAAGGAGCGTGGCCAGCTGGCGCGCGACGTACAGATGGACGACGGCGACCGTGCCCTGCGCGAGCTGCAGCTCGACAACCTTCCGAACAGCACGGCCGCGGCGGTCTCGGAGCTGTCGTCGTACGACTGGGCCAGCCATGAGGCCCGCGAGGACTTCGAGAAGATCAAGGACCTGCTGGGGCGCGAGATGCTGGACCAGCGGTTCCAGGGCATGAAGGACGCGCTCGAGAACGCCACCGACGAGGACCGCCAGCGGATCAACGAGATGCTGACCGACCTCAACGAGCTGCTCGACAAGCACCGCCGAGGCGAGGACACCGAGCAGGACTTCGCCGACTTCATGGACAAGCACGGCGACTTCTTCCCGGAGAACCCGCAGAACATCGACGAGCTGATGGACTCCCTCGCCCAGCGCGCCGCGGCCGCCCAGCGGATGCGCAACTCGATGACGCAGGAGCAGCGAGACGAGCTGGACGCACTTGCCGCCCAGGCGTTCGGCAGTCCCGAGCTGATGCAGTCGCTCAGCCAGCTCGACGACAACCTGCGCGCCCTTCGCCCCGGTGAGGACTGGGGCGGCTCGGAGGAGTTCGGCGGCCAGGAGGGTCTCGGCCTCGGTGACGGCACCGGCGTGCTGCAGGACCTCGCCGACCTCGACGACCTCTCCGAGCAGCTCTCCCAGTCCTACGGCGGCGCCCGGCTGGAGGACGTCGACCTCGACAAGCTCACCCGGCAGCTGGGTGAACAGGCCGGCGTCGACGCGAAGACGCTGGCCGAGCTGGAGCGGGCGCTCAACGAGACCGGCTACCTCAAGCGCGGGTCCGACGGCCAGCTCAAGCTCTCGCCCAAGGCGATGCGCCAGCTGGGCAAGGCACTGCTCAAGGACGTCGCCAACCGGATGTCGGGGCGCCAGGGGCAGCGCGACCTTCGCCACGCCGGAGCGGCCGGCGAGCTCAGCGGCGCCAGCCGTGAGTGGGCGTTCGGCGACACCGAGCCCTGGAACGTGACCCGCACCGTCACCAATGCCGTGGTCCGCACGGTCGCCGAGGGCGGCGACCCGGCCCAGGGGGTACGCCTCGACGTCCGCGACATCGAGGTCAACGAGACCGAGGCCCGCACCCAGGCCGCCGTCGCGCTGCTGGTGGACACGTCCTTCTCGATGGCGATGGCCAACCGCTGGGTGCCGATGAAGCGTACGGCGCTCGCGCTGCACCAGCTGATCTCCAGCCGGTTCCGCGGTGACCACCTGCAGCTGATCGGCTTCGGTCGCTCGGCCCGCGTGATGGACATCGAGGAGCTCACCGGGCTCGACGCGATGTGGGACAAGGGCACCAACCTGCACCATGCCCTGCTGCTCGCCAACCGTCACTTCCGCAAGCACCCCAACGCCCAGCCGGTGCTGCTGATCGTCACCGACGGTGAACCCACCAGCCACCTCGAGCCCGACGGCGAGGTGTGGTTCTCCTACCCGCCGCACCCGCTCACGGTCGCGTGGTCGATCCGCGAGCTCGACAACGCTGCCCGGCTGGGTGCGCAGACCACCTTCTTCCGGCTCGGCGACGACCCGGGCCTGGCCAGGTTCATCCAGCAGATGGCCGAACGGGTCGAGGGTCGCGTGGTCTCACCCGAGCTCGACGACCTCGGCGCGGCCGTGGTCGGCAGCTATCTCGGCGGTCGCGGCGGTGCCGACAGCGGCGGGCAGATGAGCGACTGGTACGGCGGCCGCGGGTTCTGGTTCGGCGGCTGACGCGGTTCACCCCTTGCCTCTCGCGGGCTGCGGGATGACAGTGGAACCAAGGTCGTCAGCCAGACGACGAGGAGTCCACGTGACCACGTTGCTCGCACCACCCCAGAGGTCCACCCAGAAGTCCACCCGTCCCACCCGCCGGGAGCGGCGCGCCGAGAAGCGTCGGCTCAAGCGCCTCGATGCGCTGTCGGCCCAGCTGGCCGAGCTGCCCCGCATCGCCGCTCTTCTCGAGCGCGCCGCCGAGGTCGTCGGAACGGGCTGGGTGCAGGGCGCGTGGTTCGCGGTGGAGGTGCCCGGTGGCCGGCGCGCAGTGACGGCGTACGACATCAGCCTGGCCGACGACCTCCCGGTGGTCGGCGCCTGCCTCGTCGGCGGCGTCGTCCAGGCGGGCGGTGGACCGACCGCCGTGCGCTCGCAGCTGGTCCAGCGCAGTCTCGACCTCGTGTGGCACGTGCTGCGCGAGGAGCCCGGTCAGCCCGTCCGCTGGTGTCCCGGGCCGCGGGTGCGGATGATGTCGGTGCTCGAGCTGACCTACTGGAACGATGCCCCGTCACGCAGCAAGGACGAGGTCGTCGGCCTGCTGGTGGCCGCGCAGCACGCCGCCAGCGTGCAGCAGGACCAGTGCCGGGCTGAGCAGCGCGAGCTCGAGGCCGTTCACGGATCCTGATCGTCGAAGCTGACCTGGATCTGCTCGAAGCCCTTGTGGCGTTGGGCCTGGGCGTACTCGGTGTAGACGCGCTTGTCGGCCTCGGTGAGTACGACGGAGTCGGTGAACGGCGTCAGCAGTGCGCGGGGGTAGAGCCGCTTGGTGAGGACGACGTTGACCTCGAGTCCCAGCATGGCGATCACGGTGGCGATGTAGAGCAGCGCCACCAGTCCCAGCACGGTCGCGAAGACCGCGTTCATCTGGCTGGCCTTCTTGACCACGTGCTCGACGTACACCCCGCCGAGCAGCTGCAGCGCCTGCCACCCGACGGCAATGAACAACGAGCCGGGCAGCACGTCACGCAGGCGCTCCCGCTGCGGGGTGGACAGCTGCATCATCGTGGCCAGCACCACCGTGGTGAGTACGACGGTCAGCGCTGCGGCGATCCACTTGATGCCGCCGCCGAGGTCGGTGCCGAAGATGTCGAGGTTCCCGCCCAGGCTCGACAGCACCGCCACGAGAAGCAGGGCGACCCCGGCCAGCACTAGCCAGGCCAGACCACGCAGCCTGCTCACCACGGGGTTGAGCCGGCTGTTGCGGGGGATCGCCCAGACGACGTTGATGGCATTGTGCGCTGCCTGGCCGAGCCCGATGATGCCGTAGAGCGCGGCCAGCGAACCCACGATGACGGCCGAGGCACTGCCCTGGATGCCCTCGGGCCGGCCCAGCTGGTCGCCGACGATCGGGAACTGCGCCAGCGCCGAGCTGAGGATGTCCTGCTGGAGGTGCGGATGCCCCTGCAGCACGAACCCCAGCACCGACGACGCGATCAGCAGGATCGGGAAGATCGCGACGAAGGCGTAGTAGCTCATCACCGAGGCGAGATAGCCGCCCTGGTCGTCGAAGAACTTGTACACGACCCCGAGAGGGATCCCCAGGACGCGGTGACGACGCTGGAGATCGTCGACTCGCTGCACACGCCCGGGCACATGGGCGACGCTACGTGGGTGCCGGGTGGGGGTGGGCGATACTCGCCGCATGAGCCTGATGGACTTCGAGTTCGAGGGCCCGATCGTCGAGTGGCGCGGGCCGGCGCCGTACTACTTCGTGCGCATCCCGGAGGACGAGAGCGCGGACATCAAGTTCGCCGCCAAGGGGATCGAGTACTGGGGGCAGGTGCCGGTGGTGGTGCGGATCAACGACACCGAGTTCACGACCGCACTGTTCCCCAAGGACGGCTGCTACCTGATCCCGCTCAAGGTCGCGGCGCGCAAGGCCGCCGGGATCGACGTCGACCAGGAGGGCGAGCTCGCAGTCAGCCTTGACGTCGTCCGCCGCTAGCTGGTCAGCGCCACGGGCAGGCGTGCCTCGACCACCCAACCGCCGCGGGTCCGGCCGGCGCTGAACTGTCCTCCGAGCGTCTGGACCCGCTCGCGCAGTCCGACCAGGCCGCGCCCGGTGCCGACCAGGGGCGCGTCTCGTGGCGTCGCGCTGTCGTTTTCGACCCGGACAGCGAGACCGCGTGCGGCGTCGTCGACACTGATCACGATGCGCACCTGCGCCCCTGGGGCGTACCGGAGCGCGTTGGTCAGGCTCTCCTGCACCACCCGGAAGGCGAGGTGCGCGACCGGCGCCGGCACCCGGTCATGCTCACCCTCGAAGCGGCAGGTGACGTCGAGCCCGCTGCGGGCGGCGCGGGTGACCACCTCGTCGACCAGCGAGAGGTCAGGCCCGCCGCCAACCTCGACCGCGGTGCCGCCGAGCAGATCGATCAACCGCTCGAGGTCCTGGGTGCCCTGCCGCGCCGACTCCGAGATCGCGGCGAAGGCTTCCTTGGCGCGCGCCGGGTCCGAGTCGACGAGTCGCTGCCCGGCAGCGGCCTGGATCACCATCACGCTGATCGCGTGGCCGACGATGTCGTGCAGCTCGCTTGCGATCCGGGCCCGCTCGTGGCGAAGCGCGATCTCCGCGAACAGCTCGCGTTCGTCCTCGAGCTCCTGTGCCCGCATGGCGAGCTGGTCGGCGGTCTCCCGGCGCAGGCGCAGCACGGTGCCGGCGGCGTACGGCGGCACGGTGAACATCAGGGCTGCCACGACAGTGCCCATGTCGGCCAGGTAGTAGAACGGCACCAGGTAGGCCGCCGCGCACAGGGCGACCAGCCAGGCGGCCCGTCCTGACCAGCCGAGAGCGAGCACGGCGAAGCTGAACGAGAAGAGCGCGACGCCACTGTCCGGGAACCACCCACCGTCGACGGTGAGGGCCGCCAGGAACAGGCCGAGTGCCAGCACCGAGGCGACCCGTGGCTGGCTGCGCCACCAGATCAGGGCCAGCCCGCCGCACACGACGAGGAGAGTGAACAGGTTGCCGCGGAGCGTCGTCGGCCAACCGTGCACGGCCGTCGGCACCACCACGAGGAGGAAGACCGCCAGGGCGACGGCGCTCCGCTCCAGGAAAGGCATGGGGTCGCCGCTATCCCAGCACGGGGAGCTGGGCCACCGCGTTGGCATGGCCCCGGCTCACCTTGACGTCGAGCGAGCCACCGAGGAACTTGGCGCGCTCCCGTGCCCGGGCCACGGCCGCCTTGAGGTCGGCTGACCTGTCGACCGGCCCGTTGACCCGGATCTCGAGCGCGTCGTCGTCGAAGCGCACGCCGACCTCGATGTGGGAGTCCGGTTGGTCGGCCAGGACGGTCACGAGGTGCTCGACGATGCGGTACGCCGAGAGCTCGACCGTCGCGGGGAGAGAGCGTGGGTCGCCGGCCACCGTGAGACGTGAGTCGGCCCTGGTGTGTCGGGCCAGCAGCGCATCGAGGTGCGCGACCGTCGGCGCCGGGGCAAGGGCGACATCACCGCCGCGCAGGAGGCCGACGAGCTCGCGCATCCCGTCGAGGGTCGCCCGGCTGTCGCTCTCGATGGACTCGAACAGGGCCTTGGCACTGTCCGGGTCGAGGTCCTGGCCGGAGTCAGCGGCGGCGGTGAGCTGGCCCAGCCGCTCCTGCAACAGTCCGTCGAGCTCCCGGGAGAGGCGCACGCGGTCACTGGTGAGCTCCAGCGCGACCCGCTCGTCCCGCAGCTCCTGGAGCTGGGCGGTGCGGGCCTCGAGCTCACGGCTCATGGCCGTGCGGTGGCGGACGGCCCGGCCGATACCGAAGACGATCAGCACGATCGGCAGCGCGAGCACGATGGGTTCGAACCCGGTGGTGGAGTCGACGACGAGGACCGCGGCCGTGAGCAGGGTGGCGAGGCCAAGGTTGACCCACGCTTGCGTGCGCTCGAGGGCAACCGCCCCGAGATAGGCGAGCACGAACGCCAGCGGCAGCGCGGCCCCGCACCTGGTGACCCACCCGAAGAGCAGATCGTGGGCCACCATCACGACCAACGCGAAGCCGGTCACGGCCAGGACGTTGCGACGCCACCACAGCACCGGGATCGTGGCCAGGGCGAAGACCGGGATCATGACCCACGAGTGGGTCGTCATCTGGTGGACCATGGTGCCGTCGGCGATCGCCGGTGCGGCGTCGGCGTCGTCGAAGTGGACGTCCCCGTACATCAGGACGAAGCCGAGCGCGGTGAGGGCTCCAGCGAGCACCCAGTCGACGGGTCGGATCCCCCGGAAGACCCTGCTGAAGCCCTCACTCATGGCTCGACTCCCTCAGGCGTGGACGTGCTCGACGCCCAGCGTAGGCTCAGCCGGCCTCTTCGTGGCCCGGGACTGGACGAACAGTCCGATGCCGTAGGCGATCAGCGCGGCCGGCACCCCGACGGCGAGTGCTCCCAGGCCTCCGGTCGAGGCGTCCTTCATCAGGGTCACGATCTGCAGCGCGAGGATCCCGACCAGGCCGATGACGTGGTTCTGCCGGCCACCGGCGAAGCGGGCCACGGCGTACGCCATCGCGATCGACAGCGGCAGCGCCCACCCGCACCGCGTGACCCATCCGAACATCGGCACGCTGGCCGCGGTGATGACGAACGAGACCCCGATGGCGCCCAGGATGCTGCGACGACGCCACAGGATCGGCAGGGCCGCGAGCCCGAACACGGGGATCATCCACGCCGACTGCGAGTCGAGCTTGTGGGCGAGATCGGCGTCGGCGCCGGCGTTGACGTTCTCGAACCCGATGAATACGGCGAGCGCGACCATGACGGCCGTCAGCACGTAGTCGAGGGGCCGGATGCCCTTGAAGATGTCCATCTCTGCTTCCTTTCGATCCGGTGTCTGACTGACGCCGTTGGCCTCACGTTGCCAACCGGGTCCCGTAGTCGGCGTCGGCAGCGAGGATGAACCTCACCGGCCGCGTCATCCTCAAGGAGGACTCGCGACTGCCCGGGTGTCGGCACAATGAGCGGGTGATCAGGGTCCTCATCGCCGACGACCAGGAGCTCGTGCGCACCGGATTCCGGGTGATCCTGGAGGCGGAGGGCGACATCGAGGTCATCGCCGAGGCCGAGAACGGCCACGAGGCCGTCCGTCAGGCGGCCCTCGCGAAGCCCGAGGTCGTGCTGATGGACATCCGGATGCCCGAGCTCGACGGCCTCGCCGCCACCGAGCAGATCCTGCGCCAGCAGGACCCGCCGACGATCGTGGTGCTCACGACGTTCGACCAGAACGAGTACATCTATCGGGCACTCCGCGCCGGCGCGGCCGGGTTCCTGCTCAAGGACGCGCCGTCCTCGCGCCTGATCGCCGCCGTCCGGGCCGCCGCCACCGGCGACTCGCTCATCGAGCCGTCGATCACGCAGCGGCTGGTCGAGCGGTTCGCCGAACCGGCGGTCGCCCCCGGCATCCCGGACCAGCTGGCGCAGCTGACCGAGCGCGAGCTCGACGTGCTGCGGCTGATCACCCGAGGTCTCTCCAACGCCGAGATCGCGGCCGAGATGGTGGTGGCCGAGACGACCGTGAAGACGCACGTCGCGCGCATCCTCGCCAAGCTGGGGGTGCGCGACCGCGTCCAGGCAGTCGTGGTCGCCTACGAGACCGGGTTCGTGGGCCGCAACGGCGCCTGATCGTGCAGCCGCCGCTGGCGGGTCCAGGCCACCACCACCAGGACGAACGCGCCGATCCCGAACACGACGGCGCCGATGAGCGTCTCCTGTCCGCCGGTGCCGGCCTCGGCTGCCTGGGAGGGTCCGAACCAGAGCGCGTGGGTCGCCGCGGCGCCGGCCGCCAGCGCCACCCGGTGACGACCGTTCCAGCCGTGGCGTCGGGACCAGTGCAGGAGGAGCGCGACCGACACCCCGCCGGCCAGCAGGAAGGCGATGACCTGTGCTCCCACGGCAGCCGCGCCGTCCAGCGGCAGGTCGGTGCTCAGCCAGTAACCGCTGGTGACCGCGAACGCCGTCAGGGCGACCAGGATCGGCGAGGGAGGGTCGCCCTCGACCGGTGACACCAACGGCTGGCGGACGAACAGTCCTGCGAGCACCAGGGCCGCGATGGCCGCGGCGGACACCAGGAACTGCGCGGACGAGCCCATGAAGCGCAGCTCGTCGGCCTGGGCCCAGCCGAGGAGGACGCAGCCCAGGGCGAACACCACCACGGTCGCGACGTACCCGAACCGGCGCAGCCACGGTTCGGTGGGCATCGGGTCGAACGCCTCGACCAGCGCGATCGGTACGCAGATGCTCCAGACGGTGTGCAGGGCCAGGCTCCACAGCACGAGAGTGCCGCTGATGCCGAGGCCGGGGATCTCGGCGTACCCCGCGAACGAGTCGAGCCCGAGGTACCCGGGGTTGAAGACCATCTGGTCGACCGGCCCCTCCTCGATCAGCGCGTACGCCGCTGCGAACAGCACGATCGTCGGCCAGCCCCGGCCGAGCCGACGGGCGGTCTCGCGGACGAGCAGCGCCCCACCGCCGTACAACGGGGCCAGCACGAGGACCGATGCGTACTGCGAGATCGGGATGTTGCCGAGGAGGAACTCACCCACCGTCGGAGCCAGCAGCACCAGCCCGATGGCCATCGCGATCCGATGTCTGCCCGGGGTGGTCACCCGGGCATCGTAGGCAGTTCGCGGACCGGTGCACCCCACCCGACCGAAACCCACTTGAGCCGCGGCGCGGGGGCGTAGTACCCAGGGAGGCCCGCCGAAGGAGGCCACCCGTGCCGTTCACCGATGCGACCGAACCCGATCCCCCGGAGCTGAAGGCCGATCAGTTCACCCTGCGCCCGATCGTCGTCGGCGACACGGAGCGGGACTACGCCGCCGTGATGGAGACGCGGGAGCAGCTGCGGCTGTGGCAGCAGTCGACGTGGCCCGAGGAAGACTTCACCGTCGAGGACAACCGCACGGACCTCGTCGACCTCGAGGAACGCCATGCCGCACATCGCGCGTTCACCTACACCGTGCTCAGCCCGGACGGCAGCACGTGCCTGGGCTGCGTCTACGTCTTTCCCACGAGCGCCACCTTCCTCACGAAGTGCACGGTGGTTCCCGTGGGGGAGGACACATGGGAGGACGTGGAGGCCGTCGTGTTCTTCTGGGTCCGACTGCCCCAGACGGAGCTGGGCATGGACGCGCAGCTGCTGTCCGCGCTCCGTGCCTGGTTCAGGAGCGAGTGGGGGCTCGAGCGGACCGTCTACGTCACCAGTGAGCCGTTCACCCAGCAGGTGGACCTCATCAGCGGCACCGAGCTGACCCTGAAGTTCGAGCTGCTCGAGCCCGGCGCGCCAGGGAAGCGCCTGGCCTTCGGCTGACCTGCGCTGCCTGGGTTCGACTGGCGAGTCAGCCGATCTGCTCGAACAGCGACACGATGATGCCGTCCGGCCCACGCACGTAGGCCATCCGCACGCTGTTCTCGTACTCGCCGATGCCGCCGACGAGCCCATACCCGTCCGCAGCCACTGCAGCGACTGCCGCGTCGAGGTCGCCGACCTCGAAGGACACGTTGCGCAGTCCGAGCTCGTTGGCCATCGCCGTGGGCGACCCGGGCTCGTGGTCGGGCGTCACGAAGCTCGCGAGCTCGAGCCCGGACCCTCCGTCGGGTGACCGCAACATCGCGATCTCGCAGTGCGCGCCGGGGATGGCGCAGACGGTCTCGACGAACTCGCCCTCCACGGATCCGGTGCCTTCGACCTCGAGACCCAGTCCGACGAAGAACGCCGTTGCTGTCTCGAGGTCCGCGACGGTGATGCCGATGTGGTCGAAGCGTCGTACGTGTGCCATGGGATCCATCCTCTGGTTGTTGTCGTGCCGGTTCGGTGCTGGAGTGCAGACAGATGCGGCGCTCAGCCGTGTTGGCGTTCCTGCCGCCGTCGGACCAGTTCCTCGACCGCGCTCGGCAGCGTCGTCTCGAAGTCGATCAGCTTCACCCAGGTCGGGGTCACGACGATCCGGACCATGCCATCGGCGTAGAGCGACCGCACCTCCACCTCCCACTCGACCCGCTGCTCTGGGGTCATCTCATAGGAGCTGGTCGTCTGCAGATACTCCTCCGGGATGCCATCGACGTAGTCCAGCTCGGCCCGGCCGCGGATGAGCAGGATCTTCGGCGGGTGCACCTCGGTGTCGATCGTCAGTGCAACCGTCGGGTTGGTGCGCAGGCCGGCGAGCTTCGGCGCGTTCTTCGCCGTGCACATGACGATCTCCGAGCCGTTCCACGCGAACGCGACCGGGACGTTGCGGGGTGTCCCGTCCTTGGCGACGTACGCCAGGCGGGTCAGGTCGCGGGCCAGCAGCTCCCTGCTGATCGGTCTGTTCAGAACCTCGCTGATCTCGTTCAGTTGCATCGTCAGCTCCTTCATCGTCGGTAGGGCGGATCGTGCTGGTCGGGTCGTCAGCTGAACTGCTCGCGCGGCCCGTCGCGGCCCCCGGTGAAGCTGGGACGGAGCCAGTGCCACGTTCTCGACCTGACCGGGTCTGCCGATGTCTCGACGTGGGGTGGTGGCTGGGTGGCTCGGGTCAGCGGGCGGGTGAGAGCTCCGGACACGAGGAGGGAGACGATGGCGAGCACGGCGACTGCGTACCCGACGTCGATCACCTCGGCCACGGCCCCCGCCACGAGAGCACCGAGTCCCTGGCAGGTGGCTCGGGCAGCGGACTCGGCGCCGAGCACCTGTCCGGACAGGTCAGACGGGGTGAGCTGCACCAGCAGCTCCTGCTGTGCGAGCGTCGCGGCGTACCCGAGAGACGCGCAGCCCGCCAGGAGTGCTGCCATCGGCGTGCCCGGGTGCAGGACGAAGAAGAGGAACGGCAGCGCCAGCCACCAGCGCAGCCACCGGGCCGATGCCCGTCTCTGCGTGGCGTCGAGGACTCGCCCCACCAGCACGTCCCCCACGAGCATCCCGGTCGCCCCGGCGAGGAAGAGTGCCGCGGCTGCGTCGCCGGCGTACGGCACGAACAGCGCCTCGCACCCCGCGACAAGTCCGTTGGGAACGGTCAGCGCGAGCATGAGCGGCCGCGTGGACGGGAGCGCCAACAGAAGCCGGTTGCCGCTCCAGGTCTCGCGGAGCCCGATCCGTCCGGTGCGGCGTGGGCGACGGTCCCGGACTCCGATCCACGTGATCGGGACCGCCGAGGCGGCCAGCGCGGCTGCGACCCAGAGCACCTGGTCCGCGGTCAGGACGTGGAGCAGCAACCCCCCGACGGCGAAGCCGAGCACCTGCGTCACGCCGACGGAGACGTTCATCGACGAACGCGCCAGTGCGTACTGGCCACGTGGCAGCACCTCCGCTAGGAGACCCCACCGGACGCCGCTGCTGATGGACATCACGAAGGCCGCCGCGAGCGCCACAAGCAGGCGGGTCCACGGAGCGAGCGGCAGTGCCGCCTGCAGCGCGAGCCCGAGGGCCACGGCCGTGCTCACTGCGCTCAGCGCGTGTCGCGGCCGGACGGTGTCGGCCGCGGACATCAGGGTGCTCGCCCCCGCGAGCTGGACGAGCGAAGGTCCGAACATCGTGGTCGCGGCCAGCAGGGGCGACCCCGTCTGCGCATAGACGAGCGTGCCGAGGCTCAGACCCGCCACCGTGCCGGCGGCGACGCCCAGCGCGTTGCCGGTCCACAGCGCACGGAACTCCCGCTGCCTGAAGAGCTCGCGGTATCCGTGGGTGGTCATGGAGCAAGCGTCTTCTGGAACGACTCATACGTCCAATGCCAATACTTGCGATGATTGTTCGATATATTCGATGAATGCTCGACCTGTTCCGACTCAAGGTGCTGGCGGCGTTGGCCCGGCACGGCTCGGTGACCGCCGCGGCGCGTGAGCTCGGATACGCCCAGCCCTCGATCAGTCACCACCTCTCGCGGCTCGAGGCGGAGGCGGGCGTCCCGCTCACCCGGCGCGCTGGGCGTGGCATCCGCCTGACACCGGCCGGCGAGCTGCTGGCACAGCGGGCTACGGAGATCCTCGGGAGGGTCAGCTCGGCGGAGGACGAGCTCGCCGCGATCGCGGGGCTGCGCAGCGGCAGGGTCCGGGTGGCCGGCTTCCAGTCCGCGCTCAGCAGCGTGGTCACCGCCGCCGCGGCGCGCATGCGAGCGGCGGCTCCAGACATCGAGCTGACTCTCCAGGACCTTCACCCCGACGTCGCGCTTCAGCAGCTCCGTGAAGGTGTCATCGATGTCGCCGTGGTGTTCCGCTACGACGACGAGGTGCCGGACGACATGCGATTCACCCACCTGTTCGACGACGCGATGCATCTCCTGAGCACCGAGCCCGGCCAGGCGCTGAGGGACCACGCGGACTCGCCGTGGATCGCTGGCTGCGAGCGGTGCCGGAGCGAGCTCGTGAGCGCCTGCGAAGGTGCCGGATTCGCGCCGCGGATCAGGTACACGAGCGACGACCCCTTGGTCCAGCAGTCCATGGTGGCCGCCGGGCTGGGGGTCACGATGTCGCCGGGGCTCTCCGTCGCGCAGCACCAGGTGCCCGGGGTGGAGACGACCGAGCTGGACGACTTCAGGCGGCGTGTCTACGTCGCGACGTACGGCGAGCCGCCCGACCTCCCGGCAACGAGCGCCTTCGTCCAGGCCGTCGTCGAGGCGGCCAGAGGGCAGCTCAGGGCAACGGCTCGACCACGTCGTACGACGTCAGCCGGCGCGAGAGGTTCTTGATCTGCTGGCGGCCGTCGCCGAGGAGGTGGTCGATGGCCGTGAGACGGGCGGTGAGGTGGCCGACGGCGTACTCCGCGGTCATCCCGATGCCGCCGTGGAGCTGGATCGCCTCCTGGCCGATGTGGCGGCCGGCCTTGCTGACCTGGAGCTTGGCGCGCGCGGCGGCCTCGCGCTTCTTCTCGGCGTCGGAGTCCTCGTCGGCGAGCACCATGGTCGCCCAGGTGACGATGCTGCGGGTCAGCTCGAGCGAGGTGTACATGTCGGCGGCGCGGAAGGTGAGCGCCTGGAACCGGTTGAGGGTCATCCCGAACTGCTTGCGGGTGGTGAGGTACTCCGTGGTCATCTTCAGTGCGCTGTCCATCGCGCCGAGCGCCTCGTGGCAATAGGCGATCGTCGCGGCCGCGATGACGTCCTTGGTCGCCTCGGTGGCGTCGCCGCCCTCGCCGAGGGGGGTCGCGGGGGACTTGTCGAACGAGACGTGAGCGGCACGGCCGCCATCGAAGGTGGAGTACGACGTGACCTCGGTATCGGCAGGGTCGACGAGGAACAGCCGACCGTCCGCGAACACGACGAACAGGTCGGCGCGACCGGCGTTGAGCACCGGCTCCTTGACGCCGGAGAGCGTGTCACCGTCGACGCTCACCCCGCCCTCGCCGCCGGTCGGGTCGCTCCACGCGAAGGCGGGGACGAGCTCGCCGGAGGAGAGTCCACCGAGGATCTCCTTCTTCTGCTCGTCGCTGCCGAGCGCAGCCACCAGTCCGCCCGCGAGCACGACCGCCTCGACGAACGGCTCGGGCGCGATCACCCGGCCGAGCTCCTCGGCCACGACCGAGACCTCGGCCGGTCCGGCGCCCATGCCGCCGTCGTCCTCGGCGAACGGGAGTCCGAGCACGCCCATCTCGGCCAGCTTGCCCCACAGCGACTCGTCGAAGCCCGGGTCCTCGGCGACGACCTCGCGGCGGTGCTCGTTGTCGTACCCCTTCAACAGTCCGCGTACGGCGTCGCGCAGTGCGGTCTGCTCACCGTCGAGCGTGAAGTCCATGTCAGTCGTCCTTCTCAGAGTCCGAGGATGGTGCCGGCGATGATCTGGCGCTGGATCTCGTTGGATCCGCCGTAGATCGAGGCCTTGCGCAGGTTGAGGTAGTTCGGCGTGGCGACGCGCGCCCAGTCGGGGATGTCGGATCCCTCGCCGGCTCCGGACGCGAGTGCCAGGGGACCCGCCAGGTCGACGGCGAGCTCGGAGACGGCCTGCTGGAGCTCGGTGCCCTTGAGCTTGAGCACCGACGACGCCGGGTGGGGCTTGCCGTCCGAGGAGTTCGCCACGACGCGGAGCGCGGTCAGCTCGAGCGCGAGCAGCGCGTTCTCGAGCTCGATGAACTGCGAGGCCACCAGCGGGTCCTCGAGGTCACCGCTCTCCGCCGCAGTCGCCTTCAGGGTGGCCAGGGCGCGCTTGGTGGCACCGACCGGCGCGACGCCCACGCGCTCGTTGCCGAGCAGGAACTTGGCCTGCGTCCAGCCCTGGTTCTCCTCGCCGATGAGGCCCTCCGGAGGGACCCGGACGTCCTGGAAGAAGACCTCGTTGACCTCGAAGCCGCCGTCGATCAGCTCGATCGGTCGCAGCTCGACGCCCTCGGTGTCCATCGGGAAGACCAGCATCGAGATGCCGGCCTGCTTCTTCGGGGCGTCGGGGTCGGTGCGGCACAGGCAGAAGATCCAGTCGGCGTGCTGGCCGAGCGTCGTCCAGGTCTTCTGGCCGTTGACGATCCAGTCGTCGCCGTCCTTGACCGCCTTGGTCTTCAGCGAAGCGAGGTCGGAGCCGGCGTCGGGCTCGGAGAACCCCTGTGCCCACCAGATGTCGAGGTTGGCGGTGGGCGGCAGGAACTTCTTCTTCTGCTCCTCGTTGCCGAAGTGCGCGATCACCGGGCCGATCATGTTGGCGTTGAACGCCAGCGGCGGCGGGACGCAGGCCAGCTGCATCTCCTCGTGCCAGATGTGCTTCTGCAGCGGCGTCCAGTCCTGGCCGCCCCACTCCACGGGCCAGTTGGGTACGGCGATGCCCGCCTCGTTCATGATCCGCTGCGACTCGACGATCCCCTCCTTGCCGATGTGCCGGCCGGCGGCGATCGCGTCGCGCAGCTCCTGGGGGATCTTGGTGGTGAAGAAGGTCCGCATCTCCTCGCGGAAGGCGGTCTCCTCCTCGGTGAGCGCAAGCTGCATCGGGGCTCCTGTTCGGACGACGTCCTGGCTACGTTACCGCGCAGTACCCACGTGCCGAACAGGTCCTCACCGGACCGCGACGGATCAGGCCGCGAGTGCCTTCTCGATGTCGGAGGCGATCTTGTCCGGCGCCGTCGTGGAGCCGTAGCGCTTGATCACCGTGCCGTCCTTGCCGACCAGGAACTTGGTGAAGTTCCACTTGATCTTGTCGCCGAGGACGCCGCCCTTCTCCTCGCGCAGCCAGGCGAAGAGCGGGTGGGCGTCGTCACCGTTGACGTCGACCTTCTCGAACATCGGGAAGCTGACGCCGTAGTTGCGTTCGCAGAACGCGCCGATCTCCTCGTTGCTGCCGGGGTCCTGGCTGCCGAACTGGTTGCAGGGGAAGCCGAGCACGACGAGCCCCTGGCCGGCGTACTCCTGGTGCAGCTTCTCCAGGCCCTCGAACTGAGGGGTGAAGCCGCACTTGGAGGCCGTGTTGACGACCAGTGCCACCTTGCCCGCGTAGGTCTCGAGCGGCTGCTCGTCCCCCGTGATGGTGGTGGCGGTGAAGTCGCTCAGGGTCGGCACGCTGGATGCTCCTCGATCGGGGGACAGGGATGGTTGCCCTGTACAACGCTCGGGTGCCGGTTTTGTTCCGACTACCTGACGGTGACCTTCACCTTGAACAGTCGGGCCGGCCCGGTGGTGCCGGTGTTGGCGACGACCACGGCGACCGAGCGCAGGCCCTTGTGGTTGAACGCGACCAGCAGCTGCCTGTTGCCGGCGGCGGTGAGCGGGATCATCGTCTGCGAGACCCGACCGTCGACGAAGCGACGCTGGAGGATGGCCCGCGAGCCCGTCCAGGTGGAGGGCGCGTCGACGGTCACGAGCAGGTGCTTGCGCGTGGAGAGGTGCTGGCCGGGAACGACCTGGACGGAGGCCGAGGCGAGGTGCGGGATCCGCACCGACTGCAGGCCCGTCGTCGCGTGGGCGCCGGTCATCGTCTTGCGGTGCCACCACACCGGGGCGGGATAGCCGGCCCGTTCGGTGTAGCTGTGCGCCGGCAGGGTGTTCCAGCTGGCGAACAGGGTGAAGAACGCGGGCCAGGCCGTCGTACCGACCACCGACTGGATGGCGGGCAGTGATCGGGGCGCTCCGACGGCGCCGTCCCAGAAACGACGTACGACGTTGTTGCCGAACCGTTGCGAGGCGTACTTGAAGAAGATGAACGAGCCGTAGGGGTAGGACCCGCCGCCGTAGTCCAGCGGCGTCCGTGAGTGGGTGATCGGGCTGCTGTGGAGGTACTGGTAGTTGTCGTTGATCCAGTTGTAGACGACGTCCTCGGCCCAGGTCGCCGAGCCCTCCATGAACCAGGTCGCCTCGGTGACGTCGGCGGCGAACTGGATGGCGTGGAAGAACTCGTGGGCCGCGGTGACCCGCAGGGAGTTCAGCGGTGCGGCGCCGAACTGGGACTTCGCGAAGTCGTCATCGAGGGCGCAGTACGCCGGGACCTGGTGAGCGCCGGAGGTGTCATCGGTCGTGCAGTAGCCGTAGTAGCCCTCGCTGCCGAGGTCCTCGAGGTAGACGTCGAGGCGGTCGTCGGGGTTGTCGGCGGTGGGGTTCGCCGAGCCGTTGTCGGAGAGCGGCGCGCGACCCATGAGCGGTACCTCAGTCGCCCAGACGTGCTCGAGGGTGCTCCACGTGGTCTCGGCCCACGTCGTCGTGGTCGGCGCGGCGTAGTGCACGCAGAAGTGCCCCCGGCAGATCACGTGCAGCGCCGGTGCTGCTGCCTGCGCCTTGGCGGCCGGGGTGGACCGGGAGAGCAGCCGGTCGGCAGCGCGCCGGTCGGCGCCGGTCAGGGCCGGCCGGGCCAGGTGCAGGTCGCGCAGGGCCATGGTCAGGTCGGGGGTCGCCGGACGGCCGGCGGAGTCGGGCCCGTGCTGCATCAGGGCCTTGGCCTGGTGGAGCACCTGCCTGGCCTCGCTGCGGGAGTACCCGTTGGGCTGCCCCGACCCCCGGTCGGCACGGTCGTCGGCGCCGAAGGCGGCGGGTGCCGAGGCGAGGAGGACGCAGCCCAGGGCAGCAGCGATCAGGGCACGAAAGGGGAAGGACACTTCGGCAGCATATGTGGCAGATCGGACGAGCATCGGCGGTTGGGTAGGTTTCTGGCAGCCATGTCACTGCCCCTGATGACCCCCGAGACCGCGGCCGACGCCGTTCGGCGTACTCGCCTGCGACGGATGCAGGCGGTGGCGCTGGGACTGCTGCTGTTCGCGGCGATCGTGTACGTCGCCACGCTCGACCAGGACGGGTTCCTCGGGTTCGTCAACGCGGGCGCCGAGGCCAGCATGGTCGGCGCGATCGCGGACTGGTTCGCGGTGACCGCCCTGTTCCGGCACCCGCTGGGACTGCCGATCCCGCACACCGCGCTGATCCCGAAGCGCAAGGACGAGTTCGGCAAGAGCCTGGAGGAGTTCTTCTCCGAGAACTTCCTCAGCGAGCAGGTGATCCGTGAGCGGCTCGCCTCTGCCGACATCGCGCGGCGAGTGGGCGTCTGGGTGAGCGTCCGCGAGAACGCCGACCGGGTGGTGGCGGAGAGCGCGACCGTGCTCGCGCTCGGTCTGCGCAGGATGCGGGACACCGACGTCGCCGCGCTCGTCGAGGAGGTGCTGATCCCGAGGTTCATGGCCGAGCCGATCTCGCCGATCGCCGGCGGCCTGCTCCAGGAGATCGTCGCCGACGACGCGCACCACGGGTTGGTCGACCTGGCCCTGGAGGAGGGGCACCGCTGGCTGGTGCACAACGCGGAGACGTTCACCGAGGTGATCGGTGAACGAGCCCCGTGGTGGGCCCCTGACCGGGTCAACGAGATGGTCACCACCCGGCTGCACCTCGAGGCCGTCCGCTGGCTGGCCGACATCCGCCGCGATCCCGACCACCATGCCCGGCAGGCGCTGGACAGCCTGCTGCGGCAGCTCGCGCAGGACCTGCTCACCGACCCGTCGACACAGGAACGTGCCGAGCGGCTCAAGGCCCGGGTGCTCGAGCAGCCGCAGATGGTCCACACCGGCATGTCGCTGTGGAGCGCCTTCCGCAAGGCGCTGCTCGAGGGGCTCGAGGACGAGACCGGCCCGCTGCGCGCGCGGGCGTCGCGCGAGCTGGTGGAGTTCGGCGAGCGCATCGGCCGGGACGACGTGCTCCGGGAGCGGCTGGACGCCTGGGGCTCCGACTTCGCGGTCTGGGCGGTCGAGCGGTACGGGGACGAGCTGACCACCGTGATCACGCACACGATCGAGCGCTGGGACGGCGAGGAGGCCGCCCGCAAGATCGAGCTGCACGTCGGCCGCGACCTGCAGTTCATCCGGATCAACGGCACCATCGTCGGCGGCCTGGTGGGCGTGCTGATCCACGCCGTCTCGCTGGCGCTCTAGATTTCTGCCATGGACGACGTGCCCATCCGCGACGAGTCGATACGGCTCGGCCAGTTCCTCAAGCTGGCCAACCTGATCGACACCGGCTCCGACGCCAAGGAGCTGATGATCCAGGGGTTGGTGACGGTCAACGGGGACGTCGAGACCCGCCGCGGTCGCCAGCTGGTGCCCGGCGACGTGGTACAGCTCGGTGGCGCGGAGGCGCGCGTCGCGCGCGCCTAGTCCGCGCGGCGGGCCACGAAGACGTACTCGCGGCCGGGCCGGTCGGGCGCGTCCCGGACCTCGATGACGGTGAACCCGGTGTCGGCGAGTGAGGACTCGATCTGTTCGCGGCTGCGAAAGCGGAGGGTGGAGTCCGAGGTGAGCACCACTGTGTCCTCGAGGACGAAGGTCGAGCGGAAGCTGACCAGGTCGTCGCGTGCCCCGATCAGTTCTCTCCAGCTCTCGACGCCGCCGACACCGGGTACCTCAGTGCGGTCCCAGGTGTGCGCGCGGTCCCACTCCAGCCATGCGCGGCGCTCCGGCACACGGGACTCGAAGACGAGATGGCCGCCAGCTCTCAACGCCTCGCGGATGCCGCGCAGGGTGGCCAGCCAGTCCTCGTCGGTGACGAACACCTGCGCGACGTTGGCTGTCATCGTGGCCGCGTCGACGTCGAGCGGGGGGAGACGGGTCGCGTCGGTGACGAGCCAGGTCACGGCATCGCTCTTGGTGCGGGCGATCTCGACGGAAGCCTCGGCCGGGTCGACGCCGATCACCTCGAGGCCACGGTCGGCGAGCAGGGCGGCGAAGGTGCCGGTGCCACATCCGACGTCGAGCACGCTCCGGGCGCCGAGCTCGGTCAGGATCGCGGCGTACGGCTCGAGATCGCTGCGGTCGGGGTCGAGCGGGTCGTAGAGCGCGGCGAGGCGCGGGTCGTCGAAGGCTCGGTCCGGCACGGTGGCAGTCTTGCTGGGTCGTCGTACCGGGGCCAGTGGATTTCGGCCGCGGGACAAGACGTGCGGGGCTGGCGGGCAAGTCTGGGGGCTGGCGGGCGAAGTATTGACTGCCAGCCCGGAGTTTCCCCGGACGTCCGGGGAAACCGACGCCCCTACTTCACACCGATCAGGTCCACCACGAAGATCAGCGTCTCGCCGGGCTTGATGACGCCACCGGCACCGCGGTCGCCGTACGCCAGGTGGGGCGGGATGACGAGCCGGCGACGGCCGCCGACCTTCATGCCCTGCACGCCCTGGTCCCAGCCGGAGATGACCTGGCCGACGCCGAGGCGGAAGTCGAGCGGGGCGCCGCGGTTGTACGACGCGTCGAACTCCTCGCCGGTCGAGTGGGCCACGCCCACGTAGTGCACCGACACGGTGCTCCCGGAGGTGGCCTCCGCGCCGTCACCCTCGGCCAGCTCGACGACCTCGAGGTCGGCGGGCGGCGGGCCGTCGGGCGGATCGATCTCGGGCTTCTCAGCAGTCATGGGCTCCACCTTGCCATGCCTCCCGATCGCGTCCGTCCGGTGGTTGACTGCGGAGGCATGAAGCACGGGATCAAGCTCGCCACTGTCAACCTCAACGCTCCCGACCCGAGCGCGCTCGGTGCGTTCTACGCCCGGCTGCTCGACTGGGAGGTCGTCCACGACGACGGGGGATGGGTGGTGCTCGGGCACGGTGACGACTACTTCCGGCTCACCTTCGAGAAGGACGAGAACTACCAGCGCCCGGTCTGGCCGAGCGAGCCGGGCCAGCCGCCGATCCAGATGCACCTCGACATCCGGGTCACCGATCTCAAGGGTGCTGTCGAGCACGCACTTGCCTGCGGTGCCGAGCTCTCGTCGTACCAGCCCCAGGACGACGTGCGCGTCTGCCTCGACCCGGCGGGCCATGCCTTCTGCCTCTTCCTCGACGAGTCCGGCGCCTGAGGACGTGGCGACCATGGACGGCGGGCTGCCGTTCGTCGACGAGCACCGCACCACGATCGAGGCACCGCGCGAGATGGTCTGGCCGCCGCTGCGGGAGTACGTCGACCGCATGCTCGCGCCGGACACGCACGGCGTGCTGACCCGGCTCCTCGGGACCGAGCCGCCCGCGGGGTTCGAGGTCTCGGAGGAGGTACCGGGGGAACGGGTCGTGCTCAGCGGGCGGCACCGGTTCTCGCGCTACGCCCTCGTCCTCGAGCTCGACCCGTCGGGCAGGCACACCGTGCTGCGTGCGCGCACCTTCGCCGCGTTCCCCGGACCACACGGTCGCGTCTACCGGTTGCTGGTGATCAGCAGCAGGGCCCACGTGGTGGCCACCCGGCGCATCCTGGCGTCGATGCGGCGGGCGTGCCTGTCGGGCCGCTGAGGCTCAGGTCTGGTGCACGTAGGAGTCGAGCTGGTCGCGCTCGAACTCCAGCTGGGTGATCCGGCTCTTCACCACGTCGCCGATGCTGATCACCGCGACCAGGTCGCCGTCGTCGACCACGGGGACGTGGCGGATGCGCTTCTCGGTCATCTGGACCATGAGCTCGTCGACGTCGTGACCCGGCTCGCAGGTCTGCACGACCGAGGTCATGATCTGCTCGACCGCAGAGTCGAGGATCGCGTCGTTGCCGTTGAGCTTGCGTACGACGTCGCGCTCGCTGACGATCCCGTCGACGGAGTTGCCGTCGCCGCTCACCACCACGGCTCCGATGTTGTGCTCGGCCAGCAGCGCCAGCAGATCGCGCACCGTGGCGTCGGGCGTGATCGTGATGACCTTGCTGCTGGACTTGCCCTTGATCACGTCGTTGATGTTCATGTGCTCGGCCCCTTCGTGAGCGTTGACGTCGAGGTCTCTGAGTCCTGAATCTAGTGCTCCCGGGCGCCGATGCACAGGGGGTCGTCGCTCGGCGTCAGTCGTCGTCCGGGGCCGGCTCGCCCCGCCTCGCGCTGAGGTCGTGCACGGTGCCGCCGGGGTGCGGATCGGCGTGGTCGGAGTGGGATCCGAGGAAGGCGAGCGCCTGGTCGTGCAGCTTGCCGTTGGTGGCGAGCGCGCTGCCGCCCGTGGGGCCGGGTTCGCCGTCGAGCGAGGTGAACACGCCGCCGGCCTCGCGCACGATCACGTCGAGGGCGGCCATGTCGTAGACGTGCAGGTCGGGCTCCGCGGCGATGTCCACGGCCCCCTCGGCGACCAGCATGTAGGACCAGAAGTCGCCGTACGCCCGGGTGCGCCAGCAGCGACGGGACAGCGACATGAAGTCCTCCAGCCGGCCGCGCTCGTCCCAACCGTGCAGCGAGCTGTAGGAGAGCGAGGCGTCCTCGACCCGCGAGACGTCCGAGACCTGGCAGGCCGTGGCGCGGAGCAGGGACTTGCCGGTCCAGGCGCCCCCGTCCTTCATCGCCCACCATCGCCGGTTCAGTGCGGGTGCGCTGACGACACCGACGACGACCTCGTCGTCGACCATCAGCGAGATCAGCGAGGCCCACACGGGTACGCCGCGCACGAAGTTCTTGGTGCCGTCGATCGGGTCCACCACCCACCGGCGCTGGCTGTGGCCGGTCGACCCCGACTCCTCACCGTGTACGGCGTCACGCGGCCGGGCCCGGGAGAGCACCCGACGGATGCCTTCCTCCACGGAGTGGTCGGCGTCGGTGACGGGAGTCAGGTCCGGTTTGGTCATCACGTGCAGGTCGAGTGCCTTGAAGCGCGCCTGCGACGTGGAGTCGGCATCGTCCGCGAGGACGTGGGCGAGCCGGAGGTCGTCGGTGTAGTCGGACGGCATGGGGCACAGGCTAAGCCCAGCGAGCAGAGGCCGCGTGCCGCAGTCCGACGCGCGCCGCGCTGGTGCTAGGACCAATGGACAGCAGAGCGCGGCGGTCGGCTCCCCCTAGCCTGACCCCCATGGAGATCAACGGGGTGCCCCTGCACCCGCTCGTCGTGCATGGTGCCGTCGTCTTCGTCCCCCTGGCCGCACTGGCCTCGATCGCCTACGTCGTGCCGCGGTGGCGCTGGCTGGCCCGATGGCCGGCCCTGCTGCTGACCCTCGTCGCCTCGGTCGCCGTCCAGCTCTCGATCATGACGGGGGAGGACATCGAGGAGTCCAGGCACCTCGACTCGCCGCTCGTGCACAACCACTCGGAGTGGGCCGAGAAGCTGCGCATCGCCGTCTTCGCGCTGACCGCCGTCATGGTGGTCGCGTTCTGGGCCCTCGGCCACGTCACCCGGCTCAGCGGTGCGCAGGACCGCGACGCGAAGCTCGCGGTCCTGGAGAAGCCGATGATCGTGCTGCTGCCGCTGCTGGCCGTCGCCGTGCTGGTGCTCGTCTTCCTCACCGGCGACGCCGGTGCCCGCGCCGTCTGGCAGCAGTAGCGAGCTAGTACTGCTCGCCGGCCTCACGGCTCGCGAGCAGGCGCCGGAACGAGCGCACCCGCTCGAGCTGGGTCCCGGTGGCCTCGTCGAGTCCGCACTCCGGCTCGTCCTCCCCGTGGGTGCACCCGCGGGGGCAGTCCTCGGTGAGGTCGTCGAGGTCGGGGAAGGCCTCGATCAGCTTGTCGGGGTCGACGTGGGCCAGGCCGAAGGACCGGATGCCGGGGGTGTCCATGATCCAGCCACCCCCCGGCAGGGGCAGCATCCAGACGCTGGTCGAGGTGTGCCGCCCGCGGCCGGTCACGGCATTGACCACGCCGACCTCGCGGAACGCGTCGGGCACGAGCGCGTTGACGAGCGTCGACTTGCCGACGCCGCTGTGCCCGAGGAGCACGCTGGTGCGGTTCGCGAGCCGCTCCCGGATCTCGGTGAGGTCGGCTGCACGCTGCGTCACGACGTAGGGCACCCCCAGCGGGCGGTAGCCGGCCAGCAGGGTCTCGGGGTCGGCGAGGTCGGCCTTGGTCAGGCACAGCAGCGGGTCCATGCCCGCGTCGTACGCCGCCACGAGGGCGCGGTCGACCAGTCCCTGTCGGGGCTCGGGGTCGGCGAGCGCCGTGACGATGACGAGCTGGTCGGCGTTGGCGACCACGACTCGCTCGACCGGGTCGTCGTCGTCGGCCGTACGCCGCAGCACGGTCACGCGCTCGTCGACCAGCACGATCCGGGCCAGCGATCCGTCGGCCCCGGAGGTGTCCCCGACCAGTCGCACCCGGTCGCCCACGACCACGCCCTTGCGGCCGAGCGGGCGGGACTTCATCGCGGTCACCGGCGGCCCGCCCTCGCCGAGGTCGCAGGTGTAGCGCCCGCGGTCGACGGTCACCACCACCGCCGGGACGGCGTCGTCGTAGCTGGGGCGGTTCTTGGTCCTCGGGCGGGTGTGCCGGCGGGGACGCTCGTAGCTCTCCGGGTCGTGCTCCTCGTAGCGCCCGCTCGTCATGCGAACAGTCCCGCCCACACGTCGGCGAAGCCCGGGAACGTCTTCGAGGTGGTGGCGACGTCCTCGACGAGCACGTCCTCGACGGCGGACCCCACCACGACGGCGGCGTGCGCCATCCGGTGGTCGGCGTAGGTGTGGAACGTCCCGCCGTGCAGCGGCGCGGGCTCGAAGGAGAGGCCGTCCTCGTGCTCGGTCACCTCCGCTCCCAGGCCGCGGAGCTCGGTGGCCAGCGCCGCGAGCCGATCGGTCTCGTGGCCGCGGATGTGGGCGATGCCGCGCAGCCGCGACGGCGTCTCGGCGAGTGCGCAGAGCGCGGCCACGGCAGGGGCGAGCTCGCCGACGTCGTGCAGGTCGGCGTCGATGCCCAGGAGGGTGTCGGAGCCGTCCACGGTGAGGCCGTGCGCGTCGAGCGACACCTCGGCCCCCATCCGCACCAGCAGGTCGCGCAGGGCGTCCCCGGCCTGGGTGGTCGCGGTTGGCCAACTGGGCACACGAACGCGCCCGCCGCTGGTCATGGCCAGCATCACGAACGGCGCAGCGTTGGACAGGTCGGGCTCGATGGTCACGTCGACGGCACGCACGGTGGTGGGCGGGACGGTCCAGGTGTCGTGGCCGGTCTCGACCTCCACGCCGTGCTCGCGCAGGCACGTGACGGTCATCGCGACGTGGGGGAGCGACGGCATCGGAGGCCCCGCGTGACGAACACTGATGCCCTCGTCGTACGACGCACCGGCGAGCAGCAGCGCTGAGACGAACTGGCTCGACGCGGACGCGTCGATGACGACCGAGCCGCCCCTGACGCGGCCCGTGCCCGTGACCGTGAACGGCAGCGTGCCGCGACCGTCGTCGTCGACCTCGACTCCGAGCGCCCGGAGGGCGTCGATGACCCCGGACATGGGACGGGTGCGCGCGTGCGGGTCACCGTCGAAGGTGACCGGACCGTCCGCCAGGGCCGCGACCGGTGGGACGAAGCGCATCACCGTGCCGGCGAGCCCGCAGTCGACGACCCCTGCTCGAAGAGAGCCCGGGGTCACCGTCCAGTGCTCGCCCGCGGTGTCGACGCGGGAGCCGAGCGTGGTCAGGGCAGCCGCCATCAGCTCGGTGTCGCGCGAGCGCAGGGCTCGGCGTACCACTGAGGGGCCGTCGGCCAGGGCGGCCAGCACGAGCGCCCGGTTGGTCAGCGACTTCGAGCCGGGGAGCTCGATGCGCGCGTCGACCGGACCACGCGCCGTCGGCGCGGGCCAGAGGTCGAGTCGTTGCGTCGGGCGCGTCTCCACGCCCCGAGGCTATTGGCCGATGGACTTCGCGGCGAGTCGAGCCTCGAGCTTGGCCTGCTTGGTCAGGTGGCGTGCCTCGCGCCGACCTCCCCGGACCGCGTGCTTGGCCCGCCACGCCACCCCGGGACGACCCTCGGTGTCGACCGACGCGAGCAGCAGGCCGCCGAGCACCGAGAGGTTCTTGAAGAAGTGCAGCTTCTGGTTCGCCTTCAGTGCGGGATCGGTCTCGTTCCAGAACTGGTGGCCGGCCATCGTCGTCGGTGCCAGCGAGGCGGCGAGCACGGTGCTGGACAGCCGAGGTGCCCGCCCCCGGGCCAGGGCCAGCGCCGCCAGGATCTGTGCGGCCGCGTTGATGCGCACCAGGGTCACGGTGTCGTCCGGGATCTGCACCGGGACCACCTTCTCGAGCGTCGGTCGGAGCCGGTCGACCACGGGCTTGGCCTTGATGGCCAGGGCATCGGCGTTCTTCAACGCGCTCACCGCGCCCACCACGAAGGTGGAAGCCAGCATCGGGCGCGCAATCAGTCGGGTGGCTGTCATGCCCTCATCTTTACCCCATCGACCCCGGGTCAATCCGAGCCGGAGTCGCCGGGGAGCGTGTAGGTGCGGCTGTTGTTGCCCTGCGCGGGGTCGGTCCAGCCGTCGGGAGGAGTGACCGAGAACGTCACCTGCTGGGGGGCGAAGCTCGTCGAGTGGAACAGGAAGGACTGTCCGTCGCGGGTGGCGGTGCAGACCCACGTGGTTCCGCCGGAGTGGTGGCACGTCGGGCTGTTGTGCGTGTGGAACTTCCCGCGGCTGCCGGTGGCCGTCACGGTCACGGTCGTGCCGTTGGGGACGCCCGAGACGATCACCGTGACGGTGGCGCGCCCACGGAGGTCTCCTGCGCGAAGGTCGAGCGAGAGGTCCGCGCTCAGCGCCGGCGGAGTCGTGGGCTCGGTCGGTGTCGGTTCGGTGGGGGTCGGGTTCGTCGGCTTGGTGGGCTGGGGTGTGCCGGGGTCGGTCGGCTTGGTGCCACCGCCGTTCCCGTTGCCGTGGCCGTTCCCGTTCCCTCCGTTGCCGTTCCCGTTCCCGTTGCCCCCGCCGCCTCCGTTCCCGCCGCCTCCGTTGGCTCCGTTGCCTCCGTTGCCCGTCGAGGTCGTTCCGGTGCTGGTGAGTGCGCTGGTGCCGGTGAGGGAGCCAGTGGCGGTCGCCGTGCTCGTGGCCGCATCCGTGGGCAGCGTCTGCTCGGTGGCAGGCGTGGTCGCCGTCGGCGCGCTGGGGCTGGGGAGGCCCGAGGTTGAGTTGGGCGAGGAGGAGTCCGAGGGCGACGGGGTCGAGGAGGTGGCGATCCCCACGGCTCCGGGCGGCTGCGCCGAGGTCGGCTGCTCGCTCGGTCCGCGGTTGGCGATGGCGAGGCCGGTGATGGTGGCGACCCCGACGGCGGTCACCGTCGCGGCAGCGGTGGCGGGGAGGTTGGACAGGGCCAGGTCGCGGATGCGGCCGAAGGCCGCCGCCACTCCCGCGCCGGCTCCTGCGCCGGCGACCACGCCGCCGCCGAGGTACCCGGCAGCGGCGCCGCCGAGCAGTACCGGCCCGAGCAGTCCGGCGAGCGAGGAGTTGACCTCGGCCAGCTCGAGGTAGACGGCCGTGCAGCGTCGGCAGTGGTCGAGGTGGTCCTCCACCTTGGCCGTGTCGCGGCGTGACAGGGCGTGGCGCACGTACCCGCCCATCAGGTCGTTGGTCTCGCGGCACTCCTCGCTGACCAGGTCGCCGGCGTGCATGGTCAAGAACGCCTGGCGCAGACCCTCACGGGCACGGTAGGCGAGCGCGGAGACCGAGTTGGCGCTCATCCCGAGGAGCACGGCGATGTCAGCCGGCTTCTGGTTCTCGACCTCGAGGTGCCACAGCACCATCTGCCAGCGCTCCGGCAGCGAGGCGAACGCCTTGGCGGCAGCCCCGCCCTCGAAGCCGGCCACCGCCGTGTCGGCGAACGGCACACCCGGGTCGTACGGCGTCATGTCGCCCGCCGTGGTGAGCTTCTGCTGGCCACGCACCTTGTCGATGTGCAGCCGCCGGACCGCCGTCAGCAGGTAGGCGCGGAACGCCACGTCGGGACCGCCGCCCCCGAGCAGGACGTTGAGGACCTTGACGAACGCCTCGGAGACCAGGTCGTCGGCGTCCGAGGGACCCACGAGCAGCCGGGCCAACCGGGTGGCCGCGTCCACGTGTCGGGCGAACAGCGTGCCGTAGGCGCCGACGTCACCCTCACGCACCCGGGAGATGAGCTCCGGATCCGTCAGTTCGTGGGGAGTCGCGTCGGCGGAGCTCATGGGCGTTGGCGGGGCCTTCGGGGAGGTCGGGAAGGAACTGCCTGAGTTTATTCCGGTTTTCCCGTCATGGAACCCGTGCAGCCCCGTTACTTCCTCGAGGCCACTACGTGGGGGGTGGCCTTGACCGAGGAGAGACGGAGCTGGCATGGGCATCTTTGCGACATTGGTTCGCAGGGGCGCGCACGCCGAGGTGACGGCGGACGCCGTACCGGACCGGGACGTGCTGCAGCGGGGGCTGCCTGCGCGTTTCGAGGCGGTCGGCGAACGCATCGCCGCAGGGCACGACGTGAGCAACGCGTGCGCAGACGTGGGCCGGGAGACTGCCCGTGACGGTGCCGACCTGGGTGAGGCACTGGACGGGCTGAGGGCCACCTACGCGCGCGTTCAGGGAGGGGAGCCCGACTACCGGGCTCTGCGAGCGTTGTGCCTGGCGTGGAGCGAGGAGACCCTCGGATACCTCCACCAGCTCTCCTGCGAGGACCCTCTGACGGGACTGGCCAGCCTTGCGCACCTGCGGGCCAGGCTCTCGGAGGTCTATCGCGGGGCCGAGCAGGGGGGACGGTCGACGAACACCAGCCACGCGCTGGTGGTGGTCGACGTCCCCCTGCTCGCACGCCGGCCGTCCGTGGAGGGCGGCCGCGCAGGCGTGGGCGTGGTGGCCGGCTTCGAGTCAGCCTTGTGGCTGGCCCGGCTGGCCGACTACGCCCGCATGGTGTTTCCGGGAGGGGAAACCATCGGCCTGGCGAGCCCGTCGCGGCTCGTCGTGGTCGCTGAACGGGGGGACCTGCTCGCTCCGCGAGTGGGGCTGTTGCGCGGTCTCGTCGAGGACATGGATCCGGGGGGAGAGAGGGCCCGGGTCTGGATCGAGGGTCTGCCGCCGTCCGACGACGGCGCTGGCCTTCTCCTCGACGAGATCGCGCGCAGCTAGGGCGGTCTCGGCGTACGGCGCTGTCTGCGCCTGCGACTAGCCTTGCCGCCATGTGCGGTCGCTACGCCTCGAGTCGTCAGCCCGAGGACCTCGTCGAGGAGTTCGAGATCCGCAACCCCGACCTGCCTCACCTCGAGCCCGACTTCAACGTGGCGCCGACCAAGGAGGTCTACGCCGTGGTCGAGCGTCCGCCCAGCGGTGAGAAGGAAGCCACCCCGGAGCGACAGCTGCGCGCGCTGACCTGGGGCCTGGTGCCGTTCTGGGCCAAGGACCCCAAGGTCGGCAGCCGGATGATCAACGCCCGGATGGAGACCGTGGCCGAGAAGCCGGCCTATCGCCGCGCCTTCGAGCGCCGTCGCGCGATCCTGCCGGCCGACGGCTACTTCGAGTGGTACCCGACCGAGGAGAAGACCAAGGCCGGCAAGCCCCGCAAGCAGCCCTACTTCATCCGGCCCAAGGACGGCGGCGTGCTGGCGATGGCCGGCCTCTACGAGATCTGGCGCGATCCGGCCAAGGACGAGGACGACCCGACCCGGTTCCTGTGGACCTGCACCGTGCTGACCACCAGCGCCGAGGACTCCCTGGGCCACATCCACGACCGGATGCCGCTCATGCTGGGTCCCGACCGCTACGAGCAGTGGCTGGACCCCCGTGTCAACGCGACCGACGACCTGCTGGCGCTGCTCGAGCCGGCCGCACCCGGTCGGCTGGAGGCCTACCCGGTCTCCACGCTGGTCTCCAACGTCAAGAACAACGGCCCCGAGCTGCTCGCCCCGCTGCCCCTCGAGGAGGCCTGATGCCTCCCGAGCGCATGGTGCCCACTCCCAAGGGCGACGCCCGGCTGGTCGTACGCCGCGCCAAGCGACCGCTCGCGATGCTGGTGCTCACCCACGGGGCCGGTGGCGGGATCGACGCACCTGACCTGCTCCGGCTCGCGCGCACCCTGCCCCAGCAGGACATCTCGGTGGCCCTGGTCGAGATGCCCTGGCGGGTGGCCGGCAAGAAGCTCGCGCCCGCCCCGCCCGTGATCGACGAGTGCTACACCGCCGTGCTCGACGACATGCGCACCCGCAGCCCGCTCGTGCTCGGCGGCCGCAGCGCCGGAGCCCGTTCGGCCTGCCGGATCGCGAGGGGAGTCGGCGCCCGCGGCGTGCTGGCGCTCTCGTTCCCGCTGCACCCGCCCGGACAGCCGGAGAAGTCCCGCCTCGCCGAGCTCCAGCACACCCGGGTGCCGACGCTCGTGGTGCAGGGCGAGCGTGACCCGTTCGGCACACCCGCGGAGTTCCCCGACGGGATCGACCTCGCCGTCGTCCCCGCCGCCGACCACTCGATGAAGGTCCCGAAGTCCGCCGAGCTGAGCCAGGCCGACGCCTTGGCCGTGGTGCTGGAGGCCACCCTGGAGTGGGTGGTGCGCGAGATCGCGGGGAATCGAAACGGCTGAGGCCGTGTTCCTCCTGTGGATCCCGGGAGCCCCCGGACCACAACCGTGACAAACCTGCGGAGGAGGATCGCCCGTGCTCGCGACGCTCGACCGGCCGTCGTCCGCCACCCCTCGTCTACTCTGGGACACGATGAGTGACACCGACCCCGAGACCCTCGACCCCGCCGACGCCGCTGTCGTCGACCCGGCCGAGATCGACCCCCAGACCGAGACCGAGGCAGAGCGCCAGACGCGGTTCGAGCGCGACGCGCTGCCGTTCCTGGACCAGCTCTACTCGGCCGCGATGCGGATGACCCGCAACCCCGCCGACGCCGAGGACCTCGTCCAGGAGACGTTCGCCAAGGCCTACGGGTCCTTCCACCAGTTCCGGCCCGGCACCAACCTCAAGGCGTGGCTGTACCGGATCCTCACCAACACCTTCATCAACACCTATCGCAAGAAGCAGCGCGAGCCGCAGCAGTCGATGGCCGAGGACGTCGAGGACTGGCAGCTCGCCCGCGCCGAGTCGCACTCCTCCAGCGGGCTGAAGTCCGCGGAGATGCAGGCGCTCGAGCACCTGCCCGACTCCGACGTGAAGGACGCCCTGCAGCGGCTGCCGGAGGAGTTCCGGCTGGCGGTCTATCTCGCCGACGTCGAGGGATTCCCCTACAAGGAGATCGCCGAGATCATGGAGACGCCCATCGGCACCGTGATGTCACGGCTGCACCGTGGGCGTCGCCAGCTCCGCGAGATGCTGGCCGACTACGTCCGAGACAACGACCTGCTCTCCAGTGGGGCCACGAAGGGAGCCTCGTGATGACGACCCACGACCCCGAGATGCCGACCGGAGACCCTTCGTCGAACTTCTCTGCCAAGGACTGCTCGGAGGTCCTCGGTCGCGTGTTCTTCTTCCTCGACAACGAGCTCGAGCAGGCCGACTGCGCCGAGATCCAGCACCACCTCGACGAGTGCGGCCCGTGCCTCGCCCGCTACGACCTCGAACGCACCGTGAAGACCCTGGTGGCCCGTTCGTGCAGCGAGAAGGCGCCCGACGGGCTGCGGCAGCGCGTGATGCTGTCGATCCGCCAGGTGCAGGTCGAGATCACCCGCCGCGACTGAGCGGTCCTGGTCGCCCGATTCGTCTTGTCGCGGCGTACCTGAGAGGATGTACGCCGGCTCCGGGAGCAACCCCAGGGCCACCGACGTAGGAGGACCACCATGGGCAAGACCGGCCGCAAGCGCCGCGCTCGCAAGAAGAAGGGCGCGAACCACGGCAAGCGCCCCAACGCCTGAGCGCACAGTGTCGATCCCGGAGCCCCGGACCACCAGGTCCGGGGCTCTCGTGCGTCCGGACTTGATTGGATGGGGGACATGGAACTCGAGACACTCGTGACCGAGGGGCACGCCGAGATCGCCCGCACGACCGAGGAGCACTCCCAGCGCTGGGGACTCGGTACGGCGCAACGGTGGTCGCTCGACCAGGGCCAGGGACGGATCTTCTGGGCCTTCGAGGACCACGTCGCCTCGGCGCCGGTGCAGATCCTCGGCTCCTGGAACGCGAAGGTGAGCAGCTTCGTGTGGTCCTGGGACAACGCCTCCATCGCCGAGTCGCTCTCCCGGACCGCCTCGGAAGTGCGTGCCTACGGGGCCGAGCACGGCATCGGCGCCCTGACCTCGTCCCCGCTGGAGCTCGACGAGGGGCGGGTCCGCGACGTCATCGCGCTCGCCTTCCGGATCGGTCGCTGCACCGGGCTCTACCACCCCTTCGACGGCAGCCTCGCCAGCTACATCGCCTTCGGCGAGGTCACCCTCGAGGAGGCGGGCCGCACGTCGGTGTTCGAGGTCCCGGCCAGATGAGCCCGGCGCCGATCCCACAGCCGCTCGTCGCCGGCCTCACCGCGACGATCGAGCGCACCGTCACCGAGGCCGACACCGCCGCCGCCGTGGGCTCGGGCAGCCTGCCGGTGCTCGGTACGCCGGTGCTGCTCGCCTGGAGCGAGGCGGCCACCTGTGCGGCGGTCGAGTCGTGCCTCGCCGAGGGGCAGACCACGGTCGGCACCCGGGTCTCGGTCGAGCACCTCGCGCCCTCGGCGGTCGGTGCCGTCGTACGCATCTCGGCGGGCACCACCCACGTCGACGGCAAGCTGGTGCGGTTCAGCGTCGCCGTCCGCCAGGACGGCAAGCTGGTCGGCTCCGGTGAGGTGACGCGCGTGATCGTCGACGCCGAACGGTTCATGGGGCGCGTCGCGGGCGCTTGATCTTCCGGATTCCGCGTCCGGTGTGTGGCATTTGCTCTTAATCTGGAGCCGGCGTCGCGTGCTGCGGCGCCGGACGGCCGACGGATCGGCGGTCCCGGGGCCATGGAAGGCAGAGCATGAGGCGTCTCGTCGTACCGCCGCACGGACGGACCGGAGTGGTCCTCCGAGCCTGTGGCGTCCTCGTCTCGGCCCTGCTGGTCACGGCCCCGGTGTTCCTGGCCGCCATGGGCCATGGTTCGAGCGCCTCGGTGTGCGGCCCCGGCGGTGAGGTCCTCGAGCGGATGCCCGGTCCGGTCGTCTGCGCGCACGCCGACGTCGCGCCGCCCGGCGTCGACGTCACCGAGCCCGTCAGCACCGCCGAGCTGCGTTCCCGCGTCGGCGCCGGCCCGGCGGCCTACGAGGCGGCCGAGGACCTCGGCGTGCCGATGGCCGCGGCCTCCAACGCGACCACCCCGGCGGTGACGTGCGACGGGGACGGCAGCAGCGGCTTCCGGGTCCAGGCGATGTACGTCGTGGAGGCAGGCCACGCCAACCGCTACGCGAGCCTGCTGGCCAACTTCAAGCTGTGGGCCGCCGGCGTCGACGACGTCGTCAACCGCTCGGCCGCGGTGACCGGTGGGGTGCGCAACGTGCGCTACGTGACCGAGGTGGGCGCCGGCGGCACCTGCGAGGCCAAGGTCCTCAACGTGACTGTGCCGGCGGGCTCGATGAGCAGCTTCAGCGCCACCATCAGTGCGGTCCAGGCGCTCGGCTACACCGACCCGACCCGCAAGTACCTGATGTGGACCGACGGCACCGGGCAGTGCGGGATCGCGTCGCTCTACCCCAACGACGGGGCCACGCAGGCCAACCCGAACAACGGCTCCTACGCCCAGTACGCCCGGATCGACTCCGCCTGCTGGGGCTTCGGTGACGGTGCCGGCGACCACTCGGTCGAGGCGCACGAGCTGGTGCACACCCTCGGGGCGGTGAACCGCAGTGCGGCGCACTCCACGGCCAACGGTCACTGCTGGGACGAGAGCGACACCATGTGCTACGCCGATGGCGGCGGCCACGCCATGGTGCAGGTCTGCCCGCCGACGCTGGAGTATCTGCTCGACTGCAACTCCGACGACTACTTCTCGACCTACCCCGACCCCGGCAGCTATCTCTCCGGACACTGGAACGCGGCCGACTCGCGCTTCCTCGTCGGGGGCGGCGACGGATCGGGCGGCGGCTCGGCCGGTACGCCGACGCACCTCGGCGCGACCATCGGTGTGAACAACCCCGCCGTCCCCGGACTGGGCACGCAGGTCGAGGTGGCGCCGGTGCTGCCCACCGGTCGCAGCGTGCAGACCGTTGCGTGGAAGGCGGGCCGTGCCGACTGCACCTTCGCCGACCCGACCGCCGTGCAGACCACGGTCACCTGCCCGGCCAAGGCCAGCGGGTCGACGACCGTCACCGTCACCGTCACCGACTCGACCGCGGCCACCAAGGTCGTCACGAGCCCACTGGTCTTCGCGACCGGCACCGCGCGCCCCGTCGGGATCACTCTCGGCCTCGACGGCCAGCAGGGTGCTGCGTCGGTGTGCACCAGCGCGACTTTTCCCGTGCGGGCCACCGTCACCGACACGGCGACCGGGCAGCCGGTGCTCGGGCTGTCCGTCGCGTTCACCAAGAAGACCTCCGCGATGACCGTTGCTGCTGCCGCAGGCGCAGCCACGACGGTCAGCGGCGGCGTGGCCACCGCCAGTGGTGTGGCCACGCTGCCGACGTCGTACGCCGCCCGGACCACGGTTGGCTCCGTGTTCGCCGCCGCGACCTCGGCCACCGGCACCGCGACTCCGGCGAAGTGCACCCTCGACCTCGACGCCGCCGCCAGCGACGACGACGTCTACCAGGGGGACCCGGTCACGGTGTCCGGCACGCTCAACCGGAGCGTGGGCGGCGCGGACGTCGGCGTGGCTGGCGTCTCGGTGCCGGTGAAGCTCACCTGGACGGAGGGCTCGACCACGAAGTCGCTGGCCCTCGCGACGGTGCGTACGACGGCCGACGGCTCGTTCACGACGACCGTCAAGCCGATCCGTTCCGGACACCTGGGCATCGCCGTACCGGCCGCGGCCTCCTGGAACGCCGTCGGCGCCGAGCTCGGGTCACTGACGGTCCGGACACCGAGCACCGAGCTCACGGCGAGCGCCGACGCCTCCGACGTCGGCTACGGCGGGAGCGTGCACGTCACCGGGCGGCTGACCCGCACCGCCGGCAGCAGCACCACCGGTGTCGCCGCTGCCACGGTGACGGTGAAGGTGCTGGCGAGCGGGGCCAGGGCCGCTACCGCGGTGGGCACGGCCCGCACGCTGGCGGACGGCACCTACAGCCTCGCGGTGCCGCTGAAGCTCTCCGGCACCCTGTCGGCGACGTACGCCGGCGCGACCGGCCTTCCAGCGGACAGCGTCGACCTCGGCGCCGTCACCGCCGGCACCTGGACGACCTCGTTCACCTCGGCGGCCGCCACCCGCTCGGGCACCAGCGTGACGGTGACCGGCGGGCTGTCCCGGACGTACGGCGGCGGCACCGTCGTCGCCCCGGGCGTGCCGGTCAAGGTGTTCTTCACGCCGACCAGCACCGGCGTCTCCGCCCAGGTCGCCTCGGCGACGACCAGTGCGAGCGGCACGATCTCGGTCCGGACGACCTACCGTTCGGCCGGCAGCTACACCCTGAAGGTGCTCAAGGTGGCGGGTCATGCCGACGCCACCTCGCAGGCGGTCCCGATCGCCTAGAACCGCATCCCGTACGCGAGCAGGGAGACCCCCGGCTCGGGCGACCAGTCGTCGTCGGGAAGCCTGGTGAAGCCCAGGCGCTCGTAGACGCGGTGGGCCGAGGTCATCTGGTCCATCGTCGACATCCGCACGCCGGCGTACCCCTGCTCGCGGGAGCGCCGCAGGCACAGCTCGACCAGTGCCTGACCGACGCCGCGACCGCGTGCGGCCGGGTCGACCGCGAGCATCCGGAACTCGCCCTCGTCGTCGCGGGCGATCTCGCGGTAGGGCGAGCCGGGCAGCACGAAGGTGACCGAGCCGAGCACCTGCTCGCCGTCGACCGCCACCCAGACCTCGGCCTCCCGGGCACGGCGGGCAGTGTCGGCGAGCTTCTCGACGTAGCCGTCCGACTCGACGACGAACCCGTCGCCGATGTAGACGTCGGCCGTCAGCTGCCCGACGGCCGCGAGCTCCTCGGCGCGGACCAGGCGGAGCTCGTGGCCCACCGGATCAGATGCCGAAGGTGTTGCGGGGATAGGGCGCGTTGACATCGGTGATCACGTTGACCAGGTAGGGGACGTTGGCTGCGAAGGCTCGGTCGAGCGCCGGTCCGATCTGCCGGGGGTCGGTGACGGTCTCGCCGGCTCCGCCGAGCGCCGTGACCACCTGGTCGTAGCGGGTCTGCGGAGCGAGGTCGGCGGCCACGTCGTACCCGTAGAGCATCTGCATCGGGCCCTTCTCCAGGCCCCACGCGGAGTTGTTGCCGCAGACCATCACGACGGGGAGGTTGTGCCGGACGAGGGTGTCGACGTCCATCAGCGACATGCCGGCCGCGCCGTCGCCGTACAGCAGGACGACCTGTGCCGACGGCCGGGAGAGCCGGGCGGCGATGGCGGCACCGAGACCGGCGCCGAGGCAGCCGTAGGGGCCGGGGTCGAGCCAGCCACCCGGTCGCTTCGGCTCGATGAACTTGCCGGCGAACGAGACGAAGTCACCGCCGTCGCCGATGACGACGGCGTCCTCGGCCAGCCGGGGCACCAGCTCGCCGTAGATGCGCGCAGGGTGGATCGGATCGGCTGTCGCGCCGAGCAGCTCGGCGTCCCGGGCGGTGGCCTGCTTGACCGTGTCCTGGAGGTCGCTGACCCACGAGGACCAGTCGGGACGTCGTACGAGACCTGCGACGGCGTCGCGGAGCCCGTCGAGCACCAGGGTGAGGTCGCCCGAGGCCTCGGCGGCCAGCTCGGCGTGCTGGGAGACCTGGCCGGGGGAGTCGGCCAGGTGTACGACGCGGGCGGGGGTCGCCCCCTCCTTCCCGCCGAAGAGGCCGTAGCCGAGCCGGAAGTCGAGCGGAGTGCCGGCGACGACGACCAGGTCGGCACCGTTGAGCGCGACTCCGCGGGCCTTGGTCGCCAGCTTGGGGTGCCCGCCGGGGATGACGCCGCGGCCCATCCCGTTGGTGATGACCGGGATCCCGGTCTCCTCGACGAGCCGGAGCGCAGCCTCCTCGGCGCCGTCGGCCCAGACGTCGGTGCCGAGGATCAGCACCGGCCGTTGCGACTGGCCGAGCAGCTCGGCGATGTCGGCGATGGCGTCGCCGTCGGGCTCGAGCCGCTGCCGGGGACCGACGGTCGGACGGGCCGAGGCCGAGGTGTTGAAGAACTCGTCCATCGGCACGTCGACGAACACCGGCCCGCGGTGCGAGCTCCCGGCCAGCGTGAACGCCTCGTGCATCCCCTGGGCCACCTCGCCGGCGGTGTGGATGGTGCGGGCCAGCTTGGAGACCGGCGCCAGGATCGGCGGCTGGTCGAGCTCCTGGAGCGAGCCGCTGCCCCAGCGGTTCTGCGGCGCCCGCCCGCCGACCACGACCAGGGGCGAGCCGCTGAACTGGGCCTGGGCGACCGCGCTGACCCCGTTGGTGACGCCGGGACCGGCGGTGAGCACCGCGAGACCCGGCGTGCGGGTCAGCTTGCCCATCGCCTCGGCGGCGAAGGCGGCGGTCTGCTCGTGGCGTACGTCGAGGATCCGCATCGGCGGCTCGGCGGTCACCGCCCCGTCGTACATCGGGAAGACGTGGGCCCCCGAGAGCGTGAACATGACCTCGACCCCGTGGGCGCGAGCGACGGCGACGGCGTGCTGCCCGGAGTGGGCCTCCACGGTCCCGGCCGGGTCGCCCGTCTGGTCGGTGGGTTGCTCCGTCGGTTGCTCGGGTGCCTGGGTCATGGAGGCGAGGTTAGCCCTCGGCCAGTCGTGCCGACATGGCTGTCTCTAGGCTGGCCACGTGCCGTCGCTCAAGGCGCTTGCCCGTGCCCACACCGACCTCTCGCGCGAGGACGTGGAGTGGCTCTCGTTGCTGCTCGCGGACTGGCAGATCATCGCCGACCTCAGCTTCGCCGACCTGGTGCTGTGGCTGCCAGCGCGCGACGGGTCCGGCTACTGGGCCGGCGCGCAGATGCGACCCACGACCGGTCCGACGGCGTTCGTCGACGACATCGTCGGGTCGTTCATGGAGGCCGGCAAGCGGCCGCTGCTCGACGCCGCCCTGCGCGAGGGGCGCATCGCCCGCGAAGGTGATCCGGAGTGGCGAGACGACGTACCCGTCCGCGTCGAGGCGATACCCGTACGACGCGGCGACCACCTGATCGCGGTGGTGGCCCGCAACACCAACCTCCAGGGCGTGCGTACGCCGAGCCGGCTGGAGCTGTCCTACCTGCAGACCGCCAGTGAACTCTCGCAGATGATCGCCCGAGGGGCGTTCCCGTTCCCCGGGCAGCGCTCCGACCATGCCGACACCCCGCGCGTCGGCGACGGGTTCATCCGGGTGGATGCCGACGGGCACGTGACCTACGCCAGCCCCAACGCCTTGTCGGTCTACCGCAAGCTCGGGCTGACCGGTGACCTCAGCGGCACCTCGCTGGCCGGACAGACCCGTGAGCTGGTCCCCGCAGGGACGCGCCCGGACGAGGAGACGATCAGCGCCGTGCTCGGTGGGCGGATGCCGCGCGACACCGAGCTCGGCAACGCGCAGGCCACGCTGATCCTGCGATCCATCCCGCTCAGCCCCACCGGCGAGCACACCGGGGGCCTGGTGCTGCTGCGCGACGTGACCGACCTGCGGCGGCGCGACCGCGAGCTGGTCACCAAGGACGCGACCATCCGTGAGATCCACCACCGGGTCAAGAACAACCTGCAGACCGTCGCGGCCCTGCTGCGGCTGCAGGCCCGTCGGATCGGCGTACCGGAGGGCCGGGTCGCGCTGGAGGAGGCGGTACGCCGGGTCGGCGCGATCGCCGTCGTCCACGAGACCCTCAGCCAGGCCTTCGACGAGAGCGTCGACTTCGACGACGTCACCGATCGGCTGACCCGGCTGGTCACCGACGTCGGCTCGCAGGGGGCGCCGATCCGGGCTCACCGGACCGGCTCGTTCGGCTCCATCAGCTCGGATGCCGCCACGCCCCTGGCCATGGTGTACACCGAGCTCATCCAGAACGCCGTCGAGCACGCCTTCTCGGCGGAGCGCTCGGGCACCATCGAGATCCGCTGCGCCCGCGAGGACGACGGCCTGCGGCTCGCCGTGGAGGACGACGGGGTCGGCCTGCCCGACGGGTTCAGCGTCGAGGAGACGGCCAGTCTGGGCCTGTCCATCGTGCTCACCCTCGTGGGTGAGCTCGGGGGTCAGATCGGGCTGGGACCCCGGGGCGAGGGGAGCGGGACGCGGGTCGAGGTGTGGATCCCGAACGTGGCTCCCCAGCCGAGGTGAGAGAGCCGAGGACGAGGGTCAGGCGGTGCGGACGCGGGCCCGGGCGTTGCGACGCTTCAGCGCGCGCCGCTCGTCCTCGCTGAGGCCTCCCCAGACACCGTGGTCCTGCCCGGCCTCGAGGGCCCACGCGAGGCACTGTTCGCGCACGTCGCAGCGTCGGCACACCTGCTTGGCCTCCTCGATCTGCAAGATCGCGGGACCGGTGTTGCCGATCGGGAAGAACAATTCCGGGTCCTCGTCGAGGCACGCGGAACGGTGACGCCAATCCATGGGTGGGGAACCCCTCCGAACTCATTTGTGAACGCGTTCACTATCGTAGCCCGGTGCTCATGGGTGGGGAACCGGGAGTGTGTAGGTGGTGCGCACGGCGAAGATGTGCTGCGGCGCACGTATTCGATCGTTGCAACTCCCGGGCGCGATGACAACCCCCCTTGATCGTCGCCTTGGTCACAGCACCTCGAGGAATAGGGTCGGACCCGTGACTGACTCCCGTCCCGACCCCTCCGGGCGCGCCCCCGAGCCGGACCCGACGACGCGGTCGCCGTACTCCCGGTACGGCGCGCCGGCCCCGCTCGCAGTGGCCGCCGGCATGACGTTCGTCGAGGGTCTGCTGATCGTGCTGTTCGGCATCAGCGAGCTGGTCAGCCTGGACAGCGACCGGCTGGTGATGGGGCTGACCACCGCGGTGTTCTTCGTGGTCTACGGAGCCGTGCTGCTGGCCTGCGCCCGCGGACTGCACATGGTGCGTGGCTGGGCGCGCGGACCGGTGCTGCTCTCCCAGCTGATCCTGCTGGGCCTGGCCTGGAGCTTCAAGGGTGGCGACACCCTGCCGATCGCCATCGTGCTCGCGCTCGCCGGGGCGATCGTGCTGGCCGGACTGCTGCACCCGCGCTCCATCGACGCGCTCGAGCACACCGGGTAGCCCCTCCGGGAGGCGGCGTCAGCCGACCTCGGTCAGCGAGGTGCGCAGCTGCTCGAGGGTGCGGTTGAGCAGTCGGGACACGTGCATCTGGGAGACGCCGATCTCCTCGGCGATCTGCGACTGGGTCATGCCGCGGAAGAAGCGCAGCAGCAGAATCCGCTTCTCCCTGGTGGGCAACGCCTCGATCAGCGGCTTGATCGACTCGCGGATCTCGACGTGGTTGAGCGCCTCGTCGTCCATCCCGAGGCTGTCCAGCATGCTGTTGCCCGGACGGTCGTCATTGCTGTCGCCGGCGTCGAGGGAGAGCGTGGAGTAGGCGTTGGCCGACTCGATGCCCTCCATCACCTCCTCGACGCTGACCCCGATCTTGTCCGCGATCTCGCGCGGTGTGGGGGAGCGGCCGAGCTCCTGGGACATGTCGCCGGTGACCGCGCTGATCGACATGCGCAGCTCCTGGAGCCGCCGCGGCACCCGGATCGCCCAGCCCTTGTCGCGGAAGTAGCGCTTGATCTCGCCGATGATCGTCGGGGTGGCGTACGTCGAGAACTCCACGCCGCGGTCGGTGTCGAAGCGGTCCACCGACTTGATCAGGCCGATGGTGCCGACCTGGACGAGGTCGTCGAGTGGCTCGCCACGGTTGGTGAAACGGCGTGCGCAGTGGTCGACCAGTGGCAGGTGCAGCTGCACGAGCTCCTCGCGGCACTGGGTTCGCCGTACCTCCGAGGTGTCGGCGTGGCCCAGCTCGCTGAACAGCGCGAGGCTCAGCTCGCGGGTCGTCTGAGCGGCGGCCCCGCGTCGCTCGAGCGCGTCGGACCCGGCATCCTCCACCGCGTCACGCCGCAATGCTGGAGCGCACGGTGAACGAGACCCAGCGAAGGCGTCCATCGCGGCTGGTGACGACCTCGCTCGTCAACGCGGTGAGCACCTGCCAGCCGAAGCTGTCCACGTCGGGCTCGATGTCACCGAGGGCGTCGGCCGAGACCGAGACCCTGATCGAGCCGTCACGCAGGCCGAAGGCGGCGTACAGGTCGCCCTCCGGGTTGGCGTTCTCCAGCACGAGCGCGCACGCTTCGCCGACCGCCATCCGCAGGTCCTCGATGTCGTCGAGGGTGAAGTCCAGGCGGGCGGCCAGACCTGCGGTGGTCATGCGCAGCACCGCGACGTAGGCGCTCTCTGCCGGCAGGCGCAGCTCGACGTCCGGTCGTTGGCTCACGGTGGTGTCCTTGGGAAGGGTGTGGTCTGTGAGAACAGACTAATCCGAGATATGCCGCGGCGTGGCGGTTCGCCGACGCTCTCGGACACCTCGCACCTGCAGACATCGACCCCGGAACGCGGGGCTCCGGGGTCGACGTGATCGTGCGTGCGGCTGCTGGCCGCGCCGGCTCAGTCGCCGGGGGTGGTGCTGACGGTGATCTTGGCGATGCCGACGAGCAGGCCGGGCTTGACCGCGTCGGTCTTGAAGACCTTGTCGAGCAGGGGGGCCGCCACGGGGGAGATCTCCACCTTGGTGCCCTCCAGGGTGGCCGTGCCACTGCCGGTGCTCAGCGGCTCGAGGGTGCGGCCGTCGAGCTTGAACAGGTAGGCGCTGGACACCACGGGCTTGCCGTTGAGGCTCACGTCGCCGTACACCCGCGAGACGCCCGGGTCGACGTTGAGGTTGGTCAGCTCGACCTTGGTGCCGCCGGCGCTCAGCGAGAGACCGGAGCCCTCGTGCTGGATCTGGCCGATGACGTACGGCGAGACCTGGCCCGGCTTGAACACGGTCACGTTGCCGCCCGTGATCGGGAAGATGAGCGCGCCGTTCTCGAGCTTGGCGGTGCCGACGGTGCCCGGGGTGAGCTTGAGCTGGGTCAGGGCGTCGACGAAGCCCTGGTCGAGGGTGACCTGGGTGTCGTTGCCGGTCAGCGAGTCGATGGCGGCGACCGGCTTGGGAGCCGAGGCCTTGGTCGTCGCCGACGCGTTGGAGGTGTCGTCGCTGCTGCCGCAGGCTGCGACGGAGAGGCTGGCGGTGGTCACGAGCGCCGCGGCCGCGATGGCCTTGCGGGTCCGAGTGGAGAAGATCGAGCTCATCGGGGTTCACATCCTGAACGTTGGGTTCGTTGTGTCCCACGTCGTTCGTGACGGTGCCCCGACCGGATTGGTCCGGAGTGCTGCGAGACGGCAGAACCCCCGTCGCCATGGGGCAAACGGGGGTTCTGACCTTTGGTTGCGCTAGAAGCGTGCGTCAGGGCTTCGCAAGCTCAGCCCTTCCTCAGACCTCCAGTCCTTCACTTCGTTCAGGACTTCTTGGTCTCCCAGAAGATCTCTGCGATCTCGTCGATCTTGGCGAGCAGCTCGTCGGCCTTGGCCTCGTCGAGCTCGCCCTTGGTGCCGCTCGCACCGGCCAGCTTGGTGGCCTCGTTGACCAGCGTGTGCAGCTGCGGGTACTTCTCGAAGTGCGGGGGCTTGAAGTAGTCGGTCCACAGCACCCACAGGTGGTGCTTGACCAGCTCGGAGCGCTGCTCCTTGATCAGGATGGCGCGGGTGCGGAAGTCGGGGTCGTCGTTGTCGGCGACCTTCGCGATGATCGCCTTGACCGACTCGGCCTCGATCCGTGCCTGGGCCGGGTCATACACACCGCAAGGAAGGTCGCAGTGGGCGGAGACCTCGATGGTCGGGGCGAAGAACTTCTTCAGCATGCGGTTCTTTCCTCTCGCTGTCGGCTGTGCTGGCGTCACCGTGCCGTCACGGTCACGACCTGCCTGCGACACTACTGCGCACGCAGCGACGCGCTCCATGGGAGGTCCAGCGCAGATGTTCGGTCGTTCCGTACCCCGTTCGGGCGGACTGATCCCCCTCGGGGTCGCCGTGGTCCGTGGACGGTCGATGACGCCGACGCTGGAGGAGGGTGACCGGCTGCTGGTGCGCTACGGCGCCACGCCACGACCAGGTGCGATCGCGATCGTGCGCTTCGCCGACGGGGTGGTCGCGGTCAAGCGGCTCGACCACCGCTCGAGCGACGGCTGGTGGGTGGTGCGCGACAACGCCTTCGAGGGGCGCGACTCCTGGTCGGGTGGGGCGATCGCCGAGGACGGCGTACTCGCCCTGGTGGTGCTCCGGTTGTGGCCACGCCCCGGCCGGCTGCCGGCCGCGCCGGACGACGCTGCGTGATACCTCACATTCACCAGGCCGTACGCCGCAGGCAGTCATCGTTGTGCCACGATGGGGCTGGGTCACCCCCCACTCGTACCGCGAGTCCGCGGCCACACCACCGGTCCTGCGTCGACTCGCCCTCGTCACTTCACTGACCCACCCATGCCCCAGGGGAGCCCTTCATGGTTGCATCGGAACACATGCCTGATCTCGAGAACCCACGCGCCCACGATCCCGTCTTCGCCCTGCACGCCGGCGGCAAGATGGAGATCGCGTCGCGCGTCGCCCTCAACGGTCCGGAGGAGCTCTCGCTCGCCTACACGCCCGGCGTCGCGCGGGTGTGCGAGGCCATCGCGGCCGAGCCTGCCCTGGCCGACGACTACACGTGGGTCTCCAACACCGTCGCGATCGTCACCGACGGCACCGCCGTGCTGGGCCTGGGCGACATCGGTGCGAAGGCAGCGATGCCGGTGATGGAGGGCAAGGCGGTGCTGTTCAAGCAGTTCGGCGGGGTCGACGCCGTGCCGATCTGCCTGGACACCACGGACGTCGACGAGATCGTCGAGACCGTCGCGCGGCTCGCGCCGAGCTTCGGTGGCGTCAACCTCGAGGACATCTCCGCGCCGCGCTGCTTCGAGATCGAGGACCGTCTCAAGCAGGCGCTGGACATCCCCGTCTTCCACGACGACCAGCACGGCACGGCCGTGGTGGTGCTGGCCGCGCTCGAGAACGCGCTGCGGCTGACCGACCGGCTGATGGAGACGACCCGGGTGGTCGTCTCCGGTGCGGGGGCGGCCGGTGTCGCTGTCTCGCGCATCCTCCTGGCAGCCGGCATCACCGACGTCTCCGTGATCGACCGGGCCGGCGTACTCGCCTCCTCCCGCGGTCCCCTCAACGACTCCAAGAAGGCGCTCGCCGAGGTCACCGCCGACCTGACCGGTCGCACCGGCACGCTGGCCGACGTGATGGCCGGTGCGGACGTGTTCATCGGCGTCTCGGGCGGGACCGTTCCCGAGGAGATCGTCGCGACCATGGCGTCCGACGCCATCGTGTTCGGGCTGGCCAACCCGCATCCCGAGGTGCACCCCGACGTCGCCCACCGGCACGCCCGCATCGTCGCGACCGGTCGCTCGGACTTCCCCAACCAGATCAACAACGTGCTGGCGTTCCCGGGGATCTTCCGCGGCACCTTCGACGCGCGCGCCACCGCGATCACCGAGGGCATGAAACTGGCGGCCGCCGACGCCCTCGCCTCGATCGTGGCCGACGTCGCGACCGAGGAGCTGATCATCCCCTCGCCCTTCGACCCCCGCGTCGGCCCGATGGTGGCCGAGGCCGTGGCCGCCGCTGCCCGGCGGGACGGGGTGGCTCGTCGTTAGTGGCGCATCGACCGGCCGCTAGGGTCGAATCATGTTTGCCGTGTACGCCGAAAGCTTCTCCTCCGACGCACCGCTGGACGGTCTCGTGGTCGGTGAGCGACCCGATCCCGACGTGCCCGACGGGTGGACCACAGTCACCGTCAAGGCGGCCTCGCTGAACCACCACGACCTGTGGTCGCTCAGGGGGGTCGGCCTCAAGGAGGAGGCACTCCCGATGATCCTCGGCTGCGACGCGGCCGGCCTCGACGAGGACGGCAACCCGGTCGTCGTGCATGCCGTGATCAGCGACCCGTCGTGGCGCGGGGACGAGACCTTCGACCCGAAGCGGTCGCTGCTCAGCGAGCGCTACCAGGGCACCTTCGCCGACAAGGTCGCGGTGCCGAGGACCAACGTCGTGCCCAAGCCGGAGTCGCTGTCCTTCGAGGAGGCGGCCTGCCTGCCGACAGCGTGGCTGACGGCGTACCGGATGCTCTTCACCCAGGGCGGCCTCAAGGCCGGCGACAGCGTCCTCGTCCAGGGCGCCGGCGGTGGCGTCGCGACGGCCCTCATCACGCTGGCCCGGGCAGGAGGCCTGAAGGTCTACGCGACCAGTCGCGACGACGCCAAGCGCAAGCGCGCCCTGGAGATCGGTGCCCACGAGGTCTTCGAGTCCGGCGAGCGGCTGCCGACCAAGGTCGATGCGGTGATGGAGACCGTCGGGCGCGCCACCTGGTCGCACTCGATCCGGTCACTGCGTCCGGGTGGCGCCATCGTGATCTCGGGTACGACGTCGGGTCCCGAGCTCGACGACGCCGAGCTCACGCGCATCTTCTTCCTGCAGCTGCGGGTGATCGGGTCGACCATGGGCACCCGAACCGAGCTCGCGAGCCTGGTCAACCTGCTCGACGCCAGCGGCACCCGCCCGCTCATCGACCGGGCCCTCCCGATGGAGCAGGCCACCGACGGCTTCGCGGCGATGGCCGAGGGCGACGTGTTCGGCAAGATCGTCTTCACCCGCTGATGCCCACCCACCTGATCACCGGGGCCGGGTCCGGGATCGGTGCCGCCCTGGCCGAGGTGCTCCGTGCCCGCGGCGACGACCTCGTCCTCCTCGCACGGTCGGAGCGGCGTGCCGAGCAGCTGTCCGAGCAGTACGACGGCGCGCAGACCCTGGTCGCCGACCTCGCCGACGTACCCTCCCTCGCCGCCCTCGAGCTGCCCGACTCGCTGGACTCCGTCGTCCACGCCGCCGGGGTGGTCGACCTCGGAACCATCTCCGAGCTGACCGCCGCGCAGTGGCGCGAGCACCTCGACGTGAACCTGCTCGCCCCGGCCGAGCTGACCCGGCTCGCGCTGCCGGCCCTGCGCGCTGCTCGCGGCACCGTCGTCTTCGTCAACTCCGGCGCCGGGCTCCGGGCCAACCCCGAGTGGTCGGCCTACGCCGCCTCCAAGCACGGCCTGCGAGCACTTGCGGATGCACTGCGGGCAGAGGAGCTCGGCTCCGGCGTACGCGTCACCACCGTCTTCCCCGGCCGCACCGCCACCCCGATGCAAGCCAGGGTGCACGAGCAGGAAGGCAAGGAGTACGACGGAGGCGACTGGATCCGGCCGGAGACGGTGGCCGACGCCATCCGTCACGTGCTCGACCTGCCGCGGGACGCGACCATCCCCGACCTGACGGTCAGTCCCGGTCCTTGATCGAGCAACACCCGGTCGGCCCGTAACCGATGAGTTTGTCGGTGCCGACCGGTCTTATTGGTTTGCAGGGACCTCCCCACACAAGAGACCCTGTCCACCGATCTCGAGCAGTGAGGACCCGACATGAACGCCGTTCCGGCACTCCAGGAGCGCGACGCCGCCCCCGACTACGGCGTGCTGCGCTGGCTGGTTGGCGCCACCTTCGTGGTGATCCTCAACGAGACGATCATGATCAACGCCATCCCGCGGCTGATGGACGACTTCCAGGTCGACGCCAGCGCCGCGCAGTGGCTCTCCACGGCGTTCATGCTGACCATGGCGGTGGTCATCCCGATCACCGGCTGGTTCCTCCAGCGCGTGACCACCCGGTTTGCCTTCGGGCTGGCCATGGCCACGTTCTGCACCGGCACCCTGCTGGCCGCGCTGTCCTGGTCGTTCCCGGTGCTGCTCGTCGCGCGGGTCGTGCAGGCCAGCGGCACCGCTGTGATGATGCCGCTGCTGATGACGACCCTGATGGCCGTCGTCCCCGTGCACGACCGCGGCCGCGTGATGGGCAACGTCACCCTGTCCATGTCGGTCGCGCCGGCCCTCGGCCCGGCCGTCTCCGGCGTGGTCCTGCAGTCCCTGTCGTGGCGCTGGATCTTCCTGGTGGTGCTGCCGATCGCGGCCGGCATCGGCATCCTCGGCCTGCGTCGGCTGCGCGACGTCGGCGAGCCCGTGCCCGGCACCGTCGACTGGTGGAGCGTGCTGATCTCCGCGATCGGCTTCGGCAGCCTCGTCTACGGCCTGAGCGAGATCGGCGCGACCGGTGACCACACCACGGCGTACGCCGCCCTCACCATCGGCGTGCTCGGCATCGCCGCCTTCGTCCGTCGCCAGCTGGTGCTCCAGCGCGAGGACAAGCCGCTGCTCGACCTGCGCACCCTCAAGCTGCGTGTCTTCTCGATCTCGCTCGGCGCGATGTCGATCGCGTTCATGGCGATGCTCGGCTCGATGATCCTGCTCCAGCTCTACCTGCAGAACGTCCGCGGCATGACCCCGCTCGCCACCGGCCTGCTGGTGATGCCGGGTGGTCTGGCGATGGGACTGCTCGGTCCCAGGGTCGGCCGGGTCTACGACACCTACGGCGCTCGCGTGCTGGTGCTCCCCGGTGCCACCGGGCTGCTGGCCGCGATGACCCTGCTCGCGTTCCTCGGCTCCGAGACCCCGACGTGGCAGATCCTGATCGTGCACGTCGTGCTGATGGTGAGCCTGGCCGCCCTGTTCACGCCGCTGTTCACCATGGGGCTGGGCGTGCTGCCGCCGCACCTGTACTCCCACGGCAGCTCGCTGCTCGGCACCCTGCAGCAGGTCGCCGGTGCGACGGGCACCGCCCTGGTCGTGATGATCATGTCGACGCGCACTGCCTCGCAGATCGGTGACGGCGTCGCTCCGGTGGCGGCCCAGCTCAACGGCATGCAGTGGGCCTTCGCGGTCTCCGCGCTCCTGTGCGTGGTCGTGCTCGGCCTGGTGGCGCTGCTCCCGGCGCGGATCGCGGGCGGGCCCGAGGCGGGCATGGACCTCGAGATGGTCCCCGAGGTGGACCCCGAGTCCGTGGAGTGCGCCAGCTAGCGCGAGCTCCAGCGCAGGGCGCCCACGAGCATCATCCGCAGCTGGGTGCGTGCGGTCTCCAGGATCGCCGGCCGGGTCTCGGGGCGGGCGTTCACGATGGTCTCGGTCGCCCCCACCATCAGGGTGACGATCAGGTTCGACAGCACGCGCAGGTCCTCGGCTGACCAGTGCGCCGGATCGGTGAGACGAGCCAGGTCGGTGGCCAGCTCGCGCTCGACCAAGTCGATCTGGTGACGGATCGCCTCGCGCACCGCGGGAGGTCCCGCCACCCGTTCGCGCGAGATGAAGGCGAAGTGGGAGTGCTGGGCCATGGTGTGCTCGCCGAGCACCCTCACCGAGCTGTCGATGATGGTGCGGTACGTCGGGTCGCTGCGGCGTACGTCCTTGAGCATCTCCCGCAAGGAGACGAACGACTCCTCGACCAGGGCCAGCCCGAGATCCTCGATCGAGTCGAAGTGACGGTAGAAGGCAGTCGGCACGATGCCGACCTCCTTGGCCACCTGGCGCAGGGACAGGGCCACCAGGCTGCTGTCCTCACAGAGGTCGAGGGCGGCGTCCAGGATGTGCCGTCGGGTGCGCTCCTTGCGCTCCCCACGGGACTCGCTCCGGCCCTCGTCAGCCACCCCGGCGACGGGGACGGCGGGTCGGCTCACGGACTGCACCATCCACCGAGGGTAGCCTCCAGCGCGATCCGGTGGACGGTCGTGCACCGGGACCACCTCACTGGCGTCGGCTGACCTCGGCGCCGTCGAGGTAGACCGCCCGCACCCGCCCGCCGAGCCCGGCGACGTCCTCGGGGCGGCCGTCGACGACCACCAGGTCGGCGCGCTGGCCGGGCCTGATCGTGCCCCGGTCGTCGGCGACGTCGAGCAGCTCGGCCGCCGACGCGGTGGTGGCGTGGAGCGCCTCGAGCGGCGACAGGCCGGCGCCCACCATCAGCTCGACCTCCTCGAGGTTGGTGCCGTGGGCGCCGACGCCGGCGTCGGTCCCCATGGCGATGCGTACGCCGGCGTCGTGGGCTCGGCGCACGGCATCGACGTGCACCGCGGTCAGCATCCGTGCCTTCTCCACCTGCTGGGCGGGGATCGAGGCCCCCGACTCGGCAGCGGCGATCACCGCGCGGGGCGCCTGCAGGGTCGGCACCAGCCAGGCGCCCTGCTGCAGCATCAGCTCGATGGCCTCGTCGTCGAGGAAGATGCCGTGCTCGATGGACCGCACGCCGTTGCGCAGCGCGGCCTTGATGCCGGCCGCCGCCTGCGCGTGGGCCATCACGTGGATGCCGGCGGCGGCGGCCTCCTCGGTCATGGTGGCGATCTCGGCGTCGCGGAGCTGGCCGTGGTGCGGGTTCGAGGACGACAGCACGCCACCGCTGGTGGCCACCTTGATCACGTCGGCGCCGGCACGGACCAGCTCGCGCACCCGCTTGCGCACCTCGTCGGGTCCGTCCACCACTCCGCTCGGGCGGCCCGGGTGGGGCAGGAAGACGGGGATCTCGGCGCCGCAGACGCTCCAGTCGTCACCGTGGCCGCCGGTCTGGCTGAGCATGATCACCGAGATCTGCATCCGCGGTCCGGGGATGAGACCGCGCTGCACGGCGGTCTTGACGCCGAGGTCGGCACCACCGGCGTCGCGCACGCTGGTGACGCCGGCAGCGAGGGTCTTCTCGAGGTTCGCAGCTGCCTTGTAGAACTGAAGGCTGAACGGCTGCTCGATCATCTCGACGAAGCTCGGGTTGTCCATCACCACATGGACGTGGCAGTCGAAGAACCCGGGTGAGACGAACGCGCCGGAGCAGTCGACGGCCTCGTCGCCGTCCAGGCCCGGTCCGACCTCGACGATGCGGCCGTCCTCGACCGCCACGTCGCCCTCGGCGGGAGCAGCCGTCGTGCCGTCGTACACCACGCCGCCGGTGAACACAGTTCTGGTCATGGGACGTGAGGCTAGTCGCACTGCCCGCGTGGGTGGCGGGCGTCACGCGGGGATCGCCTTGACCCTGCCGGCCGACCCCACCATGATTTTGAGTGAACACATGTTCACTGAAAATGTGGAGGGAGACCTGGCATGACGATCACTCAGAGACTTCTCGGCTCCCGCACCTTGGCGGCGCTGACGGCGCCGCACAGCGTGGACCGCTACCTCGAGCTGGTGAACCCGATGTGGGCGGCGACCGAGGTCCGGGCCCGCGTCGTCGACATCACCCGCGAGACCTCCGGCGAGCACCCGGTGGCCACCCTCACCCTCCAGCCCACCAGCACCTGGCGCGGGCACCGTGCCGGCCAGTACGTCCAGGTCGGCGTGGAGATCAACGGCGCCCGGCGTACGACGCGGTGCTTCTCGATCTCCTCGGCCGAGTCCGACCCGGGCGAGCGGTTCACCATCACCGTCCGGGCCCACGACGAGGCCAAGCCGGGTCAGCAGCGAGTCAGCCGGTTCCTGGTCCGCGAGGCCGAGCCCGGCCAGATCCTGCACCTCAGCCAGGCCCAGGGCGACTTCACCCTCACCGAGAGCCCTGCCACCCCGACCAACAACCACCTGTTGATGATCTCGGGCGGTTCCGGCATCACCCCGGTGATGTCGCAGGTCCGCACCCTGCTCCGCGACGGGTACGACGGCAAGGCCAACCGCAAGGTGACCTTCCTGCACTACGCCCGCTCGGAGGAGGACCTGATCTTCGCCGACGAGCTGCGTCGGCTGCAGTTCGAGGACAACCACGTCGACGTGCACCTGAAGTTCGGGGACGAGGTGTTCAGCGCCGAGTCGCTCGCCCGGCTGGTGCCTGCGTACCGCGACACCGACACGTGGGCCTGCGGACCGGCGCCGATGATGCACCTCATCCACGAGGCGTACGGCGAGTCGCCGCGGCTGCGCTCGGAGTTCTTCAAGCTCTCCACCGCGGTCGGGGCGGCCAGCGGCTCGGTCGAGGGGGACCTCAGCTTCACCCGGTCGGGCGCGTCCGCCACCAACACCGGCGACTCGATCCTCGAGCAGGCCGAGGCGCAGGGGCTGAGCCCAGAGTTCGGCTGCCGGATGGGCATCTGCTTCTCCTGCGTGTCCCGCAAGACCGAAGGCACCGTCCGCAACGTGCTCACCGGCGAGGAGTCCGCACTTCCTGACGAGGACATCCGCATCTGCGTCAGCGCTCCTGTCGGCGACTGCGCCGTCGACCTCTGATCCGCTTCCAACGAAAGGAAGACACCATGACCACCAGGACCACCAGCACCAACGCCAGGCTCACCCCCGAACAGCTCGAGGCGTTCGGCAACGAGATGGACGCCATCCGTCAGCGCCTGATCGCCGACCTCGGCGAGGAGGACGCGGCGTACATCCGCGGCATCGTGAAGAAGCAGCGTCAGCTCGAGGTCGCCGGTCGCGCCCTGATGTACCTCCCGCCGGCCTGGCCGCTCGCCGTCGCTGCGCTGAGCGTCTCCAAGATCCTCGACAACATGGAGATCGGCCACAACGTCATGCACGGCCAGTACGACTGGATGGGCGACCCCGGCCTGAACTCGCGCATGTACGAGTGGGACAACGTCTGCCCGAGCGAGCAGTGGAAGTACAGCCACAACTACATCCACCACACGTTCACCAACATCCTCGGCAAGGACCGCGACATCGGCTACGGCATCCTGCGGATGGACGAGGACCAGAAGTGGCACCCCTACTACCTCGGCAACCCGCTCTACGCCTTCCTGCTGATGGTGTTCTTCGAGTGGGGGGTGGCGATGCACGACCTCGAGGTCGAGAACATCGTCAAGGGCACCCGCAAGCTCGAGGAGAACAAGGCCCTGCACGCCGGGATCATGCGCAAGGTGCGCACCCAGGCGCTCAAGGACTACCTGCTGTTCCCGGCGCTCACCGGTCCGCTGTTCCCGCTCACCTTCGCGGGCAACGCCACGGCCAACCTGGTGCGCAACATCTGGGCGTTCAACATCATCTTCTGCGGCCACTTCCCGTCGGGCGCCGAGACGTTCACCGAGGAGGAGTGCCAGGACCAGGACGGCGAGGAGTCGCGCGGTCACTGGTACTACCGGCAGGTCCTCGGCTCGGCCAACATCAGCGGCGGCAAGCTGTTCCACATCATGAGCGGCAACCTGTCGCACCAGATCGAGCACCACCTGTTCCCGGACCTGCCGGCCCGGCGGTACCCCGAGATCGCCGCCGAGGTGCGCGAGATCTGCGGGCGCTACGGCCTGGAGTACACGACCGGTCCGCTGCACAGGCAGCTCGGCAGCGTCGCGAAGAAGATCTTCCGGCTCGCGCTGCCGGGCAAGCGGGCTCCGCGTCCCGGGCCGGAGGCGGAGCAGCCGGTCACCCTGGCCGCCTGAGCATCACCGGTTGAGGGAGACTGGACCCATGGAACGAGGACCCGACCGCGACCGGCTCAGTCGCGCCGAGATCCGCAAGGACGCCGTGCAGGAGACCTTCACGGCCGCCACGCACACCGTCGGCACGGTGACGACCATCATCACCGGTGCCGTGGGCGACATCGGCCGGGCGATCGGCGGCTTCGCCACGGAGCTCTTCGAGATCCGTGAGTCGACGCGTCGTGCCTCCCGCGACCACGAGGTACGCGCGGAGGTCGACGAGACAGACGAGATCGACGAGGCTCAGCCGAACGACATCTGAAAGTCGGCCATCCGGAACGACGCGAGGGACCGCTTGCCTGCCAGCCAGGCGAGCGGTCCCGCCTCGTTGAACTCCCAGGTGCCCCGGCACGGGAGCACCTTGGCGCTGCCGGCCAGCGTGGCGACGACCTCCTCGCCACTCTCGCGCTCCTGCCTGGTGGCGCCCTTGAACGGAGTGCGCAGCGTCGCGTGGGAGACGTCGCTGAAGCGGGCGCGGGCGATCGGACGCCCCTCGAGGCTGGCCGTCCACGACGTGCGCTGCACCCGCTTGCCGGTGTTGTCGAGACGGAAGTCGCAGAGGTCCTTCGGGATCGCCCAGAGCTCGCGGCCGCCGTCACGCGAGTCCGCCGAGTCGACCCAGATGTCGGTGATGGTGACCCTCTTCCCGACGGGTCGGGCGACGAGGAGCTCGGAGTAGGTCAGCGGGCTCGGTCGCTCGTAGGAGACGAGCGCGGCGCCGTACACCCCAGCTGGCCGGTCGGGATGGTCCCCCTCGCGTACGCGGAACAACGACAACCAGAGCTGGCCGTGCATGTTCCACGGCGCCGGGGGATAGGTCATGGCGCGAGGGTAGTGAGCAGGCGGCTACCCGGCGCGCACGTCCGGAGTGCGGAACGTACGGCGGTACTCGGCCGGCGCGACTCCGACCGCCGTACCGAAGTGGTGGCGCAGCAGCGCGGCCGACCCGAACCCGGCGCGCGAGGCGACCGTCTCGACGGCCAGGTCGGTGCTCTCCAGCAGCGTCCTGGCGTGGTGCAGGCGTTGGGCCAACAGCCACTTGCCCGGGGTGGTCCCGGTCTCGGCGGCGAAGCGACGGGCGAAGGTGCGCTCCGACATCGCAGCCCGCTTGGCGAGCAGGCGCACCGGCTGGTCCTCGGCGAGGTGCTCGCGCATCCAGGTCAGCAACGGCGTGAGGCTGTCGGCGCTGCAGTTGGGCACCGGCAGGTCGATGTACTGGCGCTGGCCGCCGTCGCGCTGGGGCGGCACCACCATCCGGCGGGCGATCAGGTTGGCGACCGAGGCGCCGAGCTCGCAGCGGACGTGGTGCAGGCAGGCATCGATGCCGGCGGCGGTGCCGGCACTGGTGATGACCCGGTCGTCCTCGACGAACAGCACGTCGGGGTCGATGCTCGCCTCGGGGAAGCGCCGCTTCAGCTCGTCGGTGTGCCGCCAGTGGGTGGTGCACGCGCGGCCGTCGAGCAGCCCGGCCTCGCCGAGCAGGAACGCGCCGGAGCACACCGAGAGCACCCAGGCGCCGCGCGCGTGTGCACGACGGAAGACGTCGAGCAAGGCCTCGGACGGCGGGGTGGCGTAGTCGTAGGCCGGTGCGATCACGAGGTCGGCGTCCTCGGCCGCCTCCAGCCCGAACGGCGCGGTGAGGGTGATCCCGTTGTCCAACGCGATCGGCTCGCCGGGACTCTCCGAGCAGGCCCGGAAGTCGATCGCGGGCACCCCGTCCTCGGTGCGGTCGACCCCGAAGACCTCCTGCACCACCCCGAGCTCGAAGAAACCGGGCCGCTGCGGCACCACGACGGCGACTGTGGAAAGAGCCATGTCCGACAGTATGGCAGTAAGTATGCGGAGAGTGTCAATGCTGCCACTGGTGGCAGGAAACACAGGGGAGCAAACTTACTGCCATGACCATCTTCGCAGCCCTCATCCTCGTCGCCATGATCGCCGGGATCGCAGCTCTCCTCGAGCGCAACAACCGGCACAACGCCGGCCAGCCCGGCCTGCCGTTCGGCTCGGAGCTCGACCGCGAGGCCGACCTGTGGCGCGTGCGCCACGACCTCGACGTCGCTCGTCCGGCCCACTGAGCGCCGGTCAGGGAGGTCATACGTTGCGGTCGCCATAACAGCCGATTCGTATGACGTCCGGGCTCAGTCGTCGTCGGGGTCGTCGAGGCGGGCCAGCCAGGTGGCGAACCGCTCGACCGGAGTCTCGAACTCCGGGTGCACGTCGGTGAACTCCTGGAGGCGCTCGGCCAGCCAGGCCAGGGTGACCTCCTCGTCACCGCGCCTGGTCTGGAGCTCCTCGATGCCGCGGTCGGTGAAGTACACCGATCTAGTAGCCCTCCTCGACCGAGCCGCGGACCGCTTCGAAGGCCTGGCTCATGATCCCCTTGAGCTCCTCCACGTGCCGGCTGTGCTGGCCGACCGACGGCGAGCTGGACGCGGGACGCGAGATCACCTGGACCGGGCGGTCGAGCTTGTCGAAGAGGTTCAGCCGCAGGTGCGGGGCCGGACCCATGTTGGCCGGCTCGTCCTGGACCCAACGGATGTCCTTGAGGTTCGGGAACCGCGCGATCTCGGCCTTCAGCTCCTCCTCGGGACGCGGGTAGAGCTGCTCGATCCGGGTGATGGCCGTGGTCGGTGAGTCCCCCTGCTGCTGGCCGCGCTGCACCATCAGGTCCCAGGTGATGCGGCCGCTGCACAGCACGAGCGTGTCGACCTTCTCGGGGTCGACGACGTCGTCGGTGATCAGCGGCCGGAAGGTGCCCTCGGTGAAGTCGACCGGCTTCGAGGCGGCCTCCTTGCGGCGCAGCATCGACTTCGGGGTGAACACGATCATCGGCCGGTGCTCGTCGCCGAGGGCGTGCCGGCGCAGCAGGTGGAAGTAGCTGGCCGGCGTCGACGGCTGGGCCACCACGAAGGCGTCGTCGGCCGCCATGGTGAGGAACCGCTCGATGCGGGCCGAGGAGTGGTCGGGACCCTGGCCCTCGTAGCCGTGCGGCAGGAGGAGTACGACGCCCGAGGACTGTCCCCACTTGGTCTCGCTGGCGGTGATGAACTCGTCGATCACGGTCTGGGCGCCGTTGACGAAGTCACCGAACTGCGCCTCCCACGCGACCAGCGCGTCGGGACGAGCCACCGAGTAGCCGTACTCGAACCCGAGGGCGGCGTACTCCGAGAGCAGGGAGTCGTAGACGTAGAACTGCGCCTGGTCCTCGGTCAGGTTGGCCAGCGGCGTCCACTCGTTGGCGTTGGTGCGGTCGATGACCGTGGCGAACCGGCTGGCGAAGGTGCCGCGGCGCGAGTCCTGACCCGCCAGTCGCACGGGCCGGCCGTCCATCAGCAGTGAACCGAGCGCGAGGATCTCACCGGCACCCCAGTCGATCGGGCCCTCGGTCATCGCCGCGGCGCGCTTCTGCAGCTGCGGGAGCACCTTGGGGTGCACGGTGAACCCGTCGGGCGCGCTCACGTAGGCGTCGGCGATCCGCTTGACCGTCTCCATCGGCACGGCCGTGGTGAAGTCCTCGTGGATCTTCTCCGGGTAGTCCGGCACCGTCGTCCACGACTCGGGGACGTTGGTCGCCTCGCGCACCTCGGTGAAGACCCGCTCCAGCTGCTGCTGGTAGTCCTTGAGGACCTGCTCGGCCTCTTCCAGCGTGATGTCGCCGCGACCGATCAACGACTCGGTGTAGAGCTTGCGCACCGAGCGCTTCTGCTCGATCAGGTCGTACATCAGCGGCTGGGTGTACGACGGGTCGTCGCCCTCGTTGTGGCCACGACGCCGGTAGCAGACCAGGTCGATGACGACGTCCTTGTTGAAGGCCTGGCGGTACTCGAAGGCGAGCCGCGCGACGCGGATGCAGGCCTCGGGGTCGTCGCCGTTGACGTGGAAGATCGGTGCCTGCACCATCCGCGCCACGTCGGTGCAGTAGAGCGACGAGCGAGAGGCGGCCGGCGAGGTGGTGAAGCCGACCTGGTTGTTGACGACCACGTGGATGGTGCCGCCGGTGCGGTAGCCACGCAGCTGGGAGAGGTTCAGGGTCTCCGCGACCACGCCCTGGCCGGCGAACGCAGCGTCGCCGTGCACGAGCAGCGGCATCACCGGGAAGGCCTCGCCCTGGTTGAGCACGTCCTGCTTGGCGCGGGCGATGCCCTCGAGCACCGGGTCGACCGCCTCGAGGTGCGAGGGGTTCGCCGCGACGGAGACCTTGATCTTGTCGCCGGAGTCGGCGATGAACTCGCCCTCGGCGCCGAGGTGGTACTTCACGTCGCCGGAGCCCTGCACCGTGCGGGGGTCGATGTTGCCCTCGAACTCACGGAAGATCTGGCTGTAGCTCTTGCCGACGATGTTGGCCAGCACGTTGAGCCGGCCGCGGTGGGCCATCCCGATGGTGACCTCGTCGAGCCCGTCCTCGGCGGCCGCCTCGCAGATCTCGTCGATCAGCGGGACCGTCGTCTCGCCGCCCTCGAGGCTGAACCGCTTCTGGCCGACGAACTTGGTCTGCAGGAAGGTCTCGAACGCCTCGGCCTGGTTGAGCTTGAGCAGGATGCGGAGCTGCTCCTCGCGGGGCGGCTTCTGGTGCGGCTGCTCGACGCGCTCCTGGATCCAGCGACGCTGCTCAGGGTCCTGGATGTGCATGTACTCGATGCCGACGGTGCGGCAGTAGGAGTCGCGCAGGATGCCGAGGATCGAGCGCATCTTCATGAACCGGCGCTCACCGCCGAAGGAGCCGGTGGCGAACTCGCGGTCGAGGTCCCACAGCGTCAGCCCGTGCGACTCCACCTCGAGGTCGGGGTGGCTGCGCTGGCGGTACTCCAGCGGGTCGGTGTCGGCCATCATGTGGCCGCGCACGCGGTAGGCGTGGATCAGTTCGAGGATGCGCGCCTGCTTGCTGATCTCGTCGTCGTGGTTGGTGGAGATGTCCGAGGACCAGCGGATCGGCTCGTAGGGGATCCGCAGCGCCCGGAAGATCTCGTCGTAGAAGTGGTCCTCGCCGAGCAGCAGGCCGTGCATCCGCTTGAGGAACTCACCGCTCTGCGCGCCCTGGATCACCCGGTGGTCGTAGGTCGAGGTCAGCGTCATGATCTTGCTGATCGCGTTGCGGGTGAGGGTCTCCTCGGAGGCGCCCTGGAACTCGGGCGGGTACTCCATCGAGCCGACCCCGATGATCGCGCCCTGCCCCTTCATCAGGCGCGGCACCGAGTGGTTGGTGCCGATCGTGCCCGGGTTGGTCAGGCTGATCGAGGTGCCCTGGAAGTCGGTGACAGCGAGCTTGCCGCTGCGGGCCTTGCGGATGAGCTCCTCGTAGGCGGTCCAGAAGTGTGCGAAGTCCATCGTCTCCGCGGCCTTGATGCTCGGCACCAGGAGCTGCCGGGTGCCGTCAGGCTTCGGCAGGTCGATGGCGAGGCCGAGGTTGACGTGCGCCGGGGTGATCTGGGTGGGCTTGCCGTCGATGACGTCGAACCCGACGTTCATCTCCGGCATCGACTTCAGGGCCTTGACCAGTGCGTAGCCGATCAGGTGGGTGAAGGAGACCTTCCCACCGCGTGCGCGGGCGAGGTGGTTGTTGATGACGATCCGGTTGTCCCACAGCAGCTTCACCGGCACCGACCGGACGCTGGTGGCGGTCGGGACGGTCAGGCTGGCGTCCATGTTGGCCACGGTGCGGGCCGGGGCACCCTTGAGCACGGTGTACGTCGGCTCGTCGGCCACCGCCTCGGCGTTCTCTCCGGCCTTGTCGCCGGCCTTGGCGCCGGCCTTGTCGCCGGCCTTGTCGCCGGCCTTGTCGCCGGCCTTGTCGCCGGCCTTGTCGCCGGCCTTGTCGCCGGCCTTCTCGTCGGCCTTCTTGGCGGTGGGCTTGGTGCTGGGCTTGGTGCTGGGCTTGGAGCCGGACGTGTCCTTGCTCGACGTGCTCGTCGTGCTCGTCGTGCTCTCCTTCTTCGCGGCGGGCTTCGCCTCGGGCTTCTTCTCGGTCGACTGCGCTGACTTCTGCTGCGGCTCCGAGGTGTTCTTCTCCGGGCGCCGCTTGGGTGCACCGGTGGACTCCTTGACCGAACCGTTGGAGGAGCCGTTGGAGGAGCCGTTGGAGGAGGAGGGCGTGGAAGAGGTCGTCGAGCCGGCGGAGGAGGACGCCCCCGAGGCAGCCCGCTGGTCCTTGCCGAAGAAGTCCCACCACACCTTGTCGACGCTGTGGGGGTCCTTCTGGTAGCGCTCGTACATCTCGTCAACGAGCCATTCGTTGGCCCCGAACCCGGACCTCGAGCTGTCTTCGCCTGACTCTGGCACGGCCAGTTTCGCCTCTTCCGACACGCGTGTGTATGAGTACGTCGTCAAGGCTAGTCCCCACGGTGGGAGAACCGCAGGGCAGGAGCCCGAATCGGGCGTGGTGTAGCGAGCATCACGTTCGGAGCGCCTCCGGCAGGATTCGAACCCGCGACACCTGGTACCGGAGTGCGGGAGAGCCTCTATCCCCCTGGACTCTGTTGCGTCGTTCGATTGGCGCCTCCGGCAGGATTCGAACCTGCGACACCTGGTACCGGCGATCGGCAGAGCCTCTATCCCTTAGGGCTCGGTCGTGGGCTGGTGGAGCGCCTCCGGCAGGATTCGAACCTGCGACACCTGGTACCGGAGATCGGCAGAGCCTCTATCCCTTAGGGCTCGGTCCCTTAGGGCTCGGTCGTGGGCTGGTGGAGCGCCTCCGGCAGGATTCGAACCTGCGACACCTGGTACCGGAAACCAGTGCTCTATCCCCTGAGCTACGGAGGCTTGCTGGCGCGCCGCGAAGACTACCGGCCGATATCCCCGCGAAGGAAACCGAGGAGCGCCGATACGCTGGGGCGGTGAATCCCGCCCAGCTCTCCGCCGCCGTCGTCGAGGCGCTCACCGCGCTCGTGGACGACGGTCGTCTCACCCTCACCGACGGCGTCCCGACCGAGGTGACGGTGGAGCGTCCGCGGCAGAAGGGACACGGGGACTACGCCACCAACGTGGCGCTCCAGCTGGGCAAGAAGGCGCTGGTCGACGGGGCTGCCACCAACCCGCGTGCGCTCGGGGAGCTGCTGGCCGAGCAGCTGCGCGCGGCCCAGGGCATCAGCGCCGTCGAGGTGGCCGGTCCCGGCTTCCTCAACGTGACCGTCGAGGCCGGCGCGCAGGGTGAGGTCGCCGCCGACGTGGTGGCCGCCGGCGCGGCGTACGGCCAGAACGAGACGCTCGCCGGCACCCGCATCAACGTGGAGTTCATCTCCGCCAACCCGACCGGGCCGCTGCACCTGGGCCACACCCGGTGGGCGGTGGTGGGTGACGCGATCGCCCGGGTGCTCGCTGCCGCGGGCGCGGAGGTGTCGCGGGAGTTCTACATCAACGACCGCGGCAACCAGATGAACCTGTTCGGGGCGTCGCTGGAGGCGGCGGCGCTGGGTCAGCCCGTCCCGGACGACGGCTACCACGGCGAGTACGTCCACGACCTGGCCCAACAGGTCGTCGCCGAGAACCCCGCGATCCTCGACCTGCCCCCCGACGAGCGCGTGGTCGCGTTCCGGGAGGCCGGTTACGCGCTGCAGCTGCGCGAGCAGCGGGAGCAGCTCGAGGCGTTCCGGACCCACTTCGACGTCTGGTTCTCCGAGCGGTCGCTGCACGAGAACAACGCGGTCGTGGAGAACATCGAGAACCTGCGAGGGCAGGGACACCTGTTCGACGAGGACGGCGCGCTCTGGATGCGCACCACCGACTTCGGCGACGACCGCGACCGGGTGCTGATCCGCACTGACGGCGAGCTGACCTACTTCGCCTCCGACACCGCCTACTACCTCGACAAGCGGGCTCGCGGGTTCGACATCTGCGTCTACCTGCTCGGCGCCGACCACCACGGCTACGTCCGGCGGCTGCAGGCGATGGCGGCATGCGCGGGCGACGACCCGTCGTACAACCTCGACGTGCTGATCGGCCAGCTGGTCAAGATCATGAAGGACGGCGAGGAGCTGCGACTCTCCAAGCGGGCCGGGACGATGGTCACGCTGCAGGAGCTGGTCGACCTGATCGGCGTCGACGCGCTGCGCTACTCGCTGGCCCGCTACCCGGCGGACTCGCCACTCGTGCTCGACGTCGCCGAGATCACCAAGGCCTCCAACGACAACCCCGTCTACTACGTGCAGTACGGCCATGCCCGCACCTGCCGGATGATGGAGAACGCCGCCGACCTCGGCATGTCGCTCCCCGACCTGACGTCTGGCTTCGACCCGTCGCTGCTGTCCCACGAGCGGGAGGGCGACCTGCTGCGGGCGCTGGCCGAGTTCCCCCGCGTGGTGGCCACCGCCGCCGAGCTGCGCCAGCCGCACCGGGTGGCGCGCTACCTCGAGGACACGACGGCGATCTTCAACCGGTGGTACGACACCCGCGAGTGCCGGATGCTGCCGAAGGGCGACGAGCCGGTGGCGCCGGTCAACGAGGCCCGGCTGGTGCTGACAGTCGCCGCGCGGACGGTGCTCGCCAACGGCCTCGCGCTGCTCGGCGTCTCGGCACCGGAGCGGATGTAAGACAGTGCGTGCTCACGAAGCGGGCTGGGCGCACGCCGCCGTCTCGGTCCGGGGGCCGGCGTGGTTGCGCGAGCCCGGCGACGTCAACGCGCTGGTGCCCGAGCTGTGGTCGCAGACCGCACGCAAGGTCGACGGGGTGCTCGAGGTGGGTGGCGTGCGGCTGACCGACCTGGTCGAGCAGCACGGGTCACCGGCGTACGTCCTCGACGAGGCCGACTTCCGGGCCCGGGCCCGGGCCTTCCGCGACGGGTTCGCAGGCTGCGACGTCTTCTACGCCGGCAAGGCGTTCCTGTGTACGACGGTCGCGAGGTGGATCGACGAGGAGGGACTCAACCTCGACGTCTGCTCCGGCGGTGAGCTCGCCGTCGCCGAGCGGGCCGGCTTCCCGATGAAGCGGGTCGGCTTCCACGGCAACAACAAGACCCTGGCCGAGCTGGAGCGGGCCGTCGAGCTCGGGGTCGGCCGGATCATCGTCGACTCCTTCCACGAGATCGACCGGCTGGCGCACGTCACCCGCGAGCTCGGTCGCACCGCCCGGGTGATGGTGCGCGTGACGGCAGGCGTCGAGGCGCACACCCACGAGTACATCGCCACCGCCCACGAGGACCAGAAGTTCGGGTTCTCGATCAGCAGCGGGGACGCCCTCGACGCCGTACGCCAGATCCGCGCCGCCGAAGGACTCGAGCTGCTCGGCCTGCACTCCCACATCGGCTCGCAGATCTTCGACTCCTCGGGCTTCGAGGTGGCGGCGCGTCGGGTGCTGGAGCTGCACGCCCAGATCTCCAGCGAGATCGGGGTGCAGCTGCCCGAGCTCGACCTCGGTGGTGGCTTCGGCATCGCCTACACCACCCAGGACGACCCGTCCGACGCGGCGCAGCTGGCCACCGAGATGACCAAGATCGTGCGTGACGAGTGCCGCGCCCGCGACCTCGAGGTGCCGCGGCTCTCCGTCGAGCCCGGTCGCGCGATCGCCGGCCCGGCCGTGTGCACGGTCTACGAGGTCGGCACCGTCAAGGCTGTCGAGCTCGACGGCGGAGCGGTGCGCACCTACGTGTCCGTAGACGGCGGGATGAGCGACAACATCCGCACCGCGCTGTACGACGCCGACTACTCCTGCACGCTCGCCAACCGGGTCTCGGACGCCCCTGCCCTGATGACCCGGCTGGTCGGCAAGCACTGCGAGGCCGGCGACATCGTGGTCAAGGACGAGTTCCTCCCCGGCGACGTGGCCCCGGGCGACCTGGTGGCCGTGCCCGGCACCGGTGCCTACTGCCGGTCGATGGCCAGCAACTACAACCACGCCCTCCGGCCGCCGGTCGTCGCGGTCAAGGACGGCGAGTCGCGGGTCGTCGTACGCCGGGAGACGCTGGACGACCTCCTGAGACTCGACGCCGCCCCCGAAGCGTGAATGGAACACTGATCTCGATGAATGAGAAGACAAGCGTGCGAGTCGCGCTGCTCGGCTGCGGTGTCGTGGGCTCCCAGGTCGCCCGGCTGCTGCACGAGCAGGCCAACGATCTCGCGGCCCGCGTCGGCGCGCCCGTGGAGCTGGTCGGTGTCGCCGTACGCCGTCTCGGCATCCCGCGCGACGTCGACCTGCCCGAGCACCTGTTCACCACCGACGCCGAGGAGCTGGTCTCCCGCGAGGACGTCGACGTCGTCGTCGAGGTGATCGGCGGGATCGAGCCGGCCCGCACACTCATCCTCTCCGCGCTGGAGCACGGCGCCAGCGTCGTGTCGGCCAACAAGGCACTGCTGGCCGAGGACGGCGGCACCCTGTTCGAGGCCGCCGAGAAGGCGGGTCGCGACCTCTACTACGAGGCAGCCGTGGCAGGCGCCATCCCGATCCTGCGACCGCTGCGGGAGTCGCTCGCCGGCGACCAGGTGACCCGGGTGCTCGGCATCGTCAACGGCACCACCAACTTCATCCTGGACCGGATGGACTCCTCCGGCGCGGGCTTCAACGAGGCGCTGGAGGAGGCCCAGGAGCTCGGCTACGCCGAAGCCGACCCGACGGCCGACGTCGAGGGCTTCGACGCTGCCGCCAAGGCCGCCATCCTGGCCAGCCTCGCCTTCCACACGCGGGTCACCGCCGCCGACGTCCACCGCGAGGGCATCGCCGAGGTGACTGCGAGCGACGTCGCCTCCGCCGCCGAGATGGGCTGCGTGGTCAAGCTGCTCGCCATCTGCGCCCTGGAGAACGGCCCCGACGGTCCGGCCGTGTCCGCCCGCGTGCACCCGGCGATGATCCCGAGGACGCACCCGCTGGCCAGCGTGCGCGAGGCCTACAACGCGGTCTTCGTGGAGAGCGAGGCCGCCGGGCAGCTGATGTTCTACGGTCCCGGCGCCGGTGGCTCCCCGACCGCGAGCGCCGTGCTGGGCGACCTCGTCACGGTCGCGCGCAACCGGCTCGAGGGCGTCCGCGGGGCGGGGGAGTCGTCGTACGCCGACCTGCCGGTGCTGCCGATGGGGCGCACCCAGACGCGCTACCACGTGCAGATCGACGTCGACGACAAGGCGGGCGTGCTCGCCACCGTCGCCCAGGTCTTCGCCGAGCACGACGTGTCCATCCAGACCGTGCGGCAGGAGGGACGCGGCGACGACGCGCAGCTCGTGGTGGTCTCGCACCGCGCCAGCGACGCCGACCTGGCCGCCACCGTCGCCCACCTGCAGGGTCTCGCCAACGTGCGCGAGGTCTCCTCGGTGATGCGCGTGGAGGGCGACCAGGAATGAGTGGGCCGTGGATGGGTGTGCTCGAGGAGTACGGCGACCGCCTCGACATCCCCGAGGGCACCCCCACCATCACCCTGCGTGAGGGCGGCACCCCGATGGTCGACTCGGCCTGGCTCTCGCACCTCACCGGCGCCGAGGTCTGGCTCAAGGTCGAGGGCGACAACCCGACCGGCTCCTTCAAGGACCGCGGCATGACCGTGGCCCTGTCCGTGGCCGTCGGCCAGGGTGCGGAGGCGGTGGTCTGCGCGTCCACCGGCAACACCTCGGCCTCGATGGCGGCCTACGCCGCCCGCGCCGGGGTCAAGCCGCTGGTACTGGTGCCGCAGGGCAAGATCTCGGCCGGCAAGCTGGCCCAGGCCATCGTGCACGGCGCCCAAGTGATCATGGTGCGCGGCAACTTCGACGACTGCCTGCGCATCTCGCGCGGACTGGCCGAGCACTACCCGGTCGCGCTGGTGAACTCGGTGAACCCGATGCGCCTCCAGGGCCAGAAGACCGCCTCGTTCGAGATCGTCGAGTTCCTCGGCGACGCCCCCGACGTGCACGTGCTGCCGACCGGCAACGCCGGCAACATCTCGGCGTACTGGCTCGGCTACCGCGAGGCCCACCAGGCCGGCGACTCCACCAAGCTCCCGGTCATGCGCGGCTGGCAGGCCGAGGGCGCGGCACCTCTCGTGGGTGGCGCTCCGGTGCCGGACCCCGAGACGGTGGCCTCCGCCATCCGCATCGGCAACCCGGCCTCGTGGGACCTCGCGATGGAGGCCGCCGACTCCTCCGGCGGCAAGTTCCGCGCCGTCAGCGACTCCGAGATCCTCGCCGCCCAGACCGAGCTCGCCAGCCGCGACGGCGTCTTCGTCGAGCCCGCCTCCGCCGCCGGCATCGCCGGGCTGCTGCTGGAGGCGCGCGAGGGAGTGCGGTACGCCGGACAGCAGGTCGTGGTCACCGTGACCGGACACGGGCTCAAGGACATCGACACCGCCCTCTCCAGCTTCACCGACCTCGTGGACACCGTCTGCGACCCCGACGTCGACGCGGCGGCGGCAGCGGCCGGGCTGGGCTGAGATGGCGTTCGTCGACGGACCGGTCACCGTCGAGGTCCCGGCCACGAGCGCCAACCTCGGGCCCGGCTACGACTGCCTCGGCCTCGCCCTCGAGCTGAGCGACACCCTGGTCGGTGAGGTGCTCGGCTCCGGCCTCGAGGTCACCGTCGAAGGGGAGGGAGCAGACGTCGTCCGCGACGAGTCCCACCTCGTCGTACGAGCCATGCGGGCAGCGTTCGAGCTGATGGGGGAGCAGCCGCCGGGTCTGCGGCTCACCTGTGCCAACCGGATCCCGCACAGCCGCGGCATGGGATCCTCCTCGGCCGCCATCGTCGGCGGGATCGTGCTCGCGCGTGCTCTCGTGGCCGACGGCGCCGCGATGCTCGATGACCAGGCGGCGCTGCTGCTGGCCAACCGGCTCGAGGGGCATCCCGACAACGTGGCGCCGGCCCTCCTGGGTGGGTTCGTCATCTGCGGACAGGCAGGTGAGGTGGTGTGGGCGCAGCAGGTTCCCGTCGACCCCTCCATCTCGGCGGTCGTCCTCGTCCCGCCGTACGGCGTGCGCACCGACCTGGCGCGCGGCCTGCTCCCCGAGACGGTGCCCCACGCGGAGGCCGCCGCCAACGCCGGACGTGCCGCGCTGCTGGTGGCGGCGCTGGGTGGCGAGACCACGATGTTGCTCCGCGCGACCGAGGACTTCCTGCACCAACGACAGCGTGAGCCGGCCATGCCGGAGTCGATCGCCCTGCTCGCCGACCTGCGATCGCAGGGGGTTCCGGCGGTCGTCTCGGGGGCCGGCCCGACCGTGCTCGCCCTCATCGCCGCGGGCGTGACACCGGACGCCGACGAGGTCGACAGCCTGGCTCCGAACGGCTGGCAGACATCCACGCAGTCTGTCGGTGGGCCCGGAGCCCGCGTGCTAATCTGAGCGGAGCGTCACGCCCGGCCTCTCGGTTGAGCATCTTCCGGAGCCGACGACATTCGACGCAAAGCCGACCACCTCCCGCAGGGGAATCCCGACATGCCCATGTCCGGGTTCCTCCCTGAGGATCGGTTACCACCCATGCAGCTGGCGGCGTCGCCGTACAGCCACCAAAAGGGGGAAGGAACCCCGCATGACCGAAACCACCGACACTGCTCCCGCCTCCGGCGCATCCGCGCCCGGCGGTCGCAAGGGTGGCCTGAACGCCATGTTGCTCCCCGAGCTCAAGCAGCTCGCCGGCGGGCTCGGCATCAAGGCCACCGGGATGCGCAAGGGTGACCTCATCGAGGCCATCAAGTCGGCCCAGGGCGGAGCCCAGAGCGGCGCCCCGAGCGGCCGCAGCGGTGGCGGCAACGCCACCGACCGCTCCGAGAAGACGGAGAAGAAGGACCAGGACGGCGCCCGGGCCCGCAACGCCCGCGCGGCCCAGGAGGCGCCGGAGCAGCAGCGACCCGAGCAGAACGGGCGCGAGGAGAGCCGCGGCGAGCAGGCCCGCGACCGGGACCAGCAGCGCGACCAGAACCGCGACGACAACCGGGGCGAGGACACCCGCAACCGCAACGACGACCGCCAGAACCAGGGCGGCAACCAGGGCGGCAACCGCAACGCGAACCAGAACCAGGACCGCGACCGCAATCAGGACCGCAACCAGGACCGCAACCAGGACCGCAACCAGGACCGGCAGAACCAGGGCGCGAACCGCACCGACGAGGAGGGCGGCAGCCGGCGCAACCGCCGCCGCCGCGGCCGTGACCGGGGCAACCAGGGCGGCACCCAGGGCGGCGCACCGAGCAGTGGGCCGCGCAACCGCAACGAGCCCGACCTGCAGATCCTCGAGGACGACGTCCTCGCTCCCTGCGCGGGCATCCTCGACCTGATGGACAACTACGCGTTCGTCCGTACCAGTGGCTACCTGCCCGGTGTCGACGACGTCTACGTCTCGATGTCGATGGTGCGCAAGTACGGCCTGCGCCGTGGCGACGCCGTCACCGGCCAGGTCCGGCAACCTCGTGAGGGCGAGCGCAAGGAGAAGTACAACCCGCTCGTGAAGCTCGACACCGTCAACGGTGCCGACCCCGAGTCCTCCAAGACCCGGGTGGAGTTCAACAAGCTGACGCCGCTCTACCCCTCCGAGCGCCTGCGCCTGGAGACCACGTCGACCAACCTGATCGGGCGGGTCATCGACATCGCCGCCCCGATCGGCAAGGGCCAGCGTGGCCTGATCGTGTCGCCGTCCAAGGCCGGCAAGACGATGATCATGCAGTCGATCGCCAACTCGATCACCACCAACAACCCCGAGTGCCACCTGATGGTCGTCCTCGTCGACGAACGTCCGGAGGAGGTCACCGACTTCGAGCGCTCGGTGAAGGGCGAGGTGGTCAGCTCGACCTTCGACCGCCCGGCGGCCGACCACACCATCGTCGCGGAGCTGGCCATCGAGCGGGCCAAGCGGCTCGTGGAGCTCGGGCACGACGTGGTCGTCCTGCTCGACGGCATCACCCGCCTGGGCCGCGCCTACAACCTCGCCGCACCGGCGAGCGGCCGGATCCTGTCCGGTGGTGTCGACTCGGCGGCCCTCTACCCGCCCAAGAAGTTCTTCGGAGCCGCCCGCAACATCGAGGACGGCGGGTCGCTGACGATCCTCGCCACCGCGCTGATCGAGAGCGGCTCGAAGATGGACGAGGTGATCTTCGAGGAGTTCAAGGGCACCGGCAACATGGAGATCCGACTCCGGCGCGATTTCGCGGACAAGCGGATCTTCCCGGCCATCGACGCCGTACAGTCCGGAACCCGTCGTGAAGAACTGCTCATGAGCAAGGAGGAGCTGTCCATCATCTGGAAGCTTCGCCGCGTGCTCTCCGGGCTCGACGGACAGCAGGCGCTCGAGCTGTTGCTGGAACGGTTGAAGAAGTCCCAGAACAACCTCGAGTTCCTCATGCAGGTGCAGAAGACCACCCCCACCGCCGGTGGGAAGGACGACTGATGTGCAGGGACCTGCGCATCTAGGTCCGATATGCCCGCGCCCGCCCATGGGTGTGGATATGCTCATCTGGGACTTACGAACATTTTCGAGGGGAAACACATGGCTCGCATCGTGATTGCGGATGACGACGCAGACATCCGCGAGCTCGTCGTGTTCAAGCTGCGTCACGGCGGGCACGACGTCGTACCGGTGGGGGACGGTGCTGCAGCCGTGGAGGCCTGCACCGCCGAGAAGCCCGACCTGGTGATTCTCGACGTGATGATGCCCGGCATGAGCGGCCTGGACGCTGCCCGCGCCCTGCGCGCCGACTCCAACATGGACGGTCTGCCGATCATCATGCTGACCGCCCGCGCCCAGGAGTCGGACATCGAGCAGGGCTTCGAGGCCGGCGCCGACGACTACATCGTCAAGCCGTTCAGCCCCCGCGAGCTCGCCTCGCGCGTCTCCGCCGTACTCGCCCGCAGCCGCTGAGGGTCCCGGACCGGGCCCTTTTGCCCGATCTGACGGCCGTGCGCGCCGCGGCGTCGTACGAGGAACAGACCGGCACCTGCGAGCGTTGAGCAGGCGTCAAGGTCGATTCGCCCCCATGCGGTAGGCGATGGCACACTTGGACGCTGGCTCCGGTTCACGTACCCACACGGGTGCGACCCGGCGGCTGTAACCCGAGAGGAAACCATGAAGAAGGACATCCACCCCGAGTACGTGACCACCGAGGTGACCTGCACCTGCGGCAACACGTTCACGACTCGCAGCACCGCCACGAGTGGCACCATCCACTCCGAGGTCTGCTCCAACTGCCACCCCTTCTACACCGGCAAGCAGAAGATCCTCGACACCGGTGGCCGCGTGGCCCGGTTCGAGGCCCGCTACGCCAAGAAGAAGGCCGAGAAGTAGCTCCAGGGGCTTCCAGGTTTCCCCGGACGTCCGGGGAAACCTGGGGCTGGCGGGCCAAACATTGCCTGCCAGCCCACAGTTTCCCCGGACGCCCGGGGAAACCGACACCCACCCCAGGAGCCTCCCGTGTTCGAAGTCGTCTCCCAGCTCCTCGAGGAGCACGCGGAGCTCGAGACTCAGCTGGCGGAGCCGTCGGTGCACTCCGACCAGTCACTGGCCCGTCGCCTCAACCAGCGGTACGCCGAGCTGAACTCGATCCTGCGCGCCCACGCCGAGTGGACCCGGCTGGGGGACGACCTCGAGGCGGCTCGTGAGCTGGCCGGTGAGGACGCGACGTTCGCGACCGAGGCCGAGCAGCTCGAGAAGGCTCGCGGCGTCGCCGAGGAGCGGTTGCGCCACCTGCTGGTGCCGCGCCCGGCCACCGACAGCAAGGACGTGCTGCTCGAGGTCAAGTCCGGCGAGGGCGGCGAGGAGTCGGCGCTGTTCGCGGGCGACCTGCTCCGCATGTACACGAGGTACGCCGAACGCCGGGGCTGGTCCACCGAGATCCTGGACGCCACCGAGTCCGACCTGGGTGGCTACAAGTCGGTGACCCTCGCCGTGAAGGCGAAGGGGACTCCCGAGCCGGGCGAGGCGCCGTTCGCGCTGCTCAAGTTCGAGGGCGGCGTCCACCGCGTCCAGCGGGTGCCGGTCACCGAGAGCCAGGGCCGCGTGCACACCAGCGCCGCCGGCGTGCTCGTGCTGCCGGAGGCCGAGCCGGTCGACGTGCAGATCAACGACAACGACCTGCGCATCGACGTCTTCCGCTCCAGCGGCCCCGGAGGTCAGAGCGTGAACACCACCGACTCCGCGGTCCGGATCACCCACCTGCCCAGCGGCATCGTGGTCAGCTGCCAGAACGAGAAGTCCCAGCTGCAGAACCGCGAGCAGGCACTGCGCATCCTGCGGGCCAGGCTGCTCGCCCTGGCCGAGGAGGAAGCGAGCGCCGAGGCCAGTGACGCGCGCCGTTCGCAGGTGCGCACCGTCGACCGTTCCGAGCGCATCCGCACCTACAACTATCCCGAGAACCGCATCTCCGACCACCGCACCGGCTACAAGTCCTACGACCTCGACCGCGTGCTCGACGGCGACCTCGAGGCCGTGATCGCGTCCTGCGTCGACGCCGACATGGCGACGCGGATGGAGTCGATCGGCCAGTGACCGCTGCGCGTCCCTTGCTCAGGTCGGCCGAGCAACGGCTGGCCGACGCGGGTGTCGCCAGCCCGGCGTACGACGCGAGCGCGCTCCTGGCGTACGCCGTCGGCACCTCCCGAGGCAGTCTCAGCCTCCTCCGCGACGTGAGCGACGAGCAGCTCGCCAGCTTCGAGGCGCTGCTCGACCGGAGGGTCGCGCGCGAGCCGTTGCAGCACCTGACCGGCTCGACCGGCTTCCGCCACGTGGAGCTGTACGTCGGACCGGGGGTCTTCGTGCCCCGACCCGAGACCGAGCTGGTCGCCGGGTGGGCGATCGACCGGGCGCGGGAGTGCGACGAGCCGGTCGTCGTCGACCTGTGCACCGGTTCCGGCGCGATCGCTGCCACCCTCGCCTCCGAGGTCCCGGGAGCGCGGGTGCACGCCGTCGAGCTGGACCCGACCGCCTTCGAGTGGGCCGAGCGCAACCTGGTCGGCACCGGCGTCGACCTCCGGCTCGGTGACATGGCCGATGCCTTTCCCGAGCTCGACGGCACCGTCGACGTGGTGGTCTGCAACCCGCCGTACATCCCGCTCGAGGCCTTCGAGAGCGTCGCGCCGGAGGCCCGTGACCACGACCCGGCGCTCGCGCTGTGGTCGGGGGAGGACGGCCTCGATGCGATGCGCGTGCTCGAGGCGACCGCGGCCCGGTTGCTCCGGCCGGGAGGCTGGGTGGGCGCGGAGCACGCCGACGTGCAGGGCGAGTCGGCGACCCAGGTGTTCCTCGACTCCGGCCGATGGGTCGACGTACGCGACCACCAGGACCTGGCAGGTCGGGCGCGCTACGTCGTCGCTCGACTGGCACGATGACCCGGTGAGGAGGACGCCGTGAGCACCCAGTACGACCTGGCCGACCCGCAGGCCCGCGAGGCCGGGCTGGCCGCCGCCGTCACCGCCGTACGACGCGGACAGCTGGTCGTACTGCCGACCGACACCGTCTACGGCGTCGGTGTGGACGCCTTCGACTCCGACGGTGTGCAGCGGCTCCTCGACGCCAAGGGCCGGGGACGCGACATGCCCCCGCCGGTGCTGATCTCCTCCGACACCACGCTGGAGGCGCTCGCCACCGAGCTCCCGGGATGGGCGAGCGGGTTGGTCGCGGAGTACTGGCCCGGCCCGCTGACCATCGTGTGCCGCCAGCAGCCCTCGCTGCGGTGGGACCTCGGTGAGACGCGCGGGACCGTCGCCATCCGGATGCCCGACCACGAAGGTGCCCTCGAGCTGCTGGGACGCACTGGTCCGCTGGCGGTCTCCTCGGCCAACAACACCGGCCACCCGGCCGCCACCACCGCCGAGGAGGCGGAGGAGATGCTCGGGTGGGGCGTCGAGGTGATCCTCGACGGTGGGCCCAGCAGCGGGTCGGTGGCGTCGACCATCGTCGACTGCACCGGCACCCGGCCGCGCGTGCTGCGCGAGGGCGCGATCAGCGTGGCCGAGCTGAGCAAGGTGCTGGAGGGACTCGGGACCGAGCTGGAGACCGAGCCCGACCCCGGCGACGACAGTGCGTGAGTACCTCCTCGTCTTCCTGGTGGCCGGCGTCGCCAGCTACCTGCTCTGTGTCTTCGCCCGCGAGCTGGCCATCCGCTCCGGTGCCGTCGCGCGGGTGCGCGACCGCGACGTGCACGCCACGCCGATCCCGTACTTCGGCGGGGTCGCGATGCTCGGCGGGCTCGGGGCCGGGCTCCTGGTGGCGCGCCACCTCCCGTTCCTGGGGACCTCGCAGCCGACGGTGTTCCACGATGCCGGGATCGTGCTGCTCGGCGGCGCCATGATCTGTGCCGTCGGCGTCGTCGACGACCTCATCGAGCTCGACGCGCTGACCAAGCTCGGCGGCCAGATCGTGGCCGCCGGGTTCCTGGTGCTCAACGGGGTCCAGCTCTGGTCGCTGAACCTGCCCGGCGTCGGTCAGTTCTCGCTCGACCCGACGCAGGCGATGCTGCTCTCGATCCTGCTGGTGGTCGGCACGATGAACGCCGTCAACTTCGTCGACGGTCTCGACGGGCTCGCTGCCGGCGTGGTGTTGATCGGCGCCGTGGCCTTCTTCGTGTTCAGCTACCAGCTGGCCGACGCCAACGGCTACACCCTCGCGATCACCGCCGCGATGCTGTGCGCCGCGATGGGCGGGGCCTGTGCCGGCTTCCTGCCGCACAACTTCTTCCCGGCCCGCATCTTCATGGGCGACTCGGGGTCGATGCTGCTGGGACTGGTGCTCTCGGGGTCGGCCCTGACGCTGACCGGCCAGTTCGCCAGCATCACGGTCAGCGACGGGGGAGGGTTCGCGCAGCTGCTGCCGATCCTGCTGCCGATCTCGATCCTGGTGGTGCCGCTGGCCGACCTGGTGCTGGCCGTCGTACGACGCACCCGGCGTGGCCAGGCCTTCTACCAACCCGACAAGGAGCACCTGCACCACCGGCTGCTCGAGTTCGGCCACAGCCAGCGACGGGCCGTGATCGTGATGTGGCTCTGGGCCGGCCTGATCGCCTTCGGCGGCGTGCTGATCAGCCTCTACTCGGGTCCGCTGATCTGGGCTCTGCTCGCCCTGGGGGCGATCGTCACCGTCGCGCTGACCTTCCTGGTGCCCCGCGTCCAGCGCCCGGGAGAAGCCCGGATCGAGGAGCACCTCGTCCGCTGAGCGGGACTCGATTGGAAGCCTGCCAGGACTTTGTGCTAATTTTCACAAGACCGCCGCACGACGACGATCCGACGAGGCCGCCAATGATGACGACCCCCAGCTCCAGCACCCGGTGTCCGGGTGCGATCGTGCGGCCGATCGAGGAGCCGGAGGCTCCCGCGCGCTGTGATAGTTTCGCGCGGTCGGGGTCGGGTACTGACGTGGCCAGCCACCGTCTGTCCAGCAGGTTCGCCAGGCGGAAGCCCCGCACGCGGAGTCTTCAAGAAAGCGATCCGGCCGAATGGACGATGAGCGCACCGAGAACACCTTGCGGGGACGTGATCTCGCTGGCCTCGGGGGGCTCCTGGTCGCAGCGGTCGTGGGGGGCATGGTCCTCGGCCTGGTGTTCGACAACAGCGCCGGTACCTCACCGGCCGGCGTCTTGGTCGGCATCGCCGTCGGTGTCGTGGTCGGATGCGTCGCCTTCTGGCTCCGCGTCCGTTCTGCATTGCGAGACTGAGGTGCTCCCGTGACCCACCAGCCCGTGACCCCGATCCACGACCCCGAGGCCAACGACCCCCAGGCCACGGACACCTCCCCGCTCGCCCCGGGTGAGAAGGCCACCTTCGGCCGGGTGCTGCGCGACCAGCGCAAGGTGCTCCTGGTAGCGGTCGTGCTCATCGTCGCCGCCTACTGGATCCTCATCCAGCTCGGCGAGTGGACGCTCGCCGGCTGCATCGCCGGGGGCATCGCGCTGGGCGTGGTGAACCACCTCGTCACCGAGTACTGGCTGCTCAAGCTGCTGGTCTCGGGGGAGCAGCCGACCCGCAAAAAGCTGATCGCATCCACGATCACCCGACTGGCAGTCCTCTCCGTTGTGGCCGTAGGCTGCGCCGTGGCCTTCTGGCCCGATGGCATCGGTCTCCTCCTCGGACTGGCCGTGTTCCGTTTGATCGCCCTCGTGATGACCACGATCCCGTTGCTCAAGGAGTTGAAGTCACAGTGACGTCCGCCGTGATCGCACCGCTCGCGATCGAGATCCACCCGGGCGAGCACCCTGAGGGGCACTTTCTCGGGATGACCTTCAACCTCGACACCATCTGGGTGACGGTCGTCGCCGGAGCCATCGTCGTAGCGCTCGGTTTCTGGGCCAGGGCCAAGCTCACCGAGGAGACCCCCGACCACGTCCCGACCAAGATCCAGCTCGTCTGGGAGACGATCATCGACCAGGTCACCACGCAGGTGACGGCCAACCTCGGCAAGGTGAACCCGTTCGTCATACCCCTGGCGACCGCGCTGTTCTTCTTCATCCTGATCGCCAACTGGCTCGAGGTCATCCCCACCGAGCTCAACTCCGACACCCACCTGCTCCCGTCGCCGACGGCGGACACCAACCTCACCTACGCGATGGCGGCGCTGGTGATCGTCGGGGTCTGGACCTTCGGCGTCCGGCAGAAGGGCCTGAAGGGCTACCTCAAGCACTTCCTGGAGCCCTACCCCTACCTGCTGCCGCTGAACATCCTCGAGGAGCTGGTCAAGCCGATCACGCTCGCGCTGCGACTCTTCGGCAACATCTTCGCCGGTGGCATCATGCTCGGCCTCATCGCCGGGCTGGTCAGCCTGGCACCGAGCAACATCCCCGTCGGCCCCGCTCTCGCGATCATCCTCAACGTGATCTGGAAGCTGTTCGACACGATGTTCCTCGGCGGGCTGCAGGCCTTCATCTTCGCGCTGCTGACCGTCCTGTACTTCGGGATGGCCGGCGGCGACCACGGGGACCACGACGAGCAGGACGAGCACGTGCAGCACGACCAGGCCGAGCAGAAGTCGGCCGAACCCGAACCAGCGCACTGAGCTCCACGGCACAGGCGCAGCAGAGGTAACCAGAGCGCCGGGGAACCGGCGCCCAACCAAGGAGAGAAACTGACATGGCAGTAAGCGATTCGGCCGTCACGACCGCTGGCGCGTTCATCGGCGGTGGCATTGCGCTCGCCGGTGGTGCGATCGGTGCCGGCGTTGGTGACGGCCTGGCCGGTTCGTCGTACATCGAGGGCGTCGCCCGTCAGCCGGAGGCCCAGGGCCGTCTCCAGACGATCTTCTTCCTGACCGTCGGTCTGGTCGAGGCGATGTTCTTCATCAACCTGGCCTTCATGGCGCTGTTCGTCTTCGTCCTCGGCTGAGCAGGACGTAGAGCGAACCAGGCCACACCAAGCAAAGGACCGGATTGATGGTGCACGTGACCGCGGGACTCATCCCGCTGGCGAGCAACTTCCTGGTGCCCAACGGCACCTTCTTCGTCGAGCTGATCGCGTTCGGGATCATCGTCTGGCTCCTGGCGAAGTTCGTCATCCCCCCGATCAACCGGGCGATGACGGCGCGCCAGGACGCGATCAAGAAGGAGTTCGCCGACCTCGAAGAGGCCAAGGCCGCAGCCCACAAGGCCGAGGAAGAGTTCAAGGCGCAGATCGCCGACGCCCGCCACGAAGCCGCCAAGATCCGCGAGGAGGCACGCGAGCAGGGCGCCCAGATCGTGGGCGAGGCTCGCGAACAGGCCCAGGCCGAGGCAGCCCGCATCGTCGAGCACGGACACGCACAGGTCCGCGCCGAGCGTCAGCAGGCCGTGGCCTCGCTGCGTGCCGAGGTCGGCACGCTGGCCATCGACCTCGCCGGCCGGATCGTGGGCGAGAGCCTCGACGACGACGAGCGCAGCACCCGTGTCGTCGACCGGTTCCTGGCCGACGTCGAGTCGATGCAGGCCGCCGAGGCAACCGCTCAGGACGGAGACCGCTGATGCTGCGTGGCGCCTCCGCCGAGGCCAGGCAGGAGCTGGCCTCCCGTCTCGAGGGAATCTCGGGCGACACCGCGACCCTCGGTGAGGAGCTGTTCGCTGTCGCGTCGGTCCTCCGCGGCGAGGCTGCGGTGCGACGGATCGCCACGGACGCCTCCATCGAGGGTGACGCCAAGGCCGGCCTGATCGGCAACGTCTTCGGCAACGCCCTCGGCTCCGACGCCGTCGACCTGGTCAAGGACGCCGTCCGGCGCCGCTGGACGTCACCGCGCGACCTGGCCGACGTGATCGAGTACCTCGGCGTGCTGGCCACGGTCCGTTCCGCCGGCGACGACGGTGGCCGGGTCAGCGACGAGCTGTTCGAGGTGCGCCAGACGGTGGACGGCCACGAGCCCCTGCGCTCGGCGCTGTCCGACCCGGCTCGCACGGTTGCCGACAAGCGCGGCCTGCTGCAGCAGCTGTTCGAGGGCAAGGTGCAGCCGGCCACCCTGGTGCTCGTGGGCCAGGCGGTCAGCGGCAGCCACGGCTCCGTGGACCGCGGGCTCGAGGAGTTCCAGCACGTTGCGGCCGAGGCCAAGGACGAGAGGATCGCGACGGTGCACACCGCGCGGGAGCTCGCCGACGACGAGCGCGAGCGGCTGACGCAGGCGCTCTCGCGCCAGTACGCCACCTCGGTCCACCTGCAGGTCGTGGTCGACCCCGACGTCGTCGGCGGCCTCCGGGTCGAGATCGGTGACGACGTCATCGACGGCACCGTGTCCAGCAAGCTCGAGGACGCCCAACGCAAGCTCGCCGGCTGACCGGCACCCAGACCACTCCAGAAGACGTAAAAGAACCAGGGAAGAGGCACAGAACATGACGGAGCTTTCGATTCGTCCGGAGGAGATCCGCGACGCGCTCCAGAAGTACGTCGAGGACTACAAGCCCTCCGCCGCGAGCAAGGAGGAGGTCGGCACGGTCTCCGAGACCGCCGACGGCATCGCCCGGATCACCGGCCTTCCCTCAGCGATGGCGAACGAGCTGCTCGAGTTCGAGGACGGCACCCAGGGCATCGCCCTGAACCTCGACACCCGTGAGATCGGCGTCGTCGTCCTCGGTGACTTCGCCGGTATCGAGGAGGGCCAGACGGTCCGCCGTACGGGCGAGATCCTGTCGGTCCCGGTCGGCGACAAGTTCCTCGGTCGGGTCATCGACCCGCTCGGCACCCCGATCGACGGCCTCGGCGACATCGAGAACGAGGGCCGCCGCGCCCTCGAGCTCCAGGCTCCCGGCGTGATGGCCCGCAAGTCGGTGCACGAGCCGCTCGCGACCGGCATCAAGGCGATCGACTCGATGACCCCGATCGGTCGCGGTCAGCGCCAGCTGATCATCGGCGACCGCTCGACCGGCAAGACCACGATCGCCATCGACACGATCATCAACCAGAAGCAGAACTGGGAGACCGGCGACGAGGACAAGCAGGTCCGCTGCATCTACGTCGCCATCGGCCAGAAGGGCTCGACCATCGCCGCCGTGCGGGGCGCCCTCGAGGAGGCCGGCGCGCTGGAGTACACCACGATCGTGGCCTCTCCGGCGTCAGACTCCGCGGGCTTCAAGTACCTCGCCCCCTACACCGGCTCGGCCATCGGCCAGCACTGGATGTACGACGGCAAGCACGTCCTGATCGTCTTCGACGACCTGACCAAGCAGGCCGAGGCCTACCGCGCCGTGTCCCTGCTGCTGCGCCGCCCGCCGGGTCGTGAGGCCTACCCGGGCGACGTCTTCTACCTGCACAGCCGGTTGCTCGAGCGCTGCGCCAAGCTCTCCGACGACCTCGGCCACGGGTCGATGACCGGTCTGCCGATCATCGAGACCAAGGCCAACGACGTCTCGGCGTACATCCCGACCAACGTCATCTCGATCACCGACGGTCAGATCTTCCTGCAGTCCGACCTGTTCGCGTCCAACCAGCGCCCGGCGATCGACGTCGGTGTGTCGGTGTCGCGCGTGGGTGGTGCGGCCATGACCAAGGCGATGAAGACCGTCACCGGTTCGCTCAAGGTCGACCTGGCGCAGTTCCGCGCGATGGAGGCGTTCGCGATGTTCGCCTCCGACCTCGACGCGGCGTCGCGCCAGCAGCTCGACCGCGGTCAGCGGCTGATGGCGCTGCTCAAGCAGCCGCAGTACTCGCCGTACCCGCTCCAGGACATGACCGTGTCGCTGTGGCTGGGCACCTCCGGTCGCCTCGACCGGGTGCCGACCGAGGACGTGCTGCGCTTCGAGCAGGAGTTCCTCGACTTCGTACGCCGCTCACACGGTGACCTCCTCGACGCGATCGCCAGCAGCCAGAAGTTCGAGGACGAGACCGAGAGCGGGCTCGAGAAGGCCTACGACGACTTCCTCGACCAGTTCGAGACCAGCGAGGGCGGCTCGATCAAGGCCGGCCACGAGGAGCACGAGGCGCTCGAGGACGAGGACATCGACCAGGAGCAGATCGTCAAGCAGAAGAAGCAGGGCTGACCCATGGCTGTATCCCTGCGCGAGTACCGCGCGCGGATCAAGTCGACGGAGTCGATGAAGAAGATCACGCGTGCGATGGAGCTCATCGCTGCCTCGCGGATCATCAAGGCGCAGCAGCGTGCCCAGTCGGCGGCGCCGTACGCCCGCGAGCTGACCCGAGCGGTCTCCGCGGTGGCGACGTACTCCAACGTCGACCACCCCCTGACCACCGAGCCCGAGGACCCGAAGCGGGCCGCGATCCTGGTGATCACCAGTGACCGCGGGCTGGCCGGTGCCTACTCCTCGAGCGTGCTCAAGGAGGCCGAGCGGCTGCGGACCCGTCTCGAGGACGAGGGCAAGGAGGTCGACACCTACATCTCCGGACGCAAGGGCGAGGCCTACTTCCGCTTCCGCAACCGTCCGATCGTCGAGGCGTGGACCGGGCACAGCGACCAGCCCAACTTCGAGGTGGCGGAGGCCATCGGGCACAGCCTGATCGGCGCCTTCATCAACGACGAGCCCGAGGCCCGCACCATCCAGGACCACGGCCAGGACCGCGAGGTGCCGCCGGGGGTCGACGAGGTGCACGTGGTCTTCACGCAGTTCCGCTCGATGCTGGTGCAGGAGCCGCGTGACATCAGGCTGCTGCCGCTCGAGGTCGTCGAGGGCGAGGAGATGCCCGAGTCCGACGAGGTGCTGCCGCTCTACGAGTTCGAGCCGTCCCCCGAGGAGGTGCTCGACGGGCTGCTGCCGAAGTACGTCCAGAGCCGCATCTTCTTCGCGTTGCTGCAGGCCGCGGCTTCCGAGCTCGCGGCCCGTCAGAAGGCGATGAAGTCCGCGACGGACAACGCCGACGAGCTGATCAAGAAGTACACGCGGACCGCCAACCAGGCCCGCCAGGCCGGTATTACCCAGGAAATCAGCGAGATTGTCGGTGGCGTGAATGCGCTCGCCGACGCCCAAGCCGGGAGTGAGTGAGAAGACATGACTGCCACCGTTGAAGAGAACAAGACCGAGGGCGGCTCCACCGCCGTCGGTCGCATCGCCCGCGTGATCGGGCCCGTCGTCGACGTGGAGTTCCCGGTCGACAACATGCCGGAGATGTACAACAAGCTCGAGGTCGACCTCGAGCTGCTCGGCGAGACGCGTCTGCTCTCGCTCGAGGTCGCCCAGCACATCGGCGACGGCATGGTCCGCGCCATCTCGCTCCAGCCGACGGACGGGCTCGTCCGCGGCGCCGAGGTGCGCGACACCGGCGGCCCGATCTCGGTGCCCGTCGGCGACGTGACCAAGGGCCACGTGTTCAACGCGCTCGGCGAGTGCCTCAACCTCGAGGAGGGCGAGGAGCTCGACGTCAAGGAGCGTTGGGGCATCCACCGCAAGGCGCCCGCCTTCGACCAGCTCGAGTCCAAGACCGAGATGTTCGAGACCGGCATCAAGGTCATCGACCTGCTCGCGCCGTACGTCACGGGCGGCAAGATCGGCCTGTTCGGCGGCGCCGGTGTGGGCAAGACCGTGCTGATCCAGGAGATGATCGCCCGCGTCGCGAAGGACCACGGTGGTGTGTCCGTGTTCGCCGGCGTCGGCGAGCGCACCCGTGAGGGCAACGACCTGATCCAGGAGATGGAGGAGGCCGGCGTCATCGGCCAGACCGCCCTGGTCTTCGGCCAGATGGACGAGCCGCCGGGCACCCGGCTGCGCGTGGCGCTGTCGGGCCTGACGATGGCGGAGTACTTCCGCGACGTGCAGAACCAGGACGTGCTGCTGTTCATCGACAACATCTTCCGGTTCACGCAGGCCGGTTCCGAGGTCTCCACGCTGCTCGGCCGGATGCCGTCCGCGGTGGGCTACCAGCCCAACCTCGCCGACGAGATGGGCACGCTCCAGGAGCGGATCACCTCGACGCGTGGTCACTCGATCACCTCGATGCAGGCGATCTACGTGCCGGCCGACGACTACACCGACCCGGCGCCGGCGGCGACGTTCGCGCACCTCGACGCGACCACCGAGCTCTCGCGCGAGATCGCCTCGCTCGGCATCTACCCGGCGGTGGACCCGCTGACGTCGACCTCGCGGATCCTCGACCCGCAGTACATCGGCAAGGACCACTACGACTGCGCCGTGCGGATCAAGCAGATCCTCCAGCGCAACAAGGAGCTCCAGGACATCATCGCGATCCTCGGTGTCGACGAGCTCTCCGAAGAGGACAAGGTCATCGTGTCCCGCGCCCGCCGCATCCAGCGGTTCCTGTCGCAGAACACCTACGTGGCCAAGCAGTTCACCGGTCTCGAGGGTTCGACGGTCCCGATCGCCGACACCATCGAGGCGTTCAACAAGATCGCCGACGGTGACTACGACCACGTGGCCGAGCAGGCCTTCTTCATGTGCGGTGGTCTCGACGACGTCGAGCGCAAGTGGGAAGAGATCCAGAAGCAGACGGGGCAGAGCGACTCGTGAGCGACGACACCCTCCACGTCGAGCTGGTCGCTGCCGACCGCCTCGTGTGGTCCGGTGAGGCCACCGTGGTCAACGCGCGTACGGCGGGCGGCGAGATCGGCATCCTGGCCAACCACATGCCGGTACTGTCGCTGCTCGAGGCCGGCGTGATCGAGGTCGAGACCGCGGACGGCGAGACCTGGCTGGCTGCGGTCGACGACGGCTTCATCTCGGTGGCCGCCAACCGCGTCTCGATCCTGGCCAGTCACGCCGACCTGGCCCAGGACATCGACGCCGGTGAGGCCCGCTCGGAGCTCGAGCGGGTCCGCGGCGAGGACGACGACCACCGCACCAACGCCGAGGTCCGGCGGCTCGAGGCGCGCATCCGTGCCGCCGAGAGGGCGTCCTGATCACCAGCACCTCCTGACCGACGTTCGAGGGCCGCTCCGGGTTTCCGGGGCGGCCCTCGGCGGTCGTTGAGGCATCTCCTAGTCTGTGACCTCACCCATCGCGAGGCGGAACGAGGGACTCGATGCCGGTATGGCAATGGCTGCTGGACTCAGCAGGTGCCGTGCTGCTCGTCCTGCTGCTGTTCGGTGTCCTGCTCGTCGTACGACGCCGGGTGCTCTCGCGCAACGGCGGCACCTTCGAGCTCAGCGTCCGGGAGAGCCGGTCGGCCGAGGGCCGTGGCTGGGTGCTCGGCATGGGCCGCTACCGCGAGAACTCCCTGGAGTGGTTCCGCATCTTCTCCCCGTTCCCCGGCCCGCGCCGGACCTGGCGCCGCAACGACCTGAAGGTCCTCGGCCAGCGTGAGCCCGAGGGTGCCGAGGAGTTCGCGCTCTACGCCGGTCACGTGGTCGTCGTCTGCCGCACCCCCCGCGGCGAGGCCGAGCTGGCGATGAGCCCGAGCTCGCTGACCGGGTTGCAGTCCTGGCTCGAGGCGGGGCCTCCGGGGTCGCGGCCTTCGCGGTAGGAGGCGTCGTCGGCTGCCAGCCCGGTCCGCTTTGTACGCCGACCTAGGACTCAGCGCCCTCATCGGGTACGCCGCGCTCGCCGCCCGGCACCCAGAGCACGTCACCGTTCTCGCGGTTCGCGTGCCGGGCCAGGATGAACAGCAGGTCCGAGAGGCGGTTGAGGTAGGTGATCGCGAGGACGTTCATCGAGTCGGCGTACTCGCCGTACGCCGCCCAGGCGGATCGTTCGGCGCGCCGGCAGACCGTGCGGGCCACGTGCAGGTGGGCGGCCGCGAGGGTGCCGCCGTTGAGGATGAACGAGCGCAGCGTGGGCAGGTCCTCGTTGTAGTGGTCGCACCAGCCCTCGAGGCGGTCGACGTAGTCCTGCTCGATGCGCAGCGGCGGGTACTCCGGCTTCTCGACCACCGGGGTGCAGAAGTCGGCCCCGACGTCGAACAGGTCGTTCTGCACGTGGGTCAGCACCGCGACGACGTCGTCCTCCACACCGCCGGTCGCCAGCACGACGCCGAGCTGGGCGTTGGTCTCGTCGACATCGGCGTAGGCCTGCAGCCGCAGGTCGGTCTTGCCGGTCTCGCTCATGTCGCCGAGCCGCGTCGTCCCGGCGTCGCCGGTGCGCGTGTAGATCCGCGTCAGGTTGACCATGCCTCCACCCTAGAAGTCGCCTCACTAGAGTGACGAGCGTGGGCAGCTTCCGTGTGGTCTCCGAGGGTCCGCTGACCCGACCGCTGTCCGGGACGGTCCACGTCGGCGGGGCCAAGAACTCAGCGTTGAAGCTGATGGCCGGCGCGCTGCTCGCCCCCGGACGGTCGGTGATCCACAACGTGCCGAACATCCTCGACGTCGCCGTGATGGGGCAGCTCCTGCGCCAGCTCGGCTGCACGGTCGAGATCGCCTACCCGGGCGACGCCGACCCGACCTGCGAGTCGACCGCGGGACGGGCGACCATCGACGTCCCGGAGGAGCTCGAGCACAAGGCCCCCTACGAGCTGGTACGACGGCTGCGGGCATCGATCGCGGTCCTGGGTCCGCTCGTCGCCCGGTGTCATCGCGCGAGCGTCGCGCTTCCGGGTGGGGACGCGATCGGCTCGCGAGGTCTGGACATGCACATCCTCGGGCTGCAGGAGCTCGGGGCCGTCGTACGCATCGAGCACGGGCAGGTCGTCGCCGAGGTGCCCGGAGGTCTACGCGGCGCCAGCCTGTGGCTCGACTTCCCCTCGGTCGGAGCGACCGAGAACCTCCTGATGGCGGCGGTGATGGCCCAGGGCACCACGGTCATCGACAACGTGGCCCGCGAGCCCGAGATCATCGACCTGTGCGAGATGCTCGTCGCGATGGGGGCCCGCATCGACGGGGTGTCCACCTCCACCCTGGCCATCGAGGGGGTCGACCGGCTGCACCCTGTCGAGCACACGACCGTGACCGACCGGATCGTCACCGGCACCTGGGTCTTCGCCAGCGCCATCGCCGGTGGTGACCTGCACATCAGCGGCGGGGTGGCCCACCACCTCGACATCGTGCTCGACAAGCTGGTCGCCGCAGGGGCCGAGATCGTGCAGGGGGAGACCGGGTTCACGGTGAGCACCCACCAGCGACTCACCTCCTTCGACGTCGCGACGCTGCCGTACCCCGGTTTCCCGACCGACCTGCAACCGTTCGCCATGGCGCTGGCCTCGGTGTCCTCGGGCACGGCGATGATCACCGAGAACGTCTTCGAGGCGAGGTTCATGTTCGCCCAGGAGCTGGCCCGGCTCGGGGCCGACCTGCGCACCGACGGTCACCACGCCGTGGTCCGCGGCGTCCCCATGCTCTCTGGAGCCCCCGTCGTGGCCCACGACATCCGCGCGGGTGCGGCGCTGGTGCTGGCCGGGCTGGCCGCCCAGGGCACCACGGTGGTGGCCGAGTCGCAGCACATCGACCGCGGCTATCCGTGGTTCGCGGAGGCCCTCGCGTCGGTCGGGGCCGAGGTCAGCCGGCTGCCCGACTGAATAACGTTTCAGGATCAGTTGGCCTCCAGGGGTATTTTCGGAACTGCTCCGCGCGTCATGTAGTCAACAGGGCGCGACGCGCGCCGATAGTAGGGCTGGCAACGGGGAGGCCCCATGGAGCACGCGAGCGAGGACGGGTCGTTGAGCACGGCCCTGGAGCTCTCCGGCGCGCTCGACGTACGGCGCACCGCCGACGTCCGTGCCGCTGTCTACGCCGAGCTCACGAGGGGCACCGGCGACGTGATCGTCGACATCAGCCGCGTGGACTCCATCGACATGACGACCCTGAAGATGATCGCGGTGGCCAACCGGGTCGCCGAGCGCCAGGCCCGACGCGTGGTGCTGCGAGGCGCCTCTCCCGGCGTACGCCGAATGCTGCACCTCTCCCACATGCGCTGGATGATCCCGGTCGAGCCGTACGACGCCGTCGTCGCCCCGCCCCAGGAACCCCCTCCACCGCGCTCCGCGGTGTGACCCATCACGCAGGGTGAGCCAGCCAACAAGCCTTACCCACCGGTACGGATCGGGCCTACCCTCAGCCACATGAGCGAGAACCCCCCTGTGCGGCCCGAGAAGGACCGTCCGTGGGTGATGAGGACCTATGCCGGTCACTCGTCCGCGGCCGAGTCCAACAAGCTCTACCGGATGAACCTCGCCAAGGGACAGACCGGCCTGTCGGTGGCCTTCGACCTGCCCACGCAGACCGGCTACGACCCCGACTCACCGCTCGCCCGCGGCGAGGTGGGCAAGGTCGGGGTGCCGATCCCGCACCTCGGCGAGATGCGCCGCCTGTTCGAGGAGATCCCGCTCACCGAGATGAACACCTCGATGACGATCAACGCCACGGCCATGTGGCTGCTGGCCCTCTACCAGGTCGTCGCCGAGGAGCAGAACCCCGACCTCGAGCCGCTCGAGGTCGCCCACCAGCTCGCCGGCACCACCCAGAACGACATCATCAAGGAGTACCTCTCCCGCGGGACCTATGTGTTCCCGCCCGAGCACTCGCTCCGGCTGATCTCCGACGTCATCTCCTACACAGTCAACGAGATCCCGAAGTGGAACCCGATCAACATCTGCAGCTACCACCTGCAGGAGGCCGGCGCGACGCCGACCCAGGAGCTGGCCTACGCCCTGTGCACCGCGATCGCCGTGCTCGACACCGTGCGCGACTCCGGCCAGGTCGAGCCCGAGGACTTCGCCAAGGTCGTCGGCCGCATCTCCTTCTTCGTCAACGCGGGCGTGCGTTTCGTCGAGGAGACCTGCAAGATGCGCGCCTTTGTGCGGCTGTGGGACGAGATCACCCGCGAGCGCTACGGCGTCACCGACGAGAAGATGCGTCGCTTCCGCTACGGCGTGCAGGTCAACTCGCTCGGGCTGACCGAGGCCCAGCCCGAGAACAACGTGCAGCGCATCGTGCTCGAGATGCTCGGCGTGACGTTGAGCAAGAACGCCCGCGCCCGCGCCGTACAGCTGCCGGCGTGGAACGAGGCACTCGGCCTGCCCCGTCCCTGGGACCAGCAGTGGTCGTTGCGGCTCCAGCAGGTGCTCGCCTTCGAGTCCGACCTGTTGGAGTACGACGACATCTTCGAGGGCTCCGTCGTCATCGAGGCCAAGGTGGCCCAGCTCGTCGAGGACGCCCGTGCCGAGATGGACCGGGTCCAGGCGATGGGCGGTGCGATCGCGGCCGTGGAGTCCGGCTACATGAAGCAGCAGCTGGTCAGCTCGCACTCCGCCCGTCGGGCTGCCATCGAGAGTGGCGAGGACATCGTGGTCGGCGTGAACCGGTTCGAGACCACCGAGCCGTCCCCGTTGACCGCCGACCTCGACGCCGCCATCCAGGCCGCGGACCCCGAGGCCGAGCGGGCCGCGATCTCCGGGCTGGAGGAGTGGCGGGCGCAGCGCGACCAGGGCGAGGTCGACGCCGCGCTCGCGGCCCTCGCCGATGCCGCGAAGACCGACGCCAACCTGATGGAGGCCACCCTCGTCGCCGCCCGCGCCGGCGCGACCACGGGGGAGTGGGCCGGCACCTTGCGCGAGGTGTTCGGTGAGTTCCGGGCCCCGACCGGGGTGTCGGGGGCGGTGGGGGTGGCCGACGCCGGTGCGGAGCTCACCGAGGTCCGGGAGCTGGTCAGGTCGACCGGCGAGGAGCTCGGCGGGCGACTGCGGCTGCTGGTCGGCAAGCCGGGTCTGGACGGGCACTCCAACGGCGCCGAGCAGGTCGCCGTCCGTGCGCGCGACGCCGGCTTCGAGGTCGTCTACCAGGGCATCCGGCTCACCCCCGAGCAGATCGTGGCCGCGGCGGTGGCCGAGGACGTGCACTGCGTCGGGCTCTCGATCCTGTCCGGGTCACACATGGAGCTGGTGCCCGACGTGCTCGACCAGATGAGAGCGGCGGGGATCGGGGACATCCCGGTGATCGTCGGCGGCATCATCCCCGACCGGGATGCGCAGGCTCTCAAGGAGCTGGGTGTGGCCGCGGTGTTCACGCCCAAGGACTTCAGCCTCACGCAGGCCATGGCGGGGATCGTCCGGGCGATCCGCGAGGCCCACCAACTGGTCTAGAAAACGGTCAGGTCAATCCGGACTTGCCCGTCAGTTGCGCGTTCCGGGAGCCTCCGGCGTCGTAGTCTGCCTCAGGACGTCACGTGCGGCCGGGAGACTGGGCTGCCTCGGGCTCGACGCAAGGCGGATCGACACATGGAGATGCTGCACGACGAGGAGCAGTGGAAGTACGACGCGCTCGCGGACATGGTGCAAACGTCCGACGACGCGATCGTGCTGGCTGACCCCTCGGGCGTGGTCGTGCTCGCCAACAAGGCGGCCGGCGAGGTGGTCGGCGTACCTCCCGAGGCCATGCCCGGGCACACCGTCGAGGACTTCGGGCGTGAGTCGATGCACGCCTTCCAGAAGATCGCGGTCGCGGCCGTGGTGGACAACAACATCGAGATCACCGTCCGCGACGCCAAGCTGAGCCACACCAACGGCACCTCGACCACCGTCGACCTGACCCTGAGCCCGACGCGCACCGACCAGGGACCGTTCGTGGCCATCGGCATGCGCGAGCCCAATGACAAGTACCGCCAGACCAAGCTGTTCCGCGGCCTGCTCGAGGCGGCGCCCGACGGCATGGTCATCGTCAACCGTGACGGGGTCATCGTCCTGGTCAACGCCCAGGTCGAGCGGCTCTTCGGCTACGAGCGCGCCGAGCTCGTCGGGGAGTCCGTCGAGATCCTCGTGCCCGACCGCTTCTCCGGCATGCACATGGCGTTCCGCTCCGGCTACGTCAGTGAGCCGCGCACCCGTCCGATGGGCCTGGCCGGTGACCTGCACGCCCGTCGCAAGGACGGGTCCGAGTTCCCGGTGGAGGTGACGCTCTCGCCGCTCGAGACCGACGAGGGACTGCTCGTCTCGGCCGCCGTGCGCGACATCTCCGAGCGCCGCCGCATGCAGGAGGAGAACGACCGGGTCAAGGACGAGTTCTTCGCCACGGTGTCCCACGAGCTGCGCACCCCGCTGACCTCGATGATCGGGTACGGCGAGCTGATGACCGATCTCGAGGAGCTCAGCCCGCAGGGCCAACGGTTCCTCTCGGTGATCGTGCGCAGTGCCGAGCGCGAGCTCCGTCTCGTTGACGACCTGCTCACGCTGGTGGCGATCGAGGAGTCCGGGCTGGCGATCCGCTCCGCCGAGATCGACCTGGAGCGCGTGGTGCGGGAGGCGGTCGAGGCGGCTCGGCCGCGCGCCGAGGAGGCCCGGCTGTCCCTGTCCATGGAGACGCCCGGGACCGCCGTACCCATGTACGGCGACCGCGACCGCCTCGGGCAGGCCATGGACAACGTGCTCTCCAACGCGATCAAGTTCACCCCCACTGACGGCCGCGTCCGGGTCGTGCTGCGCACCGGCGCGACGTCGGCCGAGATCGATGTCGTCGACACCGGCATCGGCATCGGTGACGAGGACCCCGATGCCCTGTTCGAGCGGCTGTTCCGCTCCCAGACCGCGGTGGCGCAGCAGACGCCGGGCGCCGGTCTCGGGCTGACCATCGCGCTGGCGATCGTCGAGGCCCACGCCGGCACCATCGAGGTCGTGGAGAGCGGCACCGGGGGGACCACCTTCCGGATGACCTTCCCGCTCCGGCCGACCGGTTCGGCCTCGTCCTGACCGCATTGGTCTAGATCAACCGGTCGCCGTCTGCCCACCACGCGAGCAAATGTTGCTGCCGTGCCATTTGGTGACGTAAACAGAAACCTCATCTGCATTCCTCGGGAAAAGGGGAAGAATTCCTTCGGCTGATCCGGAAAATGGATATGCGGCAACATGTACGAAATGCCCTGACGCGCCCTCTCGGACGGCCTTTTCTTTCCCTCGTCGTGCTGGCGTCCGCCCTGGTCCTCTCGGCCACGGCGGCGCCGCCGTCGCCGGCCCGCGCAGCCGACCCCACCTGCACGATCTCCGCCAAGCTGGTCAACTCCTGCCGGCCCTGGCTCGGCGCCGAGTCCGGTGGCTACGGTCCCACGGGTCTGCGCGCCTCCATGCTGGCGCACGAGGCCAGCATCGGCCGCCAGCTCGACATCGTCCACGAGTACCTCGGCACCGGGAACATCACGCTGACCAGCGACATCGTCACGCTCGCCAAGCGGGCGAACACGATCGCGCTGGTCAACTGGCGCGTGGTCAGCAAGTGGGCCAGCGGTGACGGGCGCACCGCGAGCGTGAACACGCAGATCGACAACATGGCCAACAGCATCAAGGCGTTGGGCACCACCAAGATCATGCTCACGGTGAGCCACGAGCCCGAGAACGACATCTCGCCGGGTGGGGGGCCCGCCTGCACGACGTACAGCGGCGGCTCGGGCACGACCGCCGACTACGTGAACATGTGGCACAACGTGCGCGCCCGTTTCGACGCGCTCGGGGTCACCAACGTGGTGTGGGTGATGAACTTCATGGGCTACGAGGGCTGGAACTGCGTGGAGAACGCCGTCTGGCCGGGCAACGACTACGTCGACTGGGTGATGTGGGACCCCTACCCACGCAACTCCACCTGGGCCTACCACGTAGGCGGCTTCTACAACTGGCTGACGACGCACAGCGACGCCGAGCACAACTACCTCTCCAAGCCGTGGGGCCTGGCCGAGTTCGGCAACATCGGCACCAGCCAGGCCAACGTCTACCAGATGTACGACGACGCCAAACGGGGCGTGGACAACAACACCTACCCCCGCCTCAAGGCCTACGTGGTCTGGGACCAGCACACCTCGTCCAGCTCCGACGTACGCATCGGCTACGACCACTACTCGGTGTCCGACCCGGTCGAGCTACAGCACTACAACGCCTTCGCCAACGACCCGTTGCTGACCGGCACCGGTGTCCCCGACCCGGTCGACACGACCTCTCCGACGGTCGTCAGCACCGCGCCCGACGACGCAGCGACCGTGTCCGGGACGGTGGACGTGACCGGCTCGGCCACCGACGACGTGGGGGTGACGTCGGTGAACCTGCTCGTCGACGGCCAGTCGGTGGCGACCACCGCCCCCTTGACCGACGGCAGCGTGTCAGTGAGCTGGAACAGTGCCAGCCTCCCCAACGGGAGCCACACGCTGCAGCTGCGGGCCCGGGACGCCGCTGGCAACATCGGGCTCTCCGCTGTCGCGACGGTGACGGTGCAGAACGTCGACGACGAGGCGCCGACGCCGCCCGGCAACCTCACCGCCGTGTGGGGCAAGCCGAGCCAGGTGACGCTCGCCTGGTCGGCTGCCACCGACAACGCCGCGGTGACCGGTTACCGCGTCTACCGCGACGGTGTGACCACTCCTCTCGCCACCGTGCCGGCCACCGCCCGCGGCTACGTCGACCCCGGCATCGCCAACCTGAGCAACCACCACTACACGGTCACCGCCGTCGATGCGGCCGGGCACGAGAGCGACCCCAGCAACGAGGCCGTCGTCGATGCCGGCGACGACACCCCGCCGGGGAAGCCCACTGCTTCGGCCTCGCTCACCGGACCGGCCCAGGCCACGGTGACGTGGACCGACGTCGTCGACAACGTGGGCGTGACCGGTTACCGCGTCTATCGCGGGAGCTCCCTGGTCGGAACCGTCACCGACGGCAGCGACACCCTGGTCGAGGACGGTCTCGACGACGGGGTCACCTACTACTACCGCGTGATCGCCTACGACGCGGCCGCGAACACCAGCACGCCCAGCGACCCGGTCGCGGTCACCACTCCCGACGTGACGGCGCCGACCACGCCCGTCAACCTGAAGGCGGTGTCGGCCCCGACCAGCGTCGCGCTGACCTGGAGCGCCGCGACCGACAACGTGGGTGTCGCGAACTATGTCGTCTACCGCGACGGCTTGCCACAGGCGACGCTGAACGGTACGACGACCAGCTGGACCGACACCGCGCCGGTCGGCACCACACTGCACCGTTATCGGGTGATGGCCCGTGACGCGGCGGGCAACGCCAGTGGCCTGAGCAACGAGGTGGCGCGCAGCCTGGCCGACACGACCCCACCCACCGCACCCACGCGACTGACCGGCTCGCTCTCCGGCGGCACGGTGCGGCTCACCTGGACGGCCTCGACCGATGCCGTCGGCGTGACCGGCTACACGATCTACCGGGGTGGGGTGTCCATCGGGACGTCGACGACTCCGTCGTACACCGACAGCACGCCGCCGCCCGGAAGGGCGTCGAACTACACCGTGCGGGCGCGCGACGCGGCCGGGAACACCAGTGCCGCCTCCACCGCGGTCAGCGTGACGGTTCCGGCCGACAAGACGGCACCCTCGGCACCGGGCAGCCTGCGCCTCACGATCGGTGCGACCGGCACGCGCCAGATCACGCTGAGCTGGACGGCCGCGACCGACAACGTGGGTGTGGCCAGCTACTACGTCTACCGCGGCAACTCCAAGTACCGGCTGCTCGGCAACGTGACGAGCTTCGCGGACACCGGGCTGACCGCGGGGACGAAGTACACCTACAAGGTCTACGCGATCGACGCCGCGGGCAACTGGAGCAGCCCGACAGCCAGCGTCAGCGGAACGGCTCGTTAGGCCGTGCGGAGGCGCGACAGCTGGAGAGCCGCACGCGCCGCCGTGCTCGTGGCGCTGGCGTCGGCTCTCCTCGTCGCGGCTCCGTCCGCGTCTCCGGCCAGTGCTGCCGACCCGGTGTGCACGATCTCCGCCAAGCTGGTCAACTCGTGCCGGCCGTGGGTCGGCGCCGAGTCGGCCAACTACGGCCAGAGCACCTTCCGGGCCCGGATGCTCGAGCACGAGACGCGCCTCGGGCGCCAGCTCGACATCGTGCACGCCTACCTCGGCGCCGGTGCCACCGCGTTGACCCCCGACATGGTCACCATGGCCAAGCGGCCGGGGACGATCGGGCTCTACAACTGGCGGGTGTCGCTGAACTGGGCGGCGGGCGGGGGAGACAACGCCACCGTGAACGGCCAGATCGACCAGATGGCCGCCAGCATCAAGGCCCTCGGGACGACCAAGATCATGCTCACCGTCTTCCACGAACCGGAGTCGGCCGTGTCGAGCGGCGGCTCGCCGAGCTGTCCCACCCTCAAGCTCACCGGCACCGGAGGCACGACGGCCGACTACGTGAACATGTGGCACAACGTGCGCGAGCGCTTCGATGCGCTGGGCGTGACCAACGTCGTCTGGGTGATGAACTACGTCGGCTACGTCTCGAGCTTCTGCATGGCGCGCGACCTGTGGCCGGGCAACGACTACGTCGACTGGGTGATGTGGGACCCCTACCCGGCGGTCGGCACGTGGGCTGCGGTCGTCGGCTCGTTCTACAACTACCTGACCGCCAACAGCGACGCCGACCACGACTTCTTGTCCAAGCCGTGGGGACTGGCCGAGTTCGGTTACATCGGCACCAACCAGGCTGCGGCGTACGCGATGTACGACGACGCGGCCCGCGCGATCCACGACAACACCTTTCCCAAGCTCAAGGCCTACGCCGTCTGGGACAACTGGACCTCGAGCAGCCACGACGACCGGGTCGGCTACACCCAGGGTCACGTCCTCGACCCCGTCGAGCAGCAGCACTACAACGCCCTCGCCAACGACCCTGCACTGATCGGCACCGCCGTGCCCGAGCCGACCGACCAGGCGCCACCGACCGTCGTACGCCTCACGCCCGAGGACGGAGCAGCCGTCAGTGGCACGGTCGAGGTGACCGGCACGGCCTCCGACGACGTCGGGCTCGAGTCGGTCCAGCTCCTGGTCGACGACAGTCCCGCCGGGAGCGCGACGCCGGACGGGGACGGCCACGTCACCATCGCCTGGAACAGCGGGAGCGTCGCCAACGGCACCCACTCGCTCCGGCTCTGGGCGCGGGACACCTCCGGCAACACAGCCCTCTCCGATCCGGCCGGAGTGACGGTGTACAACGCCGACGTTGAGGCGCCCTCCGTCCCGCAGAACCCGGCGGCGTCCTGGAGCAGGGGCGTCGGCGTGACCCTGACGTGGTCGGCATCGACCGACAACCTGGCCGTCACCGGCTATCGCATCTACCGCGACGGTGACCCGTTCACCACGCTGGGCTCGACCGACACCGAGTACGTCGATGACGACGTCGCCAACCTCAGCACGCACACTTATGCCGTCGCCGCCCTCGACGCTGCCGGCAACGAGAGCGACCCCAGCGGCTCACGCCAGGTCACCGCCGGCGACGACACGGCGCCGACGATCCCGGCCGCGGGCGCCGACCTCACCGCTCCCCATGAAGCGACGGTGTCGTGGGTCGAGTCGACCGACAACCACGACGTGGCCGGCTATCGGGTCTATCGCGACGGGAGCCCGGTCGCCGATGTCGCGGGCACGGTCACCACCTGGGTCGACGACGGACTGGACGACGTCACGAGCTACACCTACCGCGTCTCGGCCTACGACGCCTCCGGCAACGAGAGCGACCGCAGCGACCCTGCCGTCGTGACCACCACGGACAGCACCGCCCCCGGCGTGCCGGCCAACCTGCGCGCCGTCTCGGCCCCGGCGAGCGTGTCGCTGACCTGGAACGCCTCGACCGACAACGTCGCCGTGACCAACTACGTGGTCTACCGCGACGGGCTGCCCGTGATGACGCTGGGCGGTACGACGACCTCGTGGACCGACAGCGCCCTGGTCGGCAGCACCCTGCACCGCTACCAGGTCACCGCCCGCGACGCGACCGGCAACGAGAGCGCGAAGAGCAACGAGGTCGCGAGGACGGTGGCCGACACGACCGCACCCACAGCGCCGACGCGGCTGGCCGGATCGTTGTCGGGCCTCACCGTCCGCCTGACGTGGACGGCCTCCACCGATGCCGTCGGCGTGACCAGCTACACCGTCTATCGCGGCGGTGTCGCGATCGGCACCAGCACCATGCCGGCGTACACCGACGCCACGCCGCCGCTCGGGAAGGCCTCGAGCTACACCGTGCGGGCCCGCGACGCGGCCGGCAACACCAGCGCGGCATCGAGCGCGGTCAGCGTCACGGTGCCCACCGACAAGACCGCTCCGACCACACCGGGCAGCGTGCGACTCACGGTCGGAACCACCGGAACCCGCCAGATCACCGTCGCGTGGAACGCCTCCACCGACAACGTCGGCGTCACCGGCTACTACCTCTACCGGGCCAACGCGAAGTACAAGCTGCTCGGCAAGGTCACGAGCTACGTCGACACCGGGTTGAGGGCCGGTACCAAGTACACCTACAAGGTCTACGCCCTCGACGCCGCCGGCAACTGGAGCGGGGCCTCGGCCAGCGTGAGCGGGACCGCTCGCTAGAAGAGACGGAGCGAGGGGTCGTCCATCCCGCGCAGCAGGTCGTAGTCGACCACGGCGCACGCGATCCCGCGGTCGGTCGCGAGCACCCTGGCCTGCGGCTTGATCTCCTGGGCGGCGAAGATGCCGCGCACCGGGGCCAGCAGAGGGTCGCGGTTGAGCAGCTCGAGATAGCGGGTCAGCTGCTCCACACCGTCGATCTCGCCCCGGCGCTTGATCTCGACGGCGACCGACCTGCCGTCGGCGTCGCGGCACATCAGGTCGACCGGGCCGATCGCGGTCGGGAACTCGCGACGCACCAGCGTCAGGCCGTCGGACAGCGTGGCGGGGTGCTCGGCGAGCAGCTCCTGGAGGTGCTTCTCGACGCCGTCCTTCTGCAGCCCCGGGTCGACGCCGAGGTCGTGGCTGGAGTCGTGCAGCACCTCCTCGATCAGGATGCGCAGGCTGTCGCCGGTCTTGGCATCGACCGTCCACTCGACCTGGCCGTCCTCGGTGGTGCCCTCGCGGACGGTACAGGGTGGGCTCATCCAGTTCAGCGGCTTGTAGGAGCCGCCGTCGGAGTGCACCAGCACCGATCCGTCGGACTTGAGCATCAGCACCCGGGTGGCCATCGGCAGGTGAGCGGTCAGGCGTCCGGCGTAGTCGACCTGACAGCGGGCCACGACGAGTCTCACGAGCGGAGAATCTACCTCCACCCCGGCCTGCCATGCTGGTCCGGTGGCGCGAGTGGTCGTGGTGGGAGCAGGGGTCATCGGCCTGTCCTGCGCCGTGCGGCTCGCCGAGGCCGGGCACCGGGTCGACGTGCTCGCCCGTGAACTGCCGCTCGAGACGACCTCGGTAGTGGCGGCTGCGCTCTGGTATCCCTACAAGGCGCTGCCGGCCGAACGGGTGACCGCCTGGTCCGCCACGTCGTACGACGCCTTCGCGGAGCTGGCCAAGGAGGACACCGGCGTCCGGATGCTGCCTGGGACCGAGGTGCTGCACGAGCGCACCGCGGATCCGTGGTGGTCGGGCGCCGTACCGGACCTCGAGCACGTCGCCCCGCCCCCGTCGTACGCCGACGCGTGGAGGTTCACCGCCCCGGTCATCGACATGCCCGTCTACCTGCGCTGGCTGCGTGGCCGGCTGGACGAGCTCGGCGGCACCCTGACACGGATGGCGCTCGCCGCGTTGCCGCAGTCCGAGGACGTGGTCGTCAACTGTTCCGGACTGGGCTCTCGTCGGCTGGCGAGCGATCTCGACCTCCACCCGGTCCGGGGGCAGGTCGTGCTGGTCGAGGGCGTCTCGCTGGACCGGTGGTGGCTCGACTCGGCGGGTCCGACGTACGTCGTCCCGCGCAGCGACATCGTCGTGGCCGGCGGCACCGACCAGGACGGTGACTGGAGCCGGACCCCGTCGCCCGAGATCGCCGAGGAGATCCTCCGCCGTGCCTCCGCGCTCGTGCCGGAGCTGGCCCGGGCGCGCGTGGTCGCCCACCGGGTCGGGCTGCGCCCGGTACGACCGGCCGTGCGCCTGGAGGCCGAGGGGCGGGTGATCCATTGCTACGGCCACGGCGGGGCCGGTGTCACCGTGAGCTGGGGCTGCGCCGACGAGGTGACCGCCCTGGTGGGTGGACTGGTGGCTGCGCCGGGCTAGGCGCGGGGGATGTCCCTGCCCGTCGGGGCGTACTCCACCAGCAGCAGCCGACCGTCCAGGACGCGGTGGTCGGCCAGCTCGAGGTCGGTCGACGAGACGTCCGCGAAGGCGGCCTCTCGACCGTCGTGGCCGGCGAGGAGCGGAAAGGTCATCAGCCGGAGCCGGTCGACGAGTCCGGCGTCGATCAGCTGCCGTCCGACGGACAGGCTGCCGACGGTGCGCAACGGCACCTCGCTCTCGTCCTTGAGCCGCCGGATCTCGTGGACCAGCTCGTCGGAGCAGATCCTGGTGTTCGCCCATTCCGCCTCGCGCAACGTGCGTGAGAAGACGACCTTGTCCAGCTCGGTCATCCGGCGCCAGGACGCGTCCTGGGCGTCCTCGGGGATGGCCGCCAGCACCTCGTAGGTACGCCGCCCCATCACCATCAGGTGCGGCTCCTCCAGCTGTGCAGTGTTCCACGCGTCGAGGTCGGGGCCGAAGTAGCCGAAGTACCCCGGCAGCCCGTCACTTCCGGCCCATCCGTCGACCGAGAGGAAGATGTCGACTGTCACCGTGGTCATCTGTGCTCCTTTGCCCGAGTTTCGGTGTCATCAGTGCAGACCCGTGGCGAAGCCGGATCTCATCGGAGCGGCACAGCCGCGGTCGGCCCCCAGACGTGAGCGGACACACAATCAGCCCCCCAAAGGGCCGTGGCAGGATGCGCGTCATGGCACGTGACTTCAAGACCATCGGCGTTGTCGGACTGGGCACCATGGGTGCCGGCATCACGGAGGTGTTCGCCCGCAACGGGTACGCCGTCGTGGGTGTGGAGGTCGACGACGACGGGATGGAGCGTGGTCGCCAGCACCTCGAGCACTCCACGGCGCGGGCCGTCTCGCGCGGCAAGCTGAGCGAGGAGGAGGCACAGCAGCTGCACGACCGGGTCACCTTCGCCACCTCGATGGAGGAGCTCAAGGACGCCGACCTGGTCGTCGAGGCGGTGGTGGAGTCCATCGAGATCAAGAAGCAGATCTTCAAGCAGCTCGAGGGGATCGTCTCCGAGGACGCCATCCTCGCCACCAACACCTCCTCGCTGTCCGTCACCGAGATCTCCACCGCCAACTCCCACCCCGGTCGGGTGATCGGCGTTCACTTCTTCAACCCGGCGCCCGTCCAGGGCTTCGTCGAGATCGTGCAGACCGTCGTGACCGAGCCGAGCGTGCTCGAGGACGTCTCCGGGCTGGTGCAGGCGCTCGGCAAGAACCCCGTCGTGTGCGGCGACAAGGCCGGGTTCATCGCCAACACGCTGCTGTTCGGCTACCTCAACCACGCGGTGTCCATGTACGAGCAGCGCTACGCCTCCCGCGAGGACATCGACGCGGCGATGCGGTTCGGCTGCGGCTACCCGATGGGTCCGTTGGCCCTGCTCGACCTGATCGGCCTGGACACGGCGTACGAGATCCTGGAGACGATGTACCGCCAGGGCCGCGACCGGCTGCACGCGCCGGCGCCGATCCTCAAGCAGATGGTCACCGCCGGCATGCTCGGCCGCAAGACCGGCAAGGGGTTCTACACCTACGAGCACGCCGACAGCCCGGTCGTCGTCGACGACGACAAGACGCCCTCGGCCGACGACAAGCCGGAGCTCAAGCACGACATCAAGCTGGTCGGCGTGGTCGGCACCGGCACCATGGCGACCGGCATCGTCGAGGTCTTCGCCAAGGGTGGGTACGACGTGATCTACGTCGGCCGTTCCGAGGAGAAGGTCGCCAAGGTCGCCCAGACCATCGAACGCTCGCTGGACAAGGCGATCCAGCGCGGCAAGCTCGACGAGGCCGCCAAGGACGAGGTGCTCGGTCGGCTCACCGGCTCGACCTCCCTCGACGACCTCGGCCAGGTCGACATCGCGGTCGAGGCGATCGCCGAGGACCTCAAGATCAAGACCACTCTGTTCGAGAACCTCGACGAGATCTGCAAGCCCGGCGCGATCCTCGCGACCACGACCTCCTCGCTGCCGATCATCGAGTGTGCCCAGGCCACCACCCGGCCCCAGGACGTCGTCGGGATGCACTTCTTCAACCCGGCACCGATCATGAAGCTGGTGGAGGTCGTCTCCACCGTCTCGACGTCCGAGGACGTCACCGAGACGACCCAGGCCCTGTGCGGCAAGCTCGGCAAGGTGGCGGTCTCCTGCGGCGACCGCGCCGGGTTCATCGTCAACGCGCTGCTCTTCCCCTACCTCAACGACGCCATCAAGATGCTCGAGGCCCACTACGCGACCGCCGACGACATCGACACCGCCATGAAGCAGGGGTGTGCCTTGCCGATGGGGCCGTTCGAGCTGCTGGACGTGGTCGGCAACGACGTCTCGCTGGCGATCCAGCGCGAGCTCTACCTCGAGTTCCGTGAGCCCGGGTTCGCCCCGGCCCCGTTGCTCGAGCACCTCGTCACCGCGGGCTACCTCGGCCGCAAGACGAAGCGAGGGTTCCGCGACTACAGCAACCGCTGACGGTCCTCGCGCCGCTTGCTGCGGCGTCGCCAGACCACCAGTCCCGTGATCACCAGCACGGCCAGTAAGACGGCGGCGCCCTTGCCGATGGTGGAGGCGATCTTCTCGTAGGAAGCGCCGGCGAAGTACCCGACGAGGCAGAACGTGATGCCCCACGTGATGCCACCGATGGCGTTCCACAGCAGGAACACGGGGTAGCGCATCCGGCTCAGTCCGGCGATGCCCGGCATCATGGCCCGGAGGAAGGCGGTCCACCGGCCCAGGAAGACGGCCGGACCGCCGCGACGGCGCAGGCTCGCCTGGGCCGCGTCGAGCTGAGGCTGGTACTTGCGCAGGGACCTGAGCTGCAGGACGCGTGGTCCGAGGTGCTTGCCGACCTCGTAGCCGACGGTGTCGCCGACGATGGCACTGATCACGACGATGACGGTCAGGGTGACGATGTCGAGGTGGCTCTGGCTCGCCATCAGCCCGCCGAGGAGCACGGCCGTCTCACCGGGGATCACGAACCCGGCGAAGAAAGCGGACTCGCCGAAAACCAGCAGGGCGATGATCGTGTAGGCGAGAGCCGGTGGGACCGACCGGATGCCATCCAACAGGCTGTGCACCATTTGCCACGACCCTACGCAGGTGACCCTGCACGAGACCTGACCGCGGTGGTATCTCCCTTGCCCCGCCGGACTCCTTGACCTGCGAGGACCGTCTGCCCGGGACGTCCCGGACCGAGGAGAACACCATGCACGCGCCGATCCGCATGACCACCGTCGTCACGAACATGCTCGACGCCAACTCACCGCGGCTCGTGACGCCGCGTCGCGGCACGTCGCGTCGGAACCACTGAGGAACGGGCCACTCCGATGCGCCGATCCATCACCGTCGCTGCCGTCCTCGCCAGCCTGGCAGTCTTCGCTCCCGCGGCCGTGGCCGTCCCGGTCGCCCAGCACACATCCGCGCGAGCGGCTGCCTGTCACCGGACCTTGAAGCACTACCCGGTGCTCCGGCCCGGCGCCCATCGTCCGGCGGTGCGCACCCTCCAGTGCGTGCTGAACGACGACGGCTACGGACCCGTGGTCGTCGACGGAGCCTACGGTCCCCAGGCGCGTGCCGCCGTACGCCGCGTCGAGAACGGCTTCGAAGGACCGGCACCCCACCCCGGCCGGATCAACAACGGCTTCTGGGTGCTCCTGTTCGGCCAGCACCTGCCCGACCGCGACCTCAGCCCCGGCCAGCACGGACCGGCGATCCGCACCCTCCAACGTGCCCTGCGCGCCGCCGGCGGCCGCCTCGCCGTCACCGCCACGTTCGGGGCGAGGACGCGCCACGTCGTACGCCACTACCAACGCAGCCAGGGAGTTCCCGTCACCGGCGTGGTCGACGAGCGCACCCGCTTCTTCCTCGCCATGGGCGGCGTCATCGGCCACCAGAACTGAAGCGGCGGCCCGGGGTCTGGGGGAGCACCCGTAATCTGGGCGGCATGGGGTTCCTCGTCTTCCTGGTGCTGCTCGCGGTGGCCGCTCTCGTGGTGCGCGCCGTCGTCCAGGGCAACAAGCGCAAGGCTCTGGAGCGCAAGCAGGCCGAGCTCGAGCCGGTGCGCAAGCTGGCCTTCGAGGACGTGACGGCTCTCGGCGAGGAGCTGCAGGAGCTCGACACCGATCTGGCCGGCAGCGAGCTCGAGCCCGGCGCCAATGCCGACTACCAGCGCGCGCTCGACGCCTACGAGTCGGCGAAGACCGCCGCCGACACGATCACCGAGCCCGAGCAGGTCAGGCACGTCACCGAGATCCTCGAGGACGGACGCTACGCGATGGCCTGCGTGCGGGCGCGTGTCGCCGGCGCGCCGCTGCCGACCCGTCGGCCGCCGTGCTTCTTCGACCCGCGGCACGGCCTCTCGGTCGAGGACGTGCCCTACGCGCCGCCGGGCGGCAGCCTGCGCGACGTACCCGCGTGCGCCCTCGACGCCGAGCGCGTGCGGGCCGGAGCCGAGCCCGACATCCGCAAGGTGATGGTCGGCTCCCAGCGGGTGCCCTACTGGCAGGGCGGACGCGCCTACCAGCCCTACGCCCAGGGTTACTTCGGTGGCTTCGGGATGATGGACATGATGTTCATGGGGATGCTCTTCGGCGGTGGCTTCGACGGTCTCGGTGACGGGATCGGCGCGATCGGCGAGGGGCTCGGCGAAGGCATCGGCTCCATCGGCGACGGCATCGGCGGCATGTTCGACGGCGTCGGCGACATGTTCGACGGTTTCGACTTCTGATTGTTCGACGGTCCGGCTTCTGGTGATCTGCCGGTAACCGAGCGTCAACCTCTCGGTGACGTTGCTCCTCCACGATTCAGGTAGCCCATCAGACCTGAAGGAGTGGACATGGACCCGATGACCGTTCTCATCGAGCAGGAGTACCCGCGCAGCGCGGCCCAGCGAGACCTCGCCAGTCGACACCTCCAGGGCGTCAGCTCGTTGTACGCCGTGCGCGCCGACCTGCGCGGTGTCTACGCGTTCGCCGACGTCGTCGAGGAAGCGGTGCGCTGGTCGGCCTGAGCCGGTCAGCCGAACCCTCCCGCGGGCACCCTGCTCGCGCCGGAACCGGGGCAGCGCGACAGAATGCTGCGGTGACCCTGCACACCACGACGTACGGCGAGAACGGGTCGCCGATCGTCTTCTGCCACGGGCTCTTCGGCCAGGGCCGCAACTGGACGGCGGTGGCCAAGGCGCTGGCCGACGACCATCGCACCGTGCTGGTGGACCTGCCGCACCACGGCCGGTCGCCCTGGTCCGAGAGCTTCGACTACGTCGAGGTGGCCGACCAGCTGGCGGCCCTCCTCGCGGACCTGTTCGGGGAGGACGACCCGGTCACGCTGGTCGGTCACTCGATGGGCGGCAAGGCGGCGATGGTGACCGCCCTGCGCTCACCGGAGCTGGTGGGCCGGCTGTGCGTGGTCGACATCGCGCCGGTCGACTACGGCGGCAGCGGCGAGTTCGCCGGCTACGTCGAGGCGATGGAGGCGCTCGACCTCGACGCGCTCCAGCGGCGGACGGACGCGGACGAGGCGCTCCGGGCGTCGGTGCCCAACCGGACCGTGCGCGAGTTCCTGCTCCAGAACCTGCGGCGCGAAGGCGACTCCTGGCGCTGGCAGGTCAACCTCGAGGTCCTCGGTCGTGACCTCGACGCGCTCAGTGGCTGGCCGGCCGACCGGCTCGACGGAGTGGCTCCGTTCGAGGGCCCGGTGCTCTGGCTGGCGGGCGGCGACTCCGACTACGTGCGGGGCGAGCAGGACGCCGAGATGCGGCGGCTCTTCCCCCGCGTGCGCAAGGTCGTGGTCAAGGGTGCCGGGCACTGGGTGCACGCGCAGCGACCCGAGGTGGTCGTCGAGGCGCTGCGCCAGCTGACGGCCTGAGCTGCGTCGCTACAACGCGTCCTGCCGACGGACGAACACCTCGCGGACGAGCAGCATGATGGCGGCGGCGGTCGGGATCGCGAGCAGGGCGCCGACGACGCCGAGCAGGGAGGCCCCGATCAGTGCCGCGATGACGGTCATGGCTCCGGAGATGTCGACCGACCGGGACATCACCCGCGGGTAGATCAGGTAGTTCTCGACCTGCTGGTAGACGATGTAGAAGATGATGCAGGCGATGCCGACCTTGAGGTCGGTGGCCAGTCCGATCGCGCTGACGATGACCGCACCGAGGGTCGCACCGATCATCGGGATGACGTCGAGGATCGACACCACGAGGGCCAGCGCCACGGCGTACTTGCCCAGGCCGACGATGAGCAGGAACACCAGCGTCGACAGGCCGGCGCACAGCGCGACGATGAACGCACCGGAGACGTAGCCGCCGATGCCGGCCAGGATGCGGTCACCGAGGTCGGCGACGGTCTCGCGCCGGCTGGCCGGGGCCAGCCGGTAGAGGTTGCCCTTGACCGTGTCGAGCGAGGACATGAAGTAGAGGGTCAGCACCAGCACGATGAAGGTGTTGGCGACGAAGCCGAGGATGGCCAGCCCGACCCCGAGCACGCCGCCGAAGACCTGCTGGGTGAGGTCACCGCTGGTGACGTACTTCTTGGCCTTGTCGATGATGTCGTACTTCGCGTCGAGCTTCTCGATCTGGTGGTTGTGCTGGAGCTGGTCGAAGTAGCCGGGGGCGTTCTTGGTCAGCGTCGAGAGCTGGTCGGCGACGACGGGCGCGATGGCGAGCACGAAGACGGCCAGCGCGGCGACGAAGGCGAGCGCGACCAGCAGCACCGCGATGGAGTGGCGTACGCCGTGCCGCATCAGCCACTGCACGACCGGGCTGAGCCCGAACGCGATGAACAGGGCCACCACGACCAGGATCAGCACCGAGCTGGCCTGGATGATCAGTCCGCCGAACCACCAGGCGAGCAGGCCGCCGGCCGCCAGCAGGAAACCGGTGACGAACGGGCCGCGGCTCCAGGTGCCGCGGGCCACGCGCCCGGTCACCGGCGGCGGAGGCTGCTCGGCCGTGGCCGTCGCCTTCGCCGCCGAGGTCCGTCGTACGACGGGACCACCCGGCTGGCCCCCCGATCCTGCCTCGGGAGCCGCCACGCGTCAGCTCTCGTCGTCGTTGCCGAACCCGGCCACCACGTCACGCAGTGCCGAGAGCTGGGCGGTGATCGAGTCGCGACGCCGGGTGAGGCGGGACACCTCGGCCTTGAGGGCCTCGAGCTCCCGCTCGGAGTCGGCGTGGCCGCTGTTGCGCAGCGCGTCGGCCTGCTTCTTGGCCGCGCTGACGATCTGCTCGGCCTCGCGGCGCGAACGGCTGATCAGCTGCTCGGCCTCGTGCGTGGAGGCCTCGCGGGCGGCGTTGGCCGCCTCGGTGGCCTCGCCGGCGCGCTGCTCGGCGGCGGTGGACCGCTCCTCGGCCTCGGCCACCAGCCGCTTGGTCTCGGCGACGGCCGCGTCGTGGTTCTCGGCCGCCTCGCGGGTCAGCCGCTCCTTCTCGACGGCCAGGGCCCGGCGGGCTTCCTGCACCTCGCGCTCGGCCTCGGCACGAGCGGCCTCGGACTCCCGCGCCGCGCTCGTGCGCAGGGCGTTGGTCTCCTGCTCGGCGGCGAGCCGCTGCTGCTCGGCCTCCCGCTTGGCGGCGGCGAGGTGGTCGTCGGCCTCGGCCATCGAGCGGACCCGGTGGGACTCGATGTCGGCCATGGTGCGGCTGCGGCTCTCCTCGAGCTCGCGCATCTGGACGACCCGCATGTCCTCGGCGTCGGCCTCGGCCTCGGCCTTGACCGCGGCGGCGTCGCGCTGGGCGTTGGCACGGATCTTGGCGGCGTGGGCGGTGGCCTCCTCGATCACCTCGGAGGCCTGCTCCTCGGCCAGGCGCAGCATCTCGCTGGCCTTCCCGCCGAGGCCGGCATAGGTGGGGTTCTGGTTCTCGTCGATCTCGGTGCGCAGTGCGTCGACCTCGGACTGGAGCGCCTTGAGGCGTGCCTGTGCCTCGGTGAGGCTGGCGGCGAGCCCGGCCTTCTCGGCGGTGACGGTGCGCAGGTGCTTGTCCACGGCCGCGGTGTCGTAGCCGCCGCGGCGCACGGTCGGCAGCGAGGGCGGCTGGGCGGCGGCCTGAGGAGTCGCCTGGGGAGTGGCCGGCGGGGTGGCGGCTGCGGCCGGGCGCGCGGGAGCAGGGGCCGGTGTGGCGGGCTGGCTGCGCTGCGCAGGTGCGGCCGGTGTCTGGGCCGCCGGCTTCTCGGCAGGCGTCTCGGCAGGCTTCTCGGCCACCTTCTGGGCGGTCTTCTGGGTGCCGGCGTCGACGCCGTCGCGGTTGATCACCTGCGTGGGCTCGTCGGCGGAGTTGTCGGGCTCGTGGTCAAAGATGGACAGGCCCTGGTCGCTCATGCTTCTCAATCCTCTATCCCGTGGTCGTGGGTCGGGTCGCTGGTCCGACGTACGACGCCAGTGTCACCCATGAACCGGGCGAAACCCACCGCGACCCCTGCGACGCGCCGCACCAAAATGGCTGGCGCCACGGGTCGGCCAGTCAGACGCCGCGGAAGGCGTTGATCTTGTCGAGGTGCTGCGCGCGGAGCTCCTCGTTGCGAACGCCGAGGCCCTCCTCGGGCGAGAGGCAGAGCACGCCGACCTTGCCCTGGTGGGCGTTCTGGTGGACGTCGAGCGCGGCCTGGCCGACGTCGTCGAGGGAGTAGGTCCGCGACAGCGTCGGGTGGATCATCCCCTTGGCGATGAGCCGGTTGGCCTCCCACGACTCGCGGTAGTTGGCGAAGTGGGAGCTGATGATGCGCTTGAGGTTCATCCACAGGTAGCGGTTGTCGTACTCGTGCATGTAGCCCGAGGTCGACGCGCACGTGGTGATCGTGCCTCCCTTGCGGGTGACGTAGACGCTCGCGCCGAAGGTCTCGCGCCCGGGGTGCTCGAAGACGATGTCGACGTCCTCGCCGCCGGTGAGCTCACGGATCTTGGCGCCGAAGCGCTTCCACTCCCGCGGGTCCTGGGTGCGCTCGTCCTTCCAGAACTGGTAGCCCTCCTCGGAGCGGTTGATGATCAGCTCGGCGCCCATGGAGCGGGCGATGGCGGCCTTCTCCTCGTTGGAGACCACGCAGATCGGGACCGCGCCGCCGTTGAGGGCGTACTGCGTCGCGAACCCGCCGAGTCCGCCCGACGCGCCCCAGATCAGCACGTTGTCGCCCTGCTTCATGCCGGCGCCGTTCTTGCTGACCAGCTGGCGGTAGGCGGTGCAGTTGACCAGCCCGGGAGAGGCGGCCTCCTCCCAGGTGAGGTGGTCCGGCTTGGGCATCAGCTGGTTGGACTTGACCAGCGCGACGTGCGCCAGGCCGCCGAAGTTGGTCTCGAAGCCCCAGATGCGCTGCTCGGGGTCGAGCATCGTGTCGTTGTGGCCGTCGGGGCTCTCCAGCTCCACCGAGAGGCAGTGGGCGACGACCTCGTCGCCGGGGTTCCAGGAGTGCACGCCGAGACCGGTCTTGAGCACGACGCCGGCGAGGTCGGAGCCGACGACGTGGTACGGCAGGTCATGGCGCTTGGCGAGCGGGGAGATCCGGCCGTAGCGCTCCAGGAAGCCGAAGGTGGAGACCGGCTCGAAGATCGAGGTCCACACGGTGTTGTAGTTGATGGCGCTGGCCATCACCGCCACCAGTGCCTCGCCGGGGCCGAGCTCGGGCAGGGCGACGTCGTCGATGTGCAAGGACTTGCGCGGGTCCTTGTCGCGGCTGTCCAGCCCCTCGAACATGTCGACCTCGTCCTTGTGGACGGTCGCGGCCCGGTAGGCCTCGGGGAGCTCGAGGTTGGCGAACTCCTCACCGGTGGTGTCGCCGGCGAGGATGGCATCGAGGATCTGCTGCACGGTTTGCTCCTTGTTCGGGGCCAGACCCGGGAGAGATTACCGGTCGGTAATGCCGCTGTCGTCGGGGTGTGGGGCGTCTCTCAGTGTGCGCCGTCCGCGGACGGTTGCACGAGCTCGACGAGCACCCCGCCGGCGTCCTTGGGGTGGATGAAGTTGATCCGGGAGCCGGCGGTGCCGCGCTTGGGGGCGTCGTAGAGCAGCCGGATGCCCCGCTCACGCAGGATGGCGGAGACCTGTTCGACGTCGGTGACTCGGTAGGCCAGCTGCTGGAGACCGGGGCCGGAGCGGTCGAGGAACTTCGCGATCGTGGACGTCTCGTCGATCGGGGCGAGCAGCTGGATGCATGATCCGGAACTGCCGACCGCCACCATCGCCTCGCGGACGCCCTGCTCCTCGTTGGTCTCCTGGTGCACGACCTCCATCCCGAAGGAGTCCCGGTAGAGCGCGATTGCCTCGTCGAGGTCGGGTACGGCGACGCCGACGTGGTCGATGCAGGTGAACAGATGGGCCGGGATGTCCAGGGGAGCGCTCATGGCTGCATCCTCGCCGAGCGGCGTACCGGCCTCAACGTGGTGTGACCCGTCCGACACGACCAGGAGTGCCCTGACGACCCTGTCCATGACACGGCGCCCAGACAGGATCCGGCCTGGGCCCGGTGATACGTTGACGACCGCCCAGAGCGCCGAGCCCAGGAGTGATTTCGTTGTCCGACCGACTGCTTGAGCTGTTCTCCACGGGACTCGGGATCCCGGCAGAAGACCTCAGCGACGAGACCAGTCCCAGCAACACCTCGGCGTGGGACTCACTGGCCGCCATGGAGATGGTCACGATCATCGAGGACGCGTTCGGCGTACGGCTCAAGACCGCCGAGATCATGAAGATGCGCTCGATCGGTCTGGCCCGCACGGTGCTGCGCTCCAAGGGCGTCGAAGACATCTAAGGACGAGATGACAGTCGAACGATTCCGGATCGGAGTCACGGCCAGCTTCACGCCCACCCCTCTCTACCGCTCCCTGCTGTCGACGTTCGTGTCGGGCGAGGAGGCCGAGGTCCTCGAGGCCGACTTCAACCTGGTCCACCAGACGCTGCTCGATCCCGAGGGAAGCCTCGGCTCGGCGCCGGACGCACTCCTCGTCCTCTGGCGCGTGGAGGACATCTTCACGCAGTCACTGGTGGACTGGGTGGTCGACGCGGCTGACCCCGTCGGGCTGATCGAGGACGTGCGCCAGCTCGGGGGGCTGATCAGGCAGGCGGCTGCGGGATCGAAGGCCCCGGTCGTGGTCACCACCCCGCCGGTGCCCGTCTTCGCGTGGCTGGACCCGCTCGACACTCGCACCAGCGTGCGGCTGAGCGTGCTGCACGGTCGCCTGGTCGAGGCCTTCCTCGACGGTCTCGACGACGCACCCGTCACGCTGGTGGACCTCGACGCGCTGGTCCGGTCGCACGGCGTGCAGCAGGCCTACGACACCCGCAACGACCTGATGTACCGCCAGCCGTTCTCGAGTGCGTTCACCAAGGCCTTCGGCCAGCTGCTCGGCGAGGCCCTGAACAGCCTCACCACCGCCGTGCCCAAGGTGCTCGCGGTCGACGCCGACAACACCCTGTGGGGCGGCATCGTGGGGGAGGACGGCGCCGAGGGGGTGATCGTCGGCGACAGCTTCCCGGGCAACGCCTTCCGTGCTCTCCAGAACGGCCTGGCCTACCAGGTGGCCAACGGCACCCTGCTGGTGATGGTCAGCAAGAACAACGACACCGACGTCGCCGAGCTGTTCGCCGTACGCCACGGCGACCTGGTCCTGACCGAGAAGCACTTCGCGACCAAACGGGTCGACTGGAACAGCAAGGCCGACAACCTGGTCGGCATCGCCGAGGAGCTCAACCTCGGCGCCGACAGCTTCATCTTCGTCGACGACAACGACGTCGAGCTCGAGGAGGTCCGGCAGCGACTGCCCGGGGTCCGTGTCATCAAGGTCACCGACGAGCCGGACGAGATCGCCGAGCTCACCTCGAAGCTGTCGGCCTTCCGGTTCGCCAAGGTCTCCAGCGAGGACCGCCAGCGCACCTCGATGATGCAGGTCGAGGTCGGGCGCAAGGCCGCGGCTGCCGAGGCGCAGTCGCACGAGGACTTCCTCGCCTCGCTGGGGCTGACCGTCCGCGTCTTCCGGCCCCAGTCCGCGCACGTCGGCCGGGTGACCCAGCTGGTCAACAAGACCAACCAGTTCAACCTGACCACCATCCGCAGGGACGAGGCCGAGGTCAGCGCGCTGATCGCCTCCGAGGACCACCGCGTGTACGCCGCCGAGGTCTCCGACCGCTTCGGTGGCTACGGGCTGGTCGCGGTCGCCATCGTCGCGGCCGGTGCTCAGACCTGGGAGGTCGACACCTTCCTGATGAGCTGCCGCGTGCTGCGCCGGGGTGTCGAGAACGCCGTCGTCCAGTGCATCGCCGATGACGCCGTCGAGGCCGGGGCGACCCAGCTCGCGGGTGACTACCGACCCACGGCCAAGAACTCCCAGGTCGCCACGTTCTACCCCGAGCTCGGCTTCACCGAGACCGGCGAGGGTCACTTCGAGGCGAAGCTCCCGCTCGACCTGGCGCCGGCGCACGTGACGATTGAGCGCGATGCTTGACGGCGATCCGTTCACCTACTTCTCTGACCTGCTCGTCCTGTTCGTCGTCGTACTCCCTCTCTACTTCCTGACGCCCTGGAGCTGGTTGCGCCAGCTGTTGCTCGGCCTCAGCGGCGCCTACCTCATCTTCCTGATCGCACCCCGTCTGCTGCTGTTCTACGTGCTGTTCTGGTTCCTGGTCTTCGTGCTGCAGTACGCCAGCGTGCTGTTCCGCGACAAACGGGCGAGCTGGGTCTGGACGACGCTGCTGATCGGGCTGGCGCTCGCGCCGATGGTGATCTGGAAGCTGTGGCCCGAGTGGTCGGTCACGCAGTTCAACCTGAAGATGAACACCGCGGTGTCCGACACCAACCAGTGGCTCGGCGCGATCGACCGCGTGCGCAACCTGATCCTGCCGATCGGGCTGAGCTTCGCCACCTTCCGGGCGGTCGACCAGATCATCAAGGTGCGCCTCGAGATCGTCCCGCCCCTCAACCCCCTCCGGCAGTTCGCGTTCGGGTTCTTCCCACCGGTGCAGGTGATCGGGCCGGTCATCGAGTACACCGAGATCGAGGACGGGCTCGGGCGCCGGGTGCGCTTCGACCCCAGCGACTTCCTCAGCGGCGTCATCTCCATCGCGATCGGTGCCGTCAAGGTGTTCCTGTTCGCCTACCTGCTGCGCAACAGCTCCGACGTGTTCCTGCTCGCCACCCGCGACGGCGCCGCGTGGCAGTACTGGCTCGAGCTCGCGCTGTACGCCGGCTACTTCTACTTCAACTTCTCCGGCTTCTCCGACATGGCGATCGGCTCGGCCCGGCTCCTCGGCTTCAAGCTGGCGCCGAACTTCAACAACCCCTACCTGAAGACCAACCCCCAGGACTTCTGGAACAGCTGGCACATGAGCCTGACGCGGTTCGCGCAGCGCAACGTGTTCGTGCCGATGGGCGGCATGCGCGCGCGGACGCAGTACGCCGCCATCGTGGCCACCATGATGGTGATCGCCCTCTGGCACGGGCTGAGCATCCCGCTCGTCATCTTCGGGCTCTACCACTCGGCCGGGCTGGTCATCCACCGCGTGTGGGTCTCACGACACCCCGTGCCGTCGCCTCGCCCGCTGCTGCGCCGGATCGGTGCGAACGTGGTGTTCCTGATCTACTTCCTGATCAGTCTTCCGCTGCTCGAGCTCCACCTCTCGCAGCTGGGCACGTTCTACGAAAGGCTGCTCCCGTGATCGCCGATCGGCTGTTGGCGCGACTGCGCGGCCTCGTCGGGTACGCCCCCAGTGCCTGGTCGCTGGTGCGCATCCTGTGCTTCACGCTGCTCGGGCTGCTGGTCATCTCGCTGGTCGTGCCCTACAAGCCCGGCGAGCTGATCAGCCCGTGGAACAGGGTCAGGGGCACCGACCACTCGCACGTCGTCAGCCTGCAGCTCGGGGACACCCGTGGCTACGCCCCGGCCGCACCGCCCGGCTCCTACCGCATCGCCTGGATCGGCGGTTCGGAGATCCTCGGCGTCCGGCCGCGGCACCAGTCGATCATCCCGGGGCGTGTCAACGACCGGATCCATGCGGTCGACGGCAAGCGCCCCGCCACCGACGTCTACTTCCAGAACGCGATGCGGCTCGCGGACGAGCTGTCCTCCCTGCACCGGGCGCTCGCCTCGAAGCCCGACCTCGTGGTGGTCAGCCTCAACCCGGTGTGGGTGCTCAACGACCTGGGCGTGCAGCAGTGGGGTTACATGGACGGCCTGCTCGCCCGGGGGAGTGTCTGGCCTCCCTCGGACTGGCCCGTCGCCGCCTCGCTGGTCAGCCCGGGCGACGTCGGCTGGAAGGGGTTGTCCTCCCTCTTCGGGTCGATCGACGACCGCCTCTACTGGGGCACCAAGCTGACCGAGAAGACCGCTGACCTGTCCTTCCTCGACAAGGTCGCCAAGGGCGTGGAGCCTGCGCCGACGGGTCTCGGCCTGCTCGGACTGCGGCGACCGGTCGACTTCTGGCAGGAGAAGTACGGCGGCGTGCCGGCCTCCGCCCCCGTGGACACCAAGCAGCTCTCGGTCCTCCAGCGCGGCGTCCGCTCGAAGTCGAGCATCAACGTGGAGGTCCTTCGGGCCATGTTCGCGGCGGTGCGTCGCGCCGGCGTGAAGGCCTACTTCTACGTGCCGCCGATCTCGCCGAAGTTCTATGCGCGGCCTGACGGGAAGAAGGCCATCGAGGAGCTGCGCTCGCAGCTCGTTGACGCCACGAAGGGCCAGACCACCAGCAAGGTCCTCTTCGACCCGCAGGGGCTGCAGGACCGGGTCCGGCCGACGATCTACAAGGACATCGTCCACAAGCTCAACCCCGACCCGGAGATCCGCGTGCTCACCGGCGACCTGTGCAAGCTGATCGCCATGGGTGGCCACACAACGAAATGCGAGAAGCCATGAGCGAGGCCACGGAACAAAGCGATTCGAAGCGAACCTTCAGCGGACTCCCCGCGAGGCTGGCGGTCGAGCTGGTCCTCGGGCTCGGGCTCGCGGCCATCATCATGCTCGTGGCGTGGACCTCGAGCAGCGCCATCCGCTTCGTCTACGGGGGCTACTGAGGTGACGGCCGAGCAGGAGGAGCGCACCGGGCCACGGCTGCACCACGTCGGCTACGTCGTCCCCAACATGGCGGGTGGCGTACGCCGGTTCGAGGATGCCGGAGCCGAGCTGGTGGTCGGTCCGACCGACGACCCGCTCCTGGGTGTCGCGTGCGCGCTGATGCGCCTCCCCGAAGGCGTCGACGTCGAGCTGGTGGCGCCGCTGGACGGGGTCGAGTCGCCGATCGCGGCCCGGCTCAAGCGCGGTGGGGGACTCGACCACCTGTGCTTCTGGGTCGAGGACCTCGACGCCTCGCTCGCCAAGGAGCTGGAGAACGACGCCATGCTGCTGGTGGAGCCGACCTACGCCGTCACCTTCGACTCGACGGTGGCCTTCGTGCAGCGGCGCGGTGGACTGGTCGTGGAGCTGATGGGCGAGAAGCGCTGACGCCTCGCTTGCTCAGGCCGGTCGGTCAGGCCTTGGCCAGGACGTAGGCGACGTTGATCGGCAGGTTGAGCTCGCGGGACTCCTCGAGGCTCTTGCCCTCATAGGGCAGCCGCAGCGGCTCGACGATCGTGAGTCCGTTGTCGGTGATCATCTGCTCGAGCTCGTCCGTCGTACGCCAGAGGAAGATGTGGTCGACGGCTGGCGCGTTGATGCAGGTGGTGACGAAGATGTAGGCGTCGTCCTTGGCCAGCTCGGCGATGCGGCGCAGGAACACGTCGGGCTTCTCGACGTGCTCGAGCACCTCGCCCATCACGATGGCGTCGAACGAGCCCGGCTCGAGGTCGGCGGCCTCCAGGAAGTCGCGCTGCTCGACGTGCGCAGGAGCGTCGGGATTGAAGTGGTCGATGATCGTCCGCGTCTGCTCGACGCTCGCGGCCGAGAGGTCCACGGCGAGCACCTCGTCGAAGCTGCCCACCTCGAGGGCCGAGAGGAGCAGGAAGCCGTGCCCGGGGCCGATCTCCAGGTAGCGGCCGGAGCGGTCGCGGGGCAGCGTCTCGCGCAGGAACCGGGCCATCGCGAGGTGGTTGGGCCACAAGAAGTTGGTGATGGCCAGGCCGTACATGTAGCGGTCCATGTAGTCGCGGTCGTGGTAGACCGACTCGGCCACCTCGTCGAAGGTGGAGTGGCGGTAGCTCCCGTTGTCGCGGAAGTACAGCTGCTCCTCGAGGGTGTCACCGAGGATGGTCAGGTAGCACTCGGCGAGGTACTCGAGCGTCAGGCCCTTGGCCAGGCAGAACTCGAGGTACTTGCTCAGCCGGGTGATCTCCTCGGGCGTACCGCCACTGATCGCCTGGTTCAGGAAGGCGCGGTGGACCGGGTACTGCTCGGTGATGTTCTCGACCAGGTCCGTGACCAGGGGTGCGGTGTCGTCCATGGCGCCCGAACATACCTGCGGCATCGGGTGTGACGCAGACCCCCCTCCTGCGACGCGCCGTTCGTGGGTAGTGTCGAGACGACCCAGATTTGCTGCTCAGGAGGCCCCACATGTCCGGTTCCGTCATCGTCGCAGGCGCGCGCACCCCCATCGGCCGCCTGCTCGGAGGCCTCAAGAGCCTCTCGGCAGCCGAGCTCGGCGGCGTCGCCATCAAGGGCGCGCTGGAGAAGGCCGGCGTCTCCGGCGACCAGGTCGACTACCTGATCATGGGCCAGGTCATCCAGGCCGGTGCCGGCCAGAACCCCGCGCGTACGGCGGGCGTGGCGGCCGGGCTGCCGATGTCGCTGCCCTCCATCACCATCAACAAGGTGTGCCTGTCCGGCATCAACGCCATCGCGATGGCCGACCAGCTGATCCGCGCCGGTGAGCACGAGATCGTCGTGGCCGGCGGCATGGAGTCGATGACCAACGCCCCGCACTTCCTGCCCAAGTCGCGCGAGGGCATCAAGTTCGGCGACGTCAAGCTGGTCGACTCGATGGCCTACGACGCCCTGTTCGACCAGACCACCCAGCAGGCCATGGGGCTGCTGACCGAGGAGTGCAACGCCGCCGGCGCCAACCTGACCCGCGAGGAGCAGGACGAGTTCGCCGCCCAGTCGCACCAGAAGGCCGCCCAGGCCTGGAAGAACGGGCTGTTCGACGACGAGGTAGTCCCGGTCGAGATCCCGCAGCGCAAGGGCGACCCGATCGTCGTGAACACCGACGAGGGCGTCCGTGGCGACACCTCGGCCGAGTCGCTGAGCAAGCTGCGCCCGGCGTTCAGCAAGGAGGGCACCGTCACGGCCGGCTCCTCCTCGCAGATCTCCGACGGCGCCTGCGCCGTGGTCGTGATGAGCAAGGCCAAGGCCGAGGAGCTCGGCCTGACCTGGCTGGCCGAGATCGGCGCGCACGGCCAGGTCGCCGGCCCCGACTCCACCCTGCAGCTGCAGCCGGCCAGCGCGACGGCCAAGGCCCTCGCCAAGGAGGGCCTCACCGCCGACGACGTCGACCTCGTGGAGTTCAACGAGGCGTTCGCCGCGGTCGGCATCGCCTCGGCCCGCGAGCTCGGCATCCCCGACGAGAAGGTCAACGTCAACGGCGGCGCGATCGCTCTCGGCCACCCGGTCGGCATGTCCGGCGCCCGCATCGTGCTCCACCTCGCCCTCGAGCTCCAGCGCCGCGGGGGCGGCACCGGCGTCGCCGCCCTCTGCGGTGGCGGCGGCCAGGGTGACGCCCTGGTCGTCAAGGTGCCGGCTTCCTGAGGGTGGCGAGCAGGCGGTCGACGGGTGACGTCCCCGAGCTGGTCGAGAAGGCCCGCTCTGGGGACGCGCGGTCGGTGGCGCGGCTGATCTCGCTGGTCGAGGACGCCTCACCGTTGCTGCGCGAGGTGATGGCCGGCCTGGCGCCGTACGCCGGTCACAGCCACATCATCGGCGTCACCGGATCACCCGGGGTCGGCAAGTCCACCTCCACCGCCGCCCTCGTCACCGCGCTCCGCAAGCAGGACAAGCGGGTCGGGGTGCTCGCGGTCGACCCGTCCTCGCCGTTCTCCGGTGGCGCGCTGCTCGGCGACCGGGTGCGGATGCAGGACCACGCGCTCGACAAGGAGGTCTACATCCGCTCGATGGCCTCCCGGGGTCACCTCGGCGGCCTGTCCTGGGCCACGCCGCAGGCGCTGCGCGTGCTCGAGGCGGCCGGCTGCGACGTGATCCTGATCGAGACCGTCGGGGTGGGCCAGAGCGAGGTCGAGATCGCCGCGATGGCCGACACCACGCTGGTGCTGATCGCGCCGGGGATGGGCGACGGCATCCAGGCCGCCAAGGCCGGCATCCTCGAGATCGGCGACGTCTACGTCATCAACAAGGCCGACCGCGACGGCGCCGACCAGGTACGCCGGGACCTGCGCTCGATGCTGGCGCTCGCGGAGCGGCCGGACGGTGCCTGGAAGCCGGAGATCGTCAAGACGGTCGCCAGCAAGGGCGAGGGCATCGACGACCTGGTGAGCGCGCTGGAGAAGCACTTCGAGCACCTCTCCTCGAGCGGCGAGCTGGACAAGCGACGGCTGCGCCGGGCCCGCGACGAGATCGAGGCGATCGCCGTGACCGCGCTGCGCGAGCAGTGGCGCGGCGTGCACGAGAACGCCGCGCTGGACGAGCTGGCCGCCGAGGTGGTCGCCGGGGACAGCGACCCCTACGCCGCCGCCGACCTGCTCCTGGAGAGCCTGGAGCGCGCCTGACGCCAATCAGGCCCGAAACTTGCTACAAAGGTGGGGGTGTGCGTGAGCTCGGCGCACACCATCCTTCCCCCGACTCAAGGAGCACCCGATGACAGGCGCCCTGAAGAAGACGGTCGTCCTCCTCGTGATCCTGTTCCTCGGCTTCTGGCTGGTGCAGGATCCCAACGGCTTCGCCGCGAGCGCCAAGCAGACCGGCACCGCCATCTGGGACCTGCTGATCCAGCTCTTCGAGGGCATCATCAGCTTCTTCAAGTCGATCAGCTCCTAGCCTCCGGTCATGGGCTCGGTCTGGCGGTGGCTCACCGACCCGCACATCGGTGACCGGCTCCTGCGCGAGGAGGACGAGGACATCGTCGACGTGGTGCACAAGCACTGGGTGGTGTACGTCGTCCCGGGACTTTTCGCGGCGGCCGGACTGATCTGCTGGATGCTGGTGCCGTTCTCGTCGGTGCAGCTCGGCTGGGCGCCGATCCTGATCGGCCTGGCGCTCCTGCTCTGGGGCGGGTTCCGTGCCCTGCAGCGCAACATCGACCGCTTCGTGGTCACCAACCAGCGGGTGTTCCGCGTGCACGGCCTGTTCAACCGCAAGGAAGCCACCATGCCGTTGAGCCGGATCCTCGACATCACCGTGGACAAGCCGATCCAGGGCCGGATGCTGAACTACGGCCACTTCACCTTCGAGTCCGCGGCCCAGGCCCAAGGGCTGCGGGTGATCCGCTTCGTCGGCCACCCTGACGCTCGCAACCTGACCATCCAGCGGGTCGTCACCCGGGCCGGCCTGCGCGGTCGCAGCCCCAACGTCCAGCGCGTCGACTAGAGCCCGGCCGCTGCCTGCAGGTCGCCGCGGATCGCGTCGAGGCGACCGACGGCGTTGATCCGGGCGGCGTCGACGCCGTCCTCCTCGTCCTCCACGGGTACGACGACCTCGAGGTAGCACTTGATCTTGGGCTCCGTCCCCGAGGGGCGTACGACGACCCGGGCGTCGTCGGCGAGGCGGAAGCGCAACCCGACCGTCGGCGGCACGTGCTCCGACCCGAGCGAGAGGTCGTCGACCTGCTCGACCGCGAGCCCTCCGAGCGACGTCGGTGGCTGGTCGCGCAGCCGCTCGACCACCGCCGGGATCGCGGCCACGTCATCCATCCGCACCGAGAGCTGGTCGGTGGCGTGCAGGCCGTAGGCCCGGGCGAGGTCGTCGAGCAGGTCACGCAGCGTGCGACCGGTCGCCTTGGCCCGGGCGGCGATGTCGCAGACCATCATCAGCGCCGACACGCCGTCCTTGTCCTTCACGTGCGCGGGGTCCACGCAGTAGCCGAGCGCCTCCTCGTAGCCGAACGCGAGGTGCTCGACCCGGCCGATCCACTTGAAGCCGGTGAGCGTCTCGGCGTACAGCTGCTTCTCGGCGACCGCCATCTTGCCCAGCAACGACGAGGAGACGATCGAGGTGGCGTAGACGCCTTCGCGACGCAACGAGAGCAGGTGCTGGGCCAGCAGGACGCCGACCTCGTCGCCGCGCAGCATCTGCCAGCCGTGCGGCCCGGGCACCGCGACGGCGCAGCGGTCGGCGTCGGGGTCGTTGGCCACCACGATGTCGGCGTCGACCTCCTCGGCCAGCGCCATCGCGAGGTCCATCGCACCGGGTTCCTCGGGGTTGGGGAAGGACACCGTCGGGAAGTCGGGGTCGGGCTCGGCCTGGGCCGCCGCGACGTGGATGTCGGGGAAGCCCGCCTGCCGGAGGGCGGTGACCACGGTGCTGCCGCCGACACCGTGCAGCGGCGTGTAGACGATGTCGAGGTCGCGCGGTCCACCGCCGGCCAGGGCGACCACCGTCTCGAGGTAGTGGTCGAGGACCTGGTCGCCGAGCACCTCGCCGCCGTCGCCACGAGGGATGTCGGCGACGGCGCCGACGGCCGCGATCTGTGCGGCGATCTGCTCGTCGGCAGGCGGCACGATCTGGCTGCCGTCGCCGAGGTAGACCTTGTAGCCGTTGTCCTGCGGCGGGTTGTGGCTGGCCGTCACCATCACTCCGGCCACGCACCCGAGGTGCCGGATCGCGAACGCCAGCAGGGGAGTGGGCAGCGGCCGCGGCAGCACGAACGCCCGCAGACCGGCTCCGGTCATCACCTCGGCGGTGTCGCGGGCGAAGACGTCGGAGTTGTGGCGGGCGTCGTAGCCGATCACGACGGAGTCCTCGGCCGTGGCGCCCTTCTCCAGGAGGTACGCAGCCAGCCCGGCCGCTGCGCGGAGCACGACCAGGCGGTTCATCCGGTTGGGACCGGCACCCAGAGCGCCCCGCAGCCCGGCCGTGCCGAACTCCAGGGTGCCGTCGAACCGGTCGGCCAGCTCGGGCGTCACGCCTTGCTCGATCAGCGCCTCGAGCTCGGCCCTGGTCACCGGGTCGGGGTCCTGTGCCGCCCACTCGCGGGCGCGGTCGAGGAGATCGGCGTCGCTCATGGTCCGAACCTATCGGCGGATCAGCCCAGCTCGCGCAGGCGGGGGAGCACCTCGTCGCACAGCCGGCTGACGTAGCCGACCGGGTCCTCGGCCGGTGGCATCAGCCAGACCTGGTCGATCCCGAGGGTTGCGTACGCCTCCATCCGGCCGTAGAAGGCGTCGACGTCCTCGAACGGATCGCCGCCGGCGAGCGCCGTACGACGCACCTCGGCCGGGTCGCGACCCACGTCGGCACAGTGGCGGTCGAGCACCTCGATCTTGCGCTTCATCTCCCCGGGCTCGAAGCCGAACAGGTTGCAGGCGTCGGCGTACTGAGCGACCAGGCGCAGCGTCTTGCGCTCTCCGCTGCCGCCGATGAGGATCGGTGGGCCGGGCTGCTGGATCGGCTTCGGGACGCAGACGGTCTCGGCCAGGCGGTAGTGCGTGCCCTCGAAGGCGCCGTCGTCGTCGCTCCACATCTGCTTGACGATGCGGAGCGCCTCCTCGAGCCGCTGGAAGCGCTCGCTGGTGGCGGGGAAGGGCACGCCGAGGCCGTCGTGCTCGCGCTCGTACCACGCCGCGCCGATGCCGAGGAAGGCCCGACCGCCACTGAGCACGTCGAGGGTGGTGACGATCTTGGCCAGCAGCCCCGGGTGCCGGTAGGTGACGCCGGTGACGAGCAGCCCGAGGTCGAGGTCGCTGGTCTGCCCGGCCAGGAAGCCGAGGGAGGTGTAGCCCTCGAGCATCGGTTCGGGTGGGCCGCCGAGGGTCTCCATCTGGAACCAGTGGTCCATCATCGTCAAAGTGCTCACGCCGCCCTGGTCGGCGGTGCGGGCCACGTCGGCGAGGGTGGAGCCGAGCTTCTCGGGACCACCGGGCCAGCTGAGGTTCGCGCAGTGGACGGCCAGCTTCATGGGTTCTCCTCCGAGGTCGCGATACTGGTGACGTGGATCTACTGACCTACCGGTTCTCCAGCACTTTCACCCTAGAGGCGCCTCGAAATCGGGTGCACGACGTGCTGATCGACCTCGAGTTCTATGCCGACTGGTGGCCCCAGGTCCGCGCCGTCGCCAAGATCGACGACGACCACGCGCTGGTGGTGTGCCGGTCGACGCTTCCCTACGACCTCGAGCTGGAGCTGAGCGCCGTACGCCGAGACGCGGACCTGCTCGAGGTGGGCATCGACGGGCCCATTCGTGGCTGGGCGAGGTACCACCTCGACGAACAGGGCCCCGGCTCGACCTCGCTGCGTTTCGAGCAGGAGGTGCGTGCCGAGGCCCCGATGTTCGTGGTGGCGTCGTACGTCGCGCGGCCGCTGCTCGTCTGGAATCACCACCGGATGATGGTGGGCTCGGAGCAGGGCCTGCGGGCCAGGCTTCAGCCCAGCGCGGAGGTCAGTGCGTCGTAGTCCGGCTCCTGGCCGATCTGCGGCACGAGCTCGGTGTAGCTGACGGTGCCGTCCTCGTCGACGACCACGATCGCGCGCGCGAGCAGGCCCTCGAACTTGCTGTCGGTCAGGCGGACGCCGTAGTCCTCGCCGAAGCTGGACCGGAACGCCGAGCCGACCGTGACGTTCTCGAGGCCCTCGGCGGCGCAGAAGTCCTTGACCGCGAAGGGGAGGTCGACCGAGACGTTCACGACGGTGGTGCCGGCGAGGTCGTTGGCCAGCTCGTTGAACTTGCGCACGGACGCCTGGCAGACACCGGTGCCGATGCTCGGGAAGATGCTGAGCACCTTGCGCCCCGGGATGTCGGCGAGGCTGAACTCCTCGAGGTCGGTGTCGACCAGGGTGAAGTCCGGCGCCTTGTCGCCGACGGCGGGCAGGTCTCCAACGGTGTGGGCGGGGTCTTCCCCGAGTGCAGTAGTAGCCATGCCTCCCAACCTAGCGGGAGCCGCATGAGCCGAAACTAGGCGTCCAGACTGGCGTCGAGCAGGATCTCGGCCGCCGCCCGGGCCGTGGTGGCCGCGGAGGCGTCGTGGTCGAGGTTGCCCGAGGACGCGGCGCCGTCGTACAGCAGCTGGAGCTGGCGGCCCAGGATCTCGGGGTGCTGCGCTCCGGCCTCGGTGGCGAGCCGGGTGAACAGGGCGCGGAACCAGTCGCGGTAGCCGCGGGTGGCGTCCTCGACCAGACCACCGGGCTTGGACTCGGCACTGGCCGCGGCGAAGGCACACCCCCGGAACCCCGGCCTGCGCTGGGACTCGGCCTGGCTGTCGAACACCGCGAGCACCTGGTCGCGCGGGTTGTCCTGGGCCTCGATCGCGGCGGTGACGCGCGCGGTGGTGGTGGCCTGCCGGCCGAGGAGGTAGGCGTGCACGAGCTCCTCCTTGCTGCCGAAGGAGTTGTAGAGCGAGGCCTTCGCCACCCCGGCGTGCTCGATGACCCGGTCGATGCCGACGCTGTGCACGCCCTCCTGGTAGAAGAGCTCGTCGGCCGACGCCAGCAACCGGTCACGGGCTGACAGCTTCGGCTGGGTCGCGCTGCTGGGCATGTCGATCACTCTCCTGAACAGGTCTCTCGATGTTACCGAGCGCCCTGGCCGCACAGCTCTCGCGCGGCGACGGCCGGTGCCGGTGCGACGGCCGGGGTGGTGCGTCGTACGACGACGGTGAGCGCAGCGAGGGCCAGGGCCATCACCGCGAAGCCGTACTCGTACGACGTGGTCAGCAGACCGCCTCCGTCCACGACCAGGAAGCCGGCAGCGACGGCGGGGAGTCCCATCCCGAGGTAGGACACGATGTAGAGCACCGACAGCACGCCGGCCCGCTGGTGGGCCTCGAGCAACGGGATCACGGTGCGGATGCCGCCCTGGAACCCGCTGCCGAAGCCGACGCCGGCGACCGCGGTGCCGAGGAAGAACAGCGACGTCGAACCGGCGTCGATCGCGGTCAGCGTGATGGCCACCCCGGCGACCAGGGCGAGGATGCCCAGCGCCATCACGGCCCGGGGCTCCATCTCGCGCAGCACGTAGACAGCCGCGGCGGCCACGCCGGCGAGCACCGAGAGGGCCAGGCCCCCCATCACGATCGTGGTCGAGCCGGTGACCTCGTGCACGATGGCCGGACCGAGCGAGCCGTAGAACCCGGCCAGGGCCCAGACCGCGAACAGGACCGGCGCGGCTCCGAGCACGGCGCGTCGTGCGCTCCTCGGCAGGGCGAGGTCGGGGACCAGCGACTGCCGGGCACCCGGACGCCGCGTCACGGTCTCGGCCATGAGCACCACCCCGACCGCCTGCACGGCGAACACGGCGATGGCGGCGACGTAGACGAGGTGGGTCGGCGCGGGCAGGAACTGCACAACCAGCCCGGAGAGCAGCGCTCCTGTCGCGGTGCCGGCTCCGGGAGCCACCGAGTTGAGGACCGACCCGCGGGATCGGTCGAGGTCGAGGAGTCCGGCCCCGACGGCGCCGAGCGCGGCTCCGGTCGCGATCCCCTGGACGACCCGGGCCACCAGCAGCTCGGGTACGCCGGCCGCGGTCGTGAAGACCACCATCGCGACGCTCTGGCCGAGCAGGCCGGCCAGCAGGACCGGGCGCCGGCCGACGTGGTCGGAGAGCCGCCCCAGCATGAGCAGCGCGAGGAGCACCGCGACGGCGTACACCCCGAACACCACGGTGGTGGTGATCGGCGAGAAGCCCCACTCCGACTGGTAGACGGCGTACAGCGGGGTCGGGACGGCCGAGGCGGCCAGGAACGAGACCACCAGGGAGGTCAGCAGGACGAGGGACGCGGTCGTCGACAACTGAGTGCGGGCGATCGTGCGGGTCGAGGTCGTGGCGGACATCGGGAGCCCTTCGGTAGACAGGTCGGTCTACCAAAGACTAGACAGACCGGTCTGTCTAGTCAAGTCCTCATCGGCGCCGCGGACCGAACTGCGGCGCCACCTTCTGCAGCGCCGCCTCACGGGCAGCCTTGGTGTTGGCGTTGAACAGCAGGAACAGCTGTTCGACGCGTTCGCGGGCGAAGGTACGCCGGGGCGAGCTGGTCCAGGTCTGGTTGAACAACCGCTTCGCCGCGGAGAGCTGGTCCGGTGAGCGGGTCATCAGCTCGCGGGCGAGCTCCTCGGCCGCGGCCACCGGCTCGGCCGCCAGCTCGGTGACCAGGCCGAGGTCCTTGGCCTCCTTGCCGGAGAACATCTGCGCGGTCATGGTCAGGCGCTTGGCGGTGTCGATGCCGACCAGCTCGGCCAACGACCGGACCCCGGTCATGTCCGGGATGATCCCCCACCGCCCCTCGAGCACGGACCACTCCGAGTCGGGAGTGGCGATGCGGAAGTCGGCGGCCAGGGCGATCTGCAGGCCGCCGCCGTAGCAGTGGCCGTGCACCGCGGCGATCACCGGGACCGGCAACCGGCGCCACGCCCAGCACGCCTCCTGGAAGGTGTTGGTGCCGCGCCACGGCCGGGGGAGGAACGCCTCGACGACGCCGGCCGGCCGTTTCAGCACCGAGCCGAAGTCGAGCCCGGCGCAGAACGACGCGCCCTCCCCGCTGACCACGACCGCCCGCAGCGTGCGGTCCCGGCGCAGCTCACGCGCCGTGGCCACCAGCTCCTCGAGCGTCTGCAGCGTGAGTGCGTTCAGCTTCTCGGGCCGGGACAGCCGCACGTGTGCGATCCCGTCGACGACGGAGTGGGTGACCAGGGCGTTGGCGGTGCTCATGCCGCCTGATGTTACCGGCAGGTAGGCAACGGATCGGCTCAGGCGTCGACCGAGGACATGTCGCCGTAGCGGTCGCCGGCGACGGCGTCCCGGGGGACGGCCTGCTCGAGGGCCTGGAGGTCCTCGCTGGAGAGCTTGACGTCGGTGGCGGCGACGTTCTCCTCCAGGTAGCGCACCCGCTTGGTGCCCGGGATGGGGGCGACGTCGTCACCCTGGGCGAGCACCCAGGCGAGGGCCAGCTGTCCGGGCGTGCAGCCCTTCTCCCGCGCGATGGCGGTGACCTTCTCCACGAGGGTCAGGTTGGCGTCGAGGGCCTCGCCCTGGAACCGCGGGAAGTACGACGACCGCCGGTTGTCGCCCTCGCCGTCGGCACCCGAGTCGCGGGTGATCGTGCCGGTCAGCAGGCCTCGCCCCAGCGGGGAGTAGGGGACCAGCCCGATGCCGAGCTCCCGCAGGGTGCCGAGGATCTCGTCCTCGAGGTCGCGGGTGAACAGGGAGTACTCGCTCTGCAGGGCCGTGATCGGGTGCACGGCGTGGGCGCGGCGAATGGTGGCCGCACCCGCCTCGGACAGGCCGAGGTGCCGGACCTTGCCGGCCTCGACGAGCTCCTTCATGGCGCCGACGGTCTCCTCGATGGGGACGGTCTTGTCGACGCGGTGCTGGTAGTAGAGGTCGATGTGGTCGACGCCGAGCCGCTCGAGCGAGGCATCGCAGGCCCGGCGCACGTAGTCGGGCGACCCGTCGATGCCGAGCCGCTCGCCGTCGGGTCCGCGCACGTTGCCGAACTTGGTCGCGAGCTGGACCTCGTCGCGGCGGTCCTTGATCGCCCGGCCGACCAGCAGCTCGTTGGTGAACGGGCCGTACATGTCTGCGGTGTCGAGGAAGGTGACGCCGAGGTCGAGGGCGCGGTGGATGGTGTCGATGCCGCCCTGCTCGTCGGGAGTCCCGTAGAACTCCGACATCCCCATGCAGCCCAGCCCGAGGCTGGATACGGTGAGCGCGGCGTCGCCGGTTCCGAGAGTGCGTTGAGTGATCGTCATGTGTTCCACCCAACTCCTTCGAGTGCACTCGAAGTCAAGTCCGTCACGAGGCTTGTTCGAGCCTTCCCTCGTAGATGCCGATCTTGTGGTCGATCGCCCGCAGGTGGCCGGTCACCTCGGAGAGCTGGCGCTCGACCCGCTCGCGGTGGGCCTTGAGGAGTTCGAGACGCTCGGCCTCGTTGCCGTCGCCCTGACGGACGAGCGCGGCGTAGCGCCGTACGTCGCGCATCGGCATGCCTGTCGAGCGGAGCCGGGTGATCATCGCGATCCAGGTCAGGTCGCGGTCGGAGTAGCGACGGTGTCCGGAGGAGGATCGGTCGACCGACGCCAGCATCAGTCCGTCGCGCTCGTAGTAGCGCAAGGTGTGCGTGGTCAGTCCGGTCTGCTCGGCAGCCTGGGCGATGGTCAGCTCGGTCACCGCGCCACTCTCGCACTTCGAGTGCACTCCAATCAATCGAAGGGCGGCCGCTCGTACTCCTCGGTCGCGAACGGTCCGCCCACATGGGCACCCTCGGCGCGGTCGACCTCGGTCTCCGGCTCGGCCTCCACCTCCGCGGCGTACGTCTCGGCGTCGTCCTGGGGGTCATAGCCCAGCGCTCGACCGGGCGCGAGGTCCCACCAGCCACGGGTGTTCGCGGAGATGCCGTAGATGACCGCGAAGCCGGGGCTCGGCGCCTTCAGGGCGGCGTCGAACATCCGGACCGTGTCGTCGGGGGAGAGCCAGGTGGAGAGCTGCCGGCGGGTGGTCGGCCTCTCCAGGAACGACCCGATCCGGGTGCTGACCGCATCGATGCCGTAGCGGTCGACGTAGAGGTGCAGCAGCGCCTCGGCGGCCACCTTGCCGACGCCGTAGTGGGTGTCGGGGCGAGCGTTCGTGTCGGCTCCCAGCAGCACCGAGCGCGGGAGGCGGCCGACGGCGTGGTTGCTGGAGGCGTAGACGATGCGGGGTACGCCGTGGCGCCGCATCGCCTCGAGCAGCGCCCCGGTGGTCAGCACGTGGGAGCTCAGCGCATCGGGGAGGGAGGACTCGGTCGGGATCCCGGCGAGGTGGATCACCGCGTCGGGCCGGACCTCGGCCACCGCCTCGTCGACCGCGACCGGGTCGGTGCAGTCGACGGACAGGTCCGCGCCCTGGCCCGGTAGGTCGAGCCCGACCACCTCGTGGCCCAGCGCGGGCAACCGGTCGGAGAGGGTCGTGCCGAGCGCTCCCGCGGAGCCGGTGAGGAGGACCTTGGCCACTCAGTCCTCCTGGTCGGCGTCCGGGTCCTCGTCGTCCTCGAAGTCGGTGTCTCCGTCGTTGTCGGAGTTGTTGGGGTCCTCGGGGTCGCTGAACGGAGCAGGCTCGCTCTCGTCGTAGTCCTCGGAGTCGGTGAACTGGCCGCGATCGACGTCGAAGGTGCGGTCGGTGTTGTCGACCTCGGCGCCCTCGGGACGGTTGTCGGGGTCCAGCCGCTTCTCGCGCTCCTCCTCCATGTCCTGCTTGGTCTCGTCGTCGGGCTCCTTGTTCGGCTCGATGCCGAGGCTCCGACCGGCGCGCTCGTCGGTGTCGATGCCACCGTCGTCGAGGATGCTGCCGCCCTCGCCGCCGGATCCCTTGTCGTCGTCGTCGCTCATCGGGTCCCTCCCAGGTCTGTGTGCCTCATGGGTATCCGGGCGGTCGAGACGCTGTCAACGCGGTCGAACCGATCGCGGACACCCAGCTCAGATCCGCGGCACGATCCGGCCGAGCAGCTCGCCCATCCGGGTCGCGGCCGAGCGGCCCGCCTCGAGGACCTCTGCGTGGTTGAGCGGCTCACCGGTGATGCCGGCGGCGAGGTTGGTGACCAGGCTGATGCCGAGCACCTCCATCCCGGCTTCGCGGGCGGCGATCGCCTCGAGCGTCGTGCTCATGCCGACGAGGGTGCCGCCGATCGCCCGCACCATGCCGATCTCGGCGGGGGTCTCGTAGTGCGGGCCGGGGAACTGCACGTAGACGCCCTCGTCGAGCGACGGGTCGACCTCCTGGCACAGCGCGCGCAGCCGCGGGCTGTAGAGGTCGGTGAGGTCGACAAAGTTGGCGCCCTCGATCGCGGAGGTCGCGGTGAGGTTGATGTGGTCGCTGATCAGGACCGGCGTGCCGGGGGACCAGCGCTCGTCGAGCCCGCCGCAGCCGTTGGTCAGCACGACCGTCGAGCACCCCGCAGCGGCGGCGGTGCGGACTCCGTGCACGACCGCGCGCACGCCGAGCCCCTCGTAGAAGTGGGTCCGGCCGAGGAACACCAGCAGGTTCTTCTCGCCGGCCCGGACCGAGCGGATCTTCCCGGAGTGGCCGGCCACCGCGGGGGCGGCGAAACCGGGCAGGTCCGTCGTACTGATCTCGGCGACCGCCTCACCCAGTGCGTCCACCGCGGGCAGCCACCCGGATCCCATGACCAGGGCGACGTCATGGCGCTCGACCCCGGTCTTCTCGGCCAGCACCCGGGCGGCCTCGGTCGCGGCTTCGGTGTGGGTCTGGGTCACGGGAGGAGCGTAGTGCCGTCCGGTCAGCCCCCGAAGTTCGACCGGCAGGGGCGCGAGCGGAGGGCCGCGACGTAGTCGGCCGGGGCGTCGGCGGCCTCGGCGGCGTCCGCGAGCACGCCGAGATAGCTGGCCGACGGGAGACCGCCCTCGAAGGCGTCGAGGACGTAGACCCAGGCCACCGCCTCCTCGTCCATGGTGGAGACGCGGACCTTGGTCTTGCGGAACAGGCCGGTGTCGGCGGACTCCCAGCCGTCGAGGGCGGCGACGTCCTCGTCGGTGACGTCGTAGATCGCCACGAAGACCTGCTCGAAGGGGTCCTGCACGATCGTGGCCAGGGCGCCGTCCCAGCCGTGCTCCTCACCGCCGAAGGTGAGCCGCCAGCCCTCGAGCCAGCCGGTCTCGCGGAGGGGGGAGTGCGGGCAGCGCTCGCCCATCCGGGCGGGATCGAGGTTGGTCCCGTAGGCGGCGTACAAGGTCACGGGGGAAGACTAAGGGGACTCAGCCGGGTCGCGGCAATGCGACACAATGACCGGGTGAGCACACCTAACTTCGGGCAACCCGACCGGGTCGTGATCGTGGGCGGTGGACCGGGCGGCTACGAGGCGGCTCTGGTCGCGGCCCAGCTCGGCGCAACGGTGACGGTCGTCGACTCCGACGGGCTGGGTGGCTCGGCCGTGGTGACCGACTGCGTGCCGAGCAAGACGCTGATCGCGACAGCGGAGCTGATGACCGACCTGTCCGGGGCGCCCGAGCTCGGGGTCTCCTTCGAGGACCACGAGGGCGACTCCGCGGACCACGTGGTCGTCGACCTCGACCGGGTCAACCGCCGGGTCATGAAGCTGGCCGCCGACCAGTCGGCCGACATCGGCCGCCGGCTCGAGCGCGAAGGCGTGAGGGTGGTGCGTGGTTTCGGGCGCCTCGACGGCACCGACCGGGTGGTGGTCGAGCTGACCGAGGGCGGTACCGAGACGATCGAGGCCGACGCCGTGCTGCTCGCGACCGGGGCCGCGCCACGAACGCTCCCGACCGCCGAGCCGGACGGCGAGCGGATCCTCACCTGGGAGCAGGTCTACGACCTCACCGAGGCGCCGAGCAGGCTGATCGTCGTCGGGTCCGGTGTGACCGGCGCCGAGTTCGCGAGCGCCTACATGTCACTCGGCATCGAGGTCGTGCTGGTCTCCTCGCGCGACCGCGTGCTGCCCGGCGAGGACGCCGACGCCGCCACCGTGCTCGAGGACGTGCTCAAGCGCCGCGGCATGGAGGTCCTCTCGAAGTCGCGGATGGAGTCGGTCACGCGTGCCGGCGACGAGGTGACGGTCACCCTCACCGACGGCCGCACCGTGCAGGGCTCGCACTGCCTGCTGGCGCTCGGCTCGGTCCCGAAGACCGCCGAACTCGGCCTCGAGACGGCCGGGGTGGTGCTCGACGAGGGCGGCTTCGTGCGCGTCGACCGGGTCTCTCGGACCTCCGCCCGTGGGGTGTACGCCGCTGGCGACTGCACCGGGGTGCTGATGCTCGCCAGCGTGGCCGCCATGCAGGGCCGGATCGCGATGTGGCACTTCCTCGGCGACGCGGTCACGCCCCTCGACCTGAAGCAGGTCTCATCCAACGTCTTCACCGCCCCCGAGATCGCCACGGTCGGCTGGCAGCAGAAGGCGATCGACGCGGGGGAGATCCCGGCCGAGACGGTCCGCCTCGACCTGGCCGGCAACCCGCGGGCCAAGATGCAGGGCGTGCACGACGGCTTCGTGAAACTGTTCTGCCGGCCCGGCACCGGGATCATCATCGGCGGAGTGGTCGTCGGCCCGCGCGCCAGCGAGCTGGTGCACCCCATCTCGATCGCCGTGGCCGAGTCGCTGACCGTCGACCAGATGGCACACGCCTTCACCGTCTATCCCTCGATGAGCGGGTCCATCGCCGAGGCGGCGCGACGGCTGCACCACGGGCCGACGTAAATGACAAGAATGTAATTCATGGACGATTTCCCGGCATATTTAGAAACCGGGCAAATCGATTATCGACGCGTGCCATTCTGTGCGAGTTCGCTCATTTCCCACTGGTCACTGGGGTCACACAGATGTCACGCTCCGCACGGCTCGTCCCGGCCGCGACCGCCGGGCTGGCACTGCTCGCCACCCTGCTCGTCGTCGCCCCCCCCGGACAGGCCTCCAGGACGGTCTCGGAGGCCTACACCGTGCCGGCCAGCGGCAAGCTCGCCCTGACCGGGCACGGCTTCGGCCACGGCCACGGGATGTCGCAGTACGGCGCCCAGGGAGCCGCGCTCAAGGGGCTGACCTACCAGCAGATCCTGGCCTTCTACTACCCGGGCACGGCTCTCGGCAACGCGACCGGGTCGATCCGGGTGCTGATCACGGCCGACACCGACAACGACGTCCGGGTGGTGCCGGCCAGCGGGCTCGCCGTACGACAGGCGGGCAGTGCGACGTCGTACGCCGTCCCCACCAACGTCGGGGCCACCACCTGGCGGTTGGTGGCCTCGGGTTCCAACACCGTGGTGCAGTACGCCAACGGTGGCTGGAAGAGCTGGAAGACCCTCGCCGGTGACGCCGAGTTCTTCGGTCCGGCCTCGCTCACCCTCCGCGTTGCCGGCACCACGCGCGCCTATCGCGGCGCCCTCCGGCTCAGCAACTCCAACACCGTCAATGTGCTCGGGCTCGACGCCTACGTGCAGGGCGTGATCCCACGCGAGATGCCGACCTCGTGGCAGCCCGCGGCCGTGCGCGCGCAGGCCGTCGCCGCGCGTACCTACGGCGTCTTCGACCGCAACGCGCACCCGACGCGCTACTACGACACCTGCGACACCACCTCCTGCCAGGTTTACGGCGGCATCGGTGACGAGGACTCGCGCGGCAACGCGGCCGCGACCGCCACCGCCGGCAAGATCCTGCGCTACTCCGGCCAGCCGGCCTTCACCCAGTTCGCCTCGAGCAACGGCGGCTGGATGTCCGCCGGTGGGCAGCCCTACCTCGTCTCCAAGGCCGACCCCTACGACGGCTTCAACGGCAATCCGATGCACACCTGGACGACCAGCCTCACCCAGGGTGCGGTCCAGAAGGCCTACCCTTCGCTGGGCACTCTCAAGCGGGTGCTGGTGACCCGCCGCGACGGCAACGGTGACTGGTACGGCCGCGTCGAGCAGCTCAAGCTCGACGGCTCCAAGGCCGATGTCACGTTGAGCGGTGACGCGTTCCGCTCGAAGTTCGGGCTGCGTTCCAGCTGGTTCCGCTTCGGATCCGGGTCGAGTGCCCCGGTACCGACACCCGCCCCCGACGCACAGGCCACCCCCATCCACCGCCGCTGGCTGGCGATCGGCGGCGCCTCCTCGGTCGTCGGAGCGCAGAAGGGCGCGGAGTACGCCGTCGCCGGCGGTCGAGCCCAGCGCTTCGCCAAGGGACGCATCTTCTACAAGGCCGGTCTCGGCGCGCACGAGGAGTTCGGCCGCGTGCTCACCGTCTACGTACGCCGCGGTGCGGCGACCTCGAAGCTCGGCTTCCCACTGACCCGACCGCAGCGTGCCGGCAAGCGGGTGAAGGCCCGGTTCGAGCACGGCACGATCTCGGTGCGCCGGCACGGCAAGCCGAGGGCGATCGTCACCTTCACGTCCTGACGCCGACTGTCGGTGCGCGACGCTAGCGTCGGCGCATGGTCGACGCTGACGCCGTACGCCGCGTCGGCCTCGCCCTGCCGCGCACCTACGAGGCGTTCATCGCTCGCCGCTGGAAGCTCAAGGTGCGCCAGCTCGTCTACGTCGCGTTCTCCCGCGACGAGACCGCGATGGGGTTCGGCTACCCGAGAGACGCTCGCGACAGCCTGATCGCGTCCGACCCGGAGACCTTCTTCCTGCCGCCGACCTCCGACCTGCGCTACCAGTGGGTGTGCGCCCATCTCGACCGCCTCGACGAGGTCGAGACGCGCGAGCTGGTCACCGACGCCTGGCGCATGTGCGTGCCGCAGATGCTGCACGACCTCCCCGATCAGCCGGACCCGGTCGCCGCCGCGTGGTGGGCGATGGACGAGCAGCGGTGGGACGACCTGAGGCCGCTGCTGCATCCTCACCTGCACTGGAAGGACCGCCACGGCGAGCTCCGCGGTCGCTCCCGCGCGCTCGACCACCTGCGCGGCTCACCGACGCCGAGACCGCCCGCCGACGTGGAGATCCGCGACGGTCAGGTCTACCGCTGGACGGCGTGACCCGTGTCGGCCGACATCGGCCGACACGGGCTCCCGCTGAAGTCGCCTGCGTAGTAACCGCGGTGGTGCTGGACCGGCCCGGTGAACACTCCGGATTCGATCTCGATGTCGATGGTTGCGGCCATGGTGCTCACCTCCTGGGCTGTGGTTGCTCTCGGAAGTAGAGACCCGCGGCCCGGGAAGAACTCATCGCTCGCGGCGCTGGTAGGACCCGGGTGGTACGCCGATGAGGTCAGTGAACTCGCGGGTGAAGTGGGCCTGGTCGAACCAGCCGTACTTGGCGGCGAGATCGGCCAGCGACCCGCCGTACCCCGCGTCGAGGTCGGTCACCACGTCGTGCATCCGGTAGCGGGACAGCACCCACTTGGGGGTCACGCCGACGTAGCGCTCGAAGAGCCGTTGCAGCGTGCGGGTGCCCACCCCACAGCGTTGCTCGACCTCGGCCACGCGCAGCAGCGACCGGTCGGCCAGCATGGCGGCGATCACCTCGAGCAGGAGCAGGTAGTCGTCGGTGGGAGTGGTGGCCAACCGGGCGAGTGCGTCGTCGAAGGTCTCCCGGCCACCGTCGGTGCCTGCCAGGTCGCGCAGGGCGTCGGTGGTCGCCGGATCGAAGACGGTGGTGGCCGCCACGGTGACGTCGCGCAGGTCGCGGGCATGCGCCCCGGTGAGGGCGGCCAGGCCACCGGGACGGAACTTGGCGGCGTACACCCAGCCCGCGCCGCGAATGGTCACGTCGAAGCGTCGGGTCACCACTCCCGTGACCACGACGGGGTCGTCGTCGACTCCGTCGCGCCTGATGCCGCGCTCGACACTGAGGTTGCACGCCGGGTGCGGCAGCGTCGAGCTGAGGTAGGAGGTGTCGGGTGGCAGGTCCCACCGCAGTGACCAGTAGTTCTCCACCCACGGAGCCAGCTGTGCCGAGCACTCCGCGCGCTCGAGCGTGACGTGTTGCGCCAGCTGGTCGGGCGGAGCACGCCGGCGGACGTGGCGGTCGGCGTACGGCGGGGGTCGGGCACAGGTCGAGGATGCCTCAGTCGTCCGACAGTCCGGTCCACATCCCGATGCGGAAGACCACGAACTCGGCCGGTCGTAGCGGCGCGATGCCGACGTGGACGATGAGCCGGCCGTTGTCGAGGTCGTTCTGGGTCATCGTGGTGCGGTCGACCTTCACGAAGAAGGCCTCCTCGGGCGTGGTGCCGACGAGCCGGTTGTCGCGCCACAGGAGGGTGAGGAACTCGACGACCTGTTCGCGGACGAGAGCCCAGGTGTGCTTGTCGTTCGGCTCGAAGACCACCCAGCCCAGACCGTTGTCGATGGAGCGCTCGACGTACGCCGGGAGTTGACGCGGGTCCACCTGCTTCCATGCCGAGTCGCCGGCGCGGATGGGGATCGGGTGGGCCGGCAGCTCCTCGATGTTGAAGTGGGGGTTGAGCCATTCGGTCACCACGCCAGTCTGCCCTCCTGCCGTGACCCTGTCGCGTTTCTCCTATCGGGTACGACGGGACACGGCGAGTCTGGGAGGACGACGCAACAACCGAGAAGGAGACACGATGAGCACCCCCACTGCCCGCCTTGCCATGGTCACCCTGGACTGTGCCGACGCCGAGTCCAGCGCCGCCTTCTGGTCAGCGATGCTCGGCTGGGACGTGGCGCACTCCGAGCGCGACTACGCGATGCTCACCGGGCCCGACCACGCACTCGGGTTCGGTCGCGTGGAGGACTACCAGCCGCCGGCGTGGCCCAACGACCACGGCAGCAAGCAGTTCCACTTCGACCTCGCGGTCGAGGATCTCGACTCCGCCCAGGAGCAGGCCGTCTCGATCGGCGCGACCGTGGCCGACCCGCAGCCGGGCGACACCTGGCGCGTCCTGCTGGACCCCTCCGGTCACCCGTTCTGCCTGACCAAGGCCGAGAACTGGGGCTGAGCCCACGAACAGCTAGGAGAGCACCAGCACCAGGTCGCCGCCCTCGACCTGCTGGGTGCCGGTGAAGGCGAGGCGGTCGACGGTGCCGGCCCTGGGCGCGGTGATCGAGGCCTCCATCTTCATCGCCTCGATCGTCGCGACCACCTGGCCCTGGTCGACCGTGTCGCCCTCGCCGACCTGGAGGGTGACCACCCCGTCGAAGGGGGCCGGCACCTGGCTGTCGTCCTTGAGATCGGCCTTCTCCTGGGCGGCGACCTTCGACTCGACCGACTTGTCGCGCACGTTGATCGGGCGCATCTGGCCGTTGATGGTGGCCAGCACGCTGCGGTAGCCGCGCTCGTCGGCCTCGCTGATCGCCTGCAGGCCGAGGATCAGTCGCTTGCCCTCCTCGATGTCGACCACGTGCTCCTCGCCGGAGCGCAGTCCGTAGAGGTAGTCGGTGGTCCGCAGCACCGAGACGTCGCCGTACGTCGCCAGCGACTCGTCGTAGCTCCGGGTGGGGCCGGGGAACAGCAGCTGGTTGAGGGTGTGGCGACGGTCGGTGCCGGCCAGCGCCTCGGACTGCTCCTCGGTGAGCTCGCCGACGGGCTGCTTCCAGGTGCGTCCGGCCAGCGCCTTCTCGCGGAACGGCTCGGGCCAGCCGCCGGGCGGGTCGCCGAGCTCACCGGAGAGGAAGCCGATGACGGAGTCGGGGATGTCGAACTTCGAGGGGTTCTCCTCGAACTCCTTCGGGTCGGCGCCGACGGCCACGAGGTGCAGCGCCAGGTCGCCCACCACCTTCGAGGACGGAGTCACCTTGACGATGTTGCCGAGGATGTCGTTGGCGGCGGCGTACATGTCCTCGATCTGCTCGAACTTCTCACCGAGCCCGAGAGCCACCGCCTGCTGGCGCAGGTTGGAGAGCTGGCCGCCCGGGATCTCGTGGGTGTAGACCCGGCCGGTCGGCGAGGCGAGGCCCGACTCGAACGGCGCGTAGACGCGGCGGGTGGCCTCCCAGTAGGGCTCGAGCGCGCAGACGGCCTCCAGGTCGAGCCCGGTCTCGCGGTCGGAGTGGTCGGTGGAGGCGACCAGGGAGGAGAGCGCCGGCTGCGACGTCGTACCGGCCATCGAGGCGGTGGCGGCGTCGACCGCGTCCACACCGGCGTCGATCGCGGCGAGCAGGGTGCCGAGCTGGCCACCGGGAGTGTCGTGGGTGTGCAGGTGCACCGGCAGGTCGAAGCGATCGCGCAGCGCGGTGACGAGGGTGCGCGCCGCCGGGGCGCGGAGCAGTCCCGCCATGTCCTTGATCGCGAGCACGTGGGCCCCGGCGTCGACGATGCGTTCGGCCAGGCCGAGGTAGTAGTCGAGCGTGTAGAGCTTCTCGTCCGGGCTGGAGAGGTCGCCGGTGTAGCAGAGCGCGACCTCGGCGATCGCCGTACCCGTCTCGCGGACCGCCTCGATGGCCGGCCGCATCTGCTCCACGTCGTTGAGGGCGTCGAAGATGCGGAAGATGTCGATGCCGGTCTCGGCGGCCTCCGCCACGAACGCGTTGGTGACCGCGGTGGGGTACGGCGTGTAGCCGACGGTGTTGCGACCGCGCAGCAGCATCTGCAGGCAGATGTTGGGCACCGCCTGGCGCAACCTGGCCAGCCGGTCCCAGGGGTCCTCGGTGAGGAAGCGCAGCGCCACGTCGTACGTCGCCCCGCCCCAGGCCTCGAGGCTGAGCAGCTCCGGCGTCATCCGCGAGACGTGTCCGGCGACGGCCAGCAGGTCGCTGGTGCGGACCCGGGTGGCGAGCAGCGACTGATGGGCGTCGCGGAAGGTCGTGTCGGTGACGCCGACCCGCTGCTGCTGACGCAGGTCGGCGGCGAAGCGCTCCGGACCGAGCGTGAGCAGCGCCTGGCGGGAGCCGTCGGGCGCGGGCACGTCGAGGTCGATGTCCGGCAGCTTGCTGACCGGGTCGACGCTGACCGGCGCCTCGCCGTACGGCTTGTTGACCGTGACCTCGGCCAACCAGGTGAGCAGGCGGGTGCCGCGGTCGGCGTTGGGCCGCGCCTTGAGCAGGTCTGGGTGCTGCTCGATGAAGCTGGTGGTCACCCGGCCGGCACGGAAGTCGGGCTCGTCGAGCAGCGCGATCAGGAACGGGATGTTGGTGGCGACACCCCGGATCCGGAACTCGGTCACCGCGCGGCGTGCCTTGCGGACGGCGTCCTCGAAGGTGCGTCCGCGGCAGGTGAGCTTGGCCAGCATCGAGTCGAAGTGGGCGGAGATCTCGGCACCGGTGTACGTCGTACCGCCGTCCAGGCGAACGCCGCCGCCGCCGGGGGAGCGGTACGTCGTGATCTTGCCGGTGTCCGGCCGGAAGCCGTTGGAGGGGTCCTCGGTGGTGATCCGGCACTGCAGCGCCGCGCCACGCAGGCGCACCGTGTCCTGGCTCAGGCCGAGGTCCTCGAGGGTCTCGCCGGCCGCGATGCGCATCTGCGACTGCACCAGGTCGACGTCGGTGACCTCCTCGGTCACGGTGTGCTCGACCTGGATGCGGGGGTTCATCTCGATGAAGACGTAGTTGCCCTCGGGGTCGAGCAGGAACTCCACGGTGCCCGCGTTGCGGTAGCCGATCTGCTCGGCGAACCGCACGGCGTCGGCGCACATGCGCTCGCGGATCCCGGGGTCGAGGTTGGGAGCTGGCGCGATCTCGACCACCTTCTGGTGGCGGCGCTGCACCGAGCAGTCGCGCTCGAAGAGGTGGATCACGTTGCCCTCACCGTCGGCGAGGATCTGCACCTCGATGTGGCGCGGGTCGACCACCGCCTCCTCGATGAACACGGTCGGGTCGCCGAAGGCGCCCTCGGCCTCGCGCATGCAGGTGTCGATGGCGTCCTTGAGGTCCTTCTCCTCGTCGACCTTGCGCATCCCTCGCCCGCCGCCACCGGCGACCGCCTTCACGAACAGCGGGTAGGAGAGGTCGCCGGCCGCCGCCATCAGGGCGTCGAGGTCGTCGTTGGGCTCGACCGACTTCAGCGTGGGTACGCCGGCCTCCTTGGCCGCCGCGATGGCCCGGGCCTTGTTGCCGGTCAGCTCGAGGACGTCGGAGGTCGGGCCGATGAACGTGATGCCCGCGTTGGTGCACGCCTCGGCCAGGTGAGGGTTCTCGGACAGGAAGCCGTAGCCGGGGTAGACGGCGTCGGCTCCCGCCTTGAGGGCGACCTCGACGATGGCGTCGGGGTCGAGGTAGGCCCGGACCGGGTGCCCGGGCTCGCCGATCTGGTAGGCCTCGTCGGCCTTCATCCGGTGCTCGGACCAGCGGTCCTCGTAGGGGAAGACCGCGACCGTGCGGGCGCCCATCTCCGTCGACGCGCGGAACGCCCGGATGGCGATCTCGCCACGGTTGGCCACCAGGATCTTGGAGAACATGGGTCGAGGCTAGTGCTGGCTCATTTCAGGCGTGCAAACCGGCGCAGACCCGTGCTGCAACGTAGCCTTGCCCCATGACGAGCCAGGCGAACGACCCCGCGGAGTTCCTGCCGCGGCGACGGCCGTCGCAGGAGCGGAGCCGGCGCCGGTTCGACGAGATCCTCCGGGCCGCGCGGGCGCTCCTGGTCGAGGTGGGCTTCGAGTCGTTCACCTCCGAGCAGGTGGCGCTGCGGGCCGGCGTACCGATCGGGTCGCTGTACCAGTTCTTCGGCAACAAGTACGCCATCATCTGCGAGCTCGACCGGCTCGACACCGTCAACGTGCAGGCCGAGCTGGAGAAGTTCGCCGGCGAGATCCCGAGCCTCGACTGGCTCGAGCTGCTCGACAAGCTGCTCGACCACCTGGCCATCCTCTGGCGCACCGACCCGTCGCGACGGGCGGTGTGGCTGGCGATGCAGGCGACGCCGCCGACGCGGGCCATCGCCGCCGAGCACGAGCGCGACCTCGCCTCCCAGGTGACCCGGCTGCTCGCGCCGCTGACCCCCGGCTCCAAGATCAGCGACCGGCAGTCGATCGCCGAGGTCATCGTGCACGTGACCTACTCGATGCTGAATTTCTCGATCCGCGACGGGCAGTCGCACCCGGACGCCGTCGTCCAGCTCAAGACGCTGCTGACCGGCTATCTGATGGCTGCCGAGTCCGAGGCCGCCAAGAAGCGCACCCTGGCCTGAACGAACGCCTGAGACGAACGCCACGCCCGAACCTGCTATGTGACTCGCGCGTAACCCCTCGCCCGTGTCACGGTGGACCCAATGCGAGACCTGCCTCGCATTTTGCGCGTCCAACATGAGGGGAATGTCGTGTCGTTCCGTCGCATCGCGATCGTCAACCGCGGTGAGTCCGCCATGCGGCTGCTGCACGCCGTCCGCGAGCTCAACGCCGCCGGGGGCGAGCACGTCCAGACGGTCGCCCTGCACACCACGGGCGAGGCCACCGCGATGTTCGTGCGCGAGGCCGACCTCTCCTACGACCTCGGACCGGCCGCCAACCGGCCGTACGTCGATCTGGCCGTGCTCGAGCGGGCCTTGCTCGAGACGGGGGCCGACGCGGTGTGGCCCGGCTGGGGCTTCGTGGCCGAGGATCCGGCCTTCGTGGACCTGTGCGACAAGCACGGCGTCACCTTCATCGGCCCGAGTGCCGACGCCATGCGCCGCCTCGGCGACAAGATCGGCTCGAAGCTGATCGCCGAGGAGGTCGGCGTACCTGTCGCGCCGTGGAGCCGCGGCGCCGTCGACACCCTCGACGACGCGCTCGCGAAGGCCGAGGAGATCGGCTACCCCCTGATGCTCAAGGCGAGCGCCGGTGGTGGTGGCCGCGGCATCCGCATGGTCGCCTCCGCGGCCGACCTCGAGGACGCCTTCCAGCGCACCAGCGACGAGGCGCTGCGGTCCTTCGGCAACGGCACCGTCTTCCTGGAGCGCCTGGTGACAGGTGCCCGCCACGTCGAGGTGCAGCTGATCGCCGACAGCCACGGCACCGCCTGGGCACTCGGCGTACGCGACTGCTCCATCCAGCGCCGCAACCAGAAGGTCATCGAGGAGTCGAGCTCGGCGCTGCTGAGTGAGGCCCAGGCCGACGAGCTCAAGGCGTCGGCCGAGCGCCTCGCCCTCGCCGTGGGGTACGTCGGCGCCGGCACCGTCGAGTTCCTCTACCACCCCGGCGAACAGACCTTTGCCTTCCTCGAGGTCAACACCCGCCTCCAGGTCGAGCACTCCATCACCGAGATCACCACCGGCATCGACCTGGTCAGGGCCCAGATCCACGTCGCGCAGGGCGGTCGCCTCGAGGGCGAGAAGCCGGCCGAGATCGGTCACGCGATCGAGGCGCGGCTGAACGCCGAGGACCCCGACCGTGACTTCGCCCCGTCGCCCGGCCGCATCGAGCACCTCGCCCTCCCCGCCGGCCCCGGCATCCGCGTCGACACCGGCGTGGCCGAGGGCGACACCATCCCGCCCGACTTCGACTCGATGATCGCCAAGATCATCGCCTACGGCCGCACCCGCGACGAGGCACTGGCCCGCCTGCGTCGCGCGATGACCTCGACGACCGTGGTCATCGAGGGTGGCGCCTGCAACAAGAGCTTCGTGCTCGACCTGCTGGCCCAGCCCGAGGTCACGTCAGGAGACCCGGTCTGGGCCGACACCGGGTGGATCGACCGCGTCCGCGCCGAGGGCCGACTGGTCGCCCACGCGCACGCCGGCATCGCCGTGGTGGCCGCGGCCATCGAGGCCTACCTCGACGGCGTCCGGATCGAGACCGCCCGGCTGATCGACACCGCCCACGGCGGCCGGCCGAGCGCCTCCCATCAGGTCGGCAAGCCGGTCGAGCTCAAGCTGCGCGGTGTGCCGTACCACGCCTCGACCATCAACACCGGCCCCGGCCGTTTCCGGGTGAGCGTTGCCTCGGGCGACACCTCGCAGACGGTCGACGTGCTGCTCGAGCACGTCGACGACGTACGCCGCCGCCTGGTCGTTGGCGGCCGTCGCTACAGCGTCGTCACGGCCACGCACGGACCCACCACGCTCGTGGAGGTCGACGGTGTCGCCCACCGGGTCAGCCGCGACGAGGGCGGCGTGCTGCGCTCGCCCGCGCCGGCGCTGGTCGTGGCCACCCCCGTCGCCGTGGGCGACGAGGTCGAGGCCGGCACGGCCGTGGTGGTGCTGGAGTCGATGAAGATGGAGACCGCCATCCGGGCGCCGTTCGCGGCCCGCGTCAAGGAGCTCTCGGTCATCACCGGCAGCCAGGTCGAGACCGGCGCCGCGCTGATCAAGCTCGAGCAGGTGGGCGAGGCCGTCGAGGAGACGGTGTCCGCGGACTCCGCGCTCGACCTGCCCGCCGACGACGAGTTCGACGACGAGACCCGTCGGGAACGAGCCCGGTCCGCCCTGAGCGCGGTCGTGCTCGGCTACGACGTTCCGCCCGAGGACCAGGACGCCGCGCTGTCGGAGTACCTCAGCGTGCGGGACCAGGGTCTGGCCGACGAGGTCTCGCTGCTCGAGGTCTTCGCCGACCTCGCCGAGCTGACCCGCAACCGGCCCATGGACGAGGATCGCCAGTCCGAGCTGCGCGTGCACAGCTCGCGCGAGCACTTCCACACCTACCTGCAGAGCCTCGACGCCGACCGCGGCGGGCTCCCGGAGCAGTTCCGCGAGCGGCTGCGCCGCGTGCTGCGCCACTACGGCGTCGACTCGCTGGACCGTACGCCGGAGCTGGAGGCCGCGGTCTTCCGCATCTTCCTGGCCCAGCAGCGCACGACGCCCGAGGTCGCACTCGTCTCCGCCCTGCTCGGCTCGTGGAGCCGCGAGACCCCGCCGGTCGGTGAAGTGGCCGGGCGGGCGCGTGCGGTGCTGGAGCGCGTCGGTCGCGTCCCGCAGTCGCGCTACCCGGGGGTCGGCGACCTGGCCCGCAGCGTCCGCTTCCGCTGGTTCGACCAGCCGGCGGTCGACGTCGAGCGCTCGACGGTCCTGACGGGCGTGCGCGACGAGATCGCGGCGCTCTCCGCGTCCGCCGATGCCCCCGACCGGGCACGCCGCATCGAGGCGCTGGCCGCCATCCCCGAGCAGACGGTCGGGTTCCTGTGCGAGCGACTCGAGCAGGGCGTCCCGGACCGGGAGCCGATGCTGGAGGTGCTGGCACGACGGCACTACCGCGAGTACTCCCTGCACGACGTCCGCTCGCTCGACCGCGGCCCCGAGGCTCCGCGTCCGGCCGTGCTGGCGAGCTACTCGCTCGACGAGCGGCCGACCCGGCTGGTGTCCTCGATCGGCTCGGTGGCCGAGCTCACCGAGGGCTCCGAGCTGGTCACCTCGGTGGCGTCGTACGTCGCCGACCGTGCGGCGCGTGAGGACGCGGTCGTCGACCTGTACCTCTCCTGGCCCGACGCCCCCTCGTCGGCCGACGAGATGAGCGCCGAGCTCGGAGCACGTCTGGCCGCGCTGCCGCTCGCCCATGACGTACGACGCGTGTGCGTGGCGGTGTGCTCCGGAGGTGGCGACAGCAAGGTCGGCTATTTCGCCTTCCGCCCCGCCGCCGATGGGTCGGTCGTCGAGGACGACCTGACCCGCGGGGTGCACCCGATGGTCGGCCGTCGCCTCGACCTGTGGCGGCTGCGCAACTTCGACATCACCCGCGTGGACGCCCCCGGCGACGTGCTGCTCTACGACTGCGTCGCCCGCGAGAACCCCGCGGACCGACGGCTGGTTGCCCTCGCGCAGGTGCGCCAGATGTCCGTCGCACGCGACGAGGACGGCACCATCACCGGGCTGCCGCACGCCGAGCGTGCGGTGGAGAACTGCCTGGAGGCGATCCGCCGCGAGCGGGTGGCCCGCGGCGCTGCCGGCGCCAAGCTCGACATGAACCACGTCTGGGTCACCGTCTGGCCGGTCGTCGACCTCGACCTCGATGCGCTCGGCGCGCTCGGCACCAAGATCAGCCCGCTGACCGACGGCGCCGGTGTCGAGGAGGTCGTCGCCCAGGGCCGCCTGGCCAACCCCGGCGGCGAGCCGGTACCGATGGCCGTGCGCTTCAGCGCCCAGCCGGGATCCGGCGTGGTCACCACGGTCGAGGAGCCCCCGAAGGACCTCTTGGCCCCCCTGGACGACTACGCCTCGAAGGTGGTGCGCTCGCGTCGTCGCGGTCTCGTCTACCCCTACGAGCTGAGCGGCGTGCTCGCCGGCCCAGGCGGCACGCTGGTGGAGCACGACCTCGATGACTCGGGTCAGCTGGTGCCGGTCGACCGGCCCTACGGCCTCAACACGGCCGGCATCCTCGCCGCCGTCGTGACCACGCCGACTCCGCTGCACCCCGAGGGCGTGCAGCGCGTGGTGCTCTGCGGCGACCCGACCAAGTCGCTCGGCTCGGTCGCCGAGCAGGAGTGCCTGCGCGTCATCGCGGCCCTCGACCTGGCCGAGCGTCTCGGCGTACCCGTGGAGTGGTTCGCGCTCTCCGCCGGCGCGCGCATCTCGATGGACTCCGGCACCGAGAACATGGACTGGGTGGCCAAGGCGCTGCGCCGGATCGTGGAGTTCACCCAGGACGGCGGCGAGATCAACGTCGTGGTCGCGGGCATCAACGTCGGCGCCCAGCCGTACTGGAACGCCGAGGCGACGATGCTGATGCACACCAAGGGCATCCTGGTGATGACCCCGGAGAGCGCGATGGTGCTCACCGGCAAGCAGTCGCTCGACTTCTCCGGCGGCGTCTCGGCCGAGGACAACTACGGCATCGGCGGCTACGACCGCGTGATGGGTCCCAACGGGCAGGCGCAGTACTGGGCGCCCGACCTGGCCGGCGCGATCGGCGTACTCATGTCCCACTACGAGCACACCTACGTCGCGCCGGGGGAGAGCGGTCCGCGTCGCGCTGCGACCTCGGATCCCTCCGACCGCGACATCTCGTCGTACCCCCATGCGATCGAGGGCAGCGACTTCGCATGCGTCGGCGAGATCTTCTCGGCCGCGCACAACCCGGATCGCAAGAAGGCCTTCGACATCCGCACGGTGATGCGCGCCATCGCCGACCAGGACCACGCCGTGCTCGAGCGTTGGGCCGGCATGGCCGAGGCCGACACCGCGGTCGTCCAGGACGCCCATGTCGGCGGCCATCCCGTGTGTCTGCTGGGCATCGAGTCCCAGTCCGTACGTCGTAGCGGCTTCCCGCCCACCGACGGCCCGGACACCTACACCGCCGGCACGTTGTTCCCGAAGTCGTCGAAGAAGGCGGCGCGGGCGATCAACTCTGCCAGCGGCAACCGGCCCCTCGTCGTACTCGCCAACCTGTCGGGGTTCGACGGCTCACCGGAGTCGATGCGCAACCTGCAGCTGGAGTACGGCGCCGAGATCGGCCGCGCCATCGTCAACTTCCGCGGCCAGATCGTGTTCTGCGTGATCTCCCGCTACCACGGTGGCGCGTTCGTGGTGTTCTCCAAGGCGCTGAACCCGTCGATGAAGGTGCTCGCCGTGGAGGGTTCGTTCGCGTCGGTCATCGGCGGCGCCCCGGCAGCAGCGGTGGTGTTCACCGGCGAGGTCGACAAGCGCACGGCGGCCTCACCGGCCATGCGTGAGCTGGACGAGCGCATCGCGGCCGCCCGCAACGGGGACCGCATCCGGTTGAGGGCGGAGCAGGCCACCCTGCGCGCCGCCACCCGCGCGGAGAAGATCAGCGAGGTCGCGGCCGAGTTCGACGGAATCCACGACATCCACCGGGCGGTGGAGGTCGGCTCGGTCGACGCCGTCATTCCTGCGGCTCGGTTGCGGCCGGAGATCATCGCGGCGATCGAGGGGCACCGCGGCTGAGGTGCAGGCCTAGTGATTCGCTAGGTGCATGCGCATCTTCTTCACCGGCGGCAGCGGCAAGGCCGGCCATCATGTCGCGCCCTCCCTCGCCGCGGCGGGTCACCAGGTCACCAACGCGGACCTCACTCCGCTCGGTCATCCCGATGTCACCGATCTGCGCGTCGACCTGACCGATGCCGGGGAGACCTACTCGGCGTTGGCCGGCGTACCGACCATGGATGACTTCGACGATCCTGATCTCGACCTGACCCGCGGATCGGTCTACGACGCGGTCGTCCACTTCGCCGCGGTCCCTCGCGTCCTGCTGGCCCCCGACAGCGCGACGTACGCGACCAATGTCCTCGCGCACTACAACGTCCTCGAGGCGGCCACCCGTCTCGGGATCCGCAAGATCGTCTTCGCCTCCTCGGAGACGACCTACGGCGTCTGCTTCGGCCAAGGTGAGCGCAAACCGCTCTACGTCCCCGTCGACGAGGAGCACCCGGTCGTCCCCGAGGACTCCTACGCGATGTCGAAGGTGGCCGGCGAGGTGACCGCGGCGTCCTTCCACGCCCGAACCGGTGCCGACATCTACGGTCTGCGCATCAACAACGTCATCGAGCCCGAGGAGTACGCCGAGCTGTTCCCGCCCTTCCTGCAAGACCCGTCGCTGCGGCGACGCAACCTGTTCGCCTACATCGACACCCGCGATCTGGCACAGCTCACCCTGCGGTGCCTGGAGACCGACGGGCTCGGCTTCGAGATCTTCAACGTCGCGAACGCCGACATGTCGGTCGCCGCGACCACGGAGGAGATCATCGAACGGTTCTACCCAGACGTCGAGGTGCGTCGCGAGATGGGCCGCGACGAGACCTTCTACTGCATCGACAAGGCTCGCGACCTCCTCGGCTACCGCCCGCAGCACTCCTGGCGCGACGTACTTCCCGACCCGCGCCGCGAGGCGTGACCCGCCCTGCCTGACAGGCTGTAGCGATGCGCGCCGTCGTCCTTGATGCCGTTCGATCCCAGCCGGAGGTTCGAGAGGTGACCGTGCCCACGGCCCCGGTCGGCGGGGTCGTGGTCCAGGTGATGGCGACGGGAGTGTGCCGTAGCGACTGGCACGCGTGGGCGGGGCACGAGGAGATCGTCTTCCCGCACGTGCCGGGACACGAGCTTGCAGGCGTGGTGGTCGAGGTCGGTGAACAGGTCGGCCGATGGCGGGTCGGGGACCGGGTGACGGTCCCGTTCGTCTGCGGCTGCGGTCGCTGCGATTGGTGTCGGGCCGGGGACGCTCAGGTCTGTCCGGCTCAGCACCAGCCAGGGTTCACGCACTGGGGATCGTTCGCGGAGTACGTCGCCCTGCACGCTGCCGATACGAATCTCGTGGGTCTCCCGGAGGACGTCGACTTCGCCACTGCCGCGAGTCTCGGATGTCGGTTCGCCACGGCGTACCGCGCGCTGGTCGGCCGTGCGCGTGTCACCGAGGGGGAGTGGGTGACCGTGGTCGGTGCCGGCGGCGTGGGGCTGAGCGTGGTCATGATCGCCCACGCGCTGGGTGCCCGGGTCGTCGCGGTGGATCGGAATCTCGAGGCGCTCGCCGCCGCATCCGAGCTGGGCGCAGAGCACACGGTGACTGTCGACGGCCGGGACATCCCGGGCGCTGTTGCTGACCTCACGCGCGGCGGCAGCCACGTCACCGTCGATGCCGTAGGCGGCGAGCAAGCCTGCGCGGACGCGATCCTCAGCCTTCGCCGTCGGGGTCGCCATGTCCAGGTCGGACTGCAGCCGTCGGTCGACGGTCACCCCCGGGTACCGATGGCCCGGGTGATCGGCTGGGAGCTCGATGTCCTGGGGAGTCACGGAATGGCCGCGGCCGACTACCCGGCCATGCTCGCGCTCATCGAGCAAGGCGTCCTCCAGCCGCAGCGCCTGATCGAACGCACCATCGGACTCGACGAGGCGGCCGCCCTGCTGCCCCACTTCGACCAGGCGACGGTCGCAGGCATGACCATGGTCGACCCCATGCGCTGAGGGGCTCGATCCGAGCACACACCGATCAGTCCTGAGCTCCGCGCGGATCACACCTGATGAGAGCGGCCACCGGGCCGCCGCAGCAGGCAGTCGGCGAGGAGACACAGATGGACGAGAACGGACGGCTCCGCTGGGTCGTGGTGCTCACCGCGGTCGGGTCGTTCATGGCCGCACTGGACACCCTGGTGGTGGCCTCGGCCCTGAGCACCATCAGGCGGGACCTAGGCGCGTCGCTGACCGACCTGGAGTGGACGGTCAACGCCTACAACCTGAGCTTCGCGGTGCTCCTGGTGCCCGCGGCCGTGCTCGGCGACCGGCTCGGCCGGGCCAGGACGTACGCCGCTGGGCTGGGCCTGTTCGCCCTGGCCTCGGCCGCCTGTGCGATGGCCGGCAGCGTCGGCGCACTCGTCGCGATGCGCGTGGTGCAGGGTGCGGGGGCCGCGGTGGTGATGACTCTGGGCCTGGCCCTGCTCACCTCGGCCTTCCCTCCCGAGAAGCGTGGCGCCGCGGTCGGCCTGTTCAGCGCGGTGACCGGGCTCGCTGTCGCGAGCGGCCCGCTGGTCGGTGGTGCGGTCGTCGACGGGCTCGCGTGGCAGTGGATCTTCTGGCTCAACGTGCCCGTCGGCCTGCTCGCGGCGCCGCTGGCGCTCCGGCTCATCCCGGAGGTGCGGGTCCCGGACAGCCGGCTCGACGTGCCCGGGGTCGCGCTGCTCGCAGGCAGTGTGCTCGGTCTGGTCTGGGCCCTGGTGCGGGGCGAGCCCGCCGGCTGGACCAGCGGCGAGGTGCTCGGCGCCGCCGCGGTCAGCCTGCTGCTGCTCACAGGCTTCGCGTTCTGGGAGGGCCGGGCGGCGTACCCCCTGCTGCCGCCGCGGCTGCTCCGGGTGCGGGGCTTCGCCGCCGGCAACGCGGCCATCTTCCTGACCTTCGCGGCGCTTTTCTCGGCGGTCTTCTTCTACGGCCAGCTCCTGCAGGTGGTGATGGCCGAGTCACCGCTGGGAGCCGGCGTCCGCCTGATGGCGTGGACCGGGACGTTCCTGGTCTTCGCGCCTGCCGCCGGTGCCCTGGCCGATCGGATCGGCGAGCGGCCGCTGCTCACGACCGGGCTCACCGTGCAGGCGGCCGCGATGGTCTGGTTCGCGACGACCGTCGGCACCGACCTGACCTACCTCGACGCGCTCGGACCGTTCATCGTCGGAGGGTTCGGCGTCTCGCTGGCGATCCCGTGCGGCCAGAGCGCGGTCGTGGCCGCGGTCGCGGACCGGGACGTAGCGACCGCGTCGGGCGTGAACGCGACGATGCGCGAGCTCGGCGGCGTGCTCGGCATCGCCGTGACGGTCGCGGTCTTCGGGGCGAGGGGCGGCTTCGCGTCGCCGGCCGACTTCGTCGACGGCTTCCGCGGGGCCGTGCTGGCCGCGGCCGCCCTGTCGGCTCTCGGAGCCGTCGCCGGCCTGGCACTGCCCGCCAGGCGGTCCGTCGTACGGGACGCCGGCACCTCAGACACCGGATCAACCGGATCCGGGACTCTCGAAGGAGCAGCAGCATGACGGCACGGATGGTGACCTACCGGGTCAAGGACGGGCGCACCGAGGAGAACACGAAGTACGTTCGCGAGGTGATGGCTGACCTCGAGGCCCGCAAGACCGAGGGGGTGACCTACTCGGTCTACCTCCTCGACGACGGCGTGAGCTTCGTGCACGTGGTGGACGAAGAGGGCGACGGCGGCAAGGTGCAGGTTTCAGAGGCGTTCCAGCGCTTCACCGCGAGCCTGGTCGAGGACCGGTGCGCCGACACCCCCCAGCTGCACCAGCTGACGCTCGTGGGGAGCTACTCGGGATGACGCTGGCGTCGGAGGAGTTCGCCGAGCAGGTCGCGCCGCTGCGGCCCGGGTTGCTGCTGCACTGCTACCGGATGCTCGGCTCCTCCCACGATGCCGAGGACGCGGTGCAGGAGACGCTGCTGCGCGGGTGGCGGGGCGTGGACCGGTTCGAGGGGCGCAGCTCGTTGCGGACCTGGCTCTACTCCGTCGCCACCAATGTCTGTCTCCGCGAGATCGAGCGGCGCGGGCGGCGGCTGGTCCCGGTCGACCTGGGGCCGGCGGCCGACCCGACCGACGGGCTGGGGGCACCCTTGACCGAGACGGCGTGGCTCGGGCCCCTGCCCGACGCCGGCCTCACCTGGGGCTCCACCCCCGCCGAGGCGGTCTACGAGCAACGCGAGGCCGTCGAGCTGGCGTTCATCGCCGCGCTTCAGCACCTGCCCTCCTTGCAGCGGGCGGTGCTGGTGCTCCGCGACGTCCTCGCGTTCTCCGCAGCCGAAACCGCGGAGATCCTGGACACCACTGTCGCGTCGGTGACGAGCGCCCTGGCCCGTGCCCGAGGGTCGGTCCGGGCCGTGCTTCCCGAGCGGAGCCAGCAGGAGGTGCTGCGCGAGGTCGGCGACCGACAGGTCCGTGCCACGGTCGCGGCGTTCATGGCCGCCTGGGAGCGGAACGACGTCGACGCCGTGGTCGCGCTCCTGGCCGATGACGTCGAGATGACGATGCCGCCGTACGCCGAGTGGTACCGGGGCCGGGCTTCGGTCGCGGCCTTCCTCGCCGAGGTGCCGCTGAGCGCCGGGCGTCGCTGGCGGGTCGAGCCGACCATGGCAAACGGCCAGCCCGCCATGGCCTTCAGCGCCTGGGACGACACGATCGGGGCTTTCCTCAGCCACGGGCTGTCCGTGCTCACCTTCGGTCCGGGAGGCGTCACCGGGTTCACCACCTTCCTCGAGCCGTGGGTGGTGCGTACGTGAGCGCGGGGCGAGCCCAGGCTCAGGATCGACACCTGGGCGAGACGCAGACGTAACGGAACGGCGGATCTGCTGACAGCACGACCGCGTCGGCTTCTGTCTGCGAGGCGGGGTCCATCTCGAGGACCAGGTCCTCCCCGCAGCTGGGGCACCGGGGGGCAGCGGTGGCCATCCGCGTCCTCAGACGCGCGCCGTACGGTGCGAGGAGGAGGAGGAGGAGGCACGGATCCAGACGAGGAGCACGATGACCGCGCCGATGATCGATCCGATCAGCCCAGCGGGCTGCAGGAACCCGTCGCCGGCGTCCTTGTGGAAGAGCACGTAGCCCAGGAAGCCGCCCACGAGCGATCCGACCACGCCGAGGACGATCGTGCCGAGGATCGACAGGTGCTGCTTGCCCGGGACGAGGAGCCGCGCCACCGCTCCTGCGATCAGGCCGACGACGAGGACGGTGAGGATGAGACCCAGCATGGTGGTGCCTTTCGTTGGGGTTTGGTCTCTCCACGATCTGATACCTAGGGCGGGCCTGATACACCCCTAGGTGGGTTAGTCTGCCTCCGTGGCCATGACCAGTACGACGAGCACACCGACCAGCACGCGGCCGATCACCGTGGCGTTGGTCGACGACTACGACGTCGTGGTGCTGGGGCTCGCCAAGATCATCGACCGCTACCGCGACCGGGTGATCGTGGCCGAGATAGACACCAACGAGCCCCTCGACGATGCCGTCGACATCGTCCTGTACGACTGCTTCGCGCAACCCGAGGCCGACCACGAGCACATCGGCATCCTGGTCGACAACCCACGCGCCCGTCGCGTGGTCGTCTACACCTGGAACTTCCACCCGGAGCTGGTCGAGACCGCGCGGCAGCAAGGCGTGCACGGCTACCTCTCCAAGGCGCTGCCCGCTCGCGACCTCATCGCTGCTCTCGAGGCTGTGCACGCAGGAGAGATCGTCTTCAGTGACCCACCGGGTCGGGTCGGCAGCAACGGCCTGGACTGGCCGGGCCGCGGCGAGGGGCTCAGCGAGCGCGAGGCGGAGATCCTCGCGTTCATCACCCAGGGCCTCAGCAACGCCGATGTCTCTGCACGCACCTATCTGTCGCCCAACACCGTGAAGTCCTACATCCGCACGCTCTACCGCAAGATCGGTGTCTCCAGTCGCACCCAGGCAGTCCTGTGGGGCATCGACCATGGTTTCGCCCCCGACCACCACCGGATCGACCACTGGCGCGGGGGGCCGTGAGGTCTTCGGTCGGGCCACGCGCTTGGTCAGTCGAGCGACGATGGGCAAAGACCTGGGATCCAGGAGGAGATGTCGAACGATCTGTTGGCGCGGAAGCGTTTTCGAAGGTCGGGAAGGCCGCAATGCACGCACCGTCTGTCTGTCGCATTCTCACGAGTCGACTGGTCGCACCCGTCGCCCTGGTTCTTGGGTTGGCCAGCGTCTCAGTCCTGTCGGCGCCGTCGGCTGCCTTCGCGCGTGGGGGTGGCGGAGGTCATGGCTTCGGGGGCGGCGGCGGTTTCAAGGGCGGCGGAGGCACTCGTTTCGGTAGCGGCGGCGGTTTCCTCTTCTTCGGCAGCGGCGGTGGCGGCCCGGTCGTCATCATCTTGCTGATCGTGGCGTACTTCTTGTTCAAGACCTGGTCCCAGCAGCGTCGGGCAAAGCGCAACATGAACACGGCCAGTGACCGCGTGGCTCACCGCAGCGACGAGGCGGCACACGCTCGCGCTACCGCCGTCGAGGCGCAGGTCGACGACCTGGCCGTCACCGACGACACGTTCGACGTGGACGCGCTCAAGGAGCGGGCCGTCAGCCTCTACGTGACGGCGCAGCGAGCGTGGACCGCCGGTGACGAGGCGATGCTCGACAGGATCCTGTCGCCGGTCGTCTACGGCAAGTGGGCGGAGCAGCTGGACGAGTACGTCGCGCGCGGTCAGGTCAACATCGTCGAGATCGTCGCCGGGCCGGACGTGAAGATGGTCAACGTCGCCAACCGCCCCGGCGAGACCGATGACACGGTGACGTTCCGGATCACCGCGACGCTGAACGACTACGTCGTGAACCGGCGGACCGGTGAACAGCTGACGCGCAAGGACCGTTCGAGGCGGCCGGTCGAGTACTGGACTCTTCGCAAGAACGGCGCGGGCGAGTGGATCGTGGCCGGCATCGAGCAGGCCGAGGACGGAAGTCACCACCTCACCGATGCGGTCGAGACCGACACCTGGAACCAGAAGTCGGTGGCCCGCGACGCGACGCTCGAGGTGGCTGAGCGGATGTCCGTGCCGGGTGCGACCGACGTCCTGTCGTTGACGAACATCTCCTGGGCCGACGCGGCTGATCAGGCGGCTGGTGATCTGAGCCTGGTCGACGCTCGCTTCGACAAGTCGGTTCTCGAGGTGGCCATCGCCACGTTCCTCGAGGAGTGGGCGATGAACGACGGCAGCCTCGACTTCACCGCCGTCCGCACCCCGAACCGCACCGTCATGCGCACTGCCACCGTGCGCAGCATCGAGGTGCGCGACCTTGTCTCACGGGAGCCGATCACGTTCCGGGTCGCCGTCGACACGCACGGGATCTACTACGAGGTCGACCGAAGGACCGAAGAGGTCGTCGCGGGCGACCCGCGTGCGAACCGCGTGGTGCCATTCCTCTTCACGATGCGCCTGGACGACGCGGCCGCGCGAGGGTGGACAGTCACGGCGGTCGAGCGCACCCAGCTGAGCTGATCGACTTCAGCTCGCGCGTCCTCGACGCTCAGCGCTTGACCTTCTTCGTGTACCGCGAGAGGGCGCTCTTCCTGCTGGTGTACTGCTTGCCGGTGACCCGAAGCCGCACCTTCTTGCCGGCTGTGGCCTTGCCGATCCGCAGGCTGGCACGCGTCGCTCCGTGGATCGCCTTCTTGCCAGCGAACCATTGGTAGGAGAATCCCACCTTGGTGTGAGGGCCCCAGGAGCCGACCTTGGCCTTCACGGTGCTCCCGACGGCGGCTCGTCCGCTGATGGTTGGCGTGCGCGGCAGCATCGGGCCCAGCACGGGGTTCGCGAAGTCGCAGAAGGTGGAGCCCGGGGCCAGACCCACGCCGTGTGTGTAGACGTACACCCTCATCTCGGCCCCCATCTGGGCCTCGGTTGGTCGGAACACACGAGACGTCGCCCCGGGGACTGGCTGGCCGTCGTAGCGGTGCATCGCCGGCGAGTAGTGGCCGGCGTACCACTGGTAGGTGAAGGTGAAGCCGGGGCCCATCGACTTGGGTTCCACCCCTTCGATCCCTCCCACGACGGGACCATTCACGAGCCCGTCGAAGGGAAGCTCCGGCTCAGGCGCGAACGGGGCGTAGTAGATGTCGATGTACGCCTGGGACGGCAGGGCCACGAGGACCTGGTTCAGCCACAGCAGCGCCGTCGTCGAGGGGGCTTCGCCAAGTGGAGTCGAGTGGATGGCGACACCCTTGGCGATGTCGATCGTCTTCAGTGCCGCCGCGTCCCCACCGACGGCGGCATAGCCCGTGAGGCCGTCATCAGAGACGGTGAGGCTCTTCAGGGGACCGCCGAGTCCGCTGACGGTCACGGCGGTGGTGTAGGTCGCGGTGTCGATGGACCACACCGTTCCTTGGGTGCCGTCTGCGACGTAGAGTCGGCTGCCGTCTTCGGTGAGGCTGAGCGCGGAGGCAGTGCCCATGCCCGCCGGCGCCGGGATGGTGCGCTCAACGAAGCCGGTCGTGGCGCTGAGGACCGAGATCGAGCTGTACTCCGAGCTCGCCGTGTACAGCCGGGTGCCGTCCGGCGAGACCGCGATCGCTGTGGGTTTCATCGCCGTACCGAACTGGTTCATGCGGCGAACGACCGTGTTCGTGGCGGTGTCGAAGACAGCGACGCGATTGGCAACCGGCTGCGTCGCATAGAGGAGGCTTCCGTCGGAAGTGAGGGCCAGGCCACTGAACCCGATCTCCGTGGAGACCGGCACGCCCGCCTCTCCGCCACCAACCTCGCGGCGCTCGATGCCGGCCTTGTCGGCGAGGTAGAGCAGGCCCCCGTCCGAACCCAGCGGTGCGCCCACGATCGCCGTGACGCCCTGGCCGCCCAGGACGCCAGCCACGGGGGCACCCTGGAAGCCGCCAGGACCATCGGCCCGGGCCCCACCCGTCACGAACAAGACCGATGCCGCGGCCAGTGCGGCCCCGGCCCCGACAAAACGACGCATCCTCACCCGAGAAACCCTCTCCATCACGCCCTATCGGAACCCGCTGCCCACGTCACGGAGTCAAGGCCACCAATACCGTCTGCTCATTGTGGGTGGAACGAATGGCTCGCGCAGGCAAAACGGCAGCATGCCGACATTTCGCTACGTACTTCGGGGCGGTCCCCGGCCCTCACGTCGAGGTGAGTCTGGGGCTTGCCGGTGGCCGGAGTGGTCTGTGACGCACGTGCAGAGGTTGCCAAGCCTCGACGACCCCGGACTGTTTTGAACGGCAACGCGACTCGCGGCGGAAGGACGTACCGGAAGTTGATGAGTTCCTCTGCGCCGGTCACGTGTTGGCGATTGCGTTCTCGGCCGTGGCGGAACACTCGGGCCTGGAAGAGAAGCGTATGCGCCTCCGCTACCAGGGGACGTGTCGTGTATGCGGCACCACGTTGCCAGCCAAGGCGGAGGCAGTCTACGAGCGCACCACCAAGACCGTCCGCTGCATCACGCACGACGACCCTGAGCTCCCGACCACGTGGGGTGGACCCGAGTTGGTTGCACCGCCCGAGGACGTGATCGAGGCGGGCACGCCCGGAGCGTCCGCGCGGCGTGAGTTCGAGCGACGTAGGGCGCGGCGTGAAGAGCGGATTCGGACGGCGCATCCCAAGTTGGGCGGGCTCATCCACGCGCTCACCTAAGACCCGCAGTCGACTAGGGCCTGGGACGTCGGAGCCGTCGGTGAGGAGCGACTGGGTCAGCGTCTCAACGAGTTGGTCACCGACCGACTCCGGGTCATGCACGACCGGCGGATACCGAGCTCGCGGGCCAACATCGACCACCTCGCGGTGACGCCCTCCGGGGTGTTCGTGATCGATGCCAAGAAGTATCGCGGCCGACCTCGCCTCAAGGTCGAGGGTGGGCTTCTGCGTCCGCGAGTCGAGAAACTCTTGGTCGGGTCCCGCAACTGCACCTCCCTGGTCGATGGCGTCGTCCGGCAGGTTGCAATCGTGCGTGACCAGCTCGACGACTCCGTGCCGGTCCACGGCGTGCTCTGCTTTATCGAAGCTGACTGGCCCCTGATCGGGGGCTCCTTCGTCACGCGCGGGGTCGAAGCGCTTTGGCCCAAGAAGCTTTATCCGAAGCTCGGATCAGATGGACCTCTCGATGCGGACACCATCGCCACGCTGTATCGGACCCTCGGAGGAGCCCTGAAGCCGGCCTGACCACCTGAGCATCTGAGCCGACAGTCGGCGGAAAGACGCGTCTCTTGGCACTCGTGTGCTCAGCGTCGGGCCAAGATGATGCGCTTGAGATTGCGTATACCGCGCTCGAAGTCAGCGACATCATCTTGATCGGTTGCCGACGAATAGGAAGCAAATATTCCAGCCGCATCGTCCAGCATCTCGAGTAGCTCTGCGCTGCCCTCGGGCACCCCTTGGGGAATCGGGGGGCTCGGCGACGAGGCAGCCGTGAACAGCTCCGGAGCACTCCACAGACTTCGCGGATCGGCATTCGCTGCTAACTGGAATACGAGCATCTCGAGGTTGCCCGGGGCGATATCCAGTTCCACGGCCCAGGTGCCCATCGTCTCCACGTAGTCGCGGTAGTCGTCCACGTCCCACTCGAGGGTAAGTGGCCAGTCGAGACTGTTGAACAGCCAGTCACGCACGAGGCGGTCGAGCACCAGCGCAGGTCGACCGCTGCCTCCTGCGGCGCAGAAGAACAGGTATTTGGTCGCGAAGGCGACCCCGAGCCAATGCAGTCGATGTTGACGCTGGGCCAACCAAGCGAATGCTTCGGGGCCGCCTTGATCTCGAGCGATCCTCGCCACGGACGCCAAGGTGCTGCCTGCGGCCGCATTCTCATCGAGGATTCGCTTCGTCCGGAACGCCCCGTATCCCACCGGCCCGTGTCCCCAGACCATTGCGGCGATGAAGGCCCGCGTCGCCTGCTCCGGCCCGTCAGCCGCATCACGGCAACGAGCGGCGACGTCCGCGCGACTGATCGGCATGGGCAAGTCGGAGAGATACTCCGCGTACTCGGGAAATCGGCGCTGCCAGGTGGTCGGCGACCATCGGCTCGGCGGCTGCTCACTGCCCCCCGCCTCTTTCCACAACAGCACCGACTCGCGAAGTGATTCTGGCGCCGTTCGTCGCGTGGTCATGCGTTACAGCCTGCAGAACTGCACGCAGGTGGCACAAGGTTGCGGCGCTGCCGCCTCGTGTGCCACCCGTCGCCGGGCGCGTGTGGCATGTCCTGGCGCGTGGTTACCTCAGCGCTGGGTACTCGTCGAGAGGAGTCGAAACGTGGGAGAAGCGCCAAAGGTCAGCGCCACCTGAAGGCGGCGGTGTGTTCCCGTGGCGATCTTCCTGCTGCCCCGGTCTCACTCACGCTAGGAGTAGTTGCAGCTCGTCTCGAGGTGTCCGGGCTTCGGAGTAGAAGTGCACGACGTCGCTGCCCTCGTCAGGTGGCGGCACGTAGGGCAGGGTCTGGTGCGGTGGAGACGTAGGTGTGGCCGGTCGGTGTGGTGATGAGGACCTCGTGGCGGTCGGTGGGGAGCGGGAGCGCGTTCCAGTCGGCGGCTTCTTTGGCGTAGTTGCAGGCTTCGCAGAGGCCTTGGCCGTTCTGGGCGGAGGTGTCGCCGCCGTCGAACGCGCGGGTGATGTGGTCGGCGTGGCGGATGGGGGCGTCGCACCACGGAGTGCGGCAGAGGTGGTCGCGGACGACGAGGAACTCGCGGAGCTCGCCGTCGAAGGGGCGGCGGTGGGAGTCCATCGCGACGAGGGCCTTGGAGTCGGGGTGGGTGTAGAGGCGGCGCAGCCAGGCGCGTGGCGCTTCGCGGACGATCTGGCGGGCGAGGGCGGCGTGGATGGGGCCGTAGCCGACGACGCGGGCCGGGGTGTGGTCGTCGCTGAGCAGGGTGGTGTCGGTGATGACGAGTTGGACCTCGACGTCAATGTCGGCGGCGTGGGCTCGTCCGGTGGTCCGCTCGACCAGGGTGTCGGCCATGACTTGGCCGCGTGAGCGGGCATCGCCGTCGCTGCGGGCGGTGTCGGCGGCGTGCCGGAGGGCGGCGAGGCAGGCCACGCCCTGCTCGACGGGCAGGAAGGCGGTCAGGTAGCTCATCGTGTCCGGAGCCGGCCGCAGGGCGACGTGCCGGTCGGACCGTGCGCCGCGAGTACGACGGATCGCGGAGCCGGGGTCGAGCCGGTAGCCGATCGCGCGTGCCTTGGCTGCGGCCTCGCGGTCGCCGAGGTGGGCAAGGTCGTGGGCCAGCTCGGCGTCGACCTGGGCACGGTGCTCGGCGGAGAGGACGGCCGTCTCGCGCACCACCAGGGTGGCGCGCCACTCGCTGATCTCCCCGCGGGCCAGGAGTCCGTGGGTGTGTGGCATCTCGCGGACGAGCGCGCGGGCCAGGCCGAGGCTCTGCGCACCACGATGGGGACCGCAGCGCCGCGCCAGCGCGATCTCTGCGGCGAGGCCCTGGCAGCGCCTCGCCGGCGGTACGCCGCCCTCGGCCTCGCGGGCGGTCCTGGCCGCCGCCAGGTGGTCGGTGACCCGGACCTGGGCGCCGGCAGCGGCGCCCTTCAGCTTCTCCAGCGCAGCGACGTAGTCGATCTGCTCAGCCTCGGTGGCATCGGCGCCGTCGAGGGCAGCGAGTCGCTCGAGCACGCACGCCAGCTCGTCGAGTGAGAGCGGAGTACGAGAGCCGAACATGTGTTCGATTCTACTGGAGTGACGAGGCGGGTCAAGGGTCGAAAAGAGACCTGTGGATCAGGCCGGGCGCGTCTCCTGCAGTACGACGAACGCCGCCGCGACATCGGCAGCGGAATCGTGCGTGAGCGAGACGAGCACCGTGTAGCCCGCCATCGACTCGGCGATCTCGCCGTGCAGCCGAATCGCCGGACGACCCCAGGCGTCGGTGCGCACCTCGATCTCGCGGAGATCCACGTGCTCGGGATCGATCACCTCGGGATGGCCGAAGCAGGTGCTCGACCAGGCCTTGATGACGGCCTCCTTGGCCGCCCAGCGGGCAGCCAGGGACTCGGCCTCCCGAGAAGTGTTGCTGCCGGAGCCGGACCGGGCCGCGCGGCGCTCACCGGGGGTGAACGCCTGCGCGAACCGGGTACCGGGCTCGTCGAGCTGCTCGGCGAAGGCGGTGATGCCCACGACGTCGATCCCGACACCGACGGCATCGGCCAGGACCTCCGGCGCGAACCTCGGCCCAGGTTCGGTCACCGAGCCGCTCTCGCGTAGACGCCGTTGTCGCCCAGCCGTGCGGCCGGGTCGACGAGCATCGCGGTCTCGTCGGCCTTGGTGTCCGCCATGTCGGCGGAGGCGAAGCGGCGCTTCTCGGCCTTCTCGAACAGCGGAGCACCGCCGGTCATGGCGTCGAGGCGACGGGCCTCGCCAGCCACGAGTCGGGCGGTGGCCGCAGCCAGCCAACGGTCCCGTTCCGAACGAGAGAGCGACGCCACGAACGCGCCCGGGTGGGCGACCGCGACCATGGCGGACACGTGGCCGAAGCCGAGGCTGGTGAGCACGCCCGCCTTGAACGGCCCGGTCTCCAGCGACCGACGCAGCCAGACCAGGTGCTCGTGCTCGGCGAGGTCCTCGTCGACGCAGTCCAGGCCGCGGTTGGGCGGCAGCGTCCCGGAAGCCAGCATCTGGCACAGCCCGTTGATCTGGAAGGCAGCGGCGCCGCCCTTGGCGTGACCGGTGAGCGACTTCTGACTGACGACGAACAGCGGGTTGCCGGCCGAGCGGCCCAGCGACTCGGCGAGCTTCTCGTGCAGCGTCGACTCGTTGGGGTCGTTGGCCGCGGTCGAGGTGTCGTGCTTCGACACCACGGCCAGGTCGTCGGCCGACAGGCCGACCGAGGCCAGCCCCTTGGCGAGCGGGGAGGACGACCCGCCGATGCCGGCGCCCAGCGCGCCCATCCCCGGGGCGGGGATGGAGGTGTGGATGCCGTCGGCGAACGAGCCGGCGTACGCGATCACACCGAGGACGGGCAGGCCCATCTCGAGGGCGACGTCGCCGCGGGCGAGTACGACGGTGCCGCCGCCCTGGCCCTCGACGAACCCGCCACGACGGCGGTCGTTGGGCCGGCAGACGTGGCGCTCGTCGATGCCCTTGGCGAGCATCTCGGCGGTGTCGGCGGTCGCGCTCATGTTGCCGAAGCCGAGGATGCCCTCGATGCCGAGGTCGTCGAAGCCACCGGCCACGACCACGCTGGCCTTGTCGAGGCGGATCTTGTCCACGCCCTCCTCGACACTGACTGCAGCGGTGGCGCACGCGGCGACCGGGTGCACCATCGCGCCGTACCCACCGAGGTAGGCCTGCACGGTGTGCGCCGCGATCACGTTGGGCAGCGCCTCCTGGAGTACGTCGTTCGGCGGCTGCTCACCGAGCAGCGCGTCGACGTACATCTTCCGGGTGGACTGCATGCCACCGATGCCGGTGCCCTGGGTGTTGGCGAACTTCGTCGGGTGGATCCAGCGCAGCAGCTCGGCCGGCTCGAAGCCGCTCGAGATGAACGCGTCCACCGTGGCGACGAGGTTCCACGCGGCCAGGCGGTCGACCGACTCGGTCATCGAGCCCAGGCCCCACACCTTCGGGTCGAACCCGTCGGGCACCTGTGCGCCGACGAAGCGCGAGAGCTTGAACCGGCGCGGTACCCGGATCTGGCTGCCGGCCAGTCGGGTGACCAGCCAGTCGCCGTCCTCGGTCGGCGTGATGCGCGTCTTCGAGGGGTCGGCCTCGACGAAGGCGTCGGCCTCGTCCCGGGTGCGTACGACGAACGAGGTGTCCTCCTCGAGGAAGACGGGGACGACGAGCGGCGCGGTGTTGTCGACCATGGAGCCGTCGTCGCGGTAGCGGCGGATGCCGACGCCACCCTCGATCTGCTCGGCGTACTTCTCCACGACCTCGGCCTCGGTCAGCGGCTCGCCCGACGCGACGTCGTGCCAGCCGGCCTTCGGCTGCTGCTCCCAGACGATGAGCCCGGTCGTCCACGCCAGCTCGAGCACGCCGGCCGGGGACAGGTTGTCCTCGACCTCCATCTCGAAGCGGGTACGCATGGAGCCGACCGGTCCCACCTCGCCCGCGCCGACGATGACGACGAGGTCCTCGGGCTTGGCCTTGATCGACGGCCAGTCCATGGTCGGCTGCTCGGTGCCCCAACCGGCCGGGTGGGTCATGGCGAGGAGCGTGTCGTCGCTGACCGGGGTCTCGACCGGCTCGGCTGCGGCAGCCTGTGCCTGCTTCGACAGGGCTGCCATGTCGAGCTGGGCGTCGCCCAGCCCGCCGGTGAGGTCGGTGACGACCGGCGCCTCGGCGGCGGCCGCGCGCGACTCCGGGGTGCAGAGCGCGAGCAGCTCGGCGGCCATCTCCTGCGGCGACCAGGTGCGTACGCCGGCAGCGGTGACCGCGTCGACCAACGGGTCGTTGTGACCCATCAGTCCGGTGCCGCGGACCCAGCCGATGTGGGCGTGGGCCAGGGAGACCCGCTGCGCCCAGTCCTTCTCGGCCTGCCAGCGGGTGACGAACGCGTCGAACGCGGCCTTGGCCTCGCCGTACGCACCGTCACCACCGAACATGCCGCGGTTGGGCGAGCCGGGGAGTACGACGTGCACGCGTCGGCCGATCCGGTGGTCGGCACCCTGGGCTGCGAGACCCGTGACCAGGCGCTCGACACCCCACAGCAGGATCCGGAACTCCACCTCGGCGCGCGAGCCGGCGTCGGCCGCGGTGCCCTGCACCGGGGGAGCGGCGAACGGGAAGACCAGCGTCGGCGCGAGCGCCGGGCGCAGCTCGGTCTTCTGCCCGCCGGCCGTCTCGACGACCGGGCTGGAGATCCACTCGACGAGCGCGTCGACGTCGGCGAACGAGGCCAGGTTGGCCGGCAGCACCCACAGGGCGGCACCGGTCGAGGCGTGGTCGCGGTAGAGCTCGCGGAAGAACGTGAGCCGTGCCTTGTCCAGCCGCGAGGTGGTCGCGACAACGGTCGCGCCACCGCGGAGGAGGTCGGCGACGACGGCGCCGGCGATCGAGCCGGGAGCCGCACCGGTGACCACGGCCACCTCGTCGTGCCACTCCTGCTCGCCTTCTCCGACCGAGGCGTAGAACGCCTCCACGTCAGTGCGCTTCTCGCGCTTCGCGCGATTCAGCCACCACTCCGCCTGTCGCTTCGCGGCGGCGTCCACGTTGGCGAACGAGTGCGCCTGTGCCTCTTCGTCGCCGACCCAGACGCGGGCGAAGTCCTCGCGGACGCTGGCCCAGCGGTCGTCGAGCACCACGGCGCGGCGCGCGTCGAAGGACGGCGCCACCTTGCGGGCCCAGTCAGAGCCCAGCTCGGACTCGACGAGCTGCACCAGCTCGGCGTCGAGATCCTCCTCGGCCTCGGCCACTCCGGCGTCGGCCAGCCCGAGCTTGCCGAGCAGGTGGCGCGCGGTGGAGGCGAGTACGCCGTTCTCGCCGGTGATCGACGCGGTGATCTCGTCGAGCGCGGCCGAGTCGACCATCGCGCCCTCGCCACCGCCACCGGTCGCCGGCATCGTGACCTGGACGCCCTGCGCCTGGCCGACCGCCTGGACGGCGTGGTCGACGACAGCGGGGAGGTCCTTGAGGTCGATCTCGTAGCCCAGCGAACCCCCACGGGTCGACGACCCGTCGCGGAGACCCGCAGCCAGCTCGGCCTGCACGTGGGTGACCCAGCCCGGGCCGAGCTGCCAGGTGTCTCTGACGCGGTCGGCGATCGCGGCGGGTTTCGACCCGGCCGCGCCGGCGAACTTGCGCAGCGTCTCCTGCACGGCCTCGGTCAGCACCGGTCCGAACGCGGAGTAGGTGCGGGCCAGCTTGGTCACCGTCACCGACAGCGCCTTCCAGTCCGCCTCGGCGGCACCGTCGATGGCCCCGAGGCCGAGCTCGGCCCCGAGGTCGACGAGCAGCTGGTTGCGGCGTGAGGAGACGCCGTCGCACAGCGCCTCGATCGTGTCGGCCTGGCCGATCTGGTCGGGACGCACCTTGGTCCGCAGCGCGGCCAGGGTCGTGGTGGCGTCGGCCGCGGTGTAGGTGAGGTCGGCCGGGCGGTCGGCGCCGGCAGCGGCGGTGGGAGCCGCCGGCGCGGCGGCCGGTGCGGCGGCCGTCTCGGGGGTGGTCTCGGGGGCTCGTTCCTCGCCCTCCTCGACCACATCCTCGTCGTCGTCCACGGTCGGGGTGTCGGTCGCGAAGACGACGCCGGCGTCACGGGAGGAGTTCAGGATCGAGGGCGCGATCCCGTCGTACGACGGGAGCTTGACGGTGTTGGCCGCCAGGTTGGCCAGGGTCGGTGCGTTGGCCACGCCGACCTCGACGAACTGCTCGATGGCCAGGCCGTCGGGGAGCATGCCGAAGAGCAGGTCCTGGGTCTCGATCCAGCGCACCGGGCTGGCGAACTGCCACGCGAGCAGCTCGATCAGCAGCGTGCGGCCGAGGCGGGCCGGGTCGGCCTCCCAGGTCGCCCAGTCCTCCAGTGCCGGCTCGAGCAGGGGCGAGTGGACGTACGACGCCACCTCCTCGACGAACTCCTTGTCGAGGGAGAACAACCGCGGCACCAGGTTGGGGATGTAGCGACCCACGAGCACCGACGGGTCGATGGTCTCGGGGAGCAGGTCGTCGAGCTTCGCGCGGAAGTCGGCGACACCCGCGTGCAGCTCGGAGGAGTGGAACGGCACGTCGATGCCCGGCACCAGGATGAAGGCCGGCTTGCCGCCGTGGCGTGCGCGGAGCTCCTCGACGGCGTCCTCGAGGGCCTCGAGACCGGCGACGGTGCCGGCGATGGCGTACTGCGAGCCACGCAGGTTGTAGTTGACGATCTGGATGAACTCGCCCGCGTCGTCAGCGACGGACGCCACGAACTCAGCGACGTCGTCGTCGGCCAGACCCAGCTGCGAGGGCCGGATGGCCGCGAGCCGGTAGTTGCTGCGGCCGTGCGCGTCGCGCGGCACCAGGTGGTGCATGGCCATGCCGCGTCGGAAGACGATCTCCAGCAGCGCCTCGAGGGGCAGGATGCCGGTGACCGCGGCGAGGGCGTTGTACTCGCCGACCGAGTGGCCGCACGTGATGGCGCCCTCGACGAAGACGCCGGCCTCACGCATCTCGGCCACCTGCGCCACCGCGAGAGTGGCCATCGCGACCTGCGTGAACTGGGTCAGGAAGAGCACGCCGTCGGGGTGGCGGTGCAGCTCTCCGTCGGCCCACAGCTCGGTCGGGTTGTCGCGCACCACGGCGAGGATCGAGAAGCCGAGCGCGTCGCGGGTGTGCGCGTCGGCGCGGTCCCAGACCCCGCGGGCGGCGGCCGAGCGCGAGCGGGCCTCGAGGCCCATGCCCTGGCTCTGGATGCCCTGGCCCGGGAAGGCGTACGCCGTGCGCGGGGCGGCGACGACGGCCTCGGCGACCATCACCAGCTCGCCACCGTCCTCGGTGAGGGCTCGGCAGCTGACCTCGATGACGGTGTCACCGGCCAGCACGCCGGTGCGCTCGACGGAGATCTCCACCTCGGCACCGGGCTGGAGCGGCGCGACCCAGCGGGCCAGCCAGCTGCGCAGGGCGCGCGGGTGCTGGGTGGCGCGGACGGAGGCGGCTGCGCGCTGGGCGACGGCCGAGAGCCACATGCCGTGCGCGATCGGGGCGTCGAAGCCCGCGAGCCGCGCCGCGGCGAGGTCGGTGTGCAGCGGGTTGTGGTCGCCGCTGACCGCGGCGAAGGCGCCCATGTGGGTCGGCGCGGTCACGGTGAACCGGTCGAGACGGGCGCGGGTGGCCTCCTTGGCCGGCTTGGCCAGGGGCGCCGGGGCGGTCAGCTCGGCCGCGCCGGTGCGTCCGCGCACCATGAAGCGCTCGAAGAGGCGGGCGACGAGGACGTCTTCGCCGTCGGTGGTGGTCCAGATGCGGACCTCGACGCTGATCACCTGGCCGGCCGTGGTGTCGACGACGCCGGCGCGGGTGGCCGAGACCTGCAGCTCGCAGGCCGCGGTCGGGAGGGTGCCCACCGTGATCCGGTGGTCGAGGTGCACCAGGTCGAGCAGGCCCTCGACCGCACCGATGCAGGCGAAGACAGCCGGCCAGGCCAGACCGACGAGGGCGTCGGGAACGGCCTCGGCCGCGGGGTCGGTGAGGCCGTCGCCCTTGCGGGTGCGGGCCGGGTCGGTGACACCGACGTGGTCGGCCACGAGCTCCGGGGTCCACTGCACCGTGGTCCGAGTGGTGCCGTCTGCGACCTCGGGCAGGTGACCGCCCGCGGTCAGGGCGAGCAGCTCGCCCATCGCGGCGCTGGCGGCGGACTCGCTGATCACCGGCAGCCGACCCTCGGGGATGCCGGAGAGGTCGACGGCCAGGGCGAGGTCGCCGTGCGTGAGCGGGACTCGAAGAGTGGCGGTCGCGCTTCCCTCGAGCTCGAAGGAGTGCGTGACGCCCTCGAGTCGGTGCAGCGGGTTGGTGATGACGCGTCCGGCCCACACCACGTCGTGGGAGTCGGCGGCGGCGTCGAGCAGGGTGGTGCCCTCGCCCACGGTGGTGCGGCTGGTGGCGACCTGCGGCGTCACGTCGTGGGACTCGAGGTCGGCGATGATCGCGGCCTCGAACCGGTCGAGCAGGTCGGCGACCGGCTCGTCCTTGGTGGTGATGCCGGCAACGGAGACCGGGCCCGGGATGACGATGACCTGGGCGGCGTCGTACGCCTCGTCGTGGGCCTGCCACAACGAGTCCGAGCGCCACCAGCGACGCACGTCGGCATCGATGACCGGCACGAAGTTGACCGGCTTGCCCGGGCGGCGGCAGACCTCGGTGAAGAAGGGCACGTCGGCGGGGTGCAGGACGCAGGTGGCGGCCTCGGGGTACGTCGCGACCAGCTGGTCGACCGTCGCGGACGGGTCGACCTGGTCGATGACGAGCCGCTCGATCGGGCCGGACGCGGCCGGGTGCACGCGGGCGACCGCGCGGTCGAGCATCAGCTCGAACCGCTCGAGGGAGGTGTCGAGCCAGTCGTGGCCGTGGCTGCTGGTCGCGACCAGGTCGGGATCGACCGCCCGCGGACCCGCCAGGTCGAGGTAGCGGCGCAGCCACTGCTCGTAGGTCATCTCCGCGACGTCGCCGAAGTAGTGCTTGCTGGTCAGGGCCATCGCGGCGACCAGCTCGTCCTTGCGCGCGGTTGCGGCCTCGGCGTCGCCGGCGACCTGGTCGAGCAGGGCGCCGCAGCGGGAGGCCGCGTTGTCGATCTCGTGGATGTCGGCGCCGAGCTGGCTGCGACCGGAGGTCACGTCGCCGGCGCTGCGGCCGGCCCCGACCCAGCCGCCGTTCTCGTCCCGGGTGATGCCGGGCGTGGCCACGAGCAGGTCCTTGACCGACTCGGAGGTGGTGGCCTCCCGGGTCGCCATCGCAGCCGTGCCGACGAGCACGCCGTCGACCGGCATGGCCGCCTCGCCGTGCGCGGTGGCCCACTGGCCGGTGAGGTAGTCGACCGCTCGCTCCGGCGTACCGATGCCGCCGCCGACGCAGACCACGAGGTTCTCGACGTTGCGCAGCTCGGCGTACGTCGCCAGCAGCAGCTCGTCGAGGTCCTCCCAGGAGTGGTGTCCCCCCGCGACACCACCCTCGATGTGGGCGATGACCTTGTGATCGAGGGTCTCGACCTCCTTGGCGATGGCCACGACCTGGCGGATCTGCTTGACCGTGCCCGGCTTGAACACGACGTGGGCGATGCCCGCCTCGTGCAGGTCCTCGATGATGGCGACGGCGTCCTCGAGGTCGGGGATGCCGGCACTGATCACAAGGCCGTCGAACGGCGCTCCGGCCTGGCGCGCCTTCTGGAGCAGGCGCTGGCCACCGACCTGCATCTTCCACAGGTAGGGGTCGAGGAACAGGGTGTTGAACTGCGCCGTGCGGCCCTCGTCGAGCAGCTCGGTCAGCCGAGCGACGTTGGTGTCGAAGATCTCCTCGCTGACCTGGCCGCCGCCGGCGAGCTCGGCCCAGTGGCCGGCGTTGGCGGCAGCCGCCACGATCTCGGGGTCGACGGTGGTCGGCGTCATGCCGGCGAGCAGGATCGGGGACTTGCCGGTGAGGCGGGTGAAGGCGGTGTCGACGACGGGCTTGCCGTCGCCGCGGTCGATCAGGCCCGGGGCATGGGACGACCAGTCGGCAGCGAGCGCGATCTCGGCGCCGGGGGTGAAGAGCGCGTCGCGACCCTTCTCGGTGGCAGCGGGGATCACCGTGACGCCGCGCCCGCGCAGGGCGCGACCGGTCATGTTGGCCGAGAGGGTGGACGGGCCGAGGTCGACGACCCAGCGGGTACCCCCTTGTTGTGTGAGGGGACGTACGGCATCGGTCAGCTGGCGCGGCCAGTCGACGGTGTCGACGCAGATGGCGTGGGCGAGGTTCTCGGCCAGACCGGCGTCCAGGTCGCAGGCCTCGGCCCACTCGCGGACCAGGTCGACGGCCGGCGCGAGGGCCGGGTGGTGGAAGCCGAGGGCGACCGGGAGCGCCTCGACGACGGGGCTGAAGGCGCGACCGCCGCGGGTCTTCGCCTCGAGCTCGGCGGCGTCGGCGTCGGTCCGCTTCTGGATCGCGGCCCGGAAGCGGCGCAGGGCTGCGGGCGAGCCGCTCACGACGACGCGGCGGGGGCCGTTGATCGCGGAGATGGCCGGGGCGTCCTGGCCCGAGGTGGCCGCGACGAGCAGGCCCTCGAGCTCCGCGGGGGTGGCGCCGGTGACGGCGAGCATCGGGGTCTCGTCGTGCTGCTGTCCGTGAGGGACGAGGCCGGCACGGCGTCCTGCGATGGTGGCGGCGGCGCCGATCAGGCGGGCGATCGCCATGAGTTCGACATCACTGCGGCCGCTCTCGCTCTCGCGGCGTCCGGCGAACGCGGCGACGCCGAGAATGCCCTGGCTGTGGCCGACTGCGGCGACCGGGCCGATGGCGGCCAGGTCGAGCCCCTCGTCGCGCAGCTGGTCGAGGGTGGCGAGCTGGGTGAGCAGCACGCCGGGCAGCGACAGGCTGCCGTTCTGGAGGTCACCGGTGGCGGGGACGATGTCGTCCTGGAGCCAGCGGTGCGGCTCGAACGGGCGGGGGAGCGCAGCGGCCAGCTGCGTGCTGACGGGCTTGACGAGACGCGCCGACTCCTCGACGAGCGCGCCGATCCGGTCGGTGCGCTGGTCCTCCTCGACCAGGTCGCGCAGGGTCGCGAACCAGTCGGTGCCCTGCCCGCCGAAGGTCACGGCGAACTCCTCGCCGGCGCCCGTCTGGTTGTTCAGCCGGTCGGCCAGGGACTGCCCGTGGGAGGGGGTCGTGGAGGGGTGGGAGGTGCTGCTCGGGGGTGCCTGAGTCATATGAGGAGTACATCATGTTCTCCGTGCGAACCTGAAATCCTCCTCGCATTTTCAGGGAGGTCTTCGTCACCTTTCCCGCTACCCGTTGGTACACCCGCGAGTAGCCTCCCGAGTAGCCTCCGGGCATGGCCCTCCCCACCCCCAAACCCCGCCACGTCGCCGTCGTCACCGGTGCCTCCAAGGGCATCGGCGCCGAGATCGCGAAGGAGCTCTCGCGTCGCGGGCACGAGCTGGCGCTCGTGGCCCGGTCGACCCCGCAGCTCGAGTCGCTTGCTGCCGAGCTCGACACCCCGGCCCACGTGATCACGGCCGACCTGTCCGACCGCGCCGCCCGGTCGAGCCTGCTCGGCGAGATCGAGGCGCGCGGCCTGACGCCGCAGATCCTGGTCAACAACGCCGGCTTCTCCACGATGGGTCCGGTCCACAAGAGCGACCCCGAGGTCGAGGAGGGCCTGCTCGAGCTCGACGTCGTCGCCCTGGCCGACCTCTGCGCGCGCTTCCTGCCCGGCATGGTCGAGCGCGGCACGGGCGCGGTGCTCAACGTCGCCTCCACCGCCGCGTTCCAGCCGCTGCCCGGCCAGGCGGCGTACGGCGCTGCCAAGGCGTTCGTGCTCTCCTACACGCGCAGCATCGCCGCCGAGCTCCAGGGCACCGGCGTCCGGGCGACCGCCCTGTGCCCCGGGCCGGTCGAGACCGACTTCGGCAAGACGGCGGGCTTCACCTCGAAGGAGGAGAAGGAGTCACTCCCGCAGATCATGTGGGTGCCGGCTCCGGAGGTGGCCCGTGCCGCGGTCGCGGGCATGGAGGCCGGCAAGGTCGTGGTCATCCCGGGTGCCGCCAACAAGGTGGGGGCCGCCTTCTCCACGATCGCCCCGAAGAAGCCGCTCGCCTGGATCCTGGCCAAGAACCACCCCGGGCTCCGGTGAGTCAGGACGTCCTACGGTCTGGTCGCTGCGGCGACCACTTCGTATGACGTCACGGTGGCGTGCGTCGAGGGGGGAGAGCCGCCGGGAGAGCCGCTCGTCGAGCACCGCAGCGGCTCGGTCACCCTGTCCCGAGCGGGCGAGCGCGAAGACCAGCGTGTCCTGGAGCACCTCGCGCTGGGCGGCGCTGCCACCGAGGGCGGTGGCGCGGGGGAGCACGTCCTCGAGCAGGCGGGCCGCCACGTCGTGGTCGCCCTCGACCACGGCCTGCAGCGCCCGGCAGACGGGTGCCACCACGTCGCGGAAGACGGGGTCGGTGTGGGCGAGCGAGGTGGTGCGTAGCGCAGCAAGCCCGATCTCGTCGCGCTCGGCGGCCAGGCTGAGCGCCGCGTGCAGCGCCACGAAGGGGGTGGGGGGCGAGATCAGCCAGCCGTCCGGGGCCGACCCGCAGACCGCCTCGCTCGGCAGGTCGCCGGTCCACGAGTCGGTGACCAGGCAGCGCCACAGCAGGGCACCGCTGTCCACGAGGGCCCGGGAGCCGGTGACCAGGGGCGGGGCCAGCTCACGCTCGTAGCGGCGGCGGACCGCCTCGACGTCGCCCTGCATGAGCTCGTGCAGCGCCGCGTGCCAGGAGAAGTGCGAGCGGTGGTTGGCCCGCGGGCCCTGGATGCGGATCCACTCGTCGAGCCAGGTGAGTCCGGCGGTGTGCGCGCCGGTCTCGTAGAACACGTGGGCCCGGGCGTGGGCGGCGTGGCCGGAGGCCGGCTCGACCGAGAGGGCGTACGACGACAGGTCCTCTGCCTCGGCCCAGCGCTCCTGGTCTTGACGCACGAAGGCCAGCTGGCCGGCGTACCACCAGTCGTCGCCGTAGCTGCGGCCGAGCCCCTCGACCAGGTCGGAGGTCTGACGACCGGACGTGAGCCCGCCGAACGCGACCGTCGGCAGCGCCACGCTGGCGGCCAGCGCGTCGCGCGGGAAGAGCCGGATGTGCCGCAGCAGCGCCGCCGCACCAGTCGCCTCGTCGGAGCGGAGGCGGGTGGTGACCGCGTCGAGGAAGCTGGCCTCGCGGTCGTCGAGGTGGCGCTCGGCGGCGGCCGCGTGCGCGTTGCGCAGCGCCGTGCGCCACGAGCCGGTGGCTCCCCACTCGTGCCCGAGCAGGGAGAGCGCGGCCTGGGCCTGGGTGAAGTACGGGTCCAGCTCGACGGCCGCCGAGAGGGCCTCCTCCACTCCGTCCTGCAGGCGCAGCAGCCGGCCGAGCGCGGCGTTGTAGGTCTCGGCCGCCTTCTTGCTGGTCGTGAGGGTGAGTCCGTAGGCGTCGGTCGGGCGGCGCTTGGTCTCCCCGTGCAGCGCGCGTACGACGGCGCGCGCGACGTCGTAGGCCTGCTCGCGGATCTCGGGCATGGCGGTGGTCTCGAAGAGGTTGCCGCGGCGCAGGGTGCCGATGGCGTAGAGCGGCATGCCGGTGGGGAGTACGCCGAGGACGCGACCGTCGTCGGCGGTGTCGATGCCGAGCCCGGCCGGACCGGGTCGGACCAGGCCGGTGCGGGCCAGGCCGGCCAGCAGCGGATCGGCCGACAGGGCGTCGATCGGGCCGGTGCAGTTGACGACGCCGGCCACCACGACCGTGGAGCCGTCGGCCAGGGTCGCCTCGATGCCGCCGTCGACCTCGCACGCGTCGACCAGCGTGCCGGAGTGGCGCACCAGCCGACCGGCCTCGGTGATCTCGGCGAGCCGGCCAGCAGTGACCGGTGGCATCCGGTGACGGTGCACGCCCCAGGTGCGCGAGTGGTCGGCCAGGAACCGTCGCTTGTCCTCGTCGTCCATGCCCTGCCAGAGCTGCGCGGTCACAGGGCGGAGTCCGTCGATCGCGGCCCGCCAGTCGCCGGTCTCCGCGACCGTGCGCGCGACGTGAGCGTCGACGACGTCACGCAGCTCGTCGAGGGTGGCGATCCGGGTGATGCCGGGCGGAGGGGGCACGGCCGGTGTCGTGGGCAGGCGGTGCACCTCGGGCACCAGGTCGTGGCGCGACACCGTGTGCAGGGTCCGACCTGGACGGTCGGCCGAGATGGCGAGGTCGACCATGGTCAGCCCGGTGCCGACCAGGAGCAGGTCCCCGTCGGGGAGCCCCTGGGTCCACGGGTCGGCCACCAGCCGGTCCGACGACGTGAGAGCCGCCGGTGCCCAGTCGGTGCCGGGCCGTGAGCCGGTGGCCAGCACGACCGCCCTGGCCACGATCGACTGGCCGGAGGAGAGCCTGACCACGAAGCGGTCGCCGCGACGTTCGATCCCGAGCACGGACTCGGTGCGTCGCTCGAGACGGGCGTTGCCGGGGTACTCGGCGGCGGTCTGCAGCAGGCCGGAGACGTAGTCGCCGTACACCCGGCGGGGGACGAAGTCCTGCGGTTGGGTGTCGGAGTCGTGGTGGGTGCGCACCCAGCGGAAGAAGTGCTCGGGGTCGCGCGGGAACGCGCTCATCCCGCTCGCCGGCACGTTCAGCAGGTGCCGGTCGTCGGTCGTGGAGTACGCCGGCCCGCGGCCGGTCGTGGGGGACGGGTCGACCAGTGCGATCCGGTAGCGGGACGACAGACCGGTGACCAGGTGCGATGCCGTCAGCGCGCCGGCCGCACCGGCTCCGACCACCACCACGCAGCAGTCGCCTTCTCCACCTCGCATCGCACGCCTCCAAAGTCGAGTAACTAACTCGACTAAGTTAGCAAAGAGTTGCCGGAATGCGTGCATCTCGACCCGGAATCTGTCGGTGGGTCGTGATGTGGTCCAGACATGTCCGCGATCACGGTGCCCTGGAACACCCAGCTCCTCGAGCAGCTCGACTGGCACTGGACCAACCACGTGCGACCGAGGTGGGGCGGGCTGACCGACGACGAGTACTTCTGGGAACCGGTCGCCGACTGCTGGAACGTGCGTCGCGTCGGCGAGGGGAGCGCCGCCGTCCAGGCCGGAACGGGCGAGTGGCGCTGCGACTACGCCTACCCCGAGCCCGATCCGGCGCCGGTCACGACCATCGCCTGGCGACTGGCCCACCTCATCGTCGGGGTCTTCGGGGAGCGCTGCCGCTCACACTTCGGTGGTCCGCCGATCAGCTACGACGACTTCGCCTACGCCGGCTCCGCCGTCGACGCGTTGGAGCAGCTCGACGCCGGCTACGCCCGCTGGATCGAGGGTGTGCGGTCGCTCGAGGAGGAGGGGCTCCGCCGCGAGTGCGGTCCCGCCGAGGGTCCGTTCGCCGAGCACCCGCTCTCCGAGCTGGTCCTGCACATCAACCGCGAGGCCATCCACCACGGGGCCGAGATCTTGCTGCTGCGCGACCTCTACCTGAGGACTACTCCGCGTCCTTGATCTCGCAGATGACCTCGCCGTTGGTCACGCCCGTGCCGACCTCGGCCTTCAGCCCGGTGACGGTCCCGGCCTTGTGTGCCTTGAGCGGCTGCTCCATCTTCATCGCCTCGAGCACGACGATGGTGTCGCCCTCCGCCACCGAGTCGCCGTCGGAGACGGCCACCTTGACGATGGTGCCCTGCATCGGCGAGGCGACGGAGTCACCGGAGGCGGCCGCTCCTGCCTTCTTGCCGGCTGCGCGCTTGGGCTTCTTGGCTCCGCTCGAGGCGCCGCCGACCGCGGCAAGACCACCGGGCAGGACCACCTCGAGGCGACGTCCGCCGACCTCGACGGTGACCTTGTGGCGCTCGTCCGGCTCGGGGGCGTCGGGCCGGTCGCCGGCGTACGGCGTGATCTGGTTGTCGAAGTCGGTCTCGATCCACTGCGTGTAGACGTCGAAGGACTCGGGGTTCTCGGCCGGGCTGCCGATGAAGGCCGGGTCGGAGACGACCGCGGCGTGGAAGGGGATCACCGTCGGCATGCCGTCGACGACGAACTCGTCGAGCGCGCGACGGGAGCGCTCGAGCGCCTGGGTGCGGTCGCGACCGGACACGATCAGCTTGGCGATCAGGGAGTCGAAGGCGCCCGGGATGGTCTCGCCCTCCTCGTAGCCGCCGTCGAGACGGATGCCGGGTCCGCTCGGCGGCGACCAGCGGGTCAGCGTGCCCGGCGCCGGCATGAAGTTGGCGCCGCCGTCCTCGGCGTTGATGCGGAACTCGATGGAGTGGCCACTGATCTTCGGGTCGTCGTAGCCGAGCTCCTCGCCGGCGGCGATCCGGAACATCTCGCGGACGAGGTCGAGGCCGGTGACCTCCTCGGAGACGCAGTGCTCGACCTGGAGGCGGGTGTTGACCTCGAGGAAGGAGATGGTCCCGTCCTGGGCGACCAGGAACTCGCAGGTGCCGGCACCGACGTACTCCGCCTCGCGCAGGATCGCCTTGGAGCTCTCGTAGAGCCGGCTGACCTGGTCGTCGGTGAGGAAGGGCGCCGGGGCCTCCTCGACCAGCTTCTGGTTGCGGCGCTGAAGCGAGCAGTCACGGGTCGAGACCACGACGACGTTGCCGTGCTGGTCGGCCAGGCACTGGGTCTCGACGTGCCGCGGCTTGTCGAGGAACTTCTCGACGAGGCACTCACCTCGGCCGAAGGCGCTGACCGCCTCGCGGACGGCGGAGTCGAAGGCGTCGGGGATCTCCTCGATCGTGCGGGCGACCTTGAGGCCGCGGCCGCCGCCACCGAAGACCGCCTTGATGGCGACCGGGAGGCCGTTCTCCTTGGCGAAGGCGATGATCTCGTCGGCGTCCTTGACCGGGTCCTTGGTGCCGGGGGCCAGCGGAGCGTTGGCCTTCTCCGCGATGTGCTTGGCCTTGGCCTTGTCGCCGAGGTTCTCGATCGCCTTGGGCGGCGGGCCGATCCAGACCAGCCCGGCGTCGATGACGGCCTGGGCGAAGTCGGCGTTCTCGGCCAGGAAGCCGTAGCCGGGGTGCACGGAGTCGGCGCCGGACTTCTTCGCGGCGGCGACGATCTTCTCGATGTCGAGGTAGGAGTCGGCGGGCGTCGCGCCGTCGAGCGAGTGGGCCTCGTCGGCGAGGCGCACGAACACGGCGTCGCGGTCGGGCTCGGCGTACACCGCGACGCTGCCGATGCCGGCGTCCTTGCAGGCGCGGATCACGCGGACGGCGATCTCGCCGCGGTTGGCGATGAGGACCTTCTGCAGTGGTGTGACGTCGGACCTACCGGCCACTGTGGCTCTCCTTCGGGGGCTGCCTGCTTCTCCGCGGGAGTCTAGGACCTCCGGATCGGGCCCCTGCAGGGCGTCCATCAGGCGCGGTGCCAGCAGTAGCCTGAGCCCATGATCACCGGGGTGCACACGCTCATCTACGCCGAGGATGCGGCCGCAGCGCGCGCCTTCTGCCGCGACGTGCTGCAGCTGCCGTACGCCGACACCGGCGGTGGCTGGCTCATCTTCAAGACCGGTCCCAGCGAGCTCGCCACCCACCCGAGCTCGTGGGAGTACGAGGGCAAGGCCGGAGGGACCGACGAGTCCTTCGACATCTCCCTGATGTGTGACGACCTGTCAGGCACCATGGCGGAGCTGGCGGGGCGGGGTGCCGAGTTCGACGGCGGCGTGGTCGAACAGCCGTGGGGTCACACGGCGCAGCTCAAGATTCCCGGCGCCGGCACGATGATGCTCTACGAGCCGACCTACGACCCGCCGGCAACGTCCCTGTGAGTGGTCTGCCCTTCGATCCCATCGACGAAGCGGCCCGGCAGTGGGCCAGGCACTGGGACGGCGTGCCGCAGATGCACGCGGTCACCTCGCTGATGCGGGTGCAACAGCTCGTGCTCGGTCGCCTCGATGCCCTGCTCCGGCCGCTCGGCCTCACCTTCGCCCGCTACGAGGCGTTGGTGCTGCTCACCTTCTCCTCCCGTGGCGCGCTGCCCCTCGGCAAGATGGGCGAGCGGCTGCAGGTGCATCCCACGTCGGTCACCTCGATCGTGGGTCGGCTCGAGTCGGCCGGCCTCGTCGTACGCCGCCCGCATCCGGAGGACGGCCGGGCGGTGCTGGCCGAGATCACCGCCGAGGGTCGAGCGCTGGTGGAGCGGGCCACGACCGCGCTGGTCGGCGCCGACTTCGGGCTCGGCGCGCTCGAGGAGTCCGACCTCCGGGCGCTCTCCGAGCTGCTCCGGCCCGTCCGCCAGGCAGCGGGCGACTTCTGACCCACGGCCGTCGGCTGGTGCGAATTAGTAGGACGTCCTAGTATTTGCGGCATGGACGCACGCAGCCGCTGGCAGGACCGCTACTCGAAGTCGCGCGTGCGCGACGCCGACTTCACCACGCTGAGCGGCATGGAGGTCGAGCCGGCATACGGCACCGACGACTCCGAGTGGCCCGGCGAGTTTCCCTACACGCGTGGGCTCTACGCCACCGGCTACCGCGGCCGGACCTGGACGATCCGCCAGTTCGCCGGCTTCGGCAACGCGCAGCAGACCAACGAGCGCTACAAGATGATCCTCGGCCGCGGCGGTGGTGGCCTGTCCGTCGCCTTCGACATGCCGACCCTGATGGGGCGCGACTCCGACGACCCGCGCAGTCTCGGTGAGGTCGGGCACTGCGGCGTGGCGATCGACTCGGCCGCCGACATGGAGGTGCTCTTCGACAGCATCGACCTCGGCGCCGTCACCACCTCGATGACGATCAGCGGTCCGGCGGTGCCGGTCTTCTGCATGATGATCGTGGCCGCCGAGCGCGCCGGCGTCGACACCAGCACGCTCAACGGCACGCTGCAGACCGACATCTTCAAGGAGTACATCGCGCAGAAGGAGTGGCTGTTCGGTCCCGAGCCGCACCTGAAGCTGATCGGCGACCTGATGGAGTACTGCGCCGAGGAGATCCCGGCGTACAAGCCCCTGAGCGTCTCCGGCTACCACATCCGCGAGGCCGGCTCGACCGCCGCGCAGGAGCTCGCCTACACCCTCGCCGACGGCTTCGGCTACATCGAGCTCGGGCTCTCGCGGGGCCTCGACATCGACGTCTTCGCGCCCGGACTCAGCTTCTTCTTCGACAGCCACCTCGACTTCTTCGAGGAGATCGCCAAGTTCCGGGCCGCACGGCGCATCTGGGCGCGCTGGGTGCGCGACGTCTACGGCGCGACGTCCGAGAAGGCGCAGTGGATGCGCTTCCACACCCAGACCGCCGGTGTCTCGCTGACCGCGCAGCAGCCCTACAACAACGTCGTACGCACCGGCATCGAGGCGCTGGCCGCGGTGCTGGGCGGCACCAACTCGCTGCACACCAACGCTCTCGACGAGACCCTGGCCCTGCCAAGCGAGCAGGCGGCGGAGATCGCGCTGCGCACCCAGCAGGTGATCATGGAGGAAACCGGCGTGGTGAACGTCGCCGACCCCCTCGGTGGCTCGTGGTACGTCGAGGCGCTGACCGACAAGCTCGAGGCCGAGGCCAACGCGATCTTCGACAAGATCCTCGAGATGGGCGGCTCGACGCTCCGCCACGACCAGACCGAGGCCCTCGCCGAGTCCGCCCGCCGGGGCGAGAACCCGGTCACCCAGGGGCTGCTGCGGGGCATCGAGGAGGGCTGGTTCATGTCCGAGATCGCCGAGGCCGCGTTCGCCTACCAGGTTGCCCTGGAGAAGGGCGAGAAGAAGGTCGTCGGCGTCAACGTGCACAAGGACTCGGTGACCAGCGAGCTGGAGATCCTGCGTGTCTCGCACGAGGTCGAGACCGAGCAGGTGCGCATCCTCGACCAGCGCAAGGCAGACCGTGACGAGGCCGAGGTCGCGCGCGCGATCGAGGCGATGCTCACGGCTGCCCGCGAGGACACCAACATGATCCCTGCGATGCTGGACGCATGCCGTGCCGAAGCGACCCTGGGCGAGATCTGCAACGCCCTGCGCGAGGAGTGGGGCGAGTACCGGGAACCGGCGCGCTTCTGAGCCGGCCATGACGGCCGGCGAGCCTCGGTCCTTCGGGGTCGAGGAGGAGCTGGTCCTGATCGACCCGGACACCCGTCGCGCGACGGCCCGGTCGGACCGGGCCGAAGCGGCGAACGAGTCCGGTGAAGAGGTGGCGCTCGAGCTGTTCCGGCACCAGGTGGAGTCCTCGACGCCACCGTTGACGGACGCCGGGGAGCTGGGCGAGGCGCTGCGGCGGGGCAGGCGCGCGCTGGGCGAGTCGGCTGCGGCGGCCGGAGCCCGAGCCGTGGCGACGGCCTCGCCACCGCTCGCTCCTGGGGAGGAGGAGTTCACCCGGACCGAGAGGTACCTGCGCTTCGAGGGTGAGTTCGGCCAGATCGCCCGTGAGTCACACGTGTGCGGGATGCACGTGCACGTCGGGATCGAGGACGCCGAAGGCATCCGCGTGATCGACGGCATCCGTCCCTGGCTCCCCGTGCTGACCGCGATCAGTGCCAACTCGCCGTACTGGCAGGGCACGGACACCGGCTACGCCAGCTGGCGCAGCCAGGTCTGGGGCCGCTGGTCCTCCGCCGGCGCGCGCGAGCCCTTCGGCGACGTCGACACCTACCGCGAGGTCGCCGAGCGGACCATCGCCTGGGGTGGAGCGATGGACCGGGCGATGCTCTACTTCGACGCCCGGCTGGCGGAGAACTACCCGACGGTCGAGCTGCGCGTCTGCGACGTGTGCCTGGAGATCGAGGACGCCGTCCTCGTGGCCGTTCTCGCGAGAGCACTGGTCACCACCGCCGCCGCGACTCGCGAGGTGGAGGCGTGGCGCTCGGACCTGCTCCGGGTCGCCGGCTGGAGGGCCGCCCGCTACGGCACCGCCGGACCCCTCGTACACCCGGGCACCCGGGAGCTGGCATCGGCGCGTGAGGTGTTCGCTGCCCTGCTCGAGGCCGTGGGACCGGCGCTGGACGAGACCGGCGAGCGTCGCTTCGTCGACGACGGATTCGAGCGGGTGCTGGCGCGTGGCAACGGGGCCGTGCGCCAACGACGGACCTTCGAGGAGACCCGGGACCTGGTCGCCGTGGTCGACGACCTGGCCGATGCCACCGAGACGACTTGGCTCTGACGGCGCCTACCGGAACCTCGCGAGCATGGGGCGCTCGACGAACCGGAAGCTGACTTCGGCCAGGACGACGAACATGGCAATCCACGCGACATCTCCGAGCGCGGTGTGTCCGAGCGCGTGGAGTGCCGTGATGCGCGCCAGGACGTTCCAGAGGTAGATCGAGTACGACCTCTCGCCCAGCCATCGCAAGGGGGCGCTCGCCATCAGCGACCCGGCTCGCGCTCCGGGTCGCACCACGACGCCGATCAACGTCACGAGCGTCAGCCCGGTTCCCGCCACGATCACCAGCGAGGGACTGTAGGTCTGGTTGCGAGAGGCCAGCACTGGCAGGAGGGCGACGGCAAGCAACGCCCACGGCGCGAGATGTCGAACTGTTCGCGGCAACCAACCGTTGAGGATGACGATCGCGAGCCAGGAGCCGACCAGGACCGGCAGCGCGTTCGTGTCGCTGCCGAAGTACTCGTGCTGGTCGTACTTCACCTTCCGACTCAGGCCGAGATAGAGGTCGAGTGTCAGGCTGATCCCGATGAGCGTCACGAGGAGCACTGCGAACAGCTTCGGGTTGCGCCGATAGGCCCAGAGCAGGGCGAAGGGCCACAACAGGTAGAACTGCTCCTCGACCGAGAGCGACCAGGTGTAGTTGAAGTAGTCCTTGGTCGCGAACACGTGGTCGGTCCAGTCGAAGATGCTTGTCGTGTAGGTGACTGCCGCGCCGGCGGGGGCGAAGGTCTGGGCGACAGTGAGGTCTCGTCGCACAAGCAGCAGCACCACCATCGTCACTGCCACGACCGTCAACAACCCGGGGCAGAGGCGCGCCGCCCGTCGGCGGTAGAACGCCCGCACCGCGATGGTGCCGGTCTGGAGCTGGCGCACCAGCAGGGTGGTGACGAGAAAACCCGACAGGCAGAAGAACACGGTGACACCGACGAACCCGTCGATGAGCGGCCTCGTCGGGGCGTGCTGGCCCAGGACCAGCAGGATCGCCAGGCCGCGCACCCCGTCCAGCCCCGGAAGGTGACCGCGGTCGCGGGCGAGCACGTGGATTCCTGCCACGACAGAACCTCCGTGGACGATGTGGGCGCACAGCATCCGAGGCGCGCGCACCGAGCTCGCGGACCCGCGTCGACGCTGTCGTGGACGGTGTAGGTGGTCGACGCCTGTGTGCGTCGTGCACCTGTCCGTGAAGACGTGCGACCCCGCGTCCAGGTTCAGTTCAGTCGCGCACCGACGCGACGTCGACTCAGGTGTTGGCGGCGGTGAAGGCGTCCGGCGTCATCGGGAGGGTGAACTCGAAACAGCTGCCCACGCCGTCGGGGTTGCCGGTCACCCTGATGGTGCCGCCGTGGCGCTGCACGATGCGCCGACAGATCGCCAGGCCCAGCCCGGTGCCCTGGTAGTCCGCACCGGTGGCGCGGTGGAAGTCCTCGAAGATCGCGTCCCGCTGGTCGAGGGGTACGCCGATCCCGTTGTCGCGCACCTGCACCCGGGCCATCCCCTTCTCGGCCGGTTCGGCCTCGACGACCACGCGAGGCACGGTGTCGGGGGCGATGTACTTGAAGGCGTTGCCGATCAGGTTGTCGAGGACCTGGCGCACGAGGACGCGGTCGGCCCAGACGTCGACCAGCTCACCCGCGACGATCTCGCCGCCGCTCTGCGGCCGGTCGCGGGTCGCGACGATGTGCTTGACCAGAGTGGTCAGCGAGACCGGTTCACACTTCAGCGACTGGTCGCGGGCGACTGCGTGGGCGAGCAGGTCGGAGATGAAGGCGCGCATCTGGTCCACCCCGACGCGGATGTGCTGCACCATCGGCGCGGCGGCCACCGCATCGGTCTCATCGCTCTCGCTCAGCCGCTCCTCGAGGGCCTCGGCCCAACCGTCGATCACGCTGAGCGGGTTGTTGAGGTCGTGGGCGACGGTGCCGGCGAAGCTGACCAGCGACTCGCGGTAGTTGCTCGCCGTGGTGATGTCACGCAGCACGATCATCACCCGCTTGGGGGCTCCCTCCGCGTGCGGGACCTGGAAGGCCGAGCACTCGAGCACCCGGAACACCCCGAACTCGTCGGTGTGGTGGATCTCCTCGGCCTCGATGACCTCGCCGGCCAGCGCGCGGTGGAGCGGGTTCTCGGCGTCGGCCAGCGGACGTCCGTCGGGGTGGTAGGCCTGGCCCTTCTCCTCGCCCGGCTCCGCGACCCGCTCGAGAGGCTGGGCCTCGCGGCTGCCGAACGCGGTGAGCAGCGCCTGGTTGGCGTGCAGGACCCGGCCGCCCTCCTCGATGATCGCGACCCCGTCGTCGAGGTGGGCCATCACCATGTCGAGCTCCTCGGCCCGGATGGCGAGGATCGCCTCGGACTCCTGGAGCATGGCCACCGTGCTGAGCACCTGGCGGCGACTGAGGCTGATCGTCATGCCGAGGACCATCAGCACGACCACGAAGACCTGGGCGACCGCCGCCTGGCTCACGGGGTCGTCGATCGCGGCGATCGGTCCGACGTCGAGGATGGTGAACCAGACGCCCGCCGCTCCGGTGAGCAGGCACGCTGCTGCGGTGACCACCGGGTTGAAGCGCACGGCGACCCACACGATGGTGAGCGTCAGCATGAACGTGGTCGGGGTCTCCGGGTGCAGGACGAACCCGAACCCGAAGATGACGGCGGTGGCGGCCGTCGCGCCGAGCGCCTGCCCGAGGTCGGCGGGGTTGGGGCGGTTGAAGGCCGGGCGGCCCTGGTCGCGGTGCTCGGCCAACCAGCCGCCCAGGAGCAGCCCACCGACGCCGATCGTGGCCATCGCGGCGATGGACCGGGTGGTCCGGCCGAGCGCCAACCGGAGCGTCTCCTCGGGGATGAGCAGCTCACCGAGCGCGGTGCGCAGCACGGAGTAGGCCAGCACGCCCACCACCATCGCGAGAAGGACGAGTCCGAAGTCGGCCATCGTGCCCATCGCCCGGCGACCGCCGGCTCCCCACAGGTGCGGAGTCCAGTGCCGGAGCACGTAGATCACGGCCAGGGGCTGCAGCGGGAACAGCACGCTGAGCACGACCTGCATCGCGGTGCCGTTGGTCAGGGCGAGGACGACGACGGTGATCAGCGTGACCAGCACGATGTCGACGACGAGCTCGCGACGGTCCCGCGCACTGGCCAGCCAGACCAGGGCCAGGCCGGACGAGGGAGCGATCAGGGAGACGTTGTCGGGCTGGACGACCAGGCTGCGACTGAGCAGCATCACGAAGACGAGAGCCGCCGACCAGGCGGTCCAGCGCACGACCGAGGGCACGCTCGAGCTTCCGGTTTCGGCCCACGACACGACCGTCAGTATCGTCGGGCAGGGGGCGATCGTGCAGCAAAACGACAGGCCGGAAACAATGGGGTCATGAGCGAGCAGTCTTTTTCCCGACCGGGTGCGGTGGATCTGTCCGGATTGCAGGGTTCCGATGGTGCCGGGGGCCCCGGAGCCTCCGGAGCGCCGGGTGCGAGCGCGGCGTACGCCGTCTCCGTGACCGAGCAGAACTTCCAGGAGCTGCTCGAGGCATCGCGCAGCGCGCCGGTCCTGCTCGCCTTCGAGAGCCCGAGCCGGTCGCCCGAGAGCGTGCAGCTCGCCCGCGACCTGCAGACGCTGTCCAACGAGTTCGAGGGCCGCTTCCTGCTCGGCCGGGTCGACATCGACGCCGTCCCGCAGATCGCCCAGGCGATGCAGATCCCCTCGGTGCCGCTGGTGGTGCTCGTCGCCCAGGGACGGCCGATGCCGCTCATCCAGGACGCCGCGCCCATCGACGAGCTGCGTCAGGCGATCACCCAGGTGCTGCAGCAGCTGACGGCCGGCGGGTTCACCGGACGTCACCAACCGCGTTCGGGTGCCGGCCAGGTCGACGAGGAGACCGGCGAGGAGCAGCTCGACCCGCGCTACGCCCCGGCCCAGGAGGCCCTGGAGCGTGGCGACATCGACGGCGCCGTGGCGGAGTACGAGAAGCTCGTGGCGGCCAACCCGGCCGACGCCGAGGCAGCCGCCGGACTGGCCATGGCCCAGCTGCTCAAGCGCACCGACGGGGTGGACCTGACCGAGGCGCGCGCTGCCGCAGCGGCGAACCCCGACGACGTCGACGCCCAGACCCTGGTGGCCGACCTCGACCTGCTGGGCGGACACGTCGAGGACGCGTTCAACCGGCTCGTCGACGTCGTGCGTCGTACGACGGAAGCCGACCGTGACACCGCGCGGACGCACCTGATCGGGCTGTTCGGGGCCGTCGGCAACGACGACCCACGCGTGCAGCGCGCCCGGCGCGACCTGGCCTCCGCGCTCTTCTAGACCTCACAACGGGCGAGTGGCCCGTGTGCGACAAAGGTTACGAAGGTGAAGCGCTGCCCACCGCAGCGTGAAACATCGGAATGCGAACTTGCTGGTCACGATCCACCCACGGATCGGTGACCACAAGGAGCCCTGCATGTCCGCCACCGAGACCACTGAGACGCAGTCCGCCTCGCCGGCCTCAGTCGAGAGCGCGTCGTTCCACACAGCCCCGCGCAACGGCTGGATCGAGCACTGGACGCCGGAGAACCCCGACTTCTGGGAGGCGACCGGCCGGTCGGTCGCCCGCCGCAACCTGGTCTTCTCGATCTTCGCCGAGCATCTGGGCTTCTCGGTGTGGCTGCTCTGGAGCGTGAGCGCCGCCCTGCTCGCCAAGGCCGGCTTCGACTTCAGCCCCCAGCAGCTGTTCTATCTGGTCGCCCTGCCGAACCTGGTCGGCTCCATGCTGCGACTGCCGTACACGTTCGCCGTCCCCAGGTTCGGCGGCCGGAACTGGACGGTCATCAGCGCCCTCCTCCTGGTGATCCCGACGTTGCTGTTCGCGATCGTCGTGCAGCACCCGGGAACCCCGTTCTGGGTCTTCATGGTTGTCGCCGCCACGGCCGGCTTCGGCGGCGGCAACTTCGCGTCGTCCATGGCGAGCATCAACTTCTTCTACCCGCAGGCGAAGAAGGGCGCAGCCCTCGGCCTGAACGCGGCGGGTGGCAACATCGGTGCGTCGTTCATCCAGTTCTTCCTGCCGATCATCGTCGGTGGCGCCGGCGCCTTCGGTCTCGTCGAGGCCAGCCAGCACGGCATCGTGCTCCAGCGGGCCGGTTACCTGTACGCCGCCCTGGCCGTGCTCGCGGCAGTCTGTGCCTTCCTGTTCATGAACAACCTGCATGCGGCGTACTCCAGGCCGCGCGAGCAGATGACCGTCGTGAAGTACAAGCACACCTGGGTGATGTCGTTCCTCTACATCGGCACCTTCGGGTCGTTCATCGGGTACTCCGCCGCGATGCCGCTGCTGATCAAGATCAACTTCTTCCGGTCCCCGATCCCGAGCGCGTCCATCGGCATCAACTTCGCCTACTACGCCTTCCTCGGTGCCCTGGTGGGATCCATCGCCCGCCCGTTCGGTGGCTGGTTGGCCGACAAGTACGGCGGTGCCAGGGTCACCCTCGGTGCGTTCGTGGCCATGATCGTCGGCACGCTGGGCGTGCTGCTCACGCTCTCGCGGCTCGACACCGTGCCCGCGCCGGACCCGGCCAAGGTGGCGGCCTGGACCAAGGACCCGTCGACCTTCCCCGGCTTCCCCTCGGCCGTCGTCGACGCGGTCAACCACAACTCCGACCTGTTCCCGTGGTTCCTGGGCTGCTTCCTGTTCGTGTTCGCGGCCACCGGGATCGGCAACGGGTCGTCGTACCGGATGATCCCCGCCATCTGGAAGACCTACGCCACGAGAGCCGGCGCTCCGGGCACCCAGGCGCGGATCGAGGCGGAGTCCAGGGCCACCAAGGAGGCCTCGGCGGCGCTGGGCATCGTCAGCGCGGTCGGCGCCTTCGGCGGCTTCCTGATCCCCATCACCTTCGGCTCGCCGTGGGTCACGGACCCGGTGTCGGCGGTCAAGACGGCGTTCATGGTGTTCACCGCCTTCTACGTGGTCTGCGGGGCGGTCACCTGGGCCTTCTACCTCCGGCCGAGGTCGGAGATGGCCAGGGAACACGTGTGAGCGTCGAGACGCACTGTCCGTACTGCGCCCTCCAGTGCGCGATGCGGCTGGAGGTCGAGGACGGCGCCGTCACGGTGGCCCCCCGCGACTTCCCGACCAACCGCGGCGGACTGTGCCAGAAGGGCTGGACCTCTGCCGCCGTGCTCACCGCACCGGACCGGATCACGACCCCGATGGTCCGCGGCGACGACGGTGAGCTGACGCCGGCGACCTGGCAGGATGCCCTCGGCCTGGTCGCCGACCGGCTCACCGGCATCCGGGACGCCCACGGTGCCGACGCTGTGGGGGTCTTCGGCGGCGGTGGCCTGACCAACGAGAAGGCCTACCAGCTGGGCAAGTTCGCACGCGCGGTGCTCGGCACGCGGCACATCGACTACAACGGCCGGTTCTGCATGAGCTCGGCGGCCGCGGCGGGCAACCGGGCGTTCGGCATCGACCGCGGGCTGCCGTTCCCGGTCGAGGACATCGATCGCGCCGGTGCCGTGCTGCTCGTGGGCAGCAACGTCGCGGACACGATGCCGCCCTTCGTGCAGCACCTGGCCGGTGCCCGCGAGCACGGTGGTCTGATCGTGGTCGACCCCCGGGTGTCGGCCACCGCGGCACTCACCACCGAGGGCGCGGGACTCCATCTCCAGGCCCTTCCCGGCACGGATCTCCCACTGCTGTTGGGAATCCTCCATCTGGTGGTCGCCGAGGGCTGGAGCGACGAGCGGTACCTCGCCCGTCGTACGACCGGCTGGGAGGAGGTACGCCGCTCGGTCGCCGCGTGGTGGCCGGCCCGGGTCGCCGCCACCACCGGAGTCCCCGAGTCGCGACTGCGCGAGGCGGCCAGGCTGCTCGCCGATGCGGCCCCTCATCGCGGAGGGGCCGGGGCGATGGTGCTCACCGGCCGCGGTGCCGAGCAGCACGCCGACGGCACCGACACCGTGACCGCGGCGATCAACCTGGCGCTCGCGCTCGGCCTGCCGGGTCGCCCGGGCTCCGGCTACGGCTGCCTGACCGGGCAGGGCAACGGCCAGGGTGGCCGCGAGCACGGGCAGAAGGCCGACCAGCTGCCCGGCTACCGCAGCATCGAGGACCCCGCCGACCGGGCCCACGTCGCCGGGGTGTGGGGAGTCGAGCCGGACAGCCTCCCGGGCAAGGGCGTCCCGGCCGTCGAGCTGCTCGGCAAGCTCGGCACCGAGGTCCGTGCCCTGCTGGTGCACGGCAGCAACCCGGTGGTGAGCGCACCCGACGCCACCGCCGTACGACGCAGGCTGGCCGCGCTCGACCTGCTGGTCGTCTGCGACCTGGTGCCGAGCGAGACCACCGAGCTGGCCGATGTCGTCCTGCCCGTCACGCAGTGGGCCGAGGAGGAGGGCACCATGACCAGCCTGGAAGGGCGGGTGCTGCGTCGTCGTACGGCCCTCGCCCCGCCTGGCGAGGTGCGCAGCGAGCTCGACGTCCTGGCAGACCTCGCCGCGCTGCTCGGCAGCAGCGTGCCGATGGAACGCGAACCGGCGGCCGTCTTCGACGAGCTGGCCCGTGCCAGCGCCGGAGGTCGTGCCGACTACTCCGGGCTCAGCCACGCCTCCCTCGACGAGGGGACGCCCATGTTCTGGCCGGCAGCACCCGACTCGACGCCCCGCCTGTTCGCGGCCGCCTTCGCCCACCCCGACGGACTGGCCCGGATGGTCCCGGTCGCGGCCGGCGGTCCGGACGACGATCTCCGTGCGGACGCACCCGTCTACCTCGTCACCGGCCGCGTGCTCGCGCAGTACCAGTCGGGCGCGCAGACCCGTCGCGTGCCGGCGCTGAACCGCACCGCTCCCGATTCCTTCGTGGAGCTGCATCCCCAGCTGGCGCTGCGGCTGGGCATCGAGCCGGGCGACGGCGTACGCGTCACCTCGAGCCGGGGTGCGGCCTCGGCCCCCGCTCGCATCACGTCCACGATCCGGCCCGACACCGTGTTCATGCCGTTCCACTGGGGCGGCGACGCGCTGGCCAACGCGGTGACCAACGACGCGACCGACCCGGTCTCCGGGATGCCGGAGTTCAAGGTCTGCGCGGTGTCGGTCACCCGGGCCGAGGAGAAGCTGATGGAGGCCACGGGATGAGGGAGCAGGTCGTCGTGGTGGGAGCCGGCATGGTCGGCCACCGCTTTGTCGAGGAGCTGGTGTCACGGGATCGCGAGCACCGGTTCGACGTACACCTCGTGGGGGCGGAGGAGTACGAGCCGTACAACCGGATCCTGCTCACCGAGGTGCTGGCGCGGCGCTCCGACGTGGCAGCGCTGACGCTGCCCCGCCCGCCCGAGCGGGTCTCGGTGCAGCGCGGAGTGTCCGCCACCTCGGTCGACCGTGACCAGCGGCTGGTGGAGCTCGACGACGGCACGGCGCTGCAGTACGACCACCTCGTCCTCGCGACCGGCGCCAGCGCCTTCGTGCCACCCATCGAGGGGCTGGGCGGCGAGGAGTCGCCGCACCACGTGCACGTGCTGCGCACCATCGACGACTGCCGGGACCTTGTCGCACGCACCGTCAACGCGCGACACGCGGTCGTGCTCGGCGGTGGGGTCCTGGGTCTCGAGGCCGCGTGTGGGCTGGCCCGACGCGGGCTGGCCGTCACGGTCGTCCACCTCGACGCGCACCTGATGGCCGACCAGCTCGACCCGGCCGTGGCCGGCACCCTGGCGAGGTCCCTCGACGACCTCGGCGTACGCGTGCACACCTCGACGTCGGTGGCCGAGGTGGTCGGTGCCTACGGCGAGCTCGTCGCGGTGCGCCTCACCGACGGCACCGTGATCTCGACCGACCTGATGCTCGTCTCGTGCGGCATCCGGCCCGAGACCGGGCTGGCGGCCGCCGCCGGGCTCCCGACCGGCCGCGGTGTCACCGTCGGCGCCGACCTGGCCAGCCCGGCGGACCCCGCGGTGCGGGCGATCGGCGACTGCGCCGAGACACCTGAGGGGTGCAGCGGCCTGGTGGCTCCCGGGTGGGAGCAGGCCGCACGCCTGGCCAGGCTGATGACGGCCGCACCGGCGCCCCTGCTTGAGGAGCCGCTCCCCGAGGGCATCCGGCTCAAGGCGGCCGGGGTCGACCTGGTCGCACGCGGCGTGCGGGGGAGTGGCGCCGGTCCCGACGACCGGGTGGTCGCCCTGTCCGACCCGCAGGCTCGTCGCCACGTCGAGGTGGTCCTGCGACGTGGTCGGCTCCTCGGGTTCACCGCTCTCGGAGCCCCGGAGGTCTCGGCGTCGCTGTCGGTCGCCTTCGAGCGTCGTACGCCGCTGCCGGTGGATCCTGCGGCACTGCTCGTCCCGCAGGCCGGTGCGCCGGACGCCCGCTCGACCATGGAGGCGTCGCCGACGCTGATCCCCGCCGACGCGACCATCTGCCGCTGCAACGGCGTCACCAAGAGCGACCTGATGGGTGCCTGGGACGACGGTTGTCACAGCGTCGAGGAGATGGCCTCGGCCACCCGCGCCACCACGGGTTGCGGTGGCTGCACCGAGAGCGTGTGCGGACTCGTCGACTGGCTCACGAGCAGTGACGGTGTCGATGAGAACTCTGCTCAACCTGTTCGTAACACGACGGGCCACACTGTTGCCGGGGCGAAACACCAGGCCCGATCGGACGAAATGCTGCCCTCCTAGGTTTCCGGACATGGACGAACAGCACACAGTCCGGCGTCGGCTCGTCGTCGTCGGCGGCGGGATGGTCGCCCACCGGTTGGTGGAGGCCCTCACCGACCGCGACCTCGACGGTGCCTGGCAGGTCGACGTGTTCGCCGAGGAGTCGCGGCCGCCGTACGACCGGGTGGCGCTGACCTCCTTCTTCTCGGGACGCGACCCCGACGACCTCCTGCTCGGCGAGCCCGAGCTGTGGCACCGCGACGGCGTCCGGCTGCACACCAACGCCGCCGTCCAGCGCATCGACACCGAGCGGCGCGAGGTGCACGCCCGCGGCCGGAGGTTCCCGTACGACGCACTGGTGATCGCCACCGGCTCCTACCCGGCTGTCCCGCCCGTCCCGGGCAGTGACCTCCCCGGCGCGTTCGTCTACCGCACGGTCGACGACGTCACCGAGCTGCGCGCGTGGGCCACTACTCGCCACCTGAAGCGCCCCGTGCGCGGGGCGGTCGTCGGCGGCGGCCTGCTGGGCCTCGAGGCCGCGGGTGCGCTGACCGCGATGGGCGTCGAGACCACCGTGGTCGAGTTCGCGCCGCGGCTGATGCCGATCCAGGTCGACGAGGGCGGTGGCGAGGGACTGCGTCGTCTCATCGAGAAGCTCGGCGTCAACGTCCGCACCGCCACGGCGACCTCGAAGGTGCGTGCCGGTTCCAACGGTCGGGTGAACCGGATGGACTTCGCCGACGGCTCGAAGCTGCCGGTCGACCTGGTCGTGTTCGCCACCGGCGTACGACCGCGCGACGAGCTGGCGAGAGAGGCCGGGCTGCCGGTCGGCGATCGTGGCGGCGTGGTGGTCGACGAGACCTGTGCCACCGGGACGCCCGACGTCTACGCGATCGGTGAGGTCGCCTGCATCGAGGGCCGCACCTGGGGCCTGGTGGCGCCCGGCTACACGATGGCCGAGATCGTCGCCGATCGACTGCTGGGTGGCTCGGCGACCTTCCCCGGCGCCGACACCTCGACCAAGCTCAAGCTGCTCGGCGTCGACGTCGCCAGCTTCGGCGACGCGTTCGCTGAGTCGCCCGGCGCCCTCGAGGTGGTGTACGCCGACCCGGTGGCCGGCGCCTACAAGAAGCTGGTGCTCTCCGACGACGCGCAGACCCTCCTCGGCGGGGTACTCGTCGGCGACGCCAGCGCCTACGCCTCGCTGCGGCCGATGGTCGGGCAGAAGCTCGGTGCCGACCCGACTGCCTGGTTGCTGCCGGAAGGGGCGAGTGCTGCGCCGGCCGCCGACCTGCCCGACGCAGCCAATGTCTGCTCCTGCAACAACGTCAGTGCCGGCGCCATCCGGTGCGCGGTCAGCGAGGAGGGATGCACGGACCTGGCCGGGGTGAAGGCCTGCACCAAGGCCGGCACCTCGTGCGGCTCGTGCCTCCCGCTCGTGAAGAAGCTGGTCGGCTCCGAGCTGGAGAAGTCCGGTGTGGCCGTCAGCAACGCGTTGTGCGAGCACTTCGAGCTCTCCCGGGCGCAGCTGTTCGACGTCGTACGCGTGCAGGATCTGGGTACCTTCTCGGAGATCCTCGAGCGGCACGGCACCGGTCGCGGCTGCGACATCTGCCGCCCGGTGGTCGCCTCGATCCTGGCCAGCCTCGGCACCGGTCACGTGCTCGACCGCGACACCGCCCGGCTCCAGGACACCAACGACCACGTGATGGCGAACCTGCAGAAGGACGGCACCTACTCGGTGGTGCCACGGGTGCCCGGCGGCGAGATCACCCCGCAGGGCCTGATCGACATCGGGCAGGTGGCCTCCGACTTCGGGCTCTACACCAAGATCACCGGCGGCCAGCGCATCGACCTGTTCGGCGCCCGCATCGAGCAGCTGCCGTCGATCTGGCAGCGGCTGGTCGACGCCGGCTTCGAGTCGGGACACGCCTACGGCAAGGCGTTGCGCACCGTGAAGTCGTGCGTCGGCTCGCAGTGGTGCCGCTACGGCGTGCAGGACTCGGTGGCACTGGCCATCGCCCTCGAGCTGCGCTACCGCGGCCTCCGCTCGCCGCACAAGATCAAGCTCGGCGTCTCGGGCTGCGCCCGCGAGTGTGCCGAGGCCCGCAGCAAGGACGTCGGCGTGATCGCCACCGAGCACGGCTGGAACGTGTACGTCGGCGGCAACGGCGGGTTCACCCCTCGCCACGCACAGCTGTTCGCCGAGGACCTCAGCACCGACGACCTGGTCCGGACGATCGACCGCTTCCTCATGTACTACGTGCGCACCGCCGACCGGCTCCAGCGCACCGCGGCCTGGGTCGAGGAGCACGAGGGGGGGCTCGAGGCCATCGCCGACGTCGTCATCGACGACAGCCTCGGCATCGGCGCTGACCTCGACGCTGCGATGGCCTGCCATGTCGACGGCTACGTCGACGAATGGGCCGCCACACTGGCCGATCCGGAGAAGCGGGCCCAGTTCGTGTCGTTCGTGAACGCACCGGACACGCAGGACGACGGTGTGGGCGGTGCCATCGACAACCGGGGCACGGTCATCGCCGGGCCGACCCTGGAGGTACGACGGTGACGCTCACGCCAGACCGGGTCACCACGTGGACGCGCATCTGCCCGGTCGACCGGCTGATCCCCGAACGCGGCGTCGCGGCCCTCGTCGACTCTGAGCCGGTGGCCGTGTTCCTGCTCGACGACGACGGGTCAGGGGAGGTGCGTGTGCACGCCGTCGCCCACCACGACCCGTTCAGCAACGCCAACGTGATGGCCCGAGGCATCATCGGCAGCGTGGGCACGGGGGAGGACTACCGCGACACCGTCGCGTCGCCGATGTACAAGCAGGTCTTCGACCTCGCCACCGGCCAGTGCCTGACCGAGCCCGGTGTCTGCCTGTCCGTCTACCCGGTGCGGCTCGTCGACGGGCACGTGGAGATCGGGCACGGCGCACCCCCGAGCGGGCCGTGAGCGAGCTCGGGCCCGTCCTCGCGGGCTGCCGGATCCTGGTCACCGCCCAGCGACGTGCCGACGAGCTGGGCAGCGCGCTCACCCGCAGGGGTGCGAGTGTCGTCGTCGCGCCCGCCCTCGGCGTGGTGCCGCACGTCGACGAGGCGGCCCTGCTGGAGGCGACCCGCAAGATCATCGCCGACCCTGTCGACGTGGTGGTGGTGACCACCGGCATCGGCTTCCGGGGCTGGCTCGACACCGCCGAGGCCGCCGGCCTCGCCGACGAGCTGGTCTCTGCCCTGGACGACATCCGGCTGGTGGCTCGGGGCCCCAAGGCCAGGGGTGCCCTGCAGGCAGCGGGGCTGCGTGCCGACTGGGTGGCCGAGTCCGAGACGTCGGCCGAGATCGCCGACTTCCTGCTGGCCGAGGGGGTGGCCCACCAGCGGATCGCCGTACAACGACACGGTGCGGGTGACGACGGGCTGCACGACCGACTGACCGGCGGCGGCGCCAGCGTCCTCGAGCTCGAGGTCTATCGCTGGGGACCCCCACCCGACCCGGAGCTGCTGTCGACCACCACCCGGGAGCTCGCCGACGGCGGCTTCGACGCGGTCCTGTTCACCTCCGCCCCCGGGGCGGCGGCCTGGCTCACCGAGCTGCGTCGCCTCGATCGGATCGACGACGCCCGCGAGCTCGCCGCGACCGGACACCTGCTGGTCGCGACCGTCGGTCCGGTGACCGCGGAGCCCCTCCAGGTGGCCGGGTTCGACGTGGTGGTGCCCGAGCGCTGGCGGATGGGGGCACTGGTGCGCCAGGTGATCATGGACCTCGGCGGCCGCGCCGGCATCGAGACGCCCGGAGGCACCCTGCACGTCAGGGCCGTCGCCGCCACTCTCGACCACCGTGAGCTGGCGCTCTCGCCCTCGGGGCTGGCGGTGCTGCACCGACTCGCCCGCGCGCCTGGTGAGGTCGTCTCACGCGAGGACCTGCTCCGCGAGCTGCCCGGCGACTCGTGCGACCCGCACGCCGCCGAGGTCGCGGTCGGCCGCCTGCGCGACGCCCTCGGGGCGTCCGGGGTGATCCGGACCGTGGTGAAACGCGGCTACGCCCTGAACCCGGTCGCCCGATGAACCGGCTCGTGCTCTGCGCGCACGGCACCCGGTCCGAGCTGGGCGCCGCCCGCGTCAGCACGCTCGTCGAGGCGGTCGCTGGGGCGCTGCCGTCGGTCGACGTGCGCGAGGCCCATGTCGACGTACACCCGCCCTTCGTCGCCGATGTCGTGACGCCCGGCTCGGTCGTCGTACCTCTGCTCCTGGCGCCCGGGTTCCACGTCGAGCACGACATCCACGCCGCGGCCGATCCCGTGCTGGCGACCGTCACCCCGGCCCTGGGTCCCGACCGGTTGCTCACCTCCTTGCTCCTCTCCCGGCTGGACGCCTTGGCCTCCCCGGTGGAGGACGACGACGTGGTGGTGCTGGCGGCCGCCGGCTCGTCGGTCGCCGGCTCTGCCCGGGCCACCAGCGAGGTGGCGCACCAGCTGTCGCAGCGTCTGGGCCGCCTCGTGCCGGTCGGGTACGGCGCCGCCAGCGCGCCCTTGCTCGACGACCTGGTGACGAGGTTGCGGCACGAGCACCCCGGTCGCCGGATCGTGGCGGCGTCGTACCTGCTCGCTCCGGGGCACTTCCACGATCGCGTCCTGGCCAGTGGTGTCGACGCCGCCACCGAGCCGTTGCTCGTGGAGGGCCGGCCCGATCGTCGGCTGGTCGAGCTCGTCGTACGCCGCTACCTCGACGGGTGGCTGGCCGCCGCGGTCTAGTGCGCTGCCGGTCGGCTGTTCACCTCGTCCCGTTTCACGACATACGTTCACCTCAGCCGATTTGCGGCCGAGGGGGGATTCGTCATGACACATCGGGCCACGCGCGCATTCACGGGCCTGTGTGCCTCGGTCCTGGCTGTCGCACCGCTCGTCGTCCTCGGGGTGGCCACCGCCCCCTCGGCCGACGCGGCCGCACCTCCCGGGACGCCCTGGACCTTCGGCGAGAACAGCTTCGGCCAGCTCGGCAACGGCACCACCACCACCCGGCGTACCCCCGGGCCGGTCACGGGCCTGAACGGCGTCATCGACCTGCACGGCGGGCGCGAGCACGTCGTCGCCCTCAAGTCCAACGGCACCGTGTGGACGTGGGGCAGCAACGTCGAGGGCCAGCAGGGGCGCGGCACGACCGCCAACACGCTGGCGCCGACCCAGGTGACCTCCCTGGGCACCGACAACGTGGCCGTCGAGACCGGGCACAACCACACCATGGTGCTGAAGAGCAACGGCACTGTCTGGGAGTTCGGTCTCAACACCGACGGGCAGCTCGGCGACGGCACCACCACGCTGCGTCGCTCGCCGGTGCAGGTCGCCGGTATCACCGACGCGGTCGCCATCGCCGCCGGCCGCGACATGTCCTACGCGATCCGTGCCAACGGCCAGCTGTGGGGCTGGGGCCGCAACGACGAGGGCCAGCTCGGTGACGGTACGACGACCCGGCGGCTCGCCCCGGTCCGCGTCGGCACCTCGATCAACTTCACCGGCGTCAAGGCGATCACCGGTGGCCGCGACCACGCCGTGGCCGTGAAGACCGACGGCTCGGTCTGGTCCTGGGGCGAGAACGACTACGGCCAGGTCGGTGACGGGTCCACGACCGACCGCCTCACTCCGGTCGCCATCGACGTCAACGGCGCCACCGCCGGCATGGGCACCGCCTCCGATGCTGCTGCGGGAGCACACCACTCCTTCGCGCTGCGCACCGACGGCACCGTTGCCTCGTGGGGCCGCAACTACCGCACCGAGCTCGGTGACGGCACCTCGACCAACCGCACCCGTCCGGTCAACGTGCTCATGGGCACGACCGGCAGCACGCCGCTCACGGGGGCGGTCAGCATCGGGTCCGGCCGCGACATGGGCAACGTCACCCTGGCCGACGGGCGGGTGATGGCGTGGGGCCACAACCTCTACGGCCAGCTCGGCGACGGCACCACCACCAACCGCACCCGGGCGATCGTCGTACCCGGGATCAGCAACGCCGTGAAGGCCTCCGGCGGTGGTTCGGCGTACGGCGTGATCCTGGTCGGCGACTCGACCACCCCGCCGCCCAACCAGGACCCGGTCGCGCACATCACCGGCACGACCTGCACAGATCTCTCCTGCCCGCTCAGCGGGTCCACCTCGACCGACGACCAGGGGATCAGCAGCTACGCCTGGACCTTCGGCGACACCACCACCGGCACCGGCGTCAGCCCGGGGCACACCTACGCCGCGGGCGGGACGTACACCGTCACCTTGACCGTCACCGACGGCAACGGCGCGACCGACACCGACACGGTCACGGTGCACTCCACAGATCCGGTGGACCCGCCGCCCAACCAGGACCCGGTCGCGCACATCACCGGCACCACCTGCAGCGGCCACGTCTGCCCGCTGAGCGGGTCCACCTCGACCGACGACCACGGGATCACCAGCTATGCGTGGGACTTCGGCGACACCACCACCGGCACCGGCGTCAGCCCCGGACACACCTACGCCACGGCCGACACCTTCACCGTGACGCTGACGGTGACCGACGCCAACGGCGCGACCGACACCGACACCGCCCAGGTGACCACGACCGACACCCAGTCGCCGGCGCCCTCCTTCCGCGCCTCCGCCGCGACCGACGCCAACACGAGCTCGGCCTCGGTGGTCGTCCCCGCCACGGTCGCCGCCGGTGACCAGCTCGTCCTGGTGGCGACCAACGCGGGCACCGCCACCCAGACCACCCCCGCCGGCTGGACCCTGATCGGCACCACCACCGACGGCACCGAGATGCGTTCCTCGGTCTACACCCGCACCGCAGCCGCCGGTCTCGCCGGTACGACCGTGCGCGTCGCCCTCAGCGCGCTCTCGAAGACCAGCCTGTCGTTGCTGGCCTACGCCGACGCCGCCCCCGTCACCGTGCTCGCCAACGCCGTCCAGGGCACGGCCAGCGTCACCGTCCACCCGGCCCCCGCGGTCAACGTCGCGACCGCCGGCTCGGCGGTGCTGCGGTACTGGTCCGACAAGTCCAGCTCGGACCGCATCTGGACCACGTCCGGGGTGACCAACCGAACTCTGACCAACGGCACCGGCGGCGGCAGCCTCTCGGCGATCACCGGCGACACGACCGGCGAACCCGCCGGCACCGCCCCCGCCCTGAACGCCACCGCCTCGCTCGCCTCCGCCAAGGCGATCACCTGGTCGATCGTGGTCCCGCACAGCTGACCCTGGTCGGTGTCCGCGCGGTTGCGGAGGTTGGCGGTCACCCGGGCGCAGGTTTCGTTGGTGTGGCTTCCTGACCCGCTCGGGGCTGGTCGGGGCTGGTCGGGGCTCCGGGTTGACGGGGTACGTGGTCGGCGTCCGCTGGGGTTGCGGTGGCGTCCCGGCGCGCTCGGTCGGCGTGCGGTCGCTTGGCTCGAGATCCTGTGGCTGGGGTCGCCGGTTGAGGTGGGTTTTCGTCTCAGGGCATGGCTGTGGCCCCCGGCTGGGTGGGCCGGGGTGTCGGGGGCTTCAGGCTCTTCGGGGTGGGCGGCGGCTGTTGGGTGGGACTTCGTACTGGTGTCCGGTGGGGCTGGTCCAGATGTAGGTGCCGTCGTCTCGGCGTTTGTAGTCCCAGGCGGTGAAGGTCTTCATCCGGTGATGCGTCCGGCAGAGAGGCGCGAAATTGAGCGGGCTGGTTTGACCGGGTGGGCCGCCGTCGGCGATGGGGGTGTAGGCGGTGATGTGGTCGAGGTCGCAGGACCTGGAGTCGCGGAGGCAGCCGGGGAAGACGCAGTAGGCGTCACGCAGGGTGCAGAGCTCTCGCATCGCTGATGGTGGGTCGTGCTGGTCGACCGCCTGGGTCGAGCTCAGGTCGAGGACGGGTCGGACGATGACCTTGCCGCCGGCTGCGGCATGACCGCGGAGCCAGTCGGTGAGGAGCTGGTCGGTGGCGGCCCCGAGCTTCTCGATCGAGACCGCGCCTGGTTGGTCGGGGTCGAGGTGGACGAACAGGTTCACCGCGCCGAGAACGCTGCCCGGGCCTGGTGCGGCGCCTTCGCGGCCGGACATGAGGTCCAGGGCGTACTGGGGGTCGGCCAGGATCCCGACGGCCCGAGCCCGCCTCACATCTAGTTGGTCGCTGTCGCCGAGGCTCCTGAGTTCGCCGGCGATCCGGCCGACGGTCTGGTCGAACAACAACGCGTCGGGGGTGTCCAGGGTCATCACCACGTCGGTGGTGGCCGGGTTGCCGCGGTGGCGGATCCACACTCCGCGTCGGGCGAGCTCTTCTTCCTCGTCCGCCACGGCCCGGTCGGGGTCGAAGTAGAGCCGTGCTTCCTGGACGAGCCGGGCGGCGTCGACCAGCCCGATCTTCGAGGGGGTGGCGGAGATGAGCCGGTCTGCGAACGCGACCGCTTCTGGTGAGAGGTCGTGGGTCTCCCGAGAGATCAACCGGGCTCGCCACACCGGGACCACTCCGGCCTCGACCAACTCCCAGAGCCGAGGGAGCCGGTAGACGAGCTCGAGGGCATCTGCGATGCGCTGCTTGGCCGCCTCCAGCGAGATGCCGAGGGCGGCCGCGAACGAGGCCGGCGCGAACTCATCGACCAGCGGAGCACCGGCACCAGCCAACGGCGCGGTCGGCGTTGTGGCGAAGATGCCGTGGTCGTCCTCCCAGCCGGCCGGGTACTCATCACGACAGGGGTGGATCAGCGCCCACCGGACCGCGAACTGGAGCTGCTCGACTGCACCCTCATGCTCTTTGCGCTGGGCGGCTCGGACACCGTCGATCACCTCAGTGGCGGTGAGGGTGGTGGTGTCCATGAAGAAACTCTAGACGTCGGCACCGACACTTTCGATAACAGATTCGAAGATGTGGAGAACTCTCTGGGACCTCGATCGGGGTGGTTTCGAGACGCTCGCTGGCGCTCGCTCCTCAACCACCGAACAACAGCGACGGGACCCGCGAACCACAACTCGGCCACCGCAACCACAGGATCTGAACCCCCGCGGCCGAAAGCCGCACAAGGGCGCCGGGACGCCACCGCAACCGGCGCCTACGGGAACCACGACTCTCGTTGACTCAGACCAGCCGACCAGCCCCGAGTGGTCTCGACTATCCGCTCGCTGGCGCTCGCTGCTCGACCACCTTGTCCGTTGCGGCCGTCACGGGAGCGGGTGGCTTCGAAACGCTCGCTGGCGCTCGCTGCTCGACCACCTTGTCCGTTGCGGCCGACACGGGAGCGGGTGGCTTCGAAACGCTCGCTGGCGCTCGCTGCTCGACCACCTTGTCCGTTGCGGCCGACACGGGGGCGGGTGGCTTCGAAACGCTCGCTGGCGCTCGCTCATCAAGCACCGCCGGTCATCGACCAGCCCCAGTCAAGCCAGCTCGAAGTCGGCGAAGTCGAAGCCGGGGGAGACCAGGCAGCTGACGAGGGCGTCGGCGTGGGTGGGCAGGGTGCGTTGCCAGGTGTTGGCGGGGACGAGTACCTGGGGGTGGTCGGGGGAGACGGTCTGGGTGTCCGAGGTGCTGGGAGTCGGCCCGTCGCGGCCGAGCTCGAGCGTGACGGTGCCGGTGTGGGCCAGCCAGAGCTCGTCGGAGGTCACGCGGTGCCAGACCGAGGACTCGCCGGCAGGGAGCAGGAAGTAGATGAGCGTGGCCGTCGCACGGACGCGGCCGTCGGGGAGGGTCACCGCGACCGGTGAGGCCCAGGTCTGGCGGAACCAGCCGCCCTCGGGGTGGGGCTGGAGGTCGAGTCGTTCGGCGAGAGGTGGGCGCACGGCGACAGTCTGCTTCACGGCGAAGGGGTGGGACGATGGGTGGCATGAGCAGTCCTTCGGTGACACCGCCGGTCAGTCGGCTGTCCGCGGTGGGGCAGCTCTACGTGACCACGGTCGGTGCGCTCGCCCTGCTCTCGCTGGTCGCGGACTCCGCGGCGTGGCACGTCGCCCTCGTCGTACTCACCCTGCCGCTGAGCCTGCTCGCGCTGTGGGTCGGCTACTACAGCGGCCTCGCGGTCGGCTTCGTCACCGGTGCAGAGGCCAACGAGCTGTCCTGGCCGGTGGTGGCGGTGTGGGTGGCGGTCTGGACGATGACCGCCTGGCTGAACGCGCAGGTCGCCCAGAAGGTGCTGCGGGTCGGCTGGCGCGCGGTGCCGGCGCGGAAGTTCGAGGACGTCGACCTCGACGACTAGGTCGGAAGACCCCGCCCGCTCTCCGTGTACGACGGTCCGGGGCTGTCGCCGAGGTTCCGCAGCGCCGACTCGATCCGCCGAGCGGTGAAGTCGGCGCACTTCTCGCGGATCTCGGCGATCGTGCAGAACGCCACCGACTTGATCTCGCGCTCCTGCCGCACGATGGTGTCCACCACCGACGGGTCGTGCACGCCGCCGTCGAAGACCAGGCACACCGCGTCGTCCCAGCCGCCCCACGGGGGCAGCCAGTCGGTGAGCAGCAGCCGCCCGGCCTCGACCTTCAGGCCGAGCTCCTCCTCGACCTCACGGGCAACCGCGAGCTGTGGCGACTCGCTGACCTCGACCACTCCGCCGGGCAGATCGAAGTCGCGCTTGTAGGTCAGCTGGCACAGCAGCACCCGGTCGTCGGTCGAGCGGATCAGCATCTGGCTGATGGCCCGCTTGCGCGGCAGGAAGGAGTTCAGCAGCGACCGGAACCCCTTCGGGTCCTCCAGCGGGGTGTCGTCGACCAGCCGGGCGTAGACGATCCGGTCGGACTCCTCGGCGACGCCCCGGGCCACGCCCTCGCGCATCAGCCCGGCGAAGGTGGCCACCCGCTGGGCGGTCTCGTCGTCGGGGTCGACGTGTGCCTCGACCCGGGTCGAGCCCCCCTTGAAGGCCGACTCGACCAGCCCGCGCACCTCGTCGGCGGAGGCCCGCAGGCCCTGCTCCTGCAGGTCGGCGGTCCACGAGACGCGCACGACCCCGGGGGAGACGGGAGTCAGCTCGGCAGGCACCCGTTCACCCTAACGACACCGCGAGCACGCCCGCGGCGACGGCCAGGGGTACGACGAGCAACCCCTCCAGGCCGAACCGGACCATCGAGATCTCCAGCCCCCTGGCCCGGCAGGCGCGCAGCCAGAGCAGGTTGGCCAGCGAGCCCCAGGCGAGCAGCATCGGCGCCACGTTGACCGCCACCAGGGCGGTCACCAGACGGTCGCTGGTGTGCGTGAACGGCTCCACGACGAGGTACGCCGGCAGGTTGTTGATCACGTTGGCCAGCACCCCCGTCGTGCCGGCCAGCTGGAACAGCGAACCGAGCGAGTCGCCGGTGCCGAAGACCGACTCCAGCAACGACGACCCCTCCTCGACGACCACCTCGACGACCGCGAACAGGGCTACGGCGAAGGCGATCACCGACCACGGGACCAGTCGGACCAGCCGTCCAGGACGGACCGACTCGCGTTGACGTACGACGAAGGCGATGACCAGCACCACCGATCCGGCGAGTGCCACCACCCAGGCCGCGATGCCGCTGACGATCGCCGGCCCGATGCCCACGACGACGGCGGCCGCCGTCCACAGCAGCACCGGGTCGTACGACGGCAGCATGCGCGGCACGTCGTAGGAGCCACGCAGCGCGACCCGGTGCCGGACCAGCAGCACGACCAGCACGACCACCAGCACCGCCAGCTGGGGCAGCCAGGTCGACCGCACGAACTCGGCCCCGCCCGTGCCGAGGTGAGACTGGGCGAGCAGGTTGGTCAGGTTCGAGACCGGGAGCAGCAGGCTGGCGCTGTTGGCCAACCAGACCGCGGCGAAGGCGAACGGCAGCACGGCCAGCCCGAGCTCGGCGGCGAGGGCCAGCCCGATCGGCGCGAGCAGCACGGCCGTGGTGTCGATGCTGAGCACCCACGTGCAGACCGTCGCCAGCAGCGTGAACAGCAGGAACAGCCGCAGCCGGTTGCCGCCCGCGACCCGGGCCGCGACGTGGGCACTGACGTCGAAGAGGCCCGCGTCGTCGCACAGGTCGGCGACGACCTGGATCAGGGCGAGGAAGAGGAGGACCGGCCAGACGCGCTCGGCGACGTCGAGGAGGCCGGTCACCCACGCAGACTAGCGAGGAGCCCGGTCACCGCTTCGTGCCGGCCAGCCACAGCGTCCCGAGCGGCGGCACGCGCACCGAGGCCGAGGCGGGCTGGCCGTGGTGCGGGGTGGGGTGCGCGGTGACGGTGCCGAGGTTGCCGACGCCCGAACCGCCGTAGACCTCGGCGTCGGTGTTGATCACCTCGGTCCACTCACCGGCGAACGGCAGCCCGATGCGGTAGCCCTCGTGCGGTCCACCCGCGAAGTTGCTGATGCACGCCAGCGCGCTCCCGTCGGAGCCCCAGCGCAGGAAGGCGACCGTGTTGTTGGCAGCGTCGTCGGCGACCAGCCACTGGAAGCCGTCGGGGCTGGTGTCCTGCGACCAGAGGGCCGGTGACTCGACGTAGGCCGCGTTGAGGTCGGCGACCAGGCGGCTGACGCCGGCGTGGCCGGGGGTGGACAGCAGACCCCAGTCGAGCTCGCGCTGCTCGGCCCACTCGTTGTCCTGGGCGAACTCCTGGCCCATGAACAGCAGCTGCTTGCCCGGGTGGGCCCACTGCCAGGACAGGAAGGCGCGCACGTTGGCGAGCTGCTGCCAGCGGTCGCCCGGCATCTTGCGCAGCAGCGAGCCCTTGCCGTGGACGACCTCGTCGTGGCTGATCGGCAGCACGTAGTTCTCGGAGTAGGCGTAGACCATCGCGAAGGTCAGCTGGTGATGGTGGTAGCTGCGGTGGATCGGGTCCTTGGCGACGTACTCCAGCGAGTCGTGCATCCAGCCCATGTTCCACTTGAAGCCGAAGCCCAGACCGTCGGCCTCGGTCGACCGGGTAACGCCCGGCCACGAGGTCGACTCCTCGGCGATGGTGACCGCTCCGGGCACCCGCTTGTAGACGGTGCCGTTGAGCTCCTGCAGGAACGCGACGGCCTCGAGGTTCTCGCGGCCACCGTGCACGTTGGGCTGCCACTGACCGGGTTCGCGCGAGTAGTCGAGGTAGATCATCGAGGCCACCGCGTCGACGCGGATGCCGTCGATGTGGAACTCCTCGAGCCAGTACAGCGCGTTGGCGACCAGGAAGTTGCGCACCTCCTTGCGCCCGAAGTTGAAGACGTAGGTGCCCCAGTCGGGGTGCTCGCCGCGCGTCGGGTTGGGGTCTTCGTAGAGCGCCGTCCCGTCGAACCGGGCGAGCGCGAAGTCGTCCTTGGGGAAGTGGGCCGGCACCCAGTCGACGATCACGCCGATGCCGGCGTTGTGCAGGGCCTCCACCAGGCGGCGGAAGCCGTCCGGGTCGCCGAAGCGCGAGGTCGGGGCGTAGTACGACGTGACCTGGTAGCCCCACGACCCACCGAACGGGTGCTCCATCACCGGCAGGAGCTCGACGTGGGTGAAGCCCATCTCGGCGACGTACGGCACGAGGTGCTCGACCAGGTCGTCGTAGCTGTAGGGCCCAGCACCCGGGTGTCGCTTCCACGAGCCGAGGTGCACCTCGTAGACCGACATCGGCTGCTGGTCGGGTCGGGTGACCTGGGCCCGCTCGGCCATCCACTCGTCGTCGGTCCATTGGTGCGTGCTGCGGAAGATGCGGGACGCAGTCGAGGGCGGGACCTCGGTGAAGGTGGCCATCGGGTCGGCCTTGTCGCGCCAGACCCCGTCGGCGCCGCGGATGTGGAACTTGTAGCTGTCACCGGCCTTGGCGCCCGACACGTTGGTCTGCCAGACGCCGGAGGTGCCGACGACGGCCAGCGGGCTGCGGCTGCCGTCCCAGCTGTTGAAGTCGCCGCGGACCTGGACCTCGAGGGCGTCGGGCGCCCAGACGCGGAAGCTGGTGCCGTCGTCGTCGGCGTGCGCTCCCAGCGCCTGCCACAGCTGCTCGTGACGGCCCTCGTTGATCAGGTGGAGGTCGATCTCGCCGATCGTCGGCTCGGTCATGGTCGGGTTGCTCCGATCCGTTCGATGGCACCCAGCGGGATGTCCAGCCAGGAGGGGCGGTTGCGGGCCTCGTAGAGGACCTCGTAGACGGCCTTGTCGGCCTCGTAGGCGTCGATCAGGGCCTGCTCGTCGGCGCTCAGCGGCCCGCCGCCGGCCTCGACGCGACCCTCGACGTATCCCTCGAGGAACGCCTCGCGGTTGCGCTCGACCCACTCGGTGGCCCGGTAGGTGATCTGCGATCCGGGCTCGTCGGTGGCGTGCAGGTCCTTGACCACCGACTGGGCGGCGTAGTCGAAGGAGCGGAGCATGCCGGCGACGTCGCGCCAGGGGGAGTCGGCGAGCTGACGCTCGGCCAGTGGCTTGGCGGGCTCGCCCTCGAAGTCGACCAGCTTCCAGCCCTTGGAGGTGCGCAGCGTCTGGCCGAGGTGGAGGTCACCGTGCACCCGCTGGGCCTCGCCCTTGGCGTCGGCGATGCGGCCGAACACCTGCTCCAGCGCACCGGCGTGGGTGGCCAGGCCCGGCACCGATGCGGCTGCTGCCTCGAGGCGCCGGCGCATCGCCTCCGCCGTGGCTGCGCCGTCGTAGGTCTCGATGTCGAAGTGCTCGCGGAGCACCTGGTGGACCTCGCTGACGGCGACACCGAGACGGTGTGCCTCGCCCGCGAAGTCGCCGCCCACCTCGTCGGCGTGCAGGTCGGCCTCGGCGAACAGGTTGCGTGCGCTGGCCAGGGCCAGCTCCCACCCGTCGCTGGCGGTGCGCAGGAACTGCTGGAGCATCGCCAGGTCGTCCTGGTCGGCCTCGATCCAGCCGTAGAGGTGCGCGATGTTGGGGTTGTCGGCCTCGGTCAGTGCCCGGTGGATCTCGATGTCGGGGTTGCGGCCGGGCGTCACCTTGCGGAACACCTTCATCAGGCTGTCCTCGCCGAAGGCGACCGAGGAGTTGCTCTGCTCGCCGCTGAAGAGCGTGGAGTGGGCGCCGGTGTCGAGGGCGTAGTCACCGACCCGGTGGAAGGTCACGCCGCCGTAGGACTCGGGCTGGTCGGCCGAGGTGCGGCTGAACGCGTCGAGGTAGACGGCCATCGCCTCGCGGTCGTGCACGGCGTCGTAGGTGTGCACGGGGCCGAGCGTCTCGTCGTTCTGCGGGCCGAGGTAGGCGTGGTGGATGCGGCCCTGCTCCTCGGGGTAGTGGGAGAGGGGCATCTGGTAGCGCTCGGTCGTCGGCTCGCCACCCGCCTCGGCGGCGTACTCCACGGTGATGATGTCGATGGTGACCGGAGGCGGACCCGGCAGCATGCCGACCCGTAGGACGTCGACGACGTCGTACTCCCGGCCCTTGCCCGCGAACCAGCGGGCCTCGGCGAGGTACGCCGTCATCTGCGGATGCTGGCTCATCAGAGGGACTCCAGCTCGTCGGTCGGCGGGGCGGGCAGCCGGATCCAGTAGAACCCGTAGCCCCCGAGGGTGAGCAGGTAGGGCAGCTCGCCGATCTGCGGGAAGCGCACGCCGCCCAGCAGCTCGACGGGTCGCACACCCTCCCACCGGCGCAGGTCGAGCTCGACCGGCTGCGGGAACCGGCTCAGGTTGTTCACGCACAGCACGGTGTCGGTGCTTCCGTCGTCGTCGACGTGCTCGCGCACGTAGGAGAGGACCGACGGGTTGGAGCCGCCGAGGTCGGTGAACTCACCGAGGCCGAAGCAGGGGTGTTGCTTGCGCGCCTGGATCATCCGGCGGGTCCAGTGCAGCAACGATGAGGAGTTGTCCAGCTCGGTCTCGACATTGACCCTCTGGTACCCGAAAACCGGGTCCTGGATCGGCGGCAGGTGCAGCTTGCCCGGGGTGGCGATGGAGAACCCGGCATTGCGGTCGGGGGTCCACTGCATCGGGGTGCGTACGCCGTCACGGTCACCGAGCCAGATGTTGTCGCCCATCCCGATCTCGTCGCCGTAGTAGAGGACCGGCGACCCGGGGAGCGAGAGCAGCAGCGCCGTGAACAGCTCCATCCGGTTGGTGTCGTTGTCCAGGAGGGGGGCCAGCCGGCGGCGGATGCCGATGTTGGCCTTCATGCGGGGGTCCTTGGCGTACTCGTCCCACATGTAGTCGCGTTCCTCGTCGTTGACCATCTCGAGGGTCAGCTCGTCGTGGTTGCGCAGGAAGATGCCCCACTGGCATCCGTCGGGGATGGCCGGGGTCTGCTCGAGGATCTCCGAGATCGGGAAGCGGTTCTCCCGTCGTACGGCCATGAAGATGCGCGGCATCACCGGGAAGTGGAAGCACATGTGGCACTCGTCGCCGGCCGAGAGGTACTCACCGGTGTCGGGGTCGCGCTTGCCACCGAAGTAGTCGACGACGTCGGAGGGCCACTGGTTGGCCTCGGCGAGCAGCACCCGACCGGGGTAGTGCTCGTCGACGAAGCTGCGCACCTGCCGCAGTGCCTCGTGGGTCTCGGGGAGGTTCTCGCCGTTGGTACCGGGACGCTCGTAGAGGTAGGGCACGGCGTCGAGACGGAAGCCGTCGAGGCCCATGTCGAGCCAGAAGGTCATCGCCTCGAGCATCGCCTCCATGACCTTCGGGTTGTCGAAGTTCAGGTCGGGCTGGTGGGAGAAGAACCGGTGCCAGTAGTACTGCTGGCGCACCGGGTCCCAGGTCCAGTTCGACGGCTCGGTGTCCACGAAGATGACGCGGGCGTCCTCGTAGAGCTCGTCGGTGTCGGACCAGACGTAGAAGTCGCCGTACGGGCCGTCGGGGTCCTCGCGGCTGGCCTGGAACCACGGGTGCTGGTCGCTGGTGTGGTTCATGACGAAGTCGATGATCACGCGGATGTCGCGCTTGTGGGCCTCGTCGAGGAAGTGGTGGAAGTCCTCGACCGTCCCGGCCTCGGGGAGGATGTTGGTGTAGTCGGAGATGTCGTAGCCGCCGTCGCGCAGCGGCGAGGAGAAGAACGGCGGCACCCACAGGCAGTCGACGCCCAGCCAGTGCAGGTAGTCGAGCTTCTCGGCCAGGCCGCGGAAGTCGCCGACGCCGTCGCCGTTGGAGTCCTTGAACGACCGGACGAGGACCTCGTAGAACACGGCCGTCTTGAACCAGTCGGGCTGGTCGAAGTGGGCAGCGGTCGGCTCGTCGGTGGTGCTCGGCAGCACCCCGCTCTCGCCGTAGTTGTGCTCGTCCTGGGTCACGCGTTTCTCCTGACCGTCAGGACGTGGGCGGGCTCGTGGTGGGGGTCGAGGTGCACGTAGTTGTGCGCCCCCCACTGCCAGTCCTGGCCGGTGATCTCGTCGTGCACGGTGTAGCTGTCCTCCCAGTCGAGGCCGATGGCGGGCATGTTCAGGTGCACGGTCGTGGTCCGCGGAGCGAACGGGTCGAGGTTGACCACCACGATCACGAGGTCGTCCTTGCCGTCGGGTGAGTGCGCTGCATCGACGTGCTTGCTGAAGACGAGTACGGCGTCGTCGTCGCTGGAGTGGATGGTGACGTTGCGCAGCAGCTGGAGCGCCGGGTGGTCGCGGCGGGCCTCGTTGAGGCGGCGGAGGTACGGCGCCAGCGTCTCGCCTGTCGCGTCGGCCTTCTCCCAGTCGCGGATGCGGATCTGGTACTTCTCGGAGTCGAGGTACTCCTCGCTGCCCGGCTTGACCGCGAGGTGCTCGTAGAGCTCGTAGCCGGCGTACACCCCCCAGCTCGGGGAGCCGGTGGCCGCGAGGACGGCCCGGATCTTGAAGGCCGGGGGACCGCCGTGCTGCAGGAACGCGTGCAGGATGTCGGGGGTGTTCACGAAGAAGTTCGGACGCATCAGGTGCGCGGTCTCGTGGGACATCTCCTCGAGGTACTGCTCGAGCTCCCAGCGTCCGGTGCGCCACGTGAAGTGCGTGTAGGACTGGTGGAAGCCGATCGCCCCGTGGGCGCGCATCCGCGGGGGCAGCGTGAACGCCTCGGCCAGGAAGAGCACGTCGGGATCGGTGGCCCGGATCCGGCCGAGCAGCCACTCCCAGAACTCGAGCGGCTTGGTGTGCGGGTTGTCGACCCGGAAGATGCGGACGCCGTGGGACATCCAGTGGCGGACCAGTCGCTCGCTCTCGGCGTAGATCCCCTCGGGGTCGTTGTCGAAGTTGATCGGGTAGATGTCCTGGTACTTCTTCGGCGGGTTCTCGGCGTAGGCGATGGTGCCGTCGGCCCGCGTCGTGAACCACTCGGGGTGCTCGGTGGCCCAGGGGTGGTCCGGCGCCGCCTGCAGGGCGAAGTCGAGCGCCACCTCGAGGCCGAGCCGCCGGGCCTCGGCGACGAAGAAGTCGAAGTCCTCGATGGTGCCGAGGTCGGGGTGGACGGTGTCGTGCCCGCCGTACCTGCTGCCGATGGCCCACGGAGAGCCGACGTCGTCGGGCGTCGGGGTGAGCGTGTTGTTGGCGCCCTTGCGGTTGATCTCGCCGATCGGGTGGATCGGCGGCAGGTAGATCACGTCGAAGCCCATCGCGGCCACGGCCGGCAACCGCTCGGCGGCGGTGCGCAGCGTGCCACTGACGACCTTGCCGGTCGTCTCGTCGACGTGGGCGCCCTCGGAGCGGGGGAAGAACTCATACCAGCTCGAGAACAGCGCCCGCTGGCGGTCGACGAAGAACGGGAACGGGCCCTCGACGGTGAGCAGGTCGCGGAGCGGGTGCTCGGCGAACACCTGGGTCAGGGCGTCGGACTCGGCCGCCGCGAGACGTGCCCCGACCGGTCGGTCGGTGTCCTTGACGGCCTTGATGGCGTCCTTGACGATCGCCCTCTGACCGCGGTCGAGGTCACCCTCGCTGGCCACGCGCTCGAGCAGCAGCACACCTTCGGCGAACATCAGCTCGACGTCGACCCCGGCGCGGATCTTGATGCCGGCGTCGTGCAGCCAGGTGCCGATCACGTCGCTCCAGGACTGGATCTCGTAGGTCCAGGCGCCCTCGGCGTCCGCCAGGACGCTCGCGCTCAGGCGGAGCAGCTGGTCGGGGACGTCGCCCATCCGCACCGGCGGGCGTCGTACGCCGTCGGGGTCGGTGAGCACGACCTCCGCCCCGAGCTGGTCGTGCCCCTCCCGGAAGACGAGTGCGGACACGTCGAACGGCTCGCCCACCGAGGCCTTCGCAGGGTTCTGTCCGCGGTTGACGAGGGGGGCGACGTCCATGACGGGTATGCGTCCGACCATGCTCCCCAGACTTGCGAATCAGACCGGATGACGCAAACGGAGCGACCACCGGACCCGGTCAGAACACCTCCAGGTCGGCGGCGCGGACCGACAGGTCGGCGTCGGAGCCGGCCTTGCAGTCGGTGTCGTTGACCGGGTCGTTGTCCTGCTCGCCGGCGTACGCGGGGGTGCCGGTGCACTGGTTCTCCAGCGCCACCAGCCGGACGGCCGAGGCGGTGGTGTCCGGGACGTCGAACGTCCGCAGCGTCAGGTTCGGAGCCACCGGGCGAGGCGCGACTGCCGGGAAGGCGTCGGCCGGGCTGGTGTAGATCCGCTTCCAGGTCGCGTTGGCGGCCGAGCAGCCCGTCGTACACACCTCCACCGCGAAGCGGCGCAGGGCGGTGAACCGGGCACCCGAGTCGGGGTCGTCGTCGGAGCCGACCAGCAGCGGCAGGTCGTCGGTCGGGCCGGGGGGCGCCGGGTGCAGCATCGCGGAGACCCGCACCGAGCTGATCGTGCGCGGGGTCGTGCCCGCGAGGTCCACGGCCACCCACGGGCTGGTCGTGTCCACCGAGTCACTGGCGTTCACGCCGGCCCAGTTGGTGTTCTCGGTGTCGTCGATCAGCGACCCGGCGTTCAGGCTGCCAGCGCTCGAGCCGAGCACCGTGGCGCCGTTCCTGGCCGAGGCCAGGTTGGGCTTCAGGGCGAACGACTTGGTGACCGCCTGGCCGGCCTTGACCGTCACGGTCGACCTGGTGATGCCGTAACCAGGAGCGACGATCATGACGTCGTAGGTGCCGGCCGTCAGCTTGGCGCTGTTGGACAGCGCCGTGCTGCTGATCGTGTCGGCCACGGGGGACACCCGGGCCTCGTAGTCACCGATGTAGACCTTGCCGGCCGGAGCCGGTGAGCCGGACGGCACGGTCGCGGCGAACTTCACCGTGGCCGGCGTCGACCGCGGCGAGACGAACCCGGGCGTCGGCTCGTCGGAGTCGGCGTCGGGAGTCGAGGCGTTGCTGCCCATGCCGCGGCGGGCGAAGGCGTCCCAGAGCGCGGCCTGGTTGGCCCCGCCGAAGCGCATCCGGTCCGCGGCCAGCATCGAGTCGCGGGCGTCGAGCATGCTGGTCGCGCCCTGCTGGAGCAGGAACCCGTCGAAGACCAGCTGCAGCCAGCGACGGTTGCCCGGGCACTGGGTGGCCGGCGTCGGCGTGCTGGTCGCGGTCGCCTGGGCGCAGCGCAGGTTGAGCGCCTTGTCGGTCGTGGGGTAGGTCCCGTTGTACTTCGAGACCAGCGCCTGGCGGACCTCCCACATCGTGCCGTTCCAGATCTCGCCGTCGGCGTGGACCTCGGGACCGGTGGAGTCGTAGCCGTAGTCGCTGTAGTTCAGCGGGTTGCCGTTGATGGCGTAGTCGCGGATGCCGACGGTCTTGTTGCCGGTGGCGTACGGCCCGACTGCCCACGGGTTGGCCCCGTTGGAGTAGCCGTGCTCGTAGAGGTACTCGCCGGCCGTCAGGTCACCCCAGGACTCGCCCATGGCGCCGCCCTGCTCGGAGGTGATGCCCTCGTCGGGACCGCCGATCATCCGGTTGCTGATCGCGTGGGTGTACTCGTGGCCGACGATGCTCATGTCGAGGCTGCCGTCGGCGCAGGGGGAGTAGAACCCGCCGGCCAGGGGCTGGAAGAGGTACTGGTTGGTGATGCCGGGCACGCCGTCCTGCAGGGCGATCTGGTTGGCGTTGTCGCGTCCGAGGAACGACGGCTGCCCGCCGGTCAGGGCACCGGCCTGGGCGTTGCCGATCTCGGGGTCGTTGGCACGCGTCGGGTCGTCGTTGCGGCCGAGGTTGTCGACCTGCAGGTTGTAGTTCTCCTCGGTGAAGCCCAGGTAGTAGGAGAAGTCGTGCATCCGGTTGTGCGCGACGTGCAGGTTGGTCACCGAGGCGTCGATGTCGTTGCCGGTCGGGTGCAGCTGTGTCGGGTCGCACTTGGAGTTGTTCCAGGCGTCGGTGAAGTCGGTGGTGTACTCACGCGTCGGCGACACCGGTGCCTGGAACAGGCCGCCGGGGGAGTCGGGGCTGACCCACGCCTCGTGGGTGTTGGCGTTGTTGCCGACGGTGGTGAAGCTCGGTGTACCGGTCTTCACGAGGTAGTCCCACGGGCCGGCGGCCGCGACGTTGCGGAACGGGCCGGTCGGCGACGTGCAGCCGGCGGCAGCGGTCCAGCAGCCGATCACCGAGTTCTTCGGCGTGGTGGCCGGCGACCAGTCGAGCGTCGGGTTGGCGGTGAAGTAGCGCCACTTCGGCTGGCCCAGCGAAGTGCCGGACGGGCCGGCGCTGTCGCTGGTGGTGACGCCGGCGGCGTAGTCACCAGCGCCGACGAACGGGACGGTCGGGTCCTCGAACGGGCAGACCTGCATCGAGTAGACGCCCTTCGGGATCGACTCGGCGGTGTACGTCGCCACCTCCGGGCTGGTGGCCGTGTCGCCGGTGGTGAGCAGGGCGCCGGAGGGACTGTAGATCTTGACCGTGATGTCGTTGGTGGTGACCGCCTCGGCCGCCGTCGCCACGATCTGCTTGGTGTTGTCGTCGGTCAGCTCGAACTGGTGCCTGGGACCGCACTGGGTCGCGGTGACTGCGCCCTGGAACTGATAGGCGTTGCTGCTCTCGTCGACCTTGTTCTGGCGGACCAGGATCTTCCCGCTGACCGCGTCGACCAGGACGGTGTACGCCGTGGCCGCGCCGCCCTTCACGTCGACGACATTGGCCTCGAAGACCGGGCGGACGGTGCCGTCGGCGTACGCCAGGGAGCGCAGGCGGACCTGCTGCTCCTGGGCGAAGCCGGGGACCGTGAAGCGGCTCCAGCCGAGCTTGTCGGTGACCTGGGAGAGCGAGGCGAGCGAGACGTCGCGGCCGATGCTGGCCGCCGCCTTCACCCACGCAGCGGTGGGGGAGAGGGTCGCTGCGGGCACCGAGGAGGCCGTGGTGCGGACCAGCGAGGAGGAGACGTACTGGATGGCGCCGTTGCTGACGCCGACCGTGACCATGCTGTCCATTGCGGGCGCCGGTCCACCGAAGTCCTGTCGGAAGAGCACCGCTCGGGCCGGGCTGCCGGCCAGCTTCTGGTCGTTGACCAGGGTCAGGCCCTTCATCTGGCCGGCCGAGAGCCCGAACACCGAGGCATGCGAGACGAGCCAGGACCTCGCGGCGGTGGCCGCGTCGCCCGAGGTCGCGGCCCCGAGGGTCCCGGCGGCCGGGGAGATGGAGGCCGGGGTGCCGAAGGCGTTCCAGCGCACTGCGGCGGAGAGGCCGGTGGCGGCGGCCTTCTGGGCCGCGGTGGGCGCGGCCACGCCGCGTGCGTCGAGGTCCCCGAGCCCGGCGGTGACCTGCTCGAAGGACTTCGGGGCCAGTCGGGAGGGGGCCACGGTCGCCGACCCGGGAAGCTGGCTGAACCCGGCCACCAGGACGGTCGCGGTGGCGACGCCGAGGAGCCGAAGGGACGTGCGGGGCATGGTGCCTCCAGGGCTGACGTCGACCGGTGGGTCGAGGAGCGGTGTTGCAGCACTAACGCCGGGACACGCGTCGGGGTTACTGACGAGTCATTTCGAGGTTCCTTGGATCGTTCCAAGCGTCTGCGTTAGCGTTCTCCCGTGCGAGCCATCCGGAGATTCACCGTCCGTCCCGTCCTGCCCGAGCCCCTGCGCCTGCTCGGCGACCTCGCGACCAACCTGCGCTGGTCCTGGCACCCCGAGACCCAGGACGTCTTCGCGGCCATCGACGACGAGCTGTGGACCGCCAGCAGCAGGGACCCGGTGAAGACCCTCGGCGCCGTCTCGACCGCCCGGCTCGAGGAGCTGGCGGCCGACAAGCGTTTCCTGCGCCGCCTCGACCTTGCGCACGCCGACCTCGAGCAGTACCTCACCGGCGACCGCTGGTTCCAGAAGAAGGCGGGCGAGGGCGCACCCCAGGCCATCGCCTACTTCTCGCCCGAGTACGGCATCACCTCGGTCCTGCCGCAGTACTCCGGCGGCCTCGGCATCCTGGCCGGCGACCACCTCAAGACCGCGAGCGACCTCGGCGTCCCGCTGATCGGCGTGGGGCTGCTCTACCAGCACGGCTACTTCCGCCAGCAGTTCTCGCGTGAGGGCTGGCAGGAGGAGACCTATCCGGTGCTCGACCCCGACGGGTTGCCGATCACGCTCCTTCGTGAGGGAGACGGAACTCCCACGCAGGTGCGGTTGTCGGTGCCCGACGAGGCCGACCTGGTCGCGCGGGTGTTCGTGGCCCAGGTGGGCCGGGTCCCCCTGCTCCTGCTCGACACCGACATCGAGGACAACCCGCAGCACCTGCGCGAGGTGACCGACCGGCTGTACGGCGGCACCACCGAGCACCGACTGCTCCAGGAGCTCCTCCTCGGTGTCGGTGGGGTCCGTGCGGTGCGGGCGTTCACCCGCCTGACCGGCCACCCCGAGCCGGAGGTGTTCCACACCAACGAGGGGCACGCCGGCTTCCTCGGCCTCGAGCGGATCCGCGAGCTGACGGTGGCCGAGGGCGGCCCGGCGCTCGACTTCGACACCGCCCTCGAGGTCACCCGGGCGGGCACGGTGTTCACCACGCACACCCCGGTGCCGGCGGGCATCGACCGGTTCCCTCGGGAGCTGGTCGAGCAGTACTTCGGCTCGCGCAGCTCGGTGCCCGGCGTACCCACCGAGCGCATCCTGCGGCTCGGTGCCGAGGACTACTCCGGCGGCGACAGCGGCGTGTTCAACATGGCGGTGATGGGCTTCCGGCTCTCGCAGCGCGCCAACGGTGTCTCGCTGCTGCACGGTCACGTCAGCCGGGGGATGTTCAACGGGCTGTGGCCGGCGTTCGACGAGGCCGAGGTGCCGATCACCTCGATCACCAACGGCGTGCACGCCCCCACCTGGGTCGCTCGCGAGGTCTTCGAGCTGGCCAGCAAGGCCGGCGCCACTGTGTCTGACTTCGGGGCGGACTCCGACGCCGCCGACGTGTGGAACGTGGTCGACCGCATCCCGTCGGCCGACTTGTGGTCGACCAAGCGCGACCTGCGCGCGCGGCTCGTCCAGGACGCGCGCGGTCGTCTGCGCAAGTCCTGCCTCAACCGCGGGGCCGCCCCGGCCGAGCTCGGCTGGATCGACACCGCGCTCGACCCCGACGTGCTGACGATCGGGTTCGCGCGTCGCGCTGCGTCGTACAAGCGGCTGACGTTGATGCTCAGCGACCCCGAGCGCCTCAAGAAGCTGCTGCTGCACCCCGAGCGCCCCATCCAGCTGGTGATGGCCGGCAAGGCCCACCCGGCCGACGACGGCGGCAAGAAGCTGATCCAGGCCATCGTGCAGCTGGCCGACGACCCGGAAGTCCGTCACCGCGTCGCCTACCTGCCCAACTACGACATCGCCATGGCGCAGCCGCTCTACCCGGGCTGCGACGTCTGGCTGAACAACCCGCTGCGTCCCTACGAGGCGTGCGGCACGTCGGGCATGAAGGCCGCCCTCAACGGCGGGCTCAACCTGTCCATCCTCGACGGCTGGTGGGACGAGTGGTACGACGGCAGCAACGGCTGGGCCATCCCCTCGGCCGACGGTGTCGAGGATCCCGACAAGCGTGACGACATCGAGGCCCACGCCCTCTACGACCTGATCGAGAAGGAGGTCGCGCCGCGGTTCTACGACCTCGACGGCGAGGGCCTGCCGACCCGGTGGATCGAGATGGTTCGCCACACCCTGAAGTCGCTCGGCCCCAAGGTGCTCTCGACGCGGATGGTGCGCGAGTACGTCGACCGCCTGTACGCACCGGCGGCCGTCGCCTCCCGCGCGATGAACGACTCCTACGAGGGTGCCGCCGAGCTGGCGGCCTGGAAGAGCCGCGTCGTGGAGAACTGGTCTTCGGTGCACATCGACCACGTCGAGACCGAGGGGCTCTCCGACGCTCCCGAGCTCGGCGGCGGCATGGACCTGCACGTGTTCGCCTCGCTCGGTTCGCTGTCGCCCGAGGACGTCGACGTGCAGGTGGTGCACGGCCGGGTCAAGGGCGAGGACGAGCTCGTCGACACCACAGCCACCTCGCTGGCCCTGGCCGAGACCTACGAGGGCGGCCGGCACCGCTTCGACGGCCACATCCAGCTCTCGCGCGCCGGTTCCTTCGGCTACACCGTGCGGATCCTGCCCAGGAATCCCCACCTCGCCTCGCCGGCCGAGCTGGGGCTGGTGGCGTTCGCGTAGCTCAGCTGGTCTTCCTCGTACGACGGATGATCCACTCCGCGAGGGCCAGGTTCACGATCCAGCCGAGCCACTGGCCGTAGGGGATGCTCGCGCTGACCGCGGCCTGCGGGTCGCCGTCGTACCAGCTCGACATCACCGGCACCTGCGCGAGCAGCATCAGCGGCACCAGCATCCGGGTGGTGATCGCGAAGAAGGTGATCGCGTAGAGGCGGATCATCCACTCGCGGTGCCGTACGACGTCGCCTCGGCGGATCGCGCGCCAGGCGATCAGTGCGACCACCGGCCACAACGTCGCCGGCACGAGTACGCCGAACCGGGTGATGTTGCCGTCCGGGGTGGACAGGGCGAGCGGGATCCCGGTCACCATGAACGCCAGCGTGCCGATGCCGAGGAAGGTCCGGCCGATCGCGCGGTGCACCGGACGGCGCGCCCGGATCCGAGGCACGAACTGCAGCGCACCCAGGATCATCGCGGTGGCGGCCGACGGCACGTGGATGACCAGCAGGATCCAGGCGAGGTCGGTCTGCACGTCGATCCGGCTGGCCGACCGGTCGAGCATGACGTACGGGAACGCCAGCACCGGGGTGGCGACGAGCGCGACGACCAGGATCGCGAGGACCAGGCGGGGCGTGCGGGTCGTGGGAGTGGTCCCGAGGTCGGTGCTCATGTGGAGATCATGCCTCCGTTTACTTCCGAGTCGCATCGGGGATCACCCCGAGCCTGACCCCGGGGCACGGGTCAATAGGCTCGCGGCGTGATCGAGCTGCGCAACCCGACCGAGATCGAGCAGATGAGGCCCGCCGGGCTCTTCGTCGCCGACGTGCTCTGCCGGCTCGAGGAGGCCGCCGACGTCGGAGTGAACCTGCTCGAGCTCGACGCCCTCGCCCACGACCTGATCCGCGAGGCGGGCGCGACGTCCTGCTACATCGACTACCACCCGTCGTTCGGCGCGATGCCGTTCGGCAAGGTCCTCTGCACCTCGGTCAACGACGCCGTCCTGCACGGCCTGCCCCACGACTACACGCTGCGCGACGGGGACCTGGTCAGCCTCGACTTCGCCGCCGAGCTGAACGGTTGGGTCTCCGACTCGGCCCTCAGCCTGGTCGTGGGTACGCCGGACCAGCGCGACCTCGACCTGATCGAGGCCACCCGTCAGGCGCTGGACGCCGGCATCGCTGCCGCCCGGTCCGGCAACCGGCTCGGCGACATCTCGGCGGCCATCGGTGACGTCGCCCGCTCCAGGCGGCTCAAGGTCAACACCCAGTTCGGCGGGCACGGCGTCGGGCGGACGATGCACGGCGATCCGCACATCTCCAACGACGGCCGACCGGGTCGCGGGTTCCGGCTCCAACCCGGGCTCGTCATCGCGATCGAGCCGTGGTTCCTGCACTCGACCGACCAGATCTACACCGACCGGGACGGGTGGACCATCCGCAGTGCCGACGGGTCGCGCGGCGCCCACTCCGAGCACACCATCGCCGTCACCGAGGACGCCCCGATCGTGCTCACCGCCCGGGACTGAGCGGCCTCAGTCCTCCTGGAGCAGCACCAGCGACCGGGCCGACACCGTGATCGTCTGGCCGGCCTTGGCGGGCTGGCCGACCGGGTTCTCGGGATCGGTCGACAGGACCACGACGCCCTGCTGCACCCAGTCGTTGAGCGGCAGCGTGACCTCGCAGTTCTGGTCGGAGGCGTTCAGCCAGAGCATGAAGCTGCTGTCGCGCACCTGCTCGCCGTGCGGGCCGGGGGAGCGGATCGGGTCGCCGGAGACGAACATCCCGATCACGCGCAGGCCCTGGTCCTGCCAGTCGTCGCCGGTCATCTCCCGGCCCCCGGGATGCACCCAGGCGAGGTCCTTCGGGCCGCCCACGATCGCCGGGCGGCCCTCGAACCAGTGTCGCTGCCTCAGCGCCGGGTGGTCGCGACGGATCTGCAGCGCGGTGCGGGTGATCTCGAAGACGTCGAGCCACGCGTCGTCGGCCGACCAGTCGACCCAGGAGACCTCGTTGTCCTGCGAGTAGGGGTTGTTGTTGCCGCCCTGGGTGCGGCCGCGCTCGTCGCCGGCCGTGATCATCGGTACGCCGGCGGAGAGGCACAGCGTGACGATCAGGTTGGCGGCCTGACGGTGGCGCAGCGCCAGCACCACCTCGTCGTCGGTCGCACCCTCGACACCGCAGTTCCACGAGCGGTTGTTGTCGGTGCCGTCCCGGTTGCCCTCGCCGTTGGCCTCGTTGTGCTTCTCGTCGTAGGAGACCAGGTCGCGCAGCGTGAAGCCGTCGTGCGCGGTGATGAAGTTGATCGAGGCGTACGGCGAGCGCCCGTCGTCGAGGTAGAGGTCGGAGGAACCCGCCAACCGGGTCGCGACGTTGCGCACGCCGTCGGACTGCGAGCGCCAGAAGTCGCGCATGGTGTCGCGGTACTGGTCGTTCCACTCCACCCACGGGGGCGGGAACTCGCCCACCCGGTAGCCGTCCATCGAGATGTCCCACGGCTCCGCGATCAGCTTCACGTGCCGCAGCACCGGGTCCTGCCCGATCGTGGTCAGCAGGGGTCCGGCCATGTCGACGGAGTGACCGGTCCGGGTCAGCGCCGACATCAGGTCGAACCGGAAGCCGTCCACGTGCATCTCGGTGACCCAGTAGCGCAGCGAGTCCATGATCAGCCGCAGCACCATCGGGTTCTCGGCGTTGACGGTGTTGCCGCAGCCGGTGACGTCCCAGTAGGTGTCGGGATCGCGCGCGTCCTGGGGCCTCTTCGCCTGTCGCTTGTAGAAGCCGAGGTCGTCGAGACCGCGGAAGCTGAGCGTCGGCCCGTCCACCCCCGCCTCTGCGGTGTGGTTGTAGACCACGTCGAGGTAGACCTCGATCCCGGCAGCGTGGAAGTTCTTCACCATCTGCTTGAACTCGCGGACCTGCCCGCCGCGATCGCCCGAGAAGGAGTACGCCGCGTGCGGGGCGAAGAAGCCGATGGTGTTGTAGCCCCAGTAGTTGCACAGGCCGTTCTTCGACAGCGCCGGCTCGGAGGCGAGCTGCTGGGTCGGGAGCAGCTCTACCGCCGTCACGCCGAGGTCGCGCAGGTAGTCGGTGACCACCGGGTGGCCGAGTCCGGCGTAGGTGCCGCGCAGCTCCTCGGGGATCCGGTCGTGCAGTGCGGTGAAGCCCTTCACGTGCAGCTCGTAGATGGCCGTGTCCCGCCACCGCGCACCGATCTTGTGGTCACCGGCCCAGTCGAAGTCGTCGTCCACGACCACGCTGCGTCCGACGTACGGCGCCGAGTCGCGCTCGTCGCGGACGTGCGGGTCGCTGGTCGGGGCCAGGTCGTCGCCGGCCTCGAACCCGAAGATCGCCGGGTGGGTGCTGAACGAGCCGCTCACGGCGCGCGCGTAGGGGTCGAGCAGCAGCTTGTCCGGGTTGAAGCGCATGCCGCGCGCCGGGTCCCACGGGCCGTCGGCCCGCAAGCCGTACTGCTGTCCCCGGGGTACGCCGGGCAGGGCGCCGTGCCAGATGCCGAGGCTGCGCTCGGTCAACGCGTGCCGGGTCTCGGTGCCGTCCTCGTCGTCGAACAGGCACACCCACAGGGCGGTCGCGTCGGGAGCGTGCACGGCGAAGTTGGTCGACTCCTCGCTCCACGTGGCGCCGAGCGGCCAGTTGCGACCGGGCCAGACATCGACGCGCTCGTCGGCAGCCGACCACTCACCCGGAGTCACCCGGAGATGATGTCACCCGCACCTCCGCAGACGCAGCGGTAGGTTGACCGGACCCAGTCAGCCCCGCCCCAACATCGAGGAGTGAGCATGCCGGAGTTCGTCCGACTCGAGGTCGCCGACGGTGTCGGCACGATCCGCGTCGACCGGCCCAAGATGAACGCCCTGAGCCTGCAGGTGCAGCAGGAGATCCGCGCTGCCGCGGAGGAGGCGACCGAGCGCGACGACGTCCGGGCGGTGGTGATCTGGGGCGGCGAGAAGGTCTTCGCCGCCGGGGCCGACGTCAAGGAGATGGCCGAGATGTCGCACACCGACATGATCGACATGTCGGGTCGGATGCAGGCCGGCTACGTCGCCCTCGCGCGCATCCCCAAGCCCGTCGTCGCGGCGGTCAACGGCTACGCGCTCGGCGGCGGCTGCGAGCTCGCGCTGTGCGCCGACATCCGGATCGCGGCCGAGGACGCCACGTTCGGCCAGCCCGAGATCCTGCTCGGCATCATCCCCGGCCTCGGCGGCACCCAGCGCCTCGCCCGGCTGGTCGGTCCGAGCCGCGCCAAGGACCTGATCTTCACCGGCCGCTTCGTCAAGGCCGACGAGGCACTGAGCATCGGCCTGGTCGACAAGGTCGTGCCGGCCGACCAGGTCTACGACGAGGCGGTGACGTGGGCCTCCCAGTTCACCCGTGGGGCGTCGTACGCCCTCCGCGCTGCCAAGGAGGTCATCGACCGTGGCCTCGAGGTCGACCTCGACACCGGCCTGGAGATGGAGCGCCAGCAGTTCGCCGGTCTGTTCGCCACGCGGGATCGCAGCACGGGGATGGACTCCTTCGTCCAGAATGGTCCCGGCAAGGCCGAGTTCGAGGGCCGCTGACCCCAGCGCCACCCAGCACCACGCCGTACCCCCGAGGAGCCCCCCGTGTCGCCCAAAGTCCGGACCGACGATTCCCCCGACGACCGCAAGCGTCAGCAGGACGCGACGCAGTTCGCCATCCGCACCAAGCTGGCGCGCGTCTGGAGCATCGTCTTCGGTGTGCTCGCAGCGATCCTGGCGCTCGGTGCCCTGCTGGTGGTGCTCCGCGACAACGTCAACGAGAGCAACTCGGTGGTGAAGCTGATCACCGACGTGGCCGACGCGATCTCGGGGCCGTTCAGCCGCGACGACGGCGTCTTCGACTTCACCGGCAAGAACGCCGAGTCCAAGAACGCCCTGCTCAACTGGGGTATCGCGGCCATCGTCTACCTGGTGATCGGCCGTGTCGGCGCGAACGTGATCGCCCCCAAGAGCACCCGCTGACCGACGGGCCTGCTGTGACTGACCACACCCACCGCTGCTGTTTCTGAGCAGGTGACTCGGCGGTAGCCTCACCTCGGGGTCAACCCCAACCGTCTCTAGTTCAGGAGGGGCCCGCCCAGGGCCGTTATCGAATTCATGAACATTGTCGTCTGTGTGAAGTACGTGCCCGATGCCACCGCCGACCGGCACTTCGAGTCGGACAACACCGTGGACCGCAAGGGTGTCCCCGGCCTCCTCTCCGAGCTCGACGAGTACGCCGTCGAGCAGGCCCTCCAGCTCAAGGAGAAGGCTGCCTCGGGTGATGGGGGCGACGACGTCGAGGTGACCGCCCTGACGGTCGGTCCCGAGGACGCCGCCGAGGCCATCAAGAAGGCGCTGCAGATGGGTGCCGACAAGGGCATCCATGTCGTCGACGACGCGATCGCGGGGTCGGACTACCTCGCCACCTCGCAGGTCCTCGCCGCCGCGATCGAGAAGATCGGTGACGTCGACGTGGTGATGTGCGGGATGGCGTCGACCGACGCCACCGGCAGCGTCGTCCCCGCGATGCTGGCCGAGCGTCTCGACCTGCCGCAGGTCACCCTCGGCTCGGTGATCGAGTCGCAGGGCTCGGGGGACTCGTGGGAGTTCCGGATCAAGCGTGACGGCGACACCGCGACCGAGGTCATCGGTGCGACCGCACCGCTGGTGCTCTCGGTGACCGACCAGTCCGGCGAGGCCCGCTACCCCTCGTTCAAGGGGATCATGGCGGCGAAGAAGAAGCCGCTGGACACCTGGTCGCTCTCCGACATCGGCGTGGACGCCGACAAGGTCGGCCTCGACGCGGCCTGGTCCGCGGTGGAGGGCACCGAGGAGCGTCCGCCCCGCAGCCAGGGCGAGATCGTCACCGACGAGGACGGCTCGGGCGCCACTGCGCTGGTCGAGTTCCTCGCGTCCAAGAAGTTCATCTGAGCCTGATCTGATCCCTGGAGGATTCGAAAGCCATGTCTGAAGTTCTGGTACTCGTCGACCACCTCGACGGCAAGGTCCGCAAGCCCACCTACGAGCTGCTCACCATCGCCAAGCGCCTCGGTGAGCCCTCTGCGGTCTTCATCGGCGGGGCCGACAAGGTCGACGACGCGGTCGCGGCCGTGAAGAAGTACGGCGCCGAGAAGGTCTACGTCGTCGACGACGCCGAGATCAAGGGCTACCTCGTCGCACCCAAGGCCGAGGTGCTCCAGCAGATCGCGGAGAAGCTGGGCGATTCTGGCCCGGCCGCGATCCTGATCCCCTCCAACGCCGAGGGCAAGGAGATCGCCGGTCGCCTGGCCATCAAGCTCGAGTCGGGCCTGATCACCGACGCGGTCGACGTCTCTGCTTCTGAGGGTGGGGAAGGTCCGGTGACCACGCAGTCGGTGTTCGCCGGCAGCTACACCGTGCAGGCCAAGGTCACCAAGGGCACTCCGATCATCACCGTGAAGCCCAACTCCGCGGCTCCCGAGGAGTCCGAGGGCAAGGCCGAGCAGGAGGAGTTCAAGGCGACGATCTCCGACTCCGCGAAGAAGGCCAAGATCGTGGCCTCCCAGCCACGCAAGGCCTCCGGCCGTCCCGAGCTCAACGAGGCCGCGATCGTGGTCTCCGGCGGGCGTGGCACCGGCGGCGACTTCTCCGAGGTCGAGGGCCTGGCCGACTCGCTCGGCGCCGCCGTGGGTGCCTCACGCGCCGCGGTCGACTCCGGCTGGATCCCCCACGCCTTCCAGATCGGACAGACCGGCAAGGTCGTCTCGCCACAGCTCTACGTCGCCAACGGCATCTCCGGTGCGATCCAGCACCGCGCCGGCATGCAGACCTCCAAGACGATCGTCGCGGTCAACAAGGACGAGGAGGCGCCGATCTTCGAGCTCGTCGACTTCGGCGTCGTCGGCGACCTGCACACCGTGCTCCCGGCCGCCACCGAGGAGATCAACAAGCGCAAGGGCTGAGCGACACAGCAGTGAGGCCCCGGGCGGTGTACCCACCGCCCGGGGCCTCATCTGTTGAGCAGCCGGGGGGCTACTTCTTGATCGTGACCGTGTAGACCAACGAGTTGTTCTTGTAGGCCTTGTAGGTGCAGGTGGTCTTCTTCGGGCAGGTGTTCGCGTAGTACGACGAGGTGCCCGGTGCCGGCGTCTGGAGCGTCGTGGTGGAGTCGCTCGAGGTGACGCGGAAGGTGGGCAGGTTGCCCGCCTGCGAGCCGTCCGGGATCGAGGCCGTCTTCATCTGGAAGAGCACGGTGCGTCCGCTGGTGCTCTTGAACACGTAGCCGGCCGGGTTGACGGTGGGCGGGGAAACGGGAGCGTCCTCGTCGGTGAAGACGAACCGGTCGTCGCCGAAGGTCTGCGAGCGCAGCACGCCGTCACCCTTGACGCCGGAGCCGAGGCTGAAGCCGTAGGCGGTCACCTTGGCGTTGGGCACAGCGGCCTTCCACTCGGCGAGAGTGCCGTGGCAGTTCGAGCCGGAGCCACCCGTGACCTGGGGGCAGGTGTAGCCGTTGGCCGCGGCGCGAGCCTGGCCGTCACCACCGGGGCCGGTGAGCCACCAGTCGGTCAGGTCCTGGCCCGGGGCGTTGGTCGAGTAGACCTGCTCACCCACGAGGACGTTGTAGTCGTTGGAGTTGGCGATGCCGTCGGGGTCGAAGACGATCTGCGCACCGGGCTGGCCCAGCGGGCTCTCCGGGAGACCGGGCGTGCCGTACCAGACCTGCGAGGCAGACGCCGGGAGGCCGGCAGAGGTGACAGGGGCGTAGTACTCGGCCACCTTGGCGTTGCCGGTGGCGTCGGTGGTCTGGACGTGCAGTCCCTCCTTGAGGAAGTCGAAGTGGCCGGCCGACCGGGTGTCGCTGAGACCCGCGATGAAGTCCGACTGGCGTACGTCGTGGTCGGTGGTGGCGCCCTGCGCGGCGGCGGCGAAGCCCGCGCTGACAACCAGGGCGGCCGTCAGGACAGCGGCTGCCGCCCGCTTGTGGTTGCGGATTCTCATCGTGATTCCTCTTTCGGTGGGTGGTGAGCGGTGGAGAAGAATTCGTGGGTCACCTGGATGACCGCAGCCACTGGTGACGGTGGGCGGCGGCGACGGCCTCGAGCTGGGAGGAGACTCCGAGCTTGGTGAGGATCGCGCGCACCTGGCTGCGCACGGTCGCCTCGGAGACGAACGAGGTCATGGCGATGTGGCCGACCGACTTGCCGCCCGCGAGCGCGCGGAGCACCTCGCCCTCACGGGCGGAGAGCCGCTCGAACGGTGCCAGGGCCTGTTCCCGCGCGCTGCGCAGTCGGCGCGCCTGGTCGAGCAGGGCCTGTCGCTCGTCGCCGGTCAGCACCTGCTCACCGCGCGCGACTGCGAGGGCTGCCTCGAGCAGCCGGTCGAAGGGCGAGTCCTTGCCGATGACGCCGACGGCGCCGGCCTCCAGCGCTCGGCACACCTGCTCGACGTCGGTCGACCCGGACACGACGAGGACCCGGCAGCCCGCGGTGACGAAGGGGGCGACCAGCTCGCCGCCGTCGCCGACGGGGTCACCGAGGTCGAGGTCCAGCAGCACCACGGCAGGTGGTCCGTCGACGACCTCGCGGACGAGAGCCGCGCGATCGCTGAGGTCGGCCACCGTGCACTCGATGCCCTCGAACCCGAGCGCCAGCGCCAGGCTCTGGGCGAGCAGCTGGTGGTCGTCGACGAGGACGGCACGGGTCAGCACGTGGTCGGCCCGGTCCGGTGCCGTCAGGATGCTCGCGGTCATGCGACGGGCACCTCGCGGGCGATGCGCGGCCCAGCGGCATGGACCCGCTGGGTCGGGACCCGCACGGCCTGCCGCGGCCGGGTCGACACCGCGACGTGCGGGAGGGTCGTCACGAAGGTCGCACCCGTGCCGGTGGGGTCGAGGACGAGGTCGCCACCCTGCTCGAGCATCAGTTCACGGGCGCCGTGCAGTCCGAGGCCGGAGCCGTTGCTCGCACGTCCCCGGAAGCCGCGGTCGAACGCGCGGCACGCTTCCTCGGGCGAGAGCCCGGGGCCGTCGTCGGCGCAGGTGATCGTCACTATGCCCTCGTCGGAGGTGACCGCGAAGCGGACCTGGCTGCCCGGAGCGTGGGTCTGGGCGTTGACGAGCAGGTTCTTCAGCACCGCGGCGAGGTCGCCCGGACGCCCGAGGGCGTGGACAGGGAGCCCCTGCACGGAGACGCGTGCACCCACGGCCCAAGCCGCCTCGGCGACGCGGCGTACGACCTCGCTGACCTCGAACGGCGCGCAGGGCTCGTCGGCCGAGCGGTTGATCAGGTGCTCGATGTGTCCGAGCTCCTGTGCGGCGGCCAGTCGCAGCCGCTCCCGCGTGGCGGGGTCGATGCGGCCGTCCTGGCGTTCGAGGATGCTCAGGGCCGCTCGCAGTCCGGCGCACGCGTTGCGGGCGTCGTGGGTGAGCTGCTCGCGCCACTCGGAGAGCCCCACCGCCTCCTGGCTGACGAGGGTGAGTGCCTGCGAGAGATCTGTACGGCCCCGCTCGTCGGCGCTCACGGCGTCGTCGAGGTCGAGCAGGGCGGCGCGGGTGGACAGCGCTGCCATCGACACGCAAACCAGCAGGGCGGCGAACGTCCAGGCGCCCGGACGGGCGAGGTCGAGGCCGCGCAGCGCCTCGGCGAAGCCCATGCCCATCAGGAGGGGCGCGACGCGGCCGGCCCAGGCGAGCTCTGGTGCGCGGGTGGCGGCGTACAGCGCGACCCCGAACCAGGCCAGGGCGCGCACCGTCGCCAGCACCATGCCAGGCAGGGCCTGGCCGGTCATCGTGTGCGGGGCGACCTGCTGGGCGGCGAGCAGCACCAGGAAGACCAGGGTCAGACCGAGGAAGAGTCGGGGCAGCAACCGGCTCGGGAGCTCGGCGCGCGACATGTCGACCACCGTGAGCGCGCGCACGAGGAGGGCCACGGCCACCAGCTCGGCGATGGTCCGGGTCGCCGGCCCGACCAGCGACAGGTCATCGGTGGAGGGGAAGAGGAGTGCGAGTCCGCCGAGTGGCAGGCACAGGCCTCCCATCACGAGCAGGGCGGCCCCGGCGAAGGCACTGTGCGGCTCACCCGCGATGCGCCAGCGCGCCAGCCGCAACACGCCGGCGGCCAGGAAGAAGGCACTGGCCATGGCCAGCACGACGACGGTCGGCCGGGCCAGGCTCATCGTCCCGAGCACGCCGGCGCCGTGCGCTGCGGCCTGGCTCAGTGCCGTCGCCCCCGCGCCCAGGAGCCCCACGAACAGGGCTGCGCCGAGAACGAGACCCAGCGGCCCCCGAGATTCGTTGTGTTCCCCCATCACGGAGAGAAGGTTGCGTGGCGCAACGCAGGCTGTCGAATGGCCGAACGTCGAGCTGGGCATGGTCAGAAATGACTAGCCGCCGGCGAATTTGTCCGATTCCTCCATAAAAATAGGGGCAATGTTGGGGGTTTTCGGAACGCTCGGTTTCAGGGATTGGACATTATTCGCCCACATTCGCCTCTAGGCGGTCTAGACCCGAGTATGTCCGTATTTGTCGCGGGGAGGCCGTGGTCTGGCGGGCTCAGCCGAGCGCGCGGCGTACCAGGTCGAGCGCCTCGTCGGGGCCGATGCCGAGCGCACGTTGCTGCTCGACGTACGCATGGGCCGCCTGTCGCGCGGCCCGGCCGACGTCGTCACCGCTGACGACGCTGCCGGCTCGCCCCCGGGTCTCGATGACGCCCAGACGCTCCAGCTCGCGGTAGGCCCGAGCGACGGTGTTGGCGGCGAGCCCGAGATCGGTGGCCAGGCGGCGTACGGTCGGCAGCTTGGTCCCGGGCCGCAGCTCGCCCGCCTCGACCTGGGCGCGGACCTGCTCGCGCACCTGTTCGTAAGGCGGGACCGAAGAGTCGTGGTCGACGGTGATCACGCCTCCGACCCTCTCATCGTGGGCGCTCGGGAGCACGCCGTACGCTTGACCTTCGATGAGCGTCTATCTCGACCACGCGGCGACCACGCCGATCCTCCCGGAAGCAGCCGCGGCCATGACCGCCCTGCTCGGCCGGGTGGGCAACGCGTCGTCGCTGCACGCCTCCGGACGCGAGGCGCGCCGGGTGGTGGAGGAGTCGCGCGAGCGGATCGCGAAGGCACTGCACTGCCGTCCAGGCGAGGTGGTGTTCACCTCCGGCGGCACCGAGTCCGACAACCTCGCCATCAAGGGCCTGTACTGGGCGCGCCGCTCCGAAGACCCCCGCCGGGTGCGGATCCTGAGCACGCCCATCGAGCACCACGCCGTGCTCGACCCCCTCGAGTGGCTGGGCACCGAGGGCGCCAAGGTCGAGCTGGTCGAGGTCGACCGCGCGGGCCGTCTCGACCTCGACGCGTTCCGCGCCGCCGTCGACGCCGACCCCGACAGCGTCGCCCTGGTCACCGTGATGTGGGCCAACAACGAGGTGGGCACCGTGCAGCCCCTGGCCGAGGTGGTCGAGATCGCCCACGCCCACGGCATCCCCGTGCACACCGATGCGGTCCAGGCCCTCGGCCAGCTGCCGCTCGAATTCGCCGGGTCCGGTGTCGACGCGATGACGGTCACCGGTCACAAGATCGGTGGTCCCTACGGCGTGGGTGCCCTCGTCGTACGCCGTGAGCTCCAGCCCACCGCGCTGCTCCACGGAGGCGGGCAGGAGCGCGACATCCGCTCGGGCACGATCGACCCGCCCGCGATCGCCGGGTTCGCCGTGGCGTGCGAGCTCTCCGTCGAGCGACAGCGCGAGCTGGCCGCGCGGCTGGTCACCCTGCGCGACCGACTGGTGGAGGGGGTACGCCGCGAGGTGCCCGACGCCATCTACAACGGCGACGCCGAGGACGGCCCCGAGCACCGGCTGCCCGGCAACGCACACCTGGAGTTCCCAGGCTGCGAGGGCGACTCGCTGCTGATGCTGCTCGACGCGCGCGGGATCGAGTGCTCCACGGGGTCGGCATGCGACGCGGGCATCCCGCAGGCCTCGCACGTGCTGCTCGCGATGGGTTCCTCGGAGGAGTTCGCCCGGTCTTCGCTGCGCTTCTCGCTGGGCCACACCTCGACCGAGGCCGATGTCGACGCGCTGATCGAGGCGATCGGGCCGGTGGTCGAACGGGCCCGCAACGCGGCCTTGTCCAGCAAGGCACACGGAGCCCGCTGATGAGAGTCCTGGCAGCGATGTCGGGCGGCGTGGACTCGGCGGTGGCAGCGGCTCGAGCCGCCGAGCAGGGTCACGACGTCACCGGCATCCACCTGGCGCTGTCGCGCAACCCGAAGTCCTACCGCACCGGCGCGCGCGGCTGCTGCACCATCGAGGACGCCAACGACGCCCGGCGGGCGGCCGACGTCATCGGCATCCCGTTCTACGTGTGGGACCTCAGCGAGCGCTTCCACGAGGACGTGGTCGAGGACTTCCTCAGCGAGTACGCCGAGGGTCGTACGCCGAACCCGTGCCTGCGCTGCAACGAGAAGATCAAGTTCGCGGCCGTGCTCGACCGGGCGATCGCACTCGGCTTCGACGCGGTCGTGACCGGCCACTACGCCCAGCTGCGTCGCGACGACGACGGGCTCATCGAGATGCATCGGGCCGAGGACATGGGCAAGGACCAGAGCTACGTGCTCGGCGTACTGACCCAGGAGCAGCTCACCCACTCGATGTTCCCGCTCGGCGACAGCCCGAAGTCCGTCGTACGCGAGGAGGCGGCGCGGCGCGGCCTCGCCGTCGCCGACAAGCCCGACAGCCACGACATCTGCTTCATCAGCGACGGCGACACCGGCGGCTGGCTCTCCGAGAAGCTCTCAGAAGTGAACCGCGACGGACAGATCGTCTCCTCCGACGGCGAGGTGCTCGGCTCCCACGAGGGGTCGTGGCGCTACACGATCGGTCAGCGTCGCGGGTTGCGCATCGGGACGCCGGCGGCCGACGGCAAGCCGCGCTACGTGCTCGACATCGAGCCGGTCTCGGGCACCGTCACCGTCGGCCCGCGCGACCAGCTCGCGGTCGACGGGCTCAGCGCGATCAGGCCGCGCTGGTGCGGAGCGGCGCCGGCTGCCGATCTCGAGTGCACCGTCCAGCTGCGTGCGCACGGTGACGAGCACCGGGCCGTGGTCCGCGTCGACGGCGCGGCCGTGACCGTGGACCTCGTCGACCCGGCCGAGGGGATCGCCCCCGGCCAGGCCGTCGTGGTCTACGACGGCTCGCGGGTCGTCGGCTCCGCGACCATCTCCGCCACCCGTCGCATGGAGCGCACCGCATGAGCGGTGCCACCGGCGTCGGGTCGATGCCCGGTGAGGACTTCGGCGAGGCCGCGCGGCTGGTGCTCGGGGAGCTGCCCGGTCTGCCGCACCTGCCCGAGGTCCCGGCCCGAGGGGCGATCGCCGGTATGACGGGTCGCACGCTCGGTCTCGTGGGTGAGCTCGGTTTCGACCTCCAGCCCGCTGGCTGGCGGCTCACCGACGCACCCGGGGTCGACCACCGCCGGGCGCGCTCGCTGCTCGCGCAGGACCTCGACACCTTCGAGGAGCTGACCCAGGGCTACGAAGGCCTGCTGAAGGTCCAGGTCGCTGGACCGTGGACGCTGGCCGGCACGGTGGAGAAGCCGCGCGGCGACCGGGTGCTCTCCGACCACGGCGCCCGCCGCGAGCTGGCGCAGGCCCTGGCCGAGGGAGTCCGCGAGCACCTGGCTGACGTGCAGCGCCGCGTGCCCGGGGCGCAGCTGCTCCTCCAGGTGGACGAGCCGTCGCTGCCGGCCGTGCTCGCCGGTCAGGTGCCGACGGCGTCGGGGTTCAGCCGGCACCGGTCGGTGACGCCACCGCTGGCCTCCGAGGCACTCGAGTGGGTGTTCGCCGCGGCCGGGCAGTCGGCCACCGTCGCGCACTGCTGCGCGGCCGAGCCGCCGATCGGGTTGCTGCGGGGTGCCGGCGCCGGGGGAGTCTCGGTCGACCTCGGGGTCCTCGCGGCCGGCGCCTACGACGAGCTGGCGACCGCGTTCGACGAGGGAGCCCGGGTGCTGCTCGGGGTGGTGCCGTCGACCGGGCAGGCGGCTCCGGCGACCAGGTCCGTCGTCGAGCGGGTGCTCCGACTGCTCGACATGCTCGGCTTCGACCCGGAGGAGGTCGCCGACCAGCTGGTGCTCACACCGGCGTGCGGTCTGGCCGGAGCCGATCCGTCGTACGCCCGGGTGGCGCTGCGTGCGGTGCAGGAGGCTGCGACCGAGCTGGGGTGACTCGGGCGCGATCGGGTACCGGCCAGGGACGACGAGAGGAGTCCCATGACTGACCTGAACGGCAAGAAGATCGCCATCATCGCCACCGACCACTTCGAGGAGGCCGAGCTGCTCACCCCGCGCGACGAGCTCGCCAAGGCCGGCGCGGAGGTGAAGATCTACTCCGTCGACACCGACCCGATCCAGGCCGTCGAGGGCGACACCACGCCCACCCAGAAGGTCGACGTGGACGGAACCTTCGGCGACCTCGACGTCTCGTCGGTGGACGCCGTGGTCGTGCCGGGCGGCACCGTGAACGCCGACCACATCCGCGTCGACGAGGACGCCCAGGACATCGTCCGCGAGGCGCTCGACACCGACAAGGTGGTGGCCGTGATCTGCCACGGTCCCTGGCTGCTGATCAACGCCGGCGTGGCCGAGGGCCGCACCCTGACCAGCTACTCGAGCCTGTCGGTCGACCTGGAGAACGCCGGCGCGACCTGGAAGGACGAGGAGGTCGTCGTGGACGGCCGGTTGATCACCAGCCGCAACCCCGACGACCTCCCGGCCTTCGTCGATGCGATCAGCGAGGCACTGACTCGCTGATGTGAGGCTCAGACCGCGACCACGGCCTCCGGGCCGTCGGTGGCCAGCTCCTTGTGCCGGACGTTGAGGAAGATCCACGTCACGAGCGAGGCGATGACCATCAGGCCGGCCGCGAGCAGGAACGCCGCGGTCGCACCCTCGGTGAACACCTGGTGGCTGGCCACGACCTGGGCCGCCTGCTGCTGCGCCTGGGACAGGGCCGGTCCGCCGGCGGCGGCGGCCTTCTCGGCCGACGACTGGAGCACGTCGACCCGGCTGTTGATCGTCTGGGTCGCGACGGTCCCGAGCAGCGAGAGCCCGAGGGCGCCACCCACCTGCTGCATCGTGTTCAGTACGCCGGACCCGATGCCGGTGTCCTCGTTGCGCAGGTGGTGGACGGCCGTCAGGGTGAGTGGCACGAACGTCAACCCCATGCCGAAGGACATCAGCAGGATGTAGGGCAGCAGGTCGGTCAGGTAGCTGCCCTGCACGTTGCTCACCGGGAACGACGTGTCGAAGGGCAGTCGCGAGAAGCCGAAGAGCGCACCGGCCGCCATCAGGGTGCCGGCACCCGCGAGGTAGCGCGGGTCGATCCGGTTCACCAGGTTGGAGGAGATGCCGGCCGCAGCCACCAGGCCGAAGCAGAAGGGCAGGAACGCGACGCCGGCCTTGATCGGGCTGAAGCCCATCACGGTCTGGATGTACTGGCTGAGGTAGAAGAACATCGCGAACATGGCAGCCGGGGCGAAGAACATCGCCACGAAGCTCGCGGCCCGGGTGCGGTTCATGAAGACGCGCACAGGCAGCAGCGGGTGCTCCATCCGACGCTCGGTCACGAGGAACAGCACGAGCAGCGCGATGCCTGCGACCAGGCTGGCGATCGTCCAGGTGTCGGTCCAGCCGTCGGTGCCGGCACGGCTCAGGCCGTAGACCAGCCCCAGCAGGCCCAGGGTGCCGGTGAAGGCGCCCGGCAGGTCGAGCTCACCGGGGTGCGACTCCGACTCGGCCAGGAAACGCGGTGCCAGCAGCGCGGTGACGATGCCGATCGGCATGTTGATCAGCAGGGTCAGCCGCCAGCCCTCGACGCTGAGGCCGAACACGCTGTCCAGCCCGGTCAGCCAGCCACCGAGGAGCAGGCCCACGGCCGCGCCGACACCGGACATGGCGGCGTACACGGCGAAGGCGCGGTTGCGCAGCGGTCCGGCCGGGAAGGTCGTCGTGATCAGCGCGAGCGCGGCCGGCGAGGCCAGTGCGGCACCGAGGCCCTGCAGGGCACGGGCGGCGAGCAGGGTGCCCTCGCTGGTGGCGAGGCCACCGAGCAGCGACGCGATGCCGAAGATGATCAGGCCGGTCATGAACACCTTGCGGCGTCCGAACAGGTCACCGAGGCGTCCACCCAGCAGCAGCAGGCTGCCGAAGGCGAGGGCGTAGCCGGTGACGACCCAGCGCAGGTTGGCGCTGGCGATGTCGAGGTCCTTCTGGATGAAGGGAAGTGCGATGTTGACGATGGTGCCGTCCAGCACCACCATCAGCTGCGCCACGGAGATGAGCACGAGGGCCCATCCGAGGCGGGAGTGGCCCTTGGGAGCCCCGGTGGGGGCGTCAGTGGCCGTGGTGACGTCACTCATGAGTTCCTGGCTTTCTTCTCGTCCGAGCTGGAGGAACGACCGGGATCGCCGGCCTTCCTGGTGAGACCTGTGGCGGCCGCGGAATGTGACACGGCCGGGAGGATGACGTGGTCGATGACGCGCTCGACCGTCTCGTCGTCGGGCACGACGCCCATCACGAACGAGCGGTGGAGCAGGATGCCGGCGAGGGCGGGGGCGATGATCTCGATGTCGACGTCGGCCGGGATCTCGCCCCGGTCGATCGCCCGCTGGTAGATGTCGCGCGAGATCTTGACCTTCGGAGCGATGAACGCCTCGCGGAACCGGCGTGCGAACTCCGGGTCGCTGGAGAGCGCCGTGATCACCGAGCCGAGCATCCCGGTCGCCTCGTTGCGGCCCATGCCGTGGGCGCCGCAGAAGGTGGTCACCAGGTCGCCGCGCAGCGAGCCGGTGTCGTGGCTCTCGACGTGCGGGGCGTGCTTGGCGCGCACCATCGCGTCCACGACCAGGCTGGCCTTGTCCTCCCACCGGCGGTAGAGCGTCGCCTTGCTGGCCCGGGCGCGCCGGGCGACGGCGTCCAGGGTGAGCCGGTCGTAGCCGACGTCGAGCAGCAGCTCGAGCGTGGCCTCGAGGATCTCGTCCTCGCGGTCACCCTCGACGCGAGGCCGCGACCCGGCGATGGTCGGCTTGAGCACGTGGGACTCCCGTGGTGGGCGGAACTAGGGGATGAAACGAAACCGTTTCGTTTCATCGAGCATAGGAACCGAACCCGGGCCGACGGAAATCCATTCCCGCTGGTCCAGTAATTCTTGGCCCAGTGGGTGCGCAGGCGCCTGCTACGGCTGGAGGTTCGCCTCCGGCGGCACCGTGGGAGTCGGCGTCGGCTCGGGCGTCGGCGCCGGGGTGGCCGGGATGGAGGGCTCCGGGTCAGCGGGCGTCGGGTCCGGGGCGGTCCCGCTGTCGGGCGCCGGCGTGGGCGTCTCGGACGGAGTCACCTGGGTGGGCTTGGTGTCGTGCTCCCGGGTGGTGTGCTTCCCGGCGCCGACGACGCTGCCCAGCGTGGTGCTGTGGTCGTCCCCGCCCCCGGTGTATGACGAGACCGCCCGGCCCGTGACCGCCTCGACGGCGGTGATGCCGGCCATGCCGGCGACCATCACCGCGAGGCTGGCCAGCGCGACCTTGCCCCACGGCAGGTCCCACCGGCGCGGCGCAGGCTCTTCCTCGACCGTCACCGGTCGAGGTCGGGCGCTTCCCACGAGGGCGGTCTGGCGGACGCGCTCGGCGGTGCGACGGGCGGCGTCCCGGCTGCGCCGGAGCGACCAGGTGTACGTCGCTGAACCGACCGTGGCGATGACGCTTCCGGCGGCCGCCCCGATCAGGGTGCCCGCCGTACCGGCCCACGAGATGAACACCGCACCCGACATCGCGGCCAGCGCGCTGCCGGCGACCTGGGCGGGGGAGAGCTCGAGCCTGCGCTCGGGGTCTTGCTGGGTCATGATCCTCAGAACGGGGTTGAAAACAGGTCCACCAGTACGACGAGCCGGAGGCTCGGCTGGTTTCAGTCCGGCAGGGTGACCTCGGACACCCTGCCTGCCAGCTGCGGCACCAGCGCGACGAGGCCGATGAGCGGGAGGGCTGCGAGCAGCAGCAGCGCCGGCGCCATCCCGAGCACGTCGCCGAGGCCGCCGACCACGGCGGAGCCGACTCCACCGCCGACGAGGAAGAACAGGGTCGCGATGCCGAGGGCCACCCCGCGCACGTCGTCGTTCACCGCGTCGCCCACGGCCTCCATCAGGGCGGGCTGGCCGAGCCCGAAGGAGAACGTCACGCCCACGACGGCGACCACGAGCAGCACGGCCGACCCCGCCGAGGCCCCGAGCGCCGAGACGGCCAGCGCGACCGCGGCCACCACGGCCGCCAGCGCGAGTGAACGCGGCGGCCCGATCCGGTTGAGCAGCGGGCTGGCGAGGCGCGGTGCGAGCAGCCCGGTGACGGCGCTCGGGATCAGTGCCACCCCCACCTGCCAGGGTTCCCAGCCGCTGCCGACCAGGACGGCGGGCACAGCGATCAGGAGCGCGAACCACGCCGCTGGGACGGCCGCTGCGGCCAGGGCGCCGCGGACGACGACCGGGTTGCGGATGACGTCGACGGGCAGGAAGCCGTTCGGCCGGCGACGTACCCACGCCGCCACCGCCGGCACGCCGAGGACCGCGAGCACAGCTCCTGCGATCGCCACCGCCGGGCCGGTCGACGGTGACTGCACGAGCAGCACCACCCCGGCCGCCGTGGCGGCGACGAGCAGGGCGCCGAAGAGGTCGAGGCGGGCGCGGCTCCCGGTCGTGGGCACCCAGCGCCACAGCAGCGGCAGCATCAGCGCGCCGAGCATGGGCAGGGCGATCACCGTGCGCCAGCCGAGGAGGCCCTCGATGGTCCCACCCGCCAGCGGGCCGAGGCAGGAGACGGCGGCGGCGGTGCCGGCGACCTGGCCCAGGGCCACGGCCTTGGCGGGACCGGAGAAGCGGGCGCTGACGATGGCCACGCCGATGGTGGGTACGGCGGCCGCACCGGCGCCCTGGACGATGCGGGCGCCGAGCAGGAAACCGAAGTCGGGGGCCAGGGCACCAGCGAGTGCGCCGATGGTCATCAGGCTGACCCCGACGAGCAGCGGCAGGCGGAGCCCCACGAGGTCGGAGACCCGGCCGTAGACGGCGGTCGCGACCGCGAGCATCAGGGCGTAGAGGCTGATCGCCCAGGCCCCGATGCCGATGCTCACGTCGAGGTCGGAACCGAGCACCGGAAGCACGATGGCCGCCGAGGAGCTGCCGAGGCCGGTGAGGCCGAACAACAGGCCGACGAGGACGGGAACACGAGCGCCCGCCGTGGGGGCGGGCGCGTGCGAGGCAGCGACGGAGGTCATTGCCTGCGTCAACTGTCGTGACGGTCCAGGCATTCCTCGTGGGCCTGGGTGGGCACCGCGAGGTCGAGGACCTCGAGCGCGCTGCGCACGGCGAACCGGTTCCACTCCCGAGGCTTGTGCAGCATGTAGTGCCCGAGTCGGCCCATGTCGACGAACTCCGCGGAGGCGGCAGTCCGGCTGGCCCGGTCGACGTAGGCGCGCGTCATCCGGGCCGAGGTGATCTTGTCCCGGCTTCCGTGACCCGCGATCAGATGTCGGCCGTCGAGGGTGTCGACCGGGTCCTGCGGCTCCAGCCACGGCGCCATCGCGACCACGCCGACGACAGCGGGGTGGTCGGCGACGTACACCGCGGTGCGGGCGCCCATCGAGTGACCGAGCAGCACGACGGGTACGCCGGGGTGGGCGGCCGCGGCCTGGTCGAGGGCCCAACGAGCGTCGGGGACGGGGGACGGCTCAGGCCCCGAGCCGTAGTTCCAGCCACGGACGCCGAAGCGCAGCAGCCACAGCGAGAGGTCGGCCCCGAGGATCCGTCGGCTGATCGCGTTGCGCATGGCCGACGTACGCCGGAACGACGCGCTCCTGGCTCCTACTTCGTTGAGGCCGGACTTCGCGCCGCCGTGCAGCATCAGCACGAGCCCGCGCGGGTCGCCGGTGGGCTCCCTGCGGTCGAGTCCGGGAGAGGGCATGCGTCACTCCAATCGTGTGGGACCAGTGTTTCGGAGCCGGCCAAGCTCCGGATGGGTGGGGCCGGACGCACCTCGTGCCGGCTGTCGGCGCCGCACGGCAAGATGGGCCCGTGAGCGAGACGGAGACCGAGCCCGACAACGACACAGGCATCGCGCGCCCGGAGCCCGGCGACGCCACCCCCGACACCGACCCGCAGGCCGAGCTGCGCCAGGAGCACCGCGTGCTGGCGGAGGAGGTCGAGGAGGCGCGTTGGCGCTACTACGTGCTCGACGACCCGACCATCGACGACGCCGACTTCGACGCGAAGATGCGGCGGCTCGAGGCGCTCGAGGAGGAGGTGCCCGACCTCCGCACGCCCGACTCACCCACCCAGAAGGTCGGCGGCGCGGTGTCCACCGAGTTCACCGCGGTCGACCACCTCGAGCGGATGGAGAGCCTGGACAACGCCTTCTCCTACGACGAGCTGGAGACGTGGTACGCCCGGCTCGGTCGCGACGGCATCGAGGCGCCCGCGCTGCTCTGCGAGCTCAAGGTCGACGGCCTGGCGATCAACCTCCTCTACGAGGACGGCCGTCTCGTCCGGGCCCTGACCCGTGGCGACGGACGCACCGGCGAGGACGTGACGCCCAACGTCAAGACGATCGACTCGGTTCCCCACCGGCTGAAGGGGACCAAGAAGTTCCCGGTGCCGAAGCTGATCGAGGTGCGCGGCGAGGTGTTCCTCCCGGTCGAGGCGTTCCAGCGGCTCAACGAGTCGCTGCTCGAGGCCGGCAAGCAGCAGTTCGCCAACCCGCGCAACTCCGCGGCCGGGTCGTTGCGCCAGAAGGACCCCAAGGTCACCGCCAGCCGCGCCCTCGGCATGGTCTGCCACGGCCTCGGCAAGCGCGAGGGCTTCCAGCCCCGGGCACAGTCGCACTCCTACGAGGCGCTGGCGGCCTGGGGCCTGCCGGTCTCCGACCAGGTGAAGGTCGTCGCCACCCTCAAGGAGGTCGAGGCCTACATCGAGAACGCCGGCGAGCACCGGCACTCGATCGTGCCCTACGAGATCGACGGCGTCGTGGTGAAGGTCGACGACGTCACCCTCCAGCGCCGGTTGGGCTCGACCAGCCGGGCGCCGCGCTGGGCCATCGCGTTCAAGTACCCGCCCGAGGAGGTCAACGCCAAGCTCCTCGAGATCCGCACCAACACCGGCCGCACGGGTCGGGTGACGCCGTTCGGCGTGATGGAGCCCACCAAGGTGGCCGGCTCCACCGTCGAGCGGGCCACCCTGCACAACGCCCACGAGGTGAAGCGCAAGGACGTCCGTCCCGGCGACACCGTGATCCTGCGCAAGGCCGGCGACGTGATCCCGGAGATCCTCGGCCCGGTGCTCGCGGTACGCCCGACGGGGCTGGCCGAGTGGGTGATGCCGACCGAGTGCGAGTCGTGCGGCACCACGCTGGTCGAGGAGAAGGAGGGCGACAAGGACCTCCGGTGCCCCAACCACCACACCTGTCCGTCCCAGCTGCTCGACCGCGTCTTCCACGTCGCCGGTCGGGGCGCCTTCGACATCGAGGGTCTGGGCTCCGAGGCGGCCTACGAGCTGCTCCGGGCGGGCGTGATCGAGGACGAGGGCGACGTCTTCGACCTCGACCGGGACAAGCTGCTGCGCACCGACCTGTTCACCCGGGCTGCCAAGAGGGGCGAGGAGGGTCCCCAGCTCTCCGCCAACGGCGAGAAGCTGCTCGACAACCTCGCGAAGTCCAAGGACGTCCCGCTGTGGCGGGTGGTCGTGGCGCTCTCGATCCGCCACGTCGGCCCGACGGCTGCGCGAGCGCTGGCCACCGAGTTCGGCTCGATGGAGGCTATCCGCGCGGCCTCGGAGGCCGACATCTCGGCCGCCGAGCAGGTCGGCCCGACGATCGCCGCGTCGGTGCGCGACTGGTTCGACGGTCCCGAGTCCGACTGGCACAACGAGATCGTGCGCAAGTGGGCCGAGGCCGGCGTACGCATGCAGGACGAGCGCGACACCTCGACACCTCAGACCCTGGCCGGCATGACCATCGTGGTCACCGGTTCGCTTGCCGAGTTCAGCCGCGACGGTGCCAAGGAGGCGATCGTCTCGCGTGGCGGCAAGGCGGCCTCGAGCGTGTCCAAGAAGACCGACTACGTGGTGGTGGGGGACAGCCCCGGATCGAAGGCGGAGAAGGCCGAGCAACTCGGCGTGACCGTTCTCGACGAGGACGGCTTCAAGGCCCTGCTGGAGGACGGCACCGCCTGACGCGGGACTCCCGGTGTCACCTGATCCGGGTGAAGCCGGGCCGCCAGTCGTGCGGTGGTGTCGAAAGGTGACTGAGACTCCCAGCCCCGCGACCGCCAGCGCAGCACTGTTCGGGAACAGGTTCCTGACCCGTGAGGTGCCCACGAAGACCTTCCCTGACAGCGGTATGTCGCCGGTCGAGGCGATGCGGCTGGTGGGTGAGGACATCGCCCTCGAGGGCGACCCGGCCCGCAACCTGGCCACCTTCGTGACGACGTGGATGGAGCCCGAGGCCCGGAAGATCATCGCGGGCAACCTGCACCGGAACTTCATCGACCACGCCGAGTACCCCCGCACTGCCGAGATCGAGCAGCGCTGCATCCGCATGCTCGCCGATCTCTTCCACGCTCCCGGCGAGACCACGGGCGCGCGCACGCAGGGATCGTCGGAGGCGATCATGCTGGGCGGGCTCTCCCTGAAGTGGAACTGGCGCAAGCGCCGCGAGGCCGCGGGCGCTTCGACTGCTGCGCCGAACCTGGTCTTCGGTGGCGACGTGCACGTGGTGTGGGAGAAGTTCTGCCGCTACTTCGACGTCGAACCACGGATCGTGCCGCTCCAGCCGGACAAGTACACGATCGGCCCGGACGATGTTGCGCCCCGGGTCGACGAGAACACGATCGGTGTCGCCGCGGTGCTCGGCACGACCTTCACCGGCCACAAGGACGACGTCGTCGGGATCAACGACCTCCTCGTGCGCCTCAAGGCCGAGCAGGGACTCGACGTACCCCTGCACGTCGACGGTGCGAGCGGTGGCTTCGTGTGGCCCTTCCTCTACCCCGACTCCCCGTGGGACTTCCGGCTCGAGCAGGTCCACTCGATCAACGTATCCGGGCACAAGTTCGGTCTCGTCTACCCCGGCATCGGCTGGCTGATCTTCCGCGAGAAGGACGACCTCGCCAAGGACCTCGTCTTCGAGGAGAACTACCTCGGCAAGACCGATGCGACGTTCACCCTGAACTTCTCGACCGGCTCGGCGATGGTGCTCGCGCAGTACTACAACCTCGTCCGCTACGGCCGCGAGGGCTACACCTACATCATGCAGGCGATGCAGCAGAACGCCGAGGTGCTGGCCGACAAGCTCGAGGCCATGGACCTGTTCGAGGTGATCGGGCGTGACCAGGAGCAGCTCCCGCTCGTCGCGTTCAAGCTCAAGGAGGAGCGCAGCTACAACGAGTTCGACATCGCCTGGCAGCTCTCGGCGGAACGAGGCTGGATGGTGCCGGCGTACACCCTTCCGCCGGATGCGCAGGACGTCACGATCATGCGCGCCCTGGTGAAGGAGACGATGAGCCGGGAGCACGTCGACACGCTGGCGCGCGACATCATCGACGCGTGCGCGACGCTCGAGGCCAAGGGCGGAGCCCATGAGTCGGAGCGACGCAAGATGGTGGTCGGTCCGGGCCACTGATCCCGAGTCGTCCGCTCATGGCCGCCGGCACCGCCCTCTCCGGGTTACCGATCCGGGTACCGGCCGACGCCACCGAGGTGACGACCGACGGGCCGCGACCCTTCGTGACGCGGGTGCGGTACGTGCGCTCCGACGGTCGCGTCGTGCACTGGCAGGCACGGGCCCACCGGAAGGTCCACGGACGCGGCCTCACCTGGTGGACGGCGTTGTTGTTCGCGGTGGGATCGGTCTGCTTCGTCGTCGGCCCGCTTCCGGCGTACGCCGAGGCGGTCGGTGCCCGCGCCGATGCCTACACCTTCTTCGTCGGCTCGTTGTTCTTCACCACGGCCGGCTACCTGACCTACGTACAGGTGGTACGCGAGGACGGGCACCGATGGTTCGGATGGATGCCTCGCCACCTCGGGTTCTGGGCCGCCTCGATCCAGCTGGTCGGCACGCTCTACTTCAACGTGACCACCTTCGCGGGCCTGTTCGACGTACCCACTGACCTGGCCAACCGGATCGTCTGGCGTCCCGATGCCCTGGGCTCGGTGTGCTTCCTGGTCGCCTCGGCCCTCGCCTTCGTCGAGGCCGGCCACCGCTGGTGGTCCTGGCGGCCGGGCGAGCGCGACTGGCACATCACCGCGCTCAACATGTGGGGCTCGGTCTTCTTCGGGCTGTCGGCCGTCGGTGCGCACTACGACCCGTCGGGGTCGATCTCGCACGTGCAGCTCGCGAACGGCGGGACCGTCCTCGGAGCGGTGTGCTTCCTGGTCGCCTCACTGCTGATGATGGGCGAGGGCAGGCCTGACTGAACCTGCGGACTCCGGGTCAGCGGATGGCTCGGACCACCAGGTCGGCGACAGCGGCCTGCTCCTTGGCGAACGGGTGGTAGCGCGCGGCCTGCCGTTCGTTGTCGACCGAGCCGTTGATCCACGGGTCATCCGAGCAGATGTCATGACCCTTGCTCGCGGTCCACACGTCGACGTACTGCGACTTCGACGCCCTGGCCGCCTTGCGCAGCATCTCGGTGAGCGCGAGGTTGATCCGCTCGGCATAGGCGTAGTCACCCCGGGCGAGGGGGAGCTCGGGGCAGGCGTTGGTGGCCGAGACGATCTGGGGGTAGCCGACCACGAGCACCTGCGCCTTCGGTGATCGCTGGTGGACGTCGCGGAGCAGCCGGGTGACGACGACGCCCGTGCGGTCCAGAGCACCGAGCAGGGAGTCCTTCCCGGACACGTCCATCGCGGCCTGGCACGGCGCGCCGCCGGGGTCGCTGGCCCGCAGCGCCGGGCATCGACCGACCAGCCGGCCGAAGACCTTCTCGTCGTTGCCGCCGATCCCGACCGTCACGACGTCGGTGCTCGGCTTGAGCGCAGTCAGCTGTGGGGGGATGCCGGGGTACTGGCTCTGCTCGAAGTCCTTGGTGCTCGCTCCGGCGCAGCTGCGGTCCTCGAGCTTTGCTCCGAGCTTCTTGGCCACGACCGAGGGGTAGTTCGACGAGGAGCGGAAGCAGCCGTTGGCCACGTCGGTGACGGGCACGAGTGGTGCGGCCACGTAGGAGTCGCCGAGGGCGACGTACCTCAGGCTCGTGGGCGGCGCGCTGGGCACCAGGGCGGTGTCACCGGATCCGCTCGGCTGCGTGCCCTCGGCTGTCGACGTCGAGCAGCCGGTCAGCAGGAGTCCGCTGAGCAGGCACGTGAGGAGGGCCGCCCCTCTTCGGGACGCCATCTGGCGTCTGCGCGTCGTCATCGGTCTCCTTCTCGCTGACCACCGACGGTAGCCGGACGCTGGGAGTCGCGGCCGAGGCCCGGGCCCACCAGGCCGCGAGCGCGAGGCCGACCGCGGTCACGGTGAGGGCAGGACCACCGCCGACCACCTCGACCGACACCGGCGCCAGCAGTGAACCGACGAGCGCGGCCGCCACGATGACGCTGTCGTTCAGCCCGAAGACGGAAGCCCTGACCTCGTCGGAGACCTCCTCCTGCAGCACGCTCGTGGCGGCTGCCTCGACGCTGACCGCGGCGGCACCGGCGAGGGCGAGCGGGACGAGCGCCCACCCGATCGAGGGGGCGGGGACGACGAGCAGCACGCCGAGCGCGACCAGGAACAGGCCGCGCCGCATCGACACGACCGGGGTCGCGCCGATCCGGCGGAGCAGTGGCGCGCCGAGAGCGGCGAACCCGAGCACCCCGGTGGCCAGCCCGTAGCCCGCGGCGTCGGAGGACCAGGAGTCCAACGCCATCGGGAGCAGGGCCAGTGCGACCAGCGAGATGCCCAGGTTCACCGCGGCCATCACCGCGATCGCGCGCCAGGCAGAAGGCGCGCGTCGCAAGGCTGCGTACGCCGAGGGACGCCGGTCGCGACCCTGACGTCGACGGGGGGCCGGCATGGTGACCGGCAGGATCAGCACCAGGGCGACGACGGTCATGGCGACCGGGACCCAGGGCAGCACGTCGCGGGTGGCCGAGCCCAGCAGCAGCCCGCCGACGGCGGCACCGACGACGAACGCGCCGACCTCGACCGTGACGAGCAGGTCGGTGGCCGAGCGGCGTCGTGCACCGGCTATTCCGGGCATCGCGGCCACCATCGCGGGATAGGCAGGCGTCGCGATCGCGACGGCCAGGGTGCAGCAGACCACCGCCACCCACGGGCGCTCGGCCACCACGGCCAGTGCGGTCGCGGTCAGCAGCACACCGCGAGCCAGCAGGGTGGCCCGCACGATGAGGTCACGGCGCATCGCGTCGGCCAGGCGGGCGGTCAGCCAGGAGATCGCGACGTAGGGCAGCATCCGGGCGCTGCCGGCCAGGCCGAGCAGCCACGGGTTGTCGGTGTTGGCCGCGACCAGGACGAGCAGCAGCGGCCAGGGGAGCGCGACGGCGAGGGCTCCGATGGCGTGGGCGACGATGGCGCGACGGGTGGTCCCGTCGAGACGGGACATCTCATCGATCCAGGAGGAAGGTCGGCAACGGGGCGAACCCGTTGAACCCCACGGTCGAGTAGCAGCTGGTGTAGGCGCCCGACGAGAGCAGCCGGACCTCGTCGCCCTCGCAGAGGCTGACCGGCAGGTCGACCATCCGGTCCTGGTAGAGCACGTCGGCGCTGTCGCAGGTCGGCCCGGCCAGCACGCACGGTCGCGTGGCGGCACCCTCGGCGGCTTCCTCGGCGGAGGTGGTGATCCGGTAGCGGATCGCCTCCTCGAGGGTCTCGACCAGCCCGGTGAAGACGCCGGCGTCGAGGTAGACCCAGCGCACCCCGCCCCGGTCGATGACACCGATGACCGAGGCGACGAGAGTCCCGGCGTCACCGACGATGCCGCGTCCCGGCTCGACCAGGGTCTCGGGGCGGTCCTCGCCGAAGGAGTGTCGGAGGTGGCGGTCGATGGCTTCGCCGTACGACGAGACCGGGCGGCAGCCCTCCTCGTGGGAGGCCGGGAAGCCGCCACCGAGGTCCAGGACGGTGGGGAAGATCCCGCGGGTGCGGAGCAGCTCGAAGACGCGCGCGGAGGCCGCGATCGGTCCGGCCCACGCCTCGGGGTCGCGCTGCTGCGACCCGACGTGGAAGGAGACGCCGGCGGCCTCGAGGCCGAGCTGGTCGGCGAGGGTGAGCACCTCGACCGCTTCGTACGTCGAGCAGCCGTACTTGCGTGAGAGCGGCCAGTCGGAGCCCTCGCCGGACGTCAGGAGTCGGCACAGCACGCGGCTCCCGGGGGCGGCCTCGGCCACCTTGTCGACCTCGTCGAGGGAGTCCACGACGAACAGCCGGACCCCGAGCGCTGCCGCCTCGACGACGTGGTCGCGCCGCTTGACCGGGTTGGAGTAGACGAGGTCGTCGGGAGTCGCACCCGCGGCCAGCGCCGCTCGGACCTCGACCGGACTGGCGACGTCGAACCGGCACCCGACGGCGGCGAGCTCGCGGAGCAGCTGCGGGTGCGGGTTGGCCTTGACGGCGTAGTGCACGGCCGTCCCGGGGAGTGCGGCCGCAAGGTCGACGAAGTGACGCACGGCGGCTAGCACGTCCAGCTCGAGGTACGGCGTGGTGCGCGAGGGTGCCACCTCGGCGGTGCGCTGGCGGGGAAGTCGGTGCGGGAGCGTGCTGGTCATCGCGTCTCCTGGGGACTCGTTGCCCGGAGGAGTGCGCCGGTGGCCCGGCAGATACGCCTGCAGCCCGGCGCCTAGGATTGCGGCCATGCCTGAGATCACCCGCGACGAGGTGCGCCATCTGGCCGACCTCGCCCGCATCGACCTCGACGACGCCGAGCTCGACCACCTGGCGCCGCAGCTGTCGGTGATCCTCGAGTCGGTCGCCTCGATCAACGAGGTCGCCGCCGAGGACATCCCGCCGACCTCGCACCCGATCCCGGTGACCAACGTGTTCCGCGAGGACGTCGAGGTCCCGTGCCTCACCCCCGAGCAGGCCCTGTCCGGCGCTCCGGCGGTGGAGGACCAGCGCTTCGCCGTACCCCGCATCCTCGGGGACGAGCAGTGAACACCCTGATCACCCGGAGCGCCTCCGACCTCGCCACGGCGCTCGGGGCGGGCGAGACGACGAGCGTCGAGATCACCCAGGCCTTCCTCGACCGGATCGCGGCCGTCGACGCCGACGTGCACGCGTTCCTGCACGTCGACGCCGAGGGGGCGCTGGCCGCCGCCCGCGACTCCGACGAGCGGCGGGCCACGGGAGACATCCGTTCCCGTCTCGACGGCGTCCCGGTCGCGGTCAAGGACGTGCTCGCGACCGAGGGCCTGCCCACCACCTGCGGCTCGAAGATCCTCGAGGGCTGGATCCCGCCGTACGACGCCACGGTGGTCCGGCGCCTCAGGCAAGCCGGGCTCCCGATCCTCGGCAAGACCAACATGGACGAGTTCGCGATGGGCTCCTCGACCGAGCACTCGGCCTACGGGCCCACCCGCAACCCGTGGGACCTCGACCGCATCCCCGGAGGCTCCGGCGGCGGTTCCGCCGCGGCGGTGGCCGCCTTCATGGCGCCGCTCGCGATCGGCACCGACACCGGCGGCTCGATCCGCCAGCCGGGCGCCGTCACCGGCACCGTCGGCGTCAAGCCGACCTACGGCGGGATCTCCCGCTACGGACTGGTGGCGATGGCCAACTCGCTCGACCAGGCCGGTCCGGTCACACGCACCGTCCTCGACGCCGCCCTGCTGCACGAGATCGTCGGCGGGCACGACCCCCTCGACTCGACGAGCATCGACCAGCCGGTCCCGCTGGTCGCGGAGTCGGCGTACTCCGGAGTGACCGGAGACCTCGCCGGCCTGCGGGTGGGCGTGGTGGCCGAGCTGGGTGGCGAGGGCTACCAGGCCGGCGTGCAGCAGCGCTTCGACGAGGCGGTCGAGCTGCTGGTCAAGGCCGGTGCCGAGATCGTGCAGGTGAGCTGCCCCAACTTCGTGCACGCCCTGGCGGCGTACTACCTGATCATGCCGAGCGAGGCCTCCTCCAACCTCGCCCGCTTCGACGCGATGCGCTACGGCCTGCGGGTGCTGCCCGAGGGGGTGGAGGCGCCGAGCGCGGAGGAGGTGATGCGCGCGACCCGCGACGCCGGCTTCGGTGACGAGGTGAAGCGGCGCATCATCCTGGGCACCTACGCGCTGTCCAGCGGCTACTACGACGCCTACTACGGCCAGGCCCAGAAGGTGCGCACCCTGATCAGTCGCGACTTCGAGCGCGCCTTCGAGCAGGCCGACGTGCTGGTCTCGCCGACCGCGCCGACCACAGCGTTCAGGCTGGGGGAGAAGCTGGACGACCCGCTGGCGATGTACCTCAACGACATCGCCACCATCCCGGCCAACCTGGCCGGCGTCCCCGGGCTCTCCGTGCCGGCCGGTCTCGCACCCGAGGACGACCTGCCGGTCGGCTTCCAGGTGCTGGCTCCCGCCCTGGCGGACGACCGGCTCTACCGCGTCGGTGCCGCGCTCGAGACGCTGCTGGAGCAGCAGTGGGGCGGACCGTTGCTCGATCCCGACAAGCTGGACAAGGCGGTGGCCCGATGACGACGGCAGAGCTGCTCTCGTTCGACGACGCGCTCGCGGCTTACGACCCGGCGCTGGGGCTCGAGGTCCACGTCGAGCTCAACACCAACACGAAGATGTTCTGTGGCTGCCCGGCGACCTTCGGCGGCGAGCCCAACACCCAGACCTGTCCGACCTGCCTCGGCCTGCCGGGGTCGATGCCGGTGGTCAACGGCAAGGCCGTCGAGTCGGCCATCCGCATCGGTCTGGCGTTGAACTGCGAGATCGCCGAGTGGTGCCGGTTCGCGCGGAAGAACTACTTCTACCCGGACATGCCGAAGAACTTCCAGACCTCGCAGTACGACGAGCCGATCGCCTTCGAGGGCTGGACCGACGTCGAGGTCCCAGGAGAGAACGGGGTCGAGACCTTCCGCATCGAGATTGAGCGCGCCCACATGGAGGAGGACACCGGCAAGTCGCTGCACGTCGGTGGCGCCACCGGCCGCATCCACGGCGCGGAGTACTCCCTCGTCGACTACAACCGCGCCGGCATCCCCCTGATCGAGATCGTCACCAAGCCGATCATGGGGACGCGCGAGAAGGCGCCGGCCGTGGCCCGTGCCTACGTCGCCCATCTGCGCGAGCTGATCCTCGGCCTCGGTGTCTCCGACGTACGCATGGAGCAGGGATCACTGCGCTGCGACGTCAACCTCTCACTCGCGCCGACCGGCTCGGGCCAGCTCGGCACCCGCACCGAGACCAAGAACGTCAACTCGCTGCGCTCGGTCGAGCGGGCGGCGCGCTACGAGATCGGTCGTCACGCCGCGATCCTGGCCGCCGGCGGCTCGATCCTGCAGGAGACGCGGCACTGGCACGAGGACACCGGCATCACCACGTCGGGGCGTGAGAAGTCCGACGCCGAGGACTACCGCTACTTCCCCGAGCCCGACCTCGTCCCGGTCGCGCCGTCGCGCGAGTGGGTCGAGGAGCTGCGTGGCTCGCTGCCCGAGCCGCCGCGCGAGCGTCGCGCCCGGCTGCAGGCCGACTGGGGCTTCTCCGACCTCGAGATGCGCGACACCGTGGGTGCCGGGGCCCTCGGCCTGGTCGAGGAGACCATCGCCGCCGGTGCCTCCCCGCAGGCTGCCCGCAAGTGGTGGCTATCCGAGCTGGCTCGCCGCGCCAACGAGCAGAACACCGAGATCTCCGCCCTGCCGATCACGCCGGCCGACGTGGCCCGCATCCAGGCCCTCGTCGACGACGGCTCGATCAACGACAAGCTGGCCCGGCAGGTCTTCGACGGCGTACTCGCCGGCGAGGGCACGCCCGACGAGGTGGTCGCCGCCCGCAGGCTGGCGATCGTCTCCGACGAGGGCGCCCTCGGCGAGGCCGTCGACCGCGCGATCGAGGCCAACCCCGACGTCGCCGAGAAGATCCGCGACGGCAAGGTGGCGGCCGCCGGTGCCCTGATCGGCGCCGTGATGAAGGAGATGCGCGGCCAGGCCGACGCCGGCCGGGTCCGCGAGCTGATCCTCGAGCGGTTGTCGTAGGGCTCAGGGGCGGACGAGCAGGATCCGGTCGTCCTGCGCGGCCGGCTCGCCACGGCCGTCGCGGTTGGACGTGGTGACCCAGAGGTTGCCGTCGGGGGCGGCGGCGACGGTGCGCATCCGGCCGTACTTCCCGACGAAGAACGACTTCTCGGCGCTGACCTTCTGCCCGTGGACGTCGATCCGCCAGAGCCGCTCGCCGCGCAGCGCGCCGAGCCAGAGCTTCCCGTCGAGGAAGGCGAGGCCCGACGGTGAGGCCTCGTCGGTGTGCCACTGCACCTGCGGGTCGGTGAACCTCGGAGTGTCGCTGCCCTTGCCCTCGACCTCGGGCCAGCCGTAGTTGAAGCCACGCTTGATCAGGTTGAGCTCGTCCCACGTGTCCTGGCCGAACTCGGAGGCCCACAGGTTGCCCTCGTGGTCGAACGCGAGTCCCTGCACGTTGCGGTGACCGGCGGTCCAGATCGGCGACGACGGGTCGGGGTTCCCCTCCGCCGGCTTCCCGTCCTGGCCGATGCGCAGGATCTTGCCGCCGAGTGAGTCCATGTCCTGCGCGAGCTCGGGCTGGCCGGCCTCGCCGGTCGAGACGTAGAGCCAGCCGTCCGGGCCGAAGATCATCCGCCCGCCGTCGTGGTTCCCCGCCTTCGGGATGCCGGTCAGGATCGGCCGCAGGGGCCCGAGCTTCCCGTTGGTGAACGTGGTGCGCAGGACCCGGTTGTCATCCTGGGCGGTGGCGTAGAAGAACACCCGCTTGTCCCGTTCGTACGACGGTGAGACCGCGACGCCGAGCAAACCGGCCTCACCGTTGGGCTCGGCCTCCTCGACCCGACCGACCTCGGTCACCTGGCGGCCGGTGATCTGCAGGACCCGACCGGAGTCGCGCTCGGTGACCAGGGCCGAACCGTCGGGCAGGAAGGCGATGCCCCACGGCACGGCGAGGTGGTCGGCGATGGTGCCGATGACCTTGGGTGCGGCGGAGGCCGCCGGCGAGGGCGTCGGGGTCGGAGTGGGGGTGGGCGTAGCGGACGGTTCCGGGGACGGCGTACCGCTGCCTTCCACCTTCTTGTCGGCCGACGGGTCGACGTGCGCGCACGCGGTGAGCACCAGCGCAACCAGGACGAGCGCGAGGGGCCGCTTCATCTGGCGAGGGTAGCCAGCGACGCCTACTCGGGCACCCGGTCGAGAAGGTCGAGCAACGCCTCGTGCACCTCGGTCGGCTTCTCCATCGAGATGAAATGGGTGGCCCCGATCTCCACGTACGTCGCCCCGGGGATCCGCTCGGCAGCGGTCGACATGTCGTGGGAGGAGGCGAGGATGTCGTACTTGCCGGCGAGGAAGCTGGTCGGGACGTCGATGGTGCGCAGCGAGACCCGTAGGTGCAACGAGGAGTGCAGCGCCAGGTGCATGTACCAGTCGATCGGAGTGGTCAGGAACTCCTTGATCGCGCGACGGGCGAGCTCCGGGTCGGGCATCGGCAGCATGAAGCCGCTGTGCGTCATCACCTGGATGGAGACCGGCCCGACCGGCAGTCGGGAGGCGATCTGGGTGAGCGGCTTGCCGATCAGCTTCATCACCCGGGCCGCGTTGACGGTGATCGGCTTGCGGGTCGGGCGGGGCACGAAGACCGGCGCGAGCATCGAGGCGAACGTGTCGCCCGGGACGCCGCCCACCGCGAACAGGCCGGTGACCCGCTCCGGATGGCGCACCGCCACCTCGAACATCGTGTTGACCCCCATCGACCAGCCCATCAGCACGCAGGCGTCGACCCCGGCGTCGTCGAGCACCGCGATGGCGTCCTCGGCGAAGGCGTCGATGCCGACGTGCTCGGTGTCGACGGGACGCTCTGACCCGCCGGTGCCGCGGTGGTTCCAGGAGATCACCCGGACCCCGCACGCGGGGTCGAGCAGGGCGGGCCAGCTGTAGGGGTTGGTGCCGAGCCCGTTGCACAACAGCACGGTCGGCCCGTCGACGTCGTTGGTCCAGGCCTGGAGCCTGGTGCCGTCACCGCTGGTGACCGTGTAGTGGCGCAGGGCCAAGCCGTCGTCGACGGAGGGCGCCACGTGCAGCGTCTGGGCAGCGGACATGGCTGGATTGTCCCCCACCAACCCGTCCGCGGGGCGGATTCGTGGCTGAGGTCACCGCGGCCGGGTGCCGGAGCGGTCGGAGCGGTCGGAGCCGCCTCAGCCGAGCCGGGCCGCAGGGAGAGAGGGAGGCGCGGCACCGGCCCGGCGAGCACGTCGGGCGAGCACCGAGTCGACGAACTCCTGCGTCTCGTCCCGTTCCCGTCGGCCGGCCGCCAGGGCCGTGGAGGCCACCATGGCGTTGCGGCACGCCTGGCGCTGGCTGTTCTCCGCCCAGCGCTGGAGCGGCGCGAACAGCGGTCCGACGAGCTGGTTCATGAGGATCTCCCTTGCTCAGCGGGTGGGCCCCGAGCGGCCCGTCCCCCCGCAGTGCCTCAAAACTAGGCAACGGTGGAGTCCCGGGCGTCACGCCTGTGTGACGGGTGTGTGAACAAAACCGGGTCCGGGCCGGGTACCTGTGGACGAACCTGTGCGCAACCGATGAGTTCGTGTCCGTGCCCGGGTCTACATTGCGACTCGAGGCGAGGAGGTCAGGAATGCCTGACGAGACGTTGTTGATGATCGGGACGCGCAAGGGCCTGTGGCTCGGCAGGTCCGACGCGCTCCGCCAGCGGTGGACCATCGAGGGTCCCCACTTCCCGATGATGGAGATCTACTCCTGCCTCGTCGACACCCGGGGGGAGCGACCACGCCTGCTGGTCGGCGCCTCGCTGAGCTGGACCGGCCCCCAGGTGTTCAGCTCCGACGACCTCGGCCAGAGCTGGCAGGAGCACCCCATCGGCTTCCCCGAGGGTCTCGACGCCTCGGTCGAGCGCGTCTGGCAGCTCGTCCCCGGACCCGAGCCCGAGGTGGTGTACGCCGGCACCGAGCCGGCCGCCGTCTTCAAGTCCACCGATGGGGGCGCCACCTTCGACCTCGAGCGTGCGCTGTGGGAGCACCCCCACCGCACCGAGTGGGGTGCCGGCTTCGGCGGCCAGGCGTTCCACACCCTGCTCCCACACCCGCAGGACAGCGAGTCGGTGACCGTGGCCCTCTCGACCGGCGGTGTCTACCAGACCCACGACGGGGGAGCCTCCTGGGAGCCGCGCAACCACGGCATCCGGGCCGAGTTCCTCCCCGAGGGCCAGCAGTACCCCGAGTTCGGCCAGTGCGTGCACAAGGTGACCCGTCATCCCTCCAACCCGCGGCGGCTGTTCGCCCAGAACCACGGCGGCGTCTACCGCTCCGACGACGAGGGTGAGACCTGGGTCTCGATCGCCGAGGGGCTGCCGTCCGACTTCGGGTTCCCGATCGTGGTGCACCCGCACGAGCCCGACACCGTCTTCGTGTTCCCCATCGGAGGTGGCGACTCGCGCTTCCCGCCCGAGGGCCGCCCGCGCGTGTGGCGCTCCCGCGACGCCGGGGAGACGTGGGAGCCGCTGGGCGAAGGTCTGCCCGAGGCCTTCTACGCAGCGGTGATGCGTGATGCCATGTGCGCCGACACCCACGACCCGGCGGGCCTCTACTTCGGCGGCCGCAACGGCAGCGTCTGGGGCTCGGCCGACTCCGGCGAGACCTGGCACGACGTCGCCGCCAACCTGCCCGACGTGATGGTGGTCCGGGCCGGAGTGATCTAGTAGCCGGGTGATCTAGAAGGTCGCGGTCGTCGGCAGGTACGCCGGCAGCCCCGGCTTGCCGACCTCGACGTCGAGGATGGCCTGGTGGGAGGCGTCGCCGGCCACGGCCGACTGGTTGGCGACCAGCACCCGGGTGCCGAAGAAGGTCGCGCTGCACGGGGTGTCGAAGGGCACCGTCGATGCGTTGTCGCCGGTGATCGGCTGCCCGAACCTGGTGATCTCCTGACCCGTGGCACTCAGCTCCACCACCTGGTTGGACAGCCCGGACAGGGCGACGTACACGTGCCCGGAGCGGGCGATGCCGAAGCCGTCGGGCAGGTCACCGGGCCGGGAGGTCCACAGCGTCCGCAGGGTGCCGGGCCGCCCCCCGGTGTCGACCGGCAGCCGGTAGAGGTGTCCGTTGGTCGGCAGCGAGGCCCCGTCGGTGGAGGTCTGCTGGCTGATCAGGAGGTCGTGCGAGGCGGCGCGGTAGCGGATGCCCGTCGTACCGAACTCGACCGACGACAGGGCCGGCGAGCTGAACCACCGCTGGGGGGTGGGCGAACCGTGCGGCACCTTCCAGATGACCCCGTGGCCGTAGTCGGTGACGAACAGGTTCCCGCCCGGCCCCCAGGTCGCGTAGTTGGGCACGGTCCCGTCGGGGAAGCGGACCACCCGCCGGAACCGACCGGTGCGCACGTCGAGGGTCAGGACCGACGCGGTCGAGGTCTCGAGCAGTACCAGCTTCCCGTCGTGGGTCTGGTTGGCGACCTGCACCCCGTGGTCCTCGTCCAGGACCTGGCCGGGCACCGTCCAGGAGCGGAGCTGCCTGCCGTCGGCGCTCCACTCGACGACCGTGGAGGGCGCGGTGCTGCCGGAGTCGACGTAGCTGCCGGCGTAGACCCGACCGTTGGTGTGCACGTGCACGTACGCCGGGAAGCCGGGTGCCGGCATCGATGCGAAGACCCGGGTGTCGCCGCGTGGCCGAGCAGCCGCCGAGGCGGGGGAGCAGAGCGACATGGCGAGGAACCCCACCAGGACCAGGGCGGCCGCGCGTCGTACGACTGGGTGCTGGGGCATGGCGACTCCTGTGACGAACAACCTGAATAAGTGTCAGATTCAGGTTCAGACCCTACACTCGCCACATGCCTGTGGTGGATGCGACCTGGACCACATCGCCGAGGCGACGGGTCCCTCGACAGGAACGGAGCCGTCGCCGGGTCGAGGGACTCCTCGACGCCGCCGCCCGGATCGTGGTCGAGCGCGGTGTCGACGCCCTGACCACGCGCGACATCGCCGATGCGGCCGAGGCCCCGGTGGCCTCGCTCTACCAGTACTTCAACGACAAGGAGGACGTCCTGCTCGCCCTCGCCCAGCGCGACATGGACGAGATGGACGCCCAGGTCGCCGAGGACCTCGCCGCACTGAGGGTCCTCTCCGTGGACACGCTGGTGCGTACGACGATGCTGGCGTTCGTCAGCGTCTACCACCGCCGCCCGGCCTTCGTGGAGATCTACCTGCGCGGCCGCACCAACCAGGCCGTGCACCAGTTCGGCCGCGAGCACAACCAGCGCGTGGCCGAGAACCTGCGGGCCTTCGCGATCGACGCCGGGCTCGCCGACGAGCGACTGACCGGGAAGATCGCGCACCTGGCCGTCGAGGTCGGCGACCGGATCTTCCAGCTCGCCTTCGCCGAGGACGACCACGGTGACCCCGAGCTGATCGAGGAGGGCGTCGTCCTCGTCAGCTCCTACCTCGACCGCTACGCCACCGCGAAGGGGCGTAAGGGGATCCGCCAGTGACGCTTCGTGACGACGTGGCCGGGGCAGCCCGCCGGCTGGCCACCGAGGGTCTGCTCATCGGCACGGCCGGGAACGTCTCGGCCCGCGAGGGCGACCGCATCGCCGTGACCGCGACCGGGGTGGTCCTCGCCGACTGCACACCCGAGCAGGTCACGGTCGTCACGCCGACCGGCGAGGTCGTCGAGGGCACCCTGCTGCCGACTTCCGAGCTCGACCTCCACCTGTCCGTGTACGCCGCTACCGGCACCGGTTCCGTCGTACACACCCACGCGCCGTTCTCGACCGCGGTGGCCTGTGTCCTCGACGAGCTGCCGGTGCTGCACTACCAACAGCTGCTGCTCGGCGGCACCATCCGGGTCGCGCCGTACGCCACCTTCGGGACGCCCGGTCTGGCGTCCCACGTGACTGCCGCCCTCACCGACCGGCAGGCCGCGCTGATGGCCAACCACGGCTCGGTCGCCGTCGGGAGCTCGCTCGACAAGGCCGTCGAGAACGCGCTGCTGCTGGAGTGGCTGGCCGCCCTCCACCAGCGCGCGTCTGCCCTCGGCGCGCCGCGCGTGCTCAGCGAGCAGCAGCAGGCAGACGTCATCACCCAGGCCCTCGCCCGCAGCTACGGCACCACCGCAGAGATCACCCAGGAGAACCCATGAAGATCGCCACCGTCGGCGTGCACGTCCTCGACACCCACGTCATCGGCATCGAGTCGATCCCCGACGGCTCGGACGGCCAGCTGGTCGAGACGATCCGGTTCTCGCCGGCCGGCACCGCAGGAGGTACGGCGGTCGTGCTCAGCCGCCTCGGTGCGGAGGTGCACAGCTTCGGTGCCGTGGGCGACGACCCGATCGCGGACAGCCTGCTCGCACTGCTCGCCCGCGAGGGCATCGACGTCTCGGGTCTGGTGCGCAAGGCCGACCAGCAGACCTCCTCGTCGGTGATTCCGGTGCGGCCCAACGGCGACCGCCCGGCCTGGCACTGCATCGGAGCCAACGGTGCCTTCACCCTCGACGACCTCGACCTCACGGCACTCGACGGCAGCACCCACGTGCACCTCGGCGGTCCGGAGTTCCTCGGAGGCGAGGCGGCCGGCAGGCTGCTCGCACATGCCCGCTCGATCGGAGCGACCACCTCGCTCGACATCCTGGCTCCGGGTGACCCCGACATGCTGGCCTGGATCGCCGATGCCTTGCCCCACGCCGACTACCTGCTGCCCAACGACGAGCAGGTCCTCGGCTTCACCGGCGCGTCCTCGCTGGACGACGGTGCACGAGCCCTCGTCGAGCGTGGCGTGGGCTGCGTGGCCGTGACCCAGGGAGCCAAGGGTGCGCTGGTCGTCACCGCCGACGAGACGATCGAGGTGCCGGCGTACGACATCGACGTGGTGGACACCACCGGCTGCGGCGACGCGTTCTCGGCCGGCTTCCTGCGTGGCCTCTCGCTGGGTCTCGACCTCCGGGGAGCGGCCGAGCTCGGCTGCGCGACCGCCGCGCAGGTGGCGCAGGGGCTGGGCACCGACGCGGGGGACTACACCCTCGAGAGCGTCCAGGCCTTCGCGAGCACTAATCTCGGGGCATGACCGAGACGCCCGACATCAAGCCCCGTTCCCGCGACGTCACGGACGGTCTGGAGAAGGCCGCCGCCCGGGGAATGCTCCGTGCCGTAGGCATGGGCGACGACGACTGGGTCAAGCCGCAGATCGGGGTGGCCTCGAGCTGGAACGAGATCACCCCGTGCAACCTGTCGCTCCAGCGGCTGGCGCAGGCCGTGAAGAACGGTGTGCACGCCGCCCAGGGCTACCCGCTCGAGTTCGGGACCATCTCGGTCTCCGACGGCATCTCGATGGGCCACGAAGGGATGCACTTCTCCCTGGTCTCGCGCGAGGTGATCGCCGACTCCGTGGAGACGGTGATGATGGCCGAGCGGCTCGACGGCTCGGTGCTGCTGGCCGGTTGCGACAAGTCGCTGCCCGGCATGCTGATGGCCGCCGCGCGGCTCGACCTCGCCTCGGTGTTCCTGTACGCCGGTTCGATCATGCCGGGCCAGGTCGACGGCCAGGACGTGACGATCATCGACGCCTTCGAGGCCGTCGGTGCCTGCCTGGCCGGGAAGATCTCGCGCGAGCGGGTCGACGAGATCGAGCGTGCGATCTGCCCGGGGGAAGGTGCGTGTGGCGGCATGTACACCGCCAACACGATGGCCGCCGTCGCCGAGGCGCTCGGGATGAGCCTGCCCGGCTCGGCCGCCCCGCCGGCCGTGGACCGTCGTCGCGACGGGTTCGCCCATCGCTCCGGCGAGGCCGTGGTGGAGATGCTGCGCCAGGGCATCACCGCCCGCCAGATCCTGACCATGGAGGCCTTCGAGAACGCGATCGCCGTCGTGATGGCCCTCGGCGGCTCCACCAACGCCGTACTCCACCTGCTGGCGATCGCCCGCGAGGCCGAGGTCGACCTGACCATCGACGACTTCAACCGCATCGGCGACAAGGTGCCGCACCTCGGCGACCTCAAGCCGTTCGGCCGGTTCGTGATGAACGACGTCGACAAGATCGGCGGCATCCCGGTCGTGATGAAAGCGCTGCTCGACGCCGGCCTGATGCACGGCGGCTGCCTCACCGTCACCGGCAAGACGATGCGCGAGAACCTCGAGGCGCTCGCCCCCAACGGCATCGACGGTGAGGTGATCCGCCCGCTCGACAAGCCGATCCACGCCACCGGCGGGCTCACGATCCTGAAGGGCACGCTCGCTCCCGAGGGAGCGGTCGTGAAGTCGGCCGGCTTCGACGACTCCACCTTCACCGGCACCGCACGGGTCTTCGACGGCGAGCGCGCCGCGATGGACGCCCTCGAGCAGAAGCAAATTGTCGCCGGCGACGTCGTGGTGATCCGCTACGAGGGTCCCAAGGGCGGGCCGGGGATGCGCGAGATGCTCGCGATCACCGGTGCCATCAAGGGCGCCGGGCTCGGCAAGGACGTCCTGCTGATCACCGACGGCCGCTTCTCGGGCGGTACGACGGGCCTGTGTGTGGGCCACATCGCCCCCGAGGCCGTCGACGCGGGACCCATCGCCTTCGTGCGCGACGGCGACCAGATCACCCTTGACGTCGCCAACCGCACCCTCGACGTCGCGATCGAGGAGTCCGAGCTCGCCTCCCGCCAGGACGGCTGGACCCCCAACGAGCCCAAGTACACCCGCGGCGTTCTCGGCAAGTACGCCAAGGTCGTCCAGTCGGCTGCTCACGGCGCCGTCTGCGGCTGACCAGCCCCCCGTGCTTGGCTGGGGGGCATGGACCAGCGGATCAGCTTCGTCACGCTTGCCGTCGCCGACCTCGACCGGACCAGGACCTTCTACGTCGACGGTCTCGGCTGGAAGCCGGAGCTGCTCGTGCCGGATGAGGTGCTGATGATCCGGGCCGGGGACAGGTTGATCCTGTCGCTGTGGTCCGAGGAGGGGTTCGAGGCCGAGGTCGGACCGATCCGTCGCGGCGCGGGAATCGTCCCGATCACGCTGGCGCACAACGTCGCCACCGAGTCCGAGGTCGACGAGATCCTGGCGCTGGCGGCGTCGCTCGGGGCCGAGGCCGGCGAGGGACAGCGCCGCGACTGGGGCGGCTACACCGGCTACTTCGCCGACCCCGACGGCTTCCGCTGGGAGATCGCCATGAACCCCGACGAGATCGGTCGGTCCGTGCTGCCGTGACTGCCCTGACCCTCGAGCCCTTCCTCGTCGAGCACCTGCCGCTGGTGCAGCCGTGGTTCGAGAACGACGAGGTCCGGCACCGGCTGGGCGGTCCGGACTGGCCGGTGCGCTCCTTGACGGTGGCCGAGTTGGACGACGACGAGTTCCGTGGCATGCGGGTGCTGCGGTCGCACACCTGGCTGGCGCGGCTGGCCGGCACGCCGGTCGGCTACCTCGGCGGCGAGGTCTACGACCGGTGGACGGTCTGGGACGGGCAGCGGGTGACCGCCTGGGAGCCAGGTCCGGCGATGGGCACGGCGTACGTCGTGGCTCCGGACCGCTGGCGACAGGGGATCGGCTCGGCCCTGCTGCTGGCGTGGGTGGAGACCCTCGAGGTCGAGGACGTCGACGTGTTCGTGCTCGGCATCGACCACGACAACGTGGCCAGCCGTCGGTGCGCGGAGAGCGCGGGCTTCCGCGCGGAGGTGGACGTGCCCGACTGGGAGGAGATCGTCTACTTCACTCGCCGGCGCGAACGTCCATGACGACCTCGAACTCCAGCAGGTCCGCGCCCGAGGCGACCGGCTTCGCGCGCTGACCCGAGTGTGCCTCGATGGCGGGGCCGTCGCGCCAGGCAGCGAAGGACTCCTCGTCCTCCCACGTCGTGACGACGAAGTAGCGGTCCTCGCCCCTGACCGGGCGGAGCAGCTGGAAGCCGAGGAAGCCCGGCGACCCGTCGACCGTGTGGGCCCGGTTGGCGAACCGCTTCTCCAGCTCCTCGTGGGCGGCGTCGGGCACGGAGATGGCGTTGATCTTCACGACTGGCATGTCCCCGAGGCTAGCGAGGAGCCCTCAGCCGATCGCGGTCGCCGGCAGGTCGAACCAGCGCAGGTGCTCGAAGTCCGAGCTCAACGAGGTCGGGGGAGTGAGGTCGGGGTCGGGGGCTTCGGACAGGATCTTGGCGCCGTCGGCGAGGTGCTGGGCGAGCAGCGACTCGTCGCCGGCGAGGCGCGAGGTCGGGGCGTGCATCCCGTCCTCGTCGTAGGAGATCGCCGAGAGCCGCAACGGCGGCTCGACCAGGCCCTCACGATGGGTCCAGCGACCGGTGACGGTGTCGAAGTGGTAGTCGCCGAGCAGCCGCCAGCCGTCGCGCGCGACGAGCCGCACCGCCTCGATGATGTAGTCGGCCACGGCGTCGGAGAGGAAGTAGTTGAAGTTCACCCGCACCCAGCCGGGCTTGATGCCCTCGCAGCCGCCGGTGATCTCGCGCTCGAACTCGTGGCTGCGCTCGATGTCGATGCCCAGCAGCCGGTGACCGTAGGGACCGGCGCACGAGCACCCACCCCGCGACTGGATGCCGAACAGGTCGTTGAGCACGGCGACCACGAAGTTGTGGTGGAGGTAGCGACCCGACGGAGCGCGTACGACGAACGACACGATCGAGAGCCGGTCGGCGTCGATGTTCCCGAGGATCTCGATCGCGGGCTCCTGGCTCCACCTCGCCACCGCGCGGGAGAGGAACCGTTCCTCGGCCTTCCGGATCGTCTCCACCCCGATCGCCTGCTTGAGCTGGAAGACGAGCCCGGCCCGGATCGACTCGATGATGGCCGGGGTGCCGCCCTCCTCGCGGTGCTCCGGCTCGGGCAGGTAGGCGTGGTCGGAGTCGTTCACGTAGGCGACCGTCCCGCCGCCCGGCACGTCGGGCACGCGGTTGCCGAACAGCTCGCGCCGGGCCACCAGCACCCCTGGTGTCGACGGGCCGCCGATGAACTTGTGCGGCGAGAGGAAGATCGCGTCCTTCCAGGCCAGCGGGTGCTCGTCTCGGGAGGGGTACATCTCGATGTCGATGTACGGCGCTGCGGCCGCGAAGTCCCAGAACGACAGGGCACCGTGCTCGTGCAGGATCTCCGCGATCGCGACCGTGTTCGACACGATGCCGGTCACGTTCGAGGCGGCCGAGAACGACCCGATCCGGAGCGGCCGGTCGGCGTACTCCACGCACGTCTCGCGGAGCCGGTCGAGGTCGATGTGGCCGTCGGCGTCCTGCGGGATGGTGACGACGTCGGCGATGGTCTCGCGCCACGGCACCTCGTTGGAGTGGTGCTCGTAGGGGCCGATGAACACGACCGGGCGCTCCGCGGCCGGGATGTGCGCGTCCAGCCGGTAGCGGTCCTCGAGCGCTGAGGGGATCCGCAGCCCCAGCACGCCGATCAGCTTCGACACCGCACCGGTCGTGCCCGATCCGGCGAACAGCACCACGGTCTCGTCGTCGCCACCGACCGCGTCGTGGATGATGCGGCGAGCGTCCTCGCGCAGCCGGGTGGTCTGCAGGCCGGTGCCGCTGGACTCGGTGTGGGTGTTGGCGTAGCTCGGCAGCACCTCGTCGCGGATGAAGTCCTCGATGAAGGAGAGGGCGCGTCCCGAGGCGGTGTAGTCGGCGTAGGTCACCCGCCGGTCGCCGTACGGCGTGCGCATGACGTGGTCCTCGCCGATCACGGAATCCCGGACCAGGCGCACCAGCCCCGACTCGACCAGCCCCGACTCGACCTCCATGCCACGCAGGCTACGCGCCCGCCGCCCGGCGCAGCGCCTCGATGCTCCTCGCCACGTCGTCGTCGGTGGTGGAGGCGTTGCTGACCGCGATCCGGAGTACCGCACGGCCGCGCCAGCGCGACCCGCTCGTCCAGGCCACGCCGTCGGCCAGCATCCGGTCGACCACGGCCAGGGTGCGCTCGTCGCTGCCGAAGGACACGCACACCTGGGTGAAGACCACGTCGTTGAGCACCTCGGCTCCCGGGATCTCGGCCATCGCCTCGGCGAACGTACGTGCGTGCCGGCACATCCGCTCGACCATCCCGGCCACGCCGTCGCGACCCGAGGCCCGGATCGCGGCCCACACCGGGACTCCACGGGCCCGGCGCGACATCTCGGGGACGCGGTCCATCGGGTCGCCGGCGGCGTCCGGGATGAAGTAGTCGCCCTGCGCGCCCATCGCCGCGTTGAGGGCAGCGGCGTCCCGGACGGCGACGATGCCGCAGTCGTAGGGCACGTTCAGCGTCTTGTGCGCGTCGGTCGCCCAGGAGTCGGCCTGCTCGATCCCCGCGGTGAGGTGTCGGTACGCCGGACTGGCGGCCGCCCAGAGCCCGAAGGCGCCGTCGACGTGCACCCACGTCGGATGCTGGTGGGCGATCTCGATGCACTCGGCGAGTGGGTCGCACGCACCGGAGTGCAGGTTGCCCGCCTGAAGCAGCACGATCGTCGGTTGGTGAGGGGACTGCGCCAGCGCGCGTCGAAGGGCGTCGGGGACGATGCGACCCTGCTCGTCGGCCTCCACCAGCTCAGCGGCGGGGAGTCCCAGGAAGCGCAGCGCGAGGTCGGCCGACACGTGCCGTTCCTCCCCGGCCAGCACCCGCAACGGCGGTCCGCCGGCGAGCCCGCGGGAGAGGTCCCAGCCCGCCTTCATCAGCAAGGTGTCGCGTCCCGCCGCCAGTCCGGTGAAGTTCGCCATCGTCGCGCCGGTCACGAAGCCGACCCCGCTGTCGGCGGGCAGGCCCAGCAGCTCCAGGAACCAGGCGGCCGCGACCTCCTCGACCGCCACCACGGCCGGGGTGACCTTCCGCAGCACGGTGTTCTGGTCCCAGGCGCTGGCCAGCCAGTCGGACGCCAGCGCGGCCGGTTGGGAGCCGCCGATGACGAAGCCGAAGAAGCGGCCCGACGGCATGCCGGTGAGCCCGGGCTCGCAGGCGGTGGCGAGCAGGTCGACCACGTCCTCCGCCGGGGTGGGGCCGTCGAGGAGGTCGCGACCCAGGGCAGCGGCGACGGCATCGGCGTCCGCCTGCGGCGACACGGGGCGGTCGGCCAGGCTGGCCAGCCAGCGACGGGCGTGCTCGTGGGCGCGGTCGAGCGGGAGGGCCCGCTGGGTGTCGAGGTCGGTGTCCGTGGCGTGCGTGGTCATGCGTCGAGTCTTGGCCGCCCACCTTCCCGGCGCCATCCCTCCGGCTTCCCCGGTCTAGCCTCGTCGGCGTGAGCACCGTGAACGAGTACGGCCAACCGGTCGGGGACCCCGTCGACTGGACCCCCGGACCGCCCCTGGTCCCCGTCGTCCTGACCGGGCGCAGCTGCCGGCTCGAGCCGCTGGGCGACCACCACGTCGAGGGCCTGTACGCCGCCCTGTGCGCCGGCTCCCCGCCGAGCATCTGGACCTACATGCCGACCGGCCCGTTCGCGGACGTCGGCGCCTTCGCCGAGCACGTGGCGAAGCTGCGCGCCACACCGGCGATGGTCCCGATGGCGATCCTGCTGCCCGACGGCGTCCCGGTCGGAATCGCGACCTTCCTGCGCATCGACCATGCCAACGGCACGGCCGAGGTCGGCTACATCAGCTACTCGGCGGCGCTCCAGCGGACGACGGCGGCGACCGAGGCGATGTACCTGATGGCGGCCCACGCCTTCGACGTGGTCGGCGTGCGCCGCTACGAGTGGAAGTGCGACGCGCTCAACGCCGCCTCACGCAGCGCGGCGGCCCGGCTCGGCTTCACCTACGAGGGCACCTTCCGGCAGGCCGTCGTCACCAAGGGCCGCAACCGGGACACCGCCTGGTTCGCCATCACCGACGGCGAGTGGCCGCGCCTGCGAGCCGCCTTCGAGGCCTGGCTCGACCCGGCCAACTTCGACGAGCAGGGCCGGCAGCGCGCACGGCTGCAGGACCTGCCCCGGGCCTGAGTGACAGGGGTCCGGGGCAGGTCCTGACCGGCTACGGCGTCGCCGGTGCCGTGCTGGGTGCCGTGCTCGGGGCCACTCCCGAGCGCGGCAGGGCGAGCACCTCGGCGCGCTTGCCGCTCGCGCCGTGCAGGTGCAGGAGCAGCGCCTTGACCGGGAGCGGGCCCGAGACGGTGTAGTCGATGCGGGTCCCTCCCTGGTCGCGGTAGAGCGGGCCGGCCGTGCTGAACGCCGGGGTACCGGCGTCGAAGACGACCGGACCGGCCGAGTCGGTCACCGTCCCGTTGGTCGCGTTCCACGTGCTCACCGTGTAGGTGACCGGCTTGCTCGTGGACCCGACCCCGATGAACTCCTTCGACACGGGGATCGTCAGCGCGTTGGTGTCGAAGACGTTCGTGTCGACATCGCCCCAGTTGAAGTTGACCGGCTGGTCGTCCTCGCGGCTGGGGTCGTTGAGGTCGAACGTCGCGGCGATCAGCACGTCGCTGGACGGCACCGTCTGGACGACGGTCTCGTAGTCCGGCTTGCCGTCACCGGTCGTGTCGAAGTCGACGAACGGCTGCAGGCCGGTGCCGACCTTCGCCCAGTCGGCGTAGGTGCTCAGGCCGAACCACAGCCAGTCGCCCGAGCTGCCGGCGCCGACGTACTGCAGGTCGCCGGACTGCTCGCTCTTCGTGGAGGCGCAGCCGCCGGCCTGCCCGGGGAGGCAGGTGGGCAGCGTGCCCGACGTGGCGCCCAGCTGCAGCACCGACGCGATCGACGTCCACCCGGTGCTGCCGGCACCCTGCTGGAAGCCTTGGCCGGACAGCGAGATGCGCTTCGCGTTGACCGTGGCGTCGGTGGCCGAGACCGGCTTGGCGGCACCGTAGACCGGGACGCGCGCGGCACTCTCGCCCGACGGCTTGACCAGGACCCGGCCCGAGGCGTCGGAGACGAACTGCCTCGGCACGCCGAGCTGGGTGGTCTCCATGGTCGGGTCGATCGTGTGCCGCAGCGCCGAGGGACGCACACGCATCGTGACCGTCGCCTTGCCCTTGCTGTTGCCCGCCACCGTCAGTGTCGACGGGGAGACTGAGTAGCTCACACCTGGCTGGGTGATCACCGGGTCGTAGGACAGGTCGTAGCGCGTCGAGCGACGGCTCGTGTTCATCACCGTCAGCGGCAGCTTCTTGGTCAGCGTCCCCTTGTCGACCCGAGCGGGTACGACGCCGAACGACGCGGAGACAGGGTTGTCGGCGCCGGGACTGAACGCGATCGTGTCGGTGTCGACGGCACTGAGGGCATCCACCCGACCAGCACCGACCCGGGCCGGACCGTAGGCGTGCCCGGTCCTGTTCGGACCGGTGAACACGTCGTGGCCGGCCTGGTTCATCACCACGGCCTTGAGCATCAGCGGCGAGTAGTCCGGGTGGGCCGAGCGCACCAGCGCGCTGACGCCCGCGGTGAGCGGGGTCGCCATCGACGTACCGGAGATGACCAAGGTGTCCGAGCCGGTACCCATGCCCGCCGACGCGATGGTGTCACCGGGTGCGGCGACGTCGGGCTTCACGACTCCGAGCGATCCGTGCACGCCGCGCGAGCTGAAGCTCGACAGCGTGTCGGTGATCGAGTCGTTGATGTCCTTGATGGTGGCCTGGAGGGCCCCGTCGAACGTCACGTTGAGCGTGCCGGCCTCGGCCGCGGCGCGCAGCTTGTCGGTGCCCGCCTTGGGGAGCTGGAAGACCGGGATGGTCGCGTCACCGGTGATGCCGGCGCCGAACACGTCCTTGGTCGAGGTGAAGATCGCGCCGATCGCTCCAGCGGCCCTGGCGTTGGCCGACCGGCCGACCGAGCCACAGCGACGGGTGGCGTCGTTGTCGTCCCACTCCAGCCAGGCGACCTTGCCGGCCACCCTGGCAGCCTCGGCGGCCGAGAACGGCTGGCAGCCGTCGGCGTTGGCCCCGGGCACGGTGGCCACGGTGCCGGTGACGGGTGCGTGCGTCGGACCGTTGTTGGGCCAGTCGTAGGCGACGGACATCTGCCCGGCAGCGATGCCGGCGACCCCGCTGGGAGCGTTGACCTTCAGCCCGTCGCGCAGCTGGTAGGCGTCGACCGTGCTGGCGACCCCGAGGGAGCTGACGGCGTTGCCCGGTGCGCCACCGGTGTCGGTGACGTCGCCGGCGTTGCCGGCGGCGATGACCGAGAGCACGCCGTGCGAGGAGAGCTCGTCGATGACGGCGTTCTCCGGGTCGTCCGCGGGGGCGTCGTCGCCGCCGAGGGACATGTTGATGATGTCGAGGTGGTCGGAGAAGTCCCCGTCACCGTTGGGGTCGAGCGCCCAGTCGAGCGCCGGGATGACGGCGTCGGTGGAGCCCTCGCAGCCGAAGACCTTCAGGCCGTACAGCGTCGCGGCCGGGGCCATGCCCGGGCCGACCTTCATGTCGAGCAGGCCGGGCTTGGTCAGGTTGGCGTACTTCCCGGTGAAGGTGGAGCCGTTGGCGTTGACGCCGTAGCCGGCTGCCGTGCCCGAGACGTGGGTGCCGTGCTCGTTGCAGTCGAGCGGGTTCTCGTCGGGGTGCGGCACCGGCTGGTAGTTCGGGTTGGGTGCGCCGGTGTCCGTGGTCGGGCTCGCGTCGTAGTCGTCGCCGACGAAGTCGTGCCCGCCCGCGATCTTGGCCTTGCCGAGGGCCGGCAGGCTGTCGCGCCAGGTCGGTGAGGTCGAGGCGGCCTTGGCAGCGTCGTACGCCGCGGTCGTGCCGACGCCACCGAAGTCGCTGTGGGTGTAGTCGATCCCGGTGTCGATGATGCCGATGCGCACGCCCTTGCCGAGGGTGCCGGCGTACTTCCAGGTGTCGTAGGCCCGGGTCAGCGCCGCGGTGTTGGCGTTGGTCAGGTGCTTGGGAACGATCTTCGAGACCTTGACGACGTCGTCGCGCTCGGCGACGGCCTCGATGCCGGCCTGGTCGGTGCGGATCGCGACGCCCGGCAGGGTGTTGCTGATCGTGAACAGCTTGGTGGCACGGGAGTCCTCGCCCTTGGCGGTCGAGAGCACCTCGTTCCCCTGGCGGTTGACGGCGGTGCGGTGCGCCTTCACCTTGTCGGCGTCGGACTTGGCGGACGCGTTCGGCGCGGCCAGGTCGGCGGAGCCCTCACCGGAGAGCTGGACGAACACGGTCTGCGTGCCGCGCTTGGTGCGATCGATCCCGTGCAGCTTGGTGAGCGCAGGGGAGTGGATCTTCTTGGTCGAGACCGGTGCCTTCTGGGCCGGTCCGGGGTCTGCCGCGGACGCCGCCGAGCCGAAGCCCAGCGCCGTGGCGGCAGCAGTGGAGAGGGCGAGTACGGCGACGCCGACCCGTCCCGTGCGTGATGGGAACACCCGAGATTCCTTTTCGCCGGGCAAGGGAACAGCCGGAAGACTGCGGGGGAGCGGGTCGCACAGCCCGAAAATGTGCGGTGGCTCACAACAACTTCGGCACCATAGCCCCGAATCACCCCCAAAGGGGAGAACCTGCCCTGTGCGAATCTAGGGAACATGAGCGAAGCCGGGACGACCGACGACAAGAGCGCCCTCACCGGGCAGCAGGTCCACGACGAGGGACTCGAGGGCTGGCGCAAGGTGCTGAACAAGCTCGTGGTCCGCTTCGAGACGGGCGACTTCAACACCGGAGCGGCCCTGGTCGGCAAGATCGCCGAGGTCGCCGACGAGGCCAACCACCACCCCGACGTCGACCTGCGCTACCCGCACCTGACGGTCTCGCTGCTCAGTCACGACGTCGACGCCCTCACCCCACGCGACGTCCGTCTGGCCCGCCGGATCAGCGAGCTGGCCGCGGAGGCGGGGGTGCGCGCCGCCGAGCACGCTCCCGACGTCATCGAGATCGCGCTCGACACCCCTGACCACGAGAAGGTGGCGCCGTTCTATCGTGCCTTGCTCGGGTACGACGCCCACGCCAGCGACGACCTGGTCGACCCGGCCGACCGCACGCCGTCGGTGTGGTTCCAGAAGACCGACTCCGACGCCCCGGATCGGCAGCGCTGGCACCTGGACGTGAGCGTCCCCCACGACGTCGCCGAGGCGCGGATCCAGGCCGCGATCGACGCCGGCGGGACGTTGGTGGACGACCAGCGGGCCCCCGCGTTCTGGGTGCTCGAGGACCCTGACGGCAACCGGTCCTGCATCTGCACCTGGCAGTCCCGCGACTGACAGATGGTGGGATGCCGATCCCAGCATCCGGGACGACTGGCACACTGAGTTGAGCGCCGTCGCGCGCGAGGGGCATGCTGTGCGCATGCAGCGTTTCCAGCACCACCGCGAGATTCTCGTACGCACGCGACGCGTGAGCTAACGGCCCTGGCCGCAGCACACGCGTCGACCCCTCGTCAGCCGACCGGCTCGAGGGGTTTTTTGTTGGGCTGACACTGGTCAGGCAAGGCGCAGGGCGACAGCAGGACAGGAAAGTGGAGCAGATGACTGAGCAGAAGGCAGTGAAGGGGCCGGCGATGGCACCCCACGAGGCTGCCGGGGCCGTGACGGGTGCGCAGAGCCTGATCAGCTCGCTCGAGTGCGCCGGTGTGGAGAACATCTTCGGCATCCCGGGCGGCACGATCCTCCCGGCGTACGACCCCCTCTACGACAGCACGATCCGGCACATCCTGGTGCGCCACGAGCAGGGCGCGGGCCACGCAGCGGCGGGGTACGCGACGGCGACCGGCAAGGTCGGGGTCTGCATGGCGACCAGCGGTCCCGGCGCGACCAACCTGGTGACGCCCATCGCCGACGCCTACATGGACTCCGTGCCGATGGTCGCCGTCACCGGTCAGGTGGTGGCGTCCTCGATCGGCACCGACGCCTTCCAGGAAGCCGACATCCGCGGCATCACGCTGCCGATCACCAAGCACAGCTACCTGGTCACCGACGCCGACGAGATCCCTCGCGTCATCGCGGAGGCCTTCTACATCGCCTCCACCGGCCGCCCCGGCCCCGTGCTCGTCGACGTCGCCAAGTCTGCGCAGCAGGCGATGACCACGTTCAACTGGCCGACCGAGCTGAACCTGCCCGGCTACCGGCCGGTGACGCGCCCGCACTCCAAGCAGATCCGCGAGGCGACCCGACTGCTGCTCGAGTCGCGCCGGCCGGTGCTGTACGTCGGTGGCGGCGTGATCCGCTCCCGGTCCAGCAAGGAGCTGCGCATGCTGGCCGAGCTGACCGGCATCCCGGTGGTCACCACCCTGATGGCGCGCGGCGCCTTCCCGGACAGCCACCCGCAGCACCTCGGCATGCCGGGCATGCACGGCACCGTGGCGGCCGTCGCCGGGCTGCAGAAGAGCGACCTGATCATCAGCCTGGGCGCGCGCTTCGACGACCGGGTCACCGGCAACCTCGACTCCTTCGCCCCCGGCGCCAAGGTGATCCACGCCGACATCGACCCGGCCGAGATCGGCAAGAACCGCGTCGCCGACGTGCCGATCGTGGGTGACTGCCGCGAGGTGATCGCCGACCTGATCGTCGCGCTGCAGGCAGAGCAGGCCCAGGGGAACACCGGCGACTACGAGGGCTGGGTGAAGTTCCTCGCCGGCGTGAAGTCGCAGTACCCGCTGGGGTACGACGCCCCCGCCGAGGGCCTCGCCCCGCAGTACGTCATCGAGCGCCTCGGCAAGATCGCCGGACCCGAGTCGATCTACGTCGCGGGCGTGGGCCAGCACCAGATGTGGGCCACCCACTATGTCGGCTACGAGCACCCGAACACCTGGATCAACTCTGGTGGCCTGGGCACGATGGGCTTCGCGGTCCCGGCGGCCATGGGCGCCAAGGTCGGCCGTCCGGACACGACCGTGTGGGCGATCGATGGTGACGGTTGCTTCCAGATGACCAACCAGGAGCTGGCCACCTGCACCATCGAGGGCATCCCGATCAAGGTCGCGATCATCAACAACGAGTCGCTGGGCATGGTGCGGCAGTGGCAGACGCTGTTCTACGAGGGCCGCTACTCCAACACCGACCTCCAGTCCAAGCGGATCCCCGACTTCGTCAAGCTGGCCGAGGCGTACGGCGCCGTCGGGCTCTCCTGCGACAGCCCCGGCGACGTGGACGCCACGATCAACAAGGCGATGGAGATCAACGACGTGCCGGTGGTCGTGGACTTCCGGGTCGAGCGCGACGCGATGGTGTGGCCGATGGTCGCTGCCGGGACCTCCAACGACGAGATCAAGTACGCCCGGGATCTCGCTCCCGAGTTCGAGGAGGACGACCTCTGATGGCGACCACCCACACCCTGTCCGTCCTGGTCGAGAACAAGCCCGGTGTGCTCGCGCGCATCGCCGGCCTGTTCAGCCGCCGCGGCTTCAACATCGACTCCCTCGCGGTCGGCCCGACCGAGCACCCGGAGATCTCGCGGATGACGATCGTGGTCGGCGTCGAGGACTCGCCGCTCGAGCAGGTCACCAAGCAGCTGAACAAGCTGGTCGAGGTGATCAAGATCGTCGAGCTCGAGGACAAGGAGTCCATCGAGCGCGAGCTCTTGCTGGTCAAGGTGAAGGCCGACGCCGACACCCGCGGTCAGGTGCTCGACGCCGTCCAGCTGTTCCGCGCCAAGGTCGTCGACGTCGCGCCCGATGCCGTCACCATCGAGGTCATCGGCAACGCCGCCAAGCTCAAGGACTTCCTCGCCGTGCTCGAGCCCTTCGGCATCCGCGAGCTCGTCCAGTCCGGCATGGTCGCCATCGGCCGTGGCAGCCGCTCCATCACCGAGCGCACCCTGCGTCCGGTGCCGGTGGCGGTCCCGGCGGCGGCTGCGGTGATCTCCTCGTGACGGTTTGGCCGGGCGCCCGGCCAAACCTCCAGTGGAGGGCTGAAACTTCACCCCTCCACTCGCAGTTCTGCCCCTCCGCATCGACTCGATACAACCCACCAATGAAGGAGAGCCCCCGTGGCTGAGATGTTCTACGACGACGACGCCGACCTGTCCCTGATCCAGGGCAAGAACGTGGCCGTGCTCGGCTACGGCAGCCAGGGGCACGCGCACTCGCTGTCCCTGCGCGACTCCGGTGTCGACGTACGGATCGGGCTCCCGGAGGGGTCCAAGAGCCGCGAGAAGGCGGAGGCCGAGGGCCTGCGTGTGCTCACGCCGGCCGAGGCGGTCGAGGAGGCCGACGTCATCGTCATCCTCGCCCCCGACCACGTGCAGAGGAAGCTCTACAAGGAGTCGGTCGAGCCCAACATCACCCCGGGCGACACCCTCGTCTTCGGGCACGGCTTCAACATCCGCTTCGGCTACATCACCCCGCCCGAGGGCGTCGACGTGTTCATGGTCGCGCCCAAGGGCCCGGGGCACCTCGTGCGTCGCGAGTACGTCGACGGGCGCGGCGTACCCGTCCTCGTCGCCGTCGAGAAGGACGAGTCCGGCACCACCTGGGACCTCGCCCTCTCCTACGCCAAGGCCATCGGCGGCCTGCGCGCGGGCGGCATCAAGACCACCTTCACCGAGGAGACCGAGACCGACCTGTTCGGCGAGCAGGCCGTCCTGTGCGGTGGCGCCAGCCAGCTCGTGCAGTACGGCTTCGAGGTGCTCACCGAGGCCGGCTACCAGCCCGAGGTCGCCTACTTCGAGTGCCTCCACGAGCTGAAGCTGATCGTCGACCTGATGTACGAGGGCGGCATCGCCAAGCAGCGCTGGTCGGTCTCCGACACCGCGGAGTACGGCGACTACGTCTCCGGCCCGCGCGTGATCGACGAGCGCGTCAAGCAGAACATGCTCGGCGTCCTCGAGGACATCAAGAACGGCTCCTTCGCCGAGCGGTTCATCAACGACCAGGACAACGGCGCTCCGGAGTTCAAGAAGTTCCGCGAGCAGGCCGAGGCGCACCCGATCGAGAAGACCGGCCGCGAGCTGCGCAAGCTGATGGCCTGGGTGAAGAGCCACGACAGCGACTACGTCGAGGGCAGCTCCGCCCGCTGACGTCGTACGACGCACCAGGGCCCGGCGATCCGTCGGGCCCTGTTCGTTTTCTAGAACACGTTCTACCCTGACGACATGGACCACGACGCCCTCGAGGAGATCAAGCGCCTCAAGTACCGCTACTTCCGCTCCCTCGACCTCAAGGACTGGGACACCTTCGGTGACTGCCTGGCCGAGGACGTCTCCGCCAAGTACGGGACGCAGGCGATGGGCGAGCCGCTGCACTACGACAACCGAGCGGCCGTCGTGGAGTTCATGTCGTCCAACCTCGGGCCGGGCGTCGTCACGATGCACGTGGCGCAGCACCCCGAGATCACCATTCATGAGGAGGGGGACGGGGACACCGCCAGCGGTTCGTGGGGGTTCGAGGACACCGTGATCGTGCCCGACTTCAAAGTGCTGATCCGGGGTGCGGGCTACTACCACGACACCTATCGGCGGGACGTCGACGGCGCCTGGCGGATCGCGTCGACCGGCTACGAGCGCATCTACGAGGCGATGACCTCCCTCGACGACACCCCGAGCTTCAAGCTGATCGCCAACCGCTGGGACCCCGAGCTCAAGCACTGACCGGTCCGTCCCTTGGACCCGCACCGGACAATGGCCCCGTGAGCACGCTGGCCACCCGCAACCGCATCGGCGTCCTGGGCGCGTCCTTCTCGATGGCGCTGCTGGTCGGCCTGCTCTGGTTGCTCGAGGGGGTCGATCAGGCCAGCGGCAACTCCCTGGACCGGTACGGCATCCAGCCGCGCACCGGTGAAGGACTGTTCGAGGTCTTCACCGCACCGTTCCTGCACATCGGCTGGGCCCACCTCGCGGCCAACACGATCCCGTTCTTCGTGCTCGGGGTGATCGTGCTCCTCGACGGCTGGCGGCAGTGGCTCACCGTCACGCTGTGGGTCGTGGTCGCCTCCGGCGCCACGGTGTGGCTGATCGCCCCGGCCGGCTCAGTGACGCTGGGTGCCAGCGGTGTGGTCTTCGGCTGGCTGACCTACCTGATGGTCCGTGGCCTCTACACCCGGGCACCCGGCCAGGTGGCGCTCGGCGTCGTGCTGATGCTCTTCTACGGCGGGTTGCTGCTCGGCGTGCTCCCCACCGACACCGGCGTCTCCTGGCAGGCCCACCTCGGCGGCGCGATCGGCGGCGTGCTCGCCGCCAGTCGTCAGCGACGTCGCCCGGTCGACCCTCGCTGGGACTGACCAGCTAGCCCAGCTCGAGCACCCGGTCGATCCCGACCCGTTCCAGGAAGGCCTGGTCGTGGCTGACCACGACGAGGGTGCCGGTGTAGTCGGCGAGTGCCGACTCCAGCTGCTCGATGGCGGGTACGTCGAGGTGGTTGGTCGGCTCGTCGAGCACCAGCACGTTGACCTGCCGGGCCTGGAAGAGCGCCATCAGTGCGCGGGTGCGCTCGCCCAGCGACAGGCTGTGTGCGGGGCGGTCCACGTGCTCGGCGCCGAGTCCGAACTTGGCCAGCAGGGTGCGCACCTCCCCGGCCGGCACGGCGTCTCCGAGCGCCGCACGGACGACCTCGACGACCGACCGCTCCGAGGACAGCAGCGCCCGCTCCTGGTCGATCAGGCCGAGCCGCACCCGCGACCCGACGGACACCCGCCCCGACGCGACCGGCAGGTCCCCCAGCATCGCGGCGAGCAGAGTGGTCTTGCCGGTCCCGTTGTCGCCCGCGAGCAGCAGCCGGTCTCCCCGCGAGACGGCGAGGTCGATCGGGCCCAGCGTGAAGTCGCCGCGGCGCGCCACCACGCGGTCGAGCGTCCACACCACCTCCGCCGACTCGGGACCGGGATCGATGGAGTAGCGCAGCTGCCACTCCTTGCGCGGCTGCTCGACCGCCGCGAGCCGATCGGCCGCGCGGTGGATGCGGGCCGCCTTCGCGGCCTGGCGGTCGGCCCGAGCACGGTGCTTCTCGCGGATGTGCTTGTCGGCCTCGCCGCTGCGCTTGAGGTTGCCGAGTCCCTTGTCGGCCCAGTCGGCGCGCTGCCGGCTCTGGCCGAGCAGGCGATCCCTCGTGTCGGCGTACTCCTCGAACGCCTCACGGGCCTGGCGTCGCTCGAGCGAGCGCGCCTCGGCGTACTCCGACCAGCCGCCGGTGTAGTGCCCGATCCGCTGCTGGGCCAGGTCGAGCTCGACCACGCTGGTGGCCACCCGGTCGAGGAAGGCGCGGTCGTGGCTGGCCACCATCACCGGCCCTTCATGGCCGGTCACGAAGTCGACCATCAGCTCCAGCCCCGCTGCGTCCAGGTTGTTGGTCGGCTCGTCGAGCAGCAGCACCTCGTAGCGGCTGAGCAGGATCGAGGCCAGGGCGGCGCGGGCGGCCTGGCCACCGGACAACGTGCCGAGCGGCCGGTCCGGCGCCGCGTCGAGACCCAGCTGCGCGGCCACCTGCGGCAGCCGGTCCTCGAGGTCGGCGCCGCCCAGGGCAAGCCACTGCTCGAGGGTGACGGCGTAGCGGTCGTCGGACCCCGGGTCCCCGGCGGCCAGGGCGGTGGAGGCGTCCTGGAGCGACCGGTCGGCCGCCGCCACCCCGGTACGCCGACGTGCGTAGTCGAGCAGCGACTCGGTCGGGTCGGGTGCGCTCTGCGGCAACCAGCCGACCGTGGCGTCGGGAGGCGAGAGCCGGACCGACCCGGACTCGATCGTCAGCTCGCCGACGACCGTGCGCATCAGGCTCGACTTGCCGGAGCCGTTGGCGCCGACGAGCGCGGTGACGTCTCCCGGCGCGACCACGAGGTCGAGGCCGCGCACGAGGGTGCGGGCGCCGTACGCGACGTCGAGCCCGGTGAGGGTGAGAGTGGCGGACATGGAGAGCTCCTGTGCATGACGAGTGAACCACCAGTGGTGGGGGGCGAGGTCGTCAGCGGATGTCCACGGGCGAGACCGTACGCCGAACAGCCGCCTCCCCGCGAGTGGATTTCGCGGAGAGGCGGCTGTACTGGGAGGGGTGCTACTTGACCTCGGAGCGCAACATCAACCGCAGCCCGACGGCGAGCGGGATGACCAACCAGATCATGGTCGCGGTCGCGAGGTGGGCCCAGTCACGGGAGGCCATCTCGCCGTCGAACAACCCGCCCTGGGCGAAGTTGAAGTCGACCCAAGCCTGGGCGTCGTGCCACCAGGAAGCGTTCGCGGCGAGCAGCCCGGACAGGGTGGGCAGCACCAGCGTGAACACGAAGTACCCGACGATCGCGCCGGCCGAGTTGCGGATGACCACCCCGAGCATGAAGCCGATCAGCATGCCCAGCACGTTGGCCAGCACGATCTCGGACAGGTGCAGGAACGAGTCGTCCCAGATCGTCGGGGTACCGGTGATCGCCGTACCCACGATGTTGCCGAGCGCTCCGATCGCCATCGCGACGACCATCGAACCGACGCCGACCAGCACGGCGCCGACAGCCTTGGCCCCGATCACCCGGCCGCGGTGCGGGACGAGGGTGAAGGTGCTCAGCCCGCTGCGCTGGGTCCACTCGCTGGTGACCGACAAGATCGCGACCATCGGCAGGATCACCGACATCGGGAACCCGATCGCCGCGGCGAAGGTGTCGTAGGTCAGCTCGCTGTCCGGTGCCCAGAGGATCACGGCGCCGGTGGCGAGCGTCGCGGTGATCGCGACGCTCATCATCAGCCAGAAGCCCGACCGGGTGTCGAACATCTTGCGCAGCTCGACCGCCACCACCCGGCTGGTGGGGATGCGTTGGTCGACGGTCGGGCTCTTCTTCTCTCGGACTGCGTCCATGCTGTTGGCGGTCACGGTGCTCATGCCGCTGCTCCTTCTCGTTGGGTCTCGGAGGTGAGCTCGAGGAACATCTCCTCCAGGCCCGCGCCGTCGGCGGGGCGGAGCTCGGTGAGGGCGACGCCGGCGGCCAGGGCGACCTCACCGACGCGGGCGGCGTCCGCCTGCGTGCGGACGGCGCCGTCGGGGCCGAGCGTGCTGGCGATACCGGCCAGCTCGAGGGCGTGCGCCAGCGTGCTCGGCGCCGCACTTCGTACGACGGTCCCGGCTGCCGCCAGCAGGTCGTTCTTGGTGCCCTGCGCGACGATCTTGCCGTTGCCGATCACCACGATGTCGTCGGCGATGACCTCGATCTCGTGCAGCAGGTGCGAGGAGAGCAGCACCGTGCCGCCCTGGTCGGCGTACGAGCGCAGCAGGTCGCGCATCCAGCGGATGCCGGCCGGGTCGAGACCGTTGGCCGGCTCGTCGAGGATCAGCACCGTCGGGTCCCCGAGCAGTGCGTGGGCGATGCCGAGGCGCTGGCGCATGCCGAGGGAGTAGTTGCGCACCCGGCGGTCGGCCTCCTTCTCGGTGAGACTGACCCGGTCGAGCATCTCCTCGACGCGTAGCCGGGGCAGACCCATCGTCCGGGCCGCGATGTTGAGGATCTCCCGCCCGGTCCGGCCGGCGTGCTGGGCCGAGGCGTCCAGCAGGACGCCGACCTCGAGGCCGGGGTTGGGCAGGTCGGAGAACAGTCGGCCGGAGACCCGGGCCGTGCCCGACGTCGGGGGAGTCAGCCCGACCATGACACGCATGGTCGTGGACTTGCCGGCGCCGTTGGGACCGAGGAAGCCGGTCACGCGACCGCCCTCAGCCGTGAAGGAGACGTCGTCGACGGCGGTGAAGGCGCCGTACCTCTTGGTGAGGGAGTCAACAGTGATCATGGGCAGAGCCTCTCTTCAGACAGCCCCCGTCCACATCGGGGAGGCTGCTGGATCGGCCCCTGATACACCCCCGGAAAACCCTCAGGGTCGCCCTGAGGAGGAAGCGGGCATCCGCGCGCAGACCAGCGGCAACCGGTCGCTCCTACTCGGTCGCCTTCAGCGCGGTGTAGGTGGATCTCATGCCGCACACCTTGGCACCTGCGCAGGAACAATCAGGTCATTTGCGCGGTTGTGCCCGTCGTGAAGATCGAGATCTGGTCCGACGTCGTCTGCCCCTGGTGCTACATCGGCAAGCGCCGTCTGGAGACTGCCCTGGCGGGCTTCCCGCACGCGGACGACGCGGAGATCGTCTACCGCTCCTTCCAGCTCGACCCGGCGGCGCCGCGGGTTCCCGAGGAGACGGTCGCGGAGCACCTGGGTGCGAAGTACGGCGGCGGCCCCGAGGCCGGCCGGCAGATGGTCGAGCGCACCGAGGCGGTGGCGGCCGAGGAAGGCCTGCTCTTCCGGCTCGGCGAGGCGCAGCGGGCCAACACAGTCGACGCCCACCGGCTGCTGCACCTCGCCCTCGAGACCGGTGGGCCGGCGCTCCAGGCCTCGCTGAAGGAGGAGCTGCTGGCGGCGTACTTCCTGCGTGCGGAGAACGTCGCCGACCACGACCTGCTGCGTCGTACGGCGGAGCAGGTGGGCCTCGATGCCGACGCGGTCGACGCCGTCCTCGACGGGGACCGTTACGCCGACGCCGTCGAGCACGACATCCGTGAGGCGGCCGCACTCGGTGCGACCGGTGTGCCGTTCTTCGTCATCGACCGCAAGTACGGCATCTCGGGCGCTCAGCCGGCCGAGGTCTTCGGACAGGTGCTGGACCGGGCCTGGGACGAGTCGCACGCGAGGCTGGAGCACGTCGGGGGGCCCGAGCCCACCGACGCCTGCGGTCCGGACGGCTGCGAGATCTGAGGCTCACGCAGCTCGAGCGACACCGCCCTCAGATCCCCTCGGCGACCGGGTAGATCTCGTCGGCGACGAGACCGTGGGCCTCACGGTGGACCGTGTTGGCCGCCTCCGCGTTCGGGGCGTCGACCAGGCAGAAGATCTTGCCCTGGTCCTCGTTGACCCAGTAGCGGAGGTACTTCACGTCGTGGGCGTCCTGCGTCTGCAGGTCGGCGGCGTGGGCTCCTGCCACGTCGTCGGCGGAGACGTGACCCTCCTCGATGTGGTGGACATCCATGAACAGCGCCATGATCGGCTCTCTTTCTCCTTCAACGGCCGGATCTCGGCCTGCATCCAGAGAACCGTGTTCGTCAGCCCGGGACATCGGGGGATTTCCCCAGATTGGGCAACATCCCCTCCCGCCGAGCAGCGGCAACGGCGGCCGATCGGTTGGCCTCGCCGAGCTTGCGCAGGATCGCGGAGACGTGGTGGTCGACGGTCTTGGGAGACACGAAGAGTCGCGCGGACAGCTCGGCGTTGGTGAGGCCATCGGCCAGAAGTACCAGCACCTCCAGCTCCCGCCCGGTGAGCCCGGCCGGGTTGCCCCTGGTCCGCGCCCGCGGTCCACGGGGCACGGGCAGCCCGGCCTCGTGGCGGTCCCGCAGCAGGGCCAGCCGCGTCGCGTCGGCTCCCATGGCGCGCAGCTGCTCGCCGGCAGCGCGTACGTCGTCCACGGACTCCGAGTGCGCGAGGCTCACTGCCTGCCACCAGGGGCACCCCACGCCTTCCCACGCCGCAGCCGCAGCCAGCCACTGCCCACCGAGCATGAGCCCGAACGGGCCTGACACCTGAAGGTCAGGCGGGGTCTCCAGACCGCTCTCCCGCAGCCACCACGCCAGCTCGCCTCGCTCCACGGCGGTGAAGACCAGTGCGTTCAGGTCGTGGGCCTTGGTCACCTCGCGGGTCAAGGCGTCCCGGTCGCCACGCACCCAGCCCGCCTCGGCCAGGGCGAGTGCCACGGGGAAGATGCGCTGAGCCTCTCCCGTCGCTTCCGCCAGGTCCCGGGCCTCGCCGAGCAGTGCCTCGGCGGCCGGGGCGCCTCCACGAACTGCGATCGTCCCGGCGACGACCAGCGCCGGGATCCGGCTGACCGGCGACTGCCCGGGTCGACGCAGCACCTCCTCGGCGAGCCGGCGGGCCTCCGGGTACCGTCCCTGCTCGAAGGCCGACGCGGCGTGCCAGGCCGTCATGTAGGTCGACCAGGCGTCGAGGTCGCGGTCGGTGCAGTAGGCGATGCCGGCGGTGAGGTACTCGTCGGCCCCGGCATAGCGGCGCAACACGACCTGGGCGGCGCCCAGATTGGTGTAGGCGCGAGCGGCGTGCTCGTGCAGGTCGTGGACGAGCGCGATGTCGAGGCTCTGGCCCAGTCGGGTGAGCCCGAGCTCCTTGTCGGAGCCGAGGAGCAGGGCGGTGCCGACGTTGTTCAGCGCGTGCGCCTCGACCTCGTGGTCACCGAGGACCCGCGCCAGCGCGATGGCCCGGTCACCCCACAGCACGGTCTCGTCCTCCACCCCGGCGAGCATGGCCAGCTGGGCCTTGTTGCTGAAGGCCATCGCCAGCTCGTGCCCGGGCGCGAGCGCCTCCAGGGTCGCGATCGCCTGGTCGGCGTACCGCCGGGAGTCCTCGCCTCGGCCGAAGAACCACGAGTAGCGCGACAGCCAGCGCTGTGCCGCTCCCACCTGCTCGACGTCACCCTCGAGGTCGTGCAAGGCCAGGGCCTGCCGCCGCTCCTCGATCGCATTGCTGAGGTCGTCGGTGAGGTAGCACTCGTAGGAGAGCCGGTCGTGCAGGTCTGCGACGGTACGTCGGTCGAGGACGTCTGCGAACCGCAGGGCGAGGCGGTACTCCTCGGCCGCCTCGTGGTGGGCTCCCAGCCGTGCCGAGAGGGCCGCGGCCGCCACGGCGTGCGTCACGGCCGCGCTCCCGTGGTCGCTCTCGGCCGCATGGTGGGCCAGGCGGTGGTGGTCGCTGCTGCCGAGCGCGGTCAAGGCGCCCAGGGCGCGTTCGTGGAGCCGGGTGCGGACCGCGGGTGCGAGGCCGGTCTCGACCGTCTCCCGAGCGATGTCGTGGCGGAACGCCAGCCCCTGCGCGTCCGACCCCGCGACGAGGAGTCCTCGCTGGACGCACTCGTCGATCGCCTCGGCTGGACGCTCGGCGACTCTCGCGAGGAGGTCCACCCGAGCGCCCGGGCCGAGCACCGCCGCCGCCGCGAGCACGTCTTGGCCCGCGGTGGAGACCCGGCTCACCCTGGCTCGTACGGCGTCACGCACCGTGGCCGGCACCTCCGCCTCCTCGGCCGCGAGGACCTCGGTCACGAAGAACGGGTTGCCGTTCGTACGACGATGCAGCGACGTCGGCTCGAGGGCTGACCCGGACGTCTCCACGAGCTCCGCCACTGCCGAGAGGGTGAGTGTCGGCACGTGCATCCGGGCAACGCCGTTGGTGGTGGCCAGGTCGCCGATCAGGGTGGTCAGCCGGTCACCCGGCCCGACCTCGTCGTCCCGGAAGGTGGCCACTCCGAGCAACGGCAGTCCCTCCAGCCGGCGTCCGAGATGGCGCACGAGCTCCAGGGTGGCCTCATCGGCCCAGTGGAGGTCTTCCAGCACAAGCACCGTCGGCTGACCCGCCAGCAGGGTGCGCACCTCGCGGAACAGGCGCGGCCTGGTCTCGAGCGTCGTCTCCGCGAGCATCGCCTCGAGCTCGGGCAACGCCTCGATCACCGGGCCGAGGGGGGCCGGTGTGGCCACGCCGTCACTCGACCCTCGTCGTACGACAGGCGGATGGGGCAGCGCTGCGAGCTCGTCGAGGAGCAGCCCCACCAGCGAGGTCTTCCCGACGCCGGCCTCGCCACCGAGGAAGATCCAGCGGCCCGTCCCGGTCGCGGCCGACGGCACCGCCTCCAGGAGCGGTGCGACGAAAGAGCCCCGCTCGACCAGCACAGCCCCATTCAACCCCGATCCGCAGATCTCGTCGTCCACAGGACTGGTCAACCACCTGTGGACTCGGGGCACTATCTGTGGACGGTGGCAGTGGTTCTGTGGACGACGGACCACGAATGCAGAATTCGCAGAAATAGTTGGTGAAACCCTCTTGCGGCCGCAGGTCCCGGGGGCATAGAACTTCTCTCACGCACTCCCTCCGGGGAGAGCGGGATCACTCGAAGCAGAAGGTCCACACGACGAGGCAACTCGTCGCGGTCAGCACGGTGACGGCAGCCGGGACCGGAGCTGAGAGTGGTCGATCGGAAGGTCACCGTTCTCCGATCAACTGAAGGGCCCAGCAACTCATACTTGCTGGGCCCTTCGCCTTTCCCCCCGCGGCCGACGCGTCCAGTGGGTACACCGGAGGCGTGCAGACCTTCCTCCCGGTTGGGCGACGAAGAGTTCAACCGCAGCCACCGTTCGGCCCTGGTCCACAAGGACCCCGACTTCTACGCGTCGAGGGTCAGCGACGTGCCTGACGACCTGCCCTATGTCTGGCCCGTCCCGACGCCCGGCGAGGATCGCGCCGAGGCCACGTGACCGGGGTAGTGTGACGGCTCCGCACAGCGTCGTGCGCGGCCCGGTTGCTGGGCCACGTCCCACCGACGACTCCTGCGAGGACCTGTGACCAAGCCCGTCGTACTCATCGCCGAAGAGCTGAGCCCCGCGACCGTCGAGGCGCTCGGCCCCGACTTCGAGATCCGTCACTGCGACGGCTCCGACCGGGCCCAGCTGCTCGAGGCGATCACCGACGCCGACGCGGTCCTGGTCCGCTCGGCCACCAAGCTCGACGAGGAAGCGCTCGGCGCGGCCAAGCGGCTGAAGGTCGTCGCACGGGCCGGTGTCGGCCTCGACAACGTCGACGTCCGGGCGGCCACCCAGAACGGCGTCCTCGTCGTCAACGCACCCACCTCCAACATCGTCAGCGCCGCCGAGCTCGCGGTCGCCCTGATGCTCGCCGCCGCCCGGCACATCAGCCCGGCGCACGCCGCCCTGACCCGCGGGGAGTGGAAGCGCAGCAAGTACACCGGCATCGAGCTCTACGAGAAGACCGTCGGCATCGTCGGGCTGGGTCGCATCGGCGTACTCGTCGCCCAGCGCCTGTCCGCCTTCGGCATGGACGTGATCGCCTACGACCCCTACGTGCAGGCCGGCCGGGCAGCCCAGATGGGGGTGCGGATGGTCAGCCTCGAGGAGTTGATGACCGAGTCCGACTTCATCAGCGTGCACCTGCCGAAGACCCCGGAGACGGTGGGGCTGATCGGCGCCGACGAGTTCGCGATCGCGCGGCCCGGCCTGGTGCTGGTCAACGCAGCGCGGGGCGGGATCGTGGAGGAGAAGGCGCTCTACGACGCCCTCAAGACCGGTCGCATCGCCGCCGCCGGGCTCGACGTCTTCACCCAGGAACCGTGCACCGACTCACCACTCTTCGAGCTCGAGAACGTGGTCGCCACCCCTCACCTCGGGGCGTCCACCGACGAGGCGCAGGAGAAGGCGGGTGTCGCCGTGGCCCGGTCGGTGCGCCTCGCCCTGTCCGGTGAGCTCGTGCCCGACGCCGTGAACGTCCAGGGCGGGCTGATCGCCGAGGACGTGCGTCCCGGCATCCCGCTCGTGGAGAAGCTCGGCCGCATCTTCACCGCGCTCGCGGGCGAGGTCGCGCAGCAGATCGACGTCGAGGTGCGCGGCGAGATCACCGAGCACGACGTCAAGGTGCTCGAGCTCGGCGCGCTCAAGGGCGTCTTCGCCGACATCGTGGAGGACCAGGTCTCGTTCGTGAACGCTCCGTTGCTCGCCGCCGAGCGCGGCACCGAGGTGCGGCTCGTCACCGACTCCGAGAGCCCCGACCACCGCAACCTGATCACCATCCGCGGCACGCTGGCCGACGGCTCCCAGGTCTCGGTCTCCGGCACCCTGATCGGGATCAACCAGCGCGAGCGGCTGGTCGAGGTCAACGACTTCGTGGTCGACCTCGAGCCCACCCAGCACCTCGCCTTCTTCACCTACGAGGACCGCCCCGGCATGGTCGGCACCGTCGGCAAGATCCTCGGCGAGGCGAGCGTGAACATCGCCGGCATGCAGGTCTCCCGCAACGCCAAGGGCGGCCAGGCTCTCGTCGCCCTGTCCGTGGACTCGCCGGTGCCGGCCGAGGTCCTGGAGGAGATCCGCGGCTCGATCGACGCACAGATGGTGCGCGGCGTCAGCCTCACCGAGAAGGAGCAGCCGACCGGCTGACCAGGTTGCTGCGGTCAGGCCACCAGCGTCGGCGTACCCGACTGGCGCTGGCCCGGATCGCCGATCGCCTCCCGCCACGCGTCGGCCAGCCGGGCGATCGCCTCGGTCAGCACGTGGTGCGGCTGCGTGTACGGGATCCGCACGAAGCGGTCGAGCCCGCCCTCCGGCGCGAAGGCGGGACCGGGCGCGAGCCGTACGCCGTGGCCGACCGCGTGCGGCACGAGGGCCGAGGACAGCGCCCGTGGCAGCTCGCACCAGAGGTTCAGCCCTCCGGACGGGCGCGCGACCTGCCACTCGGGCAGGTGCGTGGCGACTGCCCGCAGTGCGCCGTCGCGCGAGGTGCGCAGCTGGGCCCGGCGGTGCTCGAGGAGGTGCTCGCTGTCCTCCAGCAGGTTCACGCCCACCAGCTGTTCGAGCACCGGGCAGCCGAGGTCGAGGCTGAGCCGGGCCCGGAAGAAGGCGTCGAGCCGGTCGTGCGGCAGCCGCAGCCAACCCAGCCGCAAGCCTCCCCAGAACGGCTTGCTCAGGCTGCCCACCGAGATCGCGGTGGGGGAGTACGACGCGAACGGTGCCGGCATCTGCTGCCCGTCCAGCGCCAGCGCCACCATCGACTCGTCGACGATGGCCGTGGTGCGCGTGCGCTTCAGCGCCCTCGCGACCTGCACCCGGTGCTCGTCGGTCATCAGCGCACCGGTCGGGTTGTGGAAGTCGGGGATCAGGTAGGCCACCCGGGGTGCGACCTGCCCCAGCGTCGTGACCAGCCCGTCGACGTCCGGTGTCCGGGCAGCCGCGTCGGGAGGCACGTCGACGCCGACCAGTCGGGCGCCCGAGTGGGTGAGGGTGGCGATCGCATTGGGGTAGGTGGGGCTCTCCACGAGTGCACGGTCGCCGATCGAGAGCAGGGCCCGGGCGGTGATCGCCACGCCGGCCTGCGCACCGGGGACCACCATGATCTGCTCGGGGTCCGTAGGCAGTCCGCGGGCGTCGTACGTCGCGGCGACGGCCTCCCGGAACACCCGCAAGCCACAGGGGAAGTAGCCGGAGCCGGCGAGGTAGGCCGGGAGCTGCTCGGTCGCACGCTCGTAGGCGGCCAGCACCCCCGGGCCCGGAGCCGGAGCGGCCACGGTCAGGTCGATCTGGCCCTCGTCGAGGGTGCCGGGGTGGAGCACGTGGTCGACGAGGTGGCCCCGGTTGGCCGGCAGGCTGGCCACGCTCCCCGAGCCCTGCCGCGAGACCAGGAAGCCGTGGTCGCGGAGCTCGGCGTACGCCCGCGTCACGGTGGTGCGGCTGACGGCAACCGCCTCGGTGAGCTCGCGCTCGCTGGGCAGCCGGGCGCCGACCGGGACCCGGCCGTCGGTGATCAGCACCCGCAGCCCCTCGGCCAGCCCCTTGTACGCCGGATCCCGGTCGAAGCTGCCGAGCAGGGTGGCGATCCGGGAGGCGGCGAGGACGCGGGTCATGCAGGCCAGTGAAACACGATTGGCTATCTGCGACCAGACCAATTGATGGTGGACTGTCCCCATGACCAGCGATGTCTCCCTCGAGACCCTCGGTGACGCGGCGCCCCGTCGCGTGCGTGAGCTCGCGCGCCTCGGCCCGGTCGCCCAGCTGCGCGCCGGGCGGCTGCCGCGCCGGCTCTCGCAGCTCGCGTTGGGCCTCGCGCTCTACGGCCTCACCCTCGGCATGATGATCCGTGCGACGTTGGGCAATGCGCCCTGGGACGTGCTTCACCAGGGGATGGCGATCCACCTGCCGATCAGCATCGGTCAGGCCGTGATCGTGATGAGCCTGGTCGTGCTGCTGTTCTGGATCCCGCTGCGCGAGCTCCCGGGACTGGGCACGGTCGCGAACTCGTTCGCCGTCGGGCTCACCGCCGATCTCACCCTCAGCCTGCTGGACGCTCCCGAGGCGCTGTGGGAGCGCAGCCTGCTGATGGTCGGCGGGATCGTGCTGAACGCGCTCGCGACCGCGCTCTACATCGGCTCCCAGTTCGGGCCGGGCCCGCGCGACGGGTTGATGACCGGCCTGCACCGGCGTACGGGCCTGTCCATCCGGACGGTGCGCACCGGCCTCGAGGTCGGTGTCGTCGCGATCGGATGGCTGCTCGGCGGTGTGGTCGGCATCGGCACGGTGCTCTACGCCCTCGCGATCGGGCCCCTCGTGCAGGTCATGCTGCCGCGGTGCATCGTCGAGCTGCCGACCGAGGCACCCGTGGCGCGTCGCGACACGACGGACAAAAACCATGCTGAGTGATGGTCTCCGGGGCGCGCCAGTCGTAAGTTGATCAGTTGACGGGGGGCAACTTCTCAAGAAGGTTGGTCGCCCATGTCTGACACCGCGACAGCGCCTCGTCCGCAGCGCTCCACGTCCCTCGTCCGTGAGGTCGGCAAGATCGGGCTCATCTGGGCCTCGGTCGGCTCCATCATCGGCTCCGGGTGGCTCTTCGGCGCCCAGAAGGGCCTCGTCGCCGCCGGTCCCGCCGCGATCATCTCGTGGATCATCGGTGGCGTCATGATCATGGTCCTGGCCCTGATCCACGCCGAGCTCGGCGGCATGTATCCCGTGTCCGGAGGCACCGCCCGTTTCCCGCACTACGCGTTCGGCGGCGCCGCCGGCGCCTCGTTCGGCTGGTTCTCCTGGCTCCAGGCAGCCACGGTGGCGCCCATCGAGGTCTCGGCCATGATCGAGTACGCCGGCCACTGGTCCTTCGCCGAGAACTGGCTGAAGAGCAACGGCACGTTGACCACGACGGGCCTGATCGTCGCGATCATCCTGATGGCGATCCTCACCGCCGTGAACTTCCTCGGCGTGAAGATGCTTGCCGCGACCAACAGTGCGATGACGTGGTGGAAGATCGCCGTACCGCTGCTGACCATCCTGGTCCTGGCGCTGTTCAACTTCCACGGCTCGAACTTCACCGCCGCCGACGGCTTCAACCCCAACGGGCTGCACGGCATCCTGCTGGCCGTCGCGACCAGCGGCATCATCTTCAGCTACCTCGGCTTCGAGCAGGCCGACCAGCTCGCCGGTGAGGCCAAGAATCCCAAGAAGGACATCCCCTTCGCGATCATCGGCTCGATCCTGATCGGCATGGTGGTCTACATCCTGCTCCAGGTCGCCTTCCTCGTGGCGCTGCCCGCGGACGCGATCGGGAAGACGTGGGACGCCACCGGTCAGGGGCTCTACACCACGTTCACCGGTCCCTTCGCGGAAGTGGCGACGGCGCTCAGCATCGGCTGGCTGGCGTGGATCATCTATCTCGACGCGATCGTTTCTCCGGCCGGCACCGGCCTGATCTACGTCACCGGCAGCTCGCGCGTCTCCTACGGACTGAGCCGCAACGGCTACGTGCCGACGCCGTTCGAGTGGACCAGCAAGCGTCAGGTCCCGTGGGTGGGCCTGATCGCTGCCTTCATCACCGGATGCATCTGCTTCCTGCCGTTCCCGAGCTGGCAGTCGCTGGTCGGCCTGATCACCAGCGCGAGCGTGCTGATGTACGCCGGCGCCCCGCTGTCGCTCGGCGCGTTCCGTCGGCGTCTTCCCAACGCCGACCGTCCCTACGTGCTGCCGGCGGCCGAGATCCTGGCGCCCCTGGGCTTCGCCATCTCCGGCCTGATCATCCTCTGGTCCGGGTGGGACACCGACTGGAAGCTCGGCATCGCCATCCTGATCGGCTACGTCATCCTCGCCGCCAACCTGCTGTTCAAATGGAACGACAAGCCGGTCCACCTGAACCTGCGTGGTGCCGCCTGGTTGCCGGTCTACCTCGTCGGCATGGGGCTGATCACCTACATCAGCTCCTTCGGTCCGTTGGACGACCCGGTGCTCGGTGACTACGCCGGCATCGTGGTCACGGTGATCTTCAGCGCCGCCATCTACTACTGGGCGCTGGCGGTCGCGCTGACCACCGAGGAGATCGAGGAGATGGTCACCGAGGTCGTCCTGCCCGAGGAGGAGGGCATGGAGCAGCCGCTCGGCTGACCGGATGTCTGGGGCCGGGCGTCTGTGACCGGGGTCAGCGACGGGTCGCGACGAGGACCGTCGCGTCGCTGGCCACCATCACCTCGACGGCGGTGAACCGCTCGTCACTGAGCCAGCCCTCGCGCAGGGTGTCGACCCGCCCGTTGGTGATGGGTGGCCAGATCTCGCACGGCGCGAAGTCGTCGAGCACGACCATGCCGCCCGGCTCGACCAGGTCGGCCACCGCCTCGACGCTGGCGTCCTGCGGCACGGAGGGGTCGAGGAACAGCAGCGAGTAGGGCCCCTTGTTGCGCAGCGTCGACCAGTCGGCGGCGAGCACCTCGACCTGCGGGTCGTCGACGAAGATCTCCTGGGCCGCCGTCGCGAGGTCGGCGTCGAGCTCGGCGGAGAGGATCGTCGTACCGGGGCGGACGCCGGAGCGCAGCCACGCCGTACCGACTCCGCAGCCGGTGCCGAACTCGGCCATCGTGCCGCCGCGCGTGGCCGCGAGGGTGGCGAGCAGCCGACCGGTCTCGTTGCGGCAGAAGGACGCGTATCCCGCGCGAAGGGAGACGTCGAAGGCCCGCGAGACGATCGCCGGCACCTCGGGAGGTGCACTCATGGTGTGAGTCTCGCAAATCCTCGGGTCGACTCCAACGCTGAGCGGAGTGTCTCGAATCGTGGGACATGTTGCCAAAGGGCGGACAGGGTCAGGGGTCGGACCCGTAGGCTGGTTTCACCATGCGGAGGAACTTCGTACTTATTTGCCGCCGTGGCGGGGCCTGACACTCGATAGGCCACCTCGCCGCGGAGTTCGGCGCACCCCGCCACCAGGCCCATCACCTCCGCGAGCGAGACGACGAAGTTCCACCCGCTACTTCCGAACCACTCCGTTCCGTGCGATCCACGGACGTCCGAGCCGGTTCATCTCCTCCGGAGTCCGTTCCAGACACGTCCTTCGTCAGCGACTTCCAGGAGACCAGAGAGATGTACGAGATGTACCCCGAGTGGGGTCCGGCCAAGCACAACCCCGAGAGCCCGACGAGCACCCAGGCCGTGCAGGCCGCGCTCGATCTGCGGGACAACGGCGGCCAGCGCCCGGACGACAACTAGCCTTGCCGCATGCCTGAGACGACGTCGTTGCAGCTTGCCGTGATCCCGGGTGACGGGATCGGTCCTGAGGTGACCGCCGAGGCGCTCAAGGTGCTCGAGGCAGCGCCTACCGGCGTGAAGTTCGAGCCCACCCGCTACGACCTCGGCGCCGAGCGCTACCTCGCCACCGGCGAGGTACTGCCCGACTCCGTGCTCGACGAGATCCGTCAGCACGACTCGATCCTCCTAGGCGCGGTGGGCGGCAAGCCCGGCGACCCCAACCTGCCCCCGGGCATCCTCGAGCGGGGCCTGCTCCTGCGACTGCGCTTCGAGCTCGACCACTACGTCAACCTGCGACCCTCGCGGATCTACCCCGGAGCAGCCTCACCCCTGGCCGACCATGTTCTCGAAGGGCGAGGAGACGTCGACTTCGTCGTCGTACGTGAGGGCACCGAGGGTCCCTACACCGGCAACGGCGGTGCGCTGCGCGTCGGTACGCCGCACGAGATCGCCACCGAGGTGTCGGTCAACACCGCCTTCGGGGTGGAACGCGTCGTGCGCGACGCCTTCCGCCGGGCACAAAAGCGTCGCCAGAAGCTGACGCTGGTCCACAAGACCAACGTGCTCGTCCACGCCGGCGCGGTCTGGTGGCGGCTGACCCAGGAGATCGCCCGGGAGTTCCCCGACGTCACCGTCGACTACATGCACGTGGACGCGACGATGATCCACCTCGTCACCGACCCCGGCCGCTTCGACGTGATCGTCACCGACAACCTGTTCGGCGACATCGTCACCGACCTCGCCGCCGCCATCACCGGCGGCATCGGGCTCGCGGCGAGCGGCAACGTCAACCCCGACCGCACCGCCCCGAGCATGTTCGAGCCGGTGCACGGTTCGGCGCCCGACATCGCGGGCCAGCAGAAGGCCGACCCGACCGCCGCCATCCTGTCCACCGCGCTGATGCTCGAGCACCTCGGCCTCGACGACGCCGCGGCCCGAGTAGAGCGGGCGGTCGTGGACGACCTGGCCGCTCGCACGCCGGGAGCGACCCTCACGACCGCCGAGATCGGCGACTCGATCGCATCGCGCGTGGCCGGCTGATTCTCGACGTCGGTGTCGAGACGCTCGCTGGCGCTCGCTCCTCGACCAACGAACAACGAGAGATAGCGTTCACCTCATGACCCTCGACATCACCACTACTGCCTCGGACAGCCCGCGCAGCGAGTCCGAGGTCGCCGAGATCCTGGCCAACCCCGGGTTCGGCACGTACTTCACCGACCACATGTTCACCCTCGAGTGGACTCCCGGCGAGGGCTGGCACGGCGGCCGGATCACGAAGTACGGGCCGTTGAGCCTGGACCCCGCGACCGCCGTACTCCACTACGCGCAGGAGACCTTCGAGGGCATGAAGGCCTACCGCCACGCCGACGGGTCGATCTGGACCTTCCGGCCCGAGGAGAACGCCAAGCGGATGACGCGGTCCTCCCACCGGCTGGCGTTCCCGGTGCTCGAGCCGGACGACTTCGTCCAGGCCGTCGATGAGCTGGTGCAGGTCGACCAGCGCTGGGTGCCTGAGGGGGCGGGGGAGAAGAGCCTCTACATCCGGCCGTTCATGATCGCCTCCGAGGCGTTCCTCGGCGTCCGGCCCGCCCAGCACGTGACGTTCATGGTCATCGCCTCGCCGGCTGGCGCCTACTTCAAGGGCGGCGTCAAGCCGCTCACCCTCTGGCTGACCGAGGACTACACCCGGGCCGGTCGCGGCGGCATGGGCGCGGCCAAGACCGGCGGCAACTACGCCAGCTCGCTGGTCGCGCAGCAGGAAGCCACCGCCAACGGCTGCGACCAGGTGGTCTTCCTCGACGTCGCCGAGGGGAAGTACGTCGAGGAGCTCGGCGGGATGAACATGTACTTCGTGTACGCCGACGGCCACGTCGTCACTCCCGAGACCGGCACCATCCTCGAGGGGATCACCCGCTCCGCGATCATCGAGCTGGCCCAGAAGAAGGGCCACCAGGTCGAGGAGCGGAAGTTCTCCATCGACGAGTGGCGCGAGGGCGTGGCCAGCGGCGACATCACCGAGGTGTTCGCCTGCGGGACGGCCGCGGTCGTCACGCCGGTGGGAACGCTGAAGTGGGACGGCGGCGAGGTCTCCGGCAAGGCCACCGACGACGCCGGGCCGCTGACCATGGAGATCCGGCGTGACCTGGTCGACATCCAGTACGGCCGGGCCGACGACGCGTTCGGGTGGATGCACCGGGTCTGCTGACCGCACGGCTACCGTTGTGCGGTGACCTCCCTGCCCACTGGTTCCCCCGAGGAGCCCCGGAAGGTGGCCGGCGTCGGCCCCTACCGGCTGCTCGCGCCGATCGGTGAGGGCGGCATGGGCGTCGTCCACCTGGCCCAGGCTCCTGACGGCAGCCGGGTCGCCCTGAAGGTGCTGCGCCCGCACATCGTCGGCGACCACGAGGCCCGTGAGCGCCTGGCCCGCGAGGTCAGCTCCCTCAAGCGGATCACCAGTCCGCGCATCGCGGAGATCATCGACGCCGACCCGCACGGCGAGGTGCCCTACGTCGTCACCCGCTACGTGCCCGGTCTCTCGCTCTACCACCACGTGGCCGAGGAGGGAGCGATCACCGGTGGCGACCTGCTGCACTTCACCGACTGCCTCGCCGAGGCGCTGCTCGCGGTGCACTCGGTCGGGGTGCTGCACCGCGACGTCAAGCCGACCAACGTGCTGATGGAGGGGCGGTCGCCCGTCCTCATCGACTTCGGCCTGGCCCGGGTGGCGGAGGACCCGCGGCTGACCCAGACCGGCTGGCTGCTCGGGACGCCCGGCTACCTCGCGCCGGAGATCCTGTACGGCGACGACGCCAGCCCTGCCTCCGACGTGCACGCGCTCGCGGCGACCGTGGTGTTCGCGGCGACCGGCCGTCCGCCGTACGGCAAGGGACCGGCGATGGCGATCATGGACCGCGTACGCCGGGGCGAGCACGACCTGACCGGCATCGACGAACCGCTGCGCCAGGTGCTGCGCGAGGCGCTGTCGCCGGACCCCCTCGAGCGACCCTCGCTGCACGAGCTGCGTCAGCACGTCGCCGCCGCCCGTCAGGCCTCCGTCGTGTCCCAGTCGTCGCCACCGGCCGACGCCGGGCTGTGGACCATGCCGTTCCAGCCGGCGCCGACACCGGAGACCGCCCGCACCGTCGGCGTGCCGCTGACGACGCCGCAACCGGCTGCGCCCGCCGGACTGCTCGGGGAGGTGCCGGTCCGCGAGGCGACGCCCTACCAGCAACCGACCCCGCCACCACTGCCCCCGGCCGCGCCGACGACCAAGGCCCTGCCACCGGAGCAGCGGCGTCCCGACCAGCCGTTCACGCCGCTCGGCTCGCCTGCCCCGGTCTCGGACCCGAGCCGGTGGCAACGCGCGCTGCAGCTGGTCGGGCTCGGGATGCTGGCCGGCGCCACGGTCGCATACGCGCCGTACCTCGGCACCGCGCTGGTGGCCCTGATCGTGCTGCTGCTGCGCACTGCGTCGGTCACCCGGCAACGGCACAGCCGGCGCCGGATCGTCCGCGGCCGCGCCCGGTGGTACGACGTCCCGGCCACCACGCTCTCCACACCGGGCTACGCCGTGCTGGCGTTGTTCGGGTCGATGCTCCTCGTCGGCACCGCCTCGCTGGTGGCGCTGGCGATCTTCTCGGCCGGCTACCTCTTCGGGCAGCCGGTGGCCCCGTCGCTCGCGATCTCCGGCCTCGGCTTCGCCGCCACGCTGTGGTGGGGCCCGGGTTCGGGCCGGCTGCGCGAGATGACCAGGGGGCTGGTGACGCGGACGGCGCGGACCGAGTTCGGTGGCTGGTTCGTGGCCGGGATGAGCGTGCTGGGAGCCGTCGTGCTCCTCGGGTTGCTGTTCGGCAACGGGCCGAACTGGGCGCCGTACGTGCACGCTCCCTGGCGCTGAGCCGACCGACCGTTCAGGAAATTCGCAAAACGCGCATTCACCCCTGAATCGGGCCTTATCGTTCGGTGGTGCCCGCACATTCTCGGAGGCTTGTCGCTGTCCTGGCGATGGCCATGGTCGCCACCCTGGCCGTGACCGTCGACGGGTCTGCTGTCGCGTCCCCGAGCGCCTCTCGCGAGGCTGCTCCGGCCACCGCCGGAACGACCGCCACCGCCTCTGACGACTCGCTGAACCTCGGCGCGGACACCGTGCGTCCGCACCAGGCCGGTCGTGCAGCGCCGGTGCAGAAGTGGAAGGTGCGCACGCTCTACTACTACGACGCGCTGCCCGCGAAGTGGGACTGGAGCCTGCAGACGGCGGTCGCGAAGTGGAACGCGGCCGGCGCCCACATCCGCCTGGCCCGCGTGGCCAAGGCCAGGAACGCCCAGGTCCGGATCGGCTACGGCAACATCGGCAGCGCCGCCGGCCTGGCGACGGTCGGGGCCACCAGGAACGCGTTCGTGCGGCTGAGCTCGCGGTTCAGCAGCATGGACGCGCTCAACGCCCGCAACCGGGTCGCGATCATGAACGTATTGGCCCACGAGCTCGGGCACGTGCTCGGCTTCCAGCACACGACGGCCCGGTGCTCACTGATGTCTCCGGTCCTCGACATCGACGCCTGCAACGTCGTGCCCGCGACCATTCCCGGCTACTACAAGTGCCACACCCTGGACACCCCGCTCGTGCAACGCTTCGTCCGGCTGTACGGCGGACGGGCCCGCTACCCGAGCGCCTCCTGGTGCCTGATCGATCCGCTCCCGCAGGCCCTGACCGGCGTCACCTTCACGGGCGGCACCAGCTCGCCGGTGGCCGTGCACTGGAACCGACCGACCTCGGTCCCGGCGGGCTCGACCCTGGTGGTCAAGCGCTGGCCGTCCTCGACGTGCGGAGCTGCGCCCTCCTGGGCGGAGACGTCCCGGCCGTCGATGAGCCTGGGCGTGTGGCTGGACCAGCCGACCTACGACGCCGAGGTCGACTGCTTCCAGGTCCAGCTCGTCAACCGGTACGGCGCCGGCCCGGCCCCCCAGAAGCGGGTGCTCGCGAGATGGGTCCCCTCCGTCGACGCGCCCGTGATCGGCGTCCCGTCGTACGACTTCGACGCGGAGCAGTTCACCTTCACCGCCTCGGTGCCGGCCGGCACCACCCTGCGCGCCCGGTGGGACGCCGCCCACCCCACCGCCTGCGTGACCTCCCCGAGCGGGGGCACGGACGGAGACTTCGTCCAGGTGATCGACGGCCACGGCTCCCTGGTGATCCCCGGCACCCTGCCGCAGTGCGTGTCGTTCTTCGCCACCGACTCCGAGACCGGGCGCTCCAGCAGCCCGACGTTCGTGACCTTCACTGAGCCAACCTGGCCGAACCCCGACGCGCCCGTCGTCGGCACGCCGACGTACGACTTCGACGCGGAGCAGTTCACCTTCTCCGCCACGGTTCCCGACGGAGCGGCGCTGCGTGCGCGTTGGGACACGGGCCACCCGTCGACCTGCGTCACCTCCCCGACCGGCGGCACGAACGGGGCCTTCGTCCCGGTCGACGGTGGTCAGGGATCTCTGGTGATCCCGACGACGCTGCCGCAGTGCGTCTCGTTCTTCGCCAGCGACCCGGAGACAAACCTGTTCAGCGACCCGGTGTTCGTGACGTTCACCGAGCCGAACTGGCCGAACCCCGACGCGCCCGTCGTCGGCACGCCGACCTACGACCGCGTCGGTGCGCAGTTCACAGTCCCGGTGACCGTTCCCGACGGGGCTCAGCTCGTGGCGCGCTGGAACTCGGCGTCCCCGGGCACCTGTGTCACGTCTGCGACCGGGGGGAGCTCCGTGGGCATCGCCTTCGCCGACGGGGTCGCCACCATCGCCGAGTCAGGGACGTCCCCGCGCTGCGTCTCCTTCTTCGCCAACGACGGACAGCACAGCCGGTACAGCGTCGCGACCTCGGTCACGCTGGCTGTTCCGACTCCTGCTTCCCCCACCATCGGGACCGCGACCTGGGACGCGGCCGCCAGCAAGTTCCACGCTCCGGCGAGCATCGCGGCCGGCACCCACCTCGTCTACAGCATGACCAACACGGCCTCGGTCTGCCCGGCCACGACCGCCGCGAATGGCCAGACCCTCGCGGTGAGCAACGGGGTCACGGACTTCCAGACCCTCTATCCCCACCAGTGCGTCTCGTTCTTCGCGGTCGACAACCGGTCCGGAGTCACCAGCGCATCCACGCAGGTGACGGTGGACGCGCCACTGCCCACGGAGACGCCAACGATCGGACCCATCTCCGTCATGGATCGGCTCTACCCCTGGTTCGAGGCCCAGCCCGCTGGTATTGCGGCCGGTAACAAGCTCGGATACCAGGTGTTCGCAGGCGCGTGTCCGCAGACGCCCCCAGCTGTCACACAATGGCGGACGCAGCGGCAGAGCGACGGCTACTCCGGCACATCGAGTGATCCGCACGCCGACTGGGCGATGTTCCCGTCCCCGGCGGCCGACACCAACTGCCTGGTGTACACGAGCGTCGACTGGTTCTACTGGACCGGTTCCAGGCCCAGCGGCTGGCTGACCGAGCGACACGGTCCTGTGTTGATGAAGGAGTTCGTCGACGAAGGTCCGGTGCCCCCGACCGTGGGGACTCCTGTCTGGAACTCGACGAGCGGGAAGTTCGAGATCCCGGTGTCGCACGTGCAGGGCCTGCGCGCGATCTACGACCCGTCCGACCCGACCACCTGCCCGCCGCCTGGCACGTCGGGAACGCAGTCGATCTCCTTGTTGCAGGTAGGCGGTACTGCCCAGCTCAGTCCGCCGCTGCCGCACGCGTGCGTGACGTTCTACAACGACGCCGGACAGGGTCCGGTGCCGGTGAGCTTCGGTACGCCGGTCGACCTGACGGTCCCGCAGGGCTGACCGGCCGGATCGCGGAACGACGTACCGAGGGGTGGACTGCTGTGGCACACTCGGGGACGTGCAGCACCGCAGCATCATTATCGACTAGCGCGACGAGCTCCTTCGTCGCGCTGAACCTCTCGTCCCCACGGGAGGTTTTTTGTTTGTCCACGAGATCGCCAGTGACCCACCGAGGATTCCGGACATGACCAGCGACCTGTTCCACGTCTACGACACGACGCTCCGCGACGGCGCGCAGCAGGAGGGGCTCAACCTCTCCGTTGCCGACAAGCTGTCCATTGCGCGCCACATCGACGGCCTGGGCGTGGGGTTCATCGAGGGTGGCTGGCCGGGCGCCAACCCCAAGGACACCGAGTTCTTCCGCCGCGCTCGCGAGGAGCTGCGCCTCGAGCACGCGCAGCTCGCGGCGTTCGGGGCGACCCGTCGTGCCGGCGTCGCCGCGGCCGACGACCCGCTGGTCGCGGCATTGCGTGACTCGGGGGCGGGCGTGGTCACCCTGGTGGCCAAGTCGCACGACCGGCACGTCGAGCTGGCGCTGCGTACGACGCTCGAGGAGAACCTCGCCATGGTCCGCGACACCGTGGCCCACCTGACGGCCGAGGGGCAGCGGGTGTTCCTCGACGCCGAGCACTTCTTCGACGGCTACCGCGACAACCGCGACTACGCGCTCGAGGTGCTGCGGACTGCGTTCGAGGCCGGGGCCGACGTCGCCGCGCTGTGCGACACCAACGGCGGGATGCTGCCGGGCTGGGTCGGCGACGTGGTCAACGACGTCGTCGAGTCCACGGGTGTCCGCGTCGGCATCCACTGCCACAACGACACCGGCTGCGCCGTCGCCAACACGTTGTCCGCCGTCGATGCAGGTGCGACGCACGTGCAGGGCACCCTCAACGGGTACGGCGAACGCACCGGCAACGCCGACCTCGTCAGCGTGGTCGCCAACCTCGAGCTCAAGCTGGACAAGAAGGTCCTGCCCGACGGGCTGCTGCGCGAGGCGACGCGGGTCGCGCACGCCGTCGCCGACGTCACCAACTTCCCGCCGGCGTCTCGCCAGCCCTACGTCGGCGTCTCGGCGTTCACCCACAAGGCCGGACTGCACGCGAGCGCGATCAAGGTCGACCCGAACCTCTACCAGCACATGGACCCCGAGGGCGTCGGCAACGACATGCGACTGCTCGTCTCCGACATGGCCGGCCGGGCGTCGATCGAGCTCAAGGGTCGCGAGCTGGGCTTCGACCTCGACGTCGACGCGGTGAAGCGGATCACCGCGCGGGTCAAGGACCTCGAGTCGCGCGGGTTCACCTTCGAGGCGGCCGACGCCTCCTTCGAGCTGCTCCTGCTCGAGGAGGTCGAGGGCGTGCGTCCGTCGTACTTCGAGACCGAGTCGTGGCGCGTCATCACCGAGACCCGCCCCGGCGACGAGGCGACCTCGGAAGCGACGGTCAAGCTCCGGGCCGGTGGCGCGCGGATCGTCACCACCGGTGAGGGCAACGGGCCGGTGAACGCGCTCGACCACGCGCTGCGGCAGGCGATCCAGCAGCTGTACCCGGAGATCGTGAAGTTCGAGCTGATCGACTACAAGGTGCGCATCCTCGACCAGGGCCACGGCACCGACGCGATCACGCGCGTGCTGATCGAGACCTCCGACGGCGAGAGCTCCTGGGTGACCGTGGGCGTGGGCCACAACGTCATCGAGGCCTCCTGGAGGGCCTTGCTCGACAGCCTCACCTTCGGGTTGCGGCGCCACGACGCCTAGGACAGCTGCAGCAGTCGGGCGGGGTCGACTGCCTCACCGAGGCCACCCCCGTGGCGGCGTACCTCGAAGTGGAGGTGGCAGCCGTCGGGGGCGCCGCTGTCGGAGGAGAGCGCGATCCGCTGGCCCGGGTGGACCCGGTCGCCGGGGCGCACGAAGACCTGCCGCGTGTGCCCGATGAGTACGTCGACCGAGCCGGCGTGGATGCGGAACGGGTGCACGCCGTACGCCGATCCGGGTGCGCCGGGCGCCGACGGGTCGAGCACCTCGCCGCGGACGGCGGAGTAGAGCGGCGTTCCGCAGGGCATGGCCACGTCGATGCCGTGGTGGAAGCCCTGGCGGCCCGGGCAGCGAGGGTCGTGGTCGTACCAGGGCGATGCGTTGCAGCCGTACCCGATCATCACGCGGTGCTGCCCGGCGAACCACGGCGAGGAGTGCCATCGCTTGTCGGCGCTGTAGAACCGCCAGCGAGGATCGGGCTCGTCGCTCGGGCCGGCCGTGGGGCTGGCGATCGGCCGTGGCGCCCGGGAGGGACGCGGCGCTTCCGTCGGAGACGGCGATGCCGTCACTGACGCCCTGGGTGCATCGCTGTGGTGCGGCTCCGCGGCGGGTTGGCCGCCGCACGCGGCGACGAGCAGCAACAGCGGGAGCCACCTGAGCATGCGGCGAAGATACGCGGGTAGCGTCGCCGCATGAGCGAGCTGCACGACCTGACGGCGCTGGAGCAGGGTGCGGCGATCCGCCGGGGCGAGGTGTCGACCGCAGAGCTGGTGGAGCACTACCTCGGGCGCATCGACCAGCACGCCGAGCAGCTCGGGGCGTTCGTCACTGTCACCGCCGAGCAGGCTCGAGCTGCCATTCCCTCCGGGGACGGTCCGCTGGCCGGCGTACCCACCGCCATCAAGGACCTGAACGCGACCAAGGGCGTCCGCACCAGCTTCGGCTCGCCCGTGTTCGCCGACTTCGTGCCCGACTTCGACGACGAGGTCGTGCGCCGGATCGCCGCGGCGGGGATGGTCAGCCTCGGCAAGACGAGTACGCCGGAGTTCGGCTCGCCCTGCTACACCGAGCCGGAAGGCGCACCCCCGGCGGTGACGCCGTGGGACACCACCCGGATGGCCGGGGGGTCGAGCGGCGGATCGGCCTCGGCGGTCGCGGCCGGCCTGGTGCCCGTGGCGCAGGGGTCGGACGGTGGCGGCTCGATCCGGATCCCCGCCAGCTGCTGCGGCATCGTCGGGCTGAAGCCGACACGGGGGCGGATCTCCGGGGCACCGATGTACGGCGACCCGGTCGGCCTCGCGACCAACGGAGCACTCGCGCGAACTGTCCGTGATGCCGCGGCTCTCCTCGACGTGATGGCCGGTCGGGCGGTCGGTGACCCGTTCTGGGCGCCCGCGGAATCGGCCTCGTTCCTCTCCGCCTGCGACCGCGCGCCGGGGCGCCTGCGGGTCGCCCGCTTCAGCGACCCCGTGATCGCCGATGCCGCCATCGACCCGGAGTGCCTCGCTGCGTGGGAGTCGACGAGCGCGCTGCTCGCGTCCCTCGGCCACGACGTCGTCGACGTCGGGGTGCCGATGCCGCGGGACGCCGTACCCGTCTTCGAGACCTGCTGGGCCGTGCTCACCGCACTCTCGTTCGTGAACCTGCCCGCCGAGAAGCGCGCACTGCTGCGACCGCTGACGACCTGGTTGTCCGAGCGAGGGCTGGATGTGAGCGGACCGGAGTTCGGGCTGGCCGTCGGCGAGCTGCGTCGGGTCGCGGCGCGGACACTGGCGGCCCTCTCGTCGTACGACGCCGTGCTGACCCCGACCCTGGCCGTGCCCCCGCTGCCGGTCGGTGCGATCCGCAACGACGACGACCCGGCCGCGGACTTCGAGGCCCAGAAGCGGTTCACGCCGTACACCTCGATGTGGAACGTCACGGGCAGCCCGGCGGTCTCGCTACCGACTCACTGGACACCGGAGGGTCTCCCGGTCGGCGTGATGCTCGCGACCGCGCCCGGAGGAGAGGCCATGCTGCTCTCGTTGTCGGCGCAGGTGGAGATGGCCGCGCCCTGGGTGGTGCATACACCTTCCTGCTGGTGAGGCGAGGACATTGCTGGTCACCGGACGCAGGCCTAGTGTCGAAAGGCTTGTTGCACCGGGGATCGGGCCTCACCAGTAGCGCGCGACGAAAGGTCACACATGTCCAAGTACCTGATCAAGGCGAACTACAACTCCGACGGAGCAGCGGGTCTGGCTGCGAAGGGCGGGACGGCCCGTCGCGACGCGGTGGGCAAGATGCTGGCTGACGTGGGCGGGAGCATCGACTGCTTCTACTACGCGTGGGGCGACGTGGACGCCTACCTGGTCGTCGACGTGCCCAGCGACGAAGCGATGGTCGGGATCGCGTTGAGCGTCAACAAGTCCGGCGCCACGACGATCACGACGACACCACTGCTCACCCCCGAGCAGATCGACGCTGCCGCCACCAAGGCGCCGGGGTACACGCCACCGGGGACCTGAGGCTAGACCTCGACGGTGCCGCCCGAGCGCCAGTAGACACCGCCCTCGCGGGTCAGGTAGCCCTCGTCGACGAGGTAGCGGCGCAGGGCGGCGAAGTCGTCGTGGTAGCCACCGAGGACGACGTTGACCTCGCGCTCGGCGTAGGTGCGCCCCGGCTCGAACTCCTGGGCGAGGTGATCGAGGACCAGGAGGAGCTTGCTGCGCTTGCTGGGCATGATCACCAGCCGGCCGTCCTTGACGAACCGACCGACCACAGCGTCGTTCGTGTCGTTCACGGGGTCGAGGCTAGGTCGACCGCCCCCGGACATGCGAATGTGTTTCGAGTGCCTGCTGTGGTCATCAGGCGTCACTGGCGTGACATTCGCATGTTCGGCCGGTCGCCCTACCCGAGGAGCACCCCATGTACGACCCGAGCCGCGGCTACCCCGTCGTCGTCCCCTGCCTGCTGTACGACGACCCGCCGGCTGCCTCCGCCTGGCTGGTGGAGAGCCTCGGCTTCCGGGAGATCCTCCGGGCCACGCTTCCCGACGGCTGGACGGGGCACGTCGAGCTCGAGCGCGACGGGTTCATCGTGCTGCTCGGGCGCAAGGGAGGTCAGTTCGCCGAGGGGGCGGGCATCACGCAGGTCTTCGTGGACGACGTCGCAGCTGCCTGTGAGCGGGGCGTTGCGGGCGGCGGCACCCTGCTCGACCCGGCGGGGGAGCGGCCCTGGGGCGTCCTGCAGGCCGTCCTCGCCGATCCCGAGGGCCAACGGTGGTTGGTCACCAGCCACGTCCGGGACACCGACCCGGCGGACTGGTACGGCACCGTCCTCGGTCCCATGCCGGGCTAGGCGACGGGCAGACCGGCCGCGGCGAGCAGCCGGTCACAGGCGTCGATCAGTCGCTGCCGCAGGGGAGCGCCGCGTTGGGCGAAGATGCGCTGGGCGGCGACGTAGGCCTGCTTCCCCTCCGGCGTCTCGATGCGGACCGGCTCGAAGCCGAGGTCGCTGAAGTCGTACGGCGAGGCGCGCATGTCGAGCTCGCGGATGTCCCAGGCCAGCTCGAAGCAGTCGGCCACCAGCTCCGACGGGATCAGCGGCGTGAGCCGGAACGCGTGCTTGTAGAGGTCCATGCCCGCGTGCAGGCACCCCGGCTGCTCGTACGACGCGCGGTCGTCGCGGCCGGGCTGGAGGGTGTTCAGCGGTCGGGCCGAGTCGGTGAAGAACCGGAACGCGTCGAAGTGCGAGCACGCGATCCGGTGTGACTCGACGACCTCGTCGGTCGCCGAGGGCCCGAGCCGCAGTGGCCAGTCGTGTCGTACGTCCGACGTCCCGTGCACCATCGCCCACTCGTGCAGCCCGAAGCAGCCCAGGGTCGGCGTACGTCCTGCGGTGGCCACGAGCAGCCGCTGGATCGACTCCAGCAAGGCGCGCTGGGAGTCGAGGTACGCCGCGGAGACCGACGCTCGCTCCTCGGCCACCGCATAGCCCTTCAGGTCGGCGTACTCAGCAGCAGCGTCCGAGAGCACGACCCCGAACCCCGGGTGCCACCGACGCAGCGCAGCCGGCCGCTGCCAGTAGTAGGTGAACAGGAAGTCGTGCACCGGGTGCCTGTTGCCGGACCGCCTGCGGGCGAGATGTGGCTGGACCCAGACGTCGACGCGAGCGGCGTGTGCCGCAGCACGCACCTGCCAGTCGGCTCGGGAAAGGACCTCCACGGGAGCCCAGCCTAGGATCCCGCCGCGTCGAGCTCGCGCACGAGGCTGCCGGGCGCCATCAACCGGTAGCTCTCGACGACCAGCTCCTGGAGCTCGGACCAGTCGGTGTCCTCGTCTAGCACCACCGCCACCACGTCGTCGGCCCAGGAGTCGAGGTAAGGCGGGCCGATCGCCCTCAGCGCGGCCCGCTCCTCGCCGGCGCTGCGCAGGGTGACGACCGTGACCGTGCGCCCGTCGGTGACACCTACCCGGTCGACGGCATCGGCATGGTGCAGCGCCACGACGTGGGCGAAGGTCCGCTGCCGGACCCGCCACCTGACACCCGTCCAGGCATCCTCCTCGTGGGACCCGGGCAGGGACAGTGCGACCTCGCCGACCCGCTCGACGAGCTCGGCATCCGGCTCCGGGCGTCCACGCACCATGCCGGTCAACCTAGGCGCCGGGTCCGACAGGTGCAGCGCCTCCACAGGTCACCGGCGCTGGTTCGTCCGCGGCACCACCCGGTCGATAGGCTCCTCGGGTGCGTATCGCAAGGTTCACCACCGGTGACGACCCCCGCTTCGGCATCGTCACCGGCGACGTCGACGACTACGGCATCGCCGACGAGGACTCCATCATCACCGCGCTCGTCGGCGACCCGCTGTACGTCGGGCTCCAGCCCACCGACGAGCAGCTCCGCCTGGCCGACGCGAGGCTGCTGAGTCCGGTGCTCCCGCGCAGCAAGGTCGTCGGGATCGGGCGCAACTACGCCGCCCACGCCGCGGAGCTCGGCAACGACCTGCCCGACGAGCCGTTGATGTTCCTCAAGCCCAACACCAGCGTCTGCGGTCCGGGCGATCCGGTCTTCTACCCGCGGCAGACCGAGGAGCTGCACTACGAGGGCGAGCTCGCGGTGGTCATCGGGCGGATCTGTCGCGACGTGCCCAAGGAGAAGTACGCCGACGTCATCCACGGCTACACGATCGGCAACGACGTGACCGCCCGTGACCTGCAGCGCAAGGACGGCCAGTTCACGCGGGCCAAGGGCTTCGACTCCTTCTGCCCCCTCGGGCCGTGGGTCGAGACCGATCTGGACGTCAGCGACCTGCGTGTGCAGACCTTCCTCAACGGCGAGGTCAAGCAGGACGGCCGCACCTCCGACCTGATCTTCGACGTACCGACCCTGATCGCCCACGTCACCAGCGTGATGACGCTGCTGCCCGGCGACGTGATCCTCACCGGCACCCCCGAGGGCGTCGGTCCCATGAACGCCGGTGACGAGGTCGAGGTCTCGATCCAGGGCATCGGCAACCTCACCAACAAGGTGGTCAAGCGTGACTGACGTCTTCCCGGGCCCCGTCCGCGTGCGGATGGCGCCGTCCCCGACGGGTTCACCCCACGTCGGCCTGGCGCGCACGGCGCTCTACAACTGGGCCTTCGCACGCCACCACGGCGGCACCTTCGTCTTCCGCATCGAGGACACCGACGCCGCACGCAACACCCAGGAGTCCTACGACGGGCTGTTCGAGGTGATGCGCTGGCTCGGCCTCGACTGGGACGAGGGTCCCGACGTGGGCGGCCCGCATGCGCCGTACCGCCAGAGCGAGCGGTCCGACATCTATGCCGATGCTCTGGCCCGGCTCAAGGAGTCGTCGCGCACCTACGACTGCTACTGCACCAACGAGGAGGTCGAGGCGCGCCGCAAGGCCTCCGGCTCCAAGATCATGGGGTACGACGGCCACTGCCGCGACCTCAGCGACGAGCAGGTCGCCGCCTTCGTGGCCGAGGGCCGCCAGCCGGTGGTGCGCTTCCGGATGCGCGACGGCGAGATCACCTTCGACGACCTCGTTCGCGGCGAGATCACCTTCCACACCGACCACGTGCCCGACTTCGCGCTGGCGCGCGCCAACGGTGACCCGTTGTACACGCTGGTCAACCCGGTCGACGACGCGCTGATGGAGATCACCCACGTGCTGCGCGGCGAGGACCTGCTCTCCAGCACCCCACGCCAGATCGCGCTCTACGCCGCCCTCGAGGAGATCGGCATCGCGAAGAGCACGCCGCGGTTCGGCCACCTGCCCTACGTCATGGGCGAGGGCAACAAGAAGCTCTCCAAGCGCGACCCCGAGGCCCACCTGCTCGGCTACCGCGATGCCGGCTTCCTGCCCGAGGGACTGCTCAACTACCTCGCCCTGCTCGGCTGGGCGATCGCCGAGGACCGCGACGTGTTCACCCTCGAGGAGATGGTGACCGCGTTCGACATCGGGCGGGTCAACCCCAACCCGGCGCGCTTCGACCTGAAGAAGGCCGAGGCGATCAACGCGGCCCACATGCGGATGCTCAGCCTCGAGGAGATGACCGAGCGGGTCACGCCGTACCTCCAGCAGGCGGGCGTGCTTGATGACCCGGTCACGCCCGATGAGCGCGAGCTGCTGACGCGTGCGATGCCGCTCATCCACGAGCGCATCAACAAGCTCACCGAGGCAGCGCCGATGCTCGGCTTCCTGTTCGCCGACCAGGTGGAGTACGACGAGGCCGACGTCGCGAAGGTGCTCGACGACGAGGGTCTGAAGGTCGTCGCCGCGGCCCGCGAGGCGCTCGGTGCGCTCGCCGACTGGACTACGGAGAACATCGACGAGGCGCTGCGTGCGGCGCTGGTCGAGGGACTTGGACTCAAGCCGCGCAACGCGTTCGGTCCGGTGCGGGTGGCGGTCACCGGCCGCAAGGTGTCGCCCCCGCTGTTCGAGTCGCTCGAGCTGCTCGGGCCGGAGAAGTCGCTGGCCAGGCTCGACGCGGCACCCGGTGTGGCCGGACGGTCCTGATGTCCTACCCGTCGTACCCGCCGCAGCCCTACTCGTCGTACCCCCAGCAGCCGCAGCAGCCGTCCGGGGTCGACTCCCGGCGGTGGGCGCACCCGCACCCGGAGCCACGGCTCTACCCGCAGATGCTGCGCACCTGGGACTACGTGTGGTGGAAGCCGCTGGTCGGCGCGCTGCTGATGGCGGTCGGTGGCCTTTTGCTGATGCCTCTGCTGCTGATGCCGGTGCTGGTCGTCGGAGTCGTGCTCCAGGGCGGGTCCGGCTCGTTCGCCGACCGGTTCGCGAGCGCGGCGAGCCTCGACTCGGTGACACCGGCGTCGATGCTCTACCTCAACCTCTCGCTGGCCTCGCTCACCCTCGTCGCCTGGTTCCTGGTGCGGTTCCTGCACCGGCTGCGACCGCGCTGGCTGTCCTCGGTCCTCCCGGGCATGCGCTGGAAGTTCTTCTTCGCCTGCCTGGGGCTGTCCGTCATCGCCCTGGTCGCGTCGCTCATCGTCGGTGCGCTGCTGCCGCACGACGCCAACGACCTCTCCGGCACCCCGCACCTGCCGACCGGTCAGCTGCTCGCCACGGCGATCGTGATCCTGTTCACGACACCGCTGCAGGCCATCGGGGAGGAGTACGGCTTCCGCGGCTACCTGATGCAGGCCTTCGGGTCCTTCTTCGACGGCGTGGCCGCGGGCATGAACATCTCGCGGCGTACGGCGCAGATCGCCGCCTGCACCCTCGCGCTGCTGCTCACCTCGGGACTGTTCGCGCTGGCCCACGGCGTACAGAACTTCCCGCTGTTCTTCGACCGCTTCGCCTTCGGGATGATCGCCGGCCTGATCGTGATCCTGGTCGGCGGCCTCGAGGCCGGCATCGCGCTGCACATCCTCAACAACCTGCTCGCCTTCGGTGTCGCGGTCGCCCTCAACCAGCTCGACAGCACGCTCAACGTCTCCGAGGCGTCCTGGTGGCAGCTGCCCCTGACGATCACGCAGAACGGCGTCTTCCTCGTCCTCGTGCTGTTCGTCGCCCGCCGGATGGGGCTGCGCAACAGGACCGCTCCGCCCGCCGCGCAGACCGCGTAGGTCACACCACCTCGATTGGTGGCTGCCAGCGCGTTTGTGTATCTTTGACCCTCGGTCCGCCCGGAAGCCCACAGGCTCTCCGGATGGGCCGATCCCATGGGGTATGGGGTAATTGGCAGCCCGACTGGTTCTGGTCCAGTTAGTCTAGGTTCGAGTCCTAGTACCCCAGCGAGTACGACGATTTGGCTCCCGTGTTCTGCGAACGTTAGAGTCGCGTCCGCTCTGTGCATCACGAACAGGCATCACCAACCAGGCCCCCGTTGTGTAGTGGCCTAGCACGCCGCCCTCTCAAGGCGGTAGCGCGGGTTCGAATCCCGTCGGGGGTACTCACGTCTCTCAGGTCCAGCCGTTCAGGCTGGGCCTGTTTGCATGTCGGGGCGGCAGGGCCTGACGGTTTAGCCGGGCGCCCGGCCACACGCTCAGTGGAGGGGTGAAATTGCCACCCTCCACTCACAGTTCAGCCGGGCGCCCGGCCGAACCGTGGCCCCCACCCCGAAACGGTGGCGTCCGATTCCCGCTAGAAACTGTCACCCCCGGAGACCAGACTGGGGGCATGGAACTCGACCAGGACGTCTGCTACCGGGCGGTGAAGGGGCGCGACCGGCGCTTCGACGGGGTGTTCTACACGGCCGTCCGCACCACCGGGATCTACTGCCGGCCGTCCTGCCCGGCGATCACCCCCAAGCGGGGCAACGTGACGTTCCACCGCACGGCTGCGGCGGCCCAGGCGGCCGGCTACCGCGCCTGTCGACGGTGCCTGCCCGACGCCACGCCGGGCTCCCCGGACTGGGACGTGGCCGCCGACGTCGCTTCCCGGGCGATGCGGCTGGTGGCCGACGGCGTGGTGGAGCGCGAGGGGGTCGACGGGCTGGCCCGGGCGCTCGGCTACTCCACCCGTCAGCTCAACCGCGTCGTCACCCAGCAGTACGGCGCCGGCCCGCTCGCCCTGGCCCGGTCCCGACGGGCCCAGACCGCCCGCGTCCTGATCGAGACGACCGACCTCACCTTCGCCGACGTGGCCTTCGCGGCCGGGTTCCGCAGCGTCCGCCAGTTCAACGACACCATCCGCGAGGTGTACGCCGCCAGCCCGACGGACCTGCGCAGCAAGGCGGCCAAGCGCCGCCGGCTCGGCATCTCGGGCACCATCCACACCCGGATCGCCGTGCGCGAGCCGTTCGCGGCCGACGCCCTGCACCACTTCCTCGCGGTGCACGTGGTCGCCGGCGTCGAGGCCTTCGGGCCCGGCTGGTTCGAGCGCGCGCTGCGCCTACCCCACGGCCCGGGCGTGGTCCGCGTCGAGCTGGGGGACCGCCAGCCCGGCTACGTCGCGTGCCGGTTCACCCTGGCCGACGCGCGTGACCTCGCTCCCGCCACCGAGCGCACCCGCCGGCTGCTCGACGCCGATGCCGACCCGGTCACGGTCGACCAGGCACTGGCCGAGGATGCCTCGCTCGCGCCGCTGGTCGAGGACCTCCCGGGGCTGCGCGTCCCGGGTCACCTCGACGGTGCCGACCTCGCCGTGCAGACCGTGCTCGGCCAGCAGGTCTCGGTCGCTGCCGCCCGGACAGCGGCCGCCAGGCTGGTGCGGGAGCACGGCGACCCGCTCGACCTCGAGGGGGACCACGAGGTGACCCGGCTGTTCCCGACGCCCACGACGCTGGCGAAGCTCGATCCCGAGACGTTGCCGATGCCGCGGTCGCGTGGTCGTGCTCTCGTCGGCCTGGCCGCTGCCATCGAGCGGGGCGACGTACGCCTCGACCGCAGCGGCGACCGGGCCGAGACGCGCGAGGCGATGCTGGCCCTGCCGTGGATCGGCCCCTGGACGGCTGACTACGTGTTGATGCGGGCGCTCGGTGACCCCGACGTCTTCCTGCCCACCGACCTGGGCGTGCGCCACGCGGCCGCCGCCCTGGACCTCGACGACCCGGCCGGACGCAGCGAGACGTGGCGCCCCTGGCGCTCCTACGCGTTGATGCGCCTCTGGTCGGTGGTGCTCGCCGACCTGAGCCCGCCCGGTGCGGGCTCGACCCAAACCCTCGAGAACGGAGACATACAGTGACGACGACTGCTCAGGAGACGACGACCATGTGGACGGTGACCGACTCGCCGATCGGACCGTTGCGGATCGTGGCGCGCGACGGCGCCATCACCGCCATCGAGTTCAGCCCGTTCCGACCCCCCGACACCGGGCAGCCCCTCGGCTTCCAGCAGGACGACGACCCGCTCCTGCGTCGCGCCGTCGACCAGCTGGCGGCGTACTTCGCCGGCGACCTCACCGAGTTCGACCTGCCGCTCGCCCCGCGCGGCAGCACGTTCCAGCAGGCGGTGTGGGAGCAGCTGCTCACGATCGGGTACGGCGACACGGCGTCGTACGGCGAGATCGCGCACCGGCTCGGCAAGACCAACGCCGCCTCCCGCGCCGTCGGGCTCGCCAACGGACGCAACCCGATCCCGATCGTGATCCCGTGCCACCGGGTGATCGGCGCCAACGGCACCCTGACCGGCTACGCCGGAGGCCTCGAGCGCAAGCAGCAGCTCCTCGAGCTGGAGCAGGACGCCCTCTTCTGAGGCGGCGTGGCCCGCCTGAAAGGGTGGGGCCATGCCACCAGCGGATGAGCCAGCCAGCGACGACGAGTCCACCGGAACCGTCCTGCTGGCCGGCTCCGCCAACCTGGCCATCGCCGTGGCCAAGCTGGTCGGCGGCCTGATCTCGGGCTCGACCGCGATGCTCGCGGAGGCGGCGCACTCCTTCGCCGACACCCTCAACCAGGTCTTCCTGCTCGCCGCGCTGAAGCGCAGCCGGAAGCCGGCCGACGTGCAGCACCCGTTCGGCTACGGCATGGAGCGCTACTTCTGGTCGCTGATCGCAGCCGTCGGGATCTTCGTGCTGGGTGCCGGCTACTCGATCTTCGAGGGCATCCACGCGGTGCTGAAGCCGGAGGAGCTGGGCAGTCTCACGGTGTCCTACGTCGTGCTCGGCTTCAGCTTCCTGTTCGAGGGCACCTCCTGGCTCAAGGCCGTGCGCCAGCTCAGCCGTGAGGCCGACGAGAAGGGGCGGTCCTTCTTCGAGCACCTCAGGATCACGCCCGACCCGACGGCGAAGACGGTCGCCTTCGAGGACACCGCGGCCCTGATCGGGATCGTGCTGGCGGCCGGTGGCATCACGCTGCACCACCTCACCGGGCAGGGCTTCTGGGACGGCCTGGCCTCGATCGCGATCGGGCTGCTCCTCGTCGTCGTGGCCTACTCCCTCGGACAGCAGAACAAGCGCGCCCTGATCGGGGAGGCGCTGCCGGAGGCGGACCAGGAGGCCATCCGCCGCACCATCATCGAGTCGCCGGGCATCGACAGCCTGGTGGAGCTGCTGACGATGCGGATGTCGCCCGAGCAGGTGATCGTCGCGGCCCGCGTGGACCTGGACGACGACGCCACCGTCGACGAGCTCGAGCAGTCGGCCGAGGAGGTGGAGCGACGGGTCCGCGAGGAGCACCCCGAGGTCCGCCACGTCTTCCTCGATCCCACCGACGACCCGGACGAGGCCGGGCGCAAGGCCTGAGGGCTCAGGGGGCGAGCGTCGACTCGCGGTAGCTCGCGAGCAGGGCCTGCGCCTTCGCCTCGTCACGGTCCGCGAGCGGCACCAGCAGTTCGGCCACCACGTCGGTCAGCTCGGCGACGCGGCGGTTGAGCCGACGGTTCTCGTGCACCGCCGAGCCGAGGTCGCGCACCCACAGGGGGATCGCTCCCACCTTGCGGAGGAAGTCCTTGCGGCTCTTCACGCTCATCTGTCTCTCCTCGTGGGCTGGGCCGGTCTGGGGGTCGGAGTCGACGTCGGGGTCCCAGCGGACCTCCAACCGGGCGACATGCGGGTCTAGCTGGTCGAAGAAGTCGAGCCCGGGCCCGGTCTCGCGATGCACGACGCGACCACCGGCGGCGGTGATCTCGCAGACCAGCCGGCGCGTGCTCACCCTGCGGACCAGACCTCGTGGTGACGGCCGGCGCAGGCCGGGTCGCGTCGCGGCGTACTCCAGGAACAGGGAGCCACCGCGCCGCAGTGCCATCGAGGAGAGCCGCCACAGGTTGGCACGGGCGTCGGTGTCGAGGCAGCCGACGAGTCCGCGGGCGTAGAGGTACGGCGGCTCCGGCTCGCGAGCGAGCTCGGCACCGGCCAGCAGGGCCGCACGGAGGTCGTTGAAGGCCAGCACGCGCGCCTCGGGGTTCGGATCGCCCCTGCGTCGCAGCCGTTGCCGGGTCAGGCGCAGCGCGGCGCCCGAGTAGTCGAACCCCACCACCCGGTGGCCGCGGGCGTGGAACCAGGCCGAGTCGCGGCCCGACCCGGAGCCGAGGTCGGCGACCAGGGACGAGGTGTCCATCCGGGGCTCGACCCATTCAGCGAACGAGGACCGTTTGCGCGGGATGCTGCCACGCTGGTGGCGGTAGGTCTCGTTCCAGGTGATGACGTGGGTGCGGACTCCGCGCATCCAGCCCTCGATCCGTCGCGTCCCGGTCCACGGGTCGACCGGGCTGAACGCCGGATCGGGGATGCGCCAGTCGGCGCCGTAGAGGAACTCCAGGACCGCCTCGGGGTCGGCCGGGGCGGCCAGCTCGACGCCCTCCAGCATCACGCTGGACGCCGGGGTCAGCGCCGCGCGGTCGAGCTGCCCGCTCCGGCCTCCCAGCTGGTAGAAGGTCCCCTCGACGTGGAAGGCGCCGAAGACGTCGATGTGCACCACCCGGCCATCGGGCAGCGGCAGGAAGAGCTTGAGGTCGGCACCGGACATCCGGACCACCTTCCAGCCCAGTCCACGCAGCTCTCGTTCCATCCGGAACGACTCGCGCACGACGTCGGCGGGGTGCGTCCACCGGCTCAGGTAGGCCAGGTCGGCATCGGAGTCGTGTCCGATCATGTGGCCGTCGCGGACGGCGCCGAGCAGGCAGCCGTAGCTGACGTGGGCATCGATGCCGACGCGGTCGCGGAGGTCGGCGATGGCGCGGGCGGTGCCTTCGGCGATGTGGCGGCGTACGTCGTCGCCGGTCTCGGAGAACACGCGGGTGAGGTGCCCGGCCTTGTCGACGGCGAGAGGGTGCCCGTGGTCGTCCCGGAACGACAGCGCAGCGGTGTTGCCGCGGAAGGCGACCGGACCGTCGAAGTGCACCTGGGCGCCGCCGACGTCGCTGAGCCGGACGGAGGTGGTGCCGTCGAGCAGGTCGCGCATCACCGCCGGCCACGCCACCCGCCAGCCGCTGCGGCCCCTGGTCCCGTCCCGTCGGGGGGAGAAGGACCAGACGTAGAGACCGTCGAAGGTCACCACCACAGGCTCGACCACCGACGCCGCCACCACGACGTGCTCGTCGGTGACGGCCGCCGAGGCGGGGGTGGTGAGTGCGGACATGCGGTCTCCGAACCGGGCTCGGCGATTAAGTCGATCAAAAGACTACACTTAATCGCCTTGCTGTGTTCCGGTCACGGTACGACGGGGCGTGCCTCGTCCTGCGCTACGAGCGTGCGTGTCCTGCGCGTGGGCAGGACACCTGCCTACTCGGCGGCGGCCCGGCGCAGCGACTCGGAGAGCCGCTCGGCAGCTGCCAGCACCGCCGGGGCGTGCATCCGGCCGGGCTGGCGCGAGAGTCGCTCCAACGGACCGGACACCGACACCGCCGCGATGATCTTGCCGCTGGGGGAGCGCACGGGGGCGGACACCGAGGCCACGCCCTGCTCGCGCTCGCCCACCGACTGCGCCCAGCCACGACGACGGATGCCGGCGAGGGCGGTGGCGGAGTAGGCGGCGTTCTGCAGGCCGCGGTGCATGCGCTCCGGGTCCTCCCAGGCGAGCAGCACCTGGGCGGCGGAGCCGGCGCGCATGGTCAGCTGCGAGCCGATCGGGATGGTGTCGCGCAGGCCGCTGGGTCGCTCGGCGGCTGCGACGCAGACGCGGAACTCGCCCTGGCGGCGCCACAGCTGGGCGGACTCGCCCGTGATGTCGCGCAGCCGTGCGAGCACCGGGCCGGCGGTGGCCAGGAGCCGGTCCTCGCCCGCGGCGGCCGAGAGCTCGGCCAGGCGGGGGCCCAGCACGAAGCGGCCCTGCATGTCGCGGGCGACGAGGCGGTGGTGCTCGAGAGCGACCGCCAGGCGATGTGCGGTGGGTCGGGCAAGGCCCGTACCGGCGACGAGTCCGGCCAGGGTTGCCGGTCCTGACTCGAGCGCTGCGAGCACGAGGGCGGCCTTGTCCAGGACGCCTACTCCAGATGAGTTGTCCATATTTTAATACTGCCGTCTCGGAGAGTGGGATGCAAAGTAGGGTGGTCTCACGCCCCGCTGCTTGGGGCGTTCAGTATGTGAAACGACGCGGGAAGGAAATGGATATGGGTAGAACGCTTTCGGAAAAAGTCTGGGACGAACACGTCGTCCGCAGCGCCGAGGGTGAGCCCGATCTCCTGTTCATCGATCTCCACCTCATCCACGAGGTCACCTCACCCCAGGCGTTCGACGGTCTGCGGCTCAGCGGGCGGTCCGTACGCCGCCCCGACCTCACCCTGGCGACCGAGGACCACAACGTGCCCACGCTCGACTGGGACAAGCCCATCGCCGACCCCGTCTCGAAGACCCAGGTCGACACGCTGCGTCGCAACGCCGAGGAGTTCGGCGTCCGGCTGCACCCCCTCGGTGACATCGAGCAGGGCATCGTGCACATCATCGGCCCCCAGCTCGGCCTGACCCAGCCCGGCATGACGATCGTGTGCGGCGACTCCCACACCTCCACCCACGGTGCCTTCGGCGCGATCGCGTTCGGTATCGGCACCTCCGAGGTCGAGCACGTGCTCGCCACCCAGACGCTCTCGCAGGCCCGTCCCAAGACGATGGCCGTCACCATCAACGGCAGCCTGCCCGAGGGCGTCACCGCGAAGGACATGGTCCTCGCGCTGATCACGCACACCGGCACCGGTGGCGGCCAGGGCTACATCGTCGAGTACCGCGGCCAGGCCATCGAGGAGCTCTCCATGGAGGGCCGCATGACGGTCTGCAACATGAGCATCGAGTGGGGTGCCAAGGCCGGCCTGATCGCACCCGACCAGACCACCTTCGACTACATCGAGGGTCGGGCCGAGGCGCCTACGGGTGCCGACTGGGACGCCGCCGTCGAGCACTGGAAGTCCCTGGCCACCGACGACGACGCGGTCTTCGACCGCGAGATCGTGCTCGACGCCAGCACGATGACGCCGTTCGTCACCTGGGGAACCAACCCCGGGCAGGGCATCCCGCTGGGCGGTGCCGTGCCCGACCCGGCGCAGTTCGAGGACCCTGACGACAGGATCGGTGCCGAGAAGGCGCTGGAGTACATGGCCCTCGAGGCCGGCACCCCGATGCGCGAGGTGAAGGTCGACACCGTGTTCGTCGGCTCGTGCACCAACGGCCGCATCGAGGACCTCCGACTCGCCGCCGAGATCCTCAAGGGTCGCAGCGTCGACCAGGACACCCGGTTGCTCGTCGTACCCGGTTCGGTGCGGGTGCGGATGCAGGCGGAGGACGAAGGCCTCGACGTCGTCTTCAAGGAGGCCGGCGGCGAGTGGCGCGGCGCCGGGTGCTCCATGTGTCTGGGCATGAACCCCGACCAGCTGACACCGGGCGAGCGCAGTGCGTCGACGTCCAACCGCAACTTCGAAGGACGTCAGGGCAAGGGCGGACGGACCCACCTCGTGTCCGTGCCGGTCGCGGCTGCCACGGCTGTCCGCGGCACCCTGTCCTCGCCCGCCGACCTCGAACCGCTGGAGGCCTGAGCCATGGAGAAGTTCACCACCCACACCGGTGTCGGTGTACCGCTGCGACGCAGCAACGTCGACACCGACCAGATCATCCCGGCCGTCTACCTCAAGCGCGTCACGCGCACGGGTTTCGAGGACGGTCTGTTCGCTGCCTGGCGAAACGATCCGGGCTTCGTGCTGAACCGGAGCGAGTACGCCGCCGGCTCGGTGCTCGTCGCCGGCCCGGACTTCGGAACCGGCTCGTCACGGGAGCACGCAGTGTGGGCTCTGCAGAACTACGGCTTCAGGGCCGTGATCAGTGCCCGCTTCGGGGACATCTTCCGCGGCAACTCCGGCAAGGCCGGACTCGTCGCCGCGCAGGTCGACCAGAAGGTCGTGCAGCGGTTGTGGGACCACCTCGAGTCCAACCCCGGCAGCACCGTGACGGTCGACCTCGAAGCGAGAATCGTCAAGGCAGGCGAGGGAATCGGCGCGATCGAGGACTCCTTCGACATCGACGACTACACCCGTTGGCGACTGCTCGAAGGACTCGACGACATCGGCATCACGCTGTCCCACGAGGACGACATCGTGGCCTACGAATCGCTTCGCCCGTCGTGGAAACCGGCCACGATTCACTGACCAAACGCGTCGATTTCGTCAACGGGCAAAGCGAAACCTTTCCAACAACTGAAGCGACACGCACCGTTTCCATTGTGGTACCTGTCACTTTTCCCTAGCGTGCGTAGGGCAATTAGTCGAGCAAGGCGCTCGGCCGACGTTCACGAAAGGGAAGCTTGTGAACAAGAGTCAGTTGATCGACACCCTGGCGGCTCGCTTTGAAGGCAACCGCAAGGCGGCCGCTCATGCGCTTGATTCGGTGCTCGACACCATCACCCGCGAGGTCGCGAAGGGCGAGAAGGTCGCCATCACCGGATTCGGTTCGTTCGAGAAGAAGGTGCGCGACGCCCGTTGGGTGCGCAACCCCTCGACCGGACAGCGGATCAAGGCCAAGAAGAAGGCGGTCCCGAACTTCAAGGCCGGCGCACAGCTGAAGGACGTCGTGTCCGGGGCGAAGAAACTGCCGGCCGTCACCCTTGCCGCGGTCGAGAAGGCCACGCCCTCTGCAGCCAAGCCGGCTGTGGCCCGTACGGCCGCTGCTGCCAAGAAGGCAGCGGGTGCCGCCACCACCAAGAAGACCTCGGCAGCCAAGAAGTCGACGGCGAAGAAGGCGTCGACGGCCAAGAAGGC
>NZ_KE384490.1:477045-726240 GCF_000426045.1 Marmoricola sp. URHB0036
CGGCGAAGAAGGCGTCGACGGCCAAGAAGGCACCGGCCAAGAAGACCTCGGCTGCCAAGAAGTCGACGGCGAAGAAGGCGTCGACGGCCAAGAAGACGACGGCCAAGAAGACCTCGGCAGCGAAGAAGACGACGGCCAAGAAAGCACCGGCCAAGAAGGCGTCGACGGCCAAGAAGGCACCCGCGAAGAAGACCGCCAAGAAGTCCTAGCGTCCTCCTCGCACGAGAGCGGCGGTGACCCACACGGGTCCCGCCGCTCTTTCATGTCCCGGCCAGGGCGCGGACGGTGTGCGCACCGAAGCCGAGTGCCTGCGCGGCCGCCAGGTCGTCCTCGGTGTCCACGTCCCGGCGCAACGAGACGAGCTCGGCGCGGACCGGTGCAGCACCCGAGTCCTCGTGGCGACGGGCCGACCCGGCACCGAAGTGCGGGTCGAGATCGACGCCCGGGCCGGCCGCGAGCAGCGTCGTACCGGTGCCGGCCGCGTCGGCGACGAACCAGCGGGGTGTCAGCCCGGCCGACAAGGCATCGGTCAGGTCCTCGGTACGCAGGCTGGGGAGGTCGGCGCACATGGCCGCCACCGCGACGTCGGGATCAGCGAGGCGCACCCGTAGCGCCGCGTGGTGCAGGGCCCGGTTCAGGTCGCCCTGGCCCTCGTCGGGGAGGCGGCGTACGCCGTCGACCTCGAACCCGGGGTCATCGGTGACGACGTGGACCTGGCCGACCACCGGGCTCCGCAGGGCCGCCGTGATCGCGTCGAGGGCGAACGCCCGCATCAGCGGCTCTCGGCCTCCGGCCCCGCTGACCGCGAGCCGGGACTTGGCCAGTGACAGCGCCTTCACCGGCACCAGCAGGGCGAACGTGTGCGACATCGTGTCGATCCTCTCAGGGGTCGAGGAGCCGCTGAGCAGTAGGCTCGCGTGCGGGACGGGCGGAGAACGGGAGGCGTCGGTGGCGAAGGTCCGCAAGCTGCAGCAGAAGCGTGGCTGGGCGTGGTCGACGGTCGTCGTCATCGTGAAGCCGACGCTGCTGGCGGCGACCAGGCACGACTGGATCGACGGCGAGAAGATCCCGGCCACCGGCGGCTGCGTCGTCGCGGTCAACCACATCAGCCACCTCGACCCGATGACGCTGGGCTGGTTCCTCTACGAGCACGGACGGCTGGTGCGCTACCTGGCCAAGGAGGCGCTCTGGCACACGCCGCTGCTCAAGCACATCGTCAAGGACGCGGGCCAGATCCCGGTGGCCCGGATGACCGATGGCGCGGCCAGCGCGTTCGACGCCGCGGTCGAGGCGATCCACGCAGGCGAGTGCATCGGCGTCTACCCCGAGGGCACCATCACCAAGGACCCCGACGGGTGGCCGATGCGCGGCAAGACCGGCGCGGCCCGGATCGCCCTGGCCACGGGGTGCCCGGTGATCCCGATCGGGCAGTGGGGGGCCCAGAACATCTTGCCGGCGTACTCCGTGAGACCGCACGTGATCCCGCGCAGGACGGCGCACTACAAGGTCGGCGACCCCGTCGACCTCGACGACCTGCGTGGCAAGCCGCTCACCGAGGAGGTCCTGCGCGAGGCGACCGACCGGATCATGGCCGCCATCACCCGGCTCGTGGAGGATCTCCGCGGCAGCACGGCTCCCGCCGTACGCTTCGACCCGAAGGGCTCGGGCGTGCACGAGATCGGCAACCCGAACAAGCGGAAGCGGGGGCAGGCATGACCAAGGTGGCGGTGTTCGGTGCCGGCTCGTGGGGTACGGCGTTCAGCCTCGTGCTCGCGGACGCCGGCCAGGACGTGACCATCTGGGGCCGCCGTCCCGAGGTCTGCGAGGCGATCAACGAGCGCCACGAGAACACCGAGTACTTCCCCGGGATCGAGCTGCCGCCCTCGGTACGCGCCACCCCGGACCCCGAGGAGGCGGCCGCGGGCGCCGAGTTCGTCGTACTCTCCGTGCCGTCGCAGAAGCTGCGCGAGAACCTCGGCCAGTGGACCGACGTGATGCCGGCCGACGCGGTCTTCGTCTCGCTGATGAAGGGCGTCGAGCTCGGCACCACCAAGCGGATGAGCGAGGTGATCCGCGAGGTCACCGGCGCCCCCGCCGAGCGCATCTGCGTGGTCAGCGGGCCCAACCTGGCTCGGGAGATCGCGCAGCGCGAGCCGGCTGCGAGCGTCGTCGCGTGCGAGGACGAGAACGTCGCGCGACGGCTGCAGGACCTGTGCCACTCCCAGGCCTTCCGCCCCTACCGCAGCACCGACGTGCTCGGCTGCGAGCTCGGCGGCGCCTACAAGAACGTCGTGGCTCTCTGTGTCGGCATGGCGATCGGGCTCGGTTTCGGCGACAACACGACCGCCTCCCTGATCACGCGCGGGCTCGCGGAGACGGCGCGGCTGGCGATGAAGCTCGGCGCCGACCCGCTGACGCTGATGGGGCTGGCCGGACTCGGTGACCTCGTCGCGACCTGTTCCTCGCCGCTGTCGCGCAACCGCACCTTCGGCGAGAACATCGGCCGCGGCATGTCGACCGAGGAGATCATCGCCTCGACCCGGCAGGTGGCCGAGGGCGCCAAGTCGTGCGCCTCCCTCTACGACCTGGCCAGCAACAGCGGTGTGGACGCCCCGGTTGCGGAGCACGTCGCCGCGGTGGTCGCCGGCGAGATGAGCCCGCAGGACATGATGCACGCGTTCATCGCCCGCGACACCAAGCACGAGCGCGAGTGATCAGACCAGCACCACCCGCTGGGGTGCCAGCACCTCCGGGTCAGCGAGCAGCTCGATCTCGGTGATCAGCCCGTCGACGACGGTGAAGCCGAAGGCGACCTTGGTCTCGCCGTGCAGCTGCCACGCCGCGCCGGAGGCGCCGTCGACGAGTGCCTCCTTGGCCGCCCGTGCCCGGCCCACGAACGTCTCGGCCACGGCCTGAGACCCGCTGACCAGCGCCTCGGACCCCATCTGCACGGCGGCCGCGTCGGCGCGTACGACGGCGCCCGGGTCGAGCAGCGCGAGCAGCTCCTCGAAGTCACCGTTGCGCGAGGCCTGCAGGAAGGCCCTGACCACCTCACGGTCGCCGTAGTCGGCCGGAGCGTTCGGCTGCTGCACGCGTCGCCGTGCCCGACTGGCCAGCTGACGAGTGGCTGCGGGGGAGCGGCCGATGATGGTGGCGATGTCGTCGAAGGGCACGGCGAACAGGTCGTGCAGCACGAAGGCGAGCCGCTCGGCCGGCGAGAGCGACCTGAGCACGACATGCAGGGCCTCCTCGACCGAGTCGGCGAGCTCGGCCTCGAGCTCCGGGTCGCTCTCGCTCGTGCCACCGACCACGCCGTCGTACACAACGGCCTCGGTGAGCTCGTCCTCGCGCTTGTTCGTCCGTGCCCGCAGCATGTCGAGGCAGACGCGACTCACCACGGTGGTCAGCCAGCCACCGAGGTTGTCGATGCCCTCGCTGCGGCGCAGTCGCAGCCAGGTCTCCTGCACGGCGTCGTCGGCCTCGTGCCCCGACCCCAGCATCCGGTAGGCCACTGCACGCAGCCGCTCCCGGTGGGCCTCGAACTCCTCGACCAGCCGCTCGTCGTCGCTCACGGGTCACATCCTCGCGTCTCGTTCCGTCATCTGGGTGACGATCCGGCCGGCGAGGTTGTGACGTCATACGAAGTGGTCGCCATGGCGACCACGTCGTATGACGTTGCGCTCAGTCGGTGACCTGGAACGACTTGGTGAGGGTGGCCTGCGAGGAGTCGCCGGCGTAGAGGTCGATCTGGCCGGGCTCGACCACGAACTTCCCGTCGTTGTCGTAGAAGCCGAAGTCGGAGCGGTCGATGGTGAACCTGACGCGCTGCGACTGGCCCGGCTTCAGGGTGACCCGCTCGAAGCCGCGGAGGCGGCGTACGGGCTGGGAGAGGCTCGCGACGGGGTCGTGCAGGTAGAGCTGTACGACGTCGTCGCCGGTCCTCTTCCCGGTGTTGGTCACCTTCACCGACGCGTGCACCCGACCGTCACGGTCGACCTTGGTGTGGTCGAGGCTCAGGTTGGTGACCGAGAACGTCGTGTAGCTGAGGCCGAACCCGAACGGGTACAGCGGGTCGCACGAGCGCAGGTCGCGGTAGCGCGAGTTGTACTTCTGCGTGACGTCGCACGGCCGTCCGGTGGGCTCGTGGTTGTAGTAGATCGGCACCTGGCCGAGCCGCTGCGGGAACGAGACCGGCAGCTTGCCGCCCGGGTCGGTCTTGCCGAACACGACGTCTGCGACCGCGTTGCCGGCCTCGATGCCGGGGAACCACGCCTCGAGGATGGCCGGCGAGGAAGCGGCGACGTTCGACAGCGTGAGCGGCCGACCGTTGAACAGGACCACCACGAACGGCTTGCCGGTCTTGGCGATCGCGTCGATCAGCTCCTGCTGCTGGCCCGGCAGGTCGATGTTCGAGCGGGAGGTCGCCTCACCGCTCATCTCGCGGGACTCACCGAGCGCGAGCACGACCTGGTCGGCCGCCTTGGCCTTGGCGATGGCGTCGGCGAAGCCGTCGGTGGGCGAGCACTCGCTCTCAGGCGTGTTCTGCGGCGGCTCGAGGTTGTCGATCTTGCAGCCCTGGCTGTACGTCGCGCTCGGCGACTGGGCCTTGATGCCCTGGAAGACGCTCACGGCGTCGGTGTCCTCGCCCTTGCCCTTGCCCCACCACGGACCGAGCATGTCGTGCTGGTCGTCGCCGAGCGGGCCGATCACCGCGGTCTTCTTCGTGGGGTCGAGCGGCAATGTCGGGTTGGCGCCGCTCTTGTCGTTCTTCAGCAGCACCATCGAGCGCGACGCGGCGGTGCGGGCGGCCTTGCGGTCGGCGGCCGTCACGAACGACTTCGGGTCGGTGGCCTTGGCCTGGTCGACGTAGGGGTGGTCGAACAGGCCGGCGCGGAACTTGACCCGCAGTATCCGGCGTACGGCGTCGTCGAGCCGGCTCATGGTGATCTTCTTCTGCGCCAGCAGCTGCACGCCGTTGTCGCGGATGTGGGTGCTGACCATCTCGGAGTCGGTGCCGGCCATCAGTGAGTTGGCACCGGCCTCGGCGCCGTCGGCCGCGGTCCCGTGGCCGCACGGGGCGGGGGTCCCGTCGGGGTTCGTCTGGGGGCAGGCCCGTGTCTCGGAGACGGCCGTGTAGTCGCTCTCGATGAAGCCGTCGAAGCCCCACTCCTTCTTGAGGATGTTGGTCTCGGTGTCCTTGTTGGCGCAGCCGGGGACACCGTTGAGGGCGTTGAAGGAGCACATCACCGTGTCGGACCCGGCATCCACCGCGGCCTTGAACGGCGGCAGGTAGAGGTTGCGCAGCGTCGACTCGGACATGTCGGTGGTGTTGTAGTCGCGACCGCCCTCCGCGGCGCCGTACCCGACGAAGTGCTTGACCGAGGTGACCGTCTTGTTCTTCGCGGCGTAGTCGATGCCCTGGGCGCCGTGCACCCGGGCGGCTGCCATGGCCGAGCCGAGGTACGGGTCCTCACCGTTGCCCTCGACGATGCGGCCCCAGCGCGGCTCGTGGGAGACGTCGACCATCGGGCTGTAGATCTGCTTGATGCCGACCGTCGCCGACTCCCGAGCGCCGATCGAGGCGTCGGTGCGCGCCACGTCGGGGTCGAACGAGCTGGCCGCGCCGAGCGGCACCGGGAAGATCGTGCGGTAGCCGTGGATGGTGTCGTAGGCGAACAGGATCGGGATGTGCAGCCGCGACTTCTCCACCGCGAGGTGCTGGAAGTGGTTGATCTTGGCGGGGTCGGTCAACGAGAAGACCCCACCGACGCCCGCCTTGGCGTCGGCGTCGGTGATCTGGCCGTCGGAGAGCAGCTGGACCTGCTGGAGCTTCTCCTTGGTCGTCATCTTGTCGACCAGGGCGTTGATCTTCTTCTCGATCGCGGAGTCGGGGGTGACGCGCGTGGCGGTCAGCGTCGCCTTGGCGGCACTGTCGGTGTCGGCGAGGTGGGTGCCGACCACGCTGCTGGCGACGACCGCCGTGGCCAGCGTGGCGCCGGCGATGGTGGTGATGCGGGTGACTCGCTTCATCGGGGTTCCTCCCGGGGTACGTCCCGAGCCGCGCCGCATCGTGCAAGCACGACAACCCTGCTGGTGACTGACGCCACACGGGGGCTGCCTCGATCTTGTCCCAGGCTTCGCCGTCAGCGGTGGAGCACACGCCGAGGCGTGCCCGATGGGGCGAACGGTCAGGCGGTGCCGGCGTCGAGAGCCTGGACGAGGTCCTCCCAGAGGTCCTCGACGTCCTCGATGCCGACCGAGAGCCGGATCAGTCCGTCGGGGATGGTGGCGGGCTCGCTCTTCCACCTCCGGCGACGCTCGAGCGTGGACTCGACGCCGCCGAGCGAGGTGGCGTAGACCCAGAGCCGGGTGGAGTGCTGGACGAGGTCGGCGATCCCGCCGTCGGGCAGCACGATCGAGATCATGCCGCCGAAGCCGGGGTAGCGGACCTCGGTGACGTCGGGGCGTTCCCGCAACCGTCGTACGAGCTCGGCGGCGTTGGACTGACAACGCTCCATCCGCAGCGGGAGCGTGCGCAGGCCACGCAGCGCGAGCCACGCCTCGAATGCTCCGGGGATGGCGCCGACGAGGTCGCGTCGTCCCTTGAGCACGCCGTACAGCTGCTCGTCGCGGGTGACGATCGCACCCATCAGCAGGTCGGCGTGGCCGCCGATGAACTTGGTCGCCGAGTGCACGACCAGGTCGACGTCCCACTCGAGCGGCTGCTGGAGGACCGGGGTGGCGAAGGTGTTGTCGACGACGACGTACGCCCCGGCGTCGTGCGCCGCCTTGGTGATCGTGGGAATGTCGGCCAGCTCCATGGCGGGGTTGGTCGGCGACTCGATCCACACCAGCGACGCGTCCTCGCAGGCGGCGACCACCGCATCGGTGTCCTCGATGTCGACGAGGTGGGAGGTGATGCGCCCTCGGGCCTCGAGGTCGGCCAGCTGGCCGAGCGAACCGTTGTAGGCGTGCCGGGGAGCGACCACCTTCTCGCCGTTGGCGACGAGGTCGAGGATGGTCGAGACGGCGGCCAGCCCGCTGGCGAAGCTGAGGCACCGGCCACCCTCGAGCTCGCCGAGTGCCTCCTCGAACGCCCGCCAGGTGGGGTTGTCGTAGCGGCCGTACTCCAGGTCACCGCCGGCGACGTACGTCGCGGCCATCGTGATGGGCGTGTTCAGCGGCTGGTCGGGCTCGTGCGGCGGACGGCCGGAGTGGACGGCGCGGGTGGCGGGACGCATGGCGCCAGCGTAGATAGTCGTGCGCGTGCACCCCGGCGCGGCCCAGAGGCGCCGGTAGGGTCGCTCGCGTGAGCAGCCCCTCGGACCCTGGCCGCAAGCCCCGTGTCGCCGTCGTGTTCGGTGGCCGCTCCAGCGAGCACTCGATCTCCTGCATCTCCGCCGGCAGCGTGATCGCAGCGCTCGACCCGGAGAAGTACGACGTGGTGCCGGTCGGGATCGCCCCCGACGGCCGCTGGGTGCTGGAGCCGGTCGACGAGGGCCAGCTCGCGCTCGGCCCGGCGGGCGAGCTGCCCTCGGTGACGGGGAAGACCGAGGTCGCGCTCACACCCGGCCAGGGGCTGGTGGTCACCGACCCCGGGGACGTGCCCAACGTCCTCGGCGAGGTTGACGTCGTCTTCCCGGTCATGCACGGGCCGTGGGGCCAGGACGGCACCCTGCAGGGGCTGCTGGAGATGGCCGACGTGCGGTACGTCGGGGCGGGAGTGCTCTCGAGCGCCGTCGGCACCGACAAGCACTTCATGAAGCAGCTGTTCATGGCCGCCGGACTGCCGGTGCTGCCCTACGTGCTGGTCCGCCCCCGCCAGTGGGAACGCGACCCAGCGGCCATCCGCGAGGCGGTGGAGGCCCTCGACTACCCGGTGTTCGTGAAGCCGGCGCGAGCCGGATCGAGCTTCGGGATCAGCCGCGTCGACGACGCCTCCCAGCTCGACGAGGCCATCGAGGAGGCGCGGCGCTACGACCCGAAGGTGCTCGTCGAGTCGGCGGCCACCAACGCCCGCGAGGTCGAGATCGGGGTCCTGCAGGGACTCGACGGCGGTGTCCCGGAGGTGAGTGCGATCGCCGAGATCACCGTTGCTCCCGAGCACTCGTTCTACGACTTCGAGGCGAAGTACCTCGAGCAGAGCTACCGCATCCCTGCCTCGCTCAACGAGGACATCGTCGAGCAGGTGCACGACCTCGCCGTACGCGCCTTCGAGGCACTCGACGTCGAGGGCCTCGCACGCGTCGACTTCTTCGTGCTGCCGGACAACCGGGTGCTGGTCAACGAGGTCGAGACCATGCCCGGCTTCACTGCGACCTCGATGTTCCCGCTGCTGTGGCAGGAGTCCGGGCTCAGCTATCCCGCCCTGATCGAGCGCCTCGTGCAGCTCGCCCTGGACCGCGAGACCGGGTTGCGCTGAGCGGCTCGCTCACGAGCAGGGACTGACCACCTTGGTGTGCTTCTTGATGGCCCCGGCGAGGTCGACCATGGCGGCGTCCGGGGGGCGGTAGTCGGAGGGTACGACGACCTCGATGTTCGGCTTGCGGTCGATGGTGGTCATCACGACGTCCTTGCCCTGGTCGGAGATCTGGTCCTCCGGGACGAACCAGCCGACCCCGTTGACCCGCTGGCACGGAGACGTCGGGCGGTAGCCCTTCGGCGTACCGACTCCGCACGTCAGCACGATGGCCGGGTCACCCCACGCGGCGCCGAGGTCACCACCTTTGGTCCCGCGACGCGGGAGCTCGGAGACCCGGTGGGGCAGGTCGTCGACCAGCGCCTGGCAGGCCCGGCGATCGGCCGCCGAGACCTCGTGGTCGTGCAGGCGCACGGCGCCGCAGCCGGCCAGGGTGGAGACGAGCAGGGTCGTCAGCACGACGACGCCCGCCACCCCGAGGGGTGACGGGCGTCGGGAGGAGCGGGTGCTCAGATGTGGACGACGGGGCACGTCAACGTACGCGTGATGCCCTCGAGCGTCTGCACCTTGGCCACCACCAGCTTGCCGAGCTCGTCGACGTTGCGAGCCTCCGCGCGGACGATGACGTCGTAGGGGCCGGTGACGTCCTCGGCGAGGATGACGCCCTTGATGTCAGTGATCCGCTGCGCGACCTCCGCGGCCTTGCCGACATCGGTCTGGATCAGGATGTAGGCCTGGACGACCATGTGGACTCCCTCGGTGATCGGAAAAGTCTGGAACGCTCGCAACCTACCCGACGACCAGCCGGGGCGAAACACGATGGGCCTCGATGCCGGGCCGAGTCGATCTGGTCAGATGGTGCCATGACTCCCCAGGAGCCGTTCGCGGCCGACGCCACACTCGCCGACGCGGGGGAGTTCGGCCTGATCTCGGTACTGACGGGGCGCTTCACCCAGGACTCCCACGTGTACGTCGGACCCGGTGACGACGCTGCCGTGCTCCGCACCCCGAAGGGTCATGTCGTGGTCTCCACCGACCTGCTCGTCGAGGGCCGCCACTTCCGCCGCGAGTGGGCACAGGCACGCGACATCGGTCGCAAGGCGGCCGCTGCCAACCTCTCCGACGTCAACGCCATGGGTGGTACGGCGCACTCGCTGACCGTCGGACTGGCCGCACCTGCCGACCTGCCCGTGCGCTGGGCCCTCGACCTCGCCGACGGGATCGCCGAGGAGGCGGCCCTGGTCGGTGCCACGATCGTCGGGGGAGACCTGACCACGGCCGACGAGGTGGTCATCGCCATCACGGTGATGGGCACCTGCGAGGTCTCGCCGGTGCTCCGGTCGGGCGCCCAGCCGGGCGACGTACTCGCCCTCGCCGGTCGCCAGGGCTGGGCCGCCGCCGGCCTCGCCGTGCTCGGCCGGGGCTTCCGCTCGCCTCGCGTCCTGGTCGAGGCCTACCAGCGCCCGCAGCCGCCGTACACCGCGGGCCTGGCCGCTGCCCGCGCCGGCGCCACCGCGATGATCGACGTCTCCGACGGGCTGGTGGCCGACGCCGGCCACGTCGCCGCCGGATCGGGGGTGGCCGTCGACATCGAGCGCGCCGCCTTCGAGCTGGCCGAGCCGATGCGGGCCGTCGGCTCCGCCCTCGGGGTCGACCCGATGCAGTTCGTCCTCGGCGGCGGCGACGACCACGCCATCCTCGCCACCTTCCCGGCCGGCACCGACCTCCCGGAGGGGTTCACCCGGATCGGCACGGTGGCCGCGGGGGAGGGCGTCACGGTCGACGGGGCGGCGTACGACGGGCCGGCTGGGTGGGCGCACTTCTGAGCGGGCTGCCGGTCACAACACGTGTCGTGAACCAGGGCACAGAAACACGAACCGCCCCCGTCCAGGAGGACGAGGGCGGTCGCGGCAGCTTCAGTGCGTCAGCGGCTGACCTTGCCGGCCTTGAGGCAGCCGGTGCAGACGTTGAGACGCTTGGGGGAGCCGTTGACGGTGGCCCGCACGCGCTGGATGTTGGGGTTGAAGCGACGCTTCGTGATCTTGCGCGACCACGGTCGGTTGTTGCCGAAGCCAGGCTTCTTGGCGCAGATGTCGCAGACGGCAGCCACCGTGCACTCCTCGGGTTGGATCTCGAACAAGACAGGTTCAGTCAGGGGGCCCGAGAGTGAGCTTCGGGCAACCGCACGAGAATAACTCAGAGCCCCACCGAGACGCGAATCGAGGAGCGACCGTCTACCGTGATCCCTTCCACAGGGCAGGGGGTACGACGGCGATGGCGCAGGCAGATGTTGCCACCTTCGATCTCGACGTCGTACGCCGGTTCGCGGACCTCGCTGTCGACGGGCTCTCCGCGAGCCGCGAGGAGATCGACGCCCTCAACGTCTACCCGGTCCCGGACGGCGACACCGGGACCAACATGTTCCTCACCGTCGAGTCGGCTCGCGACGCCATGGCGGCTGCTCTCGAGGAGCACCCGGACGACCTGCGTCTGGCCATGCGCGCCTACGCCCGCGGTGCGCTGCTCGGCGCTCGCGGCAACTCCGGCGTCATCTTCAGCCAGCTGATCGGGGCCCTGCTCCGGCGGATCGGGCGGGCCGGCCCCGACGACCGCTCGGCATCGGTGTTCGCCGAGGGGATGGCACTCGCCACCGAGGCTGCCTACGCCGCGGTCGGCAAACCGGTCGAGGGCACCATCCTCTCCGTCGCCCGGGCCGCGTCGGAGGCGGCTGCGACGGCGGCGGAGGTCCGCGAGGACCGGCTCGGTGACGTCGTGCGGGCCGCCGCCAGCGCCGCCCGGGAGGCCCTGGCCCGGACTCCCGAACAGCTGCCCGTCCTGGCCCAGGCAGGTGTGGTCGACGCGGGCGGTCGGGGCCTGTGCGTGGTGCTGGACGCCGCCGAGTCCGCGATCACCGGCAAGCGCGCCACCACCGCCACTCCCCACGTGGGTTCGCCGGCCATCCCGGTCGCGAGGATCCAGACCGGCGACCTGACCGAGGGCGGGCCGGCGTACGAGGTGATGTACCTGCTCGAGGCCGACGACGACGCCATCGCGCCGCTGCGTGAGGAGCTGGCCTCGCTGGGCGACTCCCTGGTCGTGGTGGGCGGCGAGGGACTCTGGAACGTCCACGTGCACGTCGCCGACGTCGGCGCCGCGGTCGAGGCCGGGATCCGGGCCGGCTCACCCCGCCGGATCGAGGTCACCCACTTCGCCGAGCAGATCGATCGCGCCCGCGACAAGCGGGCCGAGCGCCGCGGCCGCCGACTGGTCATCGTCGCCGCCGGACCCGGCCTGAACGCCCTGTTCCGCGAGTCCGGCGCCCTCGTCATCGACGGTGGCCCCGGCCGACGGCCGAGCACGCGTGAGGTGCTCGAGGCCATCGAGCAGACGGCGGCCGAGGAGGTCATCGTGCTGCCCAACGACCCCGACTCGCTGGGAGTGGCCGAGGCGGCGGCCCACGAGGCCGAGGCCAAGGGCATCCACGTCGTGGTGATCCCGACCCGGGCCCAGGTCCAGGGCATCGCCGCGCTGGCCGTGCACGAGCCCGGTCGGCCCCTGGACAGCGACGTCGTGCACATGACCGCCGCCGCCCGCGGCGCCCGGCACGGCGCGGTCACCGTCGCGGCCAAGGACGCCATGACGACCGCCGGCCCCTGCTCGGTGGGCGACGCGCTCGGGGTCATCAACGGTGACTTCGCGATCGTGGCCAAGGACCTCTACGAGGTCGCGTGCGGCGTGCTCGAACGGCTGATCGGCGGCGGCGGGGAGCTGGTCACGCTGGTCGCGGGTGCCGAGGCCGGCGACCTGGCGCAGGCGTGCGAGGCGTGGGTGCAACGAGCCCACCCCGGCGTCGACGTGGTGGTCTACGAGGGCGGCCAGGACCGCTACCCGCTGCTGGTGGCGGTGGAGTAGCCGTGGCGGGGGTGCAGGTGCGCTGGGAGTCGCCGGTGGCGGCCATCGGCGGCAAGGAAGCGGGCAAGATCAAGAAGGCCACCGGCATCGAGACGGTGGGCGACCTGCTCGGCGTGTTCCCGCGCCGCTACGTCCGCAAGGGCAGCCTCAGCGAGCTCGACGACCTCAACGAGGGCGACCTGCTGACGATGGTCGGAGAGGTCGTGAGCAGCGTCCAGAAGCCCTACCAGGACCGTCGTACGCACCGCACGGCCTACCGCCTCGAGGTCCGCGTCCGTGCCGAGGACGGCAGCCTGACCATGACCTACTTCGACCGGCAGAAGCACACCGCCGACTGGCGGGCCAAGCAGATGCCGCAGGGAGCCGTCGGTCTGTTCGTCGGCCGGCTGAAGTGGTTCAACGGCGCCTGGCAGCTGACCAACCCCGAGTCGCGCATGTACGGCGACCAGGCCGATGACGCGTTCGCCAGGATGCCCGACCTGATCCCGATCTACCCGGCCGTGGCCGGCATCAACCCGTGGAACCTCGAGAACGCCATCGCGATGGCGCTCGACCTCGTCGAGGACGTCCCCGACGTGCTGCCCCCCTCGGTGCGCGAGGCCGAGGACCTCGTCACGATCGGCCACGCGCTGCGCGGGATCCACCGCCCCGACAACTGGGGTCAGAAGGTCAAGGCGGCCGACCGGCTGAAGTACGACGAGGCCTTCGTCACCCAGACCCTGCTCGCCCGCCGCCGAGCCGCCATCGAGGCCACCGTCGCCAACCCGCGACCGGGTCGGAGCGGTGGGCTGCTCGACCGCTTCGACGAGCGTCTCCCGTTCGCACTCACCGACGGGCAGCGCGAGATCGGCGACGAGATCGCGACCGAGCTCGGACAGGGCCACCCGATGCACCGGCTCCTGCAGGGCGAGGTCGGCTCCGGCAAGACGGTGGTCGCGCTGCGGGCGATGCTCCAGGTGATCGACTCAGGCGGCCAGGCGGCTCTGCTGGCGCCGACCGAGGTGCTGGCCCAGCAGCACCACCGCTCGATCGTCGCCATGCTCGGCGACCTGGCCGAGGGAGGCTTCCTCGGAGGAGCGGAGGGGGCGACCCGGGTGGCGCTGCTGACGGGCTCGCTGAACGCCGCCTCGCGCCGCACTGCTCTCGCGGAGGCCGCCGGCGGCGAGGCCGGCATCGTCATCGGCACCCACGCCCTCCTCGAGGAGCGTGTCCAGTTCGCCGAGCTCGGCCTGGTGGTGGTCGACGAGCAGCACCGGTTCGGGGTCGAGCAGCGGGCCGCCCTGAGCGGCAAGGCCGGGGCGCCGCCGCACGTGCTGGTGATGACCGCGACGCCGATCCCGCGCACGGTCGCGATGACGGTGTTCGGAGACCTCGACACCTCCACGCTGACCGAGCTGCCGGCCGGGCGGGGTGACGTGCAGACGACCGTCGTACCGGCCGCTCGCCAGGACTGGCTGGACCGGGCCTGGCAGCGGATCCGTGAGGAGGTCGGGCAGGGCCGCCAGGCGTACGTCGTCTGCTCGCGCATCGACCTCGACGAAGGGGACGACACCGGTCGCGCACCCCTCCGCTCGGTCGAGGAGACGGCTGTCGAGCTGACCGAGGGGCAGCTTTCCGGGCTGCGCGTGGAGATGCTGCACGGACGGATGGCGCCCGAGGACAAGGACCGGGTGATGCAGTCCTTCGCCGCCGGTGAGGTCGACGTGCTCGTCTCCACCACCGTCATCGAGGTCGGGGTCGACGTCCCCAACGCGACCGTGATGGTGATCCTCGACGCTGACCGCTTCGGCGTCTCCCAGCTGCACCAGCTGCGCGGCCGCATCGGCCGGGGTGGTCACAGCGGCCTCTGCCTGCTCGTCACGGCCGTCGACCCCGGGAGCACCTCGATGGAGCGGCTGACGGCGGTGGCCTCGACCCGCGACGGCTTCGAGCTCTCCCGGATCGACCTCGAGCAGCGTCGCGAGGGCAACGTGCTCGGCATCGAGCAGAGCGGCGGGCGGTCGAGTCTCAAGCTGCTCTCGGTGCTGCGCGACGAGGACGTCATCGAGCGTGCCCGCGCCGCCGCCACCCAGCACCTCGCCACCGACCCCGACCTCTCGGCGAGCCCGGCCCTGGCCGAGGCGACCCGCCGCCTCGAGGACTCCGAGCAGGCCGAGTACCTGGAGATGACATGACGCGGATCATCGGGGGGACCGCGGGCGGCCGACGCCTCAAGACGCCCACGGGCGATGCCACCCGGCCGACCGCCGACCGGGTCCGCGAGGCACTCTTCTCCGCGCTGGAGGCCCAGCTCGGCTCGCTGACGGGGCTCCGCTTCCTCGACCTGTACGCCGGTTCGGGTGCCATCGGCCTCGAGGCGATGTCGCGCGGCGCCGGTGTGGTCACCTCGGTGGAGTCCGACCGTCGTACGGCCCGGATGGTGCAGGACAACGCCGGCACCCTGGGCTTCCGGAAGGTCGAGGTGCTCGCCCTCCCGGTCGCGCGGGTGCTCGGCCAGCACGCACGGGCGCCGTACGACGTGGTGTTCGCCGACCCGCCGTACCCCCTGGAGAACGCCGAGCTCGAGCAGGTGCTGGCGCTGCTCCTCGACTACGGCTGGGTCGCGCCCGGATCGGTGCTGGTCGTGGAGCGCTCGGCGCGTAGCGTGGAACCCGCCTGGCCCGCGGGCCTGGTGCGCGAGCGGAGCAAGGAGTACGGCGAGACGGTGCTCTGGTACGTTCGCGCCGACTCGCCGGCCGAGGACTCATGACCCAGGGGGTGCGCCCGATGACGAGCAGCGACACAGTGCGCAGGGCCGTCTGTCCGGGCTCCTTCGACCCCGTCACCAACGGCCACATCGACATCATCTCCAGGGCCTCGCTGCTCTTCGACGAGGTCGTCGTGGCGGTCGGCATCAACAAGGCCAAGTCGCGCGCCCGGCTGTTCTCCGCCGAGGAACGCATCGCGATGCTGGAGAAGGTCTGCGCCGAGTTCCCCAACGTGACCGTCGCCGGCTTCGAGGGCCTGCTGACCACCTTCTGCCAGGAGCGCGACATCCGCGCGATCGTCAAGGGACTCCGGGCGGTCAGCGACTTCGACTACGAGCTCCAGATGGCCCAGATGAACTCCTCGCTGGTCGACGTCGAGACCGTGTTCATCCCGACCAGCCCCGAGTGGTCGTTCCTGGCCTCCTCGCTGGTCAAGGAGGTCGCGATGCTCGGGGGCGACGTCTCGGGGCTGCTCCCGCCCGACGTCCTCACCCAGCTCACCGAGCGCCTCGCCGAGCGCGCCCGCTCCGACCAGGCCGACTGACGGGTTCCTGCCGAGTTGGTTGCGCAGCACATCGGCCGGTAGACTCCCGCAGGTTCTGCTTGCACCACCACGGAAGTGACCTCTTGCGTAATCTCGACCCGAGAGCGCCGCTCGTGCTCGACACCCGCGAGCTCGGCCGCCGCCCGGGGTCCCAACGCCAGGTGTCGTTCTCCGCGGAGGCGCCGGCAGAGCTCGGCATCGAGATCCTGAGGGTCCCCGAGGGCTCGCCGGTCGACATCGACCTGCGGCTCGAGGCGGTCATGGAGGGAGTGCTCGTCACCGGGACGGCGCAAGCCGATCTGGAGGGTGAGTGCTCGCGGTGCCTGGAGACGATCGAGGACACCCTCCACGTCGACCTCCAGGAGCTGTTCGTCTACGACGACCCCGGTCATGAGCGGCGTGGGGACGACCAGGACGACGATGTCAGCCGGCTGGAGGACGATCTGATCGACCTCGAGCCACTGCTGCGGGACGCGGTCGTGCTTGCACTGCCGTTCCAGCCGCTGTGCCGGGAGGACTGTCCGGGACTGTGCGCCGAGTGTGGTGCGCGGCTCGCGGACGACCCGGAGCATCGGCACGACGCACCGGTCGACCCCAGGTGGGCCGCCCTCGGTGACGTGGTCGCAGTACACGAAGCACCCGCACCATCCGAAGACTGACCTGAAGCAACCGAGCACCACCGAATCCCAAGGAGCAACCGTGGCTGTCCCGAAGCGGAAGATGTCGCGCAGCAACACGCGACACCGTCGTTCTGCGTGGAAGGCCGTCGCGCCCTCGCTCGTGAACTGCGCCAACCCGGCCTGCGGCGCCAAGCACCTGCCGCACCGCGCGTGCCCCGAGTGCGGCCAGTACGGCGCCCGGGCCGACCGTCGTCAGGTCCTCTGACCGCGAGCGCCGGGTTGCCACCCGCGTCGGGGTCGAACCCGACCGACGAGCTGCGTGAGGCGCTCGGGAATCCTGTCCTGGACCCCGAGCTGCTGCTGCTTGCCCTGACCCACCGCTCCTACGCCTACGAGAACGGCAACCTGCCGACCAACGAGCGCCTGGAGTTCCTGGGCGACTCCGTGCTCGGCGTGGTGATCACCGAGACGCTCTACCTGACCCACCCCGGGCTCTCCGAAGGCCGCCTGGCCAAGCTGCGGGCCGCCGTCGTGAACGCCCGTGCCCTGGCCGACGTCGCCCGCACGATCGGTCTCGGCGTGCACATCCGCCTCGGCAAGGGCGAGGAGGCGACCGGAGGCCGGGAGAAGTCCTCGATCCTCTCCGACACGGTGGAGGCGCTGATCGGCGCCGTCTACCTCAGCGGCGGCTTCGAGGACGCGGCCCGGGTCGTCCACCTGCTCTTCGACCCCATGCTCGAGGCGGCGGCCGCGATGGGCGCCGGCCTGGACTGGAAGACGAGCCTGCAGGAGCTCAGCGCGCTGCACGACCTCGGCGTCCCCGAGTACGTCATCGAGGACGAGGGTCCCGACCACATGAAGACCTTCACCGCGCGGGTCCGGGTCGCCGACCGGCTGCACGGCCGCGGCGTCGGCCGCTCGAAGAAGGAGGCCGAGCAGCAGGCGGCGGAGACCGCCTACCGCACCCTCAGCGACGAGCTGCCGCACCACGAGGGGTCCGGCCAGCTCTCCAGCAACGGAGTCGAGGCCCGGGTGGTACGTCCGCCGGCCGGCGATGCCTGAGCTGCCCGAGGTCGAGGTCGTCCGGGTCGGCCTCGAGGCCCACGTCCTGGGCCGACCGATCGAGTCCGTCGAGGTCCTCCATCCCCGTCCGGTACGCCGTCACCTGGCCGGCGCCACGGACTTCGCAGCCCGGCTCACCGGACGCACGTTCACGGCCGCCCACCGGCGCGGCAAGTACCTGTGGGTCGCCCTCGACAACGGCGACGCCCTTCTCGGTCACCTCGGCATGAGCGGCCAGATGCTGGTGCAGCCTCCCGGCGTACCCGACGAGCGCAACCTGCGGGTCCGCTTCCTGCTCGGTGGCGAGCCGCCGCTCGAGCTGCGGTTCGTCGACCAGCGGATGTTCGGAGGACTGTCGGTCTCCGAGGGCGGGGCCGAGCTGCCACCGGAGATCGCGCACATCGCGCGGGACCCGCTCGACGCCGGGTTCGACGACGAGGCCTTCGTACGCCGCGTGCGGCGCAGCCAGTCCGGGATCAAGCGCATCCTGCTCAACCAGGCCGTCATCTCGGGCGTCGGCAACATCTACGCCGACGAGGGGCTCTGGCTGGCCCGGATCCACGGCGAGCGGCTCGGCTCGCGGCTGCGTCGGACCGACGTGCAGCGTGTGCTCGCGGGCTGCCGCGAGGTGATGCTGTCCGCGCTCGGCCAGGGCGGCACCTCCTTCGACGCGCTCTACGTCAACGTCAACGGGCAGAGCGGCTACTTCGACCGTTCCCTGGAGGTCTACGGCCGCGAGGGGGAGCCCTGCAGCCGCTGCGGTACGCCGATCCGGCGGATCACGTTCATGAACCGTTCGTCCTACTTCTGCCCGGTCTGTCAGCCTGCTCCCCGGCTGCGCCGTACCCGGTAGCGGCCGGCCCACGGGCGGGGTCGGAGGCGGGGTCGCAGGCGGGGTCGGAGGCGGGGTCGGAGGCGGGGTGGCAGCCCGGCCCCAGCAGGACTTGATGAAGCCGTGACCTGCGTGAGACTCTTGTAGGCGGTCCAGACGGGCCCGTTCCCTCCTCGCTCCCTGGAAGGCAACATCTATGGCCAAGGCGCTGCTCGGCTACTCCACAGGGTCCGACCCTCGAGTGATTTACCGCCTCTCGGCGGAGAACCGCATCCTCCGCCAGCGCGTCGCCGACCTGGAAGACATGACCCTTCGTCTCCAGACCGAGAACGACGCTCTTGCCGCACTTGCCACCGAGTCCGTCGACGAGGCCGTTGCCCGCGACGACTCCCTGGCCCGCACCTGATACCGGCCCGCTGACCGCGGGCATCCCTTCGCCGGGCTCGACGAGACCCGGCTGACGCAGGGTCCCGGCAATCGGTTTGCCGGTGTCCGACCGCTCTGCGAACATCGACCCCTGTGGTCGTCGGTGTGGTCGAGAGGGTGCTCCCCGCCCGTCTCGGCACCCCGTTCCGGTGGCTGCTCGGGTCGAGCTGGGTGAGCAACATCGCCGACGGCCTGCAGGTGGCCGCCGGTCCGTTGCTGGTCGCCTCGGAGACCCACGACCCGTTCCTGGTCGCGCTCGCGGCGGTGCTCCAGTACCTCCCCTTCCTGCTGTTCGGCCTGTTCGCCGGTGTCGTCGCCGACCGGGTCGACCGACGTCGGATGATCGTGGTCGCCGACCTGTGCCGGGTGGTGGTCGTGGCCGTGTTGGTCGGGACGGTCGTCTCGGGCCACGTCAACATCGCGGTCGTCCTGACGGCGATGTTCCTGCTCGGCGTGGGGGAGACCTTCGCCGACACCACCACCTCGACCCTGCTGCCGATGATCGTCGCCAAGCGCGACCTCGGCGTCGCCAACGCGCGGCTGATCACCGGCATCGTCACCTTCAACCAGCTCGCCGGGCCTCCGGTCGGTGCCCTGTTGTTCGGGCTCGGTCGTGCCTACCCGTTCGCGGCCCAGTGCACCTGCCTGGCGCTCAGCGTGCTGCTGATGCTCAGGGTGCGTCTGCCGGCTCACGGCCGCGATCACACCGCCGAGCCCTCGACCATCCGCTCCGACATCGTCGAGGGCATCCGCTGGGTGTGGCGACATGCCGCCATCCGCACCCTCGTGCTGACGATCGTCACCTTCAACGTCACCTTCGGGGCGGCGTGGTCGGTGCTGGTGCTCTACTCGCTCGAACGGCTCGGCATGGGCGAGGTGGGCTTCGGCCTGCTCACCTCGGCGCTGGCCTGCGGTGGCCTCGTCGGCACGCTGTCCTTCGGCTGGCTGGAGCGACACATCAGCCTGGGCAACATCATGCGGGGCGGCCTGGTCATCGAGACCCTCACGCACCTGGTCCTGGCCGTGAACACCCTCCCGTCCGTCGCGCTCGTCGTGTTCTTCGTCTTCGGGGCACACGCCTTCGTGTGGGGCACGATCTCGACCACGGTCCGCCAGCGCGCCGTACCGACAGCGATGCAAGGGCGGGTCACCAGCGTCAACCTCATCGGCGTCACCGGCGGGATGGTGATCGGATCGGCCCTCGGGGGCGTCATCGCCAGCCACTGGGGCATCACCGCGCCGTTCTGGTTCGCCTTCGTGGGGTCCGCGATCTTCCTGGCGCTGATCTGGCGCCAGCTCGTCCACGTCGCCCACGCCGACGAGGAGCAGGTCGAGCAGGACCCCGCCACCGCCCCGGAGTGACCCCGGATCGCCCTCGGCATGCCTCCCCGAAATGCCCGCGATGGCTGGGTAGGGTCGGGGCGCTGACCCTTCCCCGTCGCAGCAACCAGGTCCGCCCGAGACCGCCCAGTGCAGCCTCGGGGAGGGCTGAGAGGATGCCGCGTCCAGCAACAGAGCACCGCAGACGCCGGCGACGCAGGGAGAGCAGACGTTGTACCTCAAGAGCCTCACGCTCAAGGGCTTCAAGTCCTTCGCCTCCTCCACGACGCTGCAGCTCGAGCCGGGGATCACCTGCATCGTGGGCCCCAACGGGTCGGGCAAGTCCAACGTCGTGGACGCGCTCGCGTGGGTGATGGGTGAGCAGGGCGCCAAGTCGCTGCGCGGCGGCAAGATGGAGGACGTCATCTTCGCCGGTACGTCGGGTCGCCCCCCGCTGGGTCGCGCCGAGGTCCAGCTGACCATCGACAACACCGACGGTGCCCTGCCGATCGAGTACGCCGAGGTCACGATCAGCCGGACCATGTTCCGCAACGGGGGCTCGGAGTACGCCATCAACGGCAACCACTGCCGACTCCTCGACGTGCAGGAGCTGCTCAGCGACTCCGGCATCGGACGCGAGATGCACGTCATCGTCGGCCAGGGCCAGCTCGACTCGATCCTGCACGCCACCCCCGAGGACCGTCGAGGATTCATCGAGGAGGCGGCCGGCGTACTCAAGCACCGCAAGCGCAAGGAGAAGGCGCTGCGCAAGCTGGAGTCGACCGACGGCAACCTGACCCGGCTCGCCGACCTGCTCAGCGAGATCCGCCGCCAGCTCAAGCCGCTGGGGCGCCAGGCCGAGGTTGCCCGCAAGGCGCAGACCGTGCAGGCCGACGTACGTGACGCGCGGGCCCGGCTGATGGCCGACGACCTCGCCACCGCCAGCACGGCGCTGCAGCAGGAGCTCCAGGACGAGTCGATCCTGCTCGAGCGGCGCACGGAGGTGGAGCAGGCGCTGGCTGCCACCCGCGAGACCGAGGCGGCGCTCGAGGCCGCGTTGCGCGAGGATCTGCCCGCGCTGGCGCAGGCGCAGGAGACCTGGTTCGGGTTGTCGGGGCTGCGCGAGCGGCTGCGCGGGACGGCCGGCCTGGCCGCCGAGCGCGTGCGCAACGCCGCCTCGCAGCCTGAGGTGCCGGAGGGCCGCAACCCCGACGAGCTCGAGGCCGAGGCCGCCCGGGTGCGCGAGCAGGAGGACGAGATCCTCGCCGAGGTCGAGTCCAACCGGGCTGCTCTCGACGGCGCCGTGGGTGACCGCCAGGCCGCCGAGCAGGCCTTCGCCGAGGAGGAGCGCCGGGTGGCCGGGCTCCTGCGGGCCGCTGCCGACCGGCGCGAGGGGATGGCTCGCCTGCACGGCCAGGTCAACGGGCTGCGCAGCCGTGCCGCCGCGGCCGAGGAGGAGGTCGGTCGCCTGACCGACGCGCGGGCCGAAGCAGTCGCCCGCGCCGATCGTGCGCAGCACGACTTCACCTCGCTGGAGTCCCGCGTGGCCGGGCTCGACGCCGGCGAGGAGGGCCTCGACTCCGAGCACGAGGCGGCCAGCTCGCTGCTCTCCGACATCGAGGACCGGCTCGCCAAGACCCGCGAGGAGCTCACCGCCGCCGAGCGGGAGCGCAGCTCGCTCAGTGCCCGCAAGGAGGCGCTCGAGCTCGGCCTCAACCGCAAGGACGGCGCAGGTGCGCTGCTGGCCGCGACCGACTCGGTCAGCGGGCTGCTGGGCTCGGTCGCCGCGCTGCTCAGCGTGCGCACCGGCTACGAGTCGGCCGTCGCCGCGGCCCTCGGGAGTGCGGCCGACGCGGTCGCGGTCCGCGACGTGGACGCGGCCATCGGCGCGATCGGGCACCTCAAGGACGACGACCTCGGTCGCGCGGGGATCCTGCTCGGCGGCGCACACCTGGACGACACCTCCTGGCCGGGCCTGCCCGCCGGGGCGGCGTACGCCATGGACGTGGTGGAGTGCCCCGCCGAGCTCCGGCCGGCCCTGGTCAGGCTGCTGTTCAAGGTCGCCGTGGTCGACGACCTGTCCGCGGCGCGGGCGTTGGTCGCCGACGCTCCCGACGTGACGGCCGTGACCCGCGACGGCGACCTCCTGGGCGCTCACTTCGCGGCCGGTGGCTCCTCGAGCCAGCCCAGCCTGATCGAGGTGCAGGCCGCGGTCGACGAGGCGGCCGAACAACTCGCCACGGCCGCGCACACCCTGGAGCGGCTCACCTTCGACGCCTCCACGCTGGAGCGCGAGCGCGAGGAGGCCCGCCGCCGGGTCGACGTCGCCCTGGCCAAGCTGCACGAGTCCGACGCGACGCTGGCCGCCGTGGCCGAGGAGCTCGGTCAGTACGGCTCCCAGGCCCGCAACGCGCGGGCGGAGGCCGACCGTCTCGACCAGGCGATCCTGGCCGCGACCGAGGCGCGCGACCGTGACCTCCAGGGCCTGGCCGAGCTGGAGTCTCGCCTGGCCAGCGCCGAGGACGCACCCGACGAGGAGCCCGACACCGCGACCCGCGAGCGGCTGGGCGAGGAGTCCCGCGCCGCCCGGGCGACGGAGATGGAGGCGCGGCTGTCACTGCGCACCACCGAGGAGCGGGCGCGGGCACTCCACGGTCGCGCCGACTCGCTGCTCAAGGCGGCCCAGGCTGAGCGCGACGCACGTGCAGCGGCGATCGCCCGCCGCGAACAGCTCCAGCGCGAGGGTCGGGTCGGTGAGGCCGTGGGTCGCGGGGTCGCCGTCGTACTCGCCCGCCTCGAGGAGTCGATCGCGTCGGCCTCCGCCGAGCGCACCCGGGTCGAGCAGAGCCGCACCGGTCGCGAGCAGGAGCTGCGCGAGGCCCGGGAGCGGATGCGCGACCTCGGTCGTGACCTCGACGAGCTGGTCAACACCGTGCACCGCGACGAGATGGCCCGCACCCAGCAGAAGATGCGGATCGAGCAGCTCGAGGAGCGGGCGCTCGAGGAGCTGGGTCTCGACGCCGAGGCCCTGGTGGCGGAGTACGGCCCCGACCAGCTGGTCCCCTTCACCGGCGAGGTCGCCGAGGGCGAGGAGGTCCCGGCCCCGGTGGCCTTCGACCGCGAGGAGCAGACCAAGCGGCTGCGCACCGCCGAGCGTGCTCTGGCCCAGCTGGGCCGGATCAACCCGCTCGCGCTCGAGGAGTTCTCGGCCCTGGAGGAGCGCCACAAGTTCCTCACCGAGCAGCTCGAGGACCTCAAGAGCACCCGTCGCGACCTGCTCGACATCGTGCGCGAGGTCGACGAGCGCGTCGAGCAGGTCTTCACCGAGGCGTACGCCGACGTCAGCGAGGCCTTCGACTCGACCTTCACCCGACTCTTCCCGGGCGGGGAGGGGCGACTGGTCCTGACCGACCCCGACGACATGCTGAACACCGGCATCGAGGTCGAGGCGCGGCCTGCGGGCAAGAAGGTGAAGCGGCTCTCGCTGCTCTCCGGTGGCGAGCGCTCGCTCGTCGCAGTCGCGTTCCTGGTCTCGCTGTTCAAGGCCAGGCCCTCGCCGTTCTACATCCTCGACGAGGTCGAGGCCGCCCTCGACGACACCAACCTCGGCCGGCTGCTGGAGATCTACGAGGAGCTGCGCGAGAACTCCCAGCTGCTCGTCATCACCCACCAGAAGCGGACCATGGAGGTCGGCGACGCCCTCTACGGCGTCACCATGCGTGGCGACGGTGTCTCGGCCGTGATCAGCCAGCGGCTGCGCGAGGCCGAGCCGGCCTGAGTGCCCGGTGCGTCATACGAATCGTGGCCTCGAGGCCACGATTCGTATGACGTAGGCGCCCTGTCCGGGAGTCGGCTCATCCCGCGGAGGCGGTCAGGCGCTCGAGGTTGTCGAGCTCGTTGGTGCGGCCGGCGATGATGCGGTCGGTCCAGACCTGGTCGTGCAGGGGTTCGCACTCCATCACCACGTCGGTGCCGGTCGCGGTGCGCTGCAGGCTGACGACCGTCAGGTGGTCGTAGGGGGCGTGCCCGGGAACGAAGTCGATCAACGAGGTGTACGCCAACCGCGTCGGCTCGTCGACCTGGGTGAACTCCTTGTGGGAGTACGTCGACAGCGGCATCCCGGCCTGCTCCATGAACGCGATCTGGTCGGCACCGGTGGCCGTCATGGTGTAGTCGAGGGCGCCGCCCGGCCGGAGGTCGAGCACGTCGACCGTGGTCTGGAACCCATCGGGTGCCCACCAGGCTCCGATGCCCTCGGGCGTGGTCCAGAGCTCCCAGATCCGCTCGGGCGGAACGCCGAGGCTGCGGCGGAGAGTGATGTTCGTGTGGTCCTGCATGGTTCCTCCTGGTGGTCACCGTGGGTGGGTTCACAGCAGGGACGGAGCCGTCTCCGGGTTCTCGACAGATGCGCCACAATGACGCCCGTGAGCGACCGACCCCCACGCCCCCGCCGCGAGGACTACGTCGTCTGGCGTCAGGCGACCACCCGCTGGGCCGACGACGACGTCTACGGACACATGAACAACGCGGTCTACTTCGAGCTGATCGACACTGCGGTGAACGCTCATCTGGCCGAGGCGGTCGGCACCGACATCAGGACGCTGCCGGCGATCGGGGTGGTGGCCGAGGTCAGCTGTCGCTACTTCCGCGAGATCGGCTACCCCGAGCCCGTCGACCTGGGCATGGTCGTGGACAGGATCGGTACCTCCTCGGTCATCTACCGGGTCGGGCTGTTCCAGGGCGATCCGGAGGGAGCCGGGGCGCAGGCGGCTGCCGAGGGCAGGTTCGTGCACGTGTACGTCGACAACACCAGCGCGGAGGGGCGGTCCACCTGCCCGCTGCCCGACGAGGTACGGGCGGCCGTCGTACCCCTGCTGCGGGACTGACCTCACCTCCGTGTGAGGATCGTCGGGCCCGACATTCCCCGACGAAGGAGCCCTCATGGGAGCCATCGTGGTCGTGCTGCTGCTCGCACTCGTGCTCGCTGCAGCGGTCATGTTGTACGTCGCCTATCCCTACCGTGGTCAGCAGACCCCGGTCACGCCCCTGCTCGGTGAGGCCATGCGCCGCGGCGTCGATGCGCTGCCGACGGTGGACCCCGAACCGGCTTCGGCCGAGGACGTCTCCATCGCACCTCGTGCACGGGTGGACTCCCACCGCTGAGCCTCGCCCGCCGGGCGTTTGATTGGATCGACGCATGACCGTCTTCGTCATCCTCGTGATCGCCATCCTGGTGATCGGCCTCGTCGTCGGGCTGGTCGCCCTCGTCAACGGTCGCAAGCAGCCACCGCGACCGGTCCCGCCGTCCGCCCCAACCGGCACCATCACCGCCGAACCGCCGGCCGAGGCGCCGGAGGCACCCGCGGAACCTCAGTCGCCGGTCACCACCCTCGAGCGTCCCGAAGGTACGGCGAGCCGGCTGGTCCGGCTGCGCCAGCGACTCGCGCGCTCACAAGGCGGCCTCGGACGCGGACTGCTCAAGCTGCTCTCCCGCGAACGGCTCGACGAGGACACCTGGGAGGAGATCGAGGACACCCTCATCACCGCCGACGTCGGTGTCGCGCCGACCCAGGAGCTGGTCGAGAGGCTGCGCACCCGCCTGCGGGTCGAGGGTGCCGGCGAGGCCAGCGCCTCGACCATCCTCCGCGAGGAGCTGCTCGCTCTCGTCGACCCGTCGATGGACCGGCGGATCGCGGTCACCGGCGCCGACGGCAAGCCTGGCGTGGTGCTCGTCGTGGGCGTCAACGGCTCCGGCAAGACCACCTCGGTCGGCAAGCTGGCCCGCGTGCTGGTGGCACAGGACAAGACCGTCGTGCTCGGCGCGGCCGACACCTTCCGCGCGGCCGCCACCGAACAGCTCGCCACCTGGGGGGAGCGGGTCGGGGTCGACGTCGTCACCGGGCCCGAGGGCAGTGACCCGGCCAGCGTCGCCTTCGAGTCGGTGCGCGTCGGGGTGGAGCGTGGGGTCGACGTGGTGGTGGTCGACACGGCTGGCCGCCTGCAGAACAAGGCCGGCCTGATGGACGAGCTCGGCAAGGTCAAGCGAGTCGTGGAGCGGCATGCCCCGGTCACCGAGGTGCTGCTGGTGCTCGATGCCACGACCGGTCAGAACGGTCTGGTGCAAGCCCGGGTGTTCCGCGAGGTCGTCGACGTCTCGGGCATCGTGCTCACCAAGCTCGACGGCTCGGCCAAGGGCGGCATCGTGGTCGCCGTACAGCGCGAGCTCGGCGTACCGGTGAAGCTGGTGGGGTTGGGCGAGGGTCCGGACGACCTGGCGCCGTTCGACCCCGAGGCGTTCGTGGACGCCCTGCTCGACCAGGGCTAGCGGCAGTTTGGCCGGGCGCCCGGCCAAATGTTCACTGGAGGGCTGAAATTTCACCTCTCCACTGCATGTTCAGCCGGGCGCCCGGCCAAACCGCCATTGGCTCAGCTCAGGCACTGATCCCGTTGAGCACGAAGTCGACGAGGTCGTCGACCTGCTCGAGACCCGGCATGTCCTCGCCGGTGATGACGCGCATGGCAACCAGTCCGCCGAGGAACTCGACGGCGGCCCGCACCGGGATGCCGGGTCGCACCTCACCGCGGGCGATGGCGCGCTGGAAGACCTCGGTCGCGCTCGCCGCTGCGCGCAGGCTGGCTTCGCGGTAGAGCGTGGCGATGCGGTCGTCGCGCATCGACTCCTTGATGGTGGTGCGCACGTAGTCGATGCCGGCCGTGGAGTTCACGAAGCCCAGCACCGAGGCGAACATCGACTCCAGGTCGCCACGGATCGAGCCGGTGTCGGGGGACGGCATCTCGTCGCGGTAGAGCTGCTCCATCGCAGCGACCGCGAGGTCCTCCTTGCGTGACCAGCGGCGGTAGACGGTGGCCTTGCCGACACCGGCGTTGCTGGCCACCTCGTCGACGGTCATGCTCTCGAAGCCGCGCATCAGGATCAGCGAGGAGGCGGCGGCGAGGATGCGGCCGTCGGCCTCGGGATCGCGCGGACGACCGCGCTTGCGGCGTACTACCGGGGCGGGTGCTTCGGGCGTGGTCGAGCGGTCCGTGACCGGACTCTTCTCTGGGGCGGACCGGTCATTCACCGACGCCTCCACGATGCTCGTTTCCACTCGGGAAGCATAGGTTCGGAAAGGGATCCCCCGGGCGACTTTTCCTAAATAGGTGGATTTCACCCGCCTGTAACACAACTTTCGATTCCGTGACGCGGTCGAAACACGCATCGCCGACCCCTGAAACCTGCAAACCGCAGAGTTCAGCCCAGTGGCGGCCCGGGACCGATCGACAGCGCTGTCCCGCACGCCCGGCTCGCAGTAGTTCTCACTCACCCTGGAGGTTCCATGGACGGCTATTACGCGTGGATGATCGTCGCCACCGCGCTGGTCCTGATGATGACGACGCCCGCCCTGGCGTTGTTCTACGGCGGCATGACCCGGGCGAAGTCCGTGCTCAACATGATGATGATGTCGTACGTCGCGATGGCGGTCGTGGGCATCGTCTACGTCCTGTGGGGCTGGTCGATGTCGTTCGGACCGGACGAGCTGGCCGGGGGCCTGTTCTCCAACCCGTTCACGTTGTTCGGGCTCAAGGACGTCGACTGGACGTCGTACATCGCGGTGTGCTTCCAGCTCACCTTCGCGGTCATCACCGCGGCCCTGATCTCCGGCGCCATCGCCGACCGGGTGAAGCTCTCCTCGTGGATGGTCTTCCTTCCGCTCTGGATCACCCTCAGCTACTTCCCGCTGGCCCACATGGTGTGGGGCGGCGGCTGGATCTCCAGCCACCTGCACGCGCAGGACTACGCAGGCGGCACCGTGGTGCACATCAACGCCGGTGTGGCCGGCGGCATCCTGGCGCTGATCATCGGGCGCCGGGTCGGCTTCAAGCGCGACCCGATGCGGCCGCACAACCTGACGCTGACCATGATCGGCGCCGGACTGCTCTGGTTCGGCTGGTACGGCTTCAACGTCGGCTCGCTGGTGTTCGTCGCCGGTGACGGCGGCAAGAAGGACATCGCCCAGTTCATGAGCGAGACCGGCGTGACCTTCCTGAACACCACGATCGCGACCATGGCGGCCATGCTGGCCTGGCTTCTGATCGAGCGGATCCTGCACGGCAAGGCCACCTCCCTGGGCGCGGCCTCCGGGATCGTGGCCGGACTGGTGGCGATCACGCCATCGTGCGGCGCGGTCAACACCGTGGGCGCGATCGCGATCGGCGCCATCGCCGGTGGTGCCTGTGCCTACGCGGTCGGCCTGAAGTTCAAGTTCAACCTCGACGACTCGCTCGACGTCGTCGGTGTCCACCTCGTGGGTGGTGTCGTCGGCACCGTGCTGATCGGGCTCTTCTCGACCTCGTCGGCCCCCGGCGGGATCGACGGCCTCTTCTACGGCGGCGGGCTGAAGTCCCTGGGCGAGCAGGCCGGCGCCGCGGGGATCGCGATCGTGTGGACCGCCCTGTTCACCACACTGATCGGACTGGGCATCAAGTACACGATGGGCTGGCGGATCGACGAGGAGGACGAGGTCGAGGGCATCGACTTCTCGGAGCACGGAGAGACGGCGTACGACTTCGTCTCCCTGTCCGGGAGCGCCCCCGGCACCCCGTCCGCACTCGCCCAGTCCACCGCCGAGTCGAGGGGAGTCAACGCATGAAGCTCGTGACTGCGGTCATCAAGCCGCACAAGTGGGAAGAGGTCCGCGCCGCACTCGAGACCTTCGGTGTCACCGGCATGACCGTCAGCGAGGTCAGCGGCTACGGCCGGCAGAAGGGCCACACCGAGGTCTACCGGGGTGCGGAGTACGACATCGCCCTGGTGCCGAAGATCCGGATCGAGATCCTGGTCGACGACGGTGACGTCGAGGACGTCGCCGGGATCGTGGTCAAGGCCGCGCAGACCGGTCGCATCGGCGACGGCAAGGTGTGGGTCTCGCCGGTCGACAGCGTCGTACGGGTCCGTACCGGCGACAAGGACGAGGCAGCGATCTGATCGGTGTCGCGGGCGCATCCCTCATGTCTGACATGTGGGATGCGCCCGTGAGCCTTTCCCGGCTTCGACAGGGTGCTGCCATGGCCACCCTCACCCTCGCGGCCCGTCCGGTCCTGCTCGCCATCACGCCACATGCGATCGACAGCGGCGACACCGCCTGGCTGCTGGCCGCCTCGGCGCTCGTGCTGCTGATGGCGCCGGGACTCGCGCTGTTCTACGGCGGCATGGTCCGCTCCAAGAGCGTGCTGAACATGATGATGATGACCTTCGGTGCCCTGGCGGCGATCACCGTCATCTGGGTCGTCGTCGGCTACTCGCTCGCCTTCGGTGACGACCTCGGACTCGGGCTGCTCGGCAACCCGTTCGACCACCTTGGGCTGCAGGACCTCGTCGCCGAGGGCGCCGACTCGTGGCTGACGGTGCCGGTGATCCTGTTCGCGATGTTCCAGGGTCTGTTCTGCGTGATCACCGGCGCCCTGGTGAGCGGCGCGATCGCCGACCGCGCCCGGTTCGGGGCGTGGATGGTGTTCGTGTCGGGGTGGACGGTGCTCGTCTACGCGCCGGTCGCGCACTGGGTCTTCGACCTCGACCACCCGGGGCACGTCGGTGGCTGGCTCGCGAACCGCGTCGGCACGATCGACTTCGCCGGTGGCATGGCGGTGGAGATCTGCTCGGGCGCCAGTGCACTCGCCCTCGCCATGGTCGTGGGGACGCGCGTCGGGTTCGGCAAGGACGCGATGCGGCCGCACAACCTGACCCTGGTGATGCTGGGCGCGGGACTGCTCTGGTTCGGGTGGTACGGCTTCAACGCCGGCTCCGCGCTCGGGGCCAACCACGCGGCCGCGGTGGTGTTCGTGACGACCAGCTGCGCGGGGGCAGCCGGGGCGATCGGCTGGCTGGTGCTCGAGCGGGTCCGCGACGGGCACGCCACCACGCTGGGTGCGGCCTCGGGGATGGTCGCGGGTCTGGTGGCGATCACGCCGAGCGGCGGCTCGGTCACACCGCTGGGTGCCCTGGTGATGGGTCTGGCGGCCGGGGTGGTCTGCGCTCTCGCCGTCGGGCTCAAGTACCGCTGGGGGTACGACGACTCGCTCGACGTGGTCGGCGTCCACCTCGTCGGCGGTCTGGTGGGGACCATCGGCATCGGCCTGCTCGCCACCGCCGCGGCGCCCACCGCCGTCGACGGGCTGCTGTACGGCGGTGGCGTCGACCAGCTCGGCAAGCAGCTGCTCGGAGCAGCGGTCGTGCTCGCCTACGCCTTCCTCGCCTCCGGTGCGATCGCCTGGGTGGTGCACCGGGTGATGGGCTTCCGGATCGACGAGGAGCACGAGGTGAACGGGATCGACCTGATCGTGCACGCCGAGACGGCCTACGACCTGCACTCGACGGCGGGAGCCCGCAGCAGTGGTGGGTTCCACGCGCCGAAGGCGACGGCCGGGCCGTTCGCCGGGACAGAATGAGAGAGGCTGGAGCCATGAAGATCCTGACCGCGGTCATCAAGCCGCACAAGTGGGAAGAGGTCCGCTCCGCGCTCGAGGGCGTCGGGGTGACCGGGATGACCGTCAGCGAGGTCAGTGGCTACGGCCGGCAGAAGGGCCACACCGAGGTCTACCGCGGCGCCGAGTACGACATCGCACTGGTGCCCAAGGTGCGCATCGAGATCGTGCTCGACGACGCCGACGTGGAGGCGGTGTCCGAGGCGATCGTCGGAGCTGCCGCGACCGGCCGCATCGGCGACGGAAAGGTCTGGGTCTCCCCGGTGGACAGCGTGGTGCGCGTGCGTACCGGCGACCGCGACGCCTCGGCGATCTAGACGTGCGATGACTGCCGCCGAGCGGGCCGAGCGCACCCGCGCAGCCGACGAGCTGTGCGTGAAGGCGTTCGCGTCCACCGGCTGCCCCGACACCGGCGTCTCGCTGGTGGCGGTGGGCGGCTACGGCCGGCAGGAGCTGGCGCCGTTCAGCGATCTCGACGTCGTGCTGGTGCACGACCCCGACGTCGGGATGGGGGACTGGGCGGGGCAGATCTGGTACCCGCTCTGGGACTCCGGCGCCAACATCGACCACTCGGTGCGCACGGTCGAGGAGGTCCTCGAGCAGGCCGACGCCGATCTCCGCGTGGCGACCGGGATGCTGGACGTACGCCACCTCGCCGGCGACCCCAACCTGACCCTGCGGCTGCGGTCGGCCGTGCTCAACCAGTGGCGGCGCGACGCCCGCACCCGGCTCGACGACATGCACGAGCTGGTCTCCGAGCGCGGGCGGATGACCGGAGAGCTCGCGCACGCCTCCGTGCCCGACCTCAAGGAGTCGGTCGGCGGACTCCGGGACGCGACGATGCTCAAGGCCCTGGTGGCCAGCTGGCTGGTCGACGTACCCCACGCCGACCTGGAGCGCTGCCGGGTTGCCCTGCTCGACGTACGCGACGCGCTGCACGAGGTCGCCGGCCGGGCGACCGACCGGGTGGCGCCGGAGTACTGGGAGGAGATCGCGCCCCTCCTCGGACTGGCCGACGGCACCGCCGTACAGGTGCACACCCGGGGGCTCGCGCGTCGGCTGACCCACCTCTCCCGACTGGCGTGGCGCCGGGCCGAGGCGGTCCAGCGCCAGCCCAGCGCGACCGGTGGGCGTCGCCCCCGACTGGAGACGGTGGCGCCCGGGGTGGCCATCTCGTTCGAGGAGATCGTGCTCGACAAGGGCGCCAACGTCGCCGGTGACCCCCTGCTCCTCCTGCGCGCCGCCGCCGAGGCGGCCGAGCGCGACCTGGTGCTGGCGCCACAGACCGCCGCCCGGCTGGTCCGCGAAGCGCCCGACCTGCCCGACCCCTGGCCGGTCGAGGCACGCGACCTGTTCGTGCGGCTGCTCGCCGCGGGAGACGGCCTGCTCGGCGTGTGGGAGACCCTCGACGAGACCGGTGCGCTCGAGCGGATCCTCCCCGAGTGGGAGCGGGTCCGACTGCTGCCGCACGCCTCGGTCGTGCACCGCTTCACCGTCGACCGCCACCTTGTGGAGACCTGCATCGAGGCGTCCACCCTGATCCGTCGGGTGGCGCGCGCCGACGTGCTCATGGTCAGCGCGCTGCTGCACGACATCGGCAAGGGCCAGCTGACCGAGCACTGCGTCGCCGGCGAGCCGATCGCGCGCGCGATCGCCGTGCGTCTCGGCTTCGACGCCCGCGAGATCGAGCTCGTCGGTGACCTCGTCCGCTGGCACCTGCTGCTGCCGGAGACGGCCACCACCCGCGATCCCGACGACCCGGCCACCGTCGAGCTGGTCACCGCCAAGGTCGCGGACCGCGAGGAGCTCGAGCTGCTCGCGGCGCTGACCGAGGCCGACGCACGGGCCACCTCCGAGAAGGCTTGGACCAAGTGGCGGGCGTCCCTGGTGCGCACGCTGGTACGACGGGCCGCGGCCGCCCTCTCCGACGAGCCGATGCCCGACGACGACGGAGTCGAGATCGAGATCCCCGAGCGGGTGCGCACCGACCCCTCGTCGGTCTCGGTGGTGGCCCAGCCGTCGGGAGACGGACCCGCGACGGACGGCTCCCGGATCACCGTGGTCTCCGGTGACCGCATCGGGCTGCTCGCCGACGCGGCCGCGATGCTGGCACTGCAGAAGACCTCGGTCAGGGCGGCCCGGGCGTGGACCCAGGACGGGTTCGGGGTCTCGGTCTGGGACGTCGCCGAGACCGGGCTCGACGACATCTTGCTGCGCCAGCGGCTCGAGGCGATCGTCGACGGTCGCATCGACGCCACCGAGCGGCTGCTGCGGGTGGCGCCGGTCAAGCTGGAGCCCACGGTCGCCGTACGCCCCGACGCGTCGCCGCGCGCCACCGTCGTCGAGGTCCGCTCCGCCGACCGGCCCGGGCTGATCCACGTGGTGTGCCGGGCGCTGGCCCAGATGGACATCTCGGTGCGCTCGGCGCACGTGTCCACCCTGGGCCCCCAGGCCGTCGACGTGTTCTACGTGCAGGAGGCTGCGGCCGGCGCGCTCTCGGAGGAACGAGCCGCGTCCGCCGCTCACGCCGTACGCCAGGCGCTGGTCTCGGCCTTCTCGGCACCAGGGACCAACTAGGCTGGGCCACTGGTCCTGACCATCCGGAAACCCGAGGAACCTCTTTGTTCGCCACGCTCTCCGATCGCCTCTCCGACACCTTCAAGAACCTTCGCGGCAAGGGTCGGCTCTCCGAGGCCGACATCGACGCCACCGCGCGCGAGATCCGGCTCGCCCTGCTCGAGGCCGACGTGGCCCTGCCCGTGGTCAAGGACTTCGTGGCGGCCGTCAAGGAGCGTGCCCGCGGCGCCGAGGTGAGCGGCGCCCTGAACCCGGCCCAGCAGGTCGTGAAGATCGTCGACGAGGAGCTCGTCACGATCCTCGGCGGCGAGACCCGTCGGCTGCGGTTCGCGAAGAACCCGCCCACGGTGATCATGCTCGCGGGTCTCCAGGGTGCCGGTAAGACCACCCTCGCGGCCAAGCTGGCGCTCTGGCTCAAGGACCAGGGCAAGAGCCCGATGCTGGTCGCCGCCGACCTCCAGCGGCCCAACGCCGTGCAGCAGCTCCAGGTCAACGGCGAGCGCGCCGGAGTGACGGTGTTCGCGCCCGAGCCCGGCAACGGCACCGGCGACCCGGTCGAGGTCGCTCGCCGCTCGATCGAGGAGGCCCGGCGCACCCTGCACGACGTGGTGATCGTCGACACCGCCGGTCGCCTGGGCATCGACCAGGAGCTGATGAAGCAGGCCTCCGACATCCGCGACGCGGTCAGCCCCGACGAGGTGCTCTTCGTCGTCGACGCGATGATCGGCCAGGACGCGGTCAACACCGCGCAGGCGTTCCTCGACGGGGTGGGGTACGACGGCGTCGTACTCACCAAGCTCGACGGCGACGCGCGTGGTGGTGCCGCCCTGTCGATCGCGCAGATGACCGGCAAGCCCGTGATGTTCGCCTCCAACGGCGAGAAGCTCACCGACTTCGACGTCTTCCACCCCGACCGGATGGCCTCGCGCATCCTCGACATGGGTGACCTGCTCACCCTCATCGAGCAGGCCGAGAAGACCTTCGACGCCGAGCAGGCCGCCAAGGCCGCCGCCAAGCTCCAGGGCGACGGCGAGTTCACCCTCGACGACTTCCTCGAGCAGATGCAGCAGGTCCGCAAGATGGGCTCGCTGACCAAGATGCTCGGGATGCTGCCGGGGATGGGCCAGTTCCGCGACCAGCTCGAGAACTTCGACGAGCGCGAGATCGACCGGATCCAGGCGATCATCCAGTCGATGACGCCGGCCGAGCGCGCCAACCCGAAGACGATCGACGGCTCGCGCCGCGCCCGCATCGCCAAGGGCTCGGGGCGCCAGGTGTCCGACGTCAACCAGCTCGTGGACCGGTTCTTCGAGGCCCGCAAGATGATGCAGCAGATGGCCCGCGGCGGCGCGCCCGGCATGCCCGGCTCGCCCGGCATGGGCCTGGGCAAGAAGGCCAAGGGTCGTCAGGCGCCCCAGCAGAAGCAGGCCAAGGGCAAGCGTCGCTCCGGCAACCCGGCCAAGCGCGCCCAGGAGCAGGCGGCCGCCGCCGAGAGGCCAGCCGCCGCAGCCGGCTCGGCGTTCGGCCTCGGCGGCGACGACGCCGGCGTACCCGACGACTTCGACCCCAGCCAGCTGCCGGACCTGTCGAAGTACCTCAAGTAGCGGCGTCTGGGGCCTGAGGTTTGGCCGGGCGCCCGGCCAAACCATCAGTGGAGGGTTGAAACATCACCCCTCCACTGACAGGACGGCCGGACGACCGGCCAAACCGTCGCCGGGTGACCCCAGGTCAGGGCAGCTGCATCCGGACGACCTTGCCGCCACCAGCGCAGACGCTGCAGGTGGTGACGAAGGCGGTGCCGTTGCGCATGGCCACGCCGTACGGCGCGTGCAGGTTGCTGCCGATCCGGGTGTGGGTCGAGCCCCGGTGGACCTTGACCAGTGAGCCGACCGGGAGACCCGGGGCGAGCAGGCCGGTGTTGGCGAGCTGGACGGCGTACAGCGAGCCGCGGTACCAGGTCAGGTCGGTCACGTTGGTCAGGCCGGTGGCCCAGACCGTCGGTGCGTGCCCCGGGACCACCCGGAAGATCCGGGCCGCGCCCTGCGGGAACGGGAAGCCGGTGAGCTCGCTGACGAAGAGCGCCCCACCGGGGCCGACCGCCACCGCCGTGGGCACCGACTGCATCGGCACCTGACCCGGCGCGAACGGGTTGTCGACCATCCGGTTGCCGAACTTCGCGAGCACCCGGATCGGATCGCCACCGCCCGCCCGGAGCAGGTCGTTGCCGCCGGAGTCGGTCGTCAGGAAGTGGCTGCCTCGCCGGATCAGGCCGGTCGGGTCGCTGTCGGCCCCCTGGCCGTCGGGGTCGTTGCGGGCCTCGAAGCGCATCAGGTCCGCGACCTGGCGCAGGGTGTGCCGGGTCCAGCTCTTCCCGCGGTGCGAGGCAACAACGAGGGTCCCGATCCTGCGGGCCGATGCCGGCAAGGTCGCGCGGTGAGCAGGCGTGCCGCCGCCGCCGACGGTGAAGGCGAGCTTGCCGCCCACGGTGGTGATGCCGGAGGGTCCGAGGGCCGAGGCGCCCGTGCCCTTGTCGCCGATGGAGGGCAGCCCGGTGATGATCCGACGGGGGTGCTTGCCCAGTCGCATGATCGAGCCGGTCGCGCCGTAGCAGACGAACGCGGTGGGGTCCTCGGGGCCGGGCACGCAGTTCTTCGTCCCGCCCTTGCCTGCTTCCGCGACGTACAACGTGCCACCACGGAAGACCAGGTGTCGTGGGTTGTTGAGACCGGACGCCAGGACGCGCGCTGCTGTGGTGCGTTGAGGGGCCGCGCCGGGTGATCGGGCGGCATCGACCGGTGCGGCCACCAGGGCGGTGGCCGCGGCGACGCCGGTCGCGACGACGAAGGTGCTGGTACGGAGGGCAAGCTTCCGTGACATCTGGACTCCAGGTGTGGGGGAGTGATGGTCGAGAACGTCACTCACCTTGCGCTCGCCCCGCGGGCCCGGCAAGGGCTCCCCGGCGCCTGTCTAGCCAGGACAACCGGGGTGTTCGCGGCGGATCGGGACGTACCTGACGCGGATTCCGGGGACCGGGTACGACGACCGCCGCGGTAGCGTCCCGGCATGGCTGCACAGCGATTCCGGGGGCCGGTGCTTCCCGACGGCGAGGCGCGCGACCTGTACGTCGTGGACGGCCCCGCCGGTGGAGTGGTGACCTACGAGCCGCAGGCCGGTGCCGAGATGGTGGCCGAGGGCTGGATCGTGCCCGGACTGGTCGACGCGCACTGCCATGTCGGCCTCGACGAGCACGGAGCCGTGGACGACGAGACGTCGGAGCAGCAGGCGATCACCGACCGCGACTCCGGGGCCCTGCTGCTGCGCGACTGCGGGTCGGCCGCCGACACCTCCTGGATCCACGACCGCGAGGATCTGCCGCGGCTGGTCCGCGCCGGACGCCACATCGCGCGGACCAAGCGCTACATCCGCAACTACGCCCACGAGGTCGAGCCGGCCGAGCTCCCGGCGTACGTCGCCCAGGAGGCGCAGCGCGGCGACGGCTGGGTCAAGCTGGTCGGGGACTGGATCGACCGCGACACCGGCGACCTCGCACCGTCCTTCCCGGCCGACGCGTTCGCCGAGGCCATCCGGGTCGCGCACGAGCACGGTGCCAAGGTCACCGCGCACTGCTTCGGGGAGGCGGTGCTGCCGGGGCTGATCGGGGCGGGCATCGACTGCATCGAGCACGGCACGGGGCTCTCCGAGGACCTGATCGACGAGATGGTGGCGCGTGGGACAGCGCTGGTGCCGACCGCGATGCAGCTGAACAACTTCCCGGAGTACGCCTCGGCTGCCGGCGAGAAGTTCCCGGCGTACGCCGAGCACATGCACGACCTCCACCGCCGTCGTCGCGACACGATCATGGCGGCGTACGAGGCCGGGGTGGCGATCTACGCCGGCACCGACGCCGGGGGGGTACTCCCGCACGGGCTGATCGCCAGCGAGGTGCGCGAGCTGGCCGACTACGGCTTCAGCGCCGAGGCCGCCCTGGGTGCGGCCTCGTGGCGGGCGCGGGAGTGGCTCGGGCTCGACGGCCGGCTCTCGGAGGGCACCACCGCGGACTTCGTCGTCTTCGACCGGGATCCGCTCCAGGACCTCTCGGTCCTCGCTGAACCGTCCTGCATCGTGCTGCGCGGGAGAGTTGTTGGCTGACCCGGACCCGCGCATCGTCGACGCCCTGCGCGCGGCCGGCTGTGTGTTCGCCGAGGAGGAGGCCGCGCTGCTCGAGGCCGAGGCGCGCACCCTCGGTGACCTCCGCGACATGGTCGAGCGCCGCGTGGCCGGGGAGCCGCTGGAGCAGATCGTCGGCTGGGCCGAGTTCTGCGGGCTCCGGGTGGTGGTGTCACCGGGGGTGTTCGTCCCGCGTCGGCGTACCGAGGCCCTCGTCGACCTGGCCGTCGCGATCATCGTCGACCTCGACAAGCCCGTCGTCGTCGACCTCTGCTGCGGAACCGGCGCCATCGGGGTGGCGATCGCCTCCCGTGAACCCAGCACCGAGCTGCACGCCGCCGACCTCGATCCCGCAGCCGTCGCCTGCGCGCGACGCAACGTGACGATGGGGCAGGTGCACGAGGGGGACCTGTACGACGCCCTCCCGAGGGACCTGCTCGGCCGGGTCGACGTACTGGCCGTGAACGCGCCCTACGTGCCCACCGACGAGATCGCGCTGATGCCGACCGACGCCCGCGACCACGAGCACCGGGTCGCCCTCGACGGCGGCGCCGACGGCCTCGCCCTGCACCGACGGGTGGCCGCCGGGGCCGCTGCCTGGCTCCGCCCGGGAGGCACGCTGCTGATCGAGACGAGCCGGCCGCAGGCCGAGGGCACCGCGGCGGCCTGCGCGGCCGCGGGACTGGCCGCCGGCGTGGTGGTGCGGGAGATGTCCACCCTGGTCCGGGCGATTTCGGCCGGATCGGGTTCGTCTGGCACAATGGCGCGCTGAGTCGTACGCCGCTCCGGCCCCTCTCAACCGGACTGCGAACGCCCACCGGATCCCACCGCACCTGGCCCCACCAGGCAGCGCGGGAGCCACCACCACACACATCGCAAGGAGACACCACACACGTGGCCGTCAAGATTCGTCTGAAGCGCATGGGCAAGATCCGTCAGCCCTACTACCGCGTCGTCGTCGTCGACTCCCGCAAGAAGCGGGACGGCAAGGTCATCGAGGAGATCGGCAAGTACCACCCCAAGGAGGAGCCCTCGTTCATCGAGGTCACCTCCGACCGGGCGCAGTACTGGCTCGGAGTCGGCGCGCAGCCGTCCGAGGCCGTCGAGGCCATCCTCAAGGTCACCGGTGACTGGCAGAAGTTCAAGGGCCTTCCCGGTGCCGAGGGCACCCTCCGCACCAAGGAGCCCAAGCGGGACAAGCAGGAGATCTTCAACGAGGCTCTCAAGGACGCTGCCAACGAGCCCAAGGCCGAGGCCGTGACCAAGAAGGCCGCCGCCAAGAAGGCCGAGCCCAAGGCCGAGACCAAGGCCGAGGAGCCCAAGGCCGAGGAGCCCAAGGCCGAGGAGAAGGCCGAGGAGTCCGCCGCCGAGGCTGCTCCGGAGGCTCCCGCTACCGAGGCGCCCGCCGCTGAGGAGACTCCGGCCGACGAGTCGGCCGTGACCTCCGAGACCGCAGCAGACGCCGACGTCGCCGAGGCCGAGAAGCCCGCCGACGAGAAGACCGAGGCCTGATCCGGATGCTGGCCGAGGCTCTCGAGCACCTGGTCCGCGGGGTCGTGGAGCACCCCGACGACGTCTCCGTGCGCGACAAGCAGCTGCGCCGGGGGTCGATCCTCGAGGTGCGCGTGCACCCGACGGACCTCGGCAAGGTGATCGGTCGCGGTGGCCGGACGGCGACCGCCTTCCGCACCGTGATCAGCTCGCTGGCCGGTCGTGGTGGGGCACGCATCGACTTCGTGGACGTCGACCGGAGACGCTGACCCACTGCCGTCGTATAGGGGCACCTCTTCCTACGGGAGGATGGTGCCCCTGTTGCATGGAGGAGTGAAGGTGGAGGACTACGTGGTGGTCGGCCGCATCGGCCCGGCCCACGGGCTGCGCGGCGAGGTGTTCGTGGAGCCGCGCACCGACGAGCCCGAGCGGCGCTTCGCCCCGGGCGCGGTGCTGCAGGCGACCGGTGGCACCTTGACCGTCGCGGACTCGCGCACCCACTCGGGCCGGCTCGTGGTGCACTTCGTCGAGCTCACCGACCGCACGGCGGCCGAGACCGCCCGGGGGACCGAGCTGAGCGTCAGCATCGACGCGACCGAGCGGCCGGAGGACCCCGAGGAGTTCTACGACCACCAGCTCGTCGGCCTGCGGGTGGAGACCACCGACGGCGACGTCGTCGGCGAGCTGGCCCGCATCGAGCACAACGCCGCGCAGGACCTGCTCGTGATCCGTACGCCGGAGCGCGAGGTGCTCTTCCCGTTCGTGACCGCGCTGGTGCCGGAGGTCGACGTCCCCGGTGGCCGGATCGTCATCGACGACCGTCCGGGACTGTTGGTCGAGGAGTCATCCTGATGCGCATCGATGTCGTCTCGATCTTCCCGGAGTACCTCGCCCCGCTCGGGCTGTCGCTGCCCGGCAAGGCGCAGCAGAGCGGGCTGCTCGACCTGCACGTCCACGACCTGCGCCAGTGGACCCACGACCGGCACCGGACCGTCGACGACACCCCCTACGGCGGCGGCGCGGGGATGGTGATGAAGCCCGAGCCCTGGGGTGAGGCGCTCGACACGGTCGCCCCCGCCGGCGCCGTGCTCGTCGTACCCACCCCTGCCGGCACGCGGTTCACCCAGGACGTCGCGGTCGAGCTGGCCGAGCGGGACCACCTGGTCTTCGCCTGCGGACGCTACGAGGGCATCGACCAACGCGTCATCGACGAGGCCGCGACGCGGCTGGAGGTGCGCGAGCTCTCCGTGGGCGACTACGTGCTCAACGGGGGAGAGGTGGCCGCGCTCGCGATGATCGAGGCGGTCGTGCGGCTGCTCCCCGGGTTCATGGGCAACGCGGGGTCGCTGGAGGAGGAGTCCCACACCGACGGGCTGCTCGAGTACCCCGTCTACACCAAGCCGGCCACGTGGCGCGGTCACGAGGTGCCCGAGGTGCTGCTGTCCGGCGACCACGCCCGAATAGCGGCCTGGCGCCACGACCAGTCCGTACGCCGCACCGCCGAGCGCCGCCCCGACCTGGCCCACGTCTCACGCGCCGTCGAGCTGGGCACCCTCGCGGCCGAGATAGCCCTGGCGGCTCCGTCCGACTCCGCCGAGCTGTTCACCCTCCAGCGCGCGTGCTGGGTCCAGGAGCAGCAGGCCAACCCCGACACGCGCATCCCGCCGCTGCACGAGGAGCTCTCCGACGTGGAGGGGTGGCTGGGGGAGTGGACGACGCTCGTGCTGCGCAGCGGCGGTCGGCTGGTCGGCGCGGTCCGTGGTCGCCTCGCCGGCGCGGAGTGGGACATCGGTCGGCTGATGGTCGCCCCGGACCTCCAGGGTCGCGGGGTCGGGCGGGTGCTGCTCGAGGCCATCGAGGCCGCCGCCCCCGACGAGGCGACCGGCTACGTGCTGTTCACCGGCGCCCTCAGCGAGCGGAACATCCGGATCTACAAGAAGGCCGGCTACCGGCTGCTCGGCCCGGCCCCGGAGGCCCCCGGCGCCGTACGCTTGGTCAAGCGCCGCCGCTAGTGGGCTCCCGCCCGGCCGCCGATTTCGCCGTACGGCGACCCCTGTGGCAAAATCGCTCCTTGGCCCAGTAGCCGCGGTCACCTGCCACAGGGGGACGGCCGATCGGCGCCGATGCTGAGAGCCACACCGACGTACACCACCATCCGTGGGTGACCTGTGGCAGTCACGAGGAGACACCATGTCGATCATCGACGACCTGTCCAGCCAGACCAAGCGCGACGACGTGCCCGACTTCCGGGCCGGTGACACCGTCAAGGTGCACGTCAAGGTGGTCGAGGGCAACCGCTCCCGTATCCAGGTCTTCCAGGGCGTGGTGCTCAAGCTGCAGGGCTCCGGTGTCGGTCGCACCTTCACCGTCCGCAAGGTCTCCTTCGGTGTCGGTGTCGAGCGGACCTTCCCGCTCCACTCCCCGATCTTCGAGAAGATCGAGATCGTGACCCGGGGCGACGTACGCCGGGCGAAGCTGTACTACCTGCGCAACCTGCGCGGCAAGGCGGCCAAGATCAAGGAGCGTCGCGAGGGCTGAGCCCGTCGTCGTTCCGACGATGGTTAGGCTCTGTGCGTGACGAACGTGGACGAGGCCGCCACCGCCTCTGATGACTCAGGCGGCCGCCCCGGCGAGAAGTCCGGGAAGAAGTCCGCGAAGAAGGCGATGCCGCTGTGGCAGGAGACCATCCTGCTGCTCGTGCTGGCGTTGCTGCTGGCGATCATTATCAAGAGCCTGTTCGTCCAGGCGTTCTACATCCCGTCGCCCTCGATGGAGCCGCAGTTCGTCAAGAACGACCGGATCCTCGTCCAGAAGGTCTCCTACTGGGGCAGCGCCTCGCCGAGCCGTGGCGACATCGTGGTGTTCAAGGACCCCGGCGGCTGGCTGCCCGCCGACGAGGGCGACACGGCCCATTCCGGGCTCACCAAGGTGATGGAGAAGATCGGGCTCTACCCGACCGGTGGACACCTCGTGAAGCGCGTCATCGGCGTCGGTGGAGACCGGGTGGTGTGCTGCGACACCAAGGGCAGGGTGACCGTCAACGGGCATGCCCTCGACGAGAAGTCCTACCTGCCCAAGGGCATGGCTCCCTCCCAGGTCAAGTTCGACGTCAAGGTCCCCAAGGACCACCTGTGGCTGATGGGTGACAACCGTGGCTTCTCCTTCGACTCCCGTGGCCACATGGGCAGTGCCGGAGGCGGGTACGTCGCCGACGACCTGGTCGTGGGCAAGGTCTTCGCGCTGATCTGGCCCTGGAAGCGCGCCGAGATCATCCACCGCCCGGCGACCTTCGAGGGCATCCCGGACTCCCGATGAGCACGCTCCCTCGCGGATCGACGGTACGCCGGGACGCCGGCCTCTACGGCTACGAGCGGGCGCTGCGGCGGGTCGGGCTCTCCCCAATCGCCGGCGTCGACGAGGCAGGCCGTGGAGCGTGCGCAGGCCCCCTCGTGGCGGCCGCGGCGATCCTCCCCGAGGGCAAGGCCGGTCAGGTGCCGGGTCTGGCCGACTCCAAGCTGCTCACCGCCAAGGCGCGCGAGCGCTGCTACGAGCAGATCCTGCGCCGCGCGGTGGCGTGGTCGGTGGTCGTCGTCCCGCACGACGAGTGCGACCGGGTCGGGATGCACGTCGCCAACGTCGCTGCCCTGCGACGGTCGTTGGCCCGGCTGGAGCAGCGTCCGGCGTACGTCCTCACCGACGGGTTCCCGGTCGACGGGCTCGACGTGCCCGGCCTGGCGATGTGGAAGGGCGACCGGGTTGCCGCCTGCATCTCGGCGGCCAGCGTGATCGCCAAGGTCACGCGCGACCGCATCATGTGCGAGCTGCACGAGCAGTTCCCGGCCTACGACTTCGCCACCCACAAGGGCTACATCACCGAGGAGCACTCCGCCGTACTCACCGAGCTCGGGCCGAGCCCGGTGCACCGGATGCGATTCGTCAACGTGCGGCGAGCCGCCGGGATCATCGATCCCGAACCCCTCACGCTTGAGCCTCAGCTCGAGCTGTTCGAAACCCCCGTCCCCCTCCAGGAGGTCGCACCATGAGCGCCGAGGATCTCGAGAAGTACGAGACCGAGATGGAGCTCAACCTCTATCGCGAGTACCGCGACGTGGTCGGCATCTTCAAGTACGTCGTGGAGACCGACCGGCGCTTCTACCTCTGCAACCAGGTGGACGTGAAGGCCCGCACCGAGGCCGGGGACGTGTTCTTCGAGGTCACCCTGACCGACGCGTGGGTGTGGGACATGTACCGCCCCGCCCGCCGGCTGGCCAAGAACGTCAAGGTGCTGACCTTCAAGGACGTCAACGTCGAGGAGCTCAGCCACAGCGAGATCGAGCCGCCCCCCAGCAGCTGAGAGTGCCGGGCTACTTGATCATCCGGACGGGGTCGCCGTCGACGCTGGCGCTCCAGGTCGTGGTGTCGGTCGTGTCTCCGGCCTGGTCTAGCTTGAGCTGGACCCGCACCCAGCAGCCGCCGCTCTGCGTGGAGTTGCACGTGTAGGTGTCCGGGATCGGGACCGAGACCGTCTGCACCTTGCCGTTGTAGCTGCCGCTGGTGGCCCCGCTCACGCCGCACGTCGTTCCCAGTGATCCGTTGACGACGCCGGAGCCGGTGCACCCGGAGAACGAGGCCAGTGGGGTGCCGTTCACCTTCGCGTCGAGCGGCGGCAGCACGGTGACCGAGGTCGGCGCCGTGGCGTCGCCGATGTCGAAGAAGTGGATGTTCAAGGTCTTGGTCTGGGCGGCCGGGATCGTCCGCACCAGGTTGAAGATCTGCGGGGCTCCCGAGTAGTTGGCGTAGATCGACATGTTCTGCCAGCCGGCGATCGAGACGGCACCGGTGACCGCGGTCGACCCGGACTTGACCCGCAGCGCGAACCGGTTGTTCCCGTTGCCGCCGACACTGGTGTCGTCGTCCTCCTGGGTGAACACGTCGGTGTTGCCGCCGTACCCGCCGTTGCCGTCAGGTGCGCTCGTGTCGAGCGCCACGTTGGTGCGCGCCTGCAGGTAGTAGTCGCCGGCCTTGTCAGGGGTGAAGGTGCAGAAGTTCACCCACTGGTGGAACAGCTTGGCGAGCGCGTCGTTGTAGCCGCTGTTGGTGTTGGTGTCCGGTTGGGTGGGGTCGCTCGGCTTGGCCTTCATCTGGGCCAGGGTGCCGGTCGACACCTTGTCCGGGGTGCCCGATGCCTGGAGGAACCCGGGGTACTGCCGCACGCAGGTGGTGATCGGGGCCCCCTTGTCCGGCTGGTAGGTGTCGGTCGGCTTGCGCAGCCCGAACGAGGTCACGATCGGGGTGCTACCGCCGTTGAGCACGTCGCCGGTGCAGAACGAGTTGGTGGCCTTGGCGTACCTGGTGGTGCCGTCGGTGGTCGTGTAGGGGTTCATGTTGTTGCGCAGGGGCAGCCCACTGGTCACCGTCGGTGCGTCGCCGCAGGCGTCGCCGGTCCCGACCCAGGCCGGGTCGTAGAGCTGCAGCGTCACCGGCTGGTTCACCGCCGCCGTCCCGACGCGGACGACGTAGAAGTACCCCTCGGGGTTGAAGTCGTCGTTGCCCCCGTTGGTGCAGCCGTCGGTGCCCGAGGCGCAGCTGCGGGTCATGTACTGGTCGCCGTAGCCCTTGAGGGTCTCCGGGCCGGCGATGGCCGCCCAGAACTGCGGGTTGGGCAGACAGCTGGCTCCGCCGGCCGGCGTCACGATCACGCTCGTGTTCGGGCCCCGGGGGTCCACCGAGCTCGGGCTGGACCCGGCCGGCTCGTTGCCGAAGGTGTTGCAGGGGCTGCCCATCGGCGCTGGACCGTTGTAGTCCGCCGTTGCGGAGCGCGTCACGGTCGTCCACGGAACGCCGAACGCGGCGCCGAACTGGTTGGGCACCCTGGTGCTGATCGTCACCGTCAGCTGGGTCGGCTTGGCGCCCACCGAGGTCTTGACCGTGTTGTTCCCCGAGTTCGGGTAGCCGTTGTCCTTGGCCACCTCGACGGCGGTCGTGGTGGCGGAGGCGAAGTCGTCGGGAAGCCAGGTCACGCCGGCGGTGGCGGCGGCGTCGGCCACGTTCTGGACGCGTGCGATCTCGAGGTACCACCGAGCGACGTCGACCGAGATGGCGCACAGTGGCAGCACGATCGTGGCCGTCAGGATGGCGACCAGGATGGCGGCGTACCCGGACTCGGTGCGTGCGCGGCGTCGCGATGTCGTGCGTCCGGACAGGAAGCTCACGGGTGGTTCCCGGACGCGCACGTCGTGGCGGGCAACGGCTCGAACTGCATCATCAGGCGGGCGGGTACGTCGACGCCGGCCCCGAACAGCCCGGTGACCCAGGTGTGTTTGGCGGACATGGCGACGCCCACGGACTGACGGTTGGGGTCGTTGACACAGGCGTTGATGGTGGAGGTGGCCCACGAGCCGCTGGACTTGATGAACTTGTTGGAGGCGGCGCTCCAGACGTACTTGATGCAGTTGGTCGTGCACGTCACGCTCGAGGTGTTCGTGGCGGGCAGCGGGTATCCGTACTGGTTGGCCTGGTAGACCAGCACCCAGTTGACCGAGCTCAGCGGCATGCTGGAGCCGGCGTTCTGGATCGCGTTGACGGCATCGTCGGCCAGCGTCGGTGTGGTGGCGCTCACCGGGGTGCCGGCGCCGGCCTCGGTGGCGGCGATGCGGGCGGCGGCACGCACCTGGTTGGTCACGCCGGAGGCGTCCCTCATCAGGAGGGACATCTCGATGATGCCGAAGACCAGGAGCATCAGCAGGGGGGTCACGAGGGCAGCCTCGACCGCCACAGCGCCGCGCTCGGAACGCTGTCGACGTGCCATGGACCCTCCTCTGACCTGTGACGGCCGGATGGCCTGGTTCGCCACACGTCGTGGTGAAGGAAGCGTATTTTGAACCGAGCATCTTTTGTGGCGTTTTGATGAGATCTGTCCGGTCGGCCAGCTCCCGTCCACAGGCGGCCGCCGGGGACCCCTCGTCCACAGGCCGCGGCGACCGAGCGGCGGAGTGTCCTTCCGCTCGGGTGTGCTGCGGTGCATGAGCGGGAACCCACACAACGACGGCCTCGGTGCCTACGGCGAGCGAGTCGCGGCGCAACGGCTCGTCGAACGCGGCATGTTCCTCGTCGACCGCAACTGGCGGTGCGATCTCGGCGAGATCGACCTGGTGCTCCGCGACGAGGGCGTGCTGGTCTTCTGCGAGGTCAAGACGCGCACCTCGTCGGCGTACGGCCACCCGCTGGAGGCGGTCACCCCGGCCAAGGCCGAGCGCCTGCGGAGGTTGGCGGAGCGCTGGATCCAGGAGCACGACGTACGCCCCGAAGGCATCCGGATCGACCTGGTCGGGGTGCTCGTCGCGGAACGGGGTCGGGCCGAGGTCGAGCACCTCAGGGGCGTGGGCTGATGGTCGCCACCACCCACACCGTCTCCCTGCAAGGAGCGATCGGGCACGTCGTGGACGTCCAGGTCGACCTGTCCGACGGGCTGCCCGGGACGGCGCTCGTCGGACGTCCCGATGCCTCCATCACCGAGGCCCGCGACCGCTGCCGGGCCGCCGTCATCAACAGCAACCTGCGCTGGCCCAACACCCGCCGCATCACGGTGCTGCTCTCGCCGGCCGACCTGCCCAAGCGTGGCCCGCACTTCGACCTCGGCATCGCCGTTGCCGTCCTGGCGGCCGCCAGCGCCAAGGACTTCCCCCACGACACGCTGGTCCGGGCGGCGATGATCGGCGAGCTGACCCTGGACGGGCGGGTGCGCTGCGTCCCCGGAGTGCTGCCGATGACGATGGCCGCGGCCGCGCGGGGGATCGAGACGGTCTACGTCCCGGAGCCGCAGGCGGCCGAGGCGGCGATGGTGCCCGGCATGCGGGTCTTCGGGATCCGCTCCCTGGGCCAGGTGATGGCCTTGCTGACCGGCGAGCCCATCCCGGAGGCGCCCGAGGTGGAGCCGATGTCGGGGGCGCCCCTGCTGTCCTGGCGCGGGGAGGAGCGGCTGGAGGACCTCGACATGGCCGACCTCGTCGGGATGGCCGATGCGAGATACGCCGTCGAGGTCGCAGCGGCCGGCGGCCACCACCTGATGCTGACCGGTCCGAAGGGGTCGGGCAAGACCACCCTCGCCGAACGGATCCCGGGTCTGCTGCCCGACCTCAGTGACGAGGAGTCCCTGGAGCTGACGGCCGTGCACTCGCTGTCCGGTGCCCTGCCCGAGGGGGCGGCGCGTCTGGTCCGTCCGCCCTTCCGCGCTCCCCACCACTCCGCCTCCCGCAGCGGCATCCTCGGCGGCGGCACTGGTCGGGTGCGGCCGGGGGAGGTGAGCAAGGCCCATCTCGGCGTGCTGTTCCTCGACGAGTTCCCGCTGTTCCCGACCGACGTCGTCGAGGCGCTGCGGGAGCCCCTCGAGGCGGGGGAGATCTCGATCTCGCGGGGTGAGGAGGATGCGACGTACCCCGCCCGCACGATGTTCGTGTTCGCGTGCAACCCGTGCCCGTGCGGGGAGTACCACCCCTACTCGCGCGACCACCAGTGCACGTGCAGGGAGATCAAGCGTCGCGAGTACCGCCGCAAGATCTCGGGCCCGATCGCCGACCGCATCGACATCACCCGCTTCGTCGAGCCGGTCCGGGAGCACGAACGGCGCGAAGCGGAGATGCCGATGTTCCGGCCCGAGCCGAGCGCTCCGATCAGGGTCCGCGTGACGGCCGCCCGCGAGCGACAGCGGATGCGCTACGCCGAGATGCCCTGGCGCCTCAACGTGCATGCTCCGGGTCCGATGCTGCGCGTCCAGTGGCCCCTGTCCGACGCGGCCATGGTGCGACTCGACGACGAGGTCTACGCCGGTCGGCTCACGCGTCGCGGCGCCGTCCGCGTGCATCGTGTCGCCTGGTCGGTGGCCGACCTCGCCGGTGTGGAACGGCCGGGCATCGTCGAGCTCGACGTGGCCCTCCGCCTCCGTGCCGCCACTCCCTTGCTTCTCCGCCAGCTGCCGAGCCGGGTGCACGTCGTCGGGCAGGTGGGCGCGTGAGTCCCGGTCCGCCCGTCTCGGAGAGCGAACGTCTGGCCCGGGCGGCGCTCTCCAGGATCAGTGAGCCGGGGTACCCCCGGATGACAGATGCGGTGCAGGAGCTCGGTGCCGCGCGGGTGCTGGAGAGCCTGCAGACCCAGGCGGTCCATCGGGAGCTCGGCGCCGACCTCGCCGAGCGCCTCGCCTCGGCCGACCCGCAACGAGACCTGGAGCAGGCGGCCGCCAGGGGCATCAGGTTCGTCGTACCAGGGGACGACGAATGGCCGGTCACGCTGGACGACCTCGCCCATGCACCCCACCTCCATGAGCGGGGTGGGGTGCCCATCGGCCTGTGGTGCCGAGGACCGCTCCGACTGGCCGAGGCAGCGGAGCGCGCGGTGTCGGTGGTGGGCTCGCGGTCGGCGACGACCTACGGCGGGTCCGTGGCCGGAGAGATCGCCGGCACGCTCGCCCGGGAGTCGTGGACGGTCGTGTCCGGGGCGGCGTTCGGCATCGACCAGGCGGCTCATCGCGGCGCGCTGGCCGGTCGCGGCCCGACGGTCGCCGTGCTGGCCTGCGGCGCCGACCGGGCCTATCCGTCCGCGCACCGCAGCCTGATCGACTACGTCGCCGACGTGGGCCTGGTGGTCTCGGAGGCCGCGCCCGGGTGTGCGCCCACGCGGATCCGCTTCCTGGCCCGCAACCGCCTGATCGCGGCCCTGGCGCGGGGGACGGTGGTCGTCGAGGCCGCTGTCCGCAGTGGTGCGCTGAACACAGCGAGCTGGGCCGGAGGTCTGGGGCGCATGGTGATGGGGGTGCCAGGGCCGGTCACCAGCGCGCCGTCGGCCGGCGTGCACCAGCTGATCCGGGCTCGCGATGCGGTCCTCGTCACGTCCGGCGAGGAGGTGCTCGAAGCCGTGGGTCCGATGGGCAGCTATGCCCTGAGCGAGCCTCGTGAGCCCGAGCACCCGCGCGACCGGCTCGAGCCGCGGCAGCGCCAGGTGCTGGACGCAGTGCCGTTGGTCCAGGCGGTCGACTCGCGCAAGATCGCCGAGACGGCCGGCATCGCGCACAGCCCCACCAAGGAGGCGCTTCTCGTGCTCCTCCGAGCCGGGTTGGTCGAGCACTCCCTCGGCCGGTGGCGGGTGGCAGCGGATCCCGCGCTGGACGAGCAGGGCGAGGGGTGGGCGCCGTGAGCTCGTCGCGCCTGCGCGGGAGGGCGCCACCGGGTTCGTAGTCTGACCAGGTGACCGTCACCCACGAACTGCTGCCTGAGGAGATGGCGAGCGCGCTGGCGGCGTACGAACGCCATCTCGCCTCCGAGCGCAACCTCGCGGCGCACACCGTGCGGGCCTATCTCGGCGACGTGACCGGGATGCTCGAGCACGCCGTTGCGCTGGGACACACCAGTCTGCGCACGCTCGACCTCGGGGTGCTGCGCAGCTGGCTGGCCAAGCAGCAGACCCTGGGCAAGGCACGCACGACGATGGCGCGTCGGGCCACGGCCGTGCGGGTGTTCACCGCGTGGGCGTTGCGCACCGGCCGTGCGGACACCGACCCGGGGGCGTCGCTGGGCAGCCCGAAGGCGCACAAGCCGCTGCCGCCGGCCCTCAATGCCGGGGAGGCGCGGGCCCTGCTCGAGTCGGCTGCCGTGCGGGCTGACGACGGCAGCGCCGTCGGGCTGCGCGACGTGGCCATCCTGGAGCTGTTGTACGCCACCGGGATCCGGGTGGGAGAGCTGTGTGGGCTCGACGTGGACGACGTCGACCGTTCGCGCCGGGTGGTGCGCGTCCTCGGCAAGGGCAGCAAGGAGCGGACGGTGCCGTACGGCGTCCCGGCCGACGAGGCCCTCGGACGCTGGCTCGAGAGTGGTCGACCGGAGCTGTTCACGCCGGGAGCCGGTGCTGCGGTGTTCTTGGGAGCCCGGGGCAAGCGCATCGACCAGCGGGCGGTCCGCACCTTGGTGCACAACCGGCTCGCGGACGTGCCCGACGCCCCCGACATGGGGCCGCACGGCCTGCGGCACACGGCGGCCACCCACCTGCTCGAGGGCGGCGCCGACCTGCGCACCGTGCAGGAGCTGCTCGGCCACGCCTCGCTGGCGACCACGCAGATCTACACCCACGTCAGCACCGACCGGCTCCGCCAGGCCTACAAGCTGGCCCACCCACGAGCCTGAACCTCCGGCGGCGCCTCGTTCACACCGCGCCGCGAGGACCCGTGACCAGACGCGTGTTGACTGGACCGACCGGCGCCATGAAGGCCGTGGAGGTCGAGCCGGACGGCAGGCTGCCGGAAAGCGGCAACAACCTGATCGGTCCAGCCCCGACGAGGGTCAACGGGTTGAGGTAGGCGTCGCCGCGCAGGAGTCCCCAGTGCAGGCAGGCACGTGGGAGGCAGTGGCTGGAGGCGCGTTGCAGCGTGCCGAGCACCGCACCCCGGGCCAGCACCTCGCCCACCGCCACGCTGGCGCTCACCGGCTCGTACGTCGTGCGCACTCCACCGTGGTCGACCACCACGACCCCACGACCGGCGAGGGGAGCAGCGAAGGTCACGGTCCCCGCGAGGGAGCTGTGCACCGGTTGGCCCACGTGGCCGAGCACGTCGACCCCGCGGTGGCCGGCGCCCCACCGGGTGGCGGGTGGGTCGAATCCCTGGACGACCTGCGGCCGCGGAGAGAGTGGCCAGACCCCGTCGCGCGCTGGCGCCGGCCTCGTCTCGGCGGCCGACGGCGCAGCGAGGGAGGGCGAGGCCAGGAACAGGGTCGCGAGCAGGACGGAGAGGAGGCGCATGTCGACAGGGTGCGGCCGCGCGGCTGCCTCGGCGAGCGGAGATCGGCCGGCTGTGGATCCGGGGGGTCGTGCGCGTGGGTGTGCACGCCAACTGGCGCACGGAGCACGCCGAGTGGTCAGCCGACCCGGAAGAAGACGTCGTCGACCGCGCCGTTGAACTGGTCGGGCGAGGCGACCGGCGTGCCGTCGGGCCCGGTCTTCCCGCCGATCGTGAGGGGCAGATCGTCCATGGCGACGTCCCCCGTCGGCGCCGAGGTGTGCCAGGTCCCGCCGCCGGCCCCGTCGTCGTAGGCCTTGACCGTGAGCTCGAGGTCGGAGCCCTTGCGCTCGCAGGTCACGGAGTACCACGCACCGGGGTCCACGGGGCCGTCCGCCTTGACGAAGGCCTCACCGGCGTCGCCCTTGACCCGGCAGGACGGTACGTCGTGGTCGAGCTGGATCTTCAGCTGGCCGGGGCTGTCGAAGGTCCCGCGCTGGACCAGGTTGTCGCCGTTGTCGGCCTCGCTGCCCGACGACTTCTCGTCGAGCTGGAAGCTGGCCCCGAAGGTGAACCCGTCGGCACCCGGGTCGAGGGCGTCGCCACCCTGCTCGGTGGCGACCAGCACCGCGGCCGGCGCGGCAGCGGCGCCGGTGTAGGCGGGGAAGCGTACGGCGTGTCCGCCGTCGGGACCTTCGACCGCCTGGACGGAGGCGCCTCCCGTTGACCTGACCTCGACCTTCACGTCGGCCGAGCCGGCGTTCGACACCGTGCTCACGTCGTCGCCGACCGTGGGCATGGACTCGAAGTCGAGCATGAAGGGCGCCTTCGGAGCGGCTCGGTGCGCCGGAGGCGTGTCCTCGTCCCCGCCCCCGCAGCCGGACAGGCCCAGCAGCGCGAGCACGATCAGGGTGGGCACCAGTCGCACCACGCCACCTCCGCACTGTCGTCGACGAGCAAGGGGGACAACCTACCGATCAGTCAGCCGCGTTTCGACAACCCCACCGGCCCCCGGATAGAGTGCAGGCAGCAACCCGTATGGGTTGACTTCGCACGCTCGTTTCCGTGCCGTCCCCGACTTCCTGGTCGAGGCGGAGCCACGCGGGCGAGGGCCCTCAGTCCCACTCCGGTGGGTCGGGTCCCGCACGAGCGTCAGGGCAGGTCACCCCCGTCTCCGGGGCGGGGCCCCTGCAACGAACTGAAAACAGTTCGCGTGCCTCAGCGTGCGCGGACACGACAGGAAAGAAGCAAATGGCAGTCGTCACCATGCGCCAGCTCCTCGAGAGCGGCGTCCACTTCGGGCACCAGACCCGTCGCTGGAACCCCAAGATGAAGCGCTTCATCATGACCGAGCGCAACGGCATCTACATCATCGACCTGCAGCAGTCGCTGTCCTACATCGACACCAGCTACGCGTTCATCAAGGACACCGTGGCCAAGGGCGGCACGATCATGTTCGTCGGCACGAAGAAGCAGGCCCAGCAGGCCATCGCCGAGCAGGCGACCCGCGTCGGGATGCCCTTCGTCAACCAGCGCTGGCTGGGCGGCATGCTCACCAACTTCCAGACCGTGCACCAGAGGATCAACCGCCTCAAGGAGCTCGACGACATCGACTTCGACAACGTCGCCGGCTCGGGTCGCACGAAGAAGGAGCTCCTCCACATGCGTCGCGAGCAGATCAAGCTCGACAAGACGCTCGGCGGCATCCGCGACATGAGCCGTACGCCGTCCGCGGTGTGGATCGTGGACACCAACAAGGAGCACCTCGCCGTCGAGGAGGCCCGCAAGCTGCACATCCCGATCATCGCGATCCTGGACTCCAACTGCGACCCGGACCTCGTCGACTACCCGATCCCGGGCAACGACGACGCCATCCGTGCGGTCGGCCTGCTGACCCGCGTGATCGCCGACGCCGTGGCCGACGGCCTGATCGCCCGCTCCGGCGCCAAGACCGGCGACGAGGCCGACAAGGCGATCGGCTCCGACGAGCCGCTCGCCGACTGGGAGCGTGACCTGCTGCAGGGCCAGGAGGGTGCCAAGGTCGACGAGGCCGCCGTCGCTGCCACCGGTGGCGACACCGCCACCGAGGCGACCCCGGCCGTCGAGGCGACCGGTGCGGCCGCGGAGGCGACCGAGGCCAAGCAGGCCGAGGTGGCCGCCACCGAGGCGCCTGCCGAGACTGCTGCCGAGGCTCCGGCCGACGAGGCTCCTGCCGACGAGGCTCCTGCCACCGAGGCTCCTGCCACCGAGGCTCCGGCCGACGAGGCACCCGCTGCCGAGGCGCCTGTCGCCGAGGCCACTGACGAGAAGGCCGCCGAGACGGCCGACGAGAAGAAGGAGGACTGAGCGTGGCGATCACCGCCGCCGACGTCAAGAAGCTCCGCGAGCTCACGGGCGCGGGGATGATGGACTGCAAGAAGGCGCTCGAGGAGGCCGAGGGCGACTTCGACAAGGCCGCCGAGCTGCTGCGCATCAAGCTGGGCAAGAAGGCTGCCGCCCGCGGCGCCGAGCGTGAGGCGACCTCGGGCCTGGTGGCCACCTCCGGTGGTGCCCTGGTCGAGCTGAAGAGCGAGACCGACTTCGTGGCCAAGAACGACGACTTCGTCGCGGCCGCCCAGAAGATCGCCGACGCTGCCGCCGCTGCCAAGGCGGCCGACACCGAGGCGCTCAAGGCGGTCCCGCTCGACGGCAAGACCGTCGGCGAGGTCGTCGAGGATCTCGCGATCACCATCGGCGAGAAGATCGAGCTCGGCCAGGTCGCGTACTTCGACGGGCAGTCGGTCGTCTACATGCACAAGCGTGCCGCCGACCTCCCGCCGGCCGTCGGCGTGCTCGTGGAGTACGACGGCACCGACGCGGATGCCGCTCGTGGCGCGGCCATGCAGATCGCCGCGATGAAGCCGAAGTACCTCTCCCGCGACGACGTCCCCGCCGACGTCGTCGAGAAGGAGCGCGAGATCGGTGCCGCCATCGCTCGCGAGGAGGGCAAGCCCGAGCAGGCGATCGAGAAGATCGCCGAGGGTCGCCTCAACGGCTTCTTCAAGGACGTCGCGCTGCTCGACCAGCCGTCGGTCACCGACTCCAAGAAGAACGTGAAGGCCGTGCTCGACGCCGCCGGTGTCGAGGTCAAGCGGTTCGCCCGCTTCGAGGTCGGCGCCTGACGCGCACCAACTGCTGACGCCGAGGGGCCGGTACGACGAAAGTCGTGCCGGCCCCTCGTCAGCTTCCGGCGCGGTGCTCCCCGATGACGCGCTCGACGGTGCGGAGGTCGCCGGCGGATCGCGGATCGTCGACGAGACCGAGGAGCGCCTTCCAGAGCGCCCAGCCACGGGCGCGGGCCCAGGTGTCCTCGTCGAGCCCCACGGCTGAGCGGAACGTCTCCCTGGCCGAGTCGCCGAAGAACGTCCAGGCGATGACCAGGTCGCACGCCGGGTCACCGACCCCGCTGGTCCCGAAGTCGATGACCGCAGCCAGCCGCCCCTCGCGAGCCAGCAGGTTCCCGACGGCCACGTCACCGTGGAACCACACGTCCGGCCCGTCCCAGGCCGAGGCCACCGCCGTGTCCCAGACATCCGCGTCGTCCAGCTCGAGGCGGGCCAGGCAGCGGCGCGTCTCCTCGTCGTACGCCGCCAGCGGGCCGCCCCGGAAGAAGCTGTGGGCGCCGGCCCGTGGACCTGAGCTGGCGTCTACTCCTCGGAGCGCGACCAGGAACTCCGCCAGGTCGAGCGCGAGTAGGTCCTCGTCGATGCCGGCCACCACCGGCGTGCCCTCGATCCAGCGGCGCACCGACCACGGTCGCGGGAAGTCGGCGGAGGGAGCGCCGAGCGCCACCGGCTGGGGGACCGGCAGCGGCAGGTGCGGGGCGAGCACGGGCAGCCAGCGCTGCTCCTTCTCGACCGCGGGCACGTAGGAGTCGGCCGTGGGCAGGCGCACCGAGAGCTCGGAGCCGAGCCGGTAGGTGCGGTTGTCCCACCCGTCGACCTCGACCGGGACGACCGATAGGTCGGCCCACTGCGGGAACTGGTCGGCCACCAACCTGCTCACCAGGCCGGCGTCGATGCCGGCGCGCCCATCCGTGCTCACCCGGCGACCTTCTGCCACGCCCGGGAGCGGGACAACCGGTTTTCCGGGAAGGCCCGGTTCGCCTCCGAGGTGACCACCAAGTAGGTTTCGACGGTAGACCGCCCCAGACGAGAGGAACCGCATGACTGGCTACCAGCGTGTCCTGCTCAAGCTGTCCGGCGAGGTTTTCGGTGGCGGCAAGGTCGGCGTCGATCCCGACGTGGTGCGCGGCATCGCCCGTGAGATCGCCCAGGTGCAGCAGACCGGCGTCCAGGTGGCCATCGTCACCGGCGGCGGCAACTTCTTTCGCGGCGCCGAGCTCCAGCAGCACGGCATGGACCGGGCCCGGGCCGACTACATGGGCATGCTCGGCATCGTGATGAACTGCCTGGCCCTCCAGGACTTCCTGGAGAAGGAGGGCGTGGAGACCCGCGTGCAGACCGCCATCACCATGGGCCAGGTCGCCGAGCCCTACATCCCTCGCCGCGCGATCCGGCACCTCGAGAAGGGTCGGGTCGTCATCTTCGGTGCCGGTGCCGGGTTGCCGTACTTCTCCACCGACACCGTCGCCGCCCAGCGCGCCCTGGAGACCAAGTGCGAGGTCGTGCTGATGGGCAAGAGCGGTGTCGACGGCGTGTACGACGCCGACCCCCGCACCCATCCCGACGCCGTGAAGTACGACGAGCTCACCTTCGTCGAGGCGCTCCAGCAGGGCCTCAAGGTGGCCGACGCGACCGCCTTCGCGCTATGCATGGAGAACGGCCTGCCGATGATCGTGTTCGGCATGCAGCCCGAGGGAAACATCCTCCGCGTCGTCCAGGGTGAGAAGATCGGCACGCTCGTGAGCGCCGGCGCCGCCGCCGGTGCGACCGGCCATCACTTCGAGTAGGAGACAGTGCTTTGACGATCAACCAGACCCTCAGCGAGGCCGACCAGAAGATGGACAAGGCCGTCGAGGTCACCCGGGAGGAGTTCTCGGCGATCCGGGCCGGGCGGGCAAACCCGTCGATGTTCGCCAAGCTCACCGCCGACTACTACGGCACCCCGACGCCGATCCAGCAGCTGGCCGGGTTCACGGCTCCCGAGGCACGGATCATCCTGGTCCAGCCCTACGACGTGAGCGCGATGCCGGCGATCGAGAAGGCGATCCGCGAGTCCGACCTCGGCGTGAACCCGTCCAACGACGGCAAGCTGATCCGCTGCGTCTTCCCCGAGCTGACCGAGGAGCGGCGCAAGGAGTACATCAAGGTCGCCAAGACCAAGGCCGAGGAGGGCCGGGTCGCCGTACGCAACATCCGGCGCAACGCCAAGCAGACCCTCGAGAAGCTCGAGAAGGACGGCGAGGTGGGCAAGGACGACGTCACCGGTGCCGAGAAGCGACTCGACTCGACGACCAAGAAGCACACCGACGTGATCGACGAACTGCTCAAGCACAAGGAATCCGAGCTGCTCGAGGTGTGAGCACCTCCTCCGAGCTGCCTCCCATGACCACTCCGACACCCGCGCCGGCCCAGCCGGAGAAGTCTCCCAAGGACCCGGGCCGGGCCGGACGCAACCTGCCCGTCGCCATCGCGTCGGGTGTCGTCCTCGCGGCCGCGATCATCCTGTCGCTGTGGCTGTGGGCGCCCTCGTTCATGCTCATCGTCGCCGCGGCTGTCGTGGTGGCGATCTGGGAGATGCACCGCGGCCTGATGACGCGCGAGATCGACATCCCGCAGGAACCGCTGATGCTCGGCGGCGTGGTGATGGTGGTGGTCGCCTACCTGTTCGGCGCGCCGGCCCTGGTCACCGCAACCGCCGTCACGGCCCTCGTGACGATGCTCTGGCTGCTGCGCAGGGGCGTCGCCGGTTACGTGCAGAACGCCACCGCGTCGGTGTTCACGCTGATCTACATCCCGTTCCTGGGCTCGTTCGTGGCGCTGATCCTCGCCGAGGACGCCGGCGCCAAGGACGTGCTCGTCTTCATCGCGGTCACCGCTGCCTCCGACATCGGGGGGTACGCCGCCGGGGTGCTGTTCGGCAAGCACCCGATGGCGCCGGTCATCTCGCCGAAGAAGTCGTGGGAGGGCTTCGCCGGATCGGCCATCACCTGTGTGGTCGTCGGATACTTGCTCGTCGTACACCTGCTGGACGGGGACTGGTGGGTCGGCGTGATCCTCGGCGTGATCGCGGTCGTGATGGCCACGCTCGGCGACCTGTGCGAGTCGGTGATGAAGCGCGACCTCGGCATCAAGGACATGAGCCAGGTGATCCCCGGCCACGGCGGGCTGATGGACCGGCTCGACTCGCTGCTCGCCACCGCCGCACCAATCTGGCTGCTGCTGCACTATCTGGTGACCTGAACGACCTAGGGGTTGCCGCGTCGTCCGTGGGTCCGCGGGGCGTCGTACCCACCCTCGGGCGGCACCATCTCCGCCCGCACGCCGAGCAGCCGGATCGGGCGGTCGTCCGCGAGCTTGCGGAGCAGCCCGAGCGCGGCGTCGGCGATCACCGCGCTGTCGAAGGTCGGCTCGGCCAGCTTGCGTGAGCGGTTGGTGGTGAAGAACGGCGCGAACCGCACCTTGAGGTGGACCCGCAGGCACGGACGACCCTCGCCGCGGATGTCCGCGACGACCTGGTCCGCCAGCGACCGGATCGCGGCCTCGACCTCGTCGGGCGTCGTCAGGTTGTGCTGGTAGGTGGTCTCGCGGCCGTGGGCCCGCGCGATCCACGGGGTGTCGTCCACGACGTTGCTGCTCACGCCTCGGCCGAGCCGGCCGATGTGCGGTCCGGTGTTGGGGCCGAACTCCGCGACCAACGGCTCGTCGGGGGTCTCGGCCAGCTGGCGGACGGTCTCGATGCCGAGCGAGGAGAGCCGCTCGGAGATGCGCGAGCCGATGCCCCAGAGCTCGCGGGTCGCCCGATGGCCCATCACCGGGAACCAGTTCTCCCGGGTCAACCGGAACATCCCGCGTGGCTTGCCGAAGTCGGTGGCGATCTTGGCGCGCACCTTGGTGTCGCCGATACCGATCGAGCAGTGCAGCTTCGTCGCCGCCAGCACCTCGGACTGGATGGTGCGGGCGACCTGCTCGGGGTCGTCGGTCTCGATGCCGACGAACGCCTCGTCCCAGCCGAGCACCTCGACGACGGCGCCCGGGATGGCGCGCAGGGTGTCCATCACCACCGACGAGACGGCTTCGTAGGCCGGTCCGTCGACCGGCAGCAGCACGGCCTCCGGGCAGCGGCGTACGGCGGTCTTGAGCGGCATCCCCGACCTGACCCCGAACTCGCGAGCCTCGTAGGTCGCCGTCGACACGACCGCACGCTCGGTGGGGTCGCCCCGGCCGCCGACGATCACCGGCAACCCGGCCAGCTCGGGACGGCGGAGGATCTCCACCGCCGCGATGAACTGGTCCATGTCGACGTGCAGGACCCAGGGCGCCATGCCGCCATCCTGCCCGGCCCTGCCGACACCCGTCGCGCCATCCGTTGCGTCATACGAATCGTGGCCTCAAAGCCACGATTCGTATGACGCAAGCGCCCGATGAGACACTGGGCCGGTTGTGAGCGAATCCATCGAGACCCCCACTCAGAAGAGCCTGCCCCTCGTCTTCGAGGAACCCCGGGGACGCGGCAAGCCGCCCCGTCACCTGGCCGACCTGACCCCTGCCGAGCGCAAGGCCCGGCTCGAGGAGCTCGGGCTGCCGGGGTTTCGCGCCAAGCAGCTGTCCGCGCACTACTTCTCCCGCCTCGTCGACGACCCCGAGGAGATGACCGACCTGCCGGCGACCCAGCGCGCCGAGCTGGTCGAGGGACTCCTGCCTCACCTGATGACCCCGTTGCGCACCCTCGAGGCCGACAAGGGCACCACCCGCAAGACGCTGTGGAAGCTGTTCGACGGCGCGCTCGTCGAGTCGGTGCTGATGCGCTACCCCGGCCGGGTCACCATGTGCGTCTCCAGCCAGGCCGGGTGCGGCATGGCCTGCCCGTTCTGTGCGACGGGACAGGGCGGCCTGCAGCGCAACATGTCCACCGCCGAGATCGTCGAGCAGGTCGTGGCGGGCGCCCGCTCGCTCGCGCGTGACGAGGTCCCCGGAGGTCCCGGCCGCGTGTCCAACGTCGTCTTCATGGGCATGGGCGAGCCGATGGCCAACTACAAGGCGGTCATCGGCGCCGTACGCCGTCTCACCGATCCCACCCCCGACGGACTCGGCATGTCCGCGCGCGGGATCACCGTGAGCACCGTCGGTCTCGTCCCTCGGATCAACCAGCTCACCGAGGAGGGCATCCCGGTCACGCTGGCCCTCAGCCTGCACGCCCCCGATGACGAGCTCCGCGACGAGCTGGTCCCGGTGAACACCCGCTGGAAGGTGGGCGAGGCCGTCGAGGCGGCCTGGAACTACGCCCGCGTCACGAAGCGTCGGGTGTCGATCGAGTACGCCATGATGCGCGGCATCAACGACCAGGCATGGCGGGCCGACCTCCTCGGCGACGTGCTCAACTCCTACGGCGACTGGGGCTGGGTGCACGTCAACCTGATCCCCCTCAACCCGACGCCAGGCTCGAAGTGGACCGCGAGCGACCCTCGCGACGAGCGCGAGTTCGTCCGTCGGCTCGAGGCCAAGGGCATCCCCACCACGGTCCGTGACACCCGCGGCAGCGAGATCGACGGTGCGTGCGGCCAGCTGGCCGCGGTGGAGTGAGTCGCCACCAGTGCGGACTCCTGCATGACGACCGTCGCGATCCTCGGAGCAGGCAGGGGACTCGGTGCCGCCGTGGCCCGGCGCTTCGGCCGCGCAGGGTTCGCCGTCGGGCTCGTCTCGCGGCACCAGGGGCACCTCGACGCGCTGGCCGCGGAGCTCGGGCAGGACGATGTGCAGGCGCAGGGTTTCACGGCCGACGTGCGCGTGCCCGCGACGATCGCGACCGCCCTGCAGCAGGTGAGTGAGGCGCTCGGTCCGATCGAGGTGCTCCAGTACAGCCCGCTGCCGGAACAGGCGTTCATGCGCCCGGTCCTGGAGACGACCGCCGCGGACCTCCGAGGCGCGGTCGACTTCTCGATCCACGGGTCCGTGGCCGCGGTGGAGCAGGTGCTCCCGGGCATGCGCTCCCTCGGTGGCGGCGCGACGCCCAGCATCCTGTTCGTCAACGGCGACGCCGCCGTCAGGCCGGATCGCACGCGGACCGGGACGTCCGTGGCGTTCGCCGGCCAGGCGGCGTACGCCGAGCTGCTGCACGAGGTCCTCGGCGAGGAGGGGATCTACGTCGGGCAGCTGATCATCGGCGGTCAGATCATCGAGGGCGATCCCGAGAAGGACCCCGACGCCCTCGCCGAGCGACTCTGGGAGCTGCACACCGGTCGGGACACGTTTCGCATCCAGGTGGGAGTGGACTGACCCTCAGGCCATGTCTGCGGGCATGGCGACCAGCAGCTCGGTGTTGCGGTCGGTCGGCGTACCGGCCGCGTCCAGCTTGGCGTGCGGGTCGTTGACCGACAGCTCGCGCGAGAGGCCGGCCAGGCTGACGGTCGAGCTGAGGTCGCCCCGGTAGTCAGCCGGGCCGGCGTGGTCGATGATCGTGGTGAAGATCGACAGGGTGTGGTCGGAGTTGTCAGCCACCTCGACCAGCCGCGACTGCTGCGGGTAGTCGATGTGCGAGGCGGTGTTGATCTCCCAGAAGCCACCCGTGCCGTCGGCCCGCTTGTGGGCGGTGATCTGGTTGCGGTGGGTGTGGCCGTTGACCCAGGCGATCAGGCGCGGCTGGCTGAGGAGGTACGCCGTCACCTCGTCGCCCAGGACGCGCGGGTTCGGGTCTCCGCCGGTCCCGACGAACGGGTTGCTCATGCTGGCGCTGGTGTGGTGGCTGAACACGATCACGGCCTTGCCGGTGGCAGACTCGACCGTCGTCTTGAGCCAGGCGAGCTGGGTGGCGTCGATCGAGCCGTCGGCGTACCCGTTGGGGTTGACGGTGTCCATCACCACGAACCGGAAGCGGCCCTTGTCGAAGAAGTAGTACGCCGTGTCGGCATCGCGGTTGGCCTGGGTGAAGCCGTGTCCCTTGGGAAGTCCCGACGTGGTGAAGTGCTCGTCGACGATCTCGCCGCGGCTGAGCTCGCGGCGCCTGGGATCGGTGCTCACGGCCTTGGCGTACGGCGAGACCGTGATGCCTCCGAGCAACGCGTCGAGCGAGGCGGCGCTCGGGTCGGAGGAGATGTCGGCCGGCGAGACGCCCGCCGGAGGTGAGATCACCTTGACGGCGCCCGTCGCCAGGGTGCTGGTCGGCACCGTCTTGATCGGGAAGTTGCCCTGGGACAGGCCGTCGTGGTTGCCGAAGCAGGTGTACCAGGGGATGTCCAGGCCGGCCGCCGTGAACGGACGGCGGGCGGCGTCGAGCAGCTTCGGGATGGTCGGGAAGCCGAACACGCTGCGGTAGCGGTCGTCCGCCAATGAATGGCCGAGCCCAACGGGGGTGCCGCCGGGGTGCCAGTAGTGCGTGTCGTAGTAGAGCGGGTCGGCGTCCATCACGCCCTCGTAGCGGTCGAGCGCGCCGCTGTCCGGCACCACTCTCTCGCCGTCGAGCACGTCGATGTTCCAACGGACCTCGTTGTACTGGCAGTTGTCGGAGTTGTCGCCGGTCTCGATCGCGAACAGCAGCGGCAGGCCGGTCACCGGACCGGTCTTCACGGCGTTGACGGCCCGGACCATGGCGTCGCCGACCTGGGCGGAGAGCATCTCCTGCGGGCGGTACGCCGACTCGAAGATGCCGGTGACCTGCCCACTCGGGTTGGGGTCGTCGTAGCGGTCGGTCCACTCGACGCGGGCGGGGGACTGGTGGTCGACGACGTGCACGTCGCTCAGCTGGGCGAAGGCGAGCAGGTTGCGGCGGGACCTGGTGCGGGTGCTCCTCGCCGCGATGCCGAGGTCGGTACGCACCAGCCGAGCGTCGGCCGGCTTGGCGACCACCTTGCGGTAGCCCTTGGCGTCGGGTGCGCCCGGCCCGAAGGTGCCGTTGGCCGTCGTACGCCCGGCGGCGACGGCCTGCTCGCTCAGCGACCCGAAGACCATCTCGCGGCTGACGACAGCAGCCCCGCCCACGACGAGGGCGGACTTGAGCAGGTGGCGACGCGAGAGCTCCATGGTCAGGACAACGACCGCTTGTGAAGGTGGTCACGCGACGTTCACCGACACGACGGGTCGCGGTGGAGAACCGTTACGAACGCTGCCGCACCGTCGGAAACGTGGACATCCTGATCGTCAGCGAGTCGTTCCTGCCCCAGGTCAACGGGGTCACCAACTCGGTACGACGGGCCTTGGAGCACCTCGAGGTCGAGGGGCACCGCGCGATGCTCGTCGCCCCGTCGGGACCCGACACCTACGCCGGAGCGCCGGTCCACCGCGTCCGCACGATGGCGATGCCGACCTATCGCGAGTTCCCGGTCGGCCTCGCCACGCGGGGCCACCTGCGTCGGCTGATGACGGCCTTCGCCCCCGACGTCGTGCACCTGGCCTCACCGGCGTGGCTGGGCCACCAGGCGGGGGAGGCGGCCCGGAGCCTGGGCATCCCGGTGGTCGCGGTCTACCAGACCGACCTGATCGGGTTCGCCGAGCGCTACCCCTTCCCGGGTGCTGCCGGCGCGATGCGCACCCTCACGCGCCGCGTGCACGGGCCGGCCGACCGCAACCTCGTCCCGAGCACGGCGAGCGGGAGCCAGCTCGCCGCGCTGGGCATCGAACGCATCCACCGGTGGGGACGCGGCGTGGACACGCAGCTGTTCACCCCGCACCGCCGGGACGAGCGGGTCCGCAAGGAGCTGGGCGGGGGTGTCCTCGTGGGGTACGTCGGACGCCTGGCCGCCGAGAAGGAGCTCGAGCTGCTGACCCACCTGCGCGATGTCCCCGGCACCCGGTTGGTGCTGGTCGGTGGCGGGCCCGAGGAGCAGCGGTTGCGCACCCTGCTCCCGGACGCGGCGCTGCTCGGCGTACGCCACGGGGAGGACCTCGCCTCGGTGGTGGCCTCCCTCGACGTCTTCGTGCACACCGGGCGCACGGAGACGTTCTGCCAGTCGGCCCAGGAGGCGCTCGCCGCAGGGGTCCCGGTCGTGGCTCCGCGAGCGGGCGGTCCCGTCGACCTCGTGACCGAAGGGGTCAACGGGTTCCTCTACGAGCCGGGCGACGGTGCCGAGCTGCGTCGGCTGGTCGAGCGCCTCGCTGCCGACGAGCCGCTGCGCCGCGTGCTGGGGCGACGCGCGGTGGCCGGCGTGCGCCACCGGTCCTGGTACGCCGTCAACGACCAGCTCGTCCAGCACTACCGGGCCGTCTGCCGGCCGCTCGAACACGCTGACGCGGGTGAGTCCGACCTGCCGCGCACGGGCTGAGCCGAGAGACGCATCTCACGACCGGGTGGGTCCCAGAACCGGCTCCGGTGGTGGACAGCCTGCGGTGGGAACGGGATCATTCGGGTTCAGGAGTCACTCACCCGAGGAGTAGTCGATGGCCGACGCGCCGCAGCCGGAAAAGCTCGAGCAGCTCCACCGGCTCGAGGACCTGAGCAACGACGAGCTCAAGGCGGTCATCGACAAGGGGCGCCACGTCCGGCTGCCCGCCAACTGGTCGCTGATCTGGGAGAAGACCCCGGCCGACAAGGCCTACCTGATCGTCGACGGCGAGGTCGCGGTGCGGAAGGGCAAGGAGGAGGTCGCCCGGCTCGGTCCGGGTGACGTCATCGGCGAGATGGCGATCGTCCGCCACAAGCTCCGCTCCGCGAGCGTGGTCAGCCTGACCCCGGTCGAGGTCATCCACTTCACCAAGGAGTCCCTCGAGGAGCTGCTCGACGAGGTGCCCGCCTTCGGCGACGCGCTTCGCCAGACCACCGACGACCGCCTCGGTGCGCCCAAGGAGTCCAAGGACTGACGATCGACGACTGGCGGATCGACAACTGGCGGATCGATGACTGACAGGGGACCAGTGGCGTGGCCGAACCGGTCGACCACAAGCACCTGATCGACCTCCTCGAGGCCTACCTCCTCGGCGAGGAGCCTTCGTTGACGGGCAACGAGCTGGCCAGCGACGTCGGCATCCCGTTCGAGACGGCACGTGACCGGTGGCGCAGCCTCGGCTTCACCGCGGTGGGCGGCGACGTGCCGGCCTTCACCCACGCGGACCTCGAGGCCCTGCGGCTGACCCAGCGGCTCAGCGAACTCGGCTTCGTCGAGGCCGACGACGAGTCGGCACTGGTGCGCACGCTGGGGCGCAGCTTCGCCCGGCTGGCGGAGTGGCAGATGCGCCTGCTCGCGCGGATGATCGACATCGACTCCATGGAGCTCGACGAGCTGCGCACGATCATGGACGAGGTGGTGCCGGCGGTGGAGTCGCTGCAGAACTACGTGTGGCGGCGGCACACGCTCGCCGTCGCGGCGCGGCTCCTGCTGGCCGCCGACGAGGACGACGCGGACCCGACCGGCGACCAGCCGGGGGACCGCGAGGGAGAGGTCGTCGGCGTGGGCTTCGCCGACATCGTGAACTACACCCGCCAGAGCCGGTCGCTGAGCCGGAAGGAGCTGGGGCACCTCGTCGACAGCTTCGAGGCCCGCGCCCTCGAGATCATCGGTGCGCACGACGGCCGCATCATCAAGACGATCGGCGACGAGATCCTGTTCGTGGCCGACGACCCCGAGTCGATCGCCCGCATCGGGCTGGAGCTGATCGAGGAGCGGCTGCGGGACGAGGACTTCCCCGAGCTCCGGGTCGGACTGGCCTGGGGTCCGGCCCTGGCACGGCTGGGCGACATTCTCGGTCCGGTCGTCAACGTGGCCTCGCGGTTGACGTCGACGTCACGGCCGGGGCGCGTGCTGGTGGACCGGGCGCTGGCCGAGCAGCTCAAGGACAACGAGCACTTCAAGCTGCGTCGGCTCCGGCGTACGTCGGTGCGCGGCTATCGCAAGCTCGAGCCCTGGTCGCTGCGTCGTCCCGCCGACGAGGACCCGGAGGTGACCGACGACGGGTCGATGCCGGGTCCGGCCTCGTCATTCCTGCACGAGCAGCGCAAGGGCCTCTTCCGTGGTGCCGACGAGACGCGCCCGGCCGGCGAAGGGCCGGCCGGCGGCGAGGACGTCGACTAGCGGCCAGGCGGGCAGGGTCCTGGTCCAGTAGTCGGTACCGACGAACACCATCGGCACCACCTGGCTCTCGGCCGCGTAGTAGTTGGTGCACGCCGCCTGGAAGATCTCCTGGACCGTCCCCGCTGCGCCGGGCAGGAAGACCATGCCGCCGCGGCTGACCTCCAGCAGCACGTCCTCCCGGATGGCGTTGCGGAAGTACTTCGCCACCACCGAGCTGAACGCGTTCGGCGGCTCGTGGCCGTAGTGCCAGGTCGGGATGCCCAGCGAGCGACCCGAGTCGGCCAGGTCGCCGCAGGCGTCGAGCGCGGCCCGGGCCCACGCGGTGATGTCGGGGCGGAAGGCGGGCACCGCTCGGACGGTGGCCAGCGCTTTCTCGAGGCCGCCACCGTCGTCGTCTCCCAGTCGCGCCCCGAGGTTGGCAGCCTCCATGGCACCGGGGCCGCCCCCGGTCGCCACCGTCAGGCCACTGGCCGCGAGACCGTGACCGAGACGGGCCGCGTCGGCGTACGCCGGGTCCTCGCGGGTCAGCGCATGGCCGCCCATCACGCCGACGATCCGGCGCGCGGCGGTGTACTCGCCGAGCGCGTCGTCGACCGACCCGTCGTGCAGCGACTTGGCCAGCATCCGGCGCAGGTCGTGTCCCGTCCCGGACCGCGACCACGCGTAGATGCGCGCGTCGGGCGTGTGCTCGTACCCGTGCTCGAGGCCGGCGTAGAGCTCGGCCGGGGTGTACAGCTGCGCCCGCCAGGGATCGAAGGGCACGTCGGGCACGGCCGGGAAGATCAGCGCTCCGCCCGCTCGCAGTCGGTGGGTCACGTCGTCGGAGATCGTGCAGCCGAGGAAGAGGGAGCCGTGCGGGTCGAGCTCGAGCAGCGTGTCCTCGCGCTCGGTGAGGTCGAGGTCCTGGACCTGCCAGCCGGACATGGAGTGCCGGTGCTCGCGGGTGCGCGCCACTGCCCGGTCGAACTCCTCGAGCGACTCGATCTCGATCATGGGCCGATCATGGCCGATCGGTGTCTGGTTAGCCTTCCGGCATGGTGAGCAACGTCAGCTTCGCGCTCCTCGACGCCGCGGTCATCGCCGGTCGGGGGGAGGACCCGGTCGTCGGGCGGCGTACGCACGCCCGGCTCCTCGAGGAGGTGGCCGCGCTCGGCGGCGCGCTCAAGTACCTCGGCGTGGACCGTGGCTCTCCGGTCGTGGTCGACCTGGAGGACGACGACGACGCGGTCGTCGCGGCACTGGCCGTCGCACGGATCGGTGGGGTCCTGACCACGGTCGACACACCCGACGCGCCCGTGCTGGTGGTGTCGGCGGGGTCCGCGCTCTCCGGCGAGGGACGGGTCCGCCTGGTCCGGGGCGAGTCGGTCACCGAGCCGGACGCGGACTGGGAAGTGCTGCTCCGCGCCGGCCGCACCGACCCTGCTGCCACCGAGCTCCTGGACCCCAGCGCGCCGTACTCCCCGGACCGCAGCGTGGCCGACCAGATCGAGCTGCTCGCGGGAACCTCGGCGCCGTACGACGCCTCGGAGCTGCGGGGGTTGCTGGGGGTGTAGGGGTGTCGGTTTCCCCGGACGTCCGGGGAAACCGCGGGCTGGCAGGCAATACTCTGCCCGCCAGCCCTGAGAATTGCCCGCCAGCCCCAACCGTTTTGTCGCGAGCTAGCTCTCCTCGCCGAACCGACCTCGTGCCTCGACCGGGATCAGTGGCTTCTCGGCCCGGGCCCTGATCTCCTGCACGGCCCAGGTGTTGCCGTCCGGGTCGGCGAAGCCGAAGAACGTGCCGCCGTCGCGGTCGTCGAACTTCTGGATCTCCGAGCACTCGACGCCTCGGCCCACGAGCTCCTCGCGGGCAGCCACAGCGTCGGGTACGACGAGCTGCAGTCCCCGCAACGAACCCGGGGCCATCTCGTTCTGCATCGGCAGGCTGCCGACGACGATCGAGCAGCCCGAGCCGGGCGGGGTCAGCTGCGCCACGTGCATGTGCTCGTTCTGCGTGTCGTGGTCGAGGTCGAAACCCGCCTGGTCGCGGTAGAAGGCGATCGCGGCCTCGAGGTCGCTGACGGGCACGATGACGACTTCCAGGGTCCAGTCCATCCGGTCACCCTTCCAGCCCGACCCCGCTGCGACAATGGCCGGCGTGAGTGAACGCCGCGACGTCGTGATCCTCGGGTCGACCGGGTCCATCGGGACCCAGGCCCTCGACGTCGTGCGCGCCAACCCCGACCGGTTCCGGGTCGTCGGGCTGACCGCGGGCGGTTCGCAGGAGCAGCTCTTCCACGAGCAGGTCGTTGAGTGGAAGCCCGCCTTCCACGGCCTGGGCGAGGACGCATCCACCGAAGCGGCCGCCTTGTCGTGTGACGTCGTGCTCAACGGGATCACCGGCGCGGTCGGGCTGCGTCCCACCGTGGCGGCGCTCGAGTCCGGCAACACCCTGGCGCTGGCCAACAAGGAGTCGCTGATCATCGGCGGTCCGGTGGTCACCACCCTCGCGAAGCCCGGCCAGATCGTGCCCGTCGACAGCGAGCACAGCGCGTTGGCGCAGTGTCTGCGCGGCGGCCGTGCGGAGGAGGTACGCCGCCTCGTCCTCACTGCCAGCGGGGGCCCCTTCCGTGGCCGTACTCGCGAGCAGCTGAGCGAGGTCACCCCCGAGGAGGCGCTGAACCACCCCACCTGGGACATGGGCCCGGTCGTCACCATCAACTCCGCGACGCTGGTCAACAAGGGGCTCGAGGTGATCGAGGCCCACCTGCTCTTCGACATCCCCTTCGACCGCATCGAGGTCGTCGTGCATCCGACGAGCGTGGTGCACTCGATGGTCGAGTTCTCCGACGGCTCGACGCTGGCCCAGGCCAGCCCGCCCACCATGCTGATCCCGATCGCCCTCGGCCTCGCCTGGCCCGACCGGCTGCCGGACACCGCACCACCGGTCGACTGGTCGAGTCCCCAGACCTGGGAGTTCTTCCCGCTCGACGACGAGGCCTTCCCCGCCGTACGCCTCGCTCGCGACGCGGGGGAGCGCGGCGGCACCGCTCCGGCTGTCTACAACGCGGCCAACGAGGTGTGCGTGGAGGCCTTCCGCACCGGGCGCCTGGCCTTCGTCGACATCGTCGACACGATCGCCGAAGTCATGAACAGCCACCCCGTAGGCTCGGCTGCAGACCTCACCGTCGACGACGTGCTCGCAGCCGATGCCTGGGCCCGGTCGACTGCCGCGACCCTCCTGAAGGACCCCGAAAAGGACCCCGCCCGATGACTGCCCTGCTGTACCTCCTGGGCGTGCTCCTGTTCGCCGTCGGTGTCGCCGCCTCGATCGGCCTGCACGAGATGGGGCACCTGATCCCGGGCAAGCTGTTCAACGTCAAGGTCACCCAGTTCTTCGTCGGCTTCGGGCGCACCATCTGGTCGAAGCGGAAGGGCGAGACCGAGTACGGCCTCAAGGCAATTCCGCTCGGCGGCTACTGCAAGCTCGTCGGGATGCTCCCGCCGGAGCCCGACCAGGACCCCAACAAGATCCGCGAGACCCGCACCGGCATGTTCGCCCAGCTCGTCAGCGACGCCCGCTCGGCCGAGTGGGAGCTGGTCGACGAGCACGACCACGACCGGCTGTTCTACAACAAGCCCTGGTGGAAGCGCGTGATCATCATGGGCTCCGGGGTGGCCATCAACCTGGTCCTCGCGTTCGTGCTCTTCGTCTTCGTGTTCTCCGGGTACGGCGTCCAGAAGGCCACCACCACCGTCGACACGGTCTCGAAGTGCGTGATCGCTGTGACCGAGGCCAACCGCGGCGAGCCGATCCGGAAGTGCACGACCGCCGATCCGGTGGCACCGGCGCTGGCCGCCGGGTTCAAGCCCGGCGACCGGATCGTGTCCTTCAACGGTGCGGCAGTGACCAGCTGGACGCAGGTGCAGAAGGAGATCCGCTCCAACGGCGCCAAGCCGGCGACCGTGGTGGTGGACCGTGACGGCAAGCAGCTGACCCTGCACCCGGCCACGGTGGTCTCGCCCCGCGTCGACCCGGACCACCCCGAGCGGATCACCAAGGTCGGCTTCCTCGGCCTCGCCCCCACGACCGAGCGCGAGCGCCAGGGTCTCGGGTACGCCGTGACCACGATGGCCGACGGCACCTGGCAGACCCTGCAGGCCATCGGCTCGATGCCGGTGAAGGTCTACCACGTCGGCCGAGCCGCGCTCGGCCTCGAGGAACGCGACCCGACCGGACCGATGAGCGTCGTCGGCACGGGCCGGGTGGCAGGCGAGGTCGCCTCCGAGCACAAGATCTCCTACGCCGACCGGTTCTTCTCGCTGATCCTGCTGCTCGCCGGCCTGAACCTGTTCCTCGGCCTGATCAACCTGGTGCCGCTCCCGCCGTTCGACGGCGGCGGTATCGCGGCCACCCTCTACGAGACCGTGCGCCGCTGGATCGCCAAGCTGCTGCACCGGCCGGACCCGGGTGGCTTCGACAGCGCCAAGCTGCTGCCGGTCACCTACGTGATGGCCGCCGTCATCCTGCTGGTCAGCGTGGTGTTGATCTTCGCCGACATCGTGGCGCCCATCTCCATCAGCTGAACCGCCCACTCAGGCCCTCCACAGGCCACGAACCTAGAATCGACACATGAGCGTTTCCCTCGGCATGCCCGCGGCCCCGCCGCCGGTGCTCGCCCCCCGCCGCAAGACCCGCCAGATCAAGGTGGGCAAGGTGGGTGTCGGCAGTGAGTCGCCCGTCTCGGTGCAGTCGATGACCACGACACTGACCGCCGACGTGAACGCCACCCTCCAGCAGATCGCCGAGCTGACCGCCTCCGGCTGCGACATCGTCCGGGTCGCGTGTCCCTCGGCCGACGACGCCGAGGCGCTGCCCGCGATCGCGCAGAAGTCGCAGATCCCGGTGATCGCCGACATCCACTTCCAGCCGAAGTACGTCTTCGCCGCGATCGAGGCCGGGTGTGCCGCCGTACGCGTCAACCCTGGCAACATCAAGAAGTTCGACGACCAGATCAAGGAGATCGCGCAGGCTGCCAAGGACCACGGCACCTCGATCCGCATCGGCGTCAACGCCGGGTCGCTCGACAAGCGGGTGATGGAGAAGTACGGCAAGGCCACCCCCGAGGCGCTGGTGGAGTCCGCGGTCTGGGAGGCCTCGCTGTTCGAGGAGCACGACTTCCACGACTTCAAGATCTCGGTCAAGCACAACGACCCCGTGGTGATGGTGCGCGCCTACGAGCTGCTGGCCGAGGCCGGCGACTGGCCGCTGCACCTCGGGGTGACCGAGGCCGGGCCGGCCTTCCAGGGCACGATCAAGTCGGCCACGGCGTTCGGCGCCCTGCTCAGCCAGGGCATCGGCGACACCATCCGCGTCTCCCTCTCCGCACCCCCCGTCGAGGAGGTCAAGGTCGGCCTGCAGATCCTGCAGTCGCTGAACCTGCGCGAGCGCAAGCTCGAGATCGTCTCCTGCCCGTCCTGCGGGCGGGCCCAGGTCGACGTCTACAAGCTGGCCGACGAGGTGACCGCCGGGCTCGAGGGCATGGAGGTGCCGCTGCGGGTCGCGGTGATGGGGTGTGTCGTCAACGGCCCCGGCGAGGCCCGCGAGGCCGACCTCGGCGTCGCCTCCGGCAACGGCAAGGGGCAGATCTTCGTCAAGGGCGAGGTCATCAAGACCGTCCCGGAGTCACAGATCGTGGAGACCCTCATCGAGGAGGCCATGCGGATCGCCGAGGGCATGGAGTCCCAGGAGGGCTCCTCGGCCGAGGTCACCGTCTCCTGAGGCTCAGCTGGCCGCCAGGGCTCGTTTGACCAACGCCAGCGACGCCGCGCACGAGCGCCAGGCAGGGCTCTCGGAGGACAGGAAGGCCAGGTCCTTGACGGCCTTCGTCACGGCGGCCGCGTCGGTGAGCTCGATGACCTGCGCCTGCTGCCAGCCCGGTCGCTGCTGCTGGGTCGCCACCGGCGCCTGGGTCGTGCAGGACGTCAGTGCGGCGCGCACCTGGGCCGGGGTCGGCGGAGCCGGGGGAGCCTTGGGCTTCTTCTGCTTCTTCTTGTCCTTGTTCTTCGGACTCGGGGTGGGGCTGGATGAGGGAGTCGGCCTCGCGGCGTACTTCTCGGCAGCGTCGCGGATCTCGGCGAGCCGCAGCTCCATGTCGTACGGCGCCAGCTTGGCGCCGAAGGTGGTCAACGCGCTGATCGCGCTCTTCTCGCGGTCGATCGCCGCGTCGCAGCCCGAGGCCTTGGCCGAGCTCGCGTAGTAGTCGATGGTCACGACCACGGTGTTCCAGCGCTCGGCCAGGGCCGAGGGGTTGGTCTTCTGGTCGTTGCCGCGGACCTGCTGGCCGAGGTCCTTCCACTGCCCACGGCAGGCGGTCGTCGCCTTGCTGGGTGCGTCGGCCTTCGCCTCGTCGCTGCCGCATCCGCCCACGAGCAGCACCAGTGCCACTCCGAGGGCAGCACGCCCGGCGCGGGCTGGAGGACGCATGCCGGTCACGCTAGTGGTCCACAGCCTCGCTGACCGGCGAACGCGCGGGCGCCTTCTGTCGTAGGCTCCGGGCGTGGTCCGGACGAGCCAGAGCCTTCGTGTGCTCGGGCCCAGTGACGTCGCCGCCGGACTGGAGGTCATCGGCACCGATCCGGTGGTCAACGTCTTCGCCGACTACCGCACCCGGATCACCCAGTTGGACCCCCGCTGGCTCGGCGGCGAGATGTGGGGCTACTTCGACGGCGACCGGCTGGCCTCCATGTGCCACGTCGGCGCCAACCTGGTGCCGGTCAACGCCTCCCCGGAGGCCTGCGACGCGTTCGTCGACCGCGCCATCCGCACCGGCCCGCGCAGCTCGACGATCGTGGGCCCGCGCGACGCGGTCGCGCTGCTGTGGTCCGGGCTCGAGGAGCACTGGCCGGCGCCGCGCGACTTCCGGTGGGACCAGCCCCACCTGGTGGCGACTCGCGAGCCGACGGTGCCGCGCGACCCGTTGGTACGGCGAACGACCAAGGACGAGGTGGACGTGCTCTACCCGGCCTGCGTGGCGATGTACACCGAGGAGGTCGGCATCAGCCCCGAGCAGGACGGCGGCCGCGACCTCTACCGCGCCCGCGTCAACCAGCTGGTCGGCCGCGGCTGGTCGTTCTCGCGGATCGAGGGCGACCGCGTGGTGTTCAAGGCCGAGGTCGCCTGCGCGACGCCGAACGCCTGCCAGATCCAGGGGGTGTACGTCGACCCCGAGCTGCGCGGCCAGGGACTCTGCACCGCCGGGATGGCGACCGTGGTGGACATCTGCCTGCGTGAGATCGCACCGGCCGTCTCGCTCTACGTGAACGGGCACAACGAGCCCGCACGTGCGGCGTACCGTCGGGCCGGGTTCGAGCAGACCGGCACGTTCGCCACGATCATGTTCTGAGGAGAACGATGTCCCTTCCCCTGGACGCCAAGATCGTCGTCGGCGCCTTCCTCGCCTCCGGCACCGTGCACCTGGTGCGTCCGGAGACCTTCGAGCCGCTGATGCCCGAGGCGGTGCCGATGCATCGCGAGGTCATCTACGCCAGCGGGGTCGCCGAACTGGTCTGCGCGGTCGGCATGCTGCACCCGCGGACCCGCCGCCTCGCGGGGCTCGCCAGCGCTGCCGTGCTGGTCGGTGTCTTCCCCGGCAACATCAAGATGGCGCTGGACGCGCGCAAGACGCGCAACCAGGCCTACCGGGCCATCAGCCTGGCCCGGCTGCCGCTGCAGCTCCCGATGATCCGCGCCGCGCTGAAGGTGGCCCGCGCCAGCTGATCCGTGCGGTCAGTCGATGCGGACGACGACGTCGGCCCGCTCGCGGGTGGCCGAGACGAGGTCGGCGTTGGCCTGGTCGGACACGGTGGCCCACCGCTCCGCGAGGTCGCGCGGCTTGCCGTGCGCGGCGTGCCGATCGACCAGCCGCTCGAGGCGGGTGGTCTCGTCGGCCTCGACGAACCACACCTCGTCCAGGAGCCCGTGCACCTCCGACCAGCCCGGTGCGTCGTACAGCACGTAGTTGCCCTCGGTGACGACCAGCTTGTGCTCGGGGCGTACGGCGACCGCACCCGCGACCGCCAGCTCGCGGGACCGGTCGAAGGCCGGTGCGTACACGGTGTGGCCCGGCTCGTTGCGCAGCCGGCGGAGCAGGGCCACGTACCCGGCGACGTCGAAGGTCTCCGGGGCGCCCTTGCGATGGCTCAGCTCGAGCCGGGCCAGCTCGTCGTCGTGCAGGTGGAACCCGTCCATCGGCACCACCACGGCCTCTGCGCCGTAGCGGTGCACGAGCCGTTCCGCGAGCGTGGACTTGCCGGCGCCGGGGGCACCGCAGATGCCGAGGACGACCCGGCCGGTGGCCGACATCGCGTGTGCGCGGTGGAAGAGGTCGTCGTCGAAGGCGACGACGGGTGGCGGCATCGACGGCGGAGGCACAGGTGCACAGTACGGCGAGGGAAACCGAGTCGTCCGCCGCGGAGCCCCACGGCTAGCCTTGCCCGGTGATCCTGAGAATGTCGAAGCTGTTCGTGCGGACCCTCCGAGAGGACCCCGTGGACGCCGAGGTGCCGAGCCACCGGCTGCTCGTGCGTGCCGGCTACATCCGTCGGGCCGCACCCGGCATCTACTCCTGGCTGCCGCTGGGGCTGCGCGTCTACAAGAAGGTCGAGAACATCGTCCGCGAGGAGATGAACGCGATCGGCGCCCAAGAGCTGCAGTTCCCGGCCCTGCTGCCCCGCGAGCCCTACGAGGCGACCGGTCGGTGGACCGACTACGGCGCCGGGATCTTCCGGCTCAAGGACCGCAAGGGCAACGACTACCTGCTCGGGCCCACGCACGAGGAGATGTTCACCCTCGTCGTGAAGGAGCTGTACTCGTCGTACAAGGACCTGCCGGTGTGGCTCTACCAGATCCAGACCAAGTACCGCGACGAGGCGCGTCCCCGCGCCGGCCTCATCCGCGGGCGCGAGTTCGTGATGAAGGACAGCTACTCCTTCGACATCGACGACGCCGGGCTGGATGCGTCGTACGCCGCCCACCGCGAGGCCTACATCCGGACCTTCGAGCGGTTCGGGTTCGACTACGTGATCGTCAAGGCGACCAGCGGGGCGATGGGGGGGTCGAAGTCCGAGGAGTTCCTGGCCAGCAGCCCGGTCGGCGAGGACACCTACGTGCGCTGCACGAAGTGTGACTACGCCGCCAACGTCGAGGCGGTGCAGGTGCGCCCGCCCGCGCCCGTCGCGTACGACGACGCCCCGGCCGCCCACGCCGAGGACACCCCGGACACCCCGACCATCCAGACGCTGGTCGACCACCTCAACGCCGCTTTCCCGCGCGAGGACCGGCCCTGGAACGCCGGTGACACCCTCAAGAACGTGCTGGTGGTGCTCAAGCACGCCGACGGCACCCGCGAGCCGCTCGCCATCGGGCTGCCCGGTGACCGCGAGGTCGACCAGAAGCGCCTCGAGGGGATGCTGGAGCCGACCGAGGTCGAGGCGATGGACGAGAAGGACTTCGCGAAGTACCCCTCGCTGGTCAAGGGCTACATCGGCCCGGCCGAGCTGGGGGAGAAGTCGGAGTCCGGCATCCGCTACCTCGTCGATCCGCGCATCGTCGAGGGCACCCGCTGGGTCACCGGCGCCAACGTGCACGGCAGCCACGTGCTCGACCTCGTCGCCGGTCGCGACTTCACGCCCGACGGCACCATCGAGGCGGCCGAGGTCCGCGACGGCGACCCGTGCCCCAACTGCGACGACGGGACGCTGGAGACCGCGCGCGGCATCGAGATGGGTCACATCTTCCAGCTGGGTCGCAAGTACGCCGACGCGCTCGGCCTCCAGGTGCTCGACGAGAACGGCAAGCTCGTCACCGTGACGATGGGCTCCTACGGGATCGGCGTCTCGCGCGCGGTGCCGGTGATCGCCGAGGACAACCACGACGAGCTGGGCCTGATCTGGCCGCGCGAGGTGGCCCCGGCCGACGTACACCTCGTGGCGACCGGCAAGGACGCCGCTGTGTTCGAGGCGGCCTCCAAGCTGGCCGACGACCTGTCCGCCGCCGGTCTCGACGTCATCTACGACGACCGCCCCAAGGTCAGCCCCGGTGTGAAGTTCAAGGACGCCGAGCTGATCGGCGTACCCACGATCGTCACGGTGGGCCGTGGTCTCGCCGACGGCAACGTCGAGGTCAAGGACCGCCGCTCCGGCGAGCGCACCGACGTCCCGGTCGGTGACGCCGTCACCCACCTGGTGGGTGTGGTCCGCAGCTGACCGGGGCTTGCGTCATACGAATTGGTGCCTATAGCGCACGGTTCGTATGACGTTGTGGGGGACGTCATACGAGTTGGCTGCCATAGCGACCAGTTCGTATGACGTCCCGGGCCGGTGTCAGATCTGGTCGAGATCGTCCAGGTCGTCCTCGGTGGGTTCCCAGCGGAGCGCGGCGGCGTTCGTGCGCACCTGCTCGCCGCGGGTCACGCCCGAGATGACCGAGGCGACCGTCGGCTGGGCGGCGAGTCCGGCGATGGCGACGTCGAGGACCGAGAGGCCGCGCTCGGCGGCGTACGCCTCCAGCGCCTCGATGCGGTCCCAGTCGGCTGCGGCCAGCCAACCGGCGCGGCCGGCGTCGAGGTCCGCTCGGGAGCCGGTGGGGGCCGCCTCGCCGCGGCGGTACTTGCCGGTCAGCAGGCCGTACTCGAGCGGGAAGAAGGGCAGCATGCCGAGGCCGAACCGCTCGCATGCCGGGACCAGCTCGTCCTCGACGCTACGGTCGAGCAGCGAGTAGCGGTTCTGGGCGGACACGAACGGCTCCAGCCCCTTGGTCTCGGCCGTCCACGCCGCGTCCGCGACCTGCCAGCCGGCGAAGTTGGAGCAGCCGACGTAGCGCACCTTGCCCTCGTGCACCAGCTCGGTCAGGGCACCGAGCGTCTCGGCGATCGGGGTGACGGGGTCGGGCGCGTGCAGCTGGTAGAGGTCGATGTGGTCGGTCTGCAGCCGACCCAGGCTGGCCTCGACCGCGCGCCGGACGTAGCGGCGCGAGCCGCGGGTGCCGTGGTCCTCGCCGTTGGCGCCCTGCATGTCCATGCCGAACTTGGTGGCGACCACGAACTCGTCACGACGACCCTTGAGGGCGTGGCCGAGCAGCTTTTCGCTGCCACCGGGGTGTACGCCGTAGATGTCGGCGGTGTCGAGCAACGTGACACCGACCTCCTGGGCGGTGTCGAGGATCTCGGTGACGCCGTCCTGGTCGACGCGACGGCTGAAGGCGTTGGTGCCGATACCGACCGCGCTGACCATGAGTCCCGAGCGACCGAGGGGGCGGTAGTCCATGTCCATGCGACGACCCTACGAGCAGCCCCTAACCCGTCGTACCAGCCTGCCGCAGCGCGGTCGCGAGCGACTGGTCGATGAGCGGCTCGAGCGACTTCACGCCCGTCCACGTCAGTCGTACGCCGGCGGCCTGCACCATCCGAGTCAGGGTGTTCTGGCCGTCGCAGTAGCACCACCACGCCAGCCGGTCGCCCCTGGTCCGGCCGAAGGTCGGGACGTCGGTGGCCAGCTTCAGGTGGAGCACCGAGTCATCGCCCTCCGGGTCGTCACCCTCGATCGCGTTGGGTGCCTGCTCGTCGTACACCTCGCGCAACGGGTGCGCGTCCGGGACGTGGTCGAGGCTGACCACCAGGTCGGCCCTGACCGTGCCGAGGTCGTTGCTGGCCGCGGCGTCCACCATCGAGGTGCTCCAGGAGCAGTCCTGCCCACGGAGGTGGGCCCGGTGGTAGCGCGTCGGCAGGTCGAGGGCGACGGTGACGCCTCCGTGAGCGGACCGCAGCTCGCAGGTGACCCGGTACGTGCCCGGCGGCGCGGTTCCCTGCGCCGAGCCCAGGGTCTCGTCACCGGACGAGTGGCAGCCCGTGGCGAGCATTCCCGCGGCCAGGACCAGTGCGCCGCCGCGTCGCCCGAGCATCCGGTCATGCTAGTCACCCACTAACGTCGCCCCATGCAGCCAGACGCCGTGATCTTCGACTGGGGCGGCACCCTCACCCGGTGGCACGACATCGACTTCCACGCCGAGTCACTTGCCCTCGCGCACGCCGTCGTCGAGTCCGACCAGGAGCACGCCGTGCACGCCGAGGCCCTGCACCGCGCCAACCAGGCAGTGTGGGGTCGCAGCCGCGACCACCAGCAGAGCGCGACCGTCGCCGACCTGTTCACCGAGGCCGGGCTGAGCCACGACCCCGAGCTGCTCACCCACTACCGCGAGTTCTGGGAGCCGCACACCGCGACCGATCCGCAGGTGGCGCCGCTCTTCCTCACCCTCCGTGACCGCGACATCAGGGTCGGCGTGCTGTCCAACACGATCTGGCCACGCGCCTGGCACGAGGACTTCTTCGCCCGCGACGGTGTCCTCGACCTCATCGACGGCGCCGTCTACACCAGCGAGATCCCGTGGACCAAGCCGGCTCCCGAGGCGTTCCTCGCGGCCCTGGAGGCGGTGGGGGTCGAGGACCCGGCGCGCAGCGTGTACGTCGGGGATCGGCTCTTCGACGACATCTGGGGTGCGCACAACGCCGGGCTGAAGGCGATCCACATCCCGCACAGCGACATCCCCGTCGAGCAGTACGGCCACAGCGAGGGCGACCCCGATGCCGTCGCCCACGAGCTCAGCGACATTCCCGGGCTGCTCGACCGGCTCTGACCGGCACCCCGAGGTCAGACCGCCCGGAAGCCGCTGCACACCAACCGCAGCTGGGTGATCTGACCGCCGACGTGGCTGTAGTAGGCGACCTGCTCGATCACGGCCGGTCGTCCGTCGATCTCGACCTCGATGCGGTAGCTCACCCGTTCCACGTCGGCCACGATGCCGGTCTCGAGGTCGACCAGTCCCGTGACGGTCTTGCTCGGGTCGAACCAGACGCCCAGGACGATGTCGACCACGCCCATCGGGGTCTCGGCGTCGAAGAAGCGTCGCGGGGTGACGGCCCGGAAGACGACCGGGGTGGCGAACAGCGAGCACAGCCGGGTGGCGTCCCGGTCGGCGACCGCGTGGGCCAGCCGTACGCCGAGCGTCGTCGCCTGCTCAGTAGCTGAAGGTGTTGGCTGCTTCATCGCCGATCCACTCCCACATCGGGACGGTGCCGCCGAGCTCGGCGTTGGGCAGTAGGTCACCCTTGTCGAGGTGGCGCGCGTCGAAGCAGATCGGGCAGACCAGGTAGCGGCCGCCGGCCTCGGCGTACCTCCGGACGAGGTCCTCCAGCGGCGGGCAGCCCTCGCAGGCCGCGGCTCGGGCCGTGTCGCCGACCACGAGGCGGGCGGCCTCCTTGGTCAGGAACATCAGCGTCGGTCGGCCCGCCTCGGCCGACCCGACGGAGACGAGGAAGGCGACGGTGACCTTCTCGGCGTCCTCGAGCCCGGTCGTCAGGCTGATCACGGACTTGGTGTTCATCGGGGCTCCTTGTGTGGCGGGGACTGACCTCGTGATCGTGCCCCGCCATGGAGCCCCGGATCATGGGGTGGTTGCCCCATCTTCGAGCGCGCCGACCAACCCGTGCTCGGCCGCGAACAACGCCGCCCCGGCACGGTTGTTGACGCCGGCCTTGAGGTAGATGTGCTCGAGGTGGTTGCTCACCGTCTTGGTGCTGATCACCAGCCGACGCGCGACCTCGCTGGTGGTGCAGCCGCACGCGACCAGGCTCAGCACCTCCACCTCGCGCGCCGTGAGGCCGGCCGGTCCCGACGAGCGTCCCGCGCGGGGGTGCCCTGCCTCGGCGAGCACGGCGTCGACGGCTGCCTTGTCCAGACGACCTGCCCGCACCTCCTCGCGGAGCCGGGCCGCTGCCGCTGCGGGATCGAGTGCCGGTCGGTGCGGTCGTGCCTCGACGGACCCCCGGTAGCTGTCGGCCGCGGCCAGGATCCGCTGGGTCATCGGCAGCGCGGACCCGCTCAACCCCCGCGGGTAGCCGGAGCCGTCGAGGCGCTCACGATGTGCCTCGGCGATCGACGCCTCGGCCTGCAGCCCCTGCACGCGGCTGAGGATGCGGCCGGTCAGGTAGGGATAGAGCCGGATGCGTTCCCGGTCCGACTCCGACAGGGTGGCCGGCTTCTCCCAGACCGAGTTGGGCACGCCCATCCGGCCGAGGTCGTGCACGTACGCCGCCCGTCGTACTCGTGCGACGTCGGACGGCGGCAGCCCCAACCGGCCCGCCGCTGCACTGGCCAGGTCGGCGACCGCACGCGAGTGGCCGACCGTGAACGGGCACTTCAGGTCGGCGAAGTCGCCGAGCGCGCGCAGCATCACGTCGAGGTCGTCGCCGTGCAGCATCACGTCCCGGTCGGGGGCGAGCTCCAGCGCCCGAGACCAGACGTCCTGGTCGGGCAGCACGTTGATCCGGCTGCGGCAGCGCAGCAGCGCCTCGACGAGCGACGGGTCGAACTGCCGTCCGCTGCGGGCCCGCGCCATCGCCAGGGCGCCACTCGTCCCGTGGGTCCGCAGGTGCACCTCGCACACCTCGGCGAGCTGGACCACGCGGGTGGCCAGCGGCAGCTCCGCCCCGCTGCGTCCCTCCGGGAGGCCGTTCCCGTCCCAGCGCTCGAAGGCGCAGGCCACCGCCTCGCCCACGCTGCGGTCGAGCCCGATGTGCTCGGCCATCAGGCCCGCCGACTGGCAGTGCGAGTGGATCAGCGCCGCCATCCGGGTACGTGGGGTCAGCAGCAGCGTGAGCAGCAGCCGGGTGCGCATCGGCAGCGGCCGTGCGGATCCCGTACGACGGACCAGGTAGACCAGGTAGGGCAGCCCGGACCAGTCGAGCTGGTAGCTGTCACGGCGCATCGCCAGGTCGTCGCCGAACCAGCGGCTGAACTCGTGGGAGTCGGCGTGACAGCCGATCCAGAGCACGAGGTTCGTGTAGTAGACCGTCGCGCGCTGCTCGTCGTCGAGGTCGAGCTCGTCGGCCAGCATCGCGGCCAGCAGCGAGGAACGCAGGACGTGCTCCATGGGCAGTCCCAGGCCCAGGTCGATCGAGATCGAGAGGGCGGCCAGGACCTCGGCCCTGCGAGCCCCCTGGCCGTTGCCCTCCACCGGAGTCGGCATGGCACGAGTCTGGCATGCAGCTCAGCCCGAGGCGCCGCCCGTGAAGTTCCAGGACTTCAGGTGCAGCGCCGGGCAGGTGAACCGCGGGGACGTCGTCGTGTAGGTGTCGCCCGGGACGGCGGTCGTCGTCGCACCGACGCCGAGCACGTGACCGGGGGCGAGTGCGTCGGCGTAGGCCTGGGTGAACCGGAAGTTCTTCACCGGCGTGGTGATCTCGCCGTTCTCGATCAGCCAGACCCCGTTGCGGGTCAGGCCGGTCATCGCGACCGACCGGGGGTCGAGGACGCGGGTGTACCAGAAGTCCGAGACCAGGATCCCGCGCTCCACCCCGGCGACGAGGGCTCCGACCGAGGAGTCGCAGGCCGGTCCCTCGACCTCGGCTGCGACCGCCTCCGGGTCCGACCCGGCCAGCTCGAGGTGGCGGGCGATGGGTCCGTAGTGCACGTCCATGCCCAGGTGGCCGGTGCTCGTCGTGCCGGCCTCCGCCGCCGTACGACGGTCGTGGGTCACCCCGACCGTGCGACCGCCGTCGACCAGGGGCAGCCGCATCCGCGGCGTGCCCTCGGCGTCGTACCCGAGACCGACCACCAGCGGATCGTCGACCAGCGTGATCGACGGGTCGAACTGGTCGGCGCCGAGCTCGAGGAAGGACCGGCGTTCGTTCACCGCACGTCCGCCGAACGAGTTGCCGCCGAGATTGCCGATCAGGTCGAACACCGCGCTCGGCTCCAGCACCACCTCGTAGCGCCCGGGCGGGAGCTCGACGGCGTCCTGCGAGGCCCGGGCCTTGGCGGCCGCCCGTCGACCGAGCGCGAGGCCGTCGAGCTCGGCGATGCTCGACGGCGCGTACCGCGCGAGCCCGTCGGCTCCGTCGAGCCGCGCGATCCCGGACAGCCCGCACTCCACCGCCTCGCCCGACACCGACTGCCCCGCCGAGCTGGCGAAGGCGCCGGTCCAGTGGTTGGTGCGGCAGTACCCGGCCGTCTCGAGTCCCTCGGCTCCGTCGACGAACCCGCGGACCACCTCCGCCCGGTCGGCCGGGGTCGCGCCCGCCGTCGCGAGGTCGACGCCGGCCGCTGAACCGGCCTCGGCCACCGGGGCCAGACCCGGCCAGCTCGGGTCGGAGGGGGCAACCCGGACGGCGTCGGCGACCCGATCGACCAGGGAGCGCACGTCGTCCGACGTGACGACGCTGGTCGAGCCGCTGGCGGTCCGCCCGTCGAGGTGTACGACGAGCCGCATGGTCGTCGCGTCCTCGGCCACGTTCTGGTGGATCACCGAGTTGGCGAACCTGGTCAGCGCGAGCCGGTGCCGGTCGACCTGGACGGAGACCTCCGCACCGGGGAGCACCGCGAGTGCCTGCTCGACCGTCTGGTCAGGGAGTCGACCCTGGTCGCTCATGCGCGGACTCCTACTCGCACGTTCTGGAACCGGGCGGGCGCAGCGGGATGGCCGGTGTGGCCGGTCTGACCCGGCTGGCCCTTGCCGCAGTTCGGCGTACCCCACGCGACGGTCTCGTTCGACAACATGTCCATCGAGGACCAGAACTGCGGACCGATGCCGGTGTACGTCGGGTTGCGGAGCAGTCGGCCGAGCTTGCCGTTCTTCACCTCGTAGCCGACCTCCGTGCCGAACTGGAAGTTGAGCCGGCGGTCGTCGATCGACCAGGAGCGGTTGGTCTCCATGAAGATCCCGTCGTCGGTCTCGGCGATGATCTCGTCGAAGGTGTGCGGCCCGGGTTCCAGCCCGACGTTGGTCATCCGCACCATCGGCAGCCGGGCCCAGCCGTCGGCGCGCACGCTGCCGCCGTAGTCGAGCCCGGCGACCGCCGCGGAGTCGCGACCAGCGAGCACGCCGACCCAGATTCCCTCGCGGACGGCGTCGCGCTTGGTCGCGGGGGTGCCCTCGTCGTCGTACCCGAACGACCCGAGGGCGCCCGGGATCGACGGGTCGATGGTGATGTTCATCAGCGGCGAGCCGTACTTCAGCGAGCCGAGCTGGGCCAGGTCGAGCCACGAGGTCCCGGCGTACGCCGCCTCCCAGCCGAGGATGCGGTCGAGCTCGATCGCGTGCCCGACCGACTCGTGGATCTGCAGCGCGAGCTGCTCGGCACCCAGGATCAGCGTGGTCTCGCCCGAGGGGCACATCGGTGCGGTGAGCAGCTCGCGCGACTCCGAGCCCACCCGGGCGGCGTGCGACTCCAGGTCGATCTCCTCGACGAACTCCCAGCCGCGGGTGCCGTACTGGCCGCGAGCCGCGGGGTAGGAGCGGCGTTGGGTCTCGTCGTCGCCGATCGCGGTGGACATGATCCCGGCGCCGCTCTCGCGGATGTGCTGGTCGATGCGGTGCCCCTCGCTGGAGACGAACCACTTCTCGGTGTCCCAGAGCTGGTACTGGCCCTCGGCGATGTCGGCACCGTTCTCGCGCATCGTCGTGGTGGCCCGCACCAGCAGGTCGCCCTTGTCGGCGAGCGAGACCGTGAAGGGATCCACGGTGCACTCGCTCGCCCACGACCCCTGGACCGGTTCGCTCGGCACCAGCGTCGAGTCGTCACGACCGACCAACGCGCTGGCGGCGGCGATCTCCGCTGCCCGGCGGCCGGCGTCGCGGGAGACACCGAACTCGAGGTTGGGTACGGCGAAGAACCCCCAGCCCGACCCGACCAGCGCGCGTACGCCGAGACCGGAGCTGGCGTCCTGCGACAACGACTCGACCTCGCCGTTCCTGGCGGACATGGACTCGGTACGGCGATGCATCACCCGGGCATCGGCGTACCGCGCACCGGCATCGAGTGCCGCCTGGACTGCCGCCTCCGCGGCGTCGAACTCGCTCATGCCCCCGACCCTAGGACGTCTCGTCCTAAGGTCGGCACATGGGACACATCGACCCCACCGCCTGGGTGGCCCCGAGCGCCGTGGTGACCGGGGACGTCACCATCGGACCGCATGCACGCGTCCTGGCGAACGCCGTCGTCACCGGCGACCTGGGCCCGGTCACCATCGGCGAGGACGTCGTCGTCATGGAGCACGCGCTGCTCCGCGGCCGGGCCAGCCATCCGCTGCGCATCGGCAGCGCCGTGCTGATCGGCCCGCACACCCATCTCAACGGCACCACCGTCGAGGACGAGGTCTTCGTCGCGACCGGCGTCTCGATGTTTCCCGGCTCGCGGGCCGGCGCCGGGTCGGAGCTGCGGATCAACAGCGTGCTGCACGTCAACTCCGAGCTCCCACCTGGGACCGTCGTCCCCATCGGCTGGATCGCCGCCGGACGGCCGGCGGAGCTGTTCGCACCCGATCGTCATGCCGAGCTGTGGGCGGTGCAGGAACCGCTCGACTTCCCCGGGACGGTCTACGGGGTGCCGCGCGGCACCTCGATGCGGGAGGTCATGCGCCGCCAGTGCGAGGCGTTCGGTCCGGACTGAGCCAATCGGACGACGGCTCAGTCCAGCCCGGGGAAGGCACTCGGCGCGACGCCGAACCCCAGCTCCCGCAGGGCGCTCGCGTCCAGGGCGGTGATCGCCCAGCCGCGGTCGGCGCCGGCGGTGTTCTCGACCAGCTCCCCGTAGGTCGCGGTCACCCGGCGCTCGATGGTGCGGGCGACGGCCTCGATCTGATTCGGTGTGGCCGTCGGACCGGGCACCGCGTAGTCGACGAGCGCCGCCACCGGCGCCTTGCCCTTGGCGTTGATCAGCACGGTCAGGCGGTCGCGCGAGGCCCGGTGCTCGTCGTACGCCTCGTCCAGCTGGCGGAACAGGGCCGGGTTCTGGGACTTCGAGGCCTGGCCACCGAGGACGCCGTAGAGGTGGACCGCCGCGTGCTCCGCCGCGAGGGTCTTCTGCAGCGCCTCGACCGGGGTCACGACGGCCACTCCGCGAGCCGTTGGTGCACGGCCGCGCCCATGCTGGCGAGCAGCCGTGCGAACTGGCCGCTCTGCGCGCGCAGGGCCAGCCGGTCGAGGGTGTCGTGCAGCTTCTGCTCGTGGACCGCCAGCGCCTGGACGGCCCGGTCGCGGTTGCGCGGGACGACGTACGGCGCCGGGGCGGCCGACGTCGACGCGCGGGCGGGCACGGCGTCGACCAGCGTCGCCTCGTGCTTCTGGTGCAGCGCCACCAGGGACCCGATCGTCGAGCGGGTGGCCGGGAAGCGTCGCAACGTCCCGGTGACTGCTTCCCGCACGGCGCGAATCTCGGCCAGCGCGGTCGTCGCGACCGCGACATCGGGGGCCAGGCCGGCCGGGGAGTCAGGTGCTCGCGTGCCCGGCTTGTCGTCGGTGCTGCACCCGGCGACCGACAGCAGGGCAGCGCCGCCCACGAGCCCGGCGAGCACGGTGCGGCGGCTCGTCCACGCGTCGGCAGGGCGCGCCGGATGCGGGGGGAAGTCGTCGGCCACTCCGGAATCGTAGGGGGTCGGACCGCGCGTTCCCGGGTGCCCGGCGCGAGTTGCTCGTCGCGCTAGGGTGAGGGCACCACAACAGCACACAGCAAGCAGGAGGTCTCAGCCATGAACGCGGCGGACACCAGGGATCGCCTCGCTGAGGAGCTGTCCGGCCCGATCGACGCGCTGGGACTCGACCTGGAAGCGGTCGACCTGACCAGCGCCGGCAAGCGCCGGGTGCTGCGCGTGGCCATCGACAAGGACGGTGGCGTCACGATGGACGACATCGCCGACGCGACCCGAGAGGTCTCGCGAGTCCTGGACGACACCAGCGTGATGGGCGAGCAGGCCTACACCCTCGAGGTGTCCTCCCCAGGCGTCGACCGTCCGCTCACCTTGCCGCGCCACTGGCGCCGCAACGCCGGACGCCTGGTCAAGGTGAACCCGGTGGAGGGTGAGCCGGTGACCGGGCGCATCACGGCCACTGACGAGCAGGGCGCCGTCCTCGACGTCGAGGGAACCGAGCAGCGCATCGCCTACGCCGACGTGAAGAAGGCCAAGGTCCAGATCGAGTTCAAGAGAGAGACAACCTGATGGACATCGACATGAGCCTCCTGCGGATGCTCGAGCGGGAGAAGGAGATTCCCTTCGACGTGCTCGTCGAGGCCATCGAGCAGGCCCTGCTGACGGCGTACCACAAGTCCAGCGGCGCGCAGGAGCACGCTCGCGTCGCCCTCGACAAGAAGAGCGGTCACGTCACCGTGATGGCCGAGGAGCACGACGACGAGGGCAACAAGGTCGGGGAGTACGACGACACCCCCGAGGGCTTCGGCCGGATCGCCGCCACCACGGCCAAGCAGATCATGCTGCAGCGGCTGCGGGACGCCGAGGACGAGCGGAAGTTCGGTGAGTTCTCCGGCAAGGAGGGCGACATCGTCTCCGGGCTCATCCAGCAGGGTCGCAACCCCGACGACGTGATGGTCGACCTCGGCAAGCTCGAGGCGCTGCTGCCGGCGGGGGAGCGGGTGCCCGGCGAGGACTACTCCCACGGCACCCGGATCAAGTGCCTCGTGGTCAGTGTCCGCAAGGGGATGCGTGGCCCGCAGGTGATGCTCTCGCGCACCCACCCCAACCTGGTCAAGAAGCTGTTCGCCCTCGAGGTCCCCGAGATCGCCGACGGCACCGTCGAGATCGCCGGCATCGCGCGCGAGGCCGGCCACCGCACCAAGATCGCGGTGATGTCCAACGTGCCGGGCGTCAACGCCAAGGGTTCGTGCATCGGTCCGATGGGCCAGCGGGTGCGCAACGTGATGAACGAGCTGCACGGCGAGAAGATCGACATCGTCGACTGGTCCGACGAGCCCGCCACCCTGGTCGGCAACGCCCTCAGTCCGGCCCGCGTCTCCGAGGTGATCGTGGTCGACGAGGCCGCCCGCTCGGCCCGCGTCATCGTCCCCGACTTCCAGCTCTCCCTCGCGATCGGCAAGGAGGGCCAGAACGCCCGTCTGGCCGCCCGGCTCACCGGCTGGCGCATCGACATCCGCCCCGACACCGAGCCGGAGGTGCCGGTCGCGCCTCCCATGGAGCCTCCGGTCGAGTGACGGTTGTGAGCTGCGGTTTGGCCGGGCGCCCGGCCAAACCGTCACTGGTCGGCTGAGACTTCACCCCTCCACTGACAGGTTGGACCGCCCGGTCCGAGGGGCCCGCCCGCTGATCCGGTCCACCCAGAGCTCTGGCACCAGCTGGTCGTCGTCGCCCGTGCTCCACTCCGGGAAGTCGAAGACGGCGACCATCAGCTGGAGCGGGTACGTCGGGGGTGCGGCGCAGCGGCGTACCTCCTCGCCATCGACGGTGAAGACCGCCTCGTCGGCGTCCCAGTCGACGGCGTAGGTGTGGAAGTCCGCGACGTCGATCGGCAGCCGAGGCGCGGCGAAGTCCTGGGCCAGGTGGGGGTCGCGGATCTGCTTGAGGCCCACGCCGACCTCGGCCGACCGGCCCGGCACGACGTCCTTGCCGAAGACCTCGGTCACGCAGATCTCGCCGCAGTGCTCGGGCTCGTCCTCGAAGCCGCACAGCCAGAAGGCGGCCATCGAGCGGGCCGAGATCGTCATCCGACACCGGATCTCGAGGTGGCCACCGTCCTGGAGGTGGCCGACGAGCTCGGGTTGCTCCTCGCGGACCTGCTGCCCGTCGTACACCGCCTGCTGCCCGGAAGCGCTGCCCACCGGCCCGGACCGGTTGCCGCTCTGCACGCCGGAGAGTCGCAGGGGAGACGGATGTTCTTCGGGGAGCCACAGGCCGTGGTCGCGCGGGATGTCGAGCACGAGGCACGACTGCTCGAGGCGGTACGACGCCCGCGTCGCCTCCCGCGAGCTCCACATCGGCAGGTAGTGCGGCAGCCAGACGTCGGGGTCGAGGCCGGGACCGTCGAAGTCGTCCGCGAACGTCGCGTCAGCCGACACGACGGGCCCAACCCGTGACGAGCGGACGGTAGCCGGCGCGGGCCCAGAACGGTGTGGACAGCGGGTTGGCGGCCGCGTGGTGCAGCAGCACGACCTGGGCACCGGCCGCGGTGGCTCGCAGGTGCGCGGCGGCGACGAGCCGCGAGCCCACCTGCCGACCCCGGGCAGCGGGGTCGACGTGCAGGTCAGCGAGGTACGCCGTCGAGGGGCTGGCGACCTCGCCGGCGACCCACTGCGCGTCCTCGGGCGGTTCCATCTGGCAGACGCCGACGACCGCACCGTCCAGCTCGGCGACCCAGGTCCAGCCGGGACGCTCACGCAGTGCCTTCTCGACCCCGGGCCTGATCACCCGCTCGGCGTCCGGGCGTTCCGGGAGTCCGCCGAGGCGGGCGTCGTAGGCCTGGACCGCGACGTCGGCCGCGACGACCGCGTCGAGATCGTCGGGACGGGCCTCGCGGACCGCGACCTCGTGCTGCTCGCCGGGTGAGAGCGGCTGGACGTCGGATCGGGTCAGCCGGTGGACGGCGAGGACCGCGTTGGGGGCGAACCCTGCCCGCAGGAGCGGTCGGACCATGGCGGTGTCCCGGGAGGCCACGCTCACGTGCGTGGTGCACGCGTCGCCGGCGATCCGGTGCGCACGCTCGAGGAGGTCGTGGGTGGCCGCTGCCGCCTGGTCGGTCGCGGCTCGCACCTGCAGGCGGACCACCCGGTCCTCCACCCACAGTCCGGCCTCCGACTCCGGGTCGGTCTCCCGGACGTCGACCAGCGCCACGGCCTGGCGGTCGGCCGACCACTCGACGCAGGCCTCGCTGGTGACGTCGAGGCTGCCCACCCGGACGAGGGGATCGATGCCGGCCAGTCGACGTACGTGCGCGTCGTGGACCTGGGCGACGGGGTCGGACATGCGAAAACGCTACTCGTCACGCCCACTGCGGGCTTTCCCGTTTCGGATTCGCCACGCCGCCCCGGTATGGTGGTCTGCGGTGGTTTCACAACTCGACAGCCCGACCCGCGGCGACGGACCAGTCCGGACCTGCATCGGATGCCGGGTACGAGCCGCCAAGCGTGAGTTGTTGCGGGTGGTCGCAGGGACGGACGCGAAGACCCAGGATCGAGCACATGGTTCCTGGTTCGTCGTACCCGACCCACGCGGCACAGCACCGGGTCGCGGGGCGCATCTGCACCCCACGCTCGACTGTCTCGCACTCGCCGAGCGCAAACGTGCCTTCGTCCGGGCACTCAGACACGAGACCGGAGAGCGGGGGCCACTGAGCCTGGAGCGGTTGCGGGAGCACCTCACGCGGCACGATGCAGCACCGAGATGAGACAGATCCCAACCAGAAGCGGGAGCACCAGCTCATGAGCCTGCGATGAGAACTTCGCGATGAGCCTGCACATCAACTAGCGGTCCACTGCCCTCCGGGTCAGTTCGGACCAGGAGGAATTCGTGGCAAACACCAGAGTCAGTGATCTGGCCAAGCAGTACGGCGTGCCCAGCAAGGAGGTGATCGGCCTCCTCAGCGATCTCGGCGAGTTCGTCAAGGCTCCTTCGTCGGGCATCAACCCGCTGGTCGAGAAGCGCTTCAACGACACCTACGGTGCCGACCTCGCCGCCAAGGCAGAGGCGAAGGCGGCCAAGAAGGCTGCCAAGAAGGCCCCGGCCAAGAAGGCGGCTTCGGCCCCCGAGTCCGGCGAGGACGCAGCTCCCGCCGAGGTCCCGGCCCAGGAGACCGTCGAGGTCCCCGCGGCCAAGACCGCCGCACCCCGGCCCGGTCCGCGCACGAAGGCGGCCGAGCCCGAGATCGAGGCCCCGGCCGAGTCCGAGCCCGTGGTCGAGCCCGAGGTTCCCGCCGCGAGTGCGGAGACGGCGACCGAGGACACCGCGGCCCAGGGGGGCGACGGCGACGCGCCCAGCGACGGCGCGCGCTTCAAGCCCGGCCCGCGTCCGGCCCGTCCTGGCGCTCCGCGTCCCGGCAACAACCCGTTCTCGTCGACCCAGGGCATGGGCAGTCGGACTGCCCCCGCACCTGGTGCCGGCACCGGCGACCAGCGCCCGCCCCGCCCGCCGGCAGGTCGTGGCGACGGCATGCCGCGCCCCAACCCGGCGATGATGCCCAAGTCCCCGGCCGCCTTCGGTGGCGGTCCCGGCGGCGGTAGTCGCGGAGGCCCCGGTGGGCCCGGCGGCGCCCGTGGTGGTCCTGGTGGTCCCGGCGGCGCTCGCGGTGGCCCCGGCGGCGCCCCCGCCCGTGGCGGGGCTCCCCGCGGTGGCGGCTACGGCGGTCCTCCCGGCGGCGGCCTCGGTGGCCCGCCGGCCGGCGGCGGTCGTCCCGGTGGTCCGGGTCGTGGTCGTCCGGGCGGTCGCGGCAGCACCCAGGGTGCGTTCGGTCGTCCCGGTGGTCCGTCGCGTCGCGGACGCAAGTCCAAGCGGGCGCGCCGTCAAGAGTTCGAGCAGATGGAGGCCCCGACGATCGGCGGCGTCCGCGTCCGCAAGGGCAACGGCGAGACCGTTCGTCTGGCCCGTGGCGCCTCGCTGACCGACTTCGCCGAGAAGATCGGCGTCGACCCGGCCTCACTGGTGCAGATGCTGTTCCACCTCGGTGAGATGGTCACCGCGACCGAGTCGGTCAACGACGCAACGCTGCAGCTGCTCGGTGAGGAGCTCAACTACGTCGTCGAGGTCGTCTCGCCCGAGGACGAGGACCGCGAGCTGCTCGACTCCTTCGACCTGCAGTTCGGGTCCGACGAGGGTGTCGAGGCAGACCTCGAGGCCCGTCCGCCGGTCGTGACCGTGATGGGTCACGTCGACCACGGAAAGACCAAGCTGCTGGATGCGCTCCGCAGCGCCAACGTGGTCGACAAGGAGGCCGGTGGGATCACCCAGCACATCGGCGCCTACCAGGTCCACACCGAGGTCGACGGCACCGACCGTCGCATCACCTTCATCGACACCCCGGGTCACGAGGCGTTCACCGCCATGCGTGCCCGTGGTTCGCAGTCCTCGGACATCGCGGTCCTCGTGGTCGCTGCCGACGACGGCGTGATGCCGCAGACGGTCGAGGCGCTCAACCACGCCAAGGCCGCCGGGGTGCCGATCGTGGTCGCGGTCAACAAGATCGACAAGCCCGAGGCCGACCCGACCAAGGTGCGCGGTCAGCTGACCGAGTACGGCCTGGTCCCCGAGGAGTACGGCGGCGACACCATGTTCGTCGACGTCTCCGCGAAGTCCGAGCTCAACCTCGACAAGCTGCTCGAGGCGATCGTGCTGACTGCCGACGCGTCGCTCGACCTGCGGGCCAACCCCGACCAGGACGCCCAGGGCCTCGTGGTCGAGGCACACCTCGACCGTGGTCGTGGTCCGGTCGCGACGATCCTCGTCCAGCGCGGAACCCTCCGTGTGGGCGACTCGATCGTCGCTGGCCCGGCGTACGGCCGGGTGCGGGCGATGCTCGACGAGCACGGCGAGAACATCGAGTACGCCGACCCGTCGCGTCCCGCGATGGTGCTCGGCCTGTCCGGTGTCCCCGGTGCGGGCCAGAACTTCATCGTGGTCGAGGACGACCGCGTGGCCCGGCAGATCGCCGAGAAGCGCGAGTCGCGTGAGCGTGCGGCCATGCAGGCCAAGCGTCGCGTGCGTCGCAGCCTGGAAGACTTCATGGCCTCCATGGAGAAGGGCGAGAGCCAGGAGCTCAACCTGATCCTGAAGGGCGATGTCTCCGGTTCGGTCGAGGCCCTCGAGGACTCGCTGGCCAAGATCGACGTCGGCGACGAAGTGTCGCTGCGCGTCATCGACCGCGGTGTCGGTGCGATCACCGAGACCAACGTCGACCTGGCCGCGGCCTCGGATGCGATCATCATCGGCTTCAACGTCCGTCCGCAGGGCAAGGCGACCGAGCTGGCCGAGCGCGAGGGTGTGGAGATCCGCTACTACACGGTGATCTACAACGCCATCGAGGAGATCGAGGCAGCGCTCAAGGGCATGCTCAAGCCGGAGTTCGAGGAGCAGACCCTGGGCCAGGCGGAGATCCGTGCGATCTTCCGCAGCTCCAAGATCGGCAACATCGCGGGCTGCATGGTCACCAGTGGGGTCATCCGACGCAACGCCAAGGTGCGCCTGATCCGCGACGGCAACGTCATCGCGGACAGCCTGGACCTGGCGTCGCTGAAGCGTGAGAAGGACGACGCCGCCGAGGTCCGCGAGGGCTTCGAGTGCGGTCTCGTCCTGAAGGGGTTCAACGACATCAAGGAGGGCGACGTCGTCGAGGCCTTCGAGATGAAGGAGATCCCGCGGGCCTGAGCGCCTCGGGCCGTGCCGGTTTCACTACTGCGGTAGTGAAACCGGCACACCCTTCCGAAAACTTTCGTACGTCAGTGCCAGTTTCACTACTCCGGTGGTGAAACCTGGGAACAGAGGGACACATGAGCAACCCACGCGTCCGCAAGATCGCCGACCGGATCCAGGTGATCGTGGCGGAGATGCTGGAGCGCAGGATCAAGGACCCGCGGCTGGGGTTCGTGACCGTGACCGACGTCCGCGTCTCCGGTGACACCCAGCAGGCGACGGTCTTCTACACCGTCCTCGGCGAGGACAAGGACCTCGAGGGGTCGGCCGTCGCGCTGGAGTCGGCCAAGGGGCTGATCCGCTCCGAGGTCGGCAAGCAGCTCGGCATGCGGCACGTGCCGACGCTCGACTTCATCCACGACGCCCTGCCCGAGACGGCGCGCCACATCGACGACCTCCTCGAGAAGGTTCGCGAGGCAGACGCAGCCGCTGCCCAGTCGGCCAGCGGTTCGACGTACGCCGGGGAACCGGACCCGTACAAGAAGCCTCGCGCCGACGACGCCGTCGAGGACGAGTGACGGTCGTTCCTGGTCTGGTCATCGTCGACAAGGCCGGCGGCATGACCTCGCACGACGTCGTGGCCCGCGTACGACGACTGGCCGGCACCCGCAAGGTCGGCCACGCCGGCACTCTCGACCCGATGGCGACCGGCGTGCTCGTGCTCGGCCTCGACCGGGCCACCCGGCTGCTCGGTCACCTGATGCTCACCGACAAGGCGTACGACGCCACGGTGCGCCTCGGCGTCGCCACCTCCACCGACGACGCCGAGGGGGAGGTGATCGCCACCGCCTCGACCGCCGGCATCACCGAGCAGCGGGTCCGCGAGGCCCTCGAGCTGTTCGTCGGCGACATCGAGCAGGTGCCCTCGGCCGTCTCCGCGATCAAGGTCGACGGCAAGCGGGCCTACGACCGGGTCCGCGCCGGGGAGCAGGTCGAGCTGAAGCCGCGCACGGTGCGGGTCGACTCGATCGAGGTCCACGAGGTCGAGGGCGACGACGTGCGCATCTCGGTGCGGTGCTCGAGCGGCACCTACATCCGGGCCATCGCCCGCGACCTGGGGGAGCACCTCGGGGTGGGCGGCCACCTGGTCGCGCTGCGACGTACCGCCGTCGGTCCCTACACCCTCGATGTGGCGCACACCCTCGAGCAGCTCGAGGACGAGCTCGCCGTCCTGCCCATCGCGGAGGCTGCTCGCAGCGCGTTCCCGAGCGTCGACCTCGACGCCGAGCAGGCGACCGACGTCGGCTTCGGCCGCAAGCTGGCCCTCGACCTCGGCCACGCCGGTCCGGTCGCGCTGTTCGGTCCGGACGGCGACTTCCTCGCGCTCTACGAGCAGGACGACGAGCTCGCGAGGGCAGTCGCGGTCTTCGTCTGAAGTCCCGCCGCTAGTGTTCTCGACGTGCTCCTCGCTGCGCTCGTCGACGAGTCCTCGCCCACTCGGCCATGAGCAGTCAGCGGACGCCGAGCGGCCTCCGGCGAGGGGCGGCGATCGCCGTCTGCTCTGGCGCTCGCTAACCTCGGCTCGTGCGGATCTGGCGTTCCCTGGACGACGTGCCCGGCGACCTCGGTCGCACGGTCGTGGTCATCGGCAACTTCGACGGCGTGCACCTCGGCCACCGTCACGTCGTACGACGGGCCAGGGAACTGGCCGACCGCGACGGACTGAGCGTCGTCGCCGTCACCTTCGACCCGCACCCGATGGCGGTGCTGCGGCCTGAGCACGCTCCGCTCACGCTCACCGACGTCGACCGGCGCTGCCTGCTGCTGGCGCAGGCCGGGGTCGACGACGTGTTCGTGATCCCGTTCTCCCGCGAGATCGCCGCCTGGACACCCCTCGAGTTCATCGACCGGGTGCTCGTCGACGGCCTGCACGCCGCCCACGTCGTGGTGGGGGCGAACTTCCGCTTCGGTGCCCGAGCCGCCGGTGACGTGGCGGCGCTCGTGGAGGCCGGCCGCGAGCGGGACTTCGACGCCGAGGGGATCGCCCTCGACGGTGGCCCGCAAGTGTGGTCCTCCACCTACGTGCGCACCTGCCTGGCCGCCGGAGACGTCGAGGGTGCCGCCGAGGCGCTCGGCCGCCCGTACTCCGTCGTCGGGCACGTCATCGAGGGCGACCACCGCGGTCGCGAGCTCGGCTACCCGACGGCCAACGTGCCACCGCAGGGGCGGGCGGTCCCCGCCGACGGGGTGTACGCCGGCTGGCTGGTCCGGCTCGACGAGCCCGGCAGCACGCCGCTGCCCGCCGCGATCAGCGTCGGCACCAACCCGACCTTCGACGGCGAGCGCGAGCGCCGGGTGGAGGCCTACGTGCTCGACCGCACCGATCTCGAGCTCTACGGAGAGTCGGTGGAGATCTCGTTCGTCTCCCGCATCCGCGGCATGGTCAAGTTCGAGGGCGTGGACGCGCTGATCGAGACGATGGCGGACGACGTCGTCCGCACCCGCGAGCTGCTGGGCCTGGTCGACTAGGTGCCCAGCTCCCGCTTCATCACCTTGCCGCTGTCGTTGCGGGGCAGGTCGTCGAGGACGACCACACGACGCGGCACCTTGTAGCCGGCGAGGTGCGTCTTGACGTGCTTCTTCAGCTCGTCGGTGGTCACCGACGCGTCGTCGCGCAGCACGACGTATGCCTCGAGCCGCTGTCCGAAGTCCTGGTCGTCGACGCCGATCACCGCGGCCTCGACGACATCGCTGTGCTCGTTGAGGGTCTGCTCGACCTCGAGCGGGTAGACGTTCTCGCCGCCGGACACGATCATCTCGTCGTCGCGCCCGACCACGTAGAGCCGCCCGGCCTCGTCCAGCCTTCCCAGGTCGCCGGAGACCATGAAGTCGTCCTCGAAGGCCTTGGTCTCGCCCGAGGTGTAGCCCTCGAACGCCGAATCGCTGCGCACCGTGATCCGGCCGACCTCGCCCTGCGGGACCTCCCGACCGTGGTCGTCGAGGATCCGCAGGTCGGTGCCGAGGACCGGTCGTCCGGCCGTGTCGGGGGCGACCCGGAGGTCGGCCGGGGTGGCGGTGCTGATCAGCCCGGCCTCGGTGGCGTTGTAGGAGTTGTGCACGATGTCGCCGTACCTGTCCATGAACGCGGTCACGGCGTCGGGACGCATCCGGGAACCGCTGGCGGTGACGAAGCGCAGCGAGGCCAGGCTGTACTGCTCGAGGGTGGCGGCGGGAAGGCCGATGATCCGCTCCAGCATCACGGGTACGACGGCCAGGCCCGTGGCCTGGCTGCGGTCGACCAGCGCGAGCGTCGCCTCCGGGTCGAACCGGCGACGCATCACGACCGTGCAGCACATCGTCGCGGAGATCGCGAGCTGCCCGAAGCCCCAGGCGTGGAACATCGGCGCCACCACGACGGTCGTCTCGCCGGCCCGCCACGGGATCCGGTCGAGCATGGCCGCCAGCGACCCGGCTGCCCCTCCCGAGCGGCGAGCGCCCTTGGGAGTGCCGGTGGTGCCGGAGGTCAGCAGCACGGTGCGGCCGGGACGCGCGGGCTTCGCGGGTCGGCGGCCGCGGTGCGCGTCGACCAGCTCGTCGAGGACGTGTACGCCGGGATGGGAGTGCTCGGGGTCCTCGACCCAGGCCAGCACCTCGGTCAGGTGGGGCAGTCGTTCCCTGGCCTGGGCGAGCAGGGGAGCGAACTCCTCGTCGTACACCACCACCGTGGCGTGCTCGCGCTCCAGCACGTCGCGCAGCTGGGGTCCGGAGAAGCCGGTGTTCAGGAGCAGCGCATCCGCGCCGATGCGCGTCGCGGCGGCCAGCGACTCGACGAGCCCGCGGTGGTTGCGGCACAGGATCCCCAAGGTCGGGTGCTGGGTGCCTTCGCCGTCTGCCAGCAGCTCGCGCAGCCCGACCCCGGCCGCGTCCACGCGCTGGTCGAGCTCGGTCCAGGTCAGGAACCCGCGCTCGTCGACCAGCGCGGTGGCCTTCGGAGCACGTGCAGCGGAGAGTCCGATGCCGCTCATCGCGTTGGCCCCGTGCCGTCGTACGACCAGGGCCTGGCGCAGGTACTTGTCCGGCCGCATCGGCGCGATCATGCCGCTGCCGACGAGCACCCTGAGGGTGACCAGCAGGCGCCGCAACGACCGCAGGAACGAGACGACGCGGCTCATCCCAGCACCGGGAACCGCCGGCGGCGCTTGAGCTCGTTGAGCGCCGTCTGCATCCGCTCGCGGACCGCCGCATCGACCTCGTCGATGTCGGGGTCCTCGCCGAACTCCGCCACGATGTCGATCGGGTCGAGCACCTCGGTGCGGATCTTGGTCGGCAGCGGCAGGTTGGGCGGGAACGCCAGGGTGAGGCCGAACGGGAAACCGAAGGTGATCGGGACGTACTTGGTGCGCAGCCGCTCCTCGAGCTTGAACAGCTTGGCGATCAGCTCCCCGCGCGAGAGGTGGATCTGGTCCTCCTGGCCACCGATGCTGACCACCGGCACGATCGGTACGCCGGCCCGCAGCGCCGTACGCACGTAGCCCGTGCGGCCGTCGAAGTCGATGGTGGTCGACCGCGACGAGGGCCGGAACACGTCGTAGTCGCCGCCGGGGAAGACGATCGTCACGCCGCCCGACGCCAGCACGGCGTGGGCGTTCTCCCGGGTGGCGGGCAGGAAGCCGGCGCGGCGCATGATCGGGCCGCTCTGGCCCAGGAACAGCAGGTCGTGGGCCAGCACGTAGAGCGGCCGGTCGGCGCCGTACATGTCGTGGAAGGCCACCGCGATCACGGGCACGTCCATGGCGATCAGCCCACCGGAGTGGTTCGAGACCATCAGGGCGCCGCCCTCGGGCATCTTCTCCATGCCGGTGACCTCGGAGCGGTACCAGGTCTTGACCACGAGCCGCAGCAGCGGGATCAGCCCGGCGACCCACTTGCCGTCGCGGTAGGCAAGACGGTCCCGCACGTCGTCCTCGGGGAGATCGATGTCGGCCACCGACCAATACTAGAACGTGTTCTCGTTTCGGGAAACGAGAACTAGAACACATTCCAGTTTGTCCTTGCCGTCGCGCTCCCGGTCGCCCAGACTTCGCCGCGTGGACCGCATGGAGGGCGTTGACGCCGGGTATCTCTACATGGAGACACCCACCATGCACATGCACACACTGAAGATCGCGGTGCTGGAGCCGGCGGAGGCCTTCGACCTCACCAGGCTCCAGGCCGAGATGGTCGCCCGGCTGGCCGAGCTGCCGCCGCTGCAGCGGCGTGCGCTGCCGGCGCCGTTCCACCTCAACCACCCGCTCTGGGTCACCGACCGCGCGGTCGACCCGCAGCACCACGTCTTCGCCCACGACGTGCCGGCCCCCGGCGGCATGGCCGGCCTGGAGGTGCTGATCGGCCGCGTCGCCGGTACGCCGCTCGACCGGACCCGTCCGCTGTGGGAGATGCACGTCTGCCAGCCGTACGGCGACAACCGGATCGCCGTGATCACCAAGATGCACCACGCGCTCGCCGACGGGGTGGCCGCCAACGCGCTGCTCGGCAACATCGTCGACGGGCTCGGGGGCGACCCGAGGCCGGCCCGCGACCGCCCGCACCGCGACCTGCAGCTGGAGCCGACCCCGACGTGGTCGGCCCAGCTCCGGATGGCCCTGGTCGACGCGATCCGCCAGATCGGCGACCTGCCCAGCCTGGTGTCGCTCACGGTGCGGGCGGTGACCGCCGTCGTGCGGCACCGGCGGGCCTCGACCGTGACGGTGCCGCGACCTCTCCTCGACGTACCCCGCACGCCGTTCAACGGCGCCCTCACCGCGCGCCGCAACTTCGCGACCGCCACCTTGCCGATCGGGCTGATCAAGGAGGTGCAGCGCGCCCACGGCGTCACCATGAACGACGTGGTGCTCGCCGTCGTGGGCGGTGCCCTGCGTCGCTACCTCGCCTCCCGGGGCGAGCTGCCGGCCCGATCCCTCGTGGCGGGCGTGCCGGTGGCGACCGACGTCGCCGGTGCCGGCCCGCGTCTCGGCGGCAACCGGGTCTCCAACATCTTCACCACCCTGGCCACCGACCTCGACGACCCGGAGGAGCGGCTGCGCGCGATCTCGCGGACGACGGGGGAGTCGAAGCTGATCCACCAGACGCTCGGGGCCAGCATGCTCGTCGACTGGGTGCAGTTCGCGCCGCCGGCGCCGCTGACCGGGGTGATGCGGCTCTACTCCCGCTCGCGCGCTGCCTCCCACCACCCGGCGCCGTTCAACGTGGTGGTCTCCAACGTCCGGGGTCCCGGCGAGCCGGTGTCGATCTCGGGCGCGCAGCTGCGCGACCTGTTCAGCGTCGGTCCGATCCTCGAGGGCATCGGGCTCAACGTGACGGCGTGGTCCTACGTGGACCGGATGAACTTCTCCTTCCTCGGCTGCCCCGACCTGGTCCAGGACCTGGCGCCCCTGGTGGCCGAGCTTCCCCGCGCGCTCGAGGAGCTGCGCACGACGAAGGGTGCTGCATGAGGAAGCCGGACGCACGATCGACCGTCCGTACCGTCCTGGCCCCGGCCGGATGGGCCGTCCGTACGGCGGTCGGTGCGGGCACACGTCAGGTGCTGCCACCGCCGGTCGTGGACCAGCTGCTCGAGGGCCGGATGGTCGAGCTGCCCGGACGCGGCAGCACGTTCGTCATCGACGTGCCCGGCACGCGGCCCGACTCCCCGGTCGTCGTACTCCTGCACGCCCTGGCGACCACCGGCCACCTCAGCTGGGCGCTCGCGATCGACGAGCTGTCCAGGACCCACCGGGTGGTCACCCTCGACCTGCGCTGGCACGGTCGTGGCATCCGCTCGCCACGGTTCACCTTCGCCGACTGCGCCGACGACGTCATCGCGCTGCTCGACGTGTTGGGAGTCGAGCGGGCCATCGTCGCCGGCTACTCGATGGGTGGGGCGATCGCGCAGCTGGTCTGGCACCAGCACCCCGACCGGGTGGCCGGCCTCGTGCTCTGCTCGACGGCACGCAACTTCCGCGGTCTCACCCGCGAGAAGCTGTTCTTCCCGGTGCTCACCGTGGTCACGCAGACGCTGGCCGGGCACGCCCTCTCCCGCGTCGAGCAGCTGGCCTCGACCCTGCCCGAGGTCCCGTCCCTGGACCGGTCCGACCCGACCGTGTGGGGGAGGGCCGAGTTCCGCAGCACCAGCGCGTGGAGCATCCCCGAGGTGCTGGCCGAGCTCGGCCGGTTCAACTCGGCCGGCTGGATCGCGGGGGTCGACGTACCCACCGCCGTCGTCGTGACGGAGAAGGACCACACCATCCCGCAGCGTCGCCAGCGCAAGCTGGCCGCCTCGATCGAGGGTGCCAGCCTCTACACCGCTCCCGGCGGCCATGCCTCCATCGTGCTCCGGTCCGGCACCTGGGTGCCGGTGTTCCGGCAGGCGCTCGCCGAGGTGACCCGGCGGGCCGACTTCGACGTGGACGAGGGCGGCGACCAGGCATCGGTCTGCTAGACGGGAACGACCGTCACCGGCACCCCGTTGAGCGCCGCGTTGCCGGAGACGTCGAGTCGCTCGGGGTCGGTGAGGTCGTTGATGGACACTCCGGCGACCTTGCTCGCGTTGGCCATCCGGACACCGTCCTGCTGGTGGCCGTAGCCGTGGGGGAGTGAGACCACACCCGGCATCATGTCGTCGGTCGCCCGGACCTCGGTGGTCACGGTCCCCACCCGAGAGGCGACCCGCACCGAGGTGCCGTCGATCAGTCCTCGTGCCTCGAGGTCGTCGGGGTGCATCAGCAGCTGGTGGCGCGGCTTGCCTCGCGTCAGCCGGACGCTGTTGTGCATCCAGGAGTTGTTGTCGGACTGGTGGCGACGTCCGATCAGCAACAGCTCGTCGCCAGCGGGAGTGGCGATGCTCTCGCGCAACCGGGGCAGGTCGGCGATCACCTGATCGGGGGCGAGGTGGATCAGCTTGTCGCGGGTCTGCAGACGGCCCGGCATGGTGGGTCGCAGTGGCCCGAGGTCGACACCGGCCGGGGTGGCACGCAGCGCCCTCATCGTCGTACGCCGCCCGGCCAGCAGGAGGCCGGTGACGAGGGTCCGCGGGCTGACGCTCAACCGGGCCCGTTCCGTCACTGCCTTCCGCAACGGCTTCTTCCGGTCCAGGCGCGCGGCGGTGCGCAGCGCGATCTCGCGGAAGATCTCCCAGTCGTCCAGCGCACCCTCGGGCTTCTCGAACACCGCCGGGGTGAAGCGCGCGGTGTTGCGGACCGCGAAGGTGTGGAAGACCAGGTCGTACTGGTCGCGCTCGAGCGCGGTCGTCGGCGGCAGCACGACGTCGGCGTGCCGGGTGGTCTCGTTGAGGTAGATGTCGACCGCCGCCATGAAGTCCAGGCCGTCGAACGCGTCACCGAGCCGCTTGCCGTCGGGCGTCGACAGCACCGGGTTGCCGGCCACCGTGAGCATGGCCCGGATCTGACCGTCGCCGGGCGTCTCGATCTCCTCGCGCAACGTGCTCACCGGGAGCTCGCCGCCGAACTCCGGCGCCTGGCGCACCCGGCTGCGCCAGATGTCGAAGTGACCGCGCCCGATGATCCCCTTGCCGACGATGTCGATCGCGGGCTCGGTGAACAGCACCCCGCCCTCCTTGTCGAAGTTGCCGGTCAGGATGTTCAGGCACTGGATCGCCCACTGGCAGATCGAGCCGAAGCCCTGCGTCGAGAGCCCCATGCGGCCGTAGACCGCCGCGCCGTCGGCGGCAGCGAGCTCGCGCGCGATCCGACGGATCACGTCGGCCGGGACGCCCGAGGCCTCCGCGGCGTACTCCGGGGTGAAGTCGGCGACGGCGAGCCGCACCGACTCGATCTCGCGGACGTACGACGGGGGCGTGGTCAGCCCTTCCTCGAACAGCACGTGCACCATCGCCAGCAGGACCACGGCGTCGGTGCCGGGATGCACGAAGTGGTGCTCGTCGGCGACCTTGGCCGTCTCCGTGCGACGCGGGTCGAAGACCACCATCCGCCCGCCGCGCTTCTTCAGCTCACGCAGCCGGTTGGGGAAGTCGGGCGTGGTCATCAGCGAGCCGTTGGAGGCCATCGGGTTGGCACCGAAGACCAGGAAGTAGGAGGTCCGGTCGATGTCCGCGATCGGGATCATCAGCTGGTGGCCGAACAGCTGCCAGGCCACGAACTGGTGCGGGATCTGGTCGACCGAGCTGGCGCTGAACTTGTTGCGCGTCCGCAGGCTCCTGATCATCCCGCTGCCGTGCGTCTGGGCGCCCAGCGAGTGGGCGTTGGGATTCCCGAAGTAGATGCCGATGGCGTCGCGTCCGTGCTCGTTGAGCGCCCGGGACAGGCCGTCGGCGGTCAGGTCGAGGGCCTCGTCCCAGCCGATCTCCACCCAGTCGTCGCCGACGCGCTTCACCGGCCGCCGCAACCGGTCGGGGTCGTCGTAGACGTCGGCGAGCGCGACACCCTTGGGGCAGATGTGCCCGCGGGACAGCGGGTCCTCGGCGTTGCCCCGGATCGAGACGACCTTCGGCCCCTCGGGCCGGTCCTCGATGGTGAGCTCGAGCCCGCAGATGGCCTCACACAGGTTGCATGCGGCGAGAGCAGTGCGCTGGGGAGTCGTCATCCGGGAATCCTGCCACGACACGCCGCTGTGTCTTGCGCGCTAGTACGCATCGCACAGTAGTGTGCCGTGCATGGACACGACCCAGCTCCTCAAGGGAGTGCTCGACCTGACGGTGCTCGCCGTCGTCGACGACGAGGACGGCTACGGCTACGACATCGTCCGCCGCCTGCGCGACCGCGGGCTCGGCGACGTCGGCGACGCGTCGGTGTACGGCACCCTTCGCCGGTTGTACGCCGCGGGTGCGCTCACGTCGTACGTCGTGGCCAGTGAGACCGGCCCCCATCGCAAGTACTACGGGATCACGCCCACCGGACGCTCCCAGCTCAAGCAGCAGAAGGACGACTGGTCGTCGTTCTCCACCACCGTCACCGGAATCCTCGAGGGAGCAACCGCATGAACACGATCATCACGACTCCCGACGTCAAGCTCTTCGTCGCGGCCGTGCGAGACCACCTCACGGACCTCTCCGAGGAGGAGCGCGAGGAGCTCGTCGGCGGCCTCGAGGGAGACATGAGCGACCTGGTCGAGGAGCGCGGCGTCGAGGCGTTGCCCGAGCCGGCGGAGTACGCCGCCGAGCTGCGCTCGGCGGCCGGTTTCTCCCCGGTAGCGGTCACCCGTTCCCGTGGCGCCAGCGCTCTCCGCGGGCGCACGATGGCCTGGCTCGACCGGGGTGCGGCCACCTGGAACCGCTGGGGGGACACAGGTGACCACCTCGGCATACCCGAGTTCGCCCAGTCCCTGCGCCCGGTCTGGTGGGTGGCCGGGCGCTGTGCGTCACGGCACTGCTCGTCGAGATGTTCTCCGACCACGGTTACATCTACGGCTTCACCTTCAACCGAGCCGTGCTCGCCGTTGTCGCGGTGGTGCTGAGCGTCCAGCTGGGGCGCGGTGTCTGGCGCACCGGTGCATTGATCAGGCGGTCGCTGGTCCTGCGGCTTGCGCTGGTCGCTCTGAACCTCTTCGCAATCGCGCTGATCCCCGTCATGGTCCAGCGGTTCCTGGTCGTGCCGGGCTGGCTCTCGGCCGGGGGGTCGTCGGACTACGTCCCCCCGGCGGACGGGCTGGCCTTCAACGGTGAGCCGGTCGCCAACGTCTACCCCTACGACGCGCAGGGGCATCTGCTGACCGGCGTGCAGCTCATCGACCGACAGGGGCGCCGGCTCTCGGTCACCCGGGACCCTTACGGTGAGGGAACCGGCTGGGGAGAGTTCCGCCAGAGTCCGTGGTTGAACGGGCGCATCGAGCTCTACAGCGTCTTCCCGCTCCCCGAGCAGAAGCTCGATCCGTCCACCGGGGAGCCGACCGGGGAGGCCCGGATCCAGGTGCCGCCCTTCGCGGCTCTGTCTCCCGTCACGCTGGCGGACGCGCACCCCAGCGTGCTGATGAGTCCGGGGCAGCTGGAGGCGCGCCTGAAGGCGGCCGCCGCGCAAGCGACCAAGCGGGCCAAGCACCGATTCGTCTCTCCGGGCCAGCGCTGATAATCTTGTGCAGTTGCCCGATCGGGTGACATCCGCCGTGCATCGGCCGCGGATCCAGAGTGCCCGGGTGAACAGGCCCCGGCGCGCCGCGCAACGAGTGAAAGATGGGTAGTTCGACGTGTCGATCGGTACTGACGCAGAGACCAAGAAGAAGATCATCGCCGAGTACGCCACCGTCGAGGGCGACACCGGTTCCCCCGAGGTGCAGATCGCGCTGCTGAGCCACCGCATCTCCCACCTCACCGAGCACCTCAAGCAGCACAAGCACGACCACCACAGCCGTCGGGGACTGCTGCTCCTCGTGGGCCAGCGCCGTCGTCTCCTCAACTACCTCGAGAAGACCGAGATCGAGCGCTACCGCTCGATCGTCTCCCGCCTCGGCCTGCGACGCTGACACACGAAGCGCACTCACCCTCAGGGTGGGTGCGTTTCTGCTAGAAACGACAACAGAACAATCCACCAGGAGCGATCCGCGAGCCCATCGGCTCGGTCTCCGGTAGTGGTCTTCGGGGTTTCCATCCCGCGGACCTCGATCGAAGACCGGCCTCTCGCAGCGGATCGCGGATCGCTTCCGCGAACCAGAGAGAAAACACTCTTGTCTGACAACGACATCACCGCCGTCGAGACCGTTCTCGACAACGGCAAGTTCGGCACCCGCACCGTCAAGTTCGAGACCGGGCTCCTCGCCCGCCAGGCCGCTGGCTCCGTCACGGCCTACCTCGACGACGAGACGATGCTGCTCTCGGCAACCACCGCCGGCAAGCAGCCCAAGGACCAGTTCGACTTCTTCCCCCTGACGATCGACGTCGAGGAGCGGATGTACGCCGTGGGCCAGATCCCCGGCTCGTTCTTCCGCAGCGAGGGTCGTCCCGGCGAGGACGCCATCCTGACCTGCCGCCTGATCGACCGCCCGCTGCGCCCGACCTTCAAGAAGGGCCTGCGCAACGAGGTCCAGGTCGTCATCACCGTGCTGGCGCTCGACCCCGACCAGCCCTACGACGTGCTCGCGATCAACGCGGCGTCGGCCTCCACCCAGCTCTCCGGCCTGCCGTTCTCCGGCCCGGTCGGCGGCACCCGCGTCGCCCTCATCGAGGGCCAGTGGGTGGCGTTCCCGAGCCACAGCCAGCTCGAGCAGGCGACCTTCGACATGGTCGTCGCCGGTCGGGTCACCGACACCGGTGACGTCGCCATCATGATGGTCGAGGCCGAGGCCACCGAGGAGACCTTCGACCTCGTCCAGGGCGGCGCCCAGGCGCCGACCGAGGAGATCGTCGCGACCGGCCTCGACGCGGCCAAGCCGTTCATCAAGCAGCTGTGCGAGGCCCAGGCCGAGCTGGCCAAGCAGGCCGCCAAGCCGGTCCAGGAGTTCCCGATCTTCCTCGACTACGAGGACGACGTGTACGCCGCCGTCGAGGCCGCCGCCAAGGCCGACCTCGCCCCCGCGCTGACCATCGCCGGCAAGCAGGAGCGCGAGGAGCGTCTCGACCAGATCAAGGCGTCGGTGCTCGACAAGCTCGGCGAGCAGTTCGAGGGTCGCGAGAAGGAGCTCGGCGCTGCGTTCCGCGGCCTGAACAAGTCTCTGGTCCGCGAGCGCGTGCTGCGCGACAAGGTCCGCATCGACGGCCGTGGCCTCTCCGACATCCGGACGCTGTCCGCCGAGGTCGCGGTCATCCCGCGGGTGCACGGCTCGGCGCTGTTCGAGCGCGGCGAGACCCAGATCCTGGGCGTCACCACGCTGAACATGCTCACCATGGAGCAGCAGCTCGACACGTTGTCGCCGGAGAAGAAGCGTCGCTACATGCACAAGTACGTCTTCCCGCCCTTCTCCACCGGCGAGACCGGCCGCGTGGGCTCGCCCAAGCGCCGCGAGGTCGGCCACGGTGCGCTCGCGCGCCGCGCGCTGCTCCCGGTGCTGCCGTCGCGTGAGGAGTTCCCCTACGCGATCCGCCAGCTCTCCGAGGCCATGGGCTCCAACGGCTCCACCTCGATGGGCTCGGTCTGCGCCTCGACGCTGTCGCTGCTCCAGGCCGGCGTACCCCTCAAGGCACCCGTCGCGGGTATCGCGATGGGCCTCATCTCCGGCGAGGTCGACGGTGAGACGCAGTACGTCGCGCTGACCGACATCCTCGGTGCCGAGGACGCCTTCGGCGACATGGACTTCAAGGTCGCCGGCACCAAGGAGTTCGTCACCGCCCTCCAGCTCGACACCAAGCTCGACGGCATCCCCGCCGAGGTCCTCGGTGCCGCACTGAAGCAGGCCCGCGACGCGCGTCTCGCGATCCTCGAGGTGATGGCCGAGGCCATCGACGCCCCCGAGGAGATGTCGGTGCACGCCCCGCGGATCATCAGCGTGCGGGTCCCCGTCGACAAGATCGGTGAGGTCATCGGGCCCAAGGGCAAGGTCATCAACCAGATCCAGGACGACACGGGTGCGACCCTGTCGATCGAGGACGACGGCACCGTCTACATCGGGGCGACCAACGGCGAGGCGGCCGAGGCTGCCCGCGCCGCGGTCAACGCGATCGCCAACCCGACGATGCCCGAGATCGGCGAGCGCTACCTCGGCACCGTCGTGAAGACGACGAACTTCGGCGCCTTCGTCTCGCTGCTGCCCGGCAAGGACGGCCTGCTGCACATCAGCAAGCTGCGTGCCCTCGCCGGTGGCAAGCGTGTCGACAACGTCGAGGACGTCGTCTCGGTCGGTCAGAAGCTCCAGGTCCAGATCGCCGAGATCGACGACCGCGGCAAGCTGTCGCTGGTGCCGGTGGTCGAGGACAGCGAGTCCGCCGAGGCCGACGAGGCTGACGGGGCCGACGACTCCGAGTGACCCGGTCACTACCGGGCGGCGTACGCCGGACCGTCCTCAAGGGCGGTCTGCGCGTCGTCACCGAACACATGCCCGGAGTCCGGTCGGCAGCGGTCGGGGTGTACGTGCAGGTGGGTTCCAGGGACGAGGCGGCGCAGCTCAACGGCGCGTCGCACTTCCTGGAGCACCTCTTGTTCAAGGGCACCCCGACCCGCTCGGCCATGGACATCTCCGCCGCCCTCGACGAGGTCGGCGGGGAGTTCAACGCCTACACGGCGCGGGAGTACACCTGCTACCACGCGCGGGTGCTCGACGAGGACCTGCCGATGGCGCTCGACGTGCTCGGCGACATGATCACCTCCTCGACGATCACCTCCGAGGACCTCGAGGCCGAGCGTGAGGTGATCCTCGACGAGATCGCCATGCACGACGACGATCCCGACGACGTCGTACACAACCTGTTCGCCGCGACGGCCTGGGCGGGCACTCCGCTGGCCCGGCCGATCGCCGGCACGACCGAGTCGATCAAGGCGCTCACCCGCGCACAGGTCAACGGCTACTACAAGCGCCGCTACCGCCCCGAGGCGATGACCATCGCGGCGGCCGGCAACGTCGACCACGCGGACGTCGTACGCCGCGTGCGGAAGTCGTTCTCCCGCAACGGCTTCCTCGACGGCGACGCCAAGCCATCCGGCCCCCGCGTCGCCGCACGCCCTCGACCGCTGCACGCCGGCGAGGTCTCGACCTCGCGTCCCTTCGAGCAGGTCAACGTGGTGCTCGGGATGCAGGGGCTGACCCGCTCCGACCCGCGCCGCTACGTGCTCAGCGTGCTCAACGCCGCTCTCGGCGGCGGCTCCAGCTCACGGTTGTTCCAGGAGGTGCGCGAACGACGGGGGCTGGCGTACTCGGTCTACTCCTTCGGCCTCGGCTACTCCGACGCCGGCATGGTCGGGGTCGCGGCCGGCTCCCTGCCGAGCAAGGCCGACGACCTGCTCCGCGTCGTACGCGCCGAGCTCGCCCGGGTCGCACAGTCCGGGCTCTCCGAGGAGGAGGTCGAGCGCGGCAAGGGCCAGGCCCGCGGCGGCATGGTGCTCAGCCTCGAGGACAGCGCTTCCCGGATGAGCCGCCTCGGCGAGGCCGAGCTGTTCCAGCGCCGCCTCCGCTCGATGGACGAGGTCCTCGAGCACCTCGACGCGGTGACCCCGAAGAACGTCCACGACCTCGCAGCCGAGCTCTACACGCGCCCCCAGACCCTCGCCACGGTGGGCCCCGCCTGACGCGTCGCACGCGGATCCGCCAGCCCTCCTCACACGCCCTCGTCGGCATGGTTCCGGTCCTCGGCAGGTGATCCATCGTGCGCTAGGGCACCTGGCGATCCAGCTGTTCCCACTCGCCGTAGCGAACCCGGCGCACTGCCCCGGGCATGGCGGTGGCCAACGCCTGGGCCGCCTCGAGAGAGCACCCCACGGTGAACTCGATCTCCTCGTCGACATCGCACGCCAGGCACCAGCTCTGGTCTTCCGGCCACACCAGGTGTGGCTCCGCGTAGCAGCCCTCCGCCGAGCCCCACCAGGCCAGGGCGGGTGCGTCCCTCAACACGTTGAGGGGGCCGGTGAACAGCAACATCTCTCGATGCGGGATCGGCAGTCGAGGGGCTCTCGGAGCAGGACCGCCGCTCGTCCAGCCTTCCCAGATCGCGGCGTATCCCGTGTCAGGCGTCGACGTGTGATGGGCCAGCGTCGCGAGTGCCTGGCGAAGAGTGGGATCTTCCCCGACAGGGTCGACAGTGTCGGCGAAGGCGACACGCACGTACACGTCGAAGCCCGGCGGGCCGCAGCGAATGAGAACCCACCAGCCGACAGTGGGCTGGAGCAGGAATCGCCCCGACTCCGCATCCGCCGCCGGCCGCACTTCGGTCATGCCAACATTCTGGCGTCACTCGCGTGGCGGCGGCCTCGCGGTGGCAGGACGAGCGTGCGCTCCTGGGGCGATGAACTCGAATTGGCCAGGCGCCGTGGTGATGATCTCCCAGGGGCCCGAGTGGATGAGTCGGTGGTGGTGTCCGCAGAGCAGGAGCATGTTGTGCAGTGAGGTTTCGCCGCCGTCGACCCAGTGCTTGATGTGGTGGGCGTGGCACATCAGGGGTGGTCGGGTGCAGTGGGGGTAGCGGCAGTGGTGGTCGCGGGCGACGAGTGCTTTCCAGATGGCGGCTGCGGCGAGGCGCATCTGTCGGCCGACGTCGAGGACTTGGGAGGTGCCGGCGAGGACGGCGGGGATGACTTCTGCCTCGCAGCACAGCCGGCGGACGGCGGAGGCGGAGAGGTGTTCTCCGGTCTCGGTGGTGGCGTGGCCGGAGAGGTCGAGGAGGTGGTGGTAGTCCATCGTGAGGGTGAGCCGTGGGGTGGCGCCGTGGGTCTCCGGCAGCAGGTCGGCGGTCTGCAGCCGACGGCAGGCCTCGGCCAGGGCGTCGAGCATCCGGGTGCCGTGGTCGCGCAGGTCGCGTTCACCGTTGGCGAGGGGCTGTGGTGCGGCCAGGGGGATGAGGGTGGCCTTGATCATGGCGGCGTCCTCGGTCGAGCAGCGTCCTTTGATCCAGGCGCCGCCGGCCTGGTCGTCGGTGATGGTGAGGTGCCGGGTGAGGTGGGCGGCGCGTTCGAGCCGGTCCAGGGCCTTCTCGTCGCGGCGTTCTGCACCGTCGGGGTCGACCACGCTGACCAGGTGCAGGGCGGCCTTCTTCAGCTCCGAGGCGTCAAGGGTCTTGGCGTCGGCCAGGAGCACCTGCACCCCACGTGCCCGCAGGTCGGCGTCACCAGGGAGTCGGTCGACGGCGCGTTCGATGATGTGGGCCTGGGCGGTGGAGAGCCAGCCGTCGCGCAGTGCCTCGGCCACTGGCGCGAGACCGGGCCGGGTGGTCGCGGCTGCCAGGCGCACCAGCGCGGGACCGGTGCCCTTGTGACCGCCACAGGTGTGGGTGAGGAAGTCCTGGGTCGAGGCCCACCCGGCGTCCTTGACCGCACCGGTGGCCTCCAGCTCGCGGACCACGCCGAGTGAGACCGCGTCCAAGGTCGACTTGAGGGCCTCGACCTCGCCGATGATGTCCATCAGCTCGCCACCGTCGTGGACCGCCCACAACGTCGCCACCATCTCGGCCACCCGCCCGCGCACCTCTGCCAGCTCGCTCACGAGGCTGGAGGAGGGGTGCGACATAACCCAATCCAACCAGCCACCACTGACAGTTCTCGATCGAGAATCCCCTTGTGTGCAAGGCCAAACGAGGATCTTCAGTGGTTTCGAGACGCTCGCTTCCGCTCCCTCCTCAACCACCGACACAGAGCGAGATGCCCGCAACAGCGATCCACCGTGAGGTCCACCCGTGCGCCCACGAGGGGCGACCACCGCCTCGCGTCGCTAACCTGACGTCGTGACTCTCAAGGTGGGCGTGCTGGGTGCGCTGGGCAAGGTCGGGCGGGCCGTGTGCGACGCGGTCGAGGATGCCGATGGCCTCGACCTGGTGGCCAAGGTCGACGTCGACGACGCGCTGCAGGCGCTGGTCGACGCCGGGGTGGAGGCGGTCGTCGACTTCACCCACCCCGACGTGGTGATGGACAACCTCGAGTTCTGCATCTCCCACGGCATCCATGCCGTCGTCGGCACCACCGGCTTCGACGCCGACCGTCTCGACACCCTCCGTGGCTGGCTCGCGGACCACCCGGACGTAGGCGTGCTGGTGGCTCCCAACTTCTCCATCGGTGCCGTGCTGATGATGCGGTTCTCGGCCGAGGCAGCCAGGTTCTACGAGTCGGTCGAGATCATCGAGCTGCACCACCCCGACAAGGCCGATGCACCCTCCGGGACCTCACGTCGTACGGCGGAGCTGATCGCGGCCGCCCGAGCGGATGCCGGGCTCGGCCCGGTGCCCGATGCCACCTCCACCGGACTCGAAGGCGCCCGGGGCGCCGAGGTCGAGGGCATCCACATCCACGGGCTGCGCGTGCGCGGGCTCGTCGCGCACCAGGAGGTCGTGCTCGGTGGGGTGGGGGAGACCCTGACCATCCGCCACGACTCCCTCGACCGCGTCTCCTTCACGCCCGGCGTGCTGCTGGCCCTCCGCCAGATCGCCGATCACCCCGGACTCACCGTCGGTCTCGAGGAGCTCCTCGACCTAGGGCCCGTCTGACGGACCCATGGCCTGCTGCGCGACGTCATTCACGCGCGCTGGCTTCGTTCTCGTCGGTCAACGCGGCGCTGCCGCGCCTTCCCTCCTCCGCCAAGCCACCACCCCACAGAATCGCTCGCTGCGCTCGCGATTCCGCGGGGACCCCGGGAGAGCGATCGCACGCGCCTGACGCCGCTCACGACGGCCGAGGTCCATCAGACGAGCCCTGAACATGAGACTCCTCGCGCATTCCTGCACTGTTGCAGGTTTCTGCAAAACAACGATGTGAAGGCGCGTGGCAGGTGCCATTGCCGAGCGTGGCGGGCAGTCTGGAACGGACGGGGGATCGCAGGGATTCTCCTCGCCCACACAGCCTGAAGGATCCAGATGCGCTCGAGCGTGACTCTCTTCGGCACCGCCATCCTGGCGGTGGCGTTCGCCGGTCTCGGTACGACACAGGCCCAGGCGGCTGACTCCGCCGGGTCCTCGTCGCGCACCGACCGGGCGATCGCCGGAGCCAAGTCACACCCGGCCGTCACCCACTTCGGGAGCTCACAGGGCTTCAAGGCCGTGGGCACGATCGTCGACCCGGACGGCACCACCCACGTCCGGCTGCACCGCACCTACCGCGGTCTGGACGTCGTCGGCGGCGACCTCGTCGTGCACGAGTCGAAGTCGGGCGCCTGGAAGGGCAGCAGCCAGACGCTCGCGAAGACGCTCGACCTCGCCGTCGCCCCCGCGGTCACGAGCTCGGTCGCCAAGGCCAAGGCGCTCGCACCGAGCGCGGTCACCCGCAAGATCACCGACGCCAGGGTCGACGGCTCCTCTCTCGTCGTCGACGCCTCCGGCGCCACCCCCCGACTGGCGTGGAAGGTGCTGAGCGGTGGGATGCAGGCCAACGGCACCCCGAGCCGCCTCGCGACGTACGTCGACGCGAAGACCGGCGCGGTGATCCGCACCGAGCAGGAGATCGAGAACGTCGACGGCACCGGCAACACCCTGTGGAACGGCACCGTCCCGCTCAGCGTCACCAAGTCGGGTTCGACGTACCAGCTCAAGAACGACGGCGTGCGGGGCAACACCTACACGACCGACATGAACAACACCGAGGACTCGACGCTCTGCCAGATCTTCGGCTCCGGCTGCAAGGCCGGGACCCTGATCACCAGCACGACGACCACCTTCGGCAACGGCCAGAACAGCAACCGGGCCACCGCCGGCGCAGACGCGCAGTACGGCAGCAACGAGACCTGGGACTACTACAAGGCGACGTTCGGCCGCAACGGCATCTTCGGCACCGGCAAGGGCTCCTACAACCGGGTGCACTACGGCAAGAACTACGTCAACGCCTTCTGGGACGGCACCAAGATGACGTACGGCGACGGCGACGGCACCAGCTACGGTCCGCTCGTGTCGCTCGACGTGGCGGGTCACGAGATGAGCCACGGCGTCACGGAGAACACCGCCGGCCTGACGTACTCCGGTGAGTCCGGTGGTCTCAACGAGGCGACCAGCGACATCTTCGGAACGATGGTGGAGTTCTACGCCAACAACGCCAAGGACCCGGGCGACTACCTCATCGGCGAGCAGTTCGACCTCAAGAAGCACCTCGGCCTCCGCCGGATGGACAACCCCGCCTCGGACGGCAGCTCGCTGGGCTGCTGGTCGAGCAACGCCAAGAACGTCGACGTCCACTACAGCTCGGGCATCGGCAACCACTTCTTCTACCTGTTGGCCGAAGGCTCCGGGGCGAAGACCATCAACGGCGTCGCGCACAACTCACCGACCTGCAACGGCTCCACGGTCACGGGCATCGGCCGCGCCGCCGCGCAGAAGATCTGGTACCGGGCACTGACCGTCTACATGACCTCCAACACCAACTACAAGGCCGCCCGCACCGCCACGCTGAACGCCGCCAAGGACCTCTACGGCGCGAGCAGCACCCAATACACCACGGTCGCCGCTGCATGGAGCGCGGTATCCGTGTCCTGACCTCCCTCCCCCCACCGGAGGTCAGGAGTCCCCCGGGTGGGGGGCCCGTGCTGGGCACACGGACCCCCCACCTGCTCCATCCGTTCGACTGATCCACCCCTTGGTCCAGAAACGGGCCCGTCGGCTCGTCCGGGGCTTCTCGGGTGCCCCGGGCGAGCCGAGCTGTTCTGGGGGCGCGACCGCTACAGGCGGATCAGCGCGGCCGTCAGAGCCGCCGCGATCACCACGACGAGGAACGGCATCCGCAGCAGCAGCGCCACGAAGGCCGCAGCGAGTCCGGCGAGCCGAGCGTCGATGCTCAGCTCCGGGCCGTCGGGTCCCTTGGACGCGAACACCTGCACGGCGATCAGCGCGGCCAGGAGTACGACCGGCAGGAGATCTGCCGTGCGTCGTACGACGGGGTGGGAGAGCGCTCGCTCCGGCACGGACATGCCGGCCAGCTTGAGCAGGTAGCAGCCGACGCCGCAGCCGATGACGGCCAGCCAGATCACTCGTCGGTGTCCTTCCCGATCAGGCCCATGCCGAGCGCCACCACCGAGGCCGCGAGCACCGGGACCCCGGCCGGCGTCAGTGGCACCAGAGACAGCGCGAGAGCCGCACCGAGCAGGGCCGCGACCCGGTTGCGCATGGTGGACAGCCGTGGCCACAGCAGCCCGAGGAAGGCTCCGCCGACGGCGGCGTCGAGGCCGTACCTGCGGGGGTCGCCGAGCGAGGTGCCGGCGAGCGCACCGGCCAGCGTGGCCAGGTTCCAGAGGACGAACACCGACAGTCCGGTCGAGAGGAAGCCGGCCCGGGCGTGCTCCTGGGTGGTCCGGGTGATCGTCATCGCGGAGGACTCGTCGATGACGAGGTGGGCGGCCGCCACCCGCTTCGGTCCACGCCAGCCGACCAGGGGGTTGACCTTGAGCCCGTAGAGCGCGTTGCGGGTGCCGAGCAGGAGTCCCGAGACGGCGGCGAACAACGGCGTGCCCCCCGTGCCGATCACGCCGACCAGCGCGAACTGCGAGGCGCCGGTGAACACGATCAGGGAGAGCGCGCACGACTGCCAGACGCTGAGGCCGCTGGCGACCGAGACGGCGCCGAAGGAGATCCCGTAGGCGCCCGTCGCGATCCCGACCGCGACCCCGTCGCGCACGATCGAGCGCGTCGTGGGCTCGGCTGCCATCAGGCGGGAGTCACGTCCACGAACGTGGTGTGCAGGCGCACCTGCTTCACGGTCGTGGTGCCGTCGCCGAGCAGGTCGAGGGTGCGGTGGGCGCCGTCGGGTCCCCACCCGGCCTCGGTCAGGAAGGCGCGGAGGGCGTCGTCCTCGGCCGGCAGCCAGCTCACGGCGCCGCTGAAGCGGTCGGCCACCAGGGTGTCGACGCCGGCCTGGAGGAGGCGGGAGCCGTGGCCGGCGCCGCGCTTGTGCGGGTCGACGGTGAGGTCGGTGAGCTCGCCGGTCGCGACGGGGTCGCAGTCGGGGTCACCGGCCGGACCGGTCACCACGAAGCCGGTGACCAGGTTGCGCTCGAGGGCCACGATGACCCGGTTGCGGGCGTCGGTCGGACGCCCGAGGGCCTCGCGCCAGGCGGCCGCGATGTCGTCGGGACGCAGGCCGTCGAGGACCTCGGCGGGCAGCAGGCCGGCGTACGACGATCGCCAGGCGCGTACCTGGACCGCGGCGATCGCGGGGGCGTCCTCGGCCCAGGCGACCCGGGCGGAGACGTCGGCGCTGGGAGCGGTCATGCCTCCCATCCAACCATCGGCTCCTCCTCGAGGTGAGGCCCGTCGAGGTCGTCCAGCCGGGCCTCGGCGCCGCACAGCACCAGGGCTCCGGCCGTGCTCAGGGCGAAGCCGATGACCGCGACCGGCCACCACCCCGACCGCACGCGGTCGTCGAAGACGGCGATGCCGATGACGGCCGGGATCAGCGTCTCCAGCAGGATCAGCGGTGCGTTCACGGCCGTCACCGCCGCGCGGCGCAGGGCCAGCGAGCACAGCCAGAACCCGAGCAGTCCGTAGGAGACGACCGTGAGGGCCGGGACGATGGTCTCCGCGTTGAGATGGGGGTCGACCAGGGCTCGGGTCGAGATGGGGGATCCGCCGTACGCGATGCCGGCGAGCGCCCCCAGGACGACCCCGCTGGCCGGGGCGTCCCAGCGCGCAGCGAGCAGGCCGAGCACCAGGGTCACGGCTGACCCGAGGTAGAGCATCAGGGTGCGCTCGGTCTCGAAGTGGGTGCTGCCGACCGGGCCGGAAGCCAGCACCACGAGCACCAGCCCGACCACCATCGTGGCGATGGCCATCCAGTGCCGGAGGGCGAGCGGCTCCCCGACGACGGTCGCGGCGAGGATGGCCGTGACGACCAGCGAGAGCGCGATCCCGACCTGGGCGACGTACAGCGGCACGTAGGCGATCGCGATGAGGTGCAGCCCCCAGCCGAGCAGGTAGGTGATCCCGACCCCGACCATCAACCAGGAGAACAGGCCGTAACGTCGGGCGGCGATTGCCTGCACCACGCCGGCGACTCCGAACAGCACGGCCGCCAGCAGCGCCGCACCGAGTCCGATGACCATGAGTCCCAGCCTTCCACGGGATAAGTTGACTGCATGCAGGCGTACCTCGACCTCCTCCGCCGGATCCTCGACGAGGGCGTCGAGAAGTCCGACCGCACCGGGACCGGGACCCGCAGCGTCTTCGGCCACCAGATGCGATTCGACCTGTCGGCCGGCTTCCCGCTGGTGACCACCAAGAAGGTGCACACCCGGTCGGTGTTCGGTGAGCTGTTGTGGTTCATGCGCGGCGACACCAACGTCAAGTGGCTCCAGGACCGCGGCATCTCCATCTGGGACGAGTGGGCCGACGCCAACGGCGACCTGGGCCCGATCTACGGCTACCAGTGGCGCTCGTGGCCCACCCCCGATGGCCGGCACATCGACCAGCTGGCCCAGGTGGTCGAGCAGATCCGCACCAACCCCGACTCGCGGCGCCACATCGTCTCGGCGTGGAACGTTGCCGACGTACCCGACATGGCGCTTGCGCCCTGCCACACGATGTTCCAGTTCTACGTCGCGCCGTCGGAGTCCGGAGGGAAGCTCAGCTGCCAGCTCTACCAGCGCTCGGCCGACGTGTTCCTCGGCGTGCCGTTCAACATCGCGTCGTACGCCCTGCTGACGCACATGATCGCCCAGGTCACCGGCCTCGAGGTCGGCGACTTCGTGCACACGCTCGGCGACGCGCACCTCTACCTCAACCACCTCGAGCAGGCCGAGCTCCAGCTGACCCGCGAGCCGCGGCCGCTGCCCACGCTGCACCTCGACCCGTCGGTGACCACGATCGACGGCTTCGACCTCGAGCACATCACCGTCGAGGGCTACGACCCGCACCCGGGGATCAAGGCGCCCATCTCCGTATGACGCAGGTGGTCCCCCAGGTGGTCCCCCAGATCGTCTTGGTCGCGGCTCGCGCGACCAACGGGGTGATCGGGCTGCACGGCGACATTCCGTGGAAGATCCCGGCCGACTTCGCGCACTTCAAGCGGATCACCGTGGGGCACCCGCTCGTCCTCGGCCGTACGACGTTCGAGGGCATCGGCAGACCGCTGCCGGACCGCCAGAGCATCGTCGTCACCCGCGACCCCGACTGGGCCTACGAGGGGGTGCTGGTCGCGCGATCGGTCGAGGAAGCCGTCGCTATCGGTGCCGGGCTCGACCCACTGGTCAACGTCGGCGGGGGAGCGCAGGTCTACCGCGACGCCATCGACCTCGCGACCCACCAGGTCCTCACCGAGGTGCATGCCTCGCCCGACGGCGACACCTACTACCCGTCGTTCGACGAGGACGACTGGCGCGAGACCCAGCGCGAGCACCACCTGGACCACGACCCGGCGTACGAGATCCGCTGGCTCGAACGGCTCCCTTAGGTTGAGCGACATGGAACTGCGCGTCTTCACCGAGCCCCAGCAGGGGGCCACCTACGACAAGCTGCTGCGGATCGCCCAGGTCGCCGAGGACCTCCGCTTCGGGGCGTTCTTCCGCTCCGACCACTACCTCGCGATGGGCACCGATGGTCTGCCGGGACCCACCGACGCGTGGACCACCCTCGCGGGGATCGCCCGCGAGACCAGCACCATCCGGCTGGGCACGCTGATGACCTCGGCCACCTTCCGGCACCCCGGGCCGCTGGCGATCCAGGTGGCGCAGGTCGACCAGATGAGCGGTGGACGCGTCGAGCTCGGCATCGGTGCCGGCTGGTACGAGCAGGAGCACACCGCCTACGGCATCCCGTTCCCGGGCACCCCGGAGCGCTTCGACGTGCTCGAGGAGCAGCTCGCCGTCATCACCGGGCTCTGGCAGACGGCTCCCGGCGACAGCTTCTCCCACGCCGGGGAGCACTACACGATCACCGACTCGCCGGCCCTGCCCAAGCCGGTGCAGCAACCGCGCCCGCCGGTCCTGATCGGCGGCACGGGCAAGCGTCGTACACCCACTCTTGCCGCGCGCTACGCCGACGAGTTCAACCTGCCGTTCGTCGACCTCGAGGTCACCTCCACCCAGTTCGGGCGGGTGCGCCGGGCCTGCGAGGAGATCGGCCGCGACCCCGACGACCTCGGCTACTCCAACGCGCTGGTGCTGTGCTGCGGCGCCACCGAGGCCGACGTACGCCGCCGCGCCGACGCCATCGGCCGGGACCTCGACGACCTGCGCGCCACCGGTCTGGCCGGGACGCCGGCCGAGCTGGTCGACCGGATCGGTCAGTACGCCGAGCTCGGCGCCGAGCGGATGTACCTCCAGACCCTCGACCTCGATGACCTCGACCACCTCGAGCTGGTCGCGAGTGAGGTCATGCCGCAGGTCTGAGCTGGGGGGCGGTGCTCGCCGAGGGTGCCGCGCGACGGCCGGCGCAGCTAACCGAGCGGGCGACCGTCGGCGTCGGGGAGCTTGCGGAGCAGGATCAGGATGAAGTCGATCAGGTGCCAGATGCCGCAGCCGCCGAGGGTGATCAGCTTGAGGATGCCCAGGCCGGTGTAGCCGAGGTAGAAGCGGTCGATGCCGAGGCCTCCGAGGAAGCCGGAGAGCAGCACCGTGACCAGCCACTCGCGGTGCGAGAACAGGCCGGGAAGCTGCTTGGCCTGGAACCAGCCCCCACCTGCCTGGTCACGCAGACTGGCGTCGCCCTTGAGCTGGCCGGTCAGCGCCATCTGGCGCAGCTGCTCGAAGCCGTAGGGGCCGTACTCCTGCCCGAGGTGGGCGAGCATGAACGCGCCGGTGACCTGGGGGACGGCGGCGTACTGCGGCTGGCCGTACCCCTGTTGCTGGCCGTACTGCTGCTGCCCGTACTCCTGCCCGTACTCCTGCCCGTACTGCTGGCCGTACTGCTGGCCGTACTGCGGCCCGTACGACGCGTCCGGCGCCTGGCCCTCGGGCGGTCCCGGAGGTGAGCCCGCAGGCGGGACCGAGGGCTGGTCCTGTGGCTGCTCCGGCGGCTGGGTGGGATCCGGCTGCTGGCTGTCACTCATGCCGACGAATATAGGCGCACCGGTCCGGGGAGGCCTCCGTCCCCGCGCCGGAGCCGCGCGATGGATAACCTAGACGGCATGAGCCTGCCTGCTGCGCCCTTCGGCCGGATGCTGACCGCGATGGTCACGCCGTTCACCGCCGACGGACGTGTCGATCTCGAGGGCGTCGCCCGAGTGGCCGCGCACCTCGTCGAGCACGGCAACGACGGTGTCGTGGTCAGCGGTACCACCGGTGAGTCGCCGACCACCACGGTGCCCGAGGACGCCGAGATCCTGCGTGCGGTCAAGGACGCCGTCGGCGACCGGGCGACGGTGATCGCGGGAGTCGGCACCAACGCCACCGCCCACTCCGTCGAGCTCGCCCTGCAGGCCGAGAAGGTGGGCGTCGACGCAGTCCTCGTCGTCACGCCGTACTACAACAAGCCCGGTCCGGCCGGCAGCCTGCACCACTTCACCGAGGTCGCCCGTGCCACCGACCTGCCGGTCATGCTCTACGACGTCCCCGGCCGCACCGGCCAGGCGATCGCGCCGGAGACCTACGAGGCCGCCGCGCGGCTGGACACGGTGTCCAGCGTCAAGCACGCCACCGGCAACCCTCTCGACACGATCGCGTTGCGCGAGCTCGGCTACGACGTCTACTCGGGCGACGACGCGCTTCTACTCGGCTACCTCGCCCACGGCGGGTGCGGGATCATCTCCGTCGTCGGCCACGCGGCCGGCGTCCAGCTCCGGGAGGTGATCGAGCGGTTCGACGCCGACGACCCCGCGGGGGCGCTGGCCACGTTCACCCGGCTCGTCCCGCTGATCGATGCCGTGATGGGGGTGCCCAACTACGGCGCCACCACGGCCAAGGGGGCGCTCGAGCTGCTCGGCGTGCTCGAGGACCGACACGTCCGCGGGCCGCTGGTGCCGCTCGACGAGGACGAGATGGCCCGGCTCCGCGCCGCTCTCGAAGAAGCCGGCGTCCTGTGAGCCATCCGCACCCCGAGCTGTCGGCCCCTCCGGCGCTGCCGAAGGGCGGCCTCCGCGTCATCCCGCTCGGCGGGCTCGGCGAGGTCGGCCGCAACATGACCGTCTTCGAGTACGACGGACGCCTGCTGATCGTCGACTGCGGGGTGCTCTTCCCCGAGGAGAACCACCCGGGCGTCGACCTGATCCTGCCGGACTTCGACGCGATCCGTGATCGCCTCGACGACGTCGACGCCGTGGTCCTGACCCACGGCCACGAGGACCACATCGGCGCCGTGCCGTACCTGCTCCGCGAACGCGCCGACATCCCGCTCATCGGGTCCCAGCTCACCCTGGCTCTGGTGGGCTCCAAGCTGCGCGAGCACCGCATCAAGAACACCGTCCAGGAGATCGTCTCCGAGGGCGACCGGGTGACCTTCGGCCAGTTCGACCTGGAGTTCGTCGCGGTCAACCACTCCATCCCCGACGCGCTGGCGGTCGCGATCCGCACCGGCGCCGGCATGGTGCTGCACACCGGCGACTTCAAGATGGACCAGCTGCCGCTCGACGGACGCATCACCGACCTGCGTGCCTTCGCCCGGCTCGGCGAGGAGGGCGTCGACCTCTTCCTCACCGACTCCACCAACGCGGAGGTCCCCGGCTTCACGACCTCGGAGAAGGAGATCTCGCCGGTCCTCGAGCGGGTCTTCCAGACGAGCACGAAGCGCATCATCGTGGCCTGCTTCGCCTCCCACGTGCACCGCGTGCAGCAGGTGATGGACGCCGCTGCCGCCCACGGCCGCAAGGTCGCGTACGTCGGTCGCTCGATGGTGCGCAACATGGGGATCGCCCGCGACCTCGGCTACCTCGACGTACCTCCCGGGCTGCTCATCGACGCCAAGGCCACCGCCGACATGCCGCCCGATCGCGTGGTGCTCATCTCCACCGGGTCCCAGGGCGAGCCCCTGTCCGCGCTGAGCCGGATCGCCCAGCGAAACCACAACTTCGTGCACATCGAGGAGGGCGACACCGTCGTCCTCGCCTCGTCGCTGATCCCCGGCAACGAGAACGCCGTCTACCGCGTCATCAACGGGCTCGCCCGCTGGGGCGCCCACATCGTGCACAAGGGCAACGCGCTCGTGCACGTCAGCGGCCACGCCAGTGCCGGCGAGCTCCTCTACTGCTACAACATCGTCAAGCCACGCAACGTGATGCCGGTGCACGGCGAGATCCGGCACATGCTGGCCAACGCCGAGCTCGCGCGGGCCACCGGCGTCGACCCCAAGCGCGTGGTCATCGCCGAGGACGGCGTGGTGGTCGACATGGTCGACGGACTGGCGAAGATCGTCGGGAAGGTCGACTGCGGCTACGTCTTCGTCGACGGCAGCTCGATCGGCGACATCACCGAGGACTCCCTCAAGGACCGCCGCATCCTCGGCGAGGAGGGGTTCATCTCGGTGATCGTGGTGATCGACTCCCAGACCGGCAAGGTGGTCAGCGGCCCCGAGATCCACGCCCGCGGCTTCGCGGAGGACGACACCACCTTCGAGGAGATCGTCGACCCCATCATCGCCGCGCTCGACAAGGCGGTCTCGGAGGGCGTCGACGACGCCTACCAGCTCCAGCAGACGATCCGTCGCGTCGTCGGCCGCTGGGTCAGCGGCAAGCACCGGCGCCGCCCGATGATCATCCCGGTCGTCCTCGAGGCCTGACATGCTCGACGACCAGCCGATCAGCTACGAGCAGTGGGGCGTCGACTTCTTCCGGGAGGCCATCAGCGAGGAACGCGTCCTGGGCGCGGTGAACACGATCACCGGTCAGCCCGTGGAGCTCGGTCCGATCGGTGCCGGACCTGGCAAGATCGCGAAGGTCCGTGCCTATGGCGAGATCGGCGCCGCGAGGTCGTCGAAGGCGGACGGCGACCAGATCGGCTACCGACTGGTGCTGCCGGTCGCGCTCACCTTCGAGGTCGACCTCCAGGTCGGGACCGACCGGTTCGAGGCCGACCTGCTGGTGCCCCTGGCACTCACGGCGCACGCCCGCAGCGGTGTTCGCATCTTCATCGAGGTCCAGCCGCCTCGGCCCGACGACGTCGAGGTGGAGGTCCGGGCCCAGGGCAGGCGCGCCTCGGTCCTCCAGCGGGTGGCCGGGATCGAGGGCGAGGTACGCCGGATCGTCGCCGAGTACGTGTGGCGTGAGCTGGACAAGCCGCACGTCCTCCAGGCGCGATCGATCGACGTCTCGCACGCCATTTCCGAGGTATGGGCATCGATCTCGCCGACCACGGGGCAAGATGGTGGAGCCGATCTCGAGGGGCGCTGAAGCGGTGCTGCGACGAAGTGGGCTAATCCACCGACAGAACCGGACGAATCGCCCTAGACTCGACGGCGAGGCCCACTTGGGTCTCGTTAATCGCTCTGTCCTAGGGGCCCCGCCAGATGCAGCTGACCGACTCTCCTCGCGCTGAGGGGATCCGCCGACTCTACGAGCTGATGCTTCGCGTCAACTCGTCGACGGACTTGTCCGAGGTCCTGGACGAGATCGCTCGGGGCGTCGTCGAGGTGCTCGGCTACGGAATCGCCGCCATCGCGCGGCTCGAGGGCGAGACCTTCGTGATGACGACGGTGGCCGGTCCCGAGGAGGTCCGCGAGCAGATCATCGGGCGTCGTACGCCGGTGGCCTCGATCTTCAACGAGTTCGCCCAGGCCGACGAGTGGGGCGTGCTCCGCTTCGTCCCGCACGACCGGATGCCCGACGCGCTCGAGGAGTCCGCGTGGGTCCCCGACTTCGAGCCCGGCAGCGGTCCTGACTCCTGGCACCCGCTCGACGCGCTCTACGCGCCCCTCTACTCCGCCACCGGGCAGCTGCTCGGCAACATGTCGGTCGACCTGCCGCCGGGCAACCGGATCCCCAACCGCGAGGAGCGCGAGCTCCTCGAGATGTTCGTGGTGCAGGCCGGTCTGGCGATGTACAACGCCCAGCAGCGTGAGCGCCTCGGCGACCAGGTCCGGATGGGCGAGATGCTGCGGTCGGTGAGCTCCGCCGGGCAGCTGGCCGAGCTCGACCTCTCCCTGCGCGAGGCCGCCCAGGCCATCGCCAAGGGCCTCGGCACCGAGCACATGTGGATCCGCTGCTTCCCGTCCGGCGACGTCGGCCAGGTGGAGCAGTCGGCGGCGTACCCGCCCGACGACCGCGAGTCCAGCCGTGAGCTGGTGCAGGTCAAGAGCCTGCTCGCCCAGCGTGCCCAGGAGGTCGGGCGCCCGGTCGTCATCAACCACGCCGACGCCTACGACCTCGACCAGGGGCTCAACGACCTCCAGCGCGAGGTGGTGCGCGAGCTGGTGCGCGACAACCCGGGCGGAAGCCTGATGTTCGCCCCGGTCGCGGTCGGCCGCGAGCTGCTCGGCTACGTGCTGCTCGTCCGGGACGCGGCCACCCGTTCGTGGACGGCCGAGGAGCAGGAAGCCGTGATGGAGGTCGGCCGCACACTGGGCCGGGTCGTCCTGAACGCCCGCCTCTACGAGCGCGAGCGCCACCTGGTCGGCGAGCTCCAGGAGCTCGACCGCTACAAGGGCGAGCTGATCGCGACCATCTCCCACGAGCTGAAGACGCCGCTGACCTCGATCATCGGCCACATCGAGCTGCTCGAGGACCTCGACACCGGCATCGGCTCGGTCGAGGCGATCTCCCGCAATGCCGAGCGTCTCAACCGGCTGGTGCAGAACCTCCTCAACTACTCCCAGATCCAGGACAAGCGCGAGACCGTCCGCCTGCCGGTCGACCTGTGCAAGCTCGCCGAGTCCAGCCTCGACCTGATGACGATGCAGGCCGAGCAGGGCCGGGTGAAGATGAGCCTCGACATGCCCGACGAGCCGGTGCTGGTGACCGCCGACCCCGACGAGCTCGGCAAGGTCATCGACAACCTGGTCAGCAACGCGGTGAAGTACAGCCGCGCCGAGGGCACCGTCCACCTCGAGGTCGGCACCGACGGCAAGCACGCGTGGGTGCTGTGCGAGGACACCGGGCTGGGCATCTCGGCCGCCGACCAGGTGCACCTGTTCTCGGCCTTCCACCGCTCCAGCAACCCCGAGGCGCTCTCCATCCCCGGCACCGGCCTGGGCCTGGCCATCTCGCGACGGATCGCCCAGATGCACGGCGGCGAGATCATCGTCGCCTCCGAGCTCGGCGTCGGCAGCACCTTCCGGCTCCGGCTGCCCGTCCGCGACGCCAGCAGCGAGGTGCCCATCGACAGCATGGTCGCGCTCGAGGACGAGCCGACCGACGAGATCGCCGTACGACGCATCGGGCGCGCCGGCTGAGCTGACGCTCCACCGCCCCAACCACGTGCCTCCTGTGCGGCGTGTGACGCAAGGGGCGGATGTGGTGTTCGGGGTAGATTCGCCAGCATGGCGACCCGTACGTCTTCCCCGGCGGCGTCGCGCAGCAAGAGCAGCCCTGCCCGCACGTCGGGCAAGGGAGGCTCGACCTCGCGATCGCGGTCCACGGGAAGCAAGTCAGGACGAAAGCCCGCGCCCGCGCGCAAGGGCGGTCGCAAGCCTGCTCGCCCTGCGCCCCGTGCCGTCCGCAACGGCTCGGGCCCGATCGCACGCGTGTTCACCGCGCTGGCCCGGGTGCTGGCGACGGCCTGGCTGGGGGTCGCCCACGCCGTAGGTGGGGGAGTACGCCGGATCGGCCACACCGCCCGGGACCTCGATCCCGAGCACCGTCGCGACGGTGCCGGTCTGTTCCTGGTCGGCCTCGCCGTCGTGGTGGCCGCCGCCGTGTGGTGGCAGCTGCCCGGCCAGATCGGTGACGTCACCCGCACGATCGTCGCCGGATCCGTCGGCCTGCTCGCCTGGCTCGTGCCGCTGCTGCTCTGCTACGTGGCGTGGCGCAACCTGCGCGACCCCGAGCACAACGGTCCTCCCGGACGGCAGGTGATCGGCTGGGGTGCCCTGCTGTTCGGCGTGCTCGGCATCGTGCACATCGCCAACGGTTCGCCGACCCCGAAGCTCGGTGACACCGCGCCCCTGCAGCAGGCGGGCGGCGCGATCGGCTTCGTGGTCTCCAAGCTGCTGATGGACCTGCTGCAGACGCCGTACGTCGTGGTGCCGCTGCTCCTCCTGCTCGCGCTGTTCGGGGTGTTGGTCGTGACGGCGACGCCGGTCTACCAGGTGCCCGCGCGTCTGCGTGAGCTCGGCGACCGGATCATGGGTCGCCAGGTCCCGGTCGAGGAGGAGCCGGCCGAGGCCACCACCGCCATCCGGCGTCGTCGCGGCAAGGCGGTCGACGACGAGATCGACCCCGAGATGGGCGACCCGGCGTACGACTCACCGGTCCTGGAGGGTCGCGAGATCGGCAAGCGTGGCCGCAAGTCCCGCGTCGGTTCGATGACCGAGGCCGAGACCGACACCGAGCCGACCGGACCCGTGGACGGCGCCAAGGAGACCCTCGAGGCCCCTCCGCACACGCCCCTGCCGGCTCGCGTCGAGCAGCTCTCGCTGTCCGGCGACATCGCCTACTCGCTCCCCGACTCCCAGGTGCTCAAGCCGGGCTCGGTGCACAAGGCGCGGTCGAAGGCTTCCGACGAGATCGTCGAGCGCCTCACCCAGGTGCTCGAGGAGTTCGACATCGACGCCCAGGTGACCGGCTACACGCGTGGCCCGACGGTGACCCGCTACGTCGTCGAGCTCGGTCCGGCGGTCAAGGTCGAGAAGATCACCGGCATCCAGAAGAACATCGCCTACGCCGTGGCCTCGGCCGACGTACGCATCCTGAGCCCGATCCCGGGCAAGTCGGCGGTCGGCATCGAGATCCCGAACCTCGACAAGGAGATCGTGTCGCTGGGCGACGTGCTGCGCTCCAACAACGCACGCAACGACCACCACCCGATGGTCGTCGGGCTCGGCAAGGACGTCGAGGGCGGCTTCGTGGTGGCCAACCTGGCCAAGATGCCGCACCTGCTGGTCGCCGGCGCCACCGGGTCCGGCAAGTCCAGCTTCATCAACTCGATGATCACCTCGCTGCTGATGCGGGCCACGCCCGACGAGGTGCGGATGATCATGGTCGACCCCAAGCGGGTGGAGCTGAACGCCTACGAGGGCATCCCGCACCTGATCACCCCGATCATCACCAACCCCAAGAAGGCGGCCGAGGCGCTGCAGTGGGTCGTGCGCGAGATGGACATGCGCTACGACGACCTCGCCAACTTCGGCTTCCGCCACGTCGACGACTTCAACAAGGCAGTGCGTGCGGGCAAGGTGCAGGTCCCGGCCGGCAGTGAGCGGGTGCTGGCGCCGTACCCCTACCTGTGCGTGGTGGTCGACGAGCTGGCCGACCTGATGATGGTGGCGCCGCGTGACGTCGAGGACGCCATCGTCCGCATCACCCAGCTCGCCCGGGCCGCCGGCATCCACCTGATCCTGGCGACCCAGCGGCCCTCGGTCGACGTGGTCACCGGTCTGATCAAGGCCAACGTGCCCTCGCGACTCGCGTTCGCCACCAGCTCGCTCGCCGACAGCCGGGTCATCCTCGACCAGCCGGGCGCCGAGAAGCTGGTCGGCCAGGGTGACGGGCTGTTCCTGCCGATGGGCGCCTCGAAGTCGGTGCGCGTGCAGGGCTCCTGGGTCACCGAGGCGGAGATCGCCCAGGTGGTCAAGCAGTGCAAGGACCAGCTCGAGCCCAACTACCGCGACGACGTCACGGCGCCGCAGTCGGCCAAGCGCGAGCTCGACGACGATATCGGCGACGACATGGAGCTGGTGGTGCAGGCCATCGAGCTGGTGGTCTCCACGCAGTTCGGGTCGACCTCGATGCTCCAGCGCAAGCTGCGTGTCGGCTTCGCCAAGGCCGGCCGGTTGATGGACATCCTCGAGAGTCGCGGGGTGGTCGGGCCGAGCGAGGGCTCCAAGGCCCGTGACGTGTTGATCAAGCCCGACGATCTCGACGACGTGATCGCGACCATCCAGGGAGAGCAGTGATGGGGGACCCCATGGGCGTTTCTGTCCGGCACAACTCGAAGCTCGCCGCCGCGGTGGCCCTGGCGGCAGCCGTCCTCGCGGTGGTGTGGTTCTCACGCGCGCTGCAGACCGGCTCGGTCGCCGACTGGGCGTGGTGCCTGGTCGTGACCGCCGTCGGCGTGCTCCAGCTGCTCGTGGTCCGCGACAGCCGGGCACCGCTGATGGTCGCCGACGAGCACGGCGTGCGCGTACGTCGCGGCGTGACGTGGAGCGGACTGCCGTGGCAGGACATCGAGAACGTCGAGGTCACCTCGCCGCGTCCGTGGCTGCGCGACGGCCGGATCGTCGTACAGCCACGTGCGGTGGAGGGTCCGCTCGAGGCGCCGGCCGACCAGGGTGACGACTCCGCGGTCGCGCTGACGGCCGAGAGCTTCGTGGTGCCGCTCGGCCTGACCACTCGCCTGGAGTTCGACGGGCTGACCGGGGACCTGGTCGCCGACCTCGACGCGCTGGCGAGCGGACGGGTGCCGGTGCTGGTGGTGACCCGGATGGAGCCCGAGAAGCCGGAGAAGGCCGAGAAGCCCGAGAAGCAGGACAAGCCGGAGCGGCTCTCCCGCAAGGAGCGGGCCGGGCTCAAGGCGGCGCTGGCTGCCGAGTCCGAGGTCGAGGAGCACGACGAGCACGAGGAGCACGAGGAGCCGGAGGTGCCCGAGGACGCCACCAAGGCCGAGCCGCGTCCCCTGCACCCGCAGGCGGCGCCGGAGGAGGAGCCGTTCGACCCGGTCGAGCCGGCCCGCGAGGCTCGCCCAGCTGCACGCAACGAGGTGATCAAGGACTCCGTCCGGATGCTGCCGACCCCGCCGCCGATCCCGGCCCAGCGCGCCGGCGACGGTCCGGTGGTGGTTGCCCGGGTCGACGACTACGTGCCCGACGAGCCGCGTCCGGCCGACAACGCCGTCATCGGTCCGCTGGTCGCGGCCGCCCGGCACCGGGCCCGGCTGAGCATCGACACCCTCTCCGAGCGCACGCGGATCCGTCCGCACGTGCTGGAGTGCATCGAGGTCGATGACTTCGCCGCCTGCGGAGGCGACTTCTACGCGCGTGGCCACCTGCGCACCCTGGCTCGCGTCTTCGGGCTGGACGCCCAGCAGCTGCTCGACCTGTACGACGAGCACTACGCGACCGCCGAGATCGAGGCACGCCAGGTCTTCGAGGCCGAGCTGGCCACCGGCATCGGCGGCGGCGTCCGCGCGATCCGCAGCGGCCCCCGCTGGAGCCTGCTGGCAGCCTGTGTGCTGGCGCTCGCGACGGTGTGGGGCGTGGCCCGGGTCTTCAACGACACCCCGCAGGAGCTGGTCAGCCCGGCTCCCGGCGTGGTCGACTCCGCGGGCCTGGCGAGCGGCGCCGAGGCCGGCAACTCCCCGAAGATGACGCTGGCACCCCTCGAGGTGAGTGCGTCGGGGGCGAGCCCGCAGGTCGTCGTACGCGACCGCGACGGCCGGATCCTGTGGGCCGGCAAGCTGGCGGACGGCCAGCACCAGCAGGTCATCGGGCTGGCTCCGTTCGACGTCACCGCGAGCAACGGCAGCGCGGTCAAGGTGTCCTTCCTGAGCAAGCCGAAGGGCACGGTGGGCGACTCCTCGGCGGCCGCCAGCAAGACCTTCGGGCAGTCCAGCGGGAAGTAGCGCCGTTTTCGTGATGGCCGGGGCCGTCGGTCATACTCGACACGGCTCATGACTACTGCGAAGACTTTCCCCCAGCGCCCTGCCTCCCCGCTGACCACCGTCGCGATGGTGACGCTGGGCTGCGCGCGCAACGAGGTCGACTCCGAGGAGCTCGCGGGTCGGCTGGAGGCGGGCGGGTTCCGCCTCGTGGAGGACCCCGAGGACGCCGAGACGGTCGTGGTGAACACCTGCGGGTTCGTCGAGGCGGCCAAGAAGGACTCGGTCGACACGCTGCTGGCGGCGGCCGACCTCAAGGACTCGGGCAAGGCCCAGGCGGTGGTGGCCGTGGGCTGCCTGGCCGAGCGGTACGGCGCCGAGCTGGCCACCTCGTTGCCGGAGGCCGATGCGGTGCTCGGCTTCGACGACTACCCCGACATCGCCGGCAAGCTGCGCTCGATCCTCGCCGGCGAGACCCAGCACCCGCACACACCCCAGGACCGTCGTCGGCTGCTGCCGATCTCCCCGGCCGATCGGGCCGATGCTCCGGCGTACCAACCCGGGCACGGCGAGCGGCGACGCCTCGACGCCGGTCCGATGGCACCGCTGAAGCTCGCGTCCGGCTGCGACCGGCGCTGCACCTTCTGCGCGATCCCGGCCTTCCGTGGCTCGTTCGTGTCGCGACGGCCCTCCGACGTGCTGGCCGAGGCCCGCTGGCTGGCCGGTCAGGGGGCGCGTGAGCTGTTCCTGGTCTCGGAGAACTCCACGTCCTACGGCAAGGACCTCGGCGACCTGCGCCTGCTGGAGACGATGCTGCCCGAGCTGGCCGCGGTCGACGGGGTCGAACGGGTGCGGGTGTCCTACCTCCAGCCTGCCGAGACCCGGCCGGGCCTGGTGACCGCGATCGCCTCGACACCGGGCGTGGCGGCGTACTTCGACCTGTCCTTCCAGCACGCCTCCCACCCGGTGCTACGTCGGATGCGCCGGTTCGGGGACGCCGAAGCCTTTCTCGGGCTGCTCGACCAGGCGCGGGCGCAGGCTCCCCAAGCGGGTGCCCGGTCGAACTTCATCGTCGGCTTCCCGGGCGAGACCGAGGAGGACCTCGAGATCCTCTGCGACTTCCTCTCGGCGGCCCGGCTGGACGCGATCGGGGTGTTCGGCTACTCCGACGAGGACGGCACCGAGGCCGAGAAGTTCGAGGGCAAGCTCGACGAGGACGAGATCGCCGACCGGCTGGCCCATGTCACCGCGCTCGCCGAGGAGCTGACCGCGCAGCGGGCCGAGGAGCGCATCGGCGAGCAGGTCACCGTGCTCGTGGAGACGGTCGAGGGTGGTCCGGACGGCTACGTCGAGGGGCGTGCCGCCCACCAGGGTCCCGAGGTCGACGGCTCGACGGTGCTGGAGGGCCTGACCGGGCCTGTGGCGGTCGGTGACATGATTCAGGCGGTGGTGGTCGGTTCCGAGGGAGTCGACCTGGTCGCCCGTCAGGTCACCGTTGCGGAGGAGGGTCGATGAGCCAGTCCGACATCTCTCCGCAGGTCAGCAACTGGAACGTGCCCAACGCGCTCACCACGCTGCGGATCGTGATGGTGCCGTTCTTCGGCTGGGCCCTGCTCTACGACGGCGGTCACCACCTCGGCTGGCGCTGGGTGGCGTGGCTGCTGTTCTGCCTGGCGATGATCACCGACAAGGTCGACGGCGACCTCGCCCGCAAGCACAACCTGGTCACCAACTTCGGCAAGATCGCCGACCCGATCGCGGACAAGGCCATCACCGGCATGGCGTTCATCGGGCTCGCGATCATCGCGGACTTCATGCCGGCCTGGCTGTGGTGGACCATCACCGTGGTCGTGCTGCTGCGCGAGTGGGCAGTGACCATCGCCCGGCTCTCGATCGCCAAGGACATCGTGATGCCGGCCAAGCAGAGCGGCAAGGTCAAGACGGCCACGCAGGCCCTGGCGCTCGGCGGTTTCGTGGCCCCGTTCGGGCTGCTGACCGGCGTCTGGGAGGTCCCGGGCGACATCATCTGGTGGCTCTCGGCAGTCGCGATGGCGATCGCCGTACTGCTGACCCTCACGTCCGGCTGGGAGTTCGCGCGCGACGTCGTACGTCATCGCAGCGGGGAGCCGGCCACCGCGCCCACCGACGCCTGAGTCGCAAACCGGGCGGGGCTGGCGGGTAGTTCTGGACGCGGAGGGCCGAAGTATCGCCCTTCCGGGGGCAGTTTCCCCGGGCGCCCGGGGAAACCGCGGCCTACTCCGCCCGCAGCCGGTCCCGGTACGCGCGGACGTTCTCCCGGTTGCCGCAGCCGTCCTCGCAGAACCGCTTGGAGCGGTTGCGGGACAGGTCGAGCACGACGTTGTCGCAGTCGTCGGCGGCGCAGTTCTTGAGGCGGTCGAGCTCGGCGGTGCGGATCACGTCGGTGAAGGCCATCGCGGCCTCGACCAGCATCCGGGTGGCCAGCGGCGCCTCCTGGGGTACGGCGTGGATGTGCCAGCCGATGTCGTCGTGGTCGACGAGCTGGGGGAGTGCGTGGGAGTCGCGGAGCACCTCGTTGACCGCGGCCACGAGCTCGTCCTCCGGCAGTCGCCACAGGGTCCGTAGCCGCGGGCGCAGGGACCGTACGGCGTCCAGCTCGGCCCGGTCGCCGGTCCGGCTGCCCGACCAGCCGGTCTCGTCGAGGAAGGTGACCAGTGCCTCCTCGGTGAGCAGCGTGTCCTGCCCGGAACCGTCGCCGGGATCGGTGTTCACCAGCGCCGCTGCGGCCGCCAACGCACTCTCTGTGTCATGGGCAAAAGTCACGTTGACTCCTGACAGGTCATGCTCCTAGAGTAACCGGTGTACTCCACTTTTACTCCTGACAGGCGGTGAGACGGTGTCCACGAGGACCACGAGTGCCGGAATCCTGGTCGCGCTGGTCTCGGCCGCCACCTTCGCCACGTCCGGGCCGTTCGCCAAGTCGCTGCTGACAACGGGGTGGACTCCTGGCTCGGTGGTCTTCCTGCGGATCGCGGTAGCCGCGGTGGTGCTGCTGGTGCCGACCGTACGTGCCCTCCGCGGCCGTTGGCACCTGGTGCGGCGCGAGTGGGGGCAGGTCGTCGCCTTCGGGCTGCTGGCCGTGGCGCTGCCGCAGGTCTCCTTCTTCTACGCCGTCGGCCACCTGTCGGTCGGTGTGGCGCTGATGCTGGAGTACCTCGGCCTCGTCCTGGTGGTCATCTGGCAGTCGGCGGTGGGTCGGCGCCTGCCCGGCCCCGCCACCACCCTCGGGGTGCTGCTGGCGCTGGTCGGGCTCGCCCTCGTCCTCGATGCCCTCTCAATCTGGCAGAGCGGTGGAGTCCGCATCGACGGGATCGGCGTGGCCTGGGGCCTGCTCGCGGCGGTCGGCCTCGCGTCGTACTTCCTGATGTCGGGTCGCACCCACGACACCGCCTTGCCGCCGCTCGCGCTGGCCGGTGGGGGTCTCGTGGTCGGTGCGCTGGCGTTCGCTGCGCTGGGCGCGACCGGCGTGCTGCCCATGGAGTTCCACGCCTACCCGGCCCAGCTGAACGGTTTCTCGTTCCCCTGGTGGGCGGCGGTGCTCGAGCTCGGCGTGATCGCTGGGGCGACGCCGTACGTCACCGGGATCACCGCGACGCGGGTGCTGGGGTCCAAGCTGGCCTCGTTCGTCGGCCTCTCGGAGGTCCTGTTCACGGTGCTGCTCGCGTGGCTGCTGCTGGGCGAGCTGCCGCGGGCGATCCAGCTGGTCGGCGGCCTCTTCATCCTGGCGGGCGTGGCCGTCGTACGCGCAGAAGAGTCCCGCCCGGTCCGGATCGGCGGGCGGGACTCGTCTGACGCAGGTTCAGCGACTGAAGCGAACCTGGCGGTCGCCGTACCGCTGCGTGGCCAGGTCCCGATAGTGGCGGACGATCGGGTCCAGGGCGACGGCGTCGACGTCTCTGCGGCGGAGGACCACCGAGGTGTCGTTGGGGCGGTGGAGCAGCAGAGCCCACTGTGAGCTGCGCGGCTCGCCGACGACGTCGACGGGCTGCAGGCCGTCGGCGAGGTCGAAGCGCTCGCTGCCACTGCTGTTGCGGACGGTGAGGATCGAGCCGCGGAGGCTGACCACCTGCGGGGTGCTGGCGATCAGCAGCGCCCACAGGGCGACGACCACGCCGATGCCGATGACCACGGAGATGAACTCGTCGGACCCGCGGGTCTCGGCGTAGCGCAGCCCGAGGGCCGAGGTGCCGGCAACGGCGAACAGGAGCATGGCGGCGGCGAAGATGCGAGGGCCGTGGCTGGCCTTCCACTGCACGCTGTTGGGCAGTCCGGCGGGCCGCGCGGCGGGCGTCACCTGCGGTGCCCGCTCGGGCTCCTCGGTGGCAGCAGCGGCCTGGGGCACCTCGGTGGCCTCGACCGCCTCGATGCTCTCGGACACGTCGACGGTCTCGGGCACGTCGGTGGCCTCGACCTCGATGCTCTCGTGGGTCGGCACCTTCTGGGTCGGGATCAGAGGCTGCTCCGCAGGCAGCTTGTGCTTGCCCGCGGTGGCCTGGTCCTCGGAGAGCAGCTCGGTGAGCTTGGAGAAGGTGCCCGTGACACCACTCATCACACCCTTGGCTGCTCCGGTTTCGCCCCTGTGTCGCATGTCGTTGTCCCCCGTGTGTGTTGCTTGTTCCCCACCGTTTCCGATCGGTTGGACAAGCATGTAACCAGCTCGGGCAGATAGGGACATTTGCCCGTTAAATCGGAGTTCACGGACTAGACCGGTCGTCCCTTAAGTCGGCATTGTCGTATCAGGGGGTGAGCGTCGATTCTCGGGCTCGTTCGATGTTCATCGCGGCGCCGACCAGGGCCAGGTGCGAGAAGGCCTGCGGGAAGTTCCCGACCATCCGCTTCTCGTGCACGTCGTACTCCTCGCTGAGCAGCCCGACGTCGTTGGTCAGGCCCATCAGGCGGTCCATCAGCGCGTTGGCGTCGTCGATCCGGCCGGCCAGGGCGTACGCCGAGACCAGCCAGAACGAGCAGGCCAGGAACGGGTGCTCGCCGCCCTCGAGCCCGTCGACCCCGCTCGAGGTGCGGTAGCGCATCAGCAGCCCGCCGCGCATCAGGTCCTCCTCGACGGCCTTGATCGTGCCCACCATCTTCGGGTCGTCGCCCTTGATGAACCGGACCATCGGCAGCACCAGCAGGGAGGCGTCGACCTCGCGGGTGTCGTAGTGCTGGGTGAAGGTGTTGCGCTCGGCGTCGTAGCCGTGCGTCATGATCTCCTCGCGCACCTGGTCGCGGACCGCCCGCCACTCGTCCACCGGGCCGTGCAGGCCGTGCTCCTCGACCCCCTCGATCGCCCGGTCGAAGGCGGCCCACACCATCACCCGACTGTGCGTGAAGCGCCGCTGCTCGCCGCGGATCTCCCACAGGCCGTTGTCGGGGCGGCGCCAGTCCTCGGCCAGCTCGTTGACCAGGGTGCGCTGCAGGCTCCAGCTGTCCCGGGTCTCCGCGACTCCGTTGTTGCGAGCCATCGACAGCGCGCACATGACCTCGCCGAGCACGTCGGTCTGGCGCTGCGTGACGGCGCCGTTGCCGATGCGCACGGGTCGTGAGTCCGCATAGCCGGCCAGGTGCTCGAGCTCGCGCTCGGGGAGGTGGCGTCCGCCCTCGACGGTGTACATGACCTGCATGTCGTCCGGGTCGCCGGCGATCGCGCGCAGCAGCCAGTCGCGCCAGTGGTGGGCGGCGTCGTCACGACCGGCGGCAAGCAACGACTCCAGGGTCAGCGCCGCGTCGCGCAGCCAGCAGTAGCGGTAGTCCCAGTTGCGCTCGCCGCCGAAGTCCTCGGGCAGCGAGGTGGTCGGGGCCGCGACGATGCCGCCGGTGTCGACGTGCGTCAGCCCGCGCAGCGTGACCAGGCTGCGCACGACCTGGCGGCGCCAGGGCCCGGAGTAGCGACAGGCGTCGGCCCACGTCTGCTGCTCGCCGAGGGTCCACTCGAGCCGGGCGTCGATGTCGATGGGGCCGGGCATCTTCCGGTACGACGGGATCCAGGTCAGCGTGAAGTCCAGCCGGTCGCCCTCGACGGCGTCGAAGGTCTCCTCGTGGCGCCCGTCGACCGCCGAGGGCAGACGCGGCCCGGTGAGGATGAGCTTGTCCGGCCCGGCGGTGGCGATGATCGCCGGTTCGCCGTCGACGTGCTCACGGTGCACCCAGGGGCGGACCTTGCCGTAGTCGTAGCGCACCACCCAGCTGTGCCGGATCGACACCGTGCCCTTGATCCCCTCGACGCGGCGTACGACGTCGGCACGGCGGTCGCCGGTCGGCATCACGTCGGTGATCCGGACCTGCCCGGTGTCGGTGGTGTACGTCGTCTCGAGGACGGCTGTGTCACCGACGTACCGGCGGGTGGCCGTGTGCTTGCCGGACGGACCGAGCAGCCAGTGACCGTTCTCGTCGCTGCCGAGCAGCCCGGCGAAGCACGCGGGGGAGTCGAACTGGGGCAGGCACAGCCAGTCGATGGACCCGTCGATGCCGATCAGTGCGGCGGTGTGCCCGTCCCCGATGGCGGCGTAGTCCTCGATCGGCAGCGGCATGAACGCAGGCTAGCGACCGGCGGGTCGCGGCGCCGAGCCTCGCGCCCGCGGATGGGACGGCGCTAGCGTCGGTCCATGACCGACCCGGCTCTGGTGCACGCGGCGCTCCTCGAGCGTGGCCTGACCGTCGGGTGCGCCGAGTCGCTCACCGGTGGCGAGCTGGCCGCGATGCTCAGTGCCACGCCGGGGGCGTCGGGGACCTTCGTCGGCGGCGTGGTCAGCTACTCGACCGAGGTGAAGCGTCGGCTGCTCTCCGTCACGGCTGCCGAGGTGGTGTCCGGCGAGTGCGCCGTGCAGATGGCTGCCGGAGCCCGCGACCTGCTGGAGGTCGACTGGGCAGTGTCCACGACCGGGGTCGCCGGGCCGGACCTCCAGGAGGGCCGGCCGGTGGGCACGGTGTTCGTCGGGCTGGCGAGCAGTGACACGGCCCGCTTCGTGCGGCTCGACCTGGACGGGGACCGGGACGCGATCCGGTCCGGGGCGTGCGCCGGGGCGCTCGACCTGCTGCTCGCGGAGGTGACCCGTGGATGAGCTCACGGCGATCGCCGACGCGTTGTACGCCGGGTCGCCCGAGGACTTCACCGATGCCCGCAACCGCGCCGCCAAGGACGTCGGCGACAAGGACCTCGCTGCCCAGATCAAGAAGCTCAAGAAGCCGTCGGTGGCCGCCTGGGCGGTCAACCTGCTCGTCCGCCGGGAGAGCGAGCAGATCGACTCGGTCCTCGGACTCGCCGGCCAGCTGCGGGCCGCGGCGGAGGCGCTCGACGGTGACGAGCTGCGTGCCCTGACGCGGCAACGGCGCCAGCTCACCACCGCACTGGCCTCCTCGGCACGGTCCCTGGCCCGCGATGCCGGGGTGCGACTCACCGGACCGGTCGTCGACCAGGTCGAGGGGATGCTCACCGCGGCGATGCTGGACGAGGTCGCCGCCCAGGTCGTGCGCACCGGTCGGGTGGTCACCGCGTTCACCTCCACCGGCGTCTCCGACCTCGACGTGGCCGGTGTCGTCGCCGTCCCGGAGTCGCTGGAGGTGCAGGCGACCCCCGTTGCTGGCCCGGTGGCGGGCGAGGCCGAGGAGTCCGAGCCGGTGGCGCTGCACGTCGTACCCGACGGGGGAGCGAAGCTCGCGGCCGCGGAGGACGCCCTCGAGGAGGCCGGCCGGCACGTCACCGACGCGGAGCGGGAGCTGGCGGAGGCCGAGGCCGTGGTCGAGGAGCTCAATGCGCGCCGACTGCAGCTCCAGGGTGACGCCGACGAGCTCCGGCGGCGGCTGGCCGCGATCGAGGACGACGTCGACCAGGTCGACGAGGACCTCGAGGAGGCGGAGGACACCCGGGACGACGCCCAGGTGGTGCTGGCCGAGGCCCGTCGCTCGCAGGCAGCTGCCGAGGAGGACGTGGCCCGGCTCCGCACGTGACATGACTCACGACACGCCAATTGTCTACTGAACAACTTGAATTAGTAGGTTTATCTCGCCAGAGTGGCGCGACATGAGCGCTCTCGTGGCATCTCGGCCGAATTCGGCGCCTTCGTCCCCGGGTCGGGGGACCACCAGGCGATCGGCGGCCTCGCGGCTCTCGTGGCTGCGGCGCTGGGTCAGCCCGCTCGCCATCGTGCTGGTCTGGCAGCTGCTCTCCGATGCGGGCGTGATCCCCGAGGACAAGATCGCCAGCCCGGCCCAGATCGGCGCCACCGCCTGGCAGCTGACCAAGGACGGCACCCTCGGCGACGCCACCCTGGTCTCGGTGCAGCGCGTGCTGGCCGGGTTCGCCGTCGGAGCCGTCATCGGACTGGTGCTCGCGGTCGTGGCCGGCGTCAGCCGCATCGGCGAGGACACCGTGGACCCACCGATGCAGATGCTGCGCACGTTGCCGCACTTCGGCCTGATCCCCCTCTTCATCGTCTGGATGGGGATCGGCGAGGCACCGAAGATCGCCCTGATCGCCATGGGCGTCGCCTTCCCGCTCTACCTGAACACCTTCTCCGGCATCCGCAGCATCGACCGCCGGATGACCGAGGCCGCCGTGACCATGGGTCTGACCAGGCGACAACGGCTCCGGCACGTGGTGATTCCGGGGGCCCTGCCCCAGGCGCTCGTCGGGCTGCGACAGAGCCTTGGCGTCGCGTGGCTCTCGCTGATCGTCGCGGAGACGGTGAGTGCCGACTCCGGGCTCGGCTACATGATCAACCACGCCCGCGAGTTCCTGCAGACCGACGTGATCGTCGTCGGGCTCGCCGTCTACAGCATCCTCGGCCTCGCCACCGACTCCCTTGTCCGCCTGATCGAGAGGAGGGCGCTGGCATGGCGCTCCTGACGACCCGACCCAAGACCGGCCCCAACGGCTCCGAGTCCCGCCGCTCGGTGGGCGACACCGTGGCCGAGGTCCGCGGCCATCACCGCTCCTTCGGCAGCACGCACGTGCTCCGCGGCGCCGACCTGACCGTACGGCGAGGCGAGTTCGTCGCCCTGCTCGGCCGGAGCGGCTCGGGCAAGTCGACCCTCCTGCGCAGCCTGGCCGGCCTCGACCCCTCACCGAAGGGCGAGGTCTCCGTCACCGGGCGCACCTCGGTGGCCTTCCAGGAGCCGCGCCTGCTGCCCTGGCGCACCGTCGAGCGCAACGTCGAGCTGGCGCTGCTCAACACCGTGCGCGACGCCAGTCGCAGCGAAAAGGTCCGGGGCGCGCTGGCCGAGGTGAGCCTGACCGAGAAGACCGACGTGTGGCCCGGTTCGCTGTCCGGTGGCCAGGCCCAGCGGGTGTCCCTCGCGCGAGCGTTGGTGAGCGAGCCGGACCTGCTCCTGCTCGACGAGCCGTTCAGCGCCCTCGACGCACTCACGCGCATCGAGATGCACGCGCTGGTGACCCAGCTCTGGGAGCGGCACCAGCCCGCGATCCTGCTCGTCACCCACGACGTGGACGAGGCGATCGCGCTGGCCGACCGCGTCCTCGTGCTCGACCAGGGGCGGATCGCCCGGGAGTGGCAGGTCCCGCTCCGTCGTACCTCCCGCAGCCCGGAGCACCACCAGATCGCGCAGCTGCGCGACGAGGTGCTCGGCGCCCTCGGCGTCACGCCCACGAATGCCCACCACCAGGAGACCGGAGCAGCATGAAGTTCTTCCCCACGCACCGCCCACTCGTCGGCCCACTCGTCGCGACGGTGGTGGCGATCGTCGCCTCCGCCTCGTTGAGCGGCTGCGGCGGCGAGTCCGCCAACGCCGCGGCCGTCCGCGACGACGGCAGCGTCGACCTGTCCAAGGTGACCCTCACCGTCGGTGACCAGAAGGGCGGCTCCAAGGCGCTGCTGGCGGCCGCGGGTGCGCTCGACACCATCCCTTACAGGATCAAGTGGAAGTCGTTCACGTCCGGCCCGCCGCTGCTCGAGGCACTCAACGCCGGCGCCATCGACATCGGCGGGGTCGGCAACACACCGCCGCTGTTCGCGGCCGCCGCGAAGAGCAAGATCGAGGTCGTCTCCGGCGCCACCATGGGCGCCAAGGGCGACACGATCGTGGTGCCCAAGGACTCGCCCATCACGAGCGTGGCCGACCTGAAGGGCAAGAAGGTCGCGGTCGCCGAGGGCAGCTCGGCCAACTACAACCTGCTGGCCCAGCTGGCCAGAGCCGGACTCAGCTACAAGGACATCGATGTCAAGGCGCTGCAGCCCGCCGATGCCCTGGCGGCGTTCACCAACAAGCACGTGGACGCCTGGGCGATCTGGGATCCCTACACCTCCCAGGCTGAGCTGGAGGCCAAGGCCCGCATCCTCGTCGACGGCTCCGGGCTGGTGAACGGGATGACCTTCCAGGCCGCCAACCCCGACGCCCTCGACGACAAGGCGACGAGTGCGGCGATCAAGGACTACGTCAGCCGGATCGCGAAGGCGCAGGTCTGGAGCAACACCCACCGCGACGCGTGGGCGAAGGTCTGGGCCGAGGAGACCGGTCTGTCCGATGCCGTGACCAGGCGCGCTGTCGACCGTCGTACGGCGACACCGACGCCGATCAACAGCGACGTCACCTCCTCCGAGCAGGAGATGGCCGATGCCTTCGTCAAGGCGGGCCTGCTCCCGAAGGAGTTCGACGTCTCGAAGTTCTTCACCGACGACTACAACAGCTCGGTCCCCACGGCCTGAGTGGGAACGGAGATCCTCATGGGCATCAAGCTGCACTGGTTCCTGCCGACCACCGGCGACGCGCGCAGCCTCGTCGGAGGCGGTCACAGCGTCCCGCAGGGCATCGGACGACCGGCCGACGGACTCGGCACGGCGAACGTGTTCCGTGAGCCCGACATCGACTACCTCGCGAGCATCGCCCGCACCGCCGACCAGCTCGGCTACGAGGGCGTGCTGACGCCGACCGGCACGTGGTGCGAGGACGCCTGGCTGGTGACGTCGGCGCTGATCCGGGAGACGCGCAACCTGAAGTTCTTGGTGGCCTTCCGTCCGGGCGTCACCTCGCCGACCCTGTCGGCCCAGATGGCCGCCGCGTTCCAGCGCATCTCCAACGGGCGGCTGCTCCTCAACGTGGTGACGGGCGGTGAGCCGACCGAGCAGAAGCGCTTCGGCGACCACCTCTCGAAGGCCGAGCGCTACGCGCGCACCGACGAGTTCCTCTCGGTGGTGCGCGGTGCCTGGACCCAGGGGCCCTTCGACTTCGACGGTGAGCACTTCCAGGTCGAGGGGGCCCAGGTGCGCGGCACCCTCGACCCGATCCCGGACATCTACTTCGGCGGCTCCTCGGCTCCCGCCGGCCCGGTCGCCGCCAAGCACGCCGACGTCTACCTGACCTGGGGCGAGCCGCTCGCGCAGGTCGAGGAGAAGCTCGACTGGATCCGTGGGCTGGCCCGGCAGCAGGGCCGGGACATCCGGTTCGGTCTGCGGATCCACACGCTCTCCCGCGACACCAGCGAGCGCGCCTGGCAGGAGGCCCAGTGGCTGCTGGACGGCCTCGACCCGGCCACGATCGAGAAGGCGCAAGAGGCCCTGGCGGCGAGCGAGTCCACCGGCCAGGCCCGGATGCGCGAGCTGCACGGTGGCCGCTCCACGTTCGCCTCGGCCCACGACCTCGAGATCGCGCCCAACCTCTGGTCCGGCGTCGGCCTGGTGCGAGGCGGGGCCGGTACGGCGCTGGTCGGCTCGCACCAGGAGGTGGCCGACCGGCTCGAGGAGTACCACCGCATCGGCATCGACGAGTTCATCCTGTCCGGCTACCCGCACGTCGAGGAGGCGTACTGGTTCGCCGAGGGGGTCAAGCCGATCCTGCGCGCCAAGGGCATCCTCGGGGACGACGTACGACCCGGCCGGAGGCTCGCCTCCGCCTGACCTGCCGGAGAAACGGGAGCGACGGGTGTCGGTGGGCCGTTCTAGGGTCGGTGCATGACCTCCTCGGACGGCACCGACCACGCCCATCCCACGATGATCGACCTGCTGCTGCGCTACCTCCAGCGCGAGCGCGAAAACCTGCTCGGCGCGCTCGACGGGCTCAGCGACTACGACGTGCGCCGGCCGATGACGCCGACCGGCACCAGCCTGCTCGGTCTGGTCAAGCACGTCGCGACGGTCGAGCTCGGCTACTTCGGGGAGTGCGTGGGACGCCCCTGGCCCGAGCCGATCGCGTGGGACAACGAGCCGGCCTTCGACGCGGGTGAGGACATGTACGCACTGGCCGACGAGTCCCGCGAGATGCTCGTCGACCTCTACCGCCGGTCGTGGGCCTTCTCCGACCAGAACATCCGCGAGCTCGGGCTCGACGCCCGGGCCGACGTGCCGTGGTGGCCCGGGGACCGCAGCCCCACGACTCTCGGCTACCTCGTGGTGCACATGCTCTCCGAGACCGCCCATCACGCCGGCCACGCCGACATCGTGCGCGAGTCGATCGACGGGCGCGGCGGGCGCGACCGCGACGACGTCGGCGACGAGGAGCACTGGACCGCGTTCGTGGCGAAGATCCAGGCCGCGGCCGATGCCCACCGACCTGGCTGACGCACTCCTGGGCCGGCTCCAGCGGGAGCGCGAGCACCTCGTCGCGACTCTCGACGGCCTCAGTGAGTACGACGTACGCCGCCCGATGACACCGAGCGGGACCAGCCTGCTCGGCCTGGTCAAGCACGTCGCCAGCGTCGAGCTCGGCTACCTCGGCGATTCGCTCGGTCGGCCGCACGGGATCGAGCTCACCTGGACCCAGGAGGAGGCCTTCGAGAGCGCCGACATGTGGGCGAGGGCGGACGCGTCGCGCGAGTGGTTGCTCGGCGTCTACCGGCAGTCGTGGGCGCACGCCGACGCGTCCTTGCGCAGCCTCGGGCTGCAGGCCCAGGCCAGCGTCTCGTGGTGGTCCGCTGACGACCGACGCACGACCGTCGGCCACCTCGTCGTGCGGATGCTCGCGGAAACGGCCCATCACGCCGGCCACGCCGACCTGGTGCGGCAGGCGGTCGTGGCGCGCTGACGTGCGCGCAGATCGGTCGCGCGACCGATGTGGTCGCGCCGCCGGTCACCTACCTTCGTCTCGTGAAGCTCCGCCGCCCTCCGCTCCTCGACGCCGTCATCGCGCTGCTGTTCGTGGCGATGAACGTCGCCGAGGCGTTTTCCAACCCCGACGTCACCTCGCCGCTGCAGCACGTCGGGATCGCCGGACTGGCCCTTGCCACCCTGGCCTGGCGTCGGCAGTACCCCCTGGTCGTCGCGGCCCTGGTGGTCGGCTCCAACGTGATCACCGATCCCAACGGGGAGTTCACGACGCTGCTCTCCCTCGTCCTGGTCTCCTTCACGGTCGGCTCGGAGACCGCATCGCCGCGGGCCTGGTGGGGTCTGGGGCTGGTCTTCGTGCCGTTCATGGTGGTCAGCGTCGTGCACGGCTTCGTGCCGAGCGACCTGGCCGCCGGCATGGTGTTCTTCATCGGCCCCTGGGCCGTCGGCCAGCTCCTGCGCGTGCGCACGGCGAGCACGGAAGGAGCTCTCGCCCGTGCGGCGCAGCTCGAGCGCACCCGCGAGCTCGAGGCCGCGAAGGCTGCGGCCGACGAGCGCACCCGGATCGCCCGCGAGCTGCACGACATCGTCTCCCACTCGATCAGCGTGGTGACCATCCAGACCCAGGCCGTCCGCCGCCGGCTGGGTCCGGAGCAGGCGGCCGAGGCCCGTGACCTCGCGGCCGTCGAGGCGACCGCCCGCGAGGCCCTGGCCGAGATGCGGCGACTGTTCGGCGTGCTGAGGACCGAGGGGGAACAGCCGCTGGCCTTGTCGCCGCAGCCGGGGCTCTCCGAGCTGGACCGGCTGGTCCGACAGGTCGACTCCGCCGAGATGCAGGTGGACCTCCGAATCGAGGGAGACCCGGTCCCGCTCAGCCCGGGCGTGGACCTGGCGGCGTACCGCATCGCCCAGGAGGGCCTCACCAACGCGCTCCGGCACGCCCACGCCAGCCAGGCGCACGTGCTCGTCCGCTACGCACCCGGCCGGCTCGATGTCGAGGTGGCCGACAACGGCCGCGGCCTGCGGCGTACCTCCTCGTCCAACGGCGGCCACGGTCTGGTCGGCATCCGCGAGCGGGTGGCGCTGTACGGCGGGACCGTCGAGCTCGAACCGTCGTCCACGGGCGGGGTCCGCCTCGCCGTCAGCCTGCCCCTGAAGGAGACCACCACATGACCATTCGACTCGCGATCGTCGACGACCAGGGCATGGTGCGCGCCGGCTTCCGCTCGCTGCTCGAGGGCGAGGACGACTTCGAGGTCGTCGGCGAGGCCGGCAACGGCGAGGAGGCCCTCGCCATGGTCTCCGAGCTGGTGCCCGACGTGACCCTGATGGACATCCGGATGCCGGTGCTCGACGGCATCGCCGCCACCCGGCGGATCGTCGAGTCAGGAGTCGAGACGAAGGTGCTGGTGCTGACCACCTTCGACCTCGACGAGTACGTGTTCGAGGCCCTGCGGGCCGGCGCCTCCGGCTTCCTGCTCAAGGACGCACCGGCCGAGGAGCTCGCGGCGGCCGTCAGGGTGGTGGCGGCGGGGGAGTCGTTGCTCGCACCCGGTGTGACGCGCCGGGTGATCGACGCGTTCGTACGCCGGCCGGCCCCGCCGTCGACCGCACGCGAGTCGCGGCTCGAGCTGCTCACGCCGCGCGAGGTCGAGGTGCTGGGCCTGCTGGCCCGCGGATTCTCCAACCTCGACATCGCCGGCAAGCTGTTCGTCTCGGAGGGGACCACCAAGACCCACGTCAGCAACGTGCTGACCAAGCTCGGCCTGCGTGACCGGGTGCAGGCGGTGATCTTCGCCTACGAGAACTCGGTGGTCGTCCCGGGAGACCGGGTCGAGGATCCGTCGTACGACTGAGTCGGGAATCCGCCTCGCGGCAGATCCGGTTGAGGCGCTTCCCCGGAAGGCTGGTGCTCACCAACCACCACCGAGGAGCACCGAAGATGACCGTCACCACCGCCACCGCTGCGGACCTCGCCGAGGCCCGCCCCACCACCGAGGGTTCCCGGTCCGCAGCCCTGCGGCGCGGGTTCCTCGTCGCCTCGCCGATCCTGGCCGGGGTACTGCTGCTGGTCGCCACCATCGCCGACCCCGGCGCCGGCAGCAGCGGCCAGGAGATGAACGAGCAGTACACCGCGCACCCCGGCGCCCTGCAGATCCACTCGCTGACGCTGCACTGGTCCTACGCCCTCTGGGGGGTCACGGCCTTCCTGGCCGCGGCCTACGTCAGAGGCCGGGGCGCCACTCTCGCGAACGTCGGCGCCTTCCTCGGCTTCGTCGGCATGACCACGCTGCCCGGGATCCTGGCCGTCGACTGGTACGACTCCTCGATCGGCCAGATCTACGGCGTGGACGCCATCAGCTCGCTGCACGAGCACATGGACAAGACGCTCTGGGCCCTGCCGTTCTTCGCTGCCCCCGGCATCATCGGCCTGCTGCTCTGCCTGCCCCTCGCGGCCGCCGGGCTGTGGCGTGCCGGTGTGGTGCGCTGGTGGTCCTTCGCGGCCGCCGTCATCGGTACCGCCACCTTCATCGGCAGCGGCGTGACGGTCTGGGGGGTCTCGCTGACCGCCGTACTGTTCACCGTCCTCGGCGTCGGGATCGCCAAGGGCACGACAGGGCGCCACGCGCTCTGATCCTCCCGGACGTCATACGAGCTGGTCGCCATGGCGACCAGTTCGTATGACGTCCTACTCGGTCCAGTCGCGGGAGCGCTCGACGCCCTTGCGCCAGAGTGCGTACGCCGCGTCGGTGCGCTCCTGGACATCGTCGGACTCGTCCGGGGTGAACTCCCGGTCGAGCTGCCAGGTCTCGCGGAGGTCCTCGGTCGAGTCCCAGACGCCGGTGCCGAGGCCGGCCATGAACGCTGCCCCGAGCGCGGTCGTCTCGACGATCTTCGGCCGCTGGACGGGTACGCCGAGCAGGTCGGCCTGGAGCTGGCAGAGCAGGTCGTTCGCCGCTGCACCGCCGTCGACCATCAGGGACGTCAGCTGCGTGGGCATCGTGTCGGTGACGTCGCGGACCTCGAAGGTGATCGCCTCGAGGGTGGCGCGGACGAGGTGGGCGCGCGTCGTACCCCGGGTGATGCCGAGGATGGTCCCGCGCGCGTGCGGGTCCCAGTGGGGTGCACCCAGGCCGGTCAGTGCCGGCACGAAGACGACGCCGTCGGAGGAGTGCACCGTCGCCGCGATCGCGGCCGTCTCGGCCGCCGAACCGACGATCTGCAACCCGTCGCGCAGCCACTGCACCGCGGCCCCGGTCACGAAGATCGCACCCTCGAGGGCATAGGTCAGGTCACCGTCGGGCGCCTTCCACGCAGCGGTCGAGAGCAGGCCGGCGTCGGAGCGGACGACCTCGGTGCCGGTGTTGGTGAGGATGAACGAGCCGGTGCCGAAGGTGCACTTGGAGTCGCCCACGTCGAAGCAGGTCTGCCCGAACAGCGCCGACTGCTGGTCGCCGGCGATGCCGGCCACCGGGAGCTCGAGGTCCAGGAAGCTCTTCGGGTCGGTGGTCGCGAGCTCGCCCCAGTTGGGCACGATCTCCGGCAGCGCGTCCATCGGGACGCCGAACAGGTCGCACAGCTCCTGCGACCAGCCGCCCGACTCCAGGTCGAACAGCAAGGTGCGGCAGGCGTTGGAGACGTCGGTGATGTGCCAGGTGCCGCGCGTCATCCGGGCGACCAGGTAGGAGTCGACGGTGCCGATGGCGTAGCGCCCCTCGCCGACCAGCGCCCACGTGTTCGGCTCGTTCTCGGCCAGCCAGACCAGCTTGGTGCCGGAGAAGTAGGGATCGAGCCGCAAGCCGGTCAGCTCGGTGACCCGGTCCTCGTGTCCTTCGTCGCGCAGGCGCCGGCAGATGTCCGCCGTACGCCGGTCCTGCCACACGATCGCGCGCCGGGGAGAACCCAGCGTCTCGCGGTCCCAGAGCAGCACCGTCTCGCGCTGGTTGGTGATGCCGATGCCCTTGAGGTCCTCCTTCGACCCGTCCCAGTCCGTGAGGCAGTCGCGCACCGCCTCCAGCGTCGCCTGCCAGATCTCCTCGGGGGCGTGCTCGACCCAGCCGGGCTTGGGGAAGTGCTGGCGGAACTCCTGGTAGCCCCGGGCCGCGATGGTGCCCGCCGGCGTCACGACCAGCGCGGTCACGCCTGTCGTCCCTGCGTCGATCGCGAGGATGCTCATGCCTCGCGAGCCTAGGGCCTCTCACCCCGACGATGTCCTGCTGCGCGCCGCCCCACGGGCACCTCGCCGCCGGGGAGGCAGGCCCTGGAGCAGCGCCGGGGTGGACGGGCTCGCGCGGTTCACGGTTTCATGTGATCGTTCAAATCGGAACCACCACCACACTCACCAGGAGCATGCATGCGCGTCGGAGTCCTCACCGGAGGTGGCGACTGCCCCGGCCTGAACGCCGTCATCCGGGCCGTCGTCCGCAAGGGCGTCAAGGAGTACGGCTTCGAGTTCGTCGGCTTCCGCGACGGCTGGAAGGGACCGCTCGAGGGGACGACCAGCGAGCTCGGCATTCCCCAGGTGCGCGGCATCCTGCCGCGGGGCGGCACCATCCTCGGCTCCTCGCGCACCAACCCGTTCAAGGTCGAGGGCGGGGTCGAGCAGATCAAGAAGAACCTCGCCGACCTCGGGGTGGACGCGCTGGTGGCGATCGGCGGCGAGGACACGCTCGGCGTCGCGACCAAGCTGCACGACCTCGGCGTCAACGTCGTCGGTGTGCCCAAGACCATCGACAACGACCTCAACGCCACCGACTTCACCTTCGGCTTCGACACCGCCGTCAACATCGCGATGGAGGCGATCGACCGGCTGCACACCACCGCCGAGTCGCACCACCGCGTGCTGGTCGTCGAGGTGATGGGCCGTCACGCCGGCTGGATCGCCCTGCACGCTGGTCTCGCCGGTGGGGCGAACGTCGTACTCATCCCCGAGAAGCCGTTCGACATCGAGGCCGTCTGCGCGCTCGTCGAGCAGCGCTTCGAGAGCCACTACGCACCGATCCTGGTCGTCTCCGAGGGCGCGGTCCCGGTCGAGGGCGGCGACATGACGCTGGTGTCCGGTGAGCAGGACGCGTTCGGCCACGTGCGCCTCGGCGGCATCGGCGACCGGCTGGCGAGCGAGATCGAGCAGCGCACCGGCAAGGAGGCGCGGGCCGTCGTACTCGGTCACGTGCAGCGCGGCGGCACCCCCACCGCCTTCGACCGGTGGCTGGCCACCCGCTTCGGTCTGCACGCGATCGACGCCGTGCACGACGGCGACTTCGGCACCATGATGGCGCTGCGCGGCACCCACATCGCCCGGGTCCCGCTGATCGAGGGCACCGGCGAGCTCAAGCTGGTCGACCCCGAGGAGTACGCCGAGGCCGAGGTCTTCTTCGGCTGAGGCATGGTTGCGCGCGTCATCCAAGATGGCTGACTGTGCCGGTTTGCGCCACGATGTGCGGACATCGCACCCCGGGAGGCAGACATGTCGGCGACGGTAGACGAGCGAGACGTGAACGGGCCGGAGCCCGACCTGAAGCGAGTGATGGGCCCGGGGCTGCTGCTCCTGTTCATCGTCGGCGACATCCTCGGGGCCGGTGTGTACGCCGTCACGGGCCGGATCGCCGGGCAGGTCGGCGGCGTCGCCTGGCTGCCGTTCCTGGTCGCGTTCATCGTGGCCACGCTGACCGCCTTCTCCTACCTGGAGCTGGTCTGCAAGTACCCCCGGGCGGCCGGTGCCGCGCTCTACACGCACAAGGCCTTCGGGGTGCACTTCATCACCTTCCTGGTCGCCTTCACGGTCGTGTGCTCGGGCATCACGAGTGCCTCGACCTCATCGGGACTGCTGGCCAGCAACCTGTTGGTCGGGCTCAACGAGGGCATCGACGCGGTCCCGACCGGTGAGGGCGCGACGCTCGTCGTGGCGCTCGCGTTCATGGTGCTGCTCGCGCTGATCAACCTGCGCGGCGTCGGGGAGAGCGTGAAGTTCAACGTCCTGCTCACCCTCGTCGAGATGGCGGCCCTGGCGATCGTGATCGTCATCGGCTTCGTGGCGATCGGCGGCGGCGACGCCGACCTCGACCGGATCACGGTCTTCGAGAACCCCGAGGAGAAGGGGCTGTTCGCGGCGGTCACCATCGCGACCGCGATCGCGTTCTTCTCGATGGTCGGCTTCGAGGACTCCGTCAACATGGTCGAGGAGACCAAGGAGCCGGAGCGGATCTTCCCGCGGATGATGTTCACCGGGCTGGGGATCGCGGTGATCATCTACATGCTGGTGGCGGTCTCGGTGGTGGCGGTCATCCCGGCCGGCGACATCGCGACCCCGAAGAACCCCGAGGCGGGCATCCTGCTCGACGTCGTACGGGCCGGTGCCCCGGACATCCCGATCGACAAGGTCTTCCCGTTCATGACGGTCTTCGCCGTCGCCAACACCGCGCTGATCAACATGCTGATGGCCAGCCGGCTGATCTACGGGATGGCCAACCAGGGCGTGCTGCCGAGCGCCCTCGGCAAGGTGCTGCCGTCCCGCCGCTCGCCGTGGGCTGCCATCGTGTTCACCACCGTGCTCGCCCTGGGACTCATCGTGGTGGTCCGCCTCCAGGCCGAGAACTCGGTCGTGGCCGCGCTGTCGGGTACGACGGCCCTGCTGCTGCTCGCGGTCTTCTCGGTGGTCAACGTCGCCGTGCTCGTCCTGCGACGCGAACCCGGCCGCCCCGGCGGTTTCAAGGCGCCCACCGTGGTGCCGGTGCTCGGAGCCATCGCCTGCCTCTACCTGCTCGGCCCGTGGGCGCGACTGGAGGCCGACATGATCCAGTACAAGATCGCGGCCGGCATGCTCGCTCTCGGCGTCGCGCTGTGGGTGGTGACCTACTTCGTCAACCGGGCGACTGGCACCACCAGCACCTTCGACGACGTCGACCACTTGGCCGGCTAGGAGTCCGGGGCACCCGCCTGCTCGCGTCCGGGGATCCACCCCCTGTCCTCGATTCGGGGACGCTCGGGCCCGGCCGTACCCTTGTCGGGTGTCCGCATCCGTTCCTGACCTGGCATCGCTGCACGCGATGGCGCCGGCCCAGCAGCCGGCGTACCCCGACGTGGCCGCGGTCGACGCCGCCGTCGCTCGTCTTCGCCAGATGCCACCACTGGTCTTCGCCGGCGAGTGCGACGCGCTGAAGCAGAAGCTCGGCGCCGTCGCCAAGGGGGAGTCCTTCCTCCTCCAGGGCGGCGACTGTGCCGAGACCTTCGCCGGCGTGACGGCGGACAACACCCGCAACAAGCTGCGGGTGCTGCTGCAGATGGCCGTCGTGCTGACCTACGCCGCGTCCGTGCCCGTCGTGAAGCTGGGCCGGCTCGCCGGCCAGTACGCCAAGCCGCGCTCCTCGGACTTCGAGACCCGCAACGGCGTCACCCTGCCGGCCTACCGCGGTGACGCGGTCAACGGCTTCGACTTCGACGAGGCCTCGCGCATCCCCGACCCCCAACGGCTCGTGGAGGTCTACCACGCGTCGGCCGCGACGCTGAACCTCGTGCGTGCCTTCGTCACCGGTGGCTACGCCGACCTGCGCCAGGTGCACACCTGGAACACCGACTTCGTGCTCGGTTCGGAGGTGGGGCGTCGTTACGAGAAGGTGGCGGCCGAGATCGACCGCGCGCTGACATTCATGCAGGCGATCGGCGCCGACCCCGACGAGTTCCACCGGGTCGACTTCCACTCCAGCCACGAGGCGCTGATCCTCGAGTACGAGCACGCGATGACCCGCACCGACAGCCGCACCCAGCTGCCGTACGACGTCTCCAGCCACTTCGTCTGGATCGGCGAGCGCACCCGCCAGCTCGACGGTGCCCACGTCGAGCTGCTCAGCCACATCCAGAACCCGATCGGCGTCAAGCTCGGCCCGACCACCAGCGCCGACGACGCGATCGCACTGGCGGGCAAGCTGAACCCGACCAACGAGCCCGGGCGGCTGACCTTCATCACGCGCATGGGTGCCGGCAAGATCCGCGAGGCGCTGCCGACCCTGCTCGAGAAGGTCGACGCCGCCGGGGTCGAGGTCGCCTGGGTCTGCGACCCGATGCACGGCAACACCTTCGAGGCGTCCTCGGGATACAAGACCCGCCGCTTCGACGACGTGATCGAGGAGGTCCAGGGCTTCTTCGACGTGCACCGCTCGGTCGGAACGTGGCCCGGCGGCCTGCACGTCGAGCTGACCGGCGACGACGTCACCGAGTGCGTGGGCGGTGGCGAGGAGCTCAACGAAGCCGACCTGGCCGACCGCTACGAGTCGGTCTGCGACCCGCGGCTCAACCGGGTGCAGTCGCTCGAGCTGTCGTTCCTCGTCGCGGAGATGCTGCGTCACGCATGACCCTCACCCGATGACCCGTTCCTACGAGCTCGCCGGCGAGCACCTCGAGTTCTGGCGCGAGAAGCACCACTGCACGGTGACCTCGCTGAAGTCCGACGGGTCGCCGCACGTCGTACCCATGGGCATCGTGGTGGACCCCGGCGCCGGGCTGGCCTTCGGCATCACCTCTGGCCGCTCGCAGAAGGTCGCCAACCTCCGTCGCGATCCGCGGGTGGCGGTGTGCCAGGTCGACCGTGGCCGCTGGTCGACGGTCGAGGGGACGGCCGAGGTGCTCGAAGACCCGGAGTCGGTGGCCGACGCCGTACGCCGCTACGCGGAGCGCTACCGCCAGCCGCGGGAGAACCTCGAGCGCGTCGCCGTACGCATCACGATCACGCGCGTCATCGGCAACGTCTGAGCGCACTCCCTCTCGTCCTCCTCTCGTCCTAGCGGACGAGGCGCCGGGCCCGAAAGTCAGTCTCGAGGGGGATGTCCGCGCACCCTTACGTGGGGTCTGCTGTTACTGACACGACGAGGTGTCCGCGGCGAGGGAGGCCACCATGCGGTTCAACGGAGAACGACAGGTCCAGGCCGAGGTCGAGCACGTGTGGGCCGGCCTGCACGACCGCGAGGTGCTGCGCCGGGCCATCCCCGGCTGTGAGGAGCTGGTGCCGGTGGCGCCGGGACGGTACGCCGCGACGCTGGCCGCCCGGGTCGGACCGGTGGCCGACACCTACCGCGGGGACTTCTCGATCGACGACGGGCAGTCCGGCTCGCGGCTGTGCGTCCGCATCGGCGGGTGCGGGCGCTTCGGCCGGCTCGAGGTCGACCTCGATGTCAGCCTGGTCCGGCACCGCACCGGGTGCACCCTGCTGCGTTACGACGCCCACGCCGAGGTCGGTGGCATGGTCGCCCGGCTCGGGAACGCCACCTTGACCGTGGCAGGTGGACACCTGACCGGGTGCTTCTTCCGCGACCTCGACCGAGCACTGCGCCACGCGTCCCGGGCGGGACGCGTGGCGGCGCTCGTCTGAGCTGTCGTCAGCGGCGGGCCCAGACCTTGTTGGCTGCCTCGGTGTGTTGTGCCCGACCGAACGAGAGCGTGATCCCGACGTACTGGGCGCTCAGGTGCCCGTTGCGGGTGTTCAGCAGGCCCTGGTTGACGATGCAGATCGTGTCGCTGTTCTTCGGCGACAGGACCGTGAAGTAGGCCAGCCGGCGCTCCTTGGTGGTGAAGGTGAACGTGCGCCCCGGGTAGACGTAGTGCTGGACGCTGGGGTTCTCCTTCTTGGGGTTGCCGGCCAGGAGCAGCATGCGCTTGGGGTTCGGGTTGGTGAACGAGACGCGGGCGCGCTGCTTGACCTGGTGGCTGTGCTTCTTCATGACCAGCTTCTGCTTGAGCACCGGCCGCATCGGCTGGACGCCCTGCACGTTCACGGTGACGGTCGCGGTGCGGTAGCGGTCGCCGTCTGTCACGCCGTAGGTGAACGACGACACGTAGTTGCTGCGGCTGCCGTCGGCGATGAACTCGATGGTGCCGTTGCGCTGCACGCAGATCTCGCCCCGGCGCGGCGAGGAGGCGTTCTCGAGGTACAGCTTGTCGGCGTCAGGGTCGGTGTCGTTGGCCAGGACCTTGATGGTGGTCAGGGTGCCCGCCAGGGCGTTGACCGTGTCGTCGCCCGGCACCGGCGCCTGGTTCGACGGGTCGGTGTTGGCGGGAGCCGACTGGCCCTCGCAGTAGCCGCCGGTGGCGGCGGTGGCGCTGCCCGGTGAGCCGACCAGACCCAGTCCCGCGACCAGGGTCACGGCCGTGGCGGCGGCGAACTTCGTGATGGCACTCGACATGATGCTCCGTCCTCCGAGAATGAATGCGCGGCCCAGTGTGCCGGGTTCGGGGCGGATCGGGTGGCTTTTGGCAAGACTGGTGGGGCGTGTCCGGTCCCGTCAGCGGTAGACGTCCTCGGGCCACGGGAGTCGTCGAATGCCGCCCAGCCGCCGGTGGAAGCGGACCTGCGCGGCGAAGGAGTCCAGTGCGCGCCACAGCTCCTTGTGGGCCTGCCAGGGGAGCGGCTCGTCGCCGTTGTGCCAGGTGATGCCGAACCCGATCCACACCGGCGTCCAGTCGGCGGCGAGGTCCCACTCGCCGCGGTGCGCGGTGACCAACCGGTTGCGGATCTGGAAGGCCAGCCGCGGGCCGTCCTCGCTGATCGGGGCCGTGCGGACCGGCCAGACCCGTAGGTCGAGCGGCATCAGGGCCAGCTCGAGGTCGGCAAGGGCGCGCGGATCGACCAGCACGGTCGCGACGTTCTCGTGGGGCACGCGTCTCACTCGCGGAACGCTAACCCCGCGGTGGCCCTGCCGTCAGCACCCCGAATTCACGAATCGGCGGTGATGGGGCAGAAAAACCATGTCGGGTTTCAACCTATGAAGGGGGAAATTTCCGAAACGCGACTCCGAAAATAGTCCGTAATGACTATCCCCGTCCACCTTGGGTCGGAGATACGAATTGCGCACCCCGCCCCACCAACCTCCTTGGGAGTCCAGATGTCCCGGATTCGTGTCAAGGCCGCCGCCGTCGTTGCGACCGCCGCCCTCGCCGCCGTCGGCTTCGCCGTGCCGGCTGCCTCTGCCGCCAGCGCCAAGGCGCCCACCCAGAAGGCGATCCTCAACAAGGCCATCCTGAACAAGGCGATCCTGAACAAGGCGATCCTCAACAAGGCCATCCTCAACAAGGCGATCCTGAACAAGGCCATCCTCTAGCTCCGCGGGGTCGGGTGCCCGCGCAGCGTCCGCAGCACCCGACCGGCTTCCCAACGGACGCGCTTGGCAAGGTGAGAGCCACTGCTCTCGGGAGTGGCAATTGATCGCACTAGGTGACCCCCCGCGGGCGCTTCGTCGCCCTGGATGGACAGAGCAGAGCTACATGGACGATCGGCCCCCTGGCTGGTACCGCGACCCGGACGACGCCCGTCACCACCTCTACTGGAACGGTGAGACCTGGCTGGTCCCGCCGGGCGACCTCGTCGAGGCCGTCGAGGTTCGCGAGGTTCGCGAGGTTCGCGAGATTCTCGAGCAGCGTTGACCACGCAGCGCTGCTCGAGCGCCGTTCGCTGACAGCGGACGCGAGTGCGGGAACAGGTGCCCCCACCTCGAAGTTGAGTCATGCAGACTCAAGAATCGAGGATCTCATGTCCGACGTCATCTCCCTCCCGCTGTTGTCCGTCCCCGATCTGGTGGTGCTTCCCGGCATGGTCGTGCCGGTCGAGCTAGACGGCGACGCCCGCCCCGTCATCGAGGCCGCCCAGGCCGGCTCCGAGGAGCGGCTGCTGCTCGCTCCCCGCCTCTCCGACCGCTACCCGACGCACGGCGTGATCGCCACCGTCGAGCAGGTCGGCCGTCTGCCCGGCGGCGCCCGGGCCGCCGTGCTGCGTGCCGGCGAGCGCGTCCGCATCGGCTCCGGTGTGCCCGGCACCGGCGCGGCCCTGTGGGTCGAGGCCGAGACGGTGGACGAGGGGCCGGTCACCGAGCACGTCCGCGAGCTCGCCGAGGAGTACAAGCGGGTCGTGGTGGCGATCCTGCAGCGGCGCAACGCCTGGCAGGTCATCGACACCGTCCAGCAGGTCAAGGACCCCTCCCAGCTGGCCGACATGGCCGGCTACGCGCCGTACCTCACCGACGAGCAGAAGCGCGAGCTCCTCGAGACCCCCGACATCGAGGCGCGGCTCTCCCGGGTCCTGGAGTGGGCGCGCGAGCACTTCGCCGAGCTCGACGTGACCGAGAAGATCCAGAACGACGTGCGCGAGGGCATGGACAAGCGGCAGCGCGAGTTCCTGCTCCGTGAGCAGCTCGCCGCCATCCGCAAGGAGCTCGGCGAGGACGAGCCCGAGGGTGCCGACGACTACCGCACTCGCGTCGAGAGCGCCGACCTGCCGGAGAAGGTCCGCGAGGCCGCGCTGCGCGAGGTCGGCAAGCTGGAGCGCGCGAGCGACCAGAGTCCTGAGTCCGGCTGGATCCGCACCTGGCTGGACACCGTGCTCGACCTGCCGTGGAACGTCCGCACCGAGGACTCCACCGACATCGCCGGCGCCCGGGAGATCCTCGACGCCGACCACCACGGCCTCGACGACGTCAAGGACCGGATCGTGGAGTACCTCGCCGTTCGCTCCCGTCGTGCCGAGCGCGGCATGGAGGTCGTGGGCGGCCGGGGTTCGGGCGCCGTGCTGGCGCTCGTCGGCCCGCCCGGTGTCGGCAAGACCTCGCTCGGTGAGTCGGTCGCGCGCACGCTCGGCCGGAAGTTCGTCCGCGTCTCCCTCGGTGGTGTGCGCGACGAGGCCGAGATCCGCGGGCACCGGCGTACCTACGTCGGGGCGCTGCCCGGCCGCATCGTCCGCGCCATCTCCGAGGCCGGCTCGATGAACCCGGTCGTGCTGCTCGACGAGATCGACAAGGTCGGCGCCGACTACCGGGGCGACCCAGCGGCAGCGCTGCTGGAGGTGCTCGACCCCGCACAGAACCACACCTTCCGCGACCACTACCTCGAGGTCGACCTCGACCTCTCGGACGTGCTGTTCCTGGCGACCGCCAACGTGGCCGACACGATTCCTGCGCCGCTCTACGACCGGATGGAGGTCGTCACCCTCGACGGCTACACCGAGGAGGACAAGGTCGCCATCGCGCGGACCCACCTGCTGCCGCGCCAGCTGTCCCGGGCTGCCCTGTCCGAGGACGAGGTGAGCGTCTCCGACGAGGCGCTGCGCCAGATGGCGGGGGAGTACACCCGTGAGGCCGGCGTACGGCAGCTGGAGCGGGCGATCGCCAAGGTGCTGCGCAAGGTCGCGACGAGGCTCGCCTCGACCGACGCTGCGTTGGTCGCTGTCGACGGGGACAACCTGCGCGACTTCCTCGGGCGGCCGCGGTTCCTGCCGGAGTCCGCGGAGCGTACGGCGGTCCCGGGTGTCGCGACCGGCCTGGCCGTGACCGGGACCGGAGGCGACGTGCTGTTCATCGAGGCGACCTCGATGGAGGGCGAACGCGGCCTCACCCTCACCGGCCAGCTCGGTGACGTGATGAAGGAGTCGGCGCAGATCGCGCTGTCCTACCTGCGCTCGCACGGCGCCGAGCACGGTGTCGACGCCGAGTCGCTCGACCGCGCGCTGCACCTGCACGTGCCGGCGGGAGCGGTGCCCAAGGACGGCCCGTCCGCGGGCGTGACCATGGTGACCGCGCTGTCGTCGCTCGCGTCCGGACGACCGGTGCGCTCCGACGTCGGGATGACGGGCGAGGTGACCCTCAACGGCCGGGTGCTGCCGATCGGCGGGGTGAAGCAGAAGCTGCTCGCCGCCCAGCGTGCCGGGTTGAAGACGGTGTTCATCCCGCAGCGCAACGAGCCCGACCTCGACGACGTACCGGCCGAGGTGCTCGAGCAGCTCGACGTGCGTCCGGTCGCCGACGTGGGCGAGATCCTCGCCCTCGCCCTCGAGCCGGTGGAGACGTCGGCCCCGGCGGACTCCGTCCAGACCGCGGTCGCCTGAAGCCCCGCCGAGAGGGCACTTCTGGTTGGCAGGAGTACGCCGAGAGGGCAGTTCTGGTCAGCCAGAACTGCCCTCTCGCTGCGTCCTGACCAACCATTCCTGCCCGGTCAGCGGGCTGGAGGCCACCAGAACTGCCCGGTCGGAGGCACAGGGGGGCGTGATAGGTAGAAGGGGTGACTGACTCGGCATCTTCCCCCGGCTCCGGCTCCGGCCCAACTCCGTTCGACGACCTCGACGACTACGTCGACCTGCCGCGGGGGGCGGGGCTGGCGCTGTCGCCCGACGGGACGCGCCTGGTCACCGCGGTACAGACGCTGAACCCGAAGCGGACCAAGTGGGTGACCGCCCTGTGGGAGGTCGACCCCGACGGCGAGCGTCCGGCCCGGCGACTCACCCGCAGCGCCAAGGGCGAGGGCGGGGCGGCGTTCTTGCCGGACGGCTCGTTGCTGTTCACCTCGGCGCGTCCGGACCCGGCGGTCGAGGACGACGAAGAGGTCTCGTTGCTCTGGATGCTGCCGGCCGGTGGCGGCGAGGCCCGCGTCGTGGCCAGCCGACCCGGCGGAGTGGGACACGTCGAGGTCGCGACGAGTGCCGGGACCGTCGTACTCACCTCCCACACGTTCCCGTCCTCCGACAGCCACGAGACGGAGGCCGCCAAGCGCAAGGAGCGCAAGGAGAAGAAGGTCTCCGCGATCCTGCACGAGCAGGTGCCCGTGCGGTTCTGGGACCACGACCTCGGCCCGGACGCACCTCGGCTGTTCGCCGGCACCCTGACCGACGCCGAGCAGCCCGGCGACGAGCCGAAGCTCGACCTGACCGACCTGACCCCGGAGCCGGGCCGGGCGCTGGTCGAGGGGGAGTACGCCGTCAGCCCCGACGGTTCGACCGTCGCCACGTCGTGGGCGCTGCGCGAACGAGGCGGACTGCGCTACGCCCTGGCCCTCATCGACGTCGCGAGCGGTGACCTGACCGTCGTCCTCTACGACGTCGGGAGCGAGTACGGCGCCCCGAGCTTCAGCCCGGACGGGCGCTCGATCGCCCTGGTCCGCGAGGTCCGTTCCACGCCGCACGATCCGGGTGACCGACGCGTGTGCCTCTACTCCCGCGACGATGGATCGCTGCGCGACCTGACCGGCGACTGGGACCACTGGCCGGCCAGCTCGCTCGAGTGGACCCCCGACGGCTCGGCGATCGTGCTCGTGGCTGACGAGGACGGCCGCGCGCCGGTCTTCCGGCTCGACGTCGCCAGTGGCGAGTTCACCCGCCTGACCGCCGACCCCTTCACCTACGCCGACGTACGGGTCTCACCCGACGGACGCCACGTCTATGCCATGCGCACGTCGTACGCCCAGCCGTTCCGGCCGGTGCGCCTCGACGCGACCACCCCCGACCAGGACTCCGAGCCGCTGCCTGGCCCGAGCGCGACGCCCGAGCTGCCCGGCCGGCTCGAGGAGGTCGAGACCACCGCAGCCGACGGCACCCGCGTGCGGTCGTGGCTGGCGCTGCCCGACGACGCCTCGCCCTCGAGCCCGGCTCCGATGCTGCTGTGGATCCACGGCGGTCCGCTCGGGTCGTGGAACGCCTGGTCGTGGCGCTGGAACCCGTGGTTGGCCGTCGCGCAGGGGTACGCCGTGCTGCTGCCGGATCCGGCACTGTCCACCGGCTACGGGCTGGAGTTCATCCGTCGCGGCTGGGGCAACTGGGGCGACGCGCCGTACACCGATCTGATGGCCGCCACCGACGCGGCCGTCGAGCGCTCCGACATCGACGAGACACGGACCGCTGCGATGGGCGGATCGTTCGGCGGCTACATGGCCAACTGGGTCGCCGGGCACACCGACCGGTTCAAGGCGATCGTCACCCACGCCAGCCTGTGGGCGCTCGACCAGTTCGGACCGACCACCGATGCTCCGTGGTACTGGGCGCGCGAGATGACGCCCGAGATGCAGCAGGCCAACAGCCCGCACCTGCACGCCGACGCGATCAGCACGCCGATGCTCGTCATCCACGGCGACCACGACTACCGCGTCCCCATCGGCGAGGCGCTGCGGCTGTGGTCCGAGCTGGCCGACCGCGCGGAGTCGCAAGGCGGGGAGATGCCGCACAAGTTCCTCTACTTCCCGACCGAGAACCACTGGATCCTGACGCCGCAGCACGCCAAGGTCTGGTACCAGACCGTGCTCGCGTTCGTCGACCATCACGTGCTCGGCAAGGACTGGCAGACGCCCGATCTGCTGCAGTGAACGCGGGGTCCTAGGCTCGGGTTCATGATCGACCTGCGCTCCGACACCGTCACCAAGCCGACCGAGGACATGCGCCGGGCCATGGCCCACGCCGAGGTGGGCGACGACGTGTACGGCGAGGACCCGACCGTCGCCGAGCTCCAGGACCGGGTGGCCGGCCTGTTCGGCTTCGAGGCGGCGCTGTTCACGCCGACCGGGTCGATGGCCAACGTGCTCGCCCTGGCCGCGCTGGTCGCCCCGGGTCAGGAGGTCATCTGCGAGTCGCGCGCACACATCCTGCGGGCCGAGCTCGGTGCCCACGGCGCACTGACCGGGATCACCTCGCGCACCTGGATCCGCGAGGACGGCCAGGTCGACCTGCCCGCGATCCGGTCGATGCACGCCCCTGACATGGGCCCGTTCTTCGTGCGCACCACGGCGATCTCGGTGGAGAACACGCACAACTTCGCCGGCGGGACGGTGCTACCGCTCGCCGACCTCGAGGAGCTGCGCACCGTGGCGGACGACCTCGGCTGCGGCGTACACGTGGACGGGGCGCGCATCTGGAACGCCCACGTCGCGACCGGCACGCCGCTGGCGTCCTACGGCGCGATCGCCGACACCATGGCCGTCTGCTTCTCCAAGGGCCTCGGTGCCCCGATCGGCTCGGTGATGATGGGCTCGGCCGACCAGGTCGCCGAGGCGCGCGTACGCCGCAAGCGGATGGGCGGGGGAATGCGCCAGGTCGGCGTGCTCGCCGCTGCTGCGCTGTATGCCCTCGACCACCACGTCGAGCGGCTGGCCGAGGACCACGAGCACGCCACGCTGCTCGCCGAGGCCTGCGGCATGGACCCCGCCCTCACGGAGACCAACATCGTCGTGGTCGACGTGCCCGACGCCCCGGCCGTGGTTGCCGCTGCCAGGGAGCAGGGCGTGCTTGTCGGCGCCGTCGGACCGACCAAGGTCCGGATGCTCACCCACCTCGACGCCGACCGGGGCTCGGTCGAGCAGGCCGCGAAGGTGCTCGCGCAGATCTTGGCGACCTGACTCAGTCGCGCAGCGCCCAGCCGAGCACTGCCTGGCGGACCGGCTCGGGGAGCATCAGCACCTGGGGCTCGGCCTCGACCCAGCCCGGCTCCTTGGTGCGCACCGCCTGGGCCTGGTGGTCGAGATCGATCTGGTGGGTGGAGGACTGGAGGTCGGCGCCGCCCTCACCACGGATGGCCACCCAGTAAAGGTAGTCCTGCCCGTCATCGTGCAGCCGGAAGACGATCTCGATGGCCATCCGCTCGCGGTCGAGCGTGGCCACGCACTCGTCGACACGTTCGTCGAGCATCGTCATCCAGCGGTCGGCCTCCTCACTCGCACCGGGGAGGACCCTGGCGCGGGAGAGTTCGACGACGAGGCCTTCGGGGATGCTCTGTGGCGCCATGCCCCGAATCTAGGGCCTGTGCTCAGCGTCGACCCACGGCTTTCGGCAACTGGCGCACGGCCTGTGCCAAGGCCCGCAGCTCGGCACCGAAGAGGGCCTGCGGTCCGTCGCACAGCGCGTTCTCCGGATCGGGGTGGACGTCGACGATGACACCGTCGGCACCGACGGCGATGGCCGCCCGGGACAGGGGTACGACGAGGTCGCGGCGCCCGCCGGCGTGCGAGGGGTCCACGATCACCGGCAGGTGGCTGGTCGCCTGGACGACGGGGACGGCCGAGATGTCGAGGGTGTTGCGGGTGCTCGGCTCGAAGGTGCGGATCCCGCGCTCGCACAGGACCACGTCGAGGTTGCCGCGCTGGGCGACGTACTCCGCCGCCATCAGCCACTCCTCGATCGTGGAGGTCATCCCGCGTTTGAGCAGCACCGGCTTGCCGCACTCACCCACCGCCTGGAGCAGGCCGAAGTTGGCCATGTTGCGCGTGCCGACCTGGAGCATGTCGGCGTGCTCGGCGACGATCTTCACGTCGCGGGCGTCGACGATCTCGGTGACGATCGGCAGGCCGGTCACCTCGCGCACGTCGGCGAGGATCTCCAGGCCCTTCACGCCGAGCCCCTGGAAGGCGTACGGCGAGGTACGCGGCTTGAACGCGCCGCCGCGGAGCAGGCGGGCCCCCGCAGCCTTCGCCATCTCGGCCGCCTCGAGCGTCTGCTGGGCCGTCTCGACGGCGCACGGACCAGCGATGAAGGTGAACGTGTCGGGACCGATCGCGACCTCGTGGCCCTCCCGCCCGACGTGCACGGTCGAGCGCTCGGGGTGGTGCTGGAGGCTGACCAGCTTGTAGGGGTCGGAGATCCGGTAGACGTCCTGCACCCCGGGCATCACGCGCAGGTTGAGGCCGTGGAAGGACTCGATGTCGCCGACCAGGCCGATGATCGTGCGGGTGACGCCGCGGCTCACGAACGCCTGCCCGCCCGTCTCCTCGACGCGCTCGGTGACGCGCGCGATCTGCTCCTCGGTGGCACCCGGAGCCATCACAACGACCATGTTCTCGAGGCTAGGGGTGCCGTCCGGATGCCGGTACTGATATCCACGATCCGATATCAGACTGCGATGTGCGGGACCTCCGCCTCGATGTGCCGCCGTGGCACGAGCTCGACGATCAGCATCGCGGCCAGCACCAGGGCGCCGCCCAGGAGCATCCGTGCAGTCGCAGACTCCCCGCCCAGCAGCACCGCGAAGAGCGCGGCGAAGACCGGCTCCATGCTCATGATGATCGCGGTCCGGGTCGGCGGCAGGTGCGCCTGTGCCCAGGTCTGCCCGAGCAGCGCCGCCGCACCGGCGACCAGCGCCATGTAGACGATCGCGAGCCAGTCGCCGGCGCGGTCCGGCAGCACGATCCCGTTCGGCGCCGCGGCCACCAGGCAGATCACGGCGATCACGATGCACTGCACGATCGCCATCCCCAGGGCGTCGCGCGAGTCCGACCAGGCGCCGAGGCCGACGATGTGCAGCGCGTAGATGAGCGCGGCCACGAGGGTCAGCGCCTCGCCGTACCCGAGGCCGAGACCGGAGGACACGTCACCGAGGGTGAGTACGCCGAGCCCGGCCATCGCGAGCAGCACCGCCAGCCAGGTCATGCCGCCGATCCGGGAGCGCAGCAGCACCGCCGCGAACAGGGGAGTGGCCACGACGTACATCCCGGTGATGAACCCCGAGATGCTGGCCGCCGTGTGCGCGAGTCCGGCCGTCTGGAGGATCTGCGCGACGCCGTACAGCCCGCCGAGCACCAGCGCCTGCCGCCGTCGTTCGCGGGACAGGCGGCCGATCGCCCGCGGCGAGAGCAGCAGCAGCGCCACGGAGGCGATCGCGAAGCGCACGGCCAGGAAGTCCAGCACCGGCACCCGGTCGAGCAGGTCGTGGATCAGGAAGAAGGTCGATCCCCAGCTGGCCGTGATCGCGAGCAGCGCCAGCGTGGCGAGGAGCGTGACCCGGGACGTGCTCGGTGCCTGGGCCATGGGCGCAGCCTAGAGCCGGGGGCGCGACGTCCTAGATCGGGCTGCCGGTGTGGATGAGGCGGTGCTGGATGCCGCGCACCGAGCGGACGTACTGCTTGGTGTCCCGGAAGTAGCCGTGCTTACGCACCGCGCCGAGGCCCTGGTAGTACGCCGCGATCGCGTTGTTGTCGTAGCGGGTCCACGCGCGGAGGACCCGCAGGGTCAGCACACCGGCCTGGATGTTGTCGTGGGTGTCGCGCAGGCGCAGCTTGCGCCCGGCGTACCACCGCATCCAGCGGCCGGTGTCCGGCATCACCTGCATCACGCCGATCGCGCCGGCGCTGGAGATCCGACGCTGCTGCCAGCCCGACTCCTGCCAGGCGATGGCCAGGGCCAGGCTCTTGGAGACGCCGTAGTGCTGCGCCATCCGGGTGACCAGGCTGCGCACCTGGTCGCGGCTCTGGTCGGCGTGCAGCCAGCCGCGTTCCGTCGGGGTCGTCACGTGGGTCAGCAGGGGAGGAGCAACGTGGTGCTTGTGCCCGGTCGCGTGGCGCTTGTGCCGGTGGGCCGGCGGCTTCGGCGGCTTCGGCGGCTGGCCGTGGGCCTTGCGCCACGCGGAGACCACGACGGGGATGCGCAGCACCTCGCCTCGGTAGATGGCGCCGGCGGAGCCGAGATGGTTCAGGCGGAGCAGCTCGGCGGTCCAGGCGTGGTAGCGCACGGCAAGACCAGTCGCGGTCTCGCCGGGCAGGACCGTGTGCCGCACGATCGTGCGGTCGGGGTGGCGCGGCCAGGCGGTGGCCTCGGCGGCGGCAGGCACCAAGGTCGCCGCGGTCGCGACGGCGATCACGCCGGCGAGGCGTGCAGAGAGTCGGGGTGGGGGAAGATTCATGCGTCCTCCGTCGGTGGACGGGCAGGGGCAGCCGTCGACGTTACCAGTGTGACTGGAGTGACGGAAGGGGCTGTTGAGCCCGCGGATCGGGGCTTGCCGTGTCCTACGTCTGGCGTCTTGACGGAACGTTCCAGCAACGCGCCTTGTGACGGAACGTTCCGTCAACGCGGGAGCGGCGTCCGGCCACCTCGTCACGAGGCAAGGCGACGTACCGAGCGATCAGACGCCGGCGGGCGTGGCCCGGACGTGTTGGCGCACGGGTCCAGCAAGCAGCGGCAGGGCCTGGCCGAGGTACAGCACCGTCAGCAGGACGGCTCGAGCGTCCCCGATCGCGGCGAGTCCGTAGATGACGGCGCCGACGAACGACGTCACGACGATGAAGCCTCGGGCGACTCGGCTGCGCCTGCGGTAGACGAGCCACAGCAACACGGTGCCGATGGCGAACCAGCCGATGGCCGCGGCCGCCTCGGAGCCGGAGCCGTAGTCGGTGCACGCGACCTGCAGCGCCAGGAAGGCTCCCGACAAGAGGAGCAGGCGCTTCGTCGCGGGCTGCTCGTCGGAGGCCGGGCGACCGCGGTCCACGGATGCGCTCTGGGTCACGCGCGAAGACTACGCAACGTTGGCTCGACGTGTCCTGAACGTCGGAAGCCCGGAGCACGCCGGGTGCGACGGGCTCAGACGATGCTGACGATGACCGTGCTGCCCTTGGGTGCGGAGCTGCCGCGGCCGGGGTCGGTCGCGACGACGTACTGCACGCCGATGTACATGCTCGAGTGACGCACGGTGACCACGAAGCCGGCGCCCTCGAGCCGCTGCGTGGCGGCGTCGAGGCCCATGCCGACCACGTTGGGCACCTCGACCATCACCGGACCCTTGGAGACGACGAGCGAGATCACGTCGTCCTTCTGACCGGTGCCGGAGTCAGGGCTCTGCGTGATGACCCGTCCCTTGGGCACGGCGTCGTCGTTGACCTCGGTCGTCTTCACCTTGAACCCCCGCCTCTCCAGGGCGTCCTGCGCAGGCGCGGCGGGCTTGCCGGTGAAGTCCGGGATCTTGATCGGGCGCGGCCCCTTGCTGACCACGACGCCGACGGCGGCGTTGCGGCGCAGGGAAGTGCCGACTGCGGGGTCGGTGCTGATCACGCGGCCCTTGGCGATCTTCTCGTCGTAGCGTTCGGTGTCGCCGCCGTAGGCCAGCTTGGCCTCGTCGAGCGCCTGCTGCGCGTCGTCGAGCGTCTGGTTGCGTACGTCGGGCACGCGGTGGCGCTCGGGGCCGAGCGAGATGACCGCGCCGACGGTGCCGTCCTTGAGCACCCGGTCGCCGGGGCCGGGGTCGGTGGAGAGCACCAAGCCCTTCTTGACGGTCTCGGAGTACGCCTGGTCCTCGACCTTGAAGTCGAGCCCGGCACGGTCGAGCTTCACGCGCGCGGCCGGCTCGGTCAGGCTGAGCACGCTCGGCGTGGAGGTGTAGCGCGCGATGCCGAAGTACCAGCCGCCGAGGCCCGCGAGCAGGGCGAGCAGGAGCACGACGATCAACATCACCTTGCCGCGACGGGAGCTCCGTCGTGGCGGGGGTGGTGCCGGGCGGACCGGCGGGCGCGGGCCGGACGGCGGTGGGGGTACGACGCGGACGTCGCGCTCCTGGTCGTAGACGCCGCCGTCCCAGTCGGCGATCTCGGCCAGCTCCTGAGGCTCGATGATCTGCGCCGGCAGCTCGCCGGTGGGCGTCCGGCCACCACCGATCGGCGTGGTGGGGGTGAGGTCGGCCAGCAGGTCGGGATCGCTGACCACTCCGTGGTCGAGTGCGTTGCGGACGCGGCGTACCTGGTGGAGCAGGACCCGGGCGTCGGCCGGCCGCAGGGCCGTATCGCGGGCGGTGGCGCGGGCGACCAGCGCGTCGACGTACGGCGGGATCCCGGGTGTGCTCGCCGACGGAGCGGGGATGTCCTCGTGGACGTGCTTGTAGGCGACCTGGATCGGGCTGTCGGCCTGGTGCGGCTTGTGGCCGGTGAGCATCTCGTAGATCAGCACACCAGCGGCGTACACGTCGGCGCGGGCGTCGGCCTTGCCGTTGACCACGAGCTCGGGGGAGAGGTAGGAGACGGTGCCGATCAGCACCCCTCCGGTCGCGGTGTGCTGGGTCTCGGAGTTGATGGCCCGGGCGAGGCCGAAGTCGGCCACCTTGACCCGGCCGTCGTCGGCGAGGAGCACGTTCTCGGGCTTGACGTCGCGGTGCAGGATCCCGGCGTCGTGGGCGGCGGCCAGCGCGGAGAGCACCGGCTCGATCATCGCCAGGGCCTTGGCCGGCGACATCGGCGCTTCCTTGCGGATCAGGTCGCGCAGGGTCAGGCCGGGGACGTACTCCATGACCAGGAAGAGGGTGCCGTGGTCGTCGCCGGTGTCGAAAACCGCGACGACGTTGTGGTGGGCCAGCTTGGCGGCGGCGCGCGCCTCGCGCTGGAAGCGGCTGACGAACTCCTCGTCGTCGACGAGGCCCTCGTGCATGACCTTCACGGCCACCGTCCGGTCGAGCCGCAGGTCGGTGGCCTCGTAGACGGTCGCCATACCGCCGCGGGCGATCTTGGGGCCCACGCGGTACCTGCCGTCCAGAACGCGCCCGATCAACGCGTCGGCAGAGCGGTCCACGATCTCCTCCAGGTCGAGTGGGGAAGGAACCCGACTGACCAGCCACTTTAGAGCCTCAGGGCGGTGAGTTCCGGCAGGTGGAGCCGACGTGTGAGCGTGGTGGCAGCATGGGAGCGTGAGCGAGAACACGCGTGAAACCACCTCCGAGGTCCCTCTGGACACCCTGATCTCCGACTGGTGCGACTGGAAGGCCACCGGCGTCGCACTCGGCGTGAGCGTGAGCAAGGTGCGTCAGCTGATCCGCGAGCATCAGCTCGCAGCGGCCGTCCCGACCCCCGGTGCGGGGCAGCAGGTGCCGGCCGAGCTGGTGATGGACGGGGCCGTCGTCAAGGGCGTCCCCGGTCTGCTCACCCTGCTGGCCGACGGCGGTTGGAGCGACCGCGAGATGCTCACCTGGCTGTTCACGCCCGACGACTCGCTGCCGGGCCGCCCGATCGACGCGCTGCGCGAGAACCGTGGCTCCGAGGTCAAGCGGCGGGCGCAGGTGCTGGCGCTCTCCTGACGGGTCAGGCGAGGACGGCGAGGTACGCCGGGGGCACCGACTGGCACAGCCACACGCCGTTGTCGGAGACGAAGAAGTCGTAGCCGTCGGCGGCCATCGCGGCGGCGTCGACCCGGAGCACCACCGGGCAGCCGTGACGGGAGCCGACCCGTCGCGCCGTCCCCCGGTCCGCGGACAGGTGCACGTGGTGGCGGCGTCGTCTGTCCAGCCCAGCCGACAGGATCGCGTCGACGGCCCGCTCGCCGGTGCCGTGGAAGAGCACCGGGGGCGGCTCACGCTGCTCGAGCTGCAGGTCGACCTCGACGCTGTGGCCCTGGTTGGCCCGGATGCGCGCGCCGTCGGCCGACAGCGAGAACCGTCGTTTGTCGTTGGTGGCCACGACCTCGTCGAGCTGGTCGCGTGACATCGGCATCCCGTGGCGGGCCGCCGCGACGAGGAGGTCGTCGACCAGCACCCAGCCGCCGGGCTCGAGGTCGAGCCCGATCCGGCCCGGGCCGTGTCGGAGGTGGCGGCTCAGCCACCGGGAGCGGCGTACGACGGCGCTGCCGGGCACTCACACCCTCCGCTGGGTCGCCTCCGCGGCGAGGCCTTCGAGCACGCCGCGTGCGCGCTCGTGGACGTCGGCGGCAGCGAGGGCGTTCAGGGACCGGTAGGTCAGCTCGCTGATCACCTCCTCGACCTGCATCCGCGCGCCGGAAGAGTCGATCAGCTGGCACAGGTGCGCGACCTCGTCGGGCGTCAGCGGCGTGCCGAGCGCAGCGTCGAGGACCTTGGCGTCGGTCGACGGCAGCCCGTCGAGGGCCAGGGCGACGAGCACCGTGCGCTTGCCCTCGATCAGGTCGTCGCCGGCGGGCTTGCCGGTGACGGAGGGGTCGCCGAAGACGCCGAGCAGGTCGTCGCGCAGCTGGAAGGCCTCGCCGAGCGGCAGCCCGAACCGGCTCAGCTGGTCGATCTGCTCCGACGACGCACCGGCGAGGGCGGCGCCGATGTGAAGCGGACGCTCGATGGAGTACTTCGCGGACTTGTAGCGCAGCACGGTCATCGCGGTGTCGACGTCGGCCGATCCGCGGGCCTGCGCCGACACGTCGAGGAACTGGCCGGTGACGACCTCGCTCCGGGTCAGGTCGAAGTAGCCGAGCGCGTCGATCACCCGCTCCGGGGACAGGCCGCAGGTGCGCAGCAGCTCGTCGGACCAGCTCAGCAGCAGGTCGCCGAGCAGGATCGCGGCCGAGGCGCCGTACTGCTCCGGACTCGCCGACCAGCCGCGTCGGCGGTGCAGCTCCTCGAAGGCGCGGTGGGTGGCCGGGCGGCCCCGTCGTACGTCGGAGGCGTCCATGTAGTCGTCGTGCACCAGCGCGCTCGCGTGCAGCAGCTCGAGCGACGCGCAGGCCCGGAGAAGCGCCGACTCGTCGGCCGGGACGTCGGCGACGGCCTGGTGGCCCCACCAGCAGAAGGCCGCCCGGAACCGCTTGCCGCCGGACACGCTGGTGCGGGCGTGCTCGACCAGTGCTTGGGCGTCGGGGCCGAGCGCGTCGAGCCACGTGGCCTGCGCGGCGACGAAATCCTGGAGCGTCGACTCGATGTCGGCACGGAAAAGTGCCGCGTCCCATCCAGCGTGCTGCGCAGTCACCCGGCGAGCGTAGACCCGTATCGTCATGCCCATGTCTCAGGGCCTCGGAGGTGACCACGTGCGCATCGGCGACCTGCTCGCGCAGGGTGATCGGTCGTTCTCGTTCGAGTTCTTCCCACCCAAGGACGAGGCCGGCGAGGAGGTGCTCTGGCGCTCGATCAGCGAGCTGGAACCGCTCGACCCGACCTTCGTCTCGGTCACCTACGGTGCCGGGGGTACGACGCGCGACCGCACCGTGGCGATCACCGGGCGCATCGCTCGCGAGACCTCGATGCTGCCGATGGCGCACCTCACCTGTGTCGGGCACACCACCGCCGAGCTGACCCGGATCCTGCGCTCGCTCGCCGAGGCCGGCGTGCGCAACGTGCTCGCGCTGCGCGGCGACCCGCTGGCCGGACCGGGCACGGCCTGGGTCTCGACCGAGGGCGGGATCGACTACGCCGCCGAGCTGGTGAGCTTCATCCGCTCGGCCAGCGACCTGTGCGTCGGTGTCGCGGCCTTCCCGGAGGGCCACCGCGACGCGGCCACCCTCGACGATGACGTCGCCGTGCTCAAGGCCAAGCGCGACGCCGGCGCGGAGTTCGCGATCACCGAGATGGTGCTGCGGGCGTCGGACTACTTCGGCCTGGTCGAGCGCGCCGCGGCCGCCGGCGTCGAGTTCCCGGTCATCCCGGGCATCATGCCGATCCTGAACTTCACCTCGATGGCCAAGATGGTCGAGCTGTCCGGCCGCGAGATCCCCGACGAGGTGCTGGCCCGGCTCGAGCCGCTGAAGGACGACCCGGCCGCCGTACGCGCCGAGGGCATCGCCATCGCCACCGAGCTCTGCGACACCCTCCTCGAGGGCGGCGCCCCCGGCCTGCACTTCTACACCCTGAACCGCTCCAAGGCGACGCGGGAGATCTACTCGGCGCTGCGGGTGCACGCCTAAGACCCCTCACGCCGGCCCGATCACCTGCGCGACGAGCGCGGCGGAGAGCCCGACGGAGGGCAGGCCCGCTCCCGGGGTGGCGTGGGCGCCGGCCATGAAGACGTTCTCGATCGGCGTACGCGGACCCAGTCGCCGGCTGACGGTGTTGCGGCCCTGCCAGAGGACGCCGTACGGCGAGCCGCCCCACTCCTGCACGAGCTCCCTGGGTGACCGGTCGACGCGGACCTCGACCTGTTCGCGGACGCGGATGCCCGAGCGCTGGAGCGCGGTGACGATGTCCTCGGCGAGTCGCCCCCGGCCGAGGATCGTCCAGGAGTGCGCGCCGGCCGGGGCGGTGCCGGTGGTGCGCAGCACGAGCATCGGGTCGCCGTGGAGGACCACCTCGCCGGGCAGCTCCGGGACCGGGCCGACGACGCCGATGTGGCACACCACGGGCGGGATCGCGGGCATGGTGCGCTCGACGGCGGGGTTGAGGGCCGGCAGCCGCCGAGGGTCGATGGCGCAGACGACCCGGTCGGCGTCCACGATCCCCTGCTCGGTGCGGACGCCAACGACACGGCCGCCGGACAGCTCGAGGTCGAGGGCCGACGTGGAGAGCAGCACGGTGACCCCGCGCGTCTCCAGCCGCGAGGCCAGGGCGTCGGCGATCGACCCCATCCCGCCCGGGACCGTCCACGAGCCGAACCGCTGCTCGACGTAGCTCCACAGGCCCATCCACGCCGGCACGTTGCGCAGGTCGTGACCCTCGAGCTGCATCTGGTACGCCGCAACCGCCCGCAGCCGCTCGTCCTTGAAGCTCTTGCGCAACAGCTTGTCCAGCGTCAACCTCGTCGCGAGCAGGTCCTGGGTGTGCTTGCTCGCGTGTTGGGGGGAGTAGGGCCGCTCGAGCCAGTCCTGGCGAAGCGCCTCCCAGTCGTCGGCGAAGTTCTCGACGTACGCCGCCCACCGCTTGCCCTGCCCGGCCCCGAAGGCCTCGTCGAACGCCGCGATCTGCGCACCACGGCTGCCGCCGGGGAGGTCGAGGACGATCGGGTTCTCTGGGTCGTCGTCGGGGAACCGGTGCTGGCGCATCGGCTCGACCGGGACGAGCTCGACCTCCTTCTCCAGAGCGCGTCCGGACTTGCGGAACAGGTCGCGCATCACCGCCGGCAGCAGGGTGCTGGTCGGGCCGGAGTCCCAGCGGAAGCCGTCCTGCTCGACGTACCCGACCGCGCCGCCGAGTCGATCGCTGCTCTCGAGCAGGGTGACCTCGTGACCGAGTTTGGCCAGCCGCGCGGCGCTCGCGAGACCGCCGTACCCCCCGCCGACCACCACCACGCGTGCCATGGCGTGAACCCTAGGGCGTGGCTGATGTTTTCCCCGGGCGCCCGGGGAAACTGCCGCCGGTAGGCCGATACTTCGGCCCACCGGCTCCAGAACTGCCCGCCAGCCCAGCCCGCAATGTCCGGGCGCGGCCTAAGAGCCCGCGCGGCGTACGACGTCGCCCAGCGTCTCCTCGTCGCGCGCGATCACGGTGGTGCCGTCGTCGAGGGTGATGATCGGTCGCTGGATGGTGCGCGGGTCAGCGACCATCGCGGCCAGCCAGTCGTCGCGGTGGGCGGCGTCCTTCGGGAGGTCGATGCCGGCCTCCCTGGTCTCCTTGGGCCGGGCGATGTCCCACGGCTCGAGGCCCATCCGGTCGAGCACGGCGGACAGCTCGGCGGTGGTCGGTACGTCGTCGAGGTAGCGACGCTCGGTGTACTCGATCCCGGCGGCGTCGAGCTCGCTCTTCGCGACGCGGCACTTGGTGCAGGCGGGGTTGATCCAGATCTCCATCAGGCGACCTCGAGCTCCTCGGCACCGGTCATCCGCTGCAGCTCCTCGTAGGTGCTGCTGAACACCGCGGCCGGGTGTCCGGCGGCGGCCCAGATGACGTCGTACTGCCGCAGCCAGGGGTCGAGGTAGGTGCGCACGGGGGCCGGGTGGTCGAAGGGGGAGACCCCGCCGATGACCTGACCGGTGTGGCGTCGTACGAACTCCGGCTTGGCCCGCTTCAGTGCCCCGATGCCCAGCTCGGCCGCCACCTTTGCGGTGTCGACGCGGTGCGAGCCGCTGGTCAGCAGCAGCAACGGCTCTCCGTCCCCCTCTTCTGTCGGGACGGTGAAGAGCAGGCTGTTGGCGATCGCGCCGACCTCGCAGCCGAGCGCGTCGGCGGCCAGCTGGGCGGTGTGCACCGAGTCGGGGAGTACGACGATCCGGCCGGTGCCGCCGCGTTTCGCGAGCTCGGCCCGGAACCGGGTGACGGAGGCGTGCTCGGTGGCCTGTTCGCTCATGAGGTGCAAGGTACCGGGCGCGATCTGAGTCGGAACACTCATGTGCAGCGGTGGCTGCGTCCCTAGCGTCGGGGCATGAGGATCGTCGGTCTGCTCGGGTGCGTGCTGATGCTCGGTGGTGTCAGTGCGTGTGCGATCGGCGGACCTCCGCGCGCCGACGAGACCGACCCCATCGCCCAGATCGTCGCCCTGGCGATCGACTTCCCGCGCCAGGACGACGCCACCGGATATGCCCGTGCTGCGGCGTCCACGCGTGCGGGGCAGGACGGGCGACTGGCCGTGGTCCAGGTGGGCGAGAAGCACATCGTCGTGCGGGTGCACCTCGAGGCGTACGACGACACCACGTCCTTCTCCTTCGTCGACCGCTACGAGCCGGAGGTCTTCACCTGCTACGACTTCGAGGTCGGGGTGTCCGGAGTGAGCGCGCCCGAACGCCGGTCCTGTCCTGCCGGTGCGGCGCCGGTGCACCTGCCCCCGCCACCGCCGGAGACGGAGATCCCGGTCGGCGCGGACGGCGTGGTGCGATCGGTGCTGCGGCACGCGTCTTCGGAGGCGGATGCGGTCGCCGCCGTACGACGAGGGCTCCGTCCGCCCACCGCTGGTGCCCTCGCCCCGGAGGTGCGCGCGGCTGTGCACGGTGCCGACATCGGGATCTCCGTGCGGGGCGACGACGGCTGCCTGCTCGGCTCACGCGTGGGCGGCAAGGCGCTGGTCTGGCGCCCGTCGTGGGTGCAGGTGCAGCCCGGCGAGCTGTCCTGCGACCCGGCCACCGCGCTCGGCCGGTTGGGGATCGATCCACCGCACTGAACCGCACGTGGAACCGGTCTTGACGGGTTGTCGGAGGAGGGGTGTACCTTGGAATTGTTCGAACAGACGTTCGAACACCGCCCGGGTGGTGGGTGACCTCGACCCCCATCCTCCACCCGGGCACCGACAGGGGTCGACGGCTGCGGGAGAAGGCAAAGGAGCACAGCGGTGCGGCGCTACGACGACCAGGTGGAGGTGCGCAAGGGCGCAGACGAGGACCCCGACCAGTTCCTCTGGCGAGGGCGGTTGTGGCAGGTGCGCGAGGTGGTGGCGCACTGGGTGGAGACCGGGGCCTGGTGGACCCGGTCGAGCAGCGGGACCAGCACGAACGGCGGGAGTGGCGCGGTCGCGGTCGACGCCGACCTGCTCCGTGAGCGCGAGGTGTGGCGCGTGGCAGCAGCCCGGGGAAGGGTCGCTGCCCAGCTGTCTCCCGAGCACGACCCCGGCTTCGGGGTCTTCGACCTGGTCTTCAGCTGGTCCGAGGGCAGCTGGCAGCTGGTCCGGGCGCTGGACTGACGAGACGGAGAGGAGGAAAGAGATGAGCCAGATGACCAATCAGATGACCAATCAGATGACCAGCCAGATGACCAGGCAGATGACTAGGCAGGCGGCGCCGCACTTCTTGCCCGCGGCGACCCATTCCTACCTCGAGCGAGCGGCCGAGTCGCTGCGTGAGGCGATCACCAGCACGAGCGTGCCCGAGCGCTACGCCCATGCCCACGTCTCGGCGCTGCGGGCGACCGCGGCGCTGCTGGCGGCCCGGGCCCAGCCCACCCCGGCGCGACGCACCCGGCAGAAGAACGCCTGGGTGCTGCTGGCCGAGGTGGCCCCGGAGCTCGGCGAGTGGGCGGCGTTCTTCGCCGCCGGCGCCGACAAGCGGGCAGCGGCCGAGTCGGGCTCGCGGCGGGCGGTCACCGAGCGGGAGGCCGACGACCTGGTGCGTGACGCCGACCAGTTCCTCGCGCTGGTGGAGACCTCGCTCGGGCTGACCGAGCACCTCCCGTTCCGCGTGGCCTGAGAGCGGTCACTGCGTTGTCCGACCCGTTCGTCCACCTCCACGTCGCCTCCGGCTACTCCCTGCAGTACGGCGCCTCGCACCCCCACGTCCTCGTCGAACGCGCCGCCGAGCAGGAGATGGACGCCCTCGCCCTGACCGACCGCGACGGCACCTACGGCGCGGTCCGGTTCGCCAAGGCCGCCACGGCGATGGGCGTCCGCCCGATCCTGGGCGTCGACCTGGCGTTCTCTCCTCGCTCGGGGGACGAGGAGCGGGCGCCGGCGCCGACACGCACTCCCACCCGGGGCGGCGCCTCCCGCGACCAACGGCTGCCCCGGGTGACCTTCCTGGCCAGCGGCCGGGCGGGGTGGGCGGCGGTGTGCCGGCTGGTCTCGGCGACCCACGCCGCCGGCGAGCGCGGCACCCCGGTCTGCTCGCCCGAGCTGGTCGCCGAGCACGTCGCCGGGCGTGACGTCCGGGTGCTGCTCGGTCCGGCCTCCGAGCTGGGGCACGCGGCCACGTTGCGGCGCGACGACCTCGGCCGCGAGGTCCTGGAGCGGTGGCTCGACCTGGTCGGTCCCGACCAGCTCACCGTCGAGGTGGTCTCCCACCGGCTGCCCGGCTCCGGCCCGGGGTCCTCACCGCATGCCGCCCGGATGACGGGCCTGGCCCGGTCCGGACGGGCCCGGTTGCCGGTCGTGCTCTCCAACGCGGTCCGCTTCGCCGACCGGCTCGACGCTCCCACGACCGACGTACTCGATGCGGCCAGGCGGTTGGTGCCGATGGACCTGCGCCACCTCGACCGGCGCAACGCCGAGGGGTTCTTGAAGTCCGGCAAGCAGATGCACGAGGTGGCCGAGGAGATCTGTCGCTACGCCGGGCTGGGGGAGTCCGAGCGGTCGGCCACCGAGCTGCTCGCCCGCACCCGCGCCGTCGCCGACCAGTGCGTCCTCGACCCCCGCACCGACCTCGGCATCGGAGAAGTGCACTTCCCGGAGTTCGAGATCTCGACCGGGGGTGTCCCGTCCCTCCAGCGGTCACGGGGCTTCGGGGCCGCCGGGGGAAGCGTGGATGGGACTGGCCCCCCTTCGCGAGGAACGAGCGAAGGGGTGGTTGCGCGCCCCGGGGTGTCCCGAAGCCCCGTGACCGCCGCTGGATGGGACACCCCCGCCGACGCCGAGCTGAGAAAGAGGTGTGAGGCGGGCATCGGCTGGCGCTACGGGGGTGCCCCACGCCAGCGGATCTGGAAGCGGCTCGACGACGAGCTCGCGACCATCCGCACGCTCGGCTACGCGTCGTACTTCCTCACCGTCGGCGACGTCACGCAGATGATCCGCGAGCTCGGCATCCGCAGTGCCGCCCGCGGGTCGGGGGCGGGCAGCATCGTGAACTATCTGCTCGGCATCTCCGGGATCGACCCGATCCGCCACGGGCTGCTGATGGAGCGGTTCCTCTCGCCACTGCGACGCTCGCTGCCCGACATCGACATCGACGTGGAGTCCGCGCGGCGGCTGGAGGTCTACGACGCGATCCTCGATCGCTACGGCAAGGAACGCTGCGCCACCGTCTCGATGATGGACACCTACAAGGTGCGCCACGCGATCCGCGACGTCGGGGCCGCGCTCGGCATGCCGGTGGGAGAGATCGACGCCATCGCCAAGGCGTTCCCGCACATCCGCGCCCGCGACGCCCGGCTGGCGCTGCGCGACCTGCCCGAGCTGCGCGCCACCGGCCTGGCCCGGGAGGCGGCGGCTGGGGAGTGGGGCACCTTCGACATGTTCTTCCGGCTCGTCGAGAGCCTCGACGGCCTGCCCCGCCACATCGCGATGCACCCGTGCGGCGTACTCCTCTCCGACGCCACGCTGCTCGACCGCACCCCGGTGGAGCAGAGCTTCCTGGGCTACCCCATGAGCCAGTTCGACAAGGAGGACGTCGAGGACCTCGGGCTGCTCAAGCTCGACGTGCTCGGCATCCGGATGCAGTCCTCGATGGCCCACGCCGTGCAGGAGATCGAGCGCACCGAGGGGCATCGCATCGACCTCGACGACGAGGTGCAGGTGCCCTTCGACGACCAGCGCACCTACGACATGATCTCGGCCGCCAAGACCCTCGGCGTCTTCCAGATCGAGTCGCCCGGTCAGCGCGAGCTGGTCGGCAAGTCCGGCATCGAGACCTTCGAGGACATCATCGCCGACATCTCGCTGTTCCGGCCGGGGCCGGTGAAGAGCGACATGATCACGCCGTACCTCGAGGTCAAGCAGGGCTGGAAGGAGGTCAGCTACCTCCACGACGACCTGCGTCCGATCCTCGAGCGCACCCGCGGCGTGGTCGTCTACCACGAGCAGGTCATCGAGATGATCGCCGAGTTCGCCGGCGTCTCCTACGCCGAGGGTGACGAGTGGCGCCGCGCGCTCGGCGACACCGAGGGGATGGCCGAGACGAAGACGTGGTTCTACCCGCGGGCCCTGGGCCGCGGCTACCCGCTGCCGGTGGTCGACGAGCTCTGGAGGGTGATCGCCTCCTTCGCCTCCTTCGGCTTCTGCAAGGCCCACGCCGCCGCGTTCGCGCTGCCGACCTACCAGTCGGCCTGGCTCAAGGCGCACTACCCGGCCCACTTCCTGGCCGGGGTGCTGACCCACGACCCGGGGATGTACCCCAAGCGGCTGATCCTCGACGACGCCCGCCAGCTCGGCATCTCGGTGCTCGGCCTCGACGTCAACGCCAGCCAGGCGGAGTACGCCGTGGAGAAGCTGCCCGACGCCACCCCGCTGCCCAGCCACCCGCGCATCTCCGCGACCACCGACCGGATCCGTCCGCGGGGCGGGATCTACCGCACGCTGCCGACGGTGGACCAGCCGATCCCGGGCGACGAGGGGGACGGTCCGGCCTGGATGGGTCACGGCTGGGGCATCCGGATCGCGCTGGGGGAGGTGCGCGGCATCAACGACGGGGAGGTGCACCGCATCGTCACCGCCCGCGACGGGGCGCCGTACGCCTCGTTGACCGACTTCTGGCAGCGCGCCCAGGTCTCCCGCCCGGTGGTCGAGCGACTGGTGCAGGCCGGGGCGTTCGACACCGTCTACGGCATCGGCACCACCGCCGGCACCGGTCGCCGCCACCGGGTGACCCGCCGCGACCTGCTGCTGGAGATCGGCGACCTCGACCGGCTCCAGCGGGCGTCGTCGCGGGCGAGCAAGGGGCGTGCCCGCGGGCTGCCGCGGTCGCGGCCGGCGTCGGCGGAGTCCGGCGACGCCTCGGTGCAGCTCGCCCTCGACCTCGGTGCCACCGACCGCCAACAGGTGAGCGGGCTGCCGGAGATGACCGACACCGACCGGGTCCGCGCCGAGCTCGACATCCTCGGTCTCGACGCCAGCCACCACGTCGTCGAATTCCACGCGCCCTTCCTCGACCGGCTCGGGGTCACCCGTTCGGTCGACCTGCTCGATGCCCGCAGCCGCAGCGAGCTGCTGGTGGCCGGGGTGAAGGTGGCCACCCAGACACCGCCGATCAGGTCGGGGCGCCGGGTCATCTTCTTGACCCTCGACGACGCCACCGGCCCGGTCGACGCGACCTTCTTCGAGGACGTGCAGGGGCCCTACGCCGCGACCGTGTTCGGCTCCTGGCTGCTGGTGGTGCGCGGTGAGCTGCGGCGCACCGGCCGGCGCGGGGTCTCGCTGCGTGCCACCGGCGCCTGGGACCTCGGCACGCTGCACGACCTCTGGAAGGCCGAGGGGATGGCCGCCGTGCACGCCGAGATCGACCGGACTCCGGAGGGCTTCGGTGTCGGTCCGGCGCAGGGGACCAGCCGGGTGATGGTGCACACCAGCGGGTTCCGGATGTCGCCGTACGCCGACATCAAGCCGGCCGGCGACTCGACCGGGGCCGTCACCGGCCAGGTGGCCCGCAAGCTGTGGCACCGCAGCCCCGGGAGCGCGGGATGAGCCAGGAAGAACAGCCCCACAGGGGGCGGCCGCAGCCTCCATGGCCTGCTACGCGCCGCCCATCACGCACGCTGGCTGCGTTGTCGTCAGTCGACGTGGTATCCACCACGCCTTCCTTCCTCCGCCTTGCCATCGCACGCGCTGGACGACGCTCGCGACGGCCGAGAGGCTGCGGCCACCCCCTAGGGTTGGGCCCATGGACCGCCCGTTCGAACGCCGTACCGCCGCCCGCACCGCGGTCGTCTGGGACGCCGTCCGGGCGCTGCTCGACGGCTCCAGCGAGCAGCGTGTCCTCGACATCGGCGGCGGCACCGGCGGATTCGCCGTACGCCTCGCCGGCCTCGGCCACCGGGTCACCGTCGTCGACCCCAGCCCCGACGCCCTCGCCGCGCTCGCCCGCCGGGCCGACGAGGAAGACGTGGCCGACCGGATCACCGGCCTCCAGGGCGACCTCGGCAACCTGCGCGAGCTCGCCCCCGACGCTGCCGACGAGGTGGCAGACCTGGTGCTGTGCCACGGCGTGCTCGGCCTGGTCGACGACCCGGCCAGCGCCCTGGCGACGATCACCTCGGTGCTGCGTCCCGGCGGCGCCCTGTCGCTGCTGGTCAACCAGCGTCACGCCGCCGTGCTCGCCCGCGCGATGGCCGGTCACTTCGTCCAGGCCCGCGAGATCCTCGAGGGCGACCAGTCGGCCAAGCAGTCGACCAAGGACCGTGGGGAGCGCCGGTTCACCGCCGAGGAGGTCGCCCAGCTGCTCGGCACGGCCGGGTTCACCACGTCCTCGACCCACGGCATCCGCGTCTTCGCCGACCTCGTGCCCTCCTCCCTGCTCGACCTCGAACCCGGCGCGAACGCCGCGCTCCTGGAGCTCGAGCGAGCAGTCGCCGACCGCCCCGAGTACCTCACCCTGGCCAGCCAGCTGCACGTCATCGCCACCCGCTAGGAGCGGGTCTGCCCGCCGCAGGCGGCCGGTGAGAGGCGGAGTCGGCGGCTGGCCCCCCGGCCGTCTGCTGGCCGGTGATGGGTGGCGGCGCCTCCGGGGGAAGCGTGGATGGGACTGGCCCCCCTTCGTGAGGAACGAGCGAAGGGGTGGTTGCGCCCCCCGGAGTGTGCCGACGCCCATCACCGGCCCCCACGGACGGCCCCCCAGCGCCGGCCCCCACGGACGCCCCAGCATCGCCCCAGGAGGTCACCCATGAAGGACCGCTCCTGGGACTGCCCGATCCTGCACGTCGACATGGACGCCTTCTTCGCCTCGGTGGCGATCCGGGACCGGCCCGAGCTCGCCGATGTCCCGGTCATCGTGGGCGGTGGCAACAGGGGAGTGGTGCTGGCGGCCAACTACCCGGCCCGGAAGTACGGCGTCCACTCCGCCCTGCCGATGACTCGTGCTCGTCGGATGTGCCCCGACGCGGTCGTGCTCTCACCCGACTACACCGACTTCGACGGGGTCTCCTCGTCGGTGATGGAGATCTTCCGCGAGGTCACTCCGCTGGTGGAGGCGGTCTCGCTCGACGAGGCGTTCCTCGACGTCTCCGGCGCCACCCGACGGCTCGGCAGTCCGTTGTCCATCGCCGAGCACATCCGGGCCCGGGTCGCCGACGAGCAGCGGATCACCTGTTCGGTCGGTGTGGCCGGCACGGTCTCGGTGGCCAAGCTGGCCAGCCGGCGCGCCAAGCCCGACGGGGTGCTCGTCGTACCCCCGCGCGAGGTGACCCGGTTCCTGCACCCCCTCGACGTCGGTGAGCTGTGGGGCGTGGGGGAGAAGACCCGCGAGCAGCTGCACCGGCTCGGGCTACGCACGGTGGGCGATGTCGCGCACACCCCGGTGGCCACGCTGCAGCGTGGGCTCGGGGCGGCTCTCGGCGGGCAGCTCCACCACCTTGCCTGGGGCACCGACCGGCGCGTGGTCGCGGCGCGGCGCGGCACCCACGAGCCCGACAAGAGCATGGGGGCCGACGAGACCTTCGGCCGTGACACCGACGACCGGGCCGTGGTGATGCGCGAGCTGCTGCGGCTCTCGGCCAAGGTGACCCGGCGGATGCGGACCGCCGGCGTGGCCGGTCGCACCGTCACCTTGAGGGTGCGTTTCGCCGACTTCACCACGATCACCCGCTCCCGCACGCTGGGCGACGCCACCGACGTCACCGGCGAGGTGCATGCGACCGCGGCCGGCCTGTTCGACGCCCTCGGTCTCCAGCGGGCCCGGATCCGCCTGGTGGGGGTGCGGGTGGAGGGGCTGGTTCCGCGGGGGCAGGTGCAGCGCCAGCTCGTCCTCGGGGCCCGCGAACGAGGCTGGGAGGAGGCCGACCGAGCCACCGATGCGGCGGCGCTGCGCTTCGGCGGCGGCGCCGTACGCCGGGCCACGCTGCTGATCGGTGACCGACCGTGATCAGCACCGACGCGGGTGTCACCCGGTTCGGGGGTGCCAAAAAGTTATAGATCACGATTTCCTGATCCCGTCTACCGAGTTGACCAGAGCCTGCCTAGACTCATAAGGGAACCGTCACCGCGGGAGGAAGTCGTGCCGCTCTCCGAAGAGGAACTCCGTCTGCTGGAGCAGATGGAGCAGGCGCTTGCCCAGGAGGACCCCAAGTTCGTCTCGACGCTTCGGGGAAGCTCCCTGGAACGCATGGCGCGGATGCGCACCATCGCTGCTGCCGTCGTCTTCGTCGTCGGCATTGCCATGCTCATGGGTGGAGCGGTCTCCGGACAGATCTGGCTCGGCGTCCTCGGCTTCGTGGTGATGGTCGGCTCGGCCACCCTCGGCCTGGCCTCCTGGCGTGGTCGCCACGCCCCCGCTGTGCAGCCGCAGCACAGCGAGGACCAGCTCTTCGACTTCGACGACCACCCCCACCGCTTCGACGTGATCGACGGCGGTCGCGCCAGCCGCCCCCGCAAGCTGCGGCGCACGACGGGCAGCAAGCAGCCGCGCCGACCACGCTCCTCGGGCAAGGCCCCCAAGCAGGGCACCTTCATGCAACGCATGGAGCAGCGCTGGGAGCGCCGGCGCAACGAGGGCTACTGAGAGCCTCCGGCCTCCAGCATCCCCACCCGGACCGTCCAGCGGACCGTTAGCGACGCCGGTGCAGCAGCGACCCGCGCAGCAACGACACCGGCCACAGCCGACCCCGCCAACCGCGCTCGCGGTCGACCGTGCCGAGCATCGCCCGCCGCCACGAGTCCACGGTCTCCACGGTGCGTGAGCGCACCTCGGGCTCGACCTCGGTGACGAGCGTGTCCGACGTCGTCCGGCCGTAGCGTCCGCGCTCGACCTGCACGAGCAATCCCTCCAGCGACGCCACCGCCTCGGGCTGGGCGCCGGACACCTGCCCCACCACGCTGCGGGCCTGCTCGCGGGGGGAGCGCTGCTCGGGCCAGTCCAGCCCGAGGTCGAGCGCGGTGGCGTGCAGCTCGGCCCAGGCCCCCTCGGCCAGGTGCACCGGGTCGACCGCACCGAGGCGGCGACGGCGCTGCGCCCGGCGCAGCACGCCCGGACCGACGCCCACCAGGACCACGAGGCCGAGCCCCGCGAACGGCCACCACGGGATCGACGAGCCACCGTCGTTGCCGCTCTGGGTGTCGATGCTCGAGGTCGGCACGTCCGGCGCCCGGCTCGGCGAGGTGGTCCTGCTGGGCGCCGCACTCGGGTCGGCGGCGTTGATGGACTGCCGCGTCCAGGCCGGGGTGGCGCCGGCACGCGAGCCGGGTGTCGGCTCGAAGCGCACCCAGCCGACGCCGCCGAAGTACATCTCCGGCCACGCGTGCCGGTCGTCGCTGGTGTAGACGATCCGGCCGTCGGGCTGCGACTCGCCGTGCAGGAAGCCGACGACGACCCGGGAGGGGATGTTCAGTGCGCGGCCCATCGCGGCCATCGCGGCGGCGAACTGCTCGCAGTACCCGACCCGGTCGGTGGTGATGAAGGCGGCCAGCAGGTCCATGCCGGACCCGCTGCGCTGGTCGAGGGAGTAACGGAAGCCTCCGTCGCGCCGGAACCAGTCCTGCAGCTTGATGGCCTTCTGGAAGTCCGTGGTCGCGCCACGCGTGACCTCCACGGCCCGCTCGTTCACCACGGGTGGCAGGTTGTCGGGCAGCGCAGTCATCGAGCGCCGCACCTTGCTGGGTGCCGGTCCGGCCGAGTCGAGCACCTTGGCGGTGATGTCCGGTGTGAACGAGGTGGCTTCGTAGCTCAGCTGAGAGGGCGCCGACCCGCCGACGTAGGCCACGTCGAGCGTGCGGGAGTCGTAGCGCCAGGAGCCCTTCACGCTCAGGCTGCGGATGGGGTAGGGCAAGGGCAGCCAGGTGGTCCCGAAGTCGGGGGCGAATTGCAGCTTCCAGTGGTTCGTGGTGCCACCGATGCCCGGACCCAGCCCGGGCGGGTTGGGGAACGGGCCGTCGGCGGTGTTGTCGCTCGGCAGGTCGCGCGACGAGGGCCGCCACTCGTCGTCCCGGAACTGGTCGAGCACCGTGGTGCGCAGGTAGCCGGTCTCCGTCGCGTCAGTCGTCGCGTAGACCAGCGGGGTGTGCGTCTGGGCGACCAGGTCGCGCCGCAGCCGGATGAACGGGTTGACGGTGGTGAGCTCGAACTGGCCACCGGTGCCGTTGCCGTCGCCCAGGCCGCCGCGGTCGCGGTTGAGCAGGTCGGCGACCGGGACCAGCGGGGCCACCACCAGGGCGATCAGTACCGCCGCGACGGAGACCTGCCAGAGGACGCCCAGCCGCGGTCGGGTCCTTCCCCGCCGCCCGCCCCAGGACCACATCTTGTCGACGTGCTCGACCGCGAGCAGTCGCATGAACAGCAGCGCGGTGCCGACGAACACGGGCAGCGCCAGGGCGTTGTTGAGGATGCTCACCGGGACGCTGAGCGTGACGAGCAGGGGGAGTGCCACCAGCGGCGGCCGGCGTACGGCGAAGGCGAGCACGTCGATCGCCCACAGCACGCCCAGGCCGCACGCCATCAGGAAGGCGCGGGTGTGGGTCGGGTTGACCGTGACCGGAGCGGCGTAGGCGTTCAGCGTCTCGGCGCCGTTGCCGATGACGTAGAACACCTCGCGCATCGAGTGCACGGTCGGCACCAGCCCGAGGAAGGAGTCGCGGGCGGCGAAGATCAGGTTCAGGCCGAGCAACCCGACCAGCGCCTCGACGAAGGGCGTCACGTAGACGGGCAGGTGCAGCATCCGCAGGCCGCTGCCGCACAGCACCATCACCAGACCGACCATGGCGGTCGGGATCAGGAAGGTGAGTGGCTGGGCGACCATCCCGCTCCAGGCGAACAGCGCGATCCAGCCCGTGGCCAGCCCCAGCAACGGCGGGCCTGGCCGCCACTCCTCCCGCTCGTGGGAGTAGGTGGCCTCCTCCTCCACCGGGCGGGCCAGCTGGGTGGTCACCGGGCCAGCTCCATCCACGCCGCCGGCAGCGAGCCGTCGCGCTCGAGGGTGGTGGCCTTCCAGCCGCCGCCGCGCAGTGCTGCCGTTGCCGGCGGGTCGCTGCGTCCGCCGCGCTCCCAGGTCGAGACATCCAGCACCACGGCGTACGCCGAGTCGCCGGCGGCCGCCATCCCGGCCAGCAGGTCCTGGTCGGTGTCGTTCAGGTTCCCGAGCACGGCCAGCAGCATCCCGCCGTGGTCGGTGTCCTCGATCCAGTCGGTGGACAGGTGCTCGTGCCTGGTCATGGTCATCAGCGCCAGCCGCTCGAGCTGCTCGGGGAGGTTGACCCCTCCCGTGCCCTGGTGCCAGCCGTGCGAGGACGACCGACCGGTGGCGCTGACCAGGCGGACCTCGAAGTCCTGGGCCACCAGGTTGCGCATGATCGAGGCGGTGATGCTGACCGCGCGCTCCATCGACGAGGCAGGGCCGTAGCCACGGTGCGAGATCCGGCGGTTGTCGATGAGCAGCGTGCACCGCGACTGCCACTGCTGCTCCTCGCGGCGCACCATCAGCTCGCCGGCGCGGGCGCTCGTGGGCCAGTGGATCCGGCGCAGGTCGTCGCCGAGGCGGTACTCGCGGATGGTGACGTCGGGGCTGCCGCCACCCAGCAGGTCGCGAGTGCGGTTGTCGCCGGCGCCGGCCCACCGCCCGGTCAACGCGATGCGCGGCAACGGCTCGGTGCGGGGAGTGACCAGGATGGATGCGGTCGAGGGCAGCGACTGGTCGAAGTCGACCATGCCCAGCGGGTCACCGACCCGGACGTGGAGTGGCCCCACCGGGTAGCGGCCCCGGCTCTCGGCGTAGATCTGGTAGGTGCGGCGCATCGTCGTACCCGCCGCCATCGGCTCCACCACGAACCGGGGAGGCGGACCGAGCGCCGGGGAGAGCTCCTCCTCGAGGAGGAGGGTGCCGGTGCGTTTCCCGGCGTTGCCGATCTCGACCTCGACCTGCGCCGTGTCGCCGGCTTCCACCTGCAGGGCGCTGACGTTGCGGCGTACCCACACGTTGCGCTCGGTACGACGCAGCACCAGCCACGCCAACGTCGGGATGAGCATGGCCAGCAGGCCGATGCGGACGAAGTCGCGCTCGCCGATCTGGATGCCGCAGATGATGGCGGCTGCCCCGGCCGCCAGGAAGCACCGGCCACGGACGGTCAGGTCCCGCACGCGATCACCCCTCCGGCGCCTGAGTGACTAGCTGACCTGCGGGACGGGCACCTGGACGAGCGCCTGCTGCACGACCTCGGAGGTACGACGACCGCTCATCGTCGCCTCCATCGTGGGCAGCAGCCGGTGCGGGAAGACCTGCGGCACCAGCTCGCGCACGTCGTCGGGCAGGACGTACTCGCGCCCCTGCATCGCCGCCCACGCCTTGGCCGCACGGACGAGGTGGAGCGTGGCACGAGGGGACGCGCCGAGCCGCAGGTCGGGGGACCGGCGAGTGGCGGTGGCCAGCGCGACGGCGTACTGCTGCACCGCCTCGGAGACGTGCACGCCGTTGGTGACCTCGATCAGCTTGCGGACCTCGGCGGCGTCCGTCACCGGCTCGAGCTCCTCGAGGGGACTGACCAGGTCACGGGCCGAGAGCATCGCGATCTCGGCCGCCTCGACGGGGTAGCCCATCGACAGCCGCACCATGAACCGGTCGCGCTGTGCCTCCGGGAGGGCGTAGGTGCCCTCCATCTCGATCGGGTTCTGCGTCGCGATCACCATGAAGGGGGCCTCGAGGACGTAGGTCTTCCCGTCCACGGTGACCTGCGCCTCCTCCATGCACTCGAGCATGGCCGACTGCGTCTTGGGGCTGGCCCGGTTGATCTCGTCGCCGACGACGACGTTGGCGAAGATGCCACCCGGCCGGAACTCGAACTGCCGGGTGTCCTGGTTGAAGACGGAGACGCCGGTGACGTCGGACGGCAGCAGGTCGGGGGTGAACTGGATCCGCCGGACGGTGCAGTCGATGGAGCGCGCCAGCGCCTTGCTGAGCATGGTCTTGCCGACGCCGGGCACGTCCTCGATCAGCAGGTGACCACCGGCCAGCAGCACCACGAGTGCCGTGCGGGCGATCTCGGGCTTGCCCTCGATCACGGCGGCGATGTTGGTCTGGATCCGCTCGGCGACGGCGCGGACCTCGTCGACATCGGCGCCGCTGGCGACCATGCCCGCCCTCGCGACCCGTCGGTCGTCTGCTGTCTCGCCCACCCGTGCTCCCACTTCTCCACCACGCTCCACGGCGCCCCACAGGTCCTGCATCGAGGGCGCGCCGCACCTCTCCTACGACAAGTGAAGCCCATGCCACCACACCGGCCACGCGCTGGGACAGGGCGCGGAGGTCTCGATCCGGTCACCGCGCCTGTTTCCGGGGCGATCCGGTCCCGGACTGCGAAGCGGCCTCCGGGTGAGGGAGATCCGGGAGAAAAGGGGGGTGTCGAGTGGTCGGAAAGTGGTTGACGGTGGGGGGATGTGGAGTAGAGTGGTGCGAAGTGGAGGGAACAGGCAGTTCTTGACGCAGAACCGTGGGTGAGGGGAGCAGCAGATGTTCTCCGGCAGCTACACCCCGAAGCTCGACGACAAGGGCCGGCTCTTCCTCCCCGCGAAGTTCCGAGACGAGATGAAGGAGGGCCTGGTGATCACTCGTGGTCAGGAACGGGCCCTCGACATCCGCACCAAGGCCGACTTCGCCGTGTTCACCGAGAAGTTCAGGAACGCATCCCAGACCGACGCCCGTCTGCGGGCCTACGGCCGGATGTTGTTCGCGCTGGCCACCGAGCAGGTCCCCGACAAGCAGGGCCGGGTCACGATCACCCCTGAGCTGCGGCAGTACGCCGGGCTCGACCGGGATGCCGTCGTGATCGGGGTCTACGACCGGATCGAGGTCTGGGAGCCCCGCTCGTGGACCGCCTACACCGCCGACCAGGAACAGGCCTTCGCCAACCTCCAGGAAGAGATCTTTCCGGGCTTCTGACCGGCACGCACGACCGCACGACAACTCCACATCGGTGATCGCAGGGCGAGGCTCGCGTCCGCTCCTCCCATGACTCCTCTGACGCACCTTCCCCGGTGTCAGATGAGTCGCTTCCCTCCAACCCGGGAGTCGAGCGGACGGAGAACCTGGCCCTGTGATCACCCACCACGTTCCACAGCAATGCGAGGGGGTCGAACCCGATGAGCGAAGGCACCATCACGCCGGCACGGCGGGTCCGCCACGAGGTGCGTGACTCCCTCGCGGTGATGGCCTTCTCCGCCCTCTCCTCCTGCGGGATAGCAGTTCTCCTCACGGTCCTGGTCCGGAACTAGGCGGGACCTGAACAGATGAGCAGTCCCACCCACGTCCCGGTCCTCCTCGACCGGGTCGTTGCGTTGGTGGCGCCCTCGCTGGAGCGCCCCGGCTCGGTCTTCGTCGACGCAACCCTCGGGCTCGGCGGTCACACCGAGGCGGTCCTGGACCGTTGCCCGGAGGCCCACGTCGTCGGGGTCGACCGCGACCAGCACGCCCTGGAGCTGGCCGGCGCGAGGCTGGCCCCGTTCGAGGGGCGCACCACCCTGGTGCACGCGGTGTACGACGAGATCCCGGACGTGCTCGCCGAGCTGGGCATCGCCTCCGTCGACGGCATCCTCTTCGACCTCGGTGTCTCCTCGATGCAGCTCGACGTCCGTGAGCGAGGCTTCGCCTACGCCGAGGACGCCCCCCTCGACATGCGAATGGACGACAGCGAGGGCCCGACCGCGGCCGACGTGCTGAACAGCTACCCCGCGGCCGAGCTGGCCCGGATCCTGCGCAGCTACGGCGAGGAGAAGTTCGCGCGCCAGATCGCGCGGGCCATCGTCCGGGAGCGGGAGACCGAGCCGTTCACCGGATCGGCGCGCCTGGTCGAGCTGCTCCGCCAGACGATCCCGGCCCCGGCCCGTCGTACGGGAGGACACCCGGCCAAGCGGACCTTCCAGGCCCTGCGCATCGAGGTCAACGACGAGCTCGGCGTGCTGCGTCGAGCCATCCCGGCCGCCATCGAGTCGATCCGCGTCGGCGGCCGCGTCGTGGTGATGAGCTACCACTCGCTCGAGGACCGACTCGTCAAGCAGGCCTTCGCGGCCGGTACCACCTCGCAGGTGCCGCCGGACCTCCCCGTCGTCCCGGCCGGCCTCGAGCCGCCGCTGCGCTCGGTCACGCGCGGCGCCGAGAAGGCGTCCGCCGCCGAGATCGCCCAGAACCCGCGCGCCGCCTCGGTGCGGTTGCGCGCCGTCGAACGCGTCAACAACAACCGGCCCACCAATCGGCCCAAGAACCGGGGAGACAACGCCGCATGAGCAGTCTGATCACCGCCGCAAAGGCAGGGGCCCGCACCCGGGTCCCGCGCTTCGCCGAGGCCGCCGTCGAGCGTGCCCGCCTGACCGTCGTGCCGCCGCGGCGCGCGATCGGGCGCACCCAGGCCGCGCGTACGCCGTTCGCGGTGCTGGTGATCGCGATGCTGGTGGCCGGTGTCGTCGGGCTGCTGATGTTCAACACCAACATGCAGCAGGCCTCGTTCAAGGCCACCGCCCTCCAGGAGCAGGTCAACACGCTGACCGCCAAGGAGCAGTCGTTGAGCATGACCCTCGACGCCCTGCGCAGCCCGCAGCGGCTCGCGGTGGCGGCCAAGAAGCTGGGCATGGTCCCGCCCGGGCAGCCCGCGTTCATCCGGCTCGACGGCGGGGTGCTCGGTGCCCCGGCACCGGCCACCAGCGAGAACTCGGTGCGCATCAACCCGCTGCCGACCCCCGCGCCGCCGTCGCTGAAGCGCAAGACCCTCGTCATCAGGGTCGCCCCCCAGACCACGTCCACCGCGGGTTCGCAGGCCGACACCCGCGGCACCTCCACGGCTCAGACGCGCGGAGGCGATAGGAAGAACACCACCAACGAGTCGGACCAGTCCGGAGCAACGCATTGACACGTCCCCAACGCAGAGAACGAGGCAGTCTGCGTGGGTCGACCCATGTCCGTCTGAGGGTGGGGCTGCTCGCCATCGCGATGCTGCTCTCGTTGTTCGGCGCCCGGCTGTTCCAGCTCCAGGGCGTGGACTCCAAGGCCTACGCCTCGCGCGCCGAGGCCGCCGGGCTGGTCAACATCGCGCTCCCGGCCAAGCGCGGCCAGATCCTCGACCGCAACGGGACGCCGCTGGCCGAGTCGGTGGCCGGGATGATGGTCGTCGCCGACCCGACCCGGACCACGCCCAACGCCGAGGCGATCGCCAAGCTGCTCGCTGACCGGCTGCACCTCGACTACTTCGACCTGCTCGGCAAGTTGACCAAGAAGAACGACACCACGCGCTTCGTCTACATCGCCCGGCGGATCCCCTCGACCCTGGCCTCGAGCACGATGGACGAGCTCAAGGCCCACAACTACGTCGGCGTCGACACCCGCCCCGACCCGCTGCGCACCTACCCCGCCGGTGACGTCGCCGCCAACCTGATCGGCTACCTCGGCAACGACCCCACCAAGGTGTCGGGCGGGCTGGAGCGCAGCTTCAACGGCATGCTGGCCGGCAAGGACGGCAAGGAGACCTACGAGGTCGGTGGCGGCAACCGGATCCCGCTCGGCGACAACAGCCAGGTCGACCCGGTCAACGGCAAGAACCTGACGCTGACCATCGACCGCGACGTGCAGTGGTTCAGCCAGCGCGTGCTCCGCACGGCCGTCGAGTCGGCCAAGGCACAGTCCGGCGCGGCCGTCGTACTCGACTCCCGCACCGGCGAGATCCTCGCGCTGGCCGACTACCCGACCTTCGACGCCAACAAGCCCGGCAAGGCAGCCAAGGACGACCTCGGCAGCCGGGCGCTGAGCGACGTCTACGAGCCGGGGTCGGTCGAGAAGGTGCTCACCACGTCGTCGCTCATCGACGCCGGCAAGGTCACCCCGCGCACCCGGTTCACCATCCCGGCCGAGCTCCCCGTGCTCGACCGGGTGATCGGTGACTGGTTCCCCCACGGCACCATCCACCTGACCCTGGCCGGCGTCATCGCGCGTTCCTCCAACATCGGTACGGCGCTCGCGGCCACCCAGTTCGCGCCGGCAGAGCTCTACGACCACCTGGTCAAGTTCGGGCTGGGCCAGCGCACCGACGTCGGCATGCCGGGCGAGGCCCGTGGCGTCCTCGGCGACCGGGACAGCTGGAACACCCTGACCCGCGCGCAGGTCGCCTTCGGCCAGGGGCTCTCGGTCAACGCCCTGCAGATGGCCACGGCCATCAACACCGTCGCCAACGGCGGCCAGCTGATCACCCCCAGCCTGGTCGTGGGGCGGGCCACCACCACGTCGGACCAGGAGGTCGGCACCGAGACGGCGAAGCGTCGCCAGGTGATCAGTGCCGACGCGGCCCGCAAGACCGCCGAGATGATGGAGGGTGTCACCACCCAGGACGTCGGCACTGCGCCGGGCGCCGGCATCGAGGGCTACCGCGTGGCCGGCAAGACCGGCACCGCCCAGGAGGTCGGCGGAGCCTGCAACTGCTACCGCGACGGTGGCCTCGACGTCTCCTTCGCCGGGTTCGCGCCGGCCGACAAGCCGCGCTTCACCGTCTACGTCGTGGTCAAGCACCCCAGCGACGGCGCCAGCGGTGGTGGCACGGCCGGCCCGGTGTTCCGCAAGATCCTCAACTACGTCCTGCAGAAGTACGCCGTTCCGCCGACCGACACGCCTCCGGCCAGGATTCCCACCAAGTGGCGGGTGCACGGTCGTGGATAGCCTCGGGTGGTGCCCGAGCTGAACGACGAGCGCCAGGCCGGCGTCGACCCGGACGGCCTCACGCGCCCGACGTCCCCGCCCCGGACCCCGCTGGCCCGGGTGGCCGCGTGGACCGGCGCCGACCTGCGTCCGTCGACCAGCGAGGCCGTCGAGGTCACCGGGTTGTCGCTGAGCTCGCAACGGGTCCGTCCCGGCGACCTCTACGCAGCGCTTCCGGGAAGCCGGGTGCACGGCGCGACGTACGCCGCCGACGCGATCGCCGAGGGGGCGGTCGCCGTGCTGACCGACGAGGAGGGTGCCGCCTCGCTGGGGGAGACCAGTACGCCGCTGCTGGTGCTCGAGAACCCCCGCTCGGTGCTCGGCCGCCTGGCGGCGCTGCTGTACGGCGAGCCGGCCCGTGCCCTGACGCTGATGGCGGTCACCGGCACCCAGGGCAAGACCACCAGCACCCGCCTCCTCGACAGTGCCCTGGAGGCGACCGGTGTCCCGGCCGCAGTGATCGGCACCGTCGGCACCCGCATCGCCGGGCGGGACGTGAAGACGGCGCTCACCACTCCGGAGGCACCAGACCTGCACGCGCTGTTCGCGGTGATGGTCGAGCAGGGGGTGACCGCCTGCGCGATGGAGGTCTCCAGCCACGCCCTGGTGATGGGACGCGTGGCCGGGGTGGTCTTCGACGCCGCAGCGTTCCTCAACCTCGGCCGCGACCACCTCGACTTCCACAAGGACGTGGAGGACTACTTCGCGGCCAAGGCCTCGCTGTTCACCCCGGAGCGTTCGCGCCGCGGGCTCACCAACGTCGACGACGCCTACGGCCGGCGGCTGCTCGAGGAGGCGACCGTGCCGATGGTGACCTTCTCGCCGTCGGGACAGGCGGCCGACTGGCGCGCCGGGGACGTCGTCCTCGAGCCGGACGGGTCGACGTTCACCGTGGTGACGCCCGCGCAGGACCGCATCACGACCCGGGTGCCGCTGACCGGGGAGTTCAACGTCGCCAACGCGCTGTGCGCGATCGCGCTGGCCGGGGAGGCCGGGCTGGACCCGCGACTAGTGAGCGAGGGCATCGCGCGTTCCGGCGGGGTGCCCGGTCGGCTCGAGCGGATCGACGCCGGACAGGACTTCCTCGCGTTCGTGGACTACGCCCACAAGCCCGATGCCGTCGAGGCGGCGCTGTCCGCCGTACGCCCGCTCACCCGGGGTCGGCTGGTGCTCGTCATCGGGGCGGGCGGTGACCGCGACAGCGGCAAGCGACCGGTGATGGGGGCCATCGGTGCGCGGCTGGCCGACCTGCTCGTCGTCACCGACGACAACCCACGCACCGAGGACCCGGCGGCCATCCGCGCCGCCGTGCTCGAGGGGGCGCGCGGCGTCGCCGGAGCCCAGGTCCTCGAGATCGGTGACCGTCGCGAGGCGATCCGGCACGCCGTCGACCTGGCCGGGCCCGGTGACACCGTCGTCATCGCCGGGAAGGGCCACGAGACCGGGCAGGAGATCCAGGGCACGGTGCACCCCTTCGACGACCGCGAGGAGCTGCTCGCCGCCCTGGGGGGCCGGCCGTGATCCCGCTGTCGCTCGGCCAGATCGCCACCCTCGTCGGCGGGGAGGTGGCCGACGGGGACGCCGATCTCGTGGTCACCGGCCCCGCCTTCCTGGACAGCCGCCGGCCCGAGCCGCAGGGGTTGTTCGTCGCGTTCGCGGGGGAGCACGTCGACGGCCACGACTACGCCGCCACGGCCGTCGAGGGTGGAGCGGCCGCAGTGCTCGGCACGCGCGCCACCGGCGCCCCCAGCGTCGTCGTCCCGGACGCGCAGGCCGCCCTGCAGGAGCTCGCCCGCCAGGTGCTGCGCCGGCTGTGGGAGAACGACCCCGGTCCGAAGGTCATCGCGATCACGGGCTCCCAGGGCAAGACCACCGCCAAGGACATGCTGGCCAGGGTGCTCGCGGACGCCGCCCCGACCATCGCCACCGCCGGGTCGTTCAACAACGAGCTCGGCCTGCCGCTCACCGTGCTGCGGGCCACCGGCGAGACCCGCTTCCTCGTGCTGGAGATGGGCGCGCGCGGTATCGGCCACCTGGCAGAGCTGTGCCAGATCGCGCCGCCCGACATCTCACTGGTGCTCAACGTCGGCAAGGCCCACATCGGCGAGTTCGGCTCGCAGGCCAACATCGCGATCGCCAAGGGTGAGCTGGTCGAGGCGCTGTCGGCCGACGGTGCCGCCGTGCTCAATGCCGACGACCCGCTGGTGTCCACGATGGCCGCACGCACCTCGGCCCGCGCCTGGTCCTTCGGCCGTGCAGGGTCCGACCTGCGTCTGGGCGAGGTCGAGGTGGACGACCTGGGCCGGGCGTCCTTCGACCTGACCCACGAGGGCACCGAGCACGTCGCCCTGCGCCTCGTCGGCGAGCACCAGGCCATGAATGCCGCGGCCACCGCCGCCACGGCCCTGGCCGCCGGGCTCTCGCTGGCCGACGTCGCCGAGAGCCTGCGCTCGATCGACCGGCTCTCCCCGTGGCGGATGGAGGTCCACGAACGCTCCGACGGGCTGGTCGTGGTCAACGACGCCTACAACGCCAACCCCGACTCGATGGTCGCCGCCCTCGAGACGCTCGCCCGGATGGGGCAGCGCGGCGGGCGCCGTACGGTCGCGGTGCTCGGGGAGATGCGTGAGCTCGGTGCCAGCGCCGACGACGAGCACCGGGCGATCGGCACGCTCGCGCACCGCCTGGGCATCGACGAGGTGGTCACCGTGGGTGACGGTGCCCGCGGCATCCACGAGGCGGTGGTCGACGCGCGTGGTGGCGACCGCACGGCGCGCCGGGTCGAGACCGTCGAACAGGCCAGTGAGTGGTTGCGCGACAATGTGGCGGGTCCCGACGTCGTCCTGGTCAAGGCGTCCCGGGCCCTGCGGCTCGAACGGGTCGCCGAGACGCTGCTCGGGGAGGATCCCGGAGTCGGCCCCGGAGTCGATCTGGGAGAGGAGGGCGGCCGATGACCACCCCACGCAATGGCGTGTCGAGCTCGCTGCGCTCGCCCGCGACACGATTCCGAGGGGACCCCGGATGAGAGCGATCCTGCTGGCAGGTGGCCTCGCCCTGCTCTTCACGATGGTCGGCACCCGCTACGCCATCCGGGTGCTGGCGGCCAAGGGATACGGCCAGCTGATCCGCGACGACGGCCCGACGACCCACCACACCAAGCGCGGTACGCCGACCATGGGCGGCCTGGTGATCGTGCTCGCCTCGGTGGCGGCGTACTTCCTGGCCAAGCTGGTCACCGGCAACTCGCCGAGTGCCTCGGCCCTGCTGCTGCTCTTTCTCTTCGTCGGCCTCGGCACGGTCGGCTTCCTCGACGACTACATCAAGATCGCCCGCCAGAGGAGCCTGGGCCTGCGCAGCCGGGCGAAGTTCATCGGCCAGACCTTCGTGGCGCTCGTCTTCGGCTGGCTCGCGCTGTCGCCCTGGATGGAGGACGGCCGCGGGCAGACCCCGGCCGGTCATGCCATCTCCTTCATCCGCGACCCGCGCTCCTTCACGCTGCCGATGATCGTGCTGCTGCTGTTCATCTGGCTGCTCATCGCAGGGTCGAGCAACGCCGTCAACCTCACCGACGGCCTCGACGGGCTGGCGGCGGGCGCGGCGGTGATGACGTTCGGCGCCTACACGCTGGTGAACATCTGGCAGAACAACCAGTGGTGCGGGCGCGCGGCCGGACCGAAGTGCTACGAGGTGCGCGACCCGCTCGACCTGGCCGTCGTGGCGGCCGCGATCACCGGTGCGTGCTTCGGCTTCCTGTGGTGGAACGCCTCACCGGCCAAGATCTTCATGGGCGACACCGGCTCCCTCGCCCTCGGCGGGGCGCTGGCCGGGTTCGCCGTACTCACCCGCACCGAGTTCCTGCTCGCCCTGCTCGGCGGACTGTTCGTGATCCAGACCCTCTCGGTGATCCTGCAGGTCGGCTTCTTCAAGGCCACCGGTGGCCGACGGCTGTTCCGGATGGCACCCCTGCACCACCACTTCGAGATGTTGGGCTGGGAGGAGATCACCGTCGTCATCCGGTTCTGGCTGATCGCGGGCATCTTCGTCGCGACGGGGCTGGGGGTCTTCTACGCCGAGTGGGTCGCCGGCTCATGAACCTCGACGACCTGTTGGCCCTGGGCCGCACCAGCGACTGGAGCGGCGTCCGCGTCACCGTCGCCGGCTTCGGCGTCTCGGGGTACGCCGCCGCGGACAACCTGACCTTCCTGGGTGCCCAGGTGACCGCGCTCGACGAGTCCGACCAGGGTGACCGTCGCGAGCGGGCCACCCTGCTGGAGAGCCTCGGCGCGACGGTCCGGCTCGGCGAGGGCTCGACCGCCGTGCTGCCCGACGACACCGACCTCGTGGTGACCTCACCCGGCTGGGCGCCCTCCTCGCCGCTGCTCGCACAGGCCGCCGAGCGCGGCGTCCCGATCTGGGGCGAGGTCGAGCTGGCCTGGCGGCTGCGCGACCCGGCCCACCCGGCCCCGTGGCTGGCGGTCACCGGCACCAACGGCAAGACCACGACCGTGCAGATGCTGGAGGCGATGCTGCGCGCGGCCGGACTCCGCACCGTCGCGTGCGGCAACGTCGGCCTGCCGATCGTCGAGGCCGTGATGGACCCCGAGCCCTGGGACGTGCTGGCGGTCGAGCTCTCCAGCTTCCAGCTGCACTACACCTCCACCATGAAGGCGGAGTCGGCCGCGGTGCTCAACGTCGCCGACGACCACCTGGACTGGTACGCCGGAGCAGAGCGGGGCCGGGAGGCGTACGCCGCCGACAAGGGCCGCATCTACTCCGGCGTCGAGCGGGCCTGCGTCTACAACGTGGCCGACCCCGTGACCGAGCAGCTGGTCCGCGACGCCGACGTGCAGGAAGGTGCTCGTGCGATCGGGTTCACGCCCGGCACTCCCGCGGTCGGGATGGTCGGCGTGGTCGACGACGTGCTCGCCGACCGGGCGTTCATCGAGGACCGGCAGACCTCGGCGGCCGAGCTGTGCACGCTCGACGACCTGGCCAGCACCGCACCCCACTACGTCGCCAACGCGCTCGCGGCAGCAGCCCTGGCGAGGTCCCACGGCGTCTCGCCGGCGGCGATCCAGCACGCCCTCCGGGAGTTCCGTCCCGACGGCCACCGGATCGCGGAGGTGGCCGTGGTCGACGGTGTGACCTGGATCGACGACTCCAAGGCGACCAACCCGCATGCAGCGCTGGCCTCGTTGAGCGCCTACGACCCGGTCGTGTGGATCGCCGGGGGACTGGCCAAGGGAGCCGGCTTCGACGACCTCGTCACCTCGGTGCGCGACCGGCTGCGGGGCGTCGTCCTCCTGGGGCGGGACGCCGACGTCATCCGCAAGTCGCTCGTGCGACACGCGCCCGATGTGCCTGTGATCGAAGTTGCGGCCGGGGAGACTGAAGGCGAAGGACCCATGGACCGTGTCGTGGCCGGGGCCGCGTCGCTGGCACACCCCGGCGACACCGTGCTGTTGGCCCCGGGATGTGCGTCGATGGACATGTTCGCCAACTACGGCGCACGCGGTGACGCCTTTGCGGAAGCCGTGCACCGGATGCGGCGGAGCTAGCGGCAAGGAAACGTACGGCGAGGAGGACCGGGTGAGCGTCACCAGCGAGACTGGCCGCGACACCGGACAGCAAGCCGTTCCGCTCCCTGTGCAGCAACCCGGCCTGGCCGGCTGGGTCTCCTACCGCGCGGCCATCGTCCGCCGCGCGATGGAGCGGCCGCTCACCTCCTACTACCTGCTGCTCGGCGGCTCCACCATGCTGCTGGCGATCGGCCTGATGATGGTGCTGAGCGCCTCGAGCGTCTACAGCTACCGGGTCCACGACAGCAGCTACTACATCTTCCTCAAGCAGCTGACCTGGGTGGTGATCGGACTCCCGGCCGCCTGGCTGGCCAGCCGGATGAACCGGCGGCTGTTGCGGCTGCTCGCGTGGCCGGCGGTCCTGGTCGCGGTGATCCTGCTCTGCCTGACCCAGACCGGCCTGGGCTTCGCCGTCAACGGCAACCGCAACTGGCTCGCGCTCGGTCCGCTGACCGTGCAGCCCTCCGAGATCGCCAAGCTGTCGATCGTGCTGTGGACCGCGGACGTCTACGCCAAGAAGGAGCGCTACCTCGACAGCCCGTGGCACGCACTGATCCCGGTGGCTCCGGTCGTGACCATGATCTCGGCCCTCGTCGTGTTCCAGCACGACCTCGGCACCGCCCTGGTGCTGTTCGCCATCCTGCTCGGGATGCTGTGGGTCGTCGGCGTCCCGGCCCGGCTGTTCGGGATCGCGCTCTCCCTGGTCGGGGTGGTGGCGTTCTACCTCGCGGCCTCGAACTCCGAGCGGCGTACCCGCCTGACCGGCTTCATCGACCCGTTCAAGGACTTCCAGGGCGCCGGCTGGCAGGCCGGACACGGCCTGCTCGGCATGTCCAGCGGCGGCATCTTCGGCAAGGGACTCAGCGCCAGCCAGCAGAAGTGGGGCAACCTCCCGGAGGCGCACACCGACTTCATCTTCGCCGTGCTCGGCGAGGAGCTCGGCCTGGTCGGCACCCTGCTGGTGCTGGCGCTCTTCGGCGCCGTGGCCTTCGCCGCCATCCGGCTGGCGATCAACACAGCCGACCCGTTCGTGCGCTACGTGTCGGCGGGTGTCACGATCTGGTTGATGTCCCAGATGATCATCAACATCGGCATGGTGCTGGCGTTGCTCCCCGTGATCGGTATCCCGCTCCCGCTCGTGTCCTACGGCGGATCGGCGCTGGTGCCGTCGATGGTCGCGCTCGGCCTGCTCGTCGGGTTCGCGCGGGCCGAACCGGAGGCGGCCGCTGCCCTGCGCGACCGCCGCGGCGAGCGACGTACCGGCAAGAAGCGTCCCGGACGGATGTCGCTGCCCGGCGCCATCTCGGCCGGCAGTGCCCGTGCTCGAGCCCGGACCGGTCGACCGGGCGGCTCGGCGCGGTCGAGGCGAGGTTGATGGCGTCCACCCCAGTCCTGCGGCGGGTCCTGCTGGCCGGCGGTGGGACGGCCGGGCACACCTCGCCGCTGCTCGCCACCGCTGATGCCCTGCGTCGCCGCGACCCTGACATCGAGGTCACCGCGCTCGGCACCGCGCGCGGGCTCGAGACCCGGGTCGTGCCTGAGGCCGGCTACCCGCTCGAGCTGATCCCGCCGGTGCCGGTGCCGCGGCGACCGGGCGTGGAGCTGCTGCGCACCCCGGGTCGACTGCGGGAGGCGATGAAGGCGTGCCTCGAGGTGCTGGACCGCGTGCAGCCGGACGTGGTGGTCGGTTTCGGCGGCTACGTCTCGGCGCCGGCGTACCTCGCCGCCCGCAAGCGCAAGCTGCCCCTCGTCGTCCACGAGGGCAACGCCGTTCCCGGTCTCGCCAACAAGCTCGGCGCCCGGTTCACGCCGTACGTCGCCACCAGCTTCCCCGACACCGACCTCCCGCACGCCCGCTACCTCGGGCTGCCGATCCGCCGGATGATCAGCACGCTCGACCGGGCGGCGCTGCGCGCCGAGGCGCGGGCGACGTTCGGGCTCGACCCCGACCGGCCGACGCTGCTGGTGACCGGTGGCTCGCAGGGGGCGCGTCGGCTCAACCAGTCGCTCGCGGCGGCGGCTCCCGCCTTCGCCGAGGCCGGCATCCAGGTGCTGCACATCGTCGGCCCGCAGGGGGAGGCGAAGCCGGAGGTCCCGGTCGGCGGTCCGCCGTACGTCGTGGTGCCGTTCGTCAGCCGGATGGACCTCGCGTACGCCGCTGCCGACGCCGTCGTCTGCCGGGCCGGGAGCAACACGGTCACCGAGGTGTCCGGGGTGGGTCTACCGGCGATCTACGTGCCGCTGCCGATCGGCAACGGGGAGCAGGCCCACAACGCCCGCCCGGTGATCGACGCCGGCGGTGGCCTGCTCGTGGCCGACGCAGCGCTGACGCCGGAGTGGGTGCGCCGTGCGGTCCCTGACCTGCTCACCGACCCCGATCGGCTGGCGGCGATGTCGGCCGCGGCCTCGCACCTGATCCCGCTCGACGCCGACGAGAAGCTGGCCGCCCTGGTCTTCGAGGCCGTCCGATGAGGGTGCCCGTCCCAGACACGCTGCTGCCCGCCGACCAGCTCGGCCGGGTGCACTTCGTGGGCATCGGCGGCGCGGGACTGTCCGGCATCGCCCGCATCATGCTGGCCCGCGGCATCACCGTCTCCGGCAGCGACGCCAAGGAGTCCCGGACGATCGAGGCGTTGCGCGCGTTGGGGGCCACCTGCCACCTCGGTCACGACGCCGCCAACCTCGGCGACGCCGACACGGTCGTCGTCTCGACCGCGGTCCGGGAGAACAACCCCGAGGTGGTGGCCGCCACCGAGCGTGGCCTGCGGATCCTGCCGCGCTCGGCCGCCCTGGAGTCGGTGATGCAGGGCCGCACCGTGGTCGCCGTCGCCGGCACGCACGGCAAGACCACCACCACCTCGTTGCTGACCGTCGCGCTCCAGCACTGTGGTGCGGACCCGTCCTTCGCCATCGGCGGCGAGCTCAACGAGACCGGTTCCAATGCCCACGACGGCAGCGGCGACCTCTTCGTCGCGGAGGCCGACGAGAGCGACGGCGCCTTCCTCGTCTACTCGCCCCACGCCGCGCTGGTCACCAACGTCGAGGCCGACCACCTCGACAACTACGGCACTCCCGAGGCCTACCGCGCCGCGTTCGACACCTTCATCGACCGCATCTCGCCCGACGGCTTCCTGGTGGTGTGTGCCGACGACCCCGGTGCCGACGCGCTGGGTCGTACGGCGGTCGAACGTGGCCTCGCCGTCGTACGTGTGGGGGAGCGGGTCGACGCCGAGGTCCGGGCCGAGGACCTCCGCTTCCTGGGCTCGGCCTCCCGTTTCGCCGTCGTCGACCGCGGTCGACGACTGGGGGAGGTCACCCTCCAGATCCCAGGGCGCCACTACGTCCTGGACGCGCTGGCTGCCCTGACCTGCGGGCTGCGACTCGGCTACGGCTTCGCCGACCTGGCCCGCGGGCTGGGTGCGTTCACCGGCACCAGGCGTCGGATGGAGCTCAAGGGCCAGGCCGGTGGAGTCCGTGTCTACGACAGCTACGCCCATCACCCCAACGAGATCTCCGGCGACCTCCAGGCCGCGCGATCGCTGGCGGGGGAGGGCCGGGTCGTGGTGGCCTTCCAGCCGCACATGGTCTCGCGGACCCGCATCTTCGGCCCCGACATGGGCGTCGCGCTCGGTGCTGCGGACGAGGTCGTCGTGATGGACATCTACGTGGCCCGCGAGGACCCCGAGCCCGGTGTGACAGGAGCACTCGTGGCCGACGCCGTACCTCTCGATCCGGCGCACGTCGTCTTCGAGCCCTCGTGGTCGGCAGTGCCCGCGCACCTCGTCGAGCGCGCGCGTCCCGGTGACGTCGTGCTCACGCTCGGGGCGGGAGACGTCACGCTGCTCGGCCCCGAGGTGCTGGAGCTGCTGGGGGAGCAGGGGGTGTCCGATGTCGATGCGTGACCGCCTGCGCCGCCGCAAGCACGACGAGATCACCGAGGCGGAGAGCCAGGCGCCGCCGCCCTCCACCGGCCCCGACGAGGAGACGGTGCGGATCGCCCGCAAGGACTTCCGCCGCCGGCGCAACGCCGGTCGCTGGCGCAAGCTGCGGCTCGCCCTGCTGGCGCTGCTCGTCGTCGGTGCCGTTGCGGCCTCGGTGTGGGTCGTCTTCTTCTCCAGCCTCGTGACGGCCGAGGACGTCTCCGTGACGGGCACCACGACACTGGGTGACGGTCGCATCGAGCGCGCGGCCGACGTACCCACCGGCACGCCGCTGGCTCGCCTGGACCTGGACGCGATCCGCAAACGGGTGGAGGACATCGCGAGCGTGCGGGATGCCGAGGTCTCGCGCAGCTGGCCGCACACCGTGCACATCGACGTCACCGAGCGCACCCCGATCGCGGTGATCAACCAGGGCAACGGGCTGCAGGCGCTCGACGACCAGGGCGTGCTCTTCGGCCACTACGCCGCCCGGCCCAAGCGGCTGCCGCTGGTGATCGCGCCCCCCGACACGGCCGACGAGGCCCTCGTCGAGGGCGGCCGCGTGATCGGCTCGCTGCCCGCCGGCATCGCCTCCCGGGTCGACACCGTCGAGGTCTCCAGCGTCGACAAGATCCAGCTGGTGCTGGGCAACGGCCGTCGCGTGCTCTGGGGGAGCTCCGACGACTCCGGCCAGAAGGCCGAGGTGCTCGCCGTACTCCTGCGTCGGCCGGGCCAGCAGATCGACGTCTCCGTCCCCGCCCGCCCGACCACGCGCTGACCTCCCCGGCCGCGACATTCCGGGCCGCTGACATTCCGGGCCGCTGACATTCCGGGCGGGGCTGGCAGGCGAACCCGGGGGCTGGCAGCCCTTGTTCTGCCCGCCAGCCCGGGGTTTCCCCGGACGTCCGGGGAAACCAAGCCCCCACCACCCGCGGACGAAACGGACGCGCCGGAGGGGCAGTACTGAAGGCGGAGGGGCGAAGTATCGGCCTCCCGGGTGCAGTTTCCCCGGGCGCCCGGGGAATCCGTCCGGCCCAGCCGACCGCCGAGATTTTTCTTTTCTCGCGCCACCGCCCGCGTGTTGCCCGGGTACGCCGGGACGGTTCTCCTACCTTGAGTACACAACCTCAGGTTGACATAACGTTAACCCTCTACTTCAGGGTTAGGGTTCACGGTCAGCCGGAGGACTTCCCCAGGAACATCCGAGAGCTCGTCCGGCAGCAGGGCCGGGTGGCACGCAACATGAGAGGCACCGCCGTGGCAGCACCCCAGAACTACCTGGCCGTGATCAAGGTCGTGGGTATTGGTGGAGGTGGAGTCAACGCCGTCAACCGGATGATCGAGGTCGGGCTGAAGGGCGTCGAGTTCATCGCCATCAACACGGACGCACAGGCCCTGTTGATGAGTGACGCCGACGTCAAGCTCGACATCGGCCGCGAGCTCACCCGTGGGCTCGGCGCCGGAGCGAACCCCGACGTGGGTGCGCAGGCCGCCGAGGACCACTCCGAGGAGATCGAAGAGGTGCTCAAGGGCGCCGACATGGTCTTCGTCACCGCCGGCGAGGGCGGTGGCACCGGCACCGGTGGCGCCCCGGTCGTCGCCAAGATCGCCCGCTCGCTCGGCGCGCTCACCATCGGTGTGGTGACCCGGCCGTTCGCCTTCGAGGGTCGCCGTCGGGCCACCTCGGCGGAGGAGGGCATCGCCAGCCTGCGCGAAGAGGTCGACACCCTCATCGTGATCCCCAACGACAAGCTGCTGATGATCTCCGATCGCAACGTCAGCATGCTCGACGCCTTCAAGCAGGCCGACCAGGTCCTGCTGCAGGGTGTCTCCGGCATCACCGACCTGATCACCACCCCGGGCCTGATCAACCTCGACTTCGCCGACGTCAAGTCGGTGATGTCCAACGCCGGCTCCGCCCTGATGGGCATCGGCTCGGCGCGCGGCGAGAACCGCGCCGTCGAGGCGGCCGAGCTGGCGGTCTCCAGCCCGCTGCTCGAGGAGTCGATCGACGGTGCCCAGGGTGTGCTGCTCTCGATCGCCGGTGGTTCCGACCTCGGCTTGTTCGAGATCAACGAGGCAGCCGCGATGGTGTCGGAGGCGGTGCACGCCGACGCCAACATCATCTTCGGCGCGACCATCGACGACGCGCTCGGTGACGAGGTCCGTGTCACGGTGATCGCCGCCGGGTTCGAGGGTGGCCGGCCCAAGCGTCGTGACGAGGGCCAGGGCCTGCGCCCGCGTCCCGCCCAGACGCAGAAGCCGCAGAGCCAGGAGGAGACCCGGGCGGCCGCCCGGGCCCTGGCCGAGCAGCGCAAGGCGCCCGAGCAGCAGACGGCCCCGCGCCGCGAGCCGGTCACGGTCGGCGCCCAGCAGGGGAGCTCGCAGCCGCCCGCCCCGCAGCGCTCGGCGCCGACCTTCAGCGACGACGAGCTGGATGTCCCCGACTTCCTGAAGTAGGGGCACCAGACCGAGATTGTTCGCTCATCGCAGCAGCACCGGCCCCGTCGACCTGGCGTTCACCGACAGGTACGACGGGGTCAGTGCTGTGCCCTTCGACTCGCTCAACCTGGCCCTGGTCGGTGACGACGACCCCGAGGCCGTACGCCGCAACGTCGCGCTGCTGCTCGACGAGTTCGCCCCTGGCGCGACGCTGGCCGACATGCAGCAGGTGCACGGGCACACCGTGGTCGAGGCCGGTGGACCGCGCGAGCAGTGCGACGCCCTGGTCACCGATCGCGCCGACCTCGTGCTGATGGTCCGGGTCGCCGACTGCGTGCCGGTGCTGCTGGCCGACCCGGCAGCCGGCGTGGTCGGGGCCGCGCACGCCGGCCGACAAGGACTGGTCGAAGACGTCGTCGGCGCCTGCGTGGCCCGGATGCGAGACCTCGGCGCCTCGACCATCCAGGCCTGGGTCGGGCCGCACATCTGTGGGTCCTGCTACGAGGTGCCCGCGGCGATGCAGCAGGAGGTGGCCGGTCGCGAGCCGGCCTCCCTGGCGACGACGTCGTGGGGCACCCCGGCCCTCGACATCGGTGCCGGTGTGCGTGCCCAGCTCGAGCGCGTGGGGGTCACCGTGACCGACGTGTCGCGCTGCACGCGGGAGTCGCCGGACCTCTACTCGCACCGCCGCGACGGGGCGGGTGCCGGCCGGCTGGCCGGGGTGATCAGGATGAGGCCATGACCCGACACGACGAGATCGCACAAGGGCTGGCGGCTGTCCGCGAGCGGATCGACGTGGCGTGCGCGGCCGCGGACCGGAGTCCCGACGAGATCACGCTGGTCGTGGTGACCAAGTTCTTCCCCGCCTCCGACGTACGCCTGCTGGCCGACCTCGGCGTCCGTGACGTCGGGGAGAACCGTCACCAGGAGGCCGTCGAGAAGGCCGCGGAGTGCTCCGACCTCGACGTGCGCTGGCACTTCATCGGCGGGCTGCAGAGCAACAAGGCAGCCGCCGTCACGACGTACGCCGACGTCGTGCACTCGGTCGACCGGGCCAAGCTGGTGGGCGGCCTGAGCCGTGGCGCCCAGGAGCGCGGACGCCTGCTCGACTGCCTCGTCCAGGTCAGCCTCGACCCCCCTGGGGCGGAGGGTCGGTCCGGCTGCGACCCCGACGACGTGCCCGCCCTGGTGGCGCGCCTCCAGGAGGCCGAGGGCCTCCAATTGCGCGGTGTCATGGGGGTTGCGCCGCTCGGCGGGGACCCCGGCGAGGCGTTCGAGAAGCTGGCCGCGATCGCCGCCGACGTACGCGCCCAGGAGCCCGGGGCGACCTGGGTCTCGGCCGGGATGAGTGGCGACCTCGAAGATGCCGTACGTCACGGTGCGACACACCTGCGGATCGGCTCGGCGGTCCTCGGTCCGAGGCCGGTCGTCAAGTAATGTCCGAAGCGCCGTATCCGTTGGCACGCGGCGCACGGATCGGGTCCCACCAAGCGTCACGAGAGCAGAGGAATTCACGACATGAGCGCGATGCGGAAGATGGGCGTCTACCTCGGCCTGCTCGAGGACGCCGAGGGCGACTACGCCGACACCGAGTTCGACGAGCCCCCTCGCCGCACCGAGCCGCGCGCCGAGCAGGAGCCCGCTCGTCCGGTCGCCAACCTCGCCGAGCGCCGCCGCCCCGCGCGTGAGCCGCAGGGCCGCCCCACCACCACCGTGGCGCCCATGTCGCGCATCACCACGCTGCACCCCCGCACCTACAACGAGGCCCGGGTGATCGGCGAGAACTTCCGCGACGGCGTGCCCGTGATCATGAACCTCTCGGAGATGGACGACACCGACGCCAAGCGCCTCGTCGACTTCGCCGCCGGCCTGGTCTTCTCGGTGCGCGGCACCATCGAGCGCGTCACCAACAAGGTCTTCCTGCTCTCGCCGCCCAACGTCTCGGTGGCCGCGGAGGACAAGCAGCGGATCGCCGAGGGCGGCTTCTTCAACCAGAGCTGACCCGCAGGGTCCCTGGTTCCCAACCACCTTCTAGGCTCGCCACGTGGCAATCATCGGCGGGATCATCGAACTGGTCCTCAGCGCGTTCATCGTGCTGCTCTTCGTGCGCCTGATCGTCGACTGGATCCAGATCTTCGCCCGGGCGTGGACACCTCGTGGTCCGGTGCTGGTGGTGCTCGAGGGCGTCTACTCGGCCACCGACCCGCCGGTGAAGGCGCTGCGCCGCATCATCCCGCCGCTGCGGCTCGGGGGCGTGGCGATCGACCTGAGCTTCGTCGCACTGCTGCTGATCTGCTACATCTTGCTCAAGCTCAACCGCGCGCTCCTGTTCTAGCGCGTCCGGCGGCGGTCCGGTCCTGGACCTCTGGCTCCGGGCACAGGCGCGCGACCCGGTACTGTTCCTGCGCACAGCAGACGCAACCGCAACGAGTTCAAGGATTGGTGAGGTCATGCCGCTGACGCCCGAGGACGTGAGCAACAAGCGCTTTACGCCGGTGCGGCTCCGCGAGGGCTACGACATGGGCGAGGTCGACCAGTTCCTCGACGAGGTCGAGGCGGAGCTGGAGCGACTGCTCAAGGAGAACGACGACCTTCGTTCGAAGCTCACCGCGGCCGCGGACGGTGCCCCTGTCACGGTGCCGGCACCGGTCGAGAAGCCCGCCGAGAAGCCGGCCGAGACCCCGGTCGAGGACGAGAAGCCCGCCGAGCCCGAGAAGCCTGCGGCGCCCACCGAGCAGATCAAGGTGACCACCGCGGCCGAGGCGTCGTCGGCCGCGACCCGTCTGCTCGAGCTCGCCACCCGCAACGCCGACGAGGTCGTCGCCGAGGCGCGTGAGGACGCCGAGAAGATCGTCACCGAGGCCCGTGCCGCGGCGCAGAAGCTGGAGACGGAGACCAAGGAGAACACCGACAAGCTCGAGCAGGAGGCCCGTGCCCGCGCGCAGAGCCTGGACAGCGAGACCGAGACCCGTCGCCGCGACCTGCTCGGCGAGATGGAGCGCGAGAAGAGCCGCCTCGACGGCGAGATCGAGAACCTGCGCTCCTTCGAGCGTGAGTACCGCAGCCGCCTGAAGAGCTACTTCACCCAGCAGCTGCAGGCGCTCGACGGCAACGGCGAGGGCGGCGACCTCCCGGTCCCCGCCGACGACTCGCCCGACGAGGGCCAGCACGCCGAGCACGGCGACGGAGACCAGCACCAGCAGGGTTGATCGGCTGGCAACTTCATACGTCCTGGTCGTGATGGCGACCAGGACGTATGACGTTGTGGCGCCCTAGATCCGGTACACGGTGAAGGCGAGTCCGAGGGCCGGGTCGGACTGCTCCAGGCCGTCGGCGGTGTCAGCCTCGGCGATCGTCGAGGCCAGCACCTCACGGGCGATCAGCTCGCGGTGCTCCTCGATCGCCTCGCGCGTCTCGACCGAGCCCGCCTGGTCCAGCACGTGCCAGCTGAGCGCGATCCGGTCGGAGACCTCGAAGCCACCGGTCTTGCGGGCCTCCTGGATCATCCGCACCACCTCGCGCGCGACACCGGCGCGGCGCAGCTCGGGGGTCAGCTCGAGGTCGAGGGCGACGGTCTCGCCCTGCTCGTTGACCACCGACCAGCCTTCGCGCGGGCGCTCGGAGATGATCACCTCGTCGGTCAGCACCTCGACCGGCTCGCCGTCGAGGTCGACGCTCGCCCTGCCGTCCGACTTCAGGGCGTCGGCGAGGGCCCCGGCATCGGCAGCAGCGATCGCGGCCGCGACCCGCGGCGTGTCCTTGGCGAAGCGCTTGCCGAGAGCCCGGAAGTTGCCCTTGGCGGTGTGGTCGACCAGGTCCGCACCGGCGGAGGAGAGCGGTTCGATGGCGGCGACGTTGAGCTCGTCGGCCACCTCCTGGCGCAGCTCCTCCGAGAGCCGGTCGTACGCCGACGTGGCCACCAGCGCCCGCCGCAGGGGCTGACGCGTCTTCACCTTGGCCTCGGCCCGAGCCGCCCGGCCGAGCTCGACCAGCCGACGGACGAGCTTCACCTGGGCGGCCAGGTCATCGTTCACGAGGCTGCCGTCGACCCGCGGCCAGCTGGCCAGGTGGACCGACTCGGGCAGCTCCTCGGAGGTGCTAGCGAACAGGTCGCGCCACACCCGCTCGGTGATGAACGGGGTCAGCGGCGCGAGGGTCAGGGTCACGACGTACAGGCACTCGTGCAGGGTCGCGAGCGCGGCCGCGTCGCCGGCCCAGAAGCGACGCCGCGAACGGCGGACGTACCAGTTGGACAGGTCGTCGACGTACGCCGAGAGCAGTGACCCGGCTCGCTGGGTGTCGAAGGACTCGAGCGCCTCGGTGACCGCCTGCGCGAGCCGGTGTGCCTCGGAGAGCGCCCACCGGTCCAGGGCCGGGCGGTCGGCCAGGTCGGGTGCCGGATCACCCGGGCTCCAGTCGGAGGCCCGCGCGTAGAGCACCTGGAAGGCGACCGTGTTCCAGTAGGTCAGCAGCACCTTGCGGACGGTCTCCTGGATGGTCGTGTGCCCCACCCGACGGGCGGCCCAGGGCGACCCACCTGCGGCCATGAACCAGCGCACCGCGTCGGCGCCGTGCTCGTCCATCAGCGGGATCGGCTCGAGGATGTTGCCGAGGTGCTTGGACATCTTGCGCCCGTCCTCGGCCAGGATGTGGCCGAGGCAGAGCACGTTGAGGTAGGACGACTGGTCGAAGACCAACGTCCCCACCGCCATCAGCGTGTAGAACCACCCACGGGTCTGGTCGATGGCCTCGCAGATGAAGTCGGCCGGGTAGGCCTGTTCCAACCGCTCGGCCGAGCCCTCGACGTGCGGGTAGCCCCACTGCGCGAACGGCATCGAGCCGGAGTCGAACCAGGCGTCGATCACCTCCGGCACCCGACGCGCCTGCTCGCCGCAAGTCGGGCACGCGAAGGTGATGTCGTCGACGAAGGGCCGGTGCGGGTCGAGACCGGACTGGTCGGTGCCGGTGAGCTCGCTCAGCTCGGCCAGGGATCCCACGCAGACCTGGTGGTCCTCGTCGCAGCGCCAGATCGGCAGCGGCGTACCCCAGTAGCGGCTGCGGGAGAGGGCCCAGTCGATGTTGTTGTCCAGCCAGTCGCCGTAGCGCCCGTGCTTGATCGTCCCGGGGTACCAGTTGGTGTTCTCGTTCTCCCGCAGCAGGGCGTCCTTGATCTGGGTGGTGCGGACGTACCACGACGGCTGGGCGTAGTAGATGAGCGCGGTGTGGCAGCGCCAGCAGTGCGGGTAGCTGTGCTCGTAGGGCACGTGCCGGAAGAGCGCGCCCCGCTCGGTGAGGTCCTCGACGAGGTCGGTGTTGGCGTGCCGGAAGAACTGCCCACCGACCAGCGGTACGTCGACCTCGAAGTGGCCGGTGCGGTCGATCGGGTTGACCATCGCGACGCCGTTGCGCCGGCAGGACAGGAAGTCGTCCTCGCCGAAGGCGGGGGACTGGTGCACGAGACCGGTGCCGTCCTCCGCGGTGACGTAGTCCTCGTTGACCACGAAGTGCGCGTCGGGCAGGTCCCGGTCATCGGTGCGGGCCGGCCAGTCGACCAGCTCGAAGGGCCGCTGGTAGGTCCACCCGACCATGTCGGCGCCGCTGAACCGGTCCCCGACCGTCCAGCCGCTCTGCCCATCAGAAGGGGCGAGCGCCTTCTCGACGAGCGACTCCGCCACGACCAGCGTTTCCTCGCCGTTGCTGGCGGTCACGTAGGTCATCTCGGGGTGAGCGGCGACGAGCGCGTTGGAGACCAGCGTCCACGGTGTCGTCGTCCAGATCAGCAGCGAGGCCTGTCCGGCGTACGGGCCGGAGGTCAGCGGGAACCGCACGTAGACCGACGGGTCGGTCACGGTCTCGTAGCCCTGCGCGAGCTCGTGGTCGGAGAGGGTCGTCCCGTCGCGGGGGCAGTACGGCGCGACGCGGAAGTCCTCCTGCAGCAGTCCCTTGCCGTGGATCTGCTTCAGCGCCCACCAGACCGACTCGACGTACTCCGGGTCCATGGTGCGGTAGGGCTGGCGCATGTCGATCCAGCAGCCCATGCGGTCGGTCATCTCTTCCCAGAGGTCGACGTGGCGGAGCACCGACTCGCGGCAGCGGGCGTTGAACTCCGCGATCCCGAAGGCCTCGATGTCGGCCTTGCCGGAGAAGCCGAGCTCCTTCTCGACGGCGAGCTCGACCGGCAGGCCGTGGCAGTCCCAGCCCCCCTTGCGGTTGACCTGGTAGCCCTGCATCGTCCGGAACCGCGGGAAGACGTCCTTGAAGGTGCGCGACTCGATGTGGTGCGTCCCCGGCCGACCGTTGGCGGTGGGCGGACCCTCGTAGAACGTCCAGGTGCCAGGAGAATCGGGGGCGCCGGCGTTGCGCGCGACCGACTTCTCGAAGATCTGGCGCTCACGCCAGAAGGCGAGCACGTCGCGCTCGAGTGCGGGGAGGTCCACCTGAGGGGGGACAGGGAGGTAGCTGGTCACTGCGGTCCTTCGTCGTCGTGGTGCTCTGACGAAGGGACGAGGTCCGGCGTACGTCGTGCGCACCCCTGGCCCCCGCGGTACCACCCTCCTTGGCCGGCCACCTGCTCGCCGACCCACTTCATGGGTGACCCGGTCGGGTCCACCGCTGCCGGGTCTACTGACCTCGGGCGCCGACTGGCGCGCCCCAGGCGTTCTTCCGGCGACTCCGGGCTGATGTTCTCCTGTGCCGTGCCACCGGGCTCACACCGTCCCCAGCTCGCTCATGGCCGTGCAGTCGGGTACTCGTCCCCTCCACGCCGTGCGGTGGGACCAGTGTGCCAGAAGTGTGGAACGTGCTCCGCCTGTGTGGCAGGCTGCCTGCGGCACGGCGAGTTGAAGGGGATCGACTCGCCGTCTATCCTCGCGCCACCACGTATGACCCCGCTGATCCAGCCACCCGTTAGGGGCGCCCACCGCAATGGCCACTGCTAGCCGCAAGTCCTTGGCAAGCCGCGCAGGAGCAGCGGCTCGCAAGGTCGTCTCCCGCTCGACCTCGTCTGCCGGCAAGAAGGCTGCCGCCGCCACGGCTCCGGCCAAGAAGTCGGCCGCGAAGAAGACGGCCGCGAAGAAGTCGGCCGCGAAGAAGGCTCCGGCGAAGAAAGCGGCAGCGACCAAGACGGCGACCAGGAAGGCCCCGGCGAAGAAGGCTCCCGCCAAGAAGGTCGCCGCGAAGAAGGCTCCCGCCAAGAAGGTCGCCGCGAAGAAGGCTCCCGCGAAGAAGGCTCCCGCGAAGAAGGCTCCCGCAAAGAAGGCTCCCGCGACCAAGACGGCGACCAAGAAGGCGACCAAGAAGGCCCCTGCGAAGAAGGCTCCCGTCAAGAAGTCGACCGCGACGAAGACCCCGGCCAAGAAGGTGGTCGTCACCCAGCCACCGTCCAAGAAGGCCCCGGCCGCCACGGCTGCGAAAAAGGCCTCCAGGTCGGTGGCCACCAAGCGGGCCGCCTCCCCGTCGAAGCTGATGGTGCTCGACGTCGAGGAGCCGTGGACCAAGGCCGAGCTCGACGGCGTACGCCGCCAGCTCAACGACGACGTCCAGCGCCTCACCGGCGAGCTCGTCGAGGTCGAGGGCGACCTGGCCGGGATGATCGAGAACTCCGGCGAGGGTGCCGGCAACGACCAGGCCGACGTCGGCTCCGCGTCCTTCGAGCGCGACCAGGAGATGGTCATCGTCAACAACGCACGCGACATGCTCGTGCAGTCGCAGCACGCGCTGGAGCGCATCGCCGACGGCAGCTACGGCCAGTGCGAGATCTGCGGCAACGCGATCGGCAAGAACCGGCTGATGGCCTTCCCGCGCGCGACCCTGTGCCTGAGCTGCAAGCAGCGCGAGGAGCGTCGCTGATCGCGAGCGAGACGTCCGGAGACCCGACGACCGGCGCGTCGCCCGGTGACGCCCCCCGCCGTCGCCTCTCCGCTCCAGCCCTCGCGTTCGTCGTCGCGGCGGTGGCGCTCGCCGTCGACCAGGTCACCAAGGTGCTCGCCGTCCGTGAGCTGAGCGACCGGGCGCCGGTCGAGGTCGTCGGCTCGCTCTTCCAGCTGCGGCTGCTGCGCAACCCCGGTGCGGCGTTCAGCGCCGGTGCGTCCCTGACGCCTCTGATCTCGGTGGTCGCCGTGATCGCTGTCGTCGTGGGCATCTACTTCGCCTCCCGTGTCGGGCACCGCGGGTGGGCCGTCGGGCTCGGTCTGCTGCTGGCCGGGGTGACCGGCAACCTGGTCGACCGCATGCTCCGCGCGCCCGGGCCGTTCCGGGGACACGTCGTCGACTTCTTCGAGCTGCCGCACTGGCCGGTCTTCAACATCGCGGACATGTGCATCGACGCCGCTGGCGTCATCTTCGTCGTCCTGCTCATCCGTGGCATCCGCCTCGACGGGTCGCGTCACGAGGAGCAGGCCCGGGAAGACTCGTGACCGTCGGCGGCGGGGAGCAGCGCACACTGCAGGTGCCCGAGGGGCTCAGCGGCGAACGCGTCGACGTCGGCCTGGCCCGGATGTTCGGCATCTCCCGCAGCAAGGCGGCCGACCTGGTGGCCCAGGAGCTGGTCACCGTCGACGGGCGCGCCGCCGCCAAGTCCGACCGGCTGGTGCCGGGGGCGATCCTCGACGTCACCTTCCCCCGTGAGCCCGACCCCCTCGAGGTGCGTGCCGAGGTGGTCGAGGGCATCCGGATCATCCACGACGACGACGACATCGTGGTGGTCGACAAGCCGGTCGGGGTCGCAGTACACCCGTCGATGGGGTGGACCGGCCCCACCGTGGTCGGCCACCTGCGTGGGGCCGGCTACCAGATCGCCACCAGCGGTGCCCCGGAACGCCGCGGGATCGTGCAGCGGCTCGACGTCGGTACGTCGGGGGTGATGGTCATCGCCAAGAGCGAGGCGGCGTACTCCCGGCTCAAGAACGCCTTCCGCCGCCGTGAGGTCGACAAGACCTACCACGCACTCGTGCAGGGCCATCCGGACCCGCTGGAGGGCACCATCGACGCCCCGATCGGGCGGCACCAGAGGTCCGACTGGAAGTTCACGGTCCACGAGGACGGCAAGCACAGCGTGACCCACTACTCGACGCTGGAGGCGCACCGGTTCGCCAGCCTGCTCGAGGTGCACCTCGAGACCGGCCGAACCCACCAGATCCGGGTGCACATGGCCGCGCTGAAGCATCCCTGCGTCGGCGACCTCACCTACGGCGCCGACCCGACGCTCGCGCAGCGGGTGGGCTTGGAGCGGCAGTGGCTGCACGCGGTGCGGCTCGGCTTCGAGCACCCCGGGACCGGTGACTACGTCGAGTACGAGTCGTCGTACCCCGATGACCTGGCCCACGCCCTCGAGGTCATCCGCGATGCCGACTGACCCATCGGAGCCGACCGACCTCGTCCTGCGACCTGCGACCGAGGACGACCTGACGGAGGTCCTCGCGGTGTTCGCGGCCGCGTCACAAGGTCCGGGACAACCGCTGGAGTCGCGCAGCCCGGAGCAGGTCCGGGCGTGGGTGCAGGACCTGCCGGCGCGCGGGCAGGAGATCTGGGTGGCGACCCGCGACGACACCGTGCTGGGGTTCCTGAGCCTGCGCGGCTCCTGGGTGCCGCTGCTGTTCGTCCACCCCGAGCGCCCCGGCCGCGGTGTCGGGGCCGCCCTGATCGACCTCGCCAAGGGACTGCGGCCCCACGGCTTCGGGTTGCGAGTCCACGAGGCCAACACCCGGGCCCGCGACTTCTACCGGCGGCACGGGCTGATCGAGCTCGAGTCCACCGACGGCAGCAGCTATGACGACGACGCCCCCGACGTGCAGATGGCCTGGCTCGGGGACCTACCGCTGGCCTACCTGAGGGGACGGATCGACGAGGTCGACGACGAGCTCGCCGTACTCCTCGCCCGGCGGGTGGCCCTCGCCGCCGCTGTCCAGGACCACAAGGAGGTCGGCGGCCACGCCGGCCGCGACCCCGAGCGCGAGGCCGAGATCGTGCAGCGGATGGCCGAGCACGTCCCCAGCCTCGACCGCGACGTGCTGGCCACGATCATGCACACCGTGATCGCCGAGAGCCTGGCCGCCTGGGAACGAGGCTCCGGCCAAGCCGGATAGTCCAGAACGAACGGCCGCCGCGGAGGCCGTCTGGACCGGCTTTTCGTACTGGACTACCCGGTCCTGCGCCCAAGCTGGATCGGGCCCCGTGTCCCTGTCAGGACGGGCTGTCATGCTGAACTACGCTGGCGACCTTCCCCAGAACGACCAGGCCCAGCACCAACCAGGCGTCGGCCTGGGCGTAAGACTGCCGTGTCCACCCAGAGCTCCGGGAAGGGCTGATCGACCTCCATGTCACTTGGGACCGCCGGCCGGGACGGCTTCGTCCACCTCCACGTCCACACCGAGTACTCCATGCTGGACGGTGCGGCGCGGCTGGGGGACATGTTCGACCGGACCGCCGAGCTCGGCATGGACGCGATCGCGATGACCGACCACGGCAACGTGTTCGGCGCCTACGACTTCTGGGCCAAGGGGCGGGCCGCGGGGGTCAAGCCGATCATCGGCATGGAGGCCTACTTCACCCCCAACACCTCCCGGTTCGACAAGAAGCGGGTGCGCTGGAACGACGGCGGTGACGACGACGTCTCCGGCTCCGGCGCCTACACCCACATGACGCTGCTCGCGGAGAACACCAAGGGCATGCACAACCTCTTCCGGCTCTCCTCGCGGGCCTCGATGGAGGGCTTCTTCTACCAGCCACGCGCCGACCGCGAGCTCTTGACGGAGTACGCCGACGGGCTGATCGCCACCACCGGGTGCCCGAGCGGCGAGGTCCAGACCTGGCTGCGCATCGGCGACTACGACAAGGCCCGCCAGGCGGCCGCCGACTTCCAGGACATCCTCGGCAAGGACAACTACTTCCTCGAGCTGATGGACCACGGCCTCACCATCGAGACCCGGGTCCGTGACGGCCTGCTCCGGCTGAGCAAGGACCTCGGCATCCCACCGGTCGCCACCAACGACTCCCACTACGTGCTCAAGGAGGACGCGCCCTCCCAGGAGCACCTCCTGTGCGTGTCCTCGGGCAGCATGATGAGCGACCCCAAGCGGTTCAAGTTCCAGGGCGACGGCTACTACATCAAGTCGGCCGCCGAGATGCGCGAGCTGTGGGCCGACCGCAACGGTCTCCCGGAGGCCTGCGACAACACCCTGCTGATCGCCGAGCGCTGCGACGTGGAGTTCACCGAGGGCAACGGCACCTACATGCCGCGCTTCCCGGTCCCCGAGGGCGAGGACGAGAACTCCTGGTTCGTCAAGGAGGTGGAGAAGGGGCTGCGCTTCCGCTACCCCGACGGCATCCCCGACGCGGTCCGCAAGCAGGCCGACTTCGAGGTCGGCGTGATCACCGGGATGGGCTTCCCGGGCTACTTCCTCGTCGTGGCCGACTTCATCAACTGGGCCAAGGACAACGGCATCCGCGTCGGCCCGGGCCGCGGCTCGGGTGCGGGCTCGATGTGCGCCTACGCGATGCGCATCACCGACCTCGACCCGCTCAAGCACGGCCTGATCTTCGAGCGCTTCCTCAACCCCGACCGCGTCTCGATGCCCGACTTCGACATCGACTTCGACGAGCGTCGTCGCGGCGAGGTGATCCGCTACGTCTCCGACAAGTACGGCGACGACCGGGTCTCGATGATCGTCACCTACGGCACCATCAAGGCCAAGCAGGCGGTCAAGGACTCCTCGCGGATCCTCGGCTACCCCTTCGCCATGGGCGACCGGATCACCAAGGCGATGCCGGCTGCGGTGATGGGCAAGGACGTACCGCTCAAGGAGATCTTCGACCCCGAGCACAAGCGCTACAACGAGGGTGGCGAGTTCCGGCAGCTCTACGACGGCGACAACGACGTCAAGACGGTCGTCGACACCGCGATCGGCATCGAGGGCCTCAAGCGCCAGTGGGGCGTCCACGCGGCCGGGGTGATCATGTCCAGCGAGCCGCTGCTCGACGTCATCCCGGTGATGCGACGTCCGGCCGACGGCGCGGTGATCACCCAGTTCGACTACCCGACCTGCGAGAAGCTCGGCCTGATCAAGATGGACTTCCTCGGGTTGCGCAACCTGACGGTCCTCGACGATGCCCTGATCAACATCGAGTCCAACCGCGGCGAGAAGGTCGTCCTCGAGGAGCTCGAGCTAACCGACGAGCTGACCTACAAGCTGCTCCAGCGCGGTGACACCCTCGGCGTCTTCCAGCTCGACGGCGGCCCGATGCGGGCCCTGCTGCGCAGCATGCAGCCCGACACCTTCGAGGACATCTCCGCCGTTGGCGCGCTGTACCGGCCGGGCCCGATGGGAGCCGACTCCCACAACAAGTACGCCCGCCGCAAGACCGGCCGCGAGCAGGTCGAGCCGCTGCACCCCGAGCTGGCCGAGGCGCTCGAGGACGTGCTCGGCGAGACCTACGGCCTGATCGTCTACCAGGAGCAGGTGATGGCGATCGCCCAGCAGCTGGCCGGCTACACGCTGGGCCAGGCCGACCTGCTGCGGCGCGCGATGGGCAAGAAGAAGAAGGAGGAGCTGGACAAGCAGTTCGAGACCTTCTCGGCCGGCATGACCGAGCGCGGCTTCTCCCACGGGGCGATCAAGACCCTGTGGGACACCCTGCTGCCGTTCTCCGACTACGCCTTCAACAAGGCCCACTCGGCGGCGTACGGCCTGGTGTCCTACTGGACGGCCTACCTCAAGGCCAACTACCCGGCCGAGTACATGGCCGCGCTCCTGACCTCGGTCAAGGACGACAAGGACAAGATGGCGATCTACCTCAACGAGTGTCGCCGGATGAAGATCCAGGTCCTGCCGCCCGACGTCAACGAGTCACAGGCCAACTTCACCCCGGTCGGCACCGACATCCGCTTCGGCCTCACTGCCGTTCGCAACGTCGGCTGGAACGTCGTCGAGCAGATCATCGCCACCCGCCGCGAGCAGGGACGGTTCACCGACTTCGCCGACTTCATGGGCAAGGTCCCGGCGCAGGTCTGCAACAAGCGGCTGGTGGAGTCGCTGATCAAGGCCGGCGCCTACGACGAGATGAAGCACGGCCGCCGCGCCTTGCTGGCGGTCCACGAGCAGGCGGTCGACCAGTACGTCGACATCAAGCGCAACCAGGCCATCGGCCAGGACTCGCTCTTCGGCGGGCTCGACGACGACAGTGCGGGCTTCGGCGTGAGTGTGGTGGTGCCCGACATCGAGGAGTGGGACAAGCAGACGCTGCTCGGCCACGAGCGGGAGATGCTCGGGCTCTACGTCTCCGACCATCCGCTGACCGGTCTCGAGCACGTCCTGGCCAACGCCGCCGACTGCACCATCGGCCAGCTGCTGACCGACGAGGAGCGCTCCGAGAACGCCCCGGTCACCATCTGCGGCCTGATCACCACCGTGACGCGCAAGATCACCAAGACCGGCAACGCCTGGGCGATCGTCACGGTCGAGGACCTCGAGGGCGCCATCGACGTCCTGTTCTTCCCCAGCGACTACCAGCTGGCCAGCACCCTCCTCGTCGAGGACACCGTGATCGCGGTCCAGGGCCGGCTCGACCGCAGCAAGGACCAGCCCGAGCTGCGCGGCAAGAGCGTGTCCACGCCGGCGATGGACGACCGCGGGGTCGGGCCGGTGCTGATCACGATGCCCTCGACCCGGTGCACGCCACCGGTGGTCGAGCAGCTCAAGGAGGTGCTCCGCACCCACCCCGGCACCACCGAGGTGAGGCTGAAGCTGGTCACCCGCGGCGCCACCCGGGTGCTCCGGCTCGACGACCGCCTGCGCGTGTCCGCCTCCCCGGCGCTGTACGGCGACCTCAAGCACCTGCTCGGGCCGGGATGCCTGGGATGACCCCGGAGACCCAGCCGGACCTGGACGCCCCGAGCGACCCGACCCCGGCCTCGTCCCAGGTCGTGCCCGCCCTGCTGGACGTCCTGGTCGTCGCCGTCTGGTTCGCCGCGGCGGGCCTGGTCGGGGGCTGGCTGTGGGCGCACGTCGTGTCCTTCCCCCAGGTGGTCAAGGAGGGCAACAACGCCACGGTCGCCTCCGAGGAGCTGGCCAAGCAGGTCGGGATGGACGGCTGGTTCTTCGTCATCGCCCTGGTCGGTGGGCTGGTCAGCGGCGTGGTCCTGCAGGTGTGGCGACACCGCGACCCGATCCTTACCGTGGTGCTGGTGACCCTGGGCGGGGGACTGGCCTCCTGGCTGATGATCCAGTCCGGCGACGCCTTCGGGCCCGGTGACCCGGTCGCGGCCCTGCGCAAGCTCCCCGACGGTGCCCACGTCTCCGAGCAGCTGGTCCTGCACGCCCACGGGGTGGCCTGGGTGTGGCCCATCGCGGCGGCCTTCGGCGCCATGCTCTACCTCTGGGTCATCAAACCGGCCGAGGAGGAGCCCGAAGCCGGTACCCTGCCGGAAAAATGACGTCACCCCGGGGGAAGCATGTCCGAGCACACCACCGTCCTGCCCGAGTACTCACCGCCGCCTGAGCCGCGCAGGTCCTGGGGCGTCGTCGCCGTCGTGGCGTCGGTCGTGGTGGTCGTCCTGGTCGCGGCCGGCGGCTTCGCCGCCTGGCGCTGGTTCAACGGCGCCGGTCCCCGGCCGGCCGAGGTACTGCCGGCCTCGACCTTCGCCCTCGTCACCGTCGACCTGAACCCCTCAGGCGGGCAGAAGGTCGAGGCCATCAAGACCCTGCGCAAGTTCCCCAGCTTCCGCGACGACGTCGGCCTCAAGCCCGACTCCGACCCGCTCAAGCGGCTCTTCGAGGAGATGCAGAAGGACGGCACCTGCAAGAGCCTCGACTACGAGCGCGACGTCAAGTCCTGGATCGGCCAGCGCCTCGGCTTCGGCGGGGTGGAGCTCGACGGGAAGCCGGTGCCGGTCGCTGCGCTGCAGGTCAGTGACGCCGACAACGCCAAGGGAGGCTTCGCCCGGCTCCTGAAGTGTGTCGACGACAGCGGCCCTCTCGGCTGGACCCTGGCCGACGACTACATCGTGATCAGCGACAGCAACGCGCACGCCAAGGAGATCGCCGCCGACGGCAAGAAGTCGCCGCTGTCGGAGAACGACGACTTCCAGAAGTGGACCGACGAGGCGGGCGGCGCCGGGATCATGAACGCCTACGTCGGTCGCAAGGCGGTCGACGTGATGTCCGAGGCGCTGAGCTCGGGATCCGGTGGTCTCGGCGGCCTCGTGGACGGCCCCGCGGGCTCCGACGACGAGGAGCAGCTCGCCGACATGCTCGCCGGCTACAAGGACTTCCAGGGGGCCGGCGCGGTGCTCCGCTTCGCCGACGGCGGCATCGAGCTGTCGGCGGCCGGCAGCGGCGGCAAGGCGACCCGCACCTCGGCCACGGTGGCCGACCACGTCTCGGCGATGCCTGCCGACACGGCCATGCTGCTGGCCTTCGCGGTCCCGCCCCGGGCCTTCAAGCTGCTCGAGGACGCCGACCCCAACGGGTCAGGCTCGGAGTTCCTCGGCAGCATGCTCGGCCTCGACTTCCCGAAGGACCTCGAGACCCTGCTCGGCAAGTCCATCAGCATCAGCCTCGGTGGTGACGCCCCGGACGACCTCACCTCGATCAACGAGCCGGGCGACGTCTCGCTGGGGGCGTTGATCCACGGCGACTCGGCCGGCATCGACGCGGTGATCGCCAAGCTGGAGAAGGCCCTCGGTGGTTCGCTGGCCGACCTGCAGGTCGTCAAGAAGAGCGGGGACGGCAAGGTCGTCCTGGCCAGCAACGAGCAGTACGCCGACCAGCTGCTCGGCACCGGCAAGCTCTCCGACGACGCGGGGTTCAAGGACGCCGTACCCCACGCCGACGACGCCCAGATGGTCGGCTACGTCGACTTCGACGGCGAGTGGGGCCAGGCCGTGCTCAAGACCATCCGCGAGGAGGGTGGCTCCGACGACAAGGAGGTCGCCGACAACCTCGCGGTGCTGCGCGCGCTCGGGATCAGCGCGTGGACCGACGGCGAGGTCTCCCACGGCCTGGTGCGGGTCGCCCTGAAGTAGGCCTAGCGCCCGATGGGCGCGACCTGGGCCTCCAGCAGCCGGACCAGGTCGCGCGGGTCGAGTCCCAGGTCGAGGCCGCGCTTGCCACCGCTGACGTAGACGGTCGGCAGGTCGAGGGCCGATACGTCCAGCACGGTGGGCAGACGCCGTTTCTGGCCGATCGGGGAGATGCCGCCGACGACGTAGCCCGTCGTACGCTCCGCGACCGCAGGGTCGGCCATCGCGGCCCGCTTGGCGCCGAGCGCCGCCGCCAGGGCCTTGAGGTCGAGCTGGCCGGTGACCGGGACGATGCCGACCGCCAGGCCGCCGTCGACCTCGGCGAGCAGGGTCTTGAAGACCGCCGCCGGGTCCAGCCCGAGGGCCTCCGCCGCCTCGAGCCCGTACGACGAGGCAGCCGGGTCGTGCTCATAGCTGTGCCGCGTGAACGCGACCCCCGCCTTCTCCAGGGCCACCGTCGCGGGCGTGCCCCCTGCTCCCGTTCGCCGTGCCATCGGGGCGGTCAGTTGGGGGACCAGCGGGTGCGAGCCACCTCGGTCGCGGGCAGGGAGGGGAGGGCGCGCATCGCACGCATCTCCTCGTGCAGGGTGCGCCGGAGCATGCCGAGCCGCTCCTGGGCACTGTCGGCCTCCAGCAGGGCCTGGCGCTGGGGGAGGGTCAGCAGGCAGGTGCTGGCCAGCGCGTAGGAGAGGTACGCCGGATCGGTGGGCATCTCGCCGGCGAGGACCGGACCACCGCGCAGCTCGGAGAGCGCCTCGCGGTAGATCTCGAAGGTGTTCAGGGTGCGCTCGGCCTCCGCCACCGCGTCCGGCTCGTCGGTGTCGGGCAGCAGCTCGACCTCGCCGCGGAGGAACGGCCCCGAGTTGTCCGACTCGGTCACGCGCAGTCGCTGGCGACCGATCACCTGGATGTCGAAGCGGCCGTCGTCGTACGGCTCCACCTCGGTCAGCTGCACCAGCGTGCCGATCCGGTGCGCGGACTGCATGCCGTGGTCGCCGACCTCGTAGCCCTCGCGGATCGCGATCACGCCGAAGACGCGGTCGAAGACGCTCTCGATGCCGACCAGCTCCCGGATCAGGGTGCGGTAGCGCTCCTCGAAGATGTGCAGCGGAGTCACGACACCGGGAAACATCACCGTGTTCAGGGGGAACAGCGGCACCTCGGTCACGGCTCCAACCTAGTGCGTGTGTCGGGTCCACGTGGTCGCGTGGTCGACCCGCCGGACACCGAGACGATCGCCCGGACTCGGCCACGGGAGCCAGCAGCGAGCGTTACGGTGGCGCGCGTGAGTTCATCAGTCGAGCTCGACGGCCGCACGGCGCGGCGCCACCGCAACACCGACGCCGTGCTGGACGCGGTTCACCAGCTGTTCGTGGAGGGGCACCGGCTCCCCACGGTCGAGGACGTCGCCCTGAAGTCCGGCGTCTCGCTGCGGTCCATCTACCGCTACTTCCCGGACCGCGACGAGCTCCTCCAGGCCGCCCTCGTCCGGCGCATGCAGGTGGCCGAGCCGTTCTTCCGCATCGACCACCTCGGCTCCGGGCCGCTGGGGGAGCGCATCGAGCGCTTCGTCGACCACCGCATCGAGCTCTACGACAAGCTGGCACCCACGGCGCGGGCGGCGCTGCAGGCGGCTGCCGCCGCCCCGGTGATCGCCGAGGTCGTGCGGCAACGTCGTTCCCAGCTCACCGACCAGACGCGTCAGCAGTTCGCCAGGGAGGTGGACGCCCTCCCTGGCGCTGAGGGGACCGACCTGCTGGCCGCGGTGGACGTGCTCTGCCAGTTCGAGGCCCTCGAGGCGCTGCGCGTGGAGCGGGGGCTCTCGCCCGCCCGCACCCGACAGGTGCTCGTGCAGGCACTGCGGGCCCTGCTCGGCGCACCTCGAGGCGTCTAGACCGGTCGCGCGTCGGGCTGCTCCGCGGTTCCGCTCTCCGTATGTTCTGACAGCATGACTGCCACAACATGCGAGCGCGATCTCACGGGAGCCTGACGTGTCCATGATGCTGTTCCGCCTCGGTGGGGCGATCGCCCGGCGCCGAGGCGTCGTGCTGGCCGTCTGGTTCCTGCTGCTCGTGCTCGCGGCTGGCGGAGCCACCATGCTGGGTGACAAGTACGACGACTCGGTCGCCATCCCCGGTACCGAGTCGCAGCAGGGCCAGGACGTGCTCAGCGCCCGGTTCGGCCTGACCGGGGCCAACGGCCAGGTGCTGCTGACCGCCACCTCCGGCAAGATCACCGACGAGACGAGCTCCGCCGACGTCGCCCAGATCATCAAGACGACCAACGCCGTGCACGGTGTCAGCGTCAGCAACCCGCTCACCGCCGACGACCCGGTGCTGTCCAACGACGACACCTCGACGATCGCCCAGCTCCGGTTCACCGACAAGGTGCCGTCGCAAGCCACCCTCGACGCGGTGCAGGAGGCAGCAACGCCCCCGAGGTCCTCGACGATCACGACCTCGGTGGGCGGCGATGCCTACAAGGCCACGGCGGAGCCGAGCCACGTTCCCGAGCTCCTCGGCCTGCTCGTGTCGTTCGTGATCCTCGCGATCACCTTCGGCGCCCTGCTGCCCGCCGGCATGCCGATCGTCTCATCGTTGATCGGGGTCGGCGTCACGCTGAGCTCGGTGGTCCTGGTCTCGTCGCTCGCCACCGTGTCGAGCAACGCCCCGACGCTGGCGGAGATGCTCGGCCTGGCAGTCGGTATCGACTACGCACTGTTCATCCTGTCGCGCCACCGACGCCATCTCGGCGAAGGACTCTCGCCGGCCGAGTCGATGTCGCGGGCGCTGGCCACGGCCGGCAGCGCAGTGGTCTTCGCAGGTGCCACCGTGGTGATCGCCCTGGCCGGGCTCTCGGTGGCGAAGATCCCGGTACTCACCGTCATGGGGCTGGCCGCAGCGGCAGCGGTCACCATCGCGGTGATCATCGCCCTGACCCTTGTCCCGGCGGTGGCCCTGCTCTTCGGCGAGCGCCTCCGGCCCCGGGCGGCACGTCCGCCGAAGAAGGAGAAGCGGAAGCGGAAGCCGCGGCCACCGAAGCCGGCCCGGGCCGGCTTCGGCGCGTTCTGGGTGCGCACCGTCACGCGCCTTCCGGTCCTCACCATCGTGGCGGTCCTCGGCTTGCTCGCACTCGCGGCGGTGCCGGCCGCCAGCATGCGACTCTCGCTGCCGGACAACAGCACGGCGCCCACCTCGTCGACCCAGCGCCAGACCTACGACAAGATCACGCTCGCCTTCGGCGAGGGCTACAACGCACCCTTGTCCATCGCGGCCGACGTCATCGCCAGCACCGACCCGAAGGGCACCGTCAGCAAGCTGTCCGATGCGGTCAAGACCGTCCCGGACGTCGTCGCCGTCACCCAGGCCACACCCAACTCCGGTGCCGACACCGCCCTGATCCAGGCCATCCCCTCAGCCGGCCAGACGGCCGCGTCCACCAGCGACCTGGTCCGCGAGCTGCGCAAGCGAGCGCCCGGCTGGGAGAAGGAGTACGGCGTCAGCCACATCCTCGTCACTGGGCAGACGGCCATCAACATCGACGTCTCGGAACGGCTCGGCGGCGCGCTGCTGCCCTTCGCCTGCATCGTCATCGGCCTGTCGCTGGTGCTGCTGATGATCGTGTTCCGCTCGATCGCCGTCCCGATCAAGGCGACCCTCGGCTACCTGCTCTCGGTCGGGGTGGCCCTCGGTGCCGTCGTCGCTGTCTTCCAGTGGGGCTGGCTCTCCAGCGTGATGGGGGAGAACCCCGGTCCCATCGTCAGTTTCCTGCCGATCTTCGTGATGGGCGTGCTGTTCGGGCTGGCCATGGACTACGAGATGTTCCTGGTCTCGGCCATGCGGGAGGAGTACGTCCAGTCCGGTGACGCGGTTCAGGCTGTGCACCGTGGCTTCCGTGCCTCGGCCAAGGTCGTCACCGCAGCGGCGCTGATCATGTCGAGCGTCTTCGTGGCCTTCATCCCGGGTGGGTCGGCCACCATCAAGCCGATCGCCCTCGGCCTGGCCGTCGGGGTCTTCGTCGACGCGTTCGTCGTGCGGATGACGCTGGTGCCGGCGGTGCTCGTGCTGCTCGGCCGGCGAGCCTGGTGGCTGCCGGGCTGGCTGGACCGGCTGCTGCCCGAGGTCGACGTCGAGGGTGCGGCCCTGCACCGCAAGGTCGAGTTCGAGTCGTGGGAGTCCGAGCACGGCGTGGCCGCCGTACTCGCCACCGACCTCGTCGTGCACGCCGGCGACCACCCGGTCGACGTCGTGGGGCGTCCGTCCCGGGTGACCAGGGTGCGTGGTGACCGCGCCCTCGGCAGCGTCCTGGCCGGCCGGTCGCGTCCGGCGAGCGGTCGCCTGCTCGTGGCCGGGCTGCTGCTGCCCGAGCAGCGCGAGGCCGTGAACCAGGTGGCCACGATGGTCGACCTGGCCGCCCCACCACCGGTGGACGCCGAGCGCCTGGTGGCCGCCCGGGCCAGGTTGGTCAGCTTCTCGCCCCGGCAACGACAGGCGTACGCCGTCCGGGCAGCCGGTCTGGTCGCCGAGCTGTCCGGCACGACCGGCGAGTCGTTGCGCGGCGCGGTGCTCGAGGCAGCCCTGGCCGTGTCCTCCTGCGCCGAGGTGATCGTGCTCGTCGGCCTCGACGAGCTCGACGCCGACCATCGGACGGCGGCGAGCGCACTCGCCGAGGAGCTGGCGGGCCGCGGCCTCGCAGTGCTCCTGGTCGACGGTGCGGCGGCACCGGCGTACGAGAAGGCAGGACCTGAGCTCGTCGAGAGCGGAGCAGGAGCAACGCATGAGTGAGCACGAGCAGGACACCGGTGCCGGACGACGTCGGTGGCCGCGGTACGCCGTACCCGGTCTGCTGCTCCCGCTGCTGGCGGCGATGGTGCTCCTCTGGTCGACCTCCGACCGGCAGCAGCACCTCGACAAGGTGCCGGTCGCCATCGTGAACAGCGACACGATCGTCTCCCAGCCGACCACCGTGGCCGCCGGCCGCTCGCTGACGGCCTCGCTCACCGACCCGACGAACGCGGACCCCAAGCTCGACTGGACCCTCACCGACAGCGAGGACGCCAAGGCCGGCCTGCGGACGGGCCGGTACTACGCCGTCCTCACCATCCCCTCGAACTTCTCGGCCGCGATCGTGTCGACCGGTGGGGACAAGCCGGTGCGCGGCCAGCTCACCCTGAGCAGCAACGGTGCGGCCAGCACGACACTGCCCTACATCAGCGAGCAGGTGGTCGCGGCGGCAGCCACCGCGCTCGGCAACCAGTCCACGCAGGGCTACCTGAAGAACGTGTACGGCGGGTTCAACCAGATCGCCCAGTCGAACCAGAAGGCCGCGACCAGCGCCGGGCAGCTCGCCGACGGGACCGCGCAGCTCTCCCAGGGCGCCGCCCAGCTCGACGACGGCGCCGGCAGCCTCGCCTCCAGCCTCGACCAGGTGGCGGCCGGAGCCGATCAGCTGCGCTCCGGGACTGCCTCGGTCAGCAGCGGCAGCGCCCAGGTGGCGAAGGGTGCCGGCGAGCTCGCCCAGGGCGCCCGCAAGCTCCACGGCGGCGCCGCCAAGCTGGCGCGAAGCAGCGGTGCGCTCGCCGGGAGGGCGACCGACTTCGCCGGACGCACCCGGCAGGTGGCCAGGGGTGCCCACGTCGTCGCGGACGGTGCGTCCCGACTGTCCACCGGCACCGGCACCCTGGCCGACGGCCTGCGCGACCTGAGCCAGCAGTGCTCCGCTGCCGGTGGGTCCGTGGGCTTCTGCCGGGCCCTCGACCGCTCGCGGGACCGGGCCGTTGCCCAGGCCGGGGCTGCCCGCGTGTTGGCGCGTGCCACGGAGGGAGTGGCACGTGCCAACACCACGGTCGCGGCCGGTGCCGGCGCGCTGGCCGACGGCGACCGTGGCATCGCCCGCGGGGCGCAGCAGCTGGACAACGCCAGTGGGCGACTCAGCGGCAGCGCCGGGAAGGTGTCGACCGGTGCCCGGTCCGTGGCGTCGGGCGCCAGCACCGTCAACAGCGCCACCGGCACGCTGGCCGGCGGGACCCAGGAGGCGTCGTCGGGAGCGACGTCGCTCGCGTCCGGGAGCGCCAACCTGAGCTCGGGCGCGAGCTCGGCCAACAGTGGAGCGCAGTCGCTGAGCAGTGGCCTGGCCAAGGGCGCGAAGGAGAGCCCGACGTACACGACCTCCCAGCAGGACGCGCTCGCCACCACCGTGAGCCAACCCGTCGACCTGAAGCACGCGACGCAGTACACCGACCACGGCAACGGCTGGCTGCTCGCGGCGATCCTGGCGATCATCCTGTGGCTGGCCGCCCTGGCCGGGGCGCTCGGCGTGGACATCTCTGCCGGCGCTCGCAACTCGCTCGCGCCGGTGTCCTCGCGCCGGATCGCGATCGTGCAGGCCCTCCCGGCCATCGGCCTGGCCATGGCCCAGGCGGTGGCCGTGCTGCTCGCGCTGGCCGTCCTGCGCGTGGACGTCGCGGCGATCGTGCCGTTCGTGCTCGTGACCCTGCTGGCGGCGCTCTGCTTCGCGTTGCTGGGCTACGCCCTCCGACTCGCGCTCGGCGGGGTCGGCGTCGGGCTGTTCGTGCTGTTCCTGCTGGCCCAGGTGGCGGCGCTCGGCAACGTCGTACCGCTGGAGACGGCGCCCGGTGCCCTTCAGCGGCTCAACGGGCTGATGCCGATGACGGCGTACGTCAACGCCACCAGCCAGCTGGCGTCCGGTGGGGCGGTCGGGTCGCGGACCAGTGAGATCCTCGTGATCGTGGTGTGGGGACTGATGGCCTTCGGTGCGACCGTGTTCATGGTCAAGCGGAAGCGGCTGGTGCGTCCGTCCGGTCCGGCCCGCGCGGTCACGGCCGGGACGGTGGCGTGAGCCGACGCACCTCGCGTACGACGTGGGCCGTCCTCGGGCCGATCCTGCTCGCCCAGGTCGGCCTGCTCGCGTGGCACCACACCCGGGTGACGGCCGAGCCACACCGGGTGCCGGTCGCTGTCGAGGGCCCGGCCGCCGTCTCCCAGAGCATCGCGCACCGTCTGAACGCGTTGCCCGGGGAACCGCTCGACGCGGTGGTGGTGGCCGAGGGCGACGACCCGCGTGCCGGCGTGCGCAACGGGGGCGTCGTCGCCGCTCTCGCGGTGGATCCCTCGACCCCCGGCAACGTCCTCTACGTGTCCTCGGTGAACGACCCGAAGATGACCAGCCTGGCGAAGACGATGGCGACGCGCGTCGGTACGCCGCTGGGGCGCACCTTCGTGACGCGCGTGGTGCCGCCCACCGAGCGCGACGGACCGGCCCGGTCGACCGTGGCCGTGGTCAGCGGCTGCTGGGTGGCCGGGGGGTTCCTGCTCGCCGTGCTGTGGCTAGTGGTGCGCTGGCGACGGGGTACGACGACCGCACCGGCCGTCCGTGCCCACCTGGTGCTCGTGGCGGCGTGTTCGGGAGTCAGCCTGGTCGTGGCCGTCGCCCTCGCCGCCGGCGGGTCGTGGTGGGCCTGGTGGGCGCTCGGGTTCGCGTGCACGTACGCCGCTGCCGTCTCGACGGTCGCGCTGGACGTGCTGTTCGGTCCGGTGGGGGTGGCCCTCGCCAGCACGCTGTTCCTCTTCCTGGCCGGCCCGCTCATGTCGGGTCGCGACCCCCATCTCCTGCCGGGCTTCTGGTGGCGGGTCGCACCCTGGACCCTGCAGGGCGCGACGCGCGAGATCGCGGGCACCATCGCCTGGTTCGGCTCGGCCGTCCCGCTGCGATCGATGCTGGTGCTGGGCGGTGTCATCGTGGTCTCGCTCGCGGCCCTGGTCGCGTCGGCGCAGCTGCGACGCCCGGTCGACCCGCACCGCCGGATCGAGGCGGTGCCCTGGCGGCTGCGCGTCGTGGCGCTCGTCCTGCCGCTGGCGGTCACCGTGGTGGCGGCCACCCTGCTCGCGCCCACCGGGGCTCGTGTCGTCAGCGCCCGGCCGGTGCCGGGGGCCTCGACGACCCAGTGCGTGGCCACGCCGAAGATCTCGACCCTCGCCGAGCTCAACCAGTTCGCCGGGAACGTGCGCGGCGAGCCGGCCTTCCAGGGGGCCGATGTCGGTGCCGACGTACTCCTCCAGGACGGTCGCCGTCTCTGGGTCTTCGGCGACACGTTGCGGGCCGCCGACTTCTCCGGCCAGCGCTTCGTCCGCAACTCGATGCTGGTCCTCGGTGGCGGCTGCGCGGCGACCGTGCTCCCCGCCGACCGCGGCGCGATCATCCCGGACCGCGGCGACGGGATCGGCTACTGGCCGATGTCGATCGCCCGGGTGCAACGCTCCGACTACGACCTCGTCGGGGTGGCCACGCAGCGCGTGAAGTCGACCGGCACCCCCGACGGCTCCTTCGCCTTCGAGTCGCTCGGCTCCTCGGTGGCCGTCTTCATCGTGCAGAAGGGTGGGACGCCGCAGCTGCTCGCGCAGCAGGACCTCGGGCCTGACGACAAGAACCCAGCCCATCCGCAGTGGGGTGCGGCGGCAGCGGCCCAGGGTGACTGGGTGTACCTCTACGGGACCGCGCGTCCCGACGAGAAGGGTGTCTTCGGGTTCTCCCTGCAGGTGGCCCGCACCCGGATCGAGAACATCCTGACGCCCTCCACATGGGGGTACTGGGACGGCCGGAAGTGGCAGGCCTCGCCATCGAAGGCCAAGGAGCTGATCGCCGCCGACCAGGGGGTCTCGCAGACCCTGAGCGTGTTCCCCCGGGACGGCCGGTGGTACGCCGTGAGCAAGCGTGACGAGTTCCTCGGCACCGACCTCGTCGTCTGGTCGGCCCCCGCGCCGACCGGCCCGTTCGACGACGGCACCGTCGTCGGGCACCTGCCCTCGGACCTGAAGACCGGCGAGCTGCGCTACATGCCGCTGGCGCATCCCGACCTGCTCGCCGATCCGGGCAGCGTGCTGGTCTCCTACAGCCGCAACAACACCGACCTGCAGAAGGTGGAGGACGACCCGTTCCTCTACCGTCCCCAGTTCGTGCGGGTCGCCCTGCCCCGTTAGACCACAATGGGGGCATGATGCTCCTGGACGCGGTCGTCGTGCTCGGCGTGATCGGCCTCGTGGTGTACGGCGCGATCCGGTTGCTGACCCGGGCCCGTTACCAGCTGCCCGCCGCGTCAAGCCCGGGACAGTGGCGTGCCACCCACTACGACGCGAAGGGCGTCACCAAGGTGGTGCTCCAGAAGATGTCACCGACCGGCGCGAACCTGCTCAACGAGCACCTCGTCGCCACCATCGCGCTGAGCGACCCCGACTACGATACCAAGTTCATGACTGCGATGGCCACCGCTCGTGAACGACGCGCGTTGTTCGAGTCCGAGGAGGACTGACCGGTTCAGCCGGCGGCGGCGACCGTCGTACGCATCACGCAGTTCTTGGTGCCCTTCTTGCGCTCGTACTCGAAGCCGGCCCGCTCGAAGACGGTGCGGGTCGCGCTGTAGAGGAACGAGGCCGAGGTCTTCTTCCCGGGGGTGTCCTGCGGATACCCCTCCACCACGCCGCCGCCCTGCTGGGCGATCAGCTCCAGGGCGCCCCGGAGCGCCACCAGTGCGAGTCCCCGGCGGCGGTAGTCGCGGTCGACGAAGAAGCAGGTCAGGCGATAGTCCGGCGCCTGCTCGAGCCCGGCGAGGTATTCCCTGCGGTGGTAGATGTTCGGCAGCTCCTCCGGCGTGCCGTACTGGCACCAGGCCACCGCCGCCTCGCCGTCGAAGACCAGGGCGGCGTGCGCCCTGCCCTCCCGCACCAGGAGCTCCTTGTAGGGCCGTCCGGCCTCCACCACGTCGGCGAGGCCCTCGTCCTTGCGGCGCGGGTGGAACCACGTGCAGAAGCAGCCACCCCACACCCCGTTGTGCTTCTCGGCCAGGGCGGCGTAGGCCTCCCAGGTCTGCACGCTCAACGGCCTGATCGGGTAGCGCTCCGCGCTCTCGGCTGCGGTCATGAGGACACGCTAGAGCGGGTTCCGGACGGTCTCCGTCCGCATGTCTGGATCAGTCGACGCTGAGTTCGGCAAACAGTTTGGATAGTAGGTGCCTGGAAGTACTCACCGGGGCGCTGACTGCGGCATGAGCGGATGCCTGAGTGGTGTCGGATAGGCAGGCTCCGACCCCGTCAACCAACGCGCTTTCCGTGGGTCGCCTCCGCAATCGCGAGCTGCTGGGATTCGGATCGGCAGTCGACGACCCAGCGCTTGCCGACGACAAGACGCTTGTCGGTCTTGGTGTACTTCTTCAGTTCGGCGTCGCTATCGAACGCACTGAACCTGACACGACCAATGCCATCACCCCCGACGCAGGCCGATGTGAACGCAGCGTGCGGGTGCGGCGTCCGCAATATCGTGCTGAAGTGGAACCCAGCATCCCGGCGAGATCGTTCATGCTGAGCCGCTTTGTTGCGTTGGTCTCCGGCGGCCCGCCGCAAGCACCAGCCAAGAGCAATGCCGCGAGCACAGCTGCTGAGCGGAGTAACCACATAGCCGGAACCCTAGAGGCGAGCCTGGGCATGCGCTCGCTACACGGCATGACCTGGCGGATCGCGGCAGATGAGTGCGTTCCCGTTAGGCCCGACCGAGGGGCATTGTCGGGCCGTCCAGCCAGCTGAGGTAACGATGCTCGTCGGCCTCGTTCAGCGGGAGCGTGACGTGCTCCCGCCAGAGGACAGTGCCGTGACCGCAAACCCGTGCGCCCTCGTACATCGGCAGTACCACCCCCGGTTCAACCTCAAGGTTCCACTGATCCACCATCGCGGGGAACAGAGTCACGATGACGGCATGGGCGCTTTCACCTGGGCCGACTCGATCCCGCGAGAACGCGAGAACGGGTGCCCCACTCTGGTCAGGAGGGATCATGCTCGGCAGACCCCAGTTGGGTCGGTAGACCCACGTTCGGTCGGCGTCGTTGAGCAAGGGCGTGGACCTGCCACCTTCCGCCGTAGGTGTGAGGTGAAGGTCGATGCCGAAGGCGATCGCGGGGTACGAATCCACGCGCCGAAGGTACCGGCCCAGCCAGCCGCACATCGGCATGTCCGGACGTCGAACGGGGGCGCGCACTCTGGGGCCGGACCAGCTGGCAGGTGACTCAGGCGCCTTGACGGAACGTTCCAACAACCGCGTCTTTGCTGGAACGTTCCGTCAACGCAGACGGAGTGTTCGCCCCGGATCGCGGCAGAGCGGCCGGTTCGCACGTTGCATCAGACGCTCGGCCATCCCTGCAGGTCAGAGACAGAGACGGGTTCCACCGGAGGGTGGGAGACGTGCTGGTCGCGGCCCACCGCCAGCTGTCGTAGTCGCCACAACGCACATCGGCATGAGAGTGCGCCGCGTTGACCCGCGGGGGTCAGATGATTCAGGCACCGTCATCCAAACTGTTTGCCGAACTCAGTCGACGCTGATCTCGCCCATCTCGTCCCAGCCCTCGCCGTCGACCTGACGGCTGACGATCCGCGGTGTCGACGCCAGCGCCTGACCCAGCTCGCGGGTGGCCTTCTTGAAGTGGGCGCTGTTCACGTGCGGGCCGGCTCCGTCGTCGGTGAACGCCTCGACGAGGACGAACTCGGCGGGGTTCTCCACGCTGCGCGACCACTCGAACCACAGGTTGCCCGGCTCCGCGCGCGTCGCCGCCGTGAAGTCGGCCACGAGATCCATCCACCGGTCGGTCCACTCGGGCCTGGTCTCGAACTTGACCACGATGAAGTACATGTCCCGAGCCTGACACAGCGGCGGATGACACCTCGAGAAGCGACCGGGATACTGCTCGACATGCTGCAGATGTTGCCTTCGTGCGAGTGCTGCGACCGCGACCTGCCTCCCGACTCGGCCGAGGCCCGGATCTGCAGCTTCGAGTGCACCTGGTGTGCGCCGTGCGCGGAGCAGTGTCTCGGCGGCGTCTGCCCCAACTGCGGCGGCAGCATGGTGCCGCGGCCGCCGCGGGCGTCCGCGCTGCTCGACACCCACCCAGCCTCGACCGAACGGGTGCACCAGCCGGGACTGCATCGCGGCGCCTGACCTGCGGCGCGTTTGACACACGGGCCTGACCGCCTAGCGTGGAGGTTTGCCCTGATCCCCGCGAGAGGAATGACATGAGCACGTCTGCACCGGACGACCAGCAGTTCCCGACCACCGACCAGAGCCCCGACCAGAGCCCCGAGCAGAGCGCCGACCCGAGCGCCGAGACGGCCGCCGCCCAGGCCGCCGCGCAGGAGCTGCTGCGCGAGCTGGCCGGCAGCACAGCACTGCTGCCGCAGGCGCCGCCCGTCGAAGGGGAGCAGCCGCCGAGCGAGGACGCGATCGCGCTCCCGGTCATCGAGCAGGACGGCACCCAGTACGTTCCCGTGTTCACCTCCGCGGAGAACATGCGTGCGGCCGGAGCGGACCCCGAGACCGCGCTGAGCGTGCCGCTCGCGGGTCTGGCCGCCGGCTGGCCGAGCGAGGAGCTGTGGCTCGCGGTCAACCCCGCAGCGGAGGACGGCCTCGCGCTGCCTCCCGACGCGGTGCGTGCGCTGCCCGCATTCCTCGAGGACACGCCCCAGACCACGGGCTGAGGACTCCGGCGGGGCGGGAGTCCGTGCGCTGGGCGCGCGTCCGGGTGCCCAGTCGCGCGCACCTAGACTTGGGCCCATGATTCGCCGGATCGACCTTCGGGGTGGCAGCAGCGGCGCCGCCCCGGACTACCGCGCCCTGGTGCCGCGTGCCGACTTCGACGTCGAGGCCGCGCTGCACGTGGTGCGGCCGATCTGCGACGACGTGCGCGACCGCGGCGTCGAGGCGATCGCGGAGTACGCAGCGTCGTTCGACGGCGTCGAGCAGACCGACATCGGGGTGCCGCGACAGGCGCTGACCGATGCGCTGGCCGCGCTGGACCCCGAGGTCCGCGCCGGTCTGGAGGAGTCGGTACGTCGGCTCCGGATCACCTGCGAGGCCGAGCTCGAGCAGGACGTCGTCACTGACCTGGGTCCCGGCGCGCGCGTCACCCAGCGGCTGGTCCCCGTCGACCGGGTGGGCCTCTACGTGCCCGGCGGCGTCGCGCCCCTCGTCTCCAGCGTGCTGATGAACGTCGTCCCGGCCCAGGTCGCCGGGGTCGGCTCGATCGCGCTGACCTCGTCGCCTCAGAAGGACCACGGCGGCCTGCCGCACCCCACCATCCTGGCGGCCTGCGAGCTGCTCGGCATCGAGGAGGTGTACGCCGTCGGCGGCGCCCAGGCCATCGCGATGTTCGCCTACGGCGCCGGCCCGTGCCGTCGGGTGGACCTGGTCACCGGACCGGGCAACATCTACACCGTCTCGGCCAAGCGGCTGCTCAAGGGCGTCGTGGGCATCGACTCGGAGGCCGGTCCGACCGAGATCGCGATCCTGGCCGACGACACCGCCGACGCGGCGTACGTCGCCGCCGACCTGGTCAGCCAGGCCGAGCACGACCCGATGGCCGCCTCGGTGCTGGTCACCGACTCGCTGCGGCTGGCCGACGAGGTCGAGGCCGAGCTGGACAAGCAGGTCGCCGCGACCAAGCACGTCGAGCGCATCCGGACGGCTCTGTCCGGCGAGCAGTCAGGCATCGTGCTGGTCGACGACGTCGACCAGGGGCTCGACGTGATCAACGCCTATGCCGCCGAGCACACCGAGATCCAGACCACCGATGCCGCTCGCGACGCAGCGAAGGTGCGCAACGCCGGTGCCGTGTTCGTCGGCCCGTGGGCCCCGGTGTCGCTGGGCGACTACTGCGCCGGCTCCAACCACGTGCTCCCGACGGCCGGGTGCGCCTGCCACTCCTCGGGCCTCTCGGTGCGGTCGTTCGTGCGTTCGGTGCACGTCGTCGAGTACTCCCGCGACGCCCTCGCCGAGGTCGGCGGTCACGTGATGACGCTGGCCGACGCCGAGGACCTGCCCGCCCACGGCGCAGCGGTCCGCGTCCGGTTCGACCCCGACTCGACGCAGCCATGACCGCCGACAGCTGGCCGCCGCTCCGCGAGGAGCTGCGCGGCGTCGAGCCGTACGGCGCACCGCAGCTCGACGTGCCGGTGCAGCTGAACGTCAACGAGAACCCCTACCCGCCCTCGCCGGCCGTGGTCGAGGACATCGCCGCAGCCGTCGCGCAGGCGGCGGCCTCGCTGAACCGCTACCCGGACCGTGAGTTCACCGAGCTGCGCAAGGGACTCGTGGCCTACCTCGCCCAGGAGTCCGGCGTCGAGCTGAGCCCCGACCAGGTCTGGGCCGCCAACGGTTCCAACGAGGTGATGCTCCAGATCCTCCAGGCCTTCGGTGGCCCGGGCCGCACCGCGATCAGCTTCGCCCCGACGTACTCGATGTATCCGGAGTACGCCCGCGACGCCATGACCACCTACGTCGCCGGACGTCGTCACGACGACTTCGGCTTCGACCTCGACGAGGCCGCACAGCTCATCGAGCAGCACCGTCCGCACGTCGTACTGCTGCCGTCGCCGAACAACCCGACCGGCACCGCGCTGCCGCACGACGTGATCGGCCAGCTCTGCGAGATGACCCAAGGCGTGGTGGTGATCGACGAGGCGTACGCCGAGTTCCGTCGCGCCGGCGTACCCAGCGCGCTGGAGCTGCTCTCGCGGCACCGCAACCTCGTCGTCACCCGCACCATGAGCAAGGCGTTCGCCCTCGCCGGAGCACGGCTCGGCTACCTCGCGGCGGCTCCGGAGATCTGCGACGCGCTGCGCGTCGTACGCCTGCCCTACCACCTCTCGGCCGTCACGCAGGCGACCGCCAGCGCCGCCCTGCGCCACGCCGACGAGCTGCTGGCCAAGGTCGAGGAGCTCCGCGCCGAGCGGGACCGGACGGTGGCATGGCTGCGCGGGCAGGGGTTCGAGGTCGCGGAGAGCGACGCGAACTTCGTATTGTTCGGTCGGCTCGACGATCGTCAGGCACTCTGGCAGGGACTGCTCGACCGTGGCGTGCTGATCCGGGTGACCGGCCCCGAGGGCTGGCTGCGGGTGTCGGTCGGTACGGCGGAGGAGATGGCGGCGTTCAAGGACGCCCTGATGGAAGTAGGGAAGCGATGAGCCGCACAGCGCGGATCGAGCGCCAGACCAAGGAGTCGAAGGTCCTGGTCGAGCTCGACCTGGACGGGTCGGGCCGCACCGACGTGTCGACGGGCGTGGGCTTCTACGACCACATGCTCACCGCCTTCGGACGGCACGCGCTGTTCGACCTGACCGTGCAGACCGACGGCGACACCCACATCGACGCCCACCACACCGTCGAGGACACCGCGATCGTGCTGGGCGACGCGCTGCTCGAGGCCCTCGGCGACAAGTCGGGGATCCGCCGCTTCGGCGACTCGCTGGTGCCGCTCGACGAGTCGCTGGTGCAGTGCGCCGTCGACGTGAGCGGGCGACCCTACTGCGTGCACGTCGGCGAACCCGAGGGCCAGGAGTTCGTCAGCATCGGTGACGCCTATCTCGGCTCGCTGACCCGCCACGTCTTCGAGACCCTGGCCCACCACGCCCAGATCGCGCTGCACGTACGCGTGCTCAGCGGTCGCGACCCGCACCACATCGTCGAGTCGCAGTTCAAGGCCGTGGCCCGCGCCCTGCGCGACGCCGTGGCCCTCGACCCGCGCGAGACCGGTGTGCCCTCCACGAAGGGTCTGCTCTGAGCAGCACACCTCCCCGGGTCACCGTCCTCGACTACGGCTCCGGCAACCTCCGCTCGGCCGTCCGCGCGCTGGAGCGGGCCGGGGCCGACGTCACCCTGTCCGCGAAGCGGGATGACGCGATGGAAGCCGACGGGCTGGTGGTGCCCGGCGTCGGCGCCTTCGCGGCCTGCATGCAGGGGCTGCGGTCCGTCAACGGTCACGAGATCATCGGACGCCGACTCGCGGGCGGTCGTCCGGTGCTCGGCATCTGCGTCGGGATGCAGATCCTCTTCGAGCGCGGGGTCGAGCACGGTGTCGAGACCCAGGGGTGTGACGAGTGGCCCGGCGTGGTCGAGCGGCTGCAGGCGCCCGTCGTACCCCACATGGGGTGGAACACCGTCGACGTACCCGTCGGCTCCGCGCTGTTCGCCGGCATCGAGGACGACAGGTTCTACTTCGTGCACTCCTACGGCGTCCGCGACTGGGCCCTGCGGACGACCGGGCACACCCGCCCACCCCTCGTCACGTGGGCCGAGCACGGGGGAGACAGGTTCGTGGCTGCGGTCGAGAACGGCCCGCTCGTCGCGACGCAGTTCCACCCCGAGAAGTCCGGCGACGCCGGTGCTCGACTGCTGAGCAACTGGGTCGAGGGGCTCTGAGTGAGCAAGGAGCGGGCTCGCCGTCGCGAGGAGCGCGAGCGCGAGGCGGCGATCGTTCGGGCCGCACGCGCCCGCGAGGCCGAGAAGCGTGAGCGTCGTACGGCGCGCACCCGGGCCATCACCGGACTGGTGCCCAAGCGTCACTCGCGCCAGACCGGGGTCCTGGCCGAACGCCGCCGGCGGCAGCTCGGTCTCACGATCGCGCTGGTGATCGCACTGAACGTGCTGGTCTGGGTGTTCGTGCCCGGCTGGCCGACGCGCACGATGGTGCTGTGTGTCAGCCTGCTCGGCACTCCCGTCCTGCACACCCTCCTGTTCAAGCGTTGAAAGGTGCACCATGTCTGACCACCTCGAGCTGCTGCCCGCCGTCGACATCGCCGACGGCCAGGCGGTGCAGCTGGTGCAGGGCGTCGCCGGGTCGGAGAAGCGGTTCGGCGACCCGGTCGAGGCGGCGCTGCGCTGGCAGGAGGCGGGCGCCGAGTGGATCCACCTCGTCGACCTCGACGCAGCCTTCGGGCGCGGCAACAACCGCGACCTGCTGGCCACGATCGTCGGCACTCTCGACATCGACGTGGAGATGAGCGGCGGCATCCGCGACGACGACTCCCTCGAGGCCGCGATGAAGGCGGGCTGCCGTCGCGTCAACATCGGCACCGCCGCACTGGAGCAGCCGGAGTGGTGCGCGTCCGCGATCGCTTCGTACGGCGACCGCATCGCGATCGGGCTCGACGTACGCGGACGGACGCTGGCGGCCCGCGGCTGGACCCGCGACGGCGGCGACCTCTATGACGTGCTGGCGCGTCTGGACGCCGAGGGCTGTGCCCGCTACGTCGTCACCGACGTCAACAAGGACGGCATGCTCCAGGGGCCGAACCTCGACCTGCTCCGGTCGGTGTGCGCCGAGACCGACCGTCCCGTGGTGGCCTCGGGTGGCATCACCGAGCTGGCCGACCTGTCCGCCTTGATGGGTCTCGTGCCCGACGGCGTCGAGGGCGCGATCATCGGCACCGCGCTCTACGAGGGTCGGTTCACGCTGACCGATGCCCTCGACCTGACCCGAGGTCGAACTGGGCCGGATCGCGCATGAGCCTCGCCGTACGGGTGATCCCGTGCCTGGACGTCGACGCCGGGCGCGTGGTCAAGGGCATCAACTTCCAGCAGCTGCGCGATGCGGGTGACCCGGTCGAGCTGGCCAAGGTGTACGACGCCGAGGGGGCCGACGAGCTGACCTTCCTCGACATCTCGGCCTCCCACCAGGGCCGCTCGACGACGATGGAGATCGTCTCGCGCACGGCCGAGCAGGTGTTCATCCCGCTGACCGTCGGCGGCGGGGTCGGCAGTGTCGAGGACGTCGACCGCCTCCTGCGCGCCGGGGCCGACAAGATCGCCGTCAACACCGCCGCGATCCGGCGCCCCGAGCTGGTCGCCGAGATCGCGGACCGGTTCGGCAACCAGGTGCTCGTCCTCTCCGTCGACGCCCGTCGTGCCGCGGACACCGACTCCGGCTTCGAGGTGACCACCCACGGCGGTCGCACCTCGGCCGGGATCGACGCGCTCGAGTGGGCCGTCCGCGCCGCCGACCTCGGTGCCGGCGAGATCCTCCTCAACGCGATGGACGCCGACGGCACCACCGAGGGCTTCGACCTCGAGCTGATCCGTCTCGTCCGCGCGGCGGTGTCGATCCCGGTGATCGCCAGCGGCGGAGCAGGCGCCATCGACCACTTCGCCCCCGCGGTCGACGCCGGCGCCGACGCCGTACTCGCCGCCACGGTGTTCCACTTCGGCACCCTGCGCATCCCCGACGTCAAGGACGCCCTGCGCGAGGCGGGCCACCCCGTCCGCTGAGCCCCGGTTTGGCCGGGCGCCCGGCCGATTGTTCACTGGAGGGGCGAAATTTCACCCCTCCACTGGCAGTTTGGCCGGGCGCCCGGCCAAACCGCGACCCCGCTCGTCAGCCAGCCTCCGGCACCCAGCAGTACCCGTACCGCTGACCGGCGGCCCAGTCGGCTCTCGGGGGCCACTCGAAGGACCAGGTGTACTTGAGCGCACCGTTGGCGCGCTTGGCGGCGACGTCCTTGCAGGCGGAGTCGCCGGTGGCCGCGGCGTCCTTGGCCAGGTAGCGGGTCGAGGCCGGCAGGTCGACGACGTCGACGGCGCGCCACGAGTGCTTCTCCGAGCAGACCACGCGCTCGAAGGTCGCGGCGTCGGGGGCGGCCGTGCCGCAGGTGCCGAAGCGGTCCAGGGCGTCAGGGGCGTCGAGTGCTCCCTTCATCCTGCGCGGCAGCGTGATCAGCGCGTTCTCCTTGCGGATCCCGATGACGTCGCAGCGGTACCAGTCGGCGCCGGCGTCCGCCTGGTCCAGCGACGGGCCGAACCACACTGCCCCGAGGCGGCCGAGGCGCTGGGTGGTCTGGTCGCCGCCGACGTACGCCGGCAGGGCCTTGAGGCAGGTCTTTCCCAACCTGGCCTGGACGACGGGGGAGTCGACCGCCAGGAGGTGTCCGTCGAAGAGGGCGGACAGGGTGCCGACCTTGAACGTCTGGGTGGTGTGCGGCCTGCCGCACGGCACGGCGTCGCTCGAGTCGACCGGGAGGCCGGCCTTCTCGAAGCTGAGGTCGTGACAGCTGCCCGCGGCGGGTGGCTCGGGCGCCGGGGGTGCCGAGCTGGCCGAGGCGCCGCCGCTCGGCTTGTCGTCGCTGCCCGAGCTCCCCGAGGAGCAGCCGGCCAGCACGGTCAGCAGCACGACCACGATGGTGGTGCCCAGCCGCGTCGTCATCGCCTCACCGGTCCGTCTTCGCCCAGCAGACCGTCAGTCGGTTGCCGGCCTTCCACTCCGCCTCGTGGAACCACGTGTAGCCGAACTCGTAGCCCACGGGGTAGTTCATCCACGCTCCCACGGAGTCCGAGCAGTAGTCACGCGACTTCACCTGCACCAGCCGGTCACCGGGATAGGGGTCGGCCGGCTGCCCGAGCTTGATGGAGGAGACCGCCCGCCAGTTGTGCTTCTCGGTGCAGGGCACCTTCTTCGAGTCCTGCACGGTCGTCCCGTCGGCACAGGTGAGCCACTCCTCGGGTGGCTTGGCGCGGAAGAGCCCCTTGCCGGTCGGTGGCAGCTCGGCGTACGACGTCGCGTCGGCCCGGCCACCGACGAGGTCGCAGCGATACCACCGCGCGCCCTTGTCCCAGCCTCGCTCCGACGGCCGGAACCAGGCCCAGCTCAGCTGCACCCGCAGCGCCAGGCTGGCATCGACGCTGAGGAACTTCTCGAACGCCCGCTCGCACACCGGGAAGATCCACTTGCCGTGCGCGGCCGAGCCGTAGTCCTTGCCGGTCGACGCCGGCAGCTCGCCGATGGCGAAGGTCTCGGCGGTGTGCGGCTTGCTGCACGAGACCGGCTCAGCGGTGTTGCTCTTCGCGTCGGTGTCCTTCGGGGCCAGCACGTAGCACGCGCCCAGCTTCGGCGGCGAGGTCTTGTCGGCTGCCGTCTGCTTCTGCAGGGGCGCCGAGCACGCGGTCACGAGCACGAGCAGAGCCGCCACCCCCGCGAGGACCGAGGGAGTAAGACGGAGCACCTGCACGTTCTCCTCGGTCGGGTGAGGGCACGGCGTCAGCCGGCGAGCAACGCGGCGATCGTACCGCCGAGCTCGTACGCCGAGTCGGTATCCGCGCCGGTCACGTCGCCCATCACCTCGAGCACGTCGTACCCCTGCTTCCAGCCCAGCGCCCCGGTGATCGACAGCACCGAACGAACCGCTCCGGTGGTGTCGTAGCGACCGTGCACGTAGAGCCCGAACGGCCGTCGCGCCGTCGCCAATCCGGACGATGCACCGCTCTCCGACCCGGAAGCAGAGCCGTCGTCGGACAACGCACCGCCGACCTGGAGGAAGGTCGAGTCGAAGACGTGCTTGAGCGCACCACTCATGTAGCCGAGGTTCGCGGTGGTGCCCACGACGTAGCCGTCGGCCGCGAGCAGGTCCTCGTGGTCGGCCTCGCCGCGAGCGAACGCGAGCGCCTCCAGCACCCTCACCTCGACCCCCTCGATGGCGTCGTCGTGGGCTCCGGCGACTACCGCGTCGGTCAGGGACCGCAGCGACCTCGTGGGCGAGTGGTGGACGACCAGCAGGCGCGACATGTGCCGATGATGCCAAAACGTGGAACGCGCATGAGCGGACAAATACACCGAGGTGGAGCGAATTCCCCCTCGCTTTCCCGACATCCGGGGTCATGTGTCCCAGACCACCACCCCCTCCACGAGAACTTCGGGGCACACTGGGCGGTCATGGACCTGATGAACACCCCCACCGGGTCCGCCGATCCTGTTGCGGAAGTGCGACGGCTCCGGCGCGAGCTGCGCCGTGAGCGAGCTCGCCGGCGGGCGGCGGAGTCGGTCGAGGCTCGCGCCGGCGCGGAGCTCTACGACTCGGTGCGCGAGATGCGCACCGTCCAGGCCGACCTCCTCGACCACCCCGACCAGCCCGCGGTCGTCCACGAGCTCCACCAGGCCCTCACCGAGGACCTCGCCTCGGGTCAGCTGGTCAACCGCGCGGCCGAGTCAGTCGGTCGGGCGATCGGTGCCGACCGGTGCGAGGTGCTACCGGTCGACGCCCGCCGCTACTCCTCGGTGCAGGGCACCTGGAGCGGGTCCGCCGAGGTGGCCCGGCTGCCCCGCGCCAGCTCGTTCGTCGACCTGCCGGAACCACTGACGGCGCTGCTGATCGAGGCCGCGCAGCGGCAGGAGCCGCTGCAGATCGACCATGTCGACGACGACCCGCGGCTCGGGCACGAGGCGGCGGCGGAGATCGTCGAGGCCATGGGCGTCCGGTCGATGGCCGCCGTCCCGGTCGCGATGGGCGAGGAGGTCGTCGGCTGGGTGATCGTGCAGTCGGTGGTCCCGCGTCGCTGGGAGCCCCGCGAGCTCGCGGTCTGCTCAGGCCTGTCCCACGACCTGGTGTCGTCGCTGATGCAGGTCCGCGCGTTCGAGCAGCAGCGGGAGTCGATGCAACGCCTCCGCGAGCTCGACCGCGCGAAGGACTCGTTCATCTCGACGGTGTCGCACGAGCTGCGGACGCCGCTGACGAGCATCGTCGGCTATCTCGAGGTGATGAACGAGGGCACGCTGGGCGAGCTGCCGCGGGGCGTCTCGGTCGGTCTGTCGGTGATCGAGCGCAACGCCGTACGCCTGCGCGACCTGGTCGAGGACCTGCTCATCCTCTCGTCGTACGACGCCGAGGTGGTTCGGCTCGACCGGCAGCCGGTGAACCTGGCCGGTCTCGCCCGCGAGTGTCGCGACGCCTACCTGCCGCTCGCGGTCGACAAGCGTGTCGAGCTGCGGCTGCTCGCCGAGCCGCGCCTGCCCCGGGTGCTGGCCGACCGTGCCCATCTCGACCGGGTGGTGCAGAACCTGCTCGGCAACGCGGTGAAGTTCAGCCGCTCCGGAGGTCGCGTCACGATGCGCCTCGCGGCCGACGCCGACCACGTGGTGCTCAGCGTCACCGACACCGGCATCGGCATCCCCGCCGAGGAGCAGGACCAGGTGTTCGCGCGCTTCTTCCGCTCCTCGCTCTCCATGGCCGGGGAGATCCAGGGCGCCGGCCTCGGACTCGCGCTCGTGCAGACCGTCGTCGAGTGGCACGAGGGGACGGTGGAGATGGAGTCGATCGAGGACGAGGGGACCACGGTCACGGTCCGACTGCCGACGGCCGCTGCTACGCTGGCGACCTCATGAAGCTCTGCAGCCTCCTCCTTCGCTGCCGCAGCGAGGTCACTCCGCTGGATTAGAAGCGGACACCGGACCTCCTCGCTGCGGAGAGTGTGTGCGCCCGGTGATCCCTCTCCAGTAGACGAAGGACCCAACTCATGACTCTGCAGCACTCAGGCTTCACGAACAATCAGCGCGCCAGCGGCATGCCGATCCAGCGGTACAAGCCGTTCCCGCCGGTCGACCTGCCCGACCGCACCTGGCCGAGCAACCAGATCACCCAGGCGCCACGGTGGCTCTCCACCGACCTGCGCGACGGCAACCAGGCCCTCATCGACCCGATGTCGCCGGAGCGCAAGCACCGCATGTTCGACCTGCTGGTCTCCATGGGCTACAAGGAGATCGAGGTCGGCTTCCCGTCCGCGAGCGAGACCGACTTCTCCTTCGTGCGCCAGCTGATCGAGCGCGACAAGGTGCCCGAGGACGTCACCATCTCGGTGCTGACGCAGGCCCGCGAGGACCTGATCGAGCGCACCACCGAGTCGCTGGTCGGCGTGCACCACGCCAACATCCACCTCTACAACGCGCTGGCGCCGCTGTTCCGCCGCGTCGTCTTCCGCGCCACCAACGACGAGATCAAGGACATCGCGGTGCGTGGCACCGAGATGGTGATGAAGTACTCCGAGGCCAACCTGTCCAAGACGACGATCGGCTACGAGTACTCGCCGGAGATCTTCACCAACACCGAACTGCCCTTCTCGCTCGAGGTGTGCGAGGCGGTCTCCGACGTCTGGCAGCCCGACGACGGCCGCGAGATCATCCTCAACCTGCCGGCCACCGTCGAGTCCGCGACGCCCAACGTGTACGCCGACCAGATCGAGTGGTTCTCCCGCCAGCTGACCAGGCGCGAGTTCACCACCATCAGCCTGCACCCGCACAACGACCGCGGCACCGCCGTCGCGGCCACCGAGCTGGCGATGATGGCCGGCGCCGACCGGGTCGAGGGCTGCCTGTTCGGCCACGGCGAGCGCACCGGCAACGTGTGCCTGGTGACGCTGGGGATGAACCTGTTCAGCCAGGGCATCGACCCGATGATCGACTTCTCCGACATCGACGAGATCCGCCGCACGGTGGAGTACTGCACCCAGCTGCCCGTCCACCCTCGCCACCCCTACGCCGGCGACCTCGTCTACACGGCCTTCTCCGGTTCGCACCAGGACGCCATCAAGAAGGGCCTCGAGGCGCTCGAGGACGAGGCCAAGCGGGCCGGCCATCCCGTCGAGGAGCACCCGTGGGAGGCGCCGTACCTGCCGATCGACCCGAAGGACGTCGGCCGCACCTACGAGGCCGTCATCCGGGTGAACAGCCAGTCCGGCAAGGGCGGCGTCGCCTACGTGATGAAGTCCGAGCACAAGCTCGACCTGCCGCGCCGGCTGCAGATCGAGTTCAGCCGGGTCGTGCAGGAGCAGACAGATGGTGAGGGCGGCGAGATGTCCCCGGCCGCGATCTGGGACTCCTTCCGGCACGAGTACCTCACCCGCGAGGTCCCCCTGAAGCTCAACTCGGTGCACACCTCCTCCGCTGCGGGGGAGAAGGACCAGCTCACCGTGAACGTCTACGTCGACGGCGAGCTCAAGGAGCTGCACGGCTCCGGCAACGGTCCGCTCTCCGCCTTCGTGGACGCCATCAACGGCCTGCCCGACAACTTCGACGTGCGCGTCCTCGACTACGCCGAGCACGCGTTGTCGTCGGGTGGCGACGCCATCGCAGCGGCGTACGTCGAGTGCGCCGTCGGTGACGACATCCGATGGGGAGTCGGGCTCGACGCCAACATCGTCACCGCCTCGCTCAAGGCGGTCATCTCGGCGGTCAACCGCGGCTGACGCCCCGAGATCCTCGGGCCCTTTCCTCGCGCGGACCCAACCGATCGGCCTGCTCGGCGCATCTACGGTGTGTCCAGACCAACACCTGCGGGGGGTCACGTGCGCCGAGCCGACGAGACGGCCTACACGGAGTTCTACGCCTCCGTGTGGTCGTCGCTGTTCCGGACGACGTACGCGATCAGCGGAGACGCCGGGCAGGCCGAGGACGCCGTGCAGTCGGCACTGGCGAAGGCCTACGCGTCGTGGGCCCGGGTGCGGGACAGCCGGCAGCCCGAGGCCTACGTCCGCAAGATGGCGGTCAACGAGCTGCTCGGCGTCCGCAGGCGGAGCTGGTGGCGACTGGAGCGACCGGGTCACGTGCCGGAGAGCCGTGCTGCGGAGTCGGCGGCCCACGAGGTCGTGGAGCGCGACGAGCTGTGGCGGGCCCTGCTGTCGCTGGCGCCACGCCAGCGCGCCGTGCTGGTGCTGCGCTACTACGAGGACCTGAGCGAGCAGCAGATCGCCGAGGCGCTCGGCTGCAGCCGCGGAACGGTGAAGTCACAAGCGTCCGCTGCGCTGGACACCCTCCGACAGCGGTACGCCGCAGCCGCGGAACTGGCCGCAGAAAGGGATCGCAGATGAGCCTCCAGGAGCAGCTGACCCGCACGATCTCCGCACACGCGCAGGCTGCGGACGAGCCGGCTCACGACCTTGCTGCGGCCGTACGCCGTGGGCGTGGCCTGCGGAGGCGCAGGCGGAGCGCCGTCGTCGCTGCCGCGGGGCTGACGAGCATGGTGGTGCTCGGCGCGGCGGCCGTGGCCCTCAACCAGTCCTCGCAGCCGGTCGGCCCGGGGTCGGAGACCTACGTCCCGGTCGGGCAGCTGGACTACTCGGCGGGGCTGCGGGCCTTCGCGAGCCCGGACGAGAACGGCCGCCTGTGGCTCGGCGGGAGGTCGTTCGCCAAGCGGGACATGGGCTACCTCGACACCGACGCGACCGCCACGCCGTACGGCATGGTGTTCTTCGACCACGAGAGCCGCGCCCGCCTCCTCACGCAGGAGGGCACCTTCCAGACGCTGGCACCCACCCCGCCCCGACACGGTGGTCTGCGACTCTCGGCCAAGGCCGACGCGCGGCTTCCGCTGGTGGCCTTCACGCAGCCGAGCGCAGCCGGGGTCGCGGTGGTGCTCTACGACCTGCGGAGCGGCCACGCCGTCGACACCCTGCCCGTGCCGTGCAGCGGGACGGGCTGCAAGGACGTCCGCGTCGACGGTCTCGACCGTGGCCTGGTGTTCGTCCGTACTCCTGGTGGGACCTTCGTCTGGGACCAGAAGGCAGCCGGCGAGCGGGCGTGGTCGATGCTCGGCACGGGCGCGTTCCGGGTGGCCGACGTGCGCAACGGCCGGGTCCTCTGGTCCGGCTCCGCGCCGTCACCGTCCCCGGACAGCCCGGTCGCGCGCTGGCACTTCGCCCACGGTCAGATCGACGCCGAGCTCTCCTTCGACGGACGTCATGTCCTGTACTGGTCATCGAAGCTCAAGCCGGTGGACAAGGCGGGGCAAGCGATCCGGCTGAAGGTCAAGGACGCGGCCTGGTTCACCTTCGACACCGACGGGTCCGTGCTCGCGGCCACCACGGGTTCGGACCAGGAGAGCACGGTCTACGACTGCCAGATCCCGTCAGGTGCCTGTGAGCGAATCGGCTCGGTGAGCACGGAGAGTGGCGACCCGATGTTCATCGGCAACGACATGTGATCAGCCGCGGCTGACGCGGTCGCTGTCGTTCTCGGTACGACGGGACGACGCTCGGCTGAGCGGAAGGGTGATCGTGAACGTGGTGCCCTCGTCGGGTGCGGAGCGTACGTCGATGTGGCCCTCGTGGCTCTCCACGATGGCCTTCACGATCGCCAGGCCGAGCCCGGAGCCCTGGATGGCGTGCCGCTGCACCACCGCGGTGCGGAAGAAGCGACCGAAGACGGCCTCGAGGTCGGACTCGGCGATGCCCAGGCCGGTGTCGGTCACGTTCAGCACAGCGGAGCGGTGTGCCGAGTCGGCCTCGAGGCTCACCAGGATGCTGCCGCCGTCGAGGGTGAACTTCACGGCGTTGCTGAGCAGGTTGGTGACCGCTCGCTCGAGATGGGTCGCGTCGCCGTTGACCATCACAGGGTCCGCCGGCATCGCGTAGCTGACCTCGAGCTGCCGGGTGGACAGCATCGCGGCGATGGCGTGCTCGCTCTCCCGCACCACGACGCGCAGGTCGATCTGGCTGTCGAGGTCCTGCCACGAGTCGTGGTCGAAGGTGGCCAGCACCAAGAGGTCGTCGGCGAGGGCCAGCAGCCGGTCGCCGTTGCGGGAGATCACGTTGACCATCCGCTGCTGCTCGGGGAGCAGCTCGCCCAGCACACCCTCCCCGAGCATCTCCGCGCTGCCGATGATGCTGCTCATCGGCGTACGCAGCTCGTGGCTGACCGTGGACACGAAGTCGTCCTTGGCCCGGTCGAGGTCCTTGAGCCGAGCCACCACCTCGCGCTCGCGGCGCAGTGCCTTGACCAGGATCTCCTGGCTGCGCCGGGTGTCGGTGATGTCGGTGGCCACGAACAGGTAGCCGATGACGTGCCCGAAGGTGTCGGTGACCGGGTTGGTCGTCATGGACACCTTGATCGGCGCCCGTCCCGACGGCAGCCAGGTCCAGTCGCGCGTCTCCGGCGTGAGCTCGTCGGCGGCGTGCTCGACGATCCCGTCGAAGGCCGCCTCGCCACCGTCGTGCGAGTAGCGCTCGAGGTCCTCGGGGGCGATGAACTCGACCAGGTCACGACCGGTCGCCGCCTCGGCTGCCACTCCGAGCATGTGCTCGGCCCCGGTGTTGAACAGCGTGATCCGGCCCAGGAGGTCGGTGCCGACGAAGGCGATCGTGCGAGCCGACCGGAGCAAGTGCTCGACCATGCCGGCGTGCTCGCGGGCAGCGGTGACGTCGGTGGCCGAGATGACATAGCTGGTCGGCGAGTCCGGGTGGGCCTGGTAGACGTCGGCCGAGAACACGACCAGCCGCCGGCCGTCGTCCTTGGTGCGGAGCTGTGCCTCGCCCTCGCGGGGCAGCTGCCGGGGATCGCCGAAGATCTGGGAGGCCTCCTCGCGCTGGTCCTCGGTGATGAGCTTCTCCCAGAAGGGGCGTCCGACCAGCTCGTCCTCGGTGAAGCCGGTCAGTGCGGTGAGCGCCGGGTTGGCCACGATGATGGTTCCCTCGACGTCGGTGACCACGATCATGCTGCTGGCGGTGTCGATCACCGACCGGGTGTAGTCGCGCTCGGCCTGGAGCCGTTCCTGGAGCTCGAGGGGCTCGGTGACGTCGACCATGTGCAGCGAGAACGACGCGCGCTCCTCGTCGCTCTCGAGCAGCGAGAGGGTCGTCTCCAACCTCGTGCGTGGCTGCCCGACCACCCCGACCGGACCGGTCCAGCCGATCACCTCACCGGCCCCCATCGCGGCCACGGCGTCGACGAGGTCGGAGGACTCGAGCAGGGCGGCGACGGGTCGACCGACCAGCTCCTCCACGGGCCGGTGCAGCAGGACGGCCGTGGCCTGGTTGCAGTCCTCGAACCTGGCCTCGAACCTGGCCTCCAGCCTGGCCCCGTCCTGCTCGAGGACGAGCAGCGCGATCGGGATGCGCGACTCGGTGAAGTTGCGCCGGAAGATCCGCTCGCTGGTGACCAGGCGCGCCACCGCACGCTCCCGCTGCTCCATGGCGATCGCGAGCGGCAGGCCGATGAGTACGACGCAGATGATGTAGAGCTGCGCGTAGCGGGTGCTGCTGGCCGCGGCGGAGGTGTTGACGATGTCGGCGAACGGGCCGCCGCCGAGCTGGGTGAGCAGTGAGATGGCGACCGCGAAGATGATCTGCTCGATCACCACCACCCAGGGGCTGAACCGCACGGCCGCCCAGACGAGGACAGGCAGGGGCGCGAAGCCGAGGGTCAGGTGCCCGGGCGCCAGGGTGAGCAGGGTGGCCGTGGCCAGGGTCAGGAACTGCGCGACGAGCTCGACGCGGCGCACCGTCCAGGCTTGGTGCCAGGACCGGTGGCTGAGCAGGGCCAGGGGCGCGAGCAGCATCACCGAGGCGCCGTGGGAGGGCACCACCAGGCCCAGCGTCGTGCGGAAGGAGGAGTCGTCGATCATCGCGGCGTACGCCAGTGAGACGAGCAGCCCGCCCACGACGGCACCGACGGTGGCGATCGCGAACAGTCGCCAGACGTCGTTGACGTCGCGCAGGCGACCCGCGAGGAACCGCATCACGAGCCACCCGACGAGTGCGACCTCCACCGAGTCGCCCAGGCCCAGCAACAGGGAGACGCCGACGTCCCGCCCGGCCGTGAAGTTCGCCAGCGCGAAGGCGGCGGTCAGGGCGGCCAGCGTCACCGGCCACCGCGGCCGGGGCGCCACGAGCAGCGCGATGACTCCGACTCCGACGGCCGGGAACCACGCCGCCGTGGCGCCGGAGTGGCGCCCCACGAGCAGGGCGGCCGCACCGGCGAGGTAGGCGAGGAGGACGAGGCAGGGTACGAGCGCAGGTCGCACCGACGCGCTCGTGTCCCGTTCCACGGCACGATTCTCGCCCACCGGCGGGACCAACGCCCGCAGATTGGCCGGGACCGCGTCGCGGACTGGACCACTGGTGGGACCCGTTGCATGCCAAGGTGTGCCCCATGACCCTCGTCTCCGAGCGGATCGGGCAGCTCTTCCACGACGGCCACCGGCTGGAGTTCACCGAGTACGGCGGTGGCGGCCGCTGGGTGGTCCTCCTCCACGGCCAGCTGATGCCGCGCCGCATGCACCAGCCACTGGCGCGCCACCTGGCGGCCGCCGGCTTCCACGTCGTGACCCTCGACCTGCTCGGTCACGGCCGCTCGGATCGTCCCGACGACCCGCTGCTGTACTCCATGACGGCCTTCGGGGAACAGGTCATCGCCCTCCTCGACGAGCTCGGTGCGGAGCAGGCGGTGGTCGGCGGCACCTCCCTGGGCGCCAACGTGGCGCTCGAGGTCGCGGCCCTGGCGCCGGGGCGGGTCCGCGGGCTGATCGCGGAGATGCCGGTCCTCGACAACGCTCTCGAGGCGGGGATCCTCGCCTTCGCGCCGCTGCTGTTCCTCTCGCGGTTCCTGCCGCTCTCGATCATCGGCCTCCGCGTGGTCACCCGGGCGGTGCCGCGGGGCGTCGTACCGTTCTGGACCGGGATCGCCCTGGACACCCTCGACCAGCGCCCCGGCCCGATGGCGGCCGCCATCCATGGCATCTTCTTCGGCCGGATCGCGCCGTCCTCGAGACTGCGACGGCGGATCGAGGCACCGGCCCTCGTGGTGGGTCACCCTCGTGACCCGATCCACCCGGCGGCCGACGCGGCGATGCTCGCGGAGGAGCTGCCCGACAGCACCTTCGTGGAGGCGCACGGGATCCTCGAGTGGCGGCTGCGGCCGGCACGTCTCAACGCACTGACCACCGACTTCGTCACCCGCTGCTTCGAGACCGACGCCGCGGCGACGTGGGCACCCGGCTGAGTCACGACCTGAGAACCGGTGAAATTTGCCTGTGCCGGCCGGCAAGTCGCGTTAATCTGCCGCTACACGACACATCGTCGGGAGGTAGCAGCCGGCCATGCCGTCGCGCTCGTCCTTGGTCTCGGAGATCCAGCAGCTCCTGACTGGGGAGCAGGCTGATCCTCGTGCTGCCCAGGGTCTCTTCCTCCTCCCGGTGGTCATGGAGCTGGTGCTCCGCATGTTCCTCGGCGTCGGCTTCGACGCCTACTTCATCGTCGCCACGCTGATCGTCGCCGTTGCCACCGTGGGCGCGGTGCTGATCGGCCTGGACCGGCTCAGCCATCGGTGGACGATCGCGCTCCCGGTGCTCGACATCGTGGCGCTGGGCATCTACCGCTTCTCCGAGCCCACCGCCATCGCGGTCGCCGTGGTGTTCCCGTCGATCTGGCTGGGGCTCCAGTACGGCCGCAAGGGCGTCATCATCACCACCGTCGTGGTGGCGGCCACCTTCGTCGTACCCACGATGTTCTTCCTGGGCCTCACCCTGATGGACGCCCTCTCCCGGGTCTCGCAGATGACGCTGATGGCGGTGATCTGCTCCGCGGCCGTCGCGTTCGTGGGCGACCTCTGGAAGGCGCAGTACGAGCAGGCGCGCAACACCACCGCGCGCCTCGAGCTGGCCATGGCCGACGTCATCGAGCAGCGACGGCTGACGCGCACGATCGTCAACGGCGTCGACGTCGGGCTGGTCGCGCTCGACGCCGAGGGCGCCTACGACTCGACCAACCCGCGCCACGAGGAGTTCATGGCCTTGGCCTACCCCGACGGGCACCGGGGGATGGCCGGCCAGGAGGGTTTCGTGTACGCCGCCGACGGCGCGACCCTGCTGACGAGCGCGGAGATGCCGACGACCAAGGCGGTGCAGGGCGAGACCTTCCGCGACTACCTGATCTGGGTGGGGGAGGTGCCGGCCGAGCGGCGGGCCCTGGCGGTCTCCTCCTCGCCGTACTTCCGCAACAACGGGGAGTTCGGCGGTGCGGTGCTGGCCTACCACGACATCACCGAGCTGGTCGTGGCCTCGCGCATCAAGGAAGAGTTCGTCGCGTCGGTCAGTCACGAGCTGCGTACGCCGCTGACCTCGATCGTCGGCTACACCGACGTGATCCTCGACGACTCCGAGCACCTCCCGGACGACGCGCGCGCCTACCTGCTCGTCGTGCAACGCAATGCCCGCCGGCTGCACCGCTTGGTCGACGACCTGCTCTCGACCGCGCTGCAGTCGGTCGCCACCGTGCTCGACGTCGAGCGCGTCTCGGTGACCGAGCTGCTCGAACGCTCAGCGGTCGAGGCGCGCAAGGCCGCGACGGCAGCAGGGCTCGAGCTCGACCTCGACACGGCCAAGGCAGGACCCCAGCTCGACATCAACGGCGACAGCGAGCGGCTCGCGCAGGTCTTCGACAACCTGTTCAGCAACGCGATCAAGTACACCCCGGCGGGTGGTCGGGTCGTGGGAAGCGTCGGCCGCGACGGCGACGTGGCCGTGGTCAAGGTCCGCGACACCGGTCGCGGCATCTCCGAGTCCGAGCAGAGCAAGATCTTCAACAAGTTCTTCCGCGGGAGCGGGGTACTGACCGACGCGATTCCCGGGGTCGGACTCGGACTCTCGATCACCAAGACGATCGTGGACGCCCACGGCGGCAGCATCACGGTGACCAGCGAGCTCGGCAAGGGCACCACCTTCGAGGTGCGGCTCCCGCTCGCGGACCCTCCGCTCGTCCCCGCCGCCTGAGCGTCCCGCCCAGCCGTCGACGGCGGGTCGCAGCCGGTTGTCGGGGCCGCGGGGGACAATGGCCGGCATGCCCCTGTACAGCGACGAAGCCATCGTGCTGCGCACGCACAAGCTGGCAGAGGCCGACCGCATCATCACGCTGCTCACGCGCCAGCACGGCATCGTCCGCGCCGTGGCCAAGGGCGTACGCCGCACCACCTCGCGCTTCGGCTCGCGACTCGAGCCGTTCACCCACGTCGACCTGCAGCTCGCCGTCGGTCGCAACCTCGACATGATCACCCAGGCCGAGACGCGCTCGCCCTACGGCGCCCGGATCGTCGAGGACTACGACCGCTACACCGCTGCGAGCGTGATGCTCGAGACGGCCGAGCGGCTGGTCTCGGAGGAGCGGCAGCCGTCGGTGCAGCAGTACCTCCTGCTCGTCGGCGCCCTGCGCGCGATGACGTCGGGCGAGCACCGCGCCAACGACGTGCTCGACTCCTTCCTGCTGCGCTCACTGGCCGTGGCGGGCTACGCGCCGTCGTTCTCGGCCTGTGCCAACTGTGGGCTCGAGGGTCCGCACCGCGCGTTCAGCCCCGCTGCCGGAGGGTCGCTGTGCCCGGGTTGCAAGGTCCCCGGGTCGGCCAGCCCGGCCAGGGAGACCCTCGACCTCCTCGGCGCGCTGCTGGCCGGTGACTGGACGGTGGTCGACGCCGCCGAGCTGCGGCACCGCCGTGAGGGCCGCGGCCTGGTGTCGGCGTACGTCGCCTGGCACCTCGAGCGCGGCCTGCGATCCTTGCCGTACGTCGGCGAAGGGTGAGCGGTGCCCAGGTTCAGCAAGGGCTCGAGAAAGAGGGTCGCCCGTGCCGCCGTACGTGCCCCGGAGCCGCATCCGTCCGGCGCCACGCCACCAGACATCCCGGCCGACCAGGTGCCGAAGCACGTCGCGATCATCATGGACGGCAACGGTCGTTGGGCGGCTGACCGTGGCCTGCCCCGGACGGCCGGTCACGAGCAGGGCGAGCACTCGCTGTTCGATGTCGTCGAGGGCGGCATCGAGATCGGTGTGAAGGCCATCTCGGCCTACGCGTTCTCCACCGAGAACTGGTCGCGCTCGACCGACGAGGTCAGGTTCCTGATGGGCTTCAACCGCGACGTGATCCGCCGTCGACGCGACGAGATGCACGAGCTCGGCGTACGGGTGCGCTGGGCCGGCCGGGCGCCACGGCTGTGGCGCTCGGTGATCAAGGAGCTCCAGGTCGCCGAGGAGCTGACCCGCGACAACGACGTACTCACCCTGACGATGTGCGTGAACTACGGCGGCCGGGCGGAGATCTCCGACGCTGCGCGCGCGATCGGTCGCGACGTCGCGGCCGGCCGGCTCAACCCCGACCGCATCGACGACCGCACCTTCGCGAGGTATCTCTACGTCCCCGAGGTCGGGGACGCGGACCTGGTCTGGCGTACGTCGGGGGAGCAGCGGCTCAGCAACTTCATGCTGTGGCAGGCGGCGTACTCAGAGATGGTGTTCAGCAACGTCTTGTGGCCAGACGTCGACCGCCGCGACCTGTGGGCCGCCATCGAGACCTACGCGAGCCGGAACCGCAGGTACGGCACCGCCTGACCCGGACGCCTCGCGGGGGTGTTCACCCGGGTCGGGTGAGGGCGTCGTGGTCCGGCTGTGACCACACTCCATCCCATGGGATGCCTGCTCGCACTGCTCGCCGGGTTCGCGCCGCGGGTCGCACTGGTCCTGATCTGGATCTTCTCCAACCTGGTGGACCGCGCGTTCGACGGCTTCCTGGTCCCACTGTTGGGCCTGATCGTCTTCCCCTACGCCACCCTGTTCTACGTCCTCGCCTACAACCCGGTCACCGGGGTGGGCGGCTGGGGCTGGGCCTTCGTCGTGCTCGGCTTCATCTTCGACATCGGTCACTGGGCCGGTGGCGGCGTCACCGGCCGCCAGCGTTACGCCAGCGCCTGACCGGTTGACCTCGCCCGTCGCGGCGGCCTGCAGAATCAGGGCGTGCGTTCCTTCGACGAGCTGGTGGGCGAAGCGGAGGCAGCCGACGTCACCGGGTGGGGATTCGGCTGGCTCGACGGGAGAGCCACCGAAGAGCGACCGCCGTGGGGATACGCGCGGATGCTGGCAGCGCGACTGGGCGAGGCGGGGGCTGCGCTCGACATCGACACCGGCGGGGGAGAGGTGGTGGCAGAAGCGCCCGCGCTGCCGCCGCGGATGTGTGTCACCGAGGCGTGGCCGCCCAACGCAGCTCGCGCTCGGGCCGCTCTGGAGCCCCGAGGCGTCGAGGTCCACGAGACGGGCGACGGCGAGGGGTTGCCTTTCCCCGACGGATCATTCGACCTCGTCACCTCCCGGCACCCGGTGCGACCGAACTGGCTGGAGATCCACCGTGTGCTGGTTCCTGGCGGTGCCTACTTCGCGCAGCACGTCGGTCCCGCGTCTGCCTTCGAGCTCATCGAGTTCTTCCTCGGCCCGTTGCCCGAGCAGCGCCAGGGCAGGGACCCACGCCGCGAGGCGGACGCCGCCGAGCAGGCCGGCCTCACGATCACGGACCTGCGGACAGCGCGCTGCCGGATGGAGTTCTTCGACATCGGCGCCGTTGTCTGGATCCTGCGCAAGTGCGTGTGGTGGGTGCCTGGCTTCACCGTCGAGCGGTACGCCGCCCAGCTGGTCGAGCTCGATGCCCTCATCCGGGAGGAGGGGGCGTTCGTCGCCCACTCGACCAGGCACCTCATCGAGGCCCGTCGCTGAGCCGGGGCGTCACTCCTGAACGTGTCCGATGATCATCGCCACGGGGACGTTCTCCACCAAGGGGCCGTGGGATGCGAGAGCGTCGGCCAGGCCTTGGTCAAACGCCGGCCGTCTCTCCGCGGAAGGCAGCTGGGTAACAGAGAGAGCCGAGTAGACCCCGCCGATCATCTGCTCGAGGGTCAGCTCGTCGGCGTACTCGACGACGGACTCGGTGACCACCAACCCTGCGCTTCTCAGGCTATCGGCGTACTCGAGCTGCGTCGCGGAGTCGCTCCCACATCGCCGCTGCAGCGTCGTCCCGAACCAGTCCTGGAGGAACTGGCGAAGGGCCTGTGACCACGGGCTGTCCTGGAGCCACAACGGAATGCCGTTGGTGAGCACCGCGATCCCGCCTCCGGGACGGAGCATGGGCGTGGCGGAGGAGAAGAGCTTCCGATGGTCCATCCAGTGCAGGGCCTGGCCGACGGTGAGGGCAGCCACCCTGCGCTGACCCAGCACGGCCCGAAGCCGGGTCACCTCCCTGTCGGATCCCACCATCCAGCTGGTGTTGTGGACCCCGGCCTCGTCCGCGGTTCGGCGGGCCAGAGCCAGCATGTCCGGCTCGGGGTCGACTCCGAGGACGGCTCCCACCCGGCGGGCCACGGGGATGCTGAGCTGCCCTGTGCCGCACCCCAGGTCCACCACCAGATCGGCCGGCGTCAGTCCGAGGACGTCGACCAGCACATCGATCACCGCCGGCGGATAACCACGCCGGTAGCGCTGGTAGAACCCGGCCACCTCACCCCGGAACCCCAGATCCATCAGTCCACTCTCGCACCGCCTGTGCCCGTGCTTCTGCTGACTCCAGCGCTCACGTCCTCCTGTGGAAGGTGACGGTGCCGTTGGGGTGGTGTTGGTGGGTGTAGGCGGGGTCGTGGATGCGTCGGTGGTGGTGGCCGCAGAGGAGTCGGCCGTCGTGGAGGTCGGTGTGGCCGCCGTGTGCCCAGGGGGTGTTGTGGTGGGCGTGGCAGATGGCGGGTGGGCGGTCGCAGTGCTGGGCGGTGCAGCCTTGGTCTCTGATGGCCATGGCGATGCGTTGGGCACGTGAGTAGGTGCGGCGGGTGCGGCCGAGGTCGAGGACTTCGGATCTGCCGCCGAGGACGGCGGGGATGAGGCTTGCGGTGCAGGCCAGGCGTCGGGCCTGGGCGGCGGTGATGTGTCCGCCGGTGTCGAGCCTGCAGACTCCGGCGGCGTGGAGGTCGGCGAGGAGCTGCTCGAGGCTCATGGTGACCACGATGGTCGCGCCGCTGCCGCCGGCCTTGGGCAGGGACTTGGCGGGGACGGCCTCGATGAGCTGGCAGAAGGCGTGGCCGTGGCGGACCTCGGTGGGCAGTGTCTGGTCGACGTCGATGTCGTTGTCGGTGGCGGTGGCGCGCACGGGTGAGCTCAGGGCGAGGAGCATCTTGCGCAGCCACTGGCCGTGCAGTGTCGGGATGCGGAAGCGGCCGTGGCAGGTGCCGGCGTCGTCCTCGCGCATGGTGAGGGTGACCCGTCGGGCTGCGGCTGCTTCCTGGTCGGTGAGCACCTTGGCCTCGAAGGCCTCGGCCAGGTCGGGGGCGATCACCTCGAAGAGCCGGCTGCCCAGCACCGCGAGCTCGTGGGCGTCGTAGTGCGCCGCCAACGACACCAGGTGGGCCTCGGCCTGTGCGCGTTGCTCGCCCGAGACCGCGAACTCACCCGAGCTCGGCAGCCGGTCCAGGGCGGTGGTGATGGCGCGTGCCTGAGCGAGGTTCACGATCCCGGCATCCATGCCCGCCGAGAGCACCGGGTAGCCCTCCACCCCCCCAGCCAGCTTCAGGTCCGATCGCGCGCTGATCCTGGTCTGACGGGTCTCGATGGCCACCCAGTCCGCCGCCGAGGGCGCACCACGCTCACTTCCGGCACCGGAGCGGTCGGCCTCGGCCAGCACCCGCAACCGCAACGCAGCGAGCTGTGCTTCGGCTCGCGCGAGCTCACGCAGGGAGTCACGTTGCTCGGCCGGGGTCATCGACCACACCGGAGAAGCCGCGACCTCGTCGAGTCGCCCGGTGAGCTGGCGGGCGAACCGCAGCACCGGATGCCCGGTGCGGATCGGCTCAGAACTCGAACCACAAGTCGGATCGGAACTCATGCGCCCACGCTCGCTGTCAGGCACACCTGGGAGTGTGCGTCCGGCGGGGCTGCC
>NZ_AUEP01000003.1 GCF_000426045.1 Marmoricola sp. URHB0036
AGCAACGTGATCGTGCGCGTCGCGGCACGCAACACCGTGCACAAGGGCGACGTGCTGCACGTGACCACCGACCCCCACGACGTCCACGTCTTCGACGCCGACACGGGGGACCGTCTCAGCGCCTGAAGCAACGCCCGCCCGCGTGTCGTGACGGTCCCTGTGACCGGTGCGACACGCGGGTGGTTTGGTTCGTTCCCAGTTATTAGGGCAAACTCTAGTGACTTAGTGGATTTTAACAGGATGGACCAGACGTGCGACGCAGAACGGGTGCCCTGCTCGGGGTGGTGCTGGCCACGGCCGTGACGGTGGCCGGCGGCCACTTCGCGACCGCCGCCGGGCGGTCGTCGGCGGTCCAGGTCGCGCATGCCGACCACCGGCCCAACATCGTGCTGGTGCTGATGGACGACTTCTCGCTCGAGCTGCTGGCGACGATGCCCCAGGCGCAAAGGCTGCGCGCGGTCGGTGCGACGTACCGCAACGCCCACGTCGTCGACTCGCTGTGCTGCCCTTCTCGCGCCGCGATCTTCACCGGCCGGCCGCCCCACCAGACCGGGGTGTTCACCAACACGGCGAACGACCCGGAGCACCCGATGGGTGGCTACCGGGCGTTCGTGCGCAACGACAACACCTCCAAGGCCTTCAACGTCGCCCTGCAGAAGGGCGGCTACACCACGGGGTTCATCGGCAAGTACATGAACGGCTACAGCATGTACACCAACCACGGTGAGAACTTCGCCCCGGCGAAGATCCCGGGGTGGGACGTCTTCAACGCCGTGCTCAGCGGCGGTTACCACGAGTGGGGATTCCGCACGACGTACCTCGACAAGGACGGCCGGGTGCGGATGCGGCACACCCGCAAGCCGCCGCGCAGCGCATCGACGGCGACGCTCGACCACGCCTACGCCACCAACGTCATGTCCCGCTACGCCGGCACCTTCCTCCGCGAGCACCGCGACCAGAAGAAGCCGTACTTCCTGGAGGTCGCCACCTACGGGCCGCACGCACAGATGCAGAAGGCCTACCCCGACAACCCGCCGTTCCCGTCGGCCTTCGCCGACCGCGCGCCCAAGGGGCACCCGGCGGGCGGCAACTGCGGCACCAGGCCGTGCGGCCGGCTGACCCTGCGCGACCTCAAGGGGTACGCCGACCCGCGGGACGACAACGCGCCGACCTTCCTGCGCCGCAACGGGACCACCGCGCCTGCTCCGGCGTGGAACATCAACCCGGTCACGCTGAAGGACCGGATGGCGCTCCAGCAGTACCGCGACCGTGCCCGGATGGTGCAGTCCATCGACCGGATGCTCGGTCGGCTGAGAGCGGAGGCCGGCCCGAACACCTACTTCTTCCTGACCTCCGACAACGGCTTCCACCTCGGCCAGCTGCAGCTCAACGGAGGCAAGGGCACGCCCTACGACTTCGACACGCACGTGCCGCTCGTCGTGGCCGGTCCCGGCGTGCAGCCGGGCGCACGATCTCAGCTCGTGAGCAGCATCGACCTCGCGCCGACCTTCGAGACCATCGCCGGGCTCCGGCCGAAGTCCTACCGTTCGGGCACCTCGTTCGCCTCGAGCCTGGCCAACCCGCAGGCGCCGGGTGGTCGGTTCGTGTTCATGGAGCACACCTACGCCAAGCTCCAACCGGGTGAGGTGGACAGTGACAGGTCCTCCGGCGGTGACATCCAGCAGGTGCCGTCGTACCTCGCGGTGCGGGGGAAGCGCGGGTTGCTGGCGCGCTTCGACCTCGACGACTCGGCCCGCGGCACCGACTACGCCTACGAGCTCTACCGCTACGACGTCCCGTGGGAGGACCGCAACGTGTTCGCGACCGACCACGAGAAGCCGTGGGCGCGCGAGCTGATGCGCCGTCTGCGGGCGTGGGACGGGTGCGAGCCGGAGGAGTGCCGAGCACTCAGCCGCTGATTCGCCTTCCCTCAGGCTGCCATCAGGTCGACTACCCATGCTGTGGGGATGGCGTGGAGGAAGACACTCGGCGTGAGCGCCACTCTGGCAACCCTGATCCTGGTCGCCACGGCGATCCACTTCGCGACAGCTCCCGCAGGGCGGGCGACCGCTGGTCACCAGGGGCCGCAGGAGACCGCCAGCGGACGTCCGTCCATCGTGATGGTGCTGATGGACGATGCGTCCTACGAGCTGCTCGCCACGATGCCGCAGAGCATGCGGATGGCGGCCGAGGGTGCGTCGTACCAGAACGCGCACGTCGTGGACTCGTTGTGCTGCTCCTCGCGCACCTCGATCTTCACCGGCCGGCCGCCCCACCAGACCGGCGTGCTCACCAACACCCCCAACGACCCACGCGACCCGATCGGGGGTTTCGCAGCGTTCAGGCGCCACGGCAACGCCCAGCGCGCCTTCAACCTCGCCCTCCAGCGCAGCGGCTACACGACCGGCTTCGTCGGCAAGTACCTCAACGGCTACGACGTCACCATGAAGCACGGCAAACGGGTGCCGCCGCCGATCGTCCCGGGCTGGGACCACTTCGACGCGATCCTGGGCGGTGGCTACCCGGAGTGGGGCTTCTGGCGGGCCCACCACAACGAGCACGGGCCAATGCGACTGACGTACGACGCCAAGCCGCCGCGGGACTCGACGACCGACCAGCTCGACGCGCACTACGCCACGAACGTCGAGTCGCGCGACGCCGTCGACTTCGTCCAGCGTCACCGTGACGACAACAAGCCGTACTTCCTCGAGGTGGCCACCTATGCACCGCACGCCCAGCTGAAGAAGGCCTATCCCGACAACCCGCCGTTCCCTCCCGCCTTCGCCGACCGCCCACCCACGGGCGACCCGACCGGTGGCAACTGCGGGATGAAGCTGTGCAGCCAGCTCGCGCTGCGTGACCTGGCCGGGTTCGGCGACCCGCGCGCCGACAACGCGCCGACCTACCTGCACCGCGACGGGTCGACGTCACCGGCACCGCCGTGGAACGTCAACCCGGTCACGCTGAAGGCCTCCCAGGCCCTGCGCGAGTACCGCAACCGCGCGCGGATGGTCCAGGCCGTCGACCGGATGATCGGCCGCCTGCGTGCCGCTGTCGGGCCCAACACCTACGTGATCCTCACCAGCGACAACGGCTACCACCTCGGCCAGCTGCGGCTGAACGGCGGCAAGGGCACGCCGTACGACTTCGACACGCGGGTCCCCCTGGTCGTGGACGGTCCCGGTGTCACTCCGGGTCCGCGTCGCCAGTTCGTGAGCAACATCGACCTGGCACCGACCTTCGAGCGGCTGGCCGGGATCACGCCGCCGTCCTCGGTCTCCGGCGTCTCGTTCCTGAACAGCCTGCGCCACCCGCACGCCCGTGGCGGCCGCTACGTCTTCTTCGACCACACCTACGCGCTCTCACAGCCCGGTGAGGTGGACAACGACACCGCGGTCGGGGGTGACCTCGAGCAGGTGCCGTCGTACATCGGTGTGCGTGGCCGACAGGGCCTGCTCGCGCGCTTCGACCTCGACAACTCGTGGTCCGGGCACCGCTACGCCTACGAGCTCTACCGCTACCACCGCGGGTTCTTCGAGAGGACCAACGTGTTCGCGGCCGACCACGACCAGCCGTGGGCGCGCACCCTGATGCGCAAGCTGCGCCAGTGGGACGACTGCACGCCGGCGCAGTGCCGGGCGGCGACTCGTTAGGCCGAGCGGTGGGAGGCGGCGTCCTGACCAGCCCGGTCCGCCGTACGACGGATCACGTCGGTCAACGTCTCGAACAGCTCCGCCGGCATGTCGTGGCCCATCCCGTCGATGACGAGCAGCTCGGCCCCGGGGATGGCCTGGGCGGTGGCACGACCGCCGGAGACGTGCACCATCTTGTCGGCCGAGCCGTGCACCACCGCGGCCGGGATCCGCAGCGCGGCCAGGCTGCGCGACCGGTTGGGCTGGTTGAGGACCGCGAGCATCTGCCGCATCACCCCGCTCGCGGACACGCCGCGATCGAAGGTCTCCTCGGCCCGGGACCGCACCTTGGCGTCGTCGTTGGGGAAGCCGGGGGAGCCGATCAGCTGCCACATCCTGGTCGACGAGGCGACGTAGGCCTCGCGGCCCGCAGCCCGGGGTCCGATCAGCGCGGGCAGGATCGCGGGGTGCTGCCAGCCGACCGTGCGCTTGCCCAGGGTCGACATGATCGAGGTCAGCGAGCGCACCCGGCGCGGCTGGTCGACGGCCATCGTCTGGGCGATCATCCCGCCCATCGACACCCCGGCGACGTGGGCGCTCTCCCAGCCGAGGTGGTCCATCAGGCCGAACGCGTCGGCAGCCAGATCGCTGAGGGTGTACGGCGGTCGACCGCCCCGGCCGAGGAACGAGCGGACGAGCTGGGTCCGTGAGACCCGACCCCGGGAGCGCGAGGACCGTCCGGTGTCGCGGTTGTCGTAACGGACGACGTGGAACCCCGCCTCGGCGAGCATCGTGCAGAGCTCGGGGTCCCACCAGGTCATCGGCCCGCCGAGGCCCATCACCAGCACCAGCGGGTCACCGCCCGGGCTGCCGAAGGTCTGGTAGCACAGCTGCACGCCGGGTGCGACCTCGGCAAACAGCTCCTTGGACACCGGGATCGACATCTAGACCGCCTTTTCACGATTTGTCGATGAACGGGGTGAAATCCCACGCGCAACTAGTTGACAACGCTACCTTCTTTGAGTGAACTCACCGCTCGGTTCGTTCCTCCTGCCCACGGGTTTCGACAGCCCGGCCGGGCTGCGCGCACTGGCCCGCGAGGCCAGCACCGTCGTGGAGGCGGGGCGGCTGATCCGGCGTACCAGGGCGGACCGACGGGCCCGGGCCCTGCTGCCGTACGCCGGTACCCACAAGATCACGGCCCACGACCCGGTCCTGCTCGTCCCGGGGTTCATGGCCGGTGACGCCACCCTCAAGGCGATGGCGCTGTTCCTGCGCCACCAGGGCTTCCGCACCTACCGCTCGCAGATCCACGTCAACGCGGGCTGCACCCGTGAGGCGGCCGACCGGCTCGAGCGGCGCATCGAGACGATCGCCATCCGGCGCAACTGCAAGGTCACCATCGTCGGGCACAGCCTCGGCGGCATGCTGGCCCGCGGGCTGGCCTCCCGCCGGCCCGATCTCATCGAGGGCATCGTGAGCATGGGCAGCCCGGTGCTCGCGCCGGGAGCCGTGCACAAGGTGCTGGCGTGGGACGCCGAGATGCTGGCGCGGCTCACCCGAGCCGGCTTCCGCGGGATGATGAGCTCCGACTGCTTCGGCGGCGAGTGTGCCCGACTCAGCTTCGAGGAGAGCAAGCTGCCGATCGACCCCGACCTCGCGTTCACCGCGATCTACAGCAAGCGCGACGGCATCGTCGACTGGCGGGCCTGCCTCGACCCGGCGGCCGAGCACGTCGAGGTGCGCACGAGTCACGTCGGCATGGCCGTCGACCCGGTGGTGATGGACCACGTGCTCACTGCCTTGCGCGCGCAGCAGTTCAGGCGGGCCAGCCGGCAGGAAGATCCTGCCGACGAGGTGGGTTCGCTCCGCGTCGCTCGCACGTGACGGCAGCGACTTCGATCGACCCGCGCACCAATCGGGCAAGGCTTGGTTCGTCGAGCGGGAGCCCCGGCCCGGGACGCTCGAAGGCGTCGAGGTCGGAGAGCTGGGCCAGCGTCGCGGCCATGAAGGCGTCGCCGGCGCCGACCGTGTCGACCACCTCGACCGGACGTGGCGTGGCGCTGATCTCGGACCCGTTAGCGTAGGCGGTCGCGCCCTTCGACCCGCGGGTGAGCAGCACCATGCGGGTGCGGTCGCCTCGCAGCAGTGTGCGCGCCACGTCGTCGGGATCGGAGTCGGGATCGAGCAGCTCGGCGTCCTCGTCGCTGAGCTTGACCAGCGTGCAACGGGCTCCGAGCGCCCGGACGTCGCGCCACGCGCGCTCGCGGTCGTCCATGAAGGAGTCGCGCAGGTTGGCGTCGTAGCTGACGAACAGCTCCCGGGCGCAGGCCTGCTCGACCAGGTCGAGGACGCTGTCGCGTCCCGGCTCGAGCAGGGTGCCGAGCGAGCCGACGTGCAGCGCACGGCACGGCGGCAGCTCCTGGCGGGGCAGGGACCACTCCAGGTCGAAGTCGTAGTGGGCGGCACCGGTGCTGTCGAGGCGCGCGGTCGCGACCGACGTACGTCCTGAGGCGGTGGGTACGGCGACGATCTCGCCGCCGCTGCCGGTCACGTGCTGCACCACCAGCCCGCCGCGCTCGTCGTGCCCGACCTGGCTGATCAGGGTGGCGGGGATGTCGAGGCGGCCGAGCCCGACCGCCACGTTGAGGGGTGAGCCACCCGGAGTCTCCGAGCTGTCACCGTCGGAGTCGACGACCACGTCGATGAGGGCCTCGCCGGCGACGACGATCACGCGAGTGCCTGCTCAGCGCTCGAAGTCGACGTCGGCGTACGCCCGCAGCTTCGAGAGCTTGTGCTCGGAGTGGATCGAGCGGATGGTGCCGCTGCGTGAGCGCATCACCAGCGAGTGCGTGGAGGCACCGCCGGCCTTGTAGCGCACGCCCTGCATCAGCTCGCCGTCGGTGATGCCGGTGGCCACGAAGAAGCAGTCGTCGGCCGCGACCAGGTCGTTGGTGTAGAGGACGCGATCGAGGTCGTGCCCGGCGTCGATCGCACGCTCGCGCTCGGCGTCGTCGGTCGGCCACAGCCGTCCCTGGATGACGCCGTCCAGGCACTTCATCGCGCACGCCGCGATGATGCCCTCGGGGGTGCCGCCGATCCCGAGCAGCAGGTCGATGCCGGTGCCCTCGCGGGCCGCCATGATCGCCCCGGCGACGTCGCCGTCGGTGATGAACTTGATGCGCGCTCCGGTGCCCCGGATCTGCTCGACGAGCTCCTCGTGGCGGGGCCGGTCGAGCACGACGACGGTGACGTCCTCGGGCTTGGAGCCCTTGGCCTTCGCTACCTGGTGGATGTTCTCGGCCACCGGGTAGCGGATGTCGACGACGTCGGCGGCCGCGGGCCCGGTGACGAGCTTCTCCATGTAGAAGACGGCCGACGGGTCGTACATCGTGTGCCGGGGCGCGACGGCCAGCACCGCGATCGCGTTGGTCATCCCCTTGGCGGCCAGCGTGGTCCCGTCGATGGGGTCGACCGCGACGTCGCACTCGGGACCGTCGCCGTCGCCGACCTCCTCGCCGTTGAACAGCATCGGGGCGTTGTCCTTCTCACCCTCGCCGATCACCACGACGCCGCGCATGCCGACGGTCGAGATCAGCACCCGCATCGCGTTGACCGCAACGCCGTCGGCACCGTTCTTGTCGCCCCGGCCGACCCAGCGACCGGCGGCCATCGCGGCCGCCTCGGTCACCCGGACCAGCTCGAGAGCCAGGTTGCGGTCGGGGGAGGAGGGAGCGACGGACAGGGAGTCAGGGATGTGGCTCTCGGACATGGCAGTGATCGTAGCCTCCACAGCGGTTGGCAGGATGGGTCGCATGAGCCAGACGAGCAGCGCCGGGGGCGGCCGCTACACCCGCTCCACCGGTGGTCTCGTGGGCGCGATGATCGTCACCGTGGTGGCAGTCGTCGCCTTCTGGGGACTCAACGCGCTCAAGACCGACCACGACACGACTCCGGTGCGTGCCGTCGACTACACCGCGATGATGCGGGCCGGCCGCGCCGACCACAAGCTGCTCGTGATGGCACCGCCCAGCCTGCCCGACGGATGGAAGGCCACCAGCGCGACCTACGAGACCGGCACGACGCCGAGCTGGCACCTCGGGATGCTCACCGACACGGGCAAGTACGTCGGGGTCGAGGAGGCGTTGGGCGGGGTGAAGGACCTCGTCGAGGAGCACGTGGACGAGGACGCCGTGCAGGGCAAGGACGTGAGGATCGACGGTCAGACCTACCAGACCTGGACCGACGCCGGCGGCGACTACGCGGTGTCCCGGACCGTGCCTGTCCCGGGCGGTGTCGAGTCCTACCTGGTGGTCGGGCCGGCGTCGCCCGCGACCATCCGCGACTTCGCCGGCCGCCTGGAGGGTGGGTCGGTCCGGCCTCCCGGGTGACCTCTGGGCGCGCGGCGCGTTGTACCTCCTGACCGTCCGACTCGGGAGGCACCGTGAGCAAGCCAGTCCTGACCACCTTCCTCGTGGTCGCCGCCGTGGTCCTCCCGTTGACCGTGCTGGCGCCGTGGGCGCGCGCGGCGACGCCACCGGCCTACCAGGAGTACGTCGCGCTCGGCGACTCGTGGTCGGCCGACGTGGTGGTGGCCGACACCGACGGCATCCCCGACTCGACGTACGCCCCGACGGGCTGTGCCCAGTCGCACCGCAACTACCCCAAGCTCCTCGCAGCCGCCCTGCAGGTCCCGACCTTCCGCGACGCCACGTGCGGCTCGGCCACCACCGACGACTTCTACGCCCCGCAGACCGGACTGCCGACCGGTGAGACCAACCCGGCGCAGTTCGACCGGCTGACGCCGACCACCGACCTGGTCACCGTCGGCATCGGCGGCAACGACGCCGGGTTCGCTGGTGCGGCCACCGACTGCATCAACCCGGACCCACGGGGAGCGCACTGCAAGGAGAAGTACACGGCTGGGGGCGTCGACCAGCTCGAGCAGCGCATCAACGCCTCCGAGCCCAAGCTGGTCGCCGCGCTCCAGGAGATCCACCGCCGCTCGCCGAACGCCCGGGTGCTGATGCTCGACTACCTGGCCGGCATCCCGGAGAAGGGCTGCTACCCGTTCGTCCCGATCAGTGACTCCGACATGGCCTACCTGCACGCCACGTTCGAGAAGCTGAACGCGATGGTGCACCGGGCCGCCGACGAGGGCGGCGCCGAGTTCGTGGACACCTACGTGCCCTCGCTGGGGCACCACGTGTGCGCGCTGCCGAACGTGCGCTACGTCGAGGGGCTGGGCGGCGTCTCGGTCAACGGACCGGCGGTCGCCGTCCCGGCGCACCCGAACTCGGCAGGCGCGGCCTCCCAGTTCCGCTCGGCGCTCGCGGCGGTCGAGGGCTCCTAGGGCACTAGTCCTCGGACGGGTCCTCGTCGAGGGCCTTGTCGAGGCGGGCGCGGGCGCCCTCGAGCGCGCGCTGGCAGACCTTGGCCAGCTCCTCGCCCTGCTCCCACAACGCAAGTGACTCGGCCAGGCTGGTGCCGCCTTGCTCGAGGGTGCGGACCACCTCGATCAGTCGATCGCGGGCCTCTTCGTAGGAGAGGTCGTCCTTCTGCTCAGCCATCGCCATCCTCGGTGTCCGTCTCGTCGTCGTGGTCGGTCATCAGCTCGATGCGGTCGACCGTGGTGGTGGTCGCTCCGATGCGTCCGTCGGCCACCCGGATGTGGATGTCCTGGCCGGGCTCGAGGGTGGCGACGCTGGACAGTGCCTGCCCCTCGGCGTCGGAGAGCACGGCGTACCCCCGGCGCAGGGTCGCCAGCGGGGACAGCGCGCGGATGCGGGCCACCTGGTGGACGAGGTCGTCCTCGCCCCGGTCGAGGCGGTGGCGGAAGGTACGCCGAGCCCGCTCGACCAGGCCGTCGACCTCCACCCGCCGCTCGTCGAGGCCGGTGCGCGGGTCGGCCAGGCTGGGCCGGGACAGCAGGGACTCGAGCTGGTGGACCTCGCGGTCGATCATCGAGCGGATCGCCATCCGGCCGCGTTCGCGGGCCTGCAGCACCCGCTGGGCCTCCTCGGCGACGTCCGGCACCACCCGCTTGGCCGCGTCGGTGGGCGTCGAGGCGCGTACGTCGGCGACCAGGTCGAGGATGGGGGAGTCGGGCTCGTGCCCGATCGCGGAGACCAGTGGCGTCCGGATCTCGTGGACGGCGCGGATCAACGCCTCGTCGGAGAACGGCAGCAGGTCCTCGACCGAGCCACCTCCCCGAGCGACGACGATCACGTCGACGGCCTCGTCGCGGTCGAGGGACTGGATCGCCTCGATCACCTCGCGGGCGGCGTGCATCCCCTGCATTGCGGCGTAGCGCACGGTGAAGTTCACCCCCGGCCAACGTCGCCGGCCGTTGTCGAGGACGTCGCGCTCGGCAGCGGAGCTCTGGGCCGTGACCAGTCCGACGTTGCGCGGCAGGAAGGGGATCGGGCGCTTGAGCTCCTCGGCGAACAAGCCCTCGGCGGCCAGCAGCTGCCGTCGCCGCTCGAGGCGGGCCAGCAGCTCACCCTCGCCGACCAGACGGATCTCGCGCACGTTGAGCGAGAGCGTGCCGCGGTTGGCGTAGAACGACGGCTTGGCGTGGCAGACGATGTGGGCGCCCTCGACCAGCGGTGTGGGCAGCGAGTCGATCACCCCGCGGTTGCAGGTGACCGGCACCGAGATGTCGGCGAGCTTGTCGCGAAGGGTGAGGAAGACGGTGTTCATCCCGCCGCGACGGCTGATCTGGGTGACCTGTCCCTCGACCCAGACCGCGCCGAGCCGCTCCACCCACTGACCGATCGCCTGGGTGATCTGGCGCACCGGCGCCGGATGCTCGGGCGAGGTCTCCAAGGGCATGGCTCGCACCCTAGTGCTGGCCACCTACAGTTGTGGGCATGACTGACCTGGGTACGCCGAGCGTCCTCTCGCCCGACGAGGCCGAGCGCGCCGTGCGCCTGGCCGCACCCCGTGGCTACTGCGCGGGCGTCGACCGCGCGGTGATCACCGTCGAGAAGGCGCTGGATCTCTACGGCTCGCCGGTCTACGTGCGCAAGCAGATCGTGCACAACAAGCACGTCGTGGCCAACCTGGAGTCGCGCGGTGCGATCTTCGTCGAGGAGCTCGACGAGGTGCCGGAAGGCCGCACGGTGGTGTTCTCCGCCCACGGGGTCTCCCCGCTCGTGCACGAGCAGGCAGCCGCGCGCAACCTGAAGACGATCGATGCGACCTGCCCGCTGGTGACCAAGGTCCACCACGAGGCGAAGCGGTTCGCCAACGACGACTACGACATCCTGCTCATCGGCCACGAGGGGCACGAGGAGGTCGAGGGCACCTCCGGTGAGGCTCCCGAGCACATCCAGCTGGTGCAAGGGCCCGAGGACGTGGCCGGGATCGTCGTACGTGATCCGGAGAAGGTCGCCTGGCTCTCGCAGACCACGCTCTCCGTCGACGAGACGATGGCGACCGTCGAGGCCATTCGCGAGCGCTTCCCGCAGCTGCTGGACCCGCCGAGCGACGACATCTGCTACGCCACCCAGAACCGCCAGCTGGCGATCAAGGAGATCAGCGACGGTGCCGACCTGGTGATCGTGGTCGGCTCGGCCAACTCCTCGAACTCGGTCCGGTTGGCCGAGGTCGCGCTGGAGGCCGGTGCCAGGGCGGCCCACCGTGTCGACGACGCCTCCGAGATCGACGAGGCCTGGCTCGAGGGCGTGCAGTCGGTCAGCGTGACCTCCGGCGCCTCGGTGCCCGACGACCTGGTGGACGGCGTACTCGCCTTCCTCACCGAGCGCGGCTACCCCGACGCCCAGGCCGTGCACACGGCCGAGGAGTCCCTGATCTTCGCGCTTCCCCCCGAGCTGCGCCGCGACCTGCGTACGGCAGCGGCTGCGTCTTCAGACGGGTGAGGCGCTGAGGTGGCCCGCTACTTCGACGTACACCCGGTCGACCCGCAGCCGCGGGCGATCGCGCAGGCCGTGGCCCTGCTGCGTGACGACGCGCTGATCGCCTACCCGACCGACTCCGGCTACGCGCTCGGCATCCAGCTCGGCAACCGCGATGGCCTCGACCGGATCAAACAGCTGCGCCAGCTCGACGACAAGCACCACTTCACACTGGTCTGCCGCGACTTCGCGCAGCTCGGCCAGCTGGTGCACCTGAGCAACGCCGCGTTCCGGACCATCAAGTCGGCCACGCCCGGTCCCTACACGTTCATCCTGCCCGCGACGGGTGAGGTGCCGAAGCGATTGATGCACCCGAAGAAGCGCACCGTCGGCGTCCGCATCCCCGACAACGCCGTGGTGCAGGCCCTACTCGCCGAGCTGGGGGAGCCGCTGCTGTCCAGCACGCTGCTGATGCCGGGCGCGACCGAGCCGATGACCGACGGCTGGCAGGTCAAGGAGGAGCTGGATCACTGGCTGGACGCGGTGATCGACTCCGGCGAGTGCGGCTCCGAGCCGACGACGGTGGTCGACTTCTCCGACGGGCTGCCCGTCGTCGCTCGCGTGGGCGCCGGCGACACCTCGCGCTTCGAGTAGGTCGAGCGACGCCGCTTGGCAATCACGCGCTGCCGGATGGCGAGCACGCCGAGCGCCAGGAGGTACGCCGCCAGCAGGCCGGTCGCCCGGTGGGCCAGCCCCGAGACCACCGCCTGCACGAAGCCGTCGCCGGTCTGGCCGACCCACCCGCTGTGCACGATCGCGACCAGCGAGATCAGCCCGAGCAGCAGCAACGGTGGCAGCACACCGACGTGGAAGAAGTCGCGCGGGTGCACCGCAAGGGCTGCCCCGATGCAGACCAGCACGAAGCCGATGTCGAAGACGAAGGTGAGTCGCCGCTGGACCAGGAGGTCGAGGGCGAGCACCACCAGGGCGGCCACGACTGCCAGCCGCGTGACGCGGCTGCCGGTCATCCGGCCCTCTTCCCACAGGGTGGGTGCGCTCACAGGCACAAGGTAGGCCGCCTCAGGCGCTGGATCGGCGCGACTCGCCGGAGCCCCCCTCGGAGAGTTCGTGCAGGTCAGGGCGTTGTTCGGCCACTGCGTCGAGCAGCTCGGCGGCGGTGAGCGGGCGGGGCACCTGGTCGACCGGCTGCACCGGCGCGAGCGGCTCCCGAGCGACCCCGATGTCCTCGAACTGCCGCGCCGTCACCAGCACGCGGCTCTCGATGGAGCCGACGGCACTGTTGAAGGCCTCGATCGACGCCTTGAGCGAGCGCCCGACCTTGTCGAGGTGACCACCCATCACGCCGATGCGGGTGTGCAGCTCGCGGCCGAGCTCGTGGATCTCGCGGGTCCGCTCGGCCAGCGCCTCGGTGGTCCAGCCGTGGGCGATCGTGCGCAGCAGGGCGATCAGGGTGGTGGGGGTGGCGATCACGACGTCCTTGGTGGCGGCGTACGCCAGCAGGGAGGGGTCGGTCTCCAACGCGGCGGCGAGGAACGACTCGGCCGGCACGAACATGACCACGAACTCGGGCGCCGTGGGGAGCGACCGCCAGTAGGCCTTGCCCGAGAGCGCGTCCACATGGGTGCGGACCTGGCGCACGTGGCGCCGCCAGTGGGCAGCCGCCTCCTCCGGGTCGTCGGTGGTCATCGCGTCGAGCTGGGCGTCGAGCGGCACCTTGGCGTCGACCACGACCGACCGCCCTCCGGCCAGCCGCACCACGAGGTCGGGACGGTGGTGGCCGTCGGCGTGGGTGAGGTGCACCTGCTCCTCGAAGTCGCAGTGCTCGACCATGCCGGCCAGCTCCACCGCTCGACGCAGGTGCAGCTCGCCCCACTGGCCGCGCACGTGCGGCTTGCGCAGCGCAGTCGACAGCGCGCCGGTCTCGCGCCGCAGCAGGTCGGTGCTGTGCCGCATGTCCTCGACCTGCTGGCGCAGCTGCCCCTGCCAGGAGGCGCGCTGCTGCTCGACGTCCATCAGCCGCTCGTGCAGCCGCTCCAGCCCGTCGCGCAGCACGGCCTGGTCCTCGCCGCGGGCCGAGAGTGCCCGCAGTACGTCGGGGTCACCGGTTTGGCGCGACCACGCCAACACCGCGACCGCGCCGAGCAGCACCCCGATCACGAGGGTCAGGAGGGGAAGGATGATGTCCATGCCGCGAGGGTGGCAGCCGGGACCGACACAATCGTGGATCGTGCGCCCGGTGCCGGGGCGGTGTCGTCATACGGAGAAGCCCGCATCGGCCAGGACGTTGCGACCCACCGCCACGCGGCTGGCACGTCTCTCCGGCATGGTCGCCCAGTAGTACCAGATCATCAGGCTGATGCAGAGTGCCCATGCCCTGCCGCGGAGCCAGGTGGCGTCGTCGACGCCGAGGTGGCTCCGAAACAGGTCCCGGGCAGGAGCATCCAGAACCTCCCACGCCACCACGAGGTCAACGGTCGGGTCGCCGACCGAAGCGCCTCCGAAGTCCAGGACCGCGGCCAGAGCTCCATCCCGCATCAACAGGTTCTCGGCTGCCAGATCACCGTGGTACCACCGTGGCGTCGTACGCACCGCCGCTCCGGGCAGCTCCATGGCTGCGTCCCAGACCTGCTCGGCAGCGGCCAGGTCGAAACCGAAGTCATCCAAGGACCGGCAACGCTCGATGTTCTCCCGCGTCGCCCGATCCATGGTCGCGAGCGGATCGCCTCGGTATGACCAGAGGCGCGGGTCCGTGTCACCCCCAGCGGGCACCTCTGTCCGCTGCAGCGCGTCCAGGACCGAGGCCAGATCCTGCGCCAGGTCTTCGCGTCGGGAGTCGACGGGCGTGCTCGGATCGACCACCCCGGGGTGTACGCCGTCGATCCACCGGACCACCGACCAGCGTTCCGGGTAGTCGGCGGCCGGTTCGAACACGCCCACCACCTCAGGCACGGAGACCGGCAGCGCTGGCCCCAGGATCGGCAGCAGCTTGGCTTCCTTCGAGATGCTCTCCGAACCTCCGGGTTGGCGCGGCAGCCGCACCAGGAGATCCTCGCCGAGACGGAACATCGCGTTGGTGGACCCGGTCGCCGGGAGCCGGCGTAGCGGGGCGTCGGCGTAGGCAGGCATCGCCCGATCCACCAGTCCGCGCACCAGCTCGGTGTCGATCGGGATCTCGTCAGCATGCAGAGCTCGAGCCACCCCGGGAACCAATCCCACCGCTCGACCTCGACGCAACCGACTTTCAGCGACTCCACGTTCCCGCGTCCTGACCGTGGCACGGCCAGGTCCGGTCGATGATGGTGTCGAGGTAACGCAGCGGACGGAGATCAACCATGAGCGACCCAGCACTCGCAGGAGAACCCTCGAAGCCAACGGGCAAGGCCCACCGGGCGCATCCCGTCGTGCTGGCGATGCGGGCGCGGGAGGCAGAGGATCTGCAGCTGCGGATCGCCGATGCCATCACCAAGCTCGCCGGGTCGATGACCTTCGTCTACCTGCACGCGGTGATCTTTGCCCTGTGGATGCTGTTCGCGGAGACGAACCCGTGGCCGACCCTGACGCTGGTGGTGTCGCTCGAAGCCATCTTCTTGTCGACCTTCGTGATGATCGGTCAGAACCGGCAGTCGGCGTTCCAGCAGGCCAAGGCCGACCACGACTTCGTGGCGCAGGAGCTCGAGCTCAAGACCAACACCGATCTCACGCGCGAGATCCACGTCCTCACCACCGAGCTGCACCGGCGCGTGATCGACGACGTCCCGGGGCCGGCGACGACCTGAGTCTGCTCCTCGACCACCGAGTCTCACCCAGGGCTACGCACGATGTGCTGGGTACCGGTGCTGTCTACTGGGCCGTCGCGCCTCGGCGCTTGAACCACAGCCATCCCGCGGTGACGATCACCGCACCGAGGATCGACCCGATCAGACCGCTCGGCTTCAGGTCCACACCGTCGCCCGCCAGCAGGCTGATCAGCAGCCCTCCGACGAACGAGCCGATCAGCCCGGCGCCAAACGCGAGTGGCCAGTCGATACCCCGGGCCGGTTTGCCCAGCAGGAGCTGGGCCGCGGCGCCAGCGATCATGCCGAACAGGATGATGGCGAGGATCAACATGCCCGGAGCGTAACCGAGGATTCGCGGATTCCATGGACGACGGAGGTGACCGCCGGGGCCGGCGACGACCTAGGGCCAGCGGAGGACGTGGTCGGTATCAGTGCTGGCGACGTGGCGGAAGCCCTCGCGCTCGTAGAAGGCCTTCGCCCGGGGGTTGTCCAGCTCGACGGTGAGCTCGATGGGGACCCGGGTGGAGGAGGACTCCTGCTTGATGCCGGCGAGGACGAGGCGGCCGATGCCGATACCCTGGTACGCCGGGAGCAGCTGGATGCCGGCGAGCTCGATCGACTCCGGAGTGCGTACGACGCGCAGGCGGCCGGCGCCGGCGCCGTCGACCACGATCACCGAGGTGTCGTCGAGCTGGGTCGCGCTCCACTGCTCGTACAGGCGGCGGAAAGCGTGCTCGTCGAAGTCCGGGGCGAGCCGGCCCTGGTCCCGGGTCGTCTCGATCACCACGTCGGTGAGGAAGGCCGCGTCGGCCTCCCGGGCGGGTCGCAGCTCGAGGCTCACGAGAGGTCGACCACGACGGGGGCGTGGTCGCTGGCACCCTTGCCGGCGCGCTCGTCGCGGTCGATGAAGGCGCCGGTCACGCGAGCGGCCAACGAGGCGTTGCCCAGGACGAAGTCGATGCGCATGCCGCGGTTCCGCTCGAACCGCTGGCGGTAGTAGTCCCAGTAGGTGAAGCCCTCCGGGCCCGGCACGTGCGGGCGCACCACGTCGACGAAACCGTCCTCCAGGAACGCCGCGAAGGCCGCCCGCTCCGGCGGGGTCACGTGCGTGCTCTTGGCGAAGACGGCGATGTCGAAGACGTCGTCGTCCTGCGGCGCGATGTTCCAGTCGCCGACGAGGGCCACGTCGCCCGTCATCGACCGGGCCGCCTCCCGTAGCCGGGCCAGCCACTCGAGCTTGTAGACGTAGTGCGGATCGTCGACCTTGCGCCCGTTCGGGACGTACAGCGACCACAGCCGTACGCCGCCGCAGGTCGCCCCGATGGCCCGGGCCTCCGCTGCCGCCGGGTCGCCCCACGTCGGCATGCCCGGGAAACCGACCTGCACGTCCTCGATCCCGACGCGGCTGATGATCGCGACACCGTTCCACTGGTCGTACCCTGCCGAGGCGACGTCGTAGCCGAGCACCGTCAGCCCCATCAGCGGCAGCTGGTCCTCGCGAGCCTTGGTCTCCTGCACGGCGAGGACGTCGATGTCGTGGCGTTGCAGGAGCGCCTCGACGCGGTCGATCCGGCTGCGCAGGGAGTTGACGTTCCAGGTGGCAATTCGCACTCCGCGACACTATGCGGGAATCCCGCTACGTGTTGCTTCGGCCGCCTACGCTTGTGTCCGTGATCCCGTTGGGTCAGTACCCCCTCCCGACCCACGTCGTCGCCCACGTGAGCGACCCGCACCTGCTGGCCGAGCGTCGTCTGTACGGCGCCATCGACACCCACGAGACCTTGCGCGGCGCGATGTCCCGCCTGGGCCGCCTCGAGATCCCGCCCCAGGCGATCGTCTTCACCGGTGACCTGGCCGACCGCGCCGAGCCGAAGGCCTACGTCAAGCTGCGTGAGATCGTCGAGCCGGCGGCCGACGCCATCGGGGCCGAGGTCGTCTGGGTGATGGGCAACCACGACGAGCGCGAGCCCTATGCGCGCGAGCTGTTCGGCGAGGAGGTCACCGAGGACGTCACCCAGGATCGGGTGCACGACGTGTCCGGTCTCCGGGTGATCTCCCTCGACACCAGCGTCCCCGGCTACCACCACGGTGAGATCTCGCCGGCCCAGCTGGCCTGGCTGGCCGACCAGCTCGCGTCCCCGGCCGAGCACGGCACCCTTCTCGCCATGCACCACCCACCGATCCCGGTGCCGATGGTGCGCGCAGCCGAGATCATCGAGCTGCAGGACCAGCACCTGCTGGCCGAGGTCATCGAGGGCACCGACGTGCGTGGCGTGATCGCGGGCCACATCCACTTCTCGTCGTACTCCACCTTCGCGGGGGTGCCGGTGTCGGTGGCCTCCTCGACCTGCTACCTCGCCGACCCCGCTCCGGTCGGGCGGCTGCTCTCCGCGGTCGACGGCCACCAGTCGGTCACGATGATGCACTTCTACGACGACCGCGTGGTGCACTCCGTGGTGCCTGTCCCGGACGCCGAGGAAAAAGCGGGGTACTCCTCGGAGCTGATGGAGCAGATCGAGGCGCTGCCGCCCGCGGAGCGCCATGAGCTCCTCTCCGCGAAGGACTCGCCGGTGTGGGTCCACGAGAACGCGCTCGACTGACGGCGACCTAGGCACTGCCCTCGCCATGCCCTAACTTCAGGGGGTGAGCGAGACGCCGCCGAACCCGCCGAACGACCCTCCGGGCCAGTACCCGCCACCGGGTCAGTACCCGCCCGGCCAGTACCAGCCGGGTCAGTACCAACCCGGCCAGTACCAACCCGGCCAGTACCAACCGGGTCAGTACCAACCGGGTCAGTACCCGCCGGGTCAGTACCCGATCCCGCCCGCAGCGCCGAACTCGAGCAAGGCCACCACCAGCCTCATCCTCGGCATCGTCTCGATCGTGCTGTGCGGGCTGTTCCTGGGTGTCCCGGCGATGATCCTGTCGCGTCAGGCCAAGCGCGAGATCGCGGAGTCGCAGGGACGGCTCGGCGGGGACGGGTTGGCCACTGCCGGCTTCGTCACCGGTCTGATCGGCACCGTCTGGTCGGTGCTCGCCGCGGTCCTGGTGGTGGTGCTGATCGCCGTCGGTGGCGTGATCGGCAACGAGATCGAGAAGAACTGCCACACCGTCATCGACGAGAACGGCAACTCCTCGCTCACGTGCGACAACACCTGATTGCCTCAGTTGCGGGGGCGGAAGCCTGAGCAGAGCACCCGCATCCAGACGATGCGGTCGTCCTCGGCGCGAGTCACGGAACCGATCAGGTCGGTCCTCTCGAACCAGTTCCCGAGGACGACCTCGACGACCTCCGGCGCAGTGCGGTCGCGTCGTGGACGGCGATCGCGTCGGCGAAGCGCTCACCGATGGTGCTCATGGTGATTGGATCGTCGCATGAGGCGCACCGTGGAGGCCATGCTGGTCGTGGCCATCGTGCTCGATGTCGCGTACTGGTCCATCTGGTTCGCCCAGCGTGACTGGATCGCGAGCGAGCACACCTCGGCGTACTACGAGTTCGAGAACGCCTTCCCGCTCGCCGACCTCTGGCTCGGCGTGGCCTGCGTGTTCGCGCTGGTCACCCTGCGCCGTCGCCACGAGTCGGCCCTGTTCTGGTTGCTGTGCGCTGGAAGCGCTGGGCTCTACCTGTTCGCGATGGACTTCCTGTACGACGTGGAGAACGGCATCTTCGCCAAGGGCGGCGGTGGTGCGTTCGAGGCGGTGATCGTGCTGTTGACGCTGGTCTTCTCGGTGACCATCCTGAGCTGGTCGTGGCGACACCGCGGCGAGCTGCTCTCGGGGTCGAGGGCCGCGACGTGAACGCCGACGAGGTCCGCGCCACCCTGACCGCCAAGCTCGCGGAGATCGACGCCGAGATGGCAGAGATGGAGAAGCCTCCCGTCGACCAGGGCGCCATCTCCTTCGGCAAGCGCATCGGCGAGGGCACCACCGCGGCGATCGACCGGATGGCCCAGGTCGCCGTGCACGACCGGCTGCAGCTCGTCCGGGCCGACGTCGTGCGGGCGCTGGAGAAGCTGGACGAGGGCAGCTACGGCAGCTGCGACGTCTGCGGACGGCCGATCCCCGAGGGTCGGCTCGAGGCGCTGCCCTGGGCCGTGCTCTGCGTCGAGGACGCGGGCAAGCGCTGAGCGATGACGCTCCTCGACCGCCTCCCATTGACGCCGGAACCTCCCGACCCGGACGTGCTCTTCGACGTCTTCGAGACGTGGGTCACCGAGCAGGGGCTGACCCTCTACCCCGCGCAGGAGGAGGCGCTGATCGAGCTGGTCAGCGGGGCCAACGTGATCCTGTCGACGCCGACCGGCACCGGGAAGAGCCTGGTCGCGACCGGCGCGCACTTCGTCGCTCTCGCGCGGCGGGAGCGCACCTTCTACACCGCGCCGATCAAGGCGCTGGTCTCGGAGAAGTTCTTCGCGTTGATCGGGATCTTCGGCGCCGAGAACGTCGGCATGCTGACCGGCGATGCCGCGGTGAACGCGCAGGCTCCGCTGATCTGCTGCACCGCGGAGGTCCTGGCCAACATCGCGCTGCGCGAGGGGGCGGCGGCCGACATCGGCCAGGTGGTGATGGACGAGTTCCACTTCTACTCCGAGCCCGATCGGGGCTGGGCCTGGCAGGTGCCGCTGCTCGAGCTGCCGCAGTCCCAGTTCCTGCTGATGTCCGCGACGCTCGGTGACGTCAGCCGGTTCGTCGACGACCTGAAGCGGCGTACGGCCAGGGAGACCGCCGTGGTCAGCAACGCGACCAGGCCGGTGCCGCTGAGCTACGAATGGGCGCTGACGCCGCTTCACGAGACCCTGGAGGAGCTGCTCAGCACCCACCAGGCGCCGATCTACGTCGTGCACTTCACCCAGGCGGCTGCCCTCGAGCGGGCGCAGGCGCTGACCAGCATCAACGTCTGCACGCGCGAGGAGAAGGACCGGATCGCCGAGATGATCGCTGGCTTCCGGTTCAGTCCCGGCTTCGGGAAGACCCTGTCGCGACTGGTGAAGCACGGGATCGGCGTGCACCACGCCGGCATGCTGCCGAAGTACCGCCGGCTCGTCGAGCAGCTCGCCCAGGCCGGCCTGCTGAAGGTCATCTGCGGCACCGACACGCTCGGCGTCGGCATCAACGTGCCGATCCGGACGGTGGTGTTCACCGGGCTGTCCAAGTACGACGGACGCCGTCAGCGTCTGCTCAAGGCACGTGAGTTCCACCAGATCGCCGGCCGGGCGGGGCGGGCTGGCTTCGACACGGCCGGGACCGTCGTCGTACAGGCGCCCGACCACGTCGTGGAGAACGCGCGGCTGGTGAGGAAGGCCGGGGACGACCCGAAGAAGCTCAAGCGCGTGCAGCGCAAGAAACCGCCCGAGGGCCAGGTCAACTGGACCGAGGAGACCTTCGAGCGGCTCGTGGCCGCCGAACCGGAACCGCTCGTGTCCCGGATGCGGGTCAGCCACGCGATGCTGCTCAACGTGATCGCCCGACCGGGCAACCCGGCCGAGGCGATGCGGCGGTTGCTGCGCGACAACCACGAGGAGCCGCGCTCGCAGCTGCGACTGATGCGCCTGGCCGCCGCCCAGCACCGGTCGTTGCTCGCGGCCGGGGTCGTGGAGCTGGTCGACCCACCCGAGCCCGATGGTCGACGGGTGCGCCTTGCGGAGGGGTTCCGGTTCGACTTCGCGCTCAACCAGCCGTTGTCGGCGTACTCGCTCGCGGTCTTCGACACCCTCGACCCCGAGGCGGCGACGTACGCCCTCGACGTCGTGTCCGTCGTCGAGGCGACGCTCGAGGACCCGCGGCCCGTGCTCGGGGCCCAGGAGCACCTCGCGCGCGGCGAGGCGATCGGCGAGATGAAGGCCGAGGGGATCGAGTACGACGAGCGCATGGAGCTGCTCGACGAGGTGACCTGGCCCAAACCGTTGGAGGAGCTGCTGGAGCACACCTACTCGCTCTACCGGCAGCGGCACCCCTGGGCGGCCGAGGACGCGCTGTCGCCCAAGTCGGTGGTGCGCGACATGTACGAGCGGGCGATGACCTTCGCCGAGTACGTCGCCTTCTACGGGCTGACCCGCTCCGAGGGACTGGTGCTGCGCTACCTGGGCGATGCCTTCCGGGCGTTGCGGCAGACGGTTCCCGAGAGCGTGCGCACCGATGAGCTCGACGACATCGTCGAGTGGCTCGGTGCCGTCGTACGCCAGACCGACTCGAGCCTCCTCGACGAGTGGGAGCAGCTCAACGACCCCGACCGGCTGGCGGCCGACGCGGCACCGGACGTGCTGCCGCCGACGCCGGAGCGGATCACCGCCAACGAGCGCGCCTTCACGGTGCTGGTCCGCAACGCGATGTTCCGGCGCGTGGAGCTGGCGGCCCTCGACCGGTGGCAGCAGCTGGGCGAGCTCGAGGCCGAGGCCGGCTCGACGACCGGCCCGGAGGAGTGGCGCGGGGAGCTGGCGGCGTACTTCGAGGAGCACGACGCCATCGACACCGGCCCGGATGCCCGCGGTCCGCAGATGCTGATCGTCGAGAAGCGCGAGCGCACCTGGGAGGTGCAGCAGATCCTCGGCGACCCCGAGGGCGACCACGACTGGCGGATCGTGGCCACGGTCGACCTCGAGGCGTCCGACGCCGAGGGCGAGCTGGTCCTCGACGTGACGGGGCTCGTCCGGCTCTAGCCGAGGAGGGGTCGGTCCGCTCACGTCCTACGATCGAGATGATCGGTCCAAGGGGTGACCATGCGCGTCGACATCAGCCTGCTCGGCGGCTTCGCGGTGTCCGTGGACGGCGTCCGGCTGCCCGACGAGGCCTGGTCGCGACGGGCTCCGGCCGCGCTCGTCAAGCTGCTGGCGCTGTCCCCGGGCCACCGGCTGCGCCGCGAGCAGGTGATCGACCTGCTCTGGCCGGAGCTGCTCGTCGAACGCGCTGCACCCCGGCTGCACAAGGCCGCGCACTACGCCAGGTCGGCGCTCGGGGCGAGCGACGGCCTGGTGCTTTCGTCCGACACGGTGGCGTTGCTGCCGACCGCCGCGCTGGTGGTCGACGTGGTCGCGTTCGACGCGGCCGTCGCTTCCGCGCGTGGAGACGGCGGGGTCGGGGCCGCCGCCGAGGCGGTGGAGCTGTACGGCGGCGAGCTGTTGCCCGAGGACGCCTACGAGCCGTGGACCGAGGAGGATCGCGACCGCCTCCGGCTGGCGTACGCCGAGATGCTGCACGTCCTCGGCCGCTGGGAGGCGCTGATCTCCGCCGACCCGCTCGACGAGGTCGCCCACCTGCGGCTGGTGCAGGAGCACCTTCACCGGGGTGACCGCCGCGCCGCCCTGCGCCAGCTCGACGCGATGGACAAGGTCTGGCAGCGCGAGCTGGGGGAGGGGCTCACTGCCACTGCACTGGCACTGCGCGACGAGGCGGCCGCCCTACCGGTGGAGCTCGCGCCGGTGCAGTCGGTCCGCGTGCGCGTCCCGACGCCGGCGACCCGCACGGTGGGTCGCGAACGCGACATCCAGCGGGTCAACGAGCTGCTGGACTCGGAGCGGATGCTCACTCTTCTGGGCCCGGGGGGCGTGGGGAAGACGAGGTTGGCGGCCGAGGTAGCGCTGCGCCGTACCGATGAGAGCGCCTGCTACGTCGACCTGACCAAGGTCGGCTCCCCGTCGCTGGTGCCCGGCCTGATCGCCCGCGAGCTGGGCATCCTCGTGGAGTCCCAGGGCGATGTCGTCCAGGCCCTGGCGGAGGCGCTCCGCAACCGGGAGCTGCTGTTGATCCTCGACAACGTCGAGCACGTGCTCGAGGCCGCCGAGATCGTGCCCCGTCTCATCGAACGGTCACCGGACCTGCGGGTGCTGACGACGTCACGGGCACGGCTGCGGGTCCCCGGCGAGCAGGTGTACGACGTGGCTCCGCTGTCCGTGGAGTCCTCCGACGTCGAGGGTGGCAGGCCCGACGCCATCGCACTCTTCGAGCAGACAGCGCGGGCCATCGACCCCGCCTTCGAGGTCGACCGACACCTCGACGACGTGGTCACCATCTGCCGTGCGGTGGACGGGTTGCCACTCGCCATCGAGCTCGCCGCCGGCCACGTGCGCACGCTCTCCCCGCCGTTGCTGCGCGCCCGGCTGAACCAACGTCTGGGCTCGCCCGCCGGCGCGAGCAGGGGTACGCCGGAACGTCAGCAGACCGTCCCGGCGATGATCGACTGGAGCCTGCGACTGCTCGGCGACGACGACCGCGACCTGTTCGTGCGACTGGGGGTCTTCCACGGACCGGTGCCCCTGGAGATCGTCGAGGAGGTGTGCGCGCAGCCGGGTCGCGACGTGGTCGAGTCGCTGAGCCGCCTCGTCGACCACAGCCTCGTCCGGCGGATCATCGACGCCGACGGCCTGCCGCGCTTCCTGTTGCTCGAGCTGATGCGTGAGCGGTCCCGCGAGCTGCTCGTGGAGGATGCCGAGCTGGAGCGCGCGGTGCGGGACCGGCATGCGGCGTACCTCGCGGACCGCCTCGACGACCTCGACGAGCGACGCTGGGGCGGGGCCTCGGGCACGTGGATCGAGGAGATCACCGTGCTGCTGGCCGACATCCGGGCCGCGCACGAGTGGACGGTGGCCACCGGTGCGTTCGAGGTCGAGGCGAGGATCACCGCGGACCTCGGCACCTACTGGCACCGGGAAGGGCACCACGACGAGGGTCGGGGCTGGGCGGTCCAGGCGTTCGCGCACGTGGATGAGCTCGACCCCTACCTGGTCGGGCGGTTGTACCTCGCCCATGGCTTCGTCGAGTGGGGACGCGACCAGCGCGAAGGTCGACGGCTGTGGCAGTGCGCCGTGGACCTGTTCCGTCCGCTCGGGCACGAGCGCTACCTCGCCTATGCCCTGGCCCTGACCTCGGTGACCTTCATCGGCGACACCGACAACCTCGCGGACGCAGTGGCGATGTGTGAGGAGGCGATCGGGCTGGCGCGCAGGGTCGGCGAGCTGCCCCTGCTCGCCCAGGCGCTGAACATCCTCGGCGAGCTGACCCGCGTCTCGGGTGACGACGTGCGCGCTCTCGCGGCGTACGAAGAAGGGCTCGAGGTGGCCAGGGCTGCCGGCGACCGGACCCACGAGGCGATGTTCGTCGGCAACCTGAGCTTCATCGCCGAGCACCGTGGCGACTACGAGGAGGCGTGGCGCCTGTGCGTCGAGGCCGTCAGGCTCAGCTGGGCCCTGGGGCGGCGGCTGGTGCTCGCCTCGACGATGGCCCAGATGGCGGGAGCGGGCCTCGGCCTCGGGCGTCCCGAGCGAGGTGCCGTGCTGATGGGAGCTTCCCAGGAGGCGTTGCGGCGGCTCGGCGTCGACCCGTCTCCGGGGGACACGCCCGAGCTCGATCGGGTGTCGGCCGCCCTGCGAGCCGAGCTGGGCGAGGCCCGCCTCGAGGAGCTGCTCGTCGAGGGTGCGCGGCTCTCCCTCGACGAAGCGGTGGCGCTGGCGCTCGAGGACGCCGAGGATCCGTCGTGACGATTCGTTGATGCGGCGTCCGTCGCCGTAAACTCGCCGCCCGTGGCCCTCACCATCGGAATCGTCGGACTGCCCAACGCCGGCAAGTCGACCCTCTTCAACGCGCTGACGAAGAACAACGTGCTCGCGGCGAACTACCCGTTCGCGACGATCGAGCCCAACGTCGGCGTGGTCGCCGTCCCCGACGAGCGTCTCGGCAAGCTGGCCGAGCTCTTCTCCTCGGCCAAGCAGCTCCCGGCCACGGTCGAGTTCGTCGACATCGCCGGGATCGTCAAGGGCGCGTCGGAGGGGGAGGGGCTGGGCAACAAGTTCCTCTCCCACATCCGCGAGGCGGCAGCGATCTGTCAGGTGACACGGGTCTTCCGCGACGAGGACGTCACCCACGTCGACGGCGAGGTGAACCCGGAGTCCGACATCTCCACCATCCAGACCGAGATGATCCTGGCCGACCTGCAGACCGTCGAGAAGGCGATCCCGCGGCTGGAGAAGGAGGCCCGCGGCGACAAGTCCCGCGCGGCGAACCTGGCCGCCGCGCAGGACGCGAAGGAGGCCCTCGAGGCCGGGACCCCGATCCTGGCCACCACGATCGACCGCGAGCTGGTCCGTGAGCTGTCCCTGCTCACTGCGAAGCCCTACATCTACGTCTTCAACTGCGACGCCGACGAGCTGAACGACGAGTCGCTCAAGGAGCAGATGCGCAAGATCGTCGCTCCGGCCGAGGCGATCTTCCTCGACGCCAAGTTCGAGTCCGAGCTGGTCGAGCTCGGTGACGACGAGGAGGCCCGCGAGATGCTCGCCGAGATGGGCGTCGAGGAGCCCGGTCTCGACGTACTCGCCCGGGTCGGGTTCGACACCCTCGGCCTGCAGACCTACCTGACCGCCGGACCCAAGGAAGCCCGCGCCTGGACGATCCGGAAGGGCGCCACCGCCCCCGAGGCCGCTGGCGTGATCCACACCGACTTCCAGAAGGGCTTCATCAAGGCCGAGATCGTGTCCTACGACGACCTCGTCGCCGCCGGCTCGATGAACGCGGCCAAGGCGGCCGGCAAGGTGCGCATGGAGGGCAAGGACTACGTGATGGCCGACGGAGACGTCGTGGAGTTCCGCTTCAACGTCTGAGCAGGGCGTCCGGGACGTCATACGAAGTGGTGGTCATAGCGACCAGGACGTATGACGTCCTTTTGCGCCACTGGACCAATTCCCGGCGCAAACGTCGGCTTTGTGGCCGACTCTGTGGTGCAATCGAGCCAATCGCACCAACGCCCCTGCTCGCCCCAGACCTCGGCCCCCGGGCGCCATGATCGATGATCAGAGGACCCGTTGTGTTGCCGACCTTGAAGTTTCCTGTTGCCCTGCGAACCCCCGCGCGGCTGACCACAGCCGCCGCACTCGGTGCCCTTTTCGTCGCCGGGCCGCTCGCGATGAGCGCCCAGGCAGCCGCCACCGTGCCGCCGCTCGGCACCGCCTCCGCCTTCTCGGTGCTGGCTGGCACCACCGTCACGAACACGGGTGCCACGACCATCGACCGCAGCGTCGGCGTGCATCCCGGAAGCGCCGTCACCGGCGAGAGCACCATGGTCGTCGGTGGGACGGTCCACAAGGCCGACGCCGTCGCACTGCAGGCCAAGACAGACCTGACCACGGCGTACAACAACGCCGCCGCCCAGACTCCGCCGATCAGCGAGGACGCCGAGCTCGGCGGAGAGACGCTGGTGGGCGGTGTCTACAACCGGGCCGCGGCCATGGGACTCACCGGACAGCTGACGCTCGACGGCGCCAACAACCCGAACTCGGTCTGGGTCTTCCAGGCCGGCAGCACACTGATCACCGCACCGGGAAGCTCGGTCGTGCTGATCAACGGGGCGAACCCGTGCAACGTCTTCTGGCAGGTAGGCAGTTCGGCGACGCTCGACACCACGACCCACTTCATCGGCACGATCATGGCCGAGGCGACGATCACGATGAACACAGGAGCGACCATCCAGGGTCGTACCCTCGCCCGAAGTGGCGCGGTGAACCTGCACAACAACGTGTTCACCTCGGCGAACTGCGCCTACGACCAAGACGTGCCGGACGCGACGCCCACTGACACCGGCGGCAACGGTGGCACTGGCGGCACGAACGGTGGCGGCGGCAACGGCAACGGCGGCGGCAACGGAAATGGCGGCGGTGGCGGCGGTGGCCAGATCTCCACGGTCCCCGAAGGCTCGGTCGACACAGGGTTCGCCGGACCTGTCTCCAGCTCTGCGGGCACCTCGGTCTCCGCCCTCACTGGCGGCATGGGCATCATCGGCTTCGGTGTGCTGGCGCTGGTCGCCGTCCGTCGACGTCGGGTGATGTGAGCGGGTCCGACAGGACTTCCACTCGCCTGAGCGCCCGAGGTCGATGGTCGCTGGTCCTGGTCGTCGCCGTGCTGGGGATGCTCGTCTCCATCGCGCTGGCGACCGGGCTCATCGGCGGCTCCGAGAAGTCACCGGGGCGTCGTACGGCGGGAGAACCTGCCGCGTCGGCGACCCCCGACGACACGTCCCCCCCTCCCACGGCCGTTCCCGCGTCGCCATCGGTGATGCGCCGGTCGGTGCCGGTGCGGCTGCGGATCCCCGCCATCGGCGTCGACTCCTCGCTGATGCACCTCGGGCTCGAGTCCGACGGGACCCTCGAGACCCCGCCTGGCGCCTTCCCGGCCGGGTGGTTCACGGGGAGCCCCACTCCCGGCCAGCTGGGTCCGGCGATCATCGTGGGTCACGTCCGCTACGTCACGCCGGGCGTCTTCGCGCGACTGACCGACCTCCGACCCGGTGACGGGATCGCGGTCAAGCGCCGCGACGGGAGCACGGCGGAGTTCCGGGTCACCCGTCTGGCGCACTTCGCGAAGTCCGCGTTCCCGACCAAGCGGGTCTACGGGAACATCGACCACGCCGGTCTGCGCCTGATCACCTGTGGGGGGCTCGACGCCGACACCAACGTGTTCGAGGAGAACGTCGTGGTCTTCGCCGACCTCGAGCAGTCCTGATCAGCCCGCGGCCTCAGGGTGCCGGGCTACCGTCGAAGCCCCACGACGAGACGAGGAGCTGCACATGGCTGTCGACCGAGGACTGCTCGCGATCCTGGAGGCCAAGCCCGGCAAGGGAGACGAGCTCGCGTCGTTCCTGAGACAGGGGCAGGCGCTGGCCGCGCTGGAGGACGGCACCGTCACCTGGTACGCGTTCAGGCTCAGCGACACGACGTACGGCATCTTCGACACCTTCGCCAACGAGGAGGGCCGCCAGGCCCATCTCAACGGGCAGATCCCCGCGGCGCTCGGGGCAGTGGGACCTGACCTGCTGGCCAGCGATCCCGACATCAGGACGACCGACATCATCGCGGTGAAGTAGGGCTCCTCCAGGCTCGGCCGGACTAGTCGAGCAGCGTCCAGAATATGGACCACCTGTCCGTTTTGGGTAGTCCAGTGGCCGTCATTTCCTCCCCGAACGGGACAAGTCGCTGCCAGCAGGTGCAGACTCCCGGGTAGTGCGCGTGGTTCCTGGGGAGGGAGCGCCGGATGCCCGAGAAGAGGGTTCGTCATGCCCGGACGTGGGTGGCGGCGGTGATGGCTGTGGTCACCGCACCGCTCCTGGTGGCGGGCGTGGGGGTGAGCTCCGCCCACGCCGATGATCTTCCGTACGTCGCCTGGACGGCGTACCTGCCGAGCTGGACCGACCAGTACGTCCCGAGCAGCGACAACGACTGCGTCGCCGGCCGACCCAGCTGCCTGAAGGCCACCCTGAAGAAGTTCGGGACGATCCTGAAGGAGAACGCGCAGAGCTGCACCCACGAGTCGGTGTTCGCGATGACCTACACGCGCATCACCCAGACCTACGGCTACGTGCGCGACATCCCGGGCTACTTCCAGGACGTGCCCTACATCAACCACATGGACGCGGTGTTCGCGAAGTACTACTTCGACGCCTACGACAACTACAAGTCGGGCAACCGGGCCGCCGTGCCCGCGGCGTGGCAGACCGCGTTCGACGCGGCCAGGGACCGGCGGATGACGGGTACCGGTGACCTCCTCCTCGGGATCAACGCGCACGTCAACCGCGACCTGCCGTTCGTGCTCGCCTCGATGGGCATCGTGCGTCCGGACGGTCAGTCCGGAAAGCCGGACTTCGACAAGGCCGACCTGTTCCTCAACGACGCCTCCGACGCGCTGATGGCCGAGCTCTCCCAGCGGTTCGACCCGACCATCGATGACGTCAACGACCCACTGGGGCTCAACTACGCGTCGGTCATGCAGCTGCTCACGACCTGGCGCGAGGCGGCCTGGCGCAACGCCGAGGCACTGGTGAACGCCCCGAATGCCGCTGCCCGGGCGCTCGTCGCCCAGGGCATCGAGAACGGTGCGAACGCGGCCGCGAACTCGATCCTGCTCTCGCAGGCCTACACGCCGCCGCTGAGCACGACGACTGCTCGCGATGCCTACTGCGCGGTGCACAAGGCCGACGCGGCACCCCTTGCCTACCCGTTCGGTACGCCGACGCCGTACGGCGGCTGACCGTCCGCAGACACACGTCGACCCCTCCGGACACTTCCCGGAGGGGCCTGCGTGCCCCCCATCACCTACCGGTGGGGCTCCCGCCTCATGGTGCGAACGTGACGTCCTTCGTGACCGAGGCCGTCTTGCCCCAGCCGTCAGTTGTCGTCAGCGTCACCGTGTAGGTCCCCGGTCCTGAGAAGACGTGCGAGGTCGCCGACCCCGTCGCCGTGTTGCTCGCGGTGTCGCCGAAGTTCCACGCATAGGTGATGGCGTCACCGAGGTTGTCCGTCGTACCGACCGCCGAGAAGTTGCAGGCGAGACCGTTGCACGACGGCGCCTGGATCACCGGGGCCGGCGCCGTGTTGCCGGCCGGCTCGGTGATCGTGACCGTCGTGGTGGCAGGGGCGGAGGAGACGCCCCACTCGTCCTTCGCCGTGAGCGTCACCGTGTAGGTGCCGGCCGCGGTGTAGGTCTTCGTCGGGTTCGGACCAGTGCCAGTGCCCTGACCCGCGCCGTAGTTCCACGTGTAGGTCAGCGTCGGCGCGTTCTCGTCGGTGGAGTCCTTCGCGTCGAAGGCGCACACGTTCTCGGTGCACGACTTCTTCAGGACCGCCACCGGCGCTGCGTTCCCGGCGGGGATCGTCACGGTCACGTGGCGAACCGGCGGGGTCACGGTGACCAGGCCGTGCTGGTCGGTGGCGCGCACCTTGACCGTGTAGCTGCCCTCGGGCAGGACCGGGGTCGTGTAGGAGAAGTTCGACCCCGGGGTCCCCGGGCTGGTCAGGAACGCTGCCCGCCAGCTCTCGGCGACACCGAAGGTGCCGGTCGAGGTGAGGAACTTGCCGGTGCCGTCGATGATCGCGACCTCCACCTTGCTCGTGGACTGGTCGTCCTCCGACCTGCCGCTGACCAGGATCTTGCCCTCGGTGAAGGACGCGTTCTCGGTCGGTGCCAGCAGGCTGTCGGTCAGCGTCGGCGCCGAGTCACCGGGGTAGATCGGGTAGCGGGCGACGGCGTTGGTGGTGGCGAGGTCACGTTGGCCTGCGGCGTCGACGGCGTACGCCGTGACGTTCCAGCTGCCCTGGGTGGGCAGTGTCAGGTCCGTCGACCACGGGGTGCTGGTCGCGCCCACGTTGGCCACGTCTGCCGGCACGGTCGCGAACGTCGAGGAGACGGTGCCGTCTTCCTTGAGGTAGCGGCTGGTGTCCATGTCCTTGACGATCAGCCGCACGGCCGCGACGCCCTGGTCGTCGGTCGCCTGTCCCGTGATCACGCCCAGGTGAAGGGCACCCGACGGCGGCTGGGTGCCGGTCGCGCTCAGGGTGGCCTTCGGCGGTGCGTCCCCGGGGACGACCGCGTTCAGCGTCATCAGCGCCCAGCTCGACTGCGGCGTGGTGATGTCCTCGTTGTCGGTGGCCAGCACCGCGAAGGTGTAGTTGCCGGGGCCGAGGTCCTGCGGCGTCGTCCAGGTCCAGTGGTAGCTCTGCACGTTGGGCGTGACCGGGAGCTTGTAGAGCGCCAGGCCGTTGTCGATGCCCCAGGTGCCGTCGACGGTGAGGTTCTCCCCGGTCGAGTTGTTCAGCATGGCGACGTAGACGGCCTTGATGGTGCCGTCATCGGTGGCGGTTCCGGAGAAGGTCATTGGTCCGCCCGGCGCAACCGTGACCGGCTGCGGCGTGGTCGGTGGGACCACGGAGCCAGGGGAGCTGATGGACACGCTCGGGGCCTGGCCGTTCGCGGAGATGACCCAGGTGCGGTCGAGGGTGTCGAGCGAGGCGTTGCCCGCCGTGTCGTGGGCGAGCGACTGGGCCTGCCAGGTGCCCTCGGTCGGGACGGTGATCTCCTTCGACCAGGTGGTGCTGGTCGCGTTGGGCACGTCCGGCGTGATCCGGATCGTGTTGTACGTCGGGTCGGAGGTGCCGTCGTCCTGGAGGTAGCGGCCGGCCGAGTCGCGCAGCGTCATCGTGATGCCGGTGACGCCGTGGTCGTCGGCTGCCGTACCGGAGACGGTGAAGGTCTTGCTGTTCACCAGACCGGCCGCGGGGACGGCGGCGTACGCCATCGTCGGCGGCGCGTCGTCGGGACTCCAGGTCTCGATCTTCTTGATCGCCTTGGTCGGGTCCTCGTCACCCTTGGTGTTGTTGGGTCCGAAGCCCTGGGCCTTCGCACGCACCAGCATCTTGACGTTCCTGGGCACGTTGAGGGTCACCGACCAGGTGGCCGTGGTCGCGTCGACCGGGGTCACGGTCGCCTCGAAGTTCGCGGCTGGACCCCAGTCGGTCTTGTTGGGCTGCAACCACTGCAGGCTGTCGCGGTCCTGCACCTCGAGGAACACCTTGCGGACACCGGTGGGAGCGGTGGCCGTGCCGGTGATGGTGAAGTTCTGCGCGGTGGTCAGCACCCGACCGGAGATCGGGGTGGTGATCGTGGTGTCGACCCCACCGGGGGCGTCGACGTTGTCGAGGTCGAAGTAGGCGACCGAGCCGACGTTGGAGCTGCCCTGCGTGGTCGCGTCCCCGCCGGTGAGCAGACCGTGCGGAGTCAGTGCCATCGCCTCGTTGCCGATGTTGGAGTTCGAGCCGGGGTTCCACTCGAGCGCGTGGCCGTCGACTGGGTTGAGCGCGCCGAGGTGCTCGCGCCCGACGACGGAGTCGCCCAGGCCGTAGCCGGAGAAGCCCTGACCGGTGCCGTAGCCGACATCGGCCGCACCCGGGAACGGCAGCGGAGCCGACGGGGACTCGTTCCACGCGAAGTGTCCGCCGATGTAGACGGCCTTCTCGGAGATCGCGGTGCTGTACACGCTGTCGAAGCAGCGGGAGATCCACTTGGGCTGGACGTCGTTGCCGCCGGTCATCGGGTAGGCGACGACGGTGTCGTTGATCGGCGGACGGTCGCCGCCGGAGCCGCTGGAGACCACGAACCACGAGTCGTCCGGCGCGATCGAGCCGCTGATGATGCGCTGGATGCCGCCGACGAACTGCAGGTTGTCGTCCCAGAGGCGGGTGCGCCACGGGGTCAGCTGCTTGGTGGCCGTGTCGATGATGCCGATGCCGTAGCGGTCCTGGCCGTTGATCTGCCGACCGGTGTGGATGACGAGGAGCTTGCTGCCGTCGTGGGTGAGCAGCAGCTTCTGCACGGTCAGCCCACCGTTGACGCCGATGCCCCCGGAGAGGTTGTTGACGAAGCCGGTGTCGACGACGCCGGTCAGTGCATCCACGGCGGCCAGGGACTTGCGGACGACTCCGTTGATCTTGCCGAAGCGACCACCGGCGTAGACCGTCGTACCGGAGACAGCGAGCTCGGTGACCCGGCTGTCGGCGTCGGCGGTGAAGCCCGGCACGGTGTCACCGTTGTCGGGGTCGATCTCGGCGATGCCCTTCTTGGTGACGCCGTTGACGGTGTTGAAGCTGCCGGAGACGTAGAGACGGGTGCCGTCGGGGGAGGCTTCCACCGCGTCGACGTCGAAACCGCTGTTGCCGTCGAACACGGGGTTGAAGGTCGGGTCCACCAGGCCGGTGCCCAGGTCGTAGGCCGCGATGTGCGGCTGGTTGTAGGACGTGGTGTTGGCGGGGGTGGCCCCGTTGGCCCTCACATCGTTGGCCACCGTGGCGAAGCTGCCGACGACGAAGACGCGGTCACCGACCACCTCGATGTCGTGGATCTCGGCCGGGGTGCCGTCGCCGTCGAGGAACTTCGGCAGACCGACCTCGGGAGCCTCGGAGACCAGGCGGGTGTGGCCCGGCAGCGGCTCGGCGTAGGTCGCGGTGACCGGCTTGGTGATCGAGATCGAGGTGGTGCCGTCGTTCACGGTCAGGGTGACGTTGCGGGTGCCGGTCCTGGCGTAGGAGTGGCTCGAGGTCGCGCCGGTGCCGGTCGCGTTGTCGCCGTACGTCCAGGCGTAGGTGAGGGCGTCACCGTCGGGGTCGGAGGACCCGGTGCTGTCGAAGCTGCAGGCGAGGACGGCGCAGGACGAGGTGAACGCAGCGACCGGGGCGCGGTTGGCCGGGGCAGGGCCGGGGCTGACCACGACCGACATCAGCTGGTTGCTGGTCAGCGCCTTGGCCGACTTCGCGACCCGCGCAGCGGCGGTGCCGGTGGGCACCGGGGTCTTCGAGTCGGCCACGATCGCCGTCGTGTGGTTGGTGCCGCCACCGGCGACCCCGGTGCGCTGGACGGCGTTGGCGGGCGGCGTCCAGAGCGACGCGACCGATGCCTTGCCACCCCAGTAGCTGACCAGGAAGGAGCCCGGCTGGCTGACAGCGACGGCCGGCGCGGTGTGGGAGGTGCCCGCGGTGGCCAGCGTGGCGCTCGCCGAGGCGGTGACGGCCGAGGTGGCGCGCGAGCTGCGGTAGACGACCACACTCGTGCTGGTCAGCGCCTTCACACTGGTGCGCACGGTGACGTTGGTGCCCCTGTCGGTGGCGGTGGCCTTCCTGGTCCAGACGCGCGCCCGGCTGGCGGAGCCGTCGCGCGACTGGAGCTGGGTCCAGCCCGCCGGACCGGTCATGGTGCCGCTCTTGGTGTTGGCGATGGTGAACAGCAGCATCGTGTCGCCGGCCACGACGGTCGCCGGGACCTTGACCACGTGGCTCGTGGTGGACCCGGCGGCGCTGGCCGCGCCGACGTAGCTCAGCGTCGGTGCCGGCAGGGCGGCGTTGGCGCCGGGCAGAGGACCCAGGGCAGCCAGTGCCAGAGCGCCCACGACCGTGGTGGTGAGCAGGGTGGCAAGGCGGCGACGCCCGCGTGCGGGCGCAGTAGGCACAGTCATGGTCTGGAATCCCCCGTGGCAGTGGGCCAGCCCGAGCGGCGGCCCAGCCGAATAGTGCGCCCAGATCTGTCTGCTTTGCACCTATCGGTCCTGTTTGGTCTAGTCCGCGGTGATGTGGGTTGGTGATCCGCATACACGGAGGGCCCCTCCGAGGTATCGGAGGGGCCCTGCGCGTTGGTGAGGGTGGTGAGTGGTGAGACCTCGGCTACGGGATGGTGATCGTCCGTTGTGCCTGCGAGGACTTGCCCCATCCGTCCGTCACGGTCAGGAACACCGTGTAGGTGCCTGGTCCGGTCGGGAAGGTGTGGGTCAGCGACGATGAGGTGCTGGTCAGAGGACCATCACTGAACGTCCAGAAGTAGCTGATCGTGTCACCGACGTTGCTGTCGGCCGAGCCCACACCGGAGATGTTGCACACGTTGGCGTTGCACGAAGGCGTGTTGATCACCGCTGTCGGAGCGACGTTGGTGGTCGGCTCGGCGATGGTCACCGTCTGCGTCACCGGAGCGCTGGCCAGACCCCACTCGTCGGTCACGATCAGCTGCACCGTGTAGCCGCCGGCCTGGGTGAAGGTCTTGGTCGGCTTCGGCCCGGTCTGGGTCGTGCTGACCCCGTTGAGCGTGTAGGTCCACGCGTAGGTCAGCGTCGGCGCGTTCTCGTCGGTCGACGTACGACCGTCGAACCCGCACACGTTGGTCGACGAGGTCGTCCCGGTCGGAGGGCAGGTGTAGGTGAACTTCGCGACCGGCGCCTGGTTGTTAGCCGGGTGCGACACGGTCACGTGGCGCACGGCCGGTGGGGTCGTCGTCTGATCGTGCTGGTCGACGCCCTGGATGGTCACCGTGTAGGCACCGTCCGGCACCACGGGCGTGGTGTAGGAGAAGTTGGACCCCGGAGTGCCCGGACTGGTCAGGAACGCCGTGCGCCAGCTGGGCGTCGTGCTGGTGAAGGCACCGTTGGATCCCATGTACTGGTTGGCGGAGTTCATCACCGTCAGCTGGACGGCCTGCATCGCGTGGTCGTCCTCGGCGCGCCCGCTGACCTGGATGCGGCCGTCGGTGAAGGACGCCCCCTCGGTCGGGGACAGCAGCGCGTCGGTGAGGGTCGGGGGCAGGTCACCGGGGTAGATCCGGTAACGAGCCGTGGCTCCCACGGTCGAGAGATCCTGCTGGTCGACGGTGTCGATGGCGTAGGCGGTCACGTTCCAGTCGCCGCCCTGGGGCAGGTCGACCGCGAGCGTGAAGGTCGTCGACGTCCCCCCGGGCGTGCCCAGCGTGGCCGTACGGGTGGCGAAACCGGACCCCATGGTGTTGTTCGGCTGGAGGTACTTGCTGGTGTCGCCGTCGTACAGCGACAGCCGGACCTCCTTCACACCCTTGTCGTCGGTCGCGGTGCCGGCCAGGTCGAGGTGCAGCGCCTGGCCGCCCGTGACCGTGCCCGTGACGTTGAGCTTGCCGTCCGGCGGCGCGTCACCCGGCACCTGGGCGTTGATCGTGAGCTTGCCCTGGTTGGTCGAGGACGTCGTCAGGCCGATGTCGTCGGTCGCCCGCACGGCGAAGGAGTAGGTGCCTGCCTTCAGGTTGAACGGCGTCGTGTAGGTCCACTGCTGGCTGCTGCCCGACAGGTTCTGCGGCACGACGCGGTACCAACCCTGGATCGCGTTGGGGCCGTAGGTGCCGTCCGAGGCGAGGTTCTCGCGGGTGGTGGTGTTGCGCAGCGAGACCTCGACAGAGGTGATGGCCTTGTCGTCGTCGGCCGACCCCGAGAAGGTCATCGGGCTTCCGGGAGCCACGGTCACCGGGGAGGCCGCCGTCGGCGGCAGCATGGTGACCGGGGCGCCGATCGACACGGTCGGGGCCACGCCGCCCTCGCTGACGATCCAGGTGCGGTCGGCGGTGTCGAGGTCGGACTGGTTGGCCGAGTCGACCGCCCGGGCCTGGAGACGCCAGGTGCCCTCGGCGGGCACGGTGATCTCCTTGGACCACGTCGTGTTCGTCGCGCCGACCACGTCCGGGTCGAGCCGGAAGGTGTACTGCGAGGAGGCCACGGTCCAGTCGGGCTGAAGGTAGCGGTTGGCCTCGTCGCGCACGGTGAAGCCGATCGACTTCACGCCGACGTCGTCGGACGCCGTGCCGGTGACCGTGAACGTCTTGGTCGTGACCGGGTTGGCTGTGGGGCCTGTGACGTTGGTGTTCGGCGGCTGGTCGGAGAGGCCGAAGGTCTCGGTCTTCTTCGTCGCCGGCGTGTTGTCGCCGGTGCCGGCCGAGGAGAACGTCTGCGCGCGCAGTGCCATCCGGTGGTTGCCGGTGATGGTGAGCGGCAAGGACCAGTTCGCGGTCCGCGTGCCGGTGCTCTGCAGCGTTGTGTTGATGGTGTTGGACGCGGTCTGCCAGGTGGTCAGGTTGTCGGCCAGGTAGCGGTTGGCGTCGCGGTCGTAGACGCGCAGCTCGACCCGGTTGATGGTGCCGCTGGTCACCGACGCGGTGCCCTTGACGGTGAAGGCCTCAGCAGCCGGATTGACGCGGCCCTCGATCGGGTCGGTGATCGCCGTCTCGACGCCGTTGCTCGCGGCCACGGAGTTGAAGTCGAAGAACGCGATCCGGCCGATGTTCACGCCGGCCTGCGTGGTGGCGTCACCGCCGGTGAACAGACCCCGAGGCGTGACCTCCATGGCCTTGTTGCCCTCGTAGGAGTTCGAACCGGGGTTCCACTCGAGGGCGTGACCGTCGACCGGGTTGAGCGCACCGAGGTGCTCGCGGTTGACCACGGCGTCGCCGAGGCCGTAGCCGGACAGGCCCTGGCCGGTGCCGTAGCCGACGTCGTCGAGGCCCGGCCACGGGTCGGGAGCGGTCGGGGACTCGTTCCAGGCGAAGTGGCCACCGATGTAGACGGCCTTCTCCGAGATGGCCACCGAGTAGACGCTGTCGAAGCATCGGGTGATCCACTTGGTCTGCACGTCGCTCTGGTCACCCGCGGGGTTGACCGGGAAGGCCATCACGGTGTCGTTGATCGGCGGGCGGTCGCCGCCCGAGCCGCTCGTCACCACGAAGTAGGAGTCGTCCGGTGCGACGGCCCCGCCGTAGGCGCGCTGGATGCCGCCGACGTACTGCAAGTTGTCCTGCCACAAGTTGGTCTTCCACGGCAGCAGCTGCTTGGAGGAGACGCCGATCATGGCGACGCCGTAGCGGTCCTGGCCGGCGACTTGGCGGGCCGTGTGGACCACGATCAGTCGTGACATGTCATGGGTGAGCAGCAGGCGCTGGACGGTGATGGCGCCGTTGGCCCCGAGACCGCCGCTCAGGTTGTTCACGAAGCCGGTGTCGACGGCGCCGGTGCTGGCGCTGACGGCGCCCAGGCCGACGCGGGTCGTCCCGTTGATCTTCGTGAACTTGCCGCCGACGTAGAGCGTCGAGTTGGTGGCCACCACGTCGGAGCCCCGCGCGTCGAGGTTGGCGGTGAATCCGGAGATCACGGCGCCGGTGGTCGGGTTGATCGAGACCAGGCCCTTCCGGGAGGTGCCGTTGACGGTGCTGAAGGAGCCGATGGCGAACAGCTTGGTGTTGTCGGGCGTGAAGGCGATGCCCTCGACGCCGCCGCCTCCGAACACCGGGTTGAAGCCGGTGTCGACGAGCCCGGTCGTCAGGTTGTACGACGCCAGGCCCGTGCGGGTGTAGGTCGTCGTGTTGCCCGACCGCTGGTTCTGGATCTTGGTGAAGCTCCCGGAGACGAACACCCGGCTGCCGACGACCTTGATGTCGAAGATCTCGCCGTCGCTGATCTTGGGCAGGTCGGTGTGCGCGGTGTCGGGCACCAGCTTGGTGTGCCCGGGCACGGGCAGGCCGGCGGTCGTGGTGGCCGAGCGTGTCGTCGAGTTGGTCGCCTTGCCGTCGTTGACGGTCAGCGTCACGGTGCGCGTCGCGACCGTGGTGTAGGTCTTCGAGGCGGTGACGCCGGTGCCGGTGGTGCCGTCGCCGAAGTTCCAGGCGTAGGTCAGCGGGTCGTTGTTGGCATCGGAGGAAGCCGAGGCGTCGAAGGTGCAGGTCAGGCTGGCGCAGGTCGCGGTGAACGAGGCGACGGGCGCAATGTTGGTGGGCGGCGTCACGCCGCCGGTGCCGGGGCTGACCACCACGGAGAACATCGGGGTGGCGCCGCCGGAGATGCTGGACGTGGCGGTCTTGCCGGCCGCGGTGCCGGTGGCGACCGGGGCGCCCGAGTCGCCGAGCAGGGAGCTGACCTTGCCGCCGCCGGTGGCGGCGGGGGCGGCGCGGTTGACGGTGCCGGCGGGGGCGGTCCAGGTGGACGCGGTGGAGGACTTCTCGGCCCAGGAGCTGACCAGCCAGGAGCCGGCCTGGGCGACCGCGACCGACGGCGTGGTGAACGAGGTGCCGGTGGTGCCCGGGCTGCTGGCCGAGGCGGTGACGGACGGGGTGCCGCCGGCCGAGCGGTAGGCCGAGACCGTCATTGCGTCCTTGACGAGGGTGGTGCCGCTGCTCACGGTCACGGTCGACCCGGCGTCGGCGGCGACGGCCTGCTTGGTGTAGGCGCGGCCCGAGGTCGAGGTGCCGGTCTGGGTCTGCAGCTGCGTCCAGCCGGCCGGCCCGGTGAGGGCGGCCGCGGAGTTCGTCACGATGAACAGCACCAGCGTGTCGCCGGCCTGGACACCGGCCGGCACCACGACCGTGTGCGCGGTGCGGTTGCCGGCGTTGCTGCCGGTGCCGACCCAGGACAGCACCGGGTCCGCGGCACTCGCCGACGGTGCCGGCGTGAGCCCGAAGATCGCGAGTGCGGCAGCGAGAACGCTGACCAGAGCCGGAACGAGTCGCGTGCGAGTGCGCGCTGACGCGTGGAGTGCAGACATCCGTGGTACCCCCCGTTGATGGGCCCCCGTCTTCGAGAGCCCGTGCCGTATCTTCGGTCCAATCTGGTGCTTTCGCCCACAACGGCCCGGAATGGGTCTAGTCCAGATAGCTGTGGCACTGCTGGTGGAGCGGTCGAGCTAGGGAGCGGTGACGGCCACCGACCTCGTGTTGACGGGCGAGGACTTGCCCCAGCCGTCAGTCGCGACGAGGGTGACGTCGTAGCTCCCGGTCGCGCTGAACAGGTGTGACGTCGCAGATCCGGTCTTGGCGTTGTTGGCGCCGCTGCCCGGGTCTCCAAACGTCCACTGGTAGCTGATCGAGTCGCCGGTGTTCGGGTCGATGGTGCCGACCGCCGAGAAGTTGCAGGTCAGCCCGGAGCACGACGGGTCGTTGAACACCGCGTTGGGTGCCACGTTGCCCGGAGGCTCGGTCATCGGCAGCTGGACGGTCACCGGGTCGGAGGCCACGCCCCACTGGTCCTTCACCGTCAGGGTCACCGTGTAGGTGCCGGGCGGGTTCGGCGCGGCGGCCGTGTAGGTCTTCTTCGGGTTGGGAGCCGTGCTCGAGCCCTGTCCGGTGCCGAAGCTCCACACGTACGTCAGCGTCGCGGGGCTCTCGTCGGTGGAGTGGCGACCGTCGAACTGGCACACGTTGTTCGTGCAGGCCGGGGTGTCGATGACCGCGACCGGCTTGTTGTTCGGCGGTTGCGTCACCGTCACCGAGCGCGACGGCGGGGCCGTCGTGACCAGGTGGTGCTGGTCGGTGCCGCGGTAGAGGATCTTGTAGCTGCCTGCCGGCACGATCGGGGTGGTGTAGGAGAAGTTCGACCCCGGCGTACCAGGACTGGTCAGGAACGCGGTGACCCAGACCGGGTTGGCCGACGTGGTGAACGATCCGGACGAGGTCATGTACTGGTTGCTCGTGGTGTTCTGCACCGAGACCTCGACCTTGGACATGGCGGGCGTCCCGCCCGGGTTGGTGTCCTCGGCCCGTCCACTGATGAAGATCTTGCCGTCGGTGAAGGCGGTGCCGTCACTCGGCGCCAGCAGGTCGGGGTTGAAGGTCGGCGGCGCGTCGTTGGGGTACGACGGGTAGGTCGCCGTCGCGCCGGTGTTGCTGAAGTCGTACTGGTCGGAGGTGTCCACCGCCACGGCCGTGACGTTCCAGTAGCCGTCGGTCGGCAGCGTGATCGTCGTGGACCAGGTGACGCTCTTCGCGTCGGGGTTGTTGACCACGGGCACGGTGAAGTACGTGTACCCGGCCTGCGTCCCGCCGGTGTCGTTGGCGTACTTCGCGGTGTCGGCGTCGCGCAGCGAGACGTGCACCTCCTTGACGCCGACGTCGTCGGTCGCCGTACCCGACAGGGTGAGGCTGTGGGAGGGCAGCGGTGCCTGCACGCCGGTCGTGCCGAGGGCCAGGGTCGCCTTCGGTGGCGCGTCACCGGTGACCTGTGCGGTGAACCCCGCGACCGCCCACAGGTTCGAGGGCGTGGTGATGTTGTCGTTGTCGGTCGCCAGTACCGCGAACTGGTAGCTGCCCGGCGTCAGGTTGAACGGCGTGGTGTAGGTCCAGTTGACGGTCTTCTGGCCGACGTTGCTCATCAGCCGGAAGGTGTTCAGGCCGTTGTTGCGGCCGAAGCTGCCGTCGGTGGTGAGGTACTCCTGGGTGGAGTTGTTCACCAGCGCGATGTCGATGTTCTTGATGGTGCCGTCGTCGGTGGCCGAGCCGGTGAAGGTGATCGGCTGGCCCGGCTGGACGGTGAAGGTCTGCGGCGCCGTCGGTGGCGTCACGGTGCTCGGCGAGGTGATCGAGACGACCGGCGCCTGAGCGGTCGCCGAGACGGTCCAGTCACGGTCGGTCGTGTCGAGCGAGCTGTTGCCGCCGGTGTCGTTGGCCCGCACCTGTGCCCGCCACAGTCCCTCGTCGGGGACGGTGATCTCCTTCTGCCAGGTGGTGCTGGTGGCGCCCGGGACGTCAGGCTGGAAGCTGAAGGAGTTGTACGCCGAGCCGACGGTGCCGTCGTCCTGGAGGTACTTGTTGGCAGCGTTGCGGATGCTCAGCGTGATCGAGGCGACGCCCTTGTCGTCGGTCGTCGAGCCGGTGACGGTGAACGTCTTGGTCGGGACGGTGCCGGCTGCCGGGGCCGTGATGGTGGCCGTCGGCGGTGCGTCGTCGAGGTTGAAGGTCTCGAACTTCTTGGTCGCCGGGCTCGGGTCGGGGGCGTTGGTGGAGGACACCGTCTTGGCGATGGCCTCCATCTTCACGTTGCCGGCCACGGTGACCGGCAGCGTCCAGGTGCTCGAGGCAGCGCCGGGGGTGTCCAGCGTGGGCGTGAACACGTTCTTCGTCGTACCCCAGGTCCCGTTGGTCTGCAGGTACTGGACGGGGCTGCTGTCGCGGACCTGGACGGTCACCTCGACCCGGTCGACGGTGCCCGCGGTCGTCGAGGCGGTGCCCTTGATGTCGAAGGAGTGGGCGGCGTTCTCGACCCGGCCCATGATCGGTTCGGTGATCGCGGTGTCGACGCCGTTGGGGGTCGGCACCTGGCTGAAGTCGAACTCCGCGATGCGGCCGACGTTGGCGCCGCCCTGCGCGACCGCGTCACCGCCGGTGATCAGGCCGCGCGAGGTCACCAGCATCGCCTTGTTGCCCTCGAAGGAGTTCGAGGCGGGAGCCCACTCCAGCGCCTTGCCGTCGGTGGGGTTGAGGGCGCCGAGGTGCTCGCGGCCGACGACCTGGTCGCCGAGGGCGTAGGCCGAGAGGCCCTGGCCGGTCCCGTAGCCGATGTCGGCCTGGCCGGGCCACGGGTCGTTGGCGGTCGGTGACTCGTTCCACGCGAAGTGACCGCCGATGTAGATGGCCTTCTCGGAGATCGCCACCGAGTAGACGCTGTCGAAGCAGCGCGAGATCCACAGTGGCTGGACGTCGTCACCACCGGTGAGGTTGAACGCCACCACCGTGTCGTTGATCGGCGGACGGTCACCACCGGAGCCGCTGGTCACCACGAAGTAGGAGTCGTCGGGTGCGATGGCGGCGCCGTAGGCGCGTTGGATGCCGCCGACGAACTCGAGGTTGTCCTCCCACAGGTGGCTGTGCCAGGAGGTGAGCTGCTTGGTGACGGTGTCGATGATCGCGACGCCACCGCGGTCCTGGCCGTTCACCTGGAGGCCGGTGTGCACCACGATGAGCTTCTTCATGTCGTGGGTCAGCACCATCCGCTGCACGCCGATGGCGCCGTTGACGCCGACGCCCTGGGTGATGTTGTTGACGAAGCCGCCGTCGACCTGACCGGTGGTGGCGTCCACGGCGACGAGCGAGCCGCGGGCGACGTTGTTGACCTTGGTGAAGCGGCCGCCGGCGTAGACGGTCGTGTTGGACGCGACCACCTCGGTGGCGCGCGCGTCGGTGTTGGCGGTGAACTCACTGACCGGGGCTCCGGTTAGCGGGTCGAGGCGCACCAGTCCCTTGCGCGTGATCCCGTTGACCGTGCTGAAGGTGCCGGCGGCGTACAGCTTGGTGCCGTCGGGGCTCACGGCGACCGAGTCGACCTCCTCGCCGGCGAAGTCGGGGCGGAAGCTGGCATCGACCAGCCCGGTGTCGAGGTTGTACGACGCCAGCCCGGCCTGCGGGTAGCTGGTGGTGTTGCCCGACCGCTGGTTCTGGATCGAGGTGAAGGTGCCGGCGATGAACACCCGATTGCCCATCGTGGCCATGTCGTAGATCTCGCCGGTCGTGATCTTGGGCATGTCGGTGCGCGTGGTCTGGGGGACCAGCGCCGTGTGGCCGGGCGGGGGAGTGGTGCCCGGGTCGGCCGGGGGCGTCACCCCACCGGTGCCGGGGCTGACGACGACCGAGAACAGCTGCTCGCCGCCGGCGGCGGTGCTGGTGGTGGCGGTGCGGGACGCGGCGGTGCCGGTGGCCACGGCGCCGCCGGAGTCGGCGAGCAGGGAGCTGACCTTGCCGCTGCCGGTGGCGGCGGGGTTGGCGCGGGTGGTGCTGGTGGCGGGCTTGGTCCAGGTCTGGGTGACCGAGGACTTCTCGCTCCAGGAGTTGACCAGCCAGGAGTTGGCCTGGCCGACGGCCACCGTCGGGGAGACGTGGCTGGCCGTCGTCGTGGTGCCGGCGGTCTGCGCGGAGGCCGTGACCGAGGCCGCGCCTCCGCTGCTGCGGTAGGCCGCGACGCTGATCGTGTCCTTGATGGTGGCGCTCGACGTGAAGCTGACCGTGGAGCTGGCGTCACCCGCGGTGGCCTGCTTGGTCCAGGCGCGGCCGCGCGTGGTGGTGCCGTCCTTGCCCTGGAGCAGGGTCCAGCCGGTCGGGTTGTTGACGGTGCCGGTGATCGACGCCGTGGACAGGAACATCACCAGGGTGTCCCCGGCCTGCACGGTGGACGGGATCGTCACCACGTGGTTGGTGCGGTTGCCGGCGCTGCTCGAGGCCGCGACGAACGACAGCGTCGCGGCGGCGGCGCTGGTCGGGGTGGCGGTGCGGGTGGTGGTCGGGCTGCTGGTGCCGTCGCTGACGGTCAGGGTGACGGTCCGGTTGCCGGCGGACCCGTAGGTGTGCGAGGTCGTGACGCCCGTGCCGGTGGTGGCGTCGCCGAAGGCCCAGCTGTAGGTCAGCGAGCCGACTGCGGTGTCGGGGTCGGTGGTGGCCGAGGCGTTGAACGAGCAGGTCAGACCGGTGCAGCTCACGGTGAACGAGGGGACCGGCGGCTGGTTGGTCGGGGTGCCGGAGGTGCCCGGGCTGACCACGACCGAGAACAGCTGCTCGCCGCCGGCGGCGGTGCTGGTGGTGGCGGTGCGGGACGCGGCGGTGCCGGTGGCCACCGCACCGTTGGAGTCCGCGAAGAGGGAGCTGACCTTGCCGCTGCCGGTGGCGGCGGGGTTGGCGCGGGTGGTGCTGGTGGCGGGCGTGGTCCAGGTCTGGGTGACCGAGGACTTCTCGCTCCAGGAGTTGACCAGCCAGGAGTTGGCCTGGGCGACCGCGACCGTCGGCGAGACGTGGTTGGCCGTCGTCGTGGTGCCGGCGGTCTGCGCGGAGGCGGTCACCGACGACGTACCTCCGGCGCTGCGGTAGACGCCGACGCTCATCGTGTCCTTGATGGTCGCGCTCGAGGTCACCGTGACGTTGGCGTTCGCGTCGGCCGCCACGGCCTGCTTGGTCCAGGCACGGCCGCGCGTGGCGGTGCCGTCCTTGCCCTGCAGCAACGTCCAGCCGGCCGGGTTGGTGATGGTGCCGCTGATCGAGTTGGTGGACAGGAACATGACCATGGTGTCGCCCGCCTGCACGTTGGCGGGGAGCTTGACGACGTGGGCCGTGCGGTTGCCGGAGCTGCTGGCCGCGCCGACGAACGAGAGCGTCGGGTCGGCCGCGCTGGCAGCGGGCAGAGGCGAGAGGCCGAGGACCGAGAGGGCCGTGGCGAGCACGGCCACGATCGCCGCCAGTGGTCGTCGCTGACTGGACGCGGACACGCGGTGTGCAGACATGCTGGTGGATCCCCCCGATACGTCGTGCCGGACGTCAGGACAGAGACGCCCGAGTTCGTATCCTCGGCCCGATGTGGCGAAATACCCACAAGCGCTGTGAATGGGTCTAGTCCGCCGTGCTCCGCGCGGCTCCGACTCCGGGAGCGCCTGCGCGGCTAGCGTGACCTCGATGCTGCTGCGTGCTCTCCGGGTCGCCGTGATCGTGCTCCTGCTTGCGGTGAGCGGGGGTGCGGTCGCCGCCGACGCCACCTCCGGCGGCACCGCCCCGGTGGCCAGGAAGGCGCGGTTCGAGTGCCACGGGATCGACCGTGGCGCGGTCCGGGGCACCGACCCGACGTACACCCGCAAGACGCTCGCCGACTTCCGCAACCACAAGCGCCTGTGTGGCGGACTGTGGCTGCCGACACCGCGCCGCTACCTGGTGCCCCAGGGGCTCGCGGTCACCGGCAGCACCGCCTGGGTGAGCGGCTTCCGCTTTCGCCCGGGGTACGGCGAGAGGCCGTGCCAGCTCCGACGCATCAACCTGGCGACGGGAGAGCAGCTCGCCTTCCACAGCGCCATCTACGGCCGGGTCGGCCAACGTCCGCGCACCTACTGCCGGCACGGCGGCGGCATCCTGCAGCGGGGCGCCTACCTGTGGATCGTGGAGAAGAACAAGCTCTGGCAGGTCGACCCGTCGGGCACGAGCAGTGTCCTGGACGCGCGTCGGGTGTGGCGCATCAAGGCGCCGGCCCGCGGCTCGGCCATCGTCGCGACCAGGAAGAGCATCGGTCTCGTGCCGTTCGTGACGAAGGGGCATCCCTCCATCTACTGGTTCCGCTTCAAGCAGCTGCAGAAGCCGGGCGTCCTCGACCTCGGCGCGCAGGCGAAGGGGACCACCCAGGTCGGGGCGGTGGCGCGCACCCGGGTGCCCACCCTCGTGCAGGGCGCGACGCTGGACGGCGCCGGCGGCCTCTACCTGGCGCGCTCCTCGCTCGCGTGCGGCGAGCTGGTCACACCGGGCGGTCGCCGGCTCGGGTTCGTGCCCGGGGCCGAGGGCATCCAGTTCGGGCCGGCCGGCCGGAGGCTGTACGTCGTCAGCGAGTCCGGTGCCCGCCCCTACGTGAAGTCCCGCAAGCCCCTGACCGCCGCGGTGAACCGGTTCGAGTGGCCCGGGCTCGGCCACGGCCGCAAGGCCGACTGCGGGTTCGCGGGCTTCTAGCGAGCCTGCTCTTCCGCCTCGTCGTCGGGCAGCTCGAACCAGATCTCCGCCCCGCCACCGGGCACGGCGTCGGCGCCGACCAGGCCCCCGTGGGAGGCGATGATCCGCGAGACGGTGGCCAGTCCGATGCCGTGCCCCTCGACGTCGCTGGTGGCCCGGCTGAACAGGGAGAACACGTCCACCCGGCGCTCCTCCGGGATGCCCACGCCGTTGTCGCGGAAGGAGATCCGCCAGGTCTCGGGCAGGTGTCGCGCCGAGATGTGCACGCGCGGCGGCACCCCGGGACGCGCGAACTTCAGCGAGTTGGTGAGCAGGTTCTGGAGCACCGAGTACATGTCGTCGGGATCGGCGCGTACGACGGGCAGGTCGGCCGTCTCGATGGTGGCACCGGCCGTCTCGAGCAGGCTGGCCGAGCTGAGCACCAGCTGGTCGGCGAGCTGGGTCAGATCCACCTCGGCGAAGGTGGGCTCCTCACCGGCGGCGCCGTACTCCATGGACTGCTCGAGCATCCGCTCCATGCGTGCGGCTGCCCGCATGGTGCGGGTCAGCAGAGCGTCGACGACAGGGTTGGACCGGTCGTCGAGCTCGTCCTCGAGCATCTCCACGGAGGCCGTGATCGAGCTGAGCGGCACCCGGAGGTCGTGGCTGAGCTCGGCCGCCAGCTGGGAGACGACCGTCGCCGCGGTCTGGCCCGACTCGGGTGTGACCAGCGGGGCTCGGGCATCGCGGAGCAGCCGCAGCTCGATCACCTGTGTGACGCTGCCGGCCAGCGTCTCGAGGGACCGCCGCTGGAGGGTGGTCAAGGCGCGCACGGCGGGGTCGATCACGCAGAGTCTGCCCACCATCTCGCCGGAGGGGGCGTACAGCGGGGCCGAGGCGTAGAACCTCGACTTGGCGATGGTGCCGTCGACCCAGCCGATGTCGGCGAAGCGGGGGTCGGCGCGGGCGTCCTCGATGACGAAGACGCCCGTGGTGCCCATGGTGTGCTGGCAGAAGGTGTCGTTGGCCGGGGAGACGAAGGGCTCGATCCCGTAGGTGATCGGCACGTGGTACTCGTTGCCGCGCGAGATGGTGATGCCCGCCGCCTGGGCGTCACAGATCTTGGCGACGAGCTCCACCACGTCGGCGAGGTCGTCGTCGTCAGGACGCGACAAGATGTCCAGGACGGCATCACTGTCGCACCCGGAGTCCCCGGCTCCCGGTTGCAATTCGGTTCTCCCCCAAACCCTCAGCCACCCAGTGACCGAGGAGTTGCTCAACGGTAAGTCATACGGAGGTTTTCGTGAAGATCGCGATTCTTGTCGGTAGTACCCGCCCTGGACGGAAAGGTTCCGCGGTGGGGCAATGGGTGTACGACGCCGCGAGGCAGCGTGACGACGCGGACTTCGAGCTGGTCGAGATCGACGACTACCACCTGCCCCTGCTCGACGAGCCGGTCGACGCCGGCGCCGCCCAGCGCGACTACGAGCGCGAGTCGACCCGGGTGTGGAGCCGGGTGGTCGACGGGTTCGACGGCTTCGTGTGGGTCACGCCGGAGTACAACCACGGCGTACCGGCCGCGATGAAGAACGCCGTCGACCTGCTCTACCCCGAGTGGAACCAGAAGGTGGCCGGCTTCGTCGGCTACGGCTTCGACGGCGCCACCCGGGCCATCGAGCAGTGGCGGGGCATCCTGGCCGCGGTCGTGATGTACACCGTGCGTCCGCAGGTGGTGCTGCACAACTTCGGTGACTGGACCGACGGTGAGTTCACCCCGGGCGAGCGACGCGCGGGCGAGCTCAAGCGGGTGCTCGACCACGTCGTGAAGACCACGCGGGCGATCCGCACGCTGCGCGAGTAGGGGCCTGCGACGCCGGATCCATGTAACCTGACAAAGTGGAACACGTTCTAGAAAACGGTACGCCGGACGTCTTCTCGCCGGGTCGGATCGGTCCGCTCACCCTGCGCAACCGGATCATCAAGGCGGCGACGTACGAAGGCCTGAGCCACCGCTCCCGCGTCACCACCGACCTCGTCGACTTCCATCGGGCGTACGCCGCCGGCGGGGTCGGCATGACCACGGTCGCCTACTGCGCCGTCGCACCGGACGGCCGCACCGCGCCCGACCAGATCCAGTGGACCGACGAGGCGATGCCCGGCCTGCGCGTGCTCACCGAGGCCGTGCAGGCCGAGGGTGCCGCGATCTCGGCCCAGATCGGGCACGCGGGTCCCGTGGCCGACTCGCGGGGCAACAAGCGGCACGCACTCTCGCCCAGCACCCGCTTCCCGAACATGTCCTTCGGCGTCTCGCGCAAGGCGAAGGCGGCCGACCTCGAGCGGATCACCAGCGCCCACGCCGCCGCCGCGGTGCGCGCCATCGAGGCGGGGTTCGACGCGGTCGAGGTGCACCTCGGCCACAGCTACCTGCCGAGCGCGTTCCTCAGTCCCAAGGTCAACCACCGCAAGGACGAGTTCGGCGGCTCGCTGGAGAACCGCGCGAGGTTCGGTCGCGGCATCCTGCGTGCGGTCCGCGACGCCGTGGGCGACCGGATCGCCATCCTCACCAAGCTGAACATGTCCGACGGGGTGCGGGGCGGCATCACCGTCGAGGAGGCCATCCAGACCGCACAGTGGATCGAGCAGGACGGCACCGTCGACGCCTTCGAGATGACCGGGGGCAGCTCGCTGCTCAACCCGATGTACCTGTTCCGCGGAGGTGCGCCCGTCAAGGAGTTCGTCGAGGTGATGCCGCAGCCGATCAAGACGGTGATGCGGTTCGCGGGCAAGCAGTTCATCCGCGAGTACCCCTACCGCGACGCCTACCTGCTCGACGACGCCCGCAAGGTGCGGGCCGAGATCACGCTGCCGATGGTGCTGCTCGGCGGCATCACCGACCGGTCCTCGATGGACCTCGCGATGCAGGAGGGGTTCGAGTTCGTGGCCATGGGGCGCGCCCTGCTGCGTGAGCCCGATCTGGTCAACCGGATCGCGGCGGACGCCGCCACGCCGTCGCTGTGCATCCACTGCAACCTGTGCATGCCGACCAACTTCGTCGGCACCCACTGCCCGGTCGTCCACGAGGGCAGCTCACGATCCGCCACCTGGGGCACCCCCGCCGGCTACGCCTAGCCCGCTCTAGGCTCACGGCCATGGACTTCGAGCTCGACCGCGGCATCGCCGTCGCAGCCTCCGGCCCGGGGGAGTACGCCGCGACACTCGACCGTGGCTGGGTGGTCGGAGGTGGGCTCAACGGCGGCTACCTGCTGGCCGTGATCGGCAACGCCATCCGCGCCGAGCTCACCGACTCGGGTCAGCCCGACCCGGTCAGCGTCAGTGCCTACTACCTGACTCCCACCACGCCGGGGCCGGCAGTGGTCCGTGTCCGTCGGGTCCGCGAGGGTGGTCGCCGCTCGACGGTCGCGGCCAGCCTTGTGCAGCAGGAGGGCGGTGCCGAGGTCGAGCGGATCACCGTCCTGGCCGTCTACGGGTCGCTCGCCGGACAGTCCCCGGAGGTCGATCGCCAGATCCCGCCGCCCGACCTGCCGCCGGTGGAGGACTGCGTGGAGGCGAGGTTCGCGCCCGACGAGGTACGCCGGGTCGCGCCATTGCTCGAGCGGTTCGGCACCCGCCTCGATCCGGCGTACGTCGGCTGGGCGGTGGGTGAGCCGAGCGGCAGCGGCATCATCCAGGGCTGGTTCAAGCTCGCCGACGACCGGCCGCTGGACCCGATCGCCCTGCTGCTGGTCGTCGACGCCCTGCCGCCGGTGACCTTCGACCTCGGCCTCCCCGGATGGGCGCCCACCATCGAGCTGACCGCCCACGTCCGCGCCGACCCGGCGCCCGGCTGGGCGATCGTGCGGCACGCCACCCGCAACATCTCCGGCGGCCAGTTCGAGGAGGACTGCGAGGTGTGGGACAGCCGCGGCCGGCTGGTGGCCCAGTCACGGCAACTGGCCCTGTTACCACGCGTTTCCGGCAAATCGGGTCAACCGGGCGATCAGGTCTAGACGGCCTGGACTCGTTTCGGGTCAGTTGGGGGTTCCGGCTGGTCTCCCTGCGGATGCTGGCCGACACTTTCCGGACGGGCGTACCGAGAAGCACTCGACGCCCGTTTGCGTGGAGGGGGAGTCTCGGAATCATGAAGGCCAAGTTCGGCCTCGCAGTCCTGCTGCTCAGCGCCCTGTTCTGGGCGCCGGGCGGCCCGGCTGCGCAGCTCGCAGGATCGCGGCTCGAGCCGCTCCAGACCCCCCTGCTCCAGCCCGCCAGCATGACGGTCGCCCCGGAGGCTCCGGTCGTGGTGCCCAGTGCCGCTGCGCTCAACAGCCGCGGCTGGGCCGGATCGGCGGCCATCGCGCCGACGGAGGACCTGACGGCCGACGTGCTCGCGGCGTACACCCTCGCGGTCGCCGTCTCCCCGGCCCAGTGCCACCTGACCACACCCGTGCTCGCTGCCATCGGACAGGTCGAGTCGGGCAACCTGGCCGGCCACACCCTCGACTCCGCCCACCGCGTCAGTCCGGAAATCCTGGGCCCGGTCCTCGACGGCACCACCTACCGCGCCGTCCAGGACACCGACGCCGGCCACTGGGACCACAACACCAAGTGGGACCGGGCGCTCGGCCCGATGCAGATCATCCCGGCGAGCTGGCGGGTCGTCGGCCTCGACATGGACGGTGACGGGGTCCGGGACCCGCAGAACATCTACGACTCCGCCGGTGCGGCGATGGCCTACCTGTGCGCCGACGGTCGCGACCTCTCCACGGCGGCCGGGTTGAAGCAAGCGGTCCTCTCCTACAACCAGTCCGACGCCTACCTCCGGGCGGTGCTCGCCTGGAAGTCGGTCTTCGACAACGCCGACCTCGAGGGCAGCGGTGCGGTGCCGTTCGTGGCCGCGCTCGACGTCCCGATGACCGGGCCGCAGTCGCTGGCCGCAACCTCCACGCGTACGCCGGCCCCCGCATCGACCACGACGGCAGCCGAGCCGGCGAGCCCCGCGGTGCCGGTGACCAGGCCGGGATCCCCGTCGGCCACCCCGACCACACCGTCCACGCCGTCCTCGTCCACCACGCCGTCATCACCCGGCACGACCGCGCCTCCGGCCAGCACGCCGTCCGCACCCGCCACGACGGCACCGGACCCGACCCCGGCCGACCCAACGCCCGTCGACCCCACCCCGGCGAGCCCGCCGGCCGACCCGACGCCGGCGAACCCGCCGGCCGATCCCACACCCGCCGACCCGACACCGCTGCCCGTCTGCCCGGTCCCGACCGACGAGCCGACCACGGAGGCGCCCGTCACCCAGGACGAGCCAGTCGTCTCTCCGGAGACCTGCACGGCTCCTGACGGCTACCAGTTCGACCTCGAGACCGGACTGCTGGTCCCGGTGCCGGCGACCAGCCCGACCCCCTGAGACCGGTCGGTCAGTCGAACTGGCTGCGGCGCATGGCGAAGACGTATCTGCGGCCGGGATACTCCGAGAGCGACCAGAGCAGATCGGTCGAGGGCCAGTAGGAGATGTCCTCGGGTCCGACGGGCAGCGCACGGGGGAAGGTGCGGAAGCTTCCCGGTTCACCGACGTGCAGGTGACCGAGGCGGTAGCGCCCGCGGCTCGAGGTGACGTAGTAGGTGTCGCCCACCACGGCGGCGCCCTGCATGTGCCCGAGCCCACGATCGTCGAGCGACACCGGGCGTGACGTCCCGTCCTCGTGCGCGGCCAGGTGGCGCGTCTCGGGGTCGAGCGGGTAGCGCACGAGGCGCTTGGTCATCTCGGCCCGGCCGTACTCGCCCGCCACCAGCTGTGGTGGCTGCGCACCCCGGTCGAGGGAGAGGAACGAGTAGCGCATCGCCTCCACACCCTCGCTCGCGGCCGCGTCGTAGGCGAACCGGACCGGCAGCACGAACCGGTAGCCGAAGGTGTCCTCGGTCGAGTCCACCCGGATGATGTCGTCGGCCAGGCAGCTGAACAGGCCGCGCCGGGTGCCGGCCACGTGCAGGTAGGGCCCGCACCAGACCAGCCCGCCGGCGTGCACGAGCAGCGGCTTCAGCTGTACAGCGCCGTTCCTGGCCCGCTCGGGCACCACGAGCAGCACGTGGCGGTACTCGAGCGTGTCGATGTCGACCACGCTGACGCGGCTGCCGCGGTTCTCACCGCGCACGGTCTTGGAGTACCAGCTCGTCATCAGCAGCCGTCGCCCGTCGATGTCCTCGGTGTCGCTGGCGTCGGCCGAGGTGGTGATGCCCTGTGGCCACCACCGCTCGGTGGCCTCGTCGCCGGCGTTCCACCGGAAGCCGTGGTCGACCGCGCGCCCCGGGACCCGGGCCTTCTCGGCCTTCCGGTTGAGGTGGGCGAGCACCCCCGCGATCCCGACCCGGCGGCCGAACCGCTCGACGGCCTCGTCGATGTCGGCCGCGTTCTCGTCGGTACGCCGCAGGTGGATGCTCGACGGGTCCGGGCTCACGGCCCCAACGTAGACGTCCCCCTACATTGGCCGCATGCAGGAGCTGGCCAGGACAGTGGTGGGTGTCGCCATCCTCGAGGAGGGTCGCGTGCTCGCCGCCCGTCGCGCCCGTCCGCCCGCCTTGGCCGGGCTCTGGGAGCTCCCCGGCGGCAAGGTCGAGGCCGGGGAGTCGCTCGAGGCCGCCGCCGTCAGGGAGATCGTCGAGGAGCTCGGCTGCACGGTCGAGGTGACCGGGCTCCTGGACGGCACTTCGCCGATCGCGCACGACCTCGCGCTGCGCGTCGTGCTGGCGCGGTTGGCCGACGGGGACCCGGTCCCGCACGAGCACGACGCCGTGCGCTGGTTGCAGTCCGACGAGCTCGACGAGGTCACCTGGGCCGGGGCCGACGTACCGTTCCTGGATCCACTGCGCGACCTGATGGGCGAGCGCTGATGCGCGGCGTCTTCTTCGACGAGGACCACGCCGGCGCGGTCGTGGCCCGGCTGCTGCGCGACGGCTTCGACGCCTCCTGCGAGCGCGAGCCGTTCGCCGGGGAGGACGACGACGAAGGCCACCCGTGGGTGGTCTCCAGCGACGCCCCGGTCGTGATGCTGGAGCTGCTCGTCGAGGAGTACGACGGGTGGCTGGAGCCCGACGAGCCACCGCCCCCGACCGCCCCGCTCGTGCTGCCCACCGCCCCCAGAAGGGTCAAACGAGACCTGTAGGTGCTCGCCTCTAGGATCACCGGCATGGACAAGCACCTGCTCCTCGTGCACGCCCACCCGGACGACGAGAGCATCGGTCAGGGCGCCACCATGGCGCGCTACGTCGCGGAGGGGGTCGGCGTCACGCTGGTCACCTGCACCGGCGGTGAGATGGGCGAGATCCTGGTGCCCGAGCTGACGCACATGGCCGCCGACCAGGACGACACCCTCGCCGACCAGCGCAAGATCGAGCTCGACAACGCGATGAAGGCCCTGGGGGTGACCGACCACCGCTACCTCGGCGGCTTCAAGCGCTACCGCGACTCGGGGATGCAGTGGCACGCCGAGGGCTACGCCATCCCGGCCGACGACGTGCACGCCAACGCCTTCTGGAGCGCCGACCTCCTCGAAGCCTCCAGCCACCTCGTCGAGGTGATCCGCGAAGTGCGCCCGCAGGTCCTGGTCACCTACGACGACTTCGGCGGCTACGGGCACCCCGACCACATCCAGGCCCACCGCGTCGCGACGTACGCCGCGTCGCTGGCGGCCGTGCCGTCCTTCCGTCGCGACCTCGGCGAGGCCCACGAGATCGCCAAGATCTACTGGGGAGCGATGTCGGCCAGCCGGGTGCGGCAGGGCCTTCGCGACCTGCGCGACGCGGGTGACACCACCACCTTCGAGGGCATGGACCCCGACGGAGACCTGCCAAAGTTCATGGTCGACGACGAGGACCTCACCGCGCTCGTCGAGGCCGACGACTACGTCGGCGCCAAGATGGACGCGATGCGCGCCCACGCCACCCAGATCGCCGTCGACGGCCCGTTCTTCGCGCTGGCGAACAACAAGGGCAACGAGATCTGGGGCACCGAGTTCTTCCGCATCGCCAAGGGCACCCCGGCACCCGACGAGCCAGGGGGGCTCGAGACGGACCTGTTCGCCGGACTCGCGTGACCTCGGTGGCCGACCAGCTGGGCGCCAAGGTGGCCGGCTTCACGGTCCTGGGCCTGGTGCTGGCCGGGGGCGTGGCCTGGGGTGGCATCTGTCTGCACACCGGCGACAAGGCGCCCCGCAACGCCGCGGTCGAGGGCGTCGGCATCGGCGGCCTCACCCCGGCCGCCGCCGAGAGGAAGCTGCGGGCCGAGCTCGAGACGCGCACCTCCCGACCCATCTCGGTCAGCTACGGCGACGGACGCACGGTGGACGTCGACCCGACCAAGGCTGGGTTGAGCATCGACACGCGGCCTCGATCCGGGAGGCCGGCGGTGGGTCGGGGTTCGGTCCGTCGCGGATGTGGGACGTGGTGACGGGAGGCGGGGACCACCACGCGGTGGTCGACGTCGACCAGTCGAGGTTGCAGGGGACGATCGAGGACCTCGACGCCGGCCTCGGACAGGCTCCGCGCGAGGGCACCGTCTCCTTCGAGGGCGGCCGCGCGCTCCCCGTCGTCGGCCAGCCCGGGACCGTGGTTTCCCGCACCGCCACCCAGAACCTCCTGGAGCGACAGCTCCTCCGCGGTGGGTCGCACAAGCTGCCCACCGAGACCAAGCAGCCCGACATCGGCGACGAGGAGGTCCGGCAGGCACTCGCCGACTTCGGCCGGCCGGCCGTCTCGGGTCCCGTGACGTTCGTGCTCGCCGGACGCACGGTGGTCGCCCCACCTCGGCTGTTCTCCGCCGGGCTGTCCATGGAGGAGGTGGACGGCCGGCTGGAGCCCAGGGTCGACGGCGAGCTGATGCTCGAGGCGTTGGCCCCGGTGATGCGCGAGGTCGGCCAGGAACCCGAGGACGCCCGGTTCGTGGTCCGCCGGGGCAAGCCCCGGGTGGTGCCGGCCAAGGTCGGCGTCGAGGTCGATCCGGCCGAGATCGAGGAGCACTTCGCCGACGTCGCCGTACGTCGGGGAGCCGAGCGCGTGCTCAGGCTGAAGGGCAGGACGACCTCCCAGCCGGCCTTCACCACGGCCGACGCCCGGGCGCTCGGGATCACCGAGCGGGTCAGCACCTTCACCACGCACTTCCCCTACGCGGAGTACCGCAACGTCAACCTGCCGCGAGCTGCCGAGCTGATCGACGGCACCGTGCTCCAGCCCGGCCAGACGTTCAGCCTCAACGACACCGTGGGGGAGCGCACCAAGGCCAACGGCTTCACCGAGGGCTACGTCATCTCCGACGGCCTCTTCCGCAAGGACCTCGGCGGTGGCGTCTCGCAGATCGCGACCACGACCTTCAACGCGATCTACTTCGCCGGGCTCGAGGACGTCGAGCACAAGCCGCACTCGGTCTACATCGACCGCTACCCCGAGGGCCGCGAGGCGACCGTGGCGTGGCCGACAGCGGACCTGAAGTTCACCAACACCACGCCCTACGGCGTGCTGATCAAGGCCCACGTGCGCAGGTCGACGCCGAGCACCGAGGGTGCGGCGACGGTGTCGATGTACTCCACCAAGCGCTGGCGGATCACCAGCAGCAACGGCCCGCGCACCGACTACCGCTCCCCGCAGGTGCGCTACCTGCAGGCCGAGGACTGCGAGGAGGCCATCGGCTCCCCGGGGTTCAGCGTCAACGTCTTCCGCACCTTCCACCCGCTGGGATCTGGCAAGGTGCTGCGCAAGGAGAAGTTCCACACCGACTACATCGCGGCCGCCACGGTCCGGTGTGGTGCGCCGCCGAAGCCGGAGAAGAAGCCGAAGCCGCGCGACGGCTGACCACCGATACCGACCCTCGTACCCGCCGTAAGCAAAGACTATTAATCTGATATAAATAAGGGATGTTAACGCGCGTCGCCGTCGTCGTCGGCAACCCCAAGGCGCAGTCGCGCACGCTGTCCGCAGCCACCTGGCTGGCCACCGAGCTCGCCGGCAGCGAACCCGACCTCGTCGTCGACCTGGCCGATCTCGGTCCGGCCCTGCTCGACTGGTCCGACCCGGAGGTCGCCGAGCTGGTCAGGCTGGTCGGTGAGGCCGACCTGGTGGTCGTCGCCTCGCCGACCTACAAGGGCACCTACACCGGGCTGCTCAAGCTCTTCCTCGACCGGTTCGCCACCGACGGCCTCAGCGGGGTAGCCGTCCCCTTCATGCTCGGCGCCGGACCGGCTCACGCCCTTGCACCGGAGCTGACCCTGCGTCCGGTGCTCACCGAGATCGGGGGGAGCGTGCCGGTGCGCGGGCTCTACGTCGTCGACTCCGCCTTCGACGACCCGGCGGCCTACGAGTCCTGGCTCGCCGCCGCGCGTCGGCACGTCCGGCTCCCGGAGGTGGGTCGTGCGTAGGTCACGGGCCGAGATCCAGGACCAGGTAGTCGTAGCGGTGGTGCACCTCGTAGCCGTGGGCCTGGTAAAGCTCCTGGGCGGTGACGTTCGCCAGCACCACCTGGAGGTAGGTCGTCGTCGCACCGCGCTCTGATCCCCACTCCAGGAGGGACCGGAGCACCGCGCTGCCCAGGCCCGTACGACGCACGTCCTCGCGGGTCCAGAGCGAGGAGACCCCGACCCAGTCGCCGTGGCTGGCGCCACGACCGCGGGCCAGCACCTGGCCGTGCTCGTCGCGCACCGTCGCCAGCGTGACCTCGCCGGTCGCCAGCACCTGCCTGGCCGCCTCGCCGTAGCGGGCGGCGCGTCCGTCGCTGGCCAGCCAGGCGTCGTCGACCCTGCCGTGGTGCTCGACCTCGACACCCGGCGGGCGGCCCAGCCGGCGCAGCACCCGGGACACCCCGGCCAGCATCAGCAGCGTGGGGTCGTAGCTCGTCCAGCCGGCGTCGGCGAACGCGGGCGCGATGTCGCCGTCGAGGTGCACGTGGGCCCGTGGCTCGAGACCTCGCGTCCGGTACCACCCGGCCACGTGCTCGACCGCCTCCGACAGCGGCAGCCCCGGATCGCCGAGCGCGAGCACCGAGTTGCCCCGCGAGGAGAACCCGCCCGAAGCCCGCAGCACCCAGTCCCCGAGTGGCTCGGACTCCACCGGCTGCCACCCCGGAAGGGCCAACCGGTCGGCCGTGACCGGGTCGAGGTGCCGGTAGCGCGTGGGTCGGGGAGGCACCGGCTTGCCCGAGACGATGTCGGCCGTGTCGATGGTGACCACGTCGCCCTGCTCCCGGCGTACAACCACGACGCCGTCGGCCCAGGACTCGCAGACACCCAGCACGTCGGTCATCGCGGGACCGCCCGTCGGACCGGTCTCGCCGCGCACCAGGCGGCGTACGACGACCCGCTGGCCGACCACGTGGGGGCCGAGGAGGGGTGAGTTCCCGTATCGATCCTCGGGCACCTCATCGCCGCTCACGGTGGGATACTAGGCTGGGCTCAGCCCGCACCGGACCGAACCCGTAGGAGGATTCAGGTGACCTACGTCATCGCCCAGCCTTGCGTCGACCTGAAGGACCGTGCGTGCGTCGACGAATGTCCTGTCGACTGCATCTACGAGGGCAAGCGGATGCTCTACATCCACCCCGACGAGTGCGTGGACTGCGGTGCCTGCGAACCGGTGTGCCCTGTCGAGGCCATCTACTACGAGGACGACACTCCGGCGGAGTGGAAGGACTACTACGACGCCAACGTGCACTTCTTCGACGACCTCGGCTCGCCCGGCGGCGCGGCCAAGATGGGTGAGATCGACAAGGACCACCCGCTGATCGAGGCCCTCCCGCCGCAGCCGCAGGACTGACCCGCCCCTTTGCCCGAGCGCGTCTCGTCCCGCCTCCCGGACTTCCCGTGGGACCAGCTCACGCCGTACGCCGAGAAGGCGCGCGCCCATCCCGGGGGGATCGTCGACCTCTCGATCGGTACGCCGGTCGACGCGACTCCCGAGGTCGTCCAGCAGGCCCTGCGTGAGGCGACCGACTCGCCGGGATACCCGGTCACCATCGGCCTGCCCGAGACACGGCAGGCCTGCATCGACTGGCTGTCCCGACGCTTCGGCGTCACCGGGCTCGGCCTCGACGGCGTGCTGCCGACGGTCGGCTCCAAGGAGCTGATCGCCGGACTGCCGACCCAGCTGGGGCTGGGTGCCGGGGACCTGGTCGTCTACCCGACGCTGGCCTACCCGACCTACGAGGTCGGCGCCGCCCTGGTGGGCGCGGAGGCGATCGCCACCGACTCGCTGACCTCGGTCGGCCCGCGCACCCCCGCGCTGGTCTGGCTCAACTCACCGTCCAACCCGACCGGCCGGGTGCTGCCGCCCGACCACCTGCGCAAGGTGGTCGACTGGTGCCGTGAGCGTGGGGCACTGCTGGTCTCCGACGAGTGCTACCTCGAGTGCGCCTGGGAGGCCGAGCCGGTCTCCGTCCTCCACCCGGACATCAACGGCGGCTCGCTCGAGGGGATCCTCTCGGTGCACTCGTTGTCCAAGCGGTCCAACCTCGCCGGCTACCGGTGCGCGTTCGTGGCCGGCGACCCGGCGGTGGTCGGCGAGCTGCTCGCGGTGCGCAAGAACCTCGGGCTGATGATGCCCGGGCCACAGCAGCGAGCCATGGTCGCAGCACTCGACGACGATGCGCACGTCGAGGAGCAGCACGCCCGCTACGCCGCCCGTCGTACGACGCTGAGGGGGACGCTCGAGTCGGCCGGCTTCCGGATCGACCACTCGGAGGCCTCGCTCTACCTCTGGGCCACCCGCGACGAACCCTGCCGGGACACCGTCGCCTGGCTGGCCGACCGCGGCGTGCTGGTCGCCCCGGGATCCTTCTACGGCCGCGCCGGCGACCGCCACGTACGCGTCGCCTTCACCGCCACCGACGAGCGCATCGCGGCCGCCGCGGACCGCCTGCGGTAGCGGGTCCGGGTTTCCCCGGACGTCCGGGGAAACCACGGCATGGCAGGCAGTACTTCGCCCGCCAGCCCCCAGCTCTCCCTGCCAGCCCCGCCTGAAATGCGAGGAGCAGCCCCTAGCCCATCGAGACGCGGACGCGGGTGACACCCTCGCCGCCGCCGGACTTCCAGCCGTCCTCGGAGGCGCGGCCGACGTGCCACTGCTTGCCGGCGTAGGCGACCCCCTGGGGATGGAGGCGTACGCCGTGCGCGAGCACGAACTGGGAGACCGACCAGCCGAGTCGCCGACCGGCCTCGCTGTCGTCGACGGTGAGGGCGACGTCCTGGCGCGACCCGGTGCGCCTGATGTCGAGGTTGCCGAAGGCGCGCTCGACCTGGCGGATCACCTTGTCGCCACTGCCGCGGGCGTCGCTGTCGTGCACCACGCAGGTGAACAGCCCACCCTGGCTGTAGCCGGTGAGCACCGAGGCGAGGGAGCGGGCGTCGATCTCGTGGGCTCCGTAGGCGTCCGGGAAGGCAGAGCGCTGCACCTTCTGCGCCGCCTGGGTGATCGGCATCGTCTCGTAGTCGGCCACCTTGACCAGCGCGTCGTAGAAGGCGTTGGTCGCGTAGTAGGGGTCCTGCACCTGCCGGGCCGTGCCCCAGCCCATCGACGGCCGCTGCTGGAAGAGGCCCAGTGAGTCGCGGTCGCCGTGGTCGAGGTTGCTGAGCTTGCTCTCCTGGATCGCCGTCGCCAGGGCGATGGACACCGCTCGTGCCGGCAGGCCGCGCCTGATCCCGATGGCGGCGATCAGGGTCGCGTTCTCCGCCTGCTCGGTGGAGAGGTCGACCTGGTGGCCGTTGAGGGTGACCGAGCATCCCTCCGGGTCCGGCAGGGGACCGGAGCCGCGCCAGAACGCGATGCCGACGCCCGCGACGACCGCGAGGACGACGGCGAAGACGAGGTACCGGAACTTCATGGGGAAGGGGCGCGCATCAGTTGCTGTGCAGGGCCGCGTTCAGGCTGACGCCGTCGCGGTTCCAGGGCTGGGCCTCGATCGTGCCGGTCACCGAGTTGCGGCGGAACAGGACGTTGTCGGCACCGGAGAGCTCACCGGCCTTGACCACCTTGGGCTTGGAGTCGATGTCCCTGATGGTGACCTTGGTCCCCGCCGTCACGTAGCAGCCGGCCTCGACGACGCAGTCGTTGCCGAGCGAGATCCCGATGCCGGCATTGGCACCGAGCAGGCAGCGCTCGCCGATGGAGATGACCTCCTTGCCGCCGCCCGACAGGGTGCCCATGATCGAGGCGCCGCCACCGATGTCCGAGCCGTCGCCGACGACGACCCCCGCACTGATCCGGCCCTCGACCATGGAGGCCCCGAGCGTGCCGGCGTTGTAGTTCACGAACCCCTCGTGCATCACCGTGGTGCCCTCGGCGAGGTGGGCGCCGAGACGCACCCGGTCGGCGTCGGCGATCCGTACGCCGGTGGGCAGCACGTAGTCGGTCATCCGGGGGAACTTGTCGACCCCGAAGACCTGCACCGGGCCGAGCGCGCGCAGCGCCAGCCGCACGTCCTCGAAGCCGGCCACTGCACACGGACCGTGGTTGGTCCACACGACGTTGGCGAGGACACCGAAGATGCCCTCGATGTTCACCTCGCGGGGCCGGACGAGCCGGTGGCTGAGCAGGTGCAGGCGCAGGTACGCGTCGCTTGCGTCCGCCGGCGGCGCCGAGAGGTCGATCGAGACGGTGACGACATCGGTGTGCACCCGGCGCTCGGCGTACTTCTGGGCCAGCGTCGCCAGCGACTCCGGAGCCGACTCACCGGCTGGGTTCCCGAGCTGCGGTGCGGGGTACCAGGTGTCGAGGACGGTGCCGTCCTCAGCGACGGTGGCGAGGCCGTGTCCCCAGGCCCGCGGGTTTTGGGGCAGGGTTGAGTCAGGAGTCTGCTGGGACATGCCTGCAGGCTACCGGGGCCACACAGGCGTTCCGGGCACGGGAGGAGTGGCGTGTGACGAGGTTCAAGGAGCTGTGCATGGACGTGCACGGCGACCCGGCCGTGATGGGGGAGTTCTGGTCCGCGGCCATCGGGGTGCCCTACGTCCGCGGCTCGGCGCCCGACGACCCCGGCGACCTGGTCGGCGATCTCGAAGGACAGGGCATCGCGCTGTGTCCGGTGCCCGAAGCGAAGTCGGTCAAGCACCGCGTGCACCTCGACGTCCACGTCGACTCGGTCGACACGCTGCTGGCCCTGGGTGCCACCGAGGCACCGGGCTACGACAACCCGGACGACCCCTGGACGGTGCTGCTCGACCCGGAGGGTGGGGAGCTGTGCGCGTTCGTGCGGGACGAGGTCCCGGCGTACAAGCTCTACGAGATGTGCGTCGACGCCGCCGACGGCGAGCGGCTCGCCCGCTGGTGGGCCGACGTCTTCGAGGTCGAGCCGCTCAACCAGGACCGCTCGTACTGGTGGATCGAGAAGGTGCCCGGCATGCCCTTCGAGCTGGTGGTCTTCGACACCGTGCCCGAGCCCAAGACGGTCAAGAACCGCATCCACTGGGACGTGTACGGCGATGTCGACGAGCTCCTCGCCAAGGGAGCGACGCACCTGTGGGACCGGCCGCGCTGGACCGTGCTGGCCGACCCCGAGGGCAACGAGTTCTGCGTCTTCAGCTGACCTCCTCGTGGGCCGCTGACCTGGTGTCGGCTGCTGCCGCGACCCGCCACGTCCGGACGCCCGAGGCGACGATCACCACGTAGGACAGCACCAGCCCGAGGATCAGCAGCACGAAGGCGACCGGCACGTGCAGACCGACGCCGATCACGACCGCGCCCACCAGCGCGACGCCGCTCGTCGCGGAGACCCCGGCCAACAGGTTGGAGAACTGCTCGCTACGGAAGGCGGCCACCGCGAAGACAAGGCCGAACAGGCCCAGGGCCGCCCACGAGACCGAGAAGATCCCCCCACTGACGTTGCCGAGCGCGTCGTAGGCAGCGACGTATCCCGGCTTGAGTGCAGGAGTCGCGTCGGCCCAGGACGACGCTACGTCGGGGAGGCTCCCGACGAGCATGGTGGCGATCGCCCCGGCGGTGGCCGACACGACGTACGCCGTGCGAGCCAGCCGAGCCCAGCTCGCGCCCCGCCCGGACGGGAACGCCGTCGTGACGACGCTGACCGAGACCAGCAGCAGGAGGAACGCCGTCATGTCGAGCACGCGCGAGAGCGTGAGGAAGTGGCTGAGTGACGCCTGCCCGATCGCCTTCGTCGGATCATCGGAGTAGGCAGGGTCGATCGCCGACTGGACGAGCGCCGTGACGACCCCGAGGACGCCACTGACGACGCCGATCCGCAGCAGTCCGCGATCGGGTGCCGGCGAGGAGTGGAGATGCATGGAACAGCCCTTCGATAGGAGGCGGCAGCGGAGTCGGTGCCGTGTCGAGGAGGAGCACGACGACAGCGGGCCGGGCGTTCACCGAGAGGCAGGACCGGAGCCGGAGACCGGCCAACCTTTGGCCAACCGGGGCGGCCTAGCGTGAGCGGCATCACACTCATCGGACACCTCGGCAAGCCTAGGAGCGCGCCCATGGCCAGGATCGAACTCACCGTCGACGGAGCCCAGGTCTCCGACGACGTCGAACCGCGGATGCTGCTCGTGCAGTACCTCCGCGAGAAGCTCGGCAAGACCGGCACCGTGATCGGTTGCGACACCAGCAACTGCGGGGCCTGCACCGTCCACCTCGACGGACGCAGCGTGAAGTCGTGCAACGTGCTCGCCGTCCAGGCCAACGGCCACGAGGTGACCACAATCGAGGGCCTCGCCGAGCCCGGGAGCCTGCACGCCATGCAGGAGGCGTTCCACGAGTGCCACGCCCTCCAGTGCGGGTTCTGTACGCCGGGCATGATCATGCAGTCCGTCGACCTGCTCAACGACAACCCGAACCCGTCCGAGGACGAGATCCGCAACGGGCTCGAGGGCAACCTGTGCCGCTGCACCGGCTACCACAACATCGTCCGCGCCGTGCAGGCAGCGGCTGCCGCCGGCGCCACCACGGCCCAGCCGGCAGCCGAGAAGGTGGAGGCCTGAGATGACTGCCACCCAGGACGCCCCGGCCAGCGTGACCGAGATCGGCCGCGACCGCCGGCGCAAGGAGGACCAGCGGCTGATCACCGGCCGCACCCGCTGGACCGACAACATCCAGCTCCCGGGCATGCTGCACATGGCGATGGTGCGCAGCCCGTTCGCGCACGCCAAGATCACCGCGATCGACACCAGCGCCGCCAAGGCGGCCACCAACGTCGTCGCCGTCTACACCGGCAAGGACCTCGACGAGTCCGCCGGGGTGCTCATCAACGCCTGGGCCATCACCACCGACCAGGTGGCCCCCGACCACCCGCCGATCCCGGCCGACCGGGTCAGCTTCGCCGGCGAGATCGTGGCGGTGGTCGTCGCCCGCACGCCGGCCGAGGCACGCGATGCCGCCGAGCTGGTCGACGTCGACTACGAGGAGCTCCCCGCTGCCCTCGACCTCAAGGAGGCGGCCGAGGACAAGGTGCTGGCCCACCCCGACCTCGGCACCAACAAGAGCGCCCTCTGGGTCTTCGACTCGGGCGAGGCCGGCACCGGCGGCAACGTCGAGGACGCCATCTCCAAGGCGCGCACCGACGGGATCCTCATCGAGCGGGAGTACCGCCAGCAGCGGCTGATCCCGGCGTTCATGGAGCCCCGCTCCGTCGTCGTCGACCCCACGGGTGAGCAGCTGACCATGTGGTCGGCCACGCAGATCCCGCACATCCTCCGGTTCGCGCTGGCCGCGACGACCGGCGTCCCCGAGTCCAAGATCCGGGTGATCGCACCCGACGTCGGCGGCGGGTTCGGCGGCAAGCTCCAGGTCACGCCCGAGGAGTGGACCGCCTGGTGGGTGGCACGTCAGGTGCACAAGCCGGTCAAGTACACCGAGACCCGCTCCGAGTCGCTGATGGCGGCCCACCACGGTCGCGACCAGTGGCAGAAGCTCACCCTCGCCGCCGAGAAGGACGGCAGCGTGACCGGTCTGAAGGTCGAGCTGTTGGCCGACCTCGGCTCGCACGTCGCCATCGTCGGCGGTGGCGTGCCGGTGCTGGGTGCCTTCATGTTCAACTCGATCTACAAGTTCCCGGCGTACCACTTCGCCTGCCAGACGGTCCTGACCAACAAGACCTGGACCGACGCCTACCGGGGCGCCGGCCGGCCGGAGGCGACCTACGCCATCGAGCGGCTGATGGACGAGCTGGCCGTCGAGCTGGGCGTCGACCCCCTCGAGGTCCGGGAGAAGAACTGGATCAAGCACGAGGAGTTCCCCTTCACCACGGTCGCGGGCCTCGAGTACGACTCCGGCAACTACGAGGAGGCCACGGCCAAGGCCAAGGCCAACTTCGGGTACGACGAGCTGCGGGCCGAGCAGAAGCGGCGTCGCGACGAGAACGACCCGGTCCAGCTCGGCATCGGCGTCTCGACCTTCACCGAGATGTGCGGGCTGGCACCGAGCCGGGTGCTCGGCCAGCTCAACTACGGGGCAGGCGGCTGGGAGCACGCGAGCGTGCGGATGCTGCCCACCGGCACGGTCGAGGTGGTCACCGGCGCCAGCGCCCACGGCCAGGGCCACGAGACCGCGTTCAGCCAGATCGTGGCCGACCGGCTCGGGGTGCGCTTCGAAGACGTCGAGATCCTGCACGGCGACACCCAGGTCTCCCACAAGGGACTGGACACCTACGGCTCACGCTCGCTGGTGGTCGGCGGTGAGGCGCTGGTCAAGGCGGCCGACAAGGTGATCGAGAAGGCCAAGCCGATCGCGGCGCACATGCTCGAGGCCAACGTCGACGACATCGAGTTCAAGGAAGGCCGGCTTGGCGTCCGCGGCACCGACCAGGGCGTCGCCCTGGCCGAGGTCGCGATGGCTGCCTTCGCCGCGCACGACCTGCCCGACGGGGTCGAGCCGACGCTGGACTCCGACGCCACCTACGACCCGGTGAACTTCAACTTCCCGCACGGCACCCACCTGTGCGCGGTCGAGGTGGACACCGAGACCGGGCAGGTGAAGATGCGCAAGTACACCTGCGTCGACGACATCGGCAATGTGATCAACCCGCTCATCGTGGCCGGACAGGTGCACGGCGGGCTGATGCAGGGCATCGCGCAGGCGCTGTTCGAGGAGGCCGTTCACGACGAGTCGGGCACCCTGGTGTCGGCGTCGTTCGTCGACTACCTGGTGCCGACGGCAGCCGACACCATCAGCTTCGACGTGGACCACAACACCACGCCGTCGCTGACCAACACCCTGGGCACCAAGGGCGTCGGCGAGGCGGGCACGATCGCCTCCACGCCGGCGGTGGTCAACGCGGTGGTCGACGCCGTACGCGCCTTCGGGGTCAGCGACATCCAGATGCCGTGCACCCCCGAACGCGTCTGGCGGGCCATCCATGCCGGTGATGCCGGCGGCGCAGATCCGACCACGGGAGGCGCGGCACCCCACTTCGACGAGTCCACCGGCCACGAGGGCCAGACAGACCGCACGGACGGAGCGGGCCAGTGATCCCCGCCAAGTTCGACTACCTCGCCGCCACCTCGGTCGAGGAGGCCTTGTCCGCGCTGTCGCAGAGCGATGACGCCAAGGTGATCGCCGGTGGGCAGTCGTTGCTGCCGGTGCTCCGGATGCGGCTCAACGCACCCGACCTGCTCGTCGACATCGGCGGCATCGACACCCTCAAGGAGATCCGCGACGACGGCGACAGCATCGTCATCGGGGCGATGGCGCCGTACTACGAGATCCTCGCCAACGACGCCGTCAAGAACAGCCTCGGGCTGCTACACAAGGCCATCTCGGAGGTCGCCGACCCCCAGATCCGCCACCGCGGCACGCTCGGTGGCGCCCTGGTGCACGCCGACCCGGCCGGGGACTGCGGAGCGCCGGTGCTCGCCCTCGACGGTGAGCTGGTGATCGCCGGGCAGGGTGGTGAGCGCACCGTGGCGGCGGTCGACTTCTTCGAGGACCTGTTCACCACCGCCGTCGGTGAGGACGAGCTGCTCACCCACATCCGCATCCCGAAGTACGACGGATGGGGCTCGAACTACCAGAAGTTCGTGCGGGTGGCCCACCAGTGGCCGATCGTGGCTGTCGGGGCGGCCGTGAAGACCGACGGCGGCACCATCAGCGAGGCCCGTATCGGCCTGGTCAACATGGGCTCGACCGCGCTGCGTGCCCGTGCCACCGAGCAGGCCCTGGTCGGCCGGGAGGCCACCGTCGACGGCGTACGCGAAGCGTGCGACCTGGCCGCCGAGGGTGCCAACCCGCCGTCCGACCTCAACGGCGACGCCGACTACCGCCGGCACCTGGCCACGGTGCTGACCCGACGTGCCGTGCTCGCCGCGGCTGGAGGCTGACCCCTTGGATCTCACGCACGAGTTCACCGTTCCCGCCGGCATCGACGAGACCTGGAACGCCTTCAACGACATCGAGTCCGTAGCTGCCTGCTTCCCGGGCGCCGTGGTCACCTCGGTCGAGGGCGACACCTTCCAGGGCTCCTGCAAGGTGAAGCTGGGACCGATCGCGCTCGTCTACAACGGTTCGGGCACGTTCGTGGAGAAGGACGAGTCCAGCCACCGGATGGTGATCGACGCCAAGGGCAAGGACAAGCGCGGCAACGGCACCGCGGGCGCCCACGTCACCGCCACGATGACCGAGGCCGGCACCGGCACCCGCGTCGAGGTGGTCACCGACCTCGCCATCACCGGCAAGCCGGCCCAGTTCGGTCGCGGGGTGATGCAGGACGTCAGCGACAAGCTGCTCGGGCAGTTCACCGCCTGCCTGGAGCAGAAGGTCACGAGCGGCAGCGAGGCGGCAGCTGCGGCGGAGGCCGCCACGCAGGAGGAGGCCCCGCCGCGGGCCGCGCCGACCGACAACGTCAGAACCATGGAGCCCCCGGTGGCGGCAGCGGCTGCTCCACCACCGCCGGCACCCGACGACGCCCTCGACCTGGGCGCGACGGTCCTGCCGGTGCTGCTGAAGAGCTACTGGCGCCAGGCACTCGGCGTGGTCGTGGTGCTGCTCGTGCTGAGGCGATTGCTCCGCAGACGCTGACAAAAGCCACACCCTGGGGTGGATCGGGGACATACCCGAGTGCGGTATCACCCGCGGACTGGCACGGTTGTGTCATGACGGTGGTGGACAGCGGTACGGCGGTGGCGGCCCGGGTGGTCGACCTGACCAAGGTGTACGGGTCAGGCGACGCCGAGGTGCGCGCGCTCGACGGGGTCAGCCTGGACATCGCGAGCGGCGAGTTCACCGCGGTGATGGGGCCCTCGGGATCAGGCAAGTCGACCCTGATGCACTGCTGCGCCGCGCTGGACGTCCCCACCTCCGGGCAGGTGTTCGTCGGTGACACCGAGATCGGCAGCCTCTCGGACAAGAAGTTGACCCAGCTGCGCCGCGAACGGATCGGGTTCGTGTTCCAGTCCTTCAACCTGGTGCCGACGCTGTCCGCCGGCGAGAACATCCTGCTGCCGCTGTCGATCGCCGGCCGCAAGCCTGAGCCGGCCTGGTACGAGTCCGTCATCTCGACCGTGAAGCTCGGGGACCGGCTCGACCACCGCCCCAACCAGCTCTCCGGTGGGCAGCAGCAGCGGGTCGCCGTGGCCCGGGCCCTGATGAGCCGGCCGCACATCGTGTTCGCCGACGAGCCCACCGGCAACCTCGACTCCAAGTCGGGGGCGGAGGTGCTCACGCTGCTCCGCTCGAGCGTGGACGACAGCGGACAGACCATCGTGATGGTGACCCACGACCCGGTGGCAGCGGCGTACACCGATCGGGTGGTGTTCCTCGCCGACGGCAAGATCGTCGACGAGCTGCGCAGTCCCGACCGTGACCAGGTGCTCAACAAGATGCAGGAGCTCGCTTCCCGCGAGCCCGCCCCGCCCGGCGAGGGCACCTGACGTGTGGCGCGTGACCTGGCGCAACCTCTTCGCCCGCAAGCTGCGCCTGCTGCTCTCCGCGTTCGCGATCGTGCTCGGCGTCGCGTTCGTGGCCGGCACCCTGATCTTCACCAACGCCATGGGCGGTGCCTTCGACAACATCATCGAGGGCAGTACGGCGGACGTGGAGGTGGCCTACAAGGGCGCCAACGACTTCGACTCCGGCCAGGACAACCGCACCTTCCCGGCCAGCGTCGTACCGAAGCTCGAGGCCCTGCCCGAGGTGGCCTCGGCGAGCCCGCAGAACACCCTCCAGACCGTCTTCGTGATCGGCAAGGACGGCAAGGTCATCGGCGGCAACGGCCCGCCCGGGCTGGCCATCAACCCGACCGAGGCCGACTCCCTGAACGGCAAGCCGATCCTCAGCCTGACGAAGGGCGAGTACCCGACCGGGGCGGACCAGGTCGCCCTCGACGTGGACACCGCCGACAAGGGCCACTTCGACGTCGGCGACGAGGTCGAGCTGGCGACCTCGGGTCGCCCGCCGCTGATGAAGGCCAAGATCACCGGGCTGGTCGAGTTCGGGTCGGGTGGCCTCAACGGCGCGACCATGACGGTCTTCGACGACCGCTTCATGCAGGAGCGCTTCTTCGGCGGGAAGGACGTCTACGGCTCGATCTCGCTGAACGCGGCTCCGGGTGTCTCCCAGAGCGAGCTGGCCAAGGCGGCCCAGAAGGTGCTGCCGGAGGGCGTCGTCGCGCAGACGGGTGACTCCTACGTCGAGAAGAACAAGGAGAGCCTCGACAAGATCCTCGGCTTCCTGCAGACCTTCCTGCTGGTCTTCGCAGCGGTCTCCCTGTTCGTGGGGATCTTCATCATCTTCAACACCTTCTCGATCCTGGTCGCCCAACGCAGCAGAGAGCTGGCGCTGCTGCGGGCCATGGGTGCCTCGCGAAGGCAGGTCAACCGATCGGTGCTGGTCGAGGCAACAGCGGTGGGACTGCTGGGCTCGACCGTCGGCCTCGGCGTCGGGTACCTGCTCGCGCTCGGCCTGCGCTGGCTGTTCGGCGTGTTCGGCCTCGACCTGAGCCGGGCCGACTTCCCGATGACCTGGGAGGCGGTGATCTGGTCGTACGCCGTGGGCGTCGGTGTCACCGCGATCGCGGCCCTGTTCCCCGCTCGACGGGCCTCCCGGATCGCTCCGATCGAGGCACTGCGAGACGACGTCGCGCTTCCGGAGTCGTCGATGCGGCGACGTGTCTTCGTCGGCACCGGGCTGGTGGCGGTCGGAGCGGTGCTGATCGGCGTCAACCTGAACGGGGACGGCAACGCGGCCCTCCTCGGCATCGGCGGCGGAATCGTCCTCGTGCTGATCGGGGTGTTCCTGATGAGCGCGTTCCTGGGGCGACCCGTGCTGCTCCTGTTCGGGGTGCTCTACCGGCGTACGTTCGGGACCGTCGGCCGGTTGGCCGCCCAGAACGCGCTGCGCAACCCGCGCCGCACCGGCGCCACCGCCAGTGCCCTGATGATCGGGCTGGCGCTGATGTCGATGATGGCGATCTTCGGCAGCTCGGCCTCGGCCAGCACCGACGCCGCCCTCCAGAAGTCGCTGACCTCGCAGTTCATCATCTCCAACGTCGTCGGCCAGCCGTTCTCGACCGACGTCGCCGACGAGGTACGCCGCATCGACGGCGTCTCCGGCGTGACCGAGCTGCGCAGCGCCTATCCCGACCTCAAGGGCGGTGGCAGCGCCTGGACGGTCGGCGTCGACCCGAAGGCGTTCGGGATCGCGTTCTCGGTCCCCACCGTCGCTGGCTCCTTCGCCGAGCTGGGGCCGGGCACCGTCGCGATCGCCGAGAACCAGGCGAAGTCCAAGGGCTTCGGGATCGGCGACACGGTCACGATGAAGTTCCAGGCCCGCGACCTCAAGCTCAAGGTGGTGGCGCTGTTCCCGAGCAACCCGGTCGTGCCGGGCGACTACGTGGTCACCCCCGACACCCTCGCGAAGGGTGGCCTGGCGCCCCTGGACGCGATGGTGATGGTGACCAAGGACCCCTCGGCCAGCACCAACGCCGTGCGTGACGACATCGAGGGAGTGGTCAAGGACCTCCCCACGGTGACCGTGAAGGACCCCGAGGGCTTCGCGGCCGAGCAGCGCAAGCAGATCAACCAGTTCCTCTACCTGATCTACGGCTTGTTCGGGCTCTCGGTGATCATCGCCATCCTGGGCGTGATCAACACGCTCAGCCTCTCGGTGATCGAGCGGACCCGGGAGGTCGGCCTGCTCCGGGCGGTCGGCGTCAGCCGCCGTCAGCTACGCACCATGATCCGCCTCGAGTCCGTCGCAGTCGCTGCCCTCGGCGGCGTGCTGGGCACGGTTCTCGGGGTGCTGTTCGGAGGCCTGATGGTCTCCGCGCTCGAGGAGGACGGCCTGACCGAGCTGTCGATCCCGTGGCTGCAGCTGGCCGTCTTTCTGCTCCTGGCGGCTGCCGCGGGAGTACTCGCGGCCGTGTTCCCGGCTCGGCGCGCGGCCCGTCTCAACGTGCTCAAAGCCATCGGAACCGAGTGACGAGTCTCGAAATCTTCGCAACTTAAACCCCGCTCGGGGGCTACGTTGGCTAGGTTTCTGCCTACGACCTGACGAAGGAGCTCACGGGTGGACGACCACTCACCGCGAGGTGGAGGCCGACGGGGCCGCAAGCACGTCCTCGTCCGGGAGTACGTCCGGTCCGTGATCGTCAACGCCGAGCCCGGCACTCCGGCCCCCTCCGAGCGCGATCTGGCCGAGCAGTTCGGGGTCGCCCGGATGACCGTGCGGCACGCCATCGACGCGCTGGTCGCGCAGGGGCTCCTGGAGCGGGTGGCCGGTCGCGGCACGTTCGTGACCAAGCCGCTGATCGACATGCAGATGCGGCTCTCGGCGTACACCGAGGAGATGGAGCGGCGCGGCAAGCGACCGGAGTCCAAGACCCTGCTCGCCCGGCGCGAGAGCGCCGGACCGGGTGTGGCGCGGGCCTTGGAGGTCGAGGAGGGCACCGCCATTGCGCACTGGCAGCGGCTGCGCCTTGCCGACGGCGTGCCGATGGCCATCCAGCACGTCTACCTCTCCCTCGAGCTGTTCCCGAACTTCCTCGACGAGGCGCTGCCGACCAGTCTCTACTTCTGGTTCGCCATGCGCGACCTGATGCCGACCTGGGGCGAGGACTCCGTGCTCGCCGGCATCGCGACCGAGGAGGAGGCCGAGCTGCTCGAGCTCGAGCCCGGCTCCCCGGTCCTGCACATCTCCCGGCGCGCGTTCTGCCGCGAGAACGTCGTCGAGGTGACCCGCAGCGTCTACCGCGCCGACCGCTACACCCTCTGGGTGCCGGTGCTGCGGCCTGAGCACTTGCGCTGATCGGCACAAGTTTCCCCGGGCGCCCGGGGACGCCGAAAGAGGCTCCCGCCCGACTACAGCCGACCCACCGGCGCGACCTCGATCCCGGCGTGCTCGCAGCACCAGGTGGGGTCGGGGCCGCCGAGGTCGGGGTGGACGTAGAGCGCGTGCGGCTCCAGGTGGTCGCAGGCGCGGCACAGCGGCCAGCGGCCGTTGGTCTCCAGGAGGGCGTCCTGCACGTCCTGGGCGACCAGGCCGACCACGAAGTCACGCCCCTCGGCCCACTGGTCGACCCACCACCCGCGATCGGCCAGGGCCTTCTCCAGTGCCGAGACCGTCGCCGGGTCGGCGCAGCCGGTGGTCTCGAGGTCATGCAACACCAGGGCGCGTGCCCTCATCACCACGTCCTGGGATGTCACGATGTCCATTGTGACCCCGCACCCAACGATGGGTTCCGAGACCGCCCACCTCGACGTCGTGGTGCTGCACGCCCGCGACGCGGAGGCGGCCACCACGGGTGGGGCTGACCGGCTGCTGCTGGGGGTCGAGCCGGAGGAGGGGTACCTGTCCCCGGAGCCGGCCACGGTCTCGGCCGTCGTACGCGAGACCGACCTGCCGGTGTACGTCGTGTTGCGTGCTCCCGACCTGAACTTCCGACGCCTGGTCGACCTCGGCGCCACCTTCCTCGAGCTCGGCGCCCGTGGCTTGGCCTTCGGTTTCCTCGACCGCGACCTGGAGATCGACCGCGAGTCCTGCACGGAGATGTGCACCGAGCTGGGTGGAGTGCCCTGGCTGTTCCACGGCTTCGACGAGGCCCTCGACCCCGAGCACGCGTGGCGCGACGTACGCGGGCTCCCGGGGCTGGAGTCGGTGATCTCCGCCGGCTCCACCCGCGGCCTCACCCACGGCGCCGACGAGCTGATCGCGCGTACGACGAGCGACCCGCGCGTGGCCGAGCTGGTGCTGGCCGGGGGAGGGCTCACGCCCGAGCTGGTGCCCTGGCTGGTCCGAGCAGGCGTACGCCGGTTCGCGATCGGGTCCTCGGCCCGCACGAGCGCCTCCTGGACCCGCGCATCTGTCGACGTCGACCACGTGCGCTCCTGGCGGATGCTGCTCGACGACGCGTTGTCCCGGGCACTGGGCATCCCCACCGACTGATCCTGTGCGAGGGTGTTCGCGTGCTTCGCCTGCCTGTGATCGCCTCCGCGGTACTCGTCGTCCTGGGGCTGGTCAGCGTCCCTGCGGCCACGCAGGCGCCCGCAGCGGCCGCCGGCGGGACCGTCAGCTGGCGCGCCTGCTCGGATCCCGAGCTCGACTACTTGGGCCTGGAGTGCGGCAGCCTCGCGGTGCCGCTCGACCACGACCACCCCGGCGGACCCACGATCCGGCTTGCCCTGACCCGCCGTGCGCACACGTCCACGACGTACAACGGCGCGTTGCTGGTCAACCCCGGTGGCCCGGGTGGTTCCGGGCTGTCGATGCCCTCGCTGAGCGACTACGTGCCGGGCGACGTGGGGTCGACGTACGACTGGATCGGCTTCGACCCGCGCGGCGTCGGCGCCAGCTCGCCCTCGCTGCACTGCTCACGGCGGTTCTTCACCTGGAACCGGCCGAGCTACGTGCCGAAGTCGCCGGCGATCACGCGCGCGTGGCTGGCCCGCAGCCGCGCCTACGCCGCTGCCTGTGCCAACACCGCCGCCAAGCGGGCCCTGCTGCCGCACCTGACCACGCTCGACACCGTGCGCGACATGGACCTGGTCCGGCAGGCGCTCGGGGTCGACACGATCAGCTACTACGGCTTCTCCTACGGCACCTACCTCGGTGAGGTCTACGCGACCCGCTACCCCAGCCGGGTCGGTCGCTTCGTGCTCGACGGCGTGGTCAACCCCAGCCGCGTCTGGTACGCCGCCAACCTCGACCAGGACCGCGCCTTCGACGCCAACATGAACGTGTTCTGGCAGTACGTCGCCCGCCACCCCGGCGCCTTCCACCTCGGCAAGCGCTGGCGGGTCATCAAGACCGGCTACTACAAGCAGCTCAAGCGCCTCGACCGCAAGCCGGCCGCCAACGGCCGCCTCGGCCCCGACGAGCTCGCCGACGTGATGCTGGACGCCGGCTACTACGTCTACAACTGGGTCGACCTCGGGCTGGCCTACTCGGCGCTGGTGCGCAAGCACCGCGGAGGCACCCTCGCCGCGCTCTACCGCGACGCCAACATGGGCGACGACAACAGCTTCGCGATGTACAACGCGGTCCAGTGCTCCGACGTCGTGTGGCCCGGCTGGGCCCGCACCCGCGCGTCGAGCTGGGCCGTGCACCGCCGCGCGCCGTTCCTGACGTGGGGGAACACCTGGTACAACGCCCCCTGCCTGGCCTGGAAGTCGCCGGCCCACCGCCGTCTGGGGGTGACCGGGGGTGCGGTCAGCTCGAAGATCCTGCTGATCAGCGAGACGCGCGACGCGGCCACGCCGTACTCCGGAGCGCTGGCCGTGCGTCGGCTGTTCCCGAGCGCCTCGTTGGTCGCCGGGGTCAACGGGACCACCCACGCCAGCTCGTTGTCGGGCGTGCCCTGCGTGGACAACACGGTCGGCAACTACCTGCGGACCGGCCTCGTCCCGACCCGACTGGCCGGCAACCGTGCCGACCGGCGCTGCTCGCGGCTGCTGCCGCCGTCGCCCAACGGCGTCTGGGGACGTACGACGACCCCGACCGGCCAGGACCGCCTCTCACCGCTGCTCCGGCACGCCCTGCTCAGTGCCCAGCGCCACCGCTGACGGGACTCAGCCGACGTAGGTCCGCAGCCAGATCGTCGACTCGTCCGAACGCAGGCCGTCGAGCACGCTCTCCGGGAGCTCGGCGTCGATGTCGGTGACCACGAGTCCCTGCTCGCCCCGCGTCGCGAGGTACTGCGCGGTGACGTTGGCCTGCTGGTCGGCGAACACCTGGTTGACCGAGGCGAGCACGCCCGGGATGTTGTGGTGCAGCAGCGCGACCCGGAACCCGCTCTCGAGGCGCGGAGCCGCGACCTCGGGCAGGTTCACCGACAGCGCCGTAATGCCTCCGTGGGCGAAGGCGGAGAGCTTGCCGGAGACGAAGAAGCCGATCTCCTCCTGGGCCTCCTGGGTGGAGCCGCCGACGTGTGGGGTGAGGATGACGTTGGGCAGGCCGCGCAGCGCGGACTCGAACTCGTCGCCCTGGGCCTTCGGCTCGACCGGGAAGACGTCGAGGGCGGCTCCGGCGATGTGGCCGGAGAGGATGTTCTCGCGCAGGGCGATGTCGTCGACCACCATGCCGCGCGAGGCGTTGATGAACATCGAGCGCGGCTTCATCCGGGCGAACTGCTCGGCCCCGAACAGCCCGGCGTTGCCGGGACGGCCGTCGACGTGCAGGGAGACCACGTCGGCCTGCTCGAGGAGCTCGTCGAGGGTGCCCACGCGGCGGGCGTTGCCGTGGGCCAGGCGGTCGGCGGTGTCGAAGAAGATCACCCGGAAGCCGAGCGACTCGGCCAGGTTGGACAGCTGGGTGCCGATGTTGCCGTAGCCGACGATGCCCAGCGTCCGACCGCGCACCTCGTGGCTGCCCTGGGCCGACTTGTCCCAGATGCCGTCGTGCATCCGCTGGGTCTTCTCAGGCAACCGGCGGGCGAGCGCGATGATCTCGCCGATGACGAGCTCCACCACGCTGCGGGTGTTGGAGTACGGCGCGTTGAAGGCCGCGATGCCGCGCTGGGCCGCTGCTGCGAGGTCGATCTGGTTGGTGCCGATGCAGAAGGCGCCGACCGCCAGCAGGTCGGGCGACTCGGCGAGGACGCGCTCGGTCACCTTGGTGTTGGAGCGGATGCCGACCATGGTCTTGCCCTGGAGGGCCTCGATCAGGTCGTCCTCACCCAGCGAGCTGGAGAGCGTGTGCACGACGAAGCCGTTGCGCTCGAAGACCTCGGTCGCCGCGGGATGGATGTTCTCGAGCAGTAGGACTTCGTGCTTGGTCACCGAGCAAGCCTACGAGGGGCTCCGGGTCACAGATCGGCGGCATCCACGATGCGATAGGCGTAGCCCTGCTCGGCCAGGAAGCGCTGCCGGTTCTGGGCGAAGTCGGCGTCGACGGTGTCGCGGCTGACGATCGCGTAGAAGCGAGCCGGCTTCTGGGTGCCGTCGGGTCCCTTCGCCTTGGGTCGCAGCAACCGTCCGAGGCGTTGCGCCTCCTCCTGACGGGACCCGAAGCTCCCGGACACCTGGATCGCCACCGCCGCTCCGGGGAGGTCGACGGAGAAGTTGGCCACCTTGGAGACGACGAGCAGGTCGAGCTCGCCGGTGCGGAAGGCCTCGTAGAGCCGCTCACGCTCCTTGACGGTGGTGTCGCCCTTGATGACCGGAGCGTCGAGGTGCTCGGCGAGCTCGTCGAGCTGGTCGAGGTACTGGCCGATCACCAGCGTCGGCTCGCCGGCGTGCTGCTTGACCAGCTGCTCGGCCACGAGCGTCTTGGCGTGGGTGCAGCTGGCCAGCCGGTAGCGCTCGTCGGGGTCGGCGGTGGCGTAGGCCAGCCGCTCGCCCTCGGGCAGCGTGACCCGGACCTCGACGCAGTCGGCGGGCGCGATCCAGCCCTGGCTCTCGATGTCCTTCCACGGGGCGTCGTAGCGCTTGGGCCCGATCAGGCTGAACACGTCGCCCTCGCGCCCGTCCTCGCGCACGAGGGTGGCGGTCAGGCCGATGCGCCGGCGTGCCTGCAGGTCGGCGGTCATCCGGAAGATCGGCGCCGGGAGCAGGTGCACCTCGTCGTAGACGATCAGGCCCCAGTCGCGGGCGTCGAGCAGCTCGAGGTGGGGGTAGACGCCCTTCCGGCGCATGGTGAGCACCTGGTAGGTCGCGATCGTGACGGGGCGGATCTCCTTGCGCGCGCCGCTGTACTCCCCGATCTCCTCCTCGGTCAGGCTGGTGCGGCGTACGAGCTCGGACTTCCACTGGCGGGCGCTCACGGTGTTGGTGACCAGGATCAGCGTCGTCGCCTGCGCGCGGGCCATGGCGGCGGCGCCGACCAGGGTCTTGCCCGCGCCACAGGGGAGTACGACGACCCCGGAACCGCCGTGCCAGAACGAGTCGGCCGCCTCCTGCTGGTAGGCCCGCAACGTCCAGTCGGACTCGTCGAGCTTGATCGCGTGGGCCTCGCCGTCGACGTAGCCCGCGAAGTCCTCCGCCGGCCAGCCGAGCTTGAGCAGTGCCTGCTTGAGGTTGCCGCGCTGGCTGGGGTGTACGGCGACCGCGCCCCCCTCGGCACCCGGCTGGTCGTCGAGTCGCTCACCGAGCATGCCGGCGACCTTCTTGCTGCGCGCCACCTCCTCGAAGACGGCGCGGTCGTTGCTCGCGAGCACGAGCCCGTGGGTGGGGTGCTTGTCGAGGCGCAACCGCCCGTAGCGCGCCATCGTCTCGGCCACGTCGACCAGCAGGGCGTGCGGCACGGCGTAGCGACTGAAGGTGAGCAGCACGTTGACGACCTGCTCGGCGTCGTGGCCGGCGGCTCGCGCGTTCCACAGCCCGAGCGGGGTCAGCCGGTAGGTGTGGATGTGCTCCGGACTGCGCTCGAGCTCGGCGAAGGGCGCGATCGCCTTGCGGCAGGCGTCGGCCTGCTCGTGGTCGACCTCGAGCAGGAGGGTCTTGTCCGACTGGACGATGAGGGGGCCGTCATTCATGTCGGATCAACTCTACGGACCCGGCCTGACATCACTGCGAGGTCTGCAAGGTGAGGTCTCCTGGCTTGGCGCCGAGGTGGCGCAGGGTCTCGACCAGCAGCTCGGCGAGCGTGGGGGCGGCGGTGAGGGCGACGTACATGTCGAAGTTGGGGACGACGCTGTCGAACTCGCGCGTGCTCTCCTCGGGACTGCGCCAGCCCAGCGAGAGCAGCCGGTCGATCGAGGCCTGGCTCATCTCCCAGGTGCCGCCCAGCGACGTGGCCCCGACGCACTCGGCGGTGTAGAGGTCCTCGATCCGTAGCACCTGGACGTAGCGCGTGGCCGCCGGCTTCGCACGCCGGCCGAAGAGACTGCGCTTCGGGAGCGGGTCGGCGGTGGGCTCACCGAGGATCAGGAAGCTGCCCTCCGCGAGCAGACCGAGAGCGAGCAGCAGGGCTGCCTGCACGTCCTCCCAGTCCCCGAACGTCATGGGCTCAGGCTACGGCTGCCGCCTGCCTGCGGAACCTTCATCCCAAAGCAGCGTCCAGCGCCGCCTCGACGTGGATGCGCGTGGTCGGGAACGAGGGGACCTCGAGGTCGTCCGGACCGATCAGCATCTCGATCTCGGTGCACCCGAGGATGACGCCCTCGGCTCCGCGCTGGACGAGCCGATCCACGACGTCGACGTACGCCGCACGCGACTCGTCGCGGACGACGCCGAGGCAGAGCTCGTCGTAGATGACGCGGTGGACCAGCGCCTGGTCCGCGGTGGACGGCACCAGCACGGTCAGCCCGTGGGACTCGAGCCGGTCGCGGTAGAAGTCCTGCGCCATGGTGAACCCGGTCGCCAGCAGCCCGACGGTGGTGAGTCCGGCCCCGCGGACGGCGGCGGCGGTGGCGTCGCCGAGGTGCAGCAGCGGGATGGAGACGGCGTCCTGGATGACGTCGGCCACCTTGTGCATCGTGTTGGTGCACAGCACGAGCAGGTCGGCGCCGCCGGCCTCGAGCCGACGTGCGTCGGCAGCCAGCAGCTGGCCTGCCTCGTCCCACCGACCGGCGACCTGCATCTCCTCGATGGGAGCGAAGTCGACCGACAGCATCAGCAGCCGGGCGGAGTGCAGCCCACCGAGCCGGTCGCGGACGAGCTCGTTGGCCAGTCGGTAGTAGATGGCCGTGGACTCCCAGCTCATCCCGCCGAGCAGTCCGATGGTGCGCATCCGCTCACGCTAGCCGGGTCGGCTGACAGCGGTGATGCGGTGCAGCGAGAACGACCGCTGGGAGTCACTGCGCTCGTCGTACGCCGTGACCTGGCCGCCCTCGACCCTCTCCGGGGTGACCATCCGCTCGGCGACGGTGCCGTCGTTGCCGACGTAGCCGATGACCAGCTGCTCCCGGGACTCGGCGGCCTGGCGCAGCATCGCGATGACGTCGGCGGGCGTGGACGCGCTGGCGCCGCGGGTCGGCCGGCCCGCGGTCGACCGGTCACCGACCCGGATCGCCGACACGACCGCTGCTGTGTGGGCGGCGGTGCGGGCACCCGCCCCGGCCGGCGTACGACGCCTGGACCGTGCCCGGAACACATCGGGCCGGGCCACCCGCACGGTGCCGTCGACGGCTTCCACGACCGGAGCCAGGCCGAGCTCGCGGATGCGCGGGAGCAGGGTGCCGAGCGGCACGTCGGAGACCACGACGGTCGGCGCGATCCGGCGCAGCCGCAGCGACTCGGCGCCGGTGGCGTGCATCAGCTCGGTCAGCGCGGTCTCGTCGTCGCTGCGGAGGAAGGACTCGGCGTGCCCGGCCCGCAGGGTCCCGAACCGGCGGGACACGTCGTCGACGAGGTAGCTGAGCGACTGCGGCACCGGCGTCCTGGAGGTCGAGGCGACGAAGTCGTGCACCTCGGCCGCGGACCAGCCGGCGTCGAACGCCCGCCGCACCGAGGACGCCGCGAACCGGTAGACGGTGGCGCCGCCCCGCGACTCGACGTCGGCCACCAGTGAGAGCTTGCGGGCCAGCTCCTGCTCCAGCGGCCCGGGGGCGATCGCGGTCAGGTCTGCCTGCAGCAGGATGTGGTCGACCGGTGCGGGCAGCAGCCGCTCCAGCGCGTCGGTCGGATCCTCGCCGGCGACGACCAACCGGCCGAAGCTCGACATGGCGTCCAGCCCGGCGATCCCGAGCAGGGCTGCCTCGGCCAGCATCGGAGCCACCTGGTCGAGCCGGGCCAGCGGTCGACGGGGCCGGCGCCAGCGCAGCCGCTGGGTCAGCGACGCGACGCCGGTGCCGGCCGCGAGCGCGTGGTCGGCCGGCAGGTCGGCGAGCTCCGCCAGCACGTCGTTTCGCAGGGCGACCAGCCAGCTGCGCGGCAGGTCGGGCGAGAGGGCGTTGACGGGCTTGTCGCCGATGCGGCCCCCGACCGCCGAGACGAGGCGAGGACTGGCCAGCCAGGCCCGCGCGAGGACGAGCCAGCGGCGGGCCGGCGAGCCGAGCAGCCAGCTGTCGTAGGCGTCGGTGGGCAGCCAGGCGGCGTCCACGTCGTCGGTCATGCCCTGGTCGAGGAGGCCGGCCGCGGCCGCGGTCTCGATGACCAGGGCGGCCACGTCCGGCTCGACGTGCAGCAGTGCGGCCGTCGTACGCAGCTCGCGTACGCCGAGACCGCCCGCCTTCAGCGCGGCCGGGGGATGGGTGCCCCACCGGTCGAGGAGCAGCTCGGTGCGTCGTACGAGCTCGAAGGCGGCGCCGGCCGCGGCCCGGTCGACCAGGGCCTGCGCCCGCTCCGACGTGGCCGGCTCCGGGGGAGCGTCCACCCTCCGTCCGGCCGCCGCATCGAGCTCGAGGCGCACCGACCAGGGCAGCCGGACGTGCCGTTCGTCCACGTGCACGAGCAGGCCGAGCGCGACCAGGTCGGCGGTCGGCCCGGCGGCCCCGCTCCAGCGGCCGTCGGCTCGCGTCTCGGCGAGATGGTCCAGGATCGTGCGCGCCGGCGGTTCCAGCCGCTCCAGCAGCCCGGGCACCTCCTCGGGAGGGGGACCGTCGGGCAACCGGAGCACCTCGCGGACGACCAGGACCGGTCGGTCGGGCGAGCCCCAGACGAGCGCCAGTGTGCGCAACCGGTCGAGTGCCTGCTCGACCGCCTCGGCGGGCACTCCGAGCGCGGCGGGATCGGTCTCCTGCACGACCGCCTGGAGCACGGTGAGCTCCAGGGTGTCCAGCCCGTCCAGCGCCCGCAGCACCGAGGCCTTCACCACCACCCGGGCCGCGAGCTGGGAGGAGTCGTGCGGTGCGGGCGCGGCCAGATCGGGGCGCGCGTCGAGCAGCGCGGACAGCTGCTGCTCGGACCAGCCGCGCAGCTGGTCGGCGAGGGTGCGAGGGGCCGACGTGGACATCCGGCCAATTCTACGCAGGGGGTCGTCTCACTCCCACGGTTCGCTGAGCCGCTCCACCCGGTACGCCGCCGTGCTGGTGTTCCCGTCGGTGTCGGCCAGCTCGACCCGCCACCCGTCGGCGAACTGGTCGACGCCCTCGATCATCGCGATGGTGCCGCTCAGCAGGACCGTGCCCGGGCGCAGCATTCCGGCCTCGTCGAGCCGGTCGATCCAGTAGCCGGGGGAGAGCAGCTCGGCCGGCGACCCGTCGGAGATCAGCTCCTCGTCGTGGCCGTGGGTCACCCAGGCGCGCAGGCTGAAGTCGTCGAACCCGTCGGCCACCCGGTCCCAGCGCCAGGCCCGGTTGCCCACGATGTCGGCGGACTGCTTGCTCCAGGCGACCCCGTGCCTCTCGAGCTCGCGGTCGGTGTGGTCGCAGGCGGCGGCGACGAGCAGGTCGTCGGGGGAGCCTCCGACCGCGAGCGCCCACTCGGCCTCGCCGGAGGTGCGTCCGTGCGGGACCTGCACCCTGTCGTCCTGCCGAGCGAGCAGGCTGCTCAGCGGGTAGAGAGTCGGCACGGAGTCCGGAGCCGGCACGCCCAGGTCGGCCAGCTCCGCGACGTGCCGCCGGACCGCGGCGGAGTCCCGGCCGGCGTACCCCGCGTTGAACAGCCACCCCACCTCGATGGTGCGGGAGGCCTCGCCGACGACGTCGAGCTCGAGCACGGTCATGCGTATCCCCTCGGTTTGGAAGCGGCCCAGACGGGCAAGGGCGTGGGTAACCACTGTGGAACACGCACCCAATCCCGAGGAAAGGGGCCTGCGGATGAGTGGCCAACGAACCGGAGACCGGCGCAGCCTGGTCCGCGCCTTCGCGGCGAGTCTCTCCGGCACCTCTCTGGAGTGGTACGACTTCGCGGTGTACGGCGCCGCGGCCGCTCTCGTCTTCGGCGACCTGTTCTTCCCCACCGGCGCCGCCCTGACCGGCACCCTGCTGGCGTTCGGCACCTATGCCGCCGGCTACGTCGCCCGACCACTCGGTGGGATCGTCTTCGGCCGCCTCGGTGACCGGGTGGGCCGCAAGAAGGTGCTGATCTGGACACTGAGCCTGATCGGCGTCTCCACCGTGCTGATCGGCTTCCTGCCCACCCACGGCCAGGTCGGCATCCTGGCGCCGATCCTGCTCGTGGCGCTGCGCTTCGCCCAAGGCGTGGGCGTCGGCGGCGAATGGGGTGGTGCGGTGCTGCTGAGCTCGGAGTTCGCGACGCCTGAGACGCGCGGGTTCTGGGCCTCGGCCGCGCAGGTCGGCCCGCCCCTGGGCAACGTGCTCGCCAACGCCGTCCTCGGTGGCCTGGCGCTGCTCCTCAGCGACGCGGCGTTCCAGTCGTGGGGCTGGCGGGTGGCCTTCATCCTCTCCGCCGTGCTGGTCGCGTTCGGCCTGTGGATCCGGACCCGGCTGGAGGAGACGCCCGTGTTCCAACAGATCGCCGAGAAGGGTGAGGCGCCCACCGAGCCGGTCAAGGAGATCCTGCGCGAGCACCCGCGCGGCCTGGCGAGCGGCATCCTCTCGCGCGTCGGTCCCGACGTGCTGTACGCGATGTTCGTGGTGTTCGTGCTCACCTACGCGGTCGACACCCTCGGGTTCAGCAAGGGCGAGGCCCTGGCAGCCGTGATGGTCGCCTCGCTCGTCGAGGTGCCGCTGATCCCGTTCGCCGGCTGGCTCTCCGACCGGGTCGACCGCCGCCTGGTGTACGGCGCGGCCGCGATCGGGGCAGCCGTCTGGGTGTGGGTGTTCCTCGCCATCACCCGGTCGGGCAGCCTGCTCGCGCTGTTCCTCGGCGTCACGGTCGCGCTGGCCCTGCACGCCTTCATGTACGGCCCGCAGGCGGCGTACATCGCCGAGCAGTTCCACGCCCGGCTGCGCTACACCGGCACCTCGCTGGCCTACACCTTCGCCGGCATCATCGGCGGTGCGGTTGCGCCGGCGGCGTTCACCTGGCTGCTCTCCAAGGACGACTCCGGCCACACCGTGGCGGCGTACGTCGTGGTCGCGATGGTGGTCACCCTGGTCGGGCTGTGCATCGGGCGCCGCGTGGTCGATGAGGTCGACGCGGCACCCGTCAAGGTCGCCGCGCGAGTTTGACTCCGGCGAAGAGAACACACAAGGTCGTGAAGTTGTCCTGATCCACCATCTCGAGGAGGACGCCCCGCGTGGCCGTGTTGACACCGCAGGAACCCAGCAGGACCTGGACGACCGAGGACGTGATGGTCACCGAACCCTCGGTGGTCCGGAGGGCGATCGGCGCAGCCGCGATCGGCAACCTCACCGAGTGGTACGACTTCGGCGTCTACGCCTATTTCGAGCCGACCATCAAGGAGGTCTTCTTCAGCGACCTCGGCGACACGGCCGGCACCATCGCCACGTTCGGCCTGTTCGCGGTCGCCTTCCTGGTGCGTCCCTTCGGCGGCATGTTCTTCGGGCCGCTCGCCGACCGCATCGGGCGCAACCGGGTGCTGGCCACCACGATGCTGATGATGGCGGCCGGCACGTTCGCGATCGGCTGCATCCCGAGCCACGACAAGATCGGGGTGCTGGCCCCGATCCTGCTGCTGGTCGCCCGGCTGGTGCAGGGCTTCTCGACCGGTGGGGAGTACGGCAACGCGATGACGTTCATCGCCGAGTACGCCCCGGACCGCAAGCGTGGCTTCCTCGGCAGCTGGCTGGAGTTCGGCACCTTCACCGGCTACATCCTGGGCGCGATCATCGTCACCGTCGCCGACGCGCAGCTCAGCGAGGACCAGCTGCTGTCCTGGGGCTGGCGGCTGCCGTTCTTCGTGGCGCTGCCGCTGGGCATCGTGGGGGTCTACATGCGCACCCGGCTGGCGGACACCCCGGCCTTCACGGCGCTGGAGGCCGAGGCCCAGGAGCGCGAGAAGGAGAACCGCGCCGCCGGTGAGATGAAGAAGCTGTTCAAGCTGTGGCCGTTCCTGCTGGTCTGCATGGGCCTGGTGCTGGCCTGGAACGTGACCAACTACATGCTCACCTCCTACATGCCGACCTACGTCACCGACACCATGCCGAAGATGCAGGGCGGGTCCTCGGTGTCGTCGACTACCTCGCAGTACCTCCAGATCGCCGTGATGGCCGTCGCCCTGGTCCTGATCCCGTTGCTGGGCCTGCTCTCGGACCGCATCGGCCGTAAGCCGATCGCCTGGGTCGGGTCGGTCGGCCTGGTGGTGCTGGCGTTCCCGATGATCCTGCTGATCCGGCACCAGACCGGGATCTCGATCTTCCTCGGGCTGCTCCTGATGGGACTGATGCTGATCTGCTTCAGCGCCACGATGCCCTCGACGTTGCCGTCGCTGTTCCCGACCGACGTACGCGGGGGCGGGCTGTCCGTGAGCTTCAACGTCAGCGTCTCGGCGTTCGCCGGCACCACCTCCGTCGTGGTCGGTGCGCTGGTGAGCGCGACCGGCAACCTCAACTGGCCGGCGTACTACCTGATCATCGCCGGCCTGATCGGCTGCGCCTCGGTCTGGGCGATCACCGAGCCCAACGGCCGACGGATGTGGGGCTCTGCACCTGCGGCACAGTCCTCCGAGGAGGCCGAGGAGCTCGTGGCCGAGGCCGAGAAGCAGCCGGCCTGAGATGTCGACCGAGGACAGCGACGAGCCGCCCGCGCAGCCACTGCCCCGCGAGGGCGACGTCTGGTACGTCAGCTACGGCTCGAACATGTCGCAGGCGCGCCTGACCGCCTACCTCGAGGGAGGGATCCCACCGGGTGGCAAGGCCGCCAACCCGGGTGCGCACGACTCCACACCGCCACGGCGCAGCGTCCCGGTCGACCTGCCCGGTGCGGTGTACTTCGCCGGCGACTCGCGCCAGTGGCACGGTGGGGTGGCGTTCTACGACCACGACGGCGAGGGCGGACCCACCGCGGCCCGGGCCTACCTGATCACCGCTCACCAGTTCGCCGACATCGCCGCCCAGGAGATGTACCGCATCCCCCAGCCGGGCGACCCGCTCGTCGAGGTGGTGGTGGACGGCATCGACGGCGGCCGGCACCATGTCGGACCCGGGCACTACGAGACGTTGGTGGAGGTGGGCCGGCTCGAGGGGGTGCCGATGCTGCTGTTCACGGCTCCCCACGGCCTCGACCACGTCGAGCACAACGAGCCGTCCTCGGCCTACCTCGCGATGCTCGCCGACGGCCTGCGCGAGTCGCGGCAGTGGAGCGACGAGGACATCACGGGCTACTTCGACCGAGTGGTCCCTGCGGACTAGCGTTCGACGTACTCCTCGATGCGGAGGACCTCGCCTCCGAACGGCTTGCCGAGGTCCGCGACCTTGACGGTCACCGGGCCGTGACCGCGCAACGCGAACAGGCTCAGCCGGTCCGGCGGGATGGACACCGGGTACTGCTGCCCGATCATGACGACCAGGTGTGCTGCCCCACCGGTGTACCTCGCCCCGACCAGCACCCAGCGTGTCGCCTTCGAGCGCGGGACCGTCATCTGGAGCGACGCGACGGCGCCCGGTTCGTCGCGCCAGACGACGCGCCGGCCGTCGACGCTGCGGAGCATCAGGCCGGCGTGGTCGATCCTGGTGGGCGCGGCACAACCGTCGTTGGCGTGCCGAGGGCACTCGAGCTGCTGCCAGGTGCGGGTGCCGGGAGCGTCAGGCGTGTGCACCGGATTCGGGGGCTGGGGCACGGTGGGCCCACCTCGGCCCTGAGCCGAGAGCGCATGGGGGAGGGTCAGCGTGGCGAGCACCGCCACCACCGAGGCTCCCACCGCGGCGAGCGCTCGCATCGCGCCGTACTCGTCCACACCCCCAGTGTCACCCCCCGGTGTTCTCGACGGGTCGGTACTCCTCGATGACGAGCGACTCCTGGTGGGCCGGTACGCCTTCCTCGGTCACCCACACGTCGATGGGTCCGCGGGAGCGCGGCAGCCAGAGGAGGGCGAGGTGTTCCTCCACCCGGACCGGATCCGCGTCGCCGATCCGCGCCATCAGCCGCGAGTGCGGACCCGGGCGGATGGCGCCTACCAGCACGAGTCGTCCACGGGGCGGGCCGTGGAGGCGTACCTTCAGGTCCCGGCTGGTGACCGTCCCCTCGACGACGGGCTGGCGCGCACCCGTGCCGGAGGAGTATCTCCCGGCATGCACCTGGAGGATCCACGGCACCGCACACGTGTGGCGCGTGCGCGACGGACACCGAAGGGCGGTCCACTCGTGCCACTGCGGGACGGTCGTCGGGCTCGACGCCGCCGATGGGCGGCCCGTGGCCGGCAGCCCGGAGGTGGTGTCCCGGTCGAGCAGCTGGGGGAGCCCGACGATGGCTGCCACGGCGACGGCACTGACCAGCACGAGCACGGCCTGACGCCGGTGGTGCCGGATGCGTACGGGTGAGGGTGCTGCCGGCATCGGCCACGAACGGGTCTCCTCGGCCTGGGCCTGCAGCTCGCGGGTGAGGTCATCGATCCTCATCGGGACACCTCCATCGCCTCGGCGCCCAGCGCCGGGTCGATCCCGAGCCGGCTGAGCGCCTTGCTGGTCTGGCTCTTCACGGTCCCGACGGAGACCCCCATCAGCTCGGCGACCGCTGCCTCGGTGAGGTCCTCGTAGTAGCGCAGCACGATGACCGCCCGTTGCCGTCGTGGAAGTCGCGCGAGCGCTGACCGCAGGTCGAGGTTCCGGTCGGTGTCGGGATGCTCGGTCGGTGCCTCCGGAAGCTCCTCGCTGGGTTCCTCGTTGTTCCACCGGCGCCGCCACCAGCTCACGTAGGTGTTCACCATCGTGCGGCGCGCATAGGCCTCCGGGCTGGTGGTGATGCGCGGCCAGGCGCTCCAGGTCTTGAGCAGGGTGACCTGGAGCAGGTCCTCGGCCAGCTGTCGCTCCCGCGTGAGCAGCCCCGCGGTGGTCAGCAGCCGGGGTCCCGACGCCTCGACGAAACGCTCGAACTCGTCGTGCACGCTGCCTCCCTCGTCGGTGGTCCTCACCATGATCGACGTGCCGGCGGAGCCGAAGGGTTGCCCCGGCCCCCAAAACTCTTCCGTCTAGAACGTGTTCTAGTTCGCTGGTAGCGTCCAGCCATGAGCCAGCAACCACGCGTCGTCGTCGTGACCGGTGCCGCCTCCGGCATCGGTCACGCCACGGCGGCCATGTTCGTCGAGATGGGCGAGACCGTCTTCGGCCTCGACATCGCCCCGACTGTCCCCGACGGCGTGACCTACGTCGAGTGCAACGTCGGCGATCGCGGCTCCGTCGAGGCCGCCATCGAGGTCTGCTCCGCAGGCGGGCGCATCGACGTGCTGGCCAACGTCGCCGGGGTCGTGCAGTTCGGCCGGTTCGAGACCATCACCGAGGCCGAGTGGGACCGGGTGCACGCCGTCGACCTCAAGGGGCCGTTCCTGGTGATGCAGGCCGCCCTGCCGTTCATCCGGGCCGCCACGGGCAACATCGTGAACGTGTCCTCGGTGGCCGGTCGGGTGCCCCAGCCGTACACGACGGCCTACTCCGCGGCCAAGGGCGGCCTGACCATGCTCACCCGCTCGCTCGCCCTGGAGCTCTCGCCCGAGGGCATCCGGGTGAACGCGATCTGTCCCGGGACGGTCGACACCCCGATCGTCGCCGAGGTGTTCGAGAAGCTCACCGACGACCTCGACACCCGGGTCGCCGACCGGCTGATGATGATGCTCTCGGGCACCATCGCACCGGCCGAGATCGCTGCGGCCATCCGCTACCTGTCCTCGCAGGAGGCGAAGTTCGTGACCGGTGCCGTCCTCGCCGTCGACGGAGGCATGGGCTGAGCCATAGGTTCGGTCCATGGAGTCCTATGCCCGCGGAGAGACCGAACCGCCCCTGATCGAGGAGACCATCGGGGCCAACTTCGAGCGCACCGTTGCGTCGTACGGCGAGAACGAGGCACTCGTCGAGTTCGCCACCGCACGACGATGGACCTACGCCGAGCTGGACCGGGACGTGAACGCCCTCGCCCGTGGCCTGATGGGTGCCGGCATCGAGAAGGGCGACCGGGTCGGCGTCTGGTCGCCCAACTGCGCCGAGTGGACGATCGCGCAGTACGCCAGCGCCAAGATCGGCGCCATCCTGGTCAACGTCAACCCGTCCTACCGCACCCACGAGTTCTCCTACGCGGTCAACCAGTCGGGACTGCGGATGCTGATCAGCGCCGAGTCGTTCAAGACCAGCGACTACCGCTCGATGGTCGAGGAGACCGAGGACCGCAACCCCGACCTCGAGCGGGTCGTCTACATCGGCACCTCCGACTGGGACGCGCTGCTGGCCGAGGGGGAGCGCCTGCCCCAGGACGCCGTGGCCACGCGCCTGGCCAGCCTCGAGCCCAGCGACCCGATCAACATCCAGTACACGAGCGGCACCACCGGCTACCCCAAGGGCGCCACCCTGAGCCATCGCAACATCCTCAACAACGGCTTCTTCGTCACCGAGACGATCAACTTCACGCACGAGGACCGGCTCTGCATCCCGGTGCCCTTCTACCACTGCTTCGGGATGGTGATGGGCAACCTCGGCTGTACGACGCACGGCGCGACGATGGTCATCCCGGCTCCCGGGTTCGATCCTGAGACGACCCTGCGAGCGGTCGCGGAGGAGAAGTGCACCGCGCTGTACGGCGTCCCGACGATGTTCATCGCGATGCAGAACCACCCGTCCTTCGCCGACCACGACCTGACCTCGCTGCGCACGGGGTGCATGGCCGGGTCGATCTGCCCGGTCGAGGTGATGAAGCACTGCGTCAACGACATGCACATGGCCGAGGTGTCGATCGCCTACGGGATGACCGAGACCTCGCCGGTCTCGACCCAGACCCGGGCCGACGACGACCTCGACCGTCGTACGGCCACCATCGGGCGGGTGCATCCGCACGTCGAGATCAAGGTCGTCAACCCGGTCTCCGGCGAGACCGTCGAACGCGGTGAGCCGGGCGAGCTGTGCACGCGCGGCTACTCGGTGATGATCGGCTACTGGGACGACCATGAGAAGACCGACGAAGCCATCGACTCCGACGGTTGGATGCACACCGGCGACCTCGCCGAGATGCGCGAGGACGGCTACTGCAACATCGTCGGCCGCATCAAGGACATGGTCATCCGGGGTGGGGAGAACATCTATCCCCGCGAGATCGAGGAGTTCCTCTACACCCACCCCGACATCGAGGACGTGCAGGTGATCGGGGTCCCGGACGAGAAGTACGGCGAGGAGCTGGCCGCCTGGGTCAAGCTGCGCCAGGGTGCCGACCCGCTGGACGCCGAGAAGGTGCGCGCCTTCGCGACCGGCAAGCTGGCCCACTACAAGATTCCGCGCTACGTCTTGCTCGTCGACGAGTTCCCGATGACCGTGACTGGCAAGATCCGCAAGGTGCAGATGCGCGAGGAGACCACGCTGAAGCTCGGTCTCGAACCCGATGACGGCGACACGAAGGAGCGATGATGAGCGCGGAGATCGACGTCCTGGCCGAGGAGTACTGGGCCTACTACCTCCAGACCAACCCCACGAGTGCCCACCTGCTGGGTGAGTACGGCCGGGCCGGGGAGTTCGAGGAGGCCACCCGAGCGGCCGAGGACGCCGAGATCGCGGCCCTGCGCGCCTTCGCGCAGCGGGCTGAGGAGCTCGACGAGACCGGTCTGGACGAGCAGCAGCGGATCACCCGCGCCGTGGTCGCCTCCGACGCCACCGCCCGGGCCGACATCGCCGAGGCCCGGCTCAAGGAGCTGGCGGCCGACCCGATCTTCGGTGAGCAGGTCTCGATGCCGATCCTGATGGGCATGCTCGCGTTCCCCGACGCGGACGTCGCGAACGCCCTGGTCGACAAGTTCCGCGGGCTCGGGCGTTACTACCGCGAGCTGGCCGAGCGGCAGCGCGAGGGCGTGGCGGCTCGGAGGTTCCCGGCGGCGTTCGCCGTGCGCGACACCATCGCCCAGCTGGACGCCATCCTCTCCTCGCCGGTGGCCGACGACCCCCTCCTGAACACCACGCCTCCTCCTACCGGGATGGACGTCGACGGGTGGAAGGCCGGCCTGCGCGAGGCGATCGAGTCCGACGTACGTCCCGGGATGGCTGAGTACCGCGACGTGCTCCGCGACCTGGTGCTGCCCCAGGGCCGCAGCGACGAGCAGTGCGGCCTGAGCTGGCTGCCGGACGGCGAGGAGGCGTACGCCGCCACGCTGCGGCTCTACACGACGACCACGAAGACCGCCCAGGAGATCCACGACATCGGGCTGGCCCAGATCGCCAAGCTGGCCGACGAGTACCGCAGCCTCGGTCCCGAGGTGGTCGGCACCGACGACCTCGGCGAGATCTTCGAGGCGATGCGGACCGACCCCAAGCTGCACTTCGAGAACGGCGAGCAGCTGGTCGAGGCCTCCGAGGTGGCGATGGCGCGCGCGTGGGCCGCGATGCCGGAGTGGTTCGAGGTGCTCCCGCAGGCGCCGTGTGCCGTGCAGTCGACGATGACCGGCGCGAAGGCGTTCTACTTCCCGCCGGCGAGCGACGGCAGCCGTGGCGGCACCTTCTTCGTCAACATCGCCGACCCGACCGCGTGGGGCACCTTCGAGCTCGAGGCGATGGCCTTCCACGAGGGCATCCCGGGCCACCACCTCCAGATCGCGATCGCCAGCGAGCTCGAGGACGTCCCTGAGTTCCGCAAGCACATCCACAACTCGGCGTACGCCGAGGGCTGGGGGCTCTACACCGAACGCCTCTCAGACGAGATGGGGCTGTACAGCTCCTCGGTCGACCGGATGGGGATGTTCTCCGCCGACTCGATGCGGGCCTGCCGGCTGGTCGTCGACACCGGGCTGCACGCGCTGGGCTGGAGCCGGGAGCGGGCGGTCGAGTACATGGTGGCGAACTCACCGCTGGCCGAGGGCGTCGTACGCCCGGAGGTCGACCGCTACATCGTCTCGCCGGGGCAGGCGACGTCGTACATGGTCGGCCGGCTGGAGATCCAGCGGATGCGCGCCGAGGCCGAGCAGCGCCAGGGCGACGCCTTCCAGGTGAAGAGGTTCCACAGCGCGGTGCTCGACTCGGGCTCGTTGCCGCTCGGCGTCCTCGACGACGTGGTCCGGGCCAAGCTGGCCTAGGAGCTAGGCGAGGCGACGCAGCAGCGCGCGCGCCGCGAAGGAGCCGACGACGCCGCCGATCGCCTCGAACGGCATCCGCTCGTGGGCCTCGTTCTGGATGCGCTTGTGGACCTCGTCGACCCACGCCGGGAAGGGTGAGCGCCCGAAGAACAGCGTGCTCGGCTTGTCGGCGTCCGGCAGGCAGGCGCCGAGCATGCCTGCGACCACGGCCGCGCGGCGCTCCGGTCCGGCGGCGCGGGCGAGGGTCGCCATCGTGGCCAGGCCGAACAGCCCGTCCACGACGGCGACCTTGATGAAGACCGAGTAGTCGGGATGGCCCCAGTGCGGCAGGGCGTCCATCACGGCGTGGGAGGTCACCCCGATCCCGAACGCGTACGCCGGTCGACGGACGACGGCCCCGATCACCGCACCGGCGACGACGTGGTTGGTGATCAGCACACCCGGAGCCTAGACGCGCACCCTGTGTTTGCCCCCGAAGGCCCGGGGTACGAGGTCGGACGTGGCAGAGACAGTCGAGACAGGACGCATCACCACCGACATCCCGGCCCGGCTCGACCGGTTGCCGTGGGCTCGGTGGCACTGGCTGGTCGTGATCGGGCTCGGCACGGTGTGGATCCTCGACGGGCTCGAGGTGACCATCGTCGGCTCGATGAGCGACGCGCTGAAGCCCGCCAGCACCGGGCTCGGGATGAACAGCTCCCAGATCGGCTTCGCCGGAGCGGCGTACGTCGCCGGCGCGTGCATCGGCGCGCTGTTCTTCGGCCAGCTCACCGACCGGTTCGGCCGCAAGAAGCTGTTCCTGGTGACCCTCGGCGTCTACACCGTGGCGACGGTGCTGACGGCCTTCTCGATGAACCCGACGTGGTACTTCGCGGCGCGCTTCCTCACCGGCACCGGCATCGGCGGGGAGTACGCCGCGATCAACTCTGCCATCGACGAGCTGATCCCGGCGGCCTTCCGCGGACGGGTCGACGTGGCGATCAACGGCTCGTTCTGGGTCGGCGCCGCCGCCGGGTCGCTGCTCACCATCCCTTTGCTCGACCCCAACATCGTCAATCCCGCCTGGGGATGGCGGATCGCCTTCGGGCTCGGGGCGGTGCTGGCTGTCGGCATCCTGATCGTGCGACGCAACGTGCCGGAGAGCCCCCGGTGGCTGTTCATCCACGGTCGCGAGGACGAGGGGGAGGAGATCGTCCGCGACATCGAGCAGACCGTCAGCGACGAGACCGGCTCGCCGCTGGACCCGGTGGAGGAGACGATCACGATCCGCCAGCGGCGCTCGATCGGGATGGTGGAGATCGCCCGCACCGTCTTCGCGCTCTACCCGAAGCGCACCGTCTTGTGCTTCTCGTTGTTCGTCGGCCAGGCCTTCCTCTACAACGCCTTCTTCTTCACCTACGGCGACACCCTGTCCACGTTCTTCGACGTCAAGCAGACCGGCTGGTACCTCGCCATCTTCGCGGTGAGCAACTTCGCCGGCGCCCTGCTGCTCTCGCCGCTGTTCGACCGGGTGGGCCGGGTGAAGATGATCAGCGGTACCTACATCCTCTCCGGGGTGCTGCTCGCGGCCGCAGGCATCGTGCTCGGCGACCTGGATGCCGTCTCGCTGACGGTGTTCGGCGCAGTGATCTTCTTCTTCGCCTCGGCCGGGGCGAGCGCGGCGTACCTGACGGCCAGTGAGGTCTTCCCGATGGAGACCCGGGCCCTGTGCATCGCGTTCTTCTACGCCATCGGGACCGCGGTCGGCGGCATCACCGGCCCCCTGCTGTTCGGAAAGCTGATCGACAACGCCTCCGCGGACAAGGACATCACCGCGATCGCGATCGGCTACTTCATCGGAGCGGCCCTGATGGTCGCCGGAGGCCTGGTCGAGGCGGTGCTCGGCGTCAAGGCCGAGGGCGAGTCGCTGGAGAACATCGCGACCCCGCTGACCGCCCAGGAGGCCTGAGGAGTCGCGCCCGCCGTACGACGTGACGGTTGACACATCGGAACTAAACCGGTTTAGTCGGTCGGTATGGGACGGCCGACGATCAACGACGTGGCGACTGCCGCGGGTGTGTCCAAGGGTGCCGTCTCCTTCGCCCTCAACGGTCGTCCGGGTATCTCCCCGGACACCCGCCGCCGCATCCTCGAGACCGCCGAGCAGCTGGGCTGGGCGCCGAGCCCGCGGGCCCGGGCGCTGTCGGTCTCCAAGGCCCTCGCCGTCGGGCTGGTGATCGCCCGGCCCCCCGAGATCCTGCGCGCCGACGCGTTCTTCCCCTCGTTCATCGCCGGTCTCGAGGCCGCCCTGTCGCCGCGTGGCCACGCCCTGCTGCTCCAGGTCGCCGAGCAGGCCGACCACCCGGCGTACCGCCGGCTGGTGCAGGAGGGTCGGGTCGACGGCGTCTTCGTCACCGACCTGCGGGTCGACGACGCGCGACCGGCACTGCTCGAGGAGCTCGGCCTGCCGGCCGTCCTGATCGGACCCGAGCTGGGGGAGCAGCCGCGAGAGCGACAGTCGGGCCTGGGCGTGGACGACGCGCCCGGCATCCGGGCCGCCGTCGAGCACCTCATCGCACTGGGTCATCGCGACATCGCCCACGTCGCCGGTCCGCTGGAGATGGTGCACGGCCGGTCCCGCCGCCGCGCCTGGAGCCAGACCCTCGCTGATGCCGGGCTGCCCGAGGGCACCTGCGTCGAGGCGGACTTCTCGGCCGAGTCGGGCGCCCGCGCGATGGGCGTGCTGCTCGACCAGGCGGTGCCGCCGACTGCCGTCGTCTTCGCCAACGACCTGATGGCCATGGCCGGACTCTCGCTGGCCCTCGCACGCGGCGTCTCGGTGCCGGGTGACCTGTCGGTCACCGGGTTCGACGACGTCGAGATCTCCGCACACCTCCAGCCGTCCCTGACCTCGGTGCACACCGACGTCGTGGCCTGGGGACGTGCGGCCGCCACCCGGCTCCTCCAGCTGATCGACCTGGAGGAGCCAACGCCCGCCGATCTGCCCGCCGCACGCCTGGTCGTGCGCTCGTCGACCGGACCAACACCTCGCCGATAGGAGCACCATGAAACGCCATCTCGTCACCACCTCGCTCGCCGTCCTCGCCCTGGGCGTCACCGCCGCCTGCGGGAGCGGCGGTGACTCGGGCAAGGCCGAGAGCTCGACCGGCCCGATCAAGGTCTGGCTCTCCAACAACCCCGAGGAGATCGCCTGGGGCAAGGCGATGGTGAAGGAGTGGAACGACGCGCACTCCGATCAAAAGGTGTCGGCGCAGGAGATCCCGGCCGGCAAGACCTCCGAAGAGGTGATCGGCGCCGCGATCACCGCCGGCAACGCGCCGTGCCTGGTCTTCAACACCAGCCCGGCCGCCGTACCCCAGTTCGAGAAGCAGGGCGGCCTCGTCGCCCTCGACGACTTCAAGGGGGCCAAGGACTACATCGAGCAGCGCTCGGGTGACTCCGCCGAGCAGTACCAGTCGCCGGACGGGAAGTACTACCAGATCCCGTGGAAGCAGAACCCGGTGATGATCTTCTACAACAAGGACATGTTCAAGAAGGCCGGGCTCGACGTCGACAACCCGCCGCTGAAGACCTACGACCAGTTCCTGGCCACCAGCAAGAAGATCGTCGACAGCAAGGCCGCTCCGGCCGCGATCGCCCCGGCGCCGTCGAGCGAGTTCTTCCAGTCCTGGTTCGACTTCTACCCGCTGTACGCCGCCGAGTCCGGTGGCAAGCAGACCATCGAGGACGGCAAGGCCACCTTCAACGACGAGGCCGGCAAGGACGTCTGGAACTTCTGGGCCCAGATGTACAAGGACGGCTACACCCCGCAGGAGAAGTACGACGGGGACTCGTTCGCCGACAAGAAGGCCGCGATGGCGGTCGTGGGTCCGTGGGCCATCGCCGTCTACAAGGGCAAGGTCAACTGGGGCGCGGTCCCGGTGCCGACCAAGGAGGGGATGGACCCCAGCGAGATCCACACCTTCACCGACGCCAAGAACATCGCGCTCTACTCGGCGTGCAAGAACCAGAAGACGGCCTGGGACGTGCTCAAGTTCGCCACCAGCAAGGAGCAGGACGGCAAGCTGCTCGAGACGACCGGCCAGATGCCGATCCGCAGCGACCTGCCGACGACGTACGCCGACTACTTCGCCAAGAACCCGGACTACAAGGCCTTCGCCGACCAGGCATCACGCACCGTCGAGGTGCCGAACGTGCCCAACTCGGTGGAGATCTGGCAGGAGATCCGCGACAACTTCTCCTCCTCGGTGATCTTCGGCAAGACCTCGGTCGACGAGGCCATCAAGGCCGCAGCCGACAAGGCCGACGAGCTCGCCGGTCAGTCCTGACGGCGTGAGGCCAGTGCTCACGAAGGTCTTCGGCCGCCAGCCCCTGGGGACGGTGTTCGCGGCGCCGTACGCGCTCTTCCTCGCGTTGGTGTTCGCCTACCCCCTGGGGCTGGCGGTCTGGATCAGCTTCCACGACTACTTCTTCGCCGCCCCGGGCGCGCAGGTGGACCGCCCGTTCGTCGGGCTGGAGAACTACCAGACGGTGCTCTCCGACCCCGACGTGCAGCGTGCGTTCCTCAACGTCGCGATCTTCCTGGTGATCAACGTGCCGCTCACGGTGGTGCTGTCGCTGGTGCTGGCGACCGGGCTGAACTCGATCGTGCGGGCCCGCACCTTCCTGCGGGTCTCCTACTACGTGCCCTACGTGACGGCGAGTGTCGCGCTGGTCGGCGTCTGGCTGTTCCTGTTCAGCTCCGGCGGCCTGGTCAACCAGGTGCTGGGGCCGCTGGCGCCGTCGCCGTCGTGGCTGGTCAACAGCCACCTCGCGATGCCGGTGATCGCGCTGTTCGTGACCTGGAAGCAGATGGGGTTCTTCATCCTGCTCTACCTGGCGGCGCTGCAGGGGGTCTCCAAGGACCTCTACGAGGCGGCCTCGATCGACGGGGCCGGACGTTTCCGGTCGTTCATGAACGTGACGGTGCCGGGGGTCCGCTCGGCCACCAGCCTGGTGGTCATCCTCGCCACGATCACCGGCGCCAACCTGTTCACCGAGCCCTACCTGCTCACCAACGGTGGCGGCCCCGACGGCGCCTCCGCGTCACCGGTGTTCGTGATGTACCAGAAGGGCATCGAGCAGGGGAACCCCGACACCGCCTCGGCCATCGGCGTGATCCTCGTCGCCCTGGTGCTCGTGATCGCACTCGTCCAACGACGTTTCCTGGAGCGTGACTGATGGTGAAGCAACGCCGCATCTGGAGCACGGCCGCACTGTTCCTCGGTGCCTTCGTGTTCCTCTTCCCCTTCTACTACATGGTGATCGGCTCCCTGCAGGAGAAGCCCGACACCACCGTCAAGGGCGCGTTCCCGACCGGCGGACTCACGCTGCACAACTACAGCGAGATCAACAGTCGCGTCGACTTGGCGCAGTCGCTGTTCAACTCGGTGGTGTTCACCGGCGGCGTGCTGCTCGGGACGGTCGTGTTCGGCGTACTCGCCGGGTATGCGTTGGCCCGGCTGAAGTTCCGCGGTCGCGGCGCGCTGTTCGCGGTGATGCTGCTCGTGCAGATCATCCCGTTCCAGCTGCTGATCATCCCGATCTACGTGATGATCGTGCGCAGCTACGGGCTGGCCGACAGCTACCTGGGGATGATCGCGCCGTTCGCGATCAACTCGACCGCGGTGTTCGTGTTCCGGCAGTTCTTCCTGCAGCTGCCCGAGGATCTCTTCGCCGCGGCGGCACTGGACGGGGCGAGCGAGCTGCGGATCCTGTGGTCCATCGCCCTGCCCCTGGTGCGCCCGGCCATCCTCACCGCCACCTTGCTGACCTTCATCGGGCCCTGGAACGAGTTCCTGTGGCCGTTCCTGGTGACCAAGGACCAGAGCCTGCAACCGCTGGCGGTCACGCTCGCCAACTACATCAGCAACATCGCCGGACGCGCCTCCAACCCCTATGGCGCGATCCTCGCCGGGGCCGTGGTGCTCGCTGCACCCGCCGTCGCCCTCTTCGTGGTGTTCCAGAAGCGGTTCACCGGCGCCGAGCTCAGCAGTGGGGTGAAGGGATGACCATGCTCCGCAGTCTCATCGCACTTGTCCTCGCCGGCGTCGTGCTGGCTCCGGTCGGAGGAGCAGGAGCGGCCGAACCCACACCGCTCACCAACCTCGCCCACCTCGACTTCCTCGGGGACCGGGTCACGCCTCCCCAGCAGACCGGCCACACGACGTACCGGCTCGCCCAGGACCCCTCGGTCGGCACCCTCTGGACCTATGCCGACCGACAGGACGACGGCTCCTTCAAGCGCGTCGGCGGGGGCACGTACGACGCCACTCACGACACCTATGGCCAGGGGGCGTTCAACGCCGACGACATGGCCCGGGCTGCTGTCGTGTACCTGCGCCACTGGAAGCTGACCGGTGCCGCCTCGAGCCGGCACGCGGCGTACGAGATGTTGCGCGGACTGACCTACCTGCAGACCACGACCGGTGCCCACCGCGGCAACGTCGTCCTCTGGATGCAGCCCGACGGCACCCTGCACCCGAGCGCTGATCCGGTCGAGCAGCCCGACCCGTCGGACAGCGACGCGTCGTACTGGCTGGCCCGCACGGTCTGGGCGCTGGGGGAGGGGTACGCCGCGTTCGAGCGCACCGATCCTGCCTTTGCGCGGTTCCTGCGCACCCGGCTCGACCTGGCCACCGGAGCGATCGACCGGCAGGTCCTCGACGCCTACGGACAGCACCTGAACATCGACGGTCGGCGGATGCCGGCCTGGTTGATCGCCAACGGCGCCGACGCCTCGGCCGAGGCTGTCCTCGGACTCGCGGCCTACGTGCGGGCCGGCGGTGGCGGCAAGGAACGAACGGTGCTCACCCAGCTCACGCGCGGGATCACCGAGATGTCCGCCGGCAACGCCCGGACGTGGCCGTTCGGTGCCGTCCAGCCGTGGAACCAGTCGCTGTCGCACTGGCACGCCTGGGCCTCGCAGATGCCGGCGGCGCTGGCCGCCTCCGCGGCCGCGACGGGGGACCGGGCCGCGCGGGCGGCAGCGGCACGTGACTCGTTCACCTTCGACCCGTGGCTGCTGACCTCGGGCGGCCCCGACAACGGCCGGTTCCCGACCCGGGCCGACGGCACCCAGATCGCCTACGGCGTGGACTCGCGCGTCCAGTCGCTGATCGCCACGGGTGGCGGGGCCGACCGCATGGCCGGGATCACGGCTGCCTGGTTCTTCGGTGCCAACGCGTCCGGCCAGCCGGCGTACGACCCCGCCACGGGTGTCACCATCGACGGCATCGCCGCCGACGGCACGGTCAACCACAACTCCGGCGCGGAGTCGACCATCCACGGCCTGCTCACCATGCTCGCCCTGGACGCCCACCCCGCCGTACGACGGATCGCGCAGACGTCCGACCTGCAGGAGCAGGTCGGCACCTCCTACGTGCAGGCCGAGGACGCCCAGCTGTCCGGCGGCGCCACTGCCGTCAAGCCCGAGTCGGCCTGGACCGGCGAGGCGCAGTACGGCGGCACCGGCTATGCCTCGATGCCGGCCGGCAGCACCGCGACGTTCGACCTCGGGCCCCACCCGGCGTCGCTGGTCATCCCGGTGGTCGAGCTGCAGCCGTCGTCGCGGGCGGTCACGTCGTTCGTCGCGGGTCGCGGGCTCGGCTCGGTGCGTTCCGGCGCCATCGGACCCCAGGGCGACTCGCCGGCCCCCGGCGCGCTGCTGCCGGTGACGCTCCCGACGCCGACCTCGGCCCCGACGCTCACCGCCTCGACCAGGGGCGGCACCGCGCGGCTCGACGCCGTCATGGTGCAGCCGCTCGTCTCCCGGCTGGTCCTCGGCGGGCACGGGCACGGCACCGCCCTGCTGCGCAGTGCAGCCACCTCGACCTCACGTACGACGGTCGAGGTACCCGGCAGCGGCCGGGCCGAGGTGTGGTCCTACGACGGCACCGGTCGCCTGCTCGGCCACACCACGAGCGCTGCCTCCGACGTACCCGTGACCGTCGCTCCCGGCGGCGTCACGATCGTCCGCCGCTGACCCCCTTCCCACAGAAAGGCTTCCCATGCCGCACGCAGAATTTCCGCTCGGCCCGTTCACGCCGTACGCCGAGAACCCGATCCTCACCCCGCAGGGCGACGGCTGGGAGTCCGGGAGCGTCTACAACCCGGCGGCGGTCGTCAAGGACGGGAAGGTGGTGCTGCTCTACCGCGCCCACGCCGACGACATCGTCAGCCACGTCGGGCTGGCGACCAGCGACGACGGCCTCCACTTCGAGCGGCATACCGAGCCGGTGCTCTCGCCGACCGAGAACTACGAGCGCCACGGCTGCGAGGACCCCCGCGTCACCGAGATCGACGGCACCTACTACCTGACCTACACGGCCTACGACGGCACCAACGCCCAGCTGTGCCTGGCCACCTCGACCGACCTGTTCACCTGGGAGAAGCACGGCCCGCTGTTTCCGGACTTCAACACCTTCGAGCCGAACGCTGCCGACGTCCCGACGCCGTGGAGCAAGGCCGGCGCGATCCTGGACCGCAAGGTCAACGGCCGCTGGCTGATGTACTTCGGCGAGGGCTCGATCTACCACGCCTGGTCCGACGACCTGATCCACTGGGAGCCGGGCCCCCAGGACGAGCCGCTGATGGTGCCCACGCCGCCGGGGACGTTCGGTGAGTTCCTGGTCGAGGTCGGGCCGCAGCCGATCATCATCAACAACGGGCTCATCCTGTTGCTGCACAATGCTGCTGTGAAGTTTGAGGACGGCACCGTGCGCTACACCTGTGGTCAGCTGCTCTTCGACCCCGCGCGACCGACCGAGATCCTGGCGCAGATGAACCGTCCCTGGCTGGAGCCGACCACCCGCGAGGACCAGCACGGACTGGTCTCGAACGTGACCTTCGTCGAGGGCCTGGTGCACTTCCAGGACACCTGGTTCGCCTACTACGGCCAGAGCGACTCGACGCTCGGCGTCGCGACGTACCGGGTCGGCGAGACGTACTGATGCTCGACCTCGCCGAAGAAGGTGACCGGCTGCTCGACTTCGGCCGCGCCTCCCGCCTCCCCGAGGGTGGCTTCGGGTGGCTCTCCTCCGAGGGCGAGGTCGAGACCGACCGCCCGGTCGAGCTGTGGATCACCTGCCGGATGACCCACGTCTACGCGCTCGGGCACCTGCTCGGACGGCCCGACTGCGCGTCGCTGGTCGACCACGGGGTGGCCGCCCTGCGGGGCCGGTTCCGCGACGGGGTCAACGGCGGCTGGTGGGCGCAGGTCGGTCCCGACGGTCCGGTCACGACGGACAAGACGGCCTACGAGCACGCGTTCGTCGTACTCGCCGCCGCCAGTGCCACCGCTGCCGACCGTCCCGGTGCCCGCGAGCTGCTCGACGAGGCGTTGACCGTGCTGCTCGACCACTTCTGGGACGAGGAGTTCGGGATGGTCGTCGAGCAGTGGGACGAGACGTGGACGACGCTGGACCCCTATCGCGGCGTGAACGCCAACATGCACACGGTCGAGGCACTGTTGTCGGCGGCCGACGTGCTCGACGACGCCTCCTTGCGCGAGCGGGCCCTGCGGATCACCACGCGTGTCATCCACGACCTCGCCGCGTCCAACCACTGGCGGATCCCGGAGCACTTCGATGCGACGTGGACGCCGCAGCTGGAGTACAACGCCGACCAGCCCGCGCACCCCTTCCGTCCCTACGGCGCCACCATCGGCCACTGGCTGGAGTGGGGACGGCTGGCGCTGCATCTCCGTGCCGGTCTCGGCACGGACGCCCCGGCCTGGTTGCTCACCGACACGGTCGCGCTGTTCGACGCCGCTGTCCGGGAGGGCTGGGCAGTCGACGGCGCCGACGGGTTCGTCTACACCGTCGACTGGTCGGGCCGCCCCGTCGTACGCGAGCGGATGCACTGGGTCGTCGCCGAGGGCACCGCCACCGCGGCCGCCCTGCACGCGGTGACCGGTGAATCGTCGTACGCCGACTGGTACGCGACCTGGTGGCAGCACATCGAGACCTGTTTCGTCGATCGCGAGCACGGCTCCTGGCACCACGAGCTCACTCCCGACCTGACCCCCAGCAGCTCGACCTGGGAAGGCAAGCCGGACACCTATCACGCCTACCAGGCCACGCTCATTCCCCGGCTTCCGCTCTCTCCGACGCTGGCCCGGGCGCTGGCTGACGGGATCCGGCCTCGATAGCCTCGAGGTCGCGCACGGCGTAGCGCAGGTGCTCCCACTCCTCGTTGAGGATCACGTGCAGGCACGCCAAGGTCGTCACCGGGTGGTCGGGAGCCCACGCGTGGGGTCGTGGCTCGGCCAGCACCTCGGCCGTGACGGTGGCCAGGTAGTCGTGGACCATCGCCACCCGATCGGCCCGGGCCCCCAGCACGTCGTCGTACGCCGGGGTCTCGGTGGTGAAGACGGCCAGGTCGTAGCCGTCGGTCTCGTACTCGGCATGCGGTTGGCCGAGCGGGTGGTACGGCTGCTCGACCCCCAGCACTGCTCGCCTCAGCCACGTGTCGGTCGCCATCACCAGATGACGCAATGTCTGCGAGAACGACCACTCGCCGTCCACCGACACCTCGACCGTGCCCGCCGGCATCGCCGCCGCCCGCTCGAGGGTCGCCGCCCAGGTCTGCTCGAGCCTGGCCCACGCCGCACGCAGACCGTCGGGATCACCGGCCCGCCTGTCCGCGCGCCCGGGGAACCGCCGGTTGAGCTCCGCCTCGACGAACGGACCCACGTCGACGCCGTTGACGACCAGTCCCTCGCCCTCCGAGAGCCACGGCGCATCGATGTCGGTCCCCGACACCTCGACCGCGCGCATCACCACCCCGGACAGGTCGGCCCTGACGAACCTCGCCCCCCGCAGGTCCGCATCGACGAACTCCGCGCCCCGCAGTGCGTCAGCCCCAGTGAAAGTTGCCATGCCCGCATCTTCGACCACGGGGGTGACAGGTCCCGTTGTATGGGCGTGGGTTTGTTGGTGTTGCTTCCGTGCCTGCTCGGTCTGGTCGGGGGATGCGGGTTGACGGGGTACGTGGTCGACGTCCGCTCGGGTTGCGGTGGCGTCCCGACGCCTTCGGTCGGCTTGCGGTCGCCTGGGAACAGGTCCTGTGGTTGCGGTGGTCGGGTTTCGGAGAGAGGGTCCGTCACTGTTGGTCGGTGGTTGAGGAGCGAGCGTCTCGAAACCACTGGTCTGTTCTGCGGCAGCGGTGGCGAGGGTCCGCGGTCACCCGGGCGCAGGTTTCGTTGGTGGGGCTTCCGGGCGCGCTCGGGGCTGGTCGGGGATGCGGGTTGACGGGGTACGCGGTCGATGTCCGCGGTGGTTGCGGTGGCGTCCCGGTGCCTTTGGTCGGCTTGCGGTCGTTTGGCTCGAGATCCTGTGGTTGCGGCTGCCGGGTGAGGTGGGTTTTCGTCTGAAGGCATGGCTGTGCCCCCGGCTGGGGTGGGCCGGGGTGGTGGGGGCTTCAGGTTCTTCGGGGTGGGCGGCGGCTGATGGGTGGGACTTCGTACTGGTGTCCGGTGGGGCTGGTCCAGATGTGGGTGCCGTCCTCGAGACGTTTGTAGTCCCAGGCGGTGAAGGTCTTCATCCGGTGATGCGTCCTGCACAACGGCGCAAGATTCAGCGGGTTCGTCTGACCCGGCGGTCCGCCCTCGGACATGGGGATGTAGGCGGTGATGTGGTCGAGGTCGCAAGCCCTGGAGTCGCGGATGCAGCCGGGGAAGACGCAGTAGGCGTCGCGCAGGGTGCAGAGCTCTCGCATCGCTGATGGTGGGTCGTGCTGGTCGACCGCCTGGGTCGAGCTCAGGTCGAGGACGGGCCGGACGATGACCTTGCCGCCGGCGGCGGCTGCATACCTGGTGAGCCAGTCGGTGAGGAGCTGGTCGGTGGCGGCACCGAGCTTCTCGATCGACACTGCACCTGGTTGGTCGGGGTCGAGGTGCACGTAGAGGTTCACCGCACCGAGACCGGTGCCAACGCTGGGTACTGCGTCGCGTCCGGATAGCAGGTCCAGGGCGTACTGGGGGTCGGCCAGGATCCCGACGGCCCGGGCCCGCCTCACATCTAGTTGGTCGCTGTCGCCGAGGCTCCTGAGTTCGCCGGCGATCCGGCCGACGGTCTGGTCGAACAACAATGCGTCGGGGGTGTCGAGGGTCATCACCACGTCGGTGGTGGCGGGGTTGCCGCGGTGGCGGATCCACACTCCGCGACGAGCGAGCTCCTCCTCCTCGTCCGCCACAGCCCGGTCGGGGTCGAAGTACAGCCGTGCCTCCTGGACGAGGCGGGCGGCGTCGACCAGTCCGATCTTCGAGGGCGTGGCGCTGATCAGCCGGTCGGCGAACGCCACGGCCTCTGGTGAGAGGTCGTGGGTCTCCCGGGAGATCGCCCGGGCTCGCCACACCGGGACCTGACCGTCGAGCACGAGCTCCCAGAGCCGAGGGAGTCGGTACGTGAGTTCGAGGGCGTCCGCGATGTGCTGCTTGGCGGCCTCCAGGGAGATGCCGAGGGCAGCAGCAAAGGACGCCGGCGCGAACTCGTCGACCAGCGGCGCACCCGGCCCTGCCAAGGGAGCACCCGCGGAGAAAAGGCCGCGGTCGTCTTCCCAGCCCGCCGGGAACTCATCACGACAGGGGTGCAGAAGTGCCCAGTGGATCGCCATGTAGAGCTGTTCGACTTCACACTGGTGGGCCAGCGCGCGGGCTGCCTGGACACGGTCGATCACCTCGGCTGCGGTGAGAGTGGTGGTGGTGTCCATGAAGAAACTCTAGACGTCGGCACCGACAGTTTCGATAACAGATTCGAAGATGTGGAGAACTCCTCTGACACCTCGATCAGTGGTTTCGAGACGCTCGCTGGCGCTCGCTCCTCAACCACCGAACACCAAGCAAACCGCGACGGACCCGCTGCAAGAACCCTGACCGCCGCAACCACAGGATCTGAACCCCCGCCGCCGGAAGCCGAACAGAGGCGTCGGGACGCCACCGCAACCCCACGCCCACGGAAACCACGACTCTCGTTGACCCAGACCGGCCGACCAGCCCCGAGTGGTCTCGACTATCCGCTCGCTCCGCTCGCTGCTCGACCACCTTGTCCCTCGCGGCCGATGCGGGAGCGGGTGGTTTCGAGACGCTCGCTGGCGCTCGCTCCTCAACCACCGAATGCCAAGCAAACCGTGACGGACCCACTTCCCGAACCCAGCGACCGCAACCACAGGATCTGAACCCCCGCCGCCGGAAGGCGCACAGAGGCGTCGGGACGCCACCGCAACCCCACGCCCACGGAAACCACGACTCTCGTTGACCCAGACCGGCCGACCAGCCCCGAGTGGTCTCGACTATCCGCTCGCTTCGCTCGCTGCTCGACCACCTTGTCCGCCGGGCCCGAACGGCCCACGTAGGCTGGATCCTGTGAGTGGTCAGCTGGTGGTCGGGTTCGATCTCGACATGACCCTGATCGACACGGTGGTGGGGTTTGCGGCGACGCTGGATGTGCTGGGGGCCGAGCTGGGGGTGGAGTTCCCGACCGCAGAGATGACGGCCAACCTCGGGCCGCCGCTCGACCTGTTGCTCGAGCCGCACCTGCCGGCCGAGCAGATCGTGCCGGCGGTCGAGCGGTTCCGCGAGATCTACCCCGACACGGCTGTCACGCCGACGCCGGCGTTTCCCGGGGTGGCCGCGGCGCTGGCTGCCGTACGACGCCACCACGGGCGGATCGTGCTGGTCACCGGCAAGCACACGCCCAACGCACAGCTGCACGTCGACCACCTCGGCCTGGACGTCGACGTCGTCGAGGGACGGGTGTGGGGGACCGGCAAGGGCGAGGTGCTGAGGCGCCACGACGCCGACATCTACGTCGGCGACCACGTGCACGACGTCGAGGGTGCGCGGGCGGCTGGGATCACGAGCGTCTCCGTGCTGACCGGCGGCAGCACCCGCGAACAGCTCGAGGAGGCCGGCACCGACGTCGTGCTGGCCGACCTGGACGAGTTCCCGGCCTGGCTGGACGGCCATCTGCTGGAGCACCGGCTGACCGAGCTCGAGCAGCGGCTCGAGCGGCACGGGCGGCTGATGGTCGCGTTCAGCGGGGGAGCCGACAGCGCGTTCCTGCTCGCGGCCGCGGTGCGCGCGTTGGGGGCCGAGAACGTCGCGGCTGCCACGGCGTACTCCGCCTCACTACCCGCGGCCGAGCGTGGGCCTGCCCAGGAGTTCGCCGAGTCCCTCGGCGTCGAGGTGCTGACGCCGCGTACGTCGGAGATGGAGCGCGAGGGCTACCGCGCCAATGACGGCGACCGGTGCGCGTTCTGCAAGGCCGAGCTGCTCGACGTGCTCGGACCCCTCGCCGAGGCGCACGGGTACGACGCCGTCGCCACCGGGACCAACGCCGACGACGCGCGCGCCGGCTTCCGTCCGGGGATCGCCGCGGCCGCCGACCGGGGAGCCGTCACGCCGCTCCAGGACGTCGGGCTGACCAAGGACCAGATCCGTACGGCGTCGCGCGACTGGGGCCTGCCGACGTGGGACAAGCCCGCGGCGGCCTGCCTGAGCTCACGGGTCGCCTACGGCATCGAGATCACCCCCGCTCGTCTGGCCCGCGTCGAGCGCGCCGAGGCGGCCCTGCGCACGGCCCTGAGCGATGCCGGTCACCGGGTCGGAAACCTGCGGGTCCGTGACCTGGGCGACCAGGCCCGGATCGAGGTCGACCGGGGACTCATCGAGGCGGCCGAGGAGATGAAGTCCGTCGTGCGCGACGCCGGCTTCGACGGCGTCGAGGTGGATCCGCTCGGCTTCCGTTCGGGGTCGATGAACGAGCTCCTCGACGACCCGGAGCACTACCGCTGAACTCGTTGGCGCGCGTTTCCGTCGACCGCGTACGCTGTGCTCTCGCTGCCGAAAGCCGCAGAATTCGACCGAGAGAAAGGCCAGGACGGTGCCAACCGGAAAGGTCAAGTGGTACGACGCCGAGAAGGGATTCGGCTTCCTCTCACGTGAGGACGGGGACGACGTCTACGTCCGCTCGTCCTCGCTGCCCCAGGGAGTCACCACCCTCAAGGCCGGCACCCGCGTCGAGTTCGGCATCCTCTCGGGTCGCAAGGGCGAGCAGGCCCACCAGGTGCAGGTGCTGGACGCGCCGCCGTCGGTGTCCCAGAACCGACGCAACGCCCAGCGCAAGAAGCCCGAGGACATGGTCGGCATCGTCGAGGACCTGATCAGGCTCCTCGAGGGCGTCGAGCAGGGCTACCGGGCCGGACGTCATCCCGACCCGAAGACCGCGAAGCCCACTGCCAAGCTGCTGCGTGGATTGGCCGACGAGCTCGAGCTCTGAGCCGTACTCTCCCTGCATGACTCGGGGAGAGCTCACCGAACGTGCCCGTACCGTCATCACGGTCTGTGCCGTGGCGGCGGTGCTGTACGCCGCAGTGACGCCGTTCGTCTACCACAACCTCACGTACGCGTTCGTGGGCATCGACAGCATCTCGGGCATGCTGCTCGCGCGGGCGATCATCGTGGGCGTGCCGAACCTCCTCGCGCTCGCGGCGGTGGTGATCTCGGGGCGACCGTTCGTCGGGGTGTCCATCGCGGTGGCGAGCGCCGTGGCGATGATGGCGGCCGAGGTGCTCAGCCTGACCAGGGCGGGAGTGTCACTGGGCCCCGACGACTGGATGTCGCTCATCGGCGGCGCGGTCGTGGCGGCGTGCGCCCTGCTGGCCGCCGATCTGCTCGTTTGGCGTCGGCCGGTCGACACCCCGCTCCTCGGTGCGGTGGCAGGGCTGCTCGTCGGGGTGCTGTCGGCGGTGATCAGCATCTACCAGCTGGTGCTGGCCAGGGTGGTCGACGACGTGGACCTGTTCCTGGACGGCTACTGGCTGCGCGAATACGCGGTCGAGGGCCTCGTCCTGGTCGTGGCCGGCCTGCTCGCCGGGGCGGTGGCCCAGCGCTGGTCCGGCGTACGTCAGGAGACGGCCGGCCTGGCCTGACCCGTCTGGCTCGGCCGACGGATCAGCACGAAGACCGTCCAGAGCACCATGATCGCGGCGAGTACGCCGAGCCCGAGCTCGGGCACCACGGTGTCGCCCAGCTTGAGGGGCAACGCGATCCCGATGAACCCGCCGATCACCCAGGACAGCTGGAGCAGGGTCTCGGAGCGCGCGAAGGCCGAGGTCCGGTGGCGCTCGGGAACGTCGCGCTGCACGAGCGCGTCCAGCGAGATCTTGCCCATCGCCGCGGCGACGCCCGCGGTGAGGCCGAGCGCGATGGCCGGGATCAACCCGTAGAACACCGCCGCCACAACAGCCGCGGCAGCGTCGGCGAGCAGCGCGACCACGACCGTGACCGAGGGCGTGATCTTGCGCAGCATCGAGCCGAGTCCGATGCCGATCGTGTTGCCCAGGCCGGCGGCTCCGATGACCAGTCCCATCAGCAGGGTGGTGCGGTGCTCGAAGCCGGGCAACGGGTACTGCCGCAGCAGGAAGGCCATGTACATGGTCAGGAAGCCGGACAGGAGCCGCAGCCCGGCGTTGCAGCGAAGCGCGAAGACGACGCCGGGGGGCACCCGGAACTTCTTCTGGTCGTCGCGCAGGCTGACCGGCAGCTCGCCCTCGGTCGCATCGGCCCTGGCCGGCAGCAGGATCGAGAGGATGGTCGCACCGGCGAACACCACGAAGGCGTAGCGCAGCGACCACTGCGAGCCGAAGGTCGCCGCCAGGCCGGCGAGCGGCGCCGAGATCGCGGCGCCGACCACGCCGGCCAGCGAGATCCGGCTGTTGGCCTTCACCAGGGAGAGTTCCTGCGGTTTCAGGCGGGGGACCGTGGCGGCCCGTGTGACGCCGTAGGCCTTCGACGCCACCAGCACCCCGAGCGCGGTCGGGAACATCGCGATCGACTGGGTCGCCACCGCGTCGGCCATCAGCCAGCACAGGAACGCCCGCAACGCCATCGTGGAGCCGATCGCCCACCGGCGGCCGTGGCTGAACCGGTCGAGGAACGGGCCGAGCAGGGGAGCCACCACCGCGAACGGCAGCATGGTCAGTCCCAGGAAGAGCGCGACCTGGCCACGCGCCGACCCGGGCGAGGCGAAGAAGAGCGTGCCCGCGAGCGAGATGGCCACCGCCGCGTCGCCCGCGGCGTTGAAGGCGTGCAGCTCGATCAGGCGGTAGAGGCCGGAGTCGCCGGCGCCCTCGGCGTGCGAGGCGCGGCGCGCCTGGCGGAAGGTGTACGACGCACCGCGGCCGGTCGCCGAGGCGGCGCCCTTGATCCCGCGACCGGTGGCGCCCACGACGCGGCGTCCCCGCCCGGAGTCCTGGGCCGTCTCCTCCTCCATGTCCACATCCTGCCAACACGGTGGGCCCGGGCAGACACAACCCATGCCGATGAGGGAGAATCCAGCACGTGATCTCCGCACCCGACTCCGTCGCCGTCGAGGCGGTCGACGCCGCCCGCGCCGCGCTCGTCGCCGAGGTGGGCGCCGACGTCGTCGGTGAGCACCTGTCCGTGGGGTCGGAGTCCGAGGGGGCCGCCACCCACCACTTCGGCTGCCTGCAGGCGGGATATCCCGGCTGGGTGTGGGGCGTGACGGTGGCCCATGCTGACGGTCAGGACGGCGTCACGATCGACGAGATCGTGCTGCTGCCCGGTGACGAGGCGATCACCGCACCCGAGTGGGTGCCGTGGCGCGACCGCATCCAGCCCGGTGACCTGTCACCCGGCGACCTGTTGCCCGCCGACGAGGACGACCCGCGACTCGTTCCGACGTACCTCGTCGGCCAGCGGCCCGACGACGACGAGGTGGAGGTCGTCGAGGAGGTCGGTCTCGGCCGGGCCCGGGTGCTCTCCATGGAGGGCCGCGACCTCGCCGCCCAACGGTGGTACGACGGTGACCAAGGTCCCGACGTCCCGCTCGCCCAGTCGGCTCCCGGCCGGTGCGGTGGCTGTGGCTTCCTGGTGCGTCTGGAAGGGCCCCTGTCCACGATGTTCGGGGTGTGCGCCAACGAGTACGCCAATGACGACGGCCGCGTGGTCGCGCTCGACCACGGCTGCGGCGCCCACTCCGAGGCCCAGCTGCGCAAGAAGCAGCTCCCGCCGCCCATGCCCGACCACGTCTTCGACACCGTCAGCCGGGACGACCTCGAGGAGTTCTAACCCGGTCGCGGGCCGACGACGTCGTAGGTCGCCGTCAGGAAGTCGCCGTTGCGCCCCAGCTCGACCAGCTTGAAGTCGTGTTGGCGGGGAAACAGCGGTCGTCCTGCGCCGAGCGTCACCGGCGCGATGGCCACGATCACCTGCTGCAGCCGGCCGATGTCGGCGAACTGACCGGCCAGGTCGCCGCCGCCGCAGACCCAGATGTCACGGTCACCGGCCGACTCGGCAATGGCTGCGTAGTGGTCCTCGACGGCGCCCGCGACGAACCGGACGTCGTGGTCGACCGGCTCGAAGTCGCGGTGGGTGAACACCCAGCAAGGCTGCTCGTAGGGCCAGGGCTCGCCGCTGCGCTCGAGGTGGTCACGGACCCACTGGTAGGTGGTGGCGCCCATGGTGATCGCACCGACGCCCTTGATGAACTCCTCGTAGCCGGCCGGCCCGCCCTCCTCGGTCTGCTGCTCGAAGAGCCAGTCGAGGGAGTCGTGCTCGTCGGCGAGGAAGCCGTCCAGCGTCATGGCTGTGAAGTAGAGCCCGCGAGTGGTTGCCATCGACGCAGTCTGCGTCCGACCACCGACAGGTCCGGTTCAGTCGGTGCCTTCCTGGCGACGCTTGCGGCGGCGTCGGCAGTGGTCCCACCCGACCAGGCCGAGACCGAAGCCGGCCACGCAGGTCCACAGCCACCACAGATGGCCGTCGTCCTCGAGGCGCCCGTAGAACGGGAGGAGCAGGACGAAGGCAATCGCCCAGAAGGCGGTGCCGACCTGCATGGTGCGGATTCCGTCGAGGTCCAGCGGCTCGACCGGGGCGACCACGTAGGTGCGGTTGCCGATCTCGTGCACCATCGGCTGGTCGTCCTCGGGAAGCATGCGCCAAATCTAACCTGCTCGAATTGACGCGCCTGTAACACCGGGCAGGCCGCGGTCTGGTTGGATCACGCGCGTGGACAAGTTCTTCAAGATCACCGAGCGTGGTTCGACCGTCGGGCGTGAGGTCCGCGGTGGGGTCGTCACCTTCTTCACGATGGCCTACATCATCGTGCTCAACCCGCTGATCCTCGGCTTCGCCAAGGACGTCGACGGGAAGTTCCTCGGCGGCGGGTCCGCGCCCAACCTCGCGATGATCGCGGCCGGTACGGCGCTGGTGGCCGGCGTCATGACGATCCTGATGGGCGTGGTGGCCAACTTCCCCCTGGCACTCGCGACCGGGCTTGGGCTGAACGCGTTCGTGGCGTTCTCGATTGCCACCCAGATGACCTGGGCCGACGCCATGGGGCTGATCGTGCTCGAGGGGATCGTGATCCTCGTGCTGGTGCTCACCGGCTTCCGGGAGGCGGTCTTCCACGCCGTACCCGCCCAGCTGAAGGTCGCCATCTCCGTCGGCATCGGCCTGTTCATCGCCCTGATCGGTTTCGTCGACGCGGGATTCGTACGCCGCATCCCCGATGCCGCCAACACCACGGTGCCGGTCCAGCTCGGGCCCAGCGGCAGCCTGCAGGGGTGGCCGGTCCTGGTGTTCTGCTTCGGCCTCGCGCTGGTGATCTCGCTCTGGGTGCTGCGCGTCAAGGGCGCCATCCTGATCTCGATCATCGTCACGACGGTGGTCGCGATGATCGTGGAGGCGATCGGCAGCTTCGGCGCCGGCGGCGCAAAGAACCCCACCGGCTGGGGCCTGACCGTGCCGAAGTTCCCCGACAAGATCTTCGACACCCCCGACTTCGGGACGCTCGGTGAGTTCAACCTGTTCGACTCGTTCGCCTCGGTCGGCGCCGTCGCCGCGATCCTGCTGATCTTCACGCTGATGCTGGCCGACTTCTTCGACACGATGGGAACGATGACCGCGATCGGCGCCGAGGCCGGGCTGCTGGACGCCGACGGCGCTCCGCCGAACACGCGGAGCATCCTGGTGGTCGACTCGCTCGCCGCCGTGGCCGGTGGTGCCGGCGGTGTCTCGTCGAACACCTCCTACATCGAGTCCGCGTCGGGCGTCGGTGAGGGTGCGCGCACCGGGCTGGCCTCGGTGGTGACCGGCGTGCTGTTCCTGTTCGCGATCTTCCTGGCTCCGCTGGTCGCAGTGATCCCGAGCGAGGCCGCCGTACCCGCCCTGGTGCTGGTCGGCTTCCTGATGATGCAGCAGGTCAAGGGCATCTCCTGGGACGACCTCGAGATCGCCATCCCGGCGTTCCTCACGATCGTGCTGATGCCGTTCACCTACTCGATCACGGTCGGCATCGGCGCCGGCTTCCTGAGCTACGTGCTGATCAAGGTCGTCAAGGGCAAGACCGGCGCCATCCACCCGCTCCTCTGGGTGATCAGCGTGCTGTTCATCGCGTACTTCGCGATCAACCCGCTGACCGACCTGCTCACGTAGCGGCGGCGGTTTCCCCGGCCGCCCGGGGAAACTGCCACCGGAAGGGCGAAACATCGCCCGCCCGCCTCCAGAACCACCCGCCAGCCTCCCCGAAATGTCCGGGTGGACCGTGCCCTTCGAAATACTTAGCCCGGGTAATGAGTTATGCTAAGCAACTATGACCCCCACCGTACAGATGGCCTCGCGCACCGACTCCGGGCTCGCCAGCGAGCTGCGGCTGTCGGTGATGCGGCTGTCGCGACGGCTGCGGGGCGAGCGCCAGCCTGACAACACCCTCAGCGTCGCTGCGCTGAGCGCGCTCGGAGTGCTGTTCCGCGAGGGCGAGTGCACCATCGGCACCTTGGCCGCCCACGAGCGCGTGCAGCCGCCGTCGATGACGCGCACCGTGAACTGCCTGGTCGAGGAGGGGTACGCCGCCCGCCGGCCGCATGCCAAGGACGGGCGCCAGGTGCTCGTCGACCTCACTGACATGGGCCGGGAGATCCTCCTGGCCGACCGGCGTCGCCGCGACGCCTGGCTCGCCCAGCGACTGCGCGAGCTGACCCCCGACGAACGTGCCCTCCTCCGTGAGGTCGCCCCGCTTCTCCAACGATTGGCCACCACTAGTTGAGTCCCACATTCCGCGCCCTGCAGAACCACAACTACCGCCTGTACGCCATGGGCGGTGTCGTGTCGAACACCGGCACCTGGATGCAGCGCGTGGCACAGGACTGGCTGGTCGTGCTGCTCGCCGTCAACGACGGGACTTCCCTGGGCATCACGACCGGTCTCCAGTTCCTGCCTGCCCTGCTCCTCTCGCCGTACGCCGGCCTGGTGGCCGACCGCGTCCCCAAGCTGCGACTCCTCCAGGTCACCCAGACGGTGATGGCGCTCACCGCCCTCCTGCTGGGTGTCCTCGCGATCACCGGCACCGTCGAGGTGTGGCACGTCTACGTGCTGGCCTTCGTCTTCGGCACCGGCTCCGCCTTCGACGCGCCGGCGCGGCAGAGCTTCGTCAGCGAGATGGTCGGACCCGACGACCTCAGCAATGCGGTCGGCCTCAACTCCGCGTCCTTCAACGCCGCCCGGTTGGCCGGCCCGGCCGTCGCTGGTCTGCTGATCGGCGCTTTCGGCGGCGGGGTCAGGGCCACGGGCTTCGTCATCCTGGTCAACGCGGTCAGCTACGTCGCCGTGGTCATCGCGCTTCGATCGATGACGGTCGCTGACCTCCAGGTCGTCGACCGGCAGCCGCGGCACAAGGGCCAGATCCGCGACGCGCTGCGCTACCTGCGCGGACGTCCCGACCTGTTGCTGATCATGAGCGTGGTGTTCTTCGCGGGCACCTTCGGGCTGAACTTCCAGATGACCTCGGCCCTGATGGCGACACACGTCTTCCACAAGGGCGCGACCGAGTACGGCCTGCTCGGATCGATCATGGCCATCGGTTCGCTGACCGGGGCACTGCTCGCGGCCCGTCGTACCCACATCCGGCTGCGACTCGTCGTGGGCGCCGCGCTCGTGTTCGGGGTGGTGGAGATCGCGGCCGGCCTGATGCCGACGTACCTCGCCTACGCGGCCATCGTGCCGCTGCTCGGCCTCACCGCCCTGACGATGATCACGGCCGCCAACACCACCATGCAGCTGGCCACGGCGCCGGGGCTGCGCGGTCGGGTGATGGCGCTCTACCTGATGGTGTTCATGGGCGGCACCCCTCTCGGGTCGCCGTTCATCGGCTGGCTCGGTGAGCAGTTCGGTGCCCGCTGGACACTGCTCGGCGGCGGCAGCCTGACGATCCTCGGAGTGCTCGCCTCGGTCGCCGTCTTCACCCGCGGACCGGGCATGCTCAAGCGCCGGGTGGTCACCCACGAGTCCGCCATGGAGGAGCCCGTAGGCTCGGCTGCATGAACCCCCGGTGCCGGCGACTCGTGATCCCGGTCGCCCTCGGTGGGTTGATCCTCATCGTCGTGATCGCCGCCCTGGTCAAGTAGGGGTCCGGCATGGCCGAACCACTTCTGCGGGCCCTGTCCCGACTGCGCAGCGAGATCCTCGACGACGAGCACCTCGTCCGCGCGCTCGCGTCGGGGCGTCGCCGCGGTCAGCCGGAGCCCCGCTGGCGCCGCATCGAGCTGAGGTACGTCGACCTCAAGGCCGGTCGCCACCTCCAGCTCACGGCGTACGACGACACCCAGGCCCACGTCTCCAACCATGCCGACCCTCGCGAGGTGCTCGACGACCTGCTCGAGGAGCCGTTCGCCAACTGGCACGTCGAGACCTCCACCGCGACCCATCAGCTGCGGGTGACCAAGAAGGGTCAGGCCCTGCTGCACACGGCCGAGCGGAAGGCGCCGGTCGCCGCGCGGCGCAGCCACGACCAGGCCAAGGAGCGGCTGCTGCCCGAGGACCACCCGGCCCTGGTCGCGCTCGGCATCTCCGACGCCCAGGGGCGGGTCAAGCCGTCGCGGCAGGGGAAGTACCGGCAGGTCGAGGAGTTCCTCCGCGCCCTCTCGGTCGCCATCGACGACGCGCAGCGCACGGGCAAGCTGCGTACCCCCACCGCCGAGGACCCGCTGCGGGTGGTCGATCTCGGCTGCGGCAACGCCTACCTCACCTTCGCCGCGCACGCCTGGCTGCACGAGCAGCTTCCGGTGCGGCTGGTCGGGGTCGACGTCAAGGAGCAGTCGCGTCGCCACAACACCGAGGTCGCCGAGCGGCTGGGCGTCGCCGACGAGCTCAGCTTCGTCGCAGCCGGCATCCGCGAGGCCGTCCTGGAGGAGCGACCGGACGTCGTGCTCGCCCTGCACGCGTGCGACACCGCGACCGACGATGCCCTGCTGCGTGCGGTCGACTGGGAGGCCGACCTGGTCCTAGCAGCCCCGTGCTGCCATCACGATATTTCCGCACAATTACGCAGAGTTCCGACACCGGTGGGCTACACCAGTTTGACCCGAGACGGGATTTTGCGGGAGAGATTGGCCGACACGTTGACCGACGCCCTGCGCGCGGCCATCCTGCGTCTGGTTGGTTACCGCGTGGACGTCGTCGAATTCGTCGACAGCGCGCACACGCCACGCAACACCTTGTTGCGTGCGGTGCGCACCGGCTCTTCCCCCCGGGAGCTGGATCGCGCGGAGTACGACGAGCTGGTGTCGACCTGGCACCTGCACCCGCAGCTGGCGGAGCTGCTGGAAAGGGGGGATCCGCAGTGAAGTGGCGCCCACGACATGCTTGGGCCACCGTCAGCCTGCTCGCGAGCCTGTGCTTCACGCCGCTCGCCGCAGGTGCAGCGGTCACCCCTGGAGTCGTGCCGCTCCGCGACGCCCGGATCAACGAGGCGAGTGCCCTGGTCGACCTCGGCTCGATCTGGGTGACCAGCAACGACTCCGGTGACAGCGGCCGCTTGTTCGTGATCAGCCCACGGAGCGGCCGGACCATCGGACTGGTCCGCTTCCGCACCAAGGTGGTCGACGTCGAGGCGCTCGCGCCTGCGGGCCCCAGTGCGGTCTGGGTGGGCGACATCGGCGACAACGACAACAAGCGCCGCTCGATCCAGGTGTTCCGGGTGACGGTCGGCCCCGATCTCATCGACGTCACACCGCGCCGCTACACGCTCGTCTACCCCAAGGGGCAGCACCCCAACGCCGAGTCGATGTTCGTCGACCGTGAGGGCCGGCTGCACGTCATCACCAAGAACATCGGCGGTGGCGTCGTCTACCGCGCGCCGGCCCCGCTGAGCAGCACCAAGCCCAACCGCTTGCAGGCGGTCGGCCGCGTCGCCGAGTACGCCACCGACGCTGCCCGCTCCCGCGACGGGCGACACCTGATCGTGCGTGGTCCCGAGTTCGCCGGGGTCTACACCCTGCCCGGGTTGCAGCGGGTGGGGGCCATCCGGCTGCCGCTCCAGCCCCAGGGCGAGGGCATCGCGGTCGGCCCGACCGGCAAGATCCGGGTCGACAGCGAGGGGGTGCACAGCGCCGTCCGCGAGGTCGCCCTGCCGCCGGCCCTGCTCAAGGTCTTCGACCCCGCGCTCGCACCGCCGCCGCCCACCGCGTCCCCCAGCCCCAGCCCCAGCGCCAGTCCCAGCCCGTCGCCGACCCCCTCACCCACGCCGGCGAGCAGCGGCTCCGACTCCTCGTCCAGCGGCACCATCGGGTCGATCGACCCGCCTTGGCTGATGTGGACCATCCCGGCCGTGATCGGCGTCGGTGCTCTCGGCATCGGCCTCGGACTCAGGAGAAGAGCCGAATGAGGCTGACCGCCGTACAGGGAGACATCACCGTCCAGGACGTCGACGCCGTGGTCAACGCGGCCAACCGGGCGATGCGCGGTGGTGGTGGCGTCGACGGCGCCATCCACCGTGCCGGTGGGCCGGAGATCCTCGCGGACAGCAAGCGGCGCTTCCCGCACGGCCTCGCCACCGGTCAGGCCGGGTGGACCACCGCCGGGGCCATGGCTGCGCAGTGGGTGATCCACGTGGTCGGCCCCAACTTCACGGCGGGGGAACGCGACCGGTCGCTGCTCACCTCCTGCTACAGCAACGCGTTGGCGGTCGCCGACGAGCTCGGCGCTCGCACGATCGCCTTCCCGCTCGTGTCGGCCGGCATCTACGGCTGGCCCAAGGACGACGCCGTCGCCGCCGCCGTCGAGACACTCTCCTCGACCGCCACTCAGGTCGAGGAGGCCCGCATCGTGGCCTTCGACGCCGCGACGTACGAGCTGGTCAGCGCGGCGCTCTAACCGGTCGGGGGATCGGCGCGCTCGTCGGCCTCGTGGCCCGGTGTGAGGTGCTGGACCTGCGAGAGGCGCAGCGGCGTGAAGCCGCCGCTGGTCGTCGCCTCGAGGCACTCCGTGGTGACGCACACGTGGTCGCCGCCCTCGTCCAGCAAGGCCACCCGGGTGAGCACCATCCGGTGCGGGCACCGCTCGAGCAGGGGTACGCCGTCGACACCGTCGAGGACATCGATGTCCGCGAACTTGTCGACGTCCTCGCCGGTCAGGGTGCCGAAGTGCTCGGCCACGTCGAGGTCGTCCTCGGTGAGGAAGTGCACGGCGAGATGGGTGGAACGCAGCGCCACCCGGTAGGTGTGGTTGGCCTTGGACAGCCACAGGCAGTAGCGCTCCGGCTCGATGGCCGACTGGGCGTGGAAGCCGACCAGGCACCCCGCCCGCTCACCCGCGACAGCGGTGGTGACGACCGCCATCGGCCCGTCCAGCGAGGCCATCAGTGAGTCGAAGGCGTCAGTCATCGCGGTCCACCTCGTAACGCAGGAACAGGGTGTCGTCCTCGCCCAGGACGTGTCGCAGCGAGAAGCCGGTGAGCGGCGCCCCGGGTGGGAAAACGGCGACGGGGAGCGGGTCTCCGCCCATCATGGGCGAGATGGTCAGGCACAGCTCGTCGACGTGGCCGGCGACGACCAGCTCGCCCAGCAGGCTCGGCCCGCCCTCGCACAGCACCCGCTGCTGTCCGCGGGCCGCCAGCTGTCGGAACAGGTCGTCGGGCTGCACCGACTCCTCGCCCGCCACGAGCACCTCTGCGACCTCGCGGGCCCGGGCCAGCCGTGGGGCCGGAGCGTCGGCGCAGGTCACCACGATGGTGCGACTCTCGGGTGCAGCGTCGGCGAAGGCGCGTGAGTCCCAGTCGAGGTCGAGCGACCGCGAGACGACCGCCAGCGGCGGGGCCGGGGTCAGTCCCCGGGCCACGCGCGTCGCGCTGCGCTCCTCGCTGAGGCGGATCGGCCCGTAGCCCTCCTCGCGCACGGTGCGCGCCCCGACCAGCACGACGTCGGCGAGGGTGCGCATGTCCGCGAACAGCGCCTTGTCCGGCGCGGTCGAGAGGGCGCCGACGCGGCCCCCGACGGCGGCGCATCCGTCCAGCCCGGCGACCATGTGGGCCGTCACCCAGCACCGTCCCTCGGCCGGCGTACGGTCGACGGCGGCGTACGGCGCCAAGGCGTCCTCGACCTCGGTCCCGAGCTCGAGGAATCGCATGGGGGACCTAGGCCTGGAGCTGCTCGACGACGTAGTCGACGCACGCGGTGAGCGCCTCGACGTCGGCCGGGTCGATCGCGGGGTACATCGCGATCCGCAGCTGGTTGCGGCCGAGCTTGCGGTAGGGCTCGGTGTCGACGACCCCGTTGGCCCGCAGGATGGCCGCCACGGCGTCGGCATCGATCGCCTCGTCGAAGTCGATGGTGCCGATCACCAGCGAACGGTGCGCCGGATCGGCGACGTACGGCGTGGTGTACGACGTGCGCTCGGCCCAGCCGTAGAGCGCCTCGGAGGAGGCGGTGGTGCGCTTGACCATCGCCTCGAGGCCGCCCTGGCCGTTCATCCAGTCCAGCTGCTCGGCCATCAGGAACAGGGTGGCGATCGAGGGGGTGTTGTAGGTCTGGTTCTTGCGCGAGTTGTCGATGGCGGTCGGCAGGTCGAAGAAGGCCGGGATCCAGCGGTCGCCGGCCGCGATCGACTCGGCGCGCTCCAGCGCCTTCGGCGACATCAGCGCCAGCCACAGCCCACCGTCGGAGGCGAACGACTTCTGCGGGGCGAAGTAGTAGGCGTCGGTCTGGCTGACGTCGACGGGCAGGCCGCCGGCACCGGACGTCGCGTCGATCAGCACCAACGAGTCGTCGGAGCCATTCCTTCTGTCCGGGCGCTGCACCGGCGCCATCACGGCGGTCGAGGTCTCGTTGTGCGCCCACGCGTAGACGTCGATGCCGTCCTCGGCCTGCGGCGTCGGCAGCGAGCCGGGCTCGCTCTTGATCACGCTCGGGTCGGCCAGGAACGGAGCCTCGGTCGCCGCCTTCGCGAACTTCGAGGAGAACTCGCCGAAGCTCAGGTGCTGGCTCTTCTCGCGGATCAGTCCGAAGGTCGCGATGTCCCAGAAGGACGTGGCACCGCCGTTGCCGAGCACCACCTCGTAGCCGTCCGGCAGGTTGAACAGCGCGCCGAGTCCCTCGCGCACCCGGCCGACCAGGTTGCGCACCGGCGCCTGGCGGTGGGAGGTGCCCATCAGCGAGGTGCCGGTGGCGGCGAGGGCGTCGAGCGCGCCGGCCGGGATCTTGGACGGTCCGGCTCCGAATCGGCCGTCGGCGGGCAGGAGGTCCTCGGGGATCGCGATGTCGGTCACGGTGCCTATTGTGTCAGCCATGGTGGGGGTGTCCGGATGGCGGATCGAGCGACTCCCGATCACGCACCCCGACGCGGCGCTGCTCGTCGAGGAGGTGCAGGGGGAGTACGTCGCTCGCTACGGCGGTCGCGACGAGACGCCGATCGACCCGACGTACTTCGAGGAGCCCAATGGCGCCTTCTTCGTCGGCTACCTCGACGGCCGCCCGGTGGCCACGGGTGCCTGGCGGCGGCGTACGGACGTGCTGGTCGAGGGCACCTCGCTGACGGCCGAGGTCAAGCGGATGTACGTCGTGCCGCGGGCTCGCGGACTCTCCCTGGCCCGCGCGATGCTGGCCCACCTCGAGGACACCGCTCGCGAGTCGGGAGCTGAGGTGATGGTGCTCGAGACCGGACTGCGCCAGCCCGAGGCGATCGCCCTCTACGAGTCGGCGGGCTACCAGCCGATCGCCGGGTTCGGCTACTACAAGGACGCCCCGCTGTCACGGTGCCTGGCGCGCAGCCTGCTGCTCCCGGCTCAGGAGTCGAGGTCCTGAGGGCTCGGCGCCCGCCAGACCAGGGTGTGCTCCTGGTCGCTCTTCAGCCGCTCGACCGAGTTGTTGTGCCGTGGTTTCGCCCGGCGGCCCCATGCGTCGTTGCCGACCCAGGGCGGCAGCCCGAACGGCAGGTCGAGCGGCGGGATCGCCTGGTAGTCGGACTCCTTGAAGGTGGAGCCGTAGTTGGCACCACCCTGGGTGCCGTCAGGGTCGGCCGCCACAGCTGCGCGCAGGTCCGGGATCGCCGTACGCCACTCCTCGAGCAGTGACTCGGTGTCGTGGCTGGAGGGGTGCGGCACCTTGAAGGTCGGCACGTCCGGCTTGCTGTCCCACAGGTCCAGGGCGAGGTGGGCGTTGGTGCCGAAGGCCACGATCGCCTCCAGGTCGGGCCCGGTGACCAGGTCGTAGAAGCGGTTGCGCCAGCGCAGCTGGTCGGGGTCGCTCAGCAGGGGCTGGGCCTTGCTCACCTTGCCGGGGTGGACCGCCACCGGGAAGGCGTTGACCAGGACATAGCTGCGGGTCAGCCCCACCTTCTCCAGGAAGCCCTGCACGCGCTGGCCGGCGTCGCCCACCAGGGTGCGTCCGACGACGCGCTCGGTGGGGCCGGGGTCGGAGGCGATGCCGAGGAAGCGTGCCCTCCCGGTCAGCCGTCCCCGGTAGAACACGGGGCCCCAGTCGTACCAGAACAACGACCGGAGCTCCGGCGCAATGTCGGGCAGATCGGCGAAGTGCTGCGCCAGTGCTGCCGGCGGGCCTTTGTCGAAGGCGACCATGGCGACCTCCCGGGAGGGTTCCGGCCCACCTTGCTCCTCGCTTCGGTCCTTGTCGAGGGTGGTCCGGTCCGGGCCGCCCAGACCTTGTCGAGGCCGTCCGGTGCGAGTAGGACGGGGTGATCGGGAAGGGGCAGCCATGGCCAGCAAGGACGATCCGTTCACCACGGCCTACCTCGCGGGGATGCCGGACACGCTCGAGGGCACTGGGCCGGTCCGCCCCCGGCCGCGGACATTGCCGCGCGAGGCGATCGCGCTCGGGGGCCAGGTGATCACCCCGGACGGCGTACGCAAGGGATGGGTGCGGATCGAGGGCGGCACCGTCGCCGCCATCACCACCCGCAAGCCCACGACCGCGCTGGCGATCCAGACCGACGGCGTGATCATGCCCGGGATGCTCGACCTGCACGGCCACCCGGAGTTCAACGTCTTCGCGCCGTGGGAGCCGCCGAAGAGCTACGTCAACCGCTACTCCTGGCGGGCCAGCAAGCCCTACCAGGACCTCGTGCGCACACCGCAGAACGACCTGCTCACCCAGCTGCCGAAGGGCGTCCAGCTCAGGTACGCCGAGATCCGGGCCCTCGTCGGCGGCGTGACCGCGATCCAGGGTGCCAGCATCGTGACCCAGAAGGGCTCGCACGAGTCGATGGTGCGCAACGTCGACGGGATGATCTTCGGCGAGCACCGGGCGCGCGCGGCCATCGACCTGCCGACCAGCCTCACCGGGCGTGGCGGGCCGGAGTTCCAGAACGTGCTCGACGCGATCACGGCCGGCGAGGTCGATGCGCACTACCTTCACCTGGCGGAGGGGATGCGCGACAACGAACGCTCGCAGAAGGAGTTCGACCTGCTCGCCGACACCCTCAAGGGGTTGACCAAGGCGACGGTGATCATCCACGGCACCGCGCTGAGCCGCGACCAGCTCGGCCAGGCCGCCGACGCCGGCGCGAGGCTGGTGTGGTCACCGCAGTCCAACCTGCGCCTCTACGGCGAGACGACGCGAGCAGGCGATGCCCTCGACGTCGGGCTGCCGATGGCGCTCGGCGCCGACTGGTTGCCGTCGGGTTCGATGAGCCTGCTCGGCGAGATGAAGGTCGCGCGGCAGCAGCTCGTCGAGCAGGACCACCCGATCACCGCCGAGGACCTCGTCACGATGGTCACCTCGGGCGCGGCCGAGGTCGCGGCGCTCGGCGGCAAGCTCGGCTCGCTCGAGGTCGGCCGGGTGGCCGACCTCGTGGTGATGGCCCGCCAGGACGACGACGCCTACGAGTCGGTGTGCGAGTCGACCCCGGCCGACGTCGAGCTGGTGATGATCGGCGGCGACGTCGCCTACGGCCGCGCCGACTGGGTCACCCAGCTCGCCGCCGATGCCGCGGACCCCGACCTCGAACCGGTCCTCGCCTGGGGCCGGTCGATGCTGCTGGACACCAGCTTCGAGGTCGTCCCGGGAGGAGACCCCACCCCGCGGCTCTCCTCGATCCGGTCGTCGCTCACCAAGATCTACCCGCCGGTCGGACCCATCTGGGCCTGACCCCTCTTCTCCTAAATGCGGACATATCGGTCAGATTTTGCCTACCCTCGTGCCACCGACGGAGGGGACCACCGATGCTGCACGCCACGAGGCGACTCCTGCTGCCACTGCTCGCGGCGGTGGCCTGCCTGCTGCTGGTCGGCACGGCCCGGGCGGAGACGACTCCGGTGGAGCCGTATGCGTCCTACCAGCCCCAGACCGCGTGCGCACCGAAGGCCAAGCCCGGGACCGTGGCGCTGGGGCACTGGCTGGTCAGGACCTACGGCGGTGGCTTCGGCCGGATCTCCGAGACCTGCAGGGGCAGGTCGGTCTCCGAGCACAAGGAGGGGCGCGCCTTCGACTGGTCGCTGAACGCCCTGAAGACCGGTGACCGGACCCGTGCGCAGCGCTTCCTGCGGGCAGCGTTCGCGACCGGTCCGTCCGGCGAGCCGGCCGAGCTGGCCCGTCGGATGGGGATCATGTACGTGATCTGGAACGACCACATCTATGCGTCGTACGACCAGTTCCGCGTGCGGGCCTACCGCAGCTCGAGCTGCAAGACGCTCGCGACGTGCTCGAATACGCTGCGACACCGCGACCACATGCACATCTCGCTGATCCGGCCGGGCGGTGCCGGTCGGACGAGCTGGTACGTCGGCCGGGTGCCCGCCGCGCGCGTGCGTCAGGCGACGGGCTCTTCGGAGGCGTCGGTGTCGCCCCAGGCATCGTTCCAGCCCTCGATGTCGCTGGCCGGTCGCTCGCCGGGTCCGACGTAGATGGCCGACGGGCGGATCAGTCGACCGGTCGTCTTCTGCTCCAGGATGTGGGCCGACCAGCCGCCGGTGCGGGCGCAGGTGAACATCGAGGTGAACATGTTGGCGGGGACCTCGGCGAAGTCGAGCACGATCGCTGCCCAGAACTCCACGTTGGTCTCGAGCACGCGGTCGGGACGACGCTCCTTGAGCTCGGCGAGCGCGGCCTTCTCGAGCTGCTCGGCCACCTCGTAGCGCGGGGCGTTCAGCTCCTTCGCCGTGCGACGCAGGACGCGGGCGCGCGGGTCCTCGGCGCGGTAGACGCGGTGCCCGAAGCCCATCAGCCGCTCGCCGTCGTCGAGCAGCTTCTTGACGTAGGCCTCGGCGTCGCCGCTCTTCTCGACGTCCTCGATCATGCCGAGGACGCGCGAGGGGGCGCCGCCGTGGAGCGGGCCGCTCATCGCGCCGATGGCGCCGGAGAACGCGGCGGCCACGTCGGCGCCGGTGGAGGTGATGACGCGGGCGGTGAAGGTGGAGGCGTTCATGCCGTGCTCGGCGGCCGAGCTCCAGTAGGCGTCGATCGCCTTGACGTGGGCCGGGTCGGCCTCTCCGCGCCAGCGGATCAGGAACTTCTCGGCGAGCGTGCCGCCCTTGTCGACCTCGCTCTGCGGTACGACGTTCTTGCCGAGGCCGCGTGCGGACTGGGCGGCGTACGACAGCACCATCACGGCGACGCGGGACAGGTCGAGGCGGGCCTGCTCGTCGGAGATGTCGTAGGTCTGACCCATCCCGAGCATCGGCGCGAGCATCGCGACGGAGGCCTGGACGTCGGCGCGGACGTCGCCGGTGTGGATCGCGATGTTGTAGGGCTCGGCCGGCGGGAGGCCGGGCTCGTACTTCCCGTCGACCAGCAGTCCCCAGACCTTCTCGAAGGGGATCCGCCCGACGATGTCCTCGATGTCGACGCCGCGGTAGCGGAGGGCGGACCCTTCCTTGTCGGGTTCGGCGATCTGTGTCTCGAACGCGACGACGCCTTCGAGCCCGTGATGTACCTCAGTCATGAGGGGCATTCTGCACTGTGGGCCTTGATCGGGATACACCGCGTTCACGCAAGTAGGTTGAGTCTCATGTCGTCCACACCCGACCCTGACGCGCTCGCCGCACTTCGTCGCGAGTACGGCGACGCCGGTCTCGACGACCCGGACCTCAGCGCCGATCCGGTCGCGATGTTCCGCCGCTGGATGCACGACACGGTGGTGGCCGGCCTGCACGAGCCCAACGCCATGGTGGTCTCCACCGTCTCCGCGCAGGGCCGTCCGTCGTCGCGGATGGTGCTGCTCAAGGGGATCGACGAGCGCGGCTTCGTCTTCTACTCCAACTACGACTCGCGCAAGGGCCAGGAGCTCGCGGGCAACCCGCACGTCGCGCTGCTCTTCCCGTGGCACGACCTGCAGCGCCAGGTCCGGGTCGAGGGCCGCGCCGAGCAGGTCCGGGAGGAGGAGAGTGCGGCGTACTTCGGCACCCGGCCGCGCGCCTCCCAGCTCGGCGCCTGGGCATCCCCCCAGTCGAACGAGGTGCCGACACGAGACGAGCTCGAGGAGCGGTACGCCGAGATGGAGGCACGCTTCGGGTCCGGCGACGTGCCCCTCCCGCCGAACTGGGGCGGCTACCGGGTCCACCCGGAGGTCGTCGAGTTCTGGCAGGGCCGCCGTGGCCGGATGCACGACCGGCTCGTCTACCGGCGTACGGGGGAGGGCTGGGAGACGGTGCGGCTGGCGCCGTAGGGCCGTCGGTTTCCCCGGGCACCCGGGGAAACCGGAGCCGGGCGGCCGATACTTCGGCCCCCCGCCTCCAGTTCTGCCCGCCAGCCCTGTCCGTTGTGTCCTCGGATCACGATAAAACAGGTTGTGAGTGAGTACTCACTCACTTATGCTGTACGACGTGTCTCCTCGTGCCACCTCCATGTCGCCGGACGACCGTCGCAAGGCGATCGTCACGGCGCTCGTCCCGCTGCTCGTCGAGCGCGGGGGAGAGGTGACCACCCGCGAGATCGCGCAGGCGGCCGGCATTGCTGAGGGCACGATCTTCCGGGTCTTCCCCGACAAGAAGAGCCTGCTGATGGCCGCGGCGGAGGAGGCAATCAACCCCGCCGGCGGCCAGGAGCTGTTCGACAAGGCGATGGCCGACGTCACCGACCTGCGCGACCAGATCGTGCTCGCCGCGCAGCGGGTGCTCGACCGGATGCTGCTGACCATGTCGGTGATGGTGGCTGTGCGCCCGCACCTGATCCAGGCCTTCCACGAGGACCCCGACAGCAAGAAGCACATGGGCCCGCCCGCGTTCGTGCTCAAGGCGCAGGAAGACCTCCACCTCCGGCTGACAGGGGTCTTCGAGCCCCACCGCGACGAGCTCGCAGTGGAGCCCGAGGTCGCAGCCACCGCCCTGCGCAGCCTGATCTTCGGCGCGAGCCGACCCGAGCTCGGGATGAAGGCCGTGCTCACTGCTGACCAGATCGCCGACATCGTTCTCGGCGGGGTCCTGAGGAGGGATTCCTAGTGCTACTCAAACTGCTGAAGGAGCGGCTCAAGCCCTACAAGAACCTGCTGGCCGCCGTGGTGGTCTTCCAGTTCATCGGCGTGGTCGCGATGCTCTACCTGCCCAGCCTCAACGCCGACATCATCGACAAGGGCGTGGCCGTCGGCGACACCAGCTACATCATCCGCACCGGCGCGATGATGCTCGGCGTCACGCTGCTGCAGGTCGTCTGCTCGGTCAGCGCCGTCTGGTTCGGGGCGCGTACGTCGATGAGCCTCGGTCGTGACCTCCGCACGGCACTGTTCCAACGGGTCGGCACCTTCTCGACCCGCGAGGTGCAGGAGTTCGGCGCGCCCTCGCTCATCACCCGCGGCACCAACGACGTCACGCAGGTGCAGATGCTCGTGCTGATGGCCTGCACCATCGCGGTGTCCGCGCCGATCATGATGGTCGGCGGCGTCTTCATGGCACTGCGCGAGGACTTCGGGCTCGGCTGGATCCTGGCCATCGTGGTGCCGGCGCTGTTCCTCAGCGTCGGCCTGGTGGTCAGCCAGATGGTGCCGAACTTCCGCAAGATGCAGGCCCGCATCGACGAGGTCAACCGCGTGCTCCGCGAGCAGATCACCGGCATCAGGGTGGTGCGGGCGTTCGTGCGCGAGCGCCACGAGGCCGGCCGATTCGGGCACGCCAACGACGAGCTGACCGACGTCGCCGTGCGCGCCGGCCGGTGGCTCGCGACGATGTTCCCGCTGGTGATGCTGGTGGTGAACGTGTCCAGCGTCGCGGTCATCTGGTTCGGCGGACACCGCGTCGACAACGGGCAGATGCAGATCGGCGCGCTGACGGCGTTCCTCTCCTACCTGATGCAGATCCTCATGTCGGTGATGATGGCGACCTTCATGCTGATGATGGTGCCGCGGGCCTCGGTCTGCGGCGACCGCATCACCGAGGTGCTGGACACGCACACCTCGGTGCCTCCGCCGGAGGATCCCGAGCTCCCCGACCCCGAGCGCCGCGGATGGCTCGACCTCGAGGACGTCACCTTCTCCTACCCGGGCGCCGAGTCGCCCGTGCTCAGCGACGTCACCTTCTCTGCGCGTCCCGGTCAGACGGTGGCCGTGATCGGGTCGACCGGTGCCGGCAAGTCGACCCTGGTCAACCTGGTCCCGCGGCTGTTCGACGCCACCACTGGTGTCGTGAGCGTGGGCGGTTCCGACGTACGCCGGGTCGAGCCGGAGGCGCTCTGGGCCCAGATCGGGCTGGTGCCTCAGAAGGCGTACCTGTTCTCCGGCACGATCCGCAGCAACCTCCTGCACGGCAAGCCCGACGCCACCGAGGACGAGATCTGGGCGGCCCTGGAGACCGCCCAGGCGCGCGACTTCGTCGAGGCGCTGGCCGACGGGTTGGACGCTTCGGTCAACCAGGGCGGCACCAACTTCTCCGGCGGCCAGCGCCAGCGCCTCGCCATCGCGCGCGCCCTGATCCGGAGGCCGGGGATCTACCTGTTCGACGACTCGTTCTCGGCCCTCGACCTGGCCACCGACGCCCGGCTGCGGGCGGCGCTGCGGCCGATCACGACCGACGCGACGACGATCATCGTGGCGCAGCGGGTGACCACGATCATGGATGCTGACCTGATCCTGGTCCTCGAGGACGGCCGGGTCGTCGGCCGCGGCACCCACCAGGAGCTGCTCGAGGACTGCACCACCTACCAGGAGATCGTCACCTCCCAGATGACCGCGGAGGAGGCGGCATGAGCGAGGACACCGACACCACTCGCACCCCGCCGGCCACCGGCGCGGTCAAGGACAAGCAGGCCGGCTTCCAGGCCACCGAACGCATCGAGGCGCCCCAGGGCGGTCCCGGTCGCGGCCCGATGGGCGGCGGCATGGTCGGGCAGAAGGCGATGACCTTCGGTCCGTCGGCCAAACGGCTGATCGCCCGGATGCGGCCCGACCGCGCCAAGGCGTTCATGGTCGTCGTCCTCGGTGTCTCCAGCGTGGGGCTGATGTCGATCGGGCCGCGCATCCTCGGGCACGCGACCGACCTCGTCTTCTCGGGCCTGTTCAGCCGCAGCATCCCGGCCGGCGTCACGCAGGCGGAGTTCGTGGAGGACCTGCGTGCGCGTGGCGACGACACCCTCGCCGGCATGCTCGCCCACATGGATCACGTCGTCCCCGGCCAGGGCGTCGACTTCTCGGCCGTCGGCGACGTGCTGATGATGGTGCTGCTCGTGTACGCCGCCGCCGCCGTACTCGGCTGGTTGCAGGGCATGGTGCTCAACCGCGTCGTGCAGAACACCGTCTACCGGATGCGCCAGGACGTCGAGGACAAGATCAACCGACTGCCGCTGAACTACTTCGACCGCTCACCGCGCGGCGAGCTGCTCAGCCGGGTCACCAACGACATCGACAACGTCAGCACGACGCTGCAGCAGACGATGAGCCAGCTGATGACCTCGCTGCTGACCGTGGTCGCGGTGCTCGCGATGATGTTCTGGATCTCGCCGCTGCTCGCGCTCGTGGCGCTGATCTCGGTGCCGGTCTCGCTGTTCGTGACGCGGGCGATCATGAAGCGCTCGCAGGGGCAGTTCGTGGCCCAGTGGCGTCGTACCGGACAGCTCAACGGCCACATCGAGGAGGCATTCTCGGGGCACGCGCTGGTCAAGGTGTTCGGCCGCCAGCAGGAGGTCGAGCAGACCTTCGCCGAGCACAACGAGGAGCTGTACAAGGTCAGCTTCGGCGCCCAGTTCGTCTCCGGGCTGATCATGCCGGCGATGATGTTCATCGGGAACGTCAACTACGTGGCGATCGCCGTCATCGGCGGCCTCCGGGTGGCCTCGGGCTCGCTGTCCCTCGGCGACGTCCAGGCCTTCATCCAGTACACCCGCCAGTTCACCCAACCGTTGACCACGGTGGCCTCGATGATGAACCTGCTGCAGTCCGGTGTCGCGTCGGCGGAGCGGGTCTTCGAGCTGCTGGACGCCGACGAGGAGCCGGCCGACCTGGGCGGCGTACCCGCCGCGGTGGAGGACCGTCGTGGCGAGGTCGCCTTCGAGCACGTCGCGTTCTCCTACAGCCCCGAGGTCACGCTGATCGAGGACCTCTCGCTGGTGGCGCGACCCGGCCAGACGGTCGCCATCGTCGGCCCGACCGGTGCCGGCAAGACCACGCTGGTCAACCTGGTGATGCGGTTCTACGACGTCGACGCCGGCCGGATCACCCTCGACGGGGTCGACATCGCCACCATGCCGCGCAAGGACCTCCGCGGCCAGATCGGGATGGTGCTCCAGGACACTTGGCTGTTCGAGGGGACCATCCGCGACAACATCGCCTACGGGCGGCCGGATGCCACCGAGGAGCAGATCATGGAGGCGGCGCAGGCCACCTTCGTGGACCGGTTCGTGCACTCGCTGCCGGACGGCTACGACACGGTGATCGACGAGGAGGGCTCGAACCTGTCCGCGGGTGAGCGCCAGCTGGTCACGATCGCGCGGGCCTTCCTGACCGACCCGGCCTTGCTGATCCTCGACGAGGCGACCTCGTCGGTGGACACCCGCACCGAGCTGCTCGTGCAGCATGCGATGGCGGCGCTGCGGACCGACCGCACGTCGTTCGTGATCGCCCACCGGCTCTCCACGATCCGCGACGCCGACCTGATCCTGGTGATGGAGGACGGCGCGATCGTCGAGCAGGGCACCCACGACGAGCTGCTCGCCGCCGACGGCGCCTACGCCCGCCTCTACAACGCCCAGTTCACGGCGGCGGCTGTCGGCTGACGCCCCGGCCCGTCGCTCAGGAGCTCTCGCTCTCGCCACTGCCGTAGTCGGCGTCGTCCTCGGTCAGGGGAGCGGTGTCGGGGTCGCCCTCGCGGTCGGCGCCGATCTGGTCGTCCTCCTGGCCGGTCTGGCCGGGGTGGCGGGCCAGCGGGTTGTCGTCGGTCGGCTGGAGGTCCTCCGGCAGCTGGTCGTCGCCGACGTCACCCGGCGCTCCGGAGTCCAGCTCCTGCTGGGAGTCCTCGTGCTGGTCCTCGGAGGAGTCGCTCTGGTCGGGTTCCGGCTGCTGGTCACTCATGTGACCTTCGTACCCATCCCTGTCCTGCCAAAAACGATTGAGTCGCGCCCTCCCGCGGCCTACCGTGGTCGCACACGGGAAAGGAGGTGGTCCAAAGAATGAGTTCTTCTAGGACGCGTGAGGTGGCTGCCCGCTAGCAGCTCACCGGCCAGCCGTGTGAGCGAGCTGGTGAATTTCAAGCAGTCACCCGACCCGCAGGTGATCCGGAAACGTCCCCGGAGAGGCTCTCGAGCCACACCTGCGGGTCGCTGCTTTGTAGGGTGTCCACGTGGCGGACGACGAGACGATGCGCGCACTCGAGCACGAGATGGGTGTGCTCGTACGACGCATCCGTCGACTGATCGCCGAACGAGCCCGGATGGTGCACCCGGACCTGTCCCCGGTCGCCTACTCGATGCTGATGGCGCTCAACGACTCCGGGCCCCGTCGGGCCAGCGATCTCGTCGACATCTTCTCCATCGACAAGGGCGCCGTGAGTCGTCAGGTGGGCGCCCTGCTCGACCTCGGGCTGATCGAGCGTTCCCCCGACCCGGAGGACCGCCGGGCGGCCATCCTCGCGATCACCGAGGAGGGCAGCCGCCGGCTCGGCACCATCGCCGAGATGCGCCGCCGCGAGGTGCTGGAGCGGTTGTCGGGGTGGAGTGACGAGGACCTGCAGGCGTTCGTCGACGTGATGGCCCGCTACAACAACGCGCTGGAGCGCTAGGCGTCAGTTGAACAGCGCCGGGTCGACCGCGACCCAGGTGTGCTCGGCCCGACCGACGATGCGGCCGTCGGCGTCGTGCAGGGTCGAGGCCGTGAACGTCTTGCGCCCCTCCGAGCCGCGTCGCTCGCCCATCACCACGTGTTCCTCGCCCAGCACCGGCAGCGCGTCGACGATCGCGGTCATCCGGCCGAGCACCATCAGCCGCTCGGTGATGTCGCCGGCCCAGCCGCCCACGCAGTCGAGTGCGGACCAGGTCGCGGCCAGACAGGCTCGCGGCGAGGGGTCGTCGTACTCGTGGAAGTCGGCCGCCAGGGTCCGGTCCGGGATCCACGGCGCCGCCAACCGGGTCTCGTCACTGACGGGCGGCACCAGGCCGGGGAAGATGCGCAGGCCGTCCTCGCGCTCGGTGCCGCAGGAGAAGCACTGGGGGAACGGGTGCGAGCGATGGCCGGGGTACGACGGGCTCGCCGCCACCGCCTCGTCCCACGAGACGCCCTCGACCGGTTCGATCTCGCGGTCGGTGGGCTCGGCCTGCGCCACGAGTGCGCCGCCGAAGGTGAGCGTGAGTCCTCCGTCCACCTGGTTGACGTGCATCGTCGAGTCCAGGGGTGGGGGCTGCCGCAGCGTCACGGACACCGCCCGTCCGAGGGTGTCGCCGAGCTCGTGGGCCAGCGCGCCCGCGACGTAGCCACCGTTGCCCGACTTCGCCGGGCCGCAGTACCGAGCCTGCACGAGGAGCGTGTCCTTCATCCTCCACAGACTACGGCGCGTCGACCGGGATCCCTTCGGGCTCCTCGGTCTCCGCGGCGACCGGTTGCCGAACAGGCTCGGGGAAGGCGAACGAGCCGATGACCGTGATCGCCAGCCAGCAGACCGCCAGACAGACCGCCCAGCGCTCCAGCGCCACCTCGACCGTCATGGTGCCCTGCTGGAGCATCCACAGGACGGGGGAGGAGATCAGCACGCTGGCACCGAGGGCGGTGCCGAGACGACCGCTCATCGGGCCACCGCGAGCGGCTCATGGGCGACCACGCCGACCGAGGCGATCTGGCCGGTGCCGACCAGCTCGGAGTAGGACAGGACCGGTACCCGCGCCATGGTCGGACGCAGGAAGCGGCGCAGTGACGCGCGGATCTGCGGTGCGCACACCACGACCGGGTGGGTGTTGGAGTTCTGGGCCTCGCGGACCAGGTGGTCGACCTGGGTCAGCACCCGCTGCGCGGTGTCCGGGTCGAGGGCGATGATCATCCCGGCTTCGGTCTGGCGCTGGGCCTCGAGCATCTGCTGCTCGAGGCGCGGGTCGAAGCTGATCACGTGCACGGTGTTGCCGCTGGTGTGCTGGGCCACGATCGCCGGGCCGAGCGCCATCCGGGCGCTCTCGACCAGGGTGTCGACGTCCTTGGTGACGGCGGCACGCAGCGAGATCGCCTCGAAGATGCGCACCAGGTCGCGGATCGAGATGCCCTCGTCGAGCAGGGACTGCAGCACGCGCTGCACCTCCCCGAGGCTGAGCTGGGTGGGCGTGAGCTCCTCGACGACGACCGGGTGGGTGCGCTTGACCACGTCGGTCAGAAGCCGGACGTCCTCGCGACCGAGGAGGCGGGCGGCATGCTGGTTGACGACCTCGGCGAGGTGGGTGGTGATCACCGAGGTGCGGTCGACCACGGTGGCGCCACTGAGCTCGGCCTGGCTGCGCAGCTCCTGGGCGATCCACTTCGCATCGAGACCGAAGACGGGCTCGCGGGTCGGCGTACCGGGGAGCGAGCCGAGGTACTCACCGATGGCCAGCACCTGGCCGCGCGGCGCCTCACCACGCGCCACCTCGACGCCGAACAGCTTGATCGCGTAGGTCTGGGCCGGCAGCTCGAGGCTGTCGCGGGTGCGCAGCGGCGGGATGACGATGCCGATGTCGGAGGCGATCTTGCGGCGCAGCGCCTTGACCCGGTTGAGCAGGTCGCCGCCGCTGGCCGGGTCGACCAGGTCGACGATGTCGGCGGACAGGTCGAGGGCGAGCGGGTCGATCTGGATCTCCTGGGCCAGGTCCTCCGGCGTCTCGTTCTCGCTCGCCGTGAGCGCCAGGGCGTTCTCCGGCTCGGCCTCGTTGCCCTCCGGGGACTCCGCCCGCGTCGACGCGAGCAGCATCAGGCCGCCGGCGATGATGAACGGGAGCTTGGGCAGGCCCGGGATGAGGCACAGCGCGAGGCCACCGAAGCCGGCGACCCGCAGCGGCATCTGCCGGGCCATCACCTGGCGGACGATGTCGGAGCCCATGTCGTCCTCGCCCGTGTTGCGCGTGACGATCAGGCCGGTGGCGACCGAGAGGAGCAGCGCCGGGATCTGGGAGACGAGGCCGTCGCCGACCGAGAGCAGGCTGTAGGTGTTGATCGCGTCGCTGAAGGACATGCCGTTCTGGGCGACCCCGACGGCGAAGCCGCCGATCAGGTTGACCAGCGTGATGATGATGGCCGCGATCGCGTCGCCCTTGACGAACTTCGAGGCACCGTCCATCGCGCCGTAGAAGTCGGCCTCGGCGTGCACCTCGCGCCGGCGCTTGCGGGCCTCGTCCTCGTCGATCAGGCCGGAGTTCAGGTCGGCGTCGATGGCCATCTGCTTGCCGGGCATCGCGTCGAGGGTGAACCGGGCGCCGACCTCGGCCACGCGGCCCGCACCGTTGGTGATGACGACGAACTGGATGACGAGCAGGATCGCGAACACGATCAGCCCGACGATCAGCGACCCACCGACCACGAAGTGGCCGAAGGTGTCGATCACCTTGCCGGCGAAGCCGTCGAGGAGCACGAGCCGGGTGGCGCTGACGTTGAGGGCGAGGCGGAACAGGGTCATCACCAGGATGACGGCCGGGAAGGCGGCGAAGTCGAGGGGGCGGTGCACGAACATCGCGGTGAGGAGGATCAACAGCGCGCCGACGATGTTGAGCGCGATCAGCAGGTCGAGCACGATGGCCGGCAGCGGGACGACCAGCATCACCACGATGAAGACGATGCCGACGGGAACGCCGAGCTTGGTCAGAAGCTTGGGGGGCACGGACGAACCTTTCGGGGAAGCAGAGTCCTCTGCGCCCTCCTGGCGCCGCAGTGCGCCCTCCTGGCGACGAGTGTCCTATCGGCCGGCTGCGACGGGAGCTGAGGGAATCCGGCGACGACGTCCGATGGCGGGTACGTCGGGCAGCTGGCTCTCCTGCCGGGGGGAGCGGTGCTCGCCGCCGTGCTGTCCAGCCGTGCGCCGGCTGATCACGAACGCCAGCACCGTCGCGACGGCCGCGAACAGCTCGCTCGGGATGGTCTGGCCGACGTTGGTCGAGGAGTACAGCGACCGGGCGAGCGGGATGTCGCGGACCAGCGGGACCCGCTCCTCGGCTGCCCGCTCCCTGATCTTGGCGGCGATGGCTCCGGCACCGCGGGCCACGACGCGGGGGGCACCGAGCTCCGACTCGTAGCGCAGGGCCACCGCGACGTGCGTCGGGTTGACGAGGACCACGTCGGCGGTCGCGACGTCGGCGATCATCCGGTTGCGCGAGGCGGCGAGCTGGCGGGCCCTGATCGCGCCCTTGAGCATCGGGTCGCCCTCGCTCTGCTTGTGCTCCTGCTTGACCTCTTCCTTGCTCATCCGGGTCTGCTTGCCGACGCGCCGGCGCTGCATCGCGTAGTCGGCGGCCGCCAGCGCCAGACCGGCGAGCGCGATGTTGCGCATCAGTCCCAACGCGCTGTGGGAGAGCTGCTGGATCGTCGCCTGGATCGGCACCATGCCGCCGACGAGGGGCATCAGGCCGCGGATGGCGCCGTACACCAGGAGCCCGACGAGGCTGCTCTTGAGCAGCATCTTCACCCCCTCCCAGCCCGCCTGCGGGCCGAAGATGCGCTTGGCGCCCTTGATCGGGTTCAGCTTGGCCGCGCTCGGCTTGACCGACTTGGTGGCCAGCACGAAGCCGCCCTGTGCCAGCGCCGAGGCGACCCCGATGACCATCACCGTCGCGCCCATGGCCAGCAGCACGATGAAGACGTGCTTGGCGGCGTCGCCGAGGAAGGTGAGCGCGACCGCCGTCGTGGGGTGCTCGGTCAGCGTCAGGCTGCGCTGGAACAGCGCCCACACGGAGTGGAACTCGTGCTTGAGCAGGACGGGCATGGCCATGCCGAAGACGAGCACGGAGGCCCAGCCGCCGAGCTCCTGGGTCCGGGCGACCTGTCCCTCCTTGCGGCTCTCCTTGCGCCGCTTGGCGGTGGGCTTCTCGGTCTTCTCGCCGCTCACCGGATCACCCCGCCCCTGCCATCACGGACATCGCCTGGGTGGAGAGCTCCATCATCTTGTCCATCGCCTGGGGCAGCACCGGGAAGGACAGCCCGACCAGGAGCAGGGTCAGGCCGATCTTGGCCGGGAACATCACGTTGATGGCGTTGAGCTGCGGGGCCACCTTGGTCAGCAGCGCCAGCCCCAGGTCGGCGAGGAACAGCACGGCGATCATCGGCAGCGCGATCTGCACCGCGGTCACGAAGAAGACGTGGAACGCGTCGACGAGCACCTCGGTGCCGTGGCTGGTGTCGGGCCGGGCGCCGACCGGCAGGAAGCGGAAGGTGCTGAGCAGCCCGCCGAGGACCAGCATGTGCCCGTTGGTGACGAACAGGATCATCGTGGCGATCATCTGGTGGAAGGTGCCGAACACGGTGTTGGAGTTCATGCCGAGCGGGTCGAAGCCCTGGGCGAGCGAGAAGCCGCCGAACACGTCGATCAGGCTGCCCGCGGCGGCCAGGGCCGAGAGCAGCAGGAAGGTCACGAAGCCCATGGAGGCGCCGATCGCGACCTGGGTGACGGTCTCGGTGATCAGGCCGAACGCGGTGGTCGGCAGCTGCGTCGGGTGCAGGGCCGGCGCGACCGCGAAGGCGAGTCCGAGCGAGAGCACCACCTTGACCATGGACGGCACGGCACGCGACGAGAACGGCGGTACGACGACCAGCCACGACACGATCCGGACCGAGGCGAGGAGGTACCCGATCAGCGCGTCGCCGGGGACGGTGATCTCCACGGTCAGCCCAGCATGGCCGGGAGGCCCTCGAAGAGGTCGATGGTGAAGGACATCAGCGTGTGCAGCATCCAGTTGCCGCAGATGAGCAGCGCGATGCCGACGCCGATCAGCTTCGGCACGAAGGCGAGGGTGAACTCCTGGATCTGGGTCATCGACTGGAACAGCGAGACGGTGAAGCCGATGACGAGCGAGGTCACCAGGATGGGAGCCGAGAGCTTCAGCGCCACCATCATGGTGCGCATCGCCAGCTCGATGATCGAGGTATCGGTCATGGGAGCACCTATCCGTAGCTCGCGATGAGTGACTTGATGAGCAGGCCCCAGCCGTCGACCATGACGAACAGGAGCAGCTTGAACGGGAGCGAGACCATCACCGGCGGCATCATCATCATGCCGAGCGCCATCAGTGCCCCGGAGACGACGAAGTCGATCACCAGGAACGGGATGAAGACGATGAACCCGATGATGAAGGCCTGCTTCAGCTCGCTCAGCACGAAGGCCGGCACGAGGGTGACGAACGGTACGTCGGCCCGGTCCTTGGGCAGGTCACGCTTGGCGACGTTGGTGAGCAGCTCCAGCTGCTCGTCGTCGGTGTTCTTCAGCATGAAGGCCTTGAGCGGCTTGGAGCCGTCCTCCCAGGCCTGCGCGGAGGTCTTGGTGCCGTCCATGTAGGGCTTGAGCCCGTCGTGGTTCATGGCGGTCAGCACCGGCGTCATGATGAACAGGCTCAGGAACAGCGCCAGCCCGGCGAGCACCTGGTTGGGCGGCGACTGCTGCAGGCCCAGCGCGTTGCGGGTCAGTCCGAGCACCACCAGGATCTTGGTGAAGCTGGTGCAGGTCAGCACGATCGCCGGCAGCAGGGAGAGCAGGGTCATCGTGAGGATGACCGACACCGAGGTGCTCGGCTTGTTGGTGAGGCCGCTGAGCTTGACGTTCACCTCGTTGGAGTTCTTCTGCTTCGGCCCCTTCGGACCGGCCGGGTCGGCCGGCGCGGCCGGCAGCTGGACCGCCGTACTCACCGTGGCGGCTGCTGACGCGGGCGCCGAGGTGGTGGTGGCCGCGTTGGCGGCACCGGGAAGCACGAAGATCGACAGCACGAAGCCCGCGAACAGCGAAGCGATGAGCGTCAGCGTGCGCGACCCCGCGCTCACGAAGCTCGTCCGGAAGCGGCACCCAGCGCCTGGCGCCAGGTCTGCGGGGAGAGGATCGAGCCGGCCAGCGGGCCGCTCGTGGCGGCCGGCGCAGCCTTGCGCTTCGGCGCCGGGCGGGCGGCGTGGCTGCCGGGCCGACGAGGCGGTGCCGCCTCCGTGTTCGCCTCGAGGTGCACGGTCGCGGGCGAACGGACCTCCTCCAGCGCGATGATGTGCGAGGCGGGGTCGAGTGTGTTGTCGACCAGGGTGAGGTCGGCGGGACCGTCCAGCTCACCCTCGTCGAGCTCGGCGAGGACGTTGACCTGGTGCTCGGTGGTGCCGAGGACGAGGACGCGGTTGCCGACCTCCACGACGGCGACCGCGGTGCCCCGGCTCAGCGCCTGCCGGTGCACGATGCGCACTGCTGCACCGTTGCGGGGGCGGAACTTGCGCCCGCCGACCTTGACGGTCAGGAGCAGCAGTCCGACGACGACGGCCAGCGAGAAGACCAGCCGTACCGCGAGCTCGACCATGCTCAGCCTGCGTTGGAGTCGAGGATCTGCGTGATGCGCAGGCCGAAGTCCTCGTCCACGACGACGACCTCTCCCCGTGCGATCAGGCGGCCGTTGACCAGGAGGTCCGCCGGGCTGCCGGCGGCACGGTCGAGCTCGAGCACGTCGCCGGGAGCCAGGGCCAGGAGGTCGCGGACCGCCATCCGGGTACGACCGAGCTCGACGGTGAGCTCCATGTCGACGCCGTGCAACATCTCGATCCCGCGACGGGGCGCGATGCCCGGCTGCGGTGACGGGGTCAGCGGCTGGTGCGTCACGTCGGTCGACTCGACGACCGGCGCGTTGGCCGTGGCGGCGCTGGTGGCGGTGGAGAACTCTTCGGTCACGTCGGCAGCCTTCTCGAGGACATCGTTGGTCACGGCGATGGCGGCGGCGGAACCGGCGCCGATGAGGGGTACGACGGTGAAGGGACCGCCGAGGTGCTGGGCCAGCGTCCCGGGGTCGACCTGGCGGGCCGTGTCGGCCGTGAGCCCGAGACCCTGGGCGATCCCGTCGACGGCCGGCTGGACAGCGGCGGCCAGCTCGAGGCCCTGCGTGGGGCTGGAGGCGAGCGCGTCGACCAGCTCCTCGCCGACCAGCAGCCCGACCCGGCCGGTGGGGTGGCCGGTGAGGTTCGCGACCACGGCGCCCGGGAAGCCGGTGCCGACCTCGTCGGTGCCGGGCTGGGCGCCGGCGACGGTCAGCGGGTGCACCGAGGGCAGCACGGTGGAGACGAGGGTGGCGGCGGCCAGCGCGAGATCGGTGTCGACGGTGGTCAGCTGGGTGGTCATCGGTCCTCCTTGGGAGCGCCCACGACGAGGGCGGCGAGCTTCGGGCCCTTGGAGCCCGGAGTGGCGTGCGCGAAGACCGCGTCGTCGGTGGTGACGTCGAGGGGCGCCGCGGCCGGGTGGCTGAGGCGGATCACGTCGCCGACGGCGAGCTCCCCGAGCGAGTCGGGGGAGACGCGCGTCGTACGGAACCGGACGGCGAGGTCGACGGGCACGGAGTCGAACTGGGCCCGCAGCAGCTGGGCCGAGCGGGTGCGGGTGGCGCGCTCGCGGTCGGACACCGGCGCCGGGGCAGCGGCGGCCACCAGGTAGGGGAGCAGCTCGGAGAACGGCAGGCAGATGGTCAGCTTGAAGGGCCGGTCGTCGATGCGCAGGTCGAAGGTGGCGACCGCCATCACGTCGGAAGCGGCGGCGAGCTGGGCGAACAGCGGGCTGTACTCCACGCCCGCGATCTGCGGCTGGCAGTCGAGGACGTTGCCCAGCGAGTAGCGCATCTCGGCGAGCAGGCGCTCGGTGAGCCGCGTCATCACGGTGTTCTCGATCTCGCTCAGGTTGCGCAGAGGCTGCAGGACCGAGCCCGGACCACCCAGGGTGTGGTCGATGCAGGTCATCGCCGCCTTGACCGGCATCTCGAGCACGCAGCGCCCGGCAAGGGGCTCCGCGGTGAAGATGGTCATGTACGTCGGAGCGAGCAGGCCTTCGACATACTCGCCGTAGTTCTGCTGCTCGACCGAGAGCAGCGACAACGTGCAGACGGTGCGCAGCGACGACGTGAACAGGGTCGTCGCCTGGCGCGCGAAGCTGTCGAAGCCCACCTGCAGGATGCGCGAGTGCTCGCGCGAGAGCTGGATGGGTCGACGGAAGTCGTAGGCAACGGCCTTGGACGACTCACGCCCTCCGTGCGCGCCGGTGCCCTCGGCGACGCTCGGAGTAGATGCAGGGGGGTTCACGCCGGTCGAATCGACCGGCGTGGACCAGACCTGAGGAAATTCGAAACTTATTGCGTGACGAACTCCGTGAAATAGACCCCCATGACCTCGTCCTCGTAGAGCTCCCCGAGCCGGTGCTGCAGCTCCTTCTTCAGCGTCGCGCGCTTCTTCGGGTCGTTGACCTCGGCGACCGAGAGGCCGCTGAACTCGCTGATGGTGGCGTCCAGCGCCTTGCTGCCGTCGGCCTCCTTCGTCGAGGCGGTCAGCTGCAGGGCGATCCCGATGCGGAGGTAGTGCTCGCCCTCCAGGTTGATCTGGATCGGGTCGAGTGCGACCACCTCGCCGGGCTTGGGGGCCGCGACCGGCTTCGGCTTGAGCACGAACCAGTAGGCGCCGCCCCCCACGGCGACCAGGGCCACCAGGATGACCAAGATCTTCTTCAGCCCGCCCTTCTTCTTCTCCTCGGGCTCGGACGTGGTTGCCTCACCCTTCTGGGCGGTGGCCGGCATGGCGGTGACGGTCATGGCTTTTCTCCTACGGGAAGGTGCTGGGCCGCGAGGACCCCGGACATCAGGGATCGGGTCTCGGAGGGGAGCGGTGACTGGACGACGATGTCCACGCGCTTGTTGATCTCCTGGGACCCGGGCTTGGCGGGGTCGACGAGCGGCTTCTCGTGGCCGTACGCCGTGGCGGTCATCCGGTCGTTGGGCAGGTTCCAGGTGGAGTGCAGGTAGCGCAGCACCCCGACGGCTCGTGCGGCCGAGAGCTCCCAGTCGGTCGGGAAGTACTTCGGCTTCACCTTCACCTGGTTGGTGTGGCCGTCGATCGACAGCGGGTCGGTCAGCGTCTTCAGGACCGGCGCCAGCACGTCGACGACCTTGCGGCCGCGGGGTGACAGCTCGGCGACGTCGGGCTCGAAGACCACGTGCCGGGAGACCAGGCTGACCACCAGGCCGCGCTCGTCGAAGCGGGTGCTGATGTCGTCCTGGAGGCCGGCCTTCCTGGCGGCCGCGAGGATCTTCTGGCGCACCTCGTCGAGCCGCTTGACCTCGACCTCGGCCGCTGCCCGCTTCCGGTCGGCGGCGCGCGACTCGATCTTCTGCACGGCCTCGTCGACGGCGGTCCGGTTCTTCTCGGGTACGTCGGCGGCCAGGTCGGCAGCGGCCACCGGTGCGGTGATCGCGGTGCCCGGCTCCTCGAGGATCGTGTGCGAGCCGCTGAGGATCGACGTGGGCTGTCCGAAGCCGGCCGCGAGCCCCTCCTTGAGCATGTTGAACTTCTTCTCGTCGACGACGCTCATCGCGAACATCACGATGAAGAGGACCATCAGAAGGGTCACCATGTCGGCGTACGTCACCAGCCAGCGCTCGTGGTTCTCGTGCTCCTCGTGCACTTCTCGGCGTTTGGCGCTCATCTCAGGCCGCCTCTGCGTCGGCGGCGCCCGGGAGCAGCGAACGCAGCTTCTGGGCGACGATGCGCGGGTTGGAGCCGTTCTGGATGGCGGCGATGCCCTCGATGGTGACCTCCATGCGGGACGCCTCCAGCTCGCCGAGGCGCTTGAGGCGGTTGCCGATCGGCAGGAAGATCACGTTGGCCGAGGTGACACCCCAGAGGGTGGCGATGAAGGCGCCGGCGATCAGGTGTCCGAGCTCGGCCGGCGCGGCCAGGTTCTCCAGCACGTGCACGAGGCCCATGACGGTGCCGATGATGCCGATCGTGGGCGCGTAGGCGCCGGCATCGGCGAAGAACTTCGCGGCCTGCTTGTCGGCCAACCGCTTCGCGTAGACCTCGGACTCCAGGATGTCGCGGAGCTCCTCGGGGTCGGTGCCGTCGATGGCCATCGTGACCCCCTTGCGCAGGAAGTCGTCGTCGACGGCCTTGACGGCGTCCTCGAGGGCCAGCAGGCCCTCGCGACGGGCGCGCTCGGCGAGGTCGACGACGGCCGGGATGAGGTCCTCGGCCGAGGCGGCGTTGCCGGTGAAGGCGCGCTTGGCCGACGCAACGGCCTTCTTGGCGTCCTTCATCGTGCCGCCCGCCATCGTGACGAGCACCGTGGTGCCGAAGACGAGCAGGATGGGGGCGATCTCGAGCAGGCTCATCGGGTTGCCGCCCTCCATCACGTTCGCCCCGATGACGACCGCGAAGCCGGCTCCGATGCCGATGGCGGGTGCCGGATCCATCACACCTCCCGGGTGATCGGAGTGACGGGGGACAGGTGGGTCGGCTCGTCGTCGTCCACCAGACCGAGGTCGTCGGGACCGAGGTGGTGGCTCAGCGCGATGATCTCGGCGCGGTAGAGCCGGATCGCCGCGGCGACTGCCGTGGACGACTCCAGGACGACGTACTTCTTGCCGTCGACGAGCGAGACCACGGTGTCCGGGGTGACGTCGATACGTTCGATGAGGTCGCAGTTCAAGACGAACGGCTGACCCGAGATTCTCGTGAGCGCAATCACGACGCACCCTCCTAGTGCCTACACCTGTGATGGCCTTCCTTGGCCAGGTACGACTTCCATCGGCCGGACCCACCCCGACCTGAGCGGACTCGCCCGATCCGGCGGAAAACTTCCATCCCCGACCGGGCACTTCTGGTTGCCGGGAGCTCGCTGACCGGGCTCCTTTGGTTGCCGGGAGCTCGCTGACCGGGCTCCTTTGGTTGCCGGTTCGGGTCCCACGAGCAGCCAGAACTGCCCGGTCGGCGTACGTCTGCCAACCAGAACTGCCCGGTCGGCGTACTTGCGCCAACCAGAACTGCCCGGTCGGCATGCCAACGGGGGACCGACGACGTGGTGGTGCGTGTCGTCGATCCCCCGGGGCGCAGCCGTGGCTGCGGGGCGCTGGGTCAGCGCTTGATGTTGACGAGGTCCTCGAGGACCTGGTCGGAGGTGGTGATCACCTTGGAGCTGGCCTGGAAGCCGCGCTGGGCGAGGATCAGGTTGGTGAACTCCTGGGCGAGGTCGACGTTGGACATCTCGACGGCACCGCCCTGGATGTCGCCGTTCATGCCCTGGCCGGGGATGCCGAGCTGGGCGGCGCCGGAGTTGGCGGACTCCCGGAAGGAGGTCTCGCCGACCTTCTCCAGGCCCATCGGGTTGTTGAAGTTGGCCATCGCCAGCTGACCGAGCTCACGCTGGCTCTCGTCGGAGAACACGGCGCGCAGCTTGCCGTCGCCACCGATGTTGTACGACGTCATCTGCACGCCCGGGTCCACCGGGGGAGTGAGGCCCGAGTAGTCGAGGGACATGTCGATCAGCCCGCCGGTCGGGTTGCCGCTGGCGTCCAGCGCGTAGCCCTGCACGCGACCGCCGGTCGGGTTCACCAGGGTGCCGGTCTCGTCGAAGCTGAAGGAGCCGGCGCGGGTGTAGAGCTGCTCGCCGTTCTTCTGTACGACGAACATGCCGTCGCCCTGGATCATCAGGTCGGTCGCCCGGCCGGTCGTCTGGGTCGAGCCCTGGTTGTAGTTGGTGCTGGTGCCCGCGACCTGTACGCCGAGCCCGACCTGGATCGGGTTGGTGCCACCGCGGGCGGCGTTCGCGCCGCCGGCGGCCGTGAGCATCTGGCTCAGCGTGTCGGAGAAGACGGTGGAGCTGGACTTGAAGCCGATGGTGTTGGCGTTGGCGATGTTGTTGCCGGTGACGTCGAGCATGGTCTGGTTGACGCGCAGGCCGCTGATGCCGGCGAAGAGTGAGCGAAGCATGGTGGTTCCTCTCGATGGATGGGTGCTGCTAGACGGTGGTGGTGGGGCTGCCGGTCGTGCCGGTGGTGGTGCTGGTGGACGCGGACGCGGCAGCCGCCGTACCCGCCTTGACGGTCTGGACCTGGCTCAGCGCGACCTGGCTGTCGCCCACGTCGAGCATCGGGCCGTCGGTGCCGAAGGTGACCCCGGTGACGCTCCCCGACTGGGTGGCGCCCTGGGCGTCGGTCCAGCTGATGGTGCGACCGACGAGACCGCTCGCTCCGAAGGCCATCTGGCTGGCGACGAGCTGCTGGGTCTGGTCGGCGACCGCCTGCATCTTCTCCAGGGCGGTGAACTGCGCCGACTGGGCCAGGAACTGGCTGGAGTCGGTGGGGTTCATCGGGTCCTGGTACTTCATCTGCGCGACCAGCAGCTGAAGGAACATGTCCTTGTCGGCCGACTTGCTGGTCGTCGTGGTGGCCCCGGTGTCGGTACCGGTCGTCGGTGCGGTGCCGAACATGCCGGTGTAGGACACCGGTTCGGTTGCTCCGATGGACATGCGTCCTCCTCACATCCGGAGGTCGACCCCGCCCCGGCTGGGGACGCGGCTGACCTCGTGGATCGAACGGTCCCCGCGGGTGCGGGAGCCGTGGTCGTGGTCGGTGCCGTCCGTGGCCGTACTGCCGTCACCCATCCGTGGCTGACGAGAATCGTGGTGGTGCTCGGTGTCGAAGCGTCCGGTGAAGGACGCGTTCTGGCCCTGCTGCTCCGTGGTGTCGGAGAAGGTCTGCGTGCTCGCGCTCACCGCGACGCCCCGGAGCTCGGCCAGGGTGAGGCGGTGGTCCTTGACGCCGATGTGCTCGAGAGCGCGCGTCAGGTCGGCGGCCGAGTGGGCCAGTGCCTCGCGAGCCTCGGAGCCGGCGGCGAGCCGCACGTGCACGTCGCCGTTGCGCACGGTCAGCACCACCTTGACCTCGCCGAGCGCCTTCGGGTTCAGCTCGAGGGTCACGCGGTGCACGCCCTCGCCGGTGGTGACCAGCCTGGTCACCTCGGGGATCACCTGGTGCACGACGGGGCGTGGTGCCGGTGTCCCAGCCGCGTCAGCGGTGGTGACGACAGGGACCGACGCCACCGGGTTCGCGGGCGCGGCCGTCTGCGTCGGCGCTGCCACCGGCAGAGCGGGCAACGGTGCTGGGGCGGTCGAGGTGTCGGGTGCGCTGTCCTTCGGCTGGTCGGCGCTCGCAGAGGCCGCGCCTGCGTCGGTCGTGACAGGAGCCGTGGGCCTCTCGGTCGGTGCCGTCTGCGCGCCTCGCAGCGGTGCCGTGGCCGTGGCGTCGACCTCGGGCAGCGCTTCGGTCGCCGGGGCCTCGGTGCCGATGGCCGGGACCGGGAGCACCAGCGGAGCGGGTACGACGAGCGCGGCGATCGCTGCGTCAGACGCAACGGTCCCCACGGCGTCGCCCGAGTCCCCGGAGGCGTCGTCGCCGTCGGCGGGCTTTCCGTCGGTCGGCTGGCCGGAACCGTGCGCGGCCGGGGTCGTCGGGAGGGTGCCGCCCACGCCGAGGGCGAGCTGGATGGCGAGCGCGAAGGCGGCCGCCGCACCGACGTCGGTGGCCGGCGGGTTGCCGAGCACACCCGTCGGGAGGGCAGCAGGGATCGGGGACTCGACAGCCGTGGTGCTCATGCGGCGTTCCCCAGCATCGCCATGATGTTCTTCACGTAGTGCTGCGTCTCGGCGTACGGCGGGATGCCGTCGTACTTCATCACCGCACCCGGGCCGGCGTTGTACGCCGCGAGCGCGAGCTGGGTGCTGCCGAACCGGTGGGTGAGGTCGCGCAGCATCCGGGCTGCCCCGTCGACGGCCTGGGCCGGGTCCAGCGAGTTGCTGACGCCGAGGCCCTTGGCGGTGCCGGGCATCAGCTGCATCAGGCCGCGGGCACCCGCCGGGCTGACGGCGTCGGCGCGGTAGCCGGACTCCTGCTTGGCGACGGCGGAGAGCAGCGCCGGGCTGACGCCGTAGCGGGCACCGGCCTGGTTGAACAGGTCGGCGTACGGCACACCCGAGACCTGGCCGCCGGCGACGCGAGCCGCGGAGACCTGACTGGTGCCGCTGACCGCGTTGTCCGGCAGGATCCGGCGGATGTAGTCAGGGGTGGACGGGACGTCGACGAGCCGGACGTTCAGACCGGTGCGCGGCGCCTCGATCATCTTGCCGTTGCCGACGTAGATGGCGATGTGGTCGGCACCGTTGTTGCGGCTGGAGTTGTTCCACGCCAGCAGGTCGCCGGGCTTGGCCTGGGACAGGTTGGCGACCGCGGTGCCCTGGCGCGCCTGGTCGGCGGAGAGCCGTGGGAGCTCGATGCCGAACTTCTTGTAGACCTGCTGGACGAGGCCGGAGCAGTCGACGCCCTTCTCCTTGGAGTTGCCGCCCCACACGTAGGGCAGGCCGAGGAACTCCTTGGCCTCGGCGACGACGGCGTCGCCGGTGGTGCTCCCGCTGGCGCTCGCAGAGTCGAGGGCCTGGGAGAAGGAGGCCCCGTTGGCCGCCTGGAGCGACGAGGTGCTGACCGGCGTCAGCAGCGCCAGCTGGGACTGGAGCTCCTGGATCCGGGAGGTGACCGCGCCGACCGTCACGAGACCACTCGCAGGTGCCGCTGGCGACGCCACTGCTGACCGGCGACCTCGTCCTGGACCTTGGCCTGCGCACGGGCGTGCTCGGCCTGGGCCTGGGCGATGCGTCGCTCCTGCAGCATCTCGATGGTGCGCAGGCGGATCCGGTCCTGCTGCCAGTGCGACTGGGCGGAGACGGCGAGGTTGCGGGCGGCCTCGAGGGACTCCCGGGCGTCGTCGACCGCCTGGCCGAGGGCGAGCAGGCCCTGGCGCAGCGCGATGAACTCCTCCGGCGTCGTGACCGTCCGCGAGGACAGGTCGGCCAGGCGGTTCTCGATCGCCGTCAGCTGCTGCTGGGAACTCTCCACCTCGCGCAGGGCGAGGTGGAGGCCGGCCAGGCTGTCCTGCTCGCGCACACGGCGGACCCGCTCGACGGCGTCGAGCGAGTGCAGGTTGCGTCCGTTCATGAGCTCAGGAGTCCGTTCAGTCGTTGCCACGTGGTGGCGGTGTCAGTGGGGTCGTCCATGTCCTGCTGGAGGAACGCCTCGATCCGGGGCATCCGGGCGAGCGCCTGGTCGGCGTCGGGGTTGGCGCCGGGCACGTAGGCGCCGATCTCGACGAGCTCGCGCACGTCGCGGTGGGCCGCGAGCATCCGCCGCAGCTGGCGGGCGTCGTGCTGCTGCTCGCGAGTGGTGACGGCGTTGGTGACGCGCGAGATGGACTCCAGCACGTCGACGGCCGGGAAGTGGCCCGAGGTCGCGAGCCGGCGGGAGAGCACGACATGGCCGTCGAGGATCGAGCGGGCGGCGTCACCGATCGGGTCCTGGAGGTCGTCGCCCTCGACGAGGATCGTGTAGAGGCCGGTGATGCTGCCCGCCGTACTGGTGCCCGCACGCTCGAGCAGCCGGGGCATCAGGGTGAACACGCTCGGCGGGTAGCCGCGCGTGGCCGGGGGCTCGCCGGCCGACAGGCCGATCTCGCGCTGGGCCATGGCCACGCGGGTCAGGCTGTCCATCATCAGTACGACGTTCTTGCCGGTGTCGCGGAAGAACTCCGCGATCCGCGTCGCCACGAACGCCGAGCGCAGTCGCTCGACGGGCGGTGCGTCGGACGTGGCGACGACGACCACCGAGCGCGCGAGACCCCCCGGCCCGAGGTCGTTCTCGATGAACTCCCGGACCTCACGGCCACGCTCGCCGACCAGCGCGATCACGGAGACCTCCGCGTCGGTGCCGCGGGCCACCATGGAGAGCAGGCTCGACTTGCCGACCCCGGAGCCGGCCATGATGCCGATCCGTTGCCCGCGACCGCAAGGCACGAGTGCGTCGAGGGCGCGTACGCCGAGCCCGACCTGGTGGTCGATGCGCGGGCGGGTCAGGGCACCGGGGGCGGGGTTCTCCACCGTCACGCGGGGCAGCCCGTCGATGGCGGGACCGCCGTCGATCGGACGACCGAGGCCGTCGAGCACACGACCCCGCAGCGCCTCGCCGACGCCGATGGTCAGGGGGCCCCCGGCAGCGTGCACCGGCGCACCGATGGTCAGGCCGGCGGTCGAGCCGAGCGGCAGGCAGACCAGGCCGGTCGGGCCGCTGGCCACGACCTCGGCCAGCACGGGAACGGCGCTCTCGACGGAGAGCAGGTCGCCGACGGCGGCCTGGAGGCCGGTGACCCGCAGCTGCAGGCCGAGGAGCTCCGAGACGCGACCGAGGCGTGCGGGTCGGGCGGCGCCGCGGGCACGCTCGAGCACGGCGGTGCTGAGCGGGCTCATCGCAGTGCCTCCCGGACCCGCGCGACGGCCCGGTCGACCCGCAGGTCGACGACGTGGTCGTGCAGCTCCACCAGCGCATCGGCAGGGGAGAGGGACGGGTCGACGATGACGGTGATCGACGAGGGCAGGTCGGCCGCGACGGCGTGCTTGGCCACCTCGGGGCTGAGCTTCAGGGTGGCGGCGGCTTCACCTTCGGGGAGCACGTCCAGCGCCCGTCGTACGACGTCGGCCGGGGTCTGCTCGTCGGCCCGCTGGCCCAGCACCTCGGCCGTCACCGCGACGGCCAGGCCGGCGGCCTGCTCGCTGAGGCGACGGCACAGCTCGGACCGGGCGACGTCCAACCCGTTCGCTGCCTCCCGGAGGGCGGCGACGGTGGCGGCGTGCTCGGCCAACCGCTGGGTGCGCTCGCGCTCGGCCCGCTCGGTGCGCTCGGCGATCGCCTGCTGCTCCGCGGCCTGCGCCTCGCGGACGCCCTTGGCCCACCCGATGGCGTAGCCCTGGGCCTCCGCCGTCGCGCGGGTGCGCTCGGCCAGGCTGGACAGGGTGTCCTCGGTTGCGACGTCGCCCAGGGCAGCGCCCGAGCCGAGCCGGGTCCAGGTGCCGGCGCGGAGGTCCGGCGTACGAGGTGTGTACGCCGACCCCGCCTCGTCGGCCCGCAGCACGCGGGTCTCAGACGACGAAGTCATCGTCGTTCCCCCTCCGCAGCATGATCTGGCCCTGCTCCTCGAGCTCACGGATCGAGCGGATGATGCCCTGCTGGGCCTCCTCGACCTGGGTCAGGCGGACCGGGCCGAGGATCTCGATCTCGTCGATCAGGTCGGCCGCGGCACGCTCGGAGAGGTTGGAGGTGATCTTGTCGCGGACCGTCTCCGAGACACCCTTGAGCGCGAGCGCGAGGCTGCCGGTGTCGATGGAGCGCATCACCAGCTGCACCGCGCGGTCGTCGAGCTGGACGATGTCCTCGAACATGAACATCCGGCTCCTGACCTCCTCGGCCAGCGCGGCGTCGAGCGACTCGAGCCCCTCGACGATCTGGCGCTCGGTGGAGCGGTCGGAGCGGTTGATGATGTTGACCAGTGGGTCGAGACCGCCGACGCGCGACATGTCGGCCGGCTGCAGCATCGAGGAGAGCTTGCGCTCCAGGGTGCTCTCGACGGCCTTGATGGTGTCGGGCGTGGTGCGGTCCATGACGGCGATGCGGTGGGCGATCTCGGCCTGCTGCTCGGAGGGAAGCCCCGACAGCAGCAGCGACGCCTTCTCGGCCGACATGTGTGCGAGCACCAGCGCGATCACCTGCGGGTGCTCGTCGGAGATGAACGAACGCAGCTGCGCGGGGTCGACCCGGCGCAGGAACTGGAACGGCATCTGCACGGCGGCGGCGTTGAGCCGGTCGATGATCTCCGCGGCACGGTCGTTGCCGAGGGACTGCTCGAGCAGCTGTCGGGCGTAGGCCAGGCCGCCCTGGGCGATGTGCGAGCGTGCGGTCATCAGGTCGCGGAACTCACCCAGCACGACGGCGTTCTCGTCGGCGCCGATCGAGTCGAGGCGAGCGATCTCGGCGCTGACGGCCTCGACCTCGGCCTCGCTGAGCTTGTTGAGGACGGCCGCGGCACGCTCGGGGCCGAGCTGGATCAGCACGATGGCGGCCTTGCGCAGACCCAGGGTGGCGACGCTCTGGCTCATCAGCGCTCCACCAGCCATCCGCGGAGGAGGGCGGCGACGTCCTCGGGCTGGTTCTCGACCAGCGCGATCAGCTCCTCGCGGACGTTCTGCTCCTCCGAAGCCTCCAGGCTGAGCAGTGCGGTCGCGGGGTTCTCGATCGCGCGGTCCTCACGTCGTGCGGCGTCGTTCTTCAGCTGCTCGACGACGTACGTCGTGGCCTCCTTGCGCTGCTTGGCCTTGCGACGCCCGCGGATCCAGGCCGCGAGCAGCCCCAGCAGCACCAGCACGGCGATCGAGATATTGCGGAACATGTTCATGCGGTCTGCCTTGGCGGCTGCGGCGGCCTCCGTCTTGGTGTCCTTGGCGGCAGCCTTCTCGACGGTGCGGTCGAACGGCAGTGGCTGGACGAAGACCGTGTCGCCCCGCTTGGTGTTGATGCCCAGCGCAGCCGTGATCATCTTCTCGATCGCCGCCGGGTCGTTGTTGGCCGCGGCGGTGCGGTCGAGGGCGACGCCGATGTGCAGGGAGTTGATGCCTCCCGGTGCGCTCTCGATCTGCTGGGTCTCGGTGTTCAGGGCGTTGTCGGAGGTCTCCGATGCCTTCTTGTACGACGAGCCCGCCGTACCGCCCGTGGTGGTGGTGCCCATCTGCCCGTCGGGTCCGACGACGCCCGAGGCGGCCGCCGTACCGGCCGGGCCGGTGTAGTCCTCGGAGTTCTTCGACGTCGACAGGGTCAGGCCGTTGGGGTCGGCCGGCGTGTACTTGCGCAGCTCGGTCGTGGTCTTGTCGAAGTTGAGGTCCGCAGTGACCTGGACGGTCGAGTTGCCGGGGCCGAGCACGCGGTCCAGCAGCGCCTGGACCTGTGCGGCCTTCTCGTCCTGGAAGTTGGTGACGTACTGGTCACGCGAGCTCGCGACCGCGCCGCCGATGGAGTCACTGGTGGAGAGCAGCTTGCCGGTGGAGTCGGCGACGGTGACCTTCTCCGGGTCCATGCCGTCGATGCTCGCGGCGACCAGGTGGACCACCGACTGCACCTGCTCGGGGCTCAGCGTGCTGCCGAGGCGGGTGGAGACGAGGACGGACGCGGTGGGCGGGTCCTGCTTGTCGGCGAAGACCTGCTTGGCCGGCAGCGCGAGGTGTACGACGGCCGACTGCACGCCGTCCATCGCCTCGATGGTCTTGGCGAGCTCGCCCTCCATCGCCCGCTTGAAGTCGGTCTGCTCCTTGAACTGCGAGGTGGACAGGTCCTGCTGGTCGAGGAGCGAGTAGCCGCCGTCGCCGCCGCTGGGCAGGCCCTCGCCGCTGAGCTTGATGCGCGTCGTGTAGACGTCGTTCTTGGGCACCATCACGGTGTCGCCACCGTTGGTGATCTTGTACTTGACGCCCTGGGTGTCGAGCTGGTCGATGACCGCCGACGCGTCCGAGGAGGAGAGGTTGCTGAACAGCGGGGCGTAGTCGGGCTGAGAGACCCAGCGGAAGACCATCACGCCGGCGAGCAGCAGGGCTCCCGTGCCGAGCACGGCGACGACCTTCTGACCGGCCGTGAAGCCGGAGAAGCTCCGCTGGTAGCCGGAGAGCCTGTTGAGAACTAGATCCTTCATCACACCGGCATCCGCATGATCTCGTTGAACGCCTCGAGGGCCTTGTTGCGCACAGCCACGGTCAGCTGCGTCGTCACCGCGGCCTCGGAGGCCGCGATCGTGTAGTGGTGAATCGCGTCGAGGTCACCGGTGGCTGCCTTCACGGCCAGCTGGTCGCTCGTCGACTGGACCGACTGGAGCCGGTCGATGCCGTCGAGGACGAGGTTCCCGAACTCCTTCGAGCCGTCGACGGCGCTGGACCCGGCGGCGCCCTTGACGCCGCTGGTCGCGTCGAGCTGCGGAGTGGCGAGCGGGGTGAACCCGCTGACCGCCTCGATCCCGGAGACGCTCATCAGCCACGTCCGATCGAGAGCGCCGACTGGTAGGTCTCCTGCGCGTCCTTGGTGACCTGCACCGAGGCCTGGAAGCCGCGTTGGGCCATCACGAGCTCGGTCATCTGGGTGGCCATGTCGATGTCGGGGGCCCGCACGTAGCCGTTCGCGTCCGCCATCGGGTGGTCCGGCTGGTACTCGAGCCGGCCGGTGGGGTCGCCCTCGGCGATGCCGGCGACCTCGACGCCGCCGCCCTGCTGGGCCTGGGCGACGACGCTCTGCGCCTGGAAGGCGCTGCCGCTGGTCGGCTTGATCGTGTTGACGTTGGCGATGTTGTTGGCGAGCGTGTCCAGCCAGGTCTGGTGGAAGCCGAGGCTGGAGCCGGCGATGCGCAGCATGTCGAAGGCACCCATCACTGACCACCGATGGAGTCGTGGAGACGCGTGAACTTGTCGTTCACGGCGCGGGTGAGCATCTGGTACTGGTACTGCGTCTGGACCGCGGACAGGGTCTCCTTGCGCAGGTCGACGTTGTTGCCGTTGGCGCCCACGGGCGTGTCGGTCGGGGTGGCCTCGACGTGCAGACCGCCGTCGGAGGCGGCGGTGATGTCGCCGCTGTCCACCGCCTGGCGCAGCGAGCTCTCGAAGTCGACGCTCATCGCCCGGAAGCCGGGGGTGTCGACGTTGGAGATGTTGTCGGCGGTCACCTTCTGGCGCATGGTGACGCCGTCGAGGGCGAGACCGAGCACGCGACTGACGGCGTCGGATACGGCCAAGGACACGGCGATGCCTCCGGGGATGGAGAGGGGCAGCCGGTCCTTCGGCGGGGTGGGAGCGATCCGTGCTCGATGGTCTCTTCGGCCGGACTAGCCCGGGCCTGAGGGAAAGCCCAAAGATTGGGACAAATAGCCCCAATATTCCTGAAGCGCGTCGTCAGCCGGTGACGTTGAGGTAGCGCGGCGCCGAGTCCTGCGGGTCGCGGAGGCTCTCCACGTAGACGCGGTGCTGGGTGGTCGTGCGCAGGGCCAGCACGACCTTGTCGAGCACGGCACCCTGGCGCCGGTGGATGTCGACGGCCCGGGGCAGCAGGTGGATCGGCATCGGCGCGCTCGGCGACGGGGCCACCCAGTTCTTCTGGTCCATCGGCTTCATCGCGACGAGCAGCCGCTCGATGCGGATGACCTCGAGCTCGAGCCGGTCCAGCTCGACCTCCCACTCCAGGGTCAGGTCCTCGGCCCGGTCGCGATCTTCGGGACTCGTGGGGTGGCTCATGCCGGGACCGCCGTACGGGTGAGGGAGAGGGCGGCCTCGCGCCACGTGTCGGCGACCTGGGTGACGATCTGCAGGCACTCCTCGGTCACCGCGGAGTCGCGGCGGATGTTGGCCAGGACGAGCTGCTGGTAGAGGTAGTCGTAGAGGGCGGCGAGCTCGGCGCCACCCTGGAAGCCGTCGGGGTCGAGGCTGACGCGGAGCTCGGTCACGATCGCCTGGGCGTGGACCAGCTGGTGGTGCGCCGTCTCGTGGTGGCCGGCGACCTGCGCGCCGAGGGCGCGCTGCACGTCGAGCACGAGTCGGTCACAGAGCATCACGAGGAGCCTGCTGGGGTCTGCCGTGGCCACCGATGCATCCATGTAGGCGGCGCGGGCGTCAGTCATCATCATGTTCTTGCCTTCCTTGGCTTTTACGATGATCCGGATAGGGACTTGATCTGTCCTGCGAGCCAGCTCGACTGGCTGGTCATCTGGTTCATCGCCGTCTCGAGGGCGGTGAACTGGTTCTGGAGCGTCGTACGACGCAGCTCGAGGCGCGTGTCCCAGGTCTCGATGTTGTCCTGGAGCTCCTTGATCTCCGAGGTGTGACCGGTGATGGCGGCGGTGATCGTGCCGGTGTACTTGTCGCTGGCCTTGTCGGCGATGGTCGCGACCCGGGCGGCGAACCCGTCGACGGTGCCGGAGGTGAACTTCGAGGCGACCAGCGCCGGGTCGGCGGCGTACGCGGTGGCGAACTTGTCGGCGTCGAAGACCAGCTTGCCGTAGCGGTCGGTCTGCAGGCCGACGTCGGCCATCGTGGTGTTGTCGCCCGGGTAGACAGCGTTCAGCAGGCTGTTGCGCAGGGTGCGCAGCGCCGCGTCGCCGGACAGCGGGCCCGAGGTCTTGGTGTCCGCGTTGTAGGAGGTGAGCGTGTCGATCTGGGTGAGGATCGCGTTCACCCCGTCGACCATCGCCTTGACCGAGCCCTGCACCTTGCTGGTGTCCTTGGCCACCGTCACCTCGACGGTGGTGCCCACGGCACCCGTGGACACGGTGAGGTTCACGCCGGGGACCACACCGGTGAAGGTGTTGGTGGGGGAGTGGATGGTGTCGCCGCCCAGGGTGATCGCGGCGTCGCGGCCGGCCGAGACAGCGGCACCGCCGAGCAGGTCGGTGCCGTCGGTATTGGCCAGGGTGAAGTCGGCGGCCGCGCCCGTCTGGGAGGCCGTGACGACGAGACGGAAGGTGCCGTCGTCGAGCTTCACCTTGGCCGCGGTGACGCCGGTGCCGCCTCCGTTGAGCGCGTTGACCAGACCGTCGAGGCTGCCGTTGCCGGTGTCCAGGGTCTTGGTGACGCCACCAGAGGTGAGCGTGACGCTGGTGCCACCGGTGACGACGACGCCGTTGCCGGCGGCGGTGTTGTTGAAGGTCAGCCGGTGCGCAGCGGCCGTCTGGTCGACGGAGAAGCTGAACGAGCCGCTCGCCACGCCGCCGGTGGTGCTCACGGCGACGGCGGTGCTCGAGGAGGTCGCGGTCAGGGCGTTGAAACCCGTGCCGGAGGACAGGTCTTTGGCCTGGGTCAGCAGGGCGGCGACCTTGGTGTTGATCGCCTGCAGGTAGCTGACGTTGCTCTGCTCGCCCGTCAGGGTGGTCTTGAGCCGCGTCTGGGGCTCGGACTCCACGGCCATCAGCTGCTCGATGATGGAGGCGGTGTCGAGGCCGCTGGAGAGGCCGCTGACGGAGGCGGTGGAGGTGGCCATGTCCCGATCCCCTTACAAGTCCTGGTGAGCCGCTGTCGTTCCTAGATGGAGCGAGCTCCGGCGAAGGGGCGAAGTACCCCCTCGCCGGAGCTCATGGTGCCTGTGCTGCTGATCGGGTGGATCAGCCGCGGAGCAGGCTGAGCACGCTCTGCGGGGCCTGGTTGGCCTGAGCGAGCATGGCGGTGCCGGCCTGCGACAGGATCTGGGAGCGGGTGAAGTTCACCATCTCCGAGGCCATGTCGGTGTCCCGGATGCGGGACTCGGACGCGGACAGGTTCTCGATCGCCACGTTGGTGGAGTTGATCGTGTGCTCGAACCGGTTCTGCACCGCACCGAGCTCGGCCCGCTGGGTCGAGATCGCCGTGATGGCGTCCTGCACCGTGGTGCTGTCGGTGATCACCGCGGTCGAGGTGTCGACGGCGCCGAGGGCGGTCGCCGAGACGTCGATGGTGTCAGCGGAGTCCGAGCCGACCTGGAAGGTCAGCGCGCTGCCGCCGAACAGGGCGACACCGTTGAACTTGGTGTTGTCCGTGATCCGGGTGATCTCCGTCTGGAGCTGGTCGAACTCCGCCGACAGCGCAGCCTGCGAGTCGGTGTTCTGCGTGCCGTTGTTGTACTGCACGGAGAGGTCGTTCATGCGCTGCAGCATGCTGTGGACCTCGGTCAGGGCACCTTCAGCGGTCTGCGCGACCGAGATGCCGTCCTGGGCGTTCCGCACGCCCACCTTGAGTCCGCCGACCTGCGAGCGCAGGCCCTCGGAGATCGCGAGGCCGGCGGCGTCGTCGGCAGCGCGGTTGATGCGGAAACCGCTGGACAGCTTCTCCAGCGACTTGGACATCTCGCCCTGCGTGACCGACAGGTTGCGGTAGCTGTTGAAGGCGTCGATGTTCTGGTTGATACGGAGACTCATGATGGATTTCCTTCCTGGATGGTTGAGTCGAACTGCTGGAGCCCGTCCTTGGGCTCCGTGCCAGACTCATCGGCCGGGTCGGAAACCTCCTGAGAGATTTGCCGAAGCTTTTCTCAGAGGTTGCGTGGTGAGGGGCTGTCGAGCTGCACGCACTGGAGCGACGCCCAGCCGACATTCGCCCTCACCGCGCGACCTCTAGGCAGTTGCGTCCAGGGCAGCGGTGCGCGGCCCACGCTCGACGCCGGCGGCGTGACGAGCGGCGACGGCGGAGTAGTAGGACTCGCGGCGACGGGCGATGCAGCCGGTGCTCTTGCCGGTCTCGACGACCGACTCGGGCTCGAGTGCACGGTCCATGGCGCCGCGTAGCAGGACGAGGGCCTCGGCCCGGATCTGGGAGACCCGCGACTCGGTGACGCCCAGCTCGGCCGCGATCTCGGCCATCGGGCGCTCGGCCAGGAAGTACTGCTCGACGACGATGCGCAGCCGCTCGGGCAGCTCGGCCACGGCCTCGACCACGTAGGTGAGGCGCTCGCGGTCCATCACGATCTGCTCGGGGGTCGGTCCGGCCGTGGGCATCAGGTGCTCGAGGTCGGAGTCCTCCGAGGAGCCCTGGATGGAGAGGACCTGGGCGCGGGCGATGTCGTCCTCGTTGCGGGCCACCTCGTCGGCGGAGAGCCCCAGGGCCGAGGCGACCTCGGCGTGGGTCGGGATGCGACCGAGAGCGGTGGCGAGGCTGTTGCGGGTCTCGTCCAGGTCGCGGGCACGGCGGCGTACCGAGCGCGAGGCCCAGTCGACGCTGCGCAGCTCGTCGAGGATCGCGCCGCGGATGCGGGTGGTGGCGTAGCTGGCGAAGGGAACGCCCCGGCTCGCGTCGTACGCCTGCTGCGCCTGGACCAGCGCCATCATGCCGGCGGAGGTCAGGTCGTCCCGGTTCACGTGGCCGGGGACGCGCCCCATGGTCTCGCGCACGACGTGGGCCACCAGCGGCAGGTGCTGGCTGATCAGCTCGTCGGCGGAGAGGGCGGGAGCAGGAGCGGCGGAAGAGAGAACGTTGGTCACGAGAGAGGACTTTTGACGTAAATGTCCGCTTTGGCAGCAAAAGCTGAGTGGAAGTTGTCTAGCCCAACAAACTGGGGACATAGGTCCCCATTCGGGATAGTCCGGACGGACTACCCCGGTCCAGTACTGGGCTGGTTCTTGCTGGACCAGTGCCTCCCACTTTTTTCTCCGATCGCTCAGGCTTTTTCCTCAGCCACCTCCGGCGGGCGCCGATGAACAGGGCATGACGCCTCGATGACGGGGTGAACGATTGTTGGGAAGAGGACCCGATGGAGAAGCTGTCGCAGATCCTGTGGCGCGAGCGAGAGCTCCTGGACTCCTTGCTGTTCAAGCTCGAGATGGAGCAGCTCGTCCTGGGAAGCGGACGCACGCGCTGGCTGGCCCGCGCCGCCAAGGAGGTGGCGCTGGTGCTGGAGATGCTGCGCGAGACCGAGATCCTGCGCTCCGTCGCGGCCGACGAGGCTGCGGAGTCCATCGGCCTGTCCAGCAACCCCAGCCTGCGCAGCCTCGCCGAGGCGGTGGACGAGCCGTGGCGCTCGATCCTGCTCGACCACAAGGAGGCCTTCGAGACCGTCAGCCGCGAGATCACCGCGATGGCCGAGACCAACCGTGAGCTGCTCACCGTCGGCCTTCGCTCCGCGCGTGAGGCACTGCTCAGCCTCGAGCAGGTCGCCCAGGGCTACGCGCCCGACGGTGCCGCGGTGATGACCGAGACGGTCCCGCGCCTGGTGGACAGGAGCTTCTAGTCATGTCCGGCGGTTTCTCCTCGCTCAACACGGCCCTGACGGCGCTGCGGTACAACCGCGTCGCCATGGACGTCGCGGGCTCGAACATCGCCAACGTCACGACCGATGGCTATGCACGACGGCGCGTGGAGGGCGCCGCCGTCGCCGGTCCCACGCAGCCCGCCCTGTGGTCGCGCTACGACGGGGCCGGCGACGGGGTGCAGGTCACCGGCGTGACCCGGATGACCGACGAGCTGCTCAACGTGCGTGCCCGTCGCGAGCACGGCAACCAGGCCTACCTCGACGTCCGCCAGGCCAGCCTCGAGAACATCGAGAACGGGCTCGGCGAACCCGGCGACTCGGGCGTGAACGCCGCGCTCGCCGATCTGCGCAACGCCTGGCACGAGCTCTCCCTCAGCCCGGGCAGCCAGTCGGCGCGTGCCCAGGTGCTGTCCAGCGCCCGCAGCGTCGTGGACGCGATCGGCGTCCAGGCCCGCAACGTCGAGTCCGAGGCGGGCGACCAGCGCGTGCACGTGCTCAACGACGTGAGCGAGGTCAACACGGTGGCCAGCGGCCTGGCCGACACCAACCGGGCCATCGCGGCCGGTAACCTCGGCGGCTCCGACGTCGGGGTCCTGCTCGACAAGCGGGACCAGCTCACCCAGCGGCTGGCCGAGCTCACCGGCGCGAAGGCCACGGTGCGCAGCGACGGTGGCGCGGACGTCACCATCAACGGCGTACCCCTCGTCACCGGCAGCCGGGCCGGCAGCCTCACGGTCGCCTCCGGGATCACGCCCGACGGCGAGAGCGACGGCACCGCCCTCACCTTCGCGGTCGTGGACGCCTCGGGTGCCACCACCGTCCCGTCCGGCATGAGCGGTGAGATCGGCGGCCTCACCGACCTGCTCACGACCACGCTGCCCGCCTACCTGACCGGCCTCGCCGCCGTGGCCAAGGACCTGGCCGACACCGTCAACACCCAGCACCAGGCGGGGTACGACGCAGCCGGTACGGCGGGCACGGCGATGTTCGCCTACGACCCCACCGACGTGCTCGGCACCCTGTCCGTCGCGATCAGCGACCCCGACCTGGTGGCCGCGTCGTCGGTGCCGGGCGGCGGACTCGATGTCGGCAACGCCAACGCGCTCGCCACCGGTCCCGGTGTCGAGGGTGACTACCAGCGCCTGGTCACGGGACTCGGCACCGAGGTCGTGGAGTCACGACGCCGGGCCGCCAACCAGCAGGTGCTGACCAGCCAGGTCGACGGCGCGCGCGAACAGCTCAGCGGCGTCGACCTCGACGAGGAGATGGTGAACATGATCTCGGCCCAGCGGGCCTACGAGTCCGCCTCACGGGTGATGACGACGGTCGACTCGATGCTCGACACGCTGATCAACCGGACCGGGGTGCGCTGATGGCCATCACCCGGATCACCCAGAACATGATGACCCGCGACTCGCTGGCGTCGCTGCAGGCCAACCTGTCCCGCACGGCCCGGCTCCAGGAGCAGATGTCCACCGGTCGCGTCATCAACCGTCCCTCGGACTCGCCGACCGGTGCCGCCGCGGCCATGCGCTTGCGGGACGACCTCGCCGCCACCGGCCAGTACCAGCGCAACACCCAGGACGGCGTGTCCTGGCTCGGGATCATCGACAACGCGCTGACCTCCGTCACCGACCAGACCCGCGAGGCGCGGGACACCGCGCTGCAGGGGGCCAGCGCCGGGACGGGTGGCCAGGGCGTCCGCGACGGCCTGGCCGGCACGATCGACGAGCTGCGCAAGAGCCTGCTGGCCGACGCGAACACGACCTACCTCGGGCGTCCCGTGTTCGGCGGCACCACCGCCGGCAGTGTGGCGTACGACGGGTCCGGGGCCTTCGTCGGCACGACCACCCCCGTCACCCGGACCGTCGCCGACGGCGTCACCATCCGGGTGGACGCCGATGCGACCGCGGTCTTCGGCGCCGACGGGGCCAACGTCTTCTCGCACCTGTCCGATCTCTCGACCGCTCTCCGGGCCGGTGACCAGGCGGGCATCGCGGCCGGGATCGACCACCTGAACAAGGACCTGGACCGGCTCGCCACCGCCCACGCCGAGGTCGGCACGCGGGCCGCCCGCGTAGATGCTGCCGCCCAGACCGCCGCCGACACCGAGCTGCGGCTCAAGTCCTCGCTCTCGAACGTCGAGAACGCCGACCTGCCGCAGGTCATCGTCGACCTGCAGATGCAACAGACCTCCTACCAAGCCGCCCTTGCTGCCACGTCCCGTGTCATGCAGCCGAGCCTCCTGGACTTCTTGCGATGATCACTGAGTACGCGCCCGCCCCCACCCACAGCCGTCCCGGGAGCACCATGACCGACATCCCGCTCATCGAGCTGGTGCAGCCGATGCCCGGCTTCCCCGCCCTGCGACAGTTCGCGCTCGTGCAGCTCGACGACGACGGGGTGCTCTGCGCGTTCCGCTCGGTCGAGAACCCTGACCTGCGCTTCCTCGTCGTACCGCCGGCTGCGTTCTTCCCGGAGTACACCCCCGAGGTCGACGAGGAGACGGTGCGCGAGCTGGGCATCGAGACCGCCGAAGACGTCCTCGTGCTCGTCGTCGTCAAGGCCGGCGCCTCGCTGGCGGAGTCGACCGCGAACCTCGCCGCGCCGCTGCTGATCAACGCCGCCACCCGACGCGCCCAGCAGGTCGTCCTCGACGACCCGGCGCACCCGCTGGCCGCACCACTCGTCGCCGCCTGAGGCCCATCTCCCGCAGGAGATGTGTCTCGACGGGTAGCCTCGACCCCATGCTGGTCGTGAGCCGCCGCGCGGGCGAGAGTGTCGCCATCGGTGACGAGGTCGTCGTCACCGTCCTCGAGGTGCGCGGAGACGTGGTCCGTGTGGGGATCGACGCCCCGCGTTCCATCGCCGTGCACCGCGCCGAGCTGCTGGCGCAGCTGGAGAGCAGCAACCAGGAGGCGGCCTCCCCGAGCGACGAGACGGTCGAGTCGCTGACGCGCGCCCTCGGCGACCGCGACCAGCGGGGCTGACCCACCCGGTCGGATCAGTGCGGGTTGCGGCTGCTGCCCGTGGACCTGGTGTGGTGCAGGCGGGCGGCGAGCAGCGCGGCCTGGGTACGACGCTCCACCCCGAGCTTCGCGAGCATCCGGGTCACGTGGTTGCGCACCGTCTTCTCGACGAGGAACAGGCGCTCGGCGATCTGGCGGTTGGTCATCCCCTGGCCGATGAGGTCCAGGATCTTGCGCTCCTGGGGCGTCAGCACCGCCAACGGGTCCTCGGAGTCATGGGTCGGCTGGGGTGCGCGGTTGGCGGCCAGCCGCTTGGCGCGAACCGAGTCGATCAGGTTGTGCCCACCGGCCACCGAGTGCACGGCAGCGACCAGCTGGGTCACGGCGATGTCCTTGACCAGCAGGCCGCTGGCCCCACCGCGCAGCGCCGCGGCGACGAGCTGGTCGTCCTCGGTGCGGCTGAGCACCAACGTCTTCGCCGACGGGTGCTGCGCGCGCAACCGGGGCAGGTTGTCGAGCAGAGCGCGTTCGTGCTCCCGGATGCCGACGACCACGACGTGCGGCCGTGACCGGGCGACCAGCGGGAGCCCGACGTCGAGGTCACCGGCCTCACCGACGACGGTGAGCTCGTTGCGTTCGCTCAGCGCCGAGCGCACGCCCATGCGAAAGATGTCGTGGCTGTCCAGCAGGAAGACACGGCGGGCCCGAGAAGTCTGCACCCGACAGTTTTAGTACGAAATTCAGAATCGCGCGCCCGAATGCTGAGACTTCGTGGTCCCGTGTCCGGCGACGCGCTCGTGGAGCTCGGTCGTACCGGCCAAGGGGCGTCGGGCCGTCGTCCGGCCGCTCACGCGGTCAGTGCGAGAATGACCGCGTGAGCGACCTGATCGACACCACCGAGATGTACCTCCGCACCGTCTACGAGCTCGAGGAAGAAGGCATCGTTCCCCTGCGCGCCCGGATCGCGGAGCGGTTGCACCAGAGCGGGCCGACCGTCAGCCAGACCGTGGCCAGGATGGAGCGCGACGGTCTGCTCACCGTGGAGGGCGATCGTCACCTCCAGCTCACCCCCGAGGGCCACAGCCTCGCGATGCGGGTGATGCGCAAGCACCGGCTGGCCGAGCGCCTGCTGACCGACGTCATCGGGCTGGACTGGGAGCTCGTCCACGAGGAGGCGTGCCGCTGGGAGCACGTGATGAGCGAGACCGTCGAGCGCCGGTTGCTGGAGCTGCTCGACCACCCCACCGAGTCGCCGTACGGCAACCCGATCCCGGGTCTGGCCGAGCTCGGTGAGCAGGGCGACGGCGAGCAGTTCCGCGACGGCGTCGAGGCGCTCGCCACCGTGGTGGGGGAGGAGTCCCGCCGGGTGCAGGTGCGCCGGATCAGCGAGGAGATGCAGAAGGACGAGACCCTGATGGGCGCCCTGCGTCGTGCCGGTGCCCTTCCCGGTCAGGTGATCGCAGCCGTGTCGACCCAGGAGGGCGTGCTGCTGGGCAGCTCAGGCGAGACTGCGGAGATCGTCCCCGAGGCCGCCGAGCACATCTTCGTCACGCTGGCCTGAGCTCTTGGCCCAGGCCGACAGCCACTCGCTGCAGCCCGCCTCGACCTTGACCGTGGCGAGGTCGTCGCCCCGGGTGGCGCCGCGGTTCACGATCACGACCGGCAGGCCGGACTTGGCGGCGTGGCGCACGAAGCGCAGGCCGCTCATCACCGTCAGCGAGGAGCCGGCGACGAGCAGCGCGTCGGCGTCGTCGATCTCGTCGTAGCAGCGCAGCACGCGTTCCTTCGGCACGTTCTCGCCGAAGAAGACGACGTGCGGCTTCAGGCGTCCGCCACATCCCGCGCACGCGGGTACGACGAACCGGCTGGTCTCCTCGAGCTCCACGTCGCCGTCGGGTCGGGCCGTGACGGCGGCGTGCTCCTCCAGCCATCCGGGATTGGCCAGGGTGAGCTGGTGCTGCATGAGCGTGCGGTGCGTGCTGCCGCCGCAGTCGAGGCAGACCACCTCGCTGATCCGCCCGTGCAGCGCGACCAGCTGCTGGTGGCCGGCGCGCTCGTGCAGGCCGTCGACGTTCTGGGTGATCAGGAACGGCACCCGGCCGAGGGCCTCCAGCCGGGCCAGAGCGCGATGGCCCTCGTTGGGCTCGGCCGCACCCATCCGCGACCAGCCGAGGTGTGCGCGGGCCCAGTAGCGTTGCTGGTTCGCGCCGCTCGCGACGAAGTCCTGGTAGGTCATCGGCATCCGCACCGGTGCGCCCGGTCCGCGGTAGTCGGGGATGCCGGAGTCGGTGCTCAGGCCGGCACCGGTGAGCACGACGGTGCGTCCGTCGAGCAGGTCGTGCGCGGCCTCAGCCACGCGCGTAGCGCACCTCGGCCCGGGCCCGCGCCTTGGCGGCCTCGACCTCGCGGTCCTTCGGCGGAGCAGTCGTGGTCAGGCTCTCGAGCAGGCGACGGGTGGCCGCCTCGACCTCGGCCACGGCGTGGTCGAAGGCGTGCTGGTTGGCCTGGGACGGTCGGGTCGACCCACTGATCTTGCGGACGTACTGCACGGCTGCGGCGTGCACTTCGTCCCGGGTCGCCGGCGGTTCGAAGTTGTGGAGGGTGCGGATGTTGCGGCACATGCGGACGAGGTTACGCCGGGGGTGGGGACGTTACGAGTAGCGGACCCCGGGCGCGAGCGTAGGTTGGACACGCTTCTCACTCGATTGAGCACTCGGTCCTCTGGGAACCACAGCGTCTCGTCCAGCAAACGCCACTCTGTGCCGTGCGTGGAGTATGAGGAGTCGCAGATGTTCCAGGGAAGCTACCGAACCCATCTCGACGCATCGCAGGGTGACCCGCGGGGCCGCGAGTCCAGGCGCGTCGAGATCTACGACGCGATGCAGGTGCTCAAGGCCGAGCACGGCGTCAGTGAGATTGCTGCCTACACGCGACTCGTTGAGGCTTCCGTCGACGCGTGCTCGAGCGTCCGGGAGACTGCGGTCCGTGTCCTGGCGGAGTCCACGGACACCGACGGCGAGCGCTGATCGCTCACCTCAGCTGAGGTCGACGATCCGCACCCGGTCGCCGACCAGTGCGACCCGGCCGTCCGCGAGCGGCAGCGCCCGCGCGCCCCACCCACCGACCGAGCCGAGCTCGTGGGTCGAGAGCGATCCGTCAGCGCCGACACGCAGCACCACCATCGACGTACGCGAGCCGTCCTGCACGCTGGTGACCGCTGCGTGCGCGGCCGGCAGCCACGTGAACGCGTGCGGGTCGTCGGCGGCCTCCAGCCAGCTGTTCGTCCCGAACGTCACCTTGCCGACCTGGTGCACGTCGCTGGTGTCGGCGATGTCGAAGACGGCGGCCTGCGCCCCGAGCTGCCGACCGGTGTCGGTGGCGTCGCTGCCGATACCGAGGAGCCGGTCGTCGCCGATCGGGTGCAGGTAGGAGGAGAAGCCGGGGATCTTCAGCGCACCGAGCTGCCGCGGACGGGTGGGATCGCCCAGGTCGACCGTGTACAGCGGGTCGGTCTGGCGGAAGGTCACCAGCACGGCGAGGTCGTCGAACCAACGAACGGACTGCAGCTGCTCGCCGACGCCCAGGCCGCGGAGGGTTCCGACCTGTTCGAGCCGGTCCCCGCGCTCGTCGAACACTGCGATGCCGTTGTCCGCGGGTTCGAGTCCGTCGGTGAGCCAGGAGACGGCGACGCGAAGGTGGCCGTCCTGCTCGTCGAGCGACCAGCGGTCCTTGATGGTCCCGTTCACCGTCCCCGAGGCCACGTAGCGGGTGGTGTCGCCGTCGAGGGCAAAGGCATGGATGTAGGTCTTCGGCCGCAACCTCCGGTCGAGCCGGTCCGACCTCACGGTCGTGTCCGGGCCGGCTCGCAGGATCACCCGGTTGCCCCAGTCGGTGGAGGTGACGTAGAGCCGGTCGCTCGAGGAGTAGACCTCGCTCCCCGCACCGGTGACCCCCACCTTGGTGGCGTCGGCGGTCGACCCGGGCCGGAAGGTCCACACGGCCACGGTGTCCGGCCCCGACCAGGTCAGCGGGTGGTAGACCTCGTCGCACGACAGCCCCGGGATCCACTCGTCGATCCGCGAGCTGCGCACGATCTCCTTGTTGCGCCTCTCGGCCTGGTGCTCGCTGAGGATGCCGTCGCCGGGCTGGACGAAGCGCAGTTGGGGCAGACCGATGGTGGTGACGAGGCGGACCGTGTCGCCGTACTGCCGCATCGAGAGCTGCTGCCCGGACCAGGTGTGACGTTCCGCGAGTCGCGGGTGGGCCGGGTCGGAGATGTCGACGTCGTACACGTCCGTGCTGCCGCGACCGCCGGGGAAGAAGCCCTCGCGTCCCAGCATCCGGGTGGCGCTGCTGCTCAGCAGCACGTGGTCGCCGACGAGGAGCAGTGAGTCGGCGTACGTCGAGGGGGGCAGTCGCCAGTCCGAGAGCTGACGCGGCGCGCCGCCGGTGACCTCGGTGACCACCAGCCGCCGCCCGTCACGCACGCGTACGACGAGTCGACCGTCGGTCTTCGCGATGTCGGGCTCGTCGACGTCAGTCTCCTGCGTGTTGGTGCCGGTCGGGCCGTTGCTGACAGCGCCCTTGGCCGCTGAGTCGGAGCTGGGCATGCGCGCCAGGTCCTCGGTCATCATCGGCACGTTGTCGCCGCCCCACCCGTACGGCCCGACCCGGTCGAGGGTGTGCTGGACGTACCAGTCCCGCAGCGAGTCGCAGTCCGCGAAGCGCACCAGGCCGTCGGCGTGGGCCGGGGGCGCCACCGGGTCGGAGGCCACCAGTGCGGCCGACGTCGCGAGCACGCCCGCCGCCACCATGCCGCCGATCGCCAGGGTCGAGATGAGGGCTCCGCCGAGTGCTGCCCTTGCTGGAGTGTCCATGGGTGTGGGACGCAGAGTGGGACGCCCCGGTTCCGCTCGGACGGCATGAGGGAGAATCGGGGGATGCCTGCTGACAGCGACACCCGTGAGCTCGACATCGTCATCTTCGGCGCCACCGGCTTCACCGGTGAGCTGACCGCTGCCTACCTGGCCCAGCACGCGCCGGTCGGCCTGCGGTGGGCCCTGGCCGGTCGCAACCAGGCCAAGCTCGAGCAGGTGCGGGCGCGGCTGGCCGAGCGGGATGCCTCGCTCGCCGACCTCCCCCTGCTGCACGCCGACAGCTCCGACGATGCCTCGCTGCGAGCCGTGGCCGAGGCGACCACGGTCGTGATCACCACCGTCGGTCCCTACCTGCTGCACGGCGAAGCGCTGGTCGCTGCGTGCGCCGCGGCCGGCACCGACTACGTCGACCTGACCGGGGAGCCCGAGTTCGTCGACCGGATGTACCTCGCCTACCACGACCAGGCCGTCGAGAGCGGCGCCCGGATCGTGCACGCCGCCGGCTTCGACTCGATCCCGCACGACCTCGGCGCGTGGTTCACCGTCCAGGAGCTCGGGTCGTCCGCGCCGATCACCCTGCGTGGGGTCGTCCGCGCCGGTGGGATGGCGTCCGGGGGCACCTTCCACTCGGCGATGACCGCGATGAGCCGCCCCCGCCAGATGCGCGAGGCGATGGTCGAGCGGCGCAAGAAGGAAGGTCGGCCGACCGGCCGGAAGTCACGTGCCGTGTCCGGCAAGCCGCACCGCGACCGCCTGCTCGGCCTGTGGCTGCTGCCGCTGCCGACGATCGACCCGTTCGTGGTGGCCAGGTCGGGAGCGGCGCTGGCGTCGTACGGCCCCGACTTCCGCTACAGCCACTACGCCGGCCTGAAGACGCTGCGCTACACCGTCGGTGGCTCCGTGGTCGTGGGCGGCCTGGCCCTCTCGGCGCAGATCCCGCCGCTGCGCAACTTCCTGAAGACCCGGATCAAGCAGGGCGACGGCCCCTCGATCCAGCGCCGCAAGAAGTCGTGGTTCACCGTGGACTTCGTCGGCGAGAGCGCCGGCCGCACCGTGCACACCCGTGTCTCCGGCGGCGACCCCGGCTACGACGAGACCGCGAAGATGCTCGCCGAGTCGGCCCTCTCCCTCGCCTTCGACGACAACCCCCAGACCTCGGGCCAGGTGACCACCGCCCAGGCGATGGCCGAGAACCTCGTCACCCGGTTGCAGAAGGCCGGGATCTCCTTCGAGGTGCTGTAGCGGCGGCGGTTTCCCCGGGCGCCCGGGGAAACTGCCACCGGTAGGCCGATACTTCGGCCTACCGCCTCCAGTTTTGCCCGCCAGCCCTGTCCGTTTCGTGCCAGGCGCTCAGGCGAAGAGTTCCGAGCCGATCCAGTCGTCCTTCGACCGCACCCCCGGAGGTACGGCGAACAGGCCCGACCCGGTGTGCTGGAGGTACTCCATCAGCGCGTCCCGGGAGGAGAGCTGGTTCTGCATCGGGATGTACATCTCGTCGGGGTTGCGGACGAAGGCGATGAAGAACAGGCCGGCGTCGAGGCGGCCGAGGGCGTTGCTGCCGTCGGTGAAGTTGTAGCCGCGGCGGAGGAGGCGTACGCCGTTGTTGGTGCTCTGGTGGGCCAGCCGCACGTGGGAGTCCACCGCGATGAGCGGGCCTTCGCGGCCCTGCACGGTGAAGTCGGGCTCGGTGAACTCCTTGCCGCCGGACAGGGGAGCACCCTCCTCGCGGTCGCGGCCGATCAGCGTCTCCTGCTCGCTGAGGCTGGTGCGGTCCCACGGCTCGATGTGCATGTTGATCCGGCGCGCGACCAGGTAGGAGCCACCGGCCAGCCAGTCCGCGCGGGCATCGTCGCCCTCGCCCACCCAGACGAACTTGTCGATGTTGGCCTTGTCCTCGGCCTTGAGGTTGGCGGTGCCGTCCTTGAAGCCGAGCAGGTTGCGCGCCGTCACCTGCTTGGTCGAGGTCGACGACGTGCGCCCGAAGCCGAGCTGGGCCCACCGCAGGGCGACCGTGCCGAAGCCGATGCGCGCGAGGTTGCGGATCGCGTGCACCGCCACCTGCGGGTCGTGGGCGCAGGCCTGGACGCAGAGGTCGCCGTTGCTGCGGTTCGGATCGAGGTTGTCGGCGGGGAAGTGCGGCAGCTCGCGCAGTGCCTCGGGTCGACGGTCCTGCAGGCCGAAGCGGTCCTTGCCGTCGAGGGAGAACAGGGTCGGGCCGAAGCCGAAGGTCAGGGTCAGGCCGGCGGCGTTCAGGCCGATGGCTTCTCCGGTGTCGTTCGGCGGGGCGTCGTACGGCGTGGGCAGCGAACCGCCCACCGACTGGCCGGCCGTCATCTGCCGAGCCGCCACCGTCCACTTCTTCAGCAGGTCGATCAGCTCGTCGCGCGAGTCGGTGCGTACGTCGAAGGCGGCGAAGTGCAGCCGGTCCTGGGCGGGGGTGGTGATCCCGGCCTGGTGGGTGCCCTCGAACGGGTATCGAGCCTCGTCGACGCCGTGCGGCGGCTCCTCCGACTCGTGCCCGTAGGCCCAGCCGCCGACCCCGGCCGCACCGACCGCGAGCGCGCCCGCGCCGGCGGCTCCGAGGAGCCGCCGGCGGCTGAAGGCACCGGGTCGGGGTGTGTCCTGGGGGTCGGGGGTCACAGAGTGATGGCTCCCGTCATCTTGGACAACGGCTCCGCGAGCGCGTTGACGGCGTCGGAGAGGTCCTTGCGCTGGGCCTCGGTGACCTTGTCGTAGAACACGAAGGAGTCGTCACCGGTCTTGTACTTGTCGAGCTGCACCTGCAGCGCGTCGAACGCGGTCTGGATCTGCTTGGAGAGTGCCGGGTCCTTCACGTCGAGCAGGGGCTTGAGCCCCTCGTAGCCGACTCGTGCGCCGTCCACGTTGGCCTGGAAGTCCCAGAGGTCGGTGTGCGACCAGATGTCCTCCTCGCCGGTGATCTTGCCGCTGGCGACCTCGTCGAGCAGTCCCTTGGAGCCGTTGCCGATCTGGTCGACTGTGTAGTCGAGGGTCTGCACCCGCTTGTCGAGGACCTTGGTGTTGGCGAGCAGGTCGTCGACGAAGGTGGCGCGCTGGGCGGGCGTCATTGCCCGGTAACCGCTGGCCGGCGGCCACAGGTCCTTCTCGATCCGGTGCCAGCCGGTCCACTTCTGGCCCTTCTCGAGGTCGGCCTCGCGGAGGTCCATGCGCGGGTCGAGGTCGCCGAAGGACTCGGCCACGGTCTCGATGCGCTCCCAGTGGCCGCGCGCGAGCGGGAACAGCGCACGTGCCTTGTCGTCCTCACCGTTCTTGTACAGCGTCGCGAACTCGGTGGTCTGGTCGACGAGCTCCTGCGACTGGTCCTTGACGTACGCCGCGTACTGCGACGTCGCCTGGTTGATCGCAGCCTGGTCGACGCCCTTGATGTCGGTGTCCTTGCCCGAGTCGGTCACCTCGAAGGCGTTGCGAATGCCCTGGCCCTTCATGCCGGGCTTGCAGGCGGTGACGTACTTGCCGGGGGGCGTGCGGACGACGAGGTCACGAGAGAGACCGGGTCCGATGTTCTCGATCTCGCCGACGATGCGCATGCCGTCCTCGCCGTACAGGTAGAACTCGGTGACCTCGTTGCCGGTGTTCTTGACCTTGAAGACGACGTTGCCCGACGGCGCCTTGGAGGTGGTGAGGTCGCACTTGTCGGAGGAGGAGTCCACGTTGATGGTGCCCTGACCACCCTGGGCGGCCGGCTTGTTGGACTGGGTCAGGCTGCACGCCGAGAGCGGCACCAGGAGGGCGGCAGCACAGGCTGCCGTCAGCAGACGGTTCACGGGGTCGGGCCTTTCGGGTTTCAGTGGGCGCGCGCCGGCGACGGTGCCGGTGCGACAGGGGCGGTCGGCCGTGGTGTCCGGGTGCGCAGCAGGAAGATCGTCATCGTGGGGACCAGGTAGAGCAGCCAGGCGATCGCCTGGAGCCAGGTGGTGTTGGGCGTGAAGTTCACGGTGCCCTTGAGCAAGGTGCCGTACCAGGAGGACGCGGGGACCTGGTTGCTGACGTCGAAGGCCAGGTTGTAGAGGCCGGGCAGGATGCCTGCCTCCTGGAGGTCGTGCACGCCGTACGACAGCACGCCGGCCGCGACGACGATCAGGATGACGCCGGTGTAGCGGAAGAACTTGGCGAGGTTGATCTTCAGCACGCCCTTGTAGAAGAAGTAGCCCATGACGACCGCGGTCAGGATGCCGAGCGTGCCCCCGACGAGGCCTGCCGACTCCGAGTCACCGGTGGCCTGCGCCGCGGACCAGAGGAACAGCGCGGTCTCGAGTCCTTCGCGCCCGACGGCGAGGAAGGCCACCACGACGAGACTGGCGCGGCCCCCCTCGGCGGCGGTGTCGATCTTCCCGCGCAGCTCACCGGAGAGTCCGCGAGCATGACGGGCCATCCAGAAGACCATCCAGGTGACGAAGCCGACCGCGATGATCGAGAGCGTGCCGCCGAGGCCCTCCTGGGCCTGGAAGGTGAGGCTCTGCGGGCCGAAGGTGAGCAGGGCGCCGAAGGCGAGCGAGAGCACCACGGCCGCCGCGACGCCACCCCAGATGCGGGGGAGCAGGTGTCGACGATCGGTCTTCACGAGGTAGGCGATCAGGATGACGACCACGAGACTCGCCTCGAGCCCCTCGCGGAGCCCGATCAGGTAGTTCCCGAGTGGGAATGCGGTCATCGTCGTCTCCGGAGTGAAGTAAGGCTTACCTACGTAAGGTAAACCTCACTCGATCCGGCCGACAAGGGGGGTCCAGGTCACAGACGGGCGTCGGGCAGCCGCTGAGAGTGGAGAGGTTTCCCCGGGCGCCCGGGGAAACCGGAGGCGGGCGGGCAATACTTCGGCCGACAGCCCCCAGTTTCGCCCGCCAGCCCTGTCCGCTTTGCGCCGGCACGCATCGCCGGGGCCACTTGCTGGAACTCGCAGTCGTCGGTGTCCGTGGGTTCCCCCAGGAGCCGGGGATGTCGTCGCGTACGCCGTGTACTCGATGGTCTTCCAGCCCTGAGGAGTGGACGGCTCGGCGACCACCTCGGCGTGGGAGTGGCACGCCGCCGCGCCTCAGCCGGCGACGACCCCGACGACGAGGTTGACCACGGTGGCCAGCACGGCGACACCGAAGACGTAGGACAGCAGGCAGTGCCGCAGGGCCACCGATCGGATGGTGCTCGCGGTCACGGCCGTGTCGGAGACCTGGTAGGTCATGCCGAGGTTGTAGCTGAAGTAGAAGAAGTCACGGAAGGCGGGTCGGTAGCCGTCCTCGTTGAAGTCGATGCCCCCCTCGGTGCCGTCGGCGTAGTAGTGGAACGCGTAGCGGGCGGCGTACATCAGGTGCAGGGCCGCCCACGACATGAAGACACCGATCACGCTCACCGCTGCCGGTGCGCGTCCCGCGTGGGCACCGCCGGCGAGGAGCAGGCCGACGATGCCGCCGAGACCCAGCAGTGCTGCGCCCATGACGACCAGCTCGTCGAGCCGGGGGTTGAAGTCCTCGTGCGTGACGCTGGTGCGCGTGGTGTCCGCGTCCATCGCCCACAGCACCCACCACCCCAGCACCACGAAGACCGTGCCGGAGACCGCGATCCCACTGAGCACACCCCGGTCCGGCGCGTTGGCGAGCGCAGCAGCGACGCCGCAGACCGCGCCGGCGACGACCGCCAGCACGAGCCGTGGCAGGGCGGAGACCAGCAGGCGAGGATGCACGCGTCCATCCTCGCGCCTGACGGGGTTGCCTGCCGCGTGGACGAGGAAGAGAGTGGTCGACGTGGAGAAACGAAGGCTCGGGCGGCTCGAGCACGACAGCTCGGTCCTGATCTACGGCGCGGCCGCGCTGAGCGACGTCTCGCAGGACGTGGCGGACCGGTCGGTCAAGGAGGCCCTCGACGCGGGCATCAACCACTTCGACGTGGCGAGGGACTACGGGGACGCCGAGCTGCGGCTGGGGCCGTGGATGGCGGAGATCCGCGAGCGGATCTTCCTGGCCACCAAGACCGGTGAGCGCGACCGGGACACGGCCTGGCGGCAGATCAACGAGTCGCTGGACCGGTTGCAGACAGACCGGGTCGACCTGCTGCAGCTGCACGCCGTCGGTGACCTCGACGAGCTCGATGCGGCGACCGGCACCGAGGGTGCACTCTCGGCTGCGACCAGGGCGCAGGACGAAGGCCTCGTCGGCGCGATCGGCATCACCGGCCACGGCCACCAGGCGCCGGCCACCCACCTCGAGGCCCTGCGTCGCCATCCGTTCGCCACCGTCCTCACGCCGCTCAACCCGGTCCTGTGGCGCGACGAGTCGTACCGTGCCGACTACCAGGCCCTGGTGGAGGAGGTACGCCGTCAGGACGCCGGCCTGATGACGATCAAGACCGTGTCACGCCGCAACTGGCCGGACGACACGGGGCACACGCACGCCACCTGGTACGAGCCGTACGCCGACCAGGACCGCATCACCGCCGCTGTCTCGTGGGTGCTGTCCCACCCGGAGGTGACCGGCATCCCCACCGCCGGAGACGTCGGGCTGCTGGGCATGCTGGTTCACGCGGAGCAGAACCGGATCTCGCCCAGCGAGGCAGAGGAGCAGCTCACCAGCGACGGTGAGTACTCCTCACCCTTCCTCTCCATGCCCTTCTGAGGGAGCCGGACCCAACGATCGGTCGCGGACCACCCGGACGGCGTACAGGACCAGTGCCACCGCTGCCGTGAGGCCGAGCAGGAGGGCCAGGCTGCCGGCGTAGTCGCGCTGCAGGATGGCCTTGGCGAGGGGTTGGGTGTCACGACGGTTGATGAGCGGCAGCGCGATCACCGTGATCATGGCCGCGACGATGAGGGCTCCCTGGAGATAGCGCCGAGCCCGCTCAGGCACCCGGGTCAGGGTGATGCCCACGCCCACGGTGAGAGGAGCGATGACGGCGTCGTGCAGCATCACCGCGACCACCAGCCAGACGGCGAGCGTGACGAGATCGCCCGACGCGAGCTCGGTGACGAGGCGGAAGGCACCGAGGGCCAGGAGCAGGGCCCCGGCCACCACCAGACCGATCCGGTAGGGGCGCATCAGGTCACCTCCACTCGCATCAGCCACTTGGTGTTCAGGACCCCGGCACGGTTGGGCGCGATCAGGCGGAGGGGGTAGCCGTGGTCGACGTCGAGGCGCTCCCCGTTGAGATGGGTGGCCAGCAGCGCGGTGCCCACCTGCGGACCATCGACGGTGCTGTGGTTGTAGGCGCCGCGCTCCTGCATCGAGACGACGCGTACCCGCGAGGACTCCTCACCACCGGCTCGGCGTACGACGTCGATGAGCGGGACGCCCACCCAGTCCGCACCGACGCTCCATCCCTCGACGCAGCTGATCGGGTAACGACGCGCGTGCTTCGCCATCGACTCGAGCTCCGCCAGGGTCAACCGGAACGGCTTCGGACCGGTGACCTCGAGGGTCCAGTCGGGCGACCGGGCGAGGTCGAGGACGCGTGCCTGTGCCGCCGTCTTGTTGACCGGCACGCCCATCGGCCCCTTGGAGGCCTGCCTGGTGGCCAGCAGTCCCACCCGGGACAACGGCGTCACGGTCTGCCCGATCGTGGTGGCGGCCACGGCTCCGATGCCGGCGGCCACGGCGACGAACAGTCCGCGCCTGTCGAGAGCAGGCATCGGCTCCAGCGGTACGACGCCGGCGTTGCTGTGCGCCTTCGGGTTCTCGCTCCACGGGATCTCCGTGAGCACGTCAGCCTCGGACAGGCGTGCCTGCAGTCCGTACTTGATGTCGGGGAGCTTCACGCCGACGTGGATCAGCACCGAGCCGATCACGACGTACGCCAGGTAGCGGTGGGTGGAGGGGAACGACCACGGCCACGGGTACCAGTCCAGGGTGTTGAGGAACCCGGTGGTCAGCTGCACCAGGGCCGAGGCCACCAGCACGAACACCGACAGCCGCTCGACCGCGTGCTTGACCGATCGCACGGCCGGCCAGCGAAAGAGGTTGGGGTAGACCGACCACAGCTTGACCAGGAGCAGGGGGATGCAGGCGACCCCGGTCGCCACGTGCAGGCCCTGGGTGAACCGGTAGAGCTGCCTGGGGCTCGCCGGCTCGGGCAACCAGGTCCACGGCTGGTACTGGTAGTGGCTCAGCATCCCGGTCACGAAGCAGATGGCGAAGCCGATGCCGAGCACTCGTCCGAGCCGGGCAGTGACGGCGGTCGAGCGCAGGGGACTCGAGAAGTGGGGCCACCACGACGGCCGCGTCATCGCAGCACACCGCGGCGCCCCTGGGGCGACGTCGACAGCGCGAGGGTGGCGGGCACGTTCATCTCCTGGTCGGGACACCCGCCACGAGGGTGGTCTCGTGGCCATGTCACCGCATCGCCCCTCAGCCTGCCTCAGCGAGTGGCCCGCGTCGCGGGTCTCACCCCGGATCCAGCGATGCGTAAGAGAACGGTAAGGCGGGTGCGACGAGCCCGAGGACGATCGCCACCCTGCCCGTAGGCTCGAGATCCGCGCCCGCTCGGGAAAGGACCCGCGTGACCTCTCTGTCCCACTGGGTGCTGCGGCACAGGGGGCTGGTCGCCCTGGTGTGGATCGCGATCGCGGTCGCCGGCGGAGTCAACGCCACCCGCACCGTGGACCGGCTCACCTACGAGTTCGCCCTGCCCGGGCAGCCGGCCTACGAGACCAACCAGCTCATCGCCGACCGCTTCGGTGGCGGTGGTGACAACGACCCGCTCCTCCTCGTGACGCGCGGACCGGACGCGCAGGAGAGCGCCGCCCAGGTGGCGGAGCAGGTCGGACGCGCGGTGCCGGGCACGAGGACGGTGACCTCCGCCGACCCGGGTGGGAAGGACCTGACCGTGCGCGACGGAACGCTGTCAGTGGTGGTGGTGTACCCGCCGGCAGCCTCGGGACCCGATCCGTACGTCGCCGCCCAGCCACGGATCGAGGCGGTCGCAGCCAAGGCTCGCGCCTCGGGCGACGACGTCGAGCTGACCGGGTTCACACTCCTGTCCGAAGGAGGGGGCGGTGACCGTTCGATCCTGGTCGAGGTGCTCCTGGGAGGACTGGGTGCGTTGATCGTCCTCGTCCTCGTCTTCGGATCGCTGCTCGCCGCCATCCCGCTGGTCGTGGCGGCAGTCTCCATCCTGGGCACCTATCTCGCGCTGCTCGGGCTGACCACCGTGACCGACGTCATCTTCGTGGTCCAGTACCTCGTGGCCTTGATCGGCCTCGGTGTGGCCATCGACTACTCCCTGCTGCTGGTGACGCGATGGCGCGAGGAACGGGCGGGCGGTCTCCTGGGCGACGAGGCCGTGCACCGGGCCATGGCCACGGCTGGTCGGAGCGTGCTGTTCAGCGGCGTCACCGTGGCGGTCTCGCTGGCGGCACTGATCCTCGTGCCGCTGCCCTTCCTGCGCAGCATCGGGCTCGGCGGGCTGCTGATCCCGCTGTTCAGCGTCGCCACCACGCTGACCCTGGTGCCCGTGGTGCTCAGCGTCCTGGGCCCGAGACTCATGTGGCCGCGCCGCAACAGTCCTCCTGCTCGCAACCGGTTCTGGACCTGGGTGGCGCAGACGGTGCTCGCGCACCGCTGGTTGACCATCGTCGCCTCGACGATCGTACTGCTGGCCCTGGCCGCCCCGGTGCTCGGACTGCGGCTGGGGTCGCCGCAGCTGTCCGGTCTCGAGACGGACGCGAAGGCGTCGCGGGTCATCTCGCAGGCGGTCGCCAGCGGCGTACCCGGCGGCGTCCTACGCCCGGTCGAGGTCCTCGTCCCGGCCGACGCGGCCGACGCGGCCGCCACCGAGCTCCGTGGGACCGAGGGCGTCGGAGCGGTCGTCAGTCCGCCCGATGACGCGTGGCGTGCCGAGGGCGACCAGCTGCTGCAGGTTTACCTGGCCTCGGACCCGGCAAGCGATGCCGGCGGCTCGGCCCTGGACCGGATCCGCTCCACCCGTGCGGGTCGGGTCGGAGGCAGCCCGGCGCAGGACGCCGACTTCGTCTCGGCCGTCTACGGCAACGTCATCTGGGTGATCCTCGGCGTGGTCGCGATCACCTTCCTCCTGCTCGCGCGTGCCTTGCGATCGTTGTGGCTGCCGATCAAGGCGTTGGTGCTCAACGTGCTCTCCATCGCGGCGGCGTACGGCGTGACGGTGCTGGTCTGGCAGCACGGCTACGGCTCGGAGCTGCTGTTCGGGCAGTCGGCGTCGGGCGTGATCACGATCTGGGTGCCGATCGCCGCCTTCGCGTTCCTGTTCGGCTTGTCCATGGACTACGAGGTCTTCATCCTGTCCCGGATGCGCGAGTCCTACGACGAGCACGGCGAGACCGACCGCGCTGTCGTGGACGGCATCTCGCACACCGGGCGGCTGGTCACCTCCGCTGCCCTGATCCTGTTCCTGGCCTTCGTGGCACTGTCGACGGTGCCCTCGGTCGAGGTGAAGATCCTGGCCACGACGCTCGCCCTGGGCATCGTCATCGACGCCGTCATCGTCCGTGGCCTGCTGGCCCCGGCCCTCGTGGCGGTCCTCGGCCCGCTGAACTGGACCATGCCGGCTCCGCTGGGTCGGCTGCTGCGGGTCGATCCCGACCCGCGCCGGCGTCCAGGCGGCGGTCGATCGCTCTAGCCGGCTGCCGCCGCACGAGCGGGCGGACTGCCGAGGTCGGTCAGGTCGAGCCCGGCTTCGGGAAGGCGGTCGACGTGCTCGATGATCCCCTCGAACCCGTTCGTCTGGTTCGCGAACTCCACCAGGTTGGCAGGCGCGTAGCCGCCCTCCTGGTAGTGGCTGACCGCCGAGGACGCCACGCGCACCGACAGCGCGTGGTCGTTGGTGAGCAGCCGCAGCCCGTGGCTGAACTCGCTGTCCTCGTGCTGCCACGGGAGGTGCTGCTTGGCCTCGAGGAGCTCGTTGTCGATCTTGTACATCAGGCTGAGCGGGTTGTGACAGACGGGATCGGACCCGCTGTCGGCGTACCTGCCCAGCAGGTCCACGTCGAAGACCAGGCCCTCGGCGTGCGCCTGGCGTGCCATCCACAGCAGCGAGGTGTCCGACAGCCCGGTCTGCGCATAGCCCCCGCCGACGTCGGAGTGAGCACCCTCGAACCACACCTGCTTGACCCGCGGGTCCTCGGTCGGGGCACCCGCAGGCTCGGCGGGTGCCTCCCAGAAGGTCGGTGCGAACTTCAACCTGGTCTCGTCGATCGCCAGTGCCTGCCGGGCGCACAGCACCTGGTTGCTCAGCTGGACGTTGTGGAAGCGCGGCGCCTCCTTCTCGAAGCCCGGCACCCCGAGCGCGCCCACGGTGTCGAAGACGCCGAGATAGGTCACCTTCGCGGCGTGGCAGTGGTCGTGCTTGAACTCGTCCACGCTCTCTCCGAGGGCCCCGCCCTTCACCTTCTTGCCCTGATAGAGGTTCACCGCCTCGGGAAGTCGCTCCTCGACGAGGGCGACCTTGGTGAGCAGCCCGACGGTCGCCAGCATCCCCGCCACCGAGCGTGCGGTGTAGGCCCCGCGACTGAAGCCGAAGATGAAGATCTCGTCGTCAGGTTCGTAGTTCTGGGCCAGGAACCGGTAGCAGGCGACCACGTTGTGGAACAGCCCGAAACCGAAGGCGCCGCCGAGGATCCGGTCGGCCTCGTAGCTGCCGGCGCCGACCCCGCTGACGTAGTACACCAGCTGGTAGTCGCCCCCGGTCACGGACGGATCGCTCTGGACGGTGCGCGCGATCTTCTCGACGTTGGTGACGTGTTCGCTGTCCGGCTTGTTCCACGTCCCGTCACAGCACACGACCAGTCGCTTCATGTGGTCATGCTGGCACCGAAGAGCCCGTCGCGCATCAGTCCTCGGCGGTGGGCTCCGAGCCACCTACGCGCGCGGTCAGGTAGTAGCAGTCGACCTCCGGCGTACCTCCGTAGCCGTCAGGGAGGTACGGCGCCGGGCCCGCGATCTCCAGCGGCGTCCAGATTCCCTCGGCTGCCAGCCGGTCCACCACGGACTGGCAGTCCCGGGCATCCCACAGGTCGTCGCGTTGTGTCGTGACCAGGACTCCTCCCGGCCGGACCACCCGCGCGAACTCGCGCCACACCGCCTCGACCTCCGGCAGGTAGGTCATCACGCCGACGCAGACCAGTGCATCGACACTGTCGTCGTCGAGGGGGAGGGGCTGCTGGAGGTCCGCCTGCTCGACCGAGTCGTACGCCCCGCCCTGCCGGGCGACGTCGAGGGACGCCTGGGAGATGTCGAGCCCCAGCAGGCGCCCGGTGAATCCTCGGGCGCGCAGTGCTCGGCCGACCAGACCCGTGCCGCACCCGACGTCGAGCACCGAGCCCGCGTCGGGATGGCGGGAGACGACGGAGTCCGCCACCACCGCAGGAGCCTGGTAGTTCCACGTCACCAGGTCGTCGTCGTAGCCCTGCGCCCACTCGTCGTACCGGTCGGCGACCTCGTCGGGATCGGTCGAGCCCTGGTGCAACCAGTCGCCAATGGGGACCTCGGGAACCATCGCGCCAGCCTCTCACGCACGGGCGTCGCTGTCCGCCGGGTGCGAGTCGTCAGCGGTGCGGGTAGCGCACCGCTCCCCAGTAGTTCTCACCCAGGCGTGCCTTCGTGATGCGCACCGGCGTCAGGTGGTCGTAGGCCTCGATCATCCGGCCGTTCCCGACGTACATCGCCACGTGGTAGATGTCGTCGGCCGACTGGGAGTGCGAGTAGAAGAGCAGGTCCCCGGCGCGGAGGTTCGTGGCCGCCACCCGGCGGGCGCGCGGGTCCTGGGCCTGGGGGCCGGAGTCGCGCGGGATGGTGATGCCGTGGACCTGGTAGACGGTCCCGGTGAGGCCCGAGCAGTCGAAGCCGAAGCCCGACCGTCCCGCCCACACGTAGGGCTGGTGCAGGAAGGTCTTCGCGGTGCGGACGAGCTGACGTCCGGTGGGCCGGGGGATGGACTTCTCGGTCCGGTAGACGTGCGCCCGCGACTTCGGCAGCCACTCGCGGCCGTTGGGGGTGGCGACCACGAAGGCCCTGGGCGTGCGACCGACGACCGGCAGCCGGGTGTTCATGCTGACCGTGAGCACCCGGTGCCTCAGCTTCGGGCCGGCGTAGAGGCCGGTGCCGATGCCACGGTCGACGAGGGCGAACGGCCGGCTCCTGACGGCGCGTGCGTACGACGGGTTGCTCGTCAGCTGCCGGGTCGGGATCCAGCCCGGGTAGCCGCGGGCATCGCGAGGAGTCGGCTGCCGGGGTACGACGACCTGGCTCCACGCACCCTGCTGGACGAGGACGAGCACCGGGGCGCCGTACAACGCCTGGGTCTGGGTCCGGTTGCTGTCGGTCAGGTCGGCGCGCTGGTCGGGAGTCATGTCGTGCAGCCACTTCCGCGGGTGCGCGGGGTTGGTCAGCGCCGGCCTGTCGACCGGGCGCGCCTTGCCGGGGTTGGTCCACACTGTGGCGACGTTGACCGCGACGTACATCCGCTGCGGCGAGGGGGCGGCTGTCGCCGGGCTGAGCGCCGAGGCTCCCGGCGCTACGACGAGAACGGCGGCGAGAAGCGTGGCGAGCGAGACAAGTCGATGTGCAGGGCGGTGCGTGGTGCTGCGTCGCATCGGTTTCCTTCCGGTCCCGAGATTCCGGTCCCGCCCGATCCTGCCGTCAGGTCGCTCGTCTGTCGACTCCCGGAGTGGCCGCGAAAGTTGGGCAGCAGCTGGGGCACGCTCCGGGCGTAGTCGTCGTACTCCTCGCCCAGCCGGCGGCGCAGGCCGCGCTCCTCGAAGCGGACGCCGATCGCGACGTAGCCCGAGGCGCCGATCGCGAACAGCAGGTGGCCGACGGTCATGGAGGGAGTCGCCCAGAACGCGATGAGCAGCCCGAGCATCATCGGGTGCCGCACCCAGGCGTAGAGCCAGCGGCGCGACACCGTGTCCGACGACGAGGGTCGTGCGGGAAGCCATCCGGCCTGGCGCAGACCCAAGAAGTCCCAGTGGTCGATCATGTACGTCGCCGCGATCGCGATCATCCAGCCGACGCCGTAGACGACCCAGACGAGGAACACCCACGGCTGGGTGTGCAGCTCCCACACGCTGGCCGGGAGCGCCTGCCACTGCCAGAACATCAACGCCATGGCCAGGCTGGCCGCCAGCACGAAGGTGCTGCGCTCCACCTCGCTCGGCACGGTCCGGGTGAGCCACTGCTTGAACCCGTCGCGGGCCATCACCGTGTGCTGGACGGCGAAGACCAGCAACAGGGCCAGGTCGATGACGACTGCCCAGCCGGTCGGAACCGAGTCGTTCGAGTCGACGGTCGGCAGGGGACCGAGATCAGCGAGGAAGAGCACGCCCCAGCACGACGCGGCGACGAAGGCGGCGTACGCGCAACCGGAGTAGAGGCGGGCGGCGAGGGAGCTCAGGAACGTGGGCATGCCGCCAGCCTCGTGGCCGGTGCGTGCGGTGTCAGCGGTGGAATTACCGCACTTGACACTAGCGGCCGCCGGCGGTGTACCAGGCCGCGACCTGCGAGCGCGACCGGAACCCGAGGCGGTCGCGGATGCGCTCGACGTGCGACTCGACGGAGCGTTCGGTGATGGTCAGCTCGGCGGCGATCTCCCGGTTGGTCAGACCTTGGGTGACCAGCCGCGCGACCTGCCGCTGACGGTCGGTCAACGCTGCTGCCGCGCCGGCCCGGACCGCAGGAAGCCCGAGGAAGCGCCGGACGCTCGTGGCCAGGGCGGCGGCGTCGCCCATGTAGGGCAGGTGGTCGCGGCCGTCGAGCACCTCGAGGCTCGCGCCGGGGATGCCGGCCGCCAGCGCCCGGCCCTGCTCCAGCGGCGCGGCCCGGTCCCGCTCGCGGTGGATCACCAGGGTCGGTGCCGTGATGCTGCCGAGGCGGTCGGTGATGTCGAGGTCGTAGGCCAGGGTGAGCAGGTTGCGGGCGTGCTGCGGGGTGGTGGACTCGCGCTGGTAGTCGATGAACGCCGCTCGGGTCGCCGCGTCGGCGCTGGGGGCGAAGATGCCGGCCAGCACGTCGGAGCCGAGGCCCCACTGCTCGCCGATCAGGCCGAGGACGTGCTCGCGGTTCTCCGCCGTGGCGACATCGCGGCCGCGCACCCAGCCGCCGTACAGGACCAGCCGCGACACCGAACCGGGGTCGGCCGCCGCGAAGCTCGCAGCCGCGGCCGCACCGAGCGACGCCCCGAACAGCTCGACGCCGTCACGGCCGGTCGTGGAGGTCACGTGGGCGACCACAGCGGCGAGCGTCTCGACCTCCAGGTCCATGGACAACGCCCTCGACGTCGTACCCGACAAGCCGCACCCGGGCCGGTCGTAGCGGACCAGGGTCCGGCCGCGGGCCAACGCCTCGTAGAACCCGCGCTCGGGAGGCATCGCCCAGCTCCGCTCGAGGTGGGTGAGCCATCCCGGTGCGTGCACCAACAGTGGTCCCGAGCCCGCAACGGCGTACGCGATCTCGGTCCCGTCGGACAGTCGCGTCGTCGCCAGCCGCTGCTTCACGACCGTCATTCTGCCGTCCCGGTCGGCCCGGAATGCCGACGCCACGGAACCCCTCAAACGACTCAGTGACGACAATCGGGACGTTCGCGGACAGTTCATCATTCGGGCCCAGACATCTCAGGATGTGGACTAGCGTCGGCTGCTGCCCGGTTGTCGACGTCAAGAAGAGGCTCGCCAATGCCATCACCCCGGCCGTACACCACCGTCGTCGTGGACGACTCCCATGAGCTCCGATCGCTGTGGAGGCTGATGCTGGAGTACGACGATCGGTTCGCCGTCGTGGCGGAAGCGGCCGACGGTCGCTCCGGCGTGGCGGCCGCCGAGCTGCACCAGCCCGACCTGGTGCTGCTGGACATCGCCATGCCGGTCATGGACGGCCTCCAGGCGCTGCGACTGATCCGTTCCGAGGCGCCCCTGAGCACGGTGGTGATGCACTCCTCGTTCAGCGAGGACTCCATCCAGGCGTCGCTGGCCAGGCGGATGGGCGCGCACGGCTTCATCCGCAACGGTCAGACCCGCCAGGCCCTGCTCGCCAAGCTCGAGACCATCCTGAGGCGCACCGGTGGAGCGGTCTCTGCGACCGCGCAGTGCTAGCGCCCAGCTGAAGTCGCCTGACGGTCAGTGCACGACGACGGGCGGCACGCCCTCGTCGTCGAGCAGGTGGCTCTCCTCGCGCTTGCGTGGCAGGAAGTACGCCGGGATCAAGGTGAGCGCCACCAGCACCCAGGCGACCCAGTAGGTGTCGGTGAACGCGCTGGCGGCGTCCTCGAGCCCCTTGGTGATCGCGGCCGCGGGGATCTTGTCGGCCAGCGACGGGATGTGCAGGGTGGCCATCGCAGGACCGGCCAGCTTGGAGGCCTGCAGGTGGTTGGTGAGGATCACCGACATGACGGCGACGCCGCACGAGCTGGCGATCTGCTGGTTGATGTTCAGCAGCGTCGAGCCGCGGGCCACCTCGTGGGCCTTCAGGGTCTTCAGGGCCGAGGTGAACAGCGGCATCATGGTCGAGCCCATGCCGAGACCCATCACGAACAGGAAGCCCATGATCACCGGGTAGGGCGTGGTCGCGGTCAGCTGGGTCAGCCCGAACATGCCGATCAGGATGCCCACCAGGCCGAACGGCACGATCTGCCCGATGGGTCGCTTGTCCACCAGACGCCCCGCGATCGGCATCGTGATCATCGCGCCGATGCCCTGGGGTGCCACCAGCAGACCGGCATGCAGGGTCGACTCGCCACGGACTTCCTGGAAGTACGTCGGCACGAGCAGCAACCCACCGAAGAAGGCCGCGACGAACAGGAACATCGTGATGATCGAGATCGTGAGGTTGCGGTTCTTGAACAGGCGCAGGTCGAGCAACGGGTGCGCCGGTCGGAACGAGTGGAAGACGAACGCGACCATCAGCACGACGCCGATCAGCATCGGCACCCACACACGCGGGGCGCTGGCCGTGCCCTCGCCCGGGATGGACGAGACGCCGAACAGGAACAACGCCAGTCCGGGTGACATCAGCGCCATTCCCAGGAAGTCGAAGGACTCCGACGGCTCCGGGCTGTCGCGCGGCAGCACCCGCCACGCGTAGAGGAACGCGATCAGGCCGATCGGCGCGTTGATCAGGAAGATCCAGTGCCAGCTCGCGACCTGGATGAGGTAGCCGCCGATGATCGGGCCGAGGATCGGACCCAGCAGCATCGGGACCCCGAGGATCGCCATCAGCCGGCCGATCCGGTGCGGGCCGGCTGCGCGGGTCATGATCGTCATGCCGAGAGGCATCAGCATGCCGCCGCCGAGGCCCTGCAGGACCCGGAAGCCGATCAGGGCGCCGATGCTCCAGGCGGTGGCGCAGAGCACCGAGCCGGAGACGAACAAGAAGATGGCCGTCATGTAGAGGCGCTTGGTGCCGAAGCGGTCAGCAGCCCAGCCGGTCATCGGGATCACGGTGGCCAACGCGAGGGTGTACGCCGTGACCGACCAGGCCACCGTCGAGTACGCGATCGGGTCGCCGCGCGTGCCGAACACCGTCTGGAACGTGGGCAGGGCGACGTTGACGACGGTGATGTCCAGGATCGACATGATGGCGCCGATCACGACGACGCCCGCGATCTTCAGGACCGCCCGATCGATGTGGTCGGGGAGGTCGGGCACGTCGGGTACGTCGACCACGCTGTCGGTCATGGTTGCTCCTTCGACCACTGGTCCGGCAAGTCTAGGCGCGCCCCACGTCGCTCAGCTCCGTCAGCCGGGCCAGCCCGGGAGCCAGGTTGGTCTGGAGACGGTCGAGGGCGTCGTCGAGCTCGGGGGAGGTGCCGTGGTCCGGGGGGATGCGGGCCGGGTTCACCGCGATGCTGTCGGTCCACGCCTTGATGTCGGGCTCGGAGCCGAAGGAGGCCGCGTTGCGGAGGCCCAGCACGTTCATGGTCGCCCAGTCCCGCAGGCTGTTGCCGAACGACGAGGGCGCGCACAGCCTGTTCTTCTCGACATCGTCGTCGCGGGTCGCCTCGACGTACCCCGCCAGCGCCGCGCCGAAGCAGGGGAAGCCGGCCCGGATCGTCTGCAGCGTGATCACCTCCGGCTGCCAGATGGGGATGCGTCCGGGGTTCCTGAGCCCGTCGGCCGCACAGTTCACGATCAGGGCGTCGTCGGCTAGCGTGACCGAACCGTCCGCGAGCTCGAGACGGCCGCGCGAGGCAGAGCGGATGTGCCCACGGCGTACGACGTGCTCGATGCAGCGCAGGAGCTCGAGCTCCCACAGGCCGAGGGTGGGGGCCTTGGCCATGGTGGGTACGACGGACCGGTCGACGCGCAGCATGATCCCGGCCTCCTCGAGACCGAGGAACAGGTCGTCGAGGGAGGCCGCCCCGGCCGAGACGCGCATCATGTTGGCGACCATGCCGAGGTAGATCGCGGGGTCGGGCTGGATCAGCGCGCGGTTGAGCATCCAGGGGTCACGTGGCCTGACCCAGCAGATGTCGTCGGGGTCCACGCCGCGTTCGCGCAGCAACCAGATGCAGGCGTCGGTCGCGGTCTTGCCGGAGCCGACGATGACGTACTGGCTCGGGTCGTGCTCCACCCGCACGAGGTCGTTGACCGGGATCACCTGCGCGCCGTCGACTGCGAAGCGGGGCGGCGTCTCCGCCGGGATCTCGGGCGCCAGGTAGCGCGCGTCGACGACCCGGCAGCGCTCCGGCACCTCGAACCGCTCACCGGACTCGAGCGAGAGGAAGGCGCGGTCGCCGAGGTAGTCGTGTCCCGGGAAGAACTCGACGCGGCCAGACCCGACCATCCGGTCGGTCAACAGGTCGTCGTAGTAGGCACAGATCGTCGGCTGGTCGGCCCGCTCGTGGAGTCCCGCCTCCGGTCCGTCCGTCTGGATCTTCCCGCCGAGCACGGTCGACGCGACGCCGTAGAAGGTCGACGACTGGTGCAGCCGGACGAACGGATAGGCCTCGAGCCAGTGGCCGCCGGGACCCTGACGACGGTCGACGAGCGCGACCCGCACGTCGGCGTGGTCGATCAGGGCATCGGTGAACCCCATGCCCATCGCCCCGGCTCCGACCACCAGGTAGTCGACCTCGACCTCGCGCCCCACGGGGAAACCCAACCATGACCCGGAACCCGCTGGCACCCGGCCTCGCGGCGAGGCCGGCAGAGCGGAATCGGCAGACCCTGGCCCGTGCGGTCGAGTCGACTGCTCCCATCGGCTGCACGTGCCCAAGACGGGCGGGGCTGGCGGGCAGTTCTGGGGGATGGCGGGCAAAGCATTGCCTGCCAGCCCGGAGTTTCCCCGGACGTCCGGGGAAACCGAGCCCTCCTGCGCTCGTCCTACGCCTTGTGCCCCAGGCCAGAGTCGAACTGGCGACCTTTCGCTTAGGAGGCGGCTGCTCTATCCACTGAGCTACTGGGGCGGGGGTCGGAATTTACACGGGGGCGACCATCGCGACGACGGTGCTACCCGGTGGCTAGCCGCTGATGATGCTGCCACTGTGCCCGGGGCGCTCCGGCTCCCGGGAGGGGGACTGCGCGCGCTCGTCGGCGCGCTGGCGGCGGATCTGGGCCTTCACGCGGCGGCGGGCACCGAAGGTCGCCCACCAACCGGGACGCGCGTTCTCCTTGTCGTTCCTCGGTCCTCCGAGTCAGGTGGTGGCCGAATGGCTTCGACGCTTTCCCGAGGGTAGAGCAGCCGCTCGCTGCACGGAGGTGTCCGGCCGAGGAAGACCTCGGCCGGAAACGACGAAGGAAAGGAAGCCGCGGCTCCCTTTCCACTCCCAACGTATAGCGCACCAGGGGTCTTGCGGCAAGGCCCCGGTCGGGGCGCACACTCACCGGCCGTACACGTACACCGACGGACTCGGAGCAGATGTTGGACCACCTGACCACCAGCGCGTTCGACCTGGCCGCGCACCCCGCCAAGGCCGACCCGGAGCTGATCGCTGCCGACGAACAACACTTCGCGGCGATCAAGACCACCCTCGAGCAGTCGATCGCCGAGCTGAGCGACCGGGTCGATGCCGCACGCCGCGAGGCCGGTGGCACCGGCCAGGAGGCGATGGACCGCGACCTCGAGGTGCACCGACTGACCACGCGGCTACGGACCCTCCGGCGCTTCGGCCTCGACCTGTGCCTGGGCCGGATGGTCGGCGAGGACTCCGAGATGGTCCACATCGGGCGGCTCGGGCTGACCGACAGCGACGGTCGGCGGTTGCTGGTCGACTGGCGTACGCCGGCGGCAGAGCCGTTCTTCGGGGCGACGCACGGACACCCCATGGGCCTGGCCAGCCGCCGCCGTTACCGCTGGACCCGTGGCCGGATCACCGACTACTGGGACGAGGTGTTCACACCCGAGGGGCTGGAGGGCCACACGGCTCTCGACGACCAGTCCGCCTTCATCGCCAGCCTCGGTGACAGCCGGTCGGGGCGGATGCGGGACGTGCTCGGCACCATCCAGGCCGACCAGGACGCGATCATCCGGGCCGGATCCCGCGGCACCCTCGTGGTCGATGGCGGCCCGGGCACCGGCAAGACGGTGGTAGCGCTGCACCGCGCCGCCTACCTCCTGTACGCCGATCCGCGACTGGGTCACCGCAGGGGAGGGGTCCTGTTCGTCGGACCGCACCAGCCCTACCTGGCCTACGTCGCCGACGTCCTGCCCAGCCTGGGAGAAGAGGGTGTCCAGACCTGCACCCTGCGCCACCTGGTCCCCGAGGGTGACGGGGCCACCATCGAGCCTGACCCGGAGGTCGCGCGACTCAAGTCCTCGGCGGAGATGGTGTCTGCGATCGAGCCGGCCGTCCGCTTCTACGAGGAGCCACCGACCGAAGGGAGGCTGGTGGAGACCCCCTGGTCCGACATCTGGCTCAGCGCCGACGAGTGGAAGGAAGCCTTCGAGTCGCCGGACCCCGGGACGCCGCACAACGAGGCGCGCGACCAGGTCTGGGACGCGCTGCTCACGATCCTGACCGACAAGCACGACGACGAGGACGTCTCCCCCGAGATGGTCCGTCGGTCGCTCGGGCAGAACCGGGAGCTGGCCACGGCCTTCAGCCGCGCCTGGCCGATGATCGAGCCGACCGATCTCGTGGGGGACCTGTGGTCGGTGCCGGCGTACCTGCGCCTGTCCGCTCCCTGGCTCAGCCCCGAGGAGGTGCGCACGCTCCAGCGGGAAGACGCCCAGGCATGGACGCTGTCGGACCTGCCTCTCCTCGACGCCGCGCGGCAGCGGTTGGGGGACCCCGAGGCATCGCGGCGCAACCGTCGGCAGGCTGCGGCGATCGCGGCCGACCGTGAGGAGATGGCCCGGGTCGTCGACCACCTGATCGCGACCGACGACTCGGACATGCAGGTGATGTCGATGCTGCGCGGGCAGGACCTCAGTGACGCGCTGGTCGACGAGGACGCCGTACCGGGCCTCGACCCCGACCTGCTCGCCGGGCCGTTCGCGCACGTCGTGGTGGACGAGGCGCAGGAGCTGACCGACGCCGAGTGGCAGATGCTGCTGCTCCGCTGCCCGTCCCGCAGCTTCACCGTCGTCGGCGACCGCGCCCAGGCTCGGCACGGTTTCACCGAGTCGTGGCGGGAGCGACTGGAGCGCGTCGGGCTCGACCACGTCGAGCTGGCCTCGCTGAGCATCAACTACCGGACGCCGCAGGAGGTGATGGTCGAGGCCGAACCGGTCATCCGGGCCGTCCTCCCGGACGCCAACGTCCCGACCTCGGTCAGGAGCAGCGGCGTGCCCGTCGTGCACGGCCCCGTCTCGGACCTGGACTCGATCCTTGGCTCCTGGCTCGCCGGGCACGAGGACGGGATCGGCTGCGTCATCGGCGTCGACCGGGTCGAGAGTCCGGTGGTCGACGGCTCGCCCCGCCTGCGGTCGCTGACGCCGGAGCTGGCCAAGGGACTCGAGTTCGACCTGGTCGTGCTGGTCGATCCCGAGTCGTTCGGTCCTGGCATCGAGGGGGGTGTCGACCGCTACGTCGCGATGACGCGGGCGACCGAGCGACTGGTCATCCTGAGCAGCTCCTGAGCGCTGCGCACCCGACCTTCAGCATCCGGGCCTAGGGTCACCAGCTGCATGCCATGATTTGGGCGCCCCGCACTCACATGGTCACAATGGGGGGTCGCCAGGGAGATCGAGGGTCACGTTGTCCGAGGAAGAGCCGCGCCACAAAGATCGCGTTCCTCGGCGACGGCGCGTCACCACCAAGGTCCTGATCGCCCTCGCCGTCGTGCTGCTCATCGTCAGCACTGCCTTCGTGATCGCCTACAAGAAGCTCGAGGGGAACATCAACGCCATCCCCATCGGGGACGCCCTCGGCAAGGACCGGCCCAAGACCGTGGACGTCGGCGGACCGCAGAACCCGCTGAACATCCTGATCATGGGCTCGGACAACCGCGACGGCACCAAGATCGGCGGTGACACCCCCGGCCTCTCCGACACCACGATCCTGTTGCACCTCTCGGCCGACCGGAAGCGTGCCTACGGCGTGAGCATCCCGCGGGACACGATGGTGGACCGACCGGACTGCAAGTCCAAGGACGGCAAGAAGACGATCCCGGGCGGCCTCATCCAGTTCAACACGGCGTACGCCGTCGGCGGGCCGTTGTGCACGATCCACACCGTCGAGAAGATCACCGACGTGCGGATCGACCACTTCGTGGTGATCAACTTCGCCGGCTTCAAGGAGATGGTCAACGCCGTCAACGGCGTCCAGGTGTGCGTGCCCAAGGAGGTCAACGACAACGTCGGGCACATCCACCTGCCGGCCGGGACCTACAAGGTCAACGGGAACCAGGCCCTCGACTACGTCCGCGTGCGGCACGACATCGGCGCCGAGACCGGCGACATCGGCCGGATGAAACGGCAGCAGGCGTTCATCTCCGCGATGATCAAGAAGGTCGTCTCCAAGGGGACCCTGGCCAACCCGGTGCGGCTCTACAAGTTCCTCGACGCCGCGACCAAGTCGCTGACCACCGACACCGGATTCGCCCACCTCAAGGAGCTCGCGTCCCTCGGGTCGTCGCTGAAGAACATCGGGCTCGACAACATCCAGTTCATCACCGTGCCCAACGAGACCTACCAGCCCGACCCGAACCGGCTCCAGCTCGCGCCCGGTGCGGCCGACGTGTGGCGCAAGATCCGCTTCGACAAGCCGCTCGGCAGGCTCAGCGAAGGTGCTGTCTCCCCGGGCAGCACCAAGGCCGACGGCACGCCGAGCAGCTCTCCGTCGCCGAACGGCACACCGTCGTCGAACCCCTCGCAGTCGGCCCAGCAGGCCGAGGCCAAGCGCAAGCAGGAGGCGGAAGAGGCCGGTCTGTGCGCCTAGATGGCCAAGTCCGAGGTGCGTAGTGAGCGGGGCGTGGCGGGCTCCCCCTCGGGCTTGGTCATCAAGGGGCCCGTCCAGGTCGCGCTCGTGCAGTCCAGTGCCCCCTCTTGGGCGCGCCCCGGTTGCTGTTATCGGTTCGTTACCGGAGTATGTGCGTCGTGAGGACAGTCGTGACCGGGGGCACTGGCGTCATCGGCAGGGCCGCTGTCCGGGCCCTGGTGGGCGCCGACCATGACGTCGTGGTCGTGACGCGGTCGACCGAGAGCTCTGACGCAGTCACCCGGATGGGCGCCCGACCGGTGGCCGGCAACATCTTCGACGTCGACAGCCTCGAGTCGGCCTACCAGGGGGCCGAGGCGGTCATCAACCTCGCCGCGAGCGCGCCCGTCGGGCACAGCGCCCTGCTGCCCGGCGCGTGGCGGCGCCACGACCGGTTGCGGACGACGGGCGTCACCAACGTCGTCGAGGCGGCGCGCCGGGCCGGCGTACGTCGCGTGGTGCAGGAGAGCGTCAGCTTCATGTACGCCGACCAGGGCGACGACTGGATCACCGAGCACAGCCCGCTGGAGATCTCCTCGATGACCGAGCCCGCGGCGGTGGGGGAGTCGCACGTCCAGGACTACGCCTGCGACTCCCGGGTCGGGGTGGTGCTCCGGTTCGGCACGATCGTCGGCGACGACGGTCAGACACGCCACTGGCTGCGCGCCGCGCGCCACGGTCGCGGCATCGGGATCGGCCATCCCTCCGACTGGGCCCACGTCATCCACACCGACGACCTCGGCGGCGCCGTACTCGCCTCGCTGCACGCCCCGAGCGGGGTCTACAACGTCGGGGCCGAACCGGTGCAACGCCTCGACCTCGTGCAGGGGTACGCCGACGCGGCCGGTGTCGGGTCGGGCGCCTTCATGGGCTCGCTGGGACGCTGGCTGATCGGGCCGCGACTCGAGCCGCTCTGCCGCTCGTTGCGCGTGTGCAGCGACCACTTCGCCGCGCAGACCGGCTGGCGCGCCGTACGCCCCAAGTTCGACGCCGGATGGCTCGACGCGGCCCGCGAGGGTCTCGCGGCGCCGGTCCCTTCGTGACCCGATGAGCGAGCAGTCACCGACGCCGGAGGAGCGCGAGAAGCGCCGTCGCCGGCTGGCCGAGGTCTTCGGTGACGTGCTCCCCGAGCAGACCAGCGACGACGCCGAGGTGCCCGAGAGCAGGCCCGACGGCAACGACGAGTGGTTGAAGCGCCAGGTGCCGCCGCACCACGGCGGCTAGCCCCTCAGACGCCGCCACTCCGGGTCGCCAGCAGGTCGCGGATCTCCTCGAGCAGCGCCACGTCGGCCGGCGTGCCGCTGTCCTCGGCCGGGAAGAACCTCTCCTTGGCGACCGTGTAGGGCTTCACGATCAGGAAGTAGACGACTGCCGCCATGATCACGAACGAGACGATGGCGGTGAGCCACGCGCCGAACAGGAGCCCTCCCGGTCTCCAGGCGCTGAAGTCCGGCTGGTCGCCGATCTTGCCCACGATGCCCATGATGAGGTCGACGGTCGCGTTCACCACGGTGACGAACGCCGCGGCCATGATGAACGCGACGGCCAGCTCGACGAGGTTGCCGCGCAGGATGAAGTTCTTGAAGCCAGTCATGGTGACACTTCCTCTCCGAGACCCGACCGGTTCGGGTGCCGTTGCCGGTGACGCTAGCGACTCCAGACGGGGATGAGAATCGACGTGGCCGCGGTCGCAGCCACCTCGCTCGCCTCTCCTGCAGGGATCGCGGCCACCACCAACCGACCGGGCGTGCCGCTGCCCAGCGACTCGTGCACCTCGGGGATGGCGATCACGGGAACGTCGTCGACCAGCCGTGAGGGAGCGCCCCGGCCGTCGGGATCGGTGACGACCAGGCTGATCCGGTCACCGACGCGCAGCAGGTCGACGACGGCAGGGTCGGTGATGCGCAGGGGCACCGCCGTGCTGCCGGGATAGCCGCGGAGCAACCCCCGAGCCAGCGTGCTCACCCTGGTCAGCGGCTCGCCGCGGGTCATCGGCGCGGCGAGGGTCCGGCCGAGCACTGCTGCCGGTCGGCGGACGGCGCCGTCGGGCACCGTCTCCGGCGCGAACCGGGACGCGGCGAGATCGTGCGGGCCGAGGACGCTGCCGCCGGTGAGGTCACGGGAGGCAGTCCAGACGGTGACGGTCTCGGGAGGCGGAGGGGCGGCAGCCTGGAGGCCGACGAGCACGGCGGCCCCGGCACAGAGGGCCGCGAGCACGCGGCGGTGGAGCAGCACCCGTCGCCGGAGTCGACGGACCAGGCGCAGGGCGCGACCGAGCGGACCGGGTCGAGGCAGCACGTTCATGGCGACCGAAGGTAGGCCGATCCGGCCGGACGCGCGTCGTCAATCCACAGCCCCGTTCGGGGCGGCCCCGGGTGAAGGTCAGGCGGGGGTGGGCGTGGGGCTGGACGCGCTCGAGGACCCCGAGGACCCGGAGGAGGAGTCGGAGGTCGAGGAGGTGCCCGACGACTCGCTCTTCGCGCCGTCCTTGGACGGGCTCTTCTCGCTGCTCGCGTGGCCGTTCTTGTGGCCCGACTCGCTGCGGCTGTCGGTGCGGTAGAAGCCGGAGCCCTTGAAGACCACGCCGACCGCGTTGAACACCTTGCGCAGGCGGCCCTCGCACTCGGGGCACACGGTGAGGGAGTCGTCCGAGAAGCTCTGCACGGCCTCGAAGAAGTGGCCGCAGTCGGTGCAGGAGTACTGATAGGTGGGCACTGGTCCTCCGGGAGTCACACGGGCGAGGGATTGGCACTCGTCGTCTTCGACTGCCAATGCTACGGCACAATGCCTGACGTGACGGACAGACGACCGATGGCCGAATGGCCGCGATGGGTCCGCGGCTCGGCGTTCGGGGCGGCTCTGCTCGTGCTGGTCCTGCTGCTGGCCCTGGTCGGTGGTGTGATCGCCGTACGCCGCCCGCTGCCGCAGGTGGACGGCACCATCCGGGTCCCGGGCCTCAACGACACGGTGGAGGTGCTCCGGGACAGCCACGGCATTCCGCAGGTGTACGCCGACAACAGCAGCGACCTGTTCTACGCGCAGGGGTTCGTCCAGGCCCAGGACCGGTTCTTCGAGATGGACTTCCGCCGGCACGTCACCGCCGGCCGGATCAGCGAGCTGCTCGGCAAGCAGACCGTCGAGACCGACATGTACATCCGCACGATGGGCTGGCGGCGGGTCGCCGACCGCGAGTACGACCTGCTCAGTCCGGCGACCCGGTCCTACCTCGACGCCTACAGCGACGGCGTGAACGCCTACCTCGCCGGCAAGTCCGCCACCCAGCTGTCAACGGAGTACACCGTGCTCGGCCTCGGTGGCCTGGACTACAAGCCGGAGAAGTGGACGCCGGTCGACTCGCTCGCCTGGCTCAAGGCAATGGCGTGGGACCTGCGCGGCAACATGGACGAGGAGGTCGAGCGCACCCGGCTCTCCCTCGGCCGGACTCCGGAGCAGGTCGACGAGCTCTACCCTCGCTACCCCTACGACCGGCACGCGCCGATCGTGCCGACCCCCGACGGCGAGCGGAGGGGGGCGGCCCCGCGTCCGGCGTTCGGCCAGGCGGCACTGACCGCTCTCGAGGCCGTACGACGCGGCGTCGACGCGATCCCTGACCTGATGGGCCACGGCGACGGCATCGGCTCGAACAGCTGGGTCGTCTCCGGTGACCACACCGTCTCGGGCAAGCCACTGCTCGCCAACGACCCGCACCTCGAGGCGAGCATGCCCGGCATCTGGTACCAGATGGGCCTGCACTGCACGACCGTCAGCGCCGACTGCCCCTTCGACGTCAGCGGGTTCACCTTCTCGGGACTGCCGGGGGTGGTGATCGGCCACAACCGCGACATCGCCTGGGGGATGACCAACCTCGACCCCGACGTCAGCGACCTCTACCTGGAGAAGGTCAGCGGCAAGACCTATCTCTACGACGGCAAGCAGGTGCCGCTGTCCGAGCGCGACGAGGTGATCCGGATCGCTGGGGGCGGCTCGAAGCTGATCACGGTGCGTTCGACCCGGCACGGACCGTTGCTCTCCGACGTCTCGGCCGAGCTCTCCAGCGTCGGCGCCAACGCCAAGGTGCCGGCGGGCTCACCCGATCGGGGGAACGGGTACGCCGTCGCGCTCGCGTGGACGGCCCTCACGCCCCGACCGACCGCGGATGCGTTGTTCGGGTTCGACGCCGCGACGAACTGGAGCGAGTTCCGCGAGGCCGCACGCTCGTTCGCCGTACCCAGCCAGAACCTCGTGTACGCCGACACCGCCGGCAACATCGGCTACCAGGCGCCGGGGGTGGTGCCGATCCGGAAGGGCAACCGCGACGGCGACTACCCGGCGGCCGGCTGGTTGCCGCAGAACGACTGGTCGGGCCGCTACGTGCCGTTCGACTCACTGCCCAACGTGCTCAACCCGGCCGAGGGGTTCATCGTCACCGCCAACCAGGCCGTCACCGGTCCGGACTACCGGTGGCACCTGACCGACTCCTTCGACCAGGGCTACCGGAGCCAGCGGATCCGCGACCTCCTCGCCGCCGACATCGAGGACGGCAAGCGGCTCGACGTCGCGGACATGGCCCAGCTGCAGCTCGACACCCGCAACCCGATCGCGCCCGTGCTGGTGCCGTACCTGATGCGACAGCTGATGACCTCCGAGTACTACTCCGAGGGACAGCGGCTGCTGGTCGACTGGGACTACACCCAGCCCGCCGACTCCGCTGCCGCGGCGTACTTCAACGCGGTCTGGAGCAACCTGCTCCGCCTCACCTTCCACGACCAGCTGCCCGAGTCGCTGTGGCCGGACGGGGGACATCGGTGGATCGCGGTGGTCGGCAACCTGCTGCGGCAGCCGAACAGCCAGTGGTGGGACGACGCCACCACCGAGAGCGTCGTCGAGGACCGCGACCTGATCCTCTCCGAGGCGATGCGTGACGCCCGCGACGAGCTCACGCGCAGGATCTCGGTCAGCCCGACGAAGTGGACCTGGGGCCACCTGCACGGGCTGCATCTGGACAACCAGTCCCTGGGGCAGAGCGACATCGGCCTGGTGCGTGCCCTGTTCAACCGGGGGCCGTACGACGTCGGCGGCGGCAGCTCGATCGTGGACGCCACCAGCTGGAACGCCGCGATCGGCTACGACGTCGACTCCGCCCCCTCGATGCGGATGGTGGTCGACCTCGACGACCTCGAACGGTCGCGCTGGATCAACCTGACCGGCGAGTCGGGCCACATCTTCTCGGGGCACTACCGCGACCAGACCCCGCTGTGGGTCGACGGCAAGACCCTGCCCTGGCCCTTCGCCCGCGACGAGGTCACGAAGGCGACGGACGACCGACTGGTGCTGGAACCGTCCGAGGACGGCTGACTCAGGCCGGCCCCTCCAGGAAGGCGTAGAGCGTCTTGACCTTGCCGTACGCGATGACGGCGAAGTCCATGCCGCTGACGGGACCGAAGTGCCAGTAGGTCCGTAGCGCATCACCGACGGCGGCTGGCTCGCCCACCATCTCGAACCGCTGGCCCGGAAAACGCTGCTGGAGTGAGTCGCTGAAGGACTCGAGATCGGCGTGACCAGTGAAGACGCCGTCGGGGTCGAAGAACACGATGTCGTCGTGGTAGTGGCTGACGATTGCTGCTCGGCGGGCTGCCGGGTCGGTCTCGGTCCAGGTGGCGAGCAGCTCGCTCATGAACTGCTTGGCCTGGTTCGCGCTCTGGGCTGGCATCGCGTCGTGCCTCCTTCGTCGTGGTGCTCAGGTGTGATCGAAGCGGACGAACGCCCGCAGGGTCCCTCCGACGTAGTCGCCGATCTCGGCATAGCCGAGCGACTCGTAGAAGGCACGTTGGGCAGGCTCGTCGTCGGTCAGCAGCACCTTCTGCCGCACCGACCGGTAGCGATCGAGAACGGCGCCGACCAGTGCCCGGCCGACGCCGGTCCGCTGCTCCATCGGCAGCACCAGCACGTCTTGGAGGTAGCAGATCGTCGCGTCGTCCGAGACGGCCCGCGCCAGGCCGACCAGACCACCGTCACGTCGTGCGGTGACGACGTAGGACGATCCCGCGACCGCGGCTTCGAGCACCTGCGGGGAGCGGGTGTAGGACGACCAGCCGACGGCGTCGTACAGACCCAGCAGCGCGTCGGCGTCCACGTGCGTCACGGGTTCCACGACCAGATCGCCAGCCATGGGGGAAACCTAGCCGTGTCTCGGAAGCTCGGACCACGATGTCGCGCTCAGAAGCGGGTGATCCCCTGCTCCGTGACGACGGCGGTGACCCGGCGATCGTGGTCCTCGGCGGGCACCGAGTCGAGGACCTCCTCGGAGTTGAGCACCAGGCAGACGAAGGTGCCGGGGGAGACCCGCTGGAGCACGCGGTCGTAGCAGCCGCCGCCACGACCCAGGCGCATGCCGTCGCGGCCCACGGCCACGCCCGGGACCAGCACCGCATCTGCAAGGGAGATCGCGTCCAGGCCGAGCGGTGGTCCGTCTGGCTCGAGGAGGCCCATCCGGGCGGTGTGCAGGGCTGCCGGTCCGTCGTACACCGCCCAGTCGAGGTCGAGGTCGGGCTGCACCAGGGGGAGGATCACCCGCTTGCCGGCGTGGGTGAGGGCGTCGAGCAGGGGGCCGGTGCCGGGTTCGCTGGCGACGGAGACGTACGTCGCCACGGTGGCCGCCCGGCGTACCTCGGGTGCCGCAATGAGGTGCTCCGCGATGGCGCGTGCCCGCTCGCCGAGGACGCCCAGCGGTAGCCGCTTGCGGGCCGTCAGGAGCTGGTCGCGCACCGCCAGTTTGGTGACCCCCATGAACTCCTGCACCACACCAGCCTACGATCGAAGCATGAACTCGAAGGGACTGCGGCTCGCGAGGGAGAAGATGCAGGCCGCCGGCGTCGATCCCGTGGCGATCGACGTCTTCGCGCATTACTACCGGCAGATCGAGCACGGTGAGACGGGGATCATCCCCGAGAGCTCCATCAAGCCGCTGGACATGGAGTCGCTGGCCGACGTCGAGGTCGGCGAGGACGTCGCCACCGACGCCATCGGTGCGACTGCTGTCATCAAGCTCAACGGCGGGCTCGGCACGTCCATGGGGATGGCGCGGGCGAAGTCGCTGCTGTGCGTCCGCCGGGGGCTCTCCTTCCTCGACGTCATCGCCCGCCAGGTCCTGCACCTGCGTCGGGAGTACGGCGCCACGCTGCCGCTGATCTTCATGAACAGCTTCCGGACCTCGGCCGACACCCGGGCCGCCCTGGCCCGTTACGACGACCTGGCCGTCGACGGACTGCCGATCGAGTTCCTGCAGAACAAGGAGCCCAAGCTCAAGGTCGGCGACCTGACGCCGATCGGCTGGCCGCGCGACCCGTCGATGGAGTGGTGTCCGCCCGGCCACGGTGACCTCTACACCGCGATGAAGGGCACCGGCCTCTTCGACAAGCTGATCGACGCCGGCTACCGCTACGCCTTCGTCTCCAACTCCGACAACCTCGGTGCCGTCCCGGACGCCCGGGTCGCCGGCTGGTTCGCGGAGTCGGGTGCGCCGTTCGCGATCGAGGCGGTCCGGCGTACTCCCTCGGACCGCAAGGGCGGTCACTTCGCCATCCGCAAGGCCGACGGCCGCATCGTGCTCCGCGAGACCGCGCAGACCGCCGACAAGGACAAGGAAGCGCTGGCCGACCTCGAGCGCCACAAGTTCTGCTCCACCAACAACCTGTGGTTCGACCTCCGGCGGATGCGCGACGAGCTCGACCGTCGCGACAACATCCTCGGGCTGCCGCTGATCCGCAACGAGAAGAACGTCGACCCGAGCGACCCCAAGAGCCCGAAGGTGATCCAGATCGAGACGGCGATGGGTGCCGCGATCGAGGTGTTCCCGGACTCGCGCACCATCGAGGTCGGCCGCGACCGCTTCGTGCCGGTCAAGACGACCAACGACCTGCTGGTGCTGCGCTCCGACGCCTACGACCTCGGCACCGACTTCGTGCTCGACCAGGTCGCGGAGAGCCTGCCGTTCATCGACCTCGACGAGGTTTACAAGGTCGTCGAGGAGTTCGACAAGCGCTTCCCGGCTGGGGTCCCCTCGCTGAAGGAGGCCGACTCGCTGGTCGTCAAGGGAGACTGGACCTTCGGCGAGCGGGTCAAGGTCAAGGGCGACGCGAAGCTGAAGGGCGACCACGGCCGCGTCGAGGCCGGCACGGTCCTCGGCGAGGGCAGCAGCAGCGAATAGGGTCGGCACATGCCTCCCGACTCGGACCAGCGGCCCCTTCCCGTGGAGGACTACCTCGAGCGGGTGCTGTCCCGCATCGAACCGATGCAGCCCTTCGAGCATCCCCTGATGGACGCCATCGGGTTGCCCGTGGCCGAGGACGTGCTCGCCCCGGTGTCGCTGCCCGTCTTCGACAACTCCGGGATGGACGGGTACGCCGTCGCCTTCAAGGACGTCGCCGACGCCACTCCCGAACGCCCGTTGCACCTGCCGGTCGTCGGGGAGATCGCCGCGGGCCAGACCCAGATCTTCACGCTGACCCCGGGCACGGCCGTGCGGATCATGACCGGTGCACCCGTTCCCGAGGGATGTACGGCGGTCGTGCCGTTCGAGTGGACCGAGGAGTCCGGTCGCGAGGTGCTCGTCCGCCGGGCCCCCGAGGAGGGTCAGCACATCCGCTACGCCGGCGAGGAGGTCAAGCAGGGCGATCTCCTGATGCGGAAGGGCGAGGTGATCGGGACCCGTCAGGTCGGGGTGCTCGCGGCCGTCGGTCTGCATCGCGTGCCGACCGCGCCTCGCCCGCGGGTGGTGGTGATGTCGACGGGCAGCGAGCTGGTCGAGCCGGGGCGGCCGCTGGGGCGCGACAACATCTACGACTCCAACAGCTACCTGCTGGCCGCGGCGGTGCGCGCGCACGGCGCGATCGCCTACCGCGTCAAGGCCAGCTCCGACGATCCCGCCACCTTCAGCGAGGCGCTCAGCGACCAGCTGGGCAGCGCCGACCTCGTCGTGACCAGCGGCGGCGTCAGCAAGGGCACCCACGACGTGGTCAAGGAGGTGCTCAGCGAGCTGGGCACGGTCGAGTTCCTCGAGGTGGCGATGCAACCCGGCAAGCCGCAGGGCTTCGGTGTCGTCGGCGAGGACGGCACCCCGATCTTCACGCTGCCGGGCAACCCGGTCTCGGCGTACGTCTCCTTCGAGATGTTCGTCGTGCCCGCCCTCCACAAGCTCACCGGTCGCGCGACCGTGGGGCGGCGTCTGGTCACCGGCACCGTCACCACCTCCGTCCGCTCGATGCGCGGCAAGCAGCAGCTGGTGCGCGCCGAGGTCGCGCTCGGCGCCGGGGGAGTACAGGTCACGCCGGTCGGCGGCGCCGGCTCGCACCTGATCGCGGGCCTGGCGCGGGCCGATGCGCTGATCGTGCTGGCCGAGGGCGTCACCCACGTCGACCAGGGCGACGAGGTGCCGGTGCTCCTCCTGGACCGGGCCTAGGTGCCGCGATGAGCGACGGCTTCACCCACCTCGACGACTCCGGCGCGGCCCGCATGGTCGACGTGTCCGGCAAGGACGTGACCGCACGCAGCGCCACCGCGAGCGGCAAGGTCCTCGTCTCGGCCGAGGTCGTGGCGTTGTTGCGCGGCGACGGTGTGCCCAAGGGCGATGCACTCGGCGTGGCCCGGGTGGCGGGGATCATGGCCGCCAAGCGCACCCCCGACCTCGTTCCGCTGTGCCACCCGCTCGCGATCTCCGGCGTCACCGTCGACCTCTCGGTGGAGGACGACGGCGTCTCGATCGTGGCGACCGTCAGGACGACCGACCGCACCGGCGTCGAGATGGAGGCCCTGACTGCCGTCTCGGTGGCGGCGCTGACGGTGATCGACATGGTCAAGGCAGTCGACAAGGCAGCCGTCATCACCGACGTCCGGGTCGAGGAGAAGACCGGCGGCAAGAGCGGGACGTACCGACGATGAGCACGTACGCCGCGGCCGTGGTGGTGGCGTCCAACCGCGCCGCGGCCGGGGTGTACGACGACACGACCGGGCCGTTGATCGTCGAGGCACTCCGGGCCGACGGCTGGGACGTGGGCGACCCGGTCGTCGTACCCGATGGAGATGCGGTGGGCGCGGCGATCTCGGCCGCCGTCTCCGACGGTGCACGAGCGGTGCTCACCACCGGTGGCACCGGCCTGACCCCGACCGACCTCACTCCCGAGGTCACACGCGCCCTGCTCGACCGCGAGGTGCCCGGCATCGCCGACGCCATCCGCGCCCACGGTGTCGGCAAGGGTGTTGCCACGGCCGCCCTGTCGCGCGGCGTCGCCGGCACGGTCGGGTCGGCACTGGTGGTGAACCTGCCCGGTTCACGCGGTGGCGTGAAGGACGGTCTCGCGGTCGTCGTACCCCTGCTGCGGCACGCCGTCGAGCAGATCGAGGGGAGCGACCACTGAGCCCCGGCTGGCCGGTCGTCCTCGAGTCGCGAGGCGTGGTGCTCCGGCCGATCTCGCAACGCGACCAGGACGTGTGGCGTCGCGTGCGCCAGGCCAACCTCGTCTGGCTCGGTCGCTGGGACGCCACCGCGCCGTCGCGCTCCCAGGCACAGCCGCGCAGCTTCGCCTCGATGGTGCGCTCGATGCGCCGCGAAGCGCGCGCGGGACGACAGCTTCCGTTCGTCCTGCAGTACGACGGCCGCTTCGTCGGCCAGCTGACCGTCAGCAACATCGTGCGCGGCTCGGCGCAGTACGCCTCGATCGGCTACTGGATCGACGAGACCTACGCCGGCCGCGGCATCACCACCCGCGCCGTGGCCATGGCGATCGACCACTGCTTCGGACCGGTCGGGCTGCACCGCATCGAGGTGGCCATCCGTCCCGAGAACACCTCCTCGCTGCGCGTGGTCGAGAAGCTGGGCATCAAGGAGATCGGCTACGCGCCGCGCTACCTGCACATCGACGGTGACTGGCGCGACCACAAGCTCTTCGCGATCACCCGCGAGGAGGTGCCGATGGGACTGGTCCGCCGGCTGGATGCGGCCCAATCACACCAGTCACACGAGTGATCTCACGACACACCGGGACGGCTCCGGTCACACGCTGCAAACCGCTCGTATCGTCAGCGCCGTGGACCTGTCAGCAGTCATCTTCGTCGTGCTCGCCCTTGCCTGGGCCGTCTACCTGATCCCGAAGGCCCTCAAGCACCACGACGAGATGGCCAGTGACCGTCTCGTGCACGGTCACTCCGACAAGGTGCGCATCCTGTCGCGCAAGGCCAGGGCCGCTGCCGCGGAGGTGGCCGAGGCCGTCACGCCGGTGGCCGCCAAGCCCGCCTACGACGTGGCCTCCGACCCGGGCTACCCGTCCCGCAAGTCGGCGACTCTCGAGGCCGACCCTGTCGTCGCTCCCACGACCTCGCGGGCCACGGCGCGCAAGGCCGCGCAGCGCCGTCGTCGGGTCCTCGGCATGCTCGTGCTCGCCCTCGCCGCCGTGTGGGCGCTGACCTGGCTGGCCTACCTCCCGATCTGGGCGCCCGGCGTTCCCGGTGCCCTCGTCGTCGCGTGGCTGGTGATCGCGCGGCTGTCGGTCCGCAAGCAGCAGCGCCGCCGTCGGGTCGCACCCGTCGCCGAGATCGACGACGACTACGACGTGCCCGCTCCGGCTCCCGTCATGGCCGAGAGGGTCGAGGCACCCGCGTTCACCTCGAACGCCGACGAGTTCCTCGACCAGCTCGCCGACGAGGACACCGCCGGCCTCGCCCGTGACGAGATCGAGGCCGCCCTGGCCAGCGAGGGTTCGCTCTGGGACCCGCTGCCGATGACGCTACCCACCTACGTCAACAAGGCCCGCGCCCGTCGTACCGTCCGGACCATCGAGCTCACCGGCATCAGCTCCTCGGGTCACGACGAGACCGACAGCACCTTGGCCCGCGAGGCCCAGGAGCTGGCTCGGGAGTCAGCGCGCGCCGACGAGGAGTCCGCGGCCCGTCGCAAGGCCGCCGGCGCCTGATCGCGAGTCGCCCCGATTCGGGTTCGCCCCCCGGCCGGTGGTAACTTCTTCCTCGCGCTCGCGGGCGCATGGGGCTGTGGCGCAGTTGGTAGCGCGTCTCGTTCGCAATGAGAAGGTCAGGGGTTCGAATCCCCTCAGCTCCACCCATTCGTCTCTCTGGTTGCTTGGCGGTGCCAGTAGGGGCGTGCGCCTCTGCCGGTTTGGCCGGGCGCCCGGCCAAACCTCCAGTGGAGGGGTGAAATTGCCACCCTCCACTCACTGTTCAGCCGGGCGCCCGGCCAAACCGGCGACCGTCAGAAGATCCCGGGCTCCGGCGACTCTGCGTTCGGCCACTTGTCCACGAAGTTGCCCACGACCTGGCCGCTGACACCGCCGCAGTACTGCCAGTTGCCGCGCTGCAACGACTCGTTGCTGGGGTCCTTGGCGTCGGCGGTCCAGCGGGTCAGGGCGACGTGCTTGCCGTCCGGGAAGGCCTTGCCGTCATCGGAGGTCCAGGGAGCGGCGATGAAGCGCTCCTCGTCCATCTTCTTGGCGATGGCCTCGATGGCGTCCTTCTGCTTCTGGTCCTTCGAGATGGTCTCGTCGTACCAGAGGATCGTGTAGCCGTGCTCGAGGTTGTGCACCAGCGTGGCCACCTCGGGGCGGTCCTGCGCGGTGTAGAACTTGCGCTCGAAGGCGGCCGGGCTCGGCCGGTGGGGCCCGAAGGACGGAGGGGAGTCGGGGTAGGTGATCGGCGTCGGGTCCGGGATGTGCTGCTGGTTGTGGTCGGTCTTCTTGCTCAGGATGTCGTCGCAGGACGCTGCGCTCTCGCTGACGCCGAGCTTGTCCAGCGCGGTGCCGGCGAGCGCGTGCTCGCGTCGCTGGTTCTTCACGTAGGGAATGACGGCGGCGGCCAGGAGCCCGACCACCACGACGACGATCCCGACGAGGAAGAGGAGGTTGCGCCGCTTCTCGCGCCGCTCCTGCTCGCGGCGAAGCTTGTCAGCGATCGCGCGACGCTCGGACTCGCGTTCCTTCTTCCCTGCCATCCCTGGCCTCTCTGGCGACGTGTGCCGGCACATGGTGGTGGCTGCGGCGTGCTCGGGACAGGTTAACGGCCCGCGAAAAGGGCGGTGAGGAGGCTCTCCCACGGCAGTGCCGGTCGTTCGCCTAGCGTGAGCCCGAACCTCCACGCAGAAGGGCAGCCGCATGACCGACCCCACGACTCCCGCCGCCATCGGGCGGGAACGACAGAGCGCGATCTACCGGCAGGGCGTGCTCGGTCGGCGGCCCGCCGTACCCACCGACTTCGCCGAGCTCGAGCGCCGGGCCCGTCGCGCCACCTCGCAGAAGGGATGGGCGTACGTCGCAGGGGGTGCCGGCGAGGGACGGACGATGCGCAACAACCGTGCCGCCTTCGACCGCTGGGTGATCGTGCCGCGGATGGCGCACGGCATCACCACCCGTGACCTGTCCGTCGACCTCCTCGGCACCAGGCTGGACACCCCGATCCTGTTCGCTCCCGTCGGTGCCGGCCAGCTGATCGACCCCGACTGCGACCTGCACGTGGCCCGGGCCGCCGCCAAGGCGGGCGTTCCCTACGTGTTCACCAACCAGGGCGGTACGCCGATGGAGGAGTGTGCCGCCGCCATGGGGGAGGGACGCCGCTGGGTGCAGCTCTACTGGAGCACCGACGAGGCCCTGGTCGACAGCCTGATCCGGCGCGCCGAGGCCATCGATGCCGGGGCGCTGGTCGTCACCCTCGACACCACCACGCTCGGGTGGCGTCCGCAGGACCTCAATCTGGGTTCGCTGCCGTTCGCCCAGGGCCTCGGGATCGGTCAGTACACCTCCGACCCACGCTTTCGGGAGCTGGTCCGCGAGCGCATCGCCGCCGCCAAGACCTCCGGGGTCAAGCAGGAGGTGGAGGTGACCCTCGGCGCCATCCGCTCGCTGCTCTCGATCACTCGCAACCATCCCGGGAAGTTCTGGGCCAACCTGCGTTCGCCCGAGCCGCGAGGGTCGGTCGAGGCGTTCCTCGACATCTACTCCAACCCCGGACTGAGCTGGGACCACCTGGCCACCCTGCGCGAGCGCACCCGGCTCCCCGTCGTGCTCAAGGGGATCCTGCACCCCGACGACGCCCGCCGCGCTTTCGACCAGGGGGTCGACGCCATCGTGGTGTCCAACCACGGCGGTCGGCAGGTGGACAGCTCGATCGCCTCGCTCGACGCCCTCCAGGACATCCGTGCCGCCGTCGGCGACGAGCCGACCGTGCTGATGGACAGCGGCATCCGCACCGGTGCCGACGTGTTCACCGCGGTCGCCCTCGGGGCCGACGCGGTGCTGCTCGGGCGGCCCTACATGTACGGCCTCGCGGTCGCCGGGCAGCGTGGTGTCGAGGAGGTCGTGGCCAACATCGTCGCCGAGCTCGACCTGACGATGTCGCTCACCGGAGCGCGCTCGCTCGCCGACATCACCGCCGACATGCTGCAGCCCAGCCGTGACTTCGCCAGCAGTGGTCACTAAAGTCCAGTCACTAACTACGATTGCGAATTCTCAAGGCGTCATCCTCGGCGAGAGGGCATACGATGTGGGGCATGAGCCCGAGGCTCGATCTGGTCACCATCCTCGGTTGCACGCCGGAGGAAGCAGCCCGTCTGCTCCGCGGTCGACCGGTGACGCCCGGCGAGGTCGAGGCTGCCGCCCGGATCCACTACGACTGGCGTCGACACCTCAACGATCCCGAGTCCTACTGGCTGACCATCTCCCAGGCGAGCCGCATCCTGGGGATGCGGCCGAAGGCCGTCCGCAAGCTGCTCGACAGCCACCGCCTGCCGCACATCGTGCACGCGTCGGGGGTGCGGTTGATGCGCCGCCACGAGATCGAGGCCATCGCCCGCCAGTCGGCCCACCAGGTCATCCCGACGATGGCAGCACGGGCCTGACTCCTGACGGGTCCGCGCGTAGGGTCCCTGCATGACCAGCGCCGTCCACGTCGCCCGGAGCCGCACCTTTCCTGCCGGCGTCAAGCGGGCCTTCGAGGAGCTGCTGCCCTACGAGCTCCCACGCCTCTTCGACCGTCGCTACCTCGCGATCCCGCCGATCAAGGGAGTCCGCGGCCAGGGTGGTGAGTGGGGTACGCCGGGGCAGACGCGCACCGTGCTCCTGGCCGGTGGAGGTTCCATGCGCGAGACGTTGCGTGAGGTCCGCGCACCGCACCTGTTCGCCTACCACCTCGACCAGGTCACCGGACCGATGAAGCCACTGGTCAGCTCGGTCGACGGCGCCTGGGAGTTCGAGCGGGCCGGTACCGGCGTACGCATCACCTGGCGCTGGACGCTGCACCCGCGCGGCCACCTGGGGGCGTCGGCGATGCCGGTCTTCGCGCGGATGTGGCAGGGCTACGCGCGCCAGGCGCTCGAGAACATCGAGCACCTCGTCGTCCGCTGACGAGGCGCGCCGGGCCTGAGGGCCACCCCTGATGGCTCTGTCCGCGAAACCGACGGAAGCGGCCAACCGGACTACACCAGACATTCACGAAGGTTGCGGATTCTCCGGGTGAGCCCGACCTTATGGACATGCTTTCTTCTGCCTCGGTGTCCGACGCCTATGCGGCGCACCGCCCGGCTGCGCGGATCCGCGCCGTCCGGGCGCTGCTGGCGCTGGCGCCGCGCGCCGGGTCGCACGCGTGGACGGCGCTCGAGGTCGCGCAGTGGGTGCGGCTCACCGAGGCCGTCTCCGAGGAGGAGATCGAGGCCGCCCTGGCGCTCGCCGCCGGCCTGGGAGCGGGTGACTCCCACGAGGTGGCCGTCGCCGCCCACATCGTGCTGGTACGCCTCGCGCCGACGGAGAACGACGAGGCCGCGACCCGGCTGCGCCAGAACATCGAGAGCGTCTGTGCCCATCTGCGGGCCAACCTCTCCCGCGACCTCGGCGGACGGCTGCCACGGATGGCCACCGTCCTGCCCGAGCTGTCCAGCGCCGTGATCTGGGCCTACTTCTTCGCCTGCCTCTCGATCCTGCTGTTCGCCATCGCCGTCACGCGCTGACCCGGACCCGTGGGGACGGCGGCCTAGGCCGCCGCCGCCGAAGCTCGCCGACCGGGGCAGCACGCCCCATATCCTGCGCACGTGCGCGTCGGCATCCTGGGAGCGGCCGAGGCCCGTATCGACGGTGCCGCGGTGGACCTCGGCACGCGCAAGCAACGAGCGCTGCTGGCCGCCCTCGCGATGCGTCGCGGTCAACCAGTGGGCCAGGACGCCCTGGTCGACCTGTTGTGGGGCGATGCCCCGCCCACGGCCGTCACCGCCACCCTGCAGGGGTACGTCGCACGACTGCGCCGTGCTCTCGAGCCGGACCGGGCACCGCGCGCGCCTTCGGAGGTGCTGGTCACCCAGCAGACCGGCTACGCACTGATCCTGCCCGAGGACGCGCTCGACGCCGCCCGCTTCGAGAGCGCCGTCGTCTCGGTGCACCAGCGACTCGGCACCACCATGACCTCCGACCTCCCGGCCGCCGAGCTCGAGGAGTCGTTCGCCCGCATCAACGAGGGGCTCTCGCTGTGGCGGGGGTTGCCCTACACCGAGCTGGAGGACGCGCCAGCGGCCCAGGCGGAGCGCGCACGGCTCGAGGAGCTGCGCGCGATGGCGATGGAGGACCGGGCGGTCGCGGCGCTCGGGCTCGGGCGGCACGCGATGGTGGCCGGCGAGCTCGAGGTGCTGACCTCGACGTACCCCCTGCGTGAGCGGTTGTGGGGTCTCCGCGCCGTGGCCCTGACCCGCTCCGGACGACAGGCGGACGCCCTCGAGGTGCTGCGCCAGGTGCGCGAGCTGCTCGCCGACGAGCTGGGTCTCGAGCCGGGTGCGGAGCTGCGCTCGCTGCAGACCGCCGTGCTGCGCCAGGACCCCGAGCTCGAGTGGACCGAGTCGCGCCAGCTGCCGCAGCAACGCAAGCCGGCGCCTCGGGTCCACCAGTTCGCCTCGCCGCTCGTCGGCCGCGACGACCAGCTATCGGCGCTGGTCGGGCTGCTCGAGCAGTCCGAGGAGCAGCCGGTGTTCGCCGTGGTGACCGGTGAGCCAGGGATCGGCAAGAGCCGGCTGTGCGCCGAGCTGGCCGCGACCGCCACGAGCGAGGGCGCCACGGTGCTCGTCGGACGCTGCTCCCAGGACGAGGGTGCGCCGCCGCTCTACCCGTGGGCCAGCGTGCTCCGCGAGCTCGGCCACGACCTACCGTCGGGCGCCGCCCCCGAGGGCGACGCCGGCTCGCGGTTCGGTGCCTGGGAGTCGATCGCCCGCACGGTGCTCGAGGCGGCCGCCCACCAGCACCTGTTGGTGGTGCTCGACGACCTGCACTGGGCCGACACCTCGACGCTGCGGGTGCTGCGCCTGCTCGCCGAGACCGCCGAGTCCGGCCGGCTGATGGTGGTCTCGACGTGGCGCCACGAACCTCCTCCGACGGGCCAGCTGGCCGAGGTCGCCGAGATGATGGCCCGTCGCCACGCGCTCCGGCTTGAGCTCACCGGTCTCACCGCCGCCGAAGCCGGAGAGATCGTCACGTCCGTGGCCGACTCGATCCCCACAGCGATCGAGGCCGACGCGCTCCAGGTGCGCACCGACGGCAACCCCTTCTTCCTGGTCGAGTACGCCCGGCTGGCGCGAGACGGCGGCGATCTCGCCGCACTGCTGGGCGAGGAGCATCCGCCGGCCGCCGTGCAGGACGTGCTCACGCGTCGGCTCGGCGGACTTCCGGAGGAGACGGCCGCCGCGCTGCGGGTGGCCTGCGTGGTCGGGCGCTACTTTGACGTGCCCACCCTGGCGGGCGTCCTCGACACCGACGAGGACGAGGTGCTCGACCACCTCGACCCGGCGCTGCAGGCAGGCCTGGTGCGGGAGTTCGGCGTCGACCGGTTCCGGTTCGCGCACGCGTTGGTCCGCGACACGGCGTACGCCGCCCTCTCGCAGAGCCGTCGCGCCCGGATGCACGCCCGCGTGGCCGAGGTGCTGGCCGACCAACCCGGTCGCGAGAGCGAGGTGGCGCGACACTGGCTGGCTGCCGGCCCGCAGCACGCGGCGCGGGCGTGGCCGGCCGCCCGGTCGGCGGCGCAAGCGGCACGTCGCGTCTATGCCTACGACGAGGCGGTGGCTCTGCTCGCGAGCGCTGTGTCCGTCCTCGAGTCGGATCCCGTCGCCTCCGACCAGGACCTCTTCTCGCTGCTGCTCGAGCTCGCCCACGCCCACCTGCTCACCGACAACCTGATCGACCTGCGGCTGGTCGTGCTCCGGGCGCTCGAGGTCGAGGAGCGTCTCGAGGTCGACCTCGACCGGCGGGTCGACCTCCTGGGCCTGCTGGCCACCAAGGCCCTCTGGCAGACCGGGACCTATGGCCAGCTGGACGAGCGCGTCGTGGGCACGATCCGTCAGCTGCTGGACGAGCTCCCGCCCGGCGACGGCGTCTCTCGTTGCCGCGCGATGATCACGCTGGCCCACGAGATCTACTACGGCAGCACCTTCCGCGAGCGCGAGGCCCTGTGCGACGAGGCGCTCGCGATGGCCCGGCGGCTCGGTGACGACGACCTCCTCCTGCACACCCTGCTCGTCGTGCCGCTCGCCCTGTGGAGCCCGGGCTCCGCCGACCAGCGGTTCGAGCTCACGGCCGAGGCGGCCGAGGTGGCCCGCCGGGTGGGGGACGAGGCCGCCGTGACCATCGCCCTGGCGCTGCAGGCCAGCGCGGCGTCGGAGTCCGGCCGCGTCGTCGAGATGTACGCCCTCATCGACGAGGCGCGCGAGCAGGCGACCCACCAGCGTCAGCTGTTCGCCCAGCTGTTCCTCAACGGTCTGGAGATCCCGTGGCGGGCGATGCGTGACGAGTTCGACCGGGTGCACGCACTCACGGCACAGATGGTGTCCATCCACGAGCGCATCGGGGTGCCGGCCAGTGGCGACGCGCTGATCGGGGCGTTCCTGATGGACCTGCTCTGGAGCGGTCGTGACGAGGACCTCGTGCAGATCCTGGACGACGTCGAGGGGGTCCGGGTGATGCCGATCGACGCCTCGATCGCTGCCGTCCTCGGCCGCACCGGTCGGGTCGAGCAGGCTCGCGAGCGTCTCCAGCGCGACCTCGACCTCTCGCCCGACTGGTGGTTCTCGACGATGGTGATCAGCATGGCCGCGGAGGCCGCGTTGTACGCCGGGATGCCCGACCTGGCCGCCACGACGTACGACCGGCTGCTCCCGTTCGCCGGCATGCCCTCGGCCTCGGGCTCGGGCACCGTGATCGGCCCGGTCGACACGTTCCTGGCGATGGCCGCCCTGGCGACAGGCGAACGGGACCTCGCCATCCGGCACGCGGACGATGCTGTCCGTCTGTGTGCCGAGTGGGAGATCCCGCTTGCTGCCTCATGGCTCGCGTCTGCCCGAGAGAAGCACTCCTTCTAGCTCTAGCTGACGTGCCGGAAGGCGCGCGCCTGCTTGGCGGCGAACCGGCGACGGGTCGCCAGCCAGACGACCTTGAACCCGAACCCGGTCTGCGCGAACACCTGGTCGAGCACGTCCCGCGGCACGCCGTACGCCGCCCACGGGACGATCCGCACGATCTTGGCCGGGGTCAGGTCCTCCTTGAAGTGCTCCTCGTCGAGGTGCTCCCAGTCCTCCTGGGTCAGCAGGCGCTGGATGATCGGGATGGCACCCGTCTCCTCGTGCTCGAGATGACGCGCCAGGCACTCGCGGGTGGCCGCGAGCCGCACCGCCAGCGCCGCGCGGGCGTCGTCGTCGGCGTGCTCGGCCAGCCGGGCGAAGCCCTCCTCGCACGCCTCGAGCAGCGGCTCGAACTCCGCGTGCTCGGCCTCCATCGCCTCCAGCGTCTCCACGTCGCCGGGCGTGCCGCGCTCGAGGAGGAGCGGCCACAGGCCGGAGTCCTCGCCGCTGTGGTGCCCGTGCAGGGCCTCGGCGAAGACCTGCCAGCGCTGCTGCAGCAGCCGCCAGGCCACCCGGTCGGCGGCGGGTGTGAGCTGGGCCGCCTCGGTCAGCATCGACAGGTCGCGCCGGAAGGCGTGGTGCATCACGTACATCATGAACATGTCCACCGGTCCCTCCGCCGCGGCGGTCTGGCCGGGCAGGTGGATCTGGACGGGCCAGGCGGTCTTGCGGCTGGTGTGCTCGGTCGTGCTCATCGTGTTCTCCCTCAGGGGTGTGTGGTGGTGGTGGGTCACACGCCGACAGGCGTGCGGGTGGACTCGTCGGGGCGGGCGTCGGGCTCGTCGAGGTCGCTGACCTCGGCGCGGACGGTGGGCAGGGCCCGGTCGAGCCACGAGGGCATCCACCAGTTCCACTTGCCGAGCATCGTCATGGTGGCGGGCACCAGGACCATCCGGACCAGCGTCGCGTCGAGCAGGATCGCGACGGCCATGCCGACCCCGAGCTGCTTGACCACCACGTCGACCTCGCTGGCGAAGCCCAGGAAGACGGCGACCATGATCGCGGCGGCGGCAGAGATGACGCGTCCGGTCGCCGACAGCCCGCGCACGACACTGCCGTGGGCGTCGCCGGTGTCCAGCCAGTCCTCACGGATGCGGGAGAGCAGGAACACCTCGTAGTCCATCGACAATCCGAACAGCACCGCGAACAGCAGGATCGGCATCCAGCTCGACACCGGCATCGAGTGGTCGAGGCCGAGCAGGTTGGCGCCCCAGCCCCACTGGAAGATCACAGTGAGTACGCCGTACGCGGCACTGATCGACAGCAGGTTCATCACGGCCGCCTTCACCGGGACCACGACCGACCGGAACACCATGCCGAGCAGCAGCATGGAGACCGCGACCACGAACCCGACCACGAGCCAGAGCCGTGAGCCGAGCAGGTCGGCGATGTCGGCGAACAGGGGAGTGGTGCCGGTGATCTCGACACCCGGGGGTGCCTCCGCGCGCAGGTCGTCGACCAGGCCGGGTGTGCGCTCGTCGGTCGGGCCGAAGGTCGGCTCGGCCTCGAAGACCCGCAGCGCACCGTCGGCCGAAGCACCGACCGGCGAGACTGCCGCGATGTCGTCCCGGGCCGCCACCTGCTCGGCCAGGGCGGTGACCCTGGCGTCGCTGAGGCCCTCGGTGACGAACATGATCGGACCGTTGGCGCCGGGGCCGAACTCGTCGGCGACGAGGTCGTAGGCCTTGCGGGTGGTCAGGTCGGACGGCTGGGCCGAGGAGTCCTGCGGCCAGGTGCGCATCGTCAACGCAGGAGCCGCCAACGTCAGCATCACGATCGCGGCCAGCAGACCCCAGGCCAGCGGACGACGACCCACACGGGTGGCCCAGCGCGCCATCAGCGGGCTGCCCTTCTCGGGGCGTCCCTTGCGCACCGAGCGCGGCAGCAGCCGGCGACCAGCGAGGCCGCACAGGGCGGGTACCAGGGTCAGGGCCGCGGAAGCGACTCCGACCACGGCGATCGCGGTGGCGAACCCGAAGGCGTCGTAGGTCGGCAGGCCGGCGAGCTTCAGGCCCAGCAACGAGACCAGCACCGTCGCGGAGGCGAAGACCACCGAGCGTCCGGCGGTGGCGACGGCGCGACCAGCGGCCTCGACCTTGTCGTGGCCGGTGCGGAGGAACTCCGCGAACCTGGTGACCAGCAGCAGCGCGTAGTCGATGCCGACGCCGAGGCCGACCATGGTGGCCACCATCGGGGCCGCCGTGCTCACGTCCATCGTCGCGGCGAGCAGAGTGATGCCGGCGGAGCCGACGGCCAGGCCGGTCAGGGCGGCCGCGATCGGCAGTCCGGCGCCGACGACCGAGCCGAAGGCCAGCACCAGGATGAGCAGCGCGGCCACGATGCCGATCAGCTCGCCGCTGCCGCGCATCGGGGCCGCCGCGGTGTCGGGCAGGTCGCCCCCGAGCTCGACCTGGATCCCGGCGTCGCGGGTCGGGTCGACGGCCTTGTTCAGCGGGGCGAGGTTCTCGTAGAGGTCGTGGTCGGTCACCGGTGCGTCGTACTCCACCGTGAGCAGTGCCGTGTCGCGGTCGGCGCTGAGCCGCGGTGCGGTCACCGAGACCGCGTGCGGCATCTGCTCGAGGCGTTGAGTCAGTGGAGTGGTGATGCCGGCGTCGACCGGCGAGCCGTCCCGGGTGTGTACGACGACCCGGGCACTGGCGTTGCCGGCGCCGGGGGAGTGCTCGCGCAGCTGGTCGATGCCGACCTGGGCGCGGGCGTGGGGGACGTCCCAGTTGTCCTGCCGCGTACCGCCCACACTGCCGGCGAGGGCGTAGATGCCGAGCGCGACCAGCACCCAGGCGAAGATCGTCCGCCAGGGGTGGGCTGCGGTGGAGCGGCCGAGACGGTGGAGGAGGCGTGACATGGTGATCGGTCCTTCGGGTCGTCGTTGACTGCGATGTTGCTCAGCCTCCGACGGCGCGCTTGAGCCCCACTTGCGGCCGACTTGCGGTCTACTGAACGCAGTGCAGGAGAAGGTGGACCGGCATCGAGATACCGCGAATTTTCAGAGATTTATGTCCGATATGGCGTTTTTGAGGTACGTTGTCACCCTGGTCTAGTCAACCAAAGGGGGAATGCCAGATGTTGTCTGTCGCACCGATCTCGGTCCTGTTGTGCGGTGTCATCGGCATGCTCGTCGTCGCCTTCTCCGTCGCCCGGATGGCCGTCGAGGAGCGCCGCTACCGCGGCCCCGTCACCGTCACCCGCACGCCGCAGGCAGCGCCCAGCAGCCCGCGCCCGGCCCTGCACGTCTGAGCAGACCGCCCCGCACTGGATCCAGCACCAGATCCGCGCTAGATCCAGCGCCGGAACCACATCCGCTGCAGCCACTCGCGGTTGGTGATCAGCTGGTCGGTCCAGATGGGCCAGAACCACGCGAACGAGATCATGGTCAGGACGACCACCGACCCCACGGCTGCGGCACCTACCGCGCGGCGTACCGCTGAGGCGTCGGCCCGGCCCAGCATCTCGCCGAGCAGCATGGTCGAGCCCAGGATCAGGAACGGCAGGATCACCACGCCGTAGTAGCTGAAGATCGGGCGGCCGTCGTAGCGCAGCCATGGCAGCCAGGTCACCAGGATCCCGATCACGACGATGCCGTAGCGCCAGTCGCGACGGCCCACCCAGGCGAGCACCGACCAGATCGCGGCGACCACGGCGAACCACCAGACCACCGGGTTGCCGAGCAGCAGCACCTGGCGCAGGCAGGTCGAGCCGGCCGCCGCGGCACAGCCCTGCTGACCGGGCTGGATGTCGAGCTGGCTGTCCACCCCGACCGGTCGGTTGAGCACCAGCCAGCCCCACGGGTCGGACTGGTAGACGTGCGTGCTGTTCTCGAGGAACTTGGTGTGGAAGGCGTAGACGTCGTGGTGGTAGTGCCACAGCGAGCGCAGCGACTGCCAGAGCTCGGGGAAGAAGCCGTGCGCGTCGTGGCGCAGGTAGCTGCCCCAGTAGGGGCCGTACTGGGTGTGGGAGAGGTGCTGCTCGTAGGTGCCGGCGTGGAGCAGCCACCCGGTCCAGCTGGCCAGGTAGATCAGCCCGGGGAGGAGCACGACGTAGCCGAGGGCCGGCAGGGCGTCGATGACGGCGGACTTCAGCACCGCCCGGCGTACGCCGAAGGAGCGTCGCGCCCCCGCGTCCCAGAGCCACATCAGGATCCCGAACGCGGCCAACGGGAACAGCGCCGACCACTTGGTGCCGATCGCCAGTCCCCAGAACACGCCGGTCGCCAGTCGCCACGGGCGCCACAGCAGCAGGGGACCCCACGAGTCCGGTGACAACCGGTGGCCCGAGGGGACCTGGAGGGAGAGGCGCTGCCGCCCCCAGTCGCGGTCGGCGACCATGCAGCTGACCGCGCACAGCACGAAGAAGGCCTCGAAGATGTCGAGCAGGGCGAGCCGGGAGAGCACCAGCTGCATGCCGTCGAAGCACATCAGCAGCCCGGCGATCAGGCCCAGCAGCGTCGACCGGGTGACCCGTCGGGCCAGCCGGATCATCACCATCACCATCAGCGACCCGACGACGGCCGAGGAGATCCGCCACCCGAACGGCGTCATCCCGAAGGTGTGCTCGCCCAGCGCGATGATCCACTTGCCGACCTCGGGGTGGACGACCATGTTCGGGATGCCGTTCCACAGGCCGGTGGTGTGGCCGGCCAGGATCTCGTCGTTGGCCTTCGGGACGTAGTTCTGGGAGTAGCCGAAGTGCAGCAGCCCCCAGGCGTCCTTGGCGTAGTAGGTCTCGTCGAACAGGAAGGCCCGGGGCTTGCCGAGGTCCCAGAGCCGCAGGAACGCAGCCAGCAGGGTGATGGCCGCCGTGCCCACCCAGGCGATCACCGGGTCGTTGTCGCGGGCTCGCAGCCGGGCCCGCAGCGCCGCACTCGGGACGACGTCGCCCCGCGCGGTGCGCGAGAGCCCGATCGTGCGCACGAGCGGGGCGGGGAGGGTCACGCTGCCTGATCGTACGGCTGCGATGATCGGATCCATGACGACACCGGCGACGTCTTCGGGCACCGGCACCCTCGTGCTGGCGGCGACGCCCATCGGCCGTGTCGAGGACGCGGCGCCGAGGCTGGCGACCGAGCTGGCAGGCGCGGACATCGTGGCCGCGGAGGACACCCGCCGGTTGCGGCGCCTCGCCTCGGACCTCGGCATCGAGATCCCGGGTCGAGTCGTCTCCTACTTCGAGGGCAACGAGCACCTGCGCACCGAGTCGCTGCTCGAGTCGCTGCTCGCCGGTGATCGCGTGGTGCTGGTGACCGATGCCGGGATGCCGAGTGTCTCCGACCCCGGCTACCGGTTGGTGGCGGCCGCGATCGAGCACGACGTACCCGTGACCAGCGTGCCCGGCCCTTCGGCCGTCCTCACCGCCCTGGCCGTCTCGGGGCTGCCGGTCGACCGGTTCTGCTTCGAAGGGTTCCTGCCCCGCAAGGCGGGGGAGCGGACGCGGCGCCTGGCGGCGGTCGCCGACGACGAGCGGACCCTGGTGTTCTTCGAGTCGCCGCACCGCACCCACGCGACCCTGCAGGCGATGGCCGAGGTGTTCGGGGCCGAGCGGCGCGGGGCCGTGTGCCGGGAGCTGACCAAGACCTACGAGGAGGTACGCCGCGGCAGCCTGGCCGACCTGGTCGAGTGGGCGCAGCCGGGGGTTCGTGGCGAGGTGACGATCGTGATCGAGGGGGCAGCACCGGTCGAGGCGGTCACCGATCCGGCCACCCTGGCCGCCCAGGTCGCGAGGGACGAGGCCGACGGCGTCCCGCGCAAGCAGGCGATCGTGGACGTGGCCCGTCGTTCCGGGGTGCCCAAGCGGGTCGTCTACGACGCGGTGCACCGCACGTGAGTGGTCGACCTGAGCTGCCGGAGGCGCTGTCGCACCCGGTCGCGGACAACCACTGCCACCTCGACATCGCCCGCGGTCGAGACGAGCCGGCGCTTCCTGTCGACGAGGCCCTCTCGCTGGCTGCCTCGGTCGGCGTCACCCGCGTCGTGCAGATCGGCTGCGACCTCGAGGGCGCGCGCTGGGCCGTGCAGACGGCGCAGGCCCATGACCAGGTCGTGGCCGGTGTGGCGCTGCACCCCAACGAGGCTCCCCTCCTCGCCGAGCAGGGCCGGCTCGATGAGGCGCTGGCCGAGATCGAGCGGCTGGCCCGGAGCAGCGACCGGGTGCGAGCGATCGGCGAGACCGGTCTGGACTACTACCGCACGGGCGAGGAGGGTCGGGCCGCCCAGCACGAGTCGTTCCGGGCTCACGTCGAGCTGGCCAAGGCCCTGGACAAGACACTGGTGATCCACGACCGCGACGCCCACGAGGACGTCGTACGCCTGCTCGACGAGGTGGGCGCCCCCGACCGCTGGGTGATGCACTGCTTCTCAGGCGACGCCGACTTCGCCCGCGCCTGCCTGGACCGCGGAGCACACCTGTCCTTCGCCGGCACGGTCACCTTCAAGAACGCCGAACCGCTCCGCGAGGCGCTCCGGGCCACGCCGCTCGACCGGATCCTGGTGGAGACCGACGCGCCGTACCTCACTCCGATGCCGCACCGCGGACGTCCGAACGCCTCCTACCTGGTGCCGCTGACCGTCCGCTCGATGGCCCGCACCCGGGGCCTCGGCGTGTCGGAGCTGTGCGCGGCGATCGCGGTCAACACCGACGCCGCCTTCGGTGGTCCGTGGGGTGCGCACGGAGTGTGAGACCGCCCACAGCGCCGACCTTCAAGTGCCGCTTGCAAGTTGCTAACTCCCAGCTATCTTGCCTAGGGTCGTGGGCTGTTGGCCGGGAGCGGGAAGCACCAACCCGGCGTGCGCCTTCGGGGGAGCGGTTACGACCAGAGCTGGTCGTGCGCGGACCGGCGCCGTCACCCGTGGCTCGGAAAAAGCGATCATCGGAGAATCGTGCGCGCCTCAAACACGCACCCAATCCTGTCTCGTCTCATCCACAACAAGCTTCTTCTCGGCGGCCTGGTCGGCGCGATCGTGATCGCGCTCGGCGGCACCGCGGCCGGCTACATGGCGTTCAGCCGCACGGTCACCCTCTCGGTCGACGGGCACGAGTCCCAGGTCCGCACCTTCGGTGACAACGTCGGCGACGTGCTCGCCGCCAAGGGCATCACTCCCGACGAGCACGACTCCGTCGTGCCGAGCGTCGACTCGCCGATCAACGACGGCTCGCGGATCGCCGTACGCCTCGGGCGTCCGCTGGAGCTGAGCATCGACGGCGACAAGAAGCGGACCCTCTGGACCACCGCGACCACCGTCTCCGGCGCCCTCGACCAGCTCGGGCTGCGGGCCGGCAACGTCGCGCTCTCCGTGAGTCGTGGCGCCGACATCGACCGCTCCGGCATGGCCCTGGAGATGACCACGCCCAAGCTGGTCAGCCTCAAGGTCGGCAACGACAAGGTCGAGCGGCGCAACATCCCGGCGCAGACCGTCGGCGAGCTCCTCCAGAAGGTCGGCGCCGGCGTCGATCGCAACGACGTCGTCCGGCCCTCGCGCAGCGCCGAGCTGACCGACCGCACCAAGATCGTGGTCACCAAGATCGGTGTCCGCACCAAGCACGTGCCCCGCGAGTCGATCCCCGCTCCGGTGACCGAGCAGAAGGACGGCTCGATGATGGCCGGCGACACCGAGACCGTCCGTGACGGGCGCGACGGGATGCGCGACGTCACCTACCGGGTGAAGTTCCGCAACGGCGAGGTCGTCAAGCGCCAGGTGCTCAAGCAGACCGTGCTGCGCCAGCCGGTCGCCGAGATCGTCAAGGTCGGCACCAAGACCGTCGACACCGGCGTCTGGGACGCGATCGCTGCCTGCGAGTCCGGCGGCAACTGGGCCGCCAACACCGGCAACGGCTACTACGGCGGCCTCCAGTTCAACCTGGGCACCTGGGCGGCGTACGGCGGCAGCGGTCGTCCCGACCAGAACAGCCGCGAGCAGCAGATCGCCGTGGCCGAGCGCGTACGCGACGCTTCCGGCGGCTACGGCGCGTGGCCGGTGTGCGGCAGCCGCGGCTGAGATCCGTAGGCTCGCTGTCGTGAGCCACCCATCTTCTGCCGGACCGAGACTCCTCGGTCCGGCAGAAGTGCGTCTGCTCGCCGACCGGCTCGACCTGCGACCCACCAAGCAGCGTGGGCAGAACTTCGTGATCGACGCCAACACCGTGCGCCGGATCGTGCGCGACTCCGGCATCGGTCCCGACGACGTGGTCCTCGAGGTCGGCCCCGGCCTCGGCTCCCTGACGCTCGCCCTGCTCGACGTCGCCGCCCGAGTGGTGGCCATCGAGGTCGACCGCGTGCTCGCGGACGCTCTCCCGGCGACGATCGCCGACCGCGCTCCCGACCAGGCCGACCGGTTCGAGGTGGTCGCGGCGGACGCGATGCGGGTCACCTCCGTGCCCGGGCCACCGCCCACGGCCCTGGTGGCCAACCTGCCCTACAACGTGTCGGTGCCGGTGCTGCTCCACCTGCTGGCGTTGCTGCCGTCTCTCGAGCGCGGCTTGGTGATGGTGCAGTCGGAGGTGGCCGACCGGCTGGCGGCCCAGCCCGGCTCGAAGGTCTACGGCATCCCGTCGGTGAAGGCGGCCTGGTTCGCCGACGTACGCCGCGCCGGGGCGATCGGCCGCAACGTCTTCTGGCCGGCCCCCAATGTCGACTCGGGCCTGGTCGCGTGGACCCGCCGTGAGCCGCCCACCACCGCCGTCACGCGCGAGCAGGTGTTCGCCGTCGTCGACGCCGCCTTCGCCCAGCGCCGCAAGGCGCTGCGACCCTCACTCCGTGGCCTGGCCGGTTCGGCCGAGGCGTCCGAGGCCGCGCTGGCGGCTGCCGGGATCGACCCGATGACCCGCGGCGAGCAGCTGCGGCTGGCCGACTTCGTGCGGATCGCGGAGGCGCTCGCATGAGCGTCACCGTGCGCGCCCCGGCCAAGGTCAACCTGGCGCTGGTCGTCGGCCGTCCCCGGGAGGACGGCTACCACCCGTTGAACACCGTCTACCAGGCGATCAGCCTGTACGACGACGTCCGGGTCTCCGACGCCGAGGACTGGGTCGTGTCGGTGCACCCGATCGGCGAGGTGGACGTCTCCGTCGTACCCCTCGACGACTCCAACATCGCCCTGCGCGCCGGCCGGGCGCTGGTCGCGCACCACGGCCTCGAGCTGGCCGCCGACATCGTGATCCACAAGGGCATCCCGGTCGCCGGCGGACTGGCCGGTGGCAGCGCCGACGCCGCGGCCACCCTGGTCGCGCTCGACCGCTTGTGGGACCTCCGCACCACCGACGAGGACCTGCTCGCCATCGCGGGCGAGCTGGGCAGCGACGTGCCGTTCGCCCTGATCGGCGGGAGCGCCCACGGCCTCGGGCACGGGGAGCTGGTGAGCCCGCTGTCCGACCACGGCTCCTATTGGTGGGTGGTGGTTCCGAGCGACGAGGGTCTCTCCACGCCCGAGGTCTACCGCGAGTTCGACCGGCTCCAGCCCGACCTCGACCCGACCGCGCACCAGGCGGACCCGGTCGCGCTGGTCAGCGCGCTCCAGGAGGGCGACCCCGACGCCCTCGCGACCTCGATGCGCAACGACCTCGAGGACGCAGCGCTCAGTCTGCGACCCGAGCTGGCCGAACGCATCGCGCTGGTGCAGGCGCACTGCGACGCCAAGGTGATGCTCTCCGGGTCCGGTCCGACGATCCTCGGCATCGTCGCCTCGCAGGAGGACGCGCTGGACTCGCGGGCTGCCCTGCTCGAGGCGGGCTTCGAGGTCGTGCACGTCGCCACGGGTCCCGTTGCCGGCGCCCATGTCGTGGAGTACGCGTAGTGACCAACCTGCTGAACCTGGAGAAGGTCACCAAGTCCTACGGCGTGCGCATCCTGCTCGACGAGGTCAGCCTCGGCGTGGGGGAGGGCGAGCGGATCGGCATCGTCGGACGCAACGGTGACGGCAAGACCACGCTGCTGAACCTGATGGCCGGTCGCGAGGAGCCGGACAGCGGGCGGGTGTCGCGGAACCGCGGGCTGCACATCGGCTACCTCGACCAGCGCGACCTGCTCGACGAGACCCACACCGTCCGCGAGGTCGTGCTGGGCGGGATGGACGACCACGAGTGGGCTGCCGACGCACGCATGCGCGAGGTGGTCGAGGTGCTGCTGGCCGGGGTGTCGCTCGACCGGGAGATCCGTGGGCTCTCCGGTGGGGAACGGCGGCGCTGCTCGCTGGCGCGGTTGCTGCTGGCCGACGACGACCTGCTCATCCTCGACGAGCCGACCAACCATCTCGACGTGGAGGCGGTGGCGTGGCTGGCCGAGCACCTGGTCCGTCGTACGTCGGCACTGGTGGTGGTCACCCACGACCGGTGGTTCCTCGACGAGGTCTGCGAGCGCACCTGGGAGGTCCACCCGGCAGCCAACGGTGCCGGGGTGGTCGACGCCTACGACGGTGGGTACGCCGCCTTCGTGCTCGCCCGGGCCGAGCGGCAGCGGCAGGCCTCCGCCTCGGAGTCGCGACGCCAGAACCTCGCCCGCAAGGAGCTGGCCTGGCTGCGGCGCGGCCCGCCGGCGCGGACCTCGAAGCCGAAGTTCCGGATCGACGCGGCGAACGAGCTGATCGAGGACGTGCCGCCGCCGCGTGACCGGTTGGAGCTGCAGAAGTTCGCCACCCAGCGGCTCGGCAAGGACGTCATCGACGTCGAGGACGTCGATCTCACCCGTGGCGATCGGCGGCTGCTCGCGCACGCCACCTGGCGGCTCGGTCCCGGCGACCGGGTCGGGATCGTCGGGGTCAACGGCGCCGGCAAGAGCTCGGTGTTGGGGCTGGTCGCCGGGACACTGGCGCCCGACGTCGGCCGGGTGCGGATCGGCCGGACCGTCGCGCTGGAGCACCTCACCCAGCACGTCCCGGTCGACAATCCGGAGGCGCGGGTGCTGGCCACCATCGAGGACATCCAGCGGGTCACCCGGATGGCCACCGGCAAGGACGTCTCGGCCTCGGCGATGCTGGAGCGCTTCGGGTTCACCGGTGACAAGCTCACCGCGCGGCTGGGCGACCTCTCGGGTGGCGAACGTCGCCGGTTCCAGCTGTTGCGGCTGCTGCTGTCCGAGCCCAACGTGCTGCTCCTCGACGAGCCGACCAACGACCTCGACATCGACACCCTCAACGTGGTGGAGGACTTCCTCGACTCGTGGCCGGGCACGCTGGTGGTCGTGTCGCACGACCGCTACTTCCTCGAGCGGGTCACCGACTCGATCTGGGCCCTGATGGGCGACGGGCAGATCAGCATGCTGCCGAGGGGGGTCGACGAGTACCTGGAGAGACGCAGGCAGGAGCTCCGGGACGCAGCCGCCCAGACCCAGCCGGCGGTCGAGCGGTCGCGCTCCGGCTCGGCGGGGGAGAGAGCGGCCCGCAAGACCATCGACCGGATCGACAGGCAGCTGCAGCGGATCGCCGTACGCGAGGCCGAGCTGCACGACGAGCTGGCGGCCAACGCCAGCGACCACGAGAAGCTGGCGGTGCTCTCGGCCGAGCTGCAGCAGCTGGCCGCCGAGAAGGACGAGCTCGAGGGGGAGTGGCTCGAGGCTGTTGCCGTCCTCGAGTGATCCGTGCTCAGCTGAGCGGGACCATCAACCGCTTCAGCAGGGCAGCGAGCTGGGCGTGGTCGTCCTCCGAGAGATGGGCGAGCAGGTCGCGCTCGCTGGAGAGCAGTGACTCGAAGGCGCCGTCGACGGTGCGCTTGCCGGCTGCGGTCAGGGTGACCAGCACGCCGCGCCGGTCGCGGGGGTCGGGGGAGCGCTCGACGAAGCCGCGCTGGGCGAGCCGGTCGACCCGGTTGGTCATGGTGCCGCTGGTGACCAGCGTCTGGCGCAGCAAAGCACCCGGGGTCAGCTGGTAGGGCTTGCCGGCCCGACGCAACGCCGCGAGCACGTCGAACTCCCACGTCTCGATCGAGTGGGCGGTGAAGGCGTCACGTCGTGCCTTGTCGAGCAGCCGGGCGAGCCGGCCCACGCGGCTGAACACCTCCACGGGCGCGAGGTCGAGGTCGGCACGCTCGCGGTGCCAGGCCTCGACCAGCTCGTCGACCTCGTCGCGCTCCATGGGTGAATGCTAGCCGGACAAGATTCTTGACATCGAGATAATCTCGGAGCCATGGCGCACAGCTGGGACCCGGACCGCTACCTCACCTTCGCCGACGAGCGCGGCCGGCCCTTCGTCGAGCTCCTCGCGCGCGTCGGAGCCGACGCGCCGCACCGGGTAGTCGACCTGGGCTGCGGCGCCGGCTACCTGACCGTGCTGCTCGCCCGCCGGTGGCCGCAGGCGCAGATCCTCGGCGTCGACTCGAGCAGCGAGATGATCAATGCCGCGCCGGTCGGCGAGGGGGTGTCGTTCAGTGTCGGGGACATCGCCTCGTGGGTGCCCGCCGAGCCGGTCGGCGTGCTCGTCTCCAACGCGGCGCTCCAGTGGGTCCCGGGTCATCTCGACCTGCTGCCGCGACTCGTCGAGGCCGTCGCGCCCGGTGGCTGGTTGGCCTTCCAGGTGCCCGGCAACTTCGAGGAGCCCAGCCACACCATCCGCCGCGAGCTGGCCGCCGAGGCGCCGTACGCCGAGCACACTGCGGGTGTCGCCACCCCTGACGCCCACGACGCCGCTCGCTACCTGAGCGTCCTCAGCGGGCTGGGCTGTTCGGTCGATGCCTGGGAGACCACCTACCTGCACGTCCTTCGGGGCGAGGACCCCGTGTTCACCTGGGTCAGCGGCACCGGCGCCCGACCGACTCTGCAGGCCCTGCCCGACGAGCTGCGCCCGGCCTTCGAGCAGGAGTTCAAGCGCCGACTGCGCGAGGCCTACCCCGAGCGCGACGGCGCCGTCGTGCTTCCGTTCAGGCGAGTGTTCGTGGTGGCTCGTCGGGGTGCCTCGAGCACGTTGTGACGCGCGGGTGTGCAGTTCCCGCTCGGGTCACCCGCGGGTTGTGACGAGCCGAGTTGCACCAACGCGTCAGAGCGGCGGGAGCGAGGGGACCTGCACCGTTCCGGGCGGGTCGTGGACCGGGGTCTCGTAGGTCCACGCGGCCACCTGGTCGCGGTAGACCTGCGAGTGCTGGTAGCCGCTGTGGCCCATCATCCGGGGGCCGGGGTCGCCGACGCCGTCGGCGGGGACCTCGGGGACCGGGAGGTCGAACTCGCTGTCGCGGTCGGAGAAGACGCGCCAGCCGATGGGGTCGGTACGACGGAACAGGTTCACCCAGGCGCCGCCGGCCGACGCGAGCCGCCCACGGAAGGTGTTCCCGGGCGGGATCGACGGGTCGTCCTCGGGACCGAGAAGGCCGTCGGTCCTGGGCAGGTCGGGTACCGGGCTGCTGAGCAGGGGCGGGCCGCTGGTGGGTGCGTTGCCGACGTACGCCGGGCCGAAGACGCGCGGGAAGATCCGGCCGTAGAGCGCACGGATCTGGCTGCCGTAGGTGATCACGCGCGTGCGCGCCAGCTCGTCGTGGTCCAGCCGGCTGGCGGTGGCCAGCACGATGAGGGAGCCCTGGCTGTGGCCGGACAGGATCAGCCGGTTCTTCGAGTGCTGCACCTCGCCGTGCCGGTCCAGGGCCCAGCGTGAGCGGATCAGCAGCTCCGGGATCACCCGCTCGGCGTAGCACGGCGGCGCCAGCGGGTGCGCCGCGCGCGGCCAGAACGTGGTCAGGTCCCAGATGACGCCGACCGCCTTGCGCGCCTTCTCCGAGCGCCGGATCTGCGAACCGAGGGCGATCAGCCCGGCGGACATGCCGACCACCAGCCACATCGACGCCGTCGCGACCGATCGGGTCCACCCGAAGCCGGGCAGCTCCCACGGCGGCACTCCGCACATCGAGGTCACGATGATGATCAGGGCGACCGGTGCGGTGATGGCGCCGACCACGTCGAGGAAGGTCTCGGCCCGGTGCGCCAGTGCAGCAGTACGACGGGCCGCGACGCTTCGAGCCCGATCACGAGGGGCGATCTTCTCCAGCCAGCCGGCGTCGGTCGCGTAGTGCTCCTCGATCACCGATCCGACGTATCTCCCGAAGCGGCGCAGGCACACCCCGAGGAAGACGACCACCAGGAGCAGCCACAGCAGCTGGCCGATCGCGGTCCAGATCAGCACCTGCGGGACGGCCAACGGCACCTCGGGCTTGTCGCTCGGATCGAGGACCACGCCCTTGCCCAGCTGGAGTGTGAGCAGGCCGCTTCCCGCGGGCAACGCCAGCACACCCGCCGGCCGGAACTGGTTGTCCTGGTCCTCGGGGGTGCAGGCTCCGCGCACCGGGCCGAGGCAGCTGTCGGCCAGGGTGAGCGTCCGCACGGGGACGGTCAACGACGAGCTCTCCCGCAGCACGGTCCGTCCGCGACCCTCGGTGAACGCGCGGACGCCGTCGGTGTAGTCGGGCTTGACCTTGAGCGAGAGGCCCTTCATCTCGATGGTCCCCGAGCTGACCGTGACCGTGCTGCCGTCGAGGATCACCCGGGCACCGCGGAGGGTGATGTCGCCGGTGGCGACGAAGTCGTCGGTGCTCTGCTTGCTGGTCAGGTCGAGCATGGTCGGCGCCGGCTCGCTCTTGTCGGGGACCTCCACCTGGCTGACCAGGTCTCCGACGCCGTGGTCGGAGCCGTTGAGGAAGTTCGCCGCCGCGACGACGGTGCTGGAGGTGAAGAGCAGCGCTACCCACGCGGCGGTGGCGAGCAGGACCGAGGCGCCGGCACCGCGCCAGGCCTTGTCGGCGTTGGGGGGCGAGCGGTGGTACTGCCAGTACGCCAGCAGCCCCCAGAAACCGAGCGCGATCGCCGCTGCGCCCAGGATGAACCACGCGTTGCTGCTGTCGTAGAGGCCGGCGACGCGCAGGGCCTGCACCGCGATGACGATCACCAGCGGCGACAGGGCGATGGCCGCCGCCGTGCGAGCGCGCATCCGGCCGCCGGCGAACACGCTCAGGTGCAGCACGGTGAGCAGCACGAAGATCGAGATGAACCAGACGTTGCGCCAGGTGTAGTCGATCGACTCGTCGAGGTGCTGGTGCGGTGCCGCACCCAGCGTCCACAGCACCAGCAGGTGCAGGAGGTAGACCGCCACCGCAACAACCGCGATGCCCTTGTCGAAGCGCGGTCCGAGTCGTTGGCCCAGCAGGTCGACGAGGTTCGGCTCGCCGTACGCCCCGCTCCAGTCGACGTCCTTCGGGTGGTTGGCACAGACCCCGACGACGCAGACGGCCATGATCAGCGTGGCCGCCAGGACGCACAGGGCGAGGCCGGCGGCCGACCAGAAGGTGAGGCTGCCCCAGCCCGCGCGCAGCAGGTGGATCCCTGTGAACGCGACGACGATGGAGACCGCCGCCGCCAGGTGGAAGCGTTGCAGTCGCAGCGTCCGCTCGCTGCCGTCCCAGAGGTGTGGGTGGAGCAGCACCGGCTCCTCGGCCGTCAGGGTTGCCGTCGTTGGCTGCGACTCCGCCGCGACTACGCTCTCGTAGCGGCTGATCGAGGTCTTCGAGAGCCACCACAGCACCGCGACCAGCGCCATCGGGACCACCGTCGCCAGGGCGATCCGCTGCCCCGGGTCCATCCCGCCGAGGAAGTCGAGCCAGCCCGGCAGGGCCGAGCACCCCGGGACGCCGTACCGGAAGCACTGCCAGGCGCCCATGTCGATGGCGACCACGCAGGGGGTGAGCACGAAGAACACGGTGAGCAGCAGGCCGGAGACACGTACGGCGCGGGCACCCCACTGGGCCTGCCCGCTGCCCCGGCCGAGCTCCAGCCGGGCCCAGTAGGCGAGGTTCACCAACGCGAACGGCAGCAGGATCAACCACAGCGCACGCTTCACCCAGCCGAAGAATCCCTGCACACCCGAGGTGAGGGCCCCCCAGGAGTAGGCCTCGACGCTGACCGAGGTGTCCTCGAGCCTGCGGTAGGGGATCTTCCCGTCCTTGGTGCGGTAGATGCCGGTGAGGCCGTCGCCGGCCACCTGGCCCACCTCTCCGTCGGCGACGCCGAGCATGGTGGCGGGGGAGGTCCCGTGCACTCCGTGCACGCGCAGCTCGACGGTCTCCATCAGGGGTGCTCCCATCGTCCGAACCCATAGTGGAGGAGCCTGCGGGGCGCGACGCTGTACGCCACACTGGTAGACCGGGCCGGGCGAGGGGACGAACGGGGCATCGGGAAGAATCCCCGCATGGAGCTCTCGTTCTTCACCCGCGGCGAGGGGGACGTCCTTGTTCCCACCGAGCTCGCCTGCAGCCTGTGGAGCGACGACCAGGTGCACGGCGTCGCGCTGAGCGGCGCCCTCGCCCGATCCCTCGAACGGGCCGTGACCGAGACGGGCCGGGCCGACCTGCGGCCGGCGCGCTACACCGTCGACCTGTTCCGCGCCGCGAGGATGCAACCGTGCGAGCTGCGCACCGTCGTGGTCCGCGAGGGGCGACGGCTGTGCCTGGTCGATGCCGTCATCGAGCAGGGCGGGGAGCCGGTCGCGCGCGCCAGCGGACTGTTCCTCAAGCCCAGTGAGCCTGCGCCCGGTGCGGTCTGGGAGCCGGAGATCGTCTTCGACCCGCCGCCACTGGAGCTGGCCCCGGTCTCCGACGAGCCGCGCGTGCCTCTGTTCAGCAGCGAACGCATCGGCTGGTCGACCTCGTTCGGCGAGCACCAGAACGGTGACCGCAAGATGACCTGGCAGACCGGCATGCCGGTGATCCCCGACGAGAAGCCGTCTCCGTTCGTCGCGGCAGCGAGCATCGCCGACGCCGCGAGCATGGTCACCAACTGGGGCAGCAACGGTGTCGAGCAGATCAACACCGACATCACCCTGACACTCGCCCGCACCCCCGTCAGCCTCGAGATCGGTCTCGCGGCCACCGATCGGATCAGCAGCGAGGGCATCGCCGTCGGCACGGCAACCGTCTTCGACCGCCAGGGCCGCTTGGGATCGGTCGTCGTCTCGTCGATCGCCAACGCCCAGCGCACCGTCGACTTCGGCGTACACGACTTCAGCGACGACCCCCGGGCCAGCGGCGCCTGAGGACCGCCCGGACGTCATACGAATCGTGGCCTCCAGCGCACCGTCCGTATGACGCACCGCAACGACTGAGCGGCCCGCCAGTAAAGTCCACCAAAGACATTCCCCGGTTGGTCTGCCGGCAGGGCCCGCCTGACTTTGAATCAGGACAAGCGACGTAGGTTCGACTCCTACCCGGGGAGCGTGAGCACCACGAGCATCACCGTGATCGTCCTCGCCGCCGGCGGGGGCACCCGGATGAAGTCCAAGACCATGAAGGTGCTGCACCCGATCGCGGGGCGCAGCATGATCGGCCACGTCCTCGAGGCCGTCTCCGTCCTCGAGCCGCGCCGGGTGGTCGCCGTGGTCGGCCACCAACGTGAGCAGGTCGGTCCGCACATCCAGGAGCTGGTGCCCGACGCCGTGCTCGCGGTCCAGGAGACCCAGGACGGCACCGGCCACGCCGTACGCATCGCGTGGGACTCGCTCGAGGAGAGCGACCGCACCGGCACCGTCCTCGTGGCGTACGGCGACACGCCGCTCCTCGAGGGAGAGAGCCTGCGTGCCTTCGCCGAGGACCATGTCTCCGCCGGTCGGGCGGTCAGCATCCTGTCCGGGATCGTGACCGACCCGTTCGGCTACGGCCGGGTGCTGCGCGACGAGTCCGGCGAGGTCACCGGGATCGTCGAGGAGAAGGACGCCACCGATGAGCAGGCTGCCGTCTGCGAGATCAACAGCGGCATCCTCGCCTTCGACGCCGGGTTCCTCGACGCAGCGCTGCCGAGGCTGAGCAACGACAACGTCAAGGGCGAGTACTACCTGACCGACACGGTCGCGCTCGCCCGCCAGGACGGCCTCGACGTCGGGGCGTTCGCGCTCGACGACGTGCTCCAGACCGAGGGCGCCAACGACCGCGCCCAGCTGGCCTCCCTGGCCAAGGAGAAGAACCGCCGCATCCTGACCCGCTGGATGCAGGACGGCGTCACGATCATCGACCCCGACACCACCTGGATCGACGTCGACGTGAGGCTCGAGGCCGACGTGACGATCCTGCCCGGCGTACAGCTGCTCGGCGCCACGGTGGTGGCCGAGGACGCGGTCATCGGTCCGGACAGCACGCTCAAGGACGTCGAGGTGGGCGCCGGTGCTCGCGTCGTACGCACGCACGGCGAGCTCGCCGTGATCGGCGCCGGTGCCAACGTCGGCCCGTTCAGCTACCTCCGCCCCGGCACCGAGCTCGGGGTCGAGGGCAAGATCGGCGGCTTCGTGGAGACCAAGAACGCCAAGATCGGTGACCGCGCCAAGGTCCCGCACCTGTCCTACGTCGGCGACGCCGAGATCGGTGAGGGCACCAACGTCGGCGCCGGCACCATCTTCGCCAACTACGACGGCCAGCAGAAGCACCGCACCGTCATCGGCCGGCACGCCCGCACGGCCAGCAACAACACCTTCGTCGCGCCGGTGCACGTCGGTGACGGTGCCGGCACCGGCGCCGGTAGCGTGATCCGCGAGGACGTGCCTCCGGGCGCCCTCGCCGTCAGCGCCGGCCCGCAGCGCAACATCGAGGGCTGGGCCCAGCGCAAGCGCCCCGGCACCGACCAGGCACAGGCAGCCGACCAGGCGCGGGCAGCCGACGAGGCGCACGAGTCCTGATTCGCGACACGACGTCACGAGCCCGACCCGCTGTTCCGTCCGGGACGGACCGTGGGTGACAATCAACACGTGACCGTGCCACCAGCATCACTGGGGAGCCAGACAGCGTGACTGGATACAAGAAGACCACCGAGAAGAACCTGATGCTCTTCAGTGGGCGGGCCCACCCCGAGCTGGCCGAGGAGGTGGCCGAGGACCTCGGCTCCGGACTGGTCCCGACCTCGGCCTACGAGTTCGCCAACTCCGAGATCTACATCCGCTACGAGGAGTCGGTCCGCGGGTGCGACGCCTTCGTCATCCAGAGCCACACCGCTCCGGTCAACGAGTGGATCATGGAGCACCTGATCATGGTCGACGCGCTCAAGCGCGCCTCCGCCAAGCGGATCACCGTGGTGCTGCCGTTCTACGGCTACGCCCGTCAGGACAAGAAGCACCGCGGTCGTGAACCCATCTCGGCGCGGCTGATGGCCGACCTGTTCAAGACCGCCGGCGCCGACCGCCTGATCACCGTCGACCTGCACGCCGACCAGATCCAGGGCTTCTTCGACGGCCCGGTCGACCACCTGATGGCGCTGCCGATCCTCGCCGACCACGTCAAGGACAAGTACGGCGACCAGCGGCTCGCCGTGGTCTCCCCGGACGCCGGCCGGATCAAGGTCGCCGAGCGCTGGTCGGCCCGCCTCGGCGGCGTACCCCTGGCCTTCATCCACAAGACCCGTCGGGAGGACCGGCCCAACGAGACCGTCGCCAACCGCGTCGTCGGCCAGGTCGACGGCCGGATGTGCGTGCTGGTCGACGACATGATCGACACCGGCGGCACCATCGTGAAGGCGGCCGAGGCACTGATGGCCGACGGCGCGGCCGGCGTGATCATCGCCGCCACCCACGCCATCCTCTCCGACCCCGCGGTCGACCGCCTGAAGAACTCCCCGGCCACCGAGATCATCGTCACCAACACCCTCCCGCTGGCCCCCGAGCGCGAGTTCGACAAGCTCACCTGCCTCTCCATCGCCCCGCTCATCTCGCGCGCGATCAAGGAAGTCTTCGAGGACGGCAGTGTCACGAGCATGTTCGATGGGCATGCCTAGCCTGCAGGGCTAGCACAGCCGACCGGGTGGAATGCACCGGAGGAGCGCAGCGGGAGGGCGGCTCCGCCCTGTCGGCGTCCACGGCGAGCCGGCAAGTCGACAGACACGGGCGACGCTCCACTACAGGTGACCGCGAGCCGCACGGCCTCCCCACATCCTGATTCGCTTTACCCAGTACGCGTTCGTTAGGATCGGCAAGTTGCCTCGGCGAGGGACTCACCTCCGTGATCGACGTGGCCGGATGCAGGTACTTCATGCACCGCGCCCGTCTGGAGTGCGGTGCATGTGTCGTCTCCGGCCCCGGGACAACCACCGACACGCACATGAAGCATCACGAGGAGCACACACAGCATGGCTGAAGACCTGAAGATCACCGCCGAGACCCGCACCGAGTTCGGCAAGGGTGCGGCCCGCCGGATCCGTCGCGCCGACAAGGTGCCCGCGGTCATCTACGGCCACGGCAACGACCCGCAGCACATCACCCTGCCGGGCCACGACACGATGATGGCGCTCAAGCACGGCGGCACCAACGCCCTGCTCTACATCACCATCGAGGGCAAGACCGTGATCGCGCTGACCAAGCAGGTCCAGGCCGACCCGATCAAGGGCTTCCTCGAGCACATCGACTTCGTCGAGGTGAAGAAGGGCGAGAAGGTCACCGTCGAGGTCCGCATCTACGTCGTGGGCGAGTCCAAGCCGGACGCCATGACCGTGACCGAGCTGAACACGGTCTCCGTCGAGGCCGAGGCGACCAACATCCCCGAGTACATCGAGGTCTCCGTCGAGGACGCCGAGGCCGGCTTCCACGTGCTCGCCAAGGACCTGCAGCTGCCCGCGGGCTCGCTGCTGCTCACCGACGACGAGGCCCTCGTGGTCAACGTGGTCCACGCGCCGACCGCCGAGGAGATCGAGGCCGAGCTCGAGGAGGCCGAGGCCGAGGCCGGCATCGAGCACGACCTCTCCGACGAGGAGGAGGCAGCCGAGGCTGCGGCCGCCGAGGGTGACGAGAGCGCCGAGGGCGAGGGCGGCGAGTCCTCCGAGTCCTCCGACGACGAGAGCTGAGCCCGGGTCAGTTGACCTCGGCCGACGACGTCTGGCTGGTCGTCGGGCTGGGCAACCCCGGCCCGACGTACGCCGGCACCCGCCACAACGTGGGTTACCTGGTCGTCGAGGAGCTGGCCCGTCGGATCGGGGGCAGCTGGCGCTCCCACAAGACCGGCCGGGCCGACGTGGTCGAGGGGCGTCTCGGTGCTCCCGGATCACCGGGGCCGCGCGTCGTGCTGGCGCGCGCCCGGTGCTACATGAACGAGTCCGGGGGCCCGGTGAAGGCGCTGGCGACCTTCTACAAGGTGCCGCCCGACCACATCATCGCGATCCACGACGAGCTCGACATCGACTTCGGCACCCTGCGCAGCAAGCTGGGTGGTGGCGACAACGGCCACAACGGGCTGAAGTCGATGCGTTCGTCGCTCGGCACCGGTGACTTCTACCGGGTCCGCGCCGGCATCGGCCGGCCTCCGGGACGTCAGGCGCCGGCCGACTTCGTGCTCTCGGGGTACTCCTCGACCGAGCGCAAGGAGCTGCCCTTCCAGGTCGACACCGCGGCCGACGCCGTCGAATCGCTGATCACGGTCGGCCTCGAGGCCACCCAGCAGCGCTACAACAGCTGAGGGTCCACCTCAGAGCGTGGGCGTGGTCCGGAGCTGGGCCGCGAAGTGCTGCTCCTTGCCGCCGAGCAACCGCCAGGGTGCGGTGCTGTTCAGCGTCGAGTTGAAATAGGTGACCGCGATGCCACCATGCTTGCGCACGCCGTTGTAGAGGTGCTGCACGAACCTCGGCTCCACGCCGGCGGAGACATCGGTGTTGCCCGTCTCCGCCAGGCCCCACGCCAGCTGGTGCTCCTGGGCGAACTTCTCGAACTTCGCGAGGTAGCGGCTCTTGAAGCGGGTGCGTTCGGTGACGGTCCGGCCGTCGGCCACGGCGCCGTACTTGTTGTAGACGTCGAACCCGACCAGGTCGATCTTGGTGCCGCGTGGCCACAACGACGTCAGGGAGTAGTCGCGAGGACCGTAGAACTGGTTCCAGCCGGTCAGGATGATCGTGTAGGCGACGTTGTGCGCGGTCGAGCGCACGATCGGCGCGAGCCGTTCCTGCATCGCGGTCCACTGGGTGATGTCCTGGGCGTCGCCCTCGGGCTCGTGGTGGAAGGCCACCCACACAGGCCCGTCGACGGTGGCCAGCCGGCTGGCGAGGTCACGGGCCCAGGTGTCGCCCTGCCCGGCGGCCATCTCGGCCCAGCTGTAGGGCAGCTTGAAGCTGATCCAGGGCACCCGCTGGTGGGCCACGTCCTGGCGCGCGGTGAGCACGGCCTCGGACACCTCGTCGGCCGCCCAGTAGGTGCGGTGCACGCCGAGCCGGTGACCCATCGAGCGTTCCCAGGACGTCGGGTCGGTGTTCGAGCCGTACGCCGCCCCCAGCAGCACGCCGCACTTCGGGATGCCACGCCGGCTGTAGGGGCAACCGTTGTCGAGCACCCGGAGCGCGAGCCGCTTCCGGGGTGACTGCGGCACCTGGTTCATCCGCGCCACGCGACTCGGGTCGGTGTTCGCCGGCGTCTTCGCCGGCGCGGCCGTGATCACCGTCTCGACGGCGGTCGGCCCCTCGCGCGGAGCGGTGGCGCCGCCCACGACCAGCAGTCCGGAGAGCAGCACGACCGCAGCGACACGCGTCGCGGGAGAGGTCAGTGCCGTGATCGACATGTGAGCGCCAGTCCGGTTCGAGGAGTGAGACAAAACCTGTCACCGGCCCGTCAGAAAGCGGACGCGAGCGCGTTGACGTTGCGGGAGATTCTAGGTCGAACGGGGTGCTTTCCCCGCGTGGGCGGACCTGGTGGGTGGCTTCTGGACTGGACCAGCTCCCCGTAGAGGAGCTGGACCGGTCAGGACCGTGAGCGGCGCCGGAGCGTGCTCATCGCCAGGACGGCCGTGGCCCCGGCGCCCTTGGCGTAGCGGGGACCCAGTCGCTGCGGTGCCTGGGCGACGCGCGCGATCCACTCCAGGCCCGAGCGGCGCAGCAGGACGGGTGCCCGCTTCTCGTCGCCGACGAGGTGGCCGAACCAGCCGCCGCAGGTCAGCACCAGGCTGGGCGGAAGGTCGTCGCGGTGCTGCTGGCTCCAGACCATCTCGCGGGGTGCGCCGAGGCCGATGACACTGATGTCGGGCGCGACCTCGCGCAGCCGCGCGAGCGGCCCGCTCCAGTCGTCGTGGAAACCGTGGTCGGTGTGCACGATCTCGGCCACCCCGGCCGCCTGGAGCACGGCACCGGCCCGCTCGGCGAGTCCATCGGGTCCACCGACCAGTGCGACGCGAGGAGCGCGGCCGGTCCGGGCCGCGAAGCCACGCAGGAGCTCCCAGCCGATGTCAGTCGTGGGTGCACGCTCGATCCGGTCGGCGCCGGCGAGCCGGGCCAGCCAGACCACGGAACCGCCGTCGGCGTACACCACGTCGCCCTGGCGCATGGCCACCACGAAGTCACGCTCGCGGCGGGCGTTGAGCCCGCCGACGTGGAGGGCGTAGGCGAACGCGGGCTTCGCCGTCGCCGTGAGGGTCAGGTCGACGAGATGGTCCACCAGCTCCCCGCAGGGCGAGTCGCTGACCCAGAACGGCCCGACCTCGACCTCAGGCACCCGTGCCTGTGCGGACATTGGCATCCCCCCGGAGGGAAGTATCGCATCGGCGCGCGGCTCGGCCTGCACCGATGTCGACCGGCGCCGCTGCTGCGGGATGTTCCTCTTCTGCACGTTCATCAGTCGAACCCTTCGCCTTCCGCGTCAGCCTACTGAGCGACCAGGACCACGGAGAACATGGCTGCCCTCGAGGTGGAGGTGCCGGCGTCCGCGGTGATACCTCCGCGGGTGCCGACCGCCACCGGCTGACCGGAGTCGGTGAGCTCGCCGCTGATCGAGCCCGAGCCGGTGCCGACCGAGCCGGAGCGTGCCTGCTGGCCGTTCGGGGTGGTGAACGCCACCGTGCCCGAGGACTTGGCACCCCAGTAGCTGACCAGCCACGACGAGGGGTCGGTCACGTTGACCTGCGGAGTGGTCAGCTGGTTGGCCGCCACCGCACTGGTCGTCTGCGCGCTGCTCGCGATCGACAGCGTGCTCCCGGCCGTGGGACGGTACGCCGCCACCGTGATGTCGGACTTCACCATCGTCGAGCTGGGCACCGTCACGGTCGAACCGGCGTCACCGGCAGTGGCAGTGCGCGACCAGACCGTGCCGAGCACGCCGTCGGCCGTGGCCGTCTGGACCTGGGTCCAGCCCGCCGGGGCGGTGACGGTCGCCGTCGAGGAGTTCGTGGTCAGGAACAGCAGCAGGGTGTCGCCGGCCTGGACCCCGGCCGGGACCTGCACCGAGTGGACCGAACGGTTGCCGGCCGAGCTCGTGGCCGCGACGAAGCCGGCGCCGGCCTGGGTGGCCTTGACGCTCTTGGTCACCGTCGCGGTGCCGCCCTCGTTGTCGGTGACGGTGAGGGTGACGTCGCGGGTGCCGGCCGTCGTGTACGGGTGGTCGACCGGGCTGCCGGTGCCGGTGATGCCGTCACCGAAGGCCCATTGGTAGCTCGCCACGGTGCCGTCGGCGTCCTTGGAGCCGGCCGCGTCGAAGGTGCAGGTGAGCTGGTTGCACGCGACGGTGAAGTCGGCGGTCGGGTCCTGGTTGACCCGGGTGACCTGGACCGGCTTGGTGACCGTGTTGCTCAGGCCCTTGCTCGTGGTGACGGTGAGTGCCACCTGGTAGGTGCCGGTGGCCGAGAACGCGTGCGCCGGGTTGGCGTCCGTGCTCGTCGTACCGTCCCCGAAGTTCCACGACCGGCCGGTGATGGTGCCCGTGCCGGCGGTCGAGGTGCTCGAGTCGAAGGTGCAGCTCAGGCTGGTGCACGACTGGGTGTACGCCGCGGTCGGTGCCGTCGAGGGACCGTCGCCGTCCTTGTCCTGGAACAGGAACAGCGCCCGCGGGGAACCCCAGTTGTAGGCGTCGACGGTCGGGCTCGACACCACGGTGGCGACGCCGGCGACCGGGCGGCCGGACTGCGCGCCCTGCGCCCAGCCGAGCTTGCGCAGGTCGTTGGACGGCGTCGACCAGTAGAGGTTGTCCCCGGCCACGAACATGCCGCGCACCTGGCTGAAGTCGATGCCGGTCACGTTGGCGCTGGCGGTCAGGCGCTGGGCACCGACGACCTTGCTCTCCGGCGTGAAGTAGCGGTAGTAGAGCGTCGAGGAACCGCTCTTGGTGAAGTAGAGGCGACCGGAGTCGTAGAACAGGCCCGTCATCGACTGGATGTCGGAGACCCAGTCGGTCATGGTGGTCAGCTGGCTGCCGGTGTTGACCGCCTCGGGGGTGCCGTAGGTCGCGCCGTCGAAGGTACGACGGTCGAAGGTGCCGTCCGACCAGACGATGTAGAGGTAGCCGTTGAGCATGAAGGCACCGCGGACGTTGTTGGTCGTCAGGCCGGTGCTCGACACCGGCTGGGCGGCCGTCAAGGCGCTGCCGCTGTAGGAGCGCTTGACGATGCCGGCCGTGCCGGTCTTGACCTGGTAGACGTCGTTGGGCAGCGAGGGCGTCTTCACGCCCGGGAAGGTGGTGCCGCCGACGGGCAGCAGCGCGATCCGCGAGCGGAGGTAGTCGGCGCCGATGCGCGTGGTGTCGGAGCCGACCCACAGGCCCTGCTGGTTCATCAGGAAGTCGAACACGCCGACGCCACGGTCACGCGTGGGGTTCCAGGACAGCGGCAGGCCGTTGATCGGGTCGAGGGCCGCGATGCCGGGGCGGGGGACCGCACCCTGGCCGGGGCTGTCGGCCGCGAACGGGTTGTTCTGCCAGCGGGCGTGGCCGCCGGTGTAGACGACGTTGTTGGTGATCAGCACCGAGTACGTCGTGTCACCGCCGGTGTTGTCGACCCACGAGGGCTTGACCCCGGCGCCGACGGCACCGGTCTCGAAGCGGGCGGTGCTGTCGCAGCCGATCCCGGCCCCGCCGTACGCACCCGTCGTGGCGACCACGAAGAAGGTCCCGTCCGGGGAGAAGGCGAGGTCGCGCATGTAGGTGTTGAACGACTTCGAGCACGCCGTCTCGTAAAAGGCGGTCTGCCAGTTGGCGGTCGCCGAGGTGGTCGCGCCGCTCAGGTCGAGCATCAGCAGCTGGTGGTGCTTGGAGCCGTCGATCATGTCGAAGTTGCCCAGGCCGATCAGGCGCGTGCCCTGCGCGTTGATGTCGATCTTCATGACGGTGGTGGTGCCGCCGTTGTGCACGCCGGAGATGACCTGCTTGAAGTAGCCGTCCCACTTGCCGCTGGTCGGGTTGACCGTGGCCAGCGCCTTCTGCGCGTGCCCGGCGACGTGGGTGAACGCGCCGGCGATCCAGAGCCGGTTGTTGGACAGGCGCAGGTCCAGGACGCGGCCGTCGACCGTGGCCGGGTTGAACGTCGTGACGAGCGAGCCGTCGGCGACGTTGACCTGGGCGAGGTTCTTCACCGCGGCACCCGCGATGGAGGAGTAGGAACCGCCGACGTAGACGGACTTGCCGTCGGGGGCGGGCAGCACGACCTCGACGTCACCGTTGGGGTTCGGCGTGAAGGTGGTGCTGATCTGCTTGGTGGTGATGTCGAAGGCGACGAGGCGGGACCGCGCGATGACGGTCGTCGAGTCGTTGTTGCGCACCTGGGTGAAGGTGCCGCCGAGGATCATGGTGTTGCCGACCTGGGCGACCGAGCTGACCCGGCCGTCCAGCACGTGCGGCGTACCCGCGACGGGGACGTCCTTGACCAGGCTGCCTGGTCCGTAGCTGTCCGCACTGGCCGACAGCGGCGCCAGGGCGAGGCCGCCGATCGCCGTCAGGCAGGTGAGCAGAACGACGCAGAGTCGTCGCATGATGTGGCTCCTTGGGTTGCCGAACCTGTGTCTCTGCCACCCCCCGTGGACGGCGATTCGAAGTGTAGGCAGCAAGTCCGTTCAGAGGCTTGTGCGGCATTTGCACGGTCTAGCCCACTGGCGACGCATTGGTGGTGAATGCGCCGGAGATGGCCTGACTCGTGCCTCCGGTGGGTATAGATGGGCTTTTCCACCGGCGGCCCGGCGAACCTCGTAGGCTGACCCGGTCGTGCTGCTACGCGAGAAGGCGAAATCGTGACGGGGATGTTGGTCGCACCTGACCCGGTGGTCGATGCGCCGACTCCGCGACGGCCCGTCCGCCGGCGCCGGACGCTCCCGGCGCACTGGCCGCTGAGCCTGACCATCCTCGGTTTCCCGCTGTGGTGGGCCATGGGGCTGAGCGCGATCGTCCCGATGGCGATGGCCGTGGTGATGGCCGACCAGCTGCTGCGCAAGCGTCGACTGGTGCTGCCCGTCGGCTTCACCCTGTGGGTGCTGTTCATGGCGTGGCTGGCGCTCGGCGTCTTCGTGCTGTTCGCCGACGCCCCCGGTGCCGAGCCCGGAGGTGGGCCGTCCCGTCTGCTCGTCTTCGGCTACCGCCTGGCGTGGTACCTCGTCGCCACCGTCGCGCTGGTCTGGATCTCCAACCTCAAGGAGTCCGAGCTCCCGTCGCGCTGGCTCTACCAGCTGCTGGGCTTCATGTTCGTGGTCACCACCTTCGGTGGCCTGCTCGGCGTACTCGCTCCGAATCTGCAGTTCACCTCGCCGATGGAGATGGTGTTGCCGCACGGCCTGCGCAGCAACAACCTCGTGCAGTCGATCGTCCATCCGGCCGTGGCGGACATCCAGAACGTCCTCGGCTATCCCGAGGCGCGGCCCAAGGCGCCGTTCCCGTTCGCCAACACGTGGGGGAGCAACCTCTCGCTCTCGCTGCCGTTCTTCATCGTGGCCTGGTTCTTCCAGGGCCGGCGCTGGCAGCGGTACGTCGCCCCCCTGATCCTGGTGACCGCCACGGTCCCGATCATCTTCTCCCTCAACCGTGGGCTCTGGGCCTCGCTCGCCCTCGGTGTCGTCGGCGTGGTGCTGCTGCAGCTGCGCAAGGCCCGCCCGGGCCCGATCATCGTCACGGCCCTGGTCCTCGTCGCCCTCACCGTGGCGTTCTTCCTGAGCCCGCTGGCCACCGTGCTCCAGGAGCGCCTGGCCCACCCGCACAGCAACGATCGCCGCAGCGAGCTGATCTCGCGGACGGTCGGCAGCACCGTCGAGGGCTCACCGGTCGTCGGCTTCGGCAGCACCCGCGACGTCCAGGGCAGCTTCGCCTCGATCGCGGGAGCGGCCACGCCCGATTGCAGTGCGTGCGGCGTACCCCCGCTCGGCACGCAGGGGCACATCTGGGGCGTCATCTTCAGCCAGGGCCTCGTCGGTGCAGCCTTGTTCCTGTCCTTCTTCGTCGTGGCCGCAGCTCGCTGCTGGCGATGTCGTACGACGACCGAGACGCTCTGTGCGTTCGTGCTCGCCTTCTACGGACTCCAGCTGCTGGTCTACGACACCCTCGGCATGCCCCTGCTGACGGTCATGCTCGCCATCGGTGCGGTCACGAGGGAGCAGGTCGCCACCGCCAGGCGCCGCTCACCACAGCTGATGGTGCCCGCGCTCGCACGACTGCGTGCGTGGTGGCCGGTGCTGCTGGCACTGATGCTGGTGGGTGCCGTGGCCGGTGCCGCGGTCGCCGCGCAGGCGCCGGTGTACAAGTCCACCAAGGTCTCGATCATCCTCGCCCAGCCGCCGGTCTACCTCGCGCCCGACTCGGGGTCGGACGCCTCGTCGCCCGGTGACGTCACCATCGACACCGAGGCCGCGCTGGCCATCTCGCGCCAGTCGCTGAGCCGCGTCGTCGGCAGCCGCGACACTGCCGCGCTCGACGAGCTCCGCAAGCGCGTGCGGGTCACGGCTGCGCCCAACACGACCGTGCTCAGCATCGAGGTCAAGAACAAGGACGGCCAGGCGTCCCAGGCCGAGGCCGAGGCGCTGGCTCGCTCCTACCTCGTCACGCGTCGCGACTACCTGCTCAAGCGTCGTGACCAGGCGCTCGAGCTGCTCCGCGAGCAGCTGGCCGAGCTCCGCCCGGGAACCAGCCGTGCGGCGGCGGCACAGGCGGCGGCCAGCCGGGACCGACTGGAGCAGGGGGTCACCACGATCCTGCTCACTCCTGTCACGGCCGGCAGGGTGATCCGCGTGCGTGAGCCCGCCGTCGTACGCCGCCAGCCGGAGGTCCCGGTGACGACGGGCGCCGCGATCGGCCTGGCCGTCGGGGCCGTCCTGATGGCAGCGTTGCCCGGGTGGCGACCCGGTCGGCCACGCCTGCGGCGGCGGCGGCAACGATGAGCCACGCTGTTCACCGCCAGATGACCAATGACAACCGAGACGATGTGGGGCTGGCATGACCGAGCAGACCGAGACCGCGACGAGCGAGACGAGCGTCGAGGACCCGTTGCCGCGGGTGGATGTCGTCGTGGCGACCCGCAACCGGCCCGAGCTGCTCCGGGTCGCGCTCGACGCGATCTGGAACCAGACCTACGCCGGCGAGATCGTCTGCCACGTCGTCTTCGACCAGTGCGACCCCGACGAGTCGGTGGCCCGCACCAGCCCCACGCGCACCGTGCAGGTGACGACGAACGCGCGCACACCCGGCCTCGCGGGCGGTCGCAACACCGGCATCCTCGCGGGGTCGGCACCGCTGGTGGCGTTCTGTGACGACGACGACGAGTGGCTGCCGACCAAGGTCGAGAAGCAGGTCGATGCGCTCCTGGCCGACCCCGCGGCCCTCACCGCGGTCACCGGGATCATCGTGCTGTACGCCGACAGCGCGGTGCCGCGGGTCCCGCGACCCGAGGACATGACGCTCGCCCAGCTGGTCCGTGACCGGGTGATGGAGGCCCACCCCTCGACTGTGATGGTGCGTCGGGACGCACTCCTCGGGCCCATCGGTCTGGTCGACGAGGAGCTGCCAGGCAGCTATGCCGAGGACTTCGACTGGATCCTCAGCGCGGCCCAGGCCGGCCCGTTCGCGGTCGTGGGGGAGCCCCTGGTCAAGGTGCTGTGGGGGCAGTCGATGTTCTCCCAGAGGTGGCAGACGATCAGCGATGCCGTCGACCACCTCGTGGCCAAGCACCCCGCATTCCAGGAGGACCCTCGGGCGCTCGGTCGGCTCTACGGCCGGCAGGCCTTCGCCCTGGCGGCGCTCGGCCAGACCCGGCCCGCGTTGCGCCAGGCTTGGCGCACCGTGCGCCTCAACCCGCGTGAGCGCCGCGCCTACATCGCCGGGGCCGTCGCGCTCCACCTGGTCTCGGCCGAGCGGCTGATGAAGATCGCGCACTCGCGCGGCCACGGGATCTGATCCACCGGCCACCCGGCCGACCGACAGCCGCGATCCGGCTCTCGGACCTCACTCGGTGACCCCACCCCGCTGACGCCTGCTCTCGTGTCGCCCCGGGGTCCCTGCTGCCTGCCCGCGGGCCTGTCGACGGTGCGGCGACTTGACATGAGATGTCCAGAGATTCGCCGGAAACTCACAAATGTCCGATTTAGTCCCTTATAGTCATGTTCAGGCCATTTTCCGCGGCGCTCGGGCTCGGCGGCAGGGCCCGTTCCGGGATCCACATCGAACCTCTACCCCCGCGGAGATTCTCATGCACACTCGACCCAAGAAGGTCATGGCCACAGTCGCCGTGATTCCGGTGATCGCCTCTCTGGCCTTCATCGCCCCGCCGACCGGCGCCGCTTCCAACACCCAGCAGACCATGAGCAACGGTGGTTTCGAGCACGGCCGCACCGGGTGGGCCTCCGGCACCGCCCGCACCAGGGCGACCGTCGTCAAGCTCGGCTACCACGGCGGCTCGGCCATGAGGCTCACCAACCGTCGCAGCGGCCCGGCGATCCTGAACAGCCGCTCCAACGTGGCGCGTTCGCCCAGGGCCGGCCAGCGCTACACCATCACCGCCCTGGTCCGCTCCAACCAGCCCGGCCTGCGTGGCCGCCTGGTGCTGCGCGAGACCGCCAACGGCCGCGCCGTCAAGAACACCGCGAAGGCGTTCCGCGCCTACCGCTCCTGGCACCGCGTCAGCATGGCCGCGACCACTCGTCGCGCCGGGACCCAGCTCAACGTCCGCTTCGCGGTGGCCCGCCTGGCCAAGAGGAAGGCCCTGCTCATCGACAACGTCGGTGTGCTCAAGGTCCTGGGTGGCTCGACGCCCAACTACCCCGCCCCGCTCCCGGACCGGGTGGCCGGCAAGCTGACCAACGGCTGCGCCTACACCACCCGCGGCATCCCCGGCTCCTGCGCCGCCTACCTCGGCAGTGCCTACGGCGGCAACGCCGACCCCACGCCGTGGGAGAACTCGATGACCCAGCAGCTGGGCGTCCGCCGTACCTACTACGGCGCCAGCCAGGTCGACAAGGCCGTCTCCGTGGCCAAGTCCGACCTCGCCAAGCGTCGGCTGCCGTGGATCAGCTTCAAGCTGCCCTACAGCTGGCCCGACATGGTGGCCGGCAAGGGCGACGCCTGGGTCCGCGACCTGTCGATCAAGCTGAGCAAGCTCGACGGCCCGGTGTGGCTGGCCTTCCACCACGAGCCCGAGGGTGACGGCGACATCAAGCAGTGGACCGCGATGCAGGCGCGTCTCGCGCCGATGGTGCGCTCACTCGCCTCGAACGTGGCCTACTCGATCGTCGTGACCGGATATGACCAGTTCTTCGGCGCCGACCAGTACAGCCTGAACAACATCATGCCCAAGAACACCAAGATCGACCTGCTCGGCATCGACGTCTACCAGCGGTACGGCGCCCCGGTGAACGGCAAGATCAAGACCACGTTCAGCAACCTCGACCGTGACTACTTCGCGCCGACCAGCGCCTGGGCCAAGGCCCACGACATGGCCTGGGGCGTGGCCGAGACCGGCTACACCGACAAGGCCGCCGAAGACGACCCGTCGTGGCTCTCGACTACGTACAATCAGCTCAAGGCTCGCGGTGGCGTCGCCTTCACCTACTTCAACTCCAACCTGAACAGCACCGCCAACTGGGAGCTCGGCACTGCCGCCAAGAAGTCCCAGTACACCGCAGCGAACCGAAGCAAGCCGACGCTCTGAGCCGGAAACCCGCCGGCCGGCAGCGACCGACCGGGGGGACCAGCATTGGATGAGCGCCCGATCGACACCTACGTGTCGAGCGTCCAGGCACTCTGGCCGGGCACACCTGAGCCGCGACTTCGTCGAAGTCGCGGCTCAGGTCGTGCCGGGGCCGCAGGCAGGGCCGGACAGGAGACCGAGCTGGCGGTGCTGCCCCACGCGGGGGCGCCGCGGCTGCTGGTCCCGGTCGGGAACCCCGCCGCTGCTGCGCGGGCGATGCTGCGCTTCAGCGCCGCGCTGTCCACGGGTGACACCGTCAAGCGGATCGGCGTCTCGGCCCTGCTGCGGGGTCGCGCCGCCGCTGCCTTCCCCGACCGGATCACGGTCAGCGAACGGGTCGGATCGATGCGGGACTACCTCAGCGGGGTGTTCGGAGAGCCCGTCGACTTCAGCCTCGGACTCGGCACCGCCCGGGTCAACCGCAAGCCGGTGCTCCAGGTCTTCGACGCCAAGGGTCGCAGCCTGGCGTTCGTGAAGATCGGCGGCACTTCCGTCACCGAGGCGCTCGTACGCCGCGAGGCGGAGTCGCTGCAACGGCTCGCCGCTGCCGACCTCCCAGCCGAGATCGAGGTGCCCCAGCTGGTGCACCTCGGCACCTGGCAGGGCGCCACCGTGGTCGCGATGACCGCCCTGGAGACGTCCTTCCTGCAGCGCCCCAAGCGACAGTTCGACGTGCCGGTCCCGGAGATGCGCCACTTCGCGGAGGCCTTCGACGAGGGGACCCGGCCGCTGACGGAGTCGCCGCTGTGGGACCAGATGCTCACCGTCCAGAAATCACTGGCGTCCTCCGACGTACGTTCCCGCCTCGGGGACGCGCTCAACCAGCTCCGCCTGGCCAGCGAGGGACACCCACTTCCCCTGGGCGGCTGGCACGGTGACTGGACGCCGTGGAACATGAGCCGTCGTCGCGGCCGCCTCCAGCTCTGGGACTGGGAGCGCTTCGAGACCGGTGTGCCCGTCGGGCTGGACCGGTGCCACTACGGCGTCAACGCCATCACGCACAGCGAGGGCTTCACCCAGGCCTCGGTCCTCCGTGGCCTCGAGCTGGCCGAGGTCCCCGAGGAGCCGGGCAGCGACGAGCACCTCGTGGCGGCGACGTACCTCGCAGCCATCACCTGCCGCTACCTCGAAGGAGCCGAGTCCGAGCTCGGCGCCGCCATCGAGGACCGCAGCCGGGTGGTGCTGGACACCCTGTGCACGTGGCTCGGCATGCCGGCCCAGGCGCGCCATGGCTGACGGCAGTCCCGTACGCCGGCTGACCCGCTGGTTGCGCGCGCATGCGCCCGGCGGACTGCAGTCGTGGCTGCGCCGGTCGCTCGACCGCTGGGGGACCCTGACCTCGCGGTGGCGGCTGCAACCGTCGTTCATCATCGCCGGCGCGCAGCGAGCGGGCACCACCACGCTCTACCGCGTCCTCAGCGAGCACCCGGCCGTCGCCCGGCCCACGGCTTCGAAGGGCATCGGCTACTTTGACCTGAACTACCACAAGGGCCCACGCTGGTACCGCGGACACTTCCCGTTGGCCTGGCTGGCCCGCCGCAAGCACGGGCCGCACGCTGCGACCTTCGAGAGCAGCGGTTACTACCTGTTCCACCCGCTGGCCGCGGCGCGGATCGCCCGTGACCTGCCGGACGTGCGCGTGGTGGTGATGGTGCGCGAGCCGGTCGAGCGTGCCTACTCGGCGCACCGTCACGAGCTCAACCGCGGCTTCGAGACCGAGGAGTTCGAGGCCGCCATCGACCTCGAGGAGGAGCGGACAGCGGGTGAGGTCGACCGGATGATCGCCGACCCGTCGTACGCCAGCTTCGACCACCGGCACCACTCCTACCTGGCCCGCAGCCGCTACAGCGAGCAGATCGACCGGTTCATCGACGAGCTCGGCCGCGACCGGGTCTACGTCGTCGACGCCGACGTGTTCTTCGCCGACCCGGTCGCCGAGTTCGAGCGGCTGCGCGCGTGGCTCGGCCTGCCGTCCTGGAAGCCGGCGAAGGTCGAGCAGTGGAACGCCCAGCCCCGCACGCCGATGCGGCCCGAGCTGCGCGAGCGCCTCGAGCGCTACTTCGAGCCGTACGACGCCCGGCTGGCCGAGCAGATGGGACGAGCGCCGAGCTGGCGGACCGACCAGCAGTCAGCCCAGGGCTGAGCGCAGCCGGTCGACGACCCGCTCGCTGGCGTGACCGTCCTCGTGCGGGCAGAACTGCTCGACGAAGTGCCGATAGCGCTCGCCGAAGGTGCGCACGACGCCGTCGAGGTCGGTCAGGCTCGCGGCCAGCTCCTCCTGGGTGGCTGCCACCGGCCCGGGAGCCCACTCCTCGTAGTCGAAGTACATGCCGCGCACCTTGTCGCGGTAGCGGTCGAGGTCGGGTGCGAACAGCAGGATCGGCTTGCCGGTGACGGCGAAGTCGTAGATCGCGGAGGAGTAGTCGGAGACGAGCACGTCGGCGGCGAGGTAGAGGTCGGCGATGTCGGGATGGTCGCTGACGTCGAGCACGAAGTCGCTGCCGGGGCTGGCCGGGCGCTCCTTCACGTTGCGGTGCAGGCGCAGCAGCAGTCGCGCGCCCTCCGGCAGCGCGGCGGCCATCACGCCCGGGTCCAGCAGCACCGACTGGCGGAAGCGCCCGTCGTCGGTCTTGTCGTCGTCGCGCCAGGTGGGTGCGTGCAGCACGGCCAGCGAGCCGGGTGCGATGCCGAGCTGACGGCGGATGTCCTCCCGCCGGCTGTCGGCGCCGGGCGCGCGCAGCACGTCGTTGCGCGGGTAGCCGGTCTCCCAGACCTCGCCGTCGAACCGGAAGGCGCTGCGGAACATCTCGGTGCAGGCCGGCCCAGGGGAGACGAGGTAGTCCCACTTGGCCACGTCGCGCACCATCCGCTTCAGGTGCGCTCGGGGTTCGGTGTGGTTGTCGGTCCGCTCGTCGTGGCCGAGCAGCTTCAGCGGCGTGCCGTGCCACATCTGCACGTAGTGCACGCGGGGTCCCTTGACCAGGTGCTTGGAGATGATGTCGTTGGCGACGAGGACGTCGCTGGTCAGCAGGTCCTTGAAGTAGGCCACGCCGTGCCGCTGGACCGTGCGTACGTCGGCCGGGAACTGGTTCTCGCCCGTGGTCACCCAGAGCCGCCGCCACGACGGCTCGGAGCGGGCGAGGTGCTCGGAGAGGGCACGCGGGCTGTCGGCGTACAGGCCCCGCCAGCTCTCGAACATCACCGTTCGACGGCTCATCCGTCCGCCGACGTCTCGGGGAACAGGTCAGTCTCCAGCTCGTCCTCGGAGCTCCGGTGTTGCGGGTCCCTGCGGCGTCGGACCAGACCACGCAGGACGTCGAGCATCAGCACGCGACGTCCCCACCACAAGGCGAAGGCGTAGAGGACGAAGCACACCGCCACGACAGGGATCAGCGTGAGCAGGCTGAGGTCGACGAAGATCTCCACGCCCACGATCGGGACCGCGAAGCAGAGCACGTTGGCGACGGCGGCGACGCCTGCGGCGCGACCGAAGCTGAGGATCTTCATGGTGATCTGCACCTGGATGACCGCCAGGGTGCAGCGCGCGATCACGGCGATGGCCCACGCCAGCGCGGCCCCGGTGATGCCCATCTTCGGGATCAGGAGCAGGCACAGCCCGATGTCGAGCGCGAGCGCCAGCAACGAGTTCGCGAGGCTCAAGGCACTGCGGCCCGACATCAGCAGCAGGGTGTCGCACGGCCCGGTGGCGACCGCGAACAGCTGGGCACCGGCCATCAGCAGCACCACGGCCACACCCTGGTCGACGTACTCCTGGCCGAACAGGCTGAGGTAGACGAGGGGCGCCGCGGCCACGCCGACGTACATCGGCCAGGAGACGGCCATGCTCCACGCGGCGGAGATCTGGTAGACGTCCTTGAGGCTCTCGTGCTCGCGGTTGGCCAGCAGCGCGGTGAACTTCGGCTGCAGCACCTGCTGGATCGCCTGGGTGCCGAACTGGCCGAGCGCCACGAACCGGGTCGCGGCGGTGTAGATGGCGGCGTCCTTGGGCCCCTTCATGGCCGCGATCAGGATGATGTCCATCCGCTGGATGGCCATCTGCGAGATCCGGGTGATGCTCCTCGGCCAGGTGAAGCGCCAGAAGTCGGCCCGCAGCTCGCGGTAGCTCTTGGTCGGCTCGGTGTGCGCCATGGTGCCGCGGCGGTGCAGGAAGCGGCGGAACATGGCGGCCGCGATCAGCCCGGCCACGGCGTAGGGCACCGACCAGGCGATGGTCAGGCCGAGCAGGTTGACCGAGACCAGCGAGCCCAGCAGGACCAGCAACGGCTGGGCCAACGGCCGGCCGATCTTGTCGACGAAGACCGTGTCGCGCATCCGGCCGAACGCCCGGGTGCCGGCCAGGGTGAGCGCCTGCCAGGTGGCCAGCGGGAGCGTCACGGCCAGCACGATCATGCTCTCGGCGCCACCGTCGCCCCCGACGCCGATCAGGTCCGCGAACGGCCCGGCGAACGCGATGACCACGACAGCGATCACGAGCGACGAGATCAGCGTGGGACGGAACGCGGCGCGGATGGTCGGCGGGATGTCCCCGCGGCGGTCCTGCGCCTCGTAGCGCAGCATGAACCGGCCGAGACCGGTCTCGGTGCCGAGGCTGGTGATCGAGGCGAGCAGCAGGAAGGCCGAGGTGACGGTGAAGAACCGTCCGGCCGTCTGGGTGTCGTAGAGGTTGGTGACGATCAGCACCAGCAGGAAGCCGGTGATGCCGGTGACGGCCGCTCCGACGAGCCCGAGCGCTCCACCTCGCGCGATGTGGGTCAGGTGCCGCCGGGTGTCGTCTGCCACCTCTCGGTCGACCTCGGTCATGCCTCAGCGTGTCGGCGCGACCGGGAACGAGCCCGGCCGACGAACACCACGCCCAGCACGGAGGGGGCGGCGTTCGGGTCGTCGGCCAGGGCGACCAGGTCACCGAGGCGGGACTTGCTCTCCACGGCCTCGACCACGGTCACGTCGGTGACCATCGCCAGTGCCTGGGCCTGGGGCGTACGACGAGGGCCGGCAGCGACGACGATGATGTCGAAGGACTGGCCCAGCTCGTCGAAGACGGTCTTGATGCCCGGGCCGGTGAGCAGGTCGTCGGCCCGGGGATCGGGCTTGCCCGACGGCAGGATGCTGAGGTGGTCGGTCAGCCGCACCAGCGACTGGGCGGCCGAGCTGCCCTCGGCGAGGACGTCGGTGAAGCCGCGCTTGGTGTCCAGGTTGAGGAACTTGGTGATGTCCCCGCCCTCACCGGTGGCGTCCACGACGACGGTGCGCAGGTTGGAGGCGGCGGCGGCGTACGCCAGGCCGAGGGCGGTGCGGGGGTAGCGAGCCGCCTCGGCGGCCGCGGAGTAGAGGATGCGCACCGGCCGCCGGCGGTCGCCGGAGAGTACGGCCACGCGCAGGGCCGCGAGCCCGGAACCGATCTGGAGGCTCTCGCCGTCCTCGAGCAGGACGATGCCCTCGTTGGTGTCGAGGACCTCGTCCATCGAGACGCTGCCGAGCAGGGGGAGCCCCGACGGGGCGACGTCGTCGGCGTGGTGGATCCGGTTCTCCGAGCGCGCCCGGATGATGACGATGCCCAGGGCCAGCAGGAGTCCGGCGAACATGCCGAGCAGGGCGTAGGCCAGCAGTGCCTTCAGCGAGCTGCGACCGACGATGGCGGCGGGCGTGATGACCTGTCCGGGGTCGACCGAGCCGGTCTGCAGCTCGGCCAGCGCTGCCTGGAGCTGGCCGATCTGGCTGGTCACGCCGCTGACCTGCTCCTGGAGCAGGCTCTTCTGGGCCGGGACCGTCTCGGCGTTGGCCTTGGCGACGAGTGCGGAGAGCGCCTTGTCCTGGCTGTTGATCTGGTTCTGGATGCGCTCGGTCTTCGCGCGGGTGACCGCCTCCGACCGCGCCTTGCGGAAGTCGAGGTAGGCCTCGGCGAAGCCCTGGGCCCGGCGTACGGCGACCGCGTCGGACCCGCCGGTGTAGTTGATCGTCAGGATCTGGGTGTTGGCCGGGACGCTCACGTCGAGACCGGAGAGCAGGTCGGAGGCGGAGCCCGGGTCACCGATCCGCTCGGCCACGGCGTTGGCCACCGAGTCCGACTGCATCAGCTGGGCCTCGGTCTCGAGGTTGATCAGGTCGTCACCGCGGCCGCTGGGGTAGAACGGGTTGCCGTCGAGCGGCGAGACGAGGATGGAGGCCTGTGCGGTGTGGTCCTCGGCGCGACGCAGCCCGGCCGCCACGCCCAGGGCGGTGCCCGTGGCCGCGAGCACCAGGATGAGGACGGCGCTGCGCCGGAGGGCGGCCACGAGGGCGGCTCTCCGCGGGCTGGTCTGTTGGTCGTCGGTCACTGGACGGAGTCTCTCCATGTCGTGGCTGCTGAGCTCATGCTAGTCGGGATCAATCGGCCGGACCGGGCGAATCCCCACCTACGGCACCGAGCGGGACCGACGTGCTCAGCGCCCCCGCTTCGGGCCGGTCCCGGAGAGCCGGCCGAACCACACCGGACAAGCGTACGGGAGTATGGAGGCGCAGGTGACCGGTACGGTCCGGAACCCCGCGGAGGAATCCAGGCGAGTGCAGCGTGCTCCGGAAGCGCCCCTCTAGGCTGGCGCTCGTGAGCGACCTCGACCAGCTGCCCCGCACCCCCCTCGCGCCCGACGCCGATGACCACGAGGTGGCCGCCTGGGCCGCGACCGAAGCGGGCCACCTGCTGCTCCAGGTGCGCCAGCAGGGACTGGAGGGGCGCGAGCTCAAGGACGCGGGTGACCAGGCGGCGCACGAGCTGCTGATGAAGCTGCTCGGTGAGGTGCGGCCCGACGACGTCGTGCTCAGCGAGGAGGGCAAGGACGATCGCCGGCGCCTGCACAGCGACCGGGTCTGGATCGTCGACCCTCTCGACGGCACCCGTGAGTTCTCCGAGCCGCCCCGCGACGACTGGGCGGTGCACGTGGCCCTCTGGGAGAAGGGCGATCTCGTCGCCGGCGCCGTCGCGTTGCCCGGGCTGGACGTCACCTACGACACCGGCCGGCCGCCCGCCGTACCCCCGTCGACCGCCAGCCGGCCGCGCATCGTCGCCTCACGCACCCGACCGCCCGCGTTCGTGCAGGCGCTCGTCGAGCACCTCGACGCAGAGCTGGTCCCGATGGGGTCGGCCGGGGCGAAGGTGATGTCGGTGGTCCGCGACGTCAGCGACGCCTACGTGCACGCCGGCGGCCAGTACGAGTGGGACTCGGCGGCTCCGGTCGTCGTGGCCCGGGCAGCCGGACTCTTCACCAGCCGCGTGGACGGCTCGCCGCTCGTCTACAACCAGGACGACGTGCTGCTGCCGGACCTCATCGTGTGCCGGCCCGAGCTCTCGCAGCAGATCCTCGACTTCGTCCGCGAGCACGGCACCGACTGAGATGGGCGCTCGTTCCGCGGTGGCAGCGGTCCTCTGGGACGCCGACGGCGTGCTCCAGCAGGTGCCCGCCAGCTGGTTCGAGCTCCTCGGGCAGGCGATCGGCGACGAGCAGTCGCTGGCCCTGCTCGACCTGCTCCTCCCGCAGATGGAGGACGCGGCCCGCGGCACGGTCGCGATGACCGAGCAGCTCCCGGCCGCCCTCGAGGAGCGGGGACTGGCCGAGCACACCGACCAGGTCAGCGAGGTCTGGGGCACCATCGAGCCGCTCGAGGAGACGCGCTCCTTCGTGCGGGAGCTGCGTGCGGCCGGGTTCGGGTGCCACCTGGCCACCAACCAGGACGACCTGCGGACGTCGTACATGCGCGCCCGGATGGGGTACGACGAGCTGCTGGACCGTTGCTTCTACTCCTGCGAGATCGGTGCCGCCAAGCCCGACGAGGAGTTCTTCCACCGGGTCGCCACCGAGCTCGAGGTCGAGCTGGGCGAGCTCGTCTTCGTCGACGACACCCTCGAGAACGTGCACGCCGCCCAGGCCTGCGGGCTGCCGGCCCTGTACTGGCACCACCGCGACGGGGTCGACGCGCTGCGCCAGCGGCTGTCCGCCTTCGGTGTGGAGGCCGGCTGATGGCGTCCCCGGCGGTGGAGATCGAGGTCGACGACAAGGTCGTGCGCGTGTCCAACCCCGACCGGGTCTACTTCCCGGCGCGCGGCGAGACCAAGCTCGACCTGGTCGAGTACTACCTCTCCGTCGGCGACGGCATCGTCAACGCGCTGCGCGAGCGGCCGTGCATGCTGCACCGGTTCCCGACCGGCGTGACGGGGGAGAAGGTGCACCAGAAGCGGCTGCCGAAGGGGGCGCCGCCGTGGATGGAGACGGTGCAGGTGTTCTTCCCGCGCTGGAGCCGGACGGCCGACGAGCTGTGCGTGACCGAGCTGGCGCAGGTGATCTGGGCGGTGCAGATGAGCACGGTCGAGTTCCACCCGTGGAACAGCCGTCGCGCCGACACCGAGAAGCCTGACGAGTGGCGCATCGACCTCGACCCCGGGCCGCTGTGCACCTGGGAGACGGTCCAGCGGGTGGCGCACCTCGCCCACGAGGTGCTCGACGACCTCGGTGCGACCGGGTTCCCCAAGACCAGCGGCGGCAAGGGCATGCACATCTACGTGCGGATCCGGCCCGACCACGGCTTCAAGGAAGTACGCCGGGCCGCGCTCGCCTTCGCCCGCGAGGTGGAGCGTCGCTCCGAGGAGGTGACCACGACGTGGTGGCGCAAGGACCGCGACCCGCACGACCTCTTCGTCGACTACAACCAGAACGCCCGCGACCACACCATCGCCGCCGCCTACTCGGTCCGCGGGAACCCCATCGGGACGGTCAGTGCGCCGATCCACTGGGAGGACGTCGACGACTGCGAGCCCGACGACTTCACCATCGCGACCATGCCGGCCCGCTACGCCGAGCTCGGCGACCTGCACGCCGGCATCGACGACGCGGTCTTCGACATCTCCACCCTGCTGGAGTGGGCCGAGCGCGACGAGGAGCAGGGCGCGGAGCCGCCGGTCGAGCCGGAGGAGTGACTCCCGGAACAGAACAGGTTCCATTTTACAAGACGGGCCGTTGTGTAAAGTCAACGGCCGGTCTAGGCTCCGCGCATGAGCGTGCAGCCTGACCCGTCCTCGTCCTCGTCCGGCCAGCAGGCGGGTCCGGCCGACCCCGAGCACGACCCCACGGCGTCGTACGCCCTCGATCCGGCGTACGTACGGTCCCTGACCGCGCGGGTCGTCTCCACCACCGGCGAGTCGGTGCCGACGTACACCCCCATCACCGGGCAGCCGCTGGCGATGATCCCGCAGTCGAGCGCCGCGGACGTCAAGGAGGCCTTCGCCCGCGCCCGCCGTGCGCAGCAGGCGTGGTCCCGGACCAGCCTCGCTCACCGCTCCCAGCTGCTGCTGCGGCTGCACGACCTCGTGCTGGACCGCCAGGCCGAGATCATGGACCTCATCTGCTGGGAGTCCGGCAAGGCCCGCAAGCACGCCTACGACGAGCCGCTGCACGTCGCGCTGACCGCCCGCTACTACGCGCGCACCGCCCACCAGCACCTCGACACCCAGCGCCGGGTCGGCGTGGTGCCGGGACTGACCCGGGTCGAGGTCAACCAGGTGCCCAAGGGCGTCGTCGGGATCATCGCGCCCTGGAACTACCCCTTCGACCTCGCCCTCATCGACGGCCTGCCCGCCCTCCTCGCCGGCAACGCGGTCGTCACCAAGCCCGACGCGCAGACGATGCTGTCCGGACTGCTGGCGGCCGAGCTGCTCGAGGCAGCTGGCTTCCCGGAGGGCCTCTGGAACGTCGTCGCCGGTCCCGGTCGTGAGCTCGGCGGCCCGATCATCGAGCGCTCCGATTACCTCTGCTTCACCGGCTCGACCGCGACCGGCAAGCTGATCGCGGCGCAGTGCGCCGACCGGCTGATCGGCTGCTCGCTCGAGCTCGGCGGCAAGAACCCGATCCTGGTCCTGCGTGACGCCGACCTCGACCGTGCGGCCGAGGGAGCCGTGCGGGCCAGCTTCTCCAGCGCCGGTCAGCTGTGCGTCTCGATGGAGCGGATGTTCGTGGCCGACCAGGTCTACGACCGGTTCAAGGCCAAGTTCGTCGAGCAGACCAAGGCGATGGCGCTGCGGCCGGGCATCGAGTGGGGCTCCGACATGGGCTCGCTGATCAGTCAGAGCCAGCTCGACACCGTGACGGCCCACGTCGACGACGCGGTCGCCAAGGGCGCCACCGTGCTCGCCGGCGGCAAGGCCCGCCCCGACCTCGGGCCCTACTTCTACGAGCCGACCATCCTCGAGGGCGTCACCCCCGACATGACCTGCTTCGGCAACGAGACCTTCGGACCGGTCATCTCCCTCTACCGCTTCCACGACGAGGCCGATGCCGTGTCGCGCGCCAACGCGGGGGAGTACGGCCTGAACGCCTCGATCTACAGCAAGGACACCAAACGGGCTCGCTTGCTCGCGCGACAGATCAAGTGCGGCACGGTGAACATCAACGAGGCGTTCGGGGCCACCTTCGCCAGCCTCGACTCCCCGATGGGTGGCATGCGCGAGTCCGGCATGGGCCGACGGCAGGGCGCGGAAGGCATCCACCGTTACACCGAGTCGCAGGCGGTGGCGGTGCAGAAGCTGATCCGGTTCTCGCCGATGTTCGGCATGAGCGACGAGACCTTCGCCAAGGTGATGACCGCTCAGACGCGCCTGATGACCAAGCTGGGACGCGTCTGATGACGGGGTCGGAGCTCGACTACGACGTCCTGGTCGTCGGATCCGGGTTCGGCGGCTCGGTCACAGCACTGCGCCTGACCGAGAAGGGCTACAAGGTCGGCGTACTCGAGGCCGGCGCGCGGTTCGACGACGAGGACTTCGCGAAGACCTCCTTCGACGTGAAGCGCTTCCTCTTCCGGCCCGAGCTCGGGATGTACGGCATCCAGCGCATCGACGCCGTGCGCGACTCGCTGATCCTGGCCGGGGCGGGAGTCGGAGGTGGCTCGCTGGTCTACGCGAACACGCTCTACGAACCCCTGGAGGCGTTCTACAAGGACGCCCAGTGGCGCGACATCACCGACTGGAAGACCGAGCTGGCGCCGTACTACGACCAGGCGAAGCGGATGCTCGGCGTCGTCGAGAACCCGTTGCGCACCCCGTCGGACGACGTGATGGAGAAGGTCGCCAACGACCTCGGTGTCGGTGACACCTTCCACCCCACGCCCGTCGGCGTCTTCTTCGGCGGCCCCGAGTCGGCCAAGGGCGACCACGTCGCCGACCCGTTCTTCGGCGGGGTCGGCCCCGACCGCAACACCTGCATCGCCTGCGGCGACTGCATGACCGGGTGCAAGTACAACGCCAAGAACACCCTGGTGAAGAACTACCTCTACCTCGCCGAGCAGCGCGGCGCCAAGGTGATGCCACTCTCGACGGTGACGCGGGTGCGTCCCCGCGACGGTGGTGGCTACGACGTCACGATCAAGTTCACCAAGGCCCGCCGCAGCACCGCCCGCTCGACGAAGACGATCACGGCTGAGCAGGTGGTGTTCGCGGCCGCTGCGATCGGCACCCAGAAGCTGCTCCACCGGATGAAGGCCGAGGGTCATCTGCCCGGCCTGTCCGACCGCCTCGGCTACCTCTCCCGCACCAACTCCGAGTCGATCAGCGGCGCCATCGCCCCGGACCGGTCGATCGACTACAGCTACGGCATTGCGATCACCTCCTCCTTCCACCCCGACGCCGACACCCACGTCGAGCCGGTGCGCTACGGCAAGGGCAGCAACGTGATGGCGCTGCTCCAGACCGTGCTCACCGACGGCGACGGCCCCGAGCCGCGGTGGCAGACCTGGCTGAAGGAGATGTGGCGCGAGCGAAAGAACGTCGCCGACCTCTACGACCTCAAGCACTGGTCGGAGCGCACCGTCGTCGCGCTGGTGATGCAGACCCTCGACAACTCCATCACGACGTACCCCAAGCGCATCCCGGGCACGAAGAAGTGGCGTCTCACGTCCAGGCAGGGCCACGGCCAGCCGAACCCGACGTGGATCCCGGTCGCCAACAAGGTGGTCCGCAAGATGGCCACGATCATGGGCGGTACGGCGGGCGCGTCGATCGGCGAGCCGTTCAACATGCCGATGACCGCGCACTTCATCGGCGGCTGCGCGATCGGCACCTCTCCGGCCGACGGTGTGGTCGACCCCTACCAGCGCGTCTACGGGCACCCCGGCCTGCACGTCGCGGACGGCTCGGCGATCTCGGCCAACCTCGGCGTGAACCCGTCCCTGACCATCACCGCCCAGGCCGAGCGCGCGATGGCCCTGTGGCCCAACAAGGGCGAGCCCGACCCCAGGCCGCCCGTCGGGTCGGCGTACCAGCCCGTGCCGCCGGTCCCCCCGAACCACCCGGTGGTCCCCGAGTCCGCTCCCGGCGCGCTGCGGCTTCCGATCGTCAGCGTCAGCTAGGGGCGGCGGTTTCCCCGGGCGCCCGGGGAAACTGGACCCGGAAGGGGAAAGCAACGCCCCTCCGCCTCCAGAATTGCCCGCCCGGCCGCCTGAATTGTCGGTGTGGAGCTGGGGCCGGGTTTCCCCGGACGTCCGGGGAAACTGTGGGCTGGCAGGCAATGCTCTGCCCGCCAGCCCTGGGAACTGCCTGCCATCCCCACCCGATTTGTCGGTACGACGCCCGGCCGGCGATGTCCCGGACGCACGACGACCCCCGGTCCACCACCAGAGCCGGGGGTCGTCGCCTGTTCGCTCCTGTGAACGAGCCAGGGCCCGGCCGGGGAGGGAGGGAGGCCGGGCCCTGGGGAGTTCGCTGAGGCGAACCGGTTCGAGATCCGGCCTGGGAGGGAGCACTAGCACCGGATCTGACCGACCAACGACGGGTCCCGGGGCGGGTTATGGCGACCTGGAGAAAATCTCACGGAAAGTTTCTGGCAGACTCGGGGCACATTCGAAGCCCCGCTGAAAGGGCCCAACTTGACCGACCACGACCTCGTCCTCGTCGTCGACTTCGGAGCCCAGTACGCCCAGCTGATCGCCCGTCGCGTGCGCGAGGCCAAGGTGTACTCCGAGATCGTCCCGCACTCGATGCCGGTCGAGGAGATGCTGGCCCGCAAGCCGGCAGCGATCGTGCTCTCGGGCGGTCCTTCGTCGGTCTACTCCCCGGGCGCCCCGGCGGTCGACGGCTCGTTGTTCGAGGCCGGCGTACCCGTCTTCGGCATGTGCTACGGCTTCCAGGCGATGGCCCTGAAGATGGGCGGCGAGGTGGCGCGCACGGGCATCTCCGAGTTCGGCCGTACGCCGGTGCGGGTGACCAACCCCGGCACCCTCCTCGCCGACATCCCGGGCGAGCACCGGGTCTGGATGTCGCACGGCGACTCGGTCCAGCAGGCTCCGGATGGCTTCGAGGTCCTCGCCTCCACCGTGGCCACCCCGGTCGCCGCCTTCGAGGACGTCGAGCGTCGCCTGGCCGGTGTCCAGTGGCACCCCGAGGTGATGCACACCGAGCACGGCCAGCAGGTGCTCGAGCACTTCCTCTGGAACATCGCCGGCTGCCGTCCCACATGGACCATGGTCAACATCGTCGAGGAGCAGATCGACCGCATCCGTGAGCAGATCGGCGACTCCGGCCGCGCGATCTGCGGGCTGTCCGGTGGCGTCGACTCGGCGGTCGCCGCGGCCGTCGTACAACGCGCGATCGGGGACCGCCTCACCTGCGTCTTCGTCGACCACGGCCTGCTGCGCAAGGGCGAGGCCGAGCAGGTCGAGCGCGACTTCGTCGCCGCCACCGGCGTCGACCTGCACGTCGTCGACGCCCAGAAGCGCTTCCTCGACGCACTGGCCGGCGTGAGCGACCCCGAGGAGAAGCGCAAGATCATCGGGCGCGAGTTCATCCGGGTCTTCGAGGCGGCCGAGGCCGACGTGCTCCAGAAGGCGGCGGTCGAGGAGGGCCAGAAGGTCGCGTTCCTCGTCCAGGGGACGCTCTACCCCGACGTCGTCGAGTCCGGCGGGGGAGCGGGCGCCTCCAACATCAAGTCCCACCACAACGTCGGCGGCCTGCCCGACGACCTCGAGTTCGAGCTGGTCGAACCGCTGCGCACCCTGTTCAAGGACGAGGTGCGTCTCGTCGGCGAACAGCTCGGCCTGCCGGCCGAGATCGTCTGGCGGCACCCGTTCCCCGGCCCCGGCCTCGGTATCCGCATCATCGGTGAGGTCACCCGCGAACGCCTCGACATCCTCCGCGAGGCCGACGCCATCGCCCGCGAGGAGCTCACCCGCGCCGGCCTCGACCGCGACATCTGGCAGTTCCCCGTCGTGCTCCTGGCCGAGGTGCGCTCCGTCGGGGTGCAGGGCGACGGACGCACCTACGGCCATCCAGTCGTGCTCCGCCCGGTCACCTCCGAGGACGCCATGACCGCCGACTGGGCGCGCCTGCCGTACGACGTGCTCGAGACCATCTCGACGCGCATCACCAACGAGGTCCGCGAGATCAACCGAGTGACCGTCGACATCACCAGCAAGCCACCCGGCACCATCGAGTGGGAGTGACCCACCCCGGCTGACTCCGACCGGGAGTCAGTGCACGCTCCTAGAGTTGGGTCGTGACCAGCGAGGGGCCTCCTTCGTCGGGGGCGCAGCGTTCGTCGAGGCTTCCCCGGCTGCACCCGACCGCGTTCACGATCGCGATCGTGGCGTTGGTGCTCTCCACGCTTGGTCTGCTCGTCTCGATCGTGCAGACCAACATCGCCCGTGAGGACGCCAAGGCGGCCCGGGACACCTCCACCAAGATGGTGGAGGGCCTGGCCCGCAAGGTGTTCCTCGACGCGGGGTTCGACGCGGTCACCGTGTCCAACATCGGCACCCTGCCGATCCACGACGTGACCCTCTACCGCACGGACGCCCGGGGCAAGCCGACGGCCGTCTACGAGTTCGAGCGGTCGCTGCCCGGCTGCTCCGCGTTGCGCTGGGACGGGCCGGTCCGCGAGCACCTCGCGGTCGGCTTCCGGGTCGTCAACGAGGGGCTGTGGCTGCTCTCGGACCTGACCGGGCTGCACCGGGAGAGCAGCGTCCCGATCTCGGTCGTCCAGTCGCCCCAGCAGTGGAGCCTGACCACCTCGTCCATCGTCCTGTGTTCGTGACGGGCGATCTCAGGACCCGCCCGGGGGTGTCCCTGATACCGGCGTACGCAGGGGCTTCGTAGACTTTGCCCAGCGCAGCATCCAGCGAGGGGAACGCGATGAGCCTGGTCAGCACGGTCAAGAAGGTGGTCCGGGACCGCCTGATCGCGCGCGCCGGGGGGATCGACCTCACCCGGCTCGACAAGGTGCCGGACTCGTTGTCCTGGCCCCTGCAGCGCGACGGGATGGCGCCCAACCAGCGGATCGCCGACGTGCGCGACCGGGAGCCGGTGCACAAGCTCACCACCTTCCTCGGCCTCGAGGTGTGGGTGGTGACCGGGGACGCCGAGGCGCGAGAGGTCCTGCGCGACACCACGTCGTACTCCACCGACATCCGCCCCTACATGGGCAAGAGCGGCTCGGCGACCGATGGCGACATCGGGGGCCTGGGCTTCACCGACCCTCCCGACCACACCCGGCTGCGCGCCCTGCTCACCCCCGAGTTCACGATGCGCCGCCTCGAGCGGCTGCGTCCCGGCATCCAGGCCATCGTGGACCGGCAGATCGACGAGATCGTCGAGGCCGCCCAGCACTCCGACACCGTCGACCTCGTGCCGACCTTCGCCTTCCCGATCCCGTTCCTGGTGATCTGCGACCTGCTCGGCCTGCCCGACGAGAAGCGCGAGACGTTCAGCAAGCTCGCCACCGCCCGTTTCGACGTCACCGGTGGCGGCATGGGCACGGTCGGGGCCATCGGCGGCTCGCGGGAGTTCCTGCTCGCCGAGGCCGCCCGCCAGCGCACGGACCCCGGCCCCGGGCTCATCGGCCAGATCATCCGCGAGCACGGCGACGAGATCAGCGACTGGGAGCTCGGAGGACTGGCCGACGGGGTCTTCACAGGCGGCCTGGAGACGAGTGCCTCGATGCTGGCGCTCGGCACCGCCGTGCTCCTGGAGAACCGCGAGCTGTGGAACCGGTTGATCGCCGACTCCACGAGCGCGGTCCCGATCGTCGACGAGCTGCTCCGGATGCTCTCCGTGGTCCAGGTCTCCTTCCCGCGCTTCGCCAAGGACGACGTCGTCGTGGCCGGCCAGGCGATCTCGAAGGGCGCCGTGGTGCTGGTCTCGCTGCCTGCCGCCAACCGCGACCCGCGCGCGAGCGCCGGCGACGAGATGGACCTGACCCGCGCGTCCGGCTCCCACCTCGCCTTCGGCTACGGCTTCCACCGGTGCGTCGGCGCCGAGCTGGCCCGGATGGAGCTGCGGATGGCGTTCCCGACGCTGGCCGCGCGCTTCCCGGAGATGGCGCTGGCCGTGCCGAGCGAGGAGCTCGAATACCGCGCGTTGAGCCTGGTGTACGGCGTCGAGTCGGTCCCGGTCACGCTCCGCTGACGCGGGGACCCGCTTTCCGCGCGCTCCGGACTAGACAACCTGATAACAGATCGGGATTTGTTGTCTGCCCCTACTAGACCCGCGATGTGGTCCTCGTTACGTTGGCGCAACCAACTATTTACCTCCCAGACCCACGACGGTAACGCGTCGGTGTGGGGCGGTGCCCTCGAAAGAGAAAAGGAGGCGATCTGCGTGAAGCGGATGCCTGCAGTACTGGTTGCCGGCGCGTTGGGGCTCTCCCTGAGCCTCGCGGCCTGCGGCAGCAGTAACGATGACAATGGCGGCGGAGGCGGCGGTTCCAAGACCTCCGAAGCCAAGGTCGGCGTGATCCTCCCTGACACCGAGTCCTCGGTGCGCTGGGAGACCGCGGACCGTCCGGCTCTCGAGGCGGCCTTCAAGTCGGCCGGCGTCAAGTACGACATCCAGAACGCGCAGAACGATGCCGACAAGATGGCGCAGATCGCGGACTCGATGATCGCCAGCGGCGTCACCGTGCTCGCCATCGTCAACCTCGACAACGCCTCGGGTGCCGCCATCGAGCAGAAGGCCAAGGAGCAGGGCGTCGCGACGATCGACTACGACCGCCTGACCCTCGGCGGCTCGGCGCAGTACTACGTCTCGTTCGACAACACGAAGGTCGGCCAGCTCCAGGGCGAGGGCCTGCAGAACTGCCTCGGCAAGGACAAGAAGGCCAACATCGTCTTCCTCGACGGTTCGCCCGACGACTCCAACGCGACCGCGTTCGCCAAGGGCGCGCACACCGTGCTCGACGCGAACAAGAACTACACCAAGGTCGCCGAGCAGGCTGTCCCGAAGTGGGACAACAAGACCGCCGGCACGATCTTCGAGCAGATGTACACCCAGCAGAAGGGCAAGATCGACGGCGTGCTCGCGGCCAACGACGGCCTGGGTGGCGCGGCGATCGCGATCCTCGACAAGAACAAGGTCGCCGGCAAGGTCCCGGTGACCGGTCAGGACGCCACGGTCGAGGGCCTGCAGAACATCCTTGCCGGCACGCAGTGCATGTCGGTCTACAAGTCCGCGAAGCTGGAGGCAGGAGCGTTGGCGAAGCTGGCCATCGGCCTGACCAAGGGTGAGAAGGGCGAGACCAACGGCACGGTGAAGGACACCGAGGGCAACCGTGATGTCCCGTCGATCCTGCTCGACCCGGTCGCGGTGACGAAGGACAACGTCAAGGCCGTGATCGACGACGGTGGCCAGAAGGCCGCTGACGTCTGCAAGGGCTTCGAGAAGCAGTGCGCAGCGGCAGGGATCTCCTGATCCCTCTCTGACACGGCGGGACCGGTGCATGACACCTGGCACCGGTCCCGCCGTTGCACCACCTGATCAGCCCGCAGCATGATCATCTGAGAACGATCCTCACCAGCCCCTGACCGCCCTGCGACGGTCCCATCCCCCGGGAGGCGCCCGATGACTGAACCCCTGCTCGAACTACGTGGAGTCGACAAGAGCTTCGGACCGGTCCAGGTTCTGCACGGCGTGAACCTCAAGGTCTACCCGGGTCAGGTCACCGCACTGGTCGGGGACAACGGCGCCGGAAAGTCCACGCTCGTCAAGACGGTCGCGGGGATCTACCACGCGGACGCCGGTGAGTTCTTCTTCGAGGGCAAGCCGGTCACCTTCAACGGTCCCAAGGACGCGGCCTCCCTGGGCATCGAGGTCGTCTACCAGGACCTCGCGCTGTGCGACAACCTCGACATCGTCCAGAACATGTTCCTGGGCCGGGAGGCCAAGACGCCCACGCGCCTGCTCGACGAGCTCACCATGGAGGACCGCGCGCGCCAGACGCTGGCGTCGCTGTCGGTGCGCACGGTGAAGTCGGTGCGCCAGAGCGTCGCCTCCCTCTCCGGTGGCCAGCGCCAGACCGTGGCCATCGCCAAGGCGGTCCTGTGGAACTCCCGCGTCGTGCTGCTCGACGAGCCGACCGCGGCCCTCGGCGTCGCGCAGACCCGGCAGGTGCTCGATCTCGTCCGGCGCCTGGCCGACCAGGGCCTCGGCGTCGTGCTCATCTCGCACAACATGAACGACGTCTTCGAGGTCTCCGACCGCATCACCGCGCTCTTCCTCGGTCGCGTCGCGGCCGACCTGAAGACCAGCGATACCAACAACAGCCAGATCGTCGAGCTGATCACGTCCGGACGCTCGGGAAGCATCGGCATCTCCGCGGCCACCGCCAACGAGTCGGCCTGAGGAGACAGACATGACCGACGAGACGAAGACCCCCGCCCCCACCTCCGCCAGTCCGAGCCTGGCCGCCTCCGACTTCTCCGGCGACAGCGCGAACCTCACCCTCGGCGAGTCCCTCCGGGCCTACGTCGACCGCGTCCGTGGCGGCGACATGGGCGCCCTCCCGGCCATTGGTGGCCTGGTCGTCCTGTTCATCGTCTTTTCTTCGCTGCGGCCCGACACCTTCACCGGCGCGCTCAACGTCGCCAACCTGCTGGTGCAGGCCTCCTCGATCTCCATCCTCGCGATGGGCCTGATCCCGGTACTCCTACTCGGCGACATCGACCTGTCCGCCGGTGTCGCCGGTGGTCTCTCGGCCGGCTTCACGGCCGTCGCGATCGTGCGCCACGGGGACGGCTGGGTCCTCGCCGTGCTGATCGGCATGGCCGTAGGGGCGGTGATCGGCCTGGCCATCGGACTGTTGGTCGCCAAGCTCGGCATCCCGTCCTTCGTTGTCACCCTCGCCTTCTTCCTCGGCCTGCAAGGGGCCACGCTGAAGCTGATCGGTCAGGGCGGCACCGTGCCTGTGCGCAACGACGTGCTGCGCGGCATCACGATCAAGTCGATGCCGGTCGTCACCGGCTGGATCGTGGTCATCGCCCTCCTGGCGATCTACGCCGGCCTGCTGTTCTGGCGGCAGCGGCGACTGGCCGCCAAGGACCTGCACCGTCCGCCGACCTCGCTGGTGGCTCTCAAGTTCGGCGCACTCGCGGTGATCCTGCTCGGCATGACGGCCTTCCTGAGCAAGAACCGCGCCCCGAACCCCCTGATCTTCACCATCGAGGGCATCCCGTACGCCGTGTTCCTCGTCGGTGCGCTGATGATCTTCTGGACGTTCATCTTCGGCCGCACGGGCTACGGCCGGCACATCTACGCGATCGGCGGCAACACCGAGGCGGCGCGTCGCGCCGGCATCAGCGTCGACGTGCTGAGGATCTCCACCTTTGTGATCTGCTCCACGATGGCGGCCATCAGCGGGATCGTGAGCTCGTCCTACACCGGCAACGTCTCTCCCGGGTCCGGGGGCGGCAACACCCTGCTGTACGCCGTGGGTGCTGCGGTCATCGGTGGCACCAGCCTCTTCGGCGGCAAGGGCAACATCCGTGACGGCGTGATCGGTGGTCTGGTGATCGCGACCATCGACAACGGGCTCGGCCTGCTCAACCAGGCGGCCTACATCAACTTCATCATCACAGGCGCCGTGCTGCTGCTGGCCGCGTCGGTCGACGCCATCTCGCGTCGCCGCCGTTCCGCGACAGGAACCTAGCCGTGGCCGACCGTCGTCGGCGTGGCACGGGCACCAACCAGGAAGCGGTACGTCGACACAACCTGGCGACCCTCCTGGGGCATGTACACCGGTCGGGTGGGGTCTCGCGAGCCCAGCTGACCGAGCTGATGGGCCTGAACCGGTCGACGATCGCCGACCTGGTCCGCGAGCTCGAGGACCTCGAGGTCGTCACCCAGTCCACTCCTGAGGCGGGAACCATCCAGCGCGTCGGTGCCGGGCGACCGAGCATCGACGTCAAGCCGGCCGCCGATTCCGTGTTCGTGCTCGCAGCCGAGCTCGGTGTCGACACCATGGACGTCGCCCGGGTCGGGCTCGGCGGCCAGCCGCTGGACCGGATGTCGGCCACCACGCCGACCAACCGCGACCCCGACGCGCTCGTCGACACGTTGGTGGACATGCTGCGGGCGATGCTGAAGACGGCCGACGACCGGTCGCGGCTGGTCGGCATCGGGATGGCAGTCCCGGGCGTGGTCACCGACAGCGCCGGCCTGGTGCGGTTCGCGCCCAACCTCGGGTGGACCGACGTGGCGCTCACCTCGGTGCTGGAGAGCCGCATCGGTCGACGGGTGCCGGTGCACATCGGCAACGACGCCGAGCTCGGCGCCCTCGCGGAGCACACGCGGGGCGCCGCGCGACACATGAACAACCTGATCTACATGTCCTGCGACGTCGGCGTCGGAGGGGGAGTGATCGTCGCCGGGGCGCCGATGATGGGCGCGAGCGGGTACGCCGGCGAGATCGGCCACCAGGTCTTCAACCCCAACGGCCAGACCTGCCGGTGCGGCAACGTCGGCTGCTGGGAGACCGAGATCGGCTCCCACGCCGTGGCCGAGGCCGTCGGCTGCCCCTCCAGCGAGATGCACCGGCTGGCGGAGTACCTCCAGCCCGACAGCGAGCCTCCGGCACGCCTGCGGGCGCTGGGCCATTCGCTCGGCCTGGGCCTCGGCGGCCTCGTGAACGTGTTCAACCCGGAGATGATCATCCTCGGCGGCGTGCTGCGGTGGGTGTTCCCACTCGTGCGGGAGGACGTGCTGGAGGCGTTGAGCGAGTGGGCCCTCGCCGCCCCGGCCGAGCAGGCCCAGATCGTGCTGCCGGCCCTCGGTGGCGACTCCTCGATCATCGGTGCCGCCGAGCTCGGCTTCACCGACGTGCTGCACGACCCGGTCGAGGTCCTGGCCGCTTCCACCGGCGCCACCGCCACCATCATCGGGGCCTGAACCTAGATCAGGGTCCGCCGCCCGGCGTAGACGTCGTCGAGGGCGTCGACCGCGGCCCCCACCGAAGCCGCGTGCAGGCCCAGGGTGCTCAGCGCGACGGTGCAGCCCGGTCCGGTGAAGCCGCGGGCCAGCGCCTCCTCGACCGCCGGCACCAGCACCTCGCCGAGCGGCACGAAGGACCCGCCGAGCACGATCATCGCCGGGTCGAGGGTGGCCGCGAGCTGCGCGACGCCCCTGGCCAGGGAGGCGCCGATCTCGGCGATGGCGGGCAAGGTGTCGGGCGCCTTGACCACGCGCTCGGCGTACGACACGGGGTCCTCGCCCGGCTCGAGCGGGATCCCGGTCGCGCGGACCAGGGCGCGCAGCCCGACCTTGGCCTCCCAGCAGCCGGTGCGGCCGCAGGCACACGCGTGGCGTTCGTCGCCGACCCGTTGGTGGCCGACCTCCCCGGCCAGGCCACGCGAGCCGCGGACGATCTGGCCGCCGCTGACGATGCCGGCGCCCAGGCCGACGGTGCCGGTGAGGTAGACGAAGTCGTTGACGCCGGCTGCCACCCCGTGCAGGCTCTCGGCCCGGGCCGCACAGTTGGCGTCGTTGTCGACCGCGACCGGGACCCGGTCGCCGAGCTCGGCCGACAACGCACCGGCGAGGTCGAGGTCGACCCAGCCGAGGTTGGGGGCCTCGACCACCCGCCCGCGCGTGCGGTCGATCAGTCCGGGGACGGCGACGGTGAGTCCGAGCAGGGTGGTTCCGCCGGCCTCGAGGCGGGCGACCTCGTCGCGCACCAGCCGGAGCACGTCCGCCAGCTGCGGACCGTCGCCTCCCACCGGCCGCTCCTCGAAGGAGAGCTCGCGGCCGGCCAGGTCGACGGTCGTGGTGGCGACGTAGTCGACGTTGACCTCGAGACCCAGCGCGACCAGGGACTCACCCGCCAGCACCACCGGGGTGCTCGGCCGGCCGCGGCCCGTGGACTCCGAGGCGCGCTCGGAGACGGCCCCGACCTGCTGGAGCTGGCCGATGATCGTGCCCACCGTCGCCTTGGCCAGCCCGGAGCGCCGGGCCAGGTCGGACCGGCTGAGCGCGCCCGAGTCGCGCAGCAGCCGCATCACCACGGCGGTGTTGCGTCGGCGTACCTCGTCGGTCGCCGACGGACCGGCGTCGACGGGCACGGTCAGGAGCGGAGCCCGTAGAGGTGCTCGAGCGCGAGCTGGTCGAGGCGCTCGAAGGCCATCCCGCGGGCACCGATGGCGTCGACGTCGGGGTTGGGGGCGGCCTCCAGGTCGGCCCAGCCCTCACCCTCGGCCAGCGTGGGTACGGCGAGCTCGGGCAGCTTGGCCTCCTCGAGGGCGGCCTGCACCTCGGGGTCGGCCCGGAAGGCACGTGCCTTCTCGCGCAGGATCAGGTAGTTGCGCATGCAGGCCTCGGCCGCCACCCAGACACCTTCGTCGTCCTCGGTGCGAGGAGTCTTGTAGTCGAAGTGCACCGGGCCGTCGTACCCGCCGGCGAGCAGGGTGTCCACGACCCAGAACGCGCCCCGCACGTTGCCGGCGCCGAAGCGCAGGTCCTGGTCGTACTTCGGACCGCTCTGCCCGTTGAGGTCGATGTGGAAGAGCTTGCCCTGCCACAGCGCCTGGGCGTAGCCGGCCGCGGCGTTGAGCCCGGCCATCTCCTCGTGACCGATCTCGGGGTTGATGCCGACCAGCTCGGGACGGTCGAGGGTCTCGATGAAGGCCATGGCGTGCCCGGCCGTGGGCAGGATGATGTCGCCGCGCGGCTCGTTGGGCTTGGGCTCGATCGCGAACCGGATGTCGTAGCCGCGGTCGGTGACGAACTCACCGAGCAGGTTGAAGGCCTCCTGGTAGCGGTCGAGCGCGGTGGCGATGTCCTTGGCGGCACCGGACTCGGCGCCCTCGCGGCCACCCCACGCGACGTAGATCTTGGCGCCGAGCTCGGCGGCGAGGTCGATGTTGCGCATGACCTTCTTGATCGCGTAGCGGCGCACCTCGCGGTTGTTGGAGGTGAAGCCACCGTCCTTGAAGACCGGGTGCGTGAACAGGTTGGTGGTGGCGGTGGTGACGACCAGGCCGGTGTCGGCCAGCACCTTGCGGAACGAGTCCAGGATCTTGTCGCGCTCGGCGTCGGAGGCGCCGAACGGCACCACGTCGTCGTCGTGGAAGTTGATGCCGTAGGCGCCGATCTCGGCCAGCTTCTCGACGGCCCGGATCGGGTCCATCGGTGGCCGCGTGGGCTCGCCGAACGGGTCACGTCCGGGGTACTGCACGGTCCAGATGCCGAAGGAGAACTTGTCCTCGGGGGTGGGCTTGAGCTCGGTCATGTCGGTGCCTTCCTGCTGTTTCAGTTCGAGGTACGGGGGGTCCAGTCGGTGGTGCGTTCGCGGAGCAGTGCGTAGTCGTCGCGCAGGCCGGGGATGGTCGGACCGGTCGGGAGCTCCGTGGCGGGCACCGACCACTGCGGCGGGGCGTCCTCGCCGGAGAGCACCCAGGCCGCCTGGCGAGCAGCGCCGAGAGCGACGTACTCGGCAGGCTCGGGGAGCACGATGGGGGCGTCGAGGACGAGCGGCGCCAGGGCGAGTACGGCGGGGTTGCGCGCCGCCCCACCGATCAGCAGCAATCGACCGGGGCGACGGCCCGAGACCTCGGCCAGCGCGTCGACGGCATCCGCCAGGCTGAACAGCAGGCCCTCGACGTGGGCCCGGGCCAGGTCGGCGCGGGTGCTGGCCGAGGTCAGACCGTGCAGGGTGCCGGCGGCATCGGGTCGCCTCGGCGTACGTTCGCCGTCGAGGTAGGGGAGCAGCGTCAGTCCACGGGCGCCGGGCTCGGATGCCAGGGCCAGCTCGGCGAGACCGTCGTGGTCGACATCGAGCAGGTGTGCGCCCAGCTCGAGGATCAGGGCCGCGTTGATGGTGCAGGCCAGCGGCAGGAACTGCCCGGTCGCGTCGGCGAAGCCGGAGATGGCGCCCGTCCCGTCGGCGATCGGTTCGGCGGTCACCATCGAGGCGACGCCCGAGGTCCCGATGGAGAGGGCGACGTCGCCCTCGCCGAGGCCGAGGCCCAGGGCGGCCGCCATGTTGTCGCCGGTGCCCGGCGCGATCACGGTGCCGCCGTGGTGGCCGACGACTTCCTGGGCACGTGCGATGCGGGGGAGTCGGACGTTGCGGCCCAGCGCCTCCTTGACCAGGTCGGGCAGGTAGTCGTCGTCGGTCGGGGACCAGTAGCCGGTGCCGGATGCGTCACCGCGGTCGGTGGTGGGCTCGGAGCCACGACCGGCGAGCTGCCAGGTGAGGTAGTCGTGGGGGAGCATCACGTCGCGGATCCGTGCGACGGCGTCGGGCTCGTGGTCACGCATCCAGCGCAGCTTGGTGATCGTGTACGACGCGTTGAACACGCTGCCGGTCAGCTCGGCACACCGGTCGGGGCCGCCCAGCTCGTCGACGAGGTCGGCGGCCGCACCGGCACTCCGGACGTCGTTCCACAACAGTGCGTCGTGGACCGGGTCACCGTGCTCGTCGAGCGCCACCATCCCGTGCTGCTGGCCGCCCACGGCGACGGCGTCGGCCCGGTCGAGCAGCCCGTCGGTCGCTTCGTCCAGGGCGCTCAGCCAGGCGGTGGGGTCGACCGCGGTGCCGGACGGGTGAGCGGCTCGGCGCTGGTCGACGACGCGTCCGTCGGAGGCGTCCACCAGCACGGCCTTGGTGGCCTGAGTGGAGGAGTCGATGCCGAGGACGAGGGGTGAGCCGGCCATGGCCTTAATTTATACGACACTTGAACTAAGTCAAGGGCTGATCGGGTCAACGGCGCCCGTACGTCGTCGTACGCTCGACGACCGGGCGGCCGATCCCGCTGCCGATCTCGACCAGCTCCTCCACGGTCTTGGCCGACCCGTGCTCGGAACCGGCCATCCGGGAGATCGTCTCCTCCATCAGGGTGCCGCCGAGGTCGTTGGCGCCTGCCTCGAGCATCGCGCGGGTGCCGTCGATGCCGAGCTTGACCCAGCTGGTCTGGATGTTGTCGATCCGGCCGTGCAGCATGATCCGTGCCAACGCGTGCACGGCGAGGTTGTCGCGCAGGGTGGGCCCGGGGCGGGCCACGCCGGCGAGGTAGATCGGCGCCGAGTGGTGGACGAAGGGCAGCGGCACGAACTCGGTGAAGCCACCGGTCTCGTCCTGGATCCTCGACAGCACCCTGAGGTGGTTGACCCAGTGGCGCGGGTTGTCGACGTGGCCGTACATCATCGTCGAGCTCGACCGCACCCCCACCTTGTGTGCCGTGGAGACGATCTCGATCCAGGTACGCGTGGGCAGCTTGCCCTTGGTCAGCACCCAGCGGACGTCGTCGTCGAGGATCTCCGCGGCGGTGCCGGGGATGGTGTCGAGCCCGGACTCGCGGGCCTTGATCAGGAAGTCCTCGAAGGACAGGCCGGTGCGGCTGGAGCCGTTGACGATCTCCATCGGCGAGAAGGCGTGCACGTGCATCTGCGGCACGCGGGTCTTCACGGCGGCGGCGAGGTCGAAGTACGCCGTGCCGGGCAGCTCGGGGTCGATGCCGCCTTGCATGCACACCTCGCTGGCGCCGAGGTTCCAGGCTTCCTCGGCCCGGTCGGCGACCTGGTCCAGGGAGAGCGAATAGGCGTCGGCGTCGGTGCGGCGCTGGGCGAAGGCACAGAACCGGCAGCCGACGTAGCAGACGTTGGTGAAGTTGATGTTGCGGTTGACGACGTAGGTCACGTCGTCGCCCACGGTCTCCCTGCGCAGGTCGTCGGCGAGCAGGCAGACCTGCTCCAGCAGCTCGCCCTCTGCGGTCATCAGGGTCAGCGCGTGCTCGTCGCTCAGGTTCCCCGGGTCCTGCTCGGCCGCCTTCAGGGCTGCAGAACCGGATAGTCCAGAACGAACGGCCGCTGCCGCGGCGTCTGCGAGCGGCTTTTCGTTCTGGACTATCCCTTCCTTGAGCGAGTCCCAGTTGCCGTAGACGTTGTCGAAGTCGGAGCGGCGGTCGTCGGTGCGGCCTCCTCCTGGTCCTTCCTGGTCGATGGCGGTGTGCAGGTCGGTGCGGCCCACCGACGCAAAGCCGCCGTCGGGCTCCTGCCAGGGCAGGCCGGCAGGGCGTACGCCGGGACGCACCAGGCCGTCGTCGTCGGCCAGGGCGGCGACGTGGCCGGAGACGCGGGGGTCGATCCACGGCTCGCCGGCGACGACGTACTCCGGGTGCACGGTCAGCCGGGCGCGGAGCTCGAAGCCGGACTGCTCGGTGACCGAGCGCAGCCGCTCCAGGGAGGGCCAGGGGCGCTCGGGGTTCACGTGGTCGGGGGTCAGTGGCGAGACGCCGCCCCAGTCGTCGATGCCGGCGCCGAGCAGGGCGCGGCACTCGTCGAGGTCGACCAGGTTGGGCGGCGCCTGGAGCCGCACCCTGGGTCCGAGCACGATCCGGGAGACGGCGATCGTGGCGAGGTACTCCTCGAGCCCGAGGTCGTCGACGTGCCGCATCGCCGTGTCGGGCTTGGCGCGGAAGTTCTGGATGATCACTTCCTGCACGTGGCCGTACTGGCGGGCCACCCGGCGCAGCTCGAAGATCGACTCGGCGCGCTCGGTGAGGTTCTCGCCGATGCCGATCAGCAGGCCGGTGGTGAACGGCACCGAGAGGCGGCCGGCGTCCTCGAGCACGCGCACCCGGACGTTGGGGTCCTTGTCGGGCGAGCCGTGGTGGGCCTCGCCCTTGGTCTCGTAGAGCCGGCGCGAGGTGGTCTCGAGCATCATCCCCATCGAGGGGGAGACCGGCTTGAGCCGGTTCATCTCCTCCCACGACATCACGCCGGGGTTGAGGTGCGGCAGCAGGCCGGTCTCCTCGAGCACCCGGATCGCCATGGCGCGGAGGTAGGCGAGCGTCGAGTCGTAGCCCTCGGCGTGCAGCCACTCCTCGGCCTCGGGCCAGCGATCCTCCGGGCGGTCGCCCAGCGTGAGCAGTGCCTCGGTGCAGCCGAGCTCGGCGCCCTGGCGGGCGATGTCGAGGATCTCGTCGGGGGAGAGGTACGGCGCCCGGCCCTCGCGGGCGGCGTGACCAGGAGTCTCGACGAACGTGCAGTAGTGGCAGCGGTCCCGGCACAGTCGCGTGACCGGGATGAACACCTTCGGGGAGTACGTCACCACGCCGGGACGACCGGCACCGGCGAGCCCGGCGTCGCGGACCCGCGCGGCGACCGCGGACAGCCTGGTCAGGTCCTCGCCTCGGGCGGCGAGCAGCACCGTGGCCTCGGCGGGATCGAGCGCCGCGCCGCGTTCGGCGCGCGCCAGCGCACGACGGGTCTGCTGGGGAGTGGGCTCGTCAGTCATCGGCACTCAGGCTATCCGTGGGTAGGAGCGAGGCAGCGGCACGTCCATCTCGGCCAGCACCGTCCGGAGAACGTCGGGGCGGTTGGTGATCATCCCGTCGACCCCGAACTCGACGAGCCGGCGCATGGAGTCGGCGGCATCGACGGTGTACGGCAGCACCCGCAGGCCCGCCTCGTGGGCCTCCGCGACCATGGCATGGGTGAGGATCGTGTGACTGGGTGAGATGGCGTCGAAACCGAGGTAGCTCACGGCGGCGGGCACGCTGTCGTGGAAGTCGTCGATGTCGATGCCGGCGAGCCAGGGCGAGGCGCCGGGTCGGTCGACCTCGAGGTAGTCGGTGTTGGTGAGCGCGTTCAGGGACAGCTCCGTCGCCGCGGCGCGGACGAGCCGCAGCACGGCCCAGTCGAAGCTCTGGATCGAGGCACGGTGCAGCATTCCGGCGTCGCGCAGCACCTCGAGGATGGTGTCGACGAAGCGCTCCCGAGGCGCGTTCTCGTCGGGGTGGAGCACGTCGAACTTGGTCTCGACGTTGAGTCCGACCTCGTCGGCTCGCTGGTGCTCGAGCAGCTCGACCAGCTCGTGCAGGGTGGCGATCGGGGCCAGCTCCGCCAGGGTGTGTACGGCGATCAGCCGGCCGGCGTACGTGCGCTCATGACTGAGCACGGGTACGCCGTCGGCCGTGATGTGCACGTCGCACTCCAGGGTGCTGACCCCGATCCGCAGCGAGTTCGCGCAGGCCTCGATCGTGTTCTCGGGGGCGAGGCCGGCGCCACCGCGGTGGGCCTGCAGGTCGAAGGTCAGCTGACCCATTCCTTCAGCTGGCGCACCAGCGCCGGGTTGTCGTCGCTAGCCGGGGCGATCTGGAGGTTGGTCACGCCCGCCTCACGAAAGGCCTCGATGCGCTCCTTGACGTAGGACTCCGGCCCGACGAGGTTGGCCTGCTCGAGCATCTCGAGCGGCACCGCGGCCTCGGCCTCCTTCTTCTTGCCGTCGAGGTAGAGGTCCTGGATCTCCTTGGCCTCCTTCTCGTAGCCGTACTGGCAGGCGAGGTCGTTGTAGAAGTTCTTGCCGCGCGCCCCCATGCCGCCGATGTAGAGGGCGAAGAACGGCCGCGCGAAGTCGAGCAGTCCCTTGACGTCGTCACCGACCGCCACCATGCCCCCGGCTGCGATCTCGAGCGGCGCGAGGTCGGCGGAGCGCTTGGCGCCGCCCGCGGCGAGTGCCTCGCCCCAGACCCGGTCGGCCCCCTCGGGGGTGAAGAGGAACGGCAGCCAGCCGTCGGCGTACTCCGCCGTCCCCTCGACGGACTTCTGTCCGAGGGCGGCGATGTAGATCGGCACGCTGTCGCGCTCGGGGTGGGTGAGCATCTTCAGCGGCTTGCCCAGACCGGTCCCCTCGTCCGCGGGGAGCGGGAGGGTGAAGCTCTTGCCCTGGAACTCGAGCTTCTCGCGCCGCATCGCGGCCCGGATGATCTCGATGGCCTCCCGGGTACGGCCCAGCGGCCTGGAATAGGACATGCCGTGCCAGCCCTCGACCACCTGCGGACCGGAGGCGCCGAGCCCGAGGATCGCCCGGCCGCCGGAGACGTTGTCGAGCCCGGCCGCGGTCTGCGCGAGCAACGCCGGCGTGCGGGAGTAGACGTTGAGGATCGCCGACCCGATCTCGATGGTCTCGGTCTTGGCGGCGAGGTAGCCCATCAGCGTGGGCGAGTCGAAGCCGTAGGCCTCGGCCACCCAGACGGTGTCCAGCCCGGCCTGCTCGAGCGCGGCCACCTGGTCGGCGGCGTCGCGGGGGTTGCCGTTGTACATCAGGGCCGTGGAGAGCTTCATGACCGTGACAGTAATGGTGTCACGATCATGAAGCCACTCCGGGCACTAGACCGGGACGCCTTCGCGGTGGGTGGGCGGGAGCTCGGTCTCCGAGATGTGGTTCTCACCGCGGTCGAGCTTGCTCGGCCACCAGATCTTGCTGCCGAGGTCGAGGTTGATCGCGGTCACCAGCACCGAGCGGATGATGATCGTGTCGATCAGCACCCCCAGGGCGACGGTGAAACCGAGCTCGACGAGGAACACCAGTGGCAGCGAGGCGAGGATGCCGAAGGTCGCCGCCAGCACCAGCCCGGCCGAGGTGATCACCCCGCCCGTGGCAGCCAGACCGACGAGGGAGCCCTCGCGGGTGCCGCGGACGGCGGTCTCCTCCCGGACCCGGGTCATCAGGAAGATGTTGTAGTCGATGCCCAGGGAGACCAGGAAGACGAACACGAACAACGGATAGCTCGGGTCGACCGCGGGGTAGTCGAAGACGTACTTGAACGCGAGCGCCCCCAGTCCGATGGCGGTGCCGAACGACAGCACCACGGTGCCGATCAGGATCAGCGGCGCGGTGAGCGCACGCAGCAGCAGCATCAGGATCAGCAGCACCACGATCAGGGTGACCGGGATGATCACCTTGGAGTCGCGAGTGTTGGCCTTGAGCATGTCGTCGAGGATCGCCGAGGTGCCGCTCACGAGCGCATCGGCGCCGTCCACCGCATGGACCTTCGAGCGGACCGTGTCGACCGTGTCGAAGGCGGCGTTGGTGGTCGAGTCGACGGTCAGGTTGGCGGTGATGAAGGCGACGCCGTCCTTGACGACCGGCTTGCTCGGGTCCTCCAGGTTCTTGATCCCGGTCATCGCGCTGGCGACGTCGTCGGCCTTGTCGGCGTTGGCCACGACCATCACCGGCGTCGAGTTGTCGGCCAGGCCGTGGGCCGTCAGCACGTTCTGCCCCTTCACCGAGTCGAACTGCTTGGTGTAGGAGTCCTCGGTGGAGAGACCGTTGGTGTTCAGGGTGAGTACGCCGAGGACGCAGACGCCCAGCGCGAGCGTGGTCATGATCCAGACCTGGCGCGGACGGGGCCGGATGAACGCACCGACGCGGGCCCAGATGCCGTGGCTGGTCGGCTCGTCGGAGCCGAAGGCGGGGCGCTTCGGCCAGAACATCCAGCGGCCGAAGATGACCAGGAGCGCCGGCAGCAGGGTGATCATCGACAGCAGCGTGACCGCGATGCCGATGGCGCACACCGGCCCGAGGCCGGCGGTGGAGTTCATGTCGGCCAGGGTGAGGCAGAGCATGCCGACGATGACGGTGCTCGCGCTGGCGATGATCGCCGGCGTGGCGCGGTGCAGCGCGAAGGCCATCGCCTCGTGCCGGTCGTCGTGACGACGGAGCTCTTCTCGATATCTCGCGACCAGGAGCAAGGCGTAGTCGGTGCCGGCACCGATCACCAGGATCGACACGATGGCCTGGCTCTGCCCGTTGACGGTGAGGTCGGCGTACTTGGCCAGGAAGTAGATCAGGCCGAGCGAGGACGCCAGTGCCACCACGACGGAGAAGATCGGCAGGATCCAGAGAATCGGGCTGCGGTAGGTGAACAGGAGCAGCACGATCACCACGAGCAGGGCGGCGAGGAGCAGGGTGCTGTCGAGACCTGCGAAGGCCTCCGCGGAGTCGATCGCCTGGCCGCCAGAGCCCGCGAGCAGCACGGTGCCGCCGTCGATCTTGGCGATCTTGTGGATGTCGTCGCCGATGTCGGGCATCTTGTTCCACCCGTCGGACCCGACGTTGAAGGTCACGACGGTCTGGGCGGCTCGACCGTCCTCGGACGGGATCGGGCCGATCACCTTGCCGTCGACGTACTTCATGTCCTGGAGCTGGGCGGCTTGGTCCTTCATCGTCACGAGGTCAGTGGGCGTGAACCCGGTCTTCTTCTCGTAGACAACGGTGGTCGGGATCGCGTTGGGGTCCTGGAAGGGCTTCATCTTCTCCAGGGCCTGGGTCGACTCGGCGTTGCCGGGGAGCCACGACGAGGCCTCGTTGTTCTGGACCTCGGTGAGCTTGCCGGCGAAGCTGCCGAGGCCCATCAACGCGATGATCCAGAAGGCGAGCACGAACCACTTGGTGACGCGACCGGTCAGCTTGCCGGCGATCTGACGATGCATGGGGGTCACTCCATCAGCCACGCGCCCCTGGGCGCTATCGGGTTTTGCCCTGAGACAGACCCCGAGAACGATGGGAACTCATCGCTGCCCGCCTCACCAAGAAGACAGAATCTAGCCCGCAGGTGTGACAGTTTCGCCGACCTTTTTCGAAGCGGTTGACCCCCGCAACGAGGCTGGCGGTGCGAAGCGGGATCAGCGGGCCAGATCGGGCACGATCTCGGCACCAGGAAGCTCGCCGAGCAGTCGTCCCGGCACGAACAGCTTCGACCCACGGATCCCGCTGCCGATGATCGCGAGGTCGATCTCGGTGGCGGCCGTGTCGACCAGCACGCGCCACTCGGCGGGCAGACCCAGCGGCGTGATGCCGCCGTACTCCATGCCGGTCTCCGCAACCGCGCGGTCGTGGTCGAGGAAGGAGCACTTGCGCACGTCGAGGACCTTGCGGACCACGGTGTTCACGTCGGCCCGGGTGTCGGCGCGTACGACGCACGCGGCGATCCGCTCGTCGCCGTCGCGCTTGCCCATCACCACGACGCAGTTGGCACCGGCGTCCAGCGGGCAGTCGTAGCGCTCGCTCATCGCGGCGGTGTCCGCGAACTCCGGATCGATCGCCGCGACGAGGACCTCGGCGGCGTGGTTCCAGGTCTCGAGGGCGGCGCGCACCGGCGCGCCGAGCAGGTCGGGATGGTCGAGTGCGGGTTGGAGCGTCAGGGTGCCGATCGTCTGCATGACGACCACCGTAGGTGCTGCGTTCGAGCCCACTTCACCGTCCCGTCACCCGAGCCGACGACGGTGGAGGCGTGACTGGACCACTCGTCATCGGACACCGCGGTGCCAGCGGCCACCGACCGGAGCACACGGCCCTCGCCTACCAGCTCGCCTGGCGCAGCGGCGCCGACTCGGTCGAGCCCGACGTGGTGTGCACCCGCGACGGCATCCTGGTCTGCCGCCACGATCTCGACCTCGCCCCGACGACGGACGTCGCCACGCGTCCGGAGTTTGCGTCCAAGCGACGCACGATGGAGGTCGACGGCGAGGTCGTGGACGGCTGGTTCGTGCAGGACTTCTTCCTCGAGGAGCTCAAGGAGCTGCGGGCGCGTGAGCGCTGGCCGAAGAAGCGTCCTGGCAGTGCGATGTACGACGACCTCCTGCCGGTGCTCACCCTGGAGGAGCTGCTCGACCTGCGTGAGCAGGAGTCGGCCCGGGCAGGCCGCCCGCTCGGTGTGCACATCGAGATCAAGCACGCTGCGCTCTTCCGCGACCTGCGGATGCCGCTGCACGAGTCGCTCGTCGCGATCCTCCGCGAGCGGCGCCTGGACTCCTCGCTCGGTCCGGTCAGCGTGATGTCCTTCGAGGCCGAGGTGCTCAAGCAGCTGCGTCGTGACCTCCAGGTCGAGATGGTCCAGCTCGTCGACGAGCACGACTCCGTGCGGTTCCGGCGGATGCAGAAGATCGGTGGCTACGCCTCGGCGGTCGGGCTCAGCAAGCACCTGGTGCTGCCTCGTGACGCCGCGGGCAACGTCGGCGAACCAGGTCCCGGTGTGCAGGCATCGTTTCGGGCCGGGCTCGACGTACTGGTGTGGACGCTGCGCAGCGAGAACTCGCACCTGCCCGCCAACCTGCGCAGTGGCGGTCCGGCCCGCGAGCACGGCGACGCGGCCACCGAGGTGTCTCGTCTGCTCGACCTCGGGGTCGACGGCCTGGTCACCGACTTCCCCGAGGTGGCCGCTTCGGTGCGCGCAGACAGGGTCGGCGCGATCGCGCTGTAGCCGGGCTCAGCGGTCGCCGACGGGGACGTCGCCGACGCCCGAGCGCAGCTGCGCCAGGATCCTGGTCAGCAGCCGCGACACCTGCATCTGGGTCACGCCGATGCGCTCGGCGATCTCGCGTTGGGTGAGCCCCTCGTAGAAGCGCATCGACAGGATCTGCCGGTCGCGCTCGCCGAGCCGGCGCAGCACCGGTCGCAGGATCACCCGCGCCTCGGAGGCTTCGTGGTCGGTGTCCTCACCGGGAAGCAGGTCGCCCAGCGTGGTGCTGCCGTCAGCACCGACGGTGTGGTCGAGGGAGGCCGGGACGAAGCACCCGTCGCTGGCGAGGGCCTCGATCACCGACTCGGTGCACTCCTCGAGGTGGTCGGCGATCTCGACGGGCTGGGGCGACCGGCCGAGCCGGTAGGACAGCTCGCTCTCGGCGGCGTTGATCCGCGACTGCAGCTCCTGGATCCGGCGCGGAGGACGGATCATCCAGCCGTGGTCGCGGAAGTGCTTGCGCAGCTCGCCGCGGATGGTCGGTACGGCGTAGGAGAGGAAGTCGTGACCGCTGCTCACGTCGTACCCGCGTGCGGCCTTGGTCAGCGCGAGCGCCGCCACCTGCCGCAGGTCGTCCAGCGGGATGCCGCGGGACCGGTAGCGAGCCGCCTCGGCGTGGGCGAGGTCGACGTGCAGCACGATCACGCTCTCGAGCAGTCGCGCCCGCTCCTCGGCCGAGGAGGTCGCCGCGGCCTGGAGGAACAGGTCTCGGGTGTGCTCGTTGCGTTCTTGACGGGAAGGGCGCTGGGATCTCTCGGAGTGGACGACTGCTGTCATGGCTCACCGACCTGGCACGGACTCCATGGTGCGGAGTCAGAGGGTCGCGAGTGCCGCTCAGGCGACACCCAGGCGCCAGGTCGTTGTCTTCAACGAGACACCCGCCGCCCAGACGGGCGACGCGTTTCGCCCACCTTAGCCCTTTCTGGGCGGGCTACAAGTGTGCACCGAGCCGGGAGTCGCCGCGAACGCCTCAACCGGGCGTCGCCGCAACCCCCCGATTCTGGTCCCCGCGCCGCCGACCTGGCTCACGCGTACAGCGCCTCCAGCGCCTCCGCGTAGTTGCTGTGCACGACGCGACGCTTGAGCTTGAGGGTGGGGGTGAGCTCGGCCGACTCGGCGGTCCACTCGACCGGCAGCAGCGTCCACTTCTTGACCTGCTCAGGACGGGAGAGCCGGTCGTTCGCCGTGTGCACGGCCTGTTCGACCATGCCGAGGATCTCCGGCTGCTGCGCGAGGTCGGCCAGGCCGTCGTAGGCAACCCCGAGCTTGCCTGCGACCACCGGAGCGACATCCGGGTCGAGGGTGAGGATCGCGACGACGTACGGCTTGCCCTCGCCGTAGGCCAGCGCGTGCCCGACGAGAGGGCTCTCCCTGAGGAGGTTCTCGATGTTGGACGGCGCGATGTTCTTGCCCGAGGAGGTGATGATCATCTCCTTCTTGCGGTCCACCACCTTCAGGAAGCCGTCGTCGTCGAGCTCGCCGATGTCACCGGTGTGCACCCAGCGGTCGTCGTCGATCAGCTCGGCGCTCGCCACAGGGTTCTTGTGGTAGCCGCTCGTGTTCACCGGTCCGCGGGTCAGGATCTCGCCGTCGTCGGCGATCGCGATCTCGATGCCGGGCTGGGCGCGACCGACGGTGCCGAGCCGGAAGCTGTGCGGGCCGCACGCCGTGACCGAGCCGGTGGTCTCGGTCATCCCGTAGATGTCGTAGATGGACAGGCCCAGGCCGGCGAAGAACCGGGCGGTCTCGATCGGCATCGGCGCGGACGCGCTGCCGGCCCAGGTGACGCGGTCGAGTCCGAGCATGGCCTTCATCGGACCGAGCACCGCGGCGTGCACGGCGTCGAACCTCTGCTGGAGGTCGGGGCTGGTCTCGTGACCGGTCTGCAGCGACTCGACGTACTCCAGGCCGACGGCCATCGCGTCGGCGACCGCCTTCTTCTTCGCCTCGTCGGTCTCCATCGCGAGCAGGCCGCCCATACCGGTCTGGATCTTCTCCCAGACGCGGGGTACGCCGAAGAACCGGGTCGGCCTGACCTCGCCGAGCGCGCCGACCAGCTGGGCCGGGTCGCCGATCAGGTGGACGTGGGCGCCGTCGACCTGCGGGATGTAGATGCCGAGCACCCGCTCCGCGATGTGCGCGAAGGGGAGGTAGGAGACACCGATGTTCTCGCCCTCGAGCGCGGCCGTGCGGTTGCTGCTCTCGACCTCGAACAGCACGTTGTGGTGGGTGATCACCACTCCCTTGGGATGGCCGGTCGTGCCGGAGGTGTAGAGGATGGTCGCCGGGTGGTCGGGATCGATGGCCCGCCAGCGTTGGTCGACCTCGGCGGCGTGCTCCTCCCTCTTCGAACGGCCCAGCGCCAGCAGCTCGTCCCAGGTGATCGCCCCCTCGGGCTTGTCGTCGGCATCGATCGTCACGAGGTGCTCGATGACGCCGGTGGCAATCGCGTCGGTCCAGCGGTCGACGTGGTCAGCGGTCTCGAGCACGACCACGCCCGGGGCGGAGTGCTCGGCGACGTACGCCACCTGGCTGCGGGAGAGGGTGTTGTAGATCGACATCGAGGTCGCGCCCGCGTGCATGGCGCCGATGTCGGCCAGCACGTGCTCGAGCCGGTTGGTGGCCATGATCGCGATCCGGTCGCCGGGCTGCACGCCGAGCTCGACGAAGGCGGCGGCGAGGTCGAGGCCCTGCTCACGCACCTCGTGCCAGGACAGCGTGCGCCAGCCGGCGCCCTCGATGCCGATCTTGTCGGAGAACGCGGGGGAGTCACCGAGCTCGTGCACCGTGTCGGCGAAGGCGTCGGCGATGCTGCGTCCCTCGATCAGCGCCTCGATCTGCTGGCGCTCGGCGAGCACGTCGGACGGCACGGTGGTCACAACCCGAGGCTACGACCGATGATCTCCTTCTGGATCTCGGTCGTGCCGCCGTAGATGGTGGAGATGCGGCTGTCGAGATAGGCCTTGGCGATGGGAAACTCCATCATGTAGCCGTAGCCGCCGTGGAGCTGCACGCCCTGGTTGACCAGCTTGTTCTGCAGCTCGGTGCACCACCACTTCGCCATCGAGGCGTCGACCGCAGTGAGCTTGCCGTCGAGGTGCTTGCTCAGGCACTCGTTGATGAACGCACGTGCGACCCGGACCTCGGTCGCCATCTCGGCGATCAGGAAGCGGTTGTGCTGGAACTTGCCGATCGGCTTGCCGAACGCCTCACGGGTCTTGGCGTAGTCGAGGCACATCTCGACGACGGCCTCGGCGGCGGCGACCGCCTGGGCGGCGATGATCAGCCGCTCCTGGGGCAGGTTCATCATCAGGTAGATGAAGCCCTTGCCCTCCTCGCCGAGGAGGTTCTCCTTGGGCACGACGACGTCGGTGAACGAGAGCTCCGCGGTGTCCTGCGCGTGCAGGCCGATCTTGTCGAGGTTGCGGCCGCGCTCGAATCCGTCCATGCCGCGCTCGACCACGAGCAGGCTGATGCCCTTGTGGCCGGCCTCGGGGTCGGTGCGCGCGACCACGATCACGAGGTCGGCGAGGATGCCGTTGGAGATGAAGGTCTTGGAGCCGTTGAGCAGGTAGTGGTCGCCCTTGTCGACGGCGGTGGTGCGCACGCCCTGGAGGTCGCTGCCCGCGCCGGGCTCGGTCATCGCGATCGCGGTGATGGTCTCGCCGGAGACGGTGCCCGGGAGCCAGCGCTGCTTCTGCTCGTCGGTGCCGAGGCTGGTCAGGTAGGGAACGATGATGTCGGTGTGCACCGAGAAGCCGGGGCCGCTCACACCCGCCCGGGTCTGCTCCTCGGAGACGATCACGTTGTAGCGGAAGTCGTCGACCCCCGGACCGCCGTACTCCTCCGGGACGTCGAAGCAGAGCAGCCCCGCCTCGCCCGCCTTGACCCACAGCTCCCGAGGCACGATCCCGTCCTGCTCCCACTGGTCGTGGTGGGGGACGACCTCGCGCTCGTAGAACGTGCGCGCGGTCTTGCGGAAGTCCTCGTGCTCGGAGGTGTAGAGGTCGGGCATGGGTGTCCCTTCGGGGTGACGGTGACAGGGCAACTGTTACAGCAAGCCTGTCAGAGTTCAAGGTGGGAGGCGGTTTCCCCGGGCGCCCGGGGAAACTGTTGCCGGGAGGGTGATACTTCGGCCGACCGCCTCCAGAATCACCCGCCAGCCCCACCCGACTTGTCGCTCCGCCCTCGAGGCGCACGACGCCGTACGCCGTCACCCGCCGCGCGAACCCGATGGCAGGAGCAATGTGCCAGTCCTACTGTTACAGTCACGAATCTCAGCTGAGAGGTGGGACGACGTGAGCGTCGAGCGCGATCTGGGGCCGGACGACGAGCTCTACACCGTCGACGAGCTCGCGGCTGCCACCGGCATGACCGTGCGCACCACGCGCTACTACGCCGGGCTCGGGCTGCTGCCCGCGCCGACCCGGCGCGGCCGGATGGCCTACTACACGCCGGCGCACCGGGCCCGGCTGGAGCTGATCCGCGGTCTCCAGGACCATGGGTTCACGCTGGCGGCGATCGAGAAGTACCTCGCCCGCGTGCCCGACGACGCCAGCGTCGAGGACCTCGCGCTGCAGCGCGCGATGCTCACCTCGTGGGGAGCCGGCAGGCGCGAGTCGATGACCCGCCGCCAGCTCGAGACCCGCGCTCGTCGCAAGCTCGACGACGACGAGATCCAGCGACTGGTGAACATCTACGCGATCCGGGTGGAGGGCGACCGCTACGAGCCGCTGCCCTCCTTCGACGTGGCCCTCAAGCTCTACGAGCTCGACATCCCGGTCGACTCCATGGAGGAGGCCGCGCAGGCGATCAACCGCCACATGGACCTGCTCGCCGACGAGCTCACCCACATCCTGCGCACCCGGGTGCTCGCCCCGTTCCGTGGCCAGGAGCACAGCGAAGCCGACAAGGCCGCCTTCGAGCAGACGATGTCGCGACTGCGACAGCTGACGCTCGAGGCGGTCGTTGCCGGCTTCCAGCGGGCGGCCAACGAGGTCATCACCCGCTCGCTCTCCGAGTCCTCGCCCCAGACGGGGACCTGACCCCGGCTCGTTCCGGGGTCACTCCTTCGGCATCACGGCCCACGCCACGATGTAGGCGATGATCGCGGCCGGGAAGGTGAAGACCGCGAGCAGCACGGCCAGCACCCGTACCAGGGTGGGGTCCAGCCCGAAGTAGCGGGCCAGCCCGCCGCAGACGCCGCTGATCGGGGCGTCCCACGAGGTGCGGGTCAGCCGGCGGTACGGCGGAGGCGGGTACTGCCCCTGGTAGTAGCCCGGTGTCTGGCCCTGAGCCTGACCCGGCGGTGGGGGCTGGGTCTGCGCCTGCTGGTGAGTCTGCTGGTCGGTCGACTGGTCAGTCGACTGGTCGGTCGGCTGGTTGGTCTGCTGCTCGGTCATCGGATCTCCTCGGTGGGCTCGTCGCCGTCGTCGCCGTCGTCGGCGACGTCGGTGGTCGGGTAGCTCGGCTCGGCGTACTCGGCGTACTCGGCGGTGCTGTCGTGGCTCTCGGGTGAGTACGTCGCCGGGATGTCGCGGCGGCGGCGGTTGCGGCCGTTGGCAAGGCTCGCGGCCAGGCCGACGACGCCGGCGAGGATGAGCACCGCGGGGCCGAGGACGGCCAGGTGCTCGCCACTGATCGCGTCGCTGGCGCCCAGGGCCCAGATGCCGGCGACGCCGAGGAAGAGCAATCCGAACACGAGGTGCGGGACCTTCACACTGCGGTCGGCAGGGGGCTGGTTGTAGGTGGGGTCGGACATGGTGGTTCTCCTTCGGAAGAGCTGTGGTCAGGGCCGGTCGACGGTGATCTGGCCGGCGCGGGCGTCGAGGTTGAGGGTGATGGTGGGAGCGCTCGGGTCGGTCGACCCGGTGATGGTCCGCATCAGCGACTGGTCGAATCCGCTGCGCTCGGACCCGGCGACGTTGATGTCGCCGGCGAAGTGCATGTCGGCGTCGACGATGGCGTTCACACCGCGCGGCAGCGTCACGTCGATCTCACCCGCGTTCAGGTGGACGTCGATCTCCCGACCGTCGAGGGCCGCGACGTCACGGACCCGGGAGAGGTCGAGGGTGATCTGGCCGTTCGGGACGCTGTAGGTGTCCTGCACGCCGATCGAGCTGACCGGGGCCACCCTCATGGTCTCGCCGCCGGTCTGCCAGTCGGTCGAGGCCTCCACCGCACTGGTCGCACCCAGGCCGAGGCTGGCGAAGATGCCGAGCGCGATCAGGCCGCCGGGACGACCGACGAAGGCGCCGACCAGGAGCATCACCGCCGTGATGGCGACGGCCAGGGCGACGTACGCCGAGGGGTCGATCGAGTCGTTGACGTCGAAGATGCCGAGCGTCCCGAGCGCGATCGCGATCAGCGCGAGTGTCGGCCAGAACAGCACCATCCCGGTGCGCCGCGGCCGCGGCGGCGGGAGGTACGCCGGGGGAGGCGGCGGCATCCAGGCCGGCGGCGGCTGGTTGCCGCGGTAGTCGTAGCCGGTCTGGTAGCGGGCCGTGGGGTAGGGATCGGTCTGCGTGTCGGTGGTGCTCATGGTCGTTCCTTCCTGCGGAGCAGAGGTCGGGGCATAGGTGGGCGTGGCCGCAGCGGTGGCAGGGGGAGCAGTGCCCCAGGGCGGCGGCGGGGGCGGCGCGTTGCGGCGGCGCTGGTCGCGCGTCGCGAAGATGGCGACCACGACCACCGCGATCACCAGGAGCGGGAAGGGGAAGCCCCAGCCCCAGCCGTGGTTGAAGAACGGAGTGCCGAACACGATCATCAGGGCGATCGCGCCGGTCGCGATCAGCACGACCTTGAGGACCTCCGAGTTCATCGCGATCGGGGCGTCCTTCTCCCCGTCCTCGGGGACGAACAGCCAGACGACGCCGTACACCAGGATCCCGGCGCCACCGAAGAAGGTGAGCACGACGAGCAGCACCCGGATGACGGTCGGGTCGATGTCGAAGTGACGACCCAGACCTCCGGCCACACCGGCGATGTAGCGGTCGGTGCGGCTGCGGCGAAGACGGTTGACGTCGCGCATCTGCTGGCCGCTGACGCGGGGACCCTGGTTGGGTGCGTCGGCGGTGCCGGTGGCGTTGCCCTGCTGGGGGCCACCGGGGGTGTCTCTGGGCTCGTTCATGTCATCCATCGTGTCCGCCCGCGCGGTCAGGCGGTATCGGGGAGAGTCCTGATATCTGGGGCCTTTCGTCTGAGGGTGTTCACCTGATGTGGGCTCAGGGGCCCGGGTGACACGATGTGCAGGTCATGAACCCGACTGCTTCCCCGTCGTACGCACCTCGACGTGCCTACCGGTCCACCGACGACCGGTGGCTCGGCGGTGTCGCGTCCGGGCTGGCCCAGCACCTCGGGCTGCCGGCGTTGTGGGTGCGCATCGGCCTATTGGCGCTGGTCGCCTTCGGCGGCTTCGGTGCGGTGCTGTACGCCGGCCTCTGGATGTTCATGCCGACCCAACGGCACACCACCCCGCAGGCACCCGGCCTGGACGCGGCCAGTCGTCAGGGCAAGCGGGGCGGCCGTCGAGAGCGCCGGCTGGCCGACTACGGACCGCTCGTCGCGGTCGGCGCGATCGCGATCGGCGTACTCCTGCTCGTGACGCTGGCCACCGGCCAGAGCCTCTCCTTCGGGCCGCTGCTGCTGGCCGGTGCCGGTGTGGCCGTGCTGTGGTGGCAGGCCGACGAGGCGCAGCGGCAGCGGTGGCTGGACCCGTCGCGACGGATGAACCCGTTGCGCGCGATCGTCGGTGGCGGAGGCTGGAAGGCCTGGCTGCGGATCGTCGCCGGCCTGATGCTGCTGATCGGCGCGATCGTGCTGTTCTCCTTGCGATCGGGAAGCCTCAGCGTCGCGCTCAACGTCGGCCTGGCCGCGGCCTTCGGGATCCTCGGCCTCGGCTTCATGGTCGGGCCGTGGCTGCTGCGCCTGTCCTCCGACCTCAGCGAGGAGCGCGAGGCCCGGGTGCGTTCGGAGGAACGCGCTGACGTCGCCGCCCACCTCCACGACTCGGTGCTGCAGACCCTGGCGCTGATCCAGCGCTCGGCCGGTGACCCGGCCACCGTCACGCGGCTGGCCCGCGCGCAGGAGCGTGACCTCCGGTCGTGGCTGTTCGACTCCTCGGCCGAAGGACCGGCCACCCTCGCGGCCGCCCTGCGCGCCGTCGCGGCCGAGGTCGAGGACGCGCACGGCGTGCACGTCGAGGTCGTCTGCGTCGGCGACGCCCCGGTGTCCGAGGAGGACCGCCCGCTCGTGCTGGCGACCCGCGAGGCGATCACCAACGCGGCCAAGCACTCCGGGGTCAGCACGGTCGACGTCTACGCCGAGGCCACCCCGAGCGGAGTCGAGGTGTTCGTACGCGATCGGGGCACCGGCTTCGACGCCGAACACGTCGCCGACGACCGCCAGGGGATCCGGGGCAGCATCGTCGGGCGCATGGAGCGCCACGGCGGTACCGGCACGGTCCGCAGCGTCCCGGGGGAGGGCACCGAGGTCCGGCTCTCCCTCCCCACACGTGTCAACCGACCCAAGGAGACCACCCCATGAGCCCCCGAACCGTCGTCATCGTCGACGACCACGCCATGTTCCGCACCGGGGTGCGTTCCGAGCTCGGCACCGCCGTCAACGTGCTCGCCGAGGCGGCCGACGTGGACCAGGCCGTGCAGGCTGTCATCTCCCACCAGCCCGAGGTCGTGCTGCTCGACGTACACCTCCCCGGCGGAGGCGGCGCCGAGGTGATGCGCCGTACGACGGGAAAGGCGGGGAACACCCGCTTCCTGGCCCTCTCGGTCTCCGACGCCGCCGAGGACGTGATCGGCACCATCCGCGCCGGCGCCCGCGGCTACGTCACCAAGACCATCACCGGCCCCGAGCTGGTCGCCGCGATCGAGCGCGTGGCCCAGGGCGACGCCGTGTTCTCCCCGCGCCTGGCCGGCTTCGTCCTCGACGCCTTCGCCGGCACCATCGAGGTCGCCGCCGTCGACGAGGATCTCGACCGCCTCACCGAGCGCGAGCGCGAGGTGATGCGCCTCATCGCCCGCGGCTACTCCTACAAGGAGGTCGGCGCCGAGCTGTTCATCTCGATCAAGACCGTCGAGACCCACATGTCATCGGTACTCCGCAAGCTCCAGCTCTCCTCACGCCACGAGCTCACCCGGTGGGCCACGGACCGCCGCCTGCTCTGAAGCAGATCGAATTCGGCTTGATCCGATCGGCCCCACATCTGGATAATCATCGAGTGTTGTTCCATCGGTACGTCGCCCTTGGAGATTCCCAGACCGAGGGGATGAACGATCTCGACGCACACGGGGGCATCCGTGGGTGGGCGGACCGGTTTGCCGTGTACCTGGCCGAGCGCAACCCGGACCTGCTGTACGCGAACCTTGCCATCAGGGGCCGCCGGACGAGGCGGATCCGTGCTGACCAGCTGGAGCCGGCGCTCGGGCTGAACCCCGATCTGGCCAGTGTCATGGCGGGCGCGAACGACGTGTTGGGCTCGTTCGACCTGGAAGAGACGATGACCGACCTGGAGGACATGTACGCCGCGTTGCGCGGCATCGGCGCCACTGTCATCGGCTGCACGTTCCCGGACCCAGGTGCCAGCTTCAGCATCGCGCGGCGCCTGACGCCGCGGGTGCGCGCGCTCAATGCCGCCATCCGGGACGCGGCCGCCCGTCACGGTGTGGTGCTCGTCGACTTCGAGGCCTACCCGGCGGTCAACGACCCCCGTTGGTGGACCCACGACCGGCTGCATCTCAACACGGCCGGGCACACCCGTCTCGCCGTCGCGTTCGCCGACGTGCTCGGCGTACGCCCGGACCCGTCGTGGCAGGAGTCGTTGCCGCCGCTGTCGCCGCGCGCGTGGTGGCGAAGCAGCGTCGAGGATGCCGAGTGGCTCGCTCGTTTCTGGGTGCCGTGGTTCGTGCGACACGTCCGAGGTCGCTCGACCGGTGACAACCGCCTGCCCAAGCGCCCCGCCCTCGAACCCGTGGCCCAGATCGTCGATCCGTCTTAGCCGTAGGGCAGGTCGCCATTGCTCAGTCGTGCCGCGCTGGATGCGTCTTTCGCCGAGCATCGGGTACTGAGTTGGCTGCGTGTCCGTCGAGTCTCTCCTTCGGGTGAGACACGCTCACGCCCGCGGGTGCGAGCACGGCGGGCACGCCCCACGTCTCACCACCCTCGTCATGCCGATGAACGAAGCGTGTGCGCAGTCGACGCATGAGTCGAGCAGTCAGGAAGCGCTGTCCTGTGGATCAGCGACCGCCCGAGGAACTCGGACCGATGGTCCCTTCCGCGGTTGAGTTCGCAGTCCCCTCACACAGCGCGTCGCCACCAGCTCTTGAGCGATCTCATAGACCTTGCGCCTGTGATCTGATGCGAGCCGGACCAGCGTGCGGAACGCCGCGTCGGCATCGATCTCGTAGCGCTCCATCACGATGCCAGTGGCCTGCCCCAGCACGGTGCGGTGCTCCAAGGCCACCAACAGGTGAGCGATGCGCTCGTCAGCCTCGGCGGGATCCTGCTCCTCCACAGTAGAAATATATGACGTGGAGCGACCAGCGACACTGCGGGTTTGCAACGGCCTTTGCCACCCCGACCGGTACCTGAGAGCACCTAGTCCAGGGGGGTGGGTGCACCTCGACCCGTGCTGGCACGTTCGCGGCGTTCGAGCTGGACCTCCACGACCTCGCGAAGCGTCGCGACGAACTCCTCGACCGCGCCGCCTTTGCGGATGTACCCATGGGCTCGATGCTCCACCGCACTCGGCGCGGCCGCAGTTTCCGCAATCCCGCTGAGCATGACGACGATGGACTCCGGTGAGTCGTGCCGGGCCTGGCGCAGCACCTGCAGCCCATCCATCTCCGGCATGGCGATGTCGAGCAGAACCACGTCGGGTTGATGCTCGTGGATCACCTGCAGGGCTTCCTCGCCGTTGGCCGCTTCCGCGACGACTTCGAAGTCGTGCTGACGTTCGAGCGCCAAGCGGTACACGAGTCGGATGTCCTCGGAGTCATCGACGATCACCACCCGGTGAGCGACCGTGCCCTCGGTTGGGTCCATCCGTGCACCTCGTGTCCGGTTCGTACGGGGTCCGGGACGTGTACCCGGATCAGGTGCCGATATGTCCGACTCACGTGGTGGGTGAGGCTTGGGACGTCCGCACTCATCCACAACATAGAGGCTCGACTTGTGGGGCACCAGACGACAGGAGTCCGCGGTCCCTCGCAGTCGGGGCGCGCGTGCTCCTGGCCCCGAAGAGCGGTGCCGGGGGCTGCGTCTCGGGAAACCCGACCGTCGCAAACGGGAACATCGGGCGCATGGGATTCCTTGGGGCAGGAGAGACATTCCTCGATTCAACCAAGGGAGACCGCGTGACCGAGAATCTTGCTGCCCCGTCCGGCACCTTCGAGCTGGGCGGTGACCTGCCCGTCGTACGTCTCGGCTACGGCACCATGCAGCTGCCCGGGGAGGGCGTCTGGGGTCCGCCGCGGGACCACGACGAGGCACTTCGGGTGCTGCGCAGGGCGGTCGAGATCGGGATCACCTTCTTCGACACCGCTGACTCCTACGGTCCCTATGTCGCGGAAGACCTGCTGCGCGAGGCCCTGCACCCGTACGCCGACGACGTGGTCGTCGCGACCAAGGCCGGCCTGACCCGCCAAGGTCCGGGCCTGTGGACCCCGCTGGGGCAGCCGGCGTACCTGCGCCAGGAGGTCGAGCTGAGCCTGCGCCGTCTCGGCCTGGACCGCATCGACCTGTTCCAGCTGCACCGCATCGACCCGGCGTACCCGGTGGCCGACCAGGTCGGCGAGCTCAAGCAGCTCCAGGACGAGGGCAAGATCCGCCACATCGGGCTCTCCGAGGTCAGCGTCGAGGACCTCCAAGAGGCCCAGAAGACGGCCGAGATCGTGTCGGTGCAGAACCTCTACAACCTCGCCAACCGCGACGCCGAGGAGCTCCTCGACCACTGCACCAGGGAGAACATCGGCTTCATCCCGTGGTTCCCGCTGGCCACCGGCGAGCTCTCCAGCGCCGACGGTCCCCTGGCCGCGGCCGCCAAGGAGCACGACGCCACCCCGTCACAGCTGGCGCTCGCGTGGCTGCTGAAGCGGTCGCCCGTCATGCTCCCGATCCCGGGCACCTCGAGCGTCGACCACCTCGACTCCAACACCGCCGCGGCGGCGATCGAGCTGACCGACGCGGAGTTCGAGGCGCTCAGCTCGGCTGCGTGAACCGCCGACAGCTCTCGGGCTGACCGGTTCAGCCGCCGAGGGAGCCGACCGCACGGGCGACCAGCAGCAGGGAGACCAGCAGCGCGGCGGTTGCCGGCGTGTCTTCGAAGTGCGGCGGGTCTCCCCAGCCTCCTAGGCTCGATCCATGACTGTGCATCCCAGCGAGGCCACCAACCCTGACGCATCGAGGTACGTCGAGCTCACGCGCCAGGGCAAAGCCCGTTACGTCGCGACCAACCGCCGAGGCGGGTCCATCGAGGTCGGCGAGGGCGACGACGCTGCCTTCACGCCGGTCGAGCTCCTACTCTCTGCCCTCGCGGCGTGCACTGCGATGGATGTCGACTACATCGTTGGCAAGCGCGCCGAGGCCGAGTCGGGCCGGCTCAGCTCCAGCGCTCGCAAGGTCCGCGATGGCGCAGGCAACCACCTCGTCGACATCGAGGTCGTTCTTGACCTGCGCTATCCCGAGGACGCAGGGGGTGACGCCGCCCGGAGCATCCTCCCGATAGCGCTCGAGCGGTCCAACGATCGGCTCTGTACGGTCGGCCGGACAGTGCAGCTCGGCACCCCGGTCCTGGTCACCCTGGCGCGGCCATCCGAACTCTCCGACGACTGAGCACGTTGTCGGGCTTCATGAGTGGCAGCGCCGCGGCCGCCCTTCGATATGGCGCTCGGGTGAGCGAGATCGGGTCATCTCGAAAAAAGTTCTGCTGAAGTGTCGTATCCGGTGCTCGCCGTTCGTGGTGGGTCCAAGGAACATACCCACACAGAGGAGAACCAAGATGCGCACCCTGATCGTCACCGCCTTCGTCTCGCTCGACGGCGTCATGGAAGCACCCGGCGGCGAGCCCGGCTATAGGAACAGCGGCTGGACCTTCAAGGACATCAAGCACGTGGATGAGTCCTACGAGATCAAGGGCCGCGAGCAGGAAGAGGCAGCAGCCATGATGATCGGCCGGGTCAGCTACGAGGCGTTCTCCCCGGTCTGGCCGGACCTCGACTACTTCGCCGGCTACAAGGCCATGCCGAAGTACGTGGTCTCCACAACCCTCCAGGAGTCCGATCTGGTGACGAACTGGGGCGACGTCCACATCCTGCGTTCCACCGACGACGTGGCCGCACTCAAGGAGACCGAGGGGGGACCGATCATCATCCACGGCAGCGCCCGGCTCGGCGCCAACCTTGCAGACGTCGGCTTGGTCGACCGCTACAACTTGCTCGTCTTCCCGACCCTGCTCGGTGCCGGCAAGCGGCTGTTCAGCAGCACCGACAAGGACAAGCAGATGCTGACCGTGGTCGAGAGCGAGTCATACTCCAACGGCCTGCACAAGCTCGTGTACGACGTCGTCAGGTGAACCCAGCAGAAGCAGGGCGATCACGAACGCTTGTCTTCGTCACGCGATGGAGCCGGCGACGAGGACGAGGCGACGATGCGGGCCAACAGCGCGCGGAGCTGGCGTGCTTCCGTGGAGGACAGATCGGCTAGCAGCTCGCGCTCGGCCCGGTCGCTGGCGGCTTTGGCGTCCTTGAGCGCCCGCCGGCCTGCGCTGGTGAGGACGACGACATTGCGGCGGCGGTCTGCCGGGTCCGGTTGCCGCGACAGCAGGCCCTTGCCCTCCAGCCCGTCGAGGAGCCCGACCATCGTCGTTCGATCGACCCCGAGGCGACCTGCCGCCTGCTGCTGCGACTCGGGCTCCCGGCCGTCCAGGAGAAGCAGGACCGAGAGCTCGCGGACGTTCACGGCACCGCGCGCCAGGTGCACGCTGTGCAGCTCCTCCAGCTCGAAGAACGCGTGCTTGAGCAGGTACCCAAGCCGTGCGCGCAGCTGCGGTCCGGGTCCGTCGTCGCTGTCCACACCGGAAGCGTACTGCTACGCTGATCGTCAGTAGGCCTGACAATCAGTGAAAGGGATGATCATGAGCACTGTGCTGATCACTGGCACCACCGGACTCGTCGGCTCGCGGCTGCTACCCCGGCTGATCGCCGACGGGCACGACTGCCGGGCCTTGGTTCGCAGCGACCGGCCGGTGCGGGCCGATGCCACGCCCGTGCGGGCAGACCTGGACGATCCGAACAGCCTCGTAGCAGCGGTCCAGGGAGTCGACGCGGTGGTGCACCTCGCTGCGCTCTTCCGCACCGACGATGAGGACGCGATCTGGAGAGCCAACCTCGACGGCACGCGCAACCTCATCGACGCCGTCACAGCCCATGCTCCTCGCGCTCGATTCGTGATGGCCAGCACCGGCAACGTCTACGACCAGGACCAAGCCCGACCCGGCCGGGAGAGCGACACCTGCAGCCCCACAGCGGCCTACCCAGCCAGCAAGGTGGCCGCCGAGGCACTGCTCCGCGCCAGCGGCCTGACCTGGTCGGTGCTGCGGCTGCCGTTCGTGTACGGCGATGGTGACGGGCATCTGGCTTCGATGCCTGCCCTGGCGACCCGGTTCGGCCTCCATCCCGCGCACACCTACTCCGTCGCCCACCACCGCGACGTGGCGGTCGCTGTGCGTCTGGCGCTCAGTGGAGCGCTCGACGGCCACATCGCGAATGTGACCGACGACGCCCCCGTCACGGTCTTCGACATGGCCCGCCTCGCCGGCACACCGATCGACGGATCTGCACAACCCCTGGCCAACCCCTGGGCCGGGCGCATGGACTCCTCCTTCCTGCGAGGGCTGGGGTTCCGACCCTCGGTCCCGACGATCTGGGAGGCAGCCGCCGACGAGATCCTCTGACCGCCCGACAGGCGTTCAGCCCGGCCAGGACGTGGCGCGCACGGCTTTCGGTGTTGTCCGACATGCCTGGCTCGATGGGGTTACCGTCAAGCACAGCTCAGAAGCCCTGGCGGAGCGCGTCCGGGGCCACGATTCGGGGGACTCCTGTTGAAGAACAATCCGGCAGGCTGGTACCGAAACCTCGACGATCGGCGACAGCACGGTTACTGGGATGGCGACGACTGGGTTGATCCCCATGACCTGGCGCCACCCGGTGACGCTCCCGAAGACCCCCCGGAGAACGTGGTCGACGACGAAAGCACGAATGCTCCGTGAGGTAGCCCCTCTCGCCTCGAGTCCGCTACAGCTCAGTTGATGATCTCGCCACGCTCATCGGCGAGGATCGCCGCCAGCCGGTCGCGCCAGGCCTGGAGGGCCTCGGGGGTGAGCCGGGTCCAGTCGGTCACCTCGTCGACGACCCGGAGCGGGTGCTGGCTGCGGTAGGACCTGGTGGGGTTGCCGGGGAACTTCTTGTCGGTCACGTTCGGGTCGTTCTCGAAGGCGCCTGTCGGTTCGACGGCGTACACCCGTGGAGCACCGTCGCCCGCGGCGAGCTCCGCGGCGAGGCCGGCCCCGTCGACCAGCGCGGTGAAGTAGATGTGGTTCATCACGACCTCGGGCCGGTAGTTCGACCGGTTGCCTGCCGTGAGGAGATCGCCCACCCGAAGATCGGCCTTGGTGCCGTGGAAGAACGGTCCCTCGTCCAGCACGTCGCTCACCGCCACAGCCTACGGGGACACCAACGCTGGATCAGGTCGGCTTGGACGCGCGCGCCAGGTTCAGTTCGGCCCGACGGTGCAGGAGGGCGCGCTCGCTCTCGTTCCTGGTGCGCGCGGCCGCCTCCGTGAACGACTGGCTTGCCTGCCCGTGCAGCCCGGCCCGCTCGAGGAGGTCTCCGTGCACGCTCGCCACGAGGGAGGAGTCACCGAGCTCGCCTGCGTCGATCCCCTCCAGTACGGCGAGCCCGGCATCGGGACCGAAGGCCCGTCCATGTGCCACGGCCCGGTTCACCTCGACGACCGGGCCCGGCGCGGCGTCGGCCAGGACGTCGTACAGGGCTGCGATCCGGCGCCAGTTCGTGTCCTCGGCACGCGCGGCACGGGCGTGCTGGGAGGCGATCGAGGCCTGCAAGAAGTACTTCCCGACCGGCTTCCCGCGCGCGGCCAGCTGCTCGGCCTGCGTCAAGGCGGCCAGCCCGCGCCGGATCAGCAGCTGGTCCCAACGCGTCCGGTCCTGCGCCTCCAGCAGGACCGGTGCACCGTGCTCGTCGAGCCGGGCGGCCATGCGCGAGCCCTGGATCTCCAGCAGCGCCTGAAGTCCGAGCACCTCCGGGTCCTCGGGGGCGAGGGCGGCGAGCATGCGCGCGAGCCTCATCGCCTCGCTCGCCAGGTCGGGACGCATCCAGTCCTCACCAGCGGTGGCGGTGTAGCCCTCGTTGAAGATCAGGTAGATCACGGCCATCACGTCGTCGAGGCGTCGCGTCCGATCCGGCCCGGAGGGCAGCTCGAACTCGGGGTGAGCGGCCGACAGCGTCTTCTTGGCTCGCGAGATGCGCTGCCCCATGGCGGACTCGGAGGTCAGGAACCCGCGGGCGATCTCGGCGGTGGTGAGCCCCCCGACCAGGCGCAGCGTCAGTGCCGCCCGGGACTCGGCGGTCAGGGACGGGTGGCAGGACAGGAAGATGAGCCGCAGGACGTCGTCCTCGATGTAGTCGACCTGGCTGTCGAGGTCTGGCATCTCGTCCTCCTCCCCGCCACGCGCATGTGCCACCTCGGCGACCTTGCGGCGCAGGGTGTCGGAGCGTCGGAAGTGGTCGATGCCGCGTCGTTTCGCGGTGGTCATCAGCCACGCGCCCGGATTCTCGGGTACGCCGGTGGAGGGCCACTGCTCGAGCGCCGCCACGAGTGCGTCCTGCGCCAGGTCCTCGGCGAGGTCCAGATCCCGGGTCATCCGGGTGAGAGCGCCGACGAGGCGGGCCGACTCGGCCCGCCACGCGGCGTAGACGGCCTCGATCGGGCCGCTCGGTCTCGTCTCTGCCGGCACCAGGCCAGCGTAGTGAGACCTGTTCAGTCGCCAGGGGCCTCGGGGCCGTCGGAGATCTGGCGCAGGGTCGAGATCACGGTGACCTCGGGCCAGTACTTCGCGTGCAGCGCGGCGAACTCCTGCTGGTCGGCCACGGCGTCCTCGAGGGTGTCGTACTGCATGATGGCCCAGCCGCCGACGACCTCCTTGGCCTCGGCGTACGGTCCGTCGACCCGGCTGACCTCGCCCTTGCGGACCACGAAGTTGACGGCGTCCTCGGTCCCGTAGAGACCGCCGCCGTCGAGGAACACACCCTTCTCGGCCTGTCCGGCGATGTAGGTGTCCATCGCCTCGAACAGCTCCTTGGGCGGCGTACCGACGCCCTCTTCCATCCTCACGAATCCCATGAAACGCGGCATCTCGATCACTCCTACTGGTTGCCGGTGGCTTGCTTGTCGCACGTACGTCGAACGGCGGCCGGGTGTTTCGACATCGGCCCTCGAACTTTCTTCGCCGTCACCCCGGGGGGAGCGCCGACCGATCGTTCAGGTGCCGGACGAAGAACCTGGCCGCGTCCTCACCTGCGAACTGTGGCACGCCCGTGTGACCGCCCAGGTTGGCCTGGAGCGTCTTCTCGCGGGAGCCGAAGGCGTCGAACAGGTCCAGTGCCAGCTGGCGGTCGTTTCCTTCGTCGTCCCACTGCAGCAGGACGTGTAGCGGGGTCGTCACCTGACGGGCTTCGTCGAACATGACCCGGGGGACGAAGCTGCCGGCGAAGAGGCCGGCGGCCACGATGCGGGGTTCGACGAGCGCCAGCCGGACACCGATGGCGATCACGCCGCCCGAGTACGCGACCGGCCCGCGGATCTCTGGCAGTGCCAGCAGCGCGTCGAGGGCGGTCCGCCATTCCGGCACCGCTCGCTCGACCAGTGGGAGGACCAAGCGGTCGACGATCTCGTCGACCGGCTCTCCGGCCGCCATCGCCCGGCGCAGATCTGCTCGTGCCTGGTCGGCGTCGGCTGACCGGGGGCGGTCACCGCTCCCGGGGAGCTCGATGGTGGCAGCAGCGAAGCCGTCGGCCGCGGAGCGTCGGGCTCGCGCCGCCAGCCGGGGGTACATCTGGCGTAGTCCGCCAGGGTGCCCCAGCAGGATCAGCGGCGCTGGTGCCGATGGGGGAGTCCACAGGATTCCGGGGATGTCGCCGAGGGTGAACTCACGTTCGAGGATGCCGTCATCGAGGCGGCTTTCGGTGATGAAGTGCATGGTCGTGCCTTTCGGGAGTGCTCGTGTGTACGGCGCTCCCGGACGACCTACCGCCCGACCGTGGCTCCGCAGAGGAGCACCCACGTCGAATCGTTCACGGGTACCACCTCCTCGCTGTCGTGCACGGGCTCGAGAAGACTAGCAACGCTCGTCGCGGTCCGGGTGGGTTGTCTCGCAGCGTGCGGTGAGTCAGGTCGTCGGACAGGATCTGAGGTTCCGTCAGCGTCCCGTGAGGAGCAGGGCCAGCTGCGACTCGATCTGCTGGACCGACACTTCTTCGAGGGGCTGATCGAAGGCCCAGCGGTGACCGGATGGGTCCAGGACCTCCCCGGTGCGCACGCCCCAGAACGCATTCCAGACCTCGACGCTGACCGTCGCCCCGGCCCCCAGAGCTGTGGCCATGGCCGCGACGGCGTCCTCGACCGTCAGCCGGTAGGCGCCCACCGACGTACCGTTCATCGACGGGGTCGCCAGGCCGGTTCCGGGGAGCGGTTCGGCCAGGGCGACAGGCAGTCCACGCACGTCGAGATCGACGGTCGCGATGGTTCCGTCCGGCAATCGGAGGATGCGGGTGACGCTGGCGCCCCGTGCCTCTTGGTACCGACTTCGGTCCCCTGGTGGTAGAGCGCACGCCAGTCGCCGTTGACCAGTTGCCAGATCGTGGCGCGACGCGAGGTTCGGTCGCGCTGTCGGAGGCGGTAGGTGACGAGGTAGGTGTCGGCGCTCAGGGGCCGGCAGGCGAAGTCGTCGGTGGACCACTCGTCCGGAGCCGCCACGGCGTAGCGCGTTTCCAGGGTCGACCAGACGAACGCTCGGTCATAGCGCGCCCCGGAGGCGCCGACCTCCCAGAAGTCCTCGGTCGTCATGGCCTCGAAGTCGGCCCGGCTCGTGCCTCTCTCGGTGCGGTGAAAGAGCGGTTCCAAAGCCTGCAGCTCGCTGGTCACGGCGACCAGGTCGTGGTCCATGGCGTCCTCCCTGTTCCGTCGTCGAGCACGGGCACCTTCATACCTCGATCTAGTCCACTCGCCGGCAATCGGACGCCGTGCTGGTGGTTCGCCGAGTGGCCATCGATAGTGAAGCGGACCCCGCTCCTCACGAAGGGGGCTCTCATGCCCGCTCGCAGCACGCTGTCCCGGTTCGCCGTCGTCACCGTCGGGGGAGTGCTGGCGGCGCTGACGCCTTGGTCGTCCGCTTCGGCTGCCGTGCAGTGCGGCGCAGTGCTGACCAGCAACACCACGCTGACCAGCAACCTGACCTGCGATGCGTCCGGCGACGGGCTGAGCATCGGCGCCGACGGCGTGACGCTGAACCTCAACGGGCACACCATCACCGGGCCCGGCGCCTATGCGACGCCGTACGCCGGAGTCCGGGCGGCCGGCCACACGAAGGTGCGGATCACCAACGGCAGGATCACCGGCTTCCAGTCTGCGGTCGTCCTCGACGAGTCGACCCTGGCCGTGGTGAGCAAGCTCAACGCCTACGGAAACGACCAGGGCATCAACCTCGCGGGAGGTGGCGGTCACGTCGTGGAGAAGAACGTGCTGCACGGCAACGGCCGCGACGCCGTCACCCTGGGCCTCAGCTCGCACAACCGGGTGCGGGGCAACGCGGTGGTCGGCAACACCTTCGGCATCTCGGTCACCGACGGCTCGACCGACAACGTGGTGGAGCTCAACGCGGTCAGCCGCAACGGCGACTTCGGCATCGCGGTCTTCGGGGAGGGTGCAGCCCGCAACCTCGTCCAGGCCAACGTCGTCGACCAGAGCACCGGACAGGGCATCCAGGTCAACGCCGACGCGACCGACTCGCGCGTCGTCAAGAACTACGTCAGTCGCAGCGGGATCGACGGCATCCACGTCGACTCGGCGAGCACGACGATCACGCGGAACGACGCCCGGAAGAACACCGCACTCGGCATCAACGCGCCCGGGGCGATCGACGGTGGCGGCAACAAGGCCAAGGGCAACGGCGACCCACTGCAGTGCGTGGGCGTGGCCTGCTCGTAGGGCTCGCGCCTGACCTTCAGCTCGTGCGCGCTGCCCGCTGTCTGCTGGTGAGCCGGAGGACGGCGCGCCACCCGAGCATGGTGAGCGCCAGGAACACCAGGGCGACGACGAGGAACCCGCCGGCGATGCCGCGTCCCGAGACGAGGCGCAGCACCATGCCGAGCACGTAGGTGACGGCCAGCACCAGCACACCTTCGGGCCAGGTCCGGGCCGTCGGTCGTCGGCGCAGGAGCACGCCAGCGTGCGCGAGTACGACGGACAGCGCGAACGGCCAGACGATCGCGAGCACCACCCAGTCGGAGGTGCTCGACTCGTGGGTGGACTTGCCGGCCATCGCGAAGACCAGCACGCACACGAGATCGGCGAGCAGGGGTACCAGCCGCCCAGCGGTGGGTCTTGACGCCTTCCCGGTCACGCCGAGAAGGATCGCAGGACCGCGAGGCGACGCGTCAGACGGGTTCCTCGATGGCCGGTTCCTCGACGGTGCGGGAGTCGGTCAGGGTGCGCGCACCGAGTGCGGTGACGACACCCACGACGACCGCCAGCAGGGCGTAGGTGATCCGCTCGCCGTGGAAGAACGACTCGACGAGGTCGCTGCTCCAGACCCCGGGCGGGAGCTGGGTGGTGACCAGCGCGGCGATGGCGGTGCCGATGACGGCGGTGCCGATGCTGGTGCCGACCTCCTGGGCCGTGTCGTTGAGCGCCGTACCGATGGAGGTGCGGTTGCTCGGCATCGCGTCGACGAGTGCGACCGCGCAGATCGTCATGACGGTGCGCAGCCCGATGGTCATCAGCACCATGCAGACGGCGATGGCGGCGTACCCGTGGTCGACGCCCCAGGCGAGGCCCACGAGCGACGCGGACAGGAACCCGGCGCCGACCAGGCACGCGATGCGGTGGCCGAACCGGCGCGCGAGCCATTCCGAGAACGGGGACGCAGCGATCATCGTCACGATGATCGGCAGGTTGGCCAGGCCGGCCCGCACCGGGCTCCAGCCGTAGGCGTACTGGAAGTGGAGGATCAGCCCGAACATGACGCTGGCCATCGCGATGGCCGTGCCGATCTGGGCGATCGCGGCACCGCGGACGGTGCCGTTGGAGAAGAGGTCCAGGTCCAGCATGGGTGCGGCGCTGCGGCGTTCGTGCCAGACGAAGGCGAGGCCGGCCGCGATGGCGCCGATGATCGAGGTGATGGTGATCGCGGAGACCCACCCGTGCTGGACGCCGCTGGTCAGCGAGTAGCAGGCGAGGCCGATGGCGCTGATGCTGAGTACGGCGCCGGGCAGGTCGAGCGCGTCGTCGGTAAGGTCCTCGCGCCGGTCAGCCGGTACGCCGAGCCGTACGCCGATGCACGCGATCAGCGCGATCGGGGCGTTCACGACCAGCAACCACTCCCACCGCACGTGGGCCAGGGCGGTGCCACCCAGCAGCGGGCCGAGGACGAAGCCGGACATGCCCACGACCATCATCACGGTGATCGCGCGCATGCGCAGCGCCTTGTCGTCGAAGAGGCGGAAGACCAGCGAGTTGGTGATCGGCGCCATGGCCGCGGCGGCGATGCCGAGTGCGGCTCGGAGGGCGATCAGCTCGCCGGCCGTGGTGACTGCGATGACGCAGAGGCTGAGCAGCCCGAAGACGGCAAGCCCGACCAGCAGCACCCGGCGGCGCCCGAGCCGGTCGGCCATCGAGCCGGCGGTCAGCAGCAGTCCGCCGAAGGTCAGCGAGTAGGCGCCGGTGACCCACTGCAGTGCCGTCGTACCGCTGCCGAGGTCGCGACCGATGGTCGGCAGGGCTATCGACAGCAACGTGTTGTCGACCATCTCGACGAAGAAGGCAAGACACAGGGCGGCAAGGGGGATCCAGGCCGCGCGCAGCGACGGGTAGGTACGCGACGGGACCGGAGTCGTGAGGGTGGTGGTGATGGTGGCCTCCTAGGGACGGCGCCGAGTTCCGATCGACGCGTGAGCGACCCTAGGTAGCGTTGGCTTCACCCCGGTTTCACGAAGTTTCACCGGTCTCGCCGGCGACCTCGCGGGCCCAGCCACCGTGTTCGCGGCGAGCCCAGCGCAGCGGCACCCGGCCGCTCCGCATGCCGGCCATCGCGTAGGGGTCCTTGACCGCCATCACGATGTGGCCGACCACGAGCAGCCCGACGCCGAGGGCGAACCAGTCGTGCACGAAGGTGGCACCGCTGCGCCACGACAGCGGCGCGAGGTCGGTGAAGTACATGACCACGCCCGAGATCAGGAGCACGCCGATCGAGCCGGCCGAGAGAGCAGCGTTCAGCTTCTGTCCGGCGTTGAACTTGCCCACCTCGATCGTCCCGTCGCGGCGGGTGCGCGACCGCAGCCAGGCCCAGTCGCGGGAGGTGAACCGGTTGAGCCGGCGGGCGTCGTCACGGTAGGCCCGGCTGAGGATGCCGACGAGGAGGGGGACCGGCAGCGCGAACCCGGAGTAGACGTGGATCTGCTCGACCAGGTAGCGGTGGCCGGCGATGACCGAGATCTGCCCGTTGTAGAGGACGGCCGCCGTCAGGATGCAGACGATCATCGGGATCGCGGTGAGCCAGTGCACCCACCGTGAGCTCCGGCTGAACCGGTCGATCGTCACTCCGGTCTCCGACGGGACGCTGGTCTCAGGTGCGCTCATCGCCGCTTCTCCCGTTCGACCGGCCGACGAAGCCGTCGACGTCGTACCCGCGGTGCTCCCAGTAGCCAGGGATCACCGTGTCGGTGACCTCGATGCCGGAGAGCCACTTGACGCTCTTGTAGCCGTACATCGGTGCGACGTAGAGCCGCACCGGGCCACCGTGGTTGTGGGTGACGTCGCTGCCGAGCATCTTCGTGGCGACGAGGACGTCCGGCAGCCGTGCCTGGTCGAGGGTCAGGCTGTCGGTGTAGGTGCCGTCGAACGAGGTCAGCCTCAGTGCCCGGCCCGAGGCCTGTACGCCGGCTCGGTCGAGGATCGTCGACAACCGGACCCCGCTCCAGTGCACCTGCGGCACCCGCCACCCGGTCACGCACTGGAAGTCGCGGACCAGCTCGGTCTGCGGCATCGCCTGGAGGTCGGCCAACGTCAGGGTGCTCGGGTGGTCGACCAGGCCGCTGATCGAGAGGCGGTACGTCGCCGCGTCACGCGTCGGCGCGCCACCGGTCACGGAGTAGTAGCGGAAGGTGTTGCCGACGGGCAACAGCCCCGACAGCCCGGTCGGGTCGTGGAGCTGGACCGGCGCCAGCAGCGACGTCACCGCGTCCTGCGCGCGGGTGCCGGTGACGATCCCGAGGGTGCCGAGCCCCAGCAGGCCGATCACCACCCGCCGCCCCACCGGCCGTCCAGCGTCGGACTGGTCCGGCACGGCCTCGGGGGTGAGGCTCTCGCCCGGCACGGCCTGGCCAGGTCGGCGAGCCCACCAACGGCGCATGCCTCCAACGTAACCGGCTGGCCCAGCGGGGTAGCGTCGCTGGCATGAGCCGCACCGTGTCGTTGGTCGTCGGAATCCTGCTCGCGTTGCTGGGACTCCTCTGGATCCTGCAGGGCCTCGACGTCATCGGCGGCTCCGGCATGAGCGGCCACGGGGTCTGGGCCGTGATCGGGGTCGTGGTCGGTGCGATCGGGGTCTTCCTGCTCGTCCGGACCCTGCGCACGCCGCCGGTTCGAGACGACCTCTGACCAGCCCGTGATCCTGCCGAAGGTCCGCGACCCCCGGCTCGTGACGATCCGCCGGGGTGGCACCCTCACCGATCCCGACCATCACCTGCTCGCGGTCTGGGCCGCCGCGTGCGCCGAGCACGTGCTGCACCTGTTCGAGACGGCGCAGCCCCATGATCCACGGCCGCGCGACGCCATCGAGGCGGCCCGCGCCTGGGTGCGTGGAGAGGTCCCGATGATGCAGGCTCGTGCCTCCGGCGGCCATGCCATGGGAGCGGCCAGGGACCTGCGCGGAGCCGCGCGGCACGCGGCGTACGCCGCGGGGCAGGCGGGTGCGGTCGCCCACGTCGCCGCGCACGACCTGGGCGCCGCCGCCTACGCGATCAAGGCGGCCCGAGCGTCGGTGCCGAAAGAGCAGAGCGAGTTGACGGGACGACGCGAGCGTCAGTGGCAGTGGGACCAGCTCCCCGAGGCGATCCGCGGTCTGGTGCTCGACGACCAGCGCCGTCGCGACGACATCTGCTGGGGCGTCTTCACGTCCTGACCACCGGCGGGCGCCGTGGCCGACTACCCGGGCGGCAACAGGCTCGCCCACGGTGGTCGCCACGGTGGGGTGCGCTGGGCCATCTCCCAGGCGAGGTCCTCGAGCGCGGGGCCCTGGTTGCTGTGGCGGACCTGGTACCAGGACGGCCAGCTGTCGAAGGCCCGCTCGAAGCGGATCACGACTCCGTCGGAGGTGACGCGGGCGAACAGCCAGGCACCTGACTCCTCGCTGGCTTCCTCCCGGTGGAGGGTCCGCAGCACGTTGGTGAGCGACCGGACCACGGGCGTGGGCAGGCGGGTGTTCAGGGGCGAGGGGATCACCGTCCCGCGGACGGCCATCACGTCGTACTCGAAGGGGACGCCGGGCCCGCTCGCGCGCGACCACTGCACCAGGATCGGCGGGCGCTGCATCAGCTCGCGATCGATGTCGAGGGTGTCGCGCATCTGGTCGTGGATCTGGTCGCGCAGGCGTGACCACACCGAGCCGCGTGACGTGCGTGGCGCCGTCGCGGCTGCCAACCGGGCGATCTCGGCCGCCTCCTCGAGGTGCTCGCCGTGGGCGTACGCCGCCAGCTCGTCCGGCGTCAGCCGGCCCTCCCGGCCGAGGGCGACGATGCGGGGGTCGACGGTCAGCAACGGGCGCAGCAGGTGGACGGCGCCCTCGTCGACACCGAGGGCACTGCTGTCCCACTCGTCGTGCGCGTGCCAGGCGAAGAACGTCGGCCGGCGCTCCTCGGTGGCGTCGGACAGCGCCCAGTCGGGTGCACCGCGCCTGGCGTCCGGTGGCGAGTCGGGCGCGAGTGCCGATCGGCCCCAGAGCACCGATCGGGAGCCGTGGGTCCGCTGCATCCGGAGCCAGCCGTCGGCCGAGTCGAGGGTCAGCAGCAGCTGCTTGGCATGGAACCGGCAGGCGTCGTTGCCGACCGCCCGGTGAAGGGCCGCGAGCACCACCCAGGACCACCACAGGTCCTCGGCGTCCGGCAGGTCCTCGGGCTCCACCGGGACATTGTGCGGCCTACCTGTTGTCCTCGGCGACCTGGGCCAGGGAGGCGTCCACCAGCCATTCCACCGGTGCGCGGTCGTCGGTGTAGACCGTTCCGCCGCGCAGTCCCGTCACCAGCCGACCGGCGACGGCGCTGGCCACGGTGCCCACCTCGGCCGGCATCGGGGCCGCCAGCAGCCGGTCGGTGGGGTCGCTGTCGTAGGTGGTGCCGAGGACCATGGTGTTGGTGTCGTCGACGGGGTCGCGCCACACCCGGTCGTCCCCGAAGGAGGCGCGCAGCGTGGCCGAGAGCACCTTCTCGAGACGGTCGGACTGCGCCGGGTGCCCGACGTTGATCGCGACGGTCCCGCCCGGGGTCAGGTGGTCCCTGACCGCGTCGAAGAACTCCCGCGTGGTCAGGTAGAACGGGATGTAGGGCTGACGGTAGGCGTCGACCAGGATCGCGTCGTACCTCGTGTGCTGGGCCTGCAGCCACGGCCTCGCGTCGGCGGTGTGGGTGGTGATCGAGCGGCCGCGCAGGTCGAACAGCTTGCGGCCGACCTCGGTGACGTCCGGGTCCAGCTCGACGGCGTCGATCTTCACGTCGGGGAAGAAGTGCGCCATCGCGCGTGCCGTCGTACCGGCTGCGCTGCCCAGGATCGCCACGCGCTTCGGCGGGTGTGCCGCGGTGAAGGGCAGCACCAGCATGTCGTCCCAGTAGCCGCCGGTCAGCCACCGGCCGGGGCGGTAGATGGAGTGCACGGCCAGGCCCTCGTTGAGCTCGAGCAGGCGCTCGCCGTCGGACTCCTCGATGACGCGGGCGTACTGGTACTCGGTCTCGCGCTCCCAGATCACCTTGCCGGAGCTGGTGTCGGACTTCGTCGTACCGACCGGGACCACGAGCAGGCCGGCGATGACGACGCTCACGACGACGCCCGGGACCCACTGGCGACCGAGGCCGGGTACGGCGACGAGGGCGAGCACGAGCGCGAACAGCAGGAACGTCCGGTGCGTGCCGACGACCGGGATCAGCAGCAGAGCGGCCAGGAAGGTGCCGGTCAGCGAGCCGATCGTGCCGATGGCGTACAGCCGCCCGGCGACGCGTCCGGCGTCCTCGACCTGGTCGACCTTCAGGCGCACGGCGTACGGCGAGACCATGCCCAGCAGCAGCACGGGTACGGCGATCAGCACGCCGACGCCGAGCAGCGACCCGACGAACAACCCGCCCGAGAGCTTGTCGAACGCCGTGACCGACAGGTGCAGGAACGGGCCACTGACGAACGGCACCAGGGCGAGCATCGCGGCCGCACACACCACGCACCACGAGAGCCTGCGCAGGGTCGGGTTGCGGTCGGCTAGCCGCCCGCCGAGGGCATATCCGATGGACAACGCGACCAGCACCGTGGCGATGGTGTTGGCCCAGACGATCGTGCTCGCCCCGAACCACGGGGCCAGCAGGCGGGCGGCGGCGATCTCGGCACCGAGGCTGGCCATGCCGACGCAGAACACGACGATCTCGAGCAGCGGCGCACGTCTCGTCGTCACGCGGGAAACCTACCGGCACTCCCATGGGGGCCGGTCGAGGCCGTACGTCGCGGCAGCGCTCAGCCGCCGAGCCGTGGCTGGCAGCGCGGGCACCAGTACGTCGGCCGCTCCTGGCCGGTAGGACCTTGGTCGGCCTTCGAGATGCGCGTCCCGCAGCGCAGGCACGGCCCACGTCGTCCGTAGACCCAGAGCTGCTGCCCGCGACGGCTGTCGGCCGTCGTGATCCGGGTGACGCGGTCCTTGTTGGCCTCGAGCAGTCGCTTGGCCTTCTCGACGATGAGGGGCAGGTCGGGCACGGCTGCGACCGGCGTCAACGGGTCGACCCGGCCGAGGAAGCACAGCTCGGACTTGTACACGTTGCCGACGCCGGCCAGGTTGCGTTGCTCGAGCAGCGCATCGCCGATGGGGGCATCGGGACGGGCGCGCAGGTTGGCCAGCGCGAGGTCGGGGTCCCAGTCGGGGCCGAGCAGGTCGGGGCCGAGGTGGCCGACGAGCTCGTCCTCCTTCTCGGTGCGGACGAGGTCCATCACCACCGAGAAGCCCACCGCCTCGGTGGTCGGCGTACGCAGCACCACCCGGGCGGTGTGCGCCGGGCGTCGCCACCGGGATCCGACCGGGTGCACGGCCCAGTGGCCCTCCATCTTCAGGTGGGTGTGCAGCGTGACGCCGTTGTCGAACCGGGTGAGCAGGTGCTTCCCCCGCGAGACCGTCTCGGTGACCGTCGCGCCGGTGAGGTCCTTGGTCGCCAGTGACGGGATCCGGAAGTCGCTCTTCGTCAGCACCTGCCTCGAGAGTCCCGCGTCGAGCTGGCGGGCGGCGTGGTGGACGGTGTCACCCTCAGGCACGGAGGCGTAGTCCTCGAGGAGTGGCGATGAAGCCGGCCGACTCCATCGCGCGGCGGAGCACCTCGGAGTCCTGTCCGAGGATGCTGGCGCCGTCGGCCTTCTCGACGACGAGACGACCCAGCGCGCCTTCGCGTACGGCGCGCCCGAGCGCCTCGATGGCGGGGGCCAGGAGCTCCTCCTCCTCGGAGAAGGTGAGCAACGTCTTCCCGCCGCGCTCGACGTAGAGCGTCAGGGTGCCGTCGACCAGCACCACGATGGCGCCGGCCTTGCGACCGGGTCGATGGCCCGACTCCTGGGGTGGCCAGGGGAGCGCGGCACCGAACGGGTTGGCCGGGTCGGTCGCAGCGAGCGCGAGGGCGGTGGGCTTCTCCGGACGGTCGCTGTCGCGCAGGTGGGTGCGCAACCGGTCGATCGCACCGGCCGTGCCGAACTGGGCTGCGCCGAGTCCTTCGACGAAGTAGCCGCGGCGGCAGCGGCCGGTCTCCTCGAAGGCCGAGAGCACCTTGTAGGCGGCGGCGAACCCGCCCGGCGTACGTTCGCTCACCACCGCGCCGCGGGTCACCACACCGTGGCGCTCGAGCAGGCTCTCGGCCACCGCGTGGGCTCGCTTGGTGGGGTCGGGCTCCCGCTCGGGCAGCAGGAACCAGCGTCCGGCGACGTCGGGGGGAGCGGCGCGGAGGGCGGTGGTCGAGAGCCGCGGCCGGGCGCCGCGCACGCGGGCCGGTGCCCGCTTCAGCCGGTGAGCGCTGCGACCTCCGCGGGTGAGGGCGCGCAGCGGGGCCAGGGTGTCGTTGCCGACGCGACCGTCCCAGGCGAGGTCCCACAACGCAGCGGACAGTGCCTTGTCGTCGCTGGTGCCGACGGTGGAGGCGAGCTGGCGGAAGAAGTAGGCACCGCCACCCTCGAGCGCGTCGAGCACCGCCTGGTGGTCGGGACCGAGCTCGAGGTCACCGTGGTCGGGCAGCGTGAGCGGTGCGGTGTCGGCGAGGTGCAGCGAGACCCAGCCGTCCGAGCCGGGCAGTCCGCCGTGGCCGGCCCACAGCACCTCGCCGGTGGCGGTGAGCTCGTCGAGCATCGCCGGGTGGTAGTCGCGGACCCGAGCGGGCAGCACGAGCGACTCCAGCGCCGAGGCCGGCGTGGCGCAACCGGCCAGCTGCTCGACGACCGTGGCCACGCCGTCGAGCCCGCGCAGGCCGCGCCCGCCTCCCGACACGACGTGCTGCCAGGCCGGGAGGAACCTGGCGAGGGCCACCGGCTCGACCGGTTCGACCTCGTGGCGGAGACGGGCCAGCGACCGGCGCCGCAGGGAGCGGAGCACCTCGGCGTCGCACCACTCGGCCCCGGCTCCCGACGGGCGGAACTCACCTTCGAGCACCCGGCCCTGCGCCGCGAGACGAGCCAGGGTCTGCTGGCAGACCGCGACGCCGAGGCCGAGCCGGTGGGCCACCTCGGAGGCGAGGAAGGGTCCGTGGGTGCGGGCGTAGCGGCCGACCAGGTCACCGAGCGGGTCGTCGACCGGTTCGGTGAAGGCGGCCGGCACGCCGGGCGGAACGGGTACGCCGAGCCCGTCGCGGAGGCGGGCGACGTCCTCGACGACGGCCCACCGTTCGTGGCCACCCATCAGCACGGGTACGACGCGACGGGCGTCGACCAGCAGCGAGAGCCAGTCGGTCACCTGCCCGGGAGTGGTGCAGCGAGCCTGGACCTCCTCGGTCGACAGCGGACCCAGCAGCCGCAGGAGGTCGGCGATGCCCTCGCTGTCGCGAACCCGCCGGTCCTCGGCCAGCCGTTGGAGCTCGGACTCGACCTCGGCCAGCACGTCGGGATCGAGCAGCTCGCGCAGCTCGGCCCGGCCCAGGAGCTCGGCGAGCAGGCCCTGGTCGAGGGTGAGCGCAGCGGCCCGGCGCTCGGCGATGGGGGAGTCGCCCTCGTACATGAAGGCGGCGACGTAGCCGAACAGCAACGACTGCGCGAAGGGGGAGGGCCGCTGGGTGTTGACGTCGACCAGACGCAGCCGACGCTCGGAGATGCGCTGGTGCAGCGCCACCAGCGAGGGCAGGTCGTAGACGTCCTGGAGCACCTCGCGGACCGTCTCCAGGATGATCGGGAACGACGGGTAGCGGGCCGCCACCTCGAGCAGCTGGGCCGAGCGCTGGCGCTGCTGCCACAGCGGGGCGCGCCGACCGGGGTCGCGGCGGGGCAGCAGCAGGGCCCGCGCGGCGCACTCGCGGAAGCGCGAGGCGAACAGGGCCGACCCGCCCACTTCGGTGGTGACGATCTGCTCGATCTCGTCGGGCTCGAAGGCGATCAGCTCGGCGCCGGGCGGGTCCTGGTCGGTTTCAGGAATCCGCAGCACGATGCCGTCGTCGGTGGCCATGGCAGCCGCGTCCACGCCGTACCGCTCGCGCAGCCGGCCGTTGATGGCCAGGGCCCACGGGGCGTGGACCGGCGTGCCGTAGGGGGAATGTACGACGAGCCGCCAGTCGCCGAGCTCGTCACGGAAGCGCTCGACGACCAGCTGCTGGTCGTGAGGCACGGCGTTGGTCGCCTCGCGCTGCTCCTCGATCAGCGAGACCAGGTTGTCGGCCGCCCACTCGTCGAGCCCGGCGGCTGTCGCCCGGGCGATCGCCTGCTCGCGGGGCATCGCGGCCACCTCGCGGGTGAAGGCGCCGATCGCCTCGCCCAGCTCGGCCGGTCGTCCGAGGGAGTCGCCGGTCCAGAAGGGCAGCCGGCCGGGCTGCCCCGGGGCGGGGGAGACCAGCACCCGGTCGTGGGTGATGTCCTCGATGCGCCAGCTGGTGGTGCCGAGGGTGAACACGTCGCCGACGCGTGACTCGTAGACCATCTCCTCGTCGAGCTCGCCGACCCGGGACTGCTTCTCCCCGACCAGGAAGACGCCGAACAGTCCGCGGTCGGGGATGGTGCCGCCGCTGGTGACGGCCAACCGCTGCGCACCGGGTCGTCCGGTCAGCTCACCGGAGACGCGGTCCCACACCAGGCGGGGCCGCAGCTCGGCGAACTCGTCGCTCGGGTAGCGCCCGGAGAGCAGGTCGAGCGTCGCGTCGTAGGCACTCCGGGGGAGCGACGTGAACGGCGCCGCGCGGCGTACGACGTCGAAGAGCTCGTCGGCGTCCCAGGTGTCCAGCGAGGTGGCGGCGACGATCTGCTGGGCGAGTACGTCGAGCGGGCTGGCCGGCACGTGCAGCGCCTCGATCCCGCCGGTGCGCATCCGCTCGACGGTGACCGCCGACGGCACCAGATCGCCACGGTGCTTGGGGAAGAGCACCCCACGCGACACCTCGCCGACGTGGTGGCCGGCACGACCGACCCGTTGCAGGGCACTCGCGACGGACGGCGGCGACTCGATCTGGATGACCAGGTCGACCGCACCCATGTCGATGCCGAGCTCGAGGCTGCTGGTCGCCACCACGCAGGGCAGCCGACCGCGCTTGAGGTCGTCCTCGATGATCGCGCGCTGCTCCTTGGACACCGAGCCGTGGTGGGCTCTCGCGACGAGGGGAGCCGCGCCGTTGGACTGGCCGGACTGGGCCATCATCTCGGCCGGCGTGCGGTCCTGTGGTCTCGACTGATCGCTCGCTTCGCTCGCTGCTCGACCACCGAGCTCAGCTCGCTCCGCTGCCAGCTCGTTGAGCCGTGCGGTCAGCCGCTCCGCGAGCCTCCTGGAGTTGGCGAAGACGATGGTCGACTGGTGCTGCTCGATCAGGTCGAGCACGCGCTCCTCGACGTGTGGCCACAACGAGCCAGCGCGTGGACCGTCGTCGCCTTCCTCGCCGAGCTCGGTCATGTCCTCGACCGGGACGACGACCTTGAGGTCCCACTCCTTCTCCGAAGGCGGTGCCACGACTTCGACCGGAGCGGCACCGCCGAGGAAGCGGGCCACCTCGTCGATCGGACGCACGGTCGCGGACAGGCCGATGCGCTGGGCCGGCTTGTCGAGCAGGTCGTCGAGCCGCTCGAGCGAGACTGCGAGGTGGGCACCGCGCTTGGTGCCGGCGACGGCGTGGACCTCGTCGACGATGACCGTCTCGACCCCGCGCAGCGCCTCACGGGCCTGCGAGGTGAGCATCAGGAACAGTGACTCGGGCGTGGTGATCAAGATGTCGGGCGGCGTCGTGTGGATCCGTCGACGGTCCTGGGGCGAGGTGTCGCCGGATCGCACGCCGACCCGGATCTCGGGGACCTCGACGCCGAGGCGCTCGGCGGTCTGCCGGATGCCGACGAGCGGGGCGCGCAGGTTGCGCTCGACGTCGACGGCGAGTGCCTTCAGGGGCGAGACGTAGAGGACCCGGCACCGCTTCTTCTTCTCCGGCACGGGTTCGGTGGCCAGCCGGTCGATCGACCAGAGGAACGCCGACAGCGTCTTGCCGGAGCCGGTCGGGGCCACCACCAGGGCGTGCCGGCCGGCCGAGATGGCGTCCCACGCCCCGCTCTGGGGAGGGGTCGGCCGCGCGAAGGCGGCGGCGAACCACTCCTGCGTGGCCGGGCTGAACTGGTGCACTCAGACATCCTGCCTGACGGCACCGACAGGTCGGCCGGCCCAGGACGTCATACGTCCTGGTCGCCATGGCAGCCACTTCGTATGACGTCCGAGAGGCGGGCCTGCGACACCAGCCACCCGAAGAGCGCGGGTCCCGTGGCATCCATCTCGGGGTGCCACTGGACGCCGACAGCCGGCCAGTGGGCTCCTTCCCACTCCAGCGCCTCGACGACCCCGTCGTCCGCGATGGCCGTGACCCGCCAGCCCGGCCCTGTGCGCACGACCGCCTGGTGGTGCAACGAGCTCACACTCGTCCGCGTGCCGAGCAGCTCCTGGCACACGGAACCGGTGGACGTGCTGATGGCGTGCCCCTCGCCGGGGCACACGTGCGGTACGTCGGCCGCCAGAGTCCCCCCGTCCATCACGGCGAACACCTGCGCGCCCCGGCACACGCCCAGGGTCGGCGTCCCCTCCCGCCGAGCGGCCCTGGCGAGGTGGATCTCGGCGTCGTCCCGCTCCCGGTCGACGTCCCTCGCGGCCGTGCCGACGCCGTAGAGCAAGGGGTCGAGATCACCACCTCCGGCCAGCACCAGCCCATCGAGCGCGTCGAGCGCGAGGTGGCCGGCTCCGGGCGGGAGGAGCACCGGTCGCCCGCCGGCGGCCGTCACGTGCTCGACGTACGACTGGGGGATCCCATGGACGGCCAGGCGTCCGAACGGCCTGCTCACGACGTACGACGCTGCGGCGATCCCGATGAGTGGGTCGCTCATCAGGTCGCCAGGACGACTGCCGTCACGGCAAGGGCGAGCCCGATGACGTAGGTGCCCATGGCGCCGATGTCGCGCAGCGGACCATGGGCGGCCATCGTCTCCGACCTGAGCATCCCGATCGCGTGGATGTAGCGTGCGAGGACGGCCGCCACGGCCAGCGCATCGACCCACCAGCCGTCGGACAGCGTCCCGCAGATGAGGAGAAGGACGCACAGCGTCGGGACGTACTCCGACGCGTTCCCGTGGGCACGGATGGCGATGAACATCCGGTCCGTGGGCTCGGTGGGCATCTGGTTGCCGGTCGCGCCGCGGACGGCCCGGTGTCGCGTCACGTTGGCGCCGAGCAGGAACAGCAACGCTCCGAGGAGCGCGACGCACGTGATCTGGAGTGTGTTCATGAGAGGACCCTTTCTTCGGAGTGGTGGAGCAGACGGCGCATGATCACGCCGGACAGGTCGGTGCCCAGCAGGGCGTCCGTCTTGTGCATCCCGCCTGGGCAGGTGACGTTGGCCTCGATCAGGCGGCCGTCGATGACGTCCAGGCCGGCCAGGACGATGCCGAGACGCCGGAAGTGCGGCGCGAGCGTCGCTACGACGAGACGGTCGCGGTCGTCGGGACCGATCGCAGCCGCCGGAGGACCGATCCGGAAGTCGTCGAACGACGGGAACCGGTCGACCGCACCGACGATCTCGCCGTCCAGCACGAAGAGGCGCTTGTTGCCGCTGTCGACGGAGGACAGGTACTCCTGAACGATCACGTGCCGGCGGCCGCGGCCCGTCGCGGACTCGACCAGCGAACGGGCGTTCCGGTCCTCGCGGCGCAGGAGCCAGACGTCGATCCCGGCGAACCCGTCGACCGGCTTGAGGACCGCGGTCCCGTGGAGCGCGGCGAACTCCAGCACCCGGTCGACCTCGGCGGTCACCAACGTCTCCGGGCACAGCTCGGCGAACCGAAGCACCCAGAGCTTCTCCTGCATCTCGCGCACGCCAGCGGCGCGGTTGACCACCTGCACGCCTGCGTCGTGGGCGATGTCCAGCAGGTACGTCGTCCGCAGGTACCTGGGGTCCACCGGCGGGTCGAGACGCAGCAACGCCACCTGCACCTCGAGGGCGACGTCGACCACCCGCTGCTCGACCGCGTCGAACCACGGCGAGTCGACCAACCACCGGTGGTCACCGCTCGGCACCCGGGGGCGGACCTCGATGCGCCGTGCCCGGGCGAGCAGCCGGCCGGCGACCAGCGCGAGGTCCTCGGGGCCGCACACCCACACCGCCACGCCGGCATCCGTCGCGGCCGCCATCAGCCCGACGTTGCTGTCGATCCCGGCGTCGAGCCCCTCCAGGGGGTCAACGACGAACAGCGCGCTCACGCCACACCGACCCGGGTCGGCACGGACCACTCGGCCAGGCTGAGCAGCGCCGAGGAGGTGTCGGCCAGTACCTCGGGAGCCAGGGCCGCCAGTTCCCAGCGTTCCGCCTGTCTCCGACCGTCGTCCAGCACGAGCCGGAGCGCGCGGCGACGTACCTCGTCGTCGTACAGCAGCCGGCTGAGCAGGGCCGCGAGCGGCACGACCACGTCGTCGGGCTGCACGTCGAGGAACCGCAGCTCCAGATAGCGGCCACGCGGACGCACCGGCGGGAAGAGCGTGGACACATGGTGGCGCACGGCCTGCTCGGTGACGCGGTGGGTCCGGGCCCACGACGAGAAAGATCCCCGCCACGAGTCCTCTCCGGGCATGGCGAACACAGCTGCCCCCGCAGCGAAGGCGGCGTAGTGCGCCACCGGATCGGCCTTCCGCAACAGCCGGTCGTCGTACGCCGTTCGAGACGGGTCCACGGAGAGCCAGGTAGCCAGCCGCGACGCCGGACCGGCGCTCCGTGCGAACGCCGCCGCCAGGAAGGGCGCGGCCGACAACGCCAGCAGCCACTGCTCGAGACCGGGGGCGCCGGGCCACCAGTCGAGGCACACCTGGGTCGAGGCCGTACGACGCATCATGCGCCGTCCCGCCGGCCCGATCCCGTCGAGGTGCCGCTCCATCTCCACGTAGCGGTGGCTGGCGAGCTGGCGTGGCACCGCGCGATCGTCGACCGGGTCCGCGCGGAGCTCGATGCCTGCCGCCCGGCAGTCCGCACGCAGCAGCTCGATCGTGGTCTGCCACCGGTCCGCCAGCTGGGGCACGGACGGCGAGCAGGGGAGGCTCAGCTCGACCTGACCGCCGGGTTCGAACCCCACCCAGCTCTCGTACGAGGACCCGCGGATCGCGCGACGCACTCGATCGATCGAGACGACGGAGCCGTCCGACACGTCCCGGGCCAGCAGCTCGTGCTCGATGCCGGCGCGGACCGATCGGGACGCGCCGCCCTGGAAGAGGTCAGAGACTTCGCGGAGGAGAAGGTGGTGCATGACGGGCTCCTTGGTAAAGTAAGGTCGCCTGTCTAAAATAGAAAGGTCACCTTACCAATGTCAAGAGAGATCCGCCCTCTGGGTCGTACGCCGCTGATCGGACTCGTGGAGAGGGCAGCCCGCGGGCTGGGCTCGGACATGATCACCACCGCCCGGGAGCGCGGCTTCACCGAGCTGCGGCTGGCCCATGGCACCGTCTTCGGCAACCTGCCGGGCGAGGGGGCACGCGTCACCGAGATGGCTGCCCAGGCCGGCATCACCAAGCAGTCGATGGGCGAGGTCGTCCGTGAGCTGGTGGAGCTCGGGATCTGTGACATGGAGCCGGACCCGAACGACCGCCGGGCCAAGATCGTCACCTACACCGAGTACGGCCACCGGGTGGCGGCGGACGGCTTCGGCCACCTTCAACAGGTGGAGCGCCGGCTGGCGCGCACCTTCGGTGAGGACTACGAGACGGCCCGTCGGGTCCTCGAGTGGGTGATCGAGGAGTATCCGCGCAACGCGGCGGCTCAGTGAGTGGGCCGACAAATCAGGTGCTACCTGTCGGACTCGGCGTCTAGGGTCGACAACCGTGACCGATGCCGCCGAACCGATGATCCGGGCCGTCGACCTGCGCAAGTCGTTCGTCAGCAAGCAGGGCACCGTCGAGGCGGTGAAGGGCATCAGTGTCGAGGTGCGGCGGGGCGAGTCGTTCGGGTTCCTCGGCCCCAACGGTGCCGGCAAGTCCTCGACGATGCGGATGGTCGCGGCCGTCTCCCCGATCACCAGTGGTGAGCTGCGCATCCTGGGCATGGACCCGGCGAAGGACGGTCCCGGCATCCGGGCGCGCATCGGGGTCTGCCCCCAGGAGGACACCCTCGACACCGAGCTCAACGTCGCCGACAACCTCTACGTCTACGGCCGCTACTTCGGACTCCCGCGCGCCGACGTGCGCACCCGCGTCGAGGAGCTGCTCGAGTTCGTCCAGCTCACCGAGAAGGCCAAGGCCAAGGTCGAGGACCTCTCCGGCGGCATGAAGCGGCGCCTCACCATCGCGCGCTCGCTGATCAACCGTCCCGACATGCTGCTGCTCGACGAGCCGACCACGGGCCTGGACCCCCAAGCCCGCCACGTCGTCTGGGACCGGCTGTTCCGGCTCAAGCAGCAGGGAGTCACCATCGTGCTGACGACCCACTACATGGACGAGGCCGAGCAGCTGTGCGACCGACTCGTGGTGATGGACAAGGGCCTGATCGTCGCCGAGGGCTCCCCGCTCGAGCTGATCCGGGCCTGGTCGACGCGCGAGGTGGCCGAGCTCCGGTTCGGCGTCGGCGAGCACGAAGCCCTGGCCGCCAAGGTGGCAGACCTCGCCGAGCGGGTCGAGGTGCTGCCCGACCGGCTGCTGCTCTACACCTCCGACGGCGAGGAGACGCTCGCCAAGGTGCACGAGCGCGGCCTGGCCCCGGCCGTCTCGCTCGTACGCCGCTCCACCCTGGAGGACGTCTTTCTCCGCCTCACCGGCCGCACGCTGGTCGACTGATGGCCACGACCGACACCGCCACCGGCACGACACCGTCGTCGGCACCGAGGAGCCCGTTGGCCGGCGCCGTCCGGATGGCCGACTACTGGGCCACCGTCTACCGCCGCACGTGGAAGGGCAGCGTCATCTCGTCCTTCGTGACGCCGCTGCTCTACATCGTCGCGATGGGGGTGTTCCTCGGTGGCTTCATCCAGGACGACCCCGCCAAGCTCGAGGGCGCGACCAGCTACCTCGCCTTCGTCGCGCCGGGCATGCTCGCGGCGCAGGCGATGACGGTCGTCTTCGGTGAGGTCACCTATCCCGTCATGTCGATGATCAAGTGGCAACGCACCTTCTACGGCATGATCGCCTCGCCGCTCAACATCGCCGACGTCGTGCTCGCCCATCTCGGCTTCGTGCTGTTCCGCGTCGGCACCGTGTGCGCGGTCTTCACCCTGGTGATGGCCCCGTTCGGGGTCTTCGAGTCGTGGTGGGGGGTGCTGCTTTCCTTCCCGGTGCAGCTCCTGATCGGGCTCGCCTTCGCCGCCCCGCTCTACGCCATCACTGCCGCCATGCGCAGCGAGAGCGGCTTCAGCCTCATCTTCCGGCTCGGGATGATCCCGCTCTTCCTGTTCTCCGGGGCCTTCTTCCCGATCTCCAACCTCGGCCCGGTGATGGAGTGGTTGGCCCGGCTGACGCCGCTGTGGCACGGCGTGGACCTGACCCGGATGTTGGTCCTCGGCACGGTCGACTGGTCGACCGCGGCGATCCACGTCGTCTACCTGGTGACGTGTGCCGTGGTCGGCTACCTGCTCGCCGTACGCACGCTGGAGAAGAGGCTGATCGACTGATGGCCCTCCTCAACCAGGCGATCGGCCGCTCCGCGGGAGCCCAGCTCGGGGCCGGCGAGGCCACCGGCCTGCTGCTCCACCGCAACTACCTCGCCTACCGCTCGGCCTGGTGGATCTTCGTCACCGGGTTCCTCGAGCCGGTCTTCTACCTGTTCTCGATCGGCATCGGGGTCGGGCAGCTGGTCACCGGCTTCGAGTTCCACGGCCAGACGATCCCCTACGCCGAGTTCGTGGCGCCCGGCATGCTCGCCGCGTCCGCCATGAACGGCTCGCTGCTCGACTCGACGTTCAACTTCTTCTTCAAGCTGAAGTACAACAAGCTCTTCGACCAGATGCTGGCCACGCCCCTGACCACGAGCGACATCGCGCGAGGCGAGCTGAGCTGGTCGCTGCTGCGCGGCGGCATCTACTCCGCGGCCTTCCTCGTGGTGATGGTGGCGATGGGACTGGTGCACTCGTGGTGGGCGGTCCTCGCGCTGCCGGCAGCCCTGCTCATCGGGTTGGCCTTCGGCGGCGCCTGCATGGCGCTGACGACCTACATGCGCTCCTGGCAGGACTTCGAGTACGTCACCCTCGCCACCCTGCCGCTGTTCCTGTTCTCCGCGACCTTCTTCCCGCTGAGCGCCTTCCCGGCCGCGGTGCAGTGGGTGGTGCAGGTGACCCCGCTCTACCGCGGCGTCGTGCTGGTGCGCGAGCTCTGCACCGGTGTGGTCACGTGGGAGTCGACGGTGTCGGTGGTCTACCTCGTCGCGATGGGGCTGGTCGGCCTCGTCATCGTCGGTCGCCGGCTGGACAAGCTGCTGCTGAGCTGACCGGGCAGACTGGCGCCCATGGCTGACCGGTCCGACCCTCACCCGCGCATCGCCGTCATCGGTGGCAGCGGCTTCTACGAGTTCCTCGACAGTCCCTCCACGGTCGCGGTGAGCACGCCGTACGGCGATCCCTCGGCGCCGATCGCCGTGGGTGACGTCGAGGGCCGCAGCGTTGCGTTCCTGCCGCGGCACGGCCCGGGCCACGAGTTCCCACCACACCGGATCAACTACCGCGCCAACCTCTGGGCCCTGCGCAGCCTGGGCGTCGAGCAGGTCCTTGCGCCGTGCGCCGTGGGCGGCCTGCAGCCCACCACCCAGCCCGGCACGCTGGTCGTGCCCGACCAGCTCGTCGACCGCACCACCGGCCGGGTGCAGACCTACGTCGACCGCGGCGCCGCGCACGCCCCGTTCGCCGATCCCTACTGCCCCGACCTGCGTGCCGCGCTGGTGACCGCCGCCGGTGCCGACGTCCTCGACACCGGCACCATGGTCGTCATCGAGGGCCCTCGCTTCTCCACCCGGGCCGAGTCGCAGAGCTACGCCAGCGCCGGCTGGACCGTGGTCAACATGACCGGCCACCCCGAAGCCGTGCTCGCCCGCGAGCTCGGACTCTGCTACGCCACCATCGCCCTGGTCACCGACGTCGATGCCGGCGTGAGCAAGGAGGAGTCGGTCGACCAGGCCACGGTGTTCGCGCTCTTCGAGAAGCACATCGGCCGGCTCAAGGGCCTGTTGGCCGACGTGGTGGCGGGGCTCGACGGAGTCGGCGACTGCGGCTGCGCCAGCTGGCTCGACGACGTCACGCTGCCCTTCGAGCTGCCCGGGCCCGGCGTCAGCTCACCAGCTCGTTGACGACCAGTCCGACCGCGGCGATGACGACTGCTCCCGATGCCAGCATGGTCGGCAGCCGCGTGAACGGCGGCCGGGCGATGCGGGGGATGAGCGCGAGGATCGCTGCTGCGACGCAGAGGATGCCGGCCACCGCGGCCACCACGGTGGCGACGCTCGGCTCGGACGCCTCCTTCGTCGAGTTGCCACCGACCGTGAAGCAGACACCGGAGGCGACGGCAGCCGCGACGATCGCCGGCCACGGGGTCACCTGCCGCGACCGCACGAGCAGCACGGCGACGGCCAGCAGCACGACGGCCAGCACCACCACCACGACCGGACCAAGGCTCACGTCCGACTCCTTCCGCACGGGGCTGCCTACGGTCTACACGATCCCGCGCGCCCGGGACGCCCGGATCCGGCAGATGAGCCTCTGGACCGGCCGGGCACAATTGCCGTCGTGAGCATCGAGCCGGACACCAAGGACTGGACCTGGGTCATCGAGGAGCCGTGCCGGCAGTGCGGCTTCGACCCCGGGGGCGTCTCCCGCGGTGACATCCCCGACCTGGTCCACAAGAACACCCGCGGCTGGTACGACGTGCTGGCCGATCCCGACTTCGCCGTACGCCCTGCTCCGCACGTGTGGTCACGGCTCGAGTACGCCTGCCACGTCCGTGACGTGCACGAGCTGTTCGCGCGCCGGGTGCGGCTCATGCTCGACCAGGACGACCCGACGTTCGACAACTGGGACCAGGACGCGACCGCGGTCGAGCAGGCCTACGACCTCCAGGACCCGGCCGAGGTCGGTGTCGAGCTGGTGGAGCGTGCGGCCGAGGTCGCAGCGGTCTACGCGGCAGTCGAGGACGACCAGTGGCAGCGCACCGGGCGCCGGAGCAACGGGTCGCTCTTCACCGTCGAGACGATGGGCGTCTACCACTTGCACGACGTCGTCCACCACCTGTGGGACGTCTCCAGGAGCGCGGAGCCGTCGGCCGTTCCGGCGGGGGACCTGTGAGGCACACCGAGTTCTGGGCCCGGATGGAGAACGCGCTCGGTCCGCCGTACGCCCGCTCCTGGGCCGAGCAGCACGTGCTCCGCGAGCTCGGCGGGCGCACCGTCCTCGAGGCCCTCGCCGCGGGGGAGGACCCGAAGGTGGTCTGGCTAGCGGTGTGGGCCGAGCTCGGGCTCCCCGCGCGAGAGCGCTGATTTCGCCTTCTCGTCACCCAACCGTGACGTCCTGGGGGTGCCGTCTGCACGCACCGGCGTACTAGCCTGCCGGGGTTCGACTCGGAGAACGACACTCGGGAGCACCCCATGCACACCACCCCTCGGCGCCTCGTCGGCGTCCTGGCCGCCGGGGCCTGCGCCCTCGCCCCACTCGTGCTGCTGGCCGGCACCAGCCCGGCCGACGCGGTCAACCGCCACCGGCCGCACCACCCGAAGCCGCACCACCACCACAGCTCGCTGATGCCCATCCAGCTGCTGAGCTTCAACGACTTCCACGGCAACCTCGAGCCCCCGGCCGGGTCGTCGGGCCGCAACGTGGTCGACCACAAGATCGACCCCGCGACCGGCAAGCCGGTCGACGTGACCAACGACGCCGGAGGGGCGGCGTACCTCGCCACGCACCTCGCCCAGGCCCGCAAGGGGCACCGCAACTCCCTGACCGTGGCGGCCGGCGACATCATCGGCGCCTCGCCGCTGCTGTCCGCCGCCTTCCACGACGAGCCGACCATCGAGTCGATGAACAAGCTGGGCCTCGACGTCACCGCGGTCGGCAACCACGAGTTCGACGAGGGCTACAAGGAGCTCCAGCGGATGGCCCACGGCGGGTGCATCGCCGACGGCCCGAACGGCGCCAACAACCAGAACTCCTGCCCCGACCACACCTTCAAGGGCGCGAAGTTCGACTACCTGGCAGCGAACGTGAAGTACGCCGGGACCGACCAGACCATCCTGCCGTCGTACTCCATCAAGAACGTGCACGGCGCGAAGATCGGCTTCATCGGGATGACCCTCAAGGACACCCCGAGCATCGTGACCGCCAGCGGTGTCGCCGGTCTGGAGTTCTCCGACGAGGTGCAGACCGCCAACATGCTGGTCCCCGTGCTCAAGCGCAGAGGCGTGAACGCGATCGTGGTGCTGATCCACCAGGGCGGCGTACCGGACAAGCAGAAGTGGACCGACCCCGCCACCGGCACGACGTACGACGTGAACCCGAACTTCGACTACACCTGTGGCAAGGGCGGCACCCTCGCCGCCTCCTCGCCGATCCTGCCGATCGCCGCCAACCTCGACCCGGCCATCGACATGGTGGTCAGCGGGCACACCCACCAGCCCTACGTCTGCCAGGTCAAGGACCCGGTCGGCCGTCCCCGGCTGCTGACCTCGGCCTCCTCGTTCGGTCGGCTGTTCACCGAGACCGACCTGCTCTACAACCGCCGCACCCACGACATCGTGCGTGGCTCGGTCAAGGGCGCCAACGTCCAGGTCAGCCGCGACGTGACGCCGGACCCGGCGCAGACCTCGCTGATCGACCTCTACAAGCAGCTGGTCACGCCGATCGCCAGCAAGGTCATCGGGCACATCACCACCGACGTCACGGCTGCCCAGAACGACGCGGGGGAGAGCGCCCTCGGCGACCTGATCGCCGACGCGCAGCTGGCCGACCCGTCGGTGGTGACCGGTGGCCAGAAGCCAGTGATCGCGTTCATGAACCCCGGCGGCATCCGGACCGACCTGAGCGCGGCCAACTCCAAGTACGGCGAGCCGACCGGTGACGTCACCTACGAGGAGGCGTTCAACGTCCAGCCGTTCAACAACTACCTGGTCTCGATGACGCTGACCGGCCAGCAGATCTACGACCTGCTCGCCCAGCAGGTGACCGGATCGAACGAGGCCGCCCGCAAGGTGCTGCAGGTGTCGAACGGGTTCAGCTATCAGCTCGGCGCGTCCGGTGCGGTCGCCGATTCGGTGAAGCTGAACGGCACCCCGATCGACAAGGCGGCGTCGTACCGGATCGTCACGAACAACTTCCTCTCCGACGGCGGCGACGGCTTCCCGGCCTTCACCGGCGGCACCGCGAAGTACTTCGGGGGTCTCGACATCGACGCCTTCGCGGCCTACCTGACCGCACACTCGCCGTACACCCCGGGGCCGCTGACCCGCATCCAGTAGCAGGTGGCTCTTCGGTGGTTGAGGAGGTCGCGCAGCGACCGTCTCGAAACCACCCGATTCACCGGGCGTGTTGGATTGGATCGAACACCTGTTCGTACTACCGTCGTGTCCACAGGCAGGGGTCGACACCGGCTTTTCCACAGCTCCGCAGCACGAGATCGCGGTTGTCGGTGGGGGCTCCTAACGTCTGGCAGGACAGACGAGGTCAGACAACAGGCGCTCCGATCGCGGGACGCACGACACACGTGAGGGTGACATGGCTGGAGCCGAGAACAACCGGGACAAGGCGCTCGACGTAGCGCTCGCCAACATCGAGAAGCAGTTCGGCAAGGGCTCGGTCATGCGCCTCGGCGACGAGACGCGGGCGCCCCTCGAGGTCATCCCCACCGGGGCGATCTCCCTCGACATCGCGCTCGGCCTCGGTGGCCTGCCGCGTGGCCGGGTGGTCGAGATCTACGGCCCGGAGTCCTCCGGCAAGACCACGGTCGCCCTGCACGCGGTGGCCAACGCGCAGGCGGCCGGCGGCATCGTGGCCTTCATCGACGCCGAGCACGCCCTCGACCCGGAGTACGCCCAGCGTCTCGGCGTCGACACCGACGCCCTGCTCGTCTCCCAGCCCGACTCCGGTGAGCAGGCGCTCGAGATCGCCGACATGCTGATCCGCTCCGGCGCGCTCGACCTGATCGTCATCGACTCGGTCGCGGCCCTGGTGCCGCGCGCGGAGATCGAGGGCGAGATGGGCGACAGCCACGTCGGCCTCCAGGCCCGTCTGATGAGCCAGGCGTTGCGCAAGATGACCGGTGCCCTCAACGGCGCCAACACGACCGCGATCTTCATCAACCAGCTGCGCGAGAAGATCGGCGTGATGTTCGGCTCGCCCGAGACCACCACCGGTGGTCGGGCGCTGAAGTTCTACTCCTCGGTCCGCCTCGACGTGCGTCGCATCGAGACGCTCAAGGACGGCACCGAGATGGTCGGCAACCGCACCCGCGTCAAGGTCGTCAAGAACAAGGTCGCGCCGCCGTTCAAGCAGGCCGAGTTCGACATCATGTACGGCCAGGGCATCAGCCGCGAGGGTGGGCTGATCGATGTCGGCGTCGAGGCGGGCCTCGTCCGCAAGGCAGGCGCTTGGTACACCTACGAGGGCGACCAGCTCGGCCAGGGCAAGGAGAACGCCCGCACCTTCCTCCGCGACAACCCCGACCTGGCCAACGAGATCGAGAAGAAGATCCTCGAGAAGCTCGGCATCGGTCCCTCGGTCGACACCCCGGCCGCAGCCGGCGACGAGGGCAGCGGCTTCACCGCCGACGCCCCCGACATCGACCCCGACGGCATCGACTTCTGACCAGGGCTGGGCTCGACCAACGGGGTGAGGTGCGCCAACGCGCTGAACCAGGTGGTCGAGCAGCGAGCGCCAGCGAGCGATCAGTCGAGACCACCCCGCACGCCAACCGCGACCGTAGGGAGGTGCCATGCGCGGATCACGTGACCCCGACCCGACCCTCGATGCCGGCCCCGACGCCGATCCCGAGTCGGTGGCCCGCACGATCCTGCTCAACCAGCTCACCGGCCGGGCCCGCACGCGCTCCGAGCTGGCCACCAAGCTGAGCTCTCGAGACGTGCCCGACGAGATCGCCACCCGGCTCCTCGACCGGTTCGAGGAGGTCGGGCTGGTCGACGACGCGGCGTTCGCGCGCGAGTGGGTCGAGCAGCGCCAGTCCGGCAAGGGCCTGGCGAAGCGAGCCCTGGCACAGGAGCTCCGCCGCAAGGGGATCGACGACGAGACGGCTCGCGAAGCCCTCGACGAGATCGACGCCGACGACGAGGTCGAGGCGGCTCGCGCGCTGGTGCGGGCCAAGCTCCGCACGGCGCGGGGACTCGATCACGACAAGGCGGTCCGCCGCCTCGTCGGCATGCTCGCCCGCAAGGGCCACTCCGCCGGTGTCGCCTTCCGCGTGGTCAAGGAGGAGCTCGACCTGGACCAGGCGGACGATGACATCGAGTTCGGGGACTAGCTTGCTAAAAGTGAAAGTCACTCCTAATATCAAGTCACGTGCTTTTAACACTGACTTGAGGTTTGACCATGACCAAGGACAACGCTCGCTGGTGGGCGATGGGTGCCACGGCGATGAGCCTGTTCGTCGTCGGGCTCGACATGACGGTGCTCAACGTGGCGTTGCCCGACATCGCCGTCGACCTGCACGCCTCCACCGCCCAGCTGCAGTGGTTCGCTGACGCCTACCTGCTGGTGATGGCGGCCGTGCTGCTACCGGCGGGGATGCTGGGGGACCGCTTCGGCCGCAAGAACCTCACCCTCGCCGCACTCGCCGTCTTCGGGCTCGGCTCGCTGTGGTGTGCCGTCGCCGACAGCCCGGGAAGCCTGATCGCTGCCCGGGCCGTGCTCGGCCTGGGGGCCGCGGTGCTGATTCCGTTGGCGATGTCGGCGGTGGTGGTCCTGTTCGAGCCGGCCGAGCGCTCCCGCGCCATCCTGGTGCTGAGCCTGTCCACGATGATCGGCCTGCCGCTGGGGCCGATCGTGGGCGGGTTGCTGCTGCAGAACTTCTGGTGGGGCTCGGTCTTCGCGATCAACGTGCCCGTCATCGCGCTCGCGATCCTCGCCGTCACGCGGTTCATGCCGCGCGACGAGGTCACCGGCCAGGGAGAGCGGATCGACGTCGTCGGGGCCGTGGCTGCGGGAGCCGGTCTGCTGGGACTCACCTACGGCGTGATCGAGGCGCCGGCGCGAGGGTGGAGCGACCCTGTCGTGCTGATCGGAACCATCGGCGGCCTGCTCGTGCTCGCGGCTTTCCTGGTCTGGGAACGCCGACTGCGCGGCGTCGTACCCGTCTTCGACTTCGCCGTCTGGGCCGATCGCGGCTTCCGCTACGGCGCGGTGGCGGCGGCGATCGCCAGCCTGGCCTTCTTCGGAGTGATGTTCACCCTGCCGCAGTACTACCGCGCCGTCCTGGGTGCCGACGCCCTCGGCACCGGTCTGCGCTCGCTGCCGCTCGTGGCCGGGATGCTCGTGGCAATGCGCCTGGCCAACGCTCTCGGGACCCGGTTCTCCATGAGGTCGCTGGCTGCCGCCGGGTTCGTGCTGATGGCGGCGGGCCTGGTGTGCGGAGCGACCACCGGGGTCTCCGACGGTTTCGGCCGCACGGGCATGTGGTCCACGGTGGTGGGCCTGGGGTTCGGGATGTCGTTGTTCGCTGCCCAGAACACCGCCTTGTTCACGCTGCCCCGGGCGCGGGCGGCCAGTGGTTCGGCACTGGTGCAGACCCTGCGCCAGGTCGGCAGCGTGCTCGGGATCGCGGTGCTCGGCGCCCTGCTCAACCACGAGTACCGGGCGGCGGTCGACACCCAGGGTCTGCCCGTCCACACGGCCGGAGTCGTGCGCGAGTCGGCCCAGGCCGGGCTGGAGGTGGCGCACCAGAGCGGTTCCGGCGCGCTGGCGCACTCGGTCGCGAGCGCCTTCGTGCAGGGCATGGACGCCGCACTCTGGACCTCTGCCGGCATCGCGCTTGTCGGTGCGATCGTGGCGTGGCGACTGATGCCCGTCGTACGTCCGGTCGAGCCTGAGGCGGACCCGTCGCTCGATGGCGCAGAATCGGGACGTGCCGAAGAAGCCGTCGACCGAGCCGATGCCTCCACTGCCCGGCCTGCGTGAGCGCAAGAAGGCGCGCACCAAGGCGACCATCCAGCGTGAGGCGTTGCGGCTGTTCAGCGAGCAGGGGTACGCCGAGACCTCGGTCGAACAGATCGCTGCAGCGGCGGAGGTCTCGCCGAGCACCTTCTTCCGCTACTTCCCGACAAAGGAAGAAGTGGTGCTCTCCGAGTTCATCGACACCCGGACGATCGAGCTGTTCCGCGCCGCCCCCGCCGAGCTGGGTCCGATCGACGCCCTCCGCCACGCGATCGAGGCGCTGACCACCGAGGTCCCCGACGAGGACCTCGAGCTGGAGGGCCTTCGCAACGAGCTGATCCAGCAGGTCCCGGAGCTGCGGCGCGGGCTGATGGCCGAGCTGCTCCGCCCCATCGCGATGATGAGCGAGGTGATCGCCGAGCGACTCGGGCTTCCTCCCGACGACGAGGACGCCGCCACCTTCGCCGGAGCGCTGATCGGCGGGATGCTCTCCGGCGGGCTGATGTCCGGCAGCCTCGGCGAGGACGGGCCCAGCAATCAACATGGCCACCAGCCCAGGAACACCCAGGACCTCCGGGACTACGTGCTCGGCCGACTCGACCGCATCGAGCCGATGCTGACGTTCCCGCCGCCGCGCAAGGCCTAGCGGAACTGCGCCAGGAAGGCCTGCCCCTCCTCGCTCAGCCGACCGTGCCGGCGGGCCACCTCCGCCCACTCCGCCGACATGCGGGCGAACCGCATCGGGTTGTAGACGTCCTCCTCGCGCGACCAGAGCCCGGCGCCGCGGTAGGTGAGGATGGTCAGGTTGCTGGCCTCGTGCTGGGATCCGTCGCCCGGGTCGGGCATCAGGTTGCGGACCTCGCAGATGACCCGACTCGTCGGCTCGTCCACGACGTGCCAGGCGATCGGGAAGCTGGTCATGGTGTTTCCGGGGAACGACGTCATCGTCCTCACCACCCACGAGCGGATCGCCTCGCGTCCGGTGAAGCTGCCGAACGCGTGCTCCTCGTAGGTCGCGTCCTCGGTGAACAGGTCGGCGAAGCGCGGCCAGTCGCCGGTGTCCGCGATGCGCTGGACCGCTGCCTGGTAGTCGCGGAAGGCCTGCTCGATCTCTGCCGTGGTGTGCACGCGAGCATCCAACCAGCACACTGGGCCCTGTGCTCATCGAGTTCACCCGCGCCGAGGTCCGTGAGGACGAGTCGTGGGCCCGTGCGGCCGACCGGCTGGCCGGCGGACGCGGACCGGTGCTGGCCGTGGACCTGTCCTCGGACCCGCTGCGCTTCCAGGTAGACGAGGAGCACACCTTCGCGCTGCGTCCGATGACCGAGGGTGACTTCGGCGCCCTCGAGCGATGGATCAACGCGCCGCACGTCGCCACCTGGTGGGACGAGAACCGTTCGGTCGCGCAGATCGCCGACTACTACGGACCCGGCATCCGTGGGGAGGACCGGGTCCGCTACTGGGTCTGGGAGGTCAACGGCCGGTCGGTGGGGTTCTGCCAGGACTACCGGATCTCCGACCATCCGGAGTTCGCCCTGCTGTGCGGCCGGCCCGACGCGATCGGCTTCGACTACGTGATCGGCGAGGCGGCGCACGTCGATCGTGGTCTCGGCACCAGCCTGTTGTGGGTGTTCCTGCGTGACTTCGTCGTCCCGGCGTACGACGGCGCGACGGAGCTGTTCGCCGCCCCCGACCACCGCAACACCAGGTCGCTGCGCGTGCTCGCCAAGCTCGGCGCCACCGAGGGGATGTGGTTCGACGAGCCACAGGGCGACGGCCGCGTCGACACGGTCGTGGGGTGCAGCATCGACGTCCGTCGGGTACTGGCCTGAGGTGACCCACCACATCGGCATCTCTGGATGGCGCTACCCGCCGTGGCGCGGTGACTTCTACCCCAAGGGCCTGCCCCAGCGGCGCGAGCTGGAGTACGCCGCCTCCCAGCTCTCCTCGATCGAGGTCAACGGCTCCTTCTACTCCCTGCAGCGACCGTCGAGCTGGGAGAAGTGGCGGGCCGAGGTGCCTGACGACTTCGTGTTCGCGGTCAAGGGCGGCCGCTTCATCACCCACATGAAGCGGCTCCAGGACGTCGAGCAGCCGCTGGCCAACTTCTTCGCCCAGGGTGTGCTCGCGCTGGGGGAGAAGCTCGGTCCGATCCTCTGGCAGCTGCCGGCGACCTTCGCCTACGACGAGGACGTGCTGACCCGGTTCTGCGAGCTGCTCCCGCGCACCACGACCGAGGCCGCCCAGCTGGCGACGCGCCACGACGACCGGCTCTCCGGGGACCGGCTGTGGTCCGGCGAGGTGGCGGAGCGGCCGATCCACCACGCCCTGGAGCCCCGGCACCTGAGCTTCGCCTCCGACGAGGCTGTCCGGCATCTGGAGAAGTGCGACCTGGCGCTGGTGGTGGCCGACTCGGCTGGGAAGTGGCCGCGGTTCGAGCAGGCGGTCGGCCCGATCGTCTACGCGCGCCTGCACGGCGACCAGGAGCTCTACGCCAGTGGCTACACCGACGAGGCCCTCGACCGGTGGGCCGAGCAGTTGACCGGCTGGACCGCGGATGGACGGGACTCCTTCGTCTACTTCGACAACGACATGAAGGGCTACGCGCCGTACGACGCGATGCGGCTGATCGAGCGCCTGGACGGACGCGCGTGAGGCTCCCCACACCCAGGATCGGGTGACCCTACTGACGAGTAATGTTCGGCCCATGAGCCGAGTCGTCGATCTGTACCAGAAGACCCACGCCATCCCGCTGGTCGGGGACCGCCTGTTCTCCTTCGCGTTCTCCCAGGTGGCGCCGTACTTCTGGACCATCCGGCCCCGCTTCACGGTGATCGAGCCCAACCACGCCGAGGTCGTCATCCCGAAGCGACGCGGGGTGAAGAACCACATCGGCACCGTGCACGCGATCGCGTTGTGCAACGGGCTGGAGGCAGCCATGGGCGTGCTGGCCGAGGCGTCCATCCCGCGGGACAAGCGGTGGATCCCCAAGGGGATGGAGGTCAGCTACACCGCCAAGGCCACCAGCGACATCACCTGCATCGCCGAGACCGACCCTGAGCAGTGGGCCGGGGACGACCCCGACCTGCCGGTGCGCGTGCGGGGCGTCCGCGGCGACGGCACCGTCGTGATCGAGGGGGTCATCCGGCTCTGGGTGACACCCAAGAAGGCAGCCACGTCCTGAGACCGTTCGCCGGGTGTCCACCGGTGTTTGCGAAGGTGGCGTCCGGGCACTGGAACCGTGTCCGCCACAGCCGAGGAAAGGATCGACGATGAGCGTCCGGAAGACCGTGGGAACCGTAGGGACACTGGCCCAGGAAGCGGTCTCGACCGCAGTCTCGGTGGCCAAGCACCCCATCGGCAGCACCGCCCTGGCCGCCGGGCTCGTCAAGGGCGCCGCCGGTGCCGGCATCGGCCTCGTCCGGAGCACGATCACCGGCACCTCGCCGACCCCGCACTCCGAGACGCCGCCGGCGGCGGCACCCGCCGAGCCGCTCGAGCGGGACGTCGAGGTCCCCGAGACCGAGGTGCGGAAGGCCGAAGCCCCCGGGACAGAGGCCCCCGAGACAGAGGCACCGGAGACCGAGACGGCGGAGACCGTCGCCGACCCGCGCGACAACATCCCCGGCCCCGATCTCGCCCACTTCGAGCCGCCGTCGCCGGAGGACCTGCCGGAGCCGATCGTGATCGAGGCCGACGACACTCCCGCCAACGGTGAGTCGGGCGAGCCGTTCCACAACGAGCCCAAGGCGACGACTCGCGACTCCGAGCACGGCGCGGGGCCGATCGACCCCGAGGAGCTCGACGACAGCATCGAGGACATCGCGGAGGGCGACCCGCGGCCGTAGCCGACCCCACGTAGGCTGTTGCGGCCATGACCGGATCTGCTTCAGGACGCACCTACGAGGTCCGCACCTACGGGTGCCAGATGAACGTCCACGACTCCGAGCGCCTGACCGGGCTGCTCGAGGACGCGGGCTACGTCGCCGCGCCCGACGGCGATGACGCCGACGTGGTGGTGTTCAACACCTGCGCAGTCAGGGAGAACGCCGACAACAAGCTCTACGGCAACCTCGGCCACCTCGCGCCGATCAAGGCCAGCAAGCCGGGGATGCAGATCGCCGTCGGCGGCTGCCTGGCCCAGAAGGACCGCTCCACGATCACCCAGAAGGCGCCGTGGGTCGACGTCGTCTTCGGCACGCACAACATCGGTTCACTGCCGGTGCTGCTCGAGCGCGCCCGGGTGCAGGAGGAGGCGCAGGTCGAGATCCTCGAGTCGCTCGAGGTCTTTCCCTCCACGCTGCCCACCAAGCGCGAGTCGGCGTACGCCGCCTGGGTGTCGGTCTCGGTCGGCTGCAACAACACCTGCACGTTCTGCATCGTCCCGGCGCTGCGCGGCAAGGAGAAGGACCGCCGGCCGGGGGAGATCCTGGCCGAGATCGAGGCGCTGGTGGCCGAGGGCGTCAGCGAGGTGACCCTGCTCGGCCAGAACGTGAACGCCTACGGCGTCGAGTTCGGCGACCGGCAGGCGTTTTCCAAGCTGCTGCGCGCGTGCGGTGACGTCGAGGGCCTCGAGCGGGTGCGGTTCACCTCGCCCCACCCGGCCGAGTTCACTGACGACGTCATCGAGGCGATGGCCGAGACCCCCAACGTGATGCCGTCGCTGCACATGCCGTTGCAGTCCGGCTCCGACCGGGTGCTGCGGGCCATGCGACGCTCCTACCGCCAGTCGAGGTACCTCGGCATCATCGACCGGGTCCGCGCCGCCATGCCCGAGGCCGCCATCACCACCGACATCATCGTCGGCTTCCCGGGCGAGACCGAGGAGGACTTCGCGGCCACCCTCGACGTGGTCCGTGCCGCGCGCTTCTCCGGTGCGTTCACCTTCCAGTACTCCAAGCGTCCCGGCACCCCTGCGGCCACGCTCGAGGAGCAGGTGCCGAAGGCCGTGATGCAGGAGCGCTACGAGCGCCTGGTCGAGGCCGTGAACCAGATCGCCTGGGAGGAGAACCGCGCGCTCGAAGGTCGCACCGTCGAGCTGCTGGTCGCCGAGGGCGAGGGTCGCAAGGACGCGGCCACCCACCGCCTCTCCGGTCGCGCCCGGGACAACCGGCTGGTGCACTTCACGCCGGTCACCGAGGACGGCTCGCCCGTCGACGTACGCCCGGGCGACGTGGTCGAGGTGGTCGTCTCGTACGGCGCACCGCACCACCTCGTCGCCGACGGACCCGTGCAGTCGGTCCGTCGTACCCGCTCCGGAGACGCCTGGGAGGCCCGCACGGCGCCTGCTCCGGTCGGTGTCACCCTCGGCCTGCCGACCGTGGGCGTCCCCGCCCCGCTGCCCGCCCAGGACGGCTGCTCGCGCTAGCTCGACTCAGGGATCCGTCCCCGGCCCTCGAACATGCGAATGTGACTGGAGCGCTCCGAGGAGTGCTCTGCTGTCCCACTCGTGACATTCGCATGTTCGGGGAGTGGTGAGGTGGGCGGCCGACCTCAGGCCGGCGGTTCGTCGCCCGGCTCGAGATCCTTGTCGTCCTCGTCGAGGTCCTCGGCGTCCTCGATCTCGTCGGGCACGTGGTCGTCCTCGACCTGCGCCGAGCGCGGCTGGTCCGGGGTGGCCAGGCGGACGTCGTCCTCGTCCGGGTCGATCCAGTCCGCAGGACCACCGGGGCCCGGGTCGGGCGGCGCGTCCATCTGCGGTTCGGGCTTCTCGCCCGGGTTCTGGCTGCTGGTCGACTGGTCGCTCACGCCGGGGCTCCCGCGGCCGGCCTCGCGCCCGGACCAGCGTCCTCGGCCGGGTCGGCGCCGGGCTCGGGAGGCAGGGGCGAGGGATCGGTCGGCACCGGGTCCGGGTCGCCCTCGGACCCTCCACCCATCGGCCCGGTCGGGGCCGTCGGCTCGGTGGGCTCGGTCGGCTCAGTGGGGTCCGACGGTCCGGTGGGCCCGGTCGGGTGGGAGGGGTCGGTGTCGGGGTCCGGGTGTGGCGTGCTCGCGTCCGGTCGTGGTGCGGCGATGTCGTCCTTGCGGCCGTCGAGCCCGTCGAGCGCTTCCTTGGCCTTGCCGACTCCGGTGGAGATCTTGTCGCCGTACTTGCCGTCGGTCTTCTTGTCGATGAAGCTGCCGGCCTTGTCCAGGCCCTCGCCGATCTTGTCGCCGTGCTTGTCCACGGCGTCCTCGAGCTTCTTCTTCGCGTCGTCCAGGAATCCCACGTCTGCCTCTCCTCGTCGTCGACCTACGTGCTCCGAGCGCCGTACCCGACGGCGTCTTTGCCAAACTAGCGACCGTGTCCAGCGCCTCGAGCCCCCTCCCCGTCGTAGCCGTGGTGGGCGCGACGGCCGCGGGGAAAAGCGACCTCGCGCTCGACCTCGCCGATCGGCTCGGCGGGGAGGTCGTGAATACCGACTCGATGCAGGTCTACCGCGGCATGGACATCGGTACGGCGAAGCTGCCGGTCCACGAACGCCGAGGCATTCGCCATCACCTGCTCGACGTCCTCGAGGTGACCGAGCCGGCCACCGTCGCGGAGTTCCAGGGGTGGGCTCGGGAGATCATCGACGACTGTCGCAGCAGGGGAGTTTCCCCTGTGCTGGTGGGCGGTTCTGCGCTCTACACCCGTGCCGTGCTGGACGAGTTCGAGTTCCCCGGTACCGACCCCGAGGTCCGCGCCCGACTCGAGACGGAGCTCGCCGAGATCGGGTCCGCGGCGATGCACGCCCGACTAAGCGAGCTCGACCCGGCGGCGGGGGCCCAGGTGCTGCCCAGCAACGGCCGCCGCGTCGTACGCGCCCTCGAGGTCATCGAGCTCACCGGCCGGCCGTTCAATGCATCCCTGCCCGAGCAGCGCTACCACTACGCCGGCGCGGTCCAGATCGGCGTCGACATCGACCGGGAGACGCTCGACCGCCGTATCGAGCAGCGGGTCGAGGCGATGTGGGCCGACGGCTTCGTGGAGGAGGTACGACGCCTCGCCGAGCACGGTCTGCGGGAGGGGCGTACGGCGAACCGGGCACTGGGCTACCAGCAGGTGCTGGCCTTCCTCGACGGCAAGCTGACCGAGGAGGAGGCACGCGAGAAGACGGTCGCCGGGACTCGTCGCTTTGCCCGGCGTCAGGACAGCTGGTTCCGCAAGGACCTGCGCATCACCTGGGTGCGCCACGACGATCCGCAGCGCGTCGAGCGGGCCCTGGAGGCGGTCAGGCGCTGAGCCGGTCGAGCTCCTTGGGGAGGTCACGCATGCGGATGAGTGGCGAGAACACCACGGGAATCGCGGAGATGGCCGCGCCGACCACGCCGATCCAGAACACGTTGCGAGCGCCCACCGCCTCGCCGACCACACCGCCGATGAAGGCGCCGATCGGCATGGTGCCCCAGACGATGAACCGGATCGACGCGTTCATCCGGCCGAGAAGGGGCCTCGGGCACAGGCGCTGCCGGAAGCTCACCTGGGTCACGTTGTAGACCACGACGACGAAGGTGACCACGAAGCTGGACAACGTGAGGGCCACCATCGGCGGGATCACGGTTCCGGCGAGCGGCATCAGCGCCTGGGCGGGGATCCAGCCGAGCGAGGCCAACGGGATGGTCCTGCCCTCACCGACGAGGTTGTTCACGCGCGGCGTGGTGAGTGCCCCGAGCAGGCCGCCTGCGGCGCCGATGCCCATGGCCAGGCCGAGGTGCCCGGGGTCCAGATGCAGGTTGTTCAGCGCGAAGATCACCAGCATCGCGCCGGTCATCGAGGAGAAGAAGTTCGCGGTGCCGGTGCACGCGGTGATGCGCCAGAGCAGCGGGTTCCTGAGCACGAACGAGAGGCCCTCGCGAATCTCGACGGCGAGCGGTCGCCGGTCCTCACGGCGAGGAGGGGTGTCGACGTGCTGGATCCGGCGTACCCAGAACGCCGACCAGACGAAGGTCAGGGCATCGAGCCCCACCGTCAGGGGCGAGCCGATCAGCTTGATCAGGCCACCGCCGGCGGCCGGGCCGCCGATCATGGCGACCGACTGCACCGCCTGCAGCTTGGCGTTGCCCTCGCCGATGTCGTCCGGTTCCACGATGTCGGGGAGGTAGCTCTGGTAGGCGACGTCGAAGAAGACCGTGCAGCAGCCCACGACCAGGGCGACCAGCAGCATCTGTCCGAAGGTGAGGGCGTCGAGGGCCCAGGCGAGGGGGAGGGTCGCGAGCGCGAGGCCGCGCACGAGGTCGTTGAACACCAGCACACGCTGCTTGCGCCACCGGTCGACCCAGGCGCCGGCGGGCAGCCCGATGACGAGGAACGCGAGGAACTCACACGTCCCGAGCAGTCCCATCTGGAATGGTGTGGCGTCCAATACCCTCACGGCCAGCACCGGCAGGGCGAGCATGGACAGCTGGGTGCCGAACTGGCTCAGCGAGTCGGCGAGGAACAGCTGGCGGAAGTCGTGGTGGCGCAGCAGGCCGCCACGAAGCCTGGTGGCCGGCTCCGGCTCAGCGGGCGGCGCCCCGGTGTCGGCGCCCGAGGCGGCCGGAGGTTCGACGGTCATGCCAGCATCCTGACCCACTGATTGGGAATTATCAATCGGTTAGCGAAAGCGGCTACCGTGTCGCTATGGACAGCGCAGTCGCCCGCGATGAGGCCCCGCTGGAGGCAGCGCCGTACGGCCCGCTCCCGGTCGGTTCGACCCGCCAGGTGTGGGCTCGCCGCGACGCCGACGAGGCCGAGGCCAAGGCCCTCGCCTCCACCCTTCGGCTGAGGATCCTGCGGGCGACGCTGCACGAGCCACGGACCAACAAGGAGATCGCCGAGGTCCTGGGCCTCAACCCTGCCTCGGTGCTCCACCACGTCCGGACGCTGGTGGACACCGGCTTCCTGATCGAGCAACCGACCCGCCGTGGTGCTCGGGGCTCACGCGAACGGCCCTACCTGGCCTCGGGCAAGTCGTTCTACGTGTCCACCGGCCTCGACTGGCCCGAGGGTGGTCGCGACCTGCTGCTCGAGACGTTCCTCGAGGAGATCAAGGGACTCGGGCCCGGGCAGCTGGACAGTGCCCGGTTGGGTTTCCGGCTCACCGCCGAGGACCGCCGCCGGGTGCAGGACCGGCTGCAGACCGTGCTCGACGAGATCGCGACGATGCCGAGCGATCCGGAGGGCGAGCCGTGGAGCCTGTATCTCGGTCTGCATCCCGACCCGTCCGGCGTACCGTCGGCGCATGACGTGGACCGAGATCACTGACGTCGCTGCGCTGACCGACCTGCTCGGCGAGCCTGTCCCGCGGGTGCGCGACAAGGAGCGGCCGACCCTGACCGACCTCGACGTGGCCTGGCTGTCCTCGGCGCCGTTCTGCGTGCTGGCGACCTCCGCCGCCGACGGCAGCTGCGACGCCTCGCCGAAGGGCGACCCGGCCGGCCGGCTGGTGCACGTCATCGACGAGCACACCATCGCGATCGCCGAGCGACCGGGCAACAGGCGGGCCGACGGCTACCGCAACATCCTGGAGAACCCTCACGTCGGCCTCATCTTCGTGATCCCGGGCCGCGGCGACACCCTCCGGATCAACGGCCGCGCCCGGCTGGTCTCCGACGCCGACTTCTTCGACGCCCTGGAGGTCAAGGGCCACCGGCCGCAGATCGCGCTGGTGGTCTCGATCGAAGCGGTGTTCCACCACTGCGCCAAGGCGTTCCTGCGCGCGCAGCTGTGGGAGCCGGAGACCTGGGACCCCGAGGCCGTCGTGGCACGGCGCGCGGTGCTGGCGCAGCGCCTGGAGCGCCCGGAGGCCACGATCGACGAGCTCGACGAGTACTACGGACCGTCGTACGCCGAGAAGCTGTACGCCCCGCCGGCGTGACGAAACGGACGGGGCTGGCGGGCAAAACTGGAGGCGATGGGCCGAAGTATCCGCCCGCCGGTGGCAGTTTCCCCGGGCGCCCGGGGAAACCATCCCCGTGACAGGATTCCCCGCGTGAGCGAGTACTCCTTCGTCAAGGGCCACGGCACCGAGAACGACTTCGTGCTGGTCCCGGACGCCAACGGCAAGCACGAGCTGACGCCCGAGCAGGTGGCCCGGCTGTGCGACCGCCGGGCCGGGATCGGCGGCGACGGCGTGATCCGGGTGGTGCGTACCGACGCGACCGAGGACCCGGCGGCGGTGGCCGCGCGGGGTGAGGCGACCTGGTTCATGGACTACCGCAACAGCGACGGCTCGCTCAGCGAGATGTGCGGCAACGGCATCCGGGTGCTCGGCCACTTCCTGGTCACCCACGCCGACGTGGATCCCCGCAACCCGTTGCCCATCGCCACCCGCGCCGGCGTCAAGACGCTCACCTTCGACGCCGACACCGTCACCGTCGACATGGGTACGCCTCAGGTGCTCGGCGACACGGTTGTGCGTGTCGGAGATCGCGAGCTCAGGGCCACCAACGTCAGCATGGGCAACCCGCACGCGGTCACGTTCGTCGACGACCTGGCCGAGGCCGGCGAGTTGCGTGAGGTGCCGGGTCACGACGAGGCGACCTATCCCGACGGCGTCAACGTCGAGTTCGTCGTACGCCGCGGCGACCACCACGTCGCCATGCGGGTGCACGAGCGCGGCTCGGGCGAGACCCGGTCCTGCGGCACCGGTGCCTGCGCGGTGATGGTGGCGGCGGCGGTCGCCGACGATGCCGACCGCGGTACGCCGTACACCGTCGACCTGCCCGGCGGCACCCTGCAGATCGTCTGGACCGAGGACGACCGGATCCTGATGACCGGCCCGGCTGTGCTGACCGCCGAAGGGGTCACCGCCCTCTAGTGAACCGACCTTGCGTCATACGTTTCGTGGCCTCGAGGCCCCCATTCGTATGACGCAAGCAGGGTCGTAGGCTCCCGGCATGGACATCAACGGAGCCAGTGCAATCGTCACCGGCGGCGCCTCCGGCATCGGAGCAGCAGTCGCCCGTCAGCTCGCCGCCAAGGACGCGAAGGTGGTCGTCGCCGACCTGAACTCCGAGAAGGGCGAGGAGCTGGCCGGAGAGATCGGTGGCGTCTTCGCACCGGTCGACGTGACCAGGACCGAGCAGATCAAGGCCGCCATCGAGCAGGCGGAGGAGCTCGGTCCGATCCGCGCCCTGGTCAACTCCGCGGGCATCGGCTGGGCTCAGCGCACCGTCGGTCGGGATGGCTCCTACGACTCGGCCGCCGACCTCGAGGCCTTCTCCAAGGTGGTCGCGATCAACCTGATCGGCACCTTCGACTGCGTCCGCCTGGTGGGTACGGCGATGTCGCGCAACGAGCCGACCGAGTCCGGCGAGCGCGGTGCCATCGTCAACCTGGCCAGCGTGGCCGCCTTCGACGGGCAGATCGGCCAGGCGGCGTACTCCGCGTCGAAGGGTGGTGTGGTCGGCATGACCCTGCCGGTCGCCCGCGACCTCGCCGCGGTCGGCATCCGCCTCAACACCGTCGCCCCCGGCCTGATCGACACCCCGATCTACGGCGAGGGCGAGCAGTCCGAGCAGTTCAAGGCCAAGCTGGGCGAGAGCGTGCTGTTCCCCAAGCGGCTCGGCGTACCCGACGAGCTGGCCAGCATGGTCATCGAGTGCCTGACCAACTCCTACATGAACGCCGAGACCATCCGGGTCGACGGCGGGATCCGGATGCCTCCCAAGTAGGAAGATGACGGCAAGCCGCTCACTATGTTGAGTGACTTACTAGAGTAATGTGGCGGCATGGGGACGAACTCGGCCACCGCACACACCGCTGACAACACTTCCTCCGCCGCGGCCCTGAGCCGCCGCACGGTCCTCGGACTGGCCGCGGTCGGCGCGGGTGCTGCGGCGACGCGCCCCGGCGCGGCATCGGCAGAGACTCCACCCGACGGGCCCATCCTCAAACCGCTGCCGGAGAAGGACTTCGTCGTCTACGGCAGCAACGCGGAGATGCGCTGGGACTCGGTCGACCACGATCGCTTCCTGACCCCGCAGCCGCGGTTGTTCGTCCGCAACGACACCAGCACACCGCGCATCGACCCGCACAGCTACCGGCTCGAGGTCTTCGGTGACGGCCTGAGGCAGGAGCGTTCCCGGGACGAGGCGGTCAGCCTGAGCCTGGCCGGCCTCAAGCGTCTGCCGCACACGAGGATCACCACCGTGCACGAGTGCACCGGCAACGGCCGCAGCTTCTACGGCACCCAGCAGGGGACGCCCGCCGCAGGCACGCAGTGGAAGCTCGGTGCCGTCGGCACGGTCACCTGGGAAGGAGTCCGGCTGCGGGAGGTGCTGCGTCGACTCGGCATCGCACCGGACGCCGTGGACGTGATGGCGACCGGCCTCGACCCGTCGTACGTCGACAAGGGCACCGACTACGGACCGGTGCGCCGGCCCATCCCGGTGGGGAAGGCACTCGACGACGTCCTGCTGGCGTGGGCGGCCAACGGACGCCGGTTGCTGCCCGACCACGGCTTCCCGCTGCGTCTCGTCGTGCCGGGCTGGGTCGGTATCGCCAGCATCAAGTGGCTGGGCTCGCTCGAGGTCTCACGCAGTCCGTTGACCTCGCCGTGGAACACCAAGTGGTACCGGATGACCGGCGGCGACTGGCCCGCCGACAGTCCGCCGCTGACCACGAACCCGGTCCGGAGCGCCTGGGAGCTGGTCGAGGGCGAGAGCCTGTCCAGGCGCGGCGGGCGCGTGCTCCACGGTCGTTCCTGGAGTGGCGCGGGCCGGATCAAGCACGTGGAGGTGAGCGTCGACGGCGACACCTGGCACCGCGTGCGCCTCGAGGACCACCGCGACGGATGGGCTCGGTGGTCCTACCGCTGGCCGGGGGCCACGGCTGGCGATCACGCCCTGCTCGCCCGCGCCACCGACGTCCGCGGCCGCACCCAACCGGACGTGGCGCGGTTCAACGACGGTGGCTACTTCTTCGACGCCGTCGTGCGCCACCCGGTCGTCATCGTCTGAGGCTGCTCTGCCGTCGCTGCCGGGCATCCGTCCCGCGCTGAGCGGAGTGGAGTGGCGGCGCCAGACCCGCCACCCGTCGTCGACCGGGATCCAGAGGTCGGAGACGACGAAGGGCCCGCTGCGGTCTTCGCCGAGCACGGTGGCTTCCATCCGGATCCGCTGCAGCACGACGCCGAGGTCGTCGCGGACCTCGAGCTTCTGCTCCTCGACCTCCCACGCGTGCACCACGTAGTCCGGCAGCATCTCGATCCAGGCGGAGCGGGGCACGACGGCCGGCGCCGGGTGGACCAGCACGAGTGCGAAGTGCTCGGCCAGGACGTCGACGGCCAGTGCGGCGTCGCGCGACAGCACGACCTGGTCGAAGTCGTCGGAGCGTACGGCGAGGTCGTCCGCGGAGAGAGGCATGCTCGCAGCCTGCGCCTCGGACTCCGTTCGCGCAAAGGCCGGGGAGGACGCGGTCAGCCGCCCTAGTGACCCGGGTTGCCCTCCGGGTTGCGCGGATGGGCCGGTAGGTCGTTGTCGGGATGCACCTCGGGCTCCCCGTCGTACGCCGACTGCTCGGGTGGGGGATCGCCCACCTTCTCGTCGGGGGGATGCGTCGGCGCCGTCCCGTAGGTGACCTCCTCGTCGACTCCGCGCACGGGCCCGGGACGCTCGCTGCTCACGCCCATCCCGCCGGCCAACCCGTCGGCGCTGTCGGCGTTGGGGTCCGACTCCTCGATCTCGGTCGGAGGAGTCTGCCCCGAGTCACGGGTCGTGTCCGCCCCCGCGTGGTCAGGGGTCACGGTGCCGGTCTCGTCGGCCGGGTCGCTCATGTCGTGTCCTTCCGCTCGTTGGCGCCGAGGCTCATTGGGACGGCTGGTCCTCCGAGGTCCCGGCGTTCTCCTCCTGGAGGTCGTGGCCCTCGCCCGGCTCCGCACCCGGATCGGGCTGCTCCTCGTCGATCGGGATGGTGTGCCCGCCGCTCGCGGGGTGGGCCGAGGCGTCGTCGTCGTGGCCTCCGGGACGGTCACCGCTGGGCTGGTCGTCCCGCATCGGGCTTCCGGGCGGGGTCGGCTTCTCGGCGTCGCTCATGTCCTGCGGCGTACCCGACGCGGGCCGCCGACAAACACCTCGCGTTTGCGTGCGGGACCGCTGCGTGTCTTGAATGTTGGCAAGGTCAACGTCTCGGGAGGCCACTCATGTCGCACGTCCGTCGCCGGTTCATCGCCACCGGAGCTGCTCTGCTCACCGGCTTCGCTGGGCTCGCCGCCACCACGTCACCGGCCCAGGGGAGCAGCGCCTCCCCGGCGCCGGCGCCGTACGACCTCAAGACACCCACCAGCAAGGGGTACGGCGGTGCGGTGAGCTCGGTCGACCCGGAGGCCTCCAGGATCGGTCTCCAGGTGCTCGAGCGCGGTGGCAACGCCGTCGACGCGGCCGTCGCGACCGCGGCTGCACTCGGCGTCACCGAGCCCTACAGCTCCGGGATCGGGGGCGGCGGCTACTTCGTGCACTACGACGCCCGCACCGGCAAGGTCGGCACCATCGACGGCCGCGAGACGGCCCCGAGGACGATGCCGCACGACGCCTTCATCGACCCCAAGACCGGCAAGCCCTACAACTTCACTCCCGAGCTGGTCACCAGCGGCGTCTCCGTCGGTACGCCGGGATCGCTGGCGACCTGGAACACGGCACTGAAGCGCTGGGGCACCACCAGCATCGGCCAGGCGCTGCGGCCGGCGACCCGGCTGGCCGACCGGGGCTTCGAGGTCGACAAGACGTTCAACCTCCAGACGAGCGAGAACCAGCGCCGGTTCGCGAACTTCCCGGCGACCAGCAAGCTGTACCTGCCCGGTGGCAAGCCACCCGCCGTCGGGTCGATCCTGCGCAACCCCGACCTGGCGGCCACCTACCGCCTGATCGCCAAGCGCGGCATCCGGGCCTTCTACGACGGTCCGCTCGCCAGGCAGATCGCGCGCACCGCACAGCACCCGCCGAAGCGGGCCCACCCCGACCTGCCGATCCCGCCCGGATACCTGCACGCCCGGGACCTCGCGCGCTACCGGGTCAAGCAGCAAGCCCCCACCCATGTCGGCTACCGCGGCCTCGACGTCTACGGGATGGCGCCGTCGTCCTCCGGCGGCACGACGGTCGGCGAGGCACTGAACATCCTCGAGCGCTTCCGCCTGCGCGGCATGTCCGACACCGACGCGCTGCACCACTACCTCGAGGCGAGCGCCCTGGCCTTCGCCGACCGCGGCGCGTACGTCGGTGACCCGGCGTACGTCCACGTCCCGCAGCAGGCCCTGCTCTCCGACAGGTACGCCGCCGAACGCGCCTGCCAGATCAACCCGACGAAGGCGCTCACCAAGCCGGTGGACCCCGGAAACGTCCACCACTACGACGGGAAGTGCGGTGGAGCGACGGCTCGCCCCAACGCCAAGCCCGACACCGAGAACGTCAACACGACCAACCTGACCGTGGCCGACAAGTGGGGCAACATCGTCGAGTACACGCTCACCATCGAGCAGACCGGTGGCTCGGGGATCGTGGTGCCCGGCCGCGGCTTCCTGCTCAACAACGAGCTGACCGACTTCACTGCGGTCTACGACAAGGCCGACCCCAACCGGATCGACCCCGGCAAGCGGCCGCGCTCGTCGATCTCGCCGACCATCGTGCTGCGCAACGGCAAGCCGGTGCTGGCCCTCGGGTCGCCCGGGGGCTCGACGATCATCACGACCGTGCTGCAGATGCTGTTCAACCGCTACGACCGCAACATGAGCATCGAGCAGGCCATCGCGGCACCGCGTGCCTCGCAGCGCAACACCGCCGACGTCACCGCAGAACAGGCGTTCATCGACGAGTACGGCGACCAGCTGAAGGCCTACGGACACACCTTCGTGCCAGCCGGTGATCCGGGCACGACGGCGGCCGAGATCGGTGCGGCGACGGCGATCGAGCTCGGTCCGCGCGGCTACCTGACGGCGGTCGCGGAGCCGACCCGCCGCGGCGGCGGCTCGGCGCTGGTGGTGTCGCCGGGGCGCTGATCTTCAGGCTCGGGCCTGGGGTCGGCCGGCAGCGTGAACACCAGGGTGGTGCCGCGTCCGTCGAGCCCCTCGCGCGCAGAGATGCGGCCTCCGTGCCGCTCGACGGCGCGGGCGCAGATGGCCAGGCCGAGGCCGGTGCCGGGGTAGCCGCCCGAGCTCGAGGCACGGTAGAAGCTGTCGAAGATGCGGCCGCGCTCGCCACGTGGGATGCCGATGCCGTCGTCGGCCACCCGGACCTCCAGCATGTCGCCCACCAGCTCACTACCGATGAGCACGTGCGGCGTCGTACCCGGAGCGACGTACTTCACCGCGTTGCCGATGACGTTCGAGAGCAGCTGCCCGAGCAGCGTGCGGTCGGCGATCACCTGGCCCAGCGGCCCGTGCTCGATGACCGGCCGCACGTCGGCGTACACCTCTCGTTGCTCGCGGGCGACCTGCTCGACCATGCCGGTGAGGGACAGCGAGACCGGGGAGAGGGTCGCGCTCTGGGCCTGCGAGTAGGCCAGCAGATCGGCGATCAGCTGCTCCATGCGGGCGGCCGCGGTCTCGATGCGACGCAGGCTCGATCGCGGAGCCGTCACATTGACCCCGAGCTCGTCGAGCTGGTCAGCGAGGATCTCCGCCCAGCTGCCGACCCCGGTCAGCGGGGCCTTGAGGTCGTGGGCGACCGTGCCGGCGAAGGCCTGCAGCTCGCGGCGGTGCGTGCGCTCCTGGGTGACGTCGTGGATGACGACGACCGCCATGGTCCCGCCGTCCGCCTGTGGACGAGGCAACGGCAGGGCGCCGACGGAGAGGACCGCCTGCTGGCCGGTACTCGGGTCGATGCGCAGGATGTCCTCCGCGGCAACCAGCTCACCGGCCAGGGCACGGGTGTGGGGGAGGTCGTCGCGCTCGATCGAGGTGCCGTCGAGGTGGAAGATCCCGTAGTCGTCCGGTGCGTCCTGGCCCGTCGTACGACGCGGCCCCATCATCGCCTCGGCCGCGGGGTTCCGCATCATCACCTCGCCGGACCCCTCGAGGACGATGAGGCCGTCGGTCATCACGTTCATCACCGCGTCGAGCAGCTCCGCGCGGGACGTGGCCCGAGCCTCGGACGCCGTCGCTCGGGCGTAGAGCGCTGCACGCTCGGCTCCGCCCAGCGACAGCAGCATCACCACCACCGAGGTGACGAAGGCGTAGACCTGCACGGTGATCGCCCGCGCAGTCAGGTCCTCGATCGCGCCGAACGGTCCCAACCCGACCTGGGTGTAGAGCACCGCGATGGTCGCGAAGACCGAGGTGTAGACACCGCCGACGACGGGGGAGAACCGGTAGCCCAGCCAGATCGAGGCCACGATCATCGCGTAGGCGATCGGCAACGCATCCGCGTTGCGGAACATCACCACAGCCGCGCCGATCGAGAGCACGCTGACCGTGACCAGCTCGAGGCCCCAGTAGCGCCGGAGCTTGGGGGTCAGGATCGCCGCCCAGCCGTTGCGGGCGTGGGCGCGGAACACCGTGGTGAGCACCCCCAGCACGGAGGTGACGACGATGAAGGTGCTGGCTGCGTTGCGCACCACCCAGGCCACGAGGTCCTCGCCTGACACCGAGCCGTTGTTGACGAGTGCGGCCGCCATGCCGGGTACGGCGCTGACCGCGCCCGCGACGGCGCACGCGATGCCGACGTCGATGAGGTCGCGCGTCTTGGCCAGCCGTCGCGGCAGCCTGCCCCAGAACGACGTCCCCTCGGTGAGCGCGCTGAAGGCCCGCACGGTGAGTCCGACGGTGAGGTTCGCGATGCCGTACAGGACCGCTGCGAGCGGGTCCACGCCCAGCGCGACGTCGAGCACCGTGGTCCCGACCACCAGCAGCGCCGAGCTGAACCACACCTGCTCCCGGCTGCGGGCGTCCATCAGCCAGAGCGCGGCAAGTCCGGCCGCGGGCCAGAAGAAGAAGACACCGTCGGCCTGCGAGCCCACCAGCCGCCCGAGGTCCACCGCGACCAGGTACAGCGCTAGGTGGGCCAGGGTTGCTCCTGGGCGAAGGGACGCCATCTCCCCAGTCTCTCCAGCAAACTGCACAAATACACCCATATCGGGAATTGGGTTGCGCACGCGCCTAGTCTGGAGCCCGTATGACGAACGCACCCGAACCCTTCGACCTCGCCCAGGAGCTGGCGCAGACCGCCGACTGGGACGACACCGCCGACCAGCGCGCAGACGCGGCCCGCGACGAGCTTCCCGAGGACACCACCGGCGAGCGCGACCTAGCCGAGCGCTACGCCCTGCGTCGCGTCGCCGGACTCTCCACCGAGCTCGAGGACATCAGCGAGGTCGAGTACCGCCAGCTGCGCCTCGAGCGCGTCATCCTCGTCGGCGTCTGGACCGAAGGGTCGGTCGAGGACGCCGAGAACAGCATGGCCGAGCTCGCCCTGCTGGCCGAGACCGCCGGTTCCGAGGTGCTCGACGCGCTCTACCAGCGCCGGGACAGCCCCGACCCGGCCACCTACATCGGGCGCGGCAAGGTCGAGGGGCTCGCGGAGATCGTGCGCGCCACCGGCGCCGACACGGTGATCCTCGACGGTGAGCTCGCGCCCAGCCAGTTGCGCAACCTCGAGGACAAGGTCAAGGTCAAGGTCGTCGACCGCACCGCACTGATCCTCGACATCTTCGCCCAGCACGCGAAGAGCAAGGAGGGCCAGGCCCAGGTCGAGCTGGCCCAGCTGAACTACATGAAGCAGCGCCTGCGCGGCTGGGGCGGCAACCTGTCGCGCCAGGCCGGTGGTCGGGTCGGTTCGCAGGGCGGCGGCATCGGTGGCCGCGGTCCCGGTGAGACCAAGATCGAGACCGACCGTCGCCGCATCAACACCAAGATCGCCAAGCTGCGCCGCGAGCTCGCGCACATGAAGACCACCCGCGACACCAAGCGTTCCGGTCGGCGCCGCAACGAGATCCCGAGCGTGGCGATCGCCGGCTACACCAACGCCGGCAAGTCCTCGCTGCTGAACCGGCTCACCGATGCCGGCGTACTCGTCGAGGACGCGCTGTTCGCGACCCTGGACCCCACGACCCGTCGTACGCAGACCGAGGACGGCCGGATCTACACGATGAGCGACACCGTCGGCTTCGTCCGGCACCTGCCCCACCAGCTGATCGAGGCCTTCCGCTCGACGCTGGAGGAGGTCGCCGACTCCGACCTGATCCTGCACGTGGTCGACGGCTCCCACCCCGACCCCGAGGGCCAGATCACCGCCGTGCGTGAGGTGCTGGCCGAGATCGGCGCCTCCGACGTCCGTGAGCTGGTGGTGATCAACAAGGCCGACGCTGCCGAAGGTCTGGTGCTCGCCCGGCTCCGCCAGCGCGAGCCGCACTCGGTGGTCGTCTCGGCCAAGACCGGTGAGGGCATCCCCGAGGCACTGGCCGCCATCGAGGCCGACCTGCCCCGGCCGGCGGTCGAGATCGCGGTCCTGCTGCCCTACGACCGGGGCGACCTGCTCAGCCGGGTGCACGACAACGGCGAGGTGATCTCGATCGAGCACACGGCCGACGGCACCCTGCTCAAGGCTCGGGTCAACGAGTCGCTGGCCGGCGAGCTCGCGGCCTACCCCGCCTGACGCTCGGCCGCGCCTAGTCTGCGGGGATGCGCAGACTCGTCCGGATCGCCCTCGCGACCGTGCTCGCGCTGGCCATCATGGGTCTGGTCGGCCTGACGGCGATGCGCTTCGTGGTCACCAGCCGGTCGTGGCCCATCATGGCGGCTGCCTTCGCGTCGTACGCCGTGCTGGGGTTCGTGGTCACGCTGGCGGTGAGCCTGCTGCTCCTGCGTGGCACCAGGCACCGGAGCTGGGTGCTGGCGGCGGTCGTCGCCTCGGCCGTCGGCGTTGCGGCGCACCTCTACTGGTCGGGCCCGCTGTACGTCGGAGGCGGTGGTCGCCCCGACCTCGTGGTGATGAGCGCCAACCTCGAGTTCGGGCACGGTGATGCCGCAACGGTGGTGCGCACGGCTGCCTCCCGTGATGTCGACGTACTCGTCCTTCAAGAGGTCACGCCGCAGGTGAACAGCGCGCTGGAGAGGGCCGGCCTCTCGCGGCTGTTTCCGCACCACGTCGGGCAACCGGCACACGGGGCGAGCGGAACGATGGTGTTCTCCCACTTCCAGGTCGCGGAGATCCTGCCGCTGACCCTCGGCAACGGCGGGCTCGACGTGCGGGTGGCGACGATCGTGCCCTTCCGGCTGCTGGCGGTGCACACCGCACAACCGGTCAAGGGCCCAGTCGCCTGGCGCCGCGACCTGGGGGTGCTGCGGGAGCGTGCCCGTGCCGCAGTGCACGAAGGGCCGACCCTCGCGATCGGCGACTTCAACGCCACCCAGGACCATGCCTTGTTCCGGCGGGTGCTCGGTGAGGGGATGCGCGACGCCGCCGAGGAGGCCGGGTCCGGCTGGCAGCCGACCTGGCCCTCGAAGTGGCGAGGAACCTCGCCTCGACCACTGGTGGCGCTCGACCACGTGCTGACCAGCAACGGCTTCACTGCCGTCCGGACGAGCACGATCGAGGTGCCGCACACCGATCACCTGGCGCTCGTTGTGGAGGTGCGCACCGGAAGCGACGATTGAGACCCGGTGACCGCCGCCGATCAGTAGGGTGCGGACATGACGCGGTGGGTGGGGCGGGGGATCGCGCTGCTCCTGCTCGCCGGGCTGGTGCTCTTCCCGGCCATCCGTTGGCCCTCGCTCGGCGGGGTCGAGCGCGACACCGCGACCATCACCAGCTACGTCGCCGACTCGACCGTGTCCAAGGACGGTCGGATCACGGTGACCGAGACGCTGCGGGTCAGCTTTCCTGACTTCAAGCACGGGATCTTCCGGTTCTTCGACGTCCAGGACCCCGGCGACTCCCACGTCCGGCTCGTGCCGCACCACATCGCGGTCAGCCGTGACGGCCGGGCGGAGCCGTTCGAGGTGTTGTCCGAGAGCAAGGGTCGCTATCGCAACGTGAAGATCGGCTCGGCCGACACCACCATGACCGGCGAGCACGTCTACGTGATCAGGTACGACATCGACAGCGCGCTCGGGTCCACCTCGAAGGGACGGGCCGACTTCTACTGGAACCTGATCGGCGCCGGCTGGCGGATGCCGATCCAGGCCTCCCGGCTCACCGTGCACCTGCCCGTGAAGTTCGGCGACGTGAAGTGCGCCATCGGCCAGGGGTCGGCGAGCGGCTGCACCGCCCAGCCCAGCGGGGACGGTTTCGTGGTGCGGACGGGCGCCCTCGACGTGAACACCCCGGTCACCGTGCGTACGACGCTCGCGATGGCCGCCCCCGAGCGCGATCGACTGCCCTGGCCGCAGCGCTTCGACCCGGTCCTCGGCAGCAGCGAGATCGTGCTGATCCTGCTGCTGGCCATCGCGGCCTTCGCCGGACTGATGGGCGAGCTGACCGCACGGGGGACGCGCGAGCCCAAGCCGGCGTACCCGCTGATGTATGCGCCGCCCGACGGCATCGGACCCGCGGAGGCGAAGTACCTGTTCACCGAGAGCATCGGCAAGGAGGCCTTCGTCGCCTCGATCATGCAGACGGCGGAGAAGGGGGCGACCACCCTCGACCACTCCGACGGCTGGACGATCACGGACACCGGGCAGGCGGCTGCCTGGCAGCAGCTCGACCCCGTCTCGGCGTACGCCGCCCAGGTGCTCGGTGTGCCGGGTGGCTCCTTCACCGCAAACACCAGCGTCTCGGCCGGCAAGAAGCTGAAGAGCGCGCTGTCGAAGTTCGACGACTCCGTGCGCGGCTGGGCCCGCCAGAACGGGCTGATGACCGCGGCCGGGCTCGGCAGCTTCGGCGGCATCCTGGTCATCCTCGCCATCCTGCTCACGCTGTTCCTCGGGTTCGTGAACCCGCTGGGCCTCTCGGTCATCGCCTTGATCCCCGGCCTGTTCGCGGTGTTCGCGATCGAGCTCCTGCGTCCTGGCGCCGGCACCAAGCGCACCGCGGCCGGGCGCGAGCTGTGGTCCCGGATCGGCGGCTTCCGCCGCGTGCTCGCGACGCCGTCGAGCGAGGACCGCTTCGACTTCTCGGGTCGCAAGGAGCTCTACACCGCCTACATCCCGTGGGCGGTGGCCTTCGGGGTCGCCGACCAGTGGGCCGAGAAGTACCGCATCGAGACCGGTGAGGAGCCACCGACGCCGGTCTACTTCGGGTCCGGCTACAGCTACACCGGAGGCAGCTTCGCCTCCTCGATGGCCGCCGACTTCTCCTCCACCGTCAGCTCGGCCATCTCGGCCTACCAGGCCACCCAGTCCTCGTCGTCGAGTGGCGGAGGAGGCGGCGGCTTCTCCGGCGGCGGCGGTGGCGGCGGCGGAGGGGGTGGCTCCTGGTGAGCCGGTGCCCCACAATCAATCCCACTCGACGGTCGAGCCCGTCGAAACCAAGGAGATCAGCATGACCTGGATCATCGTCATCGTCGTCCTCGTGGTCGTCATCGGGTTCGTCGTCATCGGCTTCAACAAGCTGCGCAGCACCGACGTCGGCGCGCAGGAGGCGTTGGGCGGCATCGACGTCCAACTGACCCGCCGCGCCGACCTGATCCCCAACCTCGTCGAGACGGTGAAGGGGTACGCCGCCCACGAGAAGGGTGTCCTCGAGGAGGTCACCAACGCCCGTGCTCGTGTGCAGGAGGCCGCCAAGAGCGACGACGTGCCGGCCAAGGCGGCTGCCGACGCGCAGCTGACCGGGGCCCTGGCCAACATCAACGCGGTGGCCGAGAACTATCCCGACCTCAAGGCCAACCAGAACTTCCTGGACCTGCAGAAGCAGCTGGCCGACACCGAGAACCAGATCTCCTTCGCGCGGCAGTACTACAACGACGCCGTGGCCACCCTGAACAAGCTGACCCGGACGATCCCGTGGATGTTCTTCACCGGCATCGCGGGCGTGCACTCGCGCGACTTCTACCAGGCCCCCGAGGGGCAGGAGCAGGCACCGCAGGTCCACTTCTGATCTCGGCCCGGCCCGCCTGTGTGGGCCGTGCCGCGCTCGTCGGTGCGTCCGCATAGGGTTCCTGCGTGGTCGACGTGCGCGAGGTGCTGGCCGCTGCGGTCGAGCAGCTCGGTGGTGAGGAGCGTCCCGGCCAGGTCGCGATGGCCGAGGCGGTGGCCGCTGCCATGGAGGACAAGCGCCACCTGCTCGTGCAGGCCGGCACCGGCACCGGCAAGTCGCTGGGCTACCTCGTCCCGGCCCTGCTCCATCGTGATCGGGTCGTGGTGGCCACGGCGACGCTCGCCCTCCAGCACCAGCTGGTCGAGCGCGACATCCCGGCCCTGCTCGAGGCAGCCGGCGACCAGCTCGAGGGCGGCGGCACCTTCGCCGTACTCAAGGGGCGGTCCAACTACGCCTGCCTGCACCGTGTGCGCGAAGGCGTGCCCGACGACCAGGGGGCGCTGGTCGAGCTGCCCGAGGGGTCCCTGGGCGCCGAGGTGGTGGCGCTGCGGGAGTGGATCGAGGAGGAGGCCCAGGACAACGGCACCGGCGAGCGCGACCACGCGCCGCGGCACACCGACCGGGTCTGGCGGCAGGTCAGCGTCAGCCACCGCGAGTGCCTGGGCGCCAGCAAGTGCCCCTACGGCGCCGAGTGCTTCGCCGAGCGGGCCAAGGAGCGCGCCTACCGCTCCCAACTGATCGTCACCAACCACTCGCTGCTCGCCATCGACGCCATCGAGGGCGTCCCGATGATCCCGGAGTACGACGTGGCGGTGATCGACGAGGCCCACGAGCTCGTCTCACGAGTGACCCAGGCCGCCACCGACGAGCTGTCCGCTCCCGAGATCGACCGCGCCGCCCGCCGCTCCCAGCGACACATCGAGGGCAACGAGGCCGACGACCTCGCCGACGCCGGCGAGGTGCTGCGCGACGCCATCGACGACTGCCGGCCCGGGCGCATCGACGTCATGCCGCAGCAGCTGGGCGACGCGCTCGCGGTGGTGCGCGACGCCGCCCGGGCGCTGGTCTCGGCCTTCCCGCGCGACACCGGCGACGACGCCGGCACCACCCAGGCCAAGGGCTGGGCCCAGGAGCTGTTCACGATCGCCGGGCGGATGGCGGCCGGCTCCGACAAGGACGTGCTCTGGATGAACGAGCGCGAGCGCAACCGCGGCGGCAACCAGCTGTGCGTCGCTCCGCTCGAGGTCGCCGGTCCGATGCGCGAGCGCCTGCTCGCCGACAAGACGGCGGTCTTCACCTCGGCCACCCTCAAGCTCGGCGGCGACTTCGACGCTGTGGCGACCTCGCTCGGCCTCGCTCCGGCCGACCGCGGCGAGAAGTGGGAGGGCCTCGACGTCGGCTCGCCCTTCGACTACGGCCAGCAGGCGATCCTCTACGTCGCACGGCACCTGCCGGCCCCCGGTCGCGACGGGCTGACCCAGGCCCACCTCGACGAGATCACCGAGCTGGTCGACGCTGCCGACGGCCGCACCCTCGGACTGTTCTCCAGCCGGCGAGCCGCCGAGGCCGCCGCCGAGCACGTGCGCGAGGCGCTGCCCCACCTGACCACGCTCGCGCAGGGCGACGCCCAGCTGCCGGAGCTGGCCCGCCAGTTCGTCGGTGACCCGCACACCAACCTGTTCGGCACGCTGAGCCTGTGGCAGGGGCTCGACGTGCCCGGCGAGACCTGCCAGCTGGTGATCATCGACCGGATCCCGTTCCCGCGCCCCGACGACCCGCTGATGTCGGCGCGTCAGCGCGCGGCAGACCAGGCCGGTGGCAACGGGTTCATGCAGGTTGCCGCCACCCATGCGGCGCTGCTGCTGGCGCAGGGTTCCGGCCGGCTGATCCGCACGATGACCGACCGGGGCGTGGTCGCCATACTCGATCCCCGGCTGGTGACCGCGCGCTACGGCAGCTTCCTGCGGGCCAGCCTGCCGCCGATGTGGCAGACCGACGACCCGGCCGTCGTACGCAAGGCGCTGGCGCGGCTGGCCGGCGGCTGACCGGCCTCAGCGGGCTCGCACGATGTTGGAGGCCCGCGACAACGGTGAGGCGCCGACCCGGTTGTAGGCCACCACGACGAACTTGTAGCGCGCCTTGGGCAGCTTCATGTTCAGGCTCCGCGCGGCCGGCTTGAGGTAGGCCGATCCGTAGGAACGGACCACGCGGCCCTGGTCGTTGAGGCGACGGGCGAGCACGCGGTACTTCGTGACGGCCGCGCCCCCGTTGCTGGTCGGGGCCAGCCAGCGCACCAGCGCTGTGGACGTGCCGCCCTTGGCTCCCGGTGCGGCCTTGCCGATCCGCGGCGCGGCGGGTCGTGTCACCTGGACGTCGTTGGCCGCGAGCGACGGCGAGGTCGCTGTGGCACAGCCCTTGGCGGTCAGGCGGTACTGGCCGAGGCTGCCGTAGTCCGACCAGCCGGTCTTCTTCGGGTCGCCGTTTCCGACACCGTCGACACGCAGGTAGTAGGTCCCGATCGCTCCCGGCACCGTGACCGAGGCGTTCATGCCGGTCGACAGGGGTGGGCTGGCGGTGGTGTAGCCCGACACCGGGCTGGAGCTCTTGACGGTGACCCCCGAGCCATTGAGAACATCCAGTCGCAGGTCGAGTGCTGATTGCCGACCGATTCCGGTTGCGGCCACCGTCAGGTTGGTGGAGCAGCGCAGCGCGATCGAGAAGAAGTCGACGTCGCTGCGCGTCCTGATGATCCCGTTCACGGCGTACGACGCCTGGGTGCCGAGCGCGTCGGCAGTCTGACGGGTGCTGCCGTGATCGTCGGTCCGGAGGGGAAGGCCGTTGGCCTGGATCACGGCGAGATCGTCCTCGGTCTGGTTGGCGCCGGCGTACTCGCCCTTGCTGAACTCGGTGACCGCCCGCGGCATGGCCGAGCCCATCACCGGACCCCACGCCTTGGTGCCGGGGTAGTAGGACTGCGAGGTGGTGCCGTCGTGGTGCAGCCCGAGGGTGTGGCCCGCCTCGTGTGCGGCGCCCTGGGCGGCAACCGTGGCCGACATGGTGGTCTTCGTGAACACCAGTGCTGCAGGTTGGTAGAAGCCGACCGGGTCGACGTCGCTGAAGGTGCCCACCCAGGCCAGGCCGAGGCAGGCGGAGTTACAGAGCTGAGCGACCGCTTGCGCTGAGTTGGTGAACAACACCTGGGTGCCGAAGTGCGTGTCCAGGCTGGTGGTCCGCTCGCGTGAGTCGGGCCCACCGTCCTCGGTGGTCACGTCGACGTCGAAGGGGGCGTAGGTCTCCGCGACCTGACGCCACACCTCCTGGATCCAGGCGTCCTCGGCCGTGCTGAAGGTGCCGGGGTGGCCGTCGCTGTCGTAGCCCGTGTAGACCCCGACGCCGAGCGGGTTGGACCGGGTGTTCCAGCCGGTGCCCTTGATCTCGGCACCGTTGAAGTCGAGGAAGATCAGCTTGCTCGCGCCCGGGCGACTGTGCAGCTTGAAGGTCTGGGCGACGGGGTACGCCGGTGTCGTCGTACTCCCGCTGCCGGAGCCGGTGTCCGGCTGGACCACTCCAGGACCGACGTCGGCGGAGGGGGGCTCGACGGGGGCGCTGGGCGGTTCCTCCTGGTAGAACATCTGCCCGTCCTCGGAGAGCCAGGCCGTGTCGTCGGAGGTGAGGATCTTGGTCAGCCGTGCGGCGGAGAGGTCGTTCTGCGCCGCGACCGCGTCCAGGTGGGTGCCCAGTGCCTTGACCGCGGCCAGGCCGTGCATGTCACGCGGAAGAGTCGCCGCGTGCGGGTTGCCGCGGTCCTGGACAGGCAGGGAGGCATTGCCCGCGGTGTCGCCGGCATCGGCCAGCGCGGGAGCCGCACCGAGCGTCAGGAACAGCGCCGTGGCGACAGCGATGCGGGGTGCGGGGAAGGTCACGAGCCGAATTTTGCCCCGGTTTATACGTCAATAACCCTTAATGTGTTATTTGACCACGGAGTGGATGCCGCACTGCCCACGGAATGGTCGTCACATCCGCCGCAGGACCGCGGTGACCTTGCCCAGGATGACCGCGTCGGTGCCGTCGATCGGGTCGTAGGCGTCGTTGTGGGGGAGCAGCCAGACCTGGCCGTCCTTGCGCTGGAAGGTCTTGACCGTCGCCTCGCCGTCGAGCATCGCCGCCACGACCTCGCCGTTCTCGGCGGTCTGCTCGCGGCGTACGACGACGTAGTCGCCGTTGCAGATCGCCGCGTCGACCATGGAGTCACCGGAGACCTCCAGCAGGAACAGCTCACCCTCGCCGACCAGCGTCTTGGGCAGCGGGAAGATCTCCTCGACGTGCTGCTCGGCCAGGATCGGACCACCGGCGGCGATGCGGCCGACGAGCGGAACCATGGTGGCGGTGGGCACGGCGTCGCCGATGCCGGTCGGGTCGTAGCCGGCGTCGTCGGCACTCGCGATCGCCCGTCGCGCAGCCATCAGCTCGGGGATGAACACCTCGAGGGCTCGCGGCCGGTTGGGGTCGCGCTTGATGAAGCCCTTCTGCTCGAGCACCCGCAGCTGGTGGGCGACGCTGGAGGAGCTGGTGAGCCCGACGAGCTCGCCGATCTCGCGGATGCTCGGCGGGTAGCCGCGCTTCTCGATCGACTCGCGCAGCACGTTGAGGATGCGCTGCTGGCGCGGGGTCAGACCCGTCACGTCGGGCGCCGCGTCGGGCAGCTCCGAGACGGTGCCGCGGGCGGGGGAGCTGTGGTGCTGATCACGAGTCGCCATAGGGGGAAGGTAGTCCACCCGAGGGGGTCACTTCAAACACATGTTCGAACCGCGTGTCGCGCTCGGAGCCCCGAATTCGTTCGAACATATGTTCTTGCGCTGTTCGAACATGTGCTCTACCGTCGTACATGTGTTCGAACGAACGTCTGTTCGGAGTTTCGGCGAAAACTGTCGGTCCTCGGCGATAGACATCGATCAGCACAACGCAGGGGTCGCTTCCCCGTCCGGCCAACCAGGGCCGGGCACTTCCCCGAAAGAGGTAGACCGATGAGCACACTGAGCATCCCGTCCGAGTCGGACGTCGACACCCGCTTCGACGCGCTCGTTCGCCACGTCGTCCCGGCGCAGCGTGCGCCGCAGACCGGCGTGGACTTCGAGACGGTCTTCGATCTCGACTACGGCCAGCCGGTCGACGCGCCGGCCGCCCCCGTGGTGCAGCTGCGTCGTCAGACGAAGGTGGCGCCGCGCAAGCCGGCGCCCCGGACCGTGCGCCTGACCCGGCGCGGCCGCATCGTCCTGGTCCTCGGCTTCCTGACCCTCGCGCTCGCCCTGATGGTCCCGTTCGGCGGCTGGGCGACCGCCACCCTGACCGGCGGCACTCCCGAGCCGGTCCGCATCGTCGAGGTCCAGCCCGGCGACACGCTCTACGGCATCGCCGGAGACCTCGCCAAGCCGGGTCACATCCGCGACATGGTGCACCGCATCCAGGAGCTCAACTCCCTGCCCGGTGGCCAGATCGAGGAGGGTCAGAAGCTCGCCGTCCCCCGCGGCTGAGTCGTCCGCCGTGCGGGAAGGCACGGGCGGGACAGACGTGATGACGACTCATTCGACCCGGGTCGTCGTCACGGGGGAAGAAGTGGGGTGGGACCGCACGCCGGTCCCACCCCACTCGCACGTCCGGTTCAGGCGCGAGCAGCACCCTCGCTGAGCAGGAACTGGGCAGCGGTGTACGTCGCCATCACCGCGGTCTCGAGTTGGGGCGGCGGGTTGGTCATCGCGAACTTGCGGAAGCCGAGCAGTGAGTCGGAGACCATGAACAGTCCGGCACCGGCAGCGGTCAGCCGGCGCGCCGAGGGCGGTAGGTCGGTGTCCAGGAAGTTGGCGGCTGCCGCCATCGCAGCGAGCATCGTGGCGTAGCCGAACACCGGCCCGCCGAGATCGCGGTTGCGACGTCCCGCCATGAAGGCCATCACCGGCGCCGTGAGCGCCCACGAACCGGCGACGGCGCGGGGTCCGACGGCTTGCCGGGGGTCGGAGTGCCCGTGCTGGCGCAGGAAGCCGGTCAGGTAGGCGACGTGTCCCAGTCCGAACGAGCCCACACCGACGAGGAACGGCTTGGTGCCCTCGCCGAGAAGCGCGACGTCGCCGCCCCAGCCGCCGACCTGGGCGGCGACGGTGCTGGTCCGTAGCGGGGAGTCCGACGCCTTCGGGTTTGTGATCAGCGAGGCCGACAGGGTCGGCATCAGCAACGGCTTGGTCACGAACCGCGCGCGGTGCGCCGCCTTGCCAGGGACGCTGGACAGCCAGGTGTCCACCGCCGCCAGACCGATGTAGGCGAGCTTGAGCTTGGTCGAGGTCTGCAGGCGCACGCTGGCGAACCTAGCGCCTAGTGCCCGCTCCCCGACAGGGCCGGACTAGCCTCCGCGATCCGCAGCGGTGTCGCCGGTCCGGTGGTCGTCACCGTCCCGTTGACCGGGCGCAACGGACCACCGTTCAGCGACCACTCCGCGCTCCAGGTCACCACCACCCGGTGCGCGACCGTGCGGTGTGCGTCCTGGTAGCGGTAGACGACGTCCTTGGCCGGGTACGGCGCCCCCGGCGTCGACGTGGTGTCCTCGGTCCCGTCCCCGTGCACCCACTCGAACTTCGACGGCTTGATCTCGAGCCGGACCCGCTGCCCCAACAACGTCACCGTCCGCGTCAATGGCTGGGCGTCGGTGAAGAAGATCGTGTCGAAGTTGATCAGCGTCTTGTTCGCCGGCTGGGAGTGCGACCGCAACGAGGGCAGCGGTATCCGCCGGAACGCCTGCAGCACCATCCCCTCGGTCACCTGCGGCGGAGCAGCTGCCACGGGTGGAGGCCCGTTGCCCGAGCACACGAGTCCCATGGGGGCGGCGGGAGGGGGCTCGGTCTGCCACAGGCGGTACACCTGCTCGCCCGGTGGGCAGGGATTCGAGGCGCACGTGCTTTCACCGTCTAGGCCTGCACCGCAGGCGCTGCGGTATTCGTAGCGCGGCGTAGAGCCGTTGTGGGTGACGGTCGACGTGGTGGACCCGCCGCTGGACCCAGGCCCTGTCGAGCATTGCCCTTGGGCGGCGAACGCACTCCCGACGGACTCAACAGAGCCTCCGCAACCCTTTGCATTGGCCTCAAGCGGCCACAGAAGGATGCAGAACAGCGCGGCTGCGGCCAACGCGATTAGGCGCCTCGCGTCCACTCGAGGACCCTCCACCCGTCTTGCCGCCAAGCCACCTGCACGTTGAGAGGAAGGCGTCCGCCATTGGGGTGTTCGTCTTCCTTGGGACTTGGGTGGTCGACCACCTGTGGACCGAAGTCAACTCCTAGTTCGACGAGCCATCCTTTAGTCGCTGGGTTCTTCACGGTCGAGATGCCCTTGATCTTGAAGGCGCCGCCACGGATCGAGCCGCCCGACTGGTAGAGGTGGTCTATATACGAGTCAGCCTTTTCGCATGACTGGCAACCGGCGTCCTCGACCGCCCTCAGCTCTTCGAGTTGCCCAGTGGCCTGCGCGAAGTTGATCAAGTCGACGTAGTGACGAGCGAAAGCGATGGCACCGGCCTTCGATTGATCCTTCGCAGCAGACGGCATCACCGGGGGAGTAGCCGAGGGCGACGGAGACAGACTCGCCGTCGGCCGCGGCAACGGCTGCGGCTCGGCAGAACCCCCGCACCCAGCGAGCAGCAGACACAGCGCGCCGATGACGACGGCCAGCGTGTGACGCCCGCGCATGAGTCACCCCTTGAGCTACGAACCCGAGTCGATGGGGAGTTAACTACCCCGAGGGCGTGCTGGCTACACCGATCGGTTCGCCTGTGGACAACGGGACTGGAGGGGTCATGGCTGCGGGCTACTCAGGCACACCGCTCGAGCGCAAGCTCGGCGTGAAGCCGGACCACGTCGTACTCCTCGACAACGCCCCGGACACCTTCGACCTCGATGCCCCGACGGCTCGGCGGCTGCCCAAGCGGCTCGACATCAGCCTGACCTTCCACACCAGCGCCGCGAAGCTCGAGAAGCGGTTGCCGCAGCTGTTCGAGCGCACCGAGCAGGCCGGGATGGTCTGGGTCTGCTGGCCCAAGAAGGCATCGAAGGTGCCGACCGACCTCGACGACAACGCCGTACGCGAGATCGGCCTCGCCGCCGGCTACGTGGACGTCAAGGTGTGCGCGATCGACGAGACCTGGTCAGGCCTCAAGTTCGTACGACGCCTGGCGGATCGCGTCTGAGCGATCAGCTGTAGCGGTGGCTCTTCTCGGAGTGACCCGGCTCCCGCGTGCACGCCCGACCGTTCATCGACTTGTGCCCGCAGGTGTCAGTCGACGCCGCAGCAGCCTTCGGCGCGGCCGGGGTAGCCGGGCGGGGGGCGACCGGCGCAGGAGTCGCGTTGACCCGCGGTGATCCTGCATTTCGATCCCGGGCGCGCTGCTCGTTGGCTTCGTACCTCGCCAGTTTCATGGCCCTCTGGGCGTCCAGCTTGCTCACAGGTGGAGCCTACGTTCGACGACCGACAGAAGTGGTACGCCGAGCCGCGCGTCGCCCGCCGGGAAGCCGAGTCGGGGGAGGAGTCGCCGTACGCGCTCGCACCACCCCGACCAGCTTGGCGCCGAGGATCATCGTCACGAACAGACAGGCGGCCGCGCCGACCGAGGCCAGCCCCAAGAAGGTCCAGGCCGTCGAGTCTCCCGAGCGGGCGTCGCGGCCGAAGTCGATGGCTGCCAGGACCAGTACTCCCCACGCCACCAGCGTGATCGTGACGAACAGCGAGAGCGCCACGATCTGCCGCTTCGGCGGGCGCGGCGTCGTTTCAGCGGCCCGAACCCGCTCCCCGGTGTGCCTACCCACGCCGGTCATTGTCACCCAGCCCCCGCCAAGAGGGGCTCCGCAGTGCACAAGCCGTGTCCGACACGCCCGTTTTCCAGGTCGAAGAGGGCGCTGACCTGCACGGATGCCGCCATACCGGAAGTACGTGGAAGTCGCTGTTGCGCACTCGGATGCGCAGGCGTACGGTTCCACTACATCTAGTAGTTACACCGATGTAGTTATCCACATCTAGTTCCACAGAACTGATCGAGTTAGCCACATCACACCGAGGTTTTCCACCGGCAAACGCCGGAATCCACAGTTCCAGACACAGGTTGTACCCCTGAGAGGAGGCCCGCGATGCACTGTCCCTTCTGCCGCAGCACCGACACCCGGGTCCTCGACTCCAGGGTCGCGGATGACGGCTCGGCGATCCGCCGGCGCCGGTCGTGCCCGGCGTGCGAGAAGCGGTTCACCACGGTCGAGCAGATGCAGCTCACGGTCGTGAAGCGCAGCGGCGCGTGCGAGCCGTTCACCCGCGAGAAGGCCATCTCCGGCGTACGCAAGGCCTGCAAGGGCCGGCCCGTCGACGAGGACGACCTGGCTCGCCTCGGACAGACCGTCGAGGACTCCCTGCGCGGCGAGGGCTGGGCAGAGGTGCCGGCGCACGAGATCGGGCTGGCCATCCTCGGTCCGCTGCGGGCCCTCGATGAAGTTGCGTACCTCAGGTTCGCCTCTGTGTACCGGGCCTTCGAGTCCGCCGAGGACTTCGAGACCGAGATCGCCGTACTCCGGATGGAGCGATCAGCACCAACACCTCAGCCAACGGGCTGACCAAGATCCGCCCCGTGCGTAGTGGGGAAGCTGCGCGCGGGGCACCAGCAGCGGCGGGACCGAAAGTGTCACCGCCACCAGTGAAGATGAAGTAGCCGACAACACAGGGAGCGGGACCAAAGATGACCGAAACGGTGAGCGGGACCGGCGCACGCACGCGCAAGAAGGGCCTCAAGATCGAGCGCGTCTTCTCGACCGCTGGCGTGCACCCCTACGACGAGCTCACCTGGGAGCGCCGCGACGTCGTCCAGCAGAACTGGAAGACCGGCGCCGTCGTCTTCGAGCAGCGCGGCGTGGAGTTCCCCGACTTCTGGAGTGTCAACGCCTCCACGATCGTGACGACCAAGTACTTCCGTGGCGCAGTCGGCACCGACGCCCGCGAGTGGAGCCTCAAGCAGCTCATCGACCGCGTCGTGAAGACCTACCGCAAGGGCGGCGAGGACAACGGCTACTTCGCCTCACCTGCCGACGCCGAGCTGTTCGAGCACGAGCTGACCTGGCTCCTCGTGCACCAGTACTTCTCCTTCAACTCCCCGGTCTGGTTCAACGTCGGCACCCCGAGCCCCCAGCAGGTCTCCGCGTGCTTCATCCTCTCGGTCGACGACTCGATGGACTCGATCCTGAACTGGTACAAGGAAGAGGGCTTCATCTTCAAGGGCGGCTCCGGCGCCGGCCTCAACCTCTCCCGCATCCGCTCCTCCAAGGAGCTGCTGTCCTCCGGCGGTACGGCGAGCGGCCCGGTCTCCTTCATGCGCGGCGCCGACGCCTCCGCGGGCACCATCAAGTCCGGTGGCGCCACCCGTCGCGCGGCCAAGATGGTCGTCCTCGACGTCGACCACCCCGACATCGTCGAGTTCGTCGAGACCAAGATGAAGGAAGAGGACAAGATCCGCGCGCTGCGTGACGCCGGGTTCGACATGGACCTCGGTGGCGCCGACATCACGAGCGTGCAGTACCAGAACGCCAACAACTCGGTCCGGGTCAGCGACGAGTTCATGCGTGCGGTCGAGGACGGCACCGAGTTCGGCCTGCGGGCCCGCGGCACGGGCGAGGTCATCGAGACCGTCGACGCTCGTGAGCTGTTCACCAAGATCAGCCAGGCTGCGTGGGAGTGTGCCGACCCGGGCCTGCAGTACGACGACACCATCAACGACTGGCACACCAACCCGGAGACCGGCCGCATCACTGCGTCCAACCCGTGCTCGGAATACATGTCGCTCGACAACTCCTCGTGCAACCTCGCGTCGCTCAACCTGCTGAAGTTCCTCAAGGACGACGACACCTTCGACGCGCCGCTGTTCGCGAAGGCGGTCGAGTTCATCATCACCGCCATGGACATCTCGATCTGCTTCGCCGACTTCCCGACGGAGTCGATCGGTCAGACCACCCGTGACTACCGCCAGCTCGGCATCGGCTACGCCAACCTCGGCGCGCTGCTGATGGCGATGGGTCTCGGCTACGACTCCGAGGGCGGTCGTGCGATGGCGGCCACCATCACCTCGCTGATGACCGGCCAGTCCTACAAGCGCTCGGCCGAGCTCGCCGGCGTGGTCGGTCCCTACGCCGGTTACGCCCGCAACGCCGACGCGCACAAGCGCGTCATGCGCAAGCACCAGGCGGCCAACGACGTGGTCCGCACTCTCGGCGCCCACGACTCCGCCGTACACAAGCTCGCCACGCAGGTCTGGGCCGACGTACAGAAGGTGGGGGAGAAGAACGGCTTCCGCAACGCGCAGGCCTCCGTGCTCGCGCCCACCGGCACCATCGGCTTCATGATGGACTGCGACACCACCGGCATCGAGCCGGACTTCTCGCTGGTCAAGTTCAAGAAGCTCGTCGGTGGCGGCTCGATGCAGATCGTCAACCAGACGATCCCGCGGGCGCTGCGCAAGATGGGCTACCAGGACGAGCAGGTCGAGGCGATCGTGGAATACATCGCCGACAAGGGCCACGTCATCGACGCCCCCGGCCTCAAGCAGGAGCACTACGAGGTCTTCGACACCGCCATGGGTGCTCGTGCCCTCAAGCCGATGGGCCACGTGCGGATGATGGCGGCCACCCAGCCGTTCCTCTCCGGTGCGATCTCCAAGACGGTCAACCTGCCCGAGACCGCGACCGTCGAGGAGATCGAGGACATCTACCTGCAGTCCTGGAAGCTCGGCCTCAAGGCGACAGCCGTCTACCGCGACAACTGCAAGGTCGGCCAGCCTCTCTCCGACGGCAAGTCCGACTCCTCGAAGAAGGACCAGGCCATGTCCACGTCCGGTGGCGCGGCCGAGGTCGTCGAGAAGGTCGTGGAGGTGCACAAGCCCTTCCGCAAGCGTCTCCCGAAGTCGCGTGCCTCGAAGACCACCTCGTTCACCGTCGGTGGTGCCGAGGGCTACATGACCTCCGGCGCCCACGAGGACGGCGAGCTCGGCGAGATCTTCCTCAAGCTCGGCAAGCAGGGCTCCACCCTGGCCGGCGTGATGGACGCCTTCTCGATCGCGGTGTCCATCGGCCTGCAGTACGGCGTCCCGCTGGAGACCTACGTCTCGAAGTTCAGCAACCTCCGCTTCGAGCCCGCCGGCATGACCGACGACCCCGACGTCCGGATGGCGCAGTCGATCATGGACTACATCTTCCGCCGCCTCGCCCTGGACTACCTGTCCTTCGAGGACCGCAGCATGCTCGGCATCTACTCCGCCGACGAGCGCCAGCGCCACCTCGAGACGGGCAGCTACGAGCCCATCGAGGAGACCGGCGGCGCCTCGGAGCTGATGGCCGAGGTGGTCGACGACGAAAAGGTGGTCGAGCAGCGAGCGAAGCGAGCGGATAGTCGAGACCACTCCGGTGACCACGACGACCGCGCCGACGACCTCGAGACCAAGGACACCCACGGCAACGAGGACCGCGAGGTCCCCGCCAAGGTCCACGTTGGCGAGGCCCACACGAGCGCCGAGCTCCTGGAGAAGATCACCGGCACGGCAGTCGACTCCCCCCTCTGCATGACCTGCGGTACGAAGATGCGGCCAGCCGGTAGCTGCTATGTGTGTGAAGGCTGCGGCTCGACCTCTGGCTGCAGCTGATCGACGGCGAGCTGGTCGTGTCCCAGGCGGGACACGACCAGCTTTTCCACAACACGGCAAACCATTCCCGCTTCCCCTCGAGTGAGAGCAGTAGTCTTCGAACATGAGCTCGAACGCTGCAGGGTTCACCTTCTCTGATCTGTTTGCCGGGATCGGCGGCTTTCACGCTGCGCTGCACGCCGCAGGTGGTAGGTGGGTGTTCGCTAGTGAGATCGACAAGGACGCCAAGGCCGTCTACGACTACAACTGGCTCCGCCCGCTCCGCGAGTCTGGCGCTAAGCTCCCCGAGGGAGTGAAGTTTGAGGTCAGCGGCGACATCGTCGAACTGACGGAGTCGGAGGTCAGGGTCCCGCGCGCTGACGTCCTTGCTGCCGGTTTCCCCTGTCAGCCGTTCTCCAAGAGCGGTTTCCAGCGCGGGATGGACGAGACCCGCGGAACCCTGTTCTGGAACATTGCCAAGATTCTGGCTGACCCCGAAAAGCGGCCGTCTGTCGTCCTTCTGGAGAACGTCCGCAACCTGGCCGGCCCTCGCCATCGCGACACCACTTTCAAGACGATCGTGATGACGCTTCGTCAACTTGGCTATCGCACGGCAAGTAAGCCGGCCATCTTCTCACCACACCTCTTGCCACCCTCCCTGGGTGGGCGGCCCCAAGTCCGGGACAGGGTGTTCATCCTGGCGCACTATGTTGGGAGGGATCGCGCCGAGTCGAAGGAGTGCTTCGACGATCCGATTACCGCTGGGCTCGACCTCAAGTGGCGAAAGACAGACTGGAACCTGAGACGCGATCTTCCGCTCCTGCCACAACAGCGTGTCGAGCGTAAGTACGAACTCGAGTCAGCGGAGTTAAAGATCATCGATGCCTGGGACCGGCTCCTGGCGGAAGTGGCCCAGCGGCTGGAGCCGGGGGAGCGACTTCCCGGTTTCCCAATCTGGTACGACGATTTCCGCTCGCCCGCCGAGGCCGAGGACATGATCGACGCAGCCGAGCTGCGTGGAGAGCCCTATCCCAGATGGAAGCGCGACTTCCTCCGGAAGAACGCCTTCTTCTACTGGCGCCATCGCGCGGTCATCGACCGGTTCCGTCCAGAGCTCGACTCCTTCCCTCCATCACGCCGCAAGTTCGAGTGGCAGGCCGGAGACGCCAAGCCTCTCTCCGAGACGATCATGCACTTCCGGCCCTCTGGAATTCGAGTCAAGCGTCCCGACTACGTCCCGGCGCTGGTCGCCATCACGCAGACCTCGATTCTTGGCGATGAACGTCGTCGTCTGACCCCCAGAGAGACCGCTCGGCTTCAGGGGCTCCCGGACTCTTTCGAGTTCATGCAGACCACCGATCGAGGTCCGATCAAGCAGCGCGACGCTGCGTCCTACAAGCAGATGGGCAACGGCGTGAACGTGGGCGCCGCGTACTACGTGTTCCGCGAATACGTGCTCGCTCACAGCAATGAGATCTCGCGGGTCTCGCCGCAGGTGGTTGAGTCCGTCAAGTCGTGCCCCGCGAACCCTGACGAGCGGTTCCAACCTTGAAACAGGGACTACCTCCCTCAGAGCACCCCAGAAGGCTTCTTCGGCCTTATCTTGTGATCCATACGGTGGTGAAAATCCTCCGTTGAACTTCACGCGGGCCGGGTCTTGCCCACTCGCGGGATGCGATACGGGGGGTCGGGCACAAGAATCGAAAAGTCGGCGGGGAGGTTCGGCGAGACGTGCACCCTGCCCTCGCTCAGGTCGGGATTCAGTTCGGTGCACCGCGCGAACTTTCCCCGAGCGGTGAGCCGCTCGACGTAGCGAGCCGGGTGGAGCAGAGCAATACCGGCATGGCCAACGGCCCACCCGTTGGTCGTGAGGTACTCCAGGCGGCAGAGGGTGGGTCCATTCTTGGTACCTATCGGTGCCACGTGGTCCAGCGTGACGCTGGTGAGCAGGAGGGACTCTCGGGCAGTCGAGAAATTCAACTTGTACTTGGGTTTCCGCTTCTCACCAGACGACTGTCGTCCCTGCTTGTACTGCTTGAGCGCACGCGTCTGGAGGGCATGGTTGAAGGCGTTCTCGTCGCCGATGTGGAAGATCTCGATTCGAGTCGGAACGAAAGTTGGGGAGGACGGGGCTTGCCGTGGCTCTGTGGTCTCGTCACCGGCAGCTCGCCGTCTTGGCTTGGGCTTCTTCCCAGCCGCCAGCCGTTGTCGTCGCTGCCACGCACGAAACTCGCCACCATCGTCGACGCGTCGGCCGCTGAGGACGATGAATCCGAGTCCGCCCTCGTCGATCGCTCGCCTGACCGCTTCCTGGTCGTTCAATATCGCTTCCGCTGCGCCCCCGCTCTCGCTGTGCGCCTTGAGGTCCCACGTGGAGCGAAGCACGTAGTCGAACGTCGTGTTGACAACCTTTCGGGGGCCCCCACCGAGGCGGTTGATGAGTTCCGGGAGCGCGATGAACTCGAAGTACCAGCCGGCCCACTTGTCCTGTGCCCAGTGCGTGAATTCAGCCTCCCGCATCTGGTTGACGCAGGTTCGGCCATCCCATTCGCCTCGCACCAACGGCACCAAGACGTTCATCAAGGCCTCGGCTTCAGCCCGCGGGCTGGAATACGTCGCGTGAGAGCTTACCCCCACTGCTGCGATGGACCCGTGACGCTCTGCCGCCTCCAAGAGGCGATCGAGCCCGACGAGTGTGATGGTCGACCCAGCAGACCAGCAGGACCGATCCCAGGTCGCCCCGATTTCTCGCGCGATTGCCTCGCCGAGCTCAGGCTTGCTCAGCGACTCGTCAACAGCCAGGGATAGGCCCCGAGACAGGTTGACGAGGACTGACTTCCGCTCTTTGCTCCCTGGACCTAGCGTCTCTGGCCCGCTCCGGGTCAGGTTGCTGATTCGGGCGACGGCCTCCAATTTGCTCGCGGAGGGGATGAATCGTTGCGACATAGCTATCTTCCTAGTCCTGTGGTTGGGGCCTCTGCGCGCCCAACGTCCCGGCGCTGTTGACATCGGTCCCCAGAGACGGAGCGTGGGAAAGTTCGGGCAAGACGACCCTGAGGTCGCCAGGCGTGGTCCAACAGAACTGGCGTCCACCGGTGACAGCCAGCGATGCGACCTCGTGATGGTTCGCTGACTTCGGCCAACCAGGAGGTGGTTCTTGGCCAGTGAGCCAGGCACCCTCGTGCGCGTCGTACGAGCGCGGCAGGGAGACGGTTCGCCACCCGTAGATCTCGGTGATGGCACTGCAAAGTGCTTGCAGAGTGTCAGGCACCTCGTTCAGGGGCACGTTGAACTCGGGTCCTGTGCGCGATCCGTGGGTGAGGGTGAACTGGTGGTTTCGCCAGCCGCGGTCGACCCCACTGAGGCGACGAAGTTCGCGCTCCGCCGCAACGACGGCCGCACGCGCCAGGCTGGGGTCCGTGCCGGCCAGCGGCGCAAGTATGCTGCCAGGCATGTGCTGGGTAGCCCAGAGAACACAGTTCTCGCGCCACACCCCCTCGACGCTCTGGAACCCACCGTCAGGCATCCACGCGAGGCCAGTCATGACCGCGTCGTCAACGGCCGGAGCGGCGGGCAGAGCGCCGGGCCCGATGAGCCACCAAGCCCACTGGAACGTCCCGAATGGATACTTCTCCCTGTAGTGCGCTCTTCGTGCGTGCCCCCGAAGCAGGCTTGGGTTCACTGTCTCGGCGTACGCCGAGACAACTGAGGCGTCAGCGGGGGAGTCCAGGACGACGTGCTGACTGAGGCTGCGCGCGCCCGGCCAGCACATGTCGATGTCGACCCAGATGACCTCGGGCATGGTCAGCGGAAGTGGATGCGCGGGGTCGATGAGCAGGCGCTGCGTGTCGTAGAACCCGATGATCGGCCAACCCTTGAGCTGGTGGAGCAGGCAGGCCGTCAGCAACCCGTCGATGTCCGGGTTCACCACCTGGAACCGGATGTCGCGTCGCCAGCCCCACCTCGCCTCGCGCACTTGCACGCCCGTGCCCCAGTAGTAGTCGGGGCGGTACATGTGAGCTCCGGATCGGGTCAGTCAGGTCAGATGGGCGGAGCGATCACGGTAGACCCGCTCTACGATGTACGCAGCCTGTTCTGGAAGCTCGTGCTCCCATACGCGGTGCACGGCCCATCCACTCACGAGCAAAGCCTGATCTGTGTCGCGATCGCGTGCCTGGTTCCGCGCGATCTTCCACTCCCACCACTCCGAGTTCGCTCGTGGCCGGACGTGGTGCTCAGGGCAGCCGTGCCAGAAGCAACCATCTACGTACACCGCCAGCCTCACACGTGTGAACGCGATGTCAATGGTCCGCCGGTTGTTCCCGGGGACCTTCATCTGCACGCGGAACCGCATGCCGCGGCGGTGCATGGCTTGGCGAAGGGCGACCTCTGGCGCGGTGTCTCGGCGCGCGAGGCGCGACATCTTGATGGACAACGGACCGCCTGGAGGGATGCGTTGAGGCTCCTGCTCGTTCACCGGGTCAGTGCAGCACGGGTGCGCACGCGCCTCAATTCGGCTCGGTCGGGTCAGCGTCGTCAGCGGGGTCTGTGCGGACGTCGGGCGGATCCAGCCCTAACAGGGCGCGAACGTTCTTCATGGCCCTGGACTCGATCTGCCGGATCCGCTCCCGCGTCACGCCGTAGACCTTGCCGATGTCATCCAGCGTCGCCTTGTCGTCGTAGGGATACAGGCCATGGCGTCGTCGGAGCACGTCCGCCTCGCGCTCGACCAGGTCGCCCAGCAGCGCTTGCAGGTCATCTCCGTCGAGTCCCCTGACGTCCACGGGGTCGGGCCTGGAAGGTCGGTCCACGAGGTCGCCCAAGGTGACGCCGTCGTTGCCGACAGGCTTGTCCAGAGAAACGACCGCCGGAGCGAGGAGCAAGAGCTCCTCGACCTTCTCTACCGACATGTGGCACTCACGAGCGATCTCCGACCAATGTGGCTTCTTGCCATCGATAGTCAGTCGTTCTTGTGCGGCCTTGACCTTCCGGATCGACTCAATGACGTGGACTGGGAGCCTGACCAGCCGACCCTCGTTGTCGATGGCCCGCGAGATGCTCTGGCGGACCCAGTGCATTGCGTAGGTGGAGAATTTCAGGCCCCGGTTGGGATCGAACTTCTCGATGGCGCGCACCAAACCTGGGACACCACTGGCGACCAGGTCGTCGTACTCGAGGCCCTGCCCCGAAAGGCGCTGGGCTACTGAGTGGATCAGGCCCATGTTGTGCAACAACATCGAGTCAGCAGCCGCCTTGGACTCGCCGGTGAGCAGCGCGAAGCCGCCCGCTTCAAGTGGTTGCCCATCAGGGCGCGCGAGGAGCGTCAGTCCTACCTCTTCCTCCGCAGTCAGGAGTACCTTCGCCAGACGCTTCGGAGCACGGCCACGGTCGAGCTCAAGCCGCCGACGCGCAACTTCGACGGGGTCGACGTCCCGAGCCGTTGTCTGCGTGGTCGTCGCATCGTCGTCGGTCGCCAAGTGCCCCGGAACGTCCTCGACCACGTTGATGCGAGCCTCGGACAGAGAGCGCTCGACCTGTGCACGAAGCTCCTGACCGCCGCCGGCAGCTCGCAGAGCCTCCTCGACGTCTGAGCGCTTGATGGATTCACCGTCCAGTCGGGCTGCCAGACGATCGAGTAGTCGCTGCTGATGGATGTCCCTGTTCATGTCGTCCCCTCCGTGGTCGCACACGCTAGATCGCCCCACCGACACAAGTCATGGCTTTGGTGAGGCTTCCGACTTTCGACGGATGGCGCCCGCTCGTCCGCAGATCTTGATAGGACTAGTGGGGGCACCACACGGCGCCCATCGACATGAACAGAAGGGCTCGGGGTGCTGGACGAGGACGCGCTGTGGCGACGGTGCGAGCTGGCGTGGGGCTCTTGGCTGGAGGACCGTGGGTACGCCGTCACGCCGCTCGGTGAGGCCGTCGGCAACACGGAGCGCTCCCGTGCCCCGCTCACCAAGGTGGGTGGCGAGCACCTGCGCAGCCCAGACTTCTCGGCCATCAAGGGCGGGGCCACGGCGTTCTGGGAGGTCAAGAGTCGGTCGCGCGCATCCGTGGATCCGCTCACCGGCGAGAGCCAGCACTGGATCGACAAGGCCGCGTTCACCGACTACCTCAAGATCAGCGCCAAGACCGGGACGCCGGTGTGGGTCGTCCTCTACGAGGCCCCTACGGCGACCGCGCCGGGACGTTGGTTGCAGACCGACGTCGAGCACCTGCGCGAGGTCGGCAGTTACGACGTTCGCCGTGGAGCGAGCGGGGGGTTCGTGCCCGCCTGGGTGTGGCCCGTCTCGGAGATGCACGAGGTGCCGGGACCCGTGGTCGACGTCGCGGTGGGCGAGGAGCCCATCCTCCCGGACGAGGGGGAGGGCGACGCCGTCGAGGCTGCGGACCTGTTCCCCGTCGAGCGCACGCTTCGCCGCAGGCGGAGCGTCGTAGCGGTGGTGGATGCTCCGGAGGCGAAGCGTGCGAAAGATGTCGTCGCCGAAGGACCGCTCCCGCACGAGTGGCTCGAGCAGGACCCCGCGCTCGCCCTCGACGTCCTGCGGCGCTCCCTCGGAGTGCCCCACTTCCCGCGGTACTCAGTCCTGCGGATCGGGCTCGAGGGCATCGACCTCGATGACCTCCTCGGCCTCGTGGAGTACGGCGTCCGCGTGTTCATCGTGTCGACGACCACCCGTGCTCACCTGCTGGCACACGAGCGGTTCAAGGCGTACGAGGACGCGCGACTCCTCGAGTGGGCAGTCGTCGCCGACGTGGACCTGACCGACACCTGGATCGTGGACGGGGAGGGACTCGACGCCCTCCCCAACAGCGTCAAGGCCGCGCTCATGGCCGCCGACGCGGCCGGCGGCCTCAACCTCGCTCAGTACCGCGTCGTGCACGCGCCGGCTGACTCTGACGTCGTCGTCAGCGCGGGGGCCGGGACGGGCAAGACCGAAACCATGTCGGAGCGCATCGTCTACCTGCTAGCGACTGGTTCAGGTCGATCAACTGGCAAGGGGGAGGAGCCCCAAGACCTGAGAGCCGACGAGATCGCGCTGATCACCTTCACCCGCGAGTCTGCCTCGGAGATGCGTCACCGGATCGCCAGGACGCTGCTGCTCCGTCAGCGGCTGTGCGGGTCTTGCGCGCTCCCGGTCCTGGCCTGGATGCTCCAGCTGGCGCGAGCCGACATCACGACGATCCACTCGTTCGCCAAGAGAGTCATCGCCTCGGGCGGTGGAGCCATCGGCCTCGGGCCCGACGCACGGGTGGCGCGACGGACTCTCGAGGTGCAGGACGCGGTGCAGCAGGCGCTGTCCAGCCGACTGGTGCAGCTTATTGACCAACACCACGAAAAGGTCCCCGCGGCGTACGAGTGGCAGAGGCACGTGCTGGCCGTCTGGGAGGCGCTGGAGAACAACGGGGTCGACCTGCTGGGTGTCGCCAGACCATCCGGCGTCGATGACGTCGACTGGGGAAGCTCGCCTGACGGACACCTCGGCCAGCAGGTGGTCGCCCTGACGAAGGCAGTCGTCGAGGATGCTGCGGCCACCCTCTCAGCCACCTACCTGCGCGACCAGACGCTGCCGACGAACGCACTCGTGCCGGCTGCCACAGCCGTCCTCCGCACCAAGGGGGAACCGCAGGTCCGGCCCTACCGGCACCTCTTCGTCGACGAGTTCCAGGACACCGACGCCGGGCAGATGGACCTCGTCCTCGACGTGCGAGAGCGGCTCGGGGCGAGGCTCTTCGTGGTGGGTGACGTCAAACAGGGCATCTACCGCTTCCGCGGAGCCGAGGGCAACGCGTTCCACGAGCTAGACGAGCGATTCGGCGCGCGGGAACTGCCGGCGCCGCGCACGTACAACCTGACCCGGAACTTCCGTTCGGGCGAGAAGCTTCTCGACTCCATGCACCCGTGGTTTGCCGCGTGGGGCTCGGAAGATCTCCTGCCGTACTCCCCCCAAGACCGGCTGCGACCTCAGATTCGCCAGACGGACCCCAGTTGCCCCGCATCGATCGAGCGGATCAGCGTCAAGGACTTCGCCGTCGAGGCAGCGGCGATCGTCGAGCGGTGGCAGACCCCCGAGTCGGGCGACCAGATCGGCATCCTGTGCCGCGAGAACTGGCAGGCCATCGCCGTGCAGAGGGCGGTTCGCGAGCGCAAGCTACCGTGCGAGCTGCGTGTGGGTGGCAGCTTCTGGTCGTCCCCGGCGGTGCGCGACCTACGGGTGCTCCTGGAGGCGGTCGCCGACCACGACGACGCGGCGGCGCTGCTCGAGCTCTGTGAGACCCGGTGGGCAGCCGGGATCCTGGGCGGCCAGGCACCGACCGGCGTCGAGGCGATGTCCTGGGGAGGCGATGTGGGCGTACCCGTCGCCTGGCAGACCCGGTTCGTCCACGTCGTGGAGGACGGCAGCTTCCGTCGTGACGACCTGGCGCCCTTGCGGGACCGGATGGGGCTCCTCGCCGGGTTGCTCTCCACTGCGCCGCTGCTGGAGTGGGTCGTCGAGTGCACCCGCGTGTTCGCCCCGGAGGCGTGCTCGTTGCCGGGCGAGGACGACGAGACGGAGCGTCGGCGCTACGGCCGCTGCCTGGACCACCTCCTGACCCTCCTCGACGCCCAGTTCCAGGACGGGCCGCTCAGCCTCGAGCGGCTCCTCTCCTGGCTGCGGCTCCAGATCGCGACCAACCGCACCGAGGACGAGCCCGACCCGGAGACCGGCGGCCGGATCGTCGCGTTGACGGTCCACAAGGCGAAGGGGCTCGAGTACGACCGGGTCGTCGTGCCGTCCACGAACCGGCAGTTCGGGCCGCCCCGCTCCGTGACGACCCGCACGGCCGTCCTGCGCCCGCCCGACGAGCAGGTGCGGCTGCTGTGGAGGTGGCACCTCAACAAGGGCCAGTGGAACGAGACGGACTACACCAACGTGCCGGTCACCCGCCAACTCGACGACTGGGGCACCGACGACACCGATACAGCGCGCGAAGAGGCACGCCTGCTGTACGTCGCGATGACGCGCGCCAAGGAGGAGCTGGTGCTGATGGTGGACCACCGAGCCAGGGTGAGCACGACCAGCCCCACCTGCTGGGCCGACCTGCTGATGATGGGAGACCCTCGTGGGTGACATGCGCGCGCTGGCGCTGCCGAGGGTGTCCCGCGACGCGATCGCCGAGGCACTCCAGCAGCAGACAGGTCTGGGCTGGGTCGACGTGGCACACGTGACCGCCACCACCACCCTGGCGCGTGCGGTCCGGGACGAGGGATCGCTCGCCTTTCCCGTGGCGACGTTGATCGACCTCGTCACGCTCCCCGGACTGCCGGGGGAGATGAGCCTGTCACTGGACGGCTTCCCCGTCCCAGATCTCTTCGCGGCGAGACCCAAGGTGCACGGTGCACGGGTGAGCGACTGGCAGGACGAGGCCTCCGGCCGACGGCTCCGCACGGGCATCCAGGTCGACGACTCGTTGCGTCGTTTCGTGCGGGAGCACGCCCAGGGCAGAGTCGGACGTGCGCTGCTGTCCTCGCGGCGTCAGTACGCCACCACCGTCCACGCGCTCGTCGCTGCCGGCGTGCGTCCCGACTCGCTCGTCGCCAAGGACCCGGCCGCTCGGCTCGCTGCCAAGGCGTGGGCCCAGGCCGAGGTCGACGTCCCGTCGCTCGGGGCGCCACGTGACCTGCTCTGGGTCGACCTAGACGAGCTCGAGGGCCAGTCGACCCCGCAGGCACAGGGCCTGAGGGAGCGGATCGTCGCAGCACTTGACCGGGCATTCGGTCGCGCCGAGCGGCGCACGATCGTGCACCACGGCTTCTACTTCTACAACCCCGTCCAGTGGGCGTTCTTCCAGGCGTTGGCCCGCGTGCCGGGCGTGGACCAGGTGTTCATCGTCCACGACGACGGCGACAACCCCGCCTTCTCCACCTGGCGCTACTTCTTCCGCACCGAGTGGCAGATGCCCGTCCCGTTCCCGGTGTATGTCGACCACGACGTCTCATCTGGGGCACGGGCCTTCCGTGGCGTGCTGACAGGTGCCGAACCCGGGTCGCCCGCGGCAGTGCGAGTGGTCGAGTGCCGCAGTCCCGCCGAGCTGGTGCGGCTCTGGCGCGCCGAGACCGCGGACGGCCAGGTTGCGCCGGCTCGATTCGCCGCTGCGGCCGAGCAGGTCGAGCGGTACGTCGGCAGGCTCGGGCGACAGGACGCAAGGGACTCTGACGCCTTCGACCAACCTGCGGCGCCGAGCCTGTCCCAGCTGCCCGTGGGGAGCTTCCTGCTCGCCCTCCACGGGTGCATCACTCAGGACGACAACGGTGCTGTCTCCTTCGTGGTGAGCCCGGACGCCATGCTCGACATGGTCGCGAGCGGCTACCTCGAGGTAGGAGCACCCATGGACACAGCCGGTGCCCCGTTACTCCGGCGGGTGCTGCCCTACTTCACCGGCTGCCAGTTCGCGGACGACTGGACCCGACGGGCCGACCAGCTGGTGGAGTCCGTTGAGGGGCGGGTGGCCCCCCGCGGAGCCCGGGACGAGACGGACAACGACGCCAGACGCATCGAGCTCGCCGTCGCGAACCTCACGCGCCGGGTGCCGTGGGCGGACATCTCGACGACCGACGCCGCCCGGGTTCGCGACACGGTCCACGCTGTCGTACGACTGCTCGAGGAGACCACCGCCAGGGAGCGGGTGGTCTTGGGTGAACACCTCCGGACGGTCCGTCAACGCCTGGACCGCGCGCTCCGTCAGCTCCCTCCCGACCAGGCGCGGGCCGTCGAGGCCAAGCTGCGTGGCCTTGGTGTCCTCACCGACGAGGAGATCGACGTCGCCGGCCTGGTCGACGTCGTCGCGATGATCCTCGGGCGCAGCCTCGACCTCGAGGACAAGGAGAGCGAGGACCCGGCGCGCACCAGGGTGACCAAGCTCAGGGGCCTTGACGCACTCGGACTGGCCCGAGTGGAGAAGGACCTGCACCTCGCCAACATGGCGGAGGACGCCTTCCCGACAGCGGCGCAGGCGGTGGGGTGGCCCTTCACTTTGGACGACCTGCGCGCGTCCACCGACGACGCCGTCGAGCCGGTCACGGCAGGCCTGCTGGAGACACGGGCGCAGACCGCGGGTCTGAGCGACCTCTACCTCTTCTGGCTCGCGCTCGACGGCGTCGGCCCGGAGGGGACGGTCACCGTCAGCTGGGTCTCCGACTCCGCCGGCGAGCGGCGGCGGCTGTCACCGATCGTCTCGTTGCTTACGGTGCCCGCGTCGACGGAGGCTGTGCGAGACGTCGTCGGCGGAGTTGAGGTTGAGGCAGGTCCCAGTCCGGCGCAGCAAGACGCCGACCGTGTACGGCCCGAGCCCGCGGAGGCGGACGAGGGCGAGGATGATCTCGAGGGAGCAGTCGACTCCGTAGACGCCCGGGCAGGCGCGGCCTCGCGAGCCTGCCCCCGGCGATTTGCCCTCCAGTGGGCCATGGGTCCGACCGCTTCCTTCGGGCCAAGCCACCTCCAGTCGATGCTGTACGGCAACCTCGTCGGAGCGCTTGAGGTCGAGGGCGAGTCGTCGCTCGTCGCACGGGCGACGGGCAACGTCCTCTGGCCGCACCTGACGGAGGGTCAGCGGCGGAGCAGCTACGACAAGCGCGTGGTCAAGCACCACGGGGCCAAGCCGGAGTGGTTGCTGACCCTCAAGGGCACGCAGAGCGGCTCCAGCGACCTGGACGCTGCCTACCAGCTTGCGAAGGACGGAGACTACGTCGACGACCTCACCATTGCTCCACCAAGTGCGCAGCTTCTGCCCCCCCGCGCCGAGAGCGCTGAGGTCTGTGCGTCCTGCCCCGTGCAAGCCCGCTGTTCGCAGTGGCGCGACCCGAGGGACGAGAAGTGACGGTGCAGGTCGCAGCTAGGTTGTGCGGGTGACTGACGTGGCGCAGGGCGAGCGCGTTGCGCCAGCACCGGGATCGGTGCTGGTCGTGCGCGACGAGGAGTGGCTGGTCACCCGCACCGAACGATCGGCCGACGGCGAGTGGTTCATCGACGTCCAGGGCCTCTCCGAGCTCGTGCGGGACACCTCTGCGACGTTCTCGACCGGGCTCGACGCCATCGAGGTGCTTGACCCCTCGCAGGCGCAGGTCGTCGCCGACGGAACCCCTGGTTACCGTCGCTCCCGGCTGTGGTTGGAAGCGACCTCCCGCAAGACAGCCGTCCCGGTGACCGACCCGACCCTCACGGTCGCCACCCAGGGCCTGGCCGACGCCCTGCCCTACCAGCTCGAAGCCGTCCGCAAGGCGCTGGACCCGCAGAACCTGCGGCCGCGCATCCTGCTCGCCGACGCTGTCGGCCTGGGCAAGACCATCGAGATCGGCATGATCCTCTCCGAGCTCATACGCCGCGGCCGTGGTGAGCGGATCCTCGTCGTCACCCCCCGCCACGTGCTGGAGCAGATGCAGCACGAGATGTGGACCCGCTTCGCGCTGCCCTTCGTCCGGCTTGACTCGGTCGGCATCCAGCGCATCCGCCAGAAGGTGCCGGGCAACCGCAACCCGTTTGCCTACTACAAGCGCGTCGTCATCTCGATCGACACCCTGAAGAGCGACCGCTACCTCAGCCATCTGCGCAAGCAGCACTGGGACGCTGTCGTGATCGACGAGTCCCACAACGTCACGGGTGCCTCGCAGAACAACCGCCTGGCACGGCTGCTGGCCTCAAGGACCGATGCGCTCATACTCGCCTCCGCGACGCCGCACAACGGGCGCAAGGAGTCCTTCGCCGAGCTGGTGCGGATGCTCGAGCCGAGCGCCGTCACCCCCCATGGCGAGCTGGTCACGGAGGAGGTCAAGCGACTCGTCATCCGACGACACCGGCACAGCCCCGAGGTGGCCAGCCACGTCGGCGGTGACTGGGCCGAGCGTCTTCCTCCGGACAACCAAGTGGTGAAAGCCTCACCGGTCGAGGACGAGATCGCGCGCGAGCTCGACGAGGTCTGGCTGCACCCCCGGTCCGGCCGCAGCCCGTACTCCGGCCCGAACGCGTCGCTCTTCCCGTGGACGTTGATGAAGGCGTTCCTGTCCTCGCCTGCTGCGCTGATCACGAGCGTCCGCGAGCGACGTCGCAAGGTCGACCCCGACCTTGGTGCCGACGAGCGCGCGGAGGACGACGCCCTCGCGCGGCTGCTCTCGATGGCCGAGCGTGCCCACATCGAGCCGAGCGGCAAGTACGACGCCCTGCGCGCCCACCTCGACGACATCGGGGTCGCCAAGCAGAGCCCGACCCGCGTCGTGGTCTTCGCCGAACGGGTCGCCACGCTGGAGTGGCTCCAGGCCAGGCTCTGCCACGACCTCAGGATGACGACGGACCAGGTCGTGGTGCTGCACGGCGGCCTCACCGACGTCGACCAGCAGGACGTGGTCGAGTCGTTCAAGCTGGAGTCGTCGCCGACCCGGGTGCTCGTGACCGGCGACGTTGCCTCCGAAGGGGTGAACCTGCACCTCCAGTGCCACCACCTCGTCCACTACGACATCCCGTGGAGCCTGATCCGGATCCAGCAGCGCAACGGCCGCATCGACCGCTACGGCCAGCGGCACCGTCCCCGCATCACGACCCTGCTGCTCGACCCGCAGGCGGAGGGGTCGCTCGGCGACCTGCGCGTGCTGACCCGCCTGATGGAGCGCGAGCACGAGGCCCACTTGGCGCTCGGCGACTCCGCCTCGTTGATGGGTCAGCACGACGTCGCCCGCGAGGAGGACAAGATCCGTCGCGTCCTCGCCGAGCAGCAGTCGTTCGACGAGGTCGTCCGCGCGGTGGAGGACGTCGGGACGGGCGACGATTTCGACGACTTGTTCGCCGCGATCGTGGCCGCGCCCGACGACGAGCCCGCCGTTTCCGTCGACCACGAGCCGTCGGGCGTCTACCCGAGTGACCTTGACTTCCTGCGCGACACCCTGGACGAGGTCTTGTTGACCCCGGGTCGGCCGTGGCCGGACGGCGTCTCGTGGCAGGAGGACCGGGCCTACCAGGTCGCCGACCTGGAGCCCTCACCAGACCTGCGGCGCCGGCTCGAGGTGCTGCCGCAGACCTACCTGCGGGAACGCCGCGTCACCGAGCGGCTCCGTCTCGCCACGACTACGCGGCGTGGCGAGGAGGCGATGGAGGCGGCACGAGCCGAGGACGGGATCACCTGGCCCGAGGCGCACTTCCTGGCCCCCCTGCACCCCGTGCTGGACTGGGCGGCGGACCGGGCGCTCGCCCAGCTGGGTCGCAACCAGGTCTTCGCGGTCCGAGGCCCGGTCGACGAGGTGGCCGTGCTCATGCACGGCATGCTCACCAATCGGCGAGGCCAGGCCGTGGCCTCGTCGTTCCTGTCGCTGCGGTTCGTCGGCGGCGGAGCGACAGGCCTCGTGCTGCCCGAGCCGCACCCCTCGCTCAGGCGTGCGCTGGCGTCGGTCGGCCTCGACGGGGCGCCGGTCAACATGGGTGCACTGGTCGACCTGGAGGACCTGCAGGCGTACGTCGCACCAGGGGTCGATCAGGGACACGCCTTCCTCTCGTCGCTGGTCGAGACGTCCGCCGCGGATGTTCGCTCGCGCGTCGACGCCTGGTTCGAGCGCGTCAGCCAGTGGGAGGTGGACGCCGCCCGCGAGGCCCAGCGCCTCGAGCTGCGCGACCGGGCCGCGCTGGTGTCCCGTGAGCGTGAGGTGGCGGAGTCGCTGCTGCCCGACCAGCGCCTCGTCCGTCCGCTCCTCGTCGTAGTCCCGTCCTCCCGTGGAGGTCAGCCGTGAGCGCCAGCGACGCGATCGTGGTCGGAGGCGACTGGATCAGCGAGCACTACCTGACCACCGACGCCACCAAGGAGTCCTTCAAGGCCCGGGCGCTCGCTCGGCGCAAGGCTTGGGACGACGCCGAGACAGAGACCGCGCGCAGCAGGTTCACCGCCGGCCGAGCCGACCTGCTGGCCCGGCTGGCTCGCCTGGCGGAGGACCCCGGCCTCAACACGGAGTTGCGGACCGACCTCGTCTCCGTCCTCGGCTTCGATGCCATCGGGCTGCGGCACGAGACCTCCGGCCCGCTCACCCTGGTGATCCAGGCCAGCCTGCCCGACGTGTCCGGCGTGGCGCTGGTCGCCGGCGTGCCGGTCGAGTCGGTCGAGGACCTGCTGGCCAAGGACGCGCCCACCCTCGCCGAGCCCTTCAGGGACGACGAGACCGGCGACGTCGTCATCTCCGCCTCCCGGATGTTGTCCAGCCTGTTCGTGCAGGAGCACGGCCCGGCGTTCGCCCTCGTCCTCGCCGGACGGGTGCTGCTGGTGGCCGAGAAGGAGCGGTGGGCGGAGGGCCGCTACCTGTCGCTCGACGTCCAGTTGCTCTGCGAACGCAACGACCTGACGAAGGGCGGCGAGGTCGACCAGGCACTGTCGTGCCTGTCCGCGGAGTCCCTCGCGCCGGACGCGGAGGGGACAGTCTGGTGGCACGACGTGCTGGAGGAGTCCGTCAAGCACACTGTCGGTGTCTCGCAAGACCTGCGTGAGGGCGTGCGGCTCTCTATCGAGCTGATCGCCAACGAGGTGGTCACCCGTCGTCGCGAGCAGGGCCTGGAAGCGCTGCCCCCGGCAGAGGCACAGCCCCTGGCGAAGCAGGCGCTGCGCTACCTCTACCGCATCCTGTTCCTGCTGTACGCCGAGGCGTCTCCGGAGCTCGGCGTGCTGCCGGTCGGCGCGCCCGAGTACGACGCCGGCTACAGCCTCGACCGGCTCCGCGAGCTCGTGCAGGTGCCTCTGACCGACCCACGGGCCGAGCGCGGAACCCACCTCTACGACTCGCTCGGGGTGCTCTTCCGGCTCGTCGACCAGGGCTACCAGCCCGAGGTGAGCAAGGACGAGGAGGGGCTGCTCGAGCCCCTGCAGTTCCGGTCCCTGCGAGCAGACCTCTTCCACCCCGACGCGGTTGCGCACGTCGCTGAAGTCGGTCTTGGCAACGCCCGGCTGCAGGAAGTGCTGCAGCACCTGCTGCTGTCGAAGGAGACGCGTGGTCGCGACCGCGGCTTCATCTCCTACGCCGAGCTCGGCATCAACCAGCTCGGAGCCGTGTACGAGGGCCTGATGTCCTACACCGGACGTTTCGCCGAGACCGACCTCTATGAGGTGGCCAAGGGCGGCGACTCGTCCAAGGGGTCGTGGCTCGTGCCCGTTGAACGGTCGGGCGGCATCGACGAGGAGGACTTCGTTCGCGCCGAGGACAAGGTCACCGGCGAGCTGAAGCCGGTGCTCCACCAGCGCGGCGCGTTCGTCTTCCGGCTGGCGGGCCGCGAGCGCCAGCAGTCGGCGTCCTACTACACCCCCGAGGTGCTGACAAGGTTCACCGTCGGCCAAGCGCTCGAGGAGCTGCTCGATCAGGACGGCGAGCGCACCACCGCCGAGGAAATCCTGGCGCTCACGGTCTGCGAGCCGGCCCTGGGCTCGGGGGCGTTCGCGATCGAGGCCGTGCGGCAGTTGGCGGCGGAGTACCTCACCCGTCGGCAGGAGGAGCTCGGGGAGCGGATCGACCCCGAGGCGTACCCGCGCGAGCTGCAGAAGGTGAAGGCCTATCTGGCGCTCCACAATGTCCACGGCGTCGACCTCAACGCGACCGCCGTCGAGCTCGCCGAGGTCTCGCTGTGGCTCGACACCATGGTGGAGGGGCTGCAGGCCCCGTGGTTCGGCCTCCACCTCAAGAGGGGCAACTCCCTCATCGGAGCCCGGCGCGCCGGCTTCACACGGTGGGACCTGCAGTCCAAGTCGTGGCTCACGACGGTCCCGACGGACATTGGCGATCGATCAGATCTTGTCCACCACTTCCTCGTCCCGGCCGAGGGCTGGGGTGCCGCGGCGGATGTCGGCAAGGAGGTCAAGGAGCTCGTCTCCGAGGCAGTTGCCGACCTCAAGACCTGGCGCCGCTCGACCAGGTCCAAGCCGAGCAAGAAGCACCTCGACCTCCTGACTGAGCTCGCTCAGCGCGTCGAGACCCTGTGGGTGATCGCCTCTCGTCGCCTCGAGATCGCTGATCAGCAGGCTCGCCGCGAGATCCCGCTCTGGGGTCGTGAGCAAAAGACAACGGCAGCGGCTTACGTTACTCGCGAGCAGATCGAGGAGTCGCTCGCCGACCCAGACGGCGCCTACCAGCGACTCAAGCTCGTCCTGGACGCTTGGTGTGGGCTCTGGTTCTGGCCGCTGACTGAGGACCTTAAGAGCGACGGCACCACCCCTCCCACCCTCGAACAGTGGTACGACGCACTTGCCAAGATTCTCGGGGGGACGGGTTCCGCCAGGGCCAACCAACATGGCGATGCAACGCTGGCCGACGTGGTCACCTGGGACGACCTCGCCGTCGCGGAAGCGCTCGACCGCGATTTTGCAGGTGCGATGCGTGTCGAGCGGGTCATCGTGGATCACCCATGGCTCGACGTTTGCCGTCGGGTCGCGGCTCAGCAGGGGTTCTTCCACTGGGAGTTGGACTTCGCAGTGGTGTTCGAGCGCGGCGGCTTCGACCTGCAGGTGGGGAACCCACCGTGGGTGCGTCCCACCGCTGACGTCCCAGCCCTGCTGGCCGAGGGGGATCCCTGGTGGCAGCTCGCCCTTCGACCTTTACAAGCTGAGATCATCCGGCGTCAGGCACAAACCTTGAAGCTCCCGGGGATCCGGAGCTTGGTGATCGACGGAACCGTGGACGTGAACGTCACCTCGGCGTTCGTGGGTGCGCCGCAGCTCTACCCCCATCTCAAGGGGCTCCAGCCAGACCTCTACCGCTGCTTCATGGAGCAGACCTGGAGCCACCAGTCTCAGAGCGGCAGCGTCGCGCTGATCCACCCGGAGTCGCACTTCACGGACGAAAGGGCGGGAGCTTTGAGAGCGGCAACCTATCGCCGCCTTCGGCGGCACTGGCAGTTCCACAACGAGTTGGCTCTGTTCGAGATTGATAACCACGTCACTTTTGGCGTGCATGTGTACGCAGCGACGAGGGAGGAAACCGGTTTCCTCACGGCCAGTTCCCTTTACCACCCGGACACCATCGTCCGGTCGTTCGACCATCGGGGGGGTGGGGCAGAGCCGGGTCTGAAAGACGCAGAGGGCAGGTGGGACCTGCGTCCTCATCGGGACCGGATTCTTAAGGTGTCGGAGGCGACGCTCACGACTTGGCACGCCCTGCTGGAGAGCTCGGCCGTCCCGGTGTCGCAGACCCGCATGGTGTACACGGTGAACATGGCTAGTGCGGCCGTCTTGGAGAAGCTATCTAGCCAGGAGCGACTGGGCTCGTTGCCCCTGGAGTTCTCGGCCGGCTGGCACGAGAAGAACGATCGGACCCGGGGGTACTTCGAGAGCCAGTGGGGCCCTGCGAATTCTTGGAGCGACGTCATCCTTCAGGGGCCGAACTTCCATGTGAGCGTGCCGTTCTACAAAGTCCCGAACCCAACGATGAAGAGCAACAAAGACTGGTCCACGGTCGACCTGGAAACGCTTGCATGCGACGCGGTTCCGGTGACGTATTACAAGCCCGGCGATGACCGCGCGAAGTATGACCGGGACTACACACATTGGGGCGAGGACAAAGAACTTGCGGCCCGCGACTACTACCGGGTTGCTTGGCGAGTAATGGCCGCAACGACGGGTGAGCGCACGTTGATTCCCGCGCTCATCCCCCCAGGATCCGCTCACGTAGACGCAGTGCAATCGCTTGCGATTCCTGACGAGCCACGCTCACTCGTGCTGACCTTGGCAGTTCTTAGTGCACTCACTAGTGACTTCAGCGTTCGGTGCGTCCCGAAGGGCCACATCCGTGCTGCGACCGTGCAACGCCTTGCCTGGATCCCGGAGCATCCGTTGGCAGACAATCTCCTGGCTCGCACACTGCGACTGAATTGCATCACGAGCGCATACGCGGGACTTTGGGAGAAGGCTGTCTCCGCGGTGACGAAGTCGGATGAGTGGGCCGGAGGGATTGAGTATCAGGGCCGCCCCGCAATGGCCGCGGTTGTTGGAAGTTGGAACAGCGACGCGCCGCTCCGCCGGGCGTCTGACCGCCGTCAGGCGTTGGTCGAGATCGATGCCATCGTGGCTCTGTGTCTCGGCCTGACAGCCGACGAGCTGTGTACGATCTACCGCACCCAGTTCGCGGTTCTCGCCGGCTACGACCGCAACACCTACTTCTACGACGCGAACGGCCGCCGCGTGCCGAACTCAGTGCTGAACGTCTGGCGCAAGAAGGGCGGCGACATTGGCCCGGAGGAGCGCACCGCGACCAATGCCTCGGGCAACACCTACACCTACGAGCTGCCGTTCGTGACGCTGGACCGCGAGGCCGACATGCGGCAGGCGTACGCCCACTTCGAGAAGGTGCTCGCGGAGCGGGGCGGCGCGTGAGCGAGCTGCTGCCCACGACCCAGGCGCCGCGGGTCCAGCAGAGCATCCTCGACTACCTGGCCACCACGTTCTCCCTGGCCGACGAGGAGGCGAGGGCAGCGCTCGTGGACCTGCTGCAGGACCGGGAGAACGGGATCTTCAAGGGGCCGTACCTCCGGGTGCGCCTCCCGTTCCGGCCGGCCGAGGAGGGGTGGCGCGAATCGCTGGGGTGGCACGAGGGCTACCCGCCGTACGGTCACCAGGCCGCCGCCTTCCAGCGCCTGAGCAGCCTCGACCTCGGCCCGGACAAGACGCGGCCGCTGCCCACCCTGGTCACGACCGGCACCGGGTCCGGGAAGACCGAGGCGTTCCTGCACCCGATCCTCGACCACGTCGTGCGGGCGAAGCAGCGGGGCGTCACAGGCACGAAGGCCGTCGTGGTCTACCCGATGAACGCCTTGGCCAACGACCAGGCTGGCCGACTGGCCGGGATGATCACCCAGCACCAGCAGCTCTCGGGGATCACCGCGGCGCTGTACACCGGCCAACAGGGAGCTACCCGGTCCCGAGTCAGCAGGGACGGACTGATCACCGACCGCTACGTCATCCGGCGGCAGGCACCCGACATCCTGCTCACCAACTACAAGATGCTCGACCAGCTGCTGCTGCGCGAGGCCGACCAGCAGATCTGGACGCAGAGCGCCACCAGCCTGCAGTACCTCGTGCTCGACGAGTTCCACACCTACGACGGCGCACAGGGCACCGACGTCGCCATGCTGTTGCGTCGACTCGGGATGGCCCTGAAGAGCCACTGGCCTGAGGACGCCTTCACCGCCGCCGACCGGGCTCGTCCGCTCGGGATCGTGACGCCGGTCGCCACGTCGGCGACCCTGGGCGACAAGGGCGACCCGGCCGCCATGCTGGACTTCGCGCGCACCGTCTTCGGTGAGGACTTCGAACCCGACTCCGTCGTCACCGAGACGCGCCTGGGGCTCGACGAGTGGCTCGGCGAGCCCGCCACCTCGCTGGTGCCGCGCACAGACCGGTCGGCGCTCGAGCTGGCCGTGGAGACGGGGAGCCAGCAGGTCACGGGCCGGCTGATCGCCGAGCGCGTGCTGTCCTCACTCTTCGCCGACGCGGACGGCGCGGCGCCGATGCTCGCTGGGGCCAGCGCGATCGAGATGCTGGACCTGGTCAAGGCGCACCCCTTGACGAGGTCGCTGGTCGAGGCCGCCGAGCAGGCTGTTTCCCTCGCCGAGCTGGTTGACCGGGTGCTGCTTTCGTACGCCGCCGACGAGGCCTCGCGCGCCACGGCCGAGCAGGTCCTGCTGCTGTGGAGCGCGGTGCTGAGCCACGTCCGCAAGGAGGTCGGCCTCGACGCGCTGTCGGTCGACCTGCACCTGTGGGTGCGCGAGCTCAGCCGGATCGACCGACGGGCGAGCGGCACGCCCGACTACCTGTGGTCCGACGATCGGCACCTCACTCACGGCGAGGAGGGCGCGGGCGGGGTGCAGGCCTTCCCGGCGGTCTACTGCCGCCACTGCGGTCGCTCCGGCTGGGCGGTGCTCCGTGCTCCCATCGGTGGGTTCGACCTCACGGGGGCAGACCCCGACGACGTGCGCCGTGCCCGCATCCTCGACGACCGTGAGTTCCGGGCGCTGATCCACGCCCCGGTCGAGGCCGAGCAGGGCAACGCCGATCCGGCTCACGATCCCGACGAGCCGCGGCTGATGTGGCTGCACGCCGAGCAGCGGCAGGTGCTCCCGACCCTCCCCGCGGACGACGCCGAGCTCGCCGAGGGACGCGCGCTCCCGGTTCTTGCGCACGCCGGTCCGAGGGCAGGTGACCTGTCCCGTGACGACACCTGCCCCTCTTGCCTGCAGAAGGACGGCATCCGGTTCCTCGGCTCGGCCGTGGCCACCCTGCTCTCGGTCTCCCTGTCGACGATCTTCGGCGGCGATGACCTCGACCAGGCGGAGAAGAAGTCCCTGGTGTTCACCGACTCGGTGCAGGATGCCGCCCACCGAGCGGGTTTCGTGCAGAGCCGGTCCCACAGGCTCACCCTGCGCGCCGTGGTGCGGGCGGCGGTGGGTGACGACCCGGTGTCGCTCGACCAGGCCGTCGAGCGAGTGCTGACGCAGGCGGGTGACGACAAGCACCGGCGGTACCGAATCCTCCCGCCCGAGCACGCCGACCGCGACGAGTTCGCGCCCTTCTGGAAGCAGGAGCGTCAGCGCCGGGTGCCGCCCGCGGTCATGCGTCGCGTGCGCAAGCGCCTGCTCCTCGACCTCGTCCTGGAGGTCGGCCTCCAGTCGCGGCTGGGTCGGACCCTCGAGCTGACTGGCAGCCTCGCGGCACAGGTCGAGGCGTCGCGCGCCACCCTGCTCCGCGCCGTCTCGGAGGTCGAGAAGGTGCTCGGGGAGGAGCATGTGCAGGGGCTGGGCGTCACCGACGAGGACCGCGTCCGGTGGGTTCGTGGCGTCCTCGAGCGCATGCGCACCGACGGCGCCGTGCAGCACGAGTGGTTCCGCCGGTTCCAGGCCGAGGACGGCCGCCGCTACTCCATCTGGGGCGGTCGACCCGCGACCGACGGGATGCCCGCCTTCCCGCGCGGCCGCCCCGCCCCGGCCTACCCACGCGTCGGCGGAGGAGGCAGTTCCCGGGACACCGACCTGGTGCCCGCCGCCTCCGCGAGGAGCTGGTACGCCGTGTGGACGGCCCGGGCGCTCGGCTGCGCGCCGGTCGAGGGTGCCTCACTGGTCGTGCAGCTGCTCAAGCAGCTCGCGGCACTCGACGTCGTGCAGGTGGTCAACACCCAGTCGGGCGCCCAGGTCTACGAGGTCCTCCCCAGCCGGGTGCTCGTGCAGCCCGTGGACGACGTCGACCTGGCGGACGGTGCGGCGCTCCTGGCCTGCGACACGTGCGGCGCACTGCACCCCGGCACCCCCCAGGTGGTCGACGAGCTCGAGGGTGCGCCGTGCCAGGTGCTGCGCTGCCGCGGCGCCCTCGTCCGTGCCTCGGGCGACCCGGACAACTTCTACCGCCGGCTCTACGCCGCCGCCGACACCACCCGCGTCATCGCCCGCGAGCACACCAGCCTGCTGCCCGACGAGACCAGGCTCGCCTACGAGGCCCAGTTCAAGGCCGGCGCCAGCAACCCGGCGGCCCCCAACGTCCTGGTCGCCACGCCGACGCTGGAGATGGGCATCGACATCGGCGACCTCTCCACCGTCATGCTGGCCGGGCTGCCGCGCAGCGTCGCGTCGTACCTGCAACGGGTCGGGCGCGCGGGCCGCCTGACCGGCAGCGCCCTCAACCTGGCGTTCGTCTCGGGTCGGGGCGAGCAGCTGCCCCGGCTGGGTGACCCGCTCTCGGTCGTCAACGGCGCTGTGCGACCGCCCGCGACGTACCTCGACGCGGAGGAGATCCTTCGACGCCAGTACCTCGCATCGGTCGCGGACGCCCTCGCCAGGAAGGCGGACGCACCTCACCCGACCACCCCGACCCACGCCCTCGGCAGCATCGAGCCAGGCAGCTTCCTCCACGCCCTCGCGACCGCGGCCGAGGAAGCTGGCGCCCGCGACGCCTTCCTCGCCGGGTTCGAGGACCTCTCGGCCACGGCGCGAGAGGGGCTCAAGCAGTGGACGACACCAGGGCCGTCGACGCTCACCAGCCCGATGGCGGTGTTCCTGCACGAGCAGCGGCACCGGTGGGCTTCCCGGATCGAGACGTTCCAGCACCGGATCACCGAGATCCAGGCCGAGCTGCCCGACCTCCAGCAGCGGGCGGGGCTGCCAGCGGCCACCGAGGACGACAAGCTCGCCCTGCGTACCGCCGAGGCTGGTCTCGGGCTGGTGCGCAAGCAGCTCGCCGACCTGCGCGACTCCAAGAGGAATTGGATCCAGGTGCTGGAGGAGCACGGGATCCTGCCCAGCTACACGCTGGTTGACGACACGGTGAGCCTCGACGTCACAATCAGTTGGCTGGACCCCGATGGCCACACCTACCACTCGGACGAGCAGTCCTTTCACCGGGCGTCGGCCCTGGCGCTGCGTGACCTCGCTCCCGGCGCCACCTTCTACGCCAACCGGCACCAGCTCCTGGTGGACGCGGTCGACCTGGGGCACCAGGGCGAGGCCGTCCGCACCTGGGCGCTGTGCGCGGCCTGCGGCCACGGCCAGCCCCGCGACGAGGGCGGCCAGCCGCCGACGACGTGCCCGCGGTGTGGCGACCCGACCATCGCCGACGTGCGCCAGAGCATCGACGTGGTGGAGTTGACCAGCGTGTCCTCCGCCGTACGTCGTGAGGAGGCCACCATCGACGACGGCAGGGACGACCGCGTGCGCGCGGGCTTCCAGGTTGTCACCGCCGCCGACGTCGGCACGCCCCGCACCGAGTGGCACGTCGAGGGCTACCCCCTCGGCGTGAAGCACCTGCACGGAATGACCATCCGCTGGCTCAACCTCGGCCGGACCGGTGAACCTTCCTCTGGCACCCTCCACGTGGCCGGCCAGGAGCACGCCGCGCCGCTGTTCCGCGTGTGCGCCCGGTGCGGCAAGGTCGACACCGGCACCCGGCGCAACGCGGCCACCGAGCACCGACCCTGGTGCCCCCAGCGGCACGCCACCGACGAGGACGTGCAGGCGGTGGCCCTGTCGCGCACCCTGGTGACCGAGGGGGTCGTCGTCCGGCTGCCCGCGACCGTCACCCTCGGCGACCGGTTCGCCCTCCCCAGCCTCGCCGCCGCAGTCCAGCTGGGGCTGCGCGAGCACCTTGGGGGGAACCCGGACCACCTCGCCGTGGAGCAGGTCGTCGACCCGTTCCTGAGCAACGGGTCGGACAACCGCGACGGCCTGCTCGTGCACGACGTGGTGCCGGGAGGAACTGGCTACCTGGCCGAGCTCTCCGAGCCGCAGAAGCTGTGGTCGGTGCTGCGCCTGGCCTGGCTCGTCGTGCGCGACTGCCCGTGCCAGGACGAGGACCGGGCCGCCTGCCACCGCTGTCTCTCCCCGTGGATCAACGGGCCGTCGGGTCGCTACGTCTCCCGGCTGGCCGCGGAGCGCCACCTGCACGACATGCTCACCGCCGCGGGGGCGCTCGACGAGCCCGAGGAGGCGCTCGGATGGACGGTCGTGGCGGAGCCAACAGCGGCGGCGGACCCCGAGACCCACATCGAGCAACGGTTCCGGAGCGTGCTCCGCGAGCGCCTCGTCGACGGGCTGGGCGCCTCGGTCGGCGAGCACCCCGGACCGCACGGCAACCGGTGGACTGTCGTCCTCGGAGGACGCACCTGGACCCTGGAGCCGCAGCTGCCGCTCGGCAACGTCAAGCCCGACTTCGTGCTCGTGTGCAACGACCCCGGCGTCCCCAGGGTCGCAGTCTTCTGCGACGGGTGGCAGTTCCACGCCAGTCCCGCGGTGAACAGGCTGGCCGAAGACGCGGGCAAGCGCGCCGCGCTGCGGGCGCAGGGGTACGTCGTGGTCTCCCTCACCTGGCACGACCTCGACGTCGCCGAGCAGCGGACGAGCGATCCCGCCCCGTGGTTCGACGACGCCCGGTGGAGCAAGGTGCTGGCGGCGAGCAACGGGACGCTCCGCCCGGTGCATCGCGGGCTCGTGACGGGTGGGCCCCTCGACCTGCTGATGGGTTGGATCGCCGCACCCGACCCCGTCGGCCTTCGGGAGCTTGCGGAGCACCTCCCCCTGCTGCTCATCGGCAGCGGGGCCGCCGGGAGGTCGGACGCGGCCGAGTCGTTGCTGACACTGTCGGGAGACCTCCACGACGGCGGTCCCGTGCCGAGCACAGGAGACGCGGCGACGTGGTCGTGGCGGCACGACACGCTGACGGTCGTCGCCCGCCGGACGACCGGGAACGCCAGCGAGGTGGCGGTGCTGCTCGACGACCGTAAGGACCTGCTCGGTCCCCCGCACAAGGAGGCGTGGAACGAGTGGCTGCGCCTCTCGAACCTGCTCAACCTGCGGCTGCAGGAGGCCAGTGTGCTTGCCCGGAGCCAGCTGCATGCTCCCTCCGCAGCGGTGGGCCCGGCCACCACCGCGACCGAGGGCGGGCCCGCCACGACGACGTACGCCGAGCCGTGGAGGAGCCTGCTCGACCAGGCAGTGGGTGAGACGGCCTCGGTGCTCCTGCGCCAGCTTGCCGGCCTCGCTGTGACGCCTCCGGAGGTCGGCGGCGAGACGGGGGACGGGCTGGTGCTGGAGATCGCCTGGCCGCACCACCGGCTGGTGGTCGACCTCGACCTCAGCGACGACGACCGCCTCGAGCTGGCTGACCTCGGCTGGCGGGTCGTCCCACCCGACAGTGGCGCGATCCAGGACGCCCTCGAGCCGGCAGGAGCCCCGTAGTGCCCCAGATCATCCTCGGACCGCAGCAGCACGCCCCGGACATCGACGGGTCGGTGCGCGGCAAGGCGTACGCGTTCCTCGAGAAGCTCGCACAGGACGACACCAGGCCCGGCCTTCACATGGAGCCGATCGGGGGCTCGCTCGACTCCCGTGTCCGCACCGGCCGGGTCGACCAGTTCTGGCGTGCCGTCCTGTTCAAGGTGCAGGGCCAGGCCGACGCGGCGATGTACGTCTACCTCGGGGTGTGGCCGCACGACGACGCGATCGCGTTCGCGCAGCAGGCACGGCTCCAGGTCAACCCGGTGAACGGCATCGCCGAGCTGCTGCTCGCCGACGGGCCGGCGATCGGCCGGGGGGGAAGCCCGTCTGCGCCGGCCACGGCCCCAGCGCCGGACGTGCCGAGCGACCCGTTGCTCGTGCAGCTCGGCCACACGGCCAGCACCCTGGTCGAGGACCTCGGTCTCGATCCTGCGCTGGTCGAGCTCGCCATGGAGGTGCGCGACCCGGACGAGATCACGGTGCTGGCCGAGGCTGCTGCGGGATGGCAGGGCGTGGCGCTCGTCGACCTCGTCGCGGGTCGGAGCATCGAGCAGGTGCGGGAGTCGCTCGGCATCGACGACGCCGAGCCGGCAACGTCGGACGACGACGCCACCCTGGCGAAGGCACTGACCCACCCCGCGTCCCGGATGGAGTTCGCCTTCGTCGAGGACGACGCTGCCCTGCGTCGTGCCATCGAGGACGCCGACTTCGAGGCCTGGCGGGTCTTCCTGCACCCGGAGCAGCGCAAGTACGTGGAGCGGAGCTGGAACGGCCCGTTCCGCCTGTCGGGCGGAGCGGGCACCGGCAAGACGGTCGTGCTGCTGCACCGTGCGCGTCGTCTGGCGCGGGAGCACCCCGAGGCTCGGATCCTGCTCACCACCTTCAACAAGACGCTCGCAGAGGCCATGCAGCGGGACCTGCGCGTCCTCGACCCCGCGCTGGCGATCGCCGAGCGCCTCGGCGAGCCGGGTGTGCTGGTGCGTGGTGTCGACGCCGTCGCGCGAGCGGTGAGGCAGGCGTGCTCCCGGACCGTGCCCGCTGCCGTGACGACGGTGCTGGGCAGCCGCACCAGCGAGGTCGGCCAGGTCACGGGTCGCAACGCCTGGCGGGACGCGATCGCGACCGCCGGCGCCGGCCTCGCCGCGGAGTTGCGGAGCGCAGCCTTCTTCGAGGCGGAGTACGTCACCGTGGTGCTGCCGAACCGGGTCACGACGTACGAGGAGTACGCCAAGGTGCGCCGGCAAGGTCGTGGCGTCTCGCTCGACCGACAGGCACGCTCCGAGGTGTGGAAGGTGGTCACCGCCTACCGCCTGGAGGCGGGCATCCGGGGCAGCCTCGACTTCTCGGAGGCGGCGGCCGTCTCCGCCGAGGCGGTCCTCGCCAGTGGAGACCACCCTTTCGACCACGTCCTCGTCGACGAGGGACAAGACCTCGGACCTGCTCGCTGGCAGCTGCTGCGCGCACTGGTGGAGGAGAAGCCGGACGACCTCTTCATCGCCGAGGACTCGCACCAGCGGATCTACGGGCACAAGGTCGTCCTCGGTCGGTACGGCGTGCGCATCGTCGGTCGTTCGCAGCGGCTGAGGCTCAACTACCGCACCACGGCACAGAACCTCCGCTACGCGGTCAGCATGCTGACCGGCACCGAGTTCGTGGACCTCGAGGACCAGGCCGAGGACCCGAGCCAGTACCGCTCTGCGCGCACTGGTCCTCCACCAAGCCTGCTCCAGACAGGGTCGCCGACCGCGGAGCTCGACACGGCGGTCGCGGTCGTGCGCACGTGGCTCGACGAGGGCGTCACACCCGAGACGATCGGCCTGCTCGTGCGCTCGGAGAACGCGGGAGAGCGGCTCGTCCGGGCGCTCGACGAACGTGGCATCGACTCCCGCTTCGTCTCGGACAAGAGCCTGCCGGCGGGCAAGCCCGTGGTCATGACGATGCACCGCGCGAAGGGGATGGAGTTCTCGCGGGTCCTGATCACGGGTGCGGACGCGGGTTCTGTGCCTGCGGCGTACGCGCTGCGGGACCTGCCGGAGGCCGAGCGAGAGGACGCCCTCCTCAAGGAGCGGTCACTCCTGTACGTCGCCGCCACGCGTGCCCGGGACGAGCTCGTCGTCGTCTGGAGCGGGGAGCCCAGCGAGCTGCTGCCAATTATCCCGGAAGGAGCCTGATGGCTGGGGAGGCATGGAACGTCCGGGAGGTCGACCTGACCATCGACACCTACTTCTCGATGCTGCGGCTCGAGCTAGACGGACAAGCTTTCAGCAAGGCTGCGTACAGGCGCGACCTGATGCAGAACATCGACCGTTCGAGCGGGTCGGTCGAGTACAAGCTGCAGAACATCTCTGCCGTCCTCGACGAGCTCGGCGGGGTGTTCATCGACGGTTACAAGCCGGCCAGCAACGTGCAGGGGCTGTTGCGTGAGCGGGTCACCCAACGGCTCGGTGAGGCCACGGACCTGCGCCAGCACATGGTCGAGGCCGCCGAGCAACCGGCCCCCTCCTCAGCGGTCAGCCTCGGCGACGCCGTCGCCGTGCCCCACGTGCCATTGAGCTCGCCGGAGCTGGGCCGGACCAGGGTGGCGCGGATGGTGGACTTTCACGAGCGAGAGTCGCGCAACCGGTCCCTCGGCGTCGCGGGCGAGGAGGCCGTCGTAGCGCTCGAACGTCGTCGCCTTGCGGAGGCCGGGATGCCAGACCTGGCCGAGGAGGTGCGTCATGTGTCCGTGCTCGACGGTGACGGTCTCGGATACGACGTGCGCTCGTTTGATCACCATGGTGACGAGCGATACATCGAGGTGAAGACGACGCGCTATGCACGCCACTTGCCCTTCCTGGTCTCACGCAACGAGGTCGACCTCTCCGAGGAAGAGCCGAACAGATTCGTGCTCTACCGGCTCTTCAAGTTCGGTACGCCGCGCGGCGGGGGCCACTACGAGCTGGCTGGTTCCTTGCGGTCGCAGGCGCAGCTCGACCCCACGATCTTCCGCGGCCTCCCGAACATCGGTTAGGACACTCCCATGGACGACGTGGCATACCTGCCTTCACAAGACGGCCGATGGACGGACCTCGGAGGAGGTGCCGCGCAGTGGTTGGTCCTTGGAGACCCGACGCCCGAGCTAGCCAGCGCCGCCGAGCTGGCTGGTGGGTCCCTCAGGTTCACAGATGGTTCTAGCTGGTCGAGGGCGCTACATGCTGGGACCTACACGCTCCGGCGTGGATCCAGTTGCCTCGTCATGGTGGTGAGATTGGGCCTTTCACCGGCTAGCCCGTCTCGAGGCGAGCAGAGACATGTGACCGGGCATCTGGGACTTGTGGAGCCGGTCTTCGACTCGCTGTGGCAGCAAGCGCGGGCCGTCGACACATCAGCAGGTGTGCGCGAAGGGGACATGGTCAGGGTCCGAGGCTCGGGTGATCTGGGCACGATCACGAGCGTCCGTCTCAGGTCGGGCGAGTACGAGGTCGAGGTACGTGGGGCGCGCGGGCTCCAGGTGATGGACGTCGATGCCGTGGAGGTGATCGAGGGAGATCCCAGGGACCCGTCCTTCTGGATCAAGCAGCCGGGTGGATCGGCAGACGATGTCTCCCTCACCGTGACGTGGACCAAGCTGCGAAACGCTCTTACGGACACGGTTTACTCGTACGCCTCAAGCAAGACCATCTTTCGGCCCTACCAGTTCGTGCCAGTGCTCAAGCTCTTATCCTCCGGGACTGGGAGGCTGCTCATCGCGGACGAGGTGGGGCTGGGCAAGACGATCGAGGCCGGTCTCATCTGGAGCGAGCTCGAGCGCAGGACCCCTCTCGATCGCGTGCTTGTGGTGTGCCCAGCATCTCTGCGTCTGAAGTGGAAGAGCGAGATGGGTCGGCGATTCGACCGCGACCTGACCCTCATGACGCCGCAGGAGCTGCGCGACCAGGCGCTCAAGATGTCCCAAGGACGCGATGCCCGGTTCGCCGGTGTGGTCGGCCTCGAAGCGTTGAGACGCCATGACGAGGCGCTCGAGGCTCTTACCGACGTGCATGCACGGTTCGACCTCATCATTGTCGACGAGGCCCATGCTCTGCGGAACCGCGGTGGCAAGAGCTATCAGCTGGGGCAGCTGCTGTCCGACTGGGCTGACGTGCTGGTCTTCCTCTCGGCAACGCCACTGAACCTAGGACAGGGCGACCTGTTCAACCTCGTCAACATGCTTCACGAGGACGAGTTCAGCGACCCCGCTGTCTTTGAGGCACAGCTGGAGCCCAACCAGGCGCTGAACTCCATCACTCGCGACCTGCAGCGCAAGAGGGGGGAGCCGCGCACACTGCTCAGAGTTGCGAGGAGCGTCGTCGACATGGAGCTCGGCGCTGCGGTCACAGCGCGTCCGGACTACGAGCGCTTGTGCAAGATCCTCGACGTCGATCGACCGCTGACGTCTGAGGAGGTCGCCGTCGCCAGGCGGGCGGCCAGCTCACTGAACACCCTGGGCAGCGTCCTGACGCGCACGCGCAAGGCAGACGTGCCGGACCAGAAGGCCGTCAGGGAGGCGAAACAGGTTCCCGTCAGCTGGTCGGACCGTGAGCGAGCCATGTACGAGGGCGTTCGTGCTCTCTACACGCGAGAGTCGGTCCGCCGTGGATCTCCTATCGGGTTTGCGCTGCAGATGCCCCTTCGACAGGCAGCCTCCTGTCTTCCCGCGATGCAGGAGAGCATCCGCAAGAAGTTCGCCGACGTAGGTGACGAGGACGAGGACACTGTCGAGTGCGAGACCGAGGTGTTCGATGCTGAGGCCCTCGATCCGAAAGTCCTCGACCTCCCAGGACTGTTGACGCCCCTGGAGGTCGACTCCAAGTTTGAGGCGATGCTCGAGCGGCTCCTCGACGTCCGTGCCCGGGGCATGAACCAGGCGATGGTGTTCTCGTTCTTCACGGGAACCCTGAGGTACCTGGGGGACCGCCTCGCTCCCCATTTCACCGTCAGAACGATGACGGGCGCGAATTCGATGAACGACCGTCAGACGATCATGGAGGACTTCCGCGCTGGAAGATTCGAGCTCCTCCTGCTGAGCCAGGTTGGTGCAGAGGGCCTCGACTTCGAATTCTGCAACGTCATGGTGAACTACGACCTGCCATGGAACCCCATGCAGGTTGAGCAGCGGATCGGTCGGCTCGATCGCTTCGGTCAGCAGCACGAGAAGATATTCATCCTGAACATGCACGTGCCTGGGACGATCGAGTCGGACATCTTCGAACGCCTCTACAGCCGGATCGGTGTCTTCGAGCGCTCCATCGGCGAGCTCGAGCCCATCCTTCGGGATGACCTCAAGGACATCACCCGATCGCTCCTTGACCCGCACCTGACCAAGGCCGAGCGTGATCGCGAGTCGGAGCGGATCGCGATTGCTCTGGCCGAGCGCGCGGAGCAGCTCCGACAGCTGGAGGAGTCCCGCGGTGCGTTGTCCACCGTGGACCAGCTCCAGGTGGACGGGATGACTGAACATGGTCCTACCGAAGGGCGGTTCGTCGGGCCGGGGGAGGTTCGTCTGCTCGTCGGGCGCGTCCTGGCGCAGCACGGAGGCAGGCTCACGTCTCCCAGCCAGCTTGGGATCTGCCGGCTGACCGGCACAGCGGAGCTGGCCACGCGACTTCGCACGCTCGACATAAGGCGAAGTGGCAGCATGCGGCCCGTCGGGCAGCTGGCGGCCGAGCTTGCCACTCGTCGAGACATCCGGGTCACCTTTGACAGCGATGTCGCGAGCAAGCACGAGGTTGAGCTGATCTCAAGCCGGCACCCGCTCGTGGACCTGGCGCTCAAGACGCTGGAAGAGGACTCGCTCAACCTACGGCGATTCGCGATCGTGGGCATACCCGACCTGGACCTGGGAACTGAGCGAGCGCTGGTGAGGTTGGACCTGGTGTGGTCCACGGGTGTGCGTCCCCGGACTGAGCTCTGGGCACATGCCGTTGACCTCGAATCGGGCGAGCCGCTCGAAGACGTGGGCCCGGCACTGCTGGACAGCATCGCCCATGGCCGGCTCGTCAACGTCGAGCGACAGCCCCACCACCTCTTGGAGGGTCGCCTCGGGCTGCTCGACGACCTGGCGGCTGCGCGGCGTCGGGACGCCACGCGCGAACGGCGAGCCGACAACGAGGCGCTGGTCGACGCTCGACTGGCGTCGCAGGAGCGGTCCATCGAGCTCAAGACGCAGCGTGCGCGCGCGACCTTGGCAGAGGTCCGCGAGCGCCAGCGCGACGATCGAGTCGTGCGTCTTCATGAGGGGCGCATCAGGAACCTCGAGCTTGACAAGGCTCGTGTGCGGCAAGAACTGGAGAGTCGGCGTCATCTCGACGTCACGACGTCGACCGTGGCAGTGCTACAAGTGCATCCCGCCTGACCAGGGATGTTAGTGGAGGAAGAGCGGGTCCTTCATCCAAGGGCTTCCCAGGTCGGGGGTTCTGGTATCGGCAGCTTTCTTGACGTACAGCACCGCATGGTCCTTGCCGCGAATCACGGGCCAGCGAGGGACCATGAAGGCGGTGCGTTCGCCTTTGCCGTCGATGATCAGCACCCGCCCGTTGGGATAGATGAGGACCGCGGGAGGACTGTTGCCGAACCGGACCTTGAGGCCGTGGTCCTCCTCGCCCTCGATCGCAATGCGGACTGGTTCCCCACCGGCCGTGAAGACGCGAAGGTATCCCAGGCCTCGCCTGGGCAGGTCATTGCGCCCCGGCCGCCACTCGAAGTAGAGAACGCTGCGCTGCAGCGCGAGATGAGGGGCGTAGAACGGTGAATACGCCTCGTACACGCTCTGGTGGGCGACGGCCCCGTCTTCACCCTGGTACTCCAGGACGAAGTGGAACGGAGGCCGGTGCAGGTTGATCCGCTCGTACGACATGGTCTCGGCGAGACCTGCGACGATCGCCTCGTCGCTCGGTACCCCGGCGTCTGCAGAGATCTCGGCCGCCGGAAAGATGTCACCCATCAGCTGCGCGACCGCAGGAACCCGACCCATCCCGCCGGCGAGCAGGACGTAATCGACCTCTTGTGCCAGGCTTGACTGCTGCATCGCCCGGATCTCGGCCGGGGACTTCGCGATCTCGTGCGTGACCTGCGCACCCTTCATGACGATCAGCACGAGCGCACGGGCCCGCTCGAGCTGAGGTGCGAAGGCGACCTCGAGCTGCTCGCGGGACAGCGTCAGTACGGGTAGGTCGAGACCCGGGAAGCGAACGGCAACGGTCGTGTCCAGGGCCGTGCTCAGCCGCTCCTTGGCCTCAATCGCCGCCTGGCGTAGCGCCGACCGAACCCCGTCAGGATTCGGCAGCGAGCCCAGCACGACTCCTTGTTCCTCAAGCTGGCCTTCAAGGTCGCGCGCGAGCGCGTCATCGAGCGCATCGCCCGCCTCGTCGACGCCCCACGAGGACAGCACAGTGATCTCAGGAACCTGTCCGAGCTCTGCGTGAACGTCGAGCACCGCGACGTCGAGCGTGCCGCCCCCCATGTCGAAGACGAGGAGCTGCCCCTTGACCGCGCTTCGGGTGGCAGTCATCCGGTGGTTGACCCAGGCAACGCCAGCGGCGACAGGCTCGTCAACAAGGGTGTGGTCGTCCACAGGGAGTCCCGATGTCCTGGCGATGTCGAGCAGACGCTTGCGCTGTGGACCGGTCCACATCGCGGGACAGCCGAGACGTACAGCGCCCGGTTGCAGCTCCACATCGCCACGTGCTCGGACCGCTAGCTCCGTCAGCAGGGCGCGGATTCCTTCCTCTACGGACACCGTGAAGTCTGCGAGCGACAGCTCCGTCTCGCCGTGGGTGATGGCGCGCTTGATGGACCGCCGTACGCGGTCCGGGGGGAGGTCCGAGGCTGCCTCGGCCACTCGAATCGAACCGTCAGCAGCCACGCCGACGAGGGATGGGACGTATGACGTCCCACGCAGACCCGCGGGGAACACCGTCGGCAGACGCCCGGCCCTGCCCTCGGCGAGCAACGTCGTCGTCGTACCGAAGTCGACGCCGACAGCGTGGGTCATCAGGGTCGTAGGGGCTGCTGCTGGCGAAGCACCGGGGAGGGGTTGCGAAGTTGTCCCGGCCTTCGCCGCCGAGTGCTCTTTCAAGCTTGCCTGTTTCCTGGGCGCGCGCCTGAACAGGGCCACCTCGATCACCCCCCGTCTGGCACCACCTGTGCCTTGAGAATCGTCATGGCCTCTGGCCCGTCAGACCAGGTATACCCGTGACGTAGGACAACGACAGCCGAATGCTCCGGGATGGCCTGGCCGAGCGGGTCATGCCTGGCCGGGTCGAAGCCGACGATGTCTCCGGCGCGCCCGATGGGAGCAAGCCCCTCGCGCGCAGCAGCGTGCTCTACGCTGCGCATCAAGGACTGGTCGGTGCTGGCTGCGGGGGACTGGCCGACTTGAGCGGCCAAGCGTGCGACCGTCCTGACGAGCTCTAGCTTGAGCTGCCGCTCGTGTGCACCGCGAAGGTCCGACTGTTGCCCTCGGGCACCCGCGAGCTGTTCACCAATGACTCGCAGCTGCGACTCCAGTGCAGCCACTTGCGCGCGAAGAGTCTCCTCGGCGTCACGACTTGCCTTGGCTTCAGCCTGTGCAGTCTCAAGGAGGCCCGTCACGGCCTCGATCTCCCCAACGTCAGTCAGTTCCTGCGCCCAACGCCCAGCGATCGGGTCCTTCGTACCCGTCCGGAGCATGGCTTCCTTCAGGTCGTGACCGACGACCCACGTCGCCACCACGGGGGGCGCCAGCCACAATCGCGCCAGCCCCGAGCGTGTCGTCGTCCTCCGGACGGCGTCCTCGACGACCGGCCTGACGACCTGCGACGCGATCGCCGGATCCTCCAGCACTGCTGCAAGCGGCCCGCGGCCTGCCTCCACGAGCTGGTCGAAGGTGATCCCCTCCCACCACCTCGGGCGCCCTACCTCGTTGGGCACGACCCGGTGCAAAGCCACGACGAGTGCGGACCTGCCTCCCTGTCGTGAGAACTCCGCCGCTCTCGCAGCGAGCGCGACTTTGCCCAGGTCCCACGCTGCAAGGCTCGACTCGGTTGTGTCGGGGACGGCCCGGGCGAGTGCGACCAGGCACACGTCAAGGCCCTCCTGCCCCACCTGCCGCGCCTCCGTGAAGACTCGGGACAGCTCGAGAAGCAGGTCGACGGGCAGCCCCGCGACGCCTACAGCACGCTTGGTCAGGTCGGCGAGTGTGGGAACGAGTCGCCTGGAGCTCTGACTCGCGTTGGCAATCTCCCACAAGCCTGAGCGCACGACAGCCTCGTGCTGCCCCGCCGTGAGCCGCTTCGCATCCGGCTCGAGCACGCGCTCCTTGCCTGGGCCTAGCACGAGTGAGAGCGCCAGACGTTGCCCAGGCTCCGCCTCGGCAACGAGCGTTCTCAGCTCGGGCGCCTTGATCTTCGCGAGCTCGATGCCCAGGGAGAGTGGCGTGCGAGCGAGTGCGCTCAGATCATCCTCCGGTGAGAGGATCTCCAGCTCACGCAGCCGCTGCGCCAACGACTCGAGGTGCTGAGCGGGCTCTGGAGCACCGATCGGCTGCGGGTCGGCCGGGACGTCCGACGTCTGCACTTCGATGGTGCGCGAGACAGGAGCCTGCTCGAGCTCCGACGCCTTGGAACGCGTCGCAGACTCGGCATCAGCGGCTGGCGCACCCGGTCCATCGATCAGTTGTGGTCCCAGGCCCGCAACGTGCAAGCTCCGCTCCGCGGCGCCTGCCGACAGCTTGTAGGTGGGGACCCTCTCGTTCGACTTCTGGACCTCGTCATCCTGGTCGAGGGTGCGTCGGGCCGCGTCCCAGGCCTTGTCGACAAGCCGGGAGTCAATGCCGTGCAACCGCGACTTCAGCGCGCTCGCCTTGGTGGGCTTGCCGGCCTCCGCCAACATCTGCTTGAACAACTCCGCCGGCCGGTCTCGAAGCGCTTGGCGGACTGCGCCCGGTGCAACCCGCAGGCTGTGCAGCACGGATCCCCGCTCGACGACGATCTCGTTCGTCGCGCGCACGTGCGCCTGCTCGCTGCCGTCGGAATTCCTGATGACGAGCTCTTTGCCTGTGCCGCGACTGACGACTGGCGCTATTTCGACGAACGCCCCGTCCTCGGTCCTGCGAAGCAGAACCTGCCCACGATGGTCCATGCGGGAAGCCTGCCACGCTTCCCTATCCGCCGGTCAGCAACCTCTGGTCTGTCTCTCGGGGCGCGGCGTGGCGGCGCACGCCCAAGTGAGATGCGAGATCAGCCGGCGATTTCTCCAGGGCGAATCTCCGACACTCGGTCGGCCCGCCCATCGACGAACATGACTCCTTCTGCCTTCAGAAGCTCGACAGGATCGCGAGTGTCCTCGGCATCGCTCCATCGAAAGGCGGGCGCGACCCTGCCGTCCGAGGTCAGCACGCGATGAGCGTTGACGCACTGGGCACAGCTGGTGATGTGGTTTCCGAGTGGCTGGGGTGCGGTGCCGATGACCTCCGCCAGGCTGCCGTAGGAGACCCATCGGCCCTGCGGCAGCTGCTCCAGCACACGGTGGAGCTCCGTCCAGTCGAAAGAGCGCGGCTGCGGTGCTGGCTTCTCGCCCGAGAACTGTGCCCTCACCTCGCCAAGCTCGCGGCCGTCAGAGAGCCGCCAGAACTTCCAGCCGTTGGAGCTTCGGCCGGTGACGTGCCGCGCGGCGCCGGAGGGGGAGTCGAACCATTTTCCACCCACGTCGAGCTTCCCGTCGGGGCGAACGACAGCGGTGTGCCCCTGCCCAGAGCGCGGGTTGAACGTGTCTCCAGGTTGCAGCAGGCCCGCGCTAAGCAGGTGCTTGAGCTGGACCCAGTCCTGCGCCTTTGCCTGAGGGTCCACCACTGAACCGGCGTGGCCGGGCGGTACCGGCCAGATCTGGAGCAGGATGTCTGTCAGCTCTGCGGTACGGGCATCGATGACGGACTCATCCCAGTCCGCATGCTCGCCGGAGACAAGGCGCCCGGTCATGTTGATGGTGTTGTGCTTCAGGAACTCCTTGCGCTTCTTAGGCCATGCAGCGTTCGACACCCGGGGGTTCAACTTGTCCGTGAGCAAGGTGAGATTCCCGAGTCGATGAACATGGGCGGCGCGGTCTTGTTGAGCCTGCAGGCCCTCGACCTGCCAGTGATCCGTCCACTTCTGCGGTAGTACGTGCTCGATCGGATATCCCTTGCGGTCCAGTTGCGACTGGTTGGTCTCTGCGCGGTAGTGATCCTCTATGGCCTCCAGGATCATTCGAAGTCGCGGACGGCGGTACCGCTGATATGAGGACTCGTTCGCAAGGCTGCTTCTGAGCTCCTCATCGCTCGGCCAGTAGGTGCTCGTCACGTTCAAGCCACTGAGGTGCCCCACAACTCGTTCGACGATGGCTTCATCACGCTCATCTGAGTGGGTCCTGATGACGTCGGCCACGATGCGACCGAGATCGGATCCGGGAAGCCGCAGCAGCATCCTGCGGGTGACCCAGCTCTCCATCGCTTGGATGACGCACGCGATAGTGGCTTGGGACAGGTCGCGACCAGGTTCGTGCAGCCAGATCAAGATCGGCTTCAGGAGCTCGACGTTGTTGGCGCGCATCCGGTACACAGACATCTCGACCGGGCCGAGCTGTCGACTCGAGTCAAGGGATGCCGCCGTCCAGGACTCGTACCGCTGCGCCTGCATCTTGATCGTCGGCAGCAGGTCTGCCATCGCGGCGTTGGTCTCGTGCTCAACGTAAGCCTTGAAGCGGGTGAATGTGGCCTGAGGTCCGATGTCGTCCCCTGTTCGGGCGATCAGCCACTGGTTGAGGAACAGAGAACTTCGACCCACTGGATATCGCCCAACACTGACCGTCGTCTCCCAGAACGAGCTTTCGAACGGCCAGTCCTGCGCGTACGCCTTTCCGGTGTCCGCGCCTTCCGCTTCGAGCCGTTGGAACACATAGTTGCGAATGAGGTCGGCTGCTGTGAGCGGGGTACCTCGTGCATTGAGCGTCTCGAAGATCTCTTGCGAGTTCTCCGATGCCAACAGCTCGATAGTCACCAGCTGCAGATCGCCCTGAAGTACGTCCACCAACGCTTGCGCGCGTTCCTCGAAGGCCAAGTCGGCAGGGTTGCCGAGCCACCGGGAGACTGCTTGGGAGAAGTACGCGTGCGCACGCGCAATCTTGGAGGTTGCGTGCTTCAGATCGGCGTAAGCGATCGGAACCTCCGCCGACATGACCTCGTCAAATGCTTCGTGGTCCTTGTTCGAGTGCCGAATCTTGAGCCGGTTCGAGCCTGTAGGAAGGTAGTCCTCGGCGTTGTGCGTCAGACGCTCGAGCTGGCTCCGCAGACGGTCCTGACCGGCGTCGTCAAGCACCGCGGCTGTGGCGTCCATGAACAGCTGGAGCGTCGTCAGCCGCTGTTGACCATCGATCACGTTGCGCGCACTCAAGATGCCGGTCGAGCCCTCTTGGGCCTGCAAGACGACGGCACCGAGGAAGTGCTTGGGACTGAGATGTGGTTGGGCCATCCGCAGCTCAGCCGTCCGGCGTACGTCTTTCCAGAGCGGTTCCCATTGCTCGTCCTCGTCCCAGACATAAGGGCGCTGGAACAGGGGTATCAAGAAGTGTTGCGGCAGGTTGAACAGCTCGAGGGGTGTGCGTTTGAACGTCTCCACCAGGGACATCTTGCCGTGAGTTGACGCGCAGGTGCGAGTGTTTCTGCGCTTTGCACATGGTCCGGTGAGTGGGACGTGGTTCGAGCTGCGGTTCGTCAGCCCTTGGCCGGCGGTTGAATGTTCGGATGCGGGCTATAGGCGACGGCATCTTCTGCCTCGAGGGTGAGTGGGACGCCGATCTACGCAACAAGATGAGCGTGCGTCCACTTCTCGACCTGCTCCATCAGCTGGGAATTGCTGAGTTCATCCATCGCGATGTAGCAACGGTGGACGAGTTTGAGTACTTCGTTGGCAAGTGGCAGCAGAAGCGCTACGCGGCGTACAACGTGCTCTACCTCGCCATGCATGGAGAGGCAGGCTCGATTTCCTTGGGTCGCGATGAGGTGACGTTGGCTGAGCTCCAGGAACGCATGCGGGGTGCTTGCCGGGGAAAGGTCATCTACTTCGGGACGTGTCTCACCCTCAAGGGCGACGTCAAGAGGTTGCAGGAGTTCGCACGGGTGACGGGGGCCCGCGCTGTGGTGGGGTATCGCCGCACCGTCCCATGGTTGGAGACAGCGGCCTTCGAGGTCCTCCTGCTCGAACGCCTCGCAACCGGGCTTCGCAGCGACGCGGTCTTCAACCGATTGGTCAAGGAACATGGATTGTTCGCGAAGTCTCTCGGGTTGGTCGTCGCGACCAAGTCCCAGGTGCACCGCGTTCCGCTCAGGCAGGTTCAAGCGTGAAAGCTGGAGTTGGCAACCTGGCAGCCCACGCCAGGTGACTTGCAGGGATGCATACAGGATGAGGAGGCCGAGGCCCCCCACTCGGGGGGTTCGAGGCTCGCAAACCCGATGGCAAGCACCACTCTGGCCACCACGGCGGCGACCCGGCGAGCCCGCTGGCGAGCAGGGACACGGCGTCACCTGAACACCAGCATCGCGGTCAGTGCGGCAGCAACGGCTTCGTGCCCGGGAAGAGGAGCGAGGCGACGCCGTAGCGTGCGGTCGCGGCGATGGTGATCCGCGACGACCAGAGCACCGCGGCGCGACCGTCACGGCGTACCCGCTGCACCGTCCGCGAGCCGATCCCGCGCCAGCACTGAGTCACGCGTTCATCATGTCGCGGGCGAACAGGAACGATCTTGGGCGAGCGCGCCGCTGCCCGAATCTCAGTCCGAAATGTCCGGATTCCGGGACAGCCGTCCAGCGCGACTTCTAGGATCACCGATGTCCGGGGGACACGGGGGAGACATGACGGGCGAGGGTGCGCGCGAGCTGGCGACTACGCGCGCCGTCGATGCGCTTCCGGCCGGGGCGTGGCGGGCTCTGCACGACGTGCGGTTTCCTGCGCGGCGGCTGGCGACGGTCGACCACCTCGTGGTGGGGCGTGCGGGGGTGTTCGTCGTGGACTCGCGCGACTGGACGGGGGCGATCGACGTCGACTCCAACGTGCTGACCCAGGACGGGAGCAGCCGCGACGCGACGGTCGACCGTGTGGCCGACTCCGGCAAGGCGCTGACCCAGCTGGTGCCGGAGCTGGACCCGCAGTACGTCGTACCGGTGCTGTGCTTCGATCGCGACGAGCCGATCACCGGGTGGGCGGGCGAGGTGCTGGTGTGTACGGCGGGGAACCTGGTCGACGTGTTCACCTCGCAGCGACGCGTCTGGGATGCGGCCCGGGCAAAGCGCGTGTTCGACGGCCTCACCTGGGCACTGCCTCCGGACTGGTACCGCATCGGTGAACCGAGCGGTCCGCCCCGCAGCGGTCATCGCCTCGACGGGCCGGCGCGCAAGAGCTGGGTGCCTTGGCGGCGCTCGTCGGCGAAGCACGTCTGAACACGGGGGGACACATGTCCGGGATCTCGGCGAGCGCTGGTGCGCTGACGGCACTTCCTGCCGGTCGGTGGCGGGTACTGCACCGCGTGCACGGACCCGACTACCGGCGGGTCAACGTCGACCACGTCGTGGTGGGTCCGGCCGGTGTGTTCGTGATCGCCTCTGAGCGCACGGGCCTCGGGGGTGACACCGCTGCCAGAGGAGCTGCTCTTGCTGGGGTGGCGGACGCGGCCATCGCGCTGGCGGAGATGGTCCCCGGGATGGACCCGCACCTCTTCGTTCCCGTGCTGTGCACCTCGGATCACGAGCTGAGCCCCAGCCGCGCGCACGGGGTGTTGGTGTGCTCGACCGACGACCTGGGCGGCGTACTGATGCAGCAGGAGGAGACGCTCGGGCAGTTCTACGTCGACGACGTGTTCGACCGGCTGGGGCGCGCACTGCCGTCGGCGATGTTCTCGGCGGGGCGCGGCAGCACAGGAGTCCGTGGCAGCCAGGTGCGGATGCAAACGAACAAGACGAAGGTGAGGCACCTGCCATGGACACCGGGCGAGCAGGCATCGCCTGCAGTACGAGCCGCGCTGATCGCGGTCGCCGTCTGTCTCGTGCTGTGCCCGTTGATCGGCTACTTCGTGTGGCCGGTGGCGGACTGGGCGATCGCGATGCTGGCTTCGCTGTTGCGCTGAGCCATGGTTGAGAGGGTGGTCTCGACTATCCGCTCGCTTCGCTCGCTACTCGACCACCTTTCCAGGAGGCCTTGTGTCGTTCTCGTTCTTGTCCCACCTGGAGTGCTCGCGCACCGGGAAGAGGCACGACGCCGACGAGGTGCAGGGCGTCAGTGACGAGGGGGCGCCGCTGCTCGCGAGGTACGACCTCGACGAGGTGCGGGCCAGCGTCACTCCGGCGGACCTGAGGGAGCGTCCGCACGACCTGTGGCACTACCACGAGGTGCTTCCGGTCCGCGATCCCGTGAACATCACCACGCTGGGCGAGGGGATGACGCCGCTGCTCCCGCTCCCGTCGTACGGCGCTGCCGTCGGCGTACCCGGTCTGCTGATGAAGGACGAGGGCCTGATCCCGACCGGCACCTTCAAGGCGCGCGGTGCCGCTGTCGGGGTTAGCCGCGCGCGCGAGCTCGGCGTACGCGCCATCGCGATGCCGACCAACGGCAACGCCGGCGCCGCGTGGTCGGTGTACGCCGCCCGCGCCGGGATGGGCAGCCTGATCGTGATGCCGGTCGACGCGCCGGAGATCACCCGGCGCGAGTGCGTCGCGACAGGGGCCGAGCTGTACCTCGTCGACGGACTCATCAACCACGCCGGCGCCCTGGTCAAGCACGCAGCGGCGGAGCGGAGCGGCTATCAGGAGGTGTCCACGCTCAAGGAGCCGTACCGCATCGAGGGCAAGAAGACGATGGGCTACGAGATCGCCGAGCAGCTCGGCTGGCAGGTGCCCGACGTGATCCTCTACCCGGCCGGCGGCGGGGTCGGGCTGATCGGGATCCACAAGGCGATGCTCGAGATGCAGGAGCTCGGCTGGATCGGCGACAAGCTGCCGCGGCTGGTGGCCGTGCAGTCGAGCGGCTGCCCGCCGATCGTCGATGCGTTCAACGCCGGGCTCGACGAGAGCGAGCTGAAGGAGGGCACGCACACGCTGGCGTTCGGGATCAACGTGCCCAAGGCCCTGGGTGACTTCCTGGTGCTCGAGGCCGTGCGCGAGTCAGGCGGCACCGCCATCGCGGTCGACGACGACGACATCCTGCGCGAGGTATCCGCGCTCGCGAGCCAGGAGGGCACGTGGATCTGCCCCGAGGGTGCGGCCTGCATGGTCGCGGTGCGTGAGCTGCGCGAGAGCGGCTGGATCGAGGAGCAGGAGCAGGTCGTGGTGCTCAACACGGGGACCGGGCTGAAGTACCCGGAGACGGTGCCGGTCGACGTGCCGGTGCTCGCGAAGGACGGCCGGGTGCCGGTGCGTTAGACGAGCCCGTGCTCGTAGGCGTACGCCGCGGCGGCGGTGCGAGAGCCGACCTCGAGCTTGCCGAAGATGTTGGAGAGGTGCCGGGCGACGGTCTTCTCGCTGAGGGTGAGATCGGCGGCGATCTGGGGGTTGCTGCGGCCGGAGGCGACGAGGCGGAGCACCTCCACCTCGCGGGCGGTGAGGCCGCCGGGGAGCCGCGTGGGTTCGACGTACGACGCCGCCTCCTCGGCCATCGGCTTGGCACCCAACGCGACGAAGGCGTCGCGGGCGGCCTCGAGCTCCTGCCGGCCGGACTCCTCGTCGCCGAGGGCGGTGAGGGCGCGGCCGGTGAGCAGGCGCACGCGGCCGACCTCGTACGGCGCCTCGGCGCGACCCCAGAGCTGACGGGCCTTGCGGAGATAGGGGAGCGCCCCTGCTGGGTCGCCCGAGGCGAGCTCCACCGCGCCCGATCCGTACGCCGCGAAGGCCGTCATCGCCGCCGAGCCGGTGGACGCGGCGACCTCCTCGAGGAGCTCAGCCACCGACCGCGCCTCGTCGATCGCCCCGACCGCGAGCAGCACGTCGACCGCAGCAGGGAGCATCCGACACCGGCCGACGGGGTCACGCACCTCGGCCACCAGACGACGTACGGCGGCCGCAGCAGCCTCTCGCGAACCGCGGGACAGCCACAGCAGGGCGAGGCCGGGCTGGGCCTCGAAGCCGAGCTCCCCGGCTCGTTGGTACGCCGCCTCGGCGGCGGCGTACTCACCCTGCAACCTGAAGACGTCGCCACGCTCGCCCTCGGCCTGGCCGATGGCGTCCAGGGTGTGGGCGAGGCGGTACCGCTCGGCGGCCCGACCGAACTCCTCGAGCGCGTCGTCCCACGCTCCTCGCTGCCGCATCACCTGGCCGCGGTGCACCGAGCACTGGCCGGTGAAGGCGACGAGCCCGGGATGCGACGTGCACCATCGGTGCAGCGCCGAGGTCCACTCGGCGACGCGGTCGAACGCGGCGATGTCCTGGCAGCCCTCGATCGCAATGCAGTAGACGTTGCCGAGCACCTCGGGCGAGACGTCGCCGGAGGCCGCGGCCGCCATCGCCTCGTCGAGGAGCGCCAGCCCTTCGACGGCGCGCCCGGCGTAGATCCGCACCCGCCCGCCGGCAGTGAGGCCGAGCGCGACGAGATCGCGCTCGCCGTGCCGACGGCCGATCTCGACGGTCACGTCGGCCCTCTCGACGGCCGTCTCGAGCTCCCCTTCGCCGAGGGCACGGAACATGTGCAGGAAGGTCACGTAACCCGCCCCGACCGGGTCAGGCCCGAGCTCGTCGAGCAGGCGCTCCGCGCGAGAGGTCCAGCCCCCGGCCATGGCCGGCTCTCCGGTGGTCGCGAAGGTCATCGCCACCTGGAAGGCGCAGACGACGGCCGCCGCCAGGTCGCCCTGGTCCTCGCAGAGCCGGAAGGCCTGCTGGTAGCGGTCGATGGCGTCGTCACGCCGGCCCAGCAGGTACGCCGAGCGCGCCGAGTCGCAGAGGTCCTCGACGGTGAGGTCGGCGCGGTCGACTGCCGACCAGGTGTCGAGGGCAGCGACCCAGTCAGCGCGCTCGTAGTCCGATCGAGCCTGCGCCAGGTCGTCCAGCACGCCCATCGCGGGTACCTCCGTCCCGGACGATACCCGCGTGGACCGCTGGTGGGCCGGTCCCTGGTCAGGCTGCCTTCGGCTCACGCTGCTCGACCTGCTGGAGAGTTCGCGCACCGATCCGGCGGGCGACGTACGCCGCGTCACGGCCGGCGCCGCCGACGAGCATCGAGGAGAACGCGTACTGGAAGGACAGACCGCAGAAGAACAGCCCGGGGGCGTCGGCGACGACTCCGCGGAACTCCTGGGGCCAGCCGTCGTCACCCATGACAGGGAGGTCGATCCAGTCGAACTCCTGGCGGAACCCGGTCGCCCAGATCACGGTCGCGACGTCCACGACGTTGTCGTCGTCGAGCAGCGGCATCCCGTCGCGGACGCCGACCACCCGAGACTCGTTGCGGACGACGCCGCGTTCGGCGAGGTCGGACCGCTTCACCCGAAGCATCGGCCCACCGTGGAAGCGGAGGTGGCGCATCTCCTTGCGGCCCATCGGGGTACGACGGGTGAGCAGGTGCTTCCACAGGAACATCAGCACCGGGAAGACGACCTTGATCAGTGACGACTCGAGCCGCACCGGGATCTCGCCGTTGTCGGTGCCGACGAGGGTGGTCGGCCGCGACTCGGCAGTCTCGTAGGCGATGTCGGTGCCGGAGTGGGACGCGCCGACGACCAGGACGGGCCCGTCGCGCAGCTGCCCGGGGCGGCGGTACTCGCTCGAGTGCAGCTGCAGGATCGACGGGTCGAGGTCACGCGCGAAATCGGGGACGGCCGGCGTACGCCCGAACGTCCCGGTGGCGACGACGACGTTGTCACAGCTGATCCGGCCGATCGAGGAGTCCACGACGTAGCCGACGCCACCCTGGGAGACGCGGGCGACGCGCACGTCGAGCCGCACCGGCAGCTCGAAGTGGTGGGCGTAGCTCTCGAGGTAGTCGCCGACCTCGTCCTTGCCGGGGTAGGCCCACGGGTCGCCCGGGAACGGCATCCCCGGCAGGCCGTCGTACTTCGCGGGGGAGTAGAGCCGCAGGCTGTCCCACTGCTGCCGCCAGCCGTCGCCGACTCGCTGCTGGCGGTCCAGGACGAGACACTCGCGCCCTTTCCTGGTCAGGTGGTACGCCGTCGACAGGCCTGCCTGCCCGGCGCCGATGATGACGGTCTCGACGTGCTGCATGGTGCCTCCTCGAATGGATCAGTGGCGCCACGCTAGGAACGCGAGGAGGTGCGCCGCGTCGGGCTGGATGTGCATCTTCAGTGGGCCGAGTGATGGGTCAAACCGCCCATGCCCCTGTGGTCAGTCGCCGAGCAGGCGTGCGGGCACGATCTCCGCCTCGTACGGCGCTGTGGGCCGGAAGGTGTCCTCGCCGACGACCACCGCAGTCTCGGCATAGACGCCGTCGCGCAGGTCGAAGGCCGTGATGGACGGTCGTTCTGGATCGACCACCCAGTAAGCCGGGACGCCCGAGCGCTCGTAGCGCGCGCTTCAGGTTGAGGTCGATCAGGCGGGTGCTGGGCGAGAGCACCTCGACGGCGAGCGCGGGTGCTGTCGGAAGGTCCCCGTGCGTGAGGCCGCTCCGACGCGCGACGAGGAGGTGCGGCTGCACGACGGTGTTCAGCGCGAGCACGACGTCGAACCGGGCCAGCAGGACCTGGAGATGGGCTGGACAGGCGGCGTGCAGAAGGACGTGCAGCTCGCCGACGATCGTCTGGTGCTGCCAGCTCGGCGCCGGCGTCACGATGAGCGCCCCGTCGATGAGCTCGTAGCGGTGCCCGTCATCCGGCAGGGCGTCGAGGTCCGAGCGGGTCAGGGGCCGACTCTGCGGCAGCAGGCTCACATGGACCATGGTGCTTCACGAGGCCGCGTCGAGCGACGGTTGCGCACCCGCCGCGTGGGTGTCGAGGGAGGCCCAGCCGTGCTCGGTGACCACGACCGTGTCTCCGCTGAACGCGTCAGTGAGGTGGTTGCTGTAGCGCCAGGCCATCGCCCAGGTCATCTCGGTGCGCGTCCAGACGTTGAAACCGCGCCGGGCGATGACAGTCACCACGACGGTCGGCCGGTCACGATCGCGTAGCGGGATCGGGAGCGTCTGCATCTCCTCGTACAGCAGGCGCGACAGGGAGTAGTCGTCCGACTGATCCGCAGGGACGTCGAGCCGGCGTACGGCCAGCACGCGTTGCCGGGTGGACGGTCGCTCGACCAGAACGAGCGTCACGGAGTCGGCGACGAGAGGCACGCGTGACGCCACGTCGTCGACGAGCTGCTGAGTGTTCCTGAGCCGGAGGTCTTCGAGAGCCATCCCGGGAGTGTGCTCGCGAACAGCTGTGGACGCATCCCACAATCCACAGGTCTGAAGATGGCCGTTGCCGGGGGCGCTGGCGTAGCGGAAGGTCGAGCCATGGGCTACACGACCGACTTCCTCGGACACATCGTCATCGACCCGCCACTCAACGACCAGGAGGCGGCGTACCTCTCTGCCTTCCACCACAGCCGGCGCTGGGACAGGCCGGGTGGAGCGTACGACGTGCCGCCGAATCCGTTTGCCGAGCAGCGGTCGGGCGCCGACATCGACGCCTACAACCGGCCGACGCCGGGCCAGCCGCAGCTCTACTGTCAGTGGCAGGCGTGTTGGGAGGGCTGCTGCCTGAGCTTCGACGGCAACGAGAAGTTCTACGAACCGGTGCAGTGGCTCCGTTACCTCATCGCCCACTTCCTGGCGCCGGGCGCCGAGGCATCAGCGGCAGGACTTCCCGTCTTCGAGGCATTCTCCTTCGACCATCGCCTCGACGGTCTGATCATCGGCAACCGTCGAGACACCAGGGAGATGTTCGCGATCTGCGTCGACGACAACGTGGTGCGCGAGAAGGTTCTCGTGCCGGGCAGGAATTCCTATCGCGGCCTTCCGCGGTTGCCCTACGAGGAAGCCATCGACAAGTGGGCCGACTACCTCGCCGACCTGCGCCGGAGCGGGCGAGGTCCGCGGTCGTGGCGCGGGCTCACCGCCTAGCTCAACCGCCTCAGCGGGGGTGATCGTCCTCCGGAGGTTCGTCCCCGACGCGGGGCATCACCTGGGTCGCGTCGTCCGGCCCGATCGGCTCGGGGAGGTCGACCTGCGGACGACGGCGCGGAAGCGGTCGGGGGGCTCGGCGGCGCGGAGGGACCAAGCGCAGCTGGCGGCGGACCCGCTCGTCAAGGGCCAGCTCGTGCTGGAGGCGTCGGACAGTGGCGCGGGTGGCGGCGTAGAGCTCGACCACGTCAGCCGGGCGTTCGGTCTCCAGCGCCTCGTCGAGCCGGGCGCGCGCGCGGAGCAGGCCGTCCTGGGCGTCCTGGAGACGAGCGATGTCGTCGTGGCTCAGGCTGACCTGTACGTCCCCTTCGTGTCGGACAAGCTCGCCGAAGGCGTCGGTGGCAGCCGCCAGCTCACGGAATGTCTGGGACAGGTCGGCCAGCACGTCGGCGGCTGAGGGCTCGTCCAGCCAGCCGTTGTCGGCGGCGTCAGCGACCGAGCGCATCAGGCCGCGGATCGAGACGGCAGCGTGCTCGAGCGCCTCCAGTCCCTGCCGGAGTCCGGGCTCGACCAGCGGCGTACGGACGGCGCGCACGTTGAGCCGACGCCCCTCCTCCGCGTTCAGCAAGGCAGCGCCGACCTGAGGGATGTTGTGGGTGATGCGGCGAGCGTCGTCGAGCCACTCCCGGGCCGCCGCGGACAGCTGCTTCGGGTCCTCCTCCGCCATCGCCTGCAGCTCGTCGGCCGCCCTGACCAACAGCTCGGTGACCGCGTCGGCCAGTCCGTCGATGGCGCGACCGGCGTCGGAGGTGGCCACCTTCGGCGGGAAGACGAGCGTGGCGATGATGCCCACCACGGCACCGACGAGGGTCTCCGCGATCCGTTGCCAGGCCGCCGCCTCCGCGCCGATCGCTCCCACGCCGAGGACGAGCATGGCGCTGATCGCGACCTCGACCAGGTTGGAGCGCAGGCGCAGGTACTGGCCGATGGTGATGGAGACCAGGATGAGCAGGCCGAGACTCCACCACTCGAGCGGTACGACGGCCGCGAACCCGACGGCCAGGCCCACTCCCGCCACGACCGCGATGACGCGGTCGACGCCACTGGCCAGGAGCGACAGCGGCGTCACCTGCACCACCAGCATCGCGGTCAGGGGCGCGAGCAGGGGTTGGGTGCCGGGGAAGAACAGGGAGGCCACCACGTAGGCGGCCGTAGCGGCGATCGTGATGCGCAGCGACCACAGCACCGCCGCGCGGCCGTCCCGGCGCACGCGTGCGGCCTCCCGGGAGACCACGCCTCGCCACCATTGCGCCACGCTTCATTCTGCAACGCGGCGTGAGCAGCCGCGGCGATGGTTGGACCCGATTCAGCCGGTCAATGGGTTGCGGCCTGGTCGGGGCCGGACAGGTCGAGCCGCGGGACGTCGTAGAACTCCGGCTCGGCCCCGGTGCCGAAGACGACGCCGAAGAAGGAGTCGGCCAGGGTGGGCGAGTGGATCACGCGGATGGCGATGCCGTCGGGGTCGAGGAACTCGATCCAGGTGCCGTCGGCATGCGTGCCGCTGGTCGACGCGATGCCCCTGGCAGCGGCACGGTCACGGATGTGCTCGGCCGCGCAGGGCGAGCAGGCGGTGCGCGTCGATGCCCTGAGACGTGACGGTGCTCGGCCCTGTGCCGCGGGTTTTCCACAGATGCGTTCTTGCTGGTTGTAGCTGGTCCCCGGCAGGCGTTGTCTGTCCGCATGTCTCGGACTTCTCACACCTCCTCTGTCACCAGCTCACTGGCAGCCGAGCGCGCCGGCGATGCCGAGGTCGCGCTGACTTTCCGTCGCGGGATGCCCGTGGTCGACCGCGGACAGCACCTCTCGATCTTGACCCAGCTGGCCGACCTGTCGGGGGAGATGACGCCGTGGCTGTGGGCTCGTTGGGCTGCCTACCAGTGCACGCGTGCTGACGATCCCGGCACCGACACCGGAGAGATCCAGCGCTCGGCACTCGACTACACGATGCGCATGTTCTACGCCGACCGGGTCGAGCAGACCTACCTCGACGGCGGCGATCCGACGCTGTTGTCGGCGCACGTGGTCGACGAGAGCTGGCTGTTCCGACAGCTGTGCACCCATGAGCTCGGTGGGCTGGAGTCGTTCCTCGGCGAGCTCGCGTCGGGGCGGCTGTCGGACGCCGCCCTGTTGGCGCGCGCCTGGGTCGGCACGCGGATGGGCGGATATCGGCTGCGGCGCTCCGGCTCGTTGGTGGCGCGAGACCTGCGCGTCAACCGCGACGGTGCCCTGCTCGACCTCGGAGCGGACATCTCGGCGGCGGATGGATGGGTCATCGGGCGGCTCGTGCCGAGCGGTACGACACCGGGGTACATGTTCGAGACCCGGCCGGTGGCGGTCGACGAGGAGACTGCTGTCGAGGTGGCGTCGTCGGACACGCGTGGTGGCTGGGTGAGTGCCGTCAAGGCCGCACTGGTCGAGGGACGACTCGAGCGCGACCGGTTCGAGTCGTCCGATGTCGAGCTGGCCACCGATGTGCCGGGTCGGGAGGTCGTCGAGATCGGCGGCTCGGCGTACTCCATCCTCAGTCGGGTGGCCGCGGGCGCGTTCGGTCCGGACTCGATGGCGCCGTACGTCGCTGCGGCCGCGCTCGATCCGGAGGGGTACGCCGAGGCCCTGCGGCTGTTGGCCGGCACCGGTCAGCCGGAGACGTGGTCGCACTGGGCGGCGCTGGCCCACGAACCGGCCCGGAGTCGGCTGCTGCGGTTGGCGGGGCTCGCGGCGGCGGCATGAGCCGGTTCGTCGCCCTGCTGGCCGTCCTGGCGCTGGTCGGCGGCTGCGGCGCTCCCGCACATCGCGCGCCACCGGCTGACCCCGGCACGCACTTCTACTACGACGCCGCGGGTCGCCTGGCCGCCGTCCGGCAAGGTGCGACGACGGCGATGTACCGGTTCGATCGGGCCGGCAACCGGGTGTCGGTCGACCACCTGCGAGCGTTCGATGCAGCCTCGCTGCGGCCGTCCACCCCGCCCGGGCCGCACGTCTCGGGGGTGACGCCGAAGCTGGTCGGTCAGGGGACGACGGTCTCCGTCAGCGGGTCGGGCTTCGACCCCGACCCGATGGGCAACGTCGTGGCGCTGGGCGGTGCGCTCGGTCGGGTCGTCGCTGCCAGCCCGCGACTGCTGCGCGTGCAGCTGCCTCCGGTGGCCGTGCCAGGACCGGTCACGGTGTCGACGGCGTACGGCCGCTCCGCCAGCAAGGACTCCTTGGTCGTCGTACCGGCCGAGGTCGATCCGGCCGACGTGCACGACGTCGTCGCAGTCGAGATCGGCAAGGCGACCTCGATCGACTCAGGCCCGACCCTGCTGACCTTCCACGGCGACGTCGGCTCGACGGTCGAGCTGCACCTGGAGTCGGCGGACTCCGCGACGACGGGCTGCGACGCCGCCGCGGTGGGGCTGTCCGGACCCACCGGGACGATCATCGAGGCCGACACCGCCGGTGAGTCGTGGTGCGACCGGCCGGCCCGGCTGCCGATGAACGGCAGCTACCTGGCCACGGTCAGCAACGCCGGTGCGGTGCGAGCGACGATCAGGGCATCCGGCCGACACAGTTCGCCAGTACCGACACCCGCCACCCGGGTGGATCACCCGTCTGCGACCGCGGGACCACTGGGCTTCGCGGTCGATCTCGCGTCCGGGTTGATGGACGTCGGCGTCACGGACCTGGCCCTCGGGGAGGCCACCGATCTCACCCGGTCGTTCTCGGTCGGCGACCCGGTGCTCCCCGCCTCGGCGCCGGAGGAACCTCTCGCTCGCCACTGGAGCCTCGCGGGCTCGATCGCGATCGCACCGAGCATGTCCTACAGCTACCTCGACCTGCTGATGCCGGACGGGCGACGGTTGCCGTTCCGGCGTGTGACGGCCGGAGCGCCCTCGCCGACGGGCGCTGTCTTCGAACCGTCGGCGGGAGTCGGTGCGGGGCCGTTCGCCAGGTCGCGGGTCGCGTACACCGGTTCGGGGTGGGAGCTGACGACGCGCACCGGCTCGGTGCTGGGCTTCGGACTCGCCGGGTCGCCCAGGCGGCTGAGCTGGGTCCGGGACGCTTCCGGGCGCACGTCCCGGTGGGTGCGGGCGCCGGACGGAGGCCTGGTCGGGGTCGTCGCCGACGGTGGCCAGTGGGCTCGCTTCGACCGCGACGCCGGCGGACGGATCACCGCGGCCACTGACCAGGTCGGCGATCGGGTGACCTACCACTACGGCAGGCCGGATCGGGTGTACGCCGACGTGCTCACTCGCGTCACGTACCAGCGCGCCGGGCTGGCTGCTGCCGACGTCGGCTACCGCTACCAGCCGATCACGGGGCGGCTTGCCGCGGTCACCGACGGTCGCCGGGATCGGATCCGTTTCGAGTACGACGAGGCCGGTCGGGTGACTCGCCAGCGGGTGCTGGGACCGGTGCCCGCGCAGTGGCGCTACTCCTACGACATGGGCACTCGTCGGGTGCGGATCCCCGGTCGCGCAGGGTCGATCAGGCTGCCGCACATCGATCGAGCGTCGGTCACAGGGCCGGGCGTCCGTCGTACCGTCTCCTTCCGGCGGTCCCCACCAGCCGTGAGGTCGGCCCCGGTCGCGGAGTCGCCCATTCCCGGTTACGTCGAAAGGGCTGGCGGCGGCGGGGTCTTCGTCGACGCACGAGGTCGAGTGGCGGCGAGTCGGACCGCAGACGGTGCTGTCACTCGGCTGCAGTACGACGACCATGACCGGCCCGTCTCGATCGCCAATGCCGACGACGCGTCGACCCGATTCGGCTACACCCGCGCAGGCGACCTGGCCACGATCACCGATGCCGCCGGCACGACGCAGTACGGCTGGAACGCGTCCGGCCAGCAGATCTCGGAGACCGACCCGCTCGGACACCGTCAACGGTGGGGCTACGACCGCAGCGGTCGGCTGGTGTGGTTCCGCGACGCTCGTGGGATCAGGACCAGCTTCAGGTACGACCGATCCGGTCGGCTGGCCGGCCAGGGCGCATGGGCGGATCCGGTCAAGGCGTCGTACGACAGCGCGGGTCGGCGTACGTCGCTGACGCTGCCGGGCGGGAGTCGCATCGGCTACGGCTACGACGGCAAGGGTCGGCTCTCGCGGATGACGCTCGCTGGTGCGTCGGTGGGGGCGTCGTACGACTCGAAGGGGCGGCTGGCCGGGCTCGCGCTGCCGAACGGGGTGCGCGGTCACGTCTCGTACCGGAATGGTCATGCCATTGGGATCAGCTACTCACGCGACGGCCGCCAGATCGCCTCCCAGAGCGCGGAGTACGACCGTCGTGGTCGGGTGTCGAGCCTCACGGGTGACCTGGGCCGACCGGAGCTTCCCGCGCAGCAGGGTCGCTCGACCTTCGATGCCGCCCACCAGGTGACCGAGTCTCCGGTCGGGTCTCGATGGCGCTGGGACGCGGCCGGGAACCTGCTGCAGGACGACTCCCATCGATACAGCTGGGACGCGCGCGGGCGGCTGCTCGAGGTGAGTGGCCCAAGCGGTCGGACGAGGTATGGATACGACGCGTTGGGTCGTCGTACGACATCGACGAGTGGGGGCAGGACGACCCGCTACGTGTACGACAGCAACGATGTCGTGCAGCAGGTCGACGCCTACGGTTCGCGCACGTCGTACCTCCGCGGGCCGGACGGCACAGCGCTGGCCAGCGTCAGTGGCGGACAGGTCACCGCGCTGCTGCCGGACCTGTTCGGCAATGTCGGCGCCGCGGTGGGGGCCGACGGGGCAGTACGGCGCTACTCCTACGACCCGTTCGGCGACACCCCGCACCCTTCGGGTGGGCCGGGCTTCCGCGGGCTGCTGTCCGACGGATCCGGACTGCTGGTGATGGGCGCGCGAACCTACGACCCGACGAGCGGGCGGTTCCTGTCGAGGGACACGTGGGGGATCGAGGGCGGGGACGTCGACCCGTATCGATACGCCCTCGGCGCGCCGACCGTCTACACCGACCCGACCGGTCACGCGGCCGAGTGCGTCGGGATGGCGCTGGGCTGGGCGATGTCCGCGCTCGGTCCCGGCGGTGGCTGGGACGACTACGACGCGCTCGAGGACAAGGCCGACTCCGGCCAGATCAGCCAGGACGAGTGGTCCGTGCAGGCAGACCGGATCTCGCACGACCTGTGGGCCGGCTTCGACGTCGTCGCCAACGTGTGCGGTACGAGCGCAGTCGGCTCGAGCGCTGCGTCGTTGCCGCTGCTGGGTGCCGGTAGGGGAGCGGGTCGGCTGTTGGGCCGCATGTCCGACGGCGCGGTTGTCGGCGCTGCAGCCACAAGGGTGGGAAGTGCATTCGATGGCGTTGCGGCTGGCGTCAGCGAGGCGAGCGCCAACACGATCCAGCGCCTTTACTGGAACCACGGCATGATGCCCAGCCGCGCTGTGCGCTTCACACAGGACTCTGCCGGAGGAAGCTTCAAGGACGGCCGACTGGTTCTCGATCTGGCGCACGACATGGCGGAGACGGGCCGTGCCCCGCCGGAGTTGCCGCCGATACGGGTCTTCCAGCAAGACGGTGCGCTCTACTCTCTGGACAACAGACGGCTCTTCGCAGGTCAGTTCGCCAACGTCGACCTGCCCTATCGCTGGGCCACACAATCCGAGATCCTGTCGCGGCGTCAGACTCAGATCTACGGCGGGACGTCGATATCGATTCGAATGCCTGGAGGCATCGGGAACTGGGGATGGTGGCAACCATGAGCGAGTACGAAGCGCTGGCTGGACGGGGGGAGCTCCTCAAGGCACTCGAGGAGCTCCAGGGCGAGCTGCAAGATGGCGCCGCGTGGGAGAACAACACACTCGAGCGATTCCTTGACGGGTTCTCGGCGCTGCTGGGATCCATCGAGAATGCCTATGCGAACACGGGCCAGACGCTGCCAGTCGATCCCTGGTTAATCGTGGCCGAAGTCTTCCGTGGGGCTCGCGACTATGAATAGATGTACCGTTCCTCTTGACCGCCTATTCGAACACCTGTACGATAGAGCCAAGCACGAGGTGATAGTGATGCTGGGGCCTCGGCTGGATCCGTACGCCGTGACGGGTCGCCTCTGACAGGCGCGCTGCATCGACAGGTCAGTTCATTGGTCGTGTCGACGCAGGAGGTGCCGTGGAGTCGTTCATCGAACGCCGGCCACACCCGGTCCTCGCTGGTGCCGTGATCATCGAAGCGGCGCTGGGTGACATGGCTGCCGGCAACCCTGTCTTCCTCCAGTCGAACGAGAAGCGCGAGGCGCTCCTCCAGCTGACCCGTCTCGAGGCGCGACTCGCCTCGCTCCGCCTTCAGGTGATGGCCGTGGCCGACGATCTGGCCGCCGAGGACGGCGCCCGCGACGTGGCCGCCTGGCTGGCCCACGAGACGCGGAGCGAGGGTGCGGAGCGTCGGCGAGAGCTGGCCCTGGCTGACGCACTCGATCGCCGCTGGGAGCTGGTCGCAGTCGCGCTGACCGCCGGTGAGATCAATGTCGCGCAGGCAGCGGTGATCACGCGCGCGCTGGACCAGCTTCCCCGTGATCGCGTTGAGCCGGACGTCATCGACAAGGCCGAGGCGCACCTCGTGGCCGAAGCCCGTGAACTCGGCCCGCGCGAGCTGCGGCTCTTGGGTCGCAAGGTCCTCGAGGTGGTGGCGCCGGAGGTGTACGAGCTCGAGGAGGCTCGCCAGCTCGAGGCCGAGGAACGCCGGGCCAGCGAGCGGACGAGGCTGACCATGAAGTGCCTGGGCGACGGGACGACGCAGCTCCAGGGCAGGGTGCCGGACGCGGTCGCGATCCGGTTGCGCACCTACCTCGAGACGTTCACGTCCCCACGTCACCACGGCGTGGGCGAGGGCGACCGGATCCCCGCTCGTCGCACGTTCGGAGCCGCGTTCTGCTCGTTCCTCGAGGCCGTCGACCCGCACCGGCTTCCGGTGCACGGGGGTGACGCCACCACGGTCATCGTCACGATCCCACTCGAGGACCTCAACACCGCGCTGTCCGCGGCCGGGCTCGTGGGCAACCAGCCGATCACCGCCGCCGAAGCCCGTCGGCTGGCGTGTACGGCCGCGATCATCCCAGCCGTCCTCGGCGGGTCCTCGGAGGTGCTCGATCTCGGCCGCGGCTCTCGGTTGTTCAAGCCGGCACAACGCAAGGCAATGGTGGTTCGCGACCGCGAGTGTCGGGCCGAAGGCTGCACGATCCCGGCGACCTGGTGCGAGGCGCACCACTGGGGCACTCCTTGGGCTCGCGGGGGCCGCACCGACCTGCGCGACGGCGTGCTGCTCTGTTCTTGGCATCACCATCGCGCCCACGATCCGACGTACGAAGGCACCCGCATGCCCCATGGCGATGTGAGGTTCAAGCGGCGAGGTCAGTCGTGACGCTCCTGTCCGTGCGCCCCTTCTTCGTCGGTGTACACGTCAAACGCGTCCAGCGGCTTGTCGAGCTTGCGACGCACGCGGCGACGCCCGTTCAGGCAGATCAACTCCGAGGTGGTCGGCTCCTTCACCATCAGGTCGAGGTCTCGGACTCCCATGGTGAACCAGCGCAACGCGCGTTCCAGCTGCCCCGCCAGCTCGAACGTCTCGCCGATGTGCTCGTGGAACGCGCCCCGCCAGTCGCCCGATGCCGAGGCTCGGCGCAGGTCGCGTTCGAGTGCGCTGACCTCCTCACCGGCCTCCAGGGCGAGGCAGCATTGCAGCACGCCGCAGCGCGGGTCGATGATCACCTCGCCCGGCTCATCGACGGCACGTTCGAACCACTCTCGGGCCTGGACGGGGTCGCCGCGTGAGAGTCGTCGTTCGGCAAGGGAGCAGAGCAGCTCGGCGCGTCCCGGCTCACCCCGCCGGAGGGATCCGAACTTCGCGAGCAAGGTCTTCTCGAACTCCTCGCCGTCGAGATGCGACTCCCACTCCTCGATCTGATCCTGGATCTCCTCGATGGGCTCGTTCACGGGTCAATGGTGCAGGACTCACGCCGTCATCGGTGTGCGCCCGGCGAAGGCCGCGAGCTTCTCCATTGGTGAGGCGTTCTCGGGAGCGGGGACCTCCGGGCCGAAGTTCGTGCCGCGACCGCCTGGCACGAGGGTGTCGGCGAGGGTGCGGACGTAGGCGACGAGCTCGTCGGAGAGGTGCATCTGCTGGCCGCTGGCCTGGGCGAGGTCCCAGCCGTGCAGCAGCAGCTCGACGGGGAGGATGCCGGCGGCGAAGGATGCCGGCAGCTCCGAGCCGCCCGGACCGGCGACGGTGCCGTCCAGACCGTTCGCGCGCCAGGCGTCGACGGCCTGGGCTGTCATCACGGAGACCTTGTTCTCCAGGCCGCCCTGCTCTGGCTTGGTCACGGTGGCGCCGGCGAACGCGCCGAGCTGCTCGATGGAGGACAGCAGGTGGGTGCCGACGTCGTGGGCGGTGAACTCGCTGCACGGGGTGGGCTTGGGCTGGTCCCCTGGGGTGAGGCGGCGCAGCACGGGTTGTACGACGGAGAGCACGGCCTCGGTGGCGCTGATCGGGTCGAGGTGCTCCGGCGCCCAGGCCCACTCGTCCTGGCCGACGTCGCCAGTGCTGGCCAGCGTGGTGAGCCGCTCGAGGTAGTGGTCCCAGCCCTCGGCGTGGCCCTTCTCCTGCTGCTCGTCGAGGCCGGCGTGCGACAGGGTGACCTTCGAACCGTCGCCGTGGGGCTCGACGGTGACGGTGACCATCGAGGCATCGGGGGGCATGGCCTCGTTGCCCTCCCAGCCCCAGCCGAACACCACGCGCTTGCCCGGCTCGATCTCCTGGAAGGTGCCGGCGGCGACCTGGCCGGGTACGACGACCCAGCGGTACGAGCCGCCGGCGCGGAGGTCGACGTACGCCGAGACGGTCTGCCAGCGGCGCAGCCGTTCGGGTTCGGTGATCAGTGCGAACGCCTCGTCGGGGGGAACGGGCAGCAGCGCGGTGTTGGTGTAGGTCATGACCTTCTCCTGGTGGTGTGAGTGTGCTGTGCGTGCGCGTCCGCGACCAGCGAGTCGAGCTCGTCGGTCCAGAACCGGTTGATCTCGGCCTGCAACCGGTGCAGTCCGGAGGGCAGCACCCGGTAGATCCGCTGGCGACCGACCTTCTCGGCCTCCACCAGCCCGGCGTCGGCCAGCACGAGCAGGTGCTGGGAGATCGCCGACCGGGTCACCGTGAACTCGGCAGCGACCTCGCTGACGGTGCGGGGTTGTGAGGCGAGCAGCTGCAGGATGCGTCGCCGGTTGGGCTCGGCAGCGGCGGACAGCGGGTCGGTCACGAGAAATACGTTAGCGGCAACTAACGTGTTCTGGCAAGGGTCAGCAGCCCGGCGGGCACGGCAAAAGCCCATGTATCACCACAGGTGACTCCTGACTCTTGTGTCACAAGACCTCGCAGGAGTCTGATGAAGGGGTCTGGGATCCGGGAGTAGCCATGGGGCGACTGGTGGAGTTCGGACTGCCGGACGGGGACACAGTCCTCGTCGAGGTGGCCGGACCGCAGGTGCCGACCGTACGAGGAATGGACGGCGGCGCAGTGGCCGAGCGCGCGCGGATGACCTTCGAGACGGCCGTAGGCCGGATCAAGCCCGCGGTCCAGGGGATGATCGGCCAGCTGCACGACCTCAGCGACGAACCCGACGAGGTGCAGATCGAGTTCGGTCTCGACCTGCACGCGGAGGCCGGCGCGTTCGTCGCACAGGCCAGCGCCGACGCCAACTTCTCGGTGATCCTGACCTGGCACAAGACACCCCACGACGACGCCCACGAGGACACCCCCGAGGACACCCCCGAGGACACCCCCGAGGACACCGACGACACGGAGACCTCCCATGGGTAACGACCTCGAGATCGAGATCCGCGCAGGCAGCACGCCGGGCACCTGGGAGGTCGAGGTCGACTCCCCGGCAGGTACGGCGAGCGGCACCATGCAGCTGGACGCACCCGGCATCCTGGGGCGACGGCGCGAGCTGGCCGCGAGCGTGCTCGCCTCCGCGGTGACCAGCCGCTCGACCTTCTCCACCCTGGAGCGGCCGGTCCGCGACGTCGGGCACGCCCTGTTCGAGTCGCTCTTCACCGGCCGCGTCTACGGCCGCTACACCGCCAGCCTCCAGCAGGCCGGCAGCCGAGGCGAACCCCTGCGGGTGGTGCTGCGGCTGCGCGACCCCGAGCTGGCCGGCATCCCGTGGGAGACGTTGTTCGACGCCGAGAGCGGGGAGTACCTCTGCCAGCGCGAGCCCGTCGTCCGCTACGTCGAGGCCGCCCAGCCGTCGGCGCCACTGAGCGCGACCGGTCCGTTGCGGATCCTCGGCATGATCGCCGCACCGAGCGACCTGCCGACCCTGGACACGGCCGAGGAGCGGCGTCGTCTCGACGACGCCCTCGGCGACCTCGTCGACCAGGGCCTGGTCGAGATGGTCTGGGTCGACGCCGGCAACTGGGGCGCCCTCCAGTCCAAGCTCACCGCTGGTCCGTGGCACGTGCTGCACGTGATCGCCCACGGGGGAGTCAGCGACCGAGGCGGCGTGCTGGCACTCGAGAACGAAGCGACCGGCGCGGCGGCCCAGGTCTCGGCCCAGCGGTTCGCAAGGCTGCTGCACGCCTGTCGGCCGGTGCCGCGCCTCGTCGTGCTCAACGCCTGCTCCTCGGGTGAGTCGGCCGCCGACGACCTGCTCTCGAGCACCGCGGCCGCCCTGGTGCACAGCGGGATCAGCGCCGCCGTGGCGATGCAGTTCGCCGTCACCGACCCGGCCGCGCTGGCCTTCTCGCGCGGCTTCTACCAGGCGCTGTCGCAGAGCATCGCCGTCGACGAGGCCGTGCGGCTGGGGCGGATCGCCATCGACGGCACCAGCGAGCAGACGCTCGAGTGGGTGACTCCGGTCATCTACCTGCGCACCGACGACACCCGCCTCTTCGACCTCACCTCGACCGGACCGCCGGTCTCGCGGCCGGCGCCGGAGGAGATCTCCGACGAGGCCGCCAAGTACGGGCTCTACGTCCAGGCGCTCGCGGCGTCGCGCAAGGAGCGGTACGACGAGGCGGTGGCCCTGCTGGACAGCCTGATCACCCTCGACCCCGGGTACCGCGACGCCACCGAGCTGCGCAACCGGATGCGCCAGGAGCAGAAGCTCGGGGTGTCCTACGACAGGGCACGGGCGGCCGAGGCCGCCGGTGACATCGAGGCCGCGCGTCGCGGTTACCGCAGTGTCATCGACGTCGACCCCGCCCATCGGGACGCCCAGGACCGGCACGACGAGGCCGAGCGCCTGCTGACCATCGCCAGCCTCAAGGACGAGCTGAAGGTGCACGCCGACGAGGAGGACTGGGACGCCGTGCTTGCGGTCAGTGCCGAGCTGGACCGGCTCGACCCCGACCAGGCCGACCCCGACGGCCTGGCGTCGCGCGCGCGTGAGCTGACCGTCCAGGGGCCGCCGAGCGAGCCGAACGAGCCGGCCGAGCCCGCCGACCCGGTGCCCCTGACCCGAACCGTCGACCCGCCCCCGGCGCCCCCGGCACCCCCGGCACCCCCGGACGACATCCCCACACCGACGCCGGATCCTCCTCAGCCGGGACCACCGGTCCCGGGCCGCCCCTGGAAGCGCGTCGCAGCGATCGGGGCGCCCGTCGTGCTCGTGCTGGCCGCGCTCGGCTGGTACCTGATGCGACCCGACGGTGGCGGCACCGGAACCAAGGAAGACCGTGCCCAGGACCAGACGACGGGGCAGGTGGTGTGCTGGGACGGCAGCAAGAAGGAAGGCTCCGCCAACTGCCCGCTGCCGACGGGCGCCGAGGGCATGCCCAACGTGTTCCCGTCCATGAACGACTGCCAGCACGTGCACCCGAACCTCGCGGACAAGAAGGAGCTGTGGTCCTGCACCTACGACACCTACGAGATCCGCTACTCGCGTTGGGGCGAGGACGCCGACCGGTACGCCTACTTCGACGGTCACCTCAACGACCCCGACACCTCGGACTGGAGCCTGGAAGGCACTCCGGCCGGGCGGCAGTGGTCGGACGTCGACACACGGCCCGACGAGCCGAACAAGTACCGCTGGGTCGCCACCTACGAGAACTGGCCCTACGACGTCACCGTCAAGGGAGTCGACGAAACCGCCCGTGACGAAGGCATGGCCCAGGTGTCAGCGACACCACCGGACCAGATCGGGGTCCAGCACTGAGACCCCGCGCTCGACTATGGGGACAGTCAGCGCTTGCCGATCCGGCGCGAGCACGAGGGCCAGGCGCCCCAGCCCTGTCGCTTCTGGATCTTCTTCGCGATGCGGACCTGCTCGCCCTTGCTGGCCCTGTGCGGCATCGAGGCCAGCCGCTTGCCGCCGTACGCGCGCCAGGTGCCGCCGCTGATCTGGAGCCCGCCGTAGTAGCCGTTGTGGGTGTTGATGTGCCAGCGGCCGCCCGACTCGCACTTGGCGAGCCGGTTCCACGTCTTCATGGTGGCCGCGCTGGCGGGGGACCCGATCACGAGGGTCGGGACGAGCAGGATGGCGGTGGCCAGGGCGACGAACATCGCCGAGGCGGGGATGCGCAAGCGCATGAGGGTTCCTCCACGCGCCTGCGAGGTTAGCTGTCGGGTTCGGGCGGAAGGTGCCCGGCCACCGGTCGGTGGCTACACCCCGAGGGTCATGTGACCCGGGAAGAGTGGGTTCCCCGTTCCTGCCCGATTTCTTCTCGTGGCACCGCGGCGGGACAGGACTCGGCGTCACCGGCGGCGTACCCCGATGGGCCGGGGTCGCGACACGATAAGCAGACGCGGGCCGACTTGACCAGAGTGAAGGTGGGACCGGGATCGGGCACGATGGGCCGATGGCTACCCATCCACACCAGGGCGATCACCAGCGTGGCGTCGTCTTCCCGGCCGACGCGGACGGCAACCGGAGTACGTCGACCCTGGGCCGCACCGTCGTCGCGCAGGCACTCCGGGAAACCGACCCGACCGGCGCCCGGGCCGTCGAGCAGGAGACCAACTGGCGCAGCGGCTACCTCGAGCACTTCCGGCGGCTCATCGAGGCCGGGCTCGAGTCGCCCGAGGCGGCGTACTCCATCGCCCGCAGCGGCCTGGAGTCGCTGCACGAGTCGATGCGGGTGGCCGGATCGGACGGCGAGGAGTCCGCGCTCGAGAAGTGGCCGACCGGTGGGGACGAGCCGATCCAGGGCGTCGAGGTGGTCGGCAACGGCCAGCCGGTCGAGGAGCTGGTGCTGCCCTACCACGGGGAGCGACTGCGCGGCTCCGGCATCCGTCGCCGGCTCGAGGCATGGGCCGACGCGGGCATCGTCGAGCCGACTGTCGGGGAGGCCGTCGGCCTGATCCTCGACAATCCCGACTGGCTGCGCCTGGACGGGCACACCGTCGCCGTGCTCGGTGCCGGTGCCGAGATGGGGCCGCTGCCGTCGCTGATGCGCTGGGGAGCGCGGGTCGCGGCGGTCGACCTGGGTCGGCCGGAGATCTGGAAGCGACTGCTGCCGATGGCCAAGGAAGGCGCAGGGTCACTGGTCGCTCCGGTGCGGTCGGGGACCGAGGGGGCGCTCGACGAGTCGGCCGGCGTCGACCTGCTCGGCGACGTACCCGCCGTCGAGCAGTGGCTGCGCGAGCAGCCCGGCACCTTGGTGGTCGGCAACTACGTCTACGCCGACGGCGCGACCAACACCCGTGTGTCGGTGGCGGTCGACGAGCTGAGCGTCCGGTTGCAGGGCGATCGGGACGACGTGGCCCTGGCGTTCCTGGCCACGCCGACCGACGTGTTCGCCGTGCCGGGGGAGGCGGTGGACCACTCGACCCGCGCCTACGAGGGGCGGTCGACGCGGGCGAAGACACTGGGCCGACCGTTGCGCGCGCTGTCTGGCGGTCGACTGATGCGGCGGCAGTACGTCGCCGGCTCCGACCCCGGCATCAACGACTCGATGGTGCCGCAGCAAGGACCCAACTACGCGCTCGCCAAGCGGCTGCAGCGCTGGCGTGCGACGGTGGCGCGCCGCGACGGCGCTCTGGTCTCGATGAACGTCGCACCGCCGACGCGGACCCGATCGGTCGTCAAGAACCGCGCGCTCGCCGCGGCGTACGCCGGCGCCCACCGCTTCGGTGTCGAGGTGTTCGAGCCGGCGACGTCCAACGTGCTGATGGCCGCTCTCCTCGTGCACGACCTGCACACCGGGGGAGGGCCGAAGCACGAGCACACCTGGCAGGACGAGGCGTACGCCGCGGCCCACGGCGGGCTGTGGCGCGCGCCGTGGGCGCCACGCAGTGCCTTGGGTCTGGCCGCCCTGCTGGGGTACGGCGCTACGCGGGGCTGACGGCCGCGACGTAGTTGGCGAGCGTCCCGGTCCAGGCGTCGTCGGCCTCGAAGACGTTCTTCATCTGCTCGGCGTGCTCGCCGAAGTTCTCGAGGTCGCGGTGCTCGAGGGCGACGCGGGTGCGGCCCGGCTCTTCCTCGATGAAGCGCACGTCGATGGTGGTGACGAGGTCGGGCTGGTAGGTCCAGTCGGCGCCGACCTGCCAGGTGACGCTGAAGCGGCCCGGCTGATCGGGACCAGGCGGGTCGTAGAGCACGACGAAGCCGGTGTTGGTCTCGGTGCCGTCCTCGTGGCGGGTGTACCAGCGGCCGCCGGGGTGCGGCTCGATGACGATCTCGGCGATCGGCGTACTGCCGATGTGGTGCTGCTTGGGCCACCACGAGGTCATGTCGGCGGTGAAGAGGTCGAAGGCGCGCTGCGGGTCGCAGTCGACCACCACCTCGCGACGGACGGGCTGCACCGTCTGGCTGGTCTGTGTCTCACTCATCTCGGGGCCTCTTCTCGGTGGTGTCGCTGGCGACTCGGCGTTGGAACGAGGACAACGAGCGCTCCCAGAAGTGGTCGAGGTGCTCGCGCACGAGCCTCAGCGCCTCGGGGTCGACGCGGTAGAGCCGGCGAGTGCCGATCTGCTCGTCGATGACCAGCCCGGCCTCCTTCAGCACCTTGAGGTGCTGGGAGACCGCGGGACGGCTGATGGTCCTGCTGCTCGACAGGTCAGCCGCGAGCTCGCCCACGGCCAGGGGGCCGTCGGAGAGGCTCTCCAGGATCGCCTGGCGGGTGGGATCACCCAGGGCGGTCAGCATGGTCTGTGCGTTCGTGTTCACTTACGGTAAGTTAGCACTTACGGTAAGTCATGGTCAACCGTTCTGTCGAGACTCTCCTCAGTAGGGTTCGAAGGCGACCGTGACCTCGTCGTCGGCGACGTCGACGCTCGCGGAGAACGACAGGTCCGAGGTCTCGGTCTGCGGCTGCCAGTCCGCGGGCCCGTAGCCGTAGGACTCGTCGGACTCGTAGGTCGCCGTCGCCTGGCCACCCTCGACCGAGAGGTCCGCTGGGAAGGTGCCGTCGAAGTAGTCGAAGGAGAGCTTCGGCTCCGAGTCCAGCTTCCACACCAGGTTTCGCACGGTGTCCTGGTCGCCGAAGTACGCCTCCTGGGGGCAGTCCTCCGGATCGAGCTGGTCGGTCTTCATGCACTCGACGAGCCAGTCGTGAGTCTGTCGGTCGATCTCGTCCTGGAGCTCTGGCGAAGGCTTCGGCTCGGCGAACTCGGCGTACGCACCGAACTCGTCAGGGCTCACCCGCGTCGCGACCGGCTCGGCCTGGACCCACTGCGAATGCGCGTAGGGGTCGAAGCTGTAGCTCCCCGGCAGCGCCCAGAGATCGGTGGCTGAGTCGTCCAGGGAGATGGCGTGTCCGTTCACGTCGACCGTGGAGGTGCCGACATCGGACAGGTCGACGGTGACGACGCTCGCCAGACCACCGTCGGTGACCCGCCAGCGATCGAAGATCCCGTGGCTGTGTCCGTCCTTCTCGAGGGTGAGCTCGACGCTGCGCCCGCCGCGGACTCCCTCGAGCTTCGCCTTGACGGTCGCCTGCGCGCCGCTCTCCTCGATGCCCGTGATCTCGTAGCCCGTCACGTGATCCTCGGTATCGGCGTAGATGCTCTTGTCCATCAAGTCGTCGGCGGCCGATCCATCCAGGGGTGCGAGGTCGAGGGCCTTGTCGACGTCCGCGCCCGCCACGGCGTCGAGGTAGGCCGAGGCGGAGCCGCTCGGCCCGTAGACCTTGGCGTTGGCGATGCTGTAGCCGATCGCCGCCAGCACGACGACCACCAGCGCCGACCCGCCGACGATCGCCCAGCGGCGGACTCGCGCTCGCTGTTCCGGCGTCATCTCCGGAGCCGGGCCGGCCGGTGTGGCGGCCGTCGGGTGGTCGACCGGACCGCCGGCGGCGGCGCCGACGCGGGGGCGTGGAGCCCCCAGTCGCGTGCGTACGCCGCTCGGCAATGATGCGGCCACCTGCCGGGCGACAGTTCGGCTGAGCACCTCGACGATGGCTCCCCACGCTGCGAGCAGGAAGATCACCCAGACGGCCGGCTGGAGCGTCACCGACCCGCCCACCACCGAGAACTCGCCGGAGACCGAGGCGATCGACGCGATCCACAACAACACGCCCGAGCACGCGAACACCGCTGGCAGGACCGCCCAGCTGGCCGGCTGCGCGGCGGCGGGACGGACGCGGCGCAGGTGCCAGGCAACCGCGGTGACGAGCGCGGCAACCACGGCGATCGCGATCAGCGCGATGCCGAGCAGGACGGAGTCGTCCCACCCGAAGAACGACTCGCCACCCACGGATGCGCTGCCGAGGTGGCCGAACACGTACGCGTACAACCCTGCGGTCGGCCCCCACACCGGCACGGTGATCGCGGTGGCCAGATCTGCCTTGACCAGGGCGATGACGGACGCCACCGGGAGCGCCAGCACGACCCACACCAGCAGCTGTTCGCCCCACAGGCGAGCGGCCACGACGTAGTCGGCGTCGACCCACGCGGGCCAGACAGCTCCGGCGGCGCGCCACCGCCCGACGAACACGCCGACGAAGGTCAGGAACAGTGACCCGAACAAGAGGCTGACCGAGGCAGCGTGCACGGTCAGGTCGTCGGATCGCGCCGCCAGCACGCGTGCGACGACCAGGGCCAGCACGGTGACGAATGCCGCATCGACCGCGGCGAGGCCCGCTCGCTCCTTGGCTCCGGCGGCCGGTGCTCGGCGCTCGTCCCGCCCGGCGAACACGCCCAGTGAGACGACGTAGACCGCCGTGAGCAGGAGCGGCGGCGCGTACAGCCCGGCATCGAAGAGCTCGGTCGACGCGTGCAGCGTCCCGAGCAGCGCCATGGCCGTGAGCTGGAAGGGGACGCCGATCATGAACATCAGGCCGCTGTCCTCGGAGGCGTTGACCGCTTCTGAGTCGGTTCCGCTGCCCGTCATCGCGAGTGCGATGAGCAGCAGCACCGACAGCACCACAGCGGTGCCGAACGTCACGAGCAGGGCGAGGGCAGGGGCGCGGAGCGACTGCAGTGCCCGCTGGGGCGTGAAGGGGGGACGGGACCCCGAGATGGCATCGGTCACGCCGCGGAGCCTAGGGGCGGTCACGGTTGAGAAGGGCTGGAATCGACAGACTTCCCGGACCGTGAACAGCCCCCTGCGCCGCTCAGCCCAGGTCGAACACGTAGCGACTGGTCGCCACTACGTCGAGGTCGTGGTCGGCGCCCATCTTCGCGACGCTCTCCATCAGCAGCGTCATCCGGCGGCCGAGCTCCTCGTCGGAGCCGTCGCTGCCGTAGAAAGCGTGGATGTCGTGCATCGCCTCGGGCGGGAAGAGCTCCTCGACGATCGCGGCGACCGTCGGAGTGTGCTCGGTGAGGGTCTCGGTCACGCGGTTCTGGACGTAGCCGAAGGTGGCCTGGGTGTCCATCGCGATCTGGGTGTGCGGTCCCTGCCAGTGGGCGCGCCAGTCGTCGTACGGCAGGCCCTCGGGGCGGCGGAGGAAGGCGACCTGCGCCAGGCCGTCGAGCCGCTCGCCGTCGGGCACAACTGGTGCCACCAGGGGGACACGCTCGTCGACCTCCCAGGCGGCGAGACGCTCCGCGAGGGGGCGTACGACGTCGACTGCGTCGGCAGCGGCTCCGTCGGTCCAGATCGAGACCACGCAGGTGAGCGGTTCGTCGAAGGCCTGCAGCCGCAGCACCGAGTCGGGGATGTGGTCGTCGTCGAGGTTGACCTGCAGGCGGGTGACGCCGACGGAGGCCAGCGACTCGCGCAGTGCGGGGGCGAACAGGGCGTCGGTGTCCGGGGACCAGAGTGCGAGGACGAGCTTCACCCGACGCACTCTAGGCTCGTGCCGCCGAGGGGAGTGGTGATGACCGAACACCGTCCGATGGACGTACGACGGGCCGGGGTGCTGCTGCACGTGACTTCCCTGCCGAGCGGCGACCTGGGTCCCGAGGCATTCGCGTTCGTCGACTTCCTCGCGGACGCCGGTGTCACGGTGTGGCAGGTGCTGCCGCTGGTGCCGACGCACGAGGACGACCGTTCGCCGTACAACGCCCTGTCCGCCATGGCCGGCAACCCCGAGCTGATCAGCCGGGCTCGCCAGGTCGAGCAGGGACTCCTCGACGTGGCCGGGCTGACCACTGCCCAGCGGGCGGCGTACGCCGAGTGGTGCCAGCAGCAGGGCGCGTGGCTGGGCACCTACCTCGAGTTCATGACCATCCGCGGCCTGCTCGACCACGCGAAGTGGCCGACCTGGGAGCCCGGCCTGCGGGACCGCGACCCGGGCCGGGTGGCCGAGTTCCTGGCTGCGCACCAGGAGACGGTCGAGCGCCTCCGGTTCGAGCAGTGGGTCTTCGCCGAGCAGTGGCGCGAGCTCAAGGAGTACGCCGGGGCGCGCGGCGTGCTCCTGTTCGGGGACCTGCCGATCTTCGTCTCGCACGACAGCGCCGAGGTGTGGGCGTCACGGGACCTGTTCCAGCTCGACGCCGAGGGGCAGCCGACGACGGTGACCGGGGTACCGCCGGACTACTTCGCGAAGGACGGGCAGCGCTGGAACAACCCGCACTACGACTGGGAGCGGATGGCCGCCGACGGGTTCGCGTGGTGGCGGCTGCGGATCGCCCGGCAGCGGGAGCTGTTCGACCTCGTGCGGATCGACCACTTCCGCGGCTTCGAGGCCGCCTGGCACGTGCCGGTCGCCGCCGAGACGGCCCGGGACGGCTACTGGGTGAGGAGCCCGGGCCGCGAGGTGCTCACCGCCCTCGTCGAGACGGCCGGCCCCGGCACCCTGGTCGCCGAGGACCTCGGGGTGATCACGCCGGAGGTCGAGGCGTTGCGCACCGAGTTCGGGCTGCCGGGGATGAAGGTGCTCCAGTTCGCGTTCGACGGGTCGGCCGACAACCCCTACCTGCCCGAGCACCACGGCGAGCAGAGCGTCGTCTACACCGGCACCCACGACAACGACACGACGGTGGGGTGGTGGGCTGGGCTCGACGAGGCCACTCGCGCGGACGTGCGGTCGCACCTCGTCGACCCGGACGAGCCGATGCCGTGGGCGCTCGTCCGGCTCGCCCTGTCCTCGACGGCACGCCTCTCCGTCGTACCCGCCCAGGACCTGCTCGGCCTCGGCAGCGAGGCCCGGATGAACACACCCGGGACCGACGTCGGCAACTGGAGCTGGCGTGCGTCTCCGGGTGTCTTCGACACCTCGCTGAGCACGCGGGTCCGGGAGCTGGTGGCGTCCAGCGACCGTACGAGAGTGTCCGAATAGCCGGAATTTTCGGAATTCCCAGCGCTACCGGTCGGTAGGTCCCTAGGGTGCCGTACATCGGGGGGCTGGATGGCTGGCGAATCGGCTCGCGCTGAGGCGCACACGCAACGGGTGCAGGCAGAGCAGGCGCTGCCGCACGCCGGGGCGGTCGAACGCGGCGCGGAGGAGGAAGAATCCACCGTCCGCGTGCTCGGCGCGCTCTCCGCCGACGGCTGGCGCATCTTCCACGACGTCCGCTGGCCGGGACGCGCGCAGGCCAGCATCGACCACATCGTGGTCGGTCCCGGTGGTGTCTTCGTGGTGGACAGCCAGGCGTGGAGCGGCGAGATCCAGGTCAAGTCGGGTTCCCTCCGCCAGGACGGGAAGCGCCGGGCGCGGCACGTCATCGCCTCGGCCGCCGCGGCGATGGCCGTCGGCGAGCTGTTGCCGGGGCTCAGCCCCGAGAAGATCCGCCCGGTGATTTGCGTCGCCCGCCAGGAGCCGATCTACGGCTGGTGCGGCGACACCATGATCTGCTCGACCGAGAACATCACCACCTTCCTGACCTCGAGCCCGCGGGTCCTCGACGAGGCCGAGATGACCGACATCGCCCAGGCACTGTCGCTCTCCCTCCAGGCCGCCGGCGCGCGGCTCCCACCTTCGGCGGCGACGTACGCCGGAGACGCTCCGCTCGCCGCCCCGAGCCGAGAGGCCCCACGTCGCGCCAAGCGCCCGCCACGACCCCCGATGCCGCGTCCGGTGCGCATCGTCGCCGTGATCGGAGCGTTGGCGGTGGCAGCCGCCGTCGCGTTCCAGCTCGACCTGCCCGCCCGGGTCGGCCGGCTCAGCGCCGACGCAGCCCATCGGGTGGTGGCCCCCACCAAGCCCATCGGTACGACGGTCTCGGTCGCCGGCATCGCCAAGCGCCCGTCCCTCGAGGTGACGGCCGGGACCCCGGCAGTGACCCGCTCGAAGCTCCCCGGAGTCACCGTCACACCGGGCAACGAGCTGGTGGCCATCCCGGTCTCCGTGCACAACACCGGCGACAAGGACTGGGCATCACGCTCCGACGTGCACGCCGAGCTGACCGACTCCTCGGGCGCGACGTACAGCAGCGACCCGGCGTACACCAGCGTCGGCACCGGGCAGGCGCTGCCGGCCAAGGTCACGCTGTCCCCCGGGGAGCGGACCAGTGGGTTGGTCGTCTTCGAGGTGCCGCGGGGCGTGGAGGTCGCGAAGTTCCGCCTCAGGGTGGGTCCCGGCCTGCCCGCCATCCTGCGCTGGTCGGTCGGCTGATCCCCGATCGGTCAGGCGGCGAGGTCGTCGGGCGTGATGGCGCGGACGGCGACGTCGTCGGCGACGTGGATCGGCCGGAGCGGAACGCCCGCAGTCCGCGCCCCGGCGAGCAGGCGGGCCGAGAGCTCGCGGTCGAAGGCGCGGGTGCCGTCGCGTCCGGGGTGGGAGATCAGGAACGCGACGGTCAGGTCGTCGGGGTCCTGGTCGATCACCTGCTGGAGCACGTCGTAGAGATTGGCCACCTCGCGTGGATCGGGGACGTGATCGCTCTCGGAGACCTCGATGAGGAAGCGGGTGGGCCGGTCGTCGGAGCCGATGAAGGTGACCCAGAGGCTCGTCGAACGGAACCCGAGCGGGTGCATCAGCAGCTCCCACATGTGTTGCAGGTCGTGCTGGGTGCGGATGGTCAGCCGGTCGAGCTCGGAAGAGGTGTGGTCGTCCATGTCAGCCAGCCTGCATCGGTTCGGCGTGCCCCGGGCGGTTGTCCACAGGGGTAAGGGACAGAATCGAGTGCTGTGACCGACGCTCGCGAGACCTACAAGATCCTCGATCTCGCGCTCCGGATCGGCGAGATCCTGCTCTCGTCGGGAGCGGGGGCGGCCGACGTGACCGCGACCATGCTCGGCATCACCCACCACCTCGGGCTGCGCAACGCCGACATCGACGTCACCTTCACGTTGCTGCGGATGAGCTACCAGGTCGATCCCGAGGAGATGCCGGTGCTGCTGACGCGCAACATCAGCCAGCGCGACATCGACTATGACGACCTGACACGCACCCACGAGCTGGTCAGCGACATCCTCGAGGACCGGGTCGACGTCGCCGAGGCACGGGCCCGGGTGGCACGGCTCAACTCCACCGGCCACTGGCTGCCGCGCTGGTCGGTGGTCGCGGGGTCGGGCGTGGTCGGCGGCGGCGTCTCGCTGATCCTCGGCGGCGGCGCGGTGGTGACCGTGGTGGCCGCCCTGGCAGCCGTGCTGATCACCATGCTGATGCGCACCCTGAACCGCCAGCGATGGCCGATGTTCTACCAGCAGATCGCGGGTGGGATGGTCGCCACCGCGGTCGCCCTGCTCGTCGCCGCAGGGGCGCAACAGCTCGACCTGACGGTCGACACCTCGCAGGTCATCACGGCCAACATCGTGCTGCTGCTCTCGGGGATCGGCTTCATGGGTGCCATCCAGGACGCGCTCTCCGGCTTCTACCTCACCGCCGGCGCCCGCATCATCGAGGCGCTGCTGGCCACGGCCGGACTGATCGCCGGCGTGTCCGCCGGACTGTCGCTAGCGCGGCCGCTGGGAGTGAGCCTGGTCGGCGTGCGACCGGGCAGCGGCGCGGTGTACGCCGACGTGCCGTTGATCCTGGTCGGGGCGATCGTCTCGGCCTGTGCGTTCGCGTTCACCTGCTACGCACCGCTCCGTGCGCTACCAGCGATCGGGATGAGCACCCTGCTCGGCCACCTGGCGTTCGTCTCGGTCCAGGACCCGGCGCAGTCGATGCCCTGGGCGGCCGCCTGCGCTGCCGTGGTGATCGGGCTGGTCAGCTACACGATCGCCGGCCGGGTCGGCGTACCCCCGCTCGTCGTGGTGGTGCCCGCCCTGGTGCCGATGCTGCCGGGCCTGCTGATCTACCGCGGTCTGAGCCTGATGGCCGACGGCGACACCGCCGGGATCCTGCAGCTCTCCGCCGCCGCGGCCACCACGATCGCGCTGGCGGCCGGCGTGATCCTCGGGGAGTACATCGCCCAGCCGGTCAAGCGGAACGTACGCCGCCTCGAGGGCCGCCTCGCCGGTCCGCGGATGGTCGGCGTCATGCACGGGCACCTCGGTCGGAGGAACCGGACCAGCGCCTGAGTCTTGCCAAATCCGATGGCTCGCAGTCGGATGGGTGGGCCGGTGACATCGGGTTCACCGCGCAGGGAGGCAGCACATGCGTCGCACGGTTCTCGGGTTCGTCATCCTGTCCACCGCCCTGACGGGCACTCTCGCCATCGCGGGGCCGGCGCCCGGAGCTGCTCCCGTCGGAGCCCTGCCGCGCTCGCCGGAGCTCTCCGTCGCCAGCCGGCTGCCCGATCGGCGAAGCCTGTTCGTCGGCGACCGGTTCTGGGGCATGGGTGCGCAGGACGGCAGCTACCCCGCCACCGGCTTCCACACCCGCGGCGAGATGGGTGGCTTCTGGACGCCGCCGGTGAAGCTGCTCGACGGGATCTGGTTCAAGGCCGGCAGTAGCTGGCTGACCGCCTCGCGCTACACCAGTGGCTGGGGCTACCAGCGGATGGACCTCGGCACGCACGACGGGGTCCGGATCACGCGCACCGACTTCGCTCCCGACGGGCTCCGCGCCGGGCTGATCGGGCTGCGGCTCGACGCCACCACCGCGACGACGTTGCCGATCGCCGTCGACGCGCACTCCGAGCTGATGAAGGCCTATCCCTGGGGCGAGACCACGCCCAGCCAGACGACGTACAACCTCCAGGACACCGGCGCCGTGAGTGGCAAGAACCTCGTCTTCCGCGAGCAGGGCACCCCGCCCGGCACCTCCGAGACCCACGACTACGCCGCCGTCGTGGGCTCCAGCCTCACCCCGAGCGGCACCCAGCTCGGAGCCGACCATCGCGGTCCGCAGGCCGACGTCGTGTGTCCTGCCTCGGGCGCCGGCACCCCGACGCCGCCGGACCGGTGCGACGACACGGCGTACGGCAAGGGCACCGGCGGGCAGCTGCAGTACGACGTGGCAGTGCCCAAGGGCGGCCGCACCCTCTGGTTCGCCATCGGCGGTTCCGACCACGGCCTCGCCGAGGCGCAGTCGGCCCAGCAGCGTGCCCTCGCCAACCCCACGGCGCTGCTCCGCCAGAAGCTCGCTGCCAGGAACGCGCTGGCGGCCAACACCCGGGTCAGCCTCCCCGGCGACCGGCTGCTGCAGCGCAGCGTGGCCTGGAGCAAGCAGAACCTCGCCGAGTCGGTGCAGGAGTCGCGCAACCTCCAGGTCCGTCCGACCAACGGCGGCAAGAACTACCCCGCGCCGGTCGGCACGGTCGCGAGGGCGCGGTGGTACGGCGCCGGCTTCCCCGACTACCCGTGGCTGTTCGCGACCGATGGCGAGTACACCAGCTTCGCCGCTGTCAGCAGCGGCCAGTTCGCCACCATCAAGGCCCACCTGCGCGCGCTGCGGGACGTCAGCGTCGCGGCCAACGGGCAGAGCGGCAAGGTCGTGCACGAGGTGACCCCGGACGGCCAGGTCTACTTCGGCGCCAACGCCGACGCCGGCAACACCGACGAGACCGCGAAGTTTCCCTCGATCGTGGCGCTGATCTGGCGATGGACCGGCGACAACGCCTTCCGCGACGAGATGTACGGCTTCGCCAAGCGGAACATGCGCTACATCTACCGCGCCCTCGACGCCGACCACGACGGCTGGCCGGAGGGACTCGGCAACGTCGAGGTCACCGGCATGGGCACCGAGAAGCTGGACAACACCGTCTACACGATCCGCGGGCTGCGCGACCTCGCCGACCTGGCCGCCAGCAAGCACGACACCGCGACGCGACGGTGGGCCACGACCAAGGCCGCCGGGCTGGAGCGACGCTTCGACAGGACCTGGTGGAACGGCCAGGGCACCCGGCAGTACGCCGACTCGCTGGACGACCCTGGCAACCACAAGGTCTTCCAGCGCCACTGGATCGGCGTGACCCCAGCCGAGGTCGAGCTGAAGCGACCCGGACGACCCGACGGTCCGCTCGCGCCGTTGTCCCATGCCCGTGCCCTCGTCGCCCAGCGCGAACGCCCCTGCTACACCGGCACGTTCGGGCTCTTCCACACCGGGTCGGGGAAGACCTCGCCGACCGACGACATCGAGGGTCCGGCGTGTGACACCGCCACCTCGAGCGTGGCCGCTCTGCGCTCGGTGTTCACCCTGAACACCTCGATCATGGCCGCCGCCGAAGCGGCGCTCGGTCGGATGGGTGCAGGGCAGCTGCGTCGCTACACCACCGGCAACGCCCGGGTGCAGCTCGACCCGAAGGTGTGGGAGCTGCCCGGCGCGATGCCGGAGATCGCTCCGTCGCCCGACTTCGGCAGCAACATCGAGAAGAACTTCACCGAGCGGTCGATGGCCCTGCAGGCCTGGGGCACCTACGGGATCCTCTGGCCGGTCGTGCACTACCAGCTCGGCGTCTCTCCCGACCTCGGCCGCCGGCGCGTCAACGTGGTGCCGCAGGTGCCGACGGGTCAGCACCGCGTGGCGGGCAGCCACATCCGGCTCGGCGCTGGCGCGGTCGACGTGACTGCTTCCCGCTACGGGAGGGTGCTGCGGACCGTCGTGCGGCAGAGCGGTCGGTGGCACCTGACGATCGGCGCCGCGCTGCCGGCAGGCACGAAGGTCTCCCGGGTGCGGCTGGACGGCCACCGGGCCAGGTTCCACGTCGTGCCCACCGCACGCGGTCGTGAGCTGCTCGTCAACGGCGGCAGCGGGCGGGGTGTGAGCCGGTTGGTGGTGCGGCTGCGATAGCGGTTGGATGGCGCGTCACACTGGTGACGTGCCTCGCCCTCGACTTCCGCTGGTCCGCGTCAGCCTCGCGGCGGCTGCGGTGCTGCCCGCGCTGTTCACCGCCGCCCGGGGAGTACGCCGCTCCATGGGTGCCGGGATGCGGCGGTTCGACTACAGCGACTCGCCGCAGTTCCACGACGGGCTGTTCCACAACCGGCTGCCCGCGACCGACGCTCCCGAGGGCAGCACGGCCGGCATGGCGGCGGAGTTCGCCACCAAGGGCCGACGGGGCAAGCCGCGCGGACCGGTCCAGCTCGAGACCCCGAACCTGCCGCAGCAGGCCGGCGAGCTGGCCGCCACCTGGCTCGGCCACGCGACCGTCCTGCTCGAGCTCGAGGGCCACTGGGTGCTGACCGACCCGGTGTGGAGCGACCGGGTCTCGCCGTCGCGCAGCATCGGCCCGCGTCGCAACCACCCGGTGCCGATGCCACTCGACGACCTGCCGAGGCTCGACGCGGTGCTGATCTCGCACGACCACTACGACCACCTCGACACCGCGACCATCGACTGGCTGCTCCACCAGCAGAGGTGCCCGTTCGTGGTGCCGCTCGGCATCGGCGAGCACCTGAGCCGCTGGGGCGTGCCCGACGACCGGATCATCGAGCTCGACTGGGACGAGTCCCACCGGGTCGGCGGACTCACCTTCACCTGCACCGAGGCGCGGCACTTCTCGGGTCGCAGCCTGGGCAGCAACACCACCCTGTGGGCCAGCTGGGTGGTCGCGGGGGAGGACCGTCGGGTGTTCTTCGGCGGCGACACCGGCTACACCCCGGCGTTCACGGGCATCGGCGAGCGCCACGGTCCCTTCGACCTGACGGTGCTGCCGATCGGGGCCTACGACTCCCGCTGGCCCGACGTGCACCTCAACCCGGACGAGGCGATCCGTGTCCACCGTGAGGTCGGCGGCAGGGTGCTGCTGCCGATCCACTGGGCGACCTTCGACCTCGCCTTCCACGAGTGGTCCGACCCGGTCGAGTGGCTGCTCCAGGAGGCGGCGCAGGACGCCCTCGCGCTGCCCGCGCCCGGAGGACGGGTCGATCCCGCCGCAGACCTTCCGACCGCCCCGTGGTGGCGCGCCTCGGCCTGACGCCGGCTCAGGTGCAGGGGCCCTTGCCGAGGATGGCCAGGCCCGCGCGGTCTCCCGGACCCCAGGTGGTCTTGCCCTCGTTGTCCGCGTTCATCAGCTCCCCGGACTCGTGCACGTGGCCGAGTCCGAGGACGTGGCCGAGCTCGTGCATCACGATGGCCCGGGTGAGGTCGTGGCCGTGCCAGGCGTGCAGCTCGCTGTTCCAGTAGCGCCGCTCGAGCACGACCTGCCCGGAGATGTAGGTGCTCCGTCCGTTGAGGTTCACCCAGGAGCTGCCACCCTCGCCGGCGATGCCGCGGTCCATCGGGATCTCGGACGGGTCCGCGAACGCGATCAGGACCGGGTAGCCCTCCAGCGTCCCGAAGTTGGCACGGGGTCGGCGCGCGGAGTCCCGGGCGTAGACGAGGTTGAGGTGGCTGGCCGCGGAGGCGGCGCCCATCGCCTCGAGCAGGACCTGCCGGGTGGTCTCGGGGTCGTCCACGCCGTGCAGGTTGAACTCGACGGGGATCGACCGGCAGGAGCTGTAGGTGATCGGTTCGCCGTTGGACCCCGCCTGCGTGGCCAGGAACCGGTAGCTGCCCTCGCCACCGCTCGACGTGAGGGCGCCGATGCCTCCGGCCCGCACCACGAAGACGAGCCCCAGCAGGGCCGCGGTCGCCAGCCCCACGAGTACGACGCGCATGCGGTTCCCCCCGGACAGAACTTCTCGTACTACTACAAATCGACTCGTATTCTCACCGCTCGCGGGCCTGCCCGTCCCGAGAATCGGCCAGTCCGCGGTCGCACCGGGACAGCGCGCGGAACCGTCCCCGCGCGGACGTAGGGTTGAGCCACATGAGCGCGCAGTTCCCCCTCCCCGGTCTTCCCGCCGAGTCGGCGACCCCTGAGGATGGCGGGGAGGACGGCGCCGCCGGAGAGGTCCCGAGGAAGGGCCGTCGGCGGCCGACCCGCGAGGAGCTGCTCGAGGGTCTCAACGAGCCGCAGCGCGAGGCCGTCGTGCACGAGGGCGCCCCACTGCTCGTCGTCGCCGGGGCGGGCTCCGGCAAGACCCGGGTGCTCACCCGTCGGATCGCCTGGCTGATCTCCGAGCGCAACGCCCACCCCGGCTCGATCCTCGCGATCACCTTCACCAACAAGGCCGCGGCCGAGATGCGTGAGCGGGTCACCGAGTTGGTCGGTGGCCGGGCCAAGATCATGTGGGTCAGCACCTTCCACTCGGCCTGCGTGCGCATCCTGCGCAAGGAGATCGACAAGTTCGGCTTCAAGTCGAGCTTCACCATCTACGACGCCGCCGACTCCAAACGGCTGATGACACTGGTCTGCCGCGACCTCGACCTCGACGTGAAGCGCTACCCGCCGCGCGCCATCCTCAACTGGGTCAGCAACGCCAAGAACGAGCTCCAGGACCACGAGGACGCCGCCAAGGCTCTGTCGGATTCGGGGGGCCAGAACGGCACGGAGGAGACCTACGCGGCGGCGTACGCCGAGTACCAGCGCCGTCTCCGCCAGGCCAACGCCCTCGACTTCGACGACCTGCTGATGATGACCGTGCACCTGTTCCGGGCCTTCCCGGCGGTCCGGGAGAGCTGGCGGCGGCGGTTCCGGCACGTGCTGGTGGACGAGTACCAGGACACCAACCATGCGCAGTACGCCCTGATCCACGAGCTGTGCGCCGAGCAGATGGAGGAGACCGGAGCATCCGACGAGGATCGCTCGACTCCGGCGGAGCTGATGGTGGTCGGTGACGCCGACCAGTCGATCTACGCCTTCCGGGGCGCCAACATCCGCAACATCCTCGACTTCGAGCAGGACTTCCCCAACGCGCGCACCATCATGCTGGAGCAGAACTACCGCTCCACCCAGACGATCCTGACCGCGGCCAACGCGGTGATCAGCCGCAACGACGGGCGCAAGCCGAAGAACCTCTGGACCGACTCGGGCGCGGGCGACGGCATCGTCGGCTACGTCGGCGACGACGAGCACGACGAGGCCAGGTTCGTCGCCGAGGAGATCGACAAGCTCACCGATGAAAAGAAGGCGCGGGCCGGCGACATCGCGGTCTTCTACCGGACCAACGCGCAGTCACGTGTCTTCGAGGAGATCTTCATCCGCGTCGGCATGCCCTACCGCGTGGTGGGCGGGGTGCGGTTCTACGAGCGGCGCGAGGTCCGGGACGCGCTGGCCTACCTACGGCTGCTGGTCAACCCGGCCGACTCGGTCTCGCTGCGTCGGGTGCTGAACACTCCCAAGCGCGGTATCGGCGAACGCGCCGAGGCCTGCATCGAAGGACTGGCGCAGCGCGACCGGATCACGTTCTGGGAGGCGCTCCAGCGGGCCGAGGACGCGCCCGGTCTGGCCAGCCGGTCGCTGAACGCCATCAAGGGCTTCGTCGACATGGTCGAGCAGCTGATGCAGATGGTCGAGGCGGGGGAGCGGGTCGACGTCGTGCTCGAGCAGGTGCTCACCCGCAGCGGCTACCTCAAGGAGCTCGAGGACTCCGAGGACCCGCAGGACGAGACCCGGGTGGAGAACCTCGCCGAGCTGGTCGCCGTCGCCCGTGAGTTCTCCGACGACCCGGTCGTGGGGCCGTCCGCCGACCCGGCCGACGAGGACGCGGGGCCGCCTGGGCTCTCGGACTTCCTGGAGCGGGTGGCGCTGGTCGCCGACTCCGACCAGATCCCCGACGGGCCCACGGATTCTGACGGGGAGGGGTCGGGTGGCTCTCCCGGGGTGGTGACCCTGATGACGCTGCACACGGCGAAGGGCCTCGAGTTCCCGGTCGTGTTCCTCACCGGGCTCGAGGACGGTGTCTTCCCGCACATGCGGTCGCTGGGCGACAAGCCCGAGCTCGAGGAGGAGCGGCGGCTGGCGTACGTCGGCCTGACGCGTGCTCGCGAACGGCTCTACATCTCCCGGGCCGTCGTACGTTCCGCGTGGGGGGCGCCCCAGCACAACCCGGCCTCGCGGTTCGTCGACGAGCTGCCGGCCGACCTCGTCGAGTGGCGCCGTACCGAGAGCGCGATGTCGTCGTGGAACCGGCCGCAGTACGGCCTGCCCGGATCAGCCTCCGGGCGTGCACCACAGCGTCGTTTCGGTACGGCGACAGCCCGCTCCGACGCCGCCAAGAAGGCCAAGGCCGCCCGGCCGATCCCGTCGCTGGACCCCGGCGACCGTGTGCAGCACGACACCTTCGGCCTGGGCACGGTCGTCGCGCTCGAAGGTGCCGGCGACAACGCCGTCGCCTCGATCGACTTCGGCACCGACGGCGTCAAGCGGCTGCTGCTGCGCTACGCGCCGGTGGAGAAGCTCTAGCTCGCTCGCCTACTCCTTGTGCGTGGGAGCCAGCCTGGCGACGAGCTGTGTTCGTGTGTGCACGCCCAGCTTGGCGTACGCGTTTCCCAGGTGGTAGCCAATGGTCTTGACGCTGAGCACCAGCTGCCGGGCCACCTGTTGATTCGTCATCCCTTCGCAGACCAGGCTGACGACGATCTGCTCTTGCGGGGTGAGCCCGTCCACCTCCGACCGCGTCGAGGAGTCGGAAGGGACTCCGTTGGCGCCGAGCTCCTCGGCGCAGGCGTCCACGAAGGGTGTCGCACCGAGGGCGCGGAAACGATCGCTGGCGTCCTCGAGGTGGGCGCGTGCAGCGCGGCGCTCGCCACGTCGTCTGAGGAGTCGGCCGTACGAAGCGCGGATCAACCCCTGCTCGAGTGCGTCAGCGGCGTCGTCCAGCCGCAGAGCCTCGTCGAACGACGCTCGCGCCTTGGTGTGCTCGCGTCGGGCGGTCGCCAGCTCGCCCCTGACCCTGGCGAGCGCGGCGAGCCTGGCACGCGAGCCTCGAGCAGCCGCGATGGCCCCCAGTCGATCCAGCTCGGCCTCGGCCTCCTCGAGCCGACCCAGCTGGACGAGTGCCGAGGTGAACTGGACCGGCCAGCTGAGCCACCCCGGCTCGTCGGTGGGACCGCTCAGGCTGAGCAACAACTGCGAGCGGGCGACGACTTCCTCCGGTTCTCGCCGGCACGCGGCGACGTGCACGCCGAGGTTCTCGCAGACCGCCCAGGTCGCCGGGTCGCCGAGCTGCTCGCCGATGAGGCGTCCGTCCGCGAGATGCTCCTCCGCGCGGGGCCACCAACCCCGTCCTGCGCAGACAAGGACGGCAACCGCGTGGAGATAGCCCTGGACCCAGAGCTGTTCGCTGTCCTCCGCGAGCGAGATGGCCTGTTCCGCAGTGGTCAACGAGCTGTCCCATCGACCCAGCCGGTACTCGACCTCGGCCAGGACTCCCATGCCGAGCAGACGTTGCGGTGCGACCTCGCTGGCGCTGCTCCGGCACATGACCGTCAGGTCATGGCAGGCTCCGTCGAGGTCGTCCAGCAGAGCCCGAACGGCGCCACGGGCCGTCAGCTGGTGCTGCCCGTCCGGACCGACGGCTTCGGGAGCCGGCGGCAGGGCCGCGAGAGCGTCCAACGCGGCCTCTGGCTGACCCGCGATCACGAGTCCGACCGCTCCCGCCGCCACGGTTGAGTCGGCCAGATCGGGCGGCAGGTCCTCGGCCAGCGCCCTGGTCGCCCAGTCGGCGGCGCCGAGCCCGTCGGCCTGCATGTTGTAGAGCTGCGCCAGGATCGCGGCGAGCTCTCCGCGGCCACGCGTGTCCAGCTCGTCGGCGCGCTCCCATGCCTGGGTGGCGAGCTCAGCCGCGGCGCTCGGCTGTCCACCGAACCAGGCGATCTTCGCCTGGAGGTAGACACGGACGGCACCGCCGACGTCCTCGGCAATCGACTCCTCGGCTTCCTTGGCGGCTGTCACGTCTCCCGCGATCAGGAACAGCGTTGCCGCATCCATGAGCCACGACCAGCCCGCGCGGCCTCCGACGTGGCCGGCTTTGAGGTAGTAGTCGGCTGCCTGGCGGAGGTCCCCGCTCTCATGGAGCTGCGCGGCACGCGCAGCGAGCTCCGCGGCCAGCTCGGGGTCCGGTCCGCTCGACGCCGCCAGGCGATGGAACAACGCCTGGTCGTCCTCGCACAGCACGGCCGCTCGCTGGTGCGCCTTCTGCCTTTCGAGAGGGCCGAGGTCGTCGTACACGGCCGCCCTGACCAACGGGTGCGCGAAACTGATCCGCCACCCCCCGTCGGTCTGCGCGCAGGTGAGCACCTGCGCACGGGTGAGCTCCTCCAGAGCCTCCTCAGGCTCGTCAACCTCCGCCAGGGCCGCGACGAGCGAGAAGGGTGTGCCGTCCGCGAGGACTGCGGCGGACCTGGCCAGCCTGCGCGCCTGCTCCGACTGCGAGGCGACCGAGCTGAGCACCAGCAACGCGTACGACTGAGGGGCAGGCAAGGAGCCTGGCGCCTCGAGAACCTCGGTGGACAGCTCACTCATCAGGGAGCGGAGGTACAGCGGGTTGCCACCGGTGTGCCTCCTGAGCCGACTGGCCGACCTGGGTGAGACCTGGCCATGACCGAGGGTGGACCCGAAGGCGATCACGTCATCGTCGCTGAGCCCTTCCAGCCGGACCCGGCCGTCCACACCGTCCACCAGCTTGAGCAAACCTGACGGGAGTCTCCAGGAGTCCTCGGAACGTGTCGTGAAGACGGCCATGACACGGTCCGCCCGGAGGCGGCGCAGCGCGAACGTCAGCGCAGCCATGGACTCCTCGTCGGCCAGGTGCACGTCATCGACAACGAACACGGTCGGCGCTCGACCGGGTCGGTCGTCCAGTCGCCCGAGCAGGTCGGCGCCGGCGGTGAACGGATCGACCCAGCTTCTGTCGGGCGTCCCCATGAGCTGCTGGAGGACGCCGAACCGCAGGGTGGTCTCCACGTCGTCGCCTGAGGCCGACCAGACGGACTCGGCGTCCAACCCGTTGAGGAAGGCCTGCACCAGCGACGTCTTGCCGACTCCGGGCATACCTTCGACCACGACGGCCTGGGGAACCCCGGCCGCGGCCTCGGCCAGGCGTGCCCGGAGCAGCTCCAGCTCAGCGGCTCGCCCTATGAATGTCGGCATCGCTCAGACTCCCGGTTGGCTCGGCCAGACCGTCCGAACCACTGCTCGTTCCGACGGTAGCGGAGTTGGTGCTGCGCAGGACAAGGCCGCCGACTGCGCTGGCCCAGACGAGCGCAGCGAGAAGGGCGAGCTCCCGGCCCGCCTGGCCGGCGGATGTCGCCCCTGGTCGTGCGTGGAGCGGCGTCGCGGTCAGGCCAGCGGCCAGCAGCAGATAGGTGGTGGCATGAGCCAGGCGGCACGCGCGCCGCGCCCGGTCGGGTACGAACCGGACCGGCTTGGTGGCGAACTTTCCCGGCGGACCACCGGCCAGGAACGTCTTGTACGTCTCGATGGTGGCCACCGAAAGGCCGCCTGCCGACAAGATGAGCGCGGGCAGGTCCGTGGTGAACGCCAGCAGAACACATCCCCACACCGTTGCCACGACCGGACTGCGGAAGAACTTCGCCAGCTGGAAGCCCTCGACCGGGGCGTCCTTCCAGGCGCCGCCGAAGGCGGTCAACCACCCCCCGAGGCCCACCAGCAAGGCCGCCGAGTACGAGGCCTGGCGCGAGTGGACGCTCAGTCGCGACGCAACGAGGTAGGCAACGACGAACCCCAGGACGATGACCGCACCCACGGCGTACCGCGGCAGTCGCGCGTCGACTGGTCGACCGCGGACTGCCAGACGCATGGGTATCGCGTAGGCACCCTGGAAGTCCTCACGGAGGATGGTCTTCCACCACTCGGTGACCAAGCGCTCCGCGGTGTAGCAGACACCGACGGCGACCAACACACCCGAGGCCGGACGGACCGCTCCCGCCAGGTTCAGCAACAGCCCGGACACCACCCCCAGGACGATGCTCCGCGTGAAGCTCGTGAGTCGGAAGCCCTCGAACGGTGAGTCCTTGAACGCACCCCAGGTCGAGGCGTGCAGGCCGGTCAGCGCACCGACTGCGGCGTAGATCGCGAGGCTCATCGGAGCTGCCCGGCCGCCATGGTTCGGGGTGCCAGGTCAACGCGCTGGGTGTCCAGTGCCGCGATGAGCCGCAGGCCCACACCGACGCAACCCAGCGCTGACAGCTGCAGGGCAAGCATGGTCGGGGTGTGCGCGGGCAGCTCACCGAAGACCACTGCGCCGAAGAGGACCGCCACCATGATGTCGACCACGTTGACCATCGGCATCGAGTGCGAGATGGGGGCGAGCTGGTAGGCGCGCTGGTTCATCGCCGTACCGAGTAGCCCGGCCGCTACCAGCATGCCGAGCACGACCAGAGTGGTCGGCAGTCCTGACCGGTTCGTCGTCACCGATGTGCCCACCAGCTTCAGCAGACCGGCGGTGGCGCCGAACATGACGCCCGCACCGGAGCCCAGGATCGCGGCCTGGCGAGTGGGAGCGGCCGCAGAACGGCGGCTGCGGCTTGCCCGGAGGGCGAACAGCCCGACGATGAAGCATCCCAGCACGAAGGCTCCGGTGACCGGCATCCCCGGCGCTGCACCTGAGGACTCGGTGTTGATGGAGAGGATGAACACGGTGAGCCCGACCGCCGTGACCCCCACGGCCCGGATCTCGCACGGGCGTGGCGCCTTGTGCTCCAGTGCGGACCGCACGGGCACGGCCAGTACGACACCGACCAGCATGAGTGGCTGCACCAAGGCGATGGAACCGATCCTCAGGGCGAGCGCGTGCAGCACCAGGGCGCAGAAGGAGATGCAGGTCGCGACGACCCAGACTCTCTGCCGCGCCAGATGCCCCAGCACGGCCAGCACCCGGCGCACCGCCGGAGGCACCGTCCCCGCGGCTCGATGCTGCAATGCGTTGGAGGTGGCGAAGCTCGCCGCCGACGCGAGCCCCATTGCCACCGCTGCGCCCGTCGTGCCGGCACCGCTGAACAGCGCCGTCGTCATGTGAACCGCCATGTCTGCCTCCACTGCTCCGTGATTGCTGTGCTCAGTGGCTCGACGCTAGGAAGGCGGGAAGGTGTGCGCCCCAGGCAATTTCCCGGGTTCGGCGGAAGGGTCTGGCCGAGGGGGCCGCCCACGACGGTGGTCCTGCAGCAGCAGCCCGGGACGACCCCGTCGGTCGACGAATCAGACGGGTTGCCAGGACCCCTGACGGCTCCGGACGGGATCGTGTGTCGCCCCGGCCGGTGCGAGCTCCGGCAGCGCGACCGAGGGGATCGGCAGTCCGATGCGCAGCATTCGGCGGAACGAGACCAGCTTGATCACCAGCAAGCCAACTGCGACAACCGATCCGAGGGGCATCGAGCTCGTGACCAGCAACAGCACGGCGAAAAGGGCAGAGTTCAACGTCTTCCCCGGCTTGGACCAGTTCCAGAGGAAGAGCGTGCGGTCGACGACGTAGAAGTAGTTGGGGCTCGTGATCGGCCAGGCCAGGAACCCGATGGAGATGAAGAAGTCGACCACCATGAACTCGGCGAGATAGACGAAGATCGCCGGGACCAGGTGCGGCTCCATCCACGCGAGGCCGACGTAGAACGCGGCGCAGCAGAGACGGTCGCACAGGATGTCGAGGACGGCGCCGGTGCGGGTCTCGCAGTCGCGGACCCGGGCGACGAACCCGTCGAGCGAGTCCCCGATCCAGTAGACGGCGAGCGCGAGGACGAGCAGCGCCAGGTTGCCCTGGTAGGCAGCCAGGCCCGCCAGGATCACCGAGCCGACCGTGCGGACCGCTGTGACGACCGTCGCCGAGGTGGCCAGTCGCTCGCGAGACGGGTCGGCGTGGATGCGCGGCCGGCGAGGAGGGTCGGAACCCTCGACAGCGGGGAAGGCCGACGGGGTTCGCTTCGTCGAGCCGCTCGGGCTGAATGATCCGTACATGGCCGCACCTTTCGTTGCGATCCTTGATCGCGAGGACCAAGGGTGGGCTGCGACCGTAGGTGGGGCGCGGCGCAGTGCGCCCCGGGTGGACGCCCGGGTTCGGCGACCAGAAAGTTGGGCCGCACCCACCAGGCCCCCAGCCCAGCGTTCGTCGAAACCGGTGAGCCGATCCAGGGCATTCACCCGGGGCCAAACGCGCACGGGCTTCCTAGGCTGAGGCCCCGAGTCGCTGAGGCACGGTCAGCGGCGAAGCGTGGTGAATGCCCGCCAAGGGCGAGGAGGTCAGGCTGTGCGTGTCGTTCTCGATCTCAACCCGGGAGTCCACCCGATCTCCGGCACCCTCGCCCACCCTGCCGTCGAGCGAACGGTGGCCTTCAGGGGGACGCTGGAGCTTCTGGCGCTGCTGGAGGCGACCCTCACCGCCCCGCAGGCAGTGTCCGGCAACGCTGACGAGGCCGCGGCGGTCGGACCGTGAACAGCCCCGCTTGCGCGCAGCCGCCGTCGAGTCCGACCGCTAGCTCGTTCGCGTGCATGCGGCGGCTGATGACGGGCGCTGCCGCGGTGGTGACGTTGTGCATGGTCCCGGCCTGCGGAAGCGCCCCGGAGCCGGGCAGCACGCATTCGCCCACCGCCCCGTCGTCGACTGTGTCGCGCGCAGCCATCGCGGTGACCTATGAGGGCCACGACCAAACCAGCGACGGGCCGTCCGACGCCCACATTGACCTGGTCGCGGTCCCCCCGGACCACGTGCGCTATGCGCTCAAGCAAACCGGATACCCGCAGATGCTCTTCGTCTACGACGGCACCAGGTTGCTCGTGCACGACCCGGAGGAGTCCCAGCCCTGGAGCCTCTACGAGAAACCAGAGGAGCACCCTGATCAATTCGTCGTCTCGGATCTGTTCGCGGCACCCGGCAGCGCCGAGTTCGCGAAGGGCTGCCCATCTGCAAAACCCCTCGGACACAAGCGCATCCTCGGGCGCAACGCTGCCGGCTACCACTGCGCGGCCCACTTCCTCGCCGACGGGAGCGGCACCTTCGCGTTCACCGAATGGCTCGACCAGAAGACGAACGTCCTGCTGGAGTCAGACCAGATTCACGCCACGTCGTTCGACGATCACCCCGACATCAACGCAGCAACCTTCTCCACCACAGCGCCCGCTGGCGCGAAGGTCGCGGTGTACGCCGCACGGCAGCACGCCGGCGACCCACCAAAGAAGGCAGCAGCCTTCGACCTCAACCGTGTCACCGGATCCAGCGGCACCGGGACCGTCAGCCTCTCCGACTACACCGACAAGCCGGTCGTGCTCGCCTTCTTCTCTTCCGATCTCGCCTTCGGAGACGAGGACTGCGCCGGGTGCCTCGACGCCCTGGCCGCGTTGACACAGCTCACCCACGGTGGCACCAACCCTGCCGTCCTTGCCGTCCAAGACGGAGAAGAAGGCAAACCCGGCTACCCGCTCATCCCCAAGGGCCTCCACGTCGACGTCGTCGTCAACGACCCCGCCTCGGACGTGCAGCATGCCTACGGCCTGGATGGCCAGGTCGGGTTCGCGTTCATCGGCGCCGACGGCACGGTGCACCAGGTCTTCAACAAGGCACCGACCGACCAGCAACTCAAGGACGCCGTCGACGCGATCCGTTGACGTTCGCATGCCCGAGATGAGGAGGGACCAGCTGATGCGGAACCGGATGCTGTGGGCCGGTGGAGCCTGGTTGGTCCTGGTCGCCGTGTACGGCTGGGTCACCAGTGTCAGCGTGCTCTCGGAGACGCGGTTGAACGTGCTGCTCACGTTCGTGTTCCTCGGCGCGACCATCACGTGGGGTGCGTTCCTGGCCACGCGGGGGCTGTGGCGTGCACTGATGGTGTCGACACCCCTCGGTGCGGCCGTGTTCGTCGTCACCTCGCTGGTGGCCGATGGCACACAGCACACCTACGACGAGCAGTTCTACGAGGACTCCTCCGACCTGGAGTACCTCATCATCGCGTCCTTGGTGGTCTTCACCGTGCTGCTCGCGGTTGGTGTCGCCACCCAGGCGGCGTGGCGGCTGGGACAACGGTCTCCCGGAGAGCGTGATGCCCGCCGAAACTCAGGGACCGGGGGTGGGGCCGGCGACGCCCAGCTGCCCCCGGGCCCCCTGGCGTGGGCGGGTGGCTGCTGGCTTCTGCTGCTCGCCGTGTTCGGCTGGGTGGAGGGCAGCTCCTTGGGGGAGGTCACCGCAGGGGTGACGGCCCTGCTCCTCATCTCGCTCATGGCCACCATCGCCTGGGGTGCCGTCTGCACCACGCACAGACTGTGGCGGGTGCTGATCTGGTCAACCCCCGCCGGGGCAACTGTGCTGACCGTCTCGATCACAACGTCGTTCATGGGGGACGAGTCCGGCGTGGATTCGTACTACCCGCAATGGATGTTCGCCGCTTCCCTGGTCGAGGTCGCGGCGGTCACGGCGGCTGGGGCAGCTGCTGCAGCACTCTGGCGCCTCGCGCGCACCCGGTGTGGGCGCAGCCCTCAGCCCTCAGCCCTCGAAGAAGACAGCCCGGACACACGGAACGGCGTGACCCACCCATGACTCCCCAGATGACTCCCCAGACGACTCCCCAGACGACTCCCCAGACGACTCCCCAGACGACTCCCTCAACGACGCTTCCCGGCCGCCTCGCTGGTCCGCTCGGTCGATGTCTGTTCTCTGTTGGCCTCGTCGCCCTCACGAGTGCCTTGACCGGTCTCGCCGTCGCTCCGGCCAACGCCACCTATCCCGGTCGCAACGGGCGCATCGTCTACGTCAACACCCTGGACAGCCCTGACGTGGAGGTCGGAGTGAACGAGATCTTCACCGTCCGGCCCAACGGCACCGGCAGGCGGCAGTTGACCTACCGCGTGAACAACGACAGTCCCGACTGGGCTCCCGCGGGACACCGCATCGCCTACGTGCACTGGTTGAAGAGCGGTGCAGTACGAATCTGGGTGATGGGCGCGAATGGCCACCACAAGCACCAACTCGTGCCGGGAGGTCGCCATGACTTCGACCAGGACCCCACCTGGGCGCCGGGCGGGAAACGGATCCTCTTCATCCGGACGTCCGGGGTCGGCAGGGTCGACCTGATGGTGTACTCGTTGGCATCGCACACCGTGCAGGCCCTCCACGTAGGGCGCGGCTTCAGCCTGATCCCCGAGTCGCCAGCCTGGTCCCCGGACGGTCGCACCATTGTCTTCAGTGTCCTGGACAAGGCGTCGAACGACGGCGACCCACAGACTGACCTGTTCACAGTGCGCGCCAACGGCACCGGGCTCACTCAGATCACCCGGACGGCCAAGACCTCCGAGGAGGGGGTCGACTGGTCACCGGATGGTCGACGGCTGCTGTTCACCCGGCTCTGGGGGGCCTGCGAGGAGGAGGTCAACACGATGAACCCCGATGGCACCGACCGCCGCCGCGTCCGCTCGGGCTGCACGACGAGTGAACCCGCCTGGTCGCCTGACGGGCACCGGATCCTCACCTACGCCGTGATCGGACGCCGATGGGGCGTCTGGGCGATGACACCGACCGGGGCGCACCGACGATTCATCGCGCGCGGCGGGGACGGACACTGGCAGCCCCTCCGTTGACCTGAGGAGCCAGCTGCTCTCACCGGACTCAGGCTGGCTCGCACTTCACAGGGTCACCACAGGTAAGGGCGAGGTCGGGCTCAGTCCCCGGCACCACAGTCCTCTCCGGGTACGTCGGAGAGGACGAGGCATGCGGCTGGGTCGATTGCGCAGGATGGGCCGTCGCGGAGTGATCGCGCTGCTCGTCGTACTCCTGGCCGTCGTGGGCACCGGCGCGTGGCTGCTGACCCGGCCCTCCGGTGCCGCTGCCGCGCAGACGGTGACCTCGACCGTGGCTGCCGGGACCTACCAGCAGAACGTCGCAGCGACCGGCGCGCTCGAGCCCACGCGGGAGGCCGACCTCGACTTCGCGGTGAGCGGCCGGGTCACCCACGTGTACGTCGCAGTCGGTGACAAGGTCGTCAAGGGCGACCGGCTCGCCACTCTCGACACCAGCTCGCTGGACGCCGCGCTGACCTCGGCGCAGGCCCAGCTCGACGCCGCCGAGGCGCAGTACGACGACGACGTGGATGCCGACGCATCCTCCACGCAGCTCTCCTCCGACAGCGCGGCGGTCGCCGCCGCCAGGTCGGCCCTCAGCCAGGCCCAGGACGACCTCGACTCCGCCACCCTGAGCGCCTCGATGACCGGCACCGTCGCCTCGGTCGACCTGACGGTCGGCGAACAGGTCAGCGGGTCGTCCTCGTCCTCCTCGCCGAGCTCGGACGGGTCCGACGGAGCGAATGGCGCCACCGCGCCCGATGCGAGCTCGGACAGCTCCACCACCAGCCAGGTGGTGATCGTCTCGCCGCGGCACTTCAAGGTGGTGGCCGACGTCGCCGCCGACGACATCGCCTCGGTGAAGAAGGGGATGCAGGCCCAGGTCACGCCCAGCGGCGCGGCCTCCCCGGTCTACGGCACCGTCACCGACGTCGGCCTGGTCGCGGAGGCGAGCTCGTCCGGGGCGGCGACCTTCCCGGTCACCGTCACCGTCACCGGCGCCCAGGCCGAGCTGTACGCCGGAACGTCGGCCACCGTCTCGATCATCACCAAGCAGGTGAGCAACGTGCTCGCCGTACCCAGCCAGGCGCTGCACACCTCCGGCACCTCGACGTACGTCGAGAAGCTGGTCGGCGGCAAGCAGGTGCGTACGCCGGTCGAGGTCGGCGAAACCTACGGCAGCAACACCGAGATCACCTCGGGACTGAAGGCGGGCGACAAGGTCGTCCTGGTCACGCTGAAGCTGCCCACCGGCAACGGCAACACCGGGAACCGGTTCCCTGACGGCGGCGAGGGCAACTTCCCGGGAGGCGGCGCGGGACCACCGGCGGGCAAGTTCCAGGGTCCTGACGGCGCCACGGTGGAGGTCGGCCCGTGAGCCTGATCGAGCTCGCCGGCGTACGCAAGACCTACGACACCGGGCAGATCCAGGTCGATGCGCTGCGCGGGGTGGACGCCCGCATCGAGGAGGGGGAGTACGTCGCCGTCACCGGACCGAGCGGGTCGGGCAAGTCCACGCTGATGCACATCCTGGGCTGCCTCGACGTACCCACCAGCGGCAGCTACCACCTCGCCGGCGAAGACGTCTCCCTGCTCAGCGAGGCCCGTCTGGCCGAGGTCCGCAACCGGCGGATCGGCTTCGTCTTCCAGCAGTTCAACCTGCTGCCCAGCCTCAAGGCATGGCGCAACGTCGAGCTGCCGCTGCTGTACGCCGGCGTGCCGCGCCAGGTCCGCAGGGAGCGGGCACTGGCCGCGCTCGACAAGGTCGGCCTCGGTGATCGCGCCGAGCACCGGCCGGGGGAGCTCTCCGGCGGCCAGCAGCAGCGCGTCGCGGTCGCCCGGGCACTGGTCACCGACCCCGCGATGATCCTGGCCGACGAGCCGACCGGCAACCTGGACTCCGCCTCGACCCACGAGGTGCTCGGGCTGCTCGACGAGCTCTCCGCGCTCGGACGCACCATCGTGCTGATCACCCACGAGCACGACGTGGCCGAGCGTGCCGGGCGCACCATCGCGGTGCGGGACGGCGAGATCACCACATGACCTGGATGGAGACCCTGCGGACCGGCTGGTCGGCGATCGCCTCGCACCGGCTGCGGTCGGCGTTGACCATGCTCGGCATCATCATCGGCGTCTCGTCGGTGATCCTCACCGTCGGGCTCGGGCAGGGCGCGCAGGACAAGGTGCGTGACCAGATCAACGCGCTCGGCAGCAACCTGCTCGTGGTCTCCCCGGGCAGCAGCACCTCGTCGACCGGGCTGCGCGGCGGCTTCGGCAGTGCCTCGACCCTGACCCTCCAGGACGCCGCCTCGATCGCCGACCGCACCGTCGCGCCCGAGGTGGCGCGGGTCGCGCCCACCACCGGGTCGTCGGCCTCCCTCGTGGCGGGGACGACCAACTGGACCACCCAGCTCGCGGGCACCACGCCGGCCTGGCTGGAGGTCCGCTCCCGCACCCTGCAGAGCGGACGGTTCTTCACCCAGGACGAGGTCGACCGGCGCGCTCGAGTGGTGGTGCTCGGCGCCGACACCGCCTCCGAGCTGTTCGGCGGCCGCAGCGCGGTCGGGGAGACGGTCACCACCCAGGGCACCAGCCTGACCGTGATCGGCGTGCTGGCCTCGTCGGGCTCCTCGTCGGAGGGCGACTCGTCGCAGGACGACACCGCCGTCCTCCCGATCAGCACCGCCCAGCAGCTCACCGGTGCGACGAGCGACGCGGTCTCGACGATCTACGTCGAGGGCCGCGACGAGGCGACCCTCGGTGCGGCGTACGCCGAGATCACCAGCCTGTTGCTGAACCTGCACGACGTGTCCTCGACCGAGGCCGACTTCACCGTGACCAGCCAGAAGTCGCTGCTCGAGACCGCCAACTCCACCAACCGCACCCTGACCGTGCTGCTCGGCGGGATTGCCGCGATCTCGTTGCTGGTGGGCGGGATCGGCGTCATGAACATCATGCTGGTCTCGGTCACCGAACGGGTCCGTGAGATCGGCCTGCGCAAGGCGCTCGGTGCCACACCGGCATTGATCCGCCGCCAGTTCCTGGTCGAGGCGTCACTGCTCGGGCTGGCGGGCGGCCTGATCGGCGTACTGATCGGGGCCGTGGGCGCGCAGTTCCTCCCCGAGCTGATCAACCAGCCGGTCTCGCTGTCCGCCCTCGCGACGGCGGCGGCGATCGGCACCTCCCTCGTGCTCGGCATCGGCTTCGGGGTCTACCCCGCGAGCCGGGCCGCGCGCCTGACTCCCATCGACGCACTCCGCAGCGAATGACCCAAGGAGCACCATGAAGAAGACCCTTCCCCTCGCCGTCGTCTGCGTCGCCCTCGGGCTCGCCGTCTCTGCCTGCGGCTCCGGGCAGGACGGCCCGGGCGACAAGCCCGCCGCGGTCACCAAGCAGAACGGTGACGGGGGTGCGGCCGGCGGTGGACCCGGTGGCGGTGGTCCGGGCGGGTCCGGCATGGTGGCGGCCGTCTCGGGTTCCACCGCGCAGGTCCAGGGACCGGAGGGCCAGGTCGCGGTCAGCTGGAACGCGAGGACGACGTTCACCCGACAGGTCTCCGCCGCCGCCGAGGACCTGAAGGTCGGCGATTGCGTGATGGCCATGCCGTCCAGCCCTTCCTCGGACGACACCTCCACGGTCGCGGCCGCGACCGTGCGGATCAGCAAGGCCGTCGGCGGCTCGTGCACCAACGGCTTCGTCGATCAACGCGGGGGCGGCCCGGGTGATGGCCCCCGGACCGACCAGCAGTCGCCGCCGGAGGGCGCACCCTCGGGAGCTCCTTCTGATGGGGTACGTCGGGGCGGGTTCGGTGCCGTCGGCAAGGTGACCGCCATCAGCGGCACCGGCTTCACGGTCGAGTCGGTGCGACCCGGGTCCGAGGAGACCTCCAGCATCACCGTGACCACGACCGGCACCACCACGTGGCTCACCTCGGCCAAGGCCAACTCCAAGGACGTCAAGGTCGGACACTGCGTCACCAGCGTGGGTCGTCCGGACAGCACCGGCGCGATCACGGCGACGTCGATCGCGGTGAGCCAACCCGTCAACGGTCAGTGCGCCGTGATGTTCGGCGGTCCGGGCACGGATCGCCCGGGTGGGGAGACCCAGAACTCGTGAAGCGGGTGATCGTCCTCGTGGTGCTGCAGGCGGTCGTGATCGGCAGCAGTGGGTACGCCGTCGCCCAGGCCCGCCAGCCCGATGCGGCGTACTCCACCGCGAAGGCGACCCTCGCCGACGTCGAGCGCACCCTCGACCTGTCCGGCACCGTCACGTCGACCGGTCGTCGCGACCTCGCCTTCGGCACCGACGGCACCGTCGCCAAGGTGTGGGTGAAGGCAGGGCAACGGGTGCACCGCGGGCAGGTGCTCGCACGACTCGACACGACGGCACTCGACGCCGCGGTGACCGAGGCCGTGGCGACGCTGGCCCGCGCCAAGGCCCAGCTGGCCAGCGACGAGGATGCCCAGGCCTCGGCCGTGACCGCGGCGGCGGGTCCCTCCGGCGGCGTGAAGAAACCCCAGAAGCCGCCGGCCCCCAAGCCGTCAGCGCCGACTGCCCCCTCGAAGCCCGACCCCGCCCTGCAGCAGGCGCTCGCCCAGCTCGCCGACCAGCAGAAGGCCGTGACCGCAGCCCAGTCGGACACCTCGGCGGCGATCGCTGCGGCCAAGCAGGCCCTGGCCGCCCAGAGCCAGGCCTGCCGGGCAGACGACGACCAAGATCCCGCTGCCTGCGCGTCGGCCCTCGAGGCCGTCCAGGACGCGCAGGACACCGTGGCCGAGAAGCAGGACGCCCTGGAGAGCGCCCTGTCCTCGCTGTCCGAGACGCTGACCCGGGCCATCGCCTCGGTCACCAAGGCCAGCCAGTCGGGCGGTCAGGGCCAGGTCACCTCCTCGGGCCAGACCCAGGGTGCTCCGGCTGCGATGACAGCGACGGTCTCGCCGAGCTCGTCGGACAGCAGTGGCCAGAACGGCGGGACCGTGACCGCGGCCCGGCTGGCCCAGGACCAGGCCGACATCGACACTGCCGATGCGCGTCTCGACGAGGCCAGGGCGTCACGGCGGCTGGCGGTGCTGCGGGCGCCGTACGCCGGCCGGCTGCTCCAGGTCGACCTCGCCCGCGGCGACCAGGTGTCGACCTCCGACACCGCGGCGGTGATCGTCGGCCGGGGCGTCACCACCGTGACCACCTCGGTGAGCAGCACCCAGGTCCGCGGCGTACGCCGGGGGCAGTCCGTCACGGTCACGCCTGCCGGTTGGGCCACCTCCCTGCGTGGGACGGTGAGCGCCATCGGTCTGCTGCCGGACAGCTCGGGCGACTTCCCGGTGACCGTCACCGTGCAGTCCGGACGCACGGTCGCCGAGGGCAGCACTGCCTCGGTGTCGATCGTGACCGGCGTCGCGCGCCACGCCGTGACCGTGCCGACCTCGGCGATCAGCCGCACCGGCGCCCGCGCTGTCGTGCGCGTGCTGGCCCACGGCAGCGTCTCCCGCACGGTGGTGACCGTCGGCGTGGTCGGCAAGCGCCGGGTCAGCATCAGCCAGGGCCTGAAGGCGGGCGCGACGGTGGTGCTGGCCGACCTCGACGCCGCGGTGCCGAGCAGCACCACGAACAACAACCAGCCCCAGTTCCGCAACAGCGACATCGGCGGCGGGCCGGCCACGTTCGTCAAGCCCTAGGGTGTGACTCCGTGGAAGACCAGGGCCTGGTAGGGGTCGACCGGGTCGCCGCCGCCCGGGCGGACCTCGAGGTGGACGTGCGGTCCGGTGGTGTTGCCGGTGCTGCCGACGTTGCCGATCTGCTGGCCGCCGATGACCTGGTCGCCGACCTGCACGCCGATGGCGCTCTGGTGGGCGTACCAGAGCTCGGTGCCGTCGGGCAGGGTCTCGACGGTGCGGTTGCCGTAGGAGCCGGCGTAACCGGTCTCGGTGATGACGCCGTTGGCGACGGCGAAGATGGGCGTGCCCGAGGGGGCGGCGAAGTCGAGACCGGTGTGGTTGCTCGACCAGAGCCCGCCAGCCATGCCGAAGCGTGCGGTCAGGTGGTAGCCCTCGGTCGGCAGGTGCCACTGGTTCTTGGCGATCTGGCCGGCGCGGGCCTCGGCCGCCTTGCCCAGGGACTTCAGCTCGGCGTTGCGCTCGGCCGCCTGCTCCTCGGCTGCCTTCTGCAGCTTGGCGTCGGCGGCGTCCTGCAGGGCCTCCCGCTCGGAGTCACGGCTCAGCGCGCGGGCACGGGGGCCGCCGGTGTAGCCGACCGCGTCGGTGCCCGAGAGCTCCCGACCCTGGGAGGACAGGGCGATGGCGCTGTCGGCCGACTGCTGGGGGCCGACCGTGATCGCTCCGGCACCGGCCACGACCAGGGCCACGAGCCCGGCGACGGTCGGCAACGAGGGGAGTCGTCGGGAGCGGCTGCGGCCCGGCTTCACGGCTCGGCGGCGGCCGGCTCCGGGCATGGCAACGGGGGTTCCACCAGCCGCAGGGCGCTGCCTGCTGCGATGGTTCGCTCGATGCTGAGCCACGGGCAATCCTGTCGTTCCTTGGGCACGGGGGGCGACCCGTCACGATAACGGCAAGGTCACGCCCCGGGAAATTCAGGGTTTCTCTGCTGTGGATCAACGACGGAGCACGCCGGAGGCGACGGCGGCGTGACGTGGTGGGTGTCACTGTGCTCGCCGTCGCGCGCGCGGCGTACCCGATAACCTGCAGCCATGTTGCGCATCGTGGTGGCCAAGCCGGGACTCGACGGCCATGACCGGGGCGCCAAGGTCGTGGCACGGGCCTTGCGCGACGCCGGCCACGAGGTCATCTACACCGGCCTGCACCAGACGCCCGAGCAGATCGTCGAGACCGCCATCCAGGAGGACGCCGACGCCGTCGGCCTGTCGGTGCTCTCGGGCGCGCACATGACGCTGTTCCGCAAGCTGATCGACCTGCTGGCCGAGCGCGACGCCAGCGACATCGTCGTCTTCGGCGGCGGCATCGTCCCCGAGGAGGACGTCGCCCCGCTGGAGGAGATGGGGGTGGCGAAGATCTTCACCCCCGGCGCGACCACCACCGAGATCACCGGATGGGTCGCCGAGCACTTCTCCGAGCAGGACGCCTAGCTCACTCGCGGGCTACTGGCCGGGCTACTGGAAGGTGAGCTGGCCGACGACCGGCAGGCCGAGTGTGCTGCCCGAGTCGGGCCCGCTCATCACCGCGACCGGCTGCACCAGCGTGTTCCCGGCGTACGCCGCGTCGCTGGCCGCGATGGCCACCTGGATGCGGTGACCGGTGGCGAACCGGTGCACGATGCCCGGCAGCCGCACCGTCACCAGCTTGTTGGTGTCCGCGACGCGCATCGGGGCGATCAGGCGGTTCTTGAGCACCTTCGAGCCGTCGGGCGCGATGTCGTAGATCTTCGCGAACAGCACCAGCTGGCCGGAGGGTCCGCCGATCTGGGTGTAGCCGGCGGTCGGCGTGCTCAGCTTCAGCGTCACCTTGGGCGAGCCGACGACGTCGGCCGGCGCCGACAGCGGGTCGGTCGTGAACGAGACGAAGGTGCCCGGCGCGTCGCTCGGCGGCAGGTTGACCTGGCTGCCCTCGACACCGGAGGTTTCGGAGTACGACGTCGGCGCACCCGGCGCGTTGGCGTAGGACGCCGAGGAGGCAACGGCGGCGGACCTCGTCGGGGTCAGCTCGTGGCCGCCGGTGAAGTACAGCGTGTGGTTGGGGTCCCAGGAGACCGTGCTGCTCCTGGCGTACGCCGCCCCGACGGCGGTGCCGGCCTTGGCCGCGGAGGTGTCGTACTTCACCCAGTCGCGGTAGTACTCGAAGTTCGGGCCGGTGCTGGCGCTGCTGACGCCCTTGACGTAGTGGTTCATCCAGTCCAGCAGCCGGTTGCCGAGGTAGCTGTCGCGCAGCGACTTCGCGCCGAAGTCGAGCTCACCGGGGACCGGCGTGGAGTCCGAGTGGCCCCACGACTGCCAGATCATCTTGACCGGCGTCTGCTGCGCCTGGAGCGATCGGTAGGTGGCGACCGCCTCGTTGAGGTTGAACAGCGTGTCCTTCTGGCCCTGCACCAGCAGGGTGGGGATCTTGATCCGCTTCACATAGCTCGCCACCGACGCGTGCTTGGCGAGCGCGACGGTGCCGGCGTCGGGGTAGCCCTGCGTGTTCAGCGCGATCGCGCCGATGCAGGCCTGGTCCACGAAGTTGGGGCAGACCCGGAGCGTCTCGGGGTCCTGGTTGGCGGTCTGGACGCCGCTGACGATGCCGTCGCCGAAGAAGAGGTCGACCCACTCCTTCTTGGCCACGTTGCCCGGCGCCAGCGAGTAGGTCAGGTCGTTCCAGGTGATGATCGGGATGATCGTGTCGACGCGGGGGTCCTGCTCGGCCACGGCGTACTGGATCTGGCCGCCGTAGGAGCCGCCGATCATGCCCAGCCGCGGGTCGCCGGGCTTCTGCAGCGAGATGTTGCGCAGGAAGTGCGGGGTGCTCGAGCCCTCGGTCAGGTAGGGGCGGGTGCCGGCGAAGACGTCGACCATCCCCTTGCCGGCCTTCCCGTCCCAGTCGGGGTCGTCCATCGTGATCTTGCAGTTGGTGTGGCCGAAGCCCAGGCCGGAGTAGCTGATCACGGCGTACCCCTGCTGCACGAAGCCCTTGCCGATCGCCGACTGGTTGCCGTCGGCCTTGTTGCCGCCGAATCCGTTGGTGGTCAGGATCGCCGGCACCTTGTGGGTCGCGCTGGCACCGTCGGGCAGGTACAGGTCGGCGTCGACCCGGCAGCTCTGCTCATCGGCAGGTCCCACCTTCACGTCGACGGTGATGGCCTGGACGCTGTAGCCGGGGGTGTCGTCGGTCGCGGCCGCGGCATGCGTGCCGGAGGTCAGGGCGAGGCCGGCGGCTCCGACGACGACCGCCGCCAGCACGGTGGTGAGGTTCTTGGGCATGCCGCGTCAACGAGCCACCTGTGTCGGTGGTCACGCGACGGGTCTCAGGCGTGGACGCGGACGAACCCGGCGACCAGGCGCGCGAACTCCTCGGGGTGGGTTCGCGGCCACCAGTGGCCGGCCTCGACCTCGACGCGCGTCAGGTCGCGGCAGCGCGCTTCCAACCCCTCGTAGCTGCGGGTCGTCACGTAGGCGTCCTGGGTGGCCACGAGAGCCTGTACTGGGATCGACGTGCGCCAGGGGTGCGGGTGGCGCAGACGGGGCAGGATGTTGGCGCGGTAGAGGTCGATGCTGTGCACCGCGTTGTCGCGCAGGTCGTCCTCCCAGGGCAGGCCGCGCGCGTGGGTGAGCAGCCGCTCGGGCAGCCAGGGGACCTGGAAGGCCCAGACGTACCAGCTGTGCAGGAACTGCGGCAGCATCCGCAGGCGACCTCGCCACGAGGAGGACAGGCTGGCGAGGTGGTCGAGCGAGGGGCCGCTGGCCGAGGAGTACGACGCGATCCGGCCCTCCAGCCGCGGGTCCCAGGTCTCGGCCGCGATCACGTCCCAGCCGGCGATCGAGCCCCAGTCGTGTGCCACGAGGTGGACCTGTGCGCCGGTGGGGAGGGTGGCGTCGAGGACGGCGATGAGGTCCTCGACCAGCAGCGAGGTGCGGTACGACGAGCGGCCGCTCGGCCTGCTGGACCGGCCCGAGCCGCGCACGTCGTAGGTGATCACGTGCCACTCCGGGGGCAGCGACGCGGCGACCGGCTCCCACATCCGCTGGTCGTCGGGGAACCCGTGCACGAGGAGCAGGTGGACATCGGCGTCGCGGTCGCCGTACTCGGTGACGTGGAGGGTGACCGGGGGAGTGACGAGCGGCGTGACCTGCGTCTCTTCGCGTTTCACGGACGCACCCTACGTTCCCCCACCCCCGGAGCCGGGACTAAGGTCGGCTGGGGGTCAACCCCCTCCCCGACGTTGAAGGAGCCATCGAACCGTGGACCTGATGGAGTACCAAGCCAAGGAGCTCTTCGCCAAGCACGGCGTGACCGTGACGCTCGGCAAGACCGTCGAGACCGCCGAGGAGGCGAGGGCCGCCGCCGAGGAGATCGGTGGCGTCACCGTGGTCAAGGCACAGGTCAAGGCCGGTGGCCGCGGCAAGGCCGGTGGCGTCAAGATCGCCAAGACGGCCGACGAGGCCTTCGAGCACGCCGGCAACATCCTGGGCATGGAGATCAAGGGCCTCACCGTCAAGCGCGTGCTGGTCGTGCCGGCGACGCCGCCGGTGGAGGAGTACTACTTCTCCTTCCTGCTCGACCGCTCCAACCGCTCCTACCTCTGCATCGCGTCCGTCGAGGGCGGCGTCGAGATCGAGGAGGTCGCCAAGACCAATCCCGACGCGGTCAAGAAGATCGCCGTCAACGCGCTCGAGGGCGTCGACGAGGCCAAGGCGACCGCGATCGTCGAGGAGGCCGGGTTCCCGGCCGAGCTCAAGGACCAGGCGGTCGAGATGGTGCAGGCGCTGTGGAAGGTCTTCGTCGAGGAGGACGCCACGCTCGTCGAGGTGAACCCGCTCGCCCGGCTCGAGGGCGACAAGCTGGAGGCCCTCGACGGCAAGGTCTCCCTCGACGAGAACGCCGAGTTCCGCCACGAGGACCACGCGCAGTTCGAGGACAAGGACGCGGCCGACCCGCTGGAGGCCAAGGCCAAGGCCAAGGGCCTCAACTACGTCAAGCTCGACGGCTCCGTCGGCATCATCGGCAACGGCGCCGGGCTGGTCATGTCGACCCTCGACGTCGTCGCGTACGCCGGCGAGAAGCACGGCGGCGTGACCCCGGCCAACTTCCTCGACATCGGTGGCGGTGCCAACGCGGAGGTGATGGCCAACGGGCTCGACGTGATCCTCAACGACGAGCAGGTCAAGTCGGTCTTCGTGAACGTCTTCGGCGGCATCACCGCCTGTGACGAGGTCGCCAACGGCATCGTCGGAGCGCTGGACATCCTCGGCGACGAGGCGACCAAGCCGCTCGTCGTACGCCTCGACGGGAACAACGTGGCGGAGGGCCGTCGGATCCTCGACGAGGCCAATCACCCCCTCGTGACGCTGGTGGACACCATGGACGGCGCGGCCGACAAGGCCGCCGAGCTGGCGAACGCCTGAGACGGAGAGAAGAACATGTCGATCTACCTCAACAAGGACTCCAAGATCATCGTCCAGGGCATGACCGGTGGGATGGGCTCCAAGCACACCACCCTCATGGTCGAGGCCGGCTCCAACATCGTCGGTGGCGTCAACGCCCGCAAGGCCGGCACCTCCGTCGAGCTCGGCGGCAAGGACCTGCCGGTCTTCGGCAGCGTCGAGGAGGCGATGAAGGAGACCGGCGCTGACGTGTCGGTCGTCTTCGTCCCCCCGGCGTTCACCAAGGACGCGTGCATCGAGGCCATCGACGCCGGCATCGGCCTGCTGGTCGTGATCACCGAGGGCGTGCCCGTGCAGGACAGCGCCGAGGTCTGGGCCTACCTGGACGGCAAGGCGACCCGGATGATCGGCCCCAACTGTCCCGGCATCATCACGCCGGAGGAGTCGCTGGCCGGCATCACGCCGCACACCATCGCCGGCAAGGGCCCGATCGGGCTGGTCTCCAAGTCGGGCACGCTGACCTACCAGATGATGTTCGAGCTGAAGGACTACGGCTTCACGACCGCCATCGGCATCGGCGGCGACCCGGTCATCGGCACCTCCCACATCGACGCCCTCGAGGCCTTCGAGAAGGACCCCGACACCAAGGCGATCGTGATGATCGGCGAGATCGGCGGCGACGCCGAGGAGCGCGCTGCCGACTACATCAAGGACCACGTGACCAAGCCCGTCGTCGGCTACGTCGCCGGCTTCACCGCCCCCGAGGGCAAGACCATGGGCCACGCCGGCGCCATCGTCTCCGGCTCCTCGGGCACCGCCGCGGCCAAGAAGGAAGCCCTCGAGGCGGTCGGGGTCAAGGTCGGCAAGACGCCCTCGGAGACCGCCCAGCTGATGCGGGAGATCCTCGAGAAGCTGTGACGGTTTGGCCGGGCGACCGGCCAAGATGTCACTGGAGGGGTGATGTTTCACCCCTCCACTGGAGGTTTGGCCGGGCACCCGGCCAAACCGCAGCGCCCTGTGACTACGTGACCGCGTTCCTCTCCGCGTACGCCGGATCGCGATGCTCCTCGGCCGCCATCACCTGCTCGAGGCGATCCACTGCGGTGCGTACGTCGTCGAGGGTGTTGTAGAGGGGGGCGAAGCCGAAGCGGGCGATGTCGGGGTCGCGGAAGTCGCCGATGACCTCGCGCGCGATCAGGGCCTGGACGACGCCGTACGCCTGCTCGTGCCGGAGGGAGACCTGGCTGCCGCGACGGGAGTGCTCGCGCGGCGTCACGATCTCGAAGACACCTGGCAGGCGCTCCTCGACCAGCGCGATGAACAGGTCGGTCAGCGCGAGCGAGTGCTCCCGCAAGGAGTCGACCGAGACCCCGTCGAACGCTGCCAGCGAGGCCTCGAGCGCCGAGAGCGCGAGCACCGGCGGCGTGCCCGAGCCGAACGCCCGGATGCCAGGGGTGGGTTCGTAGTCGCGTGCCATCGCGAACGGAGACTGGTGTCCCATCCAGCCGGTGATCGGCTGGCGGGCGGCGGCCTGGTGCTCGGGGGCGACCCACAGGAAGGCGGGGGAGCCGGGGCCGCCGTTGAGGTACTTGTAGGTGCAGCCCACCGCCAGGTCGGCGCCGGCCCCGGTCAGGTCGACAGGCACCGCGCCCGCCGAGTGGCACAGGTCCCACTGCACCAGCGCGCCCCGCTCGTGGGCCCCGGCCGTGATGGCGGCCATGTCGAACATGGCGCCGGTCCGGAAGTCGACGTGGGTCAGGTTGAGCAGGGCGACGTCCTCGTCGACCGCGGCCAGTGGGTCGGCAGGGTCGCACCAGCGCAGCTCGAGGCCCATCAGGTCCGCGACGCCGGCGATGATGTAGCCGTCGGTCGGGAAGGTGCTCGGCTCCACCACCAGCACGTGCCGGTCCGGCCGCAGCCGCGCCGCGGCCACCGTCGTCTTGAACAGGCTGACGCTGGTGCTGTCCCCGAGGTGTACGTCGTCGGGGGAGACGCCGACCAGCGGTGCGATCTTGCCGGCGATCCGCTGGCTCAGCTCCATCCACTTCGCGTCGTTCCACGACCGGATCAGTCCCGCACCCCACTCCCGGCGTAGGACGTCGTCCAACCGCTCGGCGACCCCGGAGGGGAGCGCACCCAGCGAGTTCCCGTCGAGGTAGACCAGCCCCTCGGTCAGCTCGAACCCGCTCACCGGAGACTCACCGGACACTCACTGGACACTCACTGGGTGCTCGCCGGGAGCTCGAAGAGCCGGTCGCGGGCTCGGGTGATGAGGGCCTGGAAGGTGTCCTCGTCGACGTCGTTGTCGCCGGACGGTGTGAAGTTCACCTGCGCAACGTAACGCCCCACCCGAGCCACGCCCATCCAGAAGCCCACCGAGGTCTTCTCGTTGATCTCGCTGTCGAGCCGCCACATGGCGTACTCCGAGCCGCGGTAGCCACGGGGTTGCAGCACCTGGCTGCTCACCTTGGCCCCCAGGTCCTTCTTCTCGCAGAGCTCCATGGCCGCCGTGATGCTGCGCACCAGCCCGTGTGCCCTGGCGGTCGAGGCGAACGGCCCGACGGTCTCGGCGATACCGAACCGCTTGGCCAGCCGGGCCTCCGGGATCAGGAAGGTGCGCGTGGCCGCGCGGGGAGCCCCGGCGCGCACGAAGTCGGCCTTGTCGCAGGTGGTGGCGGCGATGTTGGGTCGCGCCGGCACCGGCTGGGTGCCGACCCACGGCAGGTTGATCCGGCCGATCACCGGGAGGTCGGCCGCTGCCAGGGTCCCGGGGGTCTCGCCCGACCGCGGCGGCAGCACCGGTGCGGCCCGGACCGCCGTCGGGCACGGGCCCGACGGGTCGGAGGAGCAGACGTTGCGGACGGCGTCGGTCAGGGTGGTCACGGCGCGGTCGACGGCGACCGGCCGGCCCCCGAGGGTCTCGGAGACCGTCGAGACGGTGAGGGAGCCGGTACGGGCCAGTCCGACGACGTAGGTGCGGCGTACGGCGTTGGGGATGCGCAGCTTGAGCATCTGCGCCTCGTCACCGAGACCGTTGACCCGGTAGGCGCCCAGCAGCTGCAGCCGGGCCTGCGTGCACCCGGCGAACCAGCCGAGCGTGGTGCGGTAGGCGCGCTGCGAGGCTCTGGTCGACCGCGAGATCTCGATCGTCTGCACCACTCGGCGGTTGGCGTCGGCACCGTCGGCGGCGAAGGTGCGCACCATCGTGCCCGTGCCGCGCGGGTCGGCGAAGCGCGTCGTCTGGCACACCGAGTTGATTCCGCTGCCAGTGGTGTTGTCGGAGGTCGCCAGCTCCCGCCAGCTGTCACCGGGGGCGAGCTGCTCGACCTGCGGGAGGCTGAGCATCATCTTCTCGGTCACCGGCCGGGTGTCGGCCTGCGTCGTACCCGCCGAGGCAAGGTCCTCCCGCACGCCTCCGTGCACCACGCCTCCGCTCACCACAAACACGCCACCGACGATCGTCAGGCCGACCGCCACCGCGGCCCCACCGACCGTGTGCAGGAGCCGGCGTCGCTGACCGCTCCGGTGGACCACGGCCGGCGCCGGCAGCGCGGCCGCCTCGGCGATCGGTGCCAGCGACTCCATGGCAGCTCCCACCGACTCCGACGCGGCGCCGGTCTCCTGGCAGAACGCATCGGTCGCGACCTGGAGGCGCTCCTCGACCCGAGCAGTGGTCTCGCCGAGCTCGCGGCCGATGTCGGCGGTCGACAGCGCCGCCAGGTGGGCGAGCAGGAGCACCTTGCGCTGCTGGTCGGACAGGTGGTGCAGCGCATCGAGGACGGCCTTCTGGTCCGCGCCGATGCCCTTCTCGCGGTGCCACAGCCGGGCCACGTGCCGACGCTGGGCCATCGCCCACGCGCGCGGGCGGACCCACTCCTCCGGGTCCGGGAGCCGACCCACCTTCTGCCAGTGGTGCCTGGCCGCGACGTAGGCGTCACCGACGGCGCTGCGGGCGGCCCCGAGGTCGCCGGTGAGTGCGTAGGCGGACAGCGCCAACCGGCGTCGGGTGGTGAGGTAGAAGTCGTCGAAGTCGGGGACGGCCCCGGGGTCGACTCGGTGGAAAAGTCTGGGCATACGGGCCCGAGGCTACCCGCGTGCCTCACAGGACTCCCCGCCTTCCTCGGCCAAGATGGGAGGGCGATGACTGATCTGCTGAGCCGCCCTTCCGACACCAGCACGTCGACGCGACCCACGACCACGCGCCTGGGCCGGGTCATCGACGCCCTCCGCGGTCGTCCGCCGGGCGGGACCGGCAGTGACGAGCCGGAGGGCCGTCCGCTCACCGTCTCGGCTGCCCTCGCGGCGCTGGCAGCGGCCGCCACGACGATGGTGACCTTCATGGCGGTGGCCGTGATCGGCTGGTTCCTCGCCGACGCGGGGGCTCACGGCCAGACCACCGATGCCCTGCGGGTGGGGGCCGACGCGTGGCTGGTCGGCAACGGTTCCGGGTTCAGCGTCCGGGGCGCACCGCTCGGGATCGTGCCGCTCACCCTGACCGGACTCATCTTCTTCGTCGTCTACCGCTACGGCCGCTGGGCGGCGACGACCTCGCAGGAGGTCGACGACGACCGCACGCTCGGGCTGGCCGCCGTCATCTTCACCGGTCTCTATGTCGTGGTCGCGGTGATCACCTGCGTGGTCGTCGGCGGTGACGGCACCGGTCCCGGCCTCGGCCGGGCCATCCTGGGCTCGATGCTCATCGCCGGTGTCGCGGGCACGCTCGGCATGGCCGCCGGCACCGGCCTCCTCTCGGTCGCGGTCGCCCGCGTGCCGGGCTGGATCCGCTCGGTGGCGTACGGCGCTGCGGCGTCCTTCTTGCTGCTCCTCGTCGCCTCGGCGGTCCTCGTCGCGGTGATGGTGATGCTCGGCCTCAACCAGGCCGCCTCGATGATGTCGGGCCTGCACCTCTCGCCCGGCGACTACGTGATGTACACCGTCGCGACCATCGCCGTGGCGCCCAACGCGGTCCTGCTCGGTGGGGCCTACCTCCTCGGACCCGGCTTCGCGGTCGGCACCGGCACCGCCGTCTCACCCTCGGTGGTCTCGCTCGGCCCGATGCCTGCCTTCCCGCTGCTCGCCGGGCTGCCGGACGCCGGACCGACGCCCGAGTGGACGATCGCCTTCCTGGCCGTCCCGGTCCTCGTGGCGATCGTCGGCTCGGTGCTCGCCCAGCGCGCCTACGGCGTCACGGCCTACGACTCCGCCGCCCTGCGCGGCTTCGGCTGCGGCTTCGGCGCCGCCCTGATCAGCGCCCTCGCGATCGCCCTCGCCGGCGGTCCGATGGGCACCGGCCGGATGGCCGACATCGGCGCCCCGTTCGGGGAGGTGCTGGTCTCCGCCGTGGCCGCGATGAGCCTCGGTGGCCTGGTCGCCGGGGTGGTCACCGCCTGGTGGCAGCGGCGCTCGGCTTCCTAGATAGCCTGTCCGGGTGCCCGCTGGTTCCGACTGCCGACTCGTCGTGCTCGTCTCCGGTGGCGGCACCAACCTCCAGGCCCTGCTCGACGCCAGCGCCGACCCGTCGTACGGCGCCACCGTGGTCGCCGTCGGCGCCGACCGCGACGACATCGAGGGCCTGGCCCGGGCCGAGCGGGCCGGGGTACCGACCTTCGTGCGCAAGGTGGACCAGTTCACCAGCCGCGGCCACTGGGACAGCACCCTCACCGACACGGTCGCGGCCTTCGAGCCCGACCTCGTCGTGCTGGCCGGCTTCATGAAGCTGGTCGGGCCGGAGTTCCTGGGCAGGTTCGCCGGTCGCGTGGTCAACACCCACCCGGCGCTGTGCCCGTCGTTCCCAGGTACCTCGGGCCCGGCGGACGCCCTCGCCTACGGTGTGAAGGTCACCGGCGCCACCCTGTTCGTCGTCGACGAGGGGGTCGACACCGGACCGATCATCGCGCAGACCGTCGTACCCGTGCAGGATGACGACGACGTCGCGTCACTGCACGAACGGATCAAGGTCGCCGAGCGGCAGATGCTCGTCGACACCGTGGGCCGGATCGCCCGCGACGGCTTCACCATCAACGACAGGAAGGTGCGGATCGGATGACCGAGCCGACCAGCTCTCTGGACCCCCATGCTGGCCAACGCCGTGCGCTGAAGCGCGCGCTGGTCAGCGTCTACGACAAGTCCGGCCTCGAGGAGCTGGTCCGCGGCCTGCACGACGCCGGGGTGGAGCTGGTCTCCACGGGCGGGTCGGCGAAGCTGATCGCCGACCTCGGCCTGCCGGTCACGAAGGTCGAGGACCTCACCGGCTTCCCGGAGTGCCTCGACGGTCGCGTCAAGACGCTGCACCCGAAGGTGCACGCCGGCATCCTGGCCGACCGCCGGCTGCCGACCCACGTGGCACAGCTCGAGGAGCTCGGCGTCGAGCCGTTCGACCTGGTCGTCTCCAACCTCTACCCGTTCACCCAGACGGTGATGTCAGGTGCCTCGCCCGACGAGTGCGTCGAGCAGATCGACATCGGTGGTCCGTCGATGGTGCGTGCGGCAGCCAAGAACCACCCGTCCGTCGCGATCGTCACCTCGCCCGAGCGGTACGCCGACGTGCTGGCCGCCCTCGCCGACGGCGGCTTCACCCTCGAGCAGCGCAAGGTGCTGGCGGCCGAGGCGTTCGTGCACACCGCGACCTACGACGTCCACGTGGCCAGCTGGATGGGCAACGTGCTCACCGACAGCTCTGAGGGCTCGGGCTTCCCAGCGTGGGTCGGTGCGACCTGGGAGCGCGCGTCGGTGCTGCGCTACGGCGAGAACCCGCACCAGTCGGCGGCCCTCTACCTCGACGGCTTCGGGCCCGACGGGCTGGCGCAGGCACGTCAGCTGCACGGCAAGGAGATGTCCTACAACAACTACGTCGACTCCGACGCAGCCCGGCGAGCGGCGTACGACTTCGATGAGCCGGCGGTCGCGATCATCAAGCACGCCAACCCGTGCGGCATCGCGGTCGGTGCCGACGTGGCCGAGGCCCACCGCAAGGCCCACGAGTGCGACCCGGTGTCGGCGTTCGGCGGCGTGATCGCGGTCAACCGTCCGGTGTCGGTGGAGATGGCCAAGCAGGTCGCCGAGGTGTTCACCGAGGTGGTGGTCGCTCCGGCGTACGAGGACGGCGCGGTCGAGATCCTCCAGGCCAAGAAGAACGTCCGGCTCCTCGAGTGCCAGCCGCTGCAGCGCGGTGGCGCCGAGACCCGGTCGATCTCCGGCGGACTGCTGATGCAGCACCGCGACCTGGTCGACGCCGACGGTGACGACCCGAAGAACTGGACCCTGGCCACCGGTGCGGCCGCCTCCGAGGAGATGCTCGCCGACCTCGCCTTCGCGTGGACGGCCTGCCGCTCGGCCAAGTCCAACGCGATCCTGCTGGCCAGCGACGGCGCCTCGGTCGGCATCGGCATGGGCCAGGTCAACCGGGTCGACTCCTGCAAGCTGGCCGTTGACCGCGCGGGGGACAGGGCGGCAGGATCCGTGGCGGCCTCGGACGCGTTCTTCCCCTTCGAGGACGGCCCGCAGATCCTCATCGACGCCGGGGTGAAGGCGATCGTCCAGCCCGGCGGCTCGGTGCGTGACGAACTGACCATCGAGGCCGCCAAGGCAGCAGGGGTCACGATGTACTTCACCGGGACTCGTCATTTTGCGCACTGATCGTTCTCAAGGGAGGAACTCCGCGTGACTGCACAGATTCTCGACGGGACCGCGACCGCCAAGGCGATCAAGGGCGAGCTCACCGAACGGGTGGCCAAGCTGCGCGAGCAGGGGGTGGTCCCCGGGCTCGGCACCGTGCTCGTGGGCGACGACCCGGGCTCGACGTGGTACGTCAACGGCAAGCACAAGGACTGCGCCGAGGTCGGCATCGAGTCTCTGCGCGAGGACCTTCCGGCCACGTCGACCCAGGAGGAGATCCTGGCCGCCGTACGCCGCCTCAACGACAACCCGGCCTGCACCGGCTACATCGTGCAGCTGCCGCTCCCCAAGGGGATCGACGAGAACGCGATCCTCGGGGAGATCGACCCCACCAAGGACGCCGACGGGCTGCACCCGACCAACCTCGGCTGGCTGGTGCTCGGCAAGGAGGCGCCGCTGCCGTGCACGCCGTACGGCATCGTCGAGCTGCTGCGCCGGCACTCGGTCGAGATCCGCGGCGCCGACGTGACGGTCGTCGGTCGTGGTGTGACCGTCGGCCGCCCGCTGGGACTGCTGCTGACGCGGCGCTCCGAGAACGCGACGGTGACGCTGTGCCACACCGGTACCCGTGATCTCGCCGCCCACGTCCGCGGCGCCGACATCGTGGTCGCGGCGGCAGGCGTGCCCGGCATCATCACCGGCGAGATGGTCAAGCCCGGCGCCGCTGTGCTCGACGTCGGTGTCTCGCGGGTGGACGGGAAGATCGCGGGCGACGTCGACCAGTCGGTCTACGACGTGGCTGGCTGGATCTCCCCGAACCCCGGCGGCGTCGGTCCGATGACCCGCGCCATGCTGCTCTCCAACGTGGTCGCGGCCGCCGAGGCCGGCCTGGGGTCCAGCTCCGGATCCAGCGCGACTGCGTGACCATGCGGGACGAGCCGCGACGGTTTCCCTCGACGCTGGGCGGACTCGTCTACCTGCTCGTGGTCGCGGCCAGTGCCGTCGGGCTGCTCGTCATCGCCTTCGGTCCCTGGCGACGCGGCGTCGACCTGATCGGTGCCGCCCTGCTCGTGGGGGCGCTGATGCGGATCGCGCTGCCCGAGAGCAACGCCGGCATGCTCCGCGTACGCCGCAGCCGCTGGACCGACGCCCTGATGCTGGGTGGTGTCGGCACCGCGCTCATCGTGCTGGCCACCGTGATCCCGAACCAGCCCGGCTAGAGCCTCGCGTCGGGCTGGGCGCCGGGGTGGCGTACGGCGGCGGCGCCGGCGGAGAGCGCCCCCCCGAGAGCCTCCTCGTGGCCCTGGCCCATGGCCAGGCCGGCAGCCAGGGCGCCGCAGAAGGCGTCGCCGGCCCCGGTGGTGTCGACGACCTCCGCGGGCGGCACGCTGACGGCGGAGGCGCGGAGGCCGTTCCAGTCGACGCCGTCGGCCCCGAAGGTCACCAGCAGCGAGGACGGCAGGCCGGAGGACTCGGCGAGCAGCCGCGCCTCGTGCTCGTTGACGACCACGGGATCGGCCAGGGGGAGCACGTCGGCGGGCAGGGCGGCGTACGGCGCCGCGTTGACGACGACCCGGACACCGCGAAGCGCTGCGATCGTGCAGGCGCGGGAGACCGTCGCGAGCGGGATCTCGAGCTGGACGAGCAGGACGTCACCCGGGCCGGCGGCCTCGACGAGCCCCAGCGCCTCGTCACCGACCTGACCGTTGGCACCGGCCGCCACCACGATGGTGTTCTCCCCGGCCTCGTCGACGACGATGAGCGCGGTGCCGGTCGGCTGGTCGGGGAGTACGGCGACCCCCTCGGTCGCGATCCCGAGCCCGCGCAGCCGGTCGACGTACGCACGACCCGCGTCGTCGTCCCCGACCGCCCCGAGCATCAGCACCTCGGCCCCGGCCGCTGCGGCGGCCACCGCCTGGTTGGCGCCCTTGCCGCCGGCGAGGCGTTCGAGCCCCTCCCCGAGGACGGTCTCGCCCGGCTGGGGATGACGGTCGACGTGCGTGACCAGGTCGACGTTGAGCGAGCCGAGCACGAGCACGCGTCCCATCACGGCGCTCCGACGACCGTGTCCAGCCACAGCCGGGAGTAGCGCGCACCGTCCACCTCGAGGGCGACGTCGAGGCTGGCCGGTGCCTGGCCGTGCGGGTCGTGGGCGAGGTTGCCGTCCCAGTCACGCCGGTCGACGATGGTGCGGCCACGGGACCAGGTGCCGGCGAGTTCGACGCGCACCGGCAGGCGTTCGGTGGTCAGACCCTCGGGGTCGACGACGGCGCAGACCGCTCCGGCGTCGCCGATCGTCGCGGAGCCGGCGCCGAACCGCTCGCACTGGAAGGCGATCAGGCGCCCGGCCAGGCCGGCCGGCCCGTCGGCGTGCAGGGCCACCAGGTCGCGCGCCACGTCGAGGGCGACGCGCGGACCGTAGAAGACGTCCAGCCCGTACATCACCGTCTCGATGCCGAGGTCCGCGCAGGCGTCCAACGTGATCGCCGCCGCCTCCGGGTCGTGGAAGACGTTGAACTCGGCCGACGCCGTGGCGTTGCCGACGTGCGCCGCACCACCCATGAACACGATCCGGCGGATGCCACGCGCAACTGCCGGGTAGGTACGCAGCAGCAGGGCGATGTTGGTCAGTGGTGCGAGCGGGACCAGGGTGACGGGTTCTGCGGTCTCGAGGAGTACGTCGCGCAGCAGCTCGATCGCGTGCCGGGGGTCGGGCCGGCGCTCGGATCGCGGCCAGTCGAGATCGCCCATCCCGTCGTCGCCGTGCACATGTCGCGCGTCGGCCCGCTCCTCGAGCAGCGGACGCTCGGCACCGGCGGCGACCAGCACGTCCTCCCGCCCGCAGGCGTCGAGCACCGTCAACGTGTTGCGGACGACGTCGGCCAGCGGGGCGTTGCCGTCCACGCAGGTGACGGCCCGCAGGTCGAGGTCGGGGTGCAGCGCGGCGAACAGGATCGCGCACGCGTCATCGACGCCGGTGTCGACGTCGAGGACGATCGGCGTGCTACTCATCGTTGCCTTTCGTCTCACCGGGTCTCGACCCGGCCGTCGCGACCTCGTTCCTCGGTCGCGGGCCTTGCTCGACCTGCTCGCGTCGGAGCTGCGTTCGTGCCTCACGCATCTCCGGCTCGCTAGATCAGGCCGAGCTCCTTGACGGCGTCGCGCTCCTCGGCCAGCTCGGCGGTCGAGGCGTCGATGCGGCCGCGCGAGAAGTCGTCGATCTCCAGGCCCTGGACGATCTCCCAGTTGCCGTCCTTGGTGGTGACCGGGAACGAGGAGATCAGGCCCTCGGGCACGTCGTAGGCCCCGTCGGAGACGACCGCCATCGAGACCCAGTCGTTGTCGGCCGAGCCGGCCAGCCAGTCGTGGGCGGCGTCGATCGTGGCCGAGGCCGCGGAGGCGGCCGAGGACGACCCGCGCGCCTCGATGATGGCTGCGCCGCGCTTGGCGACGGTCGGGATGAAGTCGTTCTCCAGCCAGCCCTGGTCGTTGACGACCTCGGCAGCGTTCTTGCCACCGACCTCGGCGTGGAAGATGTCGGGGTACTGCGTGGCCGAGTGGTTGCCCCAGATCGTCATCTTCTTGATGTCGGTGACCGAGGCGCCGGTCTTGGCTGCGAGCTGGGAGATGGCCCGGTTGTGGTCGAGCCGGGTGAGCGCCGAGAAGCGCTCCTTCGGGATGTCGGGGGCGTTGCTCATCGCGATCAGCGCGTTGGTGTTGGCCGGGTTGCCCGTGACACCGATGCGTACGTCGTCGGCCGCCACCTCGTTGAGCGCCTTGCCCTGGGCGGTGAAGATCGCGCCGTTGGCCTCGAGCAGGTCACCGCGCTCCATGCCGGGGCCGCGGGGACGGGCACCGACGAGGAGGGCGAGGTTGACGCCCTCGAAGATGGCGTTGGCGTCGGCGCCGATCTCCACGCCGGCCAGGGTCGGGAACGCACAGTCGTCGAGCTCCATCACGACGCCCTCGAGGGCCTTGAGCGCCGGCTCGATCTCCAGCAGGCGGAGCTCGACGGGGCGGTCGGCCCCGAGCAGGGAACCGCTCGCGAGGCGGAACAGCAGGCTGTAGCCGATCTGACCGGCGGCGCCGGTGACGGCGACCTTGAGGGGAGATGTGCTCACGACGGGAACTCCTGGGTGTGACGAGCAGGGACGTTCCCGACGCTAGCAGCGGTGCTAGGCAGTCCGTACGCCTGCCCCGAACCACGGGACGAGGCGCGCGAGCAGGCCCGGGGCGCGGCGTACGGACGGCTCGGGACGCTTGGCGGCGAGACGGGTCAGCTTCGCCTGGCGGCGGCGCTGGAGCGAGGCGAGCTCGCGGTCTCGGTCGGCCATCATCGCCCGGGAGAGTTCGGGGTTCAGGTTGCTCATGGCTGTGCTCCTTGCGGGGGTGGGCATTCGGGGACTAGGAGGCCCTGGCCGGTCGCGAAATACCTCGGTTGTGCGCCACTCCCTGCGCTGAGAGGCTGGCTGGTGGAGCGCCGGCCGGGCCGGTGCGATATCTTGACGTGAAGATAAATCATCAGCGACGAACGCCCCAGGAGCCTTTCGTGTCCGAGCCGAAGATCATCTACACCCACACCGACGAGGCGCCCCTGCTGGCGACGTACTCGTTCCTCCCGATCATCCAGGCGTACGCCGCCAAGGCCGGTGTCGACGTGGAGACCCGCGACATCTCGCTGGCCGGCCGGATCCTGGCGAGCTTCGCCGACCGGCTCCCCGAGGACCAGCAGGTGCCTGACTCGCTCGCAGAGCTGGGCGAGCTGGCGAAGACCCCCGAGGCCAACATCATCAAGCTGCCCAACATCAGCGCCTCGATCCCGCAGCTGAAGGCCGCCATCGCCGAGCTGCAGGAGCAGGGCTTCGAGCTCCCGGACTACCCCGACAACCCGCAGTCCGATGACGAGAAGGACGTGCGCGCCCGCTACGACAAGGTCAAGGGCAGCGCAGTCAACCCGGTGCTGCGCGAGGGCAACTCCGACCGGCGTGCGCCGGAGTCGGTGAAGAACTACGCCCGCAAGCACCCCCACTCCATGGGGAAGTGGTCGCCTGACTCGAAGACCAACGTCGCGCACATGACCGCCGACGACTTCCGTTCCAACGAGAAGTCCGTCGTGGTGGAGAAGGCCGGCTCCCTGCGGGTCGAGCTCGTGAGCGATGACGGCACCGACGTGCTCAAGGAGTCGATCCCCGTGGAGGAGGGCGAGGTCGTCGACGCCACCTTCATGAACACCGCTGCGCTGCAGTCGTTCCTGCGTGACCAGATCGCGAAGGCCAAGGCCGACGACGTGCTGTTCTCGCTGCACCTCAAGGCGACCATGATGAAGGTCTCCGACCCGATCATCTTCGGCCACGCGGTGCAGGCCTTCTTCCCGACGCTGTTCGCCGAGCAGGGCGAGGCGCTGCTCGAGCACGGACTCGATCCCAGCAACGGTCTCGGCGGCATCCTGTCCGGAGCCGAGAAGGTCGGCGGGGAGACCGCCGCCGACATCAAGGCCGCGGTCGACAAGGACCTGGCCGACGGGCCGAAGATGGCGATGGTCGACTCCGACAAGGGCATCACCAACCTGCACGTGCCGAGCGACGTGATCGTCGACGCGAGCATGCCGGCGATGATCCGCACGTCCGGCCACATGTGGGGTCCTGACGGCGAGGAGGCCGACACTCTCGCGGTGATCCCCGACTCGTCGTACGCCGGGATCTACCAGGTCGTCATCGACGACTGCCGCGAGCACGGTGCCTACGACCCCTCGACGATGGGCTCGGTGCCCAATGTCGGCCTGATGGCGCGCGCCGCCGAGGAGTACGGCAGCCACGACAAGACCTTCGAGATCGCCAAGGCCGGGACCGTGCGCGTCGTCGACCAGGACGGCAACGTGCTGATGGAGCACGAGGTCAACCCGGGCGACATCTGGCGCGCCTGCCAGACCAAGGACGAGCCGATCCGTGACTGGGTCAAGCTCGCCGTCACCCGGGCCCGCGCGACCGGCACGCCGGCGATCTTCTGGCTCGACGAGTCGCGGGCCCACGACGCGAAGCTGATCGAGAAGGTCAACGAGTACCTGCCCCAGCACACTGCGTCATTGGAGGGGGGCGACGAGCTGGACATCACCATCCAGACCCCCGAGGAGGCCATCAAGGTCTCGGTCGACCGGATCCGCAAGGGCGAGGACACCATCTCGGTCACCGGCAACGTGCTGCGCGACTACCTGACCGACCTGTTCCCGATCCTCGAGCTGGGCACGAGCGCGAAGATGCTCTCCGTCGTACCCCTGATCAAGGGCGGTGGCCTGTTCGAGACCGGCGCCGGCGGCTCAGCCCCGAAGCACGTGCAGCAGCTGGTCAAGGAGAACTACCTGCGCTGGGACAGCCTCGGCGAGTTCCTGGCCCTGGCCGAGAGCTTCGAGAAGTACGCCGAGCAGACCGACAACCCGCAGGCCAAGGTGCTCGGCCTCGCCCTCGACCGGGCGACCGGCACCTTCCTCGACGAGAACCGGTCGCCGGGCCGCAAGCTCGGCACGATCGACAACCGCGGCAGCCACTTCTACGTCGCCCTCTACTGGGCCCGCGAGCTCGCCGGGCAGACCGACGACGCCGACCTCGCCGACGCCTTCTCCGCCCTCGCCAAGACCCTCGGCGATGCCGAGGAGACGGTCACGCAGGAGCTCCTCGACGTACAAGGCTCACCGGCCGACATCGGCGGCTACTACCGCCCGGACGACGACAAGGCGTCGGCCGTGATGCGCCCCTCGGCGACGTTCAACGAGTCGCTGGCGTCGCTCTGACCCGCAGGACCGGATAGTCCCGAGTGAACGGACCCTTCTCGACAGCAGTTGTGGGTCCAATCACTCGGGACTATCCGGCTTCTCAGGAACATCTCGGCCACATCCCTGTTGGGCAAAGGGTGAGTACGACGATCGACAGCGCCGACCTGGCCGAGCCGACGACGACCCGGTCTCCCCGGTACGTCGGCCTGGCGCTGATCGCGCTCGCCATGGGCGGGTTCGCGATCGGGACCACCGAGTTCGTCTCGATGGGGCTGCTGCCCCAGCTGGCGAACGGGGTCGATGTGTCCATCCCGACGGCCGGGCACGTGATCTCGGCGTACGCGCTCGGGGTCGTGGTCGGCGCTCCGCTGCTCGCGGTCTTCGGGGCGCGGCTGCCACGGCGTGAGCTGCTGATCGGGCTGATGCTGGTGTTCCTGGTCGGCAACGCGGCCAGTGCGCTCGCGACGAGCTACACCTCGCTGACCCTCGCGCGGTTCTTCTCGGGGCTTCCGCACGGCGCCTACTTCGGGGTCGCCTCGCTGGTGGCGGCCGACCTGGTCGTCGCCGAGCGCCGCGGCCGGGCGGTCAGTGGGGTGATGCTCGGCCTCGCGGTCTCCAACGTCGCCGGCGTTCCGGCTGCGACCTGGCTCGGGCAGAACGCCGGCTGGCGCTCGGCCTACTGGCTGGTGGCCGCGCTCGCCGCGGTGACGGCCGGCCTGGTGCTCTGGCTGGTCCCGCACGTCGCCGCCAACCGTGAGGCCACGGGCCGCAACGAGCTGCGTGCCTTCAAGAACCCGCAGGTGCTGCTCACCTTGCTGGTCGGCGCGGTCGGCTTCGGCGGCATGTTCGCGATGTACACCTACATCGCCCCGACCGTGACCCAGGTCGCCGGGCTCGACGACTCGCTGGTCCCGCTCTACCTGCTGGCGTTCGGCAGCGGCATGGTCGTCGGTACGCCGCTCGGCGGTCGGCTCGCCGACTGGTCGGTGTTCCGCAGCATGCTGGTCGGCTCGGTGCTGATGGGGCTGATCCTCGTCCTGTTCACCGTCACCTCGCAGTGGTTCATCCCCGGCCTGCTGACCGTCTTCGCGCTCAGCACCTGCAGCTCGGTGCTGGTGGTCGGCCTGCAGATGCGGCTGATGCAGGTCGCGGGCGATGCCCAGACCATCGGCGCGGCGATGAACCACGCGTCGCTGAACATCGCCAACGCGCTGGGCGCCTGGCTGGGCGGCGTCGTGGTCGCGGCCGGCTTCGGCTACCGGGCGCCGAGCTGGGTCGGCGCGGCGCTCTCGCTCGCCGGCCTGCTGGTGCTGGTCGCCTCGGCGCTGCTGCACCGGCGTACGACGCGCGTCCCCGTGCCGGCCTGACTCACCACAGGCTGCGGTCGCGGTCCTCGATCAGCTGGTCGTAGATGTGGGTGTCCATCCACTTGTCGTCCCCACGCAGGGTGCTCTTGCGGGTGCGGCCGATCCGCAGGAAGCCGGCGCGCTCGAGCACGCGCATGGAGCCCTCGTTGGTCGCGCAGGCGGCGGCGGTGAGGCGCCGCAGGCCGAGGCCACCGTCCTCCATCGGGATGAAGGCGTGCTTGACCACCAGGCGGCCGGCCTCGGTGGCCCACCCTCGGCGGCGCCAGTGGGGGTGCGCGACGAAGGACATCTCGGCCTCGCGCTTGTACTGCAGGTCGAACAGCGAGACCTGGCCGACGTACATGTCGGTGCGCTGGTCGGTGACCGCCCAGTGCACGGCCCGGCCGGAGGCCGCCTCCTCGAGCCGCTCCACGACGTACTCGCGATCGCTCTCCAGCGTGTGCGGGGCGGTCTCGCGCACGTTCTGCAGCCAGTGCTGGGTCTCGCCGTCGGCCAGGGTCTCCACGATCTTCGGCAGGTCACGTTCCTCGAGCCGGCGCAGCGTCACCGAGGGCCCCACCAGCGTCGGCGACTCCAGCCATGGGAACCGGGGGAGCAGGGCGTCGTCGCGTCGCAGCGTGCCGACCCACGCGTCGGAGAGCTCGCCGCGCTGGGAGAGCCAGCTGCGGAGCACCCCCTCGAAGGTGAAGCCGAGCCGCCAGGCGGTCCGCCACGAGGGCCAGTTGCCCCGGCGGGCCAGCCACTCGATCGTGTTCAGGCGCTGCTCGGCGAAGCCCCACTGGATCAGCAGTCTCAGCGCACGTTCCATGAACCCGCGACCACGGGCCCACGGATGGGCGCCGTAGGCCAGCTCGGCCCGACCCTCGCCGCGGTTGCGCAGCGAGATGGTGCCGCAGAACCTCCGCGACCCGGCCTCGTCCTCGGCCTCGACCACGAAGCCCCACTCCTTGCCGGTCTCCCAGCCCCGCGGGATGAAGTGGTACATGTAGATGTTCGCGTCGTCGAGCGTGTAGGGCACCGGGATCGTCGTCCAGCGCTGGGTCAACGGGTCCTGGCACTGCTCGAAGGACCCCATCACGTCGGAGCTGATCGGAGCCCGGAGCGTGACGACCCCATCGGTCAGGGTCGGGATGGTGCTGTACGCCGGCGACATGCCGCTCCTCGTCGTCCGATTGGGTGGGCTCGTCGAGCCCGTGTCGGGGCTGCCCCGCGACTGCTGGAACAATGTCCATCATGTCCCACCAGACCCCGACCGCGGCTCAGGCTGCCGGCCCCGCGCGCCCGCGCGTGCTCTCCGGCATCCAGGCCACGGCTGACTCGTTCCACTTCGGCAACTACCTCGGGGCCCTGCGACAGTGGGTCGACCTGCAGGAGGACTACCAGCCCTTCTTCTTCATCGCCGACCTGCACGCCCTGACCGTTCCCCAGGACCCGAAGGCGCTGCGCGAGCGCTTCTACCGGTGTGCAGCCCAGCTGATCGCGATGGGCATCGACCCGGACCGCTCGGCCCTCTTCGTGCAGTCCCACGTCCCCGAGCACACCCAGCTGACCTGGGTCCTGGAGTGCATCACCGGGTTCGGCGAGGCGCGCCGGATGACGCAGTTCAAGGACAAGTCGGCCAAGGAGGGCGAGAGCGCTGCCTCGGTCGGCCTGTTCGCCTACCCGATCCTCCAGGCCGCCGACATCCTGCTCTACCGGCCGAAGTACGTCCCCGTGGGCGAGGACCAGCGCCAGCACCTCGAGCTGACCCGTGACCTCGCGCAGCGGTTCAACCACCGCTACAAGAAGACCTTCCCGCTGCCCGAGCCCTACATCCTCAAGAGCACCGGCCGGATCACCGACCTGCAGAACCCGACGGCCAAGATGTCCAAGACCAACTCCAGTGCCTCGGGGATCGTCGAGATGCTTGACGAGCCCAAGGTCTCGGCCAAGAAGATCCGCTCCGCGGTGACCGACTCGCAAGCCCAGGTGCGCTACGACGACGAGGGGCAGCCGGGGATCTCCAACCTGCTGACCATCTACTCCGCGCTGACCGGCACCAAGGTGGCCGACCTCGAGCAGCAGTACGCCGGAAAGGGCTACGGCGACTTCAAGGGCGACCTCGCCGAGGTGGTCGTCGACTTCGTGACCCCGTTCCGTGACCGGACCAACGAGCTGCTCGACGACCGGGCCGAGCTCGACGGTGTCCTGCGCCGCGGGGCGGAGCAGGCTCGTGAGGTCGCCTCGCGCACGCTCGCCGAGGTCTATGACCGGGTCGGACTGGTGCGCCCGACCCTCTGACGGGACCCCGCCACGACCGCGTAGGTTGTCTGCCGTGCCGACGATCGGAGTCTCGCTCGCTGTCCCCGAACCGTGGGGGAGCGAGCTGCAGCAGTACCGCATCGGCATGGGCGACGAGAGCGCACGCCACATCCCCACGCACATCACGCTGCTGCCGCCGTACGAGCTCGACGAGGCAGACCGGCTCGCGGTCGAGGACCACCTGGCCGGGGTGGCGGCCCAGGTCGAGCCGTTCCGCGTCCACCTGCGTGGCACCGGCACCTTCCAGCCGACCTCGCCGGTCGTCTTCGTCGGCGTCGTGCAGGGCATCAGCCAGTGCGAGGTGCTCGCGGCCGAGGTGCTGCAGGGACCGCTGGCGATCGAGCGGGCGTTCCCGTACCACCCGCACGTCACCATCGCCCACCACCAGCCCGAGTCCAAGCTGGAGCAGGCGTTCGTGGAGTTCGAACGGTTCGATGCGGAGTTCGACGTGAACGAGATGTGGCTCTACCTCCATGACGCGGCATCGGGGTGGCAGCCCACCCGAGCATTCGCGCTGGGTGCACGGTGACGCGCGCTCAGCTCGACGGCTCGAACAGGCGCACCACGTAGCTGCGACCGAAGCCGGCCCGGGAGCCCTTCAGGTGCGCGCCGCGCACGACGACCTTGAAGGTGCCCGAGGTGGCGGTGCCCGCCGGGAGCTGCCAGACCAGGGTCGGCTGGGCGTAGCCGGTGCGCACGTGCAGCTTGGTCGCGCGCACGGCCCGGCCGTCGCGGTAGACGCGCACGGTCGCGCGGCGGAAGTCCATCAGCTTGTTGCCGGCCGACAGCGACCAGCGGCCGCCCGGCTCCAGCGTGGTCGGGAAGTACCCGGCGGTCGGCCAGGAGACCCAGGCCGGGTTGGGTCGACCCGCTGCGGTCGGGCCGACGACGGTCATCGCGTTGGCGGTGTTGGTGGACCCGGTCCCCATCGTGGTGGCGAACGGGTTCAGCAGCCAGCGACGGTGACCGACTGCGCCGTTCTCGGCGCCGGGGTCGCGCATGTACAGCTCGACCAGGCCGGCCGAGGCGATCGAGGGGTAGCTCAGCGCCAGGTTGGAGCGCCCGGCGTTGGCGGCACCGGCCTGCGACCAGCATCGCCAGCTGCGGGGCGGGGTGTGGCTCAACGCGCCGTTCGCCGACATCATCAGCGCGGTGCGCTGGGAGCGGGCGTTCAGGGTGGGGGAGAAGGTGACCGGAGCCAACCCGCTCATGGCGCGCACGAAGTTGACCGCGCGCAGGGTGGCGGCCCGGGAGGCGGCCGAGGTGTTCCCCGGGTCGCACCGGGAGTCGTCGCCGGTCCAGCCGGTCTCGAGGTCGAGCCCGGAGTCGAAGGCCCGGGTGTAGGCGTCCTCGACGGCCGAGCGGGTCGAGACCCGGATCGAGCCCGACCAGCGGGCCGTCGTACGGCTGTGGTGGGGGCGGGCCTTCGCCGAGTGCACCAGGACGCGCGGCTCGGCTCGCGATGCGTGCGGTGACGTGGACAGGGCGGGGCTGCCGCTCGAGGCCGGGACCGTGGACCCGGCGGCCAGCAGCAGCAGTGCGACCCCGCAGACGGCGAGCGCCCGGGCGGGGATGGTGCCCTCCATAAATGGAGAGCATATGGATTAAATGTCTGATTCGCGGGGGTTTAGCGAAACCCTCCGAAATCGGACTAATAACCCCGTCGAATGGCGTGCCGGAGGTCCTTGTTCAGCTGCGAGATCACGTCGAGCGGGATCTCCTTGGGACAGGCGGCCGTGCACTCGCCGATGTTGGTGCAGCCACCGAATCCCTCGTGGTCGTGCTGGGCGACCATGTTCACCACCCGGCTGTCGCGCTCGGCCTGGCCCTGGGGCAGCTCGCCGAGGTGGGTGATCTTGGCGCCGAGGAAGAGCGAGGCCGACCCGTTCGGGCAGGCCGCGACGCAGGCGCCGCAGCCGATGCAGGTCGCCACGTCGAAGGCCCGGTCGGCGTTGTCCTTGGGCACGGGGGTCGCGTGCGCATCGGGAGCGGCACCGGTGTTCACCGAGATGTAGCCACCCGACTGGATCATCCGGTCGAAGGCGCTGCGGTCGACGCACAGGTCCTTGAGCACCGGGAACGGGTCGGCCCGCCAGGGCTCGATCGTGATCGTCTCGCCGTCGCTGAACGAGCGCATGTGCAGCTGGCAGGTGGTGGTGACCTGCGGACCGTGCGCCTCGCCGTTGATCATCAGCCCGCACATCCCGCAGATGCCCTCGCGGCAGTCGCTGTCGAAGGCGATCGGCTCCTCGCCCTCGCTGTTCAGCCGCTCGTTGAGCACGTCGAGCATCTCGAGGAACGACATGTCCTCGGAGATCTCGTCGACCTCGTAGGTGTGCATCGCTCCGTCGCTGGCCGTGTCGGCCTGGCGCCAGATCTTCAGAGTCAGTTTCACTTGTAGCTCCGCTGCTTCATCTCGACGAACTCGTAGGTCAGCTGTTCCTTGTGCAGGATCGGCTTCCCCATCTCTTGAGAACCAGGCTCGCCGGCCCACTCCCAGGCCGCCACGTAGGCGTACTGGTCGTCGTGGCGCAGCGCCTCGCCGTCCTCGGTCTGCGACTCGGCACGGAAGTGGCCACCGCACGACTCGCGCCGGTTGAGGGCGTCGATGCACATCAGCTCGCCGAGCTCGAAGAAGTCCGCCACCCGTCCGGCTCGCTCCAGGGACTGGTTCAGGCTCTCCGAGGTGCCGAGCACCTTGACGTTGCGCCAGAAGTCGTCGCGCAGGCCGCGGATCAGGTCGATGGCCTTCTTCAGGCCGTCCTCGCTGCGCTCCATGCCGCAGTACTCCCACATGATGTTGCCGAGCTCGCGGTGGTAGGAGTCGACGCTGCGGGTGCCCTTGGTGTTCATGAACCGGTCGATCCGGTCGCGCACCGACTGCTGGGCCTCGACGACGGCCGGGTGGTCCTCCGGCACCTTGTCGAAGGGCCCCTCGGCCAGGTAGTCGCGGATCGTGTTGGGCAGCACGAAGTAGCCGTCGGCCAGGCCCTGCATCAGCGCCGAGGCGCCGAGGCGGTTGGCACCGTGGTCGGAGAAGTTGGCCTCGCCGGTCACGAACAGTCCCGGGATCGAGCCCTGGAGGTCGTAGTCGACCCACAGTCCGCCCATCACGTAGTGCACCGCGGGGTAGATCCGCATCGGCACCTCGTAGGGGTCCTCGCCCGTGATCTGGGCGTACATGTCGAAGAGGTTGCCGTACTTGTCCTCGATCGCCTTGCGACCGAGTCGCTCCATCGCCTCGGCGAAGTCGAGGTAGACACCGCGTCGTACGCCGTCGACCTCGGGCCCGACGCCGCGGCCCTCGTCGCACATGTTCTTGGCCTGCCGCGACGCGATGTCGCGGGGGACCAGGTTGCCGAAGGAGGGGTAGATCCGCTCCAGGTAGTAGTCGCGGTCCTCCTCCGGGATGTCGCGCGGGTCCTTGTCGGCGTCCTTGGCGTCCTTCGGCACCCAGATGCGGCCGTCGTTGCGCAGCGACTCGCTCATCAGGGTCAGCTTCGACTGGTGGGCGCCGGAGACCGGGATGCAGGTGGGGTGGATCTGCGTGTAGCAGGGGTTGGCCATGAAGGCGCCCTTGCGGTGGGCCCGCCAGGTCGCGGTGACGTTGCTGCCCATCGCGTTGGTGGAGAGGAAGAAGACGTTGCCGTAGCCGCCGCTGGCCAGCACGACGACGTCGGCGAAGTAGGTCTCGATCTCGCCGGTGACCAGGTCGCGGACGATGATGCCGCGCGCCCGCCCGTCGACCACGATCAGCTCGAGCATCTCGTGCCGCGTGTAGGTGCGCACCGTGCCGGCCGCCACCTGGCGCTCGAGGGCCTGGTAGGCGCCGATCAGCAGCTGTTGGCCGGTCTGGCCGCGGGCGTAGAAGGTGCGCGACACCTGGACCCCGCCGAAGGAGCGGTTGTCGAGCAGGCCGCCGTACTCCCGCGCGAACGGCACGCCCTGGGCCACGCACTGGTCGATGATGTTCACGCTGACCTCGGCCAGCCGGTAGACGTTGGACTCCCGCGAGCGGTAGTCGCCGCCCTTGATGGTGTCGTAGAACAGCCGGTAGACCGAGTCGCCGTCGCCCTTGTAGTTCTTCGCGGCGTTGATGCCACCCTGGGCCGCGATCGAGTGGGCGCGACGGGGGGAGTCCTGGTAGCAGAAGGACTTCACGACGTAGCCGGCCTCGCCGAGCGTGGCGGCCGCCGAGGCGCCGGCCAGCCCGGTGCCGACCACGATGACCGAGAGCCGGCGGCGGTTGGCGGGGTTGGCGATGCGGGCCTCGAACTGCCGGGTGCCCCACCGTTCCTCGATCGGACCGCCCGGGGCCTTGGTCTCGGCGATCGGGTCACCAGGCGTGTAGTAGCCGGCGGCGTCGTCGGTCTCCTGGGTGTCCTGGTGGTGCGACGGGTCGCTGGTGAAGGTGGTGTCGGGCATGTCAGTCATGGGTCGCGATCCCTACTTGTCGATGACGCCGGCGAGCACGAAGACGGGCACGAGTGAGAACCCGATCGTGATGATCAGGGCCAGGACCAGTCCGATCCGCTTGGCGAGGGCGCGCTCGCGCACGCTGTTGGTGAGGCCCAGGGTCTGCATCGAGCTCCAGATGCCGTGGTGGAGGTGGGCGCCGAGCATGGCCATCGCCACCAGGTAGATCAGTGTCAGCCACCAGACCGAGAACGAGTCGACGAGCAGGTTGTAGGGGTCGTTGGTGGGTCCGCCGTCGACGTTGACCTTGCCGATCGTGAAGTTCAGCAGGTGCCACACGATGAACAGCAGCAGCGTCACGCCACCCCAGCGCATCAGGTGGCTGGCGTACGTCGAGTGCTTGTTCTTCTTCACGACGTACTTGACCGTGCGGGCCCGCTTCGCGCGTCGCCACAGGGTCACGGCGGCGTACACGTGCACGACCAGCGACAGGACCAGCACCACGCGGATGACCCACAGCAGGCCGCCGTACGGCAGCATCGGCTCGCCGAAGGTGCGCAGGTGGTGGGCGTAGTCGTTGTAGGCGTCGTGACCGGAGAAGGCCTTGAGGTTGCCGTACATGTGCAGGAGCACGAACCCGATGAAGATGATCCCGCTGACCGCCATCATCAGCTTCAGCGCGATGGTCGAGCGCATGCCCCTGGAGTTCTTGACCAGGCTCGGAGATGCAGTTGCCACAACTGGCACCGTATCGCTCGCGCGTCGGTGCTGATGCACCGAGGGCATGTGAGATATGCCCTTCCGCAAGCGGGTACGGAGTGAGGTTCTCCACACCCGGAATCAGGGCGCGCCCCTTTCGCTTTCGCGCCGCTTCCGGCAAGAGTGTTCCCCATCACAGTGGCGGTTCACGCGCTGTACTCACGTGCCTCGGAGGTGGCCATGGCGTTTCCGGACGCGGGCGTACGAGGGCCCACCCGGGCCCGCATCGAGCAGAAGACGCTCCGATCCGACCGCTGGTGGCTCTACCCGCTCACCACGTTCGTGGTGTTCATGTCCTTCATCGTCTACGCGACGATCCGGGCCTTCCAGGGATCGCACTACTACGTCGAGCCCTACCTCTCGCCGTTCTACTCGCCGTGCCTCGGCGACTGCGTGAAGGGGTCCTCCGACTTCGGCCAGCCGTTCGGCGGGTTCCCGCTCTCGGCGGCCCTGATCGTGCTGATCTTCCCGCTCGGCTTCCGGCTGACCTGCTACTACTACCGCAAGGCCTACTACCGGTCGTTCTGGCTCAGCCCGCCGGCGTGCGCGGTCGCCGAGCCGCACCAGTCCTACAGCGGCGAGACCCGGCTGCCGCTGATCCTGAACAACATCCACCGCTGGTTCTGGTACGCCGCGGTGCTGGTCGCGCTGATCCTCACCTACGACACCGTGCTCACCTTCCGTGACGAGGACGGCAACTGGGGCCACATGGGCCTCGGCACGGTCGTGTTCCTGGTCAACATCGCGCTGATCTGGCTCTACACGCTGTCCTGCCACTCGTGCCGTCACGTCGTGGGTGGTCGGCTGCGGCACTTCAGCAAGCACCCCGTCCGCTACCAGGCCTGGACGTTCGTGTCGCGGCTGAACACCCGGCACGCGCAGTACGCCTGGCTGTCCCTGTTCTCGGTGGCGATCGCGGACCTCTACGTGCTGCTCCTCTCCACCGGCGCCATCACCGACCTGAGGTTCTTCTAGATGTCAGACCGTCATCCGATGACCGGCAACCGCATGTCCGCGGACGAGGCGGCCGGCGTCCACGGGTTCGAACGGCACACCCACGACGTCGTCGTGATCGGCGCCGGCGGTGCCGGGCTGCGGGCTGCCATCGCCGCCCACGAGGCCGGGGCCAAGACCGCCATCGTGTGCAAGTCGCTGCTCGGCAAGGCCCACACCGTGATGGCCGAGGGCGGCATCGCCGCGGCGATGGGCAACCGGTGGCCCGAGGACAACTGGGAGGTGCACTTCCGCGACACCATGCGTGGCGGGAAGATGCTCAACAACTGGCGGATGGCCCAGCTGCACGCCCAGGAGGCGCCCGAGCGGGTCCAGGAGCTCGAGGACTGGGGAGCGCTCTTCGACCGCACCGAGGACGGCCTGATCTCCCAGCGGGACTTCGGTGGTCACCGCTACGCCCGACTCGCTCACGTCGGCGACCGCACCGGCCTGGAGATGATCCGCACCCTCCAGCAGCGTGCGGTGGCGCTCGGTATCGACGTGTTCATGGAGTGCACGATCACCGAGCTGCTCAAGGACGGCGACAAGATCAGCGGCGCCTTCGGCTACTGGCGCGAGACCGGCCGCTTCGTGACCTTCGAGGCGCCGTCGGTGATCCTCGCGACCGGCGGCATCGGCAAGTCGTTCAAGGTCACCTCCAACTCGTGGGAGTACACCGGCGACGGTCACGCCCTCGCGCTGCGTGCCGGCGCCTCGCTGATCAACATGGAGTTCGTGCAGTTCCACCCGACCGGCATGGTCTGGCCACCCTCGGTCAAGGGCCTCCTGGTGACCGAGTCGGTGCGCGGTGACGGCGGGATCCTGCGCAACTCCGAGGGCAAGCGGTTCATGTTCGACTACATCCCGGAGTTCTTCAAGAAGGAGACCGCCGACACTGAGGAGGAGGCGGACCGGTGGTACGACGACAAGAAGAACAACCGCCGCCCACCCGAGCTGCTCCCGCGTGACGAGGTCGCCCGCGCGATCAACTCCGAGATCAAGGCGGGGCGGGGATCACCGCACGGCGGCATCTTCCTCGACATCGCGTCGCGCCGGGATCCCGAGTACATCCGCAAGCGGCTGCCGTCGATGTACCACCAGTTCAAGGAGCTGGCCGACGTCGACATCACCGCCGAGCCGATGGAGATCGGGCCGACCTGCCACTACGTGATGGGCGGCGTCGAGGTCGACCCCGACACCGAGGAGAGCAGCGTCACCGGCCTGTACGCCGTGGGGGAGTGCTCCGGCGGCATGCACGGCTCCAACCGGCTCGGGGGCAACTCGCTCTCGGACCTGCTCGTGTTCGGTCGTCGAGCCGGTGAGGCCGCTGCGGCGTACGCCTCCGGGCTGGGCGAGGAGCGGCCGTATGTCGACCCGCAGGTCGTGCTCGCCGCCCAGGACCCCGCGCTGGCCGCCTTCGAGCGCGAGGGCGGCACCGAGAACCCCTACACCGTCCAGCAGGACCTCCAGCAGACGATGAACGACCTGGTCGGCATCATCCGCAAGGCCGAGGAGCTCAGCGCCTCGCTGGAGGAGATCGAGAAGTTCAAGCAGCGCGCCGATCAGGTCGTCGTCGAGGGGCACCGGCAGTTCAACCCCGGCTGGCACCTCTCCATCGACCTGCGCAACATGCTGCTGGTCTCCGAGTGCATCGCGAAGGCGGCGCTGGCGCGCGAGGAGTCGCGTGGCGGTCACACTCGCGACGACTTCCCCAAGCCGAGCGAGGAGTGGGGCGCCAAGAACCTCGTCCTGCGGCTCAACGCCGCGGGGACGGGCGTCGACCTGAGCGAGCAGCCGCTCCCGGTCATGCCCGACGAGCTCAAGACATTCTTCGAAGAGAGGTGAGGCGAGCATGGGCTACGACCTGAAGATGCGCATCTGGCGGGGCAACGAGGCCGCCGGCGAGCTCCAGGACTACACCGTGGAGGTGTCCGAGGGCGAGGTCGTCCTCGACGCGATCCATCGCGTCCAGGCCACCCAGGCCGGCGACCTCGCCGTGCGCTGGAACTGCAAGGCCGGCAAGTGCGGCTCGTGCAGCGCCGAGATCAACGGCCGCCCGCGGCTGCTGTGCATGACCCGACTCTCCGACTTCGACGAGACGGAGACGATCACGGTCACCCCGATGCGGACCTTCCCGGTCATCCGCGACCTGGTCACCGACGTCTCGTTCAACTACGAGAAGGCCAAGGAGCTGCCGTCGTTCGCCCCGCCGCCGCGCGACGCGGACGGCAAGAGGCGGATGGCGCAGGTCGACGTCGAGCGCGGCCAGGAGTTCCGCAAGTGCATCGAGTGCTTCCTGTGCCAGAACACCTGCCACGTCGTACGTGACCACGAGGACAACAAGCCGGCGTTTGCCGGACCTCGCTTCTTCCTGCGGTACGCCGAGCTCGACATGCACCCGCTCGACACCCACGACCGGCGTCAGCTGGCCCAGGGGGCGGCCGGCCTCGGCATGTGCAACATCACCAAGTGCTGCACCGAGGTGTGCCCCGAGGGGATCAAGATCACCGACAACGCGATCATCCCGATGAAGGAGCGCGTGGCCGACAAGAAGTACGACCCGCTGGTGTGGCTCGGCAACAAGATCGGCCTGCGCAACAAGGACTACGACGGCCGCTCGGAGGGCTGAGTCGTCAGCCCGCCGTCAGGCGGTTGCCGAAGGACTCGAAGTGCACGGCCGTGGCGGCGTGCTCGAGGATCAGCACGGCGCGGTCGTCGTCGCCGCGGCTGACCTTGGAGATGATCCGCTTGGCCGCGCCCTCGAAGCCGTGGTCGATCGCGCGCGAGGCCTCGCGACGTAGCCAGGCGACGCCCTCGTCGAGATCGGTGTGCCGGGTCTCGACGACGCCGTCGGTGTAGAACATCAGCGCGTCGCCGGGACACAGCCGACCGTTGGTCATGTGCAGCTCGGGGAGCGGCAGGATGCCCAGCGCCGTACCCCTCGCCTTGTCGACCTCCCAGCCTCCGGCCGCCTGGGACCAGATCAGCGCGGGCGGGTGGCCGGCGCTGGTCAGCTGGTAGTCGCCGGTGTCGAGGTCGACGAGCACGTGCACGGCGGTTGCGAAGGTCTCGTCGGAGTGCTGGCGCAGCAGGAACTCGTTGGCGGCGTTGAACAGCTCCCGGGGCGGCAAGGCCCCGATCAGACCGCCGAGCGCACCGCCGAACTGGAGCGCCTGCGAGGCGGCGCCCACCCCCTTGCCGCAGACGTCGACCAGGATCAGCTCGAGCCGGCGTCCGCCGTCGTGCAGGTTCGCGACCAGGAAGTCACCGCCGTAGCCGACCCCGGAGGCGGCGATCATCGCCGACTGGGAGTGCCACCCCTCGGGCAGCTCGGGGATGGACCCCTGTGACTGCAGCCTCCGCTTCAGGTCGGTCAGCATGGCCTCGCTCACCGGCCCGGGCAGGCCGCTCTGCTGCCGGCTCGAGGCGTAGAGGATGAGCGCCAGCGAGAGGAGCAGGGTGAAGCAGGCGGTGATCCTCGGGGTGGTCATCGGCCCGTCGAGCAGCGCGGCGGTCACCGACGCAGTGCCGGTCACCACCGAGAGCACCACCAGCGGCCGGAACCGCAGCAGCAGCATGCCGAGCAGGAGCCACACGTAGTAGGCGGTCATCGGCATCAGCCCGTAGGAGAGCACCGAGACCACGAAGCAGAGCGAGACCCCGAGCAGGAGCGCGCCCAGGGTCATGGCCTGGCTCTGGGGACTTCCGGTGCGCCAGGTCGCGATCGGGTCGTCGACGTAGCGACGCAGGGCGCTCAGCATTGGACGACTCTAGGAGCGGAGCTGGGGATGAGCCGCATTGGCAACCGTCTGTCTCATGGGGTAGTCGGTGGTCTCAGATGACGCGCACGGTCGTCCGGCCAGATGCCGTGAATGTCCAGATTCTACGAGCCATCGCCGCCGAGACCCGGATACATCCGTGCGATTGCGCGAGGTTCGTGCCGAGCAGGTGGTCGGCGTGGATCTGGCCGCCGTTCGACTTGTACCGCGGGATCCGGTGGAAGCCGAAGCCGCACGGCGCGAAGCGAACGAAGTCGTCGAGCCACAGTGACCCACTGGTGTTCCTCTGCACGCGCGCCGCCCGGCCGCAGTACGACCCGGTGCGGTAGCTGCCCCGCCGCAGCGCGCCCGGGTTGTCGACGATCCCGCCCTGGGCGACCACCCGGTTTCCGGCCGCGACCAGCCACACCCAGTTCTGCTTCTGGCTGATCACGATCCGCCGGCCGGAGCCGGACCGCGCCGGCACCGGGCGTACGTCGCACCGCTGGGCCGTGGTCGCGAACAGCCGGGTGCGGGTCGCGACGCCGTACTTCCCGGTCTGCACCATCCCGTGGCGCGACTGGAAGCGGAGGATCGCCGACCTCGTCCACGTGCCGGCCTTGCCGTCGACCGGGCCTGCGTCACAGTGCAGTGCGTTGAGGCGGCGCTGCCACTTCGCGACGTCCGCCCCGGCGGCCCCGGCCGGCGCGCCGAGCGACGCCACCAGCGCGGCCAGCGCGAGGACGACCACCAACCACCTGCGCACCATCGAAGCTCCCCCTGTCGTCCGGACGGGAGAACGCTAGTCGCGCAGCGGCCCGGGCGCGAGATGCCGGGAGAGGTGGTCTACCGGGCGATGGCATCCAGCTCGGCCACGGCGTCCGCGGGCAGCTCCAGGGCGGCTGCGGCGACGTTCCCGGGATCAGCAGCATCGTGGGGAGCGCCAGCATCTTCCCCGCACCACTTATTTGATGTTAATGTCACTAACATGAAATCGGATGACCGACGTCCGTACCGCATGACGAGCCGCGCCGAGGCGGCCAACGCCACGGCCGAGCGCATCCTCGACGCGGTGACCGAGCTCTTCTGGGAGCGCCCCACCGACCAGGTCGTGCTGCGCGACGTCGCCGCCCGGGCCGGGGTCACGGTGCAGACCGTGCTCCGGAAGTACGGCGACAAGGAGTCCCTGCTCGCCGCTGCGGCCGACCGGGCGATGTCGCGGACCGCGGCCGAGCGCGCCGTGACGCCCGGCGACGTGGACACCGCCATCGAGGTGCTGCTCGAGCACTACGAGCACGTCGGGGCGCAGGTGCTGCGTCTGCTGGCCGAGGAGGTGAGGTCACCGACGCTCGCCGAGTTCGCCGAGCGCGGCCGGGCACTGCACCGGGAGTGGTGCAGCACCGTCTTCGACGAGACCCTGCGGTCGCTCAATGGGGTGGCTCGGCACCGTCGGCTCGCCCAGGTCGTCGCCGTGTGCGACGTCTACACGTGGAAGCTGCTCCGGCTCGACGCCGGCCTCAGCCGCCGCCAGACCCGGATCGCCCTCCACGAGCTGCTCGGGCCGCTCCTGTCCCACCGATGAACAACGCCGTGAAACAGGGAGTCAAGATGAGCAGGATCCTCGCCTACACCTCGCCCGCCCTCGGGCACCTCTTCCCGATGACGCCGCTGCTGCTGGAGCTGCGGTCGCGGGGCCACCACGTCCACGTCCGCACGCTGGGGAGCCAGGTCGAGCTGATGCGGTCGCTCGGCCTGGAGTCTTCGACCACCGACCCTCGGATCGAGGCGATCGAGAACGTCGACTGGCGGGCCGGCAACGCCCGGGCCGCCCTGGCCTCGGTCGTGTCGACCTTCGTCGCCCGCGGTGAGTACGACGCACCGGACCTCGAGCAGGCGATCGCGGACCAGCACCCCGACGTGCTCCTCGTGGACATCAATGCCTGGGGCGCCTCGGTCGCCGCCGAGGCGTCGGGTCTGCCGTACGTCGTCTTCAGCCCCTACACGCCGCCGATCCGGTCCGTGGGGACGCCGCCCTTCGGGCCCGGGTTCAGGCCGCTTCCCGGCCCGCTCGGACGGCTGCGCGACGGCCTGCTGCGTCCACTCGTCATGGGTGCTGCGGAGAAGGCGATGGGCCCCGGCATCGCCCAGCTGCGCGCTGCCCGCGGACTGGCTCCGGTCGCCAGCGCAGACGCGTTCTTCCGACGGGCGCCGCTGATGCTGGTGGCCACGGCCGAGCCGTTCGAGTACCACCACGAGGACTGGGGCGCCGACATCATGATGATGGGCGCCAGCTCCTGGGAGCCGCCGGGCGAGGTGCCGTCGTGGCTGGACGACATCGACCGCCCGCTCGTGCTGGTCACGACCTCCTCGGAGTTCCAGGACGACGGCATCCTGGTGCGTACGGCGCTCGAGGCGCTGGCCGACGAGCCGGTCATCGTCGTCGCGACCATGCCGGCCGGCATCCCCGACGACCTCGTCGTGCCCGCCAACGCCCGGGTCGAGCGGTTCCTGCCGCACGGCCCGCTGCTGGAGCGAGCGGCCGTCGCGGTCACTCACGGTGGCATGGGCGCCACCCAGAAGGCGCTCGCGCACGGCGTACCCGTCTGCGTGGTGCCGTTCGGGCGCGACCAGCTCGAGGTGGCCATGCGGGTCGAGGTCAGTGGCAGCGGCACGCGGTTGCCGGTGAAGAAGCTCGACGCCGCGCGGCTGCGGACGGCCGTCCGCGGGGCCATGGGGCGCGCCGAGGGGGCGCGTCGGGTCGCGGACGGCTACCGCGCCACCGGGGGTGTGGCCGCCGCGGCGGACACCATCGAGGCGCGGTTCGCCCGCGACGAGGTGCGCGGGCTCAGCTGATCGCGGCCGCCCGACGCCCGGCGGCGGGGGCGTAGTGCACGTCGACCAGCTCGGTCACCGCGTCCTGCCAGGTGCGGTGCGCGATGGACGGTCGTGCGTTCTCCGCAAGGGTGAACCGGAGGTCGGGGCTGGCGCCGAGGCGGGCGACGGCACGCGCGAACGCCCTGCCGCCGCGATCGGTGCCGATCAGCAGCCCGTTGTGCTCGTGGACGACGACGTCGGCCGCCGTGCCGCCGTCGAAGGCGACGACGGGGACGCCGCTGGCGAGCGCCTCGTGGATCGCGGGCGCGTAGACCTCGCGCTTGCGTGGCTGGACGAGCACGTCGAAGGTGGCGAGGCAGCGCGCCCGCTCGAGGGTGGTGGCCTGCGGGATCACCTTGGCGCCGGCCGCGCGCAGCACCTTGGTGCCGGGGCCGTCGCCGAGCACGACCAGGCGGACGCCGGGGAGCTGGGCGATCGTGGCCAGCCGGTTGAGGACCTTCTTCTTCTCCAGCGGACCACCGACGTGCCCGACCACGAGCTGCCCGCCGTCGGGGGAGTGCACCCGCGCCCACCGGTCGTGGAGGTGGTCGTCGCGGAGCCCGGGGTGGTGGTCGGCGAGGTCGACGCCCGGGCTCCAGGTCCTGGGGTCCAGCACCAGCGTCGGTACGCCGAGCCGCTCGGCCGCCTCCGCGGCCTTGATGCCGAGCCGGCGCGGGTCGATCAGGTGGCAGACGTCGGGCTTGGCCAGCGTCATCGCCTCCCGGACCGAGCCGACCGAGGTCATCCGGCTCGCCCAGAAGATGCGGGCGCCGCGGAAGGTGGACTGTCCGCGGCCGGCGGCGAACACGGTGACGTCGTGCCCACCGTCGACCAGATGGGTGACGATCTCCCGGGTCACGCCGGCGGCAGGGGCACCGCTGGGGAGGAACTCCTCGGTGACGAGTGCGATGCGCATGCCTGCATGCTCGCGTCCTGCCATGGCTCGACGGTGACGACCGTGTGAGCGGAGGGTGAACGAGTGGTGGGTCTCGACTGATCGCTCGCTGGCGCTCGCTGCTCGACCACCTAGGTGGCAGCGGGGACGAACCCGTGCAGGCAGACGTCGTGGCGGCGTACGCCGTCCGGGGCCCCGGCGTCCCGCAAGGGCAGGAACCCCTTGCGGATCCCCTCCTGCTCGAAGCCTCCGGCCAGGGCGGTGCGGCACGAGGCCGGGTTCTCGATGCTGTGGTCGAGCTGCACCCGCGCGACCCCGGGACCCCCGTCGTCCTCGGTCAGCCAGCGGGTGAGGGTCCGCAGCGCGCGCCCGGCGATCCCGTGACCGCGGGAGTCGGGGTGCACCGAGTAGCCGACGTCCGCGATCTGGAGCGGCGGAGGCAGGTGGAAGGACCAGCCGGCGCTCCCGAGGAACCTGTGCGGATCGTCCTCGGCCACGATGACGAAGGTGTTCGGCTCGTGGGCGGCGTACTTCCGCCTGGCTTCGGCCACCCGAACGGCGATGTCCTCGGGGGTCTCGGGCAGCTGCACGAACGAGGGGGTGCCGAAGCGGAGCTGGTCGGGATCGCGGACCAGCTCCAGCCACCGGTCGGCGTCGTACTCCTCGGGCAGCCGGAGGCCGAGCCCGTCGCCGACGATGAGGTCCATGTCGCCAACCCTAGGTTGGGTATTTCACAGTCGCTGGCAGCGCCCCGAGGACGGTCCCTATCCTTCGCACATGAGCCCCGACGCCCATCTGTCCCTGTCCGAGGGGCAGGAGCACGACGTCTCCGAGTGGGAACAGGCGGCCGCAGCGGTGCTGCGCAAGGCCCGCCGTCTCGCCGACGACGATGCCGACCACGCGGTCTGGGCGAAGCTCACGCGCCGCACGCTGGACGGCATCGGGATCAGCCCGCTCGGCACCCCCGCGCTCGTGGCAGGCCTGCCCGACCCGGTTCGCCCACCTGCCCGGGGCGACGGCTGGGACGTCCGCGCGCTGCTGGCGGACCCTGACGCGAAGGCCGCGCATGACGCGGCCCTCACCGACCTCGAGAACGGCGTCACGTCACTCTGGATCCAGGTCGGGCAGTCCGGCGTCGATGCCGCTGACCTCGCCACCGTGCTCGACGGTGTGCTCCTCGACGTCGCGCCGGTCGTGCTCGACGCTCCCTCTGACCCCCTCGGCGTGGCCCACGCGTTTGCCGCGCTCGCCGAGGGCACCAACCTCGCTCCCGGGACGAACCTGGGCGTCGATCCGGTCGGTGCTGCGCTGCGCGGAGTGGTCTCGACTGATCACTCGCTTCGCTCGCGGCTCGACCAGCTCGTACCCGAGGCCGCGACGCTGGCCGGTCGGCTCGGGTGCCGGGCCCTGGTCGTCGACGGGACCGCGGTGCACGACCTCGGCGCCTCCGACGTGCAGGAGCTCGGCTACGTGCTCGCGCTCGGAGCGCACTACCTGCGCGCGCTGGGGGCAGCGGGTGTTGCGGTCGACGACGCCGCACGGCTGGTCGAGTTCCGGCTCGCCGCCACCGACCAGCAGTTCGTCACGATCGCCAAGCTGCGCGCCGTACGACGGCTGTGGGCGCGGATGCTGGAGCTGAGTGGGGCCGCGCAGGACAACCGGCAGATGGTGCTGCACGCGGTGACCTCGCGGCCGATGATGACGAAGTACGACCCCTGGGTGAACATGCTGCGCACCTGCGTCGCCGCCTTCGCCTCCGGTGTCGGCGGGGCCGATGCCGTGACGGTGCTGCCGTTCGACTCGCGACTCGGCCTGCCCGACGCGTTCGGCCGCCGGATCGCCCGCAACACCTCGTCGTTGCTGGTCGAGGAGTCCCACGTCGCCAAGGTCGCCGACCCGGCTGGTGGCGCGTTCGCGGTGGAGAAGCTCACCGACGACCTCGCCGTCGCCGGGTGGCAGGAGCTCGGCCGGATCGAGGAGGCCGGGGGAGTGGTCGACGGACTCGACGACCTGCGCTCCCGCATCGACCGGGTCGTCGCCGCGCGCGACCAGCAGATCGCCGACCGCACGCTGCCGATCACCGGGCTCAGCGAGTTCCCGAATCTGCACGAGACGCTGCCGCAGCGGGCGCCGTACGCCGAGGGTGCCCTCCCGGTCCGTCCCTACGGACACGCCTTCGAGGCGCTGCGCGACGCGCCGGCAGAGGCGAAGGTCTTCCTCGCCACGATGGGCACCGTCGCCGCGCACACCGCGCGTGCCACGTTCGCGACCAACCTGTTCGCCGCCGGTGGCATCGACGTGGTCAACGAGGGACGACACGACGACGCTGACGCCGTGCTCGCGCACTACGACGGACAGCCGGTCGTCTGCCTGGTCGGCCATGACAAGGCGTACGCCGAGTGGGGCTCCGCGCTGGCCAAGGCACTTCGCGAGGCCGGTGCCCAGTGGGTCGTCCTCGCCGGGCTGCGCACATCTTTGGGGCAGGTCGAGGGCATCGATACCGACGACACCTGCGCGATGGGCGTCGATGCGCTCGACTTCCTGCGTCGTACGAGGGAGAAGCTGGCATGAGTTCGATTCCCGAGAGCTTCGCCGACCTGCCGCTCGCCGGAGAGGTCACCGCGACCGAGCGCGTCGAGGGAGAGACGTGGGAGTCGCCCGAGGGCATCGGCATCCTGCCGGTCTACGGTCCCGAGCACCTCGAGGGGCTCGATGCGCTGGACACCTACCCCGGCCTGGCGCCGTACCTCCGCGGCCCCTACCCGACGATGTACACCACCCAGCCGTGGACGATCCGCCAGTACGCCGGCTTCTCCACCGCCGAGGAGTCCAACGCCTTCTACCGCCGCAACCTGGCTGCCGGGCAGAAGGGCCTCAGCGTCGCCTTCGACCTCGCCACCCACCGCGGCTACGACTCCGACCACCCGCGGGTGACGGGCGACGTCGGCATGGCCGGCGTGGCGATCGACTCGATCTACGACGCCCGCACGCTGTTCGAGGGCATCCCCCTCGACGAGATGAGCGTCAGCATGACCATGAACGGCGCAGTGCTGCCGGTGATGGCGCTCTACATCGCCGCCGCCGAGGAGCAGGGGGTGAAGCCGGAGCAGCTCACGGGGACGATCCAGAACGACATCCTCAAGGAGTTCATGGTCCGCAACACCTACATCTACCCCCCGCAGCCGAGCATGCGGATCATCAGCGACATCTTCGGCTACACCTCGCAGAAGATGCCGCGGTTCAACTCCATCTCGATCTCCGGCTACCACATCCAGGAGGCCGGGGCGACCGCCGACCTCGAGCTGGCCTACACGCTGGCCGACGGTGTCGAGTACATCCGCGCCGGCCTGGACGCGGGCCTGACCATCGACGAGTTCGCACCTCGGCTGAGCTTCTTCTGGGCCATCGGCATGAACTTCTTCATGGAGGTCGCCAAGATGCGCGCGGCCCGCGCGCTCTGGGCCCGGCTGGTCAGCCAGTTCGAGCCGCAGAACCCCAAGTCGCTCTCGTTGCGCACGCACAGCCAGACCTCCGGCTGGTCGCTGACCGCACAGGACGTGTTCAACAACGTGCAGCGCACCTGCATCGAGGCGATGGCCGCGACCCAGGGCCACACCCAGTCGCTGCACACCAACGCCCTCGACGAGGCGATCGCGCTGCCGACCGACTTCTCCGCACGCATCGCGCGCAACACCCAACTGCTGCTGCAGCAGGAGTCGGGTACGACGGGCACCATCGACCCGTGGGCCGGTTCCTACTACGTCGAGCGACTGACCCACGACCTCGCCGAGCGCGCCTGGGCCCACATCACCGAGGCCGAGGAGCACGGTGGCATGGCCAAGGCGATCGAGGAGGGTCTCCCGAAGATGCGCATCGAGGAGGCGGCCGCCCGCACCCAAGCGCGCCTCGACTCCGGTGCGCAGAAGCTGATCGGCGTGAACACCTACCGCCTCGCTGACGAGGACCCGCTCGACGTGCTGCGCGTCGACAACGCCAGCGTCTACAAGCAGCAGCTGGCCAAGCTCGAGCGGCTGCGCGAGGAGCGCGACGCCGACGAGGTGGAGCGCACCCTGCACGCGTTGACGAAGTCGGCCGAGGATGGCCACGTCCACGGCTCGCTCGACGGCAACCTGCTGGCCCTCGCGGTCGACGCCGCCCGCGCCAAGGCCACCGTCGGCGAGATCTCCGAGGCACTGGAGAAGGTCTACGGCCGTCACCAGGCCGTCATCCGTACGATCTCTGGCGTGTACAAGCGGGAGTCGGGCAGCAACGAGGCCATGGAGAAGGTGCTCGCCGCAACGGACCAGTTCGCCGAGGACGAGGGCCGCCGCCCGCGCATCCTGGTCGCGAAGATGGGGCAGGACGGCCACGACCGCGGCCAGAAGGTCATCGTCACCGCCTTCGCCGACATGGGCTTCGACGTCGACGTCGGCCCGCTGTTCTCCACGCCGGAGGAGGTCGCCCAGCAGGCAGTCGATGCCGACGTGCACATCGTCGGCGTCAACTCCCTCGCTGCCGGTCACCTCACGCTGGTGCCGGCGTTGAAGGAGGCACTGGTCGAGCTCGGTGCCGACGACGTGATGATCGTGGTCGGCGGCGTGATCCCGCCCGACGACGTACCCACGCTGCTGGAGATGGGCGCGGCCGCCGTCTTCCCGCCCGGCACCGTCATCGCCGAGGCCGCGCTCGACCTGCTGCAGAAGCTGTCGACCCAGCTCGGCCACTGATGGCCACCGTCGACGTCCAGGCACTGGTCGAGGGCGTCCGCGCCGGCAGGCGCGCCTCGGTCTCCCGGGCCATCACGCTGGTCGAGTCCGGACGCGCCGACCACCGCGTCGCCGCCCGCGAGCTGCTGACCGAGCTCACCGATCCACACGTCGACTGCGTGCGGGTCGGCATCTCCGGCGTCCCCGGCGTGGGCAAGTCGACGTTCATCGAGACACTCGGCTCCCAGCTGACCGGAGAGGGCAAGCGGGTCGGCGTGCTCGCCGTGGACCCGTCGTCGGTCCGCACCGGCGGCTCGGTGCTCGGCGACAAGACGCGGATGGCGAAGCTGTCGGCCGACCCGAACGCCTACATCCGCCCCTCGCCCGCCGCCGGCACGCTCGGTGGCGTCGCCCGGGCCACGACACAGGCGATGATCGTGCTCGAGGCGGCAGGGTACGACGTCGTACTCGTCGAAACGGTGGGGGTCGGCCAGTCCGAGGTCACCGTGGCCGGCATGGTCGACACCTTCCTGTTCCTCACCATCGCCCGCACCGGCGACCAGCTCCAGGGCATCAAGAAGGGCATCCTCGAGATCGCCGACGTGATCGCGGTCAACAAGGCCGACGGAGACCGGGCAACCGAGGCTCGCTCGGCCGCGAAGGAGCTCTCGGGGGCGCTGCGGCTGGTGCACTCCTCGGGCGAGGGCTGGATCCCTCCGGTGCTCACCTGCTCGGGACTGGAAGGCACCGGCGTCGACGAGGTCTGGGAGCGCGTCCTGTCGCACCGCTCGTTCCTGGGAGAGGAGGGGCTCGCCTCCAAGCGGGCCGAGCAGCAGCTCGACTTCACCTGGGCCCTGCTCCGCGACGAGCTCGACCAGCGCCTGCGCCGCTCGCCCGGCGTACGCGCCATCCGCGAGGACGTACGCCGCGCCCTGCTGGCCGGCGAGCTGACCGCCCCCCTGGCCGCCGACCGCCTGATCGCGGCCTACGACGAGGACTGACTGCCGGTCACTCCAGGGATGAGCGAAGCTCGTCGACGACGTTGCCGTCCGGGTCCAGGGCCACCCAGTGACCGAAGCCCTCGGGATGCAGGCGAGCGAGTTCGGCCATCCGTTCCTCATCCGGGTCCACGGGAAGGGCAGAGCTCTCCGAGGGAACCAGCTCGTAGTTCTCGTAGATGAGGAACCGCTCGTGTGCCCCCACCGCGAGCACGGATTTCCTGACCTCCTCCGCGGCCCGCGAGAAGTCGCCCCAGGGGATGCAGACCATCTGGTCCCACTCGTGCGCGGACATCAGGATCTCGACGTGCCTCGCGGGATCGTCAGGAGTCGCGACGGCTACTTGGATCCTGCCGGGGGCGACCTCCGTCGCGATGCTCCACTCGTTGAGAGACTCGAGCAGCCGTGGCCAGAGCCGTTCATAGGTCACACGCCCAGCATGCCTCCACGTTGCCAAGGACGCGAACGCAAAGGTTTTCCACATCTTCGCTCACACTATCGAAACTGTCGGTGGTGACTGGTTGACTTGGCTCATGCAGGTCACCAATCGCACCGCCACCGTCGTGGGAGAGCACGACGCTCCCGGTGACGTGCTCGGGTTCATCCGGGTTCGCCGCGCCGACGCCAACGCGGCCGATGTCGACGTGCTCGCGGCGGCGACCGTGTGGGGCGAGCAGCACCCCGTGAAGTCGATCCACGACGCGGCGTTCTGGCCGGGGACTACAGCGATCGGCGGCGAGACCGGTCTGGCGTTGGCCGGTGAGGGTGCACCGTTGGTGGCGGAGTTCTGCGTCGCCGAGCTCGCAGCCGCGTTGGGGGTGTCCACCGATTCGGGTCGGATCCTGATGGCCCACGGGCTGGAGCTGAAGTACCGCCTGCGGCGCCTGCACCGGCGGGTGACCGCAGGCGAGGTGCCGGTGTGGCGGGCGCGCAGGGTCGCGGAGCAGACGATGTCGCTCTCGCCCGAGGCAGCGGCGTTCGTCGACGCCCAGGTCGCTGCGTTCGCACACTCCATCGGGCCAGCCGCGCTCGACCGGCTGGTCGAGGAGGCCAAGGCCCGCTTCATGCCCGACCAGGCTGACGCCGACGCCCAGAGCGCTGCCGAGCGCCGGCACGTCACCTTCCACCACCAGCAGGTCTCCTTCGACGGCACCACGTTCGTGGAGGCGGAGCTCGACCTGGCCGATGCCCTCGACCTGGACGCCGCCCTCAGTGCGGGCGCCGAGTCCCTGGCTGCCGCGGGGTGTGGCGAGTCCCTCGACGTACGCCGGGCGATGGCCGCCGGCGATCTGGCTCGCCGCCAGCTCGCTCTCGACCTCGACACCTCCGACCCCGGACAGCCGACTGGTCGTCGCCCGAAGCCGCGTCGACAGGTGGTGCTCTACGTGCACCTCTCCGAGGCGGCGATCGAGGGGTCCGGCCCGGGGATCGCCCGGGTGGAGAACCAGCACCGTCTCGTCACCGCCGACCAGGTCCGCACATGGTGTGCCAACCCCGACGCCAGCGTCGTCGTGAAGCCGGTCATCGACCTGGCCGAGCACATCCACGTCGAGGCCTACGAGGTGCCCGACCGGTTGGCCGAGCAGACCGAGCTGCGCGACGTCACCTGCGCTTTCCCGTGGTGTGCACGGCCCGCTCGGACGAGCGAGAAGGACCACGTCGTCCCCCACGCCCGCGGCGGCCCCACCTGCTCGGAGAACATCGCCCCGCTCTGCAAGCGACATCACCGCCTCAAGACCCACGCCCACGGTTGGACCTACACCGTCCTCGACCCCGGCACCTACCTGTGGACCAGCCCGCACGGCTACCAGTTCCTCCGCGACCACACCGGCACCACCGACGTCAGCAACGATCGTCGGCGCCCACCCGACCACTAGCTCCACCGCCCTGCACCCCGCCGACTCACGCCACGGCGGGGGCATCGGCATGCGCGCTACGTCTAGGCCTTTGTAGCGCGACGCGCGCGCTCATGGCGATGTGAGGACACGGTCTCCCGGATCGGCTACCCGTGTCGCACTACGCGGTAGATGGTCTCTGATGTCGGCGCTGGGCGTGGCACGTCATTCCAACCGATCTCTTCGGCCTTTCCGGCGATGGCGGCCTTGACGTGAGCCACGTCGACATCGTCATCGAAGAAGGCGATGGACAAACCGTTACCGGACTCGGGATCCACGAGATGGTAGGCATCTTGCACACCGGGCACCGTCTTGGCCGCGTCGATAACCCACTGCCGGTCATCGTCAGGCATTGGCTCCCATACAGCTACGCGGGCAATCATGCCGGCCTCCTGATTGGTTGTGTGTCCCAAACGTAGTGCGGAACGCACGGTGTGCCGCCGTCCGTACATGCCGCGATGCGAGCTGATCTGCCGACCTCAGTGTGTCTCGGAGCGCGTCAGGCTTGCTCGCCCAGCCATTGACTCAGGCAGGTTGCCATTGCCGTTGGTTGGTCGAGCTGGATGAGGTGCCCGGCGTCCTCGACCAGGTGTGTCCTGGCCCCGGGAATGATCGCGCCCAGCCGATGGGCGCGGTCGACGGGAATCCACGTGTCCTGCTGCCCCCAGACCACCAGGACCGGGATGTCCACCTCGGAGTACCGGGGTTCGATCTCGTCGGTGTAGCGCTGGTCCGCCTGGGCGATCTGACGATAGAAAGCAGCCTGTCCCTCGGCGCCACGCCATGGCGAGACCAGCATCTCCATGGCGCTCGAGGTCAGGCCGACGTGACTGGCGCCTGCGATGTAGGAGCGCACCACACCCTCATGGATGGACGGCGGTACGGCGCTGAACACGTCGGCGTGCTCCCGGACCAACCGGAAGAAGTCCGAACCCCAGGGAGCCAGGGCCACGACGTCGACCAAGGCCAGCGATGCGAAGGCGGCCTGGTGCAGCAGGTGAGCGCGTAGGGCGACTGCCCCTCCGTAGTCGTGCGCCACGACGTGCGGCGCCCGGACTCCCCAGTGATCAAGCAGGTCGGCGAACAGCTCGCCTTGGACGTCGAGGGAAACCGGGTGGTCGGCGTGCTTCGACGACTGCCCGTACCCCGGCATGTCCCACAGGTACACCGTGTAGCGGGTGGCGAGCGCCTCGGCATACGGTCGCCAGAGCTGGGAGGACCACGGGGTGCCGTGACAGAACACGACGTCGGGACCAGATCCCATCCGTTCCCAGCGCACCGCGCGGCCGCCCCAAGAGAACGTCTCGCCCAGCACGAGCGCCATGCTGGCACACAGCCGTCCGGAACGTCCCTGATCGGTTCCCGCGGTGCGGGGGAGTGAACCGCCATACTCCGATCCATGAGCGAGCCCCCGCCTCGCGACCCGGACAGCGACACCGAGGCCGACCGGACTCCGGTGCCGGTGCGCGAGCGCGTCGACGGCTACTTCCGCAACGGCGTCTGGGTGCCGCGCGGCACCGAACCGGACCCGCAGCCACCGAGCTGGCGCGAGCGGCTGGAGGGCCGCTTCGGGATCAGCCTCGAGGACCGGCGGCTGTGGATCGGGGCGGCCGCGGTGGTGCTCCTCGTCGTCGTGATCGCGGTGAGCGCCAGCGGTGGCGCGCCGGCGCGCAAGCCGCGGGAGGAGCGCGAGTTCCTCAGGGCGGTGGCGCACGGCCAGGCCGCCGTGAAGGACGGCAACGACATCACTCTGGTCACTGCCGCCCGGGACCGGGCGAGCGCGGTGTGCGCCCTGCTGCCGCCGGGCGGCGCGGTCAAGGACTGGGTCGGCACGATCACCAAGGTCGGCACGGTGCTCGGGGGCAAGCAGGGCCAGGTCGCGGTCAAGGTGGCCGACGACGTGCAGCTGCACACCTGGAGTCGTGCGTCGGAGGACGCCAAGGCCCACACGCTGGTCGACCCCAACTCCGACGTCTACCGGGAGCTGGCCGACCTCGAGAAGGGCGATCAGGTGCGCTTCAGTGGCGCCTTCGTGCCCAAGGGCGCGACCTGCATCCACGAGACCAGCCTGTTCGCGCGCAACGGGATGCTCACTCCCGGCTTCGTCTTCCGGTTCACGGCGGTGGGCCCGCGCTGACGGACGGGCCGATAGTCTTGTCCGTTGTGACCTCCGCTGCCCCAATCGACCATCCCGGCCTGCTCCAGTCAGTGCTCGCCGGCGTCGACGCGGTCTCGGACCAGCTGATCGAGGTACGCCGCGACCTCCATGCCCACCCCGAGCTGTCGTGGACCGAGGAGCGCACCTCCTCGGTGATCGCCAAGCGGCTCGACCAGGTCGGCCTGGTGCCGACACCGCTGCCGCGCAACGGCCTGATGGTCGACATCGGCACCCAGCCCGGGCCACTCGTCGCGCTGCGGGCCGACCTCGATGCGCTGCCGGTGGACGACCGCACCGGTGACCCGTGGGCCAGCACGGTGCAGGGGGTGGCGCACGCCTGCGGCCACGACCTGCACGCCTCGGCACTGCTCGGCGCCGGCCTGGCGCTGGCCGGGATCGCCGACCGGATGCCGGGACGCGTCCGGCTGATCTTCCAGCCGGCCGAGGAGGTCATGCCCGGCGGAGCGCTGATGGCCATCGAGGCCGGAGCCCTCGACGGCGTCTCGCGGATCTTCGGCCTGCACGCCGACCCCGCCACGGACGTCGGCACCGTAGGCCTGCGCGAGGGGCCGCTCACCGGCGCCGCCGACTCGCTCGACGTGCTGCTCGACGGCAAGGGCGGGCACACCTCACGCCCGCACCTGACCGAGGACCTGACCTTCGCGCTCGGCAAGCTGGTCACCGAGCTGCCCGCGGTGCTCTCCCGCCGCCTCGACCCGCGCGCGGGCGTGAGCGTGGTGTGGGGCATCGTCCGCTCCGGCTCGGCCGTCAACGTCATCCCCTCCACCGGCCGCGCCGGCGGGACCGTGCGCATGCTCGACGCCGTCGCCTGGGCCGAGGCGGAGGAGCTGGTCCGGGACACGATCGAGCAGATCGTGGAGCCGTACGGCGTCGAGCCGACCGTCACCTATGTCCGCGGGGTGCCGCCGGTCGTCAACGAGCACCGCTCGACCGTCATCCTCGGCAAGGCAGTGGAGGCGGTGCTCGGCGAGGAGGCCAACGTGGCCACCACGCAGAGCCTGGGCGGCGAGGACTTCGCGTGGTACCTCGAGAGCGTTCCCGGCGCGATGGGCCGCCTCGGCACGCGCACACCAGGCGGTCCGACGTACGACCTCCACCAGGGCGATCTCCGGGTGGACGAACGGGCCATTTCGGTCGGCGCCAAGGTGCTGGCCGCCGCAGCGCTGAAGTCGATGGTCACCGACCGATAACACTTCCCGGGATGTCCGCGCGACTGGTAGGTGCCTCCCGCCCGCTCGCATAGGGTGCCGTCCGTACGTGCCGGGGAGCGGCACCCAAGATCGAGGAGGCATCTTGCGCAGGTTCAGCAAGATCGCAGCAGTAGTGGTCGTCGGCGCCATGGCGCTGAGCGGCTGTGGCAGCAGCAGTGGCGGGGGCGACGGCAAGAGCTCGGCCTCCAACGACGTGTGCAAGACCGCCAAGGGTGACGGTCCCAAGGTCGGCGTGGCCTACGACGTCGGCGGCCGTGGCGACCAGTCCTTCAACGACTCCGCCTACCGCGGCCTGACCCAGGCCACCAAGGACCTCAACGCGACCTGCATCGAGGCCAAGGCGACGACCTCCGACAACGACACCACCCGCGCCGAGCGGCTGCGCACCCTCGCCGAGGGCGGCTACAACCCGGTCATCGCGATCGGCTACCTCTACTCCCCGGCGGCGGCCAAGGTCGCGGCTGAGATGCCGGACACCAACTTCGCGGTCGTCGACGGCTACAGCACCACGCTGCCCAAGACGCCGCTGAAGAACCTCAACGACCTGGTGTTCGCCGCCAACGAGGGTTCCTACCTCGTCGGTGTGGCGGCCGCGCTCAAGACCAAGGCCAAGCACGTCGGCTTCGTCGGCGGCGTCCCCGGCGCCGTGATCGGGCCGTTCGAGGCCGGTTACGAGGCCGGTGTGAAGTCGGTGGACCCGTCGATCAAGATCGACGTCACCTACCTGACCCAGGACCAGACGGACGCGCAGACGGCGTACGAGAACCCGGCCGGTGGCAAGGACGCAGCGTCGGCGATGTACGAGAAGGGCGCCGACGTCGTCTTCCACGCGGCCGGCAAGTCCGGTCTCGGTGTCTTCCAGGCCGCAGCCGCGGCGGGTGAGGGCAAGTGGGCCATCGGTGTGGACTCCGACCAGTACCTCACCGCGCCGAAGGACCAGCAGCCGCACATCCTGACCTCGGCCCTGAAGCGGGTCGACACGGCGGTCTACGACGAGATCAAGACCTTCGCGGACAAGTCCCTGAAGCCCGGGTTCACGAACTACAACCTGAAGAGCGACGGCGTCGGCTACGCCACCTCCGGCGGTTTCGTGGACGACATCAAGAGCAAGATCGAGGCGGCGGCGGACAAGATCAAGAGCGGCGAGATCGTCGTTCCGTCCGACCCCAAGAAGGTCAAGTAACAGCCGGGGAGCCGGTCACAACCGGCTCCCCACCGGCAAGACTGGTGCCCGGGCGACGCGCTACCGTGTCGCCCGGGCATCTGTTCGTCCAGACGTCAGGAGGGACCGTGACCACGGTCGTCGAGCCACCGTCACCAGCACCATCGGGCGCAGCGTCCGGCGCCATCGAGCTCAGGGGCATCGGCAAGCGGTTCCCGGGCGTGATCGCCAACCACGACATCGACATCACCATCCGCACCGGCACCATCCACGCACTGGTCGGCGAGAACGGTGCCGGCAAGTCCACGCTGATGAAGATCCTGTACGGCGTGCAGAAGCCGGACGACGGGACCATCACCGTCAACGGTTCCGAGGTCTCCTTCGCGACACCGGCCGACGCGATCGACCGGGGCATCGGGATGGTTTTCCAGCACTTCATGCTGGCCGACAACCTGACCGTGCTGGAGAACGTCGCGCTCGGGGCCGAGAAGCTGCACGGCATCGGCGACGCGGCCCGGGCCGAGATCCTGACGATCTCCAAGCGCTACGGCTTCGAGCTCGACCCCGACGAGCTGGTCGAGACCCTCGGTGTCGGCGAGCGCCAACGGGTCGAGATCCTCAAGGTCCTCTACCGCGGCGCCAAGATCATCATCCTCGACGAGCCGACGGCCGTGCTGGTGCCGCAGGAGGTCGACGCCCTCTTCGCCAACCTGCGCGAGCTGAAAGCGCAGGGGCACACCCTCATCTTCATCTCCCACAAGCTCGACGAGGTGCTCGCTGTCGCCGACGACATCACGGTGATGCGCCGCGGCACGACCGTCACCTCGGTCAAGCCCGCCGACGTCACCGCCCGCAAGCTGGCCGAGCTGATGGTCGGCAGCGAGCTGCCCTCGCCCAGCACCGAGGAGTCCACCGTCACCGACACGGTGCTGCTGAGCGTGAGTGACATCGAGCTTCACGACTCCCTCGGCCGCACCGAGCTGGCCGACATCAGCTTCGACATCCACGCCGGTGAGGTCCTCGGTATTGCCGGCGTCGAGGGCAACGGCCAGACCGAGCTGGTGGAGACGCTGATCGGGATGCGGCACCCGATCGCCGGCACCGTGCGGCTCGGCGACCAGGACATCAGCCAGTGGTCCACCCGCGAGCGCCGCGAGTCCGGAATCGGCTACATACCCGAGGACCGGCAGCGCCACGGCCTGCTCCTCGACTCGCCGCTCTGGGAGAACCGCATCCTCGGCCACCAGACCCGGCGGCCGTCGGTCAAGGGCGGCTGGCTCGACGTCGGCGGTGCTCGACAGGACTCCGAACGCATCGTGGAGGAGTACGACGTACGCACTCCTGGCATCGACACCACTGCGCGCGCTCTCTCCGGCGGCAACCAGCAGAAGTTCATCGTCGGCCGCGAGATGAGTGGCGACCCCGTCCTGCTGATCGCCTCGCACCCCACACGCGGTGTCGACGTCGGCGCCCAGGCGCAGATCTGGGGACACATCAAGCAGGCCCGCAAGAACGGCCTCGCCGTGCTGCTGATCTCCGCCGACCTCGACGAGCTGATCGGCCTCTCCGACACGATCCGGGTGCTCCTCCGCGGCCGGCTGGTCGGCGAGTTCGACCCGCAGACGGTGACACCGCAGGAGCTCGGATCCGCCATGACCGGAGCAGGTGACGACCAGTGAGTCTCGTCAAGCGGGTGGGGCTCGCCCTGGCCGCTCCCGTGCTGGCCTTCGTGGTGGCGGGGATCGTCGCCAGCCTGGTGCTCAGCATCACCGGCGACGACGTCGGCGGCTTCTGGGACGTCATGTTCACCTGGCCGGCCCACCGCAACATCGTCAGCATCCTGAACACGACGGCGCTGCTCTACCTCTCCGGTGTGGCAGCGGCGATCGGCTTCCGGATGAACCTGTTCAACATCGGCGTCGAGGGCCAGTACAAGATCGCCGGGTTCGCCGCCGCCGCGTTCGCGGGGGAGGCCTGGCTCCCCGGCAAGCTGAACACCGTGGCCGCCATCATCGTCGCGATGGTGGTCGGCGCCCTGTGGGCCGGCATCGCCGGCGTGCTGCGGGTGACGCGCGGCGTCAGCGAGGTCATCTCGACGATCATGCTGAACGCGATCGCCGGCTCGGTGATCACCTACATCATCTTCAAGATCGGCGTGAACAACGGCAACGCGACCAACACCAAGGCGATGCCGGAGGGCACCCGCGTCGGCACCATCAACCTGTTCAAGGACAGCCCCACCGAGCTCTACGGGCTCTCGCTGCTGGCGGTGGTCGTCGGTGTCGGCTTCTGGGTGCTGCTCAACCGCACCCGGTTCGGCTTCGACCTGCGCGCGGCCGGCGCCTCCGAGAGCGCAGCCATCGCGAGCGGCGTCAACGTCAAGAAGATGATCGTGATCGCGATGCTGCTCTCCGGTGCCGTGGCCGGCCTGGTGGGACTGCCGACGATGTTCTCCGACTCGTTCGCCTACGGCTCGTCGTTCCAGACCGGGCTCGGCTTCACCGGCATCGCGGTCGCCCTGCTCGGCCGCAACAACCCGATCGGGATCGCCTTCGGAGCGCTGATCTTCGCGTTCCTCAGCGAGCAGGCGACTCTGCTGAACATCCTGGCCGGCATCTCGCCCGACATCGTCAGCGTCACCCAGGGCGTGATCGTGCTGGCCGTCGTGATCGCCTACGAGGTCGTACGCCGCTACCGGGTCCGCCTCGAGCAGTCCGAGGTCGCTGCCCAGCTGGCCGACCAGTCCAGAGCGACCCCGCAGACCGAGGGGGTGGCCTCGTGAGCACGGTCGTCACGACTCCGCCGTCGCCGGTCGAGGCTCAGGTCGAGCGCCGGTCGCGCTACCGGCGTACCGCCTTGCTGGCCCTGGCCGGGTTCGTGCTGCTCTGCCTGGTCCGGGTGATCAGCGGCGCCGACGAGCTGACCTCGTCGGGCACGCTGACCGTCACGCTGACGGCCACGATGCCGATCGCCATGTGTGGTCTCGGTGGTCTCTGGTCCGAACGCGCGGGCGTGGTCAACATCGGCCTCGAGGGCATGATGATCATGGGTACGCTCGGCGCCGGCTACTTCGGGTTCCACTACGGCGTCTGGGTGGGCGTGCTGGGCGCCACCGCCTTCGGCCTGCTCGGCGGCGCGCTGCACGCGTTGGCCACGGTCGTCTTCGGCGTCGACCACATCGTCTCCGGTGTCGCCATCAACCTGATCGCACTCGGTGTCGCCGGCTTCCTGGCCGAGGCGTGGTTCAGCGACCTCGAGGGTGGCGGCCCGACGCAGTCACCGCCGCTGCCCACCCCTCCGGTGATCAACCTGCCGTTCATCTCCGACCCGATGAACACCCTGGAGAACAAGCACTGGTTCCTGATCAGCGACCTGGCCGGGGTGGTGGAGATGTTCACCAAGAACCTCAGCTCGCTCGTGCTGATCGGGCTGGTGCTGATCTTCGGCACCACCTGGGCGCTGTGGAAGACCCGCTTCGGGCTGCGTCTGCGTTCGTGCGGCGAGGCACCGTCGGCGGCCGAGACGCTCGGCGTGAACGTCTACCGCTACAAGTTCGTGGCCGTGCTGATCTCCGGCGCGATGGCCGGGTTCGGCGGTGCGCTGCTGTCGATGGTCTCGGTCTCGGGCTTCCAGGTCGGGCAGACCAACGGTCGCGGCTACATCGGCCTGGCGGCGATGATCTTCGGCAACTGGCGTCCGGTCGGGATGTTCCTCGGGTCGACCCTGTTCGGCTACACCCAGGCCCTGCCGTTCCGCGAAGGCACCGTCTCATTGCACGGGCTGCTGCTGCTCGTGGCCGCGATCCTGGTGGCGTTCGCGCTCTGGCAGTTCTTCCGTGGCTCGAAGGCCCAGGCGGCGACCACTCTGGTCTTCGGGGTGCTGTTCCTGCTCTGGTTCCTGGTCACCGACGTCGTCCCGCGCGAGTTCACCACGATGGCGCCGTACGTCACGACGCTGCTGGTGCTGGCCTTCGCCTCCCAGCGACTGCGCATGCCAGCGGCCGACGGACAGATCTACCGGAAGGGCTCTGCGGGTTGATCACCGACGACGTCGACTGGGACGAGCTCAAGGCCCGGGCGGTCGAGGCGGCCACCCACGCCTACGCGCCGTACTCACACTTCCCGGTTGGAGCGGCCGCGCTGGTCGACGACGGCCGGGTGGTCACCGGCTGCAACGTCGAGAACGCGGCGTACGGCGTGGCGCTGTGCGCGGAGTGCGGCATGGTCTCCCAGCTGCACATCACCGGCGGTGGCCGGCTGACGCACTCGGTGTGCGTCAACGGGAAGTCCGAGCTGATCATGCCGTGCGGGCGCTGTCGCCAGCTGCTGATGGAGAACGGCGGACCCGAGCTGCTGCTGCTCACCCCGAAGGGCGTACGCCGCATGGACGAGGTGCTGCCGGATGCCTTCGGCCCCCACGACCTCGATTGACCTGACGGATGCCGACGTCGTCGCAGATCCCTACCCGCACTTCGCCGCCGAGCGGCAGCGTCACGAGGTCGCCCGGCACGAGGGCTCGGGGACATGGCTGACCTTCTCGCACACCGCGGCGAGCGCTGTCCTGCGCGACCGCGCGCTGGGGCGGATCTGGCGCGACAAGGAGCCGGCGGCCTACCTCGAGCCGTTCAACCTCCTGCACCGCAACCAGATGATGGAGAACGAGCCGCCCGAGCACACCCGACTACGACGGGCGGTGGCCGGGGCCTTCAACCGCGGCCACGTCGAGCGGCTCCGCCCGCGCGTCCGGGCGCTGGCCGCCGAGCTGCTCGACGAGGTCGAACCGTCCTCGTTCGACGTGATCGGGGAGTACGCCGAGCCGCTGCCCGTCCTGGTCATCGCCGAGCTGGTCGGTCTTGCCACGACCGACGTGTCGTCGCTGCGCCGCTGGTCGCAGGCGATCGTGCGGATGTACGAGCCGGCACCGTCCGCCGAGGTGGTGGCCGACGCCGTGCGCTCCGCGACCGAGTTCGCCGACCACGTCCGCGAGCACCTCGCCCGTCGCCGCTCGAGCCCGGGAGAGGACCTGACGACCGACCTGCTGGCGGCTGGGCTCTCCGACGACGAGCTGGTCGCGGCCGCCGTACTGCTGCTGAACGCGGGGCACGAGGCGTCGGTCAACGTGTTCGGCAACGGCCTGGTGGCGCTGCTCTCCCGTGGACTGACTCCTGGTGACGACCCGACCCTGACCGTCGAGGAGATGCTGCGCTTCGACTCCGCCCTCCAGCTCTTCGAGCGCACGGCGACCCGTGAGGTCGAGGTCGGCGGAGTCGTCGTGAGGGAGGGGGAGAAGGTCGCCGCACTGCTCGGTGCTGCCAACCGCGACCCCTCGGCGTTCGCCGACGCGGACACCTTCGACCCGCAGCGTGACCCCAACCCGCACCTCGCGTTCGGCGCCGGACTGCACTTCTGCCTGGGCGCACCGTTGGCCCGGATGGAGCTGGCCGAGTCGTTGACCGCGCTCTTCGACTGCTTCCCTGCGCTCGACCTCGTCGGCGAGCCGGAGAGCCGGGGGACGTTCGTGCTCCGGGGGTTCCGTAGGGTGCTGGTCCGACAGGAGGGAGCCTGATGGCAGCGCACGACGCGGTCGAGGTGATCATCGCCAAGCGGGACGGCGCGGAGCTCAGCGACAGCCAGATCGACTGGGTGCTGGACGCCTACACCCGCGGTGACGTCGCCGACGAGCAGATGTCCGCGCTGGCCATGGCGATCCTGCTCAACGGCATGAACCGGCGCGAGATCGCCCGCTGGACCGCGGCGATGATCGGCAGCGGCGAGCGGATGGACTTCTCCAGGCTGTCCCGGCCCACGGCCGACAAGCACTCGACCGGCGGGGTCGGGGACAAGATCACGCTCCCGCTCGCGCCGCTGGTGGCGGCCTGCGGCGTCGCCGTGCCGCAGCTGTCGGGCCGCGGGCTCGGCCACACCGGCGGCACGCTCGACAAGCTGGAGTCGATCCCGGGCTGGCAGGCGTCACTGTCCAACGAGGCGATGATGCAGCAGCTCGAGGACGTCGGAGCCGTCATCTGTGCTGCGGGATCGGGCCTGGCTCCAGCCGACAAGAAGCTCTACGCGCTGCGCGACGTCACCGGGACGGTCGAGGCGATCCCGCTGATCGCCTCCTCGATCATGAGCAAGAAGATCGCCGAGGGCACCGGTGCCCTGGTCCTCGACGTCAAGGTCGGCACCGGCGCCTTCATGAAGGACCTCGACCGGGCGCGCGAGCTGGCCGAGACGATGGTCGGTCTCGGCACCGACGCGGGCGTGCGCACGGTCGCGCTGCTCACCGACATGTCCACGCCGCTTGGCCTGACCGCCGGCAACGCCCTCGAGGTGCGCGAGTCGGTCGAGGTGCTGGCAGGCGGTGGACCAGCGGATGTCGTCGAGCTGACAGTCGCGCTGGCCCGGGAGATGCTGGCCGGCGCCGGCCGCGAGGACCTCGACCCGGCCGACGTGCTCGCCTCCGGGAGGGCGATGGACTCCTGGAAGCAGATGATCGCCGCCCAGGGCGGTGATCCCGACGCAACCCTGCCCGTCGCGCGCGAGACCCACGTCGTCACGGCACCCTCGTCCGGCGTACTCACCCGGCTGGACGCGATGGCCGTCGGGCTCGCCGCCTGGCGGCTCGGCGCGGGCCGCGCCAAGCAGGGCGACGCCGTCCAGGCCGGAGCCGGTGTCGAGTGGCACGCCCGACCCGGCGACGCGGTGACCGAGGGCGAGCCGCTGCTCACCCTGCACACCGACGAGCCGGACCGCTTCGAGCGTGCGCTGTCCTCGCTGGAGGGTGGCTACGACATCGGCACGTCGTACGAGCCCGGGCCGATCGTGCTCGACCGGATCAGCTGAGCAGCAGCACGACGGTCTCGGCGACGCAGGCCGGCTTGTCGTGGTCCTCGATCTCGATGACGTACTTCATGGTCAGCTGCTTGCCGGCGGGGAGGTCGGTGACGGTGCCGACGGTCACGACCGCGCGCAGGCGGGCGCCCACCGGGACCGGGTTGGGGAAGCGGACCTTGTTGAGCCCGTAGTTGAGCTTGGCGCCCTCGGTCTCGACCCCGAACACCTGGTTGCTGAGGTAGGGGATCAGCGACAGCGTCAGGTAGCCGTGGGCGATGGTGCCGCCGAACGGACCGGCCTCGGCCTTCTCCTGGTCGACGTGGATCCACTGGAAGTCGTCGGTCGCCCTGGCGAACTCGTCGACCCGCTCCTGGGTGATCTCCACCCACTCCGAGGCACCGATCTCCTCCCCGGCGGCGGCTTCGATCTCCTCGAACGTGCTGAACACGCGCATGTACGACGCTCCTCGTGGACGCATCCTGTGAAGGTGTTGGATGGGCAACGTGTCCGAATCTATCGTCATCGATCCCGACCTGATCAGGGCCGTCCCGAAGGTGCTGCTGCACGACCACCTCGACGGAGGACTGCGTCCTGCCACCATCGTGGAGCTGGCCCACGAGGTCGCCCACACCCTGCCGGCCGACGACGCCGAGTCGCTCGGGCGCTGGTTCACCGAGTCGGCCGACAGCGGCTCGCTGGAGCGCTACCTGGAGACCTTCGACCACACGGTCGCGGTCATGCAGCGCGCCGACCACCTCACCCGGGTGGCGCGGGAGTGCGTCGAGGACCTGGCCGCCGACGGGGTGGTGTACGCCGAGGTGCGCTACGCCCCCGAGCAGCACCTCGAGGGTGACCTGACCCTGGAGGAGGTCGTCCGCGCGGTGCAGGAGGGCTTCGACGAGGGGATGGCGGAGAGCGGGTCCGGAAGAAAGATCGTCGTACGCCAGCTGCTGACCGCGATGCGTCACCAGGCCCGGTCGCGGGAGATCGCCGAGCTGGCGGTGAAGCACCGCGACGACGGGGTGGTCGGCTTCGACATCGCCGGCGCCGAGGCCGGCTACCCGCCCACCCGGCACCTCGACGCCTTCGAGTACCTCCAGCGCGAGAACGCCCACTTCACCATCCACGCCGGCGAGGCGTTCGGACTGCCCTCGATCTGGCAGGCGATCCAGTGGTGCGGTGCCGACCGGCTCGGCCACGGCGTCCGCATCATCGACGACATCACGGTCGACGGTGACCCGGAAAGTGGTGCAGTGCGGCTCGGGCGGCTGGCGCAGTACGTCCGCGACAAGCGGATCCCGCTCGAGCTGTGCCCGCACTCCAACATCCAGACGGGTGCCGCCGGTTCGATCGCCGAGCACCCGATCGGCCTGCTCGCGAAGCTGCGCTTCCGGGTCACGGTCAACACCGACAACCGGCTGATGAGCGGCACGTCGATGAGTCGCGAGATGGGCGCGCTCGTCGATGCGTTCGGGTGGGACCTGGGCGACCTGCAGTGGGTCACGGTCAACGCCATGAAGTCGGCCTTCGTCCACTTCGAGCAGCGGCTGCAGCTGATCAACGACATCATCAAGCCCGGGTACGCCGAGCTCGGAGTGCGCTAGCCGCTGTCGGTGGCTCGTCGTACGGTCGGGAGATGGGGTACGCCGAACGCACCGTCGCGCCCGGCATCGAGGTGTGGCGCAACGCTGCCTCGACCGGGCAGCAGCGGATCCTGCCCGACGGCTGCATCGACCTCGTGCTCATCGACGAGCGCCTGTTCGTCGCCGGGCCGGACACCTCCGCTCGGGTGCACCTCGCCGTGGCACCCGACCCGGTCACGGGAGTGCGCCTGCACGCCGGCCGGGGTCCGCTGCTGCTCGGGGTGCCGGCCGACGAGCTGCGCGACCGCACGGTGCCGCTCGAGGACGTCTGGGGCAGCGCCCGCGCCCGCGCGCTGACCGAGCAGGTCGGCGCACACCCGGAGTCCGCGCTGATCGACTGGGCGACCTCCTCGGACGGCGACCCGTTCGGCGACCTGGTGCACGACTTGCTCGACCGCGGCTCGTCCGTCGCCCAGGTGGCCGAGGCAGTGGGCTACAGCCCGCGACAGCTGCACCGCCGGCTGCTGCCCCTGTTCGGCTACGGGCCACAGCAGCTCGGCCGGGTGCTGCGGCTGCTGCGGGCCGTCGCCGCCGCCGACACCGGGCTGGCGTGGACGGAGGTCGCCCAGCGTGCGGGCTACGTCGACCAGGCCCACCTGGTGCGTGAGATGCGGGCGCTGGCCGGAGCGACGCCGACCGTGCTCCGCGCCGAACGTGTCCGATCCGTCCAAGACGCCGCCTGAGGCGCCTGACTAGCGTCGGGCGCATGAAGCTACGACCAGCAGTCATCGAGATCGTCGTCGCCGACATGGCGGCGGCACTGGCCTTCTACCGTCGCCTCGGCCTCGAGATCGCCGCGGATGCGGACACCGAGCCCCACGTGGACGTCGACCTCGGCAGCCTCCACCTGGCGTTCGACACCCGCGAGACGATCTTGTCGTTCAACAGCGACTGGACACCTCCCTCGGGCGGCCACGGGATGGCGCTCGCCTTCGCCTGCGACTCCCCGGCCCAGGTCGATGCGGCGTACGCCGAGCTCACCGGTGCTGGAGCCACCGGAGCGTTGCCGCCGTGGGACGCGTTCTGGGGCATGCGCTACGCCGTCGTCCACGACCCGGACGGCAACCCGGTCGACCTGTTCGCGCCCCTCGCCTGAGCCGGCGCGCGCCGGCGGCCTCACCCGTTGCAGGTGAGGTCGGTGTGACCCCCGGAGCCCTAGCGTGACGCTGACGCTGGCGCCCGACACGTGCCAGGACGGACGAAAGGGCTCCGACATGGACAGCTTCTGGGACTTCTTCTGGTTCATCCTCAGCTTCTTCCTGCTGATGGCGTACCTGATGGTTCTCTTCCAGATCCTCGGCGACCTGTTCCGCGACCGGGACACGAGCGGCTGGGTGAAGGCGGTGTGGATCCTGTTCCTGATCTTCCTGCCGATCCTCACCTCGCTCGTCTACCTGATCGCGCGCGGCCGGCAGATGACCGAGCGCAACATCGCCGCCGTCCAGACTGCCCAGCGCGACCAGGAGGCCTACATCCGGCAGGTCTCGTCCGGGGCCTCGCCCGCCGACCAGATCGCGCAGGCCAAGGGTCTGCTCGACTCCGGGGCGATCTCGCCCCAGGAGTTCGACGCGCTGAAGGCCAAGGCACTGGCCTGAGCCGCCCGAGGCGGGCCTCGGTGCACTGCGGATGCCCGACCGGAGCGATGGCGCTCTTCGGCTCGACCGGCGAAACCGCTGCCAAATCCCGAGCCACCTGAGACCATCTGCGCCATGGATGTCACTCGGGGGCTCGGGAGCTTCGAGGAGCCGGCCGAGGTCGCCGCCCTCCGCAGACGCTCAGCCGAGGTGCTCGAGTGCCTCGACAGTGTCGCTGCCGAGAGACCGGGTGCGGTGCAGCCACTGGTGGGCCTCGCGGCGCTGGTGCTGCAGCTCAAGCGGATCGCCCCGGCGGCGACCAGCACCTCGTGGGTGCTGCAGCCGCACTACGCCTACGACCCCGAGGACCCCGGCGTGGCGCTGACGCGGTCGGCCCGCGAACGCGGCGTGGACACCGAGCTGATCACGCTCCCGGCCACCACTCACACGCACCCGTTGCTCTCGTCGATCTTCCCCTCGACCATGCTCGGTCCGGTGTTCCTCCGGGCCCTCGTCGTCGACTCACGGCAGGCGATCGTGGGCGGTGCCGACGATGCCTACGGCCGCCGCGTGGCGTGGTACACCACCGTGCCCGAGGTGATCGACTCGGTGATCGACGTCTGGAGGGCGACCCTGCCCCACTGCCACCCCATCCTGGAGCCGGGCGAGGACCCGCCGCTCACCGAGCGACAGCTCGACGTGGCCCGTCACGTGTGCGTCGGCCTGCGCGACCGGGCCATCGCGCATGCACTGGGACTCTCCCTGCGCACGGTGGAGCGGGAGGTGCACCGGGTGCTGGAGGTCCTGGGTGCCGGCAGTCGCACCGAGGCGGTGCTGCTGATGCGCGGACGTGGCGTCAACGGCGGCTGGCGCTCGGCGCCGCACGAGCAGCTCACCCGATGAGGCTGCGCACCTCGCGGTAGGCGTCGTCGGGTGAGAGCACGCGACAGCCGAGGTCCTGCGCGTGCCGGACGACTGCACGCTGGGCGAGGAGCAGGTGCAGCCCGCGGCGGACCAGCACGAAGGGTGGCTTGCGGTGCTCGCGCAGGTCACGGGCCAGGCGTCGTACGAAGGTCAGGGCGGGGTGCTGGGTGACGCAGAGGGCCTCGGCGAGCAGCCCCCGGCGGCGGCACTCGGCCACGATCTCCTGGGCGAAGATCCCCTCGGCGACGAAGTACGCCGACCCGTCGAGCTCCAGCACGTGGTGGCCGGTGCGAGCACTGGCCGCGATGTCGTAGACCGGCGCATCGGTGCAGCCCGTGCGGCACAGCTCCTCGACCGCCGCGACCGCGGCCTCCAGGTTCCACGAGCCGGGATCGTCCCAGTCGACGATCGGCTCGCCTCCGGCCAGGTCGAGCCGCGGCAGGGTCGGGTCGTCCCCGTCCTTGTAGAAGTCGTCCAGTCTCAGGATCGGCAGCCCCAACCGGTCGGCGAGGTGCGACTTGCCCGACCCGGACGGCCCGGCCAGGACGATCACCTGGGGCAACCTAGATCCCCATCGGGTGCCAGACGGTCTTCGTCTCCAGGAAGGTGGTCATCCGGTCGAGGGCCGGGGGAGCGAGGAGGTCCTCGACGCCCGGACGGCGGACCCGCTTGAGGTTCTCCGCCGCCTCGATCTCGAGGTTGCGGGCGAGCTCGTCGTCGGTGACGCCGGTGAGGTCGATCCCGTTGACGTCCATGTGCGAGGCCAGCCACGGGGCGATCTCGGCCTGGGGACCGGTGAGGATGTTGACCACGCCGCCGGGGACGTCTGAGGTCGCCATCACCTCGGCCAGCGTGATCGAGGTCAGCGGATGCGGCTCGCTGGCGATCACCACCGTGGTGTTGCCGGTGACGATCGCCGGCGCGATGACGCTGACCAGCCCCAGCAGCGGCCCGCTGGGAGCGACCACGGCGATCACGCCGCTCGGCTCGGGGGCGGAGTGGTTGAAGTACGGTCCGGCGACCTGGTTGGCGCCGCCGGTCACCTGGGCGATCTTGTCGGCCCAGCCGGCGTACCAGACGAGCCGGTCGATCGCGGCCTCCACGTAGGTGCGCGCCTTGGCCGCGGTCAGGCCCTCGGCGGTGCGCAGCTCGGCCTCGAACTGCTCGCGACGGTCCTCCAGCACCTCGGCGATCCGGTAGACGACCTGGCCCCGGTTGTACGCCGTGCGCGACGACCAGCCGCCGAACGCTGCACGGGCCGCCTTGACCGCGTCGCGGGCGTCCTTGCGGGAGGCGTGCGAGGCGTTGGCCCAGAACCTGCCCCTGGCGTCGTTGACCGCGTAGGAGCGTCCCGACTCCGAGCGCGGGAAGGCGCCACCGATGTAGAGCTTGTAGGTCTTGCGTACGTCGATGCGCGTCACTTGAGATAGCCCTCCAGTCCGTGGCGGCCACCCTCGCGGCCGTAGCCCGACTCCTTGTAGCCGCCGAACGGGCTGGCCGGGTCGAAGCGGTTGAACGTGTTGGACCAGACGACGCCGGCGCGCAGCTGCGAGGCCATCCACAGCGTGCGGGAGCCCTTGTCGGACCAGATGCCGGCCGAGAGGCCGTACGGCGTGTTGTTGGCCTTCTCGACCGCCTCCTTGGGCGTCCGGAAGGTGATCACCGAGAGCACCGGTCCGAAGATCTCCTCGCGGGCGATCCGGTGGGCCGCCGTGACGCCGGTGAAGATCGTCGGCGGGAACCAGAAGCCGTGGTCGGGCAGGTCGCACTTCGGCGACCAGCGGCCGGCACCCTCCGCCTCGCCGATGTCGGACAGCTCACGGATCTTGGCGAGCTGCTCGGCGGAGTTGATGGCGCCGATGTCGGTGTTCTTGTCCAGCGGGTCACCCACGCGCAGCGTCGACATCCGTCGCTTCAGCTTGGCCAGCACCTCCTCGGCCACCGACTCCTGCACCAGCAACCGCGAGCCCGCGCAGCAGACGTGGCCCTGGTTGAAGAAGATGCCGTTGACGATGCCCTCGACCGCCTGGTCGACCGGCGCGTCGTCGAAGACGATGTTGGCGGCCTTGCCGCCGAGCTCGAGGGTGACCTTCTTCCTCGACCCGGCCACGGCCTTCGCGATGGCCCGCCCGACGTCGGTCGAGCCGGTGAACGCGACCTTGTCGACGTCGTCGTGGGAGACGATCGCCTGACCGGTCGCGCCGGCGCCGGTGAGGATGTTGACCACACCCGGCGGGAGGTCGGCCTGCTGGCAGATCTCGGCGAACAGCAGCGCGGTCAGGGGAGTGGTCTCGGCCGGCTTGAGCACGACGGTGTTGCCACAGGCCAGGGCGGGAGCGATCTTCCAGGCCAGCATCAGGAACGGGAAGTTCCACGGGATGACCTGGCCGGCGACGCCCATCGGCTGTGGGTCGGGTCCGTAGCCGGCGTACTCCAGCTTGTCGGCCCAGCCGGCGTAGTAGAAGAAGTGTGCGGCCGCCGTGGGGATGTCGACGTCGCGCGACTCCTTGATCGGCTTGCCGTTGTCGATCGACTCGAGGACGGCCAGCTCGCGGGAGCGCTCCTGGATGATGCGCGCGATCCGGAAGAGGTACTTGCCGCGTTCGGCCCCGCTCATCCGCGACCAGACCCGGTTGTAGGCGCGGCGGGCTGCCTTCACGGCCTGGTCGACGTCGTGGTCGTCGGCCTCGGCGACCTCGGCCAGCACCTCCTCGGTGCTCGGCGAGATCGACTTGAACGCCTTGCCGGAGCCGTCGACGAACTCGCCGTTGATGAACAGTCCGTAGGAGGACTTGATGTCGACTACCGAGCGTGACTCGGGGGCGGGTGCGTACTCAAAACCCATTCGTGTCCTCGCTTCGCTCCGGGCACGAACGGGGCCCGATAATTCGGCTCACATTGTTCACTCGCTGACGCTCGCTCACGGCGATCAGTCCAACGTGAAGTAGTCGGGGCCGGAGTAGCGGCCGGTCTGCATCTTGGTGCGCTGCATCAGCAGGTCGTTGAGCAGCGTGGAGGCACCGAACCTGAACCAGTCCGGGTCCAGCCAGTCGGGGCCGGCGACCTCGTTGACCATCACGAGGTACTTGATCGCGTCCTTCGAGGAGCGGATGCCGCCAGCCGGCTTCACGCCGACCATCTGTCCGGTGACCTCGCGGAAGTCGCGGACGGCCTCGAGCATGACCAGCGTCACGGGCAGCGTCGCGGCGGGCTGGATCTTGCCGGTCGAGGTCTTGATGAAGTGGCCGCCGGCCATCATCGCGAGCCAGCTGGCCCGTCGTACGTTGTCGTAGGTCTGGAGCTCGCCGGTCTCGAAGATGACCTTCAGGTGTGCGTCACCCACCGCCTCGCGGACGGCCACGATCTCCTCGTAGACCTCCAGGTAGCGCCCGGACAGGAACGCGCCGCGGTCGATCACCATGTCGATCTCGTCGGCGCCGGCCTCGACTGCGTCCTGGACGTCCGCCAGCTTGATGTCCAGGGCCGCCCGTCCACTGGGGAAGGCGGTGGCCACGGCCGCGATGTGTACGCCGGACGTACCCCCGGCATGACTCAGCGTCTCCTTCGCGAACGGGACCATGTCCGGGTAGACGCACACGGCTGCCGTCGAGGGGCAGGTCGGGTCCGCCGGGTCGGGGTGCATCGCCTTGGTCGACAGGGCCCGCACCTTGCCGGGCGTGTCGGCCCCCTCCAGCGTGGTGAGGTCGACCATCCGGATGGCCAGGTCGATCGCGAACTCCTTGGCCGAGGTCTTGATCGAGCGGGTGCCGAGGCCGGCCGCGCGCTGCTCGGCGCCCACCTGGTCGACACCCGGGAGTCCGTGCAGGAAGCGGCGCAGCGCGGCGTCGGACGAGGTCGCGTCCGCCAAGAAGCTCGCCGTTGAGCTCGTCACAGTCACCCAGCCACTCTAGGGACCATCCCACCCAGTTGCGAACCCGAGCGAGGGGTCATCGAGGGGTTAGCGATCGTTAACATCTGGGCTAGGATGCGCCCATGAGCTTCGAGTTGTCCGAGGACCACGAACAGTTCCGCCGTACGGTGCGCGACTTCGCCGAGAAGGAGATCGCTCCGCACGCCGCCCAGTGGGACCGCGACCACCACTTCCCGGTCGACGTGGTCCGGAAGATGGGCTCGCTCGGACTGTTCGGCCTCACCGCGCCGGAGCAGTACGGCGGTGCCGACGGTGACTTCACCAGCCTGTGCGTGGCCATCGAGGAGATCGGCCGCGTCGACCAGTCGCTCGGCATCACCCTGGAGGCCGGCGTCGGCCTCGGCATCAACCCGATCCTCACCTTCGGCACCGACGAGCAGAAGGACACCTGGCTGCCCGACCTCGTCGAGGGCCAGAAGCTGGCCGGCTTCGGCCTCACCGAGCCGGGTGCCGGTTCTGACGCCGGGGCGACCAAGACCAAGGCCGAGCTCGTCGACGGCGAGTGGGTCATCAACGGCAGCAAGCAGTTCATCACCAACTCCGGGTCCGAGATGACCTCGCTGGTGACGGTGACCGCCCGCACCGGGGAGCGCGAGGACGGCCGGGCCGAGATCTCCACCATCATCGTCCCGAGCGGCACCGAGGGGTTCACCGCCGAGAAGGCCTACGACAAGCTCGGCTGGCACGCCTCGGACACCCACCCGCTCAGCTTCAGCGACGCGCGCGTGCCCGAGTCGCACCTGCTCGGCGAGCGCGGCCGCGGGTTCGCCCAGTTCCTGGCCACCCTCGACGACGGTCGGGTCGCGATCGCCGCCCTCGCCGTCGGCTGCATCCAGGCCTGTCTCGACCTGAGCCTGCAGTACGCCGGGGAGCGGACCACGTTCGGCGTACCCATCGGGCGCAAGCAGGGCGTCGCCTTCCAGATCGCCGACCTGGAGGTGATGCTCGCCGCCAGCCGGCAGCTGACCTACCAGGCCGCCTGGATGAAGGACGCCGGCAAGCCGGCCAAGGAGTTCAAGCACGCCGCCGCCATCGCCAAGCTCTACGCCACCGAGTCGGCGGTGACCGCGACGCGCATCGCCACCCAGGTCTTCGGCGGCTACGGCTTCATGGAGGAGTACGCCGTCGCGCGCTTCTACCGGGACGCCAAGGTGCTCGAGATCGGCGAGGGCACCTCCGAGGTGCAGCGGATGCTGATCGCGCGCGGCCTCGGCCTGCCGGTGGAGTGAGCTCCCTCAGCCGGCGGCCACCGGGCGGAGGACCCAGGCCGCCTGGTCACCCCGGCCGGCGCGGTTGAGCTCGTCGGCCTCACGGTCCCAGGCCCGCAGCAGCGCCCGCGTGAAGGCGGAGCCGGACGGGTTCACGAAGTGGGAGTCAGGCGCCATCAGGCTGGTGCCGCGCCTGACCTGCTCGCTGCCCCAGAACTGGAAGCTGCTGGAGTCGTCGGCCACCGCCTCGACCGCGAAGCCGGTCGACCGAGCCAGCGTCTCCATGCCAGCGCGGGAGAACAGCGTGAGGTGCCGCGGTGGGTCGAGCTGGATCCAGTCGTGGCCGTAGCGCTCGTACGCCGCTGACGACACGGTCGGCATCCGCACCAGCACCCGGCCGTCGGGCGAGAGCCGGCGCGCGACGGCCTCGAGCGTGGCGCCGGGGTCCGGCACGTGCTCGAGGCTGTGGTGCAGCATCACCAGGTCGAAGGATCCGTCCAGGTCGTCGACGGTGCGACGCAGCACGGGCGCTCCTGTCGACAGGGTCCGGTCGGCTGCGAGGAACGGATCGACACCGGTCACGGACCGCATCCCGGCCAGCCCGAGCGCGAACACGAGGGCACCGGCCCCGCAGCCGACGTCCAGCACCCGGGTGTCCCGCCCGCCGGGCAGCCCGGCCAGCCGGACCGACTCCAGGAGGGTGACCAGCGTGCGCAGCTGTCGGACCGGCACGACCCGAGCGGTCCGGGACACGCGACCCGACCCGAACAGGGTGGACCGGCCGAGCAGCGCCACCAGCTGCTTGACTCCCGGTCGGCCGAGGACCACCTCGGGGTCGACCTCGAGCGAGTAATACGGCGCCGAGTAGTAGGCCGCGAGGTCGTCGGGAACCTCGCGGATGAACAGTGATGCGCAGTCGGCGCAGGTCAGGTAGTCGAAGCGCTCGCCCAGCCCGAACATCATCTCCGGCAGCTCGCAGCCGGCGGGTGTGGTCCGCGAGGCGCACGCGGGGCACGGGCGCGGGGCGAGGGCCATGGTGGGGCCTTCCGGGGTGGCGGTCGGTCAGCTGTCGGGCGACATCCGCCTGCGAAGGTACAGGTAGACCAGCCGGCGCTGGGCGGCCCGCACAGCGGCCATGGCGTTGCCGACGGCGACGTCTCGGGAGCTGAGCAGTCCGGGGGCGAGCTGGGCGAGCTGGCGATGCAGCTCGGCCACCGAGCGCGCCTGCTCCCCGGCCAGCCGGACGCTCCACTGGGTGGCGCTGATCCGGAACGAGGCGAGCGACTCCGGCGTGGTGACGAGGTCGCCGTGCAGCAGCACCCGGCAGTACGTCGACTGGTCGATCACGAAGCCGGGGCTCCCGCTCCACCCGCCGGCCCGCTCCAGCACTGCTCGGCGCATGAGCACGCAGGCCGGCTCGCCGAAGACGTTCGCTCCGCGGAGCACGGTCCGCCGTACGGCGCTCGGCCCGGGCACCCGACCGGTGGGCAGACCCCCGAGACCGAGGTTGCGCAGCACGTGTCGTCCGGACGCGTCGATGAGGTCACGCTTCGAGGCCACCAGCACGACGCCCTCGTCATGGGCGTCGAAGGCTGCGACCTGGCGCTCCAGGGCACTGGGCTCGAGCAGGTCGTCGCCGCACACCAGCTTGACCAGCTCGCCGCGCGCCTGCTCGGTCACCCGGTTCCAGTTGCGCTCGGCACCACCGCCGGGCTCGGTGGTGAGCAGCCGGACCCGCTCGTCGCCGGTGAACTGCTGGAGAAGCTCCCACGTCCGGTCCGAGGAGCCGTGGTCGGCGACGACCAGCTCGAAGTCGGTGAAGGTCTGGGCGAGGACCGAGCGGATGGTCGCCTCGATGTAGGCCCCGTTCTGGTACGACGGCACCACCACCGACACGCGTGGAGGTGCAGTGACCATGCGCGAACCCTCCCTGACGAGACGCCGGTGAATATAGTCGGGCCCGTGCCAGCCGACGTCGCGCCACCGGGTGGCGAGCACCTCGTCTCGGTGGTGATCCCGGTCTACCAGGCCGAGCGCCACCTGCCCTCGGTGGTGGCCGAGCTGGCGGCGCTGAACCGGTCCACCGTCTCGCCCGCGGGGGCGCCGTTCCGGGTGGCCGAGGTGCTGCTCGTGCACGACTGCGGGCCCGACGACTCGGCCCGCGTGATCCGGGAGATGGAGCAGGAGCACGCCTTCGCGCGAGGCATCTGGTTGAGCCGCAACTTCGGCCAGCACGCGGCCACCCTGGCCGGGATGGCGTCGGCCGGGGGCGACTGGATCGTCACCCTCGACGAGGACGGCCAGCACGACCCGGCGTACATCGGCGCGATGCTGGACGTGGCGCTGGCCGAGCAGGTCAGCGTCGTCTACGCCCGGCCGACCAACAGCGCCCCCCACGGTGCTGTGCGCAACGCCGCCTCCCGGGGAGCCAAGCGCGTGGTCAACGTGCTGAGCGGCGGCGCGGACACCTCGGTGTTCCACAGCTACCGGCTGATCCTGGGCGAGGTGGGGCGCAGCGTCGCGGCGTACGCCGGCTCCGGGGTCTACCTCGACATCGCCCTCGGCTGGGTCGCCGGACCACCGGCCACCGCGCCGGTCGTGTCGCGCGCCGAGGGGGAGGGGCGCCGCTCCGGCTACTCCACGCGCACGCTGCTGTCGCACTTCTGGCGGATGGTGCTGACCGGCGGCACCCGCGGGCTCCGGCTCGTCAGCGGCCTCGGCATCGCGTTCGCCGTGCTGGGCTTCCTGCTGGCGGTGTTCATCGTCATCCGTCAGCTGGTCCACCCCGCGCCGGTCGCCGGCTGGACCTCGCTCGCCGTCGTCACCCTGATCTGCACCGGCGCGATCCTGTTCTCGCTGGGCGTGATCGCGGAGTACGTCGGAGTCGCCGTCAACATGGCCATGGGCAAGCCGCTGTACCTGATCACCCAGGATCCTGCGGAGGGACCCCTTGGACGTCGACCCAGGCCCTGACCCCCACCCTGACCAGGCCCGCACCGCCTGGGTGATCGGTGGCGGTGGGCTGCTCGGCAGTGCCGTCTGCCGACGCCTCCGGGCGCTGGGTCGCGAGCCGCGCACGACCATCGTCCCGTGGGAGGACCGCGACAACGCGGTGACCGCGCTGCTGGCCGCCGTCGAGGGGCTGGCCGGTGCCCTCGAGGTCTACTGGTGCGCCGGGGCCGGGGTGGTCGCGACCTCCGAGGAGGACCTCGCGGTCGAGATGGCGATCCTCGAGCAGTTCCTCGAGCGCTGGCAGCCCGATGGTCGGCACCGGCACGGGTTCTTCCTGGCCTCCTCGGCCGGCGGGGTGTACGCCGGCGCGAGAGGTGGGCCGTTCACCGAGCACACCGAGCCGGCTCCCCTCTCGCCGTACGGCCACGCCAAGCTGCGGACCGAGGTCATCGCCACCGAGTTCGCCCAGCGCACCGGCACCGCCCTGCTCGTCGGCCGGCTCGCGAACCTCTACGGTCCGGGCCAGGATCTGTCCAAACCGCAAGGGCTGGTCTCGGCGCTCTGTCGGGCGCAGCTGAGCCGGCAGCCGATCAGTGTCTACGTCTCTCTGGACACCAGGCGCGACTACCTCTTCGTCGACGACGCGGCCGCCATGGTGGTCGCGGCGACCGGCCAGGTCACCGACCACGGAGTGCGGGCGCTGAAGGTGATCGCCAGCGAACGCTCGACGACGGTCGGCGCCGTCCTCGGCGACCTCCACCGGATCACCCGCCGCAGGCCGCCGATCGTGCTGGGCACCAGTCCGCAGTCGGGGTTCCAGGTGCGCGACCTGAGGCTGCGGTCGGTGGCCTGGCCGCACACGTCGGCCCTCGCCCGGACACCGCTGAGTGCAGGGATCGCGGCGACGCTGCGGTCGACGGGCAGCCAGATCGTGCCGGTGCTGCCACGATGGCCCACATGAGACTCCTGGTCACCGGGGGTGCCGGGTTCATCGGCAGCCACTACGTGCGCAGCGTGCTCACCGGCGCCTGGGGCGGACCGGTTCCCGAGCAGGTGGTGGTGCTCGACAAGTTCACCTACGCCGGCAACATCGAGAACCTTGCTCCGGTGCTGTCCGACGAGCGACTGCGCGTCGTCGAGGGTGACATCCTCGACCGGCCGCAGGTGGACACCCTGATGGCCGAGACCGACGCCGTCGTGCACTTCGCCGCCGAGAGCCACGTGGACCGGTCGATCCTGGGTGCGGCCGACTTCGTGATGACCAACGTGGTCGGCACCCAGACGCTGCTCGCGTCGGCACTCCAGACGGGCCTCGACCGGTTCGTGCACGTCTCCACCGACGAGGTCTACGGCTCGATCGCGGAGGGCAGCTGGGACGAGGAGCAGCCGCTCGAGCCCAACTCGCCGTACTCCGCGTCGAAGGCGTCCAGTGACCTGCTGGCCCGGGCCTACCACCGCACGCATGGACTGCCGGTGTCGATCACGCGGTGCTCCAACAACTACGGGCCCTACCAGTTCCCCGAGAAGGTGATCCCGCTGTTCGTCACCAACCTCGTCGACGGCGCCGAGGTACCGCTGTACGGCGAGGGTGCCAACGTCCGCGACTGGCTGCACGTCGACGACCACTGCCGGGCGATCCATCTCGTGCTGCACGGCGGACGGCCGGGCGAGGTCTACAACATCGGCGGCGGCACCGAGCTGAGCAACAAGGAGCTCACCGGCCTGCTGCTCGAGGCGACCGGCACCGGCTGGGACCGGGTCCGCAACGTCACCGACCGACTGGGCCACGACCTGCGCTACTCGGTCGACGACACCAAGATCCGCACCGAGCTCGGCTACCAGCCGCAGGTGCCCTTCACCGCCGGACTGGCGGAGACCGTTCGGTGGTACCGCGAGAACCGCGCCTGGTGGGAGCCGCTCAAGGCGCGAGCTCACCTCGGCTGAAGGCGAGGCAGCTCTCGTAGGACGCCAGCACGCCGCGCGCCCGGACCTCGGCGAGCGTGGGGGCGGCGTCGTCCTTGGGCGACAGCAGGGGCGAGAGGTCCGTGCCGTCCCGGGCGGTGGCCGGCCACTCGATGCCGATCGCCGGGTCGAGCGGATGGATGGCGTGCTCACGACCGGGGGAGTAGGGCTCCGAGCACAGGTAGTTCACGACCGTCTCGTCGGCCAGCGCCATGAACGCGTGCCCGACGCCCACGGGGAGGTAGACGGCGCGCCGGTCGTCGTCGTCGAGCGTGACGGCGTCCCAACGACCGAAGGTCGGCGAGCCGACGCGCAGGTCGACGACCACGTCGAGGGCCGCACCGTGCACGCAGGTGACCAGCTTGGCCTGGCTCGGTGGCAGCTCGGCGAAGTGGATGCCGCGCAGCGTGCCGGCCCGCGAGACCGAGCAGTTGGCCTGGGCCAGGTGCAGCGAGTGCCCGGTGGCCTTGCTGAACTCGTCCTCACGGAACCACTCCAGGAAGACCCCGCGGTCGTCATCGTACTGGACCGGTGTGAACTCGAGCGCGCCGGGGACGGAGAGCTCGCGGACCAACACGGGAGCAGGCTAACCGAGTCGCACTAGGCTCCGGCCTGTGACATGGCTGGTGACCGGTGCGCAGGGCATGCTCGGCACCGACGTCTGCGCGACGTTGACCGAGCGCGGCATCGAGCACACCGCGGCCGGTCGCCACGACCTCGACCTGACCGACGAGGCCGCGGTCGCCCGGGCGGTGGCCGGGCACGACGTCGTGGTCAACTGCGCTGCCTGGACCGACGTCGACCTTGCCGAGTCGCACCTGGCCGAGGCGATCGCCGTCAACGAGGTCGGGGCGGCCCGGCTCGCCCGCCTGGCCCACGACGCCGGGGCGCTCCCGGTGCAGGTGAGCACCGACTACGTCTTCGACGGCGAGGCCCGGTCGCCGTACGACGAGGACGCGCCGGTGCGACCGCGAACGGTGTACGGCCGGACCAAGGCGGCCGGAGAGCTCTCTCTGCGGATGGTGGCGCCGGAGCGACACCTGGTCGTCCGCACCGCCTGGCTGTACGGCGCCCACGGCTCCTGCTTCCCGCGTACCATCGCCCGTCTCGCCCGCGAGAGAGGCACGGTCGACGTCGTCGAGGACCAGGTCGGCCAGCCGACGTGGACCAAGGACGTCGCTGACCTTGTGGTGCGGCTCGTCCAGGCGGACGCACCGACGGGCATCTGGCACGCGACCTCCGGCGGCGAGACGAGCTGGTTCGGCTTCGCTCGCGAGGTGGTGGCCGCTGCCGGACTCTCACCGGACATCGTCAGGCCGACCGACTCGACGGCGTTCCCCCGCCCGGCGGCCCGGCCGGCGTACTCGGTGCTCGGCCACGACCGGCTCCGCGAGCACGGCATCGACCCCATCGGGCCGTGGCAGGACCGGTGGACGGTCGCCGCGTCAGAGGTGCTCGGGGTCGACCAGGCCGAGTAGATAGGCGCCGTACCCCGACTTCAGCAACGGTTCGGCGCGCCGGCGGAGCTCGTCGTCGGTGAGCCAACCCTGTCGCCAGGCGACCTCTTCCGGCGCGCCGATCTTGAGCCCCTGCCGGTGCTCGATGGTGCGGATGAAGTTGCTGGCGTCGTGCAGCGAGTCGAAGGTGCCGGTGTCCAGCCAGGCGGTGCCGCGCTCGAGCACCTCGACCTGGAGCCGGCCGCGGTCGAGGTAGTGCCGGTTGATGTCGGTGATCTCGTACTCGCCCCTGGCCGACGGCTCGAGGCCGCGCGCGATCTCCACGACGTCGGCGTCGTAGAAGTAGAGGCCCGGGACCGCGTAGCTGCTGCGCGGGCGTTCCGGCTTCTCCTCCAGCGAGATCGCGGTGCCCTCGGCGTCGAACTCGACCACCCCGTAGGCACTGGGCCGGGAGACCCAGTAGGCGAACACGGTCGCCCCCTCGATGTCACCGAAGCGCGCGAGCTTGCGGCCGAACCCCGGCCCGTAGAAGAGGTTGTCGCCGAGCACCAGCGCGGACGACTGACCGGCGATGAAGTCCGCACCGATCGTGAACGCCTGGGCCAGCCCGTCCGGGGAGGCCTGCTCGGCGTACGCCAGCGAGATCCCGAACGCCGAGCCGTCGCCGAGCAGGCGTTGGAAACCCGCGGCTTCGTGGGGTGTGGTGATGACCAGGATGTCGCGGATGCCGGCCAGCATCAGGGTGCTGAGCGGGTAGTAGATCATCGGCTTGTCGTAGACCGGCACCAGCTGCTTGCTGGTGCCGAGGGTCACCGGATGCAGTCGCGAACCGGTTCCCCCGGCCAGGATCAGCCCACGCATGGGCCGATCATGCCAGCCGGCGTACGACGGAGCCTGATCACCGAGCCAGGATCTTCGCCTTCTGGGCCGCGAACTCCTCCTCGGTCAGCACGCCCGCCGCCTTCAGCTCCCCGAGGGTCTTCAGCTGCTCGAGCATGTCGCCCCCTGAGCCCTGGGGAGGCGGGGGCGGTGCCTGCGGCGGTGGCGCATACTGCTGCTCGTAGGCCTCCTGCTGCTTGGCATAGGTCTGGGCGTCCTGCTCGGCGAACTTGTTCGCCTGTCGGCGTTGTACGCGGCCGTTCACGGCCGACGCGGTTCCTGCTATGACCGCGGTGCGCGCCACTCCACGCAGTAGTCCGGGCATCTCTGTCTCCTCAGCTCATCGTTTCCATGGACTCGGAACCCTCGAGGGCCTCGAGTGCGTCCAGTGCATCCATCACGTCCTGGGCCGGGATCCGCGCGCCGGCGACGAGCTCGCCGCCCGCCTCGCGCGCGGCCGCCACGAACGGCACCGCCCAGGTGTTCTCGTAGACGATGAGCGCCGCCAGGCGTCCCGGCTCCAGGACCGAGGCCGCCTCGCGCATGTCGTCCTCGGTCAGCAGACCAGACCTCGCGCCGCCGAACTCCGCGAAGCCGCCGAGCCGGTCGTCCCCGCCGGTCATCTCCACGCCGTAGGTCTCGCCGTCGTCGGTCTTGCCGACGACCAGCAGGTCGAAGACCGCGATGATGCCGCGGTTGACGAGGTCGAGCAGCTCAACGGCTGCGCGACCCTCGAGCCGGTCGTCGGGGAACTCCAGCAGGACGAAGTCCACCGGGCCGTGTACGTCGGTGTCGCTCATGTCACCACATCTTTCGCCTCGGGCAGGGGGTTCGCCCCCTGCCCGCTCAGGCTCACCCCGCCCACCGGGGCTGGGATCACCCGATACGTGTGAGTGAGTCCGCGAGCCCTCGGCGGGGACCGCCGGGATAGCGTGCAGGCCATGGGTGCGCGAGCGCGTCGCGTCTTCGGCGAGGCGATCAAGTTCTCGGCCGTCAACGTCGTCGCGACCACGGTGGCCGTGCTGCTGTTCAACGCGCTCGTGCACGGGTTGCCGATGCTCTACGGTCCCGGTCCGCTGCACGACTACCCGGTGATGACCTACTTCGTCGCCAACACGGTCGGCATGCTGATCAGCTTCTACGGCAGCCGGCACTACGCCTTCAAGAACCGTCACCCCACCGGTCTGGGCGGCGGCCTGGTCAACTACGCGATCGTCAACTTCGCGTCGTTCGTGATCCCGATGGCCTGCCTGTGGATCACCCGCAACGTGTTCGGGTGGTCGAGCGTGCTGGCCGACAACGTGGCGGCCAACGTGGTCGGCGCGGTGCTGGCGATGCTGGTCCGGTTCTGGGCTTTCCGCCGGTTCGTGTTCACACGGCACGCCGTGGAGTTCCACGGAGCCCACGAGACCCTGGTCATCGGGTCAGCTCCAGAACTCGGTCCAGACGAAGCCGAGCTCCTCGAACATCAGCCGCAGCAGGGGAAGGCTGATGCCCACGACGTTGTGGTGGTCGCCCGTCACGCCCGACACGAAGGCCCCGCCGCGTCCGTCGATGGTGAAGGCCCCCGCGACCGCTGAGGGCTCGCCGGTCGCGACGTACGCCTCGATCTCCTCGTCGGTGACGTGCGCGAAGCGCACCTGTGTCGCTGCCGAGCGTGCCAGCCACACCTCGCGGTGGGTGTCGATGACGCAGTGCCCGGTGTGGAGCACGCCGGAACGACCCCGCATCTGCTTCCAGCGGGCGACTGCCTCGTCGTCGGTCCCGGGCTTGCCCAGGACCTCGCCGTCCAGCGCGAGGACCGAGTCGCAGCCGACCACCAGCGCCCGCTTCTGGTCAGCGGCGACCGCGACGGCCTTCAGCTGGGCCAGCTTCATCGTGTAGTCGGCCGGACCGGTCATCGGGACCGTGCTCTCGTCGACCCCGCTGACGATCACCTCGGGGGAGAGGCCTGCGTTCTGCAGGGTCTTCAACCGCGCCGGTGAGGCGGAGGCGAGGATCAGGCGCGGGAGGGTCGACATCAGGCCAACCTAGTGATCGGTCTACCGCGCGCTGGTGCGCCACGCCCCGACACCGTGCCGGTGGGTGGTGCGCAGCTTGCGGTGGTGGGCCGACCACTCGGACTTCGGGGCGTGGTCGCTGGCCGCTGCCTCCGCGGCGCCGGCAGCCATCGCGGAGACGACCGACACGAGCGCCGCGACCTCTTCCGGGGTCGGGTCGCCCTTGACGATGCGCAGCAGCGGGGGCCGCTCCTCGGAGTCGTGGGTCTCGTCGTTCACCGGGTCGCTCACAGCGGGATGTTCCCGTGCTTCTTCGGCGGCAGCGTCTCGCGCTTGGAGGCGAGCAGGCGCAGCGCGCGGACGACCTCGATGCGCGTCTCGTGGGGCGTGATCACCGCGTCGATGTAGCCCCGCTCGGCGGCGATGTAGGGGTTGGCGAGCGCGTCCTCGTACTCCGCGATCAGCTCGGCCCGGCGCTCCTCGACGTCACCGCCGTCCTTGTCGAGCTGGGCCAGCTCCTTGCGGTAGACGATGTTGGCCGCGCCCTGGGCGCCCATCACCGCGATCTGGGCGGTGGGCCACGCGAGGTTGATGTCGGCTCCGAGGTGCTTGGAGCCCATCACGTCGTAGGCCCCGCCATAGGCCTTGCGGGTGATGATCGTGACGAGCGGGACGGTCGCCTCGGCGTAGGCGTAGATCAGCTTGGCGCCGCGGCGGATGATGCCGTTCCACTCCTGGTCGGTCCCGGGGAGGAAGCCGGGCACGTCGACGAAGGTGAGCACCGGGATGTTGAACGCGTCGCAGGTGCGCACGAAGCGGGCCGCCTTCTCCGAGGCGTCGATGTCGAGGGTGCCGGCGAACTGCATCGGCTGGTTGGCGACGACGCCGACCGACTTCCCTTCGACGCGGCCGTAGCCGACCACGATGTTGGGTGCGAACAGCTCCATCACCTCGAGGAACTCTTCGTCGTCGAGGACCGAGGTGATCACGGTGTGCATGTCGTAGGGCTGGTTGGCACCGTCGGGGATGAGGGTGTCCAGTGCCCGGTCGAGCTCGCTGATCTCGAGGTCCGCCCCCCCTCCAAACGACGCAGTGTCGTACGTCGGAGGGTCGTCGAGGTTGTTCTGCGGCAGGTAGGACAGCAGTGCCTTGGTGTACTCCAGCGCGTCGTCCTCGTCGGAGCCCATGTAGTGGGCGTTGCCTGACTTGGTGTTGTGGGCCCGGGCGCCGCCGAGCTCCTCCATGGTGACGTCCTCGCCGGTGACGGTCTTGATGACGTCGGGACCGGTGATGAACATGTTGGAGGTGCCGTCGACCATGATCGTGAAGTCGGTGACGGCGGGGGAGTAGACGTGCCCGCCGGCGCAGGAGCCCATGATCAGGCTGATCTGCGGGATCACGCCGCTGGCGTGCACGTTGCGCCGGAAGATCTCGCCGTAGAGGCCGAGAGAGACGACGCCTTCCTGGATGCGGGCGCCGGCGCCCTCGTTGATGCCGATGATCGGGCAGCCGGTCTTGATGGCGAGGTCCATCACCTTGGTGATCTTCTCGCCGTAGACCTCGCCCAGTGAGCCGCCGAAGATGGTGAAGTCCTGGGAGAACACACAGGCCTGGCGACCGTCGATGGTGCCGAAGCCGGTGATCACGCCGTCGCCGTAGGGCCGGTTCTTCTCCAGGCCGAAGGCGGTGGAGCGGTGCCGGGCCAGCTCGTCGAGCTCGACGAACGAGCCCTCGTCGAACAGCTTCTCGATGCGCTCGCGGGCCGTCATCTTGCCCTTGGCGTGCTGCTTCTCGACCGCCTTGGCCGAACCCGCGTGCACCGCCTCGTCGACACGACGGTCGAGGTCGGCCAGCTTGCCCGCGGTCGTGTGGATGTCGATGTCCTCGGGGACCTCAGTGCCGCCCGTGTCCTGATGGCCCGCTGCTGCGCTCACGTGAAGGACTCCTCGCAATCGGTTCGTTCCTGCGCCAATCTAGTGGGCATGAGCGACGACGCGGACAGCCGCCCACCCCTCGAGGCAGCCGGGACAACGTCCGGGACGACGTCCGGGACGACGGGCCGATGGCGGGTCGAGGTGGTCGACGAGTCGGCCTCGACGAACGCCGACGTCGGCGACCGGTTCCGGTCCGGCGAGCGGGAGGGGCTGGTGCTGGCCGCCGAGCACCAGACAGCCGGCCGCGGCCGGCTGGGTCGCGAGTGGGTCACCCCGGCCCGGAGCTCGCTGACGGTCTCCTTCCTGCTGGTCCCGGACGCTGCGCCCCCGGAGCGCTGGCCGTGGCTGCCGCTGCTGACCGGGGTCGCTGCCGCCGCTGCCGTACGCCGGGTCACGGGCGTCCAGGTCGCACTGAAGTGGCCCAACGACGTGCTCGCCGACGACCACAAGCTCGGCGGGATCCTGCTCGAGCGGATCGAGCACGACGGGACGGCCGCGGCCGTGGTCGGCATCGGCATCAACTGCCACCAGTCCCGGGACGAGCTGCCCGTCCCCGAGGCGACCTCGCTGGCGATCGTCACCGGTGGCCCGGTCGACCGGTCCGCGCTGCTCGGTGCCCTGGTCGAGGAGCTCGAGGTCCGCTACGACGAGTGGGTCGCGGGCGCCGACCTGCGGGCGGCGTACCTCGAGCTGTGCACCACCCCCGGCCAGCAGGTGAAGGTGGCCGTCCCGGGGGGCGAGGTGACCGGCGAGGCGGTCGACGTCGACGAGGCCGGTCGGCTCGTCGTACGCACCTCCGCCGGGGAGGAGCACCTCGGGGCCGGGGACGTCGTGCACGTCCGTCCGGAAGGCCCCTGAGAGCGACCCCGTCCGTGGCATGATCGGGGCCGTGGCGATCTCCCCGAAGCTCCTCAACGAGGGCGAGCACGTCGTGCTCAGCACCCGCACGCACGTCAAGGCGCTGGTCCTCCCCGCCGTGGTGCTGATCGTGATCGCAGGAGTGGCGGGCTACCTGTCCAGCCTCCCCGACGGCGACCACGCCGGCACCTGGCGGTGGGTGCTGTGGGTGGTCACCGCCCTGCTGCTGCTGTGGTTCTGCGTGAAGCCGTTCCTCGACTGGTTGACCACGACCTACACCTTCACCAACCGGCGGCTGATCACCCGCACCGGACTGCTCACCCGCCGCGGCCACGACATCCCGATGAACCGGATCAGCGACATCGAGTACGAGAAGGGCCTCCTCGACCGGATCTTCGGCTGCGGCACCCTGATCATCTCCGACGCCAGCGAGCAGGGACGGGTGCAGCTCCACGACATCCCCAACGTCGAACAGGCCCAGCTGCGGGTGAGCGACGAGCTCTTCCACGGGGCCCGCAAGGCTGATGACGGCACCTGAGGACCTCGAACGAGCGATTCTCGGAGCCGTCCCTGAGCTGACCGGCGAAGAGGTGGCTGCCACCGCTGGACTCACCGTCGACCAGGCGCAGCGGCTCTGGCGCGCGCTCGGCTTCCCGGGCGCCGACGGAGCCTCGGCGTTCAGCACCGCTGACGCCGAGGCGCTCTCGAGGGTCGCCGCGATCGAGCGGCTCGGCCACCTCGACTTCGACACGATCGTGCGGATGACCCGTGCGGTCGGGCAGACGATGGACCGGCTCGCCGAGTGGGAGGTGGCCACGCTGGCCTCGCTGCTCGACAAGACCACGAGCGACTCCTCCAAGCGCGAGGAGGCGCTGCGGCTCGTGGAGGGGATCGGTCCGGAGTTCGAGGCGCTGCTCACCTACGTCTGGCGACGGCACCTCGTCGCTGCCGTCGCCCGTGTGGAGAGCCTCGAGGGCGCCGCCGACGAGCAGCTGGCCGAGGCGACGGTGGGTTTCGCCGACCTGGTCAGCTTTAGCGAGCTCACCAACCGGCTCGACGACGACGAGATCGGCGACCTGGTCGAGGTGTTCGAGAGCCGCAGCCACGACGTCGTCTCCCGACGGGCCGGACGGGTCGTCAAGACCCTCGGCGACTCGGTGCTGTTCATGGCGCCGACCCCGGAGGAGGGGGTCGAGATCGCCTGGGACATCGTGCAGGTGATCGGAGGCGACAAGCGGCTGCCGGACGTGCGCGTCGGGCTGGTCACCGGGTCCGTCGTACTCCGCATGGGGGACGTCTACGGCCCCGCCGTCAACCTCGCGGCCCGGCTGGTCGGCGTCGCCCGGCGCAACCGGGTGATCACCGACGCCCACACGGCGGAGCGGCTGCCGGCGCACCGCTACGAGACCCGCGTGCTCCCGGCCCGTCCGGTCCGCGGCTTCGGCGACCTCGAGCCGGTCGCGGTCCGTCGTTCGCCTCGCTGACCGGGCTGGATAGGGTCGCTCCGTGACCCAGACGTCCAGCGGGCCGCTCGCCCCCACCGTGGCCGTCATCGGCGGCGGACAGCTGGCCCGGATGATGGCCGAGCCCGCCGCCGCTCTCGGCATCCCTATCCGGTTGCTGGCCGAGGCGCCGGGCGTGAGCGCCGCGCAGGTGCTGCCCGACCACACGGTGGGCGACTACACCGACCTGGCCACGTTGCGGGCGGTCACCGAGGGCTGCGAGGTGGTCACCTTCGACCACGAGCACGTCCCGACCGACCACCTGCACGCGTTGGAGTACTCGCTCGCCGTACGCCCCGGGCCGGAGGCGCTGGTGCACGCCCAGGACAAGGGCGTGATGCGCCGCCGGCTCGCCGAGCTGGACATCCCCTGCCCACGCAACGCCCTCGTGTCCTCGGTCGAGGACGTCGCCGCTTTCGCCAATTCTTCAGGGGGTTGGCCGTGTGTCCTGAAGACCACCAGGGGCGGGTACGACGGGAAGGGGGTCTGGTTCGTCGACGGACCAGACGACTGCGCCGCCGCCTTCGAGTCGGGCCGGGAGATCCTGGCCGAGGAGCGAGTCGACTTCCGCCGCGAGCTGTCCGCACTGGTGGCCCGTTCACCGTCCGGCCAGGTGGCCGTCTGGCCGATCGTGGCCTCCACACAGCGCAACGGGATCTGCCACGAGGTGATCGCCCCGGCGCCCGACCTCGCCCCCGCGCTCGCCGCCGAGGCCGCGCAGATCGCGATGAAGATCGCCGGCGAGCTCGGCGTGACCGGGGTGCTGGCCGTGGAGCTGTTCGAGACCGTCGACGGGCGGGTGCTGGTCAACGAGCTCGCCATGCGACCGCACAACACCGGCCACTGGACCCAGGACGGGTCGGTCACCAGCCAGTTCGAGAACCACCTCCGTGCCGTGCTCGACCTGCCGCTCGGCGCACCCGACCCCCGCGCCCGGTGGACGGTGATGGTCAACATCCTCGGCGGAGCCGAGCACACCGGTCGCCTCTACGACGGCTACCCCCACGCCATGGCCCGCGACCCGCGGCTGCGGGTGCACCTGTACGGCAAGGAGATGCGGCCGGGCCGGAAGGTCGGCCACGTCAACGCCTACGGCGACGACCTCGAGGACTGCCTCGAACGGGCCCGCCATGCGGCAGCATGGTTCGCGGGCGACCTGGGAGAGGAGAGCGAATGAGCGAGTCCAGCGCACGTGTCGGCATCGTGATGGGATCCGACTCGGACTGGCCGGTGATGAAGGCGGCCGCCGAGGCGTGCGAGGAGTTCGACATCGCCTTCGAGGCCGACGTGGTCTCGGCCCACCGGATGCCCGAGGAGATGCTGGCCTACGGCAAGGAGGCCGCCGGTCGCGGGCTGCAGGTGATCATCGCCGGCGCCGGGGGAGCGGCCCACCTGCCGGGCATGCTCGCGGCGGTCACGCCGCTGCCGGTGATCGGCGTGCCGGTGCCGCTGAAGTACCTCGACGGGATGGACTCGCTGCTCTCCATCGTGCAGATGCCGGCCGGTGTACCGGTCGCGACGGTGGCGGTGGGCAATGCCAGGAACGCCGGCCTGCTCGCCGTACGCATCCTGGCCGCCGGCGACCCCGCTCTCCAGCAGCGGATGGTCGACTTCCAGGCCGAGCTGAAGCAGACCGCGCAGGAGAAGGGCAAGGCCGTGCGCGGCGAGTCCGCGCACAAGCTGGGCTTCTAGAGATCTAGCTGTTCAGCTTGCCGGTGATCGTGACCAGCCGGTTGACGAGGTGGGTCAGCGCCTCGGAAGCGGTGTCGGTCAACGGCTCGTCGGAGTCGCCCTGGTCGACCTGCGAGACGCCGTAGGGGTTGCCCTCCTCGAACTTGATGTCGTCGGTGTAGCCGGGCGGTACGACGATGCCGCCGAAGTGGTGGATCGTGTTGTAGAGCGCCAGCAGCGTCGACTCGTGCCCCCCGTGCATCGTCTTGGCGGCGGTGAACCCGGCGTACGTCTTGTCGGCCAGCTTGCCCTCGCCCCACTGCGGACCGAGCGTGTCGATGAACTGCTTGAGCTGGCTGGCCACGTTGCCGAACCGGGTCGGCGTACCGAACAGGACGGCGTCGGCCCACACCACGTCGTCTGGTACGGCGGTCGGCTCGTCGGCCACGGCCTTGCGGTGCTCGACCCACTCGTCCTGGGTCGCCACCACGTCGTCGGGTGCGAGCTCCTCGACGTGTCGCAGCCGCACCTCGGCGCCTGCCTTCTCCGCCATCGTGGCTGCGTGCCGCGCCATCGCGTCGACGGTGCCGGTGGAGGAGTAGTAGATGATCGCGAGCTTGACGGGGTCTGACATCATGTGGTCGCTCTCCTGAGGGGTCCGCGAAGGTTGGTTGTTCAACTACTTCACCGTGCCCGTACCCGCCGCCCTCTCAAACATCCCCGGGGTAGACCAGGCCGTCCCAGTGGTATCTCCAGTCCCACGAACCGCTCTACGTTGACAGGACGTGCACCCGAACTGGGCGAAGGGAGCAACGTATGTCGTCGACGTTTGCCAACGGGACGGTGCGGGTGACCACCCCTCCGTCGTACGACGCGCAGGAACCGGCTGCCACCAAGGGGCTGCCCGATCCGGCGCAGCTCAACCAGGCAGCGGCCCACACAGAGCTGATCGCCGCGCTCCAGGACAGCGACCTCGACCTGGTGCAGACCGTCGACCTCGCACCGCGCGGCACCAAGGACCTGGGTGCCCCTGCGCGCGGAGGCACCGTCCAGCTGGACGTCGACGTGCCCCCGGACGAGGACGCGGTCGTGCTGCTGGAGCGCGACGGCGTCTACTCCTGGCACCTGCCGGTCGACGCCGGTCGCCGTACTCGTTCTCTCGACCCGGGGCCACAGACCCGTCGCTTCGAGATCGACGTCCAGCCCGTCCCGGGTGCAGCCGCCCCGGCACCCACGGACCGCCAGGACCGGGGACTGCTCGGCACCGTCGTCGAAGGCGCGGCCCAGGCCCTGGTCTTCCGCTTCGTCGCGCCGGCCCTGATGGAGAAGGCAGTCGAGAAGATGGAGGCCCACGTCAAGACGGGCCTCGTCCACCTGACCGACACCGAGGTGTCCAGCTGGAAGCGGTTCGAGACCCTCGACGAGCTGCACCTCCCGACCGACCGGCCGGTGCGGGTGCTGCTGTTCATCCACGGCACCTTCTCCTCGACCGCCGGTGGCTTCGGGGCCCTGGGGGTGGGGGAGAACGGCCCGGGGTTCCTGAGCACCGCGCTCTCGGCGTACGACGCCGTCATCGGTTTCGACCACAAGACCCTCAGCGTCGACCCGAAGCAGAACGCCGAGGACCTGCTGGAGCGGCTGCAGACCCACCGGCCCGAGGCCGAGCTCGTCTTCGACATCGTCACGCACAGCCGGGGTGGGCTGACCACGCGCTCCTTCGTGGAGCAGGTGCTGCCCCCCAGCAGCTGGCCGGCCAGCGTCGACAACATCGTCTTCGTGGCCTCGACCCATGGCGGCACACACCTGGCCGACCCCGAGCGCTGGTCGGACATGGTCGACCTCTACACCAACCTCGCAGCGGTGTCGGCGAAGGTGCTGACGATGGCCGGGGCCGGAGCTGTCGGGGTGATCGTCGGCGGGGTGGTCAAGGGGATCGGGGCGTTCGTGAAGTACCTCGTCTCCTACATCGCGACCGGTGACGAGGTCCCCGGGCTGGCGGCGATGGCGCCCGGTGGTCGCTTCATCAAGGAGCTCGACAAGCAGCAGCCGGGCCAGCCGAAGCCCGGCACCAACTGGTTCGTGGTCAGCTCCAGCTTCCACGTGAGCCTGTTCGACGACAGCCACCGTCCCCCGGAGTTCTCCAAGGAGCTGGCGCGCAAGCTCAAGGAGGGCTTCGTCGACCAGCTGTTCCACGGCGACAACGACCTGGTGGTCGACGTGGCGTCGATGTCGGCGATCGGTGGCAAGGCCGGTGGCTTCGTCCGGGACACCTGCGCGCTGGGCGAGAACGACGTCACCTACCACAACAACTACTTCTCCCAGCTCAAGGTGATCGAGGCCCTCGGCAGCTGGTTGCCGCTCGGCATGGGTGCCGGCGGGGGAGACGACGCGGGAGGTGGCGCCTCGGTCGAGTCGGCGCCGGTCACCCGCGGGATCCCGCCCGGCATGTGGGAGCAGCAGTCCGAGACGGCCGCGGCGGCCGACGAGCCCACGGCTGCCATGGCGGAGCCCCCGGAGCCGCCACCGCCCTCCGCGGCCATGGCGCCAGCGCAACGCGCGATCCCACCGGTCGCTCCCGAGCTCGCGTCGACGCCGGCCCACCTGGCCGCCGAGATGCCTGACAACGTGGTGGTGGAGACCGACTTCGTGATCAGCGTCCAGCTCTCGCGCAACGCCATCGTGCCGAGCAGCGGTGCCGTCCACGCCGCCGCCGGCGTGGACGTCGACGCCGAGCGGCCACTGGCCGTCCAGGTCGTCGGCAAGAAGAACGTGCGCCTGACCGGCACCGGTGCGGACGTCTTCGCGCTGCCGCCGGGCGGAGGAACCAGCGAGCTGACCTTCACTGGTCAGGCGCTGGCCCCGGGCGCGTGCGTCGTGAAGATCGTCGTCAAGCAGGGCACGGTCACGGTCGGCCACCTGACCCTGGAGGCGACCGCCGTCGGTGCCCAGGACGCGGCCACGGTGCCGTTGGGCACGACGTCCGGGGTCGACATGGACCCCATGATCGATGCGCCGGAGCTCGAGGGAATCCCGTGCATCGAGATCTACGAACGCGAGCTGACCGACGACGAGGTGTCCTACCTCTACGCCGTGCGCCTCGAGCCCACCAAGCCGGCGCTGCACTTCGAGTCGAGTCCGCTCAAGGACCGCGAGGCGAAGATCGCCACCATCCTCGACGACGTCGCCGACGTGTGGAAGAACACCAGCGGCGACCCGAAGGAGCGCGAACGCAAGCTCCAGGACGTCGGCTCGAAGATGTTCGACGAGCTGTTCCCGCCCGACATGCAGGCCTACCTGTGGGACAACAAGTCCAGGATCAAGGACCTGCTGGTGTACGCCGACGAGCCGTTCGTCCCGTGGGAGCTGGTCCACCTCAAGCCGCCGACGGGTCCGCGCCAGGAGAAGCCGCGCTTCCTGGCCCAGGCCGGCATGGTGCGGTGGCAGTCGGGCAGCTTCCCTCCGCGCGAGATGCGCGTCCGCCGGGGCAGGGCGCGTTCGCTGGTCCCGCTCTACAAGGACCCGGTGTTCGCTCTGACCGAGCCGGTCTTCGAGGAGCAGTTCCTGGCCGAGAAGTTCGAGGCCTCCAAGGTGACGGCCACGCCCAACGGCGTACGCACGCTGTTGCGCTCGGGCGACTTCGACCTGTTCCACTTCTCCGGCCACGGTGCCGCCGATCCCAGCGACATCCTCGACGCCAAGCTGCTGCTCCAGGGGCTCAAGCGGGCCGGCACGGTCGAGCCGCAGTACCTCGGCGCCACCACCGTCAGCGAGAACGCCACCTGGGCCACGAAGGGGACGGCCGGCCCGGTCGTCGTACTCAATGCCTGCCAGGTCGGGCGGGCCGGTGAGCTGCTCACCACGGTCGGCGGCTTCGCGAAGGCGTTCCTCGACGCCGGTGCATCGGCCTTCGTCTCCTGCCTGTGGTCGGTGCAGGAGCAGCCGTCGCGCATCTTCGTCGAGAAGCTGTACGACGAGCTGCTGGCCGGAGAACAGATCAGCGTGGCCACCACCCGTGCCCGGGAGGCGGCTCGCCAGGCCGGCGACGCCACGTGGCTCGCCTTCGTCGTCTACGCGAGACCCGACGCGGTCCTCGTCACCTCCTGAACACCCCACCGAAAGGAACGCTCATGGCCCGTCGCGCGCTCTGCGTCGGCATCAACGAGTTCAGGTCACTGCCGATGAGCAGCTGGCTGAGCGGTTGTGTCAACGACGCCAACGACATCTCCAAGGCCCTCAAGGGACTCGGCTTCACCGCACGCAGCATCACCGTGCTGCGCGACAAGGAGGCCACCAAGAAGAAGGTGATGACCGCGCTCACCTCGATGGTCAAGGCCTCCAAGCCGGGCGACCAGCTGGTCTTCACCTTCTCCAGCCACGGCACCCAGGTACCGAGCGTGCCCGACGATCCCGACGAGCCTGACGGTCTCGACGAAGCGTTCGCCTGCCACGACATCAAGCAGACCGGTGACAGCTGGGACCGCAGCACCGTCATCATCGACAACGAGCTGCACGACCTGTTCGCGACGGTGCCGGAGGGCGTGCTCGTCGAGGTGCTCCTCGACACCTGCCACAGCGGCACCGGCTTGAAGGACCTCGAGGACATCCAGCAGGCGATGTTGATGGGTCGCCGGCCGAGGTTCCTGCCGCCGCCGACGCCCCGGGGGTTGGACCAGGCCCGCGCGATCCGCGCCAGCTCGGCCCCCAGGCCGGACACGAAGTCGCTGCGTGAGCTGACCAAGGCGCGCAGCGGCAGCGCCAAGCCGGTGCTGTTCGCCGCCTGCCGTCCCGACCAGACGGCGTCCGACGCGACCTTCAGCAACCGCCCCAACGGCGCGTTCACCTACCTGTTCCTCAAGGCGCTGGCGGAGGACGCAACGCGCAGCCGCAGCCAGCTGGCCGCCGCCGTCACCAAGGGACTCAAGACCGGCGACTTCGAGCAGCGCTCCACCCTCGAGGCACCGGCGAAGGCCAAGAAGGTGCCCTTCGGTCAGCCGTTCTGAGTGGTACGCCGCGCGGTGATCATCGCGACGAGCGCCAGCAGCACCGCCATCCCGAAGCCGGCGAGATAGGACGTGTGCTCGTCGATCAGGAACCAGCGCGCGAACACCGCACCCACCAGACCGGCGGCGATGCTCTGACCGAGCGAGTCGCTCATCTGGATGGCCGCACCGCTGTCTCCCTGACGTCCCTCGGGTGCCATGTCGAGGGCCAGCGTCGACATCAGCGGGGTGGCCAGGCCCATCCCGACCGCCATGGTGGCGAAGCCGATCGTGGCCACCACTCCGGCGATCACCGGCAGGTGGTCGAGGGGCACCAGCGTCAGGGAGATGAGCGTGCCGACGAGCAGGCTCAGGCTGCCGACGCGCATGATCCTCGGGAACGTCTCGGGCTCACCGCGCTTGCCGGCGTACGCCGAACCTGCCACCCAGCCGAGCGCACCGACCATCATCACCAGTCCGCTCAGGGTCGGGCTCATCCCCGCCTCGACCTGCAGCACGAGCGGCAGGAACAGCTCCACGCAGGCGAAGGCGGCACCGAACAGGCCACGCGACGCGATCACTGCCGGAAGTCCGCGGGTCGCTCGGGTGGTGCCCCGGGGAAGCAGGGGACCGGCGGCGAGCGTGACGACCAGCAACCCGGCCACGAGCAGCGCCGCAGAACGGAGGCCGGAGCCGTGGCCGGCCAGGTGCAGTGCGACCACCCCGACCGCGGCGACGACGGCGTACAGCGGTCGACGGCCCCAGACGAGCGGCTCGGAGCGGACGGCCAGACGGCGCGACATGGGTCGTCGTACGGCCAGGATGCTGAGGGCGGCGAAGCCCGCGACGACCAGGAAGACCGAGCGCCACCCGAAGAGGTCGACCAGTGCGCCGGCGACGAACGGGCCAGCGATCGAGGGCACCACCCAGGCGGTCGCGAACAGCGAGAACACCCGGGTGCGCAGGTGGGCCGGGTAGCCGTCGGCCACGGCGACGTACAGCCCCGTCAGTGCCGCCCCGCCGCCCAGGCCCTGCAGCAGCCGACCGGCGACCAGGACCTCCATCGAGCCGGCGAACCCCGACAAGAGGAGGCCGGCCACGAAGCCGACACCGCCCAGGGTCACCGGCAGGCTCGCCCCGCGAGCGTCGCCCCAGATGCCGCCGACGACCATGCCGACGATGGCGGCGGTGAGCATCCCGATGACCGCGATCGGGTACAGCGTCTCTCCGCCGAGGTCCCGCGCCACGCTCGGCATCGCCAGGCTGACCGCGACCGCCTCGAAGGCGAACATGGTGACCAGGGCGAGCAGCCCGACAGTGACGGTGCGGTGCTGCTCGTCGAAGGCGCGCGGCGCGACATCGGGTTGCGTCATGGTCATAGGCGCCAGTCAATAACCTCAACTAAGGTTGAGGTCAAATGACTACCGTCAAGCTGCTGACTCCGGGCGAGCTGGCCGAGAGATCGGGCGTCGCCGTCTCTGCGCTGCACTTCTACGAGCGCGAGGGTCTGATCCACAGCGAGCGCACCGCCGGCAACCAGCGCCGCTAGGCCCGCGAGACACTACGCCGCGTGGCGTTCATCCGTACGTCGCAGCGCGTCGGCGTACCCCTGGCCGAGATCCGTGGCGCGCTCGAGACCCTCCCCGAGGGTCGGACTCCCACCAAGAAGGACTGGACCCGCCTCTCGCGACACTGGCGCGCCGACCTCGAGCACCGGATCGAGCAGCTGGAGAAGCTGCGCGACACCCTGACCAGCTGCATCGGCTGCGGCTGCCTCTCACTGAAGTCCTGCGCCCTGAACAACGAGGAGGACCATCTCTCGGAGGAGGGCAGCGGCGCGCGACTCCTCACCGTCGAGTGAGGCCTAGGGGGGTCGGTTTCCCCGGGCGCCCGGGGAAACTGCCGCCGGAAGGGCGATACTTCGCCCGCCCGGCTCCAGAATCACCCGCTCGCCCTGTCCGTTGTGTCGTCAGTCGTCGCGGACCCGGCCGCGCAGGGACTTGACCTGCGAGTGGCGCTTCTTGCTCTCCACCCGACGTCGCTGGGAGCCCTTGGTGGGCTTGGTCGGCACCCGCTGCAAGGGCGGCGGAGCCAGCGCCTCGCGCAGCCGGTCAGCCATCCGGGACCGTGCTGCGACCCGGTTGCGGTGCTGGGAGCGGTGCTCGGAGGCGACCACGGCGAGCGTCCGCCCCAGTCGGCTGATCGCGCGCTCGCGCTGGGCGTCGTTTAGGGCCGAGCACGATGCCAGGTCGAGGCTGACCTCGACCCGGCTGTCGGTGGTGTTCACCGACTGACCACCGGGGCCTGACGACTTCGAGAACCGTTCCTCGAGATCGCTCTCCGGGATGGCGAGCCCGTCGGGAATGCCCGGTCCGGGACGCAGGTACAGGCCGTTGGTCACCGCTTGCGCCACTCGATCGCCGGGCAGGTGTCCATCACCATCGGCACGCCGGCGGCCCAGGTGCGCTCGAACGCCTCCTGGTCGATCACGCCGAGCTGGAACCAGACGCCCTTGGCGCCCACGGCGACGGCTTCGTCGGCGAACTGACCGGCGGCCGACGAGCGCCGGAACACGTCTACGACGTCGATCGGGAACGGCACGTCGGCCAGCGTGGCGTAGCCCTGCTCGCCGAGCACTGTCGGTGCGTTCGGGTGGACCGGCACGATCGTCTTGCCACGTTCCTGGAGCAGGGCCGCTATGCGGTACGCCGTACGGCTGGTGTTGCCGGACAACCCGACGACCGCCCAGGTCTCGTACTCGTCGAGCATGCGGTCGACCGTTGCACGGTCCTGCCAACCCGGGATCACGGGACAAACCTATTCTCGACCGCAACCGGTGGAGGGAGGACCTGTGGACGTGGAGCAGATCGGCTGGGGTGTGGGCCGCCAGGTGGTCCGGGTCCTGCGCGAGCACGGAGTGCACGATCCTGCCGGGATCCTCGACCGCCTGCCCGACGTCGCGGAGGTCGAGGGCTTCCTCGCCTATGCCGTCTTCGAGGGACGCACCGTTACTGCGGCGGCCCTGGTCCAGCTGCCGGGGCCGGACGGCGACACGGCGACCTTCCTGGGCGAGGCACTCACTCCGGAAGCGGACCCGACAGCGCACGAAGCCCTCGTCGCACGCGCCAAGCACGACGTCGCCAACGCCGGCGTCGAATGGCTCGCCTAGCCTTGCCCCATGAGCGATTTCCCTGTCTACGCCCTCACCGACGAGCACCAGGCGATCCGAGAGGCGGTCCGCGCCATCGCCGAGGCCAAGATCGCGCCGCACGCCGCCGAGGTCGACGAGGAAGCGCGCTACCCGGTCGAGGCCGAGAAGGCGTTGATCGCGGCCGACTTCCACGCCCCCCACGTCCCCGAGGAGTACGGCGGGGCCGGCGCCGACGCGCTGGCCACCGTCATCGTGATCGAGGAGATCGCCCGCGTCTGCGTGAGCTCCTCGCTCATCCCCGCTGTGAACAAGCTCGGGTCGCTGCCGGTGCAGATCTCCGGTGGAGAGGACATCAAGAAGAAGTACCTCACCAAGCTCGCCGCAGGTGAGGGTGGCTTTTCCTACTGCCTCTCCGAGCCCGACGCCGGGTCTGACGCCGGCGGCATGAAGTGCAAGGCCGAGAAGGACGGCGACGGCTGGGTGCTCAACGGTGTGAAGCGCTGGATCACCAACGCGGGGGAGTCGGAGTTCTACACCGTGATGGCCGTCACCGATGCCGAGAAGAAGACCCGCGGCGGCATCTCCGCCTTCGTGGTGGAGAAGTCCGACGAGGGCGTCTCCTTCGGTGCGCCGGAGAAGAAGCTCGGCATCAAGGGATCCCCGACGCGCGAGGTGTACTTCGACAAGGTCCGCATCCCCGCCGACCGGATGATCGGCGGGGAGGGCACCGGGTTCGCGACCGCGATGAAGACCCTCGACCACACCCGGGTCACCATCGCCGCCCAAGCCGTCGGCGTGGCGCAAGGCGCACTCGACTACGCGCTGGAGTACGCCAAGGAGCGTCAGCAGTTCGGCAAGCCGATCGCCGACTTCCAGGGGCTCCAGTTCATGTTGGCCGACATGGGCATGAAGGTGGAGGCGGCCCGACAGCTGACGTACGCCGCCGCCGGCCGATCCGAGCGCGGCGACAAGGACCTCACCTTCTTCGGCGCCTCAGCCAAGTGCTTCGCCTCCGACGTCGCCATGCAGGTGACCACCGACGCCGTCCAGGTCCTCGGCGGCTACGGCTACACCCGCGACTACCCGGTCGAGCGGATGATGCGCGACGCCAAGATCACCCAGATCTACGAAGGCACCAACCAGGTCCAGCGCATCGTGATGGCGCGCCAGTTGTTGGCTGGGGTGCAGTCGCAGCTCTGACCTTCCGATCACTGTGGAGAGGACGTCAAGCGCACGTCACTCCAGGTCAAGGCGAACGCCTGCGCGGCAGCGCAGGGTGCTGGTGTTGAACACCTCTCCCTGGAGCTCGCCATGGCCACAAGCCACCACCACACCGACCAGTCCACGCAGTCGACGGACCAGAACCTGCGACGGGTACGGTTCATGTCTGACCTCCAGGCTGACCGCTTCGGCGGACAGATGATCGAGCCCGGCCACGCCGACTACGAGGTGGCCCGCCGAACAGTCTTCGCGACCGGCGCCCCGGCGTACGTCGTGCGACCGGACGACGTCGGCGACGTACGTGCAGCGGTCCGCTTCGCACGCGACGCTGCTCTTCCCCTCAGCATCAGGGGCGGCGGCCACAGCTTCTCCGGCTTCGGCACCAACGACGGCGGCCTGGTCATCGACCTCGGCGGACTGGACAGCGTGCGGATCCTCGACCTCGACCGCCGCCTGGTGCGCATCGGCGGCGGCGCCACGTGGGGCACAGTCGCCGCCGCGCTGAGCGAGCACAACCTGGCGATCTCGTCCGGAGACACCAGGAGCGTGGGCGTCGGCGGTCTGACGCTGGCGGGCGGCATTGGCTGGAAGGTGCGCAAGTACGGCCTAGCCCTGGACGCGTTGGTCGGCGCCGAGGTCGTCCTCGCGTCCGGTGAGGTCGTGCACGCCAGCGCCGAGGACCACAGCGACCTGTTCTGGGCCCTCCGGGGCGGAGGCGGCAGCTTCGGCGTGGTGACCGCGTTCGACTTCGCGGCCCACACGACCACCGAGGTCTTCCACGGCAAGGTCACGTTCCCGGCTCGCGAGGCCGAAACTGTTCTCACCGGGTGGTCGGACTACCTGCGAGCGGCACCCGACGACCTGACCTCCCTCGTCAACCTCGCAAACCCGATGACCGGCGGACCGCAGGCACCCGTTGAGGTCCACGTGACTTTCGACAGTGACGACGCGGACCGTGCCGCGGAGGCTCTCGAGCCCATCCGTCGACTCGGCACGGTCCTCGACGACGACATCACCCTGCGGCCGTACGCCGACACGCTCGTCGATGGCGCCGCACCGCCACCCGGCCTGCAGTTCGTGCTGCGCAGCGCGTTCGTCGACGAGGAGTCGGTGCCAGACGTGCTCCGCGTCCTCGCCGAGTCCTCGACGTCGAACGGCGCGCCGGTGGTCGGGGTTCGCAGTCTCGGGGGCGCTGTCTCACGTGTGCCGGAAGGTGCGACGGCGTATCCGTACCGGCAGGCGGAGCTGTTGGTCGTGAGCGTCACCGCCGGCCCGGCGCCGGTCGTGGAGGCCGCTCGCCCAGCCCTGGATGCGATGTGGTCGCGGCTGGGGCCCAGCGTGCACGGCGCCTACGCCAACTTCTTGTCGACTGCAGGTGAGGAGGCGCTCGCGGCGGTCTACCCGGCGGCGACACACGAGCGGCTCGCTCAGGTGAAACGCTGCTACGACCCCGCGAACTTGTTCTCCCGGAACCACAACGTGCGGCCCGCCAGTCCGACGGATGCTCACCCGCACCCTGGCCGAGACGCCGACTCGCCCTACGAAAGCGCGGCCGAGGCCTGGGCGAGCAGTCCGTCGACGAACGCCTCGACGCCCGGTCGATAGGTGTCGCGGGCGGCGACCACGGCCCACGTGTCACCGATCGCCTTCAATCGCGGCAGCTGTGCAGCATCGAGGGCGCTGAAGAAGCCTCGCTCGGGAGCGTGGCTGGTGCCGTCCCTCCGAGCGCGGGCCGAGTGTGCCCGGACCAGGATCTCGCCGACCGTGAAGTACCAGATGCTCCGGAACACCTCCACCGCCTGCTCGGGGGTGCACCCGGCTCGGGTCGCACCGTCGACCATGGTCTCGACCGTCCACAGGGCCGGCTCACCCATGACGGCGATGAAGCCGTCGGTGGTCAGGACCTCCGCCGCCCAGGGCCAGGCGGCCAGGGCGTCGTGCAGGGCGACGGCTGCCAGGACGATGCGCGCGCGCGGATCGTCAGGAAGGTGGGGCCGGGGGATCTGACCGGCGTACTCGTTGAGCAGCAGGAGGAGAAGATCTTCCCGATCGCGCACGTGATGGTAGAGGGTCGTGGGGCCGATGCCGAGCTCGGCGGCCAGTCGCCGGATCGTCAGCTTCTCCCAGCCGTGCCGGTCGATCAGCCGACGCGCAGCCGCCAGCACTTCGCTGCGCGAGGTCACTGGAGGCCGACCGGTCCGGGCGGGTGCGGCTGGGACCCGAGGTGCCTGCCCGTCCTCGCCCGTCAACCGCGAACCTTCCCGGCAAAGGTGGGTGGTACGTCGACGGACGCGTCAACCCACTTGGCCGGCAGCCAGATCGGGGAGTACTTTCGGTACATGTTCGAAAAGTAGCACGCACGACGCCGTGACACCCCGACCACGTCAGCAACAACCACCGGAACCTCGCCATGACCAGCTCCGCTGCATCAGCCGGGCTCCTTCCGCAGAAGCCCACCGCCGCTCCGACTGCCGGCGCAGTCCTCGAGACGGTGTTCAGCACCGACGGCCTGTCGACGCAGGAACGTCTGATGCACTTCGACGCCTTCCTCACCGACAGCAACCACGGGAGCCGCGTGCTGAGCCGGCGCCCCGAGCTGTTCGCCGCCCACGTCCGCGCGGTCCAGCTCGGCAGCATCGAGGTCTCGGAGCTGACGGCGGCCAACGCCACCGTCGCCCGTACTCCGGCCCTGATCCGGGCCTCGGACCCCGACGTGTACGCCTTCATCGCGCCGTTGAGCGGCCGGACCGTGCTGAGCCAGGCGGGTCGTGACCTCGAGCTGCGACCCGGGTGGATGGCGTTGCGCTCGAGCGGCCGCCCGTTCGAGGTGCACATCGCCCCAGAGCACGGTCCCGCGCGACTGATCCGAGCCCAGGTGCCCCGATCACTCCTCGCGCAGCAGCGGCCGCAGCTCGACCGGATGCTCGCCGAAGCCGTGCCCGGACATGGCGGCATGGGCAGCGTGTTCACCCAGTTCCTGGCCGGCCTGGCCTCCGCTCCCGCCGGGCCGGGCGGGGACTACCGGCCAGGCGACCTGCTGCGACTCGGCAACCTGACCCTCGACATGTTCGATGCCGTGGTCGCGCACGTGCTCGACTCCGACCGGCAGGTGCTGCCGGGACCGCAGGGACTGCTCTCGCGGGTGGTCGACCACATTCGTGATCACCTCGGTGACCCAGAGCTCTCACCGGACACGATCGCCGCCGCCCACCACATCTCCGTCAGCTACCTGCACCGGTTGTTCGCCAGCCAGGACCTCACCGTCGCCGCGACGATCCGCAACCAGCGGCTCGAGCGGGCGCGCAGGGACCTGGTCGATCCCCGGTTCGCCGACCTGCCCATCCACCGCATCGCCGCCCGCTGGGGCTTCCGGGACCACGCCACCTTCACCCGCGCCTTCCGTGCCCGCCACGGGGTTCCTCCGAAGGCGCTGCGGGTGGATGTCCCGACCGACCACGAGGCGCTCTAGCCGGTCCCTGGCCTCGTGTGCACCCCAGGACAAGGAGGGGTCACACCACGTCAAGGTGAATCGGCGCCTGGGCGGCCACCGTGGCAGGTACGAACGACACCCGTACCTGGAGACCACGATGGCTGCACCCCGAACCACCAATGCCTTGCACGACACGAGCGAGGCCGCTGGCCCGCCGACCAGCGCGCCGCGGGTGCGGACGGCCCCCGTGCTCGCCACCGTCGCGATGGTGCAGTTCCTGGTCACGGTCGACCTGTCCATCGTGAACATCGCGCTGCCCCGGATCGGTGACCGCCTGGGCTTCACCCCGGTCGGCCTGACCTGGGTCATCAACGCGTACGCACTGGCCTTCGGAGGTCTGCTGCTGCTGGGCGGCAAAGCGGCCGACCGGTACGGCCGCAAGCGGGTGCTCATGTTCGGACTCGGCCTGTTCGGGCTCGCCTCACTCGCTGGTGGGCTGGCCACCTCCCCAGTCGCACTGGTGGCGTCCCGAGCCGCCCAGGGTGCTGGCGCTGCGGCCCTGGCGCCGGCCGCGCTTGCCCTGCTGACCTCCACTTTTCCCACCGGCCCCGCGCGTGCCCGCGCCTTCGGGGTGTGGAGCGCCGTGAACGCCTCCGGCGGCGCTTTCGGTGTCGTGGCTGGGGGGCTGCTCACCCAGTACGCCGGCTGGAGGTGGGTGATGTTCGTCAACGTGCCTCTCGTGGCAGTCGCCCTCGGCTTCGCCGGGCGCGGCATCGTCCACGACCATCGGTCGGCGCGCTCGGCCGGCGGCCCGGACCTGCTGGGCGCGGCCCTCGTCACGGCCGGCATGAGTCTGCTGGTGCTCGGTGTGGTCCGCACCGACAGACACCCCTGGAGCTCGACGACCACCGTCGCCACCCTGGCCGCCGCGGTCGCCCTGCTGGCCTCGTTCGTCGTCGTGGAGAGAACGACGACCCGCGACCCCCTCCTGCGGCTCGGCCTGCTCACCAACCGGGCCGTCGCCGGTGCCAACGCCTTCAACCTGCTGCTGGGGGCCGTCATGGGGTCTGGCTTCTACTTCGTCGTCCTCTACCTCCAGCGGGTTCTCGACACGGGGCCGGCGAAGACCGGAACGGAGTCCTTGCCGTTCGCCTTCGGTGTGGTCGCTGGCTCGATGCTCGCAGTGAAGCTGAGCCACAGGTTCGCGCCAAGCGTCCTGCTGGTGGCAGGCGGACTCGTCACCGCCCTCGGGTACAGCGGGTATGCCTTCCTCGACGCCGACGAGTCCTTTGCACACGGCATCCTGGCCCCGCTCGTCCTCTCCAGCGTCGGCTACGGCCTGTGCCTGGCACCCGTGGTGTCGGTGGCGACTGCCGGCGTCGCGGCACAGGAGACCGGCATCGCGTCCGCGCTGCTGAACAGTTCTCGCCAGATCGGCGCCGCCCTCGGCCTGGCCGCCCTGGGTACGGCGGCGTACCACCGCACCGGCCACGTCGCGACCCCCGCAGCCCTCACCCGCGGCTACGCGCTCGGGCTGACTCTCGACGCCGCCCTGCTGGTCGCGGCCGTCGTCGTCGCGCTGACCGTGCTGCGACAGCCCACGGCAGCAGACATCCGAGCCACCGACGATCGCATGAACACCACTGAAGACACCGAGCTAGAAGGACGTGGACTGTCATGACCACCCACTCCACCCACTCCACCCGCACCACCAGCACCCGCCGGGGGAACGCCGGCGCCCTGGCTGCGATGTACGCCGGTCTGCTGCTCACCATCGCGGCCACCGTCGCGCCGTTCGTCGATCGCGCCACCGGTCACGTGCTGGCCGGACACGTCCGACACGGCTACCCGTCGTACACCCCGGACCGTGTCGACTCGGCGGTGACCGCCTGGCTCGTCATCCTCGGCGTGGTCGGTGCGCTCGGCGTCATGGGCTGGGTCGTCTCGATCTGGGCCGTGCGGGCGGGCACGTCATGGGCGCGGTGGGTGTCCACCGTGCTCCTCGCCGCGGGCGCCGCACTCGCACTGACGGCGCTGCTGGTCAAGGACACCTCCGGCGAGGTCGGCCTGACGCCTCTGCTCGGTTGGATCGGGCTGCTGCCGAGCGTGGCCGGCGTTGTCGCAGTCTCCCTGCTCTGGCGGGCGTCTGCGGCCCGGGGCAGCGGACCGCGAGGTCCCGGGCAGCGACGACAGACGTCGCACATCGACGATCCCCGCTCGAGCTCGTTCGCCAGCGAGCGCCGGGCGGTGGCATGGATCAACCAAATCTGAAGGTTGCTGCTGACCAGACTCACCGGCGAGTGAGGCGCCCCCTGTGCACAACCCGCATCGGAGTGAAGTTGTTGGTCCGGTCATCGGCGGTGATGCGGACCACCAACCTCCCTCGCGTGAGGCCAGGGATGCGGGGCGTGCGCCAGCCGTTGGCGCCGACCAGCTCGGTCTCCAGATAGTCCCCGGCCCCCCGCCACGTCGCAGCCTCGGAGCGCAGACCCTTGTGCCACCGGTGGTCGTAGTCCGAGTAGCAGTACCAGCGACCGTGTCGCTTCTGCGTCAGCCCGGCATGGACGGACCAGACCCCGATCTGGCGGTCGCTCACCGTGCCGTGCAGCACGCGCCACGCGGAGATCCTGTGACGGAGTCGAGGGCGAGGCTTCGTGAGACGCACGACTGGGGCGGTGAGGTCGCGGATCACCGTGACCTGCGGCAGACCGACGATGGAGGTGTGGCCGTCCTGGTCGGTGAGCAAGGCATGCGGGGTGAACGTGCCAACCCTGCTGAAGCCCAGGGAACACGTGTCACCTGGGCAGTAGGGGGCAGACCACAAGAACGAGCCCGAGGCCCCGTCGTTCGGGTCGAGCACGACCTGGATGTCGTCCGGTGCGGTCGTGTCGTCGATGATCTCGTGTCGCGTGACCACCACCGGCTCGCTGCCGAGCACGTCCCCGTCGGGTGCCAATGCGTACGTGCTGGTCCGGTCGACGGTGAACGTGCCGGTCGGGTACGTCGGGTCTGCGCCGTGCGCCGCCGAGCCGACCCCGGTCAGCAGCAACGCGACGGCGCTCGCGGAAGCGATCAGGCGGGCCAGGATGGGCAGCTGCATGAACGCTTCGCCTCCTCGAGGGAACTCAGCGTACTGCCGAGGCGGCGTCCGCCCTACAGCTCAGCGCGCAGCGTCGCGGCGGCCGCCGACATCGAGCGCAGTTTTCCCTCGGCACTCGCGCGGGGGAGGTACTTCATCCCGCAGTCGGTAGCGATGGTGATCTTGTCAGGCGAGGTGAAGTGAAACGCTCGCCGGACCCGGTCGGCGACGACATCGGCGCTCTCGACCTCCTGGTCGGAGAGGTCGATGACGCCGAGGATGACGGTCTTGTCGGCGAGGTCGGAGAGTACGCCGAGGTCGAGACCTGACTGGGCGGTCTCGATGGAGATCTGGTCGGCCGAGCAGCCGCCGAGCTCGGGGAGGAACGAGTAGCCCTCGGGGCGCTCGTGGATGATCGCGGCGTACCCGAAGCAGATGTGGACGGCGGTCGTTCCAGTGACTCCGTCGAGGGCGGCCTCGAGCGCCTGGAGTCCGTACGCACGGGCGTCGTCGGGCCGCGCCTGCATGTAGGGCTCGTCCATCTGCACGATGTCGGCGCCGGCGGCGTGCAGGTCCTTGATCTCGGCGTTCACGGCGGCGGCGTACGCCATCGCCGCGGACTCGAGGTCGGGGTAGTAGTCGTTCTGCGCCTGCTGCGACATCGTGAACGGGCCGGGAACGGTCATCTTGATGGTGCGGTCGGTGTGCGCGCGCAGGAACTTCACGTCCTCGACCTCGATGGGTCCGGTCCGCTCGATCGGGCCGGCGATCCGGGGGACCGGGTTGGGGTGCCCACTGCGGTCGAGCGCCGTACCGGGGTTGTCGGTGTCGACGCCCTCAAGCGCGGTGGCGAAGTGGTTGGAGTAGGACTCCCGACGCATCTCGCCGTCGGTGATGATGTCCAGCCCCGCCTCCTCCTGGGCCCGGATCGCCAACACCGTGGCGTCGTCCTGCGCCTCCTTCAGGTGCTCCGGCTCGATGCGCCAGAGCTCCCTGGCACGAACTCGCGGCGGGAACCGCCCGGCCAGCTTGGCGCGGTCGATCAGCCACTCCGGCTGGGCGTAGCTGCCGACGAGTGAGGTGGGTAGTACAGGAGTCTGCGCGGGCATCTTCGGATGCTAGCGCCACCACACGTCGTCGAGGGGTCGACGAACTCGCCCCTCGAGCGGTGGCTCCTGGGCAGGTCGGCCGATGGCGGTGATGGTCATGGCGACCCAGTGCTCGGGTACGCCGAGCTCCCGCTCCACGGCCTCGCGGTCGAATGCACGGAACTGGCGCGAGAACAGACCCATCGACATCGCCTGCAGCGTCATGTGTGCCACCGACTGACCCAGGTCGTACTCGGCGAACTCCGAGCTGTCCCAGTCAGTGCCCTCGACGTACCGATGACAGACGTTGACCACCAGAAGCGAGGCATCGGGCGCCCACCGACGAGCACTGGGCGCGAGAAGAGGAACAAGCCGCTCGTGCAGGGTGTCGCCGCGAGGAGCGGTGATGAACGTCCAGGGCTGCGAGTTACCGGCGGACGGAGACCACCGCGCCGCCTCGACGAGTCGCTCCACGTCGATGGGCTGGAGCACGTGCTCGCCGTCCCACGCGGTCGGACTCCAGCGGTCGCGCAAGGTCTGCGCCAGATCGGTCATGGTTTTGGCAACGCTTGGTCAGCCGGGAAGCATCCCTATCTGTCGCCAGCCAGTGAGGTACGAGATCTGACGACAGCGACCACGTGTGGAACAGGGAGAACGGGAACGGGTCCGTACAGCGACGCGCTAAATCTTGCCTGAGCCCGATGCACAAGTGCACCCACCGGGCCGGGCTGACGTGGCACAACCAAGGGGCGTGGCTCCTACGGCACGCACGACGTTGACGATTCTTCAGTCTCCGACACCGACACCGACACCGACACCGACACCGACACCGACACAGACCAAGGCGAGTCGAGTAAATCCGCAGCGCGAGATTCGCCTTGTCCAGTGCCGGTTATTCGGTCAACCACTGAGAGGACGTGATCCTTACTGGTCTGCTCCTCCCCTCCTGTGGGCCTTGCCAGAGCCCCAGACCGCGATCAAACTCGATTCCAGGACGATGTACCACCAAATTTGGGGGCCGCTCGTGGCGGGTCGAAAGGTTGTCAAGTTACGGAGTTGCGCAGCCGAACTTCGAAACTGCGTTGTTGCCACGTCATCCCGATCGCGACGCCCTCAAGCCGTGATCTTTCTTCAGGCCAGGGGTAACAACACGGGAATTGTCTCCCTCACTCCAAGCTTTGCCGGAATGACTCGCGGGCAAATGAAGTGGGCGTTGACGTTGGTCAGCGTTGCGACCGATCTCGAGGCCATCCCACCGCGGATCGGGGCCCTGACGTGACCACGTTGGAAGTGACCCCGTATCAGGAGTTTAGAGGGACAGACCGTTCCTTCGACTGGTACATGCTGCCCTTCGACAAAGTTGGCTCCTGCACCGGACCCCGGACCCAGAAGCACATCGTCGACCAGGTTAGATCGACCGACATCACGGACGTCTTCGTGTTCGCGCACGGATGGAATAACGACTGGAATGTCGCAACCAAACGCTATCGGGATTTCATTGACGGATACCTGGGCCTCCGCCGTGAACGAGGTTTGGAGACTGGTCGGCCCCTAAACCCTCTACTTGTGGGGGTCTTCTGGCCCAGCACCGCCTTGGTGGTCGGCAGCGAAGAAGGGCTGCGCATTGCCGGGGGTGCAACTGACGACCGCGCCGCCAAGCACGCGCTTCGACACGGTGAGGTCGAAGCGGTTGCTGCGGAGTTGTCGGAGCGGGCGCTTCCCCGCTTCTACGAACTTCTTGACCGAGACGAGATTTCCGAGATAGAGGCACTAGACCTTAAGGAGATGCTGAAGCCCCTACTCGAACGAACCTCTGAGGATGACCCTGCCGAGTTCATGGCAAATGGGGACGAAGAGTCTCAGGGCCGACAGGGCGACCCCACCGTGGCCACGTGGCGCTCCTACGGCGCGGCCACCCCGGAGGAAAGACGAGAGGACCCCCACAAGATTGCCGAGCAGGTGGCAGACTTCGGCAGGGTGCCTGCGGCCGAGCCGCTCGTCGGCGCATCGGTGCTGGGCAAGCTAGATCCACGCCGGATCCTTCGGCTCGTCACAGTGCAGCTGATGAAAGATCGGGCCGGGACGGTTGGCGCCAAGGGCGTCGCCCCGCTTCTCGTCGAGTTGCTTGGTGCTGCCAACCATCAAGACACACGCGTGCATCTTCTCGGACACTCCTACGGTGCAAAAGTGTGTTTGTCGGCGGTTTGCTATCCCAGTGCCCTGCCGCGGCAAGTCACGTCGATGCTCTTGCTGCAGCCGGCCGTCAATCATCGCTGTTTCGCCGATGATGAATACGGTCGCGGTGGATACCACGCCGCCCTGGATCGCGTGAATCTGCCGATTCTCAGCACCTACAGCACCCATGATTGGCCGCTGCGGCATGTATTCCAGTACGCCGCGCACAGGACTGTCGACGTTAACGAGATACGCATCGCAGCCGATGGTCGTCCTGATCCCTATTCCGCCTTGGGGGGTTATGGACCTTGGGGACTAGGCGACCGGGCGAAGCTTGTTGACGTCCGCTTGCCTGATGAGCGCTACAACCTCGGTGCCGACGCCCCACACGTGTACGGCGTCCGAGCGTCTTCGACGATCTCAGGACATGGAGACATCAACAACGTTTCCACGTGGTGGGCCCTCGACAACTTGGTTACGGCCGATCCAAGGGGACCAGCATGAACGCACCTCAGTCCACTGTTCTAAGGCTCACTCTTTCCCCGCGCGCGGGGAAAGAGGTTGCAGTACTTGCAAGTATGCCGACGGATGCTGATGCCACGGACGATCGTGTCTTGAGCCTTGCTCCGCATGACTTCGGGCTACCCGTGAGCCTTTCCCGATCCCACATCGACGAGGGGCACTTTCACATCCCGACCCTTCTCGAAGACATGGTGAGGTCAGCGCTTGAGAAGACCGAACCCAATGTGCTCTGGCTTCAACTCGCCGAACCGTTCGGGTATCTGGCGCTGGTGCCATGGGAGAGATTGCTGCAGGCACTCTTCGACGTGACCGTTGTCCGGTTACCCACGCTGACCCTCTCCCGCAGAACCCCGCATGACAGCTTGCAGGTTGCAATCCTTGTAGCCGTACCAGACCGCGAACGGCCTGGGCCATTGAGGACCACACTTCATGGAACAGCAGTGGCTGCGACCAACTCCATCCCTGGGTCGGGAGCCCGGGCACGGGCGGCCGATTCGGATGTGGAGGGAAAGAGTCGTGGGCGACGCAACAGGCGGGCGATCGAAAGCAGGGCGCTCGAGGTGGACCGTGTTGTACGTGCTGTCCTCCACGGCTCGACACGGCGGACAACCACAGTTCATGTAATCCCCACCTTGTGGACTTACCATGAACTTCGCAAAATGTGGCACGGCCTGAAGCGTACGAACGTCGTGCTCCACGACCCCAGGGTGTTGCAGAAGCAGGTCAGGGCAGAGCAATCGGATACAGGCGAGACTCGCCGGATCCCTTGGCTCAGGCTGCTCAAGGCTGCCCAGGGAGGTGAGCAAGCCGACGTGGTTCACCTGATTTGCGGTGCACAGGTGACCGACAGCAAGGCCCGCCTAGTTCTCGCTGATCCCATGAAGCGCACCCCTGATGTCTCGTCGCGGTTTGTGTCGATTTCCTCGCTCATCGCCACCCTGGATGAGCTCGGAGCTTGGTCGCTGTGCCTCAGCTCGCCGGCAGGCAGCAAATCGTCGGCGCAGATGCGCTACCTGGGATGTCGTATCGCTGAGATGCGGCCCGGTCCCGTATTGGTAACTGATCTGAGTGCAGATCCCGGATGCGGCGAGGTCGAGGCCGGCTACCAATTCCTCTACGCGCAGGAACAAGGGACGCCGCCAAGACTCACTCATGGGATGCTGGTGAGTGAGCCAACTCGGGCGCCTGATGATCTCCTGCCGCTGACGTACGGGGTCGCAAGCAGCGCGGACGCAAGACCACGCGGAGCCGCCGCCACCTTGATGGAGGCGGAAAACACGCCCATCTGGCTAGCAGCAGCTCAGCGGTTCGTGGAGCAGCGGCAGGTTCAACTTGCTCAATACCAGAAGACTGCTAAGTCTGGCACACAGACTCCCGAGGCGGCTGCGGTCGCGCTCGGTGTCGAAGTCGCCCTTGCAGCCATTCAAGAGGCTCTCGCCACCAAGGCAAGTGCGCTGATAGAGAGAAAACAGCATGGGTGACAATCAGCGTACGACGATTCTCATCGAAGACGAGGAGAGCGGTGGCCTGCGCCTGAAGTTGAGTCGAGCACCCGGCGGGAGACGTGGAAAGGGCAAGGTGCTGACTCGGCCGCTGGTTCTCACTCAGCCAACGGATCCTGACAAGGCTCGGTATCACGGAGCACGCCTCGTCGAAGCCCTCAACGAAGAAGCCGCCGCTCGTGACGCGGTGGCTCACGCGCTTAGGGCACCCGTGGGCGAAGTTTGGCCATTGTGCTTTGAACTCGAGACTGATCTGGAAGAGGTCCCAGGATTCTTGTGGGAAGCGCTGTGGGTCAAGCCGCACAACTTCTTGGCCTTGTGCCCACAATGGCCCATAGCCAGGGTCGTGGGATCCGATCACACCATGGCCCGCATGTATCACGCGCCCTTGCGGATTCTCGCGGTCATGTCGGCGGTGGGCGTCTCCGCCCGCGAGGAATGGGAGGGTCTTCGCTCGGCCGTGGATGCCGCTGCCGGCGTTCTTCCTGTGCATCTGACGGTGGTCGTGGGGGAGATCGAGCTTCTGACCGAGCTACAGCAGTTGGAGGCTGATGCCTCAGCGAACTCAAACAAATGGCTCAAAGTCATTCCCCTTGTCGACCAGCAAACGATCAACTGGGCGTTGAAGCAGCAGCGGCCGCACATTGTCCACTTCTTCTGTCACGGCTCCGCGAGTTTCGGCAGTGAGCACATCTCCTTCGCCACGATCCAGGACCGAGCGGACGAAAGTCAGACCCAGGAATCGGTCACGATCGACATCGCTCGACTTCAACTCCTAGTCGACAACCGCCGGCTTTGGCTTGTCACGTTGAACTGCTGCTCAGGGGCTGAGTCTGCTGGCCCGACGCAGACTCTGGCCGAGAGCATCGTGGAGGCCGGTGCGGGTGCGGCACTTGGGTGGAGGACACCGGTTGATCCTGAAAGTGCCCACATTCTGACCAGCACCGTCTACAACTCGTTGCTGTCCGATATTGCCGATCGGTTGGATCGAGCGCACGTGGAAGGAATCGTCCAGCTCGAACTCGCGGCCTTGGGATACAGCCTGCGTGAGGCCCTGTCTGCCCCATCAATGGGCGCGCTGAACTGGACGCTGCCTGTTCTCTTCGTCGCCCGGGACCCGCTGTCGATCACGATCATCGAAAAGGAGCCGGATGACCCCGCGGACCTCGGCAAGGTGCATGTCAGCGCGAACGATCAGCGACTGATCGTCGATGCCGTAGCCGCGAACACTCTGAGGGAGTTCAACAAGGCATTTTCCGGGCTCACTAGTGTCGCCGAGCTAGCGGACCTGGTCGCCCAAGCCTTGTCTCAGCGCGAAGTCGACGACGACCAGCCCTCGGCATTCACTTCGGAAGAGGCGGAGTAGTGAACCGGGCGGAGGTCCAAATAAACGCTTGGATCGGTGGGGCTGAAGAGGGGGCTCGGGGTCTGCCGTCCGACGAGATCGAGCAGTGGGCGATTCGGGGCGTTGACACCCTGCGGCCGCACCAGGTTCTCTTCGCCGAGTCACCCCCGAAGCTCGAACATTGGGAAGAGGTCGGGTGGGGAATCATTCTTCCGGACATCGAAGCAGATGGTGAAGCGGACAGGAAAAGGAAGGCCAACGCCGAAGACGCTCCCCCGGCGATCCAGAGGTTGCTCGCCGCCAGACGGGAAGTGGTTCCCGACTGTCCAGTGCTCCGGTACCGGCCAGATCTCGGGTCGGCCTACTTCATGCTCTACGAGGCCGATGGCACCGCCCGCAAAATAGCAACTGCTGGCGGCGAGGTGGGGGCCGGTAAGCGCCGCCTCCCGCGGTACCTCCTCATCGTCGGCTCTCCGTCGGAGATTCCGTGGCGTGTCCAGTACGTCCTCAACGGCACTCATTTTGTTGGGCGGCTTGATCTCCCTGAGCTGGGACTTGACCGATATGTCGCCGCGCTGCTCGACAACTGGAGTGCAAGCCCGGCAAGCCGCAGAAGTGTGCTGATCTGGACTGTCGACCACGGCCAGCCCGACATCACCTGGGACATGCGCTACACGTTGGCCGAGCCACTGAGAAGCAACTTCGCGCATGACCCTGACGTGACTCCGGCCCACCTGGCAGCGGACGAGGCCTCGTGCGACGCGCTCACCGAGTCCCTAGAGGGACACCCGGGTTTGATCGTCACCACCAGCCATGGGGCCACATTTGTAGACGGGGATCCAGCGTATCTCCGGGAGACTCTCGGCCTTCCGGTCGATCAGAATTATGAAGTGCTGCGTACGGATCAACTTTCGAACTGGTCTCCCGACGGTGCGATCTGGTACGCGCACGCATGCTGCTCCGCGGGTGCTGACTCGTCCACCCTGTATGGCGGAATCGCGAAGCAGGGTTCCGACGTGGACAAGGCGGTAACGGGGGTGACGGTTGCGGGTTCGTGCACGGCACCGTTGCCAAGAGACCTTCTTGGGCGCGAACATCCGCTCAGGGCTTTTGTCGGCCACGTGGAACCAACCTTTAACTGGACGCTGAAGAACCCGGAGAACGCCGAGCCAATGACCAGTGACCTTAGGGGGGCGCTGTACGACGGGCTTTTCCAAGAACATGGCGAACCAATCGGTATGGCCATGCACCGCCACTACGCCACAATCGGGACATTCTGGAGCGTATGGTACGCACAGCAAGGCTCGATAAATAGGGGGGTTGCAGCTGCACGGGAGAGGGCGCTCGTGGCGCGGCTAGCGGCACTGGACCGCCAGAGCATGGTGATTCTCGGAGATCCAACAGTGACAGTCCAGCAGGACTGAATCGCGACCTCAATGGTCGTACATTCCAAACGGTGACGACACAAAGCTGGTTTGTCGCGTCTCCGCGCAGCGAGGCTCTAGGGCAAACCGACAACGGCCCTATGCGAGGGAGCCGCGGACGCCAGTTCGATCTACGAGTCGAGGATTTGTCGTAAACGACTCTCAAGAATGCTTGGGCTCGTCGAGGGACTTCCTGGTTGGCCGCCCACTCCGCTGGCCGCCCGCAGCGAGGTTGAGTCATCAGTAGCGGTAGCGTGCAAGTGCGTCAGTACTTCCGCCGCAACTTCCTTCCTGCCGGTCTTTGTTCCCTGCTCGCGACCTTCTGACTTTCCTGCCTCACGCCCGACGCTGATGCCAAATACTGCGGCACCGATTGTCGCAAGTGCAGTTATCACCGGGGCGGTGGCGGTTGCCACGTCCTGGGCCGTCTCGAATGCCCAAAGGCCCAGCGCGAAGGTGATCAGCAGGGCCATCAGGATCGCAGTGAGATAGAGGAGTCGGTCCACCGTTCTTGCACCTCGATCGCAGTTGCTTGCTTGTAAAGTTCCAGCTTTCGCACCGGGTAGCGACAAGTATGCGCTTAGAAGCGCTCCCAGTGTCCATGCCTCATCCGAGACCGTGCCAACCTCCAGGTCGGGGCTGTGTCACGCTGGCGGCAGGTGCAGGATTCGAAAGTGAAATTCAGGGGCCGGAGTGCGCCACTCCGGCTTCCCCAGGCACTCCACCGCCTAGCGGCTTGCCGCCGCTTCGTGGGCAGGACGTCTTGACTGATCGCTTCGCTCACTGCTCGACCACCTACGCCTGGTCCGACATCCGGTTACTCGGGCGTAACCGAACCAATCGAGCACCCGTTGTCACCTTGGAACACGTTCTAGGTGGAGGTTGGCATGCGGGTGGGTGGGCGTACGGGACTGGTGGCGGTGCTGACGGCTACGGCGTTGTCGGTGGCTGCGTTCGGCGCTGGGGGGTCGGCCAGGGCAGCGAGCTCGCCGAACCGGTATCGGGCGGACGACTACGCCGACGGGCAGGCGATGTACGTGTTGCCGCCCGGTGAGAACGGGTTGGTGAACGCCACCGATGCTCTCCAGTTCGAGACGACCGGGAAGAGGCCGGCGGCGAGTGACGACCAGCTGTCGCAGTACTCCGACCTCCTGTACGGCGCGCCGACACTGACGAACGCCAAGCTGACCGACTACTTCAACGACGAGTCGTTCGGGGTGAAGCCCGAGGACGTGACGAAGACCGAGACTCCCGGGCCCGGCGTGACGATCTACCGCGACAAGCACGACGTGCCGCACATCTACGGCGACACCAACCCGGCGGCGGCGTTCGGCGCCGGCTACGCGCAGGCCGAGGACAGGCTGTTCATGATGGACGTGCTGCGCCACTACGGCGCGGGCATGCTGGCCTCGTTCCTCGGTGCGTCGTGCGACTTCGAGCAGATGGACCACGACCAGCTCCTGCTGGCGCCGTACACCCCCGCCCAGGCGCAGGCCCAGGTCGACGCTCTGCCCGAGCGGTACGGCAAGGACGGGGCGCTGGCCAAGTCGATGATCGACGCCTACGTGCAGGGTGTGAACGCCTACATCGACGCCACCCGGACCGACCCCAGCAAGCTGCCCGCCGACTACGTCGCCGCTGCGCCCGACCAGCTGTTGCCGAAGAAGTGGACCGACGCCGACGTCGTCTCGATCGCCGGTCTGATCGGCGGGATCTTCGGCAAGGGCGGCGGCTTCGAGGTCCAGGACGCCCACCTGCTGAGCTACCTCCAGAACCGCCTCGGCGATGCCGACGGGCTGCGGGCCTACCACGAGGTCGACCACCAGAACGACCCGCTGGCGCCGACCACGATCACTGACAAGACCTTCCCGTACGACGTGCGCACCAAGCCCTGGAACAAGTCGCTCAACGCGCTGCCCGACGACGGCGCCCTCACCGGTGGACCGCAGGGCACCGCCCCGGGCTGCGGCGACGGCTCGAGCCCGACCCCGCCGGCCGTGCCCGGCATCCCGTTGAGCGCGACCACCAGGGCGCAGGCCGCGAAGAACATCATCGGTTCGCTGCGGGCCATGCCGAAGGACATGAGCAACGCCCTCGTCGTTAACGGCTCGCAGACCCGGTCGGGGCACCCGATCGCGGTGTTCGGCCCGCAGGTGTCCTACTTCGCCCCGCAGATCCTCAGCGTGCTGGACATCCACGCGCCCGACTACGCCGCCATGGGCGCCTCGTTCCCGGGCACCGGCCTGGTCGAGCTCGGACGCGGCAAGGACTACGCCTGGTCGGCCACCTCCGCGGAGAGCGACCTGATCGACCAGCGGGTCGAGAAGATCTGCAACCCCTCGGGAGGTACGCCGGAGGCGAACGGCACGTCGTACCTCTTCAACGGACGATGTGTTCCGATGCAGCGCGAGGAGTTCGACGAGACGGTGCTGCCGAAGGCGAGCGGCACCGGCGCGCCGGCCCAGATGAAGCACACGATCTACAAGACCAGCCACGGCATCGTCCAGGGCTGGACGACGGTCGACGGAAAGCCGGTCGCGATCGTGACCCAGCGATCGACGTACAACCACGACATCGACTCGGTCGTCGGCTTCCTCGGCTTCGGTGACCCGAACAGCACCCACGACGTGAGCAGCTGGGTGGACTCCGCGGCCAAGATCGACTTCACCTTCAACTGGTTCTACGCCGACGACAAGGACACCGGCTACTACGTCAGCGGGCTCGACCCGGTGCGACACCCCGCGGCCGACCCGACGCTGCCGATGTGGGGCACCGGCGAGAGCGAGTGGCGCGGCTACCTCACCCAGGACCAACATCCGCACGAGACCAACCCGAAGCACGGCTACTTCATCAGCTGGAACAACAAGCCGGCGCCGGGATTCGCCACCGACGGCGAGTACGCCTACAGCCAGACCTACCGCTCGGTCCTGCTCGACCAGCAGCTCCAGAAGCAGCTGGCGGCGCACCCGCACGACCTCGTCCGCTCCGACGTGGTCAAGGCGATGGAGACCGCGGCCAGCCAGGATCTCGACGGCGTCACGCTGAACGACCTGATCCTGAAGTACGTCGGCAACCGCTCCGAGCCCGCCGGGGTGAAGGCGATGCTCGCGCAGCTGAAGTCCTGGAACGCCACCGGCTCGCACCGGATCAAGGCCAGCCACGAGGACGAGCAGTACGTCGACCACGCAGCCGTCGCGATCTCCGACGAGCTGGTGCCGAACCTGATCCGTGCCTTCTACGACGAGATCTTCGCCGCCGGGGGCAGCGGGGGAGTCGTGTCCACCGGCGGCGCCACCCTCCCCGGTTACGCGAAGGTGCCGATGCAGTGGGTGAACACCCCGAACTCGGGCGGCGCCCACCTCGGCTCGGCGTACGACGGCGGCTTCGAGGGCTACCTGATGTCGACCTTCCAGCAGCTGCTCGGGCAGAAGCCGGCCGACGGCTTCGGTCCGGAGCTGACCAGCCGCGAGTGCGACGGTGGCCCGGCCACCTGTCACGCTTCGGTCGACCAGGCCCTGCAGACGACGTACGACGCCCTGGTGAAGGCCAACGGCAGCACCGATGTCACATCGTGGACCGCCTCGACCGAGTCGCACACCGCCGGCGAGACGATGCCCGAGCACGACTCGATCATCCTGCGCCCGTTGGGAATCGTCGGCCAGCCGCACCTCGACTGGCAGAACCGGCCGACCTTCCAGCAGGTGGTCGAGTTCCCGCGGCACCGCGCCCGATGACCTGATCTGGGTACTGGCGCCGCGTTCTCACCGACCCGACAAGGAAGCACTCATCCATGCCTGACCTGCACGAGAAGCTGCGCGACGTCTACGACGAGGTACTGCAACGCAACCCCGGCGAGTCGGAGTTCCACCAGGCCGTGCACGAGGTCCTGGACAGCCTGGGACCCGTCGTGGACAAGCACCCGGAGTACACCGACAGCGCAGTGATCAGACGCCTGTGCGAGCCGGAGCGGCAGATCATCTTCCGCGTCCCGTGGGTCGACGACGCCGGCGAGGTGCAGATCAACCGCGGCTTCCGCGTCGAGTTCAACTCGGCGCTGGGGCCGTTCAAGGGCGGACTGCGGTTTCATCCCAGCGTCTACCTCGGCATCGTGAAGTTCCTCGGCTACGAACAGATCTTCAAGAACGCACTCACCGGCCTGCCCATCGGTGGCGGCAAGGGCGGTTCGGACTTCGACCCCAAGGGCCGCTCCGAGGGCGAGGTGATGCGGTTCTGCCAGTCCTTCATGACCGAGCTCTACCGGCACATCGGGGAGTACACCGACGTCCCTGCGGGCGACATCGGCGTCGGTGAGCGCGAGGTCGGCTACCTGTTCGGGCAGTACAAGCGGATCACCAACCGCTACGAGTCCGGTGTGCTGACCGGCAAGGGGATCTCCTGGGGCGGCTCGCTGGTGCGCACCGAGGCCACCGGCTACGGCACGGTCTTCTTCGTCGAGAAGATGCTCGAGCACCGTGACGACTCCTTCGACGGCAAGCGGGTGGTGGTCTCGGGGTCGGGCAACGTCGCCATCTACGCCATCGAGAAGGTGCACGAGCTCGGTGGCGTGGTGGTGGCCTGTTCGGACTCCAGCGGGTTCGTCACCGACCAGGAGGGCATCGACCTCGACCTGCTCAAGGAGGTCAAGGAGGTGCAGCGCGGCCGCATCGAGGAGTACGCCGAGCAGCGCGGCTCGGCCGAGTTCTCGGACAACGGATCGGTCTGGGAGGTGGCCTGCGACATCGCGATCCCGGCCGCGACCCAGAACGAGATCGACGAGGACCTCGCCGTGCGTCTGGTGAAGAACGGCTGCACGATCGTGGCCGAGGGCGCCAACATGCCCGCGACACCCGAGGCGGTGCAGGTCTTCGCCGATGCCGAGGTCGCCTACGCGCCGGGCAAGGCAGCCAACGCCGGTGGCGTCGCGACCAGCGCCCTGGAGATGCAGCAGAACGCGTCCCGTGACTCCTGGGACTTCGGGAGCACCGAGGAGCGCCTCTCGCGCATCATGAGCGGCATCCACGACCGCTGCCTGGAGACCGCCGACGCCTACGGGGCGCCAGGCAGCTACTCGACAGGCGCCAACATCGCGGGGTTCATCAAGGTGTCCGACGCGATGCTCGCCCTCGGGGTGATCTGATCAGGGTCCGCACGATTACCGTTCATCTTGAGCGGGTACGTTTCCCCAGATGACGGCCGTAGAGAACAAGCCCCTCAGTCCCGTGGCACACCTCTCGACCGCGGACGTCGAGGCGATCGGCCGGCAGCTGGAGACCATCCGGCAGTCCGTGCTCGACGACCGAGGCGCCCGGGACGCGGCGTACATCCGGCGCGTCATCGACGTGCAGCGCAAGCTCGAGATGGGCGGACGGGCGCTGCTGATCGGCAGCAGGTACAAGTCCGCCTGGGTGCTGGGCACGGCCTGCCTGGCGGTCGCCAAGGTGCTCGACAACATGGAGATCGGGCACAACGTGCTGCACGGCCAGTGGGACTGGATGCGCGACCCGAAGATCCACTCGAGCACCTGGGAGTGGGACCACGCGTCGCCGGCGGAGCAGTGGAAGCGCGCCCACAACGTGCAGCACCACACGTTCACCAACATCCTCGGCAAGGACAACGACCTCGGCTACGGGATCATGCGGGTCGACGAGGACCAGCCGTGGAAGCCGCGCTACCTCGTCCAGCCGCTGTGGAACTTCCTGAACGCCTGCTTCTTCGAGTACGGCATCGCGATGTACGACATCGACCTCGGCGACCACCTGCGTGAGAAGCGCGAGATGACACCCGAGCTGCGCTCGCGGATCGGGCAGACCGCCGGCAAGGCGGCCCGGCAGGCGGCCAAGGACTACGTGCTGTTCCCCGCCCTGTCCGGCCGCTCGTGGCGCCGGACCCTGGCGGCCAACTTCACCGCCAACGTCGCGCGCAACCTCTGGGCCCACTCGGTGATCATGTGCGGCCACTTCCCCGAGGGCGTCGAGACCTTCGAGCAGGACTCGATCGACGAGCACGAGACCAAGGGCGAGTGGTACCTGCGCCAGATGCTCGGCTCGGCCAACATCTCCGGCTCCCGAGCGATGCACCTGATGAGCGGCAACCTGTCGCACCAGATCGAGCACCACCTGTTCCCCGACCTGCCCAGCCGCCGCTACCGCGAGATCGCTCCCAAGGTCCGCGAGGTGTTCCACCAGTACGAGCTCAAGTACCACGCCGCCCCGCTCGTCCGGCAGGTCGGCAGCGCCTGGCACAAGGTCGTGCGCCTGTCGCTCCCCAACGGGTGGCTGAAGGAGACGACGGTCAGGAACGCTCCGCGCCAGATCGGCAAGCTGTTCCGCAGCGAGGAGCGGCAGCCACATGCGCGGCTGCGCCCGGCTGCGCTGGCCGCCTCGTTCTGAGTCCGGGCTCTCCTAGGAGTCCGACGTGGGCTCGCCGCCGCCGACGGCTGCCTCGATGGCCTGGTTGACGGTCTCGACCACCCGCAGCCGGGCGTAGCGCTTCGAGTCACCCTCGATGAGGTGCCACGGTGCCCGGGAGGTGCTGGTGCGGTCGAGCATGTCCTCCACCGCATCGGCGTACTCCGTGCGCTTCTCGCGGTTGCGCCAGTCCTCGTCGGTCAGCTTCCACGACTTCAGCGAGTCGTCCTTGCGGGACTCGAAGCGGCGCAGCTGCTCCTCCTCGGAGATGTGCATCCAGAACTTGACCAGGATGGTGCCCTCGAGGACCAGCATCGACTCGAACTGTCGGATCTCGGCGTACGCCCGCTCCCACGCGTCGGGCTCCGCGAAGCCCTCGACCCGCTCCACCAGCACCCGGCCGTACCAGGAGCGGTCGAACACGGCCATCCCGCCCCACCCCGGGAGGTGCGGCCAGAACCGCCACAGCCAGTGGTGCCGCAGCTCGTCCTTGGAGGGCGCCGAGAAGGACCGGACGCGCACGTGCCGCGGGTCCAGCTGCTTGACGAGTCGCTTGATGGCGCCGCCCTTCCCGGAAGCGTCCCAGCCCTCGAAGACGACGCAGAGCGGTGGACCGATCTCGCTGCCGCCCTTGAGTCCGCCGAGGCGTAGCCGCAGGTCGAGCAACCGGCGCTGCTCCTCCTTGAGGCGCTTCTTCGCCTCCTTCTTCGGCAACGTTGCGGACAGGTCGAGCTCGTCGAGTCGCCCCACGACGACCTCCTCCCGGTTCGGACAGGTGCCGGGAGTCTAGTGATCCCCGGCCTGGTCCAGCGCTTGATGGCCGTCGGCTTCGCCTCCGTCGTGGTCGTCACGACCGGCCGGCACGTCTCACATGCCGATATGGTCGCTGGATGAGGTGCAGGCCGGCCTTTCTCGGTGTGCTCACGGCTTTCGCCGTGGGTGCGCTCCTCTCCGTGCCGATGTCTGCGACCCAGGCGGTCTTCGCGACCGACTGCTCGGCCCCGACGCGCACGCTCGCCGGAGGCAGCAACCAGCCCATCACGGTGGCTCCGGGAGAACGCCTCCTGCTCACCGGCGGCACCTTCACCGGGGGTGTCGACAGCTTTCCCGAGGGCTCGTTCCTGTGCCTGGCCGGTTCCGCGAGCCTGGCTCCGGCGTACCTCAACAACGCCGCCGGCACCCTCGACATCGCTCCCGGGGGTACGGCGAGCTTTCCCTCGATCTCGGTGGCGACCGGGTTCCTGCTCGACAACCAGGGATCGGCCACGTTCGCGGGCCTGAACATCAACGGCGCCGCCAACATCCGCAACCTGCCCGGCGGCACGATGACGGTCTCCAGCCAGTTCTCACCGAGTGCGGGTGGCATCGTCAACAACGGCAGCTTCACCGCCGCAGCTGGCTTCAACCTGAACAACCAGGCGTCGTTCACCAACACCGGGATCCTCGCGGTGACGGGTAGCTCCACGGTCAACGGGCGGTTCGAGAACACCGGCCTGGCCAGGATCACGGGCAGCCTCACCGTCAACGGCGGGGCGACGCTCGACAACCAGTGCGCGCTGAGTACGACGGAGGGGCTCGCCAACCAGTCGACCCTCGCGGTCAACGACGGCCTGGTCGAGGTGGGTGGGCAGTTCTCCAACAACGGCACCTGGCTCCAGGCCGCAACTGGCACCTCGCGCACGGGCTCGCTCAACAACGACGGCAGGGTGACCGGTCTCGGCCGCTACGTCGTCAGCGCAGCCAGCCAGACGCAGAACCAGTTCGTCGGGTCCTCTCCCGAGGAGCCCATCGTCGTCGACGACCTGACCCCGCCCGCCCCGCCCCAGATCTTCGACGTGCAGTCGGGGACCGTGCAGAACGTGGTCGCCGGGACGGTGCGCGCCGAACCACCCACGACGTACCCGGCCCCCAGCTGCAGCGGGGTGGTGCCCCGACCGAGTGCCGACGTGATCACCACCAAGACCGCGCCGCCGACCGTCGTGGCCGGGGGACAGCTCCAGTTCACGATCACCGTCACCAACAACGGGCCGAGCCCGGCCGACGGCGTCGTCGTCACCGACACGCTCCCGACGACCCTGACCGGGGTCACCGCCTCCGCCCCTGGCGTGGTCGCGGGAAGCACCGTCACCTGGAGCCTCGGAGACCTCGCGAGCGGAGCCTCCGTCGAGCTCACCGTGACTGGCACGGCGCCGGCGACCGGCACCCTCCTCAACCGGGTCTCCTCGACTGCGGACACGCCCGACCCGGACCCGACGAACAACGACGGGACGGCCGAGTGGTCGACGACCAGCACCGACGTCGAGCCGGCGCCGCCGCCGGTCAACCAGCAACCGGTCGCCGAGGACGTCACCGTCACCGGTCGGGCCGACTCCCTGCTGCTCGGGCGGGTCGCCGCCACCGACCCTGACACCAACCAGACCCTCCGGTTCAGCGGCCCCGTCTCGGGTCCGGGGTCCGGGCGAGCCGTGATGGCCGGCGGAGGCGCGTTCCTGTACCGGCCGGACGCGGGGTTCGCCGGCCACGACAGCTTCACCTTCCGGGTCTGCGACAACGGAGGCCCGAGCTTGTGCGACACGGCCACGGTCTTCGCGGCGATCTCGCCGATCGCAGCAGACGACGAGGCGCGGACGTTCGAGGAGACCCCGGTCCTGATCCCCGTGGTCGCCAACGACGTGGTGGGAGGCGTCCTCGACTCCATCGACACAGATCCGGCGAACGGCACGGCCACGATCGTCGGCGGAAAGGTGGAGTACACCCCCGTCACCGGGTTCCTCGGCACGGACACGTTCACCTACTCCTACTGCTCGCCCGTCGCGAACGGCGCACCGATCCTGTGTACGACGGCCGAAGTGACCGTGGAGGTGCAGCCGGTCAACCACCCGCCGCTCGTCGCTCCACAGGTCGTGGTGACGACCACCGGAACGGCCGTCTCGGGCACGGTGGCGGCCACCGACCCGGACGCTGACACCGTCACCTTCCACCTCCGCCTGCGGCCCCGCTCCGGCACCGTGGCGGTCAGACCGGACGGGTCGTTCACCTACACGCCGCGACCGGGGCTCTCGGGGGTCGACAGGTTCACCGTCGTGGCCTGTGACGACGGAGACCCACAGCTGTGCAGCACGGCCGAGGTCATCGTCAATGTCCACCCGATCGCCGTCGACGACCGGACCAGCACCACCGAGGGCACGGCGGTCACGATCGCGGTCCTGGGCAACGACTCGGGCGCCATGAACGAGCCACCCCAGGTCACGTCGCCGCCGACGTCGGGCACGGTGCGCGTCGAGGAAAAGCGAATCGTCTACGAGCCCGACGCCGGGTTCATCGGCACCGACTCCTTCGGTTACCGCATCTGCTCACCGGGGACGGTGCCGCTGTGCGCCCGGGCCACGGTCACGGTCGACGTCGCGCCAACACCCTCACCGCCGGAGCCGATCGACCCCAGCCAGGGTCCGGGTGGCAGCGGCGGCGGTCCAGGAGCCTCGACGGTGGTTTCCTCGCCGACGATCGGAGGCCTCGCGGCCACCGGCGGCCCCGCCGTCGCCGTCGTCGTCGGCGGGTTGCTGTTGCTGCTGGCGGGGGCGGCGCTCGTCCTCATCGGGCGAGGCCGGAGCCATCGTTAGTCGCGTGCCTCACGCGGGAAGCGCCAGGACGCGCAGCCGCTCATCTCCAGCCACAGCTCGGTCTGCGTCTCGACGACGCGGGCGAGCAGGTGGTCGCAGCCGGGGCAGCGCAGCACCGTGCCGGGGGAGCCGAGGTAGGCCGCCTGCTCGGCGAACGGCGCCGAGGCGTGACAGCCCGCGCAGGTGACGATGACGGTGGTGACGTCGGCCCCGAAGACCGCCGCGAAGGCGCCTGCAGCGGCGTTGCCGTCGAGTGCACTGTGGTCGGTCATGTCAGCTCCCTGAAGGTCCGAATCGTTCGGCGCGGATGGTCTTGTTGGTGAAGCCGAGCCCGAGCAGCAGTCCGATCGTGTGCTCGACGAACCCGGTTGGTCCGCACACGTAGGCACGCGGTGCCACGCCCGTTGGCCACGTCGAAGGAGTGGCCAGGTCGTCGGTCGTGATCCGCCCGGGTGGCCGCTCCGACCCGGCCGGCGCCTGGCGGGTGTGCAGCACGTCCACGAGCACGCCGTCGTCCTTGGCCCGGCGCTCGAGCTCGTCGGCGTACATCACCTGGGCGGGGTCGCGCACGGAGTACACCAGCCGGAACGGAGCCCGGCTGTGCAGGCGGGCTCGCTCGCGCACCATCGCCATCAGGGGTACGACGCCCGAGCCGCCACCGACCAGCAGGATCGGTTGCTCGACCGGCGCCTCGGCCGAGGGTGACCAGACGAACCAGCCGCCGATCGGCCCCCGCACCTCGAGCTGGTCGCCGAGCTCCATGTCCTCCACGAGGTACGGCGAGACCTCGCCCTCGCCGACCTGCTGGACGGTGATCGAGATCTTCTCGTCGTCGACCGGCTCCGCGATCGAGTAGGCGCGCTGCGCGGAGTAGCCGTCGGCGGCGGTGAGGCGTACGTCGACGTGCTGCCCGGCCAGGTGTCCGGGCCACCCCGGCACGTCGAAGTCGAGCGTCCGCGCGGTCCTGGTCTCCGAGCGCAGCCCGACCAGCTGGGCCGGCAGCCACCGTGGGCGCGGCCCGCCGACGAGCCCCCGAGTGCGCGCCTCAGTCACCGTCGTACCGCTCCTCGCGCCAGGGGTCGCCGTAGTTGTGGTAGCCGAAGCCCTCCCAGAAACCGGGTTCGTCGCTGGGCATCATCGTGAAGCCGGACAGCCACTTGGCTGACTTCCAGAAGTAGAGGTGCGGCACCAGCAGCCGCACCGGACCGCCGTGCTCGGGGGTCAGCGGGTCGTCGTCGTACTCGAAGACCACCCAGGCCTTGCCGTCGAGCAGGTCCTCCAGCGGCAGGTTGGTGGTGTAGCCGCCGAAGGAGTGCGCCATCACGTATTCCGACGTGCTCTCGACGTCCTCGAAGAACGCGTCGACGGGTACGCCGCGCCAGCGGGTCTCCAGCTTCGACCAGCGGGTCACGCAGTGGATGTCGACCGTGACGTCCTCGACCGGCATGGCCAACAGGTCCTGCCAGGACCACGTGGACCGCTCGCCGGTCTCGGTCGTGATCGTGAACGACCAGTCGTCGGTGTCGACGTACTGCGTCGGCCCGGCGCTGAGCACGGGGAACCCGTCGGCGAGGTACTGACCCGGAGGCAGCTCCTCGGCCTCGCGTTGCCGACGACCGCCGAATCCGCGTGTGAAGACTGCCATGTGGGTTGCCTCCTTCAGGCCAGGGTGAGTGGCATCAGGGCGTGGACCTGACCGACCAGCACGTCGAGTGCTCCCTGCTGGTCACCGGTGAGGTAGCTGAGCAGTGCCTGCTGGAACAGCCCGTCGAGCACGCCGTACGCCGCCGACGGGGACATCGCGACCTCGACACCGCTGAGCTCGGCGTAGCGCGACACGACTCGCCAGATCATGTCCTGCAACGTGCCGTCGATCATCAGCACGGCCTCGCGGAGCGACTCCTCGAACATGCTCTGGGTGCGCAGGTCGTACCAGAGGCGGTGCATCGGCGCCTCGTCGGTGAGGGTCTCGACCAGCTTCGCCGCGAAGGCGTCGAGCAGGTCCTCAGGGGAGCTCGAGTCGGCGACGACACCGTCGTAGCGGCGTACGCACTGGGCCTTGTAGTAGGTCACGCAGTAGACGATCAGCTCGGTCTTGTCGGAGAAGTAGTAGTGCACGACACCGTGGCTGAACTCGGAGTTGTTGGCGATCTCCCGGAGGCTGGTGCGGGCGTAGCCGAGCTCACCGAGCGTCTGCAGCGCCGACTCGGCGAGCTGGTTGCGACGCTCGTCGAACTTGTCGGCGGGCGCCCGACGCGGCGCCTTGGCAGGCGACTTCGTCGTGGTGGTGGTGCTGGGCATGGCTCCCACCCTAGTGGAGTTCGGGACTGTCTGGACAAATGTCAAGCAATCTCTTGACAACTGTCAAGAGACGGCGCAGGTTGTGTCTGCGATCACCCACCCAGCTGAGGAGCACACCCATGACCGACCTCGACCTGACCGGACGCACCGCCCTCGTGACCGGGGGCGCCCAGGGACTCGGGGAGGGCATGGCCCAGGCGCTCGCCGCCAACGGCGCCCGCGTCGTCATCGCCGACGTGCAGGACGACGCGGGGGAGAAGGTGGCCGACTCGCTCAAGGGCGACGGCCACGGCTTCGTGCACCTCGACGTCACCGACGAGGCGAGCTGGGAGAACGCCACGACCGCGGCCGCCTCCGACTTCGGCGGGCTCGACATCCTGGTCAACAACGCCGGTGTCGAGATCACCAGCCTGATCACCGAGGTGGACCCCAAGGACATCCGCACCATGCTCGAGGTGAACATCCTCGGCACCGCGCTCGGGCTCAAGTGGGGGCTGCGGACGATGCGACCAGACGGTCTCGGTGGCAAGGGCGGCAGCATCATCAACATCTCGTCGGTGGCCGCGACGATCGCGTTCCCCGGCATCCCGATCTACTCGGCCACCAAGTCGGCGGTCGATCGGCTCACCCGTGTCGCTGCGATGGAGTCCGGCAAGCTCGGCTACGGCGTACGCATCAACTGCATCTACCCGGGGCTCGTGCCGACGGCGATGGGACAGGGACTGGCCGCCGACATGGCCTCGCTCGGCCTCTTCGGCTCTCCGGAGGAAGCCGTGGCCGGCGTGGTCGAGCTGACGCCCTCCGGCCGGCTCGGCGAGGTCTCCGACATGGCCGACGCGGTCGTGTTCCTCGCCTCCGATGCCTCCCGCTTCGTCAACGGCGTCGGCCTGCCCGTCGACGGCGGGATGGGGATGTGACCATGACCGAGAAGCCTGTCGTCGTCTACGGCGCCTCCGGCTACACCGGCCGACTGATCTGTGAATACCTCCGCGAGTACAACGTGCCCTTCGTCGCGGCCGGCCGCGACGGCGGCAAGCTGAAGGCCTCGATGGAGGGCAACGTCGCCGGCATCGAGACCGCCGACTACGAGGTGGTCGAGGTGACCCACGACCTCGCCTCTCTGACCGAGCTGTTCAGCGGTGCCTCCGTCGTGCTCAACACCGTCGGACCGTTCAGCAAGTGGGGTCCCGAGGTGGTCGAGGCCTGCCTGGCCTCCGGTGCGCACTACACCGACACCACCGGTGAGCAGGACTGGCTGATCAGGTGCGACGAGGAGTACGGCGCCGACTTCGCCGCCGCCGGCCTGCTCCTCGCGCCCGGCATCGCGCAGATGTACACGACCGGTGAGATCGCCGCCGAGGTCGCCCTCGAGAATCCTGGCCTCGACACCCTCGACATCGCGGTGTTCTGGGGAGGCAGCCCGACGATCGCCTCGACGCAGACGATCCTGTTCAACGCGGCGCTCTCCGGCGCGCACTACCTCGAGCAGAACGCCTACGTGCCGTTCGACCCCGAGGCCGGCCACTACCAGCTCGCCATCCCGGGGCAGCACGAGCTCGCCCTCGCGCTTCCGTGGGGCGGCACGTCGCACCCGGTCTGGTACCGCAAGGACCCCCGCGTCGCGAACTGCAAGGCGCTCGGTGGGGTGTTCAACAAGGCGCTGATGCTCGGCGTGCCCCAGATCGTCGCGGGCGCGCTCGAGGCGACCAAGGACATGGACCCCGACGAGAAGTACGCCGCCCTCGCAGCCACTGCCGCGCAGGTGATGAACTCGATGCCCCCGCGCGAGAACCCGCGGCTGAACAAGTCGCTCGACTCCGTGCACGCGTCCGGTCCCCTGGGACGCGCGCACTGCGTGATCCACGGCAACCAGAACTACAAGCAGACCGGCCTGCTGCAGGCCTACGCGGCGTACTCGTTGCTGATGCAGCCGCCCAAGCGGGTCGGCTTCGCGTCGGGGTGCCAGGCCTTCGGGCACCGTGAGCTGCTCGGGGTGCTGCGCTCCTTCGGGCTGGTGTCGGAACCGGTCCTGACCGTCGAGGCCTGAGAAGCGAGAGCTGAGTCGTGCGTCTGGTCGACTACCTCGACAAGGGGGCCTCGGTGGATCCCGAGGCTCCCTGCCTGACCACCGACGGCACCAGCTCGTCGTACGCCGAGGTGCGCGAGCTCAGCTTTCGCATCGCGGCGGCACTCGTGCGCGCGGGAGTGGAGCCGGGTGACAAGGTCGCGATCCTGTCGGCCAACGACCCGGTCGCGTTCAGCTGCGTCTTCGGGATCAGCCGGGCGGGTGCGGTGTGGTGCCCGATCAACCCGCGCAACGAGGCGGCCGAGAACCGCGAGCTGCTCGACCTCTTCGACTGCACGGTACTCATCCATCAGCAGTCGTTCACACCGCTGGTCGGCCAGATCCGCGACCGGCTGTCGAAGCTGACGACCGTCGTGTGCCTCGACGGCGTGCCGGCGGAGGGTGCGCTGTCGTGGGAGGAGTTCCTCGGGTCGTCCTCGGCGGACCACGTCGACGCCGATGCCGTGGACGATCTCGCCATGATCGTCGGCACCGGCGGTACGACGGGGCGGCCCAAGGGCGTGATGCTGACCGGCACCAACCTCGAGACCATGACCGCGATCACCCTGATGAGCTACCCGTTCGAGGGGCGTCCGGTCTACCTCGCGCTGGCGCCGCTCACCCATGCCGCGGGAGTGCTCTGCTTCCCCGTGCTGGCCAAGGCGGGGGAGATCGTGGTGATGCGTACGCCGGACGTCGAGCGCTTCCTCGGCCTGGTCGAGACCCACGGGGTGACGCACACGTTCCTGCCTCCGACGCTGATCTACATGCTGCTCGACCATCCAGGACTGTCGGTCGTCGACCTCTCCTCGCTGCAGTGCTTCTGGTACGGCGCTGCGCCGATGTCGACCAGCCGGCTCGAGGAGGCGCTGACCCGGATCGGCCCGGTGATGGCGCAGCTGTTCGGCCAGACCGAGGCGCCGATGATGGTCTCGGCGTTGCCGCCGGCCGATCACTTCCTCGAGGACGGCTCGATCGCCCACGACCGGCTGGCCTCGGCTGGTCGTCCGACTCCGCTGGTGACCGTGGCGATCATGGACGAGGCGGGTGAGCTGCTGCCGCGCGGTGAACGTGGCGAGATCGTCGTACGCAGCTCGCTGGTGATGCGTGGCTACTACAAGAATCCGGAGGCGACGGCCGAGGCCTCGGCGTACGGCTGGCACCACACGGGCGACATCGGCTTCCTCGACGGCGACGGGTTCCTGTTCATCGTCGACCGGGCGAAGGACATGGTCATCACCGGCGGCTTCAACGTCTACTCGACCGAGGTCGAGCAGGCACTCATGCAGCACCCCGACGTGGCCGACTGTGCGGTGGTCGGGCTGCCGGACGAGAAGTGGGGCGAGCGGGTCACGGCCGTCGTACAGCTGCGGCCGGGGAGGGAGGTGGCCGGCACCGAGCTCGCCGGCTTCGTCAAGGAGCGCATCGGCAGCGTCAAGGCGCCCAAGCAGGTCGAGGTCTGGCCCGACCTGCCGCGCTCCAAGGTCGGGAAGGTGCTCAAGACCGACATCAAGGCGACGTTGACGAAGAGCTAGGTGTGATGCCCAGGCACGTTGGTCGAGGCGCTGCGATGAATCGATCTGACGCGTAGACGGGTGAAGACCTCCCGATGTGGAGTGGAGCTGTCTAAGGAACCGCTCCAACCAGGAGGTCTTCATGTCACACGCTACCCACGCCAACGCGGCCCTGACTCCGCGCGCTCGTCTTCGCCTGGCCCAGTTGGTCATCGATCACGGCTGGTCGCACGCCCGCGCAGCTGAGCGCTACGACGTCTCCTGGCGCACCGCCAAGAAGTGGGCCGACCGCTACGAGGTCGAGGGACGCGCCGGCATGGTGGACCGGTCCTCACGACCGCACCACCAGCCGAACCGCACTCCGAGGCCGGTGGTCCGCAGGATCGTGCACCTGCGCTGGAAGCAGCGCCTGGGACCGATCCAGATCGGCGACCGGCTGGGTGTTCCCGCCTCAACTGTGCACGCGGTGTTGGTGCGGTGCCAGCTGAACCGGCTCTCCCACATCGACCGGGCGACCGGCGAACCGATCCGCCGCTACGAGCACGAGCATCCTGGCGACCTTCTGCACATGGACGTCAAGAAGCTCGGCCGCATTCCAGAGGGAGGTGGCTGGCGCTACGTCGGCCGCCAGCAGGGCAAGGCGAACCGCATCGCGACCCAAGG
>NZ_AUEP01000004.1 GCF_000426045.1 Marmoricola sp. URHB0036
GCACGATCGCCCGACCCATCGCCACCCGCTGCCGCTGACCACCCGAAAGGGCCTTGGGCTTGCGGTCCAGGTACTCGGTCAGGTTCAGGATCCGCGCCGCCTCCGCGACCCGCTCCTTGCGCTCGGACTCCTTGACCTTGGCCATCTTCAACGAGAACGCCATGTTGTCCGCGACCGTCATGTGCGGGTAGAGCGCGTAGTTCTGGAAGACCATCGCGATGTCACGGTCCTTGGGCGGCAAGTTGGTGATGTCACGATCCCCGATGAAGATCTGACCCTCGTTGACCTCCTCCAGACCAGCCAACATCCGCAAGGTCGTGGACTTCCCACACCCCGACGGACCGACCAGGACCATGAACTCCCCGTCCTTGATCTCCAGGTCGATCCCCGGCACCGCCGGCTTGTCCATCCCCGGATACCAGCGCTGCGCCTTCTTGAAACTCACTGTTGCCATGACTTATCTCCTCACCGGCAGGAACGTGCCGGACGATCCGTTGTAAGTGACGTGGGTCACCCTACGGGCAAGGAGATGGCAAGACCACGTCCGTCGGGACGCCACGTGACCGGTACCGGGTCGATCACTCCCCCGACGAAGTCACCCCGGGCATCGGTGTTCCGGAAGGCCAGGAAGTACGGCGTACCGAGATCGTGCACCACCTTGCCGACGTACAGCCGCTCGTCGGTGACCCGGACCGCGGACGCCACGTCGACCGGCGCACCCGGACCGTCGACGGGCACCGACCACACTCCGCCCGAACCGGCTGCGGCGCCGGGCATCTCGGGTGAGAGGCAGGAGAACAGCAGCACCCAGCGGCCCTCGACCTGCACCACCTGGATCACCTCGAGGCAGTCGAAGAAGCCGCTCGGTGCGCTCAGGGGAGGCAGCACCTCCCACCTGCGCAGGTTGCGGGAGACGGCATGCCCCACGACGCCGCACCCGGGCTCCCCCGTGGCGTCGCGGGCGGAGATGTACATGTGCCAGAGCCCCTCGTCGTCCTGCACCACCCACGGGTCGCGCCACGCCATCTGGCCGTCGTCGGGCTGGTACCAGCGCGGGTCGGCGTGCAGGGCGAGCCCGGTCCGGCTCCAGGTGCGCAGGTCCGGTGAGGTGGCCGAGCCGATGCGCTGGACGGCGCCGTCGTCGGTCCCGGAGAGCCCGCTCGTGAACTGCCACCACTGGTCTCCGTCGCGCACGACGCAGCCGGTCCACTGCGCCAGGTCGTCGATCCCGACGACCTCCGGCAGCGGGTCCTCGCGCAGATCCCAGTAGACGAGGTCGTCGGAGACGGCCCGCCCGACACGGGCATGGCGGTGTCGCAGGTCGGGGTCGCCGAGCGATCTCGGCGCGTGCAGGAAGAACACGTGGTGGCGCCGGGTGCTGGCGTCGTACGCCGTCCAGAAGTCCCAGACGTAGGCGTCCCGGAGCTCGAGCACCACGTCAGCGGCGCCGGCGCAGCTTGCCCTGGCCCGGCATCGGGCGGCGTACGACGGTGACGCCCGCCATCAGCGAGGCACCGGTCACCCGCACGACCGGCGAGTCGGGACCGATCTGGGCCTCCACCTTGTCGCGGGCCTGGTCGAAGGCACCCATGATGCCGACCCCGTCGACGACCACCCGGGTGTGGGCGTTGACGTAGACGTTGACCGCTCCCCAGAAGGCGAACGCGCGGATGAGGGTCTCGCGACTCGTGAACCGGGCGCTGCGCAGGTCGATGTCGACGTTGCCCATCACCGCGATCGCGGTGTGCGAGTCGCCGACCTCCCAGACGCCGGTGCGGCTGGTCGAGCCCATGATCGCGACCGAGTGGTCGTAGCGGATGGCCGGGAGCAACGGCCCCGTCGGCGGCTGCACCGGAGCCGGGCGGCCGGTGGCCACGGGCAGGTCGGACGTCAGCGGGACCAGGTCGCCGTAGGTCTTGGCGGCGTACGCCGACTCGAGGCGCTGCTCGAGCTCCTCGATGTCGAGCCGCCCCTCGCCGGCCGCCTCGCGCAGCAGCTCCGCGACCCGGTGCCGGTCGTCGTCGGAGATCCGCAGCCGGGACCGCTCGTCACCGTGGGACCACCCCTCGACCTCGCCCGCCATGGGGACAGGTTAGTGGGTACGGGATACTCGGCATTCGTGACGACCGAAGCCGAGTTCCGCTACTCAGACCTGCTGCCGATCGGAGCGGACGAGACGCCGTACCGACTGCTCACCACCGAGGGTGTCTCCACCTTCGAGGCCGACGGCCAGACCTTCCTCCGGGTCGCTCCGGAGGCCATCCAGCTGCTCACCGCGGAGGCGATGCACGACATCGCGCACTACCTGCGGCCGGCCCACCTCGCGCAGCTGCGGCGGATCATCGACGACCCGGAGTCGTCGGGCAACGACCGCTTCGTGGCGCTGGACCTGCTCAAGAACGTGAACATCTCGGCGGGCGGCGTGCTGCCGATGTGCCAGGACACCGGCACCGCCATCGTGATGGGCAAGAAGTCCGAGGGCGTGCTCACCGGCATCGACGACGGCGTCGCGATCAGTCGGGGCGTGTACGACGCCTACACCAAGCTCAACCTGCGCTACTCCCAGCTCGCGCCGATCACGACGTGGGAGGAGAAGAACACCGGGACCAACCTGCCGGCCCAGATCGAGCTGTACTCGACGCCGTCCCACGGGTCGCCCGAGTACAAGTTCCTGTTCATGGCCAAGGGCGGCGGCTCGGCCAACAAGTCGTTCCTCTACCAGGAGACGAAGGCGGTCCTGAACCCGAAGCGGATGCTGGAGTTCCTCGACGAGAAGATCCGCTCGCTCGGCACGGCCGCCTGTCCGCCGTACCACCTGGCGGTGGTGATCGGCGGGACGAGCGCGGAGTTCGCCCTCAAGACGGCGAAGTACGCCAGCGCGCACTACCTCGACAACCTGCCGACGAGCGGGACCCTCGACGCGCACGGCTTCCGCGACCTCGAGCTCGAGGAGGAGGTCTTCAAGCTGACCCAGTCGTTCGGGATCGGAGCCCAGTTCGGCGGCAAGTACTTCTGCCACGACGTGCGCGTCGTACGACTTCCCCGGCACGGCGCCTCGTGCCCGGTCGCCCTCGCCGTCTCGTGCTCGGCCGACCGGCAGGCGCTCGGCAAGATCACGGCCGACGGGGTGTTCCTCGAGCAGCTCGAGACCGACCCGGCCCGCTACCTCCCGGCCACGTCCGCGGCCCAGCCCGAGGACGACGCCGAGGTCGTCAAGATCGACCTCAACCGGCCGATGGAGGAGATCCTCGCCGAGCTCACCCAGCACCCGGTGAAGACCCGGCTCTCGCTGACCGGTCCGCTGGTGGTGGCCCGCGACATCGCGCACGCGAAGATCAAGGAGCGGCTCGACGCGGGCGAGGAGATGCCGTCGTACCTGCGCGACCATGCCGTCTACTACGCCGGTCCGGCCAAGACCCCGACCGGGTATGCGTCGGGGTCTTTCGGCCCGACGACCGCCGGCCGGATGGACTCCTACGTCGAGCAGTTCCAGGCCGCGGGTGGCTCTCTTGTCATGCTGGCCAAGGGCAACCGGTCGAAGGTCGTGACCGAGGCCTGCCACGCCCACGGCGGCTTCTACCTCGGCTCCATCGGCGGCCCCGCCGCCCGCCTCGCCCAGGACTGCATCAAGTCGGTCGACGTGCTGGAGTACGCCGAGCTCGGCATGGAGGCCGTCTGGAAGATCCAGGTCGAGGACTTCCCCGCCTTCATCGTCGTCGACGACAAGGGCAACGACTTCTTCACCGACCCCTCCGGCGCCGTCACCGTCCCCATCACCGGCCTCCGCGTCCGCTCCGCCGAGAAGTAGCTGCTGTCACCGCGGGACGTCATGCGGATGGTGCGCTCGGGCGCTCCGTCCGCATGACCTCCGGGCGGTCGAGGGGTCAGGTCACGCGCTCATCGACCATCCGGCTGCGCGCAGAGCCTCCTCGATCTGATCGAAGAACTCGTCAGGGGCGACCCGCAGGCCGAGGACCGGCAATCTCAGCACCCTGGCGTTCTGGAGCGTGACGCTGTTCTGGCGGAGGGCGTCGTCGACTGCGTTCTCGACCCAGCCGTGCTGGATCCCGTCGACCTCCAGCACGAGTCCCCACTGGTCCCAGTAGACGTCGAGGTAGTAGCGGTGGTTCTTGTCGCGGCGGAGCACCTGCCGCGTGGGTTCGGGCATTCCGCGGCGACGGCACTCGCGGGCTACGTCGATCTCACCCAGGCTGCGGGCTCCACCGAGAAGGTCGAGCACGACCGCGTGGACCAGGCGCCGCCTCTTGTCGCGTCGTACGGCCAGGGCCGCGACAGCGAGCTGCTCCGCCGTGGCCAGACCCTGCTGCACCGTCATCGTCAGCACCAGGGCGGCCTGCCTGTTCGACTGCGCCCAGAGTGCACCGCGGACTGCTGCGACCGCGGGGGTGCTCCGCGGGACACCTACGCGCACGACCTCATCGGGAGTCCATCGCCGGGTCTGCCGGATGTCGAACTCCCGGGTACGGCGTACGCGCGCTCCTCGCGGCACCGACACCCGGATTCTCGACATGTCGAACCGCCGAAGTCCTCCTGCGACCAGCGCCGACGCACCATCGAGGTGAGCGCGCGGACCACCCTGGAAGACGGCGGCCAATGCATCCCCTGCAGCGAGACGGGGCCGTTGTGCAGCACCACGACCTGGTCACCGATCAGGTGCCAGCGACGGCCGCGTACGTGCGCCCGGATCTCCCAGCGGGTGATGTCATGGGCGTACACCTGAGGTCGCGACACCGCTCCGCCTTGCTGCTCCGCGACCCGGGCGAGCTGGCGATACCGAGGGTCGTCCAACCGATGGCTCTCCATACCCGGACGTTGGTCCGCAAGCTCCCGCACTCACAAGGCGATGGTGCAATCTGTGGAGAACCAGCCGCCAGGACGTCATACGGATGGTGCGCTTGGACGCTCCGTCCGTATGACGTCCACCCCGCACACAGCCCTATCCGATCAAGTTGACTGACTGTACAGTTAGTGAAACTGAGTACGCCGAGGGAGTCAGCATGGCCACCCGCTCGCCGGTCCGGGAGACGCTTCCCGGTCGGGCCTACCACTCCGAGGACACCTGGCAGATCGACCAGGAACAAGTGTTCTACCGAAACTGGATCTACGTCGGGCGCGCCGAACGGGTGCCCAAGCCGGGGTCGTGGCTGCGGGTCGAGATCGGCGGGGAGAGCCTGCTGATCGTGCGCGGCAAGGACGCGCAGATCCGCGGCTTCTACAACGTCTGCCGTCACCGCGGGTCGCGCATCTGCGACGACGAGCAGGGGTTCGCGCGGACCCACCTGCGCTGTCCGTACCACGCCTGGGGCTACAAGCTCGACGGCACGCTCGTGACCACCCCGATGATCGAGAAGGACGAGATCGACCGCAGCCAGAACTCGCTGTGGCCGGTCCACGTCGACGTCTGGGAGGGGTTCGTCTTCGTCAACCTGTCCCGCGAGGAGCCCCGTCCACTGCTCGAGCACCTCGCCGACCAGCAGGACGACGCGCTCGACCTGGCCCGCGTCGGGCTGGCCGACCTCCGCATCGGGCACGTCTCCACCGTGGACGTGCAGGCCAACTGGAAGATCGTCATCGAGAACTACAACGAGTGCCTGCACTGCCCGACGATCCACCCCGAGCTGGTCGCCGTGGTGCCGGCGTACCGGAAGGGCTCCATCTTCGAGGCCGGACGGGCGGACGGCGGCGTCTCCCTGGCCGACGGGCGTACGGCGATGGTCACCGACCCGCGGCTCCGCCTCCCCCTTCTGCCCGGCTTCAAGGGGCAGGGCGACCCCGAGGCGTACTACGGCGCCCTCGTCTACCCGACGATGTTCCTCGACGTCGACGGCTCCACGTGCCTGGCGACTGCGGTGTTCCCGACCGGTCCGCAGAGCTGCCGGCTGGTGACCGAGTACCTCTTCAACCCCGACGCCCTCGAGGACCCCGACTTCGACCCCACGCCGGTCGTCGAGTTCAACGAGCTGGTCACGCGCCAGGACAACGAGGCCTGCGAACGCGTCCAGCGCGGCGTCACCTCACGCGCCTTCCACCACGGCGTGTTCCCGGCCAAGGACTCCTGGGTCTACGACTTCGACCAGCGCTACCTGCGCGACGTCGAGGCCTGAGCAAGGACCACGCGCGCGTCGAGGGCGAGCGTCCCCGACGGGCCGGTCAGCAGCGGGTTGATCTCCAGCTCGCTCAGCTCGGGGTGCGCGGCCGCGACGCGTGAGAACGCGCTGACAGCGGCGGCGAGCGCGTCGAGGTCGACCGGCTCGCTGCCACGGAATCCCGTCAGCAACGGAGCGCCCCGCAGCGACAGCACCAGCTGCCTGGCCTGGTCGACGCCGACCGGGGCGAGCGCGCACGCGGTGTCGGCCAGCACCTCGGCATGCACTCCGCCGAGCCCGACCATCAGTACCGGACCGAAGGTACGGTCGCGGACGCTGCCGACGATCAGCTCGACACCGGCACCGAGGTCGGCCATCGCTTCGACGGACACGGCCGGAGGGGCGAGCCGCTCCACCAGGTCGTCGTACGCCGCCAGCGTGCTCTGCTCGTCACCGAGACCGAGCACGACTCCGCCCCCATCGGACTTGTGCACCTGTCCGAGCGCCTTCAGCACGAGCGGAAAGCCGGTGGTGGTCGTCGCCGACGGCAGCTCGTCACGGGAACGCACCGTGCACGCGGCCGGGAACGCGATGCCCGCGGAAGCGAACAGCTCCCTCGCCACGTCGTACGACGGATCGCGGACCGGCAGGGCGACCGACGGCTCCTCGTCGTACGACGCGAGCGGGTGTTCCTCCAGCCCGGCCAGCACCGCGCACGCCCGGTCGACGTCACGGTGCACGGGGATGCCGGCCTCGCGGAGCACCGCGGAGGTCGGGCTGGTCGGGAAGATCGTGTGCACCACCACCGGCTTGTCCTGCGCTGCAGCAGCCGTGGCGATCGCGTGGGCGGCGGCGATCTCGACGTCGTGGACGCCGCCCGGCTCGGTGGAGTAGCCGCCGAACCAACCCGTCAGCAGCACGCCGTCGACGTCCTCGCCCGGCAGCAGCGCCTCGACCGCTCGCGCGTAGTTCATCGGGTCGCGATCACCGGCACCGGCGAGGTCCACCGGGTTGGTGACCGTCGAGCTGGCCCAGAGCACGTCGCGCAGTCGGGCACGGGTGGCGTCCTCGAGCAGCGGGGTCTCGAGCCCGACCGCGGTCAGTGCGTCCGCCGCGACGGCTCCGTGGCCGCCCCCGTCGGTGAGCACGGCCACCCGGCGGCCGGACATCCGGCGCGGGCCGAGGAGTCCGGCGAGCAGGTCGGCCAGGTGGGTGACGTGGTCGACGCGGCGTACCCCCCCGGCCGCGCACGCGGCGTCCACCACCTGCGAGGGACTGGTCATCGAGCCGGTGTGCGAGACGGCGCTGCGCACGGCGGCATCGGACCGTCCCGGCGAGAGCAGCACCACCGGCTTGCCCGCCTCGACCAACGCGCGCGCGGCCGACACGAAGGCACGGCCGTCGATCACGTCCTCGGCGTAGATGGCCACCGCACGGGTGCCCTCGTGGTCCACGCACGCCCGCATCAGGTCCACCACGGTGAGGTCGGCCTGGTTGCCCAGCGACACGAACCGCGAGATCCCGAGGCCACGTTCGGCGAGCAGCGCCGCCAGGTCGAGGACCAGGTTGCCGCTCTGGCTGAGCACGGCGACCTCGCCCGCAGGGAGCACTGCGTGGCTCAGCTGCAGCCCGGCCGCCGTGTCGGCGATGCCGAGGCAGTTCGGTCCGACCAGCACCGCTCCTCCGGCCCGGGCGACCGCCACGGCCTCGGCCTCGGCGAGGGCACCCTCGGCGCCCAGCTCGGCGAGCCCGGCAGTGATCGCCACGACGGCACGGGCACCGGCGGCGACCGCCTGGCCCACGGTGTCCACGAACGCCGTCGCCGGGACGCACAGCACGACGAGGTCGACGGGCTGCCCAAGACCGTCGCGGGCCTGCGCGAGGGAGGCGTACGTGGGCTGGCCCAGTACGTCGATCCCACCTCTGTTCACGAGGACGACGGGACGACCCGAGCTCGACGCGAGCGCCCGTTTGCTGAGGATGTGTCCCCACTTGGCGGGATCGCTGCTGGCACCCACGACCGCGATCGAGCGGGGCTCGAAGAGGGCGGTCAGAGCAGCGTCGGACGCGCTCCCAGGTGACCCTTGACGCGTCACGAGGGCGAGCCTAGCATCACTGACTGACTGAGCAGTCAAACACCGAGCTCACCCGATGGGGGGCACCGCGTGAAGGAACCCAACCGTCGCGACCTGGCAGCCGAAGAGGCCCGCAACCGGATCCTCGTCGCCGCCGCCGACTGCATCGTGCGCGACGGCCTGGTCAACGTGCGGATGGCCGGGATCGCCAGGGCGGCCGGGGTGTCCTCCGGCCTGGTGCACTACCACTTCGCGACCAAGGAACAGCTCTTCATCGAGGTGCTCAGCCACTCCAGCGCCGTGTCCAACGCCCTGACCGAGCAGGCCCTCGAACGGGCCGGGACCCAGCCGGCGCAACGGCTCTCGGCGTTCCTCGACCGGTGCCTGCCCAGCGACGAGCTGCTCACCCACGACTGGCGGCTCTGGCAGGAGCTCGACCTGCTCTGCCTCCGGCAGCCGGCACTGGCCAAGGTCGGCGCCGACGTCTACGAGACCATCTACGCGAGCGTCACCGACATCATCACCGCCGGTATCGAGAGCGGCGTCTTCGACCTCGAACCCGCCGCTGCCCGGTCGGTGGCCGAGACGGCCGTCGGGCTGTGCGACGGCCTCGGCGCCCGCGTCGTGGCCCCCGGCCCCGACCTGCCCCTGGACGTCGCACGCAGCATGGTCGCCGACGCCGTCGGACGACTGGTCGGCCATGACGGCCCGCTCCCCCGCCCCGACCAGGCGCTCCTGGAGGCCGGTGCATGACGCCGACGCCCGCCGTGAGCCGTCGATCCCTGCTCAAGGGCGGGCTGGCCCTCGGTGCCACGGCCGGCCTCGCCACGACGGGTTGCGCCTACATCCCCAGCGAGGCCAAGGCGAAGGTGCAGCTGCCCAGGTCGGCCAAGGCCAAGATCGACGGCGACCTCATCTACTTCAACTGGGCCGACTACCTCGACCCGAGCACGTTCAAGGGCTTCCAGAAGGAGTACGGCGTCAAGATCATCCAGTCGAACTTCGACTCGATGGAGGGCATGTACGCCAAGCTCCAGGCCGGCAACCAGTACGACATCATCTTCCCGATCGCCAAGTGGGTGCAGAAGCTGCGCCTCGAGGGCAAGGTCCGTGCGATCGACCACGGACAGCTCTCCAACGCCGACCAGGTCTTCTACTCCGGCTCCTACTACAACGACCCCTGGTACGACGACAAGTCGGCCGTCTCGGTGCCGTTCACCGTCTACAAGACCGGCATCGGCTGGCGCACCGACAAGGTCGACGCGATCTCGGGCAGCTGGAAGGACCTGTGGAACCCCCAGGCCGCCAAGCGGATCTTCACCCTCGACGACCAGGACGAGGCCCTCGCCATGGCCGCCCTGCTCCTGGGGTACGACGTGAACACCGCCAAGCCGTCACAGCTCGACGAGATCAAGAAGCTGCTCGTCAGCCAGAAGAAGTACCTCCGCGCGTACTCCTCCGACGACGTCAACAACATGGCTCGAGGAGACGCCTGGATCCACCACATGTGGAGCGGTGACTTCGCCTACCTGCGCGAAGGGGTGGTCAAGAAGCCCGAGAACTACGACTTCGAGGCGCCCGAGGAAGGCACCCCGATCAACTCCGATGCCTACTGCATCCCGACCAACGCCAAGCACCCCGGCACCGCGATGCTCTTCATCGACTACCTGCTCCGGCCGGAGGTCGCCAAGAAGAACATGGGCTACCTCTACTACCCGTTCCCCGTACGTGACGCCCTGCCGGCCTTCGCCGACCTGGTCAAGGACACGCCAGCGGCCAACGTCGACGTCAAGGAGCTCGAGAACTCCAACGTGTTCCGGCTCCTCGGCGCCGACGAGGTGCAGCGACGGGCCGCCACCTGGACAGAAGTGAAGGCGAGCTAGCCGTGGCCACCCGGGAGGTCACCCGCCCCAGCGCCCCGGCGACACCACCGGCCGGACGCCGCACGTCCGTCCAGCGCACCAAGCTGTGGGGCACCTTGCTGGCCCTGCCGACGGCCTGGATCGTCGGGTTCTTCGTCTCCAGCATGGTCATCGTGGTGCTGCTCTCCTTCGGCCGCACCCAGCGCGACGGCCGCCCGGTCTTCGGCACCCGGTTGACCAACTACGACGCGCTGTGGAACGAGGTCTACCTGCGGCTCTTCCTCCGCTCGCTGACCTATGCCGTGGTGACCACGCTCATCTGCGCGCTGATCGCCTTCCCGGTCGCCTACGCGATCGCGCTGCACGGCGGCCGGTTCAAGAGCGTGCTGATCGCGGCGATCGTGGTGCCGTTCTTCGCCAGCTACCTGATCCGGATGTACGCCTGGTCGGCGCTCCTCTCCGACGACGGTGTCGTCAACAGTGCGCTGCGCAAGGCCGGCCTCGGCGGCGTGCAGTTCCTGAACACGCCGTACGCCGTGATCGGCGGCCTGGTCTACGGCTACGTCGTGTTCATGATCCTGCCGGTGTACGCCTCGCTCGAGCGCATGGACCTCTCCCTCATCGAGGCCGGCAAGGATCTCTACCACGGTCCGCTCCGCACGTTCTTCTCCGTCACGCTGCCGGCCACGCGCGCCGGACTGTTCGGCGGGATGCTGCTCGTCTTCCTCCCGGCGCTCGGCGACTTCGTGAGTGCCCAGCTGCTCGGTGGCCCGAAGACCTACATGATCGGCAACCTGATCCAGCAGCAGTTCCTGGAGGGCCAGAACTGGCCGCTCGGGTCCGCCATGACCGTCGCGATGATGATCGGGCTGACCGTGCTGATGGTGATCTACCTGCGTGCGACCACGACCCGCAACCGGGAACAAGCATGAGCCGCCGGCTCGAACGGCGACCGGCCTTCGCCGTCACGGTCACGGTCGTGTTCTTCGCCTGGCTCTACCTGCCGATCGTCGCCGTGGTGCTGTTCAGCTTCAACAGCGTGAAGTCGCTGGCCACCTTCCAGGGCTTCAGCACCCGTTGGTACGTCGACTTCTTCCACGACAGCTCGCTGATCACCTCGCTCACTGCCAGCCTGGGTATCGCTGCGGTCGCGGCGGCCGGGTCCCTCATCCTCGGCACCATGCTCGCCCTCGGGCTGGAGCGCATCCGGTCGCGGAGCGGTCGGGCCATCGGCGCGGTGACCCTGCTGCCGCTCGTCACCCCCGAGATCGTCACCGGCGTCGCTGCGTTGCTGTTCTTCACGGGGCTCGGCATGAAGCTCTCGCTGGTGACCGTCACGCTGGCCGAGATCACCTTCTCCATTGCCTACGTGACCGTGATCGTCCGCGGACGGTTGGCCTCGATGTCGCCCGAGGTCGAGGAGGCGGCACGCGACCTCGGCTGCACGCCTTGGCAGGCCGTGCGGCAGGTCATCCTGCCCACCCTGGTGCCGGCCCTACTGGGATCAGGACTCCTCGTCTTCGCGCTGGTCTTCGACGACTTCGTGCTGGCCTTCTTCACCACCGGCGTCGACCCCCAGCCACTGCCGGTGCGGATCTACTCCTCCATCCGGTTCGGCGTCTCCCCGGCCATCAACGCGGTCGGCACCCTGATGCTGGCCTTCTCCGCCCTGCTGATCGTGCTCGCGCTGCTGGTGCCGCGCCTGTTCCACCGCAAGACCTCCACCCTGGACCTCATCGCCGGAGGCGAACGCCCATGACGACCACCGACACCCAGCTCACCCACGACCCGGCCACGGCCGAGTCACCCGCGGTGTCGCTCCGCGCACTGACCAAGGTGTTCGGGAAGGAGACCGTGGTCGACGACCTCGACCTCGACATCGCCAGCGGCGAGTTCTTCTCCCTGCTCGGCCCCTCGGGCTGCGGCAAGACGACCACGCTGCGGATGATCGCCGGCTTCACCGACCCAACCTCCGGCACGGTCATGGTCGGCGGAGAGGACGTGACCTCCACCCCGCCCCAGAAGCGTGACGTCAACACCGTCTTCCAGAGCTACGCGCTCTTCGAGCACCTCGACGTACGCCGCAACGTCGGGTTCGGCCTGCGTCGCAAGGGCATCGACCGTCGCACCATCGACCAGCGCGTCGGCGAGGCCCTCGAGCTCGTGCAGCTCGCCGACCGGGCCGACGACCGTCCAGCGCAGCTCTCCGGCGGTCAGCGGCAGCGCGTCGCCCTCGCCCGGGCCCTCATCAACCGACCGCAGGTGCTGCTGCTCGACGAGCCGCTAGCGGCGCTCGACCTCAAGCTCCGCCGCGCGATGCAGCTGGAGCTGAAGTCGATCCAGCGCGAGGTCGGGATCACCTTCCTGTTCGTGACCCACGACCAGGACGAGGCGCTCAGCATGAGCGACCGCATCGCGATCATGAACGGCGGTGTCATCGAGCAGTGCGGCACTCCCGAGCACATCTACGAGAACCCGACCTCGGTGTTCGCCGCAGGGTTCATCGGCACCAGCAACCTGATGCCGGGCACCTACGGCGACGGTGTCGTCCAGGTGTGTCCCGAGCTCCGCGTCCCCCTGCTGGCCGGCCACGGCCTGACCGGTGGCGAGCAGGTCAGCGTCGCGATCCGTCCGGAGAAGATCTGGCTCAGTGAGCTCACGCCGGCCATGGTGCAGGTGCCCGGCACCGTGGTCGCGTCGACCTACCACGGCGCCACCACGCAGTACCTCGTCGACGTCGCCCCCGACGTCACCCTGACCGTGCTCGAGCAGAACCTGCCCCGGATGAGCACGGGCGACCGCTGGACGCCCGGATCACGCGTGCAGATCGGCTGGCTTCCCGAGCACACGGTCCTGCTCCGATGAAGTCGGATGTGATCGTCGTCGGTGCCGGGCTCGCCGGGCTGTCTGCCGCCCGCGACCTGGCCGCCGGCGGAGCGACCGTGACGGTGCTCGAGGCACGCGACCGGGTCGGCGGCCGGGTCGAGCAGGTCGAGCTGCCCGACGGACGCCGCGTCCAGCTCGGCGGCGAGGTCGTGGGCAACGCGCACACCTCCTACCTCGGGCTGGTGGCCGAGCTCGGTCTCACCCTGGTGCCGTCGTACGTCGCCGAGCCGGGTGAGATCACCCGCCAGGTGCCCGAGTCAGTCGACGTCGGCACCTGGCCGTCGTGGTTCACCGATTCCGACATCGCCTCCTACGAGAGCGTCGAGGCGGCGCTGGAGAAGGTCGTCGCGAGCATCGAGCCGACCGACCCGTTCGGCCACCCCGACCTGCACCGGCTCGACCAGCTCAGCTTCGGCGACTTCCTGCGCGAGGCCGGCGCGACCGCTGCCGTGCTGCGCGCCTTCGACCTGGTGCACCTGAGCCTCTCCGACGGGTCGATCGAGCGCCAGAGCACCTTTGCCTACGCGCGCAAGCAGGCCGTCGGCGGCGGCACCGCTGCCTACGACGTCGCCGAGTGGGAGAACCAGCGGGTGGCCGAAGGTTCGGCCACCGTTGCCCTGACGATGGCGGCCGGGTTGTCCGACGTACGCCTCGCGTCGCCGGTCTCCCGGATCGCCATCGCGTCCACCGGTTGCGCCGTGACGACGCGCGCGGGTGAAGAGATCCGCGCCGACGCCGTCGTGCTCGCCGTACCGTGTGGACCTGCACGGGACATGGAGATCATCGGGGTCAGCGACGAGCGGCTGACCTCGCTGCGTCGCCAGCGGCATGCCTGGGCGGCCAAGTTCGTCGCGGCGTACGACCGCCCGTTCTGGCGGGACAACGGCCAGAACGCGCTGTCGGAGAGCGAGGGCGTGATCGGCTCGACCTGGCCGCAGCAGGAGGGCGTGCTCTCCGCGCTCGTGCCGCCGGAACGGTACGCCGCCTTCGTCGCGAGTGACCCGGACACCCGCCACCGCGAAGCGCTCGAGCAGCTTGCCGGTCTGTACGGCGACCGGGCACTCACCCCGATGCAGACCTGGACCCGTCTCTGGGGCACCGATCCGTGGACCCAGGGCTACGTCACGAACTGGCGACCCGGCGACGTGGAGGGGGTGGGACCGTTGCACGGCACCCACGAGCCGCCGTTCTACGTGTGCGGCTCCGACCAGTGGGTCGCGGGGTACATGGAAGGCGCCGTCCGCACCGGTCGGGCGGCAGCCCGAGCAGTATTGAAACAGGCAGCGTTGACGGGAGAGGTGTCTTGATGGACTTCGGGCTGACCGACGAGCAGCGTGCGGTGGTGGCGACGACGAGGGCGTTCGTCGAGAAGGAGCTCTACCCCCACGAGGAGGAGGTCGAGCGCACCGGCGTCCTGCGTCCGGAGCTGCGTGACGAGATCGCCCAGAAGGCCCTCAAGGCCGGCCTCTACGCCGCGAACATGCCGGAGGAAGCCGGCGGCGCCGGGCTCGACACCGTGACGTGGGTGCTCTACGAGAAGGAGCTCGGCAAGGCCAACTACGCGCTGCAGTACACCGTCGGGCGACCGTCCAACATCCTGCTCGGCGGCACCGAGGCCCAGAAGGAGCGCTACCTCTACCCATGCGTCCGGGGTGAGCGGGTCGACTGCATGGCGATGACCGAACCCGGCGCCGGGTCGGACCTGCGTGGCATGCGCACCAGGGCCACCCGCGAGGACAACGACGGACAGAGCGGTTGGCGGATCAGGGGCAGCAAGCACTTCATCAGCCACGCCGACGAGGCCGACTTCGTGATCATGTACGCGCGGACCGACGACTCGACGGACGGCAAGGCGATCTCCACGTTCCTGGTCGACTTCGACACCCCCGGCGTCGAGCTGCACGACGGTTATCGCAACGTCTCCCACCGCGGCTACACCAACTCGATCATCGACTTCGACTGCTGGGTGCCGGAGGACGCGCTCCTCGGCGAGGAGGGCAAGGGCTTCGACCTCGCCGGCACCTGGCTGGGCAGCACCCGTCTCCAGGTGGCGGCCACGTGTCTGGGTCGGGCCGAGCGGGCACTGGAGCTCGCCGTACGCCATGCCGCGGAGCGGGAGCAGTTCGGCCAGAAGATCGGTCGCTTCCAGGGGATCTCCTTCAAGCTGGCCGACATGGCGCTGGAGCTGCGGGCGGCCGAGCTGGTGACGCTGTGGGCGGCCTGGAAGTACGACGAGGGCACCGCGACCGACTCCGACATCGCGATGGCGAAGCTGAAGGCGTCCGAGATGCTCGCGATGGTGGCCGACGAGGCCATCCAGATCCACGGCGGCATGGGCCTGATGGACGAGCTGCCCCTCGAGCGGATCTGGCGAGACGCCCGCATCGAGCGCATCTGGGACGGCACCTCCGAGATCCAGCGGCACATCATCTCGCGCGGACTGCTCCGTCCGTTGGGGTCCTGATGTCCGACGTCGTACGCACCCGGCGCGAGGGCGGCATCCTCGAGGTCACCCTCGACCGCCCCAAGGCCAACGCCATCGACCTGGCCACCAGCCGCATCATGGGCGAGGTGTTCGCCGGCTTCCGCGACGACCCCGAGCTGCGGGTCGCCGTGCTCCAGACCGCTGGTGAGAAGTTCTTCAGCGCCGGGTTCGACCTGAAGGCTGCCGCCACTGGCGACGCCGTCGACGGCGACTACGGCGCCGGCGGGTTCGGCGGCCTGCAGGAGCTGCCCGACCTGAACAAGCCGGTGATCGCGGCCGTGCACGGCATGGCCGTCGGCGGCGGCTTCGAGATCGCCCTGTCCTGCGACCTGATCTACGCCACCGAGACCGTGCGCTTCGGCCTGCCGGAGATCAACGCCGGCACCCTCGCCGACGCGGCGACGGTCAAGCTGCCCAAGCGGATGCCGTACCACGTGGCGATGGAGCTGCTGCTGACCGGACGCTGGATGTCGGCCGAGGAGGCGCACCGGTGGGGCGTGGTCAACGAGGTGCTGCCCGACCACGACGCCCTGATGGCCCGGGTCTGGGAGGTGGCGCGGCTGCTCGAGTCCGGGCCGCCGCTGGTGTTCGCGGCGATCAAGGAGACCGCCCGCGCCGCGGAGGGTCTGCCGTTCCAGGACGCGATGAACCTGATCACCCAGCGCCGGCTGCCGACCGTCGACGTCCTCTACGGCTCCGAGGACAACATGGAGGGCTTCCGCGCCTTTGCCGAGAAGCGCCCTCCCGTGTGGAAGGGCCGCTGAACCTCACTCGCCCCGGACGCCGGGGTCCAGGATCGGGCGGGGAGGGACGGGCGTCGCGACCACGAAGGAGCTGGTGGTCTGACCATGCATGAGGAACTGGTCGAGGATGGACTCGAGCCCCTCGATCGTGGGGACGTGGATCAGCATCAGGAAGCAGTCCTCGCCAGAGATCCGGTAGCACTGGGAGACCTGGGGCGTGCGTTGCGCCAGCTCGGCGACCTTGGGCAGCTGCCCCGGACCTGGACGCACTCGAACCCACGCGGCGATGGGAACACCCATGGCTGCGGGGTCGATGTCGAGGCGGTAGCCGCGGATCACACCGCTCTCCTCGAGACGCCTGACGCGCTCCCGCACCGACGGGGACGACATGCCGATCCGCCGCGCGAGGTCGGCCGTGGAGAGCCGAGGGTTCTCCGCCAGCTCGGCGAGAACTCGTCGGTTGGTGGCATCGATACCCGAATTTTCGTTCGGCAAAGGATTGCCCTCCTTCGCCTTCGATCCTGCCGCCACAGCGCCTCCTGAACCTCTGTTTGGCCATTCAGTCGCGGGTCATTGTCTCAGATACTAAGGCGGTGTCCTCCACATCGCCGAGATCTCCGCTCCCACCCATCGACGCGATCCAGGAGCGCGTTCCTCCGCACGCCTACTTCGTGGTCAGCGCCGTCTTTCACTACCTGGGTCCGGCGTTCGCGGTGCTGCTCTTCGTGCACATCGAGCCGATGGGCGTGGCCTGGCTGCGCATCGCCTCGGCGGCGGTCATCTTCGCCATCTGGCGACGGCCGTGGCGAGCGTGGTCGGCGCTGGGCGAGGCGACCAGACGCACGCTCCTGGGGTGGGGAGGAGTGCTTGCCGTCATGAACATCTGCTTCTACCTGGCCATCGACGCACTCCCGCTGGGCACCGTCGCTGCGATCGAGTTCCTCCCGGTCATCGTCCTCGCCGCACTGGCCGCGCGGTCCCGACGCAACATCGCTGCCCTCGTGCTGGCCGTCGTCGGGGTGTACCTGTTGACCGACGTACGGCTGGCAGGCGAGCCGTGGGGCCTGACCTTTGCGGGCGCCAACGCACTGCTGTTCGCTGCCTACATCACCCTCGGGCATCGGGTCGCGAGGGACGAGGCGCTCACCGGTATCGACGGTCTGGCCCTGTCGATGCTGATCGCTGCCGCCGTGGCCCTTCCTTTCGGGCTCTGGGAGGCCAGACCTGCCATGGCCGACCCGGCGCTGCTCGCGGCAGCCATCGGCGTGGGTGTGTGCTCGTCGGTGGTTCCCTACGTCTGTGACCAGCTCGCCATGAAGCGACTGGCGCGGTCGACGTACGCGCTCATGGTGGCGCTGCTGCCGGCAACGGCGACCGTCATCGGCATCGTCGTACTGGCCCAGATTCCGACGCTTGCCGAGTCAGTCGGGGTCCTGCTGGTCATCGGCGGTGTGGCGCTGCACCGCGAACCGGCTCAACCGAGGTGAGCAAGATCCCGTCGGATGTAGCGCAGGTGGGCCCACTCCTCCTCGAGGATGACGCGAATGCAGTCACCCACAGTGGGATGCCAGTCACCGCCGCCCCACGGGTCCTTGCGTTCCTCGGCGAGCAGCTCCGGCGTGGCCGTGGCCAGGAACTCGGTCACCATCCCCTGTCGCTCGGCGCGCACCGCGAGGATCTCCTCGTAGGTCGGAGGATCCACGCGGAAGATCGACATGTCGAAGCCCATCTCCGCGGCACCGGTGAAGATCTGGCCGAGCTCGTGGAACGGCTGCTCCACCCCCAGGATCCCGCCACGGAGCCAGGCGTCGGTCGCCAGGACGAGGTGCCGCAGGGTCTGGGCCAGGGACCACTCGCCCTCGACGTGGGCGTCCACCAGCTCAGGCGGCGTCTCCGCCACCGTCGTCTGCCACGCCGACTGCACCGCGACCCACCCGTCGCGGAGGCCCTCTGGCGTCTGTGCCTTCTGCAGCTCGCGCCCCGGGAACTGACGGTCAAGCTCGGCATCCACGAGCGGCACCACGTCGACCCCGTTGACCAGGAGGCTGCCGAAGAACAGGTCGTGGCTGTCGATGTCGAGCCCGCCCACATCGACGCTGCGCATCGTCACACCGCTGACATCGGAGAACCGCATGGTGGCGCCCTTGAAGCTCGTCTTGACGAAGGTCGCGCCCTCGAACTCCTTCGTACCGGAATAGTTCGTCATCACCCCATCATCACCGTTGCCGGTGACAGTCTTCCGGCATCGGCGCCATCACCAGCGTCGTACTCGTGGGGATGTGTCAGTGCCGGGATTCGTAGTGGGACATGGTCACTCCGTCACCGAAGGTCTTGGTCTCCACGAGGCGCAGGTTCACCCAGCTGTCCAAGGCGCTGAAGAACGGCGTACCGCCGCCGACCAGCACCGGGTGCGTGACCACCTGGTACTCGTCGATCAGGCCGGCGCGCATCGCCGCGCCTGCGAGGTGTGCACCGCCGATCTCCATCGAGGCTCCGTCCTCGGCCTTCAGCCGGCTGATCTCGGCCACGGCGTCGCCGGTGACCAGGCGCGCGTTCCCGCTGACCTCCTCGAGGGTCCTGGAGAACACCACCTTTGGCGTCTTCTGCCAGATGCGGGCGAACTCGACCTCCACGGGGTCCGCATCCGGCTGCTGGTCGGCCGTCGGCCAGTGCGCGTTCATCAGCTCCCACAGCTTGCGCCCGTACAGCGAGAGACCGATCTCGCGGGCTCGGTCGTTGAACCACTGGTGCAGCTCCACGCTGGGAAAGCTCCAGCCGATGTCGTCGCCGGGCGCAGCGATGTAGCCGTCCAGGCTCGCGTTCATCGCGTAGATCAGTTTTCGCACAGGGTCAGCATTCCATGAGCGGGGTCAGTCGCCAGGCTTCGCCGGTCGTGTCTGTACCGCCTCGATGAGGGCCGGCAGCAACGAGTCGGCGATGACGGCGTACCCCGCGCTGGAGGGGTGGAACCGGTCGCTGGAGAACAACGACGGGTCGGTGGCGAAGGCTCGTGAGGCGCGCTGGTCGGGGTCCGCGATGCGCCCACACTCGGCCAGCACTGCTGAGACCTGATGTTCTCGGAGGAGGTCGCCTGCTGCTCTTACGGTCTCGCGCAGGAAGACCGGGACGTGCGGCACTGCACTGAGATCGGGCGCCGGGGCGACCACGACCTCGATGCCGGCGGCCCGGAGGCGTCGTACGGCGTCACCCAGAGCCTTCGCGGCCACGTCGACCGGTATCAGGTGGGTGAGGTCGTTGGCGCCGATCACCACCACCGCCAGGTCCGGGCGCCACGACAGTGCCCGGCTGACCTGTGCATCCAGGCCGGCGCTCGTGGCCCCCGGTACCGCGAACACGCTTGCTTCCGCCTCGTAACCCCTCGCTGCCAGCCCGTCGACCAGACGCGACGGCAACCGGTCACGCTCGCGGGTGGCTCCCTGACCCCACGCGATCGAGTCGCCCAACACCGCCAGCCGAGTGATCACTCGTCGAGCCAAGCAGAGGGGGTCAAGAGCGCGGCGCGCCCGTGGTGCCAAGGGACCTGGATACGTGGCGTTTGCGTGACGCGGGGCTGCCGGGTTCGATGGCGGTATGCGCCTTCGGCCGGTCCGTGGCACCTGGAGGGGTGTTGCGGTCGCGTCAGTACTGGTGCTCTGCCTCGGTTGGCTTGGGGGCTGCGCTGCAGACAGCGCGTCGAGCAACGACGCCGGCTCGAGGTCGCCGGAAGGCAACCCGGCCGGGACCACGGTGCGCGTGCTGCAGATGAACCTCTGCGACAGCGGGCGCGCGGACTGCTACTCCGGTGGGCGGGCCGTCCGCATGGCAGTGGCACTGGTCCACGCCGACCGGCCCACCATGGTCAGCGTCAACGAGGTGTGTCGCGGGGACGTCAAGGTGCTCGAACAGGCGCTGTCGACTACGTTTCCCGCCGGCTCCGTTGCGACTGCCTTCACCGCCGCGCGGGACCGTCCCAACCGGGAGCCGGTCCGTTGCCAGAATGGGCAGCAGTTCGGTGACGGTGTCCTGGTGGTGGTCTCGTCCGGACATGGCGTCCGCAGATACGGTGGCCTCTACCCGATGCAGGATGGTCACGACGTGGAGGAACGCGGTTGGGCGTGCCTCGACCTGGCCGCGCAGTTCACCGCTTGCACCACACACACGGCGAGCACGAGCACGACGGTCGCCCTGGCCCAGTGTCGGCATCTGCTGGGCTCGGTGGTGCCGAGGATCAGCCGCGGCGACGGCGGTCTCCCGGTCGTCCTTGGCGCTGATCTCAACCTGGCCGTTGGCGGTTCACCTGGCCCGCAGTCATGCCTTCCGAGCGGTTACCGGCGTGCTGACGACGGCGCTCTTCAGGACGTTGTGCTCGGCCCGGGCGGCACGGTGCGCTCGCACTCGATCGTCGACATGCGTGACACCACCGACCACCCCGGATTGCTTGTCGACCTCGTGCTGCCGCACCTCTGAGCGCAGATCAGGATCCGGTAGCGGAGCTGGCTGTGCTTACGGAGTCGCCGAGGTAACCGCGCTTCGACTGCCAGGACACGGCCGAGGCCACCCACGAACTACTCGTGCACCTGGAGATCGAGAGCACGCTCGTCTACGGGTCAGCGATGGAGGCGTCCTGGGCCTTGACCTTTGCCATCCATCACCCAGCGCGGGTGCAGCCGCCCCCCGTCTGACCACCCCGCCCCGTCCCCGCCGCGTGGTGGCTGTTCGCGACTGACGTCGAGGGTGCCGTGGTGGTTGCGGAGGAACTGGTAGCCGTGGGGGCTCGACCAGAGGTAGGTGCCGGGGTCGAGGACGGTGTAGGTCCAGGGCGTGTGGGTCTTGAGGCGGTGATGTCGCCGGCACAGAGGGGCGATGTTGCAGGAGCAGGTGGTGCCGCCCTGGGCGTAGGGGACGACGTGGTCGCAGTCGCAGGCGCGGGCCGGTCGGGTGCACCAGGGGAAGACGCAGGTGGGGCCAGTTCTAGGTAGTGATGCAACACCTCACTTGAGGAGTTGCGATGAGGAAGTTCACCAAGCCCGATCTGCCGCGTGAGCATGAGCGGCGGTTCTGGCAGGCGATGCGAGCTGGTCTGAGCGTTGACGAGGCGGCTGTGAGGGCTGGCGCGTCGTGGAGCTGGGGACGCAGGCAGTTCGTCAAGGCTGGCGGGGTGAACCCTGTGGCAATCGCAGAGCCAGGTGGTCGGCGCTATCTGCGATTCGAGGAACGCGAAGAGATCATGCGTTTGCAGGCAGCAGGTCTAGGCGTGCGAGCGATCGCTCGTGAGATCGGCCGGCATCCGGCGACGATCAGTCGTGAGCTGAAGCGGGCCGTCGGCGTCCGGGGATACAAGGCGTCGATGGCGCAAACGCACGCCGATCGGGGACGGCGGGGTCCACGACACGCGAAGCTGGCCACGAGCCTGCGGTTGCGCCGGGAGGTCCAGGCCCGACTTGAACGCCACGAGAGTCCTGAGCAGATCGCTGGCAGACTCAGGCTCGATTTCCCCGACGAACCGGAGATGTGGGTGTCGGCCGAGACGATCTACCAATCGCTTTATGTCCAGGCTCGCGGCGGTCTCAATCGCGAGCTCACCGCCTATCTGCGGACGGGCCGTTCGATGCGCAAGCCGCGACGAACTCCGGGCCAACGACGAACTCGCATCCCGGACATGGTGATGATCAGTGAGCGCCCGGCCGAGATCGAGGACCGCGCTGTCCCTGGACATTGGGAAGGCGACCTGATCATGGGGTCGAAGGTCTCCGATTCCTCAGTGGGGACTTTGGTCGAGCGAACAACCGGGTTCGTGATGTTGCTCCACTTGCCGAACGGGCACGGCACCCTCGCGGTCCAAGAGGCACTGGTCTCCAAGATGTTGACCCTCGAGGAGCACCTACGCCGGTCGCTGACTTGGGATCAAGGTCGAGAAATGACCAACCACCGCGAGGTATCCAAGGCAACCGGCCTGGACATCTACTTCTGCGACCCCCACTCGCCCTGGCAACGCGGGAGCAACGAGAACACCAACGGTCTCCTGCGTCAGTACCTGCCCAAAGGCAGCGATCTCTCCTTCTACGGCCCCGGAATGCTCGACAACATCGCCGCCGAGCTCAACTCACGACCACGCAAAAGACACGGCTTCCGCACTCCCGCGGAAGTACTAGATGAGATCCTGATCAAGGACGCCAACAACCACGGCGTTGCGTGACTACCTAGATTCCACCTGGCGTCGCGCAGCTCGGTCTGTTCGCGGAGCCGGTCGGGGACCTCGTAGGCCTCGAAACCGAGGTGCTCGTCGAGGTCGATCACCGGCTTCACGATCACTTGGGCATCGGGGGTGGCGCACCACTGCTTGACCTGCTCGGCGGTGACGCCGCGGTGATGGTTCTCCACCCGCGCCAGCTGCGGCTGTGCCGGACTGATGCCGGTGATGGCCGCTTCGGAGAGGTGCACGTGGAGGACGATCTGTCGCGCCGAGCGCCGCCCTCGCGCCCGCCCCGATGGCTCGACCTGCCCTTCTGCGGTCAGGTCGAGGGCGAGCTGGCGGCGGGCCAGGTCGCCGGCGGCGATGGCGCGGCGTACGTCGAGGGACTCGGCGCACCCGGCCACCCGCAGCTGTTCGGCGCCGCGGCTGATCGCGGCATCGAGGTCTAGGGCGTCGGCGAGGTCGAGCTCGGCCTCCACGAAGGTGGTGCCGTCGAAAGAGACCTGGTGGTGGTGGAAGGTCACGTGCCTGCGTTCGTCGGCCCGCACCGCGTCCTCGAGGGCCTGGTCGGGCATGAACCGGGCGATGGCCTCGGCGACGAGCCGGTCGAGCTGGGCCGGACCGATGCGGTGCGCGAAGGGTGCGACCTGTGCGTCCACGAACGCCGCCGCGTCCGCGCTCAGGCCGAGGGTGGCCTCTGCGATCCGCCGGGCCTTCCACGGCGCCAACCCACCAGTCTCACCGGCACGGTCGACGCGGCGCTGCGTCCGCGGCAGACGGTACTTCAGCTCGAGGGCATGGGCGATCAGCACCCGCCCCGCCTCGGTGGAACAGCCGATCGCGGCCGCAAGCTCCGCGATGCAGAACTCCGCCACCACCGGCGCACCCTCACCGGCCAACGCCAGCTCACCCTGGCTGCCGGGCCAGGTCGCTGCCGACGCGCTCGACTCCGGCGGGTTCTGCTCAGCCCAGGTCACCGCCGCCAACAGCAGGTCGGCCTCGGCCCGATCAGCTGCCGCCCGGGAAGCCCGCGCCAGACCCAAGACCGTCGGGCGGTGTCGAGGTCGGTGCGGGTCGTCGTCATACGCCAATCCAATCAGCCGCCACTGACAGTTTCTGATCGAGAATCCCCTGTGTGGAAAGGGAATTCTTGACTTCCCGGGAGCGGAGGCTGGTGGCTCCGTGACGCCGTGAGAGCGTGGTCCCCGTGACCGAGTACGTCGAGGTGGCCCGGGCCGAGTCCGAACGCGGTGAGCTCGTGCTGCGTCGTCGGATCGAGGAGCGTGCCGCCGACGCGCTCGAGCTGCGTGTCAACGGCGTCTTCGTGATGGACACCAAGGAGACGGGCAGCGAAGTGGAGCTGGCCGCGGCCGCTCTCGACCTGGTCGACGACCCGAGACGGGTGGTCGTGGGCGGACTGGGTCTCGGCTTCACCACCCAGCGCGTGCTCGCCGACCCCCGGGTCGAGGACGTGCGCGTCGTCGAGATCGAGCCCGCCCTGATCGGCTGGATGCGCGACGGCACCATCCCGCACGGACCGGCCCTGCTGGCCGACAAGCGGCTGCGCATCGTCGACGCCGACATCGTCCGGGCGGTAGCGGAGGCGATGTCGACCTACGACCTGGTGCTGCTCGACGTCGACAACGGTCCGGGTTACCTCGTGCACGCGAGCAACGAGGCGGTCTACCAGTCAGACTTCCTCGCGGCTACCAAGAAGATCATCGACCCCGGTGGGGCGCTGGCGGTGTGGTCGGCCAACCCGTCGCCCGAGCTCGCCGAGGCGATGGAGTCGGTGTTCGGCAACTGCACCGAGCACCGGTACGACGTGCTCCTGCAGGACCGACCCGAGGAGTACCTGCTCTACCTGTCGCGTCGGTAGCGTCACGGTCAAGACGGGCTGAGTCACGGCAGAAGCCTTTGGGTACGGTCGAAGCATGAGCGACGACGACAGCGAGACCCGCACCGAGCACGACAGCATGGGCGAGATCGCGGTGCCCAGGAACGCCCTGTGGCGCGCCCAGACACAGCGTGCGGTGGAGAACTTCCCGATCAGCGGCACCACCCTCGAGCCGGCCCACGTCGTGGCGATGGCGAGGGTGAAGAAGTCGGCCGCCCGGGTCAACGCCGAGCTCGGCATCATCAGCAAGGAGCAGGCGCAGGCCATCGCCGACGGCGCCGACGAGATCATCGGCGGACAGCACTACGACGCCTTCCCGATCGACGTCTTCCAGACCGGCTCGGGCACCAGCTCCAACATGAACATCAACGAGGTGCTGGCCTCCCTCGCCTCCCTCGCTGGGGTGGACGCGCACCCCAACGACCACGTCAATGCCAGCCAGTCGAGCAACGACACCTTCCCGACCTCCATCCACGTCGCGGCCGTGGAGGCGACCACCCGCGACCTGATCCCCGCGCTCGACCATCTGGCCACCGCTCTCGAGGCCAAGGCCGAGGAGTTCAAGGACGTCGTGAAGTCCGGGCGGACCCACCTGATGGACGCCACCCCGGTCATGCTGGGCCAGGAGTTCGGCGGGTACGCCGCCGTCGTACGGCTGGGGATCGAGCGGCTCGAGTCCTCCCTGCCTCGGGTCGGCGAGCTGCCACTGGGCGGTACGGCGGTCGGGACCGGCATCAACACCCCCGACGGGTTCGCCGAGCGGGTGATCGCCGACCTCGCCGACGAGACCGGGCTCCCCTTCACCGAGGCGCGCAACCACTTCGAGGCCCAGGGCGGACAGGACGCGCTCGTCGAGCTCTCCGGTCAGCTGCGCACCATCGCCGTCGGGCTGACCAAGATCTGCAACGACCTGCGCTGGATGTCCTCCGGACCGACGACCGGCCTGGCCGAGATCCACCTGCCCGATCTCCAGCCAGGCTCGAGCATCATGCCGGGCAAGGTGAACCCGGTGCTGCCCGAGGCGACCCTGATGGTCTGCGCGCAGGTGATCGGCAACGACGTCACCGTCGGCACGGCCGGTGCAAGCGGCAGCTTCGAGCTCAACGTGATGATGCCGGTGATGGCGCGCAACCTGCTGGAGTCGATCAGGCTGCTCGCGCACGTGACGCCGCTGCTGGCCGACCGATGCATCTCCGGCATCGAGCCCAACGAGGAGCGGATGCTCGCCTACGCCGAGTCGTCCCCGTCGGTGGTCACCCCGCTGAACAAGCACATCGGCTACGAGCAGGCGGCCAAGGTGGCCAAGGCGGCGCTCAAGGAGGGCCGCACCATCCGCGAGCAGGTGATCGAGATGGGGTACGTCGATCGCGGTGACCTGACCGAGGAAGAGCTCGACGCTGCCCTCGACGTACGAACCATGACCGGATCGTCGTGATCTCGGTACCGTGAGCCGGTGACCGCGAGCCAGCGCCGCACCGTCACGGTCACCGTGGCGGCGCTGGGGGTCGCGTTCTTGCTGGTGTGGGCGGCCGCCGCGGGACCCCATCAGCTCGTCGCGCACGAGACCCACGCGGTGGTCGACCGGCAGCCCCTCGACCAGCAGGGCGAGCCCGACCAGCCCGCCACCGATCAAGAGAACCCTCGCGACGACACACAGAGTCACCGGTCAACAGGCCCGGTGACCGGGTGGATCCAGGACCTCGTGACGTTTGCGTTGGTGGTCACGGCGCTGCTCATCGCCGGCCTGCTGCTGCGCCAGCTGTTCCTCCGCATCCGTCGAGGACTGGCCGAGGAACGCCTGGTGGTCCCGCTCGAGCCGTTGCCGGACCTCGACGTCGCCCGAGCGGTCGTCGAGCGCGCGCACGATCGTCAGCGTGAGGCCCTGGCCACCTCCGACGTGCGCAACGGCATCGTCGCGTGCTGGGTGGTCTTCGAGGAGGCAGCGGCCGAGAGCCATGTCGTGAAGCGGCCGGCGGAGACGGCGAGCGCGTTCGTGGTGCGCTTCCTGCACAGCCTCGACGTCGACCCACGACCGGTAGGCCAGCTGGCCGAGCTGTTCCTGGAGGCACGCTTCTCCAGCCATCCGATGGCCGAGGACGCGAGGCCGCGGGCCGAACGGGCACTGGCAGCCATCCACGACGACCTCGTCCGCTCCGGAGCGACACCATGAAAGCAACGACGAGAGCCTGGGTCGGACGAGGCGTCGTCGCGGTCCTCGTGGCCGTGGCGGCCAACGCCGTGCTGTCGGGGCTCGCCATCCAGCACGACGCCGCTCTCGTCGCGCTGCTCGCTGCCGCGACCGTGGCCGCCGTCCTGCTCACCCTGACCGCGCTCGACGTGAACACCCAGACCAGCTGGACGGTGCACCGCGGCCCGGCGCGCTTGGAGACCGGCGAGGACACCCGCACCGCGATGTACCGCCACGTGGTCGACGTACACCTGACCTCCCTCGATGCCGACGACACGATCGTCTGGCAGATCGCCGACCTCGGTCGGCAACGCGTACGCCAGCTCCACGGACGGTGGTACGACGAGTCACCGGAGCAGCTCGCCGACGTCTTGGGGCCGCAGCTCGCCGACTGGGTGACGCGCGACCGACGACACCGCTACGAGCCCGACACCCGTCATCAGCGCTACACCGTGCGGCAGCTCGGCGAGGTCGTCCGAAGGATCGAGGAACTGTGACCAACCCCCGCATCGAGACTGCCGCCGAGCACTCCGCCGACGTGCTGCATCGCGTCGGCTCGGTCGTGATCGGCAAGAGCGAGTCACTGCGCCTGGTGCTCGCCGGCATCCTCGCCGGGGGTCACGTGCTGCTGCAGGACCTTCCCGGCCTGGGCAAGACGTTGGCGGCCAGGTCGATGGCCCAGGCACTCGGCATCGAGTTCACCCGGGCCCAGTTCACCCCCGACCTGCTGCCCGCCGACCTGACCGGCTCGTTCATCTACAACCAGCGCATCGGCGACTTCGAGTTCCGCGAGGGCCCCTTGTTCACCGGCCTGCTGCTGGCCGACGAGATCAACCGGACGCCGCCCAAGACGCAGGCCGCCCTCCTGGAGGCCATGCAGGAGCGCCAGGTCACCGTCGAGGGACGCACCTTCGAGCTGCCACCCCCCTTCCACGTGCTGGCCACGGCCAACCCGGTCGAGTACGAGGGCACCTATCCCCTCCCCGAGGCCCAGCTCGACCGGTTCCTGCTGTGCGTCGGCTTCGGCTACCCCACCGCCGAGGAGGAGTACGACGTCCTGCACAGCAGGATCGCCCGGCGTCAGGAGCTGGTCGTGCTCGACCCGGTGACCGATGCGGCCGGACTCCTCGAGATGCAGGCAGCCGTCGAGGAGGTGGAGGTCGACCGCAGCGTGAGCGAGTACTGCATCGCCCTGGTGACCGCCACCCGCACCCACCGCGACGTCCTCATCGGCGCCTCACCGCGTGGATCTCTCGCCCTGATGCTGTGTGCCCGCGCACTCGCGCTGATCTCGGGCCGCGACTTCGTCCTCCCTGAGGACGTGAAGACCGTCGCCCCGGCCGCGCTGGCTCATCGCGTCACGGTCAAGCCCGAGCTGTGGATGACCGACGTCAGCGGCGCCAGTGTCGTGGCCGGCCTGCTGGAGACGGTGCCGACCCCCGCTGCCCAGGAGAGAGCGGGGCGATGGACCCCTCCATGACCGGGTCGTGGCAGCCCACGGCGTCGTTGGCGCGCTCGGTCGCGACTGCGACGACGGTGCTGTTCGTCGGGGTGGCGCTCGGTCGTCCCGAGCTGCTCGTCCTGGCCGCGCCGTTCGGGTTGGCTGCCGCGCTGGCCGTGGCGCACGCTCCTGCCTCCCGGGTGCAGGCTCGCCTCCGGCTGGCCAACCGGTGGCTCCACGAAGGGCAGAGCACCCGGCTCGAGGTCGCCTTCGAGTCCTCCGACGAGCTCGAGCAGGTGACCGCGGTCATCTCCGAGGCGCCGTACGTCGCCACCCAGCCCGCCTCGGGTGCTCGCTCGGCCACGGTGCGCGCGAACGAGGCGGCCCGGCTGGTCTTCGCCGTCAGCCCGCGTCGGTGGGGCCAGCACCCGACCGGCCCGGTCGTGGTGGCGGCGACGACGCCGTGGGACGGCTTCCGTTGGGGCCCGCACCGGATCCCCGAGCCCACCTTGATCGCGCTGCCCGAGAGCCTCGCCTTCCGGTCCGGCGAGACCCCGCACCCGGTCGGCGTGATCGGCCAGAACCGCTCCCGTCGCGGCGGTCACGGCTCGGAGTTCTTCGCGATCAGGCCGTTCCAGCCAGGTGACCCGCTGCGCCGGGTCAACTGGCGTACGACGCTGCGCACCGGCGAGCTGCACTCCGTCGGCACCAACGCCCAGGAGGACAGTGCCGTGCTGATCGTGGTCGACGCGGTGACCGACGTCGGTGCTAGCGGCGGTGTCGACGGACCGGCCAGCACCCTGGACGTGACGGTGCGCGCAGCAGGCGCGCTGGCGCGCCACCACGTCCGGATGGGCGACCGGGTGGGGCTGCGAGTCCTCGGACGCAGCGGCCAGGTGCTCGGACCGGGCACCGGGCTCCGGCACCTGCGTCGACTGCAGGAGCTCCTGGCCCAGGTGCAGCCCGGGTGGCCCGAGGCACTGAGCGCGCGCCGGCTGCGGCTGCGGATCGGCGCCCGGAGCGTCGTCGTGGTGCTCACCCCGCTGCTGACGCCGGACATCACCACCGCCATGGTGACGCTGGCCCGTCGCGGCCTGGACGTCGTCTGCATCGACACCCTCGCCGAAGGCACGCTGCCCGACACGGCCCGCGACCCCGGGTCGTCCGGAGCGCTGGCCTGGCGACTGCGGCTGCTCGAGCGGGAGATCCAGCTGACCGAGGTGTCCCGCCGCGGCATCCCGGTGGTCCCCTGGCGCGGCCCCGGGTCGCTGGACGAGGTGCTCCGACGGCTGGCGCAACGCTCACGGATGCCACGCGAGATGCCGCGATGAGCGGCTTCGTGGCCGAGCGCCGCCGGGTGTACCCCGGCCTCGACCAGGTCGTCCTCCGCTCGCTGGTCCTGATCGGGGCCATGGGCTCGATCGTCGCGGCGCAGGCGGCGGGCGCGAGGCCTGCCCTCTGGGGCCAGGTGTTGCTGACAGTGCTCGCTGTCGTGCTGGCCTTCCGTCCCGAGTCGTCGGCCGGCACGGTGCTGCTGGTCGGGCTGGCCTACGTGTGGTCGATGACCACCGAGCCGATGTCACCGCTGGTGCTCGTGGCCGCGGCGGGGATGGTGCTCGTGCACGAGGCAGCCGTGATCGCTGCCCAGGGCCCGCCCGCCATGCCGGTCGACCCGGCGCAGGTGCTCCGCACCTGCCGCCGAGGGGCCTTCCTCTGGCTCGCAGCAGTGACGGTGTGGGGACTCGGGCTCCTGGCCGATGCGCTGCCCGACGGCCGGCTCGTCTACGCCATCGGCCTCACGCTGCTGCTGTGCCTGGCGGTCGGCGCCGTGGCACTGCTCCGTCCCCGGCGCTAACCGCTGGTGTGCTCGACGATCGCCGGCACGACGACGTCCCACAACGGCGGCGGCGGCACCTCGTGGCCCATTCCCTCCAGTGGCAGCAGCCGAGCGCCGGCGATCTCCGCTGCCAGTGCGCGCCCGTGAGCCAGCGGGAAGAACGGGTCGTCGGTGCCGTGCAGGACGAGCGTCGGGGCCACGATGTCGGCCATCGTGTGTGGCTGGTCGTCGCCACCGCCGACCACGAGCCAGTGGTTGGTGACGCTGGCCCGGACATCGTGGGAGCGGTCCACCACTGCACGTGAGATGGCCCGGACCCGCTCCTCGTCGAGGCCGAGCGAACCGGCGTACACCCGGTGGACGTCGACCATCTGGTCCACCACTGCCTCGGTGTCGTCCCAGTCGACCTCGTCGTCCTGCTCGAAGGTCGCGGTGATGCGCGGCTCGGGCGGTGGCAGCGGCGAAGGGTCGGAGCGGTCGAAGGCGGCGCTGGTGGCGATCAAGGTCAGGCTGAGCACCCGCTCGGGATGCTGTACGGCGATGTCCTGCGCGATGCCGCCACCCATGGAGACGCCGACCAGGTGGGCGCGCTCGACGTGGAGGGCATCGAGGATGCGCAGCGGGTCGGCGGACAGGTCGGCGCCGGTGTACGACGGCTCCCCGACCGGCGAGGTCGTGGACTGGCCGGTGTCCCGGTTGTCGAAGCGGATCACGAACCGTCCAGTCGAGGCGAGGCGCTCGCAGAACTCCGGTTCCCACCAGTCCATCGAGGAGGTGGCACCACCCATCAGCAGGACGGCAGGGTCGCTCGATGCGCCGAACGTGTCGACGCACAGCTCCGCGTCACCGACCGGGACCATGCTGACGGGCATGGGTCAATCAGTACCAGCCGGCGCCCTGCTTGTAGGACCAGGCGGCACACGCCGAGCCGTAGCGGTCGCGGATGTAGCCCAGGCCCCAGCGGATCTGGGTCTCGGCGTTGTCCTCCCAGTTGGGGCCGGCCGAGGACATCTTCGAGCCGGGCAGGGCCTGTGGGATGCCGTAGGCCGAGGAGGACGGGTTCGCCGCGTGCACGTTCCAGCCGGACTCCTGCGACCAGATGTTGTCCAGGCAGCCGAACTGCGACGAGGACATCCCGAACTGCGGCATCAGCGCGCGAGCGAGGTCGCGCGGGTCGGCGTTGCTCAGGTCCTCGGTCTTGGTGACGGCCCGGCCCGAGGCGTTGGACAGTGCCCGGGCCTTGACGGTGTCGGTCACCGGGCGGCGGTCCTCGGAGCGGGAGGCGCGCTGCTCACGGTCGGCGAGCTCGGCCTGGCTCAGGCTCTTGGCCGGGGTGGAGGTGCTCAACGCGGCGGCCGCGCCGTTGACCGGCAGCGGCTGGGAGAGGACCCCGGTCGAGACCGCGATGCCGGTGGCCGCAACGGCGATCCCGGACAGGATCGCCACGTTGCGCATACGGCGACGCAGGCGGGAACGGAGGGGTACTACGGGCGCGCTTCGGTGCTTCGCGACGTGCTTCTCAGACAAGGTGTGGCCCAACGGTTGACGGCATGGACGTCAGCAGCGCTCGACATGCACCTCGGGGGGCGGGGGAAAGTGCAGAGCGCGCGGGGAAGAACCAACACCATCCCCCATCAATGTGGCAGTTGCAAGTTGAACCACACAGACGGGGACGTGAGCCTCGCCACGGGACAAAATCACAAGATCACATGGTGACGTGCTCGAGCATCTCCGTCACCAGGGCTGCGATGGGCGACCGCTCCGAGCGGGTCAGCGTCACGTGGGCGAACAGCGGGTGCCCCTTGAGCCGGTCGACCACGGCGACGACGCCATCGTGCCGACCGACGCGCAGGTTGTCACGCTGGGCCACGTCGTGGGTGAGCACGACCTTGGAGTTGGCACCCATCCGCGAGAGCACGGTGAGCAGCACGTTGCGCTCCAGCGACTGGGCCTCGTCGACGATCACGAACGCGTCGTGCAACGAGCGGCCGCGGATGTGCGTCAGCGGGAGCACCTCGAGCATGCCGCGGTCGAGCACCTCGTCGACCACGTCGGAAGTGGTGATCGCACCCAGGGTGTCGAAGACCGCCTGACCCCAGGGCGACATCTTCTCCGACTCGCTGCCGGGCAGGTAGCCGAGCTCCTGCCCACCCACTGCGAACAGCGGACGGAAGACGACGACCTTCTTGTGCTGGCGGCGCTCGAGCACGGTCTCGAGTCCGGCGCACAGGGCCAGCGCGGACTTGCCGGTGCCTGCCCGCCCGCCGAGGGAGACGATCCCGACGTCGGGGTCCAGCAGCAGGTCGAGCGCGACGCGCTGCTCGGCGGACCGGCCGTGGATGCCGAAGGCCTCGCGGTCGCCGCGCACGAGGTGCACCCGCTTGTCGGCCTTGACGCGACCGAGTGCACTCCCCCGGTCCGACATCAGCACGAGACCGGTGTGGCAGGGCAGCTCGCGGGCGTCGTCGAGGTCGATCACCTGGTCGTCGTACAGCTCGTCGAGGTCGAGTCCGGCGACGTCGAGCTCCTTCATGCCCGTCCAGCCGGCGTCGGACTCGTGGATCTGCTCGCCGCGGTACTCCGCGGCGTCCAGCCCGACCGCCGAGGCCTTGATGCGCAGCGGCAGGTCCTTGGAGATCAAGATGACGTTGTTGCCCTCGTTGGCGAGGTTGCGCGCCACCGCCAGGATCCGGGTGTCGTTGTCACCGAGGCGGAACCCGGAGGGCAGTGAGTCGGGATCGGTGTGGTTCAGCTCGACCCGCACGGTGCCGCCCTCGGTGCCGACCGGGACCGGCTCGTCGAGACGACCGTTCTCCACCCTCAGCTCGTCGAGCATCCGCAGGGCCGACCGCGCGAAGTAGCCGAGCTCCGGGTGGTGCCGCTTGCCCTCGAGCTCGGTGATCACCACGACCGGGAGCACCACCTCGTGCTCGTCGAAGCGCCGTATCGCCCCGGGGTCGGCCAGCAGGACCGACGTGTCGAGGACATAGGTACGACGGGTGCTCGCGGTGGTCTTCGTCTGGGCGGACGCACGCTTCGCAGTTGGCACTGGATCCCCTTGCGACCGGCACGCGCACTCTGCGCCCCGGTCCTCTAGTTCTGCTCGGACCGGGACAGGCGCCAGGCAGCTGAGTGCTGCTCCCTGGTGGTGCTGTGGCAAAGGACCACGTATCGCCCTCCTGATGCCTACGTGCCCCAGCACGTCGACACTCCGAAACGTACGTCCGACGATCGACCGTTCCCGGCAGACACGCCCGAATGCAGGGTGAAGGGGAGGTGACCAGGGTGCGGGCCGTGGTCTCGACTGACCGCTCGCTCCGCTCGCTGCTCGACCACCTTGTGGCTAGGCCCCGAACCTGCGCTCCCTTTCTGCGTAGGCCCGCACGGCACGCAGGAAGTCGACGCGGCGGAAGTCGGGCCAGTAGGCCTCGCAGAAGTAGAACTCGCTCTGGGCGCTCTGCCAGAGCAGGAAGCCGCCGAGGCGTTGCTCGCCGCTGGTGCGGATCACCAGGTCGGGGTCGGGCTGGCCCTTGGTGTAGAGGTGCTCGGCGATGTGCTCGACGTCGAGCACCCCTGCCAGCTCCTCGAGGGTGGTGCCCTTGCCGGCGTGCTCGTGCAGGAGGGAACGTACGGCGTCGGCGATCTCGCGCCGTCCGCCGTACCCGACGGCGATGTTGACCAGCAGCCCGTCGACGTCGCGGGTGGACTCGGCGGCCGTCTTCAGGCGCTCCGCGACCGAGGCAGGCAGCAGGTCGAGCGCGCCCACGGGGTGCAGCCGCCAGCGTTGCTGCTCGGCCAGCGTCTCGACCGCGTCGCCGATGATCGCGAGCAGCGGCTCGAGCTCCTTCGCGGGACGGTTGAGGTTGTCGGTAGAGAGCAGCCACAGGGTGACCACCTCGACACCGATCTCCTCGCACCAGCCGAGCAGCGGTTCGATGTTCGCGGCCCCGGCCCGATGGCCCTGGGCGGTGTCCGCGCCGACGGCCTTGGCCCAGCGCCGGTTGCCGTCGAGCATCACGCCGACGTGCTTGGGAAGTCGTTCGGTGGGGAGCCGGCGGGCGAGTCGGGCCTCGTACGCCGGGTAGAGCACCCTGCGAAGGCCTCGCTTCCAGTCCACCACTCTCGCGACTGTACCCGCGCGCCTCGGCCAACGATCGGCGAGGCGCAGCCACGGGGGAGCGAAGCGACCGACCGTAACTCCCGCCGCGATACCGCTTCGTGCCGCTGGGTAGTTTTGCTCCCGTGGCCCCTGACCAACCGATGCAGAAGCGCGTCTCCGAGAACGTGCACGACGCGGCCGAGCACGTCCGGGAACGAGTCCACGAGGTCTCGGAAGAGGTCAAGCCCAAGCTGCGCGGCTGGCTGCACGCCGCCACGGCCCCCTTGGCGCTCGCGGCCGGGATCGTGCTCATCGTGCTGTCGCCGACGATCACCACCCGCGTCGGGTCGGCGGTCTTCGCCGCGTCGGCGCTGCTCCTGTTCGCTGTCTCGGCGCTCTACAACGCCGGCCGCTGGTCGCCCCGGTCGAAGGCGGTGCTCCGTCGGCTCGACCACTCGAGCATCTTCGTGCTGATCGCGGGCTCCTACACGCCGTTCACGCTGCTGCTCCTCGAGGGCAGACAGCAAGTCATCCTGCTCACGCTCGTGTGGACCGGGGCGGTGCTGGGCGTGGCGTTCCGGATCTTCTGGACCGACGCGCCGCGGTGGATCTACACCCCGATCTACCTCGCCCTCGGGTGGGTGGCGATCTTCTACGCCGGCGACCTGGCCTCGGGCGGCCCGGCCGTCACCACGCTGATCGCGGTCGGCGGCGGCCTCTACACGCTCGGTGGGCTGGTCTACGGGTTCAAGAAGCCCGACCCGTTCCCGACCTGGTTCGGCTTCCACGAGGTGTTCCACCTGCTCACCATCGCCGCGTTCGTGTGCCACTACGTGGCGGCGTCCATCGCGACGTACCGACTGCGCTGACCCCTCGCGAGAAACTAGAACACGTTCTAAGATCGCCGGCATGACGCCACGTCCCACCAAGGTCTGCATCATCGGCGCCGGCTGCTCGGGCATCACCACGGCCAAGCGGCTCCAGGACTACGGCGTCGCCTACGACCAGTTCGAGCTGTCCGACGACGTGGGCGGCAACTGGTACTTCCGCAACCCCAACGGCCGGTCGGCGGTCTACGAGTCGCTGCACATCGACACCTCGAAGACCCGGCTCCAGCTCGAGGACTTCCCGGTGCCGGACGAGTGGCCGGACTTCCCCAGCCACCGCCTGATGCACGACTACTTCCGGGCGTACGTCGAGGAGTTCGGCCTGCGCGGCGGGATCGAGTTCGGCACCGCAGTCGAGCGCGCCGTACGTCGCGACGGCGGTTGGGACGTCACGCTGTCGACCGGTGAGACCCGCTCCTACACCGACCTCGTCGTCGCCAACGGCCATCACTGGTCGCCGCGCCTGCCCGACTACCCCGGCACGTTCGACGGCGTACTGCTGCACAGCCACGACTACGTCTCGCCCTTCGAACCGGTGGAGATCCGCGGCAAGCGGGTGATCGTCGTCGGCATGGGCAACTCGGCGATGGACATAGCCAGCGAGCTGGCCTCGCCGTGGATGGCGCAGACCCTCTACGTCTCCGCCCGCAGGGGCGTGTGGGTGCTGCCGAAGTACCGCAACGGCCAGCCCGCCGACAAGGTGATGGCACCACCGGACATCCCCAAGGACGTGGCGCTCGCGGCCTCCCGGGAGCTGATCCGCAACCTGGTCGGCAAGATGAGTGACTACGGTCTCCCGGAGCCCGACCACGAGCCGCTCTCGGCCCACCCCTCGGTGTCGGCGGACTTCCTCACCAAGGCCGGGTCCGGAGACATCCACATGCTCCCGGCCATCGAGCGGCTCGACGGGTTGACAGTGCACCTGACCGACGGCTCGTCGGTCGAGGCCGACGTGATCATCTGCGCCACCGGCTACGACATGAAGTTCCCGTTCTTCGACGACGCGGAGACCGACCTGCATCCCGACGACGACCACCGCTACCCGTTGTTCAAGCGGATGATCAAGCCCGGCGTCGACCACCTGTTCTTCATGGGCCTGGCCCAGTCGTCGCCGACGATCGTCAACCTGGCCGAGCAGCAGAGCAAGCTGCTGGCCCGGCTGCTCACCGGCAGCTACGAGCTGCCCAGCGTGGAGGAGCAGCAGCGGATCATGGTCGCCGACGAGCAGGCCCACCTCGAGCAGTACTACGCCGCGAAGCGGCACACCATCCAGATCGACTTCGCCCGCTACTGCCTCGACCTCAGCGACGAGATCGCAGCCGGCGAGGAACGGGCGAAGGCCTCCGCCTAGACCAGGCCCAGGGTGTCGAGGTCGCGGATCGCGGCGCAGGCGCGACGGACCATGGCCGCGAACATGAGGTCGCCGCGGTCGGTCCGGGTGCCGTAGGCGAAGCCGAAGACGGCGACCAACGGGCCCTGCACCATGGCGAAGCGGTAGTCGTCCCAGCACTGCTCCGAGGTGTACGACGAGACGCCGTGTGCGAGCAGCGCCTGGTGGTACGCCGCGACGAGGTCGCGCTCGCCGGCACGGCGGTCGTCGACCTCCAGGCTGGTCCCGAGGACGTAGGCGAGGTCTCGCGCGGGCAGGGCCAGCGACAGGGTCTGCCAGTCGACTGCCCACACGGAATCGCCGTCGAACATCAGGTTGTCGAGCCGGTAGTCGCCGTGCACCAGCGCGAACCGCTCGGCTCGGGCGAGGGCCCAGGTCTCGGCCACCTCGACGCACCCGTGCAGGGTGTCGACGTCGTCCTCGCCGATGCGGTCGTGCAGCGCGTCGACGAACGTCTCGGTGGCCGGCCCGTAGAGCTCGGCGAGGATGGCCGCGTCGTCGGGACCGTTGACCGAGAGGCCCGGGACGTCCAGCAGCGTGGGGTCGCACCACCTCGGGCCGTGCAGACCGGCCAGGTTCACGACCGCAGCGCCCGCCTGTCCCAGGCTGCAGCCTGCGAGCTGGTCGCCCTGGACGGCAGGCGCCAGGTCCTCGAGGAGCAGCGTGAACTCGCCGGTCCCGGCCCGGATGGCGGCGTACTCGCAGCGCGGCACCACCACCGCGACCGTCGAGGCCAGGTCGGCGTAGAAGGTGACCTCGCCCCGGTAGGCGCCGGCGAGCATCTCGCGCGTGCCGGGGTCCGCGGCCGGGAGCTTCGCCAGCACGGTCTCCCGCCCGTCGGCGCCGAGCAGGGTGACGCGGTAGCAGACCCCGATCTGCCCGGTGCCGACGGCGTCGACCGAACGCACCTCGACCGGGCGCTGCAACGCCTCGCTCAGCCAGGTCGACGTGAGCTGGTCGGGTCGGCACACCACGTCCGGCGTCAGCGGACCCACCCCGGGTTGACCGGCAGCTCCGCGAACCGGGCCGGGTCGCGGACCGCGCTCCAGGCCTCGACGACCGGCACCAGCTCGGTGGGCGTCGCGCCGTGCAGGATCACGCTGTCGGCGCCGGCGTCGAGCTGGTCGGCGATCCGCCCGGCGCACGCCGCGGCCGATCCGGTGGCCGACGCGGCCAGCCAGCGCACCGGGATCACCTCGTCGCGCAGGTAGCTCAGCTGCTCGGTGGTGCCGACCGCGTCGAAGGCGCCCGGGTAGCCGTCCACCAGTGGATCCCGCCGGAAGCGGTCGAGGTCCTCGCGCGACCAGCCGTTGGCATCGACCAGCACCTGCCCGTAGCCCTGGAGGTACGTCGCGAGGCGGCCCACTGTCTTCCGGAGGGCGAGCTCCTCGGGCACCGACTCCTCGACCGTCGCCAGCACCGCCCAGATGCGCACGGACGCCGGGTCGCGCCCGGCTTCCTCGGCCGCCCTGCGGACCGTGCGCACCGCCCTCTCCAGGGTCTCGTCGGTGAAGAAGGTGTGCAGCACGACCGCATCGGCCAACCGCCCGGCGAGCTGCAGGGTGCGTTCGCCGATGGCCATCATCATGATCGGGATGCGCTCGTCGAAGCCGCTGTCCTGGCTGAGGTAGGGGAAGCTGCCGGCCGGTCCCTCGTGACCGACCACGGACCCTCCGGACCACAGGGTGCGGTAGATGCCGATGACGTCCTCGAGCTGGGCCGCGGTCACCCGGGGGACGCCCATCACGTCGAACAGTGCGTCGAAGCCCCGGCCGAGCCCGAGCGCGTAGCGCCCTCCACTGAGCCGGTGCAGCGTGGTCGCCATCGTCGCGGTCACCAGCGGGTGTCGCGTGTTGTGGTTGGTGGCAGCGGTCCCGATCCCGATGCGGTACGTCGCCGCGGCCGCGGCACCCGCCAGGACGCCGGCGTCCTTGAGGTTGAACCGCTCGGAGAGGAACACCGCCCCCAGCCCGAGCGTCTCGGCCAGCCGGACCTCCTCGAGCAGGTCGGACGGCGAGTCACTGTGGCCGGCCAGCCCGTAGCAGCCGAGCTCGACGAACGGCTGGCTCATCCGAAGGCGCGCATCACGTGGCCGTGGATGTCGGGGTAGCGCCGCAGGTGGGCTCCCCCGTTGACGTCGAGCACCTCCCCCGTCACCCAGCCCGCCCGAGCGAGGAACAGCACGGCGTCGGCGACGTCCTCCGGAGTGCCGGCCCGACCCAAGGGCGTGTTCTCGAGGTAGTCCTCCTCCACGCCCGGGATGTCCAGCGCCGGAGCCGTGAGTGGGGTCGGCACCAGTCCGGGCGAGACGGCGTTGACGCGTACGCCGCGTCCGGCGAGCTCGAGCGCCGCGACCTCGGTCAGCATCACGAGTCCGGCCTTGGCCGCGCAGTACGCCGAGAGGCCTGCACCGGGCTGCCGGGCGTTGAGGGACGCGATCGAGACCACCGAGCCGCCCTCACCGAGCAGGCGGCCGGCGTGCTTGAGCACGAGGAAGGACCCGGTGAGGCAGACGTCGACCACCCGACGGAACTCCGCGGCGTCGTGCTCGGTCACCAGTCCGAACGTGCTGGTCCCGGCGCTGTTCACCACCAGGTCCAGCGAACCAGCGCGCTCGACGATCCCCTCGAGGAAGATCTGCACGGCGTCCTCGTCCGTGACGTCCACGGGCGGCGAACCGGTCAGGTCCGCGACGTGCACGTCGTACCCCTCCTGCGTGAGCCTCGCTGCGACTGCGGCACCGATTCCCGAGTCCCCGCCGAACACGGCAGCGACCCCTCCGTGTTGTCCCTCCACGCGCTCACCGTAGACACTCGGAGCCGTTTTTGACAGGTGTCGGAAAAAGTCGACGTACGTCAAGTCAGCGGCTAGGGTCGCGGCATGCCGGGCACGAGCGCACCCACGACCGCGGTGATCGGAGCCGGCATCAGCGGGCTCACCACGAGCAAGATGCTGGCCGACTACGCCGTCCCGTTCACCTGTTTCGAGGCCTCCGACCGGGTCGGCGGCAACTGGGCGTTCGGCAACCCCAACGGGCACAGCAGCGCCTACCAGTCGCTGCACATCGACACCTCGAAGTACCAGCTGTCCTTCAAGGACTTCCCGATGCCCGACGACTACCCGGACTTCCCGCACCACACCCAGATCAAGGACTACCTCGACTCCTACGCCGACGCCTTCGGGCTGCGCGAGCAGATCGAGTTCGGCAACCGTGTGCTGTCCGCCCGCCGGCTGGAGGGTGGCGGCTGGGAGATCGACGACGAGGCCGGCGCGACCCGTCACTTCGACCTGCTCGTCGTCGCCAACGGGCACCACTGGGACCCGCGCACCGCGCAGTTCCCCGGCGAGTTCACCGGCGAGTCCTTCCACTCCCACCACTACGTCGACCCGTGGACGCCGTTGCACCTGATGGACCGGCGAATCCTGGTGGTCGGCCTGGGCAACAGCGCTGCCGACATCACCGTGGAGGTCTCCCAGCGGGCGTTGCGCAACCGGGTCACCCTCTCGACCCGCAGCAGCGCGTGGGTGGTGCCGAAGCTGATGTTCGGCAAGGCCGCCGACATGAACTACCGCACCAACCCGCACCTCCCGATGAGCTGGCAGCGCAAGGTCGCCCAGTGGGGCCAGCGCCTCACGGCGTCGGACCCGACGCTCTACGGCCTGCCGGCCCCCAACCACAAGTTCTTCGAGGCCCACCCGACCCAGTCGGGCGAGCTGCCGCTGCGGCTGAAGTCCGGGGACGTGACGCCGAAGGGCAACATCGCCCGGCTCGATGGCAGCACGGTGCACTTCGAGGACGGCACCTCGTCGGACTTCGACGTGATCATCTACGCCACCGGCTACAACCTGACCTTTCCCTTCTTCGACCCCGAGTTCATCAGCGCCCCGGAGAACCGCATCGACCTCTACAAGCGCATCTTCAAGCCGGGCATCGACGACCTGATGTTCGCGGGCTTCGCCCAGGCGACGCCGACGTTGTTCCCGTTCGTGGAGTGCCAGGCGCGGCTGATCGCGGCGTACGCCATCGGTGCCTACCTGCCACCGTCGGAGGCCGAGATGCGCGAGGTGATCAAGGCCGACGACGAGCGCTACATGGGCCACATGCTCGACCGCCCGCGGCACACCCACCAGCTCGACTACTTCGTCTACGAGCACGACATCCGGACCAAGGAGCTCCCGGCCGGACGTTGCCGGGCCCAGGCACGGCACCGCACGCAGCAGGTGCCGGCGTGAGCCGGGCCGGCACCCGCGACCGACGGCCGCCGCAGAAGGGTGACCAGCGACGCAGCGCGCTCCTGGAGTCGCTCGACCAGCACCTGCAGGAGAGCAGCTTCGACTCGATCAACATCGCCGACATCTCCCGCCGAGCCGGTGTCACCCGCTCGGCCTTCTACTTCTACTTCGAGAACAAGGCCGCGGCCGTGGCGGCCCTGATGGAGGAGCTGTACGACGAGATCTTCGCCGTCTCCCGCGAGCTGACCAGCACCGACAGCACGCCCGAGGTCCGCATCACCTCGATGGTGACCGGGCTGTTCGGCGCCACCCGTCGCCACGAGCACCTCTTCGCCGCGATGCTCGAGGCACGGGCGACCAGCCAGGCCGTCCGCGAGATGTGGGATGCCGACCTCCAGTCGTTCGTCGAACCCCTGGCCGAGATGATCGGCTCCGAGCGAGCGGCGGGCCGGGCGCCGGACGGACCCGACCCGGTCGGTCTCGCGACGATGCTGCTCGAGCTCAACGACCGGGCACTGGAGCGACTGGTCCGAGGCAGCACGCTGACCACCGAGCAACAGGAAGAGGCCGTCACCGCCGTCTGGCTGCGGACCATCTACGGAACGGTGGCGCCGTGAGCGGGACGGAGATCAAGCACCAGGACCTGACCTTCGGCTCCGAGGGCACCGAGTGCTCCGCCTGGCACTTCACCGGTGTCGGCGATGCACTCGCGAGCACGGCGGGCCGTCCCGTCGCCGTGATGGCCCACGGCCTGGGCGGCACCAAGGACTCCGGGCTGCGGCCGTTCGCCCAGTCGCTGGCGGCCTCCGGGCTCGACGTCCTCGCCTTCGACTACCGCGGCTTCGGCACGAGCGGCGGGTCACCGCGACAGACGGTCAGCGGCGCCGGACAGGTCGCGGACTACCGGGCGGCGATGGCGGCCGCGGCCCGGCTGCCGGGTGTCGACCCGCAACGGCTGGTGCTGTGGGGGGTGTCGCTGTCAGGTGGCCATGTGATCGAGGCCGCGGCCGATCGTCCCGACGTTGTCGCCGTCGTCTCGCTGACCCCGCTGGTCGACGGGCTGGCCGCCGGTCGGCACGCGCTCGCCACTCACAAGCCCTCCGAGCTGGTGCGCTCGACGGTCGCGGGCGTCCGCTCCCGCGCGTCCTCCGCCCTCGGGAAGCCCGCGGTGATGATGCCGGTGGTGGGGCGACCGGGCGAGGTCGCGGCACTCTCGCTCGAGGGCTGCTACGACGACTACCTGGCCATCGCCGGGCCGACGTGGCGCAACGAGATCGATGCCAGTGTCGGGTTCGAGCTCGGCAACCTGCGTCCCATCCGTCAGGCCGACCGGATCTCGTGCCCGATGCTGGTGCAGATCGCCGACTTCGACCGCAGCGCGCCGCCGTACGCCGCAGCCAAGGCGGCCTTCAAGGCGCGCGCCGAGGTACGCCACTACCCGTGCGACCACTTCGACGTCTGGCCCGGCAAGCCGTGGTTCTCCTCGGCTGTCGAGCACCAGATCGCGTTCCTGTCGCGCGTGCTCACCCCATCTGCGAGCTGACCTCCGCCGGGGCGTACGCCGTGCCGCGCTCGTCGCGCACCCAGAGCTGCTCGCCCTCGTCGGCGACGGCGCCCTGGGCGACCAGCTCACGCTTGAGCACCTTGTTGGTGGCCGTGCTCGGCAGGTCCTCGGCGATGCGGACATAGCGCGGCCACGCCTTGGATGAAAGGTCCGGCTGCCCGGCCAGGAAGGCCTCCAGCTCCTCCGGGGTCAGGGTGGCGTCCTCCTGCAGCACGACGGCCGCCATCACCTGGTCGCCGATGGCGTCTCGGGCGGCGTACACCGCGACCCGGTTGATCGCGGGCAGCCGGCTGAGGATCCGCTCGACCGGAGCCGCGGCGATGTTCTCGCCGTCGACGCGCATCCAGTCGGCCGTGCGCCCGGCGAGGTAGATCCAGCCGTCGGCGTCGCGGTAGGCGAGGTCGCCCGACCAGTACATGCCGTGCCGCATCCGGTCGGTCGTCGCCTGCTCGTCGTTGTAGTAGCCGGCGAAGTAGCCCGCCCCCTGGGTGTTGACCAGCTCACCGACGGCGTGGTCGGCATTGGTCAGGGCGCCGTGCTCGTCGAAGACCGCGACGGCACACTCGGTCACGGTCTCGGCGTCGTAGACCGCGACCCCGTCGAAGCCCTTGCCGATCGAGCCCGGTGGGGTGCCCTCCTCGCGGGTGATGATCACGGCGAGCTCGGTCGAGCCGAAGCCGTCGACCACCGTGCACCCGAAGCGGCGACCGAACTCCTCGATGTCGCGATCGCCGGCCTCGTTGCCGAAGGCGACCCGCAGCGTGTTGTCGACGTCGTCCGGCTGTTCAGGTGTGGCCAGCACGTAGGCGACCGGCCGGCCCACGTAGTTCATGTACGTCGCGCCGTAACGGCGCACGTCGTCGAGGAACCTCGAGGCCGAGAACTTCGCGGGCGCCATCGCCGCCCCACTGGCGAGTGCGACCGCCCATCCGGCGACCACGGCGTTGGAGTGGAACAGCGGCATGGAGAGATAGCAGACGTCGGCCGGAGTGACCTGGAAGCGGTCGACCAGGTTGAGGCCCGAGAACAGCACCATCAGGTGAGCCACCTGGACGGCCTTCGGATCGCCACTCGTGCCCGAGGTGAAGATCATCATGAAGGTGTCCATGGCCTCGACCTCGCGCAGCGGCACCAGCTCGTCGCTCGATCCGACGAGCCCGGCCCACTCCTCGCTCGACGTGTCGAGCAGGCGTACGCCGGAGAGGTCCACGCCCTCGAGCAGGTGCCGGTGCTCGGCATCAGTGACCAGCACCTGGCACTCGGCCCGTCGTACGTCCGCAGCGAGGCCGGCGCCGCGACGAGTGGTGTTGATGCCGCAGAGGACGTAGCCGCCGAGTCCTGCGGCGGCCATCGCCCGCAGCATGTCCGGGGCGTTGCCGAGCAGGACGCCGACGTGCGGCGGCCGGCCGTCCTCGAGCAGGGCGATCAGTGCGGACGCCTCGGCACTCGCCTCGGCGAGGTGCTCCCGCCAGGTCCACGTGCGGTCGCCGTACAGCACGCCCGGCTGGTCGTCCTCCGCTCGCTCCCGCAGCAGCTGCTGGACCGTCTCGGCCACAGGGCCCTCCCTCGTTTTGACACGTGTCAAACTACGAGGCGGATGATAGAACTGCAACCGGTTCTAGTTCCCGTCGGCCGAAGGATCCCTCGATGACCTCGTTCGTCTCGCGCTTCGACTTCCGGGCGCCCGGCACGGACCGGAAGGCGCGGCAGGAGCTCTACACCCGGGCGCTCGACCAGGCGGCCTACCTCGACGAGCACGGGCACGACGCCGTGATGGTCTCCGAGCACCACGCCTCCGACGACGGTTACCTGCCCAGCCCGCTGCTCGTGGCGGCGGCCATGGTGGCGCGGACCCGGACAGTGCCCATCACCGTCTCGGCGCTGCTGGTGAACATGTACGACCCGATCAAGCTGGCCGAGGACGTGGCGGTGCTCGACCAGCTGAGCGCCGGACGGGTCAGCTACACCTTCGGCCTCGGCTACCGTCCCGAGGAATACGCCCTGTTCGGCCGCGACTGGGAGAGCCGGGGCGACGACATCGAGGAGCGCATCGAGCTGCTGCTGGCGTTGTGGCGCGGCGAGGAGGTGTCCTACGACGGCCGGACAATGCGCGTGACGCCGCTGCCGTTCAGCGACCCGCACCCGTTCCTGTTCTACGGCGGTGGCTCCAGGGCAGCTGCGCGGCGAGCCGCCCGACTGGGTCTGAACTTCCAGCCCAACGTCGCCGACAAGACCCTGCGAGACCTCTACAACGAGGAGTGCCGCAGCCACGGCCGCGAGCCCGGGTTCGTGCTGCTCCCGCCGCCCGGGCCCGGCACGGTGTTCTGCGCCGACGACCCCGACCGCTTCTGGGCGGAGTACGGCGAGCACCTGCTCGCCGACGCGATGGCCTACCGGGCCTGGTCGGGCACCAAGAACACCCTGATCACCGACGACTCGAGCACCGTCGAGGAGCTGCGCGCCGGGAGCCGCTACCTCGTGCTCGACCCCGACGAGATGATCCGGCAGTGCCGCGAGCGTGAGCTGCGCGCCGTGTCGTGCCACCCGCTGTGCGGCGGCATGCCGGAGGAGCCCTCCTGGGAGAGCGTGCGGCTGATCTGTGAGCAGGTCGCTCCGGCACTGCGGGCGGACGCATGACGACCGACCTGCCGTCGGGCTGGGTCGTCGACGACACGAGCGCGGAGGAGGTCGCCCGCGAGCGAGCCGTCTACGAGCCGTTCACCGAGCGACTGCGGCGGTTGGTCGACCTGTGCATCCGCTCCGAGGTGGATCTCGACGCGGTGCTGGAGGCCCAGGCCCACGTCGACGCGGCGATCGAGCTGCTGGGGAGGGACACGATCGAGGGCTCCTACGGGGTCCGCATCGGCGACGGGTTCGGCCGCAACTGGGGCAACGCGATCATGGGGCTGCGCAACGCGATCGCCCCACCGCTGCACATCGAGACCGACGGGGTCAGCCGGTCGTGGGTCGACTTCGAGCTGGGTGCGGCGTACGAGGGACCACCGACGTTCGTGCACGGCGGAGTCCTCTCACTGGTGCTCGACCACGTCTTCGGTGCGGCCGCGGGAGCCGACCACACGCCGCACATGACCGGCACGCTGACCCTCGTCTACAAGCGGGCGACCCGGCTCGGCGTACCCCTGCGGGCCGAGGCGTGGGTGGACCGCACCGAGGGCCGCAAATCGTTCGTGGTGGGTTTCGTCGCCGACGAGCAGGGGCGCACCGTCGAGGCCGAGGGCATCTTCGTGCAGCCGCGCGAGTGGGGACAGTGAGCACCCCGATCAGGGTCGTGCAGTGGGCCACCGGCGGCGTGGGCCGGGCGGCGATCGGGGCGATCCTGCAGCACCCGGAGCTCGAGCTGGTCGGCTGCTGGGTGCACTCCCCCGACAAGCACGGCCAGGACGTCGGTGCGATTGTGGGCATCGACCCGGTCGGCGTACTCGCCACGACCGACGCCGAGGAGATCCTGCGACTCGAGGCCGACGCCGTCGTCTACGCACCCGTCGTACCCAGTGGGCGTGAGGTGGCCGCGCTGCTGGAGTCCGGCAAGAACGTCGTCACGCCGGTCGGTTGGTTCTATCCCGACCCTGCCCGCACGGCGCGCATCGAGGCAGCGTGTCTGGCTGGTGGCACGTCGCTGCACGGCACCGGCATCAACCCCGGCGGCGCCACCGACCTGCACCCGATCCTGTTCTCGTCGCTGAGCACGGCCGTGCGGTTCGTGCGCGGCGAGGAGTTCAGCGACGTCCGCAGCTACGCCGCACCCGACGTGCTGCGCGGATTCATGGGCTTCGGTGGCACTCCGGAGGAGTCGCTGTCCGGGCCGATGCTCGAGATGCTGTCCGGCGGGTTCGTCGAGTCGGTGCGGATGTGCCTCGATGCCGTCGGCTTCGCCGAGGCAGAGATCGTGCCGACCCAGGAGGTGGCCGTCGCGACGGCGATCATCTCCGAGACTCCCATCGGCCCGATCGAGCCGGGCCAGGTCGCGGCTCGTCGCTTCGCGTGGGAGGCCGTCGTCGACTGCACGGTCGTCGTACGGGTGGCCGTCAACTGGCTGATGGGCGAGCAGCATCTCGATCCGCCGTGGACGTTCGGGCCAGAGGGGCAGCGCTACGAGGTCGAGGTGCAGGGCGACCCCGACACCTTCGCCGTCATCCACGGCTGGCACCCCAGGTCCATCGAGGCCGGGCTGGAGCGCAACCCCGGCATCGTCGTCACGGCCGCGCACTGCGTGAACTCGATCCCGTACGTCGTCGCCGCCCCGCCCGGCATCCGCACCTACCTCGACCTGCCGCTGGTCGCCGGCCGGGCACACCCCGATCTGGCGCGCCAGCGACAGGGTCAGAGCACGAGGTACTGATGACCGTCCAGGAGCTCACGCACGACGTCCAGGTGCCCGGCGTGTACTGAGGTCTCGACCAGGACGTGCACCACGACGGTGCGCAGGTCCGGGAACGACAGTCCGGCGTCGTGCCACCATGCCTCAGGCTGCTGCGGTGCGTCGCCGAGCGAACGAGCAGAGACGATGTCGTCGGATCGGGCGATGGCGGAGCGGTAGGCGTCCAGGACGTCCGCCACCGGCTCCTCGGGACCGACCTGCCAGTCCCCGTTGTCACCTTCGGGCCAGAAGTCCAGCGGCTCGCCGGCCACGACGACCTCGAACCAGTACCGCTCGTCGGACAGGGTGAGGTGTCGCACGAGACCGAGGCACGACCATCCGGAGGGCAGCACCGGCAGACGAAGCTGCTGCTCGGAGAGTCCCTCGAGCTGCGTGAGCACGTGGCGCCGCTGGCCGTTGAGCCGGGCCAGCAGCAGGTCTCGCTCCGCCGTGTCGTCGATGTCCACACGGTAAGCCTTGGTGTCCGGGTCACACTGACAGGGTGCGACTGCACCACCGCTGGGACGACGACGACCGTCCCGAACCCGACCTGACCGATCCCCGTACGGCCGCGGCGTTGACCCGAGCCGCTCGCGGTGTGCGCATGGTCAAGCTGATGCACCTGGCTCTCCTTGCCCTCGGGATGGGCCTGCTCGCGCTCGCGCTGCTCCTCCGGACGGGATGACCGTCGTCGGACGTGACGCACCAGCCGGCGGAGATCAGATGGGTGTGAGCTCCGGACGTTTGGGTGAGATGCCGTCTCCCAACGAGCGCCCGGTCAGCCGACGTCCGACCCATGGCCCGGCGAACGTGCGCAACCATTCGAGATCCGCGAGCAGCCGGTCCTTGCCGGCCAGCACCGTCGCCTCGGGCACCATCGGCGGCTCGATGTCGTGCGCGATGCCCAGGGTCTCGAGGACGTGCCTCGCAGCGAGGTGGTGGCCCAGCGGCGACAGGTGGATGCGATCACGGTCCCAGTAGCGCGGGTCGCGTGCCTCGCGCAGTCGCCAGTTGTCGACGAGCACGGCAGCGCGTGCGTCGACCACCTCGCGGAGGAGCTCGTTGAAGATGGCCACCCTGCCTCGCAGCGCACGGAACGGGCCCGAGGCAGCGACTCCATGGGTGAAGAGCACGACCTGTGCTCCGACGTCGACTGCTCGAGCAACTGCCGCGTCGATGCTCTCGACGAGTGCGTCGATGTCCACACTCAGGTGCAGCAGGTCGTTGCCGGCACCCTGGATCGTGAGGAGATCCGGTGCCAGGTCGAGGGCCGGGGCGAGCTGCTCGTCGAGGATCTCGGCGACGGTCCGCCCGCGGATGGCGAGATTGGCGTAGGCGAAGTCCTGGTTCCTGGTGGCCAACGTCTCAGCGACCCGGTCTGCCCACCCGCGCACGCCATTGGGCCGGGTCGGGTCGGGATCACCGACGCCCTCGGTCCAGGAGTCTCCGATGGCGACGTACCGGCTGTACGACGGGCTCATCGTCGGGCCGCCACGTGCGCTGCCCTTCCCGGGGCATCGATCAGGTTCACGTGCGAACTCTGGCACGACGGCCCGACGTGTTTCGACAGCAGGTTCCGAGCGCAGGAGTAGCCTGAACCCCAGGTGCTGAAGTAGTTCGGCCCCTCAGACCCACGTTTGTGGGTCGACAGTGCCGCCCTGACCCCGCGGATCCTTCGGGTGGGGGCCGGGATGGAAGTCGAAGACGGTCTCGCCGTCGTGCTGAGCGAGTTCGCACGCACGCTCGTGACCGACTTCCCGATCAAGGGGATCCTGGACCACCTGGTTCGGCGCATCGTCGACATCCTCCCGGTCGACGCCGCTGGAGTCTCGTTGATCACCCCGACCACGCACCCGCGCCTGATCGCGGGATCCGACGAGTCGGCCATCCGATACGAGCACCTGCAGACGTCGCTGGGCGAAGGGCCTTGCCTGGCGGCGTACGAGACCGATCGGCCCATCTCGATGCCGAACCTCGCGGACGACACCAGGTTCCCGGTGTTCGTCAGGTGTGCGCTGGCCGAGGGACTCGTGGCGGTGTTCACCTTTCCCTTGCGCAACGACGACCGGTGCCTGGGCGCGCTCGATCTGTACCGGAGGTCGGCGGGTGCTCTCGATGCCCCAGACATGGCGACGGCCCAGACCCTGGCCGACGTGGCCACGGCGTACCTGCTGAACGCGGAGGCGCGGATGGCGAAGAACGAGTTCGTCGCGACCGTCAGCCACGAGCTGAGGACTCCGATGACGAGCATTGCGGGCTACGTGGAGCTGCTGCAGGACGGCAAAGGAGGGCAGCTCAGCAGCGGACAGGCGGCGTTCGTGGATGCGATCGGCCGCAACAGCGATCGCCTGACGGCGCTGGCCAACGACCTGCTGACGGTCTCCGGGCTGGAGGATCCCGACAGCGAGCACGAGCGTGTCGACCTGGATCTCGCCGACGTCATCGACGCGGCGCGTTTCGTCCTCCAACCCCTGATCGCGGAGAGCCGGAGGACGGTCACCTTCGAGACTCCCGCCGACCCGGTGATCGTGCACGGGAACCCGGCCGACCTCGAGGCGATGGTGGTGAACCTGATGACGAACGCGTTGAAGTTCACCCAGAACGACGGATGGGTCTCCTGCGAGCTCCTGCAGGTCGCAGGAACCGCGCGCATCGAGGTTCGCGACAACGGATTGGGCATCCCCCGCGAGGAGCAGCGAGACCTGTTCACGCGCTTCTTCCGCTCCAGCACGGCGCAGGAGCACGCGATCCAGGGGACCGGACTGGGACTGACCATCGTCGACTCGATCGTGCAGCACCACGGCGGCGACATCTCCGTCGTGTCCGACCATCTGGAAGGCTCGACGTTCACCGTGAGCCTCCCCCTCGCCCAGGGGTCCTGGGCGAGCGACCGCTAACCCTCGAGCTGCGCCACCAGGTCCTCCACCGACGTGACCGGACGCTGGCAGACCAGATTTCGGCAGACGTACGCCGCAGCCCGGCCGTCGACCAGGTCGCGATCGGCCATCAACGGGATGCTGCTGGCCCCCGGCTCGGCAGCGACGACCACGGAACCCAGGGGCGCGTGGCGCCGTGCCGCTCGCTCGAGGACGTCACGCTCCTGCCCCGCTGGTCCGACGACGGCCACCTCGACCGGTCCGTCGAGCGCGGTCCGGGCGGCGGCGAGCGACCAGCCGGCGAACCGCGGTGAGGACTCGGCGATGCGCCTGGAGATCAGGAGCGCGCGCTCGGCGGCGTCGCGGTGCCGTCCCGACCCGGTGAGGGCGGCGTGGGAGAGCAACGCGTGCAGCATCGCCGAGTGGCCGCTCGGGCTGGCGTTGTCGCTGGGGTCGCGCGGACGCACCAGCAGGCTCTGCGCGTCGTCGGCGGTGTCGTGGAAGCCGCCGTCATCGGCAGCGAAGTGGTCGATCGCGACCTCGAGCAGCTGACCGGCCCGCTCCAGCCAGACGCCGTCCCCGGTGGCGCAGGCGAGTGCCGTGAACCCGGTGGCGACGCAGCCGTAGTCCTCGAGCACGCCGGCGTGCGAGCCGGCCCTCCCGTCGCGGGAGACGCGCAGCAACCGCCCCTCTGACAGGTGTACGTCGCTCAGGAACTCGCCGCACCGCACCGCCGCGTCGACCAGGTCCGGGGCGTCGAGCAGGGTGCCGGCATCCACCAGGCCGCTGATCGCGAGCCCGTTCCAGGCCGCCACCACCTTGTCGTCGCGGGCCGGGCGTTCCCGCTTCGCGCGTGCCTCGAGCAGCCGAGTCCGTACCGACTCCCAGCGTTCCGGGTCGTCCGGCTGGGCCTGGAGCTGCAGCGTCGAGGTGCCCTTCTCGAAGGTCCCCTTGCCGGTGACCGTGAGCAGGGTGGCTGCCCAGGTGCCGTCGTCGGGGCCCAGCACCTCGACGAGCTGGGCAGGAGTCCAGACGTAGAAGGTGCCCTCCTCGCCCTCGGAGTCGGCATCGAGGGCCGAGGCGAAGGCGCCCTCCGCAGTGCCCAGCTCGGCCAGCATGAAGTCGGCCACCCCACGGGCGACGTGCGCCGCCTGCACGTCGTCGTGCTGGGATGCCCAGCGCGCGTACACCGAGAGCAGCTGCGCGTTGTCGTAGAGCATCTTCTCGAAGTGCGGCACCACCCAGGCCCGGTCGACGCCGTACCTCGCGAAGCCGCCGGCGAGCTGGTCGTGGATCCCGCCGGCCGCCATCGCGGCCAGTGTCCTGCCGGCCATCTGGGTCGCGGTGTCGCCGCCGTGCCGCAGCAGGAAGTCGAGCAGCATCGACGGTGGGAACTTCGGCGCCCCTCCGAAGCCTCCCCAGTCGGCGTCGAAGTCGCGGGCCAGCTTGGTCACCGCCTCGTCGAGGGCGCCGGCGTCGAAGGCGGCCCCGCCGGAGAGCTCGACCGCTCGGCCGAGCGCGTCGCGGATCCGGTCGGACGCCGCCGCGACCTCATCGGATCGGTTGACCCAGGCATCGTTGATGGCCTCCAGCAGCTGGCGGAAGCTGGGCTGGCCGTGCCGGGGCTGGTCCGGGAAGTAGGTGCCGGCGAAGAAGGGGCTGCCCTCGTGGTCGAGGACGCAGGTCATCGGCCAGCCACCCTGACCGGTCATCGCGACCGTCGCCTGCATGTAGACCGCGTCGACGTCCGGCCGCTCCTCGCGGTCGACCTTGATGCTCACGTAGTGCTCGTTCAGGTACGCCGCCGTGTCCTCGTCCTCGAAGGACTCGTGCGCCATCACGTGGCACCAGTGGCAGGCGGCGTACCCGACACTGAGCAGGATCGGCACGTTGCGCCGTCGAGCCACCTCGAACGCCTCGTCGCCCCACTCCCACCAGTCCACGGGGTTGTCCTGGTGCTGGAGCAGGTACGGCGACGTGGCCTCGGCCAGGCGGTTCGGCATGCCTCCACTGTGCCCGCTTCTCATCCGAAGCATGAGCCGGGTCAGTCGTCCCCGTGTCCGAGCCTGTGCAGCTCCGAACGGGACGGACCGGTCTCGGTGAGCGTCGGGTGCGTGCGCAGCCCGGCCAGCGCCAGGTCGAGGTGGCGGTGGGCCAGCACGTTGTCGGCCTTGGCGTCCATCACGGGCAACGGCCGGGACAACCGCACCAGCAGGGTGCCCAGGTCTCCGAAGGTGATCTCGGGCGGCAGGCTGCCGTCGTCGTGGGCGGCGTCCACCAGCCGCTGGAGCGCAGACGCCGAGGCCGTCCGGGCCCGCTCCAGGTCGGGGTCGTCGAGCCGGTCGAGGGCCAGCGGGATCACCGCCGACACCCGGACGTCCAGCATCTCGCGGAGGTACGCCGCGACGCCCTCGAGCCCGTCCTCGCCCGACCCGAGAGCACGCTCGGCCGACGCCAGCGACTGCGCCAGGGCGTCGAGCAGCACCGCCTTGACCAGTGCCTCCCGGTCGCCGAACCGCCGGTAGAGGGTGCCGATGCCGACGCCGGCGCGCCTGGCCACCTCCTCGAGCGGGCAGTCCAGACCACGCTCGATGAAGAGCTCGCGGGCAGCATCCAGCACCTGCTGCTGATTGCGGCGGGCATCGGCTCTCAGTGCCTTCTGCCTGGTCACGCCGTCAGCCTAGGGCTCCTGACGCGCTCAGAGACCCCGCCAGGTCGACGTCGCCCGCCCCACGCGTTCGGAGAGACCGGTGCCGACGAGCACACCGGCCGCGATGGCCACGATGGAGAGCAGGGCGTTGATGAAGTCACCGAGCCCGGCAACGGCATCTGCACCCACGATCTGGGTCACCCCTTCGAGGCCGAGCGCACCCGGCACCAGCATCCAGAAGGCCGGCAGGAAGGTGACGGGTACCGGAGGTCCACTGCGACGCTGCTGGACGGCGTAGGTCAGTGGTGGCACCACGGCACCTGCCACGAAGCTGGCACCGAGCGCGCTGAGCACCAGGCCACTACCGGCCTGCACGGCGTAGGTCACGTAGAGCACCAGCAGCAACCACCGGAAGGTGCCGGGCGGGGCGGAGGAGGCCAGCACGTGGCCCAGCCCGAAGACGAGCACCCCCAGCCACGGAGCCCACGGCCCGAGGGCGGCGCCGTGCTCCCCCACCGGCGCGCGGTTGGCAATGTCGACCCCCATCGCGATGCCGAAGGTCAGCAGGAGCAGTCGTTGCAACCCGTAGACCAGGCGCGCGGAGCCGGACATGATCGAGCCGACCGACAGCTCGACGGTGGCCATGGTGAGGGCGGCGCCCGGCAACAGTGTGACCAGGGACGGGATCACGATGTCGAGCGGCCAGGCACCGAACAAGGGGCCGGCCACCACGAAGGCGACCCAGGTGACCGCGAAGGACGTGGCGACCGGGAAGACCAGGTCGAGCGGCCGGTAGCTGTCCGCCCACAGGCGCAGCACCCCTACGAGCAGGCCCAGCAGCAGGTAGACCGGCAGCGCCGTGCTCGTCGGGTTCAGCAGCAGGCCGAGACCGATGGTCAGCACCCCGTGTCCGAACACCCGCGCGGCGGCATTGAACCGGGGTGGCGCCACCTCGAGAGCCGCGAGCCGGGCCGCGGCCTCGGACACCGGGAGGTGCAGTCGGCGGATGTCGTCGATCAGTCGGTAGAGCGCGTCGATCTGGTCGAGCCGGAGCGGGTCGTAGCCTCCCGGCGCGAAGTCGACGCGAGCTGACTCCCCTGCCTCGATGCGCACGAAGACCCCCGTCGGCAGCACGAAGAACGACACCCCGCGGGCGGCGTACGCCGTGGCCACGTCCTCGAGGATGATCGTGACCCGGTCGACCGAGTCCCCGGCTCGGCACATGGCGACGCCGACCTGGCGGAGGAAGTCGAGCACCGCCTCGGGTGGTTCCTCCACGGCAGGCGGTGGTTCGGTGACGCGGGTCGGCTGCGGCAGCCGCTTGGCCGCGAGGTTCCCGACCTGGACCCAGAAGCGCTGGCGGCGGGACCTGATCCGCTGGCCGAGGGCACCGCGCCGCCCGGCCGAGCCCCCGGGTCCATGGCCAGCCACGTCCGTCAGGCTGCCGGGCGGTGGGTTCGGGGCACTCGCCCGGAATGGGTGAAGGCCCGCCGCAGCCGCTCGACCTAGCGTCTGAGCCGGAGAGGAGTCCCATGACCGACCTCGGACAACAGGCGCGCGCCACCGCAGGCGGTGTGCTCGCAGCGACCTGCATCTCCACCCTGGTGGTGAATGCGAACACCTCGGCCGTGAGCATCCTGCTGCCGGCGATCAGCGAGGACACCGGCATGTCGGTGAACACCCTCCAGTGGGCGGTGACGGGCTACTCGCTCGTCGGCGCGGCCGTGATCATCACCTCGGGCTCGCTGGGCGACGTGTTCGGCCGGAAGCGGATCTTCCAGCTCGGCCTGCTGCTGTTCGTGGGGTCGTGCATCCTGATCGCCCTCGCGCAGTCCGGCGGCATGGTGATCGCCGGTCGGCTCATCCAGGGTGCCTCCGGTGCCACCATCCTCGCCTGCGGGTTGAGCCTGCTCACCGTGGCCACCAGCGGCGACAGCCAGCTGCGCTCCGTCTCCCTGTGGGGTGCAGCCGCGGCCGTCGGTGCTGCCGCCGGCCCCCTCCTCGGCGGCTTGCTCGTGGACATCACCGGCTGGCAGGGCCTGTTCTGGATCGACGCCGGTGTCGCCGTCGGCTGCATGGTGCTGACGTACTTCACGGTCTCGGAGTCCCGCGATCCCGATCGGCCCCCGACCATCGACTATGCAGGCACGGTGCTGGTCGCGCTCACGCTGGTGCCGGTGATCCTCGGCGTGAGCAAGAGTGGCGACTGGGGCTGGTTCTCCGTCGCGACCCTGGGCTGCTTCGCCCTCACCATCGCCGCGGGGTTCGCCTTCGTGAAGGTGGAGCAGCGGGTGGCCCTCCCGCTCCTCGACCTGAAGCTGCTGCGCAACCGGATCCTGGTCGGATCGACGCTCGCCATCCTGATCGGCGCCGGCACCATCAACGGGCTGATGTACCTGCTCAGCCTGTACTTCCAGGACCCGGCGTCGCTCGGGTTCAGCCCGCTCGAAGCCGGTCTCGCCACCCTGCCGGCCACGGTCGGCCTGGTCGTGGTCGCGCCGCTCGTTCCCCGGTTCGCCAAGAAGCTCGGCGGCCGCCAGACCATCGGCGCCGGGTTCCTGATCAGCACGGCGGGCTTCGCCGCGATCGGCTTCACCCACGCGTCCTGGCAGTACGCCGCGTTCCTGCTCCCCATCATCGCCATCGCGGTCGGCATGGGGCTGTCGAACGGACCGTCCTCGTCGGCGGCCACGTCCTGCGTCGACGAGAAGCAGGTCGGCGAGGCCTCCGGTGTCTCGAACATGGCGCGCTACGTCGGCGCGGCCGTCGCGACCGCACTGGCCGCCACGGTCTATGGCACGGTGATCGCCAACCAGCAGCAGGACGGCAAGTCCGCCTCGGCCGCGCTGGCGGCGGGCCTGTCGGCCGCCTCCTGGGTGATGACCGTGATCAGCGCTCTCGGGATCCTCCTCGCGATCGTCGCCATCCGCCGGCACCGTGCCGCGGAGGGCACACTGCAGGATGCCGCTGCCTCCGCAGCCGCGCACCTGCACACCCTGCCCACCACCGCGACCGAGAGGACACCATGACCGTCAGCGACCGCCCGACCGCGGTGCCCTTCACGACCGATGACTACGCCGCGCGGATGTCGCGGGTCGTCGCCGACGCCGGCGCCGCCGGACTCGACGGTGTGCTGGTCACGCCGGGGCCAGACCTGGTGTGGCTGACCGGCTACCAGCCGACCGCCATCACCGAACGACTGACGATGCTCTTCCTCACCGCCGAGCGAGAGCCCACGCTGCTCGTCCCCACGCTGGAGCGTCCGGACGCCGAGGCCGCTGAGGGCACACCAGCGACCACGTTGGTCGACTGGACCGACGGCGCCGACCCGTACGCCGCCGCCAGCCCGATGCTCCGACCCGAAGGCACCTACGCGATCTCCGACAACGCCTGGGCGATGCACCTCCTGGGGCTGCAGAGCGCCCTACCGGGTTCGGGCTACGGCTCGATGACCCAACGGATGCCGATGTTGCGCGCGGTCAAGGACGACAACGAGCTGGCCCGGATGACCGCTGCCGGGGCCGCCGCCGACGCGGCGTACGGCGAGATCGTCAGGGTGCGCTTCGCCGGGAGACGCGAGACCGACGTGGCCGCTGACCTCGCCGGCCTGCTGAAGCAGTTCGGCCACGAGCAGGTCGACTTCACCGTGGTCGGTTCCGGACCCAACGGCGCCAACCCGCACCACGAGGCCGGTGACCGGGTGATCGAGGTAGGCGACTGCATCGTCCTCGACTTCGGCGGGCTGATGTTCGGCTACGGGTCGGACACCAGCCGCACGGTGTGCGTCGGTGAACCCACCGCACAGATCCGCGAGGTCCACGAAGTCGTGCGCCAGGCCCAGGAGGCCGGCGTCCAGGCCGTGCGACCCGGAGTGGTGTGCCAGGACATCGACCGGGCCGCCCGTCAGGTCATCACCGATGCGGGCTACGGCGAACAGTTCATCCACCGGACCGGCCACGGCATCGGCGTCACCACCCACGAGCCGCCGTACATGATCGAGGGCGAGGAGCAGCCGCTCGTTCCGGGCATGTGCTTCTCGGTCGAGCCCGGGGTCTACCTCGCCGGCAATTTCGGCGTCCGCATCGAGGACATCGTCGCCGTCACCGACGAGGGCGGACGGCGCCTGAACAACACCTCCCGGGAGCTGCACATCGTCGGGTGAGAGTTCACCCGGTTGGGGTGACCCTGCCCCGTCACGGGCGGCGTGAACATGTGTTCCGACTGTTCGGTACACCACCCAGGAGGCACAGATGAGTGCGATGGACATGCCCGCCGAGCAGCCGATCGCCGCCTCCCGGGCCAAGGCGAAGGCGCCGACCACCGCGTGGATCTCGTGGGTCGCGCTGGCCATGATGACGACCAGCTCGGTGGCCAGCCTGCGCGCCGCACCGACCATGGCGGTCTACGGCCTCGCCTGCGTGTTCCTCTACCTCGTCCCCGCTGTGGTGTTCCTGTTGCCGACCTCGTTGGTCTCGGCCGAGCTCGCGTCCGGCTACGAGGGCGGCATCTACAAGTGGGTCTCCCAGGGCATCTCCAAGCCGATGGGGTTCCTGGCGGTGTGGTGCCAGTTCGCGATGACGATCTTCTACTACCCCAGCCTGCTCGGGTTCGTCGCGAGCACGCTGGCCTACGTGATCAACCCGGCGCTGGCCACGAGCGGGGTGTGGACGGCCATCGTCATCGTGGTCGTCTACTGGACCGGGGTCTGGGTCTCCTCGAGAGGTACGTCGGGCGTGGCGGGCCTCGCGAGCATGGGCCTGATCATCGGCACGCTCATCCCGGGCGTGGTCCTGATCTTCCTCGCTGCGCTCTTCCTCGGGCAGGGCAACCCGTCCGCGGCACCGATGGACTCCTCTCACCTGTTGCCGGCCTGGGCCGGCCTCTCCAGCCTCGTGCTGATCGTCAACAACTTCCTGTCCTACTCGGGCATGGAGATGAACGCGGTGCACGTGAGCTCGCTGAAGAACCCGGGCAAGGAGTTCCCCAAGGCGATGTTCCTCGCGATGGGCCTGGTGCTGGCGATCTTCATCCTGCCGGCCCTGGCGATCAGCTGGGTGGTGCCGGCCGACCAGCTGTCCCTGACCGCGGGTGTGATGCAGGCCTTTGACGCCGTGTTCGCCGAGTTCAACACCCAGTGGCTGACCCCGATCTTCGGCATCATGCTCGTGGCCGCTTCTCTCGGCGGGATGCTCACCTGGCTGGCCGGTCCGTCGAAGGGGCTGCTGCTGATCTCCCGCGAGGAGGGCTACCTCCCGCCGTACCTCCAGGCGCTGAACAAGCACGGCGTGCAGCAGAACATCCTGGTCACCCAGGGCGCGCTCACCACGGTCATCGCCCTCGGCTACGCCCTCATCCCCGACGTGTCGAGCGCCTACTGGATCTTCTCGGTGATCACCACGCAGGTGTACCTGATCATGTACCTGCTGATGTTCGTCGCCGCCGTACGGCTCAGGCGCAACGACCCCGACCATCCCCGCGGCTACCGGGCACCCATGCTCGTCGGCCTGTGCGGCGTCGGCCTGGCGTCCTCGCTGGCCGCCCTGCTGATCGGCTTCATCCCACCCTCCCAGTTCGGCGGCGGCAGCGGGTGGAGCTACTTCCTGATCGTCGGCGGCGGAGCCCTCGGCCTGGGCCTGCTGGTGCCGTTCCTGTTCTACCGGCTGCGCAAGCCCTCGTGGAAGCAGCCGATTCCGGCGGAGGGAGAGGCGTCATGAGCGAGTACGCACCCGAGCCCGAGCACCACAACCGTTGGGTCTACTGGGGGGCCTGGATCATCCTGGGCGTCTTCATCGTGATCGGGCTGTTCACCTTCAGCTCGGCCAACAAGAGCAGCAAGGCCAACGACAAGGCCGACCAGCTGATCACCGCGCTCAAGGACGCCGGCGCCCAGCACGTGCCGTCGAAGGACCAGCTGGTGCGGGTGCTCGGCTCCGACGGTGGCGCCATCTGTGAGAACCCCGGGGACGCCCTGGCCCAGGCCACGCTCTACTCGATGCTCAGCACCGGCTCCAGCGGGCCGGGGATGCGGCCGATCGTCGCCGACAAGCGCGCCGTCCTCGGCGAGCTGGCCGTCATCCAGGTCTACTGCCCCGAGGCACTCGACGACTTCAAGAGCTACGTCAGCGACCTCAAGTACGCCGACACGGTGGAACAGTGAGCAGCGATCTCGGGCAGCAGATCAGCGCCTTGATGCCGCGCGTCCGTTCCGAGCTGGCCGAGCTGGTCTCGATCAGGTCGGTGGCCGATGCGCGGCAGTTCCCGCCCGAGGAATGTGCCCGCGCGGCCAACTGGGTGGTCGACGCCTTCCGTGAGGAGGGCTTCACCGACATCGGCCTGCACGAGACCGCGGACGGCAGCAACGCCGTGGTGGGCAGCCGGCCCGGGCCCGGAGCCTCCGCGCCGACCGTGCTGCTCTACGCCCACTACGACGTGCAGCCGCCACTCGACGACGACGCCTGGCGGACCCCGCCCTTCGAGCTGACCGAGGTCGACGGCCGGTGGTTCGGCCGTGGCGCAGCGGACTGCAAGGGCAACATCCTGATGCACCTGACCGCGCTGCGTGCACTGGGCTCGGAGGTGCCGGTGAACCTCAAGCTGGTCGTCGAGGGCTCCGAGGAGCAGGGCACCGGTGGGCTCGAGGACTTCGTGCCCAAGAACGCCGAGCTGCTCCGCGCCGACGCGATCCTGGTCTGCGACACCGGCAACGCGGCAGTCGGTGTGCCCGCAGTGACGGTCAGCCTGCGCGGGATGGTCAACGTCGTGGTGCACGTCGAGGCGCTGCCCGGTGAGCTGCACTCCGGCATGTTCGGCGGTCCTGCCCCCGACGCGTTGGCCGCCCTGGTCTCCATCCTGGCCAGCCTTCGGGACGCACAGGGCGAGACCACGGTCGAGGGCCTCCAGCACGACCAGACCTGGGCCGGAGCGCCGTACGACCCGGATGCGTTCAGGAGCGACGCGAGCATGGGCAGCGGGGAGTCCCTGCTGGGCGCCGGCACCGTCTCGGACATGCTCTGGGCGCGCCCCGCTCTCACGATCCTGGGCATCGACTGCCCGCCCGTGGTCGGCTCCACCGCGGCCATCGTGCCGCGGGCCAGTGCCCGGCTGAACCTCCGGATCCCGCCGGGCACCGACCCCGACCAGGCCGAGGCCGCGCTGACGGCCCACCTGCGTGCGGCCGCACCCTGGGGCGTCACGGTCACGACGGAGATCGAGGCGACCGGCAGTCCGTTCCGCGCAGAGACCGACGGCCCGGCGTACGACGCCATGCGGAAGGCGATGAGCGAGGCCTACGGGCGCGACATGGTGCTTCTCGGACAGGGCGGATCCATCCCGTTGTGCAACGTCTTCCACGAGACCTATCCCGACGCCGAGCTGTTGCTGATGGGCGTCGAGGAACCGCTGGCGCTCATCCACGCGCCCAACGAGAGCGTGGATCCCGGCGAGATCGAGCGCGTCGCCACCGCCGAGGCGCGCTTCCTCCAGGAGTACGCCGCCGCGAGGGGATGATGGTGGGATGGCCGTCCAGTTGAACCACACGATCGTGCACGCCCACGACAAGCAGGAGACCGCCCGCCATCTCGTGGAGATCCTCGGCCTCCCGGAGCCACGACCCTACGGACCGTTCCTCGAGGTCAAGGTGGCCAACGAGGTGTCCCTCGACGTCGCCGACAGCGAGGGAAAGCCGCGCTCGCAGCACTACGCGTTCCTGGTCTCCGAGGAGGAGTTCGACGCAATCCACGGGCGCATCGAGGAGCGCGGCCTGCCGTACTGGGCCGACCCCTTCCACCGGCTACCCGGCGAGATCAACCACGAGGACGGCGGTCGCGGGCTCTACTGGGACGACCCCAACGGCCACGTCCTCGAGATCCTCACGGTGCCGTACGGCGGCTGGAGCTGACCGGACCTGCGACGACCGTGATGGTGCCCGGCGGGACCTCGGTGAAGCCGCCGTCGGTGACCACCACGGGCGCGTGCTCCACCAACCCGGCCCAGTCGGACTCGGCACCCACCACGACGTCGAGCGGAGCGCCGTCGGCCACCCACCTGTCGGCGCCGTCGGCCGGCAGCCACTCCCACACCAGCTGGGCGGCGTGACCGACCTGGGCCGCCGCCTTGCCGGTCGTCAGGGTGAGGTGGGGGTTCAGCCACAACCGAACGCCGGCGCCCTCCGGCTCGTTCTCGTCCGCGTCCTCCAGGGTGAGGCCGCCGACCTGCAGCCGTGAGATCTCCGGGTCGACCTCGTCGACCGGTCCGGGCACGTGCACCGCGACGTCGACGCCGTGGAACCGGTGCACAGCCACGCCCGCGACGGCCAGCTGTCGGGTCCACCCGGCGCCACGGGCACGCCGGACGACCTTGCGGATGGGGCCGGAACGCCACCGCTCGGTGCGCTCGCGCACCTCGGGATCGGCGTCGGGTGCGACGAAGCCGGCCAGCGAGACGGCGACGGCCGAACCCGCCGCGCGCAGCACTGCGGTGTGCGCGGGCGACGGGTCCTTCTCGACCCGCACGACGATCTGCATCGCCCACGGGACGCTCATCGTGGCGACATCGTGCCGTCGGGGTCGATGCGTTCGAGGATGGCGCCCGCGATCGCCGCGAGCTGCTCGACCTGCTTCGGGGTGAGGGCGTCGATCACGTTGCGGCGGACGGTGGCGACGTGACCGGGCGCCGTCTCGACGACCTTGGCCCAGCCCGCCTCGGTCAGCCGGGCGTTGGTGGCCCGGCCGTCCTCGGGACAGGGGAAGCGCTCGACCAGGCCACGCTCCTCCAGCCGTCGTACGACGTGGGAGAGGCGGGGCAGCGTGGCGTTGGTGCGTACGGCGAGGGCGGTCATCCGCAGGGTCCGCTCGGGAGCCTCGGAGAGCATGGCGAGCAGGAAGTACTCGAAGTGGGTGAGGTCGGCCTCGCGGCGCAGCTGCGTGTCGAGTACGCCGGGCAGCAGCTCCACCATCGCGATCAGGCGCACCCAGGCGGCCTGCTGCTCGTCGTCCAGCCAGTCGGTCATGGCACCACTCTAACGGATTACTTGACGCTACAACTTAATCGTCGTACGGTCTTAGTTGTAGGAACAACTAACTGACCAGGAGCAGACCATGGCACACATCAGCATCATCGGCACCGGCAACATGGGGCAGGCCATCGCGGCCATCGCCGGCAAGGGCGCCCACACCGTCGAGCAGCTCAACACCTCCGACGCCGACAAGCAGGTCACCGGCGACATCGTCGTCCTGGCCGTCCCCTACCCCGCCGTCGAGGGCGTGCTCGCGCAGCGCGGCGAGAGCCTCGCCGGCAAGATCGTCGTGGACATCACCAACCCCCTGAACTTCGAGACGTTCGACTCGCTCGTCGTCCCCGCCGACAGCTCGGCCACTGCCGTGATCGCCGCGGCCCTGCCGGACTCCCGCGTGGTCAAGGCGTTCAACACCAACTTCGCCTCGACCCTCGCGTCGGGTGCCGTCGGCGCGCTGACCACCACCGTGCTGATCGCCGGTGACGACGCCGACGCCAAGGCTCAGGTCGCCGAGATCGTCACGGCCGGGCGCCTCGAGGCCATCGACACCGGCTCCCTCAGCCGTGCCCGCGAGCTCGAAGCCATCGGCTTCCTGCAGATCAAGCTCGCAGCCGCCGAGAAGGTCTCCTGGACCGGAGGCTTCGGCATCGTTGCCTGAATTGTCTTGGCCCCGATCGTGATCTCCATCGTGGTCGTCCTCGTCGTGGTGTTCGGCACCGCGGCCTGGATGGACCGGAAGCGTCGCCATCTCGCCGTACCCGGCTGGAGGACAAGGAGAAGGGCGGCCGGTGGGGCGCCGGCATGTGAGCCCGACCTGCGATCCGGGTTGACGGAACGTTCCGTCACCACCGCGTTTGTCGGAACGTTCCGTCAACGCGCAGGCCAGGTGGCGACGCCGTCTCGTTGCGTCGACGGGGGCACTGGGCGACGCTCACGCCGTGGAGTTCTTCTGCTACCACCGCGATCGCGCAGGATCGACGCCGCTGCGAGAGCGGATGGTGGAGGAGCACTGGTCGTACATGGACCGGTTCGCCGACACCATGATCGCCCGCGGACCGACCTGAGCATCCGATCCCGTCGAGCTACAGCACCCCGTCGAGCGAGTGCGCGCCGTACCTCGCCTTGGCCGCGAGGTAGCGGCCGTTGGCCGGTGACAGGTGCACCATCGTCGGGACCTGCTCGGTGACGGTGATGCCCAGCCCGTCGAGCTGGGCGGCCTTGTCCGGGTTGTTGCTGAGCAGCTCGATGCGCGGCTCCCCCAACGCCCGCAGCATCTGGGCCGCGGGGGTGTAGTCGCGCGCGTCGGCCGCGCAGCCGAGGGCGAGGTTGGCCTGGTAGGTGTCGAGTCCGTCGTCCTGGAGCAGGTAGGCGTCGAGCTTGCGGTAGAGGCCGATGCCGCGCCCTTCCTGGCGGAGGTAGAGCAGGTAGCCGCCGCTGTCGGTGATCCGCTCGACCGACTCGCGCAGCTGCGGTCCGCAGTCGCAGCGCTGGCTGCCGAAGACGTCGCCGGTCAGGCACTCGCTGTGCAGCCGGACCAGGGGCGGGTCGTCGGCGCGGGAGGCCACCGGGCGCACCCGGTCGCCGAGCCCGAGCGCGAGGTGCTCCCGGCCGTCGACGAGGTCGTGGAAGGTGAAGACACGGGCATCGGCGGCGTACCCGTCGGCGAACTCCAACGGGATGACGAGCTGGGTGCGGATCGTGGCCGTCGGTGGTCGGGTGCTCATGCGCTCTCCTCGGTCAGGTCCAGGCAGAAACGGGACGAGAGCGCATAGCGGAGGAGCACGACGTCCCCGATCGGACGCACCTCCGCGAGCCTCGCCCGGCGGCCGGGGTGGAAGGGGAAGCGGCCGTCGCCCACGAACCGGCTGGCTCGCGAGTCGCCCACGAAGAACGGCGCCACCACCAGCTGCAGCTCGTCGGCCAGGTCGGCGGTGAGGAACTGGGTGTGCACTGTGCCGCCGCCCTCGACCATCAGCCGGCGTACGCCGCGTGTCCGCAGGTCCTCGCTCATCCGGCGTACGTCGACCGGGCGACCGCCGTCGACCACCGTGGCGGCGGCGCCGAGCCGTCGCCTGGTCGACAGCACGGCGTCGCTGGCGCAGTAGACGAGCTTCTCGGAGTCGCCGGTGGCGAAGAAGTCGGCGCACGGGTCGAGGTCGCCCTGCCGGGTGAGCGTGACCTTGACCGGTGAGCGACGCAGACCGCGGGCGGCACGCTGCTCGACGCGCGCCGGGTGGCGGACGAGCAGCCGCGGGTTGTCGTGGCGGATGGTCGCCGCACCGACCATGATCGCGTCGCACCCGGCGCGGATCTCGTCGACCCGGTCGAGATCGGCCTCGTTGGAGAGGATCAACCGCTCGCCGGTGCCGCGGTCGAGGTACCCGTCGATCGAGATGCCGCAGCTGAGCAAGGTGTAGGGACGTTCAGGCATGGGCGGGCCTCCGCATCCCCACCAGCAGCACGACGGCGCCGGGCAGGCTGGCCACGAACACCATCACGCCGTAGACGACGGCCGTGGCGACTCCTTCCGAAGCACCGAGCCCGGCTGCGGCGAAGGCCCAGGCCGCCACGCCCTCGCGCGGACCCCAGCCGGCCACGTTGGCCGGGATGCCCATCGCGACGAGCACGAGCAGCGCGAGCGGCACCAGCTGGAGCGTCGAGCTGGTCGACCCGACGGTGCGGGCCGCGACCAGGAAGGTGAGGACGTGGCCGAACACGGCGAGCGATGACGCGACCAGGATGACCGGCCACGCACGCCGGGCGAGGAGCCCGGTGCGCAGGTCGGACGCGGCGGTGCGCACCATCCGGGTCCACCGCGCGGCGCCGTGGTGCATCAGGGCACGACAGCCGAGCACGACCACCACCAGCCCGCCCACGACCAGGGCCCCCACCACCGGCACCGACGACCTGACCGGCGAGGGCAGCGCGAGCAGCACCAGAACGGTGAGCACGAGCTGGACCAGCTGTCCGGACACGCGGTCCCAGACGACGGCCCGCGCACCGCGGGGGAGGTCCCCGGCCTCGCGACCGTGACGGACGGCCCGGTGCACGTCACCGAGGACTCCCCCGGGAAGGGTGCTGTTCAGGAACTGCGAGCGGTAGTAGGACGCCACGGCCTGGCGCATCGGCAGCCCGACCCCCAGCCCCTGGACGACCACGCTCCACCGCCAGGCGCAGCAAACCGTCGTACCCATCGCGATCACGGTCGCGATGAGCAGGGCGCGTCCGTCGACGGTGCGCACGCCGTCGAGGAACGGTCCGGTGCCGAGGCGCCAGAGGAGTACGCCGATGACGGCCGCCCCGCCGACGTTGCGCACCCAGGCCCACGTCCGCCGGCTCATCGGGACACCTCGTCGAGCACGGTGGCGACCCTGGCCGCGGTGAGCGGCCAGCCGGTCAGCGTCGTACGACGGGAGCGCGCGGCCAGCCGCAGGTCGTTGCGCAGCCGTTCGTCCTCGAGCCAGCGCCGCAGTGCACCCGCCATCGCGGGCACGTCCCCGGCCGGGACCAGCAGCCCGGCAGCCGACGAGCCGAGCGCCTCCGGGAGCCCGCCGACCTCGGTTGCGATCACCGGCACCCCGCGCGCCAGCGACTCGGTGACCACCATTCCCCAGCTCTCGGCCCGGCTCGCGAGGACGAGCGCATCGGCCTGCGCGCAGACCTTGGCGAGCTCCTCGCGCGACACCGCGCCGGCCCACGTCACGCGATCGTCGATGCCGTGGGCGACGGCGGCACGTTGCGCGCTCGCGGCCACCCGACGATCCTTGGACAGCGAACCCACGCAGGTGAGCTGCCAGGACAGGTCGGCCACCTCGGCCAGGGCCGCGAGCAGCACGTCATGGCCCTTGTCGCGAGTGACAGCGGCGACACAGACGAGTCGGGTGCCGGCTTCGCTCCCAGTCGTCAGGTCGGCGGGGTCCACGCCGGGCGGGGCAGCGTGGACCGACCACGGCCGCAGGCCGTAGTGCCGCAGCACCCATCGCCGGCTCCACCCGCTGGGGGTCACGACGGCGGTCGTCGCCGCGAGCACCTGGCGCTCCCGGGCGCGGAGGTCGGGGTCGCGCTCGCCGAACGGCATGTGCAGGAGTACGACGAGCCGGAGCCGGCTCGACTCCCGCAGCATCGCGTGCGGCGCCGCCACCGCGACCAGCCCGTCAACCAGGGCGACCGCCCCGCCGGGCACGTCGGCGAGGACACCGGCCAGCGAGTCTCCGGGTTCTCCGGGGACCGTCAGCTCCCGCACCGTCCACCCCGACCGGCTCAGCTCCTCGCACAGGCGGCGGTCGTAGACGTTGCCGCCGCTCGGGGTGGTCGGGTCGTCGATGTCGTCGGGGACGACGACGTGGACCTCTCGCCGGGTGCTCACGGCTCCCGCTCGTAGCTGGCCCACGCGACGTGGGACTCGTGCAGGGTGACGGCCACCGCGGTGATCCCGCGGGCCCCCTCGCCGAGGCCGCCTGCGCCGATCCGGTCGCAGAGACGGTCGGCCACGACGCGGGCGAGCACCTCGGTGGTGGTGTTGGTGCCGGCCAGCGAGGGCTCGTCGTCGAGGTTGCGGTAGGTGAGCTCCCCCAGCACCTCCGCCAGTTGCTCGTTGGCGCGGCCGATGTCGACGACGATGCCGTCGTCGTCGAGGTCCGGGCGGCGGAAGGTGGCGTCCACCACGAAGGTGGCACCGTGCAGCCGCTGGGCCGGTCCGAACACGTCACCCCGGAAGCTGTGCGCCACCATCATGTGGTCGCGAACGGTCACGGAGAACACGTCAGGCACCTCCGTCGTAGGTGATCGTGTGGCACAGGGCGGCGAGCTTGCCCGCGGCGAGCTGCGGCATCACGTCGGGCAGCTCCTCGAACCGGGAGGTGCCCGAGAGCAGCACGTCGTACGCCGGGTCGCGGAGCAGCTCGAGGGCCAGGGCCATCCGCTGGTCCGTGGTACGCCGGCCGCGGCGAGCTGTCGCCACCGTGCCGACCTGGCTGGAGCGGATCGACAGCCGGTCGGAGTGGAAGCGGCCGCCGAGGGAGAGGGTCACCTCGGTGTCGCCGTACCAGCTCAGCTCGACGACGGTGCCCTCGGCGACCAGCAGGTCGAGCGCGCGCTGCAGCCCGGCCGACGTGCCGCTGGTGTGCACGACGAGGTCCTGCCCGGCAGGTGCGTCCTCCGGGAGGGCGAACGCGACGCCGAGAGCGGCCGCGACCCCGGCCCGGGAGGAGTCGACGTCGACCAGCGTGACGCGGGTGCCCGGGATCCCGGCGAGCAGTCGCGCGACGGCACAGCCGACCATCCCGGCCCCGACGACCGCGACCCGGTCGCCGAGCAGCGGACCGGCGTCCCACAGGGCGTTGACGGCGGTCTCGACGGTGCCGGCCAACACGGCGCGCTCGGGCGGCACGTCGTCGGGGACCACGTGCACGGCGGATGCCGGAACCACGTAGTGCGTCTGGTGGGGGTGCAGGCAGAAGACCGTGCGACCACGGAGCTCGGGGGGACCTTCCTCGACCACGCCCACGCTGAGGTAGCCGTACTTCACCGGACCGGGGAACTCGCCCTCCTGGAACGGCGCCCGCATCGTGTCGCGCTGGCTGTCGGGGACACGACCGTCGAAGACCAGCGCCTCGGTGCCGCGGCTGATGCCCGAGACCAGCGTGCGGACCAGCACCTCGCCGGGGGCAGGGTCCTGCACGACCACGGGGCGGAGCTCACCCACGCCGGGCTCGCGCACCCAGAAGGCCTGTGCCTCGACCGACATCCGTCTCCACCCATCTCGGCTGACCTTGAACCAGTGCACCGGTTTCGCCGTACCAACTCCTGTACCCACGTGAACGGAGAAGCAGTGTCCGCGGTTCAAAGCGATCTGACGAACAGGGTGTTCGCGCGCCTCGGACCGGCCAACGTGGTCACGTTCGTCCGCGGTGTCCTGTCTGTCCTCGTCGCCGCGATGGTCGTCGAGTCGTTCTTCCACCCGACGCAGGTCACGCTGCTCGTGCTGATCAGCTCGATCGCGCTGTTCCTCGACTGGGTGGACGGCCAGGTGGCCCGTCGTACGCACACCGAGTCGGCGTTCGGGGCGCGCTTCGACATGGAGGTGGACGCCTTCCTGATCCTCGTGCTCAGCGTGTACGTCGCCCACTCGGCCGGCGCGTGGGTGCTGACGATCGGGCTGGCGCGCTACCTCCTGCTGGCCGCCGAGCAGGTGCTGCCGTGGCTGGGACGACCGACACCGCCGCGCTACTGGGGCAAGGTCGTCGCCGCCCTCCAGGGCATCGTGCTCACCGTCGCCGCGTCCGGCGTGCTGCCCGGCCCGGTCACCGGTCTGCTGCTCGTGATCTCGCTGGCACTGCTCGCGGAGTCCTTCGGCCGACAGGTGTGGTGGCTCTGGCGCAGCCGTCACGGCGAGGTCGTGGCCGCGCGGTTCACCGCACCCCTGACGTTCGGAGCCGTGCTGCTGCTCTGGGTCGGCCTCACCCTCCCCGACCGGGTCGGCGACCTCGGCCCGGTGGCCTTCGTGCGGTTGCCGCTCGAGGTGCTGGTGCTCGTCGTGCTCGCCGCGCTGCTGCCGACGCGGCTGCGCAACCTCACCGCGGTGGCGGTGGGCGTGGTGATGGCGCTGGTGGTGATCGCGAAGACCCTCGACATGGGCTTCTACTTCGCGTTGAACCGCTCCTTCGACCCCGTGATCGACTGGACCTACGTCGGATCGCTGTACGGCCTGCTCCGCGACTCGCTGAGCACCGTCGCATCGATCGCCCTCCTCACAGTGGCGGCCGTGCTGTTCGTCGCCCTCCTCGTGCTGACCCCGCTCGCCCTGCGGCGGCTGGGATCGATCGTGGCCCGGCACCGCCGGGTGTCGCTGCGCGGTGCTGCCGCCCTGGCGGTCGTCTGGGTCGTCACCGCCGTGACCGGGGTGGGCTTCGCCCTGCCTTCCCTGCACCACGCGACGTACGACGGGGTCGCGCCCTTCGCCTCGGCCGGCGCAGCGTCCTACGCCTTCGACGAGGTGGCGCGGATCCCGGCCGAGCTGAGCGACCAGCGCGAGTTCGCCCGCTCGGCCGCGCAGGACCCGCTGCGCAACGCGCCGGCCGGGCAGCTGCTGACCAGGCTGCGCGGCAAGGACGTGATCTTCGCCTTCGTCGAGAGCTACGGCCGCTCGGCGGTGCAGGGCTCGTCGTTCGCGCCGGGCATCGACCGGCTGCTCGACCGGAGCACGCAGGAGCTGGCCGCGGACGGCTTCGGCTCGCGCAGCGCCTTCCTCACCTCCCCCACCTTCGGCGCCATCAGTTGGCTGGCGCACTCCACCTTCCAGTCCGGACTGTGGGTGAACAGCCAGCAGCGCTACGACGTGCTGATGACCAGCCAGCGGCTCACCCTGAGCAAGCTGTTCGAGCGGGCGGGCTGGCGCACCGTGAGTGACGTCCCGGCCAACACCCACGACTGGCCGCAGGGAGCCTTCTACGGCTACGACACGTTCTACGACTCCCGCAACGTCGGCTACCGGGGACCGCGCTTCGGGTACCCGACCATGCCCGACCAGTACACCCTCGACGCCTTCCACCGGCTCGAGCTCGCCCCCCAGCACCGGCGACCGGTGATGGCCGAGATCGACCTCGTCTCCAGCCATGCGCCGTGGTCGCGTACGCCGCACCTGGTCGACCAGACGAAGGTCGGTGACGGCTCGGTGTTCGACGGGATGCCCGAGCAGTCGCCGTCGAAGAAGGTCGTCTGGCGCTCGCCCGCGAGTGTCCGGGCGGCGTACGGCCAGTCGATCCAGTACTCGCTGAGCTCGCTGGTCTCCTTCGTGCAGCACTACGGCAACGACAACACCGTGCTGGTCCTGCTCGGCGACCACCAGCCCGCCAACATCGTCTCGGGACAGGACGCCGACCACGACGTGCCGATCACGGTGGTGGCCCGGGACCGCTCCGTCCTCGGGCAGTTCGCCGACTGGGGCTGGCAGCCCGGCATGCGACCGTCACCCGACGCACCGGTCGCGCGGATGGACACCTTCCGCGACCGCTTCCTGACGGCGTTCAGCCAGTGAGCGGCACACTGAACCTCGAGAGGCCCTTCTCCGTATCACCGGTAGGAGGACGAATGGCCGACGACGAGGTCGCGTTGATGCAGCAGCTGCACGACGAGCACGCAGGCGCGCTGTGGGGCTACTGCCTGCGCCTGACCGGCCACGATCGCGCCCGGGCCGAGGACGTCGTGCAGGAGACGCTGCTCCGGGCCTGGCGCAAGCGCGACATGCTCGACAACCCGCCGCCCGCCATACGCGGCTGGCTGTTCACCGTGGCCCGCAACATCGTCATCGACGAGTGGCGCACCAAGCGTGCGCGCAGCGAGGTGACCGTCGCCGATGTCCCCGAGCTCCCCACCCAGGACGACCGCACCGACCAGCTGCTGCTCTCCTGGGTCGTCGCCGAGGCGATCACCCGGCTCTCGGAGGAGCACCGCGCCGTGCTCCTCGAGTGCTACTACCGCGGCCGCCCGGTCGCCGAGGCCGCCGAGATCCTCGGCATTCCCGAGGGCACCGTGAAGTCTCGCACCCACTACGCGCTGCGCGCCCTGCGGCTGGCCCTGGAAGAGATGGGGGTCGGAGCATGAACTGTGAGTTCGCCGAGCTCGACGGCGCCTACGTCCTCGGATCACTCTCGCCGAGCGAGCGCCAGGCCTACGAGAAGCACCTCGCCACCTGCGAGTCGTGCTCCCGGTCGGTGCGCGAGCTGGCCGGCCTGCCCGGGCTGCTCGCCCGGGTCGACCCGGTCATCCTCGAGCCGGCACCGGCGATGGAGCCGGTCCCCGCCACCTTGCTGCCCTCGCTCGTGCGGGAGGTGGGACGGACGCGCCGTCGTCGCCTGCTCGCGACAGTGGGCGTGGGCCTCGCTGCTGCGGTCGCGGTCGGCACGACCCTGGTCGCCAGCCTCGGTGCCGACGAGCCACCGGTCGCGTCGCCCCCCACGCCCGGCCCCTCGAGCGCGGTCCAACCGGCCAGCCTGTCGATGATCCCGGTCGGTGGCGCACCCGTCACGGGCAGCCTCGCCTTCACCCCGGTCGGGTGGGGCACCAAGATCGACCTCACCTGCAGCTACCGACCCGACTGGGACGCCTACGAGAACCTCCCGAAGACGACCACCTATGCCCTGTTCGTGGTGACCCGCGACGGGAGCATGCAGCAGGTCGGCACCTGGCAGGCCATCGGCGGGAAGACCATGCACTTCAGCGCCGGCACGGCTGCGCGCCGCAACGACATCTCGGCCGTCGAGGTGCGCACCAAGACCGGACGTCCGGTGCTGCGGCTCCAGTCCTGAGGGTGGCTACATCACGAGGAAGCGCTCGTGCGTCTTGTGGCCCTCGGAGTCGGTGGTGGTGACCCTGCGCGACCCGAAGTCGAGCGACATGTCCATCACGGTGTCGCCCACCCGTGCCTCCTCGGTTCGCCAGACCTGAGGCTGGCCGACGAGGAACAGGGTGCTGCCCCAGCTCGCGAACTGCTTGCCGATGACGACGTCGAGGTCGAAGTTCAGCATGTCGACGTCCTCGAAGAACTTCCCGGGGATCACGTCCGGGTCGATCCGCACGGCATAGCGGCCGTTGGCATCGGTCTTGACCGGATGGGTGTCCCAGGTGGGGACAACCTGCCCGTTCTTGACGTCCTCCGTGGACACCAGCTCGACGGAGACGCGAGCTCCGCGGACTCGGTGACCTCCTCGGCGGATGGTGCCGGTCAGAAAGAGGTCGTGGGTCTTCGGCCCCGCGGTCACCACCGGTCGCGACGGCGCAGCCGACGACGCAGCGCCCCCGGCGGACGCGCAGCCCGCTGCCAGGCACAGCACCGCACTGATGAGCGCCACGGTCCTCGCCGTGCGCAGGTGTCCCCCGAGCATGCGCACGAGGAGACCACAGTTGTCACGATCAATCGTGCTATTTCAGGAAACTTGATCAGACCCTGCGGTCAGCCAGAGCACGGCGTACGGCGGCAGGTGGAACGCCTCGGTGTAGCCGTCGGGTCGCTCTCCGGTGATCCGGTCGACCACCTGGCCGGGATCGAGTCCGACCTCGCGCAACGCCTGGTAGGGCAGCACCCGGTCGGTGTCGGTGACGTTGTAGGCGCTGAGCATCGGGCCGAGCGGGTGGCGGCGTACGACGAGGAGCACGCCCGGATCCTGGGGGTCCATGACCTCGGCGGCGACCGACGCGTGCAGGTGCGGCAGCCGCTTGCGAGCCCGGACGAGCGCGCGCGTCGAGGCCCGGACACCGTGCACGTCATCGGGCGGCGGCCACGGCATCGCCGGGCGGTGGGCCCAGCGGTTGTCCTCGGCGTGCTCGGGGACCGACTGCCAGTCGGGGTCGTTGAGGAGGCCGAGCTCGTCGCCCATCCAGATCACCGGCAGGCCGCCGAACCCCATCACCAGCGCGTGCGCGAGGTGGATGCGTCGTACGGCGAACGGGTCCCCCGCCTCGAGACCGGCCAACGAGGCCAGGCTTCCCGAGATGCGACGGTCGTGGGTCAACAGGTTCTCCTGGAAGACCAGTCCGCGCGCCCACGATCCGGGGAACTCGCCTGCGTAGAAGTCCGAGAGGAACCTCCGGTGGGCGTAGCCGCTCACCCCCACGGCGGCCGCGCTGTCGTCGTCGATGGCCCAGCCGATGTCGTCGTGGCAGCGCGCGTAGGTGATCCAGGCCGTGGTGCTCGGCGGGGTGGCGAGCTGCTGGAGCGAGTACGCCGCCAGCCCGGCGTCGCGACTGGCCAGCATCGACCAGATCTGCACCATCAGGCTGTTGTGGTAGGCCAGGTCGCTGACCTTGCCGTGGTGCTCGCCCTGCCCGAGGTAGGCCAGCAGGTCCTGCGGGCCGACGATCGCCTCCGCCTTGAACAGCGTCGCCGGAGCCGCTATCCGGGTGACCGTGCGGAGGGCCTGCGTGAGGGCGTGCACCTCGGGCTGGTTCTGGCAGCTGGTGCCCATCCGCTTCCAGATGAAGGCGATCGCGTCGAGCCGGAGCACCTCGACGCCGTGGTTGGCGAGGTCGAGGATGATCTCGGCGTACTCGCAGAGCACGTCGGGGTTCGACCAGTCGACGTCCCACTGGTAGTCGTTGAACGTCGTCCAGACCCAGCCGTCCAGCTCGTCGTCCCACGTGAAGTTGCCCGGCGCGAAGTCGGGGAACACCTCGGGCAGCGTGCGTTCGTACTCGTCGGGGATGCTGCGGTCGTCGTACACGTGGAAGTAGGCGCGGTGGCGCGGGTCGCCCTGCCGTGCCCGCTCGGCCCAGGCGTGCTCGCGGGCGACGTGGTTGAGGACCAGGTCGAGGCACAGACTGATGTCGTGCTCACGCAGCACCTCGGTCAGGTGCCGCAGGTCGTCCATGGTGCCGAGGTCGGGCCGCACGCTGTCGTAGTCCTGGACCGCGTAGCCGCCGTCGTTCGGCGGCTGGCGCGGGGTGAGCAGCGGCATCAGGTGCAGGTAGGTGACGCCGAGGTCGGCGAGGTACGGCACCCGCTCCGCCACACCGGCCAACGTCTCGCCGAAGCGGTCGGCGTACGCCGCGTAGCCGACCATCTGCTCGCGCTGGAACCAGTCCGGGGCCAGGGACCGCTTCAGGTCGAGCGCGTGCAGCTCCTCGGGCCGAGCCACGAAGGCCCGAGCCGCGATGTCGACCAGCCGGTCGAGCACGGCCTCGTGGTCGTCGAAGAGCGGCGCGAGAGCGGCCCCCAGGTCAGGCCGCCACCGCTCCAGCCGGGCCTCGAACAGCTCCCGACGGTGAGCGGGCTGGTCGGCGAGGGTCGACATGTGCCCACCCTGCCAGCCAGCCCGGCTCGTCGTGCTCCACCCGACAGGTGTCAGTCGTCGGAACCGTGCCCGCCCGAGCCGTGGTCGTCACCACCGTGGTGGGCGCCGCGGTGCCTGCCGTGGTCGTCGTTGGCGTCGTGGTTGGGGCCGTCGTCGCTGCCGCGGGCGCGGCGTCCGCCGTGGTCGTCGTTGGCGTCGTGGTTCGGGCCGTCGTCGCTGCCGCGGGCGCGGCGCTGACCGCGGTCGTCGTTGGCATCGTGGTTCGGGCGATCGTCAGCGCCTCGACCGCCGTGCCGACGGCCGTGGTCGTCGTTCGCGTCGTGCGTGCGCGTCGCCGACGGCCGTGCGGTCGGCGCGGCCGGGGCGGCGGAGCTGTGCTGGGCCGCCGGGACCGGGACGGACTGGGAGGACGACGGGTTGCCGACGAGTCCCGCGACGGCGGGTACGACGGCAACGGCGGCGCCTGCGGCGAACAGCTTGATGAGCTTCATGGGATTCCTCCGACGTTGATGGGTTGGCCTCTTCTGGCCGTGCACCCACAGTCGCCGTCCCGCGGTTCCATCCACCATCGGGCGATGGTTGTAGTACCTGCTAGGCCGCGTCGCGGTCCTGGTCGGGGATCTCCAGCTTCATGCTGAGGGTCACCGCCTTGACCGAGGACAGACCAGCGGCGTACAGGATGGCGCCGACGGTGAGCAGGACGTAGCCGAGCACGTCGAACTGCCCGCGCCGGGCATCAAGGAGCAGCCCCCCGAGGCGTGCCACCACGAAGCCGGGCGTCATGGCGACGGCTGCCAGGGCCCAGCCCGTCACCCACCGCTGCACGGTCTCGACCGGACCGAACCGGTGTCGCGTGAAGCCGATGACCCAGGCCGGCATCACCACGAGGGAGGAGAGCATGATCCCGTACATCGCCCACACGGCTCCGGCGTAGACCCACACCGAGTCCAGGCGCGGGATGAACGCTAACCCGGCGCAGACCCCGCTGCCCACCACCAGCCCGGCCACGAGCAGGCGCCACCGGTGCGGCCAGGTGTGCTGGATGGCTGGTCGGAGGTGCGGATGCCGCTGCGTGATCGCGAACCCGAACACGCAGTTGCACCACAGCGCGGCCACGGCCCACACCCACGCGAGGCCCAAGGTCAGCAGCACCTCCTCGGCCGTGACGTGCTGCAGGGGTGGCGCCCGGAGACCCTCGCGGCGCAGGTCCCACATGGTCACCCACACCCAGGTGGCCGGGACGAGCTCGACCAGCAGCAGTCGCCAGTTGGTGAGCAACAGCTTGATGCCGCGTACGACGAGGACCAGCATGCCGGCCACCCAGGCGACGGGGGCGAGGTAGCGCCGTGACGAGCCCAGCCGTTTGGCCGTGGCCTCGATCTGCTCGGGATCGGCGTCGGCGACGGCGCCGACCGCCTCGACCAGGCGGGCGACACCGCTGCGCACCCGCGCGACCAGCCGGTCGCGGCGCCGCTCCGTCATCGCGGCGCGCTTCCGGGGCTCGGCATGCCGATCACGCTAACGGCGTACGACGCCGCCTGGACTCACACGGAACGGGCGGCGGTGGGACTCTTTCCCGATGGAGGTCAGGAAACCACGCGAGGACGAGACCGACGTCGTCCGAGCGATCGTCGAAGAGGCCTATTCGCCCTACATCGCGCGAATCGGCCGTCGTCCCGCTCCCATGGACGACGACTACGCCGCCAGGATCCGGGACCGTCGCGTGGACGTCGTCGAGGACGCCGGCGAGCTCGTCGGGCTGGTCGTGCTGGTCGACGAGGGAGACGGCCTGCTCGTGGAGAACCTCGCCGTCCGGCCCGTCGCCCAGGGCCGGGGAGTGGGCCGCGCCTTGCTCGAGCATGCCGACAGGACCGCCGCACGGCTCGGCCGGGACGAGCTCAGGCTGTACACCAACAGCGCCATGACCGAGAACATCGAGCTCTACGCGCGACTCGGCTGGCGCGAGACCGGTCGCCGTACCGAGGGCGGCTTCCAGAGGGTGTTCTTCGCCAAGCCCACCCCCGCGACGGCCTGAAACGCGACACGATCGCGGACGACGCCTCAGGCCACACAGAACTCGTTGCCCTCGGGGTCGAGCATCACGACATGACCGAGGTGGTCGTCGTAGAGCTCCTCGCGGACGGCTGCGGCACCTTGCTCGACGAGGTCGATCACCTTGGCCCGGATCAGCAGCTCGCGTTCGGCCATCTCCCACGGCGGCTCACCGGCCACCCGGAGGTCGATGTGCATCCGGTTCTTGGCGGTCTTGCCCTCGGGCACGCGCAGGAAGCCGATCGCGGGACCGCGCCCCTCCGGGTCGACGATGGAGGCACCGTCGGGGTCGTCGTACCCGGGCTCGGCGACGTAGCCGAGGGCCTCGGCCCAGAACGCCGCGAGCGCGTGCGGGTCGGCGGCATCACAGCCGAGCGTCCAGTGCGTGGCCACGAGCCCACGCTAGCGGCGTCGAGCCCCGGTCCGCCGCTACATGTGCCGCCCGCCGGTGACCTCCAGCACGGTGCCGGTCATGTAGCTCGACATCTTCGAGGCGAGGAAGGTGACCACCGAGGCGACCTCCGCCGGTTCGCCGAAGCGCTCCATCGGGATCTCCTCGAGGCGCTTGCGCCAGATGTCCTCGCGCATGCCCTCGGTCATCGGGGTCCGGATCAGGCCAGGCTGCACCGCGTTGACCCGCACCCCGCTCCGGGCCAGCTCCTTGGCCGAGGCCTTGGTCAGGCCGACGATGCCGGCCTTAGCCGCGCTGTAGTTGGTCTGGCCGATGTTGCCGACCTTGCCCGAGATCGACGACATGTTCACGATGGCCCCGCTCCCCTGCTCACGCATCACGGCCCCGGCCGCGCGGGTGCCGAGCCACGAGCCGTGGACGTGGGTCAGCAGCACGGCGAGGAAGTCGTCGGAGGAGAGGTTGCGCATCGTCGCGTCCCGGAGGACGCCGGCGTTGTTGACCCACACGTCGAGCCGGCCGTACGCCGAGACGGCAGCGTCGGCCAGCGCCTGGACGTCGTCCTCCGACGTGACGTCGCAGCGCACGGCACGGGCGCAGTCGGCTCCTCCGCGCGCGACCAGCTGCTCCGCGGCAGCCGTCGCCGTCTCGGCGTTGACGTCGCCGAGCACGACGCGTGCTCCTTCGTCGACGAACCTCTCGGCGATGGCCAACCCCAGGCCCTGGGCGCCACCGGTCACGACAGCGACCTGTCCCTGCAGCAACAGCTCCACGTCTCCTCCTCGATGCGGCTAGGGCACGAAGCCTGCCGTGCCGGCCCGGGTCATCACGAGCTGTGGCACGACCGTCCGGGCGCTCAGGTCGACCAGGCCCTCGACCACACGCACCACATCCTCCACCGGGATCATCTGGTCACCGGGGATGCGGTCGCGGATCCACTCCGACATCTCGGTCTCGACATAGCCGGGCGAGATCGCGGTCCCGGAGACACCGTGTCCTGACTCCTCGGCGTTGAGTGCCGCGACCAACGAGATCAGGGCCGCCTTGCTCGCCCCGTAGGCCGCGAGCCCCGGCTCGGCGTACACCCCGGCGATGGAGGCGAGGGCCACGACGCGAGCACCGCGAGCGGGATCTCGCTCGGCCGCGACGCGGAGCATGGGCAGGCACGCCTGGAGCAGCGCGAACGGGGCACGGAGGTTGACGGCCACGGTCTTGTCGAGGCGGTCGAGCCGGTAGTCGCCGATGGTCCCCGCCGTACCCACGCCGGCATTGAGGACCAGGCAGTCGAGCGAGCCGAACGCGTCGCGGTGCGCGGCCTCGATGCGACCCGGCCACTCGGTGTCGGCCAGGTCACCGGGGCACTCGAGGACTCGAGGCGCGCCGATCAGGCGCAGCTCGTCCGCTACCGTCTCCAGCCGACTGACGTCACGGGCGGCGATCGAGAGGCCATGACCACGGGCCGCCAGCATCCGGGCGATGCCCAGGCCGATGCCGCGGGTCGCACCGGTGACCAGGGCGGAGCGGACGCCCGGTTCAGACATGGCTGGAGAGCACCTCCAGGCCGGCCTCCAGGAACGCCGTGATGCTCGCGCGGAGCTCGGCGTCGTCGCTGGGACGGTCGTCGCCGCCGACCCGCTGCCGGTGGGCGATGCCTTCGGCGATCGCAGCGAGCTTGTAGTAGGCCAGGCCGAGGTGGAAGACCCAGTCGAGCGCGCTGGTCCCGGTCGCCTCCTCGTAGCGCGACCGCAGCTCGTCGGCGTCGGCGAGGTTCTCGTCGGTCCATGCCGACTCCAGCCCGAGGACTCCGTCGAGCGCCGGGTGCCGGTACGCCGCCATCACCGCGACGTCCGCGACTGGGTCGCCCAACGTGGACAGCTCCCAGTCGACGACCGCCAGCACCCGGCCCGGGTCGGCGTGGTCGAGCAGCACGTTGTCGATGCGGTAGTCGCCGTGCACCAGGGCCACCCCGGTCTGTCGCGGCAGCCGCCCTTCCAGCTGCCGCTGCAGCCGCGCCTCCAGCGGATGGGCCGACCCCATCTCCCGCCACTGCGCCGACCAGCGGTGCAGCTGGCGTACCGAGTAGCCGTCGCGGCGGGCGAACCCACCCAGCCCCACCCCGTCCACGTCCGTGGAGTGCAGCCGGGCCAGGGTCTGCACCAGGGCGTCGACGCAGGCGTCCAGCTCGGCGTACGACCAGTCCGCCGTGTCCGCCCGACTGCGGGCCACCCGCCCGTCGACCCAGGCGAACACCGCGAGCGGCACCCCCCAGGTGCGGCCGTCGGCGTCGTACGCCACCGGCCGCGCGACCGGCACCGACGACCCCGCGAGGGCCTGGCACACGCGGTACTCGCGGCCGACGTCGTGCGCCGACGTGGTGCGACCGACCGCGGGCGGACGGCGTACGGCCCAGGCCGAGGAGCCGTCGTCACCGACCCGGTAGGTCAGGTTGGACCTGCCGCCGGTGACGAGGGTGGCCTCGAGCGGACCGTGCACCTGCTCCCCCGCGGCGACCAGCAGCTCGGCGAGGTCGACCAGCTCACCCTGCGTGAGCTCCACTACGGCTCACCCACCCATCGGCGCGGCCGCGGCCCGGCGTACGGCGCGCCGCGCGATGGACCACCGGTGCACCTCGGACGGACCGTCGTAGATCCGGAACGGGCGCACCTCGCGCAGCAGCCGGGCCACCGGCAGGTCCTCGCTGACCCCGAGACCTCCACACAGCTGGGCCGACCGGTCGACGATGCGCCCGATCGCCTCGGCCCCGAAGGTCTTGGCGATCGACGAGGACATCGAGGCACGCTCGCCGCGGTCCAGCTCCCAGCACGCCTGCATCAGCAGGGCCCGGGTGGCGGCGATGTCGATCTCGTTGTCGGCGACGAGCTGCTGGGCCATGCCGAGGTCGCCGAGGCTGCTGCCGAACGCGCGCCGCGACGCGACGTGCTCCAGTGCGACCTCGTGGGCTCGTCGGGCCGCACCGAGCCAGCGCATCACGTGGGTCATCCGGGCCGGGCCCAGCCGGACCTGGGCGTAGCGGAAGCCCTCGTCGACCTCGCCGAGCACACCGTCGTCGGGGACGAAGACCTCCGACAGGGAGACCTCGCAGTGCCCACCGAGCATCGACCGGTCCAGGGTGCGCAGGTGCCGACCCACCACGAGACCGGGGCTGTCCGCGGGGACGAGGAACATCGTGGCCCCGCCGGCGTCACCGGGAGCACCGCTCGTCCGGGCCATCACGATCATGAAGCCGGCCCCGTCGGCACCCGTGATGAACCACTTGTGGCCGCTCACGCTCCAGCCGCCCGGCACGCGTACGGCACTGGTCGTGAGGGCGGCGGGATCGGAGCCCGCCCCCGGAGCCGGCTCGGTCATCGCGAAGGCCGAGCGCGTCTCGCCCAGGACGAGCGGACGGAGGAACTCCTCCTTCTGCACCTCGGTCGCGACATGGGCCAGGAGGTGCACGTTGCCCTCGTCCGGCGCCGCGACGTTGATCGCCAGCGGACCGAAGAGCGAGTGGCCGGCCGCCTCGAAGACCGGAGCCCGGTCGACCATGCCCAGTCCCTGGCCGCCGTACTCCACGGGAGCGTGCGGCGCGAGCAGACCGGCCGTCCGAGCGGACTGCTGGAGCTCGATGCGGAGGCCCTCGCCACCGGCGGCGCCGAGGTCACCTCCGAACTCGTCCTCCACCGGCAGGACGACCTCGCGCACCCACGCCGCTGTCCTCTCCGCCAGTGAGACGACCTCGGGTGGGTGCGCCAGGTCGAAGGTCACGCCGGGACCGGCGAGCCCAGCACGAAGTTCTCCTGGTAGTCGGTGTCCACCTCGTGCTGCATCTTGTCCATGTACGCCGCCGAGCCGCCCATGAAGAACATGTTGATGATCGGCTTGCCCGGGATGTTCGATCCGTTGATCCACGAGTTGGTGACGGCGAACAGGGTGCCGGCAGCCTGCTCGTCGCTCTCCGCGATCCAGGCCTCCTCGGCCTCGGCGCCGGCCTCGATCGAGCCGAGGTCGTGGTCGCGGACGTACTGGATCGTGCCCGCCACCCAGTCGACCTGGGCCTCGTGCAGCGGCGGCTGGTTCGTGAACGGACCCATCGGGCCGTAGATCATGTACAGGTTCGGGAACCCGTGCGACATCAGGCCGAGGTGCGTGCGGGGCCGGTGCTTCCACGCGTCGTGAAGGCTGACGCCGTTGCGACCCGTGTGCTGGATCTTCAGCTGGTTGCCCGAGACGGCGTCGAACCCGGTAGCCAGCACGATCACGTCGAGCTCGTACTCGTGCCCGTCCTCGGTGCGGATGCCGTTCTCGGTGAACTCGACGATCGGGTTGTGCTGCACGTCGACCAGCTGCACGTTGTCCTGGTTGTAGACCTCGTAGTAGCCGTCGCAGCACAGCGGCCGCTTGGCGTACAGGTCGCTCGGGATGAGCAGGTTGGCCGTCACCGGGTCCTTGACCGTCTCGCGGATCTTGCGGGCGATGACCTCGGTGGCCGCAGCGTTGGCGATCCGGCTGGTGGCCACGTCGTTGAACGCCGCGAACATGTACTGGAAGCCGCCGCCCTGCTCGTACTGCTTTTCGAAGGCCGCGATCCGCTCCTCCTCCGACACCGACTCGGCGGCGACGTCGCTCTCCTCGAACCCGAAGGCGGTGACCGAGTAGAGGACGTCGTGCCAGTAGCCCTCGTAGTCCTGCTCGATCCGCTCGAGGAGACCGGGCGAGATCGGCCGGTGCTTGGCCGGGACCACCCACTGGGGCGTGCGCTGGAAGACGGTCATCTCCCCGACCCGGGGGGCGATCTCGCCGATGACCTGGGTGCCGCTGGAGCCGGTGCCGATCACGCCGACCCGCTTGCCCGCCAGGTCCACGTCCTCGTGCGGCCACCGGGCGGTGTGGTAGATCTCGCCCTTGAACTTCTCCTGGCCGGCGAAGTGGGGCACCTTGGTCGCCGAGAGCAGCCCGACCGCCTCGACGACGAACTGCGCGGCGTACTTCTCCCCGTCGGCGTCGACGATCCACCGGCTGTTCGGCTCGTCCCAGGTGACGCTCTGCACGCGGGTGTTGAACCTGATGCTGCGGCGCAGGTCGTAGCGGTCGGCCACGTGCTGGAGGTAGGCGCGGATCTCGTGCTGGCGTGGGTAGCGCTCGCTCCACTTCCACTCGTGGAAGAGGTCCTTGTCGAAGGAGTAGCAGTAGGCGTTCACCTCGGTGTCGGAGCGGGCTCCCGGGTACTGGTTCCAGAACCACGTGCCCCCCACGTCGGCAGCGTCGTCGAAGGCCTGGACGTCGAGTCCGAGCTCGTTGCGCAGCTTGTGGATGCTGTACAGACCGGCGAAGCCGGACCCGATCACGACGGCATCCACCTCGGTCATCGGGCCGGAGTCCGCATTCACCACGTCGTTCATGCTGGTTGTCCCTTCTGGTCTGGCGACTTCCCGGTGACCGGGAGCGGTGCCCATCCTCAGGAGCAGGGCCAGCGGCTCGTTGTCCCATTTCGGGACGCGCGTGTCACCCGTGGGACAGGTGAACTGCCCTCGTCGGTCCCGCCGGGATCGACACATCGGCGCGCGACCGACTGTGTCAATCTGGAACAGTGGACGGGCGCTGCTACCAGCCCTGGGGTGTAATGACCATCACACCTCGGGGGGATACGAAGGAGCCGTGCCCATGCCGATGAGGAGCGTCAACGCTGTCGACGCCGCGCGCGAGTACCTGCTGAGCGAAGGTGACCTGCCCGATCACCTCGCCCGTTCCGTGCGGCCCGATGTCCTCAAGTCCTGGCGTCGCTCGCTGCTCAGCGGCGCCCAGCTGGCGAGTCCCACCCTCGTGTTCAAGGGTGAGCACCACGCCCGCGCCGCCCTGCGCATCGCCGCCGACCCCGTGCTGAGCCATCTCGCCGACCAGCTCTCCGGGCTCAGCGCCGGCGTCCTGCTGGCCGACCGCGACGCCACGCTCGTCCACCGGTGGGTCCCAGACCCGGTGATGAACCGGATGTTCGACCGGATCCACGCCGAGACCGGGTTCGACAACAGCGAGGAGTCGATCGGCACCAACGGGCTGGGGAGCGTGATCGAGCAGGACGGCCCGATCCAGATCTCCGGTCCCGAGCACCTCGCTGATGCGTTGCGCCCGTTCACCTGCGTCGGCGTACCCGTCCACCACCCGATCACCCGCCGGCTCGAGGGCGTCATCACGTTGTCGTGCCAGGCCATGTCGGGCAACCCGCTGCTGACCCCGCTGATGACGGCCACCGCCCAGGAGGTCGAGTCGCGCCTGCTCGCGCAGGCCTCGACCAACGAGCGTCAGCTGCTCGACGAGTACCTCGTGGCCATCGGTTCCCGCCGCGCCCCCGTGGCCGCGATCGGCCAGGACATCTGCATCGCCGGCCCCAAGGTCACCGAGCTCCTCGAGGGCGTGGACCGGGCGGCGCTGTGGGAGTACGTGCGGGCTGTGGCGCTGGGCACCAAGACGGCCGAGGACCAGTACGGCCTGAGCGCCGGACGGCTGAGCATCGGGCGCTGCAAGCCGGTCGAGCGGGACGGATTCGTGATCGGGGCACTGGTCGAGTTCGCCGTCGACCGGACCACACCCGACGAGCCGGTGCACCACCAGGCCCACCTGCCCAAGCCGACGGTCACGCTGCCGGGCAAGAGTGCGGCCCTGGCCCGGGTCATCGCGCAAAGCACCCGCTTCGCCACCAAGGGCGTGCCGATCCTGATCGAGGGCGAGCCCGGCGTCGGCAAGTTCGCGCTGGCCCGAGCCGTCCTCGCTTCTGTCGGGGTCGACCAGGAGAAGGTGGCCGTGCTCGACGCGGCGGCCCTGTGGTCCGACGAGACCACGCCGTTCGTGGCCGTGCTCCGGCGCGAGCTCGAGCTCCAGCCGGATGCCCTGCTCCTGCGCCACCTCGACGCGCTCACGCCGGAGGCGGCCAGCGCCGCAGCCGCGCTCCTCGACCGGCTCGACGAGAACACGCCGCGCATCGTGGCCACCCTGACGACCGCCGACAGCCCGGCCCCCGGTCTGCGGCGGCTGATCGACACCGTCGGGGTCGGTCGGGTCAGCCTGCCGCCGCTGCGCGACCGCCGCGACGACATCGGTCCCACCGCGATCGCCCTGCTCAACAAGCACCGGGGCAACCGGCAGGCCTACTTCTCGTCGGCAGCGCTGCGCTGCCTGATGCGGGCGCCGTGGCCCGGCAACCTGCGCCAGATGGAGGCCACCATCCGCGGCCTGCTGTCCACTGCGATCGGCCCGGAGATCGGTCCCGACGCGCTGCCGGCCGAGCTGCAGGGCAACACCCGCAAGCGCGACCTGAGTGCGATCGAGGAGCTCGAGCTCGGGGCGATCCTCGAGGCGCTGCGTCGTCACGACGGCAACAAGGTGGCGGCCGCGCAGTCGATCGGTATCTCGCGCTCGACCTTGTACCGGAAGCTGCAGGCCTACCACATCGACCCGGACAAGCAGTACTTCTAGCCCCTCCGGTCGCTGCGTCCGCGGCCCGTCCCGCTGTCACAATGTGGCACACGCGGGACGGGTCGTTGCTTGCCAGCCTTGGCCCATGCCGACCACCGACCGCGAGCCGCCGAACATCGACGAGCTCCGCGACCGTGCGTACCAGCTGCGCCGGATGATGATGACCATGACCCGGGGCAAGGGCGAGGGCTACATCGCCCAAGGCCTCGGGATCGCCGACTGCCTGGCCGCCCTCTACTTCCACGAGCTGCGCCACGACCCCGAGCGGCCCGACTGGCCCGAGCGGGACCGCTTCCTGCTCTCGACCGGGCACTACTCGATCGCGATGTACGCCGTGCTGGCAGCGGCCGGCTACATCGAGGAGGACGAGCTCCCGACGTACGGGCTCAACGGCTCACGCCTGCCGATGAGCACGTTCGACGACACGGTCGGGGTCGAGATCGTCGGCGGGTCGCTGGGCCACGGGCTCGGCCAGGCGGTCGGGATGTCGCTGGGGCTGCGGCTCGACGACTCCCCTGGCCGCGTGTACGTCGAGATCTCCGACGGCGAGCTGGACGAGGGATCCACCTGGGAGGCGGCGATGGCCGGCGCCACCTTCGGGTGCGACAACCTGGTCGTGCTCATCGACTGCAACGGCATCCAGGCCGACGGACCAGTGACGGTGGCGATCGAGCCGGTCGCGGACAAGTTCACGGCGTTCGGCTGGAGCACCACCGAGATCGACGGCAACGACATGTCCGCCCTGGTGGAGGCCCTGGAGAAGTCGCGGGTCTCCGACGGCAAGCCGAAGGCCATCGTGATGCGGACGACGCCGGGGTCGGGGGTGCCGACGATCGTCGACCGACCGCGTGCCCACTTCGTGCGGGTCACCGACGACGAGTGGGCCGGGCTGGTCCAGGAGCTGGAGGACAACCGTGACGTCCACGCGTGACACCGCACCCCGGGGCCACACCCGGGGGATGGGCGAGCTCATCGACATCGCCGACAAGACGACCGTGCTGGCGCCGTTCGGCGAGACCCTCGCCCAGCTGGGCAGGGAGCGCCCCGAGATCGTCGCGCTGACGGCCGACATGGGTCGCTACAGCGACATCCTGCCCTTCCGCGACGCCCACCCCGACCGGTTCTTCAACGTCGGCATGGCCGAGCAGAGCCTCGTGATGACGGCGGCCGGACTGGCCAAGACCGGCAAGATCGCCTACTGCACGACGTACTCCGTCTTCGTCACGCGGCGCGCCTACGACTTCGTGGCCATCGCCGGAGCGCACTCGAAGGCCGAGGTGAAGATCTTCGCCGGCATGCCGGGGCTGACCAACGGGTACGGCGCCACCCACCAGGCGACCGAGGACCTGAACATGATGCGCGGGATCGCCGACCTCACCATCATCGACCCGTGCGACGCGACCGAGCTCACCCAGGTGGTGCGCGCAGTGGCCGACATCCCGGGGACGGTCTACGTGCGGCTGCTGCGCGGCAAGGTGCCGGTCGAGCTCGGCGAGGACTACCGCTTCGTGCCGGGCAAGGCGGCGCTGCTGCGGGAAGGTTCGGGCGACGTGGGAGTGATCTCGACCGGCTACATGACGGCGCGGTCCCTCGACGCGGCCAAGGCCGCCGACAACCGAGGCGTGCAGGCGAGCGTCCTGCACGTGCCGACGATCAAGCCCTTCGACACCGCCGCGGTGGTGGAGTTCGCGCGCCGGCACGACCGGCTGGTCGTCGCCGAGAACCACAAGACGACCGGTGGCCTGGCCAGCCTGGTGACCGAGGCGCTCTACCAGGGCGGGATCCTGCGACCTCTCCGCCGGGTCGGCCTGGCCGACAGCTTCTTCGAGTGCGGTTCGCAGGAGTACCTCGAGGCGAAGTACGGCGTCGACCTGCCGGCCGTGACCCGCGCGATCCTCGGAGAGGTGTGAACCCGCTCCGCATCTTCGCGGCACCGTCCCGCTACGTGCAGGGGCCGGGCGCCCTCGAGGCGCTGGGTTCGCTCCTGGCCGAGCACGGCACCCGCCCGGTGGTGATCGGCGATGCCTTCGTGCTGGACCTGCTCGGTGAGCGGGTGGGCTCGTTGCTCGTGGAGGCAGGTCTCTCGGCGACGTACCGCGTGCTGGAGGGCGAGATCACTGCTGCAGCGGCCGACGCGCTCGCGGCTCCGGGCGCCGACGTGGACACCGGGGACGTCGACGTGGTGGTCGGCCTCGGCGGCGGCAAGAGCCTCGACGCGGCCAAGGCGGTCGCCCTACGGCTCGACCGGCCGGTGGTCACGGTGCCGACGATCGCGTCCAACGACAGCCCGACCAGTGCCGCCGTCGCGATGTACGACGACGGACACGTCATGGTCGGCGTGGACCGGCTCCGGACCAACCCGGCGGCCGTCGTCGTCGACACCGAGCTCGTCGTCGCCGCACCGACGGCGTTCCTGAGGGCAGGTGTCGGGGACGCGATCGCCAAGCGCTACGAGGCCGCCGGCTGCTTCGCCGGCACCGGGGTCACGCCCCTCGGCACCCGGCCGCTCCTCACCGGCGTCGCCATCGCCGACGCCTGCTACGCGACCATCCGGGCCCACGCCGTAGGTGGCCTGCAGGCCTGTGAGCAGGGGCGCGTGACGCCCGACCTCGAGGCGCTGGTGGAGGCCGTGGTGCTGATGAGCGGTCTCGGCTTCGAGAACGGCGGGTTGTCGCTCGCGCACTCGCTGACGCGCGGCCTGATGCCCGCTCGCGGTGCCGCGCGGGCGATGCACGGCGAGCACGTCGCCTGGGCGCTGCTAGTGCAGCGCGAGGCCGAGGGGGCGGCCGAGGAGGAGCTGATCGACCTGACATCGTTCCTGCGCGAGATCGGCCTGCCCATCAGCCTGGAGGAGCTGGGCATGCCTGCGGCGACCGAGGCCGAGGTGGACGAGATCGCCCGGCTGACGATGACGGCGCCGCACCTCGGCAACCTGGCGCGGTCGATCTCGCAGACCGAAATCGTCGCCGCCATCGGACGGGTCGAGCGCCGTGCGGACGCTCAGGTCGTGGCCAGCACCACGGCGTCGACCGCGACGGCACCCTGACCGGCTTCCAGCAGCAGCACCGGGTTGGCGTCGAAGCCGACGACGGTCTCCGAGGCCGCCATCGCCTCGGATGCGCGGACGACGGCCTTGACCCAGGCGTCCACGTCAGCCGGTGGAGCACCCCGGACACCGCCGAGCACGGGGGCGATGCGCAGCGACTGGATCGCCTCGTGGACCTCGTCGGCCGTGCACGGCGCCAGCAGCACCGCGGTGTCCGGCAGCGCCTCGACGTACAACCCGCCGGCACCGACGAGCACCACCGGACCGAACACCGGGTCGATGCTGGCCCCGATGACGACCTCGTGCAGGCCGCGCAGCATCGGCGCGACCAGGAAGCCGTCCAGGACCACCCCGTGCAGCGCCGCCGCGACCGCGATCCGGTGTGCCGCGGCCAGCGCCTCCTCGGCAGAGGCACACCCGAGCTCGACGAGGCCGAGGTCTGACTTGTGGCTGACCGCGTCGGTGCTGCCCTTGACCACCACCCGATCCACCGCGAGTCGGGTGAAGGCGTCCGCCACGTCCTCCGGGAAGGAGACGATCTCGCGCGGCACCGTCGGGACACCCATCTCCGCCAGCCGCGCCAGGCTCTCCGCCTCGTTGAGCCGGCCTGGAGCGCCGCTGGGGCCGGCTGTGAGCGCAGGACGCGGCAACGAGTCCGCCCGGGCCATCCGTCGTCGATGGGCGAGGTACTGCGCCAGGGCAGCGACGGCCGAGGACTCCTCCTCGAAGACGGGCAGACCGGCGTCCACGAAGGGTGCGGCGACGTTGGGTTGCGGGACGGCCAGCACGAGCGGCGTACCCGAGGCGGCGAACTCGGCCGCGTCCCGGGCGAACCGCTCGACGTCGTACCCACGACCCGCGACCGGGATGCCCAGCAGACAGGCGTCGACGCCGGGATCGGCACCGAGCACCGGCAGGACCTTGCCGAACAGCCCACTGTCGGTGAGCAGCGCCGCGGTCACGTCGACGGGGTTGGTGGTCGACGCGAAGTCGGGCAACACCTCCTTGAGGCGCGCGTCCGTCGTCGGCAGCAGCGATGCCAGCGGCAGGCCGGCGTCCTCGGCCGCGTCGGCGGCCAGCACGCACACGGCACCGGAGTTGCTGACCACCGCGAGGTTCGAGCCGGTCGGCTGCCAGTCCTGGAGGTAGAGCTCGGTGGCCGCGACCAGCTCGCGCACGCTGTGCACCTGCCAGATGCCGACGCGCTCGAGGAAGGCATCGAGCACCCGCCGCTCCGTGGCCAGCGCACCCGTGTGCGACGCAGCGGCCCTGCTGCCGCTGCTGCTGCGACCTCCGACCAGCGCGACCACCGGCACGTCGTTGCGCCGTGAGAGCTCACCGATCCGCACCAAGGACTCGGGATCGTTGACGCTCTCGAGGTAGAGCATCAGGAGCCGCAGCTCGGGGTCCTCCAGTGCCGCGGCAGCCAGCTCGGCGGCGCTGACGTCGGCGTCGTTGCCGGTCCCGTGCGCGTAGCGCACCCCGATCCCCCGACGCCTGAGGATGCCGTAGGGCACCGAGGCCAGGGCACCGCTCTGGCTGATGATGGCGACCGGGCCGTCCGCCGGTGGCTCCTCGGTGAACAGCGTCGAGAAGCCGAGGACCGCGCCGGAGTGGAAGCTGGCCAGTCCCTGGGAGTTGGGGCCGACGATGCGCAGGCCGGCGTCGCGCGCGTGGGCGAGCATCTCCGCCTGGAGGGCAGCGCCTTCGGGTCGACCGGTCTCCGTGAAGCCCGAGGACATGACCACGGCGCCCTTGACCCCCATCCGTGCTGCCGTCGCGACTGCCTCCACCGCAGCAGCACCGGGTACGGCGATCAGCGCGATGTCCGGCACCGTCGGGACCTCGGTCAGGCTGGGGTACGACTGCATGCCCTGGACGGTGTCGCGCCTCGGGTTGACCGGGTACACGCGTCCGGCGTACCCGAACTCGCGCATGTACCGCAGCGGGCGACCGCCGATCTTCTCGGTGTCGTCGGAGGCTCCCACCACCGCGACCGATGCGGGTCGGTGGAAGACGTCGAGCGGATGGACCATCAGGATCAGGCCTTCCTCGAGAAGACGGGGACGAGACCGCGTCCGGCTCCGGAGGGCTCGAACGCGACGCCCACGCCGTCACCCGGACGCAGCTCGCGTTCGGCGGTGCGGCCCATCACGACCGGCCCCTCGTCCAGCTCGACCAGCACCAGGCCGGCGGGGTCGCCGCCGTCGACGGTGACGTGCACCCAGGTGACGGCCACGCAGGTGCCGGTACCGACGGCGACACGCGGAGTCCGACCGCGGGCTCCGCAGCGCGAGCAGTGCTCGGCGGGCAGGTACGACGTGTTGCTGCACTCGTCGCAGACCGCCAGCACGAAGCGTGGTCCTCCGCGCGTCCAGTCGGTGGCCACGTCGACCGGCAGCCCGTTCACGCGGTTCCCCGCACCAGCACGACACCGACATGGGCGGACAGCACTCCACCGTCGGCGTGGACGTAGCCGACCCGGCAGTGGTCGACCTGCCCGGCCCCGCGCTCACCGCGCAGCTGGGTGACGACCTCGGCGAGGTGAGCCATCCCGCCGGCTACCCCCGAGTGGCCGTAGGAGAGCAGGCCGCCATGGGTGTTCATCGGGTAGCGGCCGTCGCTGGCGAAGGCGCCGGCACGGGCGTAGGACCCCGCCCGTCCCGGAGGGACCAGCCCGAGCTCCTCGACGAGCATCGCAACCGTGATCGAGAAGCTGTCGTAGATGCCGAACACGTGGACGTCGCTCGTGTCCAGGTCGGCTTCCTCGAACGCGCGCGCCGCGGCCACCGCTGCTCCGGTGTTGCCCGGCTCCATGGCGGTGAGGTGCTGGTGCCGGTGGGCCTGGCCGGTGCCGGCGATGCGCACGGCCCGGTCGGACGTCGCCCGCGCCGAGACGACGAACGCCGCGCCTCCGTCGGAGACCGGGCAGCAGTCGAGCAGCCGTAGCGGCTCGGCCACCGGTCGCGAGGTGCGTACGTCGAGGACGGTGATCGGCTTCTGGAACTGGGCCCCGACCTTCCGGCCGGCGTGCTCCCGCATCTGCACCGGCAGTGGGGCGAGCGCGTCCTCGGCCAGCCCGTAGCTCCAGAGGTAGCGGGACGCCAGCAGCGCGTAGTAGCCCGGCACCGTGCCGCCGAGGGGGACCTCGTAGGCGGGATGACCCACCTGGGCGAGCACCTTGGTGGACGTGGCCCGGGTCTGTCCGCTCGCGCGGTCCTCACCCGCCACGACGAGCACGTGCCGCGCCTTCCCGGACTCGATCAGCGCCCGCGCCTGGTCGACCATGGCCAGACCGGTCGCGCCGCCGACGCTGGTGCCGAAGGCGACGGCCGGACGGATGCCGAAGCGCTCGGCGAACAGGTTGGCCGGCATCAGGTGGCCGGCCACGGTCGAGTATCCCGTGATCACGGCATCCACCTCGCCGACCTCCAGGTCGGCGTCGTCGACGGCCAGATGGGCCGCCGCGCACTGCCAGTCGAGCGAGTCCCGACCGGGGAGGCGACCGAACGGCGTGAGCCCCACCCCGGTGACGAACGCGCTCACCGGGCGGGGACCTCGGTGGCGCGGAGGACCTGCTTCTGGATCTTGCCGGTCGAGGTCTTCGGCAGCTCGGAGAAGACCACCCTCCTCGGCACCTTGAAGCCGGCCAGCGTCGTGCGCACGTGCGCCACCACCTCGTCGGCCGTCAGCACGGCGCCGTTCCGCACGGTCACGAACGCGACCGGCACCTCACCCCACTTGTCGTCGGGCATGCCGACCACGGCTGACTCGACCACGGCCGGGTGGCTGTCGATGGCTCGCTCGATCTCCACCGAGGCCACGTTCTCGCCACCGGTGATGATGATGTCCTTGGCCCGGTCACGGATCTCGACGTAGCCGTCCGGGGCGTGCACGGCCAGGTCACCGGTCCGGAACCAGCCCTCGAGGTCGACCTGCGCCGTCGCCTCGTCGTCGCGGTAGTAGCCGAGCATCACGTCGTTGCCGCGCGCCACGATCTCGCCGATGGTCTCGCCGTCGCGGGGGACGTCGGCCCCGGCCTCGTCGACGACGCGCAACGGCTCGGCGATCACGTTGCCGACGCCCTGGCGGGCGCGCAGCTGCGACTTCGCCTGATCGTCGAGCTCGTCCCACTGCCGTTGCCACTCGTTGATCGCGATCGGTCCGAAGGTCTCGGTCAGGCCGTACAGGTGGGTGACGTCGAAGCCGAGCGAGTCCATCCTGACCAGCAGGCTCGGGGACGGCGGGGAGCCACCCGTGGTCACCGCCACGCGGGGCTCGGGCGGCGGCCCCTTGGCGCCGTCGGACTCGGCGATCATGGTCAGCACGGTCGGTGCCGCGCTCAGGTGGGTGATCCCCTCCTCGCGGATCAGCTGCCAGATGTGGTCGGGATCGATCGCCCGCAGGGCGACGTGCACGGCGCCGATGCCGCTGAGGGCCCAGGTGAGGCACCAGCCGTTGCAGTGGAACATCGGCACCGTCCACAGGTAGCGCGACCGCGAGTCCATGCCGAGGTGCACGAGCAGGCTGAGGCTCTGCAGGTAGGCGCCGCGATGGTGGATCATCACGCCCTTGGGCCGACCGGTCGTGCCGCTGGTGTAGTTGATCCCGAGCAGGCTGCGCTCGTCGGTGCACGGCACCGGCTGCGGGTCGGCGCTCCGCACGCCCGACTCGTACGCCGACCCGGGGCCGGACTCGAGCAGGTGCACGCCGGTGCGGAGCGCGACCAGCTCCGCCTGCTCCAGCAGCTCGGGTGTCACCACCAGCAGGCTGGCACCGGAGTGCTCGACCACGTGCACCATCTCGTCCACCGACAGGCGGATGTTCAGCGGCACCAGCACCGCACCCCTCATCGGCACCGCGTTGTGCATCTCGAGCATCACGTGGCTGTTCACGCAGAGCACAGCCACCCGGTCACCCGGCTCGATGCCGAGGTCGGCCAGCACCCCCGTCAGCGCCAGTGCGCGCTCGTGCAGGTCGCGGTAGCCGATCCGGAGATCACCGTCGACCACGGCCATCTGGTCGCCGTACACCTCGGCGGCGCGGCGCAGGAAGTCGGTCGGGGTCAGCTCCCGGAAGGTGAAGGCCGCCACCGAACGTTCCTCAGAGCCCCGCCACCGAGACGTACTTCACCTCGAGGTACTCCTCGATCCCCAGCGGCCCACCCTCGCGCCCGATGCCCGACTCCTTGACCCCGCCGAACGGCGCCTGCACCGCGGAGATGCTGGCGTCGTTGACCCCGACGGTGCCGTAGTCGAGGCGTTCGGCCACCCGGATGGCCCGGTTCAGGTCGGCGGTGAAGAAGTACGCCGCCAGGCCGTAGTCGGAGTCGTTGGCCCGTCGTACGACCTCGTCCTCGTCGGCGAAGGTGAAGATCGGCGCGACCGGGCCGAACGTCTCCTCCTGCGCCAGCTGCATGGACTCGTCGGCCCCGATGATGATGGTCGGTTCGAAGAAGGCGTTGCCGGCCGCGGCCCGGTGACCGCCCACCAGGACCTTGCCACCCTTGGCGATCGCGTCCTCGACGTGTCGCTCGACCTTCTCCAGGGCCGCCTCCTCGATCAGCGGCCCCACGTCGCTGGCCTCGTCCAGGCCGTGTCCGACGGTGAGCTGCTGGAACTCCTCGGTCAGGCGCCGGGTGAACTCCTCGGCGACGTCCTCGTGGATGAACAGCCGGTTGGCCGAGACGCAGGTCTGGCCCATGTTGCGCAGCTTGGTCGACATCGCCTCGCGCACCACGTGGTCCATGTCGGCGTCGGGGAAGACGATGAACGGTGCGTGACCACCCAGCTCGAGCGAGACCTTCTTGACGGTGTCGGCCGCGCCCCGCATCAGGATCTTGCCGACCTCGGTCGATCCGGTGAACGAGATCATCCGGACCCGCGCGTCCTCCATGAAGGTCTGGCTGACCGGCACCGGGTCCAGCGAGGGGGCCACCTGGAGAACGCCGGCCGGCAGCCCGGCATCGGAGAAGACCCGGGCGATCTCGAGTGCGGACAGCGGTGTCTGCTCCGGCGGCTTGACGATCATCGTGCAACCGGCGGCGAGGGCGGCACCGAGCTTGCGCAGGATCTGCAGGCTCGGGAAGTTCCACGGCGTGATGCAGGCGGTGACGCCGAGCGGCTGCTTGAGGGCGAGGATGCGCTTCGAGGTCGTCGTCGCCGGGATGGTCATGCCGTAGACCCGGCGGGCCTCCTCGGCGAACCAGTCGATGAAGCCGATGCCGTAGCGCAGCTCGCCGATCGACTGCTCCAGCGGCTTGCCCTGCTCGCGGGTCAGCAGGGTGGCGAGGTCGTGGATCCGCTCCTCGAACAGGCCGACGGCACGCTTCATGATCGCGGCCCGTTCCAGGGCCGGCAGTGCTCCCCAGGCCTCCTGGGCAGCGGCGGCACCGTCGATCATCCGGCGTACGTCGACCGCCCCGGCGTCGGCGACGGCAGCGACGACCTCGCCGGTGGCCGGGTCGGTGACGTCGAAGGTCCCGCCGCTCTCGGCGTCGACCCACTCACCGTCGATGAACAGCTGTGTCGGGAAGTCCATGGTTCCTCCGTGGTCGTGGGTGGCTGGCTCAGGGGACGATCGCGGCGCGGGCGACCGAGCGGGACTCGCCGTCGCGCAACGCGTCGAGGGCCTGGTCGAGGGAGTAGGTCACGCCGGCCAGCTCGCCGAACGGGTGCAGGCCGGCGCGGCGGCTGAGGAACTGCACGGCCCGGTGCAGGTACCACGGGTCGTAGCGCAGCACCCCCCGGATGGTGAGCGACTTGCGGGTGACGAGTCCCGGGACGAAGGAGATCTCCGCCTCGCCGTTGAGGTTGCCGACCGAGGCGATGCGCCCGCCGACCCGGGCGATCTCGATGGCCTCGGAGAAGGCGGCCGGGTGCCCGGTCACCTCGAGGACCAGGTCGGCCCCGACGCCGCCGGTCAGGTCGCGCACGGCCTGTGCCCGGTCGGCCGGGGTCGCGTGGTCGGTCAGGTCGATCACGTCGTCGGCCCCGAACTCGCGGGCCAGGTCGAGCCGGTCCTTGACGCCGTCGACGACGACCACGTGGGCACCGCGCTCACGACCGACCGCGGCGGCGTACAGCCCCAGGCCGCCTGCCCCCTGCACGACCAGCGTCTCGCCCGCCTCCAGCCCGGCCTTGTCGAGCACGAAGATCATCTGCGCCAGGCCACAGTTGGCACCGGCCACCGAGGCGTCGTCGACCCCGTCGGGCACCCGGTAGAAGTGCTGGCCCGGCTGGACGTAGTAGTGGGTCGCGTAGCCGGCGCTGAAGTGCGGCGCCAGCTCGGGGTTGCGGCTCCACGCCGCCAGGCTGTTGACGCAGGAGCTGAACTCCGAGCGCAGGCAGGCCGCACAGTGGTGGCACTGCAGGAAGTAGACCGGTACGACGCGGTCGCCGACCGCCACCGGTTCGCCGGCGTAGTCCGTGGTCACGCCCTCGCCGAGAGCGGCGATCTCGCCGACGAACTCGTGGCCGAGGCCGGCCTCCCGCAGCGAGGGACTCTCGTAGTGGAACTGGTGGATGTCGGAGCCGCAGACGTTGGCCCGCCGCACGCGGAGCACGACGGCGCCCGGCTCGGGGTCCGGGACCTCGAACGACTTCAGCTGGACCTGTTCGGGCCCGGTGAGGGCGACGATGCTGCCGGTCGTCATCGAGATGTCCTTCGCGTCGACGGTGAGGCGGCTCGATCGAGCCGTGCTCATCAAAGGCCGCGTGGACCGTCGTGACGTGTACGAGATTGCGACAGTGTGCCGCCGCACGACCCGTTGTCCGGTCGTGTCGCAAAGTGGGACGACGCCCGACCGTCCGCGCGCACCAACCTGTGGGCACCCGACTCACCCGGCTGCACGCACGGAAGGACGCACGCGCCATGTCCCTGGGATTCGCACGGCGGATGTGGGCACTGGACTGCCCCTCGCTCACGGTGGACGCCACCACGCTGATGTACGGCCTGAGCGGGATGCTCACCATCCCGATGCCGTCCTTCCTGATCGAGCACCCCAAAGGGCTCGTGCTCTTCGACACCGGCATCGCTCCCGAGGCGATCGACGACCCGGTCGCCCTCTACGGCCAGGAGCTCGCGGACGGCCTCGGCATCACCGGCGGCGAGGACCAGAAGCTCGACCGCCAGATCGAGGCCCTCGGCTACAAGCTCGAGGACGTCACCCACGTGATCACCTCGCACCTGCACTTCGACCACTCCGGGGCACTGCACCAGTTCCCCGACGCCAAGCACTACGTCGGTGCCGGCGAGCTGCCGTTCGCGCACTGGCCGGCCCCGATCGGCGCCTTCTGCTACATGCCGGACCAGCTGGCCCGGATCCGGAACTTCGACTGGCACGAGGTGCCGGGCATCGACGTCGACCTGTTCGGTGACGGCAGCCTGGTCATCCTCTACATGCCCGGCCACACCCCCGGCGAGCTGAGCCTGAAGGTGCGGCTGGCGTCGCGCACGTTCATCCTCACCGGCGATGCCGTACACCTGCGGGCGGCGCTCGAGCAGGAGTACCACTTCCCGATCGACTGGGACACCCGCGAGGCCCTGGTGAGCCTGCGGCGGATCAAGCGCCTGCAGGAGAGCGAGGACGCGTCGGTCTGGATCACCCACGACCCCGACGACTGGGCCGAGTACAAGCACGCTCCGGCCTGCTTCGAGTGATCCGCTGATGTCGGTCCTCGTCGACTACCGCTGCACCGCGTGCGGCGTACGTGCCGAGCACTGGGAGCCCAGCCCGCCCCCGTCGACCCGCAGCTGCGCGTCGTGCGGGGCCGAGGCCCGCCGCCTCTTCGCGGCGATCGGGCTCTCCAGCGGCTCGCCCACCGACACCCGCGGCGCGGCAGCCCCGGCAGCCGCGCCGCGGGAGCCAGCCCGGCGCGAGCCGACGCTGTGCCAGCAGTACCCCCAGATCCCCGGCCTGTGCCACATGACGCCGAGCGCACAGCGCCGGTGGGTGGCGACCTACACCCGCGACACCCGCTCCCAGGAACGCGAGCTCGAGCGCCAGGAGACGGCCGCTCGCGAGAAGGCGCCGGTCATGACCGACGCGATCCAGCACACCCACCAGCCCTGACGGGTCAGCGGATCGTCCAGCCACCGTCCGCGACGAAGCAGGCGCCGTGGCAGAAGCTCGCGGCGTCGCTGGCCAGGAACAACGCCAGCTCGGCCAGCTCCTCGGGCTGGGCGTGGCGTCCTGCAGGGACGCTGCGCACCGACTCCATCACGGCGGCGTCGCCCTCGTCGAAGAGCGCCCGTGTCATGCCGGTCTCCACGGCGCCGGGGCAGATCGCGTTGACCCGCACCCCGAGCTGTCCGTAGTCGAAGGCGAGCTGGCGGGTCAGGCCGATGACGCCGTGCTTGGAGGCCGTGTACGCCGTGCCGCCCCCACCAGCAACGATCCCGGCGATGGAGGCGGTGTTCACGATGGCCCCGCCGCCGTCCTCCAGGAGTGCCGGCATCAGCGACCGGGTGACCAGGTAGGGACCGGTGAGGTTGACGCCGATGATCTTGGTCCAGAGCGCCTCGTCGGTCTCCAGGATCGGTGCGTAGTCGTCGAGGATGCCGGCGTTGTTCATCAGCAGGTCGATGCCACCGAGCAGCTCGACGCTCCTGGTCGCCGCGGCGGCCACGGATGCGGGGTCGGCGACGTCCACCTCGACGGCGTACGCCGTGCCACCCTCGGCCTCGACCTCCTTGGCCACTGCCTCGACCGCCTCGAGGTTCCGGTCCCAGAGCACGAGGGTCGCGCCGGCACCGGAGAAGCGGAGTGCGGATGCCCGGCCGATGCCGGAGCCTCCTCCGGTCACGACGCCGCGCCTGCCGTGCAGGACGGGGTCGGTGGTGCCGACCGAGAACGGGCTGGAGGTGGTCATGCGAGCTCCTTCCGAGCACTCAGGATCCTGCGCAGGCGGCGCAGGCTGTCGGCCGAGCTGACCAGCGCGAGGAGGGTCAGTCCGCCCGTGAAGATGTAGCTGGCACCGTCGGTCAGGCCGAGCACCGAGACCAGGCTCTGCGCGACCACCAGGATGAAGGCGCCGATGGTCGCGCCGACCAGCGAGCCGTGCCCGCCGGACAGCGCCGCGCCACCGAGCACCGGGGCAGCGATCGCCAGCAGTGTGAAGGAGTTACCGGCGTTGGGATCGCCGATGCCCACCTGCGCGGCCAGGATCATGCCCGCCACACCGGCCAGGATGCTGCAGACCAGGTAGCAGCAGGCACGGACCGTCGTGGTCGGGATGCCGAGTCGTCGGGCGAAGACACCGTTGAGGCCGACGGCCCGGACGCGCAGGCCGAAGCCGGTACGGCGCAGGAACCCGTCGATCACCACCAGTACGGCGACGAGCACGATGAGCGAGTACGGAACGGGGCCGAGCCGCGACATCATCATCTTCATCAGCTCGGGCGAGATGACCCCCGCCGCGGTGGGCCGCAGCATCAGCGCGACGCCGGACGCGATCCCGAGTGTCGCGATGGTCGCGATCACGGGCGAGAGCCCGATGCGTTCGACCAGCAGTGCGTTGACCAGACCGACGGCTCCGCCCACCACGAGGGCCACCATGAGTGACTTGAGCAGCACCGAGGTGGCGTTGCCGTCCTGCACCCAGGACGAGGCGACGACGACGGTCAGCGTCATCGTGGCGCCGACGGAGACGTCGATGCCGCCGACGAGCAGCACGAAGAACTGGGCGGCCGCGACCGCGACGAGCGGCAACGCCAGCAGCATCACGTTGAAGATGCTCAGCTCGGTCAGGAAGGTCGGGTTGCGCGACTGGGTGAACGCCCCGAGCAGCACCATCAGCGCGACGAGCGCGACCAGACGCAGCCCGTCGGCCGAGACCTTGGTGCGCCACCCGGTACGCCGCTTCGCGCGGGGCTGGGCCGGACTCTCCGCGGGGGTCGCGTCGGGCGCGGCCGCGTCCTCGTCGACGGCGACCGCGTTCGGGTCGATGGCGAGCTCGTGCTCGACGGCGAAGGCCGCGACGATCGACTCCTCGGTCGCCCCCTGCCCGGGCATCGAGGAGGTGACCTTGCCGCGCGACATCACCAGGATGCGGTCGCACAGGCCGGCCAGCTCGGAGGCGTCAGAGCTGACCACGACCACACAGCTGCCGTGGTCGGCGATCTCGCGGAGGAAGCGGTAGATGTCCATCCGCGAGCGCACGTCGACGCCCTGCGTGGGCTCGTCGATCAGCACCACGCGGGGCGACATCGCCAGCACCTTGCTCAGGGCCACCTTCTGCTGGTTGCCACCCGACAGCTCGGCCGGGCTCTGGGACGGGCTGCCGATCCGGATCCGGTACCGCTCGATGGCGTCGTGCACGAACCTCCGCTCGCGCCGGGTGCGTACGACGCCACGGTCGGACAGCTCGTCGAGGACGCCGAGACCGAGGTTGTCGGTGATGGTGAGGCCCGCGAACAGCGACTCCCCACGTCGGTCGGAGCTGAGGTAGACGACTCCGTGCTCGATCGCCTCCGGATAGGTGCGGATCGTCGTGTCGCCGGCAGTCACGGTGCCGTCGACCTCGCCGTACCTCGCCAGACCGCGCAGCATCGGGACCTGCCCGTTGCCGTCGGCCCCGGCGACACCCACGATCTCGCCGGCGCGCAGCTCGAGGTCGACGGGACCGAACCCGACACCCCGGAGCTCCTTGCACGCGAGCAGCAACGCCGCCTCGGGCCCGGCGGGTGCCCGATCGGGGAACTCCAGGTCGACGCGGGTGCCGGCCATCAGCTCGACGAGCCGCTGGGGGTTGACGTCGCCGATCTCGTGGGTGCCCTGGTGGCGTCCGTCGCGCAGCACCGTGACCCGGTCGGCGACCCGCATCACCTCGGAGAGCCGGTGGGTCACGAAGAGCACGGCGGCACCAGCGGCGGCGGCGTCCCGCATCAGGCCGAGCACGACGTCGACGCCCGCGGAGTCCAGCGCCGAGGTGGCCTCGTCGAGGATCAGGATGCGGGGCTTGCTCGCGACGGCTCGCACGATCTCGACCAGCTGCCGGTCGCCCGCCGGCAGCTCCGACGCTGGGAGGTGTGGGTCGATGTCGAACCCGTGCTGGAGCAGGAGCTCCTCGGCCCACGAGGTCACCCGCGAGTACGACGGCCGGCTCTCCGGGGGCGTGCCGAGGTAGAGGTTGCGGGCCACCGAGAGCTCGGGGACCAGCGAACCGTCCTGGAAGACGGTGACCGCACCGAGTCGCTGGGCCCGGCGTGGGTGGTGTCGCGACACGTCGGTGTCACCGATGCGCACCGTCCCGCTGTCGCGCTGCACCGTGCCAGCCACGACGCCGACGAGCGTGGACTTGCCCGAGCCGTTCTCGCCCACCAGCGCGTGGATCTCGCCCGCCTCCAGCGTCAGCCCGACGTCGTCGAGGGCCTGCACCGCGGCGTACCGCTTGGACAGGCCGCTCGCGTCGAGCACCCGGCTGGTCGGTCGCGGCGATCCGGCCACCAGCGGCGGTGAGGTGGAGATGGTGTTGGACACGGTGGGTTCGCTCTCTGTCTCGCCCGGTCGAATGAAGGCGGGTGCGGCAAGTCCGCAGCCGGGACGGGACGCGGTGGTCGCGTCCCGTCCCGGCCCCGGTCACTGCAACATGCGGCTGATCAGCGCGTCGGGCACGAGCACGCTCGGACCCGGGTAGTCGTCGGGACGCTTCGGGTCGTAGACGCCCTTGACGGCCTTGACGAACGGCTGCGGCATGATCATCTGGTTCTCGACCTTCTTGCCGGCCAGCAGGTCCATCACCGCGGTGACGGCTGCTCGTCCCTGCCAGTTCAGGCCGTTGGTGAAGTAGAGCTCGAACGCCTTGTCGGTGCCCTGGCGCTGCTGCCACTCCTTGAAGAGCCCGTTGTTCGAGGTCCACGTGACCAGTGCCGGGGTGACCTTGCCGGCCTTCTCGTACGCCGAGATGATCTGCGGCATCGGGTCGGCGTAGTCGTAGAAGATCCCCTTGGCGTCGTCGCCCGAGCTGACCAGGGCGGAGGCGGCCTGGTAGACGCCGGCCGGCGTCCAGTTCGTGTCGAGCTTCTTGCCGACGGTGATCCCACTGCCCTTGATCTTGTCCTCGAAGCACTTGTTCCAGGCCTGACCCTGCGGGTTGCCCGGCGTGCCGTTGAAGATCGCGACGTCACCGCTGAGCTTCAGGTCGTTCGTGGCCACGTCGGCCATGTCCTCGCCGGTCGCACAGGTGTCGCCGTGCACCTGGGCCGCGACCGCGGACTCGGGTGCGTCCGGCACGGGCCCGACGTACGACGCGATCTTGGCGCCCTGCTGCGACGCGGCCGTGAAGGCCGGCAGTGCCGCGGGACCGAAGTCGTCGTAGGTCACGATCGCCTTGGCGCCCTGGGCTGCCAGGCTGCGGACGTTGGACTGGAACGTCGCCAGGTCTCCCTGTGCGTCGGTCGACAGGATCTTGCCGACCTCGGGGTAGGTGAGGGCCTGGAGGATGATCTCCATCTTGGAGAACTTCCGCCACTGGTTCTGGCCGAAGCCGTCGGCGATGCCGAGCGTCACCTTGCCGTTGCCCACGGTGCACGACGCCCCCTTCCAGCACTCGAAGGCCTTGTCGAGCTTCGCCTGCGGCAGCGTCAGGGTCGCCCGGGCAAAGGCGTCCTGGACGGTGTCGGGCAGGCTGTCTAGCTTGACGTCGGCCTGGAAGGCCTTGTTGACGGTCTCCTGGACGGCGGCGGGGTCGACATCGATCTTGCTGCCGGCACTCCCCTTCGCGTCGGACGAGGACCCACTCGACCCACCATCGGACGAACCGCAGGCCGCCGTGAAGGCGAGGGCCGCGGCAACCACGACGGTGGTCGCGGTCGAGCGAGCGCGGGTGCTTCTTCCACCCTGGCGGCGCACACTGATTCGCATGGACTACTCCTGACTCTTCTTGTTGCTGGTCACGCCCGGGGTGGACGGACCGCCCGGTGGCTCGTCCGGCGTACGACGCACGGTGAGCCAGCGGACGTTCTTGGTGGTCGCGACGGCCGCGAGGCCGACGCTGAGGACGAGGCCCTCGACGACCAGGGAGACGCCGGAGGAGAAGCCGCGGACGCGGAAGATCTGCTCCAGCACGACGATGAACGTGGCCCCGAGGATGGTGGCCGCGACCCGCACCCGGCCGCCTGCGATGGAGGCACCACCGAGCACGACCGCGACCACCGAGGTCAGCAGGTACGGCGAGCCGAGGGTGAGGTCCGGCGTGGTGATCTGCCCGGCCAGGAACACACCACCGATGCCGACCAGCACGGTGGCCGTCACCCAGGCGGTGATGCGCTGCCGCGTGGCCGCGAGACCGCTGTGCTCGGCGGCCGCACGTCCCACGCTGCTGGCCGAGAGCCGGCGACCCGAGGTGTGGAACTTCAGCCACAGGGCCAGGACCACGGCGACGAGTACGGCGATGACCAGGATGATGCTGATCGCACCGATGCTCGACCGGGCGATCTCGGAGAGCTTGTCGGGGACCCGCGTGATCGCCAACGTCTGGCCGCGGTACATGCGCGTCGCGCCGGCGATCAGCTGGCCGGTGGCGAGCGTGACCACCAGCGCGTTGAGGCGCAGCACCTCGACCAGGAAGCCGTTGACGAGGCCGATCACGATCGTCGCCACCAGACACATCACCAGTGCCTTGACCAGCGCGTCGTTCGAGCCGGCCGCGCTCTTCAGGATGATGACGCCGACCAGCGTGATGGTCGACGGGATGCTGAGGTCGATGCCACCCGTGCCGATCACGAAGGCCTGGCCCAGGGCAACGAGTGCCATCACCCCGATGACCGGGGTGAGGGTGGCCAGGTTGACGCGGCTGAACAGGTTCACGTCCAGGAAGACCAGCGAGACGAGGACCAGCCCGATGTTGGCGAGCAGGATGCCCTGTCCGGGCAGCACGAACGCGGGCCGACGCGGCTGCTGGGAGCGCGTCGGACGCTCCGCCGTCGGTGCGGTGCTACCGGCCATCGGACTCCTCCGCGTGTCGATCCCTCAGGTCGCAGGACGTGACGCACGCCACGCTGCTGATGCCGTGAAAGGTAGGAAGAGGGCCCCGGTGGGCGCCGTACCAATATGAGACATGGTTCTGTGACACAGGCCCGGCTACCTAGGCGCCGAGGACGTGGTCGCGCAGCTTCGCCAGCCGGTCCAGCTCGACCAGCATCAGGTCCGGGGTGTCCCCCATCAGCGCCATGTTCACGTGGGAGACGCCGTTGCGCTGGTAGGCCTCGAGCATGGCCTCGTCGGCCGCGCCGGGAGCGGCTCCGACGGGCACCGAGTCGGGGTCCCGACCCGCTTCCTCGACCAGCTGGCGGAAGACCGGGATCGACTTCTCCAGCGTGGGATCCGCGAGCGGTGGCGTCGGGTACCAGACGTCGGCCCAGGCGGCCGCGTGCTTCATCGTCAACGGCCCGCTCCCACCGAGGTAGACCGGCGGGTGCGGCTGCTGGACCGGCTTGGGCCAGATCCAGCTCGGCTGCAACGAGACGAACTCACCGTCGAACTGCGCGACGTCGTTGCCCCAGATCTGGCGCATCATCTGCACCTGCTCGCGCACCCGGCGGTGCCGGGTCCTGAAGTCGATGTCACCGTGCGTCTCGAACTCGTCGGCGTTCCAGCCGAAGCCGACACCGAAGGCGAACCGGCCGCCGGAGAGTCGGTCGACCGACGCCACCAGCTTCGCGGTGTGCACGGTGTCGCGCAGCGCGAGCAGGCAGATGCCGGTGCCCACCTGGAGCGTGGTGGTGGCAGCCGCCGCGAAGCTGCAGCTGATGAACGGGTCGTAGGTCCGCTTGTAGAAGTCGGGCAGCACACCCCCGCCGTACGACTCGGGGTAGTCGGTCTCCCGGGAGACCGGTATGTGCGAGTGCTCCGGGAAGAACATGCTGGCGAAGCCGCGGTCCTCGATCTCGCGGGCCAGCGGCCCGGGGTCGAGGTCGAGGTCGGTGCTGAAGACGTAGACGCCCACCTTCATGGGGACTCCTCGGGCGAGGGCGCCGTTCCATCGGGGCGCCGGGGCCTGAACGTAGGCAGGCGCCTCAGCGTGCGGCTGTGTCAGTTCGCGACAGGTCCTGGAAGGTCCCGTCGACGGTGATGCCGCCGTCCACCTCGAGCACGACGCCGTTCACGAAGGACGCGTCCGGCCCCGTCAGGAACGAGATGGCGGCCGCGATCTCCTCGGACCGGCCGAACCGCCCCAGGGGTGTACGACGCAGCAGGATCTCGCGGTCGAGCGCACCGGTGTCGAAACCGGACAGCATCATCGGGGTCTCGATGTAGCCCGGCGCCACGGCGTTGACCCGGATGCCGTCCCGGCCCCACTCCGCGGCCAGGGTGCGGGTCAGTCCGACGATCCCGGTCTTGGCCGTGGAGTACGACAACCGCTGCGGCAGCCCGAAGGTCGACCCCACCGACGCGAGGTTCACGATCGCCGCGCTGTCCGACCGCACCAGCAGGGGGTACGCCGCCCGGCTGCACCGCATCGTGCCGCCGAGGTTGACGGCCATCTCGAAGTCCCACCGGAGGGAGTCGATGTCCTGGGCCGGCGTACGGGAGATGACGCCGGCGTTGTTGACCAGCACGTCGAGGTGGCCGAGTGAGCGCAGGCACTCGTCCACCGACGCGTCGTCGGTGACGTCGAGGACCGCCTCGGCGACGTCGAGCCCGGCACCCACGAGCTCGGCGACGCTCGCCTCGAGCAGGCCGCGGTTCACGTCGGTGAGGACGACGCGCAGGCCGTCCTCGGCCAGTCGTCGGGCCGTGGCCAGCCCGAGGCCCTGCGCCGCGCCGGTCACCAGGGCCACCCGTGGATCGGTCATGCCCAGACGCTAGGCCGGCGTACGCCCCGGCGATGTCCCACAACGCAACACCGTGTGGCCGGCTCAGACGTAGTAGCGCGCCACGTCCTCGAGCAGGCCCGGTCCGGTCGGCTTCCACCCGAGCAGCTCCTGGGTGATCGTGCTGGAGGCCGGGGCATCCGCGCCGAGGAACCCGCCCAGCCAGCCGAAGTGCTCGGCCGCCTCGGCTTCGGGGATCGAGACCACCGGCAGGTCGAGGTGTGCACCGATCACGCCGGCGACGTCGCGCACGGCGATGCCCTCCTCCCCCACCGCGTGCAGCACCGATCCAGCGGGGCTCCACCCCCAGCCGGAAGACCGCGGCCGCGTCGTCCCGGTGCACGGCGTTCCAGCGGTTCTGCCCGTCGCCGATGTAGCCGGACACGCCCTTGTCACGGGCGATCTGGACCAGCACGGCGATGAAGCCGTGGTCGCCCTGACCGTGCACGGTCGGGGACAGCCTCACCACCAGGGGGCGTACGCCGCGATCGGCCAGCGCCAGCGTGGCCGACGCGTTCGCCACGCGCGGGTGCACGGCCGCAGGCTCGTCGAGCTCGGTGCCGACCCGGCCCGGCGCGAGCCCGAGGGTCCCGGACGCGATCGCCATGGGCTTGCCGGTGCCCTCCAACGCGGCGCCCATCGCCTCGATGGCGGCCAGGTCGGTCCGGGCGGCGTCCTCCATCTGGCTGAAGTCGTGGACGTAGGCGAGGTGGATGACCCCGTCGGCCTTCTCGGCACCTGCGCGCAGGCTGTCGAGATCGCCGAGGTCGCCGCGATGCACCTCCGCTCCCGCCCCGACCAGCGCCTCGGCCGAGGCGTCGGAGCGAGCCAGTCCGACCACCGTGTGGCCGGCCCGTTGCAGCTCGGGCACGACGGCGGAACCGATGAAACCGGATGCTCCGGTGACGAACAGACGCATGTCAGGACCTCCTGGATGGATGACGGGACCGATGTCAGTCACTGTCATGGACAGTAGCACCCGATGTCAGAGACTGTCATCAACTAGGATCACGGGCATGAGCCGCTGGGAGCCGAACGCACCCGCCCGGCTGGCGCAGGCCGCGATGGAGCTGTTCGCCGAGGCGGGCTACGAGGAGACCACCGTCGCCCGCATCGCCGAACGGGCCGGCCTCACCGAGCGCACCTTCTTCCGGCACTTCGCCGACAAGCGCGAGGTGCTGTTCGCCGGCTCCTCGGAGCTGGAGGCCCTCTTCGTCGACACCGTGGCCGCCGCACCGGAGTCGGCCGGCCCGATGCAGGCAGTCGCGGCTGCTCTCGAGCAGGCCTCCGGCTGGTTCGTCGACCGGCGCACCTTCGCCCGGGCCCGGCAGGCCGTGATCAGCTCGCATTCCGCACTGACCGAGCGGGAGCTGACCAAGATGGCTCGCCTCGCCACCGCCCTGGCCCGGGCCCTGCGCGAACGCGGAGTCGAGGAACCCGCCGCCAGCCTCACCGCCGAGGCCGGCGTCGCGGTGTTCCGCGTCGCGTTCGAGCGCTGGACAGCGCCGCGGGAGAAGCGCCCGCTCGGCGAGATCATCACCGAGGCCCTGGGCGAGCTCCGGACGATCACCTCGGAGTGAGCGCTCAGTCCTCGACCAGCAGCACGTGCAGGTTGCGGGGGCCGTGGACACCTTCGACCCGGTCCAGCTCGATGTCGCTGGTGGCCGACGGGCCGCTGATCCAGGTGAGCGGTCGCGCGTGGTCGAGCAGGGCGAGGGCATCCTGCACGTCGGCGACCACCTGGTCGGCGCGGACGATGCAGACGTGCCGGTCGGGCACCAACGTGAGCGCACGGCGTCCCTGGCCGGGTCCGTGGTCGAGCACGATGGTGCCGGTCTCGGCGATCCCGACTCGGGCCTCGGTGACGACCGTGTCGATCCGGTCGAGCTCGGCGGCAGTCAGCTGGTCGTCGTCGATCGCGTCCGCGACCTCGACGCCGAGTCCCGCCGGTACGACGACCCGCCCCTCGACGGCGGCCGCCACGCGCTCGGGCAGCTGGTCCGTCGTACACCTCTCCACGACGGCGCGGTAGTCGGCCACCCGGTCGGCGAAGAGGTCCACCGACACGGGACCGGAGTCGGCAAGCGCAGGTCGCGTCGGCGCCTCCACTCCGGCGGTGGCCTCGCGCACCCGGCGCAGGATCTCCTCGCGTGCACTCATCGCTGGGTCCGCTTCCACCAGGAGCGGAACGACTCGCGCGCCGGCACCGGCAGGTCGCGCGCCCCCGTCCAGGCCGACCCTCCCGGTGGTCTGCTCTCCCGGTTCAGCATCCTTCCGGCGAGCCCGGCGACTTTCTCGCCGAGGGCCAGGCGCCGAGCGGATCCGAAGGCGGCTCCGGTCGCCTTCATCGCCAGCGACTCGGCCTTGGGACGACGGTCACCGCGGTGGGCGTCGACCACCTGGGCACGCAGGTCGACCAGCACCTCGGGGATGTCGATGCGCACCGGGCACACCTCGAAGCAGGCGCCGCACAACGAGGAGGCGTAGGGCAGGGAGTCGGTCTGCGGGTCCGACCCGACCCCGTGCAGAAGCGGGTTCAGGATCGCGCCGATCGGCCCCGGGTAGACCGAGCCGTAGGCGTGGCCGCCGACGCGCTCGTAGACCGGGCACACGTTCAGGCAGGCCGAGCAGCGGATGCAGCGCAGCGCCTGTCGACCGACCTCGTCGGCGAGGGCGTTGGTGCGCCCGTTGTCGAGGAGTACGACGTGGATCTCCTGCGGCCCGTCGCCGGGGGTCACCCCGGTCCACATCGAGGTGTACGGGTTCATCCGCTCGCCGGTCGAGGAGCGCGGCAGCAGCCGGAGGAACACGTCCAGGTCCTGCCAGGTCGGGAGCACCTTCTCGATGCCGACGACCGAGACCAGCACCTCGGGGAGCGTCAGGCACATCCGGCCGTTGCCCTCGGACTCCACCACCACGAGCGTCCCGGTCTCCGCGACGGCGAAGTTGGCTCCGGAGACCGCGACCTTGGCGCGCAGGAACTTCTCGCGCAGGTGCAGCCGGGCCGCCCCGGCCAGCTCGGCCGGATCGTCGGTGAGGTCGTCCGGCGCGGGCCTGCCGGCGGCCGCCATGTGCTCACGGAAGATCTGCCGGATCTCTGCGCGGTTGCGGTGGATGGCCGGGACCAGGATGTGGCTGGGCAGGTCGTCGCCCAGCTGCACGATCAGCTCGGCCAGGTCGGTCTCCCACGCGGCGATGCCCTCCGCGGCCAGGGCCTCGTTGAGCCCGATCTCCTGGGTGACCATCGACTTGACCTTGACCACCTCGTCGGCGTCATGGGCCTTGGCGATGTCGGCCACGATCCGGTTGGCCTCGGCCGCGTCCCTGGCCCAGTGCACCGTGCCTCCGGCTGCCGTGATCGCAGCCTCGAGCTGGACGAGGTGATGTTCGAGGTCGGCGAGGGTGGCGTCCTTGATCGCGGCGCCGGCGACGCGCAGGTCCTCCCAGTCCGCCACCTCGGCCACGACCCGGGCTCGCTTGTCGCGGATGGTGGTGGTCGCGTGCGCGAGGTTGTGGCGCAGCTGGGTGTCGGCGAGAGCGGTCCGGGCCGCTTCGGGGAAGGCCGGCATCCCGACGAAGGTCGCGGTCACGTCATCGCCAACACTTCAGCCAGGTGCATCGTGCGTACGCCGGCCCGCTGCCGGGTGAGCAGCCCGCTCAGGTGCATCAGGCAGGAGTTGTCGCCGGCGACGAGCACCTCGGCCCCGGTCTCACGCACGTGCCGCACCTTGTCGGAGCCCATCGCGATCGAGGTGTCGGCGTTCTTGACCGCGAAGGTGCCGCCGAACCCGCAGCACTGGTCGGCGCCCGGCAGGTCGACGAGCGTGAGCCCGTGCACGGCTTCGAGCAGCCGGCGTGGTCGATCGCCGACCCCGAGGGCGCGCAGCGAGTGGCAGGTCGGGTGGTAGGTGACGGTGTGCGGGAACGAAGCACCCACGTCGGTCACCCCGAGCACGTCGACCAGGAACTCCGAGAGCTCGAAGACCCTCGGCTCGAGGCTGGCGACCCGCTCCTGCAGTCGCGTGTCCCCCGCCCGCTTGGCGACGATGCGCTGCTGGTGACGAGCCGAGCCGGCGCACGATCCTGAGGGAGTCACGACGGCGTCGTACGACTCGAAGGCGTCCACGAAGCTGCGCACCGCCGGCACCGCTTCGTCGAGGTAACCGGTGTTGACCATCGGCTGCCCGCAGCAGGTCTGGCCCTCGGGGAACTCGACCTCGACGCCGAGCCGCCGCAGCAGCGTCACGACCGCCTTGCCGGTGTCGGGGAACAGGGCATCGTTGAGGCAGGTCACCTGCAGGGCTACGCGCACGCGATCAGCCCAGCCGTTTCTCTGCGGCGTCCCAGTCCCCCGAGACGCTGTGGGGTTCGTAGGTGCGCAATCGCTGAGTACGTCTCACCAGCGCGCGCATGGAGGACAGGTCGGGCAGTGGTTCTCCGAGCGACCGGGCCTGCACGAGCACGTTGCCCAGGGCCGCCGCCTCGATTGGTCCCGCGACGACCGGAAGGCCGCACGCGTCTGCCGTGAGCTGGCAGAGCAGCTCGTTCTGCGAGCCACCTCCGACGACGTGCACGACCTCGAGACGCACACCCGCGATGCTAGACGCACTCCGGATCGTGCGCCGATAGGCCAGCGCCAGGCTGTCCAGCACCATCCGGACCATGCCCACCTCCGTGGACGGCACGGGCTCCCGCGCCGCCTCGGCCAGCGCACGCAGCCGGGCTGGCATGTCGCCCGGTGGGAGCAGGCTCGGGTCGTCGACGTCCACCACACTGCGGAGATCAGGCTCGGCGTGGGCCCAGGCCAGCAGGTCGGGCAGGTCGGCACGCCACTCGCGCACGCACTCCGAGAGCACCCAGAGTCCCATCACGTTCTTCAGGAGCCGGACGGTGCCGTCGACGCCGGCCTCGTTGGTGAAGTCCGCGCGCCGTGCCTCCTCGGTCAAGATCGGCTGCGGCAGCTCGAGGCCGACGAGGGACCAGGTGCCCGAGGAGATGTACGCCGCCGCCGACCCACCCATCGGCACACCCACCACCGCGGACGCCGTGTCGTGCGAGCCCACCGCGATCACGGGCGTCTCCTCCGGCAGGCCGACCTGCGCGGCCACCTCGGGCAGCAGTGTGCCGACCGTCTCGCCGGCATCGACCAGCTCGGGCAGCAGGTCCGTGCGCAGCCCGAGACGCTCGAGCAGCGGCACCGCCCATTCGCGGGTGGTGGCGTCGAGGAACTGAGTGGTCGAGGCGTTGGTGCGTTCGGCGACACGCCGACCGGTGAGCCAGTAGGAGATGAGGTCGGGTAGCAGCAGAAGGGTCGTGGCGTCGGCGTACTCCTCGGAGTCCTTGGCGGCCACGAGCTGGTAGAGCGTGTTGAACGGCAGCTGCTGGATCCCGGTGACGTCGTACAGCAGCGACTCGCCGAGCTCGGCCACGACCCTCTCCCGGACGCCGTCGGTGCGCCCGTCACGGTGGGAGTACGGCGCGCCGAGCAGCCTCCCGTCGGCGTCGAGGAGGCCATAGTCGATGGCCCACGAGTCGACACCGATGCCGTCGACCGGACCGCTCTCGGCCGCCACTCGGAGCCCGACCAGCAGCTCCGAACGGATGCGCTCGACGTCCCAGCGCAACGAGCCGTCCTCGTGACGCACGCCCCCGTTGGGAAACCGGTGCACCTCGTCGAGGCGCAGCGCGTCGGCTCCGACCTCGGCCACCATCACGCGTCCCGAGGTGGCGCCGAGATCGAAGGCGACGCAACGTCTCACGGCAGTCGAGGCTTCATCGCAGGAAGGCAGCCGCGACGCCCGCGTCCACCGGCACGTGCAGTCCGGTGGTGTGGGTCATGTTCGGGCCGCACAGCACGAAGACGGCGTTGGCGCAGTGCTCCGGCAGCACCTCGCGCTTGAGCAGCGTCCGCTGGGCGTAGAACTTGCCGAGGTCCTTCTCCTCGACGCCGTAGACCTCAGCGCGCTTCGCTCCCCAACCGCCGGCGAAGATCCCGGAGCCCTGGACGACGCCGTCGGGATTCACGCCATTGACCTTGATGCCGTACTCGCCGAGCTCGGCGGCGAGGAGCCGCACCTGGTGGGCCTGGTCGGCCTTCACCGCGGAGTAGGCGATGTTGTTGGGCCCTGCGAACACCGAGTTCTTCGAGGAGATGTAGACGATGTCACCGCCGAGCTCCTGCTCGATCAGCACCTTGGCGGCCGCCCGCGAGACGAGGAACGATCCCTTGGCCATCACGTCGTGCTGGACGTCCCAGTCCTGCACAGTGGTCTCGAGCAGCGGCTTGGAGAGGCTGAGCCCGGCGTTGTTGACCACGAGGTCGAGCCCACCGAAGGCGAGCACGGCCGCGTCGACCATCGCGTGCACGGCGTCTTCGTCGCTGACGTCGACCCGAACGCCCACGGCCACATCCGTGTTGCCGATGGCGGACGCCGCGTCCTGCGCCTTGGTCAGGTCGAGGTCGGCGACCACCACGCAGGCACCTTCGGCCGCGAGCTTCTCGGCGATGGCCTTGCCGATGCCACTGGCCGCGCCGGTGACCAGCGCGATGCGCGTGGCGAGGGGCTTCGGCGCCGGCATCCGCTGGAGCTTGGCCTCTTCCAGCGCCCAGTACTCGATGCGGAACTTCTCCGCCTCGTCGATGGGTGCGTACGTCGAGACACCCTCGGCGCCTCGCATCACGTTGATCGCGTTGACGTAGAACTCACCGGCCACACGGGCGGTCTGCTTGTCCTTGCCGAAGCTGAACATGCCGACGCCAGGCACGAGCACGATCAGCGGGTCGGCGCCACGGATGGCCGGGGAGTCCTGCGTCGCGTTGCGGTCGTAGTAGGCCTGGTAGTCCTCGCGGTAGGGCTCGTGCAGCTCCTTGAGCCGCGTCGCCATCTCCTCGGCGGAGGCGGTGCCGGGCAGGTCGAGCACCAACGGCTTGACCTTGGTGCGCAGGAAGTGGTCGGGGCAGCTGGTGCCCAGCTCGGCAAGCCGCGGGTGCTCCGCGGAGGAGAGGAAGTCGAGCACCGCGTCGGTGTCGGTGAAGTGACCGACCATCGGCCGGTCCTTCGAGGCGATGGCGCGCACCGCCGGCGCGATGGCCGCCGCCTTGGCGCGACGTTCGTCGGCCGGCAGGGCGGCGTACCCATCGAGGGCGGGACCGAAGGGCTCTGCCTTGCTGTTGGCCTCGATGTACTCCGCGGCGGTGTCGATGATCTTGAGCGAGTTGGCCTCGCACTCCTCGCTGGTACCGCCCCACGCCGTGATGCCGTGGCCGCCGAGGATGCACCCGATCGCCTGTGGGTTCTGCGCCTTGATCTCGGCGATGTCGAGGCCGAGCTGGAAGCCGGGACGCCGCCACGGCACCCAGACGACGGCGTCACCGAAGATCTTGCGGGTCAGCTCCTCGCCGTCAGCCGCGGTTGCGATGGCGATGCCTGAGTCGGGGTGCAGGTGGTCGACGTGCGCCGAGTCGACGAGTCCGTGCATCGCTGTGTCGATCGACGGCGCCGCACCGCCCTTGCCGTGCAGGCAGTAGTCGAAGGCGGCGACCATCTCGTCCTCGCGCTCCACGCCCGGGTAGACGTCCACGAGCGCGCGCAGCCGGTCGAGCCGCAGGGCCGCGAGGCCGGCGGGCTTCAGCGTGCCGAGGTCGCCTCCGGAACCCTTGACCCAGACCAGCTCGACGTCCTCGTTCGTCACGGGGTCGGTCTCGACGCCCTTGGCGGAGGTGTTGCCGCCGGCGTAGTTGGTGTTCTTCGGGTTCGCGCCGAGCCGGTTGGAGCGCTCCACCAGAGCGGCAACGGTCCCATTCAAAGGTCGGTCAGCGATGTCGGTCACGTCAGTTCCATCCTGCCTGGGCCCCGCCCACGCGGTCGGCCTCGATCTGTTCCTGGTACCCGCTCGCGAGATAGGCCCGCATCGGGTCGGCCGGCAGCCCGCGCTCCTCGCGCCATGCGGCCAGGTCACGGCGTACGTCGGTGTAGAAGGCGTCCATGAAGATCTCGTTGGCGAGCAGCACATCGCCATCGGCCTGCGCGGCGGCGAGCGCCTCCTTGTCCAGCAGCAGGGCCCGCGCGGTCATCTCCTGCACGTTGAGCACCGAGCGGATCTGTCCGGGGATCTTCGCCTCGATGTTGTGGCACTGATCGAGCATCAGCGCGACGTCGGATCCGGCGCCGAAGCCGCCGCCCCGGATCACCTCGACCATGATGCGGAACAGCTGGAAGGGGTCGGCCGCCCCGACGATCAGGTCGTCGTCAGCGTAGAACCGGCTGTTGAAGTCGAACGAGCCGAGCTTCCCGAGCCGCAGCAGCTGCGCGACGATGAACTCGATGTTGGTGCCCGGCGCGTGGTGCCCGGTGTCGAGGCAGACCACGGCCCGCTCCCCCAGCGCGCTGACCTGGGCGTACGACGAACCCCAGTCCGGCACGTCGGTGTGGTAGAACGCCGGCTCGAAGAACTTGTACTCCAGCACCAGCCGCTGACCCTCACCGATCTGGGAGTAGATCTCGGCCAGGCTCTCGGCCAGCCAGTCCTGGCGTGACCGAATGTCGCCTTGCCCGGGGTAGTTGGTGCCGTCGGCCAGCCAGATCTTCAGGTCGCGCGACCCCGTCTGGTTCATGATCTCGATGCAGTCCAGGTTGTGCTGGATCGCCTTGGCCCGCACCTCGCGGTCGTGATGAGCGAGGCTGCCGAGCTTGTAGTCGTCGTCCTGGAAGGTGTTGGAGTTGATCGTCCCGAGGCGGACGCCGAGGTCCTCGGCGTACGCCGCGAGCTTGCCGTAGTCGTCGACGAGGTCCCACGGGATGTGCAGCGCCACGCTCGGAGCCAGCCCGGTGAACGTGTGCACCTGAGCGGCGTCCGCGATCTTCTCCTCCACACTGCGGGGGGTTCCGGCCGAGCCGAACACCTTGAACCGGGTGCCGGAGTTGCCGTAGGCCCACGACGGAACCTCGATCGCGAGCTCGGCGAGCCGGTCGGTGATGTCGGTGAAGCTGGTCATGAGTCCTGTCCTTCTGGGTCTAGCTGGTCCTCGAGGTGGAAGATCTCCGCGAGCTGCGTGAAGCCGGTGTCGGGGCGTGCCTCGCCGAGGTCGGCGAAGAACTCAGCCATCTCCGCCTGCCAGCGGGCGTTGACGTCCGTCTCGTCCATCCCGGCGAGGGCCGCCTGCAGATCGGGAGTCTCGAAGTATCCGACCAGCAGGCCGTCCTCACGCAGGAACAGCGAGTAGTTGTGCCAGCCGGTCGACGACAGTGCACGGAGCATCTCCGGCCACACGGCCCGGTGGCGGCGGGTGTACTCCTCGAGGCGCTCTGGCCTCACCTGGAGCTGGAAGCACACCCGTTGCATGGTCACCGGCACTGTCGCCGACCTCAGGCGATCAGTAGTTGAACTTGTCGATGTTGCTGGCGTTGAACTTGAAGGGGTCTCCGAGCACGACCACCTTGTCCGCACCGACGGTGAAGTCACCGAGCTTGCCAGCCTTGAACTTGTCACCCTCGTCGCCCTTGATGTCGCCGCTGACCAGGGCGTGCGCGGCGTAGGCCGCGAGGTAGCCCAGGTCCTCGGGGTTCCAGAGCGCGAACTCCTTGACGGTGCCGTCCTTGACGTACTTGCGCATCAGGTTCGGCGTGCCGAGGCCGGTGAGCATGACCTTGCCCTTGGAGGACGAGGTCGACAGGTAACGGGCAGCAGCGGCGATGCCGACCGTGGTGGGCGAGATGATGCCCTTCAGGTTCGGGTGCTTCTGCAACAGCGCCGCGGTCTTGTCGAAGGACTTCTGGTCGTCGTCGTCGCCGTAGACGGTCTCGACGAGCTTGATCTTCGGGTGGTTCGCGAGCTCCTTCTTCATCACGTCGATCCACGCGTTCTGGTTGGTCGCGTTGGCGCTCGCCGAGAGGATCGCGACCTCCCCTGCGTCACCGATCTGGTCGGCGATCATGTCCACCTGGGTCTTACCGATGCCCTCGGTGTTGGACGGACTGACGAAGATGTCGCGGCAGCTCGGGTCGGTGTCGGAGTCGAAGGTGACGACCTTGGTGCCGGCGTCCTTGGCCTGGTTCAGCGAGTCGCAGAGTGCCTTGGGGTCGTTGGCGGAGACCACGATCGCATTGGTGTGCTTCTGCGCCTCGGTGTCGATGTACTGCGCCTGGGCGTCCGGGCTGGCGTCCTGCGGACCGACCTGGGAGTACGTTCCGCCGAACTCCCCGACCGCCTTCTTGCCAGCCGCGTCGCTGCTGTCGAAGTAGGGGTTGCCGAGGTTCTTCGGGATGAACGTGATCGTCTGCGCCTTGGACCCGCTGCTGCTGCTGTCGTTACTGTCGCCCGATCCCTTGCCACAGCCGCTGACGGCCAGCGCCAGCGAAAGGGCAACGGCAGCGACGCCGGTGATCCTCTTCGTGCTGCTCAACATGTGTGCTACCTCTTCTGGTTTCCAACGCCGGCTGGCGTGAGCTGGGGATCGGACGAGGCCGCCCGGTCCCGGTTGTGGCGCCTGGCAGCGGCGTCGGAGACCCACGCCAGGACACTGGTGGACATCACCGAGGCGACGAGCAGCAGCCCGATGATGATGTTGATGACGTTGACCGTGACGCCCTGCAACCGCAGGGCACTCGACAGCACCCCGATCAGGAGCACCCCGGCGATCACGCCGATGACCTTGCCGCGGCCGCCGAAGATCGAGACGCCGCCGAGGAGGACCGCGGCGATCACCTGGAGCTCGAGGCCGGTGGCGTTGTCGCCGCGGGAGCTGGTGAAGCGCAGCGTGAAGTAGATCCCGGCGAGCGCCGAGACCACGCCCGAGAACAGGAACAGCACGAACTTGCTGCGCGCGACGGGTACGCCGGTGAAGTGCGCCGCCTCGATGTTCAGGCCGATGTCGTAGACACCCCGACCGAACGAGGAGAAGTGCAGCAGCCAGGTGAACACGACCGCGAGCACGGCGAAGACGACCACGATCAGCGGGATGCCGGTGCCACCGACCGTCTGCCGGGCCAGGTCGCTCCACCGGTTCGGGAAGTCGGTGACCGCCTTGGTGCCGAGCACACCGACCGCGATGCCGCGGAAGAGCGCGAGGGTGCCGATGGTGACCGCGAGCGACGGCAGCCCGACGTACGCCACGAGGAAGCCGTTCAGCGCACCACAGGCCAGACCGACGACGAGTGCAGCGATCGCCGCGACCGGCACCGAGGTGCCGTGGTCGACGAGGGTGCCCAGCGTGACGCTGCTGAGTCCCACGACGCTGGCGACGGAGAGGTCGATCTCCCCCGTCACGATGATCAGGGTCATCGGCAACGCGATCAACAGGATCGGAGCGATGTCGAGGAACAGGAACGTCATCGTCAGCTGCGTGGCGAAGAACGAGACGAAGTTGATCGCCCACACCAGCACGAGCACGAGCAGCGCAATCACGGCGGCCTCGCGGGAGACCAGCAGCCGCCGCCACAGGGGCTGCGCGTGGAAGGGGTAGGTCCGGCTCATGAGTCCCTCGCCTCGATCAGTTGCCGTTCGCGTCGCAGGCTGAGCAGCCGGTCCAGCGCGATCGCGCTGAGGATCAGCGCGCCGACCAGGGCCTGCTGCCAGAAGTCGGGGATGCCGAGGATCGGCAGCACCCGGTTGATGGTGACCAGCAGGATGGCGCCGATCGCGGCGCCCCAGACGGTGCCGCTGCCGCCGAAGATCGCGACGCCACCGACCACGACAGCAGCGACTGCCTGGAGCTCGATGCCGGAGCCCGCGCTGGAGCTGACGCTGCCGTAGCGGGCGGCGAAGACAACTCCGGCGAGACCCGCCAGCGCGCCGCTGAGCACGAATGCGGCGATCACCCGGCGACGCACGTTGAGTCCGTAGAGGACCGCGGCGTCGGGGTCCGAGCCGATCGCGTAGAGCTCACGACCACCGCGGGCGGTGTACAGGTAGTAGCCGACCACGACCACGACCAGCATCGCGAGGATGAAGAGGACCGGGATGGTCAGGATCGTCTTGGTGCCGAGGTTGCCGAAGGCGTCAGGCATGTCGGAGGGGTTGATGCGGTTGCTCCCCGCCCAGCTGAGCACGATGCCCCGATAGATGTAGAGCGTGCCCAGGGTGATCACCAGAGCCGGCACCTTGCCGAAGCCGACCAGGAGTCCGTTGACCAGGCCGAGAACCGCCCCGGCCAGCACGCCGACCAGGATCACCGCGACGATGGGGAGTCCGGTGTCGATGAACAGCCGGCCGGTGAGGTACGCCGTCAGCCCCAGCACCGAGCCGACGGAGAGGTCGACGTTGCGGGTGATGATCACGACGCACTGACCGGCCGCGAGGAGCAGCAGCACCGACGGTGTGAGCAGCAGGTCACGCCAGCTGTTGGCGCTGAACAGGAAGTTGGGGCTCTTGATCGTCGCCACGGCGATGATCAGGAGGAGCACCGCGAGGATCGAGGCCTCACGGGACCGGACCACGGTCTCGAAGGCGCGGCGGCCCGGGGAGAGCTCGCTGGGGGCGACGAGCTCGGCGTGGGCGTGCTCGGTCTCCGGCTGCTGGTCCTGCTTGGCGGTGTCGATCATGCGCGCACCTCCCTGGTCCGGGTGGCTGCGAGCATCACGTTCTCCGGGGTGGCGTCGTCACGGTCGATGTCGGCGGTCAGGCGGCCCTCGGAGACGACGAGGATCCGGTCGGCCATGCCGAGGACCTCGGGCAGCTCGGAGGAGATCATCAGGATCGCCATCCCCTGGCCGGCGAGCTCGGAGAGCAACCGGTGCACCTCGGCCTTGGTGCCGACGTCGATGCCCCGGGTGGGCTCGTCGATGACCAGGAGTCGGGGCTCGGTGGCGAGCCACTTGGCGATGACGACCTTCTGCTGGTTGCCGCCGCTCATCGTGGTGGCATTCATGTCGAGCGCGTTGGTCTTCACCTCGAGGCGGGAGGCCCAGGGTGCCGAGGCCTCGTTCTCCGCGCGTTGGGTGAGGACGCCGAACCGGGACAACCGGCCGCGGATCACCCCCGCCACGTTGCGCGAGACCGACGCATCGATCACGAGTCCCTGCTTGCGGCGGTCCTCGGGGATGAACGCCATCCCGGCCCTGATCGCCGCCCGTGGGTTGCGAGGTGGCACCGCCTTGCCGAGCAGGTGCACCGAGCCGGTGTCGTAGCCGTCGACCCCGAACACGGCGCGAGCGATCTCGCTGCGGCCGGCACCGACCAGACCGGCGAGGCTGACGATCTCGCCGGCGCGAACGTCGAAGGACACGTCGTGGAAGACGCCGGTGGAGCCGAGGTTGCGCACCTCCAGCACGGGGCCGCCGACGGTGGCGGGGGTCTTCGGGAACAGGTCGCCGACCTCGCGGCCGACCATCAGCGCGACCAGCTTGTCGACGTCGGTGTCCGCGACCCGGAGGGTGTCGACGTAGGAACCGTCGCGCATCACGGTGACCGTGTCGCACAGCTCGAAGACCTCGTCGAAGCGGTGCGAGATGAACACCAGCGCGCGGCCCTCGTCACGCAGCCGCCGCGCAACGGTGAAGAGCCGCTCGACCTCGACGCCGCTGAGCGCCGCGGTCGGCTCGTCCATGATCAGGACACGGGCGTCGAGCGAGATGGCCTTGGCGATCTCGATGATCTGCTGGTCGGCGATGGACAGGCCCAGCGCCTGGCGCCGCGGGTCGATGTGCACGCCCAGACCAGCGAACAGGCTGGCCGCCTCGGCGTACATCGCAGAGCGGTTGATCCGCCGCCCGGAGCCGAGGATCTGGCGGCCCATGAAGATGTTCTCGGTGACCGACAGGTCGGGGAACAGCGTCGGCTCCTGGTAGATCACCGCGACGCCGGCTGCCTTGGACTCGGCGGTCGAGGAGAAGTCCACGCTGCTGCCGTCGAGCAGGAACTCGCCGCCGTCGCGCCGGTAGACCCCCGCCACCACCTTGACCAGTGTCGACTTGCCGGCACCGTTCTCGCCCACCAGCGCGTGGATGGAGCCCGGCTCGACTCGCAGCGACCCCGAGCGGAGCGCCTGGACAGCGCCGAACGACTTGACCACACCGCGCAGCTCCAGCGAGGCGGGACGCGTCGGGTTCTCGGTCATTCGGAAGGGTCCATCCGTTGATTGAAAGGTTTCAAAATCTGGGTGTGACGGTAGGTGACCGCCGTCACAGGTGTCAAGGACCGTTACCCAATCCACACGGAAACCGTCGATCGGTAGGCTGACCCGCTAGCATTTGCGACGTTTCAAGGCGAGCCCGGTCCGGGCCGCCACGACCGGAAGGTGAGCGATGGTCACGGCCTCCTCCGGATCGGGCCGCTCCCCCTCGGTCAAGGACGTCGCGGCCGCCGCAGGGGTGTCCCTCGGCACGGTCTCCAACGTGCTGAACCGACCCGCCGTGGTCAGCGCCGCGACCCGCGAGCGGGTCGAGCGGGCCATGGCTGATCTCGGTTTCGTGCGGAACGAGTTCGCCCGTCAGCTCCGGATGGGTACCAGCCGCACGCTGGCCTACGTGATGCTCGATGCCACCAACCCGTTCTTCACCGACGTCGCCCAGGGCATCGAGCTGGCGGCCGAGGGCGCAGACATGTCGGTCGTCATCTGCAACAGCAACAACCGTGCGGTCCGCGAGCAGGCCCACCTCGCGCAGCTGATGGAGCAACGGGTGCTGGGCATCCTGCTCACGCCCACAGACCCGCAGGCTCCGTGGATCGACTCCGTCGCCGAGCGCGGGGTGCCGCTGGTGATCGTCGACCGCACCCGCGACGACGACCGGTTCTGCTCGGTGGCGGTCGACGACGTGCTCGGCGGGCGTCTGGCCATCGAGCACCTTGTCGACCAGGGCCACACACGGGTGGCCTTCATCGGCGGGCCGAAGTCGCTTGGACAGGTCAGGGACCGCTACGCCGGCGCCCAGCGCGCCTGGAGCGAAGCCGGACTTCCACCCGAGGACCTGGTCGAGCTGCCCACGGCCGCCCTCACCGTCGCTGAGGGTCGGGGCGCCGGCGAGCGACTCGCCGGCCTCTCCGCCGCGCGACGTCCGACCGCGGCGTTCTGCGCCAACGACATCACGGCCCTGGGCCTTCTCCAGGCGGCCATCGGCACAGGCTGGCGGGTGCCCGGCGACCTCGCCATCGTGGGGTACGACGACATCGAGTTCGCCTCGGCCGCAGCAGTGCCGCTCACCTCGGTCCGGCAGCCCCGCGAGGAGCTCGGCCGCACCGCCGCTCAGCTGCTGCTCGCCGAGACGGCGGACGAGCAGCACCTCCACCAGCAGGTGGTGTTCAAGCCCGAGCTCGTTGCCCGGGCGTCGTCACTGTCGACGGGCTGACCGACTCCGAGTCGCGTGGAGCGTCCGCATGCGGACCTGGGTCAGTGACGTGCGCGGTAGTGCAGCAGCAGGCAGCCGCCAGAGCGTTGTGCATCGAGGAGCTCGAAGCGCTGGAGGTCCATGTCCTCACCGAAGAGGCGGTTGCCCCGCCCAGCCAGGCTCGGGGCGACGACGAGGCGCAGCTGATCGACCAGCCCGTCGGCCAGGAGGCTGCGCGCCAGAGTGAGGCTGCCGTGGATCCCGATGTCGCCCCCCGCCTGTCGCTTGAGGTCGGAGACGTACGCCGCTGCCGCTACGTCGACGTGCAGGGTGTTCGACCAGGCGGACGTCGGCGGCGTGGCCGAGAACAGGTACTTCGTCGTGGAGTTGATGAAGTCCGCGAAGGGCTGCATGTCTGACGACGGCCAGTGACCGACCCACTTCTCATACGTACGCCGCCCGAGCAGCACGGCGTCCTGGGTGTCGATGACCTCGCCGAGAAAGTCCATGAGCCGTTCGTCCGCATCCCCGAACCACTCCCCTTCCCCAGGGTCGTCTGCGTACCCGTCGAGCGACATCAGCTCGTAGAGCACCACGTTGCGAGTGGCAGCGGCGTCGGGATCCATGTGGTTCATGGCTCAAGGCAACAGCCGGACACACCGGCACCGCATCGCCCGTGAGTGGTCTTCGTGACGCCGATCGTCGGATGACGGGTCCGCCGAAAGGAGGACGCCACCGCCGGATCCACGACCCCCGCCACGCCGTCACCAGAGGAACGGGACCAGCCGAGCTCGGCCGGCACAGAAGTCGCGGTAGCGGTCTCCGAGGGCGGCGGTGAGCGCACGCTCCTCGACCCTGATCCGGAGGACGAGCGCCGTCAGCACGATCAACAACGAACCTGCGGCGCTCAACCAGTTCTCGTAGACCAGGCCGCACCCGAGGAGTGCGAGCAGCAGGCCCGTGTAGCTCGGGTGTCGCAGGACTCGGTACGGTCCGCTGTCGACGACCGGCTGGTCCTCGGTCGTCCGGAGTACGACGGTGAAGTACTTCCCCAGGGTCACGAAGGACCACCAACGCAGGAGCAGGCCCAACCAGCCGACCAGCACACCGATCGAGAAGACCAGGACACCGCCCGGGATCGTGGCGTTCGGTGCAATGGCACGACCGATGGGGATGAACAGGATCCCGGCGAAGAACACGGCGCGGAACAGTGCCTCAGCGACCAGGTCGGTCCGCGACCCGCCACGACGTACGCGCAGCGCCTGGAAGAGCTCACCGGCGATGAACGCCCCGACACTGAGAGCGAAGACGAGTCGTGCAGCGTCGGACCGCTGCACGAAGGGCTCGAGCTCAGCAGGGATCATCACCACTCCTAGGTCTGGTCGCTACACAGCGCCCAGCGCCGCCATCGCGATCTGCATCCCGCGGTCGTCCTCCGCCGGTTCGCGCATCTGGTTGGTCGCGTAGGCGACGACCAGCTGCTGGGTCGGGTCGATCATCACCAACGCACCGCCCCAGCCTCCCCAGCCGTAGACACCGCCGAGCCGGCCGTAGCCCAACCCCCAGCTGACCGACATCCCGAGGACCCGGTCCTCGCCGGAGAACTGCTCGGCCCAGGCCAGCTCGCAGGTCTCCGGGCCCAGCAGCCGTATGCCGCCGACCGTCCCGCCGCACGCCATCACCGACTGCACGAGGGCGACCGAGCGCGCGTTGCCGAAACCACTCGCGGCGGGGATCTCGGAGCGTCGCCAGTCGGTGCTGTTGGCGGCGCGGACCGACATCGGGGTCGCCTTGGTGGCCGGAGCTCCCGGGACCGACGAACCAGCGACGTAGTCCTCGTCGCGACCCGTGGGTGGAACCGTCGCGGCAACGCGGTGGTCGTGCTCGGCCGGCAGCCCGATCCAGAAGTCCGCGCCGAGTGGCGCCGCGACCTCGGCGGCGAAGAACTCGCCGATGCTGCGGTCGGTGATCCGGCGTACCAGCTCGCCGACCAGAAATCCCTGGGTGAGCGAGTGGTAGCCGACCGCGGTGCCCGGCTCCCACTGCGGAGCACTGGCCGCGAGCAGCCCGGTCGCGGTGGTCCAGTCGTAGAGGTCAGCCACCGGGGCCTCCCAGTCGGGCAGTCCCGCGGTGTGTGCCAGCACGTGCCGGACGAGCACCCCCGACTTGCCTTCGACAGCGAACTCCGGCCAGTACCCGGCCACCGGGGCATCAGGGTCCAACAGCCCGCGGTCCACGAGGATCAGCGCGCACAGTGCGGTCATCGTCTTGGTCACCGAGAAGACGTTGACGATCGTGTCGCGCTCCCAGCTCCCGTTGTTGCGCGCGTCCGCCTGTCCGCCCCACACGTCGACCACCGGCTCGCCGCCGACGAAGACTGCCGCAGACCCACCCGCATCGCCCGCGTCGAGCGCGTCGCGCAGCGCCTCTGCCACCGCCGCGAACCGCTCGTCGTACGCACCCCGCAGCTCGGCCACCTGGCCATTGAGTCAGCGTCAGGGTGCCCCCGCAACTGGTTTGGGCCGTTCGGCCTCAGTCCTGCGCAGCAAGCAGCCTCTGCGCAAGGGGTTCGAGGGCAGTGATGAGCTCGTCGACCTCGCCCGGCTCGAGGATCTCGTACGGCGCGACGGCGAGCTCGTCGGTCAGCGCCTCGACCCGCACATTGGTCTGCCGACCGGCAGGGGTGAACGTCGACTCGTCCTCGACCAGCCTCCGATCCTTCATCCCGTCGATCAGGTCGGCCAGCAGGGCGGGCGGAAGGTGGTGGATCCGACCGAACGCGGTCGCCGGCATCCCGAGGTCGAGGGCGAGCAGCACATGGGCCTGGAGTCCCCCGATGCCCTCGACCATCAGGGCGGCGATGTGCCCGTCGCCGCGGTGCTCGCGCAGCAGCGAGGCGGCGTGGAAAAGGCGGGCCACCGGCTCCTCCGGCAGCGGGAGCGCCCGCAGCGCGGCGTACATGGGGCGGCCCTCGAGCGGGGCACTCGTCGCTGCCCGGGTGAGCAGCTCGACGGCCCGGGTGAAGTCAGGCGTGTCGACGAGGTCGCCGAGGATCCGGCGCAGCGCGGTGACGCACCCCTCCTGACGGGCGGCGATGGCCGCCTCCGGCGTGGTGGTGCTCCAGACCTTGGGGATGTGCCTGGCCACCTCACCAGGGGCGAAGTTGTAGAAGAGCGCATGCACGACCTCGGCAGGCGCCGAGCTGCCGAGCGGGGCGGCCCGGCCGGCGAAGTAGGTGTCCCAGTAGTTGGTGAACCCCAGGGCGAACATCGTCTCGTTGGGTTCGTCGGCCGAGTACGGAATGGCGCCGATCGGCTCGACGAGGTCGAACATCTTGCGAGCCAGTGCGCTCATGGTGTGCTCCTTGGAGTTCGCGATCGGGTTCGCCGTATCGACCCCTGCGGGGCGGCGAAGTCATCGCATCGCCACGATTGTGCCGGGACCACCCTCTTGCGCTCGGCTGTTGACGTGAGGAATATTCATTAGGAAGGTTTCCTAACGAATGGGGGTGCCCGATGGCACGTCTGCCACTGCTCGTCGCCGGCGTCGTCCTCACGAGTGGTTCTCTCATGTGGTCCACTGCCCTCTCGTCGTACGCCGCGTCGACCGCAGGCCCGGTGTCGGGAGTGGTCCGGATCAACCAGCAGGGCTACCTGCCGGGTGAGACCAAGCTGGCCCGACTGATGACCACCCGACCCGTCGACGGAGAACGGTTCCGTGTCGTGGACGCCCAGGGCCGCACCCGGCTCCGCGGCACCGTGCCGACCCGGTCCGTCGCACGGTGGAACGCCCACTACCCCGCGGTCTACCGGCTCGGCTTCGACCGGCTGAGGACGCCCGGGCGCTACCGGATCGTGGTGGCCGGCGCCGTGCAGACCGCATCACCGTGGTTCCGCGTGCTGTCCCCCGGTGGGCTGTTCGGCACCTGGCTGCGCGACGGCGTGCTCTTCGACCAGGTGCAGCGCGACGGCCAGCAGGTCGTCCCCGGAGCGTTGCACCGCAAGCCGTCCCACCTGCTCGACCACCGTGCCTACGTCTACAGGTGGCCGCGGATGGAGCCGGGCGGCGACCTGATCCTCGACGCCGACCTGACCAGGACGGGCGGTCCCGTCGACGTGGCGGGCGGCTGGTTCGACGCGGGTGACTACCTGAAGTTCACCCACTCCTCGGCCTACAACGACGTGCTGCTGTTCACCAGCGCCCGCCAGCTCGGGCGGCGTGCCCCCCGGGCGCTGGTGGCCGAGGCGCGCCACGGGCTGGCCTGGCTCTCCAAGATGTGGGACCCGACGACCCGCACGCTGCACATCCAGGTCGGCATCGGCTCCGGGAACGAGCAGGGAACCTTCCTCGGCGACCACGACGGCTGGCGGTTGCCGGAGGCCGACGACCATGACACGGCAGTGGAGGACCGCTACGTGTCCCACCGGCCGGTGTTCGACGCTGCCCCGGCCGGCCAGCCGATCAGCCCGAACCTGGTGGGCCGGGTCGCCGCGTCGTACGCCCTCGCCGCCCAGCTCGACGCACGCACGCACCGCTCGCGAGCCCTGGCCGAGCTGCACCAGGCGACCCTGCTCTACTCCCGCGCCGACACCGCGAGTCCGCCCCGTCCGCTCGTCACGGCGCTGCCGCACGACTTCTATCCCGAGGACACCTGGCGTGACGACATGGAGCTCGGTGCGGCCGAGATCGCGCTGGCCAGGCAGGGCCTGCACCTGCGTAGCGCCGGCTTCGTTGCCAAGGCGGCGCACTGGGCGCACGCCTACCTCGCGCGGGAGGCGGGCGACACGCTCAACCTCTACGACACCAGCGCGCTCGCGCACACCGCGCTGGCGCAGGCCATGGGGCACCGGCGGCACCTCGCCGTCACCCGGGCCGACCTGGTGCACGACCTCGGCGCCCAGATCCGCCGCGGCGTGCGGCACGCGGCCGATGACCCGTTCGCTGCCGGCGTCGCGTACGACGACTTCGACGTCAACTCCCACACGTTCGGCCTGATCGCGAGCGTCGGGCTCTACGACCAGCTCACGCACACCCGGCGGTACCAGTCGTTCGCGACCTCGCAGCGCACCTGGCTCCTCGGCGGCAACCCCTGGGGGGTCGGCGCCATGGTCGGGGTCGGCACGCGCTTCCCGCGCTGCATGCAGCACCAGGTCGCGAACCTGTCGGGCAGCCAGGACGGGACCGCGCCGTTGGACGTCGGCGCCGTGGTCAACGGTCCCAACGGCGCCGACAACTTCGAGGACGGCCTCGGCGACTTCCAGGACGGCATGGTGCACTGCTCCGCTGGTGCCTCGACACTGCCCCGCTTCGACGCACGCGGCAGCCGGTACGTCGACGACGTCCGCTCCTGGCAGACCGACGAGCCCGCGCTGGACATGACGGGGGCCGCGATCATCGCGGCCGCGACCCAGCTGCACCTCCACCGGCATGCGTCGCTGGGTCGGTGAGGACACGCGTACGCCCGCGCCGGTTGGGGCGCGGGCGTACGACGGGACCGGTCAGGCCGCGAGGATCGGCTCCTCGACGAGCGTGGGGACGGGCTCGCCGTCCAGCTCGTCGCGACGGACCAGCGTCAACGCGGCGACCAGCCCGAAGGCCGCGAAGATCGCGCCGACCAGGAACGCCGAGCTGAACCCGTCGACCAACGCCGAGGGCAGGGCCACTCCGGTGACGACCGAGTCCTTGGTCTGCGACGTGGCGATGGTGGAGAGCGCCGCGATCCCGAGCGCGCCGCCGATCTGCTGCGAGGTGTTGATCAGGCCCGAGGCCAACCCGGCCTCGGCCGGCTGGATGCCGGCGAGCGCCGCGATCGAGATCGGCACGAAGGAGAACCCGATGCCGACGCCGATGATCAGGAAGCCGGGCAGCAGGTCGGCGACGTAGCTGCCGTCGACCGAGACCTGCGTGAAGTACAGGAGACCTGCGGTCAGCATCGCCATCCCGACCACCAGCACCGGCTTGACGCCGACACGGGTGACGAGCTGGCCGGCGACCGCGGACCACACGATGGCCGTGCCGGCGACCGCGAGGTAGGCGACGCCCGTCTTCATCGGGGAGTAGCCGAGCACCTGCTGCATGTAGAGCGTCAGCATCAGGAACATCGAGAACAGCGCCGTACCCATGATGAATCCGGCGACGTTGGCGCCGCTCACCGTGCGCGTCCGCAGGATGCCGAAGCGCATCAGCGGCTCGTCGTGCCGCAGCTCCCAGCCGACGAAGGCGAGGAGCAGCACCACCGAGGCCGCGATCACGCCGAGCGTCTCGACCGAGAGCCAGCCGTGCCGTCCGGCCTGCGTGATCGCGTAGACCAGCGAGGAGAGGCCAGCGGTGACCAGGACGGCGCCGGGGAGGTCGAACTTCTCCGTCGCGGCGTCACGACTCTCCTTGAGCAGGAACGGTGCGAGCACGAACCCGACCATGCCGACCGGCACGTTGACGAAGAAGATCCACTCCCAGCTGAGGGCGTCGGTGAGCACCCCGCCGAGGAGAACGCCGGCCACGGCTCCGAACCCGCCGACGGCACCCCAGGCGCCGAGGGCGATGTTGCGCTCGCGACCCTCGGTGAACGTCGTGGACAGGATCGACAGGGCAGCGGGGGTGATGATCGCCGCGCCGAGGCCCTGGAGCACCCGGGCACTGATCAGCGAGGCCTCGGACCAGGCGAGGCCGGCCAGCAGCGAGGCCACGGTGAAGACGACGACGCCGACGAGGAAGAGCCGGCGTCGGCCCAGCATGTCGGCGGCCCGCCCACCGAGCAGCAGGAAGCCGCCGAAGACGAGGGCGTAGGCGCTGATCACCCATTGCAGGTCGGCCTGCGAGAAGCCGAGGTCGCTCTTGATGGAGGGCAGAGCGACATTCACGATCGCGATGTCGAGGACGACCATGAACTGGACGACGCACAACAGCGCGAGGGCCAGCCACTTGCCGCGGTTCGAGGACACCGCTTCAGTTGCTTGCTTTTGTGAAGTCATGTTTTCGACCGTAACAGCGTCTACTTTAATTTTGCAAGCACTTAGTGCAGATTCAGAACCGAGTGGTATTCTTCCGGCATGGCGAAGCGCTACGAGCAGTACTGTCCGATGGCTCATGCCCTCGACCTGGTCGGCGATCGCTGGACCCTGCTGGTGATCCGCGACCTGATGCACGGGCCCAAGCGCTACACCGACCTCGTCGAGCGCCTCCCCGGCATCGGCACCAACATCCTGGCCACGCGACTGCGCGACCTCGAGGGCCACGGCATCCTCGTCCGCCGCACCCTCCCGCCCCCGGCAGCCTCGAAGGTCTACGAGCTGACCGACTACGGCCGCGAGCTGCGCCCGGCCATGCGTGAGCTGGCCCTGTGGGGTGCCCGCTCCCTGGGCCCGCCGGCCGAGGAGGGCGAGCTGTTCGAGGGCTGGCTGGCGAACGCGATGGACGTCGTGATCGCGCGCCTCGCGCCCCCCGGCCGCTTCGAGTTCCGGGCCGGCGACGAGATCGCCTCGCTCGTCGACGGGGAGGTCGTGGACGGACCGATCGAGGATGCCGACGTACGCGTGGCCGGTGACCCCGACGGCATCTACGCGCTGTTCGTGGACAGGTGCTTCGACCTCGTGTCCGTCGAGGGCGACCAGAAGCTGCTGGAGGAGCTGCTCGAGGTGGCTCCCGCGCGCACCGAGGTGCCGGTCTCCGCCTAGTGTTCGGGCGCCTGCCGACCGGCTTCGCGGGCCTTGCGTGCTGCTCGTTCGGCCATCGCCCCGCCGATGATGACGCGCAGCTGCTCCGGCAGGGCCTGGATGCGACCGTCCTTGTGGATGTAGCCGTTGGCTCCCAACGACATCGCCTTCTGCGGCATGCCGGTCGCGTCGCCGAGCGCGGAGAGCATCACCACGATCGCGTCCGGACACTCCTGACGGATCAGCGGGAGCGCGGACAACCCGTCCATGACCGGCATCAGGATGTCGAGCAGCACGAGGTCGGGCTGGGCGGCCCGGACCGCGGCCACTCCCTGCTCGCCGTCAGCGGCAGTGCCCACGACGTGGAACTGCCCACTGCGCTCGAGGGCACCCTGGACGAGGAACAGCAGGTCCTCGCTGTCGTCGATCGCGACAACGCTGACGGGTTCGGGAGGCGTCGAGGTGGTGGGCATGAGAGTGAGCGTTCAACTGGTCTGCACCCACGTTAACGCCTAGCCTCGACTCATGCCGACGATCGAGCTGACGGCCGAGAACTTCGACGCGAGCGTGCAGGACAACGAGATCCTGTTCGTCGACTTCTGGGCCAGCTGGTGCGGACCGTGTCGCGCCTTCGCGCCGACCTACGAGGCGGCGTCCGAGGCCAACCCCGACCTGACGTTCGGGTCGGTCAACACCGAGGAGCAGCACCAGCTCTCCAGCGCCGCACAGGTGACCTCGATCCCCACGCTGATGGTCTTCCGCGACCAGATCCTGGTCTTCTCCCAGCCGGGTGCCCTGCCTCCCGCTGCCCTCGACCAGCTGATCACGGCGGTCCGCGACCTCGACATGGACGACGTACGCCGCCAGGTCGCCGAGCAGCACCCCACTCAGCAACCAGCAGACTGAGGACATGGACGCCGCCGCCTGGGACGAGAGGTACGCCGCCACGGCACTGGTGTGGTCGGCCGGTCCCAACCAGTTCGTCGAGTCCGAGCTCGCCTCGTTGCCGCCCGGGAGGGCGCTCGACCTCGCCTGCGGCGAGGGTCGCAACGCGCGCTGGCTGGCCGAGCGCGGCTGGCAGGTCACCGCGATCGACTGGTCGCAGGTCGCCGTCGACAAGGGGCGGCAGGTGAACAACGCCGTCGACTGGCGGGTCGGCGATGCGTTGACCGCTCCCCTGCCTGCCGAGCTCGACCTGGTGGTGCTCGCCTACTTCCAGGTGGCCGCCGACACCCGCCGTACGGCCATCCGCCGCTCCTTCGACGCACTGTCCCCGGGCGGCACGCTGTTCGTGATCGCCCACGACTCGACCAACCTCACCGAGGGCACCGGCGGGCCACAGGACGCGGCCGTGCTCTACACCGCCGCCGACGTCCTCGACGACCTGGCCGAGGTCGACCTCGAGGTGGTGCGCGCCGAGCGGGTGGCCCGGGTGGTCGACGCCGGCACCGCCTGGGACGCCCTCGTCCGCGTGGTCCGCCGTTGACCCCCACCCAGCTGCGTGCGTTCGCGTGCGTCGTACGACGAGGGTCGGTCAAGGCGGCCGCCGCAGAGCTCGGCACCACCGAGTCGGCGGTCTCGATGAACCTCAAGCAGCTGCGCACCGAGCTCGACGACCCCCTGTTCACCCGTACGCCGTCGGGACTCGCCTACACGCCAGGTGGCCTGCGACTGGCCAGCCGGGCGATGGAGATCCTGGACCTCCAGAGCCGGACCGTGCTCGAGGTCAGCGAGGCCGGCGCCGGCCGACGGATGCTGCGGCTCGCGTCGTCGGGCCTGTTCGCCGAGCACGCAGCGCCGGGGCTGATCGGCCTGTTCACCAACCGGGCGCGCGACCTCGACGTCGAGCTCAGCGTCCACCCGGTGACGGACTTCGCCGACCTCCTCTTCTCGCGCACCGTCGACGTCGCCCTCGGACCGGGCGACGCCCACACCCCTCGCGGCGTCGTGCAGCAGCCGTTCCTCGCCTACGACGTCGGGGTCGTCGCGGCGCCCGAGCACCCCGTGGCGGTCGGTACCGTCGGGCTCGACCAGCTCGCCGACCAGGTCTGGCTCCTCGGACCGGGAGCGACCGAGCTGGCCGGGGAGACCTCGGCCGTGCTGCGTCGACTGCGGGTGCCGGAGAAGCGGCAGCGGATCTTCCAGAGCGACGCCGCTGCGCTGGGCGAGACGCGTCGCGGGATGGGGCTGGCCATCGCGGTCGGGTTCACGGTGCGTGACGACCTGCGCAACGGTCGACTGGTGCGCATCGAGGCGCCCGAGCTGACCGATCGCGGGTCGTGGTCGACCTGGACGCTCGCGCGTGATCAGCAGATCTCGGCCGCGGCCGAGCTGGTGCGGTTCGTCGGCACCCCGCGCGCCACCCAGGCGATGCTGCGCGGTGAGGCCGCTGGGGTCGGTCGGTTCCGCCCGGCCGTGCACGTCACCCTGTGGAGCTGACCGCGGCGAACACGTCCGGCAACGCCGCCACCGTGTGGGCCGGCAGGAAGGCGTCGCAGAACGGCAGCGCCGCCGCCATCGAGCCGACCAGGGGCTCGAACCCGGCCGCGCCGGCCCTCGGGTTGAGCCAGACCAGCCGTCGAACCCGTCGCTGCAACCGCGCCATCACCGCCCTGAGCTCCTCGGGCTCGTCGGTGTCCCACCCGTCGGAGGCGATCACCAGCACCCCGCCGCGCAGGGTCGATCCGTGCCGCGAGGACAGCAGGTCCCGCAGGGCGCGAGCGAGGTGCGTCCCGCCGTACCGGTCGACGACGCGCTCCTCGGCCAGGGCGAGCGCGGTGTCGGCCGAACGGTGGGTCAGCGCCGGCGTCAGCCTCGTCAGGGTGGTCGAGAACGCGAACGTCTCGGCCCGGCCGGTGCGCGCGAAGGCCCGCATCAGGTGGAGGTACGCCGCGGAGTAGGACTGCATCGACGCACTCACGTCCGTGACCAGGGTGAGCGGACGCGGCCGCTCGACCCGCCTCTGTCGGCGCAGGTCCAGGAGCGGCTCGAACCCGGCGCGACCCGAGGCGGCGATGGTCGACCGCAGCGCGATCTTGCTCCCCCGTCGACCCGCCTTCGTCCGGCGGCTGCGCCGGACCGGCCACCGGGGAGCGGCTCGCTCCAACCACCGGCCGAGCAGGGCGAGCTGGTCGGCGTCGAACTCGTCGAACGGCGTCTCCCCCATCCCCTCGAGTGCACTGGGCAGCAGCTCCGGCAGGACATAGGCGTTCTCGTCGCTCTCCTCCGCCGACGACGCCGACCGCGGCAGGGTGTGCCACGGCAGACCACCCGGCTCGGGCGCCTGGTCACCGCGACCCGGCACCGAGACCAGTTGCTCCTCCGGCTGTGGCGGCGGCCCCGACGGCAGTCCACGGCGACGGGCGTGCGGGTCGCCGCCGAGATCGCTGTCGCGGAAGGCGGCCGTGAACACCCGGTCGAACGCACCGAGGTCGGTGTGGCGACGGACCAGGGTCACCCGCAGCTGCCAGTACAGCTGCTCGAGCTCGGTCGGTGGCTCGGCTCCCAGCGCCTCGCACACCTCGGCCAGCGCAGTGGTGGGTACGACGACCCCGGCTCGCCGCAGCTTGTCGCCGAAGGCAGCAGCCAGGGCTGCCCGGTCGACGCCGGGCAGCAGCGCGGCCGGGGTGTCACCCATCGAGGCTGCGCAGCACCACGTCGCGGTCGTCGACGGTCTTGACGACCGCCCCGAGGGTCGCGACGACGGCGTCGCGGCCCAGCTCGGTCGCACCGAGCGCGGACAGGGCCGCCACCCAGTTGATCGCCTCGGCCAGGCCCGGCGGCTTGTCCACCTCCAGCGTCCGCACCCGCCCGACGAACTGCGCCGCCGAGGTGATCAGGTCCTCGTTGGCCGCGGGGACGGTACGGCGCAGGATCGCGCACACCCGCTCGGGCTCGGGGTACTCCAGCCAGTGGTAGAGGCAGCGGCGCCGCAACGCGTCGTGCAGGTCGCGACTGCGGTTGGAGGTGAGTACGACGATCGGTGGGCGGCTCGCCGTGAAGGTGCCGATCTCGGGGACGGTGACCGAGCCCTCGCCGAGCACCTCGAGCAGCAGCGCCTCGAACTCGTCATCGGCACGGTCGATCTCGTCGACCAGCAGCACCGGCGGGTGGGGGCCGTCGTACCGCACGCAGCGCAGCACCGGCCGCTCGATCAGGTAGTCCTCGCTGAACAGGTCGGCCTCGGTGAGCTTCTCGCCGCGCGACTCCGCGAGCCGGATGGCGAGCAGCTGTCGCTGGTAGTTCCAGTCGTAGAGCGCTTCGGACGCACTGAGTCCCTCGTAGCACTGCAACCGCACCAGCGGTACGCCGAGACAGCGGGCCAGCACGTGCGCGGCCGCCGTCTTGCCGACACCGGGCTCACCCTCGAGGAGCAGCGGCATCCCGAGCCGCAGCGACAGGAAGACCGCGGTCGACATGCCCTGGTCGGCGAGGTAGTCGTGCTCGTCGAAGCCGCGGCGAACGTCCTCCGCAGACGCGAGGGAGGTCACGACTGCTCCGCGAGCATGGCCTGGTAGTCGTCCCAGGTGTCGATGTCGCGCGGCACCGGACCCTGGATCCGGACACGGACGACGTCGGCCCCCTGGGACTCGGCGTCCACCAGCTTCCAGACGGCCTTGTCACCGTGCATCGACTCAAGCGCACCGAACATCTGCCGATCGAACCACAACGGGTGGCCGAGCCCGTCGTCGTACTCACAGACGCCGACGGCGTGCCCGCGTGCCGCCGCCTCCAGCTCCTGCACCGTCTCGACCGCGACACGGGGCTGGTCCCCTAGCATCAGCACGATCCCGGTGACCTGGTCGGGCAGCGCGTCCAGCGCGGTGCGGATCGAGGTGGCGCAACCCTCGCCGTAGTCCTGGTTCTCGACCACCTGCACGCCGTCGAGGTCCACCTCGGCGCGCACGTCGTCCGCGGCACCGCCGAGGACCACCACGACCGGCTGGCAGGCCGACGCCCGCGCCACCGTCAGGGTGGCGTCGAGGACGGTGGCGCCGTCGAGCGCCAGCACCTGCTTGGGTCGACCCAGCCGGCGCGAGGCGCCCGCGGCCAGCACGACGGCGGCGACGGTCACGAAGCGTGGTCCGCGACGAAGCTGTCGCGACACCCGGGGTTGCAGAACCAGTGCTCGGTGCCGTCGACGACTGCGCGGATGGAGTCGGGGCCGATCGTCACGGCCATGCCGCAGACCGGGTCGACGGCCTGCAGCGGCCTCGTGACCGCCGGTCGGTCCGAGGTGGCCACCAGTCCTTCGAGCCGGATCCGGCGGACGATCTCGGCCAGGATCGAGAGGGCGATCTCGGGCGCCGTACGGGCTCCGATGTCGACGCCCACGTGCGGGTGCACCCGCGAACGCTCGTCCTCGCTGAGGTCGAGCTCGGCCAGCAGGGCCTCGCCCCGGGTGTGGCTGCAGACGATGCCGACGAACCCGACGCCGGCATCCAGTGCCGCGCGGACCGCGGCCGGCTCGTCGCCACCGTGGGTCGAGATGACCACGGCCGTGGCGCCGTCGGGCGTCCCGGCGCGGTCGACCACGAAGCCGAGCGCTGGCGCGAGTGCCGCCACCGCCTCCGCGGTCGGCGAGGTGCCGGCGACGTACAGCGACGGCGACGGCAGCAACGGCTCGAGGTAGATCTCCAACGCCCCTCCTGACAGGCACGGGTTCACCACGATGCTGGCACCAGGGGTCTGGGGGAAGGCGTCGTCGCCGTCGGGAAGCACCCGCAGGAGTACGCCGACCCCTGACTCCAGCGCGTCGAGGGCGGCCGCGCGCACCGAGCCGGCCGCGCACTGACCACCGACGAATCCCTCGATGGTCCCGTCACGCAGCACGATCGCCCGGTCGCCGGCATGGGCCGAGCTCGGCTCCTGCGCGCGCACGACCGTCGCCTGGACGAACGGCACCCGGGACCGGGTGAGCTCGACGATGCGCTCGGTGAGCTGGGCCGTCACGGCTTCTCCCTAGATCGGCGGGGTCGGGTGACCCTGCATGGCATCCCACACCCGTGACGGGGTCAGCGGCATGTCGGCGTGCCTGATCCCGTAGGGCTTGAGCGCGTCCACCACCGCGTTGACGATGGCGGGCGGCGACCCGACGGTGGCGGACTCGCCGACGCCCTTGGCGCCGATCGGGTGGTGGGGCGACGGGGTGACGGTGTGCCCGGTCTCCCAGTGCGGCGTCTCCAGCGCCGTCGGGATCAGGTAGTCCATCAGCGAGCCGGCGATGCAGTTGCCGTCCTCGTCGAAGGAGATCATCTCCATCAACGCCATCCCGATGCCGTCGGTGAGACCACCGTGCACCTGGCCCTCGATGATCATCGGGTTGATCCGGGTGCCGCAGTCGTCGACGGCCACGAAGCGGCGTACCTTCACCTCGGCTGTGCCGGGATCGATGTCGACGACGCAGATGTAGGCGCCGAACGGATAGGTCAGGTTCGACGGGTTGTAGCAGATCTGCGCCTCGAGACCGCCCTCGATCCCCTCCGGCAGATCGCCCGCGCCGTGCGCCCGCATCGCGATGTCCTGGATGGTCACCGACCGGCCGGGGTCGCCCTTCACCTGGAAGGAGCCCTTCTGCCACTCGAGGTCGGCGACGGAGACCTCGAGCATTCCCGACGCGATGATCTGCGCCTTGTCGCGCACCTTGCGGGCGACGAGCGCGGCCGCGGCGCCGGACACCGGCGTCGACCGGCTGCCGTAGGTGCCGAGGCCGAACGGGGTCTGGTCGGTGTCGCCGTTGACCACCTGGATGTCGGCGACCGGGATCCCGATCTCCTCGGCCACGATCTGCGCGAACGTGGTCTCGTGGCCCTGCCCCTGGCTCATGCAGGACACGCGCAGCACGGCCTTGCCGGTCGGGTGCACGCGCAGCTCGCTGCCGTCGGCCATGCCGAGCCCGAGGATGTCCATGTCCTTGCGCGGACCGGCGCCGACCGCCTCGGTGAAGAAGGCGACGCCGATGCCCATCAGCTCACCCTTGGCGCGCTTCTCCTCCTGCTCGCGTCGCAGGTCGTCGTAGCCCGCCATCTCCAGGGCGACGTCCATCGCCCTCTCGTAGTCACCGGAGTCGTAGACCCAGCCCGTCTTGGTCGTGTACGGGAACTGGTCGGGCTGGATGAAGTTCTTCTTGCGCAGCTCGACGGGGTCCATCTCCAGCTCGTAGGCCAGGCAGTCCACGATCCGCTCGACGAGGTAGACCGCCTCGGTGATCCGGAACGAGCACGCGTAGGCGACGCCGCCCGGCGCCTTGTTGGTGTAGACGGCCGTCATCGAGCAGTACGCCGCCTCCAGGTCGTAGCTGCCGGTGAACACCCCGAAGAAGCCGGCGGGGTACTTGATCGGCGCAGCCGTCCCGTTGAAGGCACCGTGGTCGGCGAGGACGTGGGTGCGGATCGCGAGGATCTTGCCCTCCTTGGTGGCCGCGATCTCGCCCTGCATCACGTAGTCGCGGGCGAAGCCGGTGCTGACGAGGTTCTCGGTACGGTCCTCCATCCACTTGACCGGCTTGCCGATCACCAGCGACGCGACGATCGCGCACACGTAGCCGGGGTAGATCGGCACCTTGTTGCCGAAGCCGCCACCGATGTCGGGCGCGATGACCCGGATCTTGTGCTCGGGCAGACCGGAGACCAGGGCATAGACCGTGCGGTGCGCGTGGGGCGCCTGGCTGGTGGTCCACAGCGTCAGCTGGCCGCTCACCCGCTCGTAGTCGGCGACGCAGCCGCAGGTCTCCATCGGCGCCGGGTGCACGCGCGGATAGACGATGTCCTGCTTGACGACGACGTCGGCCTTCGCGAAGACGGCCTCGGTCGCGTCCTTGTCGCCGGTCTCCCAGTCGAAGCAGTGGTTGTCCTTCTTCCCCTCGAGGTCGGTGCGGATCACCTCGGCGTCGGGTGCGAGCGCCTTGCGTACGTCGACGACGGGTGGCAGCACGTCGTACTCCACGTCGATCAGCTCGAGCGCGTCGCGGGCCGAGTAGCGGTCCTCGGCCACCACGAACGCCACCTCCTGGCCCTGGAAGCGGACCCGGTCGGTCGCGAGCACGGCCTGCACGTCGTTGGACAGCGTGGGCATCCACGCCAGGCCCTGCGCCGCGAGGTCGGCACCGGTGATGACGGCCTTGACCTTCGGGTGCGCCTGGGCAGCGCTCACGTCGATGCTGACGATGTTGGCGTGCGCGACCGGTGAGCGCAGGATCGCGAGGTGCAGCATCCCGTTGAGCTGGAGGTCGTCGACGTACCTGCCCATGCCGCGGATGAAGCGCGGGTCCTCCTTGCGCAGCATCCGGCCGTGGCCGAGCGGCGTCTTGTCGTTGTCGGCGTGCTCGAGGTCCTCGTGCTCGACCGCGGCTTCCTGCACGGACTTGTCCAGGGCGGTCATGACGCGCTCCCCGCTGTCTCCGGTTCGGCGGCGGCCGGGGTCGGTCCGTCGGGATGCTCGGCCGCCCACAGGATGGAGCGGACGATGGTGGTGTAGCCGGTGCACCGGCAGATCTGGCCGGAGATCGCCTCGCGGATCTCCTGCTCGGTGGGGTGCGGGTTGCGGTCGAGCAGGGCGCGCGCGGTGAGCATCATGCCCGGTGTGCAGAAGCCGCACTGCAGCCCGTGGCAGCGCATGAACCCCTCCTGCACGGGGTCGAGGACGCCGTCCTTCTCGAGGCCTTCGACCGTGCGCACCTCGCGACCGCCGGCCATGGCGGCCAGCACGGTGCAGGACTTGACGGGCTCGCCGTCCATCCAGGTCACGCAGGTGCCGCAGTTGCTGGTGTCGCAGCCCCAGTGGGTGCCGGTGAGCCCGAGCTCGTCGCGCAGGAAGTGCACCAGCAGCATCCGTCCCTCGACCTCGCGGGTCACGCTCTCGCCGTTGACCGTCATCGTGACCTGCATCAGCGGTTCCCTCCTTCATCGCCGGCGAGGCCGGCCTCGATCCGCTGTACGGCGGTCCGCAGTGTTCGACGGGTGAGCTCGTCGGCGAGGTGCCGCTTGTACTCGACAGTCCCGCGGTTGTCGGTCGACGGGTTGCAGGCGGCAGAGGCCAGCTCGCCGGCCTGGGCGTAGAGCTCCTCGCTCGGTGGCTTGCCCTGCATCAGCTCCGAGATGGCCGGGATGCCGGCCGTGTTGGGGCCGACGGCCGCCAGCCCGACCCGCGCATTGGTGATCACGCCATCGGTCATCCACACGGCCGCACCTGCCGAGGTGACGGCCCAGTCACCGGCACGACGCTCGACCTTGGCGTAGGCACTGGATCCGCCCGGACGCACGGGCAGCCGGACCTCGGTGAGGATCTCCGCCTGCCCGACCGCCGTCTCGTAGGGCCCGCGGTGGAAGTCCTCCATCGAGACCACCCGCTCGCCGGACGAGCTGCGGATGACACAGCTCGCGTCGAGCGCCGTACACACTGCCGTCAGGTCCTCAGACGGGTCGGCCTGGCACAGCGAACCGCCGATGGTGCCGCGGTTGCGCACGACGGGGTCGGCGATCACCTGCTCGGCATCGGCGAAGATCGGGAACACCGCCGCCAGCTCGGGTGACTCGAGCAGCTCGCGGTGCCGCGTCATCGCCCCGATCCGGACCTCGTCGACACCCACGCGCACGTAGCCGAGCTCGTCGTGCAGGTCGTTGATGTCGATGAGGTACTCGAGGTCGGTCAACCTGAGCTTCATCATCGGGATCAGGCTGTGGCCGCCGGCCACGAGTCTCGCTTCCTCGCCGAGGCGTTCGAGCTTGCTGATGGCGTCGTCCACGCTGGTGGCGCGCTCATAGTCGAAAGGTGCGGGTACCTGCACTGGAACCTCCGTGTGAGGCGGGTCACACGACTATCGGTCGCCGGCGCAGGCCCCGTCAACGGCACCTAAGCGAACCCTTAACTAGGGCTGGCGAGGAGCCTCGTCGCTCGGGTCGAAAACGCCCTTCTCGGCGTTCTCGTTGGCCCGGCGGAGGTGCTTGGTGAGGCTGAAACCGAGGAACGCCACCGCGATCGCGAGAGCGATGAACACGGCGAACGCCACCCAGCCGGCCGTCACGTCATTGGGGTTCGGAACCTTGTCGGCCCAGACGATCAGGGTGGTCATACGGCCATTGTCTCAGGCTTCCAGATCGGCGTGACCCCGGATGCCCGCGAACAGATCGTCCTCGGGCAGGGTCGTCTCGACCTTGGAGTCGACCAGCTCGAACTCCTCGGTCGGCCACACCCGCTTCTGCAGCTCCAGAGGGGCCTGGAAGAAGAACCCGTCGGGGTCGATCTGGGTGGCGTGCGCGATCAGGGCGCGGTCGCGCACCTCGAAGTAGTCGCCGCACGGCACTCGGGTGGTGATCCGCGCGTCGTGGGCCGGGTCCGGCTTCCAGTCCTTGATCCGCTCGGTGAACGGCGACTCCATCCCCTCGGCCAGCATCGCCTCGTGCAGCGCCATCATCCGCGGCCGGTTGAAGCCGTGCTGGTAGTAGACCTTCAGCACCTGCCACGGCTCACCGGCGTCCGGGAAGCGCTCCGGATCGGCCGCCGCCTCGAGAGCCACCATCGAGACGTTGTGGCACATGATGTGGTCCGGGTGCGGGTAGCCGCCGTTCTCGTCGTACGTCGTCAGCACGTGGGGCCGGAAGCTCCGGATCAGCTTCACCAGCGGCTCGGCCGCCACCTGCGGGTCCACCAGCCCGAAGCACCCCTCCGGCAGCGGCGGCTTGGGATCGCCCTCGGGCCAGCCGGAGTCGACGAAGCCCAGCCAGTCCTGGCGTACGCCGAGGATCTCGCGCGCGGCATCCATCTCCTGCCGGCGGATCTCGCTGATGTTGGCCAGCACCTCCGGACGGTCCATCTTCGGGTTCAGGATCGAGCCGCGTTCGCCGCCCGTGCAGGTGACGACGTGGACGTCGACGCCTTCCTTGACGTACTTCACCGTGGAGGCAGCACCCTTGCTCGACTCGTCGTCGGGGTGGGCGTGCACGTGCATCAGCCGGAGCATGCCGACCATCCTAGGGAGGAGGGCCAGTGCGAGAATCCGACAGGTGAGCGACCTGATGTCCGACCGCTACGGCACCGACTCCCCCGGACGCCGCCGACTGGTGATCGGCCTCTCCGGTGTGGTCGGTCTCTTCGCGCTCGCCTGGCTGGCGTGGGCGGTCTGGTTCCAGAGCAACCCCGAGGTCACCTCGTCGTTGAACACCTTCCACGTGGTGGACGAGCACTCGGCGACCGCATCGGTCGCCGTACGCACCTCCGACAAGGACGTGCGAGCCAGCTGCCTGGTGCGCGCGGTCGGCGCCGACCACAGCGTCGTGGGCGAGCTCAACTTCGTGGTGACGGGCACCAAGGGCACCATCCACCGTGACGTGACGTTGCGCACGGAGCGCGAGGCGACGAGTGTCGAGATGGTGGGTTGCACCAGCAAGGACCAGTCCCGACCTCGCTGAGACGATTCTGCCTCCGGGCGCGGCGTTGGTACGATCATCTACTTGCCCAATCCCGGTTCATCGATCCACAGGAGTTTTCCCATGACCGAGCCGACCCAGAGCACCGTCGTCTGGCTGACCCAGGCCAAGTACGACGAGCTCAAGGCCGAACTCGAGGAGCTGCGCGGTCCCACCCGCTCTGCGCTCGTGAAGCGAGTGAGCGACGCCCGCGACGAGGGTGACCTGAAGGAGAACGCCGGCTACCACGCCGCCCGCGACGAGCTCGGCAAGCTCGACGGCCGCGTGCAGCAGCTGGTCGACATGCTCGAGCGCGCCGAGGTCGGCGAGACCCCGGCCGACGACGGCGTCGTCGAGCCCGGCATGAAGGTGACCGTGAAGCTGGTGGGCCTCGACCTCGAGGAGACCTTCCTCTTCGGCGCCCGCGAGATGGCCGGCGACGACATCAAGGTCTACTCCCCGCAGTCCCCGCTCGGACAGGCGATCGACGGCGCCAAGCGCGGCGAGACCGTCACCTACACGCTGCCCAACGGCAAGGACCAGAAGGCCGAGATCGTCGAGGCCGTGCCGTACGTCGGCTGACGCCTACTCGACGACGTGGTAGCCGTGCTCCCTCAACCGGGTGAGCACCTCTTCGGCGTGGTCGGGACCTTTCGTCTCCAGCTGGAGACGCACCTCTACCTCGCCGACGTTGAGTGAGGTCGACGTGCGCTCGTGGGAGACCTCGAGCACGTTGGCGCCGATCTCGGCCAGCTCGGCCAGCAGGTGCGCCAGGCCTCCCGGACGGTCGGGGATCACGCAGCGCAGGTTGAGGTAGCGCCCCGACGAGGCCATGCCGTGCCGGATCAGGTTGCCGAGCAGCAGCGGGTCGACGTTGCCGCCGGAGAGCACGGCGACGACCGGCGTACCGAACGCCTCCGGGTGGTCCATGATCGCCGCCACCGCCGCGGCTCCCGATGGCTCGACGACCAGCTTGGCCCGCTCGAGCAGCAGCACCAACGCCTGCGACAAGGACTCCTCGGAGACCGTGACGACCTCGTCGACGTGCTCCTGGATGGCCGCGAACGGCACGTCGCCCGGGCACGCGACCGCGATCCCGTCGGCCATGGTGGTCATCTTCTCCAGGGCGACCGGCGTGCCGGTGCGGAGCGATTCGGGGTACGCCGCCGCCTCCTCGGCCTGCACCCCCACGACGCGGATGTCAGGCCGCTTGGCCTTGATGGCCAGCGCCACGCCGGCCAGCAGGCCACCCCCACCGGTCGGGATCAGCACCGTCGCGGCCTCGGGCGCCTGCTCCAGGATCTCGAGCCCGACCGTGCCCTGCCCGGACACGATGTCGGTGTGGTCGAACGGGTGGATGAACACCGCCCCGGTCTCGTCGGCGAACTCCTTCGCGCGCACGAGTGCCTGGGTGAGGTACTCCCCGTGGAAGCGCACCTCCGCGCCGTACCCCTTGGTGGCGTTGATCTTGGGGATCGGCGCCCCCATCGGCATGAACACCGTCGCCCGGATCCCCAGCAGCTGCGCCGCCAGCGCCACCCCCTGCGCATGGTTGCCGGCCGAGGCGGCCACCACCCCCCGCGCACGCTCCTCCTCGGTCAGCCGCGACAGCCGCACATAGGCACCCCGGATCTTGAACGACCCCGTGCGCTGAAGGTTCTCGCACTTCAGCAGCACCGGCCCCCCGACCAGGGTCTGCAACCAGCGCGACTCCTCCATCGTCGTACGAATGGCCACCTCGTCGACCAGGTCAACAACGGCCTCGATGTCAGCGAGCGTGACGGTCATGGAGCCACCCTAGGGCCGCCCTCCCGTCTTGGCCTGTGGGCGGTCGGCGCACCGTGGTCGAGCAGCGAGCGAAGCGAGCGGGCGAGAGCACTCGGGCGGGTCTTGGTGGTTGAGGAGCGAGCGCCAGCGAGCGTCTCGAAACCACACCTCACTGTGCGCCCCCCAGCGTGCAAGGTGGTCGAGCAGCGAGCGAAGCGAGCGGACAGTCGAGACCACTCGGGCTGGTCGGTCGGTCTGGGTCAACGAGAGTCGTGGTTTCCGTCGGCGTGGGGTTGCGGTGGCGTCCCGACGCCTCTGTTCGCCTTCCGGCGGCGGGGTTCAGATCCTGTGGTTGCGGTCGCTGGGTTCTGGCAGTGGGTCCGTCACGGTTTGCTTGGTGTTCGGTGGTTGAGGAGCGAGCGCCAGCGAGCGTCTCGAAACCACACCTCACTGTGCGCCCCCCAGCGTGCAAGGTGGTCGAGCAGCGAGCGAAGCGAGCGGACAGCCGAGACCACTCGGGGCTGGTCGGTCGGTCGTGTTGACGAGAGTCGTGGTTCCCGTAGGCGTCGGTTGCGGTGGCGTCCCGGCGCCCTTGCTCGGCTTCCGGCCGCGGGGGTCCAGATCCTGTGGTTGCGGTCGCTGGGTTCTGGCGGTGGGTCCGTCACGGTTTGCTTGGCATTCGGTGGTTGAGGAGCCAGCGCCAGCGAGCGTCTCGAAGCCACCCGCTCCCGTGTCGGCCGCGACGGACAAGGTGGTCGAGCAGCGAGCGAAGCGAGCGGACAGTCGAGACCACTCGGGGTCTGGTCGGCCGGTCGTGTTGACGAGAGTCGTGGTTTCCGTCGGCGTCGGGTTGCGGTGGCGTCCCGACGCCTCTGTTCGGCTTCCGGCCGCGGGGGTCCAGATCCTGTGGTTGCGGTCGCTGGGTTCTGGGAGTGGGTCCGTCACGGTTTGCGTGGCATTCGGTGGTTGAGGAGCGAGCGCCAGCGAGCGTCTCGAAACCACACCTCACTGTGCGCCCCCCAGCGTGCAAGGTGGTCGAGGAGCGAGCGAAGCGAGCGGACAGTCGAGACCACTCGGGCTGGTCGGTCGGTCTGGGTCAACGAGAGTCGTGGTTTCCGTCGGCGTGGGGTTGCGGTGGCGTCCCGACGCCTCTGTTCGCCTTCCGGCGGCGGGGTTCAGATCCTGTGGTTGCGGTCGCTGGGTTCTGGCAGTGGGTCCGTCGCGGTTTGCTTGGTGTTCGGTGGTTGAGGAGCGAGCGCCAGGGAGCGTCTCGAAACCACCCCGATCGAGGTTCCAGAAGAGTTCTGCACATCTTCGAATCTCTGAGCGAAAGTGTCGGTGCCGACGTCTAGAGTTTCTTCATGGACACCACCACCGCCCTCACCGCTGCTGAGGTGATCGACGGTGTCCGCCAAGCCCGCGACGACGAGCACACGGCAGCCCTCCGCCAGGTCGAGTTCGCGGTCCGGTGGGCGTTGATACACCCGTGCCGTGATGAGTTCCCGGCCGGCTGGGAGGACGACCACGGCATCTTCACCGCCGACTCATCTCGCGCCCCGCTGGCTGGTGCCGGTGCGCCGCTGGTCGACGAGTTCGCGCCAGCCTCGTTCGCCGCCGCCCTCGGCATCTCGCTGGAGACGGCCAAGCAGCGCATCGCAGACGCCCTCGAACTCGTCTACCGCCTTCCCCGGCTCTGGGAGCTGGTCGAGGCCGGAGTGGTCCCGGTGTGGCGAGCCCGGGCGATCTCCCGCGAGACCCACGACCTATCGGTCGAGGCCGTCGCGTTCGCAGACCGGCTCATCTCCGCCACCCCCTCGAAGATCGGGATGGTCGACGCCACCCGCCTCGTCCAGGAGGCACGCCTTTACTTCGACCCCGACCGGGCCGTGGCCGACGAAGAGGAAGAGCTCGCCCGCCGCGGGGTCTGGCTACGGCACCGCGGCAACCCCGCCACCACCGACGTGGTGATGACCCTCGACACCCCCGACGCCCTGCTCCTCGACCAGACCGTGACCCGGATCGCCGGCGAACTGCGCGACCTCGGCGACACCGAACCCGTCGACGTCCGCCGAGCCCGCGCCGTGGGGATCCTCGCCGACCCCCAGTACGCCCTCGACCTGCTGTCCGGCCGCGACGCAGCACCGAGCCCGGGTGCAAGTGCGGTGAACCTCTACGTCCACCTCGACCCCGACCAACCAGGCGCGGTCTCGATCGAGAAGCTCGGGGCCGCCACCGACCAGCTCCTCACCGACTGGCTCACCGGCTACGCAGCCGCTGGCGGCAAGGTCATCGTCCGACCCGTCCTCGACCTGAGCTCGACCCAAGCGGTCGACCAGCACGACCCACCATCAGCGATGCGGGAGCTCTGCCTGCTGCGCGACGCCCACTGCGTCTTCCCCGGCTGCCTCCGCGACTCCAGGTCCTGCGACCTCGACCACATCACCGCCTACATCCTGATGACCGACGGCGGCCCACGCGGCCAGACCAACCCGCTGAATCTTGCGCCGTTGTGCAGGACGCATCACCGGATGAAGACGTTTACCGCCTGGGACTACAAACGTCTCGAGGACGGCACCTACATCTGGACCAGCCCAACTGGCCACCAGTACGAAGTCCCACCCATCAGCCGCCGCCCACCCCGAAGAACCTGAAGCCCCCGCCACCCCGGCCCACCCCAGCCGGGGCCACAGCCATGCCCTGAGACGAAAACCCACCTCAACCGGCGACCCCAGCCACAGGATCTCGAGCCGAGCGCCCGCACGCCGACCGAGCGCGCCGGGACGCCACCGCAACCACAACGGACGTCGGCCACGTACCCCGTCAACCCGGAGCCCCGACCAAACCGAGCGGGCCTGGAAGCAACACCAACAAGGCTGCGTCCAGGCACGAGCGACTACTCCGTCGGGGTGGGCAGTTCCTGGTCGTGAATGTCGGCGACCTCGTCGCTGGTGGTGTCTTCGTCCAGGGGGGCGGGATCGTCCTCGGAGGCTTCTTCGGCGTCCTCGCCGACCTCGGTGTAGTTCGCGAGGTGTTGTACGACGGCGTTCAGCGACGCGGCGAGGGGTACGGCGATCAGGGCTCCCGGGATACCGGCGACGATCACGCCGAGGGCGATGGCGATGATCACGCCGAGCGGGTGCACCGAGACGAAGCGGCCCATCAGGAACGGCTGGAGGACGTGCGCCTCGAGCTGTTGTACGCCGACCACGACGCCGAACATGATCAGCGCCTTCACCGGCCCGACGGCCACGAGGGCGACGAGGACCGCCACCGTGCCCGAGACGAAGGCACCGACCAGCGGGATGAACGCGCCGAGGAAGACGAGCACACCGATCGCGCTGACGAACGGCACCCCGAGGATCGCGGCGCCGATCATGATGCCGATCGCGTCGGTGCCTGCCACCAGGACGGTGGCCCGGACGAACTGGGTCAGCGACCTCCAGGCGACCCGACCGGACGAGTCGGCCCGGACGCGCCCGGCGCGCGGGAACAGCCGCACCAGCCAGGCCCAGATCAGGTGGCCGTCGGCGAGGAAGAAGTACGTCGAGAACAGCACGATGAAGATCCCGGCGAACACGTCGGCGACGGTGGCGCCGACCTCACCGAGCCTGCCGACCGAGTCCTCCCCGTAGGACTTGATCTGCTCCTGGGCCTTGTCGAGGCCGTCGCTGAGCTGCTTGTCGGTGATGTGCAACGGCCCGTCGTGCAACCAGTTGCGGATCTGCTGGATGCCGTCGCTGACCTGGCTGGAGAGGTCGCCGATCCCGTTGGAGACCTGGTTGCTGACGTAGGTGACCAGCAGGGCGATCAGGCCGATCCCGAGGATGACCGTGAGCAGCGCCGACAGCTTGCGCGGGAGACCGAGCCGCTGCCCCCAGACCACCACCGGGCTGACCAGCGCCGCGATCAGGAGCGCGATGACCACCGGCAGGACCACGACGAGGAACAGGTTGAGCAGCCAGAGGATGATCGCCAGGGCGCCGCACACGACGATGAACCGCCACGCCCACGCGGCCGCGAGGTCCATGCCGTAGGGCACCCGCGCCGGCCGGAAGTTCGACGGCCCGCCCGAGATCTCCGGCTCGACGCCCAGCGCGCGCCGAGCTGCCCTCACCTCGGCCCACTGCTGGGCGATCCGGGCGCGCACGTGCTCGTCGGACGACTCCACCTCCGCGCGAGAGCGGTCCCGAAAATCGCTGATCAGCTTGCGTGGTCCTCGTGGCACGTCGACAGGCTACGTGCCAGCGCCGCCGCCGCTGACGGACGCCGCTCCGAGAGCAGGCCGACCGCAGCCAGCACGTAGTCGCGGTCGACGACGACCCGCGGATGCTCGGGCAGCTGCCATCCCTCGGGCGAGCTCCCGGTCAGTCCACCGAGGACGCGAGCCGCCGACTCCGGGTCCGAGTGACGCAGTGTGCCACCCGAGCCGACGAGCAGCGCCACCTCGCGCAGGTCCTTGCCGGTGCGCTCGACGACCCGTCCGTCAGGACCGACCACCACGCGCGAACGACCCACGTGCCGACGCAGCGCCAGGGTGGCCGCCGTCGCGGCGATCAGCTCGTCCTCGCGACGCTCGAGGTCGCTGCTCGGCAGGAACGACGGATCGGCATTGCGGCGTACGGCGGGGGCAGTGTCCTTGCCGAGCAGCCCGGCCTCGTGTCCGGCCTCCCAGGTGGTGACCGCGCTCCAGCGCATGCCGAGGTCGCCCTCGACCGTGCGCGTGACCGGGGTGGTGGCCACGACCTCGCGGGACAGTCCGGCATCCTCCGGGTCGAGCCGTACGACGGAGTGCACGTCGGTCGTCGCTCCCCCGATGTCGACCACCACGACGTCGCACTCGGCCACCCGGGCCAGCACCTCGACCCCGGTCAGCACCAGGTCGGGAGTCGCGCCGTGCACCATCGCGGTGAAGTCGGCCCGGCTGCTGAGTCCCTTGCCGCCGATGACGTGAGTCAGGAACATCTCGCGGATGGCGCGGCGAGCCGGCTCGGGAGCGAGTACGCCGATCCGCGGCACCACGTTGTCGGTGACCACGACCGGCCACCCGGCCAGCACCTCGCCGACTGCCGCACGCGCTGCCACGTTGCCGGCGACCACGACCGGCCCGCGCCACCCGCTGGCCGCCAGCCGGCGGGCACCGTCGAGGATCCCCTCCCCGTCCCCGTCGTCGGTGCCCCCGGTCAGCAGCACCACGTCGGGTCGGGTCGTTCGGTCCAGCTCGTCGAAAGCCGCCTCGGGCGACGTTCGGCCCAGCACCGCCACCACCTTGCCGCCGCTCGACAGCGCCACCCGTCGACCGGCCTCGGCCGTGACCAGCTCCTCGTTGCCGACCACGGCGATCCGCAACCCACCACCCGCGGACGAGCACGCGAGCACCTCTGCGCTGTCCGCCTCAGGGAAGTCAGGGACGAGCGAGGCACGGCACGCGTCGACCCCGTCGAGCACGTCCGTGGCCAAGGTCGTCGGGTGCTCCGCGGTCGCGAGCAGCGTCCCGTTCTCGTCGTCGACGAGGGCGGCCTTGGTGAAGGTGGACCCCACGTCCACGCACAGCAGCACGGGTCAGCCGGCCTGCGTGACGACGTAGAACGCCGCGAAGCACAGGCAGAGCAGCACGGCCAGGCTGACGATGTGGGCCGCCGACCCGCTCGAGATGGTGCGGCCGGTGCGGAGCGCCTGGTCGACCTGGCGGTAGCGAAGGTAGCCGCCGACCGCGGCGAAGACGCCCGTGCCCAACAGCGCCAGCGACAGGAGGAGGACCTCGGTGTCGTCGCCGAAGAAGTGCGCGACCGCGATGGCGGCCGCCATCAGCCCGATCGCCGAGCGCTGGTAGGCGAGCAGGGTGCGCTCGTTGGCGAGGGTGAACCGAGCGTCCGGCGCCCGGTCGTCGGGCTCGCTCACCCCAGCGCCCGGTCCAGGTCGGCGACCAGGTCGTCGGCCGTCTCGATGCCGACGCTGAGGCGGATCAGGTCGGCCGGGACCTCGAGGTCGGTACCGGCGACGCTCGCGTGCGTCATCCGGCCGGGCAGCTCGATCAGCGACTCGATGCCGCCGAGCGACTCGGCCAGGGTGAACACCTCGGCCCTGGCACACACGTCGAGCGCCTGCTGCTCCCCGCCGCGCACGCGGAAGGAGACGATGCCGCCGTACCTCTTCATCTGGCGGCTGGCGACCTCGTGCCCCGAGTGCTCCGGCAGCCCGGGGTAGATGACCTGGCTGACGGCCGCGTGCCCGCTGAGGAACTCGACCACTCGCTCGGCGTTGTCGCAGTGCCGGTCCATCCGGACGCCCAGGGTCTTCAGCCCGCGCAGGGTGAGCCACGCGTCGAACGGACCGGCGACCGCGCCGATCGCGTTCTGGTGGTACTCGATGATCTCGGCCAGCTCGAGGTCACGTACGACGAGGGCGCCGCCCACGACGTCGGAGTGCCCGCCGCAGTACTTCGTCGTCGAGTGCACGACCACGTCCGCGCCGAGGACCAACGGCTGCTGGAGGTACGGCGAGGCGAAGGTGTTGTCGACGACCAGCAGCGCACCGGCGTCGTGCGCGACGGCCGCCAGCGCCTCGATGTCGCCGATGTTGAGCAGGGGGTTGGTGGGCGTCTCGACCCACACCACCTTGGTGCGTCCGGGCTGGATCGCGGCCCGCACGACGTCGGGGTCACTGACCGGCGCGGTCGAGTGCTCGAGTCCCCACCGGGTCAGCACCTTGTCGAAGAGCCGGTGCGTCCCGCCGTACGCGTCGTCGGGGATCACCACGTGGTCCCCCGGCTGGCACACGGCGTGCAGCAGCGTGTCCTCGGCCGCGAGGCCGGAGGCGAACGCGAAGCCGCGCTCCCCCTCCTCCAGGGCGGCGATGTTGCCCTCGAGGGCGGTGCGGGTCGGGTTGGCGGACCGGCTGTACTCGTAGCCGCCGCGCAGCCCCCCGACGCCGTCCTGCTTGTAGGTCGAGGTGGCGTAGATCGGCGGGATCACCGCGCCGGTCATCTCGTCGGGCTCGTAGCCGGCGTGGATGGCGCGGGTCTCGAACCCGGACTTGCTCCTGTGCTCCTGAGTCACATGCGCGAGGCTACCCTCGGGAACGAGACCGGCTCGCCTGGTGTTGCACAGGATGCATCCACAGAAAGGTCATCGATGTTCCAGCGCACGAAGTCCACACTCCCCACTCCCTCCGAGGCCCTGCCCGGCCGCGCCGAGCGGTGGTTCCCCCTGGCCGAGAAGCACAAGGCGCTCGACGCCCCGCTCGTGACCGACGAGGTCCCCCAGGGCTACGAGGTCGCCGTCTTCGGGCTCGGCTGCTTCTGGGGCGCGGAGGAGGTCTTCTGGCAGGTCCCGGGTGTCTGGTCGACCTCGGTCGGCTACGCCGGCGGCAGCACGCCGAACCCGTCGTACGAGGAGGTCTGCAGTGGCCGCACCGGCCACACCGAGGCCGTCCGCGTCGTCTACGACCCGAAGAAGGTCTCCTACGCCGACCTGGTCGCCACCTTCTACGAGGTGCACGACCCGACCCAGGGCATGCGCCAGGGCAACGACATGGGCACGCAGTACCGCTCCGCCATCTACTACTCGACTCCCGAGCAGGAGATGGTCGCCCAGCGCGTCACCGAGAGGTACCAGCCCGAGCTCACCAAGCGCGGGTACGGACAGATCACCACCGAGATCAAGCCGGCCAGCGAGGCGTCGTACTACTACGCCGAGGACCACCACCAGCAGTACCTGCTGAAGAATCCCTTCGGCTACCGCTGCCACTCCGCAACGGGCATCAAGGTCCCCAGCTGAACGTGTCTTGCGTCATACGAATTGGTGCCTCGAGCGCTCGATTCGTATGACGCAAGCGCGGGTCCGTCCACCCCACCGGTCCGTTTAGTCCCTACTCAGGGTGGTCAGGCACACTGGGGCGCATGAGTGAGCAGAACCCACCTGGCCAGCCCACCCCTGCAGAAGAGCATGTCGAGGGTGTTGGACCGACCGCGAGCGACGAGGCCGCTCCGCCTCCGCCGCCCGAGGGTGACGAGACCGCCAAGCGGTCGCGGGCACCATGGATCATCGCCGTCGCCGCGGTCCTCGTGGTGGCCCTGGTGGCCGCTGGCGCGTTCTTCGGCTACCAGGCCCTCAACGGTGAGGACAAGCACTCCATCGCCATTCCGTCGACCGCCGGCGGCATGAAGCGCGACACGAAGTCCGAGGCCGCGCTCAAGCAGCAGCTCGATGCAGCGGAGACGCAGTTCAAGGCCCAGTTCAAGGACGTCTCCTACGTGAAGTCCGGCGTCTACAAGCAGGCCAACAAGGACAAGGGTCCCGAGGGTGCGCTGGTCTTCCTCGGCGCCAAGGTCAAGCTCTCCGAGAAGAACGCCAGCACGTTCGTCAACACCCTGAAGAAGCTGGCCACCAGCAACGGCTTCAAGGTCGCGGCCGTGTCCCCCGGCGACAACGGCGGCAAGGCCGTGTGCGCCTCGCAGGCCGCCGGCCAGAAGATCGCGATCTGCGCCTGGGCGACCAAGGACTCCGGCGGCGAGCTGATCCCCACCGTCCCCGGCTGGGACTCCGCCAAGCTGGCCGCGGTCATGCGCTCCCTGCGCGCCGACGTCGAGACGACCAACTAGTCCAGAGGTCGGTGAGGCGTGCTCACCCGCTGGGGTCGTGCGCTCGATCGCGACCGTCCGCTCCCTGAGTACCCACGCCCCCAGCTCGTCCGGGAGGCGTGGGTCAACCTCAACGGTGTCTGGGAGCACGCCTTCACCGACTCACCCGACCGCCCGGCGTCGTACGACGGACCGATCGTGGTGCCGTTCTCCCCGGAGGCCGAGCTGTCCGGGGTCGGCCGACAGCTGCAGCCCGACGAGTGGCTCTGGTACCGCCGCAGCTTCACCCCGCCCTCGACGACCGGTCGGGTGCTGCTGCACTTCGGCGCGGTCGACCAGACCTGCACCGTGTGGGTCAACGATGCCGAGGTCGGCTCCCACACGGGTGGCTACCTCCCCTTCACCCTCGACGTCACCGACCACCTGCGCGGCGACGACGTCCTCGAGGTGCGAGTCCGCGACCTCTCCGAGACCGGCGTGCACGCCCGCGGCAAGCAGCGCCTCGACCGCAAGGAGATCTGGTACACCGCCCAGTCAGGCATCTGGCAGACGGTCTGGCTCGAGGCCGTCCCTGCGTCGTACGTCGAACGGCTGGTGCTGACCCCTCACCTGGAGACCGATGAGCTCGAGGTGACGGTGGTGGCAGCCGGTGTCCCGGTCAGCACACCCGCCCACGTCGTCGTGGGTGAGGACGAGGTCGACGTGCCGGCGGGTGTGCCGGTGCGCATCGCCCTCTCCGACGTACGCCCCTGGTCGCCCGAGCATCCCCACCTGTACGACGTCGAGGTGACCCTCGCCGACGACCGGGTCACGTCGTACGCCGCGATGCGCTCGTTCGGCGTCGGCCCGGACGAGCACGGCCACACCCGCTTCCTGCTCAACGGCGAACCGGTGACGCACGTCGGCGTGCTCGACCAGGGGTACTGGCCCGACGGCCTGCTCACCCCACCGAGCGACGAGGCGATGGTCCACGACATCGAGACGATGAGGTCGCTCGGCTTCACCATGCTGCGCAAGCACGCCAAGGTCGAGCCGTTGCGCTGGTACGCCCACTGCGACCGCCTCGGCATGCTGGTCTGGCAGGACGTCGTCAACGGAGGCGGACGTTACCGAGCTCTCACCACCAGGCGCCCGGCACGGTTCCCGGTGTGGATCCCGGATCGCCTGCACCGGCTCTACGACCGGGGTGACGCCGAGGGCCGCGAGGAGTTCCGGCGCGAGGTGCGCGCGACCGTCGAGCTGCTGCGCAACGTGGTCTCGCTGGCCGTCTGGACACCCTTCAACGAGGCCTGGGGGCAGTTCGACGCCAACGCCATCGCCCGACGGATCGCCGATGTCGACCCCACCAGGCTGGTCAACCACACCAGCGGCTGGGTCGACCAGGGCGGCGGCGACGTCCGCAGCTTCCACCGCTACGTGCGTCCGTTTCGGATGCCCTCCCCGCGGCGCCTGGGCCGACGTGACGCGCGAGTCGTCGCGCTCAGCGAGTACGGCGGGTTCAGCCTCCGGGTCGAGGGCCACGACTGGAGTCCTCGCGAGTTCGGCTACCGCCACTTCGAGGACAGTGCCGCACTCGCCGACGGGTTCGCCGACCTGCACGAGCCGCTCGCCGACGCCGTACGACGAGGACTCGGCGCGACGGTCTACACCCAGCTCAGCGATGTCGAGGACGAGCTCAACGGACTCCTGACCTATGACCGCGAGGTGCTCAAGATCGATGCCGACGTGATCCGCCAGGTGACTGCCACACTTCATCCGTGACGTCTCGCCCCCCGCTCGCGCGCGGTCCGGTCGCGGTCGTGGCGCTGGTCGTCGGAGCAGCGTTGCTCGCGATGGCACCGTTCTACGGGCCGCACCGCGACGAGCTGTACTTCTCCTCGGCGGGCGACCGGCTGGCCTGGGGCTACCCGGACCAGCCGTCCCTGGTCGCGCTGCTCGCCCGGGTCGCCAACGAGATCCACCGGCACGACCTGGTGCTGCTGCGGGTGCCCAGCCTCCTGGCCGCCTGCCTGCTGGTCGTGCTCGCGGCCCTGACGGTGCGCCTGTGTGGCGGCGACCGCCGCGCACAGGTGCTCGCCGCAGTGGTGACCGGGACCTCGGTGGTGGTCATCGCCGTGGGCCACCGCCTGACCACGCAGACCTTCGACATGGTCGCGTGGTCGGCCCTCGCCCTCGTCGCCGGTCACGCCCTTCGTGACGAACGTCCCCGGCTCTGGCTCCTGGCCGGAGTCATCGCCGGGGTCGGGCTGAACGCCAAGCACGATGTCGCGGTTGCCCTGCTGGGCATCCTGGTCGGCATCGCGCTGACCCGGCCGGTCCGGTGGCACCTCCGCTCTCCTTGGTTGTGGCTCGGTGGCGTGGTCGCGCTGGCGCTGTGGCTGCCCAACCTGCTCTGGCAGGCCGCTCACGGGTGGCCGGTGTTCGAGCTGTCGGCCGACATCGCCGACGAGTACGGCGGGATCGGCGGCACCGTGGAGTACCTCCTGATCAGCCTCGTCATGTTCAGCCCGTTGATGACGGTGGTCTGGCTGGCAGGTCTACGTGGGCTGTTCCGGCGCGAGGAGTGGCGGCTGCTGCGGCCGATCGCCTGGATGTTCGTGGTGACCTTCGTGTTCTTCCTGTTCACCCACGGCAAGGCCTACTACCTCGCCGGCGCGGTCCTGCCGCTCCTCGCCGCCGGCTGCGTGCTCGCTGCCGAGCGCTTCCGCCGGCTGGTGGCCGTCGGCGTGGTGCTCGCGCTCTCGGCCCTGGTCGCCTGGCCGGCCATGGTCCCGGTCCTGCCGACCCGGACCTACGCCACGTCCTTCTACACCGCGATCGACCAGGACCAGCTCGAGACGATCGGCTGGCCGGAGTTCGTCGCGACCGTCCGTACGGCGCTCGCGCCCCTCCCCGACAGCGCGGTCGTCCTCACCGGCAACTACGGCGAGGCAGGCGCTCTGGAGTGGTACGGCGTGCGCGCGCCCGTCTACAGCGGACACAACGGCTGGGGCGACTGGGGCCCTCCGCCCAACGACGCCGGCCCGGTCGTCGTGGTCGGCTACCGCGACCCGGCTCGCTTCTTCACCGGCTGCCGACAGGTCGCCACCATCCCTCGCGTCGACGGCGCCGACAACGACGAGGACCGCGGGCCGGTGTTCGTGTGCGCCGCGCCGCGCGAGCCGTGGACCGAGCTGTGGCCGCGGTTGGTGCACCTCGACGCCTAGGTGTGACATCTGGGCCCGGCGTCTAGGCCTGGGAGTCCACCCACCGCTGGCCGATGACGCGCAGCTCGGAGGCCCCCGAGGTCAGCTCCGCGATGATCTCCTCGGCCACCGCCCGCGCCCGCGGTGGGATCGCGAAGCGCAACGAAGCCTCCCCGGTGTACTCGACCCCCAGCATCCTGGCCCCACGCGAGCGCAGGTCGTGCTCGAGGCGGCCCACCGCTGCGATGTCCACGGAGACCTCGCACAGCTCCTGCAGCACCCGCTCGACGACGCCGACCTCGTCGAGGGCGGCGCGGGTGGCCTCGGCGTACGCACGGGACAGGCCGCCGGTCCCGAGCATCACCCCGCCGAACCATCGGCTCACCACCGCGACGACGTCGCTCAGCTCCCGGCCGCGCAGCACCGACAGGATCGGAGCGCCACCAGTGCCGGGTGGTTCCCCGTCGTCGCTCGACTGCTCGACCGACCGGTCCGGTCCGACGATGAACGCGTTGCAGTGGTGCCCGGCGTTCCAGTGCCGCTTGCGCACCGAGTCGACCAGCCCCCGTGCCTCGACCTCGTCGGGCACCCGGGCGATCGTGCAACGGAACCGGGACTTCTCGACCTCGATCTCGGCCACCCCGTCGCGCGCCGGCGTGTAGTACGACGAGACAGCCACCTCTCGAGGGTACGGCGAGGCAACGTTTGGCACGATCGGTTCATGAGGATCGTCTCCCTGCTCCCGTCGACGACCGAGATCCTCTTCGACATCGGTGCCGGTGACGACGTCGTCGGGGTCACCTTCGAGTGCGACCACCCGCCCGCGGCCCGCGAGCGCACCATCGTCTCGACCAGCGCCATGCCCGAGGGACTCGACGCGGCTGGCATCCACGCGTTCGTGACGAGCGCGATGCGGGCCGGCGAGGACCTCTACCACCTCGACGAGGGCGCACTCTCCGGCCTCGACGCCGACCTGGTGGTCACCCAGGACCTCTGTGCCGTGTGCGCGGTCGACGTGTCGGTGGTGGACGACGCCCTGGCCCACCTCGGTTGCACGGCCGAGGTGCTGACGATCGACCCGCACACGCTCGCGGAGGTGCTGGACTCGGTGCACATCCTCGGCAGGGCCACCGGTCACGAGGCCGAGGCGAGGGCGCTGGTGGACGCGTTGACCGGCCGACTCGACCGGGTGGCTGAGGAGGTCGCGAGCCGTGGCACGACGGCACTGCGCGTGCTGCTGCTGGAGTGGACCGACCCGCCGTTCGCGCCGGGCCACTGGGTCCCGGAGATGATCCGGCTCGCCGGCGGGCTGCCCACGATCGGGTCGCCCGGCGAGAAGTCGGTGCGCGTCACCTGGGAGCAGGCGCTCGCAGGCGAACCCGCGCTCGTGGTGTGCGCACCGTGCGGCTACGACCTCGAGGGGTCGGCCGCGCTCGGCCTGGAGCTGCTCGGCTCAGGAGCGCTGCCCGCCGACGTGCCGGTCTGGGCGGTCGACGCCAACGCGTCGTTCGCGCGTCCTGGTCCTCGTCTGGTCGACGGGATCGAGCACCTCGCGCGCATCATCGCGGGGCGGCAACCGCCGGCCCACGCGGCCCGCCGTCTGCGCTAAGGAATCGGCGGAACGGGCCGATAGAGGGGTGTGGTGGGGGGTGAGTGGCGGGGCCGTCTTGGGAGGACTGCCCCACCACTCGACATCCTCGGATGGAAGTGGAGGGACCCGCGAGCGGGCATTCCATGCCTTGGACGATGCCATCAACCAGAGGCGGGAACCACAGGTTCGATGTGCATGCCCCAGACTAGGCACGCAGGGCCAGTCTGGCGAGCAATACGGGACAAATTCGATTGGGATATTAGGGGCGTTTCACTCCCGCCCCACGTATCCCAACAAGTCCTGCCGAGTGAGCACTCCGACGGGTTGTCCGTCCTCCTGCACGAGCAGCGCATCGGCGTCGCGGAGAGCCGCGATCGCGTCCTCGATGTCGGCTCCGGCACCGACCGTCGGCAGGGGCTCGTCCATGTGCAGCTCGACCTGGTCGGCCAGTCGCGCGTCCCCGGCGTAGAGCGCGTCGAGGAGCCGTCGCTCGGAGACCGACCCGGCGACCTCGGCGGCCATGATGGGTGGCTCGGCGAGGACCACGGGCATCTGCGAGACGGCGTACTCCTGGAGGATCTGGACGGCCTCGGCGATGGTCTCGCTGGGGTGGGTGTGGATCAGGGCCGGGATGTCGCCCTTCTTCGCGTGCAGCACCTCGCCGATGGTCACCCCGCTGCGCGAGCCGGTGAGGAAGCCGAAGCGGGCCAGCCAGTCGTCGTTGAACACCTTGGTGAGGTAGCCGCGGCCGCTGTCGGGCAGGAGCACGACGATCACGGCGTTCCCCGCTTGATCCGACGCAGCGTCGAGCTCCCGGGCCAGCTGCACCGCGGCGTACGCCGCCATGCCGGACGACCCACCCACGAGCAGGCCCTCTTCGCGAGCCAGCTGGCGTGTCATCGCGAAGGAGTGGGCGTCGGAGACCTCGATCACCCGGTCGGCGATGGTGCGGTCGTAGGTGTCGGGCCAGAAGTCCTCGCCCACCCCCTCGACGAGGTAGGGGCGTCCGGTGCCGCCGGAGTAGACCGAACCGGCCGGGTCGGCACCGACCACGACGACGTCGGGCCCTCCCCGTTCAGCAGAGCGCTCCTTGAGGTAGCGCCCGACACCGCTGATCGTGCCGCCGGTGCCCATGCCCGTGACGAAGTGGGTGATCCGGCCGTCGGTCTGCTCCCAGATCTCGGGGCCGGTCTGCTCGTAGTGGGAGAGCGGGTTGTTGGGGTTGGAGTACTGATCGGGCTTCCAGGCACCCTCGGTCTCGCGCATCAGCCGGTCCGAGACGCTGTAGTAGCTGTCGGGGTGATCAGGTGCCACCGCGGTCGGGCACACCACCACCTCGGCGCCGTACGCCCGCAGCACGTTGCGCTTGTCCTCGCTGACCTTGTCGGGGCACACGAAGATGCAGTGGTAGCCGCGCTGCTGCGCGACCAGGGCCAGTCCGACGCCGGTGTTGCCCGAGGTGGGCTCCACGATCGTGCCGCCGGGCTTCAGCTCTCCCGACGCCTCCGCGGCGTCGACCATCCGGACCGCGATCCGGTCCTTCACCGAGCCTCCGGGGTTGAGGTACTCGACCTTGGCGAGCACGAGCGAGGCGGTGTCGCCGACCACGTGGTTGAGCTTGACCAGCGGGGTGTTGCCGATGAGCTCGAGCAGGGAATTCGCGTACTTCATGCGGCAAACCTACCGGCCCGGCACGCGTCCCGAACGAGGTCATCGAATCGCCGTTTGGCAAGGACCGACACACCGATTTGTCGCATCATTTTTCACATCGGCCCCACGTGACCCAAAAAATGGTGCATACTTCCCAAGATTTCCATTACCTGACCGAGCGCGAATTTCTAGGGAGACACGCCGAGATGACTGCCAACCGACCGCAGATCCTGCTCAGAGCCCTGGTCGGCCTCGTGACCCTCGGCGTCGTACTGACACCGACGCTCGTGCCGGCGGCCGACGCCGCAAAGCCCCAGGACCCCAAGACGCGCGCCCAGACGGCTCCCAACGTGTTCTACCCGTTGCGGAACCTGAAGTCGGTCAAGGATCTGCGAATCAGCAGCCGCAAGCACTTCGGCACCGACATCACCGGTCCCTGCACCGCGGGTGTGTTCGCCTCCCACCCGGGCGTGGCCAGCGTCTACACCGCGCCCAACCTCGGCACCTACGTCCGGGTCCGCGCCAACGGTGGCGCCGGCCTCACCACGACCTACGGCTACCTCGGCCGCACCTTCGTCACCGACGGCCAGATCATCCAGTCCGGGCAGGCGATCGGCCAGGTCGGCAAGCGTCCCGGCACCTCGAGCTGCCGGCTCTACTTCTCGGTCACGCGCGGCGGCAGGTACGCCAACCCCACCGCGTGGCTGAACGCGTACGTCGGCAAGCTGCCCCCCGTCTCGTCGCTGTTCGGCACCCGCGGCTTCCTGGTCGCCTCGTTCAACGTCCTCGGCGCGAGCCACACCGCGCGGAGCAGCAAGTACGCCACCGGCAACGCCCGCATCAACCGCACGATGGCCATGCTGAACGGCCGCCACATCGACGTGGTCGGCACCCAGGAGTTCCAGGAGACGCAGTTCGACTACTGGACGGCGCGCGGCAACGGGTCCACCTGGGGCGCCTTCTACTGGGACCCCGAGGGCAAGAAGCGGGACACCGAGAACGCGATCCTCTACCGCAAGTCGACGATGGAGCTCGTCTCCGGCTCGACCTTCGACATCCCCTACTTCCACGGCAACACCCGTCACGTGCCGGTCGCGCTGCTGCGGGAGAAGTCGAGCGGCCGCACCGTCTACGTGATGAACGTGCACAACCCGGCGAACACGCAAGGCCCCGCGGCGACGTACCGCGCCCGAGCCATCGCGATCGAGAAGCAGAAGATCATCGACCTGCGCGCCACCGGTCGTCCGGTGCTGTTCACCGGTGACTTCAACGACCGTCAGAAGGCGTTCTGCCCGCTGACGGCCAACAAGCTGACGATCTCGCCGAACAGCATCCCCTCGATGACCTGCGCGTACCCCAAGCCGTCCTCGATCGACTGGATCTTCGCGGCCGGGCAGGTGCGGTTCTCCAGCTTCGGCCGGGACACCTACCCGCAGTCGGCACGGATCAGCGACCACCCGATCGTGCAGGCCCGGGCACACCTGCAGGACTGATGGATACCGGTCAGTAGAATTGCGGCATGGGTAGGGCAGCGGCAGCACGCAAGCTGGCAGCCGCTGCTGCCTATGGCGGTGGAGGGCTCTCGGTCCTCGGCGCCTCCCTCTACGGGTTGCTCCGGACCGAGGCCATCCTGGCCCGCAAGGCGATCGGCAACGCCGAGGGCCGGGTGCCGAACTCCACCGGCTGGTACGGCCGCGGCCGGCCCGGGCCGGCGATCAAGATCGCGCTGCTCGGCGACTCCAGCGCCGCCGGCTACGGCGTCAGCAGCGTCGAGGAGACGCCCGGCGCCTGGCTCGGCTCCGGCGTGGCCGAGCGCCTCGACCGGCGCGTCCACCTGCGCTCCTTCGCGGTGGTGGGGGCCCAGTCCAGCGATCTCGCGGCGCAGGTCGACGCCGCCCTGCAGCTCGACCCCGACGTCGCCGTCATCCTGATCGGCGCCAACGACGTCACCCATTCGGTGCTCCCCGCGGCATCGGTGCGGCACCTGTCCGAGGCCGTACGCCGCCTCCGCGACGCCGAGGTGGCGGTCGTGGTGGGCACCTGCCCCGACCTCGGCACGATCTCGCCGATCCCGATGCCGCTGCGCCAGGTCGCCCGGGTCTGGTCACGTCGGCTCGCCGCGGCCCAGACGATCGCGGTCGTGGAGGCGGGCGGCCGCACCGTGTCGCTCGGCTCGATCCTGGGTCCCGAGTTCGCCGCAGCGCCGGCGCTGCTGTTCGGGCCCGACCACTTCCACCCCTCGGCCGCCGGCTACGAGGCGCTGGCCAGGCTGCTGGTCCCCTCGGTGCTCTCCGCCCTCGGCGAGGGTGACGCCGAGGAGGAGACGCCACGGGTCGGCCGCGGCGAGGCGGTCATGCCGATCGGGTACGCAGCCGTACAGGCCAGCCAGAACCCGGGCACCGAGATCGACGGCACCGAGGTCGGCGGAGCGCTCCGCGGCGTCGGCGGCCGCTGGGTCACCCTCATGCGGCGCCGGCTGCTGCCCACGGGCGATGTCGAGACACCACACGAAAACGCCCCGGCCGATGACTCGGCCGAGGCGTCCGCGTGAGGCTGCTGGGAGATCAGTTGCGCAGGATCGCGAGCAGCCGCAGCAGCTCGATGTAGATCCAGACGATCGTCACGGTCAGGCCGAAGGCGGCTCGCCACGACTCGCGCTCCGGCAGCCCGGCAGCGATGCCGCGCTCGACCTGGTCGAAGTCGAGGATCAGGAACAGCACGCCCAGCCCCAGCCCGATGACGCTGGAGAGCAGACCCATCGCACCGAAGCCGTTGAAGCCGAAGCTGTTGCCGAAGAAGCCCAGGACCAGGTCCAGCATCGAGACCGCGACGAAGCCGAGCCCCGCGGCGATCACCCACTTGTAGAACCGGGAGCCGACCTTGATGTTGAAGAACTTGTACGCCGCGAGGGTGCCGGCCACTGCCGCCATGGTGCCGAGCACGGCACCGATGACGAGCGTCGTGGGCGAATCCTCGGGCTTCGTGAAGATGTTCGTGACCACCTTGCTGAAGGCGCCGACGAAGACGCCCTCGAACGCCGCATAGGCCAGCACGAGCGCGGGACTGATGATCCGCTTGAACGAGTTCACCATCGCCAGCGCGAAACCGCCCAGGGCCCCGACCAGCGAAAGGGCGTAGAGGTTGCCCATCGCCGTCTCGCTGGTGAGCTCCGGCGTGGCGACCCAGGTCACTGCTGCGGCGAGGAACACCACCAGCAGGGTGAGTCCGGTCTTCTGCACGACCGAGTCGAGCGTCATCGGACCCTCGGTGGTGTGCGTCAGCGGCGTACCCGGCTGGCCGGGTGTGCCCACACTCCACTCGGACGGGTTGCCGGGGTAGGCCTGCGTGGTGTTCTCGTTGCGTCCGTTGAAGCCCTCGGACCGGGCGAAGATCGGGTTGCTGCTCGTCAGAGCCATGGCGTCCTCCTTTGGATGCCGCTGCGCACCACCCACTCTGGGCGTTCGCGTGTCCCCCGGATCCTACCGAGGTGACACTGGTTGAACGATCACCCCGGGGTCGGTGTTCCCGTGGGGTTCACCTGGGTCTGTGGGGTGGATCGCACCCGAATCCTGCACAGGATCGACCACACAACGCAGTATCCACAGGGCCGTGCTGTCGCGTCGCCGCTTCTCCTTGTCGGCGTCAACCTCTTCTCGTGGAGAGTGTGGGCGAAATCCTCGACTCGCAGACGGGTGTCATCGCCCGACGCCAGCTGATCGCGCGTGGATGGACCGACCACGAGATCGCGCGGATGCTCCGCAGGCGCGAGTGGGCGCGGGTCTTCGAGGGGGTGTACGTCGACCACACCGGTGAGCTCGCCTGGATCCAGCGCGCATGGGCGGCCGTGCTCTTCTCCTGGCCGGGCGCACTGAGCCACGAGTCGGCCCTCCGCGTCGGGGACGGTCCCGGACGCCGCGATGACGACAGTGGGTCCATCCACGTCGTCGTGGCTCGCGGACGACATCTGGCCGCCCCCGACGGTGTTCGGCTGCACCGTCGCGACGGCCTCGAGAAGGACGTGCTCTGGAACCTCGGGCCCCCTCGCGTCCGCTACGAGCCGGCCGCACTCGACGTCGCGATAGCGGCGACCAGCGACCTCGAGGCCATCGGCGTGCTGGCCAAGGCGGTGCAGTCGCGTCGTACGACGGCGCGCAGGCTGCTGGAGACCATGGCGACGCGGAAACGGCTGCGGAGGCGCGACTGGACGGCACGGGTGCTCAGCGACATCGCCGAAGGCACCTGCTCGGTGCTCGAGCACGGCTACCTCACGCGTGTCGAACGGCCGCACGGGCTGCCGCGTGCTCGCCGGCAGACCAGTGGCATCGGCCGAGCTGGTTGCGTCTATCGCGACGTCAGCTACGACCAACCGCTCGAGGTCGAGCTCGACGGGCGGCTGTTCCACGACTCCGCCGAAGGTCGGGACCGGGACTTCGACCGTGATCTGCTCACCCAGGTGGACGGCCGGCTCACGACCCGGCTCTCGTGGGGTCAGGTCTTCGATCGACCGTGCTGGACCGCCGGCCAAGTGGGTCTGCTGCTCCAACGACACGGGTGGACAGGGACGCCCACTCCCTGCGGACCGGACTGCGGCCTGCGTGGTTGATCGCACGCACCTGCTACGCGCGATCGACCACACTCCCCGATCAGGGCTTCGGTGTGACCTTCACCGTCACCGTCTTGGCCGAGGTCGCCCTGACCAGCACGGTCGAGCCGGTCTTCGTCGCCGTGCCGCCCGTGACCTGCACGTCGTACCCGTGCGGGGAGGTGAGTGGGCTGACGAAGATCTGCGTGGGCTGCTGGATGGAGAGCTTCGGGGTGTAGGTCATCGAGAACAGGCCGGTGGCGGCGTCGTACGAGATGGTGGTGGGGGTGCCGGCGGTGGCTTGCGGGTAGGTGCGCACGAGCTGGCGGAGCTTGTCCATCTTGACGGTCGAGAGGTCGGCGTCGTCGGTGAACAGCCCCTGGGAGTCGTCGGCGGTGGTCGGGTCGTCCCAGTGCTTGTAGGCCCAGTAGGTCCAGCCCATCAGGGCGTCGTCGGCCCCGTCGGCGTCGATGCCCACGGCGTTCACGTTGTCGGTGGCACCCCACTCGGTCATCAGGGGCGCCGCATCCATCCGACTGGCCTGGTCGAGGGCGTGGGTCTCGCGGTCGGCGGTGTAGTCCCGACAGTTGTCGGTGTTGCTGCCGGGGATGCCCTGGCTCTCGAAGAACACGTCGGGGCAGTAGTTGTGCCAGGAGAAGCCGAGGTTCTTCTCCCCCGCCACCGCGGTGTAGTAGGAGTCGAGCTTCTGGCCACCGGTGAACTGCTGCGGCTCCCACCAGACGATGTTCTTCGTGTCGGCCTTGCGCACCGCCTCGAGGCCGCGGGTCATCGCCGGCTGCAGCTCGGAGGAGTACGACGCGGCGCATCCGGTCGTCAGACAGCTCGGCCACTCGATGCCTGCCCACGGCTCGTTGAGCAGGTCGTAGCCCATCGAGTAGGGCTGGTTGCGGTAGTGCTGTGCCACCAGCTTCCAGGCCGCTGCCCAGCCGGTCAGCAGGTTGTCCTTGTTCGCCCAGAAGTGGTCGAAGACGGTAGAGACCTCGGGCGTCCAGTAGCCCTCCGGGAACGGCACCGGCAACCAGGGGGTCAGGGCGAACGGCAGCGGCCGCTTGGCCGCCCAGTCGGGGACACCCTCGCCGCCGTACTCCTCGTGCCACTGGTCCTGGTGCATGTCGAAGAGCGTCCAGATCTTCTTGCTCGACAGCAGCTTCGTCATCCGGTCGATGCGCCTGAAGTACGCCGGGTCCGCGACTCCGGGCTGGTCGGGCGTCACCCCGGCCCAGAGCACGCCGAGACGGGCGCCGTTGAAGCCGTACTTCGCGAACCACGCCGCGTCCTCGGCGGTGAAGCCGGCGGCCGTGTCCGGCGGTGCGTACGGCGCCCGCTTCCACACCAGGTTGAGCCCGTGCACGATCACGACCCGGCCGTACTGGTCGACCAGGAAGCGTCCCTGCCGCTGCAACCGTGGCGTCGTGTCGGCCGCCGACGCCGAGGAGACCGGGACGACGGTGAGCGCCACCAGGGCGGCCAGCAGCAGGGCGAGCTTCTTCATGCCCGGTAGAACGAGTTCTCGTTCTGCGGGTCACGGCACGAGCACGAGGCGCTCCTCGGGTGCCCGGCGCTAACCTCGCCGCATGGTGAGCTTCCGGGAGCCCCAGATCGTGCTCTTCACGGCCGACCTCCCGAGGGCTGCGGCTTTCTACGAGCGGCTCGGGTTCCGCGAGGCTTTCCGTACGCCGGCCGAGGGCGATCCCATCCATGTCGACCTGGTCCTGGACGACTACCGCATCGGGCTCGCCACCGTCGCCTCGACCCGCGAGGACCACGGCGTCGACGCCGAGGCCGCCGGTCAGCGTGCAGCCGTTGTCCTGTGGACCGACGACGTGCCGAGTGCGCTCGAGGAGCTCGTCGCGGCCGGCGCCACCCCGCACTCCGGGCCACTCCCCTGGCTGGGTCGCCTCACCATCGGCTGGGTGCTGGATCCCGACGGCAACCCGGTCCAGGTCGTGCAGCACGACAGCTGAAGGTCGGACTGGTGCCCCGGGTGGGGGTCGAACCCACACTGAGCGGTTTTTAAGACCGCTTCCTCTGCCGATTGGGATACCGGGGCTCCCGTGTCACCGCAGCCCGATCATAGGGACGCGAGCTCGGCCGCCCGGCCGAGGACGGCGTCCAGCATCGGCTGGGTGAGCCGGCCCGTGAAGGTGTTCTGCTGGGAGGGGTGGAAGCAGCCGAGGACGGTCAGGTCGCCGAGGGGGACCTCCACGCCGTGGCCGAAGCGTGGGCGCGGCCTCGGGGTGGGCAGGCCGGCCGCCGCGAGGGAGCGGAAGGCCGCGACCCACCCGAACGAGCCGAGGCAGACCACCGCACGCAGCCCGGGGAGCAGCAGCGACACCTCCCGGTCGATCCACGGCGCACAGGTGTCGCGCTCCTCCGTCGTCGGCTTGTTCTGCGGCGGGGCGCAGCGCACGGCGGCGACGATCCGGGTGCCACGCAGCTCGAGGCCGTCGTCGAGATGGGTCGAGGTCGGCTGGTTGGCCAGGCCGACGCGGTACAGCGACGCGAACAGCCAGTCGCCGGACCGGTCACCGGTGAAGACCCGTCCGGTGCGGTTGCCACCGTGCGCGGCGGGTGCCAGTCCGACGATCAGGATGCCCGGCTCGGTCGAGCCCCAGCCGGGGATCGGACGACCCCAGTACGTCTCGTCGGCGTACGACGCCCGCTTCTCGCGCGCCACCTGCTCGCGCCAGCTGACCAGGCGTGGACAGGCTCGGCACTCGCAGACCCGCGCGTCGACCTCCTCCAGCGAGGCGCGTGCCGCCAGTCGGGCCACGCCGCCTGCCGAGTGCGCGACCGGTGCAGTCACCGGCGTCCGAACGGCCGGTCGTTCGGGTCGCCCGGACCGGCGGCCGCCAGCCGGATGTCGCGCTGGACGGCGATGTCCTCGGCCCGCCTGGTGTCGGCCTTCTGGATGCCGCGGGTGTCGCGGACCGGGAGCTGGAGCGACTCCTCGGCCGCGACGCCGATCTGCAGCTCGCGGCCGCGTTCGAGCTCGGCGTCCAGCTCGGCCCCGAACAGCAGGGCCAGATTGGTGATCCACAGCCACAGCAGGGCGACGACGACACCGGCGATGGCACCGTAGGTCTTGTTGTAGGAGCCGAACTGCGTGACGTAGTAGCCGAAGCCGAAGGAGGCGACCAGCCAGATCAGGATCGCCACGAACGACCCCACCGAGATGATCCGGAACCGGGTGAACTTCACGTTGGGCGTTGCCCAGTAGAGCAGTGCGACGACGATCATGACGACGACCGCGAGCAGCGGCCACTTGACGATGTTCCAGACCGTGACCAGCTCGTCGCCCACGCCGATGGCGTTGCCGATGGACTGCGCGACCGGTCCGGACACGATCAGGATCACCAGGCACACCGCGCAGAGCACCACGGTCGAGACAGTGACGATCAGCTGCATCGGGCGCATCCGCCAGAACGGCCGGCCCTCCTGCACCTCGTAGATCTTGTTCATCGCGCGGCTGAAGGCACCGACGTAGCCGGAGGCCGACCACAGCGCACCGACGATGCCGATGACCAGCGCGAGGCCGGCGCCCTGGGAGGACGCGAGCTGGTTGAGGATGGTCTCGACGTTGTCCGTCGTCTTGGTCGACGTGATCAGCGGGTCCAGGATCTCCATGATCTTGTCCACGGAGTCCTGGGGGGTCTGGCCGAGGAGGCCGACGAGGGACAGCAGCGCGATCAGGCCGGGGAAGATCGCCAGCACCGAGTAGTAGGTGAGCGCCGCGGCCAGGTCGGTGGCTCCGTCGTCGCCGAACTCGCGGAAGGTCCGCTTGGCCACGAACAGCGCCGTGCGCTTGGGCGGAGCAGGGTGGTCGGCGGGCTCTTGGGATTCGTCGTCCGGCATCTAGCTCTCCTTCCCGTCCGACGGCGAGACCAATGACCAGGCGATGCCGTCGAGGATGTCGTGCTCGGAGACCAACAGGGAGTTGACCGTCGTACGTTTCAGGACGCGGTCGAGGATCAGCCCACCGGCACCGATGACGTCGGCCCGACCGGGGTGCATGTAGGGCAGCGCCTTGCGCTGCTCGATCATCATGCTCAGCAGGCGCGTGACCAGTCCCTGCACGGCGTCGGGGCGCAGCACGCTGTGGTGGATCAGGGTGCGGTCGTAGGTGCCGAGGTCGAGTACGCCGGCCGCAAGTGTGGTCACCGTGCCGGCCACGCCGATCACCGCGCCGGCATCAGCCGGGTCGACCGAGCAGCCGTCGAGGGCGGTGTCGATGTCCTCGACGGCAGCACGGACCTGGTCCTTCGACGGCGGGTCATCGGCGAGGTGGCGCTCGTTGAGCCGCACCGAGCCGATGTCCAGGGAGTCGCGGGCCACGATGGTGCCGTCCTCGTTGCCGAGGATCAGCTCGGTCGAGCCGCCGCCGATGTCGAGGACCAGCAACGGCTCGGGCATCGGTGGCAGGTCGCGGGTGGCCCCCGCGAAGCTGACCCGGGCCTCCTCGAGCCCGTCGAGCACCTCCGGCGGCACACCGACGCGCTCGCGCACACCAGCGATGAACTCCTCGGCGTTCTCGGCGTCACGGGCGGCCGAGGTGGCACAGAACCTGGTGGCCTGGACGTCGTGCTCGAGCACGATCTCCATGTACTCCTCGACGGCCGAGAACACCCGTTGCAGCGAGGCGTCCGCGATCCGACCGGTGCGGTCGACGCCCTGACCCAGACGGACGATGCGCAGCTCGCGCACCAGCTCGGTGCTCGTGCCGGCCTCGACATCGAGGTCGGCGATGAGGAGGCGCAACGAGTTGGTGCCGCAGTCGAAGGCGGCGACCCGGGTCATGAGGTCCCTCCTGGGGAGACGCACGGGCCGGACTGCCACCACCCACCCAGCTCGTCGAGCACCTCGTCGCCGAGCGGGTTCACCCCACGGCCCTGGGCCAGGGACTGTCCCGCCAGCACGTGCAGGCACTTCACCCGGTCGGGCATCCCTCCCGCGGAGACACCCGCGATCTCCGGCACCTCCCCGATCGCGGTGCGGGCCTCCAGGTAGGCCTCGTGCGCACGGCGGTACGCCGCTGCCAGCTCGGGGTCCTCTCCGAGACGATCGGTCATCTCGCGCATCAGCCCGGACGCCTCGAGGGTCCCGATCATCGAGGCCGCCCGTGGACAGGTGAGGTAGAAGGTCGTCGGGAACGGTGTGCCGTCGTCGAGCCGGGGCTCGGTGGCGACGACGTCGGGGTTGCCGCACGGGCACCGATGGGCCACGGCGTGGATCGAGCGCGGTGGCCGGCCGAGCTGGGCAGCCACGACCGCTTCGTCACCGGTATCGACAGGGGTCACTGGCCGGGGTCGGGAGTGGGCGTCGGTGACGGCGTGATCTGGGTCGCCGGGGTGGGCGCCTTCTTGGGATGGTCGGCCACCTCGAGGGTCCCGTAGACCTTGCCCCACCAGGGGTCGGGCACGCTGCGCGCGACCGAGCTGGGATCGGTGAGCTCGTCACCGTGCTCGAGCGGCTGCCCGTTGCGGTCGAGGACCTGGTAGCTGGTCTCGCCCGGCATCACCCAGCCGAAGCGTTCGCGTGCCTGCGCCTTGACGTATTCGTCGTCCGCCCAGCGGCGCTTCTCGCGCTCCAGTGCCTTGATGTCACGCTCGGAGCTGGCGATCTGGGCACGCAGGTCGTTGATGTGCGAGCGCTGCTGCAGGTAGGCCCGCATCGAGGACGCGTAGGAGATGGTGAGCACCGCGACGACGACCACGAGGATCGCCATCCGGTTGGTGAAACGAGGACGCGGCGCCGTCGCCTCGGCCGCACGCGCCCGCTCGGTGCCGCGGGCGCCGGGTCGGATGTTGCGCTGGACCTGCTCGCGCCGGGATCCCCGGCGCGGTCGGTCCTGCGGCGTACGACGTGTCGGCATCGTCGCGACCTCAGCCCTGGTACCTCGGGAAGGCGGCCCGACCCGCATAGCGAGCGGCGTCGTCGAGCTCCTCCTCGATGCGCAGGAGCTGGTTGTACTTCGCCACCCGCTCCGAGCGGGCCGGTGCACCGGTCTTGATCTGGCCACAATTCGTGGCCACCGCGAGGTCGGCGATGGTGGTGTCCTCGGTCTCGCCCGACCGGTGGCTCATCATGCAGCGGAAGCCGCTGCGGTGGGCGAGCTCGACGGAGTCGAGGGTCTCGGTCAGCGAGCCGATCTGGTTGACCTTCACCAGCAGCGCGTTGGCGGACTGCTCGGCGATGCCCCGGCTGAGGCGCTCGACGTTGGTGACGAACAGGTCGTCGCCGACGATCTGGATCTTGCCGCCGAGCTCGGCGGTGATGGTCTTCCAGCCGTCCCAGTCGTCCTCGTCGAGGGGGTCCTCGATCGAGACGATGGGGTAGGACGACACGAGGTCGGCGTAGTAGTCGGTCATCTGCTTCGAGGTGCGCTTCTTGCCCTCGAAGGTGTACTTGTTCTTCTCGCAGAACTCGCTCGCCGCCACGTCGAGGGCGAGCGCGAAGTCGGTGCCGAGCTTGAAGCCGGCGGACTTGATCGCGTCGGCGATCAGGTCGAGCGCCGCCCGGTTGCTCGGGAGCTCGGGGGCGAAGCCTCCCTCGTCACCGACGCCGGTGGCGAGACCCTTCTTCTTCAGCACCGCCTTGAGGGCGTGGTAGACCTCGGCACCCTGCTGGAGCGCCTCGCGGAACGAGGCGGCGCCGATCGGCGCGATCATGAACTCCTGGATGTCGACGTTGGTGTCGGCGTGGGCGCCGCCGTTGAGGATGTTCATCATCGGCACCGGCAGCAGGTGGGCGTTGGGTCCGCCGACGTAGCGGAACAACGGCAGCTCGGCCGACACCGAGGCGGCCCGGGCCACGGCGAGCGAGACGCCGAGGATCGCGTTGGCGCCGAGGTTGGCCTTGTTGGGGGTGCCGTCGAGGTCGAGCATCGCCTGGTCGACGAGCCTCTGGTCACTGGCGTCGAGGCCGATGATCTCCGGCTCGATCTGGTCCTGCACGGCACTGACGGCCATCTCGGTGCCCTTGCCGCCGTAGCGACTGCCGCCGTCGCGCAGCTCCACGGCCTCGAAGGCGCCCGTGGACGCTCCGGAGGGTACGGCGGCCCGGCCGACCGAGTCGTCGTCGAGGAGCACCTCGACCTCGACCGTGGGGTTGCCGCGCGAGTCCAGGATCTCGCGGGCGATGACGCTGTCGATGGAAGCCAAGAACCTGCTCCTGGGTCGGGGGGTGGGGCAGTTTCACCCTAACCGGGGCAGGCGGCGATCCCGCGTAGCACCCGCCTACCTGCCCGTACCGAAGACGACCGGGCCGGGACCCACCTGGTCGAGAAGACTGCACGCTCGGGCCGCGATGTCGCAGCGGACGATGTGCCGGGCCTGACCGGCCGCGTCCGTGCCCACGCCGAAGAAGACCGAGTCGCCGACCCAGCCACCGGGTCGGAAGTGGTGCGGCGCTCCCCGGAGCGGCACCCGGTCGCCGGTGGCCGTCTCGACGACGGACGGCACCCCGTCCGCAGTCGTCGTCACCACGTAGCGCCCCGGTCCGCGGCGCTTCTGCGCTGGGGTCTGGGTGGTGACCCCGATGCGCATCGCCCGGCCGGTGCGGGTGTCGTAGCCCTGGGTCTCCTCCGTGCCTCCACGGGTGTCGACGACGTTGAGCAGGGAGGCGTCACCGTTGACCTGCACCCCCGTCACACCGGTCTGGCCGGTGCCGCGCAGCCGGGTGAGGTCGGTGAACCACAGCTCCCCGGCGGCCAGGACGAACACACCGCCGGGCACGACCACGAAGGCCTCGATGTCGACCGGCGAGAGGTCGGCCTGGTCGCCATCGACGTGGAGCACGCCTCCCTGGGCCCACACGACGTCGGCCGGCGAGACGTCACCGTGGCCCACCGGGATGGTGGCCGGCGCCGGTGCCACCGACCGGCTGGGCGTGGCCGTGATCGTCCTGGTCGGGGGCGGGGCCATCTCGTCGTCGGTCCCGGTGGCGCAGCCACCAGCGAGCACGACCAGCACCGCCGTGAGCAGACCGACCGTCCGTCGGCTCACGCCCCGGCCCGTCGTACGGCGTCGCGCAGCGCCTGTTCGGGGTCCTCCCCCGCTGCTCGTGCCTCGGCGACGAGGGCCAGCAGCCGGTCCCCGAGGTCGGAGGGGTCGGGCGCGGGCAGGACCCGGCCGGCACGCTCGAGCCGGTCCAGCACCTTGGTGGCGCGGGTCAGCGCCGGGAGCTCGAGGGGGATGCCGTCGAAGAGGTCGGTGCGCTGCTTCTCCGCGGCCTTGACCGCCTCCCAGGTCTCGTTGATCCGGGCCGGGTCGGTCTCGTGGACGTCACCGAACACGTGCGGGTTGCGGCGGATCATCTTCTCGCGCAGCCCGGAGGCGACGTCCTCGATGTCGAAGGCCCCCGTCTCGGCCGCGATCGCGGCGTGCAGGTACACCTGCAGCAGCACGTCGCCGAGCTCCTCGCGCAGGTCGTCGGGGTTGCCGCCGGCGTCGAGGGCCTCGATCGCCTCCAGGGTCTCGTAGGTCTCCTCGAGCAGGTGCTTGGCCAGCGAGCGGTGGGTCTGCGCGGCCTTCCAGCCGCACTCGGCGCGCAGCTTGGCCATGATCTCGACGAGCTCGACCAGAGCGGAGTCCGCTCCGGGCTCGTCGACGGTCACGGGGTCAGCCGCACTTCTGGCCGCTGGGGAGACCGCCGAGCCACGCCGGGTCCGGCGTCGTCTTCGAGCCGCTCTTGGCGAAGCCCGAGACGGGCTTGGACACCGACGGGTCGGCACCGCCCGGCCAGCCGACGCCGGCCGGTCCGTAGCGGGGGTCGGTGTGGATGTCGACGGTCTTCAACCAGGGCTCGCGCTTCTGGTAGCCGGCGTTGAGCAGCTGCTCGGCGTTGTTCGCGTCGGCCTGCTGGCCGGTGGCCTGCTCGCCGACCTGGGTGAGGATGTCGCGGCTCTCGGCCCACCGCTGGAAGGTGTCCTCCATGAACGGCTGGTACTTCTTCGGCAGCGTCTTGATCAGCGGGTCGATCTGGGAGTACGTCGCAGCGACCTCTTGGGGCCGCGGCGTCACGTCCTCGTGCTTGCCGAACTTCAAGGTCAGCTCGATGTCCATCAGCAGCGTCAACGCCTGCTGGACGAGCTGCTTGCGGGAGGTCACCTGGGTCTGCGACTGACCGGACTTCGCGGCTTTCTCGATCCCCGCGCACTGGGCGTCGGTGAGCTCGTCGACGTCGCTGCGGCTGATCTTGGTGCCGGCGATGACCGACGCGGTGCCCGGAGGGACCGAGCCGCACCCGCCGAGGACGAGCGCCATGCCCATCGCTGCCACAGCGACCAGCGGGCCACGCCTCACCGCACGGGTCCTCACGATCCGGTCTCCTCACCTGTCATCGGGATCACGCCGTCGATCACCTGCCTGACCCAGGCGAGCAGCTCCTCGTCGCGAGGAGGCTGGGCACCGAAGCCGGGCGGCTGTGGCCGTGGCACCAGCATGGTACGCACGGGGGCCTTGTAGAGGCTCTTGGGGTACAGCCGGTTCAGGCGTACGACGCGCGAGTCGGGCAGCTCGACGGGATGGAAGCGGACGTACTTGCCCTGCACCGTCACCTCCGACAGCCCGGCGTCGCGCGCCCGGGCCCGGAAGCTGGCCACCGCGAGCAGCCGGGTGACCGGCTCGGGAGGTGGGCCGTAGCGGTCGACCAGCTCCTCGTGGAGCAGCTTCACGTCGTCGTCGGAGCGCACCTCGGCCAGCCGCTTGTACATCTCGAGGCGCAACCGCTCGCTGCCGATGTAGTCGTGCGGCAGGTGGGCGTCGATCGGCAGCTCGATCTTGACCTCGACGGGCTGCTCGACACCGGCGCCGTCCTGGCGGAACTCCGAGACCGCCTCGCCGACGAGACGCACGTAGAGGTCGAAGCCGACGTCGGCGATGTGGCCGGACTGCTCGCCGCCGAGCAGGTTGCCGGCGCCACGGATCTCGAGGTCCTTCATCGCGATCGCCATGCCACCACCGAGGTCGGAGTGCTGCGCCAGCGTGGCGAGCCGCTCGTGGGCGGTTTCCGTCAGCGGCTTGTCCGGCGGGTAGAGGAAGTAGGCGTAGGCCCGTTCGCGTGAGCGACCGACCCGGCCGCGCAGCTGGTGCAGCTGGGAGAGACCGAGGGTGTCGGAGCGCTCGATGATCATCGTGTTGGCGTTGGAGACGTCGAGACCGGACTCCACGATCGTGGTGCAGACGAGCACGTCGAAGCGCTTCTCCCAGAAGTCGAGCATCACCTGCTCGAGCTGGTGCTCGCCCATCTGGCCATGCGCGGTCGCGACCCGTGCCTCGGGGACGAGCTCCTTGATCTTGTTGGCGGCCCTCTCGATCGACTGCACCCGGTTGTGGATGTAGAACACCTGGCCGTCGCGGAGCAGCTCGCGGCGTACGGCGGCGGCGACCTGGCGGTCCTCGTAGGCGCCGACGTAGGTGAGCACCGGATGCCGCTCCTCCGGCGGGGTCGCGATCGTGGACATCTCGCGGATCCCGGTGATCGCCATCTCGAGCGTGCGAGGGATCGGGGTCGCGGACATGGAGAGCACGTCGACGCTGGTGCGCAGCGCCTTCATCTGCTCCTTGTGCTCGACGCCGAAGCGCTGCTCCTCGTCGACGATGATCAGCCCGAGGTCCTTGATCTTGATGTCGCGGTTGAGCAGCCGGTGGGTGCCGATGACGATGTCGACGCTGCCGTCCGCGAGGCCCTCGACGACTTCGCGCGCCTCCTTGTCGCTCTGGAACCGGCTCAGTGGCCTCAGCGTCACCGGGAAGCCGCTCATCCGCTCGGCGAAGGTCGCGTAGTGCTGGGTGACGAGCAGCGTCGTCGGCACCAGCACGGCGACCTGCTTGCCCTCCTGGACCGCCTTGAAGGCAGCGCGGACGGCGATCTCGGTCTTGCCGTAGCCGACGTCGCCGCAGACCAGCCGGTCCATGGGTACGACGCGACGCATGTCGGCCTTGACCTCCTCGACCGTGCTGAGCTGGTCGGGGGTCTCGTGGAACGGGAAGGCGTCCTCGAGCTCGGTCTGCCACGGGGTGTCCGGGCCGAAGGCGTGGCCCTGGGTGGCCTGCCGGGCGGCGTACAGCTTGATCAGCTCGGCCGCGATCTGCCGCACGGCCTTGCGGGCGCGACCCTTGCGCTTGGCCCAGTCGGCACCGCCGAGCCGGTCGAGGCTGGGGTGCTCGCCCCCGACGTAGCGCGTCACCTGGTCGAGCGCGTCGGCCGGGACGTAGAGCTTGTCCGCGGGGTGACCGCGCTTGGAGGAGCCGTACTCCAGGACGAGGTACTCGCGCACCGCACCGTGCACCTCGCGCTGGCGCATCTCCACGAAGCGACCCACGCCGTGCTGCTCGTGCACCACGAAGTCGCCGGCCTTGAGCTCGAGCGGGTCGATCTGCTTCTTGCGGCGCGCGGGCATCTTGCGCATGTCGCGCGTGGTGGCCTTCTGCCCGGCAAGGTCCTCGCCGGTGAGTACGACGAGACCGGGGTTCTCGAGGGTCAGTCCGTGCTCGAGACAGCCCTGGGTGACCTGGACGACGTGGTCGGCGGAGGCGGCCACCTCGTCCACGAGCCGGGCCGCGATGTCGTGCTCGGCCAGCACCTCGACCATGCGCTGGGCCGGGCCGTGGCCCTGGTGGACCGTGACCACCTGTCGACCGGCGCCGAGGTGGGCGCGGATGTCGCCGACGGCCTGCTCGATGTCGCCGCGGTAGGCCGCTGCCGGCTGGGCGGCCACCTCGCGGGTGCCGCCGTCGGTGTCCCCTTCCATGTCAAGGCCGAACGGGCTCACGCCCCACCACGCCTGGCCGGACTCGAGCACCTCGCTGCGGACCTCACCGATCCCGCGGAGAGAGGCGGCGCCGAGGTCGATCGGCGCCTTCCCACCCGAGGCAGCCGCGGCCCAGCTCGCGCCGAGGAACTCCTCGCTGGTGGCGACCAGGTCGTGCGCGCGGGTCCGGACACGCTCGGGGTCGAGGACGAGCACGTGCGTGTCCGGCGGGAACAGGTCGACGAGCATCTCCATCTCGTCCACGAGCACCGGGGACAGCGACTCCATCCCCTCGACGGCCATGCCCTCGGCCAGCTTGTCGGTGATCTCCGCGAGCTGGGGGTGTTGCTCGCCGAGCTCGGCCGCGCGTCGTCGTACGTCGTCGGTGAGGAGCAGCTCGCGACAGGGCGGCGCCCACACGCGTTCGACCTTGTCCATGGTGCGCTGGTCAGCCACGGCGAAGCTGCGGATCTCGTCGATCTCGTCGCCGAAGAACTCCACCCGCAGCGGGTGCTCCTCGGTCGGCGGGAAGACGTCGACGATGCCGCCGCGGACGGCGAACTCGCCACGCTTCTCGACGAGGTCGACGCGGGAGTACGCGGCACCCACGAGCCGTCGTACGACGTCCTCGAGCTCGACCTCCTGACCCGCTTCCAGCTCGACCGGCTCGAGGTCGGCCAGCCCCTTCACCTGCGGCTGCAGCACCGAACGGATCGGTGCCACGACCACCTTCAGCGGCCCGTTGTTGGCGTCGCTGCCGGGGTGCTTGATCCGGCGCAGCACCGCCAGCCGCCGGCCGACGGTGTCGCTACGCGGGCTGAGCCGCTCGTGAGGCAGCGTCTCCCAGGCCGGGTAGAAGGCGACCGACTCGGGGTCGAGCAGGTCCTGGAGCTCCTCGGTCAGGTCCTCGGCCTCGCGCACGGTCGCGGCGACGACGAGCACGGTGCGTCCGGCGTCGACCAGCCCCCGCACCACGAACGGCCGCAGGGCCGCCGGGCCGGTGAGGTCGAGCGTGCTCACCCCCGCCTTGGCATCATCCATCGCCGCGGCAAGTACGGGTTCACGGAGGACGAGGTCGGCCAGGCCGGCGATGCTCAACGGGGTCACTTCTCTCAGGCGGTGCACGGGCACGCACGAAGACCCCCAACCGGTGCGGAGAGGGGGTGGCGGAACGTCACCGAGTCTACGTGGGCCGCGAAGTCGCGACGCTAGGGTGCCACGGTGAACCGCCACCAGTTCCTGCGCCGCCTGCACCGTCAGCTGCGTCCCCGCACCTACCTCGAGACCGGTGTCGCCGACGGCCGGAGCATGACCCTGTCGCGGGTGCCCAGCATCGGCATCGACCCGGCCTTCAGGATCGACCAGGAGATCGTCGCCGACGTGCACCTCGCCCGGATCGCCAGCGACGAGTTCTTCGCACGGGAGGATCCGGTCGCGCACCTGCCCATCTCGACGGTGGACCTGGCCTTCATCGACGGCATGCACCTCGCGGAGTACGCCCTGCGCGACTACCTCGCCGTGGAGCGGTTCACGCACCCGTCCAGCGTCGTGGTCTTCGACGACATGCTCCCCCGCACCGTCGCCGAGGCGGCCCGGCACCGCCACACCGCTGCCTGGACCGGCGACGTCTACAAGGCGGTGCAGGCGCTCCGGGACCACCGGCCCGACCTCATCGTCCTCGAGGTCGACACCTTCCCGACCGGCGTGGTGGTGGTGCTCCGGCCCGACGCGAGCCGCGACGGCGTGATGGCGGAGTACGACGACTGGATGGACATCGCCCTCGACCCGGACCCGCAGGACGTCCCCGAGGAGATCCTCACCAGGTCGCGCGCCTTCAAGCCGGAGGCGCTGCTCGCCAGCGACGGGTGGCGGACCCTGCGCGACCTGCGCGACCTCCCGCCCGCCGAGGCGGCAGCGGCCGTCGGCCAGGCCTTCTCCGGCCTGCTGCAGCCGACTCGCTAGCGGCGGACGACCCGCCTGAGCCGTCGTACGACCCGGCGGGTGAGGCTGGGAGTGGGGACGACGGGCCTGGCCTTGGGCACGACGCTGGGCGGACCCTCGACACCGAGCAGCAGGACGAGGGGACGGGCGCCCTGCACGAGCAGGCGGGCGTCCACCTGCACTCCGTCGAGCGCGATCGACCACTGCCCGTCGACCAGCCCGGCCCGCGGAGTGCGGGCCCGCACCAGACCGGTACCGGCCTCCGTGCGGGCGGTGACCGTCGGCCCGCCGCCGGAGAGCACCAGCGTCGTGGCGTCCGCGGCGCCCTCGAGACCGCACAGCACCAGCTCGACCTCGTCGCCGCGCAGCCGGGCATGGCTGTCGACGTAGTCGATCGTCAACGATTCCGGGGTCTCCACGGCGCTCATCCTTGCACCGGCGCCGCGATGACCTCGTCCATGCTGCGCAGGATGCAGAACTCGTTGCCCTCCGGGTCGGCCAGCACCACCCAGCCGGTGCCGTCGTCGTTGCGCCGGTCGTCGACCTCAGTGGCGCCGAGCGCGAGCAGCCGGCCCAGCTCCTCCTCGCGGGTGCCGGCGCTGGGACGCAGGTCGAGGTGGATCCGGTTCTTGGTCGCCTTGTCCTCGGGCACCTCGATGAAGAGCAACGGGTGGCCACCGTCGGGTCGCTGGATCCAGCACTCCTCGTGACCGGGTTCGTTGGGGTCATCCGGCTTGTCGACGTACTCCAGCACCTGCTTCCACCACTCGGAGAGCTCGTAGGCGTTGCGGCAGTCGATCGAGGTGTGCGAGATGTACGACGTCATGGGCCCAGCCTGCCGTGACTCGCCCCGCGAGAACACATGCCTTGACAGGCATATTCTCCAGACGGCATATTGGGGGCATGGAGAACACCCTGTGGGCCGCGCTGGTCGACCCGAACCGTCGCGCCGTGCTGGACCTGCTGGCCCAGGGGGAGCTGTCGGTCAACGAGCTGGTCGAGCGGCTCGGGCTGACGCAGCCGCAGACCTCGAAGCACCTCCGGGTGCTGCGCGAGGCCGGGCTGGTGCGGGTCGACCAGCAGGCACAACGACGGATCTATGCGGTCGAGCCGGCCCCGATGGCCGAGCTCGACGAGTGGCTGGCGCCGTACCGCCGGCTCTGGAACACCAGCCTCGACCGACTCGGGGCACACCTGGACAAGGATCTGGACAAGGAGAAGTGATGCAGACGACCGACGAAGGCACCTACCTCGAGATCGACGACCGCCCGGCGGTGCGTTTCGAGCGCATCTACCACCACCCGGTCGAGCGGGTGTGGCAGGCGATCACGGACCCGACCGAGATGAGCCACTGGTTCCCCTCCCCCGAGATCGACTACGAGGCCCGCGCCGGCGGCAGGATCACGCTGTCCGGCGATCCCTACTCCCCCGACGCCAAGACCACGCGGGTGCTGGTCTGGGAGCCGCCCCACCGGTTCTCCTTCGAGTGGGAGAGCGACGAGCTGCACTTCACGCTGACCGAGCACGACGACGGTTGCCGCCTCGAGCTGGTCAACCTGCTCTCCACGAGCGGCGCGGGTGCACGCAACGCGGCCGGCTGGGAGATGTGCCTGGGCCACCTCGACCGCGTCGTCGCCGGCACCTGGGAACCGCAGCCGACGGACGGCAGCATGGAGGAGTTCCTGCCCGTGGTGGAGAAGTACAAGGGCCGCGGCGTCCCCGACGACGGCTGGCGGCCGGACCCGCCTGGCTAGACGGCCCAGGGCCCCTCGGGGGCGCTGACCCGGGCCTCGTCGGCCTCCTGGTCGGTGGGCATCTCCTGGCTCTGGCGCTCGGCCTCGACCCGGCGCAGGTAGTGGTCGACCTCGTCCTCGAGACGGGAGTCGTCCCAGCCGAGCTCGGCAGCCATCAGCTCCGCCGCGATCCGGGCCGACGAGGTGCCGCGGTCGAAGGTCTCGATCGAGATACGGGTACGACGCGCCAGCACGTCGTCGAGGTGTCGGGCCCCCTCGTGGGTGACCGCGTAGACCACCTCGGCCAGCAGGTAGTCCTCCGATCCCGGCAACGGCTCCGCCAGCTCGGGTCGCCGGGCGATCAGCTCGAGCACCTCGTCGACCAGTCCACCGAACCGACCGAGCAGGTGATCGATGCGGGCGACGTCGAGCCCGCTCGAGCGCGCGATCGCGACTCGCTGGTTGGTGCGCGCCTCGTGTCCGCTGGCCCCGAGCAGCGGCACCCGGTCGGTGATGCTCTCGCCGGGTTCGTCGTCGAGCCACTTCGCTGCCGCGTCCACCGCGTCCTGGGCCATCACCCGGTAGGTGGTCAGCTTGCCGCCGGCGATCATCACCAGTCCCGGGACAGGCGTGGCGACGGTGTGCTCACGGGAGATCTTCGAGGTGGGCTCGGTGGCGCCGCGCAGGAGGGGCCGCAGGCCGGCGTACACCCCTTCGACGTCGGTGTGGTCGAGCGGCGTACGCAGCAGCTTGTTGACGTGACCGAGCACGTAGTCGATGTCGGCGCGTGACGCCGCCGGGTGGGCCAGGTCGAGGTCCCACGGGGTGTCGGTGGTGCCGATGATCCAGTGGCGGCCCCACGGGATCACGAACAGCACGGACTTCTCGGTCTTGGTGATGAAGCCGCACTCGCTGCGGATGCGGTCGCGGGGTACGACGAGATGGATGCCCTTGCTCGCCTCGACGTCGAGGGCGCCGAGGCCGCCGAGCATCTCCTGGATCTCGTTGGTCCACACACCCCCGGCGTTGACCACGACCTTGGCGCGCACCTCGATCTCGCGGTCGTTCTCGAGGTCCATCAACCGGGCGCCGACGACGCGGTCACCTTCACGGAGGAAGCCGATCACCTTGGTGCGCGAGGCCACGTGGGCGCCGTACGCCGCGGCGGTGCGTGCGATGTTCATGACCAGTCGGGCATCGTCGACCTGGCAGTCGTAGTAGCGGATCGCGCCGGTGAGGTCCTCGGTCTTCAGGTCGGGTGCCATCCGGGCGAGCTGCCGGCGGAAGACATGTTTGTGCTTGGGCACGCCCATCTCGTACTTGCCGGCCATCGCCATGCCGTTGTAGAGCACCAGCCCGGCTCCGACGTACGGCCGCTCCCAGGTGTGGTGCAGCGGGTAGAGGAAGGCCACCGGCCGCACCAGGTGTGGCGCGAGCCGGGTCAGCAGCAGGCCGCGCTCCTCGAGGGCCTCCTTGACCAGGCCGAAGTCGAACATCTCCAAGTAGCGGAGTCCTCCGTGCACCAGCTTCGAGGACCGGCTGCTGGTGCCGCTGGCGAAGTCACGCTGCTCGACCAGGGCGGTGGAGAGTCCGCGGGAGACCGCGTCCAGCGCCGTACCGGCTCCGACGACGCCTGCCCCGACCACCAGCACGTCGAGGTCCGCGCTGGTGGGCGACCCGGCGGCCTCCATCGCATCCAGAGCCTTGGCGCGCGAGCCGGGTCCGAGGTCAGCAGTCAGGCTCATGCCCCCAGTCTGTCAGGGGAGGCCGGCCGCGTTCAGCCTCCGAGACAGAGCGAGCTCGTCCACGCGCCGGCGGTGAGTCCGTGCACCGTGAAGGCGATCGCCGGAAGCAACGCGACCAGGCCGATGACGGCGCCGCGCCCGCTGTTGCGGGACATCGGCACCGCGACCAGCCACGGCAGGGCCGCGACCAGCAGCACGATCAGCATCGCGACCCGCCCGGTCAGCACGTCGTCGGGATCGGCCGGCTGGCTGCACGAGCTGGTGAAGACGAGGTGGATGAACAGGTCGGCCGGCACGGTGAGCACCACCGTGCACACGGCGATCGCGATCCAGCCCCCCGTGGTGATGCCGGGACGCTGGTCGGCGCTGATGGTCGTGGTCATGGGTCAAGGGTCGCCCGGGCGACGTACCGGTGGCATCCGTTTTCCTACTCAGATCGCCGCGTTTCCCGCCGTTGTTCTCGGGCCACGTGTCGAGCTCCGCGCACGCCGAGAACCAGAGCAACGAATGGGAAGAGCAGGAGCACGACCGTGCTGGGAGCTGCCGCACCGGCGAGTGCTCCGAAGAAGGTGGCCGTCCGGGTGTGCCAGACGTGGTGGCCGACCCACGCACCCGCGGAGGTTCCGAGAATCAGCACAGTCGTCAGGGCCGCTGCTGCTCGATTGCCCTTCCGCCGCTGCTCGACGGTCAGGCTGAACCGGCGCGGGCACCATCCGAAGCCGGTCCGGGCAGCCCAGTAGTGACGCCTGCCCTCCTCGTCCTCGCCCGTCCGCCACACACCCACCAGTTCATGGTTCCCAGGAGCTCGGCTGCTGACACACGGGGACCAGCAGATGACCTGACGACATCGCGAATCCCCTGTCCACACAGGGAATTCTCCATCCGAAACTGTCAGTGGTCGCTGCTTGAATTCACCGTATGACGACCACCCGGACCGATCTCGACACCGCCGCCGCGGTGCTCGCCTTCGCCCGGGATCGCAAGGTCGCTGCCGACCGGGCCGAGGCCGATGTGCTGTTCGCGGCGGCGACCTGGGCCGAGCAACACCCGCCGGAGTCGATCGCCGGCGCTGCGACGTGGCCCGTTCCCGGCGCTGAGTCCGAGCTGGCGCTGGCGGGTGAGGGCGCACCGCTCGTGGCGGAGTTCTGCATTGCGGAGTTCGCGGTGGCCATCGGCCGATCCACCGATTCCGGGCGCGCGTTGATCGCGCACGCGGTGGAGCTGAAGTACCGTCTCCCCCGCCACTGGACCCGCGTCCAGTCCGGGACCCTGGAGCCCTGGAGGGCGCGCCGGGTGGCGGCCGCGACGCTGGGTCTCTCCCGGGAGGCCGCGCAGCATGTCGACGTCCAGCTGGCACCGTTCGCCCACAAGGTGGGTCCCGCGCAGCTCGACCGGCTGGTCGAGGAGGCCATCGCCCGCTTCATGCCCGACACTGCCCGCGACAACGCCGAACGCGCCGCCGACGGGCGGCACGTCACCTTCCACCACCAGCAGGTGAGCTTCAACGGCACCACCTTCGTCGAGGCCGAGCTCGACCTGGCCGACGCCCTCGACCTCGACGCCGCCCTCGCCGCTGGTGCCGAGCAGCTCAAGGTCGCCGGATCCGTCGAGCCTCTCGACGTACGCCGCGCGATCGCCGCCGGCGTGCTCGCCCGCCGCCAGCTGGCTCTCGACCTCGAGCCAGGGGTCCCGCGAAGCAGCAGATCTCGCCAGGTCGTGCTCTACGTCCACTCTCCGAAGCCGCGATCACCGGAGGCGGTGGATCGCTCGACCTGGCGCGGCTGGAAAACACCCGTCAGGGCCTCACCGCCGAGCAGGTCCGCACGTGGTGCGCCAACGCCGACGCCCACATCACCGTCAAGCCGGTGATCGACCTCGCCGAGCACCTCCAGGTCGACGCCTACGAGATCCCCGACCGGCTTCGCGAACAAGCCGTCCTGCGCGACGGCAGCTGCGTCTTCCCCTGGTGCTTCCGGCCGGCGCGTTCCTGCGACATCGACCACCCGGTTCCGTACGACGACGGCGGTCCCACCGCGAGCGACAACGCCGCTCCCCTGTGTCGACGGCACCACCGGCTGAAGACGCACAGCCCGTGGACCTACACCGTGCTCGACCCCGGCACCTACCTGTGGTCGAGCCCGCACGGCTACCAGTTCCTCCGCGACCACACCGGCACGCTCGACGTCAGTCGCGACCGGCCGTCACCCGGGACCGACCCGCCTGACGGCTGACACATGTGACTCCGTCACTCCGTCGTTTGCAGGAGACGGACATCTTCGCGGTGGTGCTCAGGCAGGTCGTAGCCGGAGTGCATCGCGAGTTGAGCGGCTCGGGAAACGCAGCGCACCGTCACTCCTTCGATCCCGCCCTCATCGAAGAGTGCTTCACGAGGTAGAGGCCAGGGATCCGTGTAGAACTGGACGACGGCGCCCTCGTGGTCCACGGCGATCACGTGGACGTCGATCTCCCGACCGTCTGGATGGGCATCCACGAAGGCCGAGTCGAAGTGCACTGCCCCGGCCTGGATCGGCTGGCTCTCAGACCACGTGAGCTTCCTGTCGAATCCACGGCTGTGCACGATCTCGGCATAGCGTGAGAGGTCCGAGATCAGAACGAGAAGGTCCACGTCCTTGTGCTCTCGAGTCACGCGGCCGAGTAGCGCGTCCACGCCCCAGCCGCCCATCACCCAGCACCGGACCCCGTTCTTGTCGAGCAGGTCGTAGACCGCCAGTGCCTCTTCGACAGACATCGCTCCGGTCATGCACGGAGTCTGCATCCCCACCAGGCTCAGGTCGATCCAATCCCCGCCCGCGCCGCGATCCCCGCGAACCCACCCAGCACCACGGGGCAGACGAGCGCGCCTTCACCCCACTCCTCAGCGCCAGCCGAGCTCCGGCGCCACGTGCCGTACGACGCTGTCCAGCACGTGCGCGCAGTAGTCGACACCGAGCTGGTTGGGGATGGTCATCAGCACCGTGTCGGCGGCAGCGACTGCCTCGTCGGCGGCCAGGTCGGCGACGAGCTGGTCAGGCTCGCCGGCGTACGTCTTGCCGAAGCGGGCCAGGCCGCCCTCGAGGTGGCCGACCTGGTCCTGGCTGCGGGTCTCGCGGCCGAAGTACGCGCGGTCGAGGTCGCTGACGATCGGGAAGATGCTGCGGCTGACCGAGACCCGTGGCGTGCGTTCGTGCCCGGCGGCGGCCCAGGCGTCGCGGAACAGCTGGATCTGCTCGGCCTGGAGCTGGTGGAACGGGACGCCGGTGTCCTCGGTGAGGAGGGTGGAGCTCATCAGGTTCAGGCCCTGCTCGGCCGTCCACTCGGCGGTCTTCCGGGAGCCGGCCCCCCACCAGATCCGGTCGCGCAGGCCGGGCGAGTGCGGTTCGAGACGCAGCGGACCCGGCGGGTTGGCGAACATGGGGCGCGGATTGGGCTCGGCGAACCCTTCGCCCTCGAGCAGCTCCAGGAACACGCGGGTGTGCTCGCGCGCCATGTCGGCGTGGTCGGTGCCCTCGGCGGGCACGTGGCCGAAGTAGCGGAACCCGTCGATCACCTGCTCCGGTGAGCCGCGGCTGATGCCGAGCTGCAGCCGGCCGCCGGAGATCAGGTCGGCCGACCCGGCGTCCTCGACCATGTAGAGCGGGTTCTCGTAGCGCATGTCGATCACGCCGGTGCCGATCTCGATCCGGCTCGTGCGCGCGCCGATGGCGGCCAGCAGCGGGAACGGCGAGGCCAGCTGGCGGGCGAAGTGGTGCACCCGGAAGTACGCGCCGTCGACGCCGATCTCCTCGGCCGCGACGGCCAGATCGATGGACTGCAGCAGCGCGTCCGAGGCCGAGCGGGTGCCCGAGTGTGGCGAGTCGTTCCAGTGCCCGAAGGACAGGAAGCCGATGTTCTTCATGGCTCGTGCAACCCGTACGCCGCCCTCAGGCTTCCCGCACCGAAATAACGAGTGCCCCCGGGGAGTTCCGCAAGGAACACACCCACGCACTCGAGAAGGAGACTCCATGGCACGGATCAGCGTCCTGGGCGGCACCGGCTACAGCGGAGCGGCCGTCGCGAAGGAGGCGGCCGGTCGCGGCCACCAGGTCACCTCGGTCAGCCGGCATGAGCCCGAGGAGAGGATCGAGGGGGTCGACTACGTCATCGGGTCGGTCCTCGACCCTGACGTGCTGGCGGCTGCCGTGACCGACCACGACGTGGTCATCGAGGCCGTCTCCCCGCGCGGCGACATGAGCGGCAAGCTCGAGGGGGTCGTCGACCAGCTGGTCGAGCTCTCGCCCAGGTCGGGCACCCGGCTCGGTGTCATCGGCGGGGTCTCCTCGGTCCTGGTCGAGGAGGGCGGTCCGCGACTGTTCGACGTCAACGAGGTCGAGCCCGAGGTGCTGCCCGAGATCGAGACCGGCCTGGCGCTGCTGGAGACCCTGAAGGCCGCACCGGACGACCTGGACTGGTTCTACGTCAGCCCGCCCCTGTCCTACGGTTCCTGGGTGCCCGCTCCCGACACGGGCAGCTATCGGCTCAGTGACGACATCCTGCTCAAGGACGAGGAGGGCAACTCGACGATCTCGGCCGCCGACCTGGCGCGCGCCATTGTCGACGAGATCGAGCAGCCGCAGTACCGCCGTCGCCGGTTCCACGCAGCCCACTGACCCGATGGGTCACGCCCTGGGATGAGTGTCGGTGCACGGTGCCACAGTGAGGCCATGAGCACCTGGCGAGAGGTCCAGCAGGCCGAGCCGGAGCTCGCGCAACGGGTGCAGCGACTCTTCGACGCCCACCGCCACAAGACGATCGCCACCGTCCGGGCCGACGGTGGGCCACGCATCTCCGGGATCGAGGCGTCCTTCGCCGACGGCGAGCTGACCTTCGGCTCGATGCCGCGCGCCCGCAAGGGAGCCGACCTGCGGCGGGACCCGCGGTTCGCGCTGCACAGTGCGACCGTCGACCCCCAGGAAGGACGCGAGGCGGAGTGGCCGGGAGAGGCGAAGATCACGGGTCTCGCGATCGCCGCCGGCGCGATCGCCGACGGCCCCGACGGTGACCTGTTCCGCGCGGACATCACCGAGGTGGTGCACACCCATCTCAACGAGGTGGCCAGCCTGCTGGTGGTCGAGTGGTGGACGCCGAGCGCTGGGCTGAAGCGGGTCGAGCGGGAGTAGTCGTCCTACTGGACGACGACCTCGATGCGCTGGAACTCCTTGAGCTCGGTGTAGCCCGTGGTGGCCATGGCGCGCTTGAGCGCACCCATCAGGTTCATGGTGCCGTCGGCGACCCGCGAGGGGCCGAACAGGATCTCCTCGAGCGTGCCGACCGTGCCGAACTGGACGCGCTCACCGCGCGGGAGCTCGGCGTGGTGCGCCTCGGCGCCCCAGTGGAAGCCGTGACCCGGGGCGTCGCTGGCCCGGGCCAGCGGTGAGCCGATCATCACCGCGTCGGCGCCGCAGGCGACCGCCTTGGCGATGTCGCCGCTGCGGCCGATCGAGCCGTCGGCGATGACGTGCACGTAGCGGCCACCGGACTCGTCCATGTAGTCGCGGCGGGCGGCGGCGACGTCGGCCACCGCGCTGGCCATGGGTACGGCGACGCCGAGGACCGTGCGCGTCGTGTGGGCCGCTCCCCCACCGAAGCCGACGAGCACTCCGGCAGCGCCGGTGCGCATCAGGTGCAGGGCGGCCTGGTAGGTGGCGCACCCACCGACGATCACGGGTACGTCGAGCTCGTAGATGAACTCCTTGAGGTTCAGCGGCTCGGCCGTCGAGGAGACGTGCTCGGCGCTGACGGTGGTGCCGCGGATCACGAACATGTCGACGCCTGCGTCCACGACCGTCTTGGCGAACTCCTTGGTGCGCTGCGGACTGAGGCTGCCGGCCACGGTGACCCCCGCCTCACGGACCTGCTTGATCCGCTCGGTGATCAGCTCGGCCCGGATCGGCTCGAGGTAGATCTCCTGCATCCGCTGCACGGCGTCAGGTCCGGTGAGCTCGGCGACCTCCTGGAGCAGGTCGGTCGGGTCGTCGTAACGGGTCCAGAGCCCCTCGAGGTTGAGTACGCCGAGACCGCCGTACTGCCCGAACGCGATCGCCGTCGAGGGCGACATCACCGAGTCCATCGGAGCGGCGAGGATCGGCAGCTCGAAGCGGTAGGCGTCGATCTGCCAGGCGGTGGACACCTCTTCGGGGTCGCGCGTGCGGCGGCTGGGCACGATCGCGATGTCGTCGAAGGAGTACGCCCGGCGGCCGCGCTTGGCTCGCCCGATCTCGATCTCAGTCACGCGGTGGAGTCTTTCACGGGCCGATCAGCGCCATGAGTAGTTGGGGGCCTCGGCGGTGATCTGCACGTCGTGCGGGTGGCTCTCCTTCAGGCCGGCGGAGGTGATCCGCACGAAGCGACCCTTCTCGCGCAGCTCGGGGATGGTGCGCGCGCCGACGTAGAACATCGACTGGTGGAGCCCGCCGATCAGCTGGTGCGCGACCGCGGACAGCGGGCCGCGGTAGGCGACCTGACCCTCGATCCCCTCGGGCACGATCTTGTCGTCGCTCTGCACGTCGGCCTGGAAGTAGCGGTCCTTGGAGTAGGACTTCTTGCCGCGGCTCGACATGGCGCCGAGCGAGCCCATCCCGCGGTAGGACTTGTACTGCTTGCCGTTGACGAACACCAGGTCGCCCGGGCTCTCCTCGCAACCGGCGAGGAGGGAACCGAACATCACCGACTCGGCGCCGGCGACGAGGGCCTTGGCGATGTCGCCGGAGTACTGCAGCCCGCCGTCGGCGATCAGCGGCACGTCGGCGGGTCCGCAGGCCAGGGACGCTTCGTAGATCGCGGTCACCTGGGGTACGCCGACCCCGGCGACCACGCGGGTCGTGCAGATGGAGCCCGGCCCGACACCGACCTTGACCGCGTCGACACCGGCGTCGACCAGGGCCTGGGCGCCCTCGCGGGTGGCGACGTTGCCGCCGATGATCTGCACGTGCCGGGTGGCCGGGTCGTCCTTGAGCCGCTTGATCATGTCGAGCAGCAGCCGGGCATGTCCGTGGGCGGTGTCCACGACGAGCACGTCGACCCCGGCGTCGACCAGCGTGGTGGCCCGCTGCCAGGCCTCGCCGAAGTAGCCGACGGCGGCACCGACGAGCAGTCGGCCGTCGGCGTCGTTGGAGGCGTTGGGGAACTGCTCGGACTTCACGAAGTCCTTGACCGTGATCAGTCCGGCCAGGCGGCCCTCCTCGTCCACGATCGGGAGCCGCTCGCGCTTGTGCTTGCGCAGCAGGGCGGTGGCGTCCTCACGGCTGATACCGACCGGTGCGGTGATCAGCGGCATGTAGGTCATCACCTCGTCGACCTTGGTGCTGGCCCACTCCGCGACCGGCGTGAACCGCAGGTCGCGGTTGGTGATGATGCCGAGGAGGCGGTTGTCGACGTCGACGACCGGGAGGCCGGAGACGCGGTACTCGCCGCAGATCTGGTCGAGCTCTTCCAGCGTCTTGTCGGGACCGATCGTGACCGGGTTGGAGATCATCCCGGTCTGGGTCCGCTTGACGAGGTCGACCTGGTAGGCCTGGTCCTCGATGGAGAGGTTGCGGTGCAGGATGCCGATCCCGCCCTGGCGGGCCATCGCGATGGCCATCCGCGACTCGGTGACGGTGTCCATCGCGCTGGAGATCAGCGGGGTGCGCAGGCTGATGCCCCGCGTCAGGCGGGTGCTGGTGTCGACCTCGCTCGGGATGACGTCGGTCTCGCCCGGCAGGAGCAGGACGTCGTCGTAGGTCAGGCCGAGGGGTGCGAACTTGTCGGGGACTTCTGACGACATCAGATCCGGGGACCTTCCGGTGGGTGCGACGGGTCCCCAGTCTAACTACCGGACGCGGCCAGAACTTCCCACGGGCGCGGGCGTCGCGGGGCCGGTGCGTCGTACGCCGGTGACCACGATCCTGGCGGTCAGCAGACCGTCGCTCACCTTGAGCCGGGCACGGAGCCCGGCACCGCACACCATCGAGACGAAGCCCTCGTCCTCGGCCGGTGCGAGCAGCACCATCTCGTCCATCCCGGACACCGCCGCCTGCGAGGCGGCCCGGGTGAGCAGCTGGGTCCCGATGCCGAGGCGACGCCACGCCGGCGCGACCTCGATGGTGAGCTCCCGAGCGTCGGTCAGCGCGAAGGCGGCCACCCCGACGACGTGGCCGCCGATCCTGGCCACGACGCCGCTGGCGGTCTCGTCGTACTCCACCGGCGTCGGACCGGACGGCACCGGCTGGTCGTCGGCGGACTCGGCGAGCGCGTTGAGGGCCGAGGCCCGGGCGTGCTCGGTGGCGCTCCACTTCTCGGGGTGCGGACCGAGCAGCTTCTCCAGCACGGTCGGCAGCAGCGAGGGATCCATGACCACGTCGTGGGCCGCGGTGAGCCAGCGCGTCGGCTGGTCGATCAGGTCGTGAGTGGTGCAGGGTTCGACGCTCACCTCGTCCCCGCCTGCACCACTCACGAGCTCGGCGACCGCCCCCGCGGCCCAGTCCTCGGGAGCGCTGATCACCAGCTCGTCGGTCACCTGACCGAGGTCGGGAAAGATCTGCAGGCCCAGGATGTTCAGGCCCGCTTCTCCGCACCGTGTGGCGAGCAGCGCTAGTGCTCCCGGGCGTTCGGTCAACGACGTGCGCACCCGGAAGAACATGGCGCAACTGTCGCGTCGCCGTGTTGCGGGATCGATGCGCGCATGTTGCGGGCGTGTCAACAAACCCATGGTTGAGTGGGCGGATGGATGCCGTCTCCGAGGCCATGGACGCGGTTCCCCGAAGCGGTTTCCTCCCGCGTCGTGACCGGTCACGGGCCGCCTTCGACGGGCCGATCCAGATCGGTCATGGCCAGACGAGCTCCCAGCCGCGCACCGTCGAGGCGATGCTGCGCCTGCTCGACGTGCGGCCCGGCCAGCACGTCCTCGACGTCGGCGCCGGCTCGGGGTGGACGACGGCGTTGCTGGCCGAGCTGACGGGGCCGACCGGGTCGGTCGTCGGTGTCGAGCTGGTGCCGGAGCTCGCCGAGTGGGGCGGCGCGAACCTCGCTGCCACGTCGTACGACTGGGCGTCGATCAGGCTCGCCGTCCCCGACGTGCTCGGTGTGCCTGAGTCGGCGCCGTACGACCGGATCCTGGTCTCGGCCGAGGCGTCGTCGATGCCGCAGTCCCTCGTCGACCAGCTGGGCGACGAGGGACGGCTGGTGGTGCCGGTGCGCGGGACGATGCTGCTCGTCGTGCGCCGGGGCGCGGAGACCGAGGTGACCCGGCACGGGTCCTACCGGTTCGTGCCCCTGCTCTAGATGACGATCCCGAGCAGCAGCACGCAGATGAGGCCGGTCACCGAGAGCACCGTCTCCATCAACGACCAGGACTTGATGGTCTGGCCGACGGACAAGCCGAAGTACTCCTTGACCAGCCAGAACCCGGCGTCGTTGACGTGGGAGAAGAACACCGAGCCGGAGCCGATGGCGAGCACGACGAGCGAGGTCTCCCCGGTGCTGAGCCCGTTGACCAGGCTGACCATCAGGGCCGAGGCGGTGATCGTCGCGACGGTCGCCGAGCCGGTGGCCAGGCGGATGATGACGGCCAGGAGCCAGGCCAGCAGCAGCACCGAGATGTTGGCGCCCTGGGCCCAGTCGGCGAGCCGGGTGCCGATGCCGGTGTCGATCAGCACCTGCTTGAAGCCGCCGCCGGCCGCCACGATCAGCAGGATGCCGGCAATGGGCGGCAGGGCGTCGCTGACGGACTTGGTGATGGTCTCCCTGTTCATGCCGGAGGCTCGGCCGAAGGTGAACATGGCGACGAACACGGAGATCAGCAGCGCGATGAACGGGTTGCCGATCACGTCGAAGACCTTCTGCACCCCGTTGTCCGGGTCGTCGATGACGATGTCGACGATCGCCTTCGCCATCATCAGCGCCACCGGCAGCAGCACCGTGGCGAGGGTGACGCCGAACGAGGGACGGGTTTCGTCGACGACCTCCTCCCGGCGGTCGTACAGGTCCGGGGGCGGTACGTCGACCCAGCGACCCGCGAGCCGGCCGAACAGCGGACCGGAGACGATCACGGTCGGGACGGCGACGAGCACGCCGAGGATCAGCGTCGTACCGAGGTCGGCGCCCAGGGTGTCGATCGCGAGCAGCGGGCCGGGGTGCGGCGGCACCAGGCCGTGCATGGCCGAGAGGCCGGCCAGGGTGGGGATGCCGATCGTGATCACGGACATCTGGGAGCGGCGGGCGACGAGGTAGATGACCGGCATCAGCAGTACCAGGCCGATCTCGAAGAACATCGGCAGGCCGATGAGTGCACCGACTCCGGCCATCGACCACGGGAGCATGCGGGTCGAGGAGTGACCGACGATGGTGTCGACGAGCTGGTCGGCACCGCCCGAGTCGGCGAGCAGCTTGGCGAACATCGCACCGAGCGCGATCAGGGCGCCGACACCCGCGGCCGTCGTACCGAAGCCGGTGGAGAAGCTGGTGATGACGTCGTCGATGTTCTGCCCGGCCACGATGCCGACCGTGAGTCCGCCGAGGATCAGCGCCAGGAACGGGTGCACCTTGGCCCAGGTGATCAGCACCACGATCAGGCCGATGGCCAGAAGGGCAGCGAGCACCAGCTGCCACCCGGGGGCGACGGGTTCGACGAGCGGTGCTGCGTCGAGGGATACGAGGGACATGGTTGCTCCTGTCATCACTGCTGCTGGTCGTCGTGCTGGTCGTTCTTCTGATCGTTCTTCTGGTCGTTCTTCTGGTCGTGCTGCTCGACGTAGGCCTGGACGATCGCGTCGATGCTCTGGTCGACGTCCACCACCTGTCCGTGCTCGTCGGGTGCGAGGGCCTCGAGGGTGGCGAACTGCGAGTCGAGCAGCGAGGCCGGCATGAAGTGCCCCGGCCGGCTCGCCTGACGGCGGGCGATGACCTCGCGCGTCCCGTGCAGGTGGAGGAACTCCACCTCGGGGGCGTGCCCACGCAGCTGGTCGCGGTACTTCCGCTTCAGCGCCGAGCAGCTCATCACACCACCGCTCTCCTCGTGGTCCACCAGCCACTCCCCGATCGCCTCGAGCCAGGGATGCCGGTCGTCGTCGTCGAGGGCTTCGCCCGCCGTCATCTTGGCGATGTTGGCCGGCGGGTGGAAGTCGTCGGCGTCGGCGAACGGCACCCGCAGGCGCTGGGCAAGGGCGGCCCCGACCGTCGACTTGCCCGAGCCCGAGACGCCCATGGCCACGACCAACGGTGCAGAGTGCGGCATCGGATCTCCTGGCTGTCGTCGGTCGCCTGTGTCGGCCGTCACAGTCTGGGTCAAAGATCTGATCTTTGCAATACCTCAGTCGTAAATGGCTGATCTTTCGAGGGTTCTCTGCGAGGATGACGGCGTGCCAGAACGTCCCGACCATCCCGGTACCCGCATCTCGGGCCAGCTGCACGGCGGGACGCTGGACGACGTCGGCGGCCGCATCGTCGGCGGCGCGCTCGCACCCGGCGCGGTGCTCACCCTCGACCGCCTCTCCCACGAGTACGCCGTGTCGGTGTCCGTGGCCCGCGAGGTGGTCCGGGTGCTCGAGTCGATGGGCATGGTGACGTCACGACGCCGGGTCGGCGTCACGGTGCTCGACCGGTCGCACTGGAACGTCTTCGACCCCCGCTTGATCCGCTGGCGACTGGCCAGCCCCGACCGGGGCGCGCAGCTGCAGTCGCTGAGCCAGCTGCGTCGCGGCTTCGAGCCGGTGGCGGCCTCCCTGGCCGCCGGCGCCGCGACCTCCGAGCAGTGCGGCACCCTCGCCCGGGCCGTCAGCGACATGGTGGTGCACGGGCACTCGGGCGACCTCGAGGCCTATCTCGTGGCGGACGTGACCTTCCACCGCACGCTGCTCGAGGCGAGCGGCAACGAGATGTTCGGCTCACTGGGCGACGTGGTGGCCGAGGTGCTCACCGGGCGGACCCACCACGGGCTGATGCCGGACCGACCCAACCCGGAGGCGATCGCGCTGCACGACACGATCGCGCGCGCCGTACGCACGGGAAACGCGACGGAGGCCGAGCGTGCCATGCGCGAGCTCATCGAGGAGGCCGCCGAGGCGATGTCACGGGAGCTCGACGGCTGATCCCGGGGCCGACATACGAAAACTGGCACGATGCGACCGAGGTCTTGGTCGCATCGTGCCAGTTTCACGACACCGGTTGTTGAACCGGCAGCGTCACCTCAGTGCCCGTGACCGTGCCCGTGGCCGGCAGCCTCGGGCTCCTCGTCCTCGGGCTTGTCCACGATGAGCGTCTCGGTCGTGAGCAGCATGCCCGCGATCGAGGTGGCGTTGACCAGCGCGGACTTGGTCACCTTGACCGGGTCGAGCACGCCCTGGGCGACCAGGTCGCCGTACTCGTCGGTCGCGGCGTTGTAGCCGTTGCCGACACCGAGCTCGCGGACCTTGGAGACCACGACGTAGCCCTGGATGCCACCGTTCTCGGCGATCCAGCGCAGCGGCTCGTCGGCGGCCTTGCGGACGACGCGCACGCCGACCGCCTCGTCACCGGTGAGCCCGAGGTCACCGTCGAGAGCGGAGACCGCGTGCACAAGGGCCGAGCCGCCACCGGCGACGATGCCCTCCTCGATCGCGGCGCGCGTCGCGGAGACGGCGTCCTCGATGCGGTGCTTCTTCTCCTTCAGCTCCACCTCGGTGGCGGCGCCGACCTTGACGACGCACACGCCGCCGGCCAGCTTCGCGAGGCGCTCCTGGAGCTTCTCGCGGTCCCAGTCGGAGTCGGTCGACTCGATCTCGGCCTTGATCTGGTTGACGCGGCCGTTGACCTCGTCGGGCTTGCCGCCGCCCTCGACGATCGTGGTGTTGTCCTTGGTGACCACGATGCGGCGGGCGGTGCCGAGCACGTCGAGACCGACCTGGTCGAGCTTGAGGCCGACCTCGGGCGCGATGACCTGGCCACCGGTGAGGGTGGCGATGTCCTGCATCATCGCCTTGCGACGGTCACCGAAGGCCGGAGCCTTCACCGCGACGGCGTTGAAGGTGCCGCGGATCTTGTTGACCACCAGGGTCGAGAGCGCCTCGCCCTCGACGTCCTCGGCGAGGATGAACAGCGGCTTGCCGGCGGCGATGACCTTCTCCAGCAGCGGGAGCAGCTCCGAGATCGCGGAGATCTTGCCCTGGTGCAGCAGGATGAACGGGTCGTCGAGGACGGCCTCCATCGACTCCTGGTCCGTCACGAAGTACGGCGACAGGTAGCCCTTGTCGAACTGCATGCCCTCGGTGAACTCGAGGTCGGTGCCCATGGTGTTGGACTCCTCGACGGTGATGACACCGTCCTTGCCGACCTTGTCGAAGGCCTGCGCGAGCAGGTCGCCGATGACCGCGTCACGGCTGGACACCGTCGCGACGGCCGCCATGTCGTTGCGGTCGTCGACGTCGCGGGCGGCCTCGTCGAGCGCCTTGTTGACGGCCTCGGTCGCCTTGTCCATGCCGCGCTTGAGCGCCATCGGGTTCACACCCGCGGCCACGGCCTTGATGCCCTCGTGCACCATCGCCTGCGCCAGGACGGTCGCGGTCGTCGTACCGTCACCGGCGACGTCGTTGGTCTTGGTCGCGACCTCCTTGGTCAGCTGCGCACCGAGGTTCTCGAAGGGGTCGTCCAGCTCGATCTCGCGGGCGACGGTGACACCGTCGTTGGTGATCGTGGGCGCGCCCCACTTCTTGTCCAGCACGACGTAGCGACCGCGGGGGCCGAGCGTCACCTTGACTGCGTTGGCGAGCTTGTCCACGCCGCGCTCGAGCGAGCGGCGAGCGTTCTCGTCGAACTCCAGGATCTTGGGCATCCTCGGGATGCTCCTTTCGTCAGAAAATGGCGATAGTCCGAGACGACTCGCAGGCGATCACTGCGGATCGAGGTGCGGTTCGTCCCGGACTACCGAGGTCAATCAGGAAACGATGGCCAGTACGTCGCGGGCGGAGAGGATGAGGTACTCCTCGCCGGCGTACTTCACCTCGGTGCCGCCGTACTTGCTGTAGATCACCTTGTCGCCGATGTTGACGTCGAGCGGGACCCGGTTGCCGTTGTCGTCGATGCGGCCCGGGCCGATGGCCAGGACCTCGCCCTCCTGGGGCTTCTCCTTCGCGGTGTCCGGGATGACCAGGCCTGACGCCGTGGTCTGCTCGGCGTCCAGCGGCTGGACGACGATCCGGTCCTCGAGGGGCTTGATGTTGACCGACACTTCTGATCAGCCTCCACTTTCCACACTGGTTGGTTTAAGAGTTTGCGCACCCGTGGGGTGTACGCCGTCGCGGGGGTCGTACGGATCACGAGCGCTGGCACACTCACGGGGAGAGTGCCAATGACGAAACTAGCACTCAGACCAACCGAGTGCCAGATCGGGTGGCGTGCAGTCGGCTGCGAGGATGTGCCGGTGGATCTCGACGCGTTCCGGTGGCTGCTGTCCGAGCCGGGTCAGCGCCTCCTCGAGGCAGCCGGGGCGGCCGGGGCAGCCGGGGGGTCCGAGCTGGCGGCACAGTCCGCGTTGCGTCGTACGGCCAGCCCCGAGCACGTCGCGGCCGCACTGACCCAGGCCGAGCTGCGACGACGAGCGGTCGCGAAGTTCGGTGACCTCGCCGGCCGGATGTACTTCACCCCCGAGGGCCTCGAGCAGGCCACCCGGCTCCCGGTCGCCGCCCATCGAGCAGCGCGGGTGCAGGCCGCCAGCGCGGCCACAGTCGTCGACCTCGGCTGTGGCATCGGTGGCGACCTGGTCGCGTTCGCCCGGGCCGGCGCCACCTGCGTGGGCGTCGACCTCGATCCGCTGCGCGTCGAGGTCGCACGCGCCAACCTCGAGACACTCGGTCTCGGCGGCGCGGTGACGGTCGCCGACGCCACCGCCATCGACACCGCCCCCTTCGACGTGGCGTACGCCGACCCCGCGCGCCGCACCGGGAAGGGGCGCACCTTCGACGTCGACGACTGGACACCACCCTGGTCGTTCGTCGAGTCGCTGCTGGCGCGGGACTCCTGCGTGAAGCTGGCACCGGGCCTCCCCCACGCGCTGGTGCCCGAGGGCGTCGAGGCGGAGTGGGTCAGCGACCACCGGGAGGTCAAGGAGGCCGTGCTCTGGTCCGGACGGCTGGCCACCACCCGGCGCCGCGCGACCGTTCTCGGCGACGGCGGACTGGCCACCCTCACCGACGAGGACGACCCGGGCGCCCCGACCGGACCGGTCGGAGAGTTCCTCTACGAACCCGACGGCGCCGTCATCCGGGCCGGACTCGTGACGGCGGTCGCCTCCGGCGTCGATGGCCACCTGCTCGACGAGCACATCGCCTACGTGACGTCCGGGGCGTCCTTCCGCTCGCCGTTTGCCCGCGGGTACAGGGTGCTCGAGGAGGTGCCGTTCCGTGAGAAGCCGCTGCGAGCTGCGCTGCGGGAGCGCCGGATCGGGCGACTGACCATCAAGAAGCGTGGAGTGTCCGTCGTGCCCGACGAGCTGAGGAAGCGGCTCGCCCTGCGCGGCGACGAGGAGTCGACCCTGGTGCTCACGCGGGTGGACGGCAAGGGCACGGCTTTCCTGGTCGAGCCGTTCTGATGGTGAAGGCCGTCCGATGAGCGAGTTCCCGCACCACGGTGCGCCGGCGCCGGAGTCACGGGCGGTCGTCGACGCGGAGTCGGATCGCACCCGCTGGATCGCCCTGCTCGTCTGCTGCAGCGCGCTGTTCATGACCCTGCTCGACGTCAGCGTCACCAACGTCGCGCTGCCCTCGATCAGCCGGTCGACCGGGGCCGGAACCTCGCAGCTGCAGTGGATCGTCAGCGGCTACACCCTCGCGTTCGGACTGGTCCCCGTCCTGGCCGGCCGGCTGGGTGACGACCACGGGCGCCGGTTGATGTTCCAGATCGGCGTCGCCGGGTTCGCCCTCACCAGCGCGCTCTCCGGACTGGCGCCGACCGCCGAGATCCTGATCGTCGCGCGCGTGTTCCAGGGCATCTCCGGGGGACTGATCAACCCGCAGGTGTCGGGCCTGATCCAGCAGATGTTCCAGGGCGAGGAGCGCGGACGGGCGTTCGGGGCACTCGGCACGACCGTGGGGATGGGCACCGCGCTGGGGCCGCTCGTGGGAGGAGCCCTGATCGCGCTCGGGGGTCCCGACCTCGGCTGGCGGCTGGTCTTCTTCGTCAACATCCCGGTCGGGATCGCGGTCATCCTGCTGGGCCGGAGGTTCCTGCCGCAGACGCCGGCCACCGGTCGCCACCGCCTGGACGTGATCGGTTCGCTGATGCTCGGGACGGCGACGTTCTGCGTCCTGTTCGGCGCCGTCCAGTCCGAGCTCCTCGGCCGGTCGGTCGTGCTGCTGGTGGTCCCGACGGCCATGCTCCTGCTCCTGTTCTGGCGACGCGAGCGCCGGCTGACCCGGGAGGACCAGGACCCGCTGGTCGACCTGCGGTTGTTCCGGCGGCCGTCGTACACCGCCGGCGTCGTGCTCGCGCTCGCCTACTTCCCGGCCATGGCAGGACTCCCGCTGGTGCTGGCGCTCTACTTCCAGCGCGGGCTCGGGTTCAGTGCCCTGCACTCCGCGCTCGGGGTGACGGCGTTCGCCGTCGGGAGCGCGGTGTCGGCCCAGACGGCCGGTCGGTTCGTGACCCGCGTGGGTCGGCCGCTGATCGTCGTGGGCACCTCCACGTTCGGCGCAGGCGCGATCGCGATGGCGCTGGCCGCTCACTCGGCGCCCGACCAGCACGCCGTGCTGGTGCTGGCCGGCCCGCTGTTCGTGATGGGTCTCGGCAGCGGCGCCGTCATCACGCCCAACCAAGCGCTGACGCTCGCCGACGTCGACCCGGTCGCGGGCAGCACGGCCGGCGGCGTGCTGCAGACCGCCCAGCGCGTGGGACTCGCCATCGGGCAGGCCGTCATCGGTGCGGTCTTCTTCTCGGCCGTCGTCGGGTCCGGGCCGGAGGCCTACGCCCATGCGCTGCAGGCCGCGGTGATCACGGCACTGTGCTTCGTGACCGCTGCTACCGCGATCGGGATCTGGGAGGTCGTGCGCGGGCGCCGAGCCGCGACGCGATGAAGCCGAGGGACAGCCCGATCCCGATGCCGATCGCGTCGGCCACGAAGTCGGGCAGGTTGCCGTCGCGGTTGATCGGCAGGGTGGCCTGGAGGACCTCCGTGACAGCGGCGTACGCCGCCAGGCCGAACCCGAGGGCCACCCAGGGCACCTGCGCCCACCGACCGGCGACGGCGAGCGCCACGAAGATCAGCGCGTGCACCACCTTGTCGTCGGGACCGCCCTGCGGGACGTCGTCGCCGGGCGTGAGGAACATGGCCAGGCTGATCCCGAGCAGCAGTGCGAAGACCGTGCGCGCGAGCTGTGCCCTCACCCGAGGTTGGCCCGCTCCGCACCGATCGTGGTGTCGGCTCCGTGGCCGGTGTGCACGACCGTCTCGTCGGGCAGCTCGAAGAGCCGGGTCCGGATCGACTCCTTGATCTGGTCCTCGTCGCTGAACGAGCGACCGGTGGCACCGGGGCCACCTTCGAACAGGGTGTCCCCGGTGAACACGCAGCCGAGGTCGTGCACGTAGAGGCAGACCGCGCCCGGTGCATGTCCGGGCGTGTGGATCACCTTGAGGGCTGCGCCACCGACCTTGACGGTCTGACCGTCCTCGAGGTCGACGTCCCAGAGGTGGTCGGTGTGGGTGAGCTCCCAGACCGGCTTGTCCGCGGGGTGCATCAGGATCGGCGCGCTCACCCGCTCGCGTAGCTCCGGTGCGACCCGCACGTGGTCGTCGTGCGCGTGCGTGGCGATGATCGCCTTCACCGTGCGCCCGGCCACCACGGCGAGGATGTCCTCGACGTCGTGCGGCGCGTCGATGACGATGCACTCCTCGTCGTCACCGACCACCCAGATGTTGTTGTCGACGTCGAAGGTCTCGCCGTCGAGCGAGAAGGTGCCGCTGCTGACGGCATGGTCGACGCGTACTCCACTCATGGGCCCGAGACTACGGGCGCGTGGGCGGCCGTCAGTGACGGGCCGTCCATGCCTTCGCCTGCTGGCGTGAGTAGAGACGGTCGGCCGCGTCCACGCTGCTCCGGTCGTCGACGTCCACGCCTGCCTTGTCGGCGAGCCGCAGCACCCGCGGGCTGTGCAGGTCGGGGACGCCGATCGTCTCGGGCTCGATCGAGGCGTCGCGAGCGGCGTACGTCCGCTGGCGCGCAGCGAGCTCGCTCGCGGAGGCGACCGCTGTGCGCATCGTGGCCGCGGAGGCGACGACCGTCGCTCCGGTCAGCTTGGGGCTGACCAGCGGGGTGTAGCCACTCGCGTGGCCGGTGCGGTTCGGGTGGTAGGACTCACTGATCGGGTTGGACAGTCCGTTGAGCCACTCCGGCGACCCGCACACAGCGTGGCCGATGAAGGCCGAGGTCGGGTTGGCGAACCCGAAGCCGGCAGCCGAGGCGGCCGCGCTCAGCCGGGCGTTGAGCTGGTCGGCGGTCTGGTTGAGCCGCGTCTCCTCGCTCGGCGAGAACCAGGTCAGGGCATTGCAGTCCTCGCCGTTGAAGATCCTCGGGTAGCCGACCACGACGACCTTGGCCGACGGGGCCTTGCCGCGGATCGAGGAGTACAACGACGCGAGCGACCCCGGCAGCGTGTTCGCGATGTAGCGCTGGGCGCCGTCGACCGCACCGTTGCAGTTGCTGGCCCAGCCGGGCAGGGCGCACTCGGTGAGGACGTCGGCGAAGCCCGCGTCGTTCCCGCCGACCGAGATGGTCACGTACGACGTGCTGGCGCTAAGGGCACTCAGCTGGGTGTTGCGGACGTCGGCCACCTTCGCGCCCGAGCAGGCCCGGAAGTTCAGCGAGTACGCACGCGCGGCCGCGATCAGGCTCGGGTACGCGTAGACCGAGCGCTGGCAGGTGGACCCGTCGTTGAGATAGGTGCGGGTCCCGACCCCGCTCGAGTACGAGTCACCGAGTGCGACGTACGACGGAGTGGCGGCGTGGGCCGCCGGAAGCCCGAGAGCCCCGGCCGCCAGCGCGAGCAGTGACACGACGAGTCCGAGCCGACGCACCATCAGGGGTCTCCTGGTCTTCCGAGAACGTGACCCGCGTCACACTAGACCTCTCCGTCAGGAGATGACCACGACCGATCGGAGCACGTCGCCGCGGTGCATCTTCTCGAAGGCAGCCTCGATGTCGCCGAGCCCGATCTCCTCGGTGACGAAGGCGTCGAGGTCGAGCCGCCCCTGCTGGTAGAGGTCGACCAGCATCGGGAAGTCGCGGCTCGGCAGGCAGTCGCCGTACCAGCTGGACTTGAGCGCTCCCCCGCGGCCGAAGACGTCGATGAGCGGGATGTCCGGGACCTTCATGTCGGGTGTGGGCACGCCGACGAGCACGACGGTGCCGGCCAGGTCGCGGGCGTAGAAGGCCTGCTTCCAGGTCTCGGGACGGCCGACCGCATCGATGACGACGTCGGCGCCGAAGCCGCCAGTGAGGGCCTGGATGGCCTCGACCGGGTCGGACTCCTTGCTGTTCACGGTGTCGGTGGCCCCCAGGCTGCGGGCCGTCTCGAGCTTCCGGTCGTCGATGTCGACGGCGATGATCTTCGCGGCGCCGGCCAGGGCGGAGCCGGCGACGGCGGCGCAGCCCACCCCGCCGCAACCGATCACGGCCACGGACATGCCGCGGCCCACGTTGCCGGTGTTGATGGCCGCGCCGATCCCGGCCATCACGCCGCAGCCGAGCAGCCCGACCGCGGCAGCGCGGGCGCTCGGGTCGACCTTGGTGCACTGGCCGGCCGCGACGAGCGTCTTCTCGGCGAAGGAACCGATGCCGAGCGCGGGCGAGAGCTCGGTGCCGTCCGCCAGCGTCATCTTCTGGGTGGCGTTGTGGGTGTTGAAGCAGTACCACGGCTCACCGCGGTTGCAGGCCCGGCAGTCGCCGCACACCGCTCGCCAGTTGAGTACGACGAAGTCACCGGGCGCCACGTCGGTGACGTCGGGACCGACCGCCTCGACGACGCCGGCCGCCTCGTGGCCGAGCAGGAACGGGAAGTCGTCGTTGATCCCGCCCTCGCGGTAGTGCAGGTCGGTGTGGCAGACCCCGCAGGTCTGCACCTTGACCAGTGCCTCACCCGGTCCGGGATCCGGCACGTTGATCGGCTCGATCGTGACCGGAGCACCCTTGCTGCGCGCCACGACGCCCTTGACCTGCTGCATGCGACTCCCTCTCGTCGTACGGACTCGCACACAACCTAGACGAGCACCACGTCCACCGGCATCGAGGAGTCGGCGGGGAGGTCGAGGTGGGACGGGGTGCGGCCGCGGGCGACCATCTCGGCGCCGAGGGCGGCGACCATGGCGCCGTTGTCGGTGCACAGGCCGGGGCGGGGGACGCGGACGCGGATGCCGCGCGCCGCGGCGCGTTCCTCGGCGAGCACGCGGAGCCGGGAGTTGGCGGCCACCCCGCCGCCGATGAGGATGTCCTCGATGCCCTCGGCGGTCGCGGCGTCGACCGCCTTGCGGGTGAGCACGTCGCAGACGGCCTCCTGGAACGAAGCAGCCACGTCCGAGACGGGGACCGGCTCCCCGGACTCCTCCCGCGCCTGCACCCACCGGGCGACCGCGGTCTTGAGGCCGGAGAAGCTGAAGTCGAAGCGGTGCCGCTCGAGGTCGCGCCGCGAGGTCAGCCCGCGCGGGAAGTCGATGGCGACTGACGAGCCGGACGACGCTGCTTTGTCGATGTAGGGGCCGCCCGGGAACGGCAGGCCGAGCAGTCGCGCGACCTTGTCGAAGGCCTCCCCCGCCGCGTCGTCGATGGTCGAGCCCAGGGGTTCCACCGACGAGGTCACGTCGCCCACCCGGAGCAACGACGAGTGCCCGCCGGAGACGAGCATCGCCAGGCACGGGTCAGGCAGCGGTCCGTGCTCGAGCTGGTCGACGGCGACGTGGGCGGCGAGGTGGTTGACGCCGTACAGCGGCTTCTCCAGCCCCAGCGCCAGCGACTTGGCCGCGGCGACGCCGACCAGCAACGCACCGGCCAGCCCCGGGCCTGCGGTCACGGCGATCGCGTCGACGTCGCCGAGCACGATGCCGGCCGTCTCACAGGCACGCTCGATGGTCGGCACCATCGCCTCGAGGTGGGCGCGCGAGGCGACCTCGGGTACGACGCCGCCGAACCGCGCGTGCTCCTCCACCGAGGACGCCACGGCGTCGGCCAGCAGCGTCTGCCCGCTGACGATGCCGACCCCGGTCTCGTCGCAGGAGGTCTCGATGCCGAGGACGAGAGGTCCGGCCGACGACGGCAACGATGAGGTCACGGCGCCATTGTGCACAGGTGCTCCGGGGTTCCCCCCGCCCCGGCCCAGAGGTAGCGTGCCGAGGTCGTCACCGACCTACCTCTCGGGAGTCCCTCCTCATGTCCCTGCGCCGCCCCCGCACCACGCTCACCGCTGCTCTCGTCCCCGGCATCGCCGCCACCGCGGCCCTGGCGGTCACCTTGACCGCCCCGGCGTACGCCGGCCAGCGGCACCACCAGGACCACCAGCAGCGACTCGAGCCGCGCACCCACTTCGTGATGCGGCCCGACGGGTCGAGCGGCAACACCCGGGACGGCGCGGGCATCCCCAACATCGACTCGGTGAAGTCGACGATCCGCACCTACTACGGCGCCGGCAGCGACGGCATCGCCGACCCCGACAGCTCGCCCTACATCTCCGAGATGAAGCAGATCGCCCGGTCGCAGTGGCGCTACCTCGACCGCGCCAAGAAGCAGGCCGTCCGCCACCACCGCAAGCCGGCGATCGTCTTCGACCCCGACGACACGACGCTGTGGACCTACGACATGGAGGACGCGGCGATGCACTTCAACTTCGACCCGGCCCTCCAGAACACGTGGGTCCAGGACCAGCGCTTCCCGGCCACGCCGTCGATGGTCGGATTCGTGAACCGGGCCAAGCAGAAGGGCTTCGCGATCTTCGGCATCACCGGCCGCAGTGACACCCAGGAGGCAGCGACCCTCGGCAACCTGGACAAGGTGGGCTACACCCCGTTCAACGCCGACAACTTCTACACGAAGTGGTCGGGCACCAACCCGAAGCCGTCGTACGTCACCTGCGCCGCCGCGACCTGCACCACCGTCGAGTACAAGGCCGGCACCCGCAGGCACATCGAGAAGGGCCTCGGCTACGACATCGTGCTCAACGTCGGCGACCAGTGGTCCGACCTCCAGGGTGGGTACGCAGACAAGGTGCTCAAGCTGCCCAACCCGACGTACTTCCTGCCCAGTGCCGACCTCGACGGCACCCCGGCCGACCGGGCCTTCTCGCCGCGCAGCCGGTTCACCATGAAGCCGGACGGTTCGAGCGGCGCCACCGAGGGCGGCGAGGGCATCCCCAACATCGACATCGTGAAGACGACGATCCGCACCTACTACAAGGCCACCAACGGCATCGCCGACAAGAGCGACTCGCCCTACATCCGCGAGCTGGAGCGGACCACGAAGCACATCACGCCGAGCCTCGTCAGTGCCTGCCGCACGTCGGCACGGAAGGGCCAGCACCCCGTTGTCGTGCTCGACGCCGACGACACCACGCTGTGGACCTACGACATGGAGGACGGTGCGATGAAGTTCAACTTCAACCCGACCGTCCAGAACGACCAGTGGGTCCAGCCGCAGCGGTTCCCGGCCACGCCCGGGATGGTGGCGCTGAGCAAGGCCGTCGACGCCGCCGGTTGCGACCTCGTCGGCCTCACCGGACGCAACGACGCCCAGAAGGACGCCACCCTCGGCAACCTGGCCAAGGTCGGCTACACCGGGTTCACCTCGCCGAACTACTACACCAAGTGGGTCAGCGGGACCGTGCCGAGCGACCGTCCATGGCTGGCGGGCACCCCGTGCGCCGACGGCGTCTGCACGACCATCGAGTACAAGTCGCTCACCCGCAAGCACGTCGCCGCCCAGGGTCACCGCATCGTGGCCAACCTCGGTGACCAGTTCAGCGACCTGATCGGTGGGTACGCCGACCGGCAGATCAAGCTCCCGAACCCGACCTACTACCTGCCGTAGAAGCCTGCCGTAGAAGCCTGCCGTAGAAGAAGGAGACCCGTGGACCTGCACGACGACGCCCGCAGCATGGCCGGCGACCTCGCCGAGCTGCGCAAGGAGCTCCATCAGGATCCGGAGATCGGCCTCGACCTCCCCCGGACGCAGGAGAAGGTGCTGCGCGAGCTCGACGGGCTCGGGCTCGAGGTCTCCACCGGCACCGGCACCACGTCGGTGACGGCGGTGCTGCGGGGCGGTGCCCGCGACGAGGCGGATCCGAAGACAGTGCTGCTGCGTGCGGACATGGATGCGTTGCCCGTCGTGGAGGAGACCGGGCTCGACTTCGCGTCGGGCAACGGCGCCATGCACGCGTGCGGCCACGACCTGCACACCGCCGGGCTGATCGGTGGCGCGCGGCTCCTGGCGCAGCACCGCGACCACCTCCGGGGTGACGTGGTGCTGATGTTCCAGCCCGGAGAGGAGGGCTGGGACGGTGCCGGCGTGATGATCAAGGAGGGCGTCCTCGACGCGGCCGGTCGCCGAGTCGACGCGGCGTACGGGATGCACGTGTTCTCCTCGATGTATCCGCACGCGCAGTTCCTCAGCCGCCCGGGCACGATGATGTCGGCCTCGCACCACCTGTCGGTCGTCGTACGCGGACAGGGCGGGCACGGCTCCTCACCGCACCGGGCCAAGGACCCGATCGCGGCCACGGCGGAGATGATCACCTCGCTGCAGACGATGGTGACCCGGCGCTTCGACATCTTCGACCCGGTGGTCATCACGGTCGGGATCATCGAGGGCGGCACCCGGCGCAACATCATCCCGGACACCGCGCGGTTCGAGGCGACCGTGCGCCGCTTCTCCGAAGCAAGTGCGGTGCGGCTGCGCGAGGGCATCCAGGACACGCTGCGGGGCGTCGCCCGGGCACACGGGGTCGAGGTCGAGATCGAGTACAACGACGAGTACCCGCTCACCGTGAACACCGCCGCCGAGGTCGACTTCAGCGCGTCGGTGATCCGGGACGTGCTCGGCGAGGAGCGCTACGAGGAGATGGACGTGCCGATCGCCGGGTCCGAGGACTTCAGCCGGGTGATCGACGCAGTGCCCGGCGCGTTCATCGCCATCGGGGCGGTGCTTCCGGGTCTCGACCACGAGACCGCGGCCACCAACCACAGTCCGCGCGCCGACTTCGACCCGGCCGTGCTCCCCGACGCGGCGGCGGTCTACGCCGAGCTGGCCGTGCGGAAGCTCGAGGCGCTGGCGCAGGCCTAGGAGCCACCGCAGCCGCGGCCGAGGGGGAGCCGCAGCACCACTGCGGTGGTGCCGTCGGTGTAGTAGCGCGGACGGCGGTCGATCTCGACGAAGCCCTGGCCGGCGTAGAAGGACAGGGCCCCGCTGTTGTCCTCGCGCACCTCGAGCAGGAGCCGGTCGGCGGGCGTACGGCGGGCGGCGTCGACGACGCGCGCGAGCAAGGAGGCGGCGACTCCTCGACGTCGGTGGTCAGGCGCCACGGCGATCCGCTGGAGCTCGGCGATGTCGCCCGCGCTCGAGGTCACGGCGTGCCCGACGACCTGGCCGTCGGCCTCGGCCACCAGGTAGGTGACCGTCGGCAGCCGGCCGAGCACGCCCTCGCGGACCAGGCCCTCGCTCCAGGCGTCGGCGCCGAGGCACTCGTCCTCGAGCCGGGCCACAGCGTCGACGTCGTCGGGACCGGCGGCACGGATCACGGTCATCCGCTGGTCGTGTCGAGCAGCTGCAGCAGGTCGTGGGCCGCCAGCTCGACGTCCTTGTGCCGCCACTCGGAGGCCCGGTAGACGCAGGCGATCAGGGCCGTCCGGTGCACCCGGCGGAAGTCGCCGAGGACGAAGGCGTAGCGGGCCTTGGTCTCGTCGTTCGCCCCCTCGGTCAGGCCGAGGTGCCAGGCGGCGTACTCCTCCCAGGAGTGGTTCTCCAGGTAGGCGTTCTGGGCATCGGCGCCCGGTTGCACGTCGCCCCAGTCGCTGTCGAGGACGTACTGGCGGTTGCGGATCAGCCGCTCGGCATGCGCGACGGCGTCCGGGTTCACGGTGTAGCTGGCCACGGTCACATCCTGACTGATGAAGGGGTCGAAAACTTTCTTCGTTCCGCACCCATCCGGTTCCCGGGATACTCCGAATCACTCGAGGATCCACTTCTTGATGTCCAAGCAACACCGATCTGCGAAGGTTGCACATGACCCGGACGAGCTCCGATGCCTCCGATCCCCCTGACCGGGTGACGGGGATCTCGGCCGGCCCGGGGGCCGATCAGGCGCCCGACCTGGCCGAGCTGCTCAAGCTCTCCGGGCGGGGCGACGAGGCGGCGTTCGCCCGGCTGTACGACGCCACCGCGGCCCGTGCGTTCGGACTGGCCGTCCGGGTGGTGCGCGACCCGAGCCAGGCGGAAGAGGTCGCCCAGGAGGCCTTCCTGGAGATCTGGCGCACCGCGAGCCGGTTCGACCAGTCCAAGGGCAGCGCCGTCTCGTGGATCCTCACGCTGGTGCACCGCAAGGCGGTCGACCGGGTCCGGTCGGCCGAGGCGAGCACCCGCCGCGACACGACGTACCACCAGGGCAACCACAAGATCGAGCACGACTCCACCGCCGAGGCCGCCCAGGCCTCGATGGAGGCACGACGGGTCCGGCAGGCGATGAGCTCACTGACCGAGGTCCAGCGAGAAGCACTCGAGCTCGCCTACTTCAAGGGCTACACGCACACGGAGGTCGCCTCGATGTTGGACCTGCCGGTGGGCACTGCCAAGACGCGGATCAGGGACGGCCTGATCCGACTACGAGACACGATGGGGGTAGGACAGTGAAGGAGTCCCTGCACGCTCTGTCCGGCGCCTACGTCGTCGACGCCCTCGACCAGGAGGAGCGCGAGGCTTTCGAGCGGCACCTGCCGCGGTGCCTGGACTGCCAGGCCGAGGTCGCCAGCCTTCGCGAGGCAACGGCGCTGATGGCCGACGACGCGGCCATGACACCCCCCGACTCCCTGCGCACCTCGGTGCTGGCCGGGATCTCCACCATCCGCCCGCTCCCGCCCGAGATCGCCCACCCACGCACCGAGGAGTCGGCACCCAGCAACGTGGTGCCGATGCGCCGGCGCCGGTTCCGGGTCGCCTCGCTCGTCGCCGCAGCCGCGGTGGCGGCCTCGGTCGCGGTGGGCGTGGCCTGGCACCCCTGGGACGACCAGAACACGTCCTCGGTCTCGGCCGCCGACCAGGTCCTCGCCGCAGCGGACGCCCAGAAGGTGTCGCTCGACTTCAAGGACGGCTCCAGCGCGTCGGTGTACCGGTCGAAGAGCAAGGGCAAGGCCGTGATCCTGACCGATGGCATGGCCGCGCCGCCCTCCGGCAAGGTCTACGAGCTGTGGTTCCAGGACTCCAAGGGCACGATGGTGCCGGCCGGGTTGATGCCCAAGTCGCCCGACGCCAAGGTGCTGCTGCGCGGCAACGCGTCCGGCGCGACGGCTGTCGGGATCACCGTCGAGCCCGACGGAGGTTCCCAGGCTCCGACCACGGCCCCCATCGCGCTGTTCGACCTCGACAAGGGCACCACGTGACGCGCACGCCACCGGCACGCGTAGCGGTCGTCGGCAGCGGCGTCGCCGGGCTGACGGCTGCGCACGTGCTCGGCAAGCAGTCCCACGTGACCCTGTTCGAGGCCGACACCCGCCTCGGCGGTCACGCGGACACCCATCTCGTCGACGGCCCAGGCGGTTCCTGGGCCGTCGACACCGGGTTCATCGTGCACAACGAACGCACCTACCCCCACCTGCTCCGGCTCTTCGACGAGCTCGGTGTGCAGACGCAGGACTCCGAGATGTCGATGTCGGTGCGAGACGACACGCCACTGGATCGATGGGGCGGTCTGGAGTACGCCGGTGCCCTCGGCCTGTCCGGGCTGTTCCCCTCGTGGCGCAACGCCGTGCGCCCGTCGTACGTGCGGATGCTGGTGGAGATCCCGCGCTTCCACCGGATGGCGAAGCGACTGCTGAGGACGGGAGCCAGTGGTTTCGAGACGCTCGCTGGCGCTCGCTCCTCAACCACCGAGCAGGGCGACGAGACGTTGGGTGCGTTCCTCGAGCGCGGCCGGTTCACCGCGAGGTTCCGCACCCACTTCATGGAGTCGCTGGTCGCCTGCGTGTGGTCGTGCGACCCGGCGGTGGCCCTGGACTACCCGGCGCGCTACCTGTTCACCTTCCTCGAGCACCACGGCATGCTCGGCGTCTTCGGCTCGCCGACCTGGCGCACGGTCACCGGCGGCTCGGGGGAGTACGTCGCCCGCGTGGCGGCCCGCCTGCCCGACGTACGCACCGGCACCAAGGTCACCTCCGTCCTCGAGACTCCTGACGGCGTCGAGATCACCGACGGCAACGGCAGCGTCGACACCTTCGACGCCGTCGTGCTCGCCACCCATCCCGGCCAGACGCTGGCCATGCTGGCCGAGCCGACGCAGGCGCAGCGCGAGGTGCTCGGCGCCATCGAGTTCTCGCCCAACACCGCTCAGCTGCACACCGACAGCAGCGTGCTGCCCCGACTGCCGCGGGCGCGGGCGTCGTGGAACTACCTGCGCCGCCCCTCGACGACGGACCGCACCGTCACGGTCAGCTACGACATGCACCGGCTGATGCGGCTGCCCGAGCGCGCCGACGGCAAGCGGTTCATCGTCACCCTGGGCGGCCAGGACCTGGTCGACCAGTCCCAGGTCATCGACACGATGGAGTACGAGCACCCGATCTACACGCCCACATCGGTGGCGGCGCAGCGGCGCCTGCCCGAGTGCGACACCGACCGCATCGTGCTCGCCGGCGCCTGGCACGGCTGGGGCTTCCACGAGGACGGTGCCCGGTCCGGCGTACAGGCCGCGGCGAAGCTCGGCGCCGGGTGGGAGGGCCCGTCGCCGCTCCCGGTCGAGCCCACGACCTACGCCACCACGATCCGACACACCCGTCGTACGCCGTTCAAGCGCAGCTTCACCCACCAGTCCCGCACCTGGCTGGTCGACCTCGACCACCTGCCCGACCACGGCGTCCTCGCCCGGTTCGAGTCGCGCGACCACCTCGGCGACCCCGACCGGACGCTGAAGCAGAACGTCGAGCACTTCCTGGCCGTCAACGGTGTCGAGACCGACGGTGGCCGGATCGTGATGGCGGCCAACGCCCGGGCGTTCGGCTACTGCTTCAACCCGATCAGCGTCTTCTGGTGCCACCGCCGCAGCGGCGAGCTGGCCGGCGTCGTCGTCGAGGTGCACAACACCTACGGCGACCGGCACGCCTACCTCGTCCACCCCGACGGGCAGGGGCGAGCACGCACCGAGAAGCAGATGTACGTCTCGCCCTTCCACGGCACCGACGGCCACTACGAGATCGCCGTCCCGCGGCCCGGCACCAAGCTGCACGTGGCGGTGACGCTGCACAGCGACGACGGCGCGGTGTTCAGCGCCTCGCTCGACGGCGAGACCACAAAGACCTCACCCCTGCGCAGCGCACCCGAGGCCCTGCGCGGAGCCCTGCTCATCCGGGTGCACGGCAGCTGGCTGTGGGCACGCCGGCTGCGCATCCGTACCCGACCCGCACACCCCCGACAGGAAGGCGTCTGAGATGACGACGACTCCCTCACGCCCGGTCACCTCGTGGCCCGGCCTGCACAGCGTCCCCACCGGATTCAAGGCGCAAGTTTCCGCCCGGATCGCGCGCCAGCTGTTCCGCGCGGCCGTACGCCGACTCCCGGTCTCGGTCCACGACGGCAGCACCGTGCACGGCCTTGGCGGTCCCAGCATGGTGCTGCACCGCCCCGACGAGTTCTACGCCCGCATCGGTCGCGACGGACTGATCGGCTTCGGTGAGTCCTACCAGACCGGTGCCTGGGAGGCGGCGGACCTCGGCGGCTTCCTGACCGTGCTCGCGGCCGAGCTGCCCACCCTGATCCCGGCGCCGTTGCAGAAGCTCCGCGCCGCCTACGTACGCCGCCCCCCACGTGCCCACGAGAACAACGAGCGCAACACCCAGGACAACATCGCGCACCACTACGACCTGTCCAACGACCTGTTCCGGCTGTTCCTCGACGACACGCTGAGCTACTCCTCCGCGCTCTACGACACCTCGGTCGTCGACCGCGGCGACCACCTCGTGGCCGCGCCGCCGGAGGGTCGCGACCACGAGTCGCTGGCCGAGGCGCAGGTCCGCAAGATCGAGCGGCTGCTCGACCAGACCGGCGTCGGTGAGGGCACCCGCGTCCTCGAGATCGGCACCGGTTGGGGCGAGCTGGCGATCCATGCCGCCCGTCGCGGTGCGACCGTGCACTCGGTGACGCTCTCCCGCGAGCAGCTCGACCTGGCCGAGCAGCGCATCGCGGCCGCCGGCCTCTCCGACCGGGTGACGGTCGAGCTCAGCGACTATCGGGCCGTCGAGGGAACCTACGACGCCGTCGTGTCGGTGGAGATGATCGAGGCCGTCGGGCACGAGTACTGGTCGACGTACTTCCGCACCATCGACCGCCTGCTCGCACCCCGCGGACGGGTCGGGATCCAGGCCATCACCATGCCGCACGACCGGATGCTCGCCACCCGCCGCACCTGGACGTGGATCAACAAGTACATCTTCCCGGGTGGGTTCCTGCCGTCCGTGCAGGCGATCGAGCAGGTGACCCGTGCCGACACCTCGCTGCGGGTCGTCGACCGCCTCTCGTTCGGGCAGCACTACGCCGAGACGCTGCGCCGCTGGGACACCGCCTTCCAGGCAGCCCGCGACCAGGTGCGCGAGCTCGGGTTCGACGAGATCTTCGAGCGGATGTGGCACTTCTACCTCGACTACTCGCGGGCCGGATTCGCCTCGGGCTACCTCGACGTGCAGCAGCTGACCCTCGCGCGGGAGGCGTGATGGCGACGACACAGCAGCGCACCACGACCGAGCACGTGACACCCGTCGGCGTCGCGCACCGGCTGGAGTCGACGCTGCGGCCGTTCGTCGGTGGTGACCTGCCGGTGCGGCTGCGCGCCTGGGACGGTTCCGAGGCCGGCCCGGTCGACGCTCCGCTGGTCGAGCTGCGGTCGCAGGACGCCGTACGACGACTGCTCTGGCACCCGGGCGAGCTCGGAGCCGCCCAGGCCTACGTCACCGGTGAGATCGAGGTGCACCACGACCTCGACGAGGCGCTGACCCACGTGTGGTCGGTGGCGGCCGAGCGCGGCCTGGCCGGCGTACGCCCCTCCCCCGGTGCCTTCGTGCGTGCCCTGCGGGCAGCCGTCGACGTCGGCGCGCTGGGCAAGGCCCCGGCCCCGCCCGCCTCACAGGCGCGCGTGCGCGGCCGGCTGCACAGCAAGCTGCGCGACCGGCGCGCGATCAGCCACCACTACGACCTGTCGAACGAGTTCTACTCGCTGATCCTCGACCCGTCGATGGCCTACTCCTCGGGCTACTGGCGGTCCACCGATCCGTCGTCCGACCCGGAGTACGGCGTGGCCGACGCGCAGCGCGACAAGCTCGACCTCGTCTGCCAGAAGATCGGTCTCGGCCCCGGCATGCGCTTCCTCGACGTCGGCTGCGGCTGGGGGTCCCTCTCGCTGCACGCGGCGGAGCACTACGGCGCTGACGTCACCGGCGTGACGATCGCCGCGGAGCAGAAGAAGTTCATCGACGAGCGAGTCCGCGAGCGTGGGCTCGAGCACCTCGTCCAGATCAGGCTGCAGGACTACCGGGAGATCCCGGAGGTCTCGTCCGGTGACGGGTTCTTCGACGCCGTGGCCTCGATCGAGATGGGTGAGCACGTCGGCGAGCAGAACTACGGCACCTACGCGCAGGTCCTGCACGACGCCGTACGTCCCGGTGGACGCGTGCTGGTCCAGCAGATGTCCCGAGCCGGCGGTCGCAACGGCCACCCCGGCGGCGGCCCGTTCATCGAGTCGTTCATCGCGCCCGACATGCACATGCGGCCGATCGGCGAGACCGTGGCCTACCTCGAGCGCGGCAGTCTCGAGGTCCGTGACGTGCACGCGTTGCGCGAGCACTACGTATTGACCGTCGCGGGCTGGCTGGAGAGGTTCGAGGCCAACCTCGAGCGCCTGACCGAGCTCGTGGGCGAGGAGGTGGTCCGCGTCTGGCGGCTCTATCTCGTCGGCGGGGCGATGGCGTTCCGCGACGGCCGGATGGGCGTGGACCAGATCCTGATGGTGCGGCCGGGGGGTGCGCATACGCTTCCCCTCGTGAGGACATGGTGACGCTGCCGCTGCTGCTCGTCTGCTCCTTGGCCGCCGTGGCGGTGCTGATGACGGTCACGGCGCTCGTCTCGCGTCGGGTCGGGCGGGTCGCGGTCGTCGACGTCGTGTGGGGTCTCGGCTTCGTGCTCGTCGCCCTGGTCAGCGCCGTCCTCGGCGACGAGCCGGTGCGCTGGTTGCTGCTGGTCATGGTCGCCGTCTGGGGGCTGCGGCTCTCCTGGCACATCGGCAAGCGGCAGCTGGGGAATCCTCACGAGGACCCGCGCTATGCCGCGATGCTCGAGGGGTCGGGGTTCGGCACCGCAGTGCGCCGCGTGTTCGTCGTACAAGGCCTCGCGATGTGGGCGGTCTCGCTCCCCGTGCAGGTGGCCGCGATCGAGGGCACCCGCTGGCCGTGGCTGGTGTGGGTCGGCGCGGCGCTGTGGGCGGTGGGGATGGTCTTCGAGGCCGTCGGGGACGCCCAGCTGTCGGCGTACAAGAAGGACCCCGACCGGCCCCAGGTCATGGACCGCGGGCTGTGGGCGTGGACCCGGCACCCGAACTACTTCGGCGACGCCAGCGTGTGGTGGGGGATCTGGCTGGCCGGTGGGCTGGCCGGCGGATGGCTGCCGGCGCTGACGATCGTGGCGCCCGCGGTGATGACGTACTTCCTGGTCTTCGCCTCCGGAGCCCGCCTGCTCGAGCGCAGCATGATGAAGCGGCCGGGCTACCCCGAGTACGCCGCCCGCACCTCGATGTTCTTCCCGCTGCCTCCCAAGCGCGCCTGAGACACTCGTGGGGTGGCTCCCGAGCATCCGCTGGACCAACCTCTCGACCAGGTCAACGCCAACGACGTCGTGGCCTTCCTGGTGGAGCTGGTCGTGCTCGGCTTGCTGGCCTGGGCCGGCTTCCAGTCCGGGGGCGTGGCCGGCTGGGTGCGCGGCATCGGTCTTCCGGTGGTCGCCGCGGTCGCCTGGGGGCTGTTCGCCGCGCCACGCGCCCCGGTCTCGAACTTCTGGCTGCGGCTGGTCACCAAGCTGGTCGTCCTCGGAGCCGGGGTGGTGGCCGGGTTCGTCGTACTCCCCCTCTGGCTGGCCGTGCTGTTCGCCGTGGTCGTCGTACTCAACCTCGTGCTGATGTACGTCGGCCCGCTCGCACGCCGCTGACCGGGCACTCGACGAGGTGTCAGCTGACCCGCTTGGGCTTGCCCGGCTCGGCCGCGTCGGGGCGGCGCAGGTAGAGCGGCTCGGAGTCGAGGATCTCGAAGCGCTGGCGGGCGACGACGTCGCAGAGCACCGCGGCCGACGGGTGCTCGGGACTCGCTGCGTGGGGGAAGTGCCCCGGGTAGAGGGTCGCTCCGCGGCCGACCACGGGCACTCCGGTCGCCGCATCCTCCGGCTTGATCACGTCGGGTCCGGCCACCCGCCGCCCCTCGGCGTAGGACGCGAGGTAGACCTCCTTGCGACGAGCATCCGTGGCCACCACGAACTCCGAGAGTCCACCGTCGATCGCCTCGGCGGCCAGGATGTCGAGCGAGCAGACGCCGTAGACGGGCAGCGACCGGGCCAGGGCCAGCGTCCGAGCCGTGACGAGTCCCACCCGCAGTCCGGTGAACGGGCCTGGCCCGACGCCGACCGCGATACCGGTGACCGCGCCCACCGGGACACCCGCGGCAGCGAGCACGTGCTCGATCCCGGGCGCGAGCATCTCGCCGTGCCGCATCGACTCCTCCGACTCGAAGGTCGCCACCACCGCGGACCCGTCGTGGAGCGCGACGGTCACGTGCGGGGTGGCGGTGTCGAAGGCGAGCAGCACGGGTCCGAGCCTCTCAGATGAGCAGCTCGCGCCACCGGGGGCCCACGGGGCGCAGCTCGAGGGTGCGTACGTCGTCGTCGCTGCGCGTCAGGGAGAGCTCGAGCCGGTCGATCGCGAGCGCCTCGGCCAGTCCCTCGCCCCACTCGACCACCGTGACGGCATCGATCACGTCGGTGTCGAGGTCGAGGTCGTCGAGCTCGGCGGCACCGCCGAGGCGATAGGCGTCGACGTGGATCAGCGGTGGACCGTCGTCGAGCGAAGGGTGCACCCGCGAGATCACGAAGGTCGGCGAGGTGACGTTGCCGCGTACGCCGAGGCCCTGGCCGATGCCCTGCGTCAGGGTCGTCTTGCCGGCACCGAGATCGCCGGTGAGGATCACCAGGTCGCCGTGACGCAGCAGGGTGGCCAGCCACTCGCCGAAGGCACGGGTGTCCTCGGCGGTGCGCAGGACGCGGGTGATCGGCAGCATCTTGAGCATGTTCAGCCGGTTCCCGTTGCGGCCGGACTCGACGTACCCGAGCCGTCGCCAGAACTCGACCGTCCTCGGCAGCTCCACGCGGGCCTCGATCTCCAGGCCGCCGAACTTGCGGGCGGTCGCGATGGTCTCGGCCCGGGTCGCCATCTGCGCTGCGACGCCCAGCCCCCGCACCGAGTCGAGTACGCCGACCCGCCGCAGCCCGAGCAGCCGCCCACGTGGCTCGAGCAGCAGTGCACCCACGGGACGACCCTCGTGCTCGACCAGCAGTCCCCCGTGCGCGTCGAGGGCCTCGCTGATCGACTCCAGCGTCTCGTCGAGGGCGGTCGCGGGTGGGTCGAGCGGCGGTCGGTTGGCGAACGCCTCGTGGATCACGGCCAGCACGTCGGCCGCGCGTGAGGAGTCGACGGTCAGGATCTCGGTCATGTCGTGGCCGACCCCACGAGCTCCTCGAGTGCCTCGTTGACCTGCTCGCGCGACTCGAAGATGACCATGTGACCGGCGCCCTGGCACTCGACCAGCGTGGCGTTCGGCAGCCGCTCGGCCATCTTGCGGCTGTGCCCGATCGAGGTGAGCTTGTCCTTGGTGCCGCAGATGATCGTCGTCGGCACCGAGGACAGGGTCGCGAGGTGCTCGAACTTGTCGAGCTGGGTGAAGTTCGGGAAGAACTCCGCGAGCACGTCGAACTTGGTGCCGGCGAGCATCTCGTCGAGGAACTCGACCTCTGCCGCCGGCACGTCCTTGCGGCCGAACGCGAACATGTCGGCCACCAGGAAGCCGATGTTCGACCCGGGCCGGCGGGCCGAGTCCACCAGCTCGGGTGCCTTGGCCAGCGCTGCGATCACACGCGGGGCGACGAGCGCGCCGACGTTGTCGGGGATCCACCGGCTCACCGTGCGGTGCGGCTGCAGCCCCCCGGCGGTGGTGGACACGAGCGCGACGCCCGAGACCCGCTTCCGGAACAGCTCGGGGTGCCGCTCGGCGAAGGCGATGACCGACATGCCACCCATCGAGTGGCCGATCAGCACGACCTTGCCCTTCGGCGCCACCGTCTCGATCACGCGGGCGAGGTCGTCGCCGAGCTGGTCGATGGTGGCGTGCTCGCGGTCGCCCCGCTGGGAGCGGCCGTGCGAGCGCTGGTCGTAGAACGCCATCCGGTGCTTGCCGCGGAACGCCTCGCGCTGGAAGTGCCAGCAGTCGAGGTTGAGGGCGTAGCCGTGGGCGAAGACGAGGGTCACGTCCTGGCGGGGCTTGCGGCGACGAGCGGCCTTCGAGTCGGCGTACGGCGCCACCTCGTCGACCTCCGCGTGCAGCACCACCCCGTCGTCACAGGTGACGTCGACCGCGTCGGAGTGGAGTACGCCGAGCCGGTCGGCCTGCGCCGCGCCGGACCGCCGGGCCTTGACGACCCGCCGCTCGACCACGACGCCGGTCGCGACGGCGGCCAGCGCGGCCGCGCCCAGACCTCCGGCGGCGTAGGCCAGGGAGCGCCTCGTGCTCACTCGTCCCCTTCTTCCCCGACCCAGACGCGGGTCTGGCGACCGCCCATCCGGGTGACGATCTCGTAGTCGATGGTCCCGCACCAGCGGGCCCAGTCGGTGGCGGTGGGCTCACCGTGCGACCCCGGTCCGAAAAGCACCACCTCGTCGCCGGCGTGCGTCTCGGGAGCGGCGACCACGAACTGGTCCATGCAGATGCGGCCGACCACGCGGCCACGCACGCCGTTGACGAGCACCTCGGCCGTGTTGGAGGCGTGGCGCGGGATGCCGTCGCCGTACCCCATCGGCACCAGCGCCACCCGAATCGGCTCCTCGGCCACGAACGTGTGGCCGTAGGAGACGCCGGCGCCGGCCGCGAGCTCCTTGGTGAGTACGACGGTCCCGCGGACCGTCATCGCCGGAACCAGGCCGAGCTGCTCGGTGGTGACCACGTCGGGGGCCGGGCTGAAGCCGTAGGCGGCGATGCCGACCCGCACCAGGTCGTACCGCGCCCGCGGGTGGAGCAGCGCGCCGGCCGAGTTGGAGAGGTGGCGCACCTCGGGCTCGAGACCGGCGTCCTCGGCGAGGGCGAGTGCCTCCTCGAAGGCCTCCTGCTGGGCTGCGTTGGCGGGGTGCTCGGGCTCGTCGGAGCAGGCGAAGTGCGACCACACACCGGTGACCCGGACGGCGCCGTCGTCCTGGGCCGAGCGGGCGGCGGTCACCAGGGCCAGCCACTCGCTGCGCGGGGCACCGTTGCGGGACAGCCCGGTGTCCACCTTGAGCTGCACGCGGCCCACCTCCCCTGCCTCGCGGGCGCCCCGGACGATCTCCTCGAGCTGGTCGAGCGAGGAGGCCGTGACGTCGACGCCGGCCTCCACCAGCGGCGCGAAGTCGGTGCCGGGCGCGGCCAGCCAGCACAGCACCCGACCGGCGTCGCCCGCGGCACGGAGTGCCAGCGCCTCGGCGCAGGTCGCGACGCCCAGCCACTCGGCCCCGGCGGATCGGGCTGCTCGCGCCACCGGCACCATCCCGTGGCCGTAGCCGTCGGCCTTCACCACGACCATCACCTGACCTGTCGGGGAGCCCTTCCAGACCAGCTCGCGCAGCCGGCGCACGTTGTGACGCAGCGCGCCGAGGTCGACGACGACCTCGGCGTGAGTGCTGGGGGGCGCACCGACCATGGGGAGCATCCTCCCATTCAGGACGCCAGCCCCTGCACCACCTCGGGGATGGCGTCGGCCACGCGGGTCGCGGTGAGCGGCCCACCGCCGCTCGCCTGGGTGGCGGCGGCGCCGTGCAGCCACGACCCGACCGACGCTGCGTCCCACGGGTCGAGCCCGGCTGCCAGCAGGGATCCGATGACGCCGGCGAGCACGTCGCCGGCCCCGGCCACGGCCAGCCACGGCACGCCGCTCGTCGTGACACGCACCCGTCCGTCCGGCCGGGCGACCAGGGTGTGCCTCCCCTTGAGGAGCACTACCGCGTCGTACTCGCTGGCGGCGCGGCGCGCGAAGCCGAGCTGGTCGGCCTCCACGGCCTCACGCTCGACGTCGAGCATCCGGGCCAGCTCTCCGGCGTGCGGGGTGAGCACCAGGCCAGGCGGCCCCTGCTCGACGTAGATCAGGGCATCTGCGTCGACCACCGTGGGCACGCCGTCGGAGAGTGCGTCGGCCAGCGCGGCTTCGGCGTCGGTGTCCCCACCGGAGCCGACCACCCAGGCCTGCACGCGTCCCTCGGAGGCGACGACCTCCGGGTGCCGCGCGCGTACGGCGTCGGCCGCCGACCCCGAGTAACGCACCATCCCGGCCAGCCCGGACCCTGCCCCTGACGTGCACAGCACCGCCGCACCGGGATACGTCTCCGACCCGGCGCGCACGCCGACGACCCCGCGGGTGTACTTGTGGCCGAACGGCCCCGGCGTCGGCACCAGCCGGGCCACGTCGACCGGCTGCAACGCCTCGACCGGCGGCTCAGGCAGGTCGAGAGCGAGGTCGACCAGGTGGACGACGCCGCAGGACTGGGCTGCCGGGTCGACGAGATGGGCGATCTTGAGGGTCCCGAAGGTCACCGTCAGGTCGGCCCGCACGTGCCGGTCCGGCAGTCGCCCGGTGTCGACGTCGACACCCGAGGGGACGTCGACCGCGACCACGGGCACCCCCTCGAACAGCGCCAGCGCCTCCGCAGCCTCGTCGCGCAGTCCGGGGCGTCCGCCGATGCCGACGATCCCGTCGACCACCACGTCGGGACGGTGGGCCTCGGCGGCGAGCACGGCACGTCCACCGGACGACCTCAGTGCGGCCAGGCCTGCCTCGTGGACCTTCGAGGACAGCAGCACCGCCTCGACGGCGGCACCTCGTCGGGCCAGCATCGCCCCGGCCCAGAGAGCGTCACCGCCGTTGTCGCCCGCGCCGACCAGCAGCAGCACCTTGGCGGCGTACACCCTTCCGAGCAGGTCGGAGATCGCCACCGCCAGCCCGGCTGCGGCCCGTTGCATGAGGGCTCCCTCGGGAAGCCGGGACATCAGGGTCGCCTCGGCTGCGCGTACCTGCTCCACCGTGTGTGCGCTGCGCATGCACGCAACGCTAGCGGTGGCGCTGCCAGGGCCAGGTGAGGACGGCCCACCCGGCGACGAGGACGCCGAGCGACACGAAGACGTAGAGCGGCCACGGGCCGAACAGGCTCAGCAACGAGTCCGACCCCGGCTTGCGCACCAGGTAGCCGTAGTTGACGTCCACGACGGCGTCGAAGGCGTAGACCACGACCGCCCACGCCGCGGTGACCAGCACCGTCAGTCGGTAGGTGTGCCAGGTCGGGCCGAGGCCGAGGCCGAGGGTCAGGTAGAGCGCCGACCAGACGACCAGGAAGTGCAGCGACCAGAAGGCGAAGTAGCGCGGGTCCGGGATCAGCTGACCGAGCGAGGGCGTGAGGATGCCCTGGACGGTGAGCGTCAGCCCCCAGAAGTAGGTCAGCGACACCGGCAGCCGCTGGTGGGTCCACAGTCCCCACACCGCCGCCATCCAGGCGAGGTCGCACAGCGCCAGCGGGAGCGAGGTGCCGAGGTCGAAGGCGCCGGGGGTGAGCTGGAAGATCTGGCTCGGCACGGTGACGCACGGGATCGCGACCGCCAGCACCCGGCTGAACCGTCGCGCCGCCTCCGTCCCGCGCTGGCGCCGGCCCAGCAGCACGATGCCGACGGCACCGGCGAGGAAGACCAGGAGCAGCACGTAGTGCTGGACGCTGTAGGCCTGGAAGCGCTCGGCGGCCAGCGGCACCTCAGGACTCCAGCACGACGAACGCGACCGCCACTCCGGCATCGTGCGACATCGACAGGTGCACCCGCTCGACCCCCATCTGCTCGGCCCGGGCGGCGACGGTGCCGCGCAGCTCGAACGACGGCCAGCCACTCACGTCGCTGACGACCTCGGCGTCGTGCCACTCCAGGTCGCCCGGCGCGCCCAAGGCCTTGGCGATCGCCTCCTTGGCCGCGAACCGGGCGGCCAGCGACTCCAGCGGCAGCGCCGCCTCGGCCGGGGTGAACAGCCGGTCGCGCAGCGACGGGGTGCGTTCGAGGGAGCGCTCCATCCGCGCGATCTCCACGACGTCGGTGCCCACCCCGATGATCATGGTCCGACCGGCCCGGTGCTACTCGACCGTGACGGACTTGGCCAGGTTGCGCGGCTGGTCGACGTCGTGCCCCATCACGGTGGCCAGCTCGCAGGCGAACAGCTGGAGCGGCACGGTCGCCACGATCGGCTGCAGCAAGGTGGGTACGACGGGCAGGGTGATGGTCTCGTCGGCGTACTCCGCGACCGAGGTGTCCCCCTCCTCGGCCAGCACGATCGTGTGCGCGCCCCGGGCCCGGATCTCCTGGATGGCGCTGATCATCTTGTCGTGCAGCTGGTCGCGTCCGCGGGGAGGCACGACGCAGAAGACCGGCAGCCCCTCCTCGATCAGCGCGATCGGGCCGTGCTTGAGCTCGCCGGCCGCGAACCCCTCGGCGTGGATGTAGGCCAGCTCCTTGAGCTTGAGCGCGCCCTCGAGCGCCACCGGGAAGCCGGCGTGGCGGCCCAGGAACAGCACCGACCTGGTCTGGGCGTTCTGCCGGGCGAGCGCGTAGATCGTCTCGGCCTGGTCGAGCATCCGCTGCACGTGGGCGGGCATCTGCTCCAGCTCGCTGATCACGGCGCTGATCTCGTCGCCGTACTTGGTCCCGCGCACCTGGGCGAGGTAGAGGCCGAGCAGGTAGCAGGCCATCAGCTGGGTCAGGAAGCCCTTGGTCGAGGCGACGCCGATCTCCGGCCCGGCGTGGGTGTAGATCACGGCGTCCGACTCGCGCGGGATGGTCGAGCCGTTGGTGTTGCAGATCGCGAGCACCTTCGCCCGCTGCCGCCGGGCGTAGCGGATCGCCATCAGGGTGTCGGCGGTCTCGCCGGACTGGCTGATCGCGATCACCAGCGTGTTGCGGGTCAGGATCGGGTCGCGGTAGCGGAACTCGTGGGCCAGCTCGACCTCGCACGGGATGCGGGTCCAGTGCTCGATGGCGTACTTGGCGACCAGGCCGGCGTAGTTCGCCGTACCGCAGCCGATGATGACGATGCGGTCGACGTCCCTCAGCTCGTCCTCGGTGATGCGCACCTCGTCGAGCTGGAGCTCGCCGCGGCCGTCGTGGCGGCCCAGCAGGGCGTCGGCGACTGCACGCGGCTGCTCGAAGATCTCCTTGCGCATGAACCAGTCGAAGCCGTCCTTCTCGGCGGCCGAGAGGTCCCAGTCGACGTGGTAGCGACGACCCGCGGCCTCGTGGCCGTCGAAGTCGGTGACGCGCACGTCGTCGCGGGTGATGGTGACGACCTGGTCCTGGCCGAGCTCGAGGGCCTCGCGGGTGTGCTCGATGAAGGCGGCGACGTCGGAGCCGAGGAAGTTCTCACCCTCACCGAGGCCGACGACCAGCGGCGAGTTGCGACGGGCGGCCACCACCAGGGAGGGGTCCTGGGCATCCACCGCCACCAGCGTGAAGGCGCCCTCGAGCCTGCGGCACACCGCCTGCATCGCCGTGGTGAGGTCGCCCGTGCGCTCGAGCTCGTTCTCGAGCAGGTGGGCCGCGATCTCGGTGTCGGTCTCGGAGCGCAGGTCGTGGCCCTCGCGCTCGAGCTCGTCGCGGAGCTGGGCGAAGTTCTCGATGATCCCGTTGTGCACCACCGCGACCCGGCCCTGCTGGCCGAGGTGCGGGTGGGCGTTGGTGTCGTTGGGGGCGCCGTGGGTGGCCCAGCGGGTGTGCCCGATGCCGGTCGTGGACGGCGGCAGGGGGGTCTCCTCGATCGACTTCTCGAGGTTGGCCAGCTTGCCGGCCCGCTTGTCCGAGACGATCGAGCCGTTGTCCACCAGGGCGATGCCGGCCGAGTCGTAGCCGCGGTACTCGAGAAGGCGGAGTCCCTCGATGACGACGTCGCGAGCCTGCTTGTCCCCGACGTACCCGACGATCCCGCACATGGCGGTCAGTCTAGGTGCGCAGGTCACCACTATCGTGACGCGCATGCCGAACGGGACGCACGCGAGCGAGAGCTCGCCGTACGTCGAGCTCGACCGCGAGGCGTGGGCCGCGCTCGGCAAGTCCATCGCCGCGGGAGCCACCGAGCAGCCGCTGTCCCACGACGAGATCGAGCGGGTCCGGGGTCTCGGCGACGAGCTAGACCTCGAGGAGGTGCAGCAGGTCTACCTGCCGCTGTCCCGCCTGCTCAGCCTGTACGTCGAGGCAGCCGGTCAGCTGCACCGCGCCACCGAGGAGTTCCTGCACCAGAGCCAGCCGCCGCGGACGCCGTTCGTGATCGGGCTCGCCGGTTCGGTGGCGGTCGGCAAGTCGACCACCGCCCGTGTCCTCCAGCAGATGCTGGCCCACTGGCCCGAGCACCCGCGGGTCGCCCTGGTCACCACCGACGGCTTCCTGCTGCCCAACGCCGAGCTGAGCCGACGCGGGATCCTGCACCGCAAGGGGTTCCCGGAGTCCTACGACCGCAAGGCGCTGCTGAAGTTCGTCATCGACATCAAGTCCGGCAAGGACGAGGTGGAGGCACCGACGTACTCCCACCTCGTCTACGACGTCGTCCCGGACGAGAAGGTCGTGGTGTCCAGCCCCGACATCGTCATCGTCGAGGGGCTCAACGTCCTCCAGTCGGCCGGGGTCCGCCAGGACGGTCGTACCGGCCTCGCCGTCAGCGACTTCTTCGACTTCTCGGTGTACGTCGACGCTGCCACCAGCGACATCCGTCGTTGGTACACCGACCGCTTCCTGCGCCTGCGCGAGACCTCCTTCCGCGACCCGGCGTCGTACTTCGCCCGCTACGCCTCGCTCTCCAGGGACGAGGCCGTCGCCGAGGCCAACCGCATCTGGGACGAGATCAACGGACCGAACCTGAAGCAGAACGTCCAGCCCACCCGCTCGCGGGCGACGCTGGTGTTGCGCAAGGACCACGACCACTCGGTGCGCTGGGTCAGGCTGCGCAAGCTGTGAGCGGGATTCCCCCGACGCGCTGGGACCTGTTCGTCTCCGAGGACGCGATGTACGGCCGCCACTTCGAGCAGCTGCTCGCAGACGGCGTCGACGTCGACGGCGAGGCCAGGCTGGCCGACGTGCTGGCGCCCCGCCGGGCCCGGATCCTCGACGCCGGGTCGGGCATGGGGCGGGTGGGAGCGAGCCTGCTGCGTCGTGGGCACGACGTCACCGCCGTCGAGAAGGACCTCAAGCTGGTCGCCCAGTCCCGACGCCTCTTCCCCGAGCTGGTCGTCGTCCAGTCCGACATCCTCGCGCTGTCTCCGGACCTGCTGGTGGAGCACGGTCGGCCGTCGGCGTACGACGTCGTCGTGGTGGCGGGCAACGTGATGATCTACCTGGCCGAGGACACCGAGACCCGCGCCCTGCGAGCGCTGCGCGACCTGCTCGCACCGGACGGCCGGATCCTGGTCGGTTACAACGCCGTGAAGGGGCCGCGGCACAGCCGCGACTACCCCTACGAGGACTTCGTGGGCCACCTCGAGGCGGCCGGTCTCGAGGTGCAGCACCGCTTCGGGTCCTGGGACCTGACGCCACCGGCCGACGACTACGTGCTGGCGGTGCTCAGCCGGGCTTGACCACTCGGTGTCGGCAGAGATCGACCCGTGACGTCCGTGCCCGGCGCTCCTAGGATTCAGGGGTGGCCGGGGCGAGGGATCTCAGGGAACGCGCGCACCAGGCGCTGGGGCTGGCGAGGGCCCACGCCCGGGAGACCGAGCGAGCCGCGGCCTTCGCCGACGAGTCGGTCCTGCTGGCCGAGGAGCTCGACGACCCGATCCTGCTCGCCGACGCGCTGGGCGCGCGGCTGACGACCCACTCCGGGCCCGAGGACCTCGACGTCCGGCTCAGTACCAGCCTCCGGATGCTCGGCCTGGTCCGGCACTCGCCCGATCCCGGCGTACGTCTCGAGGCGCATCTCTGGCGGCTGACGACGGCCCTCGAGCAGCTCGACCTCGGCGCCGTACGCCGGCAGCTGGCCGCGCTCGAGCTGCTGGCCGACGAGACCGACGAGCCGAGCCACCGCTTCCACGCCTGCTCCCGACGAGCGATGTTCGCCCTGACCGAGGGCGACACCGTGGGCGCGGCTCGACTGGCGGCCGAGGCTGCCGATGCCGGCGTCGACGAGGTGCCGGGAGCCGACGCGGCCCTGCGCACCCTGCAGGCCGAGCTGGCCCGGCAGCGAGGCGAACGGACCGCGCTGGTGCAGCACGCCTCCACCTGCGAGAAGCGCGGCCGCTCCGGTGATCTGGCCTCGCTGCTCGCACAGGCGGCCGTGCTCTGGCTGGAGGGCGGCGAGCCGGAGCGCGCCCGGCAGCTGGTCGACCAGATCGCACCCGCCCTCGGCGACCTGCCGCGGGACGCCGACTGGCTGCTCGTGACCTGCAAGGTGTGCGAGGCGGCCGCAGGCAGCGGGCGCGCCGGGACGGCGGCCCGGTGCGCACGCCTGCTCGCGCCGTACGCCGGCCGCGGGGTGCTCGACTCCCGGGCGGTCGCGTTCGCGGGCGTCGTCGACGACTACCTCGCCCTCGCGACGCGCGACCGTGAACAGGCGGCGACGGCCAGGGCGGCGTACCGCCGGATCGGAGCGGACTGGTGGGCCCGACGCGGACCCCTGGGCCGGACCCACGAACCCGTGACCGGTCCCGCGGGCGTGCGGGTGCTGCACCTCCACCCAGCCGAGGCCGAGCGGCCGACGGGGCTCTGGTGCGTGGGACGCGAGGGTGCGACGCGGATGGTGCCGTCCATGCAGGGGCTGGAGTACCTCCGCCAGCTGGTCGACCGGCCCGGGTGCGAGGTGCCCGAGGCGGCCGAGGAGTCCGAGCAGGTGCGGTCGGCCGTACGCCGGGCGATGCGTACCGCCCTGGCCCGCCTCGAGCTGCACGACGGCGAGGTCGCCTACGAGCTGCGTACGACGATCCGCACCGGGCCCGCCTACCGCTACGAGCCCGACGCCTTCCGGCCGGTCGAGTGGCGCCTCGGCACCGATCAGCACGCCGCCCGCTCGGTCGGTGGGCCATGATGGCGCGGTGCTGCACCTGCGACTTCGGATCCCCGGCGACCTGACCGACCAGGTCGTCGAGCTGTTGGAGGCCGACGAGACGGTGACCAACGTCGCCGTGGTGCCGGGCGGCTTCGCCAAGCCGGAGGGATGTCTCGTCCTGGCCGACGTGGCCCGCGAGAACGCGACCGGGGTGATCAAGCAGCTCCGCGACCTCGACGTACAGCACCGCGGCTCGATCAGCATCGAGGAGATCGACACGATCCTCTCCGACGAGGCTGACCGCGTGGAGCGAGCGGCTCCGGGAGCACCCGACGACGGCGTGGTCTGGGTGTCGGTCGAACAGCACCTGCGCGAGGACTCGCGACTCTCCTTCGCCTTCATCGCGTTCATGACGCTGGCAGCCCTGATCGCCGGTGCCGGCCGCATCACCGACCAACCGATCCTGATCGTCGGCGCCATGGTCGTGGGACCGGAGTTCGCCCCCATCGCCGCCATCTGCTTCGCCCTGGCCCACCCCCGCCTCGGGATGATCCCTGCGGCGGTGCGCGCCCTGGTGACCGGCTTCGGAGTCGCGGCCGCCATCGCCACCGCGGTATGGGCCGTCGCCTACTCCCTCGGCGCCTTCACCAGCACGCAGGCCTCCACGGGAGACCTGACGGACTTCATCGTGCGCCCTGACGGGTGGTCGTTCGCGGTCGCGTGCCTCGCGGGCATCGCCGGCACCCTGTCGCTGACCACGGCCAAGTCCGGTCCGCTCGTGGGTGTGTTCATCTCGGTGACGACCATCCCGGCCGTGGGCACGCTGGCCGTCTGCCTGGCCTGCGGGATCTGGTCCGAGGCCGGCTCGGCCCTGGCCCAGCTCGGGCTGAACCTGCTCGGCATCATCGTGGCCGGGACGCTCACGCTGCGGATCCAGCGCCTGGTCTGGCAGCGGGTCTCGGTCCGGGCTCGGCACAGCCTGCTGAGCTGAGCGGGCTGGACCAGTACGCCGCTCCACCCGGCCCTGTCGGACCTCGGCCCTACCATCCCTCCATGGCGCAGATGAGCATGAACAAGGTCATCCACGGTGCGTTCCGGCGCGACCTCGACCGCTTCGTCGGGGCACTCACCAGCTTCACCGCCGGCGACTCCGCGCGGGCACACCAGCTGGGGCGGGCGTGGGCCAACTTCGACCTCCAGCTGACCGACCACCACGAGGGCGAGCACGAGATCGCGTGGCCGGCCCTCGAGTCCGTCGGAGTCACCCGCGAGACGATCGCGCAGATGGACGCCGAGCACGAGACCATGGCGGCCGCACTGGCGCAGGCCCGCACGGCCATGAGCTCGCTGGAGTCGACGGCTGGGCAGGGCGAGGCCGAGGCCGCTCTCTCGGCCCTGATGCGGCTGCGCGACGTGACGGTGGAGCACCTCGACCACGAGGAGCGCGAGATCGAGCCGATCTACATCGCCAACGCCGACGGGCCCGAGATGAAGGAGATGGGCAAGAAGTTCGCCCGGACGGGACCGGCCAAGGCAGGCGTGTTCTTCACCTGGATCCTCGACGGCGCGACCGCCGAGGAGAAGCAGGCCCTCACGAGCAGCGTGCCCGGCCCGGTGCTGAAGATCCTCACCACGCTCTTCGGGCGCAGCTACCGCAAGGACGTCGCTCCAGTCTGGAGCAGCTGACACACCGGCTGGGCATTCGTTGGGCGTCGGTGTTTGACTGACGGTGACCGTCGCCGAGCGAAGGAGAACTCGTGTCCCTGCGCACCACACCGCCGTTCCGAGCCGACCACGTCGGGAGCCTCCTGCGGCCCAAGCCGTTGCTCGAGGCCCGGGCTGCCCACGCCCAGGGCGAGATCACCGACGAGCAGCTGGCCGCCACCGAGGACGCCGCGATCGCCGACGTCGTACGCCTGCAGCAGGACGCCGGGCTGCAGACGGTGACCGACGGGGAGTTCCGTCGTACGTCGTGGCACATGGACTTCATCTACAACATCGAGGGCATCCGTCGTACCGAGGAGCAGATGGAGGTCCACTTCCACAACGCGGAGGGCGACCTCGACTTCACCTCGGCCGGGCTCGTGGTGCACGCCCCGGTGCGGATCGAGGAGCCGATCTTCGGCGGCGCCTTCGACTACCTCCAGTCGGTCGCGCCCGAGGGGATGACCCCGAAGCTGACCATCCCGTCGCCGAGCATGGTCCACTACCGCGGCGGGACGGCCGCGATCGACCCGAACGTCTATCCCGAGGAGGACCAGTTCTGGGACGACCTGTCGGCGGCGTACGCCCACCAGGTGCGGTTGATCGCCGAACGTGGCTGCCGCTACCTCCAGCTCGACGACACCAGCCTCGCCTACCTCAACGACCCCGAGCAGCGCGCCAACGTGGCCGCCCAGGGTCGTGACGCCGAGCACCAGCACGAGCGCTACATCCGCCAGATCAACGCCGCCATCAAGGACCGTCCCGAGGGCCTGAACGTCACCACGCACATGTGCCGCGGCAACTACCGCTCCTCGTGGGCGGCCTCCGGCAGCTACGACTTCGTGGCTGAGGCACTGTTCAGCGAGCTCGACGTGGACGGCTTCTTCCTCGAGTACGACGACGAGCGCTCCGGCGGCTTCGAGCCCCTCCGGTTCGTGCCGAAGGGCAAGCAGGTCGTGCTCGGCCTGGTCACCACCAAGCGCCCGGAGCTGGAGAGCAAGGACGACCTCAAGCGCCGCATCGAGGAGGCGTCGAAGTACGTCGACCTCGACCAGCTCTGCCTCTCCCCCCAGTGCGGCTTCTCCTCCACCGTCGAGGGCAACAACCTCACCGAGGGCGAGGAGATCGACAAGCTCCGCCTCGTCGTCGAGACCGCCCAGGAGGTCTGGGGCTAACTCCCGCGACCGGGCAGTTCTGGTTGCCTGAAGTACGCCGACCGGGCAGTTCTGGTTGGCCGGAGTACGCCGAGCGGGGGCTTTTGGTTGGCCGGCGTCCACCGCTCACCGGTCGTCGGGAAGCAGCCCGCTCGTGTGACCACCAGGGACCGCACGACCACGAACAACCTCGGATCCGTGGAGGCGTGCACATCCAGTGCCCGGTCGACGTCGTACGGCCAACCAGAAGTGCCCTCTCAGCGGCCCGCGATCAACCAAGACCGCCCTGTCAGCGCCGTACAGCAAACCAAAACCCCCCGCTCAGCGGACTGCAGCCCACCAGAAGTGCCCTCTCGGCGGGCTAGAGGGCGAGCTGCTGGTGTACGACGGCGGCGAGGCGGTCGGCGATGTCGCGGGCCTGGTCGGCGCTGGCGGCCTCGACCATGACCCGGACGAGCGGCTCGGTGCCGGAGGGGCGGAGGAGGACCCGGCCGGTGTCGCCGAGCTCGGCCTCGGCCTCGGCGACGGCGGCGGCGAGCACGAAGTCCTCGTCGGTGCGGGACTTGTCGACGCCGGGCACGTTCACCAGCACCTGCGGCAGCCGGGTCATCACGCCCCCGAGGTCGGCCAGGGTGCGTCCGGTCGCGGCCATCCGGTCGAGCACGTGCAGGGCGGTCAGGATGCCGTCGCCGGTGGTCGCGTGGCGGCTCATGATGACGTGGCCCGACTGCTCACCACCGAGGGTGAAGCCGGAGAGCTTCATCGCCTCGAGGACGTAGCGGTCACCCACCTTCGTCTGCCGTACGCCGACACCGGCGGCCTTCATCGCCTGCACGAACCCGAGGTTGCTCATCACCGTGGCCACCACGGTGTCGTCGTGCAGCTCACCGGCCTCCCGCATCGCCAGCGCGAGGATGGCCAGGATCTGGTCGCCGTCGACGATGGCACCGCTCGCGTCCACCGCGAGGCAGCGGTCGGCGTCCCCGTCGAGGGCGAACCCGACGTCGGCACCGTGCTCGACGACCGCCTTCTGGAGGACCTCGAGGTGGGTGGAGCCGCAGCCGTCGTTGATGTTCACCCCGTCGGGCTCGGCACAGATCGCGACCACCTCGGCGCCGGCCTCGCGCAGCGCTCGGGGGCCGACCTCGAAGGCGGCACCGTGAGCGCAGTCCAGCACGACCTTGATGCCCTCGAGGGAGTGGCTGATCGTCGAGTCGAGGTGGGCGGCGTACTGCTCGACCGCCGTGTCCAGGGTGCGCACCCGACCCACCGCAGCGCCGGTCGGGCGGTCCCAGGGCTCTCGCATCCGCTTCTCGATGGCGACCTCGATGGCGTCGTCGAGCTTCACTCCCCCGCGGGCGAGGAACTTGATGCCGTTGTCGGGCATCGCGTTGTGCGACGCCGACAGCATCACGCCGAGGTCGGCACCGAGCTCGCCGGTCAGCCAGGCGACACCCGGGGTCGGCAGCTCGCCGAGCAGCAGCACGTCGACCCCGGCCGAGGCGAGACCCGCCACCACGGCGGCCTCGAGGAACTGACCGGAGATCCGGGTGTCGCGGCCGACGACCGCGACCGGCCGGTGACCGTTGAAGGTGCCGGCCTCCGCGAGGATGTGCGCGGCGGAAACGGAAAGGTCCAGGGCCAGCTCAGCGGTGAGATCACCGTTGGCCAGACCCCGGACCCCGTCCGTGCCGAAGAGGCGAACCAAGATCAGCGCTTGCTGAACTGCGGCGCCTTGCGGGCCTTCTTCAGACCAGCCTTCTTGCGCTCGATGACGCGTGCGTCGCGGGTCAGCAGCCCGGCCTTCTTCAGACCCGGGCGGTTGGCCTCTTCATCGATGGAGTTCAGGCAGCGGGCCACGCCGAGACGCAGGGCGCCGGCCTGGCCGGTGATGCCACCGCCGTGGATGCGCGCGATGACGTCGAAGCGACCCTCGAGCTGGGTGGTCGCGAACGGCTCGTTGACGACCTGCTGGTGCAGCTTGTTGGGGAAGTAGCTGTCCAGCTCGCGGCCGTTGACCAGCCACTTGCCGGTGCCGGGGACGATCCGGACGCGGGCGACGGCCTCCTTGCGACGGCCGGTGGCCGCGGCGGGGGCGATGGTCGCCGGCTTGGCGGGGGCGTCGGCACTCGGCGCGCTCTCGGAGGAGTAGGCGACACCCTGCTCGTCGACCTGGTAGGTCTCCTCGGCGGTGTCGTTCTCTGCGTCTGCCACGTTGTTCCTTTGCGTGTTCTCGGGAGAGGTCGTCACTGGGAGACCTGCTTGATCTCGAAGGGCTTCGCCTTCTGGGCGGCGTGGGGGTGCTCGGGGCCGGCGTACACCTTGAGCTTCTTGATCATCTGGCGACCGAGGCGGTTCTTGGGGAGCATGCCCCAGACGGCCCTCTCGACGGCCTTGCGGGCGTCCTTCTCGATCAGCTCACCGATGGGGGTGGCGGAGAGACCACCGGGGTAGCCCGAGTGGTGGTAGGACATCTTCTTGGTCGCCTTGTCGCCGGAGAGCGACAGCTTCGAGGCGTTGACGACGATGACGAAGTCACCGGTGTCGACGTGGGGGGCGAACATGGGCTTGTGCTTGCCGCGCAGCAGGTTCGCGATCTGGACGGCGAGGCGACCCAGACGGACGTCGGTGGCGTCGATGACGTGCCACTCGCGCTGGATGTCGCCCGGCTTCGGGCTGTAGGTACGCAACGTTGTTGGCCTATCTGTGTCGTTCGTGTCCAACCGGGCTGATGCCGGGCTGGTGGTGGTGCTGCGCCTTCTGACGAACACTGCCCGCAACACGGCCCGGATCGGCCGGCGGCGGGACTGCCAGAGCCCCACAACGAGGAGGTGCTCAAGCGGCAGGAGGCGCGACCGACAAGGTTACCGGGGTGGTGAGTCCCGGTCAAAACGAGACCCACTGGTCCCCTCCACCACCATGGGCATAGGTTGAAGAACGGAGGACGTGGGCATGGTGCCACAGCATCGCCCCGCGTCCGAACCGCTCGAACTGCCACCTCGACCCGCACCTGCGAACGCAAGGAGCCGACGTGACCGACACCGGTGACACCAACACTCTCACCGTCCGGGACAACAGGACCGGCAAGGAATACGAGATCCCCATCACCGACGGGACGATCAAGGCCGGAGACCTGAGCCAGATCCGCACCGACGACGAGACACCCGGGCTCGCGACGTACGACCCGGGCTTCGTGAACACCGCGTCGTGCAAGAGCTCGGTCACCTTCATCGACGGCGAGAAGGGGATCCTCGAGTACCGCGGGTACCCCATCGAGCAGCTGGCCGAGAAGTCCAACTTCCTCGAGGTGGCCTACCTGCTGATCCACGGCGAGCTGCCCAGCAAGCCGCAGTACGACACCTGGGTGCACGAGATCACCCACCACACCTTCCTCCACGAGAACGTCAAGACGTTCATGCAGGGCTTCAGGTACGACGCCCACCCGATGGGCATGCTGATGGCCTCGGTGGGTGCGCTCTCCACCTTCTACCCCGAGTCGGGCAACATCTCCGACCCCGACAACCGCCACATGCAGATGGTGCGGATGATCGCGAAGATGCCGACCCTCGGCGCCTGGGCCTTCCGGCACGCGCAGGGCAAGCCCTACGTCTACCCCGACAACGAGCTGAGCTACACCGCCAACTTCCTCTCGATGCTGTTCAAGATGAGCGAGCACCGGTTCGATGCCGACGAGCGACTGGTCAAGGCGCTCGACGTGCTGTTCATCCTGCACGCCGACCACGAGCAGAACTGCTCGACCAACGCCGTCCGGTCGGTCGGCTCCTCGCAGGTCGACCCCTACTCCGCGGTGGCGGCCGGCGTCGGCGCGCTCTACGGCCCGCTCCACGGCGGCGCCAACGAGGCGGTGCTGCGGATGCTGCGCCGCATCGGCAGCAAGGAGAACATCCCCGACTTCATCAAGGGCGTGAAGGACGGCAACGAGAAGCTGATGGGCTTCGGCCACCGCGTCTACAAGAACTACGACCCGCGCGCCAAGATCATCAAGAAGGCGTGCGACGACGTGTTCGAGGTGACCGGCGTCAACCCTCTCCTCGAGATCGCCCGGGAGCTGGAGAAGATCGCGCTCGAGGACGAGTACTTCATCAAGCGCAAGCTCTACCCCAACGTCGACTTCTACTCCGGCCTGATCTACGAGGCCTTCCAGTTCCCGCCGGAGATGTTCACGGTCCTGTTCGCCATCGGCCGTACGCCGGGATGGCTGGCCCAGTGGCTCGAGCTGGTGCAGGACAAGGAGCAGAAGATCGCCCGGCCCAAGCAGATCTACACCGGCGAGCGGACCCTGGACTTCGTCCCGGCCGCCGAGCGCTGGAGCTGACCACCTGCGCGACCTCCGGCCCGTCGGTCTGGCGGTCGGGACCGGGCTCGTCTCCCTGGGACTGATGTACCTCGCTGCCCGCGGTGAGTGGCTCGGCACCGATGTCGGCCGCGGCAACGAGTTCTGCGAGGCCGCGCGCAGCGGGTGGCTCAAGCAACCGGCCAACTCGCTGAGCAACCTCGGCTTCGTCCTCGCCGGCGTGCTGGTCGGCTGGCACGCGGGACGACCGCAGGGTCGGCTGGCGCGACCGGGCCTGGCCACGTCGTACGCCGTCGTGGTGGTGCTGCTCGGACCGGGAAGCATGGCGATGCACGCCACCCAGACCACGCTCGGTGGTCATCTCGACATGACCAGCATGTTCCTCGTGGCGAGCTTCGCGGCGGCGTACGCCCTGATGCGTGCGGTGGGTCGGGACGCCGGGTTCTTCGCCCTCGTGTTCGCCATCGCGCTGGTGGCCTGTGAGCTGGTCGAACGCATCCCCGGCGAGCTCCCGGTCGTGATGCACGCCGGCAACCTAGTGTTCGGGGCCCTGCTGGTGCTGACGATCGTCATCGAGGTCCGGCTCCGTCGGGACCCTCCCACCGGGGACGGACGCTGGATCGTGGCCGCGGTGGGCTCGATCGCGGTGGCCTTCGTGGTGTGGAACCTCTCCAAGAACGACGCACCGCTGTGCGACCCGCACTCGCTGCTCCAGGGCCATGCCGTCTGGCACCTGCTGTGCGCGGTCTCGGCGTACTGCCTCTACCGCTACTGGAACAGCGCCGTCGTGCCGGTCGTGCGGTCTCAGCCCTCGCCCACCAGGTCGCGTATCGCCTGACGCAGGCTGTCCTCGAAGAGCATGGAGCCCTGCACGCTCAGGTGTGCGCCGTCGCGGTAGACCGAGACCCCGTGGACGAGGGCGCTGCAACCGTTGGTCCGGCACAGCAGGCTGGCCGTGTCGAGGTACTGCCCCCCGTCGTCGAGCACTGTGCGGCGCTCGTCGTCGATCACGCGCTGACGGAACCGGAGAGCGGCGCTGTCCGTGGAGAGCTCGCCACAGGCGGATGACCTCGAGCGCCAGATGGTGGGGGCGAGGCACGCCGGCAGGCCGTCGTACTGCGGCACCGACCCGACCACCGTCACCGGGCCGACCTCGCGCAGCCGTCGGACGGTCCGGTCGATGGTGGCGTTCCAGGTCGCCACCCGCTCGGCGGTCGAGTCGCCGAACAGGGTGCTCTCGGGGCCGCCGAGATAGCCCGCGGTGGCGTTGGAGACGATCACCGCCGCGTACCTGCCCGGGTGGGCCTCCAGCTCCTCGATCGACCCCTGGACGAACTCTGTGCACACCGGCGTCAGTGCCCGGGATGTCAGGGCAAGCGGACATCCCCCGCTGGTGACAATGCTTGCGTCGTACCCCAGTGAGCGAGCGGCCGCGATGAACGGCTCGCTGAGGTGGCCGGCGTTCGAGTCGCCGATGAGCAGCACCGTGCCCCGCGGCCGCGGCACCGTCCAGGTGCACGGCGGGCGGTCCGGGCTGCCGAGCGGCAGCGTGTTGGCGCACCCGGCGGCGATGTCGACGTGCTCCGGCGCGACGTCGGCACGAACGGCCTGGATCCGGGCGCTCCCCCAGCCGTCCCTGGACAGCTGCCACACCCCGAGCCCGACGACGGTCGACGCCGCAACTCCGGCGACCAGGACAGCGGTGAGGGCGCGCCGCGAGGACGGCCAATGTCCGCGGTGGATGGGGCGCTCGACGTAGCGGTAGGCGGCCGCTGCCACGACCAGCGCCACCACCGCTGCAGCGGGCTTGACCCACCCCGCGTCCGGCCACAGGTAGGCGGCGAACAGGATGAACGGCCAGTGCCAGAGGTACCAGCTGTAGGAACGGTCCCCGAGCCAGGTCATCGGTCGTGCACTGAGCGCCGAGTGCACGGTGTCCGGTCGGTCGGTCGAGGCCGACAGCAGCAGGGCGGTCCCCAGCACGGGTACGGCGACGAGGTACCCCGGCACGTCGGCCCCGTCGCGAAGCGCGAGCACCGACCCGACGACCAGCAGCGCACCGACAGCTCTCACCAGCAGGGCCCGGCGACGGACCGAAGGCAGCAGTGCCAGGATCCCCCCGGCCAGGAACTCCCAGCCGCGTGCCGGAGTGCCGAAGAAGGCGAACTTGCGGAGCTCGGCCTGGGGGTCCGCGAACCGGCTGGTGAAGTGCTCGACGTGGATCCAGTTCTCCACCAGCGCCACGCAGAGCAGCAGACTGGCCAGCCCCACCGCGGTGAAGCCGAGCAGCACCAGGCGGCGGGTCCGGCGTGCGTCGCGCCGTCGGCCGAACGCGAGCAACAGCGCGATGAAGGCGGGGAACAGGAGGTAGAACTGCTCCTCGACGGAGAGCGACCACGTGTGCAGGAACGGGTTCGAGTTCGCGTCCGGCTGGAAGTAACCACCAGTGGTGGCGAAGAAGTAGGCGTTGGCCGAGAGGAACGTGGCTGCGATGGCCGCCTTGGCGGCCTCGCCCTGGTCGGGTCCCACGGGCGAGTACAGGAAGGCGACCAGCACCAGCGTGACCAGCGTCATCAGGCACATGGCGGGCGCCAGCCGCCGTGCGCGCCGAAGGTAGAACTGGCCGAACCGAACCCTGCCTCCTGCGTCGGCCCGGCGCAGCAGCAGCCCGGTGATGACGTACCCCGAGATCACGAAGAAGACGTCCACACCGACGAACCCGCCGCGCACCGGAACGCCCGCGTGGTAGGCGACCACGACCAGGACGGCGACTGCGCGAAGGCCCTGGATGTCCCGACGACGGCGCCGGGACCCGGCCTCGGTAGCGACACTCACCCGGCGAGCCGCCGCCGTGTCTTCCGGCCCAGCGCTTGCTGTCCTTGGCTCGAGCCGAGAGGTCACGAGCCACAAGGGTACGGTGACGACGACTCGTGGCCCGGCGAACACGCCAGCGCCCAGGCTCGACACAGGAGGGGACAGTGCAGATGCAGGCTCGGGGTGCTGCGGAGGAGATCGCGAGCGGAGAGCGATTCGCCTTCGGCTCCAACTGGCGGTCCTTCCTCGACGTGCTGGACGAGGACCGGATCGCGGGCTCGATGACGGCCCTCGAGGAGTACCTGGGGGTCGGCGCCCTCGCCTCGAAGACTTTCCTCGACATCGGCTCCGGCAGCGGCCTGTCCAGCCTGGCGGCACGTCGCCTGGGCGCGACCGTGACCTCCTTCGACTTCGATCCCGGCAGCGTCGGCTGCACCCAGGAGCTACGGCGCCGCTACTTCCCCGACGACCCGGGCTGGCAGGTGTTCCAGGGCTCGGCGCTGGACGCGGACATGCTGTCCCGGCTCGGCACCTTCGACATCGTCTACTCCTGGGGAGTCCTGCACCACACCGGTGACATGTGGTCCGCCCTCGCCAACGTCGTCCCGCTGGTCAAGCCCGGCGGTCGGCTGTTCGTCGCGATCTACAACGACCAGGGCCGACCGTCGCGGGTGTGGAAGCGGGTGAAGCGCCGCTACAACGAGTCCGGCCCGGCCGGCAGGTGGGCGCTGCTCCAGGGATCCAAGGCCTATCTGTGGGGCAAGCCGGCCCTGCTGCGCCTGGCCCGTGGCAGGCGCCCCTCCCCCGGCCCGCCGCCACGCGGTATGGACCGTGGGCGTGACCTCGTCGACTGGGTGGGCGGCTGGCCGTTCGAGGTGGCCAAGCCCGAGGAGATCTTCGACTTCTACCGCGAGCGGGGCTTCACGCTCGAGAAGATGTTCACGTGCGGCGCGGGGCTCGGCTGCAACCAGTTCGTGTTCTCGCTGCCGGCCTCCGACTGAGCAGAGGACTCCGGGACGACACAGGCAGCGGCCATCGCGAGCACCGAGAAGCACAACGGGCCGATGGTGGTGGTGCCGTACCACTCCAGCGCTATCCCCGAGACGACCACCGAGACGGCCAGGGGCAACAGCGTGGTCGTGGCCCCGAGGCGCGTGCGCACGAGCGCGAGCACGACGAGTGCGAGCAGCAGCGCTCCGGCGATGACCCCGCAGGCGGCCAGCAGGCCCAGGTAGGTGTTGTGGGCGCTGATCTCGATGCCGAGGCGGGGGTCTGCGGTCGTCAGCTCGGAGAGCCGGCCGAGCCCGATGCCGGTGAACGGGTGGTGCCAGGTCTCGTCCAGGGCGAACTCCGCGATGCGTCCACGCTGTCCGAGCCCGTGCGTGACGCTCATGTCGCGACCGGCCGCGGCCAGGAAGCGATTGGTGACCAGCGGTCCGAGCAGGAACACCGCCACGAGTCCGATGAAGGCGACGAGCGCCACCTTCACCGGCGACTCGCGCAGCCATCGTGCGAAGACGATGACCGCGACTGAGCACGCCACGCACAAGAGGGCCGCGCGCGACCCGGACAGCACCACGCCGTACCCGCACAGGGCGACCACCGGGATGGTCCACCACCACGAGCCGTCGCTGGCCTCTCGAGCCCACGCTGCCGCCGCGACCGCACCCAGCGCCGCCAGCAACCCGAGGGTGTTGGCGTTCTCGCCGAAGGCCAGCGCCCCGAACCGGGCCTCCGTGCCGGGCGGGTTCACCAGCATCGGCACGCTGCCGACGCAGCCCCAGGCCATCAGCAGGAGCAGGAGGTGCCGCACGGGGAACCGGTGGAGGGCGGCGTTGGCGCCCTGCAGCACGCCGTACGTCAGGGCCAGGGCGGTGCCCTCCTTGAACAGGGCCGGCGGGGTCAGGGCGACGCCCGTGAGGATGCTGACCCCCAGCAGCGCGAGCAGCAGGAGCGCCACCTGCCGACCGCGCGTGTCCGCCAGCCGCCATCCGGCGAGCAGACCCACCGCGAGCAGCAGGGTGCCGATCCGGCGCACCACCTGCGGGTCGTAGCTGAGGGCCAGGGCCGTCGCCGCGAACCCGAGGTACGTCGCCGTCCAGGGCCGGAGCGTCGCGAGCACGGCCAGCGCCACGACGACTGCGAGCGTGGTGAGCAGGTGCAGCGTTCCCACGGTGCCGACGATGTAGCGGTAGACCAGGTAACCGGTCAGCAGGGGCAGGACCACCGCCGCCGCGCGAGGAGCCCACTCACGGGACAAGGGTCAGCGCTCCGTCCTTGAGCTCGACGACGCGGTCGGCATCCGCGATCGTCGACAAGCGGTGCGCCACGATGATCATGGTCAGCTCACCCTTGAGCTCGAGCAGCGTGCCCACCACCTGGCCCTCGGTGATGCTGTCGAGGGCCGCCGTCGGCTCGTCGAGCAGCAGCACCTGCGCGCGGCGGTACAACGCGCGGGCGATGCCGAGACGCTGTCGCTGGCCGACCGAGAGGCGTGCCCCCCCTTCGTGCAGGCGGGCGTCGAGGCCGTCCGGTATCTCCCGGACGACCTGGTCGAGGTGGGCGCGCGCCAACGAGCTCCACACCCGGGCGTCGTCGGGTTCGTCGTCCCCGAGGGCGACGTTCTCCCGGACCGACGCGTCGGCGATGTAGACGTCCTGGGGGACGTAGGCGATGCGACTCATCCACGACGGGTCGGCGGTGCCGATCGCGGCTCCCCCGAAGGTCACCCTGCCGCGGGTCGGCGGAAGCAGGCCGAGCATGACCGAGACCAGGGTCGTCTTCCCGGATCCCGAGGGGCCGACGATGCCGACCATCTCCCCGCGAGACACCTCGAGGGTGATCTCGGAGAGCACGTCCACACCCTCGACGTACTCGAAGCTCACCTCGTCGAGGACCAGGTCACCGGCGTCGGGAAGGTCGCCCGCGGGCGAGATGTGGCGCTCGCCGATCTCCTCCAGCTCGTGGAGCTCACCCAGGACCGTCAGGCCGATCTCGATCGAGCTGCGCACCTGCGTCGCGATGCCGAGCATCCGCGCGACGCCCGGCACCAGGCGCATCGCGGCCACGACGTACAGGGCGATCAGGGGGAGCGTGTCGCTGGGATCGGAGGACTGCAGGGAGAGGAAGAGGGCGACCAGGACGCTGGCGTACAGCGTCACCTCCAGCACCAGTCGCGGTCCTTCACTGAGGATCAGGACCCGACGCTGCGCCTCTACCATCTCGCGCCTGGCCGACTCGACCCCGCGCACCGCGGTGGCGCGACCGTTGGCCACCGTCAGCTCGCGGATGCCGCGCAGCACGTTGGCGGCCTGGACGTACACCGCCGAGACGCGGCGGCCCAGCAGCTCGCTCTCGCGGCGGACGGCGCGCTGCGACACCACCAGGATGAGGAAGGCGAGCACCGCGAGGACCGCCGTCACGACGAGGGCGGCGACGGGACTGGCGACGAACAGGGCGGCCATCATCGCGAGCGCGCTGGTGGCCTCGACCGCGGCGCTCACCATGCCGACCAGGGCGCTGTTGGTGGAGAGGTTGACGTGGGCGACGGATCTGGAGAGCAGCTCAGAGGAGTTGGTCCCGAGGTGGAAGCGGTACGGCGCTTCGGCGTACGCGCGCAACACCCGTGTGCCGAGCCGGACCTCGGCCTCGGCGACGCGCCTGCTCCACCAGTACTTCACCAGGAACCCGGTGACGGCCCGGAGCACGAGCAGCAGCATCGACCCGATGATGAGCACCCCCGGACGCTGCTCCCCCAACACCGGGAGCTGCACCGTGTCACCGCTCGACCCGCCGCTCGTGGTCAGCTGCGTCAGCACGGGGAACAGCAGCAGCAGCGCGAAGAAGTCGCACAGCGCCACCGCGACCGACAGCGCGATCGCGCGGCGCAACGAGGAGCGCAGCCGGTCGTCGAACAGCTGCAGGAACGTCTTGACCGCACGGAGGTCCTTCACCGCCTTCCCCCGGTGACCTCGTCGAACAGGTCCTGGTAGGCCGTGACGCACGCCGGCCACAGGTACTGCTCGCTGACGCGGATGCTCTCTGCGCCCATCCTGGTGCGCAGCGCAGCGTCGCTCGCCAACCGGTCGATCGCCTCGCTCATCGCGTCGGGGTCTCCCGGCGCGACGACGAACCCGTTGACCCCGTCGAGCACCATCAACCGGGTGGCTCCTACGTCGGTCGCGACGATCGGCAGACCGGTGGCCACCTGCTCGAGGATCGCGTTGGACATGCCCTCGAGGTTGGACGGGTGGATGGCCAGCTGTGCGGCCGCGAGCTCGCGCGCGACGTCGGCGGGCGTGTCGACGAGGTGCACCCGGTCGCCGAGGCCGAGCTCGGCCACCTCACGCTCGACCGTCGACCGGTCACCGTCCCCGCACAACCGCACCTGGAGGGGCGAACGGACGGTCGAGAGTGCCTTGAGCAGCGTGTCGTGCCCCTTGTACCAGCGGTAGTTCGCGACCACTACGGCCGTCGGCGGCTCGGTGCCGGGATGTGCGCGCTCCACCGGTGGGGTCACGCCGTTGACCAGCAACCGGACCCGGTCGGCCACCGCACCCCACCGCGTCGCGAGCTCGGTGAGGGCAGCGCTGTTGACCGTCACCACGTGGGCGCGCCGCATGGCGCTGCGGAGCAAGGGTGCCGTGAGGCGGAACTCCTCGTCGAAGATGGTGCCCCGCAACCCGGCGATGCGGCGTGCGCGGGGCGCAAAGACCCGGGCAAGCGGGAGCGTCGGCATGATGGCGCCGGGAAGCCATGCCACGACCACGTCGGGTCGCGTCCGCAGGAGCAGGAACGTCAGGCGCACGAGCGCCACGATCCGCCGCAGCGTGGACGAGGGCAACCACGGGGTGCCCATCAGGCGCCACCAGACACCGGCCGCGTCGAGCTGGGCCGTGAGTGGCCCACCGCGGTTGAGGAAGGCCATCCGCACGTCCACGCCCCGCTGGGCGAGCTCCACGGCGAGGCGGGTCATCTGTCCCTCGGCGCCGCCGAGGCTGGCGGTCCCGATCACCATCACGATCCGGCGACTCATCGGGCGAGCACCTCCCGGTGCCACAGCTCGAGCATCATCAGCGCGTACAGCCGCGCACTCCGGTCGACACCCGCTGCGTGCTCGTCGACGAGGCGGCGTACGGCGCGCGGGTCGAGGATCCCGCGCTCGACCGCCGTACGGTCGAGCAGGACGTCGTTCATCAGGTCCAGCAGCGGACCCCGCAGCCACTCGGCCAGCGGCACGCCGAATCCCTGCTTGCGCCGGTGCACCAGGTCGTCGGGCACCCAGTCGGCCAGGAGCCGCTTGAGCAGCGCCTTGCTGGTGCCTCCCGCGAGCTTGCGGTCACCGGCGATCCCTGCTGCCCACTCAACGAGCTGCTGGTCGAGGAAGGGGCTGCGCGCCTCCAGGCTCACCGACATGGTGGTGATGTCGACCTTGGGCAGGAGATCGCCCGGGAGGTAGGTGTGGGTGTCGACCGCCAGCAGCCGGTTGACACGGTCGGTGGCGGCGTACTGCTCCCACACCTGCTGCACGAGGTCGTAGGTGTCGTGCCCCGCGACGAGCCGCGCGAAGTCGTCGGTGAACAGCTCGAGCTTCTCCTCGGGGCGGAAGTAGGACAGGAACCGGGCGTACCTGCGTGCCGGGTCGCCCTCACCCAGCAGGGACAGCCCGGTGCCGAGCTTGCGCATCGGCGCCCGTCCGGCGCTGTGGGCACTGAACCAGGTGCCGGCGCGCAGCATGCCCTGCGCGACCGGGCGCGGAAGCCGGCGGTCGCCGGCGGCGAGGTAGCGCTCGTACCTCGTGTAGCCGGCGAGCACCTCGTCCCCGCCGTCGCCGTTGAGCGCGACGACGACGTGCTCCCCGGCCATCTGGGCGAGGTACCAGCTCGGGATGGCCGAGGAGTCGGCGTACGGCTCGTCGAAGTAGGTGGCCAGCCGCGGCACGATGTCCAGCGCCTGTGGGCGGACCACGAGCTCGTGGTGCTCGGTGCCGAAGCGTTCAGCGACCCTGGCTGCGTGCGGCAGCTCGTTGAAGGCCTCGGACTCGAAGCCGATCGAGAACGTCTTGATCGGCTGGGTGCTCACCTCGCTCATGGCACCGACCACCGCGGAGGAGTCGAGGCCGCCCGACAGGAAAGCCCCGAGGGGCCGCTCCCCCACCAACCGCACCTTGACCGCGTCGAGCAGGTGGGCGCGCAGCTCCTCGACCAGCTGCTCGTCCGAGCGGGGGTCCGCCGCGCCCTCGGGGAGGTACTCGAGCTGCCAGTAGCGCTCGACCCGGACACCGGAGTCGTCGGCCACCAGGAGGTGCCCGGGAGGCAGCTTGTGCACACCCTCGACGGCCGACCACGGGGCCGGGACGTACTGCAGGGTGAGGTAGTGGCTCAGTGCCACCGGGTCGGCGCGACGCTCGAGTGACGGGTCGACCAGCAGTGCCTTGAGCTCGGAGGCGAAGGCGATGCGGTCGCCGGCCTGCGCGTAGTACAGCGGCTTCTTGCCGAGACGGTCGCGGGCCAGGACGAGGCGACGACGACGGGCGTCCCAGACGGCGACCGCGAACATGCCGCGGAGGTGGTCGACGAACCGGGGTCCGAACTCCTCGTAGAGGTGCGGGATGCAGTCGGTGTCGGCCTCGCTGGCCAGGTGGTGTCCGCGGTCCCGCAGCATCGCCTGGAGCTCGGCGACGTTGTACAGCTCACCGTTGAAGACGCAGGACACCGTCTGCGACTCGTCGTGGGCGGGCTGGTGACCGTGTCGCACGTCCTGGATCGAGAGCCGCCGCATCCCCAGGGCGATGTGCTCGTCGCAGTGGTAGCCGGCCTCGTCGGGTCCGCGGTGGAACAGCGTGGCGGTCATCTCCGCGAGCAGGTCGTCCCGGTCCGACGACCCGGCGTCCAGCAGGCCGGCTATGCCGCACACGTCGCACCGCCGTAGACCTGGAGGTGGGCGCTGACGACCGCGTCCGGGTCCGACCTCTCGCGGATCCGGTCGCGGGCAGCCGCTCCCAGGCGAGTACGACGCTCCGGATCCTCGAGCAGCGACGACATCTCCTCGACCAGCCGCCGGGCCGACCCGACCGGCACCAGGACGCCGGTGTCGCCGAGCAGCTCGCGCGCACCGCCCACGTCGGTCGCCACGACAGCGAGCCCGGAGGCCATCGCCTCGGCGATCGCGTTGCTGGAGCCCTCGCTGTGACTCGAATGGACGTAGAGGTCGGCCACGGCCAGGTAGGGACGCGTGTCCTCCACCTTCCCGGGGAGGACGAGGTCGACTCCGAGCCGGCTCGCGGCCTCCTCGAGCGCAGGACGAGCCGGACCCTCGCCGACGACCACGAGCTGCACGCGCGAGGCCGCCTCGGCGAGCGCCTGTAGCAGCTCGAGGTGTCCCTTGACCGGGCGGAGGTTGCCGACCGAGACCACGCGCGGCGAGGACGTCGTCGGGAGGTCGTCGGCCGCAGCAGCCGGGTCGAAACGCCAGGGAGCGACGATGTTGGGGATGACGACGTGCTCGGCCCGCGCTCCGGGTGCGAAGGCCCGCCAGTGCTCGGCCACGACCGCGGAGTTGGACACGAGGGCGTCCGCCCCGCGCAGGGCGAGCCGCTCGAGCGAGGCGTGGGCCCGGGAGCCGCTGTCGAGGTGGGACCCGGCGTTGCGTCGCCAGGACACGTGCCGGACATGGCGTCGACCGACCAGCGCGAGGGTGGAGAGCACGTAGGCCCGCGCCAGCGCCGAGTGGACGACGTCGTACCGACCACGACGCAGCGCTCGCCGCAGCCGCAGGCCGGTGCGCGCCTCGGCGAGGGCACCCGCCACTCCGCCCACGCGTCCCGGCCCGAGCACCGTCGTGGTCCGCGGCAGCCCACTGGTGCCGTCGGACCCGTCGAGCAGGAAGGTGTCCACCTGCACGCCGCGGCGCTCCAGACCGTCGAGCAGCAGCCGTGCCTGCGTCTCCGTCCCGCCCTGACCGTTGCCGCCCAGCACGAAGGCCACCTTCACCCCGCGTCCTAGAGCGTCTCGCGGGCGCCACCGAGTCGGTGCCGGGTGTCCAGCACGTAGCCCGGCGCCGCCGCCACGAGGTCGTAGTCGAAGTCGTCGTGGTCGGTCAGGATGACCACTGCATCGGCCGCCTCGACCACCGCTGCGTCCAGCTCGACCTGCTCGACACCCTCCGAACGCAGCCGCTCGATGTAGGGATCGGCCGCCTGGACCAGGCAGCCACGGGCCACGAGGAGGTCCGCGACGCGCAGCGCCGGTGACTCGCGGTCGTCGCCGGTGTTCTTCTTGTAGGACATGCCCACGAGCAGCACGGTGCTGCCGCGCAACGGCAACGAGCGGGCGTTCAACCCCTCCATCACCCGCTGTACGACGTAGTCAGGCATGTGCTCGTTGACGTCGTTGGCCAGCTCGACGAACCGGAAGCTGTAGCCCAGGGAGCGGCGCACCTGCCAGGAGAGGTACGACGGGTCGACCGGGAGGCAGTGCCCGCCCACCCCCGGACCGGGAGTGAACTTCATGAACCCGAACGGCTTGGTCGAGGCGGCGTCGATCGCCTCCCAGACGTCGATGCCGAGGTCGCGCGCGAACATGGCCAGCTCGTTGACCAGCGCGATGTTGACGTGACGGAAGGTGTTCTCCAACAGCTTGGTGAGCTCGGCCTCCTTCGGCGTCGACACGACCACGACGTCGTCGACGAGCCGCTCGTAGAGACCGACGACCTGCTTGCGGCACTTCTCCGTCACGCCGGAGGCGACCTTGGGCGTGTTCACGAACCCGTGCGTCGCGTTGCCGGGGTCGATGCGTTCCGGGGAGTAGCCCACGTGGAAGTCGTCGCCGGTCTGCAGCCCACTGCCCCGCTCCAGGATCGGCACGAGGAGCTGCTCGGTCGTCCCGGGGTAGGTCGTGGACTCCAGCACGACCACGCAGCCCGAGGTGACGTGCGGGGCCAGGGCCGCTGCGGACTCCTCGATGAACGAGAGGTCGGGCAAGGTGTCACGGAGTGGCGTCGGCACCGTGATGATGGCGAAGTCGAAACCGGCGGCGTCGTCGTACGTCGAGGTCGGGTGGTAGCGGCCCGACGCCAGGGCCTGCGCGAGCGTGTCGCTGCCGACGTCCTCGACGTGGCTGCGGCCGGATCGCAGACGGTCGACCTTGGTGTGGTCGACGTCGAGGCCGACCACGTCGAAGCCCACCTCGACGGCCCGCATGGCGATGGGGAGGCCGACGTAGCCCTGCCCGACGACGACGATCTTCTCTGCGCTGCTCATCTGATGCGGTGCGGCGCCAGCTCGGCGGGCTGAGCCAGCTCCTCTCTCATCCAGGCAATGGTCTCGGCCAGCCCGACCTCGATCGGGACGGGTTGCACCTCGGGGAAGAGTGCGCGCAACCGGTCGTTGAGGGCCTGCGAGTGGCGTACGTCGCCGGGCCGCGACGGGTGCTCGGCCACCTCGACCGGATGACCGATCTCCTGCTCCACCAGGGAGATGAGGCGGTTGAGCGAGACGCGGGCACCGAACGCCAGGTTGGTGGCCCCACCCGTGACCTTCCCCTTGGCGGCTCTGGCCAGGATGTCGCACACCGTGCCGACGTAGGTGAAGTCGCGGCTCTGCTCGCCGTCACCGTGTCGCGGCAACGGCTGCCCGCGCAGGGCCGCGTCGACGAAGGTGGGCACGACGGCGGCGTAGGTGTGGCCGGCACGCTGCTTGGGGCCGTAGACGTTGAAGAACCGCAGCGGCAGCACCGGCAGGTCGAAGACGCTCTGGAAGGCAAGCGCATAGCTCTCGGCCGCGAGCTTGGACACCGCGTAGGGACTCATCGGGACGCAGCGGAGATCCTCGTGCTTCGGGAGGGTCGGGTTGGCGCCGTACACCGAGGACGAGGACGACATCACGACGTACGCGTCGGCGGCCAGGGCGGCCTGGAGCACCGACAGGGTGCCGGTCGCGTTGGCGTGGTGCGAGGCGAGCGGGTCCTTCAGCGAACGCGGCACGGAGCCGAGCCCGGCGAGGTGCACGACGGCATCGCACCCGGCCGTGGCACGCCGGAGCGCGTCGGGGTCGAGGATGCTGGCCTGCACGAGCTCGACGTCGAGGACGTCGAGGTTGTCGAGGTGTCCGGTCGACAGGTCGTCGATGACCCGGACCGCGTCCACTGTGGGGTCGTCCACCAGGCGCTCGCAGAGATTGCTGCCGATGAACCCGGCCCCGCCGGTCACCAGGACCCTCATGGTCCTCCTTCGTATCGTGGTCGTGCACCGCGATCCGATCGCCCGGTGCAGGTCATTTCAACACAGATGGTCACATCGACCCCGCCGTCCCCGGAGGTGGCACACCGGCGTTCGCATAGGAAGCGACGAGCCGGTCCAGCACCTGCGACTCGCGACGGGCCGGATCGACGGACTCGCGGGCTCGGGCCCCCAACCGGGCCAGGTCCTCCGGAGCCAGCTCGGCCACCCGTCCGATCACCCGGGTGAGCGCCGCGACGTCACCGGCCGGGACCATCCACCCGTTGACGCCGTCCTCCACGAGCTCGTTGCTGCCGCGGATGTCGGTCACGATGGCCGGGCGACCCGCTGCCAGCGACTCGATCACGCTGCGCGGCACTCCCTCGCGGTGGCTGGGCAGGCAGAGCACGTCCATGCCCTCCATCAGCTTGGCCAGCTCATCGCGGGTCAGGATCCCGTGACGGGTGACGCGGTCGCCTGCACCGGCCTCGCGGACGATCCGGTCCAGCTCCTCGCCGACCGGGTGGCGGTCCGAGGGAAGCGCCTCCCCCACGACGTGCAGGTGTACGTCGGACCGGCCGGTGATCGCTCGGGCCAGCTCGACGACACCCTTCTCCCGCACGAGTCGACCGACGAAGACCAGCTGGAGCTGCTCGTCACGGGTGCGCGGAGGGATCTCGAACCAGTCGTCCTCGACGCCGTTGCCGAGCAGGACCAGGTGGCCCGAGTAGCCGCGTCGCTGCGCCTCACGCAGGTCTTCGACGCTCTGGAAGAGCAAGGTGTGGGTGCGCCTCGACTGCCACTGCTCGACGCGCTGCACGACCCGCTCGAGGGTGCCCTGGGGCGGCCACGTGTGCAGGAACCCGTGCACGGTGTAGAAGACGCGGGTGGAGCGTGGCCACCACGGGCTGGGCAGCGCACGGACGGCCAGGCTGGCCGCCGGGCTGTGCAGGTGGACGAGGTCGGGCTCCCAGTCGGACACCGTCCGGGCGAGGCGGCGGGCGGCGCCCAGCATCGCTGCGGGCCGCAGCGCCCGCGGAAAGGCGATGTCGACCGGGTCGAACTCCCGGAGCGCGTCCCAGTGCCGGTCGTCGGTACGACGACAGGCGAGCCGCACGTCGTACCCGAGCGCGCGGAGGCGCCGCAGCTGTGGGGTCAGCAGCGTGACCGCGGTGTAGTCGACCGCTGCTACGTGCAGGATGCGTCTGCTCACGTGCGCCCGACGTCCGCGGTGTCGTACCCGTCCTGCGGCACGGTGAGCATCCGCTCGGCGGCGGCGCGCAGTCCGGCCCGCACGACCCACTCGTCCGCGTCAGGATCGAGATCACGGAGTACGTCGTCGGGGCAGGCCGGCACGGGGACGTGGGAGATCAGCTCGTGTCGCGGCCGCAGGTCGACCTCTCCGGGACCGAAGACCTCCTCGTGCATCTTCTCTCCCGGGCGCAGGCCGGTGTAGACGATGTCGACCGGCTTGCCGCTGAGCTCGATCAGCTGCTGGGCCACATCCGCGATCGAGACCGGGTCACCCATGTCGAGCACCAGCACGTCGCCGCCCCCACCGATGGCGCCGGCCTGGATGACCAGCTGCACGGCCTCACGGATGGTCATGAAGAAGCGCGTGACGCGCGGATCGGTGACCGTGACCGGTCCGCCCTGCGCGATCTGGGCGGTGAAGGTGGTCAGCACCGATCCGCGGCTGCCGAGGACGTTGCCGAAACGCACGCTCAGGTAGTCGCCGTCGGCGACCGCCCCCGCGGCCGCGGTGAGTCCCTCGGAGATCCGCTTGCTCCAGCCGAGAACGCTGCAGGGACTCGCCGCCTTGTCGGTCGAGATGTTCACGAACCTCACGACGTGGCACGCCCGGGCGGCGTCGAGGACCACCTGGGTGCCGCGGACGTTGGTCTTCACGGCCTCGCCGGGTGCACCCTCCAGGAGCGGCAGGTGCTTGAGCGCCGCGGCGTGGAAGACGACGTCGGGGCGGTGTCGCTGGAAGACCGCGTGCACCCGGGCGGCGTCCCGGATGTCGACCAGCTCGAGGTCGTCGGAGTTGGTCAGCGCCCGGCCGTCGATCGAGAGCTGCACCGCGTGCAGCGCCGATTCGTCCCGGTCGAGCATCACCAGCCGTTCGGGCCCGAACTGCGCGATCTGTCGACAGAGCTCGGACCCGATCGACCCGCCGGCGCCCGTCACCAGCACCCGCTGGTGGGCAAGGTACCCGGCGATCTCGTGGACGTCGGTCTCGATGGGCTTGCGGCCGAGGAAGTCCGTCACCTCGATGTCGCGGACGTCCTTCATCTGCAGCTGCGCGGGGTTCGTCAGGTCAGCGGTCGAGGGGACGACCTTGAGCTCGAGCCCGTGCTGCACCGCCTGCCGGTTGAACGTGCGCACCAGCTCCGAGGTCGCGCTCGGCACGGCCATGATGACGGTGCGAGCCCCGACGGAGTGGGCGACATTGGCGAAGTCGGTCGCCAGGCCCATGACCGGGACGCCGTTGAGACGGCGGTGCCGCTTCGCCGGGTCGTCGTCGACGAGGGCGACGGGCTCCCAGGGGCACTCCGGGTCGCGCACCATGGACTGGATCAGCTGGGTGCCACCGAGCCCGGCGCCGATCACCACGACCGGACGGCGCGCACGGGTGTTGGGCGGGTGCACCTCGATCCACTCCCGCATCATCCGGTAGGCCGCACGGGCCCCCAGGAGCAGGGCGAAGGTCACGCAGGGCCCGATCACCGTCACCGAGACACGCATGGGTGATCCGAGGAGGACGTTGACGATCATCGTCAGGGCGGCCACCACCGCCGCCAGGCCGGCGACCAGCACGGCGTCGTAGAACGACCCGATCTTGGCCCGCCCGTGGTGGAGGTGCAGAGGCAGGCCGAGCACCACGAAACCCAGGCCGCAGAGGACACCGGCCGCGGTCGCGGCACCGAGGTTCTGCACGTCGCTGTAGCCGACCGCCACCTGGACGGCCGCCATGCTGACGAACCCGGCGACCCAGCAGAGGAAGTCGTAGGCCACCAGCAGGTAGACCCTGCCCCTCCTGGCCCGGACCAAGATGTCTCGCACGCCAACTCCTCGCGTCCCCTGAGAATGAGACCAACTCAACACAAGATGTCACGTGCGGGTCATGTTCTGGCACACCGCACCGTTGTCAGGGCTGCGTGATTCAGGCCCCTCCGGGGTCATCGTTCCCCGAGGGACGCGGCTTATGCCGGAATCCCAAGGGTTTGCGCCCACCGCCGCTCTCACCGGTGCGCGCGCCACGCAGCAGTACGCCGTCGGCGTACGACGCCAGGCCGCACGCGAGCGCGATCCACATGAAGCGGTTGCCGACGATGTCGCTCGAGGTCTGGGCGTTGACCAGCCAGTAGACGACCGTCGCGAACACCACGGCCTCCCGCGGGTCGGTGGTCACGCGTTGGAGCCGGAGCAGGGCCAGCACCGCCAGCAGCCCGAACGCGAGCACGGCCAGCAGGCCACCCTCGGAGAACGTCTCGGCGAAGATGTTGTGCGCGTAGGCGACGCCCGCATCGTTCGCGACCTGGCCGCCGATGTCGCTGCGAAGGGCGAAGTCTCCCCAACCGATGCCGGCGGGCGAGATCGCCCCCAGGTGGATCGCATCGCTCAACAGGTCCGTACGCAGGCTGTCGGCCAGGCCCGACTGCACGGACTCGACGATCCGCGCCCCGCCTGCTCCACCGGCCAGCCGTGCATACAGGTACGCCGCGACGGCCACGGCGGCGCCGAACACAACCAGCAGGGCCCGGCGTCCGGCGAAGCACCGGCCGGTCAGCACCACGACGGCCAGCGTCAGCACCACCGCGATCAGCGGCCCGCGGCTGCCGATGTGCACCTGCACCATGCCGAAGCCCGCCGCCAGGGGCAGTGCCCACCACCATCGTCGGCGCGACCCGAGAGCGACCACCAGCAGGACCACGACCGTGGCACCGACAAGCCGCGAGGAGCTGATGGTGTCGACCATCGCCAGCGTGAAACGACCCGGTTGGAGGATGCGCGTCGGGTCGTTGAGCTCCAACGCCCCCACGGCGACGGCCGCACCGAAGATCGCCTGTGCCCACGCCCATGCCCACCTGGTGAGGGCGCTGTCCAGCAGCAGGATCGCCGCACAGAGCACCGGCAACAGGACGAACGCCATCGTGGCGAGCTTGGTCGGCCCGTACCCGTCGCCGCTGCTCATCAGGGCACCGGGCAGGAACCCGACGACGAGCAGCAGCAGCGGCCCGGTGACGGCGGGGTGGATGCGCAGTGGTTGGCCGAGCCGGTGCACCACGCACAGCGCCACGGCGGCGGTGCCGATCCAGACCGGTTCGACGGGCGACCAGACCATCAGCACCGAGTTGCGCAGGTTCCAGCTCGACGCCCACCAGGCCAGCGACACGGCGTACGCCCACGGGGCGATCCGGGCCTGGATGGTCGAGCCGGCACCGGTCCGCAGGACCCGGTCGGCCGCAGGCAACGGGACAGGCGTGCTGCTCACAACGACCTCCGTCCCGGCGGCTGGCTGGCCCCGACCCTAACCGTGCCGCGACGCGCCTCACCCTCTGGCGCGCGTCGAGGCGAGCGTGTCCGGGTCCCCTAGGGTGGGGCCCCGAGCGACCCGGGCAGGTCGATCGACAGCGAGGGGGCACCGGTGACGCCAGTCCAGTACCTGCGGGCCTTCGCGCGCGGGTGGTGGATCATCGTGCTCTGCGTGGTCGCGGGCACGGCCCTCACCCTGCTGCTCGACCAGCTGGCCACCTCGACGTACACCTCGACCTCCAACGTCCTGGTCTCCCCCGTGCGGACGGCCCACACGACGTCGTCCGATGCCTACTCCGCCGCCCTGCTGGCCCAGCAACGGATGGCGTCGTACGTCGAGATCGCCGGTGGGGACACCGTGGCCCAGGATGTCCTCGAGCGGCTCGACCTGCACCTCAGCGTGGACCAGCTCGAGGACCGGATCGCGGTCTCGGTGCGCACCGGCACCACGCTGCTGACCATCAGTGTGCGCGACCCCCATGCCGACGAAACCCGACAGATCGCAGCCCATGCAGCGGAGTCGGTCGCGACGGTCATCGACCGGATCGAGGCCACCCGCGGTGAGGGTCGCCCCGTCCTTCGGGCAGCAGTCGTGAGCCAGGAGCGGCCGGCCGTCTCGGCCACGGCGGCCCCGGCCTGGCGCAACCCCGTGGTCGGTGCCGTCGCAAGCCTGCTGGTGGGGCTCGGGCTGGCCGTGGCGGTGGCGAGGCTCGACCCCCGGTTGCGCGACGAGGACCAGGTCGTCGACGCCCTGGGCGCGCCGGTGCTGGGGGTGCTGCCCGGACCGGCCGAGCAGCATGACGAGGCGGTCCGCGAGCTCCGCACCAGCCTCTTCTTCCAGCTCCCCGGTGCGGACAGGTGCCTCTCGGTCGCCGTCAGCAGTCCGCACGCCGTGGAGGGAGTGCCGCAGCTGTCGAGCGCCGTCGCGAGCGCCCTCGCGGACACCGGCGCGCGTGTGCTGCTCGTGGAGGGTGACCTGCTCGACCCCCGCCTGGCCGCCCTTCTCGAGCTCAACGCCGCAGGTGCCGGGCTGACGGACTACCTCGACGGCGGTGCCACGATCGACGACGTGACCCGGAAGCACGCCGCGTCCGGTGTCGACGTCATCGTCGCGGGGACGACGCCGACCAACCCGGCCGACCTGCTCCACTCGCCGGCCCTCGGCCAGCTGGTCGAGGATGCCGCACACCGCTACGACTTCGTGCTGGTGACCGCCCCGCCCACGACCGTCGGGACCGACGCGGCCGCCCTGGCCGCCCGCTGCGACGGCGTGCTGCTCACGGTCGTGCGCGGGCGTACGACGGAGCCGGAGGTGGTCGCGGCCCGGACCCAGTTCGAGCGGGTGCACACTCCGGTGCTCGGTGCTGTGCTCGTGTCCTGACCCGCCGTCACCCGAACGCAGGAGCACCCAGCATCCGCGGCAGCGAGAGGTAGCCGGCGAGGACCGCCAGGCACCCGACCGACGCCAGCCCTGCCGGGAGCACCGCGACCAGCAGGCAGCACGAGGCGCTGGCGCCGGCGACCAGCAGCGCCACCGTGAGGTGCGGCCAGCGTCGGTGGTCGAGGACGCGTTGGTAGACGTGCAGCCGGTGCGCCTCGCGCCAGCGGTCGCCGCGCGCGACACGGCGTGCCAACGTGACCGCGACGTCGGCGAGGTAGACCAGCAGCGGCGCGACGGCGCCGAGGAGACCGCTGCCGGACGCCCAGGTGCCGACCGCGAGCAGGGCCACGACCGCGCCGACGAAATAGCTGCCGCTGTCACCGAGGAAGACGCGTGCCGTCGGCGCGTTCCACGGCAGGAAGCCCAGCGCCGCTCCCAGCAGGGCCGCCCCGAGGACGGAGAGGAGGCGATGGTCGTCCTGGAGGCCGACCACGAGGTACCACCCGCCGCACACCATCGCGAAAAGCGCCGAGATGCCGTTGATGCCGTCCATGAAGTTGACCGCGTTCACGGTCCACAGCACCAGAGCGATCCCGACCGCAGCGGCGACCACACGCAGGAGCAGTGCCGTGCCGTCCAGCGAGGACACACCGCTCGCGATGTAGGAGACGACGAGGGCGACGCCGGCGACGAGCTGCACCAGCAGCCGGATCTCGGGCGACAGCGACCGGACGTCGTCGACCAGACCGAGCACGGCGAGCGGAACCGCGAAGACCAGAAGCGGCACCAGCACGACCTGGCCGGCACCGGCCGCCACGCAGGCGATCACCACTGCCACGGTCACGGCCACCCCGCCGCCACGGGGTATCTCCCCGCGGTGCGAGGAACGGACCGAGGCGGCGTCGACCACCCGCCACCGGCGTAGGACCGGAACGGACAGTCCGACCAACGTGACCGCCGACACCGTGGCGACCAGGAAGGCGACCCACGAGTCAGCCACTCCGCACCTCGCGACCCAGGCGTCGCCACGCGTCCTCCGCGTCGGCCGTCGGTCGGAGCTCTCGGCCCAACCAGGTGGGCTCGACCGGCTGGCCGAAGAGCAGCACCTCCGCACGTCGTCCCCACCCTGCGTGGCGCAGGCCGGCGGCCCGGACGACTGTCCGCGCGACCGCGTTCGGCAGACGGAGAGGCCGTCGTCCACCCAGGAGCCAGGAGAGCTCGTACGGCGAGAGCCCGTCCCCGGTGTGGGCCACGACCACGGGCGGATCGGCGTGCTCCAGCAGGAACCCGATCGCCGTGCACATCGAGTCGACGGTCAGCTGCGGGCTCGGTCCGTCCGGTGTCCGCGCCACCACGCTGAGCCTGGACGAGGCCAGTCGCACCAGCGACCGGGTCGTCGGGCGCGAGGCGACCTGCACGCCCACCGGACGGTAGATCACCAACCGGGTCGGGCCAGGAGCCTCGGCGAGGAGCAGGTCCTCGCCCACGGCCTTGGACCTCGCGTACGCCGAGTGCGGCTGGTGCCGCTCGCTGTCATCCAACCGGAGCCGGCCCTGGACAGCGGCACTGCTGACGTGCACGAAACGGGGAACCCCGGCGCGAGCACAGGCGCGCAGCAGGCACAACGGCAGCACCGCGTTGGGCCACAGGAAGGCGGCGTCGTCGGAGGAGACGGGATCGGCGTTCCCGGCGGCGTTGACCACTGCCTCCAGTCCACCGAGGTCGAGCTCCTCCGACTCCTCCTGCGCGGCCGCGACCCAGGTGTCGCGACCGTCCGACGGCGACAGCCGTGGCCCGCGGGGAGCACGCAGCGGCACCACGTCACGACCTCGGGCCCGTAGGTGGGCCGACACCGCACCGCCCACGAGCCCATGGGCACCGAACACCCCGACCCGAGCGCCCGGTGCCATCAACCGGTCCTGCTTCCTCGCCAGATCCCCCTGGTGTCCACGACCTGCTTGTCCTCCAGCAGGGCCGGGTCGAGGTCGACGAACGCCGCGTGGTGCACGAGCAGCAGCACGACGTCGCTGCGGTCGAGGGCCTCGGCGAGGTCGTCGAGCACGACGTTGTCGTACGGCGCCAGGGCGGCCGGCAGCTTCTCGGCGTACGGCTCGACGGCCAGCAGGTGCAGGTCGGGCCGGGACTCGGCGAGCCGCTGGACGACGGTCACGGCCGGGCTCTCCCGCATGTCGTCGACGTCGGGCTTGAACGCCAGCCCCAGGCACGCCACGGTGGCGCCCGTGGCCGCGACACCGTCGACGCGGTCGACGACCTGCTGGGGCCGGGCATCGTTGACCTCGCGTGCCTGGCGGATCAACCGGGCCTGCTCGGGAGCCGCTGCCGCGATGAACCACGGATCGACGGCGATGCAGTGCCCGCCCACACCGGGACCGGGCTGGAGCACCTGCACGCGCGGGTGGTGGTTGGCCAGCTCGATGACCTGCCAGACGTCGAGCCCGAGGTGGTCGCACACCTCGGCGAGCTCGTTGGCGAAGGCGATGTTGACGTCACGGAAGGTGTTCTCCACCAGCTTGGCCATCTCGGCGCTGGCCGCGTCGGTCAGGGAGATCTCACCCTCGACGAACAGCTCGTAGAGCGACGCGGCCCGGCGACCGCACTCCGGCGTGAGCCCGCCGACGACGCGGTCGTTGCTGACCAGCTCGTCGAGGGTGTGGCCCGGCAGCACCCGCTCGGGACAGTGCGCGATGTGCACGTCCGGTGACTCCGGGTGCTCGTGGGGAAGGCGCAGGTCCGGGCGTTCCTCGGCGATCCAGGCGCTCATCCTGGCCGTCGACCCCGGCGGACAGGTCGACTCCAGGATCACCAGCTCGTCACCGCGCAGCAGCGGGGCGATCGCGCGCGCTGCCTGCTCGACGTGGCGCAAGTCCGGCTGGTGGTCGTCGACGAACGGTGTGGGCACGGCGACCACGTAGACGTCGGCCGCCACCATGTCGGCCGACGCCGTGAGCCTCCCGGCGTCGACCACCCGACGGACGACCTCGTCGAGGTCCGGCTCGACGATGTGCACGGTGCCACGGTTGAGTGCCTCGACGACCCGTGGGTCGGTGTCCACGCCGTGCACGCGGAGACCGTGGTCGGCCAGGACCGCGCTCGTGGGCAGGCCGATGTAGCCCAGCCCGATGACGGCCACGCCACGCTCGTAGGACGTCACGGGCGCCCCTGGGCGGTCACCGGCTCCGCTGCCGGCGCATCCAGGTCAGCGACCACGAACGGCTCGGGCATGGGGCCCAGGCCCAGCAAGAAACGGATCGCGCCCGTGCTCCGCCGAGCGGCCTCCCCGTCGCCGTAGGGGTTCACGGCCCGCGCCATCTCGGCGTACGCCGTGGGGTCGTCGAGAAGACGCTCGATCTCGTGGGCCACTCGTTGCCGGTCGGTGCCGATCAGCCGCACGACTCCGGCCTCGACTCCCTCCGGGCGCTCGGTGGTGTCGCGCAGCACCAGGACCGGCTTGCCGAAGCTCGGCGCCTCCTCCTGCACGCCGCCGGAGTCGGTGACGACGAGCCGGCACCGGGCCATCAGGTGGGCGAACTCGGCGTAGGCGAGCGGCTCGGTCAGGATCACGTTGGGCAGCTCGCCGAGGGCAGGCTGCACGGCGTCACGCACCACCGAGTTGCGATGCAGCGGGAGCAGTACGTCGAGCTCGGGATGGTCCCGGGCGACATCACCGATGGCCGCCACTGCCTGCTGCATGGGCTCTCCCCATGACTCGCGGCGATGGGTGGTCACCAGCACAAGCGGCCGGTCGCGACCCAGGGACGCCACCCGCTCGTCGGTGAACGCGACCGGCTGCTGCACCGCCCACTGCAGGGCGTCGACGACGGTGTTGCCGGTGACCAGGATCGTCGCCGGATCGACCGACTCGAGCTCGAGGTTGCGTCGGGCCGTCGCGGTCGGCGCCAGGTGCAGCGACGTGACGACACCGGTCAGCCGGCGGTTCGCCTCCTCGGGGAACGGCGAGCGGAGGTTGCCGGTGCGCAGGCCGGCCTCCAGGTGGACCACGGGGACGCCGGCCAGGAACGCGGCGAGCGACGCGGCGAAGGCACTGGTGGTGTCGCCCTGCACCACCACGGCGTCCGGTCGCTCGGCCTCTAGCACGCGCTCGAGCTCACTCAGGACCGCCCGCGCCACCGCGTTGGGGGTGGCTCCGTGGCTCATCAGGTCGAGGTCGACGTCCGGCGTGATCCGGAAGAAGGAGTGGACCTGGTCGAGCATCTCCCGGTGCTGACCGGTGACGACCACCTGCGTGCGGAGGTCGCCGTCGGCACGCAGGGCGCGCACGAGTGGGGCGAGCTTGATCGCTTCGGGACGGGTGCCGTAGACGACCAGGATGTGCTTCCGCATGGGCCTGCCCTCCTCACGTCCGCGTCCCGAGACATCAGGACCGTAACGCAGCCCTCGCGCCTGACTGGTCGAGCAGGTCGCGCAACCGGCGTTCGAATCCGGGCGCGTCGGTGTCCTGCATCGTCCACACCTGCGGCGGATGCTGGCCGGCGGAGATCATCCGGGCCAGCTGCCCACCCTCGTGGAGGAGGACGACGTCGAGGTGCCGCGCCAGGGAGAGGAGCTCCGTCAGCGGCACCAGAGGGCGCACCGCGAAGACGTCGCCGAGACCGGCCCGCGTGACCTCGAGGCGCCGCTGGTCCCAGTCGCTCGTGAACACGTGCACGCGGATGCGTCGGCGGTCGCGCGGCGCCGTCCGGCGTACGACGTCCATCAGGTCGCCCAGCCTCGGGTCGGACCCCCAGGGTTCGAGGTGGCAGATGTCGATGACGCCGCTGCCGGAGACGTCGTACGTCGACTCCACGAGCGGGACGGACGTCAGCTCGTCGACCCGGGACAGCAGCCGGACGCGGTCGGCGAGGGCACTGTCACGGCAGTCGGCGAGCATCGCCTCCAGGCCCTCGCGCTCGCCGAACGACAGCTGGTCGGCCAGGGCAAAGGTCACCAGCTGCACGAACTCGCCCAGCCCACACTCGGGGAGCTCGACGCCCTGCTCGTGCAGCGCGCGCCGCAGCTCACGGCCGAGCGCGTCCTCGGGAGCGGGGGTGTCGTCGACGGCGAAGGCACCGGGGTCGGACAGGTCGGCGACCCAGAGCCGCTCCGGGCGACGCACCTTGAGCAGCGCTGCCGCGGCGTGGGTGGCCAGAGCCGTGGGACCGCTGTGCACGCGGCGGTAGGCGCCCTTGTCCTTCTCCCATGCCGCAGCCTGCTCCTCCACCTGCCAGGCGAACCGGCTGATCGAGGACCAACGGTCGGCGCCAGAAACCGCGTCGAGGAGCCGACGCCGATCGACGAACTCCTCGGCCACCCGGTCCGAGCCGCGGTCGAGGACGGCGAACTCCCCGTCCTCGTTGCCGATCACGTCGGAGACGACCGCGCGACCGCGCAGGCGGATCGCCGGCAGCAGAGCGCTGGTGTCGAGGTGTCCTGACACCGTGCACATGAGGGTGAGGTCGCGGCCGAGTCCCTGGTTGGCCGAGCGCCACGGCACCCTGGCCAGCCCGCGGCCGCGAGCGTCGAGGACCACCCGGTGGTGCTCGTCGGGACGTTCGCGGAGATAACGGTTCATCCACTCGGCCTGCCCCACCCGCATCAGGTGTGCCACCCGCGCCACCACCGGGTCCTCGGTCTCGACCCGTTCGAGCGCGGCCAGGCAGTCGAGCCGCTGCGTCACCAGGAACTCGTAGTCGGCACTCTGGCGGCCGAGGCTGCCCTCCCGCAGGGAGCGGCAGTAGGCGACCTGCTCCTCGGTGCTGACGACGTGCAGCCGGAAGGGGTGACGGTTCAGCAGCTCGAGCCAGTAGACGAAGTCCTCGCCGCTGCGCAGGTTCTCGTCGTAGCGCAGGCTCCGGGCGATCCGGGTGGGCAGCAGCTTGCCGGCATTGAAGGAGATGGCGGCGACGACCTTGTCGCTGGACACCGTGCGCCCGGCGTACGGCAGCAGCCTGCGGCTCGCGTAGTTGTCGAAGTCGAGGTCACCGATCGGCGCCGTGCCGTCGTCGTGCCTGGCGCTGACCAGGGCGACCGGTACGACGCCCTCGCGCGCATGCCGCAACAGCACCTCGAGGAAGGGCGGCGTGATCCAGTCGTCGTCGTCGACGTAGGTGACATAGCTGCCGCGGGCCGCCCCCAGCCCGACGTTGCGCGCGTGCCCGAGCCCGCCCTGGCTGAGCTCGACCAGGCGCACCTGGAGGCTCGGGTGGGCGCGAGCGAACTCCCGGACCACGGCCGGCGTGGCGCACGGCGGTCCGTTCTGGACGACCAGCACCTCGAACCGCTCGGGAGGGAGGGTCTGGGTCGCCAGCGAGTCCAGGCAGCGGCCGATGCGGTCGGCGCCGTCGTACGTCGTGACCATCACGGTCACCTCAGGCACGGCGCGTACTGGTCCCGACACGAGGTTCAGGGTGTCATCCCCAGGTGTGGACCCAGTCCACCGACATGGACGTGGAGCTCGACTTCATGGCCTTCAGCTCGTAGTCGGAGGTGAGCAGGCTGAGCACGAGCTCCTCGGTGCCGCTCGCCACCCGGGGCTGGGCCGTCGAGAAGGTCGGGATGCCGTCGACCCGGAAGACGTAGCCCGCCGGGGACCACTGCACCGAGTAGACGTGCCACCCGTTGGACGGCGTCCGCCCCGCACCCAGGGCCGACTTCGCGGTGGTCTGGATGCCACCCGAGGTCGCCGTGCTGGAGCCCGTGGTGGCATGGACGAAGTTGCTGAGGCCGCCGTCGGTGCGGCCGTCGCCGAAGTACTCGGCCACGTCGATCTCCACACCGTTGGCCGCGTCCGCGCCGGCGGCCTGCATCCAGAACGAGCCGTGGGAGCCGGCTGCCTTCTGGAACAGCACGCGTGCGGCGTAGTACCCGTAGGGGCCGAAGGTTCGGCTCGGCGTCGCGCCCGCGGTCCCGATCATGCCGTTGTGCCAGAAGCCGTTCGGGCAGCTGGTGGTCGTCGGGTTGACGGCCTGCTTCTCGGCTCGCAACGTGACGGTCCCGTTGCCGAAGGTGACCATGTCGGGGTCGGTCTGGGCGCAGGTGCGCAGGCCACCCGGGAGCTGGGTGCGCGTCGCCCAGTTGGTGCTGCTCGTCGGGTCGGTGAACTCGTCACCGAACGAGCTCGAGACGGAGCTCGACTGCGAGGACCCACTGACGAGGTTTGCGGCCCCGGACCCCGGCGCGGCGACCACCCGGAAGGTCTCCGGTGACCCCGACGAGTCGGGGGCCGGCGCGAAGGTCGCCACTCCGGCGGAGCTCTGCTTCGCGGTGGCCACCTTGGTCCAGGCCCCGTTCGTCAGGCGGTAGAGGTCGACCGGGGTCCCGGGACGGGCGGGCACGAACAGCGCGGTGGCCGAGGCGATCGTGCTCCCGGTGTAGGCGTCCCGGACCGGTGCGCCGAACGTCAGGCTCGGGCGCACCCCGGTGACGTGCACGACGTTCGAGCTGCGGGCGGGGTACTTCCGCTTCTTGATCTTCACCAGTGGTGCCACGACTCGGTAGGGGGTGTTGGTCGCGGTCGCACGCACGGCGAAGGTGTACCTCCCGTAGAGAGCCGTCCTCGCCGCCTTCACCCGCACCCACCGTCCACCGAGGAGCTTCTGCAGCACCACCGTCCGCTTGGCCGGGGGCACCGCCCCTGCGACCGTGACCACCTCGCCGACGACCGGCACCGGTCGGGACACGCGGGCGGCGAACGCCGCTGCAGATGCGGTCGGCTGCGTCAGTCCGACCAGGACGACGCTCAGGATCGTCAGGGCCAGGACCGAGACGAGCGGGCGAGATTTCATGGCGAGGGGGCTCCGGAGATAGCGACCACCACGCCGACTGCAGCGACGCGACGTACGGCGACATTCAACCCTGCGCGCGGCCACAACGCGGCAAAACGACCAAATTTCGAGCCGCCGGGGTCTCAGTGTTGCCAGGCACGTACCCAGTCGACCTTCATCGTCGACGTCGTGGTGTTGAGCGCGGGCAGCTCCCAGTCGGAGGTGAGCAGGCTGAGGACGACGTACTCGCGGACCGCCACGCGCGCCTTGCTGGTCCGCATGGTCACGTGCCCGTCCATCCGGAAGACGTAGCCGCCGGGGTACCACTCGACCGACCACACGTGCCAGCCGGAGGACGGGGTGCGCCGCTTGCCCAACAGCTTCTTCACCGAGCGTCGGTTGCCGCCCACGCTGGTGAGCGCGCCCGTGGAGGAGGTCTTGTGGATGAAGCTGCTGATGCCGCCGTCGGACCGGTGGTCACCGAAGTACTCCGCCACGTCGATCTCGGCTCCGCCGCTCTCGGCCGCCTGCATCCAGAACGCGCCGTGCTGGCCGCGGCCGGCCTGGAACTTCAGACGTGCCGCGAACAGGCCATAACGCGCGCTGAACCCGGGCGTCGGCTCCCCGGTGCCGATCATGGCGTTCTTGAACACGCCGTGAGGACAGGCCCGCGTCTTTCCGCCGACGCGCCTGATCCCGAGGACCGCCTGCCCACTGCGCACGTGCACCAGGGCAGGACCAGGAGTCGCACACTGGCGCCGTCCGGTCGCTTCCTGCACGCGGGTGCGCCACTTGCCGGGGTCGAGGCGGGTGCCGGCGAACTCGTCACCCCAGACCTTGCGCCAGCGTGTGGAGGGCGTGGCCACCCGCGAGACCAGGCGACCACCGCGCCCGGACACGCTCACGGCGCGGTACTTCTGGCCGATCGACGTCGTCGGACTGAGCGCGAAGGCGAACGTGCCGGCGCGGCTCTGCCGGCCGGAGATGGCCGTGCGCCAGACCGCTCCGTCCCAGCGCTGGATGCTGACCCAGGCGCGCGGTCGGCGCGGCGAGAACGTGGCCACGCTCGCCACGAACGGCAGCCGGCTCAGCTGGATCGTGGCCCGAGCCGGCTTCGACCTCGCCGCAGCAGACGAGCTGGTCGCCGCGTTCGCGGGCTCGCGCCGGCCGGACTCGTCGTCCAGCTGCCCGCAGGCACTCAGCGCCGAGACGCACCCGAAGACCATGGACATCAGCCAGGCCGTTCGCTTCTTCATGTGGAAACCCGCTCCCGAACCAGCTCACGAAGCACAGCGACCGCTTGGTCGACGTCCCCGAGGGTCGACTCGTACTCGAACTGCAGCGAGCTCATCACACTACCCGGCTCGGCGATCGCCCAGATCGGCGTACCGCTGCCGCGATAGTCGGACAGCTTCGAGGGCAGGTAGGGATTGACGTCGTGGGACCCGGACGTGCGGGCGTCGTCGAGCACCAGGACGTCGAAGTGGGTGGTGAGGTTGAGGAACTCGAGGACCGGGCGGTAGTGGTGAGCGGTGACCGTGCCGGCCAGGCCCAGCCGGGCCAGCTCGAGCGTGAGCCGGGACGGGTCGGGGGTGTAGACGCGCAGGCGCAGCCGCTCGCGTTCGTCCTGGCGAAGCCGTAGCAGCGCCTGGACGAGGTCGCCCAGGTGGCGCGTCTGGTAGAACGCCCCGAAGTACGCCAGCTGCACCGCGTCATCGGTGCGGTCGAGATCGACCGGTGCGAGCTCGTAGAAAGGGCGCGGAAGTACGGGATGAGCGTGCACCTGTGAGATCTCCATCGCCCGCTGCGCCAGCGCGGGGTCCTCGCAGTGCTCGATCATCAGCCGGCGTTGCTGGTCGTTGGTGAAGGTGATCTCGTCGGCCAGTGCGTAGACGAGGCGCTCGACCCACTCGAAGAGTCGCAGACCCTCCTCCGGGCGGAGCACCGGTTGGTGGCCGGCAGCGCACATGGCGTCGGCCAGCTCGTGGGAGAGCCAGTCCCAGGCGACCTCGTCGGGTCGCTCCTCGCCGAAGATGTTGAACCGCATCGGGTCGGAGAACTCCGCCGTCCAGCGGATCTCGGGCCGACGTGCCTTGACCAGCGCGGCCGCGTAGTGCGAGGAGACCGCCATGGCCCGGCTGTACAGCGTGGCGTAGGAGCCCTGCTCGGCCTCCCACCGGTCGACGGTGGCGACCGCCTCCTTCGCGAACCGCGACAGGTGTGTCCAGCCGGTGAAGCTGGCTGTCCCCCGGACCACGTGGTGGCGGCCCAGGAACTCACCGGGGACACGGAGCGACAGCGGGTCCACGTCGCGGATCCACGACAGGTCGTGGCTCACCACGTCGGTCACCACTCCCCGGCCGCGGATGCGCTTGGCGGCGACCAGACCGCTGGTGTCGTTGTCGGGTGGGAAGCAGTAGCAGATGGCGAGGTCGCGGGCCAGCCCGGCGTTCACCGTCGACCACGGCACCTCGCGCACGCCCATCGTCTCGGCCTCCGCCACGACGCGGGGACGTTGGTCCGGGTGGGCGCGGAGATGGCTGTTGATCCCGGACGCCAGGTCCTCGGCCACCGCGCGGGCCACTCGCGCCACGGAGGGGTCGGTGCGCGGCACGCCCTCGAGAGCCCGCATGCACTCGAGTCGTCGTACGACGTCGAAGAACCCGTCATCACCCTGGCTGCTGCTCGGGCGCGTCATGCGGTGGTACGTCGCGTCGTCGCCGGCTCGCAGCACGCGGAAACGGAACTGCCGTTGCGCGAACAGGGACAGCCAGTAGGCGTGGTCCGCACCGCTGCGCAGGCCGGGGTCGACGACTGCGGAGCGGGCGAGCTCGGTGCTCACCAGGGTGCCGGTGTGGGAGCCGAACAACGCAGGCAGCTCGCTGGCCAGCAGCGTCCGACCTGCGACGCGCCGAAGAGCGGGGTCGGTCGACCCACGCCCGTCCGGTTCGGCGACCACCGCCACCGTCACGACGCCCGGATCGGCTTCCTCGAGCAAGGCCTCGAGGTAGTCAGGGCCCGGGCGGTCGTCGGGGTCGACGACGGTCAGGTAGTCGCCCCGCGCGGCCGCGATGCCGACGTTGCGCGCCTGGCCTTCGTCGGGCCCGCGCGCCTCCACCATGCGGAGGTTCAGGCGGGAGTGCTTCGCTCGCAGATCGTCCACCAGCGCGGGGATCTCGGCATCGTTGCCCGGGTGGACGACGACCACCTCGACGCGGTCTGGGGACACCGTCTGCGCCACGAGCGAGGCGAGGCACTCGCGCACTCGCTGCGCGCCTCGGAACGTCGGGACCACTACGCTGACCGATGGACTCACCAGCCGCGGGGCGGGTGAGGTAGATCCTCCACCACGGGTGATCCCCACATTCCTCCTTTCGGGTCGCCTTCCACAGCCAGGGAGTTCCACGTGACGATAGACGATGGCCGCGGCACCCACCGTCGCGTCGCGGTGGGCCACAGCCGCGAGTCGGCTGCCGCTGCGTTCGGTCGACAGGACGCGGACCTGTTCGTCACCAGCTATGCCGACCTCGAGGAGGAGGTCGACCCCGACCAGCTGGTGGAGCTCGGCCTCGTCCTCGACGGGGACTTCACCGCGGCGCTGGAGGCCGCCTGTGCCCGGCTCGTCGCCGGCGGTGCGGCGCTGCGCATCGCCGTACGACCCGGTGCGCACGCCGGCCTGGACGACCTGCTCGATCGGAGCGGCGTCACCATCACCGACGCGGAGCGTGTCGACGAGTCGGTGCTGCTGAGCCTGGCGCCGTCCACCGCTGACCACACGGGTCAGGTCGGCGCGGTCCTGGCGGCGCTCGACGCCGGCGCAGACGCGGGCACCGACGCTGCGCCGGAGCGGCCGGTGCAGCGTTCGGTCCACCACGTCGGCAAGAGCCGGCCGACGCCGAAGCTGCTGTCGACGCTGGCCCGGGCCGACCGCTGGCGCGCGAGTCGGCGGCGACGGCTGGTTCTCGGCGTGACCGCGCTGGTGGTCGTGCTGGCGCTGCTCCTGCCCGGGCTGCTGCCGGACTCACCCCAGGTGCTGGTGAGCATCGCGCTACCGCTCCTGATCGTGCTGGTCGCGGTCGGTACGGCGGTGACGGCGTACACCGTGCTGCTGCTGGCCCGGCAGGTGCACGTGCAGACCGGTCGACTGGAGCGGATGCTGCTGCGCAACCGCGAGGTCGTGCACGAGCGCTCCACCGCGCTGGCCAAGCGCCTCGACGCCGTGGAGGAGGCGCAGTCGCGGCTGCCGTTCCTGGAGCAGTACGTCGAGGCGGTGGCCGAGGGCAGCGCGGCCTCCTCGACGCGCCTGCGCGACCTGCTCGACCGGCTCGATGCCGAGGACGCCACCGCGCGCGACTAGGTGACTAGCCGTGGGTGGCCCTGCTCGCCTGCTCGAAGCGCACGCGGGTGGTGGTGAGCCCGACACGCAGCGGCTGGCTGTCGTCGTAGAAGTCGGTGCCCCAGAGGAAGTAGCCGGAGGCGGCCATGGCCGCGCGACGACTGTGCGAGAGCCGGTATCGGCCGTCGGTGTGCAGTGCGACGGTCTCACCCGAGGGGTCGACGTGCACGAGGTAGGCGTCACCGTGGTCACTGCCGCTGGCCGGCCTCCAGGCGAAGTGCTCGGCCCCATTCGACCAGCAGGTGTAGCCGGGCAGGCAGCTGGTGAGCCAGGCCGGTGGCGACGGGGCCGCGAGGGCGTCGACCGTGCCGGGACCGATCGGTTCGAGCTCCTTGGAGACCGCGACCCTGCCGCCGATCGCCTTCGGCCCGAAGAGCTGCTTCAGCGGTGAGGGACCGAGGTAGCGCCAGTCGTGCTCCCACCCGAAGATGAAGCCGGTGACCACTGTCTGGTCGTTGTTCGGGACCTCGTCGAGCTCACCCGGCTTGCGCTCGCCACCGCTCCAGTGCGCCACGTGGCCTCCGTCGGCGATCGCCTGGGGGCTGGTGCGCAGCCGCAGCCGCTGGTCGCGCACCAGGTCGGTCAGGGCCTGCACGGACGGCTGCAGCTTCAGCTTGCGCGGATCGCGGGTGATGTCCGGGCCGGCCAGCAGCGCGGTGGTCAGCGCGCCGTCGCGCTCGAACGCGACGGCGACGACCCCCGGGTCCTCCTCGGGCTCCACGAGATCCCACCTCAGCTGGGCGCCGTCACCCAGGTCGGCGCACTGGTCGTCGCTGCAGGCGGGCAGGTGGCTCGAGCGCTGCAGGGTGACCCGCACCAGGTCACCGTCGTCCTCGCCCCCGCCGTGGTAGCGGAAGTCCGCTCCGACATAGCCCGCCGGCGAGTTCTCGTCGACGTACGTCGCCTGCCGGTGGGTCGTCCGGGCCGAGAGGTGGTCGAGCATCACCGCGGCGATCGCGCGCGAGGTGATCGGCACCCGGTCGCCGGGCGGAGGCAGGTCGGTGGAGCTCGCGCTGCCACACCCTGTCAGCAGAGCGAGCGCGAGCAGCAGGGGCAGCGTCAGACGGTGGATCTGTCGCGCCCCTCCCAGTAGGGCTTGCGCAGGTCACGCTTGAGGATCTTGCCGGTCGGGTTGCGCGGCAGCGCCTCGATGATGTCCACGCTCTTCGGGCACTTGTAGTGGGCCAGGTGCTCACGGCAGAAGGCGATCAGCTCCTCCTCGGTCGCCTCGGTGTCCGGCTTGAGGGAGACCACGGCCTTGACCGTCTCGCCCCAGCGATCGTCGGGTACGCCGATGATGGCGACCTCGGCCACCGCGGGGTGCTCGGCCAGCACGCGCTCGATCTCGGGCGAGTAGATGTTCTCCCCACCCGAGATGATCATGTCCTTGAGCCGGTCCTCGACGTAGACGAACCCGTCGGCGTCGACCTTGCCCATGTCGCCCGTGCGGAACCAGCCGTCCTCGGTGATCACCTCGGCCGTGGCCTCGGGCTTGTTCAGGTAGCCCTGCATCAGCTGCGGCGTACGGAACCAGAGCTCGCCGTTCTCCCCGGTCGGCACCTCCTCCAGCGACTCGGGATCGACGACCTTGAGCTGGGCCTGCGGGATGAGCCGTCCGGCACTGACCAGCCGCTCCGGGTGGGCGTCGTCGCGGTGCGCATCGGGCAGCAGGTGGGTGATCACGCCGCACAGCTCGGTCAGGCCGTAGACCTGGAGGAAGTCGGTGTCGGGCCAGGCCTTGATCGCGGCGCGCAGCAGCGGCATCGGCATCGGCGCGGCGCCGTAGCAGTAGGTCTTGAGCTGGCCGAACAGCTTGATCGCGTCATCCCCGGACTGCAGCACCTGGGCGAGCACGGCCGGCACCAGGAAGGTGCGGTTGGCGCCCTGCATGATCGCGCCGGCCAGCGAGGCACCGTCGGGGTCGCGGGTCATCACGCTCGGCACGCCGTCGTGGATGCCGAACAGGACGTACGACGAACCGCCGACGTGGAACAGCGGCATCGAGACCATGTTCTTGTCGCCGTCGTCGAATCCCCAACCCTCATGGGCGTTCAGGGTGTGCGCGACCATGTTGGCCTGCGAGAGGGTGACTCCCTTGGGGCGCCCCGTCGTACCGCTGGAGTACATCACCAGGCAGACGTCGTCGGGTGTGACCTCGGGGTCGCGTCCGACCGGCTCGGCGGCCGCGAGCATGGCTTCGTACTCGTCGCCGTCGCCGCCCTCGGGCGCCACCTCGATGACGTGCTCGACATTCGTGAGCCGGTCGCGGATCTTCTCGATCTGCGGCATCAGCTCGGTGCCGACGAGGAGCAGCCTGGCCCCCGAGTCGTTGACCGCGTAGTCGATCTCGTCGCCGGCCAGACGGAAGTTGATGATCGCGTTGGCGGCGCCGATGCTGGCCGCCGCCATGGTCAGCTCGACGCACGCCGGATGGTTCTTGTCGAGGAAGGACACCACGTCGCCACGGCCGATCCCCTTCGCCTTCAGGGCACCGGCCAGGCGGCGTACGCGCCCCTCCCACTCGGCCCACGTCCACGTGCGACCGAGGTACGTGAACGCCTCGCCGTCCGGGTTCACCTCGGCCCAGTGGGCCAGTCGGTCGTCGAGGAACGTCGGGTCGGCCAGCTCGGTCATGGGCAGAGCGTGACACAGGCCACACGGTCATGTCCTCTCCTCAGGGTCCTCTCCTCAGCGTCCCCCTCAGGCGGACTCGATCTGGCCCGGTTCCTCGGGTCGTCGTACGCCCATGACGATCGCACTGGCGACCACCACGAGCACAAGGCCGACCACCTGTGCGGGGTGCAGGGTCTGGTCGAGCACCACGAACCCCGCCACCGCGGCCACCGCCGGCTCGAGGGAGAGCAGGATCCCGAACACGTTGGCTGCCAGCCGGCGCAGGGCGAGCAGCTCGAGGGAGTACGGCAGCAACGAGGACAGCACCGCCAGGCCGAGGCCCTTGACGACGTGCTCGCGGGTCCAGAGGTCGCTGCTCGCCAACCCGGCCGGCAGCACCACGATCGTGGACACGACCAGGGCCAGGGCCAGGCCGTCGAGCTTCGGGAACTCGGCACCCGTGCGCCCGCTCAACAGGATGTACGCCGCCCACATCACCCCCGCCGTGGCCGCGAGGGTCAGCCCGATCCAGCTGAGCTCGTCGAGGGGCACGGTGAACACCTCGGAGATCAGCAGTACTCCGCCCCCGGCCGCCGCCACCGCCACGTAGTCGAGCGCTCGTCTCGACAGCACCGTCGTCAGCACCAGCGGACCGAGGAACTCGACGGTCACCGCGACCCCCAGCGGCAGGTGCGCCAGCGACCCGTAGAAGCTCCAGTTCATCAGTCCGAGCACCACCCCGAACACCACGACGGTCAGCCACGCCCGTCGCGAGTGGCCGACCAGCCGCGGCCGCGCCAGCGGCAGCAGGATCAGCGCCGAGAACGCGATCCGCAGCAGCACCGATCCGCCCGCCCCGATCTCCGGGACCAGGGTGGCCGCCAGCGCCGCGCCGAACTGCACCGAGACCACTCCGCCGAACACCAGCAGCGGAGCGGGAACGACGACGGACCCTCGAGGCACGACCGCCACCCTAGGTCTCCCCACCCTCCCCCCGCCGACCGGGCACAAACGGTTGGCCGTACGACGCCCACCGGGCACAAACGGTTGGCCGTACGACGCCCACCGGGCACAAACGGTTGGCCGTACGACGCCCACCGGGCAGAAATGGCTGGCCGAGACCAACCACGATTGCCCTCTCGGCGGGCTCCTACCAACCAAAATCCCCCGGTCAGCGCACTGCCGCCAACCAGAAGTGCCCGGTCGGGGAGCTAGCGCGTGCGCTGGACCCGGCCCTCGTCCCAGACCGGGCCGTCGGACTCGTAGACCGAGCCGTCGGCGCCGTAGACGAGGTAGCGGTCGAAGTCGCGGGCGAACCAGCGGTCGTGGGTGACCGCGAGCACGGTGCCCTCGAACCGCTCGAGCCCCTCCTCCAGGGCCTCGGCCGACTCCACGTCGAGGTTGTCGGTCGGCTCGTCGAGGAGCAGCAGGGTGGCGCCGGACAGCTCGAGCAGCAGGATCTGGAAGCGCGCCTGCTGACCGCCGGACAGGGACTCGAACCTCTGGTCGGCGGCGTGCGCCAGCTCGTAGCGGTCGAGCGCGCGAGAGGCCGGCTCACGCGGCATCCCGTCACGATGGTCGTCACCGCGGTGCAGGATCTCGAGCAGCGTGCGGCCCATCAGCTCGGGGTGAGCGTGCGTCTGCACGAACCAGCCCGGCCGCACCCGCGCGCCGAGCTTGGCCCGGCCCTGGTGCGTCACCGGCGCCACCGGGGTGTCGCTCACCGGCCGGTGCTCCACGTCGGGGTCGCTGCCTCCGGCCGCCAGCAGTCGCAAGAAGTGGGACTTGCCCGACCCGTTCGAGCCGAGTACGGCGACCCGCTCGCCATACCAGACCTCGAGGTCGAACGGCTTCATCAGCCCGGTCAGCTCGAGGTCCTCGCACACCACCGCGCGCTTGCCGGTGCGACCACCCTTGAGCCGCATGCTCACCTGCTGCTGTCGCGGCTGCGCGGTCGGCGGACCGGCCTCCTCGAACTTGCGCAGCCGCGTCTGGGCGGCGTGGTAGCGCGAGGCCATCCCGTCGTTGTACGTCGCCTTCTGCTTCAGCGTCTGCACCAGCACCTTGAGCTTGGTGTGCTCCTCCTCCCAACGCCGGGTCAGCTCCTCGAAGCGGGCGAACCGGTCGCGCCGCGCCTCGTGGTACGACGCGAAACCACCCGGATGCGTCCACACCGAGTTGCCGGCAGCCCCGAGCTCGACGGTCACCACCCGGGTCGCGGTGTTGTTCAACAGCTCGCGATCGTGGCTGATGAACAGGATCGTCTTGGGCGACTCCTGGATCCGACCCTCGAGCCAGATCTTCCCGGGTACGTCGAGGAAGTTGTCCGGCTCGTCGAGCAGCAGCACCTGGTCGGGACCGGCGAGCAGGTACTCCAGCACCAGCCTCTTCTGCTCCCCACCACTGAGGGTGTCGAGGTCGCGGTACTTCGCCTTCTCGTAGCCCACCCCGAGGGCCGTCGTACAGCAGGTGTCCCAGACGACCTCGATCTCGTAGCCGCCGGCATCGGCGAACTCGGAGAGTGCCGTGGCGTAGGCCATCTGGGTCGCCTCGTCGTCGGTGTCCATCAGCTTCAGCTCGAGTCGATCGACCTCGGCGGCCGCCGCCCGGACCCGGGGCGGCGAGACCGACAGCAGCATCTCGGCCACCGTGGTGGAGCCGCGCGCCACCAGCTGTCGCATCACGCCGAGACCGCCAGTGCGCGTGACGGCACCGGTCTTGGGAGTCAGCTCACCGGTGATGATCCGCAGCAGGGTGGTCTTGCCGGCGCCGTTGGCCCCCACCAGCGCCACCTTCGCGCCCTCGCCCACCCGGAACGACACGTCGTCGAGGAGCACCCGGCCGTCGGGCAGCTCGAATCGCACGCCGGCGACGTCCACATGGCCCATGGAACGTCATCCTCCCGGCACCCCGCCCCGCTGTCATCCGGGTTTCGGCCATGATCGCTGGGTGCACGCGCTCCCGGACACCTGGCCCGTCGAGGTCACCGACGCCGTCATCGCGGTCGTGGGCGAGGTCCGCGACAGCCAGCCGCTGACCGGGCTCAGCGGCCGGGCGGTACGCCGTGTCGACGGCGAGCGCGCCAGCGTCGTGGTCAAGGGTGACGTGCACCCGCGCGAGCTGGCCTTCTACGTCCACGCAGCTCCCCGGGTCGCGGACCTGGTGCCGAGGCTGCACGGGTACGTCGAGACCGGCGAGGCAGGGTGGCTCGTCCTGGAGCACCTGCCCGGACCGCTTCCCCGCGAGCTGTGGACCAGCCCGGCGGTGTACGACGTCCTCGCCACCCTGCACACCGTCGCGGACGTGTACGGCGGACTGGACGACCCGTTCCGTCCGGAGTGGACCGACGCGATGACCACGACGGCACAGCGTGCACTCGGGATCGACCTCGCGCGGCTCGCCCACGACACCCGCGGTCTGCTCTCCGGCGACACTCCTGTCTCGGGCGACCCCAACCCCCGCAACTGGGGCGTCCGTGCGGACGGCAGCGTCGCCCTCTTCGACTGGGAGCGCGCCGGTCTCTCGAGTCCCGCTGTCGACGTCGCGATCACGCTTCCGGGGCTCCCCACGCGGCGCGAGGCCGACGACGCCGCAGCGGCGTACTCCTCCGCCCGGCAACGCCTGGGCGCCCCGCTCGAGGTGCCGCTGCGCGCCCACTCGTTGCTGTTGCTCAAGCTGTGGACGGCCGTGGAGCTGCTCGACGAGCACCGCCCGCACGAGGCGCTGCGCGGCACCCGGCAATGGCTCATCGAGGCGCTGCCGGCGTGGATCGCGAGCTGGGCCTGACGCCGCTCAGGCAGCAGCGCCGTGCTTGTCGAGGAACGCCAACGAAGCGTCCGCGACCTCACGCCAGTGGCTGTCGATCACCAGCGAGTGCCCGACGCCGGGGATCTCCTTGATCTCGGTGGAGCTGGCGTTCTTCCGCTGCCGCTTGTACGCCGCGTTGGCCAGCGCCCACGGGACGATGTGGTCCTTCTCGCCGGAGATCACCAGCATCGGTCCGCGATCGGGGTTGCTCGCGTCGGCCTTGGCCTCCGTCCTCCAGTCGAGGTTGGCCGTCGCGGCCTGGAAGAGCGGCCGCCCCGGCGCCGGCACGTGGTAGGTCTCGTAGAGGTGGTGCGCCTCCTCCTCGCTGACGGCGTTGGCGAAGCCGTAGCGGAACTGGTCGAAGGTCAGGGTCACCGCCTTGCTGCGGTTGGCCGGGTTGCCGAGCACGGGGAAGGACGCCTTCAGCGCCGAGAACGGCAACGGCAGCACCCCGCGGCTGGGCGCCGGGTCGATGGAGACGGTCGCGAGGGAGAGGCCGCGGCCGGCCACGATCTGGGCCAGCAGTCCGCCGAAGGAGTGCCCGACCACGATCGGCTTGCGCTGCAGGTCGCCGATCACCTCGGCGACGTGGTCGGCGACCTGGCCGACCCCCTTCTTGGCGAAGACGCTCGGGTCGGCGTGCGCTGCCTCGTAGTCGGCCGGGTCGTCGGGCCAGTCGACCGCGACGGTGGCGTACCCCTTCTCCTCGAACAGTCTGCGCCAGGGCTCCCAGCTGCCGGCGAGCAGCCAGAGGCCGTGGATGAACAGGACGGGCTGACGCCCGGACTCGTTGGCGGTCGCGACCTCTTCTGCTTCGCGGGGTGTGACGGTGGTGGTCATCGGTGATCCTTCGCGGAGTGCTTGCGGACGGACACGGTGAGGCCACCAGCATCTTCCGCGGGCCGCGTCCGCGCCAGAGCGCACTAGTCCATCAGGCCCACACGCACTGACCAGAGCACTCACAGCCGAGGCACAGGACTCCGTCGCACCGTAGGGCCATGAGCACTCCTGGAGAGACGGGCAGCGAGCGCGAGGAGCAGCTGAGGCGTACCCGTTCGGTACGCCGCGGCGTCGTCGCCGCAGGCGCCACCGGAGCCCTCGGGGTCGCGATCGCCATCGGGGCGACCATCCATGGCGCCGGCTCAACGAACTCGACGACGCCCAGCACAGGCACCACGGAGGACCAGTCGCGCCCGCAGCTCGCGACCCCCGAAGAGGACGACGACGACGGTGGCTTCCAGGCTCCCGATGACCAGCAGCTCCAGAACCAGCAGGTACCCCAGCGTGGCCAGCTCGCCGCCCCGGGTGGCAGCACCCCCGCGCAAGGCCACTCGAGCGGTTCCTGACCAGCTCCACGACCGCACGACCACCACGAGAGGACCATCATGGACGAGCACGACAACCAGGCCCGGCAACGCAGCCAGGCCACCCGACGCACGGGCCGCATGCGGGCATTGGCCGTCGGCGGCGCGCTGGCGACGTCGCTCGCCGCCACCGGAGCGATCATGGCCACACCTGCCACGACGACCGACACCTCGACGGGCACCTCGTCGAGCACGTCGTCGGGCACCAGCACCTCCACGGACAGCTCGAGCAGCTCCTCCGCGCTGGCCACCTCGGGCAGCTCCGGCAGCAGCCACGCGACCACGAGCGGGTCGTGATGAGTACGCCGACCCTGGCCAGCCGCGACTGGGAGCTCTGGAGCACCTCGTGCCGCCTGGTGGTGACCGATCCGGCCGCCCTGCCCTCCGCTCGGGCGCTGGTCGACTGGCTGCTCGCCGAGATCGAGAGGGCCTGCAGCCGGTTCCGCCCCGACAGCGAGCTGATGACCCTCGCGCGCAACCACGAAGGTGGCGCCGAGCTGAGTCCGCTGCTGGCCGACCTGATGGCCGATGCGCTCGAGGCAGCCCGCGAGACCGACGGCGCCGTCGACCCCACCCTGGGCTCGGTGCTCGTCGGACTGGGCTACGACACCGACCTCGAGGAGGTACGCCGCCGCGAGTCCACGAAGGAGCGACCCCGGGTCACGGTCGTACGCCGCGCCGCCGGCTGGCGCACCCTCACCCTCGAGGGCCCTCACCTCCAGCTGCCGCCCGGGCTGCAGCTCGACCTGGGCGCGACTGCCAAGGCCGGTGCCGCTGACCGGTGCGCCCGGCTGGTGGCGTCCTGTCTCGAGACCGGTGTCCTGGTCAGCCTCGGCGGTGACATCGCCACGGCCGGTCCCGCTCCGGAGGGTGGGTGGCAGGTGCTCGTGCAGGACCTGCCCAGCGACGTACCCCAGCAGATCACGCTCGCCGCCGGGGCAGCCGTCGCGACGTCGAGCAGCGCCCGGCGTACCTGGACCCAGGCCGGCCGCCCACGCCACCACCTCGTCGACCCGCGCACCGGGTTGCCGGCCACCGGTCCCTGGCGCAGCATCACCGTGGTCGCCCCGACGGCGCTGAAGGCGAACACGGCGACGACGGCCGCCATGGTGAAGGGCCGCGACGCCCTGGCCTGGCTGCGCGGCACCGGGCTGCCGGCCCGACTGGTGCCCCAGCACGGCGGGCTGGTCACCCTGGGTGGCTGGCCTCGGGAGGCGGCGGCATGAACGAGGCACTGTGGGCCCTCGGGCGCGGGACAGGGGTGGTCGCGCTGGTCGTGTTCACGCTGAGCATCGTCCTGGGCATCCTCAGCCGTTCGGGACGCCCGGTCGCGGGTCTGGGCCGGTTCGGCCTCAACGAGGTGCACCGCACGGCCGCGTTGACCGGCGTCGGCCTGATCGCCGTGCACGTCGGATCCCTGTTCCTCGACCCCTACGCCCAGCTCCACCTCGTCGATGCGGTGGTGCCGTTCCTCGGCAGCTTCCGGCCGCTGTGGCAGGGCCTGGGCACGCTCGCGGTCGACCTGCTCGCCGTGGTCACCGTCGTCAGCCTGCTGCGCCGCTGGGTCGGCCCCCGCATCTTCAGGGCCGTGCACTGGCTCACCTACGCGCTCTGGCCGGTGGCCATGCTGCACGCGCTCGGCAACGGCACCGACGCCTGGTCACTCTGGATGGACACGGTCGCCGTGCTCTGCACCGGCGCGGTCGCGGCCGCCGTGACCTGGCGCCTGCTCCCGTCGTACGCCGAACGCGGCCGCTCACGCATCGCGAGGGTGGTGACTCGATGAGCACCCTGCTGACCAGCACCGACCGGCTGCTCGGGCCGGCCCCGGAGTACCCGCTCCCCCACCTCGAGGCCCCCGAGCTGATCCGACTGGTCGAGGAAGCCGGTCTGACCGGACGCGGTGGAGGCGGCTTCCCCACCGCCCGCAAGCTGGCGTCGGTGGCCGGGCACCTCCCCGTCGTCGTCGGCAACGCGATGGAGGGCGAGCCGCTCAGCGCCAAGGACGCACTCCTGCTCGCCCGATCCCCCGGTCTCGTCGTCGACGGCCTGTCCCTCGTCGGTGCGGCCCTCGGCGCGAAGCGGCTCGTGCTCGCCCTCGGACCACGGATCCCCGCCGAGCCGGTGCAGCTCGCGGCCCGGGGCACGCGGGTCGAGGTGCGGCTGCTGCCCGGTGGGTTCGTGGCCGGGCAGGAGTCCGCACTGGTCAACCTGCTGGACGGCCGCCCCGGCGTGCCCTCCGACCCGCGGGTGCCGGTCTTCCACCGGGGCGTCGACGGGCGACCGACCCTGGTGCTGAACGCCGAGACGCTCGCCCAGCTGGCCCTGATCGCCCGCAACGGCGCCGCCTGGTTCCGGGCTGTGGGCACCCCGTCGGACCCCGGCACCTTCCTGGCCACGATCAGCGCCACCGGCCCCACGACCCTGAGGCACCCCGGTGTGCTCGAGATCGCACGCGGCCTGCCGTTGCGCTCGGCCCTCCGGACGGCCGGCGCCGACCTCGACCGGGTCACCGGCGTCCTGGTCGGCGGCTACCACGGAGCCTGGGTGCCGCCCGACGCGGACGTGCTGCTCACCGTCGACGACCTCGCCAGGTTCCGGGCGTCGCCGGGCGCGGGCGTCCTCCTCGTCCTCGACCGGGACACCTGTCCGCTGGCGCACGCGGCGACCATCGCGCGGTACCTCGCGGGGCAGAGTGCCCGTCAGTGCGGTCCCTGTGTCAACGGGATGCCGCTGCTGGCCGACGCCCTGGCCCGGCTCGCCTCGCCGGGGACGGCGACGACCGTCACCGAGGTCGAGCGGCTCCGCGGGCTGGTCGACGGACGCGGCGCCTGCGCCCACCCGGACGGGACGGCGCGGTTCGTGGCCAGCACGATGCAGGTCTTCGCCGCCCACGTGCAGCAGCACCTGGAAGGAGCCTGCGATGCGGATCCACGTTGACTGGACCCGGTGCGACGGCCACGGCGCCTGCGCCGAGCTGCTGCCCGAGCTGCTGACCACCGACGACTGGGGCTTCCCGCTGGTCACCGGGGACGAGCGGGACCCGCAGGTGACCGTCTCGCTCGCGGGGCACGCCCGCCGGGCGGTGAAGGCCTGCCCGTTGCAGGCGCTGAGGCTCGTGGACTAGGAGGCCGGCCGGGACTCCAGCACGCGAAACCCCTTGGCGCTGGACAGCTTCTCGGTCGGGTAGCCCTGCTCGCCCAGCCAGCTGGCCAGCGAGTCCGAGCCGAGGTTCTTGCCGACCACCATCAGCGCCCGGCCCTCGGGGCGCAGCCGCGGCAGCCAGGCGAGCAGCAGCTCGTGGAGGGCGTCCTTGCCGACCCTGATCGGGGGGTTCGACCAGATCTCGTCGTACGACGCAGCGGGGTCGACCTCGTCCGGCAGCACCGCCGTGAACCGGTCGGCCACCCCGAGGCGCTCGGCGTTCTCGCGGGCCAGCAGCAGGGCCCGCTCGTTGACGTCGACCGCCGTCACCCGGGCCTCCGGCACGGCGACCGCGATGGCCAGCCCGATCACGCCGTAGCCGCAGCCGAGGTCGAGCACCTCGCGTGCGTCCTCGGGAGGTGCCGCCTCACGCAGCAGCACGCCGGTGCCGATGTCGAGCCGACCCTGGGCGAACACCCCGGAGCCCGAGGTCAGCTCCAGCCAGTGCCCCCAGACGTTCGTGCGGACCGGCACCCGCTTGAAGGGAGTGGTCGGGTCCGCGGTGAAGTAGTGCTCGTCCACGAGACCTCCTTACGTGCCGTTCGGCGTCCACACCCACGCGCCGCCGCCAACCTATCCACAGGTCCGGAGACGGCACTGGCCCGGGGGCCGGGCGATGGACTGTGCTGCCGCCATGACCGAACAGCTCAGCACCAGCAGCCTCGCCTCCGGCCACGTCAACGCCGTGACCCTCGTGGGACGGGTCAGCGCCGTCCCCGATTCCCGTGACCTGCCCAGTGGCGACCGGCTCGTCACCCTGCGCATCGTCGTCGACCGTCCACCCGTCCGCGGCAGCACCAAGCGGGCGGTCGACGTCATCGACGTGGCCTGCTGGTCCAAGCGCACCCAGCGCACCGCCACCTCCCTGGGGCCCGACGACGCGGTGCGGGTGGAGGGGTCGCTGCGTCGGCGGTTCTTCGCCACCGGCAGCGGGCGGGCGAGCCGCTACGAGGTCGAGGCCGGCCGTCTTGCCCGGGTGACCCTCCCCCATGTCGACTGACCTCAGTCGCGGTGCGCCAGTCGCTCCGCGACGTAGTCCCGCACGGTGTCCTCGACCTCGTGCGCGGGCTCCCAGCCGGTCACCCGGCTCAGCCGGGCGTGGTCGCCGGTGATCGACCGCGGGTCGTTGGGCCGGATCCGCGACTCGTCGACCGACCGCTCGAGGTCCTGGAGCCCGAGGCCGGCCAGCGCCAGCTCGCACAGCTCGTCGCCCGTGCGGGCCCGTCCGCTGCACACGTTGAACACGCGGTCGTCGGCGAAGTCCGGCCCGAGCTCGGCCTCGAGCAAGAGGCGGTAGGCGTGGGCGACGTCGCGTACGTCGGTGTAGTCGCGCTCCGTGCTGAGGTCGCCGGTGCGCATCGGCCGACCCTCGGCGGCGGCCGAGAGGGCCTCGGTGACGAGGTCGGGCAGGACGAAGCCCTCACCCTGGCCCGGGCCGATGTGGTTGAACGGCCGGGCGACGACGAGGTCGAGGCCGCGTCCGGCGTAGTAGGCGACCAGGTTCTCCACCAGCAGCTTGCTGACGACGTACGGCGAGTTGGTCGAGACCCGTCCCGACTCGTCGATCGGCTGCGGCTGGAACGCGTCGTACACCGCGCCGCTGCTGACCACGAGCACCCTGGCTCGGGAGCCGGCCTCCTGCATCGCCTCACACATCGTGGTGACCATGGCGCTGTTGGTCTCGACGTACCGCTGGGGCGCCGAGAAAGATGGTCCCACCGCCGAGAGGCCGGCGAGGTGAACGACCGCGTCGACGTCCTCGAGCGCGGCCGGCCACTCCTGGGTCAGGTCGCAGGAGAGGAACGGCACGCCGAGGTCGGCGGTCTCCAGGTTGCTCACGGCGACGGGGTCGTGCCCGGTCTCCAGCAGCTCACGAACGAGGTGCGGGCCGACGAAGCCGGTCGCCCCCGTGACAGCGACACGCATCGTCGGAGTCAGCGCTTCTGCAGGGCGACGTCGTGCTCGACCATCAGCCGGACCAGGCCGGGGAGGTCGTAGTCCCGCTTCCAGCCCAGCACCCGCTCGGCCTTGGCGGAGTCACCGAGCAGGATGTCCACCTCGGCCGGGCGCATGAAGGCAGGGTCCTGCTTGACGTAGGGACGCCAGTCATCGACGCCGATTTCGGCGAACGCGAGGGCCAGGAAGTCCTCGATCGAGTGGGTCGCGCCGGAGGCGAGCACGAAGTCGTCGGGCTCGTCGTGCTGGAGCATCTGCCACATCCCGCGGACGTAGTCGCCGGCGTACCCCCAGTCCCGCTTGGGCCACAGGTCGCCGAGCACGACGTGGTCGGCGGTGCCGGCGTCGATGCGCGCGACGGCATCGGTGATCTTGCGGGTCACGAACTCGAGTCCGCGCCGTGGCCCTTCGTGGTTGAACAGGATCCCGGTCGCCGCGAACATGTCGTAGCTCTCGCGGTAGTTGCGGGTGATCCAGTGCCCGTAGAGCTTGGCGACGCCGTACGGGCTGCGCGGGTGGAACAGCGAGTCCTCGTTGTAGCCGGTGCCGGGGCGGTTGTAGTCGAGACCGCCGAACATCTCCGAGGTGGAGGCCTGGTAGAAGCGGGCCCTGTCCTTGAAGCCGGCGATCCGGATCGCCTCCAGCAGGTTCAGCACTCCCTTGCCGGTGATGTCCGCGGTGAGCTGCGGGTTGCGGAAGGAGAAGCCGACGTGGCTGACCGCGGCGAGGTTGTAGACCTCGTCGGGCTGGGAGGCCTCGACGGCCTGGATCAGCGAGGTCTGGTCGGTGAGGTCGGCCTCGATCAGGGTGACGTAGGGGAACTCGTCGATGACCGCCTCGCGGCGCGCGTTGCGCTGGCCGCGGATCAGGCCGAAGACCTCGTAGCCCTTCTCGTGGAGCAGCTCGGTGAGGTGCCCGCCGTCCTGCCCGGTGATCCCGGTGATGAGGGCTCGCTTGGCGTCCGCCACGGGTGTTCCTTTCGTGCGGCTGTCTCGGCAGCGGCCATCGTATCGGCGAGGCCGGATCCGGCCCGCCCGGCTACCGGGCGAGCCGGTCGTAGTACTTGACGGGTCGCTCGTCGGCGCCGACCACCACGAGGGTGGCGAGGTAGCGCAGGCCGGCTGCCCGCACCGGTCGGCCGTCGAGCTGGAGGAAGAACTCCACGTCGTGGACGCCCCTGCGGGTGCCCTCGACCGCGAGCGACACGAACCCCGACTCGTAGCTGTCCCAGCGGTCGCTGCGTCGCCGGATCCCGGTCTCGTGCACGGGTCCGTCGCCGACCCGGTAGGAGAGGCCGATGTCGTGCGCGGCCGTCCCCCGAGCCAGCAGCTGGTAGGCGATGTCGAGGGAGACGTGGGTGCCCTCGGCCACCGTCATGAGCTGGGGCAGTCCGGCGACCAGCAGCTGCACGGCGTCCCCGGCGAACCGGATGGCGCCGTGGGCGAGGTCGTTGGCCCTCAGCTGGCGCTCGTTGCGGAGCTGGAGGGTCGGGTTGCGCTCGAAGGCCGGCTCGACCGTCGTACGGACCGCTCGCTTGTCGAACAGGGAGGGGTGGGTGGTCACCGCGTGGTCGAGGTACGCCGACCAGCCACCGATCCGGCTCGTTCCGGCCTCCCGGTCGGCCCAGGCACCGGCCTCCCGGAGCAGCTGCTTGTCGACGACCTGCGGCCGGTCTCCGGCGTACCCGAGCAGCTCGAGGCCCCGCGGTCCGAGGATGCTCGCCGTGGCCCGCTGCCGTTCGTCGAGGTCGTCCTCACGGCGGGTCCAGCGGGTCAGCTCGCCGAGGTGGTACGCCGTCATCCGCCCCTCCGGCGTGACGAACGCGTCGAGCGTGACCTCGCCAGACGGGAGGTGGGTCTCGTCGAGCAGCACGAACACGTCGTCGACCTCGTCCAGCTCGGCCAGCCCGGTCGGCAGCGTGGGGTCGTCCCACCCACGTCCGGCCGGCAGGAGACTCCGGTCGACCGGGACGACCGGGACCCGCGTCGGTGTCTTCCGCACCCTCGCGAGCGCTCGCCGCGGAGCCACCACGACGAGCTCGGTGGCGAGGTCGGTGCGCTCGCCCCAGGCAGCGAGAGCGCGCCGGAGCCGGGCCGGGTGGTCACCCAGCACGACCAGCTGGAGCCGCTCCGGGCGGCCCTCGGCAAGGCGTCGCCCGTCCGCTGGCAGGCCTCGCAGGGCGGCCTCGATCGTCCGCGTCACCGTGTCCCACGACAGCGGACGGAAGCTCTCCCGGATGTGCCGTTCACGGGCAGCGAGCAGGTCGGGGTCGCCGAGGTACTGCGCCAGCGTCTCCGCGACCTCGGGGACCAGGTTGTGCCAGACGAAGTCGCAGGCGTCGCCACCCACCTCCGGCATGCCGCTGCCGTACGACGCGACGGTGACCCGGCCGTGCGCCAGTGCCTCCGCGATCGGGAGCCCGTAGCCCTCGTAGCGGGAGAGGTAGAGGCAGGCCGTCGCCCGGCGGTAGAGCTCGGCGAGCAGGGCGTCACTCGGTGCCTGGATCCAGTGCACCCGTTCGCCGTACGACGGATGGCCGGTGATCGTGGCCACCGTGTCGTCCCGGATCCAGCCCTTGCGACCGGCCAGGACCAGGTGGACGTCCGGGTACTCCTCGGCGATCTCGTCGAAGGCCCGGAGTGCGACGAGGTGCTCCTTGCGCGGCTCGATCGTGCCCACGAACAGCACGAACCGCCCGCCGGTCAACGGCTCGAGCAGCGCCAGCTCGTCGTCGCCGGGCGCGGAGACCTCCGGCAGGTCGCAGCCGAGCCGGGTGACCAGGGTCGGGATGTGGCGTCGGACGTCGAGCTGTTCCTTGAGGTCGAGCAGGTCACGCTCGGCGCTGCGCGAGTCCGACATCACCAGGTCGCTCCAGGTGAGCACCGCCGACAGGTACACCACCCAGTTGGCCGAGGTCGTCTCGTGCACGACCTCCGGCACCTTCAGCGGGACCAGGTCGTAGACGTAGCTCACGATGGTCACGCCCGCGTCCTTCAGACGGGGGTACAGCGTGGACCGCTTCAGCGGCGAGTTCCAGGCCGAGTCGAGGTCGAGGAACACGTCCGTCGTACCGAACGCGCCGATGTCGCGCCGACCGACCACCTCCGGCTCGTCGGTGGCACCGGCCAGCACCGCGAGCATCGAGGTCGTGTCCAGCTCGAGGTAGAGGTGCTCGATCGGGTCGAACCGGAGCATGAGCAGCTCCAGCTCGTCATCGGCCGCTGCGGCGAGCCGGGGCAGCACCTGCCCGACCACGCGCTGGATCCCCGTGCGCGCGCCGTGACGCAACAGGTCGGAGACGTCGACGAAGACGGTCGTCCGGCTCACGTGAAGTGCACCCGACGACGACTGTTGGCGAACGTCTTCGAGCCGAGGATCTGGTCCAGCAGCTCCTCGCGGGTCCTGGTGCCCTCGCGGAGCCAGCGCAGCCGGTGGTTGAGCTGCTTGGTGTTCGGTGCGACGTCGAGCAGCACGAGGTAGCAGCTCGCGATGAAGGACCGGTCGTCCTCGATGGCGAGCAGCGCGGCGCGGGGGACGTCGACCACGGACAGGTGGGCCACCGAGGGGTCGCGCAACGGCGGCGGTCGCAGCTTGCGCGCCGTGGCCTGCTCGGTGACCAGCGCCGCCAGGCGGGCGTAGACCTCGTCGAACTGCTGACCGGCCGTGCCCATCGACTCGGTCACCGTCGGCCCAGCCTGCCGGCCCTGGCCGCGGCCCGCTGGACCAGGGAGCCGAGCCGCGAGCGGCTGCGCCGACGCCGGAACGAGCGATCGACCGCGGACGACGCGTCGGGCTGCACCGACACGGCACCGAAGGTGCCGCCCTTGGCGTCCAGGATCCGGCGATGCAGGGCCGTCAGGTCCCGGGGACCTGCTCCGGTCATGGTGACTCTCCTGGTTCGTGCCACTCCGAGCCCTGACGGGTTGCCGCCAACGCACACTACAGCGGACCACGCACCCGCCGGGAGGCGTGCGCCCGCACCGCGAGCTCGTCGTCCGGCGGGTACCGCACCTCCTCCAGGGTGAGCCCGTGCGCGTGCACCACCGTCACCGCCGGGTCGCGCACACCGGCAGCGAGCACGGCGTGCGCCCACTCCGGCTCCCGCCTCCCCTCGCCCACGGAGAGCAGGCAGCCCACCAGTGCCCGCACCATGTTGTGGCAGAAGGCGTCGGCCCGGACCGCCGCCACCAGCAAGCCCCCGTCCCGGCTCCAGCCGAGGTCGAGCAACGTCCTGGTCGTGGTGGCACCCTCGCGCTTGCGGCAGAAGGCGGCGAAGTCGTGCTCCCCGACCAGGAGGGCCGCGGCGGCGTTCATCGCCACCTCGTCGAGGGCCCGTGGCCAGGCGAGGACGTGCCCCCGGGTCAGCGGATCCACCGAAGCCGCCCGGTCTGCCACCCGGTAGGCGTAGCGCCGCCACAGCGCCGAGAAGCGTGCGTCGAAGCCGTCGGCCGCCTCGGCGACGGCGTGGACCCGGACATCCAGGTCGAGCACCCCGTTGAGCCGGCGTACCAGCGCGTCCTCGGGCGGCTCCGGGCTCCGTCCGGCCGCGGCCACCACGGCGTCGGCGTCGACGTCCACGTGGGCCACCTGGCCGCGCGCGTGCACCCCGGTGTCGGTGCGACCGGCCACGGTGACGGACGTGCCCGTCGTGCGCAGCACCGTGTCCAGTGCCTGCTCGAGCTCTCCCTGCACGGTGCGCAGGCCGTGCTGCCGGGCCCAGCCGTGGAAGGCGGATCCGTCGTAGGCGAGGTCGATGCGCAGCCGCACGGCCGCCAACCTATCGCCAGGGCCGCTCTGCCATGCTGCCCACGTGCGCCGCCTGCCCCTCCGACAACTGGTGCTCCTCGTCGTCGGGTGTCTCGTCCTCGGCACCGGTGTCGCCATGCTGCTCACCGCCGACCTCGGCTCCGACGGCTTCTCCACGCTGGTCAACGGAACGGCGATCAGGACCGGGCTGCCGTTCTTCGTGGCCAACCTGGGCATCAGCCTCGCCTTCCTGCTCCTGGCGGCGGCTCGCCGGTTGCTGCCGGGGGTCGGCACCGTGGTGCAGATCGTGCTGGTGGGCCTGGTCGTCGACCGGTTGCTCCCGGTGCTGGACAAGCCCGACAGCGTCCTCGGGCAGGCGCTGCTCCTGACGGCAGCCTTCCCGGTGCTGTCGCTGGGGATTGCCGCCTATCTCGGCGCGCATCTCGGCGCCGGCCCCATCGAGGCAGCGGCCCTCGCCTGGGATCCGCCGCTGCCCTTCAAGTGGAGCTACAGCGTGGCGCAGTTCGGTGGCGCCGCCCTCGGGTGGCTGCTCGGCGCCACCATCGGACCTGGCACCGTCGCGGTGATCCTGCTGCTGGGTCCGGCCGTCGACCTGACCAGCCGGCTGCTGGGCCTTGACGTCCACCAGAGGATGGAGTCATGACCGCCGAAGCCGTCATCCCCCGCAAGCCGCTGATCGTGCTGGTCGCGCCGTACCACGCCGACGTGCTGGAGTCGCAGTTCGCCCGCTACGCCGCGGACTACGACCTCCGCACCACCCACAGCGCAGCCGAGACCGACGAGCTGCTCTCGTCACTCGGCCCCGATGAACACGTCGCCCTGCTGGTGTCCGAGACGGAGCTTCCCGACGGATACGTCCTGCAGGCCGTTCATGGCTGGCGCAAGCGGGTGCCGACCGCCCGCCGGATCATCGCCGCCCACGTCGACCACTTCCGCCAGCGCGCGGAGGAGCTGCGGCACGGCCTGGCCACCGGCAAGTACGACGCCTACCTGCTGATGCCGCGCGGGGTGCGTGACGAGGAGTTCCACACGGCCGTCACCGAGCTGCTCTCCGACTGGGGGTCGACCGCACCCGTCGTACCGACGGCGCACATCGTGTCGGCCGGACTCGACCCCCTGACCGTGGCGCTGCGCGACTTCGCCTACCAGATGGGCATGCCGGCCCAAGTGGTGTCGCCCGACTCGCCCACGGGACGTGAGGTACTGGCCCGCCACGGGGGCGACGGCGAGCTGCCCGTGGTCTCGGCCCTCGGCGGGAAGACGACCCAGCCGCGCTCGGTGCGCGAGCTCGCCGCGACCCTCTACGGCGCTCCCGACGAGATCGACGTCGACAAGATCGTGGATCTCGTCGTGGTCGGTTCCGGCCCGGCCGGGCTGGCCGCCTCGGTGTACGGCTCCTCCGAGGGCCTCACGACGGTCGTCCTCGAGTCGGGGGCCATCGGCGGTCAGGCCGGCACCAGCTCGATGATCCGCAACTACCTCGGCTTCCCGCGCGGCATCTCCGGCATGCGGCTGGCGCAGCGGGCCCGCAACCAGGCGATCCGCTTCGGGACCAAGTTCTTCACCGGCTGGCCGGTCGAGTCGCTGGTGCTCGGCAGCAACGGCGACCCGCACCGGGTCGTCACGGAGGGCGGGGAGGTACGCGCCCGGGCCGTGGTGATCGCGACCGGAGTCGCCTACCGCCGCCTCGGCGTCGACCCGATCGAGGACCTGGTGGGGCTCGGCGTGCACTACGGCGCCGCGGTGAGCGCGGCGCAGGAGATGGAGGACCGCGACGTGTTCGTCGTCGGCGGCGGCAACTCCGCAGGACAGGCGGCGCTGCACCTGGCCCGGTTCGCCCGCTCCGTCACCCTGCTCGTACGACGCCCCGACGTCTCGGCCACCATGTCGGACTACCTGATCCGCGAGATGAAGTACCTCCCGCGCATCCGCATCCAGGAGTGCGCCGAGGTGGTCGACGGTGGCGGCGAGGGGCGCCTGGAGTGGATCGGGGTACGCGACCTGAACGCCGGCGAGGTGACCCGCCACGAAGCGGGCGGCCTCTTCCTGCTCATCGGCGCCGCACCGCAGTGCGACTGGCTGCCGCCGGAGGTGATCCGCGACGAGCACGGCTTCGTGCTCACCGGTCGCGACGTGCCCAAGCACTCCTGGGCCGACGGACTGCCGCCCGCCAACCTGGCGACGCCGGTGCCGGGTGTGTTCGCTGCCGGCGACATCCGGTCGGGTTCGATGAAGCGCGTCGCCGCCGCGTCGGGCGAGGGCGCGAGCGTCGTACCACTCGTGCACGCCCACATCGCCGACGCCACGGCCGTCACGCGCTGACACAGGCCCCGGACGTGCACGAGGGCCCGTCACCGGTTCGGTGACGGGCCCTCGATGCGTTGACCTGGGTCAGGCCTTGGCGTCGTCCTCGGACTCCGCGGCAGGCTCCTCGGTGGCCTCGGCCTCGACCGGCGCCTCCTCGGTCTCCTCGGTGGCCTCGCTCTGCGCCTCGGCGGTCTCGACCTCGGCAGGCTCGGTCTCCACGACCTGGGTGCCGCCGGTCTCGTCGGTGGCCTCGACCTCGGCCGGAGCGGCCTCGGTGGTCGGCTCCTCGACCTCGACGGCCGGTGCCGGCGTCTCCGCGGCAGCAGCCTTCTTGGCAGGCTTCTTCTTCGGCGCTGACGGCGTGTAGGACTCGGTCACCAGCTCGATCACGGCCATCGGGGCGTTGTCGCCCTTGCGGGGGCCGATCTTGGTGATCCGGGTGTACCCGCCAGGACGCTCCGCGAAGGTGGGCGCGATCTCGGTGAAGAGCGTGTGCACGACCGACTTGTCGCGGACGGTCTTGAGGACCTCACGACGGTTGTGCAGGTCGCCCCGCTTGGCCTTGGTGATCAGCTTCTCCGCGACCGGACGCAGCACGCGCGCCTTGGCCTCGGTGGTGGTGATCCGACCGTGCTCGAACAACGCCGTGGCGAGGTTCGAGACGATCAGGCGCTGGTGCGACGGGCTGCCGCCGAGGCGGGCACCCTTCTTGGGGGTTGGCATTGCTTCTCTCGATTCTCCCCGGCCGTGTCAGGTACCGGAGTAGAGGGGATTAGTACTGCTCGTCCTCGACGAAGGAGTCGTCATCGTCGTCGTACGCCGCCAGGGCGGTCGCCGGGTCGAAGCCGGGCGCGCTGTCCTTGAGGGACAGGCCCATCTCGACCAGCTTGGCCTTGACCTCGTCGATCGACTTCGCACCGAAGTTGCGGATGTCGAGCAGGTCCTGCTCCGAGCGCGAGATCAGCTCACCCACGGTGTGGATGCCCTCACGCTTGAGGCAGTTGTAGGAGCGAACCGTCAGGTTCAGGTCCTCGACCGGGAGGGCGAGGTCCTGCGCCAGCTGCTCGTCGACGGGCGACGGGCCGATGTCGATGCCCTCGGCCTCGACGTTGAGCTCGCGGGCCAGGCCGAACAGCTCGACCAGCGTCTTGCCCGCCGAGGCGATGGCGTCACGCGGGCTGATCGACGGCTTGGTCTCGACGTCGATGACCAGCTTGTCGAAGTCGGTGCGCTGCTCGACTCGGGTGGCCTCGACCTTGTAGGTCACCTTGAGCACCGGGCTGTAGATCGAGTCGACCGGGAGCCGGCCGATCTCGTTGTCCGCGCCCTTGTTCTGCACCGAGCTGACGTAGCCACGGCCGCGCTCGACGATGAGCTCCATCTCGATCTTGCCCTTGTCGTTCAGGGTGGCGATCTTCAGGTCGGGGTTGTGCACCTCGACGCCGGCGGAGGCCTCGATGTCAGCCGCGGTCACGACTCCGGCGCCCGACTTGCGCAGCACCATGGCGACCGGCTCGTCGTGCTCGCTGGAGACGACGAGGCCCTTGAGGTTGAGGATGATCTCGGTGACGTCTTCCTTGACGCCCTCGATGGTGGAGAACTCGTGAAGAGCGGTGTCCACCTTGATGCTGGTCACCGAGGCCCCCGGGATCGAGGACAGCAGGGTGCGACGCAGCGAGTTGCCGAGCGTGTAGCCGAAGCCGGGTTCCAGCGGTTCGATCACGAACCGCGAGCGGAACTCGTCGACGACATCTTCCGACAGGGTCGGGCGCTGAGCGATGAGCACAGTTGTTTTCCTTTCCGAGCCCACCCGCTATTTGACGGACTCGAACTACACATGGATGGGGCTTGGTGGTGCTTACTTCTTGGAGTAGTACTCGACGATGAGCTGTTCCTGGATCGGCAGCTCGATCTGCGCGCGGAGCGGACGCGAGTGCACCAGCACCCGCATGCGCGAGGGGATGGCCTCGAGCCACGCCGGGACGATGCGCTCGCCGTGGGTCTCACGAGCCACGATGAACGGCGTCATCTCCAGGCTCTTCTCGCGCACGTCGATGATGTCGTGGGCGTCGACCTGGTACGACGGGATGTCGACCTTCTTGCCGTTCACCCGGAAGTGACCGTGCGTGACCAGCTGGCGGGCGTGACGGCGGGTCCGGGCGAAGCCGGCGCGGTAGACCACGTTGTCCAGGCGGCACTCGAGGAGCTGCAGCAGGTTGTCACCGGTCTTGCCGGGACGACGGCTGGCCTCGTCGTAGTAGTTGTGGAACTGCTTCTCCATCACGCCGTAGGTGAAGCGGGCCTTCTGCTTCTCCTGCAGCTGGTTGCGGTACTCGCTCTCCTTGATGCGCGTACGGCCGTGCTGGCCGGGCGCGTAGGGGCGCTTCTCGAAGGCCTTGTCCTCGCCGACGAGGTCGACACCGAGACGGCGCGACTTCTTGGTCATGGGGCCGGTGTAACGAGCCATGGGTCAGAGTCTCCTGTTCTGTCTCGGGGTCAGACGCGCCGGCGCTTGGGCGGGCGGCAACCGTTGTGGGGGGTGGGCGTGACGTCCTGGATGGTGCCGACCTCGAGGCCGATCGCACCCAGCGAACGGATCGCGGTCTCGCGGCCCGAGCCCGGGCCCTTCACGAAGACGTCGATCTTCTTCATCCCGTGGTCCATCGCCCGGCGACCAGCGGCCTCGGCGGCCATCTGCGCGGCGAACGGGGTGGACTTGCGCGAGCCCTTGAAGCCGACGGTGCCGGCAGAGGCCCACGAGATCACCGCACCGGTGGGGTCGGTGATCGTGACGATGGTGTTGTTGAACGTGCTCTTGATGTGGGCCTCGCCCTGGGCGACGTTCTTCTTCTCCTTGCGGCGCACCTTCTTGGTGCCGGCCGCGCTGCGGCTCTTGGGGGGCATTCAGACTCCTGAAATCGTGGCGGTTGCTGTGGGGTGGCGGTGACGGGACCTGTGCGTGGGCACGGGGCCTGTGGTCACTTCGCCTTCTTCTTGCCGGCGACGGTGCGCTTGGGACCCTTGCGGGTGCGCGCGTTGGTCTTGGTGCGCTGCCCACGAACGGGCAGGCCCTGGCGGTGCCGGCGGCCCTGGTAGCTACCGATCTCGATCTTGCGGCGGATGTCGGCCTGGACCTCACGTCGGAGGTCACCCTCGAACTTGTAGTCGGCTTCGATCGCGTCGCGGAGCTTGACGAGCTCGTCGTCGCCCAGCGTGTGCACTCGCGCATTGGGGTCGACCCCGGTCTCGGCGAGGATCTTCTGGGCGCTGGTACGGCCGATGCCGTAGATGTAGGTGAGTGCGATCTCGATGCGCTTGTCGCGCGGGAGGTCAACACCAACGAGGCGTGCCATGAATGGCTCTTCCTTTCAAGGGCGCTGCGGCCCTTCGGTACTTCACGGTGGTCTGGTCGTGTCGCGTCTCCTGCCTCGCAGCGGGAGCTCCGGCCATCCGTTCCGGAGGTGGTCTCAGCCCCGAGGGGCCTGAGCGAGCACGTGAGTGGATGTATTCAGTTGTGGTGTGGCCGGGGCTCAGCCCTGGCGCTGCTTGTGTCGCGGGTTCTCGCAGATCACCATGACGCGGCCGTGGCGACGGATCACCTTGCACTTGTCACAGATCGGCTTGACGCTCGGGTTGACCTTCATCTGTCAGCCCTTTCTGGTCGTGGGTCGGCTGGTGCTCACTTGTACCGGTAGACGATGCGACCGCGAGTCAGGTCGTAGGGGGACAGCTCCACCACCACGCGGTCCTCGGGGAGGATCCGGATGTAGTGCTGGCGCATCTTGCCGCTGATGTGGGCGAGAACCTTGTGTCCGTTGGTCAGCTCGACCCGGAACATGGCATTGGGAAGGGCCTCCACGACGGAGCCCTCCATCTCGATCACGCCTTCCTTCTTCGGCATGTCCTCCGCAATCTGTTGATCGTGTGTCTACCGTTGGCCCGGGAACCGCCCCGGACGAGCCGGGTGGACCTCGTGGTGCCGTTCGGTGAGCCTCATTTCCCCGAGCGCGCAGCACGTCGCCGAGAGGCGAATCAGCGCTTGTCCGGGCAGCCGCGAGGCACCACAAAACGAGCCCACGTTGGGCCGAGGGTCTATGTTACCCACTTTGCTGTGCCAACCGTTAATCGGCGGGGCGTCGCTCGCCGCGGTGGCGCCACAGCGACAGCGGGTTGAACGGCGCCCACAGTCGCCGGGCGAGACGGCGGCCCTCCCGCAGGTCCCGGCGCTCGGCCATCATCTGGTCCCAGAACGCCTCCACGGCGGCGTCGGAGGGTTCGGAAGCGGCGAAGACGCCGTCATCGGCCTCCCGTGAGAGCGACTCGCCTCCCGGCAGCGCCATCACCCGCGCCTGCTCCGGGCGTGAGACGTGCAGCCTGACCGGGACTCCCAGGTCACGGGCGTGGTCGACCAGCTCGGTCCACCCGCCGGCGATGCGGTCCGCTGCCCGGCCTCGCCTGCGGCGCAGGCGGCGGCGGACGCCCTTGGTGAGGGGCACGAGCAGCAGGACTACGAGCAGCGAGAGCCACGGCAGCAGGCGTACGCCGGTCCCGGAGCCGGTGCCGGAGTGGTCCTGCGCCGAGGACCGGTCACGAGCCGTGGGCGGGTGCGGCTTCTCGGCCGGGGGCGTGGTCGCGGGGGGCGGCACGGCGACGGGTGGCGCCAGGGTGCGCAGCACCGGGGTCCTGCTCATGAACGTCTTGGTGGGCAGGGTCCGCCAGCTGCCGTCGAGGACGCGCAGCTCCACCCAGGCGTGGATGTCCGCGCCGCGGACCTTGCCGTCGCCCGGCAGGACAGCACCCACCACCACCCGAGCGGGTACGCCGACCCGGTTGGCCAGCATCGCCATGGCCGCGGCGTACTGCTCGTCGTCACCCACCGGCGGGGCAGCGAGCAGGAACCCGTCGACCAGCCGATCGAGGCCCTGGCCGGCCTTGTACTGCAGCTCGCCGGGAGGTGCACCGTCGCTGTAGCGACCCTGGTCGTGCAGGTAGCCGGCGAGGATGAAGACCTTGCGCATCGGCGGGATGTTCGCGTCGAGCACGGCCGGCAGGAAGGCGTCGAGCCGACGCAGACCCACCACCGGCTGGGTCGGTCCCTCCCACCCCGGCGTCGAGGCATCGACGTCGGACCGCGGCGAGACCGAGGTGAACTCGTAGGGATCCTGGCTACCGATGCCGGAGGGCAGCACAGCGGTCGCGGTGGCCAGGTTGTAGCGCATCTCGTCGCGCTGCTCCCTGGGGTCGGCGAAGATCAGCTGCAGCGAGGTCAGGGATCCCACGGTGGGCATCCACGCCGAGCGGTAGGCCCGCGTCACCGACACCGAGGCCCGCACCTTGCGCCCCCGGAGCGGGTTGTCGACCCGGCTGTCGACACGCAGGAAGGCGTCGTCCGACGTCCCGGCCTCGGTGTTGTTGCTGGGCAGCCACTCGTGGCCGTCGTACCGGTCCAGGGTGACCAGCCGCACGCGACTGCCCTTCGGTGCTCCGCGCACGGTGAACAGCACCTTGTCGTGGACGTTCTCCAGGGTGTTGGTGCCCTGGTCGGTGAAGGTACGGAACCGTCGCAGCGGCGAGTCCAGCGCCGAGACGTCCACCAGTCTCTGACGGTTCTCACGCAGTGCGGTGCCCTGGGAGGCGGGCGCGCCCGAGGGCGCGAACGGGATGGTCAACGGCACCGCGACCAGCAGCACCGCCCCGACCACGAGCGCCGCCACCGCGGTGCGGGCCACCCGCCCGTGCCCGGCGCCGCTGACGGATGCGCCCGGCGCGACCCGGAGGCTGCGGACCACCAGCCAGCCGACGGCGACGACGGCGAAGGCGACGGGGTACCAGTCCAGCAGGTCGCTGCCCGTGCCCTCGGGGCGGCGCAGGAGCAGGACGACCGTGAGCACGACCAGCATCGGCAGGAGCGGGGCGCCGGCGCTGCGGGTCCGCACGGCCAGCGCTCCGGCGAGCACCGCCCCGAGGTAACCGAGCAGGAAGGGCACCATGGCCGGCGACCCCGACAGGTCGACCCAGGGCAGCGTGGACAGCAGCTCGCCCCAGCCCCGCAGCGTGCCCTGCAGCACGTCGCCCAGCGTCTGCGCCCCGGGCACGCCCAGGCCGAGGCCCTTCGACCGCAGGGCCACCGGCCCGCCGAACACCAGGGCGACGATCGGGACGGCGCCGACCAGGACGGCTCCGGGTAGTCCGGCGGTCAGGACGGCCACGAGCAGGCCGAGGACGGCGGCCAGGCCGGCCACGACGAGGTAGCCGCCGCCCTCGAAGGTGTTGGCCAGCCCGAGCTCGGCCAGCCCCACGAGGGCCAGCACGGCGAGGCAGTCGACGACCACCCAGGGACGCGGCGGGCGGATCACGCCGACGCCTGGTGGACGACGGCGGGAAGGGCGCGCGGCAGGTCATCCAGCGTCCGCAACGAGACCATCCGGGTGCCGGCCGCGCGCGACACGTTGGTCGGCGAGCTGCCGTCGGCCCGGACGCACAACAGCGAGACGTCGTCGGGAAGCCCGGTGCGCACGAGACCGGCTAGGCCATCCGGTGCCGAGCCGCCCGTCGCCACGACCAGCCAGCTGGTCTCCGGAGCGAGGCGCATCGCCTGGCGTGCGCCTTGCACCGGCTCCGAGTCGCCCGGCTCGATGCGGCAGCAGGCGTCGAGGATGCCGTCCAGCCCTTGTCCGGTCACGGCGTGGTCACCGCACAGCATCGAGACCTCGACGCCGTCCTCGTAGGCCCGGGCCGCGATCGAGGCGGCGACCGAGACCGCCGTCTCGAAGTCCGCCGGGTCGGCGTACGACGCCGCGCTCGCGTCGAGCACGACCGTCATGTGGCTGCGCCGGGTGTCGTGGTACTGCCGGATCTGGAGGGTGCTGGCCTTGGCCGACGAGCGCCAGTGCACGTGCCTCAGCTCGTCGCCGGGCACGTACTCGCGCAGCGCGTGGAAGGCGAGGTCGCTCATCGAGATCTCGTCGCTCGGCGTGCCCTCCTGGTCGCGGATCACGCCGATGCCGAGGGACTCCACGCGCACGATCCGAGGCAGCACCAGCAGCTCGACCGCCGGCGACCAGGTCTCGTGCCAGCTCAGCAGCGCCAGCGGGTCACCCCGCCGGGCGGTCACGGGCCCGACCGGCACGACTCCCCTGCTGAGGCCGGACAGCTCGATCTGCTCCTCGACCTGACGGCCCCGACGGAGCATCGGGAGCCGGATCAGGTGCTCCGTCGTACCGACAGGAAGGGCGACCAGCGGGCTCAGCACCGGGAGCCGCCTCGTGCTGCTCGCCCGCAGCCGCACCTGGGCGCCTTCTCCCGCCATGGTCCGCGGCGGTGCGACCTGGAGCGTGGTGTGGATCCGCGGGCGGACCAGGACCGTGGCCCCCGCCACCGCAGCGAGCAGCACGCAGACCACCCACAGCAGCCGGAAGACCGGCCAGCCGCCCAGCACGTCGGCCGCGTAGGAGAACACCCCGACGGCGACCAGCGACCGACCTCCGGACGTCACCACGCCGAACGGGCGCGACAGCCGGCGCCGCACGTCACGCCCGCAGGGCAGGCACGGGCACGCGGTCCAGCAGGTCGTCGACCACGGTCTCGATGGCGACCCCGCGGTACTGCGCCTCGCCATCCAGGATCAGGCGATGGCTGAGCACGGGGTGAGCCAGCTCCGCCACGTCCTCGGGTACGACGTGCGCCCGCCCGGCCGCCGCGGCCCAGGTCTTCGTCACCCGGATCAGGGCCAGGCAACCGCGCGCCGAGATGCCGAGTCGCACGTGCTCGGCCTCACGAGAGGCCTCGGCCAGCTGGCGCACGTAGCTGATCACCGCGCGGTCGACGTACACCGCGTCGGCGATGCGGCTCATCTCGGTGACGAGCTCGGTCTTCAGGATCGGTTCGACGAGCGAGGCGCGGTCGCGGACCTGGGAGTTCATCAGCAGCTCCTCGGTCGCGGCGGCGTCCGGGTAGCCGACCGAGGTCTTCATCAGGAACCGGTCGAGCTGGGCCTCGGGAAGCCGGTAGGTGCCGGCCTGCTCGATCGGGTTCTGGGTGGCGATGACCATGAACGGCCGCGGCACGTCGTGGGTGATCCCGTCGACGGTGACGTGTCCCTCCTCCATCACCTCGAGCAGCGCCGACTGGGTCTTGGGCGAGGCACGGTTGATCTCGTCGGCCAGCACGATCGCGTGGAAGATCGGGCCGGGGTGGAAGGTGAAGGTGCCCTTCTGCTGCTCGTAGACCGTCACCCCGGTCACGTCGCTCGGCAGCAGGTCGGGCGTGAACTGGATGCGCGCGTGGGAGCCCTCCAGGGTGGCCGCCAGCGCCCGGGCCAGCATGGTCTTGCCGGTCCCCGGGAAGTCCTCGATCAGCAGGTGGCCCTCGGAGACCAGGCAGGCCAGGGTGAGCCGGATGACGTTGCGCTTGCCGAGGACAGCACGCTCGATGTTCTGCGTCATCGCCTCGAAGGTGTCGCCGAACCACTCCACGCGCTCGGTGCCAGACGTCATGGCGGTCATCGTAGGGCTCGGGGTCCCGGGTCAGCGGGCGTACAGCGAGACGAAGTTGGCCAGCAGGGTCATCGGGTGCTTCACCTCGACCGCCCGCGATCGTTCCTTGAGCGTCTCCGCCTCGCTGGGCGGGAAGTAGCCGGCGTCCTTGTAGACCTCGATCCGGGTGCAGACGCCCTCGAGGTCGAGCTCGGGGTGGAACTGGGTGGCGTAGACGTTGCTGCCCACCCGGAAGGCCTGCACCGGGCAGGCGGCCGACGTGGCCAGCTGGACCGCGCTCGAGGGCAGCGTGACCATGGCCTCCTTGTGCCCGCCGTACGCCGCGAAGTCGGTGGGCACACCGGCGAACAGCGGATCGGCCTCGCCCTGGGCCGTGAGCGTCACCGAGAGCGGACCGACGGGCTCGGGCGAGCTGCGGTCGACCACGGCGCCCTGGTGGACCCCGAGGGTGCCGATGCCGTAGCAGGCGCCGAGGAAGGGGAAGTCGCGCTCCACCACCTCGTCCAGCAGGCGCAGGATGGCCACCTCGGAGCGCACCTGGGCCGCCGACTTCGTCTCGCGGGCGTCACTGGCGTTCCACGGCCCGCCGCCGAGCAGGATGCCGGAGAAGGCGTCGAGGTCGACCGGAGGCAGCTCGTCGCGGACCAGGTTGACCCGGGGCAGCTCTGCCTCGGGCAGGCCGGTGAACCGGAGGAACGAGTCGTACTCGTTGTCGGCTGCTGCTGGCTCGGCCCGGATCGAGAGCAGCAGGAAGGGCTTCACTCGCCGCCGTACGGGACGCCGAGCGCGGCGAGCATTGCCCGGCCACCGTCGAGGGCGGTGAGGACCCAGGCGCCGTCGGGCGTGAGGGTGAAGGTGTTCTCGAAGTGGGCCGCCCAGCTGCCGTCGTCGCTGACCACGGTCCACTGGTCGTCGTCGAGGTCGGTGTACTTGCTGCCGAGCGTGATCATCGGCTCGACGGCGAGCGCGAGGCCGCGCTCGAGCTTCGGGCCGCGTCCCGCGCGCCCGTAGTTGGGCACGCTGGGCGGCTGGTGCATGGCGGTCCCGATCCCGTGCCCGGTGAAGTCCTCGAGGATGCCGTAGGTGCCGCCGGTCGGATGCGGTTGCGAGCGCACGTAGGACTCGACGGCGTGCGAGATGTCGGTGACCCGGCCGCCGAGACGAGCGGCGGCGATGCCGGCCCACATCGAGCCCTCGGTGACCCGCATCAGCTGGAGTACGTCGGGGGCGACCTCGCCGACCGCGACGGTGATCGCCGCGTCGCCGTGCCAGCCGTCGACGATCGCCCCGCAGTCGATGGAGATCGCGTCACCCTCCTGGAGGGTCCGCTCGCCGGGGATGCCGTGCACCACCTCGTCGTTCACGGAAGCGCAGATCGTGGCCGGGAACGGAGGATGGCCGTAGCCGAGGAACGACGGCACGCCGCCCCCGTCGCGGATGTTCTTCTCCGCGATGGCGTCGAGGTCACCGGTCGTGATGCCGGGCCGCACCGACTCGCGGAGCAGCTCGAGGGTCTCCCCCACGAGCAGCCCGGCGACCCGCATCTTGCCGATCTGCTCGGGGGTCTTGATCTCGACCCCGCGGTCTCGCAAGCCCATGGCGGCCTACCCGGGCTCAGCTCTCGCGGACGTCGTCGAGGGCGTCGAAGATGCGCTTGGTGACCTCGTCGACCTCGCCCATGCCGTCGACCTCGATCAGCAGGTTGCGGTCGCGGTAGACGTCGATCAGCGGCTCGGTCTGCTCGGCGTACACCTCCTGGCGGCGGCGGATGACGTCCTCGGTGTCGTCGGAGCGACCGTCGGTCTCCGCGCGGGCCAGCAACCGCTGCACCAGCTCCTCGCTGTCGACGGTGAGCACCACGACGGCGTCGAGCTCGTGGCCGGTGAACTTGATCATCCCGTCGAGCTCCTCGACCTGCGAGAGCGTGCGCGGGTAGCCGTCGAGCAGGAATCCCGGCTCGGCGTCGGACTCGTCGATGCGGTTGCGCACCATCAGGTTGGTGATCTCGTCCGGGACGTACTCCCCGGCGTCCATGTACTGCTTGGCCTTCACGCCCAGCTCGGTGCCCTCCGAGACGTTGAACCGGAAGATGTCACCGGTCGAGATCGCGGGTACGCCGAAGTGCTCGGCGACGACCTTGGCCTGAGTGCCCTTGCCGGCCCCCGGGGGCCCCATCAGGATGATTCTCATATCAGCGCAGGAATCCTTCGTAGTTGCGCTGCTGGAGCTGGGACTCGATCTGCTTCACGGTGTCGAGCGCGACACCGACCATGATCAGCAGCGAGGTGCCGCCGAACGGGAAGTTCTGGTTGGCCTGGACCCACACGAGTGCGATCAACGGGATCAAGGACAGCAGACCCAGATACAGAGCGCCGGGCAGCGTGATGCGGGAGAGGACGTAGTTGAGGTACTCCTCGGTCGGCTTTCCCGCCCGGATCCCGGGGATGAAACCGCCGTACTGCTTCATGTTGTCCGCGACCTCTTGTGGGTTGAAGGTGATCGCGACGTAGAAGTAGGTGAAGAAGATGATCAGCAGGAAGTAGGCCAGCATGTACAGCGGGTGGTCGCCCCGGACGAAGTAGCGCTGGATCCAGATCAGGATCTGGTTGTTCGTGCCCGAGTTGAACTGCACCGCCATGGCCGGCAGGTAGAGCAGGCTCGAGGCGAAGATGACCGGGATGATGCCGGCCTGGTTGACCTTGAGCGGGATGTAGGTCGAGGAGCCGCCGAACATCTTGCGGCCGACCATCCTGCGGGCGTACTGCACCGGTATTCGCCGTTGCGCCTGTTCGATGAAGACCACGGCCGCCATCACCACGATGCCCATGATGATGACCGCACCGAAGACCCACGGGCCCTTGGCCTTCTGCACGCCCCAGAGGGCGGCCGGGAAGGTCGCGATGACCTGGGTGAAGATCAGGATCGACATGCCGTTGCCGATGCCGCGCTCGGTGATCAGCTCGCCGAGCCACATGATCACGGCGGTGCCAGCGGCCATCGTGATGACCATCAGGATGGCCACCCAGGTGGTGTCCTTGTAGAGCAGCGGCTTGTCGCAGCCCTGGAGCAGGTTGCCGGTGCGGGCGAGGGCCACGATGCCGGTCGCCTGGAGGATGGCCAGCGCGAGGGTGAGGTAGCGGGTGTACTGCGTGATCTTGGTCTGACCGGCCTGGCCCTCCTTCTTGAGGGCCTCCAGCCGCGGGATCACGACCACGAGCAGCTGCAGGATGATGCTCGCGGTGATGTAGGGCATGATCCCCAGCGCGAAGATCGTCAGCTGGAGCAGCGCTCCGCCGGAGAACAGGTTGATCAACCCGTAGACGCCGCTGTTCTTGGTGGCCTCGAAGCACGACTGCACGTTGGCCACGTCGACCCCGGGCGTCGGGATGTGGGATCCGAGCCGGAAGACGGCCACGATGAACAGCACGAACAGCAGCTTCTTGCGCAGGTCCGGTGTCCGGAAAGCGTTGGCGAATGCGCCTAGCACGTGCTCCTCTTTCGGGTTTCGATCAGGCCGGCTGGGGAGGGGACCAAATCCGTGGAAGCCTAACAGGGCAGGACGATCGTCCTCAGGCCTCCGTGGACTACGGGACCTTCGGGATCATCCTGCCCTGTCACGCAATAGGTGCGGTCAGATCTGGGTCGCGCTGCCGCCGGCAGCCGCGATCTTCTCCTTGGCGGAACCCGAGAAGCCGTGCGCAGTGACCTGGACGGCGACCGAGAGGTCGCCCTGGCCCAGCACCTTCACGGGCTTGTCCTTGCGGACGGCGCCCTTGGCGACCAGGTCAGCGACAGTCACCTCGCCGCCCTCGGGGAACAGCTCGTTGATCCGGTCGAGGTTGACGACCTGGAACTCGACCTTGAACGGGTTCTTGAAGCCCTTCAGCTTGGGCAGGCGCATGTGGATGGGCATCTGGCCACCCTCGAACGCCGCCGGCACCTGGTAACGGGCCTTGGTTCCCTTGGTACCGCGACCGGCCGTCTTGCCCTTCGACGCCTCACCGCGACCCACGCGGGTCTTGGCGGTCTTGGCGCCGGGAGCCGGGCGCAGATGATGCAGCTTGAGCGACATGTCAGTCAACCTCCTCGACCGTCACGAGGTGACGGACGGTGTGGACCATGCCCCGGAACTCCGGGCGGTCCTCCTTGACGACCACGTCACCGATCCGCTTGAGACCCAGCGAGCGCAACGTGTCGCGCTGGTTCTTCTTGCAGCCGATGGTGGACTTCTTCTGCTCGACCTTGAGACGCGGCATCAGGAGGCCACCTCCTGGCTCACGCCCTCCGGCACCTCGGCCTGAGCCCGGAGCAGGGCAGCCGGGGCCACGTCCTCGACCGGCAGACCACGACGTGCGGCGACGGCAGCGGGCTCCTCGAGGGCGCGCAGTGCTGCCACCGTGGCGTGCACGATGTTGATCTGGTTCGAGGAGCCGAGCGACTTGCTGAGCACGTCGTGGATGCCCGCGCACTCCAGCACCGCGCGCACCGGGCCACCGGCGATCACGCCGGTACCGGGGGCGGCAGGACGCAGGAGTACGACGCCGGCAGCCTTCTCACCCTGCACGGGGTGCGGGATGGTGCCCTGGATGCGGGGAACCTTGAAGAAGTGCTTCTTGGCCTCCTCGACACCCTTGGCGATCGCGGCCGGGACCTCCTTGGCCTTGCCGTAGCCGACGCCGACCATGCCGTCACCGTCGCCGACGATCACCAGGGCGGTGAAGCTGAAGCGACGACCACCCTTGACGACCTTGGCGACACGGTTGATGGCGACGACGCGCTCGATGTAGGTGCTCTTGTCGGCACCGTCTCGGCCGCGGTTGTCGCGACCTCCACGACGCTCGCCACCGCCGGCGCGTCCTCCGCGCTGGGGTCCGCTCATGAAACTACCTCTTCCATTTCTTAAGCTCTGTGGAATCTCTTGGGTGGATCAGAAGGTCAGGCCGCCCTCGCGGGCGCCGTCCGCGAGGGCCGCAACGCGACCGTGGTACTTGTTGCCGGCGCGGTCGAAGACCACGCCCTCGACACCAGCGGACTTCGCGCGCTCGGCGACGAGCTCGCCGACCTTGCGGGCCTTGGCCGTCTTGTCACCCGTGATCGAGCGGACGTCGGGCTCCATGGTCGAGGCCGACGCAAGCGTCTTGCCGACCAGGTCGTCGACGACCTGCACGGTGATGTGCTTCGAGGAGCGCGTCACCACGAGGCGAGGACGCTCCGCAGTGCCGCTGACCTTCTTGCGACCGCGGATCTGGCGCCGCGCGCGGGACGCGACCCGGGCCGCGGTGTGCTTGCCAGTCTTGAGTGCGATAGCCATCGTCACTTACCAGCCTTTCCGACCTTGCGGCGAATGTGCTCTCCCGCGTAGCGCACGCCCTTGCCCTTGTAGGGCTCCGGCTTGCGCAGCTTGCGGATGTTGGCGGCGACTTCGCCGACGAGCTGCTTGTCGATGCCCTGGACACCGAGCCTGGTGGGGCCCTCGACGGTGAAGGTGATGCCGTCGGGGGCGTTGAACGTGATCGAGTGGGAGTAGCCGAGCTGGAACTCCAGCTGGGTCGGGCCCTTGGAGAGGACGCGGTAGCCCACGCCGACGATCTCGAGCTTCTTCTCGTAGCCCTCGGTGACGCCCACGACCATGTTGTTGATCAGCGACCGGGTCAGTCCGTGCAGGGCACGGCTCTCCCGCTCGTCGTTGGGACGCTTCACCTCGAGGGCACCGTCACCGTTCTCGACGGTGATGGGCGCGGCCACCGCGTGGGTCAGGGTGCCCTTGGGGCCCTTGACCGTGACGATGTTCGCCTGGACCTGCACGTCGACTCCGGACGGGACCGGGACGGGCAGCTTGCCGATGCGCGACATTGCTTCTACCTCAGCTTCCTCGTCTTGTTCCGGGTCACCAGACGTAGGCGAGGACTTCCCCACCTACACCCTTGCTGTTGGCCTGACGGTCGGTGAGCAGGCCCTGGCTGGTCGAGATGATCGCGACGCCGAGGCCGCCGAGCACCTTCGGCAGGGCGGTGTGCTTGGCGTACACGCGCAGGCCGGGCTTGCTGATCCGGCGTACGCCGGCAATGGAGCGCTCACGGCTGCGGCCGTACTTGAGCTGGATCTCCAGCGTCTTGCCGACCACGCCCTCGAGGTCCTTGACCTCGAAGGAGGTGATGTACCCCTCCTGCTTGAGGATCTCGGCGACGCCCTGCTTGAGCTTGCTGTACGGCATCGACACCGAGTCGTGGTACGCCTGGTTGGCGTTGCGCAGACGCGTCAGCATGTCTGCGATCGGGTCAGTCATCGTCATGGCCTTCTCGGCCCTTTCTCCACTCCGGTTTCGCTCCCGCATCTCGGGGCGACCTGTAGCGATCGTTTGTAGGTGGTGGTTACCAGGAGCTCTTGGTGACGCCGGGCAGCTCGCCGGCGTGTGCCATCTCCCGGAGGCAGATGCGGCACAGGCCGAACTTGCGGTAGACGGCCTTGGGCCGGCCGCAGCGCTGGCAGCGGGTGTAGCCGCGCACCGCGAACTTGGGCTTGCGTGCGGCCTTGACCTTCAGTCCGGTCTTCGCCATGTCAGTTGCCTTCCTTGAACGGGAAACCGAGCTTCTTCAGCAGAGCCCGGCCCTCGTCGTCGTTGGTCGCGGACGTCACCACGGTGATGTCCATGCCGCGGGAGCGGTCGATCTTGTCCTGGTCGATCTCGTGGAACATGACCTGCTCGGTGAGACCGAAGGTGTAGTTGCCGCGCCCGTCGAACTGGCGGTCCGAGAGACCACGGAAGTCGCGGATGCGGGGCAGGGCGAGCGCCAGCAGGCGGTCGAGGAACTCCCACATGCGGTCGCCACGCAGGGTGACGTGCGCGCCGATGGGCATCCCCTCACGCAGCTTGAACTGCGCGATCGACTTGCGGGCCCGGGTGACCTGCGGCTTCTGGCCGGTGATCGCGGTGAGGTCCTTGACGGCACCCTCGATGAGCTTGGAGTCGCGAGCGGCCTCGCCGACACCCATGTTCACCACGATCTTGGTCAGGCCCGGCACCTGCATGACGTTGGCGTAGCCGAACTGCTCGCGCAGCGCGGGGAGGATCTCCTCGCGGTAGCGGGCCTTCATGCGCGGGCCGGCCGACTGCTCGGCCGAGCGGTCGCTGTTGATCTCGGTCATTGACTCAGTCATCAGATCTCTTCTCCGGACTTCCGGGAGACGCGGACGCTGCGCGTGGTCTCGTACGTCGACCCGTCGCTGCGACGCTTCGTGGCCTCCACCCGCTTGGAGCCGATGCGGGTGGTGCCCTTGCCGTCGACGACCATCACGTTGGAGACGTGGATCGGGGCCTCCGCGGTCACGATGCCGCCGGTGTTGCCGGCGCGGCCGCCCTGGTTGACGACCTTGGTGTGCTTCTTGACCCGGTTGACGCCCTCGACGATCACCCGCTGCTCCTCCCGGAGCACCTGGATGACCTTGCCCTCGGCACCCTTGTCCTTGCCTGCGATCACCTTGACGGTGTCGCCCTTCTTGATCTTCACGCTCATCTCAGAGCACCTCCGGCGCGAGCGAAATGATCTTCATGAACCGCTTCTCGCGCAGCTCGCGGCCCACGGGGCCGAAGATGCGCGTGCCACGGGGTTCCCCGTCGGCCTTGAGGATCACCGCTGCGTTCTCGTCGAAGCGGATGTAGGAACCGTCGGCACGACGGCGCTCCTTGACGGTGCGCACGATCACGGCCTTGACGACGTCGCCCTTCTTGACGTTGCCGCCCGGGATCGCGTCCTTGACGGTGGCGACGATGACGTCACCGATGCCGGCGTAGCGCCGACCGGAGCCGCCGAGCACACGGATGCACAGGATCTGCTTGGCACCCGTGTTGTCGGCGACCTTGAGTCGCGACTCCTGCTGGATCATCTGTCCTGTCTCCTACTTCGCCTTCTCGATGATCTCCACCACGCGCCAGCGCTTGGTCGCGCTGAGCGGGCGGGTCTCCATCAGGAGCACACGGTCGCCGACTCCACAGGAGTTGGCCTCGTCGTGTGCCTTGAGCCGGGTGGAACGACGCAGCACCTTGCCGTAGAGCGCGTGCTTGACGCGGTCCTCGACAGAGACCACGACGGTCTTGTCCATCTTGTCGCTGACGACCAGGCCTTCACGGACCTTGCGGGCCGACCTGTCCTCAACAGCGTTCTCGCTCATGCGTTCTCCTTAGCGCCCGGCGCCGTACGGATGCCGAGCTCGCGCTCGCGCACCACGGTGTAGATCCGGGAGATGTCCTTCTTGACGGCCTTGAGACGGCCGTGGCTCTCGAGCTGACCGGTCGCGGCCTGGAAACGGAGGTTGAACAGCTCCTCCTTGGCCTCGCGCAGCTTGCCCTCGAGGTCGACGTTGTTCAGCTCGTCGAGCTCATGTGCGGTCGCCATCAGAAATCACCTGTCTCACGGCTGATGAACTTGCACTTCATCGGGAGCTTGTGGATCGCGCGACGCATGGCCTCGCGGGCAATGTCCTCGTCGACACCGGCAAGCTCGAACATGACGCGACCGGGCTTGACGTTGGCCACCCACCACTCGGGCGAGCCCTTGCCGGAACCCATCCGGGTCTCGGCGGGCTTCTTGGTCAGCGGGCGGTCGGGGTAGATGTTGATCCACACCTTTCCGCCGCGCTTGATGTGACGGGTCATCGCGATACGCGCTGACTCGATCTGTCGGTTGGTCACGTAGGCGGACTCGGTCGCCTGGATACCGAAGTCACCGAAGGAGAGCTTGGTGCCACCCTTGGCGGCGCCAGTCCGCTTCGGGTGGTGCTGCTTGCGGTGCTTGACCCTTCGAGGCATCAACATGATGTTCAGCCCTCCCCGTTGGTAGCGGTCGGTGCGGCCTCGGCAGCCGGGGCCGCAGCAGCGGTCTCGGCAGCAGGAGCCTCGGTACGGTCGGAACGCGTCGGACGCTCGGCACCGCCACGCGAACCACGCGTGGGGCGGTCGGTGCGGGCGCCGCCACGGCCACGGCCGGGGGCTCCGGCACGGGCCGCAGCCTGGGCCTCGCGCTCGGCGCGGGTGCCCGCGACCTCGCCCTTGTAGATCCAGACCTTCACGCCGATGCGGCCGAAGGTGGTCTTGGCCTCGTAGAAGCCGTAGTCGATGTCGGCACGCAGCGTGTGCAGGGGCACGCGGCCCTCGCGGTAGAACTCCGAGCGCGACATCTCGGCGCCGTTGAGACGACCCGAGCACTGGATCCGGATGCCCTTGGCACCGGAGCGCATCGAGGTCTGCATGGCCTTCTTCATCGCGCGACGGAACTGCACACGACCGGCGAGCTGCTCGGCCACGCCCTGGGCGACCAGCTGAGCGTCGATCTCCGGCTGCTTCACCTCGAGGATGTTCAGCTGCACCTGCTTGCCGGTGAGCTTCTCCAGCTCGCCGCGCAGGCGGTCGGCCTCGGCACCGCGGCGACCGATGACGATGCCCGGCCGTGCGGTGTGGATGTCCACTCGCACGCGGTCGCGGGTGCGCTCGATCTCCACCTTGGCGATGCCGGCGCGCTCCATGCCCTTGGACAGGAGACGACGGATCGCGACGTCCTCACCGACGTAGGACTTGTAGAGCTTGTCGGCGTACCACCGGCTCTTGTGGTCGGTGGAGATGCCGAGGCGGAACCCGTTCGGGTTGATCTTCTGACCCATCAGGCCTTCCGTCCCTTCGTCTGGTTCTCGTCGGCAGGCGACACCACGAGCGTGATGTGGCTGGTGCGCTTGTTGATCCGGGTGGCCCGGCCCTGCGCACGCGGGCGCCAGCGCTTCATGGTGGGGCCCTCGTCGACCATGGCCTTGCTGACCACGAGCGTGCCGCGGTCGAGGTCCTCGGTCGTCTCGGCGTTGGCCACGGCGCTCTCGAGCACCTTGTAGACGGTCTCGCTGGCCGCCTGCGGCGCGAACTGCAGCAACGCCAGGGCGTCATCCACGGGAAGTCCACGGACCATGTCCACGACACGGCGGGCCTTCATCGGGGTGATCCGGACGAAGCGCGCGCTGGCGAACGCACCCGGCTGGTCGCCGAGCAGCGAGTCACGGCGGGCGCTGGTGCGCCGACGCTCAGTAACACTCATTGTCTGTTCTCTCCTCAGCTACCGCGGTCAGCGGCGGCGGCTCTTCCGGTCGTCCTTGACGTGGCCCCGGTAGGTGCGGGTGGGCGCGAACTCGCCCAGCTTGTGGCCGACCATCGAGTCGGTCACGAACACCGGGACGTGTTTGTGTCCGTCGTGCACGGCGAGCGTGTGGCCGATCATGGCCGGCACGATCATCGAGCGACGCGACCACGTCTTGATCACGTTGTGGGTCCCGGCCTCGTTCTGGGCGTCCACCTTCTTGATCAGGTGGTCGTCGACGAACGGGCCCTTCTTCAGGCTGCGTGGCATCTGGCTACTTCCTCTTACCGGACTTGCGGCGACGGACGATCAGGGCATCGCTGGCCTTGCGCTTGCGCGTACGGCCCTCGGGCTTGCCCCAGGGGGTGACCGGGTGGCGACCACCGGAGGTCTTGCCCTCGCCACCGCCGTGCGGGTGGTCGACGGGGTTCATGACGACACCGCGGACGGTCGGGCGCTTGCCCTTCCACCGCATCCGGCCGGCCTTGCCCCAGTTGATGTTGGACTGCTCGGCGTTGCCGACCTCGCCGACCGTGGCGCGGCAGCGGACGTCGACGTAACGCATCTCGCCGGAGGGCATCCGCAGCTGTGCGCGCGAGCCCTCCTTGGCGACGAGCTGGGCGCTGTTGCCGGCGGAACGGGCGATCTTGGCACCGCCACCGGGCCGGAGCTCGATGCAGTGGATCGTGGTACCGACGGGGATGTTGCGCAGCGGCAGGTTGTTGCCCGGCTTGATGTCGGCGGTCGGACCGGCCTCGATCGCGGTGCCCTGGCTGACGCCGAGCGGCGCGATGATGTAACGCTTCTCGCCGTCGGCGTAGTGCAGCAGCGCGATGCGCGCGGTGCGGTTGGGGTCGTACTCGATGTGCGCGACCTTGGCCGGCACGCCGTCCTTGTCGTAGCGACGGAAGTCGACGATGCGGTAGGCGCGCTTGTGGCCACCACCCTGGTGACGGGTGGTGATGCGGCCCTGGTTGTTGCGGCCACCCTTCTTGGGCAGCGGCTTGACCAGCGACTTCTCCGGCGTGGTCCGGGTGATCTCGACGAAGTCAGCGACCGACGAGCCACGACGGCCCGGGGTGGTCGGCTTGTACTTGCGGATTGCCATGTCAGTTCCTCAGCTCCTCGAGCCCGGTCAGGAGACCGGACCTCCGAAGATGTCGATGCGGTGACCCTCGGCCAGGCTGACGATCGCGCGCTTGGTGTCCTTGCGCTTGCCGGTGCCGGTGCGGGTACGACGGGTCTTGCCGGGTCGGTTCAGCGTGTTCACGGAGGTGACCTTGACGTCGAAGACCTTCTCGACCGCGACCTTGATCTCGGTCTTGTTCGCGTCGGGACGCACCAGGAACGTGTACTTGTTCGCGTCGAGGAGGCCGTAGCTCTTCTCGCTCACGACCGGCGCGATCAGTACGTCGCGGTGGTCCTTGTGCAGCGTGCTCACTTGGTGTCCTCCTCAGCGGTCTCAGCCTCGTCGGCGGCCTCAGTGTCGTCGGTGGCCTCAGTCGGCTCGTCGGCGTCGCCCGGCTCGTCGGCAGCGGCGGTCGGCTCCTCGACTGCGGGAGCCTCCTCGACCTCGGCCTCGTCGTCAGCCGCGTCGTTGCCGGCGGGCTCGACGATGGTCGCCTTGCGGGCGGTCGCCGAGGCGGTGCCGTTGACGAACGAGTCGTAGGCGCCCTGGGTGAACACCACGTCGTCGCAGAGCAGCACGTCGTAGGTGTTCAGCTGGTCGACGGCGAGGAGGTGCACCGAGGCCACGTTGCGCAGCGAGAGCCACGTCAGGGCGTCGTCACGCTCGAGCACGACCAGCTGGCGGCGGTGCTCGGTGAGCCCGTTCAGCGCCTCGACGGCACCCTTGGTCGACGGCTTCTTCTGGTCACCGATCAACGACTCCACGACGTGGATGCGCCCGGCGCGGGCCCGGTCGGAGAGGGCTCCGCGCAGGGCGGCGGCCTTCATCTTCTTCGGGGTGCGCTGGTCGTAGTCACGCGGCTGCGGGCCATGGACGACGCCACCACCGGCGAACTGCGGCGCGCGGGTCGAGCCCTGGCGGGCGCGGCCGGTGCCCTTCTGCTTGTAGGGCTTGCGGCCACCGCCGCGAACCTCGCCGCGGGTCTTGGTGGCGTGGGTGCCCTGACGAGCAGCGGCCTGCTGGGCCACCACGACCTGGTGGATCAGCGGGATGTTGGTCTTGGCGTCGAAGATCTCGGCGGGGAGATCGACCTTCACGGTCTTGGCGGTCATGCTCAGGCCTCCCCGGTGAGAGTTGCGGACTTCTTCGCAGCCGAGCGGATGACGACGAGGCCACCCTTGGGGCCGGGAACGGCGCCCTTGAGCAGGATCAGGCCCTTCTCGACATCGACGGCGTGCACGGTGACGTTCTGGGTGGTGACGGTGTCGCTACCCATGCGGCCGGCCATGCGGGTGCCCTTGAAGACGCGACCCGGGGTCGCGCAGGCGCCGATCGAGCCCGGCTTGCGGTGGTTGCGGTGTGCACCGTGGGAGGCGCCGACGCCGTGGAAGCCGTGCAGCTTCATCACACCGGCGTAGCCCTTGCCCTTGCTGGTGCCCGTGACGTCGACCTCCTGGCCGGCGGCGAAGGTGTCGGGACCGAGCTCCTGGCCGACCTCGTAGGCCGGGGCCTCCGACGTACGGATCTCGGCCACGTGGCGGCGCGGGGTGACCCCGGCCTTGCCGAAATGACCGGCCGAGGGCTTGGTGACCTTCGAGCCGTCGATCTCTCCGAAGCCGATCTGGATGGCGTTGTAGCCGTCCTTCTCCGGGGTGCGGACCTGGGTCACCACGTTGGTGCCGGCCGCGATCACGGTGACGGGGACGATGCGGTTGTTCTCGTCCCAGGTCTGGGTCATGCCGAGCTTGGTGCCCAGCAGCCCCTTGAGGTTGCGTTCGAAAGTGCTCATGACTCCACTAATCTCCTGGGCCTCAGAGCTTGATCTCGATGTCGACGCCGGCGGGAAGGTCGAGACGCATCAGCGAGTCGACGGTCTTCGGCGTGGGGTCGATGATGTCGATCAGGCGCTTGTGGGTGCGCATCTCGAAGTGCTCGCGGGAGTCCTTGTACTTGTGGGGCGAGCGGATGACGCAGTAGACGTTCTTCTCCGTCGGCAGCGGCACCGGGCCGGCCACCTTCGCGCCCGTACGGGTCACGGTGTCCACGATCTTCCGCGCCGAGGTGTCGATCACCTCGTGGTCATAGGCCTTGAGCCTGATGCGGATCTTCTGTCCCGCCATCAAACAACGTCCTTACTCAGTAGTCCCAACGACTGGTCTCGGACCCCCTCGGTGAGGTGGTCCGCCCTGCTCCTTCTCGCTCCAGGCCCCGACCCACGCGGTCGGGCGTGTCGCGGCCTTCAAACTGCGCGCGACGCACACGATCGTGCTGGTCGTTGTCTGGAGTGGCGCCCGGTGGGCCGGGCAGAACGGGATCTCCTGGTGCGGCGCGAACACGCGCGACCACTACAACTGCCATGTCAGCAGCTCAGGAGAACCTGTTCAGTAGTCAATGTCCGCGCCCCGGCAATCCCGCCGGAGCAACCGAACTATCTTGTCAGAGACACCCGCGGTACGCCAAATCGGGTTCGCCGTGCACCTTCCCGGGCCTCACAGCTGGGCGGACTCCTGGGCCACCTGCTCCAGAGCGGGGTCTCCGGACCTCCGCGCCCGTGGGATGGACAGGCACATCAGCGAGGCGAGCAGGCACAGCCCGCCGGCCGTCATCCAGGCGACGAAGTAGTCGCCGAGTCCCTGCCGGATCCAGCCCGCGTACGACGCCGCGACCCCCGCGCCGACCATGTGCGAGGCGAACACCCAGCCGAACACGACGCCCGACTTCTCCAGCCCGAAGTGGATCCGGCACAGGGCGACCGTCGGCGGCACGGTGGCCACCCAGTCGAGCCCGTAGAAGACGATGAACAGGAACAGGCTGGGCTGGACGTGCGGCCCGAGCAGGGTGGGTACGACGAGCAGGCTCAGCCCGCGCAGGAAGTAGTAGCCGAAGAGCAGGTAGCGGGAGTCGACCCGGTCGGTGAGCCACCCCGACGCGATCGTGCCGACGATGTCGAAGATGCCGATCAGGGCGAGCAGTCCCGCTGACGTGGTCTCCGGCATGCCGTGGTCGTGGGCGGCCGGGATGAAGTGGGTGCCGATCAGCCCGTTGGTCGACCAGCCGCAGATCCAGAACGTCAGGAACAGGGCCCAGAACGTCCAGCGGTGGCTGATCTCGCGCAGCGTCGTCAGCGCGAGCCTGGCCGGCCCCGGTCCGTCGCGCACGACCGGCGGCTCGGCGTACGACTCCGGGGCGCCGTACGGCACCTGGCCGACGTCGGAGGGCCGGTCGCGCATGACCAGCAGCACCACCGGCACGAGCAGCAGCGCGAACCCGGCCACCAGGCCCGCGGCCCAGCGCCAACCGGGCCCGTGTGCCAGGTGGGCGATGGCCGGCAGGAAGATCAGCTGTCCGGTCGAGCTCGCCGCCGAGAAGACGCCCGTGATGAGCCCGCGGTCGCGCACGAACCAGCGGTTGGCCACGATGGCGCCGAAGACGAGGGCCATCGCCCCGGTGCCGACGCCGATCGGGACGCCCCAAAGGAACCACAGCTGCCAGGCCGAGGTCATCACCAACGTCAGGCCGGCCCCCGCGGCGACGAGGGCGAGCGCCAGCGCCACCACCCGTCGTACGCCGAACCGCTCCATCAGCGCCGCTGCGAAGGGGGCCGTGAGCCCGTAGATCACCAGGTTGAGGCTGACCGCACCCGACGTCGTCGCCCGGGACCAGCCGAACTCGTGCTCCAGCGGCTCGAGCAGCGCACCGGTCGAGGAGCGGAAACCCGCGGCCGCCACGAGGGCAGCCATGGTGACCCCGGCGACCCACCAGGCCCGGGTGCTGGTGCGCGCCTCGGGCTTCGCGGTGGTGGCCACGCCGCGAGTCTAGGGACGTCGGAGCGCTCGCACGCCGGGGCTGACTGCCCACCATCGCCGGGATCCTGCCACCGGATCCACCGGTCCTCGACCGACCCAGCGGTTGCCAACAGGGCTTAGAGTCAGGACATGGACGGCAGGGTCCTGACCGGACTGCTCGAAGTCGTCGCGATCTCCATGGTCCCGGTGACGGCTTTCGCCGTGCTCATCCACCGCGAGCGCATCTGTGAAGTCAGTGTCGCCCTGGGTCGCCGGGTGCGGGTCGTGCCGCCTCCCCCGGCCCCGCCGGCCGGACCTCCGCTGGAGAAGCTCGCGGCCGACCTGCGCCGGCTCCGTCCCGAGGCGAGGTCACCCCGCCCCGGCGTACCCATGGCCAGGCAGAAGGGCATCGTGGCGGCCTACGACGGCGTGCTCGTCGCGACGGCCAGGGCGCTGGGTGTCCCGACGTCCCTCACCGACCTGCCCGAGGGGATCGACCGGGAGGCCGAGCGCCTGCGGGTCGAGGACGCACTCGAGGCGGCCGGGCTCAGCTGGCACCTGCACCAGGACTGAGCCCGACCGACGCGGGACCTACGACCACCAGCTCGCACCGGGGTTGGCGATCCAGTCGCTCACGTAGAAGGCGGCGTACCCGACCACGGCGAGCACTCCGATCACGAACGCTGCGGTCGCCTTGCCGGCACCGGTCGACGCCCGTCGGCCGGCGTACCCGAGCAACGCTGCCGCAGCCCCCAGGATGATCGGCAGTCCAGACCACGCAGCGGGGACGATCAGCAGGACGCCGGTGATGCCCAGGGCGAGGGCACGTCCGATTGCGCTCTCGTGACGCAGGCCGCGGACCACGACGAGCGGGTAGAGCAGACCGACGACGACCAGGTCGAACACGACCATGCTCAGCGCCTCCACGGCGCTGTCGGCGCGAGCCAGATCGAGGAACGCAGCGACCCCGAGACTGACTGCCGCTACTGGGACGAGTGCGTGCCGCGCGCGGTCACGGTCGACGATGGCACTCGGACTGGCACCTGCAGTGATGGAGCTCATGGCGGTTTCCTCTCGGGTTGGTTGTCCCAGCAGTGTTCGGTCTGAGACACACCTCCGTCGTCGCCCGGGCTGACGAAACCCGTCGCTCCCCCGAGTGAGTCGAGGCGTCATCCTCAGGAGTGACTGCCGACCCCGGCCCGAGGCCCTAACGTGGCTCCATGAGGGTGCCTCCAGGGGTGCGTCGACACGGTGACCTGCTGGTTGCGGTGGCCTTCGCGGTGGCGTACGCCGGGGAGCTGCTCGCCTACGACGATGCGAACCACGTCGTCGCGGTGCCGCTGGCGATCGCCGCTGGGTTGGCACTGGCGGCCCGGCGACGGGCGCCGTTCCTGTCCTTCGTCGTCGTCGCCGTGCTCGACGTGGCCGTCGTCCACTGGGCGCCGGACTTCGATGGGAACTCGATCGTGTTCGTCGCGATCTTCCTGTTCAACCTGTTCTCGCTGGGAGCCAACGCGCACGGGGTCGAGGCGTGGCTCGGGGTCCTCGGAGTGCTGGGGGTGACGGTGGGCTTCGTGGTCGGCGACGGCGCGCACGATGCCTCCGACGTCTTCTTCGCCCTCGTCTTCTGCGGGACCCCGTGGAGCCTCGGCGTTGCCGTGCGGGTCCGCCGCGACCGGGAACGCGAGCTCGGTGCGCGCAACCTCGCGCTGCAGGAAGAGAGTGCTCGCGCCATCGCCGACGAGCGCGCCCGCATCGCTCGCGAGCTGCACGACACCGTCTCCCACGCGATCGCTGTGACCGTCCTCCAGGCGCGTGGTGGCGCGAAGATGGTCGGCCGCGACAACGAGGCGGTACGACGGGCGTTGGCCTCGATCGAGCACACGAACACCTCGGCCCTGGCCGACATGCGCCGCCTGCTCGGGCTGCTCCGCAGTACCGAGGAGGACGGCGCTCGTGCCGAGCCGCAGCCATCCCTCCAACGCCTCGACGAATTGGTGGATGAGGTGCGCTCGTCGGGCCTCCCTGTCGAGCTCGAGGTCAGTGGCGATCCGTTGCCGGTGCCACCTGGGCTCGACCTCTCCGCCTACCGGATCGTGCAGGAGGCGCTGACCAACGTGCTCAAGCACGCCGGACCTCAGGCACACGCGAAGGTAGAGCTGGTCTACGGGCCTGATGACCTCGAGGTCGCGGTCACCAACGACGGGGCCACGACGACGTCGGGGGCTGGCACCGGCCACGGCCTGATCGGCATCCGTGAACGCGTCTCGGTGGCAGGCGGTTCGGTCGAGGCCGGTCCCGCAGAGGGTGGCTACGTCGTACGCGCCCGGCTTCCGTACCTGTTGGGGACGTCATGATCCGCGTCGTGCTGGCCGATGACCAGCCACTGGTCAGGACGGGCCTCCGCATGATCCTCAGTGACCAGGAGGACATCGAGGTCGTCGGCGAGGCAGCGGACGGGGCACAGGCGATCGAGATCTGTGCCGAGAGGAACCCGGACGTCGTCCTGATGGACGTGCGGATGCCCGGAGTCGACGGCATCGACGCGACACGGGCTGTCACCGCGGCGAAGGATCCACCACGGGTTCTCGTACTGACCACGTTCGACCTCGATGACATCGTCTATGACGCGCTGCGTGCGGGGGCCAGTGGCTTCCTGCTCAAGGATGCCCCGGAGGAGCGACTGATCACCGCGATACGGGTGGTGGCCGACGGGGGATCGTTGTTCGCCCCTTCGGTGACCCGGCGACTGATCGAGGAGTTCTCGCGTCGCCGAGCGCCGTCGCGGGAACCCGAGGCGTTCGGGTCACTGACCGACCGTGAGACCGAGGTCCTCGCCCACCTCGCGCGCGGTGAGTCCAACGCGGAGATCGCAGCGGCGCTGTTCGTCACCGAGAACACGGTCAAGACCCACGTGGCCCGGCTGCTGATGAAGCTGGGGCTGCGTGACCGGGTCCAGGCCGTCGTACTCGCCTACGAGTCGGGCCTCGTCCAGCCGGGCGGGTGAGGTGTGCGGGAAGTCGGGCGGTCAGTCGACCAGACGTCGGTAGGCCAGGTCCACGATCTGCCGGTCGGCTGCCCGTCCCTTGCGCTCGAACTTCGTGACCGGCCGGTCCTCCCAGCGCGGCACCGGTCCGCCCTCGAACGCCGGGTCGGCGTCGAGCACCGCGCACATCTGTGCGGCGTAGTCCGCCCAGTCGGTCGCCAACCGCCACATCCCGCCGGGACGGAGTCGCGAGGCAGCCAGCCGTGCGAACTCGGCATTGACCAGCCGCCGCTTGTGGTGCCGCGTCTTCGGCCACGGGTCGGGGAAGAAGGTCCACAGCTCCGTGACCTCGCCCTCACCGAACAGGTGCTCCACGCACCAGACTGCATCGACGGAGAGCAGCCGGACGTTGTCGGCACCTGCCTCGGCGAGGAGCCCGAGCGTGTGCGCGACTCCGGGCCGCCAGACCTCGAGCGCGACGATGTCGTACGACGGACGGCCGGCCGCGAGCGCAGCGGTCGCCTCGCCGATCCCGGAGCCGATCTCGACGACGATCGGTGCGGTCCGCCCGAACTCCTCCGCCCAGCTGAACGACGGGTCGTCGACCGCCTCGTCGGGGATCACCCAGTCGCGGTGGTGGGCGTCCCAGGACTCCTGCTGCGACGGGGTGAAGCGGCTGCCCCGGCGTGAGTAGGTGAGCACCTCGCGGATCCGCCGCCCGTCGTCGGTGAAGCGCTGGTGCGGTCGCGCGGGAGGCAGCGGGTGGTTCACGTGCTCATTGTCGCGTTCGCGCCGGGACGCGAGACCACCCCCTCCCCCCGGGGCCTAGATTGCCCTCATGATCGACCGCCAGCGCCTTGCCGACCTCCGCGCCGCCGAGGACCAGCTCTTCCTCGACCTCCACCCCCGCTCCGCCGAGCAGGCCGCGCGAGCCCGAGGGCCGCTCCTGGCCGGCGTGCCGATGCCATGGATGACCCGGTGGCCGGGCGCCTTCCCGGTCTTTGCCGCCTCGGCCACGGGCGCGCGGCTGGTCGACGCCGACGGGCTGGAGTACGTCGACCTCTGTCTCGGCGACACCGGCGCGATGACCGGGCACGCGCTCCCCCAGGTGGCAGAGGCGGTCGCTCGTCAGGCAGCCGCCGGCATCACCACGATGCTGCCGTCGCAGGACGCGGTATGGGTCGGCGAGGAGCTGGCCCGCAGGTTCGGGCTGCCGACGTGGCAGCTGGCGATGTCGGCCACCGACGCAAACCGGTTCGTGCTGCGGTTCGCCCGTCACCTCACCGGACGGCCACGGATCGCGGTGATGGACTGGTGCTACCACGGCACGGTGGACGAGACCCTGGCCGTGCTCGACGAGGGGCGGGTGGTCCCCCGGCCCGGCGCTCTCGGTCCCCAGGTCGACGTCGTGACGACGACCGCCGTGGTGCCGTTCAACGACCTCGACGCCCTCGACCGACGTCTGGCCGAGGGCGACGTCGCCTGCCTGCTGATGGAGCCGGCCCTGACCAACATCGGCATCGTGCTGCCCGACGACGGCTACCTCGACGGCGTCCGGGAGGTCACCCGCCGCCACGACGTGCTCCTGGTGATCGACGAGACGCACACCCTGTGCGCCGGGCCGGGTGGCTGCACGAGCGCCTGGGGTCTCGATCCCGACTTCGTGGTGGTCGGGAAGCCGATCGGCGGCGGGGTGCCGTCAGCGGCCTACGGCATGACCGCGGAGATCGCCGATCGGTTGGCCGGCCCGATGCTGGGTCACGAGATCGACGTCGCCGGCGTCGGCGGGACACTGACGGCCAACGCCCTGGCCCTCGCTGCGATCAGGGCGACGCTCTCGACGTGCCTGCGCGAGGAGGACTTCGCGGTCGCCGTACCCCTGGCTCAGCGGTTCACCGACGGGGTCGCGGGCGTCATCGAGAAGCACGCGCTGCCGTGGCACGTGCAGCGCCTCGGCTGCCGGGCCGAGTACTGGTTCTGCCCTCCGCCGCGTGACGGTGCCGCTGCAGCGGCCGCGGTCGACGACGACCTCGAGGGGTTCATGCACCTGTGGGCGCTGAACCGCGGGGTGCTGCTGACGCCCTTCCACAACATGGCGCTGTTCAGCCCGCACCACACCGAGGCCGACGTCGACGGGCACACCGAGGTGTTCGGCGAGGCCGTGCAGGCACTCGTCGGCTGAGCACGCAGAACGGCCCCGGACCAGCAGGTCCGGGGCCGTTCGGTGAAGCGCTAGATCAGCAAGCTCACTTGGTGATCTTGGTGACGCGACCGGCGCCGACGGTGCGACCGCCCTCGCGGATCGCGAAGCGGAGACCGTCCTCCATGGCGATCGGCTGGATCAGCTCGACCGACATGTCGGTGTTGTCGCCCGGCATGACCATCTCGCGGCCCTCGGGAAGGGTCACCACGCCCGTCACGTCCGTCGTACGGAAGTAGAACTGCGGGCGGTAGTTGTTGAAGAACGGCGTGTGACGGCCGCCCTCCTCCTTCGAGAGGATGTAGACCGAGGCCTCGAAGTTGGTGTGCGGGGTGGTCGTGCCCGGCTTGATCACGACCATGCCGCGCTCGACGTCCTCGCGCTTGGTGCCACGGAGGAGCAGCCCGACGTTCTCGCCGGCCTGGCCCTCGTCGAGGAGCTTGCGGAACATCTCGACACCGGTGACCGTGCTCTTCTGCGAACCCGGGCGGATGCCGATGATCTCGACCTCCTCGTTCACCTTGACGATGCCGCGCTCGATGCGACCGGTGATGACGGTTCCACGACCGGTGATCGTGAAGACGTCCTCGACGGGCATCAGGAAGGGCTTCTCGGTGTCGCGCTCGGGCTGCGGGATGAACTCGTCGACCGCGTTCATCAGCTCGAGGATCGACTCGCCCCACTTCTCGTCACCCTGGAGGGCCGGGAAGGCAGCGACCTTGATCACCGGGACGTCGTCGCCGGGGAACTCGTACTCGTTGAGGAGCTCGCGCACCTCCATCTCGACGAGCTCGATGAGCTCTTCGTCGTCGACCATGTCGCACTTGTTCAGCGCGACGACCAGGGCCGGCACGCCGACCTGGCGGGCGAGCAGCACGTGCTCACGCGTCTGCGGCATCGGACCGTCGGTGGCGGCCACGACCAGGATCGCGCCGTCCATCTGCGCGGCACCGGTGATCATGTTCTTGATGTAGTCCGCGTGACCCGGGCAGTCGACGTGCGCGTAGTGGCGCGCCTCGGTCTGGTACTCGACGTGCGCGATCGAGATGGTGATACCGCGCTGACGCTCCTCGGGGGCCTTGTCGATCTCGTCGAAGGCCGAGGCAGCGTTCAGGTCGGGGTACTTGTCGTGCAGCACCTTCGTGATTGCTGCGGTCAACGTCGTCTTGCCGTGGTCGATGTGACCGATGGTTCCGATGTTGACGTGCGGCTTGGTCCGCTCGAACTTCGCCTTAGCCACTGGGGCTCCTCCTGTTGTTGTTACTTGACTCGTGTAGTTGAACTGCTGTGCTGCTGCCGAGGGCCGGTGCGAACGTTACTCGCCACGGACCTTCTTGATGATCTCGTCGGCGACGTTCTGGGGAACCTCGGCGTACGAGTCGAACTCCATCGAGTACGACGCCTGACCTGAGGTCTTCGACCGCAAGTCACCAACGTACCCGAACATTTCAGAGAGCGGCACGAGGGCGTCGACGACGCGGTCCCCCGAGCGCTCGGACATCGCCCGCACCTGTCCGCGGCGCGAGTTGATGTCACCGATCACGTCACCCATGAAGGTCTCCGGGGTGACGACCTCGACCGCGAACATCGGCTCCAGCAGCACGGGCTTGGCCATCCGTGCGGCCTCCTTGAAGGCCTGGTTGCCGGCGATCTTGAACGCGAGCTCCGAGGAGTCCACGTCGTGGTACGCGCCGTCCTCGAGGGTGAACTTGACGTCCACCATCGGGTAGCCGGCGAGCACGCCGAACTCCATGGCCTCCTGGCCGCCCTGGTCGACCGAGGGGATGTACTCCTTCGGCACGCGACCACCGGACACGTTGTTCACGAACTCATAGCCGGCGCCGTGGCCGGTCTCCGCGTCGATGTTGGGCTCGAGTGAGACCAGCACCTTCGCGAACTGGCCGGACCCACCGGTCTGCTTCTTGTGGGTGTAGCCGTGCTTCTCCACCTTGCGGCGGATGGTCTCGCGGTAGGCGACCTGCGGCTTGCCGACGGTTGCTTCAACCCGGAACTCGCGCTTCATCCGGTCGACGAGGATCTCCAGGTGGAGCTCGCCCATGCCGGCGATGATCGTCTGCCCGGTCTCCTCGTCCGCCTTGACGGTGAACGTGGGGTCCTCGTCGGACAGGCGCTGGATCGCGGTGCCGAGCTTCTCCTGGTCACCCTTGGTCTTGGGCTCGATCGCGACCTCGATCACCGGGGCCGGGAAGGTCATCGACTCGAGGATCACCGGGTGGTTCTGGTCGCACAGGGTGTGACCGGTCTTGGTGTCCTTCAGGCCCATGACGGCCACGATCTGGCCGGCGCCGACCGACGCGATCTCCTCACGCTTGTTGGCGTGCATCTGGTAGACCTTGCCGATCCGCTCCTTGCGGCCGTTGACCGAGTTGAGCACCGAGGTGCCCGCCTCGAGCTTGCCGGAGTAGACGCGGACGTAGATCAGCTTCCCGAGGTGGGGGTCGGTCGCGATCTTGTAGGCGAGACCGGCGAACGGCTCGTCGTCGCTGGGCTGACGGACGATGACCTCGTCCTCGTCCTTGACCGAGTGGCCCTGGATCCCGTCGATGTCGAGCGGGGAGGGCAGGTACTTGACGACGGCGTCGAGCAGGGGCTGCACGCCCTTGTTCTTGAACGCAGTGCCGCACAGGACGGGGTTGATCTTGTCGGCCAGGGTGGCGCGACGGATCGCGGCCTCGAGCTCCTCGACGGAGAACTCGCCCTCCTCGAGGAACTTCTCCATGATCTCGTCGTCCGCGTCGGCCAGCGTCTCGAGCAGCTTCTCGCGGTACTCGGCGGCCTGCTCGGCCAGCTCCGCGGGGATCTCCTCGATCTCGTAGTCCTCGCCCATCTTGGTCTCGCCGCGCCAGGTGAGGGCACGCATGCCGACCAGGTCGACGACACCGAGGAAGTCGGCCTCGGCACCGATGGGCAGCTGGAGGACCAGCGGGGTGGAGTTGAGGCGCTCGACCATCATGTCGACGCAGCGCCAGAAGTCGGCGCCGGTGCGGTCCAGCTTGTTCACGAAGCACATCCGCGGCACGGAGTACTTGTTGGCCTGGCGCCACACGGTCATCGTCTGGGGCTCGACACCGGCGACACCGTCGAAGACGGCGACCGCTCCGTCGAGGACGCGCAGCGAGCGCTCGACCTCGGCGGTGAAGTCGACGTGCCCGGGGGTGTCGATGATGTTGATCTGGTGGTCCTTCCACCAGCAGGTCGTCGCGGCGGACGTGATCGTGATGCCGCGCTCCTGCTCCTGCTCCATCCAGTCCATCGTGGCGGCGCCCTCGTGGACCTCACCGATCTTGTAGGTGATGCCGGTGTAGAAGAGGATGCGCTCGGTGGTGGTGGTCTTGCCGGCATCGATGTGCGCCATGATGCCGATGTTGCGGACCTTGTTGAGGTCCGTGGTGATGTCGACAGCCACTGAAAGCCTGTTCCTTAGGGTAGAAAAACGTCTGGGGTGCGGGAGGAGAACGCCGGTGCTGAGCGCCGTGTTCCCCTCCCGGCGATCACCAGCGGTAGTGGGCGAAGGCCTTGTTGGACTCGGCCATCTTGTGGGTGTCCTCGCGCTTCTTCACAGCGGCACCGAGGCCGTTGGAGGCGTCGAGGATCTCGTTCATCAGGCGCTCGGACATCGTCTTCTCGCGACGGTCCGCGGCGTAGCCGACGAGCCAGCGCAGGGCCAGCGTGGTGCTGCGGCCCGCCTTGACCTCGATCGGCACCTGGTAGGTCGCGCCACCGACACGGCGGGACTTGACCTCGATGGCGGGCTTGACGTTGTCGAGCGCGCGCTTGAGCGTCACGACGGGGTCGGTGCCGGTCTTCTCACGGGTGCCCTCGAGGGCGCCGTAGACGATGCGCTGGGCGACCTGCTTCTTGCCGTCCTGCAGCACCTTGGAGACGAGCTGGGAGACGAGCTGGGACCCGTAGACGGGGTCCATGTCGACTGGCCGCTTGGTTGCGGGACCCTTGCGCGGCATTAGAGGTTCACCGACTTACGGTTTGCAGGGCTGATGGCGGAAGCGAAGGAAGCGGACTCTGCTGAATGCGGCATTAGCTCTTCTCCTTCTTGGCGCCGTAACGGCTACGGGCCTGCTTGCGGTTCTTGACACCCTGGGTGTCGAGCGAACCGCGGATGATCTTGTAGCGGACACCGGGCAGGTCCTTCACCCGGCCGCCGCGGACGAGCACGATCGAGTGCTCCTGGAGGTTGTGGCCGACACCCGGGATGTAAGCGGTGACCTCGATGCCGCTCGACAGGCGCACGCGGGCGACCTTGCGAAGAGCAGAGTTCGGCTTCTTGGGAGTCGTGGTGTAGACGCGGGTGCAGACACCGCGTCGCTGGGGCGAACCCTTCAGGGCAGGCGTCTTGTTCTTGGACACCTTGTCCTGGCGGCCCTTGCGGACCAGCTGGTTGATGGTGGGCACCTGGTGGTTCCCTTTCTGTTCTGCTCTCAGTACCCGACGCCTTGCCGGGCACGATGATGTCGCTTGTTGCATGTGGTGCGGGAGTGCGGCACAGAGGGCACGCAAACAGGCCTGGATCGCCCAAGCACAAGGAGCAAGACTACCGGCGGGCAGCAGTCAAGGCAAAACGCGGGTGGAGCAGCTCCGCGAGGTGCAAGGCCCGCCGTCCGGCGAGGTCGTCGAGCTGCGTGCGGCAGGAGAATCCGTCTGCCACAACAACGGCGTCTGGCCCGGCATTCCGTACGGCGGGCAGCAGGTCGTGCTCGGCCACGGCCACCGAGACCTCGTAGTGCCCCTGCTCGACCCCGAAGTTGCCGGCGAGGCCGCAGCAGCCGCCCACGCGGGTGACGGTGGCACCGGTCTGCGCGAGCAGCGCGGCGTCGGTCTCCCAGCCGATGACGGCGTGGTGGTGGCAGTGCGGCTGGGCCACCACCTCGACGCCGGTGAGGTCGGGCGGCGTCCATGTCCCGCGGCGCACCTGGTCGGCGAGGAACTCCGCGAGCGACAGCAGGCCCCTGCTCACCTCGGCGACGCGCGGGTCGTCGACCAGCTGGCCGGCGTCCTCGCGGATCGCGGCCAGGCAGCTGGGTTCCAGGCCGATGACGGGGGTCCCGTCGGCGACGTACCCGTGCAGGGTCTCGACCGCCGCGCCCACGATGCGCCGCGCCGCGGCCAGCTGCCCGGTGGTGATCCAGGTGAGGCCGCAGCACGCCTGGTCGGGGATGACGGCGGCCCGGAGTCCCAACGACTCGAGCAGCTCGATCGCCGCCCGTCCGGTGTCGGCAGCGAACCGGTCGGTGAAGGAGTCGGCCCAGATCCACACGTCCGGCTTTGCGTCATCCGAATCGTGGCCTTGAGCGCTCCGTCCGTATGACGCACGCAGTGGCTGCTCGGAGAAGCGGGGCAGGCTGCGGCGCCGGTCGACCCCGGCGGCGGCCTTCGCGAGACGGCCGACGGTCTCGCTGCGGAGCATGGCGTTGGCCAGCTTCGGCGGAGTCATCCGGGCCCAGCGCGGCAGCTGGCCGAGGGCGTAGTGGGAGCGGGGGCGCAGCTTGCGGCGGTACTGCTGCGACAGGGCCTCCGACTTGTAGGTCGCCATGTCGATGCCGGTCGGGCAGTCGCGGGCACAGCCCTTGCAGGACAGGCAGAGGTCGAGCGCGTCGCCGACGGCCGGGTCGTCGAAGCCGAGGGTGCCGTTGGCGACGTCCTGGAGGACGTGCGCGCGGCCGCGGGTGGAGTCCTTCTCCTCCCGGGTGGCGAGGTACGACGGGCACATCACGCCACCTGTGCCCGTGTTGTCGGCGATGCACTTGCCCACGCCAGTGCAGCGGTGCACGGCGTCCTTGAACGAGCCGGAGTCGTGGGTCAGCTTCAGCGTCGTACGCACCGGGCGCATGGGTGCGGCCAGCCGCAGGTCGGCGTCGAAGGGGGCAGGCTCGACGAGCACGCCGGGGTTGAGCAGGTTGCCGGGGTCGAGGATCCGCTTCGCCTGCTGCATCAGCGCGATCGCCTGCGGGGAGTACATCCGCGGCAGCAGCTCGGAGCGGGCCCGGCCGTCGCCGTGCTCCCCCGACATCGAGCCGCGGTACGACGCCACCAGGTCGGCCGCGTCCTCGATGAAGCCCCGGAAACGGCTCCGACCACCGGCGTCCTCGAGCTCGAAGTCGATGCGCACGTGCACGCAGCCGTCACCGAAGTGGCCGTAGGGCACGCCATCGAGGGCGCGGTCCTTCAACAGCGCGTCGAAGTCGCGCAGGTAGTCGCCGAGCCTGTCGGGCGGAACGGCGGCGTCCTCCCACCCTGCCTGGGCCGGGCGGCTCAGCGAGCGGGCCGCGAGCCCGGCGCCGTCCTCACGGATCCGCCACAGGGCCAGCTGCTCGACGACGTCGGTGACGATCCGGTGCGGCACTCCCGCCGTCGCGGCGACTGCCTCGGCCTTCGACTCGGCCTCGCGGAGATCGGTGCCGGTCACCTCGGCGAACAGCCAGCCGCCGCCGGCCGGGAGCTCGGGATGGCCCGTCACCATGCCCGCGATGCGTTGGTCCAGCCCCTCGCACGCGACGAGCGGGTGCTCCAGGAGGGCGGGTACGGCGTCGGCCGCATCGGCCATCGTCGGGTAGCCGAGCACCGCGAGTGCACGAGCAGGCGCGTCCTCGACCAGCCGGACGGTCGCCTCCAGGACCAGCCCGAGGGTGCCCTCGGTGCCGACCAGGAAGCGGTCGAACCGACGGCCGTGCTCGGGGAGCAGGTGCTCGAAGGAGTAGCCCGAGACCTGGCGCCCGAAGCGACCGAACTCGGTACGCACGGTGCCGCGGTGCTCGTCGACCAGGGTGTCGAGTGCCTGGAGCTGGCGGTTTCGAGACGCTCGCTGCGCTCGCTCCTCAACCACCGAGGAGACGACCGTCCCGTCGGCGAGCAGCACGCTCAGAGCCTCGACGTTGTCGACGGTCCGGCCGTAGGCCAGCGCCCGCGAGCCGCACGCGTTGTTGCCGATCATCCCGCCGACTGTGCAGCGGGTGTGGGTCGACGGGTCCGGACCGAACCGGAGCCCGGCCGCCACCGCCTGCTTCTGGAGCACGGCGTGCACCACACCGGGCTGCACGCGAGCAAGGCGCGCCTCGCGGTCGAGCTCGAGCACGCGGTTGAGGTGGCGGTTGGTGTCGACGACGATGCCGGCCCCGATCGCGTTGCCGGCGATCGACGTACCGGCTCCGCGCATGGTCAGCGGCGTACCCGTCTCCCGCGCCACCGCGAGGGTGGCGGCGATCTCGTCGGTGTCGCGGGGGCGTACGACGACCAGCGGCGGGATCCGGTAGAGGGAGGCGTCGCTCGCGTACAGCGTCCTCGCGAGCTGCGAGTCGTCGACCTCGACGAGTCCAGCACGGCGGAGCGCGGCGACGACGTCGCCGGCTACCACAGCTCGAGCGACCGGGTCAGGATCTGTGCCGCATCCTCCTCGGTCACCTCGCGTGGGGCGGTGGCGAGCAGGCGCTGCTGCTTGAGGGTGCCCTCGACGAGGTCGTCGATGTCGCCCTCGTCGTACCCGACAGCGCCGAGGCCGTTGGGGATGACGATGTCGCGCATCAGGTCGGTCAGAACGTTGGGGAGCGCGTCGGGTCCGTCGTAGTCGTGGCCGGGCGCGAGCAGCTCGGCCGCCCGCAGGTGTCGCCCGGGATCGGCCTCGAAGGTCCACCGGAACGCCTCGGGCGCGGTGAGCGAGACGGCCATCCCGTGGGGCACCATCGCCTCGTCGTCGGGGTAGCCCTCGGGGTGGAAGTCCTTGACCCGTCCGGCGATCGGATAGGCGTTGGCGTGCGGGATGTGCACGCCGGCGTTGCCGAAACCGAGACCGGCGAAGGTCGCGGCCATGGCCATGGCATGCCGGGCTTCGGTGTCGTCGCCGTCCTGGACGGCGGGCCGGAACCAGCGCGACAGCAGCGACATCGCCTTCTCCGACCACATGTCGGAGATCGGGTTGGCTCCGCAGTAGGGCACCCGCTCCTCGGGCCGCTTCTTGTCGTACGACGCGAACGAGCGCGCGGTGTAGCTCTCCAGCGCGTGGCACAGGATGTCCATCCCGGCGGCCGAGGTGACCCCTGCCGGCTGGGTCAGCGTCAGGACCGGGTCGACCACAGCCAGGGTGGGCCGCAGCCGGGGGTGGCTGATGCCGGTCTTCACCTTCTGCGCGAGTACGTCGAGCACGCAGATCGTCGTGGACTCCGCGCCGGTGCCGGTCGTGGTCGGGACTGCCACCAGCGGCTTGAGCGGCTTCTCGGGGTTGCGGGCCTTGCCGACCGGGGCGTTGACGTAGTCCATCAGCTCACCGTCGTTGGTGGTGAGCAGGTTGACCGCCTTGGCGGTGTCGATCGCTGATCCCCCGCCGACCGCGACGTAGGCGTCCCACGGGCCGGTGTCACGGGCGTGGGCGATCGCCGCCTCGAGGCTGGCGTCGGTCGGCTCGACGTGGGTGCCGTCGTACACCGCCGCCTCGATGCCGAACTGGCCCATCTGGTCGGCCACCCGCTGGGGATGCCCGGTCGCGGCGACGCCGGGGTCGGTGATCACGAGCACCCGTTTCACGTCGTACTGCGAGAGGTCGTAGCCGATCTCGTCCGAGGCCCCCTCGCCGAACTTCAGTCCGGGAGCGCCGTAGGTGAACACGGATTCGTTCATGTCCGCCAATCTAACGAGCCGCGCCCATGCCCAGCGCGGCGGTGACCAGCGTGGACACCAGGACCGCGCCGGAGGTCACCTCGGCCAGCGGGACCCACGCGACGGCGTCGGTGGTCCCGTCGAGGTCCTCGACGTTCGGCTCCTCGTCGCTCACGTCGACCGCGAAGACGAGGTGGACGCCGTGGAAGTCCTCCTCGCGACCGTGTGGCGCGGTTCCGGTGAAGTGCTCGTCGTGCACGCCGAGCAGGTTCCCGACCGTGGCGACCAGCCCGGTCTCCTCGAGCACCTCGCGGGCCACCGCCACGGCCGGCGGCTCGCCGTGGTCGAGGCCACCTCCCGGCAGCGTCCAGGTGCCCGGGCGCGGACCGCGAGCCGAGTGGCGGGTCAGCAGGAGGGCGTCGTCTCGCCGGACGAGGGCGTACGCCGCGAGCCGCTGCCGCTCGGCGGGCCAGTGGTGGGCCAGCGCCTCGCGCACCATCGGGACGGTCGGGACGAGGCCGGACTCGACGTCCGCGACGGGTAGCCAGCGGGCGTCGACGGTGGACCCGTCGATCTCGACGACCCGGGGCTCGGGCGCCTCTGCGGCCACCCAGGCGTCGTACACGATCCGCACGGAGTGCATCTCGGTCGGCGCGCTCGTGCGGTCGACGACCCGGTGCGCCGACCCGATCCACAGCGGTCGGCCGAGGTGGCACTCGAGCCCGGTCTCCTCGTGGACCTCGCGCACCACGGCGTCGTCGGGGTGCTCGCCGAACTCGATGCCACCGCCGGGCAACGTCCAGAGCTCGGCCTCGGAGATCGAGGGCGCGAGACGGGACAGCAGGACCTCGCCGGCTCGCACGATCACGGCGTACGCCGCGACCCGCTGCCTGCGTGGAAGGCCACCCGGATCCTCGACCATGGAGGGGAGTCTAGGGACCTCGCAGGTGGCCGGTATTTTGTGCCCGTGCCCGACGTCGATGCTCCACTCGCGCCCAGCCCGGCGCCGGCCAAGCAACGCGACCCGTGGTTCGACAACGCCAAGATGGCGCTGGTCACGCTGGTGGTCCTGGGGCACTCCTGGACCCTGTTGCCGCTCAACCTCACCGACGGCGGCAGCTCGACCGCGACCCAGGTCGACACCTGGTTCTACAACTTCCTCTACGCCTGGCACATCCCGGCCTTCGTCATCGTCACCGGCTACCTCTCGCGGTCCTTCGAGTACACCCGCATCCGGTTGTGGAACCTGGTCACCACGGTGGCCGTGCCGTACGTGATCTTCGAGGGCGTCTACGCGCTCTACCGGCACGTCGTCGGCGGTGTCGACTTCGAGCGGCTGTGGGCCAACCCCCACTGGCCGATGTGGTACCTCTCCGCGATGTTCTTCTGGCGCCTGATGACGCCGATCTTCAAGCGGATGCCGGGCAAGGTGGTGGTCGCGGTCGTGATCAGTCTGGTGGCGGGCCTCTACGCCAACGACATCTTCGACAATGCCCGCATCTTCGGGCTGCTGCCGTTCTTCGTGCTGGGGCTGAAGATGCACGAGGGCCACTGGAGTCTGCTGCGCACCAGGCGGGCACGCTGGTACGGCATCGGCGCTCTCGTCATCCTGTTCGTGGTCGCCCGCTTCTCCGGCAACTGGTTCGAGACCGAGTGGCTCTACTACCGCTCGCGCTACGACGCGCTCGACCCGGACAACCTGCGCGCCATGGTGATCCGGATGTCGCTGCTGATCGCGGGCCTGGTGGGTTCCTTCGCCTTCTTCGCCGTCGTGCCGCGCAGCAAGACGTGGTTCTCCACCCTCGGCGGGGCCACCCTCGTGGTGTACCTGTTCCACGGGTTCTTCGTGCTCGGCGCCGAGTTCGCCGGCTTCAAGGGTTGGGCCGCGGACCACTGGCCGCTCTCCATGATCCTGGTGTCGATCCTGGCCCCGGCGCTGGCCCTCTTCCTGGCCTGGAAACCGGTCTCGAGCCGGCTGACCATGTTCGTCGACCCGATCGGCACGTTCACCCGTCGTCGGAAACGGCTGGCTTCCCGAACGCCGCCAGGTCCGGACCCCAGCTCGGGGTGACCGCGTTGAACGGCACCGCGTCGAGCTCACGGGCTCGCTGACGAGTGGGTGCGTGGCCGCCGAGGTGGGCGGGGTACCAGGTGGCCACCTCGCCGGGTCGCGGCACGTGGTGGGGCAACCGCTGGAGGCCCTCGAGCAGGTCGGTGAGATGGTGCCCGAGCTCGTGGGTCCGTGCGGTCACGTCGTCCCCCGGGCCGACGTACAACGGGGGGCCGAAGGCGAGGTCCACGCGGCGCCGGCGGGTCCACTCGACCGTGGACGTGGGGTCGCCCACCGAGGCGACCCGCTGGGAGCCCCAGATCGCGACCGGCACCAGTGGAGCTCCGGTGTCCCTTGCCAGCGACGCCACTCCCCGCATCAGCGGCCGCACGGTGTAGGAGTGGCTGATCCCGGCCTCGGGGAACCCGCAGACGGCCTCCCCTGCCTCGAGCTCGTGGCGGGCGCGGAGATAGGTGTACGCCGGCGCCTGCCGGTTCACCGGGATGTGCCGCATCCGGTCCATGAACCACGGCACGACCGGCACCTCCCAGACGTCGTGGCGGGTCATGAACCGCACGTGGCGACCGCGGGTCACGGCAGCCTTCTCGACGAGCACGAAGTCGGGGTAGGACACGTGCGTGGCGGCGAGCACGACGGGTCCGGTGCGCGGCAGGTGCTCCTCGCCGGTCCAGCGGACGTCGAGCCCGAGGCCGAGCAGCGCGAGCCGGCCGAGCCCGTTCACGCACCGGTAGACCGCGTCACCCATCACCCCTCCTGCCTGTCGCGCCACCGTAGGGCTTCGGCGCAGTCGGGCGGCGGGATTGGACAGCTGGACGAGCCGCGTCGACCGCACCCGCGTGCTCGTGTCACAGGAAAGCTCCCCCGGGCGGCGTACGACGACCCTGGTGTGGCACGAGGGCGGTTCCCCGGGCGCCCGGGGAAACTCGTGACCCGAGCCGCCACCTCCCAAACCACCGCCGCTCAGCTGAACGGCGGGCGGTCGTCGAACCGCACCGAACGACGACCGGCCCACCGCCACACGCGAGCCGCCCGGTCGCGGTCCTCGTCGGTGACCAGGTTGCCCATCCACCGCAGGGCGAGCGTCATCAGCCAGTCGCTGCGCATCCCGGCCGGGCCGAGGGCCGGGAGCAGCCGGGGCACCGTCACCAGCCCGGCCAGCCGCCGGGCGATCGAGAATGCCTCGCCGTAGTGCTCGCGCAGCAGTCGTGGCCACGCCTCGGCCAGGTCGGCGCCCTCCAGCATCAGGTCGACGACGAGCCTGCCGCCCTCGAGCCCGTAGTCGATGCCCTCGCCGTTGAGCGGGTTCACACACGCTGCGGCGTCACCCACCAACGCCCAGTTGGGTCCGGCGACATGGGAGACCGCGCCGCCCATGGGTAGCAGCGCGGAGGTGGGCATCCGCAGCTCGCCGGAGAGCTGGAACTCCTCCCGCCGCTCGTCGGCGTAGAACTGCATCAGCGGGCGCAGGGCGACGTCGGCGGGACGCTTCTCGGTGGCGAGGGTGCCGACGCCGATGTTCACCTGGCCGTCGCCCAGCGGGAAGATCCAGCCGTAGCCGGAGAGGATCTCTCCCTCCTGACCACGCAGCTCGAGGTGGCTGCTGATCCAGGGATCATCGTGCTTGCCGGAGTCGACGTACGACCTCGCCGCGACGCCGTACGCCGTGTCGCGGTGCCACTCCCGTCCGAGCTTCTTGCCCAGCGGCGACCGGACGCCGTCCGCCACCACCAGCCGCTCGCAGGCCACCTCCACGCGGTCACCGTCGCGGTCGAAGAGGACCCCGGCGACGCGACCGCCGTCCATGCGTACGTCGACCGCCCGGGCACCGTCCATGCCCTGCGCGCCCGCCTTGATCGCGGTGGTGCGGAGGTGGTCGTCGAGCTCGGTGCGCGCCACGGCCGACCCGTACGCCGGCAGCGAGCCGCCCGGCCAGGGCAGCAGCAAGGTCTGACCGAAGCCGTGCGCCCGCAGGCCGTGGTTGACCGTGTGCGCGCGCACCCAGTCGCCCAGGCCCAGCCGCTCGAGCTCACCGATCGCGCGAGGCGTCAACCCGTCGCCGCAGGTCTTGTCGCGGGGGAACACCGCTGCGTCCGCGAGCACCGTGTCCAGCCCCGCCCGGGCCGCCCACGCCGCGGTGGCCGAGCCCGCCGGCCCCGCCCCGACAACGAGCACGTCGGTGCGCAACGGCGCGCTCGGGGTGTCGGTGCTGCTCACCCGGACATTCTCGCAGCGGTGCCGGGACACCCGGCTAGCCGGGTACTCATGGTCCATTGGGGTGTTGCCACGCCCGAAGAGTCCATGGATACCCGGCTGACCGGGGATTCCTGCACCTACAACAACCCCGCATCCCTGAACGCGCGGTCGTAGATCGCCCGGATCACCGGCTGCTTGCGGGCGTTGTAGTCCATCACGTGCTCACCGGCGGCGTTGGCGGCCCTGGCGGCGCCGAGCTTGGCGTTGCGGTAGGCCTCGAGGTCGTCGGGGTGAGCCCGCAGCCAGTCACGGAAGAGGACGTGCCGGATCGTCTCCGGGCAGTCGGGTGAGAACACGTGCAGGTTGCACCGCGGGTCCTCGAAGGTCAGGCAGCGGTGCTCGTGCCACCACGGCTCGCGGATGACCAGCTCGAAGCCCGCCTCCTCGAGTGCGGGCAGCCAGGCTGCCTCGTCGGCGGAGTCGGCCACCGTGAGGTCGATGTCGATCACCGGCTTCGCCGGCAGCCCGGGTACGGCGGTCGAGCCGACGTGCTCGACAGACAATGCCCTCGCGCCGAGCGCCCCGCGAATCCGCTCGGCCAACGACGAGAAGAGGTCGGGCCAGGAGGGGTCCGGATCCACCACCTCGACCCCGGCTCGAGGCGACTTCCCCGGCACCCAGGCCGACTCCCCCGCGGGAGGGTCGACGCCGTGGTGACGGGTGATCTCCTCTGGCGTCGGCATCCGGTGAGGGTAGCCCGACGGGTCAGGGCCGACGGAAGGGCTTGTGCGCGATCAGGTGCACCGATGCATTGGCACAACCGGTCGTGCGGTGCGCGATGAACTGCGACCTGGTCGCGTTCGGCACATAGACACGGAAGCCGTCGACAGCGGTGGGGTGGCAGGTCGAGGCCGAGAAGTTGCTCGCGACCGTCTCGGACACCTCACTGACGACCCGCTGGCCCGGTGAGAGCACGAGGGTGCGCACCGTGCCCGCGTCGCGGGTCGCAGCGGCACCGATCTGGGTGCCGTTGCCGTGACCGACGTACGACAGCCCGCCGTACCCACCCGTGTGGCAGGCGTGGTTCGAGACGTTGGTGAGCACCAGTCGTCCGAAGCGGTGGCCGGCCCCGGAGTCGGTGTGGTGGAAGGTCGCGTGGAGGTTCGCGTTGGTGCACTGCGGAGTCGCCGCCTGCGCGGGCGCGAGCGGTACAGCCACCAGAGCGAGCGCGGCGACGGAGACTGCGGCGAAACCGGAGACGAGCTTGCGGGAACCGGACACGATGGGACCTCCTCGGTGGCCGCGAGTGCAGCCTCATCCATGAGACGCCCGACAGCGCCTGCCAGATACCTCACGTGGCGAAGGATTGCCTGAGAAACCGCCCGGGACGCACGACGGCCCCCGGCGCAGTGCCGGGGGCCGTCGAGTCAGATCAACCGATCAGTGCTGCTGGTAGGACCCGAAGTCGAAGTCGTCCAGCGCCACGGTCTGGTTGCCGGAGCCGAAGTAGTCGTCTCCGTAGCTGTCGTAGCCAGTCACGGCGTACGCCGCAGCGCGGGCCTCCTCGGTGGGCTCCACCCGGATGTTGCGGTACCGCTCGAGGCCGGTACCAGCCGGGATCAGCTTGCCGATGATCACGTTCTCCTTCAGACCCAGCAGCGAGTCCGACTTGCCGTTGATGGCAGCGTCGGTGAGCACCCGGGTGGTCTCCTGGAAGGAGGCCGCCGAGAGCCACGACTCGGTCGCGAGCGAGGCCTTGGTGATGCCCATCAGCACCGGACGACCCGAGGCGGGCTTGGAGCCCTCGGAGACCGCGCGGCGGTTCTCCTCCTCGTAGCGCACCCGGTCGACGAGGTCGGACGGGAGCAGCTTGGTGTCGCCGGACTCGATCACCGTGACGCGGCGCAGCATCTGCCGCACGATGATCTCGATGTGCTTGTCGTGGATCGACACACCCTGGCTGCGGTAGACCTGCTGGACCTCGGCCACCAGGTGCTCCTGGGCCTTGCGGACACCGAGGATGCGCAGCACCTCCTGCGGGTCGGGAGTTCCCTGGGTGAGCTGCTGGCCGACCTCGATGTGGTCGCCGTCAGCCACCAGCAGGCGCGAGCGCTTGCTGACGGGGTACTCCTGGACGTCCGAACCGTCGTCGGGGGTGACCAGGACCTTGCGGGCCTTGTCGGTGTCCTCGATCTCGATCCGACCGGCCGACTCCGAGATCGGAGCACGACCCTTGGGCTGGCGCGCCTCGAACAGCTCGACCACGCGGGGCAGACCCTGCGTGATGTCGTCGGCCGAGGCCACACCACCGGTGTGGAAGGTACGCATCGTCAGCTGCGTGCCGGGCTCACCGATGGACTGCGCGGCGATGATGCCGACCGCCTCACCGATGTCGACCAGCTTGCCGGTGGCCAGCGAACGGCCGTAGCACTTCGCGCAGGTGCCGGTCTTGGCGTCACAGGTCAGCACGGAGCGGACCTTGACCTCCTCGATACCGGCCGCGACGAGCTCCTCGATCTGCACGTCACCCAGGTCGGCACCGGCCACCGCGAGCACCTCGTTGGTGTCCGGGTGCGTGATGTCGACAGCCGCCGTGCGGGCGTACGCCGAGGTCTCGGCGTTCTCGTCCTTGCGGACCACGCCGTCCTCGCCACGCACACCGATGACCTTGGGCATGCCCCGCTCGGTCCCGCAGTCGTCCTCGCGGATGATCACGTCCTGCGACACGTCCACCAGACGGCGGGTCAGGTAACCCGAGTCGGCGGTACGCAGCGCGGTGTCGGCGAGACCCTTGCGGGCACCGTGGGTGGAGATGAAGTACTCCAGGACCGAGAGGCCCTCACGGAAGTTCGCCTTGATCGGACGCGGGATGATGTCGCCCTTCGGGTTGGCCACCAGACCACGCATGGCCGCCACCTGACGCATCTGCATCATGTTTCCGGAGGCACCCGAGTCCACCATCATGTAGATCGGGTTGTTCTTGTCGAAGTTGGCCTCCATGGCCTTGGCGACCTCGTTGGACGCCTGGGTCCAGATCTCGATGAGCTCCTGACGGCGCTCGTCGTCGGTGATCAGACCCAGCTCGGCCTGCGACTGGACCTTGGCGGCCTTCTCGTCGTACTTCGCGAGGATCTCCGGCTTGTTGGCCGGGGTCACCACGTCCTCGATGGACACGGTCACACCCGAGCGCGTGGCCCAGGCGAAGCCGGCGTCCTTGAGGGAGTCGAGGCTGTGTGCCACCTCGACCTTGGAGTAGCGCTCCGCGAGGTTGTTGACGATCCGGCCGAGCTCACGCTTGCCGACACCGAACTCGGCGTACTCGTAGTTCGACGGCAGCGTCTCGTTGAACAGCGCGCGACCCAGCGTGGTGTCGAGCGTGACCGGGTCACCCTGCTCCCAGCCCTCGGGCAGCTCGGTGCCGGCAGGCGGCACGACGCCCTCGAGACGGATCCGGACCTTCGACTGGAGAGTGATCTCCTTCTTGTCGAGGGCCATGATCGCCTCGCCGATGGAGGAGAACGCCCGGCCCTCGCCGATCGCACCCTCGTCGGCGCGGGTCAGGAAGAAGATGCCGATGATCATGTCCTGAGTCGGCATGGTCACGGGGCGACCGTCCGACGGCTTCAGGATGTTGTTCGTCGACAGCATCAGGATGCGGGCCTCGGCCTGCGCCTCCGCGGAGAGCGGCAGGTGCACGGCCATCTGGTCACCGTCGAAGTCGGCGTTGAAGGCCGAGCAGACGAGCGGGTGGATCTGGATGGCCTTGCCCTCGATCAGCTGCGGCTCGAAGGCCTGGATGCCGAGGCGGTGCAGCGTCGGTGCGCGGTTCAGCAGCACCGGGTGCTCGGCGATGACCTCTTCCAGCACGTCCCAGACCTCGGGGCGTACGGCGCGCTCGACCATCCGCTTGGCGGACTTGATGTTCTGCGCGTGCGACAGGTCGACCAGACGCTTCATCACGAACGGCTTGAACAGCTCGATCGCCATGTACTTCGGCAGACCGCACTGGTGCAGCTTCAGCTGCGGACCGGACACGATGACCGAACGGCCCGAGTAGTCCACGCGCTTGCCGAGCAGGTTCTGACGGAAACGACCCTGCTTGCCCTTGAGCATGTCGGACAGCGACTTCAGCGGCCGGTTGCCCGGGCCGGTGACGGGACGACCACGACGGCCGTTGTCGAACAGCGAGTCGACGGCCTCCTGGAGCATCCGCTTCTCGTTGTTGACGATGATCTCGGGCGCACCGAGGTCGAGCAGCCGCTTGAGCCGGTTGTTCCGGTTGATCACGCGGCGGTACAGGTCGTTGAGGTCGGAGGTCGCGAAGCGGCCACCGTCGAGCTGCACCATCGGACGCAGGTCCGGCGGGATGACCGGGACGGCGTCGAGCACCATGCCCATGGGGCTGTTGCCGGTCTTGCGGAACGCGTCGACGACCTTGAGTCGCTTGAGGGCGCGGACCTTCTTCTGGCCCTTGCCGGTGGCGATGGTCTCGCGCAGGGACGCGACCTCGTCGGCGATGTCGAAGGTCTCGAGGCGCTTCTGGATCGCCGTGGCGCCCATGTGGCCCTCGAAGTACTTGCCGAACCAGTTCTTCATCTCGCGGTAGAGCAGCTCGTCACCCATGAGGTCCTGGACCTTGAGGTTCTTGAAGGTGTTCCACACCTCCTCGAGACGGGCCAGCTCGGCGTCCGAGCGCTTGCGGACAGCGGCCATCTCGCGCTCGGCGCCGTCCTTGACCTTGCGCTTGGCGTCGGCCTTCGCGCCCTCCTCCTCGAGGGCGGCCAGGTCGGCCTCGAGCTTCTGGGCCCGCTCCTCGATCTGGACGTCGCGACGGTTCTCCAGGCTCTTGCGCTGCAGGCCGATCTTGCCCTCGAGGTCCGAGAGGTCCTTGTGGCGGGCGTCCTCGTCGACGCTGGTGATCATGTACGCCGCGAAGTAGATGACCTTCTCGAGGTCCTTCGGAGCCAGGTCGAGCAGGTAGCCCAGCCGGCTCGGCACACCCTTGAAGTACCAGATGTGCGTCACGGGCGCGGCGAGCTCGATGTGGCCCATGCGCTCACGACGAACCTTGGAACGGGTCACCTCGACGCCGCAGCGCTCGCAGATGATGCCCTTGAAGCGCACGCGCTTGTACTTGCCGCAGTAGCACTCCCAGTCCCGGGTGGGACCGAAGATCTTCTCGCAGAAGAGTCCGTCACGCTCGGGCTTGAGCGTGCGGTAGTTGATGGTTTCCGGCTTCTTGACCTCGCCGTGGCTCCAGGCGCGGATCTCGTCCGCGGTGGCCAGGCCGATCTTCAGCTGGTCGAAGAAATTCACATCGAGCACGGTGGCTGCTTTCCCTCGTTCAAATTTGGGTTTGGATCGTGGTGGGGGCTGAGGTGGGGCGGTACGCCGGGTCCGGCGTACCGCCGCCTTCCTCAGACCTCTTCAACCGAGCTGGGCTCGCGGCGGGACAAGTCGATGCCGAGCTCCTCGGCGGCACGGAAGACGTCTTCCTCCGCGTCGCGCATCTCGATCGCGGTGCCGTCCTGCGACAGCACCTCGACGTTGAGGCAGAGCGACTGCATCTCCTTGACGAGAACCTTGAACGACTCGGGGATGCCGGAGTCGGGGATGTTCTCGCCCTTCACGATGGCCTCGTAGACCTTGACGCGACCAGGCACGTCGTCGGACTTGATGGTGAGCAGCTCCTGCAGGGCGTAGGCGGCGCCGTACGCCTCCATGGCCCAGACCTCCATCTCACCGAAGCGCTGGCCACCGAACTGGGCCTTACCGCCGAGCGGCTGCTGGGTGATCATGGAGTACGGACCCGTCGAGCGAGCGTGGATCTTGTCGTCGACGAGGTGGTGGAGCTTGAGGATGTACATGTAGCCCATCGCGACCGGCTCCGGGAACGGCTCGCCCGAGCGACCGTCGAACAGGTTGGCCTTGCCGTTGTCCCCGACGATGCGGACACCGTCACGGTTCAGGTTGCTGGACCCGAGCAGACCCACGATCTCGTCCTCACGAGCACCGTCGAACACCGGAGTGGCGACGTTGGTGTCCGGGTCGGCCTTGTCGGCGTGGATCTTGATCAGGCGCTGCTTCCACTCCGTGTCGGACTTGTCCTCGTGGAGGTTCAGGTCCCAGCCCTGCTTGGCCAGCCAGCCCAGGTGGAGCTCGAGGATCTGGCCGATGTTCATCCGTCGCGGGACACCGAGCGGGTTCAGGATCACGTCGACCGGGGTGCCGTCCTCGGTGAACGGCATGTCCTCGATCGGCAGGATCTTCGCGATGACGCCCTTGTTGCCGTGACGCCCGGCGAGCTTGTCGCCCACCGAGATCTTGCGCTTCTGGGCGACGTAGACGCGGACCAGCTGGTTCACACCCGGGGGCAGCTCGTCGCCGTCCTCGCGGTTGAACTCGCGTACGCCGATGACCGTGCCCGACTCACCGTGGGGCACCTTCATCGAGGTGTCGCGGACCTCGCGCGCCTTCTCACCGAAGATCGCGCGGAGCAGCCGCTCCTCCGGGGTCAGCTCGGTCTCACCCTTGGGGGTCACCTTGCCGACGAGGATGTCACCGGTGGTGACCTCCGCGCCGACGCGGATGATGCCCCGCTCGTCGAGGTCGGCGAGCAGGTCGTCGCTGACGTTGGGGATGTCGCGGGTGATCTCCTCGGGACCCAGCTTGGTGTCGCGGGCGTCGACCTCGTGCTCCTCGATGTGGATCGAGGTGAGCACGTCCTCCTGCACCAGTCGCTGGCTCAGGATGATCGCGTCCTCGTAGTTGTGACCCTGCCAGGGCATGAAGGCGACGAGCAGGTTGGTGCCCAGCGCCATCTCGCCCTCGTCGGTGCACGGCCCGTCGGCGATCGGCGAACCGACCTCGACCCGGTCACCCTCGCTGACCAGCGGACGCTGGTTGATGCAGGTGCCCTGGTTGGAGCGCGTGAACTTCAGCAGGCGGTAGGACTTGTCGCCGCCCTCGTCGGTCATGATCACGACCTCGTCGGCCGAGACCGACTTGACCACACCGGCCACGTCCGTGGTGACCACGTCGCCGGCGTCGACCGCAGCGCGGTACTCCATGCCGGTGCCGACCAGGGGCGCGTCGCTCTTGATGAGCGGCACGGCCTGGCGCTGCATGTTGGCGCCCATGAGCGCGCGGTTGGCGTCGTCGTGCTCGAGGAACGGGATCAGCGCGGTCGCGACCGACACCATCTGGCGCGGCGAGACGTCCATGTACTCGACCTCGTCGCGCGGGATGTCGACGGCCTCTCCGCCACGCGTGCGGACCAGCACCCGCTCGTCGATCAGGTTGTCCTGGTCGTCGAGACGCGCGTTGGCCTGCGCGATGACCTTCGAGTCCTCCTCGTCGGCGGTCAGGTGGTGGATCTCGTTGGTGACGCGACCCTTCTTCACGACCCGGTAGGGGGTCTCCACGAAACCGAACGGGTTGATCCGGCCGTAGGAGGCCAGCGACCCGATCAGGCCGATGTTCGGGCCTTCAGGAGTCTCGATCGGGCACATGCGGCCGTAGTGCGACGGGTGGACGTCGCGGACGTCCATCTGCGCGCGGTCACGGGAGATACCGCCCGGGCCGAGCGCGGAGAGCCGGCGCTTGTGGGTCAGACCGGCGATCGGGTTGGTCTGGTCCATGAACTGCGAGAGCTGCGAGGTTCCGAAGAACTCCTTCAGCGCCGCCACCACGGGACGGATGTTGATCAGGGACTGCGGGGTGATGGCCTCGACGTCCTGGGTCGTCATCCGCTCGCGGACCACGCGCTCCATCCGGGCCAGGCCGGTGCGGAGCTGGTTCTGGATCAGCTCGCCCACCGTGCGCATGCGCCGGTTGCCGAAGTGGTCGATGTCGTCGGCCCGGACCTCGATCGCCTCGTTGTGGGCGTTCTTGATGTCCTTGCCCTTGGCATCGACCAGGTTCGGCTTCTCCGCGTGCAGCTGCACGATGTAGCGGATCGTGGCCACGATGTCGTCGATGGTCAGCGTCGACTGGTCGAAGGCCTCGTGGGTGCCGAGCTTCTTGTTGATCTTGTAGCGGCCGACCTTGGCCAGGTCGTAGCGCTTGGGGTTGAAGTAGTAGTTCTGCAGCAGCGTCTGCGCAGCCTCACGCGTCGGGGGCTCACCCGGGCGCAGCTTGCGGTAGATGTCCAGCAGCGCGTCGTCCTGAGCCTCGGTGTGGTCCTTCTCGAGGGTCAGCATCATCGACTCGTACTCGCCGAACTCCTCGCGGATCTGCTCGTTGGTCCAGCCGAGGGCCTTGAGCAGCACGGTGACGTTCTGCTTGCGCTTGCGGTCGAGGCGTACGCCGACCATGTCGCGCTTGTCGATCTCGAACTCCAGCCAGGCACCACGCGACGGGATCACCTTCGCGGTGAAGATGTCCTTGTCGGAGGTCTTGTCGGCCGAACGCTCGAAGTAGACGCCGGGCGAACGCACGAGCTGGGAGACCACGACACGCTCGGTGCCGTTGATGATGAAGGTGCCCTTGCGGGTCATCATCGGGAAGTCGCCCATGAAGACGGTCTGGCCCTTGATCTCGCCGGTCTCGCCGTTGGTGAACTCAGCGGAGACGTAGAGGGGACGGGAGTAGGTGAAGTCCTTCTCCTTGCACTCCTCCTCGGTGTACTTCGGGTCGAGGAAGACGGGGTTCTCGAACGAGAGCGACATCGTCTCGGAGAAGTCCTCGATCGGGGAGATCTCTTCGAAGATCTCGTGCAGTCCCGACTTCTGCGAGAGCTCCTCGCCGGCCTTCCGGCGCTCCGCAACCTTGTTCTCCCACTTCTCGTTGCCGATCAGCCAGTCGAAGCTGTCGGTCTGGAGGGCAAGAAGCTGCGGAACCTCGAGGGGCTCGGAGATCTTGGCGAAGGAGATGCGGCGGGGACTGTTGTTGGTGCTGTTCTTGCTGCGCGAGGCGGCCAAGAGTGGTCCTTCCGAGGCTCACATGTGTGGCGGCGCCCAGTCCCACCACAAACCAGCCACCGGGCAGGCAGGAAGCATTTGAGGGAGGGCGCAAAGAGTCAGACTACAACACTGCCCAAGCCCTGGACAACTCCGGTCGATCCCGGGTCGTACAGGGCTCCTCTGGCCGGACACGCTACCCCGTACCGGGCCGTAGGAGTAGCACATCCTCCGGACCCGTGTTTCCGGCAGATCAGTAGGTGTCGACCTTGTCGACGAGCCAGCGGTCGCCGTCCTTGACCATCTTCATGGTCACCCGGTTCTGGAAGATCTGGGGATCCCGACCGGGCCGGGTCGAGGTGAGGTTGACGTAGGCCAGCACCCGGACCACGCCGTCCTCGGCGTCGACGACGCTGGTGGCCGGGACGTCCGACTTCACCACGGTCTTCGTCTGGATCGCCGGTCCGGGCGTGCCGTCCTGCTGCTTCTCGAGCAGGTGGAAGTTCTTGGTGAACTCCTTCGCGAAGTCGTCGGTGAGGTACGGCTTCGCGCGGGCCAGGTCGGCCGGCATGTCCTGGTAGTTGTAGGCGAAGATCGCCTTGGCGGCCCGCTCGGCGGCCGCGGGAGCCTGCTCCCGGGCGTCGGCGACGCGCGCCTCGGTCCGCACCTGGAGTCCCAGGACCACCGCCACCACGACGGCGGCGACGGCCAGCAGGGCGACGAGGCCGGCGACCACCATGGTCCAGCGCGAGGCCGGCTCGGCGGCCGGTGCCTGCGAGGCCTTGGCCTCGCGCTTCTGCTCACGACGGCGCGCCCGCTCCTCGCGGCGCTGTGCCTTCGCGTCCGTCTCGGGGTCGACCAGGGGCGTCGGCTCCGCCGCGACCGGCGCGGGGGGCGGAGGGGCCGCCTCGCTCGTGCCTCCGGGGGCGGCGAGGGAGGCGTCGTACTCGGCCCGGCGGGCGGGGTCGAGCAGCACGTCGGCTGCCTCGTTGAACATCCGGAACTGTCCGGCCCCGCTGCCGGGCTCGAACTTGTCGGTGGCGTCGCGCCAGGCGGCCTTGATCTCCGCCGGGCTGGCGTCGCGGGAGACGCCGAGCACGTCGTACCAGGTGGGGTTGGTGCTGCTGGTCATGTCGGAGCCTCCTTCTAGTTGACCGGGCTGAAGTCGTCGACCAGCCAGCGTCCGTCGACCTTGACCAGGTCGACGGTCCAGCGCTGGTGCCGCACCTGGGACTGGCCGAGCTTGGACTTGACCGAGCCGTCGTGCACGACCAGGACGGTCGCGGAGTCGTCGTCGTAGGAGGCGACCCCGCTCATCACGACCTTGCCGGTGCCCACGGCCTGGGCCTGGGTGTAGACCTGCTTGAACGGCTGGAACTGCTTGTCGAACTCACTCTTGTACTTCGTGGTGAGCAGCTGCTGGACCTTCTTGGAGTAGCTGTCCATGTCCTTGCCGTCGAAGGTGTCCATCCGCAGCGCGAACTGGGAGGCAGCGTTGACGGCCTCGGCCCGCTGTTGCTGCTCGTCGTCGGAGTGGCGAACCTTGGCCGCGAAGTAGAGGGCGAAGGCCACGGCGACGACCAGGACCAGCGCCAGCACCGCCGCCGCGATGCGCAGCAGGCGCTCGGACAGACGGCGGGCAGGACGGCCGTGCTCCCCGGGATCTTCGATCCCGGCGTGGGTTTCGTTGCTCAAGGGTTACTACTCCTGATTGCGGGCAAGCGACGGCTGCAGGAGCATCCACTTCCAGGAGTCCTCGCCGAACACATCGGCGGCGCCACCGTCGTAGGCGATCTGCGGGCGAGTGTCCTGGTCGGTCCAGACGACCTTGCCAGTGCTCGCATCGTACGTGGCCACCGGTGAGCGGTACGCCGCGCCGGTGCGGCCCCGCGGGGACTTCTCGGCACCGCGGAAGTTCCTGCTCGGGTCCGCGCATCCGACGTTGGTCTTCATCGGCCGATCCGCAGTGTTCTGGGCCGAGCGGCGGTCGGTGCCTTCGTAGCCCTTCTCGCAGGCGTCCGCGCCCTGGGTCAGGATCAGGCCGAACCGGGCGTTGTAGTTGCTCCCGGACTTCTCGGCCACCGTGAAGCCGCCGGCGACGACGTAGGGGTAGATGACCAGAATCTGGCGGATCCCCTTGAGGTGCTTGACCACGATCTCGTTGGTCGTGACCAGGTTGTTCAGCAGCTGGCCCAGGTTGACCTTGTTCTGCTCCAGGAACGAGCGCAGCTCGTTGGCGGTCGCCGAGCCGTTGTCGATCAGCGCGCGGAGGTACTTGTCGTTGGCGGCGACCGTGCCGGAGAACAAGGCGAGGTTCTTGGAGAAGCTGCGGATCGCCGAGCCCTTGTCGACCTGGGTCTGCAGCACCACGCGCGAGTCCCTGATCAGCGCCGTGGTGGTCTCGAAGTTGGCCTCGGCGGTCTTGATGAACGAGCTCGAGGTGTCGATGATCTGGCCCAGGCTCGGACCGGCGTCGTGGAAGGCGGCACCGGACTCGGCCACCACCGTGCGCAGGTCGGCCTGCGGGACCGACTCGACGAGGTTGTCGAGGTTGGTGAGGATCTCCGTCGTCGACACCGGCGTCTCGGTGTCCGGCGTCTCGATCGCGGAGCCGTCCTTGAGGTAGGGCCCGTTGTCGGTCTGGGGCTGCAGCTCGACGTACTGCTCACCGACCGCCGACTTGTTGCCGACCAGGGCGACGCTCTTCTCGGGGATCTTGTCCTCGCTCTTGTTGATGGACAAGATCACATCGACGCCCTTGTCGGTGAGCTTCATCTTCGACACCTTGCCGATGGTCACACCGCGGTAGGTGACCTCGGCGCCGGTGAAGATGCCGCCCGACTGGGCGAAGTGGGCGTCCACGGCGTACGCCGAGTCGTAGAACAGCCGGTCGAGGCGGGCGTAGCGTGCGCCGACGAAGGTCACCCCGAGCAGGGTGATGATCGCGAACACGATCAGCTGCTTCTTGGTACGTGAGGTGATCATCGGACTTCAGCCACCCCCTGGAAGAGCATGGTCCCGATGCCGGGGTCGAGCCCCAGCTGGGCGAGATGGAACGGGTCGATGCTGCGCGGCTGCTGGTAGCCGCTGTTCAGCTGCGCCCGTGGGAGCAGTCCGCCGAGGCCACCACCGGCGTTGTTCCCGAGCGGGATCGGCCCGAGGGTCGGCAGGGCGCCGGGGCTGGCGAGCAGGCCGCACAGCAGCGGACCCGCCTGGGGACAGACGGCCTGGGTCACGGCCGTGCCGAGCGACAGCAGCGCCGCGGCGATGTACTTGCGCACCGTGTTGAGGGTGATGGTGCAGTCGTCGTCCTCGATCTTGGCCTGCACGACCTGGTCGATGGCCTTCTTCTGCGCGTCGGTGAGACCGGGGAGGTTGTAGATGCGCTGGTGAGCGAACCGTCGGGCCGTCTTCACCGCGTCGCACAGCTGCGGCGGGATCGTGATCGGCGGGATGTCCGGCAGGTTGAGGTCGGCGATGTTCAGGTCGAGCTTGATCGACAGGTTGGTGAAGTCACCCATGTGCAGGTTGCGGGCCACCTGCGGGTCACGACCCACGGCTGCGTCCACGAACGGGTAGGTGAGGAAGACCTGGAAGGACTCGGGGAAGTTCTTGCCCGCCTTGGCGAAGCCGTCGAGGACAGGCGCGAGCTCGCGGAGGCTGTTGATCGTCGAGACCTTGGACGCCTTGATGACGTCGACGCCGACGCCGGAGAGCCGGGTGAGCGCCTTGAGCAGCTTGACCAGGTCGGCCCGCTGGCTGTTCACGGACTGCAGCGCGCGCGGCAGGTCGTCCAGCGTGCTCTTGATCGTGCTGTCCTGCTTGCGCAGCCCGGCCGCGAGCCGGTTGGTGTTCTCGATCGCGGCCACCACGGCGGCCTTGTTCTGGTCGAGCTGGCCCATGAACGTGCGGATCTGGGTGAGCACCGACCGGACGTCGTCCTCACGGCCGGACATCGCGTTGTTGAGCTCGGAGACGATCGTCTTGAGCTGGCCGACGCCACCGCCGTTGAGCAGCAGGGCGAGCGCGCTGAACACCTCCTCAACCTCCGGGTTGCGCCCGGTGCGGTCGAGGCCGATGACGGCGTGGTCCGACAGCATCGCGCTGCTGGCGTTCTGCGGCCGGTCGAGGGCGATGAACTTCTCGCCCAGGAGGCTGGTCTGGCGGATCTGGGCCGTGGTGTTGGCCGGCAGCTTCAGGTCGCGGGGGATCTCGACGGAGACCTCGGCGACGTACCCCTTGAGCTTGATCGCCTTCACCTTGCCGACGGTCACGTCGTCGACCTTCACCGTGGACTGGGGCACCAGGTCGAGCACGTCGCGGAACATCAGGGTCAGGTGCTGCGGGTTGTCGCCGGTCTTGGCACCACCCGGCAGCGGGAAGTCGTAGATCGAGCAGCCCGACAGCAGCAGCGCCCCGGAGAGCATCGCTGCAAGGAGCGCGGCGGTACGCCGGCGGGCGGTCGTCATCACGGTCCTCATCGCGTCGGCTCCAGGAGTCCGCCCATGGTGGGATCGATCGGCTCGACCACCCGGGCCGGCTGCGTCGAGGTGCCGCTCAGCGCCGCGGCACGCCCGGGCGCCTTGCTCTTCATGGCACCCGAGATGGTGCTGCAGACACCCCCCGGCGGGTTGGCCTGGCCGATGAGCGTGCACAGGGTCGCTGCCGGGTCGTCCTGCAGCTGGCTGAAGAGCTGACCGGCGTTGTCACGCGTGTCCAGGGTGCCCTGCTTGACGTTGCCCGCCAGGTAGAGGTTGTTCAGGGCCGTGGGGGCGTACTGCAGCGTCTTGTCCAGCGCGTCGCGCTGCTTCACCAGCGTCTTGGAGATGCGGTTCAGGCCGGAGATGTTGCGCGTCAGCGACGCCTTGTTCTCCTTGACGAAGGACCTCACCTGGGTCATCGCGGTGCTCAGGTTGCGCAGCACCGCGGCGAGGTCCTGGCGCTCGCCGGCCAGGAGGTCGGCACCGCTGGCGAGCGAGTCGTTGAAGCTGCGCACGGTCTGGTCGTTCTTGGACAGCGTCTTGGTGAACTGCTCGACCTGCGAGAGCGTGCCGAACAGCTCGTCCTTGTTGTCGGCCAGGGTCTTGGAGAACGCTCCGAAGTTCTTCAGCGTCTGGTTGAACTGCACGCCCTGGCCACCGAGGTTGCGTGCCGTGGAGTCGAGCAGCCGGGTCAGCGGTCCGGTGCCGCTGGCGTCGGACTTGTTGGCACCGTTGGGCCCCAGCGAGATGTTGAGGTCGTTGAGGCTGCGGAAGATCTCGTCGAGCTCGAGCGGGGTCGCCGTACGGTCGACGCCGAGGTGCGTGTTGTCCGCCATCACCTCGCCACCGCGGTACGCCGGCGTCAGCTGGACGAACCGGTCGCCCACGACCGACGGCGAGATGACCGCTGCCTTGGCGTTGGCCGGCACCTTGTACTTCGCGTCGTAGGAGAGCTTGACCCGCACCTTGGTGCCCTCGGGGACCACGCTGTCGACCTTGCCGACGGCCACGCCGAGGATCTTGACGTCGGAGCCCTCGTAGAGGGACACCGTGCGCGGGAAGTCCGCGACGATGTACTTCTTGTCGCTGCTCGGCCAGAACACGAAGAGCAGCCCAGCGATCAGCGCCGCGACCACCAGTGCCGCGATCAGCGGGTTGACCCTATTGAAGATCTTCATCTCAACCACCCACCGGCGGGATAGGGGGCAGGTTGGAGATCCAGGTGTCGAACCACGGACCGTCACCCAGGGTGTTGGCGAAGACCCGGTAGAACGGCGCCATCAGCCGCAGGCTCTCGTCGAGGTTGTTCTGGTTCTTCAGCAGCAGGTTCACCACGCCCTGGAGGTTGTTCAGGGCGGGCTTGAGGTCGGCCCGCGACTGCTGGACGAGCAGCGTCAGCTCGGTCGAGAACTTGCTGGTGGACACGAGCAGCCGGTGCACGGCGGCACGGCGCGAGACAAGTGCCCGCAGCAGGGTGTCGCTGTCGTGCATCAGGCTGACGATGTCCTGGTCACGGTCGGCCAGGGTGCCCGACACCGTGTCGAGGTTCTTGAGCAGGTCGTTGATCTGCTCGTTGCGGCTGGCCACCGTCTGCGAGAGACGCGACAGCCCGCGCAAGGTGCCCTGGAAGGCCGCCGGCGTGTCCTTGGTCAGGTCGGCGACGGTGTCGATCGACTTCGCCAGCCGGTCGGTGTCGATGCGCTCGGCACGGTTGGCGAGCCCGGAGAAGGCCTGCACGATGTCGTACGGCGACTGGGTGCGCGAGACCGGGATGGTGGCGTCCTTCTCGAGCTGGCCGGACCCCTTGGGCAGGAGTGCGAGGTACATCGAACCGAGCAGGGTCTTGACCTTGATCTGGGCGCCCGACTCGCTGCCGAAGTGGGACGGAGTGTCGACCTTGAAGGTGACCTTGACCTTGTCGCCGTCGAGGTCGATACCGGTCACCTTGCCCACGCGCACGCCGGCGATGCGGACCTCGTCGTTGGCCTGCAGGCCACCGGCCTCGGCGAAGTCGGCGTGGTAGGTGTCGCCGCCGCCGATCAGGGGCAGGTCACCGGCCTTGAACGCGGCGACCAGCAGGGCGAGCATCACGGCGATGCTGATCGCCCCGATCTTGACCGGGTTGCGCTCACGAAATGGCGTACTCATCCGAGGTTGCACCTCGTCCCGGGCTTGCCGATGTCGTAGGTGATCGTCCGGCTGCCGCCAGTGGGCAGGTCGACCTTGCCCTGGAAGTCGCAGAGGTAGAAGTTGAAGAAGGAGCCGTAGATCGCCGTACGTCCGATCTTGGTGAGCTTGATGGGCAGGATCTGCAGCGCCCGGTCCAGCTCGGCGCGACCGGCGTTGAGGTTGCCGGCCACCTGGCGCAGGCCCTTGACGTCCTTGACGAGGGAGGGGCGGATGCCGGTGACGAGGTCGGAGGTCTGCTCGGCCAGGTTGGACACCGAGTCGAGCGAACCCAGAATGGCGTCCTTGTCCTGCACCAGGCCGGCCATGAACCGCTGGAACTGGGTGATCAGGCTGTTCAGCTGCTTGTCGCGGCCCGAGAGGGTCTTCAGCACCACGTTGAGGTTGTCGATGGTCTCGCCGATGACCTTGTCGCGGTCGGCCAGGGTGTTGGTCAGCGACGCGGTGTTCTGGAGCAGGGCGTTGAAGTTGCCGCCCTCGCCCTGGAAGACCTGGATCACCTCGGCCGACAGCTTGTTGATGTCGGCCGGGGACAGCGCGGCGAACAGCGGCTTGAAGCCGTTGAACAGCACGGTGAGGTCGAGGGCCGGCTGGGTCCGGGAGACCGGGATGGTGGTGCCCGACGCCATCCGGTCGAGGTCACCGACCCCCTGGGTCAGCGAGATGTAGCGCTGGCCGACCAGGTTGCGGTAGCGGATCGTCGCGGTGGAGCTCTTGGTGACGATGGAGCTCTTCGCCACCGTGAACGAGACCCGGGCGTGCGTGCGGTCGACCACCTCGACCTTCTTCACGCTGCCGACCTTCACGCCCGCGATACGGATGTCGTCGCCCTTGGTCACGCCGGTGGCGTCGGTGAAGATCGCCTTGTAGTCGCGCGAGGTCTGGAAGGTGATGTTGCCGATCAGCACGACCAGCACACCCGTGGCCATCGTGGTGGCGACGATGAAGATGATCAGCTTGACCAGGGGTCCCCTGGTGTCCTTGTCGAGAACGCTCACTTCACGCTCACCTCCGAACCGGCGAGGGTCGGCGCGAACAGCAACGCGGTGAGGTCGGACATCTGGTCGGCGGGGACGCCGAGGGAGGGCGCGAACAGCGAGTTGATCAGCGCCTTCTGCGAGGCGGTGCCCGACGTACCGGTCGTGAACCCGGGGGTGGCCGTGCGCTGGCCGAAGCCGGTCGCGGTGCGCTGGTTGTCACCCTTCCCGATGTTGTTGACGCCGTCGTTGATGTTCGGGAACTCCCCGCCCCTCGGGTAGTAGGGAATCGGCGGGTTGGGCAGGCCGGCGCAGTTGGGGGCGTTGTCGGCGCCGTAGACGGGCTTGTCGGCCGCCGTGTAGCCGCGCGGCTGGTAGGGGATCGTCTTCAAGGTGATGTGGAAGCGGAACCCGCGGAAGGTGTTGGCCAGCATGGGTGCCTGCTTGACGATGCCCTCGAGCATGCAGGGGAAGGTGCTGGAGTAGCGCGCGAGCAGGGCCAGGATCGGCTCGCTGAGCTGGCCCAGGCGGACGATGTTGTCGCCGTTGGTGTCCAGGAACTGCGTCGCGGTGTCGGAGAACGCCGTGGTGTCCTTGAGGAACGCGTTCAGCTTCGCCTGCTTGCTGACCAGGGTGTTGCCGGTCTTGACGGTGTTGCGCAGCGTGGCTGCCAGCTCCGGGGTGACGTCGGCGTAGGTGTCGGTCACCTTGGCCAGCAGCTTGAAGTCGTCGATCAGGGCCGGCAGCTGCGGGTTGAGCTGCTTGAGGTAGCCATCGAGCGTGGAGAAGCTCTCGCCGAGCTTGGTGCCGCGACCTTCAAGAGCATCAGCCAGCGCGTTCAGCGTGTAGTTGAGCTCGGCCGGCTGCACGGTGCGCAGCAAGGGGTAGAGGTCGTTGAGGACCTTCTCGACCTCGATCGGGAGCTTGGTCTGGTCGATCTCGGCGCCCGGCTTCAGGGAGGTCGAGGCGGCGTCCTTCGGGACGTTGAGCTCGACGTACTTCTCGCCGAACAGGGTCTTGGGCAGGATCGAGGCGGTCACGTTGCCGGGGATCGAGCTGATCGCGTCGGGCTTGATGCCCAGGTCGAGCGTGGCTCCGTCGCCCTCGCTCTCGACCTTGAGGACCTCGCCGACGATCACGCCGCGCACCTTGACGTCGGCCCGGCTGGGGAGCTGCAGGCCGATGGTGTCGGACTTGAGCGTGACGTGGTCGAAGCTGGTGAACTTCTGGTTGAAGACGCCATTGACCGCCCACACGCCGAGGACGAGCAGGGCTACGAACACCACACCCAGGAAGCGTGGGGCCATGAAGTACTTGGACATGCCTATCCCGCCAACCTGACCGTGGTCGACGAGCCCCAGATGGCCATGGACAGGAACAGGTCGATCACGTTGATGACGACGATCGACGTACGCACTGCCCGGCCCACGGCGACGCCCACGCCCGCGGGTCCGCCGCCGGCGGTGTAGCCGTGGTAGCAGTGGATGAGGATGACCGACACGGCGAAGACGACCACCTTGCCGAAGGACCACAAGACGTCACCCGGTGGCAGGAACTGGTTGAAGTAGTGGTCGTAGGTCCCCGGACTCTGCCCGTAGAACAGGGTCACGGTCAGTCGGGTGGCGAAGTACGACGACAGCAGGCCGACGACGTAGAGCGGGATGATCGCGACCAGGCCCGCGACGATGCGGGTGGTGACCAGGAACGGCATCGAGGGGATCGCCATCACCTCGAGGGCGTCGACCTCCTCGGAGATCCGCATGGCACCCAGCTGGGCGGTGAACCCGCAGCCCACCGTGGCCGCCAACGCGATGCCGGCGACGAGCGGCGCGATCTCGCGGGTGTTGAAGTACGCCGAGACGAACCCGGAGAACGCCGCCGTGCCGATCTGGTCGAGCGCGGCGTAGCCGGACAGGCCGACCTGGGCGCCGGTGAAGAAGGTCATCGCCGTGATGACGCCGACCGTTCCGCCGATGACTGCGAGCGCACCTGAGCCCAGGGTCACCTCGGCGAGCAGCCGCAGGATCTCCTTGGGGTAGCGGGTGATGGACCGCGGCGTGGCCCGGAGCGCGCGGATGTAGAAGCCGAGCTCCTCGCCCATCTTGTCGAGGGAGGAGAGCGGCTTGGTGTAGGCCTGCTTCAGGTCGACCATGGCGTCAACCCGTCTTCGGAGGAACGATCTGGAGATAGATCGCACTCAGGGTGAAGTTGACGATGAACAGCAGCACGAAGGTGATGACGACGGACTCGTTCACGGCGTCACCGACGCCCTTCGGGCCGCCGCCGGCCGACATGCCCTTGTAGGCCGCGACGATGGCGGCGAGCATCCCGAAGATCAGGGCCTTGATCATGCCGATCCACAGGTCGGGCAGCTGCGCGAGCGCGGTGAAGCTGGCGATGTAGGCGCCTGGTGTCCCGTCCTGGAGGATCACGTTGAACACGTAGCCACCGGCGACACCGACGACGGTGACCATGCCGTTGAGGAAGACCGCGACCATCATGCAGCCGAGCACGCGGGGTACGACGAGGCGCTGGATCGGGTCGATGCCCAGCACCATCATGGCGTCGAGCTCTTCGCGGATCTTGCGGGCGCCGAGGTCGGCGGCGATCGCGGAGCCGCCCGCGCCGGCGATCAGCAGCGCCGTACCGATGGGGGCGGCCTGCTGCACCACGGCGAGCACGGACGCCGACCCCGTGAAGGACTGCGCGCCGAACTGCTTGATCAGGCTGCCGACCTGGAGCGCGATGACCGCGCCGAACGGGATGGCGACGAGAGCAGTCGGAATGATCGTCACCGACGCGATGAACCACGCCTGCTGGATGAACTCACGAGTCTGGAACGGGCGCTTGAACAGGTTGCGCCCGACGTCCAGCCCGAAGGCGAAGAGCTTCCCCGCAGTACCGACTGGAGCCAGTACGCGGTTGGCAACAGCTGAAGCCATCAGCGAGTCACGACCCGGTGGTCATGGTCATGTTCTCCTCGAAGGAGCCCGGAGGTGGCGTGATGCCGTTCTCCTTGCACCAGACACCGGGTTCGCGCTGGCTGCGGCGCGGCACACCGCTGCTGGGCTCGATCTGGGGCGGGATCGGCGGCAGCGGAGGCAGCTCCATGTCCTTCTCGGACTCCAGCTCGTCGGCGTCCTTCTCCTCGGACATGCCGATCGGGCCAACCATCTGGGCGTTGAGGAACTGCCGCACGACAGGCTCCTCGGAGGAGAGCAGCATCTCGCGCGGGCCGAACATCGCCAGGTGCTTGTGGTAGAGCAGGCCGATGTTGTCGGGCACGGTGCGCGCCGTGTTGATGTCGTGGGTGACGATCAGGAAGGTGGCGTCGATCTGGGCGTTCAGGTCGACGATCAGCTGGTTGAGGAACGAGGTGCGGACCGGGTCGAGACCGGAGTCAGGCTCGTCGAAGAGCACGATCTCGGGGTCGAGGACCAGGGCGCGGGCCAGACCGGCCCGCTTGCGCATGCCGCCGGAGATCTCGCCCGGGAGCTTGTCCTCGGTGCCGATCAGACCGGTGAGGTCGAGCTTCTCCATGACGATCTCGCGGATCTCCGACTCGCTCTTCTTGGTGTGCTCGCGGAGAGGGAAGGCGATGTTGTCGTAGAGGTTCATCGAGCCGAACATCGCGCCGTCCTGGAACAGCACCCCGAACAGCTTGCGGATCTCGTAGAGCTCCTTCTCGGGACACGTCGCGATGTCGATGCCCTCGATCACGACGCTGCCCTTGTCCGGCTTGAGCAGGCCGATGATGGTCTTGAGGAGGACGGACTTGCCGGTTCCGGAAGGGCCGAGCATGACGCAGATCTCGCCGGCCGGGATGGTGAGGGTGACGTCGCCCCAGATCAGTTGCTTGCCGAAACTCTTGGTCAAGTCCTTGATCTCGATCTCGACACCCATCGGGGCCTCCCTCTCACTCAGTTCCGTCGGTCTCGGGCCTGGACAGCGACGTACGCACGGATCTCCCCACCCACACGTACCAACGAGTAGCCGACCGCTAAGTTACGCACACATTGTCCTGCTCGTCACCCTTGGTGTCCGTCGTCTCATAAAATCGGCCGCAACCCACCGGAAGCGGTCCGGAAACCGACGACGGCCGCCCCGGACCCGGGGGTCCGAAGCGGCCGTCGGCCGGTTCTCAGCAGGCCGTGAGGGCCTGCGAGGTCACTTCAGGGTGACGGTGGCGCCGGCGCCCTCGAGGGACTCCTTCGCCTTCTCCGCCGCCTCCTTGTTGACCTTCTCGAGGACAGCCTTGGGGGCCGACTCGACGAGGTCCTTGGCCTCCTTCAGGCCGAGGCTCGTCAGGGCGCGGACCTCCTTGATGACGTTGATCTTCTTCTCGCCAGCGGCCTCGAGGACGACGTCGAACTCGTCCTGCTCGGCGGCCTCTTCGGCACCCGCGCCGGCGCCGCCGGCCGCAGGGGCAGCGGCAACGGCGACCGGAGCGGCCGCGGTCACGCCGAAGGTCTCCTCGAACTGCTTCACGAACTCGCTGAGCTCCAGGAGGGTCATCTCCTTGAAAGCGTCGAGCAGCTCGTCGGTGCTGAGCTTCGCCATGGTGGCGTTCCTTTCAGTTGGTGCCTCGTCCCGTGCGGGACGCGACGGATGTCAGGCCTCGGTGCTCTCAGAGCTGTTTTCGGGGGCCTCGCTGGACTCCTCCGACGCGGCTGCGTCGTCGGTGGCGGTCTCGGCGACGGGCGCCTCGTCCGCGGTCTCCTCGGCAGGGGCTTCCTCGGCAGCGGCGGCCTCGGGGGCCTCCGTCACCTCGGCCGCCGGCTCACCGGCTCCGCCCTTGAGGATGGTGGGGTCCTGCTCCGCCTTGGCCTGCAGGGCGCCGGCGAGCCGGGCAGCCTGCGAGATGGGGGCGTTGAGCAGGTAGACGGCCTGGCTGAGCGAAGCGAGCATGGCGCCCGCCAGCTTGCCCAGGAGAACCTCGCGGGACTCGAGATCGGCCAGCTTGGCGATCTCCTTGGCGTCCATCGAGGCACCGTCGACAAAGCCACCCTTGATGACGAGGGCGGGATTCGCCTTGGCAAAGTCACGCAGGCCCTTCGCTACCTCGACCAGGTCGCCGTTGATGAAGGCGATGGCGGTCGGGCCGGTGAGCAGGTCGTCGAACCCGTCGACGCCCGCCTCCTTGGCAGCGATCTTGGTCAGCGTGTTCTTGACCACGGCGTAGTTGGCGTTCTCGCCGAGGGCTCGCCGCAGGTCCTGCAGCTGCTTCACGGTGAGACCGCGGTACTCGGTCAGCACAGCGCCCGTGGATTCGTTGAACGAGTCGACGATCTCCGCGACGGCTGCTGCCTTGTCTGGCCGCGCCATGGGTCTCCTTCCAACCTGGTTGGACGGCACACGGCTGTGTGTCGCCCGAGCCTCGGACCAGGTCGGGCCGCACAGCAAAAACGCCCTGTGCAGGTGCACAGGGCGTATGACGCAGGGCGTCTCACTCGGTGTCACCTGCGCAGGTCGCCCGCTCGTGCGGACCTTCGGATCACATGTGATCGACCGGCGGTCTTTGGCTTCGACGGGCAACGATACGGGCTGGCCGGGTGTCGGCCAAATCGTCGTACGCTCCGGTCAGCCGCAGGCCGTGCCCGCCTCTTCGGCCACGGTGGTGACCAGGGCCCGGCGCTGCTGGGCGCTGGCCTGGGTGTCGCCGGCGCTCACCGAGGCGGTGACGGTCCCGTTGGGGTCCTTAGTGTCGCAGACCCACAGTGCCGTGAAGTCCTGGCCACTCACGTCGATCCCGGCCTGGCCGCCCGCGACCGGGAACTTCTCGTCGGAAGCCGCGATCTGCCGCTTGCGGTTGTCGATGTCGTTGGACGACGCGAGCTTGGCCGACACGGTCAGCGCGTTCTTGCGGTCAGCGAGGTTCACCGAGCAGGTGTAGGAGCGGACACCGGTGGGAGGCAGGGCCTCGCCCTTGGTGACGGTCTTGTACTGGTCGGTGCCCACCACGTCGGTGACCGTGGCGGCCGGCACCCCGCACGCCTTGCTTCCCGAGTAGCTGGGGTAGTCGTCGCCCCCGCACCCGGACGCCCCGACGACGGCAGCCAGCGCGGCGAGCACGACGACCGGTCTCATCCGCCCTGGTTCTCCTTGTCGTGCTGGTAGTTGTCCCACGTGTTCTTCACCGTATTGGATGCCACGGCGTTGATGCCGGGTTCGTGCTGGTGTTCGGAGATCAGTGTCCTGACCTCCCCGTCGGTGAGGTCCCCCGGTGCCTTGAGGTGGCCGTTCTCGCGAGGCCAGTCGTCGTGGAGCGAGGTGCTGAACACGGTGGAGCCGTCCGGTCCCGCTTGCAGCTCGTTGGGCATTGAGGACGGCTGGGTGTCGCTCTCGGCATTGAGCACGGCGTACATCGCCTGGATCTGGGTGGAGTGGCGGGCCGCCTCGTAGTTGTCGTTGCCCTCCGCCGCGGCGGCCTGCTCGGGCTCGCCGACGTAGCCGTCGATGACGCGGTCCTTGATGTCTCCGAGCAGGTAGTCCCCGAGGGGAGCCGCCGGGCCGAGCTTGTCCATCGGGACGAAGTCGACCGGCAGGGTGAACAGCTCGGCCGTCTTCCGGCGGGCCTCGGCCTCGTCGGCGCCGTCCTTGACCATGCCGTGGGCCAGCTCGTCCTCGAGGAAGCCACGGAAGGCCGACGACGAGCCGATCTGGTCGACCAGGGGGTCGCCCGGCGTGTCCGGGTTGAACTCGGGATGGCCACCCGCGCGACCGTCCAGGGAGAGCTGGGCGCCGTTGTTCATCAGGTACTGGTTCAGCCGGGTGGCGTGGTCGCCGATGATCCTGGCTGCGGTGTCGTTGCCCCCGATGTGGTCGAGGACGGCGGTGAGGTCGTCCTTGCTCATCGTGGCGTGGAAGGGGGGCACCGGGGGGTGGATCGGATAGGTCCCGTCGACCGACTGGTAGGCATCGGCGATGTAGGTGCCGACGATGCCACCGAGCTCCTCGTCGTAGTTGTCGTCGAGATCGTTGTCGGCGGCGTACTGGAGCGTCCAGGAGGAGATGTCCGCGGCGTTCTGCGCGCGCGGCTTGGTCGGGTCCATGGCCGAGTCGACGGTCGCGATCCGGACCAGGTCGTCCATCGAGGAGGCGAGGTGGTCGGAGGTCAGCCGGTCGTGCATGAGGTACGACGCCAGCTCGTGGTCGAGCATGATCGCCTGCGCCGAGTCGGGGCTGTTGTCGCCGGCCTTGATCAGCTGGCGCAGGGCGTCGCCGTTGTCGTCGTTGAGGGTCTCGCCCCCGAAGGTGGCCGCGAGCCCGGTCAGCCCCTGGTGGCGCATCGGGTCGCCGGCCTCCCAGTCCATCAGCTCGTGACCGACGGTCTGGGTGAACTTCGGGCCGAGGACGGTGTTGTTCTTGTCGGCCGAGCGCAGCAGGATCGAGGCGACCACCCAGTCCTGGGCGATGCCCTTGCCCCAGTCCTCGGAGTCGACCCAGTCGTTGCTGGTGGCGCTGCCCAGCATGCCGGTCAGGCCGGACGCGACGCTCGACTGGAGATGGGCCAGGGCCTGCAGCTCGTCGCCGGGTGAGTCCGGCGGGCCGATGTTCTGCCAGTAGTTGGTGGTGGGCGGGTCGCCGGTCATGGCGGCCAGCTTCTCGATCAGCTCGCGGGCACCGTCGGTGCCCAGCTCGTCCAGGGTGGCGCTGGTGACCCACCGGTTGTCCTTGTAGGTGGCCATCATGTCGGCCAGCTTCTGGTAGCGCGCGCGATCGTCGGCGTCGTCGATGTCGAGGTCGTTGAGCTGCTTGCCGAGCTCGTGGCCGAGCCGGTCCTCGGCGTCGCTGAACGACCCGGAGCCGGTGTAGCTGGCGGAGCCTGTCCCCTTGGTGTCGAGCAGGGTCGCGAGGTCGATCAGCGTCTGCAGCTTGGGTCCCTGCTCGGTCAACCAGGAGGCGGCCTGGGCCGCGCGGGCTCCGTCCTGGAGCGACGGGAGTGCCACCGGGGTCCCCTGCGTCGCCCGTGACCGCTGCAGGTCGATCGCGTGCGCGAGCGTGGTCAGCGACTTGCGGGCCGCGGTGAGCATCCCGATGTCGATGCTGACCGAGCCGCTGCCACCGCCACCGCCGCCGTCTGCCGCATAGTTCACGAGTGCGGTCTACCCGGACAGGAGACGGGGAAACCCGCCGAAATGCCCGACTTCCTGGAGAGCCTTCCGCGAGGCCGGGACGCGAAGGGGCCCGACGCCTCTCGGCGCCGGGCCCCATCGGGTCAGTCTCTGGACTGGCCAGGATCAGGCGTCGTCCTCGGCCGCGACGTTGCGCGTGCGGTTGGGGTCGACCTGGACACCGGGGCCCATGGTCGTGGAGACGGTGATCTTCTTGATGTAGCGACCCTTGGAGCTGGCCGGCTTCAGCCGCAGCACCTCGTCGAGGGCGGCGGCGTAGTTCTCGGCGAGCTGGAGCTCGGAGAAGGACGCCTTGCCGATGATGAAGTGCAGGTTGGCGTGCCGGTCGACGCGGAACTCGATCTTGCCGCCCTTGATGTCCGAGACGGCCTTGGCGACGTCAGGGGTCACCGTGCCCGTCTTGGGGTTCGGCATCAGGCCACGGGGACCGAGGACGCGGCCGAGTCGGCCGACCTTGCCCATCATGTCGGGGGTCGCGACGACGGCGTCGAAGTCGATCCAGCCGCCGTTGACCTTCTCGATCAGCTCGTCGCCACCGACGATGTCGGCGCCGGCCTCACGGGCGGCCTCGGCCTTGTCGCCGTTGGCGAACACCAGGACGCGAGCGGTCTTGCCGGTGCCGTGGGGCAGGTTGACGGTGCCACGCACCATCTGGTCGGCCTTGCGGGGGTCGACCCCGAGGCGCATGGCCACGTCGACGGTCTCGTCGAACTTCTTCTTGGCGCCGCCCTTGGCGATCTTGATGGCGGCCAGCGGGGCGTGGAGCTCGTCCTGGTCGAACGTCTCCGCGGTCGCGCGGTAGGTCTTGCTGCGCTGCATGTCTTTTCCTCTGTTCCTTCGAAAAGTTGTGGTCGATGTGAGCCAGCGCGGCTCTGCCACAGTGACGTTGTTCAGTCGGTCGTGATGCCCATCGAGCGGGCAGTGCCCTCGACGATCTTCATCGCGGCCTCGAGGTCGTTGGCGTTCAGGTCGGGCAGCTTGGTGGTGGCGATCTCGCGCACCTGGTCCTTGGTCAGCTTGCCGACCTTGTCCTTCTGCGGGACCCCGGAACCCTTGGCGACGCCGGCAGCCTTCTTGATCAGCTCGGCGGCCGGAGGGGTCTTGGTGATGAACGTGAACGACCGGTCCTCGTAGATGGTGATCTCGACGGGGATGACGTTGCCGCGCATGGCTTCGGTCTGGGCGTTGTAGGCCTTGCAGAAGTCCATGATGTTGACGCCGTGGGGACCGAGGGCGGTACCGACGGGCGGTGCCGGCGTCGCGGCACCGGCCTGGAGCTGCACCTTGACCAGCGCAGCGATCTTCTTCTTGGGAGGCATTCCTTTTTCTCTCTCTCGTGGTCATGACGGGGCTGGTGCCCCTGCCACATGTGCTCTTGAACTGCCCCGATGCGGCGTCGTATTCCGTCTCACCGGGTTTCGAGACGCTCCCCCGCACTCTCTCGCTTCGCTCGAGTGTGCGTGTCGCTCCTCAACCTTTTCGGCCTTTCGGATCCTCGCAAGCTCGGATCCTGGGCCTCAAACCTTCTGGATCTGGGTGAAGCTCAGCTCGACCGGGGTCTCCCGGCCGAAGATCTCGACGAGGGCCTTGACCCTCTGCGCCTCGGCGTTGATCTCGGTGATCGTCGCGTGCAGCGTGGCGAACGGGCCGTCGACCACCATGACCGAGTCGGAGACGTCGAAGTCTGCGACCGCGACCTGCTGGCGCGAGGCTGCCTTGGCGGGGGCCCCACCCTCGGACTCGGGCGTCGCGGCGGCCTCGACCTGCGCCTGGACGGCGGGGGCGAGCATGTTCTCGACCTCCTCGAGGCTCAGCGGCACCGGCTGGTGGCTGTGCCCGACGAAGCCGGTCACCGACGGCGTGTGGCGTACGGCGGACCACGACTCGTCGGTCAGGTCCATCCGCACCAGCACGTAGCCGGGGAGGACGGTGCGCTTGACCAGCTTGCGCTGGCCGTTCTTGATCTCGGCGACCTCTTCGGTCGGCACGATCACCTCGTGGATGAAGTGCTCCATGTTCAGCGAGGTGATGCGGTTCTCGAGGTTGGCCTTCACCCTGTTCTCCATGCCGGAGTAGGTGTGCACGACGAACCAGTCGCCCTCCTTCTCGCGCAGGGCGGTCCGGAACTCCTCCATGGGGTCGGCCGCAGGCGTCTCGGCAGGTTCATCCGCAGGCTCATCGGCGGGCTCGTCGACCGGGGTCCCGTCAGCCGGAGTCCCGTCAGCCGGAGCCTCGTCAGCCGGGGCCTCGTCCGTCGACTCCTCGGTAGGGGCAACCTCGGCGACCGGCTCCTCGGTCTCAGGCTCGGCTGGCTCGTCGGCCGGGTCGGTCAGGTCGTCGAGGTCCTCGGAGAGCTCCACGGACTCCGCGGAGAGCGGCGCGGCCACGGTCTCGCCGGTCTCGGGGTCGGTGAGGACCTCTTCGGTCGACTCGATCGAGTCGGTCGAGTCGGTCGACTCCTCGGCGGGCTGTTCCCCCGCCTGGTCGACCGGCTGCTCGTCGTACTGCTCAGACACGATTACTCCGTCATCTCGTCTTGCTCAAAAGGTCCTGGTCGTGCCCGTCCCGGGCACCGGGTGCTACTTGCCGCCGAAGAGTGCGAACACGGCCTTGCCGAAGCCGAGGTCGAGCAGTGACACGTAGGCGATCATCGCGGTCACGAAGACCAGCACCACGATCAGGTAGGTGACCAGCTGCTGCTGCGTCGGCCACACCACCTTGCGCAGCTCGGCGACGATCTGGCGGTAGAACGTGACCGGGCTGGTGCGCTCGCGGCCCTTGCCCGAGCGGACCGGTGACCTGTCCGACACGCTGTTACCCACTTCCGGTTGTCTGCTGACTGCGGTGCTGTCGCACCTGGCGACTCTCGCAGGGCACGAGGGACTTGAACCCCCAACCTTCGGTTTTGGAGACCGATGCTCTGCCAGTTGAGCTAGTGCCCTACGGTGCATTCCGGGCACGCCAAAACAATGGCCGGAATCACCAAACGGTGAGTCTACGGGGAGGCTCCCGGCAAAGTCGAACCGGCGAGTCGGACACCGCTGATCGCCCCCGACCAGCCTCTGCGAACATGGAACCGTGACCGAGCAGACCCAGCAGACCCGCACCCTGGCCGACCGCTCCCCCGAGGAGATCGAGGCGTTCCTGACCGAGCAGCAGGGCGCCTACGAGACCCTCAAGGAGCGCGGCCACAAGCTCGACCTCACGCGGGGCAAGCCGTCGACGGCCCAGCTCGACCTCTCCGACGAGCTGCTGCGGCTGCCCACCAGCGTCAAGGACGCCGCCGGCGTGGACGTCCGCAACTACGGCGGGCTCGAGGGCATCCGTGACCTGCGAGCGATGTTCGCCGAGCTGTTGTGGGTTGAGCCCGAGCAGGTCGTCGCCGGCGGCAACTCCAGCCTGGTGATGATGCGCGAGGTGCTCACCGACCTGTGGCTGAAGGGTGGTGTGGACAGCGAGCGCCCCTGGGGCCAGGAGGAGAAGGTCACCTTCATCTGCCCGGTCCCCGGCTACGACCGTCACTTCACGCTGCTGAGCTGGTTCGGGATCGAGATGGTCACGGTCCCGATGAACGACGACGGCCCGGACCCCGAGGCCGTCGCCCGGCTGGCCGGCTCCGACCCGAGCATCAAGGGCATCTGGATCGTCCCGACGTACGCCAACCCCAGCGGCTCGGTCGTCTCCCAGGAGGTGGCGGCCCGGCTCACCTCGATGGAGACGGCGGCGCCCGACTTCAAGATCTTCTGGGACAACGCCTACGCCTTCCACCACCTGACCGAGGACGAGGCCAAGAGCGCGGACGTGCTCACCCTGGCGGCGGCCGCGGGCCACCCGCACCGGCCGATCATGTTCGCCTCGACCTCCAAGATCACCTACGCCGGTGCCGGGGTGGCCTTCATCGGTGGTTCGGCGGAGACGGTGCAGTGGTACATCGGCCACCTGAGCAAGGGGGCCATCGGTCCCGACAAGCTCAACCAGCTGCGGCACCTGGAGTTCTTCGGTACGCCGCAGGGCGTGCGCGACCACATGACCCGGCACCGCGAGATCATCGCGCCGAAGTTCGCCGAGGTGGAGCGCATCCTCATCGAGCGGCTCGGTGGGCTCGGGATCGCCGAGTGGACCCACCCGACCGGCGGCTACTTCGTCAGCCTCGACGTGCTCGACGGCACCGCCGGGCGCGTCGTACAGCTCGCCAAGGACGCCGGCATCGCACTCACCCCGGCCGGCTCGTCCTTCCCGAACGGCGACGACCCGCGCGACCGCAACATCCGGCTCGCACCGACCTTCCCCGAGCTGCCGGAGGTCACGGCGGCGATGGAGGCAGTCGTGACCTGCGTGCTGCTGGCTGCCGCCGAGAAGTTGGCTGGCTGACAACGGCAGTGAGCGTCCCTGTGGACCGCAACCGTGACGAGGGCGAGGCCCGAGAGTCCGCGGTTCGCTCGCTCGCAGAGCTCCCCAAGGCGCATCTGCACCTCCACTTCACCGGCTCCATGCGGCACGCGACCCTGCTCGAGCTGGCCGAGCGCGACGGGCACCACCTGCCGGACGCGCTGGTCGAGGACTGGCCGCCGACCCTCTCGGCTGCCGACGAGAAGGGCTGGTTCCGGTTCCAGCGGCTCTACGACGTGGCCCGGTCGGTGCTCCGCACCGAGGACGACGTACGCCGCCTGGTGCACGAGGCGGCCGAGGACGACCGTCGCGACGGCGGCCGGTGGCTCGAGATCCAGGTCGACCCGAGCGGGTACGCCGCCAAGTTCGGTGGCATCACGGCGTTCACCGACCTCGTCCTCGACGCCGTCCGCGAGGCGTCGCGCGACGTCGGCATCGGGATGGCGGTGGTCATCGCCGCCAACCGCACCCGGCACCCCATGGATGCACGGACGCTGGCCCGGCTGGCGGCGCAGTACGCCGACCGCGGAGTGGTGGGGTTCGGGCTCTCCAACGACGAGAGGCGCGGATCGACCCGTGACTTCGCCCCGGCCTTCCGGATCGCCGAGCGGGCCGGGCTGCTGCTCGACCCGCACGGCGGCGAGCTGCTCGGGCCCGAGTCGATCCGGGTCTGTGTCGAGGACCTGCACGCCCAGCGGCTGGGACACGGCGTCCGGGCCGCCGAGGACCCTGACCTGCTCGACCTGATCGTCTCGCGCGGGATCGCGCTCGAGGTGTGCCCGGTCTCCAACGTCGCGCTCGGCGTCTACACCGACCTCAGCTCGGTGCCGCTCCCGGACCTGATGGCCGCCGGGGCGACCATCGCGCTGGGGGCCGACGACCCGCTGCTGTTCGGTTCCCAGCTGGCCGGCCAGTACGCCACGATGCGCGCCGCCCACGACCTCACCGACACCCAGCTGGCCGATCTGGCACGCTCGTCCTTCCAGGCGTCCCGGGCTCCGGAGACGGACAAGCAGCGCTGGCTGGGCGAGATCGACGAGTGGTTGGGGAGAATGGCGCCATGAGCACCTATCCGGGCGAAGACCCGCAGCAGCCGGCGGGGCAGCAACCCGACGCCCAGCAGCCGGACGGGGCCGACCTCGACGACGGGACCGAGCTCACCCAGCCGGTCGGCTACTGGGAGCGCCAGGCTGCCGAGCAGGCACGCCAGCAGACCCAGCAGGGCGACCCCGATCCGTCCGCAGCGCAGGGCGGCGCGGTGTTCAACCCCACGACAGCGCCCTACGAGCAAGCTCCCTACCAGCAGGCCCCCTACGGCCAGCAGCCGTACCCGCCCTACGCGCAGCAGACCTACGGGCAGCCCTACCAGGGCCAGCCGACCTACGGGCCTCCGCCGCCGTACGGCTACCCGCCGCCACCGAATGCCGGACCGCCGCACCCCGGGTTCGGGCCGTACGGCGCCTTCTCCCCCGCCCGCTCCAACCACCCCCAGGCGACCCTGTCGATGGTGCTCGGGATCGCCGGTCTGGTCTTCGGCTTCCTGGCCTGCGGCATCGGCTTCCTCGCCGCGCCGTTCGCGTGGGCGCTCGGCCGCAACGCCCTGACGGAGATCCGGGCCTCACGGGGGCAGCTGGGTGGTGAGGGTACGGCGAAGGCCGGCATGGTCATGGGCATCATCGGCACGGTGCTGCTCGCCCTGGTCCTGCTCGGCCTGGTGATCCTCGCCATCCTGCTCGCCATCACGGACAACACCTCGACCGGGAGCAGCATCTAGCCGGCTGAGCCGTCAGGCCCGGAACGGCAACCGCGGCGAGACCACGAAGAACAGCTGGGCCGCGCCCAGCGCCACGATGCTCCACTGTGGACTGGCCAGGGAGACGAGGGCCGCTGCGGCGTACATGCCCTGGGCCAGCACGAGGCGACGACGGACCAGGGTGATCGACTCGCGGTCGTCCACCATCCCGGCCCGCTGCACGTGCCACAGCTGCCAGGCGAGGGTGGCCCCCAACCCGGCCAGGTTCGCCCAGTAGAGCCCCACGGCAACGGCCAGGTCCACGTGCTCGGCCAACGTCGAGGCCGAGAACGGGAGCGTCGAGACGAAGAACAGATAGAGCACGCAGATCCAGGCGAGCGTCCGGTCCGACCTGGTGCAGCGGTCCAGGAATGTGTGCTCGGCCAGCCAGAAGGTGCCCAGCATGGTGAAGCTCAACAGGAACGCCGCGAACTACGGGCCCAACCCGATCAGCTGAGACCAGAGCTCGTGATCATCGTTCGCCCGGCTCTCGGGCAGCCGGAGATCGAGGACGAGCAGGGTCATGGCGATCGCGAAGACACCGTCGGTCAAGGCCCTGAGACGCTCGACGCTGCGGCCCGACAGCTCGTTGTACTGCGTGCTCACCGATCGGCACCCGCCCCTCGAGATGACATCCGAGTCACGCACAGAAGTTAGTGCATCGGTCGAGCACCGGCCGGATCATTCGTCAGAGCGCGCAGTCGACCAGCACCGGCTCGTTGACCAGCACGATGCCGAAATGCTGCTCGACTCCGTCGCGGAGCTCGCGCGCCAGGGCGAGGAGGTCGGCCGTGGTCGCGCCACCACGGTTGGTCAGGGCGAGGGTGTGCTTGGAGGACAGGCGCACGCGATCGTTGCCGTAGCCCTTGGCGAACCCGGCCCGTTCGATCAGCCAGGCCGCGCTCGTCTTGACCAGACCGTCGGGCTGGGGCCACGTGGGAGCCCCTTCGGGCACCGCCTCCGCCGGCACGACCGGGTTGGTGAAGAACGAGCCGGTGCTCCAGGTGTCGTGGTCGTCCGCGTCGAGCACCATGCCCTTGCTGCGGCGCAGCTCGAGCACGGCCTCGCGCACCTCCCTCGCGGGGGCACGCTGGCCGATCTGGATGTCGAGCAAGCGGGCCAGCTCGGCGTACTCCACCGGCGCGCCGAGGTCGCCCAGGGTGAGCTGGAAGGTGACGTCGAGCACCACGTGGCGGCCAGGATCCTTCTTGAACCGGCTGGTGCGGTAGCCGAACCCGCAGTCGGCGGCCGCGAAGGTGCGGACTCCCTTGAACAGTCGGTCCCACGTGCGTACCCGCGCCAGCGTCTGGCTGACCTCCTGGCCGTAGGCGCCGACGTTCTGGATCGGGGTGGCGCCGGTCGTGCCCGGGATGCCGGACAGGGCCTCGATGCCGACCCAGCCCCGGTCGACGGCGGTGGCGACGACGTCGTCCCAGTTCTCACCGGCGCCGACCTCGACGAACGCGCCACCGCAGGCGTCGCCCTCGCTGCTCAGCCCGCCGTGGCGTACGACGACGACCCGGCCCTCGAAACCGTTGTCGGCGACGACCAGGTTGCTGCCACCGCCGACCACGAGGACGGGCAGACCCTGCTCATCGGCGGAGCGAACGGCCTCGACCAGCTCGGTCTCGTCGTGGGCCTCCACCAGCTCGGTGGCCGGCCCGCCCAGGCGCAGCGTGGTCAGCTCGGCGAGCGTGGTCGCAGGGGGCGGTTCGGGCACGGCACGAAACTAGCGGAGAAAGCAGCAGCGGCCCCCGGCGGTGCCGGGAGCCGCTGCGTCGCTGGACGACCGCGTCAGCGGGTCTCGCGGTGGTCGGTGTGCTTGCGGCAACGCGGGCAGAACTTCTTCAGCTCCATCCGGTCGGGGTCGTTGCGGCGGTTCTTCTTGGTGATGTAGTTGCGTTCCTTGCAGTCCACGCACGCCAAGGTGATCTTGGGGCGGACATCGGAGCTCTTGCTGGCCACGTTCGTGCCTCTTCCTGGCTGTGAGGGTGTTGCTCGTGCGAGTAGCGGGGGCGGGACTCGAACCCGCGACACCACGATTATGAGCCGTGTGCTCTAACCACCTGAGCTACCCCGCCTTGGAACGCACCCCACCGTCCATCCATTCCGGCTGGCGATCGGGAGAGTTTCCAGAGCCCCTTTACGGAATCGAACCGTAGACCTTCTCCTTACCATGGAGACGCTCTGCCGACTGAGCTAAAGGGGCACGACCCAGATCGTGCTCCGTGGGCCAGCGAGCAGAATACACAGGGGCGGACCGATACCTGAAATCGGTCGGCGGGGGTGGTTGACCCTCTTTGTGACCGGGCCGACATCATCGGACGGTGACCTCCTTCTACGAGTCCCTCGGAGCAGATCGGTTCGCCTCCACACCCGCGACCGCCGGCCCGTGGAGCGCACAGGCCCAGCACGGTGGACCACCCGCGGCGCTGCTCGGCCGGGCTCTCGAGGAGATCGACGAGGGCACGCCGCGGGTGGTCGGGCGCGTCACGCTGGACCTGCTCGGTCCGGTGCCGGTGGCTCCTCTGGCAGTGACGTCGTCGGTGCTGCGGCCGGGACGGACCGTCTCCCTGCGCCAGGCCGAGCTGAGCGACGAGTCGGGTCGGGTGCTCGCCCGGGCGCAGGGATGGGCGTTCCCGGTGCTCGAGGGACCCGCCTCGTCCGTCGTACCGCTGGAGCACGGGCCTGACGACGGCCACCACGAGGACCCGCCACCGTCGTGGCACCGCGGCTATCTCGACGCGGTCGAGTGGAGGTGGGTGGAGGGCGCCGTCACCCGTCCCGGGCCGGCCGTCGTGTGGATGCGCCCGCTGGTGCCGCTGCTCCCCGGTGAGGAGCTGACTCCGCTCCAGCGGTTGCTGTCGTGTGTCGACTCGGCCTCGGGTGCCTCGGCCGCTCTCGACCCGGCTGACTGGAACTTCCTGAACACCGAGCTCACCGTGCACGTCGTACGGCCTCCGGAGGGAGAGTGGGTCTGCCTGAAGGCCGAGACCACCCTGGGCGGCGGCTCGGTCGGGCTCGCCGCCTCGGAGGTGTACGACGAACGTGGTCTCGTCGCGCGATCGGCGCAGGCGTTGCTGGTGACTCCGAGGCAGCCGTGACCCACGTCGCGCTCCACTGGGGAGCGACCGGTGCGCCCGGGAGCGACTGTGCCGTCGTCGTGGACGTGCTCAGCTTCTCCACCGCGCTCAGCGTCGCGATCGACCAGCGGATCGAGGCGATGCCCCGGGACGTCGTACTCGACGGTGACGCGCGGGCCGCCCGGGCGGCTTTCCGTGAGGCCCGGCCACACCTGCTCGACCGGCTGCTGGCGAGCCCGAGCGGCCAGGAGCTCACGGCTGCCGGCTTCCGGGACGACGTCGTGATCGCCGCCGAGCTCGACGCCAGCACCTCGGTCCCACTGCTCGACGGGGACCGGTTCCGCTCCGCGTGAGCCCGGCGGGAGGTCATACGAATCGAGCGCTCTAGGCACCAATTCGCATGACGCAGCCGGCGGGTCAGGTGGTGAGGTGGCGGGCGACGAAGCGGAGCTGGGCGGGGGCCATCCGGCGCCAGTAGGCCTGGTTGTGCGCGCCGGGTTGGTGGTGGGCGGCGGGTCGGTGGGCCGGCGGGAAGCCGTCGACGTACGCCTGGGTGGCGCGGTAGAACGGGTCGCCGGTGCCGCAGTCGATGCGGACCGGGATGCCGGTGAGCTCCTGCTGGTGACCGAAGACGGTGTACGCGTCGTACTCCTCGGCGTCGCGGAAGCCCGAGGCCGAGGCGTCGTCGCCGTCGGTCCACAGGGCCGGGCTCTCGGCGGCCACGCAGGCACAGGCGTCGGGTCCCAGCTGGGCGCCGAGTCGCAGGGCGGCGTACCCACCCATGGACCAGCCCAGCAGTCCGATCCTGCTCACCTCGAGCCCGCGCCGGCCCAGCAGCGGCACGAACTCCGCGAGCACCATCGCCCCGGCGTCCTCGCCGTCCGGCCGCCGGTGCCAGTACGTCGTACCGCCGTCGACGGAGGCGATCGCGAACGGCGCCATCCCGTCGCGGACACCCGCCGCCAGGAAGCGGTCGAGGCCGAGGTGCGGGCTCATGGCCGTGCGGTGGTCGTTGCCGAGCCCGTGCAGCACGACCAGCACCGGAAGCGCAGTCGTGCCGCCGGGCGGGTAGGCGATCGAGAAGCCGGTGCGCACTCCCCCGCGTGCCTTGGAGACGAAGGCCCCGTCCACCACACGCCCGGGAGGTACGTCGGGGACCCGGCCCGGCTCGCCGTTGAGGCCGAACGTCTCCTGGATCCAGGGACGCCCGGGGATCTCGCCGTCCTCGACCCCGGCGGCGACGAGGGCCAGCCCACCCGCACCCAGGCCGAGCCCACCGAGCAGCAGTGCCCGGCGTGAGGGCCGCCGGGTCACTTCAGTCCTGGATCCGCGCGAACGGCTGCGCTTCCTCGAGCTCGTAGGCGATCTCGAGGAGCCGGCGGTCGTAGCCCTGCGCCGCTGCCAGCTGTACGCCGATCGGCAGTCCCGTGGCAGTGGTGCCCATCGGCAGCGAGATGGCGGGATCGCCGGTCGCGTTCTGCAGGGGCGTGAACGAGACCCACTCCAGGATCCGGCCCATCACCGTCTCGTAGGACTGCGACGGGTTGAGCCAGCCGAGCTCGGGCGTGGTCAGCGACAGCGTCGGGGTGAGCACCACGTCGTGGTTGGCGAAGAACTGCTTGCTGATCCGGTGCGAGCGCTTGAGCCGGGCGATCGCCATCGGCAGCCGCCAGGCGTTTCTGGCCGCGTGCCGGGCCAGGCCCTTGGTCAGGTTGTCGTTCCTGGTGCGGTCGTAGGTGCGGTTGAACTGGAACTTGCCGCCGGCGCTCAGCGCGAGCGCGAGGGTCGCCCAGTAGAGCAGGAAGTCGTGCTCGAAGTAGTCCGGGACCGGTGCCTCCAGGAGCTCGATCTCGTGACCCAGCTCCTCAAGGAGGGCCGCCGTCTTCTCGACCGTCTGGCTGGTCTCGTCGTCGGTCATCCGGCCGCCGATCGAGTTGGTCACCAGCGCGATGCGGACCCGGTGCTTGCCCGGGTGCGTCACGTCGCCGACCGGCGGGAGCTTGAGGTTGCGGTAGACGCGCTCGGACTCGCGGACGAACGCTGCGGTGTCGCGCACCGACCGCGTGACCACGCCGTCGTGGACGATCTGCACCGGTATCTCGCGGTTCAGCTTGTCGCCGGGGATACGGCCACGAGTCGCCTTGAAGCCGACCAGACCGTTGCAGGCGGCCGGGATGCGGATGGAGCCGCCGCCGTCGTTCGCGTGCGCCATCGGCACTGCCCCGGCCGCGACGAACGCGGCCGATCCTGCGGAGGAGGCCCCCGACGTGTGCCCGGTGTGCCAGGGGTTCCGGACCGGGACGTCGTCCATGAACTCGGCGCTCGGGCTGAAGCCGTACTCCGAGAGGCGGGTCTTGCCGAGCACGGTGCACCCGATCAGGCCGAACATGCGGGCGTAGTCACCGTCCTCGACGGCCGGCTCGGCGACGTACGCATGGGTGCCCTGCTGGGTCGGCAGTCCGGCGACGTCGCTGTTGTCCTTGACGAAGGAGGGGATGCCCGCGAAGAAGCCGTCGTGCGGCTCGGCTGCGTCGGCCACCGCGGCCACGAACCGGTCGGCAGCCAGGCCGTTGAGCACCTCGTCGACCTCGGCGGTGCGGGCCACGGCCGCCTCGACGGCCTCCTGGCGCGAGATCCGACCCGACCGGATCTCCTCGACGAGCCCGACGGCGTCGTGGTCGCCCAGGGCGTCGTCACGGAAGGCGTGGACTCGCGTGGGCGCCGTCGTCATGGCGGACAACCTATCCGCGCCCCCGACCCCGAGCGACGTGATCCTCGTCAAACGATGTGCCACTGCTTGCTGTCGTCAACTACCGTGGACAGGTCGGCCGGACGCGGTCGGGACCCAGCGACACCCACACGAATTCCAACCAGCGATTCGAGGCTCCTCCTTCGTGGCCACCATCACCACGCCCCAGCAAGGCAGCACGCCCGGCGAAGAGACCGGCGAGTACACCCACGCGCAGATCCTGACCATCCTGTCGGGCCTGCTCCTCGGCATGTTCCTCGCAGCACTCGACCAGTCCATCGTGGGTACGGCGATCCGCACCATCGCCGACGACCTCAACGGACTCTCCATCCAGGCCTGGGCGACGACCGCCTACCTGATCACCTCGACCATCACCACCCCGATCTACGGCAAGCTCGGCGACCTCTACGGCCGCAAGAAGCTGTTCCTCTTCGCGATCACGGTCTTCATCATCGGCTCCGCGGCGTGCTCGTTCGCCCAGTCGATGTACCAGCTGGCCGCCCTGCGAGCCCTGCAGGGACTGGGCGCGGGCGGCCTGTTCACGTTGGTGCTCGCGATCATCGGCGACATCGTGTCCCCGCGGCAGCGGGCCAAGTACACCGGCTACTTCATGTCGGTCTTCGCCACCTCCAGCGTCCTCGGCCCGGTCGCGGGTGGCCTGTTCGCCGGCCAGGACGAGATCCTCGGCATCACCGGCTGGCGCTGGGTCTTCCTGGTCAACGTGCCGATCGGCATCGCCGCCCTCGTCGTGGTGACCAAGAACCTGCACCTGCACCACGTACGCCGTGAGGCCCGCATCGACTGGTGGGGTGCGATGGCCCTGGTCGTCGCCCTGGTGCCGCTGCTGACCGTGGCTGAGCAGGGGCGCTTGTGGGGCTGGGGCTCGCCCCGGTCACTGACCTGCTACGCGATCGGCGCCCTCGGCGTGGTCGGCTTCCTGCTGGCCGAGCGGCGGATGCGCGACGACGCCCTGATCCCGCTGCGCATCTTCAAGATGCGCACGGTGGCGGTCGTCATCGGCGCCAGCGTGATCGTCGGCGCCGCCATGTTCGGGGCGATCACGGTGCTCCCGCAGTACATGCAGATCGTGCACGGCGCGTCGCCGACCAAGGCCGGCCTGATGATGCTGCCGATGGTGGTCGGCATGATGACCGCCGGGATCGGTGTCGGTCAGTTCACCGCCCGCACCGGCAAGATCCGGATGTTCCCGATCTTCGGTTCGCTGCTCGCGGGCGTCGCGATGATCGCGCTGTCGTTCGTCAGCGCCGACACCAGCCTGCTCATCGTGATGGGCGGGATGCTGTTCCTCGGTCTCGGCATCGGTCAGTGCATGCAGCCGCTCACGATCATCGTGCAGAACGCCGTACCCCCGCGCGAGATCGGTGTCGCGACCAGCTCGGCCACCTTCTTCCGCCAGCTCGGCGGCACCATCGGAGTCGCGGTGTTCCTCTCCCTGCTGTTCAGCACGCTGGGCGACAACATCAAGAACGCGTTCAAGTCCGCGGCTCCCGGGATCCAGCAGGCCGCCAGCGCCGGCCAGATCCCGCACTCCACGGTCAACGACCAGGTGCTCGCAGGACTGCAGAACCCCGGCCACGGGGAGGTGTTCACCTCGGTCCAGAACGACTCCTCGATCATCGGCCGCATGGACAAGGTGCTGGCGCACCCGTTCCAGGTCGGGTTCTCGGACTCGATGAGCCTGGTGCTGCTGTGCGGCGGCGCCATCATGCTGGTCGCGTTCCTGGTGCTGCTGCTGATGCCCCCGGTCGAGCTGCGTACGACGTCCGCCAGCGCCGCTGCTCGTGCGGAGGACAACCAGGCGCGTGACGCCGCGGCGGCCGCCGCGGCCGACGAGGGATCGCACCGGGCTCCGGTGGATGCCGTCGTGGGTGAGCCGGTCGGGAACGAGGTCGAGGGTCGGCACGCCGGTCCGACGGCGAGCGACGAGGCGCAGGACCCCCGCTAGCCCGGGAACCTCACCGCGCGATGCCGCGGCGGTGACACCCGACGAGGTGGGTGTCGACCAGTCCGGTCGCCTCCATCAGCGCATGCATGGTGGTCGGGCCGACGAAGCCGAACCCGCGCTTGCGCAGCGCCTTGGACAGCGCCACCGACTCCGGTGACGTGGTCGGGACCTCGGCGGGGACGCGCGGCTCGGGGTCGCGGGCGGGACGGAACTGCTCGACGAACGACTCGAGCCCGCCGTCGTCGCGCAGAGCGATGGTCGCGACGGCGTTCTTGCGCGTCGCCTCGATCTTGGCCCGGTTGCGGACGATGCCGGTGTCGGTCAGCAGTCGCTCGACGTCGCCGTCGGTCATCGTGGCGACGCGGTCGACGTCGAAGCCGTGGAACACCTCACGGAACCGCTCGCGCTTGTTGAGGATCGTCGACCACGACAACCCAGCCTGGAAGCCCTCGAGGCACATCCGCTCGAACAGCCCCCCCTCACCGCGCACCGGCACGCCCCACTCGGTGTCGTGGTAGTCGCGCATGGTGCCGGGTCCCCCCGCCCAGGGGCAGCGGGCGACGCCGTCCTCGCCGACGACGGTGCCGTCGGTCATGACAGGGCGTTGCTCATCGCCCGCAGGTGGTCGGGGGTGGAGCCGCAGCAGGCGCCGATCAGGTCGATGCCGAGGTCGCGCAGCTCGGTGGCATGGCCGGCCATGTCGTCCGGCGTCGCGTCGTACTCGAAGTGATCGCCGACCACCTGCGGCAGGCCGGCGTTGGACTGGGCGACGAGCAGCAGTCCCGCGGGACGCGCCGCCACGAGCTCGGCGGCGATCTGGCGCATCTCGCCCGGACCGCGACCACAGTTGGCGCCGACAGCGTCGACGCCAGCCGCGGCCAAGGCCGTCACGGCGTCGCCGGGGCGCACGCCCATCATCGAGCGCAGGTTGGTGTCGAAACTCAGAGTGGCCACGATCGGCAGGTCGGGAGTGACCTCCCGCGCCGCGGCGACGGCCGCCTCCACCTCGGCGAGGTCGCTCATCGTCTCGATCAGGACCAGGTCGATGCCGCCGTCGCGGAGACCGGCCAGCTGCTCGGCGAAGATCGCCTGGGCCGCCTCGGCGTCCATGGTGCCGAGCGGCGCCATCAGCTCACCGGTGGGGCCGAGGTCGCCTGCGACCAGGGCGCCGTGCTGGTCGGCGACCTCCCGGGCCAGGCGCGCACCGGCCTCGTTGAGCTCGTGCACCCGGTCGCCGAGACCGTGCATGTCCAGTCGGGGGCGGGTGCCGCCGAAGGTGTTGGTGGTCATGATGCGAGCACCGGCCTGGGCGTACGCCCGGTGGGCCTCGCGGACCACCTCGGGACGGTCGACGTTCCACAGCTCCCCGGAGCCGCCGTCGTCGAGGCCGCTGTCCTGGAGCAGGGTGCCCATGCCCCCGTCGATGAGCACCGTGCCCTCAGCGGCGAGGTCGGACAGGCTGGTGCGGGGTCGGGTCTGTTCGTGTGTCACGGGGTGAGCCTAGGTCGTGGGCCTGACAGGTCGCTGGTGGGGCAGTCTCAGGAGTCGCCCCTCACGGGCCGCGCTTGACCATCCGCGCGTTGGGCAGCGGGGGTGCGTGCAGGGGCTCGAGGGGGTCGTCGGCGGGGAGGCCGAAGCGGGTGTGGTCGTCGTCGGCGAGCAGGGCCTCCCACTGGGCGCGGTAGCCGACCACCTCGTCGTGCTCGCGGCCGATGAAGTTCCACCACATGACGATCTTCTCCCCGAACGGCGGGCCGCCGAGCAGGAGCAGGCGGACGTCCCCGTCGGCGCTCAGCTCGATCGAGTCGGAGCCAGGTTCGACGAAGCCCAGCTCGTGTGCGGCCAGCGGCTTGCCCTCGACCCGCACGCTGCCGGTGTCGACCAGCACGCCCAGCTCGTACGACGCATCGACCGGCACCGTCAGCGTCGTACCGGAGGCGAGGGTGAGCTCGGCGCCGAGCAGCGGGGTGTACGTCGTGACCGGCGACTCCGACCCGAGCAGCGAACCAATGAACACCCGCGCCTCCCAGCCCTCGCCGGAGACCGGGGTGGGTGCGAAGTGCTCGAACGACGGGTCGACCTGTCGGTCGCCGTCGGGCAGCGCCAGCCACAGCTGGGCGCCGTGCAGGGTGGTGGTGCCGGGGGTGGAGTACTCGCTGTGGCTGATGCCGCGCCCGGCCGTCATCAGGTTGAGCTCGCCGGGCCGCACGAACGCGTGGTGGCCCGCGGAGTCGCGGTGCTCGATCTCGCCGGTGAACAGCCAGCTGACCGTCTGCAGTCCGGTGTGCGGGTGCGGCGGCACCACCATCCCGCCCGACCCGTCGACCTCGTCTGGGCCGTAGTGGTCCAGGAAGCACCAGGCGCCGACCAGGGAGCGCTGCCGCTGGGGGAGAGTACGCCGCACGGTCATCGCGCGGAGCCCGCCGAGGGGCACGTCACGCGGGGTCAGGACCTCCATGCCACCAGCCTGCCACGGCCCCGGAGAGCGCCGGGAACACGTTGGCGCGATCTTTGCGGAGATGGTCATTTCTGCCACTCGTGAGCGCGGAAGCGTCGACGGACAGTAGGGGCATGACCTTCTTCATCGCCTTCGCCGTCCTGATCCTCGCCGCCGCGACGTTGCTGGTCTTCGCCGGCCGCGAGTTCCTCCGCGTCAACGGGTTCCCGCGCCACCGCGTGCACCAGCTCGGGGATCTCGTCCACCTCGCGTCGCTCGGCTACGCAGCCCTCAACGACGCCTCGAACGAGGCCGCCCGCAAGCGGATGACCGGAAGCTACTGAGGAGCCTGGTCAGCGGCCGCGACGGTTGCTGCTGAACGACGCGGCACTGTGCCCGCCGCTCTTCGGGGCAGCGGCGGAGCCACGGTTGCCGCCACGCGAGCGACCACCCTGCTGACGCGAACGTGACTCCCCCTGCGACCGGCCGGAGCCCTGGCCGCCACGACCACCGCTGCGACGACGGCCACCGCCGCCACCGCCACGTGACTGGTTGCGGTCCTCGGCCGGTCGGTCGTCCTTGAGCCCGCCGGCGACGAGCACGCGCTCGCCCGGGGCGAGCTGGGCGAGCACCGGGTGGCTCGGCCCGGAGATCTTGGTGGTGGTCGGGGAGATCTTGGCCGCGCGCGTGAGGTCGCGGACGTCCTTGACCTGCTGGTCGGTCATCAGCGTGATCACGGTGCCGGCGGCACCGGCTCGAGCTGTGCGCCCCGAGCGGTGCAGGTAGGCCTTGTGCTCGGCCGGCGGGTCGGCGTGCACGACCAGGGCCACGTCATCGACGTGGATGCCGCGCGCGGCGATGTCGGTCGCGACCAGCGTGCTGGCCTTGCCCGAGTGGAAGGCCTCCATGTTGCGGGTGCGCGCGTTCTGGGCGAGGTTGCCGTGTAGCTCGACGGTGGGCACGCCCCGCGAGTTCAGCTGCTTGGCCAGGTTCTTGGCGCCGTGCTTGGTGCGGGTGAACACGACCGTGCGGCCGGGAGCGCTGGTGAGGTCGACGAGCACGGAGACACGGTGGTCGCGGTGCACGTGCAGGACGTGGTGGTCCATCGTCGAGATCGGCGACTGGGCCGAGTCGGCCTCGTGGGTGGCCGGGTTGGTGAGGAAGCGCTTGACCAGCACGTTCACACCCGAGTCGAGGGTGGCGGAGAACAGCATCCGCTGACCACCGCGAGGCGTCTGCTCGAGGATGCGGCGTACGGCGGGCAGGAAGCCGAGGTCGGCCATGTGGTCGGCCTCGTCGAGGACGGTGACCTCGACCTGGCCGAGGTCGACGTGACCCTGCTTGATCAGGTCCTCCAGGCGACCGGGGCAGGCGAGCACGAAGTCGACGCCCTGACGGATGGCGGTGACCTGGGGGTTCTGACCGACACCGCCGAAGACGGTGCGGGTGCGGAGCCCGTGCACGGCTGCCAGCGGCGCCAGCGCGGCGTCGATCTGGGCGACCAGCTCGCGGGTCGGCGCGAGGATCAGCGCACGCGGGCGCTTCGGCGTACGACGGGAGCGGGACGCGTCCAGCCGGGCGACCAGCGGCAGCAGGAACGCGAGCGTCTTGCCGGAGCCGGTGCGGCCGCGGCCGAGGACGTCGCGTCCGCCGAGGGAGTCGGGCAGCGTCGCTGCCTGGATGGGAGTGGGGTCGGTGATGCCCTGCGAGGCAAGCACGTCGGACAGGTCGGCGGGGACGCCGAGCTCGAGGAAGGAAGACAAGGGGAAAGGTTCGCTAACTGTGTGTAAGTCCCACCACAGCCGTAGACGCTGGTTCCGTCTGGTGTTCGGGCGACGTGGAGCACGAGTGCTGCGACACGCATCAGGATCGAGGTGAGACTGGACGATCCTTGTGACTCAAGAGTAGGGCATCGGGCCCGAATCACCCGCATTGTTGGCCAACGCGGCGCTGTGACCCTCGACTCAGCGGAAGGCGTCCTGGCCGGTGAGGGCCTTGCCCAGCACCAGCTGGTGGACCTCCGAGGTGCCCTCGTAGGTGAGCACCGACTCGAGGTTGTTGGCGTGCCGCATCATCGGCCACTCCAGGGTGATCCCGGCGGCGCCCATGATCGTTCGGCACTCGCGCGCGATGGCCAGAGCCTCGCGGATGTTGTTGAGCTTGCCGAAGCTGACCTGCTCGGCGGTGATCCGGCCGTCGTCCTTGAGCCGGCCGAGGTGCAGCGCGAGCAGCATCGACTTGCCCAGCTCGACGGTCATGTCGGCCAGCTTGGCCTGGGTGAGCTGGAATCCGCCGAGGGGCTTGTCGAAGATCTCCCGCTCCCCGACGTACCGCAGCGTCGCCTCGAGGCAGTCACGCGCGGCTCCGATCGAGCCGAAGATGATGCCGAACCGTGCCTCGGTCAGGCAGCTCAACGGGCCGCGCAGGCCCTTGACGTTCGGCAGCATGGCGTCGGCGGGGAGCCGGACGCCGTCCAGCACCAGCTCGCTGGTCACCGAGGCCCGCATCGACATCTTCTGCTTGATGTCGGGGGCGGAGAAACCCTCGGTGTCGGTGGGTACGACGAAACCGCGGATGCCCTCGTCGGTCTGGGCCCACACGACGGCGACGTCGGCGATCGAGCCGTTGGTGATCCACATCTTCGATCCGTCGAGCACCCAGTCGGACCCGTCGAGCTTGGCGCGGGTGCGCATCCCGGCTGGGTTGGAGCCGAAGTCCGGCTCGGTCAGGCCGAAGCAGCCGATCTTCTCCCCCTTCGCCATCTGCGGCAGCCACTGCTCCTTCTGCTCCTCCGAGCCGTGGGCGTGGATCGCGAACATGGCCAGGCTGCCCTGCACCGACATCAGCGAGCGGATGCCCGAGTCACCGGCCTCCACCTCCAGGCAGGCCAGCCCGTAGGCCGTCGTACTCGTGCCGGCGCAGCCGTAGCCCTCGAGGTGCATGCCGAGGGCACCGATATCGCCGAGCTCGAGGGCGATGTCGCGCACGGGGGCCGTGCCGTTCTCGTACCACTCGGCGATGTGCGGGCGCACCCGGTCGTCGACCCACTTGCGGACGGTCTGCTGGATGGCGCGATCCTCCTCGTTCACCAGAGAGTCGGTGTCGAGCAGTCCCAGCGGCGAGCGGTCGGCCATGGGGCCAAGATAGACGGCGCCATCATGCAGGATGCAGGCATGCCGACAGCTGCGTTGCCCTACGGTTCCTGGCCCTCCCCCATCTCCCCGACCGACCTGGTCGCATCCGGTGGCGTGTCCGCGGACCCACGCGCCGACGGCGACGACCTCTACTTCCTGCAGACGCGTCCCGAGAGCGGCGGCCGCGTCATCCTCACCCGCCGGAGCGCGGACGGCACCACCACCGACGTCTCACCGGAGTGGATGTCGGTGCGCTCGCGCGTGCAGGAGTACGGCGGGGGCGCCTGGACCGTCCGGGACGGGATCGTGCTCGCCGTCGACTTCGCCACCCAGCAGCTGTGGCGGCTCGACGGGGAGCCGCGGGCGCTGACCCCTGCCGTCGACGGGGCCGGAGTGCGTTGGTCGGCGATGGAGATCGACACCGCCCGTGGCGTCTGCTTCGCGGTGCGCGAGGACCATCGTGTGGATGGCCTCGAGCCGGTCAACGAGCTGGTCCGCCTCCCCCTCGACGCCGCCCAACCTGGCTTCGGGAGCGTGGTCGTCGCCGGACGACGTCGCAGCACGCCTCGTCCTGCGGCCGACGACTCGGGCGACCCCGGTCTGCCGGACTTCGTGATCGACCCCGTGCTCTCCCCCGACGGCCGTCGGCTCGCCTGGGTGCAGTGGTCGCACCCGTCGATGCCCTGGGACGAGGCGTCCGTGCGGGTCGCCGACCTCGACGACTCGGGTGACCTGGGCGACGTACGCCGGGTCGGCGGTGGCGACGGCTGCACGGCGGTCGAACCGGTGTGGGTCGACAGTGACCGGCTCGCCTTCATCTCCGACCCCGACGGCTGGTCGGTGCCTCATCTCGTCGACCTCACCGGCGCCGGGGAAGCCGTGGCCCTGGCCGACCCGGGCAGCGAGTACGGCAACCCCTCGTGGGTGCTGCGCACGCGGTCGATGACACGTACGCCGGACGGCCGCCTGGCCGCCGTACGCCACGTCGACGGTCTGGGACGACTGACCGTGCTCGACCCCGACCGACCGGGCCAGAGGACCGACCTCGCCCTCCCGCTCGTCTCGGCCAGCACCCTCTCGCCCTGGGCAGGCGGCATCGTCTGCGAGGCGGGGCACACCGAGCTCGGCTTCGCGACCGTGACCATCGCACTGCCCGACGGCGAGCTGGCGGTCGTGCAGGCCCGGGGCGCGGCACCCGACCCGGCGTACACGCCCGAGCCGGAGGCGGTCAGCTGGCCCGGCCACGACGGGGAGACGGCCTACGGCTTCCTCTACCGGCCGACGCATCCCGCGGCCGACGCACCGGACGGCGAGCTCCCTCCCCTGGTCGTCACCGCCCACGGCGGGCCGACCTCGGCGGCGGTTGCGGTGCCGCGACACTCGGTCAGCTTCTTCACCTCGCGCGGGCTCGCCGTGCTCGACGTGAACTACGCCGGGTCCACCGGCTACGGCCGCGCCTACCGGGAGCGGCTGCGCGGCACCTGGGGCGTCGCGGACATCGAGGACTGCGTGGCCGGTGCCCGCCACCTCGCCGACACCGGCGTGGTCGACGGGTCGCGTCTCGGCGTACGCGGTGGGTCGGCCGGCGGGTTCGTCGTCCTCGCCGGTCTCGCCTTCCACGACACGTTCAGCGCCGGCGTCAGCCTGTTCGGCGTGGCCGACGTGTCGCTGCTCGCCAAGGAGACGCACAAGTTCGAGTCGCGCTACCTCGACGGGCTCATCGGACCCTGGCCCGCCGCGCGGGAGACGTACGACGCCCGCTCGCCGATCCACCACGTCGACCAGATCACGAGCCCACTCCTGCTCCTGCAGGGCGAGGAGGACCGCGTCGTACCGCCCTCGCAGGCACGGGTGATGTTCGAGGCGTTGCAGGCGGTCGGCCGGCCGGTCGCGCTGGCGATGTTCCCCGGCGAGGGCCACGGCTTCCGCGAGCCCGCGTCGATCGTCCGGGCGGCCGAGCTCGAGCTGTCCTTCCTCGGCCAGGTCTGGGGCTACACCCCGGCGGACGACCCGGAGCACGTCGAGGTGGAGAACCTCTAGCGTCAGGCGCGCCGACCCTCGCGCGCGAACGCCCGCAGCGGGATCGGGTGCATCCGGTGACGACCCGGCAACCGCTGGTAGAGGCCGTTCATCGCGCGGCTGACCGAGGCGAACCGCTGGTAGCGCTGCTCGCGCTTCTCGTCCCACGGCAGGCCGAGGATCTCGCGGGCGCGCGGTGGCAGGCCGCCGATCGTCAGGGACGAGCTGACCGCGTTGACCGGCCCCCTCACCAGCCACCAGATCGCGGCCGGGACGCGCTGCGGACGGGGCCAGCCCTTGGTCGCGTAGCCCACGCCGTACGACGCGGTGCGGTGGGCGACCAGCCGCTCCTCGAGCGCGTGCTCGAAGTAGTCGACGAACTCGGCGTAGGTCTGCGGCGTGCTCCGCGAGCTGACGCCGTACCGCTCGAACCAGGTGATCGACTCGCGGAAGATCTGCTCCGTCTCCTCCTCGCTGAGCCGGCGGATGAAGGTGTCGGTCGCGGTGATCAGGTGCTCGACGAAGCAGGCGTGCGCCCAGTAGTAGGTGTCCGGGTTGAGCGCGCTGTACGGCGACCCGTCGGGCAGCCGGCCCTTGATCGGCCTGTGGAAGTCACGGACCTCGTGGCCGCTGGTCTCCGGGTCGGCGCCGTAGACGGTGTTGAAGATCGGCGGGATGCTGCGCTGCAGTCGCGCCAGCGTCTCGGCGAACCAGACCGAGTGGTCCTCCACGCCCTGGCCGAGCGCCGGGAGCATGTTCTGCAGGACGGCCGCTCGCGGACCGAGCAGCGCCATCCGGTGGTCGCCGAAGTAGCGCCAGGTCAGCGAGTCGGGACCGAGCGGCAGCGCCTCGGCGCTGTCGGCGGAAACGCGCTGGGCCGTCGTCACGGTGATACATTGACACAGATTTGTCTCAACATGCCAGCGGAGGCGCCATGACGGTCACCACCCGGGCTGGACTGAAGCAGGCGCGTGGTCCCGTGCTCGGCCTGCCCCACCTGCTGCAGCTGCGCTACCACCCGATCAGCCACAACGAGTTCCTGCGCGAGACGTACGGCGAGCTCTACCGGCTCAAGGTGTTCGGCGTGACGATGTACGTCACCGCCGGCGCCGACCTGGCCGAGCAGGTGCTGGTCAACCGCGACCGGACCTTCGCCAACGGCCCGGCGTGGTCGCACTTCATCGGACCGTTCTTCCACCGCGGCATCATGCTGCTCGACTTCGACGAGCACCTGCACCACCGGCGCATCCTGCAGCACGCCTTCACCAACGACGCACTGCGCCGCTACCACGCGGTGATGGCGCCGCACATCCGTCGCAACCTCGCCCAGCTCTCCGACGCGTGGGTTGACGGCGGACAGCCGGTGCGCATGCACCACGTGTTCAAGGCACTGACACTCGACCTCGCACTCGAGACCTTCGTCGGCGTCGACCTCACCCGCGAGGAGCAGGAGCAGGTCAACAAGGCGTTCATCGCGGCGGTGCGGGCCGGCACGTCGGTCATCCGCAAGCCGATCCCCGGCGGCCCGTGGGCCCGCGGGCTCAAGGCGCGGGCCTTCCTCGAGGACTTCTTCCGCTCGCACCTGCCGACCAAGCGACGCGACGGCGGCGACGACCTGTTCGCGCAGCTGTGCCGCGCGCAGAGCGAGGACGGTGACGAGTTCAGCGACGACGACATCGTCAACCACATGATCTTCCTGTTGATGGCGGCCCACGACACCACCACCATCACCTTGAGCTCGATGGCCTACCACCTCGCCAAGCACCCCGACTGGCAGGAGCAGGCGCGGGCCGAGTCCATGGCGGCTGGGGATCTGGACTACGACGGCGTGCTGGCGCTCGACGTGCTCGACCGGGTGATGAAGGAGTCGATGCGGCTGTGCTCTCCGGTGCCCTCGCTGCCTCGGGTCGCGGTGCGGGAGACCTCACTCGACGGCTACCACATCCCGTCCGGCGCGTTCGTCACCGTGTCGCCGTACATGAACCACTACCTGCCCGAGCTGTGGCCGGATCCGACGCGCTTCGACCCCGACCGGTTCGCGCCCGACCGTCGCGAGGACCGCTCGCACCGGCTGGCCTTCGAGCCCTTCGGCGCCGGGGTGCACAAGTGCATCGGGATGCACTTCGCCGGCATGCAGGTGCGGGCGATCATGCACGAGCTGCTGCGCGGCTACCGCTGGTCGGTGCCCGACGACTACGTGTGGCCGATCGACCTGACCGCGTTGCCGTACCCCCGCGACGGCGTACCCGTGCGGCTGGAACGACTGTGACGGTCGCGATGCTCGAGGCGGCTCGCCAGGTCTTCGAGCAGTACGGCGTGCGTCGGGCCAACGTCGAGGACGTCGCCCGCGCGGCCGGGGTCAGTCGCAGCACGCTCTACCGCGCCTACCCCAACAAGGACGTCCTGCTCGAGGCCGTCCTGCTCCAGCAGTTCGACGACTTCCTGACCGAGCTCGACCGGGTCGCCGCCGACCTGCCTCCCCGCGAGGCGGTCGTCGAGTGCTTCACCCAGGGCCTGCGGCTGACGCGGGAGATCCCGCTGCTCGCCCGCCTCGCCGAGAGCGAGCCCGACCTGATCACCGCCGCCGGCGCCGCCTCGCACAGCTCGCTGGTCCTCGGCTCGGCCGGACGCGTCGCGGACACCCTGCGCCGAGCCGGCGCCACGATGCCGGACGACGAGCTGCTCACGGTGGCCGAGCTGATGCTCCGCGTCGCGTGGACCTACCTGCTCAACCCCCGCGGCGGCCTCGACGTCACCGACGAGAAAGCCGTCCGCGCCTACGCCGCCCGCTACCTCGCGCCGTTGGTGAGCTGAACCCGAAGCCCGATAGTCCCGAGTGAACGGACCCCTTTTCGCACTGCAGAAGGGTCCGAACACACGGGACTATCCGGTTTGGCCGATCCTCCGCAGCTCCTGGGCGATCCGGGCGGCGACGGCGGTGGCGAGGGACTCCGGGTCGTCGTCGGGGAGCTCGGGTACGACGCGGTGCACGATGCCGCTCTCCAACAGGGCGGCCGCGCCGATGCCCTGGGCCTCGGCCATCTCGGCGGCGTGGTCGAGGTCGCCGTGGCGGATGACGCTGGCACCCTCGGGCGGCAGCGGTGAGAGCCAGGCATTCTGGGCGGCGATGACGACCTGGGCGGGGAGGAGCGCCAGCGCCCCGCCGCCGGTGCCCTGGCCGAGGATCACCGAGACGGTCGGCACCGTCATGGTGGTGAGGGTCGCGATGCAGCGCGCGATCTCGCCGGCGATGGCGCCCTCCTCGGCCGCCTGCGACAGCTCGGCACCCGGGGTGTCGATGACGGTGACGAGCGGCAGACCCAGCTCCTCGGCCAGCCGCATGCCGCGTCGGGCCTCGCGCAGGGCGGCGGCGCCGAGCGGCTTCTCCGCCGTCTGGCGGACCCGGTCCTGGCCGACCAGGACGCACGGCTGTCCGTCGAGCCTGGTCAGCGTGACGAGTACGGCGGCGTCCTGCTCGCCCTCCTCGGTGCCGTTCAGCGCGAGGGTCCCGGTCGCGCCGTACCTCAACACGTCGCGTACGCCGAGTCGCGACTCCGACCGCGTCAGCTCCACAGACTCCCAGACCGGCCGGCTCGACCAGGACTGGTCGGACCGCACCGGCAGCACTGGGTCCGTGGGCGGGTCGACGAGCACGGCGAGGGTCTTGTCGATCAGGACGGGCAGGTCCTCGGTCGAGACGACGGCGTCGATCACGCCCTTCTCGGCGAGGTTCTCGGCCCGCTGCACCCCCTCGGGGAACGGCTTGCCCTCGAGCGCCTCGTAGACCTTCGGGCCGAGGAACCCGACCAGGGCACCCGGTTCGGAGACCGTCACGTGGCCCAGTGAGCCCCACGAGGCGTAGACGCCGCCGGTCGTCGGGTTGCGCAGGTGCACGAGGTAGGGCAGCCCGGCCGCCCGGTGCGCCATCACCGCGCGGGAGATCGCGACCATCTGGACGAAGGCGGGAGTCCCCTCCTGCATCCGGGTGCCCCCCGAGGCGGTGGTGGCGAGCAGCGGCAGTCCCTCGGCGGTGGCGCGTCGTACGCAGGCAACGATCCGCTCGCCCGCGGCCCGGCCGATGGAGCCGCCGAGGAAGGAGAACTCGTTGACCACGAACGCCACCGGGCGGCCGCGCACCAGCCCACGGCCGGTGATCACGGACTCGTCGGTGCCGGCCCGCTCGGCGGCGGCGCGCAGCTCGTCCTGGTAGCCGGCCGGGTGGCGGCTGATGTCGACCGGCTCGTCCCAGGACTCGTAGGAGCCGGGATCGAGCACGAGGTCGATCAGCTCGTGGGCCGACCAGCGCTGGCTCACGGCGTCGTGTCCGAGTCGGCGAGGTGGGGGTGCACGAGCCAGATTCTCCCCTGATGTCGCTCCCCGGGGGACACTGGAGCACGACGGCGAGACAGTCCCCACGAACAGGAGACCCGATGACCGACCACGAGGCGATCGATGTCGACGTACCCCCGAGCGGGACCGGATGCGCGGACTGTGACGCCGCGGACCCGGCCGGCTGGTGGGTCCACCTCAGGCGCTGTGCGACCTGCGGACACGTCGGCTGTTGCGACACCTCGCCCGCGCAGCACGCGACGGCTCATGCGCGCGCGACCGGGCACCCGATCATCCGCAGCTTCGAGCCGGGCGAGGACTGGTTCTGGGACTACGAGTCCAGCCAGGCCTTCGACGGCCCCGAGCTGGCTCCTCCGACGTCGCGACCCGTCGCCGAGACCGTGCCCGGCCCCCGTGGCCGGGTCCCGCGCGACTGGATGGAGCACATCCACCAGTGAACCGGCTTGTGCGGAGCCGTGGCCCCGGCAGATGCTGGCTCCCATGAGCGCATCGGACAGTGACCTCCTGAAGCAGATCACCGAACTCGTCGACGAGGAGCACCGACTCCGGGACAGCGGCGGGGAGGCGGAGCGCATCCGTCACCTCGAGGAGCAGCTCGACCAGTGCTGGGACCTGCTCCGCCAGCGCCAGGCCCGCCGGGAGTTCGGCCAGCCCGACGACTCCGAGGTGCGCCCGGTCGGCACCGTGGAGAACTACCGGCAGTAACAGCTGGTCCAAGAACGCCCATAGTCCAAAACGAAAAGCCGCTCCCGGTACGCCGCCGAGCGGTCGAGCGTTCTGGACTATCCGGTACTACGGAGCGATGCCGACGTACTTGACCGAGAGGTACTCCTCGATGCCCTCGGGGCCGCCCTCGCGGCCGAAGCCGGACTGCTTGACGCCGCCGAAGGGGGCGGCCGGGTTGGAGACGATGCCCTGGTTGATGCCGACCATGCCGAACTCCAGGCCCTCGCTGACCCGGATCATCCGGCCGAGGTCGGTGGTGAAGGCGTAGGCGACGAGGCCGTACTCGGTGTCGTTGGCCATCTGAATCGCCTTCTCGTCCTCGGAGAAGGTGGAGATGGGCGCGACCGGTCCGAAGATCTCCTCGCGGAAGAGGTCGGCGTCGGCCGAGACGTCGGTGAGCACGGTGGGCTCGAAGAAGTAGCCCTTGTCGCCGGTGGTCGAGCCGCCGGTCACCACCGAGGCACCACGGCTGGTGGCGTCGTCGACCAGCTCGGCGACCTTGTCGCGCTGCTTGGCGTCGATGAGCGGGCCGACGGTGACGCCGTCCTCGGTGCCGCGGCCGACCTTCTCGGCGGCCATCTTCTCGGCGAACCTGGTCGCGAACTCGTCGGCGACGGACTCGTGGACCAGGAACCGGTTGGCGGCGGTGCAGGCCTCACCCATGTTGCGCATCTTGGCCAGCATCGCGCCCTCGACGGCCTTGTCGAGGTCGGCGTCGGCGAAGACCAGGAACGGCGCGTTGCCGCCGAGCTCCATCGAGACCCGCAGCAGCTGGTCGGCCGACTGCTTGACCAGCATCTTGCCGATCGGGGTCGAGCCGGTGAAGGTCAGCTTGCGCAGCCGGTCGTCCCCGATCAGGGGCTCCATCACCTCGCCGGTGTCGTGGGTCGAGATGACGTTGAGGACGCCGGCCGGCAGACCGACCTCGGCCATCAGGTCGGCCAACGCGAGCATCGTCAACGGCGTCTGCTGGGCCGGCTTGACCACCATCGTGCACCCGGCCGCGATCGCCGGGCCGATCTTGCGGGTGCCCATGGCGAGCGGGAAGTTCCACGGCGTGATCATCAGGACCGGGCCGACCGGCTGCTTCATCGTCATCAGCCGGGTGTTGCCGTCCGGTGAGGTGGCCCAGCGCCCGGCGATGCGGACGACCTCCTCGGAGAACCAGCGGAAGAACTCCGCGCCGTAGGTGACCTCGCCCTTGGACTGCGCCAGCGGCTTGCCCATCTCGAGCGTCATCAGCATGGCGAAGTAGTCCGCACGCTCGGTGATCAGGTCGAAGGCCGACCGCAGGATCTCGGCCCGCTCGCGCGGTGCCGTGGCCGCCCAGTCGTGCTGGGCCGCGACGGCGGCGTCCAGCGCCGCCTTGCCGTCCTCCGCCGTGGCGGAAGAGACGGTCGTCAGGGTCTCACCGGTGGCCGGGTCCTCGACGTCGGTCGTCGCACCGTTGGAGGAGTCTCGCCACTCACCACCGATGAAGAGTCCGGTGGGCACCTTGTCCAGGGTCTCGCGCTCGTTCATGGCTCCAACGTATTACCAAGCCCTAGGGTCGTGCTCGTGGCCCATGATCCCGCCCACGATCCCGCCCACGATGCGGCTCTCGACGCTGTCGCATGCCTGCGCGGACGCGAGCGCCAGGTCGAGGAGCTCTCCGGCGGTCTCACCAACGTTAACGTCAAGGTGACGACCGAGGACGGGTCGGTCGTCGTACGCATCGCCCAGGCCGGCAGCGAGCTGCTCGCCATCGACCGGGATGCCGAGCGACGCAACTCGGAGGCCGCGGCGGAGGCGGGGGTCGGAGCCCCGGTGATCGAGTACGTCGAGGACCCGCGACTGCTCGTCGTCGGGTTCATCGAGGGCCACACCTTCACCGACGACGACCTGCGCGACGGGGGTCACCTCACCCGGGTCGCCGCGGCCTGCAGGCAGCTCCACGAGGGACCGCGGTTCGTCAACGAGTTCGACATGTTCGAGATCCAGCCGCGCTACCTCGCCATCGCCCACGAGCACGGGTTCCGGCTGCCCGACCGCTACGAGGAGTTCGCCGACCAGGCCCAGCAGATCAAGCGGGCGCTCGGCACCAAGCCCGTCGCCACGGTGCCGTGCAACAACGACCTGCTGGCCGGCAACTTCATCGACGACGGCCAGAAGATCTGGCTGATCGACTACGAGTACGCCGGCAACAACGACCCCTGCTTCGAGCTCGGCAACCTGTGGAGCGAGGCCAACCTGGCCGACGAACAGCTCGACGAGCTGATGGAGGCGTACGACGGCGAGCTGCTCCGTCATCGAGTGGCCCGGGCGAGGCTCTGGGGACTGATGTCCAAGTACGGCTGGACCCTCTGGGGATCGATCCAGAGCTCCGTCAGCACGATCGACTTCGACTTCTGGGAGTGGGCGATGGAGAAGTACGACCGCGCGGTCGCCGAGTTCGACGACCCCGGTTTCGAGAAGGTGCTCGAGCAGGCGACGAGGGACGACTGACGTGGCGGCCCCACTCCCCGACCGCGCCCGGGTCGTGATCATCGGGGGCGGCGTGATCGGCACCAGCGTCGCCTACCACCTGACCAAGCTCGGCTGGACCGACGTGCTGCTGGTGGAGCAGGGCCAGCTCTCGTCGGGTACGACGTGGCACGCGGCCGGGCTGGTCGGCCAGCTGCGGGCCAACCAGAGCGGCACCCGCATCGTGCAGTACTCCACCGAGCTCTACTCCCAGCTCGAGGACGAGGTGGGGCTGTCGACCGGCTTCAAGCGCTGCGGCGGCCTGACGGTCGCGCGCACCGAGGACCGGATGACCCAGCTGCGGCGTACGGCGGCGACGGCGGCTGCCTTCGACCTCGAGTGCGAGCTGCTCACGCCGGAGGAGGCGCACGCCCGGGTCCCGATCCTGCGGGTCGACGACCTGCAGGGCGCGATCTGGCTGCCCGGCGACGGGAAGGCCAACCCCGCCGACCTCACCGGTGCCCTGGCCCGAGGCGCCCGGCAACACGGAGCACGGGTGGTCGAGCACACCCGCGTGCTCGACGTACTCCTCGAGGACGGCCGGGTCGTCGGCGTCCGCACCGAGGCCGGCGACGTCGAGGCCGAGGTCGTCGTCAACTGCGCCGGCCAGTGGGCCAAGGCGGTCGGTGCGCTGGCGGGGGTCAACGTGCCGCTCCACTCCGCCGAGCACTTCTACGTCGTCACCGACCCGTTCGAGGGCGTGCATCCCGACCTGCCGGTGCTGCGCGACCCCGACGGCTACACCTACTTCAAGGAGGAGGTCGGTGGCCTCGTGGTCGGCGGGTTCGAGCCGGACGCCAAGCCCTGGGTCTCGCCGGACCAGCTCCCCCACCCCTTCGAGTTCCAGCTCCTCGATGAGGACTGGGAGCACTTCGCGCCGCTGATGGAGAGTGCCGTGCACCGGGTACCGGCGCTGGAGGAGACCGGGATCCGCAAGTTCTACAACGGACCCGAGAGCTTCACCCCGGACAACCAGTTCATCCTCGGCGAGGCACCGGAGGTCCGCGGGTTCTACGTCGGTGCCGGCTTCAACTCCGTCGGCATCGCGACGGCGGGCGGAGCCGGCCGGGCACTGGCCGAGTGGATCGTCGAGGGCGAGCCCACCCTCGACCTCACCAGCGTCGACGTACGCCGCTTCGCGCGGTTCAACGGCAACAACCAGTGGCTGCACGACCGGGTGGCCGAGGTGCTCGGGCTGCACTACGCCGTCCCCTGGCCCAACCGCGAGATGCGCACGGCGCGGCCGTTCCGTCGCTCGCCCCTCTACGCCCACCTGGTCGCGGCCAACGCCAACTTCGGCAGCAGGATGGGCTGGGAGCGGGCCAACTTCTTCGCGCCGGCGGGCGAGGAGCCGGAGATCGAGTACTCCTGGGGCAAGCAGAACTGGCTGCCCTGGACCTCCGCCGAGCACGCCAACACCCGCGAGAACGTGACCGTCTTCGACCAGACCTCCTTCTCGAAGTACCGCCTGATCGGGCCGGACGCCGAGGCCGCCCTGCAGTGGATCTGCACCGCCGACGTCGCGGTGCCGGTCGGCCGCACGGTCTACACCGGCCTGCTCAACTCGCGCGGCACCTACGAGTCCGACGTGACGCTGAGCCGGGTCGCGCCCGACGAGTACCTCGTCGTGAGCAGTGCCGCCACCACCGAGCGCGACCAGGACCACATCCGGCGCCAGCTCGGTGACCGCCGGGCCACCCTCGTCGACGTCACCTCGCAGTACGCCGTCCTCGGGGTGATGGGTCCGAAGTCACGCGAGCTGCTGTCCCGCCTGACCCGAGCCGACCTGTCCGACGAAGCCTTCCCGTTCGGGTCCAGCCGCGAGATCAGCCTGGGCTACTCGACGGTGCGCGCCACCCGGATCACCTACGTCGGCGAGCTGGGCTGGGAGCTCTACGTGCCGGTCGAGTTCGCCGTCGGTGTCTACGAGGACCTGTTCGACGCCGGGTCGGACCTCGGCGTCCGCAACGGCGGCTACTACACGATCGACCAGATGCGGCTGGAGAAGGGCTACCGCGCCTTCGGTCGCGAGCTCACCCCCGACTACGGTCCGCTCGAGGCCGGGCTGCTGTTCACCTGCAAGCTCAAGACGGACATCGCGTTCCTCGGTCGTGAGGCCGTCGAGCGCGCCCGTGCGGAGGGACCGCGGCGTCGCCTCGTCTCCTTCGTCGTGGAGAGTGCGGAGCCGATGCTCTGGGGCGGGGAGCTGGTGCTGCGTGACGGAACGCCGTCGGGCCAGGTGATGTCGGCGGCGTGGGGCGAGACCCTCGGCGCCTGCGTCGGACTGGCCTACGTGTGGGACCCCGAGGGCGGGATCGTCGACCGCGACTGGGTGACCAGCAGCAGCTTCGAGGTGGACGTCAACGGCTCCCGCTGGCCCGTCCGGGTCGCGCTGCGTACGCTGCTCGACCCGGACGGCGAGCGGATCAAGGGCTAGGTGCTGGACCTACTTGGCCTTCACCACGTCGATCACGAACCACAGCGTCGCGTTCGGCGGGATCTTGGCGCCGCTGCCCTGGGCGCCGTACGCGTAGGCCGGCGGGATCTGCAGCAGGACGCGGCTGCCGACCTTCATGCCGGTCAGGCCGATCTTCCAGCCGGGGATGAGTCCGCTCAGGGGCTGGGTGAACGGCGTGCTGGTGAAGCTCGACTCGAAGGGGCTCTTGGCCTTGTAGGTCTCGCCGAGGTAGTTGACGGTGACGGTGTCCGACGCCTTGACCGTCGCCCCGGTGCCCTTCTTGAGGACGAGTCGCTGGACCGGGGTCTTCAGCGACGGCTTGGCGATGCCGGACCAGTCCAGCGCCGTGGGCTCGCCCTTCGTCTCGACGACCTTCGGCAGCTCGGACGCGGGTGCGTCGTGCGCCTTGTCGTCGGAGGGCGTCGGTGAGACCGCTGCCTTCTTGACCAGGTCGGCGACCACCACGAGGTTGTCGTTCGCGCCGATGCCGAGCTGCGAGCTGCCGGAGGCGGTGCCGAGCAGGTCGGTCGGCGTCGTCACGGCCGCCACCCGGGAGCCGTACGTCGCGCCCTCGAAGAGCTTGCCGAGCACGGCACCGAGCTGTCCGTTGTTCGGGATCGACTCGGGAGTGCCGTTGGCGTAGTCGCTGTAGGCCTCCTTCTTGGTGCTGCCGTTCCCGATCCACAGGTATGCGCTCACCGTGTCACCGCTGGCGATCTTCGGACCGGTGCCCTTGACCAGCGTGGTGACCTTGGTCGACGTCGGCTTGGAGACCTTCGTGTGCCAGGTCGCCGTGAGGTTCTTGCCCACCTCGCCCTTGATGGAGACCGCGTCGAGTCCTGCGGTCGCGGAGGACGGGCTGTCCTTGTCGGAGCTGCTGCTGCCACAGGCCGCAAGGGCCGGGACGAGCAGGAGCGCTGTGACGAGGGCGGCCGCAGGGCGGTGGAGACGACGAAGCAAGGGTCGGACCTTCCGGTGGGTGGCGTAGCGCAAGGACGATAGCCGCCGACCCTGAACGTCTGCTGTGCGCCACCCGTGAGGTCAGTCGTCGAGCACGTGCGCCTTCCCGTCGGTCGGGCTGGTCTGCTGGATGCCCATGGCCTTCAGGATCGTCGGCAGCACGTCGGGCGTGCGGAACTTCTCGCCGGTCGACCGGTCGTCGATCCCCGGTGTCCAGAAGACCATGGGGACCCGCTGCACGGTCTCCTGGGCGCCACCGTGGTCGCCGTACACGCCGTAGCTGGTCTTGTCGTGCAGCAGCCCGACCACGTCCGGGCCGTCGTCGGAGGCCATCGTGTCGACGATCTCCTGCCCGTGCGCCTGCCACCACGCCTTCTCCGAGGAGGTCATCGAGTTGGTCCCACGGAGGGAGAAGTGGTTGCCGTTGTGCCAGTACGACGCGATCACGCCGGGCATCGCCAGCATGGTGGACGCCTTCGCCTTCTTCTTGTCCGTCGAGTAGTCCCTCAGCCAGGTCTCGATGGCTGTGGACTGGTAGGAGAACTGCACGTTGCCGTCGGCGTCGAGGAGGTTCTTCACGGCATCGGAGGGGTCGGAGTAGGTCTCCGTGTCCGGCGCCGTGGGCAGGGACCCCGCGTCCCAGACCCCGAGGTCGGACGGTGCGTAGTACCAGTTGCTGTCGCCTGCGCCGGACGTCTGCTTGCCCAGGAAGTTCTTGCCGTACGTCGCACCGTGGTCGGCCGTGAGCACGACCAGCGTCTTGCCACCCTTGGCCCGGTCGACCTTCTTGATCTCGTCGAGGATCTTGCCGAGCTGGACGTCGGCGTTCTCGGCAGCGCACTTGACGTGGGTCCGCTCCGCGAGCGTGGAGCAGTGCTTGGGTGCCACGTCGGCCTGGGCTCCCCACATGTGCGCCGCCTTGTCGATGGCCCCCAGCGTGATGAACATGCCCGACCAGGGCTCCTTCTTCATCATCGTGATGGCGGCATCGGCCGCCCAGGTGTCGCCGCCGAGATGCTTCGGATCGTTCCCCGGCCAGTAGCGGTTGCCGTCGGAGGGGTAGAGGTAGGACGGGAAAGCGTCCTTGGTGCCGTAGTGGTTGGCCGAGTCGGAGTTGATGAAGTAGCGGCCACAGATCGTCGGGTCGGTAGCGTCCCGCTCGAGCAGGTAGGGCGGGACGTTCTTTCCCGTGGGGCCACGCCACGCCTTGTTGTCCGGGAACCCGGGGATCGCCAGGTTGCTGCAACCGATGGCCGTGGTGTAGTCGGTCTTCCGGCTCCCGAGGCGCACGGCGATGTCGCCGCTCGCGCCCGTGGCCGTCTCCACGGCGTACGACTTCTCACCGACGGTGATGAACTTCGTGCCCGGCCTGGCGGTGTGCAGGTAGTCCGCCAGCTTTGGGTAGGGCTGGCCGTGGTACTTCTGGACGGTCGCGAAGTCATCCAGGCTGAAGTCGCCGGTGATGTGCATCTGGTCGGCGCCCTTGCCGAACAGGTCGCCGTGGTCGCGGTAGGCCTCGTCGGTGTACCCCATGTTCTTCGGCAGCAGGCCCGACGGGATGACGTTGTGCGCGATCACCGTCTCCGAGGCCATGTAGCCGAGGTAGGCCTTGTTGTAGTAGACGCCTGCGTCGCGAACCTTGCGGAAGTTGGGCATCCGGAACTGGTCGGCGTACTGCGGCAGCATCTGGTCGAACAGCACGATCACCACGCGCTTCGCCGGTGGCGGCCCGTGCTTCGGTCCGCCTGCCGAGGCCCCTGCTGCCATGCCGGTCAGGGAGAGCGCCGCGGCGACCACCGCCGTGCCGATCGCGAGAATCCTGGTGCTGCGCATCTGCTGCTCCCGTCGCCCGGTCAGGGACGCGGGGCCCCTGCTGGTCGCTCGACCGTTGCGGTCGGGCTCTGCGGTGTCAACGGTTGCGTGATGCACAACGCCGCGGTCTAGCCCGAGCAAAGCCGGGCGTCAGGGGCGGATCTTCTCCAACCGGGTCAGCTTGAAGTCCTGATTGCCTGCCTTGCCCGGAGAGGTGTTCACGTTGTCCTGGCAGATGAAGACACCGTTGGGGAAGTCCGGTCCCAACGAACGCGAGGTTGCTGCGACGCCGTCGGTGTGCGAGCAGCCGTCGGCCTGCGGGCCGTCGACGATGCGGAAGGCCGAGCGGAAGGCGCCGCTCCGGCGGTCGAGGATGCTGAAGTAGGACTCGTGCTCCTGGTCGCCCTGGGAGGAGGCGATCAGGAGTCCGTTGCCGGCGCCGTCGTCGACCAGGGTGATCCCCTCGATGTCGTTGATCTGGTGGCCCTTGGGCTTGACCGCTTCGACCATGGTGCGGTGCTCGCCGGCGGCCGCGTCGGCGCCGTACTTCCAGGTCCCGACGTTCTCCTCGTCGATGTAGAGCGCGCGATTCGCGTCGTCGGCCACGCAGCCCTCCGCCTCCGAGCCGACCTTGAAGTGGCGGACCTGCTTGGCGCTGAGGTGCCCGGTGCCGTCGTCCTCGAGGGCGAACTGACGGGTGTCGCCGGAGATGTTGACCATGAACACGTAGAGCAGGCCGCCCGGCCGGTCGTAGAGGCAGACCCCTTCTCCGCCGGCGGTGTCGAGCGACGCACCGCCCGCTGTGATGGGCGACAGCTGCCGGGTGGTGGGGTCGACCTGGTACAGGCGGACTCCGGCATTGGCCGCGGCCACGACGTCGGCCGTGCCGGCGCCCAGCTCGACGCCCTGCCGGACGTCGACGTTGCCCCAGAACTTGGTGGGCGCCACGATCCTCTGCACCAGCGAGCCGTCGAGGTCGTAGGTCTCGAGGGCGCCCTGCTTGTCGTTGCCGATCACGAGCGACTTGGCGGGATCCTGGGTGTTCACCCAGATGGCGGGGTCGTCGGCCGAGTCACCCGAGTGTTGCATCGGCTGGGTCTCGGCGTCGGCGGGCACCTCGACCACCTTCGTCGAGGTCACCCGGCCCCCGTTCGAGGAACCCGGCTCGTTCTGCGTACCGCAGCCACTGAGCGCGAGCGCCGCCACCACGATCAGTGCGGAAGTCGTGCTGCCGAGTCTCATCGGGTCCCGATCCCTTCGATTGGCTCACCAGTACCAACGTCGACTCGTCGGCCGTTGCTCCACCAGCCCCAGTGTGCGCGAACACGAAGGTCTTGTAGGACCAGTAGCGGAACAACGTGCCGAGCGCGAGTCCCACCACGTTGGCAGAGATGTTGTCAGCAAGCCTGCTGGTGAGCCCGAGCAGGTCGTGCGAGATCGTCAGGGTGAGCACCGAGATGCTCAGTCCGATCAGGTTGAACACCACGAACAGGCCGACCTCGCGCCGCCGGTTGCCAGAGCTCTCGCCGCGCCAGGTGAACAGGCTGTTGCCGAGGTAGGTCACGACCATCGCAGCGGCGACGGCGAGGATGCGGGCCACGGACGGGTCCCACGCGCCGAGGGTCGCGGTCGAGCGCAGCAGGTTGAAGACCGCGACGTCGACGACGTAACCGGCCCCGCCCACCACGAGGAAGGTGAGCACCTGGGGAGACAGCGGGATCCGTCGTACGACGTCAGGCAACCGCATCATGACGACCCACCGGCTCTGTCGCCGGCGGACCGGAAACCGCGGTCGTCGCACCGGTCAGCTCGCGCCAGCGCCACACCACCACCCGCAGCAGTGCTTCGCGCACGATGGCAGAGCTCATCTTCGACTCCCCCAGGCCACGGTCGCTGAAGGTGATCGGGACCTCGGTCACGGCGAGGCCTGCACGGCTGGCTCGCCAGGTGTTCTCGATCTGGAAGCAGTAGCCGTTCGACACCGAGTCGAGGACGTCGATGCGCAGCAGAGCCTCGCGGCGAAAGGCCTTGAACCCGGCCGTCGCGTCGCGCACTGGAAGGCCGAGAACCAGGCGCACGTAGACGTTGCCGGCCCAGGAGATCAGCCGGCGGCGCAGCGGCCAGTCGCGGACCGCTCCCCCACGGACGTAGCGCGATCCGATCGCCACGTCGGCCATGTCCAGTGCCTCCAGCAGGGCGGGCAGCCGGTCCGGCGGGTGTGAGAGGTCCGCATCCATCTGTACGACGGCGTCGTACCCCGCCTCCAGTGCCCACGCGAACCCGGCGCGGTACGCCGCTCCGAGACCGCCCTTGCCCGGGCGCTCGAGCAGGTGCACGCGGAGGCGGAACTGCGGGTGCGACCGCACGCGCGCGGCGGTGCCGTCGGGACTGTTGTCGTCGACGACGAGGACGTCGCAGTCGGGCGAGGCCGCGAGCACTCCGTCGAGGACGGCCGTGACGTTGGCGGCTTCGCAGTAGGTCGGGATCACGACGACGGGCGTCATGGCAGCAGCTCCTCGAGGGATGTGGTGATCATGGGCGGGGTCGGGGGGACGGGCCCCAGGAACACAGGTGCGACGCGGCGCAGCCCGTTGCGGAGATAAACGGTGCGACCGTGCAGGTGGGCCACCGGGTGGTAACGCGCAGCCAGCACCCGCGAGACGCTGCTGCTGTCCACGCCCCATGAGCCGACGCGCGCCCAGGTGACGAACCAGGTCGGTGCCTGCGGACCGCTGAGCACGTCGGTGAGCGTCTGCAGCTGCGGGTCGCGCAGCTTGGTCGGCAGGCTCCACAGGTAGGGGTACGGCGAAGAGAGGCCCGTGGCGAAGTCGAGATCAGAGTGGCCGTAGATGGTGACAATGGTGTCGTCGGGTGCCGACACGGCGCCGATGGCCGACCCGACGCTCGAGGAGAGCGACTTGCCCTGCCAGGGGAAGGCCACCGACCAGGCGATGACGCCCACGATCGCCGACGCGACCAGCACGACCCGCGCCGACACCACCGTGCGGGCAGCGGCGACGCCGACCAGCACGGCAAGGGGGCCGACCAGCTGGATCAGGTAGTGGTCCCAGTAGTTGCCGCCGGCCAGGACCGACACGATCTCGAAGCAGAGGGTGACCGCCAGTGCCCAGACGACGGTCCCGCCCAGGCGACGGCGCCAGAGCGCCCACGCCGTCACGAGCATGGCGAGGGCGCCGCCGCACATCGACCAGGAGACGAGCAAGGCGTCGAACCGGGCACGCGATCCGAGGTTGGCGGGCGAGGCCAGCAGCCGGCCCGCCTGGAGGCGGAACGGAAACATGGCGTCGAAGACGCCGCCGAGCGAGGTGCCGTTCGCCACAGTCCAGAGCAGCAGGACGGCCAGCGCACCGACGGCGCCGAGGACGAACCCGCCGACCAGGGTCCTGGCCCACGCGGCGGTGATCTCTCGCCGCCACAGGGCGATGAGCCCGGCGGCCGCGGCGAACACCACGACGTCGACGAAGTTCTGCTTGACCATCACCGAGCACACCAGGGAGGCACCCGCGGCAGCCGCCAGCACCCGGGCATGGCGTCCTCCACCAAGGGCGTGCACCGCCGCCACGATGCCCCAGATCACGAACGGCGCGGCCAGCAGCTCGCCGTTCACCGACTGGGCGCCGGTCAGCGGGCTGACGAGCAGGACCCCGGCCGCGAGGGCTGCCCAGCCGGCGGCGCCTGGGCCACCCAGTCGGCGGGCGAGGTGCGCGACGCCCAGGATCGTCAGCACCGTGGCGAGGCACCCGAGGATCCGCAGCGGCACCAGGCCGCCGGCGTCGGCTGCGATCCGGAACAGCGTGATCAGCAGGGGCGGCCGGTCGACCCAGTAGTCGCCGTACAACGACGTCCCACCGCTGTGCCACTGCCCTCCGACGAGGAGGAAACCTGCCTCGTCCGGGGACGGTGGGCGTGACAGCAGCGGCAGGCGCAGGCCGACCGCCACGAGGACGACGACCCACTCGACGGGCAGCCGCCGGGCTCGTCGCAGCCACGGCCTGGCTGGGCCGCTGCGCCGCGACAGTGTTCCGGCGGTGGCCGGACGCCCGTCGATCGTGCTCGTCATGACTCCACGGTCACCCCGACGACCTGAACGCAACCTGACCACTCGTCCCGTGTCCGGCGGCAGGTGCGTGAACGTACGGCAGCATGGAGGGGTGACGAGGGTGGGTGTGGTGGAGGACGACGCGTCGGTACGCCGGGTGCTGTCCGACGCCCTGCGCATGAACGGGCACGAGGTGGTCATCGCCCGCAACGGTCAGGAGGCCCTGCGCAACCTGACACCGTCGTCCGGCGTGGACGTCCTGGTGATCGACATCGGCCTCCCCGACGCCGACGGCCGCGACGTCTGCCAGGCGCTCCGGACCGAGGGCCAGCACGCACCGGTGCTGTTCCTGACCGCCCTCGACGCCGTCCACGACCGGGTGTCCGGCTTCCACGCCGGGGGTGACGACTACGTGCCGAAGCCGTTCGCCTTGTCCGAGGTGCTCGTGCGCATCGAGGCACTGCACCGCCGGAGCCGACCGCTCCCGACCGAGGTCACCGGGCTGCACCTCGACCCGGACCGGTACGCCGTACGGCACGGGGAGCTCGAGCAGCGGCTCACCCCGACCGAGTTCCGGATGCTGGCGGCGATCGCGGCCCAGCCCGGCACCGTCGTACGACGACGCGCGGCTGTGCTCGCCGGATGGCCCGAGGGCGCCATGGTCAGCGAGAACACCATCGACTCCTACATCCGCCGGCTGCGCGTCAAGCTGGCCGCGATCGACTCACCGGTCTCGTTGGAGACCGTCCGCGGCGTCGGGTTCGTCCTGCGATGAGGCGAGCCGGTGGACCGCTCCGGACGCGGATCGTCATCACGACCGCACTGGTCTCGGCCCTGGCCATGGCGGCGATGGTCAGCACCGTCGTACTCGCCCTGAACGCGATCACCCACAACTCGGTGGACGCCTCGCTGAGCGATCAGCTGAGCGTCATCTCGTCCGGGATCGAGAACTCCGCCAACGGACCGGAAGGGGCACTCGAGGCGCCGGACGACTCGATCGACGACACCACCTGGCTCTACGACCAGGACGGCGCGACGCTGATCGGGCCCCGGGTGAAGGCCCGCACGCAGGCGGTCGCCGACGAGCTGGGCCAGGTTCACCACCGCACGCGCGTCGTGCGCAACGAGCGTGTGTTCCTGGCAGCCCCGGTGGAGATCGGCGGGCCCACGCCCGGCTCCGGGGTGCTGGTGGTCTCCCGCAGTCTGGAGCCCTACGAGGAGACCCGCACCCAGATCATCATCGGTCTCGTCCTGCTCGGGCTGATCGTCACGGCCGGTGCCACCGGGATCGCGGCCTGGACGGTGGGCCGCACCCTCACCCCGGTCGAGGACATGGCTGCCCTGGCGGACGAATGGAGCGAGCAGGCCCTGGATGCCCGCTTCGAGGACCCGGGCAGCGGCGACGAGATCGCCCATCTGGCGCGCACCCTCAACATCCTGCTCGACCGCGTCGCGGGAGCGCTGCGCAGCGAGCAGCTGCTCACCTCCGAGCTCGCCCACGAGCTGCGCACCCCGCTGACCGGCATCCGCGGCGAGGCTGAGCTCGCCCTGATGAAGGCGACCGGCGGACCCGAGGTCGAGCACCTCCAGCAGGTGGTCGCGCTCGTGGACAAGATGGGAGCGACCATCACCGCGCTGCTCCAGATCGCCCGCGGTGGCGAGCACACGGGGACCCGGACGACCGTCCGGGAGGTGGTCACGGCCGTGCTCGACGCGCACCCCGGGTCGAACGGCCGGCTCCTGGAGGACGTCGGTGCGCCGGATCGTGCGGTGACCCTCGCCGCGACCACGGAGCTGGCCGCCAGGGCGATGTCGCCCCTGGTGGACAACGCACTGCGACATGCCTCGTCCCGGGTCACCGTGAGCGCCTCGGTCGCCGACCGAACCGCCTCGATCCACGTGTCCGACGACGGACCCGGGCTCGTCGGCGACCCGGAGAACCTGTTCGGCGCAGGCACCCGGGACGACGCGAGCCCGGGCGCCGGACTGGGCCTCGCCCTGGCCCGACGGGTGGCGAAGACCCTGGGCGGGCAGGTCGACGTCACCTCGGTGGCGGACCCCACCACCTTCACCCTGACCCTGCCGCGGAGCTGACGCTTTGTCCTGAACTAGACCGCGGTGGGCGGTGGCTCGCGCAGGTGCCCCCGAGTGCACCATTCTTTGCCCAGCGTCGAGGGCGACCGAGACGCGATCCAGGTACGTGACCGCCCGTAGATCCCACGGATCGACGGGCGGTTTCCCAAACTCACCTCGGCATGCTTCGGCATGCCGGTCTGGGGTTCGGCTCAGAGCTTCCGGCTGGGCGACGTACGCCGCTGGCGCCTCGTGCACCCCCCGCGCGAGGCGCCAGTGGTCCTGGAGGCACCGGGCCGGCTCACCGGGTGTGCGACCTCAGACGGCGAGCTTGCCGAACCCACTCCGGTGGAAGACGAGCGGACTGCTGGTGTCGCTCTGGTCGACGGCATGGAGCCTCAGCAGGACCACGACGTGGTCGCCGGCTTCTACCTCGGCGTGGATCGTGCACTCGAAACGCGCCAGTCCCCCGTCGAGGGTCACGGCGCCGTCGTCGCTGATCCGCACGGGAACCCCGACGAAACGATGCTCGGGCGCACCGGCGAGCTGCCGGCACACGGCGCTCTGGTGGTCGGCAAGGACGGTCACCCCGAGGTGCCGTGAACGCCGCAGGTCGGGCCACGTCTTCGAGGTCCTCGAGATCGAGAACGAGACGAGGGGCGGGTCGAGGCTCACGCTCGTGAACGAGCTCGCTGCCAGGCCCACGAGCAGGCCGTCCACCTCGGCGGCCACGGCGACGACCCCGGTGGGGAAGATCCCGAACGCCTCGCGCAGCCTGGCGGGGTCGAGGTCCTGGTTGGTGATGAGCTCGGTCACTGCGCCACCTCCCGTGCGGACGGCATGACTATTTGTCTACTAGTTTGGTGGTATTAACTCCGGAAGGCGAGCCCGGGTGCCGCATCTGACCCACGGAGTCAGGAATCGGGTGATAGGCAGAACCGATCACCGCCCTCCCTCCGGGCGCTGCGCCTGCTGCCAGGAACGGCCTATCGCCCCGGCTGGGCTGGTGCCGCTCAGGGCGTGGTCACCGACGATGGCCGAGCGGTAGATCACGGGGTTGTGCGACGCCAGGGTGCGGGCGTTGCGCCAGTGCCGGTCCAGGGCGAAGCGGTCGGTCACGGCCGAGCTGCCGCCGACCTCGAACAGCTCGCTCGTCAGGCCCAGGACGAGGTCGACCACCTGCCCCTGGGCACTGAAGGTGGCCACGTCCGCGGCGTCGTAGAGGTCGGGCGTCGCGGTCCCCGTCTCCTGGGCCCGGACCACCGCATCGACCGCGTCCACGGCGGCCAGGGTGGTGGCCACGGCCGCGAAGGAGGCAGAGGCCACGCGACCCACGACCTCCTGCACCTGGGGGTCGTCCTTCGGCGAGGGGAACGCCGGGTTGGCGAGGTTGCGGGTCCGGCCGCGCACGTACGCGACGGTGTCGGCCACCGCCCGACGACCGATCCCGGCCAGCGTGGCCAGGTGGACCAGCTGGAAGAACGCGATGAGGTGCGTGCCGGGCAGCTCCCCGTTGGGGTAGATCTCCACGTCGTCGAGGTGGATCTCCACCTGGTCGAAGACGGTGGTGCCGCTGCCGGTCAGGCGCTGCCCGAAGCCGTCCCAGTCGTCGATCCGGGTCACGCCGTCCGCCGACGTCGGCACCAGCACGGTGGCACTGTGCTGGGAGTCGACCGTGGCGGTCGTGTGGATCCAGTCCGCGAACAGGCTGCCGGTGGAGTAGAACTTCTTGCCCGACAGTCGCCAGCCCTTCCCCTCGGGGGCGGGGCTGATGGTGGTCGCGTTCTGCCAGAAGGAGCTGCTGCCCTGCTCGCTCTGCGCGTTCCCGACGAGTACGCCGGACGCGATCCGGCGCAGCCAACGGTCACGGACGTCGGCGTCCTGGTGGAACAGCCGGCTCTCGACGAAGCCGACGTGGCCACGCAACAGCTGCGGGATGTTGGAGTCGCTCTCGCCCAGCTCGATCAGCAGCCGGAAGAACTGCGGCAGGGTGGCGCCGAGCCCGCCGTACTCCCGGGGGACGCGGAGCTTGCCGAAACCGGCCTCGCGCAGCCACTCGACCTGCTCGAACGGCAACCGTCTGTCGGCCTCACGCTCGGGTGCGCCGGCGGCGATCCTCGCGAAGACCGGCCCGAAGCGGGCGCGCAGACCGTCGAGATCGGGCGCCTCCTCGCGGACCTGCACCTCCGTCATGACGCCTGCTCCAGCCGGGGCAGGGCCGTCAGCAGGCGCTGGGTGTACGGATCCTGCGGCCGGGTGAAGATGTCGTCGGCAGTCCCGCGCTCCACGACCTTGCCGTCCTTCATGACCAGCACGCGGTCGCTCATGTGGTGGATGACACCGAGGTCGTGGGAGATGAACAGGTAGCTGACGCCGAGGTCGTCCTGGAGATCGGTCAGCAGATCGAGCACCTGCGCCTGGACCGACACGTCGAGCGCGGAGACCGGCTCGTCACACACGATGAGCTCGGGCTCGGGTGCCAGTGCGCGGGCGATGGCGACCCGTTGACGCTGGCCTCCGGAGAGCCGCAGGGGACCGACGTCCACCTGGTGCTCGCCCAGCCCCACCTTCTGCAGCAGGCCGAGGACCCGCGTGCGTCGCTCCTCGGCGGAGCTGGGCGGGTTCGGCCCGCGAGAGAGGGCGTCCGCGACGATGCGGCCGACGCTCCAGCGTGGGTCGAAGGAGCTCAGCGGGTCCTGGTAGACCACACCCACCCGGTTGCGCAGGGGCCGGCGCTCGCGCTGCGTCAGCGTGCTCCACGGCTCCCCGCGCAGCAGCACCTCGCCGCCCTCGGCCTCCAGCATCGCCAGGGCGATCCGGGCGGTGGTGGTCTTGCCGGACCCCGATTCCCCGACGATGCCGAGCGTCTCGCCGGCGTACAGCTCGAAGGAGACGTCGTCGACGACCGTGCGGTCCACGCCGTCGGGTCCGCGGTAGACCTTGGTCAGGTGCCGACCCTCGAGCAGTGGCCGGCCGCGGTCGATGGGACGTCGTTCCCGAGGCGTGCTGGGGGAGGTCCCGCGGACCAGACGGACACCACGGGTGTGCTCGGACGGTACGGCGTCGAGCAGTGCGCGCGTGTACTCGTGCTGAGGGTCGCAGAGCACCTGCCGACTGACGCCGTGCTCCACGATCTCGCCGTCGCGCATCACCGCGACCTCGTCGGCCAGGCGCGCCACGACGGACAGGTCGTGGCTGATCAGGATGATCGAGGTGCCGCGCTCCTTGGAGGCCGCGAGCAGGTCGAGGACCTGGGCCTGCACGGTCACGTCGAGGGCGGTGGTCGGCTCGTCGGCGATGACGAGCCGCGGGTCGAGGGCGATCGCCGAGGCGATCAACGCCCGCTGGCGCAGACCTCCCGACAGCTCGTAGGGGCGCTGCCGGGCACGCATCTCCGGCTCGGGTACGCCGACCGAGGTGAGCAGCTCGACCACCCGCTCGGGACGGGAGCGCCGGTCGCCCCAGTCGTGCAGCTCGAGCGGTTCGCCGACCTCGGCCCCGACGCGGCGGAGCTGGTCGAGGGAGACGAGCGCGTCCTGGAGCACGAAGCCGATCTCCTTGCCCCGCGTACGACGCCACGCCCGCTCGCCGAGCGCGAGGAGGTCGGTGCCGTCGAGGTCGAGCCGGTCGGCCGCGACGCGCGCGTCGCCACCGGTCAGGCCGACCAGGGTCCGTGCCGTCACGCTCTTGCCCGACCCGGACTCCCCCACGATGGCCAGGCAGCTGCCCGGCCTGGCCGTGAAGGAGATCCCCTTGACGACCTCGGTCTCGCCGAAGGCGACCCGGAGGTTCTGCACGCTGAGCAGCGCCTGCCCCGGGGCGACCTGCCGGGTGGAGGCCTGCTTCGATGCGACGACCGTCATCGGGCCGCTCCTTCCAGTCGGTGCTGCAGGGTGCGGCCCAGTGAGGTGACGGCCAGGGCGAACAGCACGATGACCAGTCCCGGCAGCACCTCCAGCCACCATGAGGTCGTGATGTAGAGACGCCCGGCGTCGAGCAGCGCGCCCCACTCCGGGCTGGGTGGCGGGACCCCGAGCCCGAGGAAGGCGAGGCTGGAGGCCCACACGATCGACTGGCCGACGCCCAGCGTCGCGACGGCGACCAGCGGCCGCATGGCGTTGGGGAACAGGTGGCGGCGGAGCACCGTCCAGCGGCCGTGGCCGAGGGCATGCGCGGACTCGATGTAGCCGGCCTGCCGCACGTTCAGCACCTGTCCACGCACCATCCGGGCATAGCCCGGCATCGAGCCGAGCCCGACCGCGACGATCGACGTCGTCACCGAGGGCCCGAAGATCGCGATCACCAGCAGCGCCGCCAGCAGCGCCGGGAAGGCGAAGAACACCTCGAGGACGCGGGTGATCACGGTGTCGACGAAGCCACCGGCCAGGCCGGCGACGAAGCCGAGGACGATGGCCAGCGACATCGCGATGCCGGTGGCCCCGAGCCCGATGCCCAGCGAGAGGCGGGTCCCGTAGATGACCCGGGTGAGCAGGTCACGACCGGCCTCGTCGGTGCCGAACGGGTGGCTCCACGACGGGGTCGCCAGGGCGTTGGTGAGGTCGATCTGGGTCGGAGTGCCGCTGGCGAGGAGCCCTGGGGCCACGGCTGCGAGCAGCACCAGCGCGACGAAGGCACCGGCGATGACCGTGGCGGGTCGTACGGCGAGCCGGATGCCGGTCCGCTGACGGGCGGGGCTGAGCGTCGCGGCACTCATGACGCACGCAGCCTCGGGTCGACGGCGGCGTACGCGAGATCGACCAGCAGGTTGGCCACGATGTAGACCGCTGCCACCACCAGCACGATCCCGGCGACGGTCGGGACGTCGCGGGTGTTGACCGCGGTCACCAGGACCTGCCCGATGCCCGGACGACCGTAGATGTTCTCGGCGATGACCGCGCCCGAGATCAGCGCCCCGAGCGCCCAGCCCGACAGCGTGATCGCCGGCAGCACCGCGTGACGCAGGGCGTGCCGCAACCGGATCGCGGTGTCGCCCATCCCGCGGGCGCGGGCCGTGGTGATGAACGGCTGGTCGAGCACCTTGTCGAACTCGTCGCGCGTGACCTGGCCCAGGAACCCGGACAGCGGGATGGCCAGCGTGAGCACCGGCAGCACCGTGCCCCAGAGCCCGTCACCGCCGATCACCGGGAAGATCGGGATCTTGACGGCGAAGACCACGAGCAGGATCACCCCGACCCAGTAGTGCGGCAGGCTGGCGGTGAAGGCCTCGAACGAGGAGCCGATGCCCGTCACCGCCCGGCCCCGCCTCACCGTGAGCACGGTGACGACGAGCGCGAAGATCCAGGCCACCACCAGGGCGCCGACGGTGAGCACGAGGGTCGGCAGGATCTGGGCGCCGATCACCGAGGTCACCGGCCGGTACTGCGTGTACGACGTGCCGAGGTCGCCCTTGAAGAACCCACCGACGTAGTGCAGGTACTGCGTGAGCAACGGATGGTCGAACCCGAACTTCTCGTTGACCGGCGACAGCTCCGAGCTCGACCACTTCTGCTCGCGGCCGTTCTGGAGGTTGAGGATGATCGTGGCGCGGTCACCCGGGATGGCCAGCTGGGCGAAGAACGTCACGGACGCCGCGGCGATCAGCACCGCCACTGCCGAAGCCGCCTTGAGAGCGGCCCGGCGGGCCGCCCGCACGGAGCGTCGTGCGGGCAGCGCCGTCGGGGTCACCGGGGCGAGCACGTCCGGAGCGAGAGTCGTCATCTCGACCTCACTTCACGAAGTAGGCGTCGGAGAAGATCGGCTCGCCCTGGCTCTTCTCCACCCAGAACCCCTTGAGGTCGTTGGCCACGGCGATCAGCGTGTTCTGGGTGTAGAGACCGACGCCGGCTGCGTCGTCCTGGATGATCTGCTGCGCCTGCTGGTAGAGCGTCGAGGCCTTGGCCGCATCGGTCTGGGTGTTCGCGGCCTGGATCACCTTCGAGAGCTGGTCGTTGTTGTAGAAGGAGCGGTTGTTGCCGTTCGGTGCCTTCTCGGTGTTCGGACGCCAGACGATCCAGAGGATGGCCGGGCTCGGGCTGGTCCAGTACGACGGCGTCGCGTCGAAGGTCGACGGGTCGGCGTACTTGCCACCCCACAGCTCGGCCATCGTCGCGGGGACGAGCTTGACGTCGAAGCCGACCTTCTTCCACTGCTCCTGGAGGGCCTGGAGCACGGTGGCTCCCTCGGAGGTGAAGATGAAGCCGGCGCCGTACACGAGCTTGACGGTCAGCGGCTTGCCGCCCTTGGTGCGCACTCCGTCGGCGTTCTTCTTCCACCCGGCCTGGTCGAGCAGCTGGTTGGCCTTGTCGGGGTCGTAGGCGTAGGCCTTGGCCGCCTGCTCGTTGTAGTCGGGCGTCGACTGGCTGACCGACGGGTTGCCCTCGTAGGGGATGACGCCGTGGAAGCCGGCCTCGACCGCACCCTTGCGGTCGGCGCCGTAGGCGAAGGCCTGCCGGACGAGCTTGTCGGTGAAGACGCCGGCCTTGGTGTTCAGGTAGAAGGAGACGGGCTTGCCGGGCGTGATGTAGCGGATCGTGTTGCTGAACCTCGACTGCGCGTCCTTCCAGTTCACCGTCGGAACCTCGTAGATGACGTCGCTCTGGCCGGTGGTCAGCGAGGCGTAGCGCGAGACACCGTCCGGGACGAACTTCCACTTGATCTCGTCGACGTACGCCGGGCCCTCGTGCTTGGCCGTCGACGGCCACGAGGTGTAGTTCGGGTTCCTCTTGAAGATGACCTCCTGGCCCTTCTTCCACTTCTCGACCGTGAAGGCGCCGGAGCCGATCGGCTTCTCGCAGTTCTCCTCCTTGGACCGGGTCTTGAGCGCCGTCGGCGACTCGATGCCGAAGTAGCCCTGCGTGATCAGGGTGAGGAACTGCGGGTAGGGCTGGGTGAGATGGATCGCCACGTGCGTGGGGTCGATCGCCTCGGCGGACTTGTAGTAGGGTTCCATCGACACCTTCGCGGTGCCGTTGAGGTCGGTGTTCTCGAACTGGTCGAAGTTGTAGGCCACGGCGGCGGCGTCGAGCGGGGTGCCGTCGGTGAACTTCACACCGTCCTTGAGGGTGAAGGTGTAGGTCAGGCCGTCCGGGGAGACGTCCCACGAGGTCGCCAGCCACGGCTTGACGGAGCCGTCCTGGTCCTCGGTGACGAGGCCGTCGAGGACCTGGCGCGAGATGTAGGCCTGCTGGATCCAGCCACCGAAGATGCACGGCGGCTCCTGGACGTGGGCGTAGGTGATCGTTCCACCCTTGACCCTGGTGCCACCCCCTTCGGCGGCGGCGGCGCCGCACGCGGTGAGGCCGGAGGCGAGCAGGACGAGGCCTGCGAACCCGGCCACCACGCGGCGGGTACGGCGGAGCGGGAACGGACTGGTCATGGGCGGTGTCTTCTCTTTCTCGGGGTCAGGCGCTGAGCTGCTGCTCGGCCCGGGGCGGGGTGTCGCTGGGGGTGTCGCTGGGGGTGTCGCTGGTGGCTGGTGAGACAGGGAGGTGGGCGCCGCCTCGGTAGCGGGCGCCGTGGTGCCGTTCGGGGAGGCGGTCGCCCTCGCCGAAGATCCGGTCGCGCAGGGACTCGCTCTCGTCGTACGACGCACGCAGCCGGCCACGCTCGCGCAGCACGGGCACGACGAGCTCGATGAAGTCCCTGGCCGTGTCGAAGGTGTGGTACTGGAGGAGGTTGATGCCGTCGATGCCGACCTCGTCGAGCCAGTGCTCGATCGCGTCTGCCGCCTGGTCCGGCGTACCGACGACGAACAGGGGGTGCCGCGCGAGGTCACCGAAGCCGGCCAGGAAGTCACCGACGGTCTGGCCCGCCTCGACCTGGCGGAACCGCCCGACCCGACCCTCGGCCAGGTCCGGCACCTGGTCGACCGGCAGGTCGGCGGGGTAGCTGGTGGGGTCCCACGGCAGCCCGGCATGGGCGAGGTAGCCCTCCGGGTCGGACAGCTCCTGGAACCGGGCCAGCTTGGCCCGCGCCTCTTCCTCGGTCGGTGCCACGATCACGCCGGCCGTGGTGATCACCTTGAGGTCGCCGGGTGCCCGGCCGGCGTCGACGGCCGCCTGCTTCAGCGACGCGGCCGTCCGCTTCACGAACTCCTCGCTCGGGCCGCCGGTGAAGACGACCTCGGCGTGCTTGCCCGCGAAGGCGGTCCCCGCCGCCGACTGCGTGGCGGTGAACAGCACCGGTGTGCGCTGCCGGCTCGGCGAGGGAAGGTGCGGGCCCTCGACCTTGAAGTAGGTGCCCTCGTGGAAGATCGGGCGGATCTTCGCCGGGTCGGCGAAAACGTTGTTCTCGTGGTCGGCCGTGATCGCGTCGTCGTCCCAGGACCCCTCCCACAGCTTGTAGAGCACGTCGAGGTACTCGTCGGCCCGCTCGAACCGGTTGTCGTGCTCGACCTCGCCCTCCAGGCCGTGGTTGCGCGCGGCGTTGGGCAGGTACGACGTGACGATGTTCCAGCCCACGCGGCCCTTGGTCAGGTGGTCGAGGGTCGAGGCGCGACGAGCCCACGCGAACGGCGGCTCGTAGGTCGTGGAGAAGGTGATCCCGAAGCCGAGGTGCTTGGTCACCGCGGCCATGGCGGGTACGACGACCGACGGGTCGTTGTTCGGGATCTGCAGTCCCTGCCGGATCGCGGTGTCAGCCGATCCCCGGAAGGTGTCGTAGGTGCCCACCACGTCGGCCAGGAACACCGCGTCGAAGCCGCCGGACTCCAGCAGCGTGGCCAGCTCCGTCCAGTACTCGATGTCGTTGAACCGCTCGCGGTTGTTGTCGGGAAGGCGCCACAGGCCGTGGGTGATGTGGCTGACGCAGTTCATCTCGAACAGGTTCAGCACCAGTCTCTTGGGCTCGGTCACAACGCGCTCGCCACCCGGACGGGAGCGAACGCGCCGCGATAGCGCGCGGCCTGGTGTCGCTCGGGCAACCGGTCCCCCTGGCCGAAGAGCTTGTGGCGCAGCGTCCCCTCGGCGTACTCCGTCTGCGCCAGGCCGCGTGCCTGGAGCACCGGGACGACCTGGTCGACGAAGTCCTCATAGCTGCCGGGGATCTCGGCGTTGACCAGGTTGATGCCGTCGACCCCGGCGGCCTGCCACTTCGCGAGCCGGTCGGCGATCTGCTCCGGCGTACCGACGATGCGGCTGTTGGTCGCGGTGTAGTGGGCGACGTCGCGCAGGGTGGCCGGCCGGTCGGTCACGAGGTCCTTGATCCAGCCGACGATCGACTGGACCCCTTCGGTCCGCAGCTCGCCGATCGGCTTGTCGAGATCCTCGTGGCCGAAGTCGATGCCGACCGCCCCGGACATGTGCGAGAGCTGGGCGTCGTAGTCGATCCACTCGTCGAGCTCGGCCGCGATCCGCTTGGCCTCTTCCTCGGTGGAGCCCGGGACGACGTACAGGCCCTGGAAGAACTTGAGGTCCTCCGCGCGACGACCGTGCTGCACCGCGCGTGAGCGGATGTCGCTGGTGTCGCGGGCAGCCGAGTCGAGGTTGGGCGACTGGATGAACACGGCCTCGGCGTTCTTCGCAGCGAACGTGCGCCCTGCCTCGGACGCGCCGGCCTGGAAGAGGAGGGGGGTGCGCTGCGGTGACGGGGTGACGAGATGAGGGCCCTCGACGCGGTAGCGCGGCCCCTCATGGTTGATCCGGTGGACCTTGTCGTAGTCGGCGTGGATGCCGGTCACCGGGTCCTGGAGCAGTGCGTCCTCCTCCCACGACCCTTCCCACAGCTTGTAGGTGACGTCGACGTACTCGTCGGCCCAGGCGTAGCGCTCGTCGTGCGCGGTGAGGCCCTCCAGGCCGAAGTTGCGCGAGGCGTTGGGCAGGTAGTTGGTGACGATGTTCCAGGCGATCCGGCCCTTGCTGGCGTGGTCCAGGGTGGAGATCCGCCGGGCGAAGTTGAACGGGTGCTCCTGCAGGATCGAGGCGGTGAAGGCGATGCCGAGGTGCTCGGTGGCATACGCGATCGCGCTGGCCAGCACCGACGGGTCGTTGCTCGGGACCTGCAGCCCGGCTTCGAAGTACTTCCGCTCGTCCCCGCGGTACGGCGCGTAGAGCCCGACGACGTCGGCGAAGAAGATCGCGTCGAACTTGCCGCGCTCCAGCGTCTTCGCAAGATCGACCCAGTGGTCGAGACTGTTGAAGTCGGTCTGCCGGGCGTGGGGGCGGCGCCAGGTTCCCTGGACGATGTGGCCGGTCGTGTTCATCACGAACGCGGCGAAGTGGAGGGGGCGGGGAGGGTTCTGGGGCATGGCGTGTCTCCGGGCTGTCGGGGTCTCTCGGGGGACTGGGCGGATCACCAACCGCATCCGGAGAGCCCGGAGCGATCAGCTCAGTGACACAGACAGCTGGCGGTCAGGAGGAGGTCGACGTGCAGCCGCACCGTGGTGCGGAACAGCAGCAGCTGGTTGACGGGCATGTGACGACCACCTCCTTGCGTAGACGAGTCGTGGGGGTTCCTGTGTCATGAAAGACGATAGACTTAGTAGATATTGAAACCCGAATCGGACGCGCTCGGTTCTGCCGATCACCCCGTCGTGTCCACCGATCACCTGGAGCCCTGATGCGCATCGAGCAGCTTCAGTACGTCGCCGCGGTCACCCAGTACGGATCACTGCGTCGTGCCAGCGAGCACCTGCACATCTCCCAGCCGGCCCTCAGCGAGTCGCTGACCAAGCTGGAGAAGGAGCTCGGGGTGACCCTGCTCGACCGGCGGCGCTCGGGCACCCGGATCAGCGCCACCGGACGCGAGCTCCTCCAACACATCGTCGAGGTGCTCGACGCCGCCGAGCGGCTGCGCGCTGCCGCCGGCGACCAGACCGCAGCCGTGCGGGTGATGCGGATCGGTACCGTCAACGCCGGCACGTCCACCCTGTTGCTGCCGGCGATCCAGGCCTTCCAGCAGCGGTTCCCCGGCGTCAGCGTCGAGGTCCGCAACCTGCAGCATGCCGAGATCCACCGGGACCTGCTCGAGGGCACACTCGACATCGGGATCATCAACCTGCTCGGCGGCGACGACGTGTCCCCCGAGCTCGCCGGCATCGAGCTCCTGCAGGGCAGCCCGGTGGCGGTGCTGTCCTGCGACCATCCCCTCGTCGAGCAGGCCGAGGTCACGGTCGACGACCTCCGGGCCGAGCGGTTCGTCGCGATGCGGTCGGGCTACCTGATGTACCGGTTCGCCCACCGGCTCTTCGGCGCCCAGCTGCCCGCCAGCTGGCACAGCACCGACGGTGCCGAGATGGGCAAGGTGATGGTCGCCGATGGGCTCGGCGTCACCGTGCTCCCCGACTACAGCGTCGCCGGCGACCCGCTCGAGCGCGTCGGACTGATCACCACCCGGCCGATCGCCGGCGACCGCACGGTGGTGCGGCTGAGCCTGCAGCACCGGCGTCAGCGGGTGATCCCCGACGCGGTCGCGGCCCTCATCGCGGAGTTCCAGCTCCGCGCACAGCAGCTGAGGTCGGAACGAGCCGGGCGCGACGAGGACCTCGGGCGCACGGCGCAGGTCGGGTGACGCGTGCCGGACCCCCCACAGCGCCTCGAGCGAGCAGCGGGCGAAGTACGCGGAGTACGCGGAGGCGCGCCTCGCCCGGACGACCACACCGCAGGGTCCCGGCCGGTTGATGTTCGCACCCGACCTGGTCGGCACGTCAGACCAGATCGCCGAGGAGCTCTAGGCGCACGCCGGGTTCCGTGAGGTCGACGAGGTCGCCTTCGCGCTGCCCTTCTCCTTCGAGCACGCCGACTACGTCCAGATCCGCACCGACATCGCGACCAGGCTCGGGCCTGCCCTCGGCTGGCGACCGGGCTGCTAACGACCACCGGCCAGGTGACCGGCGAGGTGGTCGATCACCTCGCGCGCGTCGTCCTCGATGCCGTGGATGAAGGTCGACTTGCGCCGCCGCAGCACCGGCAGGCCGAGCACGTACACACCCGGACTGTCGACGACCCCGCCGTCGTGGATCAGATGGCCCTTGGCGTCGAGCACCGGCACCTCCAACCAGGAGTAGTCGGGCCGGTAGCCGGTCGCCCAGAGGACAGAGCTGATCTCGCCGCTGTTCAGGTCCAGCTGCCACCGCGTCGACGACGGCACCCGCGTGGGCTCGGGCCGCTCGGGCGGGTCGAGCTCGGCGTCGAGCAGCTGCTCTCGTGCCCAGTCGTCGAAGGTGCCGAGCAGGCGCTGCATCTTGAGGTCCGCGAGCGAGAACACGTTGCGCAGCCCGCCGGAGAACAACGCGGTGCCGTCGCGCACGGTCGCCCAGCGACCCACGAGCTCGACACCGAGGTCCTGCAGGGCGTTCAGGTCGAGCGTGGCTCGTTCGGGGGTCCCGACCAGCTGGGGCGAGGGCAGCCGCCGGGCCCGTTCGAGGTCGTCGACCTCGTCGTACCGCTCGCTCCAGACCCCGGAGGCATCCATCCACCAGAGCACGTCGCGGCCGCGGTAGGTGCGCGGCAGGCGGACGTGCTCCCCCACTGACAGCGTCACCGGCCGACCCGATCGACGGATCTCCGCTGCGAGCTGGACACCGGTCGCCGACGCCCCCACGACCAGGACGCCACCGTCGGGCAGCTGCTCGGGACTCCGGTAGTCGAAGGTGGTCAGCTGCTCGACCGAGGCCGGCACCGCGTCACTGAACCCCGGCACCGCGGGCACGTTGCAGGCACCGGTCGCGATCACCAGCGCGCGACAGCGGAGGTCACCCCGACTGGTCGTCACGGCGTACCCGTCGTCGGTACGACGAACCGACGTGACGTTGGTGGCGGTGCGCACGGGCGCGTCGGCGAGCTTGGCGAAGCGCTCGATGAGCTCGACCACCTCGGCCATGCTCAGGTAGCCGTCCGGGTCCGGGCCCTCGTAGCGAAGGCCCGGAAGACGGGTCTGCCAGTTGGGGGTGAGCAGCCGCAGCGAGTCCCAGCGTTCGTGCCGCCAGGAGTTCGCCACGTCGCCGCGCTCGAGCACGACGTGGTCGATCGACCGCTCGCTGAGGACCTGGCTGGCGGCCAGTCCCGCGTGGCCGGCACCGATGACGACGGTGGAAACCCGCTCGGGGGCCTCCTGTCGCGACACGTCCTCAGACAACCGCGACAGTCACGTCCGTGGGGTTGGTGAGGGCGTCGAACACGGCCGAGCGCTTCTGCGACTGGGCGACCAGGGCCTCGATCTCCTCCGGCGACGCATCGGCGTCGATGGAGAAGTTCACCTTGATGTCGTTGAAGCCGTTGCGCACGTCGCTGTCGGCTCCGAGGATCCCGCGGATGTCGTGGTTGCCCTCGATGGTCGCCTTCACCGAGCGCAGCTGGATGCCCCGGTTCTGCGCCACCGAGGCGACCCCGGCAGTCAGGCAGCTGGTCAGCCCGACGAGGAGGTACTCGATCGGCGTGATGGCGTCGTCGGGTGCCGCGAAGACCTCGGGGTGGTCGGCGTCCAGCACCGTCTCGGCCTTGTGGTTCTGCTCCGCGCCGAGCCCGAAGAAGTTCTGGATCTTCGTGGTGGTGTGCACGCCGTTCTGCCACTCCGAGGTGGCCTTCCAGGTGAACTGGGCGGCTTCTGGCGCGCCCTTCAAGACCTCGCGTGCATCGAGCAGCGCCTGGACGTTGACGCCGTTGTCGGTGGTGGTCATGTCGCGTGATACCCCTTTTCAGCCTTTTGTCTATTTACCCGATAGGGTTACCGGAGAATATACCGGCGAGGCGGATACGATCGCGCACATGGCGGCCTCCTCCACGAGCATGACGGGCTCGGTCGGAAGTGTCGAGACGCAGTACGTCGACCTGCCGGAGCCGGTGCGCCTCGACTGCGGGCGAGACCTCCACCCGGTCCGGGTCGCCTACGAGACCTACGGCGCCCTCTCCCCCGAGCGCGACAACGTCATCCTGGTCTGCCACGCGCTCAGCGGCGACGCGCATGCCGCTGGGGTCTCGAAGACCCCGCCCGAGGAGAGCACCCGCGACGGGTTCGCCGCCGAGGAGCGCGATGGGGCGGCTCCCAAGGGACTGGGCTGGTGGGACGGGATGATCGGCCCCGGCAAGGCGTTCGACACCGACCGCTACTTCGTGGTCTCGACCAACCTGCTCGGCGGTTGCAAGGGCACGACGGGGCCGTCCTCGATCGACCCGGCGACGGGAGCGCCGTACGGCGCGGACTTCCCGGTGATCACGGTCGCCGACATGGTGCGCACCGAGCGCGCCTTCCTCGACGTCCTCGGGATCGAGCGACTGGCGGCGGTGGCCGGCGGCTCGCTCGGCGGCATGCAGGCGCTCGAGTGGTCGATCCTCCATCCCGACCAGGTCGACGCCGTCGTCGCGATCGCCAGCACGCACGCGCTGCACCCTCAGGGCATGGCCTGGAACGCCATCGCGAGGGAGTCGATCCTGCGCGACCCGGCCTGGCAGGACGGGCAGTACTACGGCACCGATCGCCGGCCCGACTCCGGCATGGGCGTGGCGCGCATGGTCGGCCACGTGACCTACCTGTCGGCGCCTGCGCTGGACGACAAGTTCGGCCGCCGGCTGCAGTTCGCCGACGACATCCGCTACACGGTCACCGAGCCCGAGTTCGAGGTGGAGAGCTACCTCGACCACCAGGCCGACTCGTTCGTGAAGCGGTTCGACGCCAACACCTACCTCTACACCTCGCGCGCGTTGACCTACTTCGACCTCGCCCGCCAGCACGGCGGCGGATCGCTCGCCCGGGCCTTCGAGCACGTCACCGCCCGCACGCTGCTGATCGCGTTCAGCTCCGACTGGCTCTACCCGCCGTCGGCGTCCCGCGAGATCGACTCCGCGCTCCGCTCCCTCGGCAAACCGGTCGAGCTGCACGTGATCGACGCGCCCTACGGCCACGACTGCTTCCTGCTCGAGGAAGCCCGACAGACTCCACTGATCCGCAGCTTCCTGACCGCGGACTGGGCGAGCAGATGACACCACGGAAGAAGAGGCCCTCGTGACCGACCAACCCGCTCGACCCGAGGACGACCACGTCTTCGGGTTCGAGACCCGACAGCTGCACGCCGGGCAACGGCCGGACCCGAACACCGGTGCCCGGGCGGTGCCGATCTTCCAGACGACCAGCTATGTCTTCGAGGACCCGGAGTCGGCGGCGGCGTACTTCAACCTCCAGGAGTACGGCAACACCTACTCGCGCATCATGAACCCCACGGTCGCGGTCTTCGAGGAGCGGGTCGCGAACCTCGAAGGGGGTGCGGGAGCCGTCGCGTTCGCCAGCGGGCTGGCCGCGCAGGCCGCCGCCCTGTTCACGCTGCTGGAGCCGGGCGACCACATCGTCTCCTCCTCGGCGCTGTACGGCGGGACGGTGAACCAGTTCAAGCACCTCCTGCGCAAGCTGAGCATCGAGGTCTCGTGGGTCGACCCCGACGACCCGGACGCCTGGCGCCGGGCCGTCAAGCCGAACACCAAGGCCTTCTTCGGCGAGACGATCGGCAACCCCGGCGGCAACGTGCTGGACCTCGAGGCCCTCTCGACGATCGCGCACGAGCACGACCTGCCGCTGGTCGTGGACAACACCTTCGCCACGCCGTACCTCTGCCGGCCCATCGAGTGGGGCGCCGACATCGTCATCCACTCCGCGACCAAGTTCATCGGCGGCCACGGCACCAGCATCGGCGGCGTCGTCGTCGAGGCCGGCACGTTCGACTGGTCCAACGGCCGGTTCCCCGTGGTCGCGGACCCGTCACCGGCGTACCACGGGCTGCAGTTCCACGAGACGTTCGGGACCTACGGCTACCTGATGAAGCTGCGGGCAGAGACGCTGCGCGACCTGGGCGCCGCCCTCTCGCCGTTCAACGCATTCCTGCTCCTGCAGGGCCTGGAGACGCTGTCGCTGCGGATGGACCGGCACGTCACCAACGCGCGGGCGGTGGCGGAGTTCCTCGAGTCGCACGAGCTGGCCTCGAAGGTGACCTACCCGGACCTCCCCGGCAGCAAGTACCGCTCGCTGGTCGACAAGTACCTGCCGCTCGGTGCCGGTGCGGTCTTCTCGTTCGACGCGGCTGGTGGTCGGGCCGGCGGTCTCGGGCTCATCGGCGGCGTGACCCTCTGGTCGCACCTCGCGAACGTGGGGGACGCCAAGAGCCTGATCATCCACCCGGCCAGCACCACCCACCGGCAGCTGAGCGACGAGGAGCTGCGAGCGGCAGGCGTCGGCCCGGGGACGGTGCGGCTCTCGGTCGGCCTCGAGTCGCCCGACGACCTGGTCTGGGACCTCCAGCAGGGATTCGCCGACGTCGCCGCAGCGGCCGGGAAGGCGGGTGTCTCATGACCGACCTGAGCCGCTACCAGGACCCGTTGACGATCCAGCGAGTGCTCAACACCGCGAAGACGATCGCGGTCGTCGGCCTGTCCAACAACCACCTGCGGGCCAGCTACTTCGTTGGCTACTACCTCAAGCGCCACGGCTACCAGGTCATCCCGGTCAACCCGCGCGAGACGGAGATCCTCGGCCAGACCTGCTACCCGAGCCTGCGCGACGTGCCCGAGCACGTCGACATCGTGAACGTCTTCCGCGCACCGGACGCCCTGCCCGACATCGCCCGTGAGGCGGTGGAGATCGGCGCCGACGCGCTCTGGTGCCAGTTCGGCGTCATCAACGAGGAGGGCGCGCAGATCGCGGAGGACGGCGGCGTCACGGTGATCATGGACCGCTGCCTCAAGGTCGAGCACGCGCGCTACGTCGGCCGGATGCACTGGCTGGGCTTCAACACCCAGCGCATCACCTCCGTGCGTGCCGGCCTCCAGTGACGGTCAGGCCGAACGGGACAGGTGACCCAGGAGGAGCCCGTTGACCTGATCGGGCTCCTGCTGGTGGACCCAGTGCCCGGCTCCCTCGACGACGACCTGCTCGAGGGCACGGAAGGACGAGGCTGCGTTCTCGGCCGACATGAACAGTGCCACCGGGTCACGGGAGCCGGTCACGAACAGTGACGGCGCCTCGATCACGCCTGCTCCGCGCTGCTCGGCCAGGCGCCAGTTGGGGTCGAGGTTGCGGTAGTAGTTGAGCGCCGCGGCGAAACCAGTCCGCCGGAAGGCAGCGACGTACTCGTCGAAGACGTCCTGCGGCAGCCACGTCGGGCGGTCGACGGCGACGTCGGGTCCCGGGTCGTCGAGCCGGCCGTTCAGGATGAGGGCGACGGTGCGGGCGGGATCGCGCTCGAGCTCGGGGATCGCGTCGTCGCTGTGGAACCGGAGCATGTAGAAGTCCTCGCCCAGCCGCTTCCGGAAGATCTCGGTCGGCGGCGCCGGCGACGGCGGTGTGTAGGGGACGCTGAGGCCGGTCAGCGACAGCACCCGGTCGGGATGGGTCAGTCCGAGCGGCCACAGGCTGGAGGCACCCCAGTCGTGCCCGACGAAGTGGGCCCGCTCCACGCCCTCGTGGTCGAGCAGTCCGACCAGGTCCTCGCCGACCACGTCGCTGCGGTAGGCCTCGACCGGCTCGGGGCGCGCGCTGCCGCCGTACCCGCGCATGTCCGGAGCCACCACGCGGTAGCCGGCGGCGACCAGCGCGGGCACCTGCAGCCGCCAGGTCAGCGCCAGGTCAGGGAACCCGTGGGCGAGCACGACGAGCGGCCCCGACCCCTCGGCCAGCACCGACAGCTCGATGCCGTTGACGGACCACGTCTCCATCGCTCCTCCTCCACCGTGCTTCTCCCAGGCCAAAGTCTGTCGCAACGCCCGTGGCCGTCGCCTCGCCGGTCCTGCGATGCTGTCGGGATGGAACAGGTCTGGCTCTTCGACCGGCTCGCCGTCGCCGTCTTCCGCATCGACTTCCTCGATCCCGCGATCTCCGAGCAGCCCGACGCTCGCGAGCGCGGGGTCAGGATCGAGATCAAGCCGGCGGCCTCGACGTACGACGGATCGGTGTACTCCTCGAGCACCAACCTGGTGAGGCCGGCGGTCTGCCGGATCGACCTGCTCGAGTCGGTCCCCCACGCCGCGGACCGGATGCACTGGCACCCGACGATGTCCGACGGTGAGCCCGGTGACCGCGTCTTCGACCCCGCGATCGGCGCCGACCCGATCGCCTGGCTCACCGACCAGCTGACGCACCTCCGCCGTCTGCTCGAGCGGGCCGGCGTCGACGACCCCGACGGCTACGCCGCCGACATCGCCGCCGTCAGCGCGGCCGCCGCGGAGATCACCGCCTCCGTCGCGGGCGGGCTGGCCTGGGCCCGCGAGTCTCCGTGGCCCGAGGTGACCCGCGACGAGCGTGGCCTGGCCGCTGTTTCCTGACTGTCTGGCTGGTGGCAGGTGCAGGATTCGAACCTGCGAAGGCATACGCCGACGGATTTACAGTCCGCTTCCATTGGCCGCTCGGACAACCTGCCGTGCTCGCGGACCACGTAGTGTGGGGCCGCAGCGCAAGCGAGGATAGCGCAGCACCGACGCCATACTTAAATCGGATGGAGGACCCCGTAGCCATGGCCGACTCGTCGTTCGACATCGTCAGCAAGCTCGACCACCAGGAGGTCGACAACGCGCTGTCCCAGGCGGCGCGTGAGATCGCGCAGCGCTACGACTTCAAGGGCACCGGAGCCGAGATCAAGTGGTCCGGCGAGACCGGGATCGAGATCTCCGCCAGCGCCGACGACCGCGCCAGCGCGGTGCTCGACGTGTTCAAGGAGAAGCTGGTCAAGCGCCAGCAGTCGCTGAAGATCCTCGATGCCTCCGAGCCGCGGCAGTCCGGTCGCGAGTCCAGGATCAGCATCGCCCTCAAGGAGGGCATCAGCTCCGAGGACGCCAAGAAGATCGGCAAGCTGATCCGCGACGAGGGTCCCAAGGGCGTCAAGGTGCAGGTGCAGGGCGACGAGCTCCGCGTCAGCAGCAAGAAGCGCGACGACCTGCAGGCCGTGCAGCAGCTGGTGCGGGGACAGGACTACGACTTCGCGGTGCAGTTCACCAACTACCGCTGATGGCGCATCCCGCGGCGTCGGTCACGATCGACGCCCCGCTCGACGAGGTGTGGGCGGTGATGCTCGACACCGCGTCGTACGGGGACTGGAACCCGTTCGTCGAGAAGGTCGAGTGTGCGGCCGCGGCGGTCGGCGAGCCGATCGTGCTGCACGTGCGCTGGGCCAACGGAGGTACGACGACCAGCCCCGAGCGGATCAGCGTCGTCGACCCGCCCCACGACGACTACGGCGTACGACGGGCCACGCTCGCCTACGTCTACGAGGGACTCCCGGCCAAGCTCGGCCTGGTGAAGGGCACCCGCTACCAGCGGCTGGCGCAGGAACCCGGTGGCCCGACCCGCTACGACACCGTCGAGGAGTTCTCGGGCCCGCTGGTCAGGCTGGCCGGCCCCCAGCGCGTCGAGGACGGGTTCCGACGTCACGCCGAAGCGCTCAGGGGCCGCTGCGAGGGCTAGCGGTTCTCCGCTCCGCCCCCCGGGCATGCGAATGTGACAGGAGGGGTCGTTGGACGCCTCTGCAGCCCGTCGCGTCACATTCGCATGTTCAGAGCCGGAGTTGGAGTCCGAACGGAGCCAGCCGAGGCGGCACTAGCGACCGGTCGTCGCCATCCCGCCCCTGACCCGGACGGGTGGCAGTCCGATCTCGCTGGCCAGCCGGGCGTCGATCGTGAGCGACAGGCGCGGCTCCGGGTCGCAGGTGGCTTCCCGGACCGTGACCTTCCCCGTGGCCTCCTCCACCGAGCCGGACAGCTCGTTCTTCCTGCGCGCGTCCAGCGCGAACAGGGTCAGGTCGGAGGGGCCGGCATCGTCGTCCCGCTCGTGCAGCGGCAGCGGGTAGTCGCCGGTGACCCCCGGCAGTGCCTCGACCATGAAGAACGGTGGCCGGTGCGAGTCCTCGACGTCCGCGGGCGCTAACAGGCGGACGACGTCGACACCCGCCTTCTGCTCGCTGGGGGTGCAGGTCGCCACCGCGTCGAGGAGCTCGTACGACGAACCGTCGGTGCGCGTGAACACCAGCCCGTCGGCCGCGCGCTCCGGGTTGGTCGGCTCGACCGTCGCGAAGTCGTCGCCGCACGCCGCGACGACGCAGACCAGGAGGAGCAGTCCGAGAACCCGCATGGTCAGGTCAGGTGCTGCCTCGTGCTCGGGTCGACGCCGCCACCGCGATGGATGTTCTCCACCAGCTTCTGCAGCGCGGTCAACGCCACCCGTTGGGGTTGCGGCCCGTAGGAGATCCGCGCGACACCGAGCTCGGCGAGCCGGTCCAGAGCCACGCTGCCGGGGAAGCCGATGACCGTCAGCTTCTGCGGTCCGAAGGCCTCGACCAGGGTGGAGATCTGTTCTTCGTCGAGCAGACCGGGAACGAACACGGTCGGCGCACCCGCTTCGAGATAGGCCTTGCCCCGCTCGACGGCATCGGCGAGCACGTCGGCCGGGTCGCGGTCCTTGCCGCGGACGAAGGCGTCGGTGCGGGCGTTGAGCACGAAGTCCGGAACGCCCTCGCTGATGGCCGCGTCCATGATCGCCGCCACGTTGCGGACGGCCTCGTCGAGCGGCCGCATCTGGTCCTCGATGTTGGCGCCGACGACTCCGACACCGATGGCCTTGCGGATGGTGCCGGCTGGATCGCCGTACCCCGCCTCGAGGTCTGCGGTGACCGGCAGCGTGGTCGCCTCGACGATGCGGCCCACGGCCCCGATCATCGTGTCCACCGGGATCTTCTCGCCGTCGGGATAGCCCCAGGACGCAGCGATCGCGTGGCTGGCGGTCGCGATGGCGGCCGTGCCCGGGGTGTCGGCCACCACCTTGGCGCTGATCGAGTCCCACACGTTGACGACGGTCAGCAGGGTGGGGTCCTGGTGCAGCCGCAGCAGCTCGGCCGCCTTGTTCTCCAGGCTGTCGTCGGTGCTGTTCTCGTTGGTGCCCTCAGAGGTCATGCGTTCGAGCCTAGACCGACGCGAGGACATCGGTCCCGTCAGTTGACCGCCCGGATCGGGGACTGCGTGCGAGCGCCGTTGGTCGGGGAGACCCAGATACGCAAGCCCTCCTCGAGGTTGAGGTGGCGCTGCGTCGCTCGCGTGACGGTGACCTCGACGTCCGGGTGATCGGCCTCCTCGAGCTCAACGGTCAGTCGCACCTCGAAGCCGACGCGGAGGAGGCGGACGATCTTGCCCGCCTTGCCCAGCGAGTCCTCCGGCGTCGTGTGCACGTCGATGTCGTGCGGCCGCACCAACCGGCCGTTGAGCTTGGTGACCGGGCCGAGGAAGCTCATCACGAACTCGCTGGCCGGCTCGTCGTAGAGCTGGTCGGGCGTGCCGACCTGCTCGATGCGGCCGTCGTTGATGACCACGATCTCGTCGGCGACCTCGAGGGCCTCCTCCTGGTCGTGGGTCACGAACACGGTGGTCACGTGCACCTCGTCGTGGAGCCGGCGCAACCAGTCGCGCAGCTCCTTGCGGACCTTGGCGTCCAGCGCGCCGAACGGCTCGTCGAGCAGCAGCACGGTCGGCTCGACGGCCAGCGCCCGCGCCAGCGCCATCCGCTGGCGCTGCCCGCCGGACAGCTGGGCCGGAAGACGGTGGGAGAACTGCGAGAGGTGCACCAGCTCGAGCAGCTCCGCGACCCTCTTCTCGGTCTCCGCCTTGGGACGCTTGCGGATCTCGAGTCCGAACGCGACGTTCTTGGCGACGCTCATGTGCTTGAAGGCGGCGTAGTGCTGGAAGACGAACCCGACGTTGCGCTTCTGCGGCGGCAGGTGGGTCGCTTCGTTGCCCTCGATGGTGACGGTCCCGGAGTCGGCGTCCTCGAGACCCGCGATGATCCGCAGCAGCGTGGACTTGCCGCCGCCGCTGGGCCCGAGCAAGGCGGTCAGCTGTCCCTTGGGCAGGTCGACGCTGATGTCGTCGAGGGCGACGAAGTCACCGAACTTCTTGGTGACGCCGCTGACTTTGATGCTCATTGTTCTTCATCCTTCGGGCGGAGGAGCGAGACGACCACCAGGCAGGCCATGGCGATCAGGGCGAGCAGGGCGGCCACGGCGTACGCCGTGCCCTGCTGGAAGTTCTGGTAGGCGTCCTCGACCTGCTGCGAGGCCGTCATGGTCTGCCCGGCGATGTTGCCCGAGACGATCTTGACGGCGCCGAACTCGCCGATGGACCTGGCCAGGGAGAGCACCACGCCGTAGAGGACGGCCCACTTGATGCCCGGCAGCGTGATCCGGCGGAAGGTCTGGCCCCAGTTGGCACCGAGGCTCTGCGCGGCCTGCTCCTGGTCGTCGCCGATCTCCTCGAGCACGGGCACCACCTCGCGGATGACGAGCGGCAGCGCCACGAAGACGGTGGCCATGATCATGCCGGGCGAGGCGAAGATGACCTGGAACCCGGCCTTCTCCAGCGACTGGCCGAACCAGCCGTCGCGACCGTTGTAGACGAGCACGAGGGCGAGGCCGACGACCACTGGCGAGATCGACAGCGGTATGTCGAGGAGGGTGCTGAGGATCCGCTTGCCCGGGAAGTCGTAGCGCACGAGCAGGATCGACATCGTCAGGCCGAAGACCGTGTTGATGAGTACGGCGAAGAAGGTCACGTAGAGCGTGAGGTAGAGCGCGTGCACGACCTCTGGCTCACGCAGCGAGTCGATGGCCGCGCCGAGGCCGGGCTCGAGGGCGCGCTGGAAGACGAGCACTGTCGGCCAGGCGACGAGCATCACGACGTACGCCACGGCGATGACGCGCAACGTCCACCGGACGCCGGCCGGCTCGCGGGTGTAGCCGGTCCGCCCCGTGGGCTTGCGCCGCCGCGAGGAGGTCGCTGGTTCGGTGGGCTCCGCGGAGGCGGGGTTCAGGGTGTCAGTCGCCACGACGGGCCAACCTCCTCTGGAGGATGTCGAGCGCCACGATGACGAGCAGCGCCACGATCAAGAGGATGGCCGCGATCGCGGAGGCCGAGGCGCGGTTGCCGTCCTGGTTGAAGCCGTAGATGCGCACGGAGGCGACCTCGGTGCGGTAGGGCAGGTTGCCCGACAGCAGCACGAGCGAGCCGTACTCGCTGATCGCACGGGCGAAGGCCAGGGCGGCACCCGCGGCGATGGCCGGGACGAGGGAGGGCAGGATCACCCGACGGAACGTGGTCAGCCGACCAGCGCCGAGCGAGGCGGCCGCCTCCTCGACGTCGCGCTCCAGCGACTCCAGCACCGGCTGAGCGGTCCTGACCACGAACGGCAGGGTCACGAACGCCAGCGCGAGGAAGACAGCCCACCGGGTGTTGTTGGCGTGCATGCCGAGCGGGGACTTCGGGCCGTAGAGAGTGAGCAGGACCAGGCCGGCCACGATGGTCGGCAGGGCGAACGGCACGTCGATGAAGAGGTCGAGCAGCCGCTTGCCCGGGAACCGGTCGCGGACCAGCACCCACGCCAGCATGGTGCCCATCACGACGTTGAGCAGGGTGACGGCGATGGACTCGAGGACCGTCAGCCTCAGGGCCGCGAGCGTCTGGGGCTGGGTGACGACGTCCCAGAACCCCTTGAGCCCGAGATCGGCGGCGGAGAGCAGGACGGCGGTGAGCGGGATGAGCACGAGCAGGCTCAGCCAGACCACCGAGATGCCCAGGGCGAGCCCCGAGCCCGGTGTCAGGGAGCGCCGGCTCCGGGTACGCCGCTGGTGCGGCGTACCCGGAGTCGTGGCAATGCCAACTGAAGCCATCAGGACTTGCCGGAGGCCGCGATCAGCTTGGTGACGATGCCGTTGTCCTCGTCGAAGTACTTCTTGTTGGCGTCGGCCCAGCCACCGAAGTCACCGTCGATGGTCAACAGCGTCTTGGGCACCGGGAAGGCGTCGGCCGGGTCGTTGGCACCCTTGACGTCGACCTTGATGGAGTCGTCGAGCGGACGGAAGCCCTGCTTGGCGTAGTCGGTCTGACCGGCCTTGCTGAGCTGGAAGTCGAGCCAGGCCTTGGCGGAGGAGTTCGCGTCCTTGGTGACCGCGGCCGGGTTCTGGATGAGCAGGGTCTGCTCGGGGATGAAGTAGTCGAAGTCCGCGCCGGCGGCACGAGCCTGGATCGCCTCGTTCTCGTAGGACAGCAGCACGTCACCGGTGCCGCCCTCGAAGGCCGTGGTCGCGTCCTTGCCGCTGCCCGGGAAGGCGGCGACGTTGGCGAGGAACTTCTTCAGGTAGGCCTGGGCGTCGGCCTCGCTGCCACCGTTGGCGAGCACGTGGCCGTACGCCGCCAGGATGTTCCACTTCGCCGAGCCGGACGAGCCCGGGTTGGGGGTCACGATCTTGACGCCCGGCTTGGCCAGGTCGTCCCAGCCCGTGATCTTCTTCGGGTTGCCCGGACGGGTCACGATCGCCACCACGGACTGGGTGGCGATGCCCTTGGTGGGGCCGCTCTTCCAGTCCTGGTCGACGAGGTTCTCGTCGGTGAGCTTGGTCATGTCGGGCTCGAGGGACAGGTGCACCTCGTCGGCCTTCAGACCGGCGATGACGGCCCGGGCCTGGTCACCGGAGGCCCCGTAGGACTCCTTGAACTCGACGTCCTTGCCGGCCTTGGTCTTCTGGAAGTCCGCGATGACCTGCTTGTTGGCGGTCTTCAGGATCGAGAAGCCGACGATGCTGACCTGCTTCTTGTCGCCACTGCTGCTGCCGGAGGCGGGGTCGGAGCACGCGGAGGTGCTGGCGAGGACGGTGAGGGAGAGGGCGGCTGCGCCGAACCACTTCAGTGGCGTCGTGCGAGTCATGGGGAGGGCCTTTCGTTCGGGTGGGGCAGACACGCTTGTGTTAGTGGCGTAACTTACTACGAATTATTAATCTGACCGCCTTTTGAGACAGTGAGTCGGCTCACCTGTCTAGATCGGTCGATTCCGGACCGGGGACGACCGCGCCGCCGTCTTGATGCTGAGACGTTGTGCCTGCTCAGGCGCGGCGGACTATCGTGTCTCCTTGTGTCGGGCTCCGTCTCGACCGTGCACCGATCAGCGGGGGGCGGGTGTAGAACCTGTTCTACTTTTCGGCGTACAATCGGTGCGTACCATCGGTATGTGAACGGTGACGGGGCCCAGCCGATGTCGAGGAGAGAAGGAAGCGTCACGGTGGCCAAGCAGGTCAAGCAGCTCGACCGGGTGATCATCCGGTTCGCGGGTGACTCCGGCGATGGGATGCAGCTCACAGGTGACCGGTTCACCCAGGAGTCGGCTGCCTTCGGCAACGACTTGATGACGTTGCCCAACTTCCCGGCCGAGATCCGCGCTCCGCAGGGCACCCTGCCCGGCGTCTCGTCCTTCCAGGTCCACTTCGCCGACCACGACATCCTCACCGCCGGCGACTCCCCCGACGTGCTGGTCGCGATGAACCCGGCCGCACTCAAGGCCAACCTGCCCGACATGAAGCCGGGCACCTCGCTGATCGTGGACAGCCACGACTTCACCGCCCGCAACCTGACCAAGGCGGGGTACGCCGACAACCCGCTCGAGGACAGCTCCCTGGCCGACTACGCGCTCAGCGTGGTCGACCTGACCGGCATGACCGTCGAGGCGGTCAAGGAGTTCGGCCTGTCCCGCAAGGACGCCGCCCGCGCGAAGAACATGTTCGCGCTCGGGCTGCTGTCCTGGATGTACGGCCGCCCGATCGAGACCACGCTCGCCTTCCTCGAGAAGCGCTTCGCCAAGGCTCCCGACATCCGCGACGCCAACCTCACCGCATTCAAGGCCGGCTGGAACTTCGGCGAGACCACCGAGACGTTCGCGGTGCAGTACGAGATCAAGCCCGCCCCGATGTCGGCCGGCACCTACCGCAACATCACCGGCAACCTCGCCCTGGCCTACGGGCTCGTGGCCGGTGGCGTGCAGTCCGGGCTGCCGATCTTCCTGGGCACCTACCCGATCACACCGGCCTCCGACATCCTCCACGAGCTCAGCAAGCACAAGCGGTTCGGCATCACCACCTTCCAGGCCGAGGACGAGATCGCCGGCATCGGTGCCGCGCTCGGTGCCTCCTTCGCCGGCTCGCTGGGCGTCACCAGCACGTCCGGGCCCGGTATCGCGCTGAAGTCGGAGACCATCGGCCTCGCGGTGATGACCGAGCTGCCGCTGCTGGTGATCGACGTCCAGCGCGGGGGCCCGTCGACGGGCCTGCCCACCAAGACCGAGCAGGCCGACCTGCTGCAGGCGATGTTCGGCCGCAACGGTGAGGCGCCGGTGCCGATCGTGGCGCCGCAGTCACCCGGCGACTGCTTCGACGCAGCCGTCGAGGCGATCCGGATCGCGGTCACCTACCGCACGCCCGTGATGCTGCTCTCCGACGGCTACCTCGCCAACGGCTCCGAGCCCTGGCGCATCCCCGAGCTCGACGAGCTGCCCGAGATCGACCCTGCCTTCGCGACCGGCACCAACCACGAGAGCGTCGACAAGGAGGGCAACGCCAAGCCCGACTTCTGGCCGTACCTGCGCGACGAGGAGACCCTCGCGCGTCCGTGGGCGATCCCCGGCACCGCCGGGCTCGAGCACCGCATCGGCGGTCTCGAGAAGGGCGACGGCCACGGCAACATCTCCTACGACCCGGGCAACCACGACTACATGGTCCGCATCCGGCAGGCCAAGGTGGACCGCATCGCCGACTCGCTGCCTCCGCTGGAGGTCGACGACCCGTCGGGGAAGGCGAAGGTGCTCGTGCTGGGCTGGGGCTCGACGTACGGCCCGATCGGCGCTGCCTGCCGCCGCGTGCGCAAGGCGGGGTACGACGTCGCGCAGGTGCACCTGCGTCACCTGAACCCGTTCCCCAAGGACCTCGGCGAGATCCTCAAGCAGTACGACGCCGTGATGGTCCCGGAGATGAACCTCGGACAGCTCTCCCTGCTGATCCGCGCCAAGTACCTCGTCGACGTGGTCGGCTACAACCACGTGCGCGGCCTGCCGCTGAAGGCGGCCGAGCTGGCCGAGTCGATCACCGACCTGATCAGCACCACCACCGGCACCCTCGACCACGACGTCCACCAGGAGGAGGTCGCCCGATGACCACCACCGAGCTCCCGTTCCCCGGCCTCTCCGGCGTACCCACGACCGAGGACAAGCTGACCGGCAAGGACTTCACCTCCGACCAGGAGGTGCGCTGGTGCCCTGGGTGCGGCGACTACGCCGTGCTCAAGGCCGTGCAGTCGTTCCTGCCCGACCTCGGACTGCGCCGCGAGAACATCGTGTTCGTCTCGGGCATCGGCTGCTCCTCGCGGTTCCCCTACTACCTCGAGACCTACGGGATGCACTCCATCCACGGCCGCGCGCCCGCGATCGCCACCGGCATCGCCACCAGTCGCGAGGACCTCTCGGTGTGGGTGGTCACCGGTGACGGCGACGCGCTCTCCATCGGCGGCAACCACCTCATCCACGCGATGCGGCGCAACGTGAACCTGAAGATCCTGCTGTTCAACAACCGGATCTACGGCCTCACCAAGGGCCAGTACTCCCCCACCTCCGAGCCCGGCAAGGTCACCAAGTCCACCCCGGCCGGGTCCGTGGACCACCCGTTCAACCCCGTCTCGCTGGCCCTCGGCGCCGAGGGCACGTTCGTGGCCCGCACCGTCGACTCCGACCGCAAGCACCTCACCTCCGTGCTCTCGGCCGCGGCCGCCCACCGAGGCACGGCGCTGGTGGAGATCTACCAGAACTGCCCGATCTTCAACGACGGCGCGTTCGACGCGATCAAGCAGCCCGACACCAAGGCCGACGCGATCATCCCGCTCGTCCAGGGCGAGCCGATCCGCTTCGGGGTCCCCCAGGAAGACGGCAAGGGGAGCAAGGGCATCGTGCGCTCGGCCTCCGGCGGGGTCGAGGTCGTGCAGACCGCTGACGTCGCCGAGTCCGACCTGCTGGTCCACGACGCCCACGCCGACGACCCGTCCACGGCATTCGCGCTCTCCCGGCTCACTGATGCCGGTGTCCTGCACCAGTCGCCGATCGGCATCTTCCGGCAGGTGCAGCGTCCGACGTACGACGACCAGGCCCGCGAGCAGATCGTCACCGCCTCGGCCGGCCAGGGCGACCAGCGCCAGGCGCTGGCCAGCCTGATCAGCGGCGGGGACACCTGGACCGTCGTCTGAGGACCTGGTTCAACCAGCGATTGACTGGTCCTCGGCAGCGGTCTTGAGCCGGGCCAGGCCCTTCTCGAAGTCGGGTCCGATCAGCTTGTCCATCTTCATCAGCTTGCCGAAGACGGCCATCATGCCCTTCTGCTCGCCGGTCATCCGCCAGGTCACCTCGGTCTGCTCGCCGTGCGGCGCGAACCGGAACAGGGTGGTGCTGGTGGACTTGAACGGCTTGAGGAACTCCAGCGCGATGACGATCTCCTCGGCGCTGGACCGGGTGATCTCCATGCTCCCGACGCCGGCCTTCTTGTTGCCCGACCACGCGTAGTGGGCGCCGACCCCGTGGTCGGCACCGGAGTAGCGGCGCTCCAGGTCGGGGTCGAGGTCCTCCCACGGTGACCAGCCCGGCCAGTGGTGGAAGTCGTCCACCAGCCCGTGCACCCGGGACGCCGGCGCCTTGACGGTGATGGTGCGTTCGACGGAGTAGCTGCCCATGACGACACCCTAGGAGCAGTCGGAGACTCGGCATGCTGCGGTTTGGCCGGGCGCCCGGCTGAACATGCAGTGGAGGGGTGCAATTTCACCCCTCCACTGACAGTTTGGACGGCCGCCCGGCCAAACCGGGTCACCGCCCGCTGCTCCCCCGACCCAGTCGCAGACACCCTCGGAACTGTCAGGAGTGTCTTGCCAGTACGGTGATGACGTGTCCGAGCAACGTCGTGGCTTCCTGATGGGTGTTGCGGCGTACGGCATGTGGGGGCTGTTCCCGCTCTACTGGCGGCTCCTCGAGCCGGCCGGAGCGGTGGAGATCCTGGCCCACCGGGTCGTCTGGTCGCTGCTGACGATGGTGGTGCTCACGGCCGCCCTGCGACGTACGCCGTACCTGCGCGCGATCGTCCGCGACCGCCGGGTCGTCGTCCTGCTCGTGGTCGCGGCGATCGTGATCGGGTTCAACTGGGGCGGGTTCATCTACGGCGTCAACGCCGGTCGGGTCGTCGAGGTCTCCCTCGGCTACTTCATCAACCCGCTCGTCACCGTGCTCCTCGGCGTGCTGGTGCTGGGCGAGCGGCTGCGTCCGCTGCAGTGGTGGGCGATCGGCATCGCCGCCCTCGCGGTGGTGATCCTGACGGTGGACTACGGCCACCCGCCGTGGATCGCGCTGCTGCTCGCGGGCTCGTTCGGCACCTACGGGCTGGCCAAGAAGAAGGCCAACGTCGGCGCGGTCGAGAGCCTCACCTTCGAGACGGTGCTCCTGGCGCCGATCGCCCTGGGCTACATCTGGTGGCTGACCGCCACCGGTGAGAGCAACTTCGCCAGCCACGGTGCCGGCCACGCCGTCCTGCTCGCCTCCACCGGGTTGGTCACCGCCGTGCCGCTGATCTGCTTCGGGGCCGCGGCGATCCGGATCCCGATGACCACCCTCGGCCTGCTGCAGTACCTCGCCCCGACCATCCAGTTCGCGCTCGGCCTGGTCGTCTTCGACGAGCAGATGACGGCCGTGAAGTGGATCGGGTTCGCCCTGGTCTGGCTGGCCCTGGCGATCTTCACCGTCGAGGCGTTGCGCCGTCGTCGTACCCAGCTGCGCATGGTCGTCGAGGCGAGCGCGGTCTAGATGGTGGCGACGCGCGGCCCGGCGTGTGATTCGACGCGAGGGCATCCTCGGGTCCACGATGCACCCGTGCCAGATCGCCGCCACCTGCCCCTCGACGTCAGCGGGCTCCCGGTCGAGCCGGTGCAGCCGCCGGCGGGCGCTCCCAACGTGGTCGTCGTCGTCATCGACGACATGGGCTTCGGCGCCCCCAGCCCGTACGGCGGACCGTGCAACCTCCCGACCGCCGAGCGACTGGCCGACAACGGCCTGCGCTACAGCCGGTTCCACGTCACGGCGCTCTGCTCGCCCACGCGACAGGCGTTGATGACCGGGCGCAACCACCACTCCGTGGGCATGGGCGTCACCACGGAGATGGCCACCAGCCACCCCGGCTACACCGGCTTCCGGCCGGCCAGCGCCGCCACCCTCGCGCAGATCCTGCGCGGTAACGGCTGGAGCACGGCGGCGTTCGGCAAGTGGCACCAGACCCCGTCGGTGGAGGTGACCGCGTCGGGCCCGTTCACCCGCTGGCCGACCGGAGAGGGCTTCGACACCTTCTACGGCTTCATGGGTGCCGAGATGAACCACTGGTACCCGCAGCTGTACTCCGGCACCACTCCCGTCGAGCCCGACCGGCTGCCCGAGGAGGGCTACCACCTGACCGAGGACCTGGTCGAGCACGCCGTCGACTGGGTGCGCACGCAGCAGTCGCTGACACCGGAGCGACCGTTCTTCACCTACCTCGCGCTCGGCGCCACCCACGCGCCGTTCCACGTGGCGGAGGAGTGGATCCAGCGCTACGAGGGCAGCTTCGACCAGGGCTGGGACGTCATGCGCGAGGAGATCCTCGAGCGCCAGAAGCGGCTCGGCATCGTCGCGCCCGACACCGAGCTGGCGCCGTGGGCCGACGGCGTGCCGCACTGGGACGAGCTCGACGACGCGGCCAAGCGGGTGGCGATCCGGCTGATGGAGACCTATGCCGGCTTCGCCGAGCACGCCGACCAGCAGGTCGGTCACCTGGTCGACGCGCTCGACGAGCTCGAGGTGCTCGACAACACGCTGTTCGTCTACCTGCTCGGCGACAACGGCGCCTCGGGCGAGGGCGGTCCCGAGGGCACCATCCGGGAGCACCTGGTCGGGCACGGCATCGCCGACGACGTCACCGACATGGACGCGCGGATCGACGAGATCGGTGGCCCGACGACGTACGCCATGTACCCGGTGGGCTGGGCGCTGGCCATGAACACGCCGTACCAGTGGACGAAGCAGGTCGCCTCGCACTTCGGCGGCACCCGCGACGGCCTGGTGGTGCACTGGCCGTCCGGCATCACCGCGCGCGGGGAGGTGCGCCACCAGTTCCACCACGTCATCGACGTGCTGCCGACGGTGCTCGATGCCGCCGGCCTGCCGTTGCCCGAGACCGTCGAGGGGGTGCCCCAGCAGCGGATGGAGGGCACCTCGATGCGTTACAGCTTCGACGACCCGGCGGCCGCGGACCGTCGCCGGACGCAGTACTTCGAGATGGTCGGCAACCGCGGCATCTACCACGAGGGCTGGACAGCCGTCACCCGTCACGGCGTCCCGTGGAAGATGACCGAGGAGCCGCGGCCGTTCGACCACGACACCTGGGAGCTCTACGACGTCGGCGCCGACTGGTCGCAGTCCCGCGACCTCGCCGCCGACGACCCCGAGCGGCTGGCCCGGCTGCAGGCGCTCTTCGACGAGGAGGCGACCAAGCACCAGGTCTTCCCCCTCGACGACCGGGTCACCGAGCGCGAGAACCCCGAGCTCGCCGGTCGCTACGACCTGCACCACGGCCGCACCCGGATGGTCCTCGGTCGGCACACCGGCCGGCTGTCCGAGGAGGCCGCGCCCAACGTCAAGAACCGCTCGCACCGCATCGCGGTCCAGCTCGACATCCCGGCCGACCACCCGCCGCAGTCGACAAACGGCGTGCTCGTCGCGCAGGGCGGGCGCTTCGGCGGCTGGTCCTTGTACGTCGTCGCCGGTCGACCCCACTACGCCTACAACCGCTACGGCAAGGACCTCACGGTGGTGCGCGCCGGCTCGGTGCTGTGGCCCGGTGAGCACGAGGTGGTGCTGGACTTTGCGTACGACGGCGGCCCGCCCGGCAGCGGCGGTCGGGCCAGCATCCTGATCGACGGGACCCTGGTCGGCCGTGAGCGGATCGAGGAGACCACGGCGTACTACTTCGCCTTCGACGAGTCGTTCAACGTCGGCATCGACCGGGGCAGTCCGGTGGTGGACGACTACCCGCCCCTGCGCAACGCGTTCACCGGCGACATCCGCAGCGTGGTGGTCGACCTCGACGAGGGCACGGTGCTCGACGACGAGGCCAACGCCATGCTGGCCAGCCGGGCAGCCGACTAGGTCGGGTCAGCGTTCGGCGTCAGCGAGGAGCCATCTTGGCCGCGGCCTCGATGGTGATCGCGCCCAGGGCCGGGAAGCGCTCGGGGACGACCCGTGGCGGCGGACCCCAGATGCTCAGCACGGCGAGCAGGCGGCCGGTGCGGTCGAGCACCGGGGCCGAGACGCCCCACGCCGAGACGTCGAACTCGCCGTGACAGGTGGCATAGCCACGCTCGCGCGTGCGATCGAGGTCCTCCTGGAGGGCGACCCGGTCGGTGATCGTCGTGTCGGTGTAGCGCTCGAGCTTCCTCGGCATCAGCCGGGCCAGCTCCTCCTCGGTCGACCAGGCGAGCACGACCTTGCCGGTCGAGGTCGCGTGCAGGCTGACCGGCTGTCCGGACCAGCTGGCCGAGACGATCGCGGTCGGGGCCACCTCGTCGACGTAGGTCAGCGACCCGTGGCGCAGCACCGCCAGCGCGGCGGTCTCCCCGACCTGGAGGGCCACGCTCTCGAGCACCTCGTGCACGTCGCGCAGGACGACGTCGGACCCGGCCGACCTCGCCATGTCGACCAGTCCGGGTCCGAGGCTCCAGCGTCCGGAGGCCCGGTCGCTGACCACCAGGCCGTGGGTCTCCAGCGTGGAGAGCAGCCGCCACGCGGTGGCCCGGTTGATCCCGCACCGCTCGCTCAGGGCCACGGTTGCGGCGCCGCCGGACCCCGCGTCTGCCACGGCCCGCAGCAGCGAAACCGCTCTGTCTACCGACTGGACCCGGGAGGAGGACAGGGGGGCGCGCGACTTGTCTGGACCAGCTGGCCCTCCCGTCGGCTTCTTGGCCGACACGCGTGCCCTCACGAGCTCACTCCTTGACGTGGCCGGTGGGCCACTTTAGGTTCGCATCATAGACGGAGGTGTTCGGATGACGAACGACAACGGTTCCACCCCCGAAGGCGCACGGTTCTCGCGCCGTCAGGTCTTCCAGTACTCCGGCATCGCCGCGGCTGCGGTCGGTGGAGCCTCGCTCCTCGACGCCTGCGGCTCCGACTCCGGCGGCGGAGGTGGTGGCGGAGGCACCGGCGGCATCCTCGTCCACGGGGCGACCGGTGGTAGCGCCAAGGACACCCTCGACGCCCACCGCCCGGTGCAGAACGCCGACATCGCGCGCTGCTTCCAGCTCTACGAGCCGCTGCTCTACTGGGACCACAACTACGAGGTGCAGTCCGCCGTCGCCGAGTCGGTGACGCCGTCCGCCGACGCCAAGACCTGGACGATCAAGCTGCGCCAGGGCGTCACCTTCCACAACGGCAAGGACGTCACCCCCGAGGACGTGCTGTTCACCCTCCAGCGGGTGGCCGGCAAGGAGCCGACCTCGGCCGGCGTTGCGCTCGCGCCGATCATCGACTTCGACGGCACCAAGAAGGTCGACGCCTCGACGGTCGTCATCAAGCTCAAGACGCCGTACGCCGTGCTCCAGTACCTCCTGGCGGAGTACACCCTCGGTGTCGTTCCCGCCGACTACGACCCGGCCAAGCCGGTCGGCACCGGCCCGTTCAAGTACAAGTCGTTCAGCCCCGGCAAGAACAGCGTCTTCGTGCGCTACGACGACTACTGGGGCGACAAGGCCAAGGTCGACGAGGTGCACATCCAGGACTTCGCCGACCCGAGCGCCCAGGTCAACGCGCTCCAGGCCGGTCAGGTGCAGACGATCGACAACCTGCCCTACAACCTGATCAACACCGTCAAGGGACAGGCCGGCCAGATCATCGAGGCCGAGTCCGGCGCCTGGGTGCCGTTCACCATGCGGGTCGACTCGGCTCCGTTCACCGATGTCCGCGTCCGCCAGGCCATGCGGCTGATCTGCGACCGCCAGCAGATGATCGACAACGCGCTGAGCGGCAAGGGCCGGGTCGGCAACGACATGTACGCCCCGTTCGACCCGGCCTACGCCAAGGACCTGCCCCAGCGTGAGCAGGACATCGACCAGGCCAAGTCGCTGCTCAAGGCGGCTGGCCAGGAGGGCCTCCAGGTCCAGCTGTTCACCGGCGACGACATCGGCTCGGTGGCTCCGGCCAGCGCCGCGCTGTTCGTGGAGCAGGCCAAGAAGGCCGGCGTCGACGTCAAGGTGGTCAAGAAGAACCCCTTCTACGGTGACGACTACCTCTCCTACCCGTTCGGCCAGGACTTCTGGAACACCCGCAACTACCTCCCGCAGGCCGCGGTGGGTGTGCTCAAGGGCGGCACCTACAACGAGACCCACTGGGACAAGGCGCCGGAGTACCCGAAGTACGCCCAGCTGGTCGCCTCGGCCGCAGCCGAGGTCGACGAGACCAAGCGCAACTCCATCCTCCAGGACGCCCAGAAGATCGAGTACGACAGCGGCGGCTACATCATCTGGGGCTTCCGCACCCAGGTCGACGCCGTCTCGCAGAAGGTCCAGGGACTCAAGCCCAGCAAGTTCCAGCCGCTGGGCAACTACGACTTCAAGACGATCTCGATCTCGAGCTGACCTCGATGTCCGTCGACGTCGCGCCCGTAGAGCACGCCTTCGAGGAAGTCGCGCCACCGAAGGGGCGACACGGCGCGGCAGCGTGGGTGTCGTGGATCGCCCGGCGCCTCGGGCTGGCCGTGCTCACGCTGTGGCTGGTCTCGATCCTGGTCTTCGTCGCCACCACGGCGCTCGGTGACCCGGTCCGCGCCATCCTCGGCAAGGACTACAACTCCGACAAGGCCCGCGTCGCGCAGCTGACCGCGCAGCTCAACCTCGACGAGTCACTGGTCACCCGCTACTTCCACTGGCTCGGCAACTTCCTGACCGGCGACTTCGGCACCTCGATCGCCAACCAGCAGCCGGTGGCCGGCCAGATCGGCGACAACGTGGTCAACACGCTGGTGCTGGTGGCCATTTCCGCGATCGTGATGATCCCGGTGGCGTTCGGCATCGCGATGATCTCGACCAACTACCGCCGCCGCCGGCCCGACACGGTCATCCAGACCATCCTGCTGATGCTCGCGGCGCTCCCCGAGTTCGTCGTCGGCATCCTGCTGGTGGCCATCTTCTCCACCACGGTCTTCCACTGGCTGCCGGCGGTGACGATCAGCGGGCCCGGCCAGCACCCGTGGAACGAGCCCAAGACGATGATCCTGCCGGTGGCCACGCTCGTGCTGGCCGTGGCTCCCTACGTCTCCCGCATCGTGCGGGCCAACCTGCTCGAGGTGCTCGACAGCGACTACGTCGAGCTGGCCCGCCTCAAGGGCATCCCCGAGCGCGTGGTGATGCGCAAGCACGCACTGCTCAACGCGATCGTCCCCGGCATCCAGGTGATCGCCCTCCAGCTGGCCTGGCTGGCCGGCGGCGTCGTGCTCGTCGAGAAGGTCTTCAACTATCCCGGCGTCGGCAACCAGCTCGTCGACTCGGTGCAGAACCACGACGTGCCGATGGTGCAGGCGCTGACCTTGATCATCGCCGGCGTCTACGTCGTGGTGAACCTCGTCGCCGACCTGCTCTCGATCCTGCTCACCCCTCGCGCGAGGACGGCGATCTCCTCATGAGCGCTACCGCAGACCGGGCCACCCCGGCACCGACTCCGGCCCCGGCCGAGCGCTCGACGTTCCAGAAGATGCTGCGCCAGAAGCGGTTCGTCTTCGGTGGGATCATCACGCTCGCGGTGGCGCTCTTCGCCCTGTTCGGGCCACTGTTCGCGCCGTACGGCGAGAACGAGGTGGTGGGTCCGCCGTACAGCTCACAAGGCGTCTTCGGCACCGACTACCTCGGTCAGGACGTCCTCTCCCGGCTGATGTACGGCGGCACCGAGGTCCTCATCATCGCCCTCCTCGCCACGGTCCTCAGCACCGTCTTCGGCACCCTCATCGGTGTCATCGCGGCGTACGGCGGCGGCTGGTGGGACGAGGTCATCATGCGCCTCAACGACGTGCTGCTCTCCTTCCCGCAGATCCTGCTGGCCCTGGTCGTGCTGACCTCCATCGCCCAGCCCAAGGCATGGATGCTGGTCGTCCTCGTCGGCCTCTCCAACGCTCCCCGCACCGCCCGGATCGCTCGCGGCGTGGCGCTCGGGCTGGTCTCCCGCGACTTCGTGCACGCCGCCGAGGCACTCGGCGAGAAGCGCTCGCGGGTGATCGTGGCCGAGGTGCTGCCCAACATGAACGCTCCCCTGCTCGCCGAGGCCGGCCTGCGGCTGACGTTCTCCATCGGCCTGGTCGCCGCCATCGGGTTCCTCGGCATCACCACCGACCCGAGCGCTGCCAACTGGGGACAGATGATCAACGAGAACCGGCTGGGACTCGCCACCCAGGCGTGGGCCGTGCTGGCGCCCGTGTTCGTCATCGCCTTGTTCACCATCGGCACCAACCTGACGGCCGACGGCATCGCCCAGGTCAACCAGCGAGGAGGTGACGACTGATGAGCACAGCCGCCCAGGAACCCACAGCGACACGCACCACCAGCGGGATCGCCATCGAGGACCTCCGCATCGGCCTGACCGCACGCCCCGGCGTCGACGTCGTCGACGACATCGACCTGGTGCTGCGTCCCGGCGAGGTGGTCGGCCTGGTCGGTGAGTCCGGCAGTGGCAAGACCACCGTCGGCACCGCCCTGCTCGGCTACACCCGGGCCGGCGCGGCCATCGAGCGCGGCAAGATCCTCTTCGAGGACAAGGACGTCCTGGGGCTCCCCTGGCAACAGGTGCGCCAGCTGCGCGGGGAGGAGATCGCCTACGTCCCGCAGGACCCCGCGTCGGCCCTCAACCCCGCCATCCGCATCGGGCGCCAGATCGTGGAGCTGATGGAGCTGCGCGGCCTCGGCACCGACGAGAGCCGGCTCCAGGGTGCACGCGACGGGCTGGCCGAGGTGGGCCTGCCCAACGACGACGAGTTCCTGCGCCGCTACTCCCACCAGCTCTCGGGAGGGCAGGTGCAGCGCGTCGCACTCGCGATGGCCTTCCTGCCCAAGCCCAAGGTGCTCGTCCTCGACGAGCCCACCACCGGCCTGGACGTCACCACCCAGGGCATGGTGCTGCAGACGATGGGCGAGCTGTGCCGTACCCACGGCGTCGCCGCCCTCTACGTCACCCACGACCTGGCCGTGATCGCCAACATCGCCGACCGGGTCGCCGTGATGTACGCCGGCCAGATCGCCGAGCTCGGTGATCGCGACACGATCTTCCAGAGCCCCACGCACCCCTACACGCGTGCGCTGCTCGACTCGATCCCCCACCTCAGCCAGGCACGCGCGCTGAGCGGCATCCCCGGGCGGACCCCCGCCCCCGGCGCTCGGCCGTCCGGCTGCCGCTTCAACGACCGCTGCGAGTACGCCATCGACGAGTGCCGCGCGGCCGTGCCCGAGCTCCACGACGTCACACCCGGGCACAGCGTGCGCTGCATCCGGGCCGGCGAGATCGGCACCTGGGACATCTCCCGCGGAACGGTTCCCGACACCGACCCCGACAAGAAGCGCGACATCATCCTCAGCCTCGAGGACCTCGGCGTCTTCTACGGCCACAAGCAGGTCGTCTTCGATGTCAACTTCGACCTGGGCAGGGCCGAGGTCGTTGCGCTGGTGGGTGAGTCGGGCTCGGGCAAGACCACCATCTCCCGCTGCGTCGGTGGCCTGCACAAGGAGTGGACCGGCACCATCGCGTTCGAGGGCAACCAGCTCGGCCACGGCTCGCGCAAGCGCAGCGTCGACGACCGCAAGCGGATCCAGTACATCTTCCAGAACCCCTACCTGTCGCTGAACCCACGGCTGACGATCGAGCAGATCGTGAAGCGGCCGATGGAGCTGTTCGGCATCGCCTCCGGCAAGGCCGCCACCGAGCGGGTGGTGGAGCTGCTCGACCAGGTCGCTCTCGGACCGGCGGTGCTGAAGTACCAGGCGAGTCGGCTCTCCGGCGGTGAGCGCCAGCGGGTGGCCATCGCCCGGGCGCTCGCGGCCGAGCCCGACGTACTCGTCTGCGACGAGATCACCTCGGCCCTCGACGTCTCCGTCCAGGGCTCGATCGTCGCCCTCCTGGAGTCGCTGCGGGTCTCCCGCGGCATCAGCATGCTCTTCGTCACCCACAACCTCGCGCTGGTGCGCTCCATCGCCGACCGGGTGCAGATCCTCAACACCGGCCGCGTCGTGGAGTCTGGCCCGGTCGTCCAGGTGATGGAGTCTCCGCAGGAGGAGTACACCAAGCGTCTGCTGGCGAATAGTCCGCGAATCGATTGATGTCCCCCATCCAGGGGGACCTGGAGACCGGGCCGCAGCTCTCCAGGATGTCGTTCATCGACCCCCAGCACGACGCCGACCGGCAGCACGTCACGGTGCCCGCCACCCGGCCCCGGCCGCTCCCCCGCGAGCTGCGCCTGCTCCGCGCCGAGGTCCCCGGGGCCGGCCGCACCCGTGACCTCGGCCAGTGGGTGGTCGAGACCCACACCACCGCCCTGCTGGCGCTCGACGGTCCGCTGGGCCGGGGCACCGTCGTGCACGAGTGGTACGCCGACGGGGTCGACGCCGACTCGCTGCTGCTGGGCGCTTCGATGACCAAGTCGGTGCTGGCCCATCTCGTCGGCAACGCCATCGCCTCCGGAAGCCTGCGGCTCGAGGACCCTGTCGTCGAGCACGTGCCGGAGCTGGCCGGCACCGGGTACGCCGACTGCCTCGTCGAGCACCTGCTGACCATGACGACCGGCACCGACTGGGTCGAGGACCACCGCGACCCAGCGGGCCCGGCGACGCGGCTGATCTCCTGCTTCACCGGTGCGGGCGGCACCTCCCGCGACCTGTTGGCGGCGGTCGATCCACAGGACCCACCGGGCACGCGCTGGGAGTACAGCACCGCCGACTCCCAGGTCCTCGACTGGGTGCGCGAGCGGGCCACCGGCACCACCTACACCGACGGGCTGGCCGAGCTGTGGCGCGTGCTGGGCTGTGTCCGGGACGCCGTCGTGGGAGTCGACGCGGCAGGAGTCGCGCTGGCCGGCGGCGGGCTGGCGGCGTGCGCGGAGGACTGGCTGCGGCTGGCGGCGCTGCAGCTCACCGGCACGGCGTACGACGCACGGGTGCTGGGGCCTGACTGGGTGACCCGCTCCTCGACCCCACCCGCACCCTGGATGCGACCCGGCCGGCTGCCCAGCTCGATCACCACCCACGCCGGGTTCGGCTTCCACTGGTGGCCGCTGACCGACGACGGCGTCCGGGTGACCTCCGACGGCAGCCGGGGTCAGTTCGGCTACGTCGACCGCGACCTCGAGGTCGCGGTGCTCAAGACCTCGCTCTGGCCGTACGACGACTGGCTCGTCGACCGCCAGCAACGGGACCTGTCCTACCTGGGACTCCCCCTCGTCGCAGCCGCGGCGCGGGACCAATCCGGCAACGAAGCCTGATCACCACGGAGGTGGCCCTCATGAGAACTGTGATGAACCGGAAGGTCATCATGACGTGTGCGCTGACCGGAGCCGGCGACACCGTCGGCAAGTCCGAGCACGTGCCGGTCACCCCCGAACAGATCGCCGAGTCCGGCATCGCCGCGGCTCGGGCCGGCGCCACCGTGATCCACGTGCACGTGCGCGAGCCCTCGACCGGCAAGGGATCACGCGAGGTGTCCTACTATCGCGAGGCAGTCGAGCGCATCCGCGCGAGCGGCGTCGACGTCATCATCAACACCACCGCCGGCATGGGCGGCGACCTGATGCTCGACCCGCACGACCCCACCACCTTCGTCGAGGGCACCGACCTGGTCCCCGGGGTCGAGCGCCTCAAGCACGTCGAGGAGGTCATGCCCGACATCTGCACCCTCGACTGCGGCAGCCTGAACTTCGGCGAGGGCAGCCTGGTCTACGTCAGCACCCCCGACATGCTGCGCGAGGGCGCCAAGCGCATCCAGGAGCTCGGCGTGCGCTGCGAGATGGAGATCTTCGACACCGGTCATCTGTGGTTCGGCCGACAGCTCGTAGAGGAAGGCCTGATCGACGCGCCGCCGCTGTTCCAGCTCTGCATGGACATCCCGTACGGCGCTCCGGCCGACCCGTCGCTCCTCGCCGCGATGGTGCAGCAGCTGCCGGAGGGATCGCACTGGGCCTCGTTCGCGCTGGGCCGGATGCAGATGCCATGGGTGGCCCAGTCGGTGCTGCTCGGCGGTCACGTCCGCGTCGGCCTCGAGGACAACCTCTACCTGAGCAAGGGGGTCCTCGCGACCAACGCCCAGCTGGTCGAAAAGGCGCGCACCATCATCGAGGCCATGGGCGCCAGCGTGGCCACCCCCGACGAGGCCCGCGAGATGCTCAACCTCAAGCCGAGGGTCGCATGACGACTCCACCTGTGGCTGTCGCCGATGTCCGCACCGTCTGCTGTGCAGGCACCGGCGTCATCGGCGGCGGCTGGGCGGCGTACTTCCTGGCCCACGGGTACGACGTGGTCGCCTGGGACCCCGCACCGGGAGCCGAGGAACGACTGCGTCACCTCGTCGACGCCGCCTGGCCGGCGCTGACCGAGCTCGGCTTGTCGGAGGGCGCCGACCGTTCCCGACTCACCCTCGAGCCCGACCTCGCCACCGCCCTGGCGGGAGCGGAGTTCGTGCAGGAGAGCGCGCCGGAGGACCTCGACCTCAAGCGCCGACTGCTGGCGGACATCGACGCGGCGGCACCCGAGGGCATCGTGATCTCCTCCTCGACGTCGGGCTACGGCATGAGCGAGATGTACACCTCGTGCCAGAACCCCGAGCGCCTGGTGGTCGGACATCCGTTCAACCCGCCGTACCTGATCCCGCTGGTCGAAGTGGTCGGCGGCGAGAAGACCTCCGCCGAGGTGGTCGCGTGGACCTCCGACTTCTTCCGGCATGCCGGCAAGTCGGTGATCACCATGGAGCGCGAGGTCCCGGGCTTCATCGCCAACCGGCTGCAGGAGGCACTGTGGCGCGAGGCCCTGCACATGGTGGCCGCGGGTGAGGCCACGGTCGAGCAGATCGACCTGTCCATCACCGACGGGCCGGGGCTGCGCTGGCCGGTGCAGGGACCGATGCTCACCTTCCACCTCGCCGGTGGCCAGGGCGGGATGGCCCACATGCTCGACCACTTCGGGCCCTCGCTCAAGTCGCCGTGGACGCGGCTGATCGCGGCCGAGCTCACTCCCGAGCTGCGCGACGCCGTGGTGGCGGGCTGCGACCGGGAGGCTCACGGTCGCACGATCGACGACCTCGTCGCCGAGCGCGACGCGGGCGTGATCGCGGTGCTGCGGGCCCTGGGACGCACATGAGCCAGTCACCCCTGTGCACGTGGTCCGAGCCGGTCCTCGACGAGTGGATCGACTACAACGGGCACCTCTCCGAGCCCTACTACGTGCTGGTGCTCGGCCACGCCACCGACGAGGTGATGGACACGATCGGCCTGGGGCCGGCGTACCGCGAGAGCACGGGTGCCTCGCTGTACACCGTCGAGGCGCACGTCCGCTACCTCGACCAGGTCGGCCCGGGTGCGTTGCTCGAGGCCCGCTCGTGGGTCATCGGCGCCACCGGCAAGCTGCTGTGGATCTGGCACGAGCTCTGGGCCGGTGGCACCTTGCGGGCCACCGAGGAGATCCTCGGTCTCCACGTCGACAGCGGCACGGTGAGCGGCCAGGCCAGCAGCTCCCCCTTCCCCGACGAGGTCGCGGCCCGGATCCAGTCCGCGTTGGTGCCGCCCGGCCCCAACGCGTCCAGGTCGATCCGCGTCGGCTCATGAGTGCCTGCTGCTCACCCGGCTCGGAGGCGCGCGGACCTGCGCCCGTAGTGACGACTGCCGTCCCGACGACATCGGTCACCGACTGGTCGCCGGACGCCGGCCTCCGGCTGCTGCCGTTGCGGGGTGGCTCCTTCGCGATGGGTTCCGACGACGCGGACGCCGTGCCGGGCGACGGTGAGGGTCCGGTCCGCGAGGTCCACATCGAGCCGTTCGCCATCGACGCCCACTGCGTGAGCAACGAGCGCTTCCAGGCCTTCGTGAACGCCACCGCTCACGTCACCGACGCCGAGCGGTACGGATGGTCGTTCGTGTTCGAGGGGTTCCTGCCCGCCCGCCTGCGCGACTCCGACCGTGCCGTCGAGGCTCCCTGGTGGGCAGCGGTCGCGGGTGCCACCTGGCGCGCTCCCGAGGGTCCCGGCAGCGACCTCGACGGCCGCCACGACCACCCCGCGGTGCACGTCTCCTGGAACGACGCCCTCGCCTACTGCCGCTGGGCCGGGGTCCGGCTGGCCACCGAGGCCGAGTGGGAGTACGCCGCCCGCGGAGGTCTCGAGCAAGCCCGCTACGCCTGGGGCGACGACCTGCTGCCCGACGGCCGGCACGCCTGCAACATCTGGCAGGGCAGCTTCCCCGTCACGAACACCCTCGAGGACGGCTGGTTCGGCACCGCGCCGGTGGACGCCTTCGAGCCCAACGGCCTCGGGCTGTTCAACGTCGCCGGCAACGTCTGGGAGTGGACCGCCGACGCGTGGTCGGTGGCCGAGGCGACCGACCCCGGCGCCCGAGTCATCCGGGGCGGCTCGTACCTCTGCCACGCGTCGTACTGCAACCGCTACCGGGTCGCCGCCCGCACCTTGAGCACCCCGGACTCCTCGACCGGCCACCAGGGCTTCCGCGTCGCCCTGTGACCTCCGTCAGAACGCGGTGTCGTTCGAGCTGTTCACCGCTGCGAAGAAGATCACGACGTAGATGACGCAGCACGAGCGTGAGCGCCCCGCAGACGATGCCGATGAAGGGGATCCAGCAGAGGAACAGCCCGATCAGCCCCGACACGAGCGAGGTCACCGGAGCGAGGCTGGTGTTGTTCGAGTTGTCGGCGTTCACGACGTAGATCGGCTGCTGCGCACCCGTCGACGGCGCTCCTGCCCCTGCTCCGACGAGTATCCCGAGGGCGGCGCCTGCGAAGCAGCGGTCACGGGGATCCACTGGAGGTCGGTCGTCAGGACTTAGCCGTCACGACGTCGCCGCGCTTGTACGGAGTCGGTCCTTCAGTCATGCGTCGGCTCCCCGGTGAGGTCTGTGATGGCACCGGCACATTTCACGGTGCGCGGCCGCCTGACCGGTAATCCGTCGGCACGGCAGCGTCCCGACAACTCTTCGACAGGCAGCCAGGGCTTCCGCATCGCCTTGTGACTCGGTCGCCCGGCCGAGGGCATCAACGCCGCCGTTTGGTGTCACCTGGTGGCTGCAAGCCGCGGCGTATCGGATCCATGCGGCTTCCCAGAGCGCGTCACGGAGCGCGGATCAGGCACTCACTTTGGGCCGCACCAGCCGAGCAGAGCGCTCGAGCGCCTTGACGGAACGTTCCAACAACCGCGTGTTTGTTGGAACGTACCGTCAACGTGGACGGAGTGTGCGTGCCGGATCTGGGCACGACCGCACGGTCAGCGGCATGAGAGTCCGTCTTCACGTTCGATGCCTGTCACGAAGCCCTTGGGTGACACTCGTGCGCATGTCTTCCGAGTCGAGCACGGTGCTTACCTTCGTGGTGGGCGCGGCATTGACGCTGCTCTGGCTGGCAGCCCTTGTCCAAGCATGGCGGATGTCAGACGCTGCGTTCGCCTCGCAGCGGGAGCGCGAAGTCGTGTTCGTCGCGATGGTGATCTTCGGGTGGCTAGCGGCCGTGGTGTGGTTCGTCTGGTACCGGCGGCAACTGCAGGACGAGCTCAATCGAAAGAGCCTGGTCGACCTGTAGCCGCGGAGCTTTGCCATCGGCATGACCGAGCGGATCGCGGCATGTCAGGACGAATGGCAAACCGACGGTCACCCGCACCGACGTGCGGCAAGATGGGCGAACCAGGTTCGTAGCGAGCTGGGGGCAGTGGGGGTCTGATGGATCGGAAACGCTGGTGGTGGCTCGTGTCGGCTCTGATCGCTGCCGCGTTGTTGGTCGGCGTCGCTGCTCAGTTGGCATACGTCCATTCGGGGACGGGCCATTGGGGGCTCTCTGTCTCGGCGGCCGAAGCACCTTCGCGTGTGCAATATGACGGGCGCTACTACGACCAGGGCGACCGCGCGAAGGTGCCTCACGACGCGGTGCGTCGCGGTCACACCGACAGTGGAGCCAGCGTGTTCAAGCCCGCCGGCGATGAGAAGACCTTGTCGGTCATCATCTACGTCACCACAGGTGACAAGGCGTGGAAGTACGGCATCGTCGGCGGCCCATAAGTCACTCGTTCATCGGCATGCCCGCGCGGATTTCGGCCAATGGTTGGGTCGTGCTCGCGAGCTCCCGTGTGTCATGCGCCTGGCGCTCTCGAAAGAGCGCTCCTGTGACACGAGGCTGCACCTCGACCACCACGAGTTGAGTTGGGTGTTCATCGGCCCTGCTGAAGGGTGCCCGGGCGCGTACCAGTGAGGCGCCGCACCGACCCAGGCATGACCGGACGAAACGCGGCGAGGGGGTGTTGCACGCAAGAGTTGTGTCACAGAAGGACTGGCCACCATTCGTATGACTCAAAGCACGTCCGGCCAGCGGGGTGCGGTCAGTGCTTCCGCGGGGCGTCGATCACGCCGGTGACGGTCAGCACGATCAGGACGATGCTCATGGCACAGCTGAGGATGCCGAGTACGACGCCGGAGGTGGCGAGCCGCATACCTCCCTGGAGCCCGGCACTGGCCGCGATCTCGGCCCGTGCCACGCGGCCCAGCACGATGGCGGGCACGCCCATGACGATCCCGATCCCGCAGCAGAAGAGACCCAGGAACACGGCGGCGATGCCGAGCACCAGTGACGAGGTTGCCTTCCCGTTGGTGACCCGCCGGGCCGGATCGTTCCCCGCGGGTGGCTCCTCGGGGTTCGAGGACGACGCATAGCTCCTGGACATCGATCGAGGTCAGCTCGAGCGGGTCGCGACCGCGTCGGCGAAGGCCTCGAGGGCCGTGCGCACCGTGCTCTCGGGAAGGACCTTGAGCAGGCCCTTGGCCTCGGCCGCCAGGGACACCACGTAGGCGCGCGCCTCGGCCATCGCCGGGTGGACGCGCAGCAGGGCGAGCGCCTCGGCGTGGGGGGCGTCCTCGGTCAGGTCGGAGCCGAGCAGCTCGAGCAGCCGCGCGTCCGCCGGGTCGGTCGAGCGCTGGGCGATCAGCACGGGCAGCGTCGGCACACCCTCGCGGAGGTCGGTACCGGGTGTCTTGCCCGAGTCCTCGGTCTCGGAGACGATGTCGAGGATGTCGTCGGAGAGCTGGAAGGCCACACCGACCTTCTCGCCGTACTCCGTGAGCGCCTCGACGACGTCGGTCGGTGCGTCGGCGAACATCGCGCCGTAGCGGGCCGAGGTCGCGATCAGCGAACCGGTCTTGCCGGCCACGACGCGCAGGTAGTGCTCGAGCGGGTCCTGGTCGTCCTGCGGTCCGAGGGTCTCCAGGATCTGTCCCTCGACCAGGCGGGTGAAGGTGCGGGCCTGGAGCCGGACGGCCTCGGGTCCGAGGTCGGCGGTCAGCTCGGAGGACTTCGAGAACAGGAAGTCACCGGTCAGGATCGCGACGTGGTTGTCCCAGCGGGCGTTGGCCGAGGCGGCACCGCGGCGCAGGTCGGCCTCGTCCATGACGTCGTCGTGGTAGAGCGACGCGAGGTGGGTCAGCTCGACCACGCACGCCGAGGTGAGCACGCCAGGAGCACCGGCGTCCCCGGTCTCGGCGGCCAGGAGCACGAGCAACGGCCGGAACCGCCGGCCACCTGCCTCCATCAGGTGCCGCGCCGCCCGGGTCACGAAAGGCGCCTCGCTCTCGACGTGGTGGAGGAGCGCGTCCTCGACCTCGGCCATGCGGGCGCGCAGGCGCGCCTCGAGGTCGTCGTCGAGGATCGGCACGGCGAGTGCGGAGGTCATGCGGAGTCCCGGGTGGTCGGGTACGACGCGCACGGGCGTCGTACGGAGTGGCTCACCTGATGAATACTCCCACGCGACCGAGGAGGTCGATGAGGGCGCCCGGGACCAGGCCCAGGAGCAGGGTGACCGCCACGCCGACCGCGATGACCGTCCCGGTCAGCACGCTCGGGGTGGTGACGCTCGGGCCCTCGCCGATCGGCTCGGCGAAGAACATCAGCACGATCACACGGACGTAGAAGTACGCCGCCACCGCCGACATCAGCACCGCCACGACCACCACCGGCCACGCCCCGGCCGACATGGCGGCTGCGAACACGGCCCACTTGCCGGTGAAGCCGCTGGTCAGCGGGATGCCGGCCATCGCCAGCAGCAGGAACGCGAACAGGCCCGCCACCAGGGGCGACTCCTTGCCCAGTCCCTGCCAGCGCGACAGGTGGGTGGCCTCGCCACCGGCGTCGCGGACGACCGTGACCAGGGCGAAGGCCGCGAGGGTCGTGAAGCCGTAGGTGGTCAGGTAGAACAGCACGGCCGAGACACCGGTGAGGCTGCCGCCGGCGACCTCGTTGAGCGACCGGATGCCGAGGAAGCCGGTGAGGATGAAGCCCGCGTGCGCGATCGAGGAGTAGGCCAGCATCCGCTTGATGTCGGTCTGGGTCAGCGCCAGCACCGAGCCGACCACCATGGTCAGGATCGCGACCACCCAGATCATCGGCGTCCAGTCGGTGCGGTTGGCGCCGAAGGCGACGTAGAACAGCCGCAGCAGTGCACCGAACGCGGCCACCTTGGTGGCGGCCGCCATGAACGCGGTCACGGCCGTCGGAGCGCCCTGGTAGACGTCCGGAGTCCAGGCGTGGAACGGCGCGGCGCCGATCTTGAACAGCAGGCCGACCGAGAGCATGGCGATACCGCCGAGCAGCAGCCCTTCGCTGCCGGTCGAGCTGACCACCGCCTGCGCGATCTCGGCGAATCCCATCGAGCCGGCGTACCCGTAGACCAGCGCGATGCCGTAGACGAAGAACCCGGAGCTGAAGGCGCCGAGCAGGAAGTACTTCATCGCGGCTTCCTGGCTCAGCAGCCGCCGGCGACGGGCGAGGCCGCAGAGCAGGTACAGCGGCAGCGACAGCACCTCGAGCGCGACGAACATCGTGAGCAGGTCGTTGGACGCCGGGAACATCAGCATGCCGCCGACGGCGAACAGCATCAGCGGGAAGACCTCGGTGTGCTCGAGGCCCCTCGTCGAGGCCTCGCGCTCCGCCTCGGTGCCGGGCAGCGCCGCGGCCTGGCCGGCGAAGGAGAGTACGCCGCCCTCGAGGTGGCGTTCGGCGAAGAGCAGCACGCTGAGCACCGCGAGCACCAGGATCAGCAACCAGCAGAACAGCGCCGGTCCGTCCACGGCCAGCGCACCCTCGGCCACCACCTTGCCGGACTTCGGCGAGTCCGAGCCCGGGTTCAGGTCGAGGAAAACCATCACCGAGGTGACGATCGCGGCGAGCAGCCCGAGCAGGGCGAGCACGACCTGGACGCCGTAGCGGCGGCGACGCGGGACGAAGGCCTCGACGAGTACGCCGAGCACAGCGACGCCGAGCACGATCAGGATCGGCGAGACCTGGAAGTACTCGATCTTCGGGGCGTCGAAGCCGTTCACTTCTGGGCCTCCCCTTCAGTCACGGCCGGTTTCGGATCGCTCGTGCCCACCTGCGACATGGTGTGGTCGACGGACGGGTTGATCACGGAGAGCAGGGGCTTCGGGAAGAACCCGAGCACCAGGATCAGCAGCAGCAGCGGTGCGACCGCGAAGATCTCGCGCGAGTTGAGGTCGCGCATCCCGACGACGCCCTCACGGACGGGGCCGGTCATGATGCGCTGGTACATCCAGAGGATGTAGATCGCGACCAGGACAATCCCGAGCACCGCGAACGAGGCGGCCCACGGCGAGTGCACGAACGCGCCGACCATGACGAGCAGCTCGGAGACGAACGGCGACAGGCCGGGCAACGAGAGTGCGGACAGGCCGGAGACCAGGAACAACCCGGCGAGCACGGGCGCGACCTTCTCGACACCTCCGAAGTCGCCGATCTCTGCCGAGCCGCGCCTCCTGATCAGGTAGCCGGAGACCAGGAACAGCGCGGCCGTGGAGAGGCCGTGGTTGAACATGTAGAGGTTGGCGCCCGACAGGCCCTGGCTGTTCATCACGAAGATGCCCAGCACGATGAAGCCGAAGTGGCTCACCGACGAGTACGCGATCAGGCGTGGGATGTTCGAGGACCCGATCGCCATCATCGCGCCGTACAGGATGCTGAAGATGGCAAGTACGACGACCACGGGTGTCGCCCACCTCGACGCCTCGGGGAACAGCTCGAGGCAGAACCGGATCATCCCGAAGGTGCCGATCTTGTCGAGCACGCTGACCAGCAGCACCGAGGTGCCGGGTGTCGCGTTCTCCGCGGTGTCCGGCAGCCAGGTGTGCACCGGGAACATCGGCGCCTTGATCGCGAAGGCGATGAAGAAGCCGAGGAACATCCAGCGACCCACGTCGGTGCCGAAGTCGATCTTGGACAGCTCCGAGACGAGGTACGTCGGTCCGCCCTTCGTCTTCGCCGACTCGACGTAGAGGCCGACCACCGAGGCGAGCATGACCAGTCCGCCGAGCAGCGAGTAGAGCAGGAACTTCACCGCGGCCTTCACGCGCTGCGGACCGCCGTACCCCGCGACCAGGAAGTAGACCGGGATCAGCGTCGCCTCGAAGAAGACGTAGAAGAGGAACACGTCGGTGGCCGCGAACACCCCGATGGAGAGGCCCTCGAGGGCGAGGATCCAAGCGAAGAAGCCCTTCGCGCCCCACGCGCCGTGGTCGCCGTCGTTCCACGACGCCAGCATCACGATGGGGGTCAGGATCACCGTCAGCATCACCAGCGCCAGGCCGAGGCCGTCGAGCCCCAGGGCGTAGTGGGCGCCGAACAGCTTGATCCAGACGACGTCCTCCTCGTACTGGTAGCCGCCGCCTGGCTCGTAGCCGATGGCGAGGGCGATGCCGAGCAGCAGCGTCACGACCGAGAAGCCGATCGCCACCTGCTTGGACAGGCTGGAGGACGTGCGGGCAGGCAAGAACGTCAGCACGACCGACCCGAGGATCGGGATCAGCAGCAGGATGGTCAGCCAGGGAGCGTTGTTCATCCGAGATTCACCACCAGGAGCGCGAGGAGGACGAGCGCGGCACCGCCGAGCAGTCCGAGCGCGTAGGAGCGGACGAAACCGTTCTGGGCCAGTCGCAGCCGGCCGGAGAGGCCGCGGAACGCGGAGGCGGTACCCATGGCCCCGCCGTCGACGAAGCCGTTGTCGAAGGCCGCCAGCCCGACGTTGAAGCGCTTGCCGGGGCCGACGATGATCGCGTCGTTGAAGGCGTCACCGTAGAGCTCGTTGCGGCCGGCGGTGGTGAACACCGAGACCTTGGTCGGCGCGGTCCGCGGCACGTCGCGCCGCGAGAAGACCATCCAGGCGATGGCGACGCCGACCGCGACGACGAGCACAGCGATCACGCTGAGCACGACGGCCGGGAGCGGCGGTTCCTCGTGGGGGGCGACACCGGTGACCGGCGAGAGGAAGTCGACGATCCAGTCGTTGAGCAGCAGCAGGCCACCGAGCAGCGACAGGGCGGCGAGGACCATCAGCGGGATCGTCATCACCTTCGGCGACTCGTGCGGGTGTACGCCGTCCTCCCAGCGTGACTTGCCGAAGAACGTCATCAGCATCAACCGGGTCATGTAGAAGCCGGTGACGCCGGCACCGAAGAGTGCGCACAGTCCGAGCCAGACGTTCTGGGTCAGCGCGACCTCGATGATCTTGTCCTTGGACCAGAACCCGTCGAAGCCGGGGAACCCGATGATCGCGAGGTAGCCCATCGTGAAGGTCAGGAAGGTCACCGGCATCGCCTTGCGCAGGGCGCCGTAGTGGCGCATGTCGACGTCGTCGTTGGTGCCGTGCATGACCGACCCGGCTCCGAGGAACATGTTGGCCTTGAAGAACCCGTGCATGAGCAGGTGGAAGATCGCGAACGCGTAGCCGGCCACGCCGAGGCCGGCGGCCAGGACCATGTAGCCGATCTGGCTCATCGTCGAGCCGGCGAGGACCTTCTTGATGTCGTCCTTGGCGCACCCGATCCAGGCACCCATCAGCAGCGTGATGGTGCCGATGACGGCGACGGCTAGGCGGGCGTCGGAGGTGTACTCGAAGATGAACTGCGAGCGCACGATCAGGTAGACACCGGCGGTCACCATCGTCGCCGCGTGGATCAGCGCCGATACGGGGGTCGGGCCCTCCATGGCGTCCAGCAGCCAGGTCTGCAGCGGGAACTGCGCCGACTTTCCGCAGGCGGCCAGGAGCAGGAGCAGGCCGATGGCGGTCATCACTCCGCCCGAGGCGCCGGAGGTCAGCTCGGAGACCCGGGCGAAGGACGTCGTACCGAAGGTGGCGAAGATGAGCCCGACGCCGAGCGAGAGCCCGATGTCACCGACCCGGTTGATCACGAAGGCCTTCTTGGCGGCGGCCGCGGCGGTCGGCTTGTACTGCCAGAAGCCGATCAGCAGGTACGACGCCAGGCCGACGCCCTCCCAGCCGAGGAAGACACCCACGTAGTCGGAGGCGAGGACCAGCATCAGCATGGCCGCGACGAACAGGTTGAGGTAGCCGAAGAACCGGCGACGCCTCTCGTCGTGCTCCATGTAGCCGATCGAGTAGACGTGGATCAGCCCGCCGACGCCGGTGATCAGCAGCAGGAACAGCGCCGACAGCGGGTCGTAGAGCAACCCGAACTGCACCTTCCAGTCACCGGTGCTGAACCACGTCCAGAGGTCGAGGCCGACCTGCCGGTCGGAGGCGTCGCGACCCAGGATCGTGATGAACAGGATCACTGAGCACACGAAGGACGCGGCCACGGTGAGGCACCCGAGCAGATGGCCCCAGCGGTCGGTCAGCCGGCCGCCGAGCAGCAGCACCGCGGCACCGAAGGCCGGCAGCGCGATGACGAGCACCAACGGCAGGGCCATCGACCCGGCCGCGCCGGGATCGACGACGGGAACGTGGTGCCCTTCCTCGGCGAGCACGCTCATGGCAGATGAGATCAAGGCGGTCACCTAGTACTTGAGGAGGCTGGCGTCGTCGACCGAGGCCGACCGACGCGTGCGGAAGATGGTCATGATGATCGCGAGCCCGACGACCACCTCGGCGGCGGCCACGACCATCACGAAGAACGCCGCGATCTGGCCGTCGAGGTTGCCGTTGACCCGCGAGAACGTCACGAGCGCGAGGTTGCTGGCGTTGAGCATCAGCTCGACGCACATGAACACCACGATGGCGTTGCGCCGGGTGAGCACGCCGACGGCGCCGATCGTGAACAGGATCGCGGACAGCACGATGAAGGGGGTGGCGCTCATACGGGGTCCCCGATCGAGTGTGAGCGGAGCTGCAAGGCAACCCGCGCCAGTGCAGGGCCTCGGAGCGAGCAGTCGATTGGGGTGTTCATCTGCCGGAACCTCCCTGGTCGGCGGAGTCGTCACGGGGCGGCACCGACGTGTCGTCGCCTCCGATGCGCTCGACCTGGGTGGCACTGCCCGGCGACCGGTTGACCGAGCCGCGGGCCGCGAGCACGCGCGAGATCGAGGCCTCCGACACACTGCCGTCCGGCAACAGCGCCGGAGTGTCGACCGCGTTGTGGCGGGCGAAGACTCCGGGTGGAGGCAGCGGGCCGAGGTGCTTGCCGTGCTCGGCGTAGTCGCGCATCCGCTGCGCGGCGGCAGCACGCTGCGTCGGCTTCGGGGTGAGGCGTTCGCGGTGAGCGAGCACCATCGCGCCGAGGGCGGCGGTGATCAGCAGCGCCGAGGTGACCTCGAAGGCGAAGACGTACTTGGTGAACAGCACCTGGGCGATCGCCGGGACGTTGCCGTCCTCGTTGGCCTTGGTCAGGCCGGTGACCGCGCCGATGCCCACCTGGGCGACACCGAGCACGAGGGTCACCCCGAAGACCAGGCCGAAGCCGGCGGCCAGCAGGCGCTGGCCGCGGATCGTCTCCACGACCGAGTCGGAGGCATCGACGCCGACGAGCATCAGCACGAACAGGAACAGCATCAGGATGGCGCCGGTGTAGACGATGATCTGCACCGCGAACAGGAAGGGCGCGTCCTGCACGGCGTACAGCACCGCCAGGCTGATCATCACGACCGCGAGCAGCAGGGCGCAGTGCACGGCCTTGCGGGCGAACAGCAGCCCCAGCGCGCAGACCACCATGATCGGGGCCAGTATCCAGAAGGCGGTCATGCGCTGCCCTCCTCGTGCTGGACCTCGTCCTGGCGACGCAGGGTGCCGCGGTAGTAGTCGCCCTCGTCCTGGCCGAGCTTCATCGGGTGCGGCGGCTGCTCCATGCCCGGCAGCAGCGGGGCGAGCAGGTCCTGCTTCTCGTAGATCAGGTCGGCGCGGTTGTTGTCGGCCAGCTCGTACTCGTTGGTCATGGTCAGCGCACGGGTCGGGCACGCCTCGATGCACAGCCCGCACAGGATGCAGCGCAGGTAGTTGATCTGGTAGACGCGGCCGTAGCGCTCACCGGGACTGAACCGCTCGTCCTCGGTGTTCGACGCGCCCTCGACGTAGATGGCGTCGGCCGGGCAGGCCCAGGCGCACAGCTCGCAGCCGACGCACTTCTCGAGGCCGTCGGGCCAGCGGTTGAGCTGGTGGCGTCCGTGGAAGCGTGGCGCTGTCGGGTTCTTCTCGAACGGGTACTGCTCCGTGACGACCTTGCGGAACATCGTCCGGAACGTGACTCCGAACCCGGCGACCGGGTCCCAGAGCTGCTCCTTCAGGGTCGCCATCAGCGCTGCCCTCCTGTGTAGTCGTGGTCGGAGCCGACCGGCATCGGCGGCACCGGGTAGCCGCCGGCGAACGCGTCGAAGTCCTCGTCCTCGGACGCCTCGGCCTCGGGTTCGCGGTCCGGGATGAACATCAGCGCGACGAACGCGACGAGGAGTACGGCGGCCCCGCCGATCAGCCAAGCGCGGTCGATGCCTCCCCGCAGGTCGATCACCCGGACGGTGGCGACCAGCAGGATCCAGACGATCGAGCCCGGGATCAGCCACTTCCACCCGAAGGCCATGAACTGGTCGTAGCGCAGCCGCGGCAGCGAACCGCGCAGCCAGATGAAGATGAAGATGAAGAACAGCACCTTGCCCATGAACCACAGGAACGGCCAGTAGCCCTCGTTGGCGCCTGGCCAGAAGGTGTCGATCCAGAACGGTGCCCGCCAGCCGCCGAGGAACAACGTGGTGGCGAGGGCCGAGACGGTGGCCATGTTGATGTACTCGGCCAGGAAGAACAGCGCGAACTTCAGCGAGGAGTACTCGGTGTGGAAGCCACCGACGAGCTCGCCCTCGGCCTCGGGCAGGTCGAACGGCGCCCGGTTGGTCTCACCGATCATCGCGATCACGTAGATCACGAACGACGGGATCAGCGTGAACGCGAACCACACGTCCTTCTGCGACTCGACGATCTCGGAGGTCGACATGGAGCCGGCGTGGAGGAAGACCGCGACCAGCGCGAGCCCCATCGCGACCTCGTAGGAGATCATCTGCGCGCTCGACCGCAGCCCACCGAGCAGTGAGTACGTCGACCCGCTGGACCAGCCGCCGAGCACGATGCCGTAAATGCCGATCGAGGCGATCGCCATCACGAAGATGACCGCGACCGGCATGTCCGTGAGCTGGAGCGGCGTCTCCTGCCCGAACATGTGCACGACCGGGCCGAACGGGATCACCGAGAAGGTCACGAAGGCCGGCACCGTCGCGATGACCGGCGCGAGGACGAAGACCAGCTTGTCGGCCGCCTTCGGGATGATGTCTTCCTTGAGGGCGAGCTTCACCCCGTCGGCGAGGCTCTGCAACAGGCCGAACGGACCGTGCACGTTGGGACCGATGCGGTGCTGCATCCGCGCGACCACGCGGCGCTCCCACCAGATGTTGAACAGGGTGAGCAGCACCAGGATCACGAAGATCAGCACTGCCTTGATGATGATGATCCACCACACGTCGTGGCCGAAGGCCCCGAGGCCGGCGCTGGTGTCGAGCGGGATCAGGGCACTCACTGGTGGCCTCCCACGATGGTGGTGATCGAGACCGGGCTACCGGCAGGACCCACGCGGTGTCGCACCGACGAGCCGGGGGCGCTGGCCGGGGCCCAGACGGTGCCCTCCGCGAGGTCGGCGACGCCGATCGGGAGGTCGAGCGAGCCGAGCGGCCCGGTCAGCGTGACCGCGTCTCCGGGGGTGGCACCGAGTGCCTCGAGGGTGGCCGGTCCGACGAGCACGACCGGCTTGCGCGCCGTACGACGCATGGCGTCGTCGCCGTCCTGCATCCGACCGTCGTCGAGCGACTGCTTCCACGACGCGAGCACCAATTCCTCGGTGGTTGAGGAGGGAGCGTCAGCGACCGTCTCGAAACCACTGGTCATCCTGGTCCGCTCGCCGTCCCACGGACCCACCTGCATCATCTCGGCCCACACCTGCTCGGAGGTCCGGAAGCCCAGCCCATGGGTCAGGCCGGTCCCCATCTCCTCGGCGATGCCGGCGAGGACGCGCAGGTCGGGCAGCGAGGAGGGGTTGTGCAGGACCTTGCCGAACGGTCGGACCCGGCCCTCCCAGTTGACGAACGTGCCGGAGCGGTCGGTCACCGGAGCGACCGGGAAGACGACGTCCGCGGCCCGGGTGACGTCGGACTCACGCAGCTCGAGGGCGACCACGAAGCCGGCCCGCTCGATCGCCTGACGCGCGAGCTCCGGGTCAGGCAGGTCGGCGGGGTCCACCCCGCCGACGACCAGTCCGCCGAGCTCGCCGACAGCGGCGGCCGCCACGATGGCGTCACCGTCACGACCCGCCACGTCGGGCAGGTGGTCCACGCCCCACGCGGTGGCGAGGTCGACACGGGCGGAGGCGTCGGCGACCGGGCGGCCACCTGGAAGCAGCGTCGGCAGGGCACCGGTCTCGACCGCACCGCGGTCACCGGCGCGGCGTGGGATCCAGGCCAGCTTGGCGCCGGTGGTCATCGCCAGCTTCGACACCGCGGACAGCGCACCCGGCACGGCGGCCAGTCGCTCGCCGACGAGGATGACGCCGCCGCTGTCGAGGGCGACGCTGCCGTCGTGGGCCAGTGCCTCGATCGCGGCCGGCTCGTCTCCGGGCCGGGTCGCGATGAGCGTGCCGGACATCTTGTGCAGGCCACGCGAGGAGAAGGGTGCGATCGAGTAGATCGGCAGCAGCCGTCCGCGGGCCGCCTTCCGCAGTCGCAGGAAGACGGTGCCGGCCTCGTCCTCCGGCTCGAAGCCGACGAGCACGACCGACCGGGCCGACTCGAGGTCGGCGTACGTCACGCCGCCACCGTCGGGGCCGGTCAGCGCCACGTGGGCGGCCAGGAACTCGGCCTCCTCCGCGGAGTGGGCGCGGGCGCGGAAGTCGATGTCGTTGGTGCCGAGAGCCACCCGGGCGAACTTCGAGTAGGCGTAGGAGTCCTCGGCGGTCAGGCGACCGCCGGTGAGCACGCCGACGCCGCCGGCTGCACGCGCCGTGGCCAGGCCGCGGGCCGCCACCACGAACGCCTCGGGCCAGCTCGCCGCACGCAGCTCGCCCGTCTCCTCGTCGCGGACCCTGGGGTAGGTGAGCCGGTCGTCGAGCTCGGCGTAGCGGTGCGAGAAGCGGTCCTTGTCGGTGATCCACTCCTCGTTGACCTCGGGGTCGTCGCCGGAGAGGCGGCGCATCACCTTGCCGCGGCGGTGGTCGACGCGGATGGCCGAGCCGCAGGCGTCGATCTCGGCGACCGACGGGGTGGAGACCAGGTCGAAGGGACGCGAGCGGAACCGGTACGACGAGGAGGTGAGTGCACCGACCGGGCAGATCTGGATGGTGTTGCCGGAGAAGTAGCTCTCGAACGGCTCCTTCTCGTAGATGCCGACCTGCTGCAGGGCACCGCGCTCGATCAGCGCGATGAACGGGTCACCGGCGATCTGCTCGGAGAACCGGGTGCAACGCGCGCACAGCACGCAGCGCTCGCGGTCGAGAAGGACCTGCGAGGAGATGTTGATCGGCTTGGGGTAGAGCCGCTTGTGCTCGGTGAACCGGGTCTCGCCGCGGCCGTTGCTCATCGCCTGGTTCTGCAGCGGACACTCGCCGCCCTTGTCGCAGACCGGGCAGTCGAGCGGGTGGTTGATGAGCAGGAACTCCATCTGGCCGGCCTGGGCCTTCTCGGCCACCGGCGACGTGGCCTGGGTGTTGACCACCATGCCCTCGGCCACGGTGATGGTGCAGGAGGCCTGCGGCTTCGGCATGCCTCGGCCGTTGCCCGCGTCGGGCACCTCCACCAGGCACTGGCGGCAGGCACCGACGGGAGCGAGCAGCGGGTGGTCGCAGAACCGGGGGATCTGGACGCCGATCTGCTCGGCAGCCCGGATCACCAGGGTGTTCTTGGGCACCGAGACCTCGACGCCGTCGATGGTCAGGGTGACCTCGTCGGACTTCTCCGGCGCCTTCTGCTGGCTCTTCTCGGGAGTGGTCGTCATGCCGTCGCCTCCACACGGCCGAAGATCGCCGATGCGTTGCGGTCGAAGGGACACCCACCGTGCTCGAGGTGGGCGAGGAACTCCTCGCGGAAGTACTTGATCGAGGAGGTGATCGGGCTGACGGCACCATCGGCGAGCGCACAGAACGAGCGACCGAGGATGTTGTCGCAGACGTCGTCGAGCAGGTCGAGGTCCGAGGCCGCGCCGCGGCCCTGCTCGAGGTTGGCCAGCGTCTGGGCCAGCCACCAGGTGCCCTCACGACACGGCGTGCACTTGCCGCACGACTCGTGCTTGTAGAACTCCGTCCACCGCAGCACAGCGCGGACCACGCAGGTGGTCTCGTCGAAGATCTGCAGCGCGCGGGTGCCGAGCATCGAGCCGACCTCGGAGATGCCCTCGAAGTCGAGCGGGACGTCGAGGTGCTCGGCCGTCAGCAGCGGGGTGCTGGACCCGCCGGGGGTCCAGAACTTCAGCTCGTGGCCCTCGCGCATCCCACCGGCGAGGTCGATCAGCTCGCGCAGCGTGATGCCGAGCGGCGCCTCGAACTGGCCGGGGTTGGTGACGTGGCCGGAGAGCGAGAAGATGCCGTAGCCCTTGGACTTCTCGGTGCCCATCGAGGCGAACCACTCAGCACCGCGATCGATGATGCTGGGCACGGAGGCGATCGACTCGACGTTGTTGATCACGGTCGGACTGGCGTAGAGGCCTGCGACGGCCGGGAACGGTGGCCGGAGCCGGGGTTGTCCGCGACGGCCCTCGAGCGAGTCGAGCAGCGCGGTCTCCTCGCCACAGATGTAGGCGCCGGCACCGGCGTGCACGATCAGGTCGAGGTCGTAGCCCGAGCCGTGGATGTCCTTGCCGAGGTGACCGGCGAGGTAGGCCTCCTGCACGGCGCGCTGGAGCCGCCGGATCACGTGGAGCACCTCACCGCGCACGTAGATGAAGGCGGTGTTGGCGCGGATCGCGTAGGAGCTGATGATGACGCCCTCGACCAGCGTGTGTGGGCTGGCCATCATCAGCGGGATGTCCTTGCAGGTCCCGGGCTCGGACTCGTCGGCGTTGACCACGAGGTACTTCGGGTTGGGATTGTCCTGCGGGATGAAGCCCCACTTCATGCCGGTCGGGAAGCCGGCTCCTCCACGACCGCGGAGGTTGGAGGCCTTCACCGCCTCGATGACGTCGTCCTGCGGCATGGCAAGGGCCTTGGTCAGCGCGGCGTACCCGCCCTGGTCCTCGTAGGCCTGGAGCGTCCAGGAGCGATCCGCACCCCAGTTGTCGGTGAGGACCGGGGTCAATGTGTCCGTCACTTCTCGTCCTCTCCCGGGTTGGCCGGGTTGTCCTCGTGCTTGGCGTCGGCGCCGGACTCCTCGACCTTGGCGGCGGACTCCTGGTGCTCCGCCTCGTGGCTGCCCTCGGCCTTGTCGGCGGTGGTGTCGCCCTCGGCCGCGTCGGGCTCGGCGGCGGACTGCCTCGCCTGCTTGACCGACGGCGCGGTCCATCCCTGCTCACGTGCGATGTTCAGCCCGACCAGCGACGCCGGTCCGGCCGACGGTCCCTCGTCGGCGAGGTCGTCGGGATAGCCGGCCAGCACCCGCTCGGCCTCGCGCCAGGTGCACAGCCGCGGACCGCGGGTCGAGTGCACCTCGGTGCCCGAGCGCAGGTCGTCGACGAGCTGGACCGCCGACTCGGGCGTCATGTTGTCCATGAACTCCCAGTTGACCGTCATCACCGGGGCGTAGTCGCACGCGGCGTTGCACTCGATGTGCTCGAGGGTGATCTTGCCGTCGTCGGTGGTCTCGTCGTTGCCGATGTCGAGGTGGTCCTTGAGTCGCTCGAAGACCAGGTCGCCGCCCATGATCGCGCAGAGCGTGTTGGTGCAGACGCCGACGTGGTAGTCGCCGACCGGACGCCGCTTGTACATCGTGTAGAACGTCGCGACACCGCTCACCTCGGCCGCGCTGATGCCGAGGATCTCCGCACAGGCCTCGATGCCGCGCGAGGTGACCTGCCCCTCGACGCTCTGCACGAGGTGGAGCATCGGCAGCAGGCCGGAGCGCGCCTGCGGGTAGCGGGCGGCGATCTCCTCCAGCTCGGCGTACGTCGTCGGGTCGAAGGGTGCTTCGGCCTTGACCTGCGTCGTCGAGACGGCGGAGGCGTTGGTGCCGTCGTCGACGCCCGGGATTCGGTTCTCACTCACCTGTCGACTCCTCCCATCACGGGGTCGATCGAGGCGATGGCGACGATGACGTCGGCGACCATGCCGCCCTCGCTCATCACCGAGGTCGCCTGGAGGTTGGTGAAGGACGGGTCGCGGAAGTGGGCGCGGAACGGTCGGGTGCCACCGTCGGAGACGACGTGGGCACCGAGCTCGCCACGTGGCGACTCGATCGGGACGTAGGCTTGGCCGGCGGGGACGCGGAAGCCCTCGGTGACCAGCTTGAAGTGGTGGATCAGGGCCTCCATCGACTCGCCCATGATGTGCTTGATGTGGTCGAGGCTGTTGCCCATGCCGTCGCTGCCGATGGCCAGCTGGCTGGGCCACGCGATCTTCTTGTCGCCGACCATCACCGGCGCGCCGTCGAGACCGGCCAGCCGGTCGACCGCCTGCTCGACGATGCGCAGCGACTCCCACATCTCGTTGAGGCGGATCCGGAAGCGCCCGTAGGAGTCGGCGGTGTCCCAGGTCTGTACGTCGAACTCGTAGTCCTCGTAGCCGGAGTAGGGCTGGCTCTTGCGGAGGTCCCACGGGTACCCGGTCGCCCGCAACGGCGGTCCGGTGATGCCGAGGGCCAGACAGCCGGCGAGGTCGAGGTGTCCGACGCCCTCGAGGCGGGCCTTGAAGATCGGGTTGGCGTTGCAGAGCGCGGCGTACTCGGGCAGGCGCTTCTTCATCAGCGTGATGAAGTCGCGGATCTGGTCGATCGCGCCGGCCGGCATGTCCTGGGCGACGCCCCCGGGACGGATGAAGGCGTGGTTCATCCGCAGGCCGGTGATCAGCTCGAAAAGGTCGAGCACCAGCTCGCGCTCGCGGAAGCCGATCGTCATCACGGTCAGCGCGCCGATCTCCATGCCGCCAGTGGCGATGCAGACCAGGTGGGAGGAGATCCGGTTGAGCTCCATCAGGAGCACGCGCATGACCTGCGCCTTCTCCGGGATGTCCTCCTCGATGTCGAGCAGCCGCTCCACGCCGAGGCAGTAGGTCATCTCGTTGTAGAACGGGCTCAGGTAGTCCATCCGGGTGCAGAAGGTGACGCCCTGCACCCAGGAGCGGAACTCCATGTTCTTCTCGATACCGGTGTGCAGGTAGCCGATGCCGCAGCGGGCCTCGGTCACCGTCTCGCCCTCGAGCTCGAGGATCAGCCGCAGCACGCCGTGGGTGGACGGGTGCTGGGGACCCATGTTCACGACGACCTTGTTGTCGTGCTCGTCGGCGATGCCCTCGGTGATCGAGTCCCAGTCCTGGCCGGTGACGGTGAAGACCCGTCCCTGGCTGGTCTCGGAGGCGGGTGCGTAGGCGTCTTGCTCAGCGGTCATTGGAAACACCAACCATGAGAAGTCGGGGTCCCCGCGGCGTTGTTCGGGGGAGCGAAGCGGAGGAGAGGAACGTCGTGGGGTGGCTCATTAGCTGTAGCTCCGTCGCTGATCGGGCGGCGGGATGGTGCCGCCCTTGTACTCCACTGGAATGCCGCCCAGCCTCCGCGGCCGGAGGCCGCCATCAGACAGAGCGTCCTGGACTGCCCGCTGGGCTGACCAGTCGGAAGGAACAGTCGTCATCAGCTGTACGACCTCCTTTGATCCGGCGGAGGAATGGTTCCGCCCTTGTACTCGACCGGAATTCCGCCCAACGGGTAGTCCTTGCGCTGGGGGTGGCCCGGCCAGTCGTCGGGCATCTGGATGCGGGTGAGTGCGGGGTGGCCGTCGAAGATGATGCCGAAGAAGTCGAAGGTCTCGCGCTCGTGCCAGTCGTTGGTGGGGTAGGTCGCCACCACGCTGGGGATGTGCGGGTCGGCGTCGGGGCAGGTGACCTCGAGCCGGATCCGCCGGTTGTGGGTCATCGAGAGCAGGTGGTAGACCGCGTGCAGCTCACGACCGGTGTCGTCGGGGTAGTGCACCCCGCTCACGCCCGAGCAGAACTCGAAGCGCAGCTTCTCGTCGTCGCGCAGGAGCCGGGCCGTGGCGGCGAGGTCCTCGCGGCGTACGAAGAAGGTGATCTCGCCGCGGTGCACGACGACCTTCTCCACGGCGCTCTCGAGCCCACCGGCGCGAGTCGCCTCCGCGAGCGCGGTGGCCACGTCGTCCATCCAACCGCCGTACGGCGGTTCGGTGGCTCCTGGCATCTCGACGGTGCGGGTGAGCCCGCCGTACCCCGACGTGTCGCCGGTGCCGTGCACGCCGAACATGCCCTGACGACGGGTGATCACCTCGTCGGAGGTCTCGCGGACGGTGTCGAGGGAGTGGTCCTGGGTGCCGGCGATGACCTCCTTGCCCTCGGGTGCGTCAGTGCCGTCGGTCGACTCGGCCATCAGCGCATCAGGCCCTTCATCTGGCTGGTGGGCAGCGCGTTCAGGCCGGCTTCCTCGAGCTCCTCGATCTGGGCGAGGCGGTTGCTGCCGAGCTTGGCGTGCTGGACCTGGTCGTGCAGCTTGAGGATCGCGTCGATGAGCATCTCTGGCCGGGGCGGACAGCCGGGGAGGTACATGTCGACGGGCACGACGTGGTCGACACCCTGGACGACCGCGTAGTTGTTGAACATCCCGCCCGAGCTCGCGCACACACCCATGGCGAGGACCCACTTGGGCTCGGCCATCTGGTCGTAGATCTGGCGGAGGACCGGCGCCATCTTCTGGCTGACCCGACCGGCCACGATCATCAGGTCGGCCTGGCGTGGGCTGGCCCGGAAGACCTCCATGCCGAACCGCGCGAGGTCGTACTTGGGGCCGCCGCTGGTCATCATCTCGATCGCGCAGCAGGCGAGACCGAAGGTGGCCGGCCAGAAGGACGCCTTGCGCATGTAGCCCGCGACGCCCTCGACGGTCGTCAGGAGTACGCCGCTGGGGAGCTTCTCCTCGATGCCCATAAAGCTCTCAGTCCCTCTGTCGTGTGCGCTTGAGTCAGGTGGTGGTCACGCGGTCGTCAGTCCCACTCCAGGCCGCCTCGTCGCCACACGTACACGTAGGCGACGAAGACGGGGACGATGAACAGCACCATCTCGATGAGCCCGAAGAGCTGCATCTGGTCGAAGGCGACTGCGATCGGGTAGAGGAAGACGATCTCGATGTCGAAGACGATGAACATCATCGCGGTGATGTAGTAGCGGACCGGGAACCGGCCGCCGCCCACGGGCTGCGGAGTCGGCTCGATGCCGCACTCGTAGGAGTCGAGCTTGGCGCGGTTGTAGCGCTTCGGCCCGGTCAGGGAGCTGATCACGACCGAGAAGATCGCGAACCCCGCAGCGAGGATCGCGAGTGCCAGGACCGGTGTGTAGAGCGACATGATCCTCCTCGATCGGCACCGCATTCGTGAACATGTGAATGTCTTCACGAACTCGTGACGGGCATCAGCATAGAGGTCTGGATCACATCGCGCGAACCCTCCCCCGTCCATCCGAATTCAGGCTCTGACCAGCGCATTTAACCAACAAGGACGTTGCCTATTTGACCCAGGGCTCTGACCTCGGAGAAGGGTCAGTGGAGCCGGATAGTCCGATGTATCAGGACCCTTCCAGGACACCCGACAGGGGCCGTGTGCATCGGACTACCCGGGGCAGGAGCACCGCACCGGAACCCGTGGTTTCGAGACGGGCCGTGGCCGGCCCTCCTCAACCACCGAGACAGTCGACCACGTTGTCCTTCGGTGGTTGAGGAGCGAGCGCCAGCGAGCGTCTCGAAACCACTCGACCGACGTACGGCCATCACTTGGGTCGCCGCGAGTGGTCTCGACTATCCGCTCGCTCCGCTCGTTGCTCGACCACCTTGTTTGTTTCGAAGCCCTGAACCCCCGGCGCTCAGCGCGTTCACAGGGTGGTCGAGCAGCGAGCGCCAGCGAGCGATCAGTCGAGACCACCGCACCGACGTACGGCGGCTCGCCGGGTCGATCTCGCTGTGCGGTCGATCGCCAGCACCAGGCGGGTGCGATCGACCACGCAACGCAGCCAGTGGTTTCGAGACGGGCCGTGGCCGGCCCTCCTCAACCACCGAGACAGGAACCTAGGCCGTGGCGCGGTGGAGGGCGACGATGCCGCCGGAGAGGTTGCGCCACTCCGGGGTGTGCCAGCCGGCTTGCTCGATCCGGGTGGCGAGGCCGCGCTGGTCGGGCCAGGCGCGGATGGACTCGGCGAGGTAGACGTAGGCGTCCGGGCTGGAGGAGACGGCGCGGGCGACCGTGGGGAGGGCGCGCATCAGGTACTCGATATAGACGGTCCGGAAGGGCGCGAAGGTCGGTGAGCTGAACTCGCAGACCACCAACCGGCCGCCTGGCCGGGTCACTCGCAGCATCTCGCTCAGTCCGGCGTCGGGGTCGACGATGTTGCGCAGGCCGAAGGAGATCGTCACCGCGTCGAAGGTGTCATCGGCGAACGGCAGCCGGGTGGCGTCGCCGGCGGTGAACGGCAGGTGGCCGCGGTGGCGCTTGCCTTCACGCAGCATGCCGACCGAGAAGTCGCAGGGCACCACGGTGGCGCCGGCGTCGAGGAACGGCTGGGACGACGTCCCGGTGCCGGCCGCGAGGTCGAGGACCATCTCGCCCGGCTTCGGAGCGACGGCCGCGACGACCGCGTGCCGCCAGCGACGGTCCTGGCCGAGGGAGAGGACGTCGTTGGTCAGGTCGTAGCGCTTCGCGACGTCGTCGAACATCGCCTGCACCTCGGCCGGCTTCTTCTCCAGGCTCGCTCGCGTCACGGCGCCACCCTATGCAGCGGGTCATCCGGTGCGTCGCGCGGCCGGAGAGGTACGACGGGGCGAAGATGTCCGGCATGGGTGCTGGAGTGACCAGAGTGGCCAGTGTGGCCATGATCTCCGGCGTGCTCGCGGGCACGTGCGCGCTGGGGTACGGCGTCTCGCGGGCCACCTCCGACTCCGGTCCGACCGGAACCGCCGTCCAGGCAGTCGTCATCACCTCCCCCGAACCGTCGACCTCAGCGTCGCCCACGCCCACACCCACGCCCGCCCCACGACCGCGCCAGGTGACCGCGCCACTGCCCTCCCAGCGACCGGTCCAGGTGCCCGAGCCCGGACCACGGCTGCTCGGAGTCGGCGACCACGGGCCGAAGGTGCGGGACCTGCAGGCCCGGCTGCGCCAGCTCGCGTGGTACTTCGGCGACGTCGGCGACACCTGGGACAAGCAGACCACCGCCGCGATCAAGGGCTTCCAGGACAAGCGACGGATCGCCGAGACCGGGTACGTCGACCAGCGCACCCTCGACCGGCTGCACGAGATGACGCGCACGCCCACCCGGGACGAGCTGGCCAACCGGCTCCCGGGCGACCTGCACACCGATGCCCGACTCGACCCGCGCTGCCTGACCGGGCGCGCGATGTGCATCGACAAGCAGAGCAGCACGATCCGCTGGGTCGTCGACGGGAAGCTACGCCGGACGATGGCGGTGCGCTTCGGTGCGTCGTACTCCCCGACCCGCGAAGGCCTCTTCCACGTGGGCTGGAAGTCGCGCGACCACGTCTCGCACCTCTACGACTCCTCGATGCCGTTCGCGATGTTCTTCTCCGGCGGCCAGGCCGTGCACTACTCCTCCGACTTCGCCGCCCGCGGCTACCTCGGCGCCTCCCACGGTTGCGTCAACGTGCGCGACTACGCGGGCATCCAGTGGCTCTTCGACCAGGTGGACATCGGCGACAAGGTGGTCATCTACTGGTCGTGATCCACTCACCGGATCCGGGCGAAGGAGTGGCTTCGGTCACCGCGTAGGCTCGGTGCTCGTGACCAGCCCCCCTGCCGCCGACGCGCCCCCAGGCCGTCTGGTGGCTCGCACCGTCGAGGTGGTCGCCCCCGACTCGATGCCGGCGTCGCTGCTCGACCTGCTTCCCTCCGACGAGCCGATGGCCTGGCTGCGCCGCGGCGAGGGGATGGTCGCCTGGGGCGTGGCCGCGCGCTGCCGCACCAGCGGCCCGGACCGGTTCGCCGACGCCGCCGACTGGTGGCAGCAGGTCTCGAGCTCGGCGTTCGTCCGCGACGAGGTGCGCACCCCCGGCACTGGCCTGATCTGCTTCGCCAGCTTCGGCTTCGCCGACGACCCGGGCGACAGCGTCCTCGTGGTGCCGCGCGTCATCGTCGGCACCCGGCGCGGGCGGTCCTGGGTCACGATCATCGGTCAGGACGAGCTGGCCCCGATGCCGCAGCTCGACACACAGCCGATGCCACCCGCGCCGCGCAACGTGACCTTCGCCGACGGGGCGATGAGCGGCGCCGCCTGGGAGTCCGTGGTGGCCGACGCCGTACGCCGCATCGGCTCCGGCGAGCTGGAGAAGGTCGTGCTGGCCCGCGACCTGGTCGCCACCGCCGACGTCGAGATCGACGTGCGCTGGCCGCTGCGCGAGCTGGCCGAGGGCTACCAGATGTGCTGGACCTTCCACGTCGACCGGCTCTTCGGCGCCACCCCGGAGCTGTTGGTACGTCGCGAGCGCGGCCTGGTCACCTCGCGGGTGCTGGCCGGCACCATCCGGCGCACCGGCGACGACGAGCGCGACGCCGGCCTCGCGGGCCAGCTGGCGAGGTCCTCGAAGGACCTCGAGGAGCACGAGTACGCCGTGCGCTCGGTCGCCGACTCGCTGGCGCCGTACTGCTCCTCCACCAACGTGCCCGAGGTGCCGTTCGTCCTGCACCTGCCCAACGTGATGCACCTGGCCACCGACGTCACCGGCGTCGTGCACGACTCCGACGGCGCCAGCGTCCTCGAGCTGGCCGCCGCGCTGCACCCGTCCGCGGCCGTGGGCGGTACGCCGACCAAGGTGGCCGTCGAGCTGATCGCGGAGATCGAGGGCATGGACCGTGGCCGCTACGCCGGACCGGTCGGCTGGATCGACGCCGACGGTGACGGCGAGTTCGGCATCGCGCTGCGCTCGGCGCAGATCGAGGCGCACCAGGTGCGGCTGTTCGCCGGCTGCGGCATCGTCGCCGACTCCGACCCCGAGGCCGAGCTGGCCGAGGCGCAGGCGAAGTTCCTGCCGGTCCGCGACGCGCTGACCGACTAGGCAGACCTCAGCGGACGGCGGTCTCGAGGTAGTCGCGAGTCCTGGCCCGCTCGCGCGCCAAGGTCTCGTTGACCCGCTGGTGGTCGACCTGGTGGCCGAGGATCTCGCTGATCGCGCCCATCTCGGTCACGCGCTGGGAGGAGACCCCGAAGGTGTCCAGCAGGTATCCCAGCTTCTCCTCGTTGCCGTAGCCGTGGCCGACGCTGCGCCGGATGATCGTGGCGAACGGACGGTTGTTGATGAGCGCGAAGATCGTGCCGTGGAAGGTGTCGGTGACGATGGCCTCCGCGTCGCGGAAGTAGGCCAGCAGCTCGAACGGGTCGCAGTTCACGAACCGGTCGCAGCACTCCTGGACGCCGCCGAAGCAGAGGATCTCGGCACCGATGCTGCGGGCGTACTTCCGCAGGATCTCGTTCTCCTGGCTGTTCAGCCGGCCGCCGTACCCGTAGACGATGACGTACTTGCCCTCGCGCTGGCGCTCCTTGGGGATGCGGCTCTCCAGGCTCATGTAGTCGTAGGCCAGCACCGGGTCGACGTTGACCGTCGGCCGCTGCCCGGTCAGGGCCTCGACGATGCGCGCGGAGTTCTCGTCGCGCACCGAGATGGCCGCGAACGCTGCGAAGTCGCGCTCCAGGTCACCCCGGATCCCGAAGGCCTCGAGCTTGTCCAGGGTGGTGTTGCCGAACGACCCGGCGTAGGAGATCACCTTCCTGGCTGGGGACTCGTGGCCGAAGAGGTCACGCGAGTAGCCGACCCGGGTGTTGCCCTGCACGCAGTTGAAGACCTCGTCGCTGCCGATCACCTGGACGTCGAGATCGAGGTCGTGGTTGGGCTGCGGGGTGATGCCGAGCATCGGGAAGTTGCGGGCGCCGTACGTCCTCTTGTGGTTGAGGAAGCGCATGCGGTCGGACAGCTTCGCGTCGACCTGGTTGTACTCCCGGACCTTCGAGATCACCCGTCCGACCTTGGACGTCGGCTCGGCCGCGGCCGCGTCCTTGACCAGGATCGGGCCTGGTCGGTAGTCGACGAAGGACACGTTGACGTCGTCGGCGAGACCTTCGAGCAGCCGACGCAGACCGTAGCCCTGCAACGAGGATCCGTAGTTGTAGATCCGCTGCATGGACATGATTCCGACGTTCTTCACCGGGGTTGGCTCCTCGAGAGACGACATACGCCACGGGCGTCGATGGCCGGGCTCAGCTGTTCGCTGCCCCGAGCGTACGCGCCTTATCCCTTTTGTCCGTCGCTGACGGGAGGGGGCGACTAGACCGGTGGCCGTCCGCTCATCGGCGAGACCGCCGGTTTGGGTACGACGGGCTCCGGGTCGTCGCGTCGCTGCCGCACTGCGTCCTTGATCTGCTCGATGTTGTTGCGCAGCAGATCGGAGATCAGGTCGTCCATGCGCGGGTCACCGAGCATCTCGATCAGCACGCGGAGGGTGGTCTCGCTGACCTGGTGCACGATCGTGTCGTAGCCGGGCAGGTGCGAGACCACGCGCGCCGCCGGGTCGTTGCGCACCTTCTCGGCCACCAGAGCGACCAGGTCGTCGTGGTTCTCCACCAGCGCAGTGGAGATGTTCTTCGTGTAGTGGCCCGACGCGAGCACCGCGCTCACCTCGTCCAGCACGGCGACCGTGATCGGCCGTTTGACCAGGTCGATCGCCCAGAGGGAGAGCCGGTTCATCCGCCGGATCGCCCACGGGGTGTGCAGCCCGCGTCGGACGAGCACCCAGGTCAGCAGCGCCGACAGGATCGACAGCACGGCGAACGCCGCCACGACCACCAGCAGGAACTGGGGGACGGAGAGGCTGCGCAGCCAGTCGATCACGGGGACATCCTGCCCTGTCCGCCGCAGATGGGCTCCCTCGAAAAGGGCGAGTCAGTCGAGCGGGTGCGCCATCTCGTCCTGCGGCAGCCTCGCCCACAGGATCGCGACCACCGCGAACACGAGCGGGGTCACGCCGGCCAGCAGGAACGTGTCCGCGAGGCCGATGGCGTTCGAGACCGGTCCGGCCAGCGCCATCGAGATCGGCATCAGGCTCACCGAGACGAAGAAGTCCAGCGAGGCGACCCGCCCCAGCAGGTGTGCGGGCACCCGGCGCTGGAGCAGCGTCCCCCAGATCACCATGGGCGCGCTGAACAGAGCGCCCAGCACGAACGCGCACGCCACCACGACCCAGACCGCCGACGCGCGACCCATCAGGATCATCGGCAGGCAGGCGACGCCCCACATCAGGTTCATCAAGGTGAGGTAGCGACGCGGCATCCGCAGCGAGGCCATCACCATCGATCCGACGGCACCGCCGATCCCGAACGAGGCGAGCACCATCGCGTGGTCTCCGGCATTGCCTCCCAGACGGTCCTTGACTACGAACGGGATCAGCACCTCGAGCGGACCCATCACCGCGAGCACCATCAGCGACGCGAACAGCAGGGTGGCGAGCAGCCACGGCGTACGCAGCATGTAGGAGATGCCGTCGCGCATGTCGTGCAGGGCTCCGCGCACCGGGTGGACGTCCACGGTCGAGAGGTCGCGTCGCACCGGCGTACGCGGGAGTCGGATCTGGACGACGACACCGACCGTCGCGACGACCGCTGCGACCAGGCACGCCCAGGCCGGCGAGGCGATCCCGACGACGACACCGGCGACGCCGGGGCCGATGGCCTCCGCCACCAGCGGCCGGACCATCCCCTCGAAGCCGTTGACGGCCATCAGGTCGGACTCGGGCACGATCGCGGGCAGCCAGGCGGAGTACGCCGCGTAGTAGAACGCCATCCCCGCTCCGAGGAAGAACGACACGACGCCGAGGTGCCACAGCTCGGTGGCTCCGGCCAGCGACAGCACGGTGACGACGGTGTAGCTGACCACCTCGGCGCTGGCGACGGTCATCACGATCAGCTTCTGCGGGACCCGGTCGGCGATCACGCCCGCCAGCAGGGCCGGAAGGAGTACGCCGATCGCGCCGGCCGTCGAGACGACGGAGAGCTGCGCCGGTCCGCCACCGAGTCGGATGACCTCCCAGACGAGAGCCACGGTCCACACGCCGTACGCGAAGGCGCCGCAGGCCAGCGCGACCGCCATCCTGCGGTAGGCCGGGATGCGGAACGGGGTGAGCATCCGCGGCAGCTGCCGGACGCTCGGCGTCTCGCGGGTCAGCTCGTCCTCGGTGACCGTGGGCTCGATCATCACTCCTCCTCTCGCCCCCCAGTGTGGGGCTGAGGTGGCACTCCGGGCCACGGGATATCCCCGTGCCGAGGCGAGCCGCTGCACGTCATACGAAACGGCTGTCATGGCGACCAGAACGTATGACGTCCCACGAATCGGTCGGCGACGAGAACTACGCCGGCGAGGGCCGTGAGGTGACCGCTGGATGCGCCGTGGCAACCATCGGGAGCGCCGTAACCCCCCGCACTCCCGATGGCGGTTCTCCCGGCGATAGCTGCGCCAAGGAGAAGTCCGTTGCCCGCGGTCACGCATCGCAGAGACCGGGGTCCGGGGTCAGTGGGTGCTGAGCGGAAACTTACACCGAGTTCGCCGGTTTGGCATTGACGACATCGATTCGCGTGCGGACGATGGAGCGCAGACCGGTGCCCCCTGCTGCGCATCCCCCCGCTCATGCAGGGGGCCTCGGCTTCCCACTTCCAGATCCGACGCCCCTCCACTCACTCCGCGGGGACCTGATCGATCAGAGGGGCACGGGGCCCTCGGGGACCGCGCCACCCTCCTCGTCCTCCTCCTCGAGGCCGGCGACCGCGACGAGGATCAGCGCGGCGCCGATGATGCCGAGCAGGCCGAGCCGCTCGCCGAGGATGACGGCGGCGAGGACGGCGGCGGTCACGGGTTCGAGGAGGGTCGCCACGAGGGCAGCGCTGCCGGTGACGGTGCGCAGGCCGGCGTACAGCAGCGCGTAGGCCAGCGCGAGCGTGGCGACGCCGAGGTAGACGAGCAGCACGGCCACCTGCGGATCACTCGGGACGTAGGGGCCACCGGCCAGCAGGCCGAACGGCAGCAGGGCGATCGCACCGGCGGTGGAGGTCGCCGTGGTGAGGGCCAGTGGGGTGGTCAAGCCGGTGAGCGGTCGGCCGATCCCGGTGGCCAGCGCGTACGTCGCTCCGGAGGCCGCTGCGAGGAGCACGCCCAGGAGCGGGTGCGGTCCCGTGGTCGACGTACCCGCGTCTGCGCTGACCAGGACGAGACCACCGAGGGCGGCACCCAGCACGAGCAACCGCATCCGGCTCGGCCACCTCCGCGCGGCGACGCTCTCCGCGATCGTCAGGAGCACCGGCGCCAGGCCGAGCGCCACGACGGTCGAGACGGTGACGCCGACGGCGAGCACGGCGCCGAAGTACAGCGCCTGGTAGGCACCCGTGCAGCAGCCGACGATGACCGCCGTGCCGGGCCGTTGTCGCATGAGTCGGCGCAGGTCGGCGAAGCCGCGAGTCACCAGCAGCGCGGCGAAGAGTACGACGGCGGCGAGCACCATCCGCCAGGTGCTGACCACCAGCACCGACATCGGCTCGCGGTCGCGGATGAGCTGCATGACGAGTCCGCCGGTGCCCCAGAGCACACCGGCGAGGGACACCTGCAGGAGGCCGAGACGGGCACGGCCGGAGGAGAACGGGGAGGACATGGGAGGGCTGCTTCCGACGTCGGGACGAGGGGTCGTCTGAGCAGCTGTCGCGCACCGACCCAGGAAGTCGGTGCGGTGCCGCTCCGGTCAGGCAGCCGGAGGGGGTACGACGAGGCGGTGTCGGATCACGTGAGGGATCCTGCCACGTCTCAGAGGTCGGCGCCCTCCGCGAGTCTCGTGAACTGCAGACCGCGCTCGCCGAGCATCCGGGTCAGGTGGGCGTCGACCATCCCGAGCCCGATCTCGCTGTAGATCTTGTCGTGGATGGCGAGCGACCTCGCAGCGCCGACCTCGCGACCGAAGTCGATGCACTCACCGACCTTGAGCCAGGGCGCGCTGACCGGCAGCAGCAGCAGGTCGACCTGCTCCGGCGGCGGCGTCAGCGAGTCGCCGGGGTGGTAGATCTTCTGGCCCTCGACCTCGAGGACGTAGCCGCTGTTGTCGAAGCGCGGGTAGTCCTGGTGGATGACGGCGTGCTTCTCGCCCACGACCTGGACCGGCACCCCGACGTCGTACGACGCACCGGGCTCGACCACGGTCAGCCGCTCGGCGACGTCGGGAGCGTCGTTGCGGATCTGCTCGGCGACGGCACCGATGGTGAACACCGGGGCGTCGGTACGCCGCAGGTGTTCGGGCGAGTAGTGGTCGGCGTGCTCGTGGGTGATGAGCACGGCGGTGGCCCCGTCGACGGCCTCGGGCTCGGTGAACCCGCCGGGGTCGAGGACGACCACGTGGCCGTCGGTCTCGAGTCTCACGCACGCATGTCCGAACTTCGTGATCCGCATGAAATCAGCGTAAGGTGCCGCTCTATTGAACGGAGTTCAAGAAAGGGACTGGTGTCATGGCAGACCGCGAGGTGACGATCGTCGGCGCCGGTTTCGGCGGCATGGGCGCGGCCATCAGCCTCAAGAAGCTGGGGTACGACGACCTCCTGATCCTCGAGCGCGAGGACGATCTCGGCGGCACCTGGCACGTCAACCACTACCCCGGCCTGGCCGTCGACATCGCGAGCGTCACCTACTCCTACTCCTTCGAGCCCAACCCCCACTGGCAGCACTGGTTCGCCCGCGGAGCCGAGCTGAAGCAGTACGCCGAGCACGTCGCCGACACCTACGACCTGCGCCGGCACATGCGCTTCGCGGTGTCGGTCGAAGGCGCCCGCTGGGACGAGGACGAGCAGCACTGGGTCGTGTCCGTAGGTGGTCGAGCAGCGAGCGCAGCGAGCGATCAGTCGAGACCACCCGGCGTCGGGACCACCTTCACCACCCGCTTCCTGTTGACCGCCACCGGCTTCCTCTCCCAGCCGCGACTGCCCCGCATCGAGGGCGTGCACCAGTTCGCCGGCGAGGTCGTCCACACCGCGAAGTGGGACGACTCCACTTCTCTCGAGGGCAAGCGAGTCGCGGTGATCGGCACCGGTGCGACAGCGGTGCAGCTGATCCCGGAGATCGCCGACGTGGCCTCGGCGCTGACCGTCTATCAACGCACACCGATCTGGGTCACCCCGAAGACCGACTTCCGGATCCCCCGGTGGCTGCAGCGGCTGTTCGCCGTACAGCCATGGACGCAGCGGCTCGCCCGTCGGGCCAACAGCGCCTGGCTCGAGGGGTTGATGGTCACGGCGGTGCTGCACTACCGGCAGGCCCGGTTCTTCAACCAGGCCGCCGCACGGCTGTCGAAACGCCACCTCGCCAAGCAGGTCGCCGACCCCGAGCTGCGCCGGAAGCTGACGCCCGACTACAGCTTCGGCTGCAAGCGGCCGACCTTCTCCAACGACTACTTCCCGACCTTCACCCGGCCGCACGTCACGCTCGAGACGACACCGATCGATCGCATCACGCCGACCGGGATCGTCACGACCGACGGCCAGGAGACGACCGTGGACACCCTCGTCCTCGCCACCGGCTTCAACCTGTGGGACGCGAACTTCCCGGCCATCGAGGTGATCGGCCGCGAGGGTCGCAACCTCGGCAAGTGGTGGCGCGAGCAGGGCTACCAGGCCTACGAGGGCGTCTCGGTGCCGCAGTTCCCCAACTTCATCACCCTGAGCTCGCCGTACAGCTACTCCGGGCTGTCCTACTTCATGACCATCGAGGTGCAGATGCGCCACCTCGAACGAGTCTTCGGCTCACTCGCCAGCAGCGGCGCCCGCACCTTCGAGATCAGCGAGCGCGCCAACGACGAGTTCCTGGCCCGGATGCTCGCGCGGATGGACGACACCGTCTTCACCCTCGGCTCGTGCGCCACCTCGCGCAGCTACTACTACACCAACGAGGGCGACGCCGTGATCCTCCGCCCGACGTCCTCCAGGAGCGCCCGCAAGGCGGTCGAGTCCTTCCCGATCACCGACTACGAGCTCGCGTAGAGCTGGATAGTCCAGAACGAAACGCCGCTGCGGGTCGGCGTACGAGCGGTCAAGCGTTCTGGACTATCCGGTACGACGCAGTCACCCCGTCAGCTGGTCGACGAAGCACCAGCGCCAGTCCTCGCCGGCCTCGGCCGAGCGCATCACCTCGTGGCCGGCCTCGGCGAAGTGGGCACTGGCGTGGCGCTCGGGTGAGGAGTCGCAGCAGGCGATGTGGCCGCAGAGCACGCACATCCGCAGGTGCACCCACTGGGTGCCCTGACGCACGCAGTCGCCGCACTCGCCGGGGGTGTCGGGGTCGACGGGCGGGCGCACCAGCCGCAGGTGCTCGCAGTCGCCCTCGAGGCTGACCACCTTCTGGCTGGCCCGCACCCGCTCGCGCTCCTCGGCGGAGTAGTCGAGCATCGACTCCTCGACGTCCAGCATCGAGAGCACGTCGTCGACGACCTCGTGCGCGACGGTGCCGGTGTCGCGGATCTCCACCACCCGCTCGCGTTCGGCGTCGATCATCAGCTTGCGCCGTCGCGCGTAGATGTCGCTCGGCGTCTCGTCCTCGCTGGCACCGAGCCGTTCCCAGGCAGCGTTGTCACGGCGCAGCACCCGGTCGCGGATCTGTTCGCTGACGGCGTGCGGGTCGTCCTCCTCCAGCTCGTCGAGCTTCGCCAGCCCGGCCTGCCCCGCTTGGTGCAGCAGGTTGGCCCGGGCGAGCGCATCGGCGGCCGGGTCCGGCGAGGGCACCTTCAACCGGTGGGCCAGCCAGGGCAGCGACAACCCCTGGATGAACAGGGTCCCGGCGGTGACGGTGAACGCGATCAGGAGGAGTACGTCGCGGTGCGGCGTGTGCAGCGGGATCACGAAGGCGGCCGCGAGCGTGACGACGCCGCGCATCCCCGCCCAGCCGAGCAGGAAGGTGTAGGTCCACGGCGGGACCTTTCCGCTCGCGTCCGGCCCAGGACGCACCAACAGGTAGCGGGCGAAGAACACCCAGACGACCCGGAGCACGATCACCCCGACCAGGGTGGAACCGCAGACTGCCGCGATCCGGCCGAAGGTCATCTCGCCGCCCAGGGCGTCGCCGATGATCGAGCGCGCCTGCAGGCCGATCAGGAGGAAGACGCCACTCTCCAGCAGGAAGGCGATGCTGCGCCAGTTCATCCGCTCCGCGATCCGCGACTGGGCCGTCTGCAGGATCGGCGACTTGTGTGCGAGCAGCAGGCCGGCGACCACGACGCTCACCACGCCGGAGGCGTTGATCTGCTCAGCCGTGACGTACGCCGCGAACGGGGTCAGGAAGCTCAGGCTGCTGTCGATCACCGGATCGGTGACGTGCTTGCGGACGAAGCCGATGACGAAGAAGAAGACCAACCCGATCAGAATCCCGCCGCCTGCTGCCACCACGAAGTCGCGCCCGACGATGTACCAGGCGACGGTGGCCGTGATCGACGCGATCGCCGTGTTCAGGGCCACCAGAGCGGTCGCGTCGTTGAGCAGCGACTCGCCCTCGAGGATGGTGACGATCCGGCGCGGCAGGCCGATCCGTCGTCCGATGGCGGTGGCCGCGACAGCATCTGGCGGCGCCACGACCGCTCCGATCGCGAAGGCAGGCGCCCAGCCGAGATCCGGGATGAGGGCGTGCACGACGACCGCGACCCCCACGGCGGTGAACGCGACCAGGCCGACCGACAGCAGCAGGATCGCCCTGCGGTTGGCGTTGAAGTCGACCAGCGAGGTCTGGATGGCGGCGGCGTACAGCAACGGCGGGAGGAGTCCGAACAGCACCACCTCGGGCTCGAGGGCGACGTCGGGCACGAACGGCAGGTAGGAGCCGACCACCCCGACCGCGATCAGGACGAGCGGCGACGGGAGGTCGAGCTTGGAGCAGACGCCCGCGACGACGATGACGGTCGCGACGATCCCGACCAGCGTGAGCACCAGATCCATGCCCACATCATCGTCTGTTCCGGCTCGGGCATTCCCGCACGGTCAGTGGGTCAGTCCGCTAGTGCCCGTATCGCCCCGTCCAGCTCGCGCCGGTTGTCGCGGCGGATCACGGCCTCGACGACCTCGATGCCGCCGTTGGGGCTGGCCAGCGCGTGCTCCAGCTCGGCCCGGTCGGTCACCCGCCAGTGCGGCGTACGGGTGGCCGCGCACAGTGCCGCGAGGTCCACCCCGTGGGGAGTGCCGAACAGCTTGTCGTACGACGAGGCGTGCTCGGGCGCACCCTGTTCGAGGGTCGCGAAGATCGAGCCGCCGTCGTCGTTCGCGACCACGATGGTCAGGTCGGGCCGCGGCTCGTCCGGGCCGATCACGAGCGCGGTGGTGTCGTGCAGGAAGGTCACGTCGCCGACGTACGCGATCGCACGCGTGCTCCGTGGCCGTCCGAGCGTGGCCCCGATCGCCGACGAGATGGTGCCGTCGATGCCGGCCAGACCGCGGTTGGCCAGCACCATCCGCCGCTGGCCGACGGGGTGGGCAGTGGCCATCAGGTCGAGGTCGCGGATCGGGTTGCTCGCCCCGACGAACAGCAGTCCGCCCGGCGGGTTGGCGGCGTTGACGACCGCTGCGACGTCGTACGGCGTGAGGCCGGGCTGCTCGGCGACGAAGGCGTCGATACGCCGACCCAGTGACCGGTCGGCCTCGCGCCACTCCTCGAGCCAGGCCGGGTCGTCGGCGTCGGCCCGGACCGCGACGTGCTCGGAGGTGACCGGGGAGGGCCGGTCGGGCCAGCGCCCCTGCGCACGGACCGAGACCACCTCGACGTCCTTGCGCGCCAGCAGCCGCATCACCGGGCGCGACAGGGTCGGGTGCCCGAAGACCACCACCCGTTCGACCCGCGCGCCGAGGTCGGTGCCGAGCAGCAGCCGGTAGGTGCGGATCGGGTTCTTCCCCGTCCGCGACCCACTGCTCGGCTCGGCCAGCAACGGCCAGTTCGCCTGCTCCGCCAGCGTCCGCGCCGGTGGCCCCGAGTCGTCTCCCGCCACCACCACCGTCCGCGGTCCCAGCGCCAGCACGTCGACCTCGTCGTCGTCCGGATCCCGCCACCACGGATAGTCCCGAGTGATCGGACCCTCGACACGCCGATCCGAAGGGTCCGTTCGTTCGGGACTATCCGGCTCCGGGGTCAGCGGGTCGTCGAGCTGGCAGTTGAGGTGGATCGGGCCGCCGGGGAGCCAGGCGGCGGCCAGGGCGTCCGGGGAGGGTACGACGAGGTCGGCGAAGCTGGCTGCGTCGCCGAACAGGCGCACCTGGTCGGTGGTCTGGTTGGCGCCGGTGCCGCGGAGGCGGGCCGGGCGGTCGGCGGTGACCGCGACGAGGGGTACGCCGGCATGGGCCGCCTCGAGCACGGCCGGGTGCAGGTTGGCCGTCGCGGTCCCCGAGGTCGTCACCACTGCGACCGGCCGGCGCGAGCCCTTGGCCAGTCCGAGGGCCAGGAAGGCGGCGGTGCGCTCGTCGATGCGCGTGTGCAGCCGGACCCGCTCGTCGGCGAGCAGCGCGAAGGACAGGGGCGCGTTGCGCGACCCGGGGCACAGCACCGCGTCGGTCATCCCGCGCTCCACCAGCTGGTCGACCAGCCAGGTGGCGAGTTCCGTCGAGGCCGTCACGAGCGACGATCCTGCCGCACGGCCTCGACCTCGGCCATCCGGCGACGCCAGTGCTCCTCCCGCTCGGGGGAGGCGGCCAGCTGCTGCAGTCGCGCGGCATCCACGGTCGGTCGGCGTACGGGCAGGGCCCCGTCGACCGGTAGCAACGGGTCGGCCACCACGTCGTCGGTCAGGAGCTGCACGGTCGCCAGCCCGCACGCGTAGGGCAGCTCCGGCAGGGCCGCCGCCAGCGCGACCCCGGCCGCGATGCCGATGCTCGACTCGACCGCGCTGGAGACCACCACCGGCAGTCCGATGTCCTCGGCGATCCGCAGGCAGGCGCGTACGCCGCCCAGCGGCTGCACCTTCAGTACGGCGATGTCGGCCGCCTCGAGATCGCGCACCCGATAGGGATCCACCACCCGGCGGATCGACTCGTCCGCGGCGATCGGCACCGCGACACGACGCCGTACCACCGCCAGGTCCTCGACCGAGGCGACCGGCTGCTCGACATACTCCAGTCCCCCGGCCGCCCGCTCCAGCACCGGGATCCGCGCGACCGCCTCGTCGACCGACCAGCCACCGTTGACGTCGATGCGGACCAGCCCGTCGGCACCGAGCGCGTCCCGGACCGCCTCGAGCCGCGCCTCGTCCTCGCCCGGTTGCTGACCGGCCTCGGCAACCTTGACCTTCGCCGTCCGGCAGCCGGCCGAGCCGAGCACGATCTCCCGAGCCTTCTCCGGCGAGCAGGCCGGCACGGTCACGTTCACCGGGACCGACCAGCGCAGCGGCTCGGGCCAGCCGACGTCGGCCGCCTCGCGCGCGCAGGCCAGCCAGGGCGCCGACGTCGCGGCGTCGTACTCCAGGAACGGGCTGAACTCGCCCCACCCCGCCTCACCCTCCACCAGCGCGCCCTCGCGGAGGGTGAGTCCGCGGAAGCGGGTGCGCAGCGGGATCGAGAAAACCCTCATGCCAGGTCCCGCAGCAGCAGCCGGTGCACCTTGCCGTTGGACAGCAGCGGCAGGTCGGGAAGGGTGACGACCTGTCGGGGCGCCCACTCGCGCGGGAGCTCCAGCGACACGTAGTCACGCAGGTCGTCGAGCGCGACGTCGCCGACCACGAAGGCGACCACTCGCTGCCCCCACTCGTCGTCGGGTACGCCGAGCACCTCGACCGCCTCGACGCCCGGGTGCCCCCGGAGCCGCGCGGCCAAGGCCTGGGCCGGCACCTTCACACCCCCGCTGATGATCACGTCGTCGGCCCGGCCGGTGACCCAGAGCCGACCGTCCCCGTCGAGGCGACCGAGGTCGCTGGTCCGGAACCAGCCGTCCTTCATCACGGCCGCGGTCCGGGAAGGCTCGTCCTCGTAGCCGTCGAACAGCACCGGCCCTCGCAGCTGCACCTCGCCCTCGTCGATGCGCACCTCGACGCCGGGCAGCGGCCGTCCGTCGTACACGCAGCCGCCGCAGGTCTCGCTCATCCCGTAGGTCTGCACGATCGTGACTCCTCGCCCCTCGGCCTCGCGGCGTAGGTCCGGCGCCAGCGGCCCGCCACCGACGAGCACTGCGTCGAACCGCGTGAGTGGCGCGGCGTCCGCGGCCAACGCCCGCACGAGCTGGGTCGGGACGAGCGAGACGTAGGATCGCGGGCCGCTCACGCTCTCGACGTCGTACGCCGGTTCGGTGCCCGCCACGACCGAGCGGTAGAGCACCTGCACGCCGGCGACGTACGACGGAGGCAGGTTCAGCACCCACTGGCCGGGACCACCCAACCGTTCCTGGGTGGCCAGCGCCGAGGCCCGCATCGCGACGCGCGAGAGGACCACACGCTTCGGCTGTCCCGTCGAGCCCGAGGTGGCGATGACGAGGGGTCCCGGGTCGGGTGCGGCGTCCCACTCACGCAGCAGGGCGAGGATCTCCTCGGCGCTGCCGGAGACGGGGCGCAGGCTGCTCACGCCCGCGAATCTAGCCCTGACACAATCCCCGCCATGGCCACCCCCGCCCAATGGTTCGCCGGCGCGCGCCCGCGCACGCTGCCTGCCGCCATCTCCCCCGTGCTGGCCGGGACCGGCGTCGCGGTGTGGGAGGAGGAGGCGGTCTGGTGGAAGGCGCTGCTCGCCCTGGTCGTCTCGCTGCTGCTCCAGGTCGGGGTCAACTACGCCAACGACTACTCCGACGGCGTCCGCGGCACCGACGACGCCCGCGTGGGTCCCATGCGGCTGGTCGGCAGCAAGGCGGCGACACCGCGAGCCGTGAAGACGGCCGCCTTCCTGTCGCTGGGCGGCGCCGGTCTCGTCGGCCTGGTGCTGGCCGCGACCACGGCCTGGTGGCTGGTCGGGGTCGGCTTGCTCTGCATCCTCGCGGCCTGGTTCTACACCGGCGGGTCGCGGCCCTACGGCTACATGGGCCTCGGCGAGGTGATGGTCTTCGTCTTCTTCGGCCTGGTCGCGGTGATCGGCACGACGTACGTCCAGACCCAGAGCTTCGAGCTCCCCGCGCTGTACGCCGGCATCGGGATCGGCGCCCTGGCCTGCGCCATCCTGGTCGCCAACAACCTGCGCGACATCCCGACCGACAAGCGCGCGGGCAAGCGGACCCTGGCCGTCGCCCTGGGTGACGACCGCACCCGCCACCTCTACGGCCTGCTGGTCGACCTCGCCGTCGTGGCCCTCATCGGAGTCGCGCTGACCACCTCCTGGTGGGTCCTGCTCGCCCTGGTCGCCGGCTGGCCGGCGGTCCGGGCCGTGACCATCGTGCTGGGCGACAAGGCCATCGGGGCCGACCTGATCCCGGTGCTCCAGCAGACCGGGATCGCCGAGCTGTTGTACGCCGCCGGGCTGTTCGCCGGGCTGACCATCAGCAACGTCATCTCGTCGGTGTGAACCAACCACCTCGATGACACACTGAGCGCATGTGGTTCCTCATCCTGGTGATCATCGTGGGCGTGTGCGCGCTGGCGTACGTCAACCGAGTCACGCTGCTGTCCAAGATGCTCGGTCAGTCCGAGACCCGCATCGCGCGTCAGCTGAAGCGCAAGCGCTCCTAGCCCCGGGACCGCCACACCGCGCCGGCAGCCCACGCGGCGGCGTACCCCACCAGGACGCAGGCTCCGCCGGCCACCACGTCGAGCAGGAAGTGGTTGGCGGTCGCGATCACGACAGCCACCTGGATCGTGGGATAGGCGACGGCGGCCACCTTCCACTTGCCGCCGAAGCCCCACATCTGGATGCCGCACCACAGCGACCAGCCGAAGTGCAGCGAGGGCATCGCGGCGAACTGGTTGGTGGCGTCGCCGATCCCGCGAGGGGCAGATGCGGCGGCCCCCCACCACCCGTAGGCGGAGAAGTGCTGCAGGACGTCGACCGTGCCGAGTCCCGGCACCAGGCGGGGCGGGGCGGCTGGATACAGGGCGTAGCAGACCAGCCCGATGGCGGAGGCCACCACGAGTGCGACGTACCCCCGGACGTAGCGCCAGCCACCGCGCGCTCGCGAGACCAGCAGGACGATCGGCGTCATCGCGTAGTGCAGGACCGCGTAGTAGTAGCAGGCCGCGACCGCGAGTGGCACGACCGTGAGGAGCCAGTGGTTGAGCGGCAGCTCGAGGTGGCGGAACAGCGGGCCTTCGAGGGAGGCGATGTCGTGCGCGTGGCGCAGGGCCTCGGACCGGTCGTCTCCGTCGAGTCCGCGGACCCAGTTGTAGCCGACGGCGAGGACCACGAGCACCAGGAGCTCGACGTACTTCGGACGCAGGCGGTGCCGCCGGACCGGGGCAACGGTCCGCTGTTCATCAAGCGTGCCGGCGGTGACGGCCGAGTCGAGCTGGGTCACTGCAGTCTCTCCACCGTGCTGCGCACGAGCTGGACGGCTCGACGCTCGACGTGCTCCTCGGACTTCGAGGTCCGCGCCCACTCGTCGAGGGCAGCGCGTACGGCGGCGGCACCGAGCGCCAGCACCATGGAGGCCTCGGTCTCGAGGTCGGCACCTTCCTTGAACTCGGGATGGGAGCCGAGGATCTCCGCGACGCTCGCGGTCAGCTGGTGCTTGCGGGCATGCAGCTGCGCGAACTGGCAGGTGAGGATCTCCGGGTGCCGGCGGATCACCTTGATGCGGTCGCGGTGGACCGCCGAGCCCGCCGGGGTGGCGATGCCCATCACCGACACGACGAGCCGGATCACCAGCTCTACCAGGTCCTCGCCACGGGACGCGGCCTCGCTCAGCTCCTCGACGAGGTCCCGCTCGCCGGGATCGGCGGGCTGGATCCCCAGGAGGGCGGAGTCCTTGCTGTCGAAGTAGTTGAAGAACGTGCGCGGCGAGACACCGGCCCGCTCACTGATCGCATCGATCGTCGCCGCATCGGGCCCGTCGCGGAGCACCAGCTCCACGGCCGCTGCCTGGATGCGCACGGAGGTCTCTGCACGCTTGCGGTCGCGCAGACCGGGACCTGGAGTTGGCACAGGACCACGGTAGCCAAAGGTGCACTCCTGCAAAAATGCATTAATGCACGACTATCGGCGCCTAGTTGTGATGCCCAGCCAGGTTGTTCAACCTGGTGCTGGGTGCAGCCTTTCCGACCGCTGAGTGAGGCCGGTGGTGGTTGTACTCGTGGATCCATGCTGGCAGGGCTGCCATGCGCGCGGAATCGGAGTTGTAGAACTTCTTGAAAGCCCAGCCCTCGACGAGGGTGCGGTGGAACCGCTCGATCTTGCCGTTGGTCTGTGGTCGGTAGGGCCGGGTGCGCTTGTGGGTGACGTCGAGTTGGGCGCAGGTGTCGCGCCAGAGGAATGATCGGTAGCAGCCGCCGTTATCGGTCAAGACCCGTTGGACGGTGACGCCGCGCTCGGCGAACCAGGCCACTGCGTTGCGGAGAACCTCCGCGGCGGTCTCGCCTGTCTCGTCGTTGCGTGCCTCGACATAGGCGACCCGGGAGTGGTCATCGATGACTGTG
>NZ_AUEP01000005.1 GCF_000426045.1 Marmoricola sp. URHB0036
CCCCCCCACCCCCCCCACGCCACGTCGCAGGCGGGAGGAGGCCTCGCGGGCGACCGAGCTGAGGGCCTAGCTCCCGGCCGGCGCATGCTCAACTCAGCCAGCCGGATCCAGCCGCTGGCCTACTCGCTGACCGACGAGTAGGCCACCACCCCACGTCGCAGGCGGGAGGACGCCTCGCGGGCGACCGAGCGGAGGGCCGAGCTCCCGGCGGCGTCGGCGACCTGGTCGGCGAGGTCGAGCAGCTGCTTGACCCAGCGCACGAAGTCGCCGGCGGCCAGCTCGGTGACGTGCAGGATGTCGTCGAGCTCGTCGCCTTCCGCCCAGCGATAGGCGGCCCAGGCGAAGCCGAGGTCGGGTTCGTGGAGCTGGTCGAGGTGGTGGTCGCGCTCGAGGGCGTCGAGGTCGGACCAGATAGAGACCATGTCGGCGAGCACCTGCCGCACCTCCCCGCCCGGTACCCGTGGGGCGGCGGCGTCGTCGGGACGGCGGGACTCGTAGACCAGGGTCGACAGCACGGCCGCGAGACCGGAGGCGTCGAGGCCGTCCCACAGGCCCGCGCGCAGGGACTCGGCGGTGAGCAGGTCCATCTCGTTGTAGATGCGCATCAGCGTGCGTCCGCGGTCGGTGACCCGCGACGATCCGTCGTGCTCCTCGAGGTAGCCGAGCGCGGTGAGCACGTCGCAGACCCGGTCGAACTGGCGGGCGATGGTGTTGGTGCGCTGCTCGATGCGTCGCTTGAGCGTCTTGGCGTCGCGGTCGAGCTTGAAGTAGCGCTCGGCCCAGCGGGCATGGTCCTCGCGGTCGGGGCAGGCGTGGCACGGGTGCGCCCGCAGCTGGCGGCGGATCTCCTCGATCCGGTGGTCTTCCTCGGGAGTCCGCCCAGACGTGTGGCCGGAGGTGTACTGGCCCTTGCCGGGTGGCGGCGGGGTGAGGTTGTGCGTCCGGTTGCGCAGGGTCGAGGCGAGGTCGCGCCGCGACTGCGGGTTGCGGCCGTTGAAGTTGCGCGGGATCTTCACGCGGGTGATCGAGCCGACCGGCGTCGGGAAGTCGACCACGCTGAGTCGCCGGGCATGGCGGTCCGCGGTGAGCACGTAGGGCCGCGGCCCGTCGCGGTCGGCCCGTGTGCCGGGGTCGATGACGACAGCCATCCCGGCGAAGCGGCCACCGGGCACCTCGATCACGTCACCGGGACGCAACGACTCCAGCGAGTCGATGACCTCCTGGCGACGATCGGCGCGCCGTGACCTGGCGAGGGTCTTCTCGGTCTCGGAGAGGCGGTGCCGCAGGCCGGCGTACTCCATGAAGTCGCCCTTGTCGCAGGCGGCCGCGTCGGCGTACCCCTTCAGTGCGTCTTCGCTCTTGCGCAGCTGTCGAGCGAGTCCCACGACCGCCTTGTCGGCCTGGAACTGGGCGAACGAGGACTCCAGCAGCTCACGCGCCCGCTCGCGACCGAACTGGTGCACCAGGTTCACCGCCATGTTGTACGACGGACGGAAGCTGGACTTGAGCGGGTAGGTGCGGGTCGACGCGAGGCCGGCCACCGCCTTGGGGTCGAGTCCCTGCTGCCAGAGCACCACCCCGTGGCCCTCCACGTCGATGCCACGGCGGCCGGCCCGGCCGGTCAGCTGGGTGTACTCCCCCGGCGTGATGTCGGCGTGGGTCTCGCCGTTCCACTTCGACAGCTTCTCGATCACCACCGACCGCGCCGGCATGTTGATGCCGAGCGCGAGCGTCTCGGTGGCGAACACGACCCGGCACAGCCCTCGCAGGAACAGCTCCTCGACGATCTCCTTGAAGGTCGGCAGCATGCCGGCGTGGTGGGCGGCGATGCCGCGGGTCAGCCCGTCCAGGAACTCGTGGTAGCCCAGCACCTGCAGGTCCTCGTCCGGCAGGTTCGAGCACCGCTCCTCGACGAACGCGAAGATCTCGTCGCGCTCCTCGGGCGTCGTCAGCCGCAGGTTGCTGTTCAGGCACTGCTGGACGGCGGCGTCGCAGCCGACCCGGCTGAAGATGAACACGATGGCGGGCAACAACCCGGCGCGGTCGAGCTGCTCGACGACGTCGGGCCGGCTGGGGCTCCACACGCCTCGGTTGGTGCCGCGGCCGCGGTAGGGCTGCTTGCCTCCGCGCTTGACCCGTCGGTCCTTGATCCGGCCGCTGGCGAAGTCGTCGCGTGCGACCCGCAGGAGCTGCGGGTTGACCTGGGGCTCGCGGTCCTCGATCTCCGAGGGGTCGCCGCTCTCGTCGGCGAACAGGTCGTACATCCGCCGACCGACGATCACGTGCTGGTAGAGCGGAACGGGGCGCCGTTCCTCCACGATGGTGGTCGTCTCACCGCGCACGGTGCCGAGCCACTCCCCGAACTCCTCGGCGTTGCTGACCGTGGCCGACAAGGAGGCCACCGCCACCGACTCCGGGAGGTGGATGATGACTTCCTCCCAGACCGCGCCACGCATCCGGTCGGCGAGGTAGTGCACCTCGTCCATCACCACGAAGCCGAGACCGGTGAGGGTCCGCGACCCGGCGTACAGCATGTTGCGGAGGACCTCGGTGGTCATCACCACGATCGGCGCCTCGCCGTTGATGCTGTTGTCACCGGTCAGCAGGCCGACCTGCTCGGGCCCGTAGCGGCGGACGAGGTCGTTGAACTTCTGGTTCGAGAGCGCCTTGATCGGCGTGGTGTAGAAGCACTTGCGACCGCTCTCCAGCGCCAGGTGCACGGCGAACTCGCCGACGATCGTCTTGCCGGACCCCGTCGGGGCCGCGACCAGCACCGATCGCCCGTCCTCGAGCTCGCGGCACGCGCGCACCTGGAAGTCGTCGAGGGTGAAGGAGAGCCGCGAGGAGAAGTCCGCGAGGCTGGGGTGGGCGCGATGGCGTTGTGCGCGTTCGTAGCGCTCCGCCGGTGACAGGCTCATGACACCTCGCTCATGGGACGAGGACGCGCAGCGCCAGCGGCGCGACCTCCACGGTCAGGGGCAGGGGGGCGAGGCGCTCGCCGTCGGCGTACGCCGTGATGCCGGGTGCAGCGATGGTCACCTTCTTGGCATGGTGGTGCCGGTAGTCGGGGTGGTGGATGTGGGTGCCCTTGAACAGCTTGGGATAGGTGCGGACCAGCTCGACCTTGCTCATCGGCCGGATCACCACCACGTCGAGCAGGCCGTCGTCGAGGACGGCGCCCTCGGTGATCCGCAGGCCGCCTCCGAACGACGGGCCGTTGCCGACTGCGACCATCATCGCCTCGAACCGCTGCTCCTCGCCGTCGATCTCCACGACGTACGGGATGGGCTTGAACGTGCGCAGCTCCGCCAGCGTGGCCAGGTTGTAGCGCATCTGGCCCTTGGGCCAGGTCATCTCGTTCGCCCGCTCGTTGACGATCGCGTCGAAGCCGGCGGCGAGCACGGTCACGAAGTACTTCGACCCGATACGCGCGAGGTCGACCCGACGCTCCTTGCCGCCGATCACCACGTCGGTGGCGGCGGCGATGTCGGACCGAGGCAGGTCGAAGTAGCGGGCCACGTCGTTGCCGGTGCCCGCCGGGACGAGGCCGAGCCTGGTCTCGGAGTCCGCGAGTGCCTGGACGGCGAGGTGCACCATGCCGTCACCGCCGACGACGACGAGGGTCTCCACCTCGTCGGCCACGCACTGCCGGGCGAGGTCGAGTGCCTCGTCGGCGTCGCGACCGACCAGGTTGCGTACGACGTAGCCGGCGTCCCTCAGGCGCGGGAGCACCAGCTCGACCGTGCGCCCGCCCTTCCCCTTCCCGGAGGTGGGGTTGGTGAGAAGGGCGATCTCCTGGGGCACGCTGTGACCCTATCTGTCGGGTTGCAGCCCTAGAGGGGCGAGACGGTGTCGTCGTCCCACTCCTCGGGGCGGCGGGCGCCCTTGCGCTTGTCGAGCAGTCGCGCGATCAGCTCCGAGGCGATCACCAGCACGAGCATCGGGATGGCGAGCATCAGCATCGAGTAGGGGTCGGTCGACGGTGTGGCCACGGCAGCGAACACGAACACCGCGATGATGATCCAGGGCCGGTAGCGGCCCAGGGCCTTGCCGGAGACGACGCCGGCCAGGTTGAGCATGATCACGAACAGCGGGATCTCGAAGGCCACCCCGAAGACGAGCAGCATCCGGGTGATGAAGGTGAAGAAGTCACCGAACTCGGTGAGCTGGATGACTCCCTTGGGGGTGAAGCCGATCAGGGTGGCGATCCCCTTGGGCAGCACGTAGTAGCCGAGGGCCACGCCGACGATGAACAGCGGGCCGGCGGTGAGGGCGAAGATGCGGCTCCAGCGCTTCTCGTTGCGGTGCAGGCCGGGGACGATGAAGCCCCAGATCTCCATCAGCCACAGCGGCGAGGTGACCACCAGTGCGGCGATGCCCGACATCTTGAGCTGGAGCATCAGCGGCGTCCCGACGCCGGTGATGACGGCCTCGGTCTGGGTGGTCTGCCCCAGTGACACCCGGGCCTGGTTGTAGGGGTCGAGGATCAGCTGGAACAGCTGGTCGTAGAAGAACAACGCCACGATGGTGGCGACCACCAGGTAGAGCGCGATCCGCATCACGCGAGCGCGCAGCTCCCGGAAGTGGTCGCCGAGCGACATCCGGCCGCCCTCGCCGATGGGGTCGCGGGGTCGGCCGCTGAACAGGCCGAGGACCCCGGTCAGGGACACAGCGGTGCCGCTCCGGGGTCAGACAGTGCCGGGGGTGCCGGAAGATGTGCCGGGCTCGTCGGTCCCGGCCGCCTTGTTCTGGGCGTCGATCTGACGCTGCTCAGGGGTCTTGGTGTCGTCGTCATCGTCGTCCATCAGCCCCTTCGTCTCGGCCTTGAAGATCCGGAGGGCACGACCACTGCCGCGAGCCAGCTCGGGGAGCTTCTTGGCGCCGAAGAGCAGCACGATGATGCCCACGAGGATCAGCAGCTCCGGAGCGCCGAGACCGGCGAGGAGCGGGATGGCGAGCACGTTGGTCATGGCGGACATGCTACGCCGCGAACCTGAGCGTCACCGTGCACATCGCCCTAAGCGCTGGGTGGGTCGTACAGAGCGAGGGTGGCGCGCGCCGTACGGGCCACCTCTGCGTGCAGCTCGGTCGGCTCCACCACGGTCAGTCCCGGCGCGACGCGGAGGGCCAGACGGACCAGCCAGCGGGGGTCACCGACGCGCAAACGGGCCTCCAGGCGTCCGTCGCCCAGCTCCTCGACGGAGTCGACCGGGTAGTAGTCGGCCACCCAGCGGGCGTAGCGCTCGAGGTGCATCACCGCCGCGACATCGTCGGGTCCGGCCTCGAAGAGGCCCTCGGAGAGGTCGCGCGGCGTGAGGTCGTCGTGCTCCTGACGCGGCTCGTCGACGATCTCGACAGCGTGCATCCGGTCGAGCCGGAACAGCCGGCGCGCCGACGCGAGGTGGCACCAGGCGTCCAAGTAGTCGTGGCCTTCACTGGAGAGCAGCTCGAGCGGATCCACGGTCCGGGTGGTGGTCTCGTCGCGGGTCGGCACGTAGTAGTCGATGCGCGCCTGCCGGTTGCTGCGGATCGCCTCCTCCAGCAGGCCGGTGTTGCGTACGGCGAGGGGCGACTGGCGCAGGTGCACCTCGACGGGCGGGGGTGTCTGCCCGCTCGCCGTGGCGTCCTCGAGCTTGACTAGGCACCGGTCGATCACGTCGTGGGAGGAGTCCGGGCTGCCCTCGCGCAGGGCGCGGAGGGCCACGATCAGGGCCGAGGCCTCGGAGCTGCCGAGGCGTACCGGCCGTGACAGGAAGTCCGCGTTGTCGATGCGTACGACGCCCTCGGGATCGTCCTCGATCGCCTCGAAGTCGACGTCGATCATCTTGTCCGGCGTCAGTCCCGGGAGACCGCACATCCAGAGCACCTTGAGGTCCTTCATGATCTGCTCGGGTCGGACCCCGAAGTCGGCGGCCACCTGACCCAGGGACACGTCGGTGCGCGTCTGGAGGTAGGGCACCAGCGCCAGCAGTCGCGAGACCTGCTCGCGGGCGCCGCTCATCGGCGTGCCCCTGCCGGGTCGGCGGCCACGACGCCCGCCAGTCGGCTCGACACGGCGCTGCGCAGCTCGGCCGGAGACTCGACCACGACCGCGTCGGCGTACCCCAGGAGCTCGCCGGCGAAGTCGCTCTCCGAGACGTAGGGCACCTGGAGCTCGTCCCAGCCCAGGGTGCCGTCCGGACCGGTCACCCCGGTGGCGCTGACCTCGGCCCGGCGGCGCAGGCCGTTGGCGGCACCCGGCCGCGCCAGCACGACGGCCGTCCGGTCGGGTCGCCGCGGAGTGAGCGACTCGGAGAGGGCGCGCAGGTCGGTGCCCTCGGGCACCGTGTAGGACCCGGAGTCCCCGTCGGCCGCGACGCCGGAGACGATCCGGCTGAGCCGGAACATGCGCGGCTCGCCGCGGTCGGTGTCCAGGCCGACGACGTACCAGCGCCCCTGCGCGGTGACCACGCCCCAGGGCTGGAGATGGCGAGTGCGGGACTCGACCTCGTTGGCCCGGGTGTAGTCGAACCGCACCGGCGTGCGGTGCACGGTCGCCTGCCACATCGCCTCGAAGGCCGGCTCCTCCGCAGCGAGAGCGGGAGCCACCTGGTCCAGCTGTTCGCGGTCGAAGCTCAACCCAGCGGCCTTGAGCTTGACCAGGGCATCAGAGGTGGCAGCGGCCAGTCCGGCGTGGCGCCACACCCGCGCGGCCAGGCCCAGCACGGCCACCTCGTCGGCGGTGAAGTCGATCTCGGGAAGCTCGAAGGCATCCCGCTTGATCCGGTAGCCCTGCTCGTCCTCGAAGAACTTGTCGACGTAGCCGACCTCCAGCGGGATGCCGAGTGCGCGCAGGTCGTCCTTGTCGCGCTCGAACATCCGGTCGAAGGCCTCGTCGCTGCTGTCGCGGTAGGGCTCCATCAGGGCCCGGATCTGGTCCTTGGTGGTGTAGTTGCGGGCGACCAGCAGCAGGATCACCAGGTTGAGCAGTCGCTCGGACTTCGCAGCAGACACGGCGCCCTCAGCCCACGCCGAGCACGTCGATGACGAAGACCAACGTGGAGTTGGCCGGGATGCCCGGTTGAGCGGTCTTGCCGTACGCCGTGTCGGGCGGGCAGATCAGCATCACGCGAGCGCCCTCCTTGAGCCCGGCCAGGCCCTGGTCCCAGGCCTTGATGACGCCGCCGAGCCCGATGGAGAACTTCGCGGGCTCCTTGCCGTAGGTGTTGTTGAACGGCTCCTTGGCGCCCCACACCTGACCGATGTAGTCCGCGGCGATCCGGTCGGGGTTCTCGATCGCGGGGCCGGTGCCCTCACGCAGCGGGATGACGGCGAACTTCTTCGGCTTGGCGAGGCCGCTGAAGTCGAGCCTGCTGAGGTCGTCGTCCGACGACTCCAGCTTCGGCGCGGTCGCGGGGGCCGGGAGGCTCTTCCCGGTCGGTCCGTCGAGGATCTTGGTCGGGTCGGTGGAGAGGATGTCGGCCACCATCACCAGCGAGTCGCCCTTCTTGATGCCGAGCTGCGGCGCCCCCGTCGTCCCGTAGGCGTCGTCGGAGGTCGAGGCCACCACCACCCGGCTGTCGGCGCTCCTGCCGACGAGCGAGTTGGTCAGGGAAGGAAAGACCTGGTCGCCGAGCTTGACCTCGAGGGGCCGCTGGCCGGCGTCGTGGGTGGAGATCGCGGTCTTGCCGGTGCGGCCGTCGGCGATCGTGAGGCCCAGGATGGTGGTCGCGTCGGCGCCGACCTCGTCGCCCTTGCCCGACTCGGTGGTCCACGCGGTCGTCTTCTTCACCGTCAGCGGGGTGTCGATCTTGATGGTCGGCTTCTCGGCGTACTTCCCGGTGACCGTGACCTTGTCCTGCAGGCTCGAGGCCTGGTCCTTGTCGGTGGAGCCGCAGGCGGAGACAGCGATGGCTGACACGAGCGCTGTGACGACGACGCCGGCACGGCGGGGGTGGTGAAGCAGGGTCACATTCCCTCTATCAGTCGTTCCACTCGCTCGTCGTGGGAGCGGAAGGGGTCCTTGCACAAGACGGTGCGTTGGGCCTGGTCGTTCAGCTTCAGGTGTACCCAGTCGACGGTGAAGTCACGTCGACGTTCCTGGGCGCGCTTGATGAAGTTGCCCCTCAACCGCGCCCGCGTCGTCTGCGGGGGCACCGACTTGGCCCGGAAGATCGCGAGGTCGTTGGTCACCCGCTTGACCGCACCGCGCTTCTCGAGCAAGTAGTAGAGGCCGCGCTCGCGGTGGATGTCGTGGTAGGCGAGGTCCAGCTGGGCGATCCGGGGGTGCCCGAGGGGCAGCCCGTGGCGCTCGCGGTAGCGCTCGAGCAGCTTCCACTTGATGACCCAGTCGATCTCGCGCTCGACCAGGGACAGGTCACCGGACTCGACTGCCTTCAGGCCCCGCTCCCACAGGTCGAGCGAGGCCTCGATGACGGGGGTGTGCAGCTCGCGTCGGTCGACGAAGTCGCGCACCCGGGTGAGGTACTCGCCCTGGATGTCGAGGACGCTGGCCTCGCGGCCGTTGGCCAGCCGCACCTTGCGCTTGCCGGTCATGTCGTGGGAGATCTCGCGGATCGCCCGGATGGGGTTCTCCATCGTGAGGTCGCGCATCACCACGCCCTCCTCGATCATCCGCAGCACGAGGTCGCAGCTCGCCACCTTGAGCATGGTGGTGGTCTCGCTCATGTTGGAGTCGCCGACGATCACGTGCAGGCGGCGGAAGCGCTCGGCGTCGGCATGGGGCTCGTCGCGGGTGTTGATGATCGGCCGCGACCGGGTGGTGGCGCTGGAGACCCCCTCCCAGATGTGCTCGGCCCGCTGGCTCACGGAGTACGACGCGCCGCGCGGCGTCTGGGTCACCTTGCCGGCGCCGCAGATGATCTGGCGCGTCACCAGGAACGGGATGAGTACGTCGGCCAGCTTGCTGAACTCACCGTGCCGGCTGACCAGGTAGTTCTCGTGACAGCCGTAGGAGTTGCCGGCACTGTCGGTGTTGTTCTTGAACAGGTAGACGTCGCCGGAGATGCCCTCGTCGCGCAGTCGCCGCTCGGCGTCGACGAGCAGCCCCTCGAGGACCCGCTCCCCCGCCTTGTCGTGGGTGACCAGGTCGATGATGTCGTCGCACTCGGGGGTGGCGTACTCGGGGTGGCTGCCGACGTCGAGGTAGAGCCTGGCGCCGTTGGCCAGGAAGACGTTGCTGCTGCGGCCCCAGCTGACGACCTTGCGGAACAGGTAGCGGGCGACCTCGTCGGGAGACAGCCGCCGCTGCCCCTTGAACGTGCACGTGACGCCGTACTCGTTCTCGATCCCGAAGATTCGCCGGTCCACGCTCACACCCTATGCGTCCGATGGCTGGTCGGCGGGCGCCCGCGCGGACCGGTTCACGAAACTGTGCAGATCTGCAGGAACATGCAGCGCACATTCTCCGGGCTGTTGCACCACGCCGGGGCAGGCAAGGCTCTGCGCAGCCATCGCGCCCTCCCCCACGAGACCCACCGGTCGAGTGCGGCCCGGCGCCTGGCGCCGGCACGGAGATCCCGGCCGGTCGCAGAGAAAGGGAGTGCTGTGAATCGAGCACATCTCGGGACATGCGTGGGAGCCGTCGCGGCTCTCGCGCTGAGCTCCCTGGCCATGGCGGGGACGGTCCACGCCGCCACGCCGGCCACGGTCACGTCGGGCCCGTCCGGGCACCAGACCAGCCATCGAGCGGATCCGTCGTTCGGTCCGGGCCAGCGCAAGGCCGCGGTGGCTGATGCCAAGAAGGGCGAGGACACCCGCGCGCGACAGCTCCACCTCGGCGCGAAGCAGGACCTCGTCGTCAAGGACGTCCAGCGCGACGTCGACGGCGTCGAGCACGTCCGCTACGAGCGGACCTACGCCGGTCTTCCGGTCGTGGGCGGCGACCTCGTCGTGCACCAGACCGGGTCCGGTGCGCCGCAGACGGTCGACTGGGCCTCCCGGGCCGACATCACCCTCGGCTCGACCACGCCCGGCGTGGCGGCCGGCAAGGTCCGCGGCCAGGACGCCCGCAAGGTCGTGTACGCCGCCAACCACAAGCCGGTGCTGGCCTGGGAGTCGACGGTGACCGGGACCGCGAAGGACGGGACGCCGATCCGCAACCTCGTCTACACCGACGCGCGCAACGGCCAGCAGCTCGCCGTACTGCCGCAGATCGTGACCGACACCGGCACCGGCAGCTCGCTCTACAGCGGCACCGTCAGCCTCACCACCACTCCCAGCGGCTCGAGCTGGACGCTGACCGACGGAGCACGCGGCGGCCACAAGACCTACGACGCCACCGGGATCACCAGCGAGAGCGACTACCGCACGGGGACCCTGTTCACCGACGCCGACGACGTCTGGGGCACCGGCACCACCTCGAGCAAGCAGAGCGCTGCTGTCGACGCACACTACGGCGCCGCGCTGACGTGGGACTTCTACAAGAACACCTTCGGCCGCAGCGGCATCCGCAACAACGGCGTCGCGGCGTTCTCGCGAGTCCACTTCGGCAACAGCTACGAGAACGCCTTCTGGGACGACTCGTGCTTCTGCATGACCTACGGCGACGGTGGTGCCAGCCTCAAACCGGTCGTGGCGATCGACGTGGCCGGCCACGAGATGTCCCACGGTGTCACCGCGGCCACCGACGGCCTGGGGTACTCCGGCGACGCGGGCGGCCTCAACGAGTCGACCTCCGACGTGATGGGCACGATGGTGGAGTTCTCCGCCAACAACTCCAGCGACCCCGGTGACTACTACATCGGCGAGAAGATCATGAAGGACGGCACCTACCTGCGACGGATGGACAACCCGTCCGCCGACGGCGGCTCGGTGAACTGCTGGTCGACGAGCACCAAGAACCTCGACCCGCACTACTCCTCGGGCGTGGGCAACCACCTGTTCTACCTGCTCGCCGAGGGGACCGGGTCGAAGACCATCGGTGGCCTGCCGCACAACGGCACGACCTGCAACGGCACCACGCTGACCGGCATCGGGCGGGCGGCCGCTGCCGCGGAGTGGTACCGCTCGATGACGACCTACTGGACCTCGACCACGACCTACCCGCAGGCCGCCAACGGGATGATCAAGGCCGCCAAGGACCTCTACGGCGCAACCTCGGCCCAGTGCACGGCGACCGTTGCCGCCTGGAAGGGCGTCAGCGTCACGCCGACCGAGACGTGCGGGACCACCGGTGGCGGCGGGACGGGCAGCAACCTGCTGGCCAACCCGGGCTTCGAGTCCGGTGCGACCTCGTGGACGTCGAGCAGCGGAGTGATCACCAACTCCACGAGCGGCACCCCGCACGCGGGCAGCTACTACGCCTGGCTCGACGGGTACGGCACCACGCACACCGACACGCTGTCGCAGACCGTCACGGTCCCGTCGGCGTCGAAGGCGACGTTGTCCTTCTACCTCTACGTGGACACCGAGGAGTCCGGCAGCACGGCGTACGACAAGCTCACCGTCGCGGTCACGAGCGGGGGTACGACGACGACCAGGGCGACGTACTCCAACGCGAACGCGAGCTCTGGCTACGTGCAGAAGACGATCGACCTCTCGGCGTACACCGGGAAGACGATCACCCTGAAGCTCACCGGCACCGAGGACTCCTCGGCGGCGACGAGCTTCCTGCTCGACGACACCAGCCTGACGACCGGCTGAGCAGCGCCGACGTGCACGGCAGCGGGGTCCGGGCCGGAAGGCCCGGACCCCGTTATGCTCCGTGAATGGACCAGGTCACAGCACCGTTGACGCTGGGGATCCCCGGCCTCCTGCTGATCGCCATCATCGTGCTGGTCGTCATCTTCGGGGCCGTGCTCCTGGTCGTCTTCCTGGTCGGCCGGGCCCCCAGGTCGCACGACGAGCCGCCGCCCCCGGAGGCGCCGAGAGATGCCGGAGAGCCGCCGGCCTAGTCGCTCGGGTCGACGAGGATCCCGTCGAGGACGATCGCGAGCATCGGCTCCGCGTCGTCGGCCCCGATGCCGGACTGGTCGACGACGGTGGCGATGCCGCTGACGATGCGCATCACCTCGCGGGCGTCGACGCCGTCGCGCAGGGCACCCTTGTCGCGCACGCTGTCGAGCACCTTCTGGTTGGCGCCGACCAGTATCTGGCACTTGCGGTAGATCGGTGAGGCCGGGTCGTCCATCGCGGCCATCACCTTCGCGGCCGCGCCGTGGTAGATCCCGACGTTCTCCACGAACTTGCTGAACCAGCCCGAGAGCGCCTCGCGCGGCGGCAGCTCGGAAGCGGCGGCCTCGTCGCTGTCGGCGTTGATCCGGTCGGCCCAGTCGCGCATCACCGCGTCGATGAGGGCCTCGCGCGTCGGGAAGTGTCGGTAGAGGGTGCCGGGGCCGACCCCTGCCCGCTTGGCGATCTCGTCCAGGGAGGCGTCCGCCCCGCGCTCACGGAACATGGCCCGCGCGGTCTCCACGATCTTGTCGTAGTTGCGCTGGGCGTCGGCTCGCAGCGGCTTGCGCTCGACCCCGGTCGTGGTGGACACCTCGGCACCCAATTGCGTTGCACCCCTTGCTAAGCGGAGACTGTCTCCGCTACTGTAGCTGCTAACCGGAGGAACTCTCCGATAAGTCTACGTCACTCTCGTGAGACAAGGAACTTCCCATGTCACCTCAGGTGAAGCGCGCCCTCGGACTGGCGCTCATCCTCACCGTCCAGCTCATGCTCATCCTCGACATGGCCGTGGTGAACGTCGCCCTCCCCGACATCCGCGGAGACCTCGGCTTCACCCCGTCGGCCCTGTCGTGGGTCCTGAACGGCTACACCCTGACCTTCGGCGGCCTGCTGCTCCTCGGCAGCCGCCTCGGCGACGTCTTCGGCCGTCGCCGCACTTTCATGGCCGGCCTGGCGCTGTTCACCACCGCCTCGCTCCTCGGCGGCCTGGCCCCCACGGCCGAGCTGCTGGTCGCCGCCCGGGCGCTCCAGGGCGTCGGTGCCGCCATCGCGGCCCCGAGCGTGCTGGCCCTGCTCACCACTTCGGCTCCGGATGCGGCCGCCCGCAACAAGGCGCTCGCCCTGTTCAGTGCGGTTTCCTCGGCCGGTGCCTCGATCGGCCTGCTGCTCGGCGGCGTGCTGACCGGCTACGCCTCGTGGCGCTGGTCATTGCTGATCAACGTCCCGCTCGGCATCGTGGTGCTGCTCGCGGTCCGGCGCCTGGTCGCGGAGACCGAGCGCCAGCACGCCCGCTTCGACGTGGCCGGCGCCGTCATGGCGACGCTCGGCTCGGCCAGCCTGGTGTTCGCGTTCATCAACGCTCCCGACCACGGGTGGACCTCCGCGGGCACGCTCGCTGCGTTCGCCGTCGCGGTCGTCCTGCTCGGCTCGTTCGCGGTGCACCAGCGGCGTACGGCAGCCCCGCTCCTCCCGACGGAGCTGCTGCGCAGTCGCATGCGGGTCGGTGCCGTCACGGTGATGGCACTGTTCGTGGGAGCGCAGTTCGCGTTCTTCTTCTTCACCGTGCAGTTCATGCAGGGCGTGCTCGGGTACGGCGCCCTCCGCTCGGGCTTCGCGTTCCTGCCGCTCACCCTGCTGATCTTCGCCACCTCGCGGGTCTCCCCGCGGCTGGTGCAGCGGTTCGGCGTACGCCCGCTGATCGCGACCGGCGCCAGCCTGGTCGCCGTCGCGAACCTGTGGGTCTCGGCCCTCGGCAGCGACAGCGGCTACGTCGACGGGCTGCTCGGCCCGATGCTGCTCGTCGGGATCGGTGCCGGCCTGACCTTCATGCCGATCACCGTTGCGGTGCTCAGTGACGTCGAGCCGGCCCACGCCGGGTCAGCGTCCGGCCTGCTCCAGATGTCGCAGCAGGTCGGCGGCAGCCTGGGTCTCGCCGTGCTGGTCACCGTCTACGCCTCGCACACCGTGCCGGGCGACGTGGTGGCCGGGATGCGGCAGTCCTTCGAGACCGGCGCCGGGTTCCTGGCGCTGGGCGTGCTCGTGGCCCTGGTGATGCTGCGGCGCCCCCGCCCGGAGGGCACCGACGCAGCCGTCGAGGACGCTGCGCTCGAGCTCGCGGCCTGACGCACGCCGGACGAGCCGCTCCTCGCACCTACGGTGCGATGGGCGGCTCGTCGTCGTTCCCGGCAGGTGCCGCAGGAGGCGTCACGGGATCGGAGGAGGTCTCCTCGGCCTTGGCCGACTCACCCTTGTCCCCCAGGATCCCGACCAGCACCGGTGGGGCGATCCGCTTGAACTTGCGCTCCTGGCTGCGGGTGCGGTCGAGGACCGCGACCTCGAGGTCGCGCGCCGGCACGTCCCGGTGACCGGTCTCGCTCTGCCCGAGCGCAGCGGCCGCCAGGGCGAGGGCCTCGTCGCGCGCCAGTCCGGGGGCGTAGCGCTCCTTGAGGTACGTCGTCACCGCCTCCGCCGCTCCACCCATGACGGCGTAGTCGTGCTCCTCGACGACCTGGCCGTCGAAGGTGAGTCGGAAGATCTGGTCGTCGTCGGCCGTGTCGCCGACCTCGGCCACGAAGATCTCGATCTCGTAGGGCTTCTCTCCCCCGCTGGAGAAGATCGTGCCCAACGTCTGGGCGTAGGCGTTGGCCAGTCCACGTCCGGTCACGTCGCGGCGGTCGTAGGAGTAGCCCCGCATGTCGGCGAGGCGGACGCCGGCGATGCGGAGGTTCTCGAACTCGTTGTAGCGACCCACCGCGGCGAAGGCGATCCGGTCGTAGATCTCGCTGATCTTGTGCAGCGCGGCCGAGGGGTTCTCGGAGACGAAGAGCACGCCGTCGGCGTACCGCACCACCGCGACGGAGCGCCCGCGGGCGATGCCCTTGCGCGCGAAGTCCGCCCGGTCCTTCATCAGCTGCTCGGGCGACACATAGAACGGCATGGTCATTGGGGACCTCGCTTCGCTCGGGTGGGAGATGACTCTGCCGGGGCACTCTGTCTGATCGTTCGCTCGCTCACGGGCATGAGGTGGGCTCCTCGAGGGGTCACGTGAGGGAGGCGTTGGGGCCGTCGGGTCGCTGCATCCGGCCGCTGACGACCTCGTCGGCGATCGCGGCGACCTGGTCCTGCGACATCCGGGTGTGGCCGTCGGCGGTGATCACGCTGACGACCGGGAAGATCCGGCGGGTGAGGTCGGGTCCACCGGTGGCGGAGTCGTCGTCGGCGGCGTCGTACAAGGACTGGATGAGCGCGGTGACGCACTGCTGCTGGTCGAGGTCGTCGCGGTAGAGCTTCTTCAGCGAGCCGCGGGCGAACACCGACCCGGAGCCGACCGAGTGGAACGCGGTCTCCTCGTAGCGACCACCGGTGACGTCGTAGGAGAAGATGCGGCCCTGCTCGCTGATCAGGTCGAAGCCGGCGAACAGGGGGACGACGGCGAGGCCCTGCATCGCCATCCCGAGGTTGCCGCGGATGAGGGCGGAGAGCCGGTTGGCCTTGCCGTCGATGGAGAGCGTGGTGCCCTCGATCTTCTCGTAGTGCTCGAGCTCGGTCTGGAAGAGCCGGACCAGCTCGACCGCGAGTCCCGCGGTGCCGGCAATGCCGACGCAGGAGTACTCGTCGGTCGGGAAGACCTTCTCGATGTCGCGCTGGGCGATGATGTTGCCCATCGTGGCCCGGCGGTCACCGGCCATCACGACACCGCCGTCGAACGTCGCCGCCACGATCGTGGTGGCGTGCGGCGCCAGGTCGGCAGCACTGCCGGCGGGCAGCGTCATCCGTGACGGGAGCAGCTCGGGCGAGACAGCGCCGACGAACTCGGAGAAGGAGGACGTGCCGGGAGTCAGGTAGGACTCAGGCAGTCGGGCACCAGAGGTGGGTGGAGTCATCGAGGCTCACTGACCGCCCTTCTGGATGAACGACTTCACGAAGTCCTCGGCGTTGGTCTCGAGGACGTCATCGATGTCCTCGAGGATCGCGTCGATGTCCTCGTCGAGCTGCTCCTTGCGTTCGGTGACGGCATCGGCCGGTGCGGGCGCTGCATCGGTCGGCTCGTCTTCCTCGTGGGACTTGCGCGGCTGCTTCTGCTCCTGCGCCATGGCGACCTCCTGTGACCGGACGCTGGTACGTCGTTGTCTCGACCCTATCCACTCACCCGAGCGGTGTGCCGCGAACACACCTGATGAGAACGGCGCCGTGGCCCACGCGGCATGCCTCCCCCCAAACCGGTCGAAACCGTGGTGGGCTGGGGACGACCTGTTCCTTGTCCGGAAGAAGACAGATGTCTCTCCCCCTCAAGGCCTTCCCCCATGGTCGGCCGGTTACCCCTGCGCGTGCCTCCGCGCGTGCCCTTGCCACCGTGCTCGTCACGCTGGTGGCCCTGCTCCTCACGCTGCTCTCGTTCGCCCCCGCGGGTGCGACGAGCACGCCGCAGCACCCGGCTGCCAAGCAGACCAGACAGCAGGCACAGCACCAGACCCACCACAAGCCCAAGCACCGCAAGAAGCAGCACAAGAAGAAGCAGCACAAGAAGCAGGCGAAGAAGCAGCACCCGAAGCCCAAGCCGAAGCCGAGGAAGCCCCAGGCGCCGCCGAAGCCTCCCGGGCAGCCGCCGCGCAGCTACGTGGTGCCGGACACCAGCTACTTCAGCTACCCCAACCTGGGCAAGGCCGAGCGGTTGGCGATCCGCAACCGGGTGCTGAAGACGATCAACAGCACCTGGGGCGGGCGCCGTACCAGCATCGGCACGCCCCGACCGGAGAACGGCTCCATCCGGATCGCGACCTGGTCCTTCGACGACTGGGATGTCGCTCACGCACTGGTGGCCGCACGCAAGCGTGGCGTCAGCGTGCAGGTCGTCGCCGCCAAGACCCGCAACCAGACCCACGGCGCGTGGCGCTGGCTGCGCAAGCGGCTCGGTCAGAAGCTCTACCGGCCGGGCTACCCGCTGAGTCGTGACACCGCCAGCTTCGCCCGCGTCTGCCGCGGCGCCTGCCGGGGTCCGGGTGGTACGCCGCACGCGAAGTACTTCCTGTTCAAGGACGTCGGCGCCGCGCACGTCCCGGCCATCACGTTCCAGACCTCGATGAACCTGACCTACATGGCCTACCAGGGACAGTGGAACCAGGCGCAGGTCTCCCACTCCCCCGATGTCTACGCCGACTTCCTGAGCATCTTCAAGCAGGCGAGGCTGGCCCGACCGGTGGCGCAGCCCTACCACGTGAAGGTGCTCGGACCGGTCGTCGACTACTTCTTCCCCCGACCCCAGGCCACGGCGGCGGAGGATCCCGCGCTGCAGATCCTGAACGCCACCCGTTGCGTCGGGGCGACCACCCCGGGCGGCAGGACCAAGATCCGCGTCAACCAGTACGCCATCTACGGCGACCGCGGGGTGTGGCTCTCCAAGAAGCTGCGAGCCCTGTGGAAGGCGGGCTGCGACGTCTCCATCATCTACTCGGTCAGCAGCCGGCCGGTGCTCTCCATCCTGCGCAACCCGACCGGGCGTGGCCCGATACCGATGCGGCAGTCGGTGGTGACCGACTCCTGGGGCAACCTGGTCAAGTACAACCACAGCAAGTGGATGACGATCATCGGCGCCTGGGGCAAGTCGCAGGGGACCTACGTGACCTTCAGCGGGTCGGCCAACTGGGCCAACCTCGCCTTCGGTGACGACGAGCAGATGCAGCGCATCTCCAGCACGCGCGAGGCCCTGCGCTACAACGCCAACTTCGTGAAGACGTGGAAGCAAGAGTCCTCCGACGAGCCCAGCTACGGCCGGGTGGCAGCCTTCGGTCGCGGCCGGGCGCCGTACCTCGCCCGGGCTGCGCTGCTCCGTGGGCTGCCCGAGGACGAGCCGGCCTTCGGTCAGGGGATCTACCGCTACATGGAGAGCGACTGAGGGCCGAGGCGCTCCCCAATATCGAGACTGCTGCGTGTTAGTTTCCAAGTCCCTTTCGGGGCTCTCGGTCCGCTACTCCTGCGAAGGAGATCCCATGCGTCGTACGCCGCGCGCGATCCTGCTCGCCCTGGTCTCCGTCCTGGTGGCGACGGGACTCACCACGACTTCCGCATCAGCCGCCCCGTCCGCCGAGGCGCAGACCGTCGCCGCCGCGCCTGCTGCGAGGAAGGCGGCCCGGGACATCGGGACGCCGCCGATCATCTACGCGCCCCCCTCGGGGAACTACTTCGCCTACCCCAACCGCAGCAAGCAGGCGAAGCTGGCCATCCGCAACCGGGTGCTGAACAGCATCAAGGGCACCTGGGGCGGCCGCCGCACGAGCATCGGCACCCCGATGCCGGGCAACGGCAAGATCCGCATCGCCACCTGGACCTTCGACGACTGGTCGATCGCCCGCGCACTCGTCGCGGCGCGCGCTCGAGGCGTGAGCGTGCAGGTGATCGCTGCCAAGGCGGCCAACAAGCAGAAGGGTCCGTGGAAGTACCTCAAGAAGCGCCTCGGCAGTCGCCTGATCCGACCCGGCTACCCCGCCAGCGCCGACACCGTCAGCTTCGCTCGTGAGTGCCGCGGCTCCTGCCGCGGTCCCGGGGGGACCGCCCACGCGAAGTACTTCCTCTTCGACAAGATCGGCCGCGGCCACCAGCGCTACGTCACCTTCCAGACCTCGATGAACCTCACCAGGTTCGGCTACACCGGCCAGTGGAACCAGGCGACGGTGATGAAGTTCAAGTCGGTCTACGACGACTACCTGGGCGTGTTCAAGCAGGCACGGCTCGCGCACCGGACCACGAGTCCCTACCACGTGCGCACCGTCGGGCCGAAGGCCCTCGACTACTTCTTCCCACGTCCGGGAGCGCGAGCTGCCGAGGACCCCGTCATGCAGACGCTCCGCCTGGTCAGCTGCACCGGCGCCGGGTACGGCGGAACGGCCAACCACCGCACGCGCATCCGGATCATCCAGTACGCCATGTACGGCGACCGCGGCGTCTGGATCGCCAAGCGCCTCCGCGCGCTGTGGAACGCCGGCTGCGACGTCCGGATGATCTACAGCGTGATCACCCGCCCGGTGCTGCAGATCCTGCGCAGCGGCTCCGGTCGTGGCCCGATCCCCCTGCGGCAGTCGGTGACCAAGAACGGCGCCGGCGAGATCGTGAAGTACAACCACAGCAAGTGGATGACGATCACCGGCCACTGGGGCTCGCTGACCTCGGCCTGGGTCACCTTCAACGGCTCGGCCAACTGGTCCCTGGCCGCCTTCGCCAACGACGAGCAGATGCAGCGGATCCGCGACGTGTCCCAGACCAAGCCCTACCTGGCCGCGTTCAACACCACCTGGAACCAGAAGACCTCGAAGAAGCCCCCGCACGCCCGCCTCTCGGCATCCGGCCGGGCACTGCCCATCCCGGGTGTCCCCGAGACGGCGCCGACCTGGGGCAAGGGGATCTACAAGTTCATGCAGCCCTGACGCTGGTCGCGAATGAGTGAGAGCCAACCGGTCGCGTCTCGGGTCACGACTGGCTGGCTCTCAGCGAAGAACCTAGTACGCCGCCCTGAACGCGCTCTGGGAAATGTCCAAGAACGCCCTGTGTCGTGGTGTCCGGGCAGCGTCAGCGGGCGGTGAGGGCCTCGAACAGTCCGAGCGCGGTGTCGTGCTCGTCGAGGAGGGCGCCGACGTGGGCGCGGCTGCCGCGCAGGGGGTCGATGGTGGGGACGCGCTGGAGCGACTCGTGGCCCGGGAGGTCGAAGATCACCGAGTCCCAGGAGGCGGCGGCGATGTTGTCGGCGTACTTGCTCAGGCAGCGGCCACGGAAGTAGGCGCGGGTGTCCTCGGGGGGTTCGTGCATGGCCTCCTCGACGACGGAGTCGGAGACCAGCCGCTTCATCCGGCCGAGCTTGAGCAGCCGGTGGTAGAGCCCTTTCTCGGGTCGCAGGTCGGCGTACTGCAGGTCGATCAGGTGCAGCTTGGCGTCGGACCACGCCAGGCCGTCGCGGTCGCGGTAGGAGTTGAGCAGCTTCAGCTTGGCCACCCAGTCGAGCTCGTCGGCGCACTCGAAGGGGTCGCGCTCGAGACGGGTGAGCACCGACTCCCAGCGCTTCATGACGTCCTTGGTGGGCGGGTCGACGTCACCGCCGCGACGCTCCTCGAGGTAGCGCTCGGCGAGGTGGAAGTACTCCCACTGCAGCTGTACGGCGGTCATCTTGCGCCCGTCGCCGACCTCCAGCAGGTGGGTGAGGCCGGGGTCGTGGGAGACCTCCTTGAGCGAGGCCACCGGCCGCGAGACGCTCAGGTCGGCAGTGATGAACCGGTCCTCGATCATGGAGAGCACCAGCGCGGCGGTGCCGACCTTGAGGTAGGTCGAGGTCTCGGCCAGGTTGGCGTCGCCGATGATCACGTGCAGCCGGCGGTACTTCTCCGGATCGGCGTGCGGCTCGTCACGGGTGTTGATGATCGGCCGCTTGAGGGTCGTCTCGAGGCCGACCTCCACCTCGAAGTAGTCGGCCCGCTGGCTGATCTGGAAGCCGTCGCCGTGCCCGTCCTGGCCCAGCCCGACCCGGCCGGCGCCGCAGACCACCTGACGGCTGACGAAGAACGGCGTGAGGTGGCGCACGATGTCGCCGAACGGCGTGGAGCGGCGGACCAGGTAGTTCTCGTGGGCGCCGTACGACGCTCCCTTGTTGTCGGTGTTGTTCTTGTAGAGGACCAGGTCGCCCTCGCCCGGCACGGCGGCGAACCGGGTGGCGTCGAGCGCGATCTGCTCCCCCGCCTTGTCCCAGATGACGATGTCCATCGGGTTGGTGCACTCGGGTGTGGAGTACTCGGGATGCGCGTGGTCGACGTAGAGCCGGGCACCGTTGGTGAGGATCACGTTGGCCAGGCCGAGGTCCTCGTCGGTCAGCTGGCTGGGATCGGCGACGTCGCGGGACATGTCGAAGCCTCGGGCGTCGCGCAGCGGCGACTCCTCCTCGAAGTCCCAGCGGGCCCGCCGCGCCTTCAGGGTGGCGGTGGCATAGGCGTTCACCAGTCGGGTGCTCGCCACCATGGGGTTGGCGTGCGGGTGCCCGGAGACCGAGATGCCGAACTCGGTCTCGGTCCCCATGACACGACGAACACTCATGGGCCGAGCGTACGGCGCTCCTGCTCGCGTCTAGACAAGTGCCTATGAATCGGGTCCTTGGCCCGGACTGTCATGTTAGGTTGCCGAGGCCCCAGCCCGGGTGTCTCGGCTCCATACTTGTCTTCGGGGGAAGCTCATGCCCGTACGTCGTACCTCGATCGCCGTCCTCGTCGCAGCCCTGCTCGCGTCGTTGCTGGCCTTCGCCGGTTCCTCTTCCGCTGCCGCGCCGGCCGCGAGTGTCGCCAAGCCGGCCGCCGCTGCCCGCGTGTTCGGCCAGCCACCGGCGAGGTACACGATCCCGGCCGACAGCTACTTCAGCTTCCCCAACGCCGGGAAGAAGACGAAGTTCGCCATCCGCAACCGGGTGCTGATGACCATCAACAGCACCTGGGGTGCACGGCGGCTGCCCAACGGCTTGTCCTCCCCGAGCGCCGGCACCATCCGCATCGCCACGTGGTCCTTCAAGGACTGGACGATCGCCCGGGCCCTGGTCGCGGCCAAGGCCCGTGGCGTCAGCGTCCAGGTCGTCGCTGCGAAGGCCCGCAACGCCCCCAACCCGGAGTGGCGGTTCCTGAAGAAGAAGCTCGGCACCCGGCTCGCCCGCGCCGGCCACCCCGAGACCGTCAACCAGGTCAGCTTCGCCCGCGAGTGCCGGGGCGCCTGCCGTGGCCGCGGCGGCACGCCCCACGCCAAGTACTTCCTGTTCACCAACGTCGGTCCCTACCACGTGAAGAACACCGTCATCCAGACCTCGATGAACCTCACCAAGATGGGCTACGAGGGCCAGTGGAACCAGGCCGAGGTCACCCACGACCCGGCCGTCTACGGCGACTTCAACACGATCTACGCCCAGACCCGCGTCGGCGTGCCCGTCGCTGCGCCGCACCGGCTGTGGGACCGCGGCGTCTACACCGACGAGTTCTTCCCGTTCCACGCCAACCCCAGCACCGACCCGGTGATGCGCACGCTCGCCCCCGTCCGGTGCACCGGCGCCCAGGTCGGTACGCCGGGCGGCCGGACCCGCATCCGCATCATCAACTACTCGATCTACGGTGATCGCGGTGTCTGGATCGCCAAGCGCCTCCGTCAGCTGTGGAACCAGGGCTGCGACATCAAGATGATCTACGCGGTCAGCAGCCGGCCGGTCGTCTCGATCCTGCGCAACGGCTCGGGCCGCGGTCCGATCCCGCTGCGCCAGTCGGTGATCACCAACAGCAAGCGCGAGATCGTCAAGTACAACCACAGCAAGTGGTTCACGATCATGGGCCGCTACGGCAACGACACCAAGGCCTACGTCACGATGAGCGGCTCGGCCAACTTCAGCCTCTTCGCCTTCACCGGCGACGAGCAGGTCCAGACGATCAAGTCGGCCGGCCAGGTGTTCCGGCACAACAACAACTTCAACGCCACCTGGCGCCAGAAGACCTCGCACAGCCCGGGCTTCGGCATCAAGGGCTCCGAGGGCCGGATGACCGAGGCCGCCCGGATCGCGCTGATCCCGGAGGAGCCGACCTGGGGCAAGGGGATCTACAAGTTCCTCGGCCCCGACGGCGACTGACCGGGCACGACGAGACGACGAGGGGCGCCGACCGCGAGGCCGGCGCCCTTCGTCGTACCCGCTCGTGTCACTCGCTCGTGTCACGTGAGAGCTCCCCGGACAGAACAGCTCCCTGGGCGCGCGCCTGACAGCCCTGGTGTGACACGAGGGCGGTTTCCCCGGGCGCCCGGGGAAACTTGTGACGGCTGAGGTCCGAGCCCCAGCGCCTACAGGTACTGACCGGTGTTGGAGACGGTGTCGATGGAACGACCCGGCTCGGTGCCCTGCTTGCCGGTGATGAGCGTGCGGATGAACACGATCCGCTCGCCTTTCTTGCCGGAGATGCGGGCCCAGTCGTCGGGGTTGGTGGTGTTGGGGAGGTCCTCGTTCTCCTTGAACTCATCGACGCACGCCTGGAGCATGTGCTGCACGCGCATGCCCGGCTGGTCGTGGTCGATGACCTCCTTGATCGCCATCTTCTTGGCCCGGTCGACGATGTTCTGGATCATCGCGCCGGAGTTGAAGTCCTTGAAGTAGAGGACTTCCTTGTCGCCGTTGGCGTAGGTGACCTCGAGGAAACGGTTCTCCTCGGACTCGGTGTACATCCGCTCGACGGTGGCGGTGATCATGCCGGCGACGCAGGCGTCCTTGTCGCCGCCGAACTCGGCCAGGTCGTCGGCGTGCAGCGGCAGCTCGGCGGTGAGGTACTTGGAGAAGATGTCGCGAGCCGACTCGGCGTCGGGCCGCTCGATCTTGATCTTCACGTCGAGCCGACCGGGTCGCAGGATGGCCGGGTCGATCATGTCCTCGCGGTTGGAGGCGCCGATGACCAGGACGTTCTCAAGGCCCTCCACGCCGTCGATCTCGGAGAGCAGCTGCGGGACGATGGTGTTCTCGACGTCGGAGGAGACGCCCGAGCCGCGGGTGCGGAACAGGGAGTCCATCTCGTCGAAGAACACGATCACGGGTGTGCCGTTGCTGGCCTTCTCGCGAGCACGCTGGAAGACCAGGCGGATGTGCCGCTCGGTCTCGCCGACGTACTTGTTGAGCAGCTCGGGGCCCTTGATGTTCAGGAAGAACGAACGTCCCTCCTGGCCGGTCCTCTCGGCGACCTTCTTGGCCAGCGAGTTGGCCACGGCCTTGGCGATCAGGGTCTTGCCGCAGCCGGGAGGCCCGTAGAGGAGCACGCCCTTCGGCGGCTTGAGCTGGTAGTCCTTGAACAGCTCGGGGTGCAGGTAGGGCAGCTCGACCGCGTCGCGGATCTGCTCGATCTGGCCCGACAGGCCGCCGATCGAGCGGTAGTCGATGTCGGGGACCTCCTCGAGCACGAGCTCCTCGACCTCGGACTTGGGCACCTTCTCGTAGACGTAGCCGGACTTGGCGTCGAGCAGCAGCGAGTCGCCGGCACGGAGGGTCAGCTCACGCAGCGGCTGGGCGAGGCGTACGACGCGCTCCTCGTCGGCGTTGGCGATGACCAGGACGCGTTCGCCGTCGGCGAGCAGCTCCTTGAACATGACGACCTCGCCGACCTCCTCGAAGTCGAGGGCGGCCACCACGTTGAGGGCCTCGTTGAGCATGACCTCCTGGCCCTTGGTCAGGTGGTCGAGCTCGACCGAGGGGCTGACGTTGACCCGGAGCTTGCGTCCCCCGGTGAACACGTCGACCGAGTCGTCCTCGTTGCGCTTGAGGAAGGTGCCGAAGCCGGTCGGCGGCTGGGCCAGCCGGTCGACCTCCTCCTTGAGGGTGATGATCTGTTCGCGGGCCTCGCGCAGCGTCTGGGCGAGACGCTCGTTCTGCGAGGTCACCGCCGACAGGGAGCGCTGCGTGTCCAGCAGGCGCTGGTCCAGGTCACGGGCACCGCCCGGTCCGTCCGCGAGCCGACGGCGCAGCTCGGCCACCTCGGCCTCGAGGAAGGAGACCTGGTTCAGCAGCTGGGCCGTGGTCGGGCCGTGCTCGGCACCTGAATCAGGCACGTGAACCACCTCCATGGGCAGGGTCTGGATTTCGACCCTACTCGGAAGAGTTGCCCTGCCAAGTGGTTAGCGACGTGTGTCACTCGTTTGGTTGTCGATCTGTTGCAATCCGTTCACAGAAGAGGTGCCGGAGGCGTCATTCCGGGTCGTTACCCTGCGGCGGCAGCCCGGCCGGACGCGGTCCGTCGTAGTCGACTCCGTAGGCACCCGGCGCGGGACGGCGCTTCTTGACCGGCGCCGAGTTGCCCGGCGCCATCCGGCGGGCGGTGACCAGGAACCCGGTGTGCCCGTTCATCTTGTGTCCCGGTCGTACGGCGAGCCCCTCGACGTGCCAGTCGCGGACCAGGGTCTCCCACGGCTGCGGCTCGGTGAACTCCCCATGGGCGCGCAGGGTCTCCACGATCCGGCCGAGCTGGGTGGTGGTCGCGACGTACGCGACCACGATCCCGCCGGGGGTGAGCGCGTCGGCGACGACGTCGACGCACTCCCAGGGCGCCAGCATGTCCAGCACCACCCGGTCGACGCTGCCGGGCTGCTCGGCACCGGGGAGACACTCGACGAGGTCGCCGACGGTGAGGGTCCAGGCCGGATGGGTCTCCCCCTCGGGGGCGCCGAAGAACTGGGCGACGTTGCGGCGGGCGATGTCGGCGAACTCCTCGCGGCGCTCGAAGGACGACACGTGACCACCGGGGCCGACCGCGCGCAGCAGGGAACAGCTCAGGGCGCCGGACCCGGCACCGGCCTCGACGACTCGGGCACCGGGGAAGATGTCGGCCATCGCGACGATCTGGGCGGCGTCCTTGGGGTAGACGACGGCTGCCCCTCGGGGCATGGAGACCACGAACTCGCTGAGCAGCGGGCGGAAGACGAGGTACTCGCCGCCCGACGTCGAGGTCAGGGTGAAGCCCTCGTCCCGGCCGATGATGTCGTCGTGGGAGATGCCGCCCCGGTTGGTGTGGAAGGACTTCCCCGCCTCGAGGCAGATGTTGTGGCGGCGGCCCTTGGCGTCGGTGAGTCGGACCCACTCGCCGGCCGAGAGCGGTCCGCGTCGTACGCCGGACCAGTCGGGGGTGCTCACTTGCGTGCACCCTCCTCGAAGGCGCGGTCCACGTCGGAGGTGGCGAGCACACCCAGGATGGACCCGTCGCCCTCGACGAGGACGTACTCCTCGGCCGGGGTGGCCGACATGGCACGGACGAGGTCCTCCCCCACGATGTCGGCCGGCAGCAGCAGTCCGTCCTCGATGGAGCGCGCGAGCGAGCTGACCGGCACCCAGGCGCGCCGGTCCTCGGGAGTGGCCAGCAGGGCCGTCTCACTGACGATGCCGCTGAGCCGGTCGTCACCGACGTGCACAACGATCGCGCCGGCACCGGCCTCCTGCGCGCGGCGGACGGCCTCGCTGACCGGAAGGTCGTCGGGAACCGCAATGACGCGCCGGGCCAGTGGGCGGGCCTTCAGCGAGGGCAGCCGGCGGCGTACGCGCGCACTGACCATGGAGGCGGTCGCCCCGGACCACAGGAAGGCGGCGATCACGACGGCCAGCACGTAGTCGGTGATGTTGGTCTGCAGGTCGAAGAACTCCCGTGCCACCCACGGCCAGAACAGCACCAGCGCGGCGGCGAAGCGGCCGCCCCACGCGGCCACGATCGTGCCTCGGTGCACGTTGCCGGTGATCCGCCAGACGAAGGCCTTGAGCACGTGGCCGCCGTCGAAGGGCAGACCGGGGATGAGGTTGTAGGCGCCGACGACGATGTTGGAGAAGGCGAGACCGCCCAGGGTGAACTTGATCAGCCCGTCGGGGCTCACCAGCCACAGCGGGATGAACGCCAGCCCGACCACGATCGAGGTCAGCGGGCCCACGACGGCGACCTTGAACTCCTGGCCAGGGGTCCGGGTCTCGGAGTCGATCTCGGTGAACCCGCCGAGGAACACCAGGCTGATCGACCGCACGCCCAGCCCGTAGCGCTGCGCCATCAACGCGTGGGAGATCTCGTGGAGCAGCAGGGAGAGGTAGAACAGCACCGCGAAGGCCACCCCGGCGACGTACTTGAGCACGCCGAGGCCGGGCTCGACCTCCTCGATGCGCGGCGCCAGCACGACGGCGATCAGCAGCGCCACCAGCAGCCAGGAGGAGCGCACCAGCACGTCGACGCCGCGGACGGACCCCACGCGCCACGTGCCGGGTGGGTAGGTCCGAGGACCGTCCCCGCTCCCCGCTGATGCGGGTGAATCCTCGTCGCTCACGAGGTAACGCTAGCGCGCGGCGACCCTGTCGGCGCTCGCACCTACGCTGGCCACATGGAAGCAGTGCCGGAGGCCGTCGTTCCGGAGGAACGCACGCGCATCGGCACGCCCGTCGACGGGGAGCGAGTGCTGGCCTCGCTCTCGCCCAGCCGCGCCTCCGACTTCCGCACCTGTCCGCTGCTCTACCGCCTGCGGATGATCGACCGGCTCCCCGAGGAGCCCTCACCCGACGCGGTGCGCGGCACGGTCGTGCACAAGGTGCTCGAGGACCTGTTCGACCTCCCGGCCGCCGACCGCACGCCCGAGCGGGCGGAGGCGATGGTGCAGGACGCCTGGGAGTTCGTGCTCGACGCCGAGCCCGCGGCGGCGACCATGTTCGTGGGTGACGAGGCCAACGACGCGGGCCTGGAGATCACGGCCTGGCTGGCCTCCTGCCGGGAGAGCCTGCGCAGCTACTTCGCACTCGAGGACCCGCGACGGCTCGAGCCGGCCGAGCGTGAGCTCTACGTCGAGGCACTGCTCGACTCGCGGCTGCTGCTGCGTGGTTTCGTGGATCGCATCGACATCGCCCCCGACGGCGCCATCCGCGTCGTCGACTACAAGACGGGCCGCTCCCCCGGTGTCGGCTTCGAGGCCAAGGCGCTGTTTCAGATGCGCTTCTACGCGCTGGTCATCTGGCGCACCCGGGGCGTGGTTCCCGCACTGCTGCGGTTGGTCTACCTCGGCGACGGTCAGATGGTCAGCTACGAGCCCGACGAGCAGGACCTGCTCGCCACCGAGCGCCTCGTCGAGGCGATCTGGCACGCCATCGAGTTCGCCCGCGAGACCGGGGAGTTCCAGCCCAGCCCGGGCTGGGCCTGCAGCTGGTGCAGCTTCCAGGCGCACTGCCCGACGTTCGGCAACGAGCCGCCCCCGATGCCGGACCTCACAGCTCCTGCTGGTCCCGGTGGCGTTGGGCCCACAGGGCCGCTCCCGTCCGGTCCATGACACCGATGGAGCTGAACACCGAAGTGAGGTGGGCCTTGACGGTCCGCTCGCTGATGCCGAGCCGCCGCGCTATCTGCTTGTTGGCCAGTCCCTGCCGCACCAGCTCGAGCACCTCCAGCTCACGGGCGGTGAGGTCTCCGCCCGCCGAACGGCCGCGGGTGCGGGAGGTGAGCAGCTGACGGGCGACCCGGGGGTGGAGCGGTGAGTCACCGCGGGAGACCGAGCGGACGGCCTCGAGCAGCTCCTCGGGGTCGGTGTCCTTGAGCAGGTAGCCCACGGCGCCCGCGTCGAGCACGTCCACGATCCGCTCGGTGTCGGAGAAGGACGTGAGCACCAGCACCTGCGACCGTCCCGCCGACACGATCTCGCGGGTGGCGCGCACGCCGTCCATCTCGGGCATCTGGAGGTCCATCAGCACGACGTCGGGCTCGAGCTCAGCTGCCTTGGCCACTGCCTCGACCCCGTTGGCCGCCTCGCCGACCACCTCGAGGTCGTCGGTGGTCGCGATCAGCCCCACCAGGCCGAGTCGCACCATGGTGTGGTCGTCGACCACGAGCACCCGCACCGTCACCCCGGCGATTATGCCGGGGTGACGGTGCGTGGGGGCGAGAAGCGCGCGGTCAGAACCGGATGGTGCCGCGGCAGATCTGCTGGGTGCCGGGGCGCTGCGCCCGGAACACGAACAAGTCGGTGCCGCTCCAGTTGCCGACGACCCGACGTACCTCGAAGGACCCGCTGGCACCGGCGGTCTTGCGCGACCCGCTGCCGGCGGCCAAGCCGTCGTGGGTGAGCGACCAGTTCCAGGTCTGACCGGCCTTGTTGCTGTCGATCTGGCCCTCGACCTCGATGCGGCCGTCCTCCGGGCTGGCCTTGAGCTTCCAGTGCGCGACGCCCTGGCAGCTGCCAGACGTACGAACGTCACTGCCGCCGCCCTTGGCGAGCGCGGGACCGCCCGTGGTGAGCAGGATGGCGGCGCCGAGGGCGACGGCCGGGGCGAGGATGCGGGTGGTGGTGCGAGTGCTGTTCATGGTGGTCTCCAGGGCTCGGATGTCTGATGCCCTGACTCTCACCGTCTGGACGGTCCGGTTGCCATTGGACGTGGGTACTACGACGCCCTACGGACGCAGGGCCAGGTCGGCCAGGTCGCGAGCACGCAGACCCTCGAGGCTGTCCCGGAACTCGCGACGGTGCCCCGCAGGGACCGGCACGTGGTGCGGGACCACGAGGACCTGACAACCGGCGGCCGCAGCCGAGGCGGCGCCCGTCGGTGAGTCCTCGATGGCGACCGTGTCACCGGGAGCGAAGCCGAGCAGCTCGGCAGCGCGGAGGTAGGCCTCCGGGTGCGGCTTGCCCTGGGTGACCTCGTCGCCGCAGACCAGCGCGTCGAAGGAACCCTCGGGGAGCGCCCGGAGCACTGGGTCGACGAACCGGCGCCACGACATCGTCACCAGCGCGCACGGCACCTCGAGGTCGCGGAGCTCGGAGAGCAGCTCGCGCGCTCCCGGGCGCCACGGGACCTCCTGCTCGACGCACACCACGACCCCGTCGAGCAGCTCCTCCACGATCTGCAGCGGCGTGCGGTCGATGCCCATGTGCACCCGCATGTACTCGGCGGAGTCGAGCAGGTCGCCTCCCACCACCGCCATGCAGTCCTCGTCCGACCAGCGGCCGCCGTACTTCGCCGCCAGGGCGTACTCGCACTCCATCCAGTAGGGCTCGGTGTCGACCAGGGTGCCATCCATGTCCCAGAGGACGGCGGTGGGCAGCGACATGGTCAGTCCTCGGGGTCGTAGCCGAGGTTGGAGGACAGCCAGCGCTCGGCCTCCGCGAGGCTCCAGCCCTTGCGCTCGGCGTACGACGCCACCTGGTCACGGCCCAGCCGACCGACCACGAAGTACTGCGACTGGGGGTGCGAGAAGTACCAGCCGCTGACCGACGCACCCGGCCACATCGCCATCGACTCGGTCAGCTCGATGCCGGCGGAGTCCTCGACGTCGAGCAGCTCCCAGAGGGTGGCCTTCTCGGTGTGCTCGGGGCAGGCGGGGTAGCCCGGCGCCGGGCGGATGCCGGTGTACTTCTCGGCGATCAGGTCCTCCTGGGCCAGCTGCTCCTCGGGGACGTGGCCCCAGAAGTCGGTGCGGACCCGCTGGTGCATCCGCTCGGCGAAGGCCTCCGCGAGCCGGTCGGCCAGCGACTCCAGCAGGATCGCGCTGTAGTCGTCGAGGTCCTCCTTGAACTCCTTGACCTTCTCCTGGCTGCCGAGGCCGGCGGTGACGGCGAACGCACCCACGTGGTCGGCGAGCCCGGTGTCCTTCGGCGCCACGAAGTCGCCCAGCGACCGGTTGGGAACGCCCTCGCGGTGGAGTCCCTGCTGGCGCAGGTTGTGCAGCGTCGCGAGCACCTCGCTGCGGTCGTCGTCGGCGTACACCTCGATGTCGTCGCCGACGGCGTTGGCCGGGAAGAAGCCGATCACGCCGTCAGCGGTGAGCCACTTCTCCTCGATCAGCCGGTCGAGCATCTCCTGGGCGTCGTCGTACAGCTTGCGCGCGGCCTCGCCCGAGGTCGGGTTGTTCAGGATGTCGGGGAACTTGCCCTTCATCTCCCACGCGTTGAAGAACGGCTGCCAGTCGATGTACTCGCGCAGCTCGGCGAGGTCGTAGTCGGAGAAGACACGAGTGCCGGTGCCCATGGCCGGGACCGGCGGGACGTACGACGACCAGTCGATCGGCGTCCGGTTGGCCTGCGCGTCCTCCAGGGAGATCATCGGCCGGTCGGACTTGGCCGCATGGCGCTCACGGAGCGACTGGTAGTCGGCCTCGGTGTCGGTGAGCAGCTGGTCACGCCGCTCGGGCGAGAGCAGCTGGGCGGCCACCGGCACGGAGCGCGAGGCGTCCTTGACCCAGATCACCGGGCCTTCGTAGCGCGGGCTGACCTTGACCGCGGTGTGCGCCCGGGAGGTGGTCGCCCCGCCGATCAGCAGTGGGATCTCGAAGCCCTGGCGGGCCATCTCGGTGGCGAAGTTGACCATCTCGTCGAGCGACGGCGTGATCAGCCCGGAGAGGCCGATCATGTCGGCGTCGACCTCCTTGGCCTTGTCGAGGATCTTCTGCGCGGGCACCATCACGCCGAGGTCGTGGACCTCGTAGTTGTTGCACTGCAGCACCACGCCGACGATGTTCTTGCCGATGTCGTGGACGTCGCCCTTCACCGTGGCCATCACGATGGTGCCCTTCTTGGTCTCCGCGTCACCGGGCTGCTTCTCGGCCTCGATGTAGGGGATCAGGTAGGCAACCGCCTTCTTCATCACGCGAGCTGACTTCACCACCTGGGGCAGGAACATCTTGCCGGCGCCGAACAGGTCGCCGACGACGTTCATGCCGTCCATCAGGGGGCCCTCGATGACCTCGATCGGACGGCCGCCACGGGCGGAGATCTCGGCCCGGAGCAGCTCGGTGTCGTCCTCGATGTGGGCGTCGATGCCCTTGACCAGCGAGTGGGTGATCCGCTCCCCCAGCGGCATCGAGCGCCACTCGAGCTCGGCGACCTCGGCCTGCTCGCCCGAGCCGCGGTGCTGCTCGGCGATCTCGAGCAGGCGCTCGGCGGCGTCGGGTCGCCGGTTGAGCACGACGTCCTCGATCCGCTCCCGGAGCTCGGGGTCGATCTCGTCGTACACCACGAGGGCGCCGGCGTTGACGATGCCCATGTCGAGGCCGGCCTCGATGGCGTGGAACAGGAAGACGGAGTGGATGGCCTCGCGGACCGGGTTGTTGCCGCGGAAGGAGAAGGAGACGTTGGAGATGCCGCCGGAGATGCGAGCGCCGGGGAGGTTCTGCTTGATCCAGCGCGTCGCCTCGATGAAGTCGACGCCGTAGTTGGCGTGCTCCTCGATGCCGGTCGCCAGCGCGAAGCAGTTGGGGTCGAAGATGATGTCCTCGGCCGGGAAGCCGACCTCGTCGACGAGGATCCGGTAGGCCCGCTCGCAGATCTGCTTGCGACGCTCGAGGTTGTCGGCCTGACCTTCCTCGTCGAAGGCCATCACGACCGCGGCGGCGCCGTACTTGCGGCACAGGCGGGCCTGCTCACGGAACTTGTCCTCGCCCTCCTTCATGGAGATCGAGTTGACGATCGACTTGCCCTGCACGTTGCGCAGCCCGGCCTCGATCACCTCCCACTTGGAGGAGTCGATCATCATCGGCACCCGGCTGATGTCGGGTTCGCTGGCGATCAGCTTGGTGAAGCGGTCCATCGCCGCGACCCCGTCGATCATGCCCTCGTCCATGTTGACGTCGATGACCTGGGCGCCGGCCTCGACCTGCTGCACCGCCACCGACAGTCCGGCGTCGTAGTCGCCCGCCTTGATCAGGTTGCGGAACTTCGCCGACCCGGTGATGTTGGTGCGCTCGCCGACGTTGACGAACAGGGAGTCCGCGGTGATGTTCATCGGCTCCAGCCCGGACAGGCGCATGGCGGAGGCGATCTCCGGCACCTCTCGGGGCGCCTTTCCGTCGACCGCCTTGGCGATGGCGGCGATGTGGTCGGGGGTGGTGCCGCAGCAGCCGCCGACCAGGTTGACCAGGCCGGCCTCGGCGAACTCGCTCAGCGTCTCGGCCGTCTCGGCGGCAGCCTCGTCGTACTCACCGAAGGCGTTGGGCAGGCCGGCGTTGGGGTACGCCGAGACGAAGGTGTCGGCGACGCGGGACAGCTCGGCCAGGAACGGGCGCATCTCCTTGGCACCCAGCGCGCAGTTGAGCCCGACCAGGAGGGGGCGGGCGTGTCGCACCGAGTTCCAGAACGCCTCGGTCGTCTGGCCGGACAGCGTGCGCCCGGAGGCGTCGGTGATGGTGCCGGAGATGACGACCGGCCAGCGGCGGCCGTAGTCCTCGAAGACGCTCTCCACCGCGAAGATCGCGGCCTTGGCGTTCAGGGTGTCGAAGATCGTCTCGATGAAGAGCAGGTCGGCTCCCCCGTCGAGCAGCCCTTTGGTGGCGTCGACGTAGGCCTCGACCAGTGCGTCGTAGCTGACGTTGCGGGCGGCGGGGTCGTTGACGTCGGGCGAGATGGACGCCGTGCGCGTCGTCGGGCCGAGCGCGCCGGCGACGTAGCGCGGCCGGTCGGGGGTGCGCTCGGTGACCTCGTCGCACGCGGCCCGGGCGAGTCGCGCCGACTCGTAGCAGAACTCGTAGGCCAGCTCGGCCATGCCGTAGTCGGCCAGCGAGATCGCGTTGGCGTTGAAGGTGTTGGTCTCGATCAGGTCGGCGCCGGCCTCGAGGTACTCGCGGTGGATCGAGCGGATGATGTCGGGCTGCGTGAGCGTCAAGAGGTCGTTGTTGCCCTGGACGTCGGAGTCCCAGTCGGCGAACCGCTCCCCGCGGTAGCCCGCCTCGTCGGGGCGGTCGCGCTGGATCGCCGTACCCATCGCCCCGTCGACCACCAGGATGCGCTCGCGCAGGGTCGCGACGAGCTCCTCGGTGCAGTCAGGGCGGTGGAACGTGATGTCGGGCAACGGGCAACCTTTCGTGGTGGGCGGCGGGCTGCCGCACCCACCAGCCTACGGAGGCGACTCCGCGCGCCCCGGGAGATACCGGATCTTGACATGGCGTGTCCAACCAAGTTGCGCGAGGCCCAACTAGGCTGAATCCGTGATCGAGATCGAGGAAGTGCCGCACCTCGTGGAGCCCGTGATGGTGGCGGCCTTCGAGGGCTGGAACGACGCGGCCAGCGCAGCGACGGGCGTGGTCGACCACCTGATCGACGTCTGGGACGCCCAGGTGGTCGCGGTGGTGGACCCCGAGGAGTTCTACGACTTCCAGGTGAACCGGCCGACGGTGTCGACCACCGACGAGGGGATGCGGCGGATCACGTGGCCCTCGACCCAGGTGTACGTCGCCCGCCCGCCCGGCTCGCACCGCGACGTGGTGCTGCTGCGCGGCATCGAGCCGAACATGAAGTGGCGCCAGTTCTGCGCCGAGCTGCTCGCCTGCGCCGACGAGCTGGGCGTCGAGGTCGTGGTGACGCTCGGGGCGATGCTGGCCGAGACGCCGCACACCCGACCGATCCAGGTGAGCGGCACGGCCACCGAGCTCGACCTCGAGGACCGGCTCAAGCTGGAGCCGGCGACCTACGAGGGCCCGACCGGGATCGTCGGCGTCTTCCAGGACGCCTGTGCCCGGCTCGACGTACCCGCCGTGTCGTTCTGGGCAGCCGTACCCCACTACCTGCCGCAGCCCCCGTGCCCGAAGGCGACGCTGGCCCTCCTCGGCCAGGTCGAGGACCTGCTCGAGACGGCCATCCCCCTCGGCGACCTGCCCGAGGACAGCCGGGCCTGGGAGCGCGGCGTGGCCGAGCTGGCCGAGGAGGACGAGGACGTCGCGGAGTACGTCCGCAACCTCGAGGAGAGCCAGGACGCCTCCGAGCTCCCCGAGGCCAGCGGCGAGGCCATCGCCCGGGAGTTCGAGCGCTACCTGAAGCGGCGGGACGCGCCGGAGGAGTAGGCGTCGGCGGTTTCACAACACGTGTTGTTGAACCGGGCGATGCGAACGGAGCCTTGGTCGCAACCCACCAACTTCGCAGCACGTGTTGGGAAACCCTGCGACCAGTGGGATCAGACCGCGATCCCCAATGCCGCATCGACCAGCCGGCGGATGACCTCGCCGGCGCCGGGCTCGGTGTCGTCGCCGAAGTCGGTGGCGTCGGCCCAGTGGTCGATCAGGCGCAGGGCGGTCGGGGCGTCGAGGTCCTCGGCCAGGGCGGCGAGTACGTCGGTCACGACCGCCGCCGTCGGGGCACCGGCACCCTTGGCGACGGCGGACCGCCACTTCTCGAGTCGGGCGCCGGCGGCGGAGACGTCGGCCTCGTCCCACTCCCAGTCACTGCGGTAGTGGTGTCCCAGCAGGACGAGCCGGATGACCATCGGGTCGAGGCCCGCCTCGCGCAGCTTGGAGACCAGCACCAGGTTGCCCTTGGACTTCGACATCTTCTCGCCGTCGAGCCCGACCATCCCGGCGTGCACGTAGGCCTGGGCGAACCGGGAGTCGGGGTCCACGACCTGGGCCTCCGACGCGCTCATCTCGTGGTGCGGAAAGACGAGGTCGCTGCCGCCACCCTGCACGTCGATGGCGGCGCCGAGGTGGTGTCGGGCGATGGCCGAGCACTCGACGTGCCAGCCGGGTCGGCCGCGTCCGAAGGAGGAGTCCCAGGCCGGCTCGCCGGGCCTCTCGTGCTGCCAGACGAGACAGTCGAGGGGATCCTTCTTGCCGGCGCGCTCGGGGTCTCCCCCGCGGTCCGCGAACACCTCGAGCATCTGCTCGCGGGTCCAGCCTGAGACCTCACCGAAGGCAGGGTCGCGGGTGACGGAGAAGTAGAGGTCGCCGTCGACGTCGTACACGCTCCCGGCCTGCTGGAGGTCCTCGATCATCGGCACGATCAGCGGGATGGCCTCGACGGCGCCGACGTACGCCTCGGGCGCGAGCACCCGAAGGGCCTCCATGTCGGTGCGGAACAGCTGGGTCTCGCGCTCGGCGAGCTCGACCCAGTCCTGGCCGGTGGCGTCCGCGCGCTCGAGCAGCGGGTCGTCGACGTCGGTCACGTTCTGCACGTAGCGCACGTCGTGTCCCGCCGAGCGCCACGCCCGGTTGAGCAGGTCGAAGGCGACGTACGTCGCGGCGTGGCCCATGTGGGTGGCGTCGTACGGCGTGATCCCGCAGACGTACATCCGGGCCGGTCCGTCCGCGGGTGTCACGTCGCGCAGTGCGCGGGTGGAGCTGTCGAATACCCGGACGGCCGGTCCGCGCGCCGGAGGTGTCCCGGGGTCGGGAGAGGTCCATGCACGCATGCAGCGGAGCCTATCGGCCGGGTCTCAGAAGGGCGGCCACGGGATCGACGGCCAGCCACCGGCGGGGACCGGGAACCGACCCTTGGCCAGCAGGCGCTCGCTGCGGCGCTCGATCGCATCGACCTCGCGCACCGTGAGCAGGTCCTCGAGCTGCTCACGCAGGTCACCGGCCAGGCCGTCGAGGACACTCTCGATGCCGGCGCTCTCGGCCCGCGACAGTCGCTGCCCGGCCCAGCCCCACAGCACGGTGCGGAGCTTGTCCTCGACGTGGAAGCACACTCCGTGGTCGACGCCGTAGCGATGGCCGTCGCGCATCGGCAGGACGTGGCCGCCCTTGCGGTCGGTGTTGTTGGTGACGATGTCGAAGACGGCCATCCGGCGCAGCGGCTCGGAGTCCTCGTGCACGAGTGCGACCGGCTCGTCGCGGGCACCGGTCGCGTCGAGCACGTGCAGGTAACCCGCCGGCAGCTCGCCCTCGGGGACGACGTCGACCGGGTCGGGGACGTCCTCGGGACCTTCCTCGGGCTCCATCCACAGCTGCACCATGCCCGGGCCGGCCGGGCCGTCGCGCAGGACGGTCGGTGGGACCACGTCCCACCCGAGGTGGTCGGAGATCACCCAGGCGGCGTACTCCCGGGCCGCGAGGGTGCCGTCGGTGAAGTCCCACAGCGGCCGCTCCCCCGAGCTCGGCTTGTAGACGCACTGCACACCCGCCTCGCCCAGCCGGGCGAGGAAGGTGTGGTTCGAGGCGGGCATGATCCGGCCGAGCACGACCAGCTGGCCGTCGAGGAGCGTGGAGGGCGCGGGGGCGGACATGTCGGTCACGTCGGCTCAGGCTTGGGACCGGCGGTACCCGTTGGAGCGCGGGCAGAGGTGACCGTCGGCGTCGATCGGGCCGCCGCAGAACGGGCACGGCGCGCGACCTGCGGCCACGACCGACTCGGCCCGAGCGGCGAACGAACGTGCCATGGCGGGCGGCATCCGCACCAGCAGCACCTCCTCGGGCTCGGGCTCCTCGATCGGCAGGTCGATCAGCTCCTGCTCGGCGGCATCGACGGGCAGCTCAACCTCCACCTCGGCCACCGGGAAGACCTCGATCACCACGCGCTCGTCGCCCGCGTCCCACGACAACGTGATGGTGCCGGCGCGGAACTCCTCCTGGAGCGGCTGCTCGAGGGGCTCGTTGTCGATCAGGGCGACCGGTGTCATGGCCGGGATCGTCGTCGCGGAGTCCTCGGCCTGGATCAGCTCGTCGAGCAGCTCGGCCACCCGCTCGCCGAGGATCTGCACCTGCTGCTTCTCCAGCGCCACCGAGGTGACCTGTGCGCCGGCGCGGGCCTGCAGGAAGAAGGTGCGGCTTCCGGGCTCGCCGACCGTGCCCGGCACGAAGCGCTCGGGCGGGTCGAAACGATGGATGACCGGCATGGCTCCGAGCCTAGACAGTGCCCGAAGTCGTCGTGGTCGCAGGACCGGCACCGCCGCCGACGACCGCGTCGCTGGAGCGCGTACGACGCTTGCGGGGCTTGCTCGCCAGGTGCGCCAGCGACCCGGCGCTCGAGTTCATGGTGAGCACGAAGGCGCGATGGGGCGTGTAGCGGACCACCGAGAGACTCCCGGGGTCGACGGCAATCCGCTGGAAGGCGTCGAGGTGCATCCCGAGGGCGTCGGCCAGGATCGCCTTGATCGGGTCTCCGTGGGACACCGCCAGCCAGACGGCGTTCTCGTCGGCCGCGTCCTCGACGGCCGCGTCCCGGGCGCGGATGGCGGCGACGACCCGGGCGGACATCTCCTGCAAGGACTCGCCGCCGGGGAAGCGCGCCCCCGACGGTTGCACCTGCACGGTCCGCCAGAGCTTCTCCTTGGCCAGCCGCTTGATCTCCTGGCCGGTCCACTCGCCGTAGTCGCACTCCAGCAGTCGCCGGTCACTCACGGCCCGCAGCCCCGGGGCCATCAGCTTCGCGGTCTCCCGGCATCGTTCGAGCGGGCTCGTCACGACCGCGGTCAGCGGCAGCCCGGTGAGCCGCTCGGCGGCCAGCCGCGCCTGCGCGATGCCGGTCTCGTCGAGGTGGACGCCCTTGGTCCGTCCGGCCAGGACACCGCCGGTGTTGGCCGCGGTGCGTCCGTGCCGGGCCAGGATCACGGTTGCCATGCGGGGAGCGTACGCGGCTCTCATATCCGCAGGGGTGTCGCACATCGGTCGCGGACAGCACCTAGCCTGCTGGTGTGATCGTCGACAACGCGCTGTACCGCAACGGGGAACGGGTCGACCTGGATGTCGACACCCATGACCTGGCCAGTGTGCGGGCCAAGGCAACGGGCGCCGACGACTTCGTCTGGGTGGGTCTCTACGAGCCCGAGAGCGACGAGCTCGCAGCCGTCGCCGACCTCTACGACCTGCACGAGCTCGCGGTCGAGGACGCGCTCGCGGCCCACCAGCGGCCCAAGGTCGAGCGCTATGGCGACTCGTTGTTCATCGTGCTCAAGACGCTCTGGTACGTCGACGAGCGGGATGCCGTCGAGACCGGCGAGATCAGCATGTTCGTCGGCCACAAGTTCGTCATCACCGTCCGCCACGGCGAGGGCGGTGGCCTGCACGACGCACGGATGCGTCTCGAGGAGGCCAGCAACGTGCTGGCCCACGGCCCCTCCGCGGTGGTGTACGCCGTGTGCGATGCCATCGTCGACCACTACGAGGAAGTGGCCGGTTCGTTGCAGGAGGACGTCGACGAGGTCGAGCAGTCGGTGTTCTCGACCGAGCGCACCAACGACTCCGCCCGCATCTACGTCCTCAAGCGCGAGCTGGCCGAGATGCGCCGGGCGGTGATGCCCCTGCGCGAGCCGATGAACAAGTTCACGGCCGGGGCCGTGCACGGCATCCACAGCGACGCCGGGCCCTACTTCCGCGACGTCGCCGACCACCTCAACCGGGTGGCGGAGACGATCGACACCCTGGACTCGCTGCTCTCGACCGCCTTCGACGCCCACATCGCGCAGATCTCGATCCAGCAGAACAACGACATGCGCACCATCTCCGCCGCGGCCGGCATCATCGTGGCTCCGACGATCGTGGGCAGCATCTACGGGATGAACTTCAGCAAGATGCCCGAGCTGCACTGGACCCTGGGCTACCCGATGGCGATCGGGTTGATGGTGCTGAGCTCGCTGATCGTCTACATCATCAGCAAGCGCGCCGGCTGGCTGTGACCTCGTGGCTGGTCCGGTGCGTCATACGAATCGTGGCCTTGAAGCCACAGTTCGTATGACGCAAGAGGGGCTGGGGGCTCAGGTCGCGGTGATGACACCCGTGGCGAGCAGGCCGAGCACGGTGAAGCCGAGGACGAGTCGGTAGGGCACGAACCAGGCGATCGAGTGGCCGGCGACGAACCTCAGCAGCCAGGCGATCGCGACGTAGGCGACAGCGAAGCTGACCAGGGTGCCCACGACGGTCGGGCCGACGCCGATATCGCTGCCGATGGCGTCCTTGAGCTCGTAGAGCCCGGCCGCCAGCAGGGCCGGGATCGAGAGGAAGAAGCTGAGCCGGGTGGCGGTCACGCGGTCGAAGCCGCGCAGCAGGCCACCGGAGATGGTGGCGCCCGAGCGCGAGACACCCGGTATCAGCGCCACGCACTGGACCACGCCGACGATGACCGAGTCGAGCATCGTCAGGTCGCGCTCGGACCGGTCCTTGCGACCGACCCGCTCGGCGTACACCATCACCGCGCACCAGAACACCAGCGAGGCACCGACCCACCACAGCGAGCGCAGCGAGCCGCTGATCACGTCCTTGCCGAGGAAGCCGACGATGCCGATGGGGATCGAGCCGACGATGATGTACCAGCCGAAGCGGTGGTCGAAGTGGCCGCGGTACTCCGGATGGAACAGACCCCGGAACCAGGCAGCCGCGATCCGCCAGATGTCCCGGCGGAAGTAGAGGAGTACGGCGGCGATGGCGCCCATCTGGATCACCGCGGTGTACGCCGTGACCCCCTTGTCGTCGACCTGGAGGCCGAGCATCTTCTCCACGATGGTCAGGTGTCCGGTGCTGGAGACCGGGAGGAACTCGGTGAGTCCCTCGACGATCCCGAGGATGACGGCGTCGAAGTAGTCCATGGCAGGAGTCAGGTTACGCACGGCGCCTGACCGCCACCTGACCGGCGAGCCGCGCGTCCCCGGTTATCTCCGGGTGGGTAGCGTTTGGCCATGCAGCAGCGGCTCCTCGGTGCGACGGGGCTCTCCGTCTCGCGCTTGGGGCTGGGCACCATGACGTGGGGCCGCGACACCGACGAGCACGAGGCCCGCGAGCAGCTGGCCGCCTTCGTCGGCGCCGGGGGCACGCTGGTGGACACGGCGGCGGGCTACACCGACGGCGACTCCGAGCGGCTGATCGGCTCGCTCATCGGCAACGTGTGCGAACGCGACGACCTGGTGCTGGCCACGAAGGCGGGCATCGGCCGGCGCAAGGGCGAGCGCTACACCAACGCCTCGCGCGGTCACCTGGTCAGCTCGCTGGACGCCTCGCTCAGGCGGCTCGGCGTCGACCACGTCGACCTCTGGCAGGTGCACACGTGGGTCGACGACGCCCCGCTGGAGGAGACGCTCAGCGCGCTCGACCACGCCGTGACGAGCGGCCGGGCGGCCTACGTCGGCGTCAGCAATTACAACGGGTGGCAGTCCGCCCAGGCCGCCACCTGGCAGCGCGCAGTGCCGGGTCGGGCGACCCTGGCGTCCAACCAGGTCGAGTACTCCCTGCTCAACCGGGCCGTCGAGGCGGAGACGATCCCGGCTGCGCAGGCGCTCGGGCTCGGCGTACTCCCCTGGTCGCCGCTCGGCCGCGGCGTGCTCACCGGCAAGTACCGCGGCGGCACCCCCGCCGACTCCCGCGCGGCCTCGCCGCACTTCTCCACCTTCGTGGGGCGCTACCTCGACGACTTCTCCCAGCGCGTCGTGGAGGCTGTCGCCCGCGCGGCGGACGGCCTCGGCTGGTCCTCCCTCGAGGTGGCGCTGGCCTGGGTGCGCGACCGGCCCGGGGTGACCGCGCCGATCCTCGGGGCTCGCACTGCCGCGCAGCTGCGCGAGTCGCTGTCCGTCGAGGAGTGCGAGCTCCCGGCCGAGATCGTGCAGGCGCTCGAGGACGTGTCCGCCGACAAGCAGGAGGCCCTGGATTGACCAGCGCGAAGCAGCGACGGATCGAGCAGCGCCGCGCGCTGCGTCCCGGTGTGGAGTACGAATACTCCAAGATGCTGATCTCACGCGAGCACTCCCGCAGCGCAGTGACTCGGATGCTCGTGGAGCGCGCCGAGCAGGGCGGTTGGGAGCTCGACCGCGTCCGGGTGGGGTACGACGGAACCCGCCGGGTGCAGCTGCGCCGACGGATCATCCGTCAGCGGATCGCCTTCCTCGTCGAGGTCTAGAGCCGCGCGTCCAGGACGCACGCCACTGGCGACTCAGATCCGCCCGAGGAACCGGTCGAACACGCGCGCCCCGAACTCGAGCGCGTCCACGGGGACCCGCTCGTCGACGCCGTGGAAGAGCGCGGTGAAGTCGAGCTCCTCGGGCAGCCGCAGCGGCGCGAACCCGAACGCACGCATACCGAGCTGGGTGAAGTGCTTGGCGTCGGTCCCCCCGCTCATCAGGTACGGCGCCACCAGGGCATCGGGATCCTCCTCGAGCAGCGAGGCCGTCATGGCATCAGCCATCTCCCCGTCGTACGGCGTCTCGAGCCCGCCCATCTTGCTGATGAAATCGATGTCGACGCCCGGGCCCGCGAGCTCGTGCAGGGTGGTCAGGAACTCGTCCTCCAGCCCGGGCAGGAAGCGCCCGTCGACCTGGGCCGTGGCCTGGCCGGGCACGACGTTCACCTTGTAGCCGGCGTCGAGCATCGTCGGGTTGGTGGTGTGCCGGATCACCGCCCCGAGCATCCGTGCGGCCGAGCCGAACTCCTCGATCAGCTTCTCGGCGTTCTCCGGGGTCGCCTCGGTGCCGGCCAGCTCGGCCACGGCCCCGAGGAGCACCTTCATCGTCGGGGTCAGCTGCACCGGCCACTCGTGGCGGCCGATCCGCGCCACCGCCTCGGCCAGCGTGGTCACCGCGTTGTCGGGGTGCACCATCGACCCGTGCCCCGCATGGCCCTTGGCGGTCAGCCGCATCCAGGCCATGCCCTTCTCGGCCGCCTCGATCAGGTAGAGACGACGCCCCCGGACCGTGGTGGAGAACCCGCCGACCTCCCCGACGGCGTAGGTGCAGTCCTCGAACCACTCGCGCTTGGCCTCGACGAGCGGGCCGGCGCCCTTGTGGCCGCCCGCCTCCTCGTCGGCGGTGAAGCACAGCACCAGCGGACGGTCAGGGAGGACACCGGCGCGGGCCCGCGCCCGGACGGTGGAGAGCAGCATCGCGTCGAAGTCCTTCATGTCGACGGCGCCGCGGCCCCAGACCTGGCCGTCGTGGATCTCGCCGCTGAACGGATGCTGCTGCCAGTCGTCGGCATCGGCGGGTACGACGTCGAGATGCCCGTGCACGAGGACGGGGTCGCCCTTGGTGCCGCCCCACCGGGCGATCACGTTGGTCCGGCCGGGCTCGGCCTCCCACAGCTCGCTCTCGATGCCGACCTCGTCGAGCAGCGTGGCGACGTGCTCGGCCGCCTTGCGCTCCCCCGGGCCGGGCTGGTCACCGAAGTTGGTGGTGTCGATCCTGATCAGGTCGCGGCAGATCTCGGTGACCTCGGCCGCCGGGTCGTAGGCGCTGGACTGGGCGGTCTCGTCGCTGATCGGGGTCATTCCCCCATGGTGCCCCAGAACGGGCACGACCCAACCTGGGGTGGGCTGCGAGCTAGATGAGGTGGCGGGAGCCGGCTCGGGGCGACATCACCCGCGGCTCGGACCAGCGCACGAACCCGGCGGTGTTGACCACGCCGAGCTGGAGCACCTCGGCCTGCGGCCGGGTCTTGGTCGTCTCCCACGACTTGGAGTGGCGCCAGCTCTCCTCGAAGACCTGGATCTCCAGCACGGTGGTGCCGGGGGCGACGCGGCTGACGGTGCGCTCGCACCAGGCACGTGCGGCGGCCATGTCGGGCCAGCGGCGCTCGACGATGACCTCTTCGTAGCCATCGTCCTCGGGCACGCGCATCTGCAAACGCCCCAGTGCGGTGGTCCCGATGGCCGCGCTGGTGGCCATCCTCGCGTGCGTTTCCTCCATGTTTCGAGGCTAGGTCTCCGGGGTCGCCGAAGCACGAATGACCGCGTGGCGACCCCGGACCTGTCTAGCCCGCGTGGACTAGTGCGTCTGTGCGCGTTTGAAAGCGCTTACTTCTTGAACGCGTCCTTCACGTTGCCGGCGGCGTCCTTGAGGTTCTCCACGCCGTCCTTGATCGAGGCCTCGGCCTGGTCGCCCTTGCCCTTGCCCTCGAGCTCCTCGTCGTTGGTGGCCTTGCCAGCGGACTCCTTGACCTTGCCCTTGACGTCCGTGACCTTGTTGGCGGCCTTGTCTTCGGTACCCATCGTGGTGTCCTTTCGTCGGATGTTCTCCCCTTGAGGAAACCCATATCCGCCGTACCCATGCATGTGACCTTGATCGCGTCACACCGGGCCGCTGAGCGTGAACCCCTCCACCGGCGTGTGAGCCCGCTAACAAGGTGCTAGCTGAGAGTTTGCAAGCCTCGTCCTGCTGTGGCTGACTGGGCGGCCGCGGTGCCCGCCAGGCATCGCCCATGACAAGAGAACACCCCGGTACGGGAAGCGCCTCCTGCTCGTCCCCGGCCGGTGCCGACTACAGAACCTCTGACGAGCAGCGAGGTGCGCAGCGCGCGCCAGGCGATCGGGTAAGCCACTCCCTTCGCGGCGCGACGAGGAACCACTTTCTGACATGCCCCTCACGTCTCACCTGCGGCGTGCCCGCACGCCCGCACTCGTCACCGGCCTGCTGGCCGCTTCCGTCGTCGGCGTCGTGGTGCCGTCCGCCTCCGCGCTCGACATCTCCCGCCTGCCGCTGGACTCCGTGGCGTCCTCCATCGACCAGGCCGCCCCCGCGGCGGCCAGGACCGAGGACAAGGAGAAGGCCCAGCCGCTGCTCCCCCGCGTGCGGCTCAAGGCGAAGCCGGCTCCCTGGGTGCTGCCCGTCGTCGGCTACCACCTGACCGGTCGCTTCGGCCAGGTCAGCGGCCTGTGGTCCAGCACCCACACCGGCCTGGACTTCGCGGCCCCCGAAGGCACCGAGATCCGTTCGATCGGACCCGGTGTCGTCGTCTCCACGGCGTACGACGGGGCGTTCGGCAACAAGACCGTGGTCAGGCTCGATGACGGGACGGTCCTCTGGTACTGCCACCAGAGCGAGTTCGGTGTCGACCCCGGCCAGCGGGTGAAGCCCGGCGACCTGATCGGCTACGTCGGCTCGACCGGCAACACCACCGGCCCCCACCTCCACCTCGAGGTCCACCCCCGCGGCGGCGACGCGATCGATCCCGAGGTGTGGCTGCCGGAGCACCACCTCCACCCGTAAGGGTCCCTGAACCCGTCAGCCCGGCCCGCGCACTTCTCCTCCCCCGGCAAGCGCGCGGGCCAGGCTGGCGACCTGCTCGCTTCCGGGGTCGTGTCCCGGGAAGTAGGCGCAGACCCGGCGGGCCACGTCGCCGAAGCGCCGCTCGAGCTCGACCGCGCACTGCTCGGGGGTGCCGCGGACGGCCAGCGTCTCCACCATCTCCTCGGTGACCAGCGCCGCCATCGCCTCGACGTCCCCGCGCTTCGAGAGCGCGTTGAGCTCCGGTTGCAGCTCCCCCCACCCCTCGACGTCGAGCACCGGGCGGTACGCCGGGGTGGAGCCGTAGAACGCCAGCAGCATCCGGACTCCCTCGGTCGCAGCCGTGAGCTCCTCGGCGGTGCGGCCCATGGCCAGGATCGCCTGCGGGAACACCTCCACCCGGTCACGTCCGGCACGTCGCAGGCCCTCCTCGACCGCCGGAAGAGTGCGCTCACGGAAGTGGCGGTGGCTGTGGAACGGCATCACCAGCAGCCCGTCGGCCACCTCGGCAGCCGTGCGGGTCATCACCGGACCCAGCGCGCCGAGCAGCACGGGCGGTGGTCCGTAGGGGTTCGGTCCCGGGACGAACGTCGGCGGCATCAGTGTGTGCCGGGTGTGCTGGCCCCGGAAGTCCAGCGGAGTCCCGTCCTGCCACGAGGAGAGGATCGCCTTCACGGCGAGCACGATCTCGCGCATCCGGGCGGCGGGTGGGGACCAGGTCGCGCCGTACCGGTTCTCGATGTGCGGCCGGACCTGCGACCCGAGTCCGAGCCGGAAGCGTCCCCCGCTCATCAGCTGCAGGTCCCAGGCGGCGTGGGCCAGGTGCATCGGGCTGCGGGGCATCGCGATCGCGACGTTGGTCATCAGGTCGGCCGGGACATGCCCGGCGACTGCCGCCAGTGGCAGGAACACGTCGTGCGGTCCCTCGAAGGTGAACAGGCCGGTTGCACCGGCCGCGACGAGCTCGGCAGCGCGCGCCGGCGCGTGGTCCGGCCGGCCGTCGAGCTGGAGGTCGAGGAGCACCGCTCCTGCTACATCGCCGGCGCGGTCGGGTAGATCGCCTTGTACTCGGTGTACTGCGCCAGACCCTCGGGGCCGAACTCCCGGCCGATGCCCGAGGACTTGTAGCCACCGAAGGGCGCGGCGAAGTCCATCGTGTAGGTGTTCACGCCGTAGGTGCCCGCACGCACGCGGCGCGCCACGTCGAGGCCGGCCTCCTGGTCGGCGGTCCACACGGTGCCGGCCAGGCCGTAGTCCGAGTCGTTGGCGATGCGCACGGCGTCGTCGACGTCGTCGTAGGCGATCACCGAGAGCACCGGGCCGAAGATCTCCTCCCGGGCGATGCGCATCGAGTTGTCCACGTCGGCGAACACGGTGGGTCGCACGTACCAGCCGCGGTCGAGCCCGTCGGGCATGCCGTTGCCGCCGACGACGACGCGGGCACCTTCCTCCTGGCCGAGCGCGATGTACTTCTCGACGCGCTCCTGCTGCCGTCGCGCCACCATCGGACCGATCTCGGTCGCCGGGTCGCCCGGGTCGCCCACCGGCATGCTGGCGACGGTCTGGGCGAGCGCGTCCACCACCTCGTCGTACTTCGCTCGGCTGGCCAGGATGCGTGTCTGCGCGACGCAGGCCTGGCCGCTGTTCATCAGCGCGGTGAACCGCAGTCCGTCCATGGTGGTGGCGAGGTCGGCATCGTCCAGGACGATGGCGGCCGACTTGCCGCCCAGTTCGAGGCTGACCCGCTTGAGCTGCTCGCCGCAGACCGACGCGATCTTGCGGCCCGCGGCTGTCGAACCGGTGAACGCGACCTTGTCCACGCCAGGATGCGCGACGAGGTGCTCTCCCACCTCGCGGCCGGCCGCCACGATGTTGACGACACCAGCGGGTACGCCGGCCTCCTGGAGCAGCTCGGCCATCAGGTAGGAGTCGAGCGGGGTCTCCGGCGCCGGCTTGAGCACGACGGTGCAGCCGGCCAGCAGCGCCGGGGCGATCTTGGAGATGGTCGTGAACTGGGGGACGTTCCAGGGCGGGATCGCCGCCACCACCCCGACCGGCTCACGACGCACGATGACGTCGCTGCCGAGCGCACCCGGACGGGTCTCCTCCCACGGGAACGCCTTGGCGATGTTGATGAACGACTCGATCATCATCCAGGGCGCCGGCGACTGCGCCAGGTTGGAGAACGACGTCGGCGACCCCATCTCGGTGGTGATCAGCTCGGCCATCTCGCCGAGCTTGCCGGCGTAGAGGTTCGAGAAGCTCTGCACCACCTCGATGCGCTCCTCGGGACTCATCCGCAGCCAGGGCCCACTGTCGAAGGCCCGTCGCGCGGCGTCGACCGCGGCATCGATGTCCGCGGGCGTCCCCTCCGGCACCCGGGCGACGACCTCCTCGGTGTGCGGCGAGACGACCTCGATCGTGTCGTCGCCGGTGGGCGCGGCCCACGCTCCGTCGATGAACAGGGTGCTGCGGTCCAGGGTCACGGGACATCCTTCGGGTCGGTCGGTCAGGGAGCGAGGGTGAACCAGTCGGCGAAGCCGCTGGGGTCGTGCCGACCGAGGGCGCCGTGCTCGAAGAGCCCGAAGCCTTCGGCACCTTCCACCCCTCCGTCATGGCAGAGTGCGCGCGCCGCGTGGTCGATGACGCCGAACATGATCCGGCCGGCCACGGACTCGTCGGTGAGGTCGTAGGTGACCCGCTCGGTGAACCCGGGGCCCTTCCACTGCCCGTGGATCCAGTCGGGGTCACCGCCGTAGCCGCCGCCGACGTGGATCGGCACCGGCAGCAGGGACTCGACCTCGAGGAGGAGGGGCTTGCCGTCGGGAGTCGTGCAGGTGATCGAGGCACCGGTGGGGACGCGTGTGCCCGAGGCGTAGCGGATGTCGACCCGCGGCCAGCCGAGCTGCTCGATCCGGCCGTCGCGCCAGACCCGGTGGCAGTCGTTGAGGGTGCGGTAGCCGTCGGGGTCCTCCTGGAGGATCAGCACGACGGCGTACTCCTCGAAGCGGAGCGGCACGTAGGTCCACCACATGCCCTCGAACGCCGGGACCGCCGGCGCTCCCTCGGGCGCGGCCTCGCCGACCGGTCGGATCCCCCAGGAGCGATCACGGGTGCCGACCCACCGGTCGGGCGTGAGGGCGGTCTCCTGGCCGTCGATCACCAGGGTCCCGGACCAGGTGCCGACCTGGGCGAAGCGCTGGGCATTCAACGTCACTCGGCTGCCGGCGCGCATGATGTGCGGCTGCTCCTGGAGTACGTCGAAGGAGCCCTCCCAGGTCAGGTCGAGCGCCATCCCCTCCGTCTCCTCGAGCACCACGCGCAGCTGACGCAGGGGCTCGACGACCTCGATGCGGTAGGCGCCGACCCGTTGGTCGAGGCGGTCGTCGTCGATGGCGTCGGAGAGGTGCACCGCGGTCTGCTCGTCGCCGCGTCGTACGAGCACGAAGGCGTCCTTGGTGCCCAGGTTGGGGTAGTAGCCCATGCCCGTGATCAGGAAGATGTCGCCGGTGCGGTCGTGGGCGTTGAGGTAACAGCGGTCGTAGAAGTTGCGGTCGCTCGAGCCCGCCCAGGTGACCGGGAGGGGCACCTGGTGCAGCGGGTACTCGTCCAGCGAGCTGACCACGCTCAGCCACCCACCTTCGCCAGCACCGACTCGAAGAGCGGCTTGTGGTGGAACAACGTCTCAAGGTCCTCGGGTCGGTCGATCTCGCCGAAGTGGATCTGACGGGCGCCGGTGCGCATGAAGACGATGCACCACTCGACGCCGTTGTAGACGTGGTACCAGTCCAGCGGGTCCAGGGTCGTCCCGGTCGCGCGTTGGTACGACGCGACGACGTCCTCCTCGCGCATGAAGTGCGGCATGCCGGGCAGCTCCAGCATTCCCGTGATCGACTCGAAGACCTGGTGGGCGAACACGATCCAGGACACGTCCATCTCGCGCGGTCCGACGGTGGCCATCTCCCAGTCGAGGACACCGACCGGCTCGAAGTCCCGGTAGAGCACGTTGCCGATGCGGGCGTCGCCCCAGCACAGCACCGCCTCGGAGGTGGCCGGCAGGTTGGCCTCCAGCCAGGCCAGCCCACGCTCGGCGATCGGGGACCGGCCGATGTCGGGGACCGCGAACTCGTACCAGGACCTCACCCGGGCGAGGTTGCGCGCCAGCGCGGTGGCTCCGTCGTACGCCGGGTCGAGGAAGGCGAACGTGTTCGCGGCATCGGGGATGGCGTGCAGGTCAGCGAGCACCTGCACCGTCGAGTCCTGCAGCCGTCGCTGGTCCTCCGGAGAGGCGTCGAACAGCCAGTTGTCGCCGAAGTTGTAGGGCAGCACGTCGCGCGGGACGAGCCCGTCGATGCGGTCCATCAGGAAGAAGGGGGTGCCGAGCACCTCGCCGGTCGGCTCCATCCACCGGACCTGCGGGACGGGTACGTCGGTGCGCTCCCCGACGAGCCGGATGGCGTCGTACTGGTCCTGGAGGGCGTACTGCTCGAACACCGGGAGGTCCTCGACGGCCGGCGCGACGCGAGCGACGTACTGCCCGGCCCGCTGCTCCCCGCCCTCGGTCCAGGTCGCGTCGAGCAGCACGGTCTCGGAGGAGAGCCCGTTCTCCTGCACAGAGCTGTGCAGCACGACGGCCGGGTCGGCACCCTCGGGAAGGACCGTGGCCAGCCACGCCGTCAACCGGGTCCGGACGTCGTCGCCGTCCCGGCTCGAGCGCTGCATCGTCATGTCTGCCGGTGGGGGTGCCTGGGCCATGCGCCAGCATGAGTAGAACACGTTCTAGGTGTCAAGGGTGGGCCGCACCGCGTGCAGCCCGGTGGGCTACCAGGTCCCGCCGATACGAGCGTGGGCGTTGGTGCCGCTGCCGCCGACGTCTGCACCGAGAGCGCGGGCGTCGCTCCCGAGATAGGCGCCGATGCCCGCGACCACCAGACCGACCACAGCCACGAGCACGCCGGTGCGCAGCCCCCGGTCGAGGGCGTGGAAGGTCTCGGCGACCCGCTCCAGGGCATCCCCCACGTCGTGGATCGGATCGTCGGCAGGTGCCCCCGTCATGGCGGGGCGCCCCGCCAGGCGCGGCCGGAGGGCGAGGCCGAGCCCGACCAGCGCGACGACGAGACCGATCGCGAGAAGTGCTGTTGCTGCCGACATGCGGTCATTGTGTCGTGTGGTCCCCGCCGCCTCTAGTGAGGACTCGACCCCCGCGCCCGCTCCGCGGCCTCGACCCGGTCGCGCACCTGCAGCTTGGTCAGGATGGCCGAGACGTAGTTGCTCGTCGTCTTGCGCGACAGTCCGAGCTGGGCGGCGATGGCCGGGTTCGAGCGGCCCTGGGCAATCAGGTGCAACACGTCGCGCTCCCGGGCAGTGAGCATCGGGAAGTCCTCGGGCGTCACCGAGGGATGTCTACGAGCGAAGAAGTCGAGCACGCGCACGGCGACCGACGGGCTGAAGATGGCCTCGCCCCGGGCCACCGAGCGGATCGCACGCAGCAGGTCCTCGCGCTCGGAGTCCTTGAGCACGTAGCCACGGGCGCCGGCGCGCAGTGCGGCGAAGACCGATGCGTCATCGGCGAACATCGTGAGGATCAGCACCGCGACGTCGGGACGCTCGACGGCGAGTCGGCCAGCGACCTCGATCCCGGACATGCCTGGCATGTTCACGTCGAGCAGAGCTACGTCGACCTCGTTCTCGCCGACCAGACGAAGTGCCTCGGAGCCGTCCTTGGCCTCGGCCACGAGCTGGATGTCAGAGGTCGCCTCGAGCATGGTGCGCACGCCCTCGCGGAAGAGCGGATGGTCGTCGGCCACCAGCACACGGATGCCGGTCATGGTGAGACGCCCACGGAGATCGGGAGGTACACGCTGACCTGGGTGCCACTGCCGGGTCGCATCGCGATGGTGCAGCCGCCACCCACCTCCGCGGCTCGCTCGCGCATCGACCTGAGTCCGATGCCGTTCCCGTTGGCGCTGCTCATCCCCACCCCGTCATCCTCGATCTCGAGCGTGAGAAGGTCGCCGGCTGCGACACGCACCTGCACGTGTCGGGCGCTGGCGTGCTTGAGGACGTTCATCAGTGCTTCCTGGCAGATCCGATAGGCCGCGACCTCCACTGCGGCCGGCAGGACCGGCAATCGCTCGGGTCCCTCCACACTCACCTCCACCAGCTGGCTGAGCTCGGCCGCTCGCTCCCGCAGTGCAGGCATCAGCCCGAGCTCGAGCGCCGGCGGTCGCAGCGCGTCGACCAGGGTACGGATGTCCGAGACAGCAGCTCGAAGGTTGCGCTGCAGCGTCTCCAGCACCTTTTCCGCGGTCTCCGGATCCCGTCTGACGAGGTCGTGTGCGGTCGCGGCGGTCAGTCCTGCTGCGGCGAGGGTGGGCGCCAGCCCGTCATGGAGATCCCTGCGTAGCCGGCGCCGTTCTTCCTCCCGGGTCAGCACCAACCTCTCACGAGCGGCCTGCAGGTCCTCCGCACCGCGGCGCAGGCTCGTCGTCAGCTGGAGGCTGTGGATGGCAGTGCCTGCATGGCTGGCCAGGTCGGTGAGCAAGGCGAGGTCGGAGGCGGACAGCGGGTGACCGGCGTCGTACCCGACGATCAGGACGCCGACCTGCTCCCCGCGATGAAGAACCGCCAGCGCCAGCGTTTCCGGAGTGACGCGGCCCTGCTCAGCGGCGATGGGAAATTCCCGACCGGATCCAACTGCGAGCGCGACGTACGGCGCCCGCAGCGCGTCCCGGATCGTCGAGACCAGCTCGGTCGGCACGTCGTCGTCCGGTACCGCAGCCGCCAGACGTCGGCCCAGACCGCTGAGTGCGGCGTAGGGCTCGGCCCGCATCCCGTAGACGAGCCGTCGGGCCCGACGCTGGAGCAGCGCCCGGAGTGGGCCGAACAGCAACGCAACGATCGCGGCCCCCGCGAGGGGTGCGAGCCGGCCGCCACGCTCACCGACGAGCACACCGGTGCCGGCGACCACCAGCAGGTAGCAGGCGGCGACCAGGAAGGAGAGGGAGCCGTAGACGAGCGTGCGAGTGATCACGACGTCGATGTCGAACAGGTTCGCGAACAGCATCGCGCACAGGAAACAGATCGGAACGGCGAGCACCGCCAACGACGAGGCAGTCTCCTGGAACCGGTCGTACGGCGACCCCGAAGCGACCAGACTGGGGAACCAGCCGGGGGCGAAGTACGGCAGCGAGACCAGCAGGCTCACCCCGAACGCGACAGCGACTCCATAGAGGACCCACCGGACCTGCACCCGATTCGTGGGATCCGGGTCGTGCCGGAAGCGCCAGACCTGCGCTCCGAGCGGGACACCCAGGCCCGCGAAGAACACCACTCCGCCGAAGATGTCCAGTGCGGGTCTCAGGTGGCCGATGACCGCTGCCACCACCTGCCAGGCCGCAAACACCGCGGCGAGCCAGCGCAGCCAGGAAGGACGGAAGTGACCATCGGGGAAGACCGACAGGGTGAGCACCGCCAGCGTCAACGCCACGGCCAGTACCAGGCGGCCGAGAACAGCCACTGAGGTGCCCTCGCTCGCCTTCTGGGCAGGAGCGGAAACGCCGTTCGCGAGGAGCATGCAACCGGCCAGCACCGTCATCCGGGTGGGTCGGGCGCGCAGCAGGAGCAGCGCCCCCGACCCGACCCAGATCAGTGCGGACAGCAGCCGAAGCCCGTCTCCGAGCGTCAGATGAGCCACCGTCGGCTGCATGGTGACCAGCATCCCCTCAAAGAGCCGGGATTGTCGTCGATTCGACCGGCGCGGACGACACCGCACGGGGGTGAGCGGCGGCTTGCCGCATCGTCAGTCCGAGCAGTGCCATCAGCAGATAGGACGGCGCGGGCACCCGCACGGCGTCGGCGACCGCCGGCACGGAGGCGCCGAGGCCACTCACGACGACGTTGACCACGAGCAGCCAGCAGGCGAGGCGCGGATAGAAGCCGGAGCGCCACGTGGCGACGGCCAGCACGATCATCCCAATGGCAAGCGCCACGACTCCGTAGAACTCCATGGCCCCGAAGAAGCTCGAGTGGTAGCTGTCCAGGTCGTAGAGGGCGCTCGGGTCGAAGAGGCCCAGCACCAGGTGAGGGATCTCGAGGGCGGCGATGCCGAGGACGAGGAGCCCGGCACCGATCCAGCCGGTCACGCGGGCACGTGCCGACTGCGCGAGCTGGAAGGCGATCAGCGCGGGCAGCGCCAGCAGCACCCCCGCCAGACCCAGAGCAGCGGCCGGTCGGATCAGCGCATCGTGCGCGGAAGACGGGTAGATCAGGTAAGCGGCGGTCAACAACAGTCCACCGGTCATCAGGACGGCGCCCCAGCGGCGCAGGGTGTGTGTAGTCATGCCACCAGTGCAGGTGCCGAGGCGCCCAGACGTCAGAGGCAGCCTTCCCGGAAAACCGGGAAGATCCAGTGCCCAGTCGCGCGAGGCGGCCGCAGGAAGCGGAAAGGACCCAGGCCTGCGTTTCCGCAGGTCAGGGGTCCTTTCGACTGTGTCCGAGGGGGGACTTGAACCCCCACGCCCGTTAAAGGGCACTAGCACCTCAAGCTAGCGCGTCTACCTATTCCGCCACCCGGACGAGAGCGACGCAACACTAGCAAGGCAGACCCTGGTTCGAGGAATCGGGGGGATGGGCGTGGCTCACCCGACTGGGGTGAGCCGGGAGCGCGGCGTCCGGGCGTGAATGGAAGTCGTCGAAGGAGGTTGTCGTGTGTCGCTGGCTGGCCTATTCCGGATCTCCGGTCAACCTGGAGGATCTGCTCTTCAAGCCCAAGAACTCGCTCGTCGTGCAGAGCAAGCACTCGCAGCTCGGGGCGACCGAGACGAACGGTGACGGGTTCGGCATCGGGTGGTACGGCGCCCTCGAGACGCCGGGTGTGTTCACCAGCATCGAGCCGGCCTGGAACGACCGGAACCTGCGCGAGCTGTCGGCCCAGGCGAGCTCGCGACGGGTGTTCGCACACATCCGCGCCACCACGGGCTCGGCGGTGCAGCAGACCAACTGCCACCCGTTCCGCCACGACCAGTGGCTGTGGATGCACAACGGGGCCGTCTTCGGCTTCCCGCTCGTCAAGCGTGAGCTGGCCTTCGCGGTCGACCCGGCGCTGTACCCGTTGATCGAGGGGTCGACGGACTCCGAGCTGTTCTTCTACCTCGCGCTCACCTTCGGGCTGATGGACGACCCGGTGCCAGCGGTGGCCCGGGCCGTCGGCCTGATCGAGGACGCCGGGCACCGCAACGGTGTCGAGTACCCGATCCAGATGACGGTGGCCACCACCGACGGGGAGACCACCTGGGCGTTCCGCTACTCCAGCGAGGGGAGGTCGCGTTCGCTCTTCCACAGCAACGACATCGCGACGCTGAAGGCGCACTACCCGGAGAACACCACGCTGCACGAGCTCGCCGACGACGCCCGGCTCATCGTCTCCGAGCCCCTCGGTGACCTGCAGGGCGCCTGGAGCGAGGTGCCGGAGTCCAGCTGTGTCGAGGTCCGGGGCGGGGACGAGCAGCTGCACCCGTTCGCGCCCGCGGCTCCCTGAACCGGGTCACCAGCCTCCGGGCAGCGGGCGTCCTTCGGCGAAACCGGCCGGCGACTGGACCCCGATGACGGCACGCTCGTGGAACTCCTCGAGGTCGTGCGCCCCGGCGTACGTCGCAGCGGAGCGGACGCCCGAGCAGATCTCGTCGACGAGGTCTTCCACGCCCGGCCGCTTCGGGTCGAGGAACATCCTCGAGGACGAGATGCCCTCCTCGTAGAGGGACTTGCGGGCCCGGTCGAAGGCGTTGTCGCTCGACGTACGACCGGCCACGGCGCGCGCCGAGGCCATCCCGAAGCTCTCCTTGTAGGGACGTCCGTCGGCGTTGATGTGCAGGTCGCCGGGTGACTCGTGGGTGCCCGCGAACCAGGACCCGATCATCACCTGCGAAGCGCCTGCGGCCAGGGCCAGCGCGACGTCGCGGGGGTGGCGCACTCCCCCGTCGGCCCACACGTGCTTGCCGTGCCGTCGGGCCGCTTCGACGCACTCCACGACGGCGCTGAACTGGGGCCGTCCGACGCCGGTCATCATCCGCGTGGTGCACATCGCGCCGGGACCGACCCCGACCTTGATGATGTCGGCGCCGGCCTCGACCAGGTCGTGCACCCCGTCGGGGGCGACCACGTTGCCGGCGACCACGGGAACCGTGGGGTCCAGCGAGCGTACGGCGGCCAGCGCCTCGAGCATCCGCTCCTGATGACCGTGTGCGGTGTCCACGACCAGGCAGTCGACGCCCATCTCGAGCAGCCTCTTGGTCTTCCCTGCAACGTCGCCGTTCACACCGATGGCGGCCCCGATCTTGAGCCGGTCGAGGTGATCGAGAGCGGGGCGGTAGATCGTCGAGCGCAGCGCACCCGTGCGGGTCAGGATGCCGACCAGGGCGCCGTCGTCGTCGACGGCAGGGGCGAGCCGGTGCCGGGTCGAGGAGAGGACGTCGAACGCCTCCCGCGGCTCCATCGTGTGCTTGAGGGTCACCATGTCGGTGGTCATCACGTGGCCGACCTGGGTGAAGCGGTCGACGCCGAGGCAGTCGGCCTCGGTGATGACGCCGACGGGCCGACCCTCCTCGAGGACCACGGCGGCGCGGTGGGCACGCTTGGGCAGCAGTGCGAGCGCGTCGCTGACCGTGTCGGTCGGCTGCAGGGTGATGGCGGTGTCGAAGACCGGGTGACGGCCCTTCACCCAGCCGACGACCTCCTCGACGATGTCGAGCGGGATGTCCTGCGGGAGCACACTGATGCCGCCACGACGAGCGATCGTCTCGGCCATCCGGCGGCCGGACACCGCCGTCATGTTCGCCACCACGATCGGGATCGTCGTACCGGTGCCGTCGCCGGAGGCCAGGTCGACGTCGTAGCGCGAGGCGACGCCGGAGCGCCGAGGCACCATGAACACGTCGTCGTAGGTCAGGTCATACGCTGGCCGCGTGTCTGAGAGGAATCGCACGGGAGTCGAATCTACCCGCCGCACCTCGGTGACCGGCATTGCTCCCGGGCGGGTGAACCTCATCGGCGAGCACGTGGACTACAACGGAGGCCGCTGCCTGCCGATCGCGCTGACCCAGGTGACGCACGCGACGGTGACCCCTCGCGACGACGGCGTCGTGCGCGTGGTCAGCGGCTCGCGCTCGTGGGAGGGGCGTGTCGGCCGCCTCGACGAGGCCGAGCAGTGGGCGTCGTACGTCACGGGGGTGCTCCTGGCGCTCGAGGTCGAGGACGGCGTCGACGTCGGGATCAGCAGCGACGTGCCGATCGGCGCCGGGCTCTCCAGCTCGGCCGCCCTGGAGTGCAGCGTGGCCTTCGCCCTCGACGAGGTGTTCGACCTGGGACGCTCGCACGAGGAGATCGTCGCGGCGTGCGTGCGGGCCGAGCAGGAGTATGTCGGTGCGCCGACCGGTGGGCTCGACCAGGCGATCGCGGTGTACGGCGAGGCCTCGCAGGCGTTGCTGATCGACTTCGCGTCCGGGAGCCGGGAACAGGTGCCCTTCGACCCGTCAGCACACGGGCTGGCGCTGCTGGTGATCGACACCAAGGTGAGCCACACCCTCACCGACGGCGGCTACGGTTCCCGGCGCGACGAGGCGTGGGAGGCAGCGAAGGCCCTCGGCCTCTCACACCTCGCGCTCGCCTCGGACCTCTCGGACCTGTCCGGTGCCTTGCTGCGCCGAGCCCGGCACGTGGTGAGCGAGGTGGCGCGCGTGGACGCGTTCGTCCAGGCCCTGCACGCTGACGACTGGGAGGCACTCGGTCCCCTCCTGGTCGCCTCGCACGTGTCACTGCGCGACGACTACGAGGTCTCCTGCGAAGAGCTCGACGTGGCCGTCGACGTCGCCCGGGAGGCAGGCGCAGTGGGAGCCCGGATGACGGGCGGTGGCTTCGGCGGCTCGGCGATCGCCCTGGTGCCGACCGAGCGGGTCGAGGCCGTCCAGGCAGCGGTCACCACGGCGTTCGTGGCGCGCGGTTGGGGTCGGCCGGCGTACATCCTCGCCGAGCCGGGCCGTGGTGCCTGGATCGAGGACCAGCCCGACTAGGTCGCGTCGACCCCGATCTGGCCGCTGCGGAACGCCTCCACGAACAGCGCGTGGTCGCGCCGGACGCGGTCGGCGTAGGACAGGCCGAAGTCGACGACGTGGTCGGTGAAGGCGCGACGACGGTTCTGCAACGTCGACACGATCGCCTCCTCGACCTGGAAGTCGACCAGGTCCTGGTCGCTGTCCTCGTCGCTCGCACAGTGGATCTTGGCGGTGGCCCGGCCGAGCAGGTCGACGACCGCCGCCATCTCGTCGGGCTCGGTGATGTTCTCCCAGGCCAGGTCCACCTCGTAGGGCGACACCTCGGCGACGACGTACCCGACCCCGTCCAGCTCGGCGTGGCCGAGCAAGGGATCGGTGTGCACCTGGAGGGCACGCTGGCTGACCGCCGTCCGGTGGCCCTCGTGCTCGAAGTAGCGGTCGACCGCGCGGCTGTCGCTGAAGCGGCTCAGGGCCGGGACGTTGGCCTGCTTCATCGAGAGCACCACGTCGTTGTCGAGCGCCTGGCTGTAGCCCTCGACCAGGAAGTTGTACGCCGGCAGGCCCGCACTGCCGATCCCGAACCCGGACTTGCCGACGACGTCGCGCAGCTCGTAGAAGAGCTCGCGGTCGAACCGCTTCGAGCGCGGGATCGTCTCGACGTACGCCGCGAACGCCTTCTCCACCTTGGCCCGTTCACGCTTGGGCAAGGGCCGTACCGACGGGTCGTGGGAGAACATCCGCACACCTGCGTCGACGTACGTCATCTCGTCGAGCAGGTCGGCTCGGCGGATCTTGCGGGCGTTCACGAGCGCTTCCTGCACCGGGCCCCCGGTGTTGTCGAGGTGCAGCGCGAAGTCATCGTCGTCGTCGCTCCCGGCGTACTCGTCGACCTGCCGGAGGTAGGCGCGCACGTAGCGGGCGATCAGGGAGCGGATGTCGCCCTCGGGCAGGGCCTTCTGCCAGCCGAGCAGCGCCAGGCTGGCTGCGAACCGCTGCAGGTCCCAGGTGAAGTGCCCGATGTAGGCCTCGTCGAAGTCGTTGACGTCGAAGACGAGCCGGCCGTCGGAGTTGAGGTAGGTGCCGAAGTTCTCGACGTGCAGGTCGCCGTGGATCCAGATCGCGCCGCTGCGCTCGTCGACCCACGGGTCACCCGTGGACGTGACGTCGGCGTAGTAGAGGCAGGCCGACCCGCGGTAGAAGGAGTGCGGGTCGGCGGCCATCTTCCGGTACTTGGTCCGGAACGCCACCGGGTCGGCCTGCATCAGCGGGTCGAAGGCGTCCTTGAACACCTCGATGATCCGGTCGGTGCGCTTCGTCATGGCGCCACCCTGTCACTGGACGCGAGGCCGTTGGGTGGCCGCAAGCCGACGCTGCGCAGCTCCAGTCCGGCCAGCCGCTCGATGACCCAGGCATCGCCACGACGCCAGGCGCCGGCAGGGTCGTCGTCGATGCGTGCGAGCACGTGCAGCGGCTGGTGCGTCATCGCCCGTAGCGCGAACAGGTCCAGGTCGGCGCCCGAGTCCAGGAAGCGCTGGCCGGCGGTGGCCCGTCGTACGAACCGGACCCGTGGGGGCAGGTAGAAGCACATCAGCGCCAGGATCGGGATGAGCGCCACCGCGAGACCGAGCCAGTGTGCGAGCGAGCCGACGGCCGCCACCTGCTGCTGGCCGGCCTCCGCCAGCCCATTCGCCGCGCCACCGGCCTTGTCGAACGGGCTGCGCACGCTGTCGCCGACGAGGGGTACGTCGGACACGGTGCGCCCGGCGTCGCGCAACCGGTCGGACAGGTCGCTCGCGCTGGAGTCGATCGCGCGCCCGGGCCGGGCCAGCCCCAGCGTTGCCTCGTGCACCTTGCGGGCGATGGAGATCCAGAACCACACCCAGAGCACGACGCCGAGGTCTCCGGCGATCTGCAGCGTTCGGCGTACGGACGTGTCGGCGTAGAACCTCATGCCCCGCCCAGTGCCCAAAACGGGCCGGGCGGTACGGCAATTCTGGAGGCGGTGGGCCGAAGTATCGGTCTTCCGGCTGCGGTTCCCCCGGGCGCCCGGGGAAACCGCCGCCGCTCCCCTACTTCAGCTCGGCCGAGGTCAGCCCCAGGATCCGGCGGGCCACGATCAGCTGCTGGATCTGCTGGGTGCCCTCGAAGATGTCGAGGATCTTGGAGTCGCGGCCCCACTTCTCGAGCAGCTCGGTCTCGGAGTAGCCGAAGGTGCCGGCGAGCTCGACGCAGCGCAGGGTGACGTCGGAGCCCATCCGGCCGGCCTTCGCCTTCGCCATCGAGGCCTGCATCGAGTTGGGCTCGCGGTTGTCGGCCATCCACGCCGACTGCAGGGTGAGCAGGTACGCCGCCTCCCAGTCCGCCTCGAGCTGGAGGAAGGTCGCCGCCGCGGCCGACTGGGTGAACGCCGGCTTGTCGTAGTCCACGACCACCCCGGCGTCCTCGAGGATCTCGCGGATCAGGTCGAGCGACGCCCGGGCGCAGCCGACGGCCATCGCGGCCACCAGCGGCCGGGTGTTGTCGAAGGTCGCCATCGCGCCGGCGAAGCCCTGCTTGGGGTCGACCTCGGCCGAGCCGAGCAGGTTCTCGGCCGGGACCCGGCAGTCCTCGAAGATGATCACGGCGGTGTCGGAGGCACGGATGCCGAGCTTGTGCTCGAGCCGCTCCACCCGCATGCCGGGCGTGCCCTTCTCGACCACGAACGACTTGATCGCCGCGCGGCCCAGGCTCTTGTCGAGGGTCGCCCACACCACCACGCTGTCGGCGCGCTCACCGGAGGTGACATAGATCTTCTCGCCGTTGATGACGTACTCGTCGCCGTCCTTGCGCGCGGTCGTCTGGATGTTCGCGGAGTCCGACCCGGTGTCGGGCTCGGTGATCGCCATCGCAGCCCAGGTGCCGGCGAACTTCTCCAGCTGCTCGTCGCTCGCCACCGAGGCGATCGCCGAGTTGCCGAGGCCCTGGCGGGGCATCGAGAGCAGCAGGCCCACGTCACCCCAGCACATCTCCATGATGGAGAGCACCGACGCGAGGTTGGCGCCGTTCTTGTTTCCCTGCTTCTCCTCGGGCTTCTCGCTGCGGCGTACGCCGGCCGCACCGGCGCCACCGGTCGCTCCCGACTCGGAGATGCCGTCGATCATGGCGGCGAGCATGTCGAGTTCCTTCGGGTACTCGTGCTCGGCCTCGTCGTACTTGCGTGAGATCGGCCGCAGCATGTTCATCGCGACCTGGTGGGCCTGGTCGATGAGCGGGCGGATCTTCCTGGGGGTCTCGAGATTGATCATGGCGTGGTCGTCCTCAGACGAGGACAGCTCCTTCCATCAGGCCGATGGCTCGCAGGTCGCGGTACCACCTCTCCACGGGGTGTTCCTTGACGAAGCCGTGTCCGCCCAGCAGCTGTACGCCGTCCAGGCCGATCTGCATGCCGCGCTCGGCGCAGAGCCGTCGGGCCAGGGCGATCTCGCGCTCGGCCGGCTTGCCCTGGGCGACCCGACCGGCCGCCTTCCAGGTCACCAGCCGCATGCCCTGCAGCTCGATGGCGATGTTGGCGACCATGAAGGCCACCGACTGGCGGTGCGCGATCGGCTCCCCGAACGCCTCCCGCTCCTTGACGTAGGGCGTGACGTAGTCGAGCACGGCCTGCGCCGTACCGACGGCCAGGGCGCACCACGCGAGTCGCGAGAAGCGCACGCAGTCGAGGTAGTCGTCGGAGTCGCCGAGCAGGGCGATCTTCTCGACCGCGACGTCCTTGAGGACGAGGCGGGACAGGCTGGCCGCCCGCAGGCCCATCGACGGGTCGGACTCGATGGTGATGCCGTCGGCCTTGGACTCCACGAGGAACAGCTGCGGCTTGCCGTCGAGCTCGGCGCCCACGACGAACAGCTCGGCCTCGGCGCCACGCACGACTCCCGACTTCACCCCGTTGAGCACGTAGCCGTCGCCCGTGGCCGTCGCCGTCGTGGCCGGAGCGGTCGGGTCGAACAGCGGTGTGGGCTCGGCCAGCGCGAGCGCAGCGGCCGGGACCTCGTCGCCGGTGAAGGCCGACAGGTACGTCGACTGCTGCTCGTCGCTGCCCCACAGGGAGAGCGCGGTGGCCACGGCGCCGGGGGCCAGCAGCGCGACCGCCAGGCCCATGTCCCCCTTCCCGAGTGCCTCGTGGACCAGCGCACCGGCCACGGCCGACCGTTCGGTGGCGATGCCGCCGAGCTCCTCGGGCACACCCAGGATCGGCAGTCCGATCTCGAGCGACGCCTTGAGCAGGTCGTCGGGTGCGGTGCACGTCTCGTTGGCCTCGGAAGCCGCAGGGCGGACCATCTCCTCGGCGAACTCCCCCACGACGTCGGCGAGCATCTGCTCGTCCTCGCCCGGGGTCAGGTCGAACAGGCCGGTGTTCTTCGCAGCAGGCACCCGGTTGCCGCGGGTGGCCTTCCCGGCGCGGGCGAAGGTGCGCCCGACGTTGCCCGCGGTGCGGAACCCGGCGCTGGTGACCCGGTAGACGGTTTGCTCGCTGGCCTTCCGGATGCCGAGTCGGTCGATCAGGTCGCTGGACGCGAACTTGTTCAGGGCGAGCACCGCGAGCCCGATGGGGTCCCGTGTCTCGTTGTCGGAGAGACCGTGCCGTCCGCCGGCCCGCAGGAGGCTCCACGGCAGCTTCAGGGTCTCTCGCGTGCTGGCGTTCGATGACATGACACTGAATGTAACTGTGAGTTACACAGAGCGCCACAGTTTGCCGACGTGGCGCGGCTCACGCATACCATTCCCCTCATGTCCACCTCCTCCCCGGGACGCGCGGCGCTCCCGGTCTCCCCCACGTCGGCCGAGCTCCCGACCGGCGGCACCGTCCGACCGGTGACCCGGTGGGGCGCCGAGGTGATGCATCGCAAGGCGCGCCCGGTCACGTCGTACGACGAGGAGCTGCGCCGCCTGGTCGCCGACATGGTGGCGACGATGTACGCCGCCGACGGGGTCGGGCTCGCCGCGTGCCAGATCGGCGTCGACCTCGCCGTGTTCGTCTTCGACTGCCCCGACGACGACGGCGTCATCCATCGTGGCGTGGTCTGCAACCCGCTCGTCGAGCTGCCGGAGGGCAAGGACCGCAAGCTCGACGACTCCGAGGAGGGCTGCCTCTCCTACCCGGGCGCCTTCGTCGACTGCGCCCGCCCCGACCGCGCGCGGGTCGTGGGCCAGGGCCTGCACGGCGAGGACGTCACCTACGAGGGCGGTGGCCTGTTCGCCCGCTGCCTCCAGCACGAGACCGATCACACGGTGGGGACGGTCTTCGGTGACCGGTTGAGCAACCGCGCGCGCAAGAAGCTGCGCAAGCAGATGGAGGACGCGGCCGAGGACTACCCCGGGCAGTGGCCCGTCGAGGCCGCGGCGGAGTCGCCCGAACCGTCCACCACCGGTGGGGACTCGCCCACCTCGTCGGAGGTCGATCCCGAACGCTGACTGGGCGCCGACGGCTTCAGGGAGGCCTGCGAGCGCAGCTCCACCGTCACGGTCGTGCCCACCCCGACCTCGCTCTGGATCGAGACGTGGCCGTTCATCTGCCGGACCAGCTCGCGCACGCTGGCCAGGCCAAGACCGGTGCCGCCGTCGTCCTCGGCCATCCGTCCGCGGACGAACTCGTCGAAGATGACGTCGAGGTCGCGAGGGTCGATCCCGCGACCGCGATCCCGGACTGACATCTGCAGAAATCCCGCCCGCGCTCGATCGAACGTGATGTCCACGACCGAGTCGGGCGGGGAGTACTTCAACGCGTTCAGCACGAGGTTCGTGACCACACGATGCATCGCCACCCCGTTGGCAGTGGCCAGCGCCACGTCGTCCGCGATCTGCACGCGTGCCGGATCGAAGTGGCTGGAGAGGTCGTGGACCGCACTGCGGGCGACGTCGGCCAGGTCGATGTCGGCCAGCACCAGGGTCGCCTGCCCCGCGCGCTGGCTGGCGAACTCGACCAGGTCCTCCACCATGCCGAGCAGGCGGTCAGCGCTCGATTCGACCCTGTCGATCAGATGAGCGCGCGTCTCGTCGTCGGCGTGGCGAATCGCGTCCACGAACCCCTTGATGGCGGTGACCGGCGTCCGGAAGTCGTGCTTGAAGGTGGCGTAGAACGCGTCCTGGGCATCCTCTAGCGCCTTGAGGTCGGTGCGGTCGCGGGTCACCTTGGCGAAGCCGGCGAGCTTGCCCCCCTCGTCGTGCAGAGCCGTGATGACCACGTCACCCCAGAACCGCGAGCCGTCCTTCCGGACCCGCCAACCGGTGTGCTCGACCCGGCCCCTTTCCTTGGCGATGGACAGGAGCTCGAGCGGTAGCCCGCGTCGGCGGTCCTCCTCGGTGTAGAACATCGCGAAGCTGCGGCCGATCGCTTCATCGGCGGTGTAGCCCTTCACCCGCTCGGCGCCGAGGTTCCAGGTCTCGATGACGCCCTGGGGGTCGAGGGCGATGATCGCGTAGTCGACGACCTGCCCGACCAGCAGACGCAGCCGCTCCTCGCTTGACCGCAGTGCGGTCTCGAGGGCGTGCTGCTCCGTCAGGTCGCGCGTCACCTTGGCGTAGCCGGTGAGAGTGCCCCCCTCGTCGTGGAGGGCCGTGATGACCACGTCACCCCAGAACCGGGTGCCGTCCTTGCGCACCCGCCAGCCGAGGTGCTCGACCCTGCCCTGCTCCCTGGCCTCGGTCAGCAGCTTCATCGGCAACCCGTCGCGCCGGTCCTCCTCGGGGTAGAACGTCGCGAAGCTGCGCCCGATGATCTCCTCGGCGGTGTACCCCTTGACCCGCTCGGCGCCGAGGTTCCAGGTCAAGATGATGCCCTGGGGGTCGAGGGCGATGATCGCGTAGTCGACGACCTGCCCGACCAGCAGCCGGAGCCGCTCCTCGCTGGACTTCAGGGCGGTCTCGAGGTGGTGCTGCTCGGTGAGGTCGCGCGTCACCTTCACGAAGCCGGTGTGGACGCCGGCCTCGTCGTGCAGGGCGGTGATGATCACGTCGCCCCAGAACCGGGTGCCGTCCTTGCGCACCCGCCAGCCGAGGTGCTCGACACGCCCGTCGTCCAGGGCCTGGGTGAGCAGAGTCAGTGGCAGGCCGTCGCGCCGATCCTCCTCGGGGTAGAACATCGAGAAGCTGCGCCCGATCGCTTCCTCGCGGGTGTACTGCTTGAGCTTCTCGGCACCGAGGTTCCAGGACGTGATCGTGCCCTCGGGGTCCAGACCGATGATGGCGTAGTCGGACACGTGCGCGACCATGTCGTTGGACGGCGCCTCAGCCGGTTCTGCCTCCCACCCCACCCGGACACCATAAGAGGAAACTCAGCCGTCCGGTGTGATTCACCTCCGTGCTGCGACGTAGCAGGCGACGGCCGTCGCGGCGGCCACGTTGAGGGAGTCGATCCCACGCCCCATCGGGATCACCGCTCGCCGCTCGGCGGAGCGCTCCCACCGTGCCGACAGGCCGTGACCTTCCGACCCGACGACCAGGGCCATCCGGCCCAGGCCGGACACCGCCTCCTCCAGCGGGACGGCGTCGTCAGCCAGGGTGAGGGCGACGGTGTGGAGTCCCCTGTTGCTCAGGTCCGGTAGTGCGTCGTACCAGTCCGGCAGTCGCGTCCACGGCAGCGCGAAGACCGCGCCCATGGCCACCTTCACCGAGCGGCGGTAGAGCGGGTCGGCGCACCGCGGCGCCAGCAGCACCGCGTCGACACCGAGCGCTGCAGCGGACCTGAAGATCGCACCGACGTTGGTGTGGTCGACGACGTCCTCGCAGACGACGACGGTGCGGGCGTCGTCGAGCACCTCCTCGACCGTCGGCAGAGGAGTTCGTGCGAGGGAGGCCAGGGCGCCGCGGTGCACGTGGAACCCCGTGACGTGCTCGGCGAGGGCCTCGCTGACCACGTAGCAGGGCGCGTCGGTCCCCTCCAGCACGTCGGCCAGCCCGTCGAGCCAGCGCGGCGCCATCAGGAAGGACCTGATCGGGAAGCCGGCCTCGGCGGCCCGTCGTACGACCTTGGCGCCTTCGGCGAGGAACAGACCGTGCTCGGCCTCGAGCGACTGCCGCAGCTGTACGTCGCGCAGGTCGCGGTAGTCGGCGAGGCGGGGGTCGGCGGGGTCGTCGATCTCGACGTACGTCGTCACGCTCGGTGCTGCTCCGGGGCCGGGTAGTCGTCGGGCCGGGCAATGGCCACGACCTCGCCGACGACGATGATCGCCGGGGGGTGCACGTCGTGCGTGACGAGGTCGTCCGCGAGGTCGCCGAGCGTGCTGAGCACGGTGCGCTCGGTCGGCATGGTGCCGTCGCAGATCACCGCCACCGGGGTGCGTGCGTCCCGGCCCCCGCGGAGCAGCACCTCGGCGATGAGCGGTGCGTTCTCGACCGCCATCATCAGCACGATCGTGCCGCGCAGGCTGGCCAGTGCGCCCCACTGCACGAGCGACTCGGGGTGACCGGGTGGGAGGTGCCCGGAGACGATGGTGAGGTCGTGGGTGATCCCACGATGCGTGACCGGGATACCGGCCACGGCCGGCACCGCCAGGGGACTGCTGATGCCGGGGATGACGGTCACCGGGACACCAGCCTCCTGGCAGGCGATGACCTCCTCGTAGCCGCGGCCGAAGACGAAGTTGTCGCCGCCCTTGAACCGGGCCACCCGCTTGCCGGCCTTGGCCGCCTCGACGATGACCTCGTTGATCCGGTCCTGCTGGGCCGAGCGGCCGCGCGGGAGCTTGGCGACGTCGACGATCTCGGTGTCGGCCGGCAGCTCGGCCAGCAGCTCTCGCGGGGCGAGCCGGTCGGCCACCACGATGTCGGCCTCCATCAGCGCCTTGCGCCCGGCCACCGAGATGAGCTCGGGGTCCCCCGGTCCACCGCCGACGAGCACGACGCCCGGGCCGTGGTCGCGGTGGTGCCTGGTCGCGAGCGCACCCTCGCGCATCGCGGTCACGATCTCGTCGCGGAGGCTGGCGTGGCGGCGCGGGTCGCGCTCGCCCGCCGAGCTGCCCATCACCGCGATGGTGTCCCCGGCGTGGCGTCCGACGGCAGGCGTGAACGCTGTCGCGGCGTACGCGTCGTCGGCCCTGACGCAGAACACCCGCCGCTCCTCGGCCAGCTCGCTGACCCGCTCGTTGACCTCGTGGTCGTCGGTGGCTGCCATCACGTACCAGGCGCCCTCGAGGTCCTCGTCCTCGAAGCCGCGCTCGAGCCAGCGCACCTCGCCCGACCCGACCAGGCCCTCGATGGCGGGGGTGACCTCCGGCGAGACCAGGTGTACGTCGGCCCCTGCGGCGATCAGCGTGGGCACCCGGCGCTGCGCGACGTTGCCTCCGCCCACCACCAGGACCTTGCGGCCCGCGAGCCGCAGCCCGACCGGGTAGATCGGGGGGTCGCCGTGCTCGTCGTGAGGTGTGTCCACGGGTCCATTGTGTCCATCCCGGGCGGCCGACGGGTTTGCCCCTCCCAGCCTGCGGACTAACGTTCGCCTGCATGAGCATCGAACGCCCCGTGAGCCCCGATCCCTACGACCTGCTCCCGCCTGCCCCGAGCTTCACCGTCACCAGTGACGACGTCACCGACGGCCAGCCGCTCAAGGACGACCAGGTGAACGCCGCGGGCGACCGCTCCCCGCAGCTGTCGTGGAGCGACGTCCCCGAGGGCACCAAGAGCTTCACGGTGACCTGCTTCGACCCGGACGCTCCGACGCCCTCCGGTTTCTGGCACTGGGCGCTGGTCGACCTCCCGGCCGACGTGACCTCGCTGGAGGCGGGTGCCGGCGCCGAGGGGGCCACGCTGCCGGGCAATGCCTTCATGTGCCGCAACGACGGCGGCAGCAAGGCGTTCATGGGTGCCGCGCCGCCGGAGGGCGACCAGGTGCACCGCTACTACTTCGTGGTGCACGCAGTCACCGAGGAGTCGCTCGGAGTCGACTCCGAGGCCTCCCCCGCGGTGGTCAGCTTCAACCTCGCCTTCAAGACCGCCGGCCGAGCGATCGTGATGGGCACCTACCAGCACTGAGGACGCCTTCGGGTCCAGCGGTTTGGCCGGGCGACCGGCCAAACCGCCAGTGGAGGGTTGAAACATCACCCCTCCACTGACAGTTCAGGACATCCGGATGACGCTGTCTTGATTCATTCCAGTGTCGGTGGTTGTGTCGGACGGACGTGGGTACGCCCCGAGGGTGCCCACCACGGCACGAACGACTGACGAGGAGTGCGCATGACCGACCTGCCCCAGCCCGACGACGGAACCTCCATCGCGACGGCTCCGTCCTCCGAGGCCTCGATCGGCTCGACGACCGACACCGGCGCTCCGGCGCCCAGCGACCGCAACACCCTGACGATCGGTCCGGACGGGCCGATCCTGCTCCACGACGTGCACTTCCTGAACCAGATGGCGCACTTCAACCGCGAGCGCATCCCGGAGCGCAACGTGCACGCCAAGGGGTCCGGTGCCTTCGGTGAGTTCGAGACGACCGAGGATGTCTCGGCCTACACCAAGGCCGGGCTGTTCCAGCCGGGCGCGAAGACCGAGATGCTGGCCCGCTTCTCGACCGTTGCCGGCGAGCAGGGCTCTCCCGACACCTGGCGTGACCCGCGCGGCTTCGCGCTGAAGTTCTACACCGACGAGGGCAACTACGACCTGGTCGGCAACAACACGCCGATCTTCTTCATCCGCGACACGATGAAGTTCCCGCACTTCATCCGCTCGCAGAAGCGCCGTGGGGGCAACGGCCTGCGCGACAACAACATGCAGTGGGACTTCTGGAGCCTCAACCCGGAGTCGGCCCACCAGGTGACCTACCTGATGGGTGACCGCGGGATCCCGAAGACCTACCGCCACATGAACGGCTACGGCTCGCACACCTACCTCTGGGTCAACGAGGCCGGCGAGAAGCACTGGGTCAAGTACCACTTCCACAGCAACCAGGGCGTCGAGGGCCTCACCGACGAGGACGCGACCCAGATCGCCGGCGAGGACGCCGACTTCCACCGCCGCGACCTCTACGACTCGATCGCCAAGGGCGACTTCCCGAGCTGGACGCTGTCCATCCAGGCGATGCCGTACGCCGACGCGAAGACCTACCGGATCAACCCGTTCGACCTCACCAAGATCTGGCCGCACGGCGACTACCCGCTGATCAAGGTCGGCACGATGACGCTGAACCGCAACCCGGAGAACTTCTTCGCCCAGATCGAGCAGGCGGCGTTCGAGCCGAGCGCGCTCGTGCCCGGCATCGGGTTCAGCCCGGACAAGATGCTGCTCGGCCGCGCCTTCTCCTACTCCGACACCCACCGCCACCGGATCGGTCCGAACTACCTGCAGCTGCCGGTCAACCGGCCGCGCGTCGAGGTGAACACCTACACGCAGGACGGGCCGATGGCCTACGAGCACCGCGGCGACGACCCGGTGTACGCGCCCAACTCGTTCGGCCGCGGCTACGCCGACAACGTGGGTGAGGTCGACCCGGGTTGGGAGACCGACGGCGCCATGGTGCGCCAGGCCTACACGCTGCGCGAGGACGACGACGACTTCTCGCAGGCCGGCACCCTGGTGCGCGAGGTGTGGACCGACGAGCAGCGCGAGGCGTTCGTGAAGACCGTCGCCGGCCACCTGCTCGGCGGGGTCGAGGGAGACGTGCTCGAGCGCGCCTTCCATTACTGGCACCACGTCGACGCCGACTGCGGCAAGAAGATCGAGGAGCTCGTCCGCGAGGGCGCCGACCTCGGGGCACCCGGCGCCCAGCCGGGTGACGCGCAGCAGGAGGCGTCCGACCCGATCGTCGAGCCGGAGACCCACGCGAGCTCCTAGACCCGGCGCACCAGCCACCGGGCTCGGCCATGGCAGGATCGCGCCATGGCCGAGCCCGACGTGTCCGCGGTGACCGATGCCCTGGGTCCGCCGTACACCGCCCAGACGCTGGAGCTGCGGCCCGACGACGAGGGCGAGGTGGTCGCGACCCTGGTCCGGCGGTCGGCCGGCTCGTCGACGAGGAAGGCCGTGCTGCACGTGCACGGGTTCGCCGACTACTTCTTCCAGACCGGCTTCGCGGACTACTGGGTCGACCGGGGCTACGACTTCTTCGCGCTCGACCTGCGCAAGTACGGCCGTTCACTGCGACCGCACCAGACCCCGAACTACGTCGCCGACCTGAGCTCCTACTACGAGGAGCTCGACCTCGCGTACCGCCTGATCGCCGAGGAGCACGACCACGTCGTGTTCTCCGCGCACTCGACGGGCGGGCTCACCGTGCCGCTGTGGCTGCACGACCGGGGTCTGCCCGCTGCCGGGGTCTTCCTGAACGCTCCCTGGATCGACATGCAGGGGGATGCGTTCACCCGGCTGCTGGCCCTGCCGGTCATCCAGCGGCTGGGCGCGATCGACCCGAAGCGACAGATCCCACGCGAGGTGAGCGGGGTCTACGCGCGCAGCCTGCACCGGGACCACATCGGCGAGTGGGAGTTCAACCTCGAATGGAAGCCGCTGGCGTCCTACCCGGTGTACGCCGGCTGGATCCGCGCGATCCGCACCGGCCAGGCCCGGGTCGCCAAGGGGCTGGACATCGACTCGCCACTGCTGATGATCACCTCCGACCGGTCGTCGCTTCCCACGTCGGTCGACGACCCCGACCTCATCCGCACCGACGTGGTGCTCGACGTCGAACGCCTTCGTCGACGCGCCCCGGAGCTCTCCCACCACGTGACGATCGTCCAGGTGCACGGGGCGATCCACGACGTGGTGCTCTCGGCCGAGCCGGCGCGGACCCAGGTGTACGACGAGCTGGGCCGGTGGCTCTCGGCGTACGTCGAGTGAGGCGCTAGCCTCCCGTCATGGATCCCATCACCGGCCTCGCCTATGGCCGCATCAGCGTCGGCGCCCTCTCCTTCCTGTTCCCGTCGCTCACGGCACGGCTCTTCCTGCTCGACCCGAGGTCGAACCCGCAGCTGGGCTACATGGGTCGCATGTTCGGCTCGCGCGAGATCGCCCTCGGTGCGATCACGCTCGCCTCCTCGGGCGAGGCACGTCGCCGGCTCGTCCAGCTCGGCATCGCGGTCGACGGCGCCGACGCCTTCACCGGCCTCGCCACGGCCGCCACCGGCTCGGTCCCCAAGAAGGCCGGCCTCCTCCTCACCGTCGTGGCCGCCGCCGCGGTGGCGACCGGCGTGCTGGAGCTCCAGGACTCCTGAGCTTGCGCCCGTACGTCATACGAAGTGGCCGCTATGGCGACCAACTCGTATGACGCAAGCAGCGGCTAGAAGACGAAGGTGACCACCGCGACGATCCCGACGAGCACGATCACGGCGCGGAGGACGTTCGGGGGGAGGCGTCGGCCGACGGTGGCGCCGAGCTGGCCGCCGATGGTCGAGCCGATGGCGATGATCAGGGCCACCGCCCAGTCGACGTGGCCGCCCTCCAGCCCGGGGATGTGCACGAAGTCCAGGATGATGAACGCGACCGCAGCGATCCCGTTGACGATCAGCGCGAGCACGTTCTTGGTGGCGTTGTGCCGCTGCATCGAGTCGACGACGCCGATGCCCAGGATCGCCATCAGCAGGACGCCCTGGGCGGCGCCGAAGTAGCCGCCGTACACGCCGGCCAGGAGTACGGCGGGCCAGACCCACCACACGCCGTGCTCGGCCACCCCGCCGCGCTCCTCGGCCCGTGCCGCGACCCGGCGTTGGATCCGCGGACCGACGACCACGAGCACGCAGCCGAGCACGATCAGCACCGGCACGATCGCGTCGAATGCCGACGACGGCAGCAGGAGGAGCAGCAGGGCTCCCGCGATGCCGCCGAGCAGCGACGCGCTCCCGAGTCGGATCAGCCGCGTGCGCTGGCCCTCGAGCTCGCGCCGGTAGCCGATGGCGCCGGACAGCGACCCCGGGGCGAGCCCGATCGTGTTCGAGACGTTGGCCGTCACCGGAGGGATGCCGAACGCGAGGAGGGTCGGGAACGTGATCAGCGTTCCCGACCCCACCACGGTGTTGATGGTCCCGGCCGCCATCCCGGCGAACAGGATGGCGACGATCTCCCAGAAGCTCACTGCGCGGGCGGCGCCTCTCCGGTGGAGTCGGTCGGGTCAGTGGCGGGAGGTGTGGCCGGTGGCGGTGGGGTTGCGGCGGGAGCGCCGCCGGCCGTGGAGCGCGCGGCGCCTTCCGCGGCGGCGATCGCCTTTTCGACCTCGGCGTGCGTGTCCGCGAGGACCGAACCGGGATCGGTGCTCCGAGCCGCCTCGGGATTGGTGTCCACCCGCACCCGGGGACCACTCGAGGTCTTGGGGATCCCGGCGACCTCGTGGACCGCGGACCCGAGACCCTCGAGCGCCTTGGTGATCTCGGAGGGCACCACCCACACCTTGTTGGCGGAGCCTTCGGCGATCTTCGGCATCATCTGGAGGTACTGGTAGGCGAGCAGTGCCTGGTCGGGCTGCCCGTCGTGGATGGCCTGGAACACGGTCTGGATGGCCTGCCCCTCACCCTGGGCCTTGAGGATCGCGGCCTCCCGGTTGGCCTGTGCACGCAGGATGAGCGCCTCACGGTCACCCTCGGCCGACAGGATCGCGGCCTGCTTGTTGCCCTCGGCGGTGAGGATGGCGGACTGCCGCTGACCTTCTGCGGTGAGAATCACCGCACGCTTGTCACGATCGGCGCGCATCTGCTTCTCCATCGAGTCCTTGATCGACGGCGGCGGGTCGATGCCCTTGATCTCGACACGTCCGACGCGCACTCCCCATCGACCGGTCGCCTCGTCGAGCACCCCGGACAGCCCGCGGTTGATGTCCTCGCGCGAGGTCAGCGTCTGCTCGAGGTCCATGCCACCGACGATGTTGCGCAGGGTGGTCATGGTGAGCTGCTCGATGGCCGAGATGTAGTTGGCGATCTCGTACGTCGCCGACACCGGATCGGTCACCTGGAAGTAGATGACCGTGTCGATCGAGACGACCAGGTTGTCCTCGGTGATCACCGGCTGTGGCGGGAAGGAGACGACCTGCTCACGCATGTCGATGACGTAGCGGACCCGGTCGACGAACGGGGTGACGACGTTCAACCCTGGCTGCAGGGTCGTCTTGTACTTCCCGAAACGCTCCACGATGCCGGCACGTGCCTGCGGGATGATCCTGATCGTCTTCGCGAGCACGAGGACGACGAAGATCAGGAGCAGTGCGAACACGACCAGTACTGCTGCACCCATCGCGACCCCTCTTCTCTTTCAGTTGTGCTCGAGCCGTCAGGACTCGAGCTTGTGGACGCGCAGCACGTAGGCCGTCGCGCCCTTGATCTGGACCACGTCGACGACCTCGCCGGCCTCGATGCGGTCATCTTCGTCGTAGGGCTCGGCCGTCCACTCCTCGCCGCCGATCTTCACCCGACCCGGCGTGCCGTGGGCCATCTCGCGCAGCACCCTCGCACGCTGCCCGATCAGCGCCTCGGCTCCGGTGCGCAAGGTGGGCCCACTGTGCAGGCGGCGTACGACGTTGGGCCGGATCACGGCCAGCAACGCCACCGCCGTGATCAGTGCGAGCACGATCTGCAGGGCAACCGGCCCGCCGAGAAGCGCGGTGAGGGCGCCGACAACGGCACCGCCGGCCAGCATGATCAGGAAGAGGTCGAGACTGACCAGCTCCAGCGCACCGAAGGCGACGGCCAGCCCGAGCCAGCCGACCCACAGGTGATCGCTGAGCCAGTCCATGTCTCGACCCTATCCAAGAGTTCGCAATTCGAACCGCGATCAGGCGTGCCGACGCGCCAGCCGTCGAGCGCTGTAGCGGCCGTCCTCCTCGTGCAGGGTCAGTCGCATGCCGAAGGTCGCGGACAGCTGCTCGGCGTTCATCACGTGCGGGATCGGCCCGGCGGCCATGACCCGGCCCTCGCGCAGCAGCAACGCGTGCGTGAAGCCGGGCGGGATCTCCTCGACGTGGTGGGAGACGAGGATGGTGGCGGGCGAGTACTCGTCGAGCGCGATCGCCGACAGCGTCGAGACGAGGTCCTCCCGACCGCCGAGGTCGAGCCCGGCCGCCGGCTCGTCGAGGATCAGCAGCTCGGGGTCGGTCATCAGTGCCCGGGCGATCTGGACCCGCTTGCGCTCCCCCTCGCTGAGGGTGCCGAAGGTGCGGTCGAGCAGGGCACCGGCACCGACCTCGCGGAGCAGGGCAGCGGCTCGCTCGTGGTCGAGCTCGTCGTACCGCTCACGCCAGCGGCCGACCACGCCGTACGACGCCGACACCACCACGTCGCGGACGATCTCGTGCCTCGGGATGCGCTCCGCCACCGCGGCACTGGTCCAGCCGATGCGCGGCCGCAGCTCGAAGACGTCGACCGTGCCGACGACCTCGCCGAGGATGCCGACGACTCCGGAGGTGGGGTGGATCTGCGCCGAGCACAGCTGCATGAGCGTCGTCTTGCCGGCGCCGTTGGGGCCGAGGATGACCCACCGCTCGTCCTCCTCGACGGCCCAGTCGACGCCGTCCAGCAGGGTGGCAGTCCCTCGCTTGACGGTGACGTCGGCGAGCTCGAGCACGGCATTCACGACAGGGACCTCAGCGGCACATTCGGGATCAGGTGGAGTCGGACGTCAACCTACCCGGCCGCCTGCGCCGTCCCGCAGCGTGCTCCTCCCTGGCCGTCCGGATCTAGGCTGCCGCTGTGAGCACGCTGCCCATCGCCGCCGTCCTGGCCACCTGGCTGGACGCGTTCCGGTCCGGCGACGTCGGACCGGACGACCTGGCCGACGCCGTCCGGGGCGACGACCCCCGGCACCTGGTCAGTGGCGTCGATGACGATCGCATCCTCGAGCTGCACGAGCTGCCGGCCCTCCTGGACGGCCCGATCTCGCTCGCCCTCCCCGCGCCGGGCGACCTGCTGGGGCTGGGCGGTCCCGAGGAGCTCAACCTCGCCGCGCTGGACGCCGGGCAGGCGGTGGTCGTCGGCAAGGTGGGTCTCGTCCCCGTCGAGGACGCACGCACGATCGTGTGGACCGCGTTCCCCGCAGAGCCGGCCCCGTGGGTCGACGAGCGCGAGACGTCCATCGAGCTGCGAACCACGCTGGCGGAGGTGACCCGCCGGCTGGTCGACCTCGACGTCGCCTCCTGGCAGCCGGACATCCCCGACCTGTTGATGAACCTGCGCCACCGGCCACCACTCCCCCTGCCGCGCGGGTACGACGCACGGCGGATCGAGACCCTGGACCGTGCCCTGCTCTGTCTCGAGGTCGTCGCACTGGCTCGTTCGGGCGAGGGCGGCGCCGTGTCGTCGTACGAGATGCAGCAGCGGGCCGGTGCACTCGGTGAGCTCGACCGGGCGGCGCGGAGGGCTGTCGTCGGAGCCTGCTCGGGTCGCGCGGGCTGAGGAGCTCGAGGCCGGTTAACCTCGTGCCGTGCTGGACGAGAGCGACGGCGAGCAGCCGCGGACCCTGTTGATCACGCTGACCGGCAAGGACCGGCCGGGCGTCACCTCGATGGTCTTCGACACGCTGGCCCGCTTCGGCGTCGAGGTCATGGACATCGAGCAGATCGTGCTGCGCCGCCGGCTGATCCTCGGACTCCTGGTGAGCTCGCCGCGCGACTGGAAGCCGCTGCGTGCCGAGATGGAGCGGGTGGCCACCGAGCTGGGGATGACCCTCGAGCTCGACCGCGGATCCGGCGACAACCGACCCCGCCCCGAGGGACGCAGCCACGTCACCGTGCTGGGTACGCCGCTGAAGGCACCCGCGGTCGCGGCCATCGCCGGCCGGATCGCGGACACCGGGGCGAACATCGACCGCATCGAGCGGATGGCCCGCTACCCGATCACGGCGATCGACCTGCACGTCTCAGGTGTCGACCCCGACAAGCTGCGCGACATCCTGGCCCGCGAGGCCGCCGAGCAGGGCGTGGACATCGCCGTACAGGCCGCGAACCTGCTGCGTCGCGGCATGCGCCTCATCGTGATGGACGTCGACTCGACGCTCATCCAGGGCGAGGTCATCGAGATGCTCGCGGCCCACGCCGGATGTGAGGCCGAGGTCCGCCGCGTCACCGAGAGTGCGATGCGCGGGGAGATCGACTTCACCCAGAGCCTGCACGACCGGGTCGCCCTGCTGGCCGGGCTCGACGAGTCCGCCCTCGACCGGGTGTACGACGACCTCGACCTCGCCCCCGGCGCGCGTACGACGGTGCGCGTGCTCAAGCGGCTCGGCTACCGGTTCGCGATGGTCAGCGGTGGCTTCTCCCAGCTCACCGACCGGCTCGCCGAGGACCTCGGCATCGACTTCTCGGTGGCCAACCAGCTCGAGATCGTCGACGGCAAGCTCACCGGTCGGGTGGTCGGCCCGGTCGTCGACCGGGCGGCCAAGGCCGACGCGCTCCGGACCTTCGCCGAGCGCAGCGGCGTACCCGAGCACGCCACGATCGCGATCGGCGACGGCGCCAACGACCTCGACATGCTCAACGCCGCCGGCCTCGGCATCGCCTTCAACGCCAAGCCGGTCGTCCAGGAGGCGGCGCACGCGTCGGTCAACGTGCCCTACATGGACGCGATCCTCTACCTGCTCGGGATCAGCCGGGAGGAGGTCGTCGCGGCCGACGCCGAAGAGGGCGTCACCACTCCCGAGCCGCCTGTCTGAGGTTGGCTGGTGAGGGCTGTCCGGGCACCCGAACGAGGGTCCTGGTGTGGCAATGACGGCTCGGATCGCGGCGAAGCGGTCAGGATTGGGGATCCGTCGCGAGCTGCGATGACATCGTGGCCCGGGTGATGGCGATCGCCTACGTGGCGGTGTGGGTGGTCGCCTTCGGGATAGGTCAGCGGCGTCATCCCGGCCCGGGGTAGAAGCCGACCAGCCGAGCGCTGGCGGCGTCGAGCTCGGCCCAGGGCACCTGTACGTCGAGCACGGCCATCGCCGAGGTCGGGAAGCCGGCGCTCATCGCGCGAAAGGCTTCGGGGTCGGCGTCGCCGTCGTCGAGCAGGTGGGCCAGCGAGGCCGCGGTCGGGTTGTGCCCGACGTACAGCACCACCTCGGCGTCCTCGGGCGCGGTGCGCAGGATGTCCAGGGCGCTGTCGGGTCCGGCGGTGTAGATGGCGTCGTCGATCACCGGGTCGACCCGGGTCCCAGTGGTCGTCACCAGCATGTCCCAGGTGTCCTGGGTGCGCAGGGCGGAGGACACGAAGGCGTGTGTCGGGACCAGCCCCTCCTCGGCCAGCCACTGGCCGGCACCCTGGACCTCACGAATGCCCCGATCGGTGAGCCGGCGGCGGTGGTCCTCCGGGGCGAACGACTCCGCCTTGCCATGGCGCATGACCACGAGCAGGCGTCGGCGCACCGAGGCAGCACCCGAGGACGAATCGGGCAAAGGTGGGCTCACGTCAGTCAATCTCCCACCCCTTAGGCTTCCTGTCATGCCAATGGGAGCCCACGGTCCAGCCCGGAGCGGTGTCGGCGACCTGCTCGTCATCGGAGGAGCCGAGGACAAGCTCGGGAAGCGCACCGTGCTGGCCGAGTTCGTGAAGCGCGCGGGCGGCCCGGACGCGCGCATCGCCGTGGTCCCGACGGCCTCCTCGCTCGGCCCCGAGATCGTCGACGTCTACGCCGCGCTGTTCCACAAGCTCGGGGCGGCCGAGGTGTACGGCGTCCGGCCCGAGGACCGCAGCCAGGCCTCCTCCCCCGACGTCGTGCGCCAGCTCGACGGAGCCACCGGCATCTTCATGACCGGTGGCAACCAGCTCAAGCTGTCCACGGTCATCGCCGGTACGCCGTTCGGGGACGCCATCGTCGAGGCACGGTCCCGCGGTGCGGTCGTCGGGGGTACGTCGGCCGGGGCGAGCATCCAGTCCTCGCACATGGTCGCCTTCGGACCGGGTGGATCCACCCCCAAGCAGCGGATGACCCAGGTCGCCGCCGGTCTCGGACTCGTGCAGAACTGCGTCATCGACCAGCACTTCGCCCAGCGCAACCGCTACGGCCGGTTGCTGATGATCGTCGCCCAGAGCCCCCAGCTGCTCGGCATGGGCGTCGACGAGGACACCGGAGCCGTCATCTCCTGCGCCGGGGACCGCGAGATGCTGCGCGTGGTGGGCCGCGGATCGGTCACCCTGTTCGACGGCAGCCACATGGTCACCAACGCCCACGAGGCCAGGGAACGTCGTCCGATCCTGGCGTCGGGTGTCGTGCTGCACGTGCTGCCACCGGGTGCGGAGTTCGACCTGACCTCGCGAACCCTGGTCCCGCCGAGGCGCGAGGTGGACCCCGCGGAGGCCGACGAATTGGCCATGGCCAACCGTGATCTGCGCAAGATGGCACGAGACATTGCGGCCGGGGACGTCTCGCCCTCGGTACTGCGCCGCCGCATCGCCCGACGAAGCAGAGGAGCATCGGAGTGACCGACAGCGTCCAGGACAGCCGGGACCCCCGCGCCACCTCGGTGAGCTCGGGAGGCCGCCCGACCGCCGACCTCACGATCATCGAGACGCGGGTCTACCGCGGTGCCAATGTCTGGTCCTACGACAAGGCGATCCACCTGGTGGTCGACCTCGGGGTCCTCGAGGACTTCCCCACCAACACCATCCCGGGCTTCACCGAGCACCTGCTCGAGGCGCTGCCGGGGTTGCGCGAGCACTCCTGCTCACGCGGTCGTCGCGGTGGGTTCGTCGAGCGGCTCAACGAGGGCACCTGGCTCGGCCACGTCGCGGAGCACGTCGCGCTGGCGCTCCAGCAGGTCGTCGGGCACGACATCCGTCGCGGCAAGACGCGCGCTGTCAAGGGCCAGAAGGGTCGCTACAACATCATCTACGGGTACGTCGACGAGCAGGTCGGTCTCGAGGCCGGGCGGCTCGCCGTACGCCTGGTGAACCATCTCGTCGAGGCCGACCCCGACCTCGACTTCGAGCAGGAGCTCGACGACTTCATCCTCCGGGCCCAGCGCACGGCGTTCGGCCCCTCCACGCAGGCGATCATCGACGAAGCCGTCTCGCGCGACATCCCGTGGATCCGGCTCAACAAGCACTCGCTCGTCCAGCTCGGCCAGGGCGTGCACGCCAAGCGGATCCGGGCGACGATGACCTCCGAGACCAGCTCGATCGCGGTCGACATCGCCTCCGACAAGGACCTCACCACCCGCCTGCTCGGAGCGGCCGGCCTCCCGGTGCCCAAGCAGGACTCCGTGCGTACGGCGGAGCAGGCAGCCAGCGTCGCCAAGCGCATCGGCTTCCCGGTCGTCATCAAGCCGCTGGACGGCAACCACGGCCGCGGGGTGTGCCTGGACCTGCAGAGCAAGCAGGACGTGCTCGATGCGTTCCCGATCGCCAAGGAGCAGTCGCGCCGTGGTTGGGTGATCGTCGAGTCGTTCATCACCGGCAAGGACTACCGGTGCCTGATCATCGACGGGAAGATGGCCGCCATCGCGGAGCGGGTGCCGGCCCATGTCATCGGTGACGGCAGCAGCACCGTGCAGGCGCTCGTCGACCTCACCAACGCCGACCCACGACGCGGTGTCGGTCACGAGAAGATCCTGACCCGCATCAAGGTCGACGCAGCCGCCGTCGAGGTGCTCGCCGACCAGGGACACACGCTCGACTCGGTGCCGGCCGAGGGCGAGATGGTCAAGCTCGCACTCACCGGCAACATGTCGACCGGCGGCATCTCGATCGACCGCACCTTCGAGGCCCACCCCGAGAACGCCGAGATCGCCGAGGAGGCGGCCCGGATGGTCGGCCTCGACATCGCCGGCATCGACTTCATCTGCCCCGACATCACCCAGCCGGTCCGTGAGACCGGCGGCGCGATCTGCGAGGTCAACGCCGCGCCCGGCTTCCGGATGCACACCCACCCGACCATCGGTGAGCCGCAGTTCATCTCCAAGCCGGTCGTGGACATGCTCTTCCCACCCGGTGCACCGAGCCGGATCCCGATCGTGGCCGTCACCGGTACCAACGGCAAGACCACCACCAGCCGGATGATCAGCCACATCTTCAAGGGCATGGGACGCAAGGTCGGCATGACCTCCACCGACGGCGTGGTCATCGACGAACGGCTGCTGATCCGGGCCGACGCCTCCGGTCCGCGCAGCGCGCGGATGGTGCTCCAGAACCCCCGTGTCGACTTCGCCGTCTTCGAGGTGGCCCGTGGCGGCATCCTGCGTGAGGGTCTCGGCTACGAGCGCAACGACGTGGCCGTGGTGCTCAACGTGCAGCCCGACCACCTCGGCCTGCGCGGCATCGACACCGTCGAGCAGCTGGCCGACGTCAAGGCGGTCCTGGTCGAGGCGGTCCCCCGCGACGGCCACGCGGTGCTGAACGCCGACGATCCCCTGGTCCGCGAGATGCGACGACGCTGCTCGGGCCAGGTGGTGTGGTTCTCGATGGCCGAGCCCGGCTCCGAGGAGCGCGACATGATCGACGCGCACTGCCGTCGTGGCGGCAAGGCACTGGTGCTCCAGCCGACCGAGCGCGGCGAGATGATCGTCGTACGCCACGGAGCCCGCGACATGCAGCTGGCCTTCACCCACCTGCTGCCGGCGACCTTCTCCGGCCGGGCGCGGATGAACGTGCAGAACTCACTCGCAGCCGCGGCCGCGGCGTTCGCCATCGGGGCGCCGCTGCACGACATCCGCCAGGGACTGCGCACCTTCTCGACCAACTACTACCTCTCCCCCGGCCGCCTCAACGAGATCGAGGTCAACGGGGTCAACGTGATCGTCGACTACTGCCACAACGCACCCGGCATGCGGGCCCTCGGCGACTTCGTGGACCGCATCGGCGACAGCCTCGACTCCGGCAGCGAGCTCGGCAAGCCGTCCCGCATCGGCGTCATCGCTACGGCAGGTGATCGACGCGACGAGGACATGCGCGAGCTGGGCGAGGCAGCGGCGGAGCACTTCGACGTGGTGATCGTGCGCGAGGACGTCAGCCTGCGCCGTCGCAAGCGCGGTGAGACGGCGACGCTGGTCGCCGAGGGCGTACGCCGGGCCATGGACAAGGGCGTGCGGTGCAAGCAGCTCGAGGTGATCCACGACGAGATCGCGGCTGTGCACCACGCGATGAGCCGCGCCAACCGCGGCGACCTGCTCGTGGTCTGCGTCGACCAGCACCCGCTGGTGATGTCGGAGCTGGAGAACTGGTCGCCGATGGCCCAGGCCGGTGCCACCGCAGGCAGCGACGACGCCCCGGTGGCCGACCCGGACTACACGCCGCCCTCGACGGAGGCCTGACCGCTACGACTCGCTGACGGCCTTCCGGGCGGTCTTCCTGGCCGTCTTCTTGGCCGGGGCCTTCTCGGCGGGAGTCTCGGCTCCGGTGCGCCGGCGCTTGAGCCGGACCCAGAGCTGGCCGCGACCGCTCGCGCCGGTGACGGTCTTGGTCTCCAGGAACGGCTGTCCCTTGACCAGGTCACCGAGCTTGGCGAAGCCGTAGTTGCGGGAGTCGAAGGACGGGTCGGTCCGGTTCAGGTGGTTGCCCAGGGCGCCCAGCGAGGTCCAGTCGTCGTCGTCGGAGTCGACCTTGTTCAGCGCCTTGGTGAGCACGCTCTGGATCGGGCGCGGCTGGTCGTCCTTGGACGGTTCGGTCGCCTGGCCGGGCGTTGCACTGTCGCCCTGCAGCACCTCGAGGAACACGAACCTCTCGCACGCCTCGACGAACGCCTTCGGCGTCTTGCGCTGCCCCACGCCGATCACCCGCTTGCCGGACTCGCGCAGCCGCGTCGCCAGCGGCGTGAAGTCACTGTCGCTGGAGACGATCGCGAACCCCTCCACGTTGCCCGAGTAGAGGAGGTCCATCGCATCGATGATCAGCGCCGAGTCGGTCGCGTTCTTGCCCGAGGTGTAGGCGAACTGCTGCTGCGGGGAGATCGCGTTGGCCAGGAGGTGTTCCTTCCAGCCGGAGAGGTGGGTGTTGGTCCAGTCGCCGTACGCACGCTTGACCGTCAGGGTGCCGTAGCCCGCGAGCTCCTCGAACATCTCCTTGATCAGCTTCGGCGAGGTGTTGTCCGCGTCGATCAGGACAGCGAGTCGGCTGTTGTCATCGGTCATGCTCTGTGGCTCTCCTCGATGGGTGGACGTCCAGTCTCCTGCAGCCTGCCCACCTCGTGCAGTCCGAACCAGGACACCACGCCGCCGACGACCAGCATTCCCGCGCAGAGCAGGAGCGCCTGGTGGTAGCCGGACGTCAGGGCCGTGGGGTCGCGGTACTCCTCGCCCGACAGGCCCACGATGGCGGGCAGCGCCGCCACCGAGAGCAGTCCGCCGGCGCGCGCCACCGCGTTGTTGACCCCGCTCGCGACGCCGGCGTGGTTGCCCGGCACCGCGGCGAGGACGGCGACCGTGAGCGGAGAGACCAGCATGACGAGGCCGAGGGAGAACACTTGCACGCCCGGATAGACGCCCGTCCAGTACGACGTGCCCTCGTCCAAGCCGCTGAGCAGCAGCACGCCGACGGCGCACACGATCGGTCCGACCGTCATCGGCAGCCGAGGTCCGATGCGTGCAGCGACGATCGAGGTGCGGGCGGAGAGCAGCAGCATGGTCAGGGGCAGCACCAGGGTGGCGACACCCGCCTGCACCGCGTCGTACCCGAGCGTGACCTGGAGCTGGAGCACCAGGAAGAAGAGGACAGCCCCGAGGGCGCCGTAGACCAGGAGCGTCATCAGGTTGGCGGCGCTGAAGGTGCGGGACCGGAACATCGACAACGGGGCCATCGCACCCGGACGTTCCTCGAAGACGATGAAGGCCCACACCGCGGCCACCACGAGGACGCAGCCGCCGACGATCACGAGCGGGGAGAGCTGCGGCCACGACGTCAGGAGGTACGTCGAGACACCGAACGCCACGATCCCGCTCAGCGCGCCCCTGTAGTCGAAGTGACGCGGGGCGTCCTCGTCCCGCGACTCGGGCAGCCGCGTGCCGAGCAGGAGCACGAGCGCGCACAGCGGCAGGTTGATGGCGAACACCCATCGCCATCCTGCGTGGACGATCAGCAGGCCGCCGATGAACGGGCCGATCGCCACCGCGATGCCGGACATGCCGGCCCAGGTGCCGATCGCCCCCGCGCGGTCCTCCTGCCGGAAGGACGACTGGATGATCGAGAGGGCTCCCGGCGTGAGCAACGCGGCCGCGACCCCCTGGAGGATGCGGAACGCCACCAGCTGCGTCGGTGACTGGGCGAAGGCACAGAGAGCGCTGCACACCGCGAAGCAGGCGACGCCGGTCAGGTAGACGCGCCGCCGGCCGAGGCGGTCGCCGAGCGCACCGCCGACGAGGATGAGCGAGGCCAGGCTGAGCAGGTAGCCGTTGGAGACCCATTGGAGCTGGGCGAGTGACGCCCCGAGGTCGATCCCGATGCGTCGCAGCGCGATGTTCACGATGGTGCCGTCGAGGATGGCGATCCCGGAACCCAGGGTCAGCGTGCCGATGACGACGCGACCGTGAGCGGTGCCTCGCCGGAGGAGCTCGGTGTCGGAGTCAGGCCCGTCCGTCGGCACGTCGTACTTTCTCGCGCAGCTGCTCGGGGGTGTCCGCGATCGCCCCTTGCGCGGCGAGCCAGTCGTAGACCTGCTGCCGCTCGGCGTGGCACATCAGCCCAACCACGTCGCCCGGCTCGGCCTGCTTGAGCAGCGCCTGCAGGGAGTCCAGCTCGGTCGGGTAGGCCTCGATGTCGGTCACGCCGACCCGTTCGGCGCCGGCTCGCAGCAGACCCTCGAGCTCCTCCTGCGTGCGACCCCGGAGGTACTTCTCCTTGTGACCGATGGCCACGACGTCGGCGTCGCGGGCCGCGATCTCACCGAGCATCTCGAGCAGGTCGTCCTGCCGGTCGCCGACGGCCCCGAGACCGAGCAGCAGCCGACGTCCCGGGGCGCGGACCCCGCGCATGATCTCGATCATCGCCTCGAGCCCGGCCTCGTTGTGGGCGAGGTCCATCACCACGGTGACCTCGCCCATCGAGAAGAGGTTCATCCGGCCCGGGTTGTGCTCGGGGTCGGGGCGGAACGAGGTGAGCCCGGCGACGACGTACTGGCGGTCGATGCCGGCAGCCAGCGCGGCCGAGGCCGCCGCGAGCGCGTTCTCGACGTTGAAGCGGGAGAGGCCGCTCAGGGTCATGGGCACGTCGGCGACCTCGACCAGCGCGTCGGCGCGGCTGCCCTCGAGGACGGTGATCCACCCGTCGATGATCGTGGTCGCGCGTCCGTGCCCGTTGAGCACCTCGCGCAGGGCCGGTGAGTCCGAGTCGCGGGAGAAGACCCAGGGACGTGCGGGCGTGGTGAGCCGCATCGCGAAGACGCGGGGATCGTCGGCGTTCAGCACGGCCCACCCGGTCTTCTTGGTGATCCGCGGCACGACTCCCTTGACCTCGGCCAGCTGGTCGACGGTGTCGATCCCCTGCTGGCCGAGGTGGTCGGCGGTCACGTTGGTCACCACCGAGACGTCGTTGCTGACCAGACCGATGCCCTTGAGCAGGATGCCGCCGCGGGCGGTCTCGGTGACCGCGAAGTCGACCTCCCGGTGCGCCAGCACGCGGCCGGCACCTGATGGCCCGGAGTAGTCACCCGACTCGACCTGGACGCCGTCGACGTAGATGCCGTCGGTGTTGGACCAGCCCACGTGGTGGCCGGCCTCGCGCGCGATGTGCGCGATCATCCGCGAGGTCGTGGTCTTGCCGTTGGTGCCGGTGACGGCCACCACGGGGACCCTGGGACGGATCGTGGTCGGCCCGGGGCCCCGCTCGGCGGAGGCGACGTGGCGAGCAGCCTCCTCGACCAGGACGCCGACGTCGGTGCTGCCGAGCCCGTCGATCACGGAGGCGACCGCCTCACCGAGCGCGCGAGCGCGGTTGCGGTCGCGCCAGGGGTAGGCGACGACGATGCGCTCGTGCTGCGACGTCGGCCGGACTCGTACGCCGAGCCGGGCGGTGCCGGACTCCGCGGCCACCTTCCTGACCAGGCGGGTCACCAGCCGGGCGAGCGATCGCTGGCGGAAGCCGCTCATCGGCGCATCGGCGCGCAAGGACCCGATGCCGAGGCGTTCCGCGAGCCGGCGTACCTCTGCTTCGGGGGCCTGCGCCAGAGCGGTCACGTCCAGGGTGAGCTTGATGGCGGCCCGAGGGAAGTACAGGTTCGGTCCCTCGAGGACCCTCAGCTCGACCAGGGCCGCTGGTCGCTCTGACGTCTCCGACATGGTGTCAGTCGTCCTCGAGACGGAACCCGACCTTGAGCCCGACCTGGAAGTGCTCGACGGTGCCGTCCTTGACCTGGCCGCGCACCTGCGTCATCTCGAACCAGTCCACGTGGCGCAGGGTGAGGGCGGCCCGCTCGACGGCGTTGCGGATGGCCTGGTCGATGCCGTCCGGCGAGGTGCCGACGATCTCGGTGACGCGGTACGTGCGGTTGGACATCGGCGTACTCCTTGGGTGCTGGCTGGTCGTGGGTGCTGGACCCGTCAAGAATGCCATGTCGGTCACCGGTCGGGGCCGGGGCCCGGCGGCGGCCGGACAGGGCCGACGTAGGCTGGCAAGGTGGCCACATCACGCCGGGCGCGACATGAGACCGCACCGGTCCGCATCACCACCGCGCCGACCAGTCATCACGACGACCTCGACCGTCGTCGGAAGCGTTATGTCTTCTCGATGGCGATCCGCACCGCCTGCTTCATCGGCGCCGTCGTGACCGACGGATGGCTGCGGTGGGTGCTGGTCGTGGGCGCCTTCATCCTGCCCTACATCGCGGTCGTGATGGCCAACGTCGCCAGCCCGCGGATCGAGGGTGCCGACCTGGTCCCGCCCGACCAGGGTCGCCGGGAGCTCGGCGGATGACGGAGGTCTGCTCGGCCAAGGGGTGTCAGGCACCCGCCGTACACGAGCTGCGGTGGAACAACCCCAAGCTGCACACCCCCGACCGCCGCAAGGTCTGGCTCGCCTGCGACGAGCACCGCCAGAGCCTCGCCGACTTCCTCTCCGCCCGCCAGTTCCTCAAGGAGATCGCGCCGCACTAGTCCCGCCGACCGGCCAGTTCTGGTTGGTCGTACGACGCCGAGCGGGCAGTTTTGGTCAGCCGAAAATGCCCTCTCGGCGTACTGGCGCCAACCAAAGGTGCCCGGTCAGCGAGTTGCTCAGCCGCCGATGGCCGACATCGGACGTGTCGGCTGGAGGAAGGTCTGGTCGTCGATGCCGTGGCCGGGGCGCTTGGTCATCATCGCGAGCCGCCACTGGTCGGCGATCTCGGCGTCGGTGGCGTCGCTGCGCAGGGCCCGGCGCAGGTCGGACTCCTCGCGGGCGAACAGGCAGTTGCGGACCTGTCCGTCGGCGGTCAGCCGGACCCGGTCGCAGTCGCCGCAGAACGGACGGGTGACCGAGGCGATCACGCCCACCGTGGCCGGTCCGCCGTCGACGAGGAAGGTCTCGGCGGGTGCGCTGCCCCGGTGTTCGGGGTCGGGCGTGAGCTCGAACTCGGACTCGAGCAGCGCGAAGATCTCCTCAGCAGTGACCATGCCCTCGCGCGACCACCCGTGCTGGGCGTCAAGCGGCATCTGCTCGATGATCCGCAGCTGGAAGCCCTGCTCGAGGCACCAGCTGAGCAGCTCGGGCGCGTGGCGGTCGTTGACCCCGCGGAGCAGCACCGCGTTGACCTTGACCGGGGTCAGGCCGGCGCTCTTCGCGGCCGCGAGTCCCTCGAGTACGTCGTGCAGCCGGTCGCGCCTGGTGATCTCGTGGAACTGCTCGCGGTCGATGGTGTCGAGACTGACGTTGACCCGGTCGAGTCCGGCGTCGGCCAGGGTCTGCGCCGTACGGGCGAGGCCCAGTGCGTTGGTGGTCAACGAGACCTCGGGGCTCGGGCTCAGCGCCTTGGTGCGCTCCACGATCCCGGCCAGACCGCGACGCAGGAGCGGCTCACCACCGGTGAAGCGGACCTCCCGGATGCCGAGATCCTCGACCCCGATGCGGACCAGCCGGACGACCTCGTCGTCGGTCAGCGTCTCCTCGGTCGGTAGCCAGTCGAGCCCCTCCGCCGGCATGCAGTAGTTGCACCGCAGGTTGCAGCGGTCGGTGAGCGAGACGCGCAGGTCGGTCGCGACACGGCCGTAGCTGTCGGCCAGTCCCGAGGTCGGTCCGGGGATCGGCATTGAGGGGCTCACCCGGCCAGTCTAGGTACAGGTGCCACGAACTACCGTGGCCGCGTGGGATTCCTGCTGAGTCGGCGCTGGGTGCTGTTCGCCGTCACCGTGGTCCTGCTGGCCTGGGGGGCGTGGGCGCTGGGCCAGTGGCAGTTCCACCGGCTCGACCAGCGCAAGCACGACAACCGCATCGTGGCCACCAACCTGAACGCCGCTCCGGTGCCGGTCGACGACCTGCTCTCCACCCACCGATCGCCCTCCGAGCAGGACGAGTGGCGGCGCGTCACCGTCCACGGCACCTGGGACGACAAGCACACCGTCGTGCTGAAGTACCAGACCCGGGACGGCGGGGCCGGCGTCGACATCGTCACCCCGCTGGTCACCCAGTCCGGCGCTGCGGTGCTCGTCGACCGCGGCTGGATGTCGACGGAGAACTCCGGGGCGTCGCGACCCAAGCTGCCGCCGGTCAGCGACGGGCAGGTCACCGTCACGGGGTGGGTACGACGGGACGCGACTGGTGGTGCCGCCCGGGTGAGCGACCTCTCGACGCGGGCCATCTCCTCGGCACGGATCGGAGCGGTCGTGCCGTACCCGCTCTACGGGGGGTTCCTCGACCTCGCCGCCGAGAGCCCAGCTCCCGCGAAGGCGCTCGGCGCCGTCGAGCTGCCGGACGACACCAGCAACGGACCGCACTTCTTCTACGGGCTGCAGTGGTGGTTCTTCGGAGCGCTGGCGATCTTCGGGTTCTGCTTCCTGGTCTGGGACGAGCTGCGCCAGCGCCGCGTCCGGCGGGCGACGGACAGCACCGGGTCAGAGCGCTCGCAGCATGCCGCCGTCCACGGGCAGCATGGTGCCGGTGACGAACGATGAGGCCGGGCTGAGCAGGAACACCGCCGCCGCGGCGAACTCCTCGGGGCGTCCGTAGCGTCCGAGCGGGATGCCGGCGATCGCCTTCGCGCGAGCGGCCTCGGCGTCGCCGCTCGCCTCGTCCAGCTCGGCCACCCGTTCGGTGCCGACGCGACCAGGCAGCAGGCCGTTGACGCGGATGTCGCGCGGACCGAGCTCATCGGCCAGCGTCTTGGCCGCCATCGCCAGACCGGGACGCAGCCCGTTGGAGATGGCCAGGTTGGCGATCGGGGCTCGCACCGAGCTGGACAGCACGAAGGCGATCGACCCCGGCCCGTCGATCCCGTTGGCCACCGCCCGGGCCACGCGCAGCCCGCCGACGAACACCGACTCGAAGCTGCTGGTCCACACCTCGTCGGGGGTGTCCATCACGGTGCCCGTGGGCGGACCGCCGACGGAGATCAGGGCGCCGTCGAGACGACCCCAGAGATCGGTGGCCGCCGTGACCAGCCGGTCGGCGGTCTCGGGGTCGGCGTTGTCCCCGACCTGGGCGACCGCACCCTCGCCGAGGTCGGCCACGGCCGCCTCGAGGCTGTCCCGGTTGCGACCCGAGAGCACCACGCGGGCGCCTTCTGCGACGAGAAGCTCGACCGTCGCGCGACCCAGCCCGCGGGCCCCTCCGGTGACGATGTAGACGCGATCCTTGAGTCCGAGGTCCATGCTCCCCGAGCCTAGGACACCGGATCAGGCTGGACGGCGTCCTCGACGAACTGGGTGCGGTAGAGGTCGGCGTAGAGACCGCCCTGGGCGAGCAGTTCGTGGTGGGTGCCGCGCTGCACGATCCGGCCGCCGTCGACGACGAGGATCTGGTCGGCGTTGCGCACCGTGGAGAGCCGGTGGGCGATCACCAGCGAGGTGCGGCCCTCGAGCGCCTGGTCGAGCGCGCGCTGCACGGCGTACTCCGACTCGGAGTCGAGGTGGGCAGTCGCCTCGTCGAGCACGACGATCCCGGGAGCCTTGAGCAGCAACCGGGCGATTGCCAGCCGCTGCCGTTCGCCACCCGAGAGCCGGTAGCCCCGGTCGCCGACCACCGTGTCGAGCCCGTCGGGCATGGTGCGCACGAGGGTAGAGATGCGTGCCATCTCGAGCGCCGACCAGATCTCCTCGTCGGTCACCTCGGGTCGGGCGTAGCGCAGGTTTTCCCGGATCGTGTCGTGGAACATGTGGGCGTCCTGCGTGACGTAGCCGACGGCGTCCTCGAGCGACTGCAGGGTCACGTCGCGGACGTCGTGGTTGTTCACCAGCACGGCTCCGCCCGTGACGTCGTAGAGCCTGGCGACCAAGTGGGTCATCGTGGTCTTGCCAGCGCCGGACGGGCCCACGAGGGCGATCATCTGGCCCGGCTGGGCGATGAAGCTGAGGTCGTGGAGCACCTGCCCGTGGTCGCGGCTCTCGGCCCGCGCCACGGTCTCGAGGCTGGCGAGCGAGACGTCCTCGGCCCGCGGGTAGGTGAAGTCGACGGCGTCGAACTCCACGCTGGATGCCGTGGGCGGGACGGACACCGCGTCGGCCTTCTCGACGACGGTCGAGGGCAGGTCGAGCACCTCGAAGACACGGTCGAAGCTGACCAGTGCGGTCATCACGTCGACACGCACGTTGGAGAGCCCCTGCAGCGGGCCGAGCAGTCGGAGCAGCAGCGTGGCGAGCGCGGTCAACGTGCCGATGGTGAGGGCACCGTTGATGGTGAGGGCACCGCCGATGCCGTAGACGAGCGCAGTGGCCAGCGCCGGGATCAGCATCATGGTCGCCATGAACACCCGCGTGACCAGGGAGATGCGGATGCCGAGGTCGCGGACCAGGCCGGCCTTCTCGGCGTACTTGGCGTCCTCCTCCTCGCGCCGCCCGAACACCTTGAGCAGCAGCGCGCCACCGACGTTGAAGCGCTCGGTCATCAGGTTGCCGAGGTCGGCGTTGCCGTCCATCTGGGTGCGGGTCAGCCCGCTGATCTGGCGACCGACCCAGCGCGAGGCGAGCAGCAGCAGCGGGAACAGTGCGAGGCAGGCCAGGGTGACCTGCCAGCTCAGCGCGAACATGGTGATGCCGACGACGACCACGCTGATCGAGTTGGAGACCGTGCCGGACAGCGTCGAGGTGAACGCGCGCTGCGCGCCGATGACGTCGTTGTTGAGCCGCGAGACCAGTGCACCGGTCTGGGTGCGGGTGAAGAACGCCAGCGACATCCGCTGGACGTGGGCGAACACACGCGTGCGCAGGTCGAAGATGAGGCTCTCGCCGATGCGGGAGGAGAGGTAGCCGGTCGCCACGCCGAGCCCGGCATCGAGGATCGAGGTGACCGCCATCGCCAGGGCGAGCCACAGCACGAGGCTGGTGTCCTTGCCGATGATGCCGTCGTCGAGCAGGTGCTTGATCAGCAGCGGGTTGACGACCACGAGGGCCGCGTCGATGACGACGAAGAACAGGAAGCTCGCGATCAGCGAGCGATGGGGCAGTGCGAAGCCGACGATTCGACGAACCGTGTCGCGCGAGACCTTCTGCTCGACGACCGAGCGGTCACGACGCGCGGAACCGAGCATGGCCCAGGGACTCATGCCGCTCATGGCGCCCCCTTCCGTGCTCCCCGACTGAGAGTGTCTCAGCCGCCTCCGACAAGATCGCGGAACCGACGTACCTGTGCCTGCCGCTCAGCCAGCCGCTGTGCCTCGAGGTCTCGCTCCCCCGCCTGCTGCACCAGCGCCTTGGTCTCGCGTACGGCGCCCGTGTTGCTGGCGATGATCGCGTCCACCAGGTCCGAGGTGGTGGCGTCCAGCTCCGCACGAGGTACGACGACGGTGGCGATGCCCAGCTCCAGGGCCTCGTCGGCCTCGACGAACCTCGCAGTGGCGCACATCTCCAACGCCCGCGAGGGACCAACAAGCTCGACGAGCGGTTTTGTTCCCGCCAGGTCGGGCACCAGCCCGAGCGCCGGCTCCTTCATGCAGAACTGCGCGTCGTCGGCGACGACCCTCAAGTCGCAGGCGAGGGCGAGCTGGAAGCCGGCGCCGATCGCGTAACCGTGCACCGCCGCCACCGACACGATCTGCGGGTCGGCGAGCCAGGTGAACCCGCGCTGGTAGCCGTCGATCGTCTCGAGGATCTGCTCGTCGCTCGCTCTCATGAGATCGGCCACCGAGTCCTCGCCGTCGACACCTTCACCGGTCAGCAAGCGGGTGTCGATGCCGGCCGAGAAGCACTCCCCCGCACCCTTGATGACCACGACCCGCACCTCGTCGGAGAGCGACGCTCCGATCCCGGCGAGCGCGTGCCACATCCGCGGCGTCTGGCTGTTGCGGCGCGCAGGCTTGTCCAGCGTGATGGTCGCGACGGCCCCCTCGAGGTCCAGCCGGAGACCGGCCTGCTCGAGCTGTTCCGGCTCCGGGGTGGTCATGTGAGAACTGTAGGGCGGGCGCCAGTTTCCCCGGGCGCCCGGGGAAACCTCCCTCGTGTCACAGGAGGGTTCCCCACACCCCATCAGGAGCGCCCTGGTGTGGCACGAGCACGATCACCCAGGTTCCAGACCTGGGTGCCTCGCGACGCCGAGATCAGGCGAGCGCCACCAGGTCGGCGTAGTCGGGCGTCCACAGGTCCTCGACGCCGTCGGGCAGGATCAGCACCCGGTCCGGCTCGAGGGCGTGTACGGCGCCCTCGTCGTGGGTCACCAGCACGATCGCGCCGGCGTACGACCGGATCGCGGCCAGCACCTCCTCGCGGGAGGCCGGGTCGAGGTTGTTGGTGGGCTCGTCGAGCAGCAGCACGTTGGCGCTGGAGACGACCAGGATGGCCAGCGCGAGGCGGGTCTTCTCGCCACCGGAGAGCACCGAGGCCGGCTTGTTGGCGTCGTCGCCGGAGAACAGGAAGGAGCCCAGCACCGATCGGGCCTCGGTGTCGGTCAGCTGCGGCGCTGCGGTGTGCAGGTTCTGCAGCACGGTGCGGGTGGTGTCGAGGGTCTCGTGCTCCTGGGCGTAGTAGCCGATCTTCAGGCCGTGCCCCGGCTCGACCTGCCCGGTGTCGGGGCGGTCGACCCCGGCCAGGATGCGCAGCAGGGTCGTCTTGCCGGCGCCGTTGAGACCGAGGATGACCACCCGGCTGCCCTTGTCGACAGCGAGGTCGACGTCGGTGAACACCTCGAGCGAGCCGTAGGTCTTGGACAGCTCGCTCGCCGTCAGCGGGGTCTTGCCGCAGGGAGCGGGCGACGGGAACTTGATCCGCGCCACGCGGTCGGCCCGGCGCTCTCCCTCGATGCCCTCCATCAGCTTCTCGGCACGCTTGAGCATTGACTGCGCGGCCTGTGCCTTGGTGGCCTTGGCGCGCATCTTGTTGGCCTGGTCGGTCAGCGTCTTGGCCTTGTTCTCGGCGTTCATCCGCTCGCGCTTGCGGCGCTTCTCATCGGTTTCGCGCTGGTTGAGGTAGGCCTTCCAGCCCATGTTGTAGACGTCCATCACGGCCCGGTTGGCGTCGAGGTGCAGGACCCGGTTGACGCACGCCTCGAGCAGGCCGACGTCGTGGGAGATCACCACCAGGCCGCCCTTGTGGTTGCGCAGGAACTCGCGCAGCCAGCCGATCGAGTCGGCGTCGAGGTGGTTGGTGGGCTCGTCGAGCAGCAACGTCTCGGCGCCCGAGAACAGGATCCGGGCCAGCTCGACGCGTCGCCGCTGACCGCCCGAGAGAGTGCGCAGCGGCTGGCCGAGCAGCCTCTCTTCGATGCCGAGCGAGGCGGCGATCTGGGCTGCCTCCGCCTCGGCCGAGTAGCCACCCGCGGCGTGCAGCGCAGCGTCGGCGTTCTCGTAGCGACGCATCGCCCGGTCGCGTATGTCCGGGTCGTCGCTGCCCATCTCGGTCTCGGCACCCCGGAGGCGGCGTACGACGTCATCGAGTCCGCGCGCCGAAAGGATCCGGTCGCGGGAGAGCACGTCGAGGTCGCCGGTACGCGGGTCCTGAGGGAGGTAGCCGACCGAGCCCGACGACGTGACCGACCCGCTGGCCGGAAGGGCCTCCCCGGCCAGGATCCGGGTCAGCGTGGTCTTGCCGGCACCGTTGCGCCCGACCAGCCCGATCCGGTCACCGGCCGCGATCCGGAAGGAGACGTCGTCCATCAGCAGGCGTGCGCCAGCGCGCACCTCGAGCTTGGACACAGTGATCACGACAGGGGCTTTCGCAGTTGGGTCGGCGCCTCCTGATGAGGGGTGCCGCGGCGGGGTACTCGGACCGCGCACCCCTAGTCTACGAGGGCGTACGGGGGCGAAAGGACGCGGCAATGCGGTTCAACCCGAAAGCCAGGATCGACCAGAGCCAGATCGAGACCCGCAGCGGCGGTGGCCTCGGAGGCGGCGGCATGCGACTGCCCATGCCCAGCGGAGGCGGCGGCAAGATCGGCATCGGCACGATCGTCGTCGTGGTGCTGTTCGTCGTACTCACCCAGTGCACCGGTCTGCTGGGCGACGGGTCCGGCGGCGGTGGCGGGACGACCACGACGCAGAACTCCTGCCAGAGCGGCGCCGACGCCAACAAGTCGGAGGACTGCGCGGTCGACCTCTTCACCAACTCGGTGCAGAGCTTCTGGTCCCAGGCCTATCCCGACCAGACCGGCAAGCAGTACGACGTGGTCAAGACGGTGCGCTTCCAGGGGTCCACCGCCTCGGGGTGTGGCCAGGCCAGCACCGAGATGGGGCCCTTCTACTGCCCCAACGACCAGTTGGTGTACCTCGACACGACCTTCTTCGACGACATGCTGCAGGGCCAGCTCGGGGCCAAGGGCGGACCGTTCGCGATCGGCTACGTGATCGCCCACGAGTACGGTCACCACATCGAGGACCAGCTCGGCATCCTCGGCAGGATGCGCACCGTCCGCGGCCCCAAGAGCGACTCGGTGCGCGCCGAGCTGATGGCCGACTGCCTCGCAGGGGTGTGGGCCGGGGCGGCCCAGAAGACCACCGACGCCGACGGCAACGCGATCATCACCGAGCTGACCCCCGACGACGTCAAGCGCGCCATCGACGCTGCCCAGGCCGTGGGCGACGACCGCATCCAGAAGCGCACGTCGGGCCGCGTCGACACCGACTCCTTCACCCACGGCACGGCCGCCCAGCGCGTCCGCTGGTTCAACCGCGGCATGGAGCAGGGCACGATCAACGGCTGCAACACCTTCGACACCGACAACCTCTGAGCGCCGCGGCCCGTCCGGACCGTGCCAACCTGTGGCCATGGACCTCGACGACACCCATCGACACCACCTGCGGCGTTGCGTCGAGCTGGCCCGGGAGGCGCTCGAGGCCGGGGACGACCCGTTCGGGTCGGTGCTGGTCGGGGCGGACGGGAGCGTGCTCGCCGAGCGACGCAACCGGGAGCGCACCGACCAGCCGCTCGCGCACCCCGAGATCGACCTAGCCGTGTGGGCGGGCCGGCACCTCTCGCCCGACGAGCGGGCGGGTGCGACCGTCTACACCTCCGGCGAGCACTGCGCGATGTGCTCGGCCGCCCACGGGTGGGTCGGACTCGGCCCGATCGTGTACGCCGTCTCATCCCGCCGGCTCGACCAGTGGCGTCGCGAGTGGGGCGCCGGGGCTTCTCCGGTGGTGACGTTCTCGGTCAACGAGGTCGTGCCCGACCTGCCGGTCCTCGGTCCCGATCCCGAGCTCGAGGGTGAGATGCGCGAGCTGCACGAGCGGGCCTTCCGCCGGGGCTGACCGGACACCGAGCGGCTTGTGACCGTCCAGTACTCACCCGTGTCCGTACGACGAGCCCGACGTGGGCAACAATGACTGCCATGTCAGTGCACATCGAGCCGTCCCTTCACGACCCGAGCCAGCTGGCCGACCTCCGGGAGCAGGTGCTGGAGCGGGGTGAGGGTCTCAGCGAGGAGCAGATCCTCTCCGTGCTCACCTCGCCCGACGAGCTGCTCCCTGACCTGCTCGAGCTCGCGCACGCCGTACGGATGAAGTGGTGCGGCCCCGAGGTCGAGGTCGAGGGCATCGTGTCGCTGAAGACGGGCGGCTGCCCCGAGGACTGCCACTTCTGCAGCCAGAGCGGTCAGTTCACCTCGCCGGTGCGCTCGGTGTGGCTGAACATCCCCGAGCTGGTCAAGGCCGCCGAGCAGACGGCCGCGACCGGCGCGAGCGAGTTCTGCATCGTCGCCGCCGTGCGGGGGCCCGACGAGCGGCTGATGAGCCAGATGCGCGACGGAGTGAAGGCGATCAAGGAGGCCGTCGACATCGAGGTGGCCGCCTCTCTGGGGATGCTCACCCAGGAGCAGGTCGACGACCTCGTCGCGATGGGCGTGCACCGCTACAACCACAACCTCGAGGCCGCCCGCTCCTACTTCCCCAACGTCGTCACCACCCACTCCTGGGAGGAGCGGTGGGACACCTGCGAGATGGTCCGCAACTCCGGCATGGAGCTGTGCTGCGGCTGCCTGGTGGGCATGGGCGAGACCATCGAGCAGCGCGCCGAGCTCGCCGCGCAGCTGGCCGAGCTCCAGCCCGACGAGGTGCCCCTGAACTTCCTCAACCCGCGTCCCGGCACCCCCTTCGGCGACCTGCCGCTGATGGACAGCAAGGACGCCCTGCGCACGATCGCGGCCTTCCGGCTCGCGATGCCCCGCACGATCCTGCGGTACGCCGGCGGCCGCGAGCTCACCCTCGGCGACCTCGGCACGCGCGACGGACTGCTCGGCGGCATCAACGCCGTCATCGTGGGCAACTACCTCACCACGCTCGGGCGCAACCCCGAGGAGGACCTCGAGCTCCTCGAGGACCTGAAGATGCCGATCAAGGCCTTGAGTGAGCAGATCTGACGTCATGGCCGAGCCCGGGTTCTGCGGACACTGCGGTCGCGGGCTCGACGAGGTCGACCACGACGTCTGCCGGGCGCGGCTCCGGCTCGAGCCACCGCGTTACTGCGCGCAGTGCCGCCGCCGGATGGTGGTGCAGGTGATCCCGCGTGGGTGGAGCGCGACCTGCGTCGAGCACGGGACCGTCTCCGGTGGGTGACGAGCTGCTCTCCTGGGACCGGGAGCACCTGTGGCACCCGTACTCCTCGGCGACCGCACCCTCGCTCGTGCACGAGGTCGAGTCCGCGAGCGGCGTACGGCTGAGGCTGAAGCGGGGCGGTGAGCGCGTCGAGGTGATCGACGCGATGTCGTCGTGGTGGGCCGCCATCCACGGGTACGCCGTACCCGAGCTCGACGCCGCCGTCCGCGACCAGGTCGGCCGGATGAGCCACGTGATGTTCGGTGGCCTGACCCACGAGCCGGCCGTCGAGCTCGGCCGCCGCCTGGTCGAGCTGAGCGGACTCCCTCACGTCTTCCTGGCCGACTCCGGCTCGGTCTCGGTCGAGGTGGCCATGAAGATGGCCTGGCAGGCCCAAGCCGGCACCGGTCGGACGAGGTTCCTGACCATCCGCGGCGGCTACCACGGCGACACCTTCTCGCCGATGAGCGTGTGCGACCCCGACGGTGGGATGCACAGCATGTACGCCGGCATCGTGCCCGAGCACGTCTTCGCCCCCCTCCCACCGACCGAGCCGACCGACGAAGAGGGCTTCGATGCCTGGGCCACAGAGGTCGCTGACCTGTTCGAGTGGCACGCCACCGGGATCGCTGCGGTGATCGTCGAGCCCCTCCTCCAAGGCGCGGGCGGCATGCGTCCGTGGCCGGCTCGGTGCGTCGACCACCTCAGCCGTCTGGCCCGTGAGCACGGGGCCCTGGTCATCCACGACGAGATCGCCACCGGCTTCTGGCGCACCGGCACCGCGCTCGCCCAGGACCGGCTCGAGGAAAGGGCCGACATCGTCTGCGTGGGCAAGGCGCTGACGGGCGGCTACCTGACCCTCGCGGCCACGCTCTGCACCGCCGAGGTGGCGCAGCGGGTGAGCTCGTCGCCGGCCGGGGCGATGATGCACGGGCCGACGTTCATGGGCAACCCGCTCGCCTGCGCGGTGGCCAACGCGAGCCTCGACCTGCTGGCGTCGTACGACAACGACACCAACATCCGACGGATCGAGTCGGGATTGCGCCGGGGCCTGGCACCTGCGGCGGCAGCGCCCGGAGTGGTCGACGTACGCACCCTCGGCGCGGTGGGCGTGGTCGAGCTCGACAGCGCCGTGGACGTGCAGAAGGTGACCGAACGCGCCCTCGACCACGGCGTGTGGCTGCGGCCGTTCCGCAATCTCGTCTACACGATGCCGCCGTACGTCACCACCGACGACGACCTGGCCGCCATCACGGCCACCATCTGCGAGGTGGTGGCGTGACCGACTTCGAGCGGTGGCTCTCCGAGCAGGCCCAGCAACGTGACGAGGCCGGGCTGACGCGGCGGCTGGTCCCCCGACACCCGTCGGAGCAGGGCATCGACCTGGCCGGCAACGACTACCTCGGTCTGACCCGGCACCCGCGCGTGGTCGAGGGGGCCGTCGCGGCCGCCCAGGAGTACGGCGCCGGTGCCGGCGCCTCGCGTCTCGTCACCGGCACCCTGACCCTGCACGAGGAGCTCGAACGGGCCCTCGCCAGCTTCACCGGCTTCCCGACCGCCCTGGTCTTCTCGACCGGCTACCACGCCAACCTCTCCGCGGTGTCGGCGCTCACCGACGCCGACACCCTGGTCGTCTCGGATGCCCACGTGCACGCCTCGATGATCGACGCCTGCCGGCTGAGCCGGGCGCGGGTGCAGGTGGTCCCGCACAACGACGTGGCAGCCGTCGACGCCGCCCTGGCCGCCCGCAGCCAGCCGCGTGCCGTGGTGCTGGTCGAGACCATCTACTCCGTGCTCGGCGACGCCGCTCCCGTGCGCGAGCTGGCCGAGGTCTGCGCTGCCCGAGGCGCGGTCCTGGTCGCGGACGAGGCCCATGCCCTCGGCGTGGCCGGTCCCCAGGGCCGCGGCCTGCTGCACGCGGCCGGCCTCGGCGGTCGGTCCGACGTCGTCGGGACGCTGACCCTCAGCAAGTCGTTGGGCGCCCAGGGCGGTGCGGTGCTGTCCTCACCCGCGGTGCGCGAGCACCTCGTCAACCGGGCCCGTCCGTTCATCTACGACACCGGCCTCGCGCCGGCCGCTGCCGGTGGTGCGCTGGCGGCGCTTGGCGTCGTGGAGGACGAGCCCGGGCGGGTGGCTCGCGTCAACGAGGTCTCCGGAGTGCTTGCCGAGGCCTGTGGCGTCGAGCAGCCGGCCGGTGCGGTGCTGGCGGTGCCGATGGCCGGCCCGCTCGAGGCCGTCGCGGCTGTCGAGAAGGCCGCTGGCAACGGCGTACGCATCGGCTGCTTCCGGCCCCCATCGACGCCCGACGGCATCTCGCGGCTCCGGCTGACCGCTCACGCGCAGCTCGACGACGACGAGCTCGCCCGGGCGGTCAGGGTGCTGGACGAGCTGCTGTGAGCGTCCTCTTCGTCACCGGCACGGACACCGAGGTCGGCAAGACGGTGGTGACCGCCGCCCTGGCCGCCGTGCAGCTCTCGCTCGGACGCACCGTCGCGGTGGTGAAGCCGGCACAGACCGGCATCGGCCCGGACGAGGACGGCGACCTGGCAGAGGTACGCCGCCTGGCCGGGGACGTGGCGACGTACGAGGGGGTGCGGTTGCCCGACCCGCTCGCCCCGGACACCGCCGCCCGGGTCGCGGGGCTGGAGCTGCCCGGCCTGGCCGAGCAGCGCGGCCTGGTCGACCGGGTCGCTGCCGCACACGGTGTGACGCTCGTGGAGGGCGCCGGCGGTGTCCTGGTCAACCTCGGTGAGAACTGGAACCTGATCGACCTCGCCGACTCGGTGCGGTACGCCGGCCACCAGGTCGTCTTCGTGGTGGTGGCCCGGGCCGGGCTCGGCACCCTCAACCACGCGGCACTGACGGTGCAGGCGATCCAGGCGCGCGCGCTCGAGGTCGCCGGTGTGGTCGTCGGCGCCTGGCCGGCCGAGCCGGGTCTGGCCGAGGAGCAGAACCTGCTGGACCTCCCCCGGGTCACCGGCGTCCCGCTGATCGGCCGGGTCCCAGAGGGCGCCGCCGCACTACCGGTGCGCGCCTTCCGCCGCGGCGCCCTCGACTGGGTTCCGGACCTCTGACCCGACTAACCGATGTCACGGGTGCGGTAGCGCTGCCACGAGACCGCGACCAGGGCCGCCGCGATCGCGGTCAGCACCACCGCCGGCCCGAGCTCGAAGTCCTCGAGCGGCATCCGCGGGACATGGGTGTACGGCGAGAGGTCCAGCACCCAGCTCGGCAGGTCGAGCAGCTCGCCGATCTGGCCGAGCGTGCCGAACAGCACCACGATGCCCCAGCCCAGGAGCGCCCACCTGCTGCGGACGGCGAAGCAGAGGACCGCCAGGGCGACCACCGTCCACACGGCCGGTGCCTGGGAGAGGGCCGAGGCCACCAGCCGACCGAAAGAGTGGTCGGTGTCGTTGCCGACCCCCAGGGCGATCGCGACCCCGCACACCAGCAGCAGCCAGGTGACCGCGCCCAGCGCCACCAGGGCGGTGGCCAGGAACGCCCGTGAGCGCGAGGTCGCGGTGGCGAGCACCTGCTCGGTGCGGCCGTCGTGCTCGTCGCTGCCACCGTGGTTGACCACCGCGACCGCGAAGCAGGTCACCACCAGGGCCAGCACCGAGATGACCGCCCCCAGGAGGGTGTCGCGAAAGGCACCGGGGCCGCCGATGCGTTGCAGCAGGTCCTGGACGGTCCCGGAGTCGAAGGCGTCGAAGCTGGGGGTGATCGCACCGAACACGAGCCCGCTGACGGCGACACCGATCGTCCAGCCGACGATCATCGGCGTGTGCAGCCGCAGGCTCAGGGCGATCGCGTCGGCCAGCCTCGGCGAGCCGGTCGCCGGCCCAGGCCGTGGCGCGAGCATGCCGGCGCCGAGGTCACGACGGGCTCGGAGCAGACGGGCGGTCCCGACCAGGGCGCCTGCCAGGCCGGCGTACAGCAGCAGCACCCACCACCGGGTGTTGCTGTAGGCGCGCAGCTGGGTGTTCCAGCCGAACGGCGTCAGCCAGCTGAGCCAGGAGGCCTCGGTGGTGTCCCCGACCGCGCGGAGCACGAAGAGCACCCCGATGGCGCCGGACGCGATGCCGGCACAGGTGCGCGAGCTGGCCGAGAGCTGGCAGGCCACCAGGGTGAGTCCGACGGCGACGAGGGCGATCCCGGCCCAGGACGCGCCGAAGGCGACCGACCCGGCGAACCCGAGTCCGGCCGCCGTGTTGACGACAGCCGTGAGGATGCCGAGCAGCACGGCCACACCGGCTCCGAAGGTGAGAGCCGCGGTGAGCGGCGCCTCACTGGTGACGGCGGTGCCGCCGAGCAGCTCCGCCTGACCGTTCTCCTCGTCGAGCCGCGTGTGCCGGCGTACGACGAACAACATCATGATCGCGACGAAGACTGCGTACAGGACCGTCATCTTGGTCATGGCCAGCTCGCCGGTGCTGTGCACGTCGAGGATCGGCCCGTAGAGCGCGACGATCCCGGGACTGGCGTTGATCGCCTCGGCCGCCTTCACCCGCTCGGCCTCGGTGGGGTAGAGCCCGGGCACGGACGCGGCCGATGCCAGGTCGACGAGCAGCAGCACCCCGAGCCAGACCGGGACCAGCACCCGGTCGCGTCGTACGGCCAGACGGACCAGCAGACCTGTGCCGGGGCCACGGCCGGTCATCGCGAGGGTGCTCATCGACGCGCTCCCGAGGGCTCCGTCCGGTAGACGTCGAGGAACAGCTCCTCCAAGGTCGGCGGTGTGCTGGTCAGCGACTGCACGCCGGCGTCGCTGAGTGCCGCGAGCACGGCTGCCATCCCGTCGGGCTCGACGGAGCAGGTGACCACCTGGCCGTCGACCTGGACGTCGTGCACTCCGGGGAGGGGCCCGAGGTCGGGCACCGGGCCGGAGACCTCGGCCCGCACCTTGTTGCGACGCAGGTGGCGCAGGTCCTCGAGCGTCCCGGACTCGACGGCACGGCCGTCGCGGATGATCGTCACCCGGTCGGCGAGGCGTTCGACCTCACTCAGGATGTGGCTGGACAGCAGCACCGTCGCACCGGCCGCGGTGTGCTCGGCGACGCACTCGTTGAAGACCTGCTCCATCAAGGGGTCCAGCCCCGAGGTCGGCTCGTCGAGGATGAGCAGGTCCGAACGGGTCGCGAATGCGGCGACCAGCGCGACCTTCTGCCGGTTGCCCTTGGAGTAGGCGCGCCCACGCTTCGTCGGGTCCAGCTGGAACCGTTCGAGCAGCTCCGCGCGCCTGGAGTCCGGCGCCTCGGGGTCGGCCCCGCGCATCCGCACCAGCAGGTCGATGGTCTCCCCACCGCTGAGGTTCGGCCACAGGGCGACGTCGCCGGGGACGTAGGCGAGGCGGCGGTGGATCGCGACGGCGTCGCGCCAGGGGTCGAGGCCGAAGACCTGCGCCGTACCCCCGTCGATGCCGAGCAGGCCCAGCAGCGACCGGATGGTGGTCGACTTCCCGGCCCCGTTGGGGCCGAGGAAACCGTGCACCTCACCCGGGGTGACGGTGAGGTCGAGTCCGTCGAGAGCGCGGAACCGGCCGAACTTCTTGACCAGGCCGCTGACCGAGATGACAGGCGAGTCCATGGCGCCACCGTACTCCTACTTTCAGACAATTCTGAATCTTGTAACATTGCTGTATGAGCCGCGAGACACACGCCTTCGTCGAGCGGATGGGTGGTGCCCTGACCCAGGCCGGCCTCCCGCGCCTCCCCTCCCTCGTGTTCTCGGCCCTGCTCGTCGACGACGACGGGCGGATGACCTCCGCCGAGCTGGCCGAGACCCTCGCGGTCAGCCCGGCGTCGGTCTCCGGAGCGGTGAACTACCTGGCCCAGCTCGGCATGCTCCGCCGCGAGCGCGAGCGCGGCTCACGTCGGGACGTGTACGTCGTGGACGACGACGCCTGGCACGGCGCAATGATGCGCCGCGACCAGCTCTACGCACCGATGATCGCGGCCCTCACCGCGGGGATCCGCGACCTCGGGGACGACTCCCCCGCCCACGAGCGGCTGCTGCTGACCCGGGAGTTCCTCAACTTCGTCGACGACGAGATGTCCGGCCTGGCGGAGAAGTGGGAGCAGCGTCGCGCCGAGATCACCGGCTCGTGACTAGGACACGCCCGCGAGCAGGACGCTGACGCTGACTCCACGCGTGCTCGAGGAGTTCGCGGTCGCGGTCTTCTGACCGCTCGCGCCTGCTGCTACCGGGGCGTTGCTGTCGGCGAGGAGCCCCGAGATGTGGGCCGAGGACGAGCCGAAGGTCTTCGCGCGGACGATCTGGCCACCGGGGGCGGTCCAGGCCGTCGTCGAGGTGGACTTGTCGGCCCAGTACGTCACCAGCCAGTTGCCGCTACCGGCCGCACTGACCGCCGGGCTGGTGTGAGCGGCGCCGGTGGTGTTGTCGACCTTCGAGGCCGAGGCTGCGACCGGGTTGGACGCGTTGGTGTTGCGGTAGGCCACCACCGTGAGGTCGGACTTCACGTACGCCGAGGAGGTGATCTTGACGGTGCTGCCCGCGTCGGTGGCGGTCGCCACCTTGCGATAGGCACGGACGACCATGCCGTCGCCGTTCTTGCTCTGGAGCATGGTCCAGCCGCTCGGGTTGGTGTACGTCGAGGTCGACGAGTTGGTGGCGAAGAACAGCATCAACGTGTCCCCGGACCGCACGCTGGAGGGCACGACCACGGTGTGACTGGTCCGGTTGGCGTTGGTGGCCGCTGCCGCCACCAAGGTGACCGGGGTGGCCGGAGCCGTGGTGGTGGCGAGCACGGTGTCGGTGTCGGAGTTGCCGTGGTCGTCGGTCACGGTCAGCGTCACCGTGCGGGAGGCGGCCGTCGCATAGCTGTGCGTGGTGCTCACGCCCGACCCCGGCAGGCTCCCGTCACCGAAGTCCCAGCCATAGCTGAGGGTCTCGTTCTCCGGGTCGGAGGAGTCGCCGGCGCTGAAGCTGCACGAGAGGTTTGCGCACGTCGCAGCGGCGTGGGCGACCGGTGGCTGGTCGACCACCGGGTCGGTGGTGGTGACTTCTACGGTGTCGGTGTCGGAGTTGCCGTGGTCGTCGGTCACGGTCAGGGTCACGGTGCGCGTGCCGGCGGCGTACGAATGACTCGTCTGCGCCCCCGAGCCCGGGTCGCTGCCGTCGGCGAAGTCCCAGGAGTAGGTCAGCGGGTCGTTGTCGGGGTCGGTCGAGTCGAGGCCGCTGAACGAGCAGTCCAGGTCAGTGCAGACGACCGATGCGACGGCATCCGGCGCCTGGTTCGGAGGGGGATCCACAGGGTCCTCGGGGTCCACCGGGTCGGTGGTGGTGGCTTCCACGGTGTCGGTGTCGGAGTTGCCGTGGTCGTCGGTCACGGTCAGGGTCACGGTGCGCGTGCCGGCGGCGTACGAATGAGTCGCCTGCGCCCCCGAGCCCGGGTCGCTGCCGTCGGCGAAGTCCCAGGAGTAGGTCAGCGGGTCGTTGTCGGGGTCGGTCGAGTCGAGGCCGCTGAACGAGCAGTCCAGATCAGTGCACGTTGCCGACGCGTGTGCCACCGGTGGCTGGTTCGGCGGCGGGGTGAGGGGAAGTCGGTTGGCCCACACGCCGGCGACCGCGCCGTTGAACTGGTCGGTGGCGCTGGAGACGATGCTTCCGGACGGGTTCAGCTTCCCGCCGATGGAGGCCGGCGTGCCGGCCGGGAACGACAACGTCCCTGACGATCCGGTCGCGACCGTGGTGACGGGCGTCGCCGTGCTGCCGTACGGCGCCCACGCCACCGTGACCTTGGTGCCGACCCGCGAGCAGGTGACGCGGTACCACGCGCCCGAGACCACCTTGGTCGGCGAGCTGGCGAACACCTGTCCGGCCGAGCCACGCACCAGGCACGAGGGATAGCCATGATCGATCTGCAGCTTGAACTGCGACGGGTCCTGGTAGAGCCCCCGCTGGAACAGGTTGTCCCCGTTGTCGATCGAGCGCGTCGACGTAGTGGTGTCGACGCGGAAGACAGCGCCGTACTCGAAGTCGGAAGCGCCCGGCGACAACCCGCCGCCCGAGGTCGGGACCGCCCCGACGACCGCGCGCGGGTAGGTGCCCGACGTGACGTACGCCGGGAACTGCAGCGCCCTGGTCGAGCTGTCCGGCCCGGCGACCACCGTGGCCTTGCCGCTGCTGATGGACGCGACCGACACGCTCACAGGGGTGTCGCCGCCGATGGCGAACTGGCTGGGACCCGTTGCCACCGTTCCCGGCGTGCCGATCACCGACATGGTGAGGCTGTTGGCAGCCGCGTCAGCGCTGGCACCACCGGCGAGACCGAGCGCGGCCACGGAGAGCGCGAGCAGTACACCGAGGTGCCGCGCCCCACGCCCCATGCCACTCGTCTTCCGGTTCGCTCCGACCCCCCGGTGCAGACAGCAATTTACGGGCTGTGCACGCTCGCGACGGCTCGTCGTCCAGGGACGACGGCGTCAGGTCTGGTCCGGCAGCTCATTTGCCCCGGTTGAGGGCGAAATTCGGGGCGGCACGTCGGCACCCGCGCCCAGATTCCGAGACGACGTGGGCTGTACCAGTGCGCGTCCACGCCTAGGCGTCGGCGAACGGCTCCCGGTAGCCACCATTGCTCCGGCCCGGCACCCCGAACTCCCGCGCCAGCACGCCGCGGAGCTCCGCGATCATGGCCTCCACGCCGCCCTTCTCGATGTAGCCGTGGGCTCCGAGAGCCATCGCGCGCTCGATGGCGCCGCTGGAACCGGTGAAGGCGGACAGCATCACCACGATCGACCCCGGTGACTCCTCGCGGATCAACGTCAGCGCCTGGAGCCCGTCCATCACCGGCATGGCGATGTCCAGCAGCACCAGGTGCGGCTTGTGGGCCGCCACCGCCGCCACGCCCGCGTCTCCGTCAGCGGCCTCGGCCACGATCGTGAAGTCGGCCTCTCGCTCGAGGGCGAGCCGCACCAGCAGCCGCAGATCGGACGAGTCGTCGACCAGGACGACGCGAATCGGACTCGCGACCTTCGACGTCACCCAGACCCCTCCTTGAGCCCTCAACGAGATGCGCCCACGCTAGCGGCGCTGGGACCAACGAGGTAGCCAAACAGAGATGATGGGTCGGGCGGGAGCCTTCTCATGGTGTGGTCGGGGGCGCAGGCACTACCGTGACGGGCAGGTCGCCTTCTGGCGACCGGCTCAGGCGCGGGGAGGTGTCGGATGCCGGAAGGCCGCCCGGACGTACGCCGGGACGACCGAGCGGGCGCGGGACTGCGCATCCTCGTGGCCGACTCGCTGCCGCAGACCGCCATCGACGAGCTCGAGACCCGCGGGCACGAGGTGGTCGTTGACGCGGGCCTGACCGAGTCCGACCTCGCGGACCGCATCCACGGGTTCGACATCCTGGTCGTCCGCAGCACCAAGGTGAAGAAGGGTGTCTTCGCCAACGCCGACCAGCTGGGCCTGGTGATCCGCGCCGGCGCCGGCACCAACACCATCGCCACCGGCGCCGCGGCAGCCAGGGGCGTGCTCGTGGCCAACGTCCCAGGCCGCAACTCCGCCGCGGTCGCCGAGCTCACCATGGGGCTGCTCCTGGCCCTCGACCGCCGCATCCCGGACAACGTCGCCGACCTGCGCGCCGGTCGCTGGGACAAGAAGGCCTACGGCAAGGCCGAGGGCTTGCTCGGCAAGACCATGGGCATCGTCGGTCTGGGCTCGATCGGGTTCGCCGTCGCCGAGCGGGCGGTCTCGTTCGGCATCACGGTGCAGGCGCTGGACAAGCCACGCGAGCCGTACGCCGAGGCGCGGGTCGCCGAGCTCGGGATCGTGACGTGCTCCTCGCTGGAGGAGCTGCTGACCACCTCCGACATCGTCTCCCTGCACGTGCCGTCGGCCTCGGAGACCAAGCACCTCGTCGACAAGACCTTCCTCGGCCACCTCCGCCCCGGCTCGATCCTGCTGAACACCTCGCGCGGGGACGTCATCGACGAGGTGGCCCTGCTGGAGGCGCTCGACGCAGGGACGTTGCGCGCGGGTCTGGACGTCTACGACGACGAACCCGGGTCGGGCCGGGCGGAGTGGAGCTCCACCCTGGCTCAACACCCCGGCGTCGTGGGGACGCACCACATCGGTGCCTCCACCGAGCAGGCCCAGGTCGCGACCGCCGCCGGCGTGGTCGAGATCGTGGACGCGTTCGTCGAGGGCGAGGCACGCAACTGCGTCAACCTCGCGCCCAGCCGGCTCGGCTCGGTGACGCTGACCGTCCGCCACCTCGACCGTCCCGGAGTGCTGGCGCGGGTGCTGGACCTGCTCAGCGTGGCCCGGTTGAACGTCGAGCAGATGGAGAACCGCGTCTTCCGCGGCGGCGAGGCCGCGATGGCCACCATCGATGTCGCGGGAGCGCTTCCCGACGGGCTGCTCGCCGATCTGCAGGCCATCCCCAACGTGCTCGGTGTCTCCGCCGCTCCGTTCGCGGGGTCGGCCGGGCCGGAGCGGGTCGAGTCCGCCTCCGCCGTACGTCCTCTCCAGGCGCGGATCGTCCGCCAGGACGATGCCGCCGCGCACGTGTCGCAGATGCTCGATGCGCTGCCGCCCTCCGAGCGGTCCTCGGACACCCACGCGGACACCCGGCGGCCACGCGAGTTCGACCCCCGGTCCTACGAGGGCGGCCCGGCCGCGCTCTTCCTCTACCGGCTCCGCCGCGGCGACGAGGAGCACGTCGGCGTGGTCAGCGACGTCAGTGCCGAGGCGTTCGTCGACGGACAGGTCCGGGGCCACGAGGCGGTCCAGCCTGACCGCGTCGAGGCCCTGGTGCGGCACTTCACCTCGGCAGCGGTGCGGTCGGAGCTGGTGGCGCTGCTGCACCGACCCGGCCCGGCCGTCGAGGCCGCCAAGGCCGAGACCCTCGGCACATCACCGCTCGTCCAGTTCACCGGACCCGACGCGTGGGAGCAGACCGTGTGGCGGGTGCCTGACTCCCTGGGCGCGGTGCTGGCGGCCGAGCTGGGCAGTGGCGTCCACTACATCGCCGACGGGCACCACCGCGTCGCGGCGAGCCTCGACGTGTGGCGTGCGGCCGGGCAACCGGCGGAGGCCGGAGTCATGTGCGTGATCTACCCGTTCGACGGGCTACGGCTGCTGGCCTTCCACCGCCGCGTCACCGGCCCGGTCCGCCCGCAGACCCTGCGCACCTTGCTGTCGGCCGACTTCGAGCTCCGCGACATCGCCGGTCCGGACGACGCGCACGGCTGCTTCGCGGTCTACGTCGAGGGCCGGTGGTACGACGCGTCCTACACCGGCATCCGCCTCCCCGGTGCCGCCGGGCTGGACATCGCCGTCCTCAACGAGCACGTCATCGATCCCCTGCTCGGCCTCGACGAGCTGGCCGGCAACCGGCTCGAGATCGTCTCGGCACTCTCGAGCGTGCCGGACCAGGCGCGCGCCTGTGACGAGGACGGCGGTGCGCTGTTCGTGCTGCGGCCGCCCCCGATGGAGCAGCTGACCGACGTCGCCGACCGGGGCGAAGTGATGCCCCCGAAGACGACGTACTTCGACCCGAAGCCGTACGCCGGGATCTTCCTGCGTTAGAGCAACGGCTCGATCTGTGGGAACTGCCGCTGGAGCGCGCGCAGGTGCGGAGCCACGGCGGGGTGGCGGTACTTGCCGGCCAGGGCGCCCTCACCCCTGGCCACCTGGGCCAGCGCCCACTCGGCTCGGGTGACGACGCTGTAGACGGCGGTCACCCGGGCGGCGAGAGCGACCACGTCTGCGTCGACGCCGGGTCCGGCGCCGTCGAGGAACGTCTCGAGCAGCACACCGAACTCCTCGCGGCTCGACAGCGCGAAGTAGCCGAGGTCGGCCCCGACCGGTCCCGTGCCGAAGCACTGCCAGTCGACCGCCACGACGTCCTCACCGCGAGCAGCGACGAAGTTGGTCGGTACGGCGTCCCCGTGCACCCGACCCTGGGGCGCCTCCGCGCAGAGCGAGAGCCAGTGGCCGCGACGTTCCCACAGCCGGTCGGTCACGTCGGCGAGGGTCGTCCTCGCCAGGGTCGGCCAGCCCCCGCGCTCGGCGGCCATCGCCAGCCGGTTCTCCAGCAGCCGGCGGGCGGCCCAGGCGGGTGCGTCGTACGGCGCGGCAGCGAAGCGCCCGAGTGCGCGTGCGACGAACAACCCCGGCGGCGACTCGCCGGCCATCTCGGCACTCCACACGGTGAGGCCCTCGTCGTCCTCCTCCACCGGCCCGAACTCCGGCGGCACCAGTCCGACGCGGCCGAGCACGGCGGGGTCACGGGCGACCTCGGCCTCGCGTCGCCAGTAGCCGGCGTGGGCCGGATCGAGCAGCGCGGGGGTGGTCCCGTCCGGGGCCTCGAGCCGCTTGACCACCCAGGTGCGGCCGTCGTCGTCGGCCAGCCAGACACCCGCGCTCGAGGGTCCCCCGGCGCCCGGAAGCCTGCGCCACGAGGGGTCCGGCTCCCACATGGCCCCGCTCCCCTCGTGCGTCCGTCGCGCTCATCCTGACAGAGCAAGCGAGCGCCGGACGGTTTCAGGCCGGCACCGGCCGGGCACGGGTGCCACATGACCCAGGCGACCGACTCCCCCGCACCGGCCCTCCAGAAGGGGCTCAAGCAGCGTCACCTGACGATGATCGCGATCGGGGGTGTCATCGGGGCCGGCTTGTTCGTCGGCTCGGGCGCGGTGATGAAGGACGCGGGACCAGCAGCGTTCCTGAGCTATGCGATCACCGGTCTCCTGATCATCCTGATCATGCGGATGCTCGGCGAGATGGCCACCGCCAACCCGTCGACCGGGTCGTTCGCCGACTACGCACGCCGCGCCCTGGGCGGGTGGGCAGGCTTCTCCGTCGGCTGGCTCTACTGGTACTTCTGGGTGATCGTGGTCGGCTTCGAGGCCGTGGCCGGTGCCGGGATCCTGCGCTACTGGTTCTCGGGCGTGCCGCTGTGGATCTTCGCGCTCGTCCTGATGGCGCTGATGACGGCGACCAACCTGTTCTCGGTCTCGTCGTACGGCGAGTTCGAGTACTGGTTCGCCGGCATCAAGGTCTTCGCCATCATCGCCTTCCTGATCCTCGGCACGCTCTTCGTCATCGGCCTGTGGCCGAACCAGAGCTTCGACGTCAGCAACCTCACCGACCACGGCGGCTTCCTGCCCAACGGCGCCGGCGCGATCTTCTCCAGCATCGTCGTGGTCGTGTTCTCGATGGTGGGGGCCGAGATCGCGACGGTCGCGGCGGCCGAGTCGCACGACCCGGCGAAGGCGATCGCCAAGGCGACCCAGTCGGTGATCGTGCGGGTGGGCACCTTCTACGTCGGCTCCGTGTTCCTGCTGCTGTGCATCGTGCCCTGGACCCAGGGCAAGCCCGACAAGTCGCCCTACGTCGACGCCTTCAAGGAGATGGGCATCCCGTACGCCGACGACATCATGAACGCCGTCGTCCTCACCGCGGTGCTGTCGTGCCTGAACTCCGGGCTCTACACCGCCTCGCGGATGCTGTTCGTGCTCGCCGCCCGACGCGAGGCGCCGATGCGACTGATCACCGTGAACGGCCGTGGCGTTCCCGTCTGGGCGATCCTCGCCTCGACCGTGGTGGGCTTCCTGAGCGTGGTGGCGGCGTACGTCTCCCCCGACACCGTCTTCGACTTCCTGCTGAACTCCTCCGGCGCCGTGATCCTGTTCGTCTACTTCCTGATCGCGGTCTCCCAGTTCGTGCTGCGGCGTCGTACGCCGGAGGAGGACCTCACCGTGAAGATGTGGTTCTTCCCGGTGCTCACCATCCTCGCTGCAGCCGGCATCGTCGGTGTGCTGGTGCAGATGGCGTTCAAGTCCGACACCCGCTCACAGCTGCTGCTGAGCCTGCTGTCGTGGGCCGTCGTGCTCGTCCTCTACGCCGTCACCCGCTGGCGCGGCGGCTCGGTCTCCGTGGAGGAGATGGAGGCCGGCGCCGACGACCACCGGCCCGCCAAGAAGGTCATCGTCCTGGCGAACCGCACCATGGCCGAGGACGAGCTGCACGACGCCCTCGAGCGCATCGACGGCAGTGGTGACGCGTCGTACCTCGTCGTGGTGCCGGTCAACCCGGTCGACACCGGCACCGCCGACCGAGAGGGCGCTGCCTTCGTCTGGCAGGCCACGACCGAGGCGGCCCAGCAGCGGCTCGACGAGACCCTCTCGGACCTGCGCGGTCGCGGCCTGACGGTGGAGGGCGAGCTCGGTGACTACCGACCCCTGGTCGCCCTCGACTCGGCGTTCAAGGAGTTCGAGGCCGACCACGTGGTGATCGCGACCCAGCCCGAGGACCGCTCGTCCTGGCTCCGGCACGGCATCGTCGCCGACGCCAGGGAGCGCTACGACGTCCCCGTCCAGCACGTGGTGGTGCACGCCTCGGTGCCGTCCTGAGCCGCGGACAGTCCCCGTGCGCCCTAGGATCCACGACATGAGGAACGCTCTCGTGGTCGCTGTGGTCGTCTTTTTCGCCTGCGGCATCGTGCTCGCGGTCGGCCAACCTGACCTGCTGGTGCGGCTGCTGGGGCTGGTCTCGACCATCGCCGGACTGACCTTCGGCGTGATGGCCGTGGTCGAGACCGTGCAGTGGGTCGCCGCGAAGCACGCTCCGCGCGACGCGTGAGCTGGCGGCACACCGCTGGTTCGCGGCACCTCTCGCAGCGCTATGTAGACGTGCCACGTGGAACCTCTACGCAGTCCCCGATCAACGAGTCTCCGGGTCTCGTGGCCCGTCTCCCAACGCACTCAGTAGACCTGCCACCTGGAAGGTCTACCGAGTCTGCGGCGGACTGCTCCCCGCCGCTGCCGGACAGCGTCAGGCGTTGACGACGCTGATCCGGACGTTCCCGGCGTCCAGGATCGCCTGCTCCAGCACGCCTCGGCGCGGGTCGGGGACGGGGAGGAACGGCTGCAGGACGGCGATCCCGGCCAGCCGCCGGTCGGTCAGCACTGCCTCGACCGCGGCATGGTCGCCGCCGGTCACGATCAGCGGAGCACCCCCCAGGATGCGACTGGCATGCTCGGCGGCCGCCTCGTAGGCCATCCGGGCCTGGTTGTCGCGACGCCGGGCGAACCGCTGCTGGCTCTGGCCGCCGGCCTTGGTCCGCCCCTGCACGTGTCGCTGTCCGACCTTCGACTCGACGATCGTCTCCGCGTTGAGGCGGGCGATGGCGAAGCCGCCCTTGCGGACGAGCAGCACTCCCCAGTCGTCCGGCGGTGCGCAGGACTCGACGAAGGTCGCGACCGACGCCGCTCCGTCGTAGAGACGGTCGAACGGGGCCTGGGCGACGAACGTCGATCCGTCGGCGGCGAGTCCGGCCAGCGTTCCCGACGTCACCGAGAGCGCCACCTCGCCGTGCCGGGAGCCGAAGTTCTCGACCCAGCGCGTCAGTCGCGCCGGCGGGACGGCGACCTCGGACACGTGGTCAGGACCAGCTGACCCGCGCCGTCCGACGCCACAGGTCGTATCCCTCACCGGTCACCTCGTCCGACCGGTTCCAGAGCGCGAGGTAGAGCTGTTCCGCAGTGCCTTCGAGGACCAGGTCGGCGTCGTCACGACCCCAGCGGCGCTGACGCCCGGCCCCGCGCTCGACGACCGGTGGTTGGTCGCTGACCCGCACCAGCCAGGAATGCTGTACGTCGGTGGGCCGGATCGACAGGCTGACCGGGTGGTCGCTCCGCAGCTGGGACTTCGCGCGGGTCATGAACCCCGTGAGCAGCTCGTCGATACCGTCGAGGGCGACCTGCTGGGTCACCCAGGTCTCGTCGGCGGTGGGGGTGCGACCGAGCCTGGCGGCGAGGGCGTCGACGGAGTGGATGGTGGTCTCGTGGCACTGGCGCCGGGCCCAGAACAGCCGGGGTGGTGGGGCGCTGTCGAGGAAGACGAAGGCATCGAGGTCGACGGGCGCCTCCTTGAGCGCCTTGATCAGGCGCAGCCCGCCGTCGCGCAGCCAGATGACCGGGTCAGCCGACTCGACGCCCTCGGTCTCGTAGGCGCTGGGGTCGACCCGCTTGCCCAGGATGCAGTCGGTTGCCCACCGGTGGACCATGCCCTGGTGGGCGATCAGCCGGCGTACGTCCCACTCCGGAGCCGTGGGCACGGGCGCGTCGAGACCGGCCTTGCGCGCATCCGCGATGAAGGAGTCGAGCGACTGGCGGAGCGCCTCGAGGTACTCGGAGAAGTCGACGTCGAAGTCGACCGACATCTCCTCGTCCTCGGCGATGTGCTCCCGGATGGCCCCGAAGAGGCCGCGGCGTCGTCGTGGGGTCTGGTCGCTGGGATCCGTCACCCCCGGATCCTCTCAGACCGGTGACGGCGGGACGAGCCTCAGACGTTGAAGCCCAGGGCCCGCAGCTGCTCGCGTCCGTCGTCGGTGATCTTGTCCGGACCCCACGGCGGCATCCAGACCCAGTTGATGGTGACGTCGCCGACCAGACCCTCCAGCGCGGAGTTGGTCTGGTCCTCGATCACGTCGGTCAGCGGGCAGGCGGCCGAGGTGAGCGTCATGTCGAGCACCGCGTTGGAGTGCTCGTCGATGTGCACGTCGTACACCAGGCCAAGATCGACGACGTTGATGCCGAGCTCGGGGTCGACGACGTCCTTCATCGCCTCGACGACGTCGTCACGGCTGGCGGTCGCGGTCGCGGCGCCGGACGCGGCGGGTACGTCGGGAAGATCCGAGTGGTCAGCAGTCATGCTTCCTCCTTGGTGGCGACCTGTGCGGTGGCGTCCTTGAACGCCATCCATGAAAGTAGAGCGCACTTGATGCGTGCAGGGAACTTCGCGACTCCGGCGAAGGCGATCCCGTCCTCGAGCACCTCTTCGTCGGGCTCGACCTGTCCGCGTCCCTGCATCAGCTCCAGGAACGCCTCGTGGGCCGCGAACGCCTTGTCGACCGGCTGGCCGATGACGAGGTCGGTCATCACCGAGGCCGCGGCCTGGCTGATCGAGCAGCCCTCGGCGTCGTAGGACACGTCGGTCACGATCAAGTTGTCGGGATCACCGTCGAGGTGCACCCGCAGGGTGATCTCGTCGCCGCAGGTCGGGTTGACGTGGTGCACCTCGGCCTCGTACGGCTCCCGCAGGCCCGCGTGGTGGGGGCTGCGGTAGTGGTCGAGGATGATCTCCTGGTAGAGGCTGTCGAGGTCCATCACGTCACCTTGAAGTACTTCTTGGTGTAGTTGATTCCCTCGATCAGCGCGTCGATCTCCGCCGGGGTCGTGTAGAGGTACGACGAGGCACGCGTCGAGCTCTGCACCCCGAACCGCTTGTGGGCGGGCTTGGCGCAGTGGTGCCCGGCGCGTACGGCGATCCCGCCTGCGTCGAGGGTCTGGGCCACGTCGTGCGGGTGGATGCCGGCGATCTCGAAGGACACCGCTCCCCCGCGCTGGGCCGGGTCGGTGGGACCGAGCACGCTCACGCCGCCGATCGTGGCGAGTCCGTCGAGCAGGTAGCCGGTGACCGCCTGCTCGTGCCGGTGGATGTTCTCCAGCCCGATCTCGGTCAGGTAGTCCACTGCGGCGCCGAGACCGACGGCCTCGACGATCGGCGGGGTGCCGGCCTCGAACTTGTGCGGGATGCCGGCGTAGGTCGACTTCTCCATCGTGACCGTGGTGATCATCTCGCCACCGCCGAGGAACGGCGGCAGCTGGTCGAGCAGCTCGGTGCGGCCCCAGAGCACGCCGATGCCGGTCGGACCGGTGACCTTGTGGCCGGTGAAGGCCAGGAAGTCCGCGTCGACCGCCTGCACGTCGACCGGCAGCTGCGGCGCGGCCTGCGAGGCGTCGACGACCACGACAGCGCCGACCTCGTGGGCACGACGGGCGATCTCGGCGATCGGGTTGACCGTGCCGAGCATGTTGGAGACCCAGGTCAGCGCGACCACCTTGGTGTTCTCAGTGATCAGCTCGTCGATGTTCGACAGGTCGAGGTGGCCGTCGTCGGTGAGCCCGAACCAGCGCAGCTCGGCGCCCTTGCGCTCGGTCAGCAGCTGCCACGGCACGATGTTGGAGTGGTGCTCCATCTCGGTGATCACCACGCGGTCGCCGGCCTTGACCTCGAGCGGTCCGGCCCACGCCATCGTGTTGGCGACCAGGTTGAGCGCCTCGGAGGCGTTCTTGGCGAAGATGACCTCGTCGCGCGACGGGGCGTTCAGGAAGCGGGCGACCTTGTCGCGGGCCTCCTCGAACGCGGCCGATGACTCCGCACCCAGCTGGTGCATCGCCCGGGCCACGTTGGCGTTGTGCCGCTCGAGGTGGTCGACCATCGTGTCGATGACCACCTGCGGCTTCTGCGAGGTGTTGGCGCTGTCGAGGTAGACCAGCGGCAGGTCACCGCTGAGTCGACGCTCCAGGATCGGGAAGTCCTTGCGGATGACCTCCAGACCGGGCAACAGGCCAGTCAGCTCGGACATGTCAGACCGCGCTCTTCACGTACTTGTCGTAGCCCTCGGCCTCGAGCTGCTCGGCGAGCTCGGGCCCGCCCTCCTCGACCATCCGACCGTCGACGAAGACGTGCACGAAGTCGGGAGTGATGTAGCGCAGGATCCGCGTGTAGTGCGTGATCAGCAGGACGCCCTTGTCGCCGTCCTCCTTGAAGCGGTTGACGCCGTCGGAGACGATCTTCAGCGCGTCGATGTCGAGCCCGGAGTCGGTCTCGTCGAGCACCGCGACCTTCGGGTCGAGCAGCTCGAGCTGCACGATCTCGTGACGCTTCTTCTCACCGCCGGAGAAGCCCTCGTTGACCGAGCGCTGCGACATGGCGGGATCCATCTTCACCTGCTCCATGGCGGTGTTGACGTCCTTGACCCACGTGCGGAGCTTGGGCGCCTCGCCGTCGATGGCCGTCTTCGCCGTACGCAGGAAGTTCGCGACCGAGACGCCCGGCACCTCGACGGGGTACTGCATCGCCAGGAACAGCCCGGCGCGCGCCCGCTCGTCCACCGACATCGCGAGCACGTCCACGCCGTCGAGCGTCACGGAGCCCTGGGTGACGGTGTACTTCGGGTGCCCGGCGATCGAGTAGGCGAGGGTGGACTTGCCGGACCCGTTGGGGCCCATGATCGCGTGCGTCTCGCCGTCCTTGATGGTCAGGTCGACGCCCTTGAGGATCTCCTTGGGTCCGTCCTCGGTGTCCACCGAGACGTGCAGGTCCTTGATCTCCAGCGTTGCCATGTCAGTTCTCTCCCAGGTTCTTGTCAGGGTCGATCAGTACGTCGTCCCCGTCGATCTGCACGGGGTAGATGGGGACCGGCTCGGTGGCCGGAGGACCGGTGGGCTTGCCGGTCCGGAGGTCGAAGCGCGAGCCGTGCATCCAGCACTCGATGGTGCAGTCGTCCACGTCCCCCTCGGACAGGGCGACCGCAGCGTGGCTGCACTCGTCCTCGATCGCGAAGACCTCGTCGCCGTGCTTGACCACCGCCACGTCGAGGCCGTCGACCTCGACCCGCAGCGGGGTGCTGTCGACGAGCTCGGCGAGCGAGCAGGCGCGCTGGAGGCTCACGGGACCTCCACGGGCGCCGTGGCCCCGGTGATCCGGTGGACGTTCTTCTCCAGCTCCGCCTCGACGGTGCCGACCAGCTGCTCCTCGAGCTCGGGCACGCCGATCTTGCGGATCAGGTCGTTGAAGAACCCGTGCACCACCAGACGGCGGGCCTCGGACTCCTCGATGCCGCGCGAGCGCAGGTAGAACAGCTGGTTGTCGTCGAACCGTCCGGTCGCGGACGCGTGGCCGGCGCCCTCGATCTCGCCGGTCTCGATCTCGAGGTTGGGCACCGAGTCGGCCTGGCAGCCGTCGGTGAGCACGAGGTTGCGGTTCTCCTCGTAGGTCTCGATGCCCTCGGCCTCCTTGCGGATCAGCACGTTGCCGATCCAGACCGCGTGGGCACCCTGCCCCTGCAGCGCACCCTTGTAGTTGACGTTGCTGCGGGTGTGCGGCTGGTTGTGGTCGACGAAGAGCCGGTGCTCGATGTGCTGGCCCTCGTCGGCGAAGTACATGCCGAGCATCTCGACCGAGCCGCCCGGTCCGGCGTACTCCGCCGTCGCGTCGTGGCGCACCACGTCACCGCCGAAGGAGACCGCCACGTGGCGCAAGGTCGCGTCGCGGCCGATCCGGGCGTGCTGGGTGGAGTGGTGCACGGCGTCGTCGTCCCAGTCCTGCAGCGAGACCACGGTGAGCTCGGCGCCGTCGCCGACGACGATCTCGACGTTCTCGGCCAGCGTCGCGGTGCCCTGGAAGCGGATCACCACGGTCGCCTTGGCGAAGGCGCCGGCCCGGATCACGAGGTGTCCTGCTGAGGCGACGTCGTTGCCGGTGCCGGTCAGGGTGACGGTGGTGGCCTCTTCGCCGACGTGCTCCTTGGGTACGTCGACCAGGAACACCGAGTCAGCGGCCGCCCACGCCCGGGCGCTGACCCGGTCGGGCGGAACGATGCCGGACGTGCCGCGCGACTCGTGGTCGACGCCCACCGCCTCGGCCGTCACGCCGTCAGCCGCGTGCACCTCGACGGTGAAGGAGTGGCCGTCCAGCGGCGCGTCCTGGTGGATCCCGCGGAGCCGCTTGAGCGGCGTGAACCGCCAGACCTCTTCGCGGCCCGTCGGTACGACGTGGTCGGCGATCTCGAACGACCCCTCCGGGTGCAGGTGGCTGACCACCTTCTCGGGGGATTGTTCGAGCGCGTTTCGCACGCTGTCGGTTGCAACAGTCACAGATTCAGGACCTTCTGGTTCTCGGGAACGTGGGAACGGCGGGCGTCAGCCCACAGCACCTTCCATTTGCAGCTCGATGAGCCGGTTGAGCTCGAGGGCGTACTCCATCGGCAGCTCCTTCGCGATCGGCTCGACGAAGCCGCGCACGATCATCGCCATCGCCTCGTCCTCCTGCATGCCGCGCGACATCAGGTAGAACAGCTGGTCGTCTGAGACCTTGGAGACGCTGGCCTCGTGGCCCATCGAGACGTCGTCCTCACGGATGTCGACGTAGGGATAGGTGTCCGACCGGCTGATCTGGTCGACCAGCAGGGCGTCGCACAGCACGTTGCTCTTCGAGCCGTGGGCGCCCTCGTTGATCTGGATCAGTCCGCGGTACGACGTACGGCCACCGCCGCGCGCCACCGACTTGGACAGGATCGAGCTCGACGTGTTGGGCGCCGCGTGCACCATCTTGGCGCCGGCGTCCTGGTGTTGGCCCTCGCCCGCGAACGCGATCGAGAGCGTCTCGCCCTTGGCGTGCTCGCCCATCAGGTAGACGGCGGGGTACTTCATCGTCACCTTGGAGCCGATGTTGCCGTCGACCCACTCCATCGTCGCGCCGGCCTCACAGGTCGCACGCTTGGTGACGAGGTTGTAGACGTTGTTCGACCAGTTCTGGATGGTCGTGTAGCGACACCGGCCGCCCTTCTTCACGATGATCTCCACGACCGCGGAGTGCAGCGAGTCGGAGCTGTAGATCGGCGCGGTGCAGCCCTCGACGTAGTGCACGTAGGCGCCCTCGTCGACGATGATCAGGGTGCGCTCGAACTGGCCCATGTTCTCGGTGTTGATCCGGAAGTAGGCCTGCAGCGGGATCTCGACGTGGACGCCCTTGGGCACGTAGATGAACGAGCCGCCCGACCACACCGCGGAGTTGAGCGCGGCGAACTTGTTGTCGCCGACCGGGATGACGGTGCCGAAGTACTCCTGGAAGATCTCCGGGTGCTCCTTGAGCGCCGTGTCGGTGTCGAGGAACAGGACGCCCTGGGCCTCGAGCTCCTCGTTGATCTTGTGGTAGACGACCTCGGACTCGTACTGAGCCGCGACACCGGAGACCAGACGGGCCTTCTCGGCCTCGGGGATGCCGAGCTTGTCGTAGGTGTTCTTGATGTCGGCCGGGAGGTCGTCCCAGGTCTGGGCCTGCTTCTCGGTCGAGCGCACGAAGTACTTGATGTTGTCGAAGTCGATGCCGCCGAGGTCGGAACCCCAGGTGGGCATGGGCTTGCGACCGAACAGCTTGAGGCCCTTCAGGCGCAGGTCGAGCATCCACTGGGGCTCGCTCTTCTTCGAGGAGATGTCGCGGACGACGTCCTCGTTGAGGCCGCGCGTGGCGTTGGCGCCGGCGTCGGTCTCGTCGGCCCACCCGAACTCGTAGCGACCGATGCCCTTGATCGTGGGGTTGAGCTCTTCGATGGAAGTCATCTGGTGACCGTCTCCTTGGGTTCGGGGCTCTTCAGGTCGGGGATGCAGGTGGTGCAGACACCGTCGCCGTGCGCGATCGTGGCAAGGCGTTGGACGTGGCGACCGAGCATCCGGCTGATGGCGGCCGTCTCGGCCTCGCACAGCTCGGGGAACTCGTGGGCCACATGGGAGACCGGGCAGTGCTGCTGGCACAGCTGCTCACCGACCGGGATGTCGCGCACCGCGGCGGCGTACCCCTCGTCGGTGAAGACCTGCGCCAGCGCCTCGACCCGGTCGATCTCGGGATGGGCCGCGACGACGGTCTCGAAGCGCTGCTCGATCTTGGCCGCGCGGCGGTCGGCGAACTGGCGTACGGCGTCGTCCCCGCCGGTCTCGGCGAGGAAGCGGATCGCCTGGACGGCCAGGTCGTCGTAGGCCTGGTCGAGGCTGTCGCGACCGGCGTCGGTCAGCACGAACACCTTGGCCGGCCGGCCCCGTCCACGGCTCGCGGTGGCGCGCGGCTCACGGGCCTCGAGGGTGCCGTCCTCGATCAGCTGGTCGAGGTGGCGGCGTACGGCGGCCGGGGTCAGCTGCAGGCGTTCGGCCAGCGCGGCGGCCGTCGAGGGACCGTTGACCATGACCGACCGCACCACACGCTCACGCGTGGGCTGGTCGTGCCCGGACAACGACTGCTCGATTTCCACAACATCAGTGTGCCCTTAATGCCACAGCCCTTTCAAATAAGGCTCCCCTTACTTGCCCGGTGGTTGAGTAGCGAGGGCCAGCGAGCGTCTCGAAACCACCAGATCATGTGGTTTCGAGACGGTTGCAGCCCAACCTCCTCAACCAGCGAGAAACAGCAAGCCTTCGGGTGCCTGCGGAGCGTGAGTACCGTCAGTTCCATGGACGCACGAAACCTGCTGGTGGACCAGTTCGGCCGGATCCGGGAGCTCTTCACCGATCTGCCCGAAGGACTCGACCAGGACACCGCCCATCATCGCCTCGGTGGCACCGGCAACCCGATCGCCTGGCTGCTCTGGCACACCGCCCGGGTGCAGGACGACCACATCGCCGGGCTCAGCGGCGGACAGCAGGCCTGGCAGGACGGCTGGGCCGAGCGGTTCGGCTTTCCGTTCGACGACCACGACATCGGCTACGGCCACTCCTCGGCCGACGTGGACGCGGTGCGGGTCGACGACCCGCAGGTCCTGGTGGACTACCACGCGGCGGTCCACCAGCTCACCCTCGCGTACCTCGACTCCGCCGACGCCGACGAGCTCGACCGGGTGATCGACCGCAACTGGGACCCGCCCGTGACGGCCGGGGTGCGCATCGTCAGCCTGGTGGGTGACTGCCTCCAGCACCTGGGTCAGGCAGCCTACGTGAGGGGGCTGCTCACCGATTCGTAGACTCTGCGGGTGCCCACGCCCGTTCCGTCGTCGCCCGCGGTAGCGGTCAGCGGGCTGGTGATGAGGTACGGCGAGAAGGTGGCCGTCGACGACCTCGACCTCGTCGTCGACCGGAACACGATCACCGCCGTGCTGGGGCCCAACGGTGCCGGCAAGACGACCACGCTGGAGACCTGCGAGGGCTATCGCAAGGCGCAGCAGGGGTCGGTGTCCGTGCTCGGTCTCGATCCCCAGCGGCAGCGACGTGACCTGCTCCCCCGCATCGGCGTGATGCTCCAGGACGGCGGTGCCTGGTCCGGCGTACGCGCGATGGAGATGCTGCGGCACATCTCCCGGCTGCACGCCGACCCGCTCGACGTCGACGTGCTCGGCGAACGCCTCGGGCTCGGCGACTGCGGACGCACCCCCTACCGACGGCTCTCCGGAGGGCAGCAGCAGCGGCTCAAGCTGGCGATGACCATCGTCGGCCGACCTGAGCTGGTGTTCGTCGACGAGCCGACCGCCGGGATGGACCCGGCTGGTCGTCGTACGACGTGGGAGCTGCTCGAGCAGCTGCGCACCGACGGCGTGACCGTCGTACTCACCACGCACCACATGGACGAGGCCGAGCGCCTCGCCGACCGCATCCACATCATCGACCGCGGGCGGATGATCGCCTCCGGCACTCCGCTCGAGCTCACCCGCGGCGGCAGCTCGACGATCCGGCTGGTCGTCACCAAGCCGTTCCCTGACGGCGCTCCCGAGTCGTTGAGGCAGGCCCTCGGCCACCACCTCGAGGTGACCACCATCAGCGACGTCAGCCTGCTGATCACGGGCCCCGCCGACAGCACCACCCTGGCCACGGTCTCGGGCTGGTGCGAGCAGCAGGGCGTGCTTCCGGAGTCGCTCAACCTCGGGCAGCGGACCCTCGAGGACACGTTCCTGGAGATCACCGGACGTGAGCTGTCGTGAATCAACCGACGGGCACCTTCACCCCCCGCCCCGGAGCCGCTCCCCTGGCCCGCCAGGTGCTGGCCCAGGCCTCGATGGAGTCGAGGCTGATGCTGCGCAACGGCGAGCAGCTGCTGCTGGCCGTGGTGATCCCGGTGATCGTGCTCATCGGCGCCGTCACCGCGGCCGACCACCTCGACCTCGGTCTCTCGCACCGTCCGATCGATGAGTTCACCCCTGGCGTCCTCGCGCTCGCGGTGATGTCCACGGCGTTCACCTCACTGGCCATCGCGACCGGCTTCGAGCGGCGGTACGGCGTGATCAAGCGACTGGGGTCCTCCCCCCTGCCGCGCTCGGGACTGCTGCTCGGCAAGGTCGGCGCCCTGCTGCTGGTCGAGCTGCTCCAGATCGCGATCATCTCGGCCGTCGCCCTCACCCTCGACTGGCAGCCGCATGCCTCGCTGCTCGCAGCCCTGCTCGCGATCGTGCTGGGCACCGCAGCCTTCGCGGCGCTCGGGCTCTTCGTGGCCGGAGTCATGCGTGCCGAGGCGACGCTCGCGCTGGCCAACCTGGTCTACCTGTTGCTGCTGGCGGGTGGGGCCGTCGTACTCCCCGCGTCGGCCTACGGCGGGTTCGGCACGGTCGCCAAGCTGCTGCCGTCGGGTGCCCTCGGCAACGCCCTGCGGCACGCCCTCTGGTCGGGCGGCTACGCGTGGAGCTCGATGCTGGTGCTGCTCGTGTGGGCCGCCGTCGGCGCCGTGCTCACTGCGAGGACGTTCACGTGGGAGTGAGCCAGGGGCTGGGCGACCGGACCTGGCTGCGTCGTCTGGGCTGGGCCACGCTGCTCGCCAACATGGGCATCGTGCTCACCGGCGGTGCGGTGCGCTTGACCGGATCCGGGCTCGGTTGCCCGACGTGGCCGCGGTGCCACGGCAGCTCGTTCACGCCGCACGGCGCCCTCGACGCCCACTCGGTGATCGAGTTCGGCAACCGGACCCTGACGTTCGTCCTCACCGCCATCGCGATCGCGACCTTCGTGAGCGCGTGGCGCTCGGGTCGGGCCGAGCTGCGGCGCCTCGCCCTCTGGCTGGGCCTGAGCGTCCCGGCGCAGGCGGTGCTGGGCGGCATCACGGTGCTCACCGACCTGAACCCCTGGGTGGTGGCCTTCCACCTGCTGTTCTCGATGGCGATCATCAGCCTGGCGGTGCTCTACCTCTGGCGGATCGACCATCCCCACAGCGACCCTGCGCTGCCGCCCCGGCTCGGCGCACTCGCGTGGGCGACGTACGCCGCAGGATGGCTGGTGCTCGCGCTCGGGACCGTCGTGACCGGCTCGGGCCCGCATGCCGGCGACGCCACTGCACCCCGCAACGGCCTCGACCCGCTCCAGCTCTCCCAGGCCCATGCCGACGCCGTCTTCCTGTTCGTGGGGCTCTCGCTCGGCCTGCTGCTAGCGCTGCGCGGGTTCGGGGCGCCGGCAGTCGTGGTGCGTGCCGCTGCCGTGCTGGTGGCCGTGGAGCTCGGCCAGGGGCTGATCGGCTTCGTGCAGTACGTCACCGACCTGCCGATCGTGCTGGTCGAGTTCCACCTGCTCGGCGCCACGCTGGTCGCCGCGACGCTCACCTGGGTGCTGCTGCAGGTGCGAGCGGCCGTCTTCCCCCGCTGACGGCCAGAGTGTCCTTCCGCGGACTGGGTCGTTGAACGGTCGCGGCGCCGGCCGTGCCCCGCGCCGGCCGGCGTCGCCTGTGGTGGAATGTGGCCCGTCGAATCAGCCAGGACGAGTCAGAAGGAGGGCAGCTGATGCCCCGGACGGCACCCAGCCGCACTCGACTCGGACTCGTCGCGGCCGGTCTGCTGCTCCTCTCCGGCTGCGGTGGCTCGGAGCCCGAGGCGCTCAAGCCGATGGAGCCCGAGGTGCCCGCCGACCTCTGCGCGACGGTGCCCGCGGCCGCCAAGGCGGGGCTGGTGACGAACTCCGACTCCGACACCGACGGCAACCCGATCGCAGCCTGCTCGCTCCGCTCGCCCGACGGCTCCAAGGGGCAGGTCCGGGCCGTGATCACCTGGCTGCAGCTCGACGACGACGTCACCGCCGAGGACGTTCTGGCGAGCCAGTGCCGTGCGATCAACCGCACGGAGTTCAAGGAGCAGGCCGGCTTCACCGCGCAGGGTGCCGACAAGGCCTGCGCCGCGAGCGCCGCTGCCGCCGGCACCGACTCGGCCACCATGGCGGCGGTCAAGGACCGCGAGGTCGTGACGGTGCGCTACACCTCGGACCCGCCCGGCACTCCCGCGGCGCTGCAGCGTTCGCAGCAGATGCTGGAGGGCGTGCTCTCCTCGGTCGCCGGATAGCCACCGGCTCCCCATGAGCGGCGGTCTCCCCGCGGTCCCGTGGCACCGGCCGATGTCGGGCCGGGACCCCGAAGAGGAACATCGGGCCTCGACGCCGCTCGAGCTGTTCTTCGACCTCTGCTTCGTGGTCGCAGTCGCTGCCGTGGCCGCGACTCTCCACCACGACCTCGCGCACGGTCACCTGGCCGGTATCGCCGGCTACGCCATGGTGTTCTTCGCGATCTGGTGGGCGTGGGTCAACTACTCGTGGTTCGCCAGCGCCTACGACACCGACGACATCATCTTCCGGCTGCTCACCTTCGTGGTGATGACAGGTGTCCTCGTGCTCGCCGCCGGGGCTCCCCGTGCCGCTGGGGCGGAGCACAACTTCTGGGTCGTGGTCATCGGCTACCTGATCATGCGGGTCGCGATGATCCCGCTCTGGCTGCGCGTGGCCCGCGAGCACGCGGACGTCCGTCGTACGGCGCTGCGGTACGCCGGGGCGGTGGCGTTCATCCAGCTGCTGTGGGTGCTCCGGACGATCTTCCTGGCCCACGGCACGGCCAGCTGGGTCTCGTTCGTGGCGCTGGCAGGGCTGGAGATGCTCGGACCATGGTGGGCGGAGCGGACCGGATCGACACCGTGGCACCGGCACCACATCGCCGAGCGCTACGAGCTGTTCACGATCATCGTGCTGGGCGAGGTGATCCTCGCGACCACGACGGCGATCTCCGGTGCCCTCGACACCCACGGGCTGGACACGCAGCTGCTCCTGCTGATCGTCGGAGCGCTGCTCATGGTCTTCTCGATGTGGTGGATCTACTTCAAGCAGCCGATGGTCGACTCGCTCACGCGGGAGGACTCGTTCGTGTTCGGCTACGTGCACGGCTTCGTCTTCGCCAGCATCGCGGCCGTCGGCGCCTGCCTCGCGACCCTGGTCGACCTCGTCGAGGGCAAGGCCCACATCCACGCGCAGACCGGTGTGCTCCTGCTCGTGGGGGCCGTCAGCATCTACCTGCTGGTGATCGCCGGCCTGCACTCCCTGGCCGACGCGGGACTGCGCAACGCGCTCCCGGCGCTGCTCGTCGTCGCCGCGCTGTGGGTGGTCGGGCTGCTCGGGCTGGCGCCCGGCACGAGCGTGCTGCTCGTCGGCGTGGCCCTGGCGGCGAGCCTGGCCGACCACGTACGGCGTACGAACCGCGCGGTGCTCACCGCTTGATGAGCGGGTCCAGCGCGACGGCCACGAACAACAGCGAGAGATACATGTTGGACCAGTGGAACAGCCGCATCGGGCGTACGTCGCGCAGCTCGTTGCTGCGCTTGGCCCGCTGCCACATCAGGTGCGCCTCGACGAGGAACCCGGCGCCGAGCACGACGGCGACGACCGGGTAGAGCAGGTGGGTGTCGGCGATCGGCCAGAGCGCCAGGGAGACCGCCACCATCACCCACGAGTAGGCGACGATCTGCTTGGCCACGCCCTCGGCGTCCTTGACCACCGGGAGCATCGGCACATCGACGCGTGCGTAGTCCTCGCGGTAGCGCATCGCCAGCGCCCAGGTGTGCGGCGGAGTCCAGAAGAACACCACCAGGAACAGCACCACCGGCGGCCAGGCGAGCTCGTTGGTGACGGCGGTCCAGCCGATCAGCGTCGGGAAGCAGCCGGCGAGGCCGCCCCACACGATGTTCTGGGTCGTACGACGCTTGAGCACCATCGTGTAGCCGAAGAGGTAGAAGGCACTCGCCGCGAGCGCCAGACCCGACGAGAGCCAGTTGACCCAGAAGCCGAGGACCAGGGTCGAGACCACGACGAGCACCAGCCCGAAGACCAGGGCCGCCCGGGGGGTGACGATGTGGCGGGGCAGCGCACGACGGCGCGTGCGGCGCATCTGCTCGTCGATGTCGCGGTCGTAGACGCAGTTGAGCGCGTTGGCGCTGCCCGCGGAGAGGGTGCCACCGACGACGGTCGCGACCACCAGCCACAGCGGCGGCACTCCGCGCTGGGCGAAGAACATCACCGGCACGGTGGTGAGCAGGAGCAGCTCGATGACCCGGGGCTTGGTGAGCCCGACGTAGGCCCCGATGACGTCACGCAGCGTCGACCGACCCGAGGGGTGTGCCCGGACGGACACCTCGGAATCGAGGGCGGTCACTGCGCCTCGCCTTCGGGATTGGGGGTACAGACCGAGTGAGTCTATCTCCGGGCTGCCGCCCACCCCGCATCGACCGGGGTGACCGGGGTACCCGCTGCGGACTAGGCTCGATCCTGTCGACGTACCCCCTGGGAAGGACGCTCTCTCCGTGGCTCTGAAGCGCAAGCTGGACTGGACCGAGATCGACGACAAGGCGGTCGACACCGTGCGGGTGCTGGCCATGGATGCCGTGCAGAAGGTGGGCAACGGCCACCCGGGCACGGCGATGAGCCTGGCGCCCGCGGCGTACCTCCTGTTCCAGAAGGTGATGAAGCACGATCCGGCGGATCCCGACTGGATCTCCCGCGACCGCTTCGTGCTCTCCTGCGGCCACACGAGCCTGACCCTCTACATCCAGCTCTACCTGGGCGGGTGGGGCCTCGAGCTCGAGGACCTCAAGTCGCTGCGCACCTGGGGCAGCAAGACCCCGGGCCACCCGGAGTACGGCCACACCGCCGGCGTCGAGACCACGACCGGTCCCCTGGGCCAGGGCATCGGCAACGCGGTCGGCATGGCGATGGCGGCCCGCAAGGAGCGCGGACTCTTCGACCCCGACACCCCCGAGGGCGAGTCGCTGTTCGACCACCACATCTACGCCCTGTGCTCCGATGGTGACATCGAGGAGGGCGTCAGCGCCGAGGCGTCCGCGATCGCCGGCGTGCAGGCCCTCGGCAACCTGACCCTGATCTACGACGACAACCAGATCTCGATCGAGGACGACACCAACATCGCCCTGGTCGAGGACGTCGCCGCGCGCTACGAGGCCTACGGCTGGCACGTGCAGACCGTCGACTGGACCAACGGCGGCAAGGAGTACAAGGAGGACGTGCACGCCCTCTACGACGCCATCAAGGCCGCCGAGCGGGTCAAGGACCGGCCCAGCTTCATCCGGCTGAAGACGATCATCGCCTGGCCGGCACCGACCAAGCAGGGCCACGGCACCGCCCACGGCTCGGCCCTCGGTGCGGAGGAGGTCGCCGCCACCAAGGAGATCCTGGGCTTCGACCCCGAGCAGACCTTCGAGGTGCCGCCCGCGGTCATCGAGCACACCCGGGCCCTGCGTGAGCGCGGTGCCGAGAACGGCGCCCTCTGGGACGAGCAGTACGCCGCCTGGGCCAAGAAGCACCCGACCCAGGAGAAGCTGCTCCACCGGATGAAGGAGCGCCGGCTGCCCGAGGGCTGGGCCGACGCGTTGCCCACCTTCCCGGCCGACGAGAAGGGGATGGCGACCCGCAAGGCCTCCGGGGCCGTGATCCAGGCGATGGCCAAGGTCGTGCCCGAGCTGTGGGGCGGCTCCGCCGACCTGGCCGAGTCCAACAACACCACCATCGAGGACGCTCCCTCGTTCCTGCCCGACGCCCGCGCCACCAAGATGTGGAAGGCCGACCCGCTGGCCGGCCGGGTGCTGCACTTCGGCATCCGCGAGCACGGCATGGGCTCGATCATGAACGGCATCGCCGTGCACGGAGGCACCCGTGTCTTCGGCGGCACCTTCCTCACCTTCTCCGACTACATGCGCGGTGCGGTGCGGCTGGCGTCGCTGATGGGCCTGCCGGTCACCTACGTCTGGACCCACGACTCCATCGGGCTCGGCGAGGACGGGCCGACGCACCAGCCGGTCGAGCACCTGGCTGCGTTGCGCGCGATCCCGGGTCTCGACGTCGTACGCCCGGCGGACGCCAACGAGACGGCCGCCTGCTGGCAGGCCGTGATGGAGAACACCGACCGCCCGACCGGCCTGATCCTGACCCGCCAGAACGTGCCGGTCTTCCCCCGCGGCGAGGACGGCTTCGCGACCACCGACGATGTCCACAAGGGCGGCTACGTCCTCGTCGACGCCGAGGACGGCAACCCCGACGTCGTCCTGGTCGGCACCGGCTCCGAGGTACAGCTCGCCGTGCAGGCCCGGGCGATGCTCGCCGAGAAGGGCGTCAAGGCCCGCGTCGTCTCGATGCCGTGCCGGGAATGGTTCGACGCCCAGGAGTCTTCCTACAAGGAGAGCGTGATCCCGCCGAACATCAAGGCGCGCGTCTCCGTCGAGGCGGGGGTGGCGCAGGGCTGGCGCGAGATCGTCGGCGACCACGGCAAGATCGTGTCGCTGGAGCACTACGGCGCATCCGCTGACTTCGCCCGGATCTACCGGGAGTTCGGGATCACCGCACAGGCCGTCGCAGACGCGGCCGAGGACAGCATCCGGGTGGCCACCGGCTGAACAGCACGGTCGGGACCACCGGCAACCGATCAACGACGACAGGGAGTGCATCACATGACTGACCACCTGCAGGAGCTGACGGAGGCTGGGGTCTCCATCTGGCTCGACGACCTCTCACGCGAGCGCCTCGAGACCGGCAACCTCGCCGACCTGGTCCAGGACGACCACGTCGTGGGCGTGACCACCAACCCCTCGATCTTCGCCGCGGCCATCGCCGACGGCGAGCGGTACACCGACCAGGTCCGCCAGCTCGCCGCCGAGGGCGCCGACGTCGACCGGACGGTCTTCGCCCTGACGACGACCGACGTACGCAACGCCTGCGATGTCCTCAAGCCGGTGTTCGACGCCACCAACGGGGTCGACGGGCGGGTCTCGATCGAGGTCGCGCCTGATCTCGCCTTCGACACCGACGAGACCCTGGGCTCCGCCAAGGAGCTGTGGAAGGAGGTCGACCGGGAGAACCTCTTCATCAAGATCCCGGCCACCACCGAGGGCGCCCCAGCGATCAGCGACGCGCTCGCGGAGGGGATCAGCATCAACGTCACGCTGATCTTCGGCCTCGACCGCTACCAGGGGGTCATGGAGGCCTACGCCGCCGGCCTCGAGAAGGCGCTCGACGCCGGGCTGGACCTCTCCAAGATCCACTCGGTCGCGTCGTTCTTCGTCTCGCGGGTCGACACCGAGATCGACAACCGGCTGAACAAGACCGGCGCCCCGGACGACCTGCGCGGCAAGGCCGGTGTCGCCAACGCCCGGCTCGCCTACGAGGCCTACGAGAAGTTCTTCTCCGGCGAGCGGTGGGACAAGCTCGCCGCGGCGGGAGCCAACCGCCAGCGTCCGCTCTGGGCCTCGACCGGCGTCAAGAACCCTGACTACAAGGACACCATGTACGTCGACGACCTGGTCGTCGAGAACACCGTGAACACGATGCCGGAGAAGACCCTGCTGGCCGTCAAGGACCACAGCGAGATCATCGGCGACCAGGTCCGGCCGAACTACGACGACGCCCGCGCGGTGATGAAGTCCCTGGCCGATGCCGGCATCGACTACGACGACGTGATCGCCACTCTCGAGCAGGAGGGCGTCGACAAGTTCCTCGCGGCATGGAACGAGCTCCTGGCCACCGTGAAGACGAACCTCGACGGGGCCCGCAACGAGGACGGCGCCCAGTGACCGACTGGAGCACCACGTCGGGCGACGGGTTCGAGCTGTTCTTCGGCTACCGGGACGAGAACGCCTTCGCCTCGACCGTCGAGCAGCTGGTCACCGACGGGGTGGCGTCCGGCATCGCCAAGCGCAACGCGACGCTGTGGGGCCCGGAGGCCGAGTCCGAGGCCGGCAAACGGCTGGCCTGGGTGGGCCTCGCGGAGGAGTCGCGGCCGCTGGTCGACGAGATCGTCGGCCTGCGCGACGTGCTGGCCGACCGAGGCTGCTCCCGCATCGTGCTGTGCGGCATGGGCGGGTCCTCGCTCGCGCCCGAGGTCATCTGCGCCACCCACGGCGTGGAGCTGACCGTGCTGGACTCCTCCGACCCTGACTACGTCCGCGGCGCCATCGGAGAGAACCTCGAGAGCACGGTCGTCGTGGTCTCGAGCAAGTCCGGCGGCACGGTCGAGACCGACAGCCAGAAGCGCGCCTACGAACAGGCCTTCCGCGACGCCGACCTCGAGCCGGCGGCCCACATCATCGTGGTCACCGACCCGGGCTCACCCCTCGACGAGTCCGCCACCGAGGCGGGCTACCGCGTCTTCCACGCCGACCCCGACGTCGGTGGGCGCTACTCGGCGCTGACCGCGTTCGGGCTGGTGCCCAGTGGGCTGGCCGGCGCCGACATCGGGCGTCTGCTCGACGAGGCAGCGGCCATCCAGCCGCGGCTCGAGGCCGACGACCCCGACAACCCGGCGCTGCGGCTAGGTGCCCTGCTGGGGGCGGCCAACACGGAGGGCGTCGACAAGGTGGTGCTCGGCGACAAGGACTCCGGGATCGTCGGCTTCGGCGACTGGGCCGAGCAGCTGATCGCCGAGTCGACCGGGAAGAACGGCAAGGGCATCCTGCCGGTCGTCGTACCCTCCCTGGACGCGCCGAACTTCTCGCCGAGCACGAAGGACGAGGTCCTGGTCACGATCGGCTCCGGCGTACACATGGACGCACTGCCGTCCTCCGGCTGGGGCGCCGCCGTGTCCGCGTCGTTGGGCGCCCAGATGCTGCTGTGGGAGTACGCCACCGCCGTCGCCGGTCGCATCATCGGGATCAACCCGTTCGACCAGCCCGACGTCGAGAGCGCGAAGCAGGCCGCCCGCGACATGCTCGAGGGCGGCGGAGACAAGCCGACGCCGGTCTTCACCGACGGTCCCGTCGAGGTGTACGCCACCGACGGGCTGCTCTCCGGCGAGAGCACCGTGGCCGACGCCGTGGCCACCCTGCTCGGGCAGCTCGACCCCGAGCACGGCTACCTGGCCGTGATGGCCTACCTCGACCGCGCCCGGCAGGCCCACCTGGCCCACGTGCGCGACCACCTGGCGGAGCGGACCGGGCGGCCGACGACGTTCGGCTGGGGTCCGCGCTTCCTGCACTCGACCGGGCAGTACCACAAGGGCGGGCCACCCACCGGGGTCTACCTGCAGGTCACGGCCGAGCCCTTGCAGGACCTCGAGATCCCCGGGCGCCCGTTCACCTTCGGCGGCTTCATCAGCGCCCAGGCGATCGGTGACGCCTCCGTGCTCGCCGACCACGGGCGGCCCGTCCTCCGGTTGCACCTCACCGACCAGCAAGCCGGCCTCGGCGTGCTGCGGGAGACCCTCAGGTGACGACGACTGGCAACCAGCGGGCCTCATGGACGAACCCGCTGCGGGATCCCGACGATCGTCGGTTGCCGCGCATCGCGGGTCCGTGCGGCCTGGTGCTCTTCGGCGTCACCGGCGACCTCGCCCGCAAGAAGGTGATGCCGGCGATCTACGACCTGGCCAACCGCGGCCTGCTGCCACCTGGCTTCAGCCTGGTCGGCTACGCCCGACGTGACTGGGCCCACCAGGACTTCGCCCAGATCGTGCACGACTCGGTGCGCCAGCACGCCCGCACCGAGTTCCGCGAGGAGGTGTGGCGCCAGCTCGCCGAGGGGTTCCGGTTCGTGTCGGGCGACTTCGGTGACGACGCCGACTTCGACAAGCTCCGGCGCACCATCGAGGAGCTCGACGAGGTGCGCGGCACGGCCGGCAACCACGCCTTCTACCTCTCCATCCCCCCGAAGTTCTTCGGCCCGGTCATCGACCAGCTCGAGGAGCACGGCCTCTCCGACGGTGGCGAGCACTCCTGGCGACGGGTGGTCGTGGAGAAGCCGTTCGGCCACGACCTCGAGTCGGCCCGCGCGCTGAACGCGACCATCAACAAGGTGTTTCCGCCTGAGTCGGTCTTCCGGATCGACCACTACCTCGGCAAGGAGACGGTGCAGAACATCCTGGCGATGCGCTTCGCCAACAACCTGTTCGAGCCGATCTGGAACGCCAACTACGTCGACCACGTGCAGATCACCATGGCCGAGGACATCGGCATCGGCGGGCGCGCGGGGTACTACGACGGCATCGGTGCTGCCCGCGACGTCATCCAGAACCACCTGCTCCAGCTGATGGCGCTGGTGGCGATGGAGGAGCCCACCTCCTTCGACGCCGCCAGTCTCCGGATCGAGAAGCAGAAGGTGCTCTCGTCCGTCGTACTCCCCCGGCGGCTGGACCTCTACACGGCCCGCGGCCAGTACGCCGCCGGCTGGGCCGGGGGTGAACAGGTCAACGGGTACCTCGACGAGGACGACATCAAGAACACCTCGACCACCGAGACGTTCGCTGCCATCCGGGTCGACGTCGAGACCAGGCGGTGGGCCGGGGTGCCGTTCTACCTGCGCACCGGCAAGCGGCTCGGTCGTCGGGTGACCGAGGTCGCCGTGGTGTTCAAGCGGGCGCCGCACCTGCCGTTCACCGCCACCGCGACCGAGGACCTGACCCACAACGCGATCGTGTTCCGCATCCAGCCCGACGAGGGCGCGACCATCCGCTTCGGGTCGAAGGTGCCCGGCAGCTCGATGGAGATCCGCGACGTGAACATGGACTTCGCCTACGGCGGGTCGTTCACCGAGGCCAGTCCGGAGGCCTACGAGCGACTGATCCTCGACGTGCTCCTCGGTGACCCGCCGCTGTTCCCCCAGCAGGACGAGGTCGAGCTCTCCTGGAAGATCCTCGACCCCGTGCTCGAGCACTGGGCCAAGCAGGATGCTGCCGGGAAGGCGAAACCCGAGCAGTACGAGTCGGGCAACTGGGGCCCGGAGTCCGCGCACGCCATGTTGGCCCGCGACGGCCGCGTCTGGAGGCGACCCTGATGATCTCACCCCACCAGCTCGCTCCGCTGGCGCTCCGCGACCGGGCGGGGACCCCGAGATGATCGAGCTGACCGACACCAACGCAGCCGGCATCGCCGCCGAGCTGGTGCGTGCGCGCACCAAGGCAGGCTCGCCGGCGATGGGCATGGTGATGACCCTGATCATCGTGGTCGACGAGGACACCTCCGACGAGGCGATGGCTTCGGCCCGGGCCGCCTCGAAGGAGCACCCGGCGCGCGTGCTCGGGGTCATCCTCGGGGACGCCCGCGGCAAGGCCGAGGTGAACGCCCAGGTGGGGACCGGCTCGGGATGGAGCGGCGAGACAGCGCTGATCCGGCTCAAGGGTGAGGTGGTCAAGCACGCCGAGTCCGTCGTACTCCCCTTGCTGCTGCCCGACTCCCCGGTCGCCATCTGGTGGCCGACCGACGCTCCGGAGGACCCGGCGTCCGACCCGCTGGGTGCGTTGGCGCAGCGGCGGATCACCGACTCCGCGGCGGTCACGCGCGGCAAGACCAAGGCGATCCACCGGCAGTGTTCGTCGTACGCCATGGGCAACACCGACCTGGCCTGGACCCGGATCACGCCGTGGCGCGCGCTGCTCGCGGCCGCGCTCGACCAGTACCCCGAGAAGGTGACGTCGGCGTCGGTGACCGCCGAGCGGATCAGCCCGAGCGCCGACCTGCTCGTCGCCTGGCTCAACGACCGGCTCCGCGTGGACGTGTCGCGGCACACCTCCGGGGGGCCGGGCATCACCGAGGTGGTGATGAGCACCAGGTCGGGAGACATCACCATCAGCCGTGGTGACGGCAAGCTGGCCAGGTTCTCCTCCCCCGGTCAGCCGGACCGGCCCGTGGCGCTGAAGCGTCGCGACGTACCCGAGCTGCTGGCCGAGGAGCTGCGGCGCCTGGACGAGGACGACACCTACGCATCCGCGGCGAAGCGACTCGTGAGGCTGGCCTCGCGGTGAGCCCACGGGTGGAGGTGCTGCCGTCCGCGGAGGCGCTGGCGACGCGGGTGGCGGCGGAGATCGTGGCCAAGCTGGTCGCCGTACAGGCCGAGGGACGAGTGCCGTCGATCGCCCTGACCGGCGGCACGATCGCTGACGCGATCTACCGGTCGATCGCCTCCCTGGAGTCCGACGAGCCGTCGGTCGACTGGATGCAGGTCGACTTCTGGTGGGGAGACGAGCGCTACGTGCCGGCCGACTCCTCCGACCGGAACGACCGGGCGGTCGGGCTCGACCTGCTCGACGTGGTGACGGTGGACCCGGCTCGGGTGCATGCGATGCCGGCGGCTGACGAGGTCCATCCCGACCTCGAGGCCGCTGCTGCGTCGTACGACCAGCTGGTGCGTACCCGCGAGCCCGGCGACTTCGACCTCGTGCTCCTCGGGGTCGGTCCGGATGGCCACGTCGCCTCGCTGTTCCCCGGCTTCCCGCAGCTCGACGTCGACGACCGCATCGCCGTGGCGGTCACCGACTCCCCCAAGCCACCCCCCGAGCGCATCTCGCTCACCTTCACCGCCCTCAACCAGGCCGGCGAGGTGTGGTTCCTCGTCTCGGGCGAGGGGAAGGCCGACGCCGTCGCCCGCGCCCTGGCCGACGACGGCTCGGTCCACGACACCCCCGCCCGCGGCATCACCGCCCCCCACCGCACCTGGTGGCTCGACCAGGCAGCAGCAGGTTCCTTGTAGTTTCGCCGAGAGGGCCCTTTTGGTTGGCAGAAGTACGCCGAGAGGGCAGTTCTGGTTGCTTCGACGGCGCCGACCGGGCAGTTCTGGTTAGCTCGCTCGGCCGTACGGCGTCCACAGCGTGCGCTTGCGGGCCTGGTCGAAGGCACCGCTCAATCGCGGCAACGGATCAGGGCGTCGGTCGTAGACATCGACCTTGGTGAAGATCTCGAACAGCCACTGTCGCTCGGTGGCGCACCACGACCGGCGCTCCTCGTCGTTTTCTCGATCGACCTCGCCCGTGTGGTGCTCCTCGCCGTCGTACTCGGCGGCGAACAGGAGCTCCGGGAGCGTGATGTCGAGGCGATAGATGCCGACCCCGTTGTCGTCGTACACCCAGGTCTGCAGGTCGGGTCGCGGTAGGCCCGCGTCGTACCAGTTGAGTCGGAGTCCCGACTCCCCGGGCGATTCGGCACGACCGTCGCCCAGGAGAGCAAGGACGCGCAGCTGGCGGACGCCGCGGTAACCCTTGAAGCGCCCGATCTCGGCGATCAGTAGGTCATGAGGTACGCCGATCCGCAGGAAGCCGTCGATCGCCGCGAGGGCGTCGTACCTCCACAGAAGGCGGCCCAGGTCCAACGCCGTCCTGAGCGCGGTGGTGACCCGAATCTCCTTGACCACCGTGATGTCGTTGGGCAACAAGCCGCGTCGGCCGGCGTCCACTCCGGGGCGCCGCATGCGGGTGTCGCGCGTGTGGAAGACATTGATCGGCGGGGGCGTCACCCCTGAGCTGCGCGGCAGGAGATCGACGCCATGGAGCCACGCGGCCGTTCGATCGGTGACTACTGCCCCGGTGGGAACGACCAAAGAGAGCGCAATGGCGCGGAGATCCATGTCGTCGCGTGCCTGGGCAGCGACGTACACGCCTTGCAGCATGCGTCTGACGTGGCCGCGTTCGAGCATCGTGCGCAGGGTCTGCCGGGAGACGCCCAGCGCGAGGGCGTCCGCTCCGGTGAAAGGTACGTCGAGCGGGAGCGGACACCGTGACGTGAGAAACAGCCGCCGGTCATCGAGCCAGTTGGGATCCATCGCGGCAGGATGCCGAGGATGCGGAATCGCTGCTGGACCAATCCACAGGGGCGCCCCGACGGCAACCATCTGCGCCCGGTCGGCGTACTCAAGCCAACCGGACCAGCCCTGTCAGCGAGCTGCAGCCAACCAGAACAGCCCTGACAGCGGACTGCTGCCAACCAGAAGTGCCCGGTCGGGGGTTAGAAGATGACCTCGCCGGACTTGCGGCGTTGGCGGAGGGTCTGGATGGCCTCATTGAGGATGTCCTTGGCCTCGGCGTCGGAGCGGCGCTCCTTCACGTAGGCGAGGTGGGTCTTGTAGGGCTCGATCTTGGGGGCCGGGGGCGGGTTGTCGGAGTCCATGCTGGCCGGCAGTCCGCAGCGGGGGCAGTCCCAGGTGTCGGGGACGGTGGCCTCGACCGCGAAGGCGATCAGGGTGCGGTGCTCGTTGGAGCAGAAGTAGGTGACGCTCTGGCGCGGAGCAGCCTCACCGCGCTCCGCCTCGCCCATGGGGCCTGCGCCGACACGGCTGCCCCGGATGGCGTTTCCTCCGCCTGCCACGGTGGTCTCCTTCAGAGATCGTTGAGGATCAGTTGCCGGTCTTGAGCAGCAGCCCGAGCCCGACAACGGTCGCGAACCACACCACGCCGATACCGACGGTGATGCGGTCGAGGTTGCGTTCGGCCACGGACGATCCGCCAAGGCCGCTCGAGACGCCACCCCCGAACATGTCGGAGAGCCCGCCGCCGCGCCCCTTGTGGAGGAGCACCAGCAGGATCATCAGCAAGCTCGTGATCACGAGCAAGACCTCGAAGACGATAACCACGGTGGGGAGCCTAACTGATCAGGCGCGCGGTTCAGAGCACGGGCATGTCGTAGAAACGGCAGATCCCGCCGAACTCATCGGCCTGCAGGCTGGCACCGCCGACCAGACACCCGTCGACGTCCGGCTTCTGCATGATGCCGCCGACGTTGGCGGCCTTCACCGAACCGCCGTAGAGAATGCGTACGCCGGCCGCGGCCTCGTCTCCCGCGGACTCGGCGATGCATGCGCGGACCGCGCCACAGACCTCCTGCGCGTCGTCGGGGGTCGCGACCTCACCGGTGCCGATCGCCCACACTGGTTCGTAGGCCACCACCAGACCGGCGAGCTGCTCGGGTGTGAAGCCGGCCAGCGAACCTTGGACCTGGGCCACGCAGTGGTCGACGTGCCGTTCCTCCTTGCGTACGTCGAGCCCCTCGCCGACACACACGATCGGGGTCACCCCGGCAGCGAGCGCCGCGTGTGCCTTGGCGTTGACCTCGGCATCGTCCTCGGCGTGGTACTGACGCCGCTCGGAGTGACCGACCACGACGTAGGAGCAGCCGAGCTTCGAGAGCATCGCTGCCGAGATCTCGCCGGTGTAGGCGCCGTTGTCGTGCGTCGAGACGTCCTGGGCGCCGTACTTGAGCTGCAGCCGGTCTCCGTCGACCATCGTCTGCACGCTGCGGATGTCGGTGAACGGAGGCAGCACGACCACCTCGACCTTGCCGTAGTCGTGCTTCTTGTCCGACAGCGTCCAGGCCAGCTTCTGCACCAGGACGACTGCCTCCTGGTGGTTCAGGTTCATCTTCCAGTTCCCCGCCATCAGCGGGGTGCGGGCGGTTGCCATCAGTCCTCCAAGACCGTAATGCCGGGCAGTTCCTTGCCCTCGAGGTACTCCAGGCTGGCGCCGCCGCCGGTGGAGATGTGACCGAAGTCGTCGTCGGCGAAGCCGAGCTGACGTACGGCGGCCGCGGAGTCGCCCCCTCCAACGACGGACAACCCGTCGACCTCGGTCAGTGCCTGCGCGACTGCGCGGGTGCCCTCGGCGAACGCGTCGAACTCGAAGACACCCATCGGGCCGTTCCAGAAGACCGTGCGCGCGCTGACGATCGCCTTCGCGAACGCCGCCCCCGAGTCGGGTCCGATGTCGAGCCCGATCTGGTCAGCGGGGATGGAGTCGACCGGCACCGTCGTCGGCGGCGCGTCGGCCTTGAACTCCGGCGCCACCACGACGTCGGTGGGCAGCACGATCTCCACGCCGGTGTCCTTCGAGCGCTGCAGGTAGTCGCGGCAGGTCTCGACCTGCTCCTCCTCGAGGAGGCTCTGGCCGACCTCGTGGCCCTGGGCCTTGAGGAAGGTGAACACCATCCCGCCGCCGATCAGCAGCGTGTCGGCCTTGCCGAGCAGGTTGTCGATGACCGCGAGCTTGTCGCTCACCTTCGAGCCGCCGAGCACCACGACGTAGGGACGCTGCGGCTCCTCGGTCAGCTTGCGGAGCACGTCGACCTCGGCCCGGACGAGGCCGCCCATCGCGTGCGGGAGTCGCTTCGCGACGTCGTACACACTGGCCTGCTTGCGGTGTACGACGCCGAACCCGTCACTGACGAACCCGTCACCGAGGGCCGCCAACTCGTCGGCGAAGGCACCCCGCTCCACCTCGTCCTTGCTGGTCTCGCCGCGGTTGAACCGCACGTTCTCGAGCAGGGCCACCTCGCCGTCGCCCAGCGAGGAGACGGTGGACTGCGCCGACTCCCCCACCGTGTCGGTCGCGAAGTGCACCTCGATGCCGAGGAGCTCGCCGAGACGGTCGGCGACCGGTCGCAGCGAGTACTTGTCCTCCGGTGCTCCCTTGGGTCGACCCAGATGCGCCATCACGACGACGCGCGCACCGGCCTCGGAGAGAGTCCGGATGGTCGGCACGCTCGCCCGGATCCGGCCGTCGTCGGTGATGGTGCTGCCGTCGAGGGGCACGTTCAGGTCCGAGCGGACCAGGATCCGTTTGCCGGCGACGTCTCCCAGTGAGTCGAACTCCCCCATCTCAGAGCGAGGTACCGATGTGCGTGATCAGGTCGGCGAGGCGGTTGGAGTAGCCCCACTCGTTGTCGTACCAGCCGATGACCTTGACCTGGTTGCCGATCACCTTGGTGAGCGGGGCGTCGAAGATGCACGACGCCGGGTCGGTGACGATGTCGGAGGACACCAGCGGGTCGGTGGAGTAGCGCAGGTAGCGACCGTCGGCCGCCTTCTCGATCGCCGCGTTGACCTCCTCGACCGAGGTCTCGCGACCTGCCTCGAAGGTGAGGTCGGTGGCCGACCCGGTCGGCACGGGAACACGCACGGCGAACCCGTCGAGCTTGCCCTTCAGCTCGGGCAGCACCAGCCCGATCGCCTTGGCGGCACCGGTCGAGGTCGGCACCAGGTTGATCGCGGCGGCGCGGGCACGACGCGGGTCCTTGTGGATGTTGTCCTGGAGGTTCTGGTCGGCGGTGTAGGCGTGGATCGTGGTCATCAGGCCCTTGACGATGCCGAACTCGTCGTTGAGCGCCTTGGCCATCGGGGCGAGGCAGTTGGTCGTGCACGAGGCGTTGGAGATGACCGTGTGCTTCTCGGGGTCGTAGTCGTCGTGGTTGACGCCCATCACCACGGTGAAGTCCTCGTTGGAGGCGGGCGCGGAGATGATCACCTTCTTGGCGCCGGCGTCCACGTGGGCGCGGGCCTTGGTGGCGTCGGTGAAGAAGCCGGTCGACTCGACCACGACGTCGACACCGAGGTCGCCCCACTTGAGGGCCGACGGGTCGCGCTCGGCGAACGCGGTGATCTCCTGGTCGCCCACCTTGATCGAGGTGTCGGTGGAGGTCACGTCGGCGTCGAGGCGGCCGAGGATGGAGTCGAACTTGAGGAGGAGGGCGAGCGAGTTGTTGTCGGTGAGGTCGTTGACACCGACGATCTCGATGTCGGCGCCCCCCGCAGCGTTGAGGGCACGCACGGCGCGGAAGAAGTTGCGCCCGATGCGGCCGAATCCGTTGATACCTACGCGGACAGTCACAGCAGTACTCCTGGAAAGAGGCTGGTCAGATGGTGGAGGCTCGTTCAACGACCCTATCGCGGGAGGTGGGACACCCTCTCGCCGTCCGGGGTACGTGCGAGTAACCCCAGGATTGGTCCGGGGACCGGTCCCAGGACCGGTGGGAGCTCAGGCCTCTTCGGCCAGCATCTCCGGGGTCAGCGACGACTCGGTGTCGGGGATGCCGAGCTCTTCGGCCCGCTTGTCGGCCATCGCCAGCAGGCGGCGGATGCGACCGGCGATCGCGTCCTTGGTGAGTACCGGCTCGCTCAGCTGGCCGAGCTCCTCCAGCGACGCCTGCTTGTGCTCGAGCCGGAGCCGGCCGGCCTGGCCGAGGTGGTCGGGGATCTCGGGGCCGAGGATCTCCAGCGCTCGCTCGACGCGGGCGCCGGCGGCAACGGCGGCACGGGCGGAGCGACGCAGGTTGGCGTCGTCGAAGTTGGCGAGTCGGTTGGCGGTGGCGCGGACCTCGCGCCGCATCCGCCGCTCCTCCCACGCGAGGAGTGACTCGTGGGCGCCGAGGCGGGTCAACAGCTGGCCGATGGCGTCGCCGTCGCGGATGACCACCCGGTCGATGCCGCGCACCTCGCGGGCCTTGGCGGAGATGCCGAGCCGACGAGCCGAGCCGACCAGGGCCAGGGCGGCCTCCGGACCGGGGCAGGTGACCTCGAGCGAGCTGGAGCGGCCGGGCTCGGTCAGTGAGCCGTGGGCCAGGAAGGCGCCGCGCCAGGCAGCGACGGCGTCGCAGCCGGAGCCGTTGACGACCACCGGCGGCAGCCCACGCACCGGGCGGTTGCGTTGGTCGATCAGCCCGGTCTGGCGGGCCAGCGACTCACCCTCGCGGGTGACCCGGACGATGTAACGGGACCCACGACGGATCCCGCTTCCCTTGAGCAGCACCACCTCGGGATGGTGCCCGAAGACCTCTGCGATGTCCTTGCGCATCCGTCGGGCGGCGGCGCCGGTGTCCAGCTCGGCCTCGACGACGATGCCGCCGTTGACCAGGTGGAGGGCGTCGGCGAACCGGAGCATCGAGGACACCTCGGCCTTTCGGCAACAGGTCTTTGTCACGGTCGTGCTGGCCAGTTCTGCCTTTACCTGTGCCGTCATCGCCATGTCGTCACCTTAGTTCCCATCGAACAAACGCGTGTACGCAGAGCCAAGTTTTTGCGGATCGTGGACACCGGGCTGTACCGCGGCAAGATCGGTGGTCACCAGACGAGCTCCCGCGGCCTCGACGGTGGCCCGGAGACGATCGCCGTCGTGCACCGCGCTCGGGTCGACCAGGACGGCGTGGAGGGCCAGGTCAGGCGCGTGCCGGAGGAGTACGTCGAGATGGTCGGCCAGGTCGTAGCCCCGGGTCTCGTCGAGATGGGGCTCGAGGTTCATCGAGACCACCACCTTGCCCGGCGTACGGCACAGGGCGTCGCGCAGGTCGGGCACCAACAGGTGCGGGATGACGCTGGAGTACCAGGACCCCGGACCCAGCACCACCCAGTCGGCCTCGCCGATGGCCTCGATCGCCTGGGGGCAGGCCGCGGCGTTCTCGGGGTCCAGTGCGACCGACAAGACGTTGCCGGGCGTGGTCGCCACCTCCACCTGGCCACGGACGGTGGTGACCTCCTCGGGGTCGTCGCCGGCTCCCCTCACCTCGGCCGTGATGTCCAGTGGTGACAGCGCCATCGGCAGCACTCGGCCGCGGGCACCGAGCAGCCCGGCCACCCAGTCGAGGCCGTCCACGTGGTCGTGCAGCAGGTCCCACAGGGTGACGATGAGCAGGTTGCCCATCGAGTGGCCGTCCATCTCGCCGTCCGAGGAGAACCGGTGCTGCAGCACCCGGGCCCAGGTCTGCCCCCACCGGTCGTCGCCGCACAGAGCGGCCAGCGCCATTCGCAGGTCACCGGGAGGCAGTACGCCGAACTCGTCGCGCAACCGGCCCGAGGAGCCGCCGTTGTCGGCCACCGTGACCACCGCGGTCAGGTCGGTGGTCACGCCGCGCAGGGCGGTCAGTGACACCGCCAGACCGTGGCCGCCGCCGAGGGCGACGACCGAGGGTTCCGTCGACCAGCGCACCCCGGCTACTCCCGCCCGAGGTCGCGGTGGGTGGCCTCGGCCTCCAGCCCGGCCGCACGCAGTCGGGCGACGATCTCCTCGGTCATCGCCACGCTGCGGTGCTTGCCGCCGGTGCAGCCGATCGCCACGGTCATGAACCGCTTGCCCTCGCGCAGGTAGCCGGCGCCGACCGTCTGGATCACCGGGACGTAGCGCTCGAGGAACTCCTGGGCGTCTCCCCGGTCCTTAACGTACGTCGCGACGTCAGCGTCCATGCCGGTGCGCTGACGCAGCTCGGGCACCCAGTGGGGGTTCGGCAGGAAGCGCATGTCCGCCATCAGGTCGGCATCGACCGGGACGCCGTACTTGAAACCGAAGCTGACCACGGTGATCCGGAGCTTCACCGTCTCGGGAGTGCCGAAGGCGTTGGCCACCTTGTCGGTGAGCTGGTGCACGTTCAACGGCGTGGTGTCGATGACCAGGTCGGCGTCGCCGCGCAGGCTCGCCATCACTGCTCGCTCCTGCTTGATGCCCTCCAGCAGCCGCCCGGTGCCCTGGAGCGGGTGCGGTCGCCGGGCCGCCTCCTGGCGACGCACCAGGATGTCGTCGGAGGCCTCGAGGAAGAGCAGCGTCGTGCGCCGGGTCGGGAACTTCGCCGCCAGCTGCGCGCGGAGGGAGTCGAAGAACACGCCGGCACGGACGTCGACCACTGCCGCCACCGGCTGGCTCACGCCCTGCTTCTCGTCGACCAGGCGCACCACGTCGCCGACCAGCTCGGGGGGCAGGTTGTCGACCACGAAGTAGCCGAGGTCCTCGAGCTCCTTGGCCGCCGTGCTGCGCCCGGCACCGGTCATCCCCGTCACGATGACGAGCTCACCCTGGTGCTCCTCGAGCCCGGCAGGGGTGCTGTCGGGTGCCATCAGTGCTCCTGAATCTCTCCGGTGGCCGTGTTGACGGAGGTGGGTCTCGGCGACGCCGCGACGGCGTCCGCGATCGCCGTGGCAGTGCGCGTGCCGATGCCCGGCACCTCGGCGATCTCGTCGATGGTGGCAGCCCGGAGCTTCTTGAGCGACCCGAAGTGCTTGATCAGGGTCTTGCGCCGCACTTCTCCGAGCCCCGGGACGTCGTCGAGGAGGCTCTCCACCATCGTCTTCGAGCGCCGCGAGCGGTGGTGGGTGATCGCGAACCGGTGCGCCTCGTCGCGGATGCGCTGGAGCAGGTAGAGGCCCTCGCTGGAGCGGGGCAGGATCACCGGGTCTGCCTGACCGGGCACCCAGACCTCCTCCAACCGCTTGGCCAGGCCGCACAGTGGGATGTCGTCGATGCCGAGCTCGTCGAGCGCGCGGTTGGCCGCCGCCACCTGGGGCGGACCACCGTCGACGACGACCAGGCCCGGGGTGTAGGCGAACTTCCGCGGGCGGCCGGTGTCGGGGTCGATCAGCATCGGCCCGCGGTCCTCGGGGTCGACCTCTCCCCCGGTCAGCTCGGGGGTGTCGATCCGCTCGTCGAGGAGCCGGCGGAACCGTCGCGTGATCACCTCGTGCATCGAGGCGACGTCGTTCTGTCCGTCGACCCCTCGGATGACGAACCGGCGGTACTCACTCCTGCGCGGCAGGCCGTCCTCGAAGACCACCATCGAGGCGACCACCTCGGTGCCCTGGAGGTTGGAGATGTCGTAGCACTCGATGCGCAGCGGTGCCCCGGGCAGGTCGAGGGCCTCCTGGATCTCCTCGAGCGCCTGGTTGCGCACGGTGAGGTCGCTGGCCCGCTTGGTCTTGTGCAGGGCCAGCGACTGTCCGGCGTTGCGGGCGACCGTCTCCTGCAGGGTCCGCTTGTCACCGCGCTGGGGCACCCGGATGGAGACCTTGCTCCCCCGGCTCTCCGAGAGCAGCTGCTCGAAGGTCTCGGCGTCGTCGGGCATGGCGGGCACCAGGATCTCGCGCGGGATCGAGTCGCCGTCCTCGCCGGCGTAGAGCTGGAGCAGGAACTCGCTGACCAGTCCACGGGTGTCGAGGTCCTCGACCCGGTCGGCCACCCAGCCGCGCTGGCCGCGGATGCGTCCGGCGCGGACGTGGAAGATCTGCACGGCGACCTCGAGCGGGTCCTCGGCCAGCGCGATGACGTCGGCGTCGGTGCCGTCGCCGAACACGACGGCCTGCTTCTCGAGCGCCTTGTGCAGCGCGCCGAGGTCGTCTCGCAGGCGGGCGGCCTTCTCGTAGTCCTGGGCCTCCGACGCGGCGTACATCTCCCGCTGGATGCGCTTCACGAAGGCGTCGGTGCGACCGCCCATGAAGTCGGCGAAGTCCTCCGCGATCCGACGGTGCTCGTCGGCGTCGACCCGGCCCACGCACGGCGCGGAGCACTTGTCGATGTAGCCGAGCAGGCATGGCCGGCCGATCTGCCCGGACCGCTTGAACACCCCGTTGCTGCACGAGCGCATCGGGAAGACACGCAGCAGGGTGTCCACGGTGTCGCGGATGGCCCAGGCGTGGCTGTAGGGGCCGTAGTACTTGACGCCCTTCTTCTTGGCTCCGCGGCCGACCATCACCCGCGGGAACTCCTCGTTCATGGTGATCGCCAGCCAGGGGTAGGACTTGTCGTCGCGGTACTTCACGTTGAACCGCGGGTCGAACTCCTTGATCCAGGAGTACTCCAGCTGCAGGGCCTCGACCTCGGTGGCGACCACCGTCCACTCCACGGAAGCCGCGGTCGTCACCATCGTGGCGGTGCGCGGGTGCAGGTTGGCCAGGTCCTGGAAGTACGACGACAACCGCGACCGGAGGCTGACGGCCTTCCCGACGTAGATCACGCGACCGTCCTTGTCGCGGAACCGGTAGACACCGGGCTGGGTAGGGATCGACCCGGGCTTCGGACGGTACGTCGACGGGTCGGCCACGCCCCAACCCTACGAGGGCCCGGTGTCAGGATCACGGCGACGTGCACGCACTGGATCACCCCTGCCACACGTGGAATACTCGGCACGAGGTCAGGTCCAGCCCACGGTTGGATCTACTCGGGAGCAGCCCAGACCCCGCTGCGTGCATTGAGCACTGCTGACAGGGGGCTGCGTGATCAACTTTCCACGTCCGGGCGACGAGACGCCGCCGCCGCGTGCACTCCCGTTCCGCCCCCGCACCGGGTGGCACCCGTTGCCCAGCAGCCAGCCGGATCCGCCGCGGATCGCGCCCGTCGATGCCGTGCGCTGGCTGCCCGGCCCGGTGCCGCCGGAGCGGGTGCTGCCGTCGGGCTGGCGGAGCAACGGCCACGAGGTCGCGGCGTTCGAGCGCGAGTTCGCCGCCTACATCGGGTCCGAGGAGGCAGTGGGTGTCTCCTCGGGAGCAGCCGCGGTCGAGCTCTCCTTGCGTGCCCTGCGCCTCGCGCACGGTTCCCGGGTGGCCGTGTCGACGATGGCGCCGTGCTCGGTGGTGCAGGCCGTCCTCCGGGCCGGCCTGAGGCCGGTGCTCCTCGACGTGGCCGCGGACACCGGTCTGTCGACGGTCGAGCAGGCCGGCGAGGCGGCCCGCTTGGGTCCGATGCGCGCCCTCGTGGTGGTGCACTGGGCCGGAGACCAGTCGGAGGTGTCGCCCCTCGCCGAGGCAGCAGGGGTGCCGGCCGGGGCCGTGGTCGAGGACGTGGGACCCGCTGTCGGTGGCTGGCTCGACGGGCAGCGCGTGGGTGCCGCGGGCTCCGCCTGCTTCAGCTTCTACGCCACGGCCAACCTGCCGATCGGCGAAGGCGGCATGATCGCCACCGACGACCCGGGCCGAGCGGCGCTGCTCCGGTACTCGAGGGAGCGCGGCATCTCCCCGGCCGCACGTCGCCACGTCCGGCACGGCCACGTCGGGCCGCACGTGCTCCGCGAGGGAGGCCTGCAGTCCGGCCTCAGCGAGCAGAGCGCCGCCATGGGTCGTGACCACCTGCAGCGCCTCGTCTCGCGCCAGCTCAGACGCCAGCGGCTGGCTCGGCGGTACGACGAACGGCTCGCCGAGATCCCCGATCTCACGCTTCCGCATCGCCCGGTACCCGGCACGGGCGAGCACGCCTGGCAGCAGTACCCGGTGCGCATCGGGCGCTCCCGGACCGAGCGCGACGCCGTCGTCCGGGCGCTGGCCGACGCAGGGGTGGGAACGGTCGATCCGGTGCCTCCCCTGCACCGGATCGCCTTCTGCCGCGACGTGTGCGAGGTCCCGCCGTCCGGATTCCCGGGGGCCGAGGCACTCGTCGACCAGGTCGTGTCCCTGCCCATCTACCCGCGGATCAGCGACACCGTCGTGGAGAGAGTCAGCGACGTCCTGCAGACCACACTCGGGCGGCGGCGTACAGCGTGACCAGTCCGCCGAGGGTTGCGGTGCAGTGGTCCCGGGCACTAGACCTGAACGTGAGCTCGGGGAGGTCCGGATGATCAGGCATCACCGCAACGACGTGTCGCGAGTCGGTCGCGTCCTCAGCGTGGTGGTGGTCGGTTGCCTCGTGGCCCTGCTCTCCAGCTGTGGCGGCAACGGCGACAAGACCGGTGTCTCCCTCATCATCAAGACACAGACCAACCCCTACTTCGTGTCGATGAAGCAGGCCGCGCAGAAGGCCGCCGGCCAGAACGGCACCCACCTGTCGGTCGCCTCCGGACAGGCAGACGGCGACACCCAGTCGCAGATCAACGCCATCGACACCGCGATCGCCCGCGGCGACAAGGGCATCCTGATCACGTCGAACGGTCCCGCGGTCAACGCCGCACTGCGTCAGGCCAAGGCCTACGGGCTGTTCGTGATCGCCCTCGACACTCCGCTCGACCCGGCCAAGACGGCCAACGTGACCTACGCGACCAACAACTTCCAGGCCGGCAAGCTGATCGGTCAGTACGCCGCCTCGCGGCTCGCCGGGAAGCCCGCAGTGATCGCGATGCTGGACCTCTACGACGACCAGGTCGTCTCCGTCGACGTCGACCGCGACCACGGCTTCCTCACCGGCATGGGCATCGACCCGGGCAGCAAGACGCTGAACGCCAAGGAGGCCCGCAAGGGCAAGTACTCCGGCGGCAAGGGCGGCAGCTACACGATCGCCTGCCACCAGGCGACGCAGGGCGCGGTCGACGGCGGTCGCAAGGCGATGGAGCAGTGCCTCTCGCGCAACCCCGACATCAACGTCGTCTACACGATCAACGAGCCGGCCGGCGAGGGTGCCTACGCCGCCCTCAAGGCCGACAACCACCAGGACAAGACGTTCATCGTCTCCATCGACGGCAGCTGCCAGGGCATGTCCGACGTCGAGAGCGGCATCTTCGCCGCCGACGCAACGCAGTACCCGGGCAAGATGGCGCAGCTCGGTGTCGACGCGGTCGCCAAGATCGGCAAGGGCCAGCAGGCGCCCTCACTCCCGCCCGGGGAGGACTACCTCGACACCGGCACCAAGCTGGTCACCGCGAAGCCGCTGCCCGGGATCGAGAGCCAGACGCCTGCCGAGGGCAAGAAGGCGTGCTGGGGCACGGCCGGCGGATGACAGTGGACGAGCAGAGGAGCACATCGTGAGCAACGACGCGTCGCAGACCGCCGAGACACCGGCGTCGGCGGAGGACCTGCTGCCCACTCGGCACACGCCCGCGCAGCGGGTCCAGCACCTGCTGCACGGCAACCCGGCGCTGAGCCCGCTCATCGTGCTGATCGTGGCCGTGATCGTGTTCGGGATCTTCGCCGACAACTTCCTGCGACCCCAGGCCCTCTCCCTGCTCGTGCAGCAGGTCGCCGTCGTCGCCGCACTTGCCGTGGGACAGACGGTGATCATCCTGACGGCCGGCATCGATCTCTCCATCGGCATGGCGATGGTGCTCTCGAGCCTGGTGATGGTGAAGCTGAACAACGACCACGGCGTCCCGGGCCCGATCGCGCTGCTGATCGGCATCGGCGTCGGGCTGCTCACCGGACTGCTCAACGGCGCACTCGTCACCAGGCTGAACTTGCCGCCGTTCATCGTCACCCTGGGCACCTTCTCGATCTTCACCGCCGTCTCCCTGCTGTACGCCGCCGGCCAGACGATCGCCCTCGGTCCCGACGCCTTCCTGGTGTGGACGGGAAAGACCATCAGCATCGGCAGCGTCAGCATCACCTGGGGCGTCATCCTGATGCTGCTGCTGTACGCCGGCGTCGGGTTCGCCTTGCGCAACACCGCCTGGGGGCGACATCTCTACGCCACCGGTGACGACCGTGAGGCCTCCCAGCTCGCCGGTATCGCCACCGACCGGGTGCTGCTCAGTGCCTACGTCGTGGCCGGCTTCACCGTCGGGATCGCCGCCTGGATCGTCTGCGGACGTGTCGGCGGTGCGGACCCCAACGCCGGGCTGAACTACAACCTGCAGAGCATCACCGCCGTCGTGATCGGCGGCACCAGCCTCTTCGGCGGCCGCGGACTCGTCATCGGCAGCCTGATCGGTGCACTGATCGTGCAGGTGTTCAACAGCGGGCTGGCGCTGGCCGGAGTCGACCCGAACTACCAGGTGCTCGCCACCGGCGTCCTGGTGATCCTCGCCGTCTCGGTCGACCAGTGGATCAGGAGGGTCAAGGCATGAACACCCCACGACATCGAGTGCTTCCCCCGCTGCGCTCCTCCAGCCCACGATTCCGAGGGGACTCCGTATGAGCGAGAGCCAGAGCGAGACCGCCACGAACCAGACCGCCACCGACCAGGCCGCCACCGAGAAGCGCAGCGCCCCCGACTACTCCGGTCAGCCGATCCTCGAGGCCGAGGGGATGATCAAGCTGTTCGGCCGGGTCGTCGGCCTGCGCGGCGTCGACCTGCGGCTCTTCCCGGGCGAGGTGCTGGCGGTGATCGGGGACAACGGCGCCGGCAAGTCCACCCTCATCAAGTGCCTGTCGGGGGCGATGATCCCCGACCGCGGAACCCTGAAGGTCGACGGCAAGCAGGTCGCCTTCAAGTCCACAGCCGAGGCGCGCGTGGCCGGGATCGAGACCGTCTACCAGACCCTCGCGGTCGCGCCCGCCCTCGACATCGCCAGCAACCTCTACCTCGCGCGCGAGATCCGACGTCCGGGCTTCGCCGGCTCGGTGCTGCGGATGCTCGACACCAAGGCGATGCGCTCGCACGCCGAGGAGCACATCAAGAGCCTCGGCATCTCCACCCTGCAGAACATCAACCAGTCGGTCGAGACCCTCTCCGGAGGTCAGCGGCAGATCGTCGCCGTGGCCCGCACGGGAGCGTTCGGCAGCAAGGTGGCCATCCTCGACGAGCCGACTGCTGCTCTCGGCGTACGCGAGACGGCGCAGGTGCTGCGCCTCGTCCGCGACCTGCGCGAGCAGGGTCTCGGCGTCATCCTGATCAGCCACAACATGCCCAACGTGTTCGAGACCGCCGACCGCATCCACGTGCAGCGGCTCGGTGGCCGGGCTGCGGTGATCAGTCCGGAGACACACTCGATGCAGGACGCCGTGGCCATCATGACCGGCGCGATGACGGTGCCCGAGGACGAGCAGAGCCTGAGATGAGCCTGCTCGGCACCATCGTCGTGGGCTACCTGCCGACGCCCGAGGGTGTGGCCGCCCTCGAGCACGCCAAGGCGTGGGCCAGGTCCGAGTCGGCCCGCGTCGTGGTCGTCAACACGGGTCGCAACGGCGACTACGCCCACCCCAACTTCGCCACGTCGCAGGACATCGACGCCATCGAGGCCGAGCTCGCCGAGGCCGGGATCGAGCACGAGGTGTACCAGCCCACCGACGGCTCAAGTGCTGCGGAGGCGATCCTCGGGGTCGCCGTGCAGAACGCGGCCGACCTGATCGTGATCGGCGTACGCCGTCGATCACCGGTGGGCAAGGTGATCACCGGGAGCACCGCGCAGCACATCCTGCTCGACGCGCCCTGCCCTGTGCTCAGCGTGAAAGCACCTGCCTGAGGCGTCAGGCGACGCTGATCTCCCCGCCCTTGACGGTCACCTTGAGTGCCTCGAGCGGCTTGGTGGCCGGGCCCTGCACGACGGAGCCGTCGGTGATGGAGAACTTGCTGCCGTGGCAGGTGCAGTCGATGTCCTGGCCCTTGATCTCGGCGACCACGCAGCCCTGGTGGGTGCACACGGCGCTGAACGCCTTGTAGGCCCCCTCGGTCGGCTGGGTCACCACGACCTTGTCGGCCGCGAAGATCTTGCCGCCGCCCACCGGCACCTCGTCGGCCTTGCCGATCGGCCCCGAGGCGGTGGTGCTGGTGCCGCCGCTTCCGCCGTCGCCGCTGCCGGAGCCACACGCGGCGAGCAGGGGTACGCCGACCCCGAGGCCCACCACGCCTCCGACCACGGCACGACGCGACGCACCGACCGACCTTGCACTCACGTTCTCGGCCACGGACCCTCCCGGGATCGCCTGCAGTTGAATCGCCAACCTACGGCGCGACCCTGAGAAATTGCTGTTGTCCATTGGTCGTAGGACTGTGCCCGGACTCCATCGTCAGCGCCGCAGCAGTGAGACGATCCGCTCGGCGGCGACGTCGGCCCCGTCGCGGCGTACGGCCCGATATCTCGGCCGGCGCTGCATCGACCTGAGCATGGCAGTCGCCAGGTCGGGCGGGCTGGTGCTCGCGTAGTCCATGCGGGTTCCGGCCCGGTAGTGGTCGAGGCGGTGGGTGACGAAGTGTTGCTGTTCCCAGTGGTGTGCCAGCGGGAAGTAGAGGAACGGCCGTTGTGCCGCCACCAGCTCCATCGTGGTGGAGAGGCCGCCCTGGACGACGGCGGTGTCAGCGCAGGCGAGGTGCGCGAAACCCTCCTCGAGGTAGGCGTGCTTGGTCAGGCCCTCGACGTCGCTGATGTCACTCGGCGCGATCCGGGGACCGGTGAGCATCACCATCCGGGCCTCTGGAACTTCCTTGCGGAGATGGCCGAACCCCTCGGCAACGAGGTCCAGGAGTGGCCGTCCCACCGCCGTACCGCCGACCGCGGCCGCGAGCAGCGGCACGTCCTGCGGGTAGCCGAGCCGATTCCGCAGGGCGATCGGGTCTCGGTAGTCGCGCGGGTCGAACGGCAGTACGTACGGGACCATCTCGAACCAGTCCTCGGCCCACTCGCGGACACCGGGCAGGCCCGGTCCCATGGAGCTCGTCGGCAGCTCGGCAGCCGAGCCGAGGAAGAGGGAGAGGTCGCGCACGCGGGGATGCCGCGCCCGGTGCTCGATCATCTCCGCGTTGTAGTCGGCGGTGACCTCCACCTCACGAAGGTCGCCCTCCGGGTCGACCGGCAGGAAGCCCACGACGTCGGTGGTGAAGACGTACGGCGCGATCTTGCGCTCGGGGTTCTCGTGCAGGAAGTGGTCGACCTCCCAGGACTCATCCCCCACCCAGAGGTCGTACGGCGTCTCGCGGACGACCTCGTCGAAGAGCAGGTAGTTGGCACAGAAGATCTCGTCCATGTTCCGGAACGCCTGGAAGGCGTGCAGATCGTGGTCGGAGGCCTCGCTCTCCCAGTGCTCGGTCTCCGACGCCATCTCCTGGCTGACCGGATGGATGATCTCGCCGGCGGCCGCGAGAACGTTCGTCACGGGCGGCTGCGCCCACCACTCGATCTGGAGGTCGGGGACCCGCTCCCTCACCGCACGGGCGATCGCAAGGTCGCGCAGCACGTGACCCAGCCCGATCGGCGACGAGACCCAGAGCGCCCTGCGCCTCCGCTCGCGGGCGAACAGCCACGGGGTGGCGCGCGGCGGGGGCGGGATGATCCGGTCCACGAAGTCCTTGATCGCATGGTTGACCACGACCGGGTGTCGTGCGTGCGGGAGGTGGCCGCCACCACCGATCATCAGCAGGTCGCCGCCCGTCACCTCGGCGAGCCGAGTGGCCCGTCCCGACGGGATGACCTCGTCATCGGTGCCGCCGATGGCCAGCACCGGGCAGCGGATCGAGGTGCACAGCTCGGTTCGTTCCTCCATCGACATCTGCATCAGCGAGTTGGAGGAGTCCTCGTCGTGCAGGATCGTCTCGGCATCGGTGTCTAGTCCCCAGCCCACCATGTCGTCGTAGACCTTCGTGGAGAAGGGCTCGGTGACCATCCGCTCCGCGAAGAAGCGGATGTAGCCCTCCCAGTCGCGCTTCCAGTAGGCCCGGTTCTCCTTGGCCCAGCCTTCCTCGGTGTCGAGGACCATCTCGAAGTCGTGGGTCCTGCGTGCCTGACGCACAGGAGGGTCGCTGATGACGCTGGGCGAGATGGCGACCAGGCCCAGCATCCGCTCGGGATGACGCGCGTGCAGCAGCGTCGACCAGATGGTGCCGGTGCACAGCGCCACGAACACCGCAGCGTCGGTGTCGGTCGCGTCCATCACAGCCAGGGTGTCCTCGACGATCCGGTCCGCGTCGTACGCCGCGTCGGTGTCGGGCCGGTCGGTCAGACCGTTGCCCCGCGGGTCGAAGGTGACCACGCGGAAGTGCCGGGCCAGGTAGGGCACCTGCATCTTCCACATCCGCGACTGGGAGATCGCCCAGCTCGGCATCAGCAGGATGGTCGGGCTGCCCTCCCCGTGCACCTCGTAGTAGACGCGCACTCCGTCATTGACGGCGTACCCCGAGCTGTCCGGTTGTCGTGCCCTCATGGTGTTCCCCTCACCTGGATCGATTGTGCTCCCACGTCCACCCGCAGGTCACCCCAGGAAGACAGGTGCGGCGATCAGCACCCCGGAGGCGATGAACCCGAGAGCCACGGGTCGCACCAGCCGGGCGCCCTCGCGGGTGGTCTTCTCGGCGACCATCACGGCGGTCAGGCCAAGCATCCAGAGGAGGCTGCCGACTCCCGTGGCGAACATGAGGAGCATCAGGGCCCAGCAGCAGCCAAGGCAGTTCAGCGCGTGCGCGAACCCGACCCGCCACCCCCCCGCAGCGCCTGTCCGATAGTGCTGACCCACCAGTGAGAGCGGCGAACGGCACGCGCGCAGACAGGCGTCCTTGAGCGGGGTCAGCTGGTAGACCCCGGCCAGGACCAGCGTCGCCGCCAGGATCAGCGGCTCACGGTCACGCAGCCAGGCCGAGTGGTCGACCGTCCAGTGAACCCTGGTGTCGCCCGCCAGCGCGACCAGTGCAAAGCCGATCCAGACGAGCAGGTACGACGCCATGAAGGCTGTCCTGGCCGGACCGGGGTGCTCTTGACGGTTGCTCACCGCCCAGAACATCCGTGCCATCGGCACCGTGCTCGGCAGCATCATCGCGCCGATCATCACCAGCCAGGCCCCCGAGAAAGCGAGCAGCCGCAGGGGCAGCCACAGGTGCGAGTGCTCGATGACAACGTCGTGGTTCGCGATGTTGATGTCGGCAGTGACCAGCAGCCCCGCCATTGCCAGCCAGCAGGCACCCGTCACGAGCCACAGGGCCAGTGCCGGATCGCGCGGCGGTCGTACGGCGACCGGATCGGTGACGCTCATGACCCTCTCGATCCTCAGGCCGAGAAGTGGAAGGCGCCCTGGACGGCGTTCTTCCCGGACTCCGCCATGTCGGCCATGCCGTAGGCGCTGGCGCTGCGCGTGAACGTCGTGGCACGACCCGGGTAGGCCGGGGATCCCGGGATGGTGCTGAACACCGTGTCCTGCAGCGTCGTCGGCTGGCCGGTGGCTCCCGTGAACGGCTCGAGCTCTGCGTTGGCCACGTCCCCGAAGGAGAGCTTGCCGCGGCCGTCGGTCACCGTGCAGGTGATCGGCACCCGCTCGACCGCAGCGACCTCGCCGATCAGGGCAGCGAAGTCGGCGATCGCCCCACCGAGCTGTCCGGTGAACACGGCGAGCAACGCCTCCTGCTGGGCCTCGTCGCACCGCTCGTCGACGTACACGACGGCCTTCCAGTTGCCAGCGAGCACGTTGCCCGGGATGTGCACGGACAGGCCGATGATGCGGTCCCCCACGTCCACCCCCTTGACGGTGCCGCTGTCCACGGCCCACGCGAGGATCGAGTCACAGGTGCCGTTGTCCGGGTCGAGTCCGACCCAGCACGGGCAGATGGCCTCGCAGTTGCACACCTCCAACAGCCTGCCCTCGACGTCGTAGGTCGTCGTCTCCTGCATGATGCTCATTACGGGCTCCCTCATGTCTCCCTGTCGCGGTCTGCGACACCACAGGTCTACGGCGACCGGATGGTCCGCCGGTATTGGGGAAATCCCTGAGTACTTCTCAGCGAGCCGGCGCCTCGAGGCCTGACTGGACGGCGTGGGTAGCCACCTGCGCGCGGTTGTGCACGTCGAGGCGGGCCATGATCTGGGCCAGGTGGACCTCGACCGTCTTGTCGGCGATGCCGAGTCGCCGGGCGATCTGCCGGTTGGTGGCCCCCTCGGCCACCAGGGCCGCCACCTCGCGCTGGCGCGGCGTCAGGGGGCTGGTCGGCACCGCCGTCGACTCCAGCACCGATCGGGCCAGCCTGATCAGTCTCGACGTCGAGAGGCCGGACCGGGTGAGGTCCTCGGCCAGCGAGGTGAGTCCACGCCCGCGGGCGACCTCGGCCAACAGCCGGCAGCAGTGCGCGATCCGTGGCTGGTCGCCGTTGGCGGCGTACACCTCCAGCGCACGCACCAGCAGGTCACCGGCCTCCAGCCACTGGGCACGACGCAGGGCCACCTCGGCCAGCCCGGACCAGCCCCACGCGCACGACCAGTCGTCCCCGTCGCTCTCGAAGACCGACAGTGCGTCGGCGAACAGCGACGCGGCCCCGTCGTCCTTGCCCTCCTCCAGGGCGACCAGGGCCAGGTCGTGGCTGGCCCAGGCGCGGCCGCGCTGGTTGCCCAGCTCGACATACGCCGCCTGAGCGGTCAGATGCTCGCGCCGGGCACGAGGGAGGTCTCCGGCCGAGCGGGCGAGGTGGCCGAGGAAGGCCCGCGCGATGGCACCTCGCCGGACCGAAGGTAGGGCCTCGGCCAGCGCACAGGCCCGCTGGAGCAAGGTGTGGGCTGCCTCCAGGTCGTCGCAGGCCCACGCGATGATGCCGGCGATCAGCACCGCACCCCCCAACGCGTCCTGATCGTGGCTGGACAGGTCACGGTCCAAGGCACGGTCGACGAGGTCGGTGACGACGGCGGCCTCGCCGAGGCCGCCCCGGGTGTACCAGTACCACCCGGCGGCCGCTGCCAGCGGCAACGCGTTGGCCAGGTCGTCGGCGGCCACGCTCGCCGTCAGCGCCGCCCGGAGGTTGGTGAGGTCGTCGTCGCTCCAGTGCACCGCGATCGCCTCGTCGGGGGTGCCCATCCCCGCCTCGGCCGTCTCCGCCAGCGCGGCGTAGTGCGCGCGGAACCGGACCTCGACCGCCGCCGACTCCCCCGTCCGCTCGAGCTCCTCGCGCCCGTAGCGGCGCAAGGTGTCAAGGAGGTCGTAGGCCTCGGTGCCGTCACTGGTCGTGACGCTACGGAGCAGGTTCTTGGCGACGAGTGAGGCCACGGCCTGCACCACGTCGGTGTCCGAGTCGGCGACGACCGCTGCCGCGGCGGCGAGGGTCCATGCGCCGGGAAACACCGCCACCCGCCGGAACACCAGCCGCTCGCCCTCGCCGAGCAGGTCGTGACTCCACGCGATGGCGGCGTGCAGGCTGCGATGACGACCCGACGGGGCGAGCTGGGCGTCCAGGAGACGGTGCCGGTTCTCCAGGCGTACGGCGAGCTCGGCTGGCTCGAACTGCCCGAGCCGGGCGGCGGCCACCTCCAGAGCCAGGGGTAGCCCCTCGAGCCGTCGACAGATGCCCACCAGCGCACGCACGTTGCCGGCGTCGAGGCTGAAGTCGGGGCGGACGGCCCGGATGCTGGCCAGCAACATCTCCATGGCCGGCACCGCGGCCAGCAGCTCCAGGTCCTCCGGCCCGACCCCAGCCGGGCCAGGCATGGCCAGGGGGGGTACGGCGTACTCCCGTTCGGTCGCGACCCGGACGCGCTCCTGCGACGTGGCCAGCACCTTCACCCGTCGCGACCCGTCCAGCACGGCCGTCACCATCGGGCCGAGGTCGGGAACGGCCTCACAGCTGTCCATGACGAGCAGGACGGTCCGGTCCTGCAGGTGTCCGGCCAGCCGGGCGACGGCCGAGCCGGTGGCGCCCCGGCCGATCCCGAACCGGGCACCGATGAGCGCGGCCACGGCCTCTGCGGAGGTGCTGCCGAGCAGGTCGACCTCGACAACGCCGTCCGGGAACCGATCGCTCACCTCATCGGCGAAGGTGGCGGCCAGCCGTGTCTTTCCGACCCCCGGAGGGCCGGTCAGGGTCAGCAGGCGGCACTCGGGGGACAACAGCGCTTGACGGAGTGCCCCGAGCTCCTGGTGACGTCCGAGCAGCGTGGCAGCGCCCACCGCTCCATCCTAGGAGCGAAAGGGGTCAGCCGGAGAGCAGCGGCTTCAGGAACTCGCCGGTGAAGCTCGCCGCGTGAGCCGCGACGTCTTCGGGCGTGCCGGTCGCGACCACCGTCCCGCCCCGGTTGCCACCGGCCGGACCCATGTCGATCACCCAGTCGGCGGTCTTGATGACGTCGAGGTTGTGCTCGATCACCAGCACGGTGTTGCCCTTGTCGACCAGGCTGGACAGCACGCCGAGCAGCTTGCGGATGTCCTCGAAGTGCAGGCCGGTGGTCGGCTCGTCGAGCACGTAGACGGTGCTGCCGGTCGACCGCTTCTGCAGCTCGCTGGCGAGCTTGACGCGCTGGGCCTCGCCTCCGGAGAGGGTGGTGGCGGGCTGACCGAGGCGGACGTAGCCGAGGCCGACCTCGACCAGCGTGGTCAGGTGACGCGAGATGGCCGGGATGGCGGCGAAGAAGTCGACCGCCTCCTCGATCGGCATGTCGAGCACGTCGGCGATCGTCTTGCCCTTGTAGTGCACCTCGAGCGTCTCGCGGTTGTAGCGCGCCCCGTGGCAGACCTCGCACGGGACGTAGACGTCGGGCAGGAAGTTCATCTCGATCTTGATGGTGCCGTCGCCCGAGCACGCCTCGCAGCGCCCGCCCTTGACGTTGAAGGAGAAGCGTCCCTGGAGGTAGCCACGCATCTTGGCCTCGGCGGTCGACGCGAACAGCTTGCGGACGTGGTCGAAGACGCCGGTGTAGGTGGCCGGGTTGGACCGCGGGGTGCGGCCGATCGGCGACTGGTCGACGTGGATGACCTTGTCGACCTGGTCGACCCCGCTGATCTTGGTGTGCCGGCCGGGCACGGTGCGGGCGTTGTAGATCTGCTTGGCCAGCGCGGTGTAGAGGATGTCGTTGACCAGGGTTGACTTGCCGGAGCCGGAGACGCCGGTGACGGCCACGAAGCACCCGAGCGGGAACGAGACGTCGATGTCCTTGAGGTTGTTCTCGCGGGCGCCGTGCACGGTCAGCTCGCGGCCCGGCGACGGCGGGCGGCGTACGTCGGGAACCGGGATCTTCTTGCGACCCGAGAGATAGAGACCGGTCTCGGAGTCGCGGTGCTTGAGCAGCTGCTTGACGGTGCCGGAGTGCACCACCTGGCCGCCGTGCTCACCCGCACCGGGCCCGATGTCGACGACCCAGTCGGCGGTCTTGATGGTGTCCTCGTCGTGCTCGACGACGATCAGGGTGTTGCCGAGGTCCTTGAGTCGCACCAGCGTCTGGATCAGCCGGTGGTTGTCGCGCTGGTGCAGGCCGATGCTCGGCTCGTCGAGGACGTAGAGCACCCCGACCAGACCCGCGCCGATCTGGGTGGCCAGCCGGATGCGCTGGGCCTCCCCGCCTGACAGGGTGGCCGACGGCCGGTCGAGCGAGAGGTAGTCGAGACCGACGTCGAGCAGGAAGCGCAGCCGCTCCTGGATCTCCTTGAGCACGCGCTCGGCGATCTGGCGCTCACGCGTGGACAGCTCGAGCTCGGCGAGGAACTCCGCGGTCTCGTTGATCGGCAGGTGGCACAGGTCGGCGATGTTGATGCCGCCGGCGTCCTTGTCGCCGAGCGTGACCGCCATCGACACCGGCTTGAGGCGACTCCCCTGGCACGCCGGGCACGGCACCTCGCGCATGAAGCCCTCGAAACGCTCCCGGCTGGTGTCGCTCTCGGCCTCGCGGTGACGGCGCTCGATGTAGGGGCGCACACCCTCGAAGTTGGTGTAGTAGGAGCGTTCGCGGCCGTAGCGGTTGGTGTGCCGGACATGGACCTTGGTGGGATGCCCCTCGAGGATCGCCTTGCGGCCCTTGGCCGGCAGGTCCTCCCACGGGGTGTTCAGGTCGAAGCCCAGCTCGTCACCCAGCGCACCCAGCAGGCGGGTGAAGTAGTCGGACACGTGCGCGCCGGACCACGGCCCGATCACGCCCTCGCCGAGGGTGGCCTGCGGGTCGGAGATCACCAGCTCCGGGTCGACCTCCATCCGGGTGCCGAGGCCGTGGCAGGTCGGGCAGGCCCCGAACGGGGAGTTGAAGGAGAACGAGCGCGGCTCGAGGTCGTCGGTCTCGATGTCGTGGTCGTTGGGGCAGGACATCCGCTCGGAGAACTTCATCTCCTTGTGGGGATCCTTGGGGTCCGCATCGACGAGGTCGAAGACCACCAGCCCGGAGGCGAGGTTGAGCGCGGTCTCGACCGAGTCGGTGAGGCGACGCTTGGAGGACGCCTTGGCGGAGAGCCGGTCGACGACCACCTCGATGGTGTGCTTCTTCTGCTTCTCCAGCTTGGGCGGCTCGGCGAGCTGGATCGTCTCGCCGTCGACGCGGGCCCGGCTGAAGCCCTGTGACTGGAGGCTGCGGAAGAGCTCGACGTACTCCCCCTTGCGACCACGGATGACCGGCGCCAGGACCTGGAAGCGCGTGCCCTCGTCGAGCTGGAGCACCCGGTCGACGATCTGTTGCGGGGTCTGGCGCTCGATGGGGGCGCCGCAGACGGGGCAGTGGGGCCGGCCGGCACGGGCATAGAGCAGGCGGAGGTAGTCGTAGACCTCGGTGATGGTGCCGACCGTCGAACGGGGGTTCTTCGAGGTCGACTTCTGGTCGATCGAGACCGCAGGGCTCAGGCCCTCGATGAAGTCGACGTCGGGCTTGTCCATCTGGCCCAGGAACTGGCGGGCGTACGCCGACAACGACTCGACGTAGCGCCGCTGCCCCTCGGCGAAGATCGTGTCGAAGGCCAGGCTCGACTTGCCGGAGCCGGACAGCCCGGTGAACACGATCAGGGAGTCGCGCGGCAGGTCGAGCGAGATGTCCTTGAGATTGTGCTCGCGCGCGCCCCGGATGACGAGCTGATCAGCCACGAAAGAGACCCCTGACCTGTCTGTGAACCTGTTCGAACAAGTGTTCGCTATCCTACCGGATCCGGCAAGGCGCCACGCGGGCGACCACCCGGCCATGAGACCCACCACGCCCGCGCCCATCTAGGCTGTGACCCCATGCTTTCCTTCCCACCATCCAGCAGCGGTGCCGTCGACCGGGCTGCTGCGCCGTTCGTGGCAGCGAGCGCCGTCCCGGCAGTCGTGGCCGCGTTGACCGGACACCGTCGAAGCGCCCTGTCACTGCTCGCCCTGCCCGCCGGGGTGACGGCGTTCTTCCGCGACCCAGACCGTACGCCGGACCACCGACAAGTCCACAGCGACCTCGTCCTGGCACCCGCCGACGGCAAGGTGATGTACGCCGGCCCGGGCCAGGACGGCGTCGCACCGCCGGGTGACTGGCAGCAGGTGAGCATCTTCCTCTCGCTCTTCGACGTGCACATCAACCGGACGCCGTACGGCGGGACCGTGGAGGACGTCAGCTACCGGCCCGGCCGCTGGCACGCCGCCTACCGCTTCGAGAGCGCGACCGAGAACGAGCGCAGCGAGATCACCGTCAGCGACACCGTCGACGGTGAGCTCCGGCTGGTCGTGTTCCGCCAGATCGTCGGCCTGGTCGCCCGCCGGGTCGTGACCCGGGTGCAGAAGGGCGACGTGCTCCGGGCCGGGCAACGCATCGGCCTGATGAAGTTCGGCTCCCGGATGGACGTGTTCGTCCCCTCCCACGTCGAGCTGGCCGCGGCGGTCGGTGACCGCACGGTGGCCGGCGAGACGGTGATCGCGCGGTGGCCGTCGACCGTGGCTGCCCGAGACGCGAGCGCGTCCTGAGCCCGGCGACGGAGAAGCCCAGCCGCCGGCTGCTCGACCGGTGGCGGCTGAAGTCTCCGTCCGGCGCGGCCGTCGTCTCACTGCGCCAGCTCAACACCCGCCAGCGGCTGCGCGTCACCGCGCCGAGCATGTTCACCACCGGCAACATGGCCTGCGGGTTCTCGGCGATCCTGCTGGCCTTCGCCGACAAGTTCACCTGGGCCGCCGCACTGCTCGCCGGGTCGATCGTGCTCGACATCGCCGACGGGGCGGTGGCCCGTCTGGTCGGGGCGACCTCTCCCTTCGGCGTACAGCTCGACTCGCTGGCCGACCTCGTCTCCTTCGGGCTCGCGCCGGCCGTGCTCGTGCACACCTGGGCGCTCCCGGAGAACCCCGTGCTGGCGTGGCTCTCGGCCTTCTTCTGGCTGGCCTGCGCGGCGTTCCGGCTGGCGCGGTTCAACGTCACGGTGGACCCGCTCGAGGACAAGAAGTACTTCGTCGGCCTGCCCAGCCCCGGCGCGACGCTGGTGGTGATCGCCACGATCCTCGCCTTGCGCACCCCGCACCACGGGCCGGGCATGCTCGTCCCGGTCGGCGTGAGCATCGTCCCGGCGCTGCTGATGATCACGACGGTGCGCTTCCGCTCCTTCCGCGGGCTCCTCTCCCCGCGGACCCGCCAGGCGCGGGCCACCACCGCAGTCCTGGCCGTCGCCCTCGTCGTGGGGCTGGCGCTGGACCCGGCCGCGACGGGACTCGTGGTCGCCTGCTCCTACCTGCTGACCGCGCCGCTCGGGGTCGTGACCGCCTCGGCGCGGGCCAGGGTGTTCGGCCCCCAGGCCGTGGCGCCGCCGCGACGCCGGATGCAGTCGGTGTTCCTGCCGATCACGGGCGACGACGAATGAGGCCGGCCCGCGGTCAGGTCATCGCGTTGAAGCTGAGTACGCCGAGGACGGCGCCGACCGCGCCCAGGACGGGGTAGAGCATCCACCACCTGCGCGCCTCGGGCCGGCTCGTCGCGCCTGCACGGGGGGCGATCGCGTTCAGGAGCCCCAACACGATGAGGTAGACGGCCGGCAACGCCATCACCCAGAACACCACGCCGCAGATGATCCAACCGGCCACCGGGCCGCCGGTGGTGGTGATGCCGTACTCCAGGAAGTTCCAGCCCAGCGAGCCGAACAGTCCGGCCCACATCGGGACCAGGAGGTTGGGCGCCGAGAGCGACGCGGCGGCGAAGCTGCCGAGGAAGGCCGCGAGGAGCATCAACGGGATCGCGAGACCGATGAACCCGGCCCCGGACGGACACGGTTGCGCGCTCACGTAGGGGCCGCCGTCGGCACACGAACCACCGACCACCATCACCGCCCGCATGCTGAGGAACGCCCAGGCCAGCGAGAGGCCGAGCACGACCACGCAGCCCACGACGATCCCGGCACGGGCAGCGGACGGGGGCGCGGTCACGTCGCTCAGGCTCACGCAGTGACTTTCGCAGACCCACCGCGCCCGGTGAATGGTCTGCGTGGGCCATCTGCGGTACTCATGGAGCCATGGACACTCCCCGCGCGGCCGTCGACCCGTCCGGTCTCGAGGCGTCGACGATCGCCCTGAACCGCACCGTCGACGGGCTCTCGGCCGAGGAGCTCGCGGAGCCCTCGCTCCTCCCCGGCTGGTCGCGGGCCCACGTCGTCGCCCACCTGGCCCTCAACGGTGTCGCCATGGCCGGGGTCGTGGACGGGGTCGCGCGGGGCCAGACCCCGGCGATGTACGAGTCAGACGAGCAACGCAACGCAGAGATCGAGGAGCTGGCCACGGCCGACCCGACCGACCTGCGCGACCGGCTGCTGGCCGCGACGACCCAGTTCAGCGATGCCATCGCAGCAGTCGACCCGGATCGGTGGGGCGGGGCGTTCACGCGTACGCCGGGTGGCCCGGCCTGGCCGGCCGTGACGATCGTGGCGACCCGGCGTCGTGAGATCGAGATCCATCATGCCGACCTCGGGACGTCGTACACGCAGCACGACTGGCCCGACGACTTCGTCGCGGAGCTGCTCGACACCGTCTGCGTCGACCAGGCGGACGCCGGACCGTTCCAGCTGCGTGCCACCGATCTCGGTCGCCACTGGGCCGTCGGCGGTGACGGCGGACCCACGGTCATGGGGCGTGGCGCCGAGCTCGGCTGGTGGCTCACCGGGCGCGGCCCGGGCGAGGGTCTCTCCTGCGACTCCGGGGCGCTGCCGACCATCGGGCCGTGGCGACGAGCGTCCGGCACCGCGGTCTCCTGAGCTACCAGCCCAGCGTGCCGGGATCGCCCTTGAACGGCCCGACCACGCTGTCGGTCACCCAGCCGCCGTAGAACTCGCCGGGCTGCGGCCGCACGATCTCACCGTCGACGAGGCACCGCTCCACGCGACCCGGCATCACCGCCATCGCGCCCGCGATCGCCTCGAAGCCCGGCGCCGGTTGGCGGTAGGTCCACGCTGCCCTATTGGCCACCGTGTCGCCCGCGACCAGGTCGAACCACGACGCGGCGCCCTTCCACTCACACCAGCTCGAGTCGTCGGCCGCCACGACGACATCCGGGTCGAAGGCGTCCGCCGGGAGGTAGTACGTGGGCGGGTGGCTGGTCTCGAGGACCCGCCAGCCGTGCGTCGTACGCGCGATGACCCGGCCGTCCAGCACGACCTCCAGCCGTGCGGTGGTGGTCTCGAGGCGCGGCGGGCGCGGGTAGTCCCAGACCGACTCCTGTCCATCGGTCACGGGGAGGGGCTGGGGTCGGCGCACCACTCGACCCTAGTCTGGGCCCCATGGCAGCGAGCATCGGCGACAGCGGTCCCTACTCCGGCGAGGTGGCCCCCGGCGGTCCCCCGGACACCCGCGAGCTGGCGGGGCTGATCATCACCAAGCTGGCGGTGGACAAGGAGATGTCCAACAACTGCTACCTGCTGCGGTGCCGCGCCACCGACGAGCAGGTGCTCATCGACGCGGCGGCCGAACCGGAGAACCTGCGACAGCTGATCGGGCCCTCGGGACTGACCAAGGTCATCACCACCCACCAGCACTGGGACCACCATCGCGCGCTCGCTGACATCGTCGGCGCGACCGGAGCCGTCACCGTGGCCGGCCAGCCCGATGCAGCTGCGATCACCGAGCAGACCGGCGTGACCGTCGACGACCAGGTCCAGGACGGCGACACGATCGAGTTCGGCGACGTCGTACTCCAGGTCATCCACCTCGTCGGCCACACTCCCGGCTCCATCGCCCTGCTCTACGACGACCCTGGCGGCACCCCCCACCTCTGGACCGGCGACTGCCTCTTCCCGGGCGGCGTCGGCAACACCTTCGGCGACAAGGACGCGTTCAGGTCCCTCCTCGACGACGTCAGCACCAAGATCTTCGACCGACTGCCCGACGAGACCTGGTTCTACCCCGGCCACGGCAACGACTCGGTCCTCGGCAACGAACGCCCCCACCTCGAGGAGTGGCGCCAGCGCGGCTGGTGAGAGTCGCTTGCGTCATACGAACTGTGGCCTGGAGCGCACCATCCGGATGACGCATCGGGGGGTGGGTCGGCTCGAACGGCTTCGCTGCGCTCAGCCGTTGTACGTGATCTTGAGCTTCTCGCTGGCGGGGAGGGACTGGCAGACCAGGCGGATGCCGTCGGCCAGGTCGTCGGCGTCGAGGACCTCGTTGTGCTTGAGCTTGACCTCACCCTCGAGCACGACGCACGCGCAGGCGCTGCAGTTGCCCTCGCGGCAGGAGAACGGCGCGTCGACGCCCTTCTCCTCGAGGAACTCCAGCAGCACCTTGTCGCCCTGCCAGTCGTCGAAGGAGAACTGCTCGCCGTCGAGCTCGACCTCCACGGCGATCGGTCCGGCGATCGGCTGCTCGTCGTCGTCCTCGTGGTCGTCGGCGTCAGCCAGCGTTTGAGCGGCGGCCTGCATCTCCTCGACGTCGCCGAACGGGTTGCCACCCAGCGACACGAACTTCTCCTGGTGGCGTCGGTCGCGGGGGAAGCCGAGCTCCTTGAGCGAGTCGCTGACGGCCTTCATGTACGGCGCTGGACCGCAGACGAAGGCCGTGTAGCTGGAGAAGTACGACGCGAACGACAACAGCTGCTCCTGCGTCGGGAGTCCCTGCACCGACTCGAGCCAGTGCACGACGACCAGCCGGTCGGCGTACTCCCCCGCCATCTCGGCCAGCTCCCGGGCGAAGATCACCGAGCTCTCGTCGCGGTTGGCGTAGAACAGCACGACTTTGCCGTGCCCCTTCTCCAGCGCCGTCCGGGTGATCGACATGATCGGCGTGATACCGGAGCCGCCGGCGAACAGCAGCAGGTCGGACTCGATGTCGCGCGGCGTGAAGATCCCGCTCGGCGGCAGCACCCGCAGGGTGTCGCCCTCGCGGAGGTTGTCGCAGATCCAGTTCGAGGCGTAGCCGTCGACGGTGCGCTTGACGGTGATCTGGTGCCGGCCCGAGTGCGGCGCCGACGACAGCGAGTAGCAGCGGGCGGCGAGGCCGGTCTGCTCACTGGGTACGGCGACCGTCAGGAACTGTCCCGGGGTGTAGCCGAACTGTTCCTGGAGATCCTCGGGCACCTCGAAGACGATCGAGTGGGCGTCGGCGGTCTCCTCGACGACATCGAGCACCTTCAGCACGAAGGACTCAGTAGCCATCCAGGGCCCCGATCTCGATCTGGCCGTCGGCGACGGCACGTTCGATCGAGGACCGTAGCCGGGAGCAGCCTTGGTAGACGTGGCGGCCCCCCGGCTCGGAGTCCATCCTGCGGAACTCGGCGCAGTGCTCGAGCGCCTCGGCGTTCCACTGGATCGAGGTGTGGTGCTCGCTGTTCTTCTTCACTCCCACCTGGGCAAGACAGTCCAGGCACGCCACGTTGGTGAGGCGCGCCTGGGTGTAGAGACGCTGGTCCTCCAGCGTCTCCTCGCTGGTCGGGGCGAAGGAGACCATCAGACCCCGCCGGCCGCCGTCGGAGCAGGGGCGCCCGCCTCAGCGGACTCGGAGTCCTCGGCCGCCTTCTTCTTCAGGTTCTCGGCGACCTCCTCGTGCCAGTACTCGTTGGCCTTGGTGGTGTCGACCTCGAACTCGAAGCGCTCGGTCATCTCGGGAGTGACGTCGGCCTGGTCGACGTAGAACTGCTCGTACCAGCGACGCAGCTGGTAGACGGGCCCGTCCTCCTCGCAGAGCAAGGGGTTCTGCACCGGCGCCTTGTTCAGCCAGATGTGCACGTCCTGCATGAACCCGTCGCCGAACATCTGGGTGTAGCGCTTGCCGATGTAGTCGGTCGTCTTCTCGTCGGTGCCTTCGGGCTTGAGCACCTTCAGGCCGTACTGCAGGACGAAGGAATTGGGGCCGGTCGGGATGTGGCAGTTGATCAGCACCACGTCGGTGACGAAACCCTTGTAGTCGTTCTTGATCCAGTTGATCATGAACGACGGCCCGAAGTAGGTCGCCTCGGACTTCAGCACGAGGTCCTCGTCGCCGTACCCCTCGCCCGCCATGTCCGGCCGACCGGTCGACTCCATGAACTGGGTGGCCATGTGGCCCTCGAACACGTTGCGGAAGCTGGTCGGGAAGGCGAAGTGGATGTAGAAGAAGTGCGCCATGTCGACGACGTTGTCGATGATCTCCCGGCAGTGCGCCGACGGGACGTCGAGGGTGTTCCAGTTCCAGTCGGTGTACTTCGAGTCGTCCATGATGCCGTCGAGCTCCGGCGGGAGCACGTCGCGGTCGGCCGGGCCGCCCTCGGTGTCGTGCCACACCATCAGCAGGCCGTTGCGCACCTCGGTCTCGTACTTCTGGGTGCGGGCACGCAGCGGGATCCGCCGGGCGTAGGGGATCGCCTTGCACTTGCCGTCGCCGCCCCAGCGCCAGTCGTGGAACGGGCAGGCGATCTCGTCGCCCTTCACCGTGCCCTGGGTCAGGTCGCCGCCCATGTGCCGGCAGTAGCCGTCGAGCACGTTGAGGTCACCGTTGGCGCCCTTCCAGACGACCAGCTTCCCGCCGAACCCCTGGACGGCGTGCGGCAGCCCGTCGTCGAAGAGCGACACGGGGCCGAGGCAGTGCCAGCCGCGCGCGAATCGCTGCGGCGGGGTGCCGCGGTCGATGGAACGTGCTTGGCTGGGCCCAGAGGCGGGTGCTGACGTGGTGCTGGTGCTCATCGGTTCCTCCGTCATGGTGGCCGGAAACAAGAACAGGTTATAGTTTTACGCGGGAGATTGACAGTCCAACGCCCAATCCGAGCCCGACTCGAGTCGCTTTTCAGGAGCCCCATGCACATCGCTCTGACCCCCGAGCAGGACAAGCTGCGCGCCGAGCTCCGCGACTACTTCGAGGCGCTGGTGACTCCGGAGCGACGGGCCGGCCTGGCCGCCTCCACCAACGCCTTCGGTGATGACGCCGCAGGTGGCGGCGACGGCGAGTTCGGGGCCGCCGACGTCTACAAGGAGGTCATCCGCCAGATCGGGCACGACGGCTGGCTCGGCATCGGCTGGCCGGAGGAGTACGGCGGCCAGGACCGCTCGATGATGGACCAGCTGATCTTCACTGACGAGGCGGCCATCGCCGGCGTACCCATCCCCTACCTGACGCTGAACACCGTCGGCCCGACGATCATGCGGTTCGGCACCGACGCGCAGAAGAGCGAGATCCTGCCCAAGATCCTCAAGGGCGAGATGCACTTCTCGATCGGCTACTCCGAGCCGGGCTCCGGCACCGACCTCGCCAGCCTGCAGACGAAGGCGCGGCTCGAGGGCGACGAGTGGGTGATCAACGGGCAGAAGATGTGGACCTCGCTGATCCAGTACGCCGACTACATCTGGCTGGCCTGCCGTACCGACCCCGACCTGCCCCGCCACAAGGGCCTCTCGATGATCCTGGTGCCGGCCGACAGGGACGGGTTCTCCTACACGCCGGTGCACACCATCGCCGGAGTCGGCACGAGTGCGACCTACTACGAGGCCGTCCGGGTGCCGAAGGACAACCTCGTCGGCGAGCTCAACGGCGGCTGGGCGCTGATGACCAACCAGCTCAACCACGAGCGCGTGGCGCTGACGTCCGCGGCCCCCGTCACCCACTCCATCAAGCTGGTCACCGACTGGGCCCAGCAGACGCGCAACCCCGACGGGAGCCGCGTGATCGACTCCGAGTGGGTGCAGGTGCTGCTCGGCCGTGCCCACGCCCGTGCCGACATGCTCAAGCTGCTCAACTGGCAACTGGCCTCCGCGACCAAGGACCTCTCCCCCGCCGACGCGTCCGCGACCAAGGTCTACGGCTCCGAGATGGCCACCGAGGTCTACCGGTCGCTGATGGAGGTCGTCGGGCCCAAGGCACTGGTCAGTGCCGGCTCCAGCGGCACCGTGCTGCGCGGCCGCCTCGAGCGCTTCTACCGGTCCTCGCTGGTGATGACCTTCGGCGGCGGCACCAACGAGATCCAGCGCGACATCATCGGGTACGTCGGCCTCGGGCTCCCGCCCGCCAAGCGATAGAGGGACTGGCATGGACTTCGAGCAGACCCCCGACGGCGTCGAGGCGGGCGAGCTGGCCGGCACCATCCTGGACAAGCACTGCACCCCCGAGCGACTCCGCGAGGTCGAGTCCGGGGCGGTGCGCTTCGACCAGGACCTGTGGCGGCGCTTCGCCGACTCCGGACTGATCGCCCTGACCGTTCCCGAGGAGCACAACGGCAGCGGACTCGGCATCCTCGAGCTGGCCGGCGTGCTGGTCGAGATCGGTCGCCGAGTCGCCCCGCTGCCCCTGGGCGCTCACGCCGTGACGGCGATGGCGCTGGCAGCGTTCGGCAACCAGACGCAGCAGGCCCGCTGGCTGGACGTCGCCGGGATGGGTGAGTTCGTGCTCACCACCGCGCTCTCCGAGGATCGGTTGTTCGCGCCCGCCCATCCGGTGACGCGTGCGGACAACGACGGGTCCAGCTGGCTGATCACCGGCAGCAAGGCGGCGGTCCCCTCGGGTCCGCTGGCCGACCTGTTCATCGTCCCGGCCGAGACTTCCTCCGGCCTCACCGTGTTCCTCGTGCATTGCGACGACCCCGGGGTCGCTGTGGTCCCGCAGCAGCTCAGCGGCCAGGAGGTGGCAGCACGGCTCGAGCTCGACCGTGCGGTCATCCCCCACGACCGCGTGCTCGGCACCATCGGCGAGGGTGCCGCGATCGTCGAGTGGCTCACCGAGCGCCTCACCGTCGCGGTGTGCGCAGAACAGCTCGGAGTGCTCGAGGGTGCGCTGTCGCTCACCTCGGAGTACGCCAAGACACGGGAGCAGTTCGGCCGTCCGATCGGCACCTTCCAGGCCGTCTCGCAGCGGCTGGCCGACGGCTACATCGACGTGCTCGGCACCCGGCTGACGATGTGGCAGGCGGCGTGGCTCTTGAGCGAGTCGCTCCCGGCCACCCAGGAGATCGCGGTCGCCAAGCTGTGGGCCGCCGACGCCGGCCACCGGGTCGCGCACACGACGGTGCACGTCCACGGCGGGGTGGGCATCGACCTCGACGGCGAGGCCCACCGCTACTTCACCGCGGCCAAGCGGCTCGAGTTCGCGCTCGGCGGCACCACCGACCAGGCCCGCCTCATCGGCGCGCTGATGGCCGGCGACCCGTCCTGAGATGAGCACGGTCCGGGACGCGCTGCTGGCGCGCTCGGCGGACGACCGCCCTGCCCTGCTCGCGGGTGACGAGCGTTGGTCGTGGCGCGAGTACGTCGAGCAGTGCGCCCGTCGCGCCCACGTGCTCGACGACCTGCTGGCGGAGGATCGGCCACGACACGTCGGGCTGCTGATGGACAACACCCCCGAGATGGCCTTCCAGCTCGGCGCCGCCGGTCTCGGCGGCCACGCGGCCGTCGGGCTGAATACCACCCGTCGTGGCGAGGCGCTGCTCGCCGACATCCGCAAGGCCGACTGCCAGGTGATCGTGGCCGACCCGCGGCTGCTGCCGCTGCTCGAGGGCATCGACCTGGCCGGCGTACGCCTCGAGCGGAGTGACGACCCGTCGTGGAGCCAACGCGTCGGTGCCGCACCCACGGTGGCCCCGGACGCGACTCCCGAGGCGGCGTCGCTGTTCATGCTGATCTTCACCTCCGGCACGAGCGGCGACCCGAAGGCGGTGCGGATCACCCACGAGAAGGTCACCGTCCCCGGCGCCTATCTCGTCGAGCGCCTCGGGCTCGGTGCCGAGGACGTCTTCTACGCCTCGATGCCGCTGTTCCACTCCAACGCCGTGATGGCCGGCTGGGGTCCGGCCCTGGTGTGCGGCGGCTGCATCGCGCTGGCGGAGCGGTTCTCGGCGAGCGGCTTCCTCTCCGACGTACGCCGCTACGGCGCGACGTACCTGAACTACGTCGGCAAGCCGCTCTCCTACGTCCTGGCCACACCGGCCCGGCCCGACGACGCCGACAATCCGCTGCGGCTGGCGTTCGGCAACGAGGCCGGCGACCGCGACATCGCGGCCTTCTCGGAGCGCTTCGGGTGTCGCGTGGTCGACGGCTTCGGGTCCACCGAGAACGCCGTCGTGGTCTCCCGCATCGAGGGCACGCCCCCCGGCTCGCTCGGCATGCCTCTCGAGGGCGTCGCGGTGCTCGATCCCGAGACCGGCCAGGAGTGCCCGAGGGCGGTCTTCGACGACAACGGTCGGGTGGCCAACCTCGACGAGGCGACGGGTGAGCTGGTCAACACGGCCGGCACCGGGCAGTTCGCCGGCTACTACAACGACGAGGCTGCGACGGCCGAGCGGATGCGCGACGGGATGTACTGGAGCGGCGACCTCGCCTACCGCGACGCGGCCGGCTTCGTGTACTACGCCGGGCGTACGGCCGACTGGCTGCGGGTCGACGGAGAGAACCTCGCCGCCGCCCCGATCGAGCGCATCCTCGTCCGGCACCCGGCGATCGCCGAGGCAGCCGTGTACGCCGTACCCGACCCTGCCTCGGGTGACCGGCTGGTCGTCGCCCTGGTGCTCGTGGACGAGCTGACCCCCGAGGGGCTCGAGGCCTTCCTGTCCGACCAGGCCGACCTGGGTCCTAAGCAGTGGCCGCACCACGTGCGGATCCTGGACGCCCTGCCGCGCACCGCGACCAACAAGGTGCTCAAGCGGGACCTCCGGGCCGAGGGGCTCGGAGGCGGGATCACCTGGCACCGGGCGGAGCGAGGTACGTCGTACTCCGGCTGATCTAGCCTTGCCGGGTGAAACGCGCTGCCGTGTACACGGTGGTCTTCTTCTTCCTGGCACCCGGGACGACGGCCGGTCTCGTGCCCTGGCTGATCACGCAGTGGGAGCGTCCCGACGGTGGGGTCGGCGTGCTCGACGTGCTCGGCACGGGTCTGGTCGTGCTCGGTCTGGCAGCCGTGATGGCGTGCTTCTGGCGCTTCGTGACCGAGGGGCTCGGTACGCCGGCGCCGGTCGCCCCCACGGAGTCACTCGTGGTCGGCGGACTGTACCGCCACGTGCGCAACCCGATGTACCTCGCCGTCGCGTCGATCATCGGCGGTCAGGCGCTGATCTTCCGCAGCACCGGGGTGCTCTGGTGGCTGCTGGTGTTCCTGGTGAGCGTCTGGGCCTTCGTCCGCGGCTACGAAGAGCCCGAGCTCGCGCGGCAGCACGGGGACTCCTACCAGCGCTACCGCGACGCGGTGCCGGGCTGGTGGCCGCGACTGCGGCCCTACCAGGGGTGACGGGCTAGCCGCACCCCGGGGACGACCCCGGGCCGGATGGGCGCGGACGGCGCGCCTGTACGTGCGCTGCCGAGCCTGCGGTGATGACGACGACTCTTGGGCGAATTCTTACCTTATGTCCGTTTTGCCCGTATACTGAGAACACGTCCTGAACCTCATCGCTCGGGCGAGCGAGGAACGGTCGATCGGTCCCAGCCCCCTGACATTACTGGAGTACCAGCATGCTCGCCCGCTTGAGGAACACCGCGCTCTGCTTCACCCTGCTCTCCCTTCTGGCCACTCTCGGTGTCGGACTGACCGCAACCAGCGCGGGTGCCGCATCGCGGGCAGCCGCCAGCTTCGACAGGGGCGCCACCGGCTGGCACGCCGGCACGGCCGCGACCCGAGTCGCCCTGATCAAGCGCGGAGCGGGTCACGCAGTCGCGATCTCGGCGCGTCGCGCCGCCACCGCCGTACTCGTGAGCCGGGCCAACCTGGTCCGCTCCTCCAGGGCGGGACAGCAGTACACCGTCTCGGCGCTGGTGCGCTCCACCCGTCCCGGCGTGCTGGCCCGGATGGCCCTGCGGGAGACCGCCAACGGCCGCCTCGTGGCCGCCACCGGCACCTCCTTCCGGCCGACACCCACCTGGCAGAAGGTCACCATGACCGCCACCGCGCGTCGGGCCGCCAGCAACCTCGGCGTCCGCGTGACGGCCACCCGCCTGCGCGGCAAGCAGTACCTCTTCGTCGACAACGTCACGGTGGTCCCGGTGCCTGCACCCGCCGCGACGTTCCCCCCGCTGCCCGTCCCGCTCCCGATTCCGACTCCCACCCCGCAGCCCACTCCGACGCCGACCCCCACCCCCACCCCTGAGCCCACCCCGACGCCGACCCCCACCCCGACGCCGACTCCCACCCCGACGCCGACTCCCACCCCGACGCCGACCCCCACCCCCACACCGACGCCCACACCGACGCCCGCCCCTGTGGCCGGTCAGCTCAGCAACGGCTGCGCCTACAACACCCGCGGCATCCCCGCCGGTTGCGCCGCCCTCCTCGGCAGCGCCTTCGGATCGAACACCGACCCGGCTTCGTGGGAGACCACGATGGGCCACCAGCTCGGCATCCACCGCACCTACTGGGGTGCCAGCCAGGTCACCAGCGCGGTCAACACCGCCAAGACCGACCTCGCCAAGCACCGGATCCCGTGGATCAGCTTCAAGATGCCCTACAGCTGGGGCGACATGGTCGCCGGCAAGGGCGATGCCTGGACGCTCGACCTGGCCACCAGGCTGAGCCAGCTCAACGGCCCGGTGTGGCTGGCCTTCCACCACGAGCCCGAGGGCGACGGCGACATCACCCAGTGGACCGCGATGCAGGCCCGGCTCGCGCCGATGGTGCGGTCCGCAGCGCCGAACGTGGCCTACACGATCATCGTCACCGGATGGAACCAGTTCTTCGGACCGGCGCAGTACAGCCTGGACAACATCATGCCGAAGAACACGAAGATCGACATGCTCGGCATCGACATCTACCAGCGGTACGGCGCCCCGACCGACGGGAAGATCAAGACCACCTACAGCAACTTCGACCGCGACTACTACGCGCCGACCAGCGCCTGGGCCAAGGCTCACGACATGGCCTGGGGGGTCGCGGAGACCGGCTACACCGACGCCGCTGCCGAGGACGACCCGACCTGGCTCGGGACTGCCTACAACCAGCTCAAGGCGCGCGGTGGGTCTGCCTTCACCTACTTCAACTCCGGCCTGAACAGCACCGCCAACTGGGTGCTGAGCACGGACGCGAAGAAGACCCAGTACACCGCGGCCCTGAAGTCCGCACCGGCCATGTGAGCCGTCAGAGCGGTCTGGGCAGGGTCAGCTCGCGCTGATCTTGTCCAGCCGCTCGACGGCCTCGTCGTACCCGCGGACCAGCTCGGCCATCACGTCGGCGACGGACCGGACCTCGTTCATCCGGCCGACGATCTGGCCGACCGGCATCGAGATGACGTCGGGGTCGCCGTGCTCGTTCATCCGGTTGTGCGCGTCGGAGACCAGCAGGTTCTGCAGCGGCATCGGCAGCGGCTGGGGAGCACCCTCCTCGGCCCAGGCGTCGGTCCACTTGGTCTTGAGCAGCCGGGCCGGCTTGCCGGTGTAGACGCGGGTGCGCACCGTGTCGGAGCTGCTGGCCCGGAGGAACGCCTCGGTCATGCCCTTGTTCGTGTTCAGGTTGGAGTACTCCTCCGTGGTCAGCCACACCGACCCGGTCCACACCCCCTGGGCCCCCAGGGCGATGGAGGCGGCGACCTGCCGGCCGGAACCGATGCCACCGGCGCCCAGCACGGGAACGTCGGGTCCGACCGCGTCCACGACCTCGGGGGTCAGCACCATGCTGGCGATCTCGCCGGTGTGGCCGCCGGCCTCGTAGCCCTGGGCGATGATGATGTCGACGCCGTTCTTGACGTGCGACAGCGCGTGCTTGGCGGCGCCGGCCAGAGCGGCCACCTGGACGCCGTGCTCGTGCGCCTTCTCGATGACGTCCACCGGCGGGGAGCCCAGCGCGTTGGCGATCAGCACGGGCCGGTGCTTCAGCGCGACGTCGACGTGCGAGCGCGCTGTGGAGTGCAGCCAACCGAGGACGCCCTCGCGCCCCTCACCCTCCGGGAGTGGAGGTACGCCGAGCTGCTGGAGCGTCTTCTCCACGAAGCTGATGTGCTCCTCGGGGATCATCGCCTTGAGGTCGACCGACTTGCCCTCGGTGGGGATCTTCATCGGCATCACCACGTCGACGCCGTACGGCTTGCCGTCGGTGTTCTCGTCGAGCCAGGTCAGCGTCGCGTCGAGCTCCTCGGCGTCGTTGAAGCGGACCGCCCCGAGCACGCCCAGCCCGCCGGCACGGGAGACCGCAGCGGCCACGTGCTCGGAGGGCGTGAAGGCGAAGATCGGGTACTCGATCCCGAACCGGTCACAGAGTTTGGTGCGCATGGGATCAGGCTCCTGTCGGTGAGGTGGCGACCTTGGCGGCGAACGAGGCCATCGCCAGCTCCTTGGCCTTGGGGTACTGCGCCTTGCCGGTGGCGTTGCGCGGGATCTCCTCGACCAACGTGATCGCGCGGGGCAGCTTGTAGCCGCTGAGGTGTGCGCGCAGGTAGCTGCGCAGGTCCTCGAGCTCGACGGTGGCCTCCTCGCGCGGCTGGATCACGGCGGTCACCGACTGGCCGTACTTCTCGTCGGGCACGCCGACCACGAGCACGTCGTACACCCCGGGGTGGCCCTTGATCGCCATCTCCACCTCTTCGGGGTAGACCTTCTCGCCACCGGTGTTGATGCAGTTGGAGCCGCGGCCGAGCAGGGTGACCTTGCCGTCCTCCTCGATCCGGGCGAAGTCGCCGGGCACCGAGTAGCGCTCGCCGTCGATCTCGAGGAAGGTCGCAGCCGACTTCTCCGGGTCCTTGTAGTAGCCGACGGGCACCGACCCGCCGCGACCGAGCCTGCCGATCTGGCCGATGTCCTTGGTGACGTCGAGGACGCGGTTGTCCTCGTCGATCACCACGCTGTTGGGGCCGAGGCCGACGACCGGACCGTCGGTGCTGATGTGGTTCTTGTCCTGCAGGCCCATCCCCTGGAAGCCGGTCTCGGAGGCGCCGACCGAGTCGGTGAACACGGCGTTCGGGAACGCCTCCATCCAGCGCTGCTTCACCGGTGGGCTGAAGATCGCGGCGCTGCTGGAGATCGCGAACAGGCTGGATCCGTCGTACGGCGCCCCGGTGGCGGCCTTGCGCTCGAACTCCTCGATCAGCGGGCGGGCCATCGCGTCACCGGTCATGAAGATCAGCTGGACGCCGTTGGCGTCGATGATCTCCCAGGTGCGCTGGGCGTCGAACTTGGGCTCGAGGATCGTCAGGTGGCCGGCGAAGAGGTGCATGAGGAGGCCGGCCTGGGCACCGCCGTGCATCAGCGGGCTGAGCGGGAAGGTGACCATCCGCGGGTCGGTCGCCTGCTTGGACTGGTCGAACTCCTCGAGCGGCTCGCCGGTGTAGAAGTCGATGCCGCCACCGAGCACGCGCCAGAAGTCCTCGTGGCGCCACATCACGCCCTTCGGGAAGCCGGTGGTGCCGCCGGTGTAGATGATGTGCAGGTCGTCGTTGCTGCGCGCACCGAAGTCGCGCTCGGCGCTCTGGTCTGCGGTCGCCTCCTCCAGCGTGACTCCGCCGAAGGACGAGATGTCGGCGTCGTTGTCGGGGTCGGTGACGTCGGGGATGGAGACGAAGGTGGTCAGCTGCGCGTGCTTGGGGGCGCAGTTGGCCACGATCGGCGCGTAGGGCCGCTCGAAGACAAGCGCCTTCACGTCGGCGTTGTCGAACAGGTAGTTGAGCTCGCCCTCGACGTAGCGGTAGTTGACGTTGATGTTCACCGCACGGATCTTCACGACGGCCAGGACGGCGATGACGTGCTCGGCGCTGTTCTTGGCGTAGATGCCGACGTGGTCGCCGGGCTGCACGCCCTGCGAGGCCAGGTAATGCGCGAGCTTGTTGGACTCCCGCTCCAGCTCGGCGTAGGTCACCACACGGTCCAACACCTTGAGCGCAGGGTTGTCCGGGACCACGTCCACGGCATGCTCGAACAGGTCTGCAATGTTCAGGGCCATGGGCGCAAGACTAGAACACGTTCTTGTTTCTGACTAGCATGGTCCCCATGACGGAAACCGCCTCTGACGAGCACCCGCCGCACGCCCTCGTGGAGCTTGAGGACCACGTGCTCGTGGTCACGATGAACCGCCCCGAGGCGCGCAACGCGCTCTCCGGGGAGATGCTCGCGATCATGGAGCAGGCCTGGGTGCGGGCCAACGAGGACCCCGAGGTGCGGGTCGTCATCCTGACCGGTGCGGGTGGCTACTTCTGTGCCGGCGCCGACCTCAAGGCGATGTCGAAGCGCTCCCCCTCCGACAGCTTCGAGTCCGGCGAGTTCGACCCGTCGGTGATCCGCTCGCTGCTCAAGGGCTACCGGCTGACCAAGCCGTTGATCGCCGCCGTCGAGGGCCCCGCCATCGCCGGTGGCACCGAGATCCTCCAGGCCACCGACATCCGGGTGGCCGGAGAGTCGGCCCGTTTCGGTGTGTCGGAGCCCAAGTGGGGGCTGTACCCGCTCGGCGGCTCCGCCGTACGCCTGGTCCGGCAGCTGCCCTACACCGTGGCGGCCGACCTGCTGCTCACCGGCCGGCACATCAAGGCACCGGAGGCCAAGGAGATCGGGCTGATCGGGTACGTCGTGCCCGACGGTGAGGCGCTGGCCAAGGCCCACGAGATCGCGGCCCTGATCGCGGCCAACGGACCGCTCGCCGTCCAGGCGGTGCTCAAGACGATCCGCGACTCCGAGGGCAAGCACGAGGACGAGTGCTGGAAGGACGACGCGGCGGTCGGCGCCGCCGTGTTCGCCTCCAACGACGCCAAGGAGGGGCCGCGGGCGTTCTCGGAGAAGCGCTCCCCGAACTTCACCGGGACCTGAGCTCGAAAATCGCTGGGTCGTCGAGGTTCGCGCTCCTAGGCTGGCCCGATGCCATCGGTCAAGGAGTTCCAGGTCACCTTCGACTGCGCCGAACCCGAGCGCGTCGCCCGCTTCTGGTGCGAGGTGCTGGGGTACGTCGTACCGCCACCGCCGACGGGTTTCGACACCTGGGCCGACTTCGATCGCTCCTTGCCGCCCGACAAGCAAGGGTCGGCGTACGCCGCCATCGATCCCACAGGCGTGGGCCCACGGCTGTTCTTCCAGCGCGTCCCCGAGGGCAAGGTGGTCAAGAACCGCGTGCACCTCGACGTGCGGGTCGGCACCGGGATGGTGGGCGAGGAGCGCCTCGCCGCGCTCGAGGCCGAGTGCGCACGACTGATCCCCCTCGGCGCGACGCGCTTCCAGCTCCTGCTGGCGGACGAAGAGAACGAGTCGTGCCTGGTGATGCAGGACGTCGAGGGCAACGAGTTCTGTCTCGACTGAGGGTCGACGAACGGGCACTCACCGCCACGGGTGGACCTGTGTGCACAGGGAGTTCCGCGATTCGCGGAACGGATCAGAGCTGTCTCATCGTGACCAGGTTGGTGCCGTAGGTCGCGTCCTCGGAGCGCTCCACCTCGGTGAACCCGAGCTTGTCCAGCACGCGGCGCGATGCGCTGTTCCACTCCCAGACCGTGGCCCAGACGCGCCGGTACCCGGAGGATCTCGCCCAGTCCAGCACCGCGCGGCCCGCCTCGGTTGCGTACCCCTGGCCCCAGAACCGGCGGAGCAGCTCGAACGCCAGTTCCGGATCGGTGCCTCGGCCGCTGTCAACCAGTCCGCAGTAGCCGAGGACGTCCTCGGTGGCCGTCGTTCGATCGCCAGCAACCCGGTCGACGATGACGTACCGGCGCGGATCAGCTCCTCGATGTCCCCGACCGTCGGGCGTCCGTCAGCGTCGATGCGGCGGTGGGGCGGCACCCGCGGATCGCGCTCGGTCCACAGCTCCCGCTGGATGCGGGCCTCGGACACCCGCCACGGCCTGAGCAGCAGGCGACCCGTCTCGAGGACCACCTCAGGTGCCTAGTGCACGCCGGGGACGATCCGCAGGTCCCGTACGGCGCCGCCGTCGAGCGCGGCCAGGGCTTCCTGGTACGCCGGACTGTCGTGGGCTGCCGTCGCGGCCTCGACGGAGTCGAACTCGATGAGGACCGTGCGGGTGTTCGCCCCGGCCTCGTAGACCTGTTGCGGCAGGCCGCGCGCGATGAAGGTCCCGCCGGCGGCGCGGAGGGCCGGGCCGGCGAGCTCGGCGTACGCCGCCACCTTGGCCTCGTCGAGGACCTCGTCGTAGGTGCTGATCCAGTAGGCAGTCACGCGGTCAGTCCTTCTTGTCGTTCCAGCGCGGGTCGTTGTCCCATTCCTCGTTGCGCTCCTTGACCTTCTCCAACGCCCGGGAAGCCTCCGCCTCCGACGGGTAGGGACCGAGCCGGTCGGCATAGCTGCAGAGGTTCTCGTGCTCGACCCGGTGGTGCTTGAGGCAGTACCAGTAGTCGCTCATGCGGCTGAAACTACACTCGTCCGCGTGAGTGTCATGACCCCCGGAAGGATCTCCGCCCGTCGACCCGTGCCCGCCAACATCCCGCGGCCGGAGTACGTCGACAAGCCCGGACCGGCTCCCTTCACCGGCTCGGAGGTCAAGGACTCCGGCACGATCGAGCGGATGCGCCTCGCCGGCAAGCTGGCCGCCGAGGCGCGCGACCTGGTCGGCTCCCACGTCGCCCCCGGCATCACCACCGACGAGCTGGACCGCATCGGCCACGAGTTCCTGTGCGACCACGGCGCCTACCCCTCGACCCTCGGCTACAGGAACTTCCCCAAGTCGCTGTGCGCGTCGGTCAACGAGGTGATCTGCCACGGCATCCCCGACAGCTACGTCGTCCAGGACGGCGACATCGTGAACATCGACATCACGGCCTTCATCCACGGCGTCCACGGCGACACCAACGCGACGTTCCTGACACCGGGTGTCTCGCAGGAGGTGCGTGACCTGGTCGACCGCACCCGCGAGGCCCTTCGCCGGGCCATCAACGCAGTCAAGCCGGGGCGGCAGATCAACGTCATCGGCCGCGTCATCGAGTCCTACGCGAAGCGGTTCGGGTACGGCGTCGTACGCGAGTTCACCGGACACGGCATCGGCTCGTCGTTCCACTCCGGGCTGGTCATCCCGCACTTCGAGGACCTGCACTACGACGAACCCATCCAGACCGGCATGACGTTCACCATCGAGCCGATGCTCAACCTCGGCACCCGCGAGTGGAACATGTGGGACGACAACTGGACCGTCGTCACCCGCGACGGGAAGGCCAGCGCGCAGTTCGAGCACACCCTGCTCGTCACCGACGACGGAGCCGAGGTCCTGACCCTTCCCTGACCACGGCTGAGACCGGGGCACACGCCGGCAACACGTCCTCGCTATGGTCGCTCGGGTGACCAGCATGTTCGAGGACTACGCGACCGGCATGGGTGCGGCCTACGACGAGATGTTCGAGGACGGTGAGGGGCTCCGCACCCCATACAGCCAGCTCCAGCCCTCCTTGCAGCAGATGGGCTCGGCCGAGCTGCAGACCAGGGTGGAGGCGCTGCAGTCCAGCTACCTCGACCAGGGCGTCACCTTCGACATCGGCGGTGAGGAGCGCGCGTTCCCGCTCGACGTGCTCCCCCGCGTCATCGAGATGGACCAGTGGGCCAAGGTCGAGACCGGCGTCCAGCAGCGGGTGCAGACCCTGGAGAAGTTCCTCGACGACCTGTACGACGCCGGCCGGGTGCTCCAGGACGGGATCGTCCCCCGTCGCGTCGTCACCACGTCCTCGCACTTCCACCGCGCCGCCGCCGGGATCGAGCCGCCCAACGGTGTCCGCGTGCACGTCAGCGGTATCGACCTCATCCGCGACGACGAGGGCGAGTTCCGCGTCCTCGAGGACAACGTGCGCGTCCCCTCGGGCGTGTCCTACGTGATGACCAACCGCCGCGCGATCGCGGCCGCGCTGCCGGAGACCTTCGCCGAGCACCGCATCAGGCCGGTCGCCGGCTATCCGCAGAAGCTGCTCACCGCCCTGCGTGCCGCCGCGCCCGCCGGTGTGACCGACCCCAACGTCGTCGTGCTCACCCCCGGTGTGTTCAACGGCGCCTACTTCGAGCACGCGCTGCTCGCCCGCACCATGGGCGTCGAGCTGGTCGAGGGTCGTGACCTCGAGTGCCGTCGCGGCCGCGTGATGATGCGTACGACGCAGGGACTCGAGCCCGTGCACGTCATCTACCGCCGCGTCGACGACGAGTTCCTCGACCCGGTGCACTTCCGCAGCAACTCGCTGCTCGGCTGCTCGGGCCTGATCAACGCCGCCCGCGCCGGCAACGTGACGATCGCCAATGCCGTGGGCAACGGGGTCGCCGACGACAAGCTGATCTACACCTACCTGCCCGACCTCGTCCGCTACTACCTCGGCGAGGAGCCGGTGCTGAAGAACGTCGACACCTGGCGGCTCGGTGACGCCGACCACCGCGAGGAGGTGATGGACCGCCTCGACGAGCTGGTGCTCAAGCCGGTCGACGGCTCGGGCGGCAAGGGCATCGTGATCGGCCCGCAGGCCTCGAAGGCCGAGCTCGACGAGCTGCGCGAGAAGGTGCTCCAGGACCCGCGGTCGTGGATCGCCCAGCCGGTGATCCAGCTGAGCACCGTGCCGACGTACGTCAACGGCATGATGCGTCCCCGGCACGTCGACCTGCGACCGTTCGCGGTCAACGACGGCAACCGCGTGTGGGTGCTCCCCGGCGGCCTGACGCGCGTGGCGCTGGGCGAGGGCGAGCTGATCGTGAACTCCTCGCGCGGCGGTGGCTCGAAGGACACCTGGGTGCTCGCCGGTCACGGCCGGCACGGCGTACGCGCCGAGCCGGAGCGCATCGAGCTGCACACCACTAGGCAGGACGTGGGCCCGGCACTCGACTCCTTCTCCTCACAGAAGGACCAGCAACAGCAGCAACAGCAGACGGGTGGCCGAGCATGCTGAGCCGGATCGCCGAGTCGCTGTTCTGGATCGGCCGCTACGTCGAGCGGGCCGAGGACACCGCCCGCATCCTCGACGTACAGACCCAGCTGATCCTGGAGGACCCGGGCGTCGACGAGGCCACGACCTGTCGCAGCCTGCTCTCGATCATGGGGGTCGAGGTCGAGGACGATGCGACATTCGACACCGCCGAGGTGATGCGGATCCTGGCCTACGACACCGGCTCGACCGCCTCCATCGCCGCCACCCTGGCGGCTGCTCGCGAGAGCGCCCGCCGCGCGCGGGAAACCCTGTCGACCTCGATGTGGGAGGCGCTGAACACGACGTACCGCGCCGTTCCCTCGGGCCATTTCCGCTCGATGCGCCCACCGGTCGCGTTCCGCTGGGTCCGCGACCGCGCAGCGCAGATCAACGGCATCGCCGAGGCGACCATGACCCGCGACGAGGGCTACCAGTTCCTCGTGCTGGGCCGGTCGATCGAGCGCGCCGACATGACCTCGCGACTGGTCGCGACCGCTGCGATCACGTCGGGGGCTGCGTGGGGGACCTCGCTGCGGGCGTGCGGCGCCTACGAGGCGTTCCTGCGCACCTACAAGGGCCTCGAGACCGAGCGCGGCGCCGCCGAGTTCCTGCTGCTCGACCGGCTCTTCCCGCGGTCGGTGGTCTTCGGGCTCAGCGAGGCCGAACGCTGCCTGGAGCGGCTGCAGTCGGCCGGCACCCGCGCCGGCTTCCAGAACGAGGCGCAGCGGCTGCTCGGACGGACCCGGGCCGAGCTGGAGTACCGCTCGCTGAGCGACGTCGTCGCCGAGCTGCCCAACGAGATGGAGCGTCTGCAGCGCACCTGTGCGCTGGCGACCGACGCGATCAGTCGGCGCTACTTCGCCGGCGCCGAGGCAACCGAGTGGCACGGAGTTCGCGCATGAGCATGCAGCTACGGATCGCCCACACCACGGGCTTCGAGTACGACGGCAAGGCGAACACCTCCTTCAACGAGGCCCGCCTCACGCCGCTGACCCTGCCGGGCCAGATCGTCGTGCACTCGCGCGTCGAGGTCACGCCGACGCCGTGGGTGTACACCTACCGCGACTACTGGGGCGCCCAGGTCACCGCCTTCGAGGTGCTCGACCCGCACCAGTCCCTGACCGTCACGGCGTCGGCCACGGTGCACACCGACCGCAGCCCGGCCGGCCCGACCACGATGAGCTGGGAGGAGATCCGCAGCGACGAGACCGCCGACCTGCACACCGAGTTCCTCACCCTCCCCGACCGGGTGCGGCCGAAGGAGGACCTCGTCGCCCTGGCCAGGGAGATCGCGGACCGAAACGCGACCCCCGGCGAGGCGGCCCGGGAGGTGTGCGCGCTGGTCTACAACGAGGTGAAGTACGTTTCCGGCTCCACCACGGTCGACGCCTTCGCCGCCCACTCGTGGACCGAGCGCAGCGGGGTCTGCCAGGACATGGCCCACATCGCCATCGGTGCCCTGCGCTCCATCGGCATCCCGGCCCGCTACGTCTCGGGTTACCTCCACCCCCAGAAGGACCCCGAGGTCGGCGTACCGGCCAAGGGCGAGTCGCACGCCTGGGTCGAGTGGTGGGACGACGGCTGGCGGGGCTTCGACCCGACCAACGACACCGAGCCCGGCGACCGGCACGTCATCGTCGCCACCGGTCGCGACTACAACGACGTCAAGCCGCTGGCCGGTGTCTTCTCGGGCACCGGCACCTCGCGGATGTTCGTCGACGTGCAGGTCACCCGCTTGCAGTAGCGGTCAGCGCACCACCAGGCAGAACAGATGACCCTCGGGGTCGGCGTACACCCGCCACGGCACCGGCTGACCACCTAGGCCCGGCTTGGGCGACCACCGCTCCTCGACGTACGACGCCCCGGCCGCGATCACCGCCTCGTGAGCGACGTGCAGGTCCTCGACGAGTACGTCGACATGGACTCCGCCCTCCCCTGGGTCATCGCTGCCCTGGAAGGAGAGCCGCTGACCGCGCGGGGGCGGCTCGAGGGTGACCCACCCGTCGTACCACTCCGTCGGCGTGCCACCCACGACCCGGGCCCAGAACGAAGCCAGTGCGTGCGGGTCGCGACAGTTCAGCACGATCTCGCGGATCCAGCCGATCGGCCCAGTGGTCATCCCCGCAGCCAACCGGAGGCGGACAGCCCGGAGCAACCTCGAGCAAGGTGCATCCGTGCTAACGCGTCAGGCGCCTCATGCGCAGCTCGTCGCGCAAGGCGTAGGGAATCGGTCGCCTGTGGTTGGTGAGGCTCACGGCGTACGCCTCCAACGCCGAGAGCAGGTCGGCCCGGGCGGTCGACGACGATCCACCAACCGGCGCGAGCCTCTCCGAGGCGACCACGCGCCGCGCCTCCAGCACCTGGTGCCACAAGAACATGGGCTCACCCGTGTGCTTCGGTGCTGCGGGCTCGTTGGCCACCGACATCGCGACAACTCTCTCCGAGGCGCACGACATCTCCGGCTGGAGATGGAGCTGCCCAAGGCGCTGACTCTACGCCTGAACGGAGTCGTGATGGCTGCTTCGCGCCGACTCAGCGCCTGGGTGCAGAGGGCCTGGCACCCAAGGCCGACCCCTCATAGCTCGGGGCAGCCATCCCGGAGTGACATCGACGGGGGGACGAGACACCCGAGATGGCTGCTGACTTGCAGTGTTTGCGAAACTTCGCACTCCGTCAAAGGGTGGACTAGATCGTGTTTCCGGCAGGGGTGCCCGCAAGGAGCTGACGCCTGATAGTTGACCCATGCTCTTCTCAGGGCGGCTACGTGTCGACGCGCAGGCGGAAGCTCGCGGGTGGCTCTCGGCTGCGCCGTCCCTGAGGTTCTTCGTCCGTCTGTTGCTTCTCCTTGGGGCGGCCGTCGTCGCCTTCTTGCTCACCACCGGCGCCGCCAGTGCCGATGACGGCTCCGGTCCGCCAGGCGACGTGTCTGTGAGCAGCGGGATCCAGTCGCAGCCGGTCACCGAACCCGCCTCCGGGCCGGTCGCGCAGGCAACTGAGCCGGTCACTGAGCCGGTCACCGAGCCGGTCACCGAGCCGGTCACCGAACCGGTCACCGAACCGGTCACCGAACCGGTCGAGCAGGCGACTGAGCCGGTCACCGACCCGGTGACCGAGCCCGTCACCGACCCCGTCACCGAACCGTTCATAGAGCCGGTCGAGCAGGCGACTGAACCGGTCACCGAACCGGTCACCGAACCGGTCACCGAACCGGTCACCGATCCGGTCACCGAACCGGTCACCGAACCAGTCACCGAACCGGTCACCGAACCAGTCACCGAACCGGTCGAGTCGGCCGTCGTGCTGGCCGTACCTCGAAGCCCTCGTGCCTTCGCCCCTGTCGCGCTTCAGTTCGCCTCGCCGGGCGCCTGTGGGTACGTGACAGGGACCAAGTCCGTCACTGGTTGGGTAGCCGCTGATGCCGGAGCTGGTCGCGGCGCCATGATGGAGGGCCCGAGGGCTCTTCCCAAGAGCCCCGCGCAGGCGCCGACCGCACCCAGCGCTCCCAGTGCTCCCACCGCTCCCAACGCCCCGGGACACGGACCAGCCTCTGTCAGTGGATCGGATTGGTTGGCGCCTTCCCTGGGGGTCCTTGACAACCCTGACGTCGGCGCCACGCTGAGCGCTGATCGATTCGCTGCTGGGGATGACGCAGTGCCGCACAGTCGTGCCGCACTGCTCCGCACCTGGCCTGGTTGACCCTCCCGGCACGGGCTCGCCCATGCGCGCCCCGTCGCCATCGACGGGTGCAAGCGGCACAGGGACCACGACAGGCACTGTGCGCCGGCGCAGGGCGCGTCCACGCCTGACGCCGAACCGCCAACCCGCTCGACCTCGAGTGACACAGGCGGCTACTGCAACGGGGCGACGCCGCAATGAACCAGCGCCTCCCCCCTCCACGGGGGGGAGGGGGAGGCGCTTGATAGTGCAGCGCCTCCCCCTTCACGGGGGGAGGGGGAGGCGCTGCAATGTGACGTGAAAGCGTCCAACGACTCGGACCCCGCGCCAGCGCGTGACTCGGTTGCCTCTGTCAGAACCCGATCGTGCGATAGGAAGAACTTGAAGCCCACGGGCGTGGCCGCTCTGCGGCATCATGTCGTCATGGCTCGGACAGTGCGCTGGCTCGTCGGGGCGGGGGTGGTGGTGTTGGCGGGGGTGGCGCTGGCTCTGCTTCCAGTTTCGGGAACCTTTGACAGCGAGAGCTTCACGTGCGGCACGCCCTTCCACTATGACAACTCCGGTGGATATGCCGGATCTCTGGCTTTTGCCAATTGCAACGAGCGTCGTGAAGGTCGGCAAGTCCCTGCCGCGGGTCTGATCCTCGTTGGCCTCGGGATCGGTGTGTTCTTGACTGCCCGAGGCAGAGGATCCGACACGAGGTTGGTTGTCGAGTCACCTCGCGTGTCGTAGGCGTCCGCAACGCAGCTGCGCGATCCGAGCGGACATGCCGATTCTGCGGATAGTTCGCAACGAACCGCACGCGAGAGCACGCTGTTCGCCGGCGGATCGGTCCGAACTATCGGGCTGCGAGCCGAAAGCTGGTGGGCCGCCTCAGGCGCAGGTGATGCCTCCATGCCGGATCCGCCGATGCGGATCCAGGTCCGCGATGACGGGCTCAGGACGTCATACGTTCTGGTCGCTATCACGGCCACTTCGTACGACGTCCCGGACATCGTCATGCGTCCTGGTCGCTGTAGCAGCCGTTTCGTATGACGTTCACCGGCTCGAGGACCTGAGGCTCATCTGCCGCTGATGGTGCGCGGAGATGCCGATGTTCGTCCACGCCTCGGATGCTCGGGAGGCGAGTTCACCGAGCCTCTCGGAAGGGTGCGGATGGGCTGGCTCATAGGCCGGGTTCTGTTCGCCGGGACGCCTCACGACGTCCCGGTTGGCGACCATCCATCTCCGGGTGCCGTTGCCGACACCCTCCAGCGACCTACCCACGAGCTCGGGCGGACCACCCTCGAACGCTCGCTGTCTGGTCTTGCTCCAGGTGGGGTTTGCCTAGCCACGACGGTCGCCCGTCGCGCTGGTGGTCTCTTGCACCACCGTTTCACCCTTACCACCGCCCCCATCCGAAGACGGAGCCGGTGGCGGTCTGTTCTCTGTGGCACTGATCCCGCGGGTCACCCCGGGTGGGCGTTACCCACCACCTCGTCCTGTGGAGCCCGGACCTTCCTCGACACCGCCTCGAGATCAACCCGAAGCAGTGACGCGGTCGCCCGGCCAGCCCATCCGCCTGCCAAGGATAGGGCAGTCCGCCCGGCGCGCCGCGATCCCGGCGCTGCGACGAATTGGGGACCTCCCCAAAACGGACATTTGCCCTCCGGGCAGGCGCCGTTTCACCTACGGTGTGCCGCGGGGGTAAGCCATGTCAGTCATCGACGTCGAGACTGGCGGCACCGGAGCGACGGTGCCGCCGGCACGGTGGCGCGCCCCGGACACGTTGCTCGAGAACCTCCAGCTGATCGGCGACGGCGTGGTCGCGATGGCCGGCTTTGCCGTGGCCGCGATCAGGATCCGGCGCGGCGACGAGCTCGAGCTGGTCGTCGACACCGGACTGCCGGAGGAGATCGGCTCCAGCATCCCGGTGCAGCTGATGCTCGACGAGCTGGCCCTGGCCGAGGACTGGGGGCTGCTGCAGTTCGTCCCCCACGGAGTCGGGGACACCACCTCCGGGGGCTGGGTCGTGCCGAGCGGCGTGGTCGCCTCCGACGAGCCCGACGCCTGGCACCCCATGGACATGCTCGTGGCCCCGCTGTACGACGCCCAGGGCGTGCTGCGCGGGACGCTGGCCATCGACGAGCCGCTCGACGGGCGGCTCCCCGACCTCGAACGCCGCCGGGTCCTCGAGAAGTTCGCCGTCCTGGCCGCCCGCGCCGTGCTCGCCTCGGTCGAGCGCGAGTCGCTGGCCGAGCAGGTTGCCATGGCCGACACCGTCAAGGCCATCGTGCGCACCACCAGCGCCCAGCTCAGCCTCAGCGGGTTGCTCCAGGCGAGCGAGCAGACCCTGCTCGACGGGTTCGCGGCCCAGCGGCTCTGGATCAAGACCGTCGCCGACGACGACCAGTCCCCCAGCGAGTACCTCCCGGGCGACCTGTCACTCGCGCTCCCGCCCGACATCGTGAGGTTCGCGGAGAGCTCGGCGGCGTACTGCTGGCGCCACCAGGTCGTGATGAAGATCGGTCCGCAGTACCCCGTGCCGCCGAAGATGGACGAGCACCACTTCCACCAGGTCGTCGGACTGCTGCGCAGCATCTCGATGTCGTCGCTGGTCTTCGTCCCCCTCGGCGCCGGCCCCGAGTGCATGGGCAGTCTCGTGCTGATGCGCGCCGACCCGAGCCGCGAGTGGACCGACGTCGAGTGTGCCGCGCTGCTGGACATCGGCCACGACCTCGGGCGCGCCGCCCTCAACGCCCGCACCTTCGACCGGGAGCACGCTCTCGTCGCGGAGCTGCAGGCTCTCGACAGCTACAAGAGCCAGCTGATCGCCACCGTCTCGCACGAGCTGAAGAGCCCCCTCACGACCGTGGCCGGGCACCTCGAGATGCTCGAGTCCGGCACGATCACCATCGAAGAGGAGGCACGCGCGTCACTGGCCGCCATCGGCCGCGCCTCCCAGCGGATGACCCGCGTGATCGAGGACCTGCTGCTCCTCCGCAAGGTCGGCGAGGCCCACAAGCCGTTGCGGCTCGACCCGGTCGACCTCGGTGAGCTGGTCCGCGACGCCGTCGCCCTGACCGCCCTGGCCGCTGCGGAGAAGGGGCTCAAGGTCCAGGTCGAGCTACGGGGACCGCGGGTCGTCGCCCTCGGCGAGCCCGAGGAGCTCGACAAGGTGGTGCACAACCTGGTCAGCAACGCGGTGAAGTACTCCCCCGCCGGGGGCTGGGTGCAGATCAGTGCCGAGGCCGGTGAGTCCCGAGCCGTGCTGACGGTCCGCGACGAGGGCATCGGCATCTCACCCGAGGACCAGGAGCACCTGTTCACGGAGTTCTTCCGCTCCACCAACCCGGTCGCGGTGGCGCTGCCGGGGACGGGCCTGGGTCTCGCGATCGTGCGCCGCATCGTCGAACGGCACGGTGGCTGGATCGACGTCGAGTCGGCCCCCGGAGTCGGCAGCACGTTCCGCGTCAGCCTGCCCGCGCCGGCCGACGTCAACGCTTCGTGAAGCGCACCTTGCGCGTGGCCGGGTCGGCCTCGGTCAGCGTCACGGTGACGTCCTCGCCGACCGGCAGCGGCTGGGTGGACACGACGGGTGCCTCGACCGCCGGCTCCCGGACCATCACGGTCCCCCCGCGCTCGTCGTCGTCCTCCACCTCGAGGATAACGCCCTCGAAGCTCTCCCCCACCCGCTTCTCGAGGGTCAGCGCCTCGACGAGGTTCACCACCGCGTTCTCGTAGGCGTGCGAACGACGCCCCGAGTCGCGCATCAGGTCGGGCAGCGCGTCCATGCCGTCGAGCACCCACGCCGGGATCTCGGCGCCTGCACACAGGGCCGCGCAGATCTCCAGGCCGTAGCGGTCGACCAGCCGGCGCAGCGGCGCCGTCACATGGGCGTACGGCGAGGCCAGTGCTGCGTGCTCCGGCTGGTCGGGAACGTGTCCGTGGAAGGAGGCGTACCCGGCTCCGCGCAGCAGCCGCGTGCACGCCACCACCATCGCGGCATCGGCCGGACGCGACGGGTCGAGCGACCGGATGAACTCGGGATGACCCATGCTGTTGGGCCAGTCGATCCCCAGGGCCCGCGCCGTACGACGCAACGCCCGCACCTCGTGCTCCGGAGCCGGAGGCAGTGTTCGCAGCACGCCCACCTTGCCGTCGATCATCAGCCTGGCCGCCGCGAAACCGGTCAGCAGCGACAGCTGGGCGTTCCAGTTCTCGACAGGCAGCATGGCGCGGTACTCCAGCCGGAGCCGGTCGTCCTCGACGTCGATCTCCTGGGCCGGCATCGGCAGCGAGACCCCGCCACGCTCGGCCTCCTTGGCGATCCGCAGCTTGCCGACCACCTCCAGCAGGGCCAGCGTCGAGCCGGGCGCCGCCTGACCCAGTTCGCGCTGCACGCCGACGTAGTCGAGCTTCTGCCGCGACCGCACGCGGGCCCGCTCCACCTTCGCCTCGGTCACGTCACCGTCGGCGTCGAGCGAGATCGTCCACACGAAGGCCGGCCTGACCTGGTCAGGCAGCAAGGACGCTGCTCCCTCGCTGAGCACCGGTGGATGCAGCGGGATCTTGCTGTTCGCGCCGTACAACGACTCCCCCCGTGCGTGTGCCTCGACGTCCACCGCGTCGCCGGGAGCTACGAAGGCATGGACGTCGGCGATCGCGTAGTGCACGACGTAGCCGTCACCATCCGTCTCCAGGTGCATCGCCTGGTCGAGGTCCATGGCCCCGGCCGGGTCGACGGTGACGAGCTCGAGGTGGGTCAGGTCCAGGTCGGGCAGCCGCGGCGTGCGGGCATCCTGCTCGGCGGTCGCCTGCACGGGCGCCGGGAAGTCCGGCTGCACGTGCTGCTCCTGCTGGATGGCCTCGATCCCCGCCCGCAGCCGGTCGTACGCCGCGTCCCGAGCCTGCAGCACTCGCTGAGCCACCCGCACCTCCTCGAAGTCGTGGAACCACCCTAGGGTGGTTGCGTGCTGATCCTGCTTCCCCCGTCCGAGGGCAAGGCCACGCCGCGCCGCGGAGCGCAGCTCGATCTCGACCGGCTCAGCGCACCCGAGCTAACCCCCGCCCGGGAGCAGGTGCTCGGCGCACTCACCGAGCTGTCCCGCACCGATCCCGACCGGGCCATGCACGTGCTTGGGCTCGGGCCCACCCAGGCCGACGACGTACGGCGCAACGCGGACCTGCTCGACGCACCCACGGCCCGGGCCGACGCGATCTACACCGGCGTGCTCTATGAGTCCCTCGACCTCGCGACCCTGGACGCGGCTGCCCGACGCCGCGCCTCCCGGTGGCTGGCGGTGACCTCGTCGGTGTTCGGACTGGTGCGCCCCGGTGACCGGATCCCGTCGTACCGGCTCGGCGGCGGGGTCAACCTGCCCGGGCTCGGCGTCGTCTCGGCGCACTGGCGGGTCCACCTCGATGACACCGTGCGTGCGGCTGCCGGCTCCGGACTGGTCGTCGACCTGCGCTCCACGACCTACGCAGGCTTCTGGCGCCCCGACACCGACCCCGCGCGCAAGGTGGCGACGGTGCGTGTGCTCCACGAGGTCGGGACCAGGCGCACCGTGGTCAGCCACTTCAACAAGGCCACCAAGGGCCGGCTGGTGCGCGCCCTGCTCGAGAGCGGCGCCACGCCGGGAACACCGGCCCGTCTGGCCGACACCATCACCGACCTGGGCTGGAAGGTCGAGCTCGGCGAGCCCGGCAAGCACGGCCACCAGCTCGACGTCGTCGTCGAGGAGCTCTAGAGCCGGCTAACCGAAGATCTCGGTGGGCCGGGCGTTGTAGAGACGGAGGTTGGCCATCGGGGTGTCTGCGTCGGGGCCGCCCCTGAAGTAGGAGATGACGCTCACCGAGGCCGGGGCGAGCTCCATCCGGTAGACCGCCTCCAGCGGCGCGCCGAGAGCGTCCGCGACGAGGGTCTTGATCGGCGTGACGTGGCTGACCACGACCACGGTCTGCCCGTCGTACGACGCCACCATGCGGTCGCGCCCCTCGAGCACTCGTTTCTCGACCACGCGGAACGACTCGCCGCCGTGCGGGGCCGACTCGAGGTCGCCGAGCCAGGCACCGAGCTCGTCGGGCCACTTCTCGTGCACCTCGGTGAAGCTCATCCCGTCCCAGGTGCCGAACTCCATCTCGGCGATGCCGGGCTCCTCCTCGACCTCGAGGTCGAAGAACTCGGCGAGGATCTCGGCCGTCTCCCGCGTACGACGCACCGGCGAGCTCACCAGCGCGTCGAACGTGCCCGACAAAGGGGCCAGCCACTCCCCCGTCGCCCGGGCCTGCTCGCGGCCCTCGTCGTTCAGCGGCGGGTTGGAGCTGGCCAGGCCGCCGGAGAACAGCTTGCCCTTGGTCGCGTCGGTGACCCCGTGGCGCACCAGGATCAGGGTGGTCGGCTTGTCGTGGGGCGGACCCCAGCCTCGCTTCGGTGCCGCCTCTTCGGTCGGTGGTCTCGACTGATCGCTCGCTTCGCTCGCTGCTCGACCACCTTCGTTCAGGGGGCCGGATGCGTCGCGGAGGCCGTCGAGGGCTTCGTTGGCGAGCCGGTCGGCGTGCACGTTCTCGCCCCTCGGGACCCAGGTGAACGTGGTCCCGATCGGCGCCAGCCGGTTGGCCTCGATGGCCAGCGGCTTCATCGAGGGATGCTTGATCTTCCAGTTGCCGGCCATCTGCTCGACCACCAGCTTGGAGTCCATCCGGACCTCGATCTCGGCCTCCGGCGCGTGCTCGGCGGCCAGCTCCAGGCCGGCGATGAGGCCGCGGTACTCCGCGACGTTGTTGGTGGCGATGCCGATCGTCTCCCCGACCTCGGCGATCAGCTCACCGGTCTCGGCGTCCTTGAGGAGGGCGCCGTACGCCGCCGGGCCGGGGTTGCCCCGGGAGCCACCGTCGGCCTCGACGATGACGGAGCGATGGGTCACAGTCCGGACTCCCCCGTGCGCACCAGGATCCGGTTGCACTCCTCGCAACGGATCACCTCGTCGCTGGGCTGCTTGGCGATGATGCCGAGGTCGGAGGCGTTCAGGGTCAGCCGGCAGCCGCCGCACTCGCGACGACGCAGCGCGGCCGCGCCGACGCCACCCTTCTGTGCGCGCAGCTTCTCGTAGAGCGCCATCAGGTCCTCGGGCATCCCCGAGGTCGCCGTGGCGCGCTCGTCCTTGACCGCGGCCAGCTGGGTCTGGAGCTCTCCCGACGTCTTCTCGTGGGCCGCCTCCACGGTCGCGATCTCGGTCTCGAGGGCGGCGAGGTCGTCGGTGTAGCGACCGACGGCGTTCTGCGCCTCCTCGAGGCGTTCCATCACCTCGATCTCGACGTCCTCGAGGTCACTGATCCGGCGGTGCAGCGACTCCAGCTCGCCCAGCATCCGCTCGAGCGCCTTGGGGTCCTTGACCTGGCCGGCGTCGATCATCCCCTGGTCACGTGCTCGCCGGGTCTTGACCTGCTCGACGTCGGCGTCGGCCCGCTTCTGCTCCGAGGTGAGGTCGTCGACCTGGACGCGCAGGTCGCGCAGCGCATTGTCCAGCGTCTTGCGACGGGCCGTGAGCTCACGCAGCTGGGTCGCCTCCGGGATCGAACCCAGCTGATGGGTGAGCGTGTCTATCCTGGAGTCGAGCTCCTGGACGTCGAGCAGCTTGAGCTGGACGAACGGGTCGGCTTTCAGGACGGTCTCCTACAGGTCGGGCTCACACGCGGAAGGTCCACGGGTCGGTGTTGGTCGCGCTGACGCGCACCTCCACCGTATCGCCCGGCCCAGGATCGTTGAGTGCCGCGACCAGTCGGTCCCGGAGCACCGGCAGCCAGGTGCTCTCGGCCGCCCAGTGCGCGACGTCGACAAGCGCGGGCGCCCCGTGCTCGCGCAGCTCGGAAGCCGGGTGGTGTCGCAGGTCGGAGGTCAGGTAGACGTCGACGCCGGCAGACCGAGCCCGGTCGAGCAGGAAGTCGCCGGCTCCGCCGCACAGTCCGACCGTCTCGACCAGCTGGTCGGGGTCACCGGCGACGCGGACGCCATGGGCCGTCCGAGCCAGCGCGGTGTCGACGTGGGCGGCGAAGTCGCGCAGGGTCATCGGGGCGGCCAGCCGACCGATGCGTCCCGAGCCCCGCGACGGTTCGTCCAGCGGAGCCAGCTCGATCACGTCGTACGCCGGCTCCTCGTAGGGGTGCGCCGCGACCATGGCCGCCACCGCCGACCCGCGGCGGTGACGCGGGCACACGGTCTCGATGCGCACCTCCTCGACGACCTCGGGACGTCCCACCTCACCGATCGCGGGGTTCGCGCCCTCCAGCGGCCGGAACCGGCCCAGGCCGGGCGCGCTGAACGAGGCCTGGTCGTAGTCGCCGACGCGTCCGGCCCCGGCGGCTGCCAGCGCCGCCCGGACCTGCTCGGCGGCGTCGACCGGGACGAACACCACGATCTTGTCCAGCGGCGGGGTCGGGTCGGCCTCGAGCGGCCGGACGTCCTCGAGGCCGAGTGCCAGCGCGAGCGACTCCGAGACGCCTCCAGCGGGCGAGTCGGCGTTGGTGTGCGCCGCGAACAGCGCACAGCCGTTGCTGGTCAGCCGGTGCGCGACCCGCCCCTTGGGATCGGTGGCCGCGAAGCCGTGCACGCCCTTGAGGAACAGCGGGTGGTGCGTCACCAGGAGATCGGCGTCCATCAGGATCGCCTCGTCCGCCACGGCCGTCACCGGGTCGACGGCGAGCAGGATGCGGCGTACGTCGTGCGCCGGATCGCCGAGCACGAGCCCGACGGCGTCCCAGTCGTCCGCGTGCTGCGGGGGGTACCACTCGTCGAGCAGGGCCGTGATGTCACCCAGGGTCGGCATGGGCCGAGGCTAGCGGGACTCGAGTTTCAGCCGGGCACCCGCCGCTCGATCGACAGCACTACGTAGACCTGCCAGCTGGCAGGTCTACGTAGTCCTCACCAGCGCGTCCCTCACGATCTGCTCGTGGTCGAACGCGAGCCCGTCGTCCAGCGCCTGGCCGACCTCCACCCACTGGGCAGCCGAGGCATCGTCGTCCCCCTTCACCGCGGGCATCGAGTCGAGGCGCAGGACGTGGGCGACGCTGATCGTGCGGCCGCGGGGGTCGCGGTCGGGAGTGCCGTAGGCGCCGAGCTGGCTCAGGTCTGCGGCGTCGACGCCGAGACCCGTCTCCTCGGACAGCTCGCGAGCCGCCGAGGTCGCGAGGTCCTCGTCGACCTCGAGATAGCCGCCGGGCAGGGCCCACTGTCCCTCGAACGGCGGGTTGCCACGGCGTACGACGAGCAGGTGCTGCTCATCGCCGACCGTGGCCAGTGCGACGACGTCGACGGTGACGTCGATGCGTGGGTAGTCGGTCATCGTCAGTTGACCTGCCGATCGCGGCCCTCCCAGTAGGGCTGGCGCAGCTTGAACTTCTGCAGCTTGCCGGTGGCGGTGCGGGCGAGCACGTCACGGAACTCGACCGACGACGGCGCCTTGAACCGCGCCACCTTGGACTTGCAGTAGTCGATCAGCTCCTGCTCGGTCAGCTCGGAGCCCTCGGTCCTGACCACCAGTGCCTTGATGGTCTCGCCCCACTTGTCGCTGGGTACGCCGATGACGGCGACCTCCGCGACGTCGGGGTGGGAGAAGATCACGTCCTCGACCTCGATCGAGGAGACGTTCTCACCGCCGGTGATGATGACGTCCTTCTTCCGGTCCTGGATGGTCAGGTAGCCGTCGTCGCCCAGGACACCGCCGTCGCCGGTGTGGAACCAGCCGTCACCGAGCGCGGCCTCGGTCTCCTCGGGCTGCTGCCAGTAGCCCTCGAGCACCACGTTGGACCGCGCGAGCACCTCGCCGTCGTCGGAGATCCGCAGCGTCACCCCGATGGCGGGCTGACCGGCCCGCACCAGCCTGGCGGCCCGGTCCTCGCCGGACAGGTCGTCCCACTCCGACCTCGCCCGGTTGATGGTCAGCAACGGCGAGGTCTCGGTCAGGCCGTAGATCTGGATGAACTCCCAGCCCAGCTCCGCCTCGACCCGGGCGACCGTCTTGCTGGGCGGCGGCGCTCCGGCGACGATGATCCGCACCCTGTCGCGGCCGGGGATGTCGCCCTCCCAGGTCTCGGCGGCCTCGAGCACCGAGGCCACCACGGCGGGGGCGGCGCACATCACCGTCACGCCGTACTTCTCGACCCGGCGCAGGATCTCGGCCCCGTCGATCTTGCGGATCGCCACCTGCGTGACGCCCATGCCGGTCATCGCGAAGGGCATCCCCCACCCGTTGGCGTGGAACATCGGCAGCGTGTGCAGGTAGACGTCACGGTCGGTGACGCTGGTGTGCAGGGCGAAGGTGACGGCGTTGGTCCAGATGTTGCGGTGGGTGATCTGCACACCCTTGGGGCGCGCCGTGGTGCCGGAGGTGTAGTTGATCGTCGCGGTGGCGTTCTCGTCGTGCTCCCAGGGCTCCGGGTCCTTGCCCTCGAGGTACATCTCCTCGTCGTTGCCGATGATGAACTTGTGCTCGCAGTCGACACCTTTCAGGGCGTCCTCGAGCTCGGGGTCGACGTAGAGCACACGGGCACCGGAGTGCTCGACGATGTAGGCCACCTCGTCGGCCGAGAGTCGGAAGTTGATCGGCACCAGCACGCGGCCGAAGCCGGTGACGCCGAAGAAGGCGGTGAACAGCCGGGCGCTGTTGTGCGAGACGTAGGCCACCCGGTCACCGAAGCCGATGCCGAGGTCGTCGAGCTTCGCGGCCTGCGCCCGGGCGAGCTCACCCACCCGGGCGTAGGTCAGGTCACCGAGGGACGGTGCGGGCTGGTCGGGCTCGTCGACGATGCCGATGCGCTCGGCGTACACCGCCAGGGCACGGTCGAGGAAGTCGGCGGCAGAGAACGGCACGATCACGGGTGTGGCTCCCCTCACAGTCGGTTCAGTTCACCCTAGCCACGTCGTACGGACCTCGACACGTTCAGTTCGGGCCGCGTCCAGATTGCCGCCGAGTGTTGATGGTTCAACTCCGCACCCTCCACAATGTCGGTTGTGCCCCCCGCCGAGCCCGGTCTCATCGACGAACAGGACCCGGTCTCCGAGGCACGCCGGCTGCGGGTGCTGTTCGACGGCCTGCCCGCCCTGATCGGCTACTGGGACCGCGACCTGCGCAACGTGGTCGCCAACGAGGCGTACGTCGACTGGTTCGGCGTCTCGCCGGAGAAGATGCGCGGGATGCACATCCGCGAGGTCGTCGGCGACGCGGTCTTCGACAAGAACCTGCCCTACATGACCAGGGCCCTGGCCGGCGAGGAGCAGCAGTTCCAGCGCACCCTCTTAGACCCTTCGGGGCGGACCCGCCACTCCCAGGTCTCCTACGTGCCGGACGTCGTCGACGGCGAGGTCTGCGGCCTCTTCGTGCTGGTGACCGACGTGACCTCCCGGGTCGAGGCCGAGCGGCAGCTGAACGAGGCCCAGGACCTCGCGGAGCTGGGCAGCTGGAGCCTGGTCCCCTCGACCAACCAGATCGTCTGGTCGGCGCAGATGTACCGGATCCTCGGACACGACCCCGAGACCTTCGTGCCGGAGCCGGAGTCACTGATCCTGCAGGTGCACCCCGATGACCGCGACCGGGTGCTCGCCACGGTGACGGAGGCGCGGACGAGCGGCGTCGGCTACGAGCAGGCCTTCCAGATCATCCGTCCCGACGGCCAGGTGCGCGAGGTGCTCAGCCGGGTCCGGACCGAGGTGGCCGAGGGCGGCGAGGTCACCCGGCTCACCGGCGTCACCCAGGACATCACCTCCTCCAACCGGCTGGCCCGCGAGGTCGGCCGGGTCAACGAGGAGCTGCAGAAGGTCAACCAGCTCAACGCCGACGTGCTCGGCGTCGTCGGGCACGACGTACGAGGTCCTCTTGCGCTCGTGCTGGGACAGCTCGAGGTGCTCACCGAGACCTGGCAGGAGTCCTCACCGGAGGCGAACATCGCCCGCGTCGAGAAGAGCCTCGGTGCCGCACGCCGGCTCTCGGTGCTGCTCGACGACATCCTCGCGATGGCCAACTTCGACTCCGGCGTGATCGCCACCCGGCCGCGGCCGGTCTCCCTCGCCGACGTCGTCTCCCAGGCACTGGCCGACGTGCACGGCGGGGTCGAGGTGGACGTACGCCGCGACGGCGACCCGGTCGGCGTCGTCGATCCCTTCCACCTGCGCCAGATGGTCGCCAACCTGGTCACCAACGCCGTCCGGTACGGCGCCCCGCCGGTGGTCGTGACCGTGCGCACCGCCGCCGACTCGGCGACCATCGAGGTCACCGACCACGGCGATGGTGTCCAGGAGGCGTTCGTGCCGTACCTGTTCGAGCGGTTCACCCGGGCGACCGACACAACAACTCCGACCCGCCGACCGGGCAGCGGCTTCGGCCTCTACGTGGTGCGCCGGCTGGCCGAGGCCAACCGCTGCCGGATCGCCTACGAACTCACCGAGACCGGCGGGTCGTGCTTCCGTCTCCTTGTGCCGGGCACGGACCCGAGCGCAGGCTGAAGCGAGTGGGCGCAGCAGGGATCGAACCTGCGACCACCTCGTTGTAAGCGAGGTGCTCTACCGCTGAGCTATACGCCCCTGAGATGTTTCCGGGGCCCGGGACGAACCGGGCGCGCACAGACTACGGGAGCGGCACATTCGGTGTCGCATGAGTCCGGAAATGCGAAGTCGCGCCGCTGGCGTCTCGGGTCACCAGCGGCGCGACAACCACAGAGTGCCGCACCGGACACCGGCTTCCAAGCGATTGCCGGAAAATGGTCTGGAATGACTAGACCAGGTCCGCGAGAGCCGCTGCATGGGCGTCCAGATCGCGCGCCTCACCACGGGCGTTGTGCACCGACCAGCGCACGATTCCGTCCCGGTCCACGGCGTACGACGACCGCTTCGGACCGCCCGCGATCTCGTCGAAGACGCCGTAGGCCTTGGCCGTGTCGCCGTGCGGCCAGAAGTCACTGAGCAGGGGGAAGAAGATGCCGTCGCGGTCGGCCACCGCCCGCTGGGTGTACATCGGGTCGCAGCTCACCGCGACCAGCGTCGAGTGGTCGGTCTCGAAGTCGCCGAGGCGGTCGCGCAGGCCGGTGAGCTCGCCGGTGCAGACCCCGCTGAAGGCGAACGGGTAGAAGACGATCAGGACCGCCTTGCCCCTCGCGTACGACGACAGCGTGACGTCCTGGCCGTGCTGGTCCTGCAGCGTGAAGTCCGGAGCCTTGTCGCCGATCGCCAACGTCATGGCGCCATGGTGCCAGCAGCCGGGACGAGACCCGTCAGGAGTCCCCTTCGCCGTCCGCGTCGTAGTCCTTGAGATCCTTCTTCAGGACCTTGCCGGTCGCGTTGCGCGGCAGCTCGTCGAGGAAGATGATCTCGCGCGGCACCTTGTAGCGGGCGAGGTTGTCCTTGACGTGCTTCTTCAGGGAGTCCTCGTCGACCTCGCCGTCCTTGACCACGAAGGCCCGCAGCCGCTTGCCGTAGTCGTCGTCGTCGACACCGATGGCGGCGACGTCCTGGACGTTCTGGTGGCGCTGGAGGCAGTCCTCGACCTCCTTGGGGAAGACGTTCTCGCCACCGGAGACGATCATCTCGTCGTCACGGCCCTCGACGAACAGCCGTCCGTCCTCGTCGAGCTTGCCGATGTCGCCGCTCGACATCAGGCCGTCGATCATCTCCTTGCTCTCGTCCTCGTCGCCGGTGTAGCCGCCGAAGAGCATGGTGTTGCCGACGAAGATGCGGCCGGACTCGCCCTGCTCGACCGGATTGCCCTTCTCGTCGTAGATCCGGACCACGGTGTTGTACGGCGCCTTGCCGGCCGTGCCGGGGGCCTCCCGCATGTCTCGGGGCTGGGCGATGGTGGCCCAGGCGACCTCGGTCGACCCGTAGGTGTTGTAGAGGTTGTCGCCGAACGCGTCCATCCACTCGGTGGCCAGGTCACCGGGGAGCGCCGAACCCGAGGCGGCGACGACCCTGAGCCTCGACCAGTCCCCCTCGCGCTCCTTCTCGGAAAGTTTCATGATCCGCTGCATCATCACGGGGATCACGATGAGCGCGTCGACGTCGTGCTCCTGGATGGTCTTCAGGCAGTCGGCCGGGTCGAACTTGCGACGCAGCACGATCGTCGAGCCGAGCAGCATGGCCATGTTCAGGTGGGCCCAGCCCCAGGTGTGGAACAACGGCGCCACGATGTAGGTCGTCCCACCGGTGTGGAACGGCATCTTCGAGAGCAATGCGACAGCGCCGTCGAGTCCGGACTCACCACGCGGGGCACCCTTCGGCGTACCGGTGGTGCCGGAGGTGAGGATGACCGGCCGGGTGGTGTGCTCGGGCACGGGGTGGGACTCGGTGGAGCCCTTGGAGATCAGCTCCTCGACGAGCGGCACGTCGTCGACCTCGCCGTCGTGCCAGGCGATCACCTTGGGCAGGTCGACCTCGGACTTCTCGATGAGCTCGGTGAACTCCTCGTCGTACACGATCGCGGCCGGCTTCTCGCGCTTGCAGACCTCACCGAGCTGGGCGCCGGAGAAGGCGGTGTTCAGGTAGAGGATGTCCGCGCCGAGCTTGGACAGGGCGGTCGAGATGTCGACGAAGTAGCGATGGTTGCGGCACAGCACGGCGACGCTGTCGCCCTCGCCCACGCCGAGGTCGCGCAGGCCGTGGGCCAGGCGCGTGGACCGCTCGTCGAGCTCGGCCCAGGTCAGCTCGCCCAGCTCGTCGATCAGCCCGACGTCCTTCGGTGAACGGATCGCGAGGGCGCCCATCCCACCGGCGAAGCCGATGCCCCAGTCGAAGATCGTCTTGCCGACGCCGTAGAGGGTGATCGGGTTGTAGGGCCGGATCACGCCGGAGGTGGCCATCACCTTCACCATCCGGGCCTGGCGCAGGGCTTGCTTGCCGAGCTGTTCCAACATGCGGTGAGTGCCTCCTGTGCAGCGGGGTCAGCGGTTCTTGGGCGCGACGAGACGCGTCGCTGTCCATTCCTTACCCACTGCAACGGTCGTCGTCGTGGAAAGTCCCGCGATCGGGCCGGCTTCCGCGACGTCGGCCGCGTCCACGGCACCGGGTCGACCCACCTTGGGGGTCAGCAGCCAGATGGCTCCGCCGCGCACGAGGTCGGTCAGGGAGTCCACGAGCGCGTCCACCAGGTCGCCGTCGTCGTCACGCCACCAGAGGAGTACGACGTCGACGACGTCGCCGTGGTCACCGTCCACGAGGTCGGCATCGATCGTGTTCTCGATCTCCGCGCGGATCGCGTCGTCCACGTCCTCGTCCCAGCCGAGCTCCTGCACGACCATGCCGGGCTTGAGGCCCAGCCGCTCCCCCAGCTGGACGTCAGCGCCGCCTGCGCTCGGGCTCAACTGTCTGCCTCCACTCGTTGCACCACTCGGTTGGTTCATCGGGACGGTGCCCGGGGTTCACCTGTGTGACTCCGGGGTCCGGTGGGACGTAGTCCACCGTGTTACCCATCCGGGCGCAACCCCACGCGTCTCAGGTCCATCATCCGGGGGACCGTGCGGGTCGGGGGCTCACGTACTCATCGGTAGATTTCATGTGCTTCGCAGAAGTGACACGATTGACCGGTGAGCGACGACGAGAACACTTCCACCGAGGCCCGCCCGGCGACCCCGCGCACCTCCGTGATCCACGAGGGGCTGCCGACCCAGCTCCCGGACATCGACCCCGACGAGACCCACGACTGGCTGGAGTCCTTCGACGCGCTGGTCAGCGACCGCGGCCGTGACCGCGCCCGCTACCTGATGCTCCGGCTGCTCGAACGAGCCCGCGAGCAGGCCGTCGGCGTACCCGCGCTGCGCAGCACCGACTACATCAACACCATCCCTCCCGAGCGCGAGCCGTGGTTCCCCGGCGACGAGGAGACCGAGCGCCGCATCCGCGCCTTCATCCGCTGGAACGCGGCCGTGATGGTCTCCGACGCCAACCGCCCCGGCCTCGAGGTCGGCGGGCACATCGCGACCTACCAGTCGGCGGCCAGCCTCTACGAGGTCGGGTTCAACCACTTCTTCCGCGGCAAGGACCACCCGGGCGGCGGCGACCAGGTCTACATCCAGGGCCACGGCTCCCCCGGCATCTACGCCCGGGCCTACCTCGAGGGTCGGCTGACCGAGCAGCAGCTGATGCGCTTCCGGCAGGAGGTGCAGCACGGCGTCGGCAAGGGCCTTCCGTCGTACCCCCACCCGCGGCTGATGCCGGAGTTCTGGGAGTTCCCCACGGTCTCGATGGGCCTGACCGCGATCAACTCGATCTACCAGGCCCGTTTCAACCGCTACCTCGCCAACCGCGGCATCAAGGACACCTCGCAGCAGCACGTCTGGGCGTTCCTCGGCGACGGCGAGATGGCCGAGCCCGAGTCGCTGGGCGCGCTGCGCGTGGCCGCTCGCGAGGAGCTCGACAACCTGACCTGGGTCATCAACTGCAACCTCCAGCAGCTCGACGGCCCGGTCACCGGCAACGGCAAGATCATCCAGGAGCTCGAGGCGAACTTCCGCGGCGCCGGCTGGAACGTGATCAAGGTGATCTGGGGCCGCGAGTGGGACGAGCTGCTCGCCCGCGACGTCGACGGCGTGCTCGTCAACCAGATGAACAGCACGCCCGACGGCGCCTTCCAGACGTACTCGGTCGAGGACGGCGCCTACAACCGCGAGCACTTCTTCGGTGCCGACCCGCGGCTGCGCAAGATGGTCGAGCACATGAGCGACCGGCAGATCGAGAAGCTGCCGCGCGGTGGTCACGACTACCGCAAGGTGTACGCCGCCTTCGATGCCGCCTCCAAGCACGTCGGCCAGCCGACCGTGATCCTGGCGCACACCATCAAGGGCTGGACGATCGAGGCCCTCGAGGGCAAGAACGCCACCCACCAGATGAAGAAGCTGAAGAAGGACGACCTCAAGAAGTTCCGCGACCGGCTCTACCTGCCGATGAGCGACCGCGACATCGACGAGGCCTACGACGCCTCCGGGACCGCGCCGTTCTTCCACCCGGGCAAGGACTCCCCCGAGATCGAGTACATGATGGAGCGCCGTCGCCAACTCGGCGGCTCGCTGCCCAAGCGCGTCGTGCGAGCCAAGCCGCTGAAGGTGCCCGGCGACGAGATGTACTCCGAGCTCAAGCAGGGGTCGGGCAAGGCCAAGATCGCCACCACCATGGCCGTCGTACGCCAGCTGCGCGACTGGATGAAGGACAAGGAGATCGGCCACCGCATCGTGCCGATCGCTCCCGACGAGTACCGCACCTTCGGGATGGACTCGATGTTCCCGAGCGCCAAGGTCTACAACCCGGGCGGACAGCGCTACGAGTCGGTCGACCGCAAGCTGCTGCTGAAGTGGCGCGAGGACAAGGCCGGCCAGCTGCTCCACGAGGGCATCTCCGAGGCGGGTGCGATGGCCTCCGCAACGGCCGCCGGGTCGTCGTACTCCACGCACGGCGAGGTGATGATCCCGTTCTACATCTTCTACTCGATGTTCGGGTTCCAGCGCACCGGTGACTCCATCTGGGCGATGGCCGACCAGCTGGCCCGCGGCTTCCTGATCGGCGCCACCGCCGGCCGCACCACGCTGACCGGTGAGGGACTGCAGCACGCCGACGGCCACTCGCCGCTGCTCGCGGTGACCAACCCGGCGGTCGTGCACTATGACCCGGCGTTCGCCCACGAGGTCGCGCACATCATGCAGGACGGCCTGCGACGGATGTACACCGTGACCGACGACCACCCCCAGGGTGAGAACGTCATCTTCTACATCACCGTCTACAACGAGCCGATCGTGATGCCGAAGGAGCCCGAGGACCTCGACGTGGACGCCCTGCTGAAGGGCATCTACCGCTTCGCGGCCGCGCCCGAGGTGTCCGGCAACGGCTCGGCTCCCCAGGTCCAGCTGCTGGCCTCCGGTGTGGGCTTCCCCTGGATCCAGAAGGCGCAGCAGCTGCTCGCCGACGAGTGGGGCGTCGCTGCGGACCTGTGGTCGGTGACGTCGTGGAACGAGCTGGCTCGCGACGGGGTCGAGGCCGAGAAGTGGACGCTCAACCACCCGGACGAGGACGCCAAGGTGCCCTTCGTGACGACGGCATTGGCCGACGCGAAGGGTCCGTTCGTCGCGGTGAGCGACTACATGCGCGCCGTACCCATGCAGATCGCGCACTGGGTCCCCGGCGACTACCACGTGCTCGGCACCGACGGCTTCGGCTTCGCCGACACCCGACCGGCCGCGCGCCGCTTCTTCCAGGTCGACGCCGAGAGCGTCGTGGTCGCCACCCTGCGCGCCCTCGCCGAGCGCGGCGAGGTCAAGCCCGAGCTCGCGGCCGAGGCGTTCAAGAAGTACCGCATCGACGACCCGACCGCCGTGGCCGACGTGAAGCAGGAGGGCGGCGACGCTTGACCACCTGGGCGACCGCCTTCCGCCGCGGAGCGATCCCGATCGTGCTCGGGATCCTCTGCTTCGTCGCGTCCATCCCGGCGATCGAGGACCTCGACCCCCTGCTGAAGGGACTCGGCGTGATCCTGGTCGTGCTCGGCCTGGTCATCGTGCTCGCCACCGCCCGGACGGTGGCCGCTGAGGAGAAGCGGGTCGGGGCTGGTGACGGTTTGGCCGGGCGCCCGGCCGAACCTCCAGTGGAGGGGTGAAGTTTCACGCCTCCACTGGAGGAATTGCCCGCCCGCTCCGCCTCAGAGGTAGACCGGTCCGCCCTGAAGGACCGAGATGATGTACCGAATCGTTGCTGCGGGTCGCTCCAGATCCGCCCACGTGAGTCGGATGCATCGCCAGCCAGTACGACGACAGATCCGCTCTTCGCGCCTCTTCTCCCGGAGCACGACGTCCGTGACGTCCTCGCCCTCCTTCAGGAACTTCTGGTACTTCACCTTCCCGTCGAACTCGAGAAACACCCCCAGCTCGGGCCAGGCGAAGTCCACGCGCCAGAGGACGTTGCCCTGGTGGTCGCGGATCTTGTAGTTGGGCTCCGGGGCGGGCATCCCCGTGCCCAACAGCATCACCGCCGTTCGGCTCTCGGCGAGTGACTCGCGTCGACCATCCGCGAAGTTGATGACGAGATCGGTGCCCAACGTGTTGGCCCAACGCGCCATCGCTTTCGCGCCTTCGCGCAACTCGGCCTTCGACGTTCGCCCGGTCCGCAAGAAGTGGTCCATCGCAGGGAGTGCGTGCTCCAGATCTGTCAGGGTCGTGAGGTCGAGCGCCGTCCGCGTCGGAGACGTGACCTTGCGACCATCGACCACCATCACGTCGCCCTTCCTCAGCTGCCCACGATGTTGGACGACGCCCACCTCACGCCGACCGGCCCTTCCGTCTGTGCGCGTCATGTGGACCTCCTCCAGAGAGAGGTCCCACAGCGGCGCATCGTGGATGATCGCGGCAGACACGTGCGACAGCACCACGTCGGTGCGGGCGAACTCATAGGCCAACCCGCTCAGCAGTAGATGCCGTGCCTCGCGGGTCCGTGCCTCCCAGAGCTCTTTCAAGCAATAGGCACCGTGCCGGATCCGGACGAGCACGCGAGTTCGGCAGGCACGACGCAGGTCTGTGTCGGTGCCTCCGGCCGCGATGACGTCGCGACGCAGGATGATGCCGTCGGCGTCGGCCAGGTATCGCAAGTTCTCCACACCCGGACCATGCAGCGCCTGTCCGAGCGCCGCTCGCGCCGACGTACGTCGTGTGGACAACCGTGCGTTCGGCCCGGCCTGTGCACAGGAGCTGGGCCTGTCGAGCGGGGGGCCAGAACTGTGAGTGGAGTGGTGAAGTTTCAACCCTCCACTGACGGTTTGGCCGGGCGCCCGGCCAAACGGCGCCCAAACCAACAGCCCCTAAGCCCCCCGCCGCCGAGACACCAGCGCAACCGGGGCGTCACCGGCCTCGGCGCGGTTGATGGGTTCGGAGGGGCCGTTGCGGAGCAGCTGGCGCCAGCGCCCGCGGTGGTACGACGCGGGCTGGGTCGCGCGGACGAACTCCTGGACGATCTTGACGAAGCGGTCCGGGTGGTCCTTGTGGGGGAAGTGGCCGCTGTTCGGGAGCACCTCGACGACTGCGCCGGGGGCGATCCGGGCGGCGTTCTCGGCGTGCTTGACCGGGATGACGACGTCGTCGGAGCCCCACACCACGAGCATCGGCATGGCCTGGGTCAGGTAGGCGCGGTCGACCATCGTGACGATCTGGCCCTTGAGGTCGACCACCGACCGGACGACGTGGCGGATCGCGGCGCGGGCGTGGGGGTCGTGGAAGGACTCGAAGATGTCGGCGACCTCGGCCAGGTCGCGGGCGGCGTGCAACCGGGTGCGGGAGAGCGCGCGCAGGCCGGCCTTGCCGACGTGGCGGAGGCCGGGCAGGGTCGCCACGCCCATCGCCTGGTGGAAGCCGGGCAGGGTGATGGCGCGGATGAAGGGCGTCACCTCGGGGCCGAGGCCGCCGGGGGCGATCAGGATCATCCGCTCGGTGCGCTCGGGGAACTGGTAGGCGAACTGCATCGCGACGCCGCCGCCGAAGCTGTGCCCGACCACGGTGACCTTGTCGATGTTGAGCACCGTCAGCAGGTCACGCATGCCGTTGGCGTAGCCACCGACGGAGTAGTCCGCCCGCGGCTTGGCGCTGACGCCGTGTCCCAGCAGGTCGGGAGCGATCACCGTGTAGTGCCGGGCCAGGTCGTGGATCACCGGCAGCCAGGTGGTGTGGTCGCACCCCAACCCGTGCAGGAGCAGGAGGGCAGGGCCCTCGCCCAGCTTCAGGAAGGCCCGCTCATGTCCGTGGATCGTGATCCGCTGGAGCTCGACGGCGCTGCCTGGCACTTGCTGCACTCGATCTCCTCGGGCCGGGGGCTGGGGCTCCAGTGGCAGCAGTCAACCAGAACTCGTTCCAGATTTGACTACCACGCACCGACATGTGGTCACTCGCGCCGAGAAAGCCGGGAATTCCCTTGCGCCATGGGGCTGTTGAGGTCACTGAGGCTACGCTCACCCCATGTCTGTGCAGTACGACGGACCGGCGACGGGGTCCACCGGGGTGCTCCCCCAGCTCGCCGAGATCATCCGTGTGGTGACCGCCACACCGGTCGAGGACGTGCAGCTCGACCGCACCTTCGTCGACGAGCTGCGCATCGACTCGCTGGCGATGGTCGAGATCCTCGAGGGGTCGGCCCGCCACTTCGGCGTGCGCATCGAGGACGAGGACGCCAAGCACTTCTTACGGGTCGGGGACCTCGTCGACTACATCGCCCGACGACTCAGCTAGACGACCTGGTGCAGCCAGCGCACGGCGACGCCGTCGCCCGCGTGCCGGAACGTCTCGAGCTCGTCGTCCCAGGGCTTGCCGAGGAGCTTGCCGATCTCGATCTCCAGCGTCGTCTCTCCCAGTGAGGCCTTGACGACCGCGGCCTTGAGTCGGTCCTCGGGGATCATGATGTCGCCGTGCAGGCCGGTGACGGCGTGGAAGACGCCGAGGTCGGGCGTGGCCGAGAACCGCGCCCCCTCGGTGCTCGAGGTGCCTTCCTCGGTGACCTCGAAGCGCAGGTGGTTCCAGCCACGCAGGGCCGAGGTGAGGGAGGCAGCGGTGCCGGGGTCGGCCGACCAGGAGTACTCGGTGCGGTAGGTGCCCGACTGCGCCGGCTGTGGGGTCCACTCCATCTGTGGGGCAACTCCGAGCACGCCACCGGTGGCCCACTCGATGTGCGGGCACAACGCGGACGGCGCCGAGTGGATGTAGAGCACTCCACGAGTCGCTGTTCGAGTCACGACGGACCTCCTCTTGCTCCGGCGTCGAGATACGCCTTCCCCAGCGGTCTCGAATGGTGGAGCAGCACGGTTGGTCACCGTCGCGTGATGGTGCGTGTGTGAACTTGTGAGCCCATTGTGACGCACGGGAGGCCCTCACGCCAGCCAGACAGCCAGAAAGTACCGTTTCGGCGTGTCTGTTATGTCGCAGATGACCGGCCTGTGGCGCCGGCGGTGGAGCGTGGCCCCAGCTCCATCAGCTGACTGAGCACCTCCGTGGCCACCCCCAGGCCGCCGAGGTGGGACTCGCCGTCGATGGTGGTGAACCGTCCGTGCGGCAACCGCGCGGACAGGTGCTGGCCGTGTGCGTACGGGACGATGTGGTCGGAGTCCCCGTGCCACCAGTGCACGGGGACCTGCACGTCGGCGGCCTCGAAGCCCCAGTCGCGGGTGAACAGGATGATGTCGGAGAGCACCGCCCCGAAGTGCGAGCGCGACCCGTTGAGCAGGTCGTCGAGGAACATCGCCCGGAACTCCGGGCGAGCCAGGAGCTCCTTGTCACCGCGCGGCTGGACGGCCGCGTAGGTGTCCAGGAAGGTGCCCGCGAACGGGCGCACCAGCCGGATGGCGCGGGAGAGCACGAACCCGAGCGGCAGACGTGCCACGGACAGCACTGGGGCGGCGTACGCCGCGAGCGTCATCAGGCCGCTCGAGATGGCATCGGGGCCCTGGGTGGGCGCCACTCCCCCGAGCACCCCGACGCCGTGGACCCGATCCGGCATCGCCGCGCCCGCTGCCAGCGCATAGGGACCACCGCCGGAGAGGCCGATGACCCGCAGGGTGTCGATGTCGAGGACGTCGCACAGCTCGGCAAGGTCGCCCGTCCAGTCGAGGATGTCGCGGTAGAGGTGCGGGGTCGAGGACCCGATGCCCGGGCGGTCGATGCCGATGATGCGCAGGTCGTGGGTCTCGGCGAACAGCCTGGCCTCGACCGGGATCTGGCGCCGCGCGCCCGGCGTGCCGTGCATCCACACGACGGCCGCACCCCGCGGTCGGCCGAACTCGGCGAAGGAGAGCCGACGACCGTCCCGGACGGCCACCGAGCCCTCGAGCCGTGGGCGATCGAGCTCATTCATGCGGCGGATTCTCGCACGCGGACGCGGAACACTCAGGCGCTGTGCGGCATCCGGACGGCCGATGCGTCGACGATGTTCCAGGGGTCCCGCACGGCGCCGAGCAGGGCGCCGTCGGCGGAGACCGGCGGACCCTCGATCACGGTCGCGAGCAGGCAGGTCACGTTGTCCCGGCCGCCGGCCGCCAGCGCCGCGTCGACCAGGTGCTCCACGGCCGCGTCATCGGTGTGGTCGGTCAGGATGTGCGCGATGTCGCGCTCGTCGACCAGGTCGGTGAGCCCGTCGCTGGCGAGCAGCACCCGGTCCCCCGGCACGAGATCGAGCTCGGCGACGTCGCCGTTCTCGGCCGGGTCGCCGTTGACGCTGCGCGTGACCACGTTGCGCCAGCGGTGGTAGGGGACGTCCGCCTCGGCCAGTGAGCCCTCGTCGACCAGGCGCTGCACCCAGGTGTGGTCGCGCGAGATCCGGGTCAGCGTCCCGTCGCGGAAGAGGTAGCCCCGTGAGTCGCCCAGGTGGGCCAGGGCGAAGCGTTTCCCGTCGGTGGCGACGGCGGTCAGGGTGGTGGCCATGCCGGCCCGGCGGGGGTCGCGGGCGACGCCGAGCGCCACCTGCTCCTGGGCGAGCCGGATCGCGCCGCGGAGCATCGCGACGGGATCGCTGTCGGGGACGGACAGGGCAGTGGCTGAGACGACGTACGCCGTGGTCGCCGAGGCGACCTCACCGGCCGCGGCACCGCCGACGCCGTCGGCCACGAGCATGCAGCTGGGTCCCATGAACCCGGAGTCCTCGTTGTCGCTGCGCACGAGACCCACGTGGCTGAGCGCGACGCCGGAGAAGCGCAACACCCTGATCACCCCCTCAGAAGTCCAACGCTTTCCGACCATCTCACGGTTCCCCGCTGGGTGTCCCGGGGTCACGGGAGGACGCACCCGACACAATGGACCCCATGGAATGGCTGCTGCTCGGGATCTCCGTGGCCCTGGTGCTCGCGTGCGGGGTCTTCGGCGCGGCGGAGTACAGCTTCGTGGCGGTCGACCGGGCCGCCGTCGAGAAGGCGGCCTCCGAGGGCGACCGCCAGGCGCAGGGGGTGCGTACGGCGCTGCGCAGCCTGTCGACCCAGCTCTCCGGTGCCCAGGTCGGCGTCACCCTGACCAACCTGGTGATCGGGTTCCTCGCCGAGCCGGCCATCGCCAAGCTGCTCGAGACCCCGCTCACCAGCCTCGGCGTACCCGACAGCGCCGTGCCCGGGATCGCCGTCACGCTCGGCCTGGTGCTGGCCACCATCGCGACCATGATCTTCGGCGAGCTGGTGCCCAAGAAGCTGGGCATCGCCGTCCCGTTCGCCGTCGCCCGGCGCACGCAGGGGTTCATGCGCGGCTTCACCACCGTGATGACCTGGCCGATCAGGGTGCTCAACGGGTCGGCCAACGCCGTCGTCCGGGCGCTGGGCGTGGAGCCGCAGGAGGAGCTCCGCTCGGCCCGGTCCTCCGACGAGCTGGCGTCGCTGGCCAACCGCTCCGCGAGCGAGGGCACGTTGGACACCGAGACAGCCCACCTGGTGCAGCGCTCGGTGGCCTTCGGCCCCCGCACCGCCGGCGAGATCATGACGCCGCGGGTGCAGATGGCCTGCGTCGACGCCACCGACCCGGTCAGCGACGTCATCGAGCTGTCCGGTTCCACCGGCTTCTCCAAGTTCCCGGTCATCAAGGGCACCTCTGACAACGTGGTGGGCTCGATCCACGTCAAGCAGGCGGTGGCCGTGCCCCGCTCCGAGCGGGCCCACACGCTGGTGCGCGAGGTGATGGTCGAGGCCACGGTCGTGCCCGAGTCGCTCCGGCTCGACCCCCTCCTGTCGCTGCTGCGCGGCGAGGGCTTCCAGATGGCGATCGTCTCCGACGAGTACGGCGGCACGGCCGGTGTCGTCACCCTCGAGGACGTGGTCGAGGAGATCGTCGGCGAGATCTCCGACGAGCACGACCAGTTCGGCGCCCGGCTGCGCCAACGACCCGACGGCTCGTGGATCGTCTCCGGACTGCTGCGACCCGACGAGGTGGCCGACGCCACCGGGCTGGCGCTGCCCGAGGACGAGGCCTACGACACCGTGGCGGGCCTGCTCGTCCGCGAGCTCGGTCGGATCCCGGCCCGGGGCGACGAGGTGATCGTCCCGCTGCCGGTGGTGCTGCCCGAGGACGACGACGAGGAGCCGGTGCACGAGCACGCCGTGCTCCGGGTGGAGCGGATGGACGGACTGCGGGTCGACCGGATCTCCATCAGGCGACTCATCCCGGAGCCGCCGCCCGACCCGCTGCCGGGGTCGGGTGAGAGCACCCGATGAGTACCCAGTCGGCGATCTGGCTCGGCCTGGTGCTGCTGATCGGCAACGCCTTCTTCGTCGGTGCGGAGTTCGCACTCGTCTCGGCCCGTCGTACCAAGGTCGAGCCGAAGGCGGCGGCCGGCTCGCGGGTCGCCCGCACCACGTTGCGGGCGATGGAGGGCCTCTCCCAGATGATCGCCGCCGCCCAGCTCGGCATCACGGTCTGCTCGCTCGGCCTGGGCGCCGTCGCGGAGCCGGCCCTCGCCCACCTCATCGAGCCGCTGGCCGAGGCGGTCAACCTGCCCGACGCCTGGCTGCACCCGGTCGCGTTCACGTTGGCCATGGTGTGCGTGGTCTACCTGCACGTCGTGCTGGGCGAGATGGTGCCCAAGAACCTCGCCCTGGCCGGCCCGGAGCGGGCCGCGTTCGTGCTCGGGCCGCCGATGGTGGCGATCGTGACGCTGCTCAAGCCGATCGTCTACGGGCTCGACGCGGTGGCCAACGGCGTCGTACGGCTGTTGAAGGTCGAGCCGCGCACCGAGGTGATCTCCACCTTCACCCTGGAGGAGGTGGAGGCGATGGTCGACGAGTCCCATGACGAGGGTGTGCTGGACGAGAGCGAGTACGTGCGCCTGGCCGGCGCCCTCGGTTTCACCTCCCGCACCGTCGACGCCGTGCTGCTGCCGCTGGACCAGCTCGAGACCGTCCCCCGGCGGGCCAGGGTGACCGACGTCGAGGCCGCGTGCGGCCAGACCGGCTACTCCCGCTTCCCGGTCGTGGGCGACGACGGGTCACTGGTCGGCTACCTGCACATCAAGGACGTCCTGCACGCGGACCCGCACGGTCGCGCGCGGGTCGTCGAGGACACCTGGATCCGCCAGTTCGCCGAGGTGCACCCCTCCGACACCCTGGTCAGCGCCCTGCAGACGCTCCAGGCCAAGGGGGCGCACATGGCGCGCGTGACCGACGACTCCGGGACGGTCGCCGGGGTGATCACCCTCGAGGACGTGATCGAGGAGCTGGTCGGCGAGATCAGGGACGCGGCTCACGCCGAGGGTCACTGACGGTGCGGGGAGACCCGGCCGGGAGACCAGCGCCGTGGTGGGAGGGCCCCCCGGCCGGGCTAGGTGCCGAGGAGCCCCCCGCGGGCATCCTCGACGTGGCAAAGGTACCTAAAGCAGGGCGTTATACCCATTCGTTACGAATAGGTTTTTTCACTCAGTCTTGGATCGGGCGTGAATCCCGCCCGTGACGCTGCTCAGGTGGGGCTGCGCCCGGCCGCCACCGAGGCCGACGCCGCCGCCACGCGGTCGGTGTCGCCGGCGAGGAACAGGTACTCCACGTTGCGCAGCCGCTTGACCTCACCGACCTTCTCGCCGGTGGGCCCGTGGACGCCGATCTGGGCACCGACGTACCGCTTGGAGTCGAAGGCGACCACCTCGACGGACGCGCGCCCGGCCTCCCGCAGCGCCAGGGTCATCTGCTCGGGACTGATCCACGACTCGTCGTTGTAGGAGACCACCAGCACGTCGGCGCGGGCCCGGGCGAGCAGGTCGCCCATGGCGCCGGGCATGTCGTGCTTGCTGTTGAAGATGCTGCGGGTGCTGTCGTCGCGGGCGTCCAGGCGCTTGCAGGCGATGCCGTAGTGAGCGGGTTCGTCCCAGCGGACCAGGGTCTCCCAGACGTGGTAGTTGGTGAAGTAGCGGTGCTGGTTGTACGGCGGGTCGAGGTACATCAGGTCGACCTGCGGCAACGAGTCGACCGTGCGCATCGCGTCGCCCCGGACGGTGTGGCCGGCCCCGTCAAGGAGGTCAGGCAACTGCAGCTCGAGGTCGCGGTGCGAGCGTGGCGACCACGCCTTGAGGTAGGCCATCTGCAAGCCCGTCGTGGAGTCCACGCGGTCGGCCGCCAGCAGCAGCGCCGTGAGCAGGATCGGCCGCAGCGGACCGGTCGGGTGGTCGTCCTCGATCGCCTCCCGGATGGCGTCGATGCGCCGGCCGTTGTGCGGCTGGAAGAACCGCGCCTGCTCGCAGAACGTGCGGGTGACGTACCCCGCCTTCCCCGGCAGCCCGTTGAGCCGGGCCAGCTCGGCGACCAGGCTGCGGCGGTCGAGACCGGCCGCGTCGGTGGCGATGTAGCAGTCGCTGAGCACCTCGCTGTACGACGCCAGGTCGGTCGCCGTGACCTCGATCCCGCGGCTCTTGAACTCCTGGGCCACCCGCGTTGTCCCGGTGAACAGGTCCACGGCGGTGCGCGCCGCGACCGCCCCCGCGATCTCGCCCAGCACCGGGACGAGGAGGCGCTTGGACCCGAGGTACTTGATCACCTCGTGATGGTAGGGGCCATCCGGCGGACTCCGGCGTACCGCGCCCGTGGCAACCGAGGGTAGGTTTGTCCCAGACCGTTCGTGAAGCAGCCTCCAGCGTGGAGCCTCTCGGGGCCGGCCGAGAGGCGCAGATGACAAGTTCCGACCCGAGCACGTCCCCCGTCAGCCGGGTACCGCTGAGGCTCCGGCTCTCCGACCCGGAGCGCCCGCACCCCCTCGACGGCGGCTGGTGGCCGCAGAGCAACGACCTGAGTGTCGAGATGGCCGACCTCGTCGACGGCTTCCCCGCCGACCGCGGCCGGATCGTCCGGGCGCTCTACTCCCCGCCCGACTGGGCCGACACACCCAAGCGGGTGACCACGGCCCGGGGCTACATCGAGACGGCCGCCTTCGCGCGCGAGTTCAGCCCGGTGATGATCCTGACCACCTCGAACCGGCAGAAGCTGTGCCTGCTCGTGATCCCGTCCTCACTGTCGGCCGACCAGGGCGAGGCCGCCCTCGAGGCAGCCGTCACGCCGTACTTCGCCTCGTCACCGGCCCAGATCCTGGCGACGATCATCGAGGGCTCCTCGGTCTGAGGCCCGCGCCTCACATCTCGCCGCTGGGCTGGCTGGCGAGCTCGACGAGGTCGGAGATCGAGTCGATCACCCGGGTCGGACGGTAGGGAAACGTCTCGATCTGGTCAGGACGGGTCGAGCCCGTCGTGACCAGCACGGTGCGCAGACCTGCCTCCAACCCACTGATGATGTCGGTGTCCATCCGGTCGCCGATCATGACGGTCGTCTCGGAGTGCGCCTCGAGACGGTTCAGCGCACTGCGCATCATCAGCGGGTTGGGCTTGCCGACGAAGTAGGGCGACCGGCCGGTCGCCGTACTGATCAGGGCCGCCACCGACCCGCAGGCCGGCAGCTTGCCGGCGGCACTGGGTCCGCTGGCGTCGGGGTTGGTGGCGATGAAACGGGCTCCGGCGTCGATCAGCCGGATGGCGCGGGTGATGGCCTCGAAGGAGTAGGTGCGGGTCTCACCCAGCACCACGTAGTCGGGATCGCGGTCGGTCATCACGTAGCCGACGTCGTGCATCGCGGTGGTCAGGCCGGCCTCGCCCACGACGTACGCCGTGCCGTGGGGTCGCTGGTCGGCCAGGAAGTCGGCCGTGGCGAGCGCCGAGGTCCAGATGGACTCCTCGGGTACGTCGATCCCGCTGCCGAGCAGGCGGGCCCGCAGGTCGCGCGGCGTGAAGATCGAGTTGTTGGTGAGCACCAGGAACTTCTTGCCCGACGACTTGAGCGCCTCGACGAACTCGGTGGCCCCGGGGATCGGGTCCTCCTCGTGCACGAGCACACCGTCCATGTCGGTGAGCCAGGTCTCGATGGGGCGCACGTTCTCCATGGGCGTCATCGTGCCACGGCCGACGGATGTGACAAATGTCTGAATGACAAGCCTGAAATTCCTGCATACTCGACGGCGTGTCGTCTTGACGTTTGGTCATTTGAGTTACTTTCTGTCACTCCTGTCCCTACACTCACACGAGTGACTGCCCTCTCCAAACGGCCCAAACTGGCCCGAAAGGCCGGAGCCGCCCTGTGCGCTGCCGCCCTGGCGGCCGGTGGCGTGGCCGTCACCACTCCCCCCGCCTCGGCCACCGTCACGACGCTCTGCGTCGGGTACACCGCGTGCGCCAAGCTCGGGATGTCCGACGCCGGGTACTCAAAGGTCAGCAAGACCATGTACTGGCGGATGTACGGCGGCCACAACTGCACCAACTACGCGGCGTACCGGATGGTCAAGGCCGGCATGCCCAACACCCGCCCCTGGTCGGGCGGCGGCAACGCCACCTACTGGGGCACCTCGATGAAGGCGCTCACCAACGGCACGCCCCGCGTCGGGGCCGTGGCCTGGTGGAAGGCGCACGTCTACCCCGCCGGCTCGGCGGGGCACGTGGCCTACGTCGAGAAGGTCGTCTCCGCCAACGAGATCATCGTGTCGATGGACAGCTGGAACGGTGACTTCTCCTGGGCCCGGGTCACCAAGACCACGAGGGGCTGGCCGAGCGGCTTCGTGCACTTCAAGGACGTGCAGATCGCGAACACCGCGGTCCCGAAGATCACCGGCACTGCCAAGGTCGGGAACACGCTGACTGCCTCCGCAGGCAGCTGGAGCGTGGCCGGTTCGTCGTACGCCTACCAGTGGATGGCGAACGGAGCAGCGATCAACGGCGCGACGTCGTCGACGCTGGCCCTGACCAACGCGGTCAAGGACAAGACGATCACCGTGCGTGTCGTCGCCTCGCAGCTCGGCTACCCCAACACCGCGGCGTACTCCGCGGCGACCTCGGCCGTCCAGCCGGGCGTCATCGCCAACACCGAGGCGCCGACCATCTCTGGGGACGCGCGCGTCGACTCGACGCTGACAGCCCAGCCGGGATCGTGGTCACCCGGGCCGGTGACCCTCAGCTACCGCTGGCTCGCCGACGGTCAGTACGTCGCCGGACAGAGCTCCCCCACGCTCGCCCTGGGTCCCGACCTGGTCGGCAAGGCGATCAAGGTCGAGGTGACTGCGGCCAGGACCGGCTACACCCCGGTCAAGGCGCTCTCCGCGGCAACCGACCCCGTCGCGCCCGGCCAGATGCGTCCCGCCTCGGCCCCAGCTGTCAACGGCCAGCCGGTCCCCGGGACGACCCTGCGGCTCGGCTCGATCAACGGTGACCCCGCCGCCTCGAGGAAGGTGCGCTGGTCGCGCGACTACGCCCTCGTGCCGGGTGCGACTGCCGCGAGCTACCGGCTCACGCCTGCCGACCTCGGTCACCGCATCCGTGCGGTCGTCTACCTCGATCGCCGCGGCTACAAGCAGATGGTGGTGCCGACGGCCTTCACCCGCGTGGTCCGGGCCATCCCGGTCCTCCGGGTCGCGACCACCCGGGGGCACCAGCGCCTGGCCGTGCGCGCCACCGTGCGAGCGACGTGGCTGCCGGGCTTCGACGGCGTCCTCCAGGTCCGCTCCGCCGGCAAGCTCCTGCGCCAGATCCCTGTGCGCGACGGCATCGCCGCGGCCACGGTGACCGGCCTGCCGGTCGGCACGAGGACCTACCGGTTCGTGCTGGTGTCCACGGCCAGGAGCACGGCCGAGGTCGTCGTACGCCGCATCGCGATCGGCAAGTAGGGAGGGTGGGGCTCGAACCCACGACCCAAGGATTATGAGTCCTCTGCTCTGACCGACTGAGCTACCTCCCCGGAGCGGCCGAGCCTATCCGGCCCGATGTCCGACAGGTCAGCCTGCCGACGGCACCGGGCCTTCGAAGGGCAGCACCACCATGCACGGGACGGGCCGCGGGTGGGCCGGGTCGAGGGCGTTGAGCACGTAGCCGGCCGCGACCGGGTCGGCGGCGATCTCGAAGTGCTCGGTGTAGTCGGTGGCACAGCCGTCCTGGACGGTGATGTTCTTCATGCCCGGCTCGATGCCGCTGGTGTACGGCGAGACCAGCTCGTCGTGCGTGGTGACGATGTTGGTGTAGCTGATCCCCTTCACCGCCACTCCCCCGGCCCGCATCTTCTGCATGAACGCCGAGCCGGTGCTCATCTCGCTGCAGGCGGGGCAGCCGGGGGTCTCGGTGGAGGACGGCGAGTAGACACTCATCGACTGGCTCAGCTGCTGCGGTGCTCCCAGGCTGGTGCCGTGCCAGAGTGGCGCGAGCGACACGTAGCTGTGGATGTACGGCGCGCCGCCGAGGAACTTCGCGTAGTAGTCCGGCATCAGGGTGCCCTGCGAGTGGCCGAGGATGTCGACCTGGCGGGCACCGGTGGCCTGGCGGACCTTGGTGACGAACGCCTTCAGCTGCTCGGCGCTGGTCTCGATCGCGTCGAGCCCACCGAACTGGTCGAGTCCCTTCGGCGTACCGGCTGCGACGCCGTAGGTCAGCGCGAACACGCAGTAGCCGTTGTTGGCCAGGAGCGGCGCGTAGGTCTGCCAGTTGGTGTTCTTGTTGCCGGCGGTCCCGTGCACGAGGACGACCGGGCGCGGGTGGCGGGCTGTGGGCCTGCAGTTCCAGTTGTTCGCGCCGGCCGGGTCGGCGTCGACCTTCGTGCCGGCGAGCACCGCACTGCTCAGGAAGTTGTAGCTGACCGGGTACTGGTCGGCCGCCGACGAGGCGGGCGCGGTGGCGAGCGCGGCAGCCGCAGCACTGGTCAGGGCGAGCAGGGCGATGAGCGCACGGCGCACGGGTCCTCCTGGGTCAGGTGTCAGCAGACCCAACGAGCACCGAGTGGAAAGGGAACGCGCGGCTCAGCTGTTGCGGTGGCGCGGTTTCTTGCCACCGGGGCGTCCCGGGCGGTCGTTGAACCCCTTCGGCGGGCCCGATCTCGGTGCCGGCCCCTTGTCGCGCTGGAGGTCGATGAGGATCCCGGAGATGCGGGTGTCCGCGAGCTTGTCGAGGGTCTCGCGGGACAGGTCGGGTGGGAGCTCGACCAGGGAGAAGTTGGGCTTGATGTCGATGCGGCCGAAGTCGGCGCGCTTGAGACCGCCCTCGTTGGCGAGCGCGCCGACGATCTGACGCGGCTCGACGCGGTGGCGCTTGCCGACCGAGATCCGCCAGCGCACCAGCCCACCAGCCGGTTCGCGCCGCTCCCGGCGCTCCTGGGCCTTCGGCTCGGGCATGTCCTCGAGGAACAACGGCTCGCCGTCCTGGGAGAGTACGGCGATGGCAGCGGCGATGTCGGCCGCCGGGACGTCGTGCTCCTGCTCGTAGGCCTGCACGAGCTCCTTGAACAAGCCGTGCTGGGAGTCGCTCAGGGCCTGGGTGATCGCCTCGGTGAACTTGGCGACGCGGAAGGCGTTCACGTCCTCCACCGTCGGCAAGTTCATCTGCTCGAGGGTGGTGCGGTTGGCCTTCTCGATCGCGCGCAGCAGGTAGTTCTCGCGCGGCGTGACGAAGGAGATGGCCTGGCCACTGCGGCCGGCGCGGCCGGTGCGCCCGATGCGGTGCACGTAGGACTCGGTGTCGGTGGGGATGTCGTGGTTGATCACGTGGCTGATCCGCTCGACGTCGAGCCCGCGCGCCGCCACGTCGGTGGCGACGAGGATGTCGAGCTTGCCCTTGCGCAGCTGGTCGATGGTGCGCTCGCGCTGCACCTGCGCGACGTCGCCGTTGATGGCCGCTGCCGCGAAACCTCGGGCCCGCAACCGCTCGGCCAGCTCCTCGGTGGCGTTCTTGGTGCGGACGAAGACGATCATGCCGTCGAAGTTCTCCACCTCGAGGATGCGCGTGAGGGCGTCCAGCTTCTGGTGGTGGGCGACCTTGAGGTAGCGCTGTGTGACGTTGGTGGCCGTGCTCGAGCTCGACTTGACGGTGATCTCGGTGGCGCCAGGGGCGTACTTCTTGATGATCCGCCGGATCTGCGGCGGGATCGTCGCGCTGAACAGGGCCAGCTGCTTGTCGTCGGGGGTTCCGGCCAGGATCGTCTCGACGTCCTCGGCGAACCCCATGTTGAGCATCTCGTCGGCCTCGTCCAGCACCACGAACCGCAGCTCGCTCAGGTCGAGGGTGCCCTTCTCGAGGTGGTCCATGACGCGTCCCGGCGTACCGACCACGACGTGCACGCCTCGTCGGAGGGCCGACAGCTGGACGCCGTAGCCCTGGCCGCCGTACACGGGGAGGACGTGCAGGCCCTTGAGGTGGGCGGCGTAGCGGCCGAACGCCTCGGAGACCTGCAGGGCGAGCTCGCGGGTCGGTGCGAGGACCAGCACCTGCGGGGTCGACTGGGACAGGTCGATGCGCGAGAGGATCGGCAGCGCGAAGGCCGCGGTCTTGCCGGTGCCGGTCTGGGCGAGGCCGACGACGTGCTTGCCCTCGAGCAGGGGCGGGATCGCCTCGGCCTGGATCGCGGACGGGCTCTCGTAGCCGACTTCCCGGAGGACCTTCTCGACCCGCGGGTCGAGTCCCAGCTCCTCGAACGTCGGGCCTGTCGGTGCACTGCTCTCACTCACCGATCAAGGGTAGTGGCGGAGGTGGGTGCCGACCTATTCGAGAAGGGTCCGGTTTCCGCCTGCGGCGGCAGTGGGCGCCTACCCGATATGAGCGACAGGTACCGCAGTGGCACCTACAGTTGGGGCGTGCCCGACCTCGCGGCCGCAGAAGAACGCTGGCGGCTCACCCTCGACAACGCACCCGTGGGCATCGCCCTGGTGAGTCTCGAGGGCCACTTCATGCGGGTCAACGAGGCGCTGTGCCGGATCCTGGGCTACTCGACCGAGGAGCTGCTGGCCCTCGACTTCCAGCAGCTGACCCACGAGGACGACCTCGACACCGATCTGCACTTCCTCGAGCAGCTGCTGGCCGCGGAGATCTCCAGCTACCGGATGCGCAAGCGCTACCTGCACGCCGAGGGTCACCACGTGTGGGCCGACCTCTCGGTCTCCCTGGTCCGCGACGGGGAGGGCCAACCGGTCCATTTCGTCTCCCACGTCGCCGACCTCACCGAGGAGGTCAAGGCGGCCAACCGGATCGAGGAGATCAACCGCGAGCTGAACGAGCAGCAGATCCTGCTCGAGCGCTCCAACGCCGACCTCGAGGCGTTCGCCATGCTCGCCAGCCACGACCTGCAGGCGCCGCTGGCCACCATTCGCGGCTACATGGAGCTGCTGGAGGCGACGTACGCCGGCGTCTTCGACGAACGGGCCCTGGAGTGGGTCGGCCGGATCAGCCAGGCCACCGACCGGATGTCCCAGCTGGTCAGCTCACTCCTCGACTTCTCCCGCGCCGGCACCACCCAGTCGCACGAGTCGGTCTCCATCGCCGCGCTGGTCGAGGAGGTGCGCGACGACCTCACCCAGCTGATCACCGAGACCCATGCCGAGGTGGTCGTGGATCGGCACGCACCCGCCGTGATGGCCGACCGCTCCCGGATGCGCCAGGTGCTGCAGAACCTGATCCAGAACTCCCTCAAGCACCGGCACCCCGAGCGTGCGCCGCGGTGCGAGATCGGCGTCGAGGAGCGCGAGGTCGACTGGATGGTCACCGTCGTCGACAACGCCCTGGGCATCCCGGCCGAGCACCGCGACAGCATCTTCACGATGTACGCGCAGGTGGACGGCGGCGCACCGGGCCACGGCATCGGGCTGGCTGCCTGCCGCCAGATCGTGGAGCGTCACGGCGGCACGATCTGGGTCGACGGCACCCCCTCGGGCGAGGGCAGCCGGTTCAGCTTCACCCTCCCGCGCTGACGGATCGCTCCCGGCACGCGCGCTCGCGGCGTAGGTTCGGGCCATGGACGCCCCGATGCCGCCGCCGCTCGAGCCGCTCGACGAGACCTGGGAGCGCGCCCTCTGCGTCGTCGCCCATCCCGACGACATGGAGTTCGGGGCGGCCGCCGCTGTCGCCCGCTGGACCGGCCAGGGCAAGTGGGTCGGCTACACGATGGTCACGAGCGGCGAGGCCGGGATCGACGGCATGGCGCCGGACGAGTGCCGCACCGTCCGCGAGGCCGAGCAGGTCGAGTCGGCCCGCATCGTCGGCGTCGACACCGTGGACTTCCTGCACCAGCCCGACGGTGTCCTCGAGTACGGCGTCCCGATGCGCCGGTTGCTGGCCGCCGAGGTGCGCCGCCATCGCCCCGACATCGTGATCACCGGGAACTTCCGCGACACCTGGGGCGGGCGCAACCTCAACCAGGCCGACCACATAGCCGTCGGCAAGGCGGTGCTGGACGCGGTGCGGGACGCGGGCAACCGGTGGGTGTTCCCCGAGCAGCTCGACGGCGAGCTCGAGCCGTGGGGCGGCGTACGGGAGGTGTGGGCGTTCGGCTCCCCCGAGTCCACCCACGGCGTGGACACCACCGACACCTTCGATGCGGGCGTCGAGTCGCTCAAGGCGCACGCGGCGTACATCGACGGGCTGGGCTGGGAGAACTGGGACCCGCGGGAGTTCCTCGAGGGGATGGCGCGCGGCACCGGCCAGCGCCTGGGTACGGCGTTCGCCGCACCGTTCGAGGTCTTCCCGATGGGCTGGGGGGACTAGCAGGTCCTAGCGTGGGTCGCCGTGCAGCACGCAGAACTCGTTGCCCTCGGGGTCCGCGAGCACGGTGAATCCCTCGTCCCCGCTCTGCCCCACGTCGGCACGAGTCGCTCCCAGGCCGAGCAGGCGCTCGATCTCGGCGTCGACATCGCCGTCCGCGGGACGCAGGTCGAGGTGCAGCGGGAGCTTGGCCTGCTTGTCCTCCTCGATGGGCTGCAGCCAGATCACCACCCCGGCCGACTCCGCGGGGTAGAGCTTCACCACGCCGTCGTCGTGCACCTGGGTGGTCATGCCGAGCGCCTCGGACCAGAACCGGGCCTGCGCGTCGAGGTCACGGACGTCGAGGGTGAGCTGTGCGATGCGTGCGGTCATGGGGCTGCACTACCCGGGTGCCGCCGGAGCATTCGGTCTTCGGTCAACAAAACAGCAGAGCCTCTGACCCATGAGGGCCAGAGGCTCCGATCTCTGCTCCCCCGGTTGGACTCGAACCAACAACCCTCCGGTTAACAGCCGAATGCTCTGCCAATTGAGCTACAGGGGATCGCGCCCGCAAACCCTAGCAAGGAGGGCGGCCTCTGCTAAATCGGGTTCAGGCCGGGTCGTCGCCGACCTCGGCCTGGGCCTGGGCCAGCGCGAGGTCGGCCACGGCCACCACCTCGGGGTCGTCGGGGTCGAGCCCGCGGTCGTAGGCGTGCATCCAGGCCACCGGTCCGCCGACCGGGCTGCGGCGGCCGATCACCGTCAGGCCGAGAGAGTCGCGGACGGGGACGCGGCGTTGCAGCACGATGCTGGCGGTCACCCGCTCGCGGACGAGCTGGAGCAGGAGGGCGGGGTCCTCCATCGTGACGGTGTACGACGGTCGCGGCTCGCCGTACGACCCGACTCCCGTGACCTGCAGTCGACCTGCCTCCTGGTCCCAGGCGGCATCCTCGACTTCCTCCCAGGCGAGGTGCTCGACGCCGGTCGGAAGCACGAGCACGAGCGACCGGCGCGTCCCGAGCAGCCACGAACCGTCGGTGGTGGGTGCCCAGGCCAGCGGCTTCTCGCCGCGAGGGAGCTGGGCGCGGGAGAGCACCTCGGCGGGGACTCCCCCGCTGCGCTCGAACAGCTTCACTGGCTCTCCAGCGCCCGTTCGCGCAGGCTGCGGCGGTGCTGCTCGAGGGCGACCAGCTCGCCGAACATGCGGTTGTACTCGGTGGCCTGGTCGACCGGGTTGGTGCGCTGGAGCCGGGACTTCAGGTCGGCGATGCGCCGCATGGCGGTGAGCTCCCGCAGCCGGAGGACGTGCTGGCTGACGTAGGCGTCGTCGGGCTCCTTGGCGGAGTGGAGCGGCTCGACGGCCAGGGCGCTGATCAGCGACTGGAGCCGCTGGTCCTCCTGGGAGTCGCGGATCGTCGAGGCCCACTGGGCGTCCGCCGCGGTCGGACCGCCGGCTTTCTGGATGCCGGCCCACAGCGCCCGGTAGGCGCCGTGGGTGAAGTCGTCACCGTCGACGTCACGGGCGGTGCGGCCGACGACGCCAGGGTGCTGGATGACCAGCTTGAGGGTCTCGCGCTCGAGCATCAGCCGGGGATCGCGGGGGTCGGGCAGCTCGGCCGGGCGCTGGCCCCCCGGGGCGACGGTGTGCGGCTGGGAGCTCCGGGCAGCGGCGCGGCGTACCTCGCGTTGCACGTCGGCCGGCTCGATGCCGATCATGCCGGCCAGCTCGCGCGCGAAGGCGTCGACCTTGGACCGGTCGCGGATGCTCGTCACCAGCTTGGCCGCCTCGCGCATCGCGTCGATGCGGCCGTCGGCCCGGTCGAGGTCGTAGCGCTGCACCACGTTGGCCAGCACGAAGCGGTAGAGCGGGACCCGGCGGGCCACCAGCTCGCGCACCTCGGCGTCACCCTGCTTGAGCCGGAGGTCACACGGGTCGAGGCCGCTGGGCTCGACAGCGACGTAGGTCTGGCCGGCGAACATCTGGTCGCCCTCGAAGGCGCGGATGGCCGCCTTCTGGCCGGCCTCGTCACCGTCGAAGGTGAAGATCACCTCGCCGCGGAACTCGTCGTGGTCCTGGAGCAGCCGGCGGATGACCCGCGCGTGGTCGTCGCCGAACGAGGTGCCGCAGGTGGCGACGGCTGTCTTCACGCCGGCCAGGTGGCAGGCCATCACGTCGGTGTAGCCCTCGACGATGACGGCTTGGCTGGCGCGGGCGATCTCGCGCCGGGCGAGGTCGATGCCGTAGAGGACCTGGCTCTTGTGGTAGATCGGGGTCTCGGGGGTGTTGAGGTACTTCGCCTCGATGGTGTCGTCGTCGAAGATCCGCCGGGCGCCGAAGCCGATCGTGTCGCCGCTGCTGTCGCGGATCGGCCACATCAGCCGGCCCCGGAAGCGGTCGTAGAGCCCGCGCCCCTGTCCGATCAGGCCCGAGGTGACCATCTCCTCATCGGTGAACCCCTTCTGCCGCAGGTGCTTGAGGAGCACCTCACCACCCCGCGGGGAGAAGCCGACCCCGAAGTGGGCGGCCGCATCGGCGTCGAAGCCCCGCGAGTCGAGGAACTGACGGGCGGTGAGTGCCTCGGGCGTGGCCAGCTGCTCGGCGTACCACTCCGCCGTCACCCGGTGGGCGTCGATCAGTCGCGGCCGCTGCGGGCCTCCACGGGGGCGGGCCGGGCCGCCCTCCTCGTAGCGCAGCTGCACGCCGACCTTCTCGGCCAGCCGCTCGACGGTCTCGGTGAAGCCGAGCCCGTCCATCTCCATCACGAACTTGATGACGTCGCCGCCGACTCCGCAGCCGAAGCAGTGGAAGAGCCCGCGGGACGGAGTGACGTTGAAGCTGGGCGACTTCTCGTCGTGGAAGGGGCACAGGCCCTTCATGTTGCCGCCACCGGCGTTGCGGAGGGTGACGTAGGCCGAGATGACGTCGTCGATGCGAGCCTTCTCGCGCACCTCAGCGATGTCTTCTTCCCTGATCCTGCCCGCCACGGTGCGGAGTCTACGGGGCGGGTACGACGCACCGACCCGCCGTGACGGGAAGGGTTTCAAACACCCCGGAATGGCTACTCGTCTCGTATGAGCGAACCGACCGTCAACCACACCCCGGGCGGGGCCGACCCGACACTGGGGGCCCTCGTCCACGACCTGACCACCCAGGTGCCCGAGCTGATCCGCTCGGAGCTCCGGCTGGCGCAGGCCGAGGCCGCCGAGAAGGGGAAGCGCGCCGGCATCGGGATCGGCATGTTCAGCGGTGCGGGCCTGCTGGCGTTCTTCGGCCTCGCCACCGTCATCGCTGGTGTGGTCCTGGCCCTGTCGCTGGCGATGGACGGCTGGCTCGCCGCCCTCATCGTCGCGGTGGTGCTGTTCGCCGGGGCCGGAGTGCTGGCGCTGATGGGCAAGAACCAGGTGGAACAGGCCACACCTCCGGTGCCCGAACGGGCGGTCGAGGGCCTCAAGGAAGACATCGCAACCGTGAAGGGACAGCGCTGATGACATCACCCCACGACATTCTTCTCCCCCGCTTCGCTCCTCCGAACAAAGCCGCGGGGACCCCGAAATGAGCACGCCCGAGGACATCCAGGCCGACATCGAGCGGCAGCGCGAACACCTGGCGCAGACCGTCGACCAGCTCGGGCACAAGCTCGACGTCAAGGCGCAGACCAAGGAGAAGGTGGCCGAGGTCCGCGACCGGGCCACCACCGACACCGGCAAGCCACGGCCCGAGGTGCTCGGCGCGGCAGCGGCCGTCGTGCTCGGGCTCGGCCTCCTGATCTGGCTGCGGAGGCGACGATGAGCCACCGCGAGGCGGTCGAGGACGAGGCACGCACCGATCCGCCGACCCCAGGTCCCGACGACCCCCGCAAGCCCGAGGACCCGAGCGACCTGACCAAGCGTTCGTGGTTCTACGTGCTGCGCAAGACCTACCACGAGTTCGGTGAGGACCAGTGCACCGACCTCGCCGCGGCACTCACGTACTACGCCGTGCTCTCGATCTTCCCGGCCATGCTCGCGCTGATCTCGGTGCTCGGCGTGCTGGGCAAGGCCCCGAAGGCCGTGAGTACGGTCGTGGACACCCTGCGGCCGCTGCTCTCCACGCAGACGCTGACGATCGTGGAGAACGCCCTCAACCAGGTCGCGGATTCGCAGGGCGCCGGTGTGGCCCTGGTCCTCGGTGTGCTGGTGGCCCTGTGGTCGGCCTCCGGGTACGTCGGAGCCTTCGGTCGCGCCATGAACAAGATCTACGAGATCGAGGAGGGCCGGCCGTTCTGGAAGCTGCGCCCGATCATGCTGCTGCTGACCCTGATCGCGGTGACATTGGCCGCGATCGCGCTGTTGCTGCTCATCGTGTCTGGGCCACTCGCACAGTCGATCGGCAACACCATCGGGCTCGGTGACACAGCGCTCACCGTCTGGAAGATCGCGAAGTGGCCGATCCTGGCCGTGATCGTCGTCGTGGTCGTCGCCCTGCTCTACTACGCGACGCCCAACGTGAAGCAGCCGAAGTTCCGCTGGATCTCCGTCGGCGCCGGAGTGGCCATCCTGGTGTGGGTGATCGCCTCGGTCGGCTTCGCCTTCTATGTCGGGAACTTCTCCAGCTACAACAAGACCTACGGGTCGCTGGCCGGCGTCATCGTCACGCTGCTGTTCCTGTGGATCACCAACCTGGCGTTGCTGTTCGGAGGCGAGCTCGACGCGGAGCTCGAGCGAGGACGGCAGCTGCAGGCGGGCATCGCGGCCGAGGAAGAGATCCAGCTACCCGCTCGCGACACCCGCAACATCAAGAAGGCCCGCAAGAAGCGGGACAAGGACATCGCGCTCGGTCGTCGCATCCGCCGCCAGGCGGAGACGTCCGACGCGGACAACCCCGAGTCGAAGGACTCACAGAAGGAGAAGTCATGATCATCAAGAGACTGCCCCTGCTCATCGCCGCTGGCATCGGCTACGTCTTCGGCGCCAAGGCCGGGCGCGAGCGCTACGAGCAGCTGCGCTCGCACTTCGACAAGATCAAGAACGACCCGCGGGTGCAGGAGAAAGCCCAGCAGGCGACCGACCTGGCCAAGGAGAAGGCCCCGGTGGTCAAGGACAAGCTGACCGAGGCCGCTGGTGCCGCGACCGAGAAGGTGAAGTCGGCCACGAGCGGCGACGACTCCTCGGACTCGCTGAACCCCGACCGGATCAAGGTCACCGACAACAGTGGCCCGCAGGGCACCCTGCCCTGATCCTTCAGTAGTCGCCGGTCATCACGTTGGCGAGCGGCTGGCCCGCGGCGTAGCGCTCGAGCTGCTCGCGGACCAGCCGGTGGGCGCGCGGCTCCATCGCGGTGCTGTTGCCGCCCACGTGCGGCACGAGCAGGAGGTTGGGCGCCCGCCACAGCGGGTGGCCCTCCGGCAACGGCTCGGGGTCGACCACGTCGAGGGCGGCGTGGATGCGGCGGCTCTCCAGCTCGGCGAGCAACGCGTCGGTGTCGACGACCGGGCCGCGGGAGACGTTCACCAGCAGGGCGTCGTCCTTCATCCGGGCGAGCATGGCGGCGTCGAAGAGGCCGGTCGTCTCCTCGGTCCCCGGCACGATGAGTACGACGACGTCGGCGTCCGGCAGCAGGTCGGGGAGGTCCGCGATGGCGTGTACGCCGTCCCGGGCGCTGCGGGCCACGCGCACGACCGAGGCCTCGAAGGGCCGCACCCGCGCCTCGATCGCCTCGCCGATCTGGCCGTAGCCGACGATCAGCACCTGCTTGTCGGCCAACGAGGGTCGCGTGTCCGGCACCCACTCGGCGCGCTCCTGGGCGCACACGAAGTCGGGGATGCCGCGCAGGCTGGCGAGCGTGAGGGTGACGGCGAGCTCGGCCGTCGACGTGTCGTGGATCCCCCGGCCGTTGCAGAGCAGCACGCCCTCGGGCACGTAGCCGCGGATGTGCTCCACCCCGGCAGTCATCGTCTGCACCACACGCAGCTTCGGCAACGTAGCCAGGGCCTCGCCGTCCTCGGGATGGAAGCGGTAGGCCAGCACGTAGAACTCGACCTCGTCGGCGCTCGCCGGCAGGTGGTCGGGGTCGATGCGTTCGTAGCGCAGGTTGTCGGGCAGCTCGCCGAGCAGCTCGGGCTCGAACGGCAGCCAGACCAGTGGTGCGTCGCTCATGGCGCCAGCCTCTCGCGTCGCACCGAGCCGCCGGAGACCAGGTCCGCGTGGCGGGAGAGGGCGGAAGCGTCGGTCAGACTCGCGATCTGGTCGATCACCACCCGGACGCGCGCGGTGTCGTCGACCGCCTGCGCGAAGTCGTCGCGGAAGGGCGCGTCGAGCCCGTCACTGCCGCGCTTCCAGATCGCCTCGAACAGCTCGTGGAGCAGGGTGCGCTGACGCTCCATCAGGTCGAGCCGGTCCTGGGCACGCATCACGTAGTGGGCCGCGATCCCCTTGAGCACGGCGATCTCCTGCTGCGTCTCGAGCGGGACGACGAGGTCACCGCGGTGGCGGACGAGCGGTGCGTCGCCGTACGCCTGCTGGGTGGCGTGGTGGACGCTGCCGCAGAAGATGCCGATCAGGTCGCTGGTGAGGTTCTTCAGGGAGGCCAGGGCACGCCTGCTCCCGTCGTACGACGCGCCGGGCCACGAGCCGACCGAGCGGACGCGCGCGAACGCCTCCTCGAGGTCGGTGTCGGTGGCGTCGGGCAGGTACCACTCCTGGACGGTGCTCCAGGTGGCCGCCCTCTCCCCGGGTCGGTCGAGCACGGCCAGGTCGATGCGGCCGCCGACGACGCCGTCCTCGAGGTCGTGCACCGAGTAGGCCACGTCGTCGGCGAAGTCCATGACCTGGGCCTCGACGCAGCGCCGAGGCCCGTCGAGGCCGCGACGCATCCAGTCGAAGACCGGCCGGTCGTCGTCGTACACCCCGAACTTGGAGGCAGCGGTCGCGCGTGGCCAGGGGTACTTGGTGCAGGCGTCGAGGGTGGCCCGGGTGAGGTTGAGCCCGACCGAGCGGCCGTCGGCGTCGGCCGACTTCGCCTCGAGCCGGGTCAGGATCCGCAGCGTCTGGGCGTTGCCCTCGAAGCCGCCGCAGTCGGCGCCGATCTCGTCGAGCGCCACCTCGCCGTTGTGGCCGAACGGCGGATGCCCCATGTCGTGGGCCAGCGCCGCCGTCTCGGCCAGGTCGGGATGGCAGCCCAGTGGATGGGCGAGGTCACGGGCCACCTGCGCGACCTCGAGGCTGTGGGTGAGGCGGTTGCGGACGAAGTCGTCGGCCTGGGGGCCGAGCACCTGCGTCTTCGCGGCCAGCCGGCGCAGCGAGGCAGAGTGCACGACGCGCGCCCTGTCGCGTTCGAAGGGGGTGCGCTCCGGAGCCTCGACCCGCTTGGCCGGCTCCTCGACGAGCCGCTCGCGCGCTTCGTCGGCGTAGAGGTCGTCCCGGGTCACGCCGCAACGTTAGTCGTCACAGCCACCCGTTTCCCTCGGCGATCGTCACCGCCTCGGTCCGGTTGGCCGCACCGGTCTTCCCGATGGCCGCCGAGAGGTGGTTGCGCACGGTGCCCTCGGAGAGGAACAGCTCCTTGGCCATCGCCGAGACAGCGGCGCCGCCGCGAGCGGACCGGAGCACCTCAGTCTCGCGGGCGGTCAGGGGCGACTCTCCCGCGAACAGGCTCTCCGTCGCGAGCACCGGGTCGACCACACGGAGGCCGGCATGCACCCGTCGTACGGCGTCGGCGAGCTGGGCTGCCGGGGTGTCCTTGACCACGAACCCGGAAGCCCCCGCCTGCATCGCGCGCCTCAGGAACCCGGGACGGCCGAAGGTGGTCACGATCAGCACGCGTACGTCGGGGAAGGCCTTGCGGAGGGCGGCCGTGGCCTCGATCCCGTCGAGTCCGGGCATCTCGACGTCGAGCAGGGCGACGTCAGGTCGGTGCTCCCGGACCGCTTCGACGACCTGGTCACCGGAGGACACCTCGGCCACCACCTCGAGGTCGCGCTCGAGCCCGAGCAGCGCGGAGAGCGCACCGCGCACCAGCGCCTGGTCGTCGGCCAGGAGCAGCCGGATGGTCTGCTCGGTCACGGCACCACCACGGACAGCGAGAAGCCGGGGTCGAGCGAGCGGGTCACCACGGTGCCGTTCAGGGTGCTCGCCCGCTCACGCAGTCCGGTGAGGCCGTGCCCGACCCCCGGGTCGGCGGCTCCCCGGCCGTCGTCCCGGATCTCGACGCAGTTGCGCTGGAGCACGACCGTGCAGCGGGTGGCGTGGCTGTGCCGGATCACGTTGGTGATGCCTTCGCGGATGGTCCAGGCGAACAGCTCGCGCCACTCCGAGGGCACGTCGTCGGCCGAGTTGGGCAGCTCGGCCTCGATCTCGGCGGCGGCGAGCGCCGTACGGGCCCGGGCCAGCTCTCCGGGGAGGCTCAGCTCGCGGTAGCCCTCCACGGCTCGGCGTACGTCGGCCAGGGCGTCGCGGGCCAGCCGCTCCAGGTCGTCGATCTCGGCCCGGGCCCGGACAGCGTCGACGTCCATCAGCTTCTTGGCCAGCTCGGCCTTCACCGTGATGACGGTGAGCGAGTGGCCGAGAATGTCGTGCAGGTCGCGGGCGAAGCGGCCGCGCTCGTTGTCGACGGCGAGACGGGCGTTCTCCTCGTGGGCCGAGATCAGCGCGAGGTTGCGCAGCATCATCTGCTGGATGCCGAACATCGCCACCGCTGCGGCGCAGATCGCGAAGGCCAGCCCCGCGCCGCTGCCCCATCCAGCCATCACCTCGCCCAGCACCACCACCAGGACCGCGTCCGCCAGCACCAGGGCCAGCGCCACCCGTGCCGGGAACAGCATCACCGCGAGCACGGAGATGTACACGGTGGACGCGGTCCCCACCTCGCCGAGGCAGAGCACCATCACCACGCCCAGTGCGACGAGGCCGAGGAACCAGAGGATCGCCGCCTGGATCGACGGTCGCGGGACCAGCTGCTGCCGGTCGCGACGGAGCCGGAGCCACGACAGCATGTAGACGGCGCCGAAGGCGACCGTGGCGAGCATGCCGAGGACTCCGGCGAGGGTGTCCCGCTCGGCCCAGCCGTGCCGCAGCGGATCGAGCAGGAAGAACAGCCAGACGGCGGCGAACAGCGGCCCCCGCCGGGTGAGGTGGCTGTCCAGCTCACCCGGCAGGAGCCGCTTCTCCGACATGTCCGCCACGGTAGTGGCACTCACACGCGCGCGGTGTCCTTGCTCATCCGCCAGGCCGCGCCGAGGACGAAGATGGCGAACCAGCCCACCGCGTTGACGATGGCGTACCACGGGAGCTCGTGGGTGAGGGGTGCGCGGGCGACCTCGGCGACGCCGTACATCGGGGACCAGTAAGCGATGTCGCGGACGGTCCCGCTGTACTGGCTCAGCGGGATGAACAGGCCGCCGAGGAAGGACAGCAGCGCGAGGCCGGGGCCGAGGATCTGCATCACGTTCTCTCCCGGCACGACGTACCCGGCGAAGACCCCGAGGGCGGCGAAGGTCATCACGCAGGCCATGGTGGCCAGCGCGCAGTAGATCCAGGTGTCGGTCGGCATCTGCGGGTCACCCTTGATCAGGCCGACCACGTTGACGGCGGTGATCGCCACGGCGCCCATCACGAGGGCGACGAAGGCCTTGATCAGGATGTAGACGGTCGGGTGGAGCGGGGTCAGCCGCAGCTGTCGCGACCAGCCGAGGGCACGTTCGACCGCCACGCCGGCCCCGGTGGCAGCGGCGATCAACGCACCGCCGTACAACGCCATCGAGACCATCACGTACGCCGAGACGTTGCCGTCGCCGACCTTCTCGGCGCCCTGGTCGCCGGAACCGAAGACGAGGAACATCACCGCCGGGAAGATCAGCGCGAAGATGATCGTGCGGCGGTTGCGCATCATCCGGCGCATCTCGATCCGCAGCACGGTCAGGTTGAAGCCGCCCATGGGCGGGACGCGTCGGGCGGTGGGGTCGATGCCCTGGATGGCGCTCATCGCAGCGCTCCTTCGGTCTCGTGGTTCGTGGTGGGGTCGTCGGTCTGGCTGTTCCCGGTCTCGGCGTCGGTGTCGGTGCGACCGGTCAGGCTGAGGAACGCGTCCTCGAGGCCCCGGGCGACGATCTCGAGATCACGGGCGCCGGTCTCGTTGAGCAGGTAGCGGGCGACGGCGTCGCTGTCCTTGGCGTGCACGTAGATCTGCTCGCCCCGGACCTCGACGGTGTCCACCCCGCCGATGGCCGCCAGCGTGTCGGTGTCCGCGTCGCGGAGAGTGGCGCGGACGACCCGGCCGGTGGCGAGCGCCTTGATCTCGCTGCCGGTGCCGTCGGCCACGACCAGCCCGTTGCTGATCAGGATGATCCGGTCGGCGTACTGGTCGGCTTCCTCGAGGTAGTGCGTCGCGAACAGCACCGACCGGCCCTGCTGGGCGTCCTCGCGGATGGCGGACCAGAACGACCGGCGACCCTCGACGTCCATGCCGGTGGTGGGCTCGTCGAGGAGCAGCAGCGCGGGGTCGGAGAGCAGCGCCATCGCGAAGCGGAGCCGCTGCTGCTCACCGCCGGAGCACTTGGCCACCCGACGGTCGGCGATGCCGGTGATGCCGGCGCTCTCCAGCACCTCGTCGACCGGCTTGGTGTCCGCGAACAGGCTCGCGGTGTACTGCACCGTCTCCCGCACCGTGAGGTCCTTGAGCAGGCCGCCGGTCTGCATCACCGCGGCCACCAGCCCACGGGCGATCGCCTGGCGCGGCTGCATCCCGAGGACCTCGACGTCGCCGGTGGTGGGCCGGGACAGGCCCAGGATCATGTCGATCGTGGTCGTCTTCCCGGCGCCGTTGGGCCCCAGGAACGCCACCATCTCGCCAGGCTCGATCTCGAGGTCGATGCCCCGAACCGCGTGCACGCGCCCGAAGTCCTTGGTGACTCCGCCCAGCCGCACCGCGGGAGTGTTCTGTGTCGTCATGCGACCAGCATGGTCGAGCCGCGTCCCCCACCCCCCGATCGCCCGTCACGACTCACCCGTGACATCTGTCAGGCAAGTCGCCGACCGGGCAGTTTTGGTTGCTTGCAGTTCGCTGACCGGGCGGTTCTGGTTGATCGTCGTACGTCGAGAGGGCAGTTCTGGTGACCGGAGAGCAACCAAGAGTGCCCGCTCGACGTCATCTGAGCGGCCACAAGCGCCCTCTCGGTGTGCTCGGGACCACCAAAAGTGCCCGGTCGCGGGGCTAGAAACCGAGCTTGCGGAGCTGGCGGGGGTCGCGCTGCCAGTCCTTGGCGATCTTCACGTGCAGGTCGAGGTGGACGGGGGTGCCGAGGAGGGCCTGGATCTGCTTGCGGGCCTCGATGCCGACGTCGCGCAGGCGGGAGCCCTTGTGGCCGATGACGATGCCCTTCTGGGAGTCGCGTTCGACGTAGAGGCTGGCGTGGATCTCGAGCAGCGGTTTGTCGGCGGGGCGGCCCTCGCGCAGGCCCATCTCCTCGACGAGTACGGCGATCGAGTGGGGCAGCTCGTCGCGGACCCCCTCGAGGGCGGCCTCCCGGATCAGCTCGGCGATCAGGGTCTCCTCGGGAGCGTCGGTGAGCTCGCCGTCGGGGTAGAGCTGCGGTCCCTCGGGGAGCTGCGCGACCAGGTGGTCGGTGAGCAGCCCGATCTGGTGGCCGCTGGTCGCCGACACCGGCACGATCTCGGCCCACTCGGTGCCGGTCTCCTGGCCGAGCGCCTGGATCGCGAGCAGGTGATCCCCGAGGGCCTCCGAGGACACGAGGTCGGTCTTGGTGGCCACCGCCATCTTGGTCGTACGACGCACCTTGGCCAGCTCGTTGACCAGGAACCGGTCGCCCGGACCCGGCTTCTGGTCGGCCGGGAAGCACACCGCCACGACGTCGACCTCGGACCACGTCGTCGTCACGAGGTCGTTGAGCCGCTCGCCCAGCAACGTCCTCGGTCGGTGCAGCCCGGGAGTGTCGACCAGCACCAGCTGGGCGTCCGGACGGTGCACGATGCCGCGTACGACGGTCCGCGTGGTCTGCGGCTTCGAGGAGGTGATCGTCACCTTGGTGCCGACGATCGCGTTCGTCAGCGTCGACTTCCCGGCATTGGGTCGTCCCACGAAGCAGGCGAACCCGGAGCGGTGCTCGGGTGTGGTCATGTGTTCCTCGCCTCGTCGTAGTCGGCCCAGATCTGCTCGTCGGACTTCCCGGCCACCTTCCCCGCGGCGTAGATCGGACCGGGGTCGACCGCACGCACCTGCCGGCCCCGGCTGCCGCTCCAGTAGCCCATCACGTCGTAGTGCCGGGTGTCCCAGCCCACGTCGTGGCGCAGGTGGCGCCGGATCTCGCGCATCTGGGCCGACTCGCCGCCCATCCAGAAGTAGCCGGGGCCGGCCGGCCACTCCAGTCCACGCACGATGTCGGCCAGCGCGCTCTCTCCCGGCTCGGCGTGGTGCCACTCCACCGGACGGGCGAAGTAGTCCTGCACCGGGTCGTCGGAGATCTCGGCGTGCACGGTCACCGGCAGGGTGGTCACGGTCTCGCTGATGCGCGCCATGGCGGGCAGCGCGGTCAGGTCACCGGCCAGCACCACCCAGCCGGCGTCGGGCGGGGGCTGGAAGGACCCCTTGGGCGCCGCGATCCCGACGACGTCGCCGACGCAGTCGGTCTGCGCCCACTCGGTGACCAGCCCCTGCTCGTGCACGACCACGTCGATGGTCAGCAGCGCCTCGTCCAGTGCTCGCACCGTGTAGTAGCGGGTCTGGAACTGCCCCGGCACGGTCAGCGCCAGCCACTCGTCGGGCATGCCGGTCGAGACCAGGCCGTCGGGCGCCTCCAGCACCAGTCGGACCAGGTGCTCGCTGAGCACCCTGCGTTCGCGCACGACGGCGTCGAAGGGGGTCCGGGAGATCACCGACCAAGGCTAGCCGTGAGGGTCGTCGCCCTCAGAACCGCTGGCGTACGACGAGCTTGCCCTTCTTGCCCACGGCCAGCCAGGCGACGTACATCCGGCGTTGAGGGCATCCGGCCGACGTGCTCAGGCAGCTGTCGTCGCTCGGGTAGCCGACGTTGCCGGTGCGCCAGGCGTGGTAGACCAGCCGCAGTCGTCCCGCCCGGTCCACGAACGGGGTGGCGCCGCCCTGACCCGCGAGGTAGGGACCGGTGTCGAGCAACCGGCCCATCCGCCGGCACGGTCCGGTGACCGTCGTGCAGATGGCGTAGCCGGTGGCGTACTTCGAGGTTGCGAACTTGTTGGCCGAGTAGAACAGGTAGAGCCGGCCGCGGAACCGGATCATCGCCGGGTTCTCGACGGTGTCGCCCTCCCAGGCCAGCCGCGGCGCGAGCAACGAGAAGTTGCGGCTTCCCGGCGCGAAGGCGGTGGCACTCGACGTCATCCGACGTACGACGAGACGGTCGGGCGACGCGGCCCACTTGTACAGCAGCCAGGTGACGCCTCGGTCACGGAAGATCTGCGGGTCGATCGCCGCGCGGATCCCACAGGTCAGCGGCCCGGTCGTCCGGTCGACGAACGGCCCGAGTGGTCCTCCCGCCTGGGCGACACTGATGCACCGGCGGCCGTCGGTTGCCTGGGGCACGGCGTAAGCAGCGACGTAGTGGCCCGGTGACACCCCGGCTATCGACGGCGCCCACGTCGGCCAGTACGCGCGCCCAGACTTGGTGGTCTTGGTCGAGGCCCACGCCGCACCGGCCGGCATGGCGTCGTCGTGCGGCATCCAGGTACGCAGGTTGGTCGAGGTCATCATCGGCAGGCTCAGCCCACCGAGCGTGGTCGAGGCCACGTAGAAGACGTTGCCGACGCGGAGCACCGTGGGGTCGGGGAAGTTGCCGGTGTACGGCGTCCCGGGCCGGAACGGCTGGTTGCCCATCGTCCTGCCGCGGTCCATCCGTGCTGGAGTGGAGCCGGCGTCCCGGGCGCTGGCGATGTCGGCCGGAAGCAGACCGGTCACGAGCGCGATCAGTGCGATCCCGCACCAGGTCGCCACGAGTCGCGCGCGGACAGCAGGCGCAGCGGACATGGTGGCTCCCGGGAGGTTCGTTGGCTGCAGGCACTATCCCCCGAGCCGTCGCCTCCCGTACGCCGAACCGCCGAACCGGGTCAGCACCCGGACGCCCGTCTCAGAAGGTGTGCCGCAGCGGGTAGCCGCTCACTCCCTCGTCGTCGGTGCGTGTCGCCAGCACGTGATGGAGCTGGATCTCGTTGCGCTCGAAGCCCATCCGCGACCCGGCCATGTAGAGGCCCCAGACCCGGGCCGTGCCCTCGCCGACCTCGGCGACACACTCGTCCCAGTTCTCCTCCAGGTTGTGGCACCAGCCCGCCAGCGTCTTGGCGTAGTGGACCCGGAAGTTCTCCTCGTGCTGCACCTCGAGACCGGCGTTCTGGGCCTCGACGATGATCTTCCCGGACCCGGTCAGCTCGCCGTCGGGGAACACGTAGCGGTCGATGAACGCCCCGGTCGCCGTCGGCTTGTTGTCGGGGCGGGTGATGCAGTGGTTGAGCAACCGGCCGTGCGGGAGGAGCTTGTCGCGCAGGTAGCTGAAGTAGAAGCGGTAGTTGTCGATGCCGATGTGCTCGGTCAGGCCGATCGAGCTGACCGCGTCGAACCCGGTCTCGGGGACCTTGCGGTAGTCGAGGTGGCGGACCTCGGCGAGGTGGTCGAGGCCCTCCTCCTTGATCTTCTCCTGGGCCCACACCGCCTGCTCCCGCGACAGCGTGACGCCGAGGGCGCGCACGCCGTACTCGCGCGCCGCGTGACGCACCATGCCGCCCCAGCCGCAGCCGACGTCGAGCAGCCGCTGGCCCTGCTGGAGGTCGAGCTTGCGGGCGACCAGGTCGTACTTGTTCCACTGCGCCTGCTCGAGGGTGTCGTCCTCCTTCTCGAAGACCGCACACGTGTAGGTCATCGAGGGCCCGAGGACCATCTCGTAGAACCGGTTGGAGACGTCGTAGTGGTGCTGGATCACCTTGCCGTCGCGCTCGGGGCTGTGCCGCAGGCCCTCGACCATCCGGCGCCAGCGGGGCAGGTGCTCCTGCGGCGGCGGGGCCGGCGGCACCATGTGGCTCAGGCCGATGGAGCGGAGCAGCTGGACGACCTGGGCGGGCGACGGACGGCGGAAGCGCATCGCCCGGAGCAGCAGGACCATCCCCTCGTAGGGGTCGCCCGGGTGGATGCCGTGGATGTCGAGGTCGCCGGAGACGTAGGCGCGCCCCATGCCGAGGTCTCCGGGCGCGGTGACGAGGTAGGCCAGGCCGCGCTCGTTCTTCAGCTCGAGGACGATGGAGGCGTCCTCGGGGCCGTAGCTGCTGCCGTCGTAGGCCTCGAAGCGCACCGGGACGGGCCGGGCGAGGAGCGACTCGAACACCTCGGCGAGGGTGAGCTTGGTGCCGGACCTGTTCTGCGTCAGGTTGTTGGTCTGGGTCATCGTTGTCGCACCGCCTTGTCGTAGAGGCTGGTCAGCCGGTCGTCGGGGTCGTAACGCTGCTTGACCGCAGCGAGATGGGGTCCGTCGTAGAGACGGTCGAAGGTCTCGCGGTCGTAGAACGACTCCGAGTAGAGCGACTTGTGACCGTCGAGCTCGGAGACCTTCTGCTCGATGGCGCGGTTGAGAGGACTGGTGGGGGCGTCGTCGCCGACGGGGACCGCGCCCCAGAAGCCGACGTTGACGTAGGTGCGTCCCGGCGCCAGGGGGTACGACGGCCACGAGGTCTCGCCGCGCAGCCGCAGCGGGCACAACCACACCGGCCGCATGCCGACGACGTCGTCGAACCACTCGAGGAACTCACCGAGCCGCTCGACCGGCACCTCGACGTCCTGGATCACCCGCTCACGCTTGGGCCTCCCAGCGCGGCGGTCGAGCCGGTCGGCGATGCCGTAGCGGAGGTCGAGCCCGACGAGCTTGTGGTAGACGTCGGACCGCTTGAAGCGGCGGGGCCAGAACCGACGCACGAGCGGGTTCTGCGCACCGAACGCCCGCGAGCACCAGAACCAGTCGGTGTCCCAGCGCCACAGGTAGTCGTAGGTCGTGAGCAGGTCGACCTCGCGCTGCTGGATCGATCGCCAGTAGACCTGCTGCCCGACGTAGTCGCTGCCCGGCCCACTCGCGTCCTCCCACCGCCCGAGCGTGAGGTAGACCTCCCCCGGCTCGATGACCGTGCCGTCGAGGGCGTCGACGCGCTCGCCGTGCCACTCGCGAGTCTCGGTGATGGCGGCGATCGCGTCCTGGAGGGCCGTGGTGTCGGTGAACCGGACGTGCCGCACCGCGACGTGGGAGCGGACGGGCTCCAGCTCGATGCGCAGCCGGGTGGCGTAGCCGAGCGAGCCGTAGGAGTTGGGGAAGGTGGCGAACAGGTCGGCGTGCTCGTTGTCGGGCGTGCAGGTGATGACCTCGCCGGCGCCGGTGAACACGTCCATCTCGAGCACTGACTCGTGCGGCAGGCCGTTGCGGAACGACGTGGACTCGATGCCGAGGCCGGTGACGGCCCCGCCGAGGGTGATCGTGCGCAGCTGCGGCACGACCATCGGGATCAACCCGTGGGGCAGCGTCGCGTCGACGAGGTCCTCGTAGGTGCACATCCCCTGCACGTCGGCGGTGCACGCCTCGACGTCGACGCTGATCACGCCGTCGAGGCCGGAGACGTCGAGCCCGGCCACCGCGATCGCGTCACGGGGGCGGAACAGGTTGGAGGTGCGCTTGGCGAGCCGCACGGGAGACCCGGGAGCCAGCGCGGCGTACGACGCACGGAGGCGACGCACCGCTTCCTGGTGCTGCGTCGAGCCGGTCACTGTGACGGTCAAGCCGGCGTACTCCTCCCGCGCTGGTTGCTCTTGGCAACCATAGTCCAGATCCGACAGCCATGATCCTGCCACTTCCCAGCGACAGAAGTCGTCGGGGTATTCCTAGGAGGTCAGCGTGTTCTCGACCGCGCCTGCAGGCGTCCCCTGGTGGACGGTGACGCCAGTGCCCGCGAAGTCGCGCAGCGCGTCGAGATCGGCCGGCGACACCTCACCCTCGGTGAGCACCACCGCGGCCTCGGCGCCCTTCGCGCCACTGGCCACCGCCATCGCGATGGCGACGCCGAGGGCGGAGACCTGGAGCGACGCCAGGTCGACGGTGGCGCCGGCGTAGGTGCGGCCGTCCAGGTCGCGCAGTGCGGCCCCCTCGGCCGCGCCGGTGCGGGCGCGCGTCGCCTTGGCGAGCACGACGAGCTTGGTGTCCTCCGGTGGCAACGAACTCACAGCGAGGAATCTAGTGCTGCAGCTTCTTCTGCGGGAGCGCGCGGTCGCCCTTGTCGAGGACGGGCGGCCAGGCCTCGGGCTGGACGACCGGGGTGATCAGCACCGTGCCGATCCGGTTGCGGCGGCCCTTGGTCTCCTCGGCCAGGAACAGCCAGCCGTCGACCTCGACCGTCGAGCCCGGGATCGGCACCTTGCCGAGGTGCTTGGCCATCAGCCCGCCGACGGAGTCGACCTCGTCGTCCTCGAAGTCACCGTCGAGGATCTCGTCGAGGTCGTCGACCGGGAACCGGGCCGAGACGCGCCTGGAGCCGTCGGGCAGCTCCTCGATGCCGGCTTCCTCGGTGTCGAACTCATCGGTGATCTCGCCGACGATCTCCTCGAGGATGTCCTCGATCGTGACGATGCCGGCGGTGCCGCCGTACTCGTCGACCACGACGGCGATGTGGCGGCGCTGCTTCTGCATCTCGCGCAGCAGGTCGTCGACCGGTTTGGAGTCGGGCACGTGGAACACCGGGCGCATCACCGAGTCGACGTGCTCGGTGGTCTCGGCGGCCTGGCGGTCGAAGACGCGCTTGCTCACGTCCTTGAGGTAGACGAAGCCGACGATGTCGTCGAGGTCCTCCCCCGCCACCGGGATCCGCGAGAAACCGCTGCGCAGGAACAGCGACATCGCCTGGCGCAGGGTCTTGGTCCGCTCGATGTAGACGACGTCGGTCCGCGGCACCATCACCTCGCGCACGAAGGTGTCGCCGAGCTCGAAGACCGAGTGGATCATCTTGCTCTCGTCGGACTCGATCACGCTCGAGGCCTCGGCGAGGTCGACCATCTCGCGCAGCTCGGCCTCGGAGGAGAACGGCCCCTCGGAGAACCCCTTGCCCGGGGTGAGCGCGTTGCCGATCAGGATGAGCAGCCGCGGCAGCGGTCCCAGCACCCGACCGAGACCGAGCACCGCGCCGGCCGAGGCCAGCGAGATCGCCTCGGCCCGCTGCCGGCCGATGGTGCGCGGTCCGACCCCGACCACCACGAACAGCACCACGAACATCAGGCCGATGGCGACGAACACCGAGGCCCAGCGGTGCTGTCCGACGACGTCGAAGACCATCGCGGTGGCCAGCACCACGGCCGAGGTCTCGGTCAGCAGTCGCAGCACGAGCACGGCGTTGAGGTTGTGGGCAGCGTCGTCGAGCACGCGGAGCAGTCGTACGGCGCCCGGCCGCTGCTCGTGGGCCAACTCCAGCGCGCGGGCTCGCGAGAAGGACGAGAGCGCCGCCTCGACGGTGGTCAGCACGGCAGCGAGCACGACGAGCGCCACCACCAGCAGGATCAGGCCCGGACTGTGCCCGCTCATCTCAGGGTCCGCTCATCTCTGGCTCACGCCCGATCGGACGAGACCCGGTCGGCCTCGTGGGAGACCCATTCGCCCAGGAGCTGGTGCTGGAGGCCGAACATCTCCTTGTGCTCGTCCGGCTCGGCGTGGTCGTAGCCGAGCAGGTGCAGGATGCCGTGCACGGTGAGCAGGTCGAGCTCGGCGGCCGTGGAGTGACCAGCGGTCCGCGCCTGCTTCTCCGCGACGGTCGGGCACAGCACGAGGTCGCCGAGCACACCCTCCTCGGGTTCCTCGTTGACCAGGCCGGGCCGCAGCTCGTCCATCGGGAAGGCGAGCACGTCGGTGGGGCCGTCCTTCTCCATCCACCGCTGGTTGAGCTCGGCAATGGTGTCCTCGTCGACGGCGGTCACGCACAGCTCGGCGAGCGGGTGCACCCGCATCCGATCCATCACGAACCGGGCCAGGCGCTGGGTGCGGAGCTCGTCGATCTCGACCCCGGACTCGTTCTGCACCTCGATGGTCATGACCGGCGCTCGCGTCCCTCACGGTTCTCGCGCGACTGCTGGCGGGCGTCGAACTCGTCGTAGGCCGCCACGATCTTGCCGACCAGCCGGTGTCGCACGACGTCGTGGGCGGTGAGCCGGTTGAAGCTCAGGTCCTCGACGCCGTCGAGGATGTCCTCCACCACGCGCAGCCCGCTCTTCACGCCGCTGGGCAGGTCGACCTGGGTGACGTCACCGGTGACCACGATCTTGGAACCGAAGCCCAGGCGGGTCAGGAACATCTTCATCTGCTCGGGCGAGGTGTTCTGCGCCTCGTCGAGGATGATGAACGCGTCGTTGAGCGAGCGGCCGCGCATGTAGGCCAGGGGGGCGACCTCGATCGTCCCGGCTGCGAGCAGCTTGGGGATCGTCTCGGGATCGAGCATGTCGTGCAGGGCATCGTACAACGGGCGCAGGTAGGGGTCGATCTTCTCGCTCAGCGTGCCGGGCAGGAAGCCGAGCCGTTCGCCGGCCTCGACCGCCGGCCGGGTCAGGATGATCCGGTTGACCTTCTTGGCCTGCAGCGCCTGCACGGCCTTGGCCATCGCGAGATAGGTCTTGCCGGTGCCGGCAGGTCCGATGCCGAAGACGATGGTGTGCTTGTCGATCGCGTCGACGTACCGCTTCTGGTTGAGGGTCTTCGGGCGGATGGTGCGCCCGCGGTTGGACAGGATGTTGAGCGAGAGTACGTCGGCCGGGCGCTCGGTCGTCTCGGCCCGGAGCATCGAGATCACCCGCTCGACGGTCTCGGGGCTGATGCCCTGGCCGGTGCGGATGATCGTCACCAGCTCGTCGAGGGCACGCTCCGCCAGCGCCACCTCGGCCGGCTCGCCCCGCAGGGTGACCTGGTTGCCGCGCACGTGGATGTCGGCCTCGAAGGCCTGCTCCATCATCTTGAGGTGCTCGTCACGGGGGCCGAGGAGGGCGACCATGTTGATGCTGTTGGGCACGACGACCGTGTGCAGGGTCGCGTCCGGGGGCTCGCGGTGGCCGGTGCTGGCCAAGGTGCCCGTCTTGCTGGACTCGGTCATGGATGCCCCGGTGTGGGGCGCCCCTTCTTATCGGTTGGTGCTGACCGCTCAATGCTACGGGAGAGGCGGGTGGGAACGCCTCGACGTTTCACCCGACGCCTCAGGGGCGGGTCACCAGCAGGATCGCGAGGCACATCTCGTCGGTGGTGCCCTCGCCCCAGACGATGTACTTGTCGGGCTGGCCCTCGAACGACGGCAGCCGGTCGCGCAGCTCCTGGCTGTGGCGGCAGGTGACCGTCACGGTGTCCCCAGGCTTGAGGACCGCGGGCTTGATCGGCTTGCTGCCCTGGTTGTCGAAGTCCCACACCGGGATGTCCAGCAGCGTCCGGGCGTCCGGCCGGCCGGCGTTGGCCACGACCTTGATCGACTTGCCGAGCAGGTGCATGTGGCCGGCCACACCGCGCACGGTCTCGGGCTGGTTGATGGTCCGCTGGCACGACTGGACCGGCCCCGGTCTGACCGGTCCGCACAGGAAGTGCAGCAGGTCGGCCGTCGATCCCGGACCGTCGCCGAAGCGCTTCTTCACGTCCGCGAGCGCGGCGGCCCGGTCGCAGAGCGGGCCGTCACTGTGCTCGGGCCGGCACGGCAGCTCCACCGGCGCCGGGAGAAGCTGCGTCTGCAGCGTCTTGATGTTGCCCGTGGCGGGCGCGAGGCGGAGCTCGGCGGCGCTGCGGTCGGGCTCCTTGCCGGCGAGCAGGTTGTAGTGCACCTGCATGATCACCCGCGAGCCCTTGCCGAGCTGCTCGCCGTAGCCCTTGGCGTAGACCTGCTCGCCGCTGCCGCCGGGGGCCCAGGCCCCGAGCCACGGCGCGTCGTCGATCTCGGCACCGCTGCTGCGCAGGCCGGAGTTGCCGAAGCAGGTCCAGCCCTGGCCGGGGGTGTCGGCGTCCTTCTGCTCGGCCTCGGCCACGAGGTCGGCCGGCACCCGGAACAGGATCACGTGGTGCACGACGTCGGGGTTACCCGGCAGCACGTTGAAGCCGGTGATCATCTGGTCGCTGGCGACCCCGGGGTCCAGCAGGAAGCACCGGTAGTCGTCGGTACCGACGCCGGTGGGGGCCGACGGCGTGTAGTCCTCGGGCATCCGTACGGTCACGCGATGCTCGCCGGGCCGGAGCGGCTTGTCCTTGACGGGAGCGGCCTGGGCCGGCTCCGAGTGGTCGGTGTGCGCCGGCGTCGGCTTCGGCGTCGCCTTCGGGGCGGACTGCGCCCCTCCCCCGTCGCCACCCGTGCCGCAGGCAGCGAGGAGCAGCGCCAGGACAGCGAGTACGGCGGTGACCGCTGCGGCCGTCGTACGCCGGGCGGGGCTCATCCCGGCGGCCAGGTCATCGCGCGGCCACCGAGGAGGTGCATGTGCGCGTGGAAGACGCTCTGGTGGGCCTGCGCGCCGGTGTTGAACACCAGGCGGTAGCCCTCGCCCAGCCCCTCGCTCTCCGCGATGGCCGCCGCGGCGTCGAACAGGTGCGCGGCGGTCTCGGGCTCGCCCGAGGCCAACGCGGCGGCGTTGGGGTAGTGGCTGCGGGGGATCACCAGCACGTGTGTGGGTGCCTGCGGGTCGAGGTCGCGGAACGCCAGTGTCGTGGTGGACTCGTGCACCACGTCGGCCTCGATGTCTCCGGCGACGATCTTGCAGAACAGGCAGTCGTCGTCCAACACCTCGTCAGCAGTCATGGGGCCAGCATGCCTCAGAAGCCGAAAAGGGCGTGTAAACCCCCGGGATGACCGGAACGTCCTACTAACGTGACAAGTCAACTGATCGAGGGGGTGTCCATCGACACCGACGCCGATGTCTCCCTGGAACGGCTGTACGACGAGCACTACGTGCGGCTGGTCCGGCTTGCCGTGCTCCTGCTCGGCGACGCCGGTCGCGCCGAGGAGGTCGTGCAGGACTCGTTCGTGGCGATCTACCGTCGCTGGGACGAGCTGGCCGAGGCGAACGTCCCGGCATACCTGCGGCAGACCGTCGTCAACCGCTCCCGATCGGTGCTGCGCCACCTCGCCGTCGTACACAAGCACCCGGAGCACGCTCCGGTGGACGAGCCCGGCGCCGACCACGACGTGCTGCGCGGCGCACAGCGGCAGGCGGTCATCGACGCCATGCTCGGGCTCCCCCGGAGGCAGCGGGAGGTCCTGGCACTGCGCTACTACCTCGACCTGTCCGAGCGCGAGATCGCCGAGACCCTGGGGATCAGCCAGGGCGCGGTGAAGAGTCACGCGTCCCGGGGCGCCGACGCCCTGCGACGTTCCCTGTCCCCACTGCTGGAGGAGACCTCATGACCGACTCCGACCTCCGTCGCCTGCTCGACGACGCCGTGTCCGACGTCCACCCCGAGGGCGGGCCAGAGGACATCCGGGCACGCGCCCGCCGCCCCTCCGCGATGCGCTGGCTGCCGATCACCGTGGCCGCCGCCGCGGCGACCGCGGTCGTCATCGCGGGCGGTGCCTGGTTGGCGCAGCGCGGGCCCAACAGCGATGCTCCGGCCGCCGCAGCGGGCAACGACGACCGGTCCGCCTCCCAGGCTCCGGCCGGCCACCCGGTGGACGCGACCGTCTACTACGTCGGCGCCACGGCGGCCGGTCCGCGGTTGTACCCCGAGGCTCGCCACGTGACCGACGCAACCGACAGCAAGGTGCAGGTGGCGGTCGACGAGGCCCTGACAGGCACTCCGAAGGACCCCGACTACGAGTCGGCCTGGCCGCTGCCCGGCACGACGGCCAAGGTCACCACCGACTCGACGCTGATCACGGTGGACCTCACGCTCCCCTCGACCCAGGTCGATCTCGAGAAGGGCGCCGGCGAGCGAGCCCTGCAGGCCCTCGTGTGGACCGCGGACGCGGCTGTGGGCAAGGACCTGCCGGTGCAGTTCACCGTGGACGGCCAGCCCGGCAACCTGCTCGACGTCGACGCCACCGCCCCGATCGAGAAGGCGAGCGCCGACTCCGTGCTCGCCACGGTGCTCATCGAGGCACCGGCCCAGGGCGCCACCGTGCCGACCCAGTTCACCGTCACCGGACGTGCTGCGACCTTCGAGGCCAACGTCGTCTGGGAGCTCAAGCGGGGTGACGCGACCGTGCGCAACGGCTTCACCACCGCGCAGGAGTGCTGCACCCTGGCGCCGTACTCCTTCACCGTGAACGCTCCGCCCGGCGACTACACCCTCGTCGTGCACGACACGGATGAGTCCGACGGTGAGGGTATTGGCACCAGCGAGGACACGAAGGACATCACCGTGGAGTAGGGGTGTCGGAGTACCCGGTCAACCGGGTATCCCTGCAGCCCTCAGTGGTCCGGCAGCAGCGAGATCTTCTGCCAGATCTTCTGGCTCATCTGGGCGGCCAGGGTCTCCAGGTTGCTGACCGTGCCGAGCACGACGGGGTCGGAGGTGCGCTCGGCGCAGAGTGCTGCGGTCTTCGCGATCAACGAGACGAGCTCGCTGCAGTAGTCGAAGTAGTGGTGCAGCTCCTCGGCGTTCATCCGGTTGGGTGGACTCTTGTCGGTCGGCACGTAGTCGGCGCGAGCCTGCTCCGGGTCCTTGTCGAGCTGGTGCATGTCGACGACGTGGGCGAGGGTGCGGAGCTGGTGCAGCAGGCCGACGAGCGTACGACGCTCGCGCCGCTCCGGCAGCGCCCACAGGAAGAAGACCGCGATCGCGGCGAACACGACGTCGTTGATGGTGCTCTCCGCCAGCGGCACGAGGTCACGGGCGTGCAGGGTGCCGCTGCGGACCTGGTCCCGGAAGGCGAAGACCAGGGTGACGACCGTGCCCACCACGATCAGCGTGCTCAGCGCGCGCGACCACCAGCGGGTCACCTGGTAGCGGTGGTAGGAGGTGTCGAACCCGTCGTGGATCTCCGGCACCATCGTGGAGAGCCGCCCGGCGACATCCGCGAGGCGTCGTCCGGGCAGTCGTGCCCGGATGCGCGCCTCGAGCTTGGCCGCCGCGTTGGCGATGTACCACGCCTCGAGCCGCGGGGTCTCCTGGGCCGTGCTCACGCGCGACAGGCTAGACCCGTCGGCGACGATGTGGGGGTGAACGACCTCAGCGCCCTCTTCGCCCGCCTCCCCGAGGGCTGGTCAGAGGTGGAGTACGACGGCCGCAGGTGGGGCGTCACCCGGACCGTGCATGGCGACGGACGCAGCGAGTCCGTCCTCGCCGAGGAGCTCGGTGGCACCGATCTGGTCAGCGCCAACCTCTACCGTCTCGACGGCCGAGCCGTGCTCAAGCCGTGCGAGATGCCCGAGGCGAAGGTGCTCGACTTCCTGGAAGGACTAGCTCCAGCGTGAGGTGCGCGAGAGCAGCGCGGCGACGGCCGCGACCCCGGCGGTCGACGTACGCAGCACCGGCTCCCCCATCCGTACGACGTGACCGGCTCCGAAGGCGGCCAGCTCCTCGGGGGTGATCCCGCCCTCGGGACCGACCACGACGACGATCGACGAGACACCGTCGAGGGAGACCGAGGCGAGTGAGGTCGTCGCCGACTCGTGCAGCACGGCCGCGAGGTCGGCCGCCTCGACCAGCGCGACCACCTCGGCCGTCGTCGCCATCTCGGTCACCTCGGGCAGCCACGCGCGCCGCGACTGCTTGCCGGCCTCGCGCGCGGTGGCACGCCACTTCGCCAGTGACTTCGCGGCTCGCTCTCCGCGCCACACCCCGACCGAGCGCGACGCGGCCCACGGGACGATGCGGTCGGTGCCGATCTCGGTGAGCACCTCGACGGCCAGCTCGGCTCGGTCGCCCTTCGGGATCGCCTGCACGACGGTCAGCGACGGGCTCGGCGCCGCCGCGACCTCGACCGACGAGACCGACACGGTCAGGGCCGACTTCGAGGTCTCGGTCACGACACCGGTGGCCGACGTGCCACTGCCGTCGACCAGCACCACCTGCTCACCGACCCGCGTGCGTCGTACGACGACGGCGTGGTGCGCCTCGTCGCCTTCCACGACCACCGTCGCGCCGGCAGCGACACCGGTCACCGGGCCGAGGAAGACGGGGAGCGACACGGGTCAGCGCGGGTTGAACGCGTCGCGCAGCCGACCGAACACCGACTTGTGCGGGTTCTGGATGTGGCCGTCCGGCGACTCCTCGTTGCGCAGCGCAGCCAGCTCGCGGAGCAGCTCTTCCTGCCGGTCGTCGAGCCGGCCCGGGGTCTCGACGTCGATGGTGACGACGATGTCGCCACGGACCTGCGAGCGGAGGTGGGGTACGCCGCGACCGCGGAGGGTCTGCTCCATGCCGGACTGCGTCCCGGGCTTGACCTCGACGTCGATCCACAGCTCCATGTCGGACTCTGCCTCGGCCACGTCGGCCTCGAGCAGGGGCAGCTTGATCGTCGTACCGAGCGCGGCCGCCGTCATCGGCACCGTGATGTGGCAGCGCAGGTCGGTGCCATCGCGGGTGAACACGGGGTGGGGTGCGACGTGGATCTCGACGTAGAGGTCACCGGCCGGTCCACCCCCGGGCCCGACCTCGCCCTCGTGGGCGAGCTGGACGCGGGTGCCGGTGTCGACACCCGGCGGGATCTTCACCGTGATCGAGCGGCGCGAGCGCACCCGGCCGTCGCCGGAGCACTCCCGGCAGGGCTCGGGGATGATCTCGCCGTAGCCGCGGCAGGCGTTGCACGGGCGCAGCGTGCGGATCTCGCCGAGGAACGAGCGCTGCACGTGCTGCACCTCGCCACGTCCGTGGCAGGTCTCGCAGGTGATCGGGTGCGATCCCTCGGCCGCGCCGCTGCCGTGGCAGACCGTGCACAGCACGGCGGTGTCGACCTTGAGCTCGCGGGTGACGCCGAAGGCGGCCTCGGCGAGCTCGACCTCGAGTCGGACGAGCGCGTCCTGGCCGCGGCGGGTGCGGGGACGCGGACCCCGGCCCTGCCCGGCCGCGCCGGTGCCGCCGAAGAAGGCGTCCATGATGTCGGTGAAGGAGAAGCCCGCGCCCTGGCCGGCGCCTGAACGACCGAACGGGTCGCCGCCGAGGTCGTACATGCGGCGCTTCTCGGGGTCCGAGAGCACCTCGTAGGCGGCCGAGACCTCCTTGAACCGCTCCTGGGTCTCGGGATCGGGGTTGACGTCGGGGTGCAGCTGACGGGCAAGGCGGCGGTAGGCCTTCTTGATCTCGTCGGCATCGGCGTCCCGGGAGACACCGAGGATCTCGTAGGGGTCCTGGCTCACTGGTGGTCTTTGCTCCTGCGCTGAACGTGGTTGGAATCAGGCTTGGTCGAGGATGGTGGAGACGTAGCGGGCGACCGCGCGGACCGCGGCCATCGAGCCCGGGTAGTCCATGCGGGTGGGACCCACGATGCCAAGGGACCCCACAGCCTCCTCGCCGGGGCCGTAGCCGGTGGCGATCACGGAGGTCGTCGCGAGCTCCTGGTAGGGCCCTTCGTGTCCGATGCGGACGGTCAGGGAGTCGGGCGAGGTCGCCTCACCGAGCAGCTTGAGGAGTACGACGTGCTCCTCGAGCGCCTCGAGCATCGGCTTGATCGACTGGTCGAACCCGTCGCCGAACCGGGCCAGGTTGGCGGTGCCACCGACGACCACGCGCTCGTCGTTGCGCTCGTTGGACATCGCCTCGACCAGCGCCGCGGCGATCACCGCCATCTGGGTCCGGTCGTCGTGGGCCACCTGCTCGGTCAGCTGACCGAGCGCGGCGGCGGCGTCGGTGATCCGCTGACCGACCACGGCGGTGAGGATGCGGGCCCGCAGGTCGGCGAGCGTGTCGGCCGCCAGCTCGCCGGCCATCTCGACGACCCGCTGCTCGACGCGCCCGGTGGACAGGATGAGCACCACCAGCAGCCGCTCGGGGCTCAGCGCCACGAGCTCGATGTGGCGCACGGTGGAGCGGGCGAGGGTGGGGTACTGCACGATCGCGACCTGCTGGGTCAGCTGCGCCAGCACGCGCACCGACCGACCGATCACGTCGTCGAGGTCGTGGGCACCCTCGAGGAAGGTGGCGATGGCGCGGCGCTCGGCGGCCGACATCGGCTTGACCTGGGTCAGCCGGTCGACGAAGAAGCGATAGCCCTTGTCGGTGGGGATGCGGCCGGCGCTGGTGTGCGGCTGGGCGATCAGCCCCTCCTCCTCGAGTGCTGCCATGTCGTTGCGCACGGTCGCCGGGGAGACCCCGAGGCGGTGCCGCTCGACGAGGGCCTTGCTGCCGACCGGTTCGCGGGTGGAGACGTAGTCCTCCACGATCGCCCGGAGCACGGCGAGCCTGCGGTCCTCCTGCATGTCGCCTCCTCGCGTCGTCGTGGCCCACCGGCCTCTTGGCACTCCCTTGTCCAGAGTGCCAAGGATACTAGGAGTCGGGTGGCGAGACCTGCCTCGGCACGAAGCTCAGGCAGAGCCCGGCCACCAGCAGGAACAGCACCGCGGTGCCGAGACCGGTCCGACCGAGTCCTCGGACGAACTCGTGAACCTGGTCGGGGCTTCCGGCCACCACGCCGTACAGCGCGATCCCCAGCACCCCGCCGGCCTGACGCGCGGTGTTGTTGACGCCCGACGCCAGCCCCACGGCATCGCCCGGGACGGCAGCCAGCGCGGCCGCGACGATCGCCGGGGTGAGGACTGCCAGGCCGACACCCCAGAGCACCAGTACCGGGAGCAGCCTGGCGTACGACGAGTCGCTGCCCAGTCCCCCGAACAGGGAGACGCCGACCGCGGCCGTGATCAGCCCCGCGACCACCGGACCTCGGGGTCCGACGCGAGCGACCACGCGACCGGCGTACGGCGCCACCAGGGTCAGCGGCAGGAACAGCGGCAGCAGCGCGACGCCCGACTGGAGCGGAGGGCGTCCCTGCACCGACTGGAGGTACTGCGTCAGCAGGAACAGCAGCCCGAGCGTGCCGAAGTTCATCACCCCGGCCGTGGCGTTGGCGACGGTGAAGGCCGGGCGACGCAGCAGCCCGAGCGGGAGGACTGGATCGGCCGCGCGGCCCTCGACGAGGACGAAGCAGACCAGGAGTCCGAGGGAGAGCGCCGCCATCGCGGTGACGAGCGGGCTGAGTCCACCGCGCTCGGACCCGATCACAGCCGCGGTCGACGCCGCCAGGAAGCCGGCGCCGGACAGCACCCCAGGGACGTCGAGGGGCCGGGTCGAGCGGTCGCGGCTCTCGACGACCGTTCGGTGGGCCACGACGCCAGCCACGATGACGATGGGCACGTTGACCAGGAACACTGCGCGCCAGTCCAGCCACTCCACCAACGCCCCGCCCACCAACGGGCCGGCCGGCAAGGCAGCGCTGCCGACGGCCGCCCAGATGCCGATGGCACGGGCCTGCTCGGCTCGACCCGGGAACGCGCGCCCGATGACCGCCAGGGTCGTCGGCAGAAGCATGGCCGCGCCGACTCCCTGGACGGCGCGCGAGGCAACGAGCGCCACAGTGCCGGGTGCGAGCCCGCAGGCCAGCGAGCCGACACCGAACACGGCCAGGCCGAGCAGCGCCACCTGCTTGTGGCCACGACGATCGCCGGTCGTGCCACCGGCGAGCAACAGCGCCGCCAGCGGCAGGGCGTAGCCGTCCACCACCCACTGGAGCCCCGACACCCCCGGGTCGAGGTCCCGGTCGATCGAGGGCAGGGCGACGTTGACGATCGTCACGTCCAGGAGCACGAGGAAGTAGCCGACGCACATGACGCCGAGCACGATCCCGCGGTCTCGAGAGGTCACGACGGGCACTGTGCCCGGTGCCACCGACAGCACGTATCCGCCACGTCCCTAGGGTGGAGCGGTGCAGCCGTTCGGAGAGATCGCGGACCGCGTGTGGGTGGCCCGCTACGAGGCGTACGACGTGAACGTCACCCTCGTCGAGGGCGAGGCCGGCCTGCTGGTCGTGGACACCCGCGCCTCGCTCGACGAGGGACGCGCGGTGCTCGCCGACCTGCGGCGGCTGTCGTCGCGGCCCCTGGTCGCGGTGGTGAACACCCACGAGCACTTCGACCACACTTTCGGCAACGAGGCGTTCGTCGAGGAACGTGCCGTCCCGGTGATCGCCCACGAGACCGCGGCCGCCCACATGAGGGCCTCGGTCCCGGCCGACACCACCTTCTCCTCGGTCACGGCCGTCGACCTCGGCGACCGTGCGGTCGAGCTGGTGCATCCCGGCCGCGGCCACACCGGCGGCGACCTCGTCGTACGACTGGGGGACGCGGACGTGCTGCTGGCCGGCGACCTGGTCGAGGAGTCCGGGATGCCGTCGTACGGCGACGACAGCTATCCGCTCGAGTGGCCCTGGTCGCTCGACCTCGTGCTCGAGCTCGTCGGGCCGGACACGGTCGTCGTGCCCGGGCACGGCGCGCCGGTCGGACGCGACTTCGTGCAGGACCAGCGCTCCGCCATCGGGGTGGTGGCCCAGACGATCCGCGACCTCGCGGCACGCGGAGTGCCGGTCGACCAGGCGCTGGGAACGACCGAGTGGCCGTACCCGAAGGAGCACCTGGCGGACGCCGTACGCCGCGGGTACGAGCAGCTGCCGAGGTCCGAGAAGCGACTTCCGCTCGCATGAGCGCGCCAGCGCTGACCACGGAGCGCCTTCTGCTCCGTCGGTGGCGGGAGTCAGACCTCGCACCGTTCGCCGAGCTGAACGCGGATCCGGAGGTGATGGGGCACATCCGGGACCCGCTCTCGCGCGCGGAGAGCGATGCCTTCGCGGCTCGGATCGAGGAACACCTCGAGAACGACGACTACGGGCTGTGGGCCGTCGAGGTGCGCGCGACCAGTGCCTTCGTGGGCTTCACCGGGCTCGCCCTGCAGACGTTTGAGGCGCCGTTCAACCCCTCGGTCGAGGTGGGCTGGCGCCTCGCTCGCGAGGCCTGGGGACACGGGTACGCCACCGAAGCAGCGCACGCGGCGCTCGACTTCGCCTTCGGCGTGCTGGAGCTCGACGAGGTCGTCTCGATCACGACAGCGAGCAACGTGCGTTCGCAGGCGGTGATGCGACGACTGGGGATGACGCGAGACCCGGCCGATGACTTCGAGCAGGAGCACAAGCCCGTCGGCGACCCGCTTCGGTCGGCCGTGCTGCACCGGTTGTCGCGACAGCGTTGGGCTGCTCGGGGCTAGCGCCGCGTCGCCCAGCCGGCGTGATGGTGCCGGCGACCGAACCAGCAGAAGCCGAGCACCAGCAGGAGCACGAACGGCAGATGGGTCAGCACCGTCAGGACGACGAGTGCGGCCACCACCGGGGCAAGCGGCACCGGCCACCAGCGGGGGCGGTGAGGCGCCCCCGCCGGCAGCGGGCGTGGTCGAGGGGACCCGACCGGGAGGTCGGCGAAGATCGGGGCGAGATCGCCCTGGGTCTTCGCCGACCACACCGCGTCGCTGCGCTCGTCGAACTCGTCGCGCGTGAGTCGGCCGACGGCGTACTGCTCACTGAGCTGGTTCACCGCCGCCTCGCGGTCGGCGTCACTGATGCGCAGCTGGTCCATCACTCCTCCTCGAGTGACTCGTCCTCGGTGGTGTCCGGGCCCTCGGCCAGCAGGCCGTAGAGACGCCGGCGGGTGTCGCCGAGGATCTCGATGGCCTTCTGTCGCTGGTCGGGGGTGCCGGTGGTGGCCACCTGGACGATGGCGCCGACCGTCTGCCCGATCACCTGCTTGAAGTTGACCGCCTCGTCGTCGTCCACCTGCTCGGCGAACGGCGCCCAGACGGCGGCGAGCTCGTCGGGGTTGGCCTCGACGTAGGCCCGACCCTCAGCGGTGAGCTGGATGGCCTTGCGGCCGGTCGGGGCGTCCTCGACGAGTCCTTCGTCCTGGAGCTGGGCGATGGTCGGGTAGACCGAGCCGGGGCTCGGCTTCCAGACACCGTCCGTGCGGTCGGCGATCTGCTGGATCACCTGGTAGCCGTTGATCGGCTCCTCGGTGGTGGACAGCACGTCCAGGATCGCGGAGCGTACGTCGCCCCGTCGTACCCGTGGCCGCCGTCCGCCGCGTCCGCCCGGTCCACCGACGAAGTCGGGGCCGAACATCTGGCCGACCCAGGGCGGCGGACCGCCCATCGGACCACCCCAGGGTCCACCCCAGGGGCCGCCATGGCCGTGGCGTCCACGGCCTCCACGCCCGCCGCGCTGGCGGCGGTTCGGTTCTGCATCTTCAGTCCACATTGGGTGTCTCATGATCGAGATCTCCTTTCCTGCGGTGCCGGGGTCCGGACTGTTCACGGAACCTCACGACACTGTCTCGATATGTTGACGATATATCGCGATGGTCGCTCACGCAAGTGCCAACATCTCTGGCGCGCCGTCGGGACGCTCAGCCGGGCGGTTGCCTAGCGTTGGCGGGGTGTCCCTTCCCCCACACGATCGCTACGGCAGTGACGTCCTCGCCACCGACTGGCGGCAGCCGAAGAACGGCCGCGCCACCGAGATCGACGCCGACCTCGGGCTGGTCGTCGAGGAGGTGACCACCGACTGGTGCGGCGAGATCGTGCGCGTCGAGCGTGACCTCGGCACGGTCATCCTCGAGGACCGCCGGCGCAAGCGGCGCACCTTCCCGCTCGGGCCCGGCTTCCTGCTCGAGGGGCGTCCGGTCGTGCTGGTCGCGCCGACCCGTGCGGGTCCCGCCGCGCCGACGCGGACCGCCTCGGGCTCGGTGGCCGTGCAGGGAGTCAAGGCACGGGTCGCCCGGGCCAGTCGGATCCTGGTCGAGGGCCGGCACGATGCGGAGCTGGTCGAGAAGGTGTGGGGCGACGACCTGCGCATCGAGGGTGTGGTGGTCGAGTACCTCGACGGCGTCGACGACCTCGGCGAGAAGCTGCGCGACTTCCAGCCCGGGCCTGAGCGGCGGGTCGGCGTACTCGTGGACCACCTGGTGCCGGGCTCGAAGGAGAGCCGGATCGCCCAGTCGGTCGCGAAGTCACCGATCGGCAAGCACGTGCTGATCGTCGGCCACCCGTTCATCGACATCTGGGCGGCGGTACGGCCCGAGCGGCTGGGCAAGAAGGAGTGGCCGAAGGTCCCGTGCGACGTCGAGTGGAAGCACGGCGTCTGCCAGCAGTGGGGCTGGCCGCACCGCGACCAGGCCGACATCGCCCGCGCGTGGAAACACATCCTGGGCGGCGTCCGCGGCTTCCAGGACCTCGACCCGGCGCTGCTCGGCAGGGTCGAGGAGCTGATCGACTTCGTGACGCAGGAAGGCGCTCGCTAACCGGCCTGGCGCAGCGCTTCCTGAACTCCTTCGCGCAAGGTGCTGGTGTCCACGCCTGCTGCGACCAGGGTGTCGCGCACGATGACGTCACCCTGGCGCACCAGCCCGAGCAGGAGGTGCTCGGTGCCGATGTAGTTGTGACGCAGCGAGACGGCCTCACGCAGGGAGAGCTCGAGCACCTTCTTGGCCGGGCGCGAGAAGCGTCGGGAGACGCGCGTGAACCGCGACCGCTTGCGCTGCAGGGGCTCGTCGCCCAGACGGCGGACGACCTCCTCGAGGTCGATGCCGATGCTGGCAAGGGCGGCGGCGTCCTCCTCGTCGAGCCCGTCGACGTAGCGCGCCCGCCGACGGTCGAGCTCGGCGTGCAGGCGGTCGGTCGTGCCGCCCTGCGCGACGAGGACGCGTACGGCGAGGCACTGGTCGTCCCACAGGATCGCGGCGAACAGGTGCTCGGGACGGACCTGGCTCGCCCGCGACTCCATCGCGATCGACTGCGCCCGCTCGACCACCTCACGCGCCCGCTTGGTGAACCTCTCCAGCATCGCCACTCCCCTGCCTCTCCACTCAGTCCTTGCCGTGCTTCTTGTGCACGGCCTGCCGGCTGACCTCGAGCGCGTCCCCGATCTCGGCCCACGACCACCCCTGCGCCCTGGCCCGTCGTACCTGCGTGCGCTCGAGCTCCTCGAGCAACCGACGCAGGGCCCGCACCGCGCGCAGCCCGACCCGGGGGTCCGAGGCACTGGCAGCCGTGGCGAGATCCGACTCGGTGGTCATGGTGTCAATGTAGGTTGACGGTTCGCCTTTGTCAACATCAGTTGACGCGGGGGACGAATCGACCAGGGCGGACGGGCAACTCTGTACCCGGAGGGGTGAAGTTCCGGCCGACCGGTGGCAGTTTCCCCGGGCGCCCGGGGAAACCGCTCCCCACCTCACACCAGCTCGCGCACCACCGCGTCCCCGAGCAGCCGACCCCGGCGGGTGAGCACGAGCCGGTCGCCCTCGCGCTCGGCGAGGCCCCGGGAGACGATCCCATCGACCAGGGCGGCGGAGACCAGCGACAGCGGCAGTCCGTCGCGCAGGCGGATCTCGAGCAGCACCCGCTCCATCGCGCGGGTCTGCTCGTCGAGCACCTCGCCGTCCTGGGCCGGCGACTCACCGGCGGTGATGCGGGCGGCGTACGCGCTGGGGTGCTTGACGTTCCACCACCGCTCCCCCGCGACGTGCGAGTGCGCGCCGGGGCCGATGCCCCACCAGCTCGCGCTCGTCCAGTAGAGCTCGTTGTGCCCGCACCGCGCCTGCTCGTCGCGGGCCCAGTTGGACACCTCGTACCACTCCAACCCGGCCGCCGAGAAGGCGTCGTCGGCCAGGACGTACTTGTCGGCGAGGTCGTCGTCGTCGGGCGCGGGGATCACTCCGGTGCGCACCTGGCGGGCGAGCCGGGTGCCGTCCTCGACGATCAAGGAGTACGCCGAGACGTGGTCCGGCTCGCAGGCCAGGGCGGCATCGACCGACGCCTGCCAGTCGCTGAGGCTCTCCCCCGGCGTGCCGTAGATCAGGTCGAGGCTCACCTGGGCGAAGCCGGCCTCGCGGGCCCAGCCCACCGCCTGGGCCACCCGCGCCGGGTCGTGGGTCCGCTCGAGCACCTGCAGCACGTGGGGCACCGCCGACTGCATCCCGAACGAGATGCGGTTGAAACCGCCCGCACGCAGGGCGGCCAGGCTCTCCGGCGTGACGCTGTCGGGGTTGGCCTCGGTCGTCACCTCGGCTCCGGGGGCGAGGCCGAGCTCGGTGTCGATCGCGGCCAGGATCCGGTTCAGGTCGTCGGCGACGAGCAGCGTCGGCGTGCCGCCGCCGAAGAAGACGGTCTCGACCGACGGCAGGTCCGGACCAAGCACGCTCGCTGCCATCGCAACCTCGGCGACCGCGTGTCCGGCGTACGCCGCCTGCGAACCGCCCCCGCCCAGCTCGGTCGCCGTGTAGGTGTTGAAGTCGCAGTAGCCGCACCGCACCGCGCAGAACGGCACGTGCACGTAGAAGCCGAACGGGACGCCGGAGGGAGCTGCAGGCACCAGACCAGTATCAGGCGTACATCTTGTCGATGAGGCCGCCGTAGTTGTCCTCGACCACGTTGCGCTTCACCTTCATCGACGGGGTCAGCTCGCCGGACTCGACGGAGAGGTCATGGTCGAGGAGCTCGAACTTCTTGATCGTCTCCCAGCGGTTGAGCTGGTTGTTCAGCTCGTCGACGTAGCCCTGCACCATCTGGCGCGTCTTCGCGTCGGCCACGATCGCGGAGTAGTCGCCGGAGACGCCGTTCTCCTTGGCCCAGTCGGCCACGGCGTCCGGGTCGAGGGTGACCAGGGCGACGCAGTAGTTGCGCTCGTTGCCGAACACCATGAACTGGCTGGCGTAGGGGCAGACAGCCTTGAACTTGGCCTCGATCGCGGGCGGGGCGATGTACTTGCCGCCCGAGGTCTTGAACAGCTCCTTGATGCGGCCGGTGATGGTCAGGAAGCCCTCGGAGTCGATCGCCCCCTTGTCACCGCTGCGCAGCCAGCCGTCCTCGGTCAGCGTCTTGGCGGTCTCGTCGGGCAGGTTGTGGTAGCCGTCCATCACGCCCGGTCCGGCGATCTGGATCTCGTCACCCTCGCCGAGGCGCACCCGGCTGCCCGGGAAGACCGGGCCGACGGTGCCGAACTTGTAGCTCTCGGGGTGGTTGACGAACGAGCCGGCCGAGGACTCCGTCAGGCCGTACCCCTCGAGGATCAGGATGCCCGCGGCATGGAACCACTCGGCGATGTCGCGGTTGAGCGCGGCTGCGCCGGAGATGAAGAACCGCACGCGTCCGCCGAAGCGCTCCCGGATCTTGGAGAACACCAGCCGGTCGAACAGGGCGTGCTGCAGCTTCAGCGGGAGCGGCACGGACTTGCCCTCGCGCTTCAGCGCGTCGACCTTCTTGCCGACCGAGAAGGCGGCGTTGAAGATCTTCTCCTTCGCACCACCCTCGCTGGCCTGCATGGTGACGATGCGCGCGTGCGCCTTCTCGAAGATCCGCGGAGCAGCCCCCATGAAGGTCGGCTTCACGACGGCCAGGTTGTCGATGATCTTGTCGACGCGGCCGTCGACGGCGGTCGCGAAGCCGCACGCGAGCTGCGTGGAGAGCAGCACCTTGCCGAACGAGTGCGCCATCGGCAGCCACAGGAACTGGACGTCGTCCTCGGTGAGGATCTGCTGGGCCTGGATGGCCGCGCCCTCGTAGGTCCACGACGAGTGGCGCAGCCGCACGCCCTTGGGCTTGCCGGTCGTGCCGGAGGTGTAGATCAGGGTGGCCAGCTGGTCGGGCTGGATCGCGTCGATGGCCTGCGTCACCGCGTCGGCCTTCTCGGCGAGGTGCTTCTCCCCGAGCGTGCTCAGGTCCTCGAGGGTGATCACCCAGTCACCGTCAGCAGCCCCGTCGAACAGCACCACCTTGTCGAGGTGCGGGAGCTCGGACCTGTGCTCGCGGAGCTTGGTCACCTGGCTCTCGTCCTCGGCGAAGACGACCCGGCACTCGGAGTCGGCCACGATGTAGGCGACGTCCTCGGACATGGTCGAGGGGTACACCGTGGTGGTCGCACCGCCGGCGCACATCACGGCCAGGTCGGCCAGGATCCACTCGACCCGGGTGCCGGACGCGATGCCGACCCGCTGCTCGGACTCCAGGCCCAGTGCGAGCAGGCCGGCAGCCAGCTTCTCGACCCGGTCCCCGGTCTCCTTCCAGGTCATCGTCGTCCACGGCTCGCCATCGACCGTCGGGTAGCTGTACGCCGTGCGGCTGGGGCTGGTGTGCACCCGGTCCCGGAACTGCACCGCGACGTTGGGCGCGCGGTTCTCGATGAAGGAGGTGTCGGTGTTCACGGGCGACATGCGTGCTCCAAGGTGGGCTCGGACCGGCCCCGGAGGAGGGCCTGGGAGTGCGGTGACTTGGCAGTAACCTAGATCACTGGTCAAGCGTGGGCACGCGCCGTCCGCAGCGAAAACCCGAGTCATTCAGTAGACTAAAGCCATGGAACTGCTCGAGACCCCGCTGCCCACGCTGGACGAGCCGCGCGTCGTCGTACCAGCGCCAGGTGAGGGTCCGGGCAACTGGGCCGGCGCCGCGTCGGCGGTCCTGGTCGACGGCGTGACCTACCTCGCCTACCGCGTACGCCGCCCGCTGCCCGACGGGCGCGGGGTCGCCACGGTGGTGGTGCGGGCCGAGGACGGGATCCACTTCGAGCCGGTCTGCGAGGTCTTCCGCGACGACTTCGGTGCCGAGTCCTTCGAGCGTCCCGTGGTGCTGCGGCGCCCCGACGGCGGCTGGCGTCTCTATCTCTCGTGCGCGACACCCGACTCCAAGCACTGGTGGATCGAGGCCCTCGACGCCGACCGGCCCGAGGACCTCCCCGAGGGCACCCGCACCGTCGTACTCCCCGGTGACGAGCAGGTCGCAGTGAAGGACCCGGTGATCACGGTGCGCGACGGCCTGTGGGAGATGTGGCTGTGCGAGCACCCGCTGACCGAGCCAGGCCACGAGGACCGGATGACCACGTCGTACCTCACCAGCACCGACGGCCTGGCGTGGACTCGTCACGGCACCGTCCTGGAGCCGACGCCCGGCACCTGGGACGCGCGCGGCGCCCGGGTGACCACGGTGCTGTCCCACGACCCGCTGGTGGTGCTGTACGACGGACGCCCGACCGCCGAGGACAACTGGCACGAGACCACCTCGATCGCGCGGGCCGACGCGACCGGCGTGCTGCACGCCGACCCTGATGCACCGGTCCTGCGCTCCCCCGACTCCGACGGGGCCCTCCGCTATGCCAGCGCCGTGCCCCAGCCGGACGGCTCGACCCGCTTCTACTTCGAGCTGGCCCGCCCCGACGGCGCGCACGACCTGGTCACGACGCTGACTCGCTCCTGAGGGTGCGTCGGCTCACGAAGGAGCTCCCCTCGCGGTAGGTCTTCCACTGCTCGAACGACTCCCCCGTCAGCTCCTCGAGCAGCGCGATGTCCTCGAGGTGCGGCGCCAGCAGCGTTTCTCGCTGCTCGGGGGTCAACCTGGGGCGCGAGGGGTCGCCGCCCTTGTGCAGCTGACTGATCAGCGGCTTGCTGACCTTGCGCCACACCTTCGGCGGCAGGAACTGTCCGGCGGCGGCGCCGGCGCGGATCACGGGACCCAGCGCCCGCACCCGCACCCCGTCGCGGACGAAGGGCCGCGAGTTGTCCGAGGGGATGCTCTCGAGCTCCTGCCCCTCCACGCCGAGGAAGTCGCACACCCGGTTCAGTGCCTGGTCCGGCTCGTCGACCAGGGTCTTGTAGCGGAGCAGCAGCACCTGCTCGCGGGGGAAGTGGTCGAACAGGTCCTTGACCTGGCGGCCGTACATGCCCAGCCCCCGGTAGTGCCAGAACGGCGCCCACCCGGCGTCGATGCGCTTCTGCTCGTGCGCCACCGCCTCGACGATGTCGGCGCGCGGCTCGAGCCCGTCCATCCACAGGTGCATCCAGTTGGAGTAGGCCCGGTCGACCGGGTCGCGCAGCACGGCGATCAGCTTGGCGTCGGGGTTGTCGACGGCGATCCGGCGCCGGGCGTCCCTGTTGTAGAGGTAGAACGGCGTGCTCTCACCACGCAGGGTGCCCTCGGGCGCCTCGTCGAACAGCGCGAGGTAGCGACCGCGCTGCCAGATCCACTCCTGGTTGCTGTGGGCGTCGCCCGGGCCCTTGTACGCCGGCGGCGGAGAGTCGCCGCACATGTAGTACTTCGGCTCCTTGACCCGGCTCAGGAACAGGTGGGGGTGAGCGGCGAGCGCGGAGTGCAGCGCACTCGTGCCCGCCTTCGGAGCCCCGACCAGGAAGAAGTCGGGAGGGCGTCGACTCATGCCAGAAGTCTATCGAGTTACTGCTGATTGGCGAAACTGGTTCAGCCCACGAACGCGTCCAGCTGCTGACGTGCGACGGCGGCCAGGTTCTCCACCTGCGCGAGCTCCGGCAGCAACGAGCGCTCGGTGGTCAGCGCACGGAACATCGTCGAGACGGTGACGCCGTGGCCGGGTCGGTGCACGACGACGAGCTCGTCGCCAGCCTGGACCTCGCCCTCCTCGAGCACCCGCAGGTAGGGGCCGGGACGACCCCGCGCAGCGAAGCGCTTCACCCAGGCGCGGTCGTCGTAGCCGTTGAGCCGCTGCCAGTTCTTGAAGTCGTTGCAGGGGATGCGCACCATCGCGACCTCCAGGAGCGTGGTGCCGACCCGCCACTGCTCCCCGACCTCGGCCTCGTTGACGTCGATGCCGAGGGTGGTGAGGTTCTCGGCGAACTGGCCGTTGCGGATGCTCCGCCCCAGCTCGCCCTCCCACCAGTCGAGGTCCTCGCGGGCGAACGCGTAGACGGCCTGGTCGATGCCACCGTGGTACTTGGTGTCCCCGACCTGGTCGCCCACCACGCCGGTGCGCGTCACGGGGACGACTCCCGCGACGGGGTGCTTCTCGATGGCAGTGCGACCGATGCCGGCCCAGTCCGCCTCGCGCGGCGTACCGACGTTCACGGAGATCACCTGGGGCATGGAGGGATCATCTCAGGCCGGTCCAGCAGATATCAGGAACCCGGCTTGAGCAGCACCGTCCACATCGTCGCCGTGCTGGAGGTGGCGTTGGCCTGCGCGGTGAGCCCGCCGGTGCTGGCGGGCGCCCCGGCTGTCAGCGGCGCGGCCGAGTCGGTGAGCAGGCTGCTCACCCGGCCACCACCGCTGCCGACGGTCGTCGCCCGCGAGGTCTCCCCGCCGGGGGGCGTCCAGGTCGAGGTCGCGCTGTTCTTGTCCGACCAGTAGGACACGCGCCAGGCACCGCCGGTGCCGTTGGCCACCGACGGGGACACGTGGCTGGCGGTGCTCCCGGGCTCGCCCGCGCCCGTGACCGATGCCACCGGATTGGTGGCGTCGGTCCCGCGGTAGGCCACCAGGGTCGTCGCCACCTTGGTGTACGTCGACCCGCTGGCCAGCCGGACCGTCGATCCCGCGTCGGCAGCCGTCGCCACCTTGCGCCAGATGGTGGTGATCTCGCCGTCGCTCACCCGACCGATCTGGACCCAGCCCGCTCCGGGTCCGGTCAGCGCAGTCGTGCCTCCCTGGGAGGCGAACAGCAGCAACGCGTCGCCGGCGTGGACCGAGGCCGGCACCTGGACGGTGAAGGCCGTGGCGTTGAGGTTGCTGGTGGCCTGCCCGACGAAGGTGATCGGCGGCGGCGGTGGCGGCGCCGTCGACACCGCGAACGTCTCGGTGTCGACGTCGGTGGCGTCGCTGTCGTCGGTCACCGTGAGCGTGGCCGTGTAGGTGTCGGCCTGCGCGTAGGTGTGGTCCACGACCGGGCTGGTGCTGGTCTCCCCGTCACCGAAGTCCCACACCCACGAGTCGATGCCGTCGTCGGGATCGGTGGAGTCGCTGGCGTCGAAGGTGCAGGACAGCCCGCTGCAGGTGCGCTTGATGACCGCTGTCGGTGGTTGGTTCGCCGGCGGCGTGGTGTCGACCGGCCGAAGCAGCACCGTCCACATCGTCGCCGTGCTGTTGCTGGAGCTGGCCACCGCGGTCAGGCCGCCGGTGGTTGCCGGGGATCCTGCCGTCAGGCCCGACGGGAGGTCGCTGAGCAGCGTCGCGACCCGACCGCCGCCCGAGCCGAAGGTGGTGGCGCGCACCGTCTCACCAGCGGGCGCCGTCCAGCTCGAGGTCGCCCCGGACTTGTCGGACCAGTACGAGACGCGCCACGCGCTGGTCGTCGAGTTGGGCACCACCGGGGTGGTGTGCGACGCGGTCGTGGCGGGCTCGCCGAGCCCGTTGATCGATACGATCGGGTTGGCCGGGTCGACACCGCGGTAGGCGGCGAGCGTCAGCCCCACCTTGGTGAAGGTCGTCCCCGACGTCACCTGCACGGCGGAGCCGGCGTCACCGAGGACGGCTCGCCGGCGCCACACCGTCGTCGAGTGGCTGCCGTCGACCGTCCGCCCGGCCTGGACCCAGCCGGACCCAGGACCGGTCAAGGCTCGGTCACTGCCTGCCGAGGCGAACAGCAGCAGGGTGTCGTCGGCCTTCACCGTCGAGGGCACCTGCACCGAGAACGAGGTCGCGTTGGCGTTGCGGGTGGCCTGCCCGACCCAGCTGATGGACGTCGGCGGTGGTGGTGGCGGTGGCGGTGGGGGCTCCTCACCGCCGTCGAGGTTCACGACGTTCTCCAGCGGCACCATCTTCAGGTCCTGGTGGCCGACCGCGCCCGGGGCGTCGTTGTTGTTGTCCTGGCAGACGAACATGCCCCGCGGGTACGCCGGCCCGAGGTTCGCCGTCGTCGCGGTGACACCGTCGGTGTGGTCGCAGTCGTCGGAGCTGGTCCCGTCGGAGATCCGCACGGTCTTCACGAAGTCGTTGGTGCCCTCGCGGCGGTAGACCCCGAAGTAGGACGTGGTGGGGTCGCTGCTGCCCTGGGCCGAGACGATGACGAAGCCCTTGCCGTCGGGCTGGTCGACGAGCGTGACGCCCTCGATGTCGTTGATCAGGTGTCCCCCGGCCGAGGTGAGCACGTCGACCGCCGTACGGGCCGTGCCGCCGTCGGGCTCCGCGGAGTAGCGCCACAGCGCGGTGTTCTCCTCGCTGATGTAGAGCGCGCCGGTCGTGTCGTCGGCGACGCAGCCCTCGGCCTCCGACCCCACCGAGAAGGTGCGCACGACGGTGGCCTCCAGCAGCCCGTCGGCGTCGGTGTCGGTCAGCTCGATCTGCTTGACGACACCCTGGATGCTCACGTCGATGCCGTAGACCTTGTGGCTGGTCGGGCTCACGTACATGCAGAAGCCCTCGCCGTTGGGCCCGATCGGGGCCGCACCCTCGGTGACCGCGCTGAGCAGTCGGGTCTCGGGGTCCGGGCTGTAGAACCGGATGCCGCTGCCCTGGACGGCACCGATGAGATCGTGGGTGATCCCGTTGATGGTGACGCCCTGGCGCACGTCGTTGTTGCCCCAGAAACCGGTGCCGAAGGCCAGCCGCTGCACCAGGTTGCCCGCCAGGTCATAGGTCTCGAAGCCACCGCCCTTGTCGTTGCCCATCACCAGCGAGCGGGAGGAGTCGGTGGGGTTGACCCAGATCGACGGGTCGTCCATCGCGTCGCCGGAGTGGAACACCGGGGCGGTCTCGCCGGTGGACGGCACCTGGACGGGCGCCCCGGCGGCGCTGGAGGTCGGGGCCATGGCCAGGACGCCGAGAAAGGCCGCCATCGTGGCGATGGCGACGGCTCCGGCGAGGCGGCGCCTGCGGGCAAGCGACAACGTCAGGTCCCCCGTTCTGGACGTGCCGGGAACGTATGTCGGGCCGGCGTGGGTGGCAACGGTTGTCCACGAATTCGGTACGGATCAGTGCAACCGGTCTGATCCACCCGAACCGGAAGAGCGTCAGCCCAGTTCGGCGTGGTAGAGCAGCGCGCGCCAGCTGAGACGGCGTACGACGAACCAGGCGAGGACGGCAGCGAGGCCCCAGGCGATGCCGAGGTAGCTGTCCGGGACCTCACCCTGCAGCAGCGTGCGCAGGCCCAGCGCCCCGCCCACGGCCGAGACGAGCCAGCAGGTCCACCAGGGCACGACGAGGTTGATGCTGCTCCCGCGGCCGCGCGCGTCGTGCGGCTCGTAGGCGTGCCAGAGCTCGTTCATGTTCTGGATGGGCAGCCACAGGTTGGCGAGGGGGATGAACCACGCCCCGATGTGCAGGTGCGGCTCGCGACGCAGGCGGTCGGGGGCCGAGACCGCCATCCGCCACTGCCACGCGCACCAGGCCGCGCCGGTCACCAGCAGCAGGACGATGGCCGCCACCGCCAGCGCCTGGAAGACGACCTCGCGGTGCACCACGCGCTCGACGAGCACGGTGCCCAGGCTCAGGGCAACGTTGGCCAGCAGCAGCCGCCCCAGCAGGTCGCCGAGCCGCGCGAACTGCGGACCCAGGGGTGGCAGCGCGGCGCCGGTGGAGGCGATCGCCCGCCGGCCGGTCCACCCCTGGCCGTCCCACCACCGCATGCCAGTGCCGCCCGCCGGATCGGGATACCAGCCCGGGGCGTGCGGCTGCGTCGTGGAAGTGCTCACACTGGGATTATGCGGACAATCCATCTCGTATGCCCGTTACGCCGCGATCCCCCCTAGACCACCCGCGTCACACCACTTGGGACCAGAAGACGAGCGCCCTCCAGCTGAGCTCGCGCACCACGACCCGGGCCGCGAACGCGGCGAGCCCGCCGGCCACCAGGCTGGCCGCCCAGTACAGGAAGACCGAGCGCACCGCCTCGTCGACGCCGGAGGCCCGAAGCAGGCCGAGGACGAAGAACGGTTCCAGCAGGAGCGGTGCCAGCCACAGCGTCCACCACAGCGAGAACACGACCGGCGTGGGATCCGCCACCTCACCGCGACGCTGGTGTCCGTAGGCATGCCACAGGTTGCCGATGTTGCTCCGCGGGATCCACCAGTTGGCGAACGGCACGAACCACCACCAGACGTGGCTGCCCGGCGAGCGCCGCAACGCGACGGGTGCGGCCTCGGCGAGCTGGTACTGCCAGATCAACCAGAGCACCCCGGTCAGCAACGAGAGCCCGCAGATTGCCAGGGCCACCCACATCGCCGCCGGCGCACCGTCGAGCTGCCCCGAAGCGGGCGTCGCCGGTGCGGCGGCCTGCGTCGGCTGGGTGGGCAGGTCGAGGTGCGGCGGGTTCAGCCACAGCCAGGTCGGTACGGCCGCCAGCACGAGGTAGAGGACTCCCCACACGCCGAGGAGTCGCCCCAGCCAGTCGCCCAGCCGGGCGAACCCGGGGCCGAGCGGGGCCTTCGTGATGCCCATGCTGACCTGGCCGGTCCAGCCCTGTCCGTCGTGCCAGCGCTGCCCGCCTGACCCGGCGGGGTCCGGATACCAGCCGGCGGTCTGGGGCTGGAGGCCAGGAGTGCTCATGGCTCGGAATTATGAGCGAAATGCCGATTTTTCGACGTCGAATCCTGTGAATTCCCGGTCCAGCCGACAACTGGTGCCCGTTGGCTGTCGTATCGAGGGGAGCTCGTTCGTGGAGGAGCCGACATGATGGGGCGGTACGCCGGCCCCGACACTCACGACAAGGAGCACCGCCATGACGCAGTACCTACTCGCCGTCCACCACGCCGAGGGCACGCCGTACGCCAGCGACGAGGACATGCACCAGGCCTTCGCCGACACCGACGCCTTCAACCGGGAGATCATCGCCGACGGCAGCTGGGTCTTCGGCGGCGGCCTGACCGAGCCGAGCGACGCCACCGTGGTCGACGCCACCCGAGCCGAGCCGGTCGTCACCGACGGCCCGTTCGCCGAGACCAAGGAGCAGCTCGGCGGGTTCTGGGTCGTCGAGGCGCCCGACCTCGACGCCGCCCTCGAGATCGCCCGCCGCGGCTCGGCGGCCTGCCGGCAACCGGTCGAGGTCCGGCCCTTCCAGTCCGAGTGACCGACCTCGCGTCGGTCTTCCGGGCCGAGCACGGACGGGTGGTGGCCGGCCTGGCCCGCCGCTTCGGCGACCTCGACCTGGCCGAGGACGCCACCGGCGAGGCCCTGCTGGTCGCCGCCGAGCGCTGGCCCACCGAAGGAGTGCCGCCCAACCCGGGCGGCTGGCTCACCACGGTCGCCGCCCACAAGGCGCTCGACCGCATCCGTCGCGAGAAGCGGCGTCAGGACAAGTACGCCGAGGCGGTCATGCTCACAGCTGACACCCCACCCGAACCCACCGGACCGGTGGAGGACGACCGGCTCCGGCTGGTCTTCACCTGCTGCCACCCCGCGCTGGCACCCGAGAACCGGGTGGCACTGACCCTTCGGCTGCTCGGTGGCCTCACCGTCGCCGAGATCGCTGCTGCCTTCCTCGTGCCCGAGACGACGATGGCCCAGCGGATCACCCGCTCGAAGCACAAGATCAAGGTCACCGGCATCCCCTACCGGATCCCGAGCGCCGAGGACCTCCCCGCTCGGCTCGGTGCCGTGCTCGCGGTGCTGTACCTGATCTTCAACGAGGGCTACCTGGGCAGCTCGGGCCAGGCGCAGCGCAGTGAGCTGACCGCCGAGGCCATCCGCTTGGCCCGCCAGCTGCGCGAGATGGTGACGGGCACCCCGTCGCTCGGTCGACTGCCAGAAGTCGACGGCCTGCTGGCCCTGATGCTGCTCATCGAGTCGCGGTCACGGGCACGGGTCAGCGACGGCACGCTGGTGCCGCTCGACGAGCAGGACCGCACGCTGTGGGACGCGGCGATGATCGACGAGGGGCACCGGCTGGTGCGGGCCTGCCTGGCCCTGAACCGGCCCGGCCCCTACCAGGTGCAGGCAGCGATCAACGCGGTGCACACCGACGCCCTCGACGCCTCCATGACCGACTGGCGGCAGGTGGTCGCGCTCTTCGACCAGCTGCTCGTCCTCTCGCCGAGTCCGGTGGTCGCGCTCAACCGGGCGGTGGCCGTGGCGGAGGTGGACGGCCCCGACGTGGCGCTTGGCCTCGTCGAGCCGCTCGAGCTCACGTCGTACCACGCCTGGCACGCGACCCGGGCCGACCTGCTCCGCCGCCTGAGGAGGTACGACGAGGCGAGCGCCGCCTACGACCGCGCGATCGAGCTGGCCGGCAGCGAGGAGGAGAGGTCCTTCCTGCTCGGGCGACGAGACGCGCTGCCTCGGGGCTAGTCCTGAACGGCCTTCGCGATCGCGATGCACGTCGTGAGGTACTCCTCGTCCGGCGTGATCCGCTCGGTGCCGGGCTCGTCCTGCAGGCGCCAGCAGGCGTTGTCCATCATCCGTACGACGACCCAGTCGCGCGCCCGGTGCTCATCGAGCCCGGCGTGGTCGACGAGGGCGTGGAAGCGGGCCCGGACCCCGTTGCGCACGTCGCCCGCGAGCTCCTCGAACCGGTTCCACAGCATCGGCGCCAGCTCGTAGTGCGGGTCGCCGCTCATCGGCTTCGGGTCGATGGCCAGCCAGGGCTGCCGGTCGCCGGCCATCACGTTCTCGTAGTGCAGGTCTCCGTGGATCATGGTGCCGGTGCTGGCGGGATCGGTGACGAAGTCCCGCGACAGGGACACCGCCTGCTCGACCAACCGGGGCGGCAACGGTGCGCTGCGCGGCAGTCCCGCCAGCTCGTCGGCCCATCGGTCGACGTACGCCGTCAGAGTGCGCAGCTGCGGGATGGCTGGCACGTGCAGCTGCGCGTAGAGCCCGGCCACGACCTCGCACGCCTCGAGGTCCCACAGCTCGGTGAGCCGCTCCGGGTGCAGCCGCTCGAGCAACATCGCCGAGCGGTGCGGGTCGGCCTTCAGCAGCTGTACGGCGCCGTTCCCGTGCCAGTGCTGCAGCGCGAGGTGCTCGTGCTCGGACTCGTCGTCCGGGAAGGACACCTTGAGCACGGCCGGCCGGTTCGACGTCGTACGCACGGGGACGACGAGGGCCACGAAGCCGTGCATCATCCAGCCGTCGGTCGTCAGCTGCCACTCCTCCAGCAGGCCGTCGACCAGGCCGGGCAGGGCGTCGACCCAGTCGGCCCAGGCACCGCCCCGGCGAGCCATGCCGAGGACACCGTCCGGCAACCGCATCCGCGTCCCCGATCCGTCCTCGGCTACTTCTTCTTCTCCCCGGGACCGCTGGTGGACAGCGCGGCGATGAACGCCTCCTGGGGGACCTCGACGCGGCCGACCATCTTCATCCGCTTCTTGCCCTCCTTCTGCTTCTCCAGCAGCTTGCGCTTGCGGGTGATGTCACCGCCGTAGCACTTCGCGAGCACGTCCTTGCGGATCGCCCGGATGGTCTCCCGTGCGATCACCCGGGCGCCGATGGCGGCCTGGATCGGCACCTCGAACTGCTGCCTGGGGATGAGCTCGCGCAGCTTGCCGGCCAGCATCACGCCGTAGGAGTACGCCGCATCGCGGTGCACGATCGCGCTGAAGGCGTCGACCGTCTCGCCCTGCAGCAGGATGTCGACCTTGACCAGGTCGGCGGCCTGCTCACCGGTGGGTTCGTAGTCGAGTGAGGCGTACCCCTTGGTCCTGGACTTCAGCTGGTCGAAGAAGTCGAAGACGATCTCGCCCATCGGCAGCGTGTAGCGCATCTCCACGCGGTCGGCGGAGATGTAGTCCATCCCCTCGAGCTGGCCGCGCTTGGACTGGCAGAGCTCCATGATCACGCCGATGTAGTCGCTGGGGCTGAGGATCGTCGCCTTGACGACGGGCTCGCGCACCTCGGCGATCTTGCCGGCGTTGGGGTACTCGCTGGGGTTGGTGACCTCCTGCTCGGAGCCGTCCTCCATCACCACCTTGTAGACCACGTTCGGTGCGGTCGAGATCAGCTCGAGGCCGAACTCGCGCTCGAGCCGCTCACGCACGATCTCCATGTGCAGCAGGCCGAGGAACCCGCAGCGGAAGCCGAAGCCCAGGGCGCCCGAGGTCTCCGGCTCGTAGGCCAGCGCCGCGTCGTTGAGCTGCAGCCTCTCGAGCGCGTCGCGGAGGGTCGGGTAGTCGTCTCCGTCGATCGGGTAGAGGCCGGAGTACACCATCGGGTTCGGGTGCTTGTAGCCGCCGAGTGGTGTGGTGGCGCCGTGGTGCTGCGAGGTGACGGTGTCGCCGACCCGCGACTGGCGCACGTCCTTCACACCGGTGATCAGGTAGCCCACCTCACCGACCCCCAGGTCGCCGGCCTTGACCGGCTCGGGGCTGATCACGCCGACCTCGAGCATCTCGTGGACGACACCGGTCGACATCATCTTGATGCGGTCGCGGTGGGTGAGCTTGCCGTCGATCACGCGGACGTAGGTGACGACCCCGCGGTAGGTGTCGTAGACCGAGTCGAAGATCAGCGCCCGCGGCGGAGCGTCGGCATCACCCACCGGGCCCGGTGTCTGCGCCACGATCTCGTTGAGCAGGTGCTCGACGCCCATGCCGGTCTTGGCCGACACCTGGAGCACGTCGGAGGGGTCGCAGCCGATGATGCCCGCCAGCTCGGCGGCGTACTTCTCCGGTTGGGCGCTCGGCAGGTCGATCTTGTTCAGCACCGGGATGATGTGCAGGTCGGCGCCGAGGGCGAGGTAGAGGTTGGCCAGCGTCTGGGCCTCGATCCCCTGAGCGGCGTCGACCAGCAGCACCGCGGCCTCACAGGCCTCCAGCGACCGCGACACCTCGTAGGTGAAGTCGACGTGACCCGGGGTGTCGATCATGTTGAGGACGTAGGTGCCGGGCTCGGCGGCCGCGTCGTTGTCCTCCTGGACCGTCCAGGGCATCCGCACGGCCTGGCTCTTGATGGTGATGCCGCGCTCACGCTCGATGTCCATCCGGTCGAGGTACTGCGCCCGGGCGGCACGCTCGTCGACCACGCCGGTGAGCTGCAGCATCCGGTCGGCCAGCGTCGACTTGCCGTGGTCGATGTGCGCGATGATGCAGAAGTTCCGGATGATCGCGGGGTCGGTCGCGCCGGGGACGGGCGCGGCTGCTGCTACGGACACGGACTGCTTTCCAGAGGGGATGATTCGGCGAGCGCCCATCCTCCCACGCAGGGGCTAGGCACGCGTCGGCACCCAGAACCGCAGCTTGTGCCCGCGCCGGTCCTCGAGAACACCGCCGTTGGCCTCGATCACCTTCCGCGACGCCACGTTGTCGGCGTCGCAGGTCACGAGTGCCGGGTCGATGCCCCGGGCGTGCGCCTCGACGAGCACGGCGGCCAGCATCCGGGTCGCGTGGCCCTCCCTGCGGCGGCTGCGGCGTACGTCGTAGCCGATGTGGCCTCCGAAGTCGCGCAGCCGCTCGTTGAGCTCGTGGCGCAGCGAGATGCGACCGACGTACTCCTCGCCCTCGACCCACCACCAGGAGGTCTGGCAGACGAAGCCCTCGGCGCGGGGCCGGTCGGCCTCGGCGAGCGTCTCCCGGACGTACGCCGCGAAGCCCTCCTCGCTCTCCCACGTGTCGCCGAACCGGGTGAGGTCCCAGCCGATCATGCTGTCCTCGCCGGCCCGGCCCTCCGCACGGAACTCCTCCATCGCGGACAGGAACGAGACCCGGAAGCGGGTGTCGGGGCGGGTCAGCTGGGCCATGGCACGAGTCTGGCGATCGTCGTACGGCCCTCTCAAGCGGGTTTCCGTAGGCTGAGGCGATGCGGACCGCCCTGCTCGCCGGAGCCACCGGGCTCGTCGGCGGCCACCTGCTGGCTCGCCTGCTCGAGGACGGCACCTGGGACCGCGTGGTCAGCATCGGGCGCCGCGAGGTCGACGTACGCCACGACCGGCTCGAGCAGCTCGTGACGCAGCTGCCCGACGTACCAGCGCTGCCGGCCGTCGACGACGCCTTCTGTGCCTTGGGCACCACCATCAAGCAGGCCGGCAGCCAGGACGCCTTCCGGGCCGTCGACCACGATGCCGTCGTCGCGCTGGCCGCCGCCGGACAGCAGGCCGGCGCCCGGAGCTTCCTGCACGTGACCGCCATGGGAGCCAACGCTCGCTCGCGCCTCTTCTACAACCGGGTCAAGGGCGAGACCGAGCGAGACGTGGCGGCGTTGGGGATCCCGACGACGGTGGCGTTCCGGCCCTCGATCATCGACGGCGACCGGGCCGAGGCGCGACGCGGCGAGCAGCTGAGCCTGTCCGTGATGCGGGTCTCCGCGCCTGTTCTGGGACCCTTCCGCCCCACGCGGGCGGAGGACATCGCGTCCGCGATGGTGCAGCAGGCCAAGGCGGCGCCCGCCGGCACCACCGTCGTCTCGGCCCGAGAGATCACCAAGCGGGCGTCGTAGCCCTCACTCGGCGCTGTCGACGAACTCCTTCGTCTTCGCGATCGCGAAGCCCCAGCCCTGCTCGAGCGTGGGGGTCGGCGGCACTGCGATCTCGTCGGGGTTGGTGAGCACGTCGAGCAGCACCGGCCCGTCGGTCGCGAGCGCCTCCTTGACCGCGGCGTCCACGTCGTCCGGGCGCTCGACACGCAGACCGCGCATCCCGATGGCCTCGGCCACCTTGGCGAAGTCGGGGTTGTGCAGCACGGTCCCGAACTCCGGGAGCCCGACCTGCTCCATCTCCAGCTTGACCATCCCGAGGCGGCCGTTGTCGAAGACCACCAGCTTGACCGGGAGGTCGTGGGACACCGCTGTGATCAGGTCTCCCAGCAACATCGAGATCCCGCCGTCGCCGCAGAAGGCGATGACCTGACGTCGCCGGTCGAGCACACTGGCCCCGAGCGCCATCGGCATCGCGTTGGCCATCGAGCCCAGGTTGAAGGAGCCGACCAGCCGACGTGTCCCGGTCATCCGCACGAACCGCGAGAGCCAGACCGTCGCCATCCCGGTGTCGGTGGTGAACACCGCATCGGAGGCCGCGTGCCGGTCGATGGCCGCGGCCAGCAGCTCAGGTCGCACCCGGGACTCGGGGTTGTCGACCTTGCGTCGCAGCAGTCCCTTCGGCTTCCGGTCGTACGCCGGATCGACGAACTGCTGCTGCCGCTCCTGCCAGTGCCGGTAGCTCTTCCGGGCCGAGTCGAGGTGGTCCCGGTCGGTCTTCTGCTCGATCAGCGGGAGCAGCGCCTGGAGACCGAGACCGGCGTCGCCGACCAGCGGGAGGTCCACCGGTGTTCGCCGGCCGATGTGCGCGCCGCGGACGTCGAGCTGGATCACCTTCTTGCCGGTCGGCAGGAAGTCGCGGTAGGGGAAGTCGGTGCCGACCAGGAACAGCACGTCGCACCCCTCGAAGGCCTTGGCGGTGGCGTGGTTGCCGATCAGGCCCGACTGGCCGACCTCGTAGTCGTTGGCGTCCTCGAGCCCCTCCTTGGCCTTGAGGGTCAGCACCATCGGCGCGGCCAGGCGCTCGGCCAGCTGGAGCACCTCCACACGTGCCTCGCGGGCGCCCTGACCCACCAGCAGGGTCACCTTGTCGGCCTGGTTGAGCAACGAGGCAGCCTGCTGCACGGCGTCCGGGGCCGGCATCGAGCTCGGCCGGGTCTCGACGAAGCGCGGCACCGGGGTGCCCTTCGGCAGGTCGAGGCCACCGACGTCGCCCGGCAGGGTCAGCACCGCGACACCCGACTCCTGGATCGCGGCGTTGCCGGCCTGCTCGATCAGCAACGGCAGCTGGTCGATGCTGCTGACGGTGCGGCTGAACACTGCGACGTCCGCGAAGATGCGGTCGTTGTCGACCTCCTGGAAGAACTCGCTGCCGATCTCCTCGCGAGGGACCTGTCCGCAGATGGCCAGGACCGGGGCGTGCGACTTCTTGGCGTCGTACAGGCCGTTGAGGAGGTGGATGGCCCCCGGGCCGACCGTGCCCATGCACACCGACAACCGGCCGGTCAGCTGGGCCTGCGCGCTGGCCGCGAAGGCGCCTGCCTCCTCGTGGCGCACGCCGACCCACTCGATGCGCTCCTCGCGACGGATCGCGTCGGTGACGGGGTTCAGCGCGTCGCCGACCACGCCCCACACACTGGCGACGCCGTAGTCGGCGATCGACTCGATCAACAGCTCGGCAACAGTGGACATGCGGTCTCCTCGTGGCTGGTCGGTGCGTGGTGGTCAGGGGGTGAAACGGTCGGGATCGGCGAGTGCCCAGTCGCGCTCCCAGCTCCCCGGCGGGGCGGCAGTGAGCAGCTCACCCGGCTGCAGGTGGTGGAACATCTCGGCGTAGCTGGCGACCCGGTCGTGGTCGACCCGGCGCCGCAGCATGTGCGGCTGCAGCTCGTCGGGTCCGTGCACGCCCATCGAGCCCATCACCTGCAGCGCCTGCTCGACGCATGCCTTCTGGTAGTGGAAGACCCGGTCGGTCTTGCTGGGTACATCCAGGGCGCGGGCGCGCTTGGTGTCCTGGGTGGCGACGCCCACCGGGCAGGTGTTGGTGTGGCACAGCTGGGCCTGGATGCAGCCGACCGCCATCATCATCGAGCGCGCCGAGTTGGTGTAGTCGGCGCCCTGCACGAGTCGCTTGACGATGTCGATGCCGGTGGCCACCTTGCCGCTGGCACCGACCTTGACCCGGTCGCGCAGGCCCACCCCGACGAGGGCGTTGTGCACGTTGAGCAGTCCCTCGGTCAGCGGCGTACCGATGTGGTCCTCGTACTCCAGCGGTGCCGCACCGGTGCCGCCCTCTCCCCCGTCGACGATCACGAAGTCGGGGGTCACGCCCTCGGCCACCATGGCCTTGCAGATGGCCAGGAAGTCGGAGCGCGAGCCGAGGCAGAGCTTGAACCCGGCCGGCTTGCCGCCCGAGAGCTCACGCATCTTCGCGATGAACAGGACCAGCTCACGTGGCGTCGAGAAGACCTTGTGGGCAGGCGGTGACACGCACTTCTCGCCCTTGGGAACGCCACGGGCGTCGGCGATCTCCTGGGTCACCTTCGCGCCGGGGAGCACTCCACCGATGCCGGGCTTGGCGCCCTGGCTGAGCTTGAGCGAGACCATCTTGACCTGGTCACCCGTGGCGGTGTCGGCGAACTTGCCCGGGTCGAAGCCGCCGTCCTTGGTCCGCGCGCCGAAGTACCCGCTGCCGATCTCCCAGACGAGGTCACCGCCCTGCTGGTGGTACTTGCTCAGGCCGCCCTCGCCGGTGTCGTGGGCGAACCCGCCGCGGGCGGCTCCGCGGTTGAGGGCCACCAGGGCGTTGCCGCTGAGCGCCCCGAAGCTCATCGCCGAGACGTTCATCAGGGCCATGTCGTAGGGGCGGGTGCAGTCGGGGCCGCCGATGCGCACGCGCGGAGGCGCCGGGGCCGGGTCGACCGGCCGCGTCGAGTGCACGAGGTACTCGTAGCCGGGCTCGTCGACGTCGCGCTCGGTGCCGAACGGCTGCTCGGTCTTGACGTCCTTCGCCCGCTGATAGATGGAGCTGCGGACGTCGCGGTCGAACGGACGGCCGTCCCAGTTGCGCTCGATGAAGTACTGCTGGAGCTCGGGGCGAATGTCCTCGAGCAGGAAACGGAAGTGCCCGAGCACGGGGTAGTTGCGCAGGATGGAGTGGCGCTTCTGGGTGACGTCGTACACCGCGAGGCAGAGCAGCAGCACCACGATCGCGAGCAGCACCCACCAACCCGGACCGCCGATCGCCGCCGCCAGTGTGGTCAAGGCACCGAGGACGACGAGGACAGCCAGTACGAAGAACTTCAGCACCCTCGATCAGTACCCCGCCAACCTGACGTGATGCTGAGAACGGCGGCGCACCCCCCGGACACGTCGGCCGGTTCGCCGATTTGGGCGCTCCGACCGCCGCTGATATCGTTTCCCTTCGTGTCTGGACCGTTCCGGACGCCCCCAGAACTGTCACAGAACCAGCACCACCACACCGAAGAGGCGAGCCTGACGTGGCGAACATCAAGTCCCAGATCAAGCGCAACCGGCAGAACGATGCTGCGCACGAGCGCAACAAGGCCGTGAAGTCCGCGCTGAAGACCTCGGTCCGCAAGTTCCGCGAGGCTGCCGAGGCCGGCTCCGAGGAGGCCAAGACCCTGGCCGTGGCCGCGGGCAAGCAGCTCGACAAGGCCGCCTCCAAGGGCGTCATCCACAAGAACCAGGCCGCCAACCGCAAGTCGGCCATCCAGAAGAAGGCTGCCTCTCTCTGAGGCATCCGCTCAGCTGAGGCGCCGTACCCTCCGGGGACGGCGCCTTTTGCATGCCCCAGCGATGTCTACCAGCGATGTCTAGGAGTGCCGCGGCCTGGCGCGCACCACGTCGAGCACCATCTTCTCCAGGGCGTACGCCGCATCGCTGGCCTGGCCCTTGATGTCGGCGTCCGCGCTGGCGACCGTGCGGATCGCCCGACCGACCCCGTCGGCGTCCCAGCCGTGCGACTGCCGGCGCAGGGTGTCCAACTTCCACCCGGGCACGCCGACCTCGCGCATCAGGTCGTTGTTGCGCATGCCCCGCGGCGCCGACATGAACTTGGCCAGGCTGCGCAGACCGCCTGCCATCGCGCTGGTGACCAGCACCGGCGGCGTGCCGCGGTCCAGGGCCCAGCGCAGCTCCTCGAGCGCCTTGGCGGTCTGCCCGTAGAGCGTGTGGTCGGCCACCGCGAACGACTTGGCCTCGGCCCGGCCACCGAAGTACTTCTTGACCATCTCCACGCTCAGCGGTTGGCCCTCGAAGTCGTTGGCGAGCTGGCTGGTCGCGGCCGAGAGGGAGCGCAGGTCCTGACCGACGGCCTGGATCAGGAAGTCGGCGGCGTCGGGGTCGATGCGCACCTTGCGGGCGCGGAGCTCATTGACGACGAAGCCCGGGAACTCGCGCGCGGTCAGCGGGGCCGACTTGACCTCGGTCACGGTCGGGAGCTTGCGCAGCTTGCCGAGCAGCCCGCTGCCCTTGGGGCCACCACCGTGCGCCAGCACCAGGGCGACGTCCTCGGCCGGCGCTGCGGCGTACTCGAGGAGCCCGGGGACCGACTCCTCGGGCAGGTCCTCCAGTCCCCGCACGACGATGCACCTGGTCGCCGAGAACAACGACGGCGAGGCGAGGTCGCCCAGCTCGGCCATGGTCAGCGAGGCCGCCATGGTGTCGGAGAACTCCGCCTCCGCGTCGTGGGAACGCACGGCTGAACGCACGCCCGTGATGGCTCGTTCACCGAGGAACTCCTCGGGTCCGGTCACCAACGTCAGACGACCGAGCACGTCCTGCGGGGTGGTCATGGCGGCAGCCTCTCATGCGCGTCCGACAGCGACACCGATGCGGTCAGAGGTCCACGGTGCCGCGTACGACGGTGCGACTCGTGCCGCCGACCCAGACGTCACCCGCGTCGTCGGTGCTGATCCGCACGCGTCCGTCGCGGCCCAGCGCCGTGCCCTGTCTGGCGACGTACGACGGTGGCAGCCGACCCTCGTCGGTCAGCCACACCGCGAAGCCGGCGTTGAGACTGCCCGTCACCGGATCTTCGTTGATGCCCATGCCCGGACAGAAGGCGCGCACCTCGACGTCGGCACCGGTCGACGCGCGCTCGTCGGCGTCCAGGGGGCCGATGACGCCGGTGTCCACGTCGAGGGCGCCGAAGTCGGGCCGCAACGAGAGCACGCTGGCGGCGCTGTCCAGCTCCAGCCCGAGCCAGCCGGGGCCGTTGTCGATCCACCACGCCCCCACCAGCTGCCCGGGCTCCACGCCCAGCGCCCCGATCACGCGTCCCAGGGTCTCCTCGTCGACCGGGCCGGTGCGCAGGAAGCCGGGTGCCCGGAAGGCCAGCGCGTCGCCCTCTCCACGGAGCTCGACCAGGCCGATCCCGCACTCCTGCACCACCCGGTCCGTCAACGCAGGCGCACCGCCGGACTCCAGCCACGCGTGCGCGCTGCCCAGGGTGGGGTGGCCCGCGAACGGCAGTTCCTCCCCCGGCGTGAAGATGCGCAACCGGTAGTCGGCCCCCGGATCCTCGGGCGGCAGCAGGAACGTCGTCTCCGACAGGTTGGTCCAACGGGCGAGCTCGGCCATCCGCTCGTCGTCGAGACCGGTGGCGTCGTGCACCACCGCCACCGGGTTGCCGACCAGTGACCGGCTGCCGAACACGTCGACCTGGGAGAAGGTGTACGTCGCCACGACGCCAGCCTCTCACCGCTGCTCATCGGGTGGCCACGCGCAGGCCTCCGTCGACGACGACCGCCACGTCACCGTCGCGGTCGGTGCGCTCGACCTGCATGCGAGCGTCGCGCAGCAGCGCCAGCAGGGACGGCGCCGGGTGTCCGTAGTCGTTGTCGACCCCGACCGAGATGAGCGCCAGTCGTGCCCCGGTCGCCCGGACGAGGTCGGGATCCTGGCGGGCGCTGCCGTGGTGGGCCACCTTGAGCACGTCGGCGCGCACCCCGCCGGTGTCGCGGAGCAGCTGGGCCTGCGAGTCGTCCTCCTCGTCGCCCATCATCAGGATCCGGATGCCCCGGGTCTGCACCAGCAGGACCACGCTGCAGTCGTTGGGCGGGGAGTCCGACCCGGCCGGTGGCGGGTGCGAGGGGGCGATCACCTGCCAGCTCAGCGGACCCAGCCGCCCCGTCTCGCCGTACGCCGCCACCCGGACGGGCACCCCGGCCCGCTCGGCCAACGCGCGGACCTCCTCGGCGCCGGCCGGTGGGTCGGCCAGCGAGGTGACCTCGATGCCGCCCACGGCCCGTCCGCGCAGCGCACCGGCCAGCCCGTCGACATGGTCGGCATGGAAGTGCGTCAGCACCAGCAGCGGGATCCGTCGCACTCCCAGCCTGCGGAGGCACCGGTCCATCGCGGACGGCTCCGGCCCGGTGTCCACGACCAGCGCGGCGCCGGACCCGGCGTTCAGGACCATGCCGTCGCCCTGGCCGACGTCGCACGCGACCAGCACCCATCCGCGCGGAGGCCACCCGGGGCTCGGCAGCGGCACCAGCAATGCCCCCACCATCACCGCGCCCAGGGCGAGGGTGCTGGCCCGCCTGGCCAGGAGGGCGCCGAGGAACAGGGTGGCCACCGCACAGGCCACGCCGAGCACGGCGATGCCGACCGGTCCCGACGACCACGCGACAGCCGCCACCGGGAGCGCGGCGCTCCTCGCGGCCACGGTGATGATCCATGCGGCGCACCAGGCGGCGGGGAGCGCGACCCACTGGCCGAGCGTCCGCGACACCAGCCCGACGACACCTCCGGCCAGCCCGAGCACGGTGGCCGGCCCGACAGCCGGCGCGGCGAGCAGGTTGGCCACGACCGCCACCAAGGAGACCTGCCCGGAGATGGCCGCCACCAGCGGCGTGCAGGCCAGCTGGGCCGCGAGCGGCACGGCGATCGCCTCGGCCGCCCACCGGGGCAGCCAGCGGCTCAACCGGTCACGCCACGCCGGGGCGAACCAGAGGATGCCCGCGGTGGCCAGCGCCGAGAGCGCGAAGCCGGCCGAGACCGCAAGCCACGGGTCGACCAGCAGAAGGAGCAGCACGGCGGCCCCGAGGGCACGCGGACCGCGTCGCCGACCGTGGGTGCCCATGCCGAGCAGGGCCACCGACCCCATCACCGCGGCCCGCAGGACGCTGGGCTCCGGCCGGGCCAGGAGCACGAACCCGACGACCCCGAGCACCCCCACCACGACCAGTCCCCTGGCCCGGACACCCGCCCATCGGGCCAGCAGGAGCAGGGAGCCGACCACGAGCGTCAAGTTGGTCCCCGAAACGGCGAGCAGGTGCGTCAGGCCCGACGTCCGGAACGCCTCGGTGAGCTCCTCGGGCATCCGGGCGTCGTCCCCGTCGACGAGTGCCGGCACGAGTGTGCGCGGACCCTCTGGTCGCGAGGCCACCACGGCCCGGATCGAGTCGCGCAGCCGGTCGGCCGCCCGGAGCAGGGCTCCGGGCCTGGCCAGCACCTCCGGTGGCCCGCGGGTGCTCAGCACCCCGGCGAGGTCACGGGTGCGGGCGACCTGGAGCCGGCCCCGGAGCAGCAGCCGGGATCCGAGCTCGAGATGCGCGGACCTGGCGTCAGCGATGACGAGCACCGGCGCGCGCACCCAGTGTCGCTGGCCGCGCCCCACCACCGTCTCGGTACGCATCCGGTAGACGACATACGGCTCGAAGCGTCCCTGCCGCAGCACCGGGTCGGAGGTGACCACGCCGCGTGCCTCGACCGAGGCCTGTTGGCGCGCCAGCGCCTGGACCGGAGTCGCGTGCACCGCCTCGGCCCGCAGCAGCACCGACGCCGCCACCCCGCACCCGGCGACGGTCCACGCGACCCGGCTGAGCACCTCGCGGCCACGACGTCGGCGATGCAGCACGTGCAGCACCGCACCGCCGAGGGCGACGCCCAGGACCCAGACGGGTGCGCGAAGAGCCGCCACCGCGGCCAGCCAGGCGACGCCCGCCAGGGCCGGCGCACGGAGGTCGAAACGCTCGGTCACAGCGTGACGAGAGGCGCCAGGTCGGCCAGCGTCTTGTCCCCGATGCCGTCGACCTCGAGCAGCTCGTCGACCGACGAGAACGCGCCGTGGGCCGCGCGCCACTCGAGGATCTTCTGGGCGGTGACGGGCCCGACCCCGGGAAGGGTGTCGAGCTGTTCCGCGGTCGCGGTGTTCAGGTTGACCAGCGACGCACTGGGGGCCGGGGCCGTGGTGCTCGCACCGGCCGCGATCCCTCCGCCGGGCATGCCACGACCAACGAGGATCTGCTCGCCGTCGACCAGCACCCGGGCCAGGTTGAGCGACCCCAGGTCGACCCCCGGACGAGCGCCGCCCGCCTTGCGCACGGCGTCCACGACCCGCGACCCCACGGGCAGGGTGGCCACGCCCGGATGCCGGACCTTCCCGGAGACGTCGACGGTGACGCTGCCGCCGGACGGTGCTCCGGAGATGGAGGGCGAAGGGCTCGACGACAGCGCGGGAGCGGCAGTCCCCGGCGCCACCACGGCCGTTCGCGCCGGGACCGGCTGACTGTCGGAATGCATGCGCAGCACCACGAACACCGTCCCGGCCAGGGCCAACGCGACCAGCAGCACGACCAGCAGCACCGGACCCGACCCGAGCTCGGTGCGCCCCCGCAGTGTGTCGGGGACCTGTCGTCGCACCCACGCCGCCAGCACCTGCGCGACACCAGGACGGGAGGTGCGTGCATGCCGTCCGACCGGTGCCACCACGGCCGGCGCAGGAAGGCCACCGGGATCAGGAGACTCAGGCTCGTCGTCGACCCGGCGCAGCCCCGCCTGCTCGAGCTCGCGGCCGAGGAGCTCGAGCCGCCGACGCGCGGCCTCGGCGACCTCCTCGTGTGACTGCCTGTGCATGCCTCGACGCTAGGAACGGCCGAGGGGATGAGGAAGGACGATCTGCCTGCCTGTGGAGAACTACGCCGTCCCGCCCGTTGTGGACGTTCAGCTGCGCCGGGCGACGGCCACGGCCACCATGCCTGGGCCGACGTGCGCACCGAGGACGGCACCGATCTCACCGAGGGAGACCTCGCGGTCCTGGAGGCCCTTCTCGAGCCGGTCGCCCAGGCGCGCCGCCAGCTGGGTGGCGCGCTCGGGGCTGGCCAGGTGCGCGACGGCCACGTCGACCTCGGCGTCACCGGCCGCCTCTACGGCCAGCTCCTCCAGCCGTGAGAGTGCCTTGGCCGAGGTCCGCACCTTCTCGAAGGGGCCGACCCGCCCGTCGGCCACGGTCAGGATCGGCTTGACCGCCAGCGCCGACCCGACGAGGGCGGCCGCGGCGCCCATCCGGCCACCGCGACGGAGGTACTCGAGGGTGTCCACGTAGAACAGCGACGTCGTCTGCTGCGCCCGGGTGCGGGCAGCCGCCGCGGCCGTGGCGGCGTCGGCGCCACCGTCGATCGCATCCGCCGCGGCGAGTACGGCGAACCCGGTGGCCATCCCGACCTGGCGGGAGTCCACGGGCGTCACCGGCACCGACGCCCGCCGTGCCGCGAGCTGGGCCGACTCGAAGGTGCCGCTCAGCTCGGCGGAGATGTGCACCGAGACGATCTCGTCGAACCCCTCGGCGGCGAGCTTGTCGTAGACCTCGAGCATCGCGTCCGGGTTGGGCCTGGAGGTGCTGACCGGGACCCACTCCTTGAGCGCGTCGGCCAGCATCTGCGGCGTGACGCCCTGGCCGTCACCCGCATCCACGCCCTCGTCGTACGCCGTGGCCCCGATGACCACCTGCAACGGCACCACCGTGATGCCACGTCCGGCAACCGTCTCCGCAGGCAGGGACGCGGTCGAGTCGGTGACCAGGGCGACGGGCATGGCGCACAGGTTAGCGGGGCGGTACCCGTGCCCTTGCCGCGCTCGTTACGGTCGAGGCATGCGCATAGTCACAGCAGGCGGACACGGTCAGATCGCCCGGCAGTTCGGGCGGCTCGTCGCCCAGGCCGGGCACGATCCGGCCGGCATCATCCGCAAGCCGGAACACCTGCCGGACCTCCAGTCCGACGGCGTCGAGCCCGTCCTGCTCGACCTCGAGGCGACGACCGTCGAGGAGCTGACCGAGGTCGTCCGCGGAGCAGACGCCGTGGTCTTCGCCGCCGGCGGCGGACCCGACGGCAACGCCGCCCGCAAGGAGACCGTGGACAAGGGCGCCGCCGTGATGCTGGCCGACGCTGCCGCGGCCGCCGGCGTACGCCGCTACCTGATGGTCTCGGCCATGGGCACCGAGAACGCCGACCCCGACTCCGACGACGTCTTCCAGGTCTACCTGCGCGCCAAGCAGGCTGCCGACGACCACCTGCGGGCGAGCGACCTCGACTGGACCATCGTCCGGCCCGGCCGGCTGACCGACGACGTACCGACCGGCCTGGTGCAGGTGGGCCAGCTCGAGAGCGGCTCGGTGACCAGGGGCGACGTCGCCCACGTCCTGGCCGAGGTGCTCGAGTCGGCCAACACCCACGGCACGACCTTCGACCTGCTCAACGGCGACGTGCCGATAGCAGAGGCCATCGGCAAGCTCTAGCCTCTCGCTAGCCCACGACCACGTTGACCAGCTTCGGCGCGCGCACGATCACCTTGCGCACCTGCCGGCCCTCGAGCGCCCGCTGCACCGACTCGTCGGCCAGGGCGGCTGCCTCCAGGTCGGCGTCGCTGATGTCGGGCGACACCTCCAGCCGGGCACGCAGCTTGCCCTGCACCTGCACGACCGCGGTGACGGAGTCCTCGACCAGCAGGGCCTCGTCGACCGTCGGCCAGCCGGCCCGGGCGACGGTGGGCTGGTGGCCCATCCGTTCCCACATCTCCTCGGCCGTGTAGGGCGCGACCAACGACAGCAGGATCGCGACGGCCTCCGCTGCCTCGCGCACCGCAGGGTCCTCGGGCCCGCATCCGGAGTCGATGGCCTTGCGGGTGGCGTTCACCAGCTCCATCGTGCGCGCGACCATCACGTTGAACCGGTGGGACTCCACCAGCTCGGCCGCGTCGTGCAGCGTGTGGTGCGTGACCTTGCGCAGCGCCACGTCACCGCCCTCGGGCGATGTCCCCGGCGCCGAAGCGACGTCGCCGGACAGGCGCCACGCCCGCTGCAGGAACCGCAACGATCCCGCCGGCGACATGTCGGCCCAGTCGATGTTGTCCTCGGGCGGTCCTGCGAAGACCAGGGTCAGTCGGACCGCGTCCACTCCGAAGTCGGCAAGTTGCTCCCCCAGACTGACGCCGTTGCCCAGCGACTTGCTCATCTTCTTGCCCTGGTTGATCACCACGCCCTGGTTCAGCAGGGCGGTGAACGGCTCGGTGAAGTCGACCATGCCCATGTCGAACAGGACCTTGGTGAAGAAGCGGCTGTACATCAGGTGCAGCACGGCGTGCTCGACGCCGCCGACGTACTGCTCGACCGGCATCCACAGCCGCACCTTGTCCTCGTCGAAGGCCTGGGTGTCGTCGTGCGGCGAGCAGTAGCGCAGGAAGTACCAGCTGGAGTCGACGAAGGTGTCCATCGTGTCGGAGTCGCGCTTGGCCGGTCCCCCGCACTTCGGGCACTCGACGTTGACCCAGTCCTCGGCCGCCGCCAGCGGCGAGACGCCCTTCGGCTTCAGGTCGGCACCCTTGAGCTCCGGCAGTACGACGGGCAGCTGGTCCTCCGGGACGTCGACCTCCCCGTCGACCGGGCAGTGGATGACCGGGATCGGGCAGCCCCAGAACCGCTGCCGGGACAGCAGCCAGTCGCGCAGCCGGAAGTTCACCGCACCGCGACCGGTCCCCTGCTGCTCCAGGTAGTCGATGATCGCGCGCTTGGCGTCGTCGATCTCCAGCCCATCCAGCGACACCGACTCGTTGGCGGAGTTGATCGCCGGGCCGGCGCCCGTGTAGGCCTCGCCCTCCCAGCCCTCCGGTGGCTGCACGGTCCGGATCACCGGCAGGTCGTACTCCTCGGCGAAGTCCCAGTCGCGCTGGTCCTGCCCGGGCACCGCCATGATCGCGCCGGTGCCGTAGTCGGCCAACACGTAGTCCGAGGCCCACACCGGCACGCTCTCGCCGTTGACCGGGTTGACGGCATAGGCCCCCAGGAAGACACCGGTCTTCGGCCGATCGGTCGCCATCCGGTCGATGTCGGAGGCCTTGCGCGTCTCGGCCAGGTAGTCCTCGTAGGTCGGCCGCTGCTCGTCGCTGACGATCTCCTCGGCCAGCTTCGCGTCGGCCGCGACCACCATGAACGTGGCGCCGAACAGCGTGTCCGGCCGGGTCGTGTAGACCGAGACCGAGCGCGACCCGCCACCGTCGGTGGCGACGTCGAAGTCGACGTGCGCACCTTCCGACCGGCCGATCCAGTTGCGCTGCAGGGTCAGCACCCGCTCCGGCCAGTCCAGGCCCTCCATGTCGTCCAGCAGTCGCTGGGCGTAGTCGGTGACCTTGAAGTACCACTGCGTCAGCTCGCGCTTGGTGACCTCGGCACCGCAGCGCTCGCAGAAGCCGTCGACGACCTGCTCGTTGGCCAGCACCGTCTGGTCGTTGGGGCACCAGTTCACCGGGCTCGACTTGCGGTAGGCCAGTCCGCGCTCGCGGAGCTTCAGGAACAGCCACTGCGTCCAGCGGTAGTACTCCGGGTCGGAGGTGTGCAGCCGGCGGGACCAGTCGAAGCTCACGGCGTACTTCTTGAACGACGCGGCCTGGGTCTCGATGTTGGCGTAGGTGTACGTCGCAGGGTGCTCGTTGCGCTGGATGGCGGCGTTCTCTGCCGGCAGCCCGAAGGAGTCCCACCCGATCGGGTTCAGCACCTCGTAGCCCCGCTGCCACCAGTAGCGGGCGATCACGTCGTGCAGCGCCGTCACCTCGGCGTGACCCATGTGCAGGTCGCCACTGGGGTAGGGAAACATCGTCAGCGCATAGCGCTTCTCGCGCGGGCTGTCGTCGTCGGCACGGAACGGGTCGAGCTCCTCCCACACGGGCTGCCACTTGGCCTCCGTCGCGTGGACGTCGTAGCTCTGCTGCTCCCTGTCGTCCCGGTGGGACTCTGGGTGGGGCTCGGTCATCTCGCTCATCCTTGTCGGGTCGGTCCTGTCTCGGGCACGAAAAAGCCCCTCGCGCAGAGGGGCGGCCGCGTCGTCTGGTCGACGCGGCTAGAGAAGGAGCAGGACCTGCCTCATGGGCACATGGTACTCACGCTGTCGCCGCAGGTCGTAGCCCATTCGTCCAGTACGTCGGCACGGCACCCCGACGTACGTTGTGAGGATGGTCCCCGCGGCGCGCTGGCTGGTGGTGGCGCTGCTGGCGCTGGCCGTCTGCGCGCCCCCGACCGTGCTGCGCCTGCTGCCCGCCTCGGACACCGACGTCACGGCCCCGGTCCTGGCCCAACGCGTACGCGCGGCGATCGACACCGGCTGGTCCGGCGAGGTGCGCACGCGAGGCTCGCTGTCGGTCCCGCTGACCGGCTCGACCTTCGGAGGCGTGGCCAGGCTGCTCGGCGAGAGCAGCCAGCTGCGTGTCTGGTGGCAGGACGACGAGGACTGGCGGGTCGACCGGATCAGCCCCACCGGCGAGAACGACCAGGTGCGCCAGGGCGGTTTCTCGACCCGGTGGCGCTACGAGGACGACACAGCGCGGCTGGTCGACTGGTCTCCGATCCGCCTCCCCGACGACAACGACCTCGTCCCGGTCGCCCTGGCCCGACGGCTGCTTGCCGGAGCCGAGCCGGGCGAGCTGTCCCGGATCGCGCCGCGACGGGTGGCGGGCCGCAGCGCGGCGGGCCTGCGGCTGGTGCCGTCAGACCCCGTCTCGACGATCGGGCGCGTGGACGTCTGGGCCGACGAGTCGACCAACGTGCCGCTGCGCATCGACGTCTACGGCGAGGACGACGCGCGACACCCGATCCTCAGCAGCGAGGTCACGACCTTCGACGACGAACCGCCCTCCGACCGCGCCCTGCGCTTCGAGTTCTCCCGCGACGTCGACTTCCACCGGAGCGCCTCGCTCGACTCGGTGGCCGCCGCCAACGCCTTCGCGCCGTTCCTGCTGCCGATGCGGACGATCGGGCTCGAACGGCAAGGTGCTCCCTCGGCGCTGGGAGCCGTGGGCATCTACGGCCGAGGGCCCACCGCCCTCCTCGTCATACCGCTGCGCGACTTCACGGCCAAGCCCCTGCACAAGCAGCTGGCCAGGAGCCACAACGCCCGCACCACCGAGCGGAGCGTCGCCCTCGAGGTCGGTCCGCTGTCGGTGCTGCTCGTGGAGGGCCTCCCGGCCTATCCCAACCCGCGTCTGCACGACGGGGGAAACTTCCTGCTCACGGGGACCGTCACGCCGGCGGCTCTGCGCCAGGCGGCGGTCGAGCTCCAGAACGGGGTGCTGAGGACGCAATGATCCAGACCCGCGGCCTCACCAAGACGTACGGCGACGTGCGCGCCGTCGACGAGGTGCACCTCGACGTCCGCGAGGGTGACGTCTACGGCTTCCTCGGCGCCAACGGCTCCGGCAAGACCACCACCGTGCGGATGCTGCTCGGCCTGGTGATGGCCAACGCCGGTGAGGCCGAGCTGTTCGGGGAGCCGATGCCGAAGTCGGCCGCGTCGGTGCTGCCACGGATCGGCGCGCTGGTCGAGGGACCAGGCGCCTACCCGCACCTGTCCGGTCGCGCCAACCTCGCGCTGTTCGACGCTGCCGCCGGCGCGCGCGCACGCCGCGCCGACCAGCGTTCCCGGATCACAGAGGTGCTCGAGCAGGTCGGGCTCGACCCCTCGGACAAGCGGCCGACCAAGACCTACTCACTCGGCATGAAGCAGCGCCTGGGACTCGCCGCCGCCCTCGTACGACGCCCTCCCTTGCTGGTGCTCGACGAACCGACCAACGGCCTCGACCCGCAGGGCATCCGGGACATCCGCGAGCTGCTGCTCGGGCTGAACCGGGCCGGCACGACGATCTTCCTGTCCAGCCACCTGCTGGCCGAGGTCGAGCAGATGTCCACCCGGGTCGGCGTGCTCGACCGTGGCCGCCTCGTGCTCCAGGAGGACATGTCCGCCATCCGCGCCGTCACCGGTCTGGTGCGAGTCCGGACTCCCGACCCCGACGCTGCCATCGCACTCCTCGACGGACGCGTCCAGGAGCGCGGTGCCGGCGAGGTCGTGGTCAGGGCCGACGACATCGCCGACCTCAACGTCCGCCTCGTGACAGCAGGTGTCCGCGTCACCGGGCTCGAGCCGGTACGCCGCACGCTGGAGCAGGTCGTCCTGGAAGCGACCACGCCGTGATCCGGGTCGAGCTGGTCAAGCTGCTCCGACGGCCGCGCACCTGGGTGACCATCGTCGCCCTCAACGCACTGCCGACGCTGGTCGCGGTGCTGCTCGCAGTGACCGACATCGGCCCGCGTCCCGGCAGCGGGCCGCCGTTCCTGTCGGCTGTGCTCACCGATGGCACCCTGTTTCCCCTCGCTGCCCTCGGCATCGTGCTGCCGTTGTTCCTGCCGGTGGCGGTCGCCGTGGTCGGCGGCGACTCGATCGCCGGTGAGGTGCAGAGCGACACCTTGCGCTACCTGCTCGTGCGTCCGGTCTCCCGGCTGCGGCTGCTGGTGGCGAAGCTGGTCAGCATCGTCGCGTTCGTGGTCGTCGCCACGCTCGTCGTCGCGGTGGTCGCCTACGTCGAGGGTCGACTGTTCCTCGGCAACGCACCGGCCACCGGCGTGGTGAGCGTCTCCGGCACCACGCTCAGCTCGGGCGAGATGCTCGAGCGCACCGTGCTCGCCTTCGGCTACGTCGTGCTCGCCATGCTCGGGGTCGCGGCCATCGCCCTCCTGCTGAGCACGATGACCGACTCGGCGGTGGCCGCGGCACTCGGCACGATCGGGTTCCTGATCGCCTCGACGGTGCTGCTCGGGCTGGACGCCGCAGAGTCGCTGCGCCCCTACCTGCTGACGCGCTACTGGCTCGCCTTCGTCGACCTGTTCCGCGACCCGATCCGGTGGACCGACGTGGTGCACGGCGTACTCGCCCAGCTCGCCTACCTCGTGGTGTTCGCGGGAGCGGCCTGGGCCAACTTCGCCACCCGCGACATCAACAAGTGACGCCGGTCGGCGCCCGCGGCTGACCGGTGCCGAGGGCGCTGACCAGCGTGGCCAGCACGACCGGGTCGGACGGCAGGCCGCCGTGCGTCGTCGTCGCGCCCGGACAGACTTCCTGCACCTCGATGTTCAGCGCACCCTCGAGCTCGGCCGAGTCGGTGGGCGTGACGGTGCGGTCACCGTGGGTCCTGATCGTGATCCACCTGGGCCCAGCAGGTGTCTCGTCACCGGCGTTGAGCCGGCGTACCAGGTCGCTGCCGGTGGCCATCTGCTCGCACGCCGTCGGACAGCCACCGCCCACGTCGGCAGCGATGGCGGCCACGTCGGTGCCGTGGTGCGGCGAACCCAGCGTCAGCACCCGTCGTACGACGGAGTCACCACCGTCGTCGCGCACGAAGAGACGGGCGATCACGCCACCGGCCGAGTAGCCCACGACGTCGACCGACGCGATGCCGGTGCGGTCGATCGTGCGCTGGGCGAGGTCGGCCAGCCGCTTCGCCTGCACCCGCAGGTCGCCCGTGCCTCCCCCGGTCGGCTGGAAGGCGATCGCAGTGCGTCCCTCGCGTCGGAGCTCGTCCACGATCGGGGTGACGTCGCTCGCCGTTCCGCCGTACCCGGGGACCACGATCACTGCGCCCGGCTGTGACTGGTCAGCGGCGCCACCACCGGACACCGAGCGCGCCACCACCAGCGCGACCAGACCGACGACGAGGACGATCACCAGCGCGCCGACGACCATCACCAGTCGACGACGCGCGCGCGGGAGCGAGCGCAGGTTCAGGCTGGGGTGTCCTCGGTCGGCACGAGGTCGAGCCTAGACGCGCAGGTCTAGGCGGGCTCGTCCTCCTGCTCGATGTGCTCGGGGACGACGATAGGCCGGAGCCGGGCCCAGAGCCCGAACAGCAGCGACGTGACGATCATGGCGATGCCGCCGACGATGTTGACGTTGAACCCGTCGGCCCGGTCGAGCTCGCTCTGGCTGGTGAAGAAGCCGGTGATCAGCAGGATCACGCCGTAGAGCCCCATCAGGGCGCCGATCACGAACCGGATGTCGAACAGCCCCGCCTTGTGGCCGGTCTCGCTGGTGTTCTCAGCCATGTCGCGCTCCTACCAGAAGATGATGTTGAGGACGATGACCATGACGCCGGCGACCGCTGCCAGCTTGTTCGGGTTCTGCCACCAGGCCAGGGTGCCCTCGTTGGCGTCGTGGAAGTCGCTGCGTGGCGTCTCCGACCAGACCAGGCCGCGCAGCTCGGACACCGGTTTGGGTCGGGTCACCATCGTCACCGCGACACTGACCACGATGTCCACGATGAAGGCCGCGCCCGCTGCCGCGAACGCCGCGCCCTGGCTCTTCAGCGGGAGTACGCCGGTCGAGAGACTGCCGAGCGCGTCCTTGCTGAGGATGCCGACCAGCACGGCGGCGGCCGTGCCGCTGACCAGGCCCGTCCAGCCGGCCGTCGGGGTCATCTTCTTCCAGAACATGCCGAGGATGAAGGTGGCGAACAGTGGTGCGTTGAAGAAGCCGAACAGGGTCTGCAGGTAGGTCATGATGTTCTGGTAGTTGCGGGCGAACAACGCCGTACCGATCGCGATGACCGTGGCCGCGACGGTGGCGACCCGGCCGATCCGCAGGTAGTAGTCGTCGCTGCGGCCCTTCACGACGTAGGTCTCCCAGAGGTCGTAGGAGAACACCGTGTTGAAGGCGGAGATGTTGGCCGCCATACCGGCCATGAACGACGCCAGCAGACCTGCGATCGCGACGCCCAGCATGCCGTTGGGCAGCAGGTCGTTGATCAGGTAGAGCAACGAGTTGTTGTAGTCGAACTTGGGGTCGCCGCTCGCCTTGGCCTTGGCGACCTCGGAGACGAGCACAGCGGCGATCATGCCCGGCACGATGACCATGAACGGCACGAACATCTTCGGGAAGGAGCCGATGATCGGCGAGCGCTGGGCGGCCGACATCGAGCTCGACGCCATCGCCCGCTGCACCTCGACGAAGTTGGTCGTCCAGTAGCCGAAGGACAGCACGAAGCCGAGCCCGAAGATGATGCCGACGACCGACCAGAAGGGGTCGGCGATGCCGGTCAGGTTGGTCCCCGGCCACGAGTTGAGCTGGGCGGCGCCGTCGCCGGCAGCCGTGATCTTGTCCTTGAGCCCGCCGTAGCCGCCGACCCGGTGCAGCCCCACGATGGTGAGCGGGACCAGCGCGGCGACGATCACGAAGAACTGCAGCACCTCGTTGTAGATCGCCGCCGACAGCCCGCCGAGGGTGATGTAGGAGAGCACGATGGCGGCGGCCACGAGCAGCGAGACGTAGAGGTTCCAGCCGAGCAGCAGGTTGACGATCTTGGCCAGCAGGAACAGGTTGATGCCCGCGATCAGCAGCTGTGCCAGCGCGAAGCTGAGCGCGTTGACGAGGTGGGCACCGGTGCCGAACCGCTTGCGCATGAACTCCGGGACCGAGCGGACCTTGGAGCCGTAGTAGAAGGGCATCATCACGACGCCGAGGAACAGCATGGCCGGGACGGCGCCGACCCAGAAGTAGTGCACCGTCGGGATGCCGAACTGCGCACCGTTGGCGGACATGCCCATGATCTCGACGGCGCCGAGGTTGGCCGAGATGAACGCCAGCCCGGTGACCCAGGCCGGTAGCGAGCGACCGGAGAGGAAGAAGTCAAGGCTGCTGGAGACCGAGCGCCGAGCGATGATGCCGATGCCGATGACGAAGCCGAAGTAGAGGGCAACCAACAGGTAGTCGACCCAGTTGGCGTCGAGACGTAGATCAGCTGCCAGTACCATCGAGCCTCCCGGGATCGGATCGGACCGTGAGGCACGTTACTCCTCGACGGACCCCGTACCCCACGGCTTCGCAATCGACACACCACGGATCTGGAGGACTCGTATGTCGTGGTTGGTGACCGGAGGAGCCGGCTACATCGGCGCCCACGTGGTTCGGGCCTTCGAGCAGGTCGGGCTGGATGTCGTCGTCGTCGACGACCTGTCCAGCGGGCACCGCGAGTTCGTGCACGACGAGGTCCCGTTCGTGAACGGCACCATCGTCGACACCGACCTGATGGAACGCACCATGCGCGAGCACGACGTCGAGGGCGTCGTACACCTCGCCGGCTACAAGTACGCCGGGGTCTCGGTGGAGCGGCCGCTGCACACCTACACGCAGAACGTCACCGGCACCGTGAACCTGCTGGAGGCGATGGAGCGCACCGGGGCAGACAAGATGGTGTTCTCCTCGAGTGCGGCCACCTTCGGGACGCCCGACGTCGACCTCGTCACCGAGGAGACCGAGACGCGTCCCGAGTCGCCGTACGGCGAGAGCAAGCTGATCGGCGAGTGGGTCATCCGTGACCAGGGCCGCGCCAAGGGCCTCCGGCACACCTCGCTGCGCTACTTCAACGTGGTCGGCTCCGGGGCCGACGACCTCTACGACACCAGCCCACACAACCTGTTCCCGATCGTGTTCGAGAAGCTGCTGGCCGGCGAGACCCCGCGGATCAACGGTGACGACTACGCCACGCCCGACGGAACGTGCGTGCGCGACTACGTGCACGTCGCGGACCTCGCGCTCTCGCACGTCGTGGCGGCCCAACACCTGGCGGCCGGTGACGAGCTGCAGCCGGTCTACAACCTCGGCAGCGGCACCGGCTGCTCGGTTGCCGAGATCATGTCCGCCATCCGAACGGTCACCGGGATCGACTTCACGCCGACGATCGGCCCGCGCCGGCCCGGCGACCCGGCGCGCATCGTGGCCACCGGCGAGGCCGCCGCCCGCGACCTCGACTGGAAGATGCGCCACGACCTCGAGGACATGGTCCGGTCGGCCTGGGAGGCCCGCAGCCACGCTGCGTGAGCCCCTGTCATGATCGGCTCATGACCTCCATCACCGATCTGTTCTCGCTCGACGGCAAGGTGGCGATCGTCACCGGCGCCTCCTCCGGTCTCGGCGTCGCGTTCGCGCAGGCGTTCGCGGAGGCCGGTGCCGACGTCGTGCTGGGCGCCCGCCGGGTCGACCGGCTCGCCGACACTGCGGCCCTCGTCGAGGCGGCCGGCCGACGTGCGATCGCCGTCGAGACCGATGTCGCCTCCCCCGACGCCTGTCAGCACCTCGTCGACTCCGCGATGGACACCTTCGGCCGGGTCGACGTACTCATCAACAACGCCGGGATCGGAACCGCAGCACCAGCCACTCGCGAGAAGCCGGAAGACTTCCGCCAGGTCATCGACGTCAACCTGAACGGCTGCTACTGGATGGCCCAGTCGTGCGGACGGGTGATGGAGCCCGGATCGTCGATCATCAACATCTCCTCGGTCCTCGGCATCACGACAGCGGGACTCCCGCAGGCGGCGTACGCCTCCTCCAAGGCCGGCCTGATCGGCCTGACCCGCGACCTCGCCCAGCAGTGGACCGGCCGCAAGGGCATCCGCGTCAACGCGATCGCGCCCGGGTTCTTCGAGTCCGAGATGACCGACCAGTACCCCGACGGCTACCTCGAGGCCCAGCAGGCCCGCATCCCCGCCGGCCGCAAGGGCGACCCCCGCGAGCTGGCCGCGACGGCCGTCTTCCTCGCCTCCCCCGCCGCCGGCTACATCACCGGCCAGACCCTGCCCGTCGACGGAGGCATGACCATCACCTGACCGGTCGCCGCTTCCGGACCCAGAAGGCAACCCAGGCGATCACCAGCGCGAACCAGACGACCAGCTCCGGCACACCGATACCGAACCCACCCGCGGTCGGCAGAAGCAGCAGCACGAACAAGCCGAGGACCAGCGTGGTGACGCTCATGCCCTCACGCTTCTCCGTCGTCCCGTCGGTGTTCATGCGGCCATCGTAGGCGGCGGCCGACGAGACGAGCCGCCTTGATCGACCAGTCCGTTGGCCGTGACGACAAGGTGGTCGAGCAGCGAGCGGAGCGAGCGGATAGTCGAGACCACTCGGGGCTGGTCGACCGGTCAGAGCCAACGAGAGTCGTGGTTTCCGTCGGCGTGGGGTTGCGGTGGCGTCCCGATGCCTTTGTGCGGCTTCCGGCCGCGGGGGTCCAGAACCTGTGGTTGCGGCGGTCAGGGTTCTGGCAAGTGGGTCCGTCGCGGTTTGCTTGGTGTTCGGTGGTTGAGGAGCGAGCGCCAGCGAGCGTCTCGAAACCACCCGATGGAGGGGGTCAGAAGAGTTCTCCACACCTTCGAATCTCTGGGCGAAACTGTCGGTGCCGACGTCTAGAGTTTCTGCATGGACACCACCACCACCCTCACCGCCACTGAGGTGATCGAGCGTGTCCAGGCAGCCCGCGCGCTGGCCCACCAGTGTGCAGTCGAGCAGCTCCAGATGGCGGTCCACTGGGCGCTGATCCACCCGTGCCGGGATGAGTTCCCGGCCGGCTGGGAGGACGACCACGGCATCTTCGCCACCGCATCTCGCGCGCCGTTGGCTGGTGCGGGTGCGCCGCTGGTCGATGAGTTCGCGCCGGCCTCGTTCGCGGCCGCTCTGGGCATCTCGCTGGAGGCGGCCAAGCAGCGGATGGCCGATGCCCTGGAGCTGGTCTATCGGCTTCCTCGGCTCTGGGAGTTGGTCGAGGCCGGAGTGGTCCCGGTGTGGCGAGCCCGGGCGATCTCCAGGGAGACCCACGACCTCTCGCCAGAGGCGGTCGCGTTCGCCGACCGGCTCATCTCCGCTACGCCCTCGAAGATCGGGCTGGTCGACGCCGCCCGGCTGGTCCAGGAGGCCCGGCTGTACTTCGACCCCGACCGCGCCGTGGCCGACGAAGAAGAAGAGCTCGCCCGCCGAGGCGTGTGGCTGCGGCACCGCGGCAACCCCGCCACCACCGACGTGGTGATGACCCTGGACACCCCCGACGCATTGTTGTTCGACCAGACCGTCGGCCGGATCGCCGGCGAACTGCGCGACCTCGGCGACACCGAACCGGTCGACGTCCGCCGAGCCCGGGCGGTCGGGATCCTGGCCGACCCCCAATACGCCCTCGATCTCATGTCCGGACGCGACGCAGTACCCAGCGTTGGCCGCGGTCTCGGTGCAGTGAACCTGTACGTGCACCTCGACCCGGACCAGCCCGGCGCGGTGTCGATCGAGAAGCTCGGTGCGGCCACCGACCAGCTCCTCACCGAGTGGCTCACCGGCTACGCCGCCGCCGGCGGCAAGGTCATCATCCGACCCGTCCTCGACCTCTCCTCGACCCAGGCGGTCGACCAGCACGACCCACCCAGTGCGATGCGAGAGCTCTGCACCCTGCGCGACGCCTACTGCGTCTTCCCCGGCTGCATCCGCGACTCCCGGTCGTGCGACCTCGACCACATCACCGCCTACATCCCCATGTCCGACGGCGGCCCACCCGGCCAGACCAACCCGCTGAACCTTGCGCCGTTGTGCAGGACGCATCACCGGATGAAGACCTTCACCGCCTGGGACTACAAACGTCTCGAGGACGGCACCTACATCTGGACCAGCCCGACCGGCCACCAGTACGAGGTCCCACCCATCAGCCGCCGCCCACCGCGAAGAATCTGAAGCCCCCGACACCCCGGCCAGCCCCAGCCGGGGTCACAGCCATGCCCTGAGGCGAAAACCCACCTCAACCGGCAGCCGCAACCACAGGATCTCGAGCCAAGCGACCGCACGCCGACCGAAGGCATCGGGACGCCACGGCAACCACCGCGGACGTCGACCACGTACCCCGTCAACCCGCATCCCCGACCAGACCCGAGCCGACACGGAAGCAATAGCAACAAGCCCAGGCCCAGGCGACCACGACCCGTCGAGCCCGAGGGTCAGACGAGAGCCCAGACGAGCAGCGAGAGCAGTGCCAGGGCCGGGAACAGGCCTTGGACGACGGCGGCCCGTGCCTTGGAGGAGTCGGAGGTGATCAGCACCAGGGCGGCGGCGAGCATCGAGCCGGTGGCGAAGACGATCAGGGCGATGGACGCGGGGCGGTTGCTGCCGACCAGGGCGATGCCGACGATGGTGCCGATGGCGAGGAACAGGTTGTAGAAGCCCTGGTTGTAGGCCAGCGGCCGGGTGAGGGCGGCGGCTTCCTCCGTCGTACCGAACACGCGCCGCGTGGCCGGCTCGGTCCAGCGCAGCGACTCCAGCACGAAGATGTAGACGTGCACGAGAGCTGCGAGGGCGGCGAACACGCAAGCGGCGACGAGCACGCGCTCAGGCTACTCAGTTTCGACCATCCGTTTGCGACACTGGGCGCATGAGTCAGTCCCAGAGCTTCCGCATCCCCACGTCGGCGCTCACCCTCGAGTTCCCGCTGTCCCTCGGCGTCTACGAGAAGTACGAGCAGGCCCAGAAGGCCGTCGACTTCCTCTCCGACAACGAGTTCCCGGTGCAGAACTGCCTGATCGTCGGCACCGACCTCAAGCAGATCGAGCGCGTCACCGGTCGCCTCACCTACGGCAAGGTGGCGACCGGAGGACTTCTCTCCGGGATCTGGATGGGCCTGTTCGTCGGGCTGGTCGTCTCACTGTTCAGCACCGGCAGCAGCACCATCGCGATCATCCTCGGCACGATGCTCTTCGGTGCGGTCTTCGGCCTGGTCTGGGCGCTGGCGGGGTACGCCGCCACCCGCGGCCGTCGCGACTTCACCTCCGTCACCCAGGTGGTCGCCACCCGCTACGAGGTGCTGGTCGAGCACAGGTTCGCCGAGCAGGGCCGTCAGCTCCTCGCCACCATGACGTAGCACTAGGGTCCTGCCATGCGCCAACCCTCGATCACGATCATCGGTGCCGGTTTCGGTGGGCTGGGCACCGCCGTCGAGCTGAAGCGGGCGGGATACCGCGACATCACCGTGCTCGAGAAGGCCGAGGGGGTCGGTGGGGTCTGGCGTGAGAACACCTATCCCAACGCGGCCTGCGACGTGCCGTCGTCCCTCTACTCGTGGTCCTTCGCACCCAACCCCGCGTGGCCGCACCGCTACTCCCGGCAGGACGAGATCCTCGGCTACATCGAGCGGACCGCCCGGGAGTACGGCGTCCTCGACCTGGTCCGCACCGGCGTCGAGGTCACGTCGGCGACGTACGACGAGACCACTGCCGGCTGGCACCTGGAGACCTCGGCCGGCGAGCGGATCGACACCGACGTGCTGGTCACCGCGGTCGGGCAGCTGTCCCGACCGTCGATCCCGGAGCTGCCCGGGCTCGGCACGTTCCAGGGTCCGGCCTTCCACTCCGCCGAGTGGGACCACTCGGTCGACCTGCGCGGCAAGCGCGTCGCGGTCCTCGGCACCGGAGCGAGCGCCATCCAGTTCGTGCCCGGCATCCAGTCCGACGCCGCGAACATCACCGTCTTCCAGCGATCGGCGCCGTACGTCGCCCCGAAGCCCGACCGCGAGTACACCGCCACCCACGGCAAGGTCTTCGAGCGGTTCCCCCGCACCCAGGCCTTCGGTCGCGGACTTACCTGGCGGATCACCGAGCAGTTCAACAAGGCCCTGATCGACGACACCCCCCTGAAGTCGATGGTGAAGCTCGGCTGGCGAGCTCAGCTGTTCGCCCAGGTGCGCGACCCGGAGCTACGGGCGAAGCTGATCCCCGACTACGAGTTCGGCTGCAAGCGGGTGCTGTTCTCCAACGACTGGTACTCAACGCTCGCGAAGCCCAACGTCCACGTCGTGACCGAGCCGGTCGTGGAGGTGCTCCCGGAGGGAGTGCGCAGCGGTGACGGCACCGTCCACGAGGTCGACGTGATCATCTACGGCACCGGCTTTGCCGCGACCGAGTTCCTGGCCCCGATGCAGATCACCGGCTCCGACGGAGCCGACCTGCACGCCCGGTGGAAGGGTGGCGCGCGGGCCTTCCTGGGGATCTGCGTCCCGGACTTCCCGAACCTGTTCGTCGTCTACGGACCCAACACCAACCTCGGTGGCAGCTCGATCATCAACATGCTCGAGGCCGCGGCCCGAGCGATCACCACCCTGCTCCGCCACACCGAGGCCGAGGGGGCACGTTCGGTCGCCGTGCGTCCCGAGGTCGAGGAACGCTTCGACGCCGAGATCCAGGACCGCCTCAGGAACAGCGTCTGGGCGTCCTGCCACAACTGGTACCACCAGGACGGCGGGCGCATCAGCACCAACTGGCCGGGACTGGTCGCGGAGTACCAGCAGCGCTGCGCCCAGATCGACCCGGCCGACTTCGTCACCGGTTGAGCGTGAGCACGTAGGGCAGCCGGACCAGCTCCAGCACCTGCTGGGCCGTCGTACCCGCCGGCGCGTAGAGGACGAGGTCCTGTCCCCGGTCGGCTGCGTCTCGACTGGCCACGTGCAGCGCCTGGACGGCCGAGCTCGGCAGCCTGGTCACGCCCTCGAGGTCGAGTACGACGACGCGGCCGGTCTGCGCGACATCGTCGAGCGCACCACGAAGGTCGTCGAGCGCGGTGTGGTCGAGCGACCCGGTCAGGTGCAGACCGGCCGCATCAGCGGCGAAGGTGAACCCTTCGTCCAGCTCCGATCGGTGCCGACCCCCCGGTGTGCTCGTCCCGGTGAGCATCCACGCGGGCCGGGAGAGGCGGTGCCGGACGATGGCGACGGTGCCGTCGTCGCCGCCACGGACGACGAGACGGTCGACCATCCCCCGCACCATGCCGAGTCCGCGACCACGCCCATCACCGGCGTACGGCGGCACCCAGACTCCGCCGTCGGCGAAGCGGATCTCCACGTCGCCGGCAGGGAGCAGTGCGGCGTCGACGGTGAGCCACCCGGGCGCTCCCGCGGTCGGGTAGGCGTGCTCCACCACGTTGGTGACCAGCTCCTCGACGGCGTGCTGGACCACGATGTGGTCGAGCTCGCGCACCCGCATCGACTCCAACCACGTGGCCAGGGCCTCCAGCACGGTCGGCAGCGCCCGATGGTCGGCGACCAGGTCCAGGTGGAGTGGAGCGAGCGGCCCGGTCACCTGGGCCACGAGCAGCGCGATGTCGTCGGCGTACCCGCTGCGCCGGGTCATCCCCTCGAGCGCCTGCTGGCACACCCGTTCGGCGGGTCCGGGCGAGCGTGGGGGGTGCGGCCCGGACGCAGCATCGGCTGCCATCTGGCCGAGCTCCACCGTGCTCCCGGCGGGGGTCCGCCCGGGCCGTTCCAGGATGCCGTCGGTGTAGAGGACGACGAGGTCGCCGCGCTCGAGGTGGTCCACCGCCACCGTCATCTCACCGGTGGTCGCCAGTGGGGCGGCGCCGCTGTGACGGAGGTATCGCGACCGGCCGTCAGGGCGTACGACGAGCGGCGGCGGGTGCCCGGCCGTGCAGTACTCCAGCTGACCGGCCGCGGGGTCCAGCACCAAGGCGCAGATCGTCGCGGCGTTCGCGTCGGGAACCGAGGCCGCGAAGGCATCGAGTGCCACCATCACCTGGACGAGGTCCGCGCCGCTGCGGAGGCGCTCGTGCGAGACAGAGCGGAGCCGACCCATGGCCGCCGCTGCGGCCACACCGTGGCCGACCACGTCTCCGACGACCAGAGCGACCCGACCGTCTGCCAGCGCGACGGCGTCGTACCAGTCCCCGCCTGCGGAGAACTCGTCCTCTGCCAGGAGGTAGCGTCCGGCGATCTCGACCCCCGGCAGCACCGGCAGGAACTCGGGCAGCAACGCGTCCTGCATGGCGATCAGCTCGTGCAGGTGGTCCGCTGGATCCTGTCCGGCTCGGGCCACCTGTGTGACGTCGAGCCCGTGAGCCAGCACCCCGCGCACCGAACCGTCAGCCGCGAACCACGGGCTGAAGGTCAGGTCCCAGACGACCTCGAACGGCGCCTGGTCGTCGGACTGCACCTGCACCCGGTGGGCCGGTCTGGTCACCGACTGGCCGGTCGCGAGCACCGTGCCGGCCATGTCGTCCATCAGGTCCTTGGTCCTCTGGTCGACCTCTGGCGCGATCTCACGCAGTGGGCGACCGAACTCGCACCGATCTCCGAACGCCTCTCGTGCGGCCTCGTTGGCACTGGCGAGCACCATGTCGTCGCCTTCACAGGCCAGCATGATCGCCGGCGCCGTCTCATAGGCGTCGAGTGCGGCGGCGAGGTCGCCCGAGTCTCCATCGCCTTGACTCATCTGTGTCCTTCCGTGGACAGCGTGCACGTGGACGTTGGTGCCAGTACCCCGATCCGGTGCGGACACACGGACGGACCTCGGCTGTTGTGTCCGGGTGTGACGGGTGTACGTTGAAAACGCCGGGTAGTCGCGTGAAGCAGAGGCGAGGGTGCTCGGGGCCGCGCTCGCTGGAAACGACGGCGGGTGGTTCGACACTCTCGGGTTCTTTCGGGAGTCGACCAAGCCTGGTGAGGCATGAATCCCCCCTCTGCTGTTCTTTCCCGCACCCCCCACGACACCCACCGCGCCGATGAACGATACGGCCGGACCGAACGGACGCGCGAGCTCGTCGCCCGGCTCGCCTACTGCGTGGATGACGACGAGCGACATGAGCTGACCAACGAGCTGGCCGCGGTCAACATGCCGGTCGCCGACTCGGTGGTCTCCCGCTATCGCTCGCGCGGTGTCGCCACCGAGGACCTGCAACAGGTGGCCTACCTCGCGCTGACGAAGGCGGCACGCCGGTTCGACCCGGAGGCCGGACACGACTTCCTCTCCTTCTGCGTGCCGACGATCCGCGGGGAGGTACGCCGCTACTTCCGCGACAAGGGCTGGATGGTTCGTCCTCCACGCCGCATCCAGGAGCTGCAGGCGCGCCTCTCCCAGGCACAGCGCGACCTCGCGATCACGCTGGGACGGCCAGCGACCGTCGACGAGCTTTCCGAGCACCTCGACGAGCAGCCGGCCGACGTACGCGAGGCTCTCGACGGCCACGGCTGCTTCACCCCGACGTCACTGGACAAGCCGGTCGGTGAGGAGCAGGGCGCTTCGCTCGGCGAGCTCATCGGGGACGAGGACAGGGACCAGTCGGCCGCCGAAGCACGAGTCGTGCTGGCCCCCGTCGTACGACGGCTGAGTGAGCGTGATCGGCGCATCCTGGAGCTGAGGTTCTTCGAGGGACTGACCCAGCGCGAGATCGCCGAGGACCTGGGGGTCACCCAGATGCAGGTCTCCCGGCTGCTCACCCGCATCTTCCGCGACATCCGTCAGGACCTGGGCTCGGTCGGTGATCCCGGCGTCCGTGATTAAGGTGGCATCACCACGAGTCAACGGGAGGGCGCGGCCCATGGAGACCACACCGCCGTCTGCGTCGTTCTTCGCCCAGGTCAGCCAGGACCTGATGCAGATCGGTGAGGAGACACCGACCCTGCAGAACGTGGTCGAGCGCGCCGTGGAGGTGGTCCCGGCCTGCGACTGGGCGAGCGTGACCCTGCGCCGCCGGCGCAACCGCACCGAGACGGTCGCTGCCTCCTCCGACGTCGCCGTGCAGGTCGACCAGCTGCAGTACGACCTCGGCGAGGGACCGTGCCTCGAAGCAGCCGTCACCGGCCAACCCCGAGTCTCCAACCACCTCGCGACCTCGCAGGACTGGCCCCGCTGGGGGCCGCGTGCCGCCGACATCGGCGTGCACGCCATCCTCGGCATCCAGCTGTCGACCGCCGAGGAGGTGCTCGGCGCGCTGAACCTCTATTCCGGCACGCCCGGCGCCTTCGGCCACGAGGACCTGGACGTGGCCGACATCTACGCCACGCACGCCACCAACGCCCTCACCGCCGCACGCATGTCCAGCGGACTGCGCACGGCACTGCACTCCCGCCACATGATCGGGGTGGCCCAGGGCATCCTGATGCAGACCTACGAGCTGACCATGGAGCAGTCCTTCGAGCTGCTGCGCCGCTACTCCAGCCATACCAACACCAAGCTGGCCGACGTCGCGGAGTACGTCGTCACCCACGGTGCCTTGCCGGACTCCCACCCCGAACTGAGGTGATCGCACCGGGCCCATTGGGGTACTGGGAGCCCCCGTACTCACCGGAGGTTTCCCCATGCAGCTGCCCCGCGAACGCGGACCGATCAGTCGTCACGTCATCGGGTCGCTCGTCCGCACCCAGGACGAGGCCGGCCCCATCGCGATCGGAGCGGCCGAGGTCCTCGACGACGGCGACGCCCAGCTCGCGCTGTGGATCCTCTACGAGCTGCACTACCGCGGCTTCGACGAGGTCGCGGAGGACCGCGAGTGGGACCTCGGCCTGCTCCGGCTGCGCAAGACCCTCGAGCGGCGCTTCGAGCACGAACTGCGCCGGGCCGTCGGATCGGTGCCGGTGGCATCGGGCACCGGCGACGTGTCGGCCCAGCTCCTCGAGCTGATCGCTGCTGACGACAGCCCTCCGGTCGCGGCCTTCCTCCACCGCACCGCTTCGCGCGAGCACATCGTCGACTTCTTGCGCGAACGCAGCGTGCAGCAGCTCAAGGAGTCCGACCCCCAGTCGTTCGTGCTGCCACGGATCGGCGGAGCCGCCAAGGCCGCCCTGGCCGAGCTGCAGTACGACGAGTACGGCGGCGGCCGGCCCGAGCGACTGCACTCCACCCTCTTCGCAGATGCGCTGCGCGCCGCGGGTCTCGACGACAGCTACGGCGCCTACACCGACGATGTCTCGGCACTCAGCCTGGCCAATGCCAACGCGATGTCCCTGTTCGGCCTGCAGCGCCGCCTCCGAGGGGCGGCGATGGGTCACCTGGCGGCCTTCGAGGCCACCAGCTCGGTCCCGGCGCGCAAGATCGCGGCCGGGATCGAACGGGTCGGGCTGCCCGACGCCGTCGCGGCGTACTTCCACGAGCACGTCGAGGCAGATGCGGTCCACGAGCAGGTGGCGCTGCACGACATCTGCGGCCGGCTGGTCGAGGAGGACCCGACGCTCGGTGCTGACGTCCTCTTCGGGGCCGCGACCTGCCTGCACCTGGCCGCGCTGTCGGGTGCCGAGCTGCTCGAGCGCTGGTCCGGCGAGCTGGAGGTGGCCTCGTGACGGGCGAGGTCAGCGTCCGGGTCTGCCCCGGCGGCCCGTTGCTGGTGCGCGGGGCCGAGGTCGTCGTCGACGACGCTGGCGAACGCCATCCGGTGACGAGGCCGGTGGTCGCGGTGTGTGCTTGCGGCATGTCCGGGCGCAAGCCGTGGTGCGACAGCACCCACAAGGCCGTCCCGGCCCAGGCGCGATGAGCGGTACCGAGGTCGCCGCCGGCACCGAGACCGTGGACTTCGGCGGTCTGCAGATCAGCTTCGACGCCCGGGTCCTCCGTCCGCGCGACTGGACGACGGCCCAGTCCTGGTGGGCCGCCGCGCTGTTGCGGGACCTGCCCGCGGGCGACGTGCTCGAGCTGTGCTCGGGAGCCGGTCAGATCGGCCTGCTGGCGGTGGCCGACTCGGCACGCCGCCTGGTCTGCGTCGACGTCAGCCCGGTCGCGGCGTCGTACACCCTGCACAACGCCGAGGCCGCTGGGTGCATCGACCGCGTGAGCATCCGCACGGGACTGATCAGCGAGGTGTTGCCGCGCGGCGAGCAGTTCCCCCTGATCATCGCGGACCCGCCGTGGGTGCGGCGCTCCGAGACGGTGCGCTTCCCCGAGGACCCCCTGCTGGCGATCGACGGCGGCGACGGCGGGATGGACGTCGTGCACGAGTGCCTCCGGGCGATCTCCGGCCACCTGGCTCCCGGAGGAGTCGCGCTCCTCCAGCTCGGCACCCAGGAACAGGCGGAGGCGGTGGCCGCGCTGCTCGGCGGCTCCGGTCTGGTCGCCGGCGAGCTGCGGGAGTACGGCGACCGCGGCGTGCTGCTGCGGATCGACCACGCGTAGGCCAGCACGTGTGCGTGTCCTCCGAATGGGCACGGGCGAAGGCATGACCGACGCGATCCTGTTCGACATCGACGGCACGCTGGTCGACTCGACGTACCACCACGCCATCGCCTGGCAGCGCGCCTTCCACCGCCACGAGGTGCCCGTCCCCCTCTGGCGGATCCACCGCACCGTGGGCATGGGCGGAGACAAGCTCGTGGCGGAGGTGGCCGGCCACGACGTCGAGGACCGCCTCGGGGACGCCCTGCGAAAGGCCTGGCGCGAGGAGTACGTCGAGCTCAAGGCCGAGGTCGATGCCCTTCCCGGCGCCGCCGAGCTGGTCCGGCGGCTGAGATCCGACGGCTACCGGGTCGCCCTGGCGTCGTCGGGTGACCCCGAGTTCTCCCGCGAGGCCGTCGACCACCTCGGCATCGGTGACGACATCGAGCTGCTCACCACCTCCGAGGACGCCGACGAGTCCAAGCCCGAGCCGGACCTGATCGGCGTGACCCTCGAACGGCTCGGCCAGGTCGAACGAGCCGTGATGGTCGGTGACACGCCGTACGACGTGGAGTCGGCCGAACGCGCCGGGCTGCCCTGCATCGGGCTGCGCTCCGGCGGGTACAGCGACGCGGAGCTGACCAAGGCCGGCGCGGTCCTGGTGGTGGATGCCCCCGAGGACCTTTTGAACCTGGACTGGAACGACTACCTGCAGCAGCGAGGAGACGCATGACCCGCTTCGGCTACACCCTGATGACCGAGCAGTCCGGCCCCAAGGACCTCGTGGACTTCGCCGTCCGCGCCGAGGGCGTCGGCTTCGAGTTCGAGGTGATGAGCGACCACTACTTCCCCTGGTTGAGCGCGCAGGGCCATGCGCCGTACGCCTGGTCGGTGCTGGGTGCCGTCGCGCACGCCACCGAGCGCGTCGACCTGATGACCTACGTGACCTGTCCGACGCTCCGCTACCATCCGGCAGTCGTGGCGCAGAAGGCGGCCACGGTGCAGCTGCTGGCGGACGGGCGCTTCACGCTCGGTCTCGGCAGCGGCGAGAACCTCAACGAGCACGTCGTCGGGCAGGGCTGGCCGGCCCTGCAGGAGCGGCAGGCGATGCTGACCGAGGCCATCGAGATCATCCGCCGCCTGCACACCGGTGACCTCGTCGACCACCAGGGCGAGTACTACCAGGTCGACTCGGCGCGCATCTGGGACCTGCCCGAGGACCCGGTCGAGATCGCGGTCGCCGTGGCCGGCGAACGAGCGGTCGAGGAGCTGGCGCCACTGGCCGATCACTTGATCGCCGTCGAGCCGCTGCCCGACGTCGTACAGCAGTGGAACGCCACCGAGGGCGCACCGACCATCGGCAGCTCGGCGCGGGCTGTCGGCCAGATCCCGATCTGCTGGGATCCCGAGGAGAAGGTGGCCGTCGAGCGTGCCCACGACCAGTTCCGCTGGTTCGCCGGCGGCTGGTCGGTCAACGCCGACCTGCCGACCACGGCCGGATTCGCAGCTGCCACCCAGTTCGTCCGTCCCGAGGACGTCGCCGACAACATCCCCTGCGGGCCTGACCTCGACGCGATCGTCGAGGCCGTGCAGCCGTTCTGGGAGGCAGGTTTCACCGACGTCGCGCTGGTCCAGGTCGGGGGCGAATCCCAGGAGCAGTTCCTGGCCGAGGCCGCCGAGCCCCTGCTCGCCAAGCTGCGCCAGGCGTCGGGCTGACGATGGTGAGACCGGTGCAGGGTCTGGGCACCAGCCTCACGGGAGGGATTCTTTCCCGGGTCGGCCCGGCCACCGCCGGTTTGGATGGACCGGAGCCTCAAGAAGGTGACCTGCTAGCGGGTCTCCGTCCTGTGCCACCACGGTAACGCGTGCGGCAGAATTTTGGTGGAGCTGAGGGGATTCGAACCCCTGACCCCTTGCATGCCATGCCTTGCATGGCAGAGCCGCTACCAACTGCGCCACGGCGCCACTGCTGTCACAATTCGGTGGAGCTGAGGGGATTCGAACCCCTGACCCCTTGCATGCCATGCAAGTGCGCTACCAACTGCGCCACAGCCCCAGATCGGGTGTCGCCCGTGTCTGGGCAACGCCGGGAATCTTAGCGGGCGGGTCGCACCGATTGCCAATCGGGGGCAGGGTCGGGAGGGTCACCCGGCCGTCATGTTGTACGCCGAGAGCCGCAGTCGCCCTGTTCCGTGCTCGACCACCACGGCCCAACCGCAGTTGGCCATCGCCTCGAGCGTGTCGGCGCTCTCCAGCGGCCAGCCGAGGACGCCGGCCAGGGCGATGCGCAGTGCGGCACCGTGCATCACCAGCAGAGCGGTCTCCCCCGGTGCCAGGCGCTCGACCGCCTCCCTGGTGGCCGGGACGATGCGGGCAGCGACCTCGCTGACGGTCTCGGCGCCCGGAGCCTCGACGTGGGCGTGGGCATCGAAGGCCAGCGAGGCGTCCTCACCGAGTGTCTCGGCGAACTCCTCGCGGGTCAGCCCGGTGCGCGAACCCACGTCGTACTCGCGCAGGCGAGGGTCCTCCTCGGCGGTCAGCCCGGTGGCCTTCTCGAGGAAGGCAGCCGTCTCCCGGGCGCGTGCGAGGTCGCTGCTGATCAGCAGCACGGGCTCCAGCTCGGCGAGCACGGCGGCCATCGACTCGGCCTGCCGGCGCCCGGTGTCGTCGAGACTGATGTCGGCGTGGCCCTGTGCCCGACCGACGGCGTTCCAGGCCGTCTGGCCGTGCCGCACCAGCACGATGCGCCGACCGGGGGCCGTGTCGGACTCAGCGGCCACGGCCCGAGGTGACGTCGGCCGGCATCGGGATCACCGGGCAGTCGCGCCAGAGCCGTTCGAGGGCGTAGAACTCGCGCTCCTCGGTGTGCTGCACGTGGACCACGATCTCGGCGTAGTCGATCAGCACCCAGCGGCCGTCGCGCTCGCCCTCCCGGCGTACGGGCTTGGCACCGATCTCGCGGAGCTTGTCCTCGATCTCGTCGACGATCGACTTGACCTGCCGCTCGTTGCTCGCCGAGCACAGCACGAAGGCGTCGGTGATCACCAGCTGGTCGCTGACGTCGAAGGCGAGGATGTTCTCGGCCAGCTTGTCCGAGGCGGCACTCGCGGCGGCGTGCACGAGCTCGAGGGCGTGTTCGGTCGCAGTCACAGCGGAACTTCCTGTCGGGTCGGGTCCGACGGCGCGTAGAGGTCGTGCTTGGCGATGTACTGCACGACGCCGTCGGGGACGAGGTACCAGACCGGCTCGCCCTTGGCCCGGCGCTCACGGCACTCGGTCGAGGAGATGGCCAGGGCGGGGATCTCCAGGATGGTCACCCGGTCGCTGGGGATCTCCCCCAGCGTGCTCGCGGTCATCTCGTAACCGGGCCGCGTGCACCCGACGAACCGGGCCAGCCCGAAGAGCTCGTCGGCGTCGCGCCAGGTGAAGATCTCGGTCAGCGCGTCGGCGCCGGTGATGAAATAGAGGTCGGCATCGGGCATCCTCGCGCTCAGGTCGCGCAGCGTGTCGATGGTGTACGTCGGACCACCGCGGTCGATGTCGACGCGGGACACCTCGAACCGCGGGTTGGAGGCTGTCGCGATCACCGTCATCAGGTAGCGGTGCTCCGCGGGAGAGACGACCCGGTCGGACTTCTGCCACGGCTCCCCGGTCGGCACGAACACCACCTGGTCGAGGTCGAACCAGGCCTGGACCTCGCTGGCCGCCACCAGGTGGCCGTGGTGGATCGGGTCGAAGGTGCCACCCATCACGCCGACACGTCGGCGACGGGAGCTGGACGTGGCGCTCAGGAGTGCTCGCGTCCCTTGCCGAAGGCCAGGATGCCGAGGAGGACGAGGACGAGCAGCACCATGATGCCGCCGCCCACGAGGAAGGGCCCGGCCCCGGCCCCTTCTTCGGCGGCCAACGAAACCATCTGGAGGATCGGCATGGCGCAAACTCTAGCCTTTGCGTGCCTCAGTTGAAGATGAGGCCCACGCCGAGCAGCCAGGCCCAGAAGAAGAACGTCCGGCCGAGCAGTCCGGCGGTGAAGAACACGAACACGTTCATCCGCAGCGTCCCGGCGACCATCGCCATCGCGAAGAAGGGCGGGAACCCGATCGCGGCCGACACGAAGGTGAGCAGCCCGCTCATCACCGGGCGTCCCTGGATGAAGTCGCGCCAGCGCTCGTACTGCGCCTGGCGCTTGGGGGTGGCCATCTGGCGTTTCAGCCACGGGATGTCCAGGGCACCGCGGCAGATGAAGTACCAGACCAGCTTGCCGACGTTCTGGCCCAGAGAGCCGACGAAGGCGAGCGCCAGGGCCGGGTAGTGGTCGGTGCTGGCGTACACCACCGAGATGTAGGCCTCCATGTTGAAGATCGGGATGACCGCCGAGACGGCGCCGAACCCGAAGGTCAGCAGGAACAGCCTCACCGGATGTGGCCGTCCCCGGTGACGACGTACTTCGTCGAGGTCATCTCGGGGAGGCCCATGGGGCCGCGCGCGTGCAGTTTCTGGGTGGAGATGCCGATCTCCGCGCCGAAGCCGAACTCACCGCCGTCGGTGAACCGGGTGGAGGCGTTGACCAGCACAGCGGCCGAGTCCACCGCCGCGACGAAGCGCTGCGCGTGCGGCTGGGAGTCGGTGACGATCGCGTCGGAGTGCGCCGAGGAGTAGCGGCGGATGTGCTCGATCGCCGCGTCGAGGGTGGGTACGACGGCCGCGGACATCTCGAGCGCGAGGTACTCCGTGGCCCAGTCCTCCTCGGTGGCCGGCTCGACACCGTCGTGGGCGGCGAAGCACTCGTCCCCGTGGACCCGCACACCGGCTGCCTGCAGTGCCCGCACGATCCGCGGGACGAACTCCTCGGCGACGTCCTGGTGGACCAGCAGCGACTCGGCGGCGTTGCACACCGAGGTGCGCTGGGTCTTCGCGTTGAGCACGATGCGCTCGGCCATGTCGAGGTCGGCGGCGGAGTCGACGTACACGTGGCAGTTGCCGACGCCGGTCTCGATCACCGGGACCGTCGACTCCTCGACGACCGAGCGGATCAGCCCGGCCCCGCCGCGCGGGATCAGCACGTCGACCAGGCCACGGGCGCGCATCAGCTCCTTGACCGAGTCGTGGCTGTCCCCCGGCACCAGCTGGACGACGTCCTCGGGAAGACCGGCCGCTGCGGCCGCTGACCGGAGGATCGCGACGATCGCCTCGTTGGACCGGCGGGCGCTGGAGGAGCCGCGGAGCAGCACCGCGTTGCCGCTCTTCAGGCAGATGCCCGCCGCGTCGGCGGTGACGTTGGGCCTCGCCTCGTAGATGATGCCGACGACACCGAACGGCACCCGGACCTGACGCAGCTGGAGGCCGTTGGCCAGCGTCGAGCCGCGGACGACCTCGCCAACGGGGTCGGGCAGGCCGGCGACGTCGCGCAGGCCGTGGGCCATGCCGTCGATGCGGGAGGTGTCGAGGCGGAGCCGGTCGACCAGGTGTGCCGGTGTCCCGCGCTCCTCGGCGGCCCGCACGTCGGCGGCGTTGGCGCTCAGGACCTCGTCGGCCTCCGACTCGAGGGCGTCGGCCATCGCGAGCAGGGCGGTGTCCTTGGTGGCCCGGGTGGCCAGTGCCAGTTCCGTGGCCGCCGTACGCGCACGGACGGCCACGGCGCCAAACGCGGACTCGGACATGGCGTCAGCGTAACGAGCAGCAGCCGCTGCGCGCTTGCGGCCTCAGGCGCGTTGGCCGACCGAGGTCCGGCTCTCGCGGACGGTCTTCTCCAGGACCTCGAGGCCGACGACCTCCCACGGAGGCAGGCTGGCCGACTCGCGGTGCTCGTTCCACACCCGCATCGCCAGGGAGGCGACGTCGAGCATGTTCTCGCCCTCGTCCCAGAACTGGATCTCCGCGGAGTCTCCCGTGGAGGAGACGGAGTCCAGGAACTGGTGCTGCTCGCTGAGCCGCTGCATGGCAGCACGGACGATCAGTGGTTCGACTGGATCGCCCGCGAGGGTCAGCGTCACGTGCCAGTGACGCGTGAGAGTGTTCAAGCGCTCCCCCTTGGAGATCCGGGCACGGCACCCGGTGCGGTCAGTCTGTCCGATTTAACTCGCGGATCGCACCGAATCAAGCAAATTCTTGGGTGTACGAGTGTGCTCAGAACACGACCAGGTCGTCGCGGTGCACGACCTCTCGCTCGTACGCCGCCCCCAGCTCGCGCGCCAGCTCGCGGGTGGAACGACCGAGCAACCCGGGGAGCTCCTCGGAGTCGTAGTTGACCAGGCCGCGCGCCACCACTCCGCCGGCCTCGTCGACCAGGTCGACCGGGTCACCGGCCGCGAACGTGCCGACGACATCGGTGACTCCCGCCGGCAGCAGCGAGGCCCGTCGCTCGGCCACCGCCCGCACGGCGCCGGCGTCCAGGACGATGCGGCCCTTGGGCTCGGTGGCGTGCGCCAGCCAGAGCAGGCGCGTCGGCCGGCGGCGCCCGGTCGGGTGGAACAACGTGCCGGTGTCGGCGCCGGCGAGGGCCGCCTGGGCGTGCGCCATGCTCGTGAGGACCACGGGGATGCCGGCGCCGGTGGCGATCCGAGCCGCTTCCAGCTTGGTCTGCATGCCTCCCGTGCCGAGGCCCTCCCCCGAGGCACGACCGAGGTGGATGCCCTCGAGGTCCTCGCCGTTGGTGACCTCGGGGATGAGCCGGCTCGTCGCGACGCTGGGCGGTGCGTCGTACAGCCCGTCGACGTCGGAGAGCAGCACCAGCAGGTCGGCGTGCACGAGGTGGGCCACCAGTGCCGCGAGGCGGTCGTTGTCGCCGAACCGGATCTCGGAGGTCGCGACCGTGTCGTTCTCGTTGACGATCGGGACCACGCCGAGCTCGAGCAGCTTGGCGAAGGTGCGCTGCGCATTGCGGTAGTGGCTGCGCCGGGTCACGTCGTCGACGGTCAGGAGCACCTGCCCGGTGACCTGGTCGTGGCGAGCGAACTCCTCGCTGTAGCGGTGCACCAGCAGCACCTGGCCCACCGAGGCCGCGGCCTGCTGCCGGGCGAGGTCGCGCGGACGCCGCTTGAAGGCCAGCGGGGACAAGCCGGCCGCGATGGCACCGGAGGAGACGAGGACGAGGTCGGCCCCCCTGCGGCGTACGCCGGCCAGGCTGTCGACCAGCAGGCGCACCCGATCGGGATCGATCCCCCCGGCCGCTGTCGTCAGGGACGACGACCCGACCTTGACCACGACGCGCTGCGCGCCGGAGACCGACGCGCGCGTCATTCCAGCTCTTCCTCGGGCTCGTCCTCGAAGTCGATGTGGCTCAGCCCGTGCTCCTCGTCGTAGCGACGGGCCACGTCGGCGCGGGTCTCCCCCTCCGCCCGGTCCGACATCGCGGCGTCGATCGCCCGGCGGCGATGGGCCGCGGTCCGCGACTGGTTGAACCGCTGGTCCTCGCCGCGGCGGCCGAGCATCTGCGCCCCCGCGTCGATGCCGGGCTTGAAGTCGAACACCACGGCGTTGTCCGGGTCGCCGATCAGCACCGGGTCACCCTCGACCGCACCGAGCTCGACCAGCCGGGTCTCCACCCCGAGTCGGTTGAGCCGGTCGGAGAGGAAGCCGACGGCCTCCTCGTTGCTGAAGTCGGTCTGCCGGATCCAGCGCTCGGGCTTCTCGCCCCGCACCCGCCAGCCCTCCCCCGTCTCGGTGATGGTGAACTCGGTGCCGCCCCGCGAGGACGTCGGCCGGAGCACGATCCTGGTCGGCTCCGCGCGTGGTGCCTCTGCCCGCCGCGCGGCGACGACAGCGGCCATCGCGAACATCAGCTCCCGCAGCCCTTCGTGGCTGGAGGCGCTGACCGGGAAGACCGGCCAGCCGCGCTTGCCGATGTCCTCGGCGACGATGTCGGCCATGTCACGGCCGTCGGGGACGTCGATCTTGTTCAGGGCGACCAGATGGGGCCGGTCCTCGAGCCCGCCGTACTTCTGCAGCTCCTGCTCGATCACCTCGAGGTCACCGACCGGGTCGCGCCCGGGCTCCATGGTGGCGAGGTCGATGACGTGCACGATCGCGGCGCAGCGCTCGATGTGGCGCAGGAAGTCGTGGCCGAGGCCGCGCCCCTCGCTGGCACCCTCGATCAGTCCGGGGACGTCGGCGACGGTGAACGTGGTGTCGCCGGCCTTGACCACACCCAGGTTGGGCACCAGCGTCGTGAAGGGGTAGTCGGCGATCTTCGGCCGGGCCCGGGAGAGGGCAGCGATCAGGCTGGACTTGCCCGCACTGGGGAAGCCGACCAGTCCGATGTCTGCCACGACCTTGAGCTCGAGGTTGACGACCAGGTCGTCCCCGGGCTCGCCCAGGAGCGCGAAGCCGGGAGCCTTGCGCTTGGTCGAGGCGAGGGCAGCGTTGCCGAGACCTCCGCGACCACCCTGGGCGACCACCATCTCGGTGCCCGGCCCGACCAGGTCCGCGAGCACGGTGCCGTTCTCGTCGGTGACGACGGTGCCGTCGGGGACTGGCAGGACCACGTCGTGCCCGTGAGTGCCGTTCTTGTGGTCCCCCGCACCGTGGCCGCCGTGCTCACCCTGGCGCCTGGGGTTGTGGTGGTAGTCGATGAGCGTCGTCACGTCGGGGTCGACGCGCAGGATGACCGACCCGCCCGGGCCACCGTTGCCGCCGTCGGGGCCGCCGAGCGGCTTGAACTTCTCGCGGTGCACGGACGCCACGCCGTTGCCGCCCCGCCCCGCGACGACGTGCAACGTCACCCGGTCGACGAACGTCGGGACGGCCATGTGAGTTCCTTCTTTCAGAACACGAAGGGCGCCCCTGATGCTCTCAGGAACGCCCTCGGTTGGTGGTGCTAGGAAACCGGTGAGAAGTTCACTCCCCCGCCGGGACGATGTTGACGACGCGGCGGCCGCGCTTGGTGCCGAACTCGACGTTGCCGGCGACGAGTGCGAACAAGGTGTCGTCACCGCCGCGACCGACGCCGCTGCCGGGGTGGAAGTGGGTGCCGCGCTGGCGGACGATGATCTCGCCGGCGTTGACGAGCTGACCGCCGTAGCGCTTCACGCCGAGGCGCTGGGCGTTGGAGTCGCGACCGTTCTTGGTCGACGCTGCTCCCTTTTTGTGAGCCATGAGCTGTCCTTGAGGTGATGGCTGACTGACGTCAGACGGTGATGTCGGTGACCTTGACCTGGGTGTACTTCTGGCGGTGACCCTGGCGCTTCTTGTAGCCGGTCTTGTTCTTGTACTTCTGGATGACGATCTTGGGGCCCTTGGTGGCGGCGAGCACCTCGACCGTGACGCCGGCCTTGTCCAGGCCGGACGCAGTGACCTTGTCACCGTCGACGACCATGACCACCGGGAGGGTCAGCGACTCGCCGACACCGGTCTCGACCTTGTCGATCTCGATGACGTCGCCCACGGCAACCTTCTGCTGCTTGCTGCCAGCGCGCACGACTGCGTACACGGCGGGTTCACTCTCCTTGGGTTGGCGAATGCCTGGGGAAAAAGACGATGGGCGCGCGTCAGCACACCGAGGATCAACTTTACTGGTTGGCCGGTGGCAGGGTCAAAACGAGCCGGCCTGGGGCCTGGAGTAGATTTCGTTGCGTGGCGCAACCATCGACGCAACCCCGAGTCTCCCGCTTCGACAAGGACCACCCGCACTACCGGTGGGTGGCACTGTCCAACACCACCCTCGGCGTGCTGATGGCGACGATCAACTCCTCGATCGTGATCATCTCGCTGCCGGCGATCTTCCGCGGCATCGACCTGAACCCGCTCGAGCCGGGGAACGTCAGCTACCTGCTCTGGATCATCATGGGCTTCCTCGTCGTCTCGGCCGTGCTGGTGGTCACGCTCGGTCGGCTCGGCGACATGTTCGGCCGGGTGAAGATGTACAACCTCGGCTTCCTGGTCTTCTCGGTCTTCTCCGTGCTGCTCTCGGTCGACCCGTTCACGGGTGGCTCCGGCGCGATGTGGCTGATCGTGATGCGCATCGGTCAGGGTGTCGGCGGAGCGATGCTGTTCGCCAACTCCACCGCGATCCTCACCGACGCCTTCCCGGCCGAGCAGCGGGGCATGGCCCTGGGCATCAACCAGGTCTCGGCCATCGCCGGCTCCTTCCTCGGGCTGGTCATCGGCGGTCTGCTCTCGGAGTGGCACTGGCGGGCGGTGTTCTGGGTGAGCGTGCCGATCGGCATCCTGGGCACGGTGTGGGGCTACAAGTCCCTGGTCGAGCTCGGGGAGCGACGCGAGTCGAAGGTCGACGTACCCGGCAACCTGACCTTCGGCCTGGGCCTCACCGCACTACTGGTGGCGATCACCTACGGCATCCAGCCGTACGGCGAGCACAGCACCGGCTGGACCAACCCGTGGGTGCTCGGCGGGATGATCGGGGGGATCGCCCTGCTCGTGGCCTTCGTCATCGTCGAGCAGCACGTCGAGCACCCGATGGTGCCGATCAGCCTGTTCCGGATCCGGGCCTTCTCGATGGGCAACCTGGCCGGCCTGATGGCCTCGGTCGGCCGCGGTGGCCTGCAGTTCATGCTGATCATCTGGCTGCAGGGCATCTGGTTGCCGCTGCACGGCTACAACTACGAGTCCACGCCGTTGTGGGCGGGCATCTACATGCTGCCGCTGACGATCGGGTTCCTGGTGGCCGGACCGGCCTCGGGCTGGCTCTCCGACCGCTTCGGCGCACGGCTGTTCGCCACCGGCGGTCTGCTGGTGGTGGCGGTCAGCTTCATCGGGCTGCTGGCGATCCCGGTCGACTTCGCCTACTGGCTGTTCGCCCTGATCCTGCTCGTGAACGGCATCGGCAGCGGCCTGTTCACCGCGCCGAACACGACCGCGATCATGAACTCCGTCCCGGCCTACGAGCGCGGGGCCGCCTCCGGCATCCGGGGCACCGTCTTCAACTCCGGCACCTCGCTGTCCATCGGGGTGTTCTTCTCCCTGATGATCATCGGCCTGGCCAATGTCCTGCCGGACACGATGAGCAAGGGACTGACCGGCCAGGGCGTGCCGAGCAACGTCGCCCAGGACATCGGGCACCTGCCGCCGGTCGGCTCGCTGTTCGCGTCGTTCCTGGGCTACAACCCGATCAAGTCGTTGCTCGGTCCGACCGGCACGCTGGACCACCTGCCGCAGCACAACGCGGACGTGCTCACCGGCAAGGACTTCTTCCCGCACCTGATGTCGCAGCCGTTCCACCACGGCCTGGTGATCGTGTTCACCGCCGCCGCCGTGATGAGCGTGGTCGGCGCCGCCGCCTCGTGGAGTGCCGGGGGCAAGTTCGTGCACCAAGAGCCCGAGGGCGAGGCACTCGGCCGCGAGTGACGGGTCAGCGCTTGCGTGAGCCCTTGCGCTTGATCGGCACGTGCACCAGGGAGAACCCGGACTCGTCGTCGTCCTGCTCGGAGTCCTGGTCGAGATCCAGATCGGGGTCCTGGTCGGAGTCCGCGGACGGGGCGTGTCCGGCAGCGGCCGGCTCGACCGGCACCGCGACCGGCTCGGCCGAGGCATCGCTGGCCGCCGGCGGACCGGCCGGGCGTCGCGCCGTACGACGGCGGGTGCTGGTCACCAGCCGCGGCTCGGGACTCGGCTCGGGAGTCGGCTCGGCTGGCTCCTCCTGCTGCTCCGGCTCGGCAGAGGACGGCACGTCCTGGGGCTCGGGCGGGGTGCTCGACGGCGTGCCCAGCACCGACTTCTCGGGTCCCTCGTCCTGCACCTCGTCCGTGTCGTCCGTGGTGTCGTCCGTGACGTCGCTCTGGACCTCGTCAGGGCTCTCGTCCGGGAACTCGTCCTCGTCGGTCGTCTTCTCCGGCGGCTTGGAGCGGGCGAGGTCGGCCGGGGACGGCGTCGCGTGCGCTCCCCCGTTGCCGTTCCCGTTGCCGCCGTTGCCACCGCTGCTCGCACCCGTGCGGCCGCCGCCTCGGTTGCGGCCACCGCGACTGCGGCGGCCACGGGGCTCGTCGTCCTCGGACCTGCCGCCCGACTCGACCGGGTGGTCCTGGATCACGACACCACGGCCCTTGCAGTGCTCGCACTCGTGGCTGAACGCCTCGAGGAGGCCGGTGCCGATGCGCTTGCGGGTCATCTGCACCAGTCCGAGCGAGGTGACCTCGGCGACCTGGTGACGGGTGCGGTCGCGACCCAGGCACTCCACCAGCCGGCGGAGCACGAGGTCGCGGTTGGACTCGAGCACCATGTCGATGAAGTCGACGACGATGATGCCGCCGATGTCACGGAGCCGGAGCTGCCGGACGATCTCCTCGGCCGCCTCGAGGTTGTTCTTGGTGACCGTCTCCTCGAGGTTGCCGCCGGAGCCGGTGAACTTGCCGGTGTTCACGTCGACGACGGTCATCGCCTCGGTGCGGTCGATGATCAGCGAGCCGCCGGAGGGCAGCCACACCTTGCGGTCGAGACCCTTGGCGATCTGCTCGTCGACGCGGTACGTCGCGAACAGGTCCTTGCCGTTCTCACCGGGCTCGAAGCGCTCGAGCCGCTCCTGGAGATCGGGCGCGACGTGCGAGACGTAGTTCTCGACGAGGTCCCAGGCGTCATCACCCTGCACCACGAGCTTGCCGAAGTCCTCGGTGAACAGGTCGCGGACGACCTTGAGGGTGAGGTCCGGCTCGCCGTACAGCAGCTGCGGGGACTTGCCGGCCTTGACCTTCTCCTCGATGTCGTTCCAGCGGGCGGTGAGCCGCTCGACGTCGCGGGTCAGCTCGTCCTCCGAGGCGCCCTCGGCGGCGGTGCGCACGATCACGCCGGCGCTCTCGGGGACGATCTCCTTGAGCAGCGTCTTGAGGCGGTTGCGCTCGGTGTCGGGGAGCTTGCGGGAGATGCCGGAGGTGTTGCCCTCGGGCACGTAGACCAGGAAGCGACCCGGAAGGCTGACCTGACCGGTCAACCGGGCGCCCTTGTGGCCGACGGGGTCCTTGGTGACCTGCACGAGCACGGTCTGGCCCGAGGAGAGCACCGACTCGATCTTGCGGGGCTGACCCTCCTTGTGACCGACCGCCGCCCAGTTGACCTCACCGGCGTAGAGGACGGCGTTGCGGCCCTTACCGATGTCGACGAAGGCCGCCTCCATCGAGGGCAGCACGTTCTGGACGCGGCCGAGGTAGACGTTGCCGATCAGCGAGGTCTGCGACTCGCGGGCGACGTAGTGCTCGACGAGCACCTTGTCCTCGAGGACGCCGATCTGGGTCAGGTCGTCCTTCTGACGGATCACCATGACGCGGTCGACGGACTCGCGGCGGGCGAGGAACTCCGCCTCGCTGACGATCGGCGCCCTGCGACGCCCGGCCTCCCGGCCCTCGCGACGGCGCTGCTTCTTGGCCTCGAGGCGGGTGGAGCCGCCGATGCTGGTGATCTCGTCCTCGGGGTTGCGCTGCTTGCGTACCCGGGTGACGGTGTTGTCCGGGTCGTCGCCGGACCCGCCGGAGTCGTCACCCGAGCGGCGACGACGCCTGCGACGGCGGGAGGCGCCGGTCCCCTCGCCCCCGTCACCACCCTCGGAGCCGCCCGAGTCGCGGGACTCGTCGCTGTCGTCCTCGGAGTCGTCGCTGTCGTCGTCGGTGTCCGCGCTGCCGTCGGAGGGACGGCGGCGCCTGCGGCCTCCACGGCGGCGACGGCGGCGAGCGGCACCATCGCCGTCGCCGGAGTCGTCGGAGTCACCCTGCTCGTCGGTCTCGGGCTCCTCGGCTGCGGTGTCGTCGGCCGGGGTGTCCTCGCTCGCCTGGGCCTTCTTCGAGGCGCGCTTGCGAGGCGTCTCGGACTGCTCCTGGTCGGAGTCGTCGGCCTTGGCGGCGGCTGACTTCTTGGCCGCCTTCTTCCGGGGCGCGGCGGTCTTCTTCTCCGGGGCCTGGAACAGCACCATCGGCGCGACCGGGGCGTCGGGCCCGTCGTCGGGCGACTCGCCCTCGGCCGGCTCGGGGGCGGCCGCCTTCTTGCGGGAGGCGGCCTTCTTCTTGGGCTTGGCCGGAGCCTCCTCCGCAGGGGCCGCGCTGTCGGTCTCGGTGCCCTCGGCGGGCGGCTCGGCCGCCTTGGCGGCCTTCTTGGCGCCGGACTTCTTGGCGGCGGCCTTCTTGGCCGGCGCCTTCGCGGCCTTCTTGGCCGCGGTCTTCTTCACCGGCGCGTCGGGCGCGGGATCGGTGGGGGGTGCTGCGGTGGTCTCCGGGGTGGTCTCCGAAGTGGTCTCCGGGGTGGTGATGTCGGAGGTGGTGTCGTCGTTGTCGAGCACTGATGAGCCCTTCGTGCACCTCACCTGACTGTCACCCAGGCGACGGTGCTGGTCGCGGCGTACGGCGTCGGGGCGAGCCCTGCGGCGTACGACAAAGCCTTCGGTCGGCGACGACACCCTCCGCGGCATCGCGTCACATGTGTGATCCCCTCGCACCAACCGCGGTCGCCGGGCTGCCTAGCGCAATGAAGCTGTCACCTTCACTGCCCAGCCGCGTCGCGGTCGGGTGCCAATGGATCACCCACCGTGCCGTTCTTCTCGTCCAACGGTCCCTGGGCCAGTCGCTGCTGCAAAACGGCGGTGACCCGGAGTCCGGAAGCCTGGTGAAGAGCGGCGAGAACGTCGTCGGGTCTCACGGACGGCGAACCGTGTCGCAAGACCACGTCGAGTATCGCACACGCCCCGGGACCGGGACGCGAATCGCCGGGCTCACCCCCAGGTTCCTCGACCGGGTCGACCAGGTCGACCGAGGCGATGGCGGCGCGGGCGTCGAAGCTGCGCAGCCCCTTCTTGGTCATCCGCTCGACCACGACCTCGTCGGTCGCGAGCAGCGCACGGACTGCGGCCGCCGCCTCCTCGGCTGAGACACCGTCGAGGGTGAGTCGCCACCAGGAGGCCTCGAGCCGGTCGGCCAGGGCACCGCCGGAGCTGGCGACGACCTCGAGCACGTCGAGACCCGGGGGCAGGGCCGCGTCGATGTCCTCGTGGGCACGGGCCGGGTCGAGCTCCTCGGCGAGCGCGATCTCGAGGTACTCGGCCTCGCTGGCCGACCCGGTGGGGGCCGCACCGGCGTAGGAGATGCGCGGGTGCGGGTTGAACCCCGATGAGTAGGCCATCGGGATGCGAGCCCTGAAGACGGCCCGCTCGAAGGCCCGGCTGAAGTCACGGTGGCTGGTGAACCGGAGCCGTCCCCGCTTGGCGTAGCGCAGCCGCAGGCGCTGGACGGGCGGCGGCTGTTGCTGGGGCTGTTCACGCACGTCGCGTGACCCTACCCGCGCCGACTCAGGGAAGCAGGGCCGACTTCATCTGCCGCGAGGCGTAGACCGTGGAGACCTTCTGCCCCTCCAGCCATTTGGTGAGCCGCTCGGCCTCGTCCTGGAGGGCCGCGAGCGCCTCCGCACCCGGGTCGCCACGGGGTACGACGACCACGGCCCCGTCGGGGTCCTGGACCCAGCACCCCACGACCCGTCCGCACCACCACGCGGTGCTGCCACCGTTGCCGTTGGTGTCGAAGAGGAAGGGCCGGTCCTCGGGGTGGAGGTAGAAGTCGCGCTGCTTCCAGCCCATCGTGGTCGGGTCGAGCACCGGCAGCAGCGCGGCCCACGGCTCGGGCTCGGGCACGTCGTCGACGTCGTCGGGCAGCAGGTAGCCGACCCCTTCGGCGAGCGAGACCTCCACCGCGTCGAGGTCCCGGAGCGCCTGCCGCACGGCGGCCTTGGTCGACCCGAGCCACCAGACCAGGTCGGCCTCGGTGCCGGGCCCGAAGCGCTGCAGCCAGCGCCGGACGAGCTCGCGGTAGCCGGCCTCGGCCGGCGCCTTGGTGACGGCCTCGCCGAGCCACTCCTCGGTGAGCGTCCAGCGCGGTCTGGAGGTGCGCCAGTCGCCCTCGTTGTCGCCACGCAGCACCACGCCGGTGGCGCCGAGCGTGCTCAGCACGCGGGGCGCGATCGGCATGTGCCCTCCGTAGGACTTGCCCGGCGACATGTGCAACCGGCGAGACAGGGGCGGGATCTGCTCACGCAGCTCGGCGGTGGTCAAGGGGGTGTCGGCCAGCGCCTCGAGCACGGTGTTGAACATCCGGTTGATCCAGACGTCGCCGCGCTTGGCGATCCCGTTGGCCTCGATCTCCTTGGCGAGCCTGGTGCGCAGCACCTGGGCGACCCGATCGGAGGCACTGCCCCACACGTGCGGCAGCACGTCGCGGGGGAAGGTGAACAGGGTGCGTCGCATCGCGAGCTGCTTGACCACCGACCGGTCGGAGTAGAGCGCCCGGGCGATGTCCTCGCGGGTGGCGTCGCACCGGGTCGCCACCGACAGGTAGACGCTCGGGGCCTCGGTCGCGTGCAGGCAGGCGATCGACGCCACCGCCTCCTCGACCGTCTCGACCCGGACCGCGAGGGCGTGCCTGACACCCAGCCGCGCCCGCCGTTGCCCGTCGGAGATCTCGCGCATGGAGAGATCGTCGCACCCGCCGCCGACAGGCGAGACCGGCTCCGGCACGATGCTCGGGTGTCCGCACCGACCCGCCGCCGCCTCCAGCGCGGGCTGGTGATCCTCGGCATCGTGGTGCTGGCCTTCAACCTGCGCCCGGCCGCGGTCAGCGTCGGCCCGGTCCTCGGTGAGGTCAGCGCCGGGCTCGGCATGACGACCACCGAGACCGGCGTACTCACCTCGCTGCCGGTGCTGGCGTTCGCCGTCTTCGGCGCGCTGGCTCCACGCCTGGCGCGGATGATCGGCCTGCACCGGGTGACCCTGGTGGCGCTGCTGTGCGTGGTGGCCGGGCTGGGCGTGCGCTCCTCGGTGCACTCACCGTTTGTGTTCCTGCTGCTCTCCCTGCTCGCCCTGGCCGGGATGGCGACCGCCAACGTGCTGCTGCCCTCGCTGGTCAAGCTGCACTTCCCCCGCCACGTGGGGCTGATGACCTCCGTCTACTCCACCGCACTGGCGATCGGACTTACCTCGGCGTCCGTGCTCACCGTCCCGATCAGCGACGCGTACGACGGATGGCGCTCCGGCCTGTTCGTGTGGTCGCTGACCGCCGCGATCGCGGTGCTCCCGTGGCTGGGCCTGATCGGCCATGACCGACGGCCCGAGGAGGTGAAGGGCAACATCGGCCTGCTCGACGTGGCGCGTACCCGACTCGGCTGGCTGATGGCGCTGTTCTTCGGACTCCAGTCGCTGCAGGCGTACTCGATCTTCGGCTGGTTCGCCGAGCTCTACCGCGACGCGGGGTTCTCGGCCCACACGGCCGGACTGCTGCTCGGCGTGATCACCGGGATCAGCATCCCGTTGTCCTTCCTGATCCCCTGGCTGGTCTCCCGGATGCACAACCAGACGCTGCTGATGTGCCTGGTGATGGGCTGCTACCCGATCGGCTACCTCGGCCTGATCTTCGCTCCGGCCTCGGGAGCGTGGGCCTGGGCCGTGCTGGTCGGCATCGGTACGACGACCTTCCCGCTGATCCTGACCCTGATCGGACTGCGGGCCAGGACACCCGCCGGCACGGCAGCGCTGTCGGGGTTCGCCCAGTCGATCGGCTACCTCATCGCGGGCATCGGGCCGTTCGGGATCGGCCAGCTCAACGACCTCTCCGGCGGCTGGACGGTGCCGCTGATCGCGCTGCTGGTCGTGACGATCCCCCAGCTGCTGCTCGGCCTGGCGGTCTCGCGGCCGGCGTACGTCGAGGACGAGCTGGACGCAGGCTGAAGCCCCCAGGCCCGAGGACCTGGGGGCGACGGTTCAGCCGGTCAGCGCGGGAAGCGGAGGACGTGCCCCGGACCCGTGGGGTTGCCCTGGTCGTCGGTCGGCGCGAGCTGACCCACGAAGAGCTTGTACTTCGTCGCCTCGACGGAAACGGGCTGGGCGAGCGACCGGACGGTCACCAGCTTGCCGTTGCGGATGGTCGAGATGCGGCCGCCGAAGAGCTCGGCGACGTACACCTGGTTGTTCCACACCGCGAGGTTGGTGGCACCGTTGAACCCGCCGTGGATCCGGATCACCTTGCCGTGCCTGGTGATCTTGTAGACCGCGCCACGAGCGCCCAGGGCAGGACCCTCCGGACCGCCGGGCAGCACGGAGACCCACAGGTTGCCGTGGCTGTCGCGCTCGACGTCGGTGGGCACCGGCTCGAAGGCGTAGCGCACGCCGACCAGGCAGTCGGGGGCTCCCAACGCGTCGGCCTGGGCCTGCGTGAAGGTGATCGGCTGCCGCGGCAGCAGCGCCACCACGGAGATCCGGCCCGTCCTGCTGATGCGCAGGATGTCGTTTCCGGCCGCCTCGGCCACCGCCCAGGCGCCACCGGGCAGGGACGCGAGCTGGTAGGGGTGCGAGTCGACGACGCCGGTGTAGCGCGCGGGCGGGCTTCCCGGCTCCGAGGTCAAGAAGTCCGCCGCGCACTGGTTGTAGTTCTTGATGATGCCGTAGTGCACGTTGCCGTCAGGGTTGTGGACGGCCTCGAAGCGGCGCACCTTGATGACCTGCGGCTTGCGCCCGGGACGGCGCACGACCACGCGACTGGTCTTGTCGGTGGTGACGCTGTAGGCGAGCTTCTTGCCGGACACGGCGACGCCCTCGGCTCCCCCACTGACGATGATCGACTTCTTGCCGCTCTTCAGACGGGTCACGGTGCCCTTGAAGCCGTCGGTCCACCAGACCGTGCCGCCGCGTACGGCGATCTGGAACGGCGCGAGCACGGACGAGTCGAGCGTGCGGGCTTCGGACGTGGGCTTGGCCGACGCCGGCGCCGCGGCTGATGCGGCCAGCGCCAGTGCGGCGGAAACGGCCGCGACGGTGGTGGTGATCAGGGTCCTGTTGCGCAGACTCATGGGTCCTCCCCGGGATGTGAGCACCGCACCGGGCTGGCCCCGATGCGGCCCGGCAACTCCCCGTCGCCGGACGTCCTCGGGACGCTACCGACGGGCAACTATCCGGTCTCTACCCGTTCCGTAATGTCCGTGTCGCGGTCTAGGCCGTCCCGCCCGCGGTGTCCTGCCGGACCGCCGGCTGGCCGGGGCGTACCCAGCCGCTCTCGTAGGCGAGCACCACGAGCTGAGCGCGGGAGCGTCGTCCGAGCTTGGTGAACAGCCGGTTCATGTGGGTCTTCACCGTGGCCTCGGAGACGACCAGGGTCGCCGCGATCTCGGTGTTGCCGAGTCCCGTGGCCACGAGCGCCAGCACCTCTCGCTCCCGCTCGGTCAGGCAGACGAGCGCCTCCGGCACGCCTGCGACCGGTGCCGGGCCGCGCACGTGCTGCTCGATGAGCCGCTGGGTGAGCGCAGGGGACAGCAGCGCCTCGCCTGCGTGGACGGTCTCGATCCCGGAGACAAGACGGTCGGGGGCCGTGGCCTTCAGCAGGAAGCCCGCGGCACCGGCTCGCAGTGCGTCGTAGACGTAGGAATCCACGTCGTACGTCGTCAGCACCAGGACACGCGTCTCCAGGCGTCGAACCGCGATCTCGCGCGTGGCCGCGATGCCGTCCAGGACCGGCATCCTGACGTCCATCAGCACGACATCGGGTCGCAGGGACGTGACTGCCTCGACCGCCTGGCGCCCGTCGGCGGCCTCCCCGATCACCTCGATCCCCCGCGCTTCCAGCACCATGCGCAGCCCCGATCGGATCAGGTCCTGGTCGTCGGCGATCACGACACTGGTCATGACTGTCGCTCCACAGGAAGCGTCGCGGCCAGCTCGAAGCACCCCTCAGAGGCGCCGTGCGTGAGCGTGCCACCCAGCAGCGAGACCCGCTCGGCCAACCCGCGCAGACCGAGTCCCGACCCCATCGACGGCCGGGCGGGTCCCGTCGGGTTGGTGGCGCGGATGGCCACCCCTGCCCCGGTCGCGGTGATCTCCAGACTCGCTGTCCCCTGCCCGTAGCGCAGCGCGTTGGTCAGCGCCTCCTGAGCGATGCGGTAGGCCGAGACGTCGATCCCTGCGGGCAGTCGCACGAGCTCCTCGTCGATGACCAGCTCCACGTGCAGGCCCTCGGCACGGAACTCGCGGACCAGTCGCTCGAGGTCGGACACACCCGGCGCCGGGTTCAGACCGAGCTCGTCGGAGTCGTCGCGGATCACGTGCAGCAGCCGGCCCGTCTCGGCCAGCGCCCGACGACCTGTGTCGGCGACATCGCGCAGCACCACTTCGGCGCGCTCGGGATCGGTGCGCACAAGGTCCTGTGCTGCGGCAGTCTGCACCACCATCGCGCTCACCGAGTGCGCGATGACGTCGTGCAGCTCGCGGGCGATGCGGTCGCGCTCAGCACGTACGGCCTCGCGAGTGACCAGCTCCTCACGTTCCTCGAGCAGTGCCTTCTGCGCGGCGAGCCGTCGCACCAACCGGCCGAAGACGTACGGCGGGACCAGCAGTGTCGCGACGAACACGACATCGGAGAAGTTGTGGTCCCGCGCATCCTCGAAGACGTAGTCGCTGAAGGTGACCAGGGCGATCACGGCCACGCCGACGAGGCCGCGGAGGTCGGCGACCCACCGCGCCAGCGTGTACACCGAGACGGCCCAGAACAGCAGGGGCACGGCGGGCTCGTCGAGCTGCGGACCGACGTACGGCATCACGAGGAGGACGCAGGGCGCCAACGTGCCCACGAGGAGGGGCGCGCTCCGCCTGAACGCGAGCAGCACGGCGGTCACGAGCTCGATGGCGACTCCCCAGCCCCAGCGCTCGGGGCGCAGCATGGCCATCTCGACGCCGCCCAGCACGAAGATGCTGCCGGCGAGCACAACGTCGAAGCGTCCTGGCGGGATCGGCCTGCCCACCACCGCAGGTTACGGCGAGTGCAGCGCCATGTCCGTCAACCCGAGGGTGGAGATCGGACCCATCCGAGGGCTGACGACCGTGGCGCCCGGAATTCCTAGCGTCGGAGCCACCCCAGCTACCTCGACCGCGGGAGGCAACGACATGAAGGACAGGACAATCGGACGGCTCGCCTGGGTGATGGCCTGGGTCGGCTTGGTCGCGGGTCAGTTCCACGCGATGGCGCGCCACAACACCGTCGATGGCAAGGAAGACCTGCAGATCTGGACGACCCGGGTGTGGTCGGACCCGGCACGGGAATTCTTCGGCCCGGCTCTCGACTGGGCGAACCCCGACGCGGTCTACCTCACCTACGGGAAGATCTGGCTCCCGGTCTTCGTGGCGTTCACGCTGTGCGCCTTCGTCGTACGGCGTCGCCGGCGCCCCGTCGGCTTCGAGAGGTGGGCCTGGAGGTTGGCGCTGAGTGGCTACGTGCTCGCCTGCGTGGGTGTCTTCTGCGACTACTGGACCCAGTGGAGCACCTACAACGCCTTCTTCGACGTGGCCTTCCTGATCACGTTGCCCGGGTTCGCGCTGACACTGCTCGGATCGACACTGCTGGGCGTGGTCCTGCTGCGCAGGGCCTTCGTGCCGCGCCTGACCGCATGGCTGCTGGCCCTGACGCTTCCCCTGGCCTTCGGCATCCTGCAGCTCACGTCAATGGGCAGTGCCGCCCTGCCGGTGATGTTCGCGTTCGGCATCGCCGGGAGGCGACTGGCCCGCGCATCGGAGACCGCCAGCACCACGTCGTCGGCGACCCGACCGGTGCACTCCGGTTGAGGGCGGCCATGTACGCACCCCCCTGTCCCGGGTCAGACTGTCTGCATGGAGCTGAGGGAGCGCCAGGGGCAGCTCTCCGCCTTGCAGCAGTACGCCCGGGAGGCCCGCGAGGGCCGCGGCCGTCTCGTGCTGGTGTCCGGTGAGGCGGGAGTCGGCAAGTCCGCCCTGGTGGAGGCATTCGTCGAGGAGTGCGCGTATGCCCGCGTGCTGACGGGCGCCTGCGACGGACAGTTCACGCCGCGGCCGCTGGGCCCGCTGCTCGACATCGCGGTCCAGGCGGGCGGCACGCTCGGTCGGCTGGTGGCCGAGGTGGCGCCGCGGGAGTCCCTGTTCGCGGCGGCCAGGGACGAGCTCGCTGACGGGCCGCTGACCATCGCGGTGGTCGAGGACGTGCACTGGGCCGACGAGGCCACCCTCGATCTGATCCGCTTCCTGGCGCGCCGGCTTCGGGACGCGCGCTGCCTGCTGTTGGTGACCTACCGCGACCAGGGCCTGCCGTTCAACGATCCCCTGCTGATCTCGCTGGGTGACCTGTCCTCGCTGCCGGGCACGCGCCGCATCGCCGTACCTCCCCTCACGCGGGCCGCCGTCGCCGAGCTCGCCGTCGACGGACCGGTCTCCGGCGACGAGCTCTACCGGCTCACCCGGGGCAACCCGTTCTACGTCGGTGAGGTGCTTCGCGGCGTTCCGGGCGAGGTGCCTCCCTCGGCCCGGGACGCGGTGCTGGCCAGATTGGCGCAGCTGCCTCCCGCCGGCCTGCGGTACGCCGAGGCGGCCTCCCTGCTCGGCACCCGGATCGACCCCGCGCTGCTCGTCGAGGTGGGCGGGGACGACCCCTCGGCCCTCGACGCGCTGGTCGTCACCGGGCTGCTGGTGAGTGACGGCACCGGGCTCCGCTTCCAGCACGAGCTGGCCCGGGTCGCGGTCGAGCAGGAGACCGCGGCCCACCGTCGTCAGCCCCTGCACCAGCGGATCCTGGCGGCCCTCGTCGAGCGTGGCGTCGCCGACGACGCCCGACTCGCCTACCACGCGGAGGGAGCAGCCGACGCCGCGGCAGTGCTCCGCTACGCGCCCGAGGCGGCTCGCCGTGCCGCTTCCCTCCGCTCCCACCGCGAGGCCGCCCTGCAGCTCGAGCGCGCCCTCCGGTTCGCCGACGACGAACCCGTCACCGCCCGCGCCAGGCTGTACGACGCCCTCGCCCGCGAGATCTCCCTCCTCGATCGCTGGGACATCGCCGCCGAGCACGCCCAGCGTGCCCTCGCCCTCTGGGAGGAGGCCGACGACGCCGAGGCTCGCTCCGGCACCGAGTCGTTCCTGTGCCGGGTGATGTGGCGACTCAACCGCGGCCAGGAGGGTCTCGCCCTGGCCCAACAGGCCGTCCGCACCGTCGAGGGCCTCGGCGACACGCCCGCACTCGCCCGCGCCACCACCGATCTCGCCGCCCTGCTCTGCGAGGAGGTCCGCAACGAGGAGGTGCTGGCGGTTCTCGACCGCGCCGAGCGACTGGCGCGGAGCCTCGACCTGCCCGACGTGCTCAGTGATGCCCTCAACACCCGGGCCTGCGTGCTCGGGATGATGGAGGATCCCGGCTGGTTCGAGGTGATGCGCACCAGCATCGAGATGGCCCGCGACCACGGGTTGCACAGCCAGAGCGGGCGCGGCTACGCCAACATGCACGACCTGCTGGCCAAGGCACACCGGTTCCCGGAGGCGGTCAGCCTGTACCGCGAGGGGATGGCCTACTGCAACGACCACGACATCGCCACCTACGGCAGCTGCCTGCTCGCCGGGCAGGCGGCGGTCGAGCTCGACCTGGGGCACTGGGACGACGCGGAGTCGATGAGCCGACAGGTCCTCGCCAAGCCCTACCTCTCCCCCGCCAACGCGATCCCTCCCCACAAGACCCTCGGGCAGCTGCTCGGCCGGCGGGGTGACCCGGCCGCCCTGGAGCACCTCGACGCGGCCGTCGGGTCGGCGACCGAGACCGGCGAGGCGGGATGGCTCGGGATCACGCTGCCCGAGCGCGCCGAGGTGCACTGGTTGCTCGGCGACTCCGCAGCGGCGTTGGCGGACTTCCAGGGCGCGTGGCCGGTCGTCGAGAAGATGAACGGCTGGCGGCGGGGTCTGGTGGCCGTCTGGCTGCGTCGTCTGGGCCAGCCGGTCGCCCTCGACATCGACGACCTGCCCGAACCGGCCCGGCTGTCTCTGCAGGGTGACCACGAGGCGGCCGCCCGAGCCTGGGAGTCGCTGCTCTGCCCGTGGGAGGCGGCCCTCGCGCGCTACGACGCCGGCACCGAGGAGTCCCTGCGCGAAGCGTTGGCCGGCTTCGAGACGCTCGGGGCCGACGCAGCGGCACGCCTGTGCCGGCGAGGGCTGCGGCGGCTCGGCGTACGTTCCGTGCCGGTTGGTGCCCGGGCCACCACCCGCGAGCACCCCGCCGGGCTGACGCCTCGTGAGAGCGAGGTCCTCGAGCTCCTCGTGGAAGGGCTCCGCAACGACGAGATCGCCGGGCGGCTGGTCATCTCGGTCAAGACCGTCGACCACCACGTCTCGGCAGTGCTCGCCAAGCTCGGCGTCGGCTCGCGCAGCGCCGCGGCCAGCGAGGCCCGGCGCCTCGGGCTCGACGCCCTGCCCAGATAGAGCCGAGATAGGGAACCGCCACCCACAACATGGGGAGTTCTCCGGATTCCCCCGGGAGCGCGCACTCCTAGCGTCGTTGGTGTCCGAGAACACCAACGAAGGAGGAGCGACATGCCGCTCTACATGGACGTCCACCGCCTCGATGGCGGAGTCAGCGTCGACGATGTCGCCAAGGCCCACATGGCCGACCTGCAGACGCAGGACAAGTACGGCGTCGACTACCAGCGCTACTGGGTCGACGAGCAGGAGGGGGCCATCTTCTGCCTGGTCGAGGCCCCGTCGGCCGACGCCGCGACCACCGTGCACCGGGAGGCGCACGGGCTCGTCGCCGAGGAGATCTTCGAAGTCAAGGAGGGGTCGTGATGCGCGGACGACTGTTCGCCACGGCGCTGGCGGCCGGAGTCGCCCTCTCGGGGGTCCTGCTCGCTCCACCGGCCACGGCCGGCGTACGCCACGACGTGCACGCCGCTCGCGTCGCCACCCGGCACTTCCAGACGCCGGCCCCGGCGATCAAGCAGGGCTTCGGCCTGGTGCGGGACAAGAAGGGGATCGCCTGCATCGCCATGCCCGGCATGGGCGCGATGGGCGTGCACTACCTGCTCGGCTCGCGCCTCGACGGCACCATCCAGCTGCGCCGGCCCGAGGCCCTGGTCTACCGCTTCGCCCGCAACGGGCACCTGCGCCTGGCCGCGCTGGAGTACCTCGTGCTGCGCGCGGACTGGGAGAAGGTCCACGGCGCCAACGCACCGCGGCCGAAGCTGTTCGGCCACACCTTCAACCGGACCCTCGCGGGCAATCGGTTCGGCCTTCCGGAGTACTACTCCCTGCACGCCTGGGTGTGGAAGCACAACCCGATGGGTCAGTTCACGATGTGGAACCCGCGCGTCTACTGCCCGCCGGGGATCTGAGGGGGGTGCGGTTTCCCCGGACGTCCGGGGATTCTGTGGGCTGGCAGGCAGAACTTTGCCTGCCAGCCCGTGGTTTCCCCGGACGTCCGGGGATTCCCACGCCCTCAGACGACCGACAGCGGCAGCAGCTGCTGCCCGGTGGGACCGATCTGGATGTCGGTGCCCATCTCGGGGCAGACGCCGCAGTCGTAGCAGGGGGTCCAGCGGCAGTCCTCGACGTCGATCGAGTCGGGGTCGAGGGCGTCCTCCCAGTCCTGCCAGAGCCAGTCCTTGTCGAGGCCGGAGTCGAGGTGGTCCCAGGGCAGCACCTCGTCGTAGGTCCGCTCCCGTGTGGTGAACCACTCCAGCGTCACGCCGTGGGTCGGCAGCACGCGCTCGGCCGCAGCGATCCACCGGTCGTAGGAGAAGTGCTCGCTCCAGCCGTCGAAGCGGCCGCCGTCGCGCCACACCTGCTCGATGACCCGGCCGACCCGACGGTCGCCGCGCGAGAGGAGTCCCTCGATGATCCCGGGCTTGCCGTCGTGGTAGCGGAAGCCGATGGCGCGGCCGTAGCGACGGTCGGAGCGCACCTCCTCGCGGAGCTTGCGAAGCCGCTCGTCGGTCGTCTCCACGTCGAGCTGGGAGGCCCACTGGAACGGGGTGTGCGGCTTGGGCACGAACCCGCCGATCGAGACGGTGCACCGGATGTCGTTGTGCCCCGCGACCTTGCGTCCCTCGGCGATGACCTTCTTGGCCAGGTCGGCGATCGCCAGGACGTCCTCGTCGGTCTCGGTCGGCAGGCCGCACATGAAGTAGAGCTTCACCTGCCGCCAGCCGTGGGAGTACGCCGCGGAGACCGTGCGGATCAGGTCCTCCTCGGTGACCATCTTGTTGATCACCTTGCGCATCCGCTCCGAGCCGCCCTCGGGGGCGAACGTCAACCCAGAGCGACGGCCGTTGCGGGAGAACTCGTTGGCCAGGGTGATGTTGAAGGCGTCCACCCGCGTGCTCGGCAGCGACAACGAGACGTTGGTGCCCTCGTAGCGGTCGGCCAGCCCCTTGGCCACCTCGCCGATCTCGGAGTGGTCGGCGCTGGACAGCGAGAGCAGGCCGACCTCCTCGAAGCCTGACTTGCGGATGCCGTTCTCGACCATGTCACCGATGGTCGAGATGGACCGCTCCCGCACCGGGCGGGTGATCATCCCGGCCTGGCAGAAGCGGCAGCCACGGGTGCAGCCGCGGAAGATCTCCACGCTGAACCGCTCGTGCACGGTCTCGGCGAGCGGCACCAGCGGGCTGCGCGGGTAGGGCCAGGCATCGAGGTCCATCAGGGTGTGCTTGCGCACGCGGTCGGGTACGCCGGGACGGTTGGGCGTCACTGCGAGCAGAGCACCGTCGTCGTCGTACGACACGTCGTAGAAGCGGGGCACGTAGACGCCACCACTGGCGGCCAACCGCCACAGCAGCTCGTCGCGACCACCTGGCGAGCCCTCGCCCTTCCACTCCCGGACGACCTCGCTGATGGCGAGCACGATCTCCTCGCCGTCACCGAGGACGACGGCGTCGACGAAGTCCGCGATCGGCTCGGGGTTGAAGGCCGCGTGTCCACCCGCCAGCACGATCGGGTCGTCCGGGGTGCGGTCGACGGAGTGCATTGGGATACCCGCGAGGTCGAGCGCGTTCAGCATGTTGGTGTAGCCCAGCTCGGTGGAAAACGAGACGCCGAAGACGTCGAAGTCTCGTACTGGACGGTGCCCATCCACCGTGAACTGGGGTATTCCGTGCTCTCGCATCACCGACTCCATGTCGGGCCACACGGAATACGTCCGTTCTGCGAGCAAACCCTCGCGCTCGTTGAGGATTTCATAGAGGATCTGCACACCCTGGTTCGGCAGGCCAACCTCGTACGCGTCGGGGTACATCAACACCCAACGGACGTCGGCCTCGTGCCACGACTTCTGGACGGAGTTGAGCTCCCCGCCGACGTATTGGATCGGCTTGCTCACTCCCCCGAGGTGGGGTTCGAGCGTGGCGAAGATCGACTCACCAGTTGAGACGGGCATGCATGAACCTTTCAGGTTTGGGGGAGACCCAGAGTACGTGTTTGCCCAGAACACCAGTGCTGCCCAGCATTGTCATGCCTGCTGCTCATGCCCGAGCGTCCAAGGGGGGTCGGGTGCGCGACATCGCCATGTCATGGCGTCCTTCCCGACGCCTCTCCACCCGAGCCATGTGGGTGCTGTGGCTGGTGTGCCTGGTGCTCACTCCCGTGGCGCTGATCCTGCAGGACCTCACCGCGCGGCAGGTCGACGGCGTCGGCTGGATCCGGGCCGGCGCACTGATCGTCTTCCTGTGGCTGATGCTGGCCTGGCTGTGGCCGGTCCGACCCCAGCGCAGCCGCGTCCTGGCGCTCACCCTGGTGCTCGCGGTCGTCACCTACGTCCTCACCACCTACCTCCTCGGCTTCGACTGGCTCGAGTCCTCTCGTATCGGCGCGGCGGCCGTGGTGCAGGCGGTGGTCACGCTCGTCTTCTACCGATGGCGCATCGGTGACGACAACCTCACCCCGCACCGGCCGAGCGACATCGTCGCGCTGTTCCTGGCCAGCGTGGTCGGGGTGCTCGCCGCACTGCCGATCGGCCCGGCGCCCGGCATCTGGCTGACCAGCGACGGCTACGACATCTTCGCCTGGGGCACGCTCAGCACCGCCTACATGTTCGTCGGCAGCGCCTGCGTGATGCTGCTGGTCCAGCGCCGGCCGCGGAGCGAGGCGATCCCCACCCGGCTGTTCGACGTCTACGTGCAGCTGCTGGTGACGGCCGCGTCGCTGGGCGTCGTGTTCACCTTCAACGACCTGCCCCTGACCTGGATCGTGCTGCTCCCCGCCGTCTGGGCCGGCCTGACGATGGGTCCGTGGACCTCGGCGGCCTACAGCCTGACAGGCACCCTCGCGGTCGTCTTCGCCCAGACGGTCACCGTGATCAACGCACCGTCGGGCCAGTACGACCTCGACAACATCCTGGTGCTGGACAGCCTGATGACGGCCTTCGTGTTCGTGGCGCTGCTGCTGTCGCTCGTCCGCGACCAGCGCGCCTACCTCGCCAACGAGGTCGTCCGTCGACGCCAGGAGGCGATGGACCAGGCCGGCCTGCTGGGCACCGTCTTCGAGTCGATCAACGAGGCCCTGGTGCTGATGGACACGCTGGGCGTCGTACAGCTCCACAACGCGGCGGCGGTGCAGATCCTGGGGCGGGACAAGCTCACCACCGAGCCCTCACGCTGGCTGCGCCGGCTGGCCGAGGCGCCCTCGTTCACCTACGGCTTCAACCGCGACGGGTCCGAGGACGGCCTGCGGATGCTCGCCGTCCAGCTGGCGCGGGTGACGTACGCCGGGTCGGACGGCGTCGTCGCCATCGTCCGCGACGTGACCACCGAGCAGCGTCGCATCGAGGAGCTGGCCAGCTTCGCCGCGGTCGCGGCCCACGACCTGAAGAGCCCCCTCACGGCCGTCCAGGGATGGTTGGAGGTGGCCGAGGACGTGATGGCCACCGACCCGACGATGGCCGCCGAGGCGCTCGAGCGCGGCCGGCACGCCACCGACCGGATGTCGCAGGAGATCGAGGACTGGCTCACCTACAACGTCGCCCGGGAAGGCGTGCTGCAGCCCGAGCCCGTCGAGCTGCAGCCGGTGCTGGACGCGCTGGTCAAGAACTATCCGGACGTCGACTTCGTGATCCGCACCCCCGACTCGGTGATGGCCGACCGGACGCTGCTCCAGCACCTGCTGGTCAACCTGGTCAGCAACGCCGCGAAGTACACCCTTCCCGGCGAACGCCCGTCGGTCACCATCCGCAGCTTCTCCGGCGGGGACCGCGGTTGGGTCCGGCTCTACATCGTCGACGCCGGGATCGGCATCCCGGAGGGCGAGGAGGCGACCATCTTCGAACCGTTCCGTCGGGCCTCGACCGTCAAGGACAGCTACGAGGGCTCCGGCCTGGGTCTGGCGCTGTGCAAGCGCATCGTGCGCCGCCACGGCGGACTGATCAGCGCCCAGCGCAACGAGGGACCCGGCACCACGATCACAGTGACGCTCCCCCGGGCCTGACAGCGCCCGCCGGGCGTCCAGCCACCGCTGCGTAGGCTGCGCGCATGAGCGCCGACCCCCACCCGCGACGGCTCAGCTGGACCCGGGTGGTGCCGCCGGTGTCGTTGCTGGCGCTGGTCCTGGTGTGGGGGCGACACCCCGGCGTGGTCGGCCTCAGCGTCGTGGCCGTCGTACTCGCGGCCGCGGTCCTCGCCGCGGTCCACCACGCGGAGGTGGTGGCCCACCGCGTCGGCGAACCCTACGGCTCCCTCGTGCTCGCGGTGGCCGTCACGGTCATCGAGGTCGCGCTGATCCTCACCCTGATGGTCAGCGGCGGCAAGGACACCTCGGTGCTGGCCCGCGACACGGTCTTCGCGGCCGTGATGATCACCTGCAACGGCATCGTCGGCCTGTGCCTGCTCACCGGCGCCATCCGGTTCGGCACCACCCACTTCAACGCCGAGGGCACCGGCGCGGCCCTGGCCACGGTGGTGACCCTGGCCACCACCTGCCTGGTGCTGCCGGACTTCACCACGACCACGCCCGGTCCCGAGTTCTCGGGCAGCCAGCTGGCGTTCGTGGCCGTGGCGTCGCTGACCCTGTACGTGATGTTCGTGGTCACCCAGACGGTCAGGCATCGCGACTTCTTCCTCCCCGTGACCTCCGGCGGAGACCTGCTGGCGGAGGACGAGCACGCCGCGCGCCCTTCGGACCGACGCGCCCTGACCAGTCTCGGACTGCTGCTCGTCTCGCTCGTGGCCGTGGTCGGGCTGGCCAAGGTCGAGTCCTCGCCCATCGAGGACGCGGTGGCCTCGCTCGGGCTCCCCCAGGCGGTCGTCGGGGTCATCATCGCCCTGCTGGTGCTGCTGCCGGAGTCGATCGCCGCGTTCAACGCCGCCCGACGGGGACGCACCCAGATCAGCCTCAACCTGGCCTTGGGGTCCGCCATGGCGAGCATCGGCCTGACCATTCCGACGATCGCCGTGGCCTCCATCTGGCTCGACGGGCCGCTGCGGCTGGGGCTGGACCCGACGCACATCGTGCTGCTGGCGCTGACCTCGGTGGTGAGCGTGCTGACGGTGGTCCCGGGCCGGGCCACCCGGCTCCAGGGCGGCGTGCACCTGGTGGTGCTGGCGGCCTTCCTGGTGCTCACGCTGCAGCCCTGAGAGCCCTTTTTCGACCATTTTGCGCAGTGTCGTAAATAGCCGCAATGTCCAGACGCTGAGGCTGCCGCTCCGTACACTGACTGTCAGGGAAAAGGGACAAATGCGACGTGTAGCCGAGACACCAGTGCACGCGCCCTCGCACACCGGTGCCGGCGCGTTCACACCCATGTCCTGGGCACAGGCCGCGCCGTACGTCACCTTCGCCGCGGTCTGCTACCTCGCAGCGCCGTACCTCGGCCTGAGCAGCTTCACCGTCGACCACCGCATCGCGGAGGTCTGGCCCCCCGGCGGTGTGGGCTTCGTGCTGCTCACCACGGTCTGGTGGGCCGGGCGGCGGGTGATCGCGCTGACCCTCGGAGCCATGGCGCTGGTCTTCTTCGTCTCGGCAGCGCTGATGTGGCACGACCTGCCACCGGCCCTGTGGATGGCGCTGGTCGGGGCCGGCCAGCCGTTCCTGATGGCCTGGCTCTACCGCCGCCGCCTGAACCACGCCGGGTGGGCGCCGGAGAACCAGCACGACGTCGCGGCACTCCTGTTCGCTGCCGTCAGCTCCTCGCTGCTGCTGGCCCTCGTGGGCGGCTTCCCGACCCTGAACCCCAACGACCTGCCCACCGCGTTCCTGTGGTGGTGGGTGCTGCGCAACACGGTGTTCTGCTTCGTCGGGGGCGTGACCTTCATGGTCATGTTCTACGGACCCCGGCACGGCGCCCTGCCGCCCACGTCCTGGCTCAACCGCGTCGGTCTGGTGGTCACGACGTTCGTCTGCGTCTTCGGCAGCTACCACGACCCCTCCCTCCCCCTGTCGTGGCTGGTGATCATCCCCAGCGTGTGGGGCGGGCTCACCCTGACCGTCCGGGGCACCGGCTACCTGTGCATCACCCTCGCTCTCGCCTCGGCGTCGATGTCCTACTTCCCCCAGAACCAGTTCGGGTACGACGGCGCCTTCCCGGCGTCGTCGATCATGGACCTGCTCGTGATCGCCTGCACCTCCTTCTTCCTGCTCCTGACGCTGATGCGGGAGCAGCGGGCGGCACTGATCGCCGAGCTCGACCGCAAGGGGGTCGAGTCGGAGAACCAGCGCCGGATGCTGGAGACCGTGTTCGACTCCATGAGCGACGGCGTCGTCATCGTCGACAACGCCCGGGTCTCGATGTACAACGCCGCCGCCCGGCAGCTGCTCGGCCGGCCGGTACCGGCCGGCACCCCGGTCTCGTGGGCGGCCGACTTCGGGCTGGCGGCCGCCGACGGCGGTCGGCTCAGCGACACGGTGCTCCACGACGCCCTCTGGGTCGAGGCCGGCGACCCTGCGAAGACCCTCCAGGTGCTCGTCGAGAACGACGGCTCCTCACGCACCCTCGACATCACCGCCCAGGCGATCGGCTCGACCGACGAGCGTTCGACCATGGTGCTGCTGCACGACGCGACCGCCCAGCGCGCGCGCATGCGCGAGCTCAGCAACTTCGCCGGGATGGTGGCCCACGACCTGCGTGGGCCCCTGACCGTGCTCGACGGCTGGCTCGAGGTCGTGGAGGACGGCGACCCGGTTACCGACGGCGAGCTGGTCGACGACGCCGTCCGCAAGGCCCGGGAGTCCAGCCGCCGCATGCGCCAGGTGATCGAGGACTGGCTGAACTACACGGTCGTCCAGAACGGACAGCTGCGTCCGGAGCCGGTGAAGCTGTTCGGCGTCGCGAGCGAGCTCGTCGACGGTCGCCGCGCCAGCTGGGCCGACGACCTCGAGCCTCAGTTCGACCTCGACCTCGAGCACAGCGTGCTCGCCGATCCCGGTCTGCTGCGCCAGCTCCTGGACAACCTGGTCGGCAACGCCATCAAGTACACCGCCCCCGACCAGCAGCCGTGGGTGCGGATCAGCTCCCGGCCTGACGACGAGTCGGGCTGGGTCCGCGTCGAGGTCACCGACCGCGGCATCGGGATCCCCGAGGGTGAGGAAGAGCTGATCTTCGAGGAGTTCCACCGCGGTCCGCAGGAGGGTCGTTCGGCGGGGACCGGACTCGGTCTCGCGCTGACCCGCCGCATCGTCGCGCTGCACGGCGGACACATGCTGGCGCGTAGCAACCCCGAAGGCGGCTCGACGTTCCTGTTCACCCTGCCCGAGGCATGAGCGCGGCTACCTCGAGCGAGGCCTGACCGCGCGCGAGACCATGCTGCCGCGCATGGCGATGTTCTGGAGCAGGCCGACGGCCATCATCGAGGCGAACATGGAGGACCCGCCGTACGACACGAGCGGGAGGGGTACGCCGGTGACCGGCATGATGCCCAGGCACATGCCGATGTTCTGGAAGGTCTGGAAGGCGAACCAGCAGGCGATGCCCGCGGCCGCGACCCGGCCGAACATGTCATCGGCGTGCATCGAGATGTGCAGCGCCCGCCAGAGGAGTACGGCGAACAGCAGGATCAGCACGCCGGCACCGATCAGCCCGAGCTCCTCGCCGGCGACGGTGAAGATGAAGTCGGTGTGCTGCTCGGGGACGAACCGCGAGCGGGTCTGGGAGCCGTCGAACAGCCCCTGCCCGAACAGGCCGCCGTTGCCGATCGCGATCCGCGCCTGCGTGGTGTTGTAGCCGGCGCCGCGCGGGTCGAGGGCCGGATCGGTGAAGGCCATGAACCGGTTGATCTGGTACTGCTTGAGCACCCCCGCCATGATCGCCATGGTCGCCACCGCGCTTCCGACGACGAACAGCGAGACCAGCCAGCGACGCGGGACGCCCGCGACCGCGAGCACGCCGAACACGGTGGCGGTGAGCACCAGCATCGTGCCGAGGTCGGGCTGCAGGATGATCAGCAGCGCCGGGATGCCGGCGATGACGCCCATCAGCGCGACGTCGACCGCCCCCACCCGTCGCTGGCGGGAGTTCTCGACGCGCTCGGCGATGATCATTGCCATCCCGATGACCACGGCGAGCTTGGCGAACTCGGCCGGCTGGATGGAGAGTCCGCCGAGCATCAGCCAGGAGCGCGAGCCGTTGATCGTCGTACCCATGACGAGGACCAGCAGCAGCCCGATGACGGAGCCGACGTAGACGAGCGGCGTCACGATGCGCACCCAGCGGTGGTCGGTCGCCATCACTGCCGCCGCGAGCACCAGGCCGATCATGATGTTGACCAGGTGCTTGTGCAGGTAGGCAGTCGAGTCGCCGTGGGTGAGGATCTCGTTGCTCGAGGTGGCCGACCAGACGAGCAGGGTGCCGATGCCCAGGATCAGGCCGGCGGCGCCGAACAGCACCCAGTCGAGGCGCGGGACGGTGACCCGGCTGCGGGCGATCGAGAGGCCGCGGATCGGCAGGACCGTCATCAGTCGTCGTCCTTCCGGGAGGGGGGCAGGATCGAGCCGTCGCGGGCGAAGGTCGGAAGTCCGGACGGCGGGACGGTGCCGGGGATGGCGGCCTTCTTCGGGTTCACCTTCTCGCCGTTGATCCCGTAGAGGTGCTCCCAGATCTTGCGCACGGCCGGGCCCGACGTACCGGAGCCCGTGCCGCCCTGGGTGATCATCATGATCACGACGTAGTCCTTGGTGTACGTCGCGACCCACGAGGTCGTCTGCTTGCCGTAGACCTCGGCCGAGCCGGTCTTGCCGCGGATCTGCACCTTGTCGAGCGGGAAGCCGCCGAACTTCCACGCCAGGGTGCCCTCCTTGGGAGTCCCCTTGAGCGCGTTGTCGACGTACTGCAGCGCGGACTTCTTGGAGTCGATGCGGCGGGAGACCTGCGGCTTGATCTTCTTGATCAGCTTGCCGTCGGGGCTGACGATCGCCTTGGCCACCAGCGGCTCCATCAGCTTGCCCCCGTTGGACAGCGCGGAGTAGGCGCGGGCGAGCTGGAGCGGGGTGACCATCGTGTCGCCCTGACCGATGACGAAGTTGACTGCGTCGCCCTCGTGGTACTTGAAGCCCTCGAGGCAGAACTCGTGGGCGAAGACGTGCAGGAAGTCGCGCTGACCGGTCGTGTTCTTGCGGTCGACCTTGCAGTAGTAGCCCTTCATCGCCTTCCAGTAGGCGAGCTTCCACTTGCGGTCGGCGATGCGACCGCTGGCGGCGCCGGAGACGTCACCGCCCGGGTCGGAGCCGAAGCCGAAGTCCTTGGCCTGCGCGACGAGCGGGTCCTTGGCCTTCACGTTGTCGGGGTCGGTGCCGTACTTCGACCAGAAGTGCAGGCCGACGCGGTAGAAGAAGGTGTCGCAGGAGAGCTCCAGCGCCTTGGCGAAGGTGATGTTGCCGTAGGCCGCGGACTCGTAGTTCTTGAACCAGCGGTTGCCGACCTGGAGCCCGGAGGAGCAGTTCAGCTCGGTGTTCTCCGACATGCCGTTGTTGAGCGCGCCGACGGTCATGATCGGCTTCCACGTCGACCCGGGTGCGAACTGGCCCTGGGTGGCGCGGGAGAGCAGCGGGTCGCCGGCAGCGTCGCTGTAGAGCTTCTTCAGCTCCTTGGTGCTGATGCCGCCGGACCAGACCTCGGGGTCGTACGTCGGCTGGCTGGCCATCGCGACGATCCGGCCGGTCTTGGGGTCCATCACGACCGCGGCGCCGCTGTCGGCGGCGTAGTGACGATGGGTCACCGGGTCCATCGTCCCGCGGGCGGTCATCATCGCCTGGTGGAGCTGCTTCTCCACGTAGGACTGGACGTCCGCGTCGATCGAGGTCACCAGGGTGTCCCCCGGCGTCGACTTGATCTCGCCGGAGTCGCCGAGCACCCGGCCCATGGAGTCGACCGCGACCTTCTTGTAGCCGGGCTTGCCACGCAACCACTCGTCGTAGGACTTCTCGACGCCAGCGCGGCCGACCACCGAGGCGCCGTTGACGGAGTCGTCTTCGTTCTTCTTGGCCTCGTCGAGCTCGCCCTCCGTGATCGGGCTGAGGTAGCCGAGCACGTGGGCACCGTTGACGTCGAAGGGCGAGGGATAGGCGCGCACGCTCTCCTGCTGCGCCAGCACCCCGGGGTAGTCCTCGGACTGCTCGAGCAGCTTCACCGCCACCTTCTGCGGGACGTCTCGCGCCACCGGCACCGGCTGGTAGGGCGAGCCGTTCCAGCAGGTGCCCTTCTTCGAGTCCGGCTGGCCGCAGAGCAGGGTGCGGGCGGTGATCTTCGCGTAGGGCACCTTCACCACGCGCGCCAGCTCCTTCAGCGTCGCCTCGCGCTTGGCCTCGGGGAGCTTGCTGACGAGGGTGCGGTCGATGCTGACCACCCAGCTGCTGCGGTTGGCGACGAGCGGGCGACCCATGTCGTCGACGATCAGCCCACGGGCCGGCTGTACGACGACGTCGCGCACCGACTGCTCGGCGGCAGCGGCGCGGTAGCCCTCGCCCGTGAGCACCTGCATGTACCAGAGCCGGGCGAACAGAGTGAGGAACAGGGCGAGCACCATGGCCTGGACGACGAACAGCCGCAGACGGCTCTTCTCCGAGGCGTTGGGCCGGATGAGAACGGCGGCCATCTCAGGCGGTCACCTCAGTAGGCCAGTTCAGCCGGTCGGGTCCGCTCGAACAGCGCCATCAGTCCCGGCAGCAGGAGCGGCGTCATCACCACGTCCCAGAGCAGGGCGATGCAGATGACCTGCATCATCTCCCCCGTCGGCAGGGCGTGGTCACCGAGCACGATGCCGGTGAGTGCGAACACCGAGGTGGCCACGAACGAGCAGACGGCCACCGTGGCCAACCCGGCCAGCGGACTGCGTCGCGCGTCGGTGCGCACCCGTCCGGCGAGCACGGCGATCAGCACGAAGGCGAGCGCCCAGCGGCCGGCCACGTGGTCGGCCGGCGGAGCGAGGTCGAGCAGCAGGCCGGCGAAGAAGCCGACAGTTGCTCCGAAGGCAGGACCGCGGGCGATGGCGGCAGCCACCACCACGATCAGGGCGAGGTTGGGAACCACTCCGTTGACCGAGAAGAGGCTGAATACCGCTGTCTGCAGGGTCACGGCGAGTACGACGAGAAGGGCCACGAGACCGGTGCGCGAGACGTTCACCTGGTCTCCCCCTGACCATTGATCACGAGTCGGTCTCCCTGGGTCTTGCGGGGTACGACGACCCCGACGACATCGAGCGAGGTGAAGTCGACGAACGGGTCGATGACGGCGTGCTTGGCGAGCTCGCGCGGCGTGGAGTACACCGACTCGACCTTGCCGATCGGGATGCCCGCGACGTACGGCACGCCGTTCTGGCTGCCCCACGTCACCACCACGTCACCCTCGGCCGGCGTCACCGAGTGGTCGACGAGGTCGAGCCCGAGCCGGCTGCGCTCGCTGGTGACGCCGCGGCCACGCAGGAAGCCGATCTCGTTGTTGGAGCCGAGGCGTCCGCCGACGACCGAGTCGGTGTCGACGATGAGCAGCACGTCGGCCGTCGAGCGGGTCACGCTGATCACCCGGCCGACGAGGCCGTCGTTGTTGAGCACCGTCATGTCCTTGTGGATGCCTGAGGAGGTGCCGGCGTCGATGGTGACGGTGCGCGAGAAGGACTGCATCGGCCCCATGCCGACCACGCGGGCCGCGACCAGGGCGTAGCCGGTCTGGTTGGCGGTGGTGGTCAGCCCGTCGAGCTCGGCCAGCCGGTTGCGGTCGAGCGGTGCCTGCTCGACCTGCGAGCGCAGCTTGGAGTTCTGCGCCGCGAGCTTGGCCACGTCGTCACGCAGGCGGTCGTTGGAGCTGAAGTAGGCGAAGGTCTCGCGCAAGGGTCGGACGGCGTTGGCGGTGCCCGACTCGACCGGGCCGATGACGTTGCCCACGAGCGAGCGCGCGGGGTCGACGGGTGAGGAGTCACCGCTCGCAGCGTCGATCGTGATCACCCCGAGGGACGCAGCCACGAGCACCCCGATGACCACCTTCGAGGAGCGTCCGCGGTCACGGCCGAAGCCGCCGCGGCCGCCGTCATCGGTGACGGGGCGACCCAGCGAGGGCCCCTTGACGTTGCGGAGTCGTTGGTTGGCCACCGGCTACCGCCTGTGGTCCGCGACGAGCACCTGCTGCAGCGCCTCGAACTCCTCGACGCACTTGCCGGCGCCCAGGGCGACCGACGTCAGCGGGTCGGAGGCGATGTGGACCGGCATGCCGGTCTCGTGGCGGATGCGCTCGTCGAGGCCGAGGAGCAACGCTCCTCCGCCGGTGAGCACGATGCCGCGGTCCATGATGTCGCCGGCCAGCTCGGGTGGCGTCTGGTCGAGGGTGGTGCGTACGGCGTCGACGATCGCGTGCAGCTGCTCCTCGATCGCCCGCCGGATCTCGGGGCTGGAGACGGTGACGGTGCGCGGCAGGCCGGAGACCATGTCGCGACCGCGGACCTCGGCCTGGCGCTCCTGGGGCAGCGGGAAGGCGGAACCGAGGGTCATCTTGATCTCCTCGGCGGTGCGCTCCCCCAGCATCAGGGAGTGCTCCTTCTTCATCCACGCCACGATGGCCTGGTCGAGCTCGTCGCCGGCGGTGCGCACCGAGAGGGTCGTGACCAGGCCACCGAGCGAGATCACGGCGACCTCGGTGGTGCCGCCACCGATGTCGACGACCATGTTGCCGGTGGCCTCGTGGACCGGCAGCCCGGCACCGATGGCCGCGGCCATCGGCTCCTCGATGATGTAGACCCGGCGGCCACCGGCCTGGTAGCCGGCCTCCTTGACCGCCCGCTGCTCCACGGCGGTCACGCCGCTCGGCACGCAGATGATCATCCGGGGCTTGGCGAAGTAGCGGCGCCGGTGCACCTGCTGGATGAAGTGACGCAACATGTGTTCGGTCGCGTCGAGGTCCGCGATGACGCCGTCCTTGAGGGGACGGATCGCGGTGATGCCGTCCGGCGTACGACCGATCATGCGTTTGGCCTCGTGGCCGACGGCCAGGATCTCGTGGGTCTGCTCGTTCATGGCGACCACGGAGGGCTCGTCGACGAGCACGCCCTTGCCACGCACGTAGACCAGTGTGTTCGCCGTACCTAGATCCACCGCCATGTCGCGGCCGATGAGACTGTTGGCCATCCGGTTCGCCTCGCAGGGTGCATCGATGGGGGAAGAGGTACGACACATGCGCCTCACCTGTCACAGCAGACTAGGAGCGAAACGTCCAGTTCCCGCGACGACACGCGGCGCAGCCAGGGCTGCGGTTTGCGCCGGGAGACCTCCGGCTACCCCGGGCGATGGACGAGCGGTGGCGGCGGTTTGGCCGGGCGCCCGGCCGTTCTGGCAGTGGAGGGGTGAAATTTCGCCCCACCAGTGACAGTTTGGCCGGGCGCCCGGCCAAACTGCACCCGCTCAGCTGAGCTCGGGGAACCAGAGCTTGATCTCCCGGGCGGCGGACTCCTCGCCGTCAGAGCCGTGCACGAGGTTCTCGCGGTTGGACAGTGAGAGGTCGCCGCGGATGGTGCCGGGAGCGGCCTTGCGCCCGTCGGTGGCGCCGTTGATCGCGCGCACGACCTCGATGGCCTCGTCGCCCTCGAGCACGGCGGCCACGAGCGGCCCGCTGGTCACGAAGTCGCGCAGGGGCGGGTAGAAGTCGCGGTCCACGTGCTCGGCATAGTGCGCGTCGGCCTGGGCGGCGTCGATGTGTCGCAGCTCGAGGGCGACCACATCCAGCCCCTTGGACTCGAAGCGGGACAAGATGGTGCCGACCAGCCCCCGTCGTACGGCATCGGGCTTGAAGAGGACCAGGGTGCGCTGCGCCATGGCGCACACCCTAGTCAGGCCGGGACGACCGCGACCGTGGGGGCGGGCTCCTCGGACTGCGGCTCGGTGGGCACCCGGCCGGGCAGGAACTTCAGCGCACCGACCGCACCGAGCAGGCACAGCGTCCCGATCACCATGCAGGACACGCTCAGCCCCGACATGAAGGCGTCCTGCATGGCGACGACCAGGCGCGGGTCGCCACCGCTGATCGCGAGCGCGGCACCGACCGAGTCCTGTGCCTGCGCGAGTGCCGCCCCGGGCAGGCGGGCGAAGGCCCCGTCCGCGAGGTGGTCGGCGTAGAGCGAGGCGAACAGCGACCCCACGACCGCGACACCGAGCGTGCCGCCGAGCTCACGGGTGGCGTCGTTGACCGCCGAGCCGACGCCGGCGCGGGCCGGTGGCAGCACCAGCAGGATTGACTCGGTCGCGGGGGTCGAGATCAGTCCCATGCCGAGCCCCATCAGCACCATCTGGGGCACGATCACTCCGGCGTACGACGCGTCGACCGAGACCGTCGAGATCCACCAGAACGCCGTACCGAAGAAGACGAGACCCGTCGTGACGACCGCCTTGGTGCCGATGCGCGGCGCCAGCACGGCGCCGACGACGGAGGCCACGGCGATGCTCAGGGCCACCGGCAGGATGCGGGCGCCGGTGGAGAGGGTGCCGTAGCCGCGCACGAACTGGAAGTACTGCGTGATCAGGAAGATGAAGCCGAACAGCGCGAAGAAGGTGATGGTCACCGCACCACTGGCCGCACTGAACCGCGGGTCGCGGAACAGGCTGACGTCCAGCATCGGGTGCGACGTACGACGCTCGCGGACCACGAACGCCACCAGGGCGAGGGCACTCACCGCGAACCCGGCGAGCGTGGCCGCCGAGCTCCAGCCGTGCTCGGGAGCCTCGATGATCGTCCAGGTCAGCGTCCCGAGCATCACCACCGAGACGGCCAGTCCGGGCAGGTCGAGCCTCGGCACACCGGGATCGCGGGACTCGGGCACCAGGAAGTAGGCCGCGACCGCCGTCACGAGGGCCAGCGGGACCAGCGCCCAGAAGACGCTGCCCCAGGCGAAGTGCTCGAGCAGCAGCCCCCCGACGACCGGTCCGGCGGCGACGCCGATGCCGACGACGGCACCCCAGACGCCCAGGGCGGCGGCGCGCTCGCGGCGCTCGGGGAAGGTGTTGCTGATGATCGACAGGGTGGTCGGGAAGATCAGGGCCGCGAAGGCGCCCATGCCGAAGCGCGCCGCCACCAGCGCACCGGCATCGGTGACGATCGCACCGGCCGCACTCGCGGCCGCGAAGCCGAGCAGCCCGATGATCAGGGCGGGCCGGCGACCGAACTTGTCCGAGAGGCTGCCCGCGGCCAGCACCAGCCCGGCGAAGGCGAGGTTGTAGCCGTCGACGATCCACTGCAGCTGCCGGGTGCCGGCATCGAGCCTGTCGGAGATCGTCGGGAGGGCCACGTTGACGATCGTGGTGTCGAGGTTGATCGCGAGCACGGCGGCGCAGACCGTGACCAGGATGGCGAGCTTGCCCTTCATGCGGGTCTCCAGCGGTGCGATGTGGACAGTGACAACATGAGCGTGACATCGAATGTGGCCACTGTCAACATCGGGCTAGACTGCCGCCCGTGACCAGCTACCACCACGGCAACCTCCGGGAGAGCCTGGTCGAGACCGGCATCGAGCTGGCTCGTGCTCAGGGCCCCGACGGCGTCGTGCTGCGCGAGGTCGCGCGGCGGGCCGGCGTCTCCCACAACGCGGCCTACCGGCACTTCGCCGACCGTGAGGCACTGCTCTCCGAGATCGCCCGGCACGGGATGCGGGAGCTGCACGCGGCCATGCAGCGTGAGATCGACACCGCCGACGCCGAGGACCACCCCGACGAGCGGACCCGGGCTGCGGCCCGGCTGCGGGCGACCGGCCGGGCGTACGTCGACTTCGCCGTCGCCGAGCCGGGGCTGTTCGACGTCGCCTTCTCGGCCATCCCCGACGAGGACGGGCTCGACGCCGACACCGACCCCTACGACCTGCTCACCCACGTGCTTGACGACGCCGTGGTCGCCGGTGCCGTCTCCGCCGACCTCCGACCGGGCGCCGAGGTGATCTGCTGGGCGGCCGTGCACGGGTTCGCGACCCTGCACGTCCACGGGCCCCGGGCCTCGGCACCTGTCGAGGAGCGCAACGCCACCCTCGAGGTCATGCTCGACCACATCGCCCGCGGCCTGGCCTGACCGTCAGGATCCGACCTGGCCCGGCTTTCCGGGGTACTCCCCCGTCGCCTCCCACTCCGCCCGCTCGACCTCTATCTTGCGACCGAGGACGTAGGCCGTCGCCCACAGCGCCAGGAAGATCGCTCCCACGAAGAACATCGTGGGCGCGACGAAGCCGACCGCGACCGCCGCCACCTGCACCGCCCAGCCGAGCCAGTAGGCCCAGGCGAACCGGAGCAGGCCGGCCGCGAGCAGGCAGGCCACGGTCAGGCCCAGCCCGATCCAGAGCCCGGTCGTGCCCACGTCCTCGACCGAGGTCAGTACCGGTGTGCTGAGGCCGAACGCGATCGCCTCCAGCAGCAGGATCGCCGCGCACAGCCGCCGCTGCATCAGCTGTGCTCCCGTCGCGAGCGCAGCATCGCTCGGGCCTCACCCACGGTGACGACCGACCCGGTGACGAGTACGCCCCCGGACCCGATCGCCTCCCCGAAGACACCCCCGGCCTCGGCGAGCGCGGCCGCCTGGTCGATGGCGTCGGCGAGCGAGGTCGTCTCGCTGACACGGTCCTGACCGAAGATGCCGCGCGCGACCTCGGCCAGCTCGGAGGCCGGCATCGAGCGGTCGCTCGAGTTCTGCGTGCAGACCACGTGCGCGAGCGCCGGTTCGAACTCCGCGAGCAGTCCCTCGTAGTCCTTGTCCGACATCACCGCGAGCACTCCGATCAGCGGCGAGAAGGTGAAGGAGTCCTCAAGTGCGGCGACGGTGGCGGCGGCGCCGTGCGGGTTGTGGGCCGCGTCGAGCACGATCGTCGGCGAGCGCCGGATGATCTCCAGACGTCCCGGCGACGTCACCTCGGCGAAGGCCGCGAGCACCACCTCGGCATCGAGCGCGTCGTCGCCGCCGACGAACGCCTCGACCGCCGCCAGGGCCAGCGCCGCGTTCTGTGCCTGGTGGGCTCCGTAGAGCGGGACGAAGACGTCCTCGTAGCTCCCGCGCAGGCCCTGCAGTCCGATGACCTGACCACCGACGGCCGGCACCCGGCTGGTGACGCCGAAGTCCTCACCCTCCCGGACCAGGGTCGCGCCGACCTCGGCGCAGCGCTCGACGATGAGAGCCATCACCTCCTCGGTCTGGACGGCGGTGACGACGGTGGCGCCGGGCTTGATGATGCCGACCTTCTCCAGGGCGATGGCGGCGGGCGTCTCGCCGAGGTACTTCGCGTGGTCGACGGCGATCGGGGTCAGCACCGCCACCTTGGCGTCGATCACGTTCGTCGCGTCCCAGGTCCCACCCATGCCGACCTCGACGACGGCCGCGTCGACCGGCGCATCCGCGAAGGCGGCGTACGCCATCCCGACGACGGCCTCGAAGAAGGACAACGGGTGGTCGTACTCGTCGTCGACGAGGTGGGTGTACGGCGCCACGTCGTTGAAGGCGCGGACGAAGGCCTCCTCGCTCATCGGCTCCCCGTCGAGGCTGATGCGCTCGGTCATCGACTCCAGGTGGGGGCTGGTGAAGCGGCCCACCCGCAGGCCGAGCGCACCGATGATCGTCTCGATCATCCGGGCCGTCGAGGTCTTGCCGTTGGTGCCGGTGAGGTGGATCGACGGATAGGTGCGCTGTGGGTCGCCCAGCAGCTCCATGAACGCCTCGATGCGGTCGAGGGTCGGGTCGAGCCTGGTCTCGGGCCACCGGCTCAGCAGCGCGTCCTCGACCTCGGCGTACGTCTCGGCCAGGCGCCCTGGCCCGGCGGGGCTGTCGGGGGTCTGGGTCACTGGGCGAGTCTAGTGGCGTGCGGGAACTCGTTTTCGGCAGGAGGAGATGGCTCCGTAGGATTCGGCACATGACTGACGCCCCCCACACCGACCTGTCCGAAGAGACGACCGCAGCTCCTGCGGCCGTCGTACCGGACAAGGCCGCGCTCGAGGGGCTGGAGGCCAAGTGGTCGGCGCAGTGGAAGGCCGACGACACCTACGCCTTCGACCGCACGAAGTCGCGCTCGCAGGTCTACTCGATCGACACCCCACCGCCCACGGTGTCCGGTTCGCTGCACGTCGGGCACGTCTTCTCCTACACCCACACCGACCTGGTCGCCCGCTTCCAGCGGATGCGCGGCAAGGAGGTGTTCTACCCGATGGGCTGGGACGACAACGGGTTGCCGACCGAACGCCGTGTGCAGAACTACTTCGGCGTGCGCTGCGACCCCTCCCTGCCGTACGACGAGGACTTCACCCCGCCGGCCAAGCCCGACCCGAAGCGCCAGGTGCCGATCAGCCGACCCAACTTCATCGAGCTGTGCGAGCGGCTGGTGGTCGAGGACGAGCAGGTCTTCGAGGAGCTGTGGCGCACCCTCGGCCTCTCGGTCGACTGGTCGCAGCACTACACGACCATCGGGCCCAAGGCACAGAAGGTCAGCCAGCGCGCGTTCCTGCGCAACCTCGCGCGTGGGGAGGCCTACCTCCAGGAGGCGCCGACCCTGTGGGACGTCACCTTCCAGACCGCGGTCGCCCAGGCCGAGCTCGAGGCGCGGGAGTACGCCGGGCACTACCACCGGGTGCACTTCCACGGTGCCGACGGCCCGGTGCCGATCGAGACCACCCGGCCCGAGCTGATCCCCTCGGTGGTGGCCCTGATCGCCCATCCCGACGACGAGCGCTACCAGGCGCTGTTCGGCTCCACGGTCACCTCACCGGTCTTCGGTGTGGAGATCCCGGTGCTCGCGCACGAGGCGGCCGAGCCCGACAAGGGCGCCGGCATCGCGATGTGCTGCACCTTCGGCGACCTCACCGACGTCACCTGGTGGCGCGAGCTCCAGCTGCCGGTGCGCACGCTGATCGGTCGCGACGGTCGGATGTCGCGCGAGACCCCCGAGTGGCTCTCGAGCGCGCCCGCCGCGGCGGCGTACGAGGAGCTCAAGGGGAAGACGGCCTTCAGCGCCCGTGAGGCGATGGTGGCGATGCTGCGGGAGAGCGGTGATCTCGAGGGCGAGCCGACGCCGACCCAGCGGATGGCGAACTTCTACGAGAAGGGCGACAAGCCGCTGGAGATCGTCGCCACCCGCCAGTGGTACATCACCAACGGCGGCCGCGACCCCCACCTGCGCGCCGAGATGATCGCGCGCGGCGCCGAGATGCAGTGGATCCCCACCCACATGAGGCACCGCTACGACAACTGGGTGGGTGGGCTGAACGGCGACTGGCTGATCTCCCGGCAGCGGTTCTTCGGCATTCCCTTCCCCGTCTGGTACGCCCTCGACGACGAGGGCGAACCCGACTACCAGCACCCACTGCTCCCCCGCGAGGGCGAGCTGCCCATCGACCCGTCGACCCAGGCGCCCTCCGGCTACACCGAGGACCAGCGCGGCAAGGCGGGCGGCTTCATCGGCGACCCCGACGTGATGGACACCTGGGCCACCTCGTCACTGACGCCGCAGATCGCCGGAGGCTGGGAGGAGGACGAGGACCTCTTCGAGCGGGTCTTCCCGATGGACCTGTGCACCCACGCGCACGACATCATCCGCACCTGGCTGTTCTCCCGGGTGGTGCGGGCGCACTTCGAGAACCACGACGCGCCCTGGAGCCACGTGCTCATCTCGGGGTTCATCGTCGACCCCGACCGCAAGAAGATGTCGAAGTCCAAGGGCAACGCCATCGTGCCCACCCAGATCCTGGACCAGTACGGCGCCGACGCCGTGCGCTGGCGGGCCGCCATGGCACGGCCCGGCCTGGACTCCCCGTTCGACGAGTCCCAGATGAAGGTCGGGCGCCGGCTCGCGATGAAGGTCCTCAACGTCTCGAAGTTCGTGCTCGGCAGCGTCGGCGCCAGCCGCATCGAGCCCTCGGCCGTCACCGAGCCGGTCGACCGGGCCCTGCTCGGCAAGCTGGCCCGCACGATCGCCGAGGCGACCCGGGCCTTCGAGGCCTACGACTACACCTCGGCCCTCGAGGCGAGCGAGCGGTTCTTCTGGGACTTCTGCGACGACTACGTCGAGCTGGTCAAGGAGCGGGCGTACGGCGAGGCCGCCGACGCCGAGACCGAGTCCGCCCGGGCTGCCCTCGCGACGGCCCTGCACGTCCAGCTGCGGCTGTTCGCGCCGTTCCTGCCCTACGCGACCGAGGAGGTCTGGTCGTGGTGGCAGTCCGGGTCGATCCACCGACAGTCCTGGCCGACCGGCTCGGAGCTCGGCGACACCGCGACCAGCGACCCCGACGCCCTGGAGGCCGTCGCCGCCGTCCTGGCAGGCGTCCGCGGCGCCAAGTCGACCGCGAAGGTCGGCATGCGGACTCCGGTCGAGCTGGCCACCATCACCGGTCCGACTGCTGCTCTCGAGGCGGTGCGCAGCGCCGAGCGCGACCTGCGTGCCGTCGGTTCGATCACCGGTGAGCTGCGGCTGGTCGCGGCCGAGGACAGCGACATCGTCGTGGAGGCAGTCCTGGGAGAGCCACCGCCCAAGCGCTGAGCCGGCTCAGTGGCGGTGGTGGCCGTAGCCGCCGTGACCCCGGTCGCCGCGGTCGCCGTTGCCCCCGTGGTTGCCGTAGCCCCCGTGGTCGCCGCGGTTGCCGGGCCCGCCGTGGTCACCGCGGGTGCCGTGGTCACCGCGGGTGCCGTTGTCACCGTGGTGGCCGTAGCCGCCGTGGTGCCCGTGGTCGCTGTGCTGGTTGTCTGCTGTGGCCTGCACTCCGCGGACCTCGCCCGAGCCGCCCCGGACCCCGTGCTGCGAGGAGTGCTGCGGGGAGGGGTGCGACGAGTGGTGCCCGGAGCCCCAGGAGTGGTGCGGGGTGCTGCCACCGCCGACGAGCCCGTTGGTGCCGCCCGTGTGCCCGTGCCCACCACCGTGGGACCCGGTGCCGGGCGTGGTCGGCGTGGGGGTGGCGGGAGTCGACGGAGTGGACGGAGCAGAGGGCGCCGACGGAGTGGCGACGTGGACGGGGGCCTTCGGCGTGGACAGGTGCACCGGCTGCGCGGCGGCGGCGTGGTGCTTGACGTGTCCGGTGTGGTGCGGCTGGGCGTGGGTCGGTGTGGTCACGACCACGCTGGCGGCGAGCGGCGTCACCGGTCGCGACTGGATCGACTGGCTCTCGGTCGGGGCCGGCACCTCGGCGGCGGCGCTCGCCGGCGCCTTGGCCGGGTCGTGACGCAGCGCGTGGCCGAGCACGATGTCGGGGACGACGGCGCTGATCAGGGGACGCGGCGCGCCGGAGTCGACGAAGACCCGCACGACCTGGTCGCGCAGTCCGTTGGCCATCACCACGCTGGCGAATGCGAGTACCAGCAAGAAGGCCGCAAGGGGCCTCCGGTGCTCCGCGTTCAACATTGATTTCCCCCACCAGAATCGGCCCCACGATGGCCGAAAGTCCGATGTCAGCATACGGACATTTCGCCCGATTTGCCGGGGTGGTCTACTTACGGGCCCTACTGGTCTACTCAGACCGCCCAGGGGCCCAGTTCAGCGTGGTCAGCGTGGCAGAGGTGGTCTACGTGACCTACGCCGACTTCTTCTTCTTGGGCTCGTCCTCGCGCGGCACGAGGGTCGGGTTGACGTTGTCGGAGACGACCTCGCCGGTGACCACGACCTTGCCGATGTCCTCACGGGAGGGCACGTCGTACATCACGTTGAGGAGGACCTCCTCGATGATCGCCCGCAGTCCGCGGGCGCCGGTCCCCCGCTCCATGGCCTTGTCGGCGATGGCCTCGACGGCGTCGTCGGTGAACTCGAGCTCGACCCCGTCGAGCTCGAAGAGCTTCTGGTACTGCTTGATCAGGGCGTTGCGGGGCTCGGTGAGGATCTGCACCAGGGCAGCCTGGTCGAGCTTGTTCACGCTCGCGATCAGGGGCAGCCGGCCGATGAACTCGGGGATCAGACCGAACTTCACCAGGTCCTCGGGGCGGACCTGGGCGAACATCTCGTCCGACTCGGTCTCCTTGGTCAGGCGCATCTCCGCGGTGAAGCCGAGCGTCTTCTTGCCCACGCGCTGCTCGACGATGTGCTCGAGCCCGGCGAACGCACCACCCACCACGAAGAGGATGTTGGTGGTGTCGATCTGGATGAACTCCTGGTGGGGGTGCTTGCGTCCCCCCTGGGGCGGCACCGAAGCGGTCGTCCCTTCCAGGATCTTGAGCAGGGCCTGCTGCACGCCCTCGCCGGAGACGTCGCGCGTGATCGAGGGGTTCTCGGCCTTGCGGGCCACCTTGTCGATCTCGTCGATGTAGATGATCCCGGTCTCGGCCTTCTTCACGTCGTAGTCGGCGGCCTGGATCAGCTTGAGCAGGATGTTCTCGACGTCCTCCCCGACGTAGCCGGCCTCGGTCAGCGCGGTGGCGTCGGCGATGGCGAACGGGACGTTGAGCATCCGGGCGAGGGTCTGGGCGAGGTAGGTCTTGCCACAGCCCGTCGGCCCGATGACCAGGATGTTGGACTTCGCGACTTCGACGGCGTCGTCCTTGGCGTGCTTGGCGCCGGTCGAGGTGACGCCGCTCTGCACGCGCTTGTAGTGGTTGTAGACGGCGACGGCGAGCGACTTCTTGGCCGTCTCCTGGCCGATCACGTAGGAGTTGAGGAACTCGAAGATCTCCCGAGGCTTGGGCAGCTCGTCGAGGCCCACCTCGGTGGTCTCGTTGAGCTCTTCCTCGATGATCTCGTTGCACAGGTCGATGCACTCGTCACAGATGTAGACGCCTGGCCCCGCGATCAACTTCTTGACCTGCTTCTGGCTCTTGCCGCAGAAGGAACACTTCAGCAGGTCGCCGCCATCACCGATCCGTGCCATCCGTCCCTCAATCTTTCAGGTCGGATCCGAGTCCGACTCGCTGCTCATGACCAGTTTCAAAACCGTACTCCGAGATCGCTCTCCATGGGGGAGGACACGACGACCGGAGTAGGTCAGCCCACGGTTGCTGCCTTCCGCGACTCGAGGATGGAGTCGATCAGGCCGTACTCCACCGCCGCCTGGGAGGTCAGGATCTTGTCGCGCTCGATGTCGAGGTTGACCTCCTCCGGGGTCTTGCCGGAGTGGTCGGCGATCAGCTTCTCGAGCAGCTCACGCATCCGGAGGATCTCGTTGGCCTGGATCTCGATGTCGGAGGACTGGCCGTAGGTCCCCTCGGTGTAGGGCTGGTGGATCAGGATGCGGCTGTTGGGCAGGGCCAGCCGCTTGCCCGGCGCCCCGGCGGCGAGCAGCACGGCCGCGGCCGAGGCCGCCTGCCCCAGGCACACCGTCTGCACGTCGGGCTGGATGAACTGCATCGTGTCGTAGATGGCCGTCATCGCCGTGAACGAGCCGCCCGGTGAGTTGATGTAGATCTGGATGTCGCGCGAGGGGTCCATCGACTCCAGGCACAAGAGCTGGGCCATCACCGCGTTGGCGATGTCGTCGCTGATCGGCGTGCCGAGGAAGATGATGCGGTCCTCGAACAGCTTGGCGTAGGGGTCGATGCGGCGGATGCCGTAGGAGGTGCGCTCTTCCCACTGCGGGATGTAGTAGTTCATCTGTTGGCTCGATTCTCGATGCGGGGAGGAGTCACTTGCTGCGGGCCGGGCGACCCGAGTCGGCCGCCTCACGGGCGCTGGTGATCACGTGGTCGATGAAGCCGTAGTCCTTGGCCTGGGTCGCGGTGAACCACCGGTCGCGGTCGGCGTCGGTCTCGACCTGCTCGATGGGCTGTCCGGTGTGCTCGCTGATCAGCTCGAAGAGCACCTTCTTGATGTGCAGCGACTGCTGGGCCTGGATCTTGATGTCGGAGGCCGAGCCGCCCATCCCGCCCGACGGCTGGTGCATCATGATCCGCGCGTGGGGCAGGGCGTAGCGCTTGCCCTTCGCGCCGGCGCAGAGGAGGAACTGGCCCATCGAGGCCGCCAGGCCCATGCCGACGGTGGCCACGTCGTTGGTGATGTAGTTCATCGTGTCGTAGATCGCCATGCCGGCGTCCACGGACCCACCCGGGCTGTTGATGTGCAGGAAGATGTCGGCCTCGGGGTCCTCGGCACTGAGCAGGAGGAGCTGGGCGCAGATCGCGTTGGCGTTCTGGTCGCGCACCTCCGAGCCGAGGAAGACGATGCGCTCACGGAGCAGGCGCTGGTAGATGTGGTCGTCGAGGCCGTAGCCGGCCTGCCCGCCGTTCATCTGCGGAAGGGTCGGGTCCGCGGGGATGGAGTTGTCAGTCACGGGTCCGACCCTAGACGGCGCCCCCGACTTGTTCACGGGTAAACCCCCCGTGTTCGCCCACAGCGGATTCAGCAGCGGACCCGGCAACAGCTTCAGGAGCGGTCCGGTTGACGCACGCCTGCCTCGACGGTCTCCCGGATCCGCTCGAGGGTGGTGCGGATGCCCTCGGCGAGCTCGACGTCGTGCCCCTGAGCCCCACCGATGACGGGTCCGAGGAGCGCCGTACCGATCGTGAACCTCGGCAGCACCCGGCGCCCGGTCACCGAGGTGCCGACGGCCGTCGGCTCGAGCTCGTAGACCCAGGTGGCGCCACTCTCCCGGGTCTTCCAGGCCACCGCGTGCGCGGGTTCCCAGCGCACCACCCTGGAGGTGGTCGGCCAGACGACGGCCTTGCGCCGGTTGATGCCGACGATGGTGGCGCCCACGCCGGGCTTGCCGACCACGAACGCCTTGCGCAGCTCGGGACTGAACTCCGGCATCCGGCCCAGGTCCGAGACCACCTGCCACACCGCTTCGGGAGTCGCCTGGATCTCGACGGTGCTGGAGATCGTGCTCGGGGTCTGGGTCATGCGTTCGCGGCCTCCTGCTGCGTGGGCGGGTCGGAGCGGTCGCCCGGGTCGCTGGCGAGCCATCCCCGTAGCGCAGCGTAGATGTCGTCGTGGTTGAGCAGGTCGAAGTGGTCGGCCAGTGGGACGTGCAACGTCTCGGCCCCCGGGAACATCTCCTCGCCCCGCCGGGGCCGGCCCAGCGCCGAGGCGTAGGGCACCAGGTAGTCGCCGATCGTGCCCGCCGTGACCGAGTGCGGTGAGCGGGTCAGGGTCGCGGCGACGAGCCGGTAGCGGGCGTTGGGCAGATTCTGTACGTCGCTGGCCAGTCCGTGTCGGAGGTCGAGGATGCCGACCGACCGGTACTCCAGGATGCGACCGAACGGAGCCGCCTCGGGGAAGCGACCCAGGGCCGAGACTCCCCTGTTCACGACGCGCTCGAGAGGTGCGCCGAGGTGAGGGGTGCCCAGACACACGACGTCGGTCACCAGGTCGGTCCACGGCGTGGTCGAGTCGGTGGCCACGGCACAGGCCGCGCGCAGGATCAGTCCACCCATCGAGTGGCCGACGAGCGCGATCCGGCGTACCTCCACCGGCCAGGCCTGGACGACACGGTCGAGCAGCGCGGCCAACGCGACACCGTTCTCGGCGATCGGCAGTCCGGTGTTGACCCTCAGGAAGACCGGCGTCCAGCCTTCGGCGGCGAGCCGCTCGCCGTAGCTGACCTTCTCGGGGCGCTCTCGGCGCGCCTCGGTCCTCGGCCGGGCGGCGCGGTTCCAGTAGGCCTCGTTCTCGCTCAGCCCGTGCACGAACACCACCAGCCGCTCGCTGGCACGGGGGTACGCCGCGGCGAGCCCCTCCCGATCGAGGGCGACGTCGCGGCCTCCGACGCGGACGCCCATGTCGAAGTGGAAGTTGGAGCCCTCCTCGCGCAACCGGTCGCCGATCAGGCCGGTGACCGCGGCCCGCACGAAGCGCCCACGAGGGGTCGCCTCCATCTCGGTGCCGAGCCCCGCCCGACTCGCGGCGCGCAGGCTGGTCGAGCCGGCCCGGAAGCCGACGCGGATGGAGCCGTAGACGGCCTTGGCGATGCCGTCGTGCAGACGGTGCCCGACCGTGGGGCCGCCGCCGTTGAGCCTGTCGTTGATCCCGTGGACCCGGCCGGCCACGGCACCGTGCACCTCGCGCACGGTCCCGACGACCAGGTCCTCCACGTAGTCGGCCGCCAGCGCGGCGGCGTCCAGGGTGCTCGCGTCGTCCCGTCTCACAGTGAACAAGTGTTCACTGAACTCGGGTGCGGGTCAACGACCCGCGCCGTCTCAGGACTGCGTGGCGCTGGTCTCCTCGGCGTCCTCGTCGGCGCTGTCGACCGGCTCGGTGGCCGCCTCGACCACGTCGGCCGCCGTCGGCGCCGCCTCGGCGTCGGCATCGGGGTCGCCGATGCTCCCGTCGGGACGCAGGTTCTTCAGGTCCACGGTGTTGCCGGACTCGTCGGTGACGGTCGCACCCTCGACGATGCGCGCCAGCGCCTTGCCGCGCACGACCTCGGCGACCATCTCGGGGATGTGGTTGTGCTCGACCATGTGCTTGATGAACTCGTCGGGGTTCTGGCCGGACTGCTGGGCACGCCGCATCAGGTGGGCGCTCAGCTCGTCCTGCTCGACCCCGATCTCCTCGGCCTTCGCGATCTCGTCGAGCAGGAACTGCGAGGCCATGGCGTCACGGACCCGCTTCTCGAGCTCGGCCTCGAACTCGTCGACGGTCTGCTTCTCGTTGTCGAGGTACTGCTCCATCGTCATGCCGGCGTACACCAGCTGCTGCTCGATCTCCTGGCGACGCCCGGCGAGCTCCTCGGCCACGACGCTCTCGGGCAGCGGGATCTCGGCAGCGTCGAGCAGCTGCTCGAGGACGGCGTCACGCGCGGCGGCCGCCTGCTCGAGACGCTTGCCGCGCTCGAGGCGAGTGGCGACGTCGTCGCGCAGCTCGGCGACGGTGTCGAACTCCGAGGCGGTCTGGGCGAAGTCGTCGTCGAGCTCGGGCAGCTCCTGCTCCTTGACGGCCGACAGCTTGACGTTGACCTCGACCTCCTCGCCGGACAGGTCGCCACCGAGGAGCGAGGACGTGAAGGTCTTCTCCTCGCCGGCGCTCAGCCCGCGGAGCGCCTCGTCGATGCCGTCGAGCATCTCGCCGGACCCGAGCTTGTAGGAGTAGCCGCTGACCTCGCCACCCTCGACCGCCTCGCCGTCGCGCGTGGCCTTGAGGTCGATGGTGGTGACGTCGCCGTCCTGGGCGGGACGGTCGACGTCCTTGAGGGTCGCGAAGCGCTCGCGCAGCGACTCGACCTGCTCGTCGACGTCGTCGTCGGAGACGGTCACGTCGTCGACCTGCACGCTGATGGCGTCGTACGACGGGACCTCGATCGTGGGGCGTACGTCGACCTCGGCGGTGAACTCGAACAGCGAGTTGTCCTCGAGCTTGGTGACGTCGATCTCGGGCTGGGCCAGCGGCTGCAGGTCGTTCTCCTGCAGGGCCTGGACGTAGAGCTTGGGGAGGGCGTCGTTGATCGCCTCGTCGAGGACGGCACCGCGACCGACCTGGCGGTCGATCACCGGCGGCGGGACCTTGCCCTTGCGGAAGCCGGGGATGTTGATCTGCTTGGCGATGGCCTGGTACGCCGCGTCGAGGCTCGGCTTGAGCTCCTCGAAGGGCACCTCGACGGTGATCTTGGCCCTGGTGGGGCTCAGCGTCTCGACGGCGCTCTTCACAGGGTTTCTCCTTGGTAGTTCGGTGATCGTTCGGGTCTGCACACAGTCGGGGCGACAGGACTCGAACCTGCGGTCTCCTGCTCCCAAAGCAGGCGCGCTAGCCACTACGCTACGCCCCGCCAGAAGGCCCCAATTGGCGCTGCCAGGGGCTTCTGAGAGCGGATGACGGGAATCGAACCCGCGTCATCAGTTTGGAAGACTGAGGCTCTACCATTGAGCTACATCCGCGCACGCTCCTCGATGCGTTTTCCAGCGAGGGCGGGGACCATCGTGCCACAGCGGACCCCGCGGTCACGAACCGGCGTCAGGAAGCCGATCTGCCGTGCAGGCGCCGGTGCACCACCACCAGAGCGCGGTCGTCGTTGGTCTGCTCCATGGAGTCGATGAGCAGCTTGGCGCCGCCGTCGAAACCGCTCTGCACCAGCCGCTCCCCCAGCCCCGCGAGCTTGTCCATGCCCAGCGAGATGTCGCGCTGCGCCGTCTCCACCAGCCCGTCGGTGAACAGCAGCAGCCCGTCCCCGGGGTTCAGCCGTCCGCCGATGGGCTCGAAGTCGGCGTTCTCGAGCAGCCCGAGGGCCGGCCCGTCGGAGTTGAGCACCGACCAGCGACCCGAGCCGGCGTGCAGCCAGACGGCGGGCGGGTGACCCGCCTTGCGGAGCTCGAAGGCACCGGAGACCAGGTCGAGGTGCAGGTGGATCGCCGTGGCGAAGCCCTCACCCCAGTCCTGGCCCATCAGGTAGTCGTTGGCCGCCGGCAGGAACTGCTCGCCGGGGAGGGCCGAGACGATCCCGTTGAAGGCACCGGACAGGAACAGTGATCGGGACCCGGCCTCGACCCCCTTGCCCGAGACGTCGACGACCACGAGCTCGAACTTGTCGTCGGAGGACCGTCTGGCCACGATGAAGTCGCCGGCGAACGAGGTGCCCCCCGCGGACTTCACCACCGACTCGACCAGCCACTCGCGCGGCAGCTCCGGCAGGTTGCCCTGCTTGGAGATGCGGTCGCGCAGGTCCACGAACATCGATTCGCCCAACGGGCCCGAGACGCCGAGCCTGCTGCGGCGGAACGAGGTCGCCATGATCAGCAGGGCGATGGCGAAGGTCACGACCGCGCGGCCGATGGCGCGCAGGCTGACCGTCGGCTGGTCGACCAGGAGCACGCAGAAGCACGCGCACACGAACACGATGAACCACGGCAGCGACCGCGGGCCGAGCCAGAGGCTGCCGATGAACATCGGCAGCAGGAGCACCGTCGAGGGGATGTACTCGGGGTAGACGATCCCGCCGAGCGTGCTGGAGAGCGTGAGCAGCACCAGGAACACCAGGGCTGGACGGTCCGAGACCGACATCTCCCGACGGATGCGCAGGGAGAACCCGCGCCACGGCGCACGGTTCGGCAAGGTGTTCTCCCCTGGGGTGTCCGAAATGTGGAATGCCTAGCGTACGGCCCGGGACCGGAACGCGGGCTGACATTGCGGACACCAGAAGAGATTTCGTCCCGCGAGCTCGGCGGTCCTGATCCGGGACCCGCAGACCAGGCACGGCTGACCCGTACGCCGGTAGACGTAGACCTCCCCACCGTGGTCGTCGACCCGCGGCGGGCGACCCATCGCCTCCGGGGTGTGCTGCGTGTGCACGGTGTCGATCCGCCCGGTGCGCACCCCCTCCTGCATCAGCGCGACCAGGTCGTCCCAGATGGAGCCGAACTGGCCGACGCGCAGGGTGCTGCCGGGGCGGAGCGGGTGCATCCGGTGCCGGAACAGGACCTCGGCGCGGTAGACGTTGCCGACTCCGGCGATCACTGCCTGGTCCAGGAGGAGGTCGCCGATCGGTCGGTGGCTGCGCTTGATCCGCGCCCAGGCCCGGGTCGGGTCGGCGTCGGGGCGCAGCGGGTCCGGCCCCAGCGAGGCGATCACGTGGTCGTGGCGGTCGCGCCCGATCAGGTCGCACTGGATGGCGCCCCGCAGGTCGGCGTACGTCGCCTCGTCCTGCAGCCGCAGCCTGACCTGGCCCACCGGCTCGGGTGCCGGCCCCGGGTGCAGGTCGAACGTGCCGATCAGGCCCAGGTGGATGTGGATGAACCGGTCACCGGGAAACTCGACGAACAGGTGCTTGCCGGCCGAGTCGGCGCCGACCAGGGTCTCCCCGTCGAGCAGCGCGGCGTCCGCGGCGAACCGGCCTTGCGGACTGCTGACCCGGACCCGGTGGCCGGTGAACGCGGCGTCCAGGTCGTCGGCGAGCCGGCGGAGGGTGTGCCCCTCAGGCATCGTCGCGGATCGCGGAGTCCGGCAGCGGCGGGAGCTCGCCGGTCGACTCGTAGTCCGCCAACATGCCGATGCGGCGCGCGTGCCGCTCCTCACCGGTGAAGTCCGTGCGCAGGAAGATCCCGATGAATCGCGTCATCTCCGCGACGGTGTGCATCCGGCCGCCGATCGAGATCACGTTGGCGTCGTTGTGCTGGCGGGCCAGTGCCGCGGTCTCGTCGCTCCAGGCCAGCGCTGCCCGGACACCCTTCACCTTGTTGGCCGCGATCTGCTCGCCGTTGCCGGAGCCACCGATCACCACGCCGAGACTGCCCTCGTCCCCGACGACCCCTTCGGCTGCCCGGAGGCAGAACACCGGGTAGTCGTCCTGGGCGTCGTACACGAACGGGCCGTGGTCGACCGGCTCATGGCCCTGCTCGCGCAGCCACCCGACCAGGTGGTCCTTCAGCTCGAGGCCGGCATGGTCGGATCCCAGGTGGACTCGCATGAAACCGATCCTTGCAGACCCACGACCACGCGGGCGCGTCAGTCCGTGCCGCGCTGCGGGGTGGCCGTGCCGTGCATCCGACGGGCGTACCTTCGGAAGGCCCACCGGCCGAGGACGGGGAGGATCGGCCGCAACGGTGCCGGCAGCTTGGCGACCTCCAGCGCGATGGCCTCCGGGTCGCCTTCGTAGAGCATCATCCCGAAGCCCGTCAGCAGCATGCCCTTGGGAATCGACTCCATCCCGCGCTCGGTGAACTCCTCCCACTCCCCCGGCGTGATGTGCCGGGCCATGAGCGGCAGCACCCGCGACTCCTCGGCGTCGAGGTGCTCGCAGAGTGCCGCGCCGAGCCCGGCGAGGTGGTCGGCCAGCCGCGTGCCGTCGTCGACCGACGCTGATGCGCGCCACACCGAGACCAGCGGCGGGCAGCCGTCCAGGAGCCGGTGGACGCTCTCGTGCTGGTCCTCCATCAGCTGCACGAGTGGTGCGAGCTCGTCCGGTACTCGTTCCACGAGCCGGTCCCAGAGAAGCTCGTCCTCGATCGAGTGGTGGTGCTCGACGAGGCCGGTCCACAGGTCCACGTGTGCGGCCACCTCCTCGGCGCGGCGGACGTCACCGACCCGGACGCGACGTACGGCGGGAACGGCCAGCCGTAGCTCGCGGCGGAAGCTGGTGTGGGCGACGACCATCATCCGCACGTCGGTGAGCCCTGGACCGAACAGCAGGCTCGGCGCCGTCGTCTCGGCGCTCACCGGGAACCACCCAGGCGGTCGGCCAGCGCCTGGTGCGCGACCTGGCCGTAGTACTCGTACATGTCCGCGATCAGGCCGTCGCGGAAGGTGACGCGGATGGCCAGGAGGTTCTCGTAGCTCCCGCCGCCGACGAGGTCCGCCACCATCCGCTCCTCGACGATCGCGACGTCGGGGTCGGCGGTCTGGTGGAAGCGCACGTCGTGGACCTCGATGCAGGTCGCCGCGGCGCCGAACCCACCGAACAGGGCACGGAACTGGTCGCGACCCTCGACGGTCGGCGGGATCCCCGCGACCGGGTAGGCCACCGAGTAGCGCGGTTCCGCGGTCCAGTGGGCGAGGAACTCCTCGATGTCGCCGGCGTACAACGCAACGGCGGCGGCGCGCCAGGTCGCCTCGTTGCGGGCGCGGGCCATGGTCAGGTCGGGAGTGGCGGTGCTGGTCGTGGTGGTCATGTCGTCCTCCGTGGTCGATCGGGCGGGCTTGTCGGGTACGACGCTGCCCGCTGCTCCGGCTCCGAACATCGGGGGAATCCCTGTCCCTGGAACCTCCGGGTGCGATGCTCGCGAGGTGGACCTGGTGGGTCGGGAGCGTGAGACGGCGGAGCTCATCGCTGCGCTGGACGCCATCGCTTCGGGCGAACGCAGGCTGCTGCTGGTCCGCGGCGAGGCCGGCATCGGCAAGACCCGCCTCTTGGAGGACCTGGTCCGGAGGGCAACCGCGCGGCGGTTCGAGGTGCTGACCGGCCGGGCCACCGAGCTCGAGTCGGACATCCCGCTGGCGGTGTTCCGCGAGGCGCTGCCCGACCTCGTCCCGATCAGGGCGGAGGACCCGGAGGCGCGCTGGCAGCTGTTCCGCGGCGTGGCCGAGTCGTTGTCGGGCGCGGGTCCGCTCGCACTGGTGCTGGACGACGCGCACTGGGCCGATCCACTCTCGCGGGAGCTCCTGGAGTCACTGGTCCGACGTCCGCCCCGCGGCCCTCATCTGCTGGTGGTGGCCATGCGTCCCGGCCCCCTGGCGGACGCCGTGCTGGGCGCGGCGCGCTCTGCCGCTCGCTCGCCGACCGTGCTCGAGCTCGCTCCCCTGGATCGCACCGCGTCCGACCGGTTGATCGGCCCCGACCGCCCGGCCGAGGACCGCGCGAGGATCTTCGAGAGCTCGGGCGGGAACCCCCTGTTGTTGCAGGAGCTGGCCAGGAGCGACGCCGCCGCTGTACCGAGTGGCATCCTCGCGGCGGTCTCCCTCGAGCTGGCGCCCCTGGGGGACGACGCGCTCGCGCTGGTCCGCGCGGGGTCCGTGCTCGGCGACCCGTTCGACTCCGACCTCGCTGCCGTCACGGCCGAGCTCACGCCGTCGTCCGGCGCGGTAGCGGTCGACGAGCTCCTGGCTCGTGGGCTGGCGCGTCCGGCCGGGACCAAGCAGCTCACCTTCCGGCACCCGGTGATCCGCACCGCGGTCTACGAGAGCCAGCCGGTCGTCGTACGCCTGCGACTGCATGCGCAGGCCGCGACGGCGCTGGCCGCGCTGGGCGCACCGGTGCCGAGCCGGGCCCGCCACCTCGCTCACGTCGCCGAGCCAGGCGACGTGGACAGCGCGGCCGAGCTGCGCGACGCGGCGCGGATGGTGCGCCGGCAGGCGCCGTCGATCGCGGCGGACTGGATGCTCGCCGCGAAGCGTGCGGCGCCACCTGCCGAGCTGTCGTCGTTCTCGGACCTCGCCGAGGTCCTCGTCCAGTCGGGTCGCCTCGCCGAGGCGCTGGCCGTCGCCGACGAGGGACTGCTCTTCGGCCAGGGTTCCGCGGAGCACCGCGTCCGGCTCGTGCTGTCCGCCGCGTCGGTGGAACGGCTCCTCGGCCGGCACGAGGGTGCGCGTCGTCGGCTGGTGCGGGCCATCGACGAGCCGTCGCTCTCCGAGCGGCTGACCGCTGAGGTCGCGGCTGCCCTGGCCCTGTCGGCCTACGAACGTGGCGAGTACGACGAGGTGGGGTCGTGGGCCGAGGCCGCTCGAGCCGGCGACGGACTGGTCGGGGCGGCTGCGCGATCGATGGTGGCGCTCGGTCATCTCTTCAGCGGGCGGCTCGACGAGGCCGAGTCGGAGTCGACCGCAGCCGTGGCGATGGTGCGGGACGCGACCGACGACGAGCTGGCGGTGCACGCCGAGCTGCTGATCGCGACCGCGTGGTCGTTGGTCGCCGTCGAGCATCTCGACGACGCACTGCTCGTGAGCAGGCGCGCCTCCGGCGCTGCGCTGCGGGCGGGCAACGGCGCCGCGGCCGTGCCGCTCCTGCTCGCCGAGGTGCTCACCCTCGGGCTGCTCGGGCGCACCGAGGAGGCGGCCGAGGTCTCCGACCGCGCCGAGGTGGAGGCGCGGCTGACGCGGAACGACCAGTCGGTGCAATGGGCACTCTGGATGCGGGCCTGGGTGCTGCTCGAGCACGGCGACCTCGACACAGCGCTGCGCGGAGCCGAGGAGAGCGTCGCGCTGGCGCGCCGCCTGGACCAGTCGGCTCTCGTCACCATCGGCAACGCCGTGCTCGGCTCGGCCCTGCTGGCAGACGGCCGACCGGAGCTGGCGGAGCCCCTCATCGCGGCGTACGACGTCGAGCCGGGCTGGGTCTGCCGGTGGGCCACACAGCTGGTCGAGGCCCGGATCGCCCTCGGCGACCTCGAGGGCGCGGGGGAGGCGGCGGACCGGGCAGCCACCCTCGCCGACGGCACCGGGCTCGCCGGCGCCGTCGCAGCGGCAGAGCGCGCTCGTGCGGTGGTGCTGGCTGCGCGCGGGGAGGCCGCCGAGTCCGCGGAGCTGGCGATCGCCTCGGCAGAGCGGGCCGACTCCATCGGCGCCGAGCTCGACGCCGCGACGGCCCATCTGCTCGCGGGTCGGGCGCTCGCCGCCATCGACAAGGAAGCAGCAGTCACGCACCTCACGCAGGCGCACCGGTTGGCGCAGCGGCGTGGCTCCCGTCGTACGGCGGACGCGGCCACCCGCGAGCTGCGCCGGCTCGGTCGGCGGGTCGGTGTGGGCGGAGCGCGCTCGTCCAGCCGCCTCGGGGTGGACGCCCTCAGCAACCGCGAACGGGAGATCGCCGAGCTGGTGGCCCGGGGGCTGACCAACCGCGAGATCGCCGCCCGGCTGTTCCTGAGCGAGAAGACCGTGGAGTCACATCTCTCGAAGGCCTTCGGGAAGCTCGGGGTCTCCTCGCGCGCGGCACTCGCAGCGCAGGTGACATCCGCGACCTGAGTGCGTCTAGGAGGTCAGCCGGGCGAGCTCCTCGTCGACGACCGCGGGGTCGAGCTTGGTGAACACCGGGACAGGCTTGGAGACAGGGGTGCCGACCTTGATCGGGCTGCGTTCCCAGCGGGCGGCGCCCGTGTAGTCGCCGGTGATGACCGGGTAGCCGGCTCCGCCGTCGAGGTCGTCGGCCTCCTCGAGCCGCGGCATCGGCTGCACCTCGCCGCTGCCCCCGAGCACCGCGTCGACCGCGTTGGCCGAGAACGGCAGGAACGGCGACAGGATCCGGTTGAGGTCGGCCACGCACTGCGCGACGACGTGCAGGATCGTGCCCAGCCGCTCGCGCTCGTCGTCGCCCTTGAGCTTCCAGGGCTCGTTGTCGGAGACGTACTTGTTCACCTCGGCGACCGCGCGCATGGCCTCGCCGATGGCGCCCTTCTGCCGGTGGCGGCCGATCAGGTCACCCACGACGCCGTACGCCGCGTCCACGTGGTCGAGCAGCGCCTGGTCCTCGGCGCCGAGCTCGCCGGCGGCCGGGATCTCCCCGAAGCTCTTGGCGATCATGTTCGCGGTGCGGTTGACCAGGTTGCCCCAGCCGGCGACCAGCTCGTCGTTGGTGCGGCGTACGAACTCGCTCCAGGTGAAGTCGGAGTCCTGGTTCTCGGGTCCGGCGGCCGCCACGAAGTAGCGGAACGCGTCGGGCTGGTAGCGGCTGAGCAGGTCGCGGACGTAGATCACCACGCGCTGTGAGGAGGAGAACTTCTTGCCCTCCATGGTCAGGAACTCCGAGGACACCACTTCGGTCGGCAGGTTCAGCTCGCCGTACTCCCCCGGCTTGCCGCCCTTGTCGCCCTTGCCGGAGTACGCCAGCAGCTCGGCCGGCCAGATCTGGCTGTGGAAGGTGATGTTGTCCTTGCCCATGAAGTAGTAGGACAACGACTCGGGGTCGTTCCACCACTCACGCCAGCGGTCCTCATCTCCTGTACGACGGGCCCACTCGATGCTCGCGGAGAGGTAGCCGATCACCGCGTCGAACCACACGTAGAGCCGCTTGGTCGGGTTGTCCCGCCAGCCGTCGAGGGGCACCGGGATGCCCCAGTCGATGTCGCGGGTCATCGCGCGCGGGCGGATGTCCTCGAGGATGTTCTGGCTGAACCGGATCACGTTGGGCCGCCACAGCCCGGTGGCCTCGCGCTCGTCGAGCCACACCTTGAGCGCGTCGGCCAGCGCGGGCAGGTCGAGGAAGAAGTGCTGGGTCTCGACGAACTCCGGCACCTCGCCGTTGATGCGCGAGCGCGGGTTGATCAGGTCGGCCGGGTCGAGCTGGTTGCCGCAGTTGTCGCACTGGTCGCCGCGCGCGCTCGGGTAGTCGCAGATCGGGCAGGTGCCCTCGATGTAGCGGTCGGGCAGGGTGCGGCCGGTCGACGGGCTGATCGCGCCGTACGTCGTCTGCTCGATGAAGTAGCCGTTGTCGTAGACACCGGTGAACAGCTCCTGCACGACGGCGGTGTGGTTGCGGGTCGTCGTACGGGTGTAGAGGTCGTAGGAGATGCCGAGGGCGACGAGGTCCTCGGCGATGATCCGGTGGTTCTGGTCCGCGAGCTCCTGCGGCGTGACCCCGGCCTCGTCGGCGGCGATCAGGATCGGGGTGCCGTGCTCGTCGGTGCCCGAGACCATCAGCACGTCGTGGCCCGCCATCCGCATGTAGCGGCTGAACACGTCGGAGGGCACGCCGAAACCGGCCACGTGGCCGATGTGGCGCGGGCCGTTGGCATACGGCCAGGCGACGGCGGACAGCACTTTGCTCATTCGGGGTCCCCGCGGAAGCGTGACACACGCGAGCGCAGCGAGCCGCTCTCTCGGTTTCGTGGGGTGAAGTTCATGCGGGAATCCTAGGGGCGGCACGGAAGCCGTTTAGTCTCGACCCGTGGCCACTCTGATCGCCGAGGACCTGTTGCTCCTGCTGCTCGACGACGAGTCGGGCAAGCTCACCAACACCACGTTCCTGGACGCCGGCCTCGGTGGGGCGCTGCTCGTCGAGCTCGCCCTCGGGGAACAGGTGGACGTGGTCAAGGGCAGCGGACTGTGGGCGCGGGCCAAGGTGCACCCGACCCCGGCACCGGCGCCGACACACCCGGTGCTGGCGGAGGCACTGGCGATGGTCGCCGAGAAGGAGCGCACCGCCCAGGACCTCGTCGGACGCCTGGGCAAGGGGCGCCGCGAGCCGCTGCTCGAGGGTCTCGAGGCAGCGGGGATCCTCGCGCGTCGGGACGACCGGGTCATGGGTCTGTTCCGGCGTCGACGCTGGCCCACGCGTGACGGGGCGCACGAGGCCGACCTGCGCCGGCGCCTCGGTGACGCACTGGTCCGTGGCGCCTCGCCGGAGGAACGAACAGCGGCACTGATCGCGGTGCTCTCCGCGATGGACCTCGCCCACAAGGTCGTCGACCCCGACGGACTCCCCCGGCGTCAGCTCAAGGCGCGCGCCAAGGAGATCGCCGACGGTGACTGGGCCGCCAAGGCGGTGAAGGACGCGATCACGGCCGCCCAGGCCGCGATGACGGCCGCGGTCGTCGCCGCCACGGCCAGCACGGCCGCGACGTCAGGCTGAAACAGTCAGGCTGAGACCGTGCGGCCGGCGAAGGCCGCGATCGCGTCGTAGGCGTCCCCGCCCTCGGGAGCCGGCTGCTCCGGACCGAAGGTCTCGCCGCGCATCTCTGCACGCAGGTTGGCGCGCATGAACTCCAGCCCGTGCCCGGCGACCTCGGGATCCAGGTCGCTGGTCGACCGGCCCAGGGCGTGTGCCAGGTCCCACGTATGGACGGCGAACTCCGCCGTCATCCAGGCGGGATCCATGCTCCCGGCGTCCTTCTGGCCCACGACCTGCATCAGGTCGTCCGCGGCCGAGCGGAACGCCGGCGCCCAGCCCTTCTCGAAGTGCTGGGGGGCGGCCGACCAGTCGGGCTGCTCGCCACGCGCCATGACGGTGAACTTCCCCGGTGCCGCGACGATGTGGTCGGCGAGGTCGCCGAGCGTCCAGTCGGCGCACGGTGTCCGTGCGTCCAGCTGGACGGCACTGACGTGGCCCAGCAGGTCACCCAGCTGGTCGAGGGAGCGGGCTAGAACCGAGAGCGTTGCTTCGCCTGACATGTCGGGCACGCTACGCCCGCGAGGGGTTCAGCTGAAGTCGAGATCGCCGGTGCGGGTGCGCTTGATCTCGAAGAACTGCGGGTACGACGCCAGGGTCACACAGGCGTCCCACAGCTCGCCGGCCTGCTCGCCACGGGGGGCCTTGGTGATCACCGGGCCGAAGAAGGCAACACCGTTGACGTGGATGGTCGGGGTGCCGACGTCGAGACCGACGGCGTCCATGCCCTCGTGGTGGGAGGCGATGACGGCCTCGTCGTACTGCTCGTCGTCCATGGCGTCGGCCAGCTCCACGGCCAGGCCGGCCTCCTCGAGAGCACTCTCGACCAGGGACCGGTCGACCTCCTGCTTCTCGTTGTGGATGCGGGTGCCGAGGGCGGTGTACAGCGGGGCGAGGGCCTCGGCGCCGTACTTCTGCTCGGCGGCGATGCAGACCCGGACCGGGCCCCAGGCCTTCTCGAGCCCCTTGCGGTAGTCCTCGGAGACGTCCTTGTCCTGGTTCAGGTAGGCCAGGCTCATCACGTGCCAGTGCACCTCGATGTCGCGGACCTTCTCCACCTCGAGGATCCACCGGGAGGTGATCCAGGCGAAGGGACAGCGCGGGTCGAACCAGAAGTCAGCATGGGGAGTGGTCATACCAACCCAAACCTCGACGGTGGGTCAGATCATTCCCGTTGCCGGAAACAACAGTCGTGTGGTCCCTCGACCGTCCGACACGAGTGGGCCATCGCTTCGCCTGGATGACATGATGCCGGACATGCCCGGAACCAACCTGACCCGCGACGAGGCGCAGACCCGCGCCCGGTTGCTCGGTGTCGACTCCTACACCGTGGAGCTCGACCTGACGACCAGCGAGACCACCTTCGACTCCACGACGACGATCGCGTTCACGTGCACCCAACCCGGTGCCGAGACGTTCGCGGACCTCGTCGGCGCCACCATCCACGAGCTGACCCTCAACGGGCGGAGGCTCGACCCGGCAGAGGTGTACGCCGACAACCGGATCAGGCTGACCGACCTCCAGGACGTCAACGAGCTCGTCGTACGCGCCGCATGCCCCTACTCGCGCACCGGCGAGGGCCTGCACCGCTTCGTCGACCCGGCCGACGACCGCGTCTACACCTACACCCAGTTCGAGGTGCCTGACGCCCGCCGGGTCTACGCGACGTTCGAGCAGCCGGACCTGAAGAGCGTCTTCCACTTCCACGTCACCGCGCCCGAGGGCTGGGCCGTGGTCTCCAACGCCCCCACTCCCGAGCCCCGACCGCTCGGCGACGGCAAGGCGCTGTGGGAGTTCCCCGCCACCGAGCGGATGTCGACCTACATCACCGCGCTGATCGCCGGTGAGTACCACGCCGAGTTCGCGACCTACCGCGGCAAGCACGGCGAGATCCCGTTGGGGCACTACTGCCGGCAGTCGCTCGTCGAGCACATGGACACCGACGAGCTGGTCAAGATGACCTGCCAGGGCTTCGAGTTCTTCGAGGACGCGTTCGGCTACCCCTACCCGTTCCACAAGTACGACCAGCTCTACGTGCCGGAGTACAACATGGGCGCGATGGAGAACGCCGGTGCGGTGACGCTCCGCGACGAGTACCTCCCGCGCAGCCGCCAGGACGCCGCGTTCTACGAGTTCCGCTGCTCGGTGATCCTGCACGAGATGGCGCACATGTGGTTCGGCGATCTGGTCACGATGAAGTGGTGGGACGACCTCTGGCTCAACGAGTCCTTCGCCGAGTGGGCCTGCTACCACGCCGCCGTCGAGGCCACCGAGTTCGACGAGTCCTGGACCGGCTTCACCAACGCCCGCAAGAACTGGGCCCTGCGCCAGGACCAGCTGCCCAGCACCCACCCGATCGCCGCGGACAACTACGACCTCCAGGCTGTCGAGGTCAACTTCGACGGCATCACCTACGCCAAGGGCGCCTCGGTGCTCAAGCAGCTCGTCGCGTGGGTGGGCCTCGACAACTTCCTGGTCGGCCTGCGCGCCTACTTCGGCAAGCACGCCTTCGGCAACTCCGAGTTCAGCGACCTGCTCAGTGCGCTCGAGAAGTCCTCGGGCCGTGAGCTCGACTCCTGGGCCAAGGAGTGGCTGCAGACCAGCGGCGTCAACACGCTCACCCCGCAGTTCGAGATCGGTGAGGACGGCAGCTACACCTCGTTCTCGGTGCTCCAGACCGCTGTCGTCGAGCACCCGACGCTGCGCCGGCACCGGATCGGCATCGGCCTCTACGACGACGTCAACGGTCGCCTGGTCCGTCGTACCAATGTGGAGGTGGACGTCGAGGGCGAGAGCACCGCGATCGAGGAGCTGGTCGGCGTACGCCAGCCCGACCTGCTGCTGCTCAACGACGGCGACCTCACCTACGCCAAGATCCGCCTCGACGAGCGGTCCCTCGCAACCCTGGTCGGCGGACTCTCCCGCCTCGACGACTCTCTCGCCCGCGCGCTGTGCTGGGGAGCCGCCTGGGACATGACCCGCGACGCGGAGATGCGCGCCACCGACTTCGTGGCCCTGGTGCTCGGCAACATCGCGGTGGAGACGGACGCCTTCGGCTCCTCGCGGATCCCCGGGTACGCCGCCCAGGCCGCCAACAACTTCTCCGACCCGGCCACCCGGGCCGAGCTGCGCGCAGCCTGGGAACAGGGCGTCCGCCGGTTGCTCGACGAGGCCGAGCCGGGCAGCGACCACCAGCTCACCTTCACCCGCTCGTTCGCCTCGGCGGCCCACACCGGGGAGGCGCTCGACGACCTCGAGGGGCTGCTCGACGGCTCGCTCGTGATCGAGGGACTCAGCATCGACACCGACCTGCGCTGGACCCTGCTCAGCGGGCTGGCCCGCGCCGGCCGGGCCGACGACGAGCGCATCGCCGAGGAGCTGCGCCGCGACAACACCATCTCCGGCCAGGAGCGGGCTGCGGCAGCACGCGCCGCCCGACCGACGGCCGAGGCCAAGGCGGAGGCTTGGGAGATCGCGGTCGTCCGCGACGACGTACCCAACGAGACGCAGCGCAGCGTGGTGCTGTCCTTCATGCAGCACGGGCAGGACGAGCTGCTCGCGCCGTACGTGGAGAAGTACCTCGAGGTGGCGGAGACGCTGTGGGAGCGCAAGGGCACCCAGCGGGCCTCGACCGCGCTCGAGTTCCTCTTCCCGCGCCCGCTCGCCTCCCGCGAGCTCCTCGACCGGGTCTCCACCTGGCTCCAGGACTCAGCGGCCAACCCCGCCGCGAAGCGCTACGTGCACGAGGGTGCCGCTGACGTGGAGCGCTACCTGGCCGGACAGGCGAAGGACGCGGGCGAGCGCTGAGGGGTCAGCGCTGCTCGTGCAGCGACAGCGGCTGACGGGCGGCCTCGGCGAGCTGGCCGACGCCGTGCTTGATCCCGCCGACGAGGTCGCCGCCGGAGAAGGCCGACTCCATGCCGGCCACGGCCAGGCGGACGGCGTCGTCACTGAGCGAGCGGCGTACGACGGAGCCGGTGACCACCTCGAGCTGGCGGGCCGTGGGGTCGACCATGATCAGCACGCTGCGAGCGGGCGCGGCGAGCGACGCGTGCAGTCGGTGGGCGAAGGCGCGCGACTCGGCGCTGGCCGGACCGACGTAGACGGAGAACTCGAAGCGGCACGCTGTCTCGGCCGCGCGGATGGCGCGGTCGATCTCGGCCTCCTGGGAGGCGGAGAAGTCACCAACGGCCACTGATGCCTCCTGCGCCCTGCGAGCTCTGCTCGATCTGGTCGGGGGTCACGTCGTCGGCACCCTTGACGCCCTTGGTCGGGCCGCCGAACCACTCGGTGTCCCCGCGCCACGACTGGCCGGGCTCGTAACCCTTGTCGCTGGCGAGCGACGGCAGCACCACCAGCAAGGTGATCACCGCGGCACAGCCGAGCGGCAGGATCAGCAGCACCATCAGGAATCCGAGTGGCGAGACGTCCGGCGGCTGTTCCCAGGCGGCCGGCGTGTCGGCCGCGGCCGGCGAGACGAGTGCGCCCAGCACGAACCAGGCCGCTCCGAGCAGCAGGAGGACCGGGCGGAGGCGGCGACGGGCCGAGTCGTGAGTCAACACACACGCAGGATAGCGATTCGCGGCTTGGTCAGCGTCGCCCGGCCCTCGTAGCCTCCCTCACATGCTTTCGCTGACTTCTGTCCACTCGGCACCGACGCAGGCGTTCCTCGACATGCCTGCCACCTGCCGGACCAGTGACAGTGACAGCTGGACGTGTGCGGCTGTCTATCACTGGACCGGCAACGAGACGCTCGCCCACGGAGCAACGTGGCTGATCGGCAAGCCACTGGCCATCCTCGTCATCCTGCTCGTGGCCGTCGTGGTGCGGTGGCTCGCCTCCAAGGCGATCGACCGCGTCGTACGCCGCGCCGAGAACGCCTCCCTGGGCGCCGGGCGGGTCGGTCACAACCGGCGTGCCGCGCGAGCCAGGAGCCTGGGCTCGTTGCTGAAGAGCATCACCACGACGGTCGTCTTCGGCATCGCTGCGGTGATGATCCTCGACGAGCTCGGCATGAACGTCGCCCCGATCCTCGCCAGTGCCGGGGTCCTCGGCCTGGCCATCGGCTTCGGCGCGCAGAACCTCGTCAAGGACTTCCTGTCCGGCGTGATGATGATGGTCGAGGACCAGTACGGCGTCGGCGACGAGGTCGACCTCGGCGAGGCGATCGGCACGGTGGAGCACGTCGCCCTTCGCGTCACGCGCGTCCGCGACGTCAACGGCACCGTCTGGTACGTGCGCAACGGCGAGATCCTCCGCGTCGGCAACTCCAGCCAGAACTGGGCCCGCACGGTGCTCGACGTCAACGTCAGCTACGACCAGGACCTGCGCAAGGTCCGCGAGGTGCTGCAGGACGTCGCCCACGGTCTCTGGGACGACGAGGACTACAAGGACGTCATCCTCGAGGAGCCCGAGGTCTGGGGCGTGCAGGCGCTCAACCCCGACTGGGTGACGGTCCGCGTCACGCTGAAGACCGCGCCCCTGAAGCAGTGGGGCGTCGCCCGCGAGATGCGCGAGCGCATCAAGGCGCGCTTCGACCACGAGGGCATCTCGATGCAGGTGCCGCAGCGGCTCTTCTGGCAGCAGGGTCCTGGGCAGGTCATCACCCCCGACGGCGCACCTGAGTAGCACTACTCAGCACACCTGAGTCCGGTCGCCGACGCGCGGGGCCGGTGCCAGGGACGACGATCGTCGACATGAGCAAACTGGTCGACCCCACCCTGTGCCCCGACTGCCGGGCACTGCTGGATCCAGCAGCGACCTGCACCTCCTGCGGGCTCGAGGTCACCGGGCCCCTCGCCGCCGAGCTCTGGCAGCGCATGGTCGCCGCCGACCGGGTCGTCGAGCAGCTGCGTGCGCTCTCGGGACGGGTCGCCACACCCGCACTGCCCTCCGCACCGGCCGCGACCCTGGGCAACGACCTCCCCGCGTTCCCCCGGAGCGACACCGGACCGGCGCGCAGGAGACTGCTGCCCTCCGCGTCCGTCCCGGTCGTGCTCCTCTCCCTCGGGGCGCTGTGCCTGCTCGTGGCCGCGACCGTCTTCGTGGCCGTGGCGTGGAGCGTCCTCGGGCTGACCGGACGAACCCTGGTCCTGCTCGGCGTCACCGGCCTGCTCGCGATGGCCGCGGTCGCGGTCAGCCGCCGGGGCCTGCGCGGAGCGGCCGAGGCCCTGTGGCTGGTCGTCTTCGGGATGCTCACCGTCGACCTGCTCGGGGCTCAGTCCGCCGGCCTGGCCGGACTCGACGCGCTCGACTGGCGCGGCACCGGCGCCCTGGTCGGGCTGACCCTCTTCGTGACCGGGCTGGCGGTCGGGCTCTGGGCCGAGCGCCAGCCGGTCGGTCGGGTGTACGGCGCCGAGGCCGTCGCCGCTCTCGGGGTTCTGGTGCTCTGCGCGACCAACGCCTGGTGCGCCGAGATCCCGGCCGTCGGGTGCACCGTGGCGATCCCGCTGCTCGCGGTGCTGTTCGTGGCCCTGCGGCGCTTGCTGCCCGTGACGGCGTACGGCGTCGGCGGGATCGGTGTGCTCAGCTGGGTGGTGCTCCTGCTCGTCGGCTTGGACCGAGCCCTCGAGCAGGTCGGTCTCGGAGCATGGTGGTCCGACCTGCGCGGCTGGCCGCTCCTGGCCGCCACCCTCTTCGCGGCCGTCGTCGTGCACGCCAGGTCGGTGCCCGCGGCCGCACGTCCGGTCGCCGCCGGGCTGGCCCTGCTCCCGCTCGTGCTCCTGGCCGAGGCTCCTGCGACCCCTGGCACCCAGACCCGGGACCTCGCGGTCGCCGGATTCGTCGTGCTGGTCCTCGGCCTGGTCGCCTTCGCAGCGCCGCGCGCCTGGGCGCTCGGGGCAACGGTCCTGGCCGGACTGGGGGTGCTGGGCCTCGGGGTCGTACTGGCGATCGCGCCCTGGGACGCGCTCGACGGGTCCGGCACCGGGATCGCCCCCTGGACCTACGCTGTGGTCGGTCTCTGCGTCGCCGCGACGCTGGCACTCCTTCTCCGGCAGGTCCGCGACCAGGACCGGAACCTGGCCACGCGGTGCGTCACTGCTGTGGCACCCGCGGTGCTCGCGCTGGGTGCGCTCGACGTGGCCCTCCTCAGCGAGTCGCCCCTGTGGGCCGGTGTGCTCGCCGGCGTCCTCGCGACAACGGTTGCCGGCGGAGCCGCCTGGTGGGTGCGCGAGCACTCGGTGGCCAGCTGGGTCGGCAGTGCCACGACGGCATACCTCGCGATCGTCACCGTCCGCACCGCTTCCGCCGACGATCTCCTGCTCGCCCTGACGCTCTCCGTGCTGGTCCTCGGCCTGCTGACCGCCTACGCCCTGCGCGAGACGGCGGGTGGCACCGTGTCGGCGGCCGTCACCGGAGGCCTGGCCGCGCTCCTCGGGGCGTGGGCCCTGGTGGCGTGGGGGGCACAGCTGGGCTCGGACCACGACGCGATCGCCATCGCGCTCGCCCTGTACGCCGCACTCGTGGGCGTCCTCGCCGCCCCGATCACCCGCAGCAGCACCTCGCGCATCACCTTCGAGGTCTCGGCGCTCGTGGTCGGCGGCGCCGCGGCCACCTACCCGGCCGACGCCCGGACGAGCGCCATGGCGCTCACCATCGTCGGCAGCGCGATCTGCCTGGTGGCGGTCGCTCGGCGCGATCGCGAGCTGTTCAGCTGGCTCGGCGCAGTGGTCCTCGGGCTCGCAACGGTCATGCGGGTGGCCCTGGAGGTGCAGGCTCCCGAGCTGTACACGCTCCCGGCGGCGGTCGTGCTCGTGGTGGCAGGCGCGTGGCGGCTGCGCACCGACGAGGCCGCGAACAGCTTCGCCGCCCTCGGCAGCGGGCTGACGCTCGCCCTGCTGCCCAGCCTCCTGCTCGCACTCGACGAGCCGGTCTCGGTGCGTGGCGCGCTCGTCGCGGCCGCGGGCATCCTGGTGCTCACGGCAGGCATCCAGCAGCGGCTCGCGGCGCCGTTCGTGCTGGGCGCGGTGACCACCGGGCTGCTCGCCCTGCGCCACCTCGAGCCGTACGCCGACGCCGTGCCGCGCTGGATCTCCCTCGGCGCCGTCGGCCTGGCCCTGCTGCTCGTCGGCATCACCTGGGAGGCCCGGCGCCGCAACCTGGAGACGGCAGGCCGCTACCTGGCCGACCTGCGCTGACGGCCTCTCGGCACAATGGCCACATGAGCACCCCGGCAGACTCGCCCGCCACGTTCTACGACGCGATCGGCGGCAGCCCGACGATCCGCGGGATCGTCAAGCGCTTCTACGAGGGCGTCGCCACTGACGAGGTGCTGCGGCCGCTGTACCCCGAGGAAGACCTCGGCCCGGCGGAGAACCGGTTCGCCATGTTCCTGGAGCAGTACTGGGGCGGTCCCACGACGTACTCCGACCAGCGCGGGCACCCCCGTCTCCGGATGCGGCATGCCCCGTTCGCCGTCACGACTACGGCCCGCGACCACTGGCTGCACCACTTCCGGGCGGCCCTCGACGAGGCCGACCTGACGCCGGAGCAGGACCAGCAGTTCTGGGAGTACGTCACCCACGCCGCCCAGTTCATGGTGAACACCCTCGACGGCCCGGATCCTGCCGCGGGACGCACTCAGCTCGGCTGACCGAGCTCCTGCAGCAGCCGCGCGCGCTGGGCGTCAGCCATGTCGGTGGGCCGCTGCGTCTCCATGTCGAAGATGACCATCACGACGGCGGCCTTGGCCAGCACCCGCTCGCCGTCGAGCACCTCGGCCTGGATGGTGAACGACCGCGTCCCGACGTGACCGATCCAGGAGCGCACGGCGTACGGCTCGCGCCGGTGTGCCAGCGGCTCGAGGTAGGTCACGTCGGTGCGCGCGACCACGTGGTGGCTCCAGCGCTGGCCGCGGGTGTGCAGCCCCATCAGGAACGTGATGCGCGCTTCCTGGAGGAACTCGAAGAACGCCACGTCGCGGGCGAGTCCGTGCTCGTCGACGTCTGCGCGCCGCACGGTGAGGGGGTAGACGTCCCCTCCCTGGGGGGCACTGTCGGCGAGCGGGCGCCACTCGTGGTCGGGCGCCTTGAGCCCCTCGAGGACCTCGAGCTCGGAGGCCGAGGGCCGGACGGCGAGCTCGGTAGAGACCCGGGCGTGCACGACCCGCTCACCGTCGGGTGAGCCCGGTGCGTCGTACACCTCGTGGGCCAGGGCCAGAGTCTGGTCGCCCACGTCGGTGACCCAGGAGTCGACCAGCACCGGACGCCGGCGGAAGACCAGCGGCGCGGCGAACTCCACCCGGTGTCGCGTCACCGGCGCCCGGCCCGTGGGACTGTCGGGAAACAGCCGCTCACGGGCCTCGGCGACGTAGTCGAGGTAGGTGACGTTGTTGACGTGGCCGAGCAGGTCCATGTCGGCCCAGCGCATGGGGCACTCGTAGGTGTGCGGCACGCGCCGATCGTGCCAGAGCAAGCCCCGCGCGGGGCTCAGTGCCCGAGGACGAGGTGGCCGTAGTACTGGAAGACACCCTCGTGGCGACGCACCCTGGTCGAGTGGTTCTGCACGAAGAAGGTCGCGAGCGAACCGATGGCCAGGGCGAGGGAGATGGCGGCCACGGCGAAGAAGACGGTCACGAACGGAGTCACGTTCGGAAGGTCGAAGGTCATGAGATGTCCTTTCCTAGGTCTCTACATCTGTAGAATCTACAAGTGTAGAACCACCCGTTCAAGGGGCCCGGTAGTGTCCTGCGTCACCTGCGATCCACAGGGAGGAGCGGCATGACCATCCCGGAGATACCTTTCACGCCCCGGCAGGTGCAGCTGCTCTCCGCAGCGGCGCGGGTGGTCGCGCGGAGCGGTCTGCGCGGCCTGACCCACCGGGCGGTGGATGCTGAGGCGGGCCTGCCCGAGGGCAGCTGTTCGGCGTACATGCGCACGCGGGTCGCACTGCTCACCCGTCTCGCGGAGTACGTCACCTCGCAGTTCGCGCACGACATCTCCGACCTCACCCAGCGGATCGAGCAGCACGCACGAGTCGACGGCTATGTCGTGCGCGAGACCCTCGCCATGCTGCGCTCCTGGCTCGACGACCCCGAGCTGCTGCTGGTGCGGATGGAGCTGACCATCGAGGGCGCGCGCCAGCCGGAGGTGGCCGACATCCTCCAGGTGCAGTGGGTCCAGCTGGTGCAGATCGTGGAGCACGCCATGGAGGCCACCGGCAAGGAGCACAACCCGGCCCGCGCCCGGACGCTGCTCGCCGCGATCGACGGCGTGCTGCTGCGCGCCGTGCGCGAGGACCCCGCGGATCGGGCGCGTTTCCTGGGCGAGAGCCTCGAGCTGCTGATGACCTCCTTGGTGGGGAAGAGCACAGAGTCAACTCACCAGTCCCTGTCCTAGGGTGGTCGATGCCCCGCGACGCCTGCGCGTCGCACACCCACACGAGCAGGAGACCACATGCCCGAGGCAGTGATCGTTTCTGCGGCCCGCTCCCCCATCGGCCGCGCCAACAAGGGTTCGCTCAAGGACTTCCGACCCGACGACCTCAGCGCGCTGATCATCAAGGCGGCGCTGGACAAGGTGCCGGAGCTCGACCCGACCACGATCAACGACCTCATGCTCGGTTGCGGACTCCCCGGCGGCGAGGCCGGCAACAACATGGGCCGCGTGGTCGCCACGCTGCTCGGGTACGACGAGATCCCGGGCACCACGATCACCCGCTACTGCTCCTCCTCGGTGCAGACCTCGCGGATGGCCTTCCACGCGATCAAGGCCGGCGAGGGCGACGCTTTCATCTCCGCCGGCGTCGAGACCGTCTCCCGCTTCGCCAAGGGCACCTCGGACCACATCCCCGACACCCGCAACCCGAAGTTCGACGAGGCCAACGCGCGCACCGACGAGTACGCCCAGGGCGGCCAGGACTGGCACGACCCCCGCGACGACGGGAAGCTCCCGGACATCTACATCGCCATGGGCCAGACGGCCGAGAACGTCGCGCGGATGCGCGGCCTCGACCGCAAGGAGCTCGACGAGTTCGGCGTCCGCAGCCAGAACCTCGCCGAGAAGGCGATCAACGACGGCTTCTGGGCCAACGAGATCACCCCGGTCGCCGGCCCCGACGGCACCATGGTCAGCAGCGACGACGGCCCGCGCGCCGGCGTCACCTACGACGCGATCTCCCAGCTCAAGCCGGTCTTCCGGCCGGACGGCGTCGTCACCGCCGGCAACTGCTGCCCGCTCAACGACGGCGCTGCGGCGGTCATCGTCATGTCCGACACCCGGGCCAAGGAGCTCGGCATCACGCCGCTGGCGCGCATCGTCTCCACCGGAGTCACCGGCCTCTCCCCCGAGATCATGGGCCTCGGACCGGTCGAGGCGACCAGGCAGGCGCTGAAGAACGCCGACATGACGATCGACGACATCGACCTGGTCGAGATCAACGAGGCCTTCGCGGCCCAGGTGGTCCCGTCGTACCAGGACCTCGGCATCGACTTCGACCGCCTCAACATCAACGGCGGCTCGATCGCGGTGGGTCACCCGTTCGGCATGACCGGCGCCCGGCTGCAGAACACGATGCTGAACTCGCTGAAGTGGCACGACAAGTCCACCGGCCTGATCACCATGTGCGTCGGTGGTGGCCAGGGCATGGCGATGATCCTGGAGCGGCTCAGCTGAGCTGCCCCTGAACATGCCGAGAGGGCGCATCCGGGTATTCCGGATGCGCCCTCTCGTCGTACTGCTGGTGCTGCTGCAGGGGTCAGGCCTGCTCGCGCACGGCCTCCACGGCGAGGTGGATGTTCACCTTGTCGCCGACGAGGACGCGGCCGCCGTCGAGCGGGACGTTGAAGTCCACGCCGAAGTCCTTGCGGTTGATGACGCCGTTGGCCTCGAAGCCGAGACGCTGGCCGCCCCACGGGTCCTGGCCGATGCCGAGGAACTCGACCTCGAGCTCGACCGGCTTGGTGACGCCCTTGATGGTCAGGTCGCCGACGGCGGTGGTGCCGTCGAAGGAGGTGGTGGTGAAGGTCATCTGGCCGAACTTCTCCACGTCGAAGAAGTCAGCGGAGCGCAGGTGGCCGTCGCGCTGCTCGTCGCGGGTGTTCACCGAGTTCAGGTCGATGGTCGCGGTCGCGCGGGTGCCCTCGAGCGAGTCGCCGGTGGTCAGGGAGCCCTCGAACTTCTCGAACTGGCCCCGGACCTTGCTCATCAGGTGCCGCACGGTGAAACCGACCTCGGAGTGGCTCGGGTCGATGGTCCACGAACCCGCGGTGATGTCGGTGTCGAAGGTGCTGTCAACGGTGATCGTCATGCAGATCAGTCCTCACGTACTGGCGCGGTGCGCGTCTCGCACCTGCGGTAGTACAGGCTTCAACTACCCGGATTGAGGCAATATTCCCGCGGGACGGGACAATTTCGAATCCGTCGGGACCTACACTCCCGCCATGGCATCTCGGAACGACGTTCACTGGCTGACCAGTGATCAACAGAAGGCATGGCGGGCCTACATCATGGGCACCGAGCTGCTGAACCATCAGCTCGACCGTGAGCTGCGCGAGGAGCACGACATCTCCTTCAGCGAGTACGAGATCCTCGTGCGTCTCTCCGAGGCCGAGGACGGCCGGATGCGGATGGCGATCCTCGCCGACGCCATGTCCCACTCGCGCAGTCGGGTGACCCACACCATCGCCCGGATGGAACGCGCCGACCTGGTGGTGCGTGAGGCATCCCGGGCCGACGGACGCGGGGTCGAGGCGGTGATGACCGAGGAGGGCCGACGGGTGCTGATCGCCGCGGCTCCGACGCACGTCCGCGGCGTGCGCGAGCACCTGGTCGACCTGGCCTCCAAGCAGGACTTCGCCGCCCTCGGGCGCATCTTCGACGAGGTCAGCGACCGTCTGCTGCGCGCCAAGCCCGACGAGGCCGACATCCGCTGACCCCGCGCTGGGCTCGACCTCAGTCGCGGGTCAGGCGGCGGTGCGTCACGCGGTGGGGACGGGCGGCCTCGGCCCCGAGGCGCTCGATCTTGTTCTCCTCGTAGGACGCGAAGTTGCCCTCGAACCAGAACCACTTGGCGTCGTCCTCGTCGTCGCCTTCCCACGCGAGGATGTGGGTGGCGACGCGGTCGAGGAACCACCGGTCGTGGGAGGTGACCACGGCACAGCCGGGGTACTCCAGCAGGGCGTCTTCGAGCGAGGAGAGCGTCTCGACGTCGAGGTCGTTGGTCGGCTCGTCGAGCAGCAGCATGTTGCCGCCCATCTTCAGGGTGAGCGCGAGGTTGAGGCGGTTGCGCTCTCCACCGGAGAGCACGCCGGCCTTCTTCTGCTGGTCGGGCCCCTTGAACCCGAACGAGGCGACGTAGGCCCGGGAGTTCATCTCGAAGTTCGCGACCTTGATGAAGTCGAGCCCGTCGGAGACGACCTCCCAGACGTTCTTGGTCGGGTCGAGGCCGCCACGGCTCTGGTCGACGTAGGAGATCTTCACCGTCTGGCCGACCTTGAGCTCGCCACCGTCCGGCTTCTCCTCACCCGTGATCATCCGGAAGAGCGTGGTCTTGCCGACGCCGTTGGGACCGATCACGCCGACGATGCCCGCCCGCGGCAGGGTGAAGGACAGGTCGTGGATCAGGAGGCGGCCGTCGAAGCCCTTCTCGAGGTCGTGCGCCTCCAGGACGACGTCACCCAGGCGAGGCCCCGCCGGGATGTTGATCTCGGAGGTGTCGATCTTGCGCATCCGGTCGGCCTCGGCCGCCATCTCCTCGTAGCGCGCCAGGCGCGACCGGCTCTTGGTCTGCCGCGCCTTGGCGTTGGACCGCACCCACTCCAGCTCGCGCTCGAGCATCTTGGCCCGCTTGGCGTCCTTCTGGCCCTCGATCTTGAGGCGGTCCTTCTTGGTCTCGAGGTAGGTCGAGTAGTTGCCCTCGTAGGGGTGCGCCCTGCCGCGGTCGAGCTCGAGGATCCAGCTGGCGACGTTGTCCAGGAAGTAGCGGTCGTGGGTGACGGCCAGGACGGCGCCGGGGTACGACGCCAGGTGACCCTCGAGCCACTGCACCGACTCGGCGTCGAGGTGGTTGGTGGGCTCGTCGAGCAGGAGCAGCGAGGGCTGCTGGAGCAGCAGCTTGCACAGTGCCACCCGGCGACGCTCACCGCCGGAGAGGTTGTCGACCAGGGCGTCCGGGGGCGGGCACCGCAGGGCGTCCATCGCCTGGTCGAGCCGGCTGTCGAGGTCCCATGCGTTGGAGTGGTCCAGGTCGGTCTGGAGGTCACCCATCTCGGCGAGCAGCTTGTCGTAGTCCGCGTCGGGATCGGCGAGCTCCTCGGAGATCGCGTTGTAGCGGTCGAGCTTGCTCTTGATCTCGTGCACGGCCTCCTCGACGTTCTCGAGCACCGTGCGCCCCTCGGTCAGCGGCGGCTCCTGCTGAAGCATCCCGACGGTGGCCTCGGGGTCGATGATCGCGTCACCGTTGTTGGCGTGCTCCAGCCCGGCCATGATCTTGAGCAGGGTCGACTTGCCGGTGCCGTTGGGCCCGACGACACCGATCTTGGCGCCGTGGAGGAAGGACAAGGTGACGTTGTCGAGGACCACCTTGTCGCCGTGGGCCTTGCGGACGTTGCGGAGCGTGAAGACGTAATCAGCCATGGTCCAGCCAGCCTAGGCGCCCACCCCCGCCGGCGCCGAAACGGGTCAGGCCGCGGTCGGGTCCGTGCGCACCTCCCCTGCCGAGTCGAGCTGGGGACCGTCGGGCTCGTAGGCGTGCACCATCTCGCGGACCGCCTCGTTCTCCCGCGGGTCGCGGCCCGAGCGGGCCGTCTTGACGAAGCTGCTGGTCCCCCGGTTGAGGTCATGGCCCACGAAGGTGGCATCGATGATCCAGCTCACGGAGCTGGACTTGTCCTCGCGCTCCCACACGTCCACGCGCACACGACCGTGGACCACCACGGCGTCGCCGCGCTGGAGGCTCTCCTTGACGTTGCGGGCCAGCCCGCGCCAGCAGTTGACTGTGAACCACGAGGTCTGGCCGTCGACCCAGCTGCCGTTGCGGAGGTAGCGCGGGGTCGACCCCACGCGGAAGGACGCGCACTGGGTCTCCCCGACGTCGCGGAGGTCCACGTCTCCCCCGACCCAGCCCTGCAGTGTCACGTACGACTCGTTCATGTCTCTGTCCGTCCTTCCTGGTCCGCTCATGTGCGAACCAGTCCAGCCGCGGGCGTCGTACGACGGAAGCAGCTGTTGCCGGGCTGTGGACCGAGGCCAGGAGCACACGGGCTGTGGACGCGAACGGGTCACGACCGCGCCGTACGCAAGCCCTCCCAGGTCGCGCGACAGGCCGCCAGCTCGGCGGCTACCGGCTCGACGACTAGTTCCTCGCAGACCACGGACACGGCTTCGCGCAGGGCCTTGTCGGCCCGCCGCGCCCGCGACCGCGCGCCCACCGCGATCAGCACTCGGGAGAGCAGGGCCAGGACGACGCCGGCCACCACGCCGCCGACGAGCAGCAGCGTCGGCACCGGGAAGCCGGCGTAGTCCGGCGTGCCCGGCTGCGGCATCTGGAGGTAGGACATGCCCGCGAGCACTCCGAGCCAGACGGCTCCGAGCAGGGCAGCGCCGAGCAGGATCCACTGGACGCCACGCACCGCCCGGCACCAGCCCGGGGTGCCGGAGACCCCGAGCTCGGTGGTGGTGACGGCCCGGTCCAGACGGTCCTCGAGGTCCTCGAACCGTGAGGTCGAGGCAGTCCGGATCGACCTGACCCACGGTTGGGCGAGACCCTTCGACACCTCGTCGCACATCGAGCGCACGCTCGTCTCGACGCGCGCCTTCTGCACGTAGTCGGCAGCGGGCATCGAGGACCGTGCGGCTGCGATGACGTCCCTGCCGCTGGTACCCCGGTCGAGGTGGAGCCGACGAAGCGGGTCGGGGCGCAGCCGGGAGATCCAGGCCGTCAGCGGCCAGCCGGTCGCGCGGCGGGCGCGGAGGGTGGTGGCGCGCTGCACGGCGTCGACGACGATCGGCACCCCGGCGGAGTCCGCCAGCGCGTCCACGAGCTCGCGCCGGTCCTTGGCGGTGAGCTCGCGCGGCTGGCTGTCCCCGTTCTGGACCGACAGCGCGGCCGCGGCGTCCGCGATGTCGCCGGCGAGGCGGGTGCGGGTCGCCGCCTTGTCGGCCACGCGCTTGCCGATGACGCGGCGCAGCTCGTCGATGCCCTCGCCGGTGCGGGCCGAGGTGGCGAGGAGGGGTACGTCGCCGAGCCCGTCGTCCGCGAGCAGGCGGCGCACGTCGGCGAGCATCTGCTCTCGGCCGTCGGGCGTGACCTCGTCGATGTGGTTGAGCACGACCAGCATGACCTCGCGGTGGCTGGCGAGCGGCGCGAGGAAGCGTTGGTGGACGGCGAGGTCGGCGTACTTCTGCGGATCGAGCACCCACACCATCAGGTCGGTCAGCCCGACCAGCCGCTCGACCTCGAGGTGGTGCGCGACCTCGGTGGAGTCGTGGTCGGGCAGGTCGAGCAGCACCAGTCCGTCGAGCCCGGTGTGCTGGTGGCCGCGGTCGAGCGTGGAGTCGCGGACGACGCGGTGGCGCGGCGGGATCTCGAGCCACTCGAGCAGCTCGGCGGCCGGGTCCTCGCCCCAGACGCACGCGGTGGCGTACGACGTGGTGGGCCGGCGTACTCCCACGGCTGCGAGATCGAGACCGGCGAGAGCGTTGAACGTGGACGACTTGCCGGAGCCGGTGGCACCGGCCAGCGCCACCACGGTGTGCTCGGCCGAGAGCCGCAGCCGGGCACCGGCCCGGTCGACGACGAGGGCGGCCCGGTCGACCACGACGTCGTCCAGCCGTCCGCGGGCACCCGCCACCGCCTGCTCGAGACCGACGAGACGGGTGTCGAGCGAGGCACCTCGACCGAGCAGCTTCCTCGCTCCGGCGACCAGCCCGCTCACGAGGTGGGCCTCGGTGCGAGGCGCAGGTCGTCGACCCTCCGGGCCAGCGCGCGCAGCTGGTCCGGGGTCTCGGCCGGCAGGTCGAGGTCGTCGAGCAGGGTCGTGAAGCGTCGGCGCTCCTGGTCCAGCAACGCATCGACCCTCGTGGTCAGATCCTTGCGGGCGTTGAGTGCCAGCCGGCGTACGGCCTGGTCGCCGAACACCGCCTCCAGGAGCTTCTGGCCGACGACGGCCGAGCCGCCGGCGATGCCGACCTCGGCGCCGGTCACTCCCCCGGTGGAGGCGAAGACGACCACCATCAGCGCGACCGACAGTCCGTTGACGCCGTAGGCGAGGAAGCGGGCGGTCGTGCGCTTGTCGCCGCCCTCGGTGCGGACCAGGTCGAGCACCCCGGCCTGCCAGTCACGCACCATCCTCTCGGACCGCTCCCGGAAGTCGCGCGACGCCCGGGACAGGTCGACGCCGGCGGTCTCCAGGACCTGCGCACCCGCAGCCACCGAGCGCCAGGACGCGTCGGTGCGCTCGGCCGCGGCCTCGGCGTGCTCGATGAGGAGCGTCTGCAGGCCCGACTCGACGGCCACCGTCACCTTCTCCGCCTGCTGGGGCTTTCCCTTGACGGCGTTGGTGATCCGGTCGCGCAGCCAGCTCACCTTCGACTCCAGCGCACGCAGGAACTCGCCGGTGCCGACGAACTCCTGCCAGCGAGCGAGGACCTCACCGCGCAGGAGGGTGCCGTCGGCCGTGCCGGTGTCGATGTCGGTGACGGCCTGGTCGTAGGCGACGTCGACGTCCCGCCTCAAGCGGGTGCGCATGTCGGCCTGGGCCTGGGCAGCGTCGGCGAGGTCGTAGGTACGCCGCCCGATCGAGCGGACGGCTCCGTCGAGGGTCTGCCGGACCACGCCGTTGCGGGCCTCGACATCGGCGCCGAGCTCGTGCAGCCAGCCACGGATGTCCCCCACGGCAGCAGCGGGCAGCAGCCCCTGGTCGTCCAGCGGCGACTCCGGCACCGTGAACAGGGGCGAGTCCTTGAGGCCGCGCGAGGTCAGCATCCGGGCCAGGTGGCCACTCACCTCACCGAGCGCGCCCGGGGCCGTCCGGTCGAGCACGATCGCGACTGCAGCACTGCGCTCGGCCGCCTGCTTGAGGAAGCCCCACGGCACCTGGTCGGCGTACCTCGCGGCCGAGGTGACGAACAGCCACAGGTCGGCCGCCGCGAGCAGCTGGGCCGCCAGGCTGCGGTTGCGCTCCACCACGGAGTCGATGTCGGGCGCGTCCAGGAGCGCGAGCCCCTGCGGCATCTCCGGGGACGCCACCAGCTGCAACGCATCGGGGTCGGCGGTGGGGCGGGTGGTGCGCTCGAGCTCGGGCAGGATCCGTTGCTGGTCGAACCAGCCGGCGTCGTCGGGGTGGTGCACGAGGACCGGTGACCGCGTCGTCGGACGGAGTACGCCGGGCTCGCTCACCCGAGCACCCACCAGCGAGTTGACCAGCGTCGACTTGCCGGCACCGGTCGATCCGCCCACGACCGCGAGCAGCGGCGCGTCGACCTCGACGAGCCGAGGCAGGACGTAGTCCTCGAGCTGGGACACCATCTCCGCGAGGTGCGCCCGGTGCTCCGCGGCGCCGGGGATCTCCAGGGGAAGGTGGGTGGACCGCAGTGCCTCGCGCAGGCTGGTGAGCGTCGTCAGCAGCTGCGCCGAGCCCGCGCTCCACTGCGTGCGACCGGGCCGCTCTCCCGATGAGTGCCCGGCGTGCGTCACCGTCCGGCTCCACGAACCGCCGGCAGCTGGGTGGGCGGGCCTCCCGCGGCGGGCTGCGGCCAGACGAGGCCCGGCCGCAGCGCGCGCATGTGGTCGACGTGCTCCTGGCCGAGCGCCGCGAAGTCCGGGGGCGCGACCCCGCGGAGGTAGCGGCTGTGCAGGAAGCCGAGCTCGACGGCCTCGTTCTGGTAGGCGACCATGGCGCGCCGGGCGGACGGGCCACCGACCTTCTCGGCGTACCTCCGGGCAAAGCGGCGGGCCGGGATGCGCGCCAGCCAGGGGATCTCGGCGGGGTCGAGGAAGCCGCGCTGCGCGCAGTCGCTGAGCGCCGCGGTCAGGACGCCGCCCTCGCGACGTCGCGACCAGATCGCGAAGCCGCTGAGCAGCAGGAACCCCGGGACCATCAGGAAGACGTAGGTGGCGATCGCGTTGCGTCCGTCGTCCACCATCAGGGACGCGTTCCACAGCCCGTGGGCACAGACAGCGACGAGGTAGCCGACGATCGGCGCGAACACCCGCACCGCACGGGTGCGGGCCGTCACGGCGATGCCGATGCCGATGCCGGTGAACGAGGTGAAGAACGGATGGGCGAACGGGCCGAAGATGCACCGGACCACGAAGAGGCCGACCGCGCCGCCGAGCCCGCCGGCCTGTCCGTCGTCCCCCATGTACGCCGAGGTCAGGTAGAGGATGTTCTCGGTGAACGCGAAGCCGATGCCGACCATCCCGGCGTACACCAGACCGTCGAGCACGCCGTCGAGCTCGTTGCGGCGGTAGATCAGCAGCAGGAGGATGAACAACCCCTTGGCCGCCTCCTCGGTGACCGGCGCGACGACCGTGGCGGCGAAGGTGTCGGTGTTCTCGAAGATCACGCTGTCGAACAACTGGAGGACCAGCGCGCCGGAGGTGGCGACGAACGCACCCCAGCCCAGGCCGAGGGCCAGCAGGGAGCGTGGCTCGGGCTCGTAGCGGTCCAGCCACATGTAGACCCAGATGAGCGGCACGACCGGGACCAGGGCCAGGAGCAGCCCGACGACCAGGGCCCCGGGGGCTCCGGAGAGCAGCAGGACCAGGCCCATTCCCGCAGCCCCGAAGAGCATCACCACCGTCACGACGATGGTGAACGCGGCATAGCTCCGGCGTCTCTGCATGCGCGTAGCGTAACGAGACGCCACACGTAGAGTGGCCACGTGGATGACGCCTTGGACACTGGACCCGACGCCGCCCCCGAAGCCGGACTGGTCCCGGACGAGCCGGTCACGGAGAGCCATGACCTGCCGGTCCCCGAGGCCTACGCCTCGTTCATGCGCACCGGCTGGGGCGACCGCGAGCTGGACGTCGCTCCCCATCCCATCACCGAGTGGGCTCGGGCTCGTCGCCAGCGGCTGAGCGAGCAGTTCCCGGACGAGCGCCTGGTGATCCCGGCCGGCGGGTTCAAGGTGCGCTCCAACGACACCGACTACCGCTTCCGCGCCGAGACGGCGCACACCTACCTGTGCGGCAACCAGACCAGCGATGCCGTCCTGGTCATCGAGGGTGGTGACGCGGTCCTCTACGCACGGCCGCGCAGCTCCCGCCAGACCGACGAGTTCTTCCGCGACCGGCAGTACGGCGAGCTCTGGGCCGGGCGCCGCCCCTCGTTGAAGGAGATCTCCGACTCGCTGGGCATCGAGACCCGCCACCTCGACGAGCTGAGCGAGCGCCTCGACGGGTCCGCGAAGACGCGACTGCTGCGGGGCGCCGACCCGCGGGTGGACGCTCTGGTCGGTGACCAGGACGGTCGCGACCAGGACTTCGCCCGGGTGCTGTCCGAGGCCCGTCTGGTCAAGGACGACTGGGAGCTGGCGGAGCTCCAGACCGCCTGTGACATCACCACGCTCGGCTTCGAGGACTCCGTGCGCGAGTGGGACCGCGTGCTCGAGCACGGCGAGCGATGGGTGGAGGGCACCTTCTTCCGGCGCGCCCGAGCGATGGGCAACGACATCGGCTACGACTCGATCGTCGGCGGCGGCAGCCACGCCACCACGCTGCACTGGATCGAGAACTCCGGGCCGATCACACCCGGCCAGCTGGTGCTCCTCGACATGGGCGCCGAGGCGACCTCGCTCTACACCGCCGACGTCACCCGCACGTTGCCGATCGACGGGACCTTCACCTCCCTCCAGCGCGAGCTCTACTCCCTGGTCCTCGAGGCGCAGCAGGCCGGCATCGACGAGGTCCGTCCCGGGGCCGCCTTCCGGGCTCCCCACCGGGCCGCCATGCGGGTGCTGGTGCGGGGACTCGACGAGCTCGGGCTGCTCCCCGTCTCGCAGGAGGAGGCGCTCTCCACCGACAGCCTCGTCTACACGCGCTGGACGCTGCACGGCACCAGCCACATGCTCGGCATGGACGTGCACGACTGCGCGGTCGCCGACAAGGGCACCTACCCGGGTGGCGAGCTCGAGGAGGGCATGGTGCTCACCGTGGAGCCGGGGCTGTACTTCCAGGAGGACGACCTGCTGGTGCCCGAGGAGCTCCGCGGGATCGGCATCCGGATCGAGGACGACGTGGTGGTCACCGCGGACGGCGTACGCAACCTGTCAGCGGCCCTGCCCCGCGAACCGGACGAGATCGAGGCCTGGATGGACCGGCTGCGCGCCTGATCTGGGGATATACGGGACGCGCTAGCGTACTTTTCCCCCTTTTTCAGCACTTGAAGCCCGAGTCGTACAACCGGACTAGACGGGTGTTTCGCGACGTTCGTCAGCGTCCGAATTTGAACCTACTCTCCCAATATGTCGCAGTCCCCCGCACCTCACCGGATCCACCTGCTCCGGTGGCTCCTTGCGCTGGTGTCGCTCGGCGTGGTTATTGCCGGGCTGCCTGCCACGTCCGCCTCGGCTGCGGCCGACGGTCTCGTCACCGGGAAGGTCACCTTCCCCACCAGCTCCGCTGACCGGACCCTCCACGTCTACCGCGCGACCTCCTCCGGCACCTGGGCCGAGGACGGCTCCCGTGCCGCCACCATCGCCAGCGACGGGACCTACACCGCACAAGTCCCGGCCAACGAGCCGGTGGCCCTGGGCGTGACCTTCGGTCCTGTCGACTACACCTACTTCTACGACGACGCCTTCACCCCCGCCAGCTCGACGACGGTGACCGTGCAGGCCGGCAAGACCGTCTCCGGCATCAACCTCCTGGTTCCCCAGCTGGTCTCCTACTCCGGCCGGCTGGTGGACCGCAGTGGCACGTCCGTCCCGGGCTGGGTGCGTCCGACCGTGAACACCAACGGCGGCAGCGAGGCCATGCTCGCCGACCCGATCGAGGTCGACTCCTCGGGCGCCTTCCAGGTCTTCCTCCCGGCCAGGGCCGGCGGCGTCTACGAGACCGGCGTACAGGGGTTCAACGCCAGCGGCGACACCTTCGCCTGGCTCGGCGGCGGAACCGGCTACGAGCCCGACTACTACCTGAACCCCCACCCGGGCGACTCGTTCACCGGACAGCTCATCGAGCTGCCGATCGGCGCCGCATCGGTCGCGCCGGACAAGTCGCAGCCGACGACCCTTCGGGCCACCAAGACCCCCGTCGTCCGCGGCGCCATCCGCAAGGGCCACGTGCTGCGCAGCACGGCCGGCTCCTACAACAAGCGCCCGACCACCGTCCGCTACCAGTGGCTGCGCAACGGCCGGGTGATCGCCCACGCGACCCACTCGACGTACCGCCTCGGCAAGGCCGACGTCCGCAAGCACATCCGGGTCCGCGTCACGGCGTACTCCGGAGCGGCGAAGGTGCACGCCACCTCGGCCCGCACCGCCCCCGTCAGAGGCCGCTGAACCGACGACTCACCCGGTCACTGCTTCACGGACCTGGTCGAGCATCGCCTGCTCGCGCTCGCTGACCCGCACGGCGTGGAAGCCCATGAAGCCGCCCTCCTTCGCGGCCTCGGCGGCCGCCTGCGCCGCTGCGACCAACCAGCTCCCGAACGCCGTCGCCTCCTCGGTCGTGGCCTTGGCACCGACGATGGCGGCCACGGCACGCAGCTCGTCGAGCACCAGCTGACCCGGACTGCTCCCCGCGCCGGTCGGCTTGAAGCCCTTGAGCGGGTTGTGGTGCTGCTGCACCTCGGCCTGGAGCTCGAGTGCGACCTCGGTCAACAGCTGTTCGCGACTGGGGGGGTTGGTGGCGGTCCGCACCGTCGCCATCGTCTCTTTGGTGGCCTCGATGGGCCCGCCCGGATCAGCGAGCGAGATCGCCATGCCGGCCACCATCGGCGCCCGCAGCACCCGGGTCCACTCGTCCTCGGTGAAGTCGTTCTTGGTCGTCACAGTGATGGGTCCTTCCGTCCTCGCCGATGCTCGCCGCCCACGTCGTGGATGGCTTCGCCCGTTTCCGGTGAGCAGCGGCCGCAGACGCCGAAGAGCCGGAGCCTGCGGCGTACTGAGCGGTCAGTCCTCTGCCTGCTGCACTTCCTTGGCCGCTGCCTTGATGTCGTCGGCCTCGACCTTGTCGATGGCGCTCTCGACGATGGCCTCGGCCCGCTCGAGCGCCTGGCGGACCTTGACGGCTCGGGGGTCCGAGACCAGGGCGAGCAGGCCGGAGTGGCCGGGTGGAATGGCGAACTCGAGCTGTTGCTCGAGCTCGCTGTGGTGGTGGCGTTGGCGCAGCTTGCCAGCCAGAGCGCCGGCCGAACCGAGCACGGCAGCGCTGCCGAGGATGGACGGCGGGAAGACCACGCCGAGCGCGATGCCACCGACCACGCCCCACTTGAGCCCGGACCTCGTGCTGTGGTCGGTCGCCTTCTCGACCTCGAGCTTGCCCTCCGCGGAGCGGCTGACGACGATGACTCCCTCGATCTCGACGGCGCGGCCGTCCTCGATCGACTTCAGCGCCTCATAGGCCTCCCACGCCGAGCTGGTGTCGCCGAAGTCCGCGACGAGGAGGGTGTAGGCGCCGTCGGAGACGGCGGCCGCGTTCACGTCGGGGTCAGGCGTGTTGGTCGCGTCAGACATGGCAGAGCTCCTTGGTGGTGGGGTCTCCACCGTCGACCAACCCCGAGGCGTCGGCCTCACCCGGTACGGGCGGATCGCCGCACGGACGAGGTCGGTGCTCGCAGCTCTGGGCCGATGCCATAATCGACAGCCGACAGGTCGGACGATGGACCTGTCACGTCCCACCCCAGCCCCTGTAGCTCAGCTGGATAGAGCAAGAGCCTTCTAATCTCTAGGTCGCAGGTTCGACTCCTGCCAGGGGCGCCGAGACCGATCGGCCTCCTAGTCCTCACAACCGGTGCCGTCACTGTCGCCGTCGAGCTGAGGTGAGTAGCCCGGGTCTCCCTTGTGCACGGGAGCGGCTCCCGCGGCCCTGGCCTCGGCGCAGTTCGCGAACGGCCCTGTGGCCGGAGGCGTGGCCGCCTCTTGTCCCGACGGCTGCGCTTGGCTGGTGGCCACGGGCGGGGTAGGCCGCGACGTACGACGCGGGAGGTGCTGCCCGGGACAGGCACTCAGGATCCGCTCCATGGCAGCACGCTCCGCGGGCTTCACCCAGAGGCGGTACTTCGCCTTGACCGCGATCTGGCGGGCGACATATGCGCACCGGTGGGACTTCAGCGGCGGCAACCAGGTCGCGGCGTCGCCGGAGCCCTTCTGCCTGTTCAGGGAGTAGTCGACGGCCAGCAGGTTCAGCGGGTCGTTGGCGAACCTGACCTTGGTGTCCTCGTCCCACCCGAAGGCACCGCTGACCCAGGCGTCGTCGAGCGCGACGACGTGGTCGATGTCGACCGAGGTCGTGCCCTGCTGGAAGTCGATGCGCCGTCCGCTGTAGGGGTCGGTCAGGGTCCCGGACCCGGTCTCGCACTGGTCGTCGGCCGGCACCGTTCGGTCGACGAGGTCACGCGCGAGGACGTCGTCGCGGGTGTCGCAGCCGTCGTTGTCGACGTCGGCGCCGAACCGGAACGAGGCGCGGTCATAGCCGGTCCTGGCGGCACGGCCCTTCACGGCCAGCGTCGACAGGACTTCCGCTGCGTCCCCCTCGGCGTGCGGCGCGGTTGTCGTCGACGGCGTCGACGGCGTGGGGTACGAGGTCCCAGGTGCTTGCGGAGCACTGACCGGGTTCGCCGGATGCCCGGTCAGGGCGATCCAGACGACCGCGACTGCGATCGACGCCACAGCGGCGACGACAGGGACCGTGAGCTGCGTCAGCCCGCGCGGCTTCGGGTCCCGACGTCCAGAGTCCCGGCCTGCTCGCATCGCCACCCCCCGAGGTCCCGACCATCAACCTGTCAGGGATCGGCGGACCTCACTGACAAACCCAAGTAATACCTACTCGGCTCCCCTGGTTCAGAGGTCGTCCAGCACCTCCCGGAGCCACGCGCCCTCGTCGGCCATCTCGACCGTGAACGGCGCCTTCAGCGGGTCGACGCCGTCGATCGCGGGCGAGTGCCCGATGGCGACGTCGAGTCGGTGTCCGCGTACGGCGCTGACCATGTATTCGTTGCTCGGCCCGTAGGTGTCGGGGCTGACCAGGACCAGGCGCTTGGGCCGATCGCTGAACAGGGTCGTGAACATGGCGCTGCCGGCGAACCCCGCCACGACGTCGGCCCGGTGGAACAGGTCCACCTGGTCCGGCAGCGGCAGCTTCTCGGGCAGCACCACCTCGAAGCCGTACGACGCGAACAGCTCCTCGACGTCCGCACGGTTGGTGCACTCCCGCTTGCCGTGCTCGCGCGTGCAGAAGATCCGCGACGGGGACTCCCGCTGCTGCGCGTCGCTGCGCAGCTCCCTACCGACCGCGTCCCAGGTCTCGGTGATCCGGGGATGGACGTAGGCCGGCATCGAGAACATCGGCGTCGCCGAGAGCAGCCGCTCCACCACGACCGGCTCACCGATCACCTCGACGTCGGAGCGAGCGATGCCGCCGGCGGCGAGCAGCTCGTACTCCCAGTCGGCGACCTGACGCCCCCGGTTGAGCGAGACCAGCGCCTTGATGCCGGGGTACTGCGAGGCGACCTCGTCCCACGCCCAGAGGCGAGAGACCTGCTCGGTGAGGGCATGGCCGAAGAACCCGCGGATCTCGTTGTCGAGGTGGAAGTAGGTACCCTCGAGCCGGCGCGCCGGCGGCTCGTTCTTCGGAGTGACGGCGAAGCGTGGCCACGAGTCCCGCAGCATCTTGTGGGTGAGCCGCGGGCTCTGGTGGTGGCGGTAGGTGTCCGGGGTCAACAGTCCGCGCTGCACCACGACCGACTTGGGCCGGCAGGTCACCCCCTCGTACTCGCGCAGGAAGAGCTCCGGAGCCTCGTAGCGGTCCTTGGTCTGGTCGCGCAGGGGTGGCCGGCTGACCCGCATCTCGCAGCGGGAGTCGAACACGGCGCCCGGGATGCTGCTCATGATGCGCCCGCGAGAGGGGTCGACTGCCAGCGCCTCGTTCATCTCGCGCTCGCGCAGCTTGGCCAGCGTCCGCCCGGTGCGTACGACGCTCAGCAGTCCGCCCGTCCGGCGTACCTGACCCACCGCCTGGGTGAGGTCCGAGCTCTCGCCGGCCTCGAGGAGGGCCATCAGTCCCTCCCCCGTGCCTGCAGCAGCGCCGGCAACGACGTAGCTGCCTCCGGTGCGGACGTGCAGGAAGGACTCGCGGAAGCGGTCGATCTCGCCCGCGGCGTCGGCCGTGCCATCGACGAGCAGGTCGAAGGGCCCCGCTCCGGCAAGTCGCGCATGCCTGCTCGACGGGCTCAGCCCCGGGTCCACGACGAAGACGCCCGGAAGGGCCGGGTCCTCACCGATGACGGCGACTCGACCGTCCGGCCCGGAGAGGGCAGTGCTGATCTGCTGGACGAGGGACCGGCGGCCGCGCCACGTGCCGATCGCGCGCAGGGTGTGACCGAGTCCCGCCATGGCGGCGAGTATGGCACCGGGCGGCGGTCCCTAGGGGGCCGTGAGCTCCGCGAGCATCCGCTCCATCAGCGCGGTGAGTCCCTTGTAGGGCCGGACCATCACGGTGAACTCCGTGAGTCGGTCGTCGTCGCCCCACCGGAGCATGTCGATGCCGTGCAGGGTCAGCCCGTCGAGCTCGGCCGTGAACTCCAGGACCGCCGAGCCGTCGTCCCACCACTCGTGCCGGTAGGTCAGGCTCGGCCCGAGCACGACGAGGGCCGCGGAGAGGTACGCCGTCGTGAGGGTCTTGCCTTCCTGCGGCGTGTGCACCGCCGGCGATCGGAAGACGCATGCCTCGTCGAGCAGGTCGTCCAGCCCGGCCGGGTCGCGGCTCTCGGCCACCCGGTGCCAGGCATCCAGTGCTGCAGGGCGCTCACTCATTCCGCGAGCCTAGGGCCGCCGCGCTGCGTGTCGATACCGGGCAGACCCGCCGTCGCGTCGTACAAAGGACACGGCCCTGGAAGGTATGAGCTTCCAGGGCCTGAATCATGCCCCGGCCAGCGCCGCGTCGATCTCCTCCAGGACGCGGGACTTGACGTCGTCGGGCGCGAACGAGACCCGGACGGCGGTCCGTGCGACCTCGGCGAGGCCGCCCTCGTCGAGGTCGAGCAGGTCGGCCGCGATCTGGTACTCCCGGTTCAGGGTGGTGCCGAACATCGGCGGGTCGTCGCTGTTGATCGTGACCACGACCCCGGCCTCGACGAAGGTCCGCAGCGGGTGCTCCTCGAGCGTGGCGACCGCCCGGGTCGCGATGTTGGACGACGGACACACCTCGAGCGGGATCCGGTGCTCGGCGAGGTGGGCCAGCAACGCGGGGTCCTGGGCCGACGACGTGCCGTGGCCGATCCGTTCGGCGCCGAGGTGACGGAGTGCGTCCCACACCGTCTCCGGACCCGTGGTCTCCCCCGCGTGCGGAAGGCTGCGCAGGCCGGCCGCCCGGGCCGCGGCGAAGTGGGACTCGAACTGCGGGCGCGGTACGCCGACCTCGGGACCGCCGAGGCCGAAGCCGATCAACGACTCCGGCCCGTGGTCGAGCGCATAGCCGAGCGTGGCATCGGCCGCCGGCACCCCGAACTCGCCGGGGATGTCGTAGATCCAGCGCAGCACGATCCCGAGGTCGCGCTCGGCCGCCACCCGCGCGTCCTCGATCGCCTCGGTGAACGCCTCGATCGGGATCCCGGTCAGCACCGACGTGTGTGGCGTCACGGTCAGCTCGGCGTACCGCACCTGCTGCACCTCGGCCATCTCGCGGGCGATCTCGTAGGTGAGCAGCCGGACGTCCTCCGGGGTGCGGATCAGGTCGACGACGGCCAGGTAGACCTCGATGAAGTGGGCGAAGTCGCGGAACGCGAAGAACTCCGCCAGCGCGTCGGGGTCGCTGGGCACGACGCCCGGGTGCCGGGTGGCGAGCTCGGAGACGATGCGTGGGGAGGCCGAACCGACGTGGTGCACGTGCAGCTCTGCCTTGGGGAGTCGGGCGATGAATCCGGTGAGGTCCGAGGGCATGCGGCACAGCATGCCGCACGACGTCAGTGCTCGCGCTCGAGGATCTGACGCTGCAGCGCGTCGGCCAGCGCGGTCGGCGAGTCCGCCGAGAGCTGTCTGCCGTCGAGCAGGACGAAGGGCGGGCTGGTGGCCCCGGCTTCGCTCGCTGCCCGCCCGGCCGCCGCCGCGAGCGCGTCACCCGGTTGTGCCATCGCGGCCTGCACCGACTTCTCACGGATGCCCGTGTCCTCGGCCCAGGTGACGAGCTCGCTCGGAGTCGGCGACCCCGACGACGGTTGCCGGTCGAAGAGCACGTCGTGGAAGGCCAGCGCCTGCTTCGGCGTACCTGCTGACAGGACGCCGCCCCACGCCTGCAGCGCGTCGGCCGAGTAGGCGCCGGCACCGGCCGCGAACGGGCGGTACTCCACCCGCACGCTCCCCTGCGCCGCCTCGATGCGCAGGAAGTCGCGCGAGCCGATCTCGAACTCACGGCTCTGCGGGCTGCCGAAGTCCTCGTAGACGACCACCTTGGTCGGGGCGTCGCTCGTGCCGACGGTGAGCGAGGCGTCACCGGCGCGGACCGGCGCCGCCGCCTCGGGCTTGTCGGCCGGCCCCTCCCCGCTGGAGAAGATCACCAGTCCGGCGATCACCGCGGAGATCAGCGCCAGCCCGCCGATGACGTACGGCAGCACTGTGCTGCGAGCTGCGGGTGCCTCGGGGTCGGGATCGCGGACTGTCTGGCTGGTCACTGGCCAAGTCGCTGCTTGAGTGTGTCGGCCAGCTGAGTCGGCGAGCCCACGAGCGGCTTGCCGTCGTAGAGCACGGTCGGCGTCCCCTGGACGTCTGCGTCGGTGGCCGACTTGTCGGCCGCGTCGACGAACGACTGGTGGGACTGCTTCATGGCGTCGAGGATCGAGGACTCCTTCACGCCCGCCTTCTTGGCCAGGTCGGCCAGGTCGGCGACGCTCGGCTTGTTGCTGTCGGACTCGTAGGGCTGGTTCTCGTAGAGCAGGTCGTGGAACTGCAGCGCCTGCTCCGGCGTGCCCTTCTCGAGCACCGCCGCCCAGGCCGTCAGGGCCTCGGTCGAGTAGTCGTCCTGCAAGAGGTGGAACGGTCGGTACTCGACGACCGCGGCGCCCTTCTCGGCGGCATCACGAAGCGTGGCGCGCGAGGCCGCCTCGAACTCGCGGCAGTAGGGGCACAGGAAGTCCTCGTAGATGACCACCTTGGGCGCCTTCGCGTTGGTGCCGAGCACCAGCGCCTGACCGTCGGCGCGCGCACCCACCTTGCTGGCGCTGGCAGCGGCGGCAGTGGGCGCGCTCCCCCGGTTGCCGATCAGCACACCGGCGGTGACGACCACGGCCAGCACCACCAGCACGACCGCCGTCAGGACGATCCGCCGGTTGCGCTCGCGAGCCGCCTGCTCCCGTCGTACGGCGGCAGCACGGGCGGTGCGGTTGGTGTCACGTTGCTTCTTCGACATCACGGCCTCCCGGCGAGACGGAGTAGAGCAGGTTGTCCAGCGCCAGCGGCGTACGCGGCAGCCAGACCAGGAACAGGGACAAGGCGAGCAGCCCCACGTCGCGGGCGATCTCCCAGGGGTAGTGGCCGATCGCATCGGGGTTCGGTCCGCCGTCGCCGAAGCACCCACAGTTGATCGAGATCCCGCGGGCCCACACCGACGCGATCCCGATGATGAACGCGAGCTGGAGCAGCGCGGAGAGTCCGCCCGCGAACCGGGTGAGCAGTCCGACCACGAGGCAGGCGCCGAGGACGACCTCGGTCATCGGCAGCGCTCGCCCGACGGCGTCGGCGACCGAGGGCGCCAGCAGCTGGTAACCGCGGACCGCGCTCACGCTGGACTCGGGTTCGGCGACCTTCAGGAAGCCCGCCCAGAGCCAGACGCCACCGACGACGAGGCGCGCCACCAGCCCCACCCATCGCAGCATGCGACCACTGTAGGAGTCGGTCCTGAGAGTTCCCCGAGTAGGCTCCCTCGATGTGACTGAGCGACTGGTGTGGATCGATTGTGAGATGACCGGGCTGGACCTCGAGGCAGACGCCCTTATCGAGGTTGCTGCCCTGGTCACGGACTTCGACCTCAACGTCCTCGGTGACGGCATCGACATCGTCATCAAGCCACCCCCCGAGGCACTCGACCAGATGGTGGAGTTCGTGCAGCAGATGCACGAGACCTCCGGCCTGCTCGAGGAGCTCGACAACGGCACCACCCTCGAGGACGCCGAGGCGCAGGTGCTCGCCTACGTCAAGGAGCACTGCCCCAGCGGCAGTCGGCCGCCGCTGGCCGGCAACACCGTCGCGACCGACCGGTCCTTCCTGGCTCGCGACATGCCCCAGCTCGAGCAGTTCCTGCACTACCGGATCGTCGACGTCTCCTCGATCAAGGAGCTCTCGCGACGCTGGTTCCCGCGCGCCTACTACAACGCGCCGACCAAGGGCGGCAACCACCGCGCCCTCGCCGACATCCGCGAGAGCATCGAGGAGCTGCGCTACTACCGGGAGGCCGTCTTCGTCCCCTCCCCCGGTCCCGACTCGGCCGAGGCGAAGCGCATCGCCGCCCTCCACCAGGGCTCGTTGACCCCCGGCCACGACACCGGCAAACCCGGTTCGGAGCATCCCGCATGAGCCGTTAGACTCTCCTGCGGATATCCCCTTGTGGGGAGCCATGGTGGGTATAGCTCAGCTGGTAGAGCGCCGCCTTGTGGTGGCGGATGTCGCGGGTTCAAGTCCCGTTACTCACCCCAGACGGAGACGGACCGTAGGCCGCACGTGCGGCCTGCGGTCCGTTTCGTTTCG
>NZ_AUEP01000006.1 GCF_000426045.1 Marmoricola sp. URHB0036
GGACGAGGTCGCCACCCCCGAACCGGCCGAACCCTCCACCGAGGACACCGGCGAAGGCGTCGACCGCAGCCAGGACGACGCCGACACCGACGTAGCCCAGGACGAGGACCCGGAAGAGCCCGAGACCGAGACGAAGGACGAGTCCGAGGAGTCCGAGGCCGAGCCGCAGACCGAGTCCGACGACGCCGGCATCACCTCGCTGAAGGACATCAAGGCGAAGTACTCCGGAGCGACCGAGGAGTCGACCGAGGCGCCCGAGCCCGAGCCCGAGCGGCAGGACGAGACCGACGAAGCCGACGAGGCTCCGGCCGAGGACGAGGCCACGGACGAGGACAAGCCGAAGCCGGCGTCCGCGGGCGAGACCCACCAGCCCCGGACCGACGCCGAGATCGGCGAGGGCGGCTCCCTCTTCGACCTCTGAGGCCCAGCCGACGCCGCTCGTGTCACACCAGTGCTGTTCCTGGGCGGCCGGGACGACTCTCCTGTGACGCATGGGACCACCCCGGCCCCCTGTGACCCGCGTCACCAGCTGTAACCGGTTCCACCTCCGGTCGTTGCACCCAGCAACAGCTACGGGAGGAACCTCGATGTCGTCACGCCCGCTCGTCCGAGTGCTGCTCGCCGCCGTCGCCGCAGGAGCCCTCGTGGCCGCTCCACTGGCGGTCACACCGGCCGAGGCGGCCTCGAGTACGGCGACCGTGAGCACCTGGCAGCCACGTCCGGCGCAGTACACGCAGACCACCACGATCAAGGACCTCGCCATCCCGATGTCGGACGGCGTGAAGCTGCGCGGTGACCTGACGTTGCCCGCCAATGCCGACGGCACCCCGATCGGGGCGAAGGTGCCGGTCATCGTGACCATCACGGCCTACAACAAGACCGTCATCGCCGGCGGGTTCGGCGGGACCCTGGCGGGCGCCGACCCGGCGTACCTCGTCAAGCGCGGCTACGCCCAGCTCACCGTCGACGCCCGCGGCACCGGCTCGAGCGAGGGCCAGTGGAACGCCTTCGACAAGCGCGAGGACCAGGACAGCGCCGAGGTGATGACCTGGGCGCACCAGCAGCCGTGGTCCAACGGCAACACCGCGATGACGGGTGCCTCCTACATGGGCATCGCCCAGATCTTCGCGGCGGCCGGGCGACCCGCCGGGCTCAAGGCGATCTTCCCGCAGGTCCCCGCTGCTGACGTCTACCGCGACGTGGTCGCCTCCGGCGGCCAGATCGACTCCGGCTTCATGCCCCTGTGGCTCGGCCTGGTCACGGCGACCAGCGTGATCCCGCCCGCGGTCGCGGGCACCGACCCGCAGTCGGGCATCGGCGCGCTGGCCTCGCACATCGGTGCGGTCGGTACCTTCACCGGCCCCACGCTGGTCAAGGCGATCGCGGGCCAGGACACGGCGTACGACGGACCCTTCTACGCCGAGCGCTCACCGATCAACGTCATCTCCAAGGTCAACGTGCCGACGTTCCTGGTCAGCGGCGAGTACGACCTGTTCCAGCGCGGCACCCCCCTGCTGTTCGAGAACCTCCGCAAGCGCGGCATCCCGACCAAGCTGATCATCGGTCCCTGGGACCACCTCAAGGGCTCGTCGGGCGCCGAGGTCGGCAACGCCGGCTACGGGCCGCTCAACGAGCTGCAGCTGCGCTGGTTCGACCACTACGTCAAGGGCATGCCCGACAAGACCCTCGACTCCGACATCGCGCCGCTGACGTACTACGAGCAGGGCACCGACTCCTGGAAGAAGACGAGCAGCTGGGTCGGCAGCGACCGGGTCGCCTCGACCTGGAAGCTGTCGGGCAACGCCAGCAACGGGACGCCCGGCAGCTTGACCACCGGCGCCACTCAGGACGGTACGGCGACGGTGCTCCCGATCCCGGTCGCCGGACTGTGCACCCGGTCCACCAACCAGTGGACCGCCGGCATCATGGGCCAGAGCCCGCTGCCGAACCCGTGCCTCGACGACAACCGCGTCAACGACCTGGCCGGCGTCACCTTCGACTCGGCCCCGGTGACCAGGGCGGTCCGCTTCCAGGGCCCGATCAACGCCCACCTGTACGTCGACAGCGTCGGCGGCAACGGGATGCTCTCGGTCGCCGTCGAGGACGTCGCCCCGGACGGCACCGTCAAGCGCCTGACCGGTGGCTGGCAGGTCATCTCCGACCGTGCCCTGGACACCTCGAGGAGCCGCTACCTCGACGGCAAGCTGATCCAACCCTTCCACCCCTTCACCAAGGCAGCCGAGAAGCCCCTGGCCGCGGGCGCGGTCGAGCCGGTCGACGTCGAGGTGTTTCCGACGGGCGCATCCATCGAACCCGGGCACAAGCTCCGGATCGCCGTACAGGCCTTCGACGTACCTCACCTCGCGCCGACGCTGCCCCAGCTCCTCGGCTCGCTGACCGCGATCACCATCCACAGCTCGGCGAAGTACCCGTCGGTGCTGACGATCCCGGCCATCCGCTAGGACAAAGCGCCCGGGGCTGGCGCGCAGAACTGAGGGGTGGCAGCCGAAGTACTGCCCGCCAGCCCCCAGTTTCCCCGGACGTCCGGGGAAACCGCGGCCCCCTACGCCTTCATCGGCACACCCTCACGCCAGTACCCCATGAAAGCCACCTGGGCGCGATCGAGGCCGAGCTCGGTGACCAGGGTCCGGCGCAGGGCCTTGACCATCCAGGACTCGCCGGCGATCCAGGCGTAGGTGTCCTCGAGGTCGTGGCCCACCGAGCGGGCGCGCAGCTGCTCCTCGAGGTCCTCGCCCGCGGCGGAGTAGCGCGGGGTCTCCCAGACGTCGATGTCGAGGTCGCTGGGGAGCTCCGGGAGCGCCTCGAAGTCGGTCGCCGGCGGCAGGCCGAGATGGCGGCGCACCTGTTGCACGATCCGTCGGCCGTACGCCGCGTCGTTGCGGGGGAACCACTGCATCTCGAAACCCTCGGGCGCCGGCAGGTCGAGGATGTCGGCGGCCGTCGGCACCTCCACGAACACCCCACCGGTGTGGCCGGGACCGACGTCCGCGAGGATCCGACCCAGTGCGGGTACGGCGGTCTCGTCGCCGATCAGCAGCAGGTGCGTCCGCCCGGCCGGGTCGAACTCGGTGCCGCCGTACGACGAACGCCGGTGCGGCGCGACCACCTGGATCACGTCACCGCGGCGGGCGGCGAGTGCCCAGCGACAGGCGGGCCCCGGGGCATGACCACCCACCTCCTCGTGCACGACGAAGTCGACCACCAGCCGGACGTCGTCTCCGTCGCGGACGACGTCGCGGATCGTGTAGGTGCGCATCGGCGAGCGGACGTCGCCGGCAGCCATCAGGGCCGAGTAGTACTCCTCCGGCACCGGCGGGATCGTCGGCAGCGCGCCGGTCGGTCCGGGGAGGACGACCTTGAACCGGGTGTCGTACCCGTCCTCGCCGAGGTCGACGAAGGCCGCGCTGGCCAGCTCGACCCGCACGAACGCCGGGCTGAGCCGCGTGACGGAGTGCACCTCGGCCTCGGTGATCAGCACACTGGGAGCGATGGTCTCGGTGGTCATGCAGTCCTCCGGTCGTGCAGGGTTCGGGAGCGGCGACCCAGCGGGATCACCATCGGGGTGGCGGTGACCGGGTCCTCGATGACCCGGCTCTCCATGCCGAAGATGTCGCGCACGCAGTCCTCGGTGATCACCTCGCGCGGCGGCCCGGCGGCCACGATCCGCCCGTCGCGCATCGCCACCAGGTGGCCGGCGTAGCGGGCGGCCAGGTTGAGGTCGTGCAGCACCATCACGATCGTCGTGCCGCGCGCCTCGTTGAGGTCTGCGAGCAGGTCGAGCACCTCGACCTGGTGGGCGACGTCGAGGTACGTCGTCGGCTCGTCCAGCAGCAACAGGTCGGTCTGCTGCGCCAGCGCCAGCGCGATCCACACCCGCTGGCGCTGTCCGCCCGAGAGCTCGTCGACCAGCCGGTCGGCGACATCGATGGTGTCGGTCAGCTCGAGTGCCTGGGCGACGGCCGCCTCGTCGCCGCGCGACCAACGGCGGAAGGCGCCCTGGTGCGGATGGCGCCCGCGACCCACGAGGTCGACCACGCTCACACCGTCCGGCGTGACCGGGTTCTGCGGCAGCAGGCCGAGAGTGCGCGCGACCTGACGTGACGGCAGTGTCGCGATCTCCTGGCCGTCGAGCAGGATCGCTCCGCCACTCGGTCGCAGCAATCGGGCCATCCCGCGCAGCAGGGTGGACTTGCCGCAGGCGTTGGCGCCGACGATCACGGTCGTCTGCCCGTCGGGGAGGTCGGTGCTGAGGTCGACGACGACCGGCTTGTCGTCGTACCCCAGGCTCACCTCGCGCGTGACGAGCCGGCTCGGCGGGGGGTGGGCTGGGTTGGTCATCACGACCTCCTGGGGGCGCGACCGGTGGCGAGCAGCCACAGCAGGAACGGGGCACCGAAGGCGCCGGTGACGACGCCGACGGGGTAGTTGACGTCAGGCACGAGGTACGTCGCGACGTAGTCGGCACCGACGACGATCACCGCTCCGACCAGGCCGGCCCCGATCAACGTGCTGCGACCGGCGTTCAGCGCTCGCGCGATCGGGCCGGCTAGGAACGACACGAACGCGATCGGCCCGGCAGCAGCGACCCCGGCCGCGACGAGCAGCACCGCCACGAGCAGCAGCGCGTCCGAGCGGCGTGGAGTCACGCCCAGTCCGGCGGCGGCGTCCTCGCCCAGCTCGGCCACCCGTGCCGAGCGGGCGAGCCAGACGAGGAGCGGCGCGAGCACGCCCAGGAGCACGGCGAGCAGGCGGATCGTGGGCCAGTCGACCCGGCTCAGGCTGCCGGTCAGCCACTGCAGCAGCAGCTGCACGTCCCACACGTCGGCCCGCGTGAACAGGTACTGGATCACCGACAACAGCGCCGCGCTGACGCCGACCCCCACCAGGACGAGCCGGTTGCCACCGCTGCTGCCGACCTGTGAGCGGACGAGCACCGCGACGAAGAGCGCACCCGCGACGGCCGCGACGGCGACCATCGGGCCGGACTGGTGGAGGGTCACGATGGAGAACACCGCGAAGGCACTCGCCCCGACGCTCACCCCGACGATGTCGGGGCTGGCCAGCGGGTTGCGCAGGGTGGTCTGGAAGATCGCGCCGGCCACCCCGAATGCCCCGCCGACCAGGACACCGAGCACGGCCCGCGGCAGCTTGCTCTCCATCAGGACGTAGCTGGCCCCGGGGATCTCGGTGCCGGTGACGATGCGGAGGAAGTCCGGGACGGTGATCAGGAAGTCGCCGAGCAGGGTGCGGGCCGCCACGACGCCGAGCAGGGCCAGCGAGAGTCCCCCGATCACCCATTGCGTACGACGGATCGGCCGACGCCGCGCCCGGCGTACCACCGCCACCGCCTCGGGTGACACCACCGCACTCACAGCGCCCCGATCCGGCCGCGACGGACGAGCCGGAGGAACACCGGCACCCCGACGACGGCAGTCATGATGCCGACCTGCACCTCGGCCGGTGGCAGCACGACCCGGCCGACCACGTCGGCCACGAGGACGAGCACGGCGCCGTAGGCCAGGCTCAGCGGCAGCACCCGCCGGTAGTCGGGTCCCACCACGGCACGGACGCCGTGCGGCACGATCAGCCCGACGAACGCGACCGGGCCGGCGAGCGCGGTCGCGGCGCCGGCGAGCAGTACCACCGCCACCCCGATGACCAACCGGTCGAGCGCCACCCGGCGCCCGAGTCCACGGGCGAGGTCGTCCCCGAGCGCCAGGGCGTTCAGGCTCCGCGCCGAGGTGAGGGCGAGCACGGCGCCGACGGCCAGGAACGGCAGTCCGACGAGGAGCACGTCGCTCGCCCGGCCGCCGATGGTGCCCACCTGCCAGAACCGGAACGACTCCATCGTCTGCCGGTCGGTGAGCAGCACGCCCGACGTCCAGCTGCTCACCGCGGCGGTGAGCGCGGCGCCCGCGATCGCGACCTTCACCGGCGTGGCTCCGTCGCGCCCGGCGGAGGCGACCGCGTGCACCAGCACCATGGCGACCGCGGCCCCGGCGAAGGCCCACCACACGTAGGAGTGCAGGTCGGTGACCCCGAAGGCCGAGATGGCCAGCACCATCGCGAACGAGGCCCCGGCGTTGACACCGAGGATTCCGGGATCGGCCAGGGGGTTGCGGGTCAGCCCCTGCATCAGGGCACCGACCAGCCCGAGCGCCCCACCGACAGTGAGCCCGAGCAGGGTGCGGTCGACGCGTGCCGCCGCGATCGCATGCAGCGGGTCCGAAGGGTCGAGCACGACACCGGGAGGGATGAGGCGCGCGCCCACGAGCACCGAGGCGACGCCGGCGGTGGCCAGGGCGAGGACTGCGAGCACCACGGCGGTTCGCGTCCCGGGCCGACCCGCGGGTGAGCGCGGGTCGGCCCGGACGCTGATGGCCGTCTGGACGGTCACGAGCCTGCGACGGCCTTGGCGACCTCGGGCACGAAGTCCTTGATGATGACCGGGATCGACAGCGGTGTCGGGTTGGTGACGGCCAGGGCGATGGGCTTCTGGCCCTCGGCGTACGCGTGCCCGTCGGCGATCGCCGGGACCTTGCCGATCAGCCGGTCCCTGGCGAACGTCTTCATGTCGTCAGGCTTCTCCGACCAGGTCAGGAACACGTCGGAATCGAGGTCCGCTGCCTTCTCCGCCGAGACCGACCCGTAGAACTGGCCCGGCTTGATGGCGCTCGCCACCGCCGGCGCGTCCTCCAGGCCGAGGTCGTGCATGAAGGAGACCCGCGGGTCCTGCGGCGCGTAGATGCCGATCTGCGAGAGGTCGGTCGTGGTCAGGTAGCCGAAGATCATCGACTTGCCGGCCAGGTCGGAGTACCTCGCCCTGGTGGCGTCGATCTCCTTCTCCGTCTTCTCCTCGACCTCCTCGGCCTGCTCGGAGCGGCCCAGTGCCTTGCCGACGGTCTCGAGCGAGGTCTGCCACGGGGTCACCCAGGGTGCCTCGGGGTAGGCGACGACCGGCGCGATCTTGCTGAGCTTGGTGTACTCCTGCCGGGTGATCCCGGAGTTGGTCGCGAGGATCACGTCGGGTCGCAGCTTGGCGATCTCGTCGATCGGGGCGCCGTCGGAGTCGTCGTACCGCACCGGCGCCTCGGCGCCCATCTTCTTCACCGCGGCGTCGAACCAGTCCGAGGAGCCGTTCGCGTTGCCGCCCCAGGTCAGCTCGGTGGCCCCGACCGGGACCACTCCCAGCGCCACGGCCTGGTCCTGGTCGCTCCAGCCCAGCGTCGCGACGCGGGTGGGCGCCTGGTCGATGGTGGTCTCGCCGAAGGCGGTCTTGATGGTGACCGGGAAGGCGTCGGCCTCGGCCTTGGTGGTGGTGGTGCCGGCGGCGTCGTCGTCGGTCGAGCCGGTGCTGCACCCGGTCAACGCGAGCGCTCCGAGACTGACGGCGAGAGCGACGTGGCGCAGTCTTTTCATGGAGGGATCCTTGGGTCTGTGGGCGAAAGTTAGGTTAGCCTAACCTCACAGAACCTGCTCCCGGCAAGAGGGTCCTAGGGACCGAACAGAGCTGGATCAGATCTGGGTGCGCTGGAAGTTCGCGTAGGAGCGCGACGGCGTCGGGCCACGCTGACCCTGGTAGCGCGAGCCGTACTTGGCCGAGCCGTAGGGGTGCTCGGCCGGCGAGGACAGCCGGAAGAAGCAGAGCTGCCCGATCTTCATGCCGGGGTAGAGCTTGATCGGCAGCGTGGCCACGTTGGCCAGCTCCAGGGTCACGTGGCCGCTGAAGCCGGGGTCCACGAAGCCGGCGGTGGCGTGGGTGAGCAGCCCGAGGCGTCCGAGCGACGACTTGCCCTCGACCCGGGCGGCCAGGTCGTCGGGGAGGGTCACGACCTCGAGCGTGGAACCCAGCACGAACTCGCCCGGGTGCAGGATGAACGGCTCGTCCCCATTGGGCTCCACCTCACGGGTGAGGTCGGACTGGTCGGCGGCCGGGTCGATGTGCGGGTAGCGGTGGTTCTCGAAGACGCGGAAGTAGCGGTCCAGGCGGAAGTCGATGCTCGACGGCTGGATCATCGCCGGGTCGTAGGGCTCGACGACGACACGCTTCGACTCGATCTCGGCCAGGATGTCGCGGTCGGAGAGCAGCACGCGGACAACTTACCCGCTGGCCACCCGCCAGCCGAGGCCTGCAGAAGGGGTCCCAGAATGGCGCTCATGAAGTTTTCGCGGTACGTCGCGCTCGGCGACTCGTTCACCGAAGGAGTGGGCGACCCCGACCCCACCCGTCCCAACGGCCTGCGCGGCTGGGCCGACCGTGTCGCCGAGGTGCTATCGGAGCAGACCGACGACTTCGGCTACGCCAACCTCGCCGTCCGCGGACGCAAGCTGCGCCCGATCCTCGACGAGCAGCTCGAGCCGGCGCTGGCCCTCGGTCCCGACCTGGTGAGCATCCACGCCGGCGGCAACGACGTGCTGCGTCCCCGGGTCGACCTCGACGACCTCGCCTCGGCGTACGACGCAGGCATCGGTCGCATCGTCGAGACCGGCGCCCACGTCGTGATGTTCACGATCTTCGACCCGGGCAGCAGCGGGATCTACGCAGCGGTGCGCGGCCGGATGGCGATCTTCAACGAGTTCGCCCGCGAGATCAGCGAGCGCCACGGCGCCACCCTCGTCGACATGTGGCGGATGCGCGACCGCGCGATCCCCGAGGTGATGGACTCCGACCGGATGCACCTCAACCCGGTCGGCCACCAGCACATCGCGCTCGCAGTGCTCGCCGGCCTCGGGGTGACGCACGACCAGGAGCCGCTGCCGCGGATCACCCCACCGGTGCTGACCCGAGGCGAGCGACTGCGCGAGAACGCCACCTGGACCCGCGACTTCCTCGGGCCGTGGGTGCACCGCCGCCTCACCGGCAGGTCCTCCGGCGACAGCATCTCGCCCAAGCGACCGACGCTGGCCCCGATCGAACCGGCCTCCCGGGTCGGGTAACCTCTCCTGCGTCGGCAGGCCAACCGGTCCGACGACGCGCGGATGTAGCTCAGTTGGTAGAGCGCGACCTTCCCAAGGTCGATGTCGCGAGTTCGAATCTCGTCATCCGCTCCATGAGTTTCAACGGCTTTCCCGACGCAGCGCTCGACTTCTACGACGACCTCGAGCTCGACAACACCAAGTCGTTCTGGCAGGCGCACAAGCACGTCTACGAGTCGGCCGTCCGCGACCCGATGCTCGCGCTGACCGGGCTGCTCGCCGAGGAGTTCGGCACCGCCAAGGTGTTCCGCCCCTACCGGGACGTGCGCTTCGCGAAGGACAAGACGCCGTACAAGAACCACCAGGGTGCCTTCGTGGCGGTCGGTCCGGCGACGGGCTGGTACGTCGAGATCGGCTCGCCCGGCGTACGTGTCGGTGGTGGCTACTACCACGCCGGCGGACCCGACCTGGCCCGGATCCGCACCGCCATCGACACCCAGCACTCCGGCGAGGAGCTCGCGCGGATCGTGGCGCGGCTGGAGAAGGGCGGATTCGAGATCCGCGGCGAACAGCTCAAGACCACGCCCCGTGGGTATGCCGCCGACCACCCCCGGATCGACCTGCTGCGCTACAAGTCGATGGCGCTCGGCAAGGCCTACGGCTTCGAGAACCTGGACACCGCGGCCCTGGCCGACCGAGTCCGCGACGACTGGCGCGCCCTCCGCCCGCTCGTCGAGTGGGTCGCCGCCCGGGTCGACATCGTCGGCTGACCGGATAGTCCAGAACGAAAAGCCGGCCAGAGCACGTCGATGAGCGGTGAAACGTTCTGGACTATCCGTCTTCGGGCTTGCGCAGGGTGGCCATCGTGCGCTCGACCTCCCAGTGGGCGGCCATCGAGACCATCTTGCCCTCGTCGTTGACGCGGTAGACCGCGATCAGGTCGGTGTCCGCGAGGCTGCCGTCCTCGAGCACGGTCGAGAAGGTGCCGATGTTGGCGCAGGCGTTGCCGTTGGCGAAGGAGTCGCGGATCGTGAAGTGGAACTCCTTGACCGGCGCGATCGCCATGTCCCAGAAGGCACTGACGCCCTCGGGACCGTGGTGGCCCTTGCCCTCGGGATCGAAGAAGGACGGCCCGACGGGGTCCTCGATGACGCAGTCCTCGGCCCACAGGGTGAGCCACTCGTCCTTCTGCTTGCGTGAGACCAGGTCGTAGGAGCGTTGGGAGAGGCGGCGTACGGGGTGGTCACCGTCGGGTGCTTCCCAGGTGACGAACTCTGACTCGATCATCGCAGAACTGTAACGTGTTTCAGTTTTCTTGGCGATGAGTTCCGCTGCTGACGCTGGTCTGATGTGGTGACCAACAGGAGGCAGTCATGAGCCCAGGAACGAGCAAGGTGATCGCAGGCATCACGACATCGGTCGACGGCTACATCACCGGCCCCGACGACGGGCCGGAGCACGGCCTGGGGATCGGCGGCGAACGCCTGCACAACTGGGTGATGGGCGGACCCTGGACCTACGACGGCGAGCACGCGTTCGCGATGTCGGCCGAGGACCGGGAGTTCTACGACGAGTTCGTCGCCGGCATCGGCTCCGGGCTCTGCGGCCGCGGGATGTACGACGCGTCCGGGGCGTGGGGTGGCACGAACCCGTTCGGCGGCACCCTGCACGTCGTCACCCATCGCACGGAGGACGCCCCCGACCCCTCGACCGGATTCCGCTTCGTGGACGGCTTCGAGCAGGCCCTGGCGCTGGCTCGCGAGGCGGCGGGCGAGCAGGACGTGGCGATCGCCGGCGGCGCCGACATGATCCGACAGGGCCTGGCCGGCGGACACGTCGACGTGCTGGAGATCTCGACCGCACCGCTGATCCTCGGGAAGGGCAAGCGGCTCTTCGAGGGCTTCGAGCACGACATCGACCTCGAGAAGGTCACCGTGCACTCCTCACAGTGGGCGACGCACACGACGTACGCCGTCAAGCGCTGAGCTCCAGCGCCCTGATCATCCTCGGGCCGCCTGCGCGCGGTGCTTCCACTTGCGTCGCTTCCGGTCGAGCCGCTCGCGCTCGTCCTCGAGCTCGGCCACGCGGGTGCGCAGGCCGGCATTCGTCACGAGCGCGTCGGCCAGGGCATCGACGGCGACGCCCAGCTGGTCGCGAGGTCCCGGCAGGGTCTGCTCGGCGGTCTGCTCGGCGAGCAGGCCGAGGTCACCGCGGACGTCGTACCCCGCGTGGGTGAGCGTCTCCTCCCACCGCTCGACCAGCGGCAGCAGGGACGACGTCGGCGCGACCGGCAGCGCGGTGCGCTCCGGATCGGAGCGCACCAGCAGGTCCACGGTGGCTCGACCGACGGGCTCGTCGAGCTGGCGGTTGACCTTGCGGAGCACCGCGACCCCGGCGGGATCGGCGTAGGGAGGTACGACGCCCGGCAGCTCGTCGACCGACAGCCCGGCCAGCGCCACGAACTCGCGCCAGTGCGCGGTCACGTCCTGCTGGGCGATGACGTGCAGCCGGTCGGCGTGGAAGGTCCAGCCCCAGCGGGCCAGGATCGAGGCCAGCTCGTGGCCGGCCCAGAACTGCTCGGCCTGTGCGCGCTCACGGGTCCCCTCGACGGCATGGTCGAGCACACGGCCGACGTACTTGTCCCAACCGGTCGACCCGCCGGCACGCAGCTCGGCCAGCCAGCCGCCGTACAGCTGCTGGGAGAAGGAGTCGAGGGTGACCACCAGGTGCACCTCGAGGCCGATCAGCGGGTCGAGGGCGAACCGGAGCTGGTCCTTGTCGGCCGCGCACAGGTCAGGGGTGGAGAGCACCGAGACGCCCTTGTGCTCCCACACCCGGTCACAGACCCGCGCCCACCGGCCCTCGACGTCGTGGCGGGACAGGCCGGCCTGTCGGTGCGTGCGCAGGATCTCGTGGGTGGCGAGCCGGGCGTCCTCGGCGGTCGCGACCACCTGGACACCGGCCTCGTCGAGGACTTCGCCGTACTCGGTGAGGTTCGCCCCGATGACGGCGCGTGGCGCCTGGGCCAGCCCGATGTGCCAGATCAGCTTTCGTCGTGCCATGGCACTGATCCTCAGTCAGGTCACCGACGCGACAGTGAACTGCGGGTGACCGGCAGGAGTCCTGCCCGGGATCAGTGCGGCTTCCAGGCCTCGTCGTCGACGGTGAGCTCGGCGACGGCCTTGGGCAGCTTGCGCCCGGCGAGCGCCTCGATCGAGACGTTCTCGAACACCTCCCGCAGCGCCGTGCGCGCCGCGATCCAGACGTGCTGGAGGATCTCCGCCGACTCGTTGTAGGAGACGGCCTCCGGGCGCAGCCCGTAGACGCTGACCAGTGGGCCGTCGACGGCGCGGATCACGTCGGCGACCGTGACGTCGGCGGCCTTGGCAGCGAGGCGCCAGCCGCCGGACTGTCCGCGCTGGCTGACCACGATCCCGGCACGACGCATGTCGGCGAGGATCGCCTGCAGGAAGCCGTGCGGGATCTCCTGGAGCTTGCCGAGCTCCTCGGCGCTCACCGGCCGACCGTCGTCGCGGTTGGCGATCTCGATGAGCGCTCGAAGGGCGTAGTCGGCCTTGGCGGAGACGCGCATGCCCGAAGTCTGTCAGATCAGTCGGATTTACTGACCTGATCGACTCGCCGGATCCAGCCCCAACTCCGGTTTCGGCCCACGGTGGCGGGGGTTTGGCCTTCGTCACACACCTCCCCGAAATGCTTGCGTAGCGCGCATCCGGGGCAGATACTGGTTGTTACTGGCTGGTAGCACTCGTCAGTAGCACGTCCGCTTCCTGGTCGTGCCCCCTTCCCAGCGTCGAGAAAAGGTGGGTCTGTGAGCCACTACAAGAGCAACATCCGCGACATCGAGTTCAACCTCTTCGAGGTGCTCAAGCGCGACGAGATCCTCGGCGAGGGACCCTTCGCCGACGTCGACGCGGAGACTGCGAGGTCGATCCTGGGCGAGGTGGACCGGCTGGCCCGCGAGGACCTGGCCGAGTCGTTCGTCGACGCCGACCAGCACCCGCCGGTCTTCGACCCCCAGACCAGTACCGCTCCCCTGCCCGAGTCGTTCAAGAAGAGCTACGCCGCCTGGATGGACTCCGAGTACTGGCGCCTGGGCACCATGGCCGAGCTCGGCGGTACGCCGGCTCCCTCGAGCTTCAACTGGGCGCTGGGCGAGCTGGTGCTCGGCGCCAATCCCGCGCTGTGGATGTACGGCGCCGGCCCGATGTTCGCCGGGATCGTCTACCGCAACGGCAACGAGCGGGACAAGAAGATCGCCCAGCACATCGTCGACAAGGGCTGGAACACCACCATGGTGCTCACCGAGCCCGACGCCGGCTCCGACGTGGGGGCGGGCCGTACCAAGGCCACCCAGAACGACGACGGCACCTGGAACATCGAGGGCGTCAAGCGGTTCATCACCTCGGCCGAGAGCGACCTGTGCGACAACATCATCCACATGGTGCTGGCGCGGCCGGTCGGCGTCGAGGGCGTCGGTGGTCCCGGCACCAAGGGCCTGAGCCTGTTCATCGTGCCGAAGTACCACTTCGACGTGGAGACCGGTGAGCTCGGCGAGCGCAACGGTGCCTACGTGACCAACGTCGAGCACAAGATGGGCATCAAGGTGTCCAACACCTGCGAGCTCACCTTCGGCGACCCGGGTGTCGGCGGCGGCGAGCCGGCCGTCGGCTACCTGCTCGGCGAGGTGCACGACGGCATCGCGCAGATGTTCCAGGTCATCGAGAACGCCCGGATGATGGTCGGCACCAAGGCCATCGCCACGCTCTCGACCGGCTACCTCAACGCGCTCGACTTCGCGAAGACCCGCGTGCAGGGTTCGGACCTCTCGCAGGCCTCCGACAAGACGGCTCCGCGCGTCACGATCACCCACCACCCCGACGTACGTCGCTCGCTGATGGTGCAGAAGTCGTTCTCGGAGGCCATGCGCTCGCTGGTGCTCTACACGGCCTCGTGGCAGGACCGCGTCCAGATCGCCGAGCACAACGGCGAGACCGACGAGCTCGCGATGCGCGTCAACGACCTGCTGCTCCCGATCGTCAAGGGCTACGGCTCGGAGCGTTCGTGGGTGCTGCTCGGCACCGAGTCGCTGCAGACCTTCGGTGGCTCCGGCTTCCTCCAGGAGTACCCCATCGAGCAGTACGTCCGCGACGCCAAGATCGACACCCTCTACGAGGGCACCACCGCGATCCAGGGCCAGGACTTCTTCTTCCGCAAGATCGTCAAGGACCAGGCCAAGGCGCTCGGCTTCCTGGCCGCGGAGATCGAGCAGTTCCTCTCCAGCGAGGCCGGCAACGGTCGCCTCAAGGTGGAGCGCGACCTGCTCGCCAAGGCTCTCGAGGACGCCCAGGGGCTGGTCGGCCTGATGATCAACACCCTGATGAGCGCGGACGAGTCCGCCGAGGGTGGCGACATCAAGAACATCTACAAGGTCGGGCTGAACACCTCTCGCCTGCTGATGATGCTCGGCGACGTGGTCTGCGCCTGGCTGCTCCTCCGCGGCGCCGAGGTGGCCCTGGAGAAGCTCGCCGGCGAGGTCTCGGCCAAGGACAAGGCGTTCTACGAGGGCAAGGTCGCGGCCGCGCAGTTCTTCGCGCACCACAACCTGCCCAAGCTGAGCGCCGAGCTGGCCATCGCCGAGGCGACCGACCTGTCGCTGATGGACCTCGACGAGGCTTCCTTCTGACGGTTCCGCTCCGACGTACGACGCGTCCCCGGTCGGTCCTTCGGGATCGGCCGGGGCCGCGTTGCGTCGGGCCAACGCGTCCTGGGTTTCGCAACACCGGTTGTGAAACCGACACCGCCTACGACGACGCCGCGAACGGAACCCCCATCGAGCCGTCCGACGGGGCCTCGCGGTTGATCAGCCCGCGCCGCGCGAGCGTGGGTACGACGCCCTCGGCGAACTGCCAGGCCTCCTCGAGGTGGGGGTACCCGGACAGGATGAAGTGGTCGATGCCGAGGTCGGCGTACTCGCTGATCCGCTCGGAGACTTCCTCGTGGGAGCCCACCAGCGCGGTGCCGGCGCCTCCGCGCACCAGGCCGACTCCCGACCACAGGTTGGGCGCCACCTCGAGCGAGCGCAGGTCGCGAGACCTGCCGCGGTGCAGGTCGAGCATCCGCTTCTGGCCCTCGGACTCGCTCTTGGCCAGGCCGCCCTGGACGCGTTCGATCTCGCTCTCGTCGATGCCGCGGAGCAGGCGGTCGGCCTCGGCCCAGGCCTCCTCGCTGGTGTCGCGGGAGATCACGTGCAGCCGGATGCCGAAGGAGAGCGAGCGGCCGGCCTGGGTGGCCAACTTGCGGATCCAGTCGACCTTCTCGGCGACTGCCGGGAGCGGTTCGCCCCAGGTCAGGTAGGTGTCGGCGTGCTCGGCCGCGACCACGCCGGCCTCGGGCGAGGAGCCACCGAAGTAGATGGGTGGCACCGGGTCGGGGCGCCGCTGCAGGGTGGCGTTCTCGACGAACACGTGGTCGCCGCGGAAGCTGACCGGGGCGTCATCGGCCCACAGCTGACGTACGACGCTCAGGAACTCGCCGCACCGTGCGTAACGGTCCGCCTTGTTCAGTGAGTCGCCGTACGCCAGCTGCTCCTGTGGCTCGCCGCCGGTCACGACGTTGAGCAGCAGTCGGCCCTCGGACTGCCACTGGAACGTCGAGGCCATCTGCGCGGCGAGGGTCGGGCTCATCAGGCCGGGGCGCAGTGCCACCAGGAACTTCAGCTTCTCGGTCTCCTGCACGAGCATCGCGGTGGTCAGCCACGCGTCCTCGCACCAGGCTCCGGTCGGGGTGAGCACCGACTCGAAGCCCGCCTGCTCGGCGGCCGCGGCGACCTGGTTGAGGTACTGCAGGGTCGCGGGCCGGTCGCCGTGCATCGCGTTGCCGTGCCCGCCGGCGATCAGGTTGCGGGAGTCGCCGTAGGTCGGCAGGAACCAGTGGAAGGTGAGACTCATGCCGCCACCACCTTCACGACCTGGAGGCCCTCGAGGAAGCCCTCGACGATCTTGCCGAGGGCGGGCTCGGCGTCCTCGTGGATGGCGGAGAGGTGGCCGGTCGTCGGGGACTCGATGAACTGGTCGAGGACCAGGAAGCCGTTGACCACGTGCCGCGCCTGCATCGAGGTGAGCACCGGCCGCAGCGCGTAGTCGAGGGCCAGCGCGTGCGCGACGCTCCCACCCGTGGCCAGCGGCAGCACCACCTTGCCGTCCAGCCCGAACTGCGGCAGCAGGTCGAGCCAGGTCTTGAGCAGCCCCGAGAAGGCCGCCTTGTAGACCGGTGTCGCGACGATCAGGCCGTCGGCCTTCTCCAGCCGCGCAGCGGCGTCGACGATGGCCGGGTCGTCGAAGTCGGCGTGCATCAGCGCCTCGGCCGGCAGGTCGCGCAGGGTGAGCGTGTCGACGGTGTGGCCGTGCTCCTCGAGGATCCCGGTGACGTGGCCCAGCAGTACGGCGCTGCGACCTTCATCGGACTGCCGGAGACGGCGAGTACGTGGGACAAGGTGCGGCTCCTCGGTGGTGGACTCAGATAACTCTATCAAGTCACTAGGTTTTACACATTTAATGCCGTTCCGTGTCCGCCTCGTGGGAGAGGCATGGACCACACCCGGTTGGGGAACACTCGGGACAGCCCACCAGGGGCCATTGAAGGGAGCACTGCCATGGGAATCGGACTCGGAGTCGTCCTCCTGCTGCTCGGCCTCATCTTCGCCTTCGGCGTGATCGACCTGCCGGCGAGCATCGATGACGTCGTGGCGACCAACACGCTCGGCTGGATCCTGATCATCGTCGGGGCCTTGGCGATCGTCCTCGCCCTCGTGATGAACAGCCAGCGCACCCGCAGCACCCGGGTCGTCGAGGAACGGCGCGTCGACCCGCCCGTCTGAGACACCAGCTGGACCTCCGTACGGCGGTCCGTCCGCTCTCCTGACTCCGTCAACGAGGGTGGCCGGGCCGCCGTACGCTGTCCGCCATGACTGCCGTTGACCAGCCCGCCGACGCGCGCCTGGCCGAGCTCGTCGAGACCTGGCACGGAGCCTGCACCCGGTTCGTGGCCCTGGCCCGCGAGATCCCGCGCAAGGAGTGGGACCTGCCGACCGACCTCGACGGCTGGAGCGTCAAGGACAACGTCGCCCACACCGCCCACCTCGAGGCCGTCCTGGCCGGCACTCCCGAGGAGACGATCGAGGTCGCGGAGGCGCCGCACCTGAAGAGCCTGATGAGCTACTACACCGAGCAGGGCGTGCTCGCGCGCCGCGACCGCGACATGGCCGCGCTCGCCGACGAGATCGAGGAGGCAGTCGCCTCCCGCTACGCCGCCCTGCAGGCCGAGCCGCCCAGTGACCCGAGGGCCGCACCGCCGAAGACGCCCGGTGACGTCCCCTGGGACTTCCAGACCCTGCTGAACAACCGACCACTCGACGTCTGGATGCACGAGCAGGACATCCGTCGCGCCACCGGCCGACCCGGTGGCTACGACTGTGCCGCAGCGGCCCACGTGCTGCGCACCTTCGGTCGCGGCCTGCCCATGGTGGTGGGCAAGCGGGTGGCCCCGCCGCCGGGCACCACCGTCCGGCTCGAGATCCCCGAGGCAGGGCTGGCCTGGAGCGTTCGAGTCGGCGACGACGGCCGCGGGGCCCTGGTGGAGGACGGTGCGAAACCCTCGGCCACGGTGGCACTGCGTCCGGAGGACTACGTCGTCCTCGCCGGAGGTCGCCGTACGGTCGCTGAGACGGAACCCCGCGTGACCGGCGACGAGAAGCTCGCCCACCGCGTGCTCGAGGCACTGGCGGTCACCCCGTGACCGGGCGGGCCGACTGGACCATCGACGACATCCCGGACCTCACCGGCAGGCGCGCCCTGGTCACGGGAGTGACGAGCGGGATCGGCGAGTCCACCGTGCTCGAGCTGGCCCGCCACGGCGCCGAGGTCATCCTCGGAGCGCGCAACCCGGCCAAGCTCGAGGCCACCATCGCCCGGATCGAGAAGGAGGTCCCGGGGGCAGCCCTGCGCCCGCTGGCCATCGACGTCTCCGACCTCTCCTCCGTACGACGAGCCGCCGCCGAGGTCACCGAGCCGCTGCACCTGCTGGTCAACAACGCCGGCGTGATGGCCACGCCGCACCAGCGCACCTCCGACGGACTCGAGCTCCAGATGGCCACCAACTACTTCGGACCGTTCGCACTCACCGGGCTCCTGCTCCCCCGGCTGGCCGACTCCGGCGACGCCCGCGTGGTCGCCGTCAGCTCCCAGGGCAGCAGGATGGCTCGCCGCGCACCGCTCGACGACCCGCGCGACCAGTCGCGCCGTTACGGCAAGTGGCAGGCGTACTTCGCCTCCAAGCTCGCCGACCTCCTGTTCATCTTCGAGCTCGACCGCCGCTGCCGCGAGCAGGGCGTGCCCGTCAAGGGACTCGCCGCCCACCCGGGGTACTCCGCCACGGGCCTCATGGGCACCGGACGCAACACCGGCAACACCCGGGAGAAGATGCGGTTCACCGCGACGATCCTGCAGGCGGTGTTCGCCGCGGTCGGCCAGCCGGCCTCCCTCGGCGCGCTGCCGACCCTGATGGCGGCCACGGCCGACCTGCCCGGCTCGACGTACGTCGGACCCGACGGGCTGCTCCAGTTCAAGGGCCATCCGCAGATCGTCAACGCCCGCCGACTCGCACACGACCGGGAGGCCCAGCGCGAGCTGTGGGAGCTCAGCGAGAAGACCACGGGCGTCACGTTCCTGGACGAGAAGGCCCGCGAGCGGTGAGCGCCCGGTTGCGTCCGATCACCCCCGACGACCACGCCGCCGTGGTGGCGCTCAACGACCGACACGTCGAGCTGACCGCGCCGATGGATGAGGCCCGGCTCGCCGAGCTCGCGGCCGCCGCCGAGCACGCTGACGTCATCGACGTGGACGGGCAGTTCGCCGGCTTCGTGATCACCTTCGCCGCCGGCGCGGCGTACGACGGGGCGCACTTCGCCTGGTTCGGCGAACGCTACGAGGACTACTGCTACCTCGACCGGATCGTGATCCACGAGGAGTTCCAGCGTCGCGGCCTCGGCACCTTCGCCTACGACGAGCTCGAGGGCAGCTGCGACCGACCGGCGTTCGCGCTCGAGGTCAACATCGACCCGCCCAACGAGCCGTCCCTGGCGTTCCACCGGGCGCGCGGCTTCACCGAGGTGGGCCAGAGCGATGCCAGCGGCCACCTGGTCGCGCTGATGGTCAAGCAGCTCTAGCTGATGACCCGCAGCACCACGCGGCCCTTGGGGTAGCGCACGCCGGCGCCGAAGTGCTGGTGGTAGAGCCGGACCAGCTCGGCGAGGTCACGAGGCGCCATCTTGATGCAGCCGTAGGACTTGTAGTCGTTGATCCTCGGGTACTCCCAGCGGCACGGCTGGTCGCCCTTGCGGTCGGTGCACTGGCGGTTGCCGGCGCCCTGCTCGGTGTGGATGAAGAGGTCGTGCCGGACGTGACCGCTCGAGCAGGCCTTGTCGTCGAGCCGGAAGGCCCGACCCTTGATCACGTTGCCGTGGTAGTTGTCGTACTGCCTCATCTGGTAGGTGCCGTTGGGCAGCCAGCCCTTCGAGGTCGCGCACGAGTTGCGGCCCACCTTGCCGGGCAGACCCGACCCGGCCCGCCAGCTCTTCGTCTGCACCAGCTTCCAGGCGCCGGCCTGCCGCTGGTAGAGCCGCCAGATCACCCGCGAGTAGAACTGGTTGTGCGGGTTCTTGTCGAAGGTCACCACTGCCTTCCACGGCGGCGTGGCGGACGAGGCTGGCGCGGCGGGTGCGGCCAGGAGCACGGACCCGAGGAGTAGTAGAACCGCCAACCATCTCTTCACGAGCGAAACCCTAGGGTGCGAACGCACTCCGCGCACAGCGCTTGTCCCAACCGTGGCTTGCCTGACGGGCGGGATGGGGTCAGGTTGGGGGAATGCGGATTCTCGTTCTCGGCGGCACCATGTTCCTGTCCCGTGCAGTGGCGGCCGACGCGGTCGCGCGCGGCCACGACGTCACCTGTGCGGCCCGCGGGGAGTCCGGCACCGTGCCGGACGGTGCCCACTTCGTGCACCTGGACCGCACCGCCCCCGACTGGACGGCGCTCGAGGGCGAGTGGGACGCCGTCGTGGACGTCGCCCGCACCCCGAGCTGGGTGGCCGCGGCACTCGACCACCTGGCCGAAGCCCACTGGACGTTCGTCTCGACGATCAGCGTGTACGCCGACCACTCCACTCCCGGCGGTACCCCCGAGACGCTGCCGCTCCTCCCGCCGATCACCGAAGACGTCGAGCAGGACTCGGCCGAGGCCTACGGATCCAGCAAGGTGGCGTGCGAGCAGGACGTGCAGGCCCGGGCCCGGGAGGCGTTCATCGTGCGACCGGGGCTGATCATCGGGCCCGAAGACCCGAGCGGCCGGTTCAGCTACTGGCCCGAGCGGCTCGCGGAGGGCGGGGAGGTGCTCGCGCCGGAGTCTCCTGACCGGGACACCCAGGCGATCGACGTACGCGACCTGGCGGCGTGGATCGTCACCGGCGCCGAGAACCGGCTGACCGGCGTGTACGACGCGACCGGTCGCGTCCAGCGGCTCGGCGACCTCGTCGACGAGGTGAGCAAGGCCGTCGGCGGGGACGCCACGGTCATCTGGGCCCCGGCCGACTTCCTGCTCGAGCGGGAGGTCACCTACTGGGCCGGTCCGCGGGCACTCCCGCTGTGGCTGCCCGACGACGCCCGCGGGATGACCTCGCACGACGTGAGCGCCGCCTTCGACGCCGGCCTCACCACTCGCCCGGTCGGCGAGACCGCCGCCGACACGCTGGCCTGGCTGCGCGAGAACCCCGACGCTCCCCGCACCGGCCTCAGCAGGGCGGAGGAGCAGGACCTGCTCGACGACTGGTACACGGTCAACGGCTAGGGCCCTCGAGTCACGGCTGCCTCACACTCGCTCGACACTAGAACGTGTTTCAGTTTGAATGACCCCCATGGATCTCTCCGTGGTGCTGTTCACGAGCGACCGGGGCATCACCCCGGCAGACGCGGCGAAGGCTGCCGAGGACGCGGGCTTCCACGCCTTCTACGTGCCCGAGCACTCGCACATCCCGACCAGTCGTGACTCGGCGCACCCGGGGACCGGCGGTGAGATCCCCGACGACCGCTACCTGCGCATCCTCGACCCCTGGGTCTCGCTGGCGACCGCGGCCGCCGTCACGAGCACCATCCGGTTGGGCACCGCGGTGGCACTGCCGATGGAGCACGACCCGATCACGCTGGCCAAGACGCTGGCCACCCTCGACCACCTCTCCGGCGGGCGGGTGACGCTCGGCGTCGGGTTCGGGTGGAACGTCGAGGAGCTCGAGGACCACGGCGTACCGGGCAAGAAGCGTCGCACCGTGCTGCGCGAGTACCTCGAGCTGATGGGCGAGCTCTGGAGCAAGGAGGTGGCGTCGTACGACGGGGAGTTCGCGCACCTCAAGCCGAGCTGGGCCTACCCCAAGCCGGTGCAGCAGCCGCGCATCCCGATCCTGGTCGGGGCCGGCGGCACCCCGAAGAACTTCGACTGGATCTCCGCCAACGCCGACGGCTGGATCACCACCCCGATCGAGACCGACATCGAGGAGCGCGTGGCCGGCCTCACCGAGACATGGTCGGCCAAGGGTCGCGAGGGCAAGCCACGGGTCGTCGTACTCCTCACCAGCCGGCTCGAGCCGGGCCAGCTCGAGCGCTGGCAGGAGCTCGGGGTGGACGAGGTGATGATGGGCCTGCCGGACAAGGGCGCCGAGGAGGTCCGCGCGTTCATCGGCAAGATGGGCGCGCGGCTGACCGCGACGGCATGAGCAGCTACGTCGTCAGCGGCGCCGCCTCGGGCATCGGAGCCGCCCTCACCGCCCGGCTGCGCTCGGACGGGCACACCGTGATCACCGTCGACCTGCACGACGCGGACGTCGTCGGCGACCTGGCCACCACGTCAGGACGTGAGTCGGCCGTCGCCGCCATCGGGCAGCTGACCGACCGGGTCGACGGCGTGGTCCCGTGCGCCGGGGTGGCCGGGCTCACCGACACCGATCCAGGGCTGGTCGTCTCGCTGAACTACTTCGGCGCGCTCGCGCTGGTGACCGGGCTGAGACGGTTGATGGTCGAGGGCTCCTCGGTGGTGCTGGTCAGCTCCAACTCGGTGACCTGCCAGCCGGGGTGGAGCACCGAGGTCGCCGCTGCCTGCCTGGACGACGACGAGGAGAAGGCGCGCCGACTCGCGGCCACCGAGGCCGCCGTACAGATCTACCCGGCGACCAAGGCGGCGCTGGCCTACTGGGCCCGTCGCGAGGGCATCAAGCCCGAGTGGGCCGGCGCCGGGATCCGCGTGAACGCGGTGGCACCCGGACTGATTGCGACCCCGATGACCGATCGGCTGCGCGAGGACCCCGAGCTCGGCGTGTTCGCCGACGCCTACCCCACGGCGCTCAACCGGCCCGGACGCCCCGAAGAGGTGGCGGCGCTGGTCGCGTTCCTGCTCTCCGAGGACGCCAGCCTGCTGGTCGGTTCGGTCGTCTTCGCCGACGGCGGCACCGACGCTTTGCTGCACCCGCACCGCCCGGAGGGCATGTAACCCCCGACCGTTCGCTTCGTTGACCGGGCATGCGCCGAACTCGAGTGATCGTGTCGACATTGGTGGCCGTGGCCGCCCTGCTGCTGCCGACCACGGTGCACGCCGACCCCGCGCCGGCGCCACCGATCCCGCCGCTGCCGACCGACCTGCTCAGCGAGTCGTTCACCGGCACGCCGGCCGTCAAGCAGCCGATCGCGCACCCGACGATCCCGTCGCACCCGTACCTGTCGGCCAACGGCACCAGCTCGATGCACGACGACGCCTACGCCTCGGACGCCTACACGGTCAGCGGCCCGCTCGGCCGCGACCTGCAGGTGCGCTCGGCGAGCTACGGCGTCTCGGAGTGCGCCACCATGGGCTTCGACGCCGGCCACCGGATCGTCGGGCTCTGTGGCGGCGCCCAGGGCTTCACCATGCGGCTGATCGACCCGACCACCCTGGCCCAGATCGCCTCCCTGGACATGCCGGCTCGTGACCTGACCTCGGGAGCGAACCCGCTCAGCGACCTGTGCGGCGGCACCTACTTCTACCTCGACCGGCACCACCACGCCTACGTGCTCACCACCGGCAACCAGCTGTGGGAGGTGACGATCGGGGCGACCGCGCTGTCGCACACGAAGACGTACGCGCCGACGATCCCCGACGGCGACTGCATGATCGCGACCATGCCCGACTGGAAGGGCCGCATCTTCTTCGCCACCAAGGGCGGCCGGGTCGGCACCATCGACCCTGCCACCGGCGCCTCGAAGCTCCGGACGTTCCCCGGCGAGGCGATCTTCAACTCGATGGCGACCGACGAGACCGGTGCTGTCTACATCGTCACCGACCACCGGTTGCTCGCCCTCGCGGCGGACCGGAGTGGCATGCCGCAGGTGCGGTGGGCAGCGCCGTACGACCGGGGCACGCGGCAGAAGCCCGGGCAGCTCTCGCAGGGGTCGGGTACGACGCCCACCCTGATCGGCAAGGACCTGGTCGCGATCACCGACAACGCCGAGCCGCGGATGAACGTCCTCTTCTACAAGCGCGACGGCAACCCGAAGAACCGGCTGATCTGCAAGGCGCCGGTGTTCGGCGCCGGCGCCTCGGCCACCGAGAACAGCCTGGTCGCTGCCGGCCGCTCGGTGATCGTGGAGAACAACTACGGCTACGAGGGACCGCAGTCGACCATCGGCGGAAGGACCACGTCACCAGGCGTCGCCCGCGTGGTCCTGGACGGCACCAGGTGCCGCGTCGCCTGGACCTCGCCGGTGACCGCCCCGACGTCGGTGCCGAAGGTCTCGCTGGGCAACGGACTGGTCTACGTGTACGCCAAGAAGGCGTCGACCCTCCTCGACGACAGCTGGTACTTCACCGCGATCGACGTCCGCACCGGGCGTACCCAGTGGCAGCAGCGCACCGGCAACGGCATCCAGTGGAACAACCACTACGCCTCGATCTACCTCGGTCCCGACGGTGCGGCGTACATGCCCACGATGGCTGGGCTGGTGCGGTTCGCGGACGGTTGAGCGGACTGCAGTTTCACAACACGTGTCGTGAAACCTAGAACCACGTCTGGAACAGGTGGATGAACCAGTCCGCCGCACCCAGGATCACCAGGAAGCGGATGTAGCGGCCGACCAGGCAGGTGGTCACGAACAGCCAGATGTTCACCTTGAGCTGGCCGGCCAGCACGGCGATGACGTAGAGCGGGGGGAAGCCGAGGGAGGCGGAGGCGAACAGCAAGAGGGCGGTCTGGTTGGGGTGCTCGTGGATCCGCCTGGACCAGCGGGCGTAGGACTCGGCCCACTTCGGCGTCGCCATCTTCTTCCGGATCCACGGCAGCCGCATCGCCCAGTCCGCCGCGTAGTAGAGGCCCACCTTGCCGGTGGTCTGGCCGATGGCGGCCGCCGCCGCGACGTACCAGACACCGACGTCCTGGATGGCCGCAGCCACCGCGGCCAGGTAGGCCTCGATGTTGATGAACGGGATCATGGCGGAGCCGAACGCGACGACTAACGTCGTCAGGATCAGCTTCACGGGCGAACCGGAGCGCCCTCGGCCAGCGATGCTGAGCCGAGGTCCATCCCGAACCGTTCCTCGGCCTCGACGAGGTGCGGCAGCGGGGCGCCGGAGAGCGGCATCCCCAGCTTCATCAGGTGCGACAGCGAGATGATCTTGTGCGTCAGCAGCACGAGCGCGATCGCCAGCCCGACCCACATCCAGCCGGTGACCAGCAGCAGGATCGCGAACAGGCCCGAGTTCACGGCCTTGCCGGGGTGGGACCAGTTCAGCAGCCAGAGCCGGCGGTCGATGACGTAGAAGTAGTTGGGGCTGGTGATCGGCCACGCCAGGAAGCAGATCGACAGGAAGCCGTCGATGACCATGAACTCGGCGAGGTAGACGAAGATCGCCGGCGAGAGGCTGGGGTCGAGCCAGGCCAGCCCGATGTAGAACGCCGCCGCGCACAGCCGGTCGCTGAGGATGTCGAGGACGGCGCCGGTGCGGGTTTCGCAGTCGAACATCCGGGCGATCTGGCCGTCGAGGGAGTCACCGACCCAGTGCACCAGCAGCGCGACGACCAGCAGGGTCTTGCTCCCCTGGCTGGCGGCGTACGCCGAGAGCGTGATCGAGGCCGCCGTGCGGATGAAGGTGACGATGGTCGCGGGCGTGCCGATGCGTTCGCGCGCAGGGTCCGCCAGGACCCGACCGGGTTTCACCATGTCTGCAGGCTATCGGCGCCAGCCCGGGACCCGCGTCAGGCATCCCCCTGACGCACCCCCAGTCCCGACCCTTGGTCAGAAGAGCAGCGCCGCAGCGGGGTCTTCCATGATCGCGGCGACGTCGGAGAGGAACCGGGAGCCCTTCTCGCCGTCGACGTGCCGGTGGTCGAAGGAGAGCGCGAGCTGGGTGACCTGGCGTACGACGATCTCCTCCCCAGAGTCGGTGGAGACCACCCACGGCTGCTTCTTCACCGCGCCGAAGCACAGGATGGCCGACTCACCGGGGTTGATGATCGGCGTGCCGGCATCGACGCCGAAGACCCCGACGTTGGTGATCGTGAAGCTGCCACCGCTCATCTCGGCCGGCTGGGTCTTCCCCTCGCGGGCGGTCGCGGCGAGCTGGTTGAGCGCGCCGGCGAGCTCGAGCAGGGAGAGACGCTCGGCGTCCTTGATGTTGGGTACGACGAGCCCACGGGGCGTGGCCGCGGCGATGCCGAGGTTGACGTAGCTCTTGAAGACGATCTCCTGGGCCGGCTCGTCCCAGAACGAGTTGATCTCCGGCGTACGCCGCATCGCGAGCATGCACGCCCGGGCCAGCACCAGCAACGGCGAGACCTTGACGTCGCGGAACTCACGCCGGCTCTTCAGCCGCTCGACGAACTCCATCGTGCGGGTGACGTCGATCGTGACCCACTCGGTGACGTGCGGCGCGGAGAAGGCCGAGTCGACCATCGCCTGCCCCATCATCTTGCGGACACCCTTGATCGGCTCGCGGCGTTCGCGCTCGGCAGCGTCATACGAAGTGGTCGCCACAGCAGCCGATTCGTATGACGTCCTGGTGGAACCGACCGCCGCCTGCACGTCTTCACGGCTGATGGAGCCGTTGGGACCGGTGGCGGTGACGGTCGAGAGGTCGACGCCGAGGTCCTTGGCCAGCTTGCGCACCGGTGGCTTGGCGAGCGCCCGGGCGTCACCGACGGGAGCCGGCTCGTCGGTCACGGTGTGGGCGGGGACGGCGGGCTCGTCGGACTCGACCACGGCCTGAGACTGTGCACCGCCGGGCGCGAAGGCACCCTGGAGCTGCATCTGGGTGGCCGCGGCTGCTTCGGTGGTCGGTGACGCTAATCCCTTGCGGGGACGGCGGATCGGCCCGCGGTCGGCCTTGTTGCGGCCGACCAGGCTCTCGCCCTCACCGCCGCCGGAGGCGGCCGGGTTGGACAGGTCGATCTCGCCGATGTCGGCCGGGGCAGGGGCGCCCGCGGGCTTCTCGGACGGGTCGCCGATCGAGATGATCGCGGTGCCGACCGGGACGGTCTCGCCCTCGGGCACCAGCAGGGCCGTCACCACGCCGGCGTACGGCGAGGGCAGCTCCACCAGCGACTTCGCGGTCTCGATCTCGACCACGATGTCGTTGATCTGGACGGTGTCGCCCTCCTTGACCCGCCAGGCCACGATCTCGGCCTCGGTCAGGCCCTCTCCGACGTCGGGGAGCAGGTAGTCAGCCACGCGCTTCTCCTCAGAACTCGAGCGATCGGTCGACGGCATCGAGCAGCCGGTCGAGGTCGGGCAGGTAGTCCTCCTCGATCCGGGAGGCGGGGTACGGCGTGTCGAACCCGCCGACCCGGAGCACCGGCGACTCCAGCGAGTAGAAGCACTGCTCCTGGATGCGCGCGGTCACCTCGGACCCGATGCCGAGGTTGACGTGGGCCTCGTGGGTGATGATCGCGCGGCCGGTGCGGCGTACGGACTCGAAGACCGGACCCATGTCGAGCGGGCTCAGCGTGCGCAGGTCGATCACCTCGAGCGAGGTGCCCTCGGTCGCCGCCGCCTCGGCCGCCTTCATCGCGGTCTTCACGGTCGGGCCGTAGGCGAGCACGGTCGCATCGGTGCCGCGCCGGACCACGCGGCTGGTGAACAGCGGCTCGGGCGTCTCGGCCTCGTCGAGGTCGGCCTTGTCGGCGTGGTACTGGCGCTTCGGCTCGAGGAAGATCACCGGGTCGTCGGAGGCGATCGCCTGCTGGATCATCCAGTAGCCGTCGATCGGGTTCGAGCAGGCCACCACCTTCAACCCCGGGGTGTGCGCGAACTGCGCCTCGGGGCTCTCGGAGTGGTGCTCGACCGCGCCGATGCCGCCACCGAACGGGATCCGGATGACCATCGGCATCGGGGAGCGACCCTTGGAGCGGTAGTGCATCTTCGCGACCTGGCACACGATCTGGTCGTACGCCGGGTAGACGAACCCGTCGAACTGGATCTCGACCACGGGCCGGTAGCCACGCAGCGCGAGCCCGACCGCGGTGCCGACGATGCCGGACTCGGCGAGCGGCGAGTCGATGACCCGGTCCTCACCGAAGTCCTTCTGCAGGCCGTCGGTGATGCGGAAGACGCCGCCGAGCTTGCCGACGTCCTCGCCCATGATGAGGACCTTGGGGTCGTCCTCCATCGCCTTGCGCAGGCCCATGTTGAGGCCCTTGGCCAAGGTGATCTTCTGCGTGGTCGTGCCGGTGCTCATCGCTGGGCCCCCTCGAAGGTCTCGAGGTACGCCGCATAACCCTCGCGCTGCACCCGCAGCTCCTCGGTCTCCTCGGCGTAGACGTGCGCGAACATGTCCAGCGGCTGGGGGTCGGGCAGCGCCTTGACGCCCTCGCGCAGGTGGTGGCCGAGCTCGTCGGCCTCCTGCTTGAGCGCGTCGATGAAGCCGTCGTCGACGAGGCCGTTGCGGCGCAGGTAGACCTCCAGCCGCGCGATCGGGTCCTTCAGCTTCCAGTGCTCGACGTCGTCGGAGAGCCGGTAGCGGGTCGGGTCGTCGGTCGTGGTGTGTGCGCCCATCCGGTAGGTGTAGGCCTCCACCAGGGTGGGACCACTGCCCTCACGGGCCCGGTTGAGCGCCGCCTGCGTCACGGCGTACGTCGCGAGCACGTCGTTGCCGTCGACCCGGACTCCCGGGAAGCCGAAGCCGAGCGCGCGCTGGTAGAGCGGGATGCGGGTCTGGCGCTCGATCGGCTCGGAGATGGCCCACTGGTTGTTCTGGCAGAAGAACACGACCGGGGCGTTGTAGGAGGCCGCGAAGATGAACGCCTCGTTGACGTCGCCCTGGCTGCTGGCGCCGTCGCCGAAGTGGGCGATCACCGCGGCGTCACGCTCGGTGTCACCGGTGCCGACGGCACCGTCGCGCTGGATGCCCATCGCGTAGCCCGTCGCGTGCAGGGCCTGGGCCCCGATGACGATCGTGTAGAGCCCGAAGTTGAAGTCCTTGGGGTCCCAGGCGCCGTGGTCGACGCCCCGGAACAGCCCGAGGAGGTTGAGCGGGTCGACCCCGCGGCAGTAGGCGACGCCGTGCTCGCGGTAGGTCGGGAAGACGTAGTCCTGGGTGCGCAGGGCGCGGCCGGCGCCGATCTGTGCGGCCTCCTGGCCGAGGAGCTGGGCCCAGATGCCGAGCTCGCCGTGGCGCTGCAACGCGGTGGCCTCGGTGTCGATCCTCCGGGTGAGGACCATGTCGCGGTAGAAACCGCGCAGCTGCTCCGCACTGAAGTCGAGGTCGAACTCGGGGTGGTGGACGCGCTCGCCCTCCGGCGTCAGCAGCTGGATCAGCTCGGGGCCGCCGTCGGCTTGCGAGGGGCCGAAGACCTCGACGAGGTCAGGACCGAAATCGGGCATTCAACACTCCCTGTGTCCGGGCGAATGCGGGGTCTCCGCGTCGCGTGGCATGCAGTGGGCCTCCAGGTCGCAGGGGTGGCGCGATCGGGAGACTCGATGGTCGAAACACCTTGTGACGGAGGCCACAGGTCTCAGGCAAAAGGTAGCGGACGAGGACCACCTGCGCCCAATCGAGCGCGGTGTCCGCGCCCGCCGGGCTCACCAGGAGAACAGGGTGACCAGGCGCTCGACCAGGGCGCGCTCCGCCGCCCGGCCGGCGAGGTGGTGGGAGTCGAAGGAGCCCGTGCGGTGCAGCACCTGACCGGCCAGCACGACCTCGCCGTGCCACATCGGTGGGGTGGCCTCGTCGCAGACCGTGAAGAACGAGAACGACAACCGCTCGTGGTTGGAGTCCCACGGGATCCGTAGGCCCGCACGCACCTGGTAGCCGTCGATGAAGGCGGTGCTGCGAGGGCTGGTCGTCGAGGCCATCATGGGTCGACACTAGGGCCGAGCACCGACAGTTTCTGCCGGCGCTCGGCCCTCCCCCGACCGGGTGCTCAGAGGGCGGCGCGGTCCACGCGGTCGTGGTAGCGGCGCCCGACGATTCCCCCCGCGATCGCAGCGAACAAGGTGCCCAGCAGCACGAGGATGCCGGTCACGATGCCGCCCAGGGTCACGTCGTCGGTCGGGATCGGGATGCGGGGTACGTCGACGCGGTCCAGCAGGTTGTACTGGTCGCCGGCGATCCAGCCGAGCACAGCGGCAGCCACCGTCACGAGCAGCCCGACGAACCACACGGCCACCCCCTGACGGCCGCCGTCGAAGCGCGACATCCGTCCGGCGACGTACCCGCCTGCGTAGTACGCCACGAGGAGGACGGCCAGCAGTACCAGGGCGATCACGAGGGTCACCGACCCTGCGGCGCGCTGTACGTCGGACTGGGTGACGTTCCCGCTGTAGTCGAGAGCGGTGGCGATGACCGCCAGGACTCCCGTGAGCAGCGCGGTCATGCCGACCGCCACCAGCCAGCCGAAGCACGCGGCGCCCAGGTTGGCCCCGCCGAACTTCGCGCGAGCGCGGTCCTCGCGGTAGACGGTGGTGGTCTCAGTCGTTTCCGGTTCCATGGTTCCTCCCTCGGTTCATGGCCACCAGATCTCGTACCCCGCGTCGGAGCCCGTTATTCGCGAACCAAACGGAACTCCTCAGTCCGTATCCCTGTCGCCGCCTGCGACCTGCTGGGGCGGGTGGGACTGGTTGTGCCAGCATGCGACGCATGTGGGAGGAGCGACGGATCCGGCCGCGGACGCCGGAGTGGCGAACTCTCTACGAGCGCATCCAGATCGCGATGGCGCTGACCTCGCGACTGAACGTGCTGCCGTTCGGCGACCACGACGCCCGCAACGCGCTGCTCACCGAGCTGTTCGGCAAGCCGCTCCCGGACCGGGCGATCGTGCACCCGCCGTTCTACTGCACCTACGGCCTCGGCACCGAGCTCGGCGAGCGGACGTCGGTCGGCCAGGCCTGCTCGTTCCTCGATCTCGGCGGCATCACCATCGGCGCCCGGACGATGATCTCGCCGAAGGTCACGCTCGTGACCGAGGGGCACCCGGTCGAGCTCGCCGAGCGCTACGACTTCCTCACCGTGGCGCCCATCGTCATCGAGGAGGACGTGTGGGTCGGTGCGGCGGCCACCGTCCTGCCCGGGGTCACGATCGGCCGGGGCTCGGTCATCGGGGCCGGCACGGTGGTGGCCAAGGACGTCCCGCCGATGACCGTCGTGACGGGTGCCGGTCACGTCGTACGCAAGCAGCTGGAGTGGGGCGACTCAGAGCCCTGAGGTCGAGCGACCGGGGATGACGACCGTCCCGCAGGAGTCACAGCGCAGCGCCTCGACGCTGTGGTTGAAGAAGCCACGGGTGAGCGCGATCCCGGTGAGGTCGCCGGCCAACCCACGGGCCCTCTTGAACTTGACCCCGGGAGAGCGTCCGACCACCACCCCGGCGCTCATCTCGCCCTGGCACTGCGGACACGGCATCGGCTGCGCTTGCATGGGGCGATCTTGGCAGAGCCGCAACCTGGGAGCGCGCCGACCGGGCACCTCCGGACGGTTAGCCCGGCGGCCGTCCGGAAGTCCGTAGGTGCGCCTCGAGGATGCCAGCCGTCCTCCAGTCACCGGCCAGGTCGAGGACGGCCAGTGCGGACGTCGGCATCGGGACCGGCTGGCCGCTGAGCGCCGTCGCCAGGTCCTCGAAACCGGGGTTGTGCCCGACCATGACCACGGTGCCGACCTCGTCAGGGAGGTCACGCACGACGTCGAGCAGCTCGCCGACCGACGCGGCGTACACGCCGTCCTCGGTGCGCACCGGCGGCGGGTCGGCCAGCTCGGCCGACGCGAGCTGCCAGGTCTGCTGGGCCCTCGTCGCGCTCGACACGAGGGCGAGGTCGAGACGACCTCCGCAATCGGCCAGCCAGCGTCCGGCCTCGGGTGCTTGGCGTCGACCTCGCGGCGCGAGCGGTCGGAGTCGGTCCGGCTCGTCGCCGGACCAGTCCGACTTCGCGTGCCGCAGCAGGATCAGCGTGTGACGCGTGGTCAGTCGTCCTTCGAGTCGTCGGGCCGGTGGATGCGTTCACCGGTGGCCGGGTCGATGGCCTCCTGGCCGGGCGGCAGGTTCGACAGGTCGGGAGCGATCACGGTCTGCTCACGACTGTCCGGGAGGCGTACGCCGACCGGGTGATCGCCACCGCCGACCAGGACGAGGTCGCCGGAGTCGCGCTTGGGCAGGGTCTCGCCACGGAAGTACGCCGGCGCCATTGCCTGGTAGACGAACATCAGCACGAGGCCGAGGAGGAGCGACCCGACCCCGATCAGGAACACCCCGCCGATGCTGCCGATGCTGGTGTAGCCGTAGTCGGGATCGGCGTAGGTGTAGCAGGCCTTGAAGAAGAAGCCCACGAGCAGGATCCCGCCGAGGATCGGGAGCAGCCCCTGCATCAGTATGTCGCGCGGCTTGGCCCACATGGTCTTGCGGTAGAACCAGACGCAGGCGAAGCCGGTGAGCCCGTAGTAGAAGGCGATCATCAGGCCGACCGCCGCGATCGTGTCGGCGAGGATGTCGTTGCTGATCAGGGTGAGACCGACGTAGAAGATGATCGAGACCCCGCCCATCCAGAGCGTCGAGTCCGAGGGCGTGAGGTACTTCGGGTGGATCCGCGCGAACCGCTTGGGGATCGCCCCGAACGCCGCCATCGACAGGCTGGTCCGGGCGGTCGGCAGGATCGTGGTCTGGGTCGACGCGGACGCCGAGGTGAGCACGCAGATCGCGAGCAGGTGGACCATGATCCAGCCGATAGCACCGCCGCCGAAGACCTGGTGCCCCATGGCCGCGAACACGTCGTCGGCGTTGTTGACGTTGCCCAGGCCGATGCCGTGCTCGCTGATGCCGGCGAAGGCGATCGTGGCCACCGACACGAGGGCGTAGATCAGGAGCAGCAGCACGGTCGAGATCACGGCCGCACGGCCGGGCGTCCTGGCCGGGTCGTCGGACTCCTCGTTGGTGGCGACGGCGGTGTCCCAGCCCCAGTAGATGAAGACGGCGATCAGGGTCGCGGTCACGATCGCCGTACCGCTCATCCCTGCGGGGGAGAGCCAGCTCAGCGAGGGCTTGATCCCGCCGGGCGCGTCGCCGGAGTAGACCTTGACCAGGGCGAACAGCGCGAACGCCACCAGGGTGACGATCTCGACCCCGAGCAGGGCGTACTGCAACCGCACGGAGACCTCGATCCCGCGGTAGCAGATGTAGGTCATGACGATGATCCAGATGATCCCGGCGACGGTGCTCCAGAAGACGCTCGCCGCCAGGGTGTCGAAGCCGAACAGCGCAAACGTGTAGGACCCCGCGATCTGCGAGAGGTTCGCCATCACGATGACGTCAGCGGCGATGATCCCCCAGCCGCCGAGCCAGCCGGTGCGGGTGCCGAACGCGCGCGCCGCCCAGGTGAAGGTGGTGCCGCAGTCGGGCTCGGCCTTGTTGAGCTCGGAGTAGGCGACCGCGATGAAGTACATCGGGATGAAGGCCAGCACCATGATCAACGGCGCCTTGACCCCGACGATGCCGTCGCCGTTCTGGACGATGACGACGTAGCCGAGGCTGGCGGCGAGGCTGTACGCCGGCGCGGTCGATGCGATACCGACCACGACGCTGCCGACCAGCCCGATGGCCCCTGCACGCAGGCCCTTGCTCTCCCGTTCCTCCTGCTGGGTGGCCGTCATGACGTTGCTCCGTTCCCCGGCCCGAGAGATCTGCGACCAGACTAGGGCGCAGGGATCGGGGATACGAGCAACGCGCGTCAGCTACTGTTGCGCGACTCAGTAGCGGGTGCCGTCACGAAGCGCTGCAGCAGCACGACCAGGCGCTTCATGCGAGCCTTCGACAGGCCACCGAACATGGTGCCGATCAGGTCGCCGGCCAGGCGGCCGGCCGCGGCCAGGACGTCGGGGACCTCCGGCATCAGGTGCAGCACCTGGGTCCGTCGGTCGGCGGGGAGCCGGCGACGCTCGAGCAGTCCGCGCTTCTCGAGGTCGTCCACGATCTGCACCATGCTGGCGCCGCTGACCCCGAGGTGGCGGGCCAGCTCCGCCTGGGAGACCGGACCCGTCGCCTGCAGCGCGGTCAGGGCGCCGAAGTCCCGGGGTTCGATCCGAAGCGGCTCCAGGGCAGCCATGTACTCGCGGTGCATCCGGGTGTGGATGCGGGTGATCAGGAAGCCGATGCTCTCGCGGAGGGGCTCGGGAACGTCGGGCGCCAGGTCGGTCTCGGCCACGCGCAACAGCAGGGTGCGCAGCTCCTCACGCTCCTCCAGCGTGAAGCTGCCGGTGATCGAGTCCTCCAGGTCCTCCGCGTGCCGACGCCAGCGCCGGGCGGCGGCCGCCCCCTCCGGCGTCCGCGTCAAGGCGTAGGAGCGCCGGTCCTCCGGGTTGCGGACCCGCGCAACCAGGCCCTGGGCCGAGAGGTCGGCGGCCACGCGCACCATGGTCGTGCGGCTGACGCTGATCGTCTGTGACAGCGACTGCTGCGAGCGGGTGGCTCCGCCGGACAGGGCCAGCAGGACGGCGTACGCGTGGATGTCCACACCGGCGGGAAGTACCTCGCCGAGGGCCACCGCGACGCGGGCGTGGGCACGCCAGAACAGGTGGCCGGGCAGGGCGGCGAGCGCCGGCAGCAGCTCCCTGCTGTCACTGGCTTCACCCACTGTTCGCCCCTCCCTAATCGTTAGCCACTTGACGATAGCGCCTGTCCGCGTATCGTACAGAAGGTAATCGTTAACCTGTTGATGATTGTCGACGAGTGAGAAGGACAGCCATGGCCGACCAGCCGACTCCCGCACACGCCGCCACCACGACCGAGGCGCCAGGACGGGACCCGAAGTGGTGGACGCTCACGGCCGTCTGCCTCGGCGTCTTCATGCTGCTGCTCGACATCACGATCGTGAACGTCGCGCTCCCCGACATCCAGACCGAGCTCGACGCCTCGCTCTCCGACCTCCAGTGGGTGATCGACGCCTACGCGCTCAGCCTCGCCGCCCTGCTGCTGACCGCCGGCTCGCTGGCCGACCTCTTCGGACGCCGCCGGGTCTTCGTGATCGGCACGGTGCTCTTCACCCTCGGGTCGATCGCGTGTGGTTCGGCGCAGGACATCTTCTTCCTCACGATCTCGCGTGCCTTCCAGGGCATCGGCGGAGCGGCCATGTTCGCCACCGCCCTGGCCCTGCTGGCCAGCGCCTTCCATGGCAAGGACAGGGGCACCGCGTTCGGCGTGTTCGGCGCGACCACCGGTGTGGCCGTGGCGATCGGGCCGGTGCTCGGCGGGGTGCTGACCAGCGGCCTCTCGTGGCGCTGGATCTTCTTCGTGAACATCCCGATCTGCATCGTCGCGATCGCGGTGTCCATGATCAAGGTGCAGGAGTCGCACGACCCGCGCGCCGGCCGACCCGACTGGTTCGGCTTCGTCTCCTTCTCACTGGCGCTCGGCGCCCTGGTCTACGGACTGATCGAGGCGGGCCAGAAGAGCTGGGGCGAGCAGAAGGTGGTCCTCTCGCTGGCAGTCTCGGCCGTGCTGCTGGTCGTCTTCGTCGTCAGCCAGGCGCTGCAGCGCGACCCGATGTTCGACCTGGGTCTCCTGCGCAAGCCGACCTTCACCGGCGGCCTGATCGCCGCCTTCGGGGTCTCGGCCTCGATCTTCTCGCTCCTGACCTACCTGGTGATCTACGTGCAGAACGTGCTCGGCTACTCCGCCGTCCAGACAGGTGTCCGCTTCCTGTTCCTCTCGGGGGCCTCGTTCTTCGCCGCAGCGTTCGCCGGGCGCCTGACCGAGAAGATGCCCGTGAAGTGGCTGATCGCCCCGGGCTTCGTGCTCGTGGGCGCTGGCCTGCTGCTGATCCACGGCATCCAGGACGACTCGTCGTGGACCCACCTGATCCCGGGTCTGCTGGTCGCCGGTGTCGGGATCGGGCTGATCAACCCGCCCCTGGCCTCGACCGCCGTCGGCGTCGTACCCGTCGAGCGGTCCGGCATGGCCAGCGGCGCCAACTCCACCCTGCGGCAGGTGGGCATCGCGACCGGCATCGCGGCCCTCGGGTCGATCTTCAGCCAGCAGGTGGCCGCCGCCGTACGCCCCGACCTGTCCGGCAAGGTGCCCTCCTCCGCTCTGGACGGCCTGACCGCCGCCCTGTCCGGAGGCCAGGTGCACGCCGCGGCCGAGGGTGCCCAGCAGGCTGCGTCGGCCGCGGGGGGACAGACCGCCGGCCAGCAGGCGTTCGACCTCGTCAACCAGGTCGGCACCAGCGGCGTCGTCGACGCCCTCAACCACGTGACGCTGATCGGTTCCGGGATCGCGTTCGTCTCGGCCGTGCTCTGCTTGTTCCTGATTCGCCAGAAGGACTTCGTCGTGCGAGGTGGCCCGCCCCCCGAGGAGGCCGCAGCGCCGCGCGGCCCCGGCGGCAAGCACGCCGCCGAGGTCCCGGCCGGCTGACCTCAGCCCAGGCGGGCGCGGTCGTGCAGCTGCAGCCAGACGTCGGTGTCCGGGCCCTTGGGCACGATGCCCGACGGGTTCACGTCACTGTGCACGACGTAGTAGTGCTGCTTGATCTGCTCGAAGTCGATGGTCTCCCCGAAGCTGGGCGTCTGGTAGAGGTCGCGGGCGTAGCCCCACAGGTTCGGCAGCTCGGTCAGCTTGTTGCGGTTGCACTTGAAGTGGCCGTGGTAGACGGCGTCGAAGCGCGCCAGCGTGGTGAACAGGCGTACGTCGGCCTCGGTGATCGTGGATCCCATCAGGTAGCGGCGATCGGCCAGCCGTTCCTCGAGCCAGTCCATGGTCGCCCAGAGGCGGTCGTAGGCCTCGTCGTACGCCTCCTGCGAGCCGGCGAAGCCACAGCGGTAGACGCCGTTGTTGACCTCGGTGAACACCCGCTGCATCACCTCGTCCATCTCCTCGCGGCACTCCTCGGGCCACAGGTTCGGCGCGTCGGGGCGGTGGAACTCCTGCCACTCGAAGAACAGGTCGTGGGTGATCCAGGGGAAGTCGTTGGTGACCACCTGTCCGGTCGGGATGTCGATCATCGCCGGCACGGTGATGCCGCGGGGGTAGCCGGGCACCCGCTCGTCATAGGCCTCCTTGAGGCGGTGGATGCCGAGCACCGGGTCGACGCCGTCGGGGTCGAGGTCGAAGGTCCAGCTGTCCTCGTCGTGCACGGGCGCACACAGGCCCATCGAGATCACGTCCTCGAGCCCGAGCAGCTTGCGCACGATGATCGAGCGGTTGGCCCAGGGGCAGGCCCGCGCGGCCACCAGTCGGTAGCGGCCGGGCTCGACCGGCCAGGTGGTGCTGTCACGGGTGATCCGGTCGGGGATGTAGTCCATGTCGCGGTCGAAGGACTCGCCCTGCTCCACGTACGTCGAGTTGCGCTGTGCCATGCCAGGAGGGTGCCCGCACGGACCGGCTTCAATCCTGCGCGGCCCGTGGGTCAGCCGAGCTGGAAGCTCTCCGCGACCGCGAGGAAGATGTCGTTGGCGTCGGGTTCGCCGATGCTCACGCGCACGCCCTCCCCCACGAACGGACGCACCGTGATACCGGCCTCCTCGGCCAGGGCGACGAGCTCCTCCGTCCGCTCACCGAGCGGCAGCCAGACGAAGTTGCCCTGCGGCTCGGGGAAGACCCAGCCGCGGTCCCTCAGCCCGGCAACGACGCGGTCACGCTCGGCGACGATCGCGTCGACGCGCTCCAGCAGCTCCTCCTCGGCATCGAGGCTCGCCACGGCGGCGGCCTGGGCGACGCTGGAGACCCCGAAGGGCAGGGCGCAGGCACGCACGGCCGCGGCCACGTCCTCGTGGGCGATCGCGTAGCCGACCCGGAAGCCGGCCAGCCCGTAGGCCTTGGCGAAGGTGCGCATCACCGTGACGTTGGCGTGGTCGCCCGCGAGCGCGAGCGCGTCGACCGGGTCCTCCTCGCGGACGAACTCGCGGTAGGCCTCGTCGACGACCACCAGCACGTGGTCGGGCACCCGCTCCACGAAGGCGCGCAGCTCGGCGTCGGTTACGGAGGGACCGGTCGGGTTGTTCGGCGTACACACGATGACGACCTTGGTGCGGTCGGTCACCGCCGCGGCCATCGCGTCGAGGTCGTGGCGGCCGTCGGCGTCGACCGGGACCTGGACCGACATGGCACCGGCCGCGGAGACCGCGATCGGGTAGGCCTCGAAGGAGCGCCACGCGTAGACGACCTCGTCGCCGGGGTCGCAGAACGCCTGGAGCAGGTGGTAGAGCACGGCCACCGACCCGGTGCCGGCGGCCAGCCGCTCCTGGGGTACGCCGAGCCGCTCGGCCAGCGCGGCGTACAACGCGCTGTTGCCCATGTCGGGATAGCGGTTCATCTGCCCGACGGCCTTCATCGCCGCCTCCACGACGCCGGGCAGGGGGTCGTGCGGGTTCTCGTTGGAGGACAACTTGTAGACCTGCTGACCAGGCCTGGGGGTCGGCGGCTTGCCCGCCACGTAGGCCGGGATGGCGGCGATGGTGTCGCGAGGACGAGGTGGTGTGCTGCTCACCGGGCCACCCTAGGACTCACGGAAGCAGGACCCGGCTCCCGGTGAGGGCGAGGTCGCGGCCGAGGCGTACGTCGAGCGGGTTGGTCATGCAGCGCACGGCGCCACCGCCCTTGAGGAACTCGCCCACCTCGACGACCACGACGTCGAAGCCCCACTCCTCCAGCTGGGCGCGGACCCGGTCGGAGCACGCGGGCATCAGGACGGTGCGGCCGATGACGATCGAGTTGGCGCAGAAGGCCAGGCCCTCCTCCTCGGTGAGGACGAGCGGCTCGGGGACCAGGGCGAGCAGGGCCGCAGCTGAGGCCTCGTCGTACGCCGCCGGGCAGACCATCGCGCGCGACTCGTCGAGCGGGCAGAAGCCGATGTCCATGTGGTACATGCCGGGGTGGGTGATCCGGATGCCGCGCACGCTCACCCCGAGGTCGGTGGCGAGGTGCTTGAGCGCCAGCTCCTCGGTGCGCGGGCCGTAGCCCACCACCAGCTCGCCGCGCCAAGCGAAGGCGTCGCCGGCCTCGAAGTGGGCACCGACCCCGTCGCGACCGATGCCCCGTCGGGCGAAGCCGTGGCCGGCGAACCACGTGTCCGCCTCGGGCGTCTCCATCCGGCGCTGCGGGTAGCGCATGTGCGAGAGCACGACGCGCGAGCCGTGGCCATCGGTCTCCTCGAGGGCGAGGCCGAGGTTCATCGCGTAGACCATGTCGGGGGCGTCGGGCAGCTGGGGCAGGACCTCGACGGTGCCGCCGGCGGCCTCGATCGCCGCCACCAGCCCGAGCCACTGCTCGCGGGCCCGGATCGGGTCCGGCTGGTCGTCGAGGTGCATGAACGGGTTGATCGCGTAGTCGACCCGGAAGTGGTTGGGCTCGACCATCAGGTAGTGACGGCCCCACGTCAGTGCGTCGTTCATGTTCGCCTCCTCGGATTGACCCGCTCCCACAGAACTGTCGGATTGTCGGACAATCCCAGTGTGCGTCATCAACCGTGCCGCAGGCAAAGAATTGTCTGACAATCTGGTGTTGTGTCGAACACCCCCTTCTCCGCCCTCCACCTCGAACCGGTCTCCACCGTCGACCGCGTGGCCGAGGAGCTGCGGCGATCGCTGTTCGAGGGTGAGCTCGCACCGGGTACGGCGCTGCGCGAGATGGCGCTGGCCGAGGCGCTCGGCGTCTCCCGCTCGACCGTGCGCGAGGCGCTCGGGATCTTGGTCGCCGAGGGCATCGCGGTCCGCGTCCCCAACAAGGGCACCCAGGTACGCCGCCTCGACGCCGAGCAGGTGCGCGACGTGTGCCGCGCCCGCACCGTCATCGAGACGGCCGGGGTGCGCGGCTGGGACGAGGCCGGCGAGCAGGCCCGGGACGACGTACGACGGGCGCTGGCGGCGTACTCCGAGCTCCGCGGCAGCGACTGCACCACGGCGGAGTTCACCGCTGCCCACCTCGAGATCCACCGTGCCTTCGCCGGCCTCACCGGCTCGGCCCGTCTGGTCGCCGCCGTCGAAGGACTGCACTCCGAGGTGCGGCTCGCGCTCGCGGAGGTCGACCGGGCCCGGGGCAACGCCGCCGAGCAGGTGCACTCGCACAGCCACCTGCTCGACCTGATGGAGGACGGGCGGCTGGACGAAGCGGCGGAGGAGCTGACCGCGCACCTCGCGGAGGCCGAGGAATCGATGATCGAGGAGGTCGGGCGCCGCAGCCGCTGACGACTGGATGACTACCCTGCTCGCATGAGGATCATCGTCTGGCTGGCGGTCAACGCACTGGCTCTCGGTGTCGCCGTCTGGTTGTTCGACGGCATCACCCTGACCGGTGACAGCGACACCGACAAGGTCGTGCAGCTGGTGATCGTGGGCGCGATCTTCGGGGCGATCAACATGATCGTGCGGCCGATCGTGAACCTGTTGTCGCTGCCGCTGATCATCCTCACCCTCGGTCTGATGCTGATCGTGGTGAACGCCCTGATGCTCCTCCTCACCAGCAAGATCGCCGAGTCGACCGACCTCGGCTTCCACGTCGACGGCTTCTGGACGGCGGTGTGGGGCTCGATCGTCATCTCGATCGCCTCGATGGTGCTCAACGCCGTCTTCCCCAGCCCGTCGCGCCGATGACGACCGACCTGCCGGCGCCGACGGGTACGCCGTACCGGATCGCGTTCGTGTGCCTCGGCAACATCTGCCGCTCGCCGATGGCCGACGTGATCCTCTCCCAGCTGGTCGACGACGCGGGCCTGGCCTCGAAGGTCGAGGTGTCCAGCTCCGGCACCGGCACCTGGCACCTTGGTGAGCCGATGGACCCGCGGGCCGCCGTACAGCTGATGGCGGAGGGGTACGACGCGTCGGCCCACCGGGCGAAGAAGTTCGACCCCGACTGGCTCGAGCAGGACCTCGTGCTCGCCATGGATGCCAAGAACCTGGCCGACATCACCGAGGGCCGCGGGGTCAGCGACCGGGTGCGGATGTTCCGTTCCTTCGACCCGCTCGTCGACGACTCCGAGGACCCGGCCGACCTCGACGTGCCGGACCCGTTCTACGGCGGCGACGAGGGCTTCGTCGACGTCATCCGCATCGTCGAACGCACCTCTCGACGCATCCTGACCGGGCTCCAGGCACTCGATCTCTAGGACACCGATGAGTTCTGTGCTCGCCCGAGGTCACTACCTGTGCCTACCCTTGGACCCGGAGGAGCACCCATGACGACGCTCGACAACCAGACCCCGGCGACCGCCACCGCCGACTTCCCGCAGGTGGCCGACCAGTACCGTCGCGAGCTCACCGCGCACTGCTACCGGATGACCGGTTCGGTCTACGACGCCGAGGACATGGTGCAGGAGACCTACCTGCGGGCCTGGCGGGCCTACGACGACTTCGAGGGGCGCTCCTCGGTGCGCACCTGGCTCTACCGGATCGCCACCAACGTCTGCCTGACCAACCTGGAGAACAAGGGTCGTCGTCCCCTGCCGACCGGGCTCGGCATGCCCGGAGCCCAGGCCGGCGACGAGCTGGTCGAGGCCACCGAGGTGCCGTGGCTCGAGCCGGTGCCCGACGTGATGGTCGACGTGGCCAACGTCGACCCGGCGCAGGTGGTCGGCAACCGCGACTCCATCCGGCTCGCGTTCGTCGCCGCGCTGCAGCACCTGCCTCCCCGCCAGCGGGCGGTGCTGGTCCTCCGCGACGTGCTGCGCTGGTCGGCCAAGGAGACGGCCACGGCGCTGGACACCACGGTCGCCGCCGTGAACAGCGCGCTCCAGCGGGCCCACGCCCAGCTGGCCGAGAAGCAGCTCACCCAGGGCACCGTCGAGGACGACCTGACCCCTGAGCTCGAGTCGATGCTCGACCGCTACGTGCAGGCGTTCTGGGACAAGGACGTCAACGCCCTGGTGACGATGCTGGCGCACGACGCGATCTGGGAGATGCCGCCGTTCACCGGGTGGTACGCCGGCGCGGAGAACATCGTCGCGCTGATCGACCACCAGTGCCCGGGCGGTGCCCACGACATGCCGATGATCCGGACCTCGGCCAACGGGCAGCCGGCGTACGGCCTCTACATGCGGCAGTCCGACGGTCACTTCGAGCCGTTCCAGCTGCAGGTGCTGCAGGTCGTCGACGGGCGCGTGCAGCACGTGATCGCGTTCTTCGAGACCGAGCTGTTCGAGACCTTCGGACTGCCGGCCTCGCTGCCCGCGTCGTACGCACTCGCGCCGGCCTGAGACATGTCCACGACCTCGCCGCCGGCGTCGGTGGCGGTGCTCGACAGTGCCGTCACCTGGACGCACAGCTGCCTGCAGCTCGCCCGCACCAGCGACCTGACGCTGCCCACGCCGTGCTCGGGCTGGAACCTCGGCGACCTCCTCGCCCACATGGAGGACTCACTCGAGGCACTCGGCGAAGCGGCCGAGGTGGGTCGGATCCGCGTCACGGATCTGGCCGGGGTGCAGGATCCGGGTCGCACGATCAACCGTCTGGTGCAGCGCGCCTGCACGATGCGGGCCGCCTGGCTGCACCGGCTCACCTCGGCGCCCATCACCGTCGGTGACCTGACCCTCGGTCGCGACACCCTCGCGATGGTGGGAGCCCTGGAGATCGCGGTGCACGGCTGGGACGTCGCCCAGACGGTCGGCGTCGACCGGCCGATTCCCGAGGACCTGGCCGCCCGGTTGTATCCCGTCGCGACGGTCGTGGTCACCCCCGACGAGCGCGGCACCCGCTTCGGACCACCCGTCCCCGTGCCCGGGAACGCCTCGGCCAGCACCCGGTTGCTGGGGCACCTGGGGCGGGCTGGGTAGGGGCCGGCGGTTTCCCCGGGCGCCCGGGGAAACTGGAGGCGGTCGGGCGATACTTCGGCCCCCCGCCTCCAGAATCACCCGCCAGCCCCGCCCGTTTCGTTCCGTACGCCGACCCGGTCGGCCTGCCAGCCGAATCGAGACCACTCTGGACCGGCACCCCAGAGCACGGCAGTCTGGGGCGATGGCGCGGATGCGTGGGATCGCCGAGCGGGTCGAGCACCTTCTCGGCCAGGCGGTCGTCGCCACCACTCCCGTCGCCGGCGGGGACATCTGCACCTCCACCCGGGTCCGGCTCAGTGACGGGACCTCCGCACTCGTGAAGACCCGCGCGGGCGCGCCGGAGGGGTTCTTCGAGGCCGAGGCGCGCGGACTCCGCTGGCTGGCCGAGCCGGGTGCCGTCGACGTCGCCGAGGTACTCGCCGTCGAGCACGACTGCCTGGTGCTGCGGTGGATCGAGCCGGCGCGACCGACGGCGGAGACCGCCGCCGCGCTGGGCCGGTCGCTGGCGCGGCTGCACGCCAGCGGGGCCGACCAATTCGGCGCCGAGGAGGACGGGTTCATCGCCTCGCTTCCCCTGCCGAACAAGACCGCACCGACCTGGCCGGAGTTCTACGCGACCCGTCGAGTGCTGCCGTACCTCAAGCTGGCCGCCGACCGCGGACACGTCGAGCCCGCCGAGGTCGAGGCCGTCGAGGGCGTGGTCGGGAAGATCGTGGACCTCGCCGGCCCGGACGAGCCGCCGGCCCGGCTGCACGGCGACCTGTGGTCGGGCAACGTCGTCTGGTCCAGCGAGCACGGCACGTTGATCGACCCGGCCGCGCACGGCGGCCACCGGGAGACCGACCTGGCCATGCTCGCGCTGTTCGGGCTACCGCACCTGCAACGGCTCGTCGACGCCTACCGCGACGAGCAGCCGCTCGCCGACGGGTGGGAGGAGCGGCAACCGCTGCACCAGCTGTTCCCCCTGCTCGTGCACGCCGCTCTCTTCGGCGGCCACTACGGCCACCGCGCCGCCGAGGCCGCCGCGCGGCTCTGAGAGGCGCCACGTCTCAGCCATTGCTCAGCCGTCGGTGGCACCCTTGTCCCGTGAACCCCGAAGCAGCCCAGCGCCAGCACGTCCTCGTCGTCGAGGACGACCGTGCTGTCCGCGAGTCCCTGCGGCGGTCCCTGGAGTTCAACGGCTACCACGTCTCGACGGCCTCCGACGGGGCCGAGGCCCTCGCCGGCATCAGCGGCATCAACCCCGACGCCGTGGTGATGGACGTGATGATGCCGCGGCTCGACGGCCTCGAGACCACCCGCGCCCTGCGCAAGGTCGGCAACAGCGTCCCGATCCTGGTGCTCACCGCGCGTGACGCCGTCGGCGACCGGGTCGAGGGTCTCGATGCCGGCGCCGACGACTACCTGACCAAGCCGTTCGCCCTCGAGGAGCTCCTCGCGCGCCTCCGGGCGCTGCTGCGTCGGGTCTCCCCCGAGGCCGGTGACCCCGACGAGCATCTGGCGTTCTCCGACCTGAGCATGGACCTCGCCTCCCGGGAGGTGCGCCGCGGCGACCGGCTGATGGAGCTGACCCGCACCGAGTTCACCCTGCTCGAGCTCTTCCTCCGTCGACCGCGCCGTGTGCTCGAGCGCTCGTTCATCCTGGAGGAGGTCTGGGGCTTCGACTTCCCCACGACGGCCAACAGCCTCGAGGTGTACGTCGGCTACCTGCGCCGCAAGACCGAGGCCGAGGGCGAGCCGCGACTGATCCACACCGTGCGCGGCGTCGGCTACGTGCTGCGAGAGACGCCGGCGTAGTGGGTCGCTGGGCGCCTCCGCACTACCGGCGGTCGTTGGCCAGTCGCGTCACCTTGCTCACCACGATGGCGGTGGGCATCGCCGTCACGGCGGTCGCGTTCGCGGCGTACGCGACGGTGCGGATGCAGAGCATGGAGAGCATCGACCGTTCGCTGCACACCCGGGCGCTGGCGGCCGCCAACCCCGATACCCTGGCCGCCCTGCAGAGCCAGCAGCTGCCCGCCTGGGCCCTCGGCGCGGGCGACGTCAAGCTGGTGCTGATCGACGCCAGCGCCCGCCAGGCCGTCGGCTGGACCGACGGAGCCGCAGCGGGGGTGGTCGGTGGCACGGACTTCCTCGTGGCCACGGGCGCGCGGTCCTGGTCCGCGCACAGCGTGATCATCAGGGGGGTGCGCTACCGCGCAGTGGCGGTGCCGGTCGGCGACGACCAGGCACTGATCCTCTCCCAGTCCCTCAAGCCGACCGACCAGATGCTCGACCGTCTCGGCCTGGTGATGCTGCTCTTCGGCCTGGCCGGCATGATCAGCGCCGGCCTGGCGGGCTGGGCAGTGGCGCGCAACGGACTGCGTCCCGTACGCCGCCTCACGACTGCCGTCGAGGACATCGCCCGCACCGAGCGCCTCGACCCGATCCCCGTCGAGGGCAACGACGAGGTGGCCCGGCTGGCCCAGGCGTTCAACGCCATGCTGACCGCGCTCTCCGCGTCGCAGGCGCGACAGCGCCAGCTGGTCGCGGATGCCGGTCACGAGCTGCGCACGCCACTCACCTCGCTGCGCACCAACCTCGACCTGCTCGCCCAGGCCGATGCCTCGGCGCAGCTCTCCGAGGCGTCGCGCAAGGAGCTGCTCGACGACGTGCGCGCCCAGATCACCGAGATGACCACGCTGATCGGCGACCTGGTCGAGCTGGCCCGCGAGGACCCGGCGACGCCCTCGGTCGAGCCCGTCGAGCTGGCCGCCGTCGTGTCCCAGGCCGTCACCCGCGTCCGGCGACGGACGACCACCGTCGAGTTCGTCGTACACACCGAGCCGTGGTGGGTCACCGGCGACTCGGCCGCCCTGGAGCGGGCGATCACCAACCTGCTCGACAACGCCGCCAAGTGGAGCCCGCAGGGTGGCTGCGTCACCGTGGAGCTGAAGCAGGGCACCGTGATGGTCTCCGACCAGGGCCGGGGCATCTCCGATGCCGACCTGCCCCGTGTCTTCGACCGTTTCTACCGGTCCGCGGAGTCGCGCGGCATGCCCGGTTCGGGGCTCGGACTCTCCATCGTCAAGGCCGTCGCCGACCGCCACGGCGGCAACGTGCGGGCCGGCACCGGTCCCGAGGGCGGGGCCGCCTTCTGGTTCCACGTGCCCGGCACGATGGCTCCTCCCGAGGTCTTGGCACGGTCGTAGCGGGTTCAAAGGTCGCTCTCAGGATGATTCCCCAGAATCGGAGTCATGGACGAGCAGAACCAGTACCCACACGACTCCCAGGGCGACCGCGACGACAACACGCAGCCCCAGACGCCCGTCGGCTCGGGCCCGGCGCCCGACTCGGCACCCGACTCGAGCTCCGCTGACACCTCGCAGAGCTGGTTCGGCGACTACGGCCAGCGGAGCCCCGAGCCGACCCGCCCCATCCCCTCCTACCAGCAGCCGCCGGCACCGTGGGCCCCCGGCTACGCCCCCACCCCGGCGCCGTCGAAGACCTCGCGCGGCCGCGGCCTGACCGCCGCAGTGCTCGCGGGTGCGCTCGTCCTCGGCGGTGCCGCGGGAGTCGGCGGGTCGGCCATCTTCCACGCCTTCAACGACGACGGCACCACCGGTACGCCGAGCAACTCCTCCAGCCCGTTCCAGGCCACCAAGACCACCGTCGTGCAGGACGGCACGGTGGAGAAGGTCGCCCAGTCGGTGCTGCCCTCGGTCGTCAAGGTCAACGTGACCAGCAGCTCGGGTGCCGGCTCCGGCTCGGGGATCATCCTGAGCAAGGACGGCAAGATCCTGACCAACAACCACGTGGTCACGGGTGCCGGCGACAACGGCACGATCACCGTCAACTTCAACGACGGCACCACGAAGAAGGCCAAGGTCATCGGCACCGACCCGGTCACCGACGTCGCCGTGATCCAGGCCGAGGGCGCCTCCGGCCTCACCCCCGCTGCTCTCGGCAACTCCGGCGGCCTCAAGGTGGGTCAGACCGTGGTGGCCGTCGGGTCGCCGTACGGCCTGAACGCGACCGTGACCACCGGCATCGTCAGCGCGCTGAACCGTCCGGTCTCGGTCTCCCAGTCGGAGGAGACCCCGCAGCAGCTGCCCTTCGGTGCCCCCGAGCAGCAGCAACAGCAGGGCCAGCAGGACCTGAGCACGACGTACCCCGCCATCCAGACCGACGCTGCGATCAACCCCGGCAACTCCGGCGGCCCGCTCGTCGACATGTCCGGGCGGGTGGTGGGCATCAACTCCTCCATCCGTACGGCGAGCGACAACAGCACCGCCCAGGGCGGATCCATCGGCCTGGGCTTCTCGATCCCGATCGACGAGGTGCTGCCGATCGTCAACCAGATCACCGACCACCAGGACCCCACGCACGCCCGCCTCGGAGTCTCGGTGAGCGACGTCAGCGGCAACACCCTCACCCAGGGAGCCCAGCTGCGCTCGATCGAGAACAGCGGTGCGGCGGCCAAGGCCGGGCTCAAGGTCGGCGACGTGATCACCAAGGTCGACGACCAGGTCATCGACGGCTCGGAGTCGCTGGTCGCCACCATCCGCGGCCACCGGCCCGGTGACAGCGTCCAGGTCACCTACCTGCGCGACGGCAAGAGCCACACCGTCAGCACCGACCTCGGGTCCGACGCCACCACCAAGGACTCCTGACCGGCCTGGGACCGGGAGGGGAATCGGGCCGGTCCGCTGGGGCGAATGAGCGGGCCGGCCCGTCCTCGTTCCCCCCATACCGGACCGGTCTGCACCAGCCCGTGCCGGATCCGCGGTCTCGGCGTAACGTCACTCCCGCACCGCCCAGCAGGGGGCGGCCTCTCGGGGGAGAGAGGGTTTCGCCATGTTCATCCAGGTCATCCAGGGTCGGTGCCGCGACGCGGACCGGCTCCACCAGCTCAGTGATGAATGGCGCGACACCCTCGGCTCCTCCGCAGCAGGCTGGCTGGGCGGTACCTACGGCGTGACCGACGACGGACAGTTCGTGGCCGTCGTACGGTTCGAGTCGCGGGAGGCCGCGATGCAGAACTCCACGCGACCCGAGCAGGGCGCGTGGTGGAGCAAGATGCAGGAGTGCTTCGAGGGTGAGGTCACCTTCCACGACTGCGACGACGCGATGCTGTTCCTCGGCGGCGGTTCGGACGACGCCGGCTTCGTGCAGGTGATCCAGGGCAGGCTCAGCGATGCCGACCGCTTCCGGCGGTTCATGTCACAGCCGATGGACGCGCTCCACGAGGCCCGCCCTGAGATCCTCGGCGGCACCATCGCCATCGAGCCCGACGGCACCTTCACCGAGACCATCGCGTTCACGAGCGAGGAGGCCGCCCGCAAGGGCGAGTCGACTGCCATGCCCGAGGACATGCGCGCCCAGGTCGAGGAGGAGTTCTCGGTGATGCAGGACGTCACCTACCTCGACCTGCGTCACCCGTGGTTCTCCTCGCGGGCGGCCGGGGCCGGGAGGGCCTGAGGACCAGGGCGGAGACTCTTACCGAGGGCGTTCCACGGGGGCGGCTGCTCGCAGCCGGAGCGCCTTCAGCAGGGTCTCCGCCCATTCCTCGTCCACGTCCGAGCGCACCGTTATCCCCCCACCGGTGCCGAGCCACCAGCTGCGGTCGGGGGCGCCGTACAGCGAGCGGATCACCACACCGAGGTCGGCCCGTCCGTCGGCGCAGACCCAGCCGAACGCGCCGGCGTACAGCCCTCGCGGTGTCGCCTCCACGTCGTCGATGACCTGCATGGTGCGCAGCTTGGGCGCGCCGGTCATCGATCCCGCCGGGAACAGCGCCCACAAGGCGCCGAGCGTGCTGACGTCCCCGCGCAGCCGTCCCCGCACCGTCGACACGAGCTGGTGCACGCTCGGGTAGGACTCCACCGCCATCAGGCTGGGCACGGTCACCGAGCCGACCTCGCAGACCATGGAGAGGTCGTTGCGCAGCAGGTCCACGATCATCAGGTTCTCGGCGCGGTACTTCGGGTCGGTGGCCAGCTCGTGGGCCCGCTGGTCGTCCTCGACCTCGGTCTCGCCACGGGGAGTGGTGCCCTTGATGGGCTTGGTCTCGATCCAGCCGTCGCGGTCGATGGTGGCGTAGCGCTCGGGTGAGCTGCTCAGGAGGTGCGTGCCGCGGTGGCTCAGCAGTCCGGCGTACGGCGCCGGGTTGGTGGCGCGGAGCCGGAGGTACGCCGTCAGCGGGTCGACCGTGCCCGCCCGCTCGCGGTAGGTCAGGTTCACCTCGTAGGAGTTGCCGGCGTGCAGCTGCTCCTGCACCTCGGCGAAGGCAGTGCGGTACCAGCTCGGAGCCGGCCCGTCCGAGCCGCTCACCTCGACCGGTTCGGGAGGCGGCGGCGGGTCGTGGGTGAAGAACCGCACGTCGCGCGAGCGCATCCAGATCGCGTCGGGACCGATCCCCCACGGTGTGGCACCGAGATCGGGCCGGGAGGCGTAGCCGAAGCAGCCGACCCAGTGCACGTCGGTGTCGCCGGCGTCGACGGCGATCTCGCTCTCGAGGACGGCGAAGATGTCGTTCCCCACGACCTCGTCACGGTCGCCCTGGTGGCGGGTCACCTCGCGCCGGGCAGCGTCGAAGCTGAGCGAGACGTCGTCGTCATCGAGTACGCCGACCAGCGAGCGGCGTCCCGACCACTCGCGCGAGCCGCCCCCGTCGAGCCAGAACACCCTGTCGCTGCGGGCGAAACCCTCCCGCACGGCGTCGAGGGCGGGGTCGTTCATCTGAGGAAGTTGTCGATCAGCTCGGCGCCGTGGCGCGACAGGATCGACTCGGGGTGGAACTGCACGCCCTGGTGCGGGAGGTCCTTGTGGCGCACCGCCATCACCACGCCGTCGGACGTGGCCGTGACCTCGAGCCCGTCGGGCACCTCGGTGGCGGCCAGCGAGTGGTAGCGCACGGCGTCGAAGGGCGACGGGATGCCCCGCAGGACGCCGACCGACTCGTGGGTCACGCTCGCCACCTCGCCGTGGGCCGGTTCGATCCGCTCCACCGTCCCGCCGTACGACGTCACGAGCGCCTGCATGCCGAGACACACGCCGAGGACGGGTACGTCGAGCTCGAACACCTCGCTGCCGAGGGCGAAGTCGTCCGGGTCCGACGGGTGCCCGGGACCGGGCGACAGCACGACGTGGGTGGCAGCGGCCGCCCGGTCGAGGACGCCGGCAGCGTCGTGCTCGACCACGTCGGGCAGCTCGCCGGTGACGGAGGCGACGAGGTGCACGAGGTTCCAGGTGTAGGAGTCGTAGTGGTCGACCACCAGCACCCGAAGGAAACTCACCCGACGAGCTCCAGCAACAAGCCCCGGAGCAGTGCGAACCCGTTCTCGGTGAGGATCGACTCGGCGTGGAACTGCACCCCGCGGTAGTGCGGGCCCGCCACCACGTGGATGTCGCCGGTGGCCGTGTCGGCGTCGACCTTCACCCCGGCCGGGACGTCGCCCTCACCGGCGCGACCGACGAAGGTGTTGTAGAAGCCCACCCGTTCCTGACGCCCGTCGATCTCGACGGAGGACTGGGTGCCCTGGAAGACGATGTCCTTGTAGGCAAGGGGAATCCCGAGCCGGTCGCACAGTACCTGGTGGCCGAGGCACACCGCGAGGAAGGGCTTGCCCGACTCGAGCAGCGCATCGATCACCCGGCGGTAGGCAGCGATCTTCGGGTGGTCGTGCTCGCGCGGGTCACCGGGCCCGGGACCGACGACCACGAGGTCGACGTCGTCGAAGACCCCCTCCTCGTAGTCCTCGTGGCGTACGACGCGTGAGCCCATGCCGAGCACGGAGAACACGTGGGCCAGCATGTTCACGAAGTCGTCCTCGCCGTGCAGGATCCCGATCGTGCGACCGGCCAGCGTGGGTGCCGGCGGTGCACCGGCCTGGTCGGTCAGCCAGAACTTGGCGAGCCGCTGGTTGCGCGAGTTCAGCGCGATCAGCACGTCCTCGTCGGAGGTGAGGTCGGCGATCGGGGTCGGCGTACCCGAGGCTCCGGCGGTCAGCCCGAAGGCCGAGAGGATGCCGCCGGCCTTGGCCAGCGTCTCGGCCACCTCGTACTCCGGGTTCGAGTCGCGCACCAGCGTCGCCCCCGCGGTCACCTTCATCGCACCCTCGGGGCTGACGTCGGCGGTGCGGATGACGATGGGCGAGTCGGCGGTCGGAGCGCCTTGCTCGTCGCGCCCGATGAGGGCGAGGGCGCCGGCGTAGTAGCCGCGACCCTCGGACTCGTACTCGTGGATCAGGCGGCAGGCGTTCTCCACCGGCGCGCCGGTGACCGTCGCGGCAAACATCGTGTCGCGCAGCACGTCGCGGACGTCGGAGCGGGTGCGGCCGGCCAGGAGGTACTCGGTGTGCACCAGGTGGGTCATCGGCTTGAGGAACGGTCCGAGCACCTGGCCACCCTCGTGGCAGATGTCGCACATCATCTTCAGCTCCTCGTCGACCACCATGAAGAGCTCGAAGATCTCCTTCTCGTCGGCGAGGAACTCCAGCAGCCGCTCCTTGCGCTCGGCCGGGTCGAGTCCGCGCAGGCGGAAGGTCCCGGAGATCGGGTTCATCCGCACGTCACCGCCGTGCACGCTGACGTGCCGCTCGGGGCTCGCGCCGATCAGGAAGCGGTCGCCGGTCCAGAAGCAGTAGGTCCAGTAGGCACCGCGCTCGGCGGTCAGCAGCCGCCTCAGCACGGTCAGTGCCTTGGCCGCGTTCCAGTCGTTGAGCTGGGCCCGGTAGTGACGACCGACGACCAGGTTGGCGCCCTCGCCGTTGCCGATCTCGTCCCGGATGATCCGCTCGACGACGGCGGCGTAGTCCTCGTCGCTGGTCTCGAACCCGCCCTCGTCCGCGAAGTTCACCGGCTCGTCGGGCAGCGCCTCCACGAGCTCCTCGAGGGGGACTTCCCTCTCCGTGGCGATGTCGACCACGGCCAGCGGAGTGCCGTCGTCGTGGGCCAGGAACCCGCGCTCGGTGACCTGCCGGAAAGGTACGGCGACCAGCCGGTCGAACCTCCGCCCGTTCTCCGGCACCCCCTCCTCCAGCGGGATGTCCGCGAGCCGGTCGAGCCGGCTCAACGCCCCACCCACCAGCGTGACGGTCGGGCTGTCCCGCAGCCGGATCACCGCCCACGCCTCGTGCCCCATCAGCTCCTCGAGGGCTGCGGTGGCGGAGGGGGTCTCAGGCATGTCGGGAACGCTACTAGAGCGCGTGGGGTTGGTCGTTCGCCCGTCGTACGAGCGCGACCGCCGACCACGCCATCTGCTCGACGGCCTGCTCCCGGCTCAGGCCGGCGATGTCGGTCAGCCACACCAGCGCTTCCACCCCGCAGACGGCGCGGATCGCGACGGCGAGACGACGCACCCCGTCCGCGCCGAGCCGGTCGGCCAACGGATCGAGAGCCTCGGTGAACCAGCCGATGGCGCGTCCCTGCCGCAGCGGCAGCTCGCGCGACGCCGCGTCGCGCTGGAGGGAGAGACGGAGCATCGTGCGCTGCTGCTCTTCGGTGTCGACCACCATGGCCATGAAGCTGCGGACAGCCGCCTCGATCCGGGTCTCGGGATCGCTGCCCACCTCCGCCGGCAGCATCGAGGTCGTCTCGATCTCGGGATGGGCTGCGACGAGGAGCGCGTGCTGGGTCGGGAAGTAGCGATAGGCCGTGGTGCGCGAGACGGCCGCTGCCTCGGCGGCCTCGGCGACGGTGGGGGGCCTCCCGCCCTCGGCCACGAGCTGTCGCGCGGCTGCCACCAGTGCGGCGCGGGTGCGTTGCTTCTGCCGGGAACGCCCGGTCTCCTCGTACGCCGTTGACATCGCCTTCACGGTACCCTAGTTTCGTCATGGGACTTGAGTCCCACGAACGGTCGGGAAGGAACTCCCATGACCACGAGCACCTGCCTCGTCCGCAATGCCGAGGATGCCGAGAAGCGCTGGTTCTACGGGGGCGGCCTGCACAGCTGGCTGGTCCGCGAGCACGAGGTCGGCGACGGGTTCCTGCTCTTCGAGGACACCGTCGATCCGGGGAAGCGCACCCCGCTGCACGCCCATCCCGATGCCGACGAGACCTTCTACCTGCTGGCAGGCTCGATGCTGCTGCACGTCGACGGGGTCGAGCACCAGGTCCGCACTGGCGGGGTCGCCGTGGTCCCGCGCGGCGTGCCGCACGCGTTCATGGCGCAGGACCACGGCGCGCGAATGCTGTGCCTGCACACACCTGGTGGCGGCGAGTCCTTCTACCGGACCGCGAGCGAACCGGTGGTGACCGGGGAGCCGGCCCTGCCCGTCGACTTCGACAGGATCCGACAGGCTGCCGCCGCGACGGGGACCATGACGATCGTCGGTCCGCCGCCGTTCTGATCGATCGCGCTACTCCTCCAACCGACGAAGCAGGTGGTCCCGGGCGGCGGCGTCCATGGGGCCGTTGCGTTCGGTCAGGTGGTCGGCGATCTCGAGTCGGTGCTCGGGGGGCTTGTTGCCGCCGTACTTCATCTTGGCGCGGACACCCTCGACGTGCAGGCGCAGGCCGCGGATGCCGGGGAGCTGGCGGCGGTCGCTCTCGTCATCCGCGCTGGGGGTGGCACGGGTGGAGTCGGGCGGCTCGAAGTGGGTGAGCTGCTCGGCGAGGATCGCGGCCTTCTCGTCGGGGTCGTCGACGACTTCGGCCCGGCAGAGCAGCTGCACGGCGGTGTAGTACGACGTGGGCACGCCGCGGTCGGGGTCGGTGTCGGGGGTGGCGTTCCAGGCCGCCTCGACGTAGGCGTAGTCACCGGTGAGGGCGAGCACGACGTGTTCGTCGGCGGCGAGGGCCTTCCAGACCGGGTTTGGTCGCGCCAGGTGGAGGAGGACGGTGGAGTCGCCGTCGTACAGGAAGTGGGTGGGTACGACGACCGGGTACCCGTCGACGTGGCCCGCGGTGATGAGCTGGCCGAAGTCCGCTCGAGCGAGCACCCCCTGCCACTCCTCGCGGGTCGCCTCGTCCCAGGGATGGATCAGCACGGTCAGCTCGTGAGCGTGATCATGCGCTGGGTGGCTCGGGTGTAGACGACGTACAGGGTGGCCCGACCGGTCGGTGACTCGTCCTCGATCTCCTGCGGCTCGACCACGACGATGCCGTCGAACTCGAGGCCCTTGGTGTCCAGCCCCGTGAGTACGACGAGCCGCGACTCGAGGGTCCCGAAGTCGGAGGCGAACTCCGGCCACGACGAGACCCAGCGACTCACCTCGCCGTGGCGAGCGACCGGCACGACCACACCGACCGTGCCCTCCACCGAACCGGCCAGCTCCGAGAGCGCGGACCGGACGGCCGACTCGAGCTCGTCGACGTGCCGCTCCTCCGGTGATACCCCGGTCGAGCGCACCGCGTCGGGGAGGTCGGCGTCGAGACCGACCCGGGAGGCGTAGGCGGCCGCGAAGTCGTAGATCTCCGAGCTGTTGCGGTAGTTGGTGGAGAGGTGGAAGTCGTGGCGCGGCTTGTCCGCGAGCGCCTCGGCCCTCGCCCGCGCAGCCTCAGCCGGGACCGGCCAGGAGGACTGGGCGGGGTCGCCGACGATGGTCCAGGTCGCCGCCCGCCCGCGGCGCCCGACCATCCGCCACTGCATCGGCGTCAGGTCCTGGGCCTCGTCGACGAGCACGTGGGCGAACCCGTCGTCCTCGACCCGGTTGGTGGGCGGGGACCAGCCACGCGGGCCGGCGTACTCCCGGTCGGAAGCGGTGAACACCTCGTGGAGCGAGGCGTCCTCGGCCGCGAGGTACTCGTCGTCGACCGAGCCGGTGTTGACGATCGGCGGGTCGCCGAGCAAGTAGCGCAGCTCGTCGAGCAGCGCGATATCGTCGACCGAGAGCTGGTCGCCCCACGACTTGGCGAGCAGACGCACCGACTCGTCGTCCAGCACTCCCTCGCTCACCCGGGTCAGCAGGTCGGGGTCACGCAGCCAGCCGAGCACCGTCGCGGCGTCGAGCACCGGCCACCAGGCGGCGGCGAACTCGAGGAACTCGTCGCTGGTGCGCATCTCCGCGGCGAAGTCCTCCTTGGTGCGCTCGCGTCCGCGCTCGCTCGTGACCTGTCGCCACATGGCGTCGATCAGGGTCGAGGCGACCTTGGTGGTCGAGCGGTTGCGGCGGCCCATGGTCAGCAGCTGGCGCCGGATGGAGCCGAGCTCGCGAGGCCCGAGGTGGATCACGTCGTCGCGGTAGAAGACCCGGAACTCGCGGGGCGCGTCGGGTACTGCCTGGCGCGACGTACGACGCAGCAGCTCGGCCATCGCGAGCGAGCCCTTGACCTCCGCGACCGCCGGGTCGTCGCGCCGGCTGGCGCGGACGCCGTCGACGACCTCGCCCAGCGAGCGGAGGGCGACCGCGGTCTCACCCAGCGAGGGCAGCACCCGCTCGATGTAGCGCATGAACACGCCCGACGGGCCGACGACCAGGACGCCGCCGGTCTCGTAGCGACGTCGGTCGGCGTAGAGCAGGTAGGCCGCGCGGTGCAGCGCCACCACCGTCTTGCCGGTGCCTGGGCCTCCTGAGATCGAGACGACGCCCTTGTTGGGGGCCCGGATCGCGCGGTCCTGCTCGGCCTGGATGGTGGCCACGATCGAGTGCATCGAGCGGTCACGGGCGCGGGTCAGCTGGGCGAGCAGCGCACCCTCGCCGACGATCGGCAGGTCGGTCTCGGCCTCGGCGTCGAGCAGGTCGTCCTCGACACCGAGCACGTGCACGCCCTTGCTGCGCAGGATCCGGCGACGGATGACGCCCTGCGGGTCGGCCTGCGTGGCCTGGTAGAAGACGGCCGCGGCGGGGGCGCGCCAGTCGATCAGCATCACGTCGTAGTTGTCGTCGCGCAGCCCGATGCGGCCGATGTAGCGCGGGATGCCACTGACGTCCGGGCGGAGGTCGAGACGGCCGAAGACGAGGCCCTCGTGGGCGGCGTCGAGGGTGGCCATCCGGCGGGCCGCCTGGAAGACCATCGCGTCGCGCTCGACGAGACCGCCCTCGTTGCCGATCCGGCCGCGGGCCAGCCCCTCCTTCGCCAGCTCCTGGGCGGAGACAGACGCCTTCTCGAGCTGCGCGTAGACGGTGTCGACGTACTCCTGCTCGCTCGCGATCTCGCGTGCGGCCACGTCATTGTTCAACGCCGGGTGCCCTTCGATGGGGAACGAACAAAGCGAAGAACTGATTCTACTGGTGCCTCCGAGCCCTCGTGGGACGAACCCGGCGAACGGCCCTCACAAGCAGGTGCGAGACCCCGAGTCGAGCACCTGACCGTTGGTCGCGCGGAAGGCGAAGGAGTACGTGCGCGGGTGCAGGTTCAGCTGGAGCACCCCGAAGCGGGTGTCCTGGTAGCGCGCGGAACCGAGCTTGCGGGTGCCGAGGTGGTAGAGGTTGACGCCGCCGGTGCCCACGACGAACTCGAGCATCCCGCGGTAGGGGCGCAGGTGACCCACGGCGTCCATCCGCTTGAACCGCTCGTAGTCGTGCTCGTGCCCGGTCAGGACCAGGTCTGTGTGGTGCTTGTACGCCGCCCGCCAGAGCGGGATCACCGCCGGATCGTTGCCGTGCTCCGCGCCCGAGCTGTAGCGGGGGTGGTGCATGGTGATCATCGAGCACCGCGACGGGTGCGCCTTCATCTGCCGGTCGAGCCAAGTGGCCTCACGGGAGCAGTTGATCTTGTCGCAGTTGCTGTTCAGCACGAACACCTGCCAGGCGCCGGCCTGCACGCGGTAGTAGCCGGGTGGGCCGGGCTGCCGGTAGCGGAAGTAGGTGTAGTAGCCCTCCGCGCCCGGCGTGAGGTACTCATGGTTGCCGATCGCCGGCCGCGTCCTGGACCGGAGTGCACCCCAGGACTTCGCGTAGGAGCCCTGGAACTGCGCCAGCGAGCTCTCCTGGTACTGGTGGTCGCCGAGGGTGAGGACCAGGTTCGGCTTCAGCCTGCTGGCCAGGGCGGCCGTCGCGCCCTGCTGGCACCGAGTGGGGGTGACCGCCTCGCCGGGCGGGCAGGAGATGTCACCGGCGGCGACGACGCGGAAGGTGCTCACCCGCGCGGCCGCGGGGGTCGCGGTGCCCTCCGACGGTGGTGCCGCAGGAGCCGAGCCGAAGGAGGTGAGGGCGAGCGTGAGCACGACAAGGGCCGGGAGGGTGACGAGCCGAGAGGGAGCCATGCCTCACCGTACGACGACTGGCTCACGCCAGGTCGTGCACGAACTCCCCGAGCTGGGTCAGGTTGCGGCACTCGACCATGGGCATCACCAGGCCGTACTCGCGGGCCGCGGAGTCGCCGGTGTTCCAGTTGCGGGTGTGCTCGGGGTTGAGCCACCAGCTGTGCCGGGCGGCGTGCACGAGGTCCTTCACGACCGGCAGGGCGAGATCGGTGTGGTTCGAGCGCGCGTCGCCCAGCACCAGCAGGTTGGTCTTGGGAGTCAGTGCGTCGGCGTACTCCTCGGAGAAGCGGGTGAACGCCCGGCCGTAGTTGGTGCGGCCCCACAACGACGTGTAGCGCGCACTCGCGGCGAGGTCGGCCATCGTCTGCGCCGGGTCGCCACGGGTGTCGAACCGGCCGGTGACCTCGTGGATCTCGTCGACGAACGTGAACGCGCGGACCCGGTTGAACTGCTCGCGCAGCGCGAAGACCAGCATCAGCGTGAAGCTGGCGAAGTTGGCGACCGAGCCACTCACGTCGCACAGCACGACGAGATCGGTGCGCCCCGGGCGCTTCGGCTTGTGCCGGGTGTCCATCGGCACGCCACCGCTCGACATCGAGGCGCGCACGGTCCGGCGGAAGTCGAGGGGCCGGCCGCGACGGGAGTGCTGCTCGCGGCTGACCCGGGTCGCCAGGCGCCTCGCCAGCGGCTGGATCTCGCGGCGCATCAGCTCGAGGTCGGCCTTGCGGGCCGAGGTGAACTCGACCTGCTCGATGGCCGGGCGCACGGTGTGGCGGGCGACGTGCTCCGGGCCACGGACCTCGGCCGCGCGACGGCGTACCTCCGAGTCGACCAGCCCTTCGAACGCCCGCGCCTGCGCCTCGATCAGCCGCCGCATCGACGGATCCTGCCCGGTGTCGGCACCGAGCAGCCCGGCCAGCGCCCGGTCGACGAGCTCGTCGGGTGAGACCCGGTTCATCACGTTGTACGACGACCACCGCTGCTCCCCCGGCCCGCGCCCCCGGATCAGCCCGAACCGCTGCACCGCCTCCCGCGCCAGCATCGCCAGCGCGTCGGGATCCCCCATCGCCATCGCCGTCGCCAGCGCCTCGCGGAAGTCGGCCAGCGCCTGGGGACCGTCGTTTCCGGATAGTCCAGAACGCTCTGCCGCTTCACCAGCGTCCTCAGGCGGCGTTTCGTTCTGGACTATCCGGTCCGTCGAGTGCCCCTCCCCGATCAGCGCCGGGAAGTAGAGGTCGAAGACCTGGTCGAAGCCGGGGCGGTGGTTCTGGCGCTTGACCAGCGTCGCGGCGTACGCCGCCCGCAACGACTCGCGCTCCCCGATCCCGAGGGCATCGATCGCCTCGACGGCGTCCAGGCCCTCGGCGAGCGAGACCGGCAACCCCGCGCTGCGCAGCGCCTCGACGAACTCGATGTGCCGGTCGAGAAGGCTCACTTGGAGCGCAGCCTCAGCTCGCGGATCGCCCGCTCGTGGTCGCTGGCGTGCTTGAGCACCACCCCGAGCGTCTGGTCGATCGCCTTCTCGTCGAGGGTGCCGGTGCCGAGGGCGACGAGGGTGCGTGCCCAGTCGATGGTCTCCGCGATCGACGGTGCCTTGCGCAGCTCGAGGTCGCGCAGCCTGCCGACCACCTCGACGATCTGGCCGGCGAGCTGCTCCTCGATCTCGGGCACCTGCGAGACCACGATCTCGCGCTCGCGCTCGGCCTCGGGGTAGTCGATGTGCAGGAACAGGCAGCGACGCTTGATGGCCTCGGAGAGCTCGCGCGTCGCGTTGGAGGTGAGTACGACGAGGGGCCGTCGGCTCGCCGAGACGGTGCCCATCTCGGGGATGGTCACCTGGAAGTCGCTGAGCACCTCGAGCAGCAGCCCCTCCACCTCGACGTCGGTCTTGTCGACCTCGTCGATGAGCAGCACGGTCGGGTCCTCGCGCCGGATCGCGGTCAGCAGCGGCCGGGTCAGCAGGAACTCGTCGGTGAAGATGTCGTCGTGGGTCTCGTCCCACGACTGATCCCCTGCAGCCTGGATGCGGAGCAGCTGCTTCTTGTAGTTCCACTCGTAGAGCGCCCGCGCCTCGTCGAGGCCCTCGTAGCACTGCAGCCGCACCAGCTCGGCACCCGTCGCCCGCGCCACCGCCTTGGCCAGCTCGGTCTTCCCGACACCCGCCGGCCCCTCGATCAGCAGCGGCTTCTCCAGGGCTCCGGCCAGGTAGGTCGTCGTGGAGGTGGCGTTGTCGGAGAGGTAGCCGGCGGACGCCAGCTGCTTCTCGGCGTCGGCCGGGGACTCGAACCACGCGGACTTCTGGGTCACCCGGTCATTGTGCCCGTCGCCCGACCGGCACGGCGGGAGTGTGCCCGACGACATAGCCCGCACTCACCAGCGGTCGTGCACCAGCGCCCGGACCCGCTCGTCGTAGATGCGGCCCACCCCGGCCAGGAACTCGTCGCCCAGCGGCGGCACCCGTCCGGCAGCGGCGTTGGACCGCGCCTGGGCCTCGCTGCGGGCACCTGGGATGACGGTGGTCACGCCCGGCAGCTGCCAGACCCACGCGATCGCCGCCTGGGCGGAGGTCAGGCCGTCCGGGGCGGTCTCCTCGACGAGGCGGCCGAAGTCGGCGGCAGCCTCGAGCCCGACGTCGAACGGCACGCCCGAGAAGGTCTCCCCGACATCGAAGGCGCTCCCGTCGCGGTTGTAGCTGCGGTGGTCGTCGTCGGCGAAGGTGGTGCTCGCGTCGTACTTGCCCGACAGCAGTCCGGAGGCCAACGGCACCCGGGCGATGATGCCGGTCGAGGTCTCGATCGCGGTCGGCAGCACCTTCTCGAGTGGCTTGAGGCGCAGCGCGTTCAGGATGATCTGCACGCTTGCGAGGTTCGGTCGGGTCATGGCGCTCAGCGCCTGGTCGACGGTCTCCACGCTGACGCCGTACGCCGCGATGGTGCCGTCCTCGACCAGTGCGTCGAGGGCGTCGTAGGTCGCGTCGTCGTCGATCGTGGCCGACGGCGGGCAGTGCAGCTGGACGAGGTCGAGCCGGTCGACGCCGAGGTTGCGCCGCGACCGGTCGGTCCACGCGCGGAAGTTCTCCGGGTTGTAGTTCTCCGGCTCCTGGTCGACGCGCCGGCCCATCTTGGTGGCGACGAAGAAGCCGTCGTCGGCGTGGTCGGCCAGGAAGGCGCCGACCACCCGCTCGCTGCGTCCGTCGCCGTAGACGTCGGCGGTGTCGTAGAAGGTGACCCCCTCCTCGGCGGACGCCTCGAGCACCGCCCGCGCGTCGGCCTCGGAGACCTCGCCCCAGTCGGCACCCAGCTGCCAGGTGCCCAACCCGACCGCCGACACCGTCCGCCCTGTCCTGTCCAGCTCGCGTTGCTCCATGTGTCCCTTCTACAGGGTCGGTCCGAACCGCCACTCGATGGTCGACCGGTAGGTCTCACCCGGCCGCAGCACGGCCGAGCCGAACTCGGGCCGGTTGGGCGTGTCCGGGAACGGCCCCGGCTCGAGCGCGACCCCAGCACCCGGGCCGTACGCCGTCCCGGCCGTCGAGCTGGTCGAGCCGTCGAAACCCTTGCCGGCGTAGACCTGCAGACCCGTCTGGTCGGCGACCAGGGTGGCCCGGATGCGGGTGGCCGGCGAGTCGAGCGCAGCGACGACCCGAGAGCCGTCACCGGTGATCGCGAAGCAGTGGTCGACGTCCGCGACCTCGCCCAGCGGCCGCGGCTCGCGCAGGTCGAACGGGCTGCCCTCGACGGGCGTGAGCTCCCCGGGGATTCCCGCGTCGTCGACCGACACGAACTCGTGCGCGGCCACCCGCAGCAGCTGGTCGGTGACCGGGCCGGAGCCGTCGCCGTCCAGGTTGAGGTAGGCGTGGCTGGTCAGGCCGACGACCGTGGGTGCATCGGTGGTGGCCTCGAGCACGATCCTCACGGCGTCGTCGATCACCACGAAGCGCGCGAGCACCGTGACGGTGCCCGGGAAGCCCTGGTCGCCGTCGGGACTGACCAGCCGCAGGGTCGCGGTGCCGCGAGCGTGCTCCACGACTTCCCACAGCTGCTTGTCGAAGCCGACGGGGCCACCGTGCAGCTGGTTGTCACCCTCGTTGGGCACCAGCTGGACGCTCTCGCCATCCAGCTCGAAGCGGGCGCCACCGATCCGGTTGGCGTAGCGACCGACGGTGGCACCGACGTAGTCCTTGGAGGTGAGGTACTCCTCCGCCGTCGCGTGGCCCAGCACCACGTTGCGGCGTACGCCGTCGCCGCCGGTCAGCCAGAGCCGGTGCACGGTCGCCCCGAGGTCGAGCACCTCCAGCACCGGACCGGGCGGAGACCCGAGCACGATCTTCTGCACGGGTCCCCGCGAGGAGGGACCGAAGGACTCGACCGGCATGGGCCGAAGCCTAGGACTAGCGCGACGGCTCCGGGTCGTCGATCGGACGCAGCTCGTCGGCGTACGACAGCGAGATGCGGCGCAGCACACCGGCGTCACTGACGGCGTACTGACCCATCCGCCACAGCGGCGGGCTGTAGGCGTGCACGCTGATCGAGCCGTGCACGGCACCGTTGAGTCGGTGGATGTGGTCGGGCCCGAAGGAGAACACCCGGCCGGCGGGCACGCGGGTCTCGCGAGCGCCGTGGGCCAGGGTCAGGTTGTTCTCGACCAGCTCACCGGCCACCACCGCCACGGCGCCCGAGGACACGTCGTGGTCGTGCCAGCCGGTGTCGTTCTCCGGGGTCCAGCACAGCAGCCAGACGTCGACGTGGGCGTCACGGTGCAGCGACACGTAGACGCGCTCCTCGCCGTCGAAGGCGACGTGGTGCGCCCACGACTCCGGCTGGTGGGCGATGCCGGCGGCCAGTGCCTCGAGCTCGGTCTTGGTGAGGTCGCGGTCGGGGAGCCGCCGCAGCAGGTGCGCGACGGTCACGTTGTCGGGGTACGTCGCCAGCGGGGCGGCGTGCTCGGCGGGAACTCCTGCTCCCCCGAGGCTGGCCTCCTCGGCCAGCGCGGTCAGCTCGCTACCGCCCATTCCCGGTCACCTCCCTGCTCGTGGGTGCGGGTCCCGAGCAGCCGGGCCGGGTTGGCCACGCGCACCGCATGGGTGGCGGCATCGCCGAGGAACTCCTCGAGCGGGTCGCCGTAGGGACGGTCGCTGCCGAGCACGAGCGCGTCGATGCCGAGCACGCGCACGATCGCCTCCAGCGCACGGACTCCGGTGCCGGAGGTGTCCACGAAGACGTCCGGGTCGACCGTCGTACGGCCGCCGCCGCGCAGCGCATGACGCTCCACCAGCACCGGTGCGAGCCCGGCGCCCGCCCCGAAGAGCAGCTTCAGGCGCGGGAACAGGCGACGGCCGCCGAAGGCCTGCCAGCCCCACCACGCGGCCTGCAGCTGCGCGGTGTAGCCGACGACCGGTGCCCACCACTCGGGCAGCCGACCGGCCAGCACCCGACGTGGCTCGGGTCCGGGATGCACGAAGACCGGCTTGCCGGACAGCTCGGCCGCCAGGAGCAGCTTGGCCGCACGCTCCCAGGCGAAGGGCGTGAGCAGGTCGGTGGCCGGCAGCTGGAGACCGACGAAGCGGTCCTCCTCCAGCAGGCGGCGCACGTCGGGGACGCACGGGTCCTCGGCCGGGACCGAGACCCAGGCACGGTAGTGGTCGGGGAGCTCGCGGACCCCGCGGTGCCAGGCGTCGATCAACGGTTGTGCCTCGGGACGCAGCAGGCTCTCGATGCCGAGCGGAGCAGAGAGGCTCAGGCAGGCCGAGCCCACCCCCGCGTCTCGGTCCGCCGCGACCCGGGTCGCGACGTCATGTCCTGCCGGGTCCACGTCGTACGGCGGCTCGCCGTCGGTGTGCAGCGTCCAGCCGCGCAGGTACGGCGCCTTGGAGCGCGCGCGCAGCCGGTCGACGAGCTCGTCGGGCCACAGGTGCTGGTGCACGTCGATGGCGCCGGTGCTCGGTGTGTGGTGCTCGGTCATCAGTCTCAGCCTCCCTTCTCTATCTCTGTAGTAAGTGCAGTGACTTTATCCTATTAATACGAGAGCGGCCCGGATGTCCGGTGAGGGTGTGTCACCGGTCTGGTCCGGGAACACCACCAGGTGTGGGTTGGTTGGCCCCAGGAGTGGCGCCACCGAACGAGGAGGATCGAGTGTCGAAGCTGTTCGAGCCGATCACGTTGCGCGGGATGACTGCCCGCAACCGGGTCTGGCTGGCCCCGATGTGCCAGTACTCCTCGGTCGACGGAGTCCCGGACGACTGGCACCTCGTGCACCTCGGCGCGCGTGCCACCGGCGGGTTCGGGCTGGTCATGACGGAGGCTTCGGCGGTGGTGCCCGAGGGCCGCATCTCCCCGCAGGACGCCGGCATCTGGAACGACGAGCAGGCCGAGGCCTGGCGACGCGTCGTCGAGTTCGTGCACGGCCAGGGCGCGCCGATCGGCGCGCAGCTGGCGCACGCCGGGCGCAAGGCGTCGACCTACCGCCCCTGGGACCCGCGCACCGGCACCGTGCCGAGCGTCGACGGCGGGTGGGAGACCGTGGCGCCCTCGGACCTCCCCTTCGAGGGGTACGCCGCACCGGCCGCCCTCACCGTCGACCAGGTAGCGGAGGTCGTGCGGGCCTTCGCCGAGGCCGCCCGACGGGCCGTGTCGGTCGGCTTCGACACCGTCGAGATCCACGCGGCCCACGGCTACCTGTTGCACCAGTTCCTCTCCCCGCTGTCCAACCGTCGCGACGACGACTACGGCGGCTCGTTCGAGAACCGCACCCGTCTCGTGCTCGAGGTGGTCGACGCCGTCCGCGCGGAGCTGCCCGACTCGGCTCCCCTGCTGGTACGCATCTCCGGCACCGACTGGATCGACGGCGGGTGGGACCTCGAGCAGAGTCGGCGGCTCGGCGTACTGCTGAAGGAGCACGGGGTCGACCTCGTCGACGTCTCCTCCGGCGGCAACGCCCCGGCCTCGATCCCGCTCGAGCCCGGCTACCAGGTGCCGCTCTCGGCCGGCGTACGCGCGGGCGGCATCGCCACCGGCGCGGTCGGGCTGATCACCGACCCCGAGCAGGCCGAGAAGATCCTCGCCAACGGCGAGGCCGACGTCGTCCTCCTCGCCCGGGCCGCCCTCCGCGAGCCGGCCTGGCCGTTGCGCGCCGCCCACGAGCTCGGCGTGCCGTTCGAGGACGCGCCGTGGCCCGACCAGTACCTCCGCGGCCGCTGGCGCTGAGGCTCGCCCGACCCTCTCCGGAGCGGAGCGCACTCATCTGCCGATGTGCGTTGTGGCGACTACGACAGCGGGCGGTCGGCCGCGACCAGCAGACCTCCCACCCTCCGGTGGAACCCGTCTCTGTCTCTGACCTGCAGGGATGGCCTAACGTCTGATGCAACGTGCGAACCGCCCGCTCTGACGCGATCCGGGGCGAACACTCCGTCTGCGTTGACGGAACGTTCCAGCAAACACGCGGTTGTTGGAACGTTCCGTCAAGGCGCCTGGGTCACCTGCCAGCTGGTCCGGCCCAGAGTGCGCGCCCGTTCGACGTCCGGACATGCCGAGATCCGGACCTTGGGAAGACCGTGCCTGCCCCGATGGCATGGGGCGTTGAGCCACCGCTACCCGGGTCGGGGTTCTACGCTTGCGCGATGGCCATGGTTGATCCGGACGATGACACCATCACGCGTTTCGTTGCAGAGCACTACAGGTACGACCCGGAGCGTCACGAACGCCGGAATGTCTTCCTGGCAGCATTCGATGATCAGGCCGAGTTCGAGGAGTTCGTTAACGCCCGAGGAGCTGAACTTAGCGAAAGGCAGCACGCGGGCGAAGCAGAGCCGAGCGAGCACATCGGCGGCACCGTGTACGAGCCTGGAGACCGAAAGCGAGCGCAGAACCAACGTCTGCTCTCCCGCGCTCTCGACCACGGTGTATGGCCCAGCGGTTGGGATCCAAAGAACCCGCCGGATGGGGTTCACGTCGCGTATGTCGAGGCCCCCGCCGAGCCGAACTAGGTCGTTCTGACCATCCGCACATGCCGCGATCCGCTCGGACATGCCGATGTGCGGTCGTTCAGGCGGCCTTCGAGGAGAACCGGGCCGCAACGGTGCTGACGACCCACGCCAGCGCCAAACCTACGAGCGCGCCGAGGATCGCGTGGACGATCATTTGGCCGAACGCGTAGGCATCCGACCCGTTGGCATACTCGTCCGACACCGGGAAGAAGAAGGCGACGAGGGCACCGATCGGGACCAGGATCCGGGCGACCTTTCCGTACGAGCGCTTGACGCGGCCGTCGTAGTCGCGAGGGGGCTGACGAACTGGGGTCCGCCGGTGCTCGGTCCACGCCGCGCCATCCCACCAGCGAAAAGTGTCGGGTGCACCTTGGTCCGGGTACCACCCCGGAGGTGCACTTTGGTCCGGGAACCACCCCGGAGGTGCACTGTTCGATGACTCGGACACGTCTTCCCCCGTTTCTTGGCCTGTTCAAGGCGCGGGTTGCACCCTATGTCGACGGAGCGTCCCAAGTGGGCGAAAACGGACAAAGAGTGATCGACAGGCCAGCGCGTGCCCTGAGCGTTCGCGAATCGCTCTGCGGATCGTCCCGCTCGGGCGAGTAACCGGATCTGCCGCGATCCGACCCGCATCGGACACCTGTTCCCTTGACGGAACGTTCCATCAAAATGCGTTTTGTTGGAACGTTCCGTCAACGCAGGAGGCGGCAGTATCGCCTCGTGCTGTCGAGTAGCTCGGAGCCCTCAGACGACCGGGTCTGGATCGGATTCCAGATGGGAGCCAGACCCAGCAAGGGTGGGGAGCCGCAATTCCCCCCGGGGCACGTGGTCAGGCGTCGACGAAGGGATCGCCCGGCTCGAAGCGGTAGCCCATGCCGGGCTCGTTGATCAGGAAGCGCGGCCGGGCGGGGTCGTCCTCGAGCTTGCGACGGAGCTGGCCCATGTAGAGCCGCAGGTTGCCGTGGGCGTTCTCGTAGCCGGGTCCCCACACCTCGGACAGCAGCTGCTTCTGGCTGAGGAGCCTTCCCGGGTGCCGGACGAGCACCTCCAGCAGGTGCCACTCCGTGGGAGTGAGCCGGACCTCGTCACCGTCGCGCACGACCCGGCGAGAGGCGAGGTCGACGACCGTGTCGCCGAAGCGCACGGCGGGGAGATCGTCTCCGGCAGGTGTCCCTCGACGCAGCATCGCGCGCAGCCGGGCCAGCAGCTCGTCCATGCCGAACGGCTTGGTGACGTAGTCGTCCGCACCCGCATCGAGGGCATCCACCTTGTCGCTGCTGTCGGACCGTCCGGACAGGACGAGGACGGGTACGGCGGTCCATCCACGCAGCCCGGCGATCACGTCGGTGCCGTCCATGTCGGGCAGGCCGAGATCGAGCACGACGAGCTCGGGCGGGTGCGCGGCAGCGGTCGCCAGCGCCTCGGTTCCGGAGCCAGCGGTGCGCACGTCGTACCCGCGGGCCCGGAGGTTGATGGCCAGCGCTCGCAGGATCTGCGGCTCGTCGTCGACGACAAGTACCCGCGTCACAGGACCTCCTCCTGGGCACGCTCGCGCAGCCCGGGCGTTGGTGCGGGTGCATCGGCAGCACCCGCACGCAGGCGCACCACCATCGTCAGCCCGCCACCCGGGGTGTCCTCGGGCTCGAGGGTGCCGCCCATCGCCTCGGTGAGTCCGCGCGAGAGGGCCAGGCCGAGGCCGACGCCGGTCGTGTTGTCGGTGTCGCCCAACCTCTGGAACGGGAGGAAGACCTCATCGCGCTGCTCGGGGGTGATCCCGGGTCCCCGGTCGACGACGCGGAGCTCGACGTACTCCCCGATGCCGGCGGCCGTCAGGCGCGGTGGGTGGCCGGAGGGCGCGAACCGGATGGCGTTCTGCACGAGGTTGACCAGGACCCGCTCCAGGAGACCGGGGTCGGCGAGCACCTCGGGTACGTCGGCCGGCACCTCGACCCTCACCCTGACGCCGAGGGTGCCGACGTCGTCGAGCACCCGGGCGACGACCTCGTCCACAGCGACAGGGCGCAGCTCGACGGCCATCGCCCCGGCCTGCAGCCGGCTCATGTCGAGCAGGTTGGAGATCAGCCCCGTCAGTCGGTCGAGGGACTCGTCGGCGGTGGCGACCAGCTCGTCCCGGTCGTCCTTGTCGAGGTCGAGGTCGACGCTCCGCAACGTCGAGATCGCGGCCTTGGCGGCGGCCAGCGGGGTCCGCAGGTCGTGGCCCACGGCGGCCAGCAGCGCCGTACGGGTGCGGTCGATCTGGGCGAGTGCGTCGGCCTCGGACGCCTGGGCGCGCAACGAGATCCGGTCGAGCACCACCGCGACCTGGGAGCCGAAGGCCGACACCACTCGCTGGTCGTCGGCCTCGAGCAGCCGGCCGGCGAGGGCGATCACCCGTCCCTCACCGGCGGGCACGACCGTCTCGGCCTCCTCGGGCGCGGCGCACTCCCCACCAGCGCAGGCCACCATGCGCCACCCGTCTTCCTGGCGCTCGAACAGCGTCACCGAGCGCAGCGCGAACGTCTCGCGGAGGCGTTCGAGCGTCAACCCCAGCGCGTCGTCCTCGGCCAGCGCGGTCGACGCCAGGTCGGCGAGGGTCCGCGACTCGGCCGCACCGCGTGCTGCTTCGCGGGTCCTTCTGGCGGCGAGGTCGACAACGGAGCTGACCAGCATGCCCACCGCGATGAACACGAACAGCGCCAGCGCGTTGTTCGGGTCCTTGATGGTGAGGGTGTGCACGGGTGGCGTGAAGAAGTAGTTCAGCAGCACCGAGCCGGCGATCGCACAGATGAGTGCGGGCCGGAGGCCACCGATCAGCGCGACGATCACGGTCATCAGGAGGAACAGCAGCATGTCGCTGACCAGGTTGTCGCCATGCAACGGCAACAGGCAGAGCGTCATCACCACTGGGAGCACCGCTGAGAGTGCGTAACCGGCCGAGACGCGTCGCCTGCTGAGTGACCCGTGCAGCTGCGGCAGACGTCGCCCTGCTCCGGCCCCTCGGTGCTGCACCATGTGCACGTCGATGTCACCGGACTCGCGGATGGTGGTGGTGCCGATGCCAGGTCCGCTGAGGAAAGCACCGAGCCGGGAGCGACGGCTGTCACCGAGCACCAGCTGGGTGGCGTTCTCGGCGCGGGCGAACGACAGCAGAGATTCGGCCACGTCGTCGCCGAGCACCTGGTGGTAGCTGCCACCGAGGCTCTCGACCAGGCGACGCTGCTCGGCCAGGGCGCTCTGGCTGACGCCGGCGAGACCGTCAGACCTCGCGACGTGCACGGCCAGCAGCTCACCCCCGGCGCGTACGGCGACCCGGGCCGCGCGGCGCAGCAGGGTCTCTCCCTCGGGACCGCCACTGAGTGCGACGACCACCCGCTCGCGGGCCTCCCAGATGCCGGAGATCTCGTGCTGCTCACGGTACTGCTGCAGGGCCGCGTCGACCCGGTCCGCGGTCCAGAGCAGGGCCAGCTCGCGCAACGCGTTGAGGTTGCCGACCCGGAAGTAGTTGGCGAGTGCGGCATCGACCTTCTCGGGCGCGTAGACGTTCCCGTGGGCCAGCCGGCGACGCAAGGCCTCGGCGGTCATGTCCTCGAGCTCGATCTGCTCCGCGGCCCGTACGACGGCGTCCGGCACGGTCTCGCGCTGGGGTACGCCGGTGATCTTCTCCACGACGTCGTTGACCGACTCGAGGTGCTGGATGTTGACGGTCGTGATCACGTCGATGCCGGCGTCGAGGATCTCCTGGACGTCCTGCCACCTCTTGGCATTGCGACTGCCGGGCACGTTGGTGTGTGCGAGCTCGTCGATCAGCGCCAACCGGGGCCGGCGGTCGAGGACAGCGTCGACGTCCATCTCGTCGTAGGACGAGTCGCGGTAGGGGAGGGTGCGCCGCGGCACCACCTCGAGACCGTCGAGCATCTCGGCGGTGTGCTGGCGACCGTGGGTCTCGACGAACCCGACCACGACGTCGGTGCCTCGCTCGGCGCGACGGCGACCCTCACCGAGCATGGCGTAGGTCTTCCCGACGCCCGGTGCCGCACCGAGGTACACCCGGAGCCTGCCGCGCGGACGCGTCGGTCCGGACTGTGTCGCCACGCCTCCAGTGTCCCCCTAACCCACTCGGTCCAGCGCCAGGTTGAGCTCGAGCAGGTCGACCCGGGGTTCGCCGAGGAACCCGAGGGTGCGCCCCTTGGTGTGTGCAGCGACGAGGCTGCGCACTCTCGCCTCGCTGAGTCCCCGCTCCCTGGCCACGCGGGCGACCTGTTGGGCGGCGTACTCCGGGCTGATCTGGGGGTCGAGCCCCGAGCCGCTCGCGAGCAGGGCGTCCGGCGCGACGTGCGCCGGCCGGGTGCCGTCCGCCTTCACGGCCGCCGCTCGACGCTCCTTGACCTGCTTGACGAGCTCGGGGTTGTCGAGTCCGAGGTTGCTGGCGCTGGTGGACAGCGGGTCATAGCCATCGCCTGCGGCGGACGGCCGACCCTGGAAGTACGACGGGTCGTCGTACGCCTGGCCGACCAGGGAGGAACCGACCACCTTCCCGCCGTGCCGGACCAGCGAGCCGTCCGCCTGGGAGCCGAACGCCACCTGGGCGACACCGGTGACGACCAGCGGGTAGCCGATGCCCAGCACGAGGGTGAGCAGCAGGACCAGCCGTGCTGCTGGACCGAACTGACCGAGTGAGGTCATGGACGCCTTCCTCATGAGATACCCGGGATCTGGGAGACCAGCAGGTCGACGAGCTTGATGCCGATGAACGGGGCCACCAGCCCGCCGAGGCCGTAGACGGCCAGGTTGCGACGCAGCATCGAGGCCGCTGACGACGGCCGGTAGCGCACGCCCCTCAACGACAGCGGGATCAGCGCCACGATGATCAGGGCGTTGAAGATGACTGCCGACAGGATCGCCGACTCCGGGCTGGACAGGCCCATGACGTTCAGCTTGTCCAGTCCGGTGAAGACGCCGGCGAACATGGCCGGGATGATCGCGAAGTACTTGGCGACGTCGTTCGCAATCGAGAAGGTCGTCAAGGCTCCCCGCGTGATCAGCAGCTGCTTGCCGATCTCGACGATCTCGATCAGCTTGGTCGGATTGGAGTCGAGGTCGACCATGTTGCCGGCCTCCTTGGCCGACGACGTGCCCGTGTTCATCGCGACGCCGACGTCCGCCTGGGCCAGCGCGGGAGCGTCGTTGGTGCCGTCGCCGGTCATCGCGACCAGTCGACCGCCCTCCTGCTCCTTCTTGATCAGCGCCATCTTGTCCTCGGGTGTGGCCTCGGCCAGGTAGTCGTCGACCCCTGCCTCCTCCGCGATCGCCCGAGCCGTCAACGGGTTGTCACCGGTGATCATCACGGTGCGGATGCCCATCCGACGCATCTCCTCGAACCTCTCGCGCATGCCCTCCTTGACCACGTCCTTGAGGTGGATGACACCGAGGGCGCGGGCGTGACCGTCCGCGAGCTCGGCCACCACGAGCGGCGTACCGCCCGAGGTGGAGATGGAGTCCACGAGGCTGCCGACCGCTCTGACGTCGCCACCGCCGCAGTCGCGCACCCAGGCGAGGATCGCGGCCGCGGCACCCTTGCGGATCTCGCGCCCCGGGAGGTCGACCCCCGACATCCGCGTCTGGGCAGTGAACCCGACGAACCTCGCCTCCGGAAGCTCGCCCGGGCTCCGCTCCCGCAGACCGTAGGCGGACTTGGCGAGCACGACGATCGAGCGGCCCTCCGGCGTCTCGTCGGCGAGGCTGGAGAGCTGGGCCGCGTCGGCGAGCTCGGCCTCGGTGATGCCGTTGACCGGCAGGAACTCGCTCGCCTGCCGGTTGCCCAGTGTGATGGTGCCGGTCTTGTCCAGGAGCAGTGTGTTCACATCTCCTGCGGCCTCGACCGAGCGGCCCGACATGGCCAGCACGTTGTGCTGCACGAGACGGTCCATGCCGGCGATGCCGATGGCCGAGAGCAGCGCGCCGATCGTGGTGGGGATCAGGCAGACCAGCAGCGCCACGAGGACGATCACGTCCTGGCGAGCGCCGCTGTAGACAGCGAACGGCTGCAACGTGACCGTGGCGCCGAGGAAGACGATGGTGAGGCTGGCCAGCAGGATGTTCAGCGCGATCTCGTTCGGCGTCTTCTGGCGGTCCGCCCCTTCGACGAGCGCAATCATGCGGTCGATGAAGCTCTCGCCGGGCCTGGCCGTGATCTGCACGACGATCCGGTCGCTGAGCACGCGGGTGCCGCCGGTCACCGACGAGCGGTCGCCGCCGGACTCGCGGATGACCGGGGCGGACTCACCGGTGATCGCGGACTCGTCCACGCTGGCGATGCCGTCCACGATGTCGCCGTCTCCCGGGATGGTCTCCCCCGCCACCACGACGACGAGGTCGCCCAGCCGGAGCTGGGAGGCGGACACCTGCTCCTCCCGCCCGTCGGGGGGCCGGCGACGGGCACTGGTCTCGGTGCGTGTCTTGCGGAGCGTGGCGGCCTGGGCCTTGCCGCGCCCCTCGGCGACGGCCTCGGCGAGGTTCGCGAAGACCACGGTCAGCCACAGCCACACCACCACCGACCAGCCGAAGACGCTCGGGCCCTGGATGGCACTGACCGTGGCGAAGACAGCGCCGATCTCGACGACGAACATCACCGGCGACTTCACCATCACCCGCGGGTCCAGCTTGCGCACAGCGTCGGGCAGCGAGGCCAGCAGCTGGCGCGGGTCGAGGAGCCCCCCGGAGACGCGGGTCGGCGCGATCGTCGTACTCATGAGAGTCCCTCGGCAAGCGGTCCCAGTGCCAGCACCGGGAAGAAGGTGAGTCCGGCGACGATGATGACGACGCCGACGAGCATGGAGACGAACAGCCCGCCGTGGGTGGGCAGGGTGCCCTCGTTGGCGGGCACGGGCTGCTGCCGGGCCAGCGATCCCGCCAGTGCGAGCACGAGCAGGATCGGCACGAAACGGCCGATCAGCATCGCCAGCGCGAGGGCGATGTCGTAGAAGGTGGTGTTCGCCGAGAGACCTGCGAAGGCAGACCCGTTGTTGTTGGCCGCCGACATGAAGGCGTAGAGCACCTCGGAGAGTCCGTGTGGCCCGCTGTTGAGCATCGAGGACTTCCCCGCCTTGAGCGACATCGCGAGGCCGGTGCCGATGAGCACGATCATCGGCATGGTGAGGATGCTCAGCGCGACCAGCTTGATCTCACGACCGGTGATCTTCTTGCGCAGGTACTCCGGCGTCCGACCCACCATCAGACCGGCCACGAACACCGTCAGGATCGCCAGCACGAGGATGCCGTAGAGGCCCGAGCCGACACCGCCCGGTGCGACCTCGCCGAGTCCCATGTTGAGGATCAGCACGCCGCCGGCGATCCCGCCGTACGACGAGTGGAAGGAGTCCACCGCGCCGGTCGACGTACCCGTGGTGGACACCGCGAAGAGCGACGATCCGGGCACGCCGAACCGGGTCTCCTTGCCCTCCATCGACGCACCCGCGGCCTGGGCTGCGGCCCCGGGGTGGTGCATCTCCAGCGTCGTCACCGCCACCAGCGCGCCGAGCCAGAGGACGCCCATCACGGCGAGCAGCGCGTAGCCCTGTCGGCGGTCGCCGACCATCGTGCCGAACGTCCGAGTCAGGGCGACGGGGATCACCAGGAGCAGGAAGATCTCGAAGAGGTTGCTCAGCGGATTGGGGTTCTCGAAGGGATGGGCCGAGTTGGCGTTGTAGAAGCCGCCGCCGTTCGTGCCCAGCTCCTTGATGGCCTCCTGCGAGGCCACGGGTCCTCCGGTCAGGGTCTGGTGGTGGCCGGCCAGGGTCGACACGGCGGTGCCGGAGGAGAAGTTCTGGATCGCCCCCATGGCCACGAGCACCACGGCCGCGACGAAGGCGATCGGCAGCAGCACCCGGAAGGTCACCCGGACCAGGTCGACCCAGAAGTTCCCGATGCGATCGGTGCGTCCACGCGAGAAGCCACGGATCAACGCGACCGCAACGGCGATGCCGACGGCGGCGGAGACGAAGTTCTGCACCGCCAGCCCGGTCATCTGCACGAGATGGCCCATCGTCGACTCACCGGAGTACGCCTGCCAGTTCGTGTTGGTGAGGAAGGAGGAGGCCGTGTTGAAGGCGAGGGCAGGAGGAACGTCCGGGAAGCCCAGTGACAGGGGCAGGTGGGACTGCACGCGCTGCAGGAGATAGAGCGAGGCGACGCCGATCATCGAGAACGCGAGGACCGCCCGGGCGTAGACCGGCCAGCGCTGGTCGGCGGAGCTGTCCACGCCGATGACGCGGTAGACGCCACGCTCGATCGGCAGGTCCTTGGTGGTGGTGAAGATGCGGGCCATGTAGTCGCCGAGTGGCTTCCAGCACACGGCCAGGGCGGCCACGAGTGCGGCCGCCTGGAGCAGGCCGGCCAAGGTGTCGCTCATGTCAGAAACGCTCCGGGAAGAGAAGGGCCACCAGGAGGTAGCCGAGGACGAGGACGCTCAGCACGAGCCCGACGACATCGGTGGCGCTCACCGGTCGAGCACCCTGACCAGCAGCCAGAACAGGCCGAAGACGAGCGCGAGGATCGCCACGTAGAGCAGGTCACTCACGGCCGGTTCTCCTGCGCCAGAGCAGCGAACCGGTGACGGCGACGAGTGCCATCACCACGAGCCGGTCGAGGTCCTGCGGTGCGAGCGTCAGCTGGCCGAGGGAGTTCTCGAGGAAGCCGGTGAAGTACGCCCAGGCCGAGAGCCCCACGAGCAGCGCCCACCACACGGAGGTGCTGTAGCCACCGGCGAAGGCGGCCAGACCGAGGAGCACCACGGCGGCGGCCGGAGGCAGGTGCAGCGCGGCCGCGGAAAGCGCCGCGAGCACGAGGACGCCCTCGGCGAGGCCGAACCGGATGCCTTGCTCGTCGATCAGCCGCGGGCGGGACCGCCGGGCTCGTCGTACGGGAGTAGTCAACGTCGTCACGACCCCATGGAAACGCCCGCAGGGGCCACCTTCCCGCGGCCTAACGGGATCCTGACGCGGGCGCCGGCTTTCCTGACGAACCACAAACACCGCCGCCCGGATCGTCCTCGTCACACCGGCGTCAGGATCCTGTTAGGACCCGGGATCGGCGGCTGGCCGCGGTGTTCCATGGAGGCGTGACCACGACCTTGGCGCCTCCCGCAGGCGCCGCCCCCGCGCCTCTACGAGCCTGGCTGATGGGGCACTCCACACCGCGGCAGCACCCGGCGCCGCACGTGGGCAAGCCGTGGTGGCAGGTGATGTGCCTGACCGGCGTCGACTACTTCTCGACCCTGGGCTACCAGCCCGGCATCGCGGCGCTGGCGGCCGGGGTGCTCTCCCCGATCGCCACCCTGGTACTGGTCGCGGTCACCTTGCTCGGAGCGCTCCCGGTGTACCGGCGGGTGGCCGACGAGAGCCCCCACGGCCAGGGGTCGATCGCGATGCTCGAACGCCTGCTGCCCTTCTGGAAGGGCAAGTTGTTCGTCCTGGTGCTCCTCGGCTTCGCCGCCACGGACTTCGTGATCACGATGACGCTCTCGGCCGCGGATGCCGCGGCCCACGTGACCGAGAACCCCTACGTCCCGTCCTTCCTGCACGGGCAGGAGCTGTGGATCACGCTGGGGATGCTCGCGCTGCTGGGCGCCGTCTTCCTCCGCGGCTTCACCGAGGCCATCGGCCTCGCGGTCGTCCTCGTGGGGGTCTACCTGCTGCTGAACACCGTGGTGCTCGCGGTCGCGCTGTGGGAGGTGCTCGCCCACCCCGGCCTGGTGCCGGACTGGGGTGCCGCCCTCACCCAGGCACACGGCAGCCCGGTGATGATGGTCGCCGTCGCGCTGATGGTCTTCCCTCAACTCGCCCTCGGCCTCTCCGGGTTCGAGACCGGTGTCGCCGTGATGCCACACGTCCGCGGTGACGAGGGGGACGTCGAGGCGCAGCCACGCGGGCGGATCCGCGGCACCAAACGGCTGCTCACGACAGCCGCGGTGATGATGAGCGTCTTCCTCGTCGCGAGCTCCTTCGCCACCACCCTCCTGATCCCGGCCGCTGCGTTCGAGAGCGGTGGCCCGGCCAACGGTCGGGCGCTGGCCTACCTGGCGCACGAGTACCTCGGCAACGGCTTCGGCACGGTGTACGACGTCTCCACCATCGCGATCCTCTGGTTCGCCGGCGCCTCGGCGATGGCCGGGATGCTCAACCTCATCCCCCGTTACCTCCCCCGCTACGGCATGGCCCCGGAGTGGGCCGGAGCCATCCGCCCGCTGGTGCTCGTGCTCACCGCCTCGGCCTTCCTGATCACCTGGATCTTCGATGCCGACGTCGATGCGCAGGGCGGCGCCTACGCGACCGGGGTCCTTGTCCTGATCACCAGCGCGCCGCCGTCGCCGTGACGCTCGCGGCACGACGAGCGGGTCAGCGGCGACGTACCGTCGCGTTCGCGCTGATCACGGCGGTCTTCGTCTACACCACGGTCGACAACGTGATGGAGCGTCCGGACGGCGTGAAGATCGGCGCCTGCTTCATCGCCGCGATCGTGGTCGTCTCGCTGATCTCGCGACTCGGGCGTTCCTTCGAGCTGCGTGTCACCGACGTACACCTCGACAGCACCGCGGAGCGCTTCGTGCGCGACTGCGCTCGGCGGACCATCCGGCTGGTGGCCAACGAGCCTGACGACCGCGACCCCGCGGAGTACGCCGACAAGGAGCGCCAGATTCGTCAGGACCACGACCTCCCCCCGGACGCCGACCTGATCTTCGTCGAGGTGACCGTGACCGACCCGTCGGAGTTCGAGAACGCCCAACAGGTGCGCGGGTGTGTCATGCACGGTCGGTACCGCGTGCTGACCCTCGAGTCGTCGTCAGTTCCGAACGCGCTGGCTGCCCTGCTGCTGGCGGTCCGGGACCTGACCGGTGCCACCCCGCACGTCTACTTCGAGTGGACCGAGGGCAGCCCCCTGCGCAACCTGGCCAAGTTCTTGCTGATCGGGGCCGGCGAGGTGGCACCGACCACGCGCGAGGTCCTTCGTCGTGCCGAGCCGGATCGTGAGCGTCGGCCGCACGTGCACGTGGGTTGAGGCCGTCTCAGGCGGTCGTCCCGGGCGGCAGCCGCGCCCCGGCAGGGAGCTCGGAGCCGACGGTGCTGTCCTGGCCGACGATCGGGATCGCGTCCGCGTCGTCGAGGTGCACGTCGGCACTGCCGACCACGGCGCCGTCCTGCAGCTCACAGCCGCGGTCCACGATCGCGCGGGTGACGCGGGCGCCGCTGCGCACCACGGTGTCGCCGAACAGCACGCTCTCGACGACCTCGGCACCCTCCTCGACCACCACGCCCGGACCCACGACGCTGCGGATCACGGTGCCGGCCACGCGGCTGCCCGAGCTGAGCAGGCTGTCCTCCAGCCTGGCCCCGGTCTCGACGTACGTCGGCTCGCGCTGCGGCTGCATCGTCCGGATCGGCCAGTCGGCGGCGAACAGGTCGGCCCGGCGGTCGATGAGCTCGAGGTGTGCGTTGAGGTAGTGGTGCGGCTGGCCGAGGTCGCGCCAGTAGCCGTCGAGACGGTGGGCGTAGACCTTCCCGCGGTCGACGAACCGTGGCAGCAACAGGTCGCCGAAGTCGCCCAACCCCGTGTCGCCGGTCCCGTCGTCGCCCTCGTCCGGCTCGTCGGACTGCTCGCGGTGCAGCTCCTCGAGCACCTCGACGAGCACGTCGGGTCGGTAGAGGAACACCTCGGTCGCGACCATGGAGGTGGCGGGCCGATCGGGCTTGTAGGCGAACGAGGTCACCCGGCCGAGCCGGTTGGTCTCGACGACGCCGTGGTCGGCCGGGTCCTCGCCGTACACGCCCTCGAGGTCGGTGACCACGATGGTGACCTCGGCGTCCTTGGCGCGATGGGTGTCCACGACGTCGCGGTAGTCGAGCCGATAGACGTGGTCGGCACTCATCACCAGCACGAGGTCGGGATCGGCCCGACGGAGGTCGTCGCGCAGCCGGAAGAGCTCGTCGGCGTTGCCGTGGGCGAAGCCCTCCTCGTCCATCGAGCCCGTGCCCTGCTGCGGGATCAGGAGTCGCAGCCCGCCGCCGGTGCGGTCGAGGTCCCACGGCCGGCCGTTGCGCACCTGTTCCTGGAGGGCCGCGGCCTGGTACTGCACCGAGAGCCAGACGTCGTCGACCCCGGAGTTGACGAGGTTCGACAGCGGGAAGTCGAGCAGCTGGTAGCTCCCGCCGAACGGCAGGGCCGGCTTGGCCCGCTCGAGGGTGAGCACGTCCATCCGGCCCCCGGCGCCGCCGGCCTGGATGATCGCGAGGATCTTCGTCGTCTCCATCCGTTGCGACGTACCCGACCGGGGGCGGGCTAACCGCGGCCCCCACCGGACGCCGGATGGTTGGACCCGGTCGTCGCCGGGTAAGGAGGGGCATGCAACTACGGGGGAAGCTTCTGGCCGCGGCAGTGCCGACGGCGATCGTGATGGCAGGGCTGGCGCAGGCGCCCGCGTCGGCGGCGACGCACTGGGAGGTGCTCTACCAGACGCCGCGCCACGTCAAGGCCGAGGCGTGCCGCACCGCCGTCTACACCAGCTCCCAGGGCCACCGGGTGCGGGCGGTCAAGTGGCGCGGTGACGCGACCGCGGCCAGCCTCGGGGGTGCCGTGCAGTTCCACAACAGTGGCGGCATCGGCGCCTACACCTCGGGCTGGGTCAGCATGGCCAAGGGCAAGGTGTCGAAGGTGACGTCGACCTACTTCCTGGCCAACGAGGTCGTCTCGATCCAGATGCGGGTCAAGACGTCCAAGGGCACCAGCAAGTGGAGCGCAGGCAGGTCGATCGGCTCCCTCCCCATCTGCTGAGGCCCCGGAATTGCCAGACTCCCGAATCCACCTCGGTGAGTTCGGGAGTCCGCGACGTCCGGAGACATCGTCTGGCGGTGGCGGAGGGATTTGAACCCTCGGTTGACTTGCGCCAACAAACGCTTTCGAGGCGTTCTCCTTAGGCCGCTCGGACACGCCACCGCCGGGAAGGCTACCGGACGCGCCGGGCGTGGCCGAAATCAGGCGAGGTCCTGTCGGCTCACGGTCGATGGGTGCGGAAGAACCCGTCGAGGAGGGCGGTGCTCTCCTCGGCGAGGACTCCGCCGATGACCTCGGGTCGGTGGTTGAGCCGTCGGTCGCGGACCACGTCCCAGAGTGATCCCACGGCCCCGGCCTTGTCGTCGTACGCCCCGAACACGACGCGGTCGACCCGGGCCAGCACCAGCGCGCCGGCACACATCGTGCACGGCTCGAGGGTCACCACCAGCGTGCAACCGGACAGCCGCCACTCGCCGACGGCCGTTGCCGCTTCGCGAATGGCCACCATCTCGGCATGGCCCGTCGGGTCGCCGTCGCGCTCGCGCACGTTGCTGCCGCTGCCGATGACCTCCCCGTCGGCGGAGAGCACCACGGCGCCGATGGGTACGTCGTCCCAGGCGGTCGCCGCCGACGCGAGGTCGAGGGCCGCCCGCATGGGTGCGTCCCAGCGGGTCACCCGTTGAGGCCGACGAGCTCGTCGAACTTGCCGCCGAACCCCGCGTTGTCGGCGACCTCGCTGAGGATCTCCTCGGGGTAGAGGTCGTAGTCGTCCAGCAGGGCGCCCATGTCCTGGGCCGACATCCCCATGTCGGCGACGATCGCGAGGTCACCGGCGGGAGCCTGGTCGTCCTCGTCGTCGACGTGCACGCCGATGTGGTCGATGGCCGACCGGGCCAGGCTCCAGTCGGTGGCGGCCGTCGCGTCGGAGAGCAGCACGCGGACCAGCTGGCCCTGCGCGCGCACCAGCAGCACGAAGTCCTCGGCCACCGAGATCAGCGCGAGGGCGCCGTTGTCACCGGGATAGCGGCGCAGCTCCTTGGCGATGGTGTCCACGGAGTCGAGCGAGCGGTCGGGCAGCTCCGACAGGCTCCAGTCCCCCTCGTCGCGGTAGGCGACGACGGCCAGGTCGATCTCGCCGACCTCGGCGTCGCTGACCTCGGTCATCGCCCCGCCCCTCTCCATCAGCCCTCCTCGCTGCTCACCTCCCGATCGTCGCAGAAGTAGGCGGCAAGGACCACCAACGCGGCTGCCCATTACGGTGTACGCCATGCGCCTGCACGTCGTCGACCACCCGCTGGTCTCGCACAAGCTGACCACCTTGCGCGACCAGGAGACGGCGTCACCGGAGTTCCGTCGGCTCACCGAGGAGCTGGTCACGCTGCTCGCCTACGAGGCGACGCGCGACGTCCGTGTCGAGGCGGTGCACATCACCACCCCGGTCGCGCCGACTGAGGGCGTCAACCTCAGCCGACCCCGTCCGCTCGTGGTGCCGATCCTGCGGGCCGGTCTGGGCATGCTCGAGGGGATGATGCGGCTGATGCCGACGGCCGAGGTGGGGTTCCTCGGCATGGTCCGCAACGAGGAGACGCTCGAGGCCTCGACGTACGCCGAGCGCCTGCCGGCCGACCTGTCGGGCCGCCAGTGCTACGTGCTCGACCCGATGCTCGCGACCGGGGGCACCCTGGCCGCCGCGATCCGGTTCCTCACCGATCGTGGCGCCGACGACATCACCGCGATCTGCCTGCTGGTCGCGCCCGAGGGCGTGCAGAACCTCGAGTCCGGTCTGGAGGGTCTCGACGTCCCGGTGCGCGTCGTGACCGCCGCCCTGGACGAGCGCCTCAACGAGAAGGGCTACATCGTGCCGGGCCTCGGCGACGCCGGCGACCGGCTCTACGGCCTGGCCCAGTGACCCTCGACAGGCTCAGCCGGTCGCGCGGCTGACCTCGGCCATGTCCTGCTGACGAGGCAGGCTGACCGTCACCGTCGTGCCGCGCTGGTGTGCGGACTGGACGTCGATCCGGCCGCCGTGCAGGGCCACGATCGCCTTGACGATGGTCAGGCCGAGGCCGGTGCCCTGGATGGCCCGTTCGGTGGCGGTCGAGGACCGGAAGAACCGGGTGAACAGCTTGGACTGCTCGTCCTCGGGGATGCCCATGCCGGTGTCGCTGATGACGATCTCGGTGTTCTCGCTCAGGGCCCGCAGCTGCAGCTCGACCCGGCCACCGTCGGGGGTGAACTTCACCGCGTTGGTGAGCAGGTTGACCAGCATCCGCTCGAGCTGCACCGGGTCGCCGTGGTGCACCACCGGTTGCGTCGGCACCAGCACCGACACCTCGAGCGCGCGATCGGCGAGGGTGGGCGTGATCGCCTCGTGGGCCTTGGTCACCACGGTCCGTACGTCGGTGACGACCGGCTCGATCTTCAGGGCCGAGGCCTCGATCTGCGAGAGCGTGAGCAGGTCCTCGACGAGCAGCAGCAGCCGACGGCCGTTGCGGTCGACCCGGTCGACGATCTCCTGCTGCGACAAGGTCAGCTCCCCGACGGCGCCGTCACCGAGCAGCTCGGTGTAGCCGATGATGCTGGTGATCGGCGTACGCAGCTCGTGACTGACCGTGGAGACGAAGTCGCCCTTGACCCGCTCGAGCTCGCGCAGCCGCTCCACCGCGGTCCGCTGGTGCTCGAGGGTGAGCAGCAGCGCTCGTTGCGCATCCTCACGCTCGGTCACGTCCTCGGCGGTGGCGAGGTAGCCGGTCAGCTCGCCGCGCTCGCCCGGGACCGCGGTCAGCGTCATCCGCATCGTGCGCTCCTCGCCGTCCTTGCGACGGAAGCGCCAGAGCTGGTTGCGTTCGCCGGCCGCGACCGACGCCCGGCAGATGTCGGAGAAGTTCGGCAGTGCCCGCAGCCGTGAGGCCTGGCGGCGCAGCTCGTCGGCCGGGTGGAAGGCGTCGGGGAGCTGACCGATGACCTCTTCGGAGACGTAGCCGAGCATCGCCTCCGCGCCGGGGTTGAACAGCACGATGCGGCCGGTGTTGCCGGTGGCGATGATCGCCGTCCCGGTGGCCGACTGGACGAGGCGGCGCAGAGTCTCCCGCTCGGTGTCGGCGCGCGCAGCCGACATCCGCTGCTGCGTGACCATCACCGAGAGCGGCATCAAGATCAGGCCGCAGTCGACCAGGAACAGCTGGAGCACGCCGTTGGCGAGCTCGGGCTCGAGGCCGTAGCGGGTGCCGAGCGCGAAGATGGGGCCGATCTGCAGCATCGTCAGGCCGGTGCCGATGATCCCCGTCAGGGTGAGCAGGACCGTCGCCTCGCGCAACGTCCCACGGAAGGCGTGCCAGGCGAACATCGGCATCACCGCGAAGATGACCAGCGGGGCGTTGGTGCTCGCGAAGACCGCGAACGTCGTACCCAACGTCAGCACGCCCTGCATCACCCGCTCCCGCCGCCCGGCGAGCGGTTCGAAGGTGAGGGTCTCCAGGAACAGCGGCAGCAGCACCATCAGCGCAGCGGCCGAGGCGCCGAAGGCACCCAGCGCGCCGAGCCACGGGACACCATCGCCGGTGACCGCGATCGTCAGGCCGCTGCCGATCCCGGCCACCGCGGAGCCGACCGCGATGGCACCGATGAGGCGCGAGACGTCGCCCTGGTCGAGCAGCGCCGCTCGCCGGCCCTCGAGCCCGCGCACCAGCTGCGCCCGGACGACCCAGGCGGCCGCGGTCGAGCTGGCGCTGAAGCCGACCGCCACTGCCCAGTCGTAGCCCTGCAGCAGGAAGGCGACGAGCATCAGCACGAAGACGGCCGCCGTCAGGCTGGGGTGCAGGTGTCGGGGCGAGGTCAGCAGCAGTCCGGCGGCCAGTCCGCAGGCCGGCCAGATGGCCGGCACCAGGCTCTCGGCCTCGACCACGGTCAGGGTGAGCCACGAGCCCGCGAGGACACCGAGGAGCAGCAGCGCGATTCGCAGGTGTCGAGCGGTGAACCGCGTCTGCGCAGCGGTCAGGAAGGTCTGCTGCGCAGACGCTGACGCGCTGTTGTCCGACACCGTTCCCCCCGCGTGCGGCCGAGTTACCGACTCTGGCGTCCAGTATGTGCCGGGATGCCCTTTTGCGGGAGATTTTGCAGAGGTCGCCTCCGACGGGCGACCGACAGGTCAGGTCAGAGGGCCTTGACGGCGTTGACCAGCTTGCCCATCGAGTCCTTCGCGTCGCCGAACAACAGCGTGGTGTTCTCCTCGAAGAGCAGCTCGTTCTCGATGCCGGCGAAGCCGGGCCGCATGGAGCGCTTCATGAACACGACCTGCCTGGCCTCGTCGGCGTTGAGGATCGGCATGCCGTAGATGGGCGCGCCCGGGGTCGTCTTGGCGGCCGGGTTGACCACGTCGTTGGCTCCCACGACGAGGACGACGTCGGCGTCCTTGAACTCACCGTTGATCTCGTCCATCTCCTTGAGCTGCTCGTAGGGCACCTGGGCCTCGGCGAGCAGCACGTTCATGTGGCCGGGCATCCGCCCCGCGACCGGGTGGATCGCGTAGTCGACCTCGATGCCGCGCTCGCCGAGCAGGTCGACGAGCTCGCGCAGGGAGTGTTGCGCCTGGGCGACGGCCAGTCCGTAGCCCGGCACGATGATCACGCGGTCGGCGTACGCCAGCATGATCGCGACGTCCTCGGGACCGGCCGACTTGACCGGTCGGTCGGAAGCGACTCCGCCGCCGAGGGTCGAGCCGCCCTTGAGGGCGCCGAAAAGGATGTTGGTGACCGAGCGGCCCATGGCCCGAGCCATCAGCAGGGTCAGGAAGGTGCCCGAGGCCCCCACGAGCGTGCCGGCCACCAGGAGCACGACGTTGCCCAGCACGTAACCGCCCGCGGCCACCGTCAGGCCGGTGAAGGCGTTCAGCAGCGAGATCACGATCGGTACGTCGGCGCCACCCACCGGAAGCACCAGCAGCAGCCCGAAGACCAGCCCGACGATCCCGAGGACGATGCCCACCCACAGGGTCGGGTCGACCACGAGCTGGGTCGAGAGCCCGACGCCGCCGAGGAGGGCGACGGCGAAGGCCAGGGCCAGACCGGGGAACACCACCGGAGCCGAGGTCATCAGCTCCTGCAGCTTGGCGAAGGTGACCACCGAGCCGGCGAAGGACACCGACCCCACGAAGATGGTGAACGCCGTCGCGACCAGCACGAACCAGCCCGGGTCGCCACCGGCCTCGATGATCTCGCGCAGCTCCAGCAGCGCGACCAGGGCCGCGGCGCCACCGCCGACACCGTTGAACAGCGCCACCATCTGTGGCATCTGGGTCATCTGGACCCGGCGGGCGCCGATGACGCCACCGGCAGCACCGATCACGATGGCGCCCAGGATCAGCGGCACGTGGTGCAGGTGGTCGACGCCGTTGGGCTTGTAGAAGAAGGGGACCGCGACGGCGACCACGGCCCCGGCTGCACCGATCAGGTTGCCGGTGCGTGCGGTCTTGGGACCGGAGAGCCCCTTGAGCGCGAGGATGAAGCAGACCGCGCAGGCCAGGTAGACGAGCTGCACCCAGGTCGGAGTCACTTCGCGCCCCCCGAACCCTCAACCGCACCGTCGACGCTGCTCGGGGCGGGCTTCTTCTTGCGCACGAACATCTGCAGCATCCGGTCGGTCACCACGAAGCCGCCGACCATGTTGACCGCGGCCAGCACGATCGCGACCAGCCCGACGGCGACCGCGACCCCGTTGTCGGTCGTGCCCGTCACGAGGATCGCGCCGAGCAGGATGATGCCGTGGATCGCGTTGGCGCCGGACATCAGCGGGGTGTGCAGCGTCGAGGAGACCTTGGAGATCACCTCGATGCCGACGAACACGCTGAGCACGAAGATCGTCAGCCAGACGACGGCGTCGTTCACTGCTGCTCCTCGGAGTCGAAGGGGAGATCGAATGGTTCCTGAGCCGAGTCGAAGGGCTGTTCGTCACCCGTGGGCGGTTCTGGTTCGGCTTCCGGCTCGACCGCGATCGGCCCCTCGATGGCCTCGCGCGTGGGTTCGTGGACGATCCGGCCCCCGTGCGTGACGGCCGAGCCCGAGACCACCTCGTCGTCGAAGTCGGGGGCGAACTCGCCCTCGCTGGTCATCAGCGTCAGCAGGCTGACCACGTTCTGGGCGTAGAGCTTGGACGCCGGGCCGGGCATCTGCGCCGGCACGTTGTCACCGCCCCACACCTGCGCCTGGCCGATCCGGACGACCTTGCCGGCCACGGACCCCTCGACGTTGCCACCGGACTCGGCCGCCAGGTCCACCACGACGGAGCCGGGCTTCATCTGCTCGACCATCTCCGCGGTCACCAGCATCGGTGCCTGCCGACCGGGCACGGCGGCGGTGGTGATCAGCGCGTCGGCGTTGGCGATGTACGGCGTCAGCAGCTCACGTTGCCGGGCGGCTCGGTCCTCGGTCATCTCGCGGGCGTAGCCACCGGAGCCCTCGAGGGTCTCGAGCTCGAGGTCGATCGACTTGGCACCCATCGACCGGATCTCCTCGGCAGCCGCGGCACGCACGTCGTACGCCTGGACGACGGCACCGAGCCGTTTCGAGGTCGCGATCGCCTGCAGGCCCGCGACACCCGCACCGAGCACCACCACCTGGGCGGCCTGCACGGTGCCGGCCGCGGTCATGTTCAGCGGGAAGAACCGGCGCAGCAGCCCGGCCGCGACGATCGCGCAGCGGTAGCCGGAGACCAGCGACTGCGAGGAGAGGGCGTCCATCGACTGCGCGCGCGAGATGCGCGGCACCAGCTCCATCGCGAACGAGGTGATGCCGAGGTCGCGCAGGTCGGTGATCAGGTCGTGGGAGGAGTTGACCGGGAGGAAGGAGATGACGGCTGCTCCGTCGCGCAGCAACCGGGCGCGGTAGCCGGGCAGCGCGTTGACGGAGATCACCACGTCCGCGTCGGGCAGCAGGTCCTCGGTGACAGTCGCGCCGGCCTCGGCGTACAGCTCGTCGTCGTACTCCGCACGGGCGCCGGCGCCCGGCTCCACCAGCACCTCGTAGCCGAGGTCCGTCAGCTTGCCGACCAGCTCGGGGACCATCGCCACCCGGGTCTCGCCGTCACGCGTCTCCCTTGCCACTGCGATCTTCACGAGGCGAACCTAACGGAAGCAGCCGCCGTGACCGGTAAATGAGATCGGCGTCTCATCCGTACGTGCATCAAAGCGGACAGGGTCGCCCGGGCGGTCAGCCGACACCGTTGCCGATCAGGGAGCCGATGGCGTAGGTGACGAGCATCGCCAGCAACCCGCCGACGACGTTGCGGAGCACGGCCGGCCGGGTGGGCGCGTCGCCGATGCGCGCGCTGACGTAACCGGTGAGGGCGAGGGCGACCGTGACCGCGGCGACGGTGACGTAGACCCGCAGACCTGCACCGAAGAGCAGGATGGTGAGCATCGGCAGGAGCGCGCCGAGTGTGAAGGCGACCATCGAGGCCATCGCGGCCTGCCAGGGGTTGGTCAGCTCGTCGGGGTCGATGCCCAGCTCGATGTCGAGGTGGGAGCGCAGCGCGTCGTGCGCGGTGAGCTCCAGGGCGACTTTCCGAGCCAGGTCCTCGGACAGCCCTCGTTCGCGATAGAGGTCCGCGAGCTCCGCGAGCTCCTCCTCCGGCTCCTCGGCCAGCTCCCTGGTCTCCTTCGCGATCAGCGCCCGCTCGGTGTCGCGCTGGGTACTCACCGACACGTACTCACCGGCCGCCATGCTCAGCGCACCGGCGACCAGTCCGGCCATCCCGCCCAGGAAGATGGTGTGCCGGTCGGTGGTGGCGCCGGCGAAGCCCATCACGATGCCGGCCACCGAGACGATGCCGTCGTTGGCGCCGAGCACCGACGCCCGCAGCTTGTTGAGCAGGTTGTTGACGGAGTCGACGTGCGGTTCACCCTCGTGCCGGCTCATCGGCGGAGGGTCGCCGGTCGGCTGGCCGGTGGTGGGGAAAGACATGGCCCCATCGTCACGACTCGATCGATGCGCCGCAACGAAGGAAAGGCTGCGCTCACGCCAGCATCTCCGCCACCCAGGCCGGCACCGTCCGAGTCGCCGGTCCCTGTCGCACCTGGGCGAAGTCGCTCACCGGGTCCGGGGCGAGGTTGAGCTCGAGGGTGTCGGCGCCCGCCCCGATGGCGTAGTGCACGAACGCGGCGGCCGGGTAGACGAGCCCGGACGTGCCGATCGCGACGAACAGGTCGCACTCGAACAGCGCCCGCTGCACCGCGTCCATGTCGTGGGGGACCTCCCCGAACCAGACGACATCGGGCCGCAGGGTCGAGTGGCCGCAGGTCGGGCAGGCCGGCCGGTCGACCAGCGTCGTGGTCCACTCGTGCCGGTGGTCGCAGGTCGTGCACCAGGCGGCGCGCAGCCGCCCGTGCATGTGGTGCACCCGGGTCGACCCGCCCCGTTCGTGCAGGTCGTCGATGTTCTGCGTCACCAGATGGAGGTCCTCGCCGAGGCGCTCCTCGAGCCGGGCCAGCGCCACGTGGGCGGCGTTGGGCTCGACCCGGGCCAGGGCCGCCCGCCGCTCGTCGTAGAACCGCTGCACCAGGTCGGGATCGTCCGCGAAGGCCTCGGGCGTCGCGACCGCCATCGGGTCGTGCCCCTCCCACAACCCGTCGGCGTCGCGGAACGTCGGCAGCCCGCTCTCCGCGGAGATGCCGGCACCGGTCAGCACCACGACCTTCATGGGACCCTCACGGGCGCAGGCTACCCAGTGCTCGTCCACTCGTGAGCGGGTGAGCGATTTGTCTGTTTGGCCTTTTTTGACGAGGCCCCGGCGATAACCTCGTGGGCCATGAGCGACCTCGGGTTCCCGCCTGCTCCGCAGCACCGCCCAGCACCCCGCTTCGAGCCCGAGTCGCGGGTGCCGATCTGGGCAATCATCCTCGTCGTCGTACTCATCCTGACCGGCGGTGGCTTCCTGGCCCGGACGCTGCTGGACAGCAGCAAGCACCACGGTCCGACGTACCCCGCCGCCTGGGACGCGCGGATCCTGCCCTACACGAAGATCGCGGAGAAGCAGCGCGGCCTCTACTTCAAGCACCCGGTAGCGGTGAAGTTCCTGCCGGCGGCGAAGTTCGAGAAGACCGTGACGTCCGACGAGAAGGACCTGAGCAAGAACGACCGGAAGGAGATCGACCAAGCCATGGCGCTGCTCCGCGCCTTCGGCCTGGTCAAGGGCAACCCCGACCTGTTCGACGCCGTCAACGACTTCAGCGGGAGCGGGACCCTCGCCTACTACTCGTTCGACGACCAGAACATCACTGTCCGCGGGCAGCGGGTCACACCGGCCATGAAGTCGACCCTCGTCCACGAGCTCACCCACGTGCTCCAGGACCAGAACTTCGGCATCGGCGCCAAGATGAAGAAGCTGGAGAAGTCCAAGGACGACAGCACGGACGAGGGCTCGGTGCTGGACGCGGTCATCGAGGGAGACGCCGACCGCGTCGAGACCAGCTATCGCCAGTCACTTCCGCCGAAACAACGCAAGGCGCTCGACTCGAGCAAGCAGGGCGAGTTCGACGAGGCCAACAAGACCTACAAGAAGATCCCCAAGATCATCGTCACGATGATGTCGTCGTCGTACACCCTGGGTGAGGCGCTGGTGCAGACGGCTGCCGCCGACGGTGGCAACTCCTCGGTCGACGCCCTGTTTCGCAAGATCCCCAAGGAGTCGGCGCTCATCGACCCGCTCAAGGCGCTCGCCGGCAAGACCCGCGCCACGGACGTCGGCGTGCCCAAGCTCGCAGGCGGCGAGAAGAAGCTCGACTCGGGTGCGTTCGGGGCTCTCCAGTGGTACTTCATGCTCGCCGAGCGCATCCCGCTGCACCAGGCGCTGGCCGCGGCCGACGGTCGCGGCGGTGACAGCTACATCTCCTTCACCCGCGACGGGAACGTGTGTGCGCGCGCGACGTACACGGGTGAGACGGGTGGTGACACCTCCCGGATGCTGTCGGCGCTGCAACGCTGGGTGGCTGCTGCACCGGGCTCACCGGCCAAGGTCAGCCGCACCGGCGATCGGCTGGGCTTCGAGTCGTGCGACCCGGGCACGAAGGCCAAGGTCGGGAAGGACGTCTCGGACCAGGCGGTCAATCTCCTGCTCACCCGGGCCTACATCGGCGCCGGCTTCGTCAAGCGCGGTATCTCGCCGTCCAAGGCCGACTGCCTGGCGCACGTACTGACCTCGACGTACTCGGTCGCCCAGCTGAACGATCCGACCTTCGGGACGCACAGCGCGCAGGAGCGGGCGCGGATGCTCCAGCTCGGAGCGAGCTGCAGGAGCGCATAACCGCTTTCGGCACGCCGCGGATAATGACCGCATGAGAGAGCTTCCGGAGCCGGCTGGGCTGGCTGACGTGTGGTGGGACGTCAACCGGATCACCCGACACCGGCTGGCGTTCGACGTCGCCGTCGCCACCGCCTTCGGCCTGGTCTTCGGCCTGGCGCAGTCGGTCGCGTCGTCGACGACGGCGTGGGCCACGCTGGCCCTGGCCGTGGCGCTTGCGGTGCGGCGGGCCTCGGTGCCCCTCGTGCTGCTGGCCGGGTTGGCCGCGGCGCTCGTCCAGGTGCTCACCGGCGAGGTCGCCGTCGCGGCGGACCTCGCCTACGGTCCGCTGGCCTTCGTCCTGGGGTCGCACCCGTCCCGCACCGTGCGTCGCCTCGGGCTCCTTTGCACGCTCCTGGCGGTGGCAGTCGCCGGCGTCTGGACCGGGTTCGTCGGCATCGGGCAGTTCCGTCCCACGCTCACGGCCGGGATCGGGATGGCCGCCCTCACCACCGTGGTGATCGGTGGCGGCTGGATCGCGGGCTTCGTGCGCTGGCAGCAACGCCAGGCGGTGCAGGCGAGGGTGGACGCGGCTCTCGGCGCTGCCGAGCAGGCACGCCTCGAGGATCTCTACCGGCAGGAGCGCGAGCGCGGCCGGATCGCGGCCGACATGCACGACGTGGTGGCCCATTCGTGGGCCGTGGTGGCGGCTCAGGCAGACGGTGCGAGGTACGTGCTGGACGACGACCCGGGCAGGGCCGAGGACGCACTGCGCCTCATCGGCGACACGGCGCGCACGGCCATGCACGACGTCCGGGGCCTGCTGGCCGAGCTGCGCGATGACGGAACCGCAGCGCCCCTCGAGGCTCCAGCACCGGATCGGGTCATCGACCGCATGCGACGAACGGGCCTGTCGATCGACCACGCCCGGCACGGCGCACCTCGGCCCGGCGCCGCGGCGGCGGTGGCGGGACACGTCCTCACCGAGGCGCTCACCAACGCCTTGAAGCACGGTGACCACGGCCGACCGGTCGTCCTCGAGGAGGACTGGCGCGACGGGTACACCGTCCGCGTCGCCAACACCCTTCCCGACGATGCCGCCCGCGGCGAGGGCCACGGGCTTCGCGGGATGGCCGAGCGGGTGGCCGCGACCGGCGGGATCTTCTGGGCCGGACGCGACGGCCGGCAGTGGGTGGTCGACGTCCGCATCCCGGCGAAGGTCGGCTGATGGCCGTACGCGTCCTGCTGGTCGACGACGAGGCCATGTTCCGCGCCGGCATCGCGATGGTGTTGGGGTCCCAGGCCGACCTCGAGGTCGTCGGCGAGACCGGGGACGGTGCCGAGGTCGTCGCACGTGTCGCCGAGCTCGGTCCGGACGTGGTGCTGATGGACGTCCAGATGTCGCGCGTCGACGGTGTCGCAGCGACGCGTGCGCTGGTCGAGCACTTCGGGGACGACTGCCCGAAGATCCTGGTGCTCACCACCTTCGACCTCGACGAGGCAGCGGCCGCTGCCATCGAGGCCGGCGCCAGCGGTTTCCTGCTGAAGTCGGCCCAGCCGGACTTCCTGCTGGCCGCCGTTCGAGCCGTGGCGTCCGGGAACCAGGTGGTGGCCGCGGGCGCGACGAGGCAGCTGTGGGAACGCTTCCGGGCCCGGCCCACCCTCCCACCGGGTCCGGAGTACGCCGCCCTCACCGAACGCGAGCAACAGATCCTCCAGCGCACCGCGCAGGGACTGTCGAACGCCGAGATCGCCGAGCAGGAGTTCCTCGCTGTCGGAACCGTCAAGACCCACGTGTCCCGCATCCTGACCAAGCTCGACCTCCGCGACCGGGTCCAGCTCGTCATCTACGCCTACCAGCACGGACTGATCTGAGCCGCGTACCTCTCGCGACGTACGCGAGCTCACCTCTCGCGGCAGATGTCTCCCGGTCGCCGGCTTCCTAGCGTGAGCAGCATGACTGCACCGTCCCGCGTCGTGCTCTCCCTGCGAGGCGCCACCAAGACCTATGGCCACGGCACCGGCCGGGTCACGGCTCTCGCCAACGTCACCGTGGACATCGAGGAAGGCCGGTTCACGGCGATCATGGGGCCCTCCGGCTCCGGGAAGTCCACGCTGATGAACCTCGCTGCCGGTCTCGACGACCCGACGTCCGGCGAGGTCTGGCTGGCCGGGCACGGTCTGCACCTGCTCGACGAGGAGGCGCGAACCGTGCTGCGTCGTACGCACGTCGGGTTCGTCTTCCAGGCCTTCAACCTGGTGCCGACGCTGACGGCGATGGAGAACGTGCTCCTGCCGCTCGCCCTCGCCGGTCGTCGACTGACCCGCGAGGACGACCTCAGAGTGGATCGCCTGCTTGGCGAGCTCGGCCTCGACGAGCGTCGGCACCACCGACCCGGTGAGCTGTCCGGCGGGCAGCAGCAACGGGTCGCGATCGCCCGGGCCCTGGCCGGGACACCCAGCGTCGTGATCGCCGACGAGCCGACCGGCAACCTCGACACCCGGTCCTCGCGAGAGGTGCTCGGCTTGCTCGGCAGCGCCGTGGAGAGCTACGGCCAGACCATCGTGATGGTCAGCCACGACCCGGTGGCCGCATCGCGAGCCGATCGGATCCTGATGATCACCGACGGCCGGATCGTCGGCGACCACCCGCGATGCACGCCCGAGGAGATCGCGTCCCTGCTGATCGAGCTCGAGGTCGGGGCGGCATGAAGACCCCGGCAGTCCTCGGATCGGTGCGGCAGTTCAGCACGATCTCGGTCGTCGCCGGCATCTCCGGCGTCTACGCCGGATTCCTGGTGACGTGCAGCGCCGTCTTCGCGGCCAGCAGCACGGCATCGGGAACAGCTGCCGTCGCGGCCATCCTGCCGGTGGTGGCTGCGGTGTTCATCCTGATCGCGACGTACGTCACCGCGGTGGTCATCGTCAACTGCATCGACACCGTCCTCGCCGGGATGCTGCACCGGATCGCACTGCTGCGGCTGCTCGGCGGATCGGCGAGGTCGCTGCGCTCGTCGGTGGCTCGTCGTACCACCCTGCTCGCGACGGCCGGTGCGATCGGGGGTGTGCTGGTCGGGGCGCTGGCCGGCGACGTCCTCCGCATCGTGCTCGTCGACCAGGGCCAGCTCACGCGGACCGCCGACTACCCGTGGCTCACCTGGTGGCTGGTGGCCCCGGTCCTGGTCAGCACGGCCACGACCTATCTCGCCGGCAGGATCGGGACCGGCAGGGTCCTCCGAGTGGCGCCGGCGACCGCGATGCTCGGGGCCTCCGCGGATCCGCGCGAGGACCACGGACCGGCAGCGCGCCGTCGAGGGTCCTGGGCGCTGATCGGCACGGGAGCGCTGTTGCTGGTCGCGGCGATGTGGATCGGTGAGGTCGGTGGCACCGCACTGGGGTTCCTGGTGGCGTTCGTCGGTGCAGCCACGATGTCCACCGGCCTGCTCACCGGCGCACGACTCGTCATCCCCGCGGTCGTCGCCGGCCTCGGCCGGATCCTGGGCAGCTCTCCCCCCTCACTCGTCGCGCGCCGCAATGCGGTCAAGAACCCACTGCGGACCACGCGCAGCACGATGGGCCTGGTCGTGGGGGTGACGCTGGTGACGACGTTCGCCTGCGGCATGGACGCGCTGCGCCGGTCGGTGGACTCGTGGGAGACCTCGCCGGCGCAACGACAGCAGGCGCTGTCGCTGCTGTCGACGATGACCACGGTGCTGGTCGCGGTCATCGTCGTCTCCGCCGTGATCGCCAGTGTCGGCTTCGTGAGCACGATGTCGCTCACGGTGATCGAGCGCGGGCACGAGATCGGACTGCTCCGCGCGCTCGGGTTCACCCGGTCCCAGGTGCGCCGGATGATCGTCCTGGAGTCGGCGGCCCTCGCCTGCTCCGCGGCTGGGCTGGGCATCGCCCTCGGCCTGTTCTTCGGGTCTGCGGGGGCGCAGTCCCTCGTCGGCTTCCAGACCCCGGGCTTCGTCTGGGGCCTCCCCGCGCTGGTGCTGGCAGCAGTCGCCTCCGGCGCTGTCGTCCTGGTCCTGGTGGCCTCCACCGGACCGGCCCGCCGGGCCGTCGACGTCACGCCGGTGGAAGCGCTCCGCACCTGAGCGGCTCAGTAGTACCAGGGGTACGACGACCAGTCCGGGTCGCGCTTCTCCAGGAACTGGTCGCGGCCCTCCTGGGCCTCGTCGGTCATGTAGGCCAGGCGGGTCGTCTCGCCGGCGAAGAGCTGCTGACCGACGAGACCGTCGTCGATCAGGTTGAAGGAGTACTTCAGCATCCGTTGGGCGGTCGGGCTCTTGCCGTTGACCAGCCGACCCCACTCCAGCGCCTTCTTCTCCAGCTCGGCGTGCGGCACAGCCTGGTTGACCGCACCCATCCGGACGCCGTCCTCGGCGGAGTACTCCTGGCCGAGGAAGAAGATCTCGCGGGCGAACTTCTGGCCGACCTGCCGCGCGAGGTACGCCGACCCGAAGCCGCCGTCGAAGCTGCCGACGTCGGCGTCGGTCTGCTTGAAGCGGGCCTCCTCGGCGCTGGCCAGGGTGAGGTCGCAGACGACGTGCAGCGAGTGCCCCCCGCCCGCCGTCCACCCGGGTACGACGCAGATGACGATCTTGGGCATGAACCGGATCAGCCGCTGGCACTCCAGGATGTGCAGCCGTCCGAGTCGCGCCTTGTCGACGGTGTCCGCGGTCTCACCCTCGGCGTACTGATAGCCAGCCCTCCCCCGGATGCGCTGGTCGCCTCCGGTGCAGAAGGCCCACTTGCCGTTCTTCTCGCTCGGCCCGTTGCCGGTCAGCAGGACGCAGCCGACGTCGCTCGTCGTACGCGCGTGCTCGAGGACGCGCAGGAGCTCATCGACGGTGTGGGGGCGGAAGGCGTTGAGCACGTCGGGCCGGTCGAAGGCGATGCGGACGGTGCCGTGCTCCTTCGCCCGGTGGTAGGTGAGGTCGGTCAGGTCCTCGAAACCGGGTACGTCGTCCCAGTCGGCCGGGTCGAAGATCTCGCTGACACCGTCGATCGCAGTCATGCAGCGAACACTAGTGACGCTGGAATCCGAGGCGGGATCGCGGTGTTATGGGGCACATGACACTTGTAGGCGAATACGTCCCCAGCAAGGCCCAGTGGGTCCGCGACCAGGTCGCGCAGTTCGAGGCCACCGACGGCCAGGAGGCCAACACCCTGCGAGGTGGCAACGACCCGATCGTGGTGATCACCTCGGTCGGTGCGAAGTCCGGGAACCTGCGCAAGAACCCCGTGATGCGGGTGGAGCGCGACGGCATCTACGTGGCCATCGCCTCCAAGGGTGGCGCCGACGACCAGCCCGAGTGGTACTACAACTTCGTCGCCCACCCCGAGGTCGAGCTCCAGGACGGAGCGGTCAAGAAGACCTACCGCGTCGAGCTCGTCGAGGGCGAGGAGCGGGCGGACCTGTGGCAGCTCGCGGTCGACACGTGGTCGACCTACGCCGAGTACCAGAAGAAGACCGACCGCCAGATCCCGGTCTTCAAGCTCACCCCGATCGACTGAGGTCCCGACCCTCTGAAAATCCCCCTGTCCACCACGTAACACGATGTCCGTTTCGTCGTTTATGGGTGATACGAGGGGGTATTCAAGGCACATGCAGATCTCGGGCGAAGGGATGGCCGCTGATGAGCGGACGTCCCGGCACGCCCTGAGGGCGCTGCTGATCCTTGGTGGCTTCGTCGCCATCTGGTGGGCGCTGATGACCGGTGTCGCCCAGGCCGACAGCACTCCGCACCGCCACCTGCTCGACCAGGTCCGGTCGCAGGTGCCGGCGCAGCACCACCTGACCCCGGTCCGGGACGCCGTCCGTCGTACGCACCACGACGTGAAGACCACGACCCAGCAGGTGCGCCACGAGGTCAGGGACACCACCCGACCGGTGACGCACACGGTGTCCACAGTGGTCGACTCGACGCCCCTGGCGCCGGTCGCCACCCAGGCCACCCAGACCATCCGCACCACCGTTTCCACGACGGTCGCCGAGACCCGATCCGTGATCACGACGAGCGCCGGCAGCCCGGTCGTCACGGCCGTCGAGGAGACGGTGAAGGACGCGATCGCGAAGCCCGAATCCTCAACAGGACAAGGGAATTCCCACTCATCGCGTCACTCCGCGAAGGCCGAGCACGCCGCACTGGCGGAGCACTCTTCCTCGGTCTCTTCGCAGCAGTCCGCGGCACCCGGCCGGGCCCAGACGTCGACCCCCGCTGACGCGCCCGGTGACCGCCCTCTCGGCCCCTCCTCGCTTCCCGGCCCCTGCTCTTCCCCCAGTGGGTCGGGGACCAGCTCGTCCTCAACGCCGGTCGGCATCACGGAGTCGTACTCCATGACGCCCACGGTCCTTGCTGACCACCACACGTGGCGCCTCGCGCGGCTGCCCGTTGGTCCGGCGTACCGGCCCGGTTCCTCGCCTGACTGAGTGAGTCCTGCCTTCCGTCGGAGTTCTCGACGGACGCACGAACCCGTGGCCCTGTTCGGGCCACCCATCACTCTCAGTCAAGGAGCAGCACATGCGTACCCATGTACGCCGAGCGCTGTGCGCGACTGCGATAGCCGGGGGATTCACAGTTCTTGGCATCGCATATGCGACCACAGCATCGGCAGCAGATGCACCCAACGCCACGTCGGGTGCCAGCGGACTCGTGTCCGGAAACCAGACAGGGGGCAACGCCACCGCACCGGTGGACGCCTCCGACAACCAGGTGACTGTCATCGGAGACAACAACACGTCCTCCGGCAGCACCCACGACGGGAACGACGCAGCACCTGCGTCCTCCGGTCCCGACAGCACCACCGGTGAGGGCGGCAACGGATCTGGCAACCAGACCGATGCCGGCGCGACCGCACCCGTGGACGCTTCCGACAACCAGGTCACCGTGATCGGCGACGGCAACGCCAACAAGAGCTCCACCTCGGGTGGCACCGCCACCGGTGGCAGCTCGGCCGGCGACACCACGGACGGATCCTCGGCCAACGGTTCGGGCAACCAGACCGACGCCCAGGCCGACGCGCCGGTGCACGCGACCGGGAACCAGGTCACCGTGATCGGTGACGGTCAGGTGGCCGACGCGCAGCCGGGCGACAACGGCGTCACTCCGTCCACCGAGCCCGGGTCCTCCGACGCCGGGACCGGCGCGGGCGACACGACCAGTGGCCAGGACGGCACTGGGTCCGGCAACCAGACCGGGGCGGGCGCGACAGCACCGGTGGACGCCTCGGGCAACCAGGTCACCGTGATCGGTGACGGGAACACCAACGACACCAGCTCCTCGGGCCAGGGGGGTGCCACGGGCGACGACTCGGCCGGCGACACCACCACGGGCGAGGACGGCACGGTGGCCGGGAACCAGACCGGCGCCGGCGCAGTCGCGCCGATCGACGCGACCGGCAACCAGGTCACCGTGATCGGCAACGGGAACAGCTCCGACACCAGCTCCACCGAGGGTTCCTCGGCGGGGTCGGGGAGCGAGACCACGACCGGTGACGATGGCACGGTGGCCGGCAACCAGACCGACGCGGGCGCCGTTGCTCCAGTGGAGGCGAGCGGGAACCAGGTGACCGTCATCGGTGACGGCAACACCAGCACAGGTGAGTCCACCGCGAGCGACCGCCCCGCGTCCGACCCGGGCACGGGCAACACCACGTCGGGTACGGACGGCAACGGATCGGGCAACCAGACCGATGCCGGTGCGGCCGCTCCCGTCGACGCCACCGCCAACCAGGTGACTGTCATCGGCGACGGCAACACCGCCGATAACACCACCACCGAGGGCGACACCACCGGCACGGGCGGCGGCAACACCACCAGCGGCGAGAACGGCAACGGATCGGGCAACCAGACCGACCCCGCCCTCACCGCTCCGGTGGACGCCGGCGAGAACCAGGTGACCGTCATCGGCGACGGCAACACCTCGGAGACGGCTGACGACGAGACGGCGACCGAGGGCTCCGGTGGCGACACCACCGACGGCCAGGACGGCACCGGCTCCGGTAACCAGACGTCTCCGGGAGTCGAGGCACCGGTGGACACCTCCGGCAACCAGGTCACGATCATCGGCGACGGCAACTCGACCGAGCCCGACACGGAGTCGAACGCGGGCGACGACGACACCGACGAGCCGGGCCAGGGTCCGGCCGGTGACACGGGCGGCGACGGCTCGACGTCGGCCGGTGACAACGGGTCGGACGTGTCAGCCACGTCCGCGACGCTGCCGCAGGGCGCGCTCGCGACCGGGGTCGCCGGGGCGCTGCCGCAGACCGGCGTGGCCGCCGGACTGCTGCTCTGGGGCGTGGCCGGGCTGGCCATGCTGATGCTGGGCCTCGCGCTCGTCGCCAGCCAGCGTCGGCGCTCGCTCGTGGTCGTCGAAGGACGGGAGGTCCACCCGGTCGGCTGACCGGGACCCCGACGGCCACCCCGACGGCCATCCCGACGGCCAGCACGCTGGCCCGATAGACCGCCGTTCCCCGGAGCCGAGAACACACACCTCCCTCCCCCGGTGGGTGCCGGTTACCTGCGGGAACGACAGGAGCGGGTGCACAACCACGGCCGCCCGCTCCCACCGGGCTCCCGACCCTCCTGTGACACGAGGGCCGGGGGTCCGGTCGGCCGCGCCAGCAGGCCCGGCGAGCTCGACAGGGCCGACAGGCTCGACAGGCTCGGGAGGCGAGGAGCTCAGCGAGATATCGAGGCAGCGAGTGCGGAGAGGTGGCTGAGCCGGGCGATCTCGGAGTCGAGGATCTCGGGTCCACCGCGGCGCGCGATGACCACCATCTCGTCCTCGCCGAGGGCACAGCCCGCGACGAGCAGGTCCGACTCGGCATCGGGTACGTCGATCCGCTGACCGCGCTCGAGGTCGCGGGGCCACCGGATGTGGTCCGGCACCTCGGTCGGTGCGGCGGGTGACCCGTTCAGGATCTTCGCGCCGTCACCTTCGCGGCGTACGCGCACCGCCCAGTCGACCACGAACGTGGCCGGGATCAGGTCGACGAGGGTGTCCCGAGCCAGGTCGGGCGCCGAGGTCATCGCCTCGACGACCTCGAGGTCACGGGTCAGGTTCGACCCAGCTCCGTAGCGCGAGATCCAGAGCACCTCCACGTCCTCCAGCGCGGTGCAGGCCGAGATGATGCTGTCCGGCATCACTCCCGGCTCGGCGGCGAGGAACACGTCGTCGACCGCGCGACCGTCGTGGCTGCGCTCCACGATCTCGATCGCGTCGATGTTGCCCCCCGCCGAACCGATGGCGGATGCGAGACGACCCAGCGAACCGGGAACGTCGGGCAACGCGACGCGGAGCAGATAGGACATGTGACGACCCTAACGAAGCGGTGTTTCTCAGCGATTTCGCCTCCGCGGGCTCGGGGCGGTCCGGTGGCCGACGGCCGGTCCGGAGTCGGTGCTCGAGCAGCGAGCGATCAGTCGAGATTCAGCGCACGATCTTGAGGTTGAACTCCGCGGTCCCGAGGGGGCCCATCAGGCGCACCCAGAGCGGCAGCCACATCTCCAGACCGCGAGCGTTGCTCAGCCCGTCGAGCTCGATGATGTCCACCCAGCCGAGCTCGCGCAGCAACTCGATGACGACCTCACGCGCCTCCGCGTCGTCGCTCGCCGCGAACACCGTCGTGTCCCCGTTGCCGACCAGACCCGGATCGACCGCCACCGAGACGGTCACCGTGTTGAGTGCCTTGACCACCTTCGCGTCCGGGAACGCCCGCTGGATCTGCTCGGCGAGCGAGTCGGTGTCCTTGACGCTGAGCGTCGGCGGGAAGCCCTGGGAGAAGTCCAGCGGGTTGGACACGTCGAGGAGCACCTTCCCGGCCAGGTGGTCGGAGCCGACCTCGCCGAGGGCGGCCAGGCTGGCGCCGCCGTTGGTGGCATTGACCACCAGCTCGGCGTCACCGGCGACGACCGCCAGCTGCTGGAGTGGTACGTCGACCCCGAGCCAGTCCTCGCGCTGCGAGGTCTCACCGGGGTCTCGGGTTCCCACGGCGACGTCGTGGCCTGCCCGTTGGAGGGCCTGCGCGAGCGTCCGTCCGAAGACGCCAGTGCCGATGACTGCGATTCTCATGGCCTCACGCTATGCCCGTTCACGGCGGGCGGGCAGGGCTCGTCTGGGCGGACGTCCTTAGGGTGGCGACATGACTCGCATCCTCGTCACCGGTGCCACCGGCTTCATCGGACACCGCCTCGTGGCCGCTCTCGACGAGCAGGGCCACGAGGTCCGCGCGATGACCCGCCACCCCGACACCTACGACGGACCGGGCGATCCCGTCGGTGGGGACGTGTTCGATGCCGAGTCCCTGGTCGCGCCGCTGACCGACATCGAGGTCGCCTACTACCTCGTGCACTCCCTCGACGACGCCGACTTCGAGGCGAAGGACGCCCAGGCCGCCGAGGCATTCGCGAAGGAGGCAGCGCGGCAGGGAGTGCGCCAGATCATCTACATGGGCGGACTCGGCGACGACGACGAGGACATGTCGGCGCACCTGCGCTCGCGCCGCGAGGTCGAGGGCCTGCTCGCCAGCACCGGTGTCCCGGTCACCGTGCTACGGGCCGCCATCGTGGTGGGTCACGGCGGTATCTCCTGGGAGCTCACGCGCCAGCTGGTGAAGAACCTCCCAGCGATGGTGGTGCCCAAGTGGGCCAGCACCAAGACGCAGCCGATCGCCGTCGACGACGTGATCCGCTACCTCGTCGGCGTCGCGGGCCGCGAGGAGGCGTTCGGCAGGATCTTCGAGATCGGTGGACCCGACCAGCTGACCTACGTCGACATGCTGCGAGTCGCGGCGGAGATCGACACCGGTCGCAAGGCGCTGATCATCGAGGTGCCGGTGCTGACACCGCGGCTCTCGTCGTACTGGCTGGCCCTGGTGACCGACGTCGATGTCACCACCGGGCGCAACCTGATCGACTCGATGGGCACCGAGGTGCTGGTCAGGGAGCAGTCGATCCGCGACGTGGTGCCGGGTGAGCCGATCGGGTACGCCGAGGCCGTGCGCCGTGCGCTGGAGGAGCGCACGGGCTAGAGGATGATCGCCGGCAACGCGTAGAGCATCGTCACCGACCACACCAGGTGGGTGATGATCGGTGCCAAGATGCCGCCACTCGCCCTTCGTTGGAGACCGACGACCACTCCGAGCAGGATGGCCGCGAAGCCGAGCATCACGTTGCCGGTGGCGAGCGTGGCCACGGTGTAGGCGACCGTCGTCCAGAGGATCTGGCGGCGCGGGATCGCGGCGTACAACGCACCGCGGAAGAACAGCTCCTCGGCGATGCCGTTGACGACCGTCACCAGGAGCAGCACGGCGGCACTGCCCTGGCCGGTGTGCGCGAGGACCTTGCTGACCTGCTCGTCCAGCCACGGGAACTCGCGCACCACGAAGGCGCCGATGACGAAGACGATGGCGAGCAGGGCACCGATCAGCAGCGGTTGTACGACGGGACGCGGCGCCATCAGGTCGGGTTCGGACGGACGGCCCGCCCGACCGAGGTGCAGCGGACCCGACGCGAACGCGCCGACGGTCCACACCCCGGCGAGCACGAGGGTGGCCAGCGAGAACCTCACCGAGTTCTCGGGCGGGATGCTGAGCGAGAACCCGAGGACGAGGGCGCCGAGCACCACCACCACGCCGCTGACCACCTGGCGACGGCGGAACTCGCGCGCGGTCTGCCGGTGGTCGCGCGGCGTCATCTCCCAGAGACTGGAGCGCAGGCTCTGGACCAGTGGTCCCAGCTGGCGTCGCATGACACGAGGCTAGCCATGGCCGTCACCGGGCCTCCGTAGGGTCGGAGGATGACGTCGATCATGTGGTTCCGCCGGGACCTGCGGCTGCGAGACCACCCGGCGCTGCGACGGGCTGCCGACCACGGCGAGGTGCTCGGACTGTTCGTGCTGGACCCCGCGCTGTGGACCGGTGCCGGCCCGGCCCGCCGGGCCTGGCTGGCCGCGACGCTGCGGTCGCTCGACGAGTCGATGGGCGGTCGGCTGTGCGTCCGGGTCGGCACGCCGGCGTCGTTGGTGCCGCTGATGGCCGAGCGCGTGGGGGCCGACCAGGTGCACGTGACCAACGACTTCACTCCCTACGGCCGCGCCCGCGACCGGGCCGTCGTCGAGGCGCTGCCCGATGACGTCGAGGGGGTGGCCACGGGCACGCCGTACGCCGTCGCTCCGGGCACCGTCGTGAACGGGTCCGGCAGTCCCTACAAGGTGTTCACGCCGTACAGCAGGGCCTGGCGCAGCCACGGCTGGGACGACCCGCTGCCCGCCCCGCGCAAGGTGGCGTGGGTGGAGTCCGAGGACGACCAGCGGGTGGACGCCATGCTCGACAAGGCGCTGCGCGACGCGCCCGACGGCATGCCGACGCCCGGCGAGGACGCCGCGTGGCGCCGGTTCCGCGCCTTCCTGGACCGCGACGTCGACGGGTACGACGACCTGCGCAACGACCCGGGTGCCGACCGGACCTCGCGGCTCTCGCCCTACCTGAAGTACGGCGTCCTGCACCCGCGCCAGCTGCTCGCCGAGACCGCGTCGCGCCGGAGCACGGGGGCGACCACGTTCGAGAACGAGCTGGCCTGGCGCGACTTCTACGCCGACGTGCTCTTCTGCAACCCCGACTCGGCCTGGACCGACCTCAACGACGTGGCCGGGCTGACCTACGACGAGCCCACGGACGCGATCGAGGCCTGGAAGGGCGGCACCACCGGCTACCCGATCGTCGACGCCGGGATGCGCCAGCTGCTCAGCGAGGGATGGATGCACAACCGGGTGCGAATGATCACCGCCAGCTTCCTGACCAAGGACCTGCACGTGTGGTGGCCGCTCGGAGCCCGGCACTTCCTCGACCACCTCGTCGACGGCGACCTCGCCTCGAACAACCACGGGTGGCAGTGGGTCGCGGGCACCGGCACCGACGCTGCGCCGTACTTCCGCGTCTTCAACCCGGTGACGCAGGGGCTGAAGTTCGATCCGGCCGGCGACTACGTGCGCCGCTGGGTCCCCGAGCTGGCGCACCTGTCCGGCAAGGCGGCGCACGAGCCGTGGGACGCCGACGGCGGCTACGACCACGGCTACCCGCAGCGGATCATCGACCACGCGGAGGAGCGTCGTCGCGCACTGGATCGCTACCAGCGCGGCCGAGCCTGAACGTCTCGACGACCTCGTGCCGGGCGCGGTTGCGCGGAGCCTCCCCGAGGTACGACGCCACGAGGGTCATCTCCTCGATGGTCCATGGCGGGCCGGCGTACGCATCGAGCAGCTGCACGATCCTGCTCGCCTCGACGCCCTTGCTGATCCGGGCCAGTGTCAGATGAGGGGTGAAGTGCTGGCCGTCGACCTCGGCGCCGGCCCTCGCGACGGCGGCCCGGGCGCCGATCGCCATCCGGCGCAGCTCCTCGCGGTCGGTCTCGACTCCGGCGTACACGATCTTGGCCCGCCCGACGTTGGGAAAGGCACCGCCGCCGAGGATCCTGGCCTCGATCGGGCTGCGCTTCCGGGCGGCACGGGCCAGCCGGTCCACGAGGTCGTCGTGTGCACGCTCCGGGACGTCCCGGGAGAAGGCCAGCGTCAGGTGCCACTGCTCGGGATCGGTCCAGCGAAAGGGCACCGCGCCACGACGCGGCAACACGAACGCCTCGAGGTCCTCGAGGACCTCGTCCGGCGGGATCGCCGCCACGAACATCCGTGTCATGGCCCCACCCTCGCACCGACCACCGCGTCAGGCCGAGGGGTCGTGCTCCACGATCCGGTTGGGCATCAGGGCCCCGATCAGCAGCAATGACACCGCCAGGCCGGCCGAGGCCAGGAAGACGTCGTGCAGGGCCGGCTCGAGGACACCTGAGGCGACGTGCTCGAGTCCGGCCGCCGAGTGGCCAAGCTGCTCCCGGACCACACCGTTGGCGATGGCACCGAACGCCGCGACACCCAGGGCACTGCCGAGCGAGCGGGCGAACATGTTGGTGCCGGTGACCACGCCGCGGTGCTGCCAGGAGACCGTCGACTGGGCGGCGATGACGGCCGGGCTCGCGACGAACCCGAACCCGAGCCCCATCACGAAGCAGGGACCGGCCAGGGCCCAGACGCTGCTGCTCGCGTCGACCGGCAGCAGCAGGGCGGCCCCGGCGACAGCGAACGCGCCGCCCATCAGCAGGGTCAGCCGGAAGCCGATGGTGAGGTAGAAGCGGCCCGAGATGGAGGCCGCGATCGGCCAGCCGATCGTCATCGCCGCCAGGGCCAGGCCACCGACGATGGCGCCGTGGCCGAGGACGCCCTGGGCGAAGACCGGCACGTACGACGTCAGCCCCAGCGTCAGCACGCCCACGACCAGGGCAGCGAGGTTAGCCGCGATCAGGGTCCGGTTGCCCATCACCCACAACGGAAGCACCGGCTCGGCGGCCCGGCGTTCCACCAGCGCAAAGAGCACGAGCGAGACGAGCCCGAGGGTGAACAGCAGCACGCTCGTCCCCGAGTCCCAGGCCCACCGCTGGCCTCCCTCGAGCAGACCGAGCAGCAACAGCGTGCCGCCGGTGGCGAGCAAACCGGCGCCGAGGTAGTCGATCCGGTGGCTCCTGCGCTCGACGTCCTCGTGGAACCGTCGTACGAGCACCAGCGCCGCGAGCGCACCGATCGGCAGGTTGACGAAGAAGATCCAGCGCCAGCTGAAGTAGTCCACGAAGACGCCGCCCAGCGTCGGGCCGACCACCGAGGAGATGGCCCAGACGCTGGCGATGTAGCCCTGCACCTTGGCCCGCTCGGCGAGGCTGTAGATGTCGCCCACGATGGTCATGCCCATCGGCTGGACGGCGCCGGCGCCGAGCCCCTGGACGACGCGGAACACGATCAGGCTGGTCATGCTCCAGGCCAGGCCGCACATCAGCGAGCCGGACAGGAACAGCGCGATCCCGACCAGCATCACCGGCTTGCGGCCGATCAGGTCGGCCACCTTGCCGTACATCGGCACCGAGACGGCCTGGGCCAGCAGGTAGGCCGAGAACAGCCAGGGGAACTGGGTGAACCCGCCCAGATCACCGACGATCGCGGGCACCGCGGTGGCGAGGATGGTGGCGTCGATCGCGACCAGCCCGATGCTGAGCATCACCGCCAACAGGACCGGGCCCCGCTCGCTGCGCAGGCCGACGCTGGCGCGGGTGATCTCGGTCGACGTCACGTGAGGCGGCAACCAGGGTGCAACGTCGTACATTCCCGCGGGATCTCGCGATCGCGGAATCGGACAGGGCGGGTGGGCAACTCTGTAGGCGGAAGGGTGAAGTATCGGCCGTCCGGTGGCAGTTTCCCCGGTCGCCCGGGGAAACCGACGCTCGCCCACCCCCAGCGTGACGACCGCCTCACCCCCGGCAGCGCTGCGCCCGCTGATTGTGGGTACCCCGGATGCCCTCGGTAGTTTGATCGTTCAAGACCGACTCACCCAGGAGCACACCTTGGAGATCTGGCCCGGCAAGGCCTACCCCCTCGGCGCCACGTTCGACGGCACCGGCACCAACTTCGCGTTGTTCAGCGAGGTGGCCGAGCGCGTCGAGCTGTGCTTGTTCGACGTCGGCCCGCGGGGCAGGACGACCGAGACCAAGATCGAGCTCACCGAGGTCGACGCCTACGTCTGGCACTGCTACCTGCCCTCGGTGCGCCCGGGGCAGCGCTACGGCTACCGCGTGCACGGCCCCTGGGACCCCGCGCAGGGCCAGCGGTGCAACCCCAACAAGCTGCTGCTCGACCCCTATGCCAAGGCGACCGCAGGCGAGATCGACTGGGACCAGTCGCTGTTCGGCTACAACTTCGGCGATCCCGACTCCCGCAACGACGACGACTCGGCGGCGCACATGCAGCACGCCGTCGTGATCAACCCGTTCTTCGACTGGGAGGGTGACCGCGCGCTCGACATCCCCTACAACGAGTCGGTCATCTACGAGGCCCACGTCAAGGGCCTGACGGTGCTCCATCCCGACGTACCCGAGGAGCTGCGTGGGACGTACGCCGGCCTCGGGCACCCCGCGATCACCGAGCACCTGACCCGGCTCGGCGTCACCGCCATCGAGCTGATGCCGGTGCACCAGTTCGTCCAGGACAGCACGCTGCTCGACAAGGGGCTGCGCAACTACTGGGGATACAACACCCTGGCCTTCCTCGCCCCCCACGCGGAGTACGCCGCCACGGCCAACGATCCGTCCGCCCTCGGCCAGCAGGTCGAGGAGTTCAAGGGCATGGTCAAGTCGCTGCACGCGGCCGGTATCGAGGTCATCCTCGACGTGGTCTACAACCACACCGCCGAGGGCAACCACCTCGGGCCGACGCTGAGCTTCAAGGGCATCGACAACCAGGCCTACTACCGCCTGGTCGAGGACGACCCGAAGTACTACATGGACTACACCGGCACCGGAAACTCGCTCAACGTGCGCCACCCGCACTCGCTGCAGCTGATCATGGACTCGCTGCGCTACTGGGTCACCGAGATGCACGTCGACGGCTTCCGCTTCGACCTCGCCTCCACCCTGGCCCGCGAGTTCTACGAGGTCGACCGGCTCTCCACCTTCTTCGAGCTCGTCCAGCAGGACCCGGTGGTCAGCCAGGTGAAGCTTATCGCCGAGCCGTGGGACGTCGGGCCCGGTGGCTACCAGGTCGGCAACTTCCCGCCGCAGTGGACCGAGTGGAACGGCGCCTACCGCGACACGGTGCGCGACTTCTGGCGCGGCGAACCGGCGCTGGGCGAGTTCGCCTCGCGCATCGCGGGCTCCTCGGACCTCTACGAGAACTCGGGCCGGCGCCCGTTCGCGAGCATCAACTTCGTGACCGCGCACGACGGCTTCACTCTGCTCGACCTGGTCTCCTACAACGACAAGCACAACGAGGCCAACGGCGAGGACAACAACGACGGCGAGAGCCACAACCGGTCCTGGAACCACGGCGTCGAGGGTCCGACCGACGACCCGGACGTCCGGGCGCTGCGTGCCCGCGAGCAGCGCAACCTGCTGGCGACCCTGCTGCTCAGCCAGGGAGTGCCGATGGTGCTGCACGGCGACGAGCTCGGTCGCACCCAGCACGGCAACAACAACACCTACGCGCAGGACTCCGAGATCTCGTGGATGCACTGGGACCAGGTCGACACTCCCCTGGTCGAGTTCACTGCGGCCCTGATCCGGCTCCGCCGCGAGCACCCGACGTTCCGTCGCAAGCAGTTCTTCACCGGCACGGCGGTGCGCAGCGGCGAGAAGCTCGACGACATCGTCTGGCTGCACCCTGACGGCCGCACCATGGAGAACGGCGACTGGGACAGCGGCGGCAAGACGCTGGGGATGTACCTCAACGGCCACGGCATCGCCGGCCGCGACTCCCGCGGCGAGCCGATCACCGACGACCACTTCCTGCTGTTCTTCAACGTCGGCGACACCCTGCAGCTGACCCTGCCCCCAGCGGAGTACGCCGAGCAGTGGGACGTGATCGTCGACACCGGAGGGGTGGCCGACAACGGCCGCAGCTACGCCGCCGGTGACTCCTTCGAGCTGCAGTACCGCTCGGTCGTCGTGCTCCGCGAGCACCGCGAGCCCGAGGTCGAGCCCGACCACTCGGTGGCCGCGTCACTGGCCGCCCAGACCGGCCACCAGACCGGCCACCAGACCGGCAACCAGACCGGCAACCAGGCGGGGAACCAGGCGGGCGCTCAGGCGGGGACCCGGCGCGGGAGCCGCCCGTGACCGCAGGACCCCAGCCCCGCAGACCGGCCTCGACGTACCGGCTCCAGATCACCGCCGACTTCGACCTGTTCGAGGCGGCCCAGCGGTTGCCCTACCTGCACGAGCTCGGCGTCGACTGGGTCTACCTCTCGCCGCTGCTGGCAGCCGAGCCGGGAAGCACCCACGGCTACGACGTGGTCTCCTTCGACCACGTGGACGCGTCCCGCGGCGGCGCCGACGGCCTGGCCGCGGTCAGCGCCGAGGCGCGTCGCCTCGGCATGGGGGTGCTGGTCGACATCGTGCCCAACCACGTCGGCGTGGCCACACCGGCCACCAACCCGTGGTGGTGGGACGTGCTCGAGCACGGGCCCGGTTCGCGGCGTGCCGAGGCCTTCGACATCGACTGGGAGTTCGGCAACGGCAGGGTGCGCCTTCCCGTCCTCGGCGACGACGACCTCCCCCGCGACGGGCACCCGACCGGGCACCTCGCTGTGGTCGACGACGAGCTGCGCTACCGCGACCACCGTTTCCCGATCGCCCCCGGGACGGACCACGGCAGCGCCGACGAGGTACATGCCCGGCAGCACTACGAGCTGGTCGGCTGGCGGCGCGGCGACTCCGACCTCAACTACCGTCGCTTCTTCACCGTGACCACCCTGGCCGGCGTACGCGTCGAGGTGCCGGAGATCTTCGCCGCCACGCACGCGGAGGTCCGCCGCTGGTTCGACGAGGGACTCGTCGACGGCCTGCGCATCGACCACCCCGACGGCCTGCGCGACCCGGAGGGCTACCTCGACCACCTCGCCGACCTCACCTCGGGCGGCTACACGCTGGTCGAGAAGATCCTCGAGCCCGGTGAGGACCTGCCACGCGGCTGGGCGATGGACGGCACCACCGGGTACGACGTGCTCGCGCTGCTCGACCGGGTGCTCACCGATCCGGCCGGGGAGGAGCCGCTGACCGACCTCGACCGGCGGCTGCGGGGTCAGGACCAGGACTGGCACGCACTGGTGCACGACCGCAAGCGAGCCGTGGCCGACGGCAGCCTGCTGGCCGAGACCCGGCGCATCGTCCGGGAGCTGCCCGACCTGCTGCCGCACAGCCACGAGCAGCTCGAGGACGCCGTGGCCGAGCTGCTGGCCTGCTTCCCGGTCTACCGCTCCTACCTGCCCGACGGCCGCGAACACCTCGAGCACGCGCTCGCCGCCGCGCGGACCGCACGACCCGACCTCGACGCCGTGGTCGACGACCTCGGCTGGGTGCTGGCCGACCCCGAGGCCCCGGCTGCCCTGCGCTTCCAGCAGACCAGCGGCATGGTGATGGCCAAGGGCGTGGAGGACAACGCGTTCTACCGCACCTCGCGACTGACCTCGCTCACCGAGGTCGGCGGCGACCCCGACATCTTCGCGATCTCGCCCGACGAGTTCCACGACGCGATGGCAGCCCGACAGCGCGACTGGCCGCACGCGATGACGGCCCTGTCGACCCACGACACCAAGCGCTCCGAGGACGTGCGCGCCCGCATCACCGCGCTGGCCGAGGTCCCCGGCGAGTGGGAGTCGGCGGTCACCGAGCTCCAGCGGTTGGCGCCGATGCCCGACGCCGGGCTGGCCAACCTGCTCTGGCAGGCGGCCGTCGGGGCGTGGCCGATCTCGCGGGAGCGGATCCACGCCTACGCCGAGAAGGCGATGCGCGAGGGCGGGGAGCACACCACCTGGACCGACGCCGATGCCGACTTCGAGGCCCGTGTGCACGCCGCGCTCGATGCGGCGTACGACGACAGTGCGGTCGCCGCGGTCCTGGAGGGGATCGTCGCCAGGATCGAGCCCGCCGGTCGCAGCAACGCGATGGCCGCCAAGCTGCTGTCCCTGACGCTGCCGGGCGTGCCGGACGTCTACCAGGGCACCGAGCTCGGCGACTTCAGCCTGGTCGACCCCGACAACCGGCGGCCGGTCGACTTCGACGCCGCCTGGGCCTCGCTCGCCGACGGCTGGAATCCCAAGCAAGCGCTCACCGCCGAGGCGCTGCGGTTGCGTCGCGACCGACCCGAGCTGTTCACGTCGTACGCCGCCGTGGCGGCCGACGGGGCGGCCGCCGACCACGTGCTGGCCTTCGACCGAGGTGGTGCGATCACCGTCGTCACCCGGCTGCCGCTCGGGCTGGAGGCCAGGGGTGGCTGGGGCGAGACCGTGCTGCTCCTGCCCGACGGGACGAGGCGAGTCACTGACGTCCTCGGCAATGGCGCGGTGGCCCTGCTGGTGAAGGAGGACTGATGCGCGGGAGGTTCGACGTCTGGGCGCCGTACCCCGCCCGAGTCCGGTTGTCCGTCGGCGACGAGGTCGTCGAGATGACGCGCGGTGCCGACGACTGGTGGACCCCGGCCGGGCAGGTGCCTGACCCCGAGGTCGACTACGGCTACCTGCTCGACGAGTCCGAGAAGGTGCTGCCCGACCCGAGGTCGCGGCGCCAGCCCGACGGCGTGCACGAGCGGTCGAGGACCTTCGACCCGTCCGAGTTCGAGTGGACCGACCATCGGTGGACCGGTCGCCAGCTCGCGGGCTCGGTCCTCTACGAGCTGCACCTCGGCACCTTCACCCCCGACGGCACCCTCGACGCCGCCATCGACAAGCTCGACCACCTCGCCGCGATCGGCGTCGACCTGGTCGAGCTGCTGCCGGTCAACGCCTTCAACGGCACCCACAACTGGGGGTACGACGGCGTGCTGTGGTCGGCCGTCCACGAGCAGTACGGCGGCCCGGCGGCGTACCAACGCTTCGTCGACGCCGCCCACGCCGCCGGTCTCGGCGTCGTGCAGGACGTCGTCTACAACCACCTCGGGCCCTCGGGGAACTACCTGCCGCTGTTCGGTCCGTACCTGAAGACGGAGGGCCAGAACACCTGGGGCTCCCTGGTCAACCTCGACGGGGAGGGCTCGGCCGAGGTACGCCGCTACATCCTCGACAGCGCCTTGACCTGGCTGCGCGACTTCCACGTCGACGGGCTCCGGCTCGACGCCGTGCACGCGCTCTCCGACGAGTCCGACGTGCACCTGCTCGAGGAGCTCGGCATCGAGGTGGGTGCCCTCTCGGCCCACCTACGTCGCCCGCTGACCCTGATCGCGGAGTCCGACCTCAACGACGCCCTGATGGTGCTGCCGCGCGAGGTCGGCGGGCTCGGCCTCGACGCCCAGTGGAGCGACGACTTCCACCACGCCCTGCACGTCGCGCTGACCGGCGAGACCAGCGGCTACTACGCCGACTTCGAACCGCTGTCCGCGCTGGCGAAGGTGTGTGAGCGCGGCTTCTTCCACGACGGCACCTTCTCCTCCTTCCGCGGACGCGACCACGGCTCCCCGGTGCCGACCGCGACCATGCCCACCTGGCGGCTGGTCGTGTGCAACCAGAACCACGACCAGGTCGGCAACCGCGCCGCCGGCGACCGGCTCACCGAGCGCCTCGACGAGGACCAGCTGCTCTGTGCCGCGCTGCTCACCCTGGCCGGGCCGTTCACGCCGATGTTGTTCCAGGGCGAGGAGTGGGCCGCCACGGCGCCGTTCCAGTTCTTCACCTCCCATCCCGAGCCGGAGCTGGGGGCGGCCACCGCCGAGGGACGGATCAAGGAGTTCGCGCAGATGGGCTGGGACCCCGAGCTGGTGCCGGACCCGCAGGACGAGGAGACCTTCCTCCGTTCCAGGCTCGACTGGTCCGAGATCGAGCACGACCCGCACGCGCGGGTGCTGGCGGCGTACCAGCGCCTGGCCGAGCTCCGCCGCTCGCTCCCGCAGCTGACCGACCCCTCGTTCGGCTCGGTGTCGTGCACCGCCGACGAGGGTCGCCGAGTCTTCACCATGCGCCGTGGAGACCTCCTGGTCGCCGTCAATTTCGGCGACGAGGCGGCCCAGCTCCTCGTCGAGGGTGATCACGACCTGCTCTTCCGTACGCCGGCCGGGCCATCGCTGTCCGACGGACGACTCGACCTGCCTCCGCACGCCGGGGTGCTGCTCGGTCCGGCTGTCGGCCCGAGAGCCGGCACCGGCGGCCAGCGCCCTAAACTGTCGCCGTGACGTCACGCGACCTTCCCCTCGTCGTCTCGTCCGGCGTCTGTGTGGGGTGTGGCGCGTGCGCAGTGACGGCGCCCGAGCATCTCGAGATGCGGCTCACCGAGCGCGGCGAGTACCTCCCCTTCGCCCGGGACGGGCGCGAGCTCGACCAGCTCGACGAGCAGGTCCTGGCCGACACGAGCAAGGTGTGCCCGTTCTCCAACAGCTCCCGCGACGAGGACGCGATCGGGGCGGACCTGTATGCGGGCGACGGCGCCTCCCATCACGAGGTCGTCGGACACTCCCGCAAGATCGTCGCCGGGCACGTGGCCGGCGGCGATTTTCGTGACCGCGGCACGTCGGGCGGCATGACCTCCTGGGTCCTCCATCGACTGCTGAGCAGCGGAGAGATCGATGCCGTGGTCCACGTCGCGTCGACGCTCGAAGGGCTGCCCAACCCCCTCTCGCGGTACACGATCTCGCGCAGCGTCGAGGAGCTCCTGTCCGGCCGCAAGTCGCGCTACCACGTGCAGACCCTCGCTGACGTCATGGAGGACGTCCGCCAACAGCCCGGCCGGTACGCCGTGGTCGGCGTGCCCTGCTTCATCAAGGCCGTGCGCCTGCTGACCGACGCCGACGAGGTGCTGCGCGAGCGGATCACCTTCACCAGCTCGCTCGTGTGCGGCCACTACAAGTCGACGCTCTACTCCGAGTACGTCGGGTGGTCGGCCGGCATCCAGCCCACCAACCTGCTCGACATCGACTACCGCCACAAGGAGCCCGGGCGCCCGCCGAACCGCTACTGCGTGCGCGCCACACCGCGCGAGGGCGAGGACGTGGTGCTCGGCGTGGAGCACATCCCGATGGCCGACTGGGGGATGGGGATCTTCAAGCTCGGCGCCTGCGACTACTGCGACGACATCGTCGGTGAGACCGCCGACATCAGCCTCGGCGACGCCTGGCTCGATCCGTTCATGGCCGACTGGCAGGGGGCCAACCTCGCCATCGCCCGGTCCGAGCTCGCCGCCAGGATGCTCGAGGAGGGTGAGGCCGACGGTGAGCTCGATGTCATCCCGTGGACGGCCGAGGACGTCGCCGCCGCGCAGGCAGGCGCCGTCCGGCACCGTCGCCCGGGTCTCGCGGTCCGCCTCGGCAACCGTGCCCGACAGGGCATCTGGGCTCCGACCAAGCGGGTCGAGCCGCTTGCCGAGTCCGAGCTCGACAGCCCCTTCTCGCAGCGGATGCTGAACCGGGAGGCCATCTCCATCGCCTCCCCGGCGACGTACCTCGAGGCCCGCCGGCGCGGTGACCTCGACTACTTCAGGCGCACGATGAAGCCGCTCGTCCAGCGCTACGACGGCACCCGGGTGACCACGTTCTGGCGTCGAGCCGCCGCCAAGATCGCCCACCGGCTCCCGCCGAAGGGCGAGGCGTTCCTGCGCCGCATCGTCGGACGCCAGCGGCAGAACTGACCCGGTCAGTGCGTGAGGGGTCCCGCGGGACGATGGGGAACGTGAGACCCACGACCGGTCGAGGCCACCGCGCGAGCGCCGGCACTGCGCTGGCCCTCCTGCTGTGCCTGACGGCCTGTGGCACCGATGCCCCGGCGGTGGCACCGGCCCCGACCCCGCGGACGAGCCCGAGCGCGGCCCCCACGTCGTCTCCCACCTCTCCACCACCGAGGACGTCGGCCAGCCCGCGACCGACCGACCGACCCGTCATCGGCGCCACACCGCCGAGCTGGCTGGGCAAGCGGGCGCTGCCGCGCACCGCCGACGGCTTCGGCACGATCGAGCCGACTCCGCCCGAGCTGGTGAGGCGGAGGTTCACGCTGCCGGACACCCTCCCCCCGCTGCCGGGCACGGGCTTCGCGTCGCGAGTGACCACGCCGGCACCGGCCGACGTCATCGCCCGCTCGACGTGGAAACCGGGGTGCCCGGTGGCAGCCACCGACCTCTCCTGGGTGCGGCTGACCTTCGTCGGCTTCGACGGCAAGCGGCACACCGGCGAGCTGTTGGTGAACAAGTCCGTGGCCGACGACCTCGTCTCGGTGTTCCGCCAGCTGTACGCCGCGCAGTTCCCCATCGAGGAGATGCGGATCACCCGTGCCGACGAGCTGGACGCGCCACCGACCGGTGACGGGAACGACACCGGCGCGTTCAACTGCCGGCCGACGGTGGGTGCGACGTCGTACTCCCAGCACGCGTACGGGCTCGCGATCGACGTCAACCCGTTCCAGAACCCTTACACCAAGGGAGACCTGGTGCTGCCGGAGCTCGCCTCGTCGTACCTCCGGCGCGGGTGGGTGCGGCCGGGGATGATCGAGCCCGACGGCCCGGTGGTGCGGGCGTTCGACTCGATCGGCTGGACGTGGGGCGGCACCTGGCACTCGCTGAAGGACCTCCAGCACTTCTCCCGGAACGGCACCTGATTTCCACTCGCCGGGTCTTGTGCCGCGGCGAGCAGAGGAGTTGGTTGGACCCATGGCGGAGAGGAACAGCGGCCGCGCCACCAGCCATCGCCTCGAGGTGTCCTCACCTGAGCAGGTGCGCAACGTGGTGCTCGTCGGTCCGAGCCAGTCGGGCAAGACCTCGCTGGCCGAGGCGCTGCTGCTCGCGTCGGGGGCGGTCACCCGGGGCGGGACCATCGCCGAGCACAACACCGTCTGCGACTTCGAGGACGGCGAGCGCGCCCACGAGCGGTCGAGCTCGCTGGCGGTGGCGCCGGTCGTGCACGCCGGCTGCAAGATCAACGTGATCGACACCCCTGGCTACGCCGACTTCGTGGGCGAGGTGCGCGCCGGTCTGCGCGCGGCCGACTGCGCACTGTTCGTGGTGGCTGCCAACGAGGCGGTCGACGAGAGCACCCGTCAGCTGTGGCGCGAGTGCGAGGCGGTCACCATGCCGCGGGCGGTCGTCGTGACCAAGCTCGACCACGCCCGCGCCGACTTCGACGGCACCCTGCGCGGCGTACGGGAGGCGTTCGGCGAGCGGGTGCTGCCGGTCGTCGTACCGAGCGAGGACGGAGTCACCGGACTGCTCGGCGGGTCGGTCGACGACGACCGCCGGGGGACGCTCATCGAGGCGGTGATCGAGGAGTCCGAGGACGAGTCGCTGATGGACCGCTACCTCGATGGTGGCCTGGTCGACGAGGACCTGCTCGTCAAGGACCTGGAGACGGCGGTGGCCAGCGCCCGGCTCCATCCCGTGCTGGCCGTGTGTGGCACCGATGGCCGCGGGTGCACAGAGCTGCTCGACCTGTGCGTCCGCGGTTTCCCGTCTCCGGCCGAGCACCCGGCCCAGGAGTCGTTCACCCCGAGCGGCGCCGGTGCGGGCGCCGTGACCTGCGACCCCGACGGGCCACTGGTGGCGGAGGTGGTGCGCACGAGCAGCGACCAGTACGTCGGCCGGGTCAGCATCGTGCGGGTCTTCTCCGGCACCCTGGTCCCTGACGCGTCGGTGCACGTCTCCGGCCACTTCTCGGCCTTCTTCGCCGGCGACTCCGGCCACGAGGACCACGACGAGGACGAGCGGATCGGTGCCCTGGCCCACCCCTTCGGCGCCCACCAGGTGCCGGCCGCGCGCGTGGTCGCGGGCGACATCGCGGCCATCGGCCGACTGAGCCGGGCCGAGACCGGTGACACGCTGTCCAGCCCGGAGCAGCCGCGGGTGCTCAAGCCCTGGACGATGCCGACCGCCCTGCTGCCGGTCGCGATCGAGGCCGCCTCGCGCTCCGACGAGGACAAGCTCTCCACGGCCCTGGGTCGGCTACGGGCCGAGGACCCGAGCCTGCGGATCGAGCAGAACGCCGAGACCGGCCAGGTCGTGCTCTGGGTGATGGGCGAGGCCCACGCCGACCAGGCCCTCGACCGGTTGCGCAGCCGCTACGGCGTCGCGGTCGAGCCGCGCGAGGTCGTCGTCCCGTTGCGCGAGACCTTCACCTCACCAGCCAAGGGACACGGCCGGCACGTGAAGCAGTCCGGCGGCCACGGCCAGTACGCCATCTGCGACATCGAGGTCGAGCCACTTCCCCAGGGCGGTGGGTTCGAGTTCGTCGACAAGGTGGTCGGGGGCGCCGTACCCCGTCAGTTCATCGGCTCGGTGGAGAAGGGCGTCCGCGCACAGATGGAGCGCGGCGTCACCAAGGGCTACCCCGTGGTCGACCTCCGGGTCACGCTCACCGACGGCAAGGCGCACAGCGTCGACTCCTCCGACGCGGCCTTCCAGAGCGCCGGCGCGCTCGCGCTGCGCGAGGCCGCCGACGCCGCGGAGCTGGCGCTGCTCGAGCCGTACGACGAGGTGGAGGTGCTCATCCCGAGCGAGCACGTCGGCTCGGTGATGAGCGACCTCTCGGCGCGCCGCGGCCGCCTGCTCGGCACCGAGGAGGGCAGCGACGAGCGCACCCTGGTCCGCGCCCACGTCCCCCAGACCGAGCTGGTCCGCTACGCCATCGACCTGCGCGCCACCACCCACGGCGCCGGCACCTTCACCCGTACCTTCGCCCACTACGAGCCGATGCCGGATGAGCTGGCGCGGAGGGTGGAGGGGCGGGGCTAGTGGTGGACGTTCCAGCTGCGGTGACGCGGGTGATCGAGGCGACGAACGCCGGCGATGGGCAGGCCTTCGTCGATGCGTTCACCGACGATGCCTACCTCGAGGACTGGGGCCGCGGCTTCACGGGACACGAAGGTGTGGGGTCCTGGAACGAGTCGGACAACATCGGCCGGCAGGCACACTTCGAGGTCATGCGTGTGCGGACCGAGGGTTCGGGCCTGGTGGTGACCCTCCAGGTCAGCGGCGGCGGCTTCAACGGGGTGAGCGACTTCTACTTCGAGGTCGCCGGAGACCGCGTGAAGCGGATGATCATCCGCGCGGACTGACCCTTGCCTCCGGCCCTTGGAGAGACCACCAGATCAGCCGGTCTGGCCCTCCTCGCGGCTCTCCTCGACCCGGTGGGGGACACGGAGGAGGCGGGCGGAGGTGACCAGGACGAGGCCGCCGAGGAGGTTGCCGAAGGCTGACCAGCCGAGGGCGCCCAGCCAGTCGAGCCAGCCGTAGTCGGCCTTGCCGGTCAGCAGTCCGCAGAACATCAGGATCGAGTCGAGCACGGAGTGGAACAGCTGGGCGCCGACGAGGACGAACGACATCATCACGGCCGCGACCAGTCGAGGCCCCAGCGCCTCGGTGGCGTGCTGCATGCGGGTCAGCAGCGTGATCACGGCCCCCGCCAGCACCGCGAGGAAGAACGAGCGCCAGGACACGCCGAGGTGGGCGTAGTGCGACCCCGCCTCGACCGCGGCGTCGTGTACGTCGGGGAGGGCGACCACGATCATCCCGGCCATCACGAACCCGGCCACCAGGTTGGCCACCAGCGTGACTCCCCAGAGCCGCACGAGCTGGGCCACGGTGCCCACCTTGGCCACCACCGAGATCACCGGGACCAGGAAGTTCTCGGTGAACAGCTCGCTGTTGGCCAGCAGCAGGGCCACGAAACCGACCGTGAACGCGAGGGAGGCCAGCAGTGGGTTGCCGGTCTTGGTGTCGACCACGAGGTACATCAGGACCCCGATCGCGACGTCGACCCCTCCCAGGAAGCCGGTCGCCACCAGCGGCAGGAGCGGACGGTCGAGACGGGTGTGGCCCTCGTCGACCAGCCGGTCGAAGGTCTCCTCGATCTCCGGCTCCTCGCGGGAGCCCTTGGGGGCCTTGACGTCGCGCGAGCCGCCGGACGGCCTGCTCATTCAGCTACTCGTTGGAAGGGCACCTCCCCCACGTGCCCTTCTGGGCCAACTCGATGCCTTCAGCTGCCGAGCAGGTCCTCGAAGGAGCCCATGGCGGCGATGTCGCGGTCGAACTGGTCGCCTCGGCCGGCGGCCGGGCGCGACTCGACGAGAGCTGCCAGCTCTCCGGCGGCGCGGTCGATGCGGCGGCGCAGGGCGTCGGAGCCCCCCGAGGCACCCCAGTCCTCGCTGGCGGCGAAGACAGCGGTGGGTACGACGACCGCGTGCAGGTAGCCGAACAGCGGACGAAGGGCGTGCTCGAGGACGAGCGAGTGCCGCGCCGTGCCGGCCGTCGCGCCGACCAGCACCGGGGTGCCGTCGAGGGCGCCGTTCTCGAGGATGTCGAAGAACGACTTGAACAGCCCCGAGTACGAGGCGCTGAACACCGGCGTCACCGCGATGACGGCATCGGCGCCGGTGACGGTCCCGATCGCCTGAGTCAGCTCGCTGTTGGGGAAGCCGGTGAGCAGCGCATCGGTGATCGCGTGCGCCAGCGGGCGGAGCTCCACGACCTCGACCTCGGTGTTGCCGAGTGCAGCAGCCGTCGCCGATCCGAGCAGGTCGGCCAGCAGCCTGGTCGAGGACGGGTCGGAGAGACCCGCCGACACGACGGCGATCCGGTGCGACGGCTCGCGGCCAGCCACGTGGAGCGTCATTTCGGGGTCCCTGCGGCGTTGTTCGTAGGAGCCGCTTGGGGCCCCCGCGGGATTGTGTGCTGGGGGAGCGAAGCGGAGGAAGCCGCAATCACGTGGGGTGAAGCGTTGCGGAGGAGAAGAACGTCGTGGGGTGATGTCATGCCGCGGCCTCCTCGGTGTGCTTGCGCAGCTCGGCGACGACCTCGCCCAGCAGGTCGAGCTGCTTGAGCACGGCCGTCAGCGGCAGGCCGGCGTGGTCGACGAGGAACAGCTGGCGCTGGTAGTTGCCGGCGTACTCCCGGAAGGAGAGCGTGCGCTCCACGACCTCCTCCGGCGTGCCGACCGTCAGCGGCGTCTCGCGGGTGAACTCCTCGAGCGAGGGCCCGTGGCCGTAGACCGGTGCGTTGTCGAAGTAGGGACGGAACTCCTGGACGGCCTGCTCGTGCGTCTTAGCCATGTAGACCTGGCCGCCGAGGCCGACGATCGCGTCCTCCGCCTTGCCGTGGCCGTAGTGCTCGAAGCGCTGGCGGTAGAAGTCGACCATGCGGGCGGTGTGCGAGGCCGGCCAGAAGATGTGGTTGGAGAAGAAGCCGTCGCCGTAGTACGCCGCCTGCTCGGCGATCTCGGGGCTGCGGATCGAGCCGTGCCAGACGAAGGGCGGTACGTCGTCGAGCGGACGCGGCGTCGAGGTGAAGCCCTGGAGCGGCGTACGGAACTTGCCCTCCCAGTCGACGTTCTCCTCGCGCCACAGGCGACGCAGCAGTGCGTAGTTCTCGATCGCCAGCGGGATGCCCTCGCGGATGTCCTTGCCGAACCACGGGTAGACCGGGCCGGTGTTGCCGCGCCCGAGCATCAGGTCCATGCGGCCGTCGGCGAGGTGCTGGAGGTAGGCGTAGTCCTGCGCGATGCGCACCGGGTCGTTGGTGGTGATCAGCGTCGTGGAGGTGGAGAGCTTGATCCGCTCGGTCTTGGCGGCGATGTGTGCGAGCAGCACCGGCGGGCTGGCCGGCGCGGCGAACGGCGGGTTGTGGTGCTCGCCGGTGGCGAACACGTCGAGACCGATCTCCTCCGCCTTCAAGGCGATCGCCACGGTGTTCTTGATGCGCTCGTGCTCGGTCGGCGTACGTCCGTTGGTGGGGTCGGTGGTGACGTCGCCCACGGTGAAGATGCCGAACTCCATCAGATTGCCTCCGCTAGAAGTAGTTGCCGGTTCAACGACAACTCGCTCCCCACTATTCCACGACGAGGCTCACAGCGTCTTGGAGAACCAGTGGTCCGCGAAGGGCTCGTCGTTGAACGGGGCCACCTCGACGTAGCCGGCCGACGTGTAGAGGGAGATCGCCTCACTGAGCAACGCACTCGTCTCCAGCCGTACGACGGCGTCGCCGTGCTCGACCGCCTGTCGCTCCAGGTCCTCCAGCAGCCGTCGCCCCACGCCACGACCCCGGGCGCCGTCGTGCACCCACATCCGCTTGACGTCGCTGATCCCGCCCTCGTGGTGCTTGAGCGCGCCGCAGCCCATCGCGGTGCCGCGCAGATAGGCCACCACGAAGACGCCGTGCGGGGGCCGCACCTCGGCCGGCTCGGCCGTTGATCCCGTCGTCGGGTCGAAGCGCGTCCCCGACCGGGCGTCCAGCTCGGCGTAGTAGGCCGCGAGGCAGCGCTGCGCGTCGGGGTGCTCGGGGTCGACCCGACGGATCTCGACCGTCGCGGCGGCCAGCAGGCGCTGGACGGTGCGCATGGCGTCGACCAGCTCGTGCTGCTGGTCCTCGGTCAGCGGGTCGAGCAGCCCGCGGGCGAACTCCTCGGACCGTTCGTCCAGCCGCGCCCGCTCGGTCATCCCCTTCGTGGTCAGTCGAGCCAGCCGGATGCGGCCATCGGCCGGGCTCGGCACCACACTCACCAGGCCGGAGTCGACGAGGCTCCGCACCAGCCGGGTCAGGTAGCCGGAATCGAGGTCGAGCCGGGCGCGCAGCGCACGCAGCTCGCTGCCGGAGGGGCCGATCTCCCAGAGCAGGCGGGCCTCGTTGGGGTTCAGTCCGCGGCCGAGGAAGTGGTCGGAGAGCACCCCGATGTGCTCGGTGACCGTGCGGTTGAACCGGCGTACGTCGCCCAGGAGCGTGGACATTCTCTGACCTTAGTCAGAGATGGCCAGGGGTTCAATCGCCGAGCGCTGCCCGCAGCCGTTCGCGCAGACCACTCGCGCGCTGCACCTCGCGACCGATGGCGGAGCGGATCGCTGCCTCGGTGCCGACCACGCGCACCTGCTCCTGGGCGCGGGTGACCGCGGTGTAGAAGAGCTCGCGGGTCAGCAGCCGCGACTCCTCACCGGGGAGTACGACGCTCACGGTGTGGGCCTGCGAGCCCTGGGACTTGTGCACCGTCATCGCGTGCACCGTCTCGACACCGGACAGTCGAGTGGTGGCGAACTCGCGCACCGCCTCCCCCACCTGTACGACGACCCGCAACCGTCCGTCGTCGCGCCGGATGGTGGCTCCCATGTCGCCGTTGTTGAGCAGCTGGTCGTAGTCGTTGGCGGTGACCAGGATCGGGCGTCCGGCGTACCACTCCTCGTAGTGGGTGATCCCGGTGCGCTCGGCCACGAGGCGCTCGACCATCCGGTTCCACCCGCCGACGCCGTAGGGACCCTCGCGGTGGGCGCAGAGCAGCCGGTGCCGCGACAGCGCCTCGAGCGCGCCGTCGGCGTCGCCGGCCTCCGCGGCCCGGCGCAGGTCCATCGCCACGTCGACCACCCGCGACCGGAAGCCGGCCATCGCGGCGTCGTCCTCGGGGTCGACCAGCTCCACCTCGTCGGAGCCGGCGTGCAGGGCGGCCATCGCCGCGTCGGCGTCGCCGTCACGGAGCGCCTGGGCGAGGGCGCCGATGTGCTCGCCGAAGCGGTGGGTGGTGAGCAGGGCCGAGACCGGCGAGTCGGGGGACCCCTCGAAGCCGGCGACCAGGTCGGCGAGCACGGCGCCGGCCTCGACCGAGGCGAGCTGGTCGGGGTCGCCGACCAGCACCAGTCGGGCATCGCCACGAACGGCCTCCAGCAGCCGGGCCATCATCGTCAGCGAGACCATGGAGGTCTCGTCGACCACCACCACGTCGTAGGGCAGCCGGTTGGTGCGGTCGTGCCGGAAGCGCACGCGGCTGTCGGGCCGCCAGCCGAGGAGGCGGTGCAGCGTCGAGGCCTGGAGCCCGGCCAGGCGCTGGCGGTCGGTGGCGTCCTCGAGCTTGTCGGTCGCCTCCTGCACGGCCTCCTGCAACCGCGCTGCCGCCTTGCCGGTGGGCGCAGCGAGGGCGATCCGCGGGGAGCGGCCGGTGTCCAGCTCGTGCTGCTCGGCGACGAGGGCGAGCACACCCGCGACCGTGGTGGTCTTGCCGGTGCCGGGTCCGCCGGTGAGCACGGCCGTCCAGCCAGAGGCAGCGGCACGGGCGGCGGCACGCTGCTCGTCGTACCCGTCCTTCGGGAAGACCCGCAGCACCCCGGCGTCGAGGGCGGCGGCATCCACCTCGGGCGGCGTACGACGGATGCGGGCGACCAGGTCGTCGCAGACCTGGCCCTCCTCGCGCCAGTAGCGGTCGAGGTAGAGCCGGGTCCCGACCAGCCGCACCATCTCCTCGCGGACCAGCGGGCTGCGGCCGACGCGCTCGACCCAGGCCGACGGCTCCGGCCAGGGCAGCGCGACCTCGGCCTCGAGAGGCACGTCGGCGATCGTCGCCAGGTCGAGGCACACCGACCCGGTGCGCACGGCACGGACGGCGAGCGCCGTGGCCAGCAGCACCTCCTCGTCGGTCTCCTCGAGCAGGTCGCCGAGCCGCAGCGCGACGTGGACGTCGGCCGCGTGCAACAGCTCGGGCAGGTTGAAGCGTGCGAGCAGCCCGGGGGCGGCGAGCGCACGCCGACGGTCGTGGGCGTCGGCCCAGACCGGCTCGTCGGTCACGGTCACGACGCCCTCCTCGCTGGCTGGTCGGCGAGGCGACCGTCGAGCAGGTCGGAGAGCTCGACCACCATCGCGGCCGGCGGACGCCAGCTGAAGACGCCGCACGGGATGCCGTCGACCACCGGGGTCTCCGGTCCGCACATGCCCCGGACGTAGAGGTAGAGGATGCCGCCGAGGTGCTGCTCGGGGTCGTAGCCGGGCAGCCGCCACCGCAGGTAGCGGTGCAGCACGACGGAGTAGAGCAGGGACTGCAACGGGTAGTGGGAGTGCAGCATCGCCGCCGTCATCAGCTCCTGGGTGTAGTCCAGCGCCGTCAGCGGCTCATCGATCTCACCCAGCCGGTTGGTCTTGTAGTCGACGACCAGGAACCGCTGGTCGGCCCCCTCGCCCACGCGCAGCGCGACATCGATGGAGCCGCTGAGGTAGCCGCGGAGGCTCTGCTCGCCGAGGGACGGGGACTCGAGTCGTTCGGCGTAGGCACGCATGGGATCGTCGGCCGGCAGGTGGCGCCGGAGGACGTCGGCCATCGCGGAGAGGGGTACGTCGGCGGTCGGGTCGTCGCCGCCGGCGAGTGGGATCTCGAAGTCGAGCTCGCGCAGCCGGTCACGCAGACCGATCTCGGCCAGGGTGCGGCCACCGGCGAGCGGACCGAGCGAGGTGTGCTGCATCGGCAGCAGCGCGGCGGCCAGCTCGGCGGTCGGAGTCTCCACCGACCACCAGCGACGCTGCTCCTCCACCCGGGTCGCGAGCTCGGCAGCGAGATCGGGGGCAGCCGGGTCGGCGTGCTCGAGAACGCCGTGGACCAGGGAGCCGAAGGTGGCACCGGCGGGCAGCGTGTCCATCGGGGACGGCAGGTCGTCGACGGCGACCGAGGCCGGCGAGGGCGTCCCCTGCTCGAGGAGCTCGTCGGTGGCGTCCTCGTCGACCGTGCCCTCGACCTCGGGCTCGCTGTCGACTCCCCGGACGGCCTGTTCGTCGGCACGGATCAGCCCGGAGTACGACGTGCGCCGCCACTCGGTGTCCACGCCACGGTCGAAGCGGCGTACGTCGAGGGAGGTGATGGGGTCACCGGGCACGGTCGCCGAGGCGGCGCTCAGCTCCGAGAGCTCCATCGCCAAGGCACCGCCGGACTGCCACTCGGTCAACGCGGCCGTCACCTCGAAGCTGGAGGGGGTCTGCGGCAGGGCGGTGGGTACGGCGCTCTCGCCGCGCTCACGGCCGAACAGCAACCGGGTGAGCCCGGCGTGGCACGAGTCGCGGGTCGGTGCCCACCAGGTGACCACCTGGCTCTGCGCGCGGGTGAGGGCGACGTAGGTGAGCCGCAGCTCCTCGCCGGCCGCCTCGCGTCGCGCCTGCGCGGCCGTCGCTTCGTCGACGGCACCACCGACGTCGAGGGTCCGTCGCCCAGCGACGTCGTGGAACAACGGAGTCGGCTCGTCCGGCGTCCACTTGTTGAAGAGGAGGGGGAGGTAGACGACGGGGTACTGCAGGCCCTTGCTGGCGTGGATGGTCACGAACTGCACCGCGCGGGCGTCGGTGTCGAGACGCCGGGTGCGTTCGTTGCTGGTCTGGGCAGCACGACGCTCCTCGCGCAGCCAGTCGAGCAGCCCCGGGAGGCCGAGACCCTCGCGGTGCTGCACGTCGTGGAGCACCTGGCCGAGGTGGTCGAGATCGGTCAGCAGGCGCTCACCCTCGGGCATCGCGAGCACCCGGGCAGCGAGACCGTCGGCGGTGATCGCCTCGTGGACGGCGGCGATGCCGCGCGCGCGGAGCATGTCCAGCCAGCGGCGGACGCGCTCGGCGACGTCGTCGGTCAGGTCGTCACCACCGGCGTCCAGCTCCTCGGCGGTGAGCCCGACGAACGGCGTCAGCGCGACTGAGCGCACCCGGGCCGCGCGGTGGGGCTGCTCGAGTGCCTCGAGCAGCACCAGCCAGTCGGCACCGGCCTCGGTGAGCAGCACGCTGCTGCCGCCGCTGACCACCGACGGGATGCCGCGGTCGGCCAGCGCGCGCTGGAACAGGCCGACGTGCTTGAGGCTGTAGATCAGCACCGCCACGTCGGCGGCACCCACCTGCTCGCGCTCGAAGGTGGCGCCCGAGGAGAGCAGCCGCGCGACGTCGTCGGCGAGGTCCTGGGCGATGTGGGTGCGCGCGGCGTCGATCGGCATGGCGCCGCCGTCGGAGGTGCGCAGCACGCGCACGCGCAGCGCGTCGGCGACGGGCGCTCCGACGAGTCGGCTGCCGCGGTGGTGCGCCTCGACGGGGTGTACGGCGATCCGGGGATCGCCCAGCGCCGCACCGCCGAGCAGCGACTGCAGCGCGTCGACGAGCACCTCGTCGCTGCGCCAGTTGATCGCCAGCGTCCGTCGCGTGGCCGCGGTCTCGGAGGCCTCGAGGTAGGTGAAGATGTCGCCGCCGCGGAAGGCGTAGATCGCCTGCTTCGGATCACCGATCAGCACCATCGTCGCCTCGCCCGAGAAGGCCCGGTCGAGCACCTTCCACTGCACCGGGTCGGTGTCCTGGAACTCGTCGACCAGCACGATGCGCCAGCGCTGACGCATCCGTTGCCTGGCTGGGGAGTCGTCGTCCTCGAGGGCATCGGCGAGCCGGGTCAGCAGGTCGTCGTAGGACAGGATGCCGAGGCGCCGCTTGCGTCGTTCGATCTCGTGGCGGACGGTCTCGGCGAAGGCATGGCGCTCGTGGGCCGGCGTACCCGCCTCCGCGTCCTGCGGTGCCAGGGCCGCCTGCGGGTCGTTGATCGCGGCTCGTGCGACCTGCAACGCCACCGGCCGCTTGAACGGCGGGTCCGTGGGCAGGTGCCCGAAGCGCTGGAGGTAGACGTCGTCGACCACCTCCACCACGAGGTCGTCGAGGCTGTCGACCAGCTCGGCTCCCGAGTCGGTGTCGCCGGCCACGCCGAGCGAGCGCAGCACCGACTGGCAGAACTGGTGGGTGGTCGCGATGGTGGCGGCGTCGAAGTCGGCGAGGGCGTCGCGCAGCCGCTTGCGACGGGCGGCGATCGTGGCCTCGTCGCCCTGGGCGAGCAGGCCGACCAGCCCGCCCAGCTCACGAGCCGCCTCGGGATGGACCAGGGCACGCTCGGCCTCGACGAGCTGGTCGCGGACCCGCTCGCGGAGCTCCTGGCTGGCCGCGCGGCCGAAGGTGATCACCAGCATCTCGTCGAGCCGGGCCACCCCTTCGGCGACGTAGCGTGCCACCAGCGCGCCGACGGCGAAGGTCTTGCCGGTGCCGGCGCTGGCCTCCAGCAGCGTGGTGCCGCTCGGCAGCTCGCCGAGCAGGTCGAACGGTTCCATGTCGTGACGTAGGTCCTCGCCCATCAACGCCGCCGCTCCAGGACCGGCGCCCACAGTCGGACGGCGAGGGCACCGAGCCGGGTGTCCTGGTCGGCGACCGCCTCGCCGGGCAGCGGTCGCTGCTTCAGCAAGGTGGACAGCGGCGCGTCGGGGCCCCAGACCCGGACGTGGGCCTCGTCCTCGTTCTCGTTGCCGAAGCGGCCGCGCGACCAGCAGCTCTCCGCCTTGTGACGGGCGTTGCGCGGGTTGGCGCTGGCCCAGGCGTGGGCGGTCTTGAGCGGCAGCGGCAGCGGCTCGCGCATGCCGGCGTCGTAGATCGCCACCAGGTCGCGCAGCAGGTCACCGGCGTCCGCGACCGAGGCGAAGGCACTGCGGTCGGTCGCCCGACCGAACTCGCCACGACCGATCGCCCCCGCCGACCACGACCGACCCGGGGCGTCCGCGCAGAGCGCGAGCAGCGGCACCCAGGCCTCGAGCAGGTGACGTGGACCCAGCTTGGAGAAGCTGACCTTCACCACGCGGTCGCCGTAGAGGTCGGTCACGGTGCCGCGCAGCCGACGGCCACCACCGAGGTCCACGTCGATGTCGCGTGCGGTCGGTGTGATGCCCTGGGTCACGGAGGCAGCCACGTCCGCCACCGGCGCGGCCTGGTCGACGATCTTCTGCGCCAGTCGCCAACCGAGCGTCCCCGGCGGGAGCACGCCCCGGCGCCACTCCTTGTCGAGCGTGGCCTGGCGGGTGCGCCCGCCCTGGAGGTCTCGCAGCATGCGGTCGCCCACCTGCCACTGCATCAGCCCGTCGAGCTCGACCGGCAACCCGTCGGTGACCTCCTCACCCTCGTCGGCCAGCACGATCTCGAGTCGGCGGCGCAGGAACTCCTTGACCGGGTGCTTGAGGAAGGACACCAGCGCTGCGAGCTCGACATCTCCGGGCTGGGACGGCAGCTCGACGTCGGCCAGCTCGGGTGGCGTCGTCCGGGGCCGCGCCGCCGCGAGGGCACCGTCGAGCGCAGCGGTGTCGAAGGAGAACGGTCGTTGCGAGTCGAGGTTGCGCCGGTCGAACGCCTGCAGCGGGTGCCGCCGCAGTGCGTGCGCCTTGCCGCCGGTGGCGGTGGTGTCGAGGGTGTCGAGCAGCTCACCGAGGGGTACGGCCGGCGGCCGTGGCTGGCCGGTCGTCTCGTTGGCGCCGGTGTAGGTGACCACGAGGTGCTCGGTCGCCGCGACGATGGCGTCGAGCATCAGCTGGCGGTCCTCGCTCCGGACGTCGCGCTCTCCGGTCACCGGGCGACGCGCGAGCACGTCGTCGCCGTCGACCGCACCCGCACGCGGGAAGACGCCGTCGTCGAGACCCAGCAGGCAGACGACCCGGTGCGGCACCGACCTCATCGGGACGAGCGTCGCGACCGTCAGGGTGCCGGTGCGGAAGTTGGCGCGGGTCGGGCGCCCGGCGAGGCGCTCGCGCATCAGGGCGCGTACGTCGGGAAGCCGCAGCTCGAGGGCAGAGCCGGACGCCGCCTCGACCATGGCGGTCAGCTCGCGGTGCACCTGAGCGGACTGCCACTCGTCACCGCGCGCGACCGCGGTGAGCTGGTCGACCCCGTCGCCGACTGCCGCGAGCCAGTGGTCGACCGGGTGGCTGCCGTCGAGCCGGTCGGTCACCTCGCGCAGGCGATCGAGGCACTCGGCGAGACGGCCGGCGAGGTCGATGCTGGTGCTGCCGACGTCGTCGAGCGGGAGCGTCGTACCGAAGAACCGGTCGGCGTCGTCGCTGACCGCCACCCCGGCCAGCACGCGGTCGAGGCCGAAGCGCCAGGTGTTCTGCACGTAGCGCTGCAGCCCGAACGGCTCGCGGTGGCCGGCGTCGAACGCCCACCGGATGCCGGCCTCCTCGACCCAGTCGGTGATCGTCTCGAGGTCGGAGTCGGAGAACCCGAAGCGTCGGCGCACCGGGCCGGCCGCCAGCAGGTCGAGCACCCGGCTGGCCTCGGCCCGACCACCGGCGAGGTCGAGCAGCTGGCCGACGACCGCGAGCAGCGGGTTGGTCTGGGTCAGCGACCGGTCGGCGAGCCGCACCCGCAGCTGGTGGCCGGGATGGCTGCCGATGTCGCCCATCCCGAACGCGGCCGCCACCAGCGGCGCGTAGGCCTCGATGTCGGGGCACATCACCAGGATGTCGCGCGGCTCGAGCGTCGGGTCGTCCGAGAGCAGGCCGAGCACGACCTCGCGCAGGACCTCGACCTGGCGGGCCGGTCCGTGGCAGGCGTGCACCTGCAGCGAGTCGTCGTCGGGGTCGAGCACGCGGCTGGTCGGGTCGACCGTCGCGTTGGCGGCGATGTCGTGCTGCAGCCAGGAGAGGAGGCTTGGTCGGTCAGGTGGTTTCGAGACGGTCGCTGGCGCTCCCTCCTCCACCACCGACACCAGGGTGCGCTGCAGCTCGCGCAGGTCACGGCCCAACGACGCGAGCAGCGGATGACCCACCAGCTCGTGCGAGGCGTCCTCGCTCCGCGGCACCGGACCGGCCAGGGAGCCCAGGGCGTCCCAGAGCGTTGCCGAGGGGTGTGGCAGCCACAGGTGCACGTCGCGGTGGCGGCCGAGCGCCGACAACAGCTCGACCTCGGTGACCGGGATGCGGGTGTGCCCGAACAACGAGAACCTCGAGGGCAGGTCGACCTCGTCGGGCCGCGACTGCAGCGCCTCGAGCACCTCCCGGTGACGCGCTCCGGGCGGAGGGGCGCCGACCTGCGCGACCAGCAGTCGCCACAGCTCGGGCTGCCAGGCCAGGTCGGCGTCGAGCGGCTCACCGGTGCCGTCGCCCTCCGCGACACCGGTCGGGCCCGACTCCCAGTCGGCCAGCAGGCTCGGTCGCTGCACGGCGTACGACGCGAACAGGCGGGCCAGCCGCCGGGCCACGGCATAGCGACGCCCGCGCCGCAGCTCGCCCTCCTCACCCGACTCGCCGTGGCCGAGGTGCTGGCTGAGCACGCGACACCAGTCCTCGCCGGCATGGGCGTCCACGACCGCCAGCAGCGGCCAGACCAGCGCGTCGGGCGACCACGGATCCTCCTCGCGAGACCCGGTCCCACCGATGACCAGCTCGGAGACGAGGCTGGCCGGCGAGCGGAACTGCACTCCCGCACAGACGCCGTCCTCGCGACCCTCCGCGTGCCCCAGTCGGTGGGAGAGCTGCTGGCTCAACCAGCGTTCGACACCACGCGCCGGGACGAGCACCAGCTCCTGGGCGAACGGGTCGTCGAGCGGAGCGGCCAGGAGCTCGGCCAGCCCGGCGACCAGTTGGTCGGAGCGTGGCGCACGGTGCACGATCAAGCTCACCGCTCGTGCCTCCCCCGCGCCGTACCTCCAGGTCCCGGTCAACCTAACGCAGCGGGCCGACAGGCAACCGGCGTCATCCCACCGGCGTGCGGACCCGTTGCGGGTCCGGCGCCGGGGCGGCGTCGCCCTCGCGCAGGCCGTGGGCCTCCCACCACCGTCGCAGGCCGGCGGGTGCGTACCAGTTCCAGGTGCCGAGCAGCTTCATGGTGGCCGGCACCAGGATCGACCGGACGATGGTGGCGTCGACGAGCAGCGCGACGAGCATGCCGATGCCGATCATCTTCATGAACACGATGCCGCTCGTCGAGAACGCCCCGATGACGACGGCGAGCAGCAGGGCGGCGCTGGTGATGATGCGCCCGGTGCGCTGGACGCCGGTCGCGACCGCGAGGGTGTTGTCGTGGGTCAGGTCCCACTGCTCGCGAATGCGGGAGAGCAGGAAGACTTCGTAGTCCATCGACAGGCCGACCAGGATCGCGAGCATGAAGATCGGCTGGGTCGCGTCGAGGAAGCCGGTGGAGGTGAACCCGAGCGGCCCTTGCAGATGACCGTTGGCGAAGATCCAGGTGATCACGCCGAAGGACGCGCTGATGGAGAGCAGGTTCATCACGAACGCCTTCACCGGCAGCACCACCGAGCCGAAGGCCAGGAACAGCAGCACCAGCATCACCACCGCGATGATCAGCGCCATGTAGGGCAGGTGCGACTGCAACGACGAGAGCAGGTCGACGGTGTCCGCCGCCAGCCCGCCGACCAGGACCTGGTCGCCGCCGGGACCCGGGATCGCCCGGATCGCCCGGACGGCGTCCTGGGAGGTCTGGGCCTGGCTGTTGCCGGTCCAGGTCGCGCGCAGCAGGGTGTGGCCGTCGGCCTGGTCACTCTTCTGGGAGACCGGACGCACGTCGACGACGCCGGGCACCTGCTCGACCCGCTGGGTGTACGCCGTCACCTCGGTCCGGTCGGTCGTGGTCAGCATCATGTTGGCCGAGGACGTCTCCGGACCGAACTCGGTGTTCAGCTTGGCCGAGGCCACGTGTGACGGGCTGTCCGCGGGCAGCACCCGGTAGTCGACCGAGCCCCACCTCACGCCGAGGAAGGGCGAGGCGACGAAGAGCAGGGCTCCCACCACGACCACCATCACCACGACCGGGTGACGCATCACCGAGCGAGCGAGTCGGGCCCACGCCCCGTTGTCGTTGTCGACCTGGACCGGACGGTGCCGACGCCAGGGCAGTCGGCCGGCGTCGATGCGACGGCCCAGGAGCAGCAGGATGGCGGGCAGCACGGTGAGGGCGGCGGCCACCGCGACCAGGACGGCCGCCATCCCGCCGTACCCCAGGGACCGCAGGAAGTTCTGCGGGAAGATCAGCAGCGAGGCCATCGCGGCGGCGACGGTCAGCCCCGAGAAGAGCACCGTGCGCCCAGCGGTCGACATGGTCACCCGGATCGCCTGCGCGGCGGCCGTCGGGTCGTCCTCGGGCAGGCGGGCCAGCTCTTCGCGGAAGCGGCTGATCACGAACAGCGCGTAGTCGATGGCCAGACCGGTGCCGAGCAGCGTGATGACGTTGATCGAGAACACCGAGACCTCGGTGAAACCGGTGATCAGGCGTACGACGGCCAGCGCGCCGAGCACCGCGATGGCGCCGACGACGGCCGGCATCAGCGATGCGACGACCGAGCCGAAGATCAGCAGGGACAAGATGATCACCAGCGGCATCGACACCGTCTCGGCGCGGGCGAGGTCCTTGCTGACGGTCTCGTTCACGTCCTTGTAGACCGCCCAGGTGCCGGCGATGTCCGTCTGCAGGTCCTTCGAGGCGAGGGTCGGGGTGACGCGCTCGCTGCTGTCCGCGAGCGCGGACTGGTCCTTGCCGACCAGGGAGATCAGCACCGTGGTGGTGTGCTTGTCCTTGCTCACCATGGAGGAGTCCTTGGTGTCCCAGTACGTCGCCACCGAGGTGGTCGAGCCGGCCGGGATGCGCGCAAGCGTCTGGTGGACCTGGGTCTTGAACTCGGGGTCGCTGACGGTGAGGTCCTTGCTGGTGTAGATCGCGACGAGGTCCACCGACTTGTTCCCGAAGACGTCCTGCTCCTGGGTCAGCTCGCGGGACGCCTCGGACTTCGGGTCGTTGAAGCCGCCCTGGCCCAGGCTGTCGAACACCCCGAGGCCGAACACGCCGGCCAGGACGGTCGCGAGCAGGCCGAGAGCCAGGACCACACGGGTCCTGCGGATGAGGACCTCTGACCAACGGTGCAGCATGGGGACTCCTACGGGGCGACTGGTGAACAGCGTTAACAGTTAACGGTGTAAACTCTGAATCTGTCAACCCCGGTACAGCCAGGAAAGGTGTCCCACCACGTGACCACCACCCGCGAGCAGAACCGTGTCGACACCCTGCGGCGCATCGTCGAGGCGTCCCGCAAGCTGGTGACCGGTACCGGTGAGATGACCCTGCGGTCGGTGGCCACCGAGGTGGGGATGACCGCGCCGGCGCTCTACCGCTATGTCGACAGCCACGAGGACCTGGTGCGGGTGGTGGCGATGGACATCGACGCGAGCGCCGCCGCCGAGATCGCCGAGGTGCGCGACAGCCAGCCCGGGGACGACCCGGCGGCCCGGATGGTGGCCTCTGCGATCGCGTTCCGCCAGTGGGCGCTGAGGAACCGCGAGGAGTTCTCGCTGGTGTTCACCAACCTCGACGTGAGCTGCATCGCGGAGCTCAACGCGGAGTCGCGGACCGGGCTGTTGTTCTCCGAGCTGCTCTTCGAGGTGTGGGAGCGCTACCGGTTCCCCGTCCCGCAGATCGACGACCTCGATCCCGACCTCGTCGAGATCCTGCGCGACCCGGTGGTGCCGGCCGACCTGTCCGCCGTACCCGATGAGCTGCGGCCGCTGATCTGGCTGCTGGAGCGCGCGTGGGCGGGCCTCTACGGCACCGTCACCCTCGAGGTGTTCGGGCACATCGACCCGCGCATCGTGGAGAAGGCGCTGCTGTTCCGGGCCATGCTCGAGGACCAGGCGGTCCCGCTCGGGCTGGCCGACGAGCTCCCGCGACTGCGGGAGCTGATGACCTCGCTGTTGGCCTGAGCCTCAGCCGAGGGCGCTCAGGACTGGCGGGCCTGCCACAGGCCCATCAGGTTGCCCTCGACGTCCTTGAAGTACGCCGCCCAGCCCATGTCGCCGACGTCCTGGCGCCCGAGCACGGCCATGCCGCCGAGCTCCTCGATCTTCTTCAGCGCCTCGTCGATGTCGTCGACGTCGATGGTGATCACCGGCCGGTCGGTGGGACTCTCCCGCTTGAGCATCCCGCCACCGATGTAGCCGACGTCGGAGGGGAACCCGCTCTCCTCGGTCGGACCGGTCTGGACGATCGAGTAGTGCAGCTCAGGGATCTCGTTGATGGTCCACCCGAACGCCTCGGAGTAGAACTTGCGGGCTCGGTCCCCGTCGTCGAAGGGGATCTCGAAGTGCACGACTTTTCCGCTCATGCGGCCGATGCTAGACCGGGGTGGGTTCGGTGGGCATGCGGGAGGAGCGGCCGCGGTTTCCCCAGCCGCCCGGGGAAACCATCCTCGTGTCACACCAGGGTCGCGAGACAGCCCTCGGGACGACTCCCAGGTGACACGGGCGGGTGACTCTCACCCCAGGGCGGCGGCAGCGGCCCGGCCGGCCGTACGGCCGGAGAAGATGCAGCCGCCGAGGAAGGTGCCCTCGAGCGCGTTGTAGCCGTGCACGCCACCGCCGCCGAAGCCGGCGACCTCGCCCGCGGCGTACACGCCCGGCAATGGTTCGCCCGATGCCTGGAGGACGCGGGCGTCGAGGTCGGTGTGCAGACCGCCGAGGGTCTTGCGCGACAGGATGTTCAGCCGTACGGCGATGAGCGGGCCGTTCGCCGGGTCGAGGAACTTGTGCGGTGACGCGACCCGGATCAGCTTGTCGCCGCGGTAGTTGCGATGGCCGCGTATGAAGGTGATCTGGGTGTCCTTGGAGTAGGCGTTGTCGAGCTGGCGGTCGCGCTCGGTGATGGTGCGCCGCAGCGACTCCTCGGTGATCAGGGAGTCGCCCGCCACCCGGTTCATCCCGGCGACGAGGTCGGTGAGGTTGTCGGCCACGACGAAGTCCTCGCCGTGCTGCTTGAACGCCTCGACCGGCCCCGGCGCGCCCTTCTTCACCCGCGAGAGCAGCAGCTTGATGTCCTTGCCGGTCAGGTCGGGGTTCTGCTCCGAACCCGAGAGCGCGAACTCCTTCTCGATCACCTTCTGGGTCAGCACGAACCACGAGTAGTCGTAACCGGTGCGCATGATCGCCCCGAGCGTGCCGAGGGAGTCGAAGCCGGGCAGGTACGGCGCCGGGAACCGCTCGCCGGTCGCCGAGAGCCACAGCGAGGACGGACCCGGGAGGATGCGGATGCCGTGGTTCTTCCAGATCGGGTCCCAGTTGCGGATACCTTCGGTGTAGTGCCACATCCGGTCGGGGTTGATCACCTCGCCGCCGGAGTCCTGGGTGATCTGGATCATCCGGCCGTCCACGTGGGCCGGGACGCCCGAGACCATGAACTTCGGCGGGTTGCCGAGGCGGTCGACCGGCCAGTTCTGGCGCACCAGGTCGAGGTTGGCGCCGATGCCGCCGGAGGTGATGATCACGGCCTGGGCGGCGTACTCGAAGTCGCCGGCCTCGTCACGGTTCGACTCCGCTCCGCGCACCATGTCGTCGGGCGCCAGCGTCTTGCCGCGTACGCCGGTCACGGTGCCGCCGTCCTTGACCAGGTCGTCGACCCGGTGGCGGAACTTGAAGGTCACCAGTCCTTGGGCGGCCGCCTCACGCACGCGACGCTCGAACGGCGCGACCACACCGGGCCCGGTCCCCCAGGTGAGATGGAAACGCGGCACCGAGTTGCCGTGGCCACCGGCGCGGCCGTCGCCGCGTTCGGCCCAGCCGACCACCGGGAAGACACGCAGTCCCTGGTCGTAGAGCCACTGCCGCTTCTCGCCGGCAGCGAAGGCGACGTACGCCTCGGCCCAGCGGCGCGGCCAGTAGTCGCTCTCCCGGTCGAACTGGGCGCTGCCCATCCAGTCCTGGAGCGCCAGCTCGTAGGAGTCCTTGACGCCCATCCGGCGCTGCTCCGGGGTGTCCACCAGGAACAGCCCACCGAGCGACCAGAAGGCCTGGCCGCCGAGGCTCTGCTCGGGCTCCTGGTCGAGGAGCAACACCTTCTTGCCGGCGTCGGCCAGCTCGGCGGTGGCGACGAGACCGGCGAGGCCGGCTCCCACGACGATGACGTCAGCGTCCATGGCCGTGATCCTGACACGCGAGGTGGGAGGGTGGGGGCGTGAGTTCGGACACCAGCCCCGTCCCGGGCAACGCCGCCCTCCGGGATCCAGCCCACCAGGTCTCGCCCAAGGCCCCGCTGCTGTGGGCGGCCGGTGCCGGGATCCGGTCGCTGCTCCTGCTCGTCGCCGTCGTGGTCGCTGACCTGTTCTGGATCGACGTGCCCTGGTGGGTCTACCCCCTGTTGGTGGTCGTGCTGATCGCGTACGTCGTGGCGATGCCGCGGGTGCGCTACCGGATCCACCGCTGGGAGAGCACCGACACCGCCGTCTACACCCAGACCGGCTGGCTCAGCCGGGAGCGCCGCATCGCCCCGATGTCGCGCGTGCAGACCGTCGACTTCGAGCAGGGCTGGATCGATCGGCTGCTGGGGTTGGCCAACGTCACGGTCACCACGGCGTCGGCGGCCGGCCCCCTGCAGATCAGCGCCATCGACAAGCCAGTGGCCGACCGGTTGGTCGACGACCTCACCCGTCGTACGGAAGCAGAGGCGGGGGACGCAACATGACCCAGGCCTATCCGCCTGCCCATCCACCACCACCCGAGCCGCCCACGGGATACGTCCCCGACGTGCCCTGGCGCCGGCTCGACCCGCGGATGCTGCTCGTCCACCCGGTGGTCGAGCTGGTGAAGTTCCTGCCCGTGCTGGTCGGCATCTTCGTGCTGGGCAGCAACGGCAACCAGGGCTGGTGGCAGCTCTTCGGCGTGGCCATCCCGATCGGTCTCGGCATCATGCGGTTCCTCACCACGACGTTCCGGATCACGCCCACCCAGATCGAGCTCCAGCGCGGGCTGATCGGCCGCAAGGTGCTGACCGCGCGGCTCGACCGGGTGCGCGCCGTCGAGCTCACCTCGACCCCGATGCACCGCATCCTCGGGCTGGCCAAGGTCGAGGTCGGGACGGCGAGCGGGGCCAAGCAGGACGACGACAAGTTCGCCCTCGACGGACTCCCCCTCGACGAGGCCCGGCACCTGCGGGTGGCCCTGCTGCACCGGGTCGATGTCGCTGCCGGTCCCGATGCGTCATCCGAGTCGTTGCCTCGAGGCCACGATTCGTATGACGCATCGCCGGTGGCCCCGGTCGAGGACGAACAGCTGCTGACGTTCGACCCGGGTTGGGTCCGCTACGCGCCGCTGACCTCCTCGGGCAGCGTGATCGCGGCCGGTGTGATCGCCGCCCTCGGCCAGTTCAGCGACCAGATCGGGTCCCGGCTGTTCAACGATCCGGAGGTCCGGCACACGGTCGAGCACCTGTCCCTCGCGGCTGCCATCCCGTTGGCCCTGGCCGCGTTCCTGGTCCTGGGCGCGGTGTTCTCGGTGCTCGGCTACCTCGTCACCAACTGGGGGTTCAGCCTGGCCCGCGACTCCCGCGGCCGCACCTTCCACGTACGCCGCGGCCTGCTCACCAGCACCGAGACCAGCCTCGAGCGTGAGCGGGTGCGTGGCCTGTCGGTCGACGAGCCGATCGGGCTCCGGCTCGCGCACGCCGGACGGCTCTACGCGATCGTCACCGGGGTCTCGAAGAAGGAGGCCGGCCGGACCCAGCTGGTGCCCCCCGCTCCGCGCGCCGTCATCGACGAGACCGGCATCCGGGTGCTCGAGCAGCCCGAGCCGCTGACCCTCCCGCTGGTCCAGCACGGACCCGCAGCCCGACGGCGTCGATGGACCCGGGCCCTGCTCGGAGCAGTCGTGCTGCCGGTGGTCGCCGTCGTGCTGGTGCTGACCACGCCGGTGCCCGGCTGGGTGGTGCTGCCGGCCCTGGTGGCGCTCCCGGTCGGTGCCGCGCTGGCGGTCGACCGCTACCGACGTCTGGGCCATGGCCTCACCGACCAGCACCTCGTCGTACGCTCCGGCTCGCTGGCCGGCCGCCGCGACATCGTCCAGCGCACCGGCATCATCGGCTGGAACCTCCAGCAGTCCTGGTTCCAGCGCCGTGCCGGGCTGGTCACGCTGGTCGCCACGACCGCCGCCGGCACCCAGGCGTACGCCGCCATCGACGTGCCCGAGCCCCTCGCGATCGCTCTCGCCCACGACGCCGTGCCCGGGCTGGTCGAGCCGTTCCTCGCCTGAGTCCACGTCAGCGGGCGGCGGGGTTCCGACGCTCCAGAAGCCTGGCGAGGGTCGTGGCCTCGATCTCCGGGAAGCGTTCGCGCAACGGAGTGGCGTCGAAGGTCATGTCGCTGGTGTTCATCACCACGGCCGCCCCCGCCTGCCGGGCGAACGCAGGACGCACCCGTCTCGCCAGCACCGACATGGCACGCAGCACGGGCAGCGGGACATGCTTCGCGCCTGCGTTGCCAGGTGCGCGCGCGAGCAGGTGCTCCGCGATCTCGACGAAGCTCAGGTCTTCGGGACCACCGACCGAGAGCTGATCCCCGATCCGGCGATCGCCCTCGACCGCGAGGCAGATGAAGGCGGCGACATCGTCGGCGGAGACGAAGTTGATCGGGTTGCGCCCAGGCCCGAGGACGAGCGCCGGTCCCCCGTGAGCCAGGTTGCCGCCGATGATCTCCATCCAGGTCTCGAGAAAGCTCGTGGCCCGCACCGTTGTGGCGTGGAGTCCAGAGGCGCGTAGGTTCTGTTCGGCGGCGTACTTCATCCGGTGCAGCGACATGGGATGGTCGGGCGCCGCTCCCACGACCGAGACCAGCACGAAGTGAGCCACCCCGCTCCCCTCGGCGGCGGTGACGAGTCGAGCGTTCCCGTCGCGATCGACCGCCGCGGGGCTCGTGCGTGCCGGCCCGGCGAAGCCGTGGACTGCCGAGATGACCGTGTGGCAACCCTCGACGAGCGGCTCCAGGGGGTCCGTACGCAGGTCGCCCACCACCACCTCCACCGAGTCGGGAAGGTGTTCGGCCCGGCCGGGAGCGCGAGTCAGGACCCGGACCGGCTCGTCGCCACGGTCGACGAGCCTCGTCACGACCCTTCGCCCGAGGGTTCCGGTGCCACCGGCCACCAGGATCATGTCGGGTCCGGAGCTACGCCGGCCACGGTCCGGGCCACGAACTCCCCGACCGAGCCGGAATCCGGGTCGACCGGTTCGAGGTAGAACCGCGCTGCCTGGATGAGCGCGTCGTCGACCACGAAGATGATCACTCCGCGCATGCGGTGCGGCGCGCCATCACGTCGGGTGCCGGCCATCTCCCACTCCGACCAGGCGGTGTTGCCGTCGACGACGAGTGCGAGGACTCGTGCAGAGATGTCCGGCACGCCGCCCAGGATCTGGGCCCAGTTGCGGCGTACCTGCTCGGGACCGTGAAAACCGCGCTCCGGGTGGGCCGGCGTCTCGTTGACGTAGTCCGGAGCGAAGCAGGCCACGATCGCGTCGAGGTCGTGGGCGTTCGTCGCGTCCGTCAGCCGCTCGACCAGGTCCCTCGGGTTCGCCGACATGACGCCTCCTCTGGAGATCCCCGCTTTTTATTACAGTAGCATGTATCCAACTGAGCGAGACAGGACAGGGATGGCAGCGACCAAGCGCAGCTATGACTCCAGCAGCCGGCGCAGGCAGGCACAGCGCACCTACGAGGCGGTGCTCGAGTCGGGGAAGCGCCGGTTCCTGGCCGACGGGTACGCCGCGACGACGATCGCCTCGGTGGCGGCCGAGGCCGGGGTCTCGGTCGAGACCGTGTACAAGAGCTTCGGCAGCAAGTCGGGTCTGGTGGCCGCCATCTGGGAACGGGGGCTGGCGGGACGGGGCGAGGTGCCCGCACCCGAGAGGTCGGACCGGATGCAAGCGACCGTGAGCGACCCTCGCGAGATCATTCGCAACTGGGGACGGCTGACCACCGAGGTGGCGCCCGAGGTCGCTCCGATCCTGCTGCTGATCCGGTCCGCTGCGGCCAACGATCCGGACATGACGCGGTTGCTCGCCCAGACCGACCAGCAACGGCTCCAACGGATGCGACGCAACGCCCGCGTCCTGCAAGGCCATCTCCGACCGGGAGTCACAGCGGCCCAGGCGGCCGAGGTCATGTGGACCTTCAGCTCGCCGGACCTCTACGACCTGTTGGTCGAGCGTCGCGGCTGGTCGATCCGACGCTACGGACGGTTCGTCACCGACAGCATGCTGGCAGCGCTGCTCCCGTGATTCGCTCGCGGGGAAGGGCGAGCGCCTGAGCGGCAGGCGACGTCACCTCTCGCGACCACTGGCGGCGAGCACCTTGCGCAACGCGCTCGCCAGGACGTCGGCCTCGCGCACGGTGAGATGGTCGGCGAACTCGCGACGTACCGCGGCGAGGTAGGTCGGTGCCGCCTTGCGCAGCGCCGTCCGACCGGCCGGGGTGAGGGCCGCGAAGGCGGACCGTCCGTCGTCCGGGTTGGGGTCCCGCGCCACCAGCCCGGCCCGCACCAGCTCGTCGACGACCCGGCTCACGCGGGTGCGGCTCACGGCTGCGACCGAGCCGAGCTGACCCATGGTGAGTCGCCGCTCAGGCGCGGCATTGAGCTCGAGCAGGACGTCGTACCACGTCAGCGGCAGCCCATGGGCCTCCTGCAGCTCACGGTCGAGCAGCGGCACCAGTGCCGCGTGCACCTTGAGCAGGGCACCCCACGTGTCGGCAACGTCTTCGGGCATGTCTCGAAACTAGCAGGTCTTGTGCGTGCGCACACACTTTGCTATAACTATGTGCGTACGCACGTAAATACTCCGGAAGGCCGAACCATGAACAAGTTGCTGCACATCTCCGCCTCCCCCCGCGGGCCGCGCTCCGAGTCCCTCGCCATCGCGGCGACCTTCCTCGACGAGCTGCGCGCGATCCGTCCCGACGTCACGGTCGAGCACTGGGACCTCTGGGACGGCACCCTCCCCGAGTTCGGCCCGCCCGCCGCCGCGGCCAAGATGGCGATCTTCGGCGGCGCCGACCCCGAGGGGGACGAGGCCACCGCCTGGCGCGCCGCTCGCGACACCTTCGAGCGTTTCGACTTTGCCGACCACTACCTGTTCACCGTGCCGATGTGGAACGCGTCGGTGCCCTACATCCTCAAGCAGCTCATCGACGTCATCAGCCAGCCCGGCATGATCTTCGGCTTCGACCCCAGCACCGGTTACACCGGCCTGCTGCAGAACAAGCGGGCAGCCGTCATCTACACCGGCGCCGTCTACGGTCCCGACCGCGGCCCGGGCTTCGGCAACGACTTCCAGCAGCCGTACTTCGAGGACTGGCTCCGCTGGGCCGGCGTCGACGACATCCGCAGCATCGAGTTCCGCCCCAACCTGGCCACCGCCGATCCGGAGCCTGGACGCCGTGCCGCGCACCTGCGTGCCACCGAGGTCGCCCGCGGCTTCCTGTCCCCTGGTGAGCCGACCCTTCTTGCGGGGTGACATCGCGAGCCTTGGCGGACCGGGTCAACCGTCGCCCGGGGCGAAGAACGTCCCTCAGCCGGGTCCAGCACGCCCACCTCCGGCGCCGACCCGACGCGGTGCGCTCCGCCGGCTGACCGCCACGGTGAGCACGATGGGGGGATGTTCTTCTGGTGTCGCGAGGCGCCATCATGATGGACGTGCCGCTAGCCCGGGCACTCGTTGCGGGCGATTGGGGAGCCGATGGGCAAGGCGCTGCTTCAGCTGCTACCGCTGGCCCTCGCGTCTGCCCTGAGCACGGTCACCATCAGCGCGACGATCTTCTTCCTGCTCTCGAAGACCCGCACCCGCTCCGGACTGGCCTTCCTGACCGGCACGGTGATCGGTACGTTCGCCGCCGTCACCTTGGCAGCCGTCGCCGGGCAGGCACTGCCGGGACGACCCCGCCATCACCATGACGCGGTCGGGAAGCTCGAGGTGGTGTTGGGCATCGCGATGGTGGTGCTGGGGCTGGTGAGCCTCGCGCGTCGACACCGGGTGGTGAACAGCGCGCGGAGGCCGGGCTGGCTGCACGGCATCAGCGACGTCGGGCCGGTGCCCGTGTTCGGTATAGGTCTGGCGCTGAATCTACGTCCGAAGGCCGTGCTCCTGGCTGCCGCCGCCGGTCTGGTCGTCAGCGACGCGAACCTCGCCGTCGACAAGAATCTCGCGCTGCTGCTCCTCTACACCGTGGTCGCCACCTCCACAGTGGGATTTCTCGTGGTGGGGACGACCCTCTCCGCGCGCCGGATGGAGCCACGCCTCGTCTCGGTGAACGCCTGGATGAGTACGCACTCGAGGGTCATCAGCGCCACGATCATGATCATGGTCGGCGTGTTCGTGGCCGCACTCGGCCTGACGGGTTGAGACCGGCGATCGGCAGGTCTGGCGGGCGGCGTCAGGTCTCGGTGGTGAGCCCGCCGTCCACGACGAAGTCCGACCCGGTGACGTTGCCGGTGGCGCGATCACTGGCGAGCATCACCACGAGCGCGGCGACCTCGTCGGGACGGGTGAAGCGCCCGGTGACGGACATGTCCGCGGCCTCCTGGGCGACCGTCTCGGGGGTGCGGCCACTGGCCCGGCCGACCTCCTCGGCCACGCCGGACGTGCCCAGCCACAGGTCGGTCGCGACCGGGCCCGGGCTCACCGTGTTCACGCGGATCCCGCTGGGACCGACCTCCTTGGACAACGCCTTGCAGAAGTTGGTGAGCGCTCCCTTGGCTGCGCTGTAGTCGATCACGCCGGGGTCGGGCAGGAAGGCGTTCACCGAGCTGGTCGTCACGATCACGCCGCGGCCGGCGGCGAGCATCGCCGGCAGAGCGGCTCGAGTGGTCCGTACGGCGGCCATCAGGTTGAGGTTGATCGAGTGCAGCCACTGGTCGTCGGTGACCATCAGGAAGCCGTTGAGCCTCGGGGAGACCTGGCCGACGTTGTTGACCAGGATGTCCACGCCACCGCCCTTCAGCGCGACCGCGACCAGCTCGGCCGGGCCCGCAGCAGTGCTGAGGTCCACCAGCACCGGCTGCACGCTTCCCTGCTCGGCCAGCTCGTCCAGCTGCTCGCTCGACTCGCGAGCCCCGGCGAACACCCGGACACCCTCGGCCACCAGCGCCCGGGTGATGGCCAGGCCGATGCCCTTGCTGGCGCCGGTGACGACGGCGACGCGGCCGTCGAGTCCCAGGTCCATGGTCTGTCCCAGCCCCTCAGAGGTCCTGCACCTTCAGCCAGTCGAGGACGGCGTCGGCGACGTCCTTCCACCCGCTGTCCACGGTGAGCGAGTGACCGCGGCCCTCGAACTGGCGCAGCTCGGTGACTGCGGTGGAGTCGCGGTACTGCTTGAAGGTCGAGCGGGTCACCACGTCGGGCACCGTGTGGTCCTTGGTCCCGGAGATCAGCAGGAGCGGGCCGCGTGCGGAGTTCTTGGTGTCGACCTTGGCCTCCGAGTGCAGGGCGAAGTTCGCGGCCGCGGCCTGGAACAGGGGTCGGGCCGGCGAGGGGATCGTCCACTGGTCGTAGAGGGCGTCGGACTCCTCCTCGGACAGGGCGTTGCCGAAGCCGTAGCGGAACTCCTCCTTGGTGAGCGACACCGACTTGTGCAGGTTGGCCGGATTGCCGAGGGCGGGCAGTCCGGAACGCAGCTGGGAGAGGGGCAGCGGCAGGACACCCTTGATCTGGGCTGGGTCGATGGCCACACCAGCGGCGCCAATTCCCTGGCCGAGCAGCTTCTCGGTGATCAGGCCGCCGAAGGAGTGTCCGATGACCACTGGCGGACGCCCGAGCCCGGCGATCAGCTCGGTGTAGTGGGCGACGGCGTCGTCGATGCTGGTGTTCGCCACCAGATCGGGGTGCTCGCGGGCCGCGGCCACGGTGTCCGGCTCGTGGGGCCAGCCGGGCGCGGTCGGCTCGTAGCCGGCCTCGCGGAACAGCTCGACCCACGGGGCCCAGCTCGTGGCGTGCAGCCACAGGCCGTGGATGAAGACGACGGGTGTGCCGGGTGCGGTCATGACGACTCCTCGATGGTGCTGACGTGGGGGTTGGCCCGAGTGCTCCTACGTCGAGACAACACCTGGGTCGGCACCGGCGTCCAAGACCCATCCGGTCGTGATCGATAACCACGCTGGTCGGGACCGGATGGATCGCACTACCGTGACGGCGGGGAAGGGCGGTCTGGATGGACCTCGACATTCGGCTGGTGAGGTACTTCGTCGCGGTCGCCGACGAGCTGCACTTCGGCCGCGCCGCCGCCAAGCTCTACATCAGCCAGCCCGCACTCTCCAAGCAGATCCGCAAGCTCGAGAGCGAGGTCGGCACCCAGCTGCTCGTCCGCGACAGTCGGCACGTCGAGCTCACCGCCCGGGGCGAGCACTTCCTCGTGGATGCGCGTCAGCTGCTCGCCCTCGCCGACCGGATGCGACGACCTCCAGAGACCAACACCGTGCGCTTCGCGCACATCTTCGAGCTCGACACGAGCCGGCAGGTCGCCGACGCCTTCTCCCGTGAGTACGCCGACGTACAGCTCATCGAGCGCTCGATGGACAGCGCCAGGCAGCTCGACGCGCTCCTGTCCGAGCAGCTCGACGTGGCCGTCCTGCGCGTCACCCCGAAGATGCTGGCCGAGCGCCCGACCGGCTGGCAGCGACGGCTGCTGCGCCTCGAGCCGATGTGGCTGGTGGGTCGGCCCGGTGACGAGCCACGCGACTCGGTCTCGCTGCACGAGCGACCGGTCGAGGTCTTCGCCGACACCGCGGAGTCGGGTCTCTACAACGTGCACGGCGAATACCTCGCCGCCTTCGAGCGGGAGACCCGCGTCGCGCTCCGGTGGCTCGGCAACCCGGGGACGTTCCAGCACTGCCTCGCCGCGGTACGGCGCGCGCGCGACTCGGCGTTCACGATGGAGTTCGAGAGCTATGCCAAGCGGTACGCCGAGGCGGGTATCCCCGCCCATCGGCCGATGGAGCTCCAGCCGGCGTACCCGTGGTGGGTGGCGTGGCGTGAGGACAACGCGTCTGAGGCGACCGCCGCCTTCGTGACCAGCGCGCAGGAGCTCTCCGAGAGGAACGGCTGGCTCCAGCCGTCCGTCGGAGGGACGCCGCTGTGGCTCCCGGCCGGGGACCCGGGTGTCCTCGAGCAACGGTCCAGCTGAACAGGGCTTGCCAGCGAACGAGAACTCGTTCTAGATTGGACAGGTGTCCAGTCAGGTGTCTAGCATGCCCCGGCGTGAGCTTCATCCTCGTCAGGGCGACACCCTCGACCGGCTGCTCGAAGCGGCACGCAGCGAGCTCGACGAGGTCGGGCACGAAGTCCTGACGATCCGCACCGTCGCGTCCAGGGCTGGGGTGTCGTCGGCCACGGCGTACAACTACTTCGCCTCGCGCGACCATCTGTTCGCGGAGCTGTTCTGGCGTCATCTCACCGACTCCGAGCTGCCGCGGCTGACCGGGCGGAGCAGTACTCGTCGGCTGCAGCAGACGACGCGACACCTCGCCGAGACCATCGCCAGCGCCCCGGCGCTCGCCGCCGCCGCGACGAAGGCCCTCCTGGGGACCGACCCTGCGGTGGGCGACCTGCGACTGCGGGTCGGCGCCGTCTTCGCCGATCGGTTCCGGACCGCGATCGGGGACCCGGTGCAGCCCCAGGTCCTCGAGGCGCTGCTCTTCGCCTTCTCCGGGGCGCTCCTGCAGACGGGCATGGGGCTGTTCACCTATCCCGAGCTCGCCGACCGGCTCGACGACGTCGTCGCGGTCGTGATGAGGGGGAACCCGTGACGCTCGTCTTCGATCCCTACGACTACGCCCTGCAGGACGACCCCTACCCGGTCTACAAGCGGCTGCGCGACGAGGCGCCGCTGTTCCACAACGAGGAGCACGACTTCTGGGTGCTGTCCCGGCACGCCGACCTGCACAGGGCCGTGCGCACCGACGGCATCTACTCCAACGAGATGGGGGTCTCGCTGGACCCGAGCGCCTGGACGCCGTACGCGCACCAGACGATGTCGTTCCTCGCGATGGACCCGCCGCGACAGACCCGGCTGCGCAAGCTGGTCTCCAAGGGCTTCACCCCCAAGCGGGTGGCCGAGCTGGAGCCGTCGATCCAGCGGATCACCGACCACTACCTCGACCAGGTGATGGAGTCGGGCTCCTTCGACTGGATCGGCGCCTTCGCCGGCAAGCTGCCGATGGACGTGATCTCGGAGATGCTCGGGGTGCCGGAGGCCGACCGTGACGAGGTACGCCGGCTCGCGGATCTCCTCGTCCATCGCGAGCCGGGACTGCGCGACGTACCCCCCGAAGGCATCGAGGCCGCGATGACGCTGTTCGGCTATTACGCCGATCTCCTCGCCGAGCGTAAGCGGCGGCCGGCCGACGACCTCACCTCTGCCTTGCTCGCGGCCGAGGATGGCGACGACCGGATGAGCGACCAGGAGATCATCGCGTTCCTGTTCCTGATGGTCGTGGCCGGCAACGAGACCACCACCAAGCTGTTGGGCAACGCGATGTTCCACCTGACCGCCAGCCCCGAGCAGCGCGACCAGGTCTTCGCCGGCGAGGAGGACCTCGTCGACCGCTGGATCGAGGAGACGCTGCGCCACGACACCTCGACCCAGCTGCTCGCGCGCCACCTGCGCGACGACCTGACCCTGCACGGCGTGACCGCCCCCCAGGGTTCGAAGCTGCTGTTCTGCCTGGGCGCCGCCAACCGCGACGACCGGGTCTTCAGTGATCCCGACCGGTTCGACGTGCACCGCGACGAGGACGAGCTGCGCCAGATCCTCAGCTTCGGCGGCGGTCGCCACTTCTGCCTGGGCGCCAACCTGGCCCGGCTCGAGTCGCGGGTCGCGCTTCGCTCGCTCGTGTCCCGCGCCGTCTCCGCCGACGCCGACCACGCCTCAGCGGTGCGGTTCTACTCGGCCAACGTGCGCGGCTTCGCGAGCCTGCCCGTGCAGGTGGAGTCCCGATGAGCAAGTACGACCAGCCCCCTCGTCGGCCCGCCGTCGTCACCGGCGCCTCGTCCGGGATCGGCGCTGCCACCGCGCTCGTGCTCGGCGCGCAGGGGTTCCCCGTCGCGCTGGGCGCTCGTCGCACCGAGAAGTGCGCGGAAGTGGCAGCGCAGATCCGTGAGAACGGCGGCGAGGCCGTCGTACACCCGCTCGACCTGACCGACGACGGCTCGGTCGCCGACTTCGCGACGTCCGTGGCCGCCGACCTCGGTGACGTCGAGGTGGTGGTCTCCAACGCCGGGTCGGTCGGCCCGGGTGTGATCCACGAGGTCGACACCGAGCGGATGCGCAGCGAGCTCGACGTCAACCTGCTCGGCGCCCACCGGCTGGTGCGGGCGTTCGTACCCGAGATGGTCGAGCGGCGACGCGGTGACCTGGTGTTCGTGTCCTCCGACGTGGCGGTGCGGCCACGGCCGTTCATGGCGGCGTACGCCGCGAGCAAGTGGGGACTCGAAGGGCTGGCCCAGTCGATGCAGATGGAGCTCGAGGGCACGGGCGTGCGCGCCAGCATCGTGCGACCGGGCCCGACCTGGAGCGAGATGGGCAGCACCTGGGACGACCAGGACGCTGCCGACGTGCTCAACCAGTGGGTGCGCTTCGGGCTCGCCCGGCACCCGCACTTCCTGAAGCCGTCCGCGATCGCGAACGCCATCGCCGCCATCGTGTCGGCACCGCGCGGCGTGCACCTGAACCTGGTCGAAGTGACCCCCGAGGCCCCCGTGGAGGACCAGTGACGATCACCGAGGTCTCGCGCCTCAACCCCGACGACCCGCACGGCCACCTGCAGGAGCTGCGGACCGACCCGATCGGGCTGCTGCACCGCGTGCGCGAGGAGTGCGGCGACATCGGCAGCTTCCGACTGGCCGACCGCGACGTCGTACTGGTCTCGGGTGCCGAGGCCAACGAGCAGTTCTTCCGGGCGCCCGACAGCACGCTCGACCAGGCCGCGGCGTACCCGTTCATGACGCCGATCTTCGGCAAGGGCGTGGTCTTCGACGCCACCCCGGAGGAACGCCAGCAGATGCTGAAGAACCAGGCGCTGCGCGGCGACATGATGCGCGGGCACGCGACCACCATCGAGAACGAGATCCGCCGCATGGTCGGCAGCTGGGGCGAGGAGGGCGAGATCGACCTGCTCGACTGGTTCGCCGAGCTGACCATCTACACCACCTCGGCCTGCCTGGTCGGCACGCCGTTCCGTGAGGAGCTCGACGCCTCCTTCGCGCAGCACTACCACGACCTCGAGCGCGGGACCGACGCGCTGGCCTACGTCGACCCGTACGCTGACATCGAGTCCTTCCGCCGGCGCGACTCAGCGCGCGAGAAGCTGGTCGAGCTGGTCCAGGCGATCATCGACAGGCGCAAGATCAGGGGCACTGTCCCTCGCGACGAGCGCGACCTGCTCGACGTCCTCATCTCCATCGACCTGTCGGCCGACTACATCACCGGCATCTTCATCTCGATGATGTTCGCCGGCCACCACACCTCCTCGGGCACGGCTGCGTGGGCACTGATCGAGCTGCTGCGCCACCCCGAGGTGCTCGAGGACGTGGTCACCGAGCTCGACGATCTCTACTCCGACGGCAGCGAGGTCTCCTTCCAGGCGCTGCGCTCGATCCCGCGCCTGGAGTCCGCGCTCAAGGAGACGCTGCGGCTGCACCCGCCACTGATCATCCTGCTGCGCCTCGTGCAGGAGGAGGTCGAGCTCGCCGGCCACACCATCGCGGCGGGCACGATGGTGGCCGCGTCGCCACGGGTCTCCAACCGCATCGCCGAGGACTTCCCCGAGCCCGGGCTCTTCGATCCCGGCCGGTACGTCGACCCGCGCCAGGAGGACCTCCAGAACCGCTGGACCTGGATCCCGTTCGGCGCCGGACGACACCGCTGCGTCGGCAACGCCTTCGCGATGATGCAGCTCAAGGCGATCTTCTCCGTAATCCTGCGCGACTACGAGTTCGAGCTCGCCCAGCCCAGCGAGAGCTACCGCGACGACTGCTCGAAGATGGTGATCCAGCTCGAGCAGCCGTGCCGGGTGAAGTATCGGCGGCGATCGCGATGAGGGCGGTCGCCGACCTGGACCTGTGCCAGGCACACCAGATGTGCCAGACCGAGGCGCCGGACGTCTTCGGCTTCGACGAGGCGACCGACCAGGTCGTCGTACTCATCGACCAGCCGGCGGAGTCGCAGCGCGACGAGGTGCTGGCCGCCGTGCGCTACTGCCCGGCGATGGCGCTCTCAGTGGAGGAGGACTGATGGACCGCGCGCAGATGGAGGCGTTCTGGAGCCAGTGGCTCGCGGACAACCGGGAGGCGGAGCGACGCCGGGACTGGGGGATCCTCGCCGAGCACTACGCCGAGGACGCGACCTACGGGTGGATGTACACCCCCGACGAGCACTTCATGGCGATGGGCCGCGAGGAGATCCGCACCCTCGCGCTCGGCAACGAGATGGCCGGGCTCGACGGCTGGCACTACGACTACGCCGCGACCGTGCTGGACGACTCCAACGGCATGGTGATCGGCTTCTGGAAGCAGCGGGCCGGCATCGAGGACGAGTCGACCGGCAAGGAGTACGAGATCCTCGGCATCGGCGGCTCGTGGTTCGGGCTGGTCGAGAGCGCTGACCGTGTCGAGATCGGCTGGCAGCGCGACTGGTTCGACCTCGGCTCGACCGCCCACACCTTCCTGGCGCTGGCCGGCTCCGGCAAGGCACCGCAGACCCTGCTGGACCGGATGGGGCTGCACGGTCCGTCGCAGCCGGGTCACTACACCCGCGCCGAGCTGCCCTCGACGATCTGGCCGCCGGTGGTGGGCGATGACTGAGCGGGCGCGCCTCCTGATCGACGGCGCGCTGGTCGAGGCGAGCACCGGAGCGACGTACCCGATCCTCAACCCGGCCACGGGCGAGGAGATCGGCGTCGCACCCGATGCCAGCGCCGACGACGTCGATGCGGCGATCGCGGCCGCACGTCGCGCCTTCGACCGCACCGACTGGTCGACCGACCTCGAGCTGCGCGTGCGCTGCGTGCGCCAGCTGCACCAGGCGCTCGTCGACCACGGCGACGACATGCGCGCGCTCACCACCGCCGAAGCAGGGGCTCCTGCGTTCCTCACCTCCGGCCCGCAGTACGACGTACCGGTGGCCGGGCTCGCCTGGACGGCCGACCTGGCCGAGCGCTACGAGTGGGAGACCGACCTCGGCGTCGCCGAGCCGATGGGCATCCCGACCCGTCGGACCGTCCGGCGCGAGGCGATCGGGGTGGTCGCGGCGATCACGCCGTGGAACTTCCCCAACCAGATCAACCTCGCCAAGGTCGGGCCGGCGCTGCTGGCCGGCAACACCGTGGTGCTCAAGCCCGCTCCCGACACCCCGTGGGTGGCGGCCGAGCTCGGTCGGCTCGCCGCGGAGCAGACCGACCTGCCACCCGGCGTGCTCAACGTGGTGACGCCGCGCGACAACGGCGTCGCGGCCGTGCTCGCGACCGACCCGCGCGTCGACCTGGTCTCGTTCACCGGCTCCACCGCGACCGGCCGCGCCATCATGGCGGCCGCCGCACCGACGCTGAAGAAGGTGTTCCTCGAGCTCGGCGGCAAGTCGGCCGCGATCGTCCTCGACGACGCCGATCTCGGCGCCGCCGTCGGGACCGCCGCGTTCTCGGTCTGTGTGCACGCCGGCCAGGGCTGCGCCCTGACCACGCGCCTGGTGGTGCCCCGCGAGCGGTACGACGAGGCGGTCGAGGTGGCCGCCACGACGATGTCCTCGATCGGGGCCAAGGACCCGACCGACTCCGGCACGATCTGCGGGCCGGTGATCAACCAGGCGCAGCGGGACCGGATCGCCCGCTACCTCGCGCTCGCCGAGGATGAGGGCGGGACGTTCGCCACCGGCGGTTCGATCATCGAACAGGACGGTTTCTGGGTCGAGCCGACCCTGGTCACCGGGCTCTCGAACGACTCCCGGGTGGCGCGGGAGGAGATCTTCGGACCCGTGCTCGTCGTACTCCCCCACGACGGGGACGACGACGCGATACGCATCGCCAACGACTCCGACTACGGCCTGTCCGGTTCGGTCGACAGCGGCTCCCCGGAACGGGCACGAGCCGTCGCCAACCGGATCCGCACCGGCACCCTCGCCGTCAACGGCGGGGTGTGGTTCGCGCCGGACGCGCCGTTCGGCGGCTACAAGCAGTCCGGCATCGGCCGGGAGATGGGCGTGGCCGGATTCGAGGAGTACCTCGAGACCAAGACCATTGCTGAGGCCGTCCGTGACTGAGCTCGCGAAGGCACGGAGCACGGCCCAGGTTGAGGAGCGTCGACCCAGGGCCGAGCGCAGCGAGGGACTGGGCGACGCGTCTCGAAACCCGGTGAGACGCAAAGCAGCCGGAGGGACGGCATCGCGTGGTTCCGAGACGCTCGCTGGCGCTCGCTCCTCAACCAACGAACAAAGAGAGGCCGTGACATGAGGTTTCCAGGCAAGGTCGCGGTCGTCACCGGCGCGGCGCAGGGCATCGGCGAGGCCTACGCGCGCGGGCTGGCGGACGAGGGTGCGGCTGTCGTGGTCGCCGACCTCAGCGCCAAGGGCCAGGACGTCGCGGAGTCGATCAACGCCGACGGTGGCCGCGCGATCTTCGTGGAGACCGACGTGTCCTCCCACGAGTCCGCCAAGGCGATGGCCGACCGCGCCGTCGAGGAGCTCGGTGGCATCGACCTGCTGGTCAACAACGCCGCCATCTACGGCGAGATGGCCTTCGACCTGCTGGTCACCGTCGACTGGGACTACTACAAGTTGTTCATGTCGGTGAACCTCGACGGCGCGCTGGTGATGACGCGTGCGTGCTACCCGCACATGCAGGCGCGCGGTGGTGGCGCGATCGTCAACCAGAGCTCGACGGCGGCCTGGCTGTACGCCGGGTTCTACGCCCTCGCCAAGGTCGGCATCAACGGGCTGACCCAGCAGCTGGCCCACGAGCTCGGCGGGATGAACATCCGCGTCAACGCGATCGCTCCCGGTCCGACCGACACCGAGGCGACCCGCAAGCAGGCCGGTGACGCCGCCAAGGACCTGGTCAAGGGTCTGGCCCTGAAGCGGATGGGCACGCCGCAGGACATGGTCGGCGCCTGCCTGTTCCTGCTCTCCGACGAGGCGTCCTGGGTCACCGGGCAGGTCGTCAACGTCGACGGTGGCCAGGTTTTCAGATGACAGAGCTTCGGATGAGGGCGGTCGGTTTCGTCGGACTGGGCAACATCGGCAAGCCGATGGCGCTGCGGCTGCTGACCGGCGACCTCCCGGTGTGGGTCTACGACGTCGCGCCGCAGCCGGTGACCGAGCTCGAGCAGGCTGGTGCCCGCGTGGCGAGCGACCTGGGCCAGCTGGCCGAGAGCGTCGACCTGGTCTGCGTGATGGTGCGCGACGACGACCAGGTCCGCGAGGTGCTCGGCCGGGTCGTCGGTGTGGTGCGGCCGGACGATGCCCCGTCGTTGATCGTGGCCATCCACTCCACCGTCGGGCCGACCACGCCGGAGGAGCTGGCCGACGTGGCCGGCCGTCACGGCGTACGCCTCCTCGACGCTCCGGTCAGCGGCGGACCGATGGGCGCGGCCGACGGGACGCTGGCGATGATGGTCGGCGGACCGACGGATGCGTACGCCGAGGCCGAGACCTCACTGTCACTGATGGCGTCGAAGACCGTGCACGCCGGGCCGGTCGGCGCCGGCACCCGGATGAAGCTGGCCCGCAACCTGATCCACTTCGTCTCCTTCACCGCCGTCACCGAGGCGCAACGGCTGGCCGAGGCGTCCGGACTCGACCTCGCCGCGCTCGGTGAGGTGGTGCGGCACACCGACGCCATCACCGGCGGGCCGGGCGCGATCATGTACCGCGACACCACGGCGCCACTGGACACCGACGACTTCTGGCACGGCGTCTTCACCCATGTCGCGGCCCTCGGCGAGAAGGACCTCGGCTTCGCGATCGCGCTGGCCGACCAGCTCGGGATCGACGTACCCCTCGCCCAGCACGCGAGGACCCACCTCGCCCCCGGACTCGGGCTCGGACTCGGGCTCGGGCTCGGGCTCAGTCAAGGAGAGCAGACATGATCGACGAGCGACGACAGCGCGGCCTCGAGAAGATGTCCGAGGTCTACGGCTGGGAGTTCCAGGACGGGCCGGGTGACTTCTTCGGCTACACCGCCGACCACCTGTTCGCCGACATCTGGAGCCGGCCGGGGCTGGACACCAAGGAGCGGCGGCTGCTCCTGGTCGGCATGCTCGCGGCACAGGGCGCCACCGACGTGCTCGAGATCCAGCTCGGCGCCGCGCACCGTAATGGCGAGCTCGACGACGAGGGGCTGCGCGAGATCGTGGTGTTCCTGGCCCACTACGCGGGCTGGCCGGTGGCCGCCCGGCTCAACAACGTGGTGGAGAAGATCCTCGCGACATGAGCGAGTACTCGTCGCTCTCGCAGCAGGAGCTCGCGGTCGTCGTACCGGAGCTGCTGCTGATCGGCCAGCTGATCGACCGGTCGGGGATGGCGTGGTGCATCAGCGCGCTCGGCCGCGAGAAGATGGCGCAGATCGCGATCGAGGAGTGGATGGCGGCCTCGCCGATCTACACCCGCCGGATGCAGCGAGCCCTGCGGTTCGAGGGCGACGACGTGGTCACGATCTTCAAGGGACTCCAGCTCGACATCGGGGCTCCGCCACAGTTCATGGACTTCCGCTACAGCGTCGAGGACCCGTGGCACGGCCGCTTCGAGCTGGCCCACTGCGGCGCCCTGATGGACGTCGAGCCGATGGGACCCGACTACGTGCGCTCGATGTGCCACGACATCGAGGACCCGACCTTCGATGCGACCGCTGTCGCTACCAACCCCCGGGCCCAGGTGCGCCCGGTGCATCGTCCGCCGCGCACGCCGGCCGGCCGTACCCCGCACTGCGAGTGGACCGTCACCATCTCCGACGACCACCCGCCAGTCGACTTCTCAGCGGGGTGCCTGGCGCTCCAGGACTCGCGCGCCGCCACCCTGGCGCTCGATCCGATCGACCCTTCCTCGCCCGGTCGGGCTGACTACTCGGGGCCGCTTCTCTCGGACCTGGACTTCGCGGAGTTCTCCCACCCGGCCCTGGTCCGGATCGCCGACGAGGTCTGCCTGCAGATGCACCTGCTGTTCCTCGGCTTCCGGCGTGCGGTGAGTTCGCGGCTGCCCGACGCCGAGGCCACCGAGATCTGCGTGAAGCAGCTGACCGGGATCGCCGGAGTCGCGGCCTCCCGGCTCCGGGCAGCCCTGTCCCTCCCTTCCTCGCGCGAAGGCGCCGAGCGCGTGCTGGCGTTGCACCCCTTGTTCAACCCGGTCGCCTACGTCGCGACGGCCGACTCCCCGGCCCATCTCGACGGCGCCTGGGTCTCGCTGGTCGGCCCCGCGGAGGTCCGCCCCTTGCAGGCGATCGTGCAGGCGGTCGACCCGCACCTCGACGTGGTCGTCTCCGGCTCACCGTGGACGGTGTCGGTCGTCTCCCGTCCCGACGCCGCCGAGGAGCTGGGAGAGGTCGCGGTGACGAGGTTCAGCTCGGGGACTGACTTCGCCTTCGAGCCGCGCAGGTCGTTGCCGATCACGCCGGTCTGACCGCTTGCGTGCCACGTGGGGGGCGGGGCTAGGTTCGACCCAGAGCACAGCCGCCACCCGAAGCGAGGCATCCCATGAGCGACACCCAGACATCCGGACCGGCCTACCAGGTGGTCAACCCGGCCACCGGCCAGGTGGTCGAGACCTTCGACTACGCGACCGACAAGGAGATCGAGTCGGCGCTCGCGGCCGTGCACACGGCGTACGCCGCCTGGCGCGACGTGCCGATCGCGGAGCGGGCGAAGGTCGTCAAGAGGATCGGCGAGCTGTTCAACGAGCGACAGGCCGAGCTGGGGGCGATCGCGACCGAGGAGATGGGCAAGCCGCTGGAGGAGTCGAAGGGCGAGGCGGAGTTCTGCGGCGAGATCTTCGACTACTTCGCGACCGAGGGGCCGGAGCTCGCGGCCGACCAGCCGATCAAGACGTTCTCGGGCGGCAAGGCGATGGTGCAGAAGCTGCCCATCGGGCCGTTGCTGGGGATCATGCCGTGGAACTACCCCTTCTACCAGATCGCCCGCTTCGCGGCGCCCAACCTGATGCTGGGCAACACCATCGTGCTCAAGCACGCGGAGTCGGTGCCGAGGTGTGCGCTCGCGGTCGAGCAGATCATGAAGAACGCGGGTCTGCCGGAGGGCGCCTACGTGAACGTGTTCGCCACCCACGACCAGGTCGAGCAGATCATCGGCGACCCCCGGATCGCCGGTGTCTCCCTGACCGGCTCGGAGCGGGCAGGCTCCGTCGTCGCCGCCATCGCCGGCAAGAACCTCAAGAAGTGCGTGCTCGAGCTCGGCGGCTCGGACCCCTACGTCATCCTGGACACCGACGACGCGGCCGCGGCCGCTGACCTGGCCTGGGAGACCCGGATCAGCAACACCGGTCAGGCCTGCAACTCCAACAAGCGGATGATCGTGATGGACGACGTCTACGACGGCTTCGTCAACCGGCTCACCGAACTGGCCAGGGACCTGCGGCCGGGTGATCCGGCCCAGGGCGCGGACGGCACGTTCGCTCCGTTGTCGTCGCGGGCCGCGGCCGAGCGGTTGGCCGAGCAGGTCGAGGACGCCGTCAGCAAGGGCGCCACCTTGCACGCCGGGGGTGTCCTGGGCGAGGGGCCGGCGGCGTACTACTCCCCCGCCGTGCTGACCGGCATCACCAAGGAGATGCGCGCCTACCGCGAGGAGCTGTTCGGCCCGGTGGCCGTCGTCTACCCGGTCTCCAGCGACGAGGAGGCGCTCGCCCTCGCCAACGACAGCGACTACGGCCTCGGCGGTGCGGTGTTCAGCAAGGACACCGAGCGTGCGCGCAAGCTGGCCGAACGCCTCGAGGTGGGCATGTCCAACGTCAACACCCCGGCCGGAGAGGGCGCCGAGGTCCCCTTCGGTGGCGTCAAGCGCAGCGGCTTCGGTCGCGAGCTCGGCCCGCTGGGCATGGACGAGTTCGTCAACAAGCGGATGTTCTACATCGCGGACTAGAGGGGCAAGTCCAAGGGGGCGTAGCGCGCTCCCCCTTGGACTTGCGCATCCAGCGCTACGCGTGGCGACGGTCCGGGAGCCACCTGCGGAAGAACACCCAGACCGTCACTGCCAGCGGGACGACTGCCGCCGGTGCGTACACGAGCAGGGCCAGCACGGTCAGCGAACCGCACACGACGAGGTCGCGGGTGGGTGTGCGCTCGGACTTGACGAGCACGTCGGTCACCAGCAGCACGACGGTCAGGCCCAGGCCTCCGCCGATTGCCAGCATGATCAGGCCCACCAGCCACAGGCCGGTGTCGTCACTGGAGGCGTCGTACGCCCACGGCACCGCGAATCCGATGGCCGCCGCACCAGCGAGCACGAAGACCGCTCCGGCACGTGGCACCCACAGGTAGGCGGCCACCGTGGCGGCCACGATCGCGACCCCGCACCCGATGACCTGCCAGGCACGGTAGGGACCTTGCGCCACTCCGTCGACGAGGTAGTACTCGTGGTCCCATCCCAACCACGCGAACCACATGGCTGCCGCGAAGAGTGCCAGCGCAAGGGCGGTGAGCCACAAACGACCGGTCGTCGGGATCGTGCTCGATCTAGTCATCTGCCCAGCGTGCCCGTCGGCCACGGGCACCGACAGAGCACTCGTACTCAGATCCTGCCCTCAGGTACCCACCGGCTCGACGTCGTGGGGCGAGCCGCGCTCGCTGCGCTAGATGATCTTCTTGAGCACGCCGAGCGGGGCGTGCTTCATGACCAGGCTCATCGGGGCCCACGGGAGCGGCGGGACGCAGGCCGAGTCGACCTCCTTCTCGATGGCTGCCACCATCGAGCGCACGCCCTTCTCGGTGGAGACCATGCCTTTGGCCTTCTTCGGGTCGACCCGCTCGTTCATCTCCGAGGAGATGTAGCCCGGGTAGAGCACGGTCACCTTGATCGGCTTGCCGTAGAGCTCGTTGCGCAGTCCCTCCGCGATGTGGGCGACACCGGCCTTGGTGGCGGCGTACGTCGTCATCGTCTTGGGCATCCCCCGCATCGCCGACATCGAGCTGATCATCACGAAGTGACCGGCGTCCTGCTCACGGAAGATCTCCATGGCCGCCTCGGACTGGGCGAGCGCCGCGACGAAGTTGGTCATCGCGGTCTCCTTGTTGGCGTCCCACCGGCCGGTGCCGAGCGGCGCGCCCTTGCCGATGCCGGCGTTGATGATCACCCGGTCGATGGTGCCGAAGTCCTTCTTGAAACCGCGGAACACCTCGAACACCTCCTCGTCGTCGTTCACGTCGAGGGTGCGGACCTCGACCCTGCGCTCCGGGTGGGCCGCCGCGATCTCGCCCTTGAGGGCGTCGAGCTTCTCGATCCGGCGCGCGCAAAGCGCCAGGTCGTGCCCCAGGGCGGCGAGCTGCCGGGCCATCTCGGCCCCGAGCCCACTGCTCGCACCGGTGATCAGGACGGTCTTGCGCTTCGGGTCAGCCATGGAGCCATCCTGCCAACCCGGGTAGTTCGGACCATGCGGCAGCCAGCACGCGGACAACCACCTGCGGATCGGTCCCAACCATCCGGGTCAGCGGTAGGTCAGCAGCCCGTCCCGACCCTCGAAGTGGCCGTGCGCGTTGAAGGAGACCAGCGTGGTGCCGCGCCGCCCCGTGACGACCTTGGTGATGGAGGCGTTCACGACGACGGCGGCGAGGCGGTGGTACGTCGGGGTGCCGGCCTCCAGCAGCTGGGTGGTCAGGGCGGCGATCGGCCCTCCGGAGGTGAACACCACCGCCGTACCCGCGTCCAGGAGGTCGTCGAGTGCCGCCGCACTCCGTTCCCGGAACTCCACGAACGACTCGGTGTAGTCCTCGTCGTACTCCCCTGAGGCCCACCGCGCCGTCGCCCTCTCGAACCACTCCTGGAACTGGCGTGCGTCCGGTTCGCCGTCGAAGTGCTTGGGGTGCGTGGCCGTGATCGCCAGGTGGTCGATCTCGTTCCAGCGCTCGTCGGTGCGCAGCTCGGCCTGCCACCCCGCCGACTGCGCGGCGATCTCGGCGGTGCGCTGTTGCCGCTTCAGGGTGCCGTGTACGACGACGTCAGGCTTCAGTCCCACGAGGAACTCGCCCAGCACCGCGGCCTGTTGCTCACCCACTGGTGACAGCACGTCGTAGTCATCGGCGCCGAACGAGGCCTGCCCGTGGCGGACCAGGAGGATCTGCCCCACTAGGACGCTCCGATGATCGCGTTGCAGCGCTGCTCGAGGTGCTGCGCAGCCGGACCGAAGATGGCGTAGGCCTCGTTGGAGGTCTGCCGGTGGAAGTAGCGGTAGTAGATCTGCTGGGCGATCACGCCGAGCCGGAACAGGCCGTAGACCTCGTAGAACCGCCACTGCTCCGGCGTCACCGTGTAGCCGGTGCGCTCGCAGTAGTAGTCGACGACCTCGGGCCGCGACAGCATCCCGGGCAGGTTGGTCGGCTGGCGGCGGAACTGGCGGAAGAACTCGTCGTCGTCGTCCTGCACCCAGTAGGCCATCGTCCCGCCGAGGTCCATCAGCGGGTCGCCGACGGTGGCCATCTCCCAGTCGAGCACGCCCACCGGCCGGGTGGGATCGTCAGCGTCGAGCACGAGGTTGTCGAAGCGGAAGTCGTTGTGGATCATGCAGCTCGCGACGTCGTCGGGCTGGTGCTCGGCCAGCCAGGCCATCACGGTTTCGTAGTCGCCGATGTCCTCGGTGTGCGCGTTGCGGAACCGGGTCGACCAGCCGGAGATCTGCCGCTCGACGTACCCGGTCCCCTTGTTCATCGACGCCAGCGGGGTGGCGTCGACGTCGACCCCGTGCAGGTCGATCAGCACGTCGAGGGCGTTGGTGCACAGCTCGCGGGTCTGCTTCTCGTCGAGCTGTACGCCAGGCGGGAAGTCGCGCCGCGGGATGATGCCCTCGACACGCTTCATCACGTAGAACTCCGAGCCGATGACCGACTCGTCGTCGCACAGCGCCACCATCTCCGGCACCAACGGGAACACGTCGCGCAGCCCGTCCTGGATGCGGAACTCCCGACCCATGTCGTGCGCGCCCCTGGCCTTCTGGCCGCTCGGCGGGCGCCGCAGGATCAGGTCGTGCAAGCCGTCGCGCAGCGAGTACGTCAGGTTGGAGGCACCGCCGCCGAACTGCGCCACCTCCACGTCCTCGGCCAGCTCGGTGCCACGCTCGGCCAGCCACGTCCGCACCGCGTCGACGTCGAACCGGTCCTCCTCGCGTACGGCGGACGCGCCGTCTATCTCGCTCACTGTTCTCCCAGTGCGTTCAGTCGCGCCGCCTGCTTGCGCATCACCTGGTCGTACGCCGCCCGGTCGGTCAGCTTGAGCTCGTAGGCCGCCCGTGCCGCCGGGTCGGGCAGGATCAGCTCCTCACCACGGTCCATCCCCTCGATCACGGCCGCTGCGATGTCCTCCGGGCCGAGCGGTGCCCGCGAGACCAGCCCACCGATCACCTGGCCGACGGCTGTGTCGTCGCCCTGCATGTTCTCGATCAGCCGGGTGCGGAAGTAGGACGGGCACACCGCCGAGCACCGGATGTCCCACTCCGCGAGCTCGTGCGCGCAGGTCTCGGTGAACGCGACCACACCCGCCTTGACCGCGTTGTAGGAGCCCATCCCGGCCGGGTGCACCAGCCCGGCGAGCGAGGCGATGTTGACGATGTGGCCGGAGCGTTGCTGCTTGAGCATCGGTACGAAGGTGCGCGTGCCGCGGACCACGCCGAACAGGTTGATCTCGGTGATCCACTGCCACTCGTCCATGCCGGCGACGTCGACGCGACCACCTCCGGCAACGCCGGCGTTGTTGACGAGGACGTCGAGCCCGCCCCAGTGCTCCGCGACCCAGTCACGCGCGGCCGCCCAGTCGTCGTCGGACCGGACGTCGAGGGTCAGGTCGGCCCCCTCGACGATGTCGGCGGCGAGCACCTCGTCACCCCGCGCACGGAACGCGGCAACCAGCGCGCCGCCGAGGCCACCTGCACCGCCGGTCACGAGCACTCTCAAGGGGTGGTTCATCGGTGCTTCTCGATCTCGAGGCGGGCGACCACACCGCGGTGCACCTCGTCGGGTCCGTCCGCGAGTCGCAGGGCCCGGGCGTTGGTCCACATCCCGGCCAGCGGGAAGTCATCGGAGAGCCCGCCGCCGCCGTGCAGCTGCATCGCCATGTCGATGACCTGCTGGGCGACGTTGGGGACGATCACCTTGATCTGGCTGACCTCGCTGAGGGCGTTGAGCGGGCCGCCGACATCGAGCTTCCACGCCGCGTTGAGCACGAGCAACCGCGCCTGGTCGATGGCGATCCGGGCATCGGCGATCCGCTCGCGGTTGCCGCCGAGGTTGACGATCGGCTTGCCGAACGCCGTACGCGAGAGACCGCGCTTGATCGCCAGCTCGAGTGCGACCTCGGCCTGGCCGATCAGGCGCATGCAGTGGTGCACCCGGCCCGGCCCGAGCCGTCCCTGCGCGATCTCGAAGGCGCGTCCCTCGCCGAGCAGGATGTTGTCCCTGGGCACGCGCACGTCGTCGAAGCTGATCTCGCCGTGGCCGATCGGTGCGTCGTGGTCGTTCATGGTGGAGAGCAGCCGCTCGACCTTGACGCCGGGGGTGTCACGCGGGATCAGCACCATGGTGTGGCGGTGGTGGCGGTCGGCGTCGGGGTCCGAGAGGCCCATGAAGATCAGGACCTGGCAGTCGGGGTGACCGATGCCGCTCGACCACCACTTGCGCCCGTTGACGACCACCTCGTCGCCGTCGACCACCGCGGTGGCCCCCATGTTGGTGGCGTCGGAGGAGGCCACGCCCGGCTCGGTCATCGTGAAGGCCGAACGGATGCGTCCGTCCAGCAGCGGCTCGAGCCACTCGGCCCGCTGCGCGTCGGTGCCGTACTTGAGCAGCACCTCCATGTTGCCGGTGTCCGGCGCGTGGCAGTTGAAGACGTACGGCGCCAGGGAGATCACGCGTCCCATCTGCTCGGCCAGCGGCGCGTAGTCGGCGTTCGCGAGCCCGGCACCACCATGGGTACCGAACTGCTTCGCGTACTGCTCGGAGTGCTCGGCCGGCAGGAAGAGGTTCCACAGTCCTTGGGCGCGCGCCTTCTCTCGCAGCTCGTCGAGCAGCGGCGACTCCTGCCACTCGCCGAGCGGTCGGCTCACCTGCTGGTGGTACTCGGCCGCCACCGGTTCGATCTCGTCACGCACGAAAGCCGTGACCAGCTCCAGGAGCTCGGCGGCCCGGGGAGAGGGGGAGAAATCCATGCCGCCGACCCTACTCAGGGCAGGGGCGTGTCTCTCAATCCTCGTCCGTCGCGAGCGTCGCCCCACGGAGTGCATCGCAAGGCGGAGGAGGGAGGCGATGCGTCAGCATCGACGACTGACGACAACGCAGCGAGGTGCCCGTGGGGCGACGCGTAGCAGGACATGGGATTGAGAGCCACCCCCTTGCTCAGCAGGAGCTCTGGGCCGTCGCTCGACTCGTGGTGGTGCGTACGCCGGGCGTCCAGTCGAGCACCGGGTCGCCCCGCTGGCCGTCGCGGGTCCGGAACTCCGCCGACAGGCGCACCTCCTGGTGCGCTCGGATGAACATCGTCACGATCGCCACCTGACGACCGTCGTGGTCAGCCGTCGCGATCCGCACCGGCCGGCCGTTGGCGGACAGGCTGGTCAGCTCGCCACCCGTCGGTGCGTAGACGCGCAGGTTCAGCCGCATCATGCCTCGCGGGGCGTAGGCCCCGTTGCCGGTGATGAAGTGGTTGAGCTGGTATCCGCGGCGCGGCGCCGAGGAGTCCAGCACCATGCCCACCTGGAGCGTCTGGCCGCCGCTGACGGTGCACGACGCTGCCCGGATCGAGGCCGAGTAGTCGAGGTAGTACTCGATCTTCGCGGCCGTGCCGTCGTTGAGGTAGAGCCCGACATGGGGCCTCGCGCCGGTGTCGCGCGGCAGCTCGCCGCTCGCCACCGTGCCGGCGAGGAGGCGCTGCTCCTCCGGGTGGGCGCTCCACACCAGGAAGCGGCGTTGGGTCGAGGACTTGCCCAGCTGGCGCATCAGCTTGAGCGGGTCGACGTTGCGGGTGATCAGGCCGCCGAAGATCCCGCGGGCGGCGCGGTCGAAGTACGCGTCCTGCTCGGCCCGGGTGCCGAGGTCCTTGTAGACCTGGTTGAGCAGTCGCGGCACCACGTTGTGGGCCGTGAAGGTGTCGTCCCCGACCTTGACGGGACCGGTGGCCCTCAGGACCGCGGACAGCACCACGGGGTCCACCGAGATGACACCGTCGATGGTGGTCCCGAAGGCCCGCTTCTGCAGGGCGTTGATCAGCTCGGCAGCGCGCGGGAAGTCCGGGGTCAGGTTGGTGTCGCGGATGTTCTCGCCGAGGTTGTCGCCGTACAGCGCCCGCTCCTCGGCGGTCAACGGCAGCACCGGCTGGGTCAGCACGGGGAAGTCGTCCACGGCGTGCTGTGCGCCCAGGCTCACCTTGCCGTGGTCGACGTCCAGCATGATGAAGGAGCCCGGCAGGCCGCCCGTCGAGCGGACCTCGGCGTTGTTCTGCACGACGAGCAGGTAGTGGCGGGGGCCGTCGGTACCCATCATCGGCGGCACCAGTCGAGCCACGCTGACCCCGCCCTTGGCGACCGAGAGGGTCTCGTCGAGCTGGCTGCGCACGTTGGTGGTGACATCGCGGAGGGGTCCGAGCAGGTGGTCGGACTCCAGCCCGTCGACCTGGTCGACAGCACCCTGGAGTGCCGTGGCGACGTCTTGGAGGGGCGCCTCGAGACTCGCGACGGCGGTGAGGTTCACCGTGCCGTCCTGGTTCCTGAGGTTGTCGGCCTGCAGCGCGTCCAGCAGGGTCGTGGCGGGCTCGTAGACCTTCGACGACGCGTCGTTGAGGGCCCGGGCCATCACCTGGACCGCATCGACGTCGTCGCCGAGGACCGGCACGCGAGCCAGCGCGTTCCACAAGGTGTTGTCGGAGTGCGAGCGCGCGGTCGCACTCCTCGCCTCGATCGTGCGCAGCGACTTCTTCACTGCGGCCACGTCGTCGCGACGCAACTCACCGCTGAGCTGGTGCGCTTCGTTCTTGGCCTCGCGCAGGGCGAGCACCGTCCGGACCGCCTGGTAGCTGAACACCAGGACGACCAGCACGATGAGCCCTGCGGCCAGGCCGAGGAGCAGACGTCTCCAGGACGTCACTCGGGACACCTACGGTCTCCGCTCGGAGTCGCGCGCTGCCCCGGGGACCTCAGTTGGTCTGACGGCGACGGGCGACGACGACGACCGCGCCACCCACGAGGACCAGCGCCACGCCACCACCGAGAAGCACCGAGTTCGGCCCGCCGGTGCCCGGCAGCTCCGAGCTGGTGGTCGTGGCCGCCGCGGCCTGGGTGTCCGGAGTGGTGCTGTTGACGTGCGGCACGGTGGTCGGCGGGGTGTCCGGGTAGGCCTGCGCCGGAGTGGCCAGGCCCAAGGACCCGAGCGCGACAGCGAGTGCCACGAGCAGTCCGGCAATTAGCTTGTTCATGCGGAAATTCCCCCGTTGTGATGGATTGCTGTAAACGACTGAATCGTTGCACAGGTCTCAGCATGCGTACACGTCGATCACGCCCGAAACGAGATATCCGCGACGACTGGTCTATACGGCGTGAACACCACAATTTGCCATTTCCGACGGGGTAATTCAGCCGGCCACGGTGGCCACGACCCGGGCCCGGACGGCCGGATCCTCCCACCGTCGAGTGGCCCTCAGGAGACGCCACCCGGACCAGCAGAGGAACACCACGGCGGCGCACACGGCGTATCTCGCGTCATGGAGCTCGGCCAGTCCGGAGAAGGCCAGGCCGGTGAAGGTGGTGGACACTGCGAGCCGTGCGCTGTAGCCGGCCATCACGACCGGCGGGGCCGGGGTCGCCCGCGCACTGCGCAGGTCGACGGCGAAGGGGCGCGCGATGCTCCAGCGCATCCCGGCGGCGATCACCTGGACGACCACCACGATCGTCGAGCACAGCAGCGCGACCGCCTCGGGGACGGTCGGACGCCCGGCTCGCAGCGCGGCCAGGACCAGGGTCAGGGCGGCCGAGCAGAGCAGCACCTCCATCAGCACCACGACCCGGGAGAGGAACGCGGTCCGCGGTCCCACCGGGAGGGAGTCTCGCCAGAGGGCGCCGCGACCGTCGAGGCACCAGGTGTTCACCCCGAACAGGAGCGCACCACCCGACGCGACCAGCCCGGGCAGGACGGTCAGCATCCGCCACTCCAGGTCACCGGCCAGCGCGACTGCTCCCGGCATCACGGCCAGGACCGTCATGCCGCGTCGCAGCGGCACCGAGCGCCAGACGGCCGCGCGGTCGATGCGGAGCATCATCACGAAGTCCGAGGCAGCGGTCGGGCGCGCCGGGAAGTGACCCGACTCCAGCCGCAGCTCCTCGCGCATCGGCCGCTGCAGCGCCCACCGCGCGGGGATGGCGCCGACCACGACGGCCGCGAGGCCGATCGCTGCGAGCACGAGGAGACCGAGCGCCCACCGCCACCAGTAGCCGGCCTGCGTGTCGAGGAGCAGCACCAGGAGCCGCGAGGTGGGGCTGTGGTCCAGGACGGGAGCAAGCCTGCCGGTCACGATCAGGGATCCGAGAGCGAGGGCGAACACGACGACCAGCACACGGAAGATGCCGATGCCGTGCCGGCCTCGGCGTACCCCCTCAGCCAGCCAGCCGGCCACCTGGGCCAGCGCCGTGGCGGCCACGATCCAGAGCAGGACGGGAATCTCGTAGGCCCACACGCGCGAGGGACCCAGGGCGTACGATGCCGCGCCGAGCAACAGCCAGGCCTGCATGATCCAGGCGATGTTGAGGGGCGCGAGCAGCAGGGCGCCCAGGTGGTCAGTGGTCGGCGAGACCGGGAACGCCACGGCCTGGTCACGGGGCACCACCTCGCGACCTCCGGCAGAAGCCACAGCGGTGAAGGTCGCCAGCAGCAGGAAGGCCAACGACGCCGAGGGGAGCAGGGCGAGGACGTTGCCACTGTTCTTGCGCGGGAAGTCGCCGCCGAGGTACGCCGGTGCCACGGCAGCCGTCACTGTCAGGGCGAGCACGAGCAGCCCCATCAGACGCAGCCGACGGTGCCCGCTGGCGGTCAGTCCGGCACGCCGGAACGCCAGCAGCGACGCGAGGTCTCGGCCGCTGGAGCGGAGCTCAGTCCAGGAGTGCGCGGTAGACACCGGCGCCTTCCTCCCCGACGAGCTCGTGGGCCCGCAGCTCGGCGACGCTGGCGCCGCCGCGCAGCACCAGGGCGTTCTCGCAGGCCTGCATCGCGAGGTCACGCAGGTGGGTGGAGACGAGTACGGCGGCACCACGAGCGCGCGCGTCGGCGATGACCTCGAGGGTCGCCTCGACGCCGAGCGGGTCGACCCCGTCGAACGGCTCGTCGAGCAGCAGCACCGCGGGCTCGTGGAAACAGGCGAGGATCACCGAGAGGCGCCGGCCCATGCCGTGGCTGAAGCCGGACGTGACGCGGTGGGCGGCGTCGCCGAGCTCGAAGCGCTCGAGCAGGTCCTGGGCGCGGTCCTCCCATCCCTCCATCCGGCGCAGGCGCGCGGCGAGCTGGAGGTGCTCCCACGGGGTGGCGCGGGGCACCAGTCCACCGACGTCGGGGCAGTAGCCGGTCAGCCGCTTCACGGCCAGCAGGTCCTCGGACACGTCGAGCCCGTCGACCCGGACGACGCCCTCGGTCGGCGGGATCACGCCCGCCAGCACGCGCATGGTGGTGGACTTGCCGGCGCCGTTGCGGCCCAGCAACGCAGTCGCGCGTCCGGCGTACGCCGTCAGGTCGATCCCCCGCACCGCGGCGACCGCCCCGAACTTGACCCACAGCCCCTTGATCTCGACCCGGATCGCGCCGTCGCTCGCATCCTCCACCCGGCCATTGTTCCTGACGATCGGGGGTATGCGAGTCCGATTTGCGAAGTTGTTGAGTTTCCCCGGACGTCCGGGGAAACCGGGGGATGGCAGGCCGTACTTTGCCCGCCAGCCCCCAGAATCACCTGCCCGCCCATTCCGAAATGTCCGACGGGGCGTACGGCGAGGGTCAGGCCGGGAAGGACTCGCCCTTCTCGGCCATCTCGACGAGGCGGTCGGTGGGGGCGAAGCGGTCGCCGTACGTCGAGGCCAGCTCACGGGCCCGGGCGACGAAGCCGGGCAGGCCCTGGCCGGTGCGACCGTCGTAGCCCTGCATGAACTGGACGGTGCCGCCGGTCAGCGCCGGGTAGCCGATGCCCATGATCGAGCCGATGTTGGCGGCGGCGGAGGACTCGATGACGCCCTCCTCGAAGCACTTCGCGGTCTCGATCGCCTCGATGAACAGGTAGCGGTCCTTGAGGTCCTCGATGTCGGCCGGCTCGGGGTTCGGCGGGAACAGCTCGGCCAGGCCGCTCCACAGGGAGCCGCGGCCGCCGTTCTCGTCGTACTCGTAGAAGCCCTTGCCGCGCAGTCGGCCGGGACGGCCCTCCTCGAGCATCTTCGAGACCACGGCCTCGCCCGGGTGCGGCTGGTAGCCGGCCGGCGCCGCGTCGGCGGTCGCCTTCTGGATCTTGGCCATCAGCTCCATGTTCAGCTCGTCGCTGAGCTGCAGCGTGCCGACCGGGTAGCCGGCCTGAGTTGCGGCCCGCTCGACCGACATCGGGTGGACGCCCTCGCCGAGCATGGCGAGACCCTCCATGACCATCGTGCCGATGACGCGGCTGGTGTAGAAGCCGCGGCTGTCGTTGACCACGATCGGGGTCTTGCGGATCTGCATCACCACGTCGAGCGCCTTGGCGACCGCCACGTCGTTCGTCTTCGCACCGCGGATGATCTCGACCAGCGGCATCTTGTCCACCGGACTGAAGAAGTGCAGCCCGATGAAGTCGTCGGGACGGTTGACGCCCTCGGCGAGGTCGGTGATCGGCAGGGTCGAGGTGTTCGAGCACAGCAGGGCGTCGGAGTTGACGACGTCCTGGATCTCGCCGAAGACCTGCGCCTTGAGCGTCGGGTCCTCGAAGACCGCCTCGATGACGAGATCACAGCCCTTGAAGTCGTTGGCCTCGGTGGTCGCGGTGATCCGGTCGAGGATCTCGGCCTTCTTCTTCTCGTCCATCTTGCCGCGCTCGACGGCCTTGCTCAGGATCTTGTCGCTGTAGGCCTTGCCCTTGTCGGCCGAGGCCTGCTCGACGTCCTTGAGCACGACCTCCATGCCGGCCCGCGCACAGGAGTACGCGATCCCGGCGCCCATCATCCCGGCACCGAGTACGCCGACCTTGGTCGCCGTGAACTTCGGCACGTCCTTGGGGCGCAGCAGTCCGGAGTTGATCGCGGAGAGGTCGAAGAAGAACGCCTGGATCATGTTCTTGCTGTTCGACCCGGTGATGAGGTGCGCGAGGTAACGCGACTCGATGCGGCTGGCGGTGTCGAAGTCGACCTGCGCACCCTCGATCGCCGCGGCCATGATCGCGCGCGGCGCCGGGTAGACGGCGCCCTTGGTCTGCTTGCGCAGCATCGCCGGGAAGGCCGGCAGGAACGCAGCGAGCGACGGGGTCGACGGGCTGCCGCCGGGGATCTTGAACCCCTCGCGGTCCCACGGGTTGGACGCGGCCTGCGGGTCGTCCTGGTGGGCCTTGATCCACTTCTTGGCGGCCGGCACGAGGTCGTCGCGGTCCTTGACCAGCTCGTCGACGATGCCCTTCTCCTTGGCCGCCTTCGGCTTGAACCGGGTGCCCTGCAGCAGGATGTCCATGAGCGCGGACTGGATGCCGAACATGCGCACGGTGCGGGTGACGCCACCGCCGCCGGGCAGCAGGCCGAGCGTCGCCTCGGGCAGGCCGAGCTCGACCTTGTCGTCGTCGACGACGATCCGGTGATGACAGGCGAGCGTGATCTCGAGCCCGCCGCCGAGGGCGGCGCCGTTGACGGCGGCCACGACCGGCTTGCCGAACGTCTCGAGCCGCCGCAGGTCGGCCTTGATGGCCTCGCACATCTCGAAGACGGCCTGGGCGTCGTCGGGCGTGGCGGCCAGCATCCCCTTGAGGTTGCCGCCGGCGAAGAAGGTCTTCTTGGCCGAGGTGATCACCACACCGGCCACGTCCTCCTTCTCGGCGTACAGCCGCTCGACGGCCGCGTGCATCGAGTCCTTGTAGAGGTCGTTCATGGTGTTGGCGCCCGCGGTCGGGTCATCCAGGGTGAGTACGACGATCCCGTCGTCTCCCCGGTCGTACTGCACTGCAGAGTCAGTCATTGTCAGTCCTTGTGAGAGATCGGGGAGGGTCAGACCAGTTCGACGATCGTGGCGATGCCCATGCCTCCGCCGACGCAGAGCGTGGCCAGGCCGCGCTTGAGCTCACGACGCTCGAGCTCGTCGATCAGGGTGCCGAGGATCATCGCGCCGGTCGCACCGAGGGGGTGCCCCATCGCGATGGCGCCGCCGTTGACGTTGGTGATCTCGTGGTCGATGTCCAGGTCGCGCATGAACCGCATGGCCACGGCAGCGAAGGCCTCGTTGATCTCGAACAGGTCGATGTCCTTGACCTCCAGTCCCGCCTTGGCCAGTGCCTTGCGGGCGGCCGGCGCCGGGCCGGTGAGCATGATCGTCGGGTCGGCCCCCGAGACCGCGGTCGCGATGATGCGGGCCCGCGGGGTGAGGCCGAGGTCCTTGCCGACCTGCTCGTTGCCGATGGCCGTGATGGCGGCGCCGTCGACGATGCCGGAGCTGTTGCCAGCGTGGTGGACGTGGTCGATGCGCTCGATCCAGTGGTACTTCTCCAGCGCCACGGAGTCGAAGCCCGCCTGGTCACCGATGCCTGCGAAGGACGGCTTCAGCCTGGCGAGGCCCTCGACGCTCGACTCGGGCTTGATGAACTCGTCGGTGTCGAGCACGGTCACGCCGTTGATGTCCTTGACCGGCACGATCGAACCGGCGAAGCGGCCGTCGGCCCACGCCTTGGCAGCGCGGTGGTTGGACTCGACGGCGAAGGTGTCGACGTCCTCGCGCGACCAGCCCTCGATGGTGGCGATCAGGTCGGCGCCGATGCCCTGCGGCACGAACGAGGTGCCGAACGCGGTGGCCGGGTCGGAGGCCCAGGCGCCACCGTCGCTGCCCATGGCGACGCGGCTCATCGACTCGACACCGCCGGCGAGGATCAGGTCCTCGAAGCCGCCGCGGACGCGGGACGCGGCCTGGTTGACCGCCTCGAGGCCGGAGGCGCAGAAGCGGTTGAGCTGTACGCCGGCCACGGTGTCGGGATAGCCAGCGGCGAGAGCGGCCGTCTTGGCGATGTCGCCGCCCTGGTCACCGACCGGCGAGACGACACCGAGCACGACGTCGTCGACCCGGTTCACGTCGAGGGAGGGGTTGCGGTCCTTGACGGCGTCGAGCAGGCCGACGACCAGGTCCACCGGCTTGACCTCGTGGAGGCTGCCGTTCTTCTTCCCCTTGCCCCGGGGCGTGCGGATCGCGTCGTACACGAACGCTTCTGTTGCCATGTGGTTTCCCTGCTCCTTCTGGAGTCTGTGGTGGCACTGACGGGCTCACGCGGGCGTAGCGTCACGCGGAGGCTCGCTGTTCATGATGACAGTAATACTGTCATCGTCAATCCGGACGAGATGTGGGAGAAGTCACCAGCGGGCGACCTCAGCCCTCCTGCTCGGTCGGGCGGATCAGCACCTCGTTGACCGCGACGTGGCGTGGCCGGGTGACGATGAACTCGATGGTCTCGGCGATGTCCTCTGACTGCATCCGCTCGATGCCGCCGAAGCGCTGCTTCATCGCCTCCTGCACCTCCGGCCGGTTGTGCGAGCCGAGCTCGGTGGCGACGGCACCGGGCTCGACGAGCGAGACCCGCAGGTGCCGGCCGGTGACCTCCTGGCGCAGCGACTCGCTGAACGCTCCGACGGCGTGCTTGGTGGCGTTGTAGACACCGCTCCCGTTGCGGGCGACGCGACCGGCGACCGAGGAGATGTTCACCAGGTCCGCGACCCGACGCGGCTCGCTGTCGGCTGCCTCGAGCAGGTGCGGGATCGAGGCATGGGCGACGTACAACAGCCCCTTCACGTTGAGGTCGACCATCCGCTCCCACTCCTCGAGTGGCGCGTCGACGATCGGTCCGAGCAGCATCACGCCGGCGTTGTTGATCACGGTGTCGAGTCGCCCGAGCCGCTCGACGGTCTCCGCCACCGCCTGCTCGGCCTGCGCCCGGTCGGTGACGTCGGCGGTGATGGTCAGGGCACGCCCGCCGTCCTTCTCGATCGACGAGGCGAGCTCCTCGAGGCGGTCGGTACGACGGGCGACGAGTGCGACCGCAGCGCCCCGGGCGGCGAGTGTCGCCGCCGTTGCCTGTCCGATGCCACTCGAGGCGCCGGTCACCAGCGCCACGGTTCCGTCGAGTCGGTGGTCAGAAGAGTCAGCCATGGCCTCGACGCTAGCGAGCGGCCCAGTCCGGCAACAGGGTGGTCTCGTCGGAGCGCCCCGCCCGCAGCTGCAGGCGCGTCATGAACAGGGCGCGGCTCAGGTCCGCGCCACGGAGGTCGGCACCGCGCGGGTCGGCCCCGAGCAGGTCGGCCCGGCCGAGGTCGACGTCCCGCAGGTCCGCTCCCAGGAGCAGTGCTCCGCGCAGGTCGGCATCGGCGAGGGGCTCCTCGCGCAGGTCACGGCCGGCGAGGTCGCGGCCACGCCAGCTGCGGCCGCCTCGTCGTACGGCGCCGCTCACCTCACCGAACAGGGCGTCTGCCCGCAGCTGGAGGGGTACGACGTCGCGCTCGCTGGCGTCCGAGGCTGCCCGCTCGACCGCCGAGCGCAGCCCCTCGAGCTCGTCGCGCAGGTCGCGGGGCAGTCGACGACCGGCGGCGTCCTCGAGGTACCAGAGCAGCTCGTGCAAGCGCTCGACGACCTCGAAGGTCGCGAACTGCTCCTCGCGGATGCCCGGAGTGGTGCGCCAGCTGCGGCCCCCGAAGTGCTGCTGGACGACGCGCTGCCCGGCACCGAAGCAGTCGTAGACCGTGCACCCCGGGAAACCGCGCTCGGGCAGCTCGCTGTGGATGGTGCAGCCGAAGTCGTCGGTGGCGAGGTTCGGGCACGGGACGCCGCTGGGCTTGTCGATCGCGAAGTCGGAGGAGACCGAGAAGGCGGGTACGACGCAGCACAGGCCGGCGCAGGACGCGCAGTCGGCGCGCAGGGCTGAGCGGTCGGTCACCGGCGTCACGCCTGGACGGCGACACCCTTCTCGATCAGTGCGTCCACGTCCTCGATCCCCCAAGCAGCGAGCGCCTCGCGGGTGTCGGCGCCCGCCTTCGGACGCGGAGGCAGGCCGAGGGCGGCCGGCGTACGGGAGAAGCGAGGTGCGGGTGCAGGTTGCCGGATGCCCTCGTGCTCGACGAACACCTCCCGGGCCGCCATGTGCGGGTGCCCCATCGCCTCGGTGAGCGGGATGATCGGCGCCACGCAGGCGTCGGTGCCCTCGAACACCTCCGTCCACTCGGCCTGCGTGCGGCTCGCGAAGCGCTCGGCGATGATGCCGCGCAGCTCCTCGCTCTGCTCGAAGTCGTAGCGGTCCGGGGCGTCCTCGATGCCGAGCAGCTGCACGAACGCCTCGTAGAACTGCGGCTCCAGCGGACCCACCGACATGTGCCGACCGTCGGAGGTCTCGTAGATGGCGTAGAAGGGCATGCCGCCATCGAGCATGTTGGCGGCCCGCTCCTCCAGCAGGTTGCCGGCGGCCAGGAAGCCGGCACTCATCGCGTTCAGGTGGGCGGTGCCGTCCACGATCGCCGCGTCGACGACCTGGCCCCGGCCGGAGATGCGTGCCTCGAGCAGAGCGGCGAGGACGCCGATGACGAGGTACGTCGAGCCGCCGCCGAAGTCGCCGACCAGGTTGGCCGGGAAGTGCGGTCGCGACTTGTCCTGGCCCATCCCGAACAGCGCGCCGGTGATCGCGATGTAGTTCATGTCGTGCCCGGCCACCCGGGCGAGTGGTCCGCGCTGCCCCCAGCCGGTCATCCGGCCGTAGACCAGCCGTGGGTTGCGCTCGAGGCAGACGTCAGGCCCGAGGCCGAGCCGTTCGGTGGTGCCCGGTCGCATCCCCTCGACGAGCACGTCGGCCTCGGCGACGAGGTCGAGCACGGTGGCGATCGCCTCCGGGTTCTTCAGGTCGAGCGCGACGCTCGGACGACCACGGTTGAGCACGTCGGTCGGCCCACCGGTCAGCGCCTGTCCCCCGGGCCGCTCGACGCGGATCACGTCGGCACCGAGGTCGGCCAGGATCATGCAGGCGTGCGGGCCCGGGCCGATGCCGGCGATCTCGACCACCTTGATCCCCGCGAGGGGGCCGGTGCCCTGTCCCAGTGCATACGTCATGCCGGTGATTGTGACAGCACTGCTGTCACGGTGGGGCGGGGCGTCTGTCCGTGCCGGTTTGGCCGGGCGACCGGCCAAACTGTCACTGGAGGGGGGATGTTTCACCCCTCCAGTGGAGGTTTGGCCGGGCGCCCGGCCAAACCGCGGCCGCTAGCGGTGGTGCAGCTCGTGCACGACGGCGTGACCCTTGCCGCGCGAGATGAGCCAGCGGTTGACCGGGACGGTGAGCACGAAGGCGATCACCAGGGAGACGGCCAGGCTCCACCAGAACAGGCCGGTCGCGAGACCCGCGGCCATGGCTCCGGGGACGACCAGGATGAAGAGGTTGTCGACGATCTCCATCGTGGTGATCGAGACGGTGTCGGAGGCCAGGGCGAGCCGCACTCCTTCGCGGGGCGAGGCGCCGTGGCGGCGTACGGAGGAGAAGGTCAGCAGGTAGCCGAAGAAGAAGGCCAGCGCGACCGAGAGCAGGATGCTGCCCGTGTTTCCCCAGCCCCACCAGGTCGAGAGCACCATGCCGAGCACCTCGCCGATGGCGCACCCGGTGAGGCAGTGCACGGTGGCGCTGACGGCAGTGGACCAGGAGCTGTTCATGGCTCGGACCATATACCCCCTAGGGGTATGCAGCAAGTGAGGCGGCTCACTTGTGCAACTAGTTGCACAAGGCGTACGACGACCCGCAGACTGCTGGCGTGGCCCTCGAACACGCACTCCTCGTCTCGCTGCGGGAGCGACCCGCCACCGGCATCGAGCTGACCCGGCGCTTCGACCGCTCGATCGGGTTCTTCTGGCGAGCCACCCACCAGCAGATCTACAAGGTGCTCCGCCGGATGGAGAGCGAGGGCTGGGTCACGGCGAGCGCCGGCGACGCGCGCAGCACCGAGCGGAGGTACGCCGCCACGAAGGCCGGCGAACGCGTGCTCGCGGACTGGATCGGCTCCCCCACCCCGGCCGCGACGATGCGCTCCGACCTCGCGGTGAAGCTCCGTGGGGCGTCGTACGGCGACCGGAGCAAGCTGCTCGGCCACCTCGACGACCTGGTCGCGGAGCACCGCACCCGGCTGGCGCACTTCGAGCAGCTCGAGCACGAGCAGTTCCCCCACACCGACGGCCTCAGCGGCCACGACCTCGACACCTGGCTGGTCCTGCGCGGTGGCATCAAGCAGGAGCAGTTCTGGATCGAGTGGCTCACCGAGTACACCGCAGCCCACCGGAAGGCGACCCCGTGAACTACCCCCACCTGCTCGCGCCGATCACGATCGGCGACCTCACGCTGCGCAACCGGGTGGTGATGGGCTCCATGCACACCGGACTGGAGGACTACGCGTGGGACGTGCCCAAGCTGGCGGCGTACTTCGCCGAACGAGCCCGCGGCGGCGTGGGGCTGATCGTCACCGGCGGCTACGCGCCCACCAAGCGCGGCTGGCTGAAGCCGTTCGCCAGCGAGCTGACCACGCGGCTGCAGGCCGAGCGGCACAGGCAGGTCACCGGCGCGGTGCACGACGAGGGCGGCGCGATCGCGCTCCAGGTGCTGCACGCCGGACGTTACGGGTACACCCCGTTCTCGCAGAGCGCCAGCGACACCAAGTCGCCCATCACCCCGTTCCGACCGAGTGCGATGTCCACCAGGGCCGTCGACAGGACCGCGACGGCGTTCGCACACAGCGCCGGCCTCGCGCAGCGGGCGGGGTACGACGCGGTCGAGATCATGGGCTCGGAGGGCTACCTGATCAACCAGTTCCTCGCCGCCCGCACCAACGACCGCGACGACGAGTGGGGTGGTACGCCGACCCGCCGGATGCGCTTCTCGGTCGAGGTGGTGCGTCGTACCCGTGAGGTGGTCGGCGACGGCTTCCCGATCATCTACCGCATGTCGCTGCTCGACCTGGTCGAGGACGGCCAGACCTGGGACGAGGTCGTCGAGCTGGCCCTGCTCGTCGAGCAGGCCGGGGCGACCGTGATCAACACCGGCATCGGCTGGCACGAGGCGAGGGTGCCGACGATCATCACGCAGGTCCCGCGGGGTGCGTGGACGTGGACGACGAAGCGGCTGCGCCAGGAGGTCTCGGTGCCGGTGTGCGCCTCCAACCGGATCAACACCCCCGAGGTCGCCGACCAGCTGGTCGCCGACGGCACCGCCGACCTGGTCTCCCTGGCCCGACCGTTGCTGGCCGACCCCGAGTTCGTCGCCAAGGCAGCGGCCGGGCGCGCCGACGAGATCAACACCTGCATCGCCTGCAACCAGGCCTGCCTCGACCACGCGTTCGCCAACAAGCGGGCCAGCTGCCTGGTCAACCCACGCGCCTGCCGCGAGACCGAGCTGGTGCTGCTGCCGCTCCCGAGCACGGTGCCGGCCGGGCCGCGACCGACGGTGGCCGTGGTGGGTGCCGGACCGGCGGGGTTGAGCGCGGCGACGTCGTACACCGAGCGCGGCTACGCGGTCACGCTGTTCGAGAAGGACGTCGACCTCGGCGGGCAGTTCCGACTCGCCCAGCAGATCCCCGGCAAGGAGGAGTTCGCCGAGACGATGCGCTACTACCGCCGCCGGCTCGAGGTCCTCGGCGCCACGGTCCGGCTGGGCACGGCCGCGACCGTGGACGGTCTCGACGGGTTCGACGAGGTGGTGGTGGCGACCGGTGTCGAGCCGCGCATCCCCGAGATCCCCGGCATCGAGCGCGCGCTGTCCTACGCCGAGGTGCTCGGTGGCAACGCCGTCCCGGGTCGCCGCGTCGCCGTGATCGGCGCCGGCGGCATCGGCGTCGACGTGTCGGTCTGGCTGACCCACACCGAGGAGACCCTCGAGGAGTGGCTGTCCCACTGGGGTGTCGGCGACCCGAGTCTGCACGTCGGCGGGCTGACCGAGCGCAAGCAGCGGACACCGGCGCGCGAGGTGTACCTCGTCCAGCGCAAGACCTCGATGATCGGCAAGGACCTGGGCAAGACCTCGGGATGGGCCCACCGGGCCGTGCTCAAGCAGTCCGGAGTCGAGCAGGTCAGCGGCGCGACGTACGACCTGATCGACGAGTCCGGCCTGCACCTGACGGTCGACGGCGAGCGTCGGCTCCTCGAGGTCGACGACGTCGTGATCTGCGCCGGACAGGAGTCGGTGCGCAACCTCTACGACGAGCTCGTCGCCCGCGACCCGCACCGGAAGGTGCACCTGATCGGTGGCGCCGATGTCGCCGCCGAGCTGGACGCCAAGCGGGCCATCGAGCAGGGCATGCGCGTGGCGGCCGGCGCCTAGGTCGGCCTAGCCCGTCCGGGTGGTCTGTCAATGCCCCGTCCGGGCCGGAGCGCCGCGACACGCCGGGTGCATAGGCTCCGAACGAGCTAGCACGGGGGGAAAGATCGATGGCTCGGCGAGTGACAGGCTTCCTGGCAGGGGGGGTCGCGACAGAGCTGGGACAAGTCGCGACCGGAGCGGTCCTCGCCCACGGTGACGACGGGAAGACCGGGTGTCCGGACCGCGATCCTGGGTCCGGATGCCCGGCAGGAACCTCGCCCACCCATCCCGTGCCCAGACGCCGCGGCGCCGGCCAGCGGGAGCACCAGGTGCTCCCGGGAGCCCTGGCCGGCCCCGCGCGGTTCGTCAGTCGGTCGCCTCGGCCCGCAGGCGGTAGCCGGCGAACGACGCCGCCAGCAAGGTGATGCCCGCGACGAGTACGCCGCCCACCGCACCCAGGGAGCCGCCCGTCCAGTCGGCCACGACCTCCGGGACGAGGAGCGTCACCCCGATCACGGCCACCGCCAGGTAGGGCCAGGCGAGCCGGCTCAGGTACAGCGCGATCCCGGCCACCACGACGACCAGCGTCAGCAGGTAGCCGAGCCAGGAGTGGGTGCCGTCCATCACCGGCACCTGCGCGCCCACCAGGGCCACGGTGACGCCCAGCGAGCGGGCCACCGTCGACTCTCGGAACCAGTGCAGCTCGGTGAGGGCGAGCCCCAGCACGCCGAGCAGGAACAGGGCGACACCGGCAGCATCGCCCTCGAACCGGTCGACACCATCGACGAGGGTCATCGTCGCCGTGATGGCACCGGTGATGGTCCCGACCAGCCCGACTGCGGTCGGGGCGACTCGGTAGCCGATCGCTCCCACCAGCACCCCGACGAGCGCACCGATCACTCCCGGCCAGTAGACCGCGGACAGGTCGTCGGTCGTCGCATGGTCGACGAGGTGTCCGACCAGGATGGCCGCGCCGAGACCGCCGAAGGTGAGCAAAGAGCCGGCCAGCCTGCGGCGTACGTCGTTGGCCGGCTCGCGGAGACCCGGACCGTCACCCGGGACCTGGGCAGCGACGAATCCCGCCACCAGCAGGACGACCGTCGACACCGCGAGCCAGGCGACGCGAGCCCCGAAGCCGAGCTCCCCCCACTGCTCGAACAGGAACAGCGCGCCGGCCGCGAGCACCAGCGCTCCGCCGAGGTAGGCGACGACCTCGACCAGCTGGGGCAGTGCCCTCCGTCCCGTCCCCGTCGGCCGGGCACGGCCGTCGAGGGCATCGAGCACGACGGACAACGACTCCGCCCGGGTGGACGGGTCGACGAGGTGAGCGCCGATGAGCGCGTCGACGACGCGTTCGGCGGGGGCAGTGGTCATGCGGTGATCGTGCCGGATCGGAAGGCTCTCCGGCGTGAGCATGGCTACTCAGCGGTGCACGTCGCCGGGCTCATGTTCCTGGTGGCTCTCCGGCTCGACCTGGAAGGTGGCGTGGTCGATGCCGAAGTGGGTGGCCACGCACTCGCCCAGCTCGTCGAGGATGCGGCCGACGCCTCGGCTCCGCAGCGCCTCGTCGGTCACCGTCACGTGTGCGGACAGGGCGGGCATGCCGCTCGTGATCGACCAGGCGTGCAGGTCGTGCACGTCGGTCACGCCCTCGGCACCGACGAGGTGCTGGCGGACGACCTCCATGTCGACGCCGGGCGGTGCCGACTCGAGCAGCACGTGCAGGCAGTCGCGCAGCAGGGACCACGCCCGCGGCAGGATCAGCACCGCGATCAGCAGGGAGGCGATGGAGTCGGCGCGGTCGAAGCCGGTCGCCAGCACCACCAGCGCGGCGACGATCGCGGCCGCCGACCCGAAGGCGTCACCCAGCACCTCGAGGAACGCCCCGCGCATGTTCAGCGACTGGTCGCGCCTCGCCGCGAGCAGGGAGATCGAGACCAGGTTGGCCACCAGCCCGACCACCGCGAAGGCCAGCATCTGGCCGGCGTCGACACCGACGGGGTCCAGCAGTCGACGTACTCCGGCATAGGCGAGGTAGCCGCAGACGCCCAGCAGCACGACGGCGTTGATCAGGGCGGCGAGGATCTCGGCCCGGTGGTAGCCGAAGGTCCTGCGCGACGTGGCGGGCAGGGTGGCGACGTACGACGCCGACAGGGCCAGCACGATCGCCGCGGTGTCGGTGAACATGTGCCCGGCATCCGCGAACAGGGCCAGCGATCCGGAGAGGACTGCTCCGACCAGCTCGAGGACGGCGACGCCGGCCGTGACGACCAGCACGAGTCGCAGCCGGGAGCGGTCGTGCGCTCTGCCGGCTGCGTGTCCGTGATCGTGGCCCGCACCCATGCCGCCAGCGTAGAGAAGGCACTAGCGTGTCCGCCGTGAGTCAGGGCACAGCGTGGACCCGGCTGGTGGTCCCGGTCGACGAGATCGTCGCCCGGGTGTCCGGGGCACACATCGCGCTGCTCGACCCGTTCCTGCCGGTCGACGACGTGGACGACGGGGTGGTCGCGGAGCTGCGCGAGCTGTTCTCCGAGCTGGTGCCGTTCGCCTACGTCCTGGGGGAGCCGGCGCGGTTCCCCGACGGGGAGCGGTACCTCCCGCCGCAGCCGGTCACCGTCTTCCGCCGGATCACGCACAGCCTCCGCCGGGCCTTCCCCGAGTCGGTCGGCCCCGCCACCTCGCTCGACACCGTGGTTCCCCACCTCTCGGTGCCGGAGGCGTGCGACGTACCGACCCCGCTGGAGGTGCACGCCCGCGAGGCCGTGCTGCTCGTCGGCCGGGGCGAGAACGAGACCGTGCTGGCGAGCTTTCGGTTCGGGACGTCGGCGGCGTGACGGTACGCCGGGGCCAAGACCCGACTCGTCAGGCCAGGGACTTGATGTTCACGACCAGCACGGAGCCGAGCACGCTGACGCCGGCCGCGAGCACGTAGAGGGTCGAGTAGCCGAACCCGATGCCGAGCACGATCGCCGCGATGCCGGGCGCGAGCACCTGCGGCAGGGCGTTGGCGATGTTGATGACGCCGAGGTCCTTGGCGCGGTCGCCGGCCGAGGGGAGCACCTGGGTGATCATCGCGAAGTCGACGGCGGTGTAGATGCCGAAGCCGATGCCGAGGACGACCGCGCCGGCGAAGGCGCCGACCCAGGTGGTGACGAAGGCGAGCAGCAGCAGCGCGGCAGCGGCGACGAGACCGGAGGCGATCACGAACACCTTGCGCCGGCCGAGGCGGTCGGACCAGATGCCACCGACCACGGCGGTCAGCACGGTGCACAGGCCGTAGGCCGCGGTGAGCAGGAGTACGCCGTGCTCGGCCTCGTCGTCGGTGAGGTCGATGCGCTCCTGCAGGTAGTAGAGGAGGTAGAGGATCACCAGCGCGTTGCCGAGGTTCATCAGGAAACGGGTGATCCATGCCCAGGCGAAGTCGGGGTGCTGGCGCGGGGAGACCCAGAACGAGCGGACGAACCGGCCGAGGTCGAACGGCTCGCGATCCTCGGGGGAGAGCGGGATGTCCCGGCTGTCGAAGCAGTACGGCAGCGACAGCACGACCAGGACGGCCGCGGTGGCGAGGTAACCGGCCGCGATGCTGCCGGTCGCGTCCGCGATCCCCGACCCGGCCACCACGCCCACCGTCTGCGCGATGGCCAGCCATCCGCCGACCGCACCCCGCTGTCGGCTCGGCACCTGGTCGGGCACGGTCGCGGTGATCGCGGCCAGCATGGCGTTCAGGGCGCCCTGGGCGAGGGCCCAGCCGAGTGCCATCACCAGGATCGACTGCGCCTGCGAGAGCACCAGCATCGCGACGACCCCGCCGGCCAGTCCGCCCAGCACCCACGGCAGCCGGCGCCCGATGCGGAGCACGGTCCGGTCGGAGAAGGCGCCCCAGACCGGGTTGAGCACCGTCGAGACCAGGGCCCCGCCGAAGAGCACCAGCGCGAGCGAGGTCTCCTTGTGCGCCGGGTCGATCGCCTCGGCCTGCTGCGCCAGCAGCACCTGGATGGGGCCGAAGAAGCCCGACCAGACCCCGATGCTGATCAGCGCCAGCCAGAGCACCCACACCCTGCTGACCGCGCCCGTCGGCTCCGCGAGGGCGCGGTCGAGCTGGTGGCTCATCCGCGGTTGGCCGCGATGACCTCGGAGTACCAGTCGAAGGAGCGCTTCGGCGTACGCACCAGGGTGTCGTAGTCGATGTGCACCAGGCCGAACCGCTGGGTGTAGCCGTGTGCCCACTCGAAGTTGTCCATCAGCGACCACGAGTAGTAGCCGCGTACGTCGGCGCCGTCGTCGATGGCGTGCGCGACGGCGCGCAGGTGGGCGTCGAGGTAGTCGATGCGCTCGTGGTCGTCGACGACGCCGTTCTCGTCGGGACCGGTCGGGTAGGCGCAGCCGTTCTCGGTGATGTAGATCGGCGGGATGTCGGGGTAGCGCTCGACGAGCTGCCCGATCACCTGACGCATGCCCTCGGGCACGATCGGCCAGCCGAACCCGGTCTTGGGGTAGCCGGGGATGTCCTCCATCACGAACGGCACCTCGGCGCCCTCCTCGGCGGCCGAGATGCGCATCGGGTTGTAGTAGTTGAACCCGTAGAAGTCGAGCGGCTGCCGGATCGTGGCGAGGTCGCCCTCCTCGATGGGCATCACCTCGGCGAAGCCTTCGGGGTACTCGCCCAGCAGCATCGGGTCGGCGAAGATCCGGTTCCACAGCGCGTCGAAGAGGTCGCGAGCGGCCACGTCCTGCGCGGCGTCCGAGGCCTCCCAGACCGGCAGGTGGTTGGTGGCGGAGCCGACCTCCTTGGCGCCGTTGGCACGCAGCGCCTGGACGGCGAGACCGTGCCCGAGGTTGAGGTGGTGGGCGACGGGTACGGCGTCGAAGCCGAGCTTCTTGCCGGGGGCGTGGTCACCGATGCCGTGCCCGAGCAGCATCACCACGTTGGGCTCGTTGACCGGCGCCCACTTGCCGACCCGGTCGCCGAGTCGCTCGGCGCAGAGGGCGGCGTACTCCCCGAACGCCTCGGCGGTGGCGCGGTTCTCCCAGCCACCCTTGTCCTGGAGAGCCTGTGGCAGGTCCCAGTGGTAGAGCGTCGCCATCGGCTCGATGCCGGCGCCGACCAGCTCGTCGACCAGCCGATCGTAGAAGTCGAGACCCGGGCTGTTGGCCGGGCCGGTGCCGTCGGGCTGGATGCGTGGCCACCCGATGGAGAAGCGGTAGGCGCCGATGCCCAGCCGCTTCATCAGGGCGACGTCGTCGACGTAGCGGTGGTAGTGGTCGCAGGCGACCTTGCCGTCACTCCCGTCGATGATCCGCCCGGGCTCGGCGGTGAAGGTGTCCCAGATGCTCGGGCCCTTCCCGTCCTCGTCCCAGGCGCCCTCGATCTGGTAGGACGCCGTACTCGCCCCGAACACGAACCCGGCCGGCAGTTGCGGATAGCTCTCTCCCATCCCCGCAGTAAACCGGGTCAGGCCACCACCCGGATAGTCCCGAGCGAGTGGACCCTCATTCGCGAGGAGGAAGGGTCGCAGCACTCGGGACTATCCGTCTGTCACGATCAGCAGGTGATCGAGTACCGGCCGGGCGCGGACAGGTTCCTCACCCGCGCCGAGGGGCGTACGACGTGGCACTCGTTCTCGTTCGGAGCGCACTACGAGCCGGGCAACGTCGGGTTCGCCCGGCTGGTCGCGCACAACGACGAGCGGCTCCCGCCGGGGACGGGGTACGCCGACCACCCGCACGCCGACCTCGAGATCGTCACCTGGGTCCTCACCGGCTCGCTGCGGCACACCTCGACGGTCGGGTCGGGAGTGATCGGACCCGGTCAGGTGCAGCGGCTCTCGGCGGGCAGCGGGGTGGTGCACTCGGAGGTGGCCGACGCCTCCGAGGGGACCCGCTTCCTCCAGGCGTGGGTGCGACCCGACGAGGCGGGACTGGAGCCGTCGTACCTGAGCAGCGACGTGGCCATCGGGGACAGCTGGACGACGGTCGCGGGTGGCGACGGCGTACCCCTCGCCTCGTCGGGTACGACGCTGCACGTCGCCGACCTGCCGGCCGGACGCCGCCTCGCCCTGCCGGAGGCGCCACTGCTGCACGTGTTCGTCGCGGGAGGCGACGTCATGCTCGGCGAGCGACTGCTCGAGGAGGACGACGCGGCCCTGCTGCGGGACGAACCCGGACGGCCGGTGACCGCTGAGACCGACAGCCAGCTGGTCGTCTGGTCGTTCAGCGTCTAGCGATCAAGGAATGAGCACGCCGGGGTTCAGCACCCCGCTGGGGTCGAGCTCCTGCTTGAGCGCACGCAGCATCTGCACCCCGACCGGCCCGATCTCGCGGGCCAGCCACGGCTTGTGGTCCTGGCCGACGGCGTGGTGGTGGGTGATCGAGGCGCCGTTGTCGATGATCGCGTCGGAGGCTGCCGCCTTGGCGCCCATCCACTGGGCGATCGGGTCGTCGGCCTGCTTCGCGGCGACCGTGAAGTAGAGCGAGGCACCGGTCTCGTAGACGTGCGAGATGTGGCACAGCACGAGCGTGCCCTCGCCGAGGGCGGAGGTGAGCGCGGACTTCACGGCGTCGTACACCCGGTGCAGGTTGGACCAGAAGGTCACCGTCTCCAGCGTCTCCACGAGGACGCCGACGTCGAGCAGCGAGTCGCGCAGGTAGGGCCCGTGGAAGCGACCCGACGACCACCCCTCGTCCTCACCGAGACCGGCGCCACCGAGACCGGTGAGCAGCGCGGTGACCGCAGCCCGCTTGGCGTCGACCGCCTCCTGGGTGCCCTCGAAGCCGGTGATCATCAGGCAGCCACCGCCGGAGTCGCCGCCGACCTCGGCCGGCTTGGCGAGGTTGATCTGGGTCTCGTTCTCGTCGGAGAGGCGCAGCACGGTCGGCAGCACGCCGGCCTGGGCGAGGGTGCGCATCGCCGTGGCGCCGCCGGCGAAGGAGTCCCAGCGCCAGCTCTCGTAGACCTTCACGGCCGGCAGGCGCCGCACGCGCACGGTGACGGCGGTGACCACGCCGAAGGCGCCCTCCGAGCCCATCACCACCTCGCGCAGGTCGGGACCGGCGGCGTTGGCCGGCGAGTTGCCGAGCACCAGCCCGCCCTGCGGCGTCGCGACCCGCAGGCCGACGACGAGCGAGTCGAAGCGGCCGTAGCCGGCCGAGGACTGGCCCGAGGAGCGGGTGACCGCGAACCCGCCGATGGAGGCGTACTCGAAGGACTGCGGGAAGTGACCGAGAGTGAGGCCGTGCTCGGCCAGCAGCGCCTCGGCCGCCGGACCGCGCAGCCCCGGCTCCAGGGTGGCCGTCATCGAGTCGGTGTCCACCGCGAGCAGCTTGTCGAACCGGACCAGGTCGAGCGAGACGACACCGGCGTACCCCTCACGACGCGCCACCAGCCCGCCGACAACCGACGTGCCGCCCCCGAACGGGACCACGGCCACGTGCCGCTCCACCGCCCAGGCGATGAGGGCCGCGACCTCGTCGTGGGTGCCGGGTCGTACGACGGCGTCCGGTGAGTCCGACCCGTCGCCGGCCCGCAGCTTGAGCATGTCGGGGGTGGACTTGCCGCGGGTGCGGTGCAACCGGCTGTCGTGGTCGGTGAGCACGTGCTCGACGCCGACGATCCCGGCGAGCTCGTCGAGCAGCTCCTGTCCCAGCACCGCCGAGAGCCGGACGCTGGCTGGGTCGACCGCAGGGGTGTCCGCCGTACCGATGAAGGCGTCGACCAGTGCGAACGCGCTCTCGGACAGGGGGCCGGCCTCGGCCGGGTCGCCCCAGCGGGACCAGTGCATCTCAGGCGGTGGTGTGCTCATGTGTTACAGTGTGACACATGACGTCCATTCGTCACAACCCCGAGAGGTCCACCTCCCCGGACGACACCTACCTCGACGCCGCGCGCGACGCGATCCTCGCCGTCGGCTGGAGCCGTACGACGCTGACCGACATCGCTCGCCGGGCGGGTGTCAGTCGGATGACCCTCTACCGCCGATGGCCCGACACCCAGACCCTGCTCGCCGACCTGATGACCCGCGAGTGGGGACACGTCGTCGCTGCAGCGGGCGACAACAGCGACGGCGACTCCCTCGACCGGATCGCCCGAGGGATCGTCGCGACCGTCCAGGCGCTGCGGGCCAACGCCCTGCTGCGCCGCATCGTCGACGTCGACCCCGAGGTGCTGCTCCCCTACCTGCTCGACCGCCGCGGCCGCAGCCAGGAGATGGTCGCCGACGCCCTCGCCGGACTGATCGCCCAGGGTCAACGGGACAAGACGATCCGGAACGGCGACCCCGTCGTGCTGGCGCGCAGCCTGGTGCTGGCGTGCCACGGGTTCACCCTGTCGGCGCACACCATGTCCGACGACAGCTCGCGTGACGCCGACGTCTCCCATCTCGACAGCGAGCTGGACACGCTCGTCCGGAGGTACCTCGCCCGATGACCACCATCAACGTCGGCCTGGCCGACCTCCCGGAGTCCGCCGACGTCCTCGTCATCGGCCTGGGCATCACCGGAGCCGGCGTCGCCCTCGACGCCGCCAGCAGGGGGCTGTCGGTGGTGGCAGTCGACGCACACGACGTCGCCTTCGGCACCAGCCGCTGGAGCTCCAAGCTGGTGCACGGCGGGCTGCGCTACCTCGCGCGCGGGCAGGTCGACGTCGCCCACGAGAGCGCCGTCGAGCGCGGCATCCTGATGCAGACGACTGCGCCGCACCTGATCCGCGCCCTGCCGATGCTGATGCCCCTCACCCCGGAGGTCACCCGGGTGCAGGGCGGGCTGGCCCGGGTCGGCCTGCGGTTGGGCGACCTGCTGCGACTGGGCGCCCGCACCGGCCGCGAGACGCTGCCGCGTCCGCGGAGGATCGGGGTCACCGAGACGCTCACGCTCGCCTCCGTCGTACGTCCGGACGGGCTGCGGGGCGGACTGCTCTCCTGGGACGGCCAGCTCGAGGACGACGCCCGACTCGTGCTCGCCGTCGCCCGCACCGCCGTCGCCCACGGCGCCCACGTGCACACCCGCGTCCGGGTCAGCGAGCCGACCGGCACCGGTGCCGTGCTGACCGACACCCGCACCGGTGAGAGCCGCACCGTGCGCGCCAGGACCGTCATCAACGCCGCCGGCGTGTGGGCCGGTGACCTCGTCGAGGAGATCCGCCTGCGACCGAGCCGCGGCACCCACCTGGTGCTGCGCAAGGACACCCTGCCCGGAGTCCGGTGCGCGATCATGGCGCCGGTGCCGGGCGCGAGCAACCGCTTCGTGTTCGCCCTGCCGCAGCCCGACGAGACCTTCTACGTCGGCCTCACCGACGAGGAGGTCGACGAGATCCCCGACGTGCCCGAGCCGCCGGAGGAGGACATCGAGTTCCTGCTGCGCGTGCTCAACACCACCCTGAGGCAGGACGTACGCCGCGACCAGGTGATCGGCGCCTACGCCGGGCTGCGCCCCCTACTCGACTCCGGGAGCACCACGGCCGACATCTCGCGCAAGCACGCCGTGCTGGTCTCGCGCACCGGAGTCGTCACGGTGGTCGGGGGCAAGCTGACCGCCTACCGGCGGATGGCCCAGGACGCGGTCGACCGGGCGGTCACGGAGGCCGGGCTCACAGCAGGCTCGTGCCGCACGGCGTCGTTGCCGCTCCTCGGCGCCGGCTCGCCCACCGAGCTCGCGGCGCTCGACGCACCGGCGCGACTGGTGCGCCGCTTCGGCACCGAGGCGCCCGCCGTGCTGGCGAACGCCGTCGAGGTCACCGGCCTGCCGGAGGCCGAGCTGCTGGCGCCGATCGCACCGGGGCTGCATGCCACCCTGGCCGAGCTGGTCTTCGGGGTGACCCACGAGGGCGCAGCCACCGTGGAGGACCTGCTCGACCGACGCACCCGCATCGGGCTGGTGCCGGCCGACCGCGAGCTCGCCGTACCCGCGGCCGAGAAGGTGCTCGGGCTGGTGGGGGGCTAGGGCTTGGCCGGCTCGCCCAGCTCCTCGAGCACGGCAGCGGCGGCCCGTTGGCCCGAACGCATCGCGCCGGGGATGCTCGGCGTCTCGCGGTGGTCGCCGGCGACGAACAGCCCGTCGCCGAGGTCGACCTCGCGGCCGAGGATCAGGGGCGGGCGGGCAGTCGGCCAGGCCGCCGAGTGGGCGTTGCGGTTGACCAGGCCCCAGCGGCTGGTGTCGGTGCGGAAGATCTGTGCCAGCTGGGCGCGCACCTCGGCCTCGGTCTCGGTGCCGACGTCCTTGCCCGGGGTGGGCACCGAGCAGGCCGACACCAGGTGCTGGCCGGTCGGCGCATAGCGCGGCGCGATGTTGGAGACGACGAGCGCGTGCGAGATCGGGCCGGTGGCAGGGCCCATCGGGTTCACGAACGGCATCTTCATCGTGGTCGGCGGCACCTCGGTGGCGAACCACCACGTCGAGAGCCCGCGCATCGTCGGGATGCCCAGGCCGAGCAGGCTCGAGGCGGTGGTCGGATCGGTTGCGACGACAGCCGCGCGGGCGGAGATCTTCCCGCCGTCGGTGAGGATCCGGACCCCCTCGCCGGTGCTGCGGGTCACCCCGAGCACGTCGATGCCGTGCTCGACGGGATGGTCGAGGCCCAGGGCCAGCTGGTTGGGCACCGCCTGCATGCCCAGCGCCGGCAGGGCGGGCATGCCCATCCGCAGTGCCTGCATCCCGAGCATGGCGAACTGGTAGGAGGTGCGCAGGTCCTCGTCGGCGAACACCAGCCGGAAGAACGGACGCAGCACCTCCTCGCGGATCCGTCCCGAGATGCCGTGCCGGTCGAGGGACTCCGCCAGGGTCATGTCGGCGCCGGCCAGCATCCGCGCCGGAGGCTTGCGCAGCGGCTCGGTCCACCGCAGCAGGCGCGCGATGTCCTGGGGTTGGCCCAGCCCGGAGCGGATGGTCGCGATCAGGGCGGCCTGCGACCCGTGGAGGATCCGGTAGCCGTCCGGGTGGGCCAGCACCATGCCGGGTTCGACCGGCCTCGGGTTGAGGGCGGCGACGTCCACGGCGGCGCGTACGTCGGGGTGGCCGGCGTTGATCCACTGGAAGCCCCGGTCACATCGGAAGCCGTCGATCAGGTCGGTGCCGACCCGGCCGCCGACGCGCGCGGACCGCTCCAGGACGCGCACGTGTAGACCGGACTGCTCCAACGCCCGTGCGCAAGCGAGTCCGGCGACTCCCGCGCCGATCACGGCCACGTCCGTGGCGTCCATGGAGGGTGAGTATCGCCCAGTGGGGAGGCCGGCACACACGCGCGTCACCTGCGGCCCCGCTTGGTATGGACCACGCCCGACCTCCGCGGCGCGAATGCCCCAAAAAGGTCACGTTTCGCGCGTACAGAACTCCACGATGTGCTCGAATGCCGCGCGGGCCTCCGGGATGGGCAACAGCGGGTAGACGTGCATCAGTCCCGGCGTGAGGACGTACTCCAACGGCCAGTCGGCCGCCTCGGCCCGCTCGAACAACGCGTCGCACCCGGGCTGCAGCAGGTCACGGGTGCCGCAGAACATCAGGGCCGACGGCAGCCCCTGCAGGTCGCCCAGCCCCGGGCTCACCCGCGGGTCCGCGATCGCCTCCGGATCCTCCGACCCGGCCCAGAACGAGGCGTAGACCGACAGGTGCTCGAAGGACAGCCACGGGTCACGCGCTGCCGCCTCGCGGGTGCCGGGCGCCGCACCGGTCAGGTCGACCCAGGGCGCGATGAGCACGAGGTGCTCGGGTTGTGGCCCACCCCGGTCGCGCAGGGCCTCGGCGACCGCCAGTGCGTAGCCGCCCCCGGCCGAGTCACCGGCGAGCACGACGCCGTCGGGGGACGCTGCCAGCACCTCCTCGACGAGCGCCAGCATCTGGGCGAAGGAGTCCTCGACGGTGAACTCGGGTGCCACCGGGTACGCCGGGAGCACCGCCTGCGCGCCGAGAGCGTCGGCCAGGCGGGTGGTGAACTTCCAGTGCCAGGCCGACATGCCGCGCACGTAGGCACCACCGTGGAGGTAGACCACGCTGCGTCGGGGCGAGTCCAGGATCCCGCTGGGTCCTCCCGGCTTCCAGAGGGTGAAGACCGGGAAGCCGTGCCCGTTGTTGATCTGCACCTCGTGGCCGTGGCCCACCGAGGAGGGTGGTCCCTCCTGGGCCGTCCGGTTGCGCGTGATGAGTGCCTCGCGCAGCGCCGCCAGGTCGTCGACAGGAGGGTTGCGCCGCAGCCAGGGAACGATCCTGGTGGCGATCGCGTGCTGCAGGCTCGGCATCTGCAGATGCTAGGGCAGGTGTGTTCCGGCCAGCGCTTCAGGCAGCGTCGGCCGTGGATTCGGTGGGGGATTCGGTGGGATCGGCCGGCAACCGGGCCGACATCACGATCAGTCCGACCGCCGTCACCACCGGCACGAGCATGGCGCGCTGCAGGTCGGAGTGCGAGACCACGAAGCCGATGATCGCCGGACCGATCAGGAAGGCGGCGTACCCGAAGCTGACCACCACGGCCAGTCCTCGACCTCCGCCGACGTGCCCGGCCAGGCCGTAGATCTGGGGGGCGACCAGTCCGACACCGAGACCGACGAGGCACCAGCCGACCAGGATGACCGCGAGCCCGCTGCCGAAGACGGTGAACAGGTAGCCGACGAGGGCACACGCCGACCCGGTCCGTACGACGAAGGGCCGGCCGAGTCGCTCGACCACGTAGTCGCCGCACAGCCGGATCACCACCATGAACCCGCTCACGCAGGCCAGACCCCAGGCCCCGGTGGACGGGCTGACGTTGCCGACGTCGGTCACGTGTAGTGAGGACCAGTCGACCGCGGTGCCCTCGGTGAGCCCGAAGCAGACTGCCATCGCCGCCAGCAGCCAGGCCACCTTGGGGATCTCGCCGGAGGCGCCGTCCTCGGAGCGCCGCCTCGGGGACTGCGGCGTGATCGGGTAGACCCCCACCAGCAGGACCAGCATCAGCGCGGACCCCGTCCACAGCGACCACTTCGTGACGTCGTCGCTGAGCAGCCGGCCGAGCACCACCACGACGAGGGCGCCGACGAAGCCGCCGATCGAGAAGCAGGCGTGCAGCCGGCTCATGACCGGTCGCCGCCTGGCCTGCTCGACACTCACGCCGAGTGTGTTCATGGAGACGTCCATCGCCCCGTTGCCGAGCCCGAAGAGCGCGGCTCCGAGCACCAGCACGGGGTAGTTCGGTGCCAGACCCATCACCACCCCGGCTGCGGTCATCGTGCCGCCACCGACCATGCTCGGGACGCGCGCACCGAAGCGGTCCGACAGCGGTCCGCTCAGGTTCATCGACGCGACGGCGAAGATGCCGGCGGCGACGAGGACGCCGACGATCTGGCCGGGGCCGAGGTCGAGCAGCGAGCGGAGTCCGGGCAGCGAGCCGCCGAAGGTGCCGACGACGAGGCCGTTGCCCAGGAAGAGGACGGCCACGGCCAGGAAGTCGCGGGTGGAGCCGCTGGTGACCTTCGGGACGGCGAGGTCGTCAGGAGACCGCTTCACCGGGTTGTTGTTCACGGCTCTCCGACGTGGTGGCGTGCGGCCCACGGGAGTGGAAGGTGCCGAGGTCGCCGATCTCGTAGCCCGCGGGATAGGTGCGGTAGTAACCGTACGTGCTGACCCACTTGGGCTTCGACCTGGCCGGGAACAGCCGGAGCAGCCGGGCCCGCAGCCGCATCGCGCCGCGGAAGAAGCCGCGCTCCAGGCCTCCCGGGACCGGGTAGCGGAAGGCGCGCAGCAGCGGCTCGTCCATCAGCGAGAAGGCGAACCGGCGCACCGCCCACTTCGGCGCCCAGCTGTTGGGCCAGAACGTGGTCATCAGGTCGAGGGTGCTGTCGGCCACCCGTCGCCCGCCCTCGTCGAAGGCGAAGTGCTCGCGCTCGTAGTCGTCGAGCAGCCTCTCGAAGCCGTCGAAGTCCGCAGGCAGGTCCTTGATGTTCATGTGCCGGCCGAGGTCGGAGTAGTAGTTGGTGGTCGCCGCGATCTCGTTCGGCGTCATCGATCGGAAGCCGTGGTCGTCCATCCAGCGCTTGGGCACCACCACGAAGGTGGACAGCACGTAGCGGAAGTCCTCGTTGCTGATGCCGTACATGGCGTGCATCTGGTTGATCCGGCGTACGGCGGAACGGCCGCGGCCGCTGCCGAGCCCGTGCCGTTGGACCTCCTCGAGCAGCAGCCCGGTGTCGTCGTACCTCTTCTGCACGCGATCGGTGAACTCGCCGGTCTCGTCGAGCAGCCGGCCGATCGAGGGCACGGCGTAGGTGCGGAACAGCGCGAACGACAGCGCCTGAAGGTTGTCCCACGGGAAGTCGTAGGCCGAGACGTGCAGGCTGATCTCGTGGCAGTCGCGCACGGGGTCGAGCTGCTCACTGCGCTCGGCCCAGTGGTTGCGTCGCCGCACGGGAACACCTCGTCTGACGTTGACAGTGAATCTGTCAACGTCACCTTACGGCGTCACCACCGGAACCGTCGACTCCTCCTGCCGACCGAGGTCGACGGCCTCGCCGCCGGTCTCCATCCGGTCCCAGAGGTCCCCGACGACCGTCGGCCAGACCGACTCACTGGTGGACGCCAGCTCCTCACGGGTCCACCACCGGTGCTCGGTCATGGTGAGCCGCTCCTCCTCGGTGTGGCCCGCGACGTCGACGTCGAAGGGCGCCACGACCACCCCGAGGAAGACCTCGTCCTGCTCCACGATGACGTCGGTGTAACCGTGCACCACGTGCCGGTGGGCCAGCGGACCGATCAGGTCCTCGGCGGCGACCGTCAGCCCGGTCTCCTCGCGGAGCTCCCGCACGGCGGCCTCGAGGTCGGACTCGGCGGGCTCGACACCGCCGCCCGGGGTGATCCACCAGCGCAGCCCCGGAAGACCCGGGTCGGAGTCGGAGAACAGCAGCATCCGGCCGAGGTCGTCGACGACCAGCACCCGCGCCGTCCGACGCCGGCGCCGTGGCCGGCTGGGCGGGTCGACCGGGCGGAAGGTGCGGACCTCCCCCTCGGGCGTGGACTCCGGCTCCGACTGGCTCACCTGACCTCGCGCAGGAACTGCTCGAGCACCGGCCCCGCGGTCCCCGACCCGGAGGCGCCGCGCTCGACGAAGACAGCGACGGCGAGGTCGTCCCGGCCGGCGACCATCCAGGCGTGCGTCGGGAGCGGCGGCTTGTCGCCGAACTCGGCCGTGCCGGTCTTGGCGATCACGGGCCCTCCGGGGAGGTCCTTGAGGGCGACACCGCTGCCGCGCTCGACGACGGCGCGCATCATGGTCCGCAGCTGGCCGGCCTCCTCGGCCGTCAACGGCTTGGCCGGCTGCGTCGACTGGACCTCGACGTCGGGCAGCAGCCGCGGGAGCACGGCGGAACCCTTGAGCACCGAGGCCACCACGGTGGCCATCGCCATCGGCGAGGCCAGCACGGTGCCCTGGCCGATCATGCTGGCCGCCGCCTGGGTCTCGCTGGCCGGCGGCCCGACCTTGCCGAAGAAGGTCGGGAACCCGGTGTCGTGGTCGACCCCGAAGCCCAGCGCTGCCGCGGCGTCGGCGAGCGAGGTCTGCCCCAGCTTGCCGCGCTGGCCGATGAAGGCGGTGTTGCAGGAGTTCGCGAGCGCGTCCTCGAAGGTGATCGACCCGAAGCCCGAGGACGGGTAGTCGTCGTAGTTCTTGAACCGCTTGCCGTCCACGACGGTCGTCGGTGGGCACTCGACCCGCGACTGCGGGGTCAGGCCGGCGCGCAGCAGGGCGAGCGCGCTGACCACCTTGAAGGTCGAGCCCGGCGCGTACTGGCCGTAGGTCGCGGTGTTGTAGCCCTTCGAGCCCGGTCCGCTCGCAATCGCGACGAGGTCGCCGGTGGAGGGCCGGATGGCGACCAGGGCGCTGGCCGGTCCGACGTTCGCGAGCGCTCGCTGGGCGGCGTTCTGCGTCTTCAGGTCGAGGGTGGTGTGCAGGGGCCGACCGGCCTGGGCGTCGGCGGTGAAGAGGGTACGACGCTGGGACTTCTCGTCCAGCGCCACGACGGTCGCGCCGCGAGTCCCGGACAGCTGCTCGTCGTACCTCTTCTGCAGGCCGGACAGCCCGACCTCGTCGCCGGCCTTGATCCGTCCCTTGCTGTCCTTGACCAGCTCCGCGGTGGCCGGACCGACGGTGCCGAGGATCGCGGCCGCGAAGTCCTTGGAGGGTGCGAGCGGAAGGGTCCCGGAGACCACGCCCGCGCCCTTGATGTCGGAGAGGGCACCCATCACCGCAGCCGGAGCGTCCTGCTCGCGATAGACGATGCCCTCGACGAAGGCCTTGGGTCCCGATGCCTTGACCCGCTTGAGGAAGTCCTTGGCGTCGATGTCCAGCAGCGTGGCCAGCCGCTCGGCCGAGTCGGTGGCCTGGGCCGCCGTCAACCCGGTCTTGTCGAGCCCGACGTGCCGCACCGGCCGGGGAGTGACGAGGGGCTGGTCGCGGGAGCCGAGGATGGGGCCGCGCTCGCCCCGGACGGTGGTCTCGACGAGGCGCTCGCCGTCCTCGAGCGACGGCTCGACGATGGTGGGCTGCCACTTCACCAGCCAGGCGTCGCCGTCGGGGGTCGAACCCTTGCTGAGCCGCACGGTGGTGTCGTAGGACCAGGTCTTCGGGCCGACCTGCCAGCTCCAGTCGAGCTGACCGGTGGCGGAGTCCCCGTCGGTGGAGACTCGACCGACCGAGACCTTGGCCTCGGAGTCACCACGGATGCCCCGGGTGAGGTCGTCGTACGCCGAGGCGGCTTGCTTGGCCCCGGCCCGACCGCCGGTGAAGTCGACCGCCCCGAGATCTCCCGACGCCATGGCCTTGGCGAGCGTGTCCATGGCACTGTCGGCATCGGGGCCGCCGAAGCCGGGGACGCTGCAACCGGTGAGCCCGGCGGTCAGCAGCACGGCACACGCGGACGCAGCGGTTCGTCGTACGACGGTGGGACGCATGCGGTCGATCCGACCACGCGCGATCGAGCGAGACAAATCGGTTCCGGCCACGTCGCTGCGTCCTGTGGTCTGTGCCGCGCCGGTCGGCCGACGGCGGAATGGGGCCGCCGGCGCGACACAGGTCTCAGCGGATGCCAGGTCCGTGCTGTCGCGGTCGTGCGGCGGACGCAGGGCTCGCGCGGAGCGTGTCCGAGAGCGGGGCCGACGTACGCCGCACAGTCGCGAACGGCCGTCGTCTCGACCTCCGAGCCAGTGTGTACCCCGTGCGCGGGGAAATGACACGCACGAGTTTTGACTGGGTCAGTTCTCCTTGCGCCGGTGGTGCGCGACGACCTGGGCCGCAACCTCGGCGACCTTCACGTTCATCTCCTGGGAGACCTTGGCCAGCATCTCGAAGGCACGGTCGTCGTCGATGTCGTGCATGGCCATCAGCAGGCCGACGGCCTTGCCGATCTCACGGTTGCTCTCGAGGCCGCGACGCAGGGTGGTGGCCTCCTCGCCGCGCTCGAGAGCGGCGAGCGTGACCGAGGCGAACGCGGTCAGCATGATCGCCTGGTCCAGCGAGTGCTCGGTCAGGGAACCGGCATCATCGCTGAAGACGTTGAGGGCGCCGACCCGCTTGCCGTCCTGGCGCAGGCGGAAGCCCGCCATCCCCTCGACGTTCGTCTCGCCCTTGATCCTGCTTGCGAGCTCGGGCCAGTTGCTGCCCTCGGTCAGGTCTGGGCAGATGTGCTGGTCGGGTTCGTCCTCGTCGATGGCGTCGAGGCAGGGGCCCTGACCGAGCTCCTTCTCGAGCTCGTCGATGCGGCGGGCGACGTCGTCGGACGCGGCGACGGTCTCGATGCGACCCCCGCGGCGGAGCATCAGCGAGGCGTGGTCGCAGCCGTCGACGAGCTCGACCGCCGTGGCGCAGACGGCTTCGTAGACGGAGTCGTAGGACTCACCCGAGTAGACGATCTCGGCCATGGACCGGAACGCGGTGAGGAGTTCAGGCGGAATCGGGGTGGGCATTTTCGAGCAGTCCCTCTTTGTCGTGCCAGAGGTCGTTCCCAGGTTCTTGAGTCCGACGGACACCGAATGATCGCATGGCGGCCGGAATCGGCGTCATACGGTTGGTCGATACCCGGACCCCGCACCAGATGGCACTAGTCCAGCTGACCTGCACGTCTGGGCTGAGCGTGGTCGGCGTACGCCTCGACCTCGGTGGCCTTGGCCGAGAGCCAGACCTCGCGGCCGACCTCGAGGTCGAGCTCCGCAACTGCCGCCGGGGTGACGTCGGCCAGGGCGTCCGGGGCCCCGGTGAGCTGCAACCGCACGCGGTCGGCGAGCACCTCCATCGAGGTCACCCGGCCGGGCCAGACGTTGCGCGTGCTGGTGTGCTCGGGATGCTCGGTGTGCACCGTGATCGCGCTCGGCCGCAGCGAGACCAGCACCCTGCCCTGGGGCGCCTCGGTGGCGACCGCGAGCTCACCGCCGTCGTCGAGACCCACCAGTCCGTCGGCGCCGAGGGTGCCGATCCAGAGGTTGAGCCCGACCAGCCGGGCGACGTACGCCGATGCCGGTCGACGGGCCACCTCGGCCGGCGTCCCCTGCTGGACCACCCGTCCGGCCTCGAGCACCAGCACCCGGTCGGCCAGCACCATCGCCTCGAGCGGGTCGTGGGTGACCAGCACGACGGGCCCGGCGAAGTCGGCCAGGTGCGCCCGCAGGAAGGTGCGTACGTCGATCCGCGCTCCGGCGTCGAGCGCGGCCATCGGCTCGTCGAGCAGCAGCACCTCCGGCTCGAGGGCGAGCGCCCGTGCCAGTGCGACCCGCTGGGACTGGCCCCCCGAGAGCTGGTGCGGGCGTCGACCGGCCAGCTCGGCCAGACCGAGCCGCTCCAGCCACTGCTGCGCGTGCGCCCTCGACGCCGCCCGTCCGCTGCCCCTCGACCGGGCAGCGAAGGCCACGTTGTCGCGGACGTCGAGGTGCGGGAAGAGCCGATAGTCCTGGAAGACGACCCCGACGCGGCGCTGCTCGGCCGGGACGAACAGGCCGGGCTGCTGCCAGGCCTGGACGCCGACCCCGACCGCGCCCCGGCTGAGCTCCTCGAGCCCGGCCACCACCCGGAGCAGCGTCGACTTGCCGGCGCCGTTGGGGCCGAGCACCCCGAGGACCTCCCCGGGCCGGACCTCGAGGGAGAGGTCGAGCTCGAAGCTCCCACGGCGCACCCCGCCCTCGACGTAGAGGCCGTCGGCGCGGAGGTCCGCGAAGCTCTGTCCCGTGGCGCTCATGCGGCCCCTCCCCCGCCGACCCAGCGGCCGCGCAGCGCGAACAGCACGGCGACCGAGACCGCCAGCAGCACGAGCGAGAGCGCCACGGCGGCGTCGGGATCGGTCTCCATGGCCAGGTAGACCTCGAGCGGCATGGTGCGCGTGACCCCCTGCAGGTTTCCGGCGAAGGTGATCGTCGCCCCGAACTCCCCCAGTGCCCGGGCCCAGCACAGCACCGCCCCGGCGACCAGCGCCGGCCGGATCAGCGGCAACGTCACCCGGCGGAACACGGTCAGCCGGTTGGCCCCGAGAGTCGCGGCGGCCTCGTCGTACCCCTGGTCGGCGGAACGGAACGCGCCCTCGACCGCGATGACCAGGAACGGCATCGCCACGAAGGTCTCGGCGATGACGACGGCTGCGGTCGTGAACGGCAGGGTGATGCCGAACCAGGAGTCGAGGTACTGGCCGACCAGCCCGTTGCGACCCAGGACGAGCAGGAGTGCCACGCCACCCACCACCGGGGGCAGCACCAGCGGCAGCGTCACCAGTGCCCGCAGCAACCTCAGGCCCGGCATCGTCGAGCGCGCCAGCACCCAGGCCAGGGGTACGCCGAGCACGAGCGAGATCAGCATGGCCAGGGTGGCCGAGAACAGCGAGAGCCAGAGGGCGTCGAGGACCTCCTCGGTCCCGAGGATCCGGGTCAGCCCGTCCCAGGGCGCGCGGACGAGCAGCCCGACCAGTGGCACGACGAGCAGCACGGCGCCGACCAGGGCGGGGAGCCCCAAGGGCCACGGAGTGCGCTGCTGCCGGGTCGTCACGGGCGCGTCACGGTCGGGTCACGGGCGCGTCACGGCCGGGCGAAGCCGGCCTCGGTGAGCACCTTCGAGCCGTCGTCGGAGAGCACGAGGTCGACGAACTCCTGCGCCTGCTTCTCGTGCGTGGAGTTCCCGAGGGTGGCGATCGGGTAGGCGGTCGAGGCGTTCTGGTGGTCGGGGATCTCGATTCCCTTGACCTTCCCGCCGGCCGCCTTCACGTCGGTCACGTAGACCACGCCGGCATCGACCTCACCGAGCTCGACCTTGGTGAGCACCGACTTCACGTCGACCTCCTCGGTCGCGGGCTTCAGGTCGAGTCCGAGCTTGTCGAGGAAGATCGCGTCGGCCAGCTTGCCGCACGGCACCTGTGGCTGGCAGACCGCAACCTTGACCCCCTGACCGACGAGGTCCCCCACGGCGACGATCCCGGCCGGATTGTCCGGCGGCACGGCGACCTCACCACTGTTCTTCGCGAAATCCTTCGGGTCGCTGGCGTCGCCGCTCTGCACGAGGGTGTCCATGTTGCTGGGACTGGCCGAGGCGAAGACGTCGGCCGGGGCGCCGCCGGTGATCTGCTCCGCCAGACCCGAGCTCGGGCCGAAGTTGAACTCGACCTTGGTGTTCGGGTGCTCCTTCTCGAACTGCTGGCCGAGGGTGGTGAAGGTCTCGGTCAGCGAGGCGGCGGCGAACACGTGCAGCGTCACGTGGTCCTCGCCGCCGTCACCGTCGTCACCGCCGCCGCAAGCGGCGAGGCAGGAGAGCGTGAGCACGACCGCGGCCACGCCGATGGCAGGACGGAGCCTCATTGCTTCTCCGGCAGCTCGACGACGACGTTGGTGGACTTGACCGACGCGATGGCGAGGACGCCCGGCTCGAGCGCGAGCTCGTCGGCGGCCTCCCGGCTCATCAGTGAGACGACGCGATGTGGTCCGGCCTGGATCTCGACCTGCGCCATCACGGTGTCGCGGACGACCCGGGTGACCAGGCCGACGAACCGGTTGCGCGCGGAGGCCTGGACGACCGGTCCGGGATCGTGGTGCTCACCGGTGAGGGCCAGCTCCTGGGCGAGTCGGGCCAGGTCCTGGCCGTCGACGACCTGGCGGGAGTTCTCGGTCGTCGTACTCAGCCGACCGGACTCCGCCCAGCGTCGGACGGTGTCGTCACTGACGCCGAGCAGCTCGGCTGCCTGTTTGACCCGGTACGTCGTCACAGCCGGACTGTAGCCGCATCTGCGGTCCGCTACCAGCGCTGGTCCCGCAGATGCGGAAAGGTCAGCCGTCCCAGCCCGGGGGTCGGTGCTTCCTCGCCAGCTTGCCGACCACGAGCCGGTAGGACTCGTCGACCGCCTCGCAGAGCTCGTCGTCGTCGATCGCGCCGCCGAACGCCAGGTTGTTCCACCCCGACCGGCCGATGTAGGCCATCACGCTGGCCTCGTCGGGGTAGCGGTCCAGCCACTCGTCGGCCACCTCGCGGTTCGGCCCGGACTTCACGCCGACGCGGTCGCCGCCGATGAACGCGAAGATCTTGTCGTGGACCTTGACCACCGGGTGCTCGTGGTCCCAGGGGTTGTCGGGCCACGCACCGGGCTTGGCGAGGCAGTGCTCCAGCATCTCCTCCGGCGTCATGGAGCCGACTCTAGGACGCCCTCCCGGTTCCGATGGCCGGTCGGGTTGAGGTGATCGGATCTGGATAGTTTCAAGCCATGGCGAACCCCTCCTCCTCGATCCCGCGCCCCGAGCAGGGCGACGTCGTCGAGCTGATCCTCGACGACCACCGGCGCTTCGAGTCCCTGCTGCGCGACCTCCGCAACGACCAGAACGACCGCGACGCCCTCCGCCGGCAGATCGCCGAGCTCCTCGTCGCGCACGGCGAGGCCGAGGAGAGCGAGGTCTACCCCCAGCTCGAGCGCAAGGACGCGATCGACGAGGAGGAGGCCGAGCACGGCAAGAAGGAGCACGACGAGGGCTACGAGACCCTGCTCCCGCTGCTCGAGGCCGACGACCTCTACGACGAGGACTTCAGCGACCACATCCACGAGTTCAGCGAGACCCTGCTCCACCACCTCGACGAGGAGGAGCGCGACATCCTGAACCCCGCGCGCGACGAGGTCTCCGCCGACGACCGCGCGGCGCTCGGCGCCGCCTGGCTGGCCGAGCGCAACCGGATGCTCGATGAAGGCTGCGGCAGCGTCGAGCAGGTGCGCGCGCTCGTCGCCAAGTCTTGAGGTCCTTCCTCGCCGACACCCGACCACTGCGTGATCGGCATTTCCGTCGCCTGTGGACCGCCAACATCGTCACGGTCGTCGGTGCCCAGCTCACGGTGGTGGCGGTCCCGGCCCAGATCTACGCGCAGACCAACTCCTCGGCGTACGTCGGGCTGACCGGTGTCTTCGGGCTCGTCCCGCTCGTGGTCTTCGGACTCTGGGGCGGCGCGCTCGCTGATGTCTTCGACCGGCGCACGCTGCTGGTCTGTACGACGATCGGGCTGATCACGACGAGTGCCCTGTTCTGGCTGCAGGCCTGGTCGGGGGCCACCAACGTCTGGCTGCTGCTGTGCCTGTTCTCGGTGCAGCAGGCGTTCTTTGCGGTCAACCAGCCGACCCGCAGCGCCGTACTCCCCCGGTTGCTGCCGCTCAACCTGCTACCGGCCGCCAACTCGCTGAACATGACGGTGATGCAGGCCGGGGCCATCGGCGGACCACTGATCGCCGGCGCGCTCATCCCCGTCTTCGGCTTCCCGTGGCTCTACCTGATCGACACGCTCACGCTGATCCCGACGCTGTTCGCGGTGCTGTCGTTGCCGCCGCTGCCGATCGAGGGCACGACCGGCAGCCTCGGCATCGGGGCGGTGCTGGACGGGCTGCGCTACCTGCGCGACCAACCGGTGCTGCTGATGTCGTTCCTGGTCGACATCATCGCGATGGTCTTCGGCATGCCGCGGGCGCTGTTCCCCGAGATCGCCCACGTCAACTTCGGCGGTCCCGACAGCGGCGGCATCGTGTTCGCCCTGCTGTTCGCCGGCATCCCCATCGGAGCGGTGATCGGCGGAGTCTTCTCGGGCTGGGTCTCCCGCGTCGAGCGCCAGGGGGTCGCCGTACTCGCCGCCGTCATCGTGTGGGGCCTGGCCATGGTCGGCTTCGGCGTCGCCGTGATGTTCGCCGACACCTGGAAGTGGCCGATGCTGGTGGCGGCGGTGCTGATGCTCGTGATCGGCGGCGCGGCCGACATGGCGTCGGCTGCCTTCCGCACCAGCATGCTGCAGAGTGCGGCCTCCGACGCGGTGCGCGGTCGGCTCCAGGGCGTCTTCACCGTCGTGGTCGTCGGCGGCCCGCGGATCGCGGACGTCGCACACGGCGCGGTCGCAGCATCGATCGGCGCCGCGGCCACGGCTGCCGGAGGCGGCGTGCTCGTGGTGATCGCCACCGTGCTGGCCGCCGTCGCCTTCCCGGCCTTCGTCCGCTACAAGGTGGTGGCGGCCGCGAGGTCGTGAGTCACTCGCCCGGGCGCACGTGGCCGGTCTCGTACGCCGCGACCACCGCCTGCACCCGGTCGCGGAGGCCGAGCTTGCCGAGCAGGCTGGAGACGTGGGTCTTCACCGTGGTCTCGCCGAGGTAGAGCTCGGCGGCGATCTCGGCGTTGGACATGCCGCGACCGATCAGCCGCAGCACGTCGCGCTCGCGCTCGGTGAGCGTCTCCAGCACCCCGGCGCGACGGGTACGTGTCGGTGACGTCGAGGCGAAGGACTCGATCACTCTCACCGTCACGGCCGGATCGAGCAGGCCGCCCCCCGCGGCGACCGTGCGGACGCCGTCGATCAGTCGCTCGGGCGGCGCGACCTTGAGCAGGAACCCACTCACCCCGGAGCGCAGCGCCGCCTCGACGTACTCGTCCTCGTCGAAGGTGGTGAGCACGACGACCTTCACGTCCGGAGCCGCAGCCAGCACGCGGCGCGATCCCTCGATGCCGTCGACCCGGGGCATCCGCACGTCCATGAGTACGACGTCGGGTCGACTCTCGAGCACGACGTCGACCGCCTCGGCACCGTCACCCGCCTCGCCGACCACCTCGAGATCGGGCTCGCCGGAGAGCACCATCCGCAGGCCGACACGCACCATCGCCTCGTCGTCGACCAGCACGATCCGGATCGGGTCGCTCATCGTCCCGCCGCCATCCGCGCGGTCGGCAGCTGAGCCTGCACCTCGAAGCCTCCGTCGACCGGTCCGGCCTCGAGGGTGCCGCCGAACATCTGTGCCCGCTCGCGCATGCTGACGATCCCGTGGCCACCGGCCGCCTCGGTGGCCAGCCGCGGCTGTCCAGAGGCGCGGGGGCCGTCGTCCCGGACGCTGAGCTGCACCCCGTCGCGGGCGTAATCGACGACCACCCGCACTCGGCTGCCGGGGGCGTGCCGGAGCACGTTGGTCAACGCCTCCTGGAGGATCCGATAGGCGGAGAGGTCGAGGGCGCGGGGCAGCTCGCGCGGGGTGCCGCCCACCTCGAGGTCGACCTCGAGACCGGCCGCCCGCACATCGGCGACGAGGTCCTGGGCCCGAGAGAGCGACGGCACCGGTGCGGTCGAGGCGTCGGTGTGGCCGGGCTCGCGCAGGATGCCGACGAGCGAACGCAGCTCCTCGACGGTCTCGCGGCCGAGTCGTTCGAGGCCGAGCAGCACGTCGTACTCCTGGGGACGGTCGGTCAGGACGTCGCCGAGCTGACGACGAAGGCCCCCGATCTGGAGGGTCATCACGCTGACTGAGTGGGCGACGGCGTCGTGGACCTCGCGGGCGATCCGGGTGCGCTCCTCCTGCGCCGCGGCCTGCGCGGCGGTCTCGCGCTGGGCGTCGAGCAGGGCCGTCAGCTCGACCAGCTGGGCGCTGCGTTCGCGCTCGCGGCTGACCAGGCGGCCGGCCCAGCGAGCGGGGTAGAAGACGGCCGGGAAGAAGACCGTGTCCCAGGAGAAGCCCTCCACCGTCCAGCTGGTCACCACGAAGATCACCACTCCGACCGTGACGGCGACGAGCGAACGACGGGGCGGAGCGGCGTACCCGACGTAGCCCATGGCCAGCATCACCGCGATCAGTCCGGTGCCGCCGGGGCCGGGCGCGTCGAGGAGGGCGGTGAGCGGGTAGAAGCAGGAGACCAGCACGGCACCCACCGACGGCCACCAGGCGGCGACCACGAAGGAACCGGCCAGCCACGCGGCGACCGCCGCGAGCTGCCAGAAGGTCTCGCGGAACTCGGGGTCGGCCGAGGCCTCGACCACTCCGAGGACACCCAACACCGGCGCGGCGAGGAGTGGGAAGACGCGCCGGCTGCTACGGATGCGATCGAGCATGCCGCAGAGCCTAGAAGGGGTACGCCGCTCGCGGATCCTTCTCGCGAAGGAGACCTGCCGGTGGCGTGCTCCCCCGTGAGGAGGAGCTCGATCGGTCCGTCACGACGGATCCGGGACGACCCCGGGCGGCGGAAGAGTCCTGATCGTCACGCACCACCTCACGAACAGGATCACCACCATGACCGCAACGGTTCTCGCCCCCACCGCCACCACGACCGAGGAGCGCGCCACCGGCAGCCGCACCCTGCGGATCGCCGCCGGCGCCGCCCTCGTCGCCGGACCGATCCTCTGGGCCGCCGGGATGTGGACCTCGCCGCCCGCGGTCGGGACCACTGACGTCGACTACATCACCTCGCTCGGCCGCGACGGCACGATCACACAGGTCTCGGCCCTGTTCCTGCACTACGGCAACCTGCTCATCGGCCTCGGCGTGCTCGCCGCCGCCTCGCTGGTGCGCGGGCCGAAGGGCAGCCGGCTGACCGTGCTCGGCGCGATCCTCACCGCGCTCGGGTTCACCAACGTCTCCGGCATGCTGCTCAGCGACTGGTGGAACCTCTCCCTGGCCCAGCACGTCCCGATCGACCAGGCCGCGAGGGTGTTCGCCGGGTTCAAGGACTCCTCGCTGCTGCCGTTGTGGAACGGCTTCGAGATGGCCTCGTTGCTCGGCACCATCCTGCTGCTGGTCGGCCTGGCCCGAGCCGGCGTGCTGGCCTGGTGGAACCCGGCCATCTTCGTGGCCGGGTTCGCGGGCCTGATCTTCGTCCCCTGGGACCTGCCGAAGCTCTCCGCCCTCGCCGTGCTGGTCGGCTTCTCCCCCTTCGCGATGATCGGCCTCCGCCTCTTCCAGCGGGCAGGGGTCCGGTTCGGAATCGGCCGCCGCTAGCCCCCCGACCGGGCAGTAATGGTTGGCGACATCGCCTCGAGAGGGCACTTCTGGTTGGCACGACCAACCAGAAGTGCCCTCTCGGCGTACTCGCCGCAACCAGAAGTGCCCGGTCGGCGAGCTAAGCGCAGCAGACGGGGGAGGTCGAGGAGGTCGAGGAGGTGGAGCTGTCGGACGAGGGCTCGGTCATCTCGTTCTCGCCGGCGTGCTGGCCGAACTCCTGGGTGTCCTCGAGGACGGTGTAGATCTCCCAGCGCTCGCCGTCCGGGGCGCCCTCCACCCAGAACTTGTCCTGCTTGGCGTAGCAACAGGTGGTGTCGCGCTCGTCGACCGAGGCGAGCCCGGCTCCGGCGAGGCGCCGCTGCTCGGTGTCGACGGTGTCGGTGTCGGGGACCTCGACACCGAGGTGGTTCAACGAGCCGCCGCGACCGGGGTTCTCGATCAGCACCAGCTTGAGGGCCGGCTCGGCGACCGCGAAGTTGGCGTAGCCGGGCTTGACCTTCGCGGGCTCGGTGCCGAAGAGGCTGGTGTAGAAGGCGATCGACTGCTCGAGGTCGTCGACGTTGAGGGCGAGCTGGAGACGGGACATGGGCTGCTCCTGAACAAATAGATGGATGTCTATGTGTGGGAGAGTGGCACCTGACATAGACATCTGTCAATATAGATGCATGTCGAAGTCATCCCTGCTGCTCACCCCGACCGAGCAGGTGGCCTGCTGCTCCCCTTTGCTCAAGCAGCCCCTCGGCGCCGACGAGGCGTCGCGGATCACGCCGCTGCTCAAGGCGCTGGCCGATCCGGTGCGTCTGCGGTTGCTCTCACTCGTCGCGTCGTACGCCGACCAGGAGGCCTGCGTGTGCGACCTGAACGACGCCTTCGACCTTTCGCAGCCGACCATCAGCCACCATCTCAAGGTGCTCCACGAGGTCGGGCTGCTCGACCGGAGCAAGCGCGGCGTCTGGGTCTACTACCGCGTGCGCTCCGAAGCGCTGGCCGACCTGAGCACCCTCCTCGGCGGCGTGACGGCGTGAACCCACTCGCGCGTCGAGCGGTCGCCGAGCTGGTCGGCACCGCCTTCCTGGTGATGGCGGTCGTGGGATCCGGGATCGCCGCCCAACGGCTCAGTCCGCACGACACCGGCCTGCAGCTGCTCGAGAATAGCCTGGCCACCGGAGCCGTGCTGGTGGCGCTGATCCTGGCCCTGCAACCGGTCTCCGCCTCCTTCAACCCGGTGGTCACGCTGGTCGAGCGGGCCCTCGGCCTCATCGGCAGCCGCGAGGCCGGCGCTCTCGTCACCGCCCAGTTCGTGGGCGGAGCAATCGGTGCCGTGCTGGCCAACCTGATGTTCGACCTCGACGCGGTCAGCTGGTCCGGCCACGAGCGATCCGGTGGCGGGATCTGGCTGGGCGAGGTCGTGGCGACGGTCGGACTGGTGCTGCTGGTCTTCGGCAGTCTGCGTGGCGGACGACCCGAGTCGGTCGCGCTGGTCGTGGGCGGCTACATCGCGGCGGCCTACTGGTTCACCAGCTCCACCAGCTTCGCCAACCCGGCCGTCACGGTGGCCCGGATGTTCTCGGACACCTTCGCCGGCATCGCTCCGTCGTCGGTGCCGATGTTCGTGCTGATGCAGCTGATCGGCGGGGTGCTCGCCCTCGGTCTGGTGCGGTTCCTGTTCGCCGCCCATGTCCCGGAGGTCGTCCGATGAGGCCGACGGTGCTGTTCGTGTGCGTCCACAACGCCGGCCGTTCACAGATGGCGGCCGGCTACCTCCAGCACCTGGCCGGTGACCGGATCGACGTACGCTCCGCCGGCTCCCAGCCCGCCGACCAGGTCAACCAGGTCGCGGTCGAGGCGATGGCCGAGGAGGGCATCGACCTCACCGGCGAGCAGCCCAAGGTGCTCACCCCCGACTCGGTGCAGGCGGCCGACGTGGTCGTCACGATGGGCTGTGGCGACGAGTGTCCCTACTTCCCCGGCAAGCGCTACGAGGACTGGGTCCTCGACGACCCCGCCGGCCAGCCCCTCGACGTCGTACGACGGGTCCGGGACGAGATCCGCCGTCGGGTCGAGCGGCTGGTGGAGGAGCTCGCCTAGCCGGTGACCGTCTGCTTCGAGATCTGCTGGCTGCTGATCTGCGCGGGGGTGAACGGGAAGCTGACCCACTGCTTCTTGCCGAACAGCTCGGTCTGGTCCTTCGACCACGGCGACGTCGGGTCCTCGGACTGGCCGTAGGTGAGGATCGTCTTCGTGTCGAGGCCGCCGTTGTCGAGGAACGAGATGGCCTGGATGTGCGAGGAGCCGTAGGTGATCGGCTTGTACTTCGCACTGTTCGTCACCGGGTTGCGCGAGGCCAGCGCGTTGGCGTTGCCGGCCTCGTCGCCGAGCCCACCACCGAGCGGGATCGGCGGGGCACCGGTGTCACCGGCGACCTGGAGCGAGCCCCAGGTGGCGTTCATCGGCACGAACTTGTTGCGCAGGTAGGCGATCGCGTCCTTCATCGCCTGGATCACCTGCGGGTTGTTCTCGTCGAGGTCGCGCGGCGTGTTCACCGGGTCGTTCGGGTCGAACGGCACCTGCCAGTAGGCCTCGGTGCCGAGCAGCGACACCGTCGGCAGCCGGGTCACGAACTCCTCGAAGATCTGGTTGCCACGGCTGTCGATGTTCGAGTGCTTGTCCCAGGCCGCGAGCACCGGGCAGGCGTCCCCTCCGTCGGCGGCCTCGCAGACCTTGACCAGGTCGTCGTTCTGGCTCATCACCTCCGCGCCCATCACGCGGTTCTGGTGCTCGAAGCCGCGCAGCGTGGTCGGGCTGATCTTGCCCGTGGCGAGCGCGTCGATCACGTAGTGGTCGACCATCCTCGTGCGCAGGGTGCGCTGGCACTTCTCACAGCCGATGATCCGGGCGTACCCCTCGAGCTTCTGGGCCGGGTTGGGCAGCCAGTAGGAGTCGTTGGCGTTCATCGTCCAGTCGCGACGCACCGTGGCCGGCAGGTTCTTCGGTCCGAAGATGCCGGGCCGCTGCGCGTCGGAGTCGGTGCCCCAGCTGCAGTCCGAGGTCGCGCGGGTGCCGTCGAGGGCGGGTAGTCCGGCGACCTGGAAGAGGACACGGCCGATCGGCGTCATGCACTTCTGGGCGACGGCGTTGGAGACGTTGGGTACGACGGAGTGGTCGGCGTACAACGCGTTGCCGGCACGGTCGGCGGCGGTGGTGTTCACCCACGGCATCCCGCCTCCCTTGTCCTGCCGGGCCAACAGGTCGCGTACGCCGGTGGCCCTGCCCATGTCGAGGAAGGTGTCGATCGTGCGCAGCTGCTCACCGTTGGCGTCACGAATCGCGAAGAAGCTGGTCGGCGTCCAGTTCATCAACGTGTCCGGGTCGTCGACGACGTAGCCCTGGTCGGTGCGGTAGAGGTTCTTGGTCACCGTCGACAGCGAGCCGTCGGCGTTCTTCACCGTGACGTGCACGTCGCGCTTGTCGAGCTGCTTGACGCCGTCGGTGGTGAGGTACGAGGTCGGGGTGCCCCCCAGAGATGTAGGCAGCGTCTGGTACTCGTACGGCGTGAACCGGTAGGCCGTCGAGACGGTGTGACTCCAGGCGACGTCCTTGTTCCAGCCGATGTTCACCACCGGAGAGCCGATCAGGCTGGCACCGGCGACGTCGTACTGCCCCGGGATGGTCAGCTGCTGCTGGGTGAACCGGTAGCGGCCGCGCCACGGGAAGTGCGGGTTGCCGAGCAGCTCGCCGCGTCCGGTCGTGGTGTCGTCCCCACCGATGGCCGTCGCGTTGGAGCCGAACGGCGAGTGCGGGTCCTTGCCCAGCGCGGCCATCAGCTTGTCCTTGTCGGGCAGCTGTCGGGGCGCCTGCTGGAAGGAGGCGTTCACCGGCAGCTGCGGGATGCCCGGGTCGCTGGCGCTCGGCGGCGTCGCGCTCGTGATCTGCGGGACGAAGTGGCCGGTCGAGGCGATCAGGTTGGCCAGGTAGACGCCGTACCAGATGTCGAGGCCCGTGGCGTTGGGCTTGATGTACGCCGCACCGCGGCAGCTCGGGTCGGTGATCTTCGACGCGCCACCGACCTTCTTCAACCAGGCGTTCACGCCGGCGGCGTACCCGTCGACCATCTGCCGGGCCTGGGCGCTGGGGCCGGCCTTCGAGGCCAGCAGCTTCTCGACGACCTTGCGGTCGTGCAGGTCGGTGACCAGCGTGTCGATCTGGAGGTTGGTGCCGGTCATGGACACCTGGTCGTCGTACGTCGCCGACGGGCCGAGGTAGCGCGACCGCTCACCACGCCCCGTCAGCACCGTGTCGGCCAGCGTGCAGATCGAGGTGCCCGCGGCGGCGTACCCCGACCCGAAGCCGAGCGAGCCGAAGTCGCGCGCCGTGATGTGCGGGATGCCGTGCTGCGTGCGCGTGATGGTGGCCTGGTACGTCGGCGTCGCGGCCGCCGCCCCGCCGGTGACCGACGGCACCACGACGGAGAGCAGCGCCGGCGCCAGCCCGAGCGTCAGAGCAGCGGCGATCAAGGGTCGCTTCGTGGACATGTGCAGTCAACGGGTCACCTCGCGAGCGGGTTACACGGCTGTCTCACGGGACGGGTGCTACGGCTGGGTGTCCGCCACCTGTCGTCGCAGCGTCTCGAGGTGGGCCCTCAGCTCGTCGCACCCCTCTGTGATGAGGGCGCGCTCCCGAGAGGTCACCCGGCGGAACTGCGCGTCCAGCACGGCCCGTGCCGCGATCTCCGAGATCCCGAAGCGGCTCCGCAGGGCGGGCACAGCAGCGTCCGGGTCCGTGGACGCGAGCATCACCTCGAGCAGGTCGTGGGGGTCTGCGAGGACGGTCTCCAGGGCGGCATACAGCTCCAGTCGCTCTTCAAGGTTCATGATCTGCTGGTCCAGTGTCAGTTCCTTGTCGCGACGGCGGCGCACAGATGGTCTCCCTTGGTCGGGTGAGTGGGCGCGAGCTGTGGTACGTCATACGAATCGAGCGCTCTAGGCATCAATTCGTATGACGTCCTGGGTCTTCCGCGGGGTGAACACCATCGAGGAGGCGAGGCGGCGGTTGAGGGTGGTGACCGAGTCGATCAGGTAGTTCTGGCGCACCCGCCAGGGGCCGCGGTCTCCTTGCCGCGGGAACTGGTCGATGGCGCGCTGGATGTAGCCGGAGGTCAGGTCGAGGAGGGGGCGCTCCTCGAGCTCGCCGCGTGGCTTCGGCTCGGCGGCGGCGAGGTCGTGGAGCGACAGGTGGTTGAGCACGCGACAGACAAGGCGGTGGGTGAGGTCGGCGCGCAGCGTCCAGGACGCGTTGGTGTAGCCGATGCAGACCGCGAAGTTGGGGATGCCCGTGAGCATCGCGCCCTGCCAGACGAACTGGTCGTGCAGGTCGACGGTCTCCCCGTCGACCGACGGCGCGATGCCGCCGAACGGCTTGAGGGTCAGGCCGGTCGCCGTGATGACCAGGTCTGCCTCGAGCACCCGGCCGCTCTTCAGCCGGATCCCGGAGGGCACGAACGAGTCGACGTGGTCGGTGACCACCTCGGCGTCGCCGTGCCGGATGCAGCGGAACAGGTCGGCGTCGGGTACGGCGCAGAACCGCTGGTCCCATGGGTCGTACGTCGGAGTGAAGTGCTCCTCCACCATCGCGGGATCGCGCAGCTGCTTGGTGGTGAGTCCGAGCAGCATCGACCGCGCTCGGTCGGGGAACCGTTGGCAGAAGTTGTAGAAGCCCAGCGTGAACAGGATGTTCTTCGCCCGGATGACCCGGTGGGCCAGCTTGGGCGGCAGCTTCTCGCGCAACGTGTCGGCCAGCTTGTCGCGACCGGGGACGGCGCCGATCCAGGTCGGGCTGCGCTGCAGCATCGTGACGTGCGCGGCCCGCTCGGCCATCGCCGGCACGAGCGTCACGGCGGTCGCGCCGCTGCCGATGACCACGACCCGCTGGTCGTCGTACGCCAGGTCCTCGGGCCAGAACTGCGGGTGGACCACTTCGCCCTCGAAGTCCTCGAGGCCCGGGAACTCCGGGGTGTGGCCCCGGTCGTAGTCGAAGTAGCCGGCGCAGGAGTAGAGGAAGCCGCACGTCATCGTGCGTGGTCCGTCCGGCGTCTCGAGCCGGAGGGTCCACTGGGCGTCCGCGCTCGACCAGTCGGCGCCGACCACCTTCGTCCGGTAGCGGATGTGCTGCTCGATGCCGAACTCGGCCGCCGTCTCGTGGATGTAGCCGAGGATGGTGTCGGCGTCGGCGATCGACTTCTCCGCCGTCCAGGGCTTGAACTGGTAGCCGAGGGTGAACATGTCGGAGTCGGAGCGCACGCCGGGGTAGCGGAACAGGTCCCAGGTGCCGCCCATCGCGTCACGGGCCTCGAGCACGGCGAAGGTGCGGTCGGGGCACTCGGTCTGCAGCCGGTACGCCGCCCCGATCCCGGACAGCCCGGCTCCGACGACCACCACGTCGACGTCCACCCGATCAGTCCTTGGCGGTGCTGTGCGGTGCGACGTGCACGAGGTCCTGGTAGTCGGGGTGGTGCTCGATCCAGGACTTGATGAACGGACACAGCGGCACGACCTCGTGCGTGCCCTCGCGGCGTACGTCGTCCAGGGCCTCGCGGGCGAGCGTCGAGCCGACCCCCATCCCCTCGCACCGGTCATCGACCTCGGTGTGGGTGAACACGATGAGCTTGTGGGTCAGCTGGTACTCGGCGAAGCCGACCTGCTCGCCGTCGATGTACGCCTCGTAGCGGTGGGCGTCCTCGTTCTTCTTCACCTGCACGTCTGCCATGCGTCCATCCTCGCGACCGGGTCAAGCGGCCGCGTGCGCGGGTCCCGGCACCCGAGTCAGGTCAGCATCCGGACCACCGCGACGACGACGCTCGCGGCGATCAGCGCCACCACGAGCGGCACCCGGATCAGGAGCAGCACCAGCCCCAGGCCGACCCCGGCGGCACGGGCGTCGATGACCAGGTCGTGGCCGGAGGAGAAGGTGCTGGTGACCACGAGTCCGGTGAGCAACGCGGGTGTCAGCAGCGCGATGACGCGCGTCAGCGCCTGCGGAGGCTCGACGCCGCCGGCGAGAGTCGGGCCCACCACCTTCAGGGCGATCGTCCCGGTCGCCAGCACCAGCACCAGCACCCAGGTCATGCCGCATCCTTGAGTCCGAGCAGAGCTGTCGCCGCGGCCGCGAGGACCGGCACACCCTCGGGCGTGACCGGCACCAGCGCCAGGGCCACGACGGCGGCTGTCGCTGCCACGACGAGCTGCCGCCCAGCGGTGCGCAGCTCCGGGACCAGCAGCCCGAGGTAGAAGACCGGGAAGAGCACATCGAGTCCCCACGAACCCGGATCGGCCAGCGTCGAGGCACCCAGCGCCCCGACGACGGTGCCGAGCACCCAGCCGGCGTACTGGAGCGGCGCCGACCACACCACGACCTCGGCGTCGAACCTGCCCTCACCGCGGTGCGCGAGGGCGAAGGAGGCATCGACCACCAGCATCCCGGCGAGTGCTCGACGAAGTGGCGAACCCGACAGCGACGGCGCGAAGGCGAAGCCCATCGGCAGGAAACGGGCGTTGGCCAGCAGTGCCGTCCCTGCAGCCAGGGCAACACCCCCGCCGCCGGTGAGCACGGTCAACGCACCGAACTGGGCAGCACCGGACCAGACGACGGCGGACATCACGATGACAGGACCCGCGCCGAGGACAGGAGCGGCCAGCACCCCGAACGTGACGCCCAAGGCGGCAGTCGGCAGCGCGAGCGTCGCAGACGCGCGCACCGCCCGGGCCTTGCTCGACGACATGTGACACCACCTCCGAGATCGACGTTAACTAATGGCCATCAGCCTGTAAAGCCATTAGTATCTTCGTGTGTCCACAGTGGGTTCTCGCGTGGCGACGGTGCGGCTGGTCGGCGGTCGGCCGTGCCTGGACCTCGTCAACACGGTGAGCTGGAGGGGTGACGCCGCCCGCCTGGAGGACCACTTGGTCGACCCGTCGGACGCGCTGGTCTGGTGCGAGCGGGCGGGCGTGCTCACCGCGTCGGAGACGCGCACGCTGGCGGGGATCGACGTGCGCACGCCTCTCGTCGCGCTGCGAGAGACGCTGACCGCGCACCTGGTCGACGCCGACCCGCCGCGGCTGCCCCCGCTCGAGGCTGCCATCAGGGACGCTCTCCAGCACAGTGTCCTGGTCCCGATCGGTGATCGGGTGGCGTGGCAGGTCACGGCCCTGGACCGACGTACGCCGGCGCGCCGGGTCGCGCTGGACCTGCTCGACCAGCTGAGCGATCCTCCCGGTCCGATCCGTCTCTGCGGCGACCCCGCCTGCGGGTGGGCCTACGTCGACACCAGCCGTGGCCACCGGCGGCGCTGGTGCAGCTCGGAGGACTGCGGCAACCGCGAACGGGTGCGGCGTCACGCCGCCCGCTCCGTGAACAGCCCTCGTCAGGCCTAGCGCCTCCCGCGCCGTCAGTGGCCGGACGTATCGGTCAGGGCTGGCGGCTGATTCTGGGGGCTGGCGGGCAAAGTACTGCCTGCCAGCCCTCGGTTTCCCCGGACGTCCGGGGAAACCGAGGCCCTCAGTACCCGTCCTGCTTCCGCAGCGGCTTCGGTCGCCCGTCGGGGTCGTGGAGGAGCAGGTAGGGGATCCTGGCGGCGGCCCGGGTGAGGGGGCCGAGCTGGGGTTCCTGGAGGCGGCGGAGGCGGCCGGGGGGTCGTTGGCCGACCTGACCGTTGGCGTGCCAGTCGTCGAGGCGGCGGGCGGTCTCGGCGTACGCCGCGAACATGCCCTCGGCGTCGACACAGTCACCCATCACCTCCAGCAACGACTCGTCATCGACCTCCCGGTCGAGGTGCTCGGCCGCGAGGGCGAGTCGCAGCCGGCGTACGTACGGAGAGTGGTCGTCCGCCGACGGGTCCACCACCGCTGCGGTCAGCTCCGAGTCGTGGGTCCACGAACGGCGGTTGAAGTTGTCCGACCCGGTCGTGGCCCAGGTGTCGTCGATCAGGCACACCTTCGCGTGCACGTAGACGGGCGTGCTCCGGTGGTTCTCGATGCCGTACATCGCGACCCGGTCGGGAGCGGCTTGCTGCATCTGGCGCATCGCGCGGACCCGTCCGAGCAGCTGCGGCGTCCGGGCCATGAACCCCGCCTGGTCGGTGAACAGCGGCACCACCGCGACCACGCGCAGGTCCGGGTGTCGGTGCAGCGCCTCGGTGAACAGGTCCCCGACGTGGTGGCCCCAGAGGTACTGGTCCTCGACGTAGATCAGCTTCTCCGCCTTCGAGACGGCCTTGGTGTAGCCGCGCGCGACGCTCCGCTCCCCGCCACGGGCGAAGGGGTAGTCGCGGCCGCGCCGCAGGTTGGGATAGGTCCGCAGCAGCTGGACGACGTGCGTGGCTCCCTCGGGTGAGGGCGGAGGTGGCGCCTGCTCGGGCAGGGGGTCGGGCGACATGTCCATGCGGAGCAGCTTGTCCTGGGTCCAGTAGAGCGGGTGCCGGGTGAGCCGGGTCGGGTCCTCCCACCGCTCGCGGAACACCGTTTCGACGTCGTACACCGCCGGCCCGGAGATCGCCGCCATCACGTCGTGCCACGGCGGCGTCTCGCCGTACTCGGGCGCCATCTCGAGGGCCTGCGGGTCGCCGAGGTGCTCGGCGTCGTCGCGCCGCGAGTGGCACAGGTCGATCCCGCCGACGTAGGCGATGTCGTCCTCCGGTCGGTCGCGGTAGCGGATCACCACCAGCTTCTGGTGGTGCGAACCGCCCGTGCGCACGCGCATGTCGAGGAGCGCTTCTGCGCCCCGGCTCTGCAGCTGCCGCCCGAGCAGCCGGTTCTCCTCGGCACTGAAGTTGAGCATCTCCATGTGGGAACGCCAGATCAGGCCGCGTACGTCGACCCCCCGCTCGTCGGCTCGCCCGAGGACCTCGACCACCTCGGACCCGGGCTCCCCGGTCAGCTGCTCGTCGGCGTCGCCCTGCCAGTCGGTGAACAGCACGAGGTCGCCCGGTCGAGCAGCCTCGATCCGCTCGTAGAGCTCGGCGAAGTAGGTGCTGCCGTGGACGAGGGTCCGGACCAGGTTGCCCTCCGACCAGGCCGTCTCGCCCGGGTGCCGGTCGTCCAGCCGCGTCTGCGCGTTGGCGCGCTCCGACGTGGAGAGCAGCCAGTCGGTGTGCCTCACGAGGGCTCGGACCGGTGCAGCAGCACGAGCGGCAGGACCACCCAGCCGAGGGCGTAGAACACGAACACCAGGCCGCCGGCGACGAAGCCGGCGGTGTCGTCGACCACCACGCCGAAGATCAGCACGACGACGGAGACCAGCGTCAGCCCGAGGGAAGCCAGTCCGGTCTTGGCGAAGAAGGCGCCGACGCGCACGAGGGTCTGCTTCTCGTGCTTGGCGAAGAGCACGCGGTGCAGCGAGACCGGTGCGGTCATCAGCCCGATGGTCAGCACCGCCAGACTGAACGCGACCAGGTACTCCACCCGGTGCAGGTCGCTGATCTCTGCGAAGCGCTGGCTGAACGGCAGCGTCAGCAGGAACCCGGCCAACACCTGGATGCCGGTCTGGGCGACCCGCAGCTCCTGGATGAGCTCGGACCAATTGCGGTCGGCGCGTTCGACCTCGGTCTCGTCGCGCCCGTTCACACCGGCAATCTAACCGTCACGCATCCAGGCCGGCCTGCTGCCGCACCCAGTCCCACATCGCGCCTCGCTCCGCGTCGCCCGTCCGCGTGCGCCGCAGCAGGTGCGTGGGCCTGGGTCGCCGGTCGTGCCAGAGCTGGCCCGAGCGTGGCTGGGGGGCGGTGGCGGCCAGCCAGACGGTGGTGTCGGCCCCGCCCTCCGCGTCCCGGAGCAACGGCCCGGTCAACCGGTGGAACCGCGGCAGGGACTCCTCCACTCCCGGAGTGTCGGCCCAGCCCGGATGGGTGGCGTGCACCCCGATGCCGGCGCCGGACCACCGGCGCGCCAGCAGCGGCAGGAGCTCCACCTGGGCGCGTTTGCTGCGGGCGTAGGCAGTCGTCGGGGAGTAGTCGCCTCGGCGGTACTCCGGGTCGTCCGCGCGCAGCGCCTGTCCGTACATGCCGCCCGAGGTCACGAAGATCGTCCGGGCGCCGTGGCCGGCGAGGGTCGGGACGAGCAGCTCGGTCATCAGCACCGGGCCGAGCAGGTGCAGCGCCATGGTCAGCTCGTGCCCCTGCGCTGACTCGGTGCGGGTCGCGGGCATCGCGCCCGCGTTGTGCACGAGCACGTCGAGGCGGTCCACGTCGAGTGCGGTCGCGAACCGGCGTACGTCCTCGAGGTCGGAGACGTCACAGCGGTCGACGTGCACCTCGGCGCCGGGCACGGCCGACTCCAGGCGGCGACGGACGTCGGCACCCTTCACCTCGTCACGTACGACGAGCCGCACGGCCGCCCCGAGACGGGCGAACCCCTCCGCGGTGGCCAGGCCGAGGCCGGAGGTCGCGCCGGTGACCGCGGCCGTCCTCCCGGCCAGTGCACCGGGCGACGGGTCCTCGGGCCACCCCGGGAGCCGGCTGCGCACGGCCGGCCCGATCCGCGTGAACCCCGGCGCGACGGTGCGATCCATCAACGTGTCGACGCCGGACGCCAGCAGCTCGGGGAGGGAGGCCATGGCTCCACCGTAGTCAGCGCCTCCACTGACCCGGGCGTCAGTAGCGGCCAGCCTGCTCAGAGCTTGGCGAGGGCCTCGCGCAGGCCGGACTCGGCCTCGTCACCGAGCTTCTTCAACGCCGGCTTGAACAGCGGGGCCACCAGCTTGCCGAGACCCTTGAACTCGAAGTCGGCGGTGTAGGTGACCCGGGAACCGGCCCCGGCGGGGGCGATCTCCATGGTGTCGTTGGCGATGACCGAGGAGTTCTCGCCACGCAGGGCGAACCGTGAGTCGGGCTGGTGCTCGACCACCTCGTAGGTGAGCTCGGTCTCGCGACCCATGAACTTCGAGGTGTTGTGGTAGGTGGTGCCGACCCCGCCGTCACCCGAGACCCGCTCGGTCTTGACCGTGCCCGGGTCCCACTCGTTGGTGGTCGTGAAGTCGCTGAGGTAGGCGAACACCGCTGCCGGTGCGGCCGTGGTGTCGACACTGCGCTGGAGCTTCATCTGGTTCCTTCGTTGTCGGTCGTGGGGACGGCGGTCGCCTCGTGGTGACGACGCCCATGGGTACGGCGGTCTTCCTTCATCTCCGCCTCGAACAGGTGGCGTCGTCCGGACACCAGCTCCTGACGAGCGGAGTGCTCGAGGTCGCGGAAGGCCGAGTAGTAGGTGTCGTCGTACTCCTCGACGATCTGAAAGCTCCAGCGACCCTCGAGCACGTTGCGCCCGACCAGCTCGCGCTCGATCCGGTCGGCGAGGTCTCCGTGACCGGCCTCGCGCAGCTGGTCGACCGCTTCACCGAGCGTCAGGTCGGCGGTGCCGCAGCGACGGTGGAACGCGTAGAGCAGCCCACGCGCCTCCTCGACCACCTCGAACGCCTCGGACAGCTTCCCGAGCGCGGCCACCGTGGCATCGTCCGTGCCGTCGGGTCGCTGGTGCTCGGGGGAAGGTCGGTCGGCGGGCGTCATTGCTCGGGACGTACCCGGCGCGGTGGTCGCCAAACGAGGCTCAGCCCTGGCCCTCGCCGGCGATGTTGACCATCCAGCCGACCCCGAACTTGTCGGTCACCATCCCGAAGGTGTCGCCCCACATCTGCTTCTCCAGAGGCACGGTGACCTCCCCGCCTTCGGAGAGCTTGTCCCAGTAGCCGCGGAGCTCGGCCTCGTCGTCCCCGCTGAGGCTGACCGCGAAGCCGCCGGACTCGCCGGCCTCCATGCCGGGCGGGGTGTCGGAGGCCATCAGGGTGAAGCCCGCAGGAGTCTCGAGCTGCCCGTGCATGATCAGGTCGGCCTCGGGCCCGGAGTCGTCGCCGAAGTCGCCGAACGTGTTCACGTGGAGCTCTCCACCGAGGGCTTCGCGGTAGAACTCCAGCGCCTGGCGCGCGTTGTCCTTGAAGTTGAGGTAGGGGTTGAGCGTGCTGCCCATGACAGGGCTCCTCTCGGTGACTGTCTTCGGAGACTAGTCCCGGCGACTGACAGTCAGGTGCGGGCGACGGCGTACGGGGCCGGGCAGGTCGTAGCGCGCGCGACGCCGCAGCGAGCTCCCGGCCTGACGAGTCCACGGGGCGAGCTCGATGCCGGCGTCGACGATGTTGCGCAGGCTCACCACGACCCCGCCGTACTCGTGCCAGTGAGACTGCGCCAGGGCATCGGTGGCGAGGTCGCCCACCAGCCGGCCGAGCTGGTCCCGTACCTCCACGAGGGCCGTCTCGTCGCCGGCCGCGATGGCCGTCGCCGACGTGGTGAGCAGCCCTTGCACCTCGGTGCGGAACGAGTCGTCCCAGACATTGGCGTCCTTCGCACTCGTGCCGATCGTGCGCGCCAGGCTGATCGCCTCGGCCACCGCCTCCTCCAGGAGCTGCAGTGCGCGGCGCATCTCCTCGAGGTCGTCGGGCTGGCTGCGCCGCGGGTTGAGCCGACTGCTCTCATGGGCCTGCCGCAGCAGCCCCCAGGCGTGGTCGATGTCGAGGTCGACCTCGCGGCAGCTGCGCATCCAGGCCTCGACGTCGTCCTGGTCGAGGTCGCGGCCCGGGTCGCCCAGCCCCGTGGCCATCAAGCCGAGTGTGTCGGCGAGGTGCTGCGGCAGGTGGTGGGCGTAGGTCCGCGCCGCCCGGTCGCGCAGCGGTGGCCACACCACGAGGTTGACGGCCAGGCCGACGACCACGCCGACCGAGGTGTCCAGCAGTCGACCTGCCAGCAGGTGCGACTCACCGATCACGTTGGTGGCGAGTACGACGATCCCGGTGGTCGCGACCGTCGTGGACTCCTCCTCCAGCCACCGGTGCCGCCCGAGCAGGAACGCCACGGCCAGCATCACGCCCATGCCGAGGGGCCCGACGCCGAACAGGCTGCCGGACGCCCAGGCGAGCAGGACGCCGAGGAACGTCGCGACAATCTGCTGTCCGCCGCGCGAGACCGTCCGGTAGACCGTGGCGTGCACGACCAGCACGGCTGCCCAGGGTGCGAGGAAGGGTTGGTCGAGCCCCAGCACGTCGATCGCGACGACCCAGGCGATCACCCCGGCCAGTGCGGTCTTGGCATGCTGCGCCCAGTCGGCCACCTCGACGGCATCAGGCTTGCGCAGCCGTGACCACCGGGGCCGACGCCCCTCCCAGAACGTCATCTGCTGCTCGTACCCACATCCCGGGCGTTCTCAAACGACCCGGGGATCAGCAGACCCGGTGGAGCGCGGTCAGCTGAGCGCGGCGTGGACCTCGTCGGCGGTCCGGTACCCGGAGGTGACGGCGCCGTCCATGTAGCCCTGCCAGTAGAACGCCGCCTCGGTGCCGCCCCAGTGGATCAGCCCGTTGGGCTGGCGCAGGGCGGTGCCGGCACGGATGAGCAGACCTGGTGCCGGAAGCCCGGTCGGGCCACCCCACGAGTACTCGTCGTAGTCCCAGCGCTTGAAGCCACGGTCGACGGCCAGGCTCCGCGCCTGCGGTCCGAAGTAGTCCACGAAGCTGTCCATGCACTGCTTCATCAGGACTGCGGGCGGTGCACCGTCGAGGCGCCGCATGTTGTCGCCGGAGATGAACCCCATCAGCCAGTGCTTGCCCTGGCTGTAGGTCTCGAAGGTGATGTCGATCGGGCTGCCGTTGCCGATGACCTGGCCGGAGAGTCCGGCATCGCGCCAGAAGGCCGTGTCGTACGCCGCCTGGAACTTGCCCTCGTAGCCCATCCTGGTGCCCGCGTGCAGCCGGTTCCGGGCGACGCTCAGCCCACCCGGGTAGCTGATCCGGCCGGCGATCGCCGGGCTCATCGCCACGATGACGCGCTTGCCGGTGAACGTCCCGGCCTCGGTCCTGACCACCGCCCGTCCGCTGCGCGTGTCGATGGTGCTGACCGGCGCGTTGTAGACGATCTTCCCGGCCAGCGTGTTGGCCATCGCCTCGGGGATCCGGTAGGCCCCGCCGTCGAGGAAGCGCTCCTGGGCGCCACCGTCGGTGTTGAGCAGGCGGAACATGTCGCCGGGGTTGGCGGCGTTGCCGGCCGAGGCGATGTAGCTGAACATGAACAGCGCCGAGATCTCGTCGGGCCCGACCGAGAGCGTCGAGGAGCAGATCAGCCCGAAGAGCAGCCTCGCCTCCGCGGTGATGACCGTCCGGTCGATCCACTGCTTGAAGGTGATCGAGTCCCAGTACACCGCCAGCGGGTGCTCCCACGGCTTGCCGGGCGTGATGCTGAGGCAGATGGTGGTCAGCTTGGTGATGCCGGCCACGACCTCGGGGGCGGTCTGGTCGACCGGGATACCGATGGCGGCGGGGTACGGCGTGACGGTGCCGTCCACCGAGAACAGGTTGTTGCCCTCGTTGTAGGTGACCTGCTCGTCGACGTGGAACTCGCTGGCCAGCGCACGGATGTGGTCCTGGGTCGGGCCGACGAACTCGGCACCCCCGTCGAAGTGCAGGTTGCCGCTGATCGTCTTGACGTTGACCACACGCCCACCGGGGCGTTCGCGCGCCTCGAGCACCATGACCTTGCGCCCGGCCGCGGTCAGCTGGCGGGCGGCGGCGAGGCCGGAGAGGCCGGCCCCCACGATGATGCAGTCATGGACGACGCCCGGCGCGGACAACGCTGCTGCGTCGGCACTCTCGGCGATGAAGGGGGCGACAGCTCCGGCGGCACCGAGGGCGACAGCCCCGCGCAGAACATGGCGGCGGGAAAGGGTCATGACGTTGGAAACTAGTCCAAATGGCGGACTACCGCCGGGTTTCCGGAGGATTGACATCCCGGTGGACCGTGAGGTGCCGACACGCCGTCGACACGCCGATGAGTGGGCGGTCCAGCGCGGGTCTGTCTGGGTGTGGCGCCCGCGCGGGCGCCGGAGGAGAGTTCTGTCATGAGCGAAGCAGCGCACCCACAGGGACGGCTCGACGAGGAGTTCACCGCCCCGCTCCAGAAGAGTCCCGCCAAGGGTGGGTGGACCTACGTGGTGATGCCCGGGTCGGCCGAGTTCTTCGGCACCGGCGGGCTGGTCAAGGTGCGTGGCACCTTCGACGGTGAGCCGTTCGAGAGCTCGTTCATGGCGCTCGGCGACGGCACCCACAAGCTCCCGGTGAAGGCGGCCATCCGCAAGCGGATCGGCAAGGAGGAGGGCGACTCGGTGCTCGTCCGCCTCGAGGAGCGCCTCAGTTCTTGAGCGGGGCCCCTGACCGTGTGCCGGTCGGTGTGCTGGGTACGACGCAGGCATGAGCGACGAAGCAGCCACCGACCGGACCGACACCGACCGGGCACAGCAGAAGGTCGTGGAGATGATGCGCAGCGACCGCTTCTGCATGCTCACCTCGATCGGGGTGGGCGACCAGGGCCGGCTGCACTCCCACCCGATGACCCCGCAGGAGGTCACCGACACCGGTCAGGCCTGGTTCTTCATCGACTCCACCAGCGAGCAGGCCGGCAACATCAACGCCGAGAAGCGCGTCAACCTGGCCTTCAGCGACGGCTCCACCTGGCTGTCGGTCGCGGGTCACGGCACCGTCGTCCACGACCGTGCCAAGACCGACGAGCTGTGGAACTCCATGGTCGAAGCGTGGTTCCCCGAGGGCAAGGACTCACCCGACCTGGCGCTGCTCCGCATCGACCCGGACTCCGCCGAGTACTGGGACACCCCCGGCGGCCGGGTGGCATCGGCACTGGCGTTCGCCAAGACCAAGATCACCGGGGAGCGCCCGAGCGGGCACAGCGAGTCCGTCGACCTCTGAGGCTCAGCTCCGCAGTCGTTCGCGCAGGCCGGCGGCCATCCCCGCGATGGTGATCGCATCGAAGAGCTCCCCCACCGTCTCGGCCAGCCAGACCCGTCGTACGGGACCGAGCCGGAGGCGCAGGTGCACCCGGGTCCTGCCGTCGTACGCCGTCAGCGTGATCGACCACGACAGCCGCATCCGGCCCCGCTCGGACCGGTATACGAGGTGCCGGGCGGGCTCGACGTCGACCGCCTCGAAGTACTCCTCGGGACCGCCGTAGTCGGGGATCACGTCGCCGACCTGCAGTCCCTGCCACTGCGGCTGCACGGTTCGCGCGGCGCGACGAGAGCGGGGCACGAACCGTTCGACGGACCGGGGGAGGTACCACCCGCCGCGGCCCTTGCCCAGCTGCACCAGCCACGGCCACACCTGCTCCGGTGTCCCGCGCGCCTCGAAGCCGCGGTCCATCACGACGTCGGCGTCCGGCACCACGTCGTCACCCGCTCGGGGCGCCCGGATCTCCTCGGCGGTGGCCGCGACGGTGGCGAACGGTCTCCTCACTGCGCGATGGTGCTCCACCGGGGTGCTGGACGGGGTGGGCACCCCGTGTCATAGCCTGCCGGGGTCGAACAGCCACCCCGGGAACGCCGAGTCCTGCCCGATCCGGGGTGTCCCCACGAACAGGTTCGGGCAGGAGTGGGGGACCCACAGGTTCCACGCTCGGCCAGGTCGGTCCGCTGACCTGGACGTGCTCGGGGTGAAGTCATCCGCGGATGACGGAGCACTTTCTCGCTCCAACCCGACAGCTCACCTCACAGGCGTGGGAAAGGACAGCACCCATGCCCGCACTGGCTCGGCCCTTGCGCACCCTCCTCACCGTCCCGCTCCTGGCCTTCGCGATCCTGGCCGCGGCCAGTGCCTTCGCCCCGGCCACCGACGCCTCCGCGGCCACGGCCACGAGCAAGCCGTCGTCGGCCCGCCAGCAGAAGGTGCTGCGAGCCGCGTCCGTCGCGCTGCGGCAGATCGGCGACCCTTACCGCTACGGCGCTGCCGGACCGGGATCCTTCGACTGCTCCGGGTTGATGAAGTACAGCTACCAGAAGGCCGGGATCAAGCTGCCGCGCACCGCGTCGGCCCAGTCCAAGCGCGCCCACCGGATCCCCAAGGGCAAGCTGCGCCGGGGCGACCTGATGTTCTTCACCGACGGCGGAGGCGTCTACCACGCCGCGATGTTCCTGAAGTGGAACCACGGGCGCGCCGTGATGGTGCACTCCCCCGGCAGCGGTCAGCACGTCCGCCGCGACCACCCCTGGACCAAACGCTGGTTCGCCGGCACCATGCGCGGCTGAAACCGGCGCCTGCACGACACGCTCGCTTGACCGGAGAACCGGGGACGGCGGACCTACGATTCGCCCATGACGCAGCAGGATCTCGGGGAGGACATCCTCTCTTCCGGCGAGCTGGCGACGTTGTTCGACCGCTCGCCCGCGCGGGCCGTGCAGACCTCGGGCGCAGCCGTGACCGCCTTCGTGCTGGGGCTTGCCGCCATCCTGGCCGTGCCGTTCTCGTTGTGGATGACGTTCAGTGCCGGTCTGGCGGCTGTCGCTCTGGTGGCCTCGATCATCGGGCTGGCCCGCGCGAGCAGGCCGGATGTCGCAGGCGGCCTGCTCGCCTCTCTCGGACTGGTGCTCGCGCTCGGGACGCTGGCGCTGGTCGGGCTGAGGTACCTCGGCATCGACACCGCGTTCGGTGACGGCTCCGAGGCGACCATCCGCGACGGGCTGGACTGGCTGAACGGTCTGCTGCCCAAGCCCTAGGGTCCGGCCAGTGACAGACGGGTGCCACGGGCGGATCTGAATATGCACTGGCCGCCGTCCCCGATCCGGCGTCTACTGGAGGCCGACTCACCTGGGGAGGGTGCGATGTCCAGCTACGCCCAGCTCTGTCCTGTCCGTCGGGAGCACGGGCAAGGCTCCTTCGCCGACGTTCCCCGGATCGCCTGATGTCCTACGCCGAGCTCGACGCGCTGCTGCGCTCCTGGGTGGACGCGCGTGACTTCTCGGGCAGCGTGCTGATGACCCAGGCCGGCGAGGTCGTGTTCGAGGGCAGCTACGGCATGGCCGACCGAGCGACCTCGACCCCGGTCACCCCGGCCACCCGGTTCGGGCTCGCCTCGGTCACCAAGATGTTCACCGCCGTCGCGGTCGTGGACCTCGTCTCGGCCGGAGCGGTGCGCTTCGAGACCCCAGTCGTGGACGTGCTGCCTCCGGGTCGCCGGCCGGCGACCCTGCTGCCCGAGGTCACCGTGCACCACCTGCTGTGCCACACCTCGGGGATCGCCGACTACTGCGAGGAGGACGAGGACTCACCGGCCTACCTCGAGGACTACGGCTCGTTGTGGGAGCGGATCCCGTCGTACTCCATCGAACGGCCGGCCGACTTCCTGCCGCTCTTCGGCGACCTGCCGCCGTACCGCCAGCCCGGCACGCAGTTCCAGTACTGCAACGCCGGCTACATCGTGCTCGGCCTCGTCATCGAGGAGCTCTCCGGACGGCCGTTCACCGACGTCGTGCAGGAGCGCGTGTTCGACCGTGCCGGGATGACCGCCAGCGGTTTCCTCCGCCTCGACGAGGCGCTCCCCGACGTCGCCGTCGGCTACCTGCCGCGCTCAGGCCCCGACGAGCCGTGGCGCACGAACGTCTACCGCATCCCGGTCGTCGGTGGCGCCGACGGAGGCGCTTTCAGCACCACCGGCGACCTCGACCGCTTCCTCCACAGGTACGCCGACGGCACCCTGCTGGGTGACCAGCTCGACCGCGTCCTGGCCCCGCACGCCGACGCCGGCGACGGCTTCTTCGAGGGCTACGGCGTGCACCTCTACCCCGACGGGCGCTACGGGCACGGCGGCGGCGACCCGGGGGTGACCGTGATCGTCAACCGCTGGCCCGACGACGAGCTGCACGTCGTGGTCCTGTGCAACATGGAGGACATGGCGGTCGAGGTCCGCGACGAGGTCGTGGACACCTGGCGTTCCTGAGAGGGCTGACGGGATACCCGGTGAGCCGGGTACTCATGGTCGATTCGGGTGTTGCACCGCCCCCCGAGTACATGAGTCGCCCCCGGGGTGGGTGATCGTGGCCGATGTCCTCTCGGAGAACGGTGTGTGACCTGGACCATCCCCCGCTACGTCCGGTCCCGTGGCTGCTTCCTTGCGGCGCGCTGGCGCGCGTGGTACCGCTCGGCCCGACGCATCTCACTGTCGGGCGTGAACAGCTTCTGGATCACTGTGGTCACGTAGTACATGACATCCCTCCTCTCGACTCCAACACCAGCAATGACGCTACGCCGGTGTCGTGCTCGCTGTGACCGGTAAAAGCCTTATATTGGTGTCGTGACCGAGGACCTGCCCCGACCTGAGGTACCTGCTCCGATCGCGGTCGTGCGTGACTTCGTGAACACGACCGACCATGAGACCGGCGTCGACGAGCTGACCACCCGCGCGGAGCTCTCGCGCCACCTGCTGCGTGCCGGGCTGCTGGACAGCAACGCCCGCGCCACCGAGGCCGACCTCGCGCTGGCCCGACGTCTCCGCGCCGGGCTCCGCACGGCGTTGGCGGCGAACCACGACGGTGCGACCGACGCGCTGCCCGAGCTCGCGAGAGCGCTGCGTGAGCTGCCCATCGCGCTCGACTGGACCGAGGCCGGACCGGCGCTGCGCACGACCGCGGGTGGCGTCCGGGGCGCGCTGACCCGGATCGGCCTCGCCGCCCAGGAGGCCACCAGCGAGGGCATCTGGTGGCGGCTGAAGATCTGTGCCTACGACGAGTGCCAGTGGGCCTACTACGACCACTCCAAGAACAGGTCGCGCGCCTGGTGCGAGTACGGCTGCGGCAACGTCGTCAAGACCCGGGCCTACCGTGCCCGTCAGCGAGCTGCGGCACCATGACCTCGTGAGTCGCTCCGTCGCCTTCTTCCGCAACCTCAACCTCGGACAACGACGCAGCAACAGTCCCACCCGGCCGGAGCTGCTCGACGCCTTCGAGCGAGCCGGGGCGACGAGCGCCACCAACTTCCAGGTCAACGGCACGATCGTCTTCGAGCACGACGGCGACGCGCAGGCACTCGCCGACGAGGCGGTCCGGTTGCTCACCCCCGTCTGCGGGTACGACGACGCGGTGATCGTGCGACCGGTCCCGTGGATCCCTCGACCTCGAGCTGGAGACAGGTACGCAGGCCGAGGTCTCGTTGTTCGACGGACCCGACCCGTTCCCCGAGCCACTCCCCTGGGAGGTGCCGGGCGCAGGGCTGACCGTCGTACGCGCCGACGCGCTGCATGCCGTGAGCCTCAACGACATCGAACGGACCAGCGGCGCCACCTATGCACTGGAGCGACGCCTGGGAATGCCGGTCACCTCCCGCGGAGTTCCCACCATGCTGCGTCTCCAGGCGCGGCTGAACACGATCGCGGACTGACGAGGAGAGCGATGCCCGACTACGGCCACTACCTGCAGTTCGGGATCTTTCCCAGTCCCGACGCCACCGCCGCGGAGCACACCCTCGAGCTGGCCCAGCTGGCCGAGGTCAGCGGGCTCGACCTCGTCTCCGTCCAGGACCACCCCTACCAGGGCCGCCACCTCGACACCTGGACGCTGCTCTCGGTGATCGCCGCACGCACCAGCGCGATCCGGGTGGCCCCCAACGTCGCGAACGTGCCGTTGCGCTCGCCCGTGATCCTGGCGCGGAGCGCCGCCACCCTCGACCTGCTCAGCGCCGGCCGGGTCGAGCTCGGCCTCGGAGCAGGCGCGTTCTGGGACGCGATCGTGGCGGCCGGCGGGCCACGTCGTACGCCGAAGGAGGCGGTCGATGCGCTCATCGAGGCGATCGACGTCATCCGCCAGGTCTGGTCGGGCGACACCGTGCACGCCGACGGTGAGCACTACCAGGTCAAGGGTCTGCACGGCGGTCCGCGACCGGCTCACGACATCCCGGTCTGGCTGGGGGCCTACAAGCCGCGGATGCTGCGGGTGACGGCCGACCTCGCCGACGCATGGATCCCCTCCATGGGCTACGCCGAGCCGCACCAGCTCGCCGCCATGAACGCGGCGATGGACGAGCGGGCCGAGGCCAACGGGCGTGGACCGCAGGCGATCCGGCGGATGTACAACGTGTTCGGCCGGTTCGGGTCCGGCGCCGGCTTCCTTCAGGGCACGCCGCGCGACTGGGCCGAGCAGCTGGCCGGGCTCGCGATCGACGAGGGCATCTCGACGTTCATCCTCGGCACCGACGACGCGGACCTCGTCCGCCGGTTCGCCCTCGAGGTGGCCCCGGCGGTGCGCGACCAGGTCGAGGAGGAGCGCGGCCTGCGGGTGAGCGGCGCTGCTCCGACGCGAAGACGTCAGTCCGAGGAGCCCGACGCCATCACGGTCACCCCGACGCCGCCACCGCGCAGCCGGTTCGGCACCGAGCTCCCCTGGAACGAGTCCACCCGTCCCCGCTATCCGGCGCCGGCCGACGCGTCGTACTCCGAGGCGCAGCAGGCCTACCCCCAGCACCTCATCGACATCCACGACGCCTTGCGGGCCGAGCTGACCCAGCTGCGCGACGTCGTCGACCAGGTACGCCGCGGGCTGCTCCAGGTCGGCCAGGCACGATCGGTCATCAACACGATGACGATGCGCCAGAACAACTGGACCCTCGGCGCCTACTGCGAGTCCTACTGCCGCATCGTCACCGGGCACCACACCCTGGAGGACCGCAGCATGTTCGCGTTCCTGCGCCAACGCGACGCCGACGCCGCCCCGGTCGTCGACCGGCTGGCCGAGGAGCACGAGGTGATTGCCGAGGTGCTCGAACAGGTCGACCGGGCCCTGGTCGGACTCGTCGGTGCCGAGCCGCGCGAAGCCAGCGAACGCCTCGAGCAGCTCTCGAGTGCGGTGGACCTGCTCAGCGACACCCTGCTCTCGCACCTGTCCTACGAGGAGCGCGAGCTGCTCCACCCGCTGGCGACGTACGGCCTGGGCTGAGGAGTCGGCTCAGGCGGCGAGGATGACGTCGTCGGCAGGACCGGATGTCGGCGGCTGCTCGTCACCGTGCAGCCGCACCAGGCGGAGACGGTTGGCCACGGCCGCGCGCAGTGCCTGCCGGGCACCGAGGAGGGCGTGCACGCCGATGGCCATCCACACCAGGTTGCTCGCCATCGAGGGCCAGTTGTGCACGCTCAGTGCACTCACCGACAGCAAGGCCGCGCAGGCCACGTTGATCGTCTGGAAGCGCAGGGAATGAGCTTCCATCCGCCGCTGCGACACCATCGCGTAGGCGCCGACCGTCCCGATCGCGCCGATCCAACCTCCCGTGGCTGCCACCACGACCATCTCGTTCACAAGCCCCATCGTGAACCTCGAATTGGCTTAGCGCAATTGAACTAAGTTCGACTCCGGATTAAGTTTCTCTACATGTATCTCGACCCGCGACGACTGGCTGTGCTGCTCAACATCCACCGTGCAGGCGGGGTTCTCGCTGCCGCGGACGTCGCGGGGGTGACTCCATCGGCGATCTCCCAACAGGTCGCGAGGCTCGAGGACGAGACCGGGATCACAGTCCTCGACCGGCAGCCGGCGGGTGCCGTGCTCACCACGGCCGGCCGCATCCTCGTCGAGGCCGCGGAGCGCATCGAGTCCGAGCTGACCGACGCCCGTCGTGCCCTGGCCGCGCTCCAGGAGGACGTCACCGGAACAGTGGTGATCGCCGCCTTCCAGAGCGTCATCCAGGCCCTGCTCGTCCCGCTGGTGGAGGACCTCAAGGAGCGGCTGCCCGGGCTCGACCTGCTGGTGCACGAGATCGGCGCCGAGGAGGGGGCTCGGGGGCTGCGCGAGGGTGCCATCGACGTGCTCATGCTCGAGGCCGACAGCCCCATCGGACGTACCTCGCCGCGCGGCACCCACGACGTGGCCGTGCTGGACGAGCCGTGGGTGGTCGCGGTGCCCGCGAACGCACCCGCTCCGGCCAACCTCGACGAGCTGGCCCAGGTCACCTGGCTGGGCGTCGATCCCGCGGCCGCCGCACACAGCGCCACCGCCCGCCTGCACGCCACCTTCGCGAAGGCGCCACCGGTCGCCCACGTCTACAGCGACAGCGACGTCGCTATCTCGATGGTCTCCGGCGGCATGGGCGTCGCCCTGCTCCCCTCGCTCGCCCTGCTCGGTGCGCTGCGACGTGAGGGCATCCAGGCGGTCTCGATGCCCGGGCTGGGCACGCGGTCGGTGATCGCGCGACACCGTCGTTCTCGAGCCGAGCCGAGGCGCGAGGTCCTCACCGTGCTCAACGAGATCGTCGAGGCGGCCGGTGAGCTCGACCTCAGCGCCGTGTGAGCCTGGCCGGCTCAGTCGTCTGGCTCAGTCGTCCGGCTCAGTCGTCGGTGACCGTGACCGTGACCTCGATGTTTCCCCGCGTCGCGTTGGAGTAGGGGCACACCTGGTGGGCCTGCTCGGCCAGCGCGAGTGCCTGGTCGTGCGGGAGGTTCGGTACGACGACCTCCAGGGTGACCTCGAGCTGGTAGCCGCCCTCGCCGTTGGGGCCGATGCCGACCAGGGCACCGACCGAGGAGTCACCGAGCTCGACCTTGTCCTTGCGGGCAATCGTCTGCAGCGCGGAGTGGAAGCACGCGGCGTACCCGGCGGCGAACAGCTGCTCCGGGTTCGAGCCTTCGCCGCTGCCACCCATGTCCTTCGGGGCGGCGAGGTCGAGGTCGACCCGGCCGTCCGACGTACGCACGTGGCCGTTGCGGCCCGCTCCGGTGGACAGGGCCTCGGCGGTGTACAGGGTTTCCATGGTGCTCCTGGGTCGGTGCGGGATCGTTGCCTTCCTCAACCGACAACTCGGTTGCCCCGCGCGGCTATTCCTCGGAGCATGACGTCCCATGAGCGCTGACCCCGAGGCCGACCTGCCCACTCCCACGTTCGGCTGGTCGGACATGTGGGCCTCGCCGGAGGAGGACCCCCGCAGCGAGGGCGGGCCCACGGACGAACGTTCGCTGCTCCTGCGCTACCTGGCCAACTACCGGCTCACCCTGGAGCTGAAGTGCTCCGGGCTCGACGCCGACCAGCTCGCCCGACGCTCGGTGCCGCCGTCGAGCATGTCGCTCCTCGGACTGGTGCGACACCTGGCGACCGTCGAGCAGTACTGGTTCCGCGTCGCCCTGGCCGGCGAGGAGGTCGAGCGCCTCTACCGCGGCGAGGGGAACGACGAGTTCGACGACGCGGTCGGCGACCCGGCCTGCGTCGACGCCGCCTGGACGCACTGGCGAGCCGAGATCGCGAACGCCGACGACTACGTCGACAGCCACGACCTCGACACCACCGGGCCCGAGGGCGACACGCTGCGCGAGGTGCTGCTGCACATGATCGAGGAGTACGCCCGGCACTGCGGCCACGCCGACCTCCTCCGCGAGCGGATCGACGGCCGGATCGGCCAGTAGACCGCGCAGTGGCAACGCGCAGCAGCGGGATACGGCAGGCTGGGCGGGTGTTCCACATCGGAGTCGACCTCGCCTGGGGGACCAAGCGACCCACCGGGCTGGCCGTGCTCGACGAGTCCGGTCGGCTGGTGCACGTCTCGACCGTGCACACCGACGAGGAGATCGAGACCGCCCTGTCGCCGTACGTCGAGGGCGACTGCCTCGTCGCCATCGACGCCCCGCTGATCGTGCGCAACGAGACCGGCAACCGGCCAGCCGAGGCCGCCCTGAACAAGGACTTCGCGAAGTTCGACGCCGGCGCCCACCCGTCCAACACCGGCAAGCCGGAGTTCAGCGGCACCCCGCGAGGCGCTGCGCTGTGCCAGGCCCTCGGGCTCGACATGAACCCTCGTTCGGGTCGCGCCCGGCGCGCGATCGAGGTCTACCCGCACCCGGCGACGGTGGCGCTGTTCGGCCTCGGCCGGACGCTGAAGTACAAGCACAAGACCGGTCGCGACCTCGACCTGCTGCGCACCGAGCTGCTCGCGCTGATGGGGTTCCTCGAGGGACTGGGGAACGCCGACCCCGCCATGGTGCTCGACGGTGAGAGCTGGCTCGAGCTGCGCCGCCAGGTCGAGACCGCGACCCGCAAGAGCGAGCTGCGGGTCGCGGAGGACCAGGTCGATGCCGTCATCTGCGCGTACGTCGCGATGTTCGCTGCCAGGCGCCCGGAGGCGACCACGACCTACGGCGACCTCGAGACCGGCTACATCGTCACGCCCACGCTGCCGCCAGGGCTGACACCCAGCCCTCGGGCGCCGAGGCCTGCGGTGGTGCCGGTCGAGCCGGTCGAGCCGGTCGACCCGGTGCGTGAGTACGCCCTCGACCACCCGGCACGCGTCGCCGCCGGCGAGCAGTTCCTCGCGCTGGTGACGGGCATCCTCGACGACGCCGGCATCAACTACCTCTCGGTCACGGGTCGCACCAAGACGGTGGCGTCGTACGCCGAGAAGGTGCGCCGTACCAAGGACGGTGTGCCGCTCTACTCCGATCCTCGCAAGGAGATCACCGACACCATCGGGATCCGCGTGATCACCTACGTGCACAGCGATGTCTCGGCGGTGGCCGACCTGCTGCACGACCAGGTCGTCGTGCACGACGACCGCGACATGGGCCGCGAGACGGCGCAGGAAGGACGCTTCGGCTACGCCAGCCGGCACCTGCTGATCGGCCTCGACGCCGCCCGCGAGGGGCACGCGTCGTACGAGCTGCTGCGGGGCCGGAGCGCGCAGGTGCAGGTGCGCACCGTGCTCCAGCACGCGTGGGCGGAGTTCGAGCACGACATCCGCTACAAGGGCACCATGCCCGACGAGCACGCTCGCGACTTCGACCGGCGGTTCACCCTGGCGGCCGGGCTGCTCGAGCTCGCCGACCAGGAGTTCTCCACCATCCGGGACACCCTGCGCGCCTCGGCCAGCCCGGCCGAGCCGGACCTCGCCGACGAGGACCCGCGCATCGACCCGCGCGAGCTGGCGGCCTTCCTGGCCGGGCAGTACGCCGAGGCCGGCTGGTCGCGCACCGACCACTACGCCTGGATCTCCGGTCTCCTGCTCGAGCTCGGGATCACCGGGCTGGACGAGCTCGGCGAGGTGCTGCGCAGCGGCGACGAGGAGCGGATCCGCGACCGGATGGGCTACCACTACCCGCCAGGGGCGGTACGCCGGCTCGACGACGCCCTGCTCGCGGCGTACGGATCGTCGTACGTCGGACTGAGTGGGAACGCCCACCGCCGCGGTGCGCTCGAGGCTCGGCTGGAGAAGCTGAACGGCGGGTGACTCTCAGTCGGCCACGTCGACGTGGACGTGGTCGCGGTGCTCGAGGATGCGCACGGTGGCCCTGGACCGCCCCGACGTGCTCACCCGGTAGTCACGCCACCCCTCCCCGGCCCGTCGTGCCGTCCAGATGCGCGCGTCGAAGATGACGGTGTTGATCTCGAGCCGTTCGGCGTTGGCGACGAGGTACTGCGCGATCGCCCAGCCCCTGGCCTTGTTGCGCGGCGAGATCGGGCGCACGAACACGTCGACGGCGCGGCCCTCGTAGTGCGCCGATCCCGGCATGTGCCCCGATCGGACGCCACCCGGCGCGAAGCCTCCGTCCGGCAGGTGACCGAAGGCCTGGTCGAGGTCCAGCCGCACGCGCTCCGCCCGGTGGGTCAGGCCGTGGCGATCCAGACGATCCGACTCGGTCTCGTCGGCGCCACCGTGGGTGCAGGTCAAGGCGTGCCTCGCCCGGCCGGTGAGGGCCGAGGCGACCGCCCCGGCGTCGGCGGCGGAGAGCCCTGCCCCACGGGCCACGGCCGTCGAGGTCGCCGGCAACGACAGCCCCGACCGCACGGAGCGGGCCGAGACGCCGGCCGCCGACTCGGCCTGCGCGGTCGTGAGGTCGACCGTCCGGTCACCCACGGTCACCTCACACTCCGGCGCACCGGTGAGGCCGCGGACAGCCACGACCACGAGCAGGGCGACCGCCACCAGCGCCAGGGCTGCCGCGACGAGTGCCGGGCGCCGTCGTGGGTCGTGCCGCAGGTCCATCGGATCAGTCTCCGGACCGCGACCAAGGCTCGCCCCAACCACCCCACCGTTACCGTTGAGGCACACCACTCACAGGAGGTCAGCGGTCATGATCGGTTTCCTTGTCGCGGGACTCATCATCGGAGCGCTCGCACGTCTCTTCAAGCCGGGTCGGCAGAACCTCGGCCTGCTGGCCACGCTCGGTCTCGGACTCGTCGGCTCCCTCATCGGCGGCACCATCGCCTGGCTGATCGGCACCGGCAGCATCTGGGAGCTCAACGTGCTCGGCTTCGTGCTCGCCGTGGTCGCCTCCGTGCTGCTCGTCGGCACCGCTGAGGCCGTCACCGGTGGGGACCGGCACAAGCGGCTGACCTCAGGCTGACCTCAGGCTGACCTCAACCCCCGTCGACGAGGTCGACGAGGCAGACGCAGAACTCGTTGCCCTCGGGGTCGCGCAGCACGACGTAGGTGTCCTCGGGGTCGTCGTCGCGGCGTACCCACTCGGCGCCGAGGGCGCGCAGCCGTTCGACCTGCGCGTCCACGTCGTCGCTGTAGAGGTCGAGGTGCATCTGGTCACGCGCCGACACCGGGGACGACGCAACCTGGAGCGAGAGGTTGACCCGCTCGCCGCGCAGGACCCGGAAGTCGTCGCCCGGCTCGCGGCGGCTGGGCACCAACCCCAACGCAGCGCTCCAGAAGTCCGTCATCACCTCGATGTCGGCGCAGTTGACCACGGTGCTCCCCAGCCGGATTCCCATGAGCGCACGCTGCCACATCCCGGCGGCAGCGTGCCGCCCGATGTGACCGCGCAGCTCAGGGGTGCAACCAGGGCCGGTAGACGAGCTCCTGGATCCCGCCGTCGAACGTGTGGGTCTCGATGAGCTCCAGGTCGAAGTCGGCGGCGTCCCGGAAGAGCGGGTGGGCTCCGGTCTGGCCGGTGATCACCGGGAAGACGGTGAGCTGGAGGCGGTCGACCAGGCCGGCGTCCAGCAGTGACCGGTTCATCGACACGCTGCCGTGCGACCGCAACGGTACGTCGGACTCCTCCTTGAGCCGGGCGACGACGTCGACGGCGTCACCCGCCGCCAAGGTCGCGTGGGACCAGTCGAGAGGCGCCTCCAGGCTGGCCGACACCACGGTTGCCGGCAGCCGACGCATCTGGGCCAGCCAGGGGTCCCCCGCCTTGTCGGCCTCGGCACTCGACCCCAGCATGCGTTCGAGCTGGAGGAACAGTCGGTAGGTGTTGGCGCCGAAGACCATCCGCTGCTCCTCGTCGTACAACGCGAGGCGGTGGTCGAGCAGCTCGGCGCTCTGCTTGTCCCAGTACCCGCCCCAGGTGCCGGGTCGCGGGGCGCCGAAGCCGTCGACGGTGGAGAAGAGGTCGGCGGTGTAGGTGGCGGTCATGGTGTTCTCCTCGGTGAAGGGTCGTTCGGACCAGGTGCGTGTCTCTCAGACACGTCGCGGGTCCTGTCCTGCTTCCTTGACGAGCCGGTCGCCGGGCTCGAGCTGCTTGAAGAGATCACGGCTCACGCGGATCTTGTCCTCGTGGCCGTCATCGTGCCGGATCGTCACGCGCCGGTAGAGGTTCGACCCGTCCAGCAGGGCGCGGGACTTCTTCACCACCACCGCGGTCCACGCGGTCGCGTCGCTCATGAGTTCCTCCAGGTCGGTGTCGGGGCCATCTCGGAGTGGTGCTGCTGCGTCGCGCGCAGGATCGACCGGCCGAGCACGGCGAACCAGATCACGTTGACGGCACCGATGGAGGCGACGGCGCCCCAACCGTTGGCGGCATAGAACCGTGCGGCATCCATGCCGAAGAAGAGCGACGGCACCAGCGCCAGGTTGAGCAGGGCGAGCACCATGCTCCCGGTGAGCACCCGGCTCGAGAAGAGCTGCCGGGCATTCGGGGCCGCCGCCAGTCCGAGCAGGAACACCGCGACCAGGACCCGGGCGATCGGGCCGTGCAGCATGACCATGCCGGCGGCCAGCGGGCCGTCGAGAGTCGGGTCGAGCCCGGCGTCGGGGTGCTGCAGGATCGTGCCGACCTCCAGGGACGCGGCCACCAGCGTGACGGTGACGTAGATGTTCAGAGCGGTGACCGCCAGCTCGCCGGCCAGCCCGGCATCGCCGTTCGGGCCGCGCAGGAGCCGCCCGAGGCCGACCGAGAAGGCCAGCAGCGCGGTGAAGGTCGCGAGCAGGAGCAGGTTGCGCAGCAGGACGTTCGACGAGGGTGGTGGGCCGGAGTAGACGAAGTAGAGCCCGACCATGACCACCGAGAGCAGGCCGCCGCCGAGGGCAGCCCATCCGGTGACGCGACGCTCGGCGCTCATCGGCCGGCCTCCGGCTCCGCGTGGGCTCGGGTCCACCAGCGGTGCCAGTGCTGCACAGCGGTCAGCCCCGCGACTGCGGCGGCGGCCGGCGCCGTGGTCCAGAGCCACCACGGCGAGTCGAGATGAGTCGTGACCAGGCCGATCATCAGCCAGACGACGACCTGCACGAGGGTGAGGACGAGCCCGAGGTACGCGACGACCGAGCGGGCGACCAGGAGCCGGCGCTCGAGCACGTCGGCCGCCGGGTCGACCGGACCGAAGATCTCCTCGAGCAGTGGACGGGAACGGACAGCGGACGGCCGAGGCGTGCTGCCTCGTACGCCGTAGCTGTTGACGGGTTGTGTGGTGGGATTCATGGCTCCAAGACAACTGCCGCGAGCACCCCGTCCGCGTCGCCCGACCTGCCATTTTCCCGCGACCTTCGTCGGACGGAGGTCAACCATTCGGGGGACTCGCGAACCGTCCCACGCACGTAGAGTCGCCCGGGTGAGTGCTGCGAGCGGTGCGGACTGGCGACGCGCGGCTCGTTCGGCGGTCGTCGTCCTGGCCGCCTATGCGGGCGGGCTGCTGCTGCTCTACACCGTGCTCGAGCAGGGGCCAACCGGGATCTGGCGCACCGTCGACGTGCTCGTCGGTGCAGCCGCCTGCCTGCTCCTCGTGGCGCGACATCGCGCACCCCTTGCCGTAGGAGTGACGCTCGCCGTCGCCGCTGCGTTCGTCGCGACGGCAGGCGTGGCGAACATGGTGGCGCTGTACTTCGTCGCGAGGTACCGCTCCCTGCCGATCGCGGTGAGCCTGGCCGTGGCGAACGTGCTGGCCGGCTGCGTGTTCTGGCTGGTGTATCCCGACAACATGGGGCTCTCGGTCACCCTGACCGTGAACGTGGCGATCGCCGCAGCGGTCACCGCCTGGGGAGCCCTGCTCCAGTCACGGGACGCCCTGGTGGCTGCCTACCGGGAACGCGCCGAGCAGGCCGAGGCGGAACGGAACCTCCGCGAGGAGCACATCCGAGCCACCGAGCGCACCCGCATCGCCAGGGAGATGCACGACGTGGTGGCGCACCGGATCTCGCTCGTCGCGCTGCACGCGGGCGGGCTCGAGGTCTCGCCGGGGCACGACCAGGACGGCATCGGTGAGGCAGCCGCTCTCATCCGCAGCTCGGCGGTGCAGGCCCTCGACGAGCTGCGCGCGGCGATCGGCGTGCTGCGTGAGGGCGAGCCGCGAACTCTGGAGCAGCCAGGGCTCGATCGTCTCGACGACCTGGTCGAACAGGCCCGAAGCGCCGGTCAACAGGTCGTGCTCGACCTCGACCCGGCGCTGGACTCCTCGGGTCCGGCCGCGTCCGGCACGCTCGGTCGCGATGTCTACCGCATCGTGCAGGAGGGTCTGACCAATGCCCGCAAGCACGCCCCAGGGGAGTCTGTGCGGGTCAGCGTTGCTCGCACGGGCGAGGACATCGAGGTCGACGTGGTCAACCGCTGCGCCACCGTCTCACTCGGCGTACCCGGCTCGAGCAGCGGCCTGATCGGCCTGGTGGAGCGAGCCACCCTGGCCGGTGGGCGCCTCACCCACGGCACCACCGCGGACGGCGAGTTCGTGCTGAGGGCGTGGTTGCCGTGGCCGTGAAGGTGCTGGTGGTCGACGACGACGTGTTCGTCCGGGCCGGTCTGCGGATGGTGCTGGCCAGCGACCAGGAGCTGGATCTCGTCGCCGAGGCCGGTGACGGTGCCGAGGCGGTGGCCCGCTGCCGAGACCTGCGTCCCGACGTCGTACTGATGGACCTGCAGATGCCCGTCCTCGACGGCGTCGCTGCGACCCGGCAGATCGCCGCGCTCGACGACGCGCCGGCGGTGCTGATCCTGACCACCTTCCATCTCGACTCCTACGTCCTCGACGCGCTGGAGGCGGGGGCGCGTGGCTACCTGCTCAAGGAGACCGCACCCCGCGAGCTGACCCGCGCGATCCACGTCCTCGCCGGCGGCGAGTCGGTGTTCTCGGCACCGGTGACCGAGCGGCTCGTCCAGCAGCTGGGTCGTGGAGCCGACGACCCGGTGGCGCTGACCGCTCGTGAGCGGCTGGCGGCTCTCACCGATCGCGAGCGAGCCGTCGCCGAGGCGGTCGCCGACGGCCTGTCCAACGCGGCCATCGCCGCCTCCCTGTTCCTCGGCGAGGCGACGGTGAAGACCCACGTCTCTCGCGTCCTCACCAAGACGGGGTCGTCGAACCGCGTGCAGATCGCCCTGCTGGTCTACCAGGCCCGGAGCTGAACCGTCCGAGCGCAGCCGCGGGACGTCATACGAATCGTGGCCTCGAGCGCTCTGTCCGTATGACGTCCTGCGCTCGCCAGGCACAACACCCAGTTAGCCGGCGCTGCGCTTCTCGAGCTCGTCGATGAACGCCGCCGCCAGCCGCTCGTAGTCGTCGGCCGTCAGCCGGATCTGGTCGCCGGGCGCGAGGCCGAGCACGGACTTCTCGGGCTGGTACTTCACCACCGTGCCCGCGTCGAACCGGCCGCCGTTGCCGATCAGCGAGTCGACGACCAGCTCCACCTCGCTGAGCGGGTTGGTGTCCTTGCCGGTCATCTTGCGGATGCGGTGCACGAACGGTCGGTCGAGCGCGAGCACCAGTCCGTTGAAGTACGACGTCTCCAGGTCGCCGCCGGCGCCTGACGAGCGCCAGTCGGCGAGCTGCTTCTTCACGGTGGCCCGGGCGTTCTCGAGCTCCTCGGGTTCATAGCTGTTGCGGCCGAGCATCGCCGGCTCCTCTCGTCAGGGTGTCCTCGAACCTATGACGTACGACGCCCCACGGATGTGACTGCTCGACGGTCAGCCGTTCCAGGCAGCGCGGACCTGGTCGAGGACGGACGCCGCCTGTCGCAGGCCCGCTCGCGCCGCGTCGGCCCGCTTGGCGGGGTCGAGCACGTTCTTGCCGATGTCGACGAGCGCCTCCTTGTCCGGCGTCACCACCGCGGTGTGGGTGGCGCCAGTTCGCTCGAGCTGGGCCCGGATCGAGGTTGCCTTGCTGAACGCCTGCGGGAGCGGCGCGATCACGATCACCGTGTCGGCACCCTCGGCGAGGTCGACGTTGGCGGTCGAGCGCATGCCGCCGTCGACGTAGTGCTTGCCGTCGATGGTCACCGCCGGCCACACGAGAGGTACGGCGCAGCTGGCGGCCACCGCGTGCACGATGTCCACCCCGCTGTCCTTGTCGAAGACCACGAACTTCCCGGTCTCGGCCTCGACGGCCGTCACCTTGAAGTCGCGGTCGCCCCACTGCTCCACCCCGATGCGCGACCGGATCACCTCGACCCGCCTCTCCCCACCGGGTGCATGGGCCTTCATCGACATCGCGCCGATACGGGCGCGCTTGGCGTTGCCGCTGCCCGGGATCAGCAGGGGCGGCACCATCCGCAGCATCGTCAACCGGGACAGCTTGGCCCCGATCTCCTGGTCCGCCGGCTCGAGCTGGGTCTTGTAGAGGTCGTCGATCGTGCGCCCGGTGGTGATCTGCGCACCGACCACCGACCCGGCCGACGTACCGACGACGAGGTCGGCCGTGGTGAGGTCGACGCCGGCGTCCGCCAGTCCCTTGAGGATCCCGAGCTCCCAGGCGATGCCGGTCACTCCGCCGCCACCGAGGACGAGTGCCCGGCCGTTCGCGTTGCGCTGCGTCATGGCTGCAACCTACTGATTGCTCCTCCATGTGGCGGCGCCGGTCCGGGCGGTGTATCGCTGGGTGACACGGATCGTGCATCCCGACCAGCGAATCTCGGCTGGTGGCGAGGAAGGCAGTCGAGGGTCTAGACCCCGAGCCCGGACAAAGGCCAACGTATCGGGAGCACGGGTCGTCGGACCCGCGGTTCGCCCGCAGACTGCCGACATGACGACCACGCTTCCGCGCCGGATCCTCGCGATCCTGGGCGCCGTCCTGCTCTCGCTGCTCGCGCTCACCGCGACGGGCAGAGCCGGGGCCGCCACCGACACCACCAGGCCGACCGTCACGGTCCCGGCCATCTCCTCCTTCATCGTCGGCGAACAGACCGACGACACGATCATCGACGACGGGGGACAGCCGTGGTTCGCGGACGGCGGCGCCAACCGGCGGTTCACGTGGACCATGACGGACGCGTCCGGCATCTGTCGGTACACGCTCGACGAGCACTTCAGCGCCGAAGGCTGGACCCTCACCGCCGAGAACCACCAGACCCATGTGACGTCGGCGCAGTTCACCTACTTCGCCGACTCCTACGAGAACTCCGACGACCTCGACCAGGTGCGCATCAACGTCTTCGACTGCGCCGGCAACAAGACCTCGGTCGTGCGCCCGACCAGCCACATCGACGTCGAGAAGGACTACGGTCCGACGATTCCCAGTGGCTGGGCGCGGACCTCGTGCACCTGTGCCATCGGCGACAGCATGCTGCGTACGTCGACCGCCAACGCGTCGTTGAGCACGGTGGTCAACGGACAGGGCACCAACAAGCACGTGGCCCTCGTGATGGCCAAGGGACCTGGTCGCGGCAAGGCCGCCATCTACGTCGACAACGTCAAGGTCACGACGATCGACACCTACGCCTCGGTCAACACCAACCGGGTGATCATGTGGGACAGGGGCCTGACCGGTAGTGCGAACCACACCATCAAGGTGGTCAACCTCGCGACCGCGGGTCGTCCGCGCATCGACATCGACGCCTACGTGCACTGATCCACCACGGTGCGGGCCGGCTGGGTAGCCTCTGTCCGTGGTCCGCAATGGCTGACGCGTCCTACTCCGCGTCCTGGCGGGACATCACCTTGTGGCAACGAGGACGCTCGGCGCCGCTGCGCTCGTTCCTGCAGACCGAGTCCGGGAGCGCCGGCGTGCTCGTGGCGGCGGTGCTGGTCGCCCTCGTCTGGGCCAATGTCGACTCCTCGTCCTACCACTCCTTCTGGGACACCGAGCTGTCCATCAAGCTCGGCTCCCATGGTCCGTCGTACGACCTGAGGGAGTGGGTCAACAGCGGCCTGATGACGTTCTTCTTCCTCGTCGTCGGGCTGGAGACCCGGCGTGAGTTCGACCTCGGCGACCTCCGCGAGCGACGACGCTTCCTGCTGCCGTTCGCGGTCGGACTGGTGGGCATGGCGGTGCCGGCCGCTGTCTTCCTGGCCTTCAACGCCGGCCACGGAAATGAGCAGGCGTGGGGCATCGCGATGTCGACCGACACCGCCCTGGCCCTCGGGCTGCTCGCCCTGATCGGCCGCGAGGTCCCTGACCGGGCACGGGTCTTCCTGGTGACGGTCTTCGTGGTCGACGACCTGGCGGCGCTGGCGGTGATCGCGTTCGTGTACAGCGACGACATCACGGTCTGGCCGATCGCGCTCGCGGTCCTGCTGTACGCCGCCCTGCTGGTCGCCGTGCGGCTGCGGATGCAGCAACGCTGGCTGTTCCTCCTCCTCGGCATCCTGATCTGGTCGGCCCTGATGACCAGCGGGGTCGACCCGCTGGTGGCCGGGCTGGCGATCGGGCTGGCCGCGCCGGCGTACACCCCGAGCCGTGGTGAGCTCGAGGAGGCGACCGGACGCGTGCGGCAGTTCCGCGAGGAGCCGACGCCCGAGCTCGCGCGCACCGCCACCGTCGGGCTCACCTCGACGATCTCGCCGAACGCACGGCTGCAGGCCTTCTACCACCCGTGGACCAGCTATGTGATCGTCCCGCTGTTCGCGCTGTCGAACGCCGGGATCGGGCTCGACCTGGACTTCCTGCGGGATGCCTACGCCGCCCCGGTCACCCTCGGGGTCCTCGTCGGCTACGTCGTCGGCAAGCCGATCGCCGTCGTGACGACGTCGTGGGCCGTCACGCGGCTCAGCGGCGGCCGGGTCCGTCCGCCGGTCGGCTGGGCAGCCGTCATCGGCAGCGGCACCATCTCCGGGATCGGCTTCACCGTGGCCCTGCTGATCGCCAGTCGGGCGCTGCGCGGCGTCGAGCTCGACCAGGCCAAGCTCGGCGCGCTGACGGCCGTAGTCGTCTCGGCGCTGCTGACCGGGATCGTCTACCGCCTCGCCGCGTTGCTCTCCCCCGACCGCAAGGCCAGGGCCCTGCTCGGCGACACCACCCTGATCCAGGACCTCATCCCCGAGATCGACCCCAAGTGCGACCACGTCCGCGGACCCGTCGAGGCGCCGATCACGGTCATCGAGTTCGGCGACTTCGAGTGCCCTCACTGCGGCCGGGCCGAGCCCGTCGTACGCGACCTGCTCGTGGACACCGACGTCCGCTACGTGTGGCGACACCTGCCGCTGACCGACGTACACCCTCAGGCGCAGCTGGCCGCCGAAGCAGCCGAGGCCGCGGCAGCCCAGGGCGCCTTCTGGGAGATGCACGACGTGCTGCTCGCCCACCAGGACGAGCTGGAGGGCAAGCACCTGATGCGGTACGCCGAGCAGCTGGGCCTGGACACCGAGCGCTTCCACGACGAGCTCAAGGCCAGTGCCCACCAGAACCGGGTGGCGCAGGACGTCGAGTCCGCCGACCTCAGCGGTGTCTCCGGGACACCCACGTTCTTCGTCAACGGTCAGCGCCACTACGGCGCCTTCGACCTCGACACGCTCTCCGCCGTCATCAGGACCGCCCGGGAGCAGCTGCGCATCAGGTGATCGGTGGCGCCGGCCGGGCCGCCGACGTGGACGCGCGCGTCGTAGGCGAGCGACGTCGTGCCCGAAGCCGGCCCGTGCCCGATCCGCATCTCGAGCCCGACCTCGAGCGTGTGCTGGCGCCCGCGTCCGTCGAGCGACACCGTCAGCCGCGAGCCGGGAGCGGTGTCCGTGACCGTGAGCAGGCCGCGGTAGGTGTCGGAGCCGGCGGTGAGGATCGCGACGTACTCCTGGTCACCGAGCGGGATCAGGCGCTCGCACCCCGGGATCGACGCGCTGAGCACCTCGGGATCGTGCAACGCCTGCCAGACGTCGTCCGGCCTGCCTGCCACATGGTGCTCCTCGGTGTATCGCATCCTCGGTCCCTTCGCCGGCTCCGAGGAACAGGAGGCGCAGTGGCCGACCCAGATACGTACGGTCAGGTCACCGGGTGATGCGCTCCACCACGCCGTCCTCGGTGCCGGTCACCCAGAGGGTCCGCGCTCCGGGCGCCACTGCGACGGTGTCGGGTTGTCGCACGGTCGGGTAGCTGGCGATCACCTTCGGCTGGTCCCCGCTGACGTCCAGTCCGACGAGCCGGTTGCCGCCGGTGAGGGTCACCCAGGCGGTCCCGGTGGTGGGGTCACCGGCCACGTCGTACGGGCTGCCGCTCAGGGCGATGGACCCGACCTGCTTCAGCGGGTCGAGGGTGAAGAGCAGCACCCGGTCGCCGCGGGTGTCGGTCACCGCGACCCGGCCGGCGCCGACCAGCACCCCGTAGGTCGGGCCCTTGCCGGCAGCCACGCGCGCGACCCGCTTGTCGGTGTCGAGGTCGTACGTCGTGACCGTGTAGTCGCCGACGTCGACCGCCACCGCGAGACGGCCCGAGGCGAGCACACCGCCGGGCTGTCGCAGGTCGGTGAAGGTGTGCACCACCCGCCCCCGTCGTACGACGGACAGCGAGCCGCTGAACTCGTTGCCGACCAGCACGTCCCCGTCGTCGGTGCCCGTCGCGTCGTGCGGATGGCGTTGTACGTCGGTGGCCCGCGTCCGTCCGGTGGCCAGGTCGACCTCGAAGACCTTGTCGGCCGTCTCGCTCGGCACCAGCATCGTGCCGCCCTGCGGCGTGACCTGGAGGTGGCGGACCTTGCCGGGAAGGCCGAGCGAGCGGCGTACCCGCAGCGTGTCGGGGTCGAGCACGAGCAGCCGGTAGGGATCGCGCACCGCCACGGCGAGCGAGTCGGTCCTCGCGTCGTACGCGATCCCCTGCGGCAGCGGCGCCACCTTTCGCGTCGTACCAGCCGGGGTGGTCGTCAGGGCCGGTGAGGTCGCCGGCTCCGCGGCGTGCCTGCCGTCGTCCCTGGCCGCGGTCCCGGAACCACAGCCGGCCAGTGCCACCAGCCCCGCGGTCACGGCCAGGGCGACGGAGGGGAAGGGCCGAGGCATGCGCCCAACCTAGGCATCCCTACCCAGCGGTATCTGTGCAACGCCATGGCCCCTCCTCCTCGCATGGACCAGGGGCACGTCCGTCCGGGCGCGTCAGACACCTCACGAGGAGTGCTCATGACCGACAGACGTTTGGAAACGATGGAAGGCCAGCAGCGACGCATCGAAGTCGCGCGACCGCTCGATCCGGACCTGGGACCGCTCGCCAAGCTGCCGGGGAGGTGGGTCGGCCAGGGCCGCGGCTGGAACATGATCGCGCTGCCGTTCGCGGCCGGCCCGCTGGACTACCGGCTGCTGCTGAACCAGTACGACGAGGAGCTGAGCTTCACGCTCGTCGACAAGGGCGTGCCCAACCGTGGAGTCTCCGCGAACCACGCCCAGCAGCACGACCAGTTCGTGGTGACCCTCGACTACGAGCAGGTGATCCACCAGGTGGCCGTCGTCGACGAGCCGGCCAGCACGGTGACCGGCGCTCCCGGTGCCGCGATCCACCACGAGCCGGGGCTGTTCCTGAACATGCTCAACCGGATCCCCGACGGCTTCGACATCGCCCGGCTGGCGACCATCCCCCACGGCGATGCGGTGCTGGCCCTCGGGAACAGCGCGCACGTCACCGGTCCTCCGCAGATCAGGGCCGTCGACGGGCTCCCGGTCGGGGTGAACCAGGACCTGGTCAACAACCCCTACCTGGCGCCGTACAAGCACTTCCACGACAACCCGTTCAAGGGCAACGTCGGCTTCCCGGGCTTCCCCGGCTTCGACCCGACGGCCCCGCACCTGTTGCTGCAGCTCGCCAACAACGGGCTCACCATCACCAGGACGACGGTGCTCGACCTGGACACCTCCAACCCCACCGGCGGGATCAAGAACATCCCGTTCGTGGTCAAGCAGGCCGACGCCGCGTCGATGAAGTCGACCTTCTGGATCAACGAGCTGGCTCCGGACGGCGACGGCAACGTCGAGCTCCAGCTGCAGTACCTGCAGATCGTGATGCTCGACTTCTTCCCCCGCCGCGACGGCCTTCCCGGCCGGATCAGCTGGCCGCACGTCAGCATCAACACGCTGACCAAGGTCGCCGACGAGCCCGCCACACCCCGCGAGCTCGTCACCGGCTGAACGACCTGGCGTGGGACCGGCACGGTCCGGTCCCACCCGGTCGTCGCCGATCCGCCCGGGGCACCGGCTACGAATCCCTGTTGACCATCCGCTCGACCCGAGGAGGTGTGAGATGACCGGTCCGGTCACCGACGTCACCGTGCTGCGACGTACGACGGCACTGTCGCCTGCGCAGGACTGCGCGTGCGGTCAGGCGCTCGACTGCTGCCACACCACGCACTGCCCCCGCTGCGGCATCACGCTGCGGGCCGCCTGATCCGTCAGTAGCCGCGGTGCGCCCTGATGCGCGCCCCCGGCGTGGGGACGTGACTGGCGCTGCGCCTGGCTGCCGTCTCCGGCCAGACCAGCAGGCTTGGACGGCGTGAACAGCCAGGTCTTGAAGAACCCACGGAGGTTCTGGCCCGACACGTGCTGTGCCAGGGCGATGAACTGTGCGGTGCTGACGTTCCCGCCCGCGTGCCGTGCGGTCCAGCGCCTGAGCAGGTGGAAGAAGTCCCGGTCACCGATCCGGTGACGTAGGGCGTGCAGGGTCATCGCGCCCCGCTCGTAGACCGGTCCGTCGAAGAAGTGGTCCGGCCCGGGGTCACCGATGACGAGCTGCCAGAACGGGTCGTTGGCCGGAATGGACGCGTCGGCATCGAAGAACTCCTGCACCGTGCCGTCCCCGTGGTGCGCCGACCAGAGCCACTGCAGGTAGGTCGCGAACCCCTCGTTGAGCCACGTCTCGCGCCACTTCGCCACCGACAGGCTGTCTCCCGTCCACTGGTGGGCGAGCTCGTGCGCCACCACGCCGAGGTAGCCGGCCGGTTCCCCGAGGAAGATGACCTGGCTGTAGATCGGCCGGGTCTGGTTCTCGAGGGCGTAGCCGAGGTCGGGGTCGTCGTCGACGATGCCGCCGGCCTGCTTGAACGGGTAGGGCCCGAGCACTCTCGAGAGGAACCGCAGCATCTCCGGCTCGTGCGCGAACGCGGCTCGCGCCCTCTCGCCGAGGCTCGGAGTCGGGTCCGCGCTCACCAGACGCCAGTCGGCCGGGTTGCCGGGGCTGCCCGCCGGTGCACCGGGCACGGTCCAGCCGTCGAGGGTGTTGCCGTCGTTCTCGAAGGAGGTCGTCCCCTGACCGCCCGGCCCGGCGACGTCGTCGACGTACGCACCCGGGAACGAGTAGACGTCGTCGGTGATGTTGCTCAGTGACAGGTCCACCTGCTGCCCGGCGTACGGCGCGAGGTCCACGGTCCACGTCTCGTAGCCGTCGCTCTTGCCGGTCGCCGCGTTCCAGGCACCGGTGCTGCCGGTCGGCGTGCAACCGCCGTTGCCGTCATCGCTCTGGTAGTGGGACAGGAAGGGGTGGATGGTCATCCAGTAGGGGCAGCTGTTGCCGGTGCTGGTGGTCGTGTGTCCGTTGAGGTCGGGCAGCGTCGTCCAGCTGGACGTGCCGACCCGGTGCGCTTCCACCGTGAAGAAGTCCCAGTCGGGCTCGTTGTTGCGTACGACGTGGAAGGTCAGCTTGCCACCGGACGCGGGCACGTTGAATCGGCGCGTCAACCGCTTGTAGCTCGAGTCGTCGCCACCGGAGACGGCGAACCTCGAACCGGTGCGGGGAGTCGGCTTGTGCAGGAGCGAGGAGTCGATGGCGTCGTAGAACGAGATGCCGTTGCGTCGGTACGACGTGATCGCGAAGTGACCGGTCGTGGCCGTGGCGAGGTAGGAGGCCATCGGCTCGGTCTCGCGCCACTGGAACGTCGTGCGGCCACCGTGGGTGCGCCTCCTCACCAGGGCGCCGTTCGAGACCGCCTGCAGTCCGCGTGGAACCGTGATGGAGACGGCGTACCTCGCCTTGTCGCGCGGGTGGTCTTTGACCGGGAACCAGGATGCGGCGACGTGGGGCTCGCCGATCACCACTGCTCCGTCGGAGGTCGGGAAGACACCGCCCGGGACCTGCCCTTCCTCCTCGATGACCTCGGGGGTGCCGTGGTAGCGCACCCTGACGATGAAGCGGTGACGCTTCTTGATGGCTTTCCTGGGCGTGATCCTGAGCTCGTGGTTGCTCCGGCTCCACGTCGCGGCCTTGCCGTTGACCCGCACCGCGTCGACGTGCAGCCCGACGAGGTCGAGGTCGAAGCGCGAGAGCGCCTTGGTGGCCCGCGCCGTGATGACGGCCAGCCCCGTCAACGTGTGGGGACCTGGCCGGTAGCTGATGTGCAGGGCGTAGTGCGCGACGTCGTAGCCACCGTTGCCGTCCAGCGGGAAGTACGGGTCACCGACGCCCGGCGACCCCGGACTCGGTGGAGCCCCGGGCGCGGCAACGGCTCCGGTGGCCGGCACGGCCAGGAGGACGAGTGAGGCAAGGACAGCGGTGGTGGCACTGCGCATGGCGAGATCCCCTCTTCGCCTTCGAACCTGCCACCGCGTCCGCAGACTGGTCAACGGGCGGACGAGTCGTGGTCTGGACAGTCCTCGAAGAGCCCTTGCGGACTACAGCCAGCCGTGGTCACGGGCGATGAGCGCGGCCTCGGTCTTGTTGCGGGTACCGGTCTTGCCGATGGCGGCCGAGAGGTAGTTGCGCACCGTGCTCTCGCTGAGGAACAGCCGCCCGGCGATGTCGGCGATGGTCGATCCGTCCTCCGCTGCCGCCAGCACGTCGCGCTCGCGGATGGTCAGCGGGTTGACGGCCGAGCGCAGCGCCGAGCCGGCCAGCTCCGGGTCGATCACGGTGGCGCCCGAGGCGACCCGCCGGATGGACTCGGCGAGGCCCTCGGCGGGCTGGTCCTTGACCAGGAACCCCCTGACCCCGCTGGCCATCGCCCTCTGCAGGTAGCCCGATCGGCCGAAGGTGGTCACGATGACCACCTGGCAGGTCGGCAGCGACCGCGAGAGCTCGTCGGCCGCATCGAGGCCGGAGACGTGGGGCATCTCGATGTCCAGCAGCGCGATGTCCGGGCGCTCACGCAGCGCGGTCGGGACGATGTCGGCACCGTCGGCCACCTCGGCCACCACCTCGAGATCGGGCTCGAGCCCGAGCAGGACGGCCAGGGCGCCACGCATCATGGCCTGGTCCTCGGCCAGCAGGATGCGGATCACGGCCGCGCTCCGACGCGGGAGGGGACACTGGCGACGAGGCGGAACCCGGTCCCGGTGGAGGACGTCTGCACCTGTCCGCCTGCCGCGCGCAGCCGGTCGCGCAGACCGTCCAGGCCGCCCGCCCGGACCGAGGTGCCCTCGGCCGGCCGGGTCGGGGTGCCGACACCGTTGTCGACGACGACGAGCTCGGTGCGGTCGCCGCGCCGGGTCACCTCGATGGAGCAGCTGTCGGCCCCGGAGTGCCGCAGCACGTTGGTGATGCCCTCACGCAGCGCCCACGCCAGCACCGCTCCGGTGTCTTCCGGCAGGTCGGCGTCCCCTACGTCGATGGTGGCGCGGATCCCGGCCGCCTCGAGAGCGTCCCGGGCGCCGAGCAGCTCCTCCGGGAGGGAGGGCGCGCGCATCGCATCGACCGCCTGACGTACGTCGAGCAGCGCCGTACGGCCGACCCGCTCGATGTCGGCGGCGTGCTCGGCGGCCGCGTCGGGATCGGTCGCGACCAGGCGGCGTACGGCCTGGGCCTTGACCACCATCACCGACAGGGTGTGCCCGAGCAGGTCGTGCAGGTCGCGGGAGAACCGCTCGCGCTCCTCGGCGACGGCGACCCGGGCCAGCTCCGCACGAGTACGCCGGAGCTCGTCCACGGTCTCGAGCAACCGGGTGAACGCGGTGCTGGCCAGCAGAGCCAGCAGCACCACGAAGACCTCCGTCCACACGCGGGACCCCTCGTGGGGCTCGACCCGCCACGCGGCCCAACCCGAGAGCGGCACCACGACGGCGCCGGCCAGGGCCAGCCAGCGGCCGCGCAGCACCACCGGAGCAGCGTTGGCGATCAGGATCCAGGTCCCCAGCCACTCGACGTTGGCGTGCGTGGCGCCGGCGAAGCACGCGCCGAGCATCGTGCTGAAGGCGAGGTAGGGCCGCAGGTCCGTGCCCTGCGGCGAGGCGAGCAGTCCGATCACGAGCGCGCAGCCCGCGATCACCACGATCAGGGCGAGGTTGAAGGCGGCCTGCCAGCCGTCGCCGAGCGTGAGCAGCGGCCCGAGCAGGAGCGGGATGGTCCAGACGAAGACGGAGATGTTGCGCTGCCACGACGAGTCGGCGGCCCTCCACACGGCGCTCACGCTACGCCGCGCTGACGCGTCCAGCGTGCACCGATGAGCACGACGGCGCCGACGACGAGGTGGAGGCTGACGAGCGCGAGCCCCGACCCGAGGTCGGCGGCACCCAGCGGGCCGAGCAACGAGACCAGCCACACGGCGCCGGCGATCGCGGTCCACGTCCGCAGGGCTCGTGGTTGCCGCCGCTCCAGGAAGCGGAGCAGCCCGAGCCCGGCGACGGACACGACAGCGGCGGTCACCAACGCGCTGACCAGGCCCACCTGGTGCGTGTCCTGGCCACTGCGGACGGCCAGGTCGGAGCCGAGCGCACGCCAGCCGAGCCAGGTGAGCCCGGCCAGGGCGCTCGCGAGCACGGCGATGGTGTGGTCGGCGCCGTGCCGGCTCCGGGCCGGTCCGGTCGTCGTCGGGTGGGCGTCGGTGTGCGTCATGGTTCCTTCTCCTCGCCTACGCCCGTGGATCGGGCGACGTGTCCACGCTAGGAAGGCGCGGCGGCGGAGGGCAGGGAGTTGCGTGCCGATCCGGCAGTGACATTCGTACCGGTACGGTCGAAGTCATGCGCGCCATCACCTACACGCACAACGGCGATCCCGACGTCCTCACGCTCGTCGACCGGCCGGTGGCCGAGCCCGGGCCCGGAGAGGTCCGCGTGCGGATCCACCGCTCGGGCGTCAACCCGACCGACTGGAAGTCCCGCCAGGGCAGCACGTCCGGCAGCCCGGTCGATCCGCCGCAGGTGCCCAACCAGGACGGGTCCGGTGTCGTCGATGCCGTCGGTCCCGGAGTGGAGGAGGCACTGGTCGGCCTGCGGGTGTGGATCTGGGAGGCGGCGTACCAGCGTCCTGAGGGCACGGCGCAGGAGTACGCCCTGGTGCCGCGACGCAACCTCGACCTGCTTCCCGACGCGGCCTCCTTCGACCTCGGTGCCTCGCTGGGCGTGCCGTTCCTCACCGCGCACCGGACTCTGACCGTGACCGAGGAAGGCCCGCTGCGCCTGGGCCCCGGCACCCTCCAGGGCCGGACCGTCCTGGTCTCCGGTGGTGCAGGTGCAGTGGGCAACGCCGCGATCCAGCTCGCCCGCTGGTCCGACGCACTGGTCATCACCACGGTGAGCAGTCCCGAGAAGGCCAACCTGGCGGCACAGGCGGGGGCCGACCACGTCATCGACTACCGGCAGCAGGACGTCGTGGCCGAGGTGCGCAAGATCGCGCCCGACGGCGTCGACACGATCGTCGAGGTGGCCGCCGCGGCCAATGCGGAGATCGACGCACAGGTCATCGGCCTGCACGGGTCGGTCGCGGTGTACGCCGACGACGGTGGCGCGCCACTGTCACTCCCCGTCCGTCCGCTGATGATGCCCAACGCACGCTGGCAGTTCGTGCTCGTCTACACCGCTCCCCACGACTGGAAGCGACGCGCGGTCGACGACGTCTCGGCCGCCGTGCTCGACGGCGCGGTGGGGGTCGGCGAGGAGGCGGGCCTCCCCCTGCATCACTTCCCGCTCGAGCACACTGCCGACGCACACGCCGCCGTCGAGGGCGGCGCGATCGGCAAGGTGCTCGTCGACGTCGCGGACTAGCGGCCCGGACCCAGGTTGGCCCGGACCCGGTTGACTAGTGGGCCATGTCGACGAAGCGGGAGTAGTGGCCCTGGAAGCTGACCACGACATCGCGGGTGGGGCCGTTGCGGTGCTTGGCGACGATGATGTCGGCCTCGCCGGCACGGGGTGACTCGCGCTCGTAGACGTCCTCGCGGTGGAGCAGCATCACGATGTCGGCGTCCTGCTCGATCGAGCCGGACTCACGCAGGTCGCTCATCATCGGGCGCTTGTCGGAGCGTTGCTCGGGACCACGGTTGAGCTGCGAGAGCGCCACGATGGGGACGTCGAGCTCCTTGGCCAGCAGCTTGATCTGGCGGGAGAACTCCGAGACCTCGACCTGGCGGGACTCGACCTTCTTGCCGCTGCTCATCAGCTGGAGGTAGTCGATCACGATCAGCTTGAGGTCGTGGCGCTGCTTGAGCCGACGGGCCTTGGCCCGGATCTCCATCATCGTCATGTTGGGGCTGTCGTCGATGAACATCGGAGCGCTGGAGACCTGGCCCATCTTGGGACCGAGCTTGTTCCAGTCGTCGTCGTTCATCTCGCCCTTGCGCATGTTGTTCAGCGGGATCTTGGCCTCGGCCGAGAGCAGGCGCATGGTGATCTCGGTCTTGGACATCTCCAGGCTGAAGATCACGCTGGTCAGGTTGTTGTGGATCGAGGCGGCCCGACAGAAGTCGAGGGCGAGCGTCGACTTACCGACCGCGGGCCGGGCCGCGACGATGATCATCTGGCCGCCGGTGAAGCCGTTGGTCAGCTCGTCGAGGTCGGCGAAGCCGGTGGGCACCCCACCGCCCGAACCGTCCTTGTTGGAGATCGCCTCGATCTCGTCGAGGGTGCCCTCCATGATCGCGGAGAGAGGGGCATAGTCCTCCTGCTGGCGCTTCTCGCCGATCGCGTAGATCTCCTGCTGGGCCACGTCGACGGTCTGGTCGACATCGCCCTCGCCGGCGTACCCCATCTGCGCGATCTTGGTGCCGGCGTCGACCAGCCGCCGCAGGATGGCCTTCTCGCGCACGATGGTCGCGTAGTAGCCCGCGTTGGCGGCGATCGGGACGCTGGCCGAGAGCGTGTGGAGGTACGGCGCCCCGCCGACCCGACCCAGCTCGCCGCGACGGTTGAGCTCGGCCGACACGGTGACCGGGTCGGCCGGCTCGCCCCGGCCGTAGAGGTCGACGATGGCGTCGTAGATGGTCTCGTGGGCCGGGCGGTAGAAGTCGGCGCCACCGATCTGCTCGTTGACGTCGGCGATCGCGTCCTTGGAGATGAGCATCGAGCCGAGCACGCTCTGCTCGGCGTCGGAGTCCTGCGGCGGCATCCGGCCCGACCAGTGCTCCTGGTTGCCGCTCACGTCGTCGCTGAGGTAGGTGGGGTAGGTGTCGGTCCACGACTCGCTCATCGCGACGGCGGCGCCGCCCTCCGAACCGCCCGGATCGGTGTTGCTCATCCCACTGGCCCCTTCCCTCACATCCGTACCAGCAGGCTAGGACCCGCCACCCACAATTCCTGGCGCACCCAGCAGGCCACCCAGAAGTCACCCGGGGCGACGGTCGGGACCTGCCGTGGATCCGCCAGAACCGGTCCCGGGTGACCCCGATCGGCTGACACTAAGCGCGCCGAGGGGCGGTCACCAAGCCCTTCATCCACAGGCATCTGTGGATAACCCTGTTGATCGTGTGGAACACGCCGCCACCGAGGTGCGTGGCCTGTTGGCCGCCCTGTGGACACAGAAATACTTCTGTTCGACAAACCCCCTCTGACCTGCGGGTTTGTCGTTTCCCGGCCTGTGGAGGAAAGTTTTCCGGCCTGCTGGTATTCACCGGCTCGTCATCTGGGATCGCCGTGTTTGTTTGTCGACAAAGGCCGTCCGGCGAGGGATACCCACAACCAAACCCGGGTTTTGCACAGGTTTTGCTGGCGCCTAGCCTCACCTCCGTGATAGTGACCGGTCGCCCTGCAGGGGGTCGGCGGGCCCAGGACCGCGAGATCCTGCGCCTGGCGGTTCCCGCGTTCCTCGCCCTGGTCGCCGAGCCCCTGTTCCTGCTCGCCGACTCCGCGATCGTCGGTCACCTCGGCACGCCGCAGCTGGCGGCCCTCGGCATCGCCTCGGCCGTGCTCGGCACCCTGGTGAGTCTGTGCATCTTCCTCGCCTACGGCACCACGGCCTCCGTCGCCCGTCAGGTGGGTGCCGGCAACACCAGTGGCGCGCTCGCCCAGGGGGTCGACGGCCTGTGGCTGGCCACGCTGATCGGCGCCCTGGCGACACTCGTGGCGCTGCCCCTGACCGGGCCGCTCGTCGCGCTGTTCGGTCCGAGCGACCGGGTGGCCGAGCTGGCGGCGACGTACCTCCACCTGGCCCTGCTCGGCGCCGTGCCGCTCCTGCTGATGCTGGCCGCCACCGGCGTGCTGCGCGGCCTGCAGGACACCCGCACGCCGCTGGTGGTGGCGGTGGTGGGCAACCTCGCCAACATCGTGCTCAACCTGGTGCTCGTGTACGGCGTCGGCGGGCTCGACGGGCTGGGCATCGCCGGGTCGGCGCTCGGCACGCTCATCGCCCAGCTCGGCTCGGCGGCGGCCCTGGTCGCCGTGGTGGTCCGCGCGGCTCGCCGTGAACGGGCACCGTTGCGGCCGGACCTGCCCGGCATCCGGCAGGCGGGGCGGGCCGGCGTACCCCTGATCATGCGGACGCTGATGCTGCGCGCCTCCCTGCTCGTGATGACGTACGACGCCGCCACCCTCGGCGACGCCGACCTCGCCGCCATGCAGCTGGCCTTGACCATCTGGACCTTCCTCGCCTTCACCCTGGACGCGGTGGCGATCGCCGCGCAGGCGATCACCGGCCGCTACCTCGGGGCCGGCGATGCCCCAGGCACCCGCGCCGGGACCAGCCGGATGGAGCGCTGGGGGTGGCTCAGCGGCATCGTCACCGGGCTCGGTCTCGCCGCCCTGGCGCCGTTCCTCGGCCCGCTGTTCACCGGCGACCAGGTCGTGCAGGACCTCCTGGTGCCGGTGCTCCTCGTCGCCGCGGTCGCGCAGCCGGTGGCGGGCATCGTGTTCGTCCTCGACGGCGTGCTGATCGGAGCCGGCGACGCCGTCTACCTCGCCTGGGCGCAGCTGGCCACCCTGCTGCTGTTCGCTCCGGTGGCCTGGCTGGTCGGGGGCCAGGGCTTGGTCTGGCTGTGGGTGGCATTCGCGGTCTGCTTCATGGGCGGGCGCGCGGTGACGCTGATCCTGCGCGCTCGCGGCGACCGGTGGATGCGCCTGGGTGCGTGACCCGGGGAGCTAACGATGCTCCGCGAGGAACGTCCGGATCGCCTCACGCGGTCGGTCGGTGATCTCCGGGCCATGGGTGAACGCCGCGACGGCGTACTCCACCTCGCCGAGCTTGTGCGCCGTCTCCTTGGTCATCGCGAAGTCGGTGCACAGGAACTTCATCGGCCAGCGGCGCCCGAGCACGTTGAAGATCGCGTCGCCGGTGATCAGGGTCCCGGACTCCTCGTGGAGGTACGACGCGTGCCCCGGTGAGTGGCCCGGCGTGTGGATCACCCGGATGCCGCCGGCGAAGGGGACCACCTGGCCGTCGGCGAGCTCCTCGCCCACCGTCACGGGTGTCACCTTCGGGTCGGGGAACCGGCGGAACAGCCTCGCCAGGGCGATGTTCGGGTCGTGCGGCGGCTGGGTCCCGGAGCGGACGTATTCGGCATCGTCGGCGTGCACGTCCACCGGACGGCCGGTCTCCTGCGCGAGGTACGCCGCACCGCCGGCGTGGTCGGGATGGCAGTGGGTCAGCATCAGCCGCGTCACGTCGCTCGGGTCGGAACCGACCGAGCGCAGCGCGGCGATCACCTTCTTGCCGGAGGAGGCGACGCCCATGTCGATCAGCGTCACCTGGCCGTCGTCGTCGCGCAGCATGAAGCCGTTGACGTAGTCGCCGATCAGCGGGATCCGCCAGACCCCGGGCGCGAGCTGGACGGCAGGAGGCTTGGCCATGAACGCGGAGCCTACGCTTGCGGCCATGCGGCTGGGCTCACCACTTCAGAAGGTCGCCATGGGCATGGTGATCGTGGTGCTCTTCGCCTACTTCCCAGCCCGCCCGTCGCCGGACTGGCAGCACTACGACGCCCTCGCCGACCCGGTGGGCTGGCTGCTCGTGGTCCTCGGGATGGTGCCCCTCGCCCGGGCCGACGACGCCTTCGCCACCAGCCGCTGGCTGGCCGTCCTGGCCGGTGCCGTCAGCATCCCGATGTGGTTCCCCCAGCTCAACCACCGCCTCGACGCGTCGGGCGAGTGGTTCGCCTCGCTCCCGCAGATCGTGTTCTGCCTGCTGCTGTCGCGGGAGATCGGGCTGCTGGGTGCCGCGCAGACACCACGGGACCACTACGCCGCCAAGCGGTTCGGGCTGCTGGTGTGGGGGTTCGGGCTCGTCGCCGTACTCCCCGTGGTCACTCTCGGCGGCGGCGTCGACCAGCTCGCCGGCCCGACCCAGCTGGTCTCCCTGCTGGTCAGCGTGCTGTTCATCTACTCGCTCTTCCGGGTCCACCGGCGCGAGTGGCTCGGCGGCCCGGGACCACTGGAGATCCATCCGGCGCGGAAGGCGGCGCCGTGACGGTTTCACGACTCCGGTTGTGAAACTGGCGTGGTGCTCGGAAAGCTTCCCGAACACCACGCCAGTTCTTGTACGTCGATGCGCCTCAGGCGGAGACGACGTTGAGGTTGACCTGCGCCTCGACCTCGTCGTGCACCTTGACGGTGACCGTGTGCGCGCCGAGCGACTTGATCGGGTTGCCCAGCACGATGGTGCGCTTGTCGACCTCGGCGCCGGCCTCGGTGATCGCGGTCGCGATGTCGGCAGCGGTGACGGCGCCGAACAGGCGACCGCCCTCGCCCGCACGCACCTTGACGTTGAAGGTCGAGCCCTCGAGCTTGGCCTTCACCTCGGCGGCGTGGTCGGCGTCGCGCACCGAACGGGCGTCCCGCGACTTCTTGATCGAGTCGATGGTCTTCTCGCCACCGCGGGTCCAGCGGATGCCGAAGCCACGGGGGATGAGGTAGTTGCGGCCGTAGCCGTCCTTGACCTCGACCACGTCGCCGGCGCCACCGAGCCCGGTGACCTCCTGGGTCAGGATGAGCTTCATCTCGTCACCCCTTCTCAGCGAGCCGTGGACGTGTAGGGCAGCAGGGCGACCTCACGGGCGTTCTTCACGGCCGTGGCGACGTCGCGCTGGTGCTGCACGCAGTTGCCGGTGACCCGACGCGCGCGGATCTTGCCGCGGTCGGAGATGAACTTGCGGAGCAGGTTGGTGTCCTTGTAGTCGACACCGGTCGCCTTCTCCTTGCAGAACTGGCAAACCTTCTTCTTGGGCTTGCGGATGACTGCCTTTGCCATTGTGGTGCTCTCCTCTCAGAGCCCGGCTGTCGCCGGAATGACGGGCTGAATTGGTTGGGGGGTGATGGACTGTTCAGTTGTGTGCTTGCTGTGGATCAGAAGGGGGGCTCGTCGGAGCCGCCGCCGCTGGCCCACGGATCGTTCTGCTGAGCCGGCTGGCCGCCGCCCTGCGGAGCGCCACCCTGGTTGCCGCCCCAGGAGCCGCCCTGACCGCCGCCCTGCGGCTGGCCGCCGCCGGACTGGGCGGCACCGGACTGGCCACCGCCCTGGCCGCCGCCCTGGCCGCCGCCCTGAGCCGGGCTGGAGGCCCACGGGTCGTCCCCGCCGCCACCCTGGCTGCCGTAGCCGCCGCCTCCGCCGCTGCGCTGGACGCGCGCGACCTTGGCGGTGGCGTACTTCAGGCTGGGGCCGACCTCCTCGACGTCGAGCTCGACGACGGTGCGCTTCTCACCCTCGCGGGTCTCGTAGGACCGCTGCTTGAGCCGCCCCTGGACCACGACGCGCATGCCCTTCTGGAGCGACTCGGCGACGTTCTCCGCGGCCTGCCGCCACACCGAGCAGGACAGGAACAGCGCGTCGCCGTCCTTCCACTCGTTGGACTGCTTGTCGAAGGTCCGCGGCGTCGACGCGATCCGGAAGTTGGCCACGGCCGCACCCGAGGGGGTGAAGCGGAGCTCGGGGTCGTCGACGAGGTTGCCGACGACGGTGATGACTGTCTCGCCTGCCATGTGTGGGTCTCCCTGGTTCTGCCTGAGCTGGACGGACGCTTCTGGGGTCAGTGAGCGTCGGGACGGATGACCTTAGTGCGCAGCACCGACTCGTTCAGGGTGAGCTGACGGTCGAGCTCCTTGACGGTGGCAGGCTCGGCCTGCAGGTTCACGACGGCGTAGATGCCTTCGGCGTTCTTGTCGATCTCGTAGGCGAGACGACGGCGACCCCAGACCTCGACGTTGTCGACAGTGCCTCCGTCGTTGCGTACGACGTTGAGGTAGGCCTCGAGCGAGGGCTGAACGGTGCGCTCCTCGAGGTTGGGATCGAGGATGACCATGAGTTCATAGGTACGCATAGCGTTCTCCACCTCCTTCGGACTCAGGCGGCCACGGCGTTTCCGTGGCAGGAGGGCTGATGCGGTGTTGCAGCTCCCATCGGGGGAGCGCGACGCGCAAGGCTACCAACCGGGCGGCGTCCTCGCGAAATCGTCGTCCACAAGCTCCTTCGAGGATCGACGCCGTGCGCGGACCGCGGGCACCAGCGGGATCACCGCCGCCCGCCCTGCGGCGGTGGCGGACCCCAGGAGAAGCGTGAGGAACCATCCCTCCAGTGGCCCCGAACCCCGTTCGACGACCAGCTGCTGGAACGCCAGGCCGGTCAGCAAGCCGGCCAGGCCGGCCGCGAGCACGTGCACCCACTGCGCCCGCACGCCCCGACAGGCGAGGTGGACCAGCAGCACGCCGACCGGTGCGGTCGGGAATGCGAACAAGGTCACGTAGATCGTGCCGACCAGGAGCGCGGCCAGCGCCTGGCCGAGTCCCTCGGAGAGAATGCTGGCGGCGAGGGCGAGGATCGTCAGGCCCATGCTGACCAGCACCGCGACCACGTAGCCGTCCCACCCCGGTGTGTACGACGGGGCGCGGCTCACGACGGCCGCCGCTCGGGCACCACCACGTCGAGCACGGCGCCCAGCTGCTTGACCAGCGAGGACGCGCCCGGGAGACGCGCCACCCGGATCGCGCTGCCGAGCATGGCCACGGAGCGCTCGATGAGCTGGGTGGTGCGCTCCTGGGCGGGGCTGGTGTCGATCACCCAGTAGAGGGTCACGCTGAGGTGGGCCAGCCAGAGCATGTCGGGCAGGACCGGTGCCAGCTTGGGGGGTACGGCGGGCGAGGCACCCGCCACGACGTCGCGGTAGATCTGCATGGACAGCTCGCGCGCGCCGGCGGACTCCTCGCTGAACGGGCTCACCGTCGCCCCCGGGACGATCGCGGTGCCGACGAAGGCCGAGCCGAACCCGTGGTAGGGCGCCATCACCTCGATGCCGGCCCGCTCCACGGCGAGCAGCCGCTCGGTCAGGGAGCCGCCACCGGCGAGGACCTCGGCACTGCGCTCGCGATGGGCGACCTGGATGCGGCGGTAGAACTCCTGGACGAGCTGGTCCTTGCTGGCGAACCAGTAGTACGCATTGCTCGGGGCCACCCCGGCCTCGGTCGCGATTGCGCGCATCGTCGTTCCGGCGTACCCCCGCTGCTCGAAGAGCTTGATCGCGGTGTCGAGGATGTGCTGGCGGGTGTCAACCGGCATGGCGTGGTCCTTTGAACATGTTCAAATCCTAGTTGAACGTGTTCAAATCCGCCAGTCCCGACGAGCACCCCGGGCGCGGTGCCGCTTGTCAGGGGGGCCGCCTAGTCTGGGCGCATGGCCAGCAACATCGTCATCGGAGCCCACGTCGAGCAGACCGACCCCGTCGCCGAGGCGACGGCACGCGAGACCACCCTGGTGCAGTTCTTCCTGGGGGATCCGCAGGGCTACAAGGGGCCGGAGGTCCGCTACTCGGGCGGTCCCGAGGGGCTCAGGGCCGATGCCGAGAAGGCGGGGGTCGACCTCTACGTGCATGCGCCGTACATCGTCAACGTGGCGACCACCAACAACCGGATCCGCATCCCGAGCCGCAAGCTGCTCCAGCAGCACATGGACGCCGCCGCCTCGATCGGCGCCAAGGGCCTGATCGTGCACGGCGGCCACGTGAACAAGGACGACGACCCGGCGACCGGCTTCGACAACTGGCGCAAGGCGGTCGAGGCGACCGACATCAAGATCCCGCTGCTGATCGAGAACACGGCCGGTGGTGACAACGCCATGACCCGGCAACTCGACCGGATCGGCGGGGTGTGGGAGGCGATCTCCGCGGCCGAGGGCTTCGAGGACGTCGGCTTCGTGCTGGACACCTGCCACGCTTGGGCAGGTGGCATCGAGCTGGCCTCTGCGGTGGAGAAGGTGCGGTCGATCACCGGCCGCATCGACCTGGTGCACGCCAACGACAGCCGTGACGCCTTCGACTCCGGCGCCGACCGGCACGCCAACTTCGGCGCCGGGCAGCTCGACGCCGACGAGTTCGCCGGTGTCGTCCGCGACGCGGGCGCTCCGGTGGTCTGTGAGACGCCCGGCGGTGCCGAGGAGCACCGTGCCGACTTCGCGTGGCTGCGCGAGCACGGCGTCTGACGCTCACCCGTCGCGGCCTGCTGGCCGCGTCGGCGGGCGCGCTCGTCGCCGGTTGCGGCAGTGAGCCTCCACGTGCGACTGGGTCGAGACGCGTGCGGTACGGCGACGACCACGCCCACCAGTTCGCCGACCTGCGCCTGCCCGACGGCGACCCGCTCGGCACCCTGGTGCTGCTGCACGGTGGCTACTGGCGGCCGGGCTACGACCTGACCCAGCTCGACCCGATCGCCGAGGTGATGACGCGGGCCGGCTGGGCCACCTGGAACGTCGAGTACCGCCCCATCGGGGACGGCAGCGCGTGGCCCGACCCGATGAGCGACGTGGCGCTGGCCGTCGACCGGCTCCACCGCGAGCGCCTCGCCTCGGGTGTGGTCCTCCTCGGCCACTCCGCCGGCGGCCACCTCGCGGTGTGGGCGGCGTCGCGCACCGGGCACACGCCCGGCGGTGCGCCCCGGGTCCGGCCGGCGGGGGTCGTCTCGTTGTCGGGCGTGCTCGACCTCACCCGCGCGGCCGACGCACCCGGCTCGAGCGTCCCGGTCGACGAGTTCGCCGGCGGGGGGCCCGAGCAGCAGCCCGCGCGCTTCGCTGTGTCCGACCCCACCCTGCTGGTCCCGGCCACCTGCCCGGTGTGGGCCGTGCACGCCGCGGACGACCAGGTCGTCCCGCTCGTCCAGGCGACGTCGTACGTCGCCCGTGCCAGGGCAGCCGGGGCTCGCGCAGAGACGGTGAGCGTGCCCGGCGACCACTTCACGCTCATCGACCCTCAGGCACCTTCGTTCCCGACCATCCAGAAGCTGGTGACCCGCGCACGCGCCTGAAACCCGCGGGTAGGGCTCCCGTTAGGCTCGCGACGTGACCTCCCCAGTCGTCGACCCCGCTGCCGGTGCCCTCACCGTGCGCACGATCACGGCCGAGGAGCACCTCGCCTTCATCCGGTCGCTCACTGCTCGCGACGGCGGCTCGGCCAGCTTCCTGCAGACCCCGGCGTGGGCCGCGGTGAAGCCCGAGTGGACCGCCGAGTCGATCGGCTGGGTGGGCGGAGACGCGATCGTCGGCGCCGCGCTCGTGCTCTACCGCCAGCTCCCGCGGGTCAAGCGCTACCTCGCCTACCTGCCCGAGGGGCCGCTCGTCGACTGGTCCAGCGAGGACCTGCCGGCCTGGCTCGACCCGATGGCCGCCCACCTGAAGGCCAAGGGCGCCTTCGGCATCCGCATCGGACCACCGGTGGTCACGCGTCGCTGGAGCGCCGCCCAGATCAAGGAAGGCATCGCCGACGACGACGTGCACTCCCTGACCAGCCTGCCGCCGACCGAGCGCGACCAGGTCGGCGCCGGTGTCGTCTCCCAGCTCACCGAGGCAGGGTGGAGGCCGCAGTCGGTCGCGGGCGGGTTCGCTGCCGGCCAACCGCAGTACAACTTCTGGATCCCGCTCGTGGACCCAATGGGGAACCCCCGCTCGGAGGACGACGTCCTACGAGCCATGAACCAGCAGTGGCGTCGCAACATCAAGAAGGCCGCCAAGGCCGGCGTCGAGGTCGAGCACGGCACCCGCGCCGACCTCAAGGCCTTCCACGAGCTCTACGCCCACACCGCTACCCGCGACCACTTCACGCCGCGGCCGCTGAGCTACTTCGAGACCATGTTCGACGCCCTCGGCGCCGAGGAGCCGGACCGCATCCGCCTCTACCTCGCCCGACACGAGGGCGACCTCGTGGCGGCCACGATCTGGATCCGGGTCGGCGTACACACCTGGTACTCCTACGGCGCCTCCTCCACCGAGAAGCGCGACGTACGCGGTTCCAACGCCGTCCAGTGGCAGATGATCCGCGACTCGCTCGCGGCGGGGGCCCACGTCTACGACCTGCGCGGCATCACCGACACCCTCGACTCCGACGACAGCCACGTCGGGCTGATCCAGTTCAAGGTCGGCACCGGCGGCGAGGCCGTGGAGTACGCCGGGGAGTGGGACCTGCCCCTGAACAAGCCGATCTACAAGGCCTTCGACCTCTACATGAAGCGGCGGGGGTGACGGTGACTCGTGGCGCTGACCCTCCACGTCAACGGTGATCGTTGGCGGTCCCACCTGACCGACGTCCTGGCTCGCAACCCGGGGCTGGTCCCGGTCGTCAAGGGCAACGGCTACGGCTTCGGCCTGCACCGGCTCGCCCGCAAGGCCGCGTGGCTCGGTGTGGACACCCTCGCGGTCGGCACGTACGACGAGCTCGCCCAGGTCGACCGGCGCTACGACGGATCACTGCTCGTGCTCACGCCGTGGCGGCCGTTCGCCGGTGCGCCCGCCGATCCACGGGTGATCCACACCGTCGGCCGACTCGAGGACCTCGAGGCGCTCTCCGAGCAGGGCCGGTCGACCGGACAGCGTCCTCGCGTCGTCCTGGAGCGGATGACGTCGATGCTGCGGCACGGTTTCAGCGCCAAGGGCCTGCGCGAGGCCGGCCGCGCGACGGCCGACGGCCACGGCGTCGAGGTGGAGGGGGTGGCCCTGCACCTGCCGTTGGCCAAGATCTCCCACCTCAGCGAGGTGGACCGACTGATGACTGACGTCGTGGCGGCCGGCCTCGACAAGCGCGGCGAGGCCAGCCGCACCATCTGGGTCTCGCACCTGACCGACGCCGAGCTGGCCACCCTGGCGGCCCGCTACCCCGACTTCACCTTTCGCCCGCGCATCGGCACCTCCCTGTGGCTCGGCGACCGGGGGGCGCTGTCCGTCCGCTCGACCGTGCTCGACTCCCACCCGGTCGAGCGCGGCGACACCTACGGCTACCGCGGCCGGTCGGCCCCGCGGGCCGGCACCATCCTCGTGGTGTCGGGTGGCACCTCCCACGGCATCGGGCTCGAGGCTCCGACGGGTGACGCGACCCTGAAGGCCCGGGCCGCCTCCATCGCGCGCGGTGGCCTCGACGCGGCGGGATTCGTGCGGTCGCCGTACACCGTGGGTGGCAAGCAGCGGCTGTTCGCCGAGCCACCGCACATGCAGGCCTCGATGCTGTTCATCCCGGCCGGGTCCGCCGTACCGGCGGTCGGCGACGAGGTCGAGTGCCGCGTGCGGTTCACCGCAACGACCTTCGACGCCGTCGAGCTCAGCTGACCGCGAGCCGCCGGTCCTCGACCAGAGGCTGCTCCGCGACCACCGGATCGTGCTCGGGGCGTACGACGTCGCGCACCACCACCGCGACGAGGTAGAGCTGGGCCGCGACCCGCACCCAGATCGCGATGTCGTAGACCGGGGCTCCTCCGCCGACGGCCTCCTCCAGCCAGCCGCCGAGGTACATCCACACGGCGGCGAGGTAGACGAGCTCACCGGCCTGCCAGATCAGCAGGTCGCGCCACCGCGGCCGCGCGAGCACGGCGAGTGGCAGCAGCCAGAGCACGTACTGCGGCGAGTACACCTTGTTGACCAGCAGGAAACCGGCCACGACCAGGAACCCCAGCTGCGCCAGCCGCGGCGTACGCGGAGCGCGCAGGCCGAGCAGTGCCACCAGCACGCAGACGGCACCGAACAGGACCCACGACCACAGGTTGATGGTGTGCACCGAGAAGGTGTGCCCGTGGTGGGTCAGCGCGAGCCACACCGACCCGAGGTCGGCACCGCGCTCGGAGTTGAACGTCCAGAACTGCCTCCACTGGTCGGGGCCGCTCAGCCAGCCGGGGAGGTTCACCACCGCCCACGAGCCGGCGGCGGCCGCGGCCGCGACGAGGCCGTCGCGCAGCCGGCGTCGTCGCCAGGCCAGCACGAGGATCGGGCCGAGCAGGAACAGCGGGTAGAGCTTGGCGGCAGTGCCGAGACCGATCATCACGCCGGTCAGCACGGGTCGGTCGCGGGACCAGGCCCACAGCGCACCGGCCACGAACGCCACCGCCATCAGGTCCCAGTTGATCAGCCCGCTCATCAGCAGGACGGGCGAGAGCACGAACGGCAGCGCATCCCAGGGCCGTCGTGGATCCACTCCCGCCAGGAACCACGTCGCGAGCAGCCCGAACCCTCCCAGCACGATCGCGGTCACCAGGAAGTAGGTGTTGACCTCCCTGGGCATCCCCGGCAGGAACCACAACGAGCCCGGGTCCTGGTGGTGGCGCTCCGCGACCGGCGGGCCGGACGGGTCGACCTGGGTGATCTTCGCAGTCACCCAGGCGAGGTAGGAGATGCCGACGGGGTACTCCATCACCTCGTAGCGGCCGTGGCTGTCGGCGTAGGGCCACAGCCCCTCCACGAAGCCGCGGCCGGTGTAGAGGTAGGGGATGTCGGAGTAGCAGGCCTTGCCGTAGCGGGCCTCGTTGTTGGCCCAGTTGGTCTTCAGGCAGGGCTGGTGCTGCACCACCGAGAGCGCGAACACCACGGCGAACAGCGCCAGCAGGATCCGCACCGGCACCCACCAGCGGTGCGGGCGGGCGTGGCGCCCGAGCGGGCCACCCACGACCTCGCTCATCGAGCGCGCGAACGGGTCGGTGCGGGTGGGCGCCACGACGTCCCCTACCTGTACACCGGGCCGCGGCTCCGGCCCGACCTTGCTCATGGGGTCGTGCAGGTGGGGTCCGTCGGGTCGCACTGGCCGCCGCCGGTTCCGCCACCGGTGCCGCCGCCGTTACCGCCGCCGGTTCCGCCGCCGTTGCCGCCGCCGTTGCCGGGCTGGCTCGGCGGAGGCTGCGAGGGCGGCGGCGCCGGGGTGTTCTTCGGCGTCGGCTTGTTCTTCGGCTTGGGCTTGTTGGTCGGCTTCGGCGGCGGGGTGTACGGCGCGTGCCCGTCGGCCGGGGCCTCGCCGTCCACGAACGCTGCCGGTGGGAAGTCCTCGGGGTCGATGCCGGCCAGCACGCCCTCCATCAGGGCGGTCCACGTGCGGGTCGGGTAGTCAGCGCCGAAATAGCTGGGCATGTAGCCGTTCAGCGCACCGTTGCCCTTGCCGCGCACGTACATCACGGCGGTCGAGACCTGGGGGGTGTACCCGACGAACCACGACGAGGAGACGTCGCCGTCGTCGTTGGTGGCCGTTCCCGTCTTGCCGGCCGCCGGCCGATCGAGCGCCTGCGCGTTGGCGCCGGTGCCGGCCTTGACCACCTGCTGGAGCGCGTAGCTGACGTCGCGGTCGATGTCGTCCGGGAGCGCGCGGTCGGTCTTCCTCGGGGCGCGGTAGAGGACCTTGCCGTCGGAGGCGCGAGAGACCTTCTTGACCATGAACATGTCGTGGTGCACCCCGCCGTTCGCGATGGTCGCGTAGGCGTTGGCCATCGTGATCGGGCTGACCGTGGCGGACCCCAGCGCGATCGCGTTGTTGGCCTCGAGGCCGGGGGTGTTGCGCGGGATGCCCATGGCCACGGCCGTCTTGAGGATGTCCTCCGGTCCGTTGGGCAGCGACTCCGTCAGGTCGGAGTACGCCGTGTTGACCGACTCCTCGGTCGCGGTGAGCAGGCTGATCGCCGACCCGTAGTTGGTGCCGCCGCCCTCGCCCTCGTTGACGACCTTGCTGCCGTTCTCGAACGTGTACGGCGAGTTGCCGTCGAAGGTGTCCTTCAGGCTGAACCCGGCCTTCAGACCGGCCGCGAGCGCGAACGGCTTGAACGCCGAGCCGGGCGATCCGCCGAGCGCCGCCCAGTTCAGCTGGCTGTCGAGGTAGTCCTGGCCGGCGTAGAAGCCCATCAGGGCTCCGGTCTTGACGTTCACCGAGGCGGTGGCGACGTGGAGCTTGTTCAGCCCTTCGGGCCGCTGCGCGGCGACGGCGTCCTGGGCGGCCTTCATCGCCTTCTTGGTGAAGGTGGTCTCGACCCGGAGCCCACCGGACTCGATCTGGTTCTCGTCGAAGCCGAGGCGTTGCAGCTCCTTCTTCACCATGGTCAGCATGAAGCCGCGCTGTCCGCCGTACTGGTTGTCGGCCTTGGCCTTCGCGGTGGCCGGCAGCTTCCCGTAGTACTTGTCGGCCTCGGTGGCGTCGAGGTTGCCCATCGAGACCATGCCGCGCAGCACGTAGTCGTAGCGCTCGATGAGCGCGTCCCGGCCCGCGGCACCACGGTCGGGGCTGAGGTAGTTCGGTGAGTTCAGCACCGCCGCCAGCATGGCCGACTCGGGCACGGTCAGCTTCTTGGCCGGCTTGCCGAAGTAGGCGTTCGAGGCGGCCTGTACGCCGTAGGCGCCGCGCCCGAAGTAGATCGTGTTCAGGTAGCCCTCGAGGATGGTCGACTTCGACTTCTCCTGCTGCACCTTCAGCGAGAGGAACGCCTCCTTGACCTTGCGGGAGAGGGTGCGCTCCTGGCTGAGGTAGAGGATCTTCACGTACTGCTGGGTGATCGTGGAGGCGCCCTGGGTGGCGTTGCCCTTCGCGTTGGAGAACGCGGCCCGGAGGATGCCCTTCGGGTCGATGCCGCTGTTGGTGTAGAAGGTGCGGTCCTCCGCGGCGATCGCGGCGTTCTGCATCGACTGCGGGATGTCGGCGAGCGGGATCGACTCGCGGTTCTGCTCGGCGAACCGGCCGACCTTGGAGTGACCGCCCGAGTAGTAGACGTAGGTCGACTGGGCCTCGAAGGCCTTGTTGGCGTCAGGGATCTCGGTGTTCTGGTAGGCGAAGTAGAAGACGCCGATCAGCACGAGGAGGCCGGCGAGCCCGACGATCGTCAGCCAGGTCAGGACCTGCTTGAGACGGCGGTACCGGCCGCCCTTCTTCTTGCCGCTGCCGCCGCCCCCGGACCCGTTCGTGGCCTTGCGCGGCCCGCTGCCGGAACCTCCGGCGCCTGTCGTCGAGCCCTTTCCGGACCCTGACGTCGCCCTTTTGCCGGGCGAGGCGCTGCTGCGGTTGCCGCTCACGGATCACTCTTCCTGTCGGGTCACGGTGGTCTGCACCGAGGTTACGGGGTTGGTGAACGCCCGGAATGCGTCGTCCGCTGCGGGAGTGGCGATTCGCACACGATATATCGATGCGATAGGTTGAACCGATAGGAAGCCCCGCGACGGGCGAGGACCATCCAGGAAGCAGGCAACACGTGGCGAGCAAGGGGGCGACCCTCGAGCTGGCAGTCCTCGGACTGCTGCACGACTCCCCGCTGCACGGCTACGAGCTGCGCAAGCGGCTCAACCTGCTGCTCGGCTGGACCCGCCTCCTGTCCTACGGCTCGCTCTACCCGGCCCTCAAGCGCATGCTCCGCGCCGGGTTGGTCACCGAGGTCGCCACGGACTCACCCGGCGTGTCGCGCCGGCAGCGGATCGTCTACCAGATCACGGCCGCCGGGTCGGAGTACTTCGCCGGCAAGATCACCGACGTCGGCCCGTCCGCCTGGGAGGACGAGGATTTCAACATGAGGTTCGCGTTCTTCTCCCGCACCGACTCCGAGGTGCGCCTGCGCATCCTCGAGGGCCGGCGCTCGCGCCTCCAGGAGCGGCTCGACCGAGCCCGCACCAACCGGGGTCCCGCGGGCACCGACCGCTACATCAGTGAGCTGCAGCGCCACTCCATCGAGTCGGTGGAGCGGGAGGTCCGGTGGCTGACCGACCTCATCGCCGCAGAACGCGCCGGACCCGAGCCACGGCCCGGTGCCAGGTCGCCCCGGCCGGCGAAGACGCCGGCAACGCCGACACCAGCCAGTCGCACACCATCCAGTCGCACACCAGATCAGCGCACCCAGCACAAGAGCGTGAAGTGAGGGAAACCATGTCATCGGTTCGAGTAGCCATCGTGGGAGTCGGCAACTGCGCCAGCTCCCTGGTCCAGGGCGTCGAGTACTACAAGGACGCCGACCCGTCGGGGGCCGTACCCGGCCTGATGCACGTCACCTTCGGCGACTACCACGTCTCTGACGTCGAGTTCGTCGCTGCCTTCGACGTCGACGACAAGAAGGTCGGCAAGGACCTCTCCGAGGCCATCAACGCCTCGGAGAACAACACCATCAAGATCTGCGAGGTGCCGACCCTCGGCATCGAGGTCCAGCGCGGCCACACCCTCGACGGGCTCGGCAAGTACTACCGCGAGACGATCGAGGAGTCGGGGGCCGACCCGGTCGACATCGTCCGCGCGCTGCGCGAGTCCGAGGCCGACGTACTCGTCTCCTACCTGCCCGTGGGCTCGGAGGAGGCCGACAAGTTCTACGCCCAGTGCGCGATCGACGCCGGCGTGGCCTTCGTCAACGCGCTCCCGGTGTTCATCGCCTCCGACCCGGTGTGGGCCAAGAAGTTCGAGGACGCCGGCGTCCCGATCATCGGCGATGACATCAAGAGCCAGGTCGGCGCCACCATCACCCACCGCGTGATGGCTCGCCTGTTCGAGGACCGCGGCGTCACGCTGGACCGCACCTACCAGCTCAACGTCGGCGGCAACATGGACTTCAAGAACATGCTCGAGCGTGACCGCCTGGAGTCCAAGAAGGTCTCCAAGACCCAGTCCGTCACCTCGAACCTGACCGGCGCGCTGGCCAACAAGATCTCCGACCGCAACGTGCACATCGGCCCGTCCGACTACGTGCAGTGGCTCGACGACCGCAAGTGGGCCTACGTCCGCCTCGAGGGTCGTGCCTTCGGTGACGTGCCGCTGAACCTGGAGTACAAGCTCGAGGTATGGGACTCCCCCAACTCGGCCGGCATCATCATCGACGCGATCCGGGCGGCGAAGATCGCCAAGGACCGCGGCATCGGTGGCCCGATCCTCTCGGCGTCGTCCTACCTCATGAAGAGCCCGCCGGTGCAGCGCCCCGACGACGAGGGCCGCGACTCGGTCGAGGCCTTCATTCGCGGAGACGTCGAGCGCTGATCCACCTGTCCGGCGCGGTCACGACCTGGTTCGTGGCCGCGCCGGTCTTTTGTGCATTTGTGCGCTGATAATGCACAGACACGAAATTTGAACCCGATCGGGTCATCGACAACGGTCGGTGGGGTTCCTAGGGTTCGGCCATGAGCGAAGGCACGCCTCCTCCTCCACCCCCTCCTGAGAACCCGGAAGGCGGAGCGCCTCCGCCGTACGGCCAGACACCACCGCCTCCACCGGGCGGCGGCTACGGCGCCGCGCCACCGCCTCCACCACCCGGCGGACCCGGTGGGTACGGCGCCGCCCCGCCACCTCCTCCCGCGCCACCGCTCGGCAGCGGGGACTACAGCCCCACCGACGCGTTCAGCTACGGATGGGCCAAGTTCAAGGCCAAGCCGGGCGAGCTGCTCGTCCCGATGCTCGTGGTCCTCGTCATCGTCATCGTGCTCGAGGTGATCGTGCAGATCATCCTGCGAGCGTCCCTGCTCGGGACCCACGACTGCACGAAGACGGTCCTCGGCACCACGGTGCAGACGCAGTGCGGGCCCAGCTTCTTCGTCTCGTTGCTCGGCGCCGGCCTGGCCGGGCTCGTCATCAGCCTGATCACCCAGGCACTGGGCGCCGGCCTGATCAAGAACGCGCTGCACATCGCCGACGGCCAGCCGGCCTCGATGGGCGAGATCGGGAAGTACGCCGGCAACGGCAAGGTGATCACCGCTGCGCTGATCGTCTCGGTGGCGACCTTCATCGGGACACTGCTGTGCTACCTGCCCGGGATCATCGTCGGCTTCTTGCTGAACTGGACGATGTTCTACGTCGTCGACCAGGGCATGGAGCCGATGGATGCAGTCAAGGCCAGCGTGAAGTTCGCCGTCGACAACCTCGGCAACACGGTCGTCTTCTACCTGCTGGGCATCGTGGCCTTCGTCGTGGGTGCCATCCTCTGCCTGGTCGGACTCCTTGTTGCAGCCCCGGTCGTGCTGATCGGTGCGGCGTACACCTTCCGCAAGCTCAACGGGCAGCAGGTGTCGCCCGTAGCCTGAGCGAGTGTCCGACCTGCACTGCCCCGCGACGCTCGTCGTCGCACGTCATGCGAAAGCCGCCTTCGTCGAGACCTGGTTCTCCGACGAAGGCGGCTCGCTGACGTCTGAGGGCAGGACGCAGGCAGCTGCGCTGGCCGATTCGCTGCACGGGCGCCGGGTGGCCGCGGTCTGGTGCAGCGACGCCTCCCGGTCCGTGCAGACCGCGGAGATCGCCGCGGCTCGTCTCGGCGTCGCCGTGACGGCACGCAAGTCCCTGCGCGAGGTCTTCATCGGCGACCTGATGGGCCAGTCGTTCGACTACAGCCGGATCGAGGCCGTCTGCGAGCAGTGGTACGCCGGGTCGCTGGACGCACGCTTCGAGCACGGCGAGTCAGGCGCCGACGTGGTGGCCCGGCACCGTGCGGAGCTCGAGGAGATCGCTGACCTCCACCGGGGCGAGACAGTGCTCGTGATCGGCCACCAGACCGCGCTCGGCCTCGTCGTACCCACCCTGGTGCCGGGCCTGAGCTTCGACTGGACGCGCAGCCACGAGCTCGCGAACACCGAGTCGATCGAGCTCGAGCACGACGCCGACGGCTGGGTGCTGCGCCGCTGGGGCGGGCTGGAGCTCGGGCGCTAGGCGGCCGCGCGGCCCTCGGCCTCGGCCTTGATCCGCGCCAGGGTCTGGGTCATGCCCTGCTCGAGCCCGGCGGTGAAGTCGTCGACGCCGCCGAGCACGGCGTTGGTGAGCCTGACCGAGAGGTCGGAGATACCCTTGGGCGCCTCGCGCCGCTGCACGAGCCGGGTGCCGCCGTCGGTGGTCGGGACCAGCGTGAAGCTCCAGACCGTCCAGTTCTCCCGGATCTTGAAGGCGACCTTCTGCTCGGGCACGAACTCGGTGACCATCGCCTGGGTCGGCCAGACCAGCAGACCCTGCCGGTTGATGTTGATCAGCTTGGCGCCCTCCTGCATGACGCCGCCCCGGACGACGGTCTTGCGGCACTGGGGGCTCCAGCGCGACATGTTGCGCAGGTCCGAGACCAGCTCCCACACCGCAGCAGGAGGCGCAGCGATCTCGGTGGAGACCTCGATGGGCGCGACATCGGTCAAGGGCACGGGCTTCTCCTGGCGGTCGGCAGCCGACGCGGTCAGCGCGGGCCGTGGGTGTTGAGCCAGAGGATAGGTTCCGGCATCTCCGACCTTCCGCCCACGTCTCGCATCGCGGCCAACGACTTCCCCGTGTAGACCGGTTCGAGGAGGAGTTGGTCACGTTCGGCCGCCGCGACGGCCTCCATCGAGGCGGGAGTGGGGTCCCCGTAGGTCTGGCCGAGCCAGTCCGTGCGCATCGTCACGTTGACGGACTCCAGGGGTCCCAGGTCGATCGACGCACCGCGCTCGCGCAGCAGGTCGGCGGTGCGGTTGGCGAGGCCGACGATCACCGGTGCGTCGAGCGGGAAGGAGTCGTTGACGACCACTCCGAAGACCCGGGTGCGCAGTCCGGCCAGCCGCAGTCCCAGGGCCAGACCTGCTGCCGTGCCGCCGGACCCGACGGCGGTCACGACGCTGGCCGGCTCGGGGAGGAGCCCGGCGCGGACCTGGCCGGCGATCTCGAGCGCCGCGTCCACGTACGCCGTAGCCCCGAACGGGTTGGAGCCGCCGGCCGGGAGGTACCACGGCATCCGCCGGTCGCGGAGGGTCGTCCTCGCCACCAGCCAGGGTGCGGCCAGCTTGAGGCGGCGCTGGTCGCGGTAGCGGTGCAGCTCGGCGCCGCTCGCCTGGAGCCGCGCGAGCTGCTCGCGCACGTGGTCGTCGATCGGCTGGTCGACCAGGCCGAGCAAGGTGCGCAGACCGTGCTCGCGTCCGTAGAGCGCGGCCGCCAGCCCCCAGTGGGTGCCGATGCCGCCCACCGTGAAGAGGGTGCGTACGCCGCGCCGGTGGGCCTCCGGGATGATCCACTCCAGCTTGCGGACCTTGTTGCCGCCCCAGCCGCCGTCACCGAACCGGCTCTCGTCCTTGAGCCACACCTCGACACCCGGCACCAGGTCGGCCTCGAGACGGCGCACCGGCGTGGGGGTGCTGCCCAACGGCAGGTGCTCGAGCGTCAGCCCGGGCAGGTGGTCGTGCAACAGAGCCATGCGCCCATCCTGCCCGGGCCTGGTCACACGTAGCGGAACGCCAGGCGCTCACGCCGCTCGAAGCGGCCCCGCAGCATCCGATGGACGAGGCCGTAGCCGGGAGGAGTCTGCGCCAGGAGCCGTTGCCGGCCCTCCTCGGGCAGCTCGTGCAGCGCCCAGCACATGACGAAGGGGACCACCCGGAGCGGGTAGGCCTGGGCGACCGCCTCCTCGAAGCTCTGGTTCTCCTCCACGCTCAGCGTGCGTTGCAACATGGGCAGTGCCTGACCCTCCTCGTGGGCGAGGTGCTCCTGGAGGCTGTCGTGCACCGCCGCGAGGCGGATGTCGAGGGCGTTGCGGTGGTCGGCGCACGGGTGTGCGCACATCTCGTCGAAGGCGGCTCGTACGGCGGCCAGCGCAGGATCGATGACCTCGTGCTCGGCCTCCATGTCCTCCAGGAGGGTGACGTCCTGTGCCTGTCCACGCGCCTCGGCGTGCCGGCGCAGCGCCGGCCACAGGTGCTCGTCCTCGACGCTGTGGTGGTGGTGCAGCACGTCGGCGAACTTCGCCCACCGCTCGCGCAGGGCCGCCCACACCTCGACCTCGGAGACCGGCGTGTGCTCGACGGCGGCGACGAGGTTGTGCAGGTCGCGGCGGAAGGCGAAGTGCATGACGTACATGCCGGTCTGGTCGTGCGGACCCTCGGCGGTGTGGCTCTGGCCCGGGAAGGTCAGCTGCTGTGGCCAGGTGGCGGGATCGTCGGTGACGGCGGTGGTCCTGTGGCTCATGTCGGGCTCCTTCTCGTGGTGGCCCCCACGTTCCCGCCCGGCTCTTGGGACGGGCTGGAGCGTGACTTGGGCCACGAGGACGCCCTCGTCCGACTACGGTTTGGCCCGTGTGGGTGCGCGTCCTCGGTCCCAGCCAGGTGGCGCTCGGTGACGATCCGGCGAGCGTCACCGGCCTCGGCGCGCGCAAGCCCCGGTCGGTGGTGGCCGCGCTCGCCCTCCGCCTGGGCAGTGACGTCTCCCCGGACCTGCTCGTGGACCTCGTCTGGGGCGCGGAGCCACCACGGGGTGCCCACGGGACGCTGCACTCCTACCTCTCCGGCGTACGACGGGTGCTCGAGCCCGGCCTCGGTCCCCGCCAGAAGCCGACCGTGCTGCTGACCAGCGACCACGGGTACCGGCTGGACCTCCCCCGGCACCAGATCGACGCCCACCGCTTCGCCGACGAGGTGCGTGCGTCCCGCCGCGTGCTGGCCCCGCTCGCGACGCAGTTCTCGACCGGGCCGGCAACGGACTGGCCGGACCGGGCCGCGGTCTCCGACCACGTCGACCGCCTCGAGGGGCTCCTCGGCCTGTGGAGCGGCGAGGCGTACGCCGACCTGCCGGACCACCCCGACGTGGTCCTGGAGCGATCCTCGCTCGACCAGCTGCGCCGCGGCGCCGAGGAGGACCGCGTGCTCGGCCTGCTCGCCCTCGGCGACCACGCCGTCGTCGTCGCGGCCACCGAGCAGGCGACCGCCAGGTACCCGCTCCAGGAACGGGTCTGGGCGCTGCACGCGCTGGCCCTGGCCCGCTCGGGGCGTCAGGCCGACGCGTTGGCGGCGCTGCGCCGGATCCGGCGGACCCTGGCCGACGAGCTGGGACTCGACCCGGGCCAGGAGCTGCGCGACCTCGAACAGGCCGTGCTGGCCCAGGACCCCGTCCTCCAGCAGTGGCTGCGGCCGGAGGCCGTCCCCGCGGCCGCCTCGGCATCTGCGCCAGCCGTGGGCGTCGCTGTCCGGACCGGGTGGGACACGGTGGGGCGAGACCGCGAGCTGGCCGAGCTGGGCACGGTCCTCGACCGGGCAGCGGCCGGCGAACCCGCCTTCTCCCTGCTCGTCGGCGAGCCCGGCATCGGCAAGTCCCGGCTCGCCGAGGCCACCCAGGAGACCGCTGCGGCGCGGGGGTTCGTGGTGGCGACCGGCCGGTGCGCCCAGGACGACGGTGCCCCGCCGCTGTGGCCGTGGAGCCAGGCCCTCGACGACCTCGGCCGGCACGACGGCCGGGTCCTCGACGTCGAGCTCGAACGGCTCCTCTCCGCCGAGGCCGCCGACCCGGGAGGCGACGAGCGCCAAGGCTTCCGGGCATGGGAGAGCATCGCCCGCGAGGTGCTGACCCGCTCGGAGGGGCAGCCGCTGCTCCTGGTCCTGGAGGACCTGCACTGGGCCGACACCGGCAGCCTGCGGGTGCTGCGGCGCCTGATCGCCTCCAGCGCCTCGGGGCAGCGGCTCGCGGTGTTGCTCACCAGACGGCCGTTCCCCGAGCCCACCGGGTCGCTGGCCGACGTCGGCGAGGAGCTGGCGCGCCACCACGTGACCCGGGTCGACCTCACCGGACTCGACGAGGAAGCCACGCAGGCCCTGGTGAGCGAGCTGGCCGGCGACACCGACGAGGACGTGGTGACCCACTGGCACGCCCGCTCCGAGGGCAATCCGTTCTTCGTCATCGAGCTCGCCCGCCTCGGCGGCGGCACCGATGCCGTACCCGCCACCGTGCGCGACGTGGTCACCCGCCGGCTCGAGGGACTGCCCGAGGAGACCCGCGCGGCCCTGCTGCTGGCGGCCGTGCTGGGACGCGTGTGCTCGCTCGACGTGCTGGCCGCGATCGCGGGTCAGGAGCCGGACCAGGTCGACGAAGCCCTGGCGCCCGCCCGCGAGGCCGGACTGGTCCGCGAGCCCGGGGCCGGTGTCCTCGCCTTCGCGCACGCCCTCACCCGGGACGCAGTCGCGGCCACCGCCACGGCCACCGGCCTCGCCCGCCAGCACGCGCGAGTGGCTCATGCCCTCTCCGACGGTGCTGAGCTGGCAGCGTTGGTGCCGCCCGAGGAGCGGGTGGCCGAACTGGCCCGGCACTGGCTGGCCGCCGGACCGTCGTACGCCGGACGCGCCTGGCGGGCCGCCGTCGACGCGGCCGCCCAGGCCCGCCGTTCCTTCTCCTGGGTCGAGGCGGCCAACCTGATGTCGGCCGCGATCGAGGCCCATCGCCGCGACCCGTCGGGTACTCCGGAGGAGCGCATCGACCTGCTGCTGACCCTGGCCCGCGACTTCCGCCCCAACGCGGAGTGGAACCAGGTGCTGCCCGCTGCCGCGGAAGCAGTCTCCCTGGCCCGGCGCAGCGGCGACCTCGAGCGCCTGACCGCCGCGGCCTCCGCGGCGAGCGACAACCTGGTCTGGCTCTCCCAGCAGTGGAACGAGGTGCTCGAGGACCTGGTCGACGACCTGCGCTGGGGTCTCGCGCAGGTGCCCCCGGGCGACTCTCCGCAGCGCTGCCGGCTGATGCTCGCGCTGGCGATGCAGCTCTACTACGACCCGTCCGCCCGCGCCGAGACCATCGCCCTGGCCGACGAGGGGCACGCCATGGCCCGACGCATCGACGACGCAGAGCTGCGCTGGTGGGCCTGCCACACCGCGTGGAAGGCGCTGTGGTCACCGACGCACCTCGAGCGTCGTGTCGAGCTCGGACGCGAGGGCCTGGCGGCCGCCCGGGCGTCGGGGGACGAGGACTCCCTGGCGATCGCCCATCTCCTGGTGGCGGCCACGGCGCTCGAGTCCGGCGACCGCGCGACCTTCCTGGACCAGCTGGACCAGGGCGAGCGGGCGGCCCGGCGGCGCCGGAACTCCTATGCCCTGATGGCTGTCGCGTGGGTGCACATGAGCCTGGCCGCGATGGCCGCCGATGATGCGGCCGCCGCCCGCTACGTGGCCGACGTCGTCGAGTACCGGCCCCGGCTGAACCCGGTGATGGAGACCGTGCAGGTCGCGGCCGCCCAGCTGATCGCGAACCTCTGGAACGGCCAGATCAGCGCGATGGTCGAGCCACTCGTCGTCGGCGGGTTCCTCGGCGGGGACGACATGAGCCGCGGCATCGCCACCCTCGGCCTCGCGCGCGGCGACCGGCGCGACCTGCTGCGCGGCCTGCTCGACGACCCGCCGCGGTACGCCGTAGAGACCTGGGCCTCGACCGACACCTGGTGCGGGCAGGCCGAGGCGGCGGCGGTGGCCGGCGACATCGCGCTCGCCGAGGAGGTGGCCGGCCACCTGCGCCCCCTCTCCGGTCGACTCTCCATGAGCGGGATCTCCGTGGTCATGGGGCCGGTGGACGGCTACCTCTCACTCGCGCTGGTCGGCTGCGGCCAGGTAGCCGAGGCGAGCGCCGCGGCCGACCGGGCGCTCGCCCAGGCCGCGGAGTGGCAGCTGCCGGCGTACGCCGCGTGGCTCGAGGCGCGGCGCCAGCAGCTCGGGTTCTGAGAGCGAATAGTGTCGGTGGGATGAACGTCTTCCTGATCGGCGGGGGCTGGTCCGACGAACGCGCGACGGACATGTTCGGTGGGTTCATAGCCGCGGCGGCAGCTCGCGTCGAAGGTCGGCTGCCTCGGGTCGCGCTGGTCGTGATGGGCACCGACGAGGAGTCGCTGGAGTACCACGAGAAGTACGTCCACGCCCTCGGCCTGGTCCAGGGCCACGAGCTGCTGATCGCGCTGGTGGCCGAGGGCGATGCGCTCGACCCGGCCGTGCTCGACGACATCGACGGCTTGTTCGTCGGAGGCGGACCGACTCCCGAGTACCACGCCTCGCTGTCCCCGTCGTACGACGTGATCAGGGAGCTGGTCGCCGACGGGGTGCCCTACGCCGGCTTCTCCGCGGGTGCAGCCATCGCCGCCACCACCGCCATCGTCGGCGGCTGGAGGATCGACGGCACGCCCGTGTGTCCCGAGGACAGCAACGAGGAGCTCGACCCCGTGACCGTCGTGGACGGAATCGGCCTGGTCGGCGGAGCCGTCGACGTGCACGCCTCCCAGTGGGGCAACCTCTCCCGCCTCGTGGCGGCGGTCGAGGCCGGGCTGGTCCCGCACGGCGTGGCGATCGACGAGTGCACGACGCTCGGTCCCGGCGGCAGCGTCGCCGGTGCCGGACGCGCCTGGCGGGTCAGCCCGGCACCCGACGGCGTCGTGGTCAGCCGGTCCTAGATGGGTAGGTCCAGGGGGTGTGCAAGCGAGCGCCGCTCAATGCGTGCGTTCGCTCTTCCGGGTGCGTAGTGAGTGGGGCGCAGCGTGCTCCCCCTGGACCTGGTCATCTTGCGGCGGACCAGTCGAGCAGCGCCCGGGTGGCGTCCTCCTCGCTCATCGGGCCGTTGTCGAGACGCAGCTCGAGCAGGAACCGGTAGGCCTCGCCGACCTCACGCCCCGGACCGATCCCGAGGATCTCCATGATCTGGTTGCCGTCGAGGTCGGGGCGGATCGAGGCGAGCTCCTCGGCCTCCGAGAGCCGGGCGATGCGCTCCTCGAGGTCGTCGTAGGTACGTCGCAGCCGGTCGGCCTTGCGCTGGTTGCGGGTGGTGCAGTCCGCCCTGGTCAGGATGTGCAGCCGCTCGAGCTGGTCGCCGGCATCGCGCACGTAGCGGCGTACGGCGGAGTCGGTCCACTCCCCGGAGCCGTAGCCGTGGAAACGCAGGTGCAGCTCGACCAGCATGCTCACCGCGTCGATCTGGTCCTTGGGGAACTTCAGCGCCTGCATCCGCTTGCGCGTCAGCTTGGCCCCGACCACGTCGTGGTGGTGGAAGGTGACCACGCCGTCGTCGGCGAAGCGGCGGGTGCGCGGCTTGCCGACGTCGTGCATCAGGGCTGCGAACCGCGAGACGAAGTCGGGTCCGCCGCCGAGGCGGTCCTCGAGGTCGATGGACTGCTCGAGCACCGTCAGGGTGTGCTCGTAGACGTCCTTGTGGCGGAAGTGCTCGTCGCGCTCCAGCGCCAGGGCTGGCAGCTCGGGAAGCACCTGCTCGGCCAGTCCGGTCTCCACGAGCAGGCGCAGCCCGCGAACAGGGTCGGGCGCGACCAGCAGCTTGACCAGCTCGTCGCGGACGCGTTCGGCGGACACGATGCTGATCCGCTCGGCCATGCCGGTCATCGCCGCCACCACCTCGGGGGCCACCGTGAAGCCGAGCTGCGCCGCGAATCGGGCAGCGCGCATCATCCGCAGCGGGTCGTCGGAGAACGAGTCCTCCGGCCGCCCGGGCGTGCGCAGCACCCGGTGAGCGAGGTCCACCACGCCGGTGAACGGGTCCTCGAGCCGCTGCTCGGGCAGCACCAGCGCCATCGAGTTCACCGTGAAGTCGCGCCGGGCGAGGTCGCCGACCAGCGAGTCGCCGTACTGGACGGCCGGCTTGCGGCTCTCCGGGTCGTAGGCCTCGGAGCGGTACGTCGTGATCTCGACCTGCCACTCGCCCCGGCGGCAGCCGATCGTGCCGAACTCGCGACCGATGTCCCAGATGGCCTCGGCCCACCCCTTGAGCAGGCGCTCGGTGACCTCGGGACGGGCCGAGGTGGTGAAGTCGAGGTCGTTGTGCAGCCGCCCCAGCATCGCGTCGCGCACCGGCCCCCCGACCAGCGCGATCTCCTCGCCGGCAGCGGCGAAGCGCCGGCCCAGCTCCTCGGTGACCGGAGCGATCCGGGCCAGCTCCGCGACCACGCGCGCCTGGACGTCGGTGATCAGCAGGGGCTCTTCGGACACGGGAGACAACTCTAGTGGCGGGCGGGGGCTCAGCCCGCCCCGGTGGCCCGGCCCGGCCTCGCCGGGAGCGGGTCACCTGCTGGATAGCATCGCCGCGTGAGAGGCACCGGGCTGGCGACGCGTGCGCTGGCGGTGGTGACCCTGGCGGTGACTGCTCTCACCGGCCCCGGACTGGCGGTGGCCGGCGCCGCGACCCCGTCGCGTGTGCGCACGGCCGAGGAGGCCACGCCGACCCCGCTCTCGGTGACCATGACGCTGCTCAGCCCGTCGACGATCCCGGCGCACGGCGTGCTCACGATCAGCGGGCTCGTGAAGAACGACTCCAAGGAGGACTGGACCGACATCAACGTGTCACCGTTCATCTCCAGCGAGCCGATCACCACCCGCGACGAGCTCGCGGAGGCGGCGGCCTCGGCCCCCGACGTCTTCGTCGGGAACCGGCTCACCGCACCCAGCACCCAGGTCCTCGTCGGTGACCTCCGGCCCGGCCAGGCCACCTCGTTCACGGTGCGGGTGCGGGTCGACGAGCTGGAGATCAGCGGCGATCCCGGCGTCTACTGGATCGGCGTGCACGCCCTGGGGACCAGCCCCGAGGGCCGCGACCTGGAGGCCGACGGCCGCGCACGCACCTTCATCCCGCTCGTGCCGAAGTCGCTCGCCCGGCTGCGGACGGTCCCGCTCTCCGTCGTACTCCCGGTGCGCGACCGTGCCCGCCGGACGGCCGACGGAAGTCTCAACGGCCCCACCCGCTGGGTGCACCTCACCGAGCCCGAGGGTCGCCTGGCCCGCCTCGCCGACTTCGGCTCCTCGGCCGGGGACGCACCGCTCACCTGGATGGTCGACCCGGCGGTGCTGGATGCCCTGAAGGACTTCGGGCGGGGCAACCCACCCCTGTCGCTGGGTCCGGACCGTCACGCGGGCCAGGGCGACGACCAGAAGGACGACGACCAGCGGCCCGACAGCAGCCCGTCGCCGAGCCCGTCGCCGCCCGCCGAGTCGGGCACTCCGAGCAACGAGGAGCGCGATCGGGCCAACGTCGTGCTGAACACGCTGCAGGCCGCGGTCCGATCACACCCCGCGCTCGCCCTCGGGTACGCCGACCCAGACGTCGCCTCGCTCGCCCGACGCGGACCCAAGCTGCTGCGCCGCTCCGAGGACCTCTCCGCGAAGAGCATGCAGGCCCACAACCTCATCGGCTCGGCGGTGGTGTCCCCACCCGAGGGCTACTTCGACCCCGACCTCCTCGGGAGCCTCCCCTCGAGCACGCTGATGCTGCTCAGCGACCACGGCGAGCTCGACGAGCCGACGCTGTCCAAGCTGCCCACCGGCCAGGACCTCGTGCTGACCGACGAGCGCGCGGTGGCCGGCGGTCCGTTGCCCAACCCGCCCCGGTCTCCCCTGGCACTGCGCCAGCGGCTCCTGGCCGAGGCCGCCCTGGAGGTCACCCAGGGCGAGGCGCCGATCCAGCCGATGGTGTTCAGCTTCCCGGCCGGGTGGAACCCCGGCCGCTACTGGCGCGACGCCGACTTCTTCGGTGGGCTCGACGTGCCGTGGCTGCGGCTCGCCTCCCTGCCCCGCGGCGCGTCCGCGACCTTCTCCGGAAAGCTGCCCTACGGTCGCACCCAGCTGGCCGACGAGATCGGTCCCACCAACGTCGCTGCGACACGCGGCCTCGTGCACACCAGCACCGTGCTCGGCCACCTGCTCGCCAACGACAACGACGTCACCGACCAGCTGGACGGCGCCGCGCTGCAGGCCTCGGCGTACAGCGCCAAGCCGACGCTCGGGCTGGCCGCCGACCAGGTGCGTGCCCTCGACGCCACCACCCGCACCCAGATCGACCAGGTGCAGGTCACCGGCACCGACTTCGTGACGCTCTCCGGGGGATCCGGTTCGTTGACGGTCACCCTGGTCAACGGGCTCAAGCAGCCCATCACCGTCGGACTGCGCGCCCGCAGCGACAGTTCCGAGGTGAAGGTGCAGACCCCGAAACCGGTCAGCATGCAGGCCGGCGAGCGCACCACGCTGCGGCTGCGGGTGAGCAGCGGGGTCGGGGTGCACGAGGTGACGCTCTCCCCCGTCACCACCCAGGGTGAGAACGCCGGCACCCCGCTGACGTTCGGGCTGCGCACCAGCCAGGTCGGCCGCCTGATCTGGTACGTCATCATCGCCGGCGGAGTGCTCCTCGCCGTGATGATCGTGCGCCGGATCGTGCTCCGGATCCGGCTCAACCGGTGGCGGGTGGACGAGCAATGAGCGACGACGTCGCGCCCGAGGTGCCGCAGGACAGCTCCGACTCTCGGTTGCCCTCGACCCAGAGCTCGCTGCTCTCCGCCAGCGCGGTGATGGCCGCCGGGACGATCGTGTCCCGGCTCAGCGGCTTCGTCCGCAGCACGTTGTTGGTCGCCGCCCTCGGCGCCAGCCTGCACGCCGACGTGTTCAACATCGCCAACACGGTGCCGAACATGCTCTACATCCTGCTGGCCGGAGGCGTGGTGAACGCCGTCCTGGTGCCCCAGCTCGTGCGGGCGATGCGCAAGGACCCCGATGGCGGCGACGCCTACACCAACCGCGTGATCACGCTGGCCGGCCTGTTCCTGGCCATCGTGACGGTGCTGCTGGTGGTGGCCGCGCCCCTGCTGATGCGGCTGTTCCTCGACCCGAAGTTCTTCACCCCCGAGCTGGCCGCCCAGCGCGACTCGGTCATCGCCTTTGCGCGCTACTGCCTGCCGCAGGTCTTCTTCTACGGGATGTTCGTGCTGGTCGGGCAGGTGCTGAACTCCCGCGGCCGGTTCGGCCCGATGATGTGGGCGCCGATCGCGAACAACGTCGTCTCGGTGGTCATCCTGACGACCTACCTGATCACCATCGGACCGGCCACCGGCCCCGAGAAGCAGGGTGGCTTCACCGCCGGTGCCGAGGCGCTGCTCGGACTCGGTTCGACGCTCGGGATCGTGGTGCAGTTCCTGGTGCTGGTCCCCTACCTGAGGTCGGCCGGGTTCCACTATCGGCCACGCTTCGACTTCCGCGGCACCGGCCTCGGGCACACGCTGCGGCTCGGCGTGTGGACGGTGCTGTTCGTCGTGGTCAACCAGGTCGCCTACACCGTGGTGGTGCGGATCGCGAGCAGCGGCACCGTCGACCCGACCGGTGGCGGAGGCGAGGGCACCGGTTACACGGTCTACTCCAACTCGTTCCTGCTGACGATGGTCCCCCACGCGATCATCACCGTCTCGCTGGCCACGGCGATGCTGCCGCTGCTCTCGTCGTACGCCGCGGCGGGGGATCTCCCCGCGATCGGTCGATCGGTCTCCGCCACCCTGCGCTCGGCCTACTCGCTCGTGGTGCCGGCGGCGGCACTGCTCGCGATCATGGCGATGGACACCGCCCACGTGATCTGGGGCTACGGCGGTGGCGCCGACGACTACGGCAACTTCGCGCCCTCGCTCGCCCTCTTCGGCATCGGCCTGGTGCTGTTCACCGCGCACTACCTGGTGCTCCGCGGCTTCTACGCCCTCGAGCAGAACCGCCGGGTGTTCCTGATCCAGTGCGGCATCGGGGCCACCAACATCGTCGCGGCGATCCTGCTCACCCACGACGCCCCGCCCGCGCAGATCGCGCCCCGGCTGGTGCTGGCCTATGCCTGCTCCTACCTGGTCGGCGCCGTCACGTCGTACACCCTGCTCGCCCGCGAGGTCGGCGGCCTCGCCGGGCGTCGTCTGGTCCGCTTCCTGGTCCGGATCGTCATCGCCGTCGGCATCAGCGCCGCGGTCGCCTGGGGACTGCGTGAGCTGCTGACCGACCTCGTCCCCGGCACCAGCACCTGGCACGCCGTGCTCGACCTGGCCGTCGTCGGTGTGGTCTATCTCGCCTGCTACCTCGTCATCGCCCGCCTGCTGCGGATCTCCGAGGTCAACGACGTGATGGCACTGGTCACACGGCGGCTGCGTGGCAGGCGCTGAGCCCGCCCGGTGCTGCCCGAGGACCCCAGGACCGGCCCTACGATGGGCTGGGAAGCCGGAGAGGCGCCCTCGTGGGGGCTCGAGGTGAGGGGAGTGACGTGATGAGCAATTCCATCGGACCCGGCACCGTCCTCGCCGGCCGCTACCGCCTCGACGACCTGCTCACCGAGAGCGAGGGAGCCCGGTTCTGGCGGGCGACCGACACCATCCTGGCCCGCAGCGTCGCCGTGCACGCGGTGCCGAGCGACGACGAGCGTGCCCCCGGCCTCCTCGACGCCGCCCGGGTCTCCGCCACCGTCACCGACCCCCACCTGCTCCGGGTGCTCGACTGCGACGACGCGGGCGGCATCACCTGGGTCGTCAACGAGTGGGGCGACGGCGTCTCGCTCGACCTGATGCTCCAGCAGGGCACCCTGCCCCCGTCCCGTGCCGCCTGGCTGACCCGCGAGGTCGCCGACGCGATCGCTGCCGGCCACGCCCAGGGTGTCGCCCACGGTCGGCTGAACCCGGAGGCCGTGCTGGTCACGCAGGCCGGCGCGGTCAAGCTGATCGGCTACGTCGTCGACGCCAGCCTCCAGCGTGGACGGCCACCGGACCCGCTGTACGGCGAGCTCGACGAGCGGGAGGCCGACGTCATCAACCTCGCCGGGGTCCTCTACGCCGGGCTGACCGGTCGGTGGCCGGGAGTCGCCCCGTCCGCCGTACCCAAGGCGCCCCGCGAGGGCCGGCGGCCGCTGCGCCCGCGCCAGGTGCGCGCCGGTGTCCCCCGCACCCTCGACGTCATCTGCGAGCGGGTGCTGCACAAGGAGGCCTCCCAGCACGCCATGCCCATCGAGACGGCCCAGGAGATCGCGGCCGCCCTGGCCGACTTCCTCGGCGACTCCGGGAGCGCCGCTCCCCTCGACCTCGCCGGGATGCACTCCGAGCCCACCGTCTCCATCCATCGCGACGCGCTGGCGACGGGCGTCGCCGACCTGCACGCGGAGGCGCTGGCGGCCGGGACGTCCTCGACGGACGAGGCGGCGGAGGCCACCGTGCAGTCCGCGCCGCCCGCGGCCGAGGAGCCGGACCCCGAGGACACCCAGATCTACCAGGAGGCCCGGCAGGGCCCGGACTCGATGACCCCGCTCCAGGCACCGCCCGAGGCGGCCACTCCCCCGCCGCCCTTCGAGGACATCCCCGAGCGGCCGCTGTTCGCCAGCACCGAGCGGCGGGTCCCGGCCGCGGCGCAGGCTGCCCAGGCGGCCGAGGCAGCACGTGCGGCCGAGCTCGGGCACAGCCCGGCCGGCGCCACGGCGACCGCCGCTCGCGCCGGCGTCGACTCCACCTCAGGGGGCACCGGCGACACCGGCTCCGGCTTCTGGCCCTTCACCGACGAGGACGAGGCCAAGAACGACGTCCACACCGGCAAGGAGGGCCGGGGCTGGATGCGGATGGCGATCGTGGTCGGGATCCTGATCATCGTCGTCGTGGCGATGGCGATCGCGTTCAACCGGGGCCGCCAGGACGGCGGACCCACCTCCGGCTCGCCGGGCAGCACCCCGTCGCAGGCCGCGGGTACCACCGGCGGCGCCGCGGTCACCTTCGCCGGCGTACGCGACTTCGATCCCGACGGCGACCCGCCCGAGGAGAACCCCGACACCGCGAAGAACGCCATCGACGGCGACCCCAGCACGTCGTGGACGACGGTGACCTATCGCGGCACCCCCGCGCTGGGCGGGCTCAAGCCAGGCGTCGGACTGATGCTCGACCTCGGCAAGGAGCAGCGGGTCTCCTCACTGACGGTGCGCTTCAAGGGCGCCCCCACGTCCTACGACGTGTACGCCGCTCCGGCCGGCGTGACCGAGGCCCCCGACACGGTGGACCAGCTCGACAAGGTCGGCGGCCAGCAGTCGGCTCCCGAGAAGAGCAGCATCACCCTCGAGTCCAAGCCGTCGACGCGCTACCTGCTCGTGTGGCTGACCCGCCTGCCGCAGGTCGCGGGCGGCTACCGCGGGGAGATCATCGACATCACGGCCAGGTCGTGACGACCCGTGAGGACAGCGACGCCTCCCTCGTCGAGGCACACCTGGCCGGCGACCCGGAGGCGTTCGGCGAGCTGTTCCGCCGCCACCGCGACCGACTGTGGGCGGTGGCGCTGCGCACGACGGGCAACCCGGAGGATGCCGCGGACGCCCTCCAGGACGCCTTGATCTCGGCCTTCCGCCGCGCCGACTCCTACCGCGGCGACGCAGCGGTGACCACGTGGCTGCACCGGATCGTGGTCAACGCCAGCCTCGACCGGCTGCGTCGGCGCAAGGTGCGTGCCGCCGATCCGCTGCCCGACGACCTCGACGACGCCGCCGCCCGCGGAGCGGTCCTGGCCGGACCCGACGACGGTCCCGACCCCGGTCCTGAAGCCCACGCGGTCGCCTCCGAGAGACGGCGGCAGGTCCTCGCCGCTCTCGAGCAGCTCCCGCCCGACCAGAAGGCGGCGCTGGTGCTCGTCGACATGGAGGGCTACCCCGTCGCCGAGGCCGCCGAGATCCTCGAGGTGCCCACCGGGACGGTGAAGAGCCGCTGTGCGCGCGGACGGGCCCGGCTCGCCGTACTCCTCGCCGACCTCGGTCCCCCCGGAACCCGTGAGCCGCCGGGTGCGTCCCATTCGGGAGGTCCACCCGGTGACCCGCCCCCCAGTCCGTCTGCCAGCCCGTCTGCCAGCCCAGCTGTCCGAACGTCCGAACGTGCCATCGAAGGAGGTGAGCAGCCATGACCGACGAGCCCGAGCCCGACCGCGAGCAGGAGGAGCGCGTCCGTGCCCTGCTCGCCGACCTCGGTGCGGCTCCGGACGCAGCGGCCGTGCCGCCCGACGTGGCGGCCCGGCTCGACGAGACCCTCGCCGGGCTGGTGGCCGAGCGCGAGCAGACGCCGGCGAACGTCGTACCCCTTCGGCGACGGTGGGCACCCCGAGCGGCGGCAGCAGCGGCCGCGGTCATCGTGCTCGGCGCGGGTGGGGTCGCCGCGGCCAACCTCGGCGTGTTCGACGGCACCGCCAGGGACACCAGCAGCGCCGACACCTCGGCCGGCGGCAGCAGCGCGGAGTCGCTGGACGGCACCACCACCACGGCTCCCGAGCCGACGACCGCACCCAACGCGTTGTCCGCGCAGCTGCCGCGGGTCAGGGCCGCGTCGTTCGACGCCGACGTCGCGCGGCTGCTCCAGCGGCGCGCTCCGGCTCGGGACGACGCGCCCAACCAGCGCAAGAGCGAGCTGGGCAGTGGATCCGGCGAGGCGGCCGCCACCTGTCCCGGGCCGCGCACCAGCCACGGCTCCACCACCACGCCCGTGCTGTACGACGGCACCCCAGCCGTCCTGGTCGTCCACCCCGCCCGCGCAGGCGAGCGCCTCGTCGAGGCGTGGTCCTGCGGCGGTGGCCGCGTACTCGACAGGGCCCGGGTCCCGGCGACAGCGGCCGGCGTCGACCCGAGCAGCCCGGACCCCGGATTAGCCAGCCCCAGCCCGACGCCGTAAGACTGGCCCCATGGCCTTCTCAGCCGGGGACTCCCCCGCCCGCACCCGCTCGGTCTCGTGCGAGGTGGCGCTCGACGTACGCCAGCAGGCCGAGCTCGTCTGGTCGGTGGCCGTGGCCGACGGACCCGAGCTCGCCTCGGAGGACCTGACCGTCACCGTCGACGGCTCGCCGGTGCCGGTCGAGGAGCTCCGGGTCGACGACGGTGGCCGGCTGCACCTGTGCAGCGCACCGCCCGGCTCACTGCGGCTGACCTACTCCGCCGAGGTCACCGGCACCGCCGCCCCCGCGAAGGTCGACCCGGTCGAGGAGATCGTCTACCGGCGCCCAAGCCGCTACGCCGAGTCCGACGAGCTCGGCCCCACCGCCTGGGCGGAGTTCTCCACCCTCGAGGGCAAGGACCTGCTCGACGCCGTCAGCTCGTGGGTCGGCACCCAGCTGTTCTACGTCAGCGGCTCCAGCCGGCACACCGACGGCGCCACCCAGACCCTGCTGGCCCGCCAAGGCGTGTGCCGCGACTACGCGCACCTGGTGATCGCCCTGCTGCGTGCCCGCAACGTGCCGGCCCGGCTGGTCGCGGTCTACGCGCCCGGGCTGCAGCCGATGGACTTCCACGCCGTCGTCGAGGCCGCCATCGACGGGGAGTGGCGGGCTGTCGACGCCACCACGCTCGCACCCCGCCAGTCGCTGGTCCGGATCGCCACCGGCCGCGACGCCTCCGACACCGCGTTCCTCACCGTCCAGTCCGGCCGGGCCGACCTGGTGAGCATGAAGGTCGATGCCACCGCCTCCCCCGACCTGCCCGTGGACGACCTCACCCGCCTCGTCTCCCTCACGTGACACAGGGGCCGCGTCACACCGCGGACAGGAATGTCGGGTGCCTAGGATCTGTTCCACTGGCGTGACTCACAGCAATCAAGGAGTAGCAGTGACTGAGAGTTCAGAGACCCGCAACGTGATCATCGTGGGGTCCGGACCCGCTGGCTACACCGCCGCGGTGTACGCCGCGCGAGCCAACCTCGCGCCCCTCATGTTCGAGGGCTCCGTCACCGCCGGTGGTGCCCTGATGAACACG
>NZ_AUEP01000007.1 GCF_000426045.1 Marmoricola sp. URHB0036
CGATGATTTTCATCAGGAGCCGGTTGTATGGCGAATTGCTCACCAAGAAGCCATTCTTGGGTGTATGGATGCCCTGACGTCGCATGATGCTGGTGTCCATGAACTCGCGCCGGTCCGCGAGCGCCCAGGCGTTGAGGTCGACGCACTGGCCGCCCTCGGTCTGAACGATTCGATATACCTCACCCTTGCGGACAGGAAACGCCTTTCCTGAGATCGGCGTGACGATGAAGTCTTCCCGAATCGGCCCGTAAGCCTCTTCTGGCGTGCCCATGCTCATGCTGAACCTCGCTCCATTTCGCGCGAACGCAGATACTCGTCAAACACACGCGCCACTACTTCGGCATGTGTGTCACCAAATCGTCCCTCGTCGAGCAACTTACCCAGCAGGATTACCTGCTGTTCGGTGAATCGAACCTTCACACGGACGGGTTCATCATCAGTCACTGCTATCACCTTCCTGTAGCCATTGCTGTCTTTTCGGTCGTACGCAGCGAGTCAGCGCAGCCGCGCCTCCACGCGTCAGCGGCATTTCAGCGCGGACGCCGAAGAACCGGGAGCGGTTGTGGAGGGCGCGCGGGGTGGCGCAATTGGCCATCCTGCACCGATCTACGAAATCGCCCGCAACAACGGGTGGATCAGCCTCGGTGCCGACCACGACGCGCCCATGCGCGCCGTCGACTCGATCCGCAACTAGTAGACGCAACGCGGCAGCCTCGGCGATCCGCACGTTTCGCGACTGCTGATCGTCGTCGAGGCGGGCGGCTCCGCCAGCTACCGCTGCCGAGTGTGGACGAGCGAACAGGCAGCGCTGGCCGCGGAAAACGGGCTGGCAATCACGCTCTGCCAGGTCCCGGCTGGCAGACCGAAATGGAACAAGATCGAACATTGGTTGCTCTCGCATCTCACGCCTATCTGGCGAGATCGCCGTTGACCAGTCAGGGGGTCGTGGTCACCGCGCGCTCCGTACTCAGCGCAGTCGTCCCTTAGTAAGGTGGTCGAGAAATACAGCGAGGAGGATCACGGCGCCGATTGCGACCTGCGCCCAGAACGCAGACACGTTCAGGAGCACGAGGCCGTTGCGAATGGAGGCAATGAACAGGACGCCGATGACAGTCCCGGACAGGGTCCCGAGACCGCCGAAGAGCGAGGTGCCTCCGATTGCCACCGCCGCGATCGCATCGAGAAGGTCCGTTTGCCCGACACTTCCCGAACCGGCGCCGATCCGCGCCGCAAGAACAAGACCTGCTATCCCAGCAGTAATCGAGCTCAGCATGAACACCTTCTGCTTTACCCGTTCGACGTTCACACCCGCCAGACGCGCGGAGTCTGCGTTGCCGCCGACCGCGTAGACTTCGAGCCCAAACCGAGTCGACCGAAGCAAGGCAAAAACGATCACAACAACGACCACCGCAAGGATGATTGGCGTATTGATTCCTGCGATGGTGCCTTGGCCGAGTGCGCTAAAGCTGTTCGGAAACCCGTACACCGCGGTCCCCTTCGTAATGACGAAGGCAAACCCTTGCAGTATCGACAGCATCGCCAGCGTGGTCACGAACGATGGCATCTTGACACGCGTGACAAAGAGCCCGTTCATCAGCCCGATGCCTGCCGCGCCGAGCAGGGCGATCGCTGCAGCAGCTGGCCAGGGCAGGCCAACCTTCACCGCCAGGACGGCAAACGCTGCTCCTGTAAACGCTTCGAGAGCCGCAATCGACAAGTCGATCTCGGCCGCAATCAGCGTGACAGTCACGCCCACCGCGAGGATCATCAACGGCGATGCGTTAAGGAGGATATTGAGGACGTTCGAGGTCGTGAGGAAGTTCGGCGACAGGGCCGACATCACAACCCACACCACAACGAGCCCGAGCAGCAGCCGCACTTGACTCTGACGAACGACATCACGCAATCCCATGCGAAACACGCGACGCCGCGAGTCGTGTTGGCCGTGGTCGGCCGCCGGACTGGCGCCGGCTGACTGGTTCGGACTCAGTGGCGCTCGCGGGCTGGCGCTCTGGCCTTGGACATCATTAACCATAGATTTCTTCCTCACTTGCGGTAATGGCGTGACGAAGCACAAGCTCGCGCGAAACATCCTCGCGACTGTAGGTCTTAACGATTTGTCCTCGTCGCATGATCAGTACGCGATCGCAGATGCCCACGATTTCGTCGAACTCCGCCGAGATCATCAGAACTGCGCTGCCCTCGCTGGCCAACGCTTCGATTGCCCGGTAGACGTCGACCTTGCTACCGACGTCCACACCCCGTGTTGGTTCATCCAGAATGACAACCGCTGGATTGGTCGCGATCGCGCGCGCCAGTACGACCTTTTGCTGGTTTCCGCCGCTCAGGCCGCTGACGACTTGAGACGGGCTATGGGCGCGAATGCCGAACTTCGTGACTAGGTTGGCGACGGCACTAGTTACACGCCGCCAATCAATAAACGGGCCGCGTGTGAGGCCCCGTCTCGTGCTGCGGTCGCTCATCATTTGAACGACAATGTTGTCGCGAACCGACAGTTGGTGGATGAGCCCTTCCGTTGCGCGGTTTTCGGGCACGAGCACAATCCCCGCGGCGATTGCTTCAGCGGGCGTGCGGATCCGCGTGGGTTGTCCATTAACCCGCAGCGATTCGACCGAGCCTGGGCCGGCGCCAATAATCGCCCGCGCAATTTCGGTCTTTCCTGCACCGACAAGCCCCGTCACCCCAACGATTTCTCCGCGCCGGACGACGAGGTCGATCCCGCGCGGCGACGTTGGCGTTACGAGGCCTTCAACTTCGAGGGCAGGATCGCCAACTTCACATGGGATCTTCGGATACATATCGCTCAATGATCTCGCCAGCATCAGCTCAATAACCTCGTCCATGGATACCTCTGATACCGGCATCGTGCGGACGAGAGTTCCGTTACGGAAAACTGAAATGCGATCGGCGAGTTCCATCACGTCATCGAGGTGATGGGAGATGTAAATGATGCCCACCTGCCTCTCACGCAACAGCCGAAGCCGCTCGAACAGTTCCTCGCGGTCGCCAGGCGAGAGCGCCGAGGTAGGTTCGTCGAGCACGAGGACCTTCATCTCACGGTGCAGCGCGCGAGCGATGAGCACCAACTGAATCTCGGACGCAGACAGGGAGGACGCGAGCCGATCGCACGCGATATCGGCACCGACTAAGGCGAGGGCATCCTTGGCTTGGTGCACCATCGCATCGTGGGCGACCGTGCCCAAAACACGCCCGAGCACTCCGTGCCGTGTCGGCGCTTGGCCGAGCACGAGGTTCTGCGCAACGGTGAGATGCGGTATGAGAGAGAGCTCCTGATGGATGACAGAGATGCCGAGGGCGCCGGCGTCCGCCGGACGCCCAAGAGAGACAGGCTCTCCCATGACGCGGACTTCACCTTGGTCGGGTTGAACCAAGCCACTAAGAACCTTGACAAAAGTGCTCTTTCCTGCACCATTCTCGCCAACAATGGCGTGTATCTCGCCGCTTTCGAGCTTGAACGAAACATCCTGCAAAGCCTTAGTAGCAGAGAATGTCTTCGCCAGATTCTTGGTTTCGAGTATCAGCATCGTTGCTCACACGAAGTCATAAAGCATACGGGTTGCGCTTGCGTCGTGGTCCACGCAGCCAACGGTGGTTGGCACGACGCCTTGGCCCGTACCGATGACTCGTCCATCGCCTAGAACGACCATTCGTCCGGGAATCATGTTTCCTTGGGTCAGCACTTGCCACTCCAAGCAGTCTCAAGGCGAGGACGGAGGTCGGCCACACCCGGAACGCTCGTCAACTTTCCGGTCCGCACGTCTTGAAGTTGCTGAGTCGTGAGCGCCGAGAACGGCGTCAAATTGCGCGGAGACACCTTGCCCCCCTCGATCGTCTTCACGGCGTCGTCGACAAACTTCGTCCCGACCAGGTCCAGGTACAGGATTCCGTCCATCTGAAACTGGCCCTTCAACGTCGCCTGGAGGCCCGTGCACGTGCCGTTATATCCAGCGATCACAACCTGGTCTTGCTTACCGGCGGCCTTGGCGGCGCTAGCGGCCCCGAACGCCATCTCGTCGTTTTCAGCGAAGATCGCATCGAGATCCGGGTGAGCCGTAAGGATGTCGGTCGCGACTGCGAGTCCCTTGTCGCGAGCCCAACCCGCGTCAGCAGACGCAACCAGGTCGAGACCGGTCCCCTGGATTCCAGACTTGAACCCGGCCGTGCGCTGGTTCGCAGCCGCATCGCCAGCGGCTCCCTCCAGGATCGCCACCTCGCCTTTTCCTCCAAGCTCCTTACTCAGTGCCTGCCCCACGAGTTTGCCACCCGCGGTCTCATCGACACCGATGTAGCCTGCGGCGAGACCCTTCTCCACGGCGCCAGGCACGTCGTCCACGATGAGGAACACTGGGATCTTGGCGGCCTTCGCCTGCTGCAACACGGGGGTAATTCCACCGGCGTCCCAGGGCTCCAACCCCAGCGCCTGAACGCCCGATGCGATCATCGTCTGAGCCTTAGCAAGCTGGTCCTGAAGGTTGTCGCTCCCCTGGACCTGAAACTGAGACTTCGGGTATTTGCTCTTCGCCGACTGCGTAATCGCATCACCGATGCTCTTGATCGCTGGGTTCGTGAAGGTGTTCAGTACCACGCCAACCCGATAGTTCCCCGAAGACGATGACTTCGACGACCCGTCTGACGACGCGCACCCCGACGCGAGCATGACCAACGACCCGCACGCTGCGAGAGCAATCGCCGCGCGCAAGCGCCCTCGAATTGCCCCGCGCTTTCCATTCGCACCGTACATTCCAATCAGTCCTTCTCTTTGCGTCGATTTGATTCCCTGCACCATGTCTCGCAGCGACTGGCCCATCGCGCCGGTTCGTCAGCGACCACATGCCCATTTTGGACTCGCTGCGCCGCTACCTCACCGGCGACGTCGTCAGCTGCCGATCAGCATTCGTTTGTCCTGGCTCACCAGACTGTGCCGTCCTGTTCCACGGACCTAGCTGGCCGCGGTCTGACCCCGCTCACGCAGTGCGGGGTTCAACTCGCAGGCTTCTGCCCATGTCACCACGTTCATCGCTTTCGTGAATTTTCCGAGACCGTCGGTTAGAGCGCACATTGTCCCTAGTTCGATGATCTCCTCTTCGGTGAAATGCTCCCTCAGATCATCGATCACTGCATCGTCGTCGATCGCGTCATCCGATTCCTTGAATTTCGTGGCGAATCGCAGAGCGGCCTTTTCGCGGGGCGTAAACTTATCGCTGGAGTCGGCATCCCACAATTCCGCAATCATGCTCTCCGTGAGGCCCTCTTGCTGTGCGACTCTTGACCGAACTGTCGAGCAATAGCCGCAGTGATGCGCCTCCGAGATGCGGATCCGGCAAATCTCCTTAAGACGATTTGGCAGCAACCCCTCAAAGCACACCGTGGTCCATGCATCAATGACAGCGGTTCCCACCTCCGACCGGCCGAAGATGGATACGACTCGCCTGTCGGGTGTGCCAGTCTTCTCCGAACGCTCCATGAGTTCGCGCAGTCGAGGTCCGATCTCATCCTCTTCAATAAACCTAAGTCGCGGCATTCGATTTGCCTTTCTTCTTGTGGGGAAAGTACTGCCGGGCTTCATGTATTGCCCGGCACGTTGGCACTTGGGATCTCTACAGATTTACATGTGCGGATGCATACGGTGGCAGCCGTTCAGTTCGAAGGGCCACTGCGCCGTCACCGGCGGGCGACCCCAGGCCTCGGACGATCTCGACCACCTCGGCCTACGGGTTCCCAGTTGGAAGCTGACGGGCTGCTGGCCCGGGCACAGGACGACGTTGGGCTCCATCCTGCAAGCCTTTCTCAGAGCGCGTGTAAGGACGACCGAGTCACCGTGCTTGAACCGGTGCATGTTCACACCGCCGCGGTCTCGGCGGCCTCGTACGGGGTCAGTTCATCCAGCGCAGGCTTGACGTGCTCCATGAACAGACGCATGTTGCGGATGACACTCTCAGACGGCTCCTGCGCATAGTGAGTGATGAGCACCATGTACTCGGCGGGCAGCTCCGACCACTGCTCGACGAACTGGTTGCGCACCTCGTCGGGCGTCCCGACCATCCACAAGCCCGACGCAAGCACCGAGCCCACCGGATCGGACTCGTCGTACTTCATCATCGGGGTGAGCGACTTATAGAGGTTGCGATAGATCTCGACGTCGTAGTCACTGACCGCCTGGCGCGCCTCTTCGGTTGTGTCGGCGATCTGGACCCATCGCACAAGAGCCTGGTTCTGGCCGAGCGCGTAGTCGTAGCCGGCAGCGGCGGCGTTGTCGACGTAGGCCTGACCGAACTTTCCGGCCGTGCCGATGCCGGAGAAGTAGGTGGGGATGAACCCGTGCCGTCCGCAGTACTCCACAGTCTCGAGCGACGCGTTGGATGCGACGAACACGGGCGGGTTGGGCTTGGTGTACGGGGACGGGCAGACGCTGACGCGGCGCACGGTTCCTTCGGGGCCGATCTCCCCGGGAGCGCCCAGCCGGGAAGTGACGTCGCTCATCAGCCACTCGGTGCCCTCGTCATAGGGGAACGGGATCTGCCAGCGTGGGGAGTTGTGATCGATGCTGTCCTCCAGCCAGGCCTTCTGTACGATCTCGACGTTCTCTTCGAAGACCTCGCGGTTCACGCGATCCTCGCGAGTCTGTCGGGCGAGCATCTCGGCGCCCATCGCCTCGCGATCGGCCTCGCTCTTACCGTCAGGTGAGAGCGTTGCGCGGCTGCCGACGTGCTGGCCAAGCGTGTTGGTCCAGCGGGACTGGTAGCCGCGGGAGAACCCGACGAAGGAGCGGCCCTTCGTCAGGTGATCGATCATTGCGGTGTCCTCGGCCACCCGGATGGGGTTCTGCGAGCTCATGGTGAACCCGAGCTGGCCGATGCGAATCCGTTCGGTCACGGCTGCCCAGTATGCGTTCAGAAGCCCGGGGTTGGGGCCGACTTCATAGCCCTCCGAGTGGAAGTGGTGCTCGACGGCGCCGACGCCCCAGAAGCCGATTTCGTCTGCGGCCTTAACGATGTCGGTGAGACCGTGAACGCACTCGTTGTAGCGGTCTGTGTTACGTCCGAAAGGGCGAAGAGCCTGGCGCTCCGCCTCGTTTGCAGCGGCAAGTACCGGATACGTCTGAAGGATCGGCTTAACCATCGGGGCTCCTGGCGTGTCGTAGCGAGTGTGGCCGGGCCAACGACCCGAGCTCGATTACCTCGAATGAGAATGCCCTCTGGGTCCCACGGGCACTATGGCAGCCGCAACAAAGATCGGACCGATCCGTTAGCGATCTGCCAAACAGCGAACGGTCCGTCCTGGCGTGCCGCATCTACCAACCTGCTGGGAGCTTCTCGAGCGTCGAGGTCGAGCCACGGCGCCATTCGCCACAGTTGTCTCTCTCCACATTCCACACGCCGATCGGGGCACGGTGCGGCTTGGCACCAAGGCGGGGTGGGCACGCTGGGCGGTCGACGCGTTGGCGTCGATCGTCGCCGGCAGGTGCGGGCCACATACGGCAGCGGTGAGGTGACGCTGGGGAACGACCCCGCACTTCGCTGCCCGCAACCCATTGACTGAGGTCGTGCTCGAGCAGATGCTGGCCGAGCGTCGCGACGCGGCAGTTTCGCGCACACGCTTGAGCCTGCCGGCCAAGACGTCGATGCCGAGCGCTCGAGCTCGAAGTCCTCATCCAGCAGGGAGTTCGTCACCGCACCGGGGGGAGCACTTGCGGGCCCTGATGCCCCGCTCGCTGGCCGACGTTCGCATGGCGGGTTGATGCTCGACGGCCTGGACCTGAAGGGCCGCTGCGCACTGAACTGGTCGAGGACGCGCTCAACGCAGCTGCTGCGAACCGCTGCAGTCTCAAGGCCGCGCTCTGCCCCAGCGACCACGGGTCGATCGACTGCTCTGAGGGCCTACGCCGGGCTGTGTAGAAAGCTCGGCGTCACCCAATCGATGGGTATCGTCGGCTCATCGGCCAACAACACGTTGGCGGAGTCCATCAACGCCACCCCCAAGCGCGAGATCGTCTAGGACGCCGGATCGCTCGATATTGCACGCCGCGGACGCTCTGATGGACGAGGCCGCCAGGTCGGCGGTGTCGGGGGACGACGGCGATAACCCAAGCGCGACCAGCCTCAGCAACAAGCGGGACGTGCGGTAGCGGGCTGGTCCGGGGGGCGGGGATCGAGTCGTGCTGCAGATGACAGCCATCCTCAACCACCTAACGCGTTGGAGGACTAGATCAGCCCTAGTTGCGAGGCGGCCTCGTCGACGTTTGCAACTGCAAGATCGAGGGACCGTGCAAGCCCGACTGCCCGGCGAACCAACGCTCCGTTTCCGGGGCTGAGTTCACCCCGTCGCAGGAAGAGAGTGTCCTCAAGGCCGGCGCGCGCGTTTCCACCAAGCGCGAGACCGATGGCCGTGAGCTGCAGGTTGGCTCTTCCTATTGCGATCACCTGCCACACTGCGTTGTCGGGAAGTCGCTGCACCAAATTCAACAGATTTGCCGGAGTAGCCGCAGCACCACCCTGGACGCCGAGGACGATGCTGAACTGGGGTCGGCCCGTGATAAGTCCCTCATCGATCAGGCGCAGACAGGCATCAAGGTGACCCGTGTCATAAATCTCCATTTCGGGCTTTACGCCGAGTTCCTGCATGCGACCCGCCAGCCGACGTACGTCGTTAGGCGGATTGCGAAACTCGCCGTCTCCGAAACTCATACTGCAAGGGTTCAACGTGGCCATTTGAGGCCGTAGTTCGACCAAGCGCTCGCGCTCGCTGAACGCCACTCCTAAACCGACGCCCGTCGAGATCTGGACTAGAATCGGGCAGGCGTCCTTGATCAGCGAAACCGTACGTTCCGCGGTAGCTATGTCGGCGGTCGGTCGGCCCTCGCCATCGCGAAAGTGGAGGTGCGCGACAGCGGCACCCTCACCGTGTGCTTCCGATACAGCGGCTGCGATCTCTTCCGGGCTTGTGGGCAGGCTCGGGTTGTCAGCCTTTGAGGCGATCGGTCCCGTCGTCGCAACGGTGATAATGACTGGCACGGGGAGCTCCTTCAGTCCAACTTCCGGCGAATGCTTTCCCCGGGGTTTGCATGCCTGCACGCTACGCAGGTGCCTCATGCGGCACCATGTCTACAGCGACAACAAGCCGACCCGAGGCTTTGTCAGCTGAGCTGATCGCTGCACGCGGACACTGTCGGCGTGCTACCGCGCAGCCATTGATGAAATAGAGGAGCTGCCCCTCCCGTGGCGGTATCACCCGGTCCCATGAACAGCGCAAACACCTGCTAAACGGGCTTGACCCCTGCCGAACCAGATCAAGCCGCGGCGAAGAGGTCGGCGAAGAACTCGTTCCAGACCAGGCCCGGTCTCAGCCGTGGCCACGCGCAGGCCGAGGACCTCGCCGTGCCCGTCACTATTGGGGCCGGTCGCGGTCAGCACCACAGCGTTGATACCCGGCCGCCCAGGCCGAAGTGGTGGAGAAGAATTTCTGGCTGCGCCAGCGCTATCAGTTCGGGCCTCAGAAATCGCGATGTATCTGGAGCGCTAGCCCCAGCTCAAGATCAGCCCCTCAGGCTTTGGAGCATCATGCGCGAACGGGACAACCTCAGGGAGGACGTCGCTTGCACACGGCCACAGTTGCGTGGGTTCATGCCGCTCGTGGACGAAAGGCACGGTACGCACAACACCGGTCGGTCTGCCTGGCTAAGAAGGCGAGGGTGGCGCCGTGGTCGGCCCAAGCAGCTTGTAGATCATCCTCGCCATGGTCACCTTCAGCAGGTCATCGTGGCTTCGGAGGTTCAGGTCGCAGATCTCTTCGACGCGCTTGAGTCGGTACTTCACGGTGTTTGCGTGAACGAAGAGACGCTCGGCCGATTCACGCACATTGCAATCGGTGTCCAGGTAGGTCCCCAGCGTCGCCAGCAGCCCGCCGTCGCGTGCGTCGCGATCGTGGTGTCTTAGCGGCCCGAGAATGCCCTCGGCCACGACCAGGAGTTCCTCTGGGCGCTGGTTGTCGACGAACAGCCCGAGAAGCCCAAGGTCTTCTTTGGCGATCGCGTCGCCGCGGCGGCCTAGACGATGCAGCAGGTCCGCGCACTGTTCCGCGGCCTGGTGAGACACTGCGTACTCCTCGGCGCTCGACGCAATCGAGCCGATTCCCGCCGAGAACGTTACGCCTTGTGCAGAGCGCGCCACCCGTCGGCGAGCCTCCGCGATCGCCTTAGCCAGCTTGTCGCGAGCGTCGGGTTGGCAGGTGACAGCCGCGGTCAGCTTGTCGCCAGCTTGACTAGCGACCGTGCCGGGGAGGCGCTCAGTGATCGTGGTCTCGATAAGCCGAAGCACTTTGGCTCGACGTTCTCTACCCGCCGGCTCAGAAAGGTGCTCCTTGCGCTCGAACTCCGGCCAGTTGTCGATCCCGATAACCACCACCCGGTGGTCCTCGTCAAGGCGCAGACCGTAGTGGCGCGCCCGCTCGGCCAGACGGCCTGGCGGCTCACGACCGCGGAGGAGATCAATGAGGAAGTCCGAGCGCAGTCGCTCCTCTGTCGCGCGAGCGGCACGCTCCTTGACCGTTTCAAGCGCCAGGACGGTCGCCGCGTGCTCGACCGCTCGTACGTCGAGGTCGCGGGATTCTAACGATCCCGATTCTACGAGCACGTAGCCGAGCAACTCGCTGCTGATACGGATCTCTCCGACGATGACCGCGTCAGTTTGAGCGGCGGAAGAATCTGAGACGAGTAGTTCGGCAACGTTGTCAAACAGGGCCCGTACATCGTCGGGTGGCTGCGGGTCGGAGATGCAGATGAACGCCCCGTCTTGGTCGGCAACAGCCACCGACCGTCCGATCAGCCCGGCCAGGGTCTGCGCAACGGCATTGAAGTCAGCACCAGCGATCACCGCGTGGGTGAGCCGCAGGTGGATCTCGTGCGCGCGCTCCAGAACGGTGCGATGACGGTGTAACGCTGCGTTGCTCGCAGCTAGCGCGGCGATTCGTTCCTCCTTTTCCTTGACGAGGTTCCCAATCCGAAGAGCCAGTGCCGCCTCCCCCGCCACTGTCTCGATCGCGTTAAGCTCCGCCGCGGTGAAGCTGCGCCGAGTAGCGGAGTACCCGTTGAAAACCCCGAGGACCTCGTCTTGCACGACAAGCGGCACCGACGTGACAGAGCGATACCCGAACTCGCGAGCCATCATCTTGGACGGGGGATAGGCGTCGACCGCTAACGCATCGGTCATGACGACCGTGCGCTTACCGGTGATGGCCCGACTCGTCGGGGAGCCGGCCACTGTCTCGTCGGTGAACGGGACGACGAAGACCTCGTTGAGCCTTGCGATGTACCCCGGCGGGAAAGCGTGCGAGGCGGCCAGCGACAGGCGATGCCAGCCATCTTCGGGCATGAGAATGCCGCTGAAGTCAAAGCCTGCGAACTCGGATAGCGATTGACAGATGTACTCGAGTGTCGGCTCGAGTTGGCGGTTCTCCAGCAGGCTGTCCAGCACTTCACGAAAGATCGAGAGACGATCGTCTGCGTCAGCTGTTCGATCCGCCAAAGGCATGGGGCATTGTAGCAACCCTCGGCCTGGTGTTTGGACCAACGGCGAGGCGTTGCCTTGTCAGATTCGCCAAGAGGCCTTGGGTCGGCCGGACGACAGTGGGCGCGCGATCACGACAGTGCCGTCGAACTCTGTGCCAGTTCGTATTGGTGGCGAGCTCCACAGCGGCTGACGGCACGCTGACGGGGGAGCACAATAGAGCGCGACCCGCGAGGCCGTCTGGGGGTGCGGACTCGACGCCACCACCCGAACCGGTGGACGGGTTGCCGTGAGCCGGCCTCCGTCCAGGAGCCTCGAGGCGAACGCCGTGCTGACGACGATCAGAGCCAGCGAGGTTCACCCGGATAGGGAGATCCGATACCCCCACAGGGGACGTCAGCCCATGGCGTCGCGCGCCGCCAAGGCCAGGCTCGCATCCTCGGCGCCAGCCAATAGACGCTTGGCAAAATGCTCGATCCTATCCGCACTGCACTTTGGAGGAAGCCCGTAAAGAGTTAGCTGGACCACCGCATGACCTTCGGGCCCGAAGACTGGGGCGGCGATCGTACGCACGTCATAGTCAGTTCCCGGCGCCAGATCGCGCTGATCGTAGCCCGCTAGGAGCGCGTGCACCATCCGCTCCGTGTCAGGGTCCGGACCGTACCCGGCCCTGGTCGGAACCGACGTGAGCCGTGCCCATAGGGCCTCGTGACTCTCTTTGCCCAGACCAACCGAGTACCCTCGTTGCCGGACGCGGGCGAGGACTCGCTCCCAGGATCGCCGTTCGTCGGGGTCATCTGCCAGCCCGAGTCGGCAGAGCCAACGTTCGACGGTGGCGGGTGAGCCCCAGCTGGCGAACGTAAACCCAATCGGGGGGCGGAAAGGAAGTCGGCGCCCAACGCGCGTGGGAACACCCTCCACTGAGCGGCCGGCTCGCGCGATGTGGATGAACTCATCCCCAACGAGAACCGCACCGTTGCACTCGACGTCCAGATCCGAGGCGATGGCCTCCATTGCCGGCCGGATCGGGTCGACCAAACGCAGCTGTTCGAGAAGATCCTCCTCCACCGCGATAGACGAAGATGGCGAGAAACTGCCATACCCACCCCGGAAGAACAGCAACGGCAGCTTCGGACCGACTGCCTCCAGATTCAAAACCTCGCCGATCACGATGAAGTGGTCCCCGGCCTCGTGCACCGTCTGTACTTCGCAATCGATCCACGCAACCGCACCGTCTAGGATCGGCGACCCCGACTCGGCACGGGACCACTCCAGGTCGGCAAACTTGTCGGCAGCCTTGGACGCGAACACTCGACAGATGTGCTCTTGGTCCGCTCCCAGAACGTTTGCGCAGAAGGCCCCAGTCGCTTGAATCTTCGGCCAAGTGGAGGATGCCCGGTCCACGATGAACGCGACGAGCGGTGGATCGAGAGAGACAGACGTGAACGACCCGACCGCAAGGCCAACCGCCTTGCCCTCGGGTTGCGCGGCTGTCACCACACTGACGCCAGTCGGATATTGCCCTAAGACTTCGCGGAACACTGAACTGTCGATCGGTCCTGACTTGGGCTCAGTCATGTTCGTCTCCTGGTGCCGGCAGGCAGCAATCGCTGCGTCTTCGTGCAGATGCCTCCCAAGTGAGCGCTGAGCTCGATGAGATCCGCCACGGCGCATGCACGATGGGTCAGTCCTGGGAGTCCGGCACTTCGGTCGGGGGCGCCACGTCGATGAGGACTTTGCCGACCACGCTGCCCTCCACTGCGTCGTGCGCAGATCCCGCGTCCGCGAGCGTGAAGCGTGTGCTCGGCAGCTCTGTGAGCGCACCCTCAGCGAGCGCCGCGACCACGCCCTCCAGCGCCGCAAACTTGGCCGTCTGGGGGATCTTGTAGATCAGCATGAAGGCGATCGAGGCGTTGGATGCCATCAGCGCCGGCGGCGGCGTCACAGCGTCGAAGGTCCGGGCGTAAACGACGATCACGCCACCATCGGCGATTACCTTGGCGTCGTCCTCGATATTGCGGGCAAGGTCCACCTCGATGATGCGGGCCACGCCGTCAGGCGCCCAGGCGCGCACCGTAGCCGCGACGTCCTCGGTGCGGTAGTCCACCACCAGCTCAGCGCCAGCAGCCTTAGCCAAAGCCGCCTTCTCGGGCCCGCTGACAGTCGCGGCGACTCGCGCGCCGGCATGCACCGCGAGCTCGATGGCCGCGTGTCCGACGGCGCCCGCGCCGCCCTGCACGAGCACCTGGTCGCCCGAGCCCAGCCGGCCATCGGCGAACAGGCAATGGTGTGCGGTCATCGCGGGGATGCCGAGCCCGGCGCCGAGATCGAACCCTGCGTGGTCAGGCAGCGGCACGGCGTGCGTGGACGGCAGAGCGATGTACTCCGCGGCCGTCCCACTGGCGCGCTGCCACTGCGCCTCCCACATCCACACGCGCTCACCGACACGATCGGCCGGCACGCCGTCACCTACGGCGACGATGACCCCCGCCCCATCCTGGTTTGGAATCACCCACGGGATGTCAGCGCCGCCAGCAATCGCCCCGCCCGAGCGCGACTTCCAGTCGGTGGGGTTGACGCCCGACACCACGACCGCAACGAGCACCTCGCCAACTCCGGGCTCGGGGCAAGGCACCGTCTCGAGGCGGATCGTGCCGGCGTCCGGCCCACTAGTCGGGTAGCGGGCGGCGAGCATGGTGGTCGGCAGTCCTGAAGGTGAGGAGGTCACGGGGCCGCGGTCCTTTCGCGTAACAAGTGGAGGACATGATCGACGCGATCGGTTTGTCGCGCATCAATGTTTTACGCTGGCCAAAAGGTCCCGCACAATGTTGGACTGGCCAACCATTTGCGCTTGCGTTGTCTATGGTGACAGAACCCCTGGTAAGACTGGCTCGGATTCCGCTTTTGCCAACGTCGGCGCTGGTGGCTAGGGTGCCGTCGCGGATACCGGATGGATCCGCGGCTCACCGAGGATGTGACGCGGCTCGGCCACCAGATGCGCAACATCGAGCGCGCGGATCGCATACGCAGGACGGTGTGGGCGGCTGCCGCGACAGTTTCCGGACAACTTGGTCCTAGTGTCCGGGCCACGCTCGTCCGGCTTCGAAGGAAACATGGTTGGCCGTGCTACGCGCCAAGCTCTGGGTCTGACGGCGACGCCGCGGGAGTCGCGATCTCGACCCAGATCGTGAGCGCGATGAGATAGCTACCTGCGCAGACGAGACCACTGGCCGCGAAACTCCAGAAGTCTGCATCTATCGAGGTTCCAACCCATACGCCGATCGGGACGAGTATCACCGGAACAAGGTTCAGCACAGCTGCGCCGTACGGCAGGGTCGGATCAGTTACTCCCTTGCTGGCCGCACCGCTTGATGCGACGGCGAGAGATACGAAGGCGATTCCCGCACCGGCAACAAATGCCCAGACCGACCACAGCCCGGGGTAGCCCCGTTGGCCGATACAACCCGCGAGCGTGCCGCCGATGCTCAAGGTGAACCCGTGTGGCACGGACATGATCCGTGTCAGATTTCTCAGTTCAGCCAAACCGGGCATCGCATCCTCCTGGAGCTGTTCGAAATGATCTCCTTCTCGACGAGTTGGCGCACGGCGCCGAGGACCTCGGTCTGGATGTCGGTGAGATGTTCGGTCTCGCAGAGCCGTTCGCTCATGACCGATCATCCCGCCTCAGTTCGTCAAGCCGCTTCATACAGTCCAGGCATTTCTCGTGGCTGTTCGTGTCGAAGGGCTCGTCCCAGAACTTGAACCAACTGTCAGCCCTCAGTCCACAGGCGGTCAAAGGAGTTCCCATCTCCTTCGCGTGCACCACCGAGGTGGGTTCGAAGTATGCGCCATCCCGAGCCAGGGTCACGGGCCTGTAGTACTGAGCAGTCGAGAAGAAGCGTCTTCCGTCTCCACGTTGCATGAATCCGACGCTCATCGGATCGAAGGTTCGGACTTGTCGTGGACCTCGTCTTCGGTGACACCGGGGGCGAGCTCGACCAGCTTCAACCCGTCGTCGGTGACGTCGAGGACGCACAGGTCGGTGATGATGCGCTGCACGACGGCCCGGCCGGTGTAGGGCAGCGAGCACTCGTTGACGATCTTGTAGGAGCCGTCCTTGGCGTTGTGCTCCATCAGCACGATCACCCGCTTGGCGCCGTGGACCAGGTCCATCGCGCCGCCCATGCCCTTGACCATCTTCCCGGGGATCATCCAGTTGGCGATGTCGCCGGCCGCGGAGACCTGCATCGCGCCGAGGATCGCGGCATCGATCTTGCCGCCCCGGATCATCCCGAAGCTGGTCGCGGAGTCGAAGAACGACGCCCCCTTGCGCAGCGTGACGGTCTCCTTGCCGGCGTTGATCAGGTCAGGGTCCTCATCGCCCTCGTAGGGGTAGGCGCCGACCCCGAGGATGCCGTTCTCGCTCTGCAGCACCAGCTCGACGTCGTCGTCGACGTAGTTCGGCACCAGCGTCGGCAACCCGATGCCGAGGTTCACATACGACCCGTCGGTCAGCTCGCTGGCCGCGCGTGCGGCCATCTCCTCACGCGTCCAACTCATCGTTCCACGTCTCCACCGTGCTGAACATTGCCGCTCGCCAGTCCTCTGGGCTCATGTGGAACATCACGTCTTCAAGACCCGCGTCGCTCAGCGGGATATCGGCCCTATTCTCGGCTGGTGGCCGTGGCGGCACCGAGTGGCTGGGAGAGCGAGGGTCAGGTGCCGCCACGGCAGTCTGGGAAGTTTGGTGTAGACGCGTGGTCCTCTTCTCGATGCGCTTGTCGGCTGCCTGCTCCGGGGTCAGGGCCACCACCCGCTGTACGAAGACACCCGGGGTGTGCACGTCCTCCGGCTTGATCTCACCGGGCTCGACGAGGTGCTCGACCTCGGCGATCGACACCCGCCCGCACATCGCGGCCAGCGGGTTGAAGTTGCGTGCCGACTCCCGGTAGACGAGGTTGCCGTGCCGGTCGCCCTTCCAGGCCCGCACCAGTCCGAAGTCGGCGATGATCGCCTCCTCGAGCACGTACTCCCGCCCCCCGAAGTCACGAGTCTCCTTCGGCGGGGAGGACACGATCACCTCACCGTTCGCGTCGTACCTCCACGGCAGGCCGCCCTCGGCCACCTGCGTGCCGCCGCCGGTCGCAGTGAAGAACGCCGCGATCCCCGACCCACCGGCGCGCATCCGCTCGGCCAGGGTCCCCTGCGGAGTCAGCTCGACCTCGAGCTCACCGGAGAGGTACTGCCGGGCGAACTCCTTGTTCTCCCCGACGTACGACGCCACCATCCGCCGCAACCGCTTCTCGGCCAGCAACCGGCCCAGACCCCACTCGTCGACACCGCAATTGTTCGAGACCGCCTCGAGGTCGGTCCTCCCGGCCTCCAGGAGCGCCTCGATCAGCACCGACGGGATCCCGCACAACCCGAAACCACCGACCGACAGCGTCGCGCCATCCGCGATGTCGGCGACCGCCTCGGCCGCCGACGCCACCACCTTGTCCACTGGCTCGTTCCCCTCTTCGTTGGCCCAACCGAACCGGTCTCTCGACCGACGGTCAAGGAACGAACATGAAGGGCGGTCAAAAATGCCGGCATTCAACCTTCCGACAGTAGGGACGTTCGCTCAGCGAACACTTAGGATCACCCGGGTGACTGACGTTGGTGTCGTGGGAAAGGTGAGTCGATTGCTGCGTGCCATCGCAGCGTCAGAGACCGAGGGGGTAGGTACGTCCAATCTGGCGCGGTCAGCAGGTATCAACCGCTCGACAGCGCATCGGCTCTTGGCCGAGATGCGGCAGGGCGGACTCGTTGATCGTCACGAGCCCTCCGGACTGTGGCTGCTCGGACCCGAGCTCTTTCTCATGGGCCTGTCGGCGGGCCCCCGCTATGACGTCACCGGGATCGCGCAGCCGATCGTCCGCAGACTCTCCACGACAACCGCTGAAAGCGCCTTTTTCTCGGTGCTGCGCGGCATGGAGACGGTCTGCCTGGTCCAGGAGGAAGGTAGCTACCCGATCCGCTCTCACGTTCTGCATGAGGGAATCCGCTTCCCCCTCGGCGTCGCTTCTGCCGGTCTTGCAATCCTGTCGTTCCTGCCGGAGGACGCGGCGCGCGAATACATGCGCGGAACGGACTTGAGTGCGTTTGGATCCGAGCATGCCCATGCCCCAATGGAGGCGCGAGTTGCGGAGACGCGTAAGCAAGGCTACGCAGTAAATCCTGGGCTAGTCGTGGAGGGCTCGTGGGGCATGGCCGCTGCCGTGTTCGACCATTCTGAGCGACCGATCGGCGCGCTGAGTCTGACGGGCGTCGAGCACCGATTCCAAACCAGCCGGCGGCCGCAACTGGGCCGAATTCTCATGGGCGCTGCCCACGAGCTCTCCGTTCTGCTGAATGACCGGACGGGAGGTCGAAACGCACTTGTCTGACTTGCAGTTGCACCGCTGCCCCGATCCCCATGGCATCGGCTAGGTCGGACGGGCAGACCCAAGCCTCGAAAGGAGCGCCTTGGCCAATGGGATGCTTGACGCGAAAAACTAACCGTAGGTGCGATTGGCAAGAGTCGGAAGGATGGATTTTCGGAGAAGCCCCCTCGCCTACGCCGTCGCCCGCGAGAGGCGACCGAACCTCGTGCGGTCCAGCAGAGGTAACAGTCAGGTCACCGCTCGCGGCATTCGCGTGAACGCCGTCTCGCCGGGTGTCATCCAGACGCCGGACCATGCGCCAGACACCTACGACGGCCTCGCAGCACTGCGCCCTCTGGGACGCGTTGGTCAGGTCAGCGACATCGTTGGCGGCATCCTCTACCTCGAGGCATCCCTGTTCGTCACCGGGGGGATCCTGCACATCGACGGTGGCCAGAGCGCCGGCCACTGACTTCGCCGTGCATGGCCCACCAGGAGGACCCGGGTTCAACCAGGGACTTCCCCTGGTGTGAGACCACCCGCACCGGACGGAGTCTGGTGCATGACGGCGGAACAGTTCCGCGGCGAAGGAGGCCGACATGTGCTTCGCACACTCAGGGTCGCCCAGTGAGGCCTTGCACGTGCAAGCGGGCATCGGCCCGGCGGCGTTCCGTACCTTTGCCGAGCTCGCGCAAGGCGGTGGGCTCGGCACAGTGGATGTCGCGGGGTCCGGTACGCCGGACGCAGTCGCGGCGCCCGAAGGCGACCGGATTCTGGACGGGTACGGACACGTGCTGCACAACCGTTGGAACCGGGACCTCGAGCCGGCGGTGAGCGTGCGTCAAGGCGAGGAAATACAACTGCTTTGTCGCGACGCTCTGGACATCGGTGACCAGGCGCGGACCCTCTCGCCGGACGGGAGCATGACCCTGGACCTCGGTCGGATCCACCCCATGACCGGTCCGGTGCACGTCGACGGCGCCGAGCCCGGTGACATCCTGGAGGTCGAGATCCTCGACGTCAGTCCGCTGGTCGACTTCGGCTACACCACAGTGAGCCCCGCGCTCGGCCTCTTCGGCGCTCTTCGCCCTGAGAGCCTGGCGCAGTTCGCGCCCTGGATGGAGGCCTCGCAGCTCAGCGACCCCTCTCCAGGCCGCGTACCCTCGGCCGTCCCGGAGGACCAGCCCTTCAATTCCGGGGCTGCCTACGTCCAGCTGTTCAGCTTCGAGAAGGGTCAGTCCAGCGGCTTCGCCACCTTTGTCGGTTCGGACACCGGTCGACGGGCACGAATCCCCATCGCCCCCTTCATGGGCATCATGGGCAACGCGCCTATGCGCAAGGGGATGTATCGCAGTTTCCCGCCCAGCTTCAGCGGCGGCATGGGCGGCAACATCGATGTCCGGCAGATCGTCTCGGGGTCGAAGCTGCAGTTGCCCGTCTACGTGGACGGCGCCAAGTTCTCCGCCGGCGACGGGCACATGGCTCAGGGCGACGGGGAGATCGCCGGTACAGCCATCGAAACGCTGATGTCGGCGACGCTTCGATTCTCCGTCATCAAGAACCGCATCATCGCCGGCCCACGCGCCGTTGTGCCCTCGGCCGACCCGACCCAGAAGGCGATGCCTCCCGAGATGTGTGACCAGGGCTACTACGTCACGACCGGCAGTGGCCCGGACCTGATGGAGGACGCCAAGAACGCCGTACGCGACATGATCGACTGGCTGGTCACCGACCAGCAGGTGAGCATGCACGAGGCCTACGCGTTGTGCAGCGTTGCGGGTGACCTCAAGATCAGCGAGATGGTCGACCTCCCCAACTGGCTGGTCTCGATGACCCTCCCCCGCGGCATTTTCGAGCCGGTATGACGCGCCCAGCCCACGTGCAAACACGGAGGTTTCCATGAAAGCCACACGAAACGAGACGACCTGCGGCCTTCGGTCACGCACGCCTCTGGCTGCCGTCGCGGGCGGGCTCGTGGCCGCCTCCATCGGGACTCTCGCCATGGACCTGTTGCTCTTCGCTCGCTACAAACGGGGCGGCGGCAGCACCGGTTTCCGTCGATGGGAGTTCTCCTCGGACATCCGCGGATGGGAGGAAGCCCCCGCTCCTGCGCATGTCGGCAAACGGCTGGTCGAAGGTCTTTTCGGTATGGACCTTCCCGATCGGCGGGCTGCTCTGGTCAACAACATCACCCACTGGGGCTACGGAATCCTCAACGGTGTTCCCTTCGGCATCATCGTGGGCTCAGTCAACTCACCGCGGGTGCGGTACGGCGCCGTGTTCGGCGCGTCTGTCTGGGCCACCAGCTATGCCGTCCTTCCGGCGGCGAAGCTCTACCAACCGATCTGGGAGTACGACGCTCGCACCCTCGGCAAGGACCTCAGCGCGCACCTGCTGTACGGGCTGAGTACAGCCGCTGTCTTCAAGAGCTTGAGCACTGTGAGGGGATCCCGGCCATGACCGCCGACCCAGCAGAGCTGCAGATTCTCGCAACCACGTCGAGCTCCGTGGCCGCCAAAGCTCGACGGACGGGCGCAGATTTCATCGTGGCCACTCTCAAGGCCTCGGGAGTCCGGCGCATCTACGGACTTCCCGGCGACTCCCTGAACGCACTGACGGATGCGATACGGCGGGACGGCGACCTCGCTTGGCAGCATGTTCGACATGAAGAGGCCGCGGCACTTGCCGCGGCAGGTGCGGCGGCGGTCACCGATCAGCTGGCCGTGTGTGCGGCCAGCTGTGGACCGGGCAACCTGCACCTGATCAACGGGCTGTTCGACGCCCAACGCAGCCGGGTCCCGGTGCTCGCCATCGCTGGGCACATCCCCCAGGCCGAGATCGGCAGTGGCTACTTCCAGGAGACCCATCCCCAGGAGCTGTTCCGGGAGTGCAGCGTCTTCGCGGAGATGGTCAGCGTCCCGGAACAGCTTCCACGGCTACTGCGCATCGCGATGCGTACGGCGCTGGAACGGCGCGGAGTCGCCGTTCTCATCGTGCCCCCCGAGATCTTTAAGCACCAGGCACCTTCGGGTCCCGCGGCGCCCGTGCACCCGACAGCCTCCACCACCCGGCCGGACGATGTCGCGCTCAGGACCGCCGCCGCGGTGCTCAACGAGGCCACGGCGGTCACGATTCTTGCCGGCGCCGGATGCGCCGGTGCTCACGACGAAGTCGTCGCGATCGCGGACAAGCTGAAGGCACCAGTCGTGCACGCTATGCGTGGCAAGGAGTTCGTCGAGTACGACAACCCCTTCGACGTGGGGATGACCGGGCTGCTCGGCTTCGTCTCGGGCTATCGCGCCATGGAGCACTGTGACGCGCTGCTGATCCTCGGCAGCGACTTCCCCTACGGCCCGTTCTACCCCGATGGCGCCCAGATCGTGCAGGTCGACGTACGCGGTGAGCAGATCGGTCGGCGCGTCCCCGTCGACGTACCGCTCGTCGGCAGCGTCAAGGACACCGTCACGGCGCTGTTCGAGCTCATCCGCGAGGGCCGCGGCCCGGATCACCTCGACCGCATGACAGCGCACTACCGCCGCGCGCGCCGGCGCCTGGACAAGGCGGCCGATGCCGGCAGAGGCAGAGGTCCCCTCCATCCGCAGACAGTCGCTGTGGCGATCGATCGACTGGCGGCACCGGACGCAGTTCTGATCCCGGACGTCGGTACGCCGACGCTGTGGGCGGCACGCTACTTCCGTATGAACGGGCTTCGCCGGCTGATCGGCTCGTTCACGCACGGCACGATGGCCAATGCGCTACCTCAGGCCCTCGGCGTGCAAGCGGCCTGCCCGGACCGACAGGTGGTCGCATTCGCCGGTGACGGCGGCATAGCGATGCTCCTCGGCGAGCTGTTGACTCTGCGCCAGCAGCACCTGCCGGTCAAGATCATCGTCCTCAACAACGGATCTCTGGGGTTCGTCGAGCTGGAGATGAAGGCGGACGGCATCGTGAACTTCGGCACTGATCTCGCGAATCCCAACTTCGCCGAGGTAGCCAACGCCATGGGAATCCACGGCGTCCGAGTGGAGCACCCGGCGGAGCTGGACAGCGCCCTGCGCGATGCCTTCGCTCAGCCGGGTCCCGCACTGGTGGACGTCCTGACCCACCGGCACGAACTGGCCATCCCGCCAACAGTCACGGCGCAGGAAGCGGCAGGCTTCACGCTCTGGGCGACGCGGAGCGTCCTCAACGGTGACGCCAGCTCGGTCATCGACGTCGCGCGAACCAACCTCCGGCAGCTCCGCTTCGAATAGTCGACCAACCTCGGTCAGTAGAGAACCTCGTCGTCGTGCCCAACGATGACGACCCTGCCTCGAGCCTGTCGCGCCACGCCGGCCGCCACGGAAGGATCGAACCACCTGGCCAGACGCCGTCCGTGTCCTCTGCCCAACACGATCAGGTCGGCGGTGCGACCTTCGTTGAGCAGCGCCGTCGCCGGATTCGTACGGCACAGCACAGCGCTGACCTGGAGGAAGGGAGCGCGGCTACGGGCCCATTGCACGGCGTCCTCCAGCAGTGCCTGTGCACCCTCGAGTGGCCCAGCGTCCCAGTAGGCGGTGAAAGCAAACGGATCGAGCCAGAGCGCCGGCTGGGCGACGTGCACGATTCGCAACGGGGCCTGTCCGGCGTACGCCCGCACGACGGCCCACTCCAACGCCCGGACGCTGTCGCTCGACCCGTTGACCCCGACCACGATCGGTCGGACAGAATCCGCTGCACTGTTGCCCGGAGCGGCGAAGTGCTTCACCAGATGCCACTGTCCTGGCCCCTGGGGCGTTCGCGACCACATCATGGCCGGGTGCCCCTCGAGGCACCGCGCGGAGCACGGTCGCTCACCCTGCGCGAGGTCTGCGTCGACGCGCGCGTGGCGTGTGGGTCGTTCATGCCTGAAGGTCATCTCCGTGGTCGTTGACTGGTCGCCGGGATTGCTCGGCGGGCGATCGGACGCCGCTGACTTCACTGTGCCGGGAGGCTTTGCTGGGCGCGCCCGTGAAGGCACTGGTGAATCCACTGGTCACCACACCACCGGGGACCACCACGGGCGCGAACGATGCAGCCCGGACGGATGCTTGCCGGACCCATAGAAGTAGAAGGCGACCCAAGGGAGCCAGACGTGCCCGCAAACAAACAGCGTCCAGCGCGCGAGGCGACGACCCCCGCGAAGCTCTACGCCCTGCGCAGCCCGACCGGTCTTGCGCTGATTGCGGCGACGGTCCTCGCGTCGATGGTCGGGTTCCTCAACGCCTACATGATCAACGTCGCCGTGCCGGCAATCGCTGATGATCTCCACGCGACCGTGAGCGAGCTGCAGTGGGTGCTGACCGGGTACCTGGTCACGGTCGCCGCGCTGCTGCTTCTGGCTGGGGCGCTGGCGGACCAGTTCGGGCGCCGGCGCATCCTCGTCGTCGGCCTGGGCATCATGCTGCTCGCCTCACTGTGCTGCGCTGCCGCACCAACGGTGGGCACGCTTGTCGCAGCTCGTTTGGTCCAGGGCGTGGGAGGTGCACTGGTCGTGCCCAGCAGCCTCGCCCTCCTCAACGGCACACTTCGAGGATCCGATCGAGCGCGAGGTATCGGGGTCTGGGCTGGACTCGCGACCCTTGGCACCACCTTCGGCCCGTACGCCGGAGGCTGGCTCGTCGACCACGCGTCATGGCGTTATGTCTTTCTGCTCAACCTCCCGCTCGTCATCGCGGCTTTCCTGACGCTGCGCGCCGTACCCGAGAGCGGTCTGTCGCGACGACCTTCCTCGCTCGATGTCGTTGGCGGCACGCTCGCCGTGGGCGGCCTCGGTGGCGTCATCTACGCCCTGACGGCCGCCCCTTCTTCCGGATGGCAGAGCCTCTCGGTCGCATCGTCCGGCCTGATCGGTGTCGTCTGCCTGGCGGCTCTCGTTCCGGTCGAGAAGAGACGCCGCGCCCCCATGATGCGAATGGGAATCTTCCGGTCGCGCCAGTTCGACGCCATCAACGCAGCCACTCTGCTGTTCTACGGCGCCCTCGCCGCCGCCGGGTACTTGGTCGTGCTGCAGTGTGAGCTGCAGCTCGGTTACAGTGCCACGCGGGCAGGCGCTGCGCTCATCCCAGAGTCGGTGGTCTTCCTTCTCGTCTCCCCCTTTGTCGGCGGCCTGGTGGCGAAGGTAGGGACCCGGTGGCCGATGGCTGCCGGCATCCTCGTGGTCGCTGTTGGATTCGCTTGGCTCTCGACAGCCAGCCCCGGAGATCCCTACGCACAAGCGATCCTGCCCGGAGCGATCCTGTGGGGCCTGGGAATCGGCTTGACGGTGGCCCCATTGACCGCAGGCGTACTTGCGGCTGTCGACGACTCAGACCTCGGAGAGGCGTCTGCGATCAACGATGCAGCCTCGCGGGTCGGAGGCGTCATCATGGTGGCGGTCGTCCCACTGCTGCTGGGCGCCGGCACCGCACGCAGCCTGGGACAACCGCTGTCGCAGAACTACCAGTTCGCGATGCTCGTCATGGCCGGGCTGAGTCTTCTCGCCGCGGTCATCACGGTGGTGTTCGTCTCGCACGGTCGTGTCCCCTCCGAAACGCCACTTCCGGCTGTGACGCCGCGAATCTCCGGCTGCGCACTGCCTCATCATTCCGGAACGCTCGATACGCCAACGACCATCGATGTGATGGAACCCAGGAGTGCATCATGACCACCGCACCAGCAACGACCGCAGTGTCCACGGGCAGCCTTGCCGGCCAGATCGTCGTCGTCATCGGAGGAAGCTCCGGCATCGGCCTGGAGACAGCCCGACAAGCACGCTCGGCGGGAGCCGAGCTGATCCTCACCGGCCGCAACCGTGCTCGCCTCGACCGCGCCCGCGACGAGATCAAGGCCCTGAGCTCGGCGACCCTCGATCTCGGCGACGCGGCCGCGATCGAGTTCTTCTTCAGTGGCCTACCGGCCGACATCGACCACGTTTTCGTGACGGGTGGCGGGCCGCCGTATGCAGGGATCCTCGACCTGGATTTCGACGAGGCGCTACGGGCGCTCGATGAGCACTTGCTCGGTTCGTTGCGTATCGCCCGAGCGTGCGCGCCACGTCTCCAGACCGGTGGGTCGTTGACCTTTGTCACTGGCACGCACGCACGCCGACCAGGCATTGGTCTGAGTATTGCCGCCATAGCTGCCGTCGGTGTGCCGGCGATCGTCGCCAACGCCGCGGTCGAGCTGGCTCCGATGCGAGTCAATGCCATCGCTGCTGGATTCGTCGACACGCCCCTGTCGGCTCGTATCCTGGGCGATGCGCTCGAAGGCCGCCGCGCCGAGCTCCGTGCCACTCTGCCGATCCGACGTGTGGTCGGGCCAGCCGACGTTGCCGCGGTCGCGATCCATCTGATGACCAACACGGCCGTGACCGGAGCCACCTTCGACGTGGACGGTGGCCAACAGCTCATCCCATGAGCGGTCGATGCCTGCACGACGACGTGGTCGTGCAGCCACTCCCGGGTCCGTCGTCGTCGGAACCAGACGTTGGCCAGGCCCACGCGACGCGGGCGGCCAACGGGCGCATAGTCACGGGGATGACCAGGGACATACCCGGGCGCGGTCCGGCCCTCCTCAGCAGGATGCTGGGGCTGTCCAGTCCGCAGCCAACAAGGAGAACCCACTATGACCACTGTGCAGCAGGCCAGCGAGAATCCCGAGACCTCAGCGAGCGCTGGCCCCGACCTGAAGCTCGAGGTCATCGTCATCCCCGTGTCCGATCCCGATCGGACCAAGGACTTCTACACCCGACTTGGCTGGCGTGAGGACGCCGACCTGACAACCAGTGAAGACTTTCGCGTACTGCAGTTCACTCCCCCGGGATCCAGCTGCTCGGTCATCTTCGGGAAAGGGGTGAGCTCGGCACCCCCAGGCTCCGCGCAGGGTCTGCACCTGATCGTCTCCGACGTCGAAGCGGCTCGCGCCGTACTGGTCGGGCGCGGGGCAGAGGTGAGTGAGGTCTTCCATGACATCGGCGGAATCTTCCACCACGCTGGCACAGAGGGCCGTTTGTCAGGGCCGGCCGCAAGCGGTGGCAGCTACGGCTCCTTCGCGTCCTTTGTGGATCCCGACGGGAACGGATGGGTCCTGCAGGAGGTCACCACCCGGCTGCCGGGCCGAATCACCGGGGACATGACAGCGTTCAGCTCAGTCAACGACCTGTCCGCCGCGCTGGCGCGTGCTGCTGCTGCCCACGGCGAACACGAGGCGCGGACTGGACAGGAGGACCCGTCATGGCCCGATTGGTATGCCGCCTACATCGTGCGCGAACGATCGGGCGACCCGTTGCCCTCGTAACTGCCTCCGAGAGGATCCGCTTGACCTGGTCGACTCCGTAGAAGGTGCCTTTCCGGCGACGGCAAGTACCTGCAGTTGCCCCTCGGCGCACCATGTGCCCTCGACGGCTTTGTTGGCGATCGCTGGTGCGGAGCCCCATAAGCAAACGGAAAGTCGCGCCGCATGGGATCAAGGCCTCACCGCCCGCTCTGGCAAGAAACCAGGGAGACAACGTGATTCACGCAGTGAGTCTCCAGGGCGCGGCCTGAGGCCAACCGGCGAAAGAGTGTGACGGCCATGGCGACGGAAGTAGTGCGAGCACGGCACTTAGCCATCCCCCCATCGATGTTCGGGATTCCCTTTGGGATTGCCGCTTTGTCCGGAGTTTGGCGTATCAGCGGTGACCACTGGGCGGCGCTGGTCGCCGACGCACTCGCGGCAGTGTCGGCGCTGCTGACGCTGGCTCTCGTGGTCCCGTGGCTCATAGAGTTGCTCCGACACGAGCGCGTGCTGGCGCAGGATCTGCGAGATCCGGTCGTGGGCCCGTTCGTTCCTGTCGCTGCGATCACTCCCATGCTGTTATCCGCCGCTCTACAGGAGCGGTCCGACATCTTGGCGCGCACGCTGGTGGCAGCCTTCGCGTTCCTTACTCTGGTCGGCGGCCTCTTTGTCGTCATCGCATGGTTGGCCACCTCACTGCCGCTGAGCAGCTACCACCCCGGCTTTTATCTGCCAACGGCCGGCGGTGCGCTCCTGACGGCACAGTGCGTGGCTGCTTTCGACTGGCTTTACCTTGCTCGCACGCTGTTCTTCATCGGCGTCGCAGCATGGCTGATCCTCGGCGTCGTCACGAGTCTGCGGCTCACGCGCACACCGTTGCCGCCGTCGCTGCGCCCTGTGGTGGTCATCGAGCTCGCTGCACCGGCACTGGCGAGCAACACCTATCTCGTCGTCTTCAACCACTACGACCAGTACGCAGTGGCGTTGACGGCGACTACAGCGATCATGGCGCTTGTCCAGGTGGCGATCATTCCGTACTTCCGCGGTTCGTCATTTGGCGTTGCGTTCTGGTCGGCCGCATTCAGCATCTCAACCACAGCGGCCCTCGCTGTCCGGTGGATAGACCATGAAGAGCCGACGCGACCTGCTTTATGGGTTGCGTTGGCGTTGACGCTGGCCACCGGCGTGGTGGTGCTGCTGACCTTCGCCACTGTCTCGGCGGTACGTGCTGGTCGATTCTTTCCCGTTGCACCCAGGTCTGCCCCCAGCGACTGAACGCCTGCAGTGGCTCGACCCTTTGCACGTCGCGGTTCAGGCACACGACTGCACGAGGACGACCGTGGTCATCTGTCTCCGAGAGCCGTTCGCAGGTCCTTGCGCGAGCTGATGACGAGCTTGGCGAACACCTTCCGTAGGTGCCATTCGACGGTGCGAGCGCTGATAAAGAGCCGTTCGCCGATGTCAGCGTTCGTCAGGCCGGAGCTGGCGAGCTCTGCGATCTGCCTCTCTTGGGGCGTCAGTTCCGTGGGGTTCTCCACGCGGACTCGCTTGCGCACGGTTTCGCCGGTCGCCGCCAACTCGCGCCGCGCCCTCTCGGCGAACGCCTCCATTCCGATGGCAGACAGCAGCGCGTGGGCGGCACGCAACTGGCTTCGGCCGTCGACGCGGCGGTTCTCGCGGCGCAGCCACTCGCCGTACAGCAGGTGTGAGCGTCCCAGTTCGACGCGGAGCCCTGCACGGCTGAAGCAATCGATCGCTTGGAGGTAGTACTTCTCGGCCGTCGATCCTGCGCTCAGCAACGCGCACGCCCGAGCTTCGACGCCACGTGCAAATTGGGTTGCCGCCGGCGCTGTCGTGCGCGTGAGTCGATCAAGACCTTCCTGCGCGTCGGCTGGCCTCCCGGTCCGCACGGCCGCCTCGATGAGCTCAGGCAGGGCCCAGGCTGACGGGTGCAGGTCCAACGGGTCGGGACTGGCAAGTCGAGCTTCTGCCAGTGCCTCCTCGTATCGGCCATGGCCGTTGTGGAGCACTGCGGACGCCCAGTGCCCGATGCTGGCGGCAAGGCCTTGTCCCTGCTCGGTGGCCCGACTCAACGTGGCTTCGATCATCGCCCTCGCCTCGTCCGTGCCCCGCAGTGAAGCGACGTACAGGGGTCCGTAGGCGACCAGACTGGTTCCAGTGGCGTCACGCACCTCGGCGCCCTCTGCACCGAGAGCCTCGGCAGCCGCGAGATCGCCCGAGCGAGCCACGACGACACTCAACGCAGCGAGGTAGAAGGGCAGTTGTTCGAGCGCTCCCGTGTCCCGCACGATCTGGATCTGGCGCGAGCAGATGGCTCTCGCCCCGTCGTCGTCCCACAGAAGGAACGGCGCGGTTACCGCCATCCACCCCCAGGCGATGGTGGCGTCCTCTCGCGCGAACATGTCTGTTGCCTGGCGCAGGTCCGACGCTGCAGCGGCGCGCCCAGAAGTGACCAGCAGCGTCAGACCGTCGAGGAGATGGTCCATGGCGCGTGGCGGCCCTGGCGGCGCTCCGAACTGGACGACGGCACGGCTGATCTCTGGCAGGTCACCAGCTCCGGCTCGATCAGCGAAACGCGCCGCGCCCCAGGCGTTCAGGTAGGTCTCACGGGCGAGCTCGACGTCGAGGGGTTCGAGCTTTCTGGCTGCCGCGAGCAGCAGCTGCGGAGCCGTACTGGTCGCCCCGGAGCTGAACGCGATCTGACCTCGCAAGAGGTTGAGCTTGGCCCTCTGGAGGTCGTCGAGCCTCGCTGATTCCGCGGCGGCCAGCATCCGAAGAGCGACATCGAACGCGCCCGCATGCAGGTGTGCCTCGGCGGCCGCCAGTGCTCGGTTGGCTCGCACCCCCGGCTCAGGCGTCAGCTCGAGAGCCCGCTGCAGGAACGCCGCCGCGGCGACGAGTCCGCCACGCGCCCTGGCTCGGCCGGCGCATCGCTCCAGCTCCGCGGCCACCGCTTCGTCCGGTCCCGTGGCCGCCGCGGCCAAGTGCCAGGCGCGTCGTTCGGCATTGACATCCTGGTCGGACACCTCAGCCAACGTGAGGTGCACCTTGCGGCGCGCTGCTGCGCTGGCCGCGTGATAGATCGCGGACCGCGCAAGTGGATGGCGGAAGATGACCCGCTCCGTCATCGAGACGAGATGATCGGTCTCCGCTGCGGTCGCGGCGGATGAGGGAACACCGAGTCTGCCGGCCGCGGCCCAGACCAGTGCCGCGTCACCCACAGGCTCCGCAGCCGCGATGAGCGCGAAGAGCTGGCTGTCCGAAGGCAGCGCCGCGAATCGTTCACGAAAGGTCTCCTCGATCCGGCCCGTCAACGAGTCATGCCCGATTGCTCCGAAACCGGTCGCCAGCTCACTGGCGGTCAAACCTCGCGGGAGCTCGAGCAGCGCCAGTGGGTTGCCCTGGGTTTCGGCCACGATCTGATCGAGCACCCGCCCGTCCGACCGAAAGGTCACCTCGGAGGTCAAGAGCGCGCGTGCGTCATCTGGGCCGAGGCCGTGCACCTCCAGCTCTGGGAGGCCGCGCAGGTCCCTGACCGTCCCGCGGGCGCCGAACAGGAGCGCCACTGATTCTGCCTGCAGCCGCCTTGCCACGAAGCCCACCGCTTGGGCGGAGGCCTGATCCAACCACTGGGCATCATCTACGACGCACAGAAGCGGTCGTTCCGCGGCGACCTCCGCGACCAGGCCCAGGACGGCCAGGCCGACCAGGAACGGATCAGGAGCCTCTCCATGGCTGAGTCCGAAGACCGTCTCCAGCGCCGTTCGCTGAGGCTTGGGTAGTTGGTCCAACCGGTCGAGTATGGGGGCGCAGAGCTGGTGAAGCGCCGCGAACGGCAGCTCCATCTCCGATTGCACCCCGACCGCCCTCAGGACCCGCACGTCGTGCGCCGACGCGACGACGTGGTCCAGGAGTGCGGTCTTGCCGATGCCCGCATCTCCGGTGAGGACAAGCGCGCGACTCTCGCCTCTTCTCACCGCGTCGATGACGGTCTCGAGTGCCGCGCACTCGTCTTGCCGCCCGCGAAGCCTTCTTCGCTCGGTCGGTCCACTCGGCTTCACACGTCGTTCGGCCCCTAGTCTCGCGCTGCGCCCACCCCACGCCGTTGGGGCGGCCAGTGTCGAGGAACAGTTCTTGGGACACTAGAACGCTGCACGTAGGGTGGCAACGGGTTTGACCTCGCATCACCCAGTTTGCGGACAGATGGTCACCCACCTGGGCCACCTTACCGCTTGCTCCGCGCACCAGAAGTGTCGCTCAGGGCAGAGCGCCACTCCGGCACGCTGAACGGGTCCGCGAAGTACTGCGTCTCGTGAATGACCTGCTGGTCGAGGAACTCCATGATCGACACCGAGAACGTCGGCACACCGTCGTAGGAGATGGTGCACTCGCTCACCCACAGGTTGCCTTCACCGACGATGCGAAGTACGGCGAAGCGCCGGTCAGCGGGATGCTGACTGCGCTGGGCTGCGATGGTGGCCCGCCCTCGGAAGCGCTCCCCTGACTGGGGGTATTCCAACTCAGCGTCCACCGCGTAGATGGCGTGCTCTGCATCTGTGTCGCCGAGGTCGGACGCCAGCCAGTGTGCCTCGATGGCGGCCTTGGTCGTAGCCATGACGTCCCTTCTATGCCAATACGTTGGGCAGGCGTGGACGCGTGCACGTGAGGAGCAGGACGGAGTCGGTCAGGGCAGTCACGTCCATCTCTGCGAGCCGTCCCACGACCATCTCACCTGGGAAGGTGGTGGCTGATCTGCCCCAGCCCCGCACGCGCACCTGGCCCTGCAAGACCTGGATCGCCGTCCCATCGTCCACAGGCGCCGATCCGGAGAGGGCACGTCCGGCGGTCATGGCAACCAGAAGAATGACGGTGGCGTATCCGTCATCGTGGAGTATCTCGATGCTCCTCCCCGGCTCTGCGTTGCGAGCGCGTAGGAGATGCCGCCTGCTCAGCACCATGAGGGAGGCACGCTCGACTCGTCTCCGTGTTGAGGTCGCCACACTGCCCCTCGTCACCGGGCTCAACGCTCGAGCGCTGCCGTGAGCTGAATCCGTCTGGTGACGCCCAGCTTGGGGAACAGCCGGTACAGGTGCGCTCCGACGGTGCGTGGCGAAAGTGAGAGCACGGTTCCGATCTCGCGGTTGGTCATCCCGGCTGCCGCCATCCGCGCCACCTCCAGTTCCTGTGAGGAAAGCAGCACCGTCGACTCAGCGGATGGCCGTGCAGGCCGGATCCCGGCTGCTCGAAGCTCATGAGCGGCACGCCTCTCCCATGGGTCGGCGTCCATGGACCTGAACATTCGTTCGGCCGTGGCCAGATGCCGTCGAGCCTCCAGGGCCCGCCGGCTTCTGCGCAGTTGTTCACCACGCGCCAGGTGGGCGCGGGCACCCAACCAAGGCCAGCGGCCCACGCCGTGCGAGAACAACACCTCATAGCACGCATCTGCATGGGCGGGCTCGCTCAGCATGGCGGTGGCGAGCAGGAGCTCCCCCAGCCCGATGTCGTTGTCGAACATCTCCTCGTCTCCGAGGGTCGAGATGAGCTCGCGCGTCTGCACCACTCTGTCAGCGTGAACCGCAGCGTCGGCGAGATGGCTCAACATCCCCCAGGCGATGAGGCCGTCGATCGACCCGCAGGGACTGTCGAGTAGCGATGCGAGCAAGTCGTACCCGTCAACCCACCGCTCGTGGGCGAGCAGCTCTACGGCCTCCACCAGATCTGCAAGGTCTCGGTCAGTGGAGCGGTCCGAGAGCGCAACATGCGTCAGGAGGGAGGATTCCTCGGTCACGACCTCTCCCCGGCGGACCCTCAGGACTGAGGTGGCGAAGGCGGCACGGTCCAGCCAGCGGGACTGGTCCGTCTGAGTGCCGAGCCGCGTGGCTCTGAGAAGAGCAGCCGTCGCGGTCGGGATTCGACCAAGACACGTCGCTACCTGGCCGACCAGAGCGTGCGCAACGGTTGCTACGCCGCATTGTCCATTGCCCTCGAGCTGAGTCGCAGCCCGTTCGAGCAAGGGCAGGGACACGGAGAGCGCACCACACCTCAAGGCGTCGAGGCCGGCCAGCGCGGTCGCGGCCGCTCTGCCGACAGACGAGGGACTTTCCTGATGCGCCTTCGTGACCATGGCGGCGATCCGTCCGGAGCCGGATGCGAACTCCGCAGCCAGGACGGCGAAAGCCGACGATGCCTGGCCCCAGTCACACAGGAGCTGGGCCGCCGACAGCTGCTGCTGCCACGTGCCGCCCTTGGAGCTTGTACCGCGAAAGGCTGACTCGAGTGCATCGCCGACGAGGCTCGTGTCTGCGTCGAGCTCGAGCCTGCGGCAGTCGGTGAGCAACTCGGTGCCCCGGCCCCACAACCCACCCGCGAACGCGCATGCAACACCCTGGACGAGTAGCTGGGCGCGCTCCACCGAATCCTCGCTGAGCCATGCTGCCCGGCTGAACATCTCGGTCGCCTCGTCCTGGCGGCCTGCTGCCTGGAAGCGCACTGCTGCCGAGCGAGCACGACGCGCAGCCGCTCTGTTCGGCACGACCTGGGCCATGGCTTCGTGCCACTCGCGAACCAGGGAATCCCCGGTCAGTACCTTGGCCCAGGCAGCGTGCGCCTCGGCAACTGCTGAAGGTGGCTCTGAGTCGAGCGCTCTGGTCATCGTGCTGTAGTCACCCAGGGCCAGACAGGTCTGACGGCGCACCACCTGACCGGCCCTGACCAGGCTGTCGACTTCCGACCCGTGCACGGTTCGTCCAAGGATCAAGGAGGCCGCGGAGAGCAGACTCCACTCCTCAGCCAAGCCCGCAGTTGCGAGTAGCCGGACGAGGGTTCTCTCGGCCGATCGGCGGACGCTCGCACGACATGACGACAGGCCTCCGGAGTGCACCAAACGGAGAACGACATCAGCGTCGATCGTCGCAGTCATGGCATCCGCCTCCCACATCCAGTCCTGACATCTCTGCGTCAGGATCTGACGCATCTACACCGTGTCTGAGCGCGGACGGATTCGCGCCCGTGTGACCCACTGGCGAGCACCCCGGATCGCCGCTGGGGAGCCGCCAGGGCTGCATAGAGCTCCCCACGGACGCTCGGAGACCACCGCAGACCAGTAGCAACGACCGGGACGAACTCGTAAGGTGGCCAAGAGACTGGTTGCATATCCACCAACGCCGGCCAGCACTCTGCGGCCGCCGCCTTGCTCGTGATCCTGGTCGTTCTCGTTCTCGCGTTGTCTACGTGGTCTTGAGCAGGAGGGCGACGAGGATGAAGGTCAACGAACGACTGTCACCTAGCGGTGAGGACGGCCGCCTGTTCGGACGGCATTCCGAGTGCGACCGTTTCGATGAGCTCCTGGCATCGGCTCGAGCCGGCCTGAGTGGAGTCATCGTGCTCCGTGGCGGCCCCGGGCTCGGGAAGTCGACGCTGCTGGAACATGCCGTCGGCAGGGCGACGGACATGCGGATCCTGCGGGCACAGGGGGTCGAGTCCGAGATGGAGCTTCCCTATGCAGCCCTCCACCAGTTGTGCGCACCGCTCATGGCGCTTGTGTCCACGCTTCCGGCGCCGCAGGGTGAAGCCCTGGCAACCGTGTTCGGCGTACGCACAGGTCTGCCCCCTGACCGGTTTCTTGTCGGTCTTTCGGTGCTCAGCCTGCTGTCCCAGGCCGCCGAGGAGCAGCCCCTGTTGTGCGTGGTGGACGACGCCCAGTGGTTGGATGCCTCCTCAGCCCAGGTTCTCGGGTTCGTCGCCCGCCGCCTCCTTGCTGAACCGATCGCTTTCGCGTTCGGTGCTCGGCAAACGCCGGAGGGTCTGTTCGGGCTGCCGGAGCTCGAGCTCACGGGTCTTCGTGATGTCGACGCCCGCGTGCTGCTGGACTCGGTCACGCGCACGCGTCTCGACGGACACGTCCGAGATCAGATCGTCGCGGAGACCCGGGGCAACCCGTTGGCGCTGCTGGAGCTTCCTCGCGGGCTCACCACCACCGAGCTGGCCGGCGGATTCGGCTTGTTGCAGGGGGGCGCGCTGCCTGGCCGCATCGAGGAGAGCTTCAAGCGGCGCATCGACGGTCTGTCCGAGGGCACCCGTACCCTCCTTCTCATCGCCGCTGCTGAACCTGTCGGGGACCCGGCCATCATGTGGCGAGCCGCGGAACGCCTCGGCATCGAGCTCAGCGCCGCCATCGACGACGACACCGAGGACCTGCTGGCGATCAACGAACGCGTCACGTTCAGACACCCGCTGGTGCGCTCGGCGGTGTACGGCGCGGCCAGCTCCTCGGAGCGCCGTGCGGTGCACCGTGCCTTGGCCGAGGTGACCGACAAAGAACTCGATCCAGATCGCCGCGCGTGGCATCTCGCCTCCGCGGCAGCCGGTCCGGACGAGGCTGTGGCCGCCGAGCTGGGGCGCTCGGCGGAGAGGGCTCAGGCCAGAGGCGGGCTGCCGGCAGCAGCGGCGTTCCTGCAGCGAGCCGTCACCCTCACGACCGACCCGGCTCTGCGGGCGGACCGCGCACTGGCCGCGGCACGCGCCAGTCTGCACGCCGCCGATCTCGAGTCCGCGGGCCGGTTCACCGAGATAGCCAGCCGCGAGGCACAGGACGATTCGCAAGAGGCGCGGGCGCTGCTCATGCAGGGGCACATCGCCTTCGCTTCGGGGTTCAACGACGACGCCATTGCGCTCCTGTTCCAAGCAGCCCGGCGCCTGGAGCCGCTGGACATGGCTCTCGCGAGGGAGACCTACCTGGTCGCATGGGGGTCAGCGGCCGTGATCGCCGCAGACCAGCCGAGCGTCGAGAAGATCTCGCGTGCGGTCGTGGCTCTGCCGCCCATGACCGGTGCCCCTCGGCCGCTCGACCTCGTGTTGGATGGCTGCGCCCGCCTGGTCATGGACGGCCGGGCGGCAGCTGTTCCGCTGCTGAAGGCGGCGGCAGCGGCCATCGCAGAACTGCCGGCTCGCGACGTGCTCACCTGGGGCTGGCAGGCCAGCGGTGTCTTCGCAGCCATCTGGGACGACGCACTCCAGCGCGCCGTGCACGGCCGCGAGGTCGATGTGGTCCGCGCGGCGGGTGCGTTGACCGAGCTTCCGATCCATCTCGTCTCCCACGCAGTGACGGTCATCTGGACCGGCGAATTCGCTGCCGCTGAGGTGCTCGTCGCAGAGGGAGACCTGGCCGCTGCTGCAACAGGCACGCAGCTGGCGCCGAGCGCTGGGCTCATCCTGGCCGCCCTTCGTGGCCGAGAGCCGGAGGCGGCACCGCTGATCGAGGCGGTCATCGAGCAGGCGGGTGCGGCGCATCAGCTCATGGGAGTCACCTACGCCAACTGGGCGGCCGCCATTCTGTACAACGGGCTCGCCAAGTACGGCGACGCCGTGCGCGCTGCGCGCGTCTGTGCGGATATCGGTGACCTCTGGATCTCTGTCTGGGCGCTCCCCGAGATGGTGGAGGCGGCCGCGCGTGCGGGAGACGAGGGGGCAGCGAGAGCAGCACTCGCCCGACTCGAGGACGCCACAGAACCTTGTGGTACCGATTGGGCTCTAGGGGTGCTGGCTCGCTCGCGGGCGCTGCTGGCTGATGAGGACCGGGCGACGGAGCTGTTCGCCGAGGCTGTGGAGCGACTGAGCCGCACCCGGTTGCGTCCCGAGCTCGCCAGGGCGTACCTCCTGCACGGTGAGTGGCTGCGCGGAAGCGGACAGCACGTGAATGCCCGTGGTCCCCTGCGGACGGCGTACGACATGTTCGGCTCGATCGGCATGGAGGCCTTCGCAGAACGAGCACGTCGAGAGCTTGTGGCAGCAGGAGAGACAGTGGTGCGTCGGGCAAGCCGCTTCACGGCTACCGACGAGCTGACGTCTCAGGAGCGTCAGATTGCGCTCATGGTGCGGTCCGGGTTGTCGAACCCCGAGGTCGGTGCTCGCCTCTTCCTCAGTCCCCGCACCGTCGAGTGGCATCTTCGTAAGGTGTTCGCCAAGCTGTCGATCACCTCGAGGCGGCAGCTGCGCGAGGCACTGAAGGGCTTCGACTGGGTACCGACCGACGGGGCAGCGTGATCACTGGCCAGCGTTTGTCGTCGGGTTCGGCGTCGGACCGTTCGGGTGGCGGGTCAGCCGGTCGGTGGTGACGGTCAGCCACCGCGCCAGGGGCAGGGATTCGAGAAGGTGCTGCAGTTCTGGAGCGCTGCGGACTTGCCAGTGACCGAGGTTGTGACACGCACGGGGAAGAGACCACAGGCGGAGCATGCTCCCGCAGAGGCGAGTTCGGTGACGCGCTCCGCCTCTCTCGAGGTGAGCTCTTCGACCATCCCCGCCTCGGCCTGTTCCGGGATGGTCAGGACGAATGTCGTGAAGAACTCGACACACCGTGGATCGAGCGGTGCGTAGCCGGGACCGGGATCGTTGGGGTGCGGCCGCAATGGTGTGACTCGGTCGCGCCGCCAGGCATGCAGCGGCATGGATTCCAGAGCATGATCTAGCTCGGCGCGGCTCCTGGCCGCGAAGAGTCCCGTCGTACGCCACTCTCCCGGTTGCAAAGGAGGACGCCACAAACGCAAGATGCTTCCCGCCTCGACGAGTTCGCGAGTGCTCGCCGCCTCCTTGGAGCGCATGGCCGTGACCTCGTCCGTGGATGTTCCACTCGGCACTTGTGTGGTCATCTCGACCAGATACTCCATGGCAGCCCTCCCACGTTGACCGAGATACGACTCGACCACTGTCCAGCGGTGCCCCGCGGCTCGCGCCCGTCACGGTCCCTGGCGGACACAGCACTAGTGAGTGGCACGGGCGCGAGGCGGCTCACAGCAGATGAGTGTGGGTGTCCTCATCAGGACGAGCACGAGGTCTGCAGTCATGAACACGAAGAGCACGGTTGTCACACCTTCCGGCTCGGACGCCGGCGCCTCCGGGGATCCGTCGTGAACCTGCACGGAGCGGCGGCATTGGTGACCGGGGCCAGCAGCGGCATCGGCGCAGCGACCGCTCGCAAGCTTGCGCGGGAGGGGGTGATGGTGGGCTTGGTGGCTCGCCGGTGGGATCGGCTGGCCGCGCTCGCTGAGGAGGTCGCGGCTGCAGGTGGAACCGCACTGGTCGTGCAGGCGGACATCACTGATCCCGATCGCGCCGCTGGGGCGGTTGAGGAGGTTGCGGACAGCTTCGGACGGTTGGACATTCTCGTGAACAGCGCGGGAGTGATGCTTCTGGACTCGGCCCTGCACACCCCCTTGGACGAGTGGGACCGGATGGTCGACCTCAACGTGCGCGCCATGCTCCACGTGACCCACGCTGCTGTGCCGCACCTCATCGGATCCGCGTCGACATCGCCGCGGGGGGTGGCTGACATCGTGAACATCAGCAGCACCGCGGGGAGGGTGGCGCGGCCAACGAGCACCGTCTACAACCTCACCAAGTTCGGCATGAACGGATTCAGCGAGGCCTTGCGGCAAGAGCTGTTGCCGGAACGGGTGCGCGTGTGCCTGGTCGAGCCCGGTGTCGTGAGCACAGAGCTTCTCGACCACGTCGGCGACTCGTTGCGCGACGCCGCAAGGCGGCAGGTCGACGGCGTCGAACCGCTACGCCCCGAGGACGTCGCGGACGCGGTCGCCTATGTAGTCAGGCAGGAGCGTCGGGTGGCCATCAACGAGATACTTCTGCGCGCCGCTGACCAAACCTGGTGACGGCTCAACGCACCCGGCGCAACACGTCGGGCAGACCGCGCACGGAGAGGACCGTGGCAAGGATGCCGCTCACCAGAACCGGGACGGTCCATGCCCAACGACCGACGAGATCGCTCGCCAGGGCGCCTAGACCGCATCCAGCCGCAAAGCCCAGGAGGAGCGGCCACAGGACGAGCCACGCCTCGCGGTCGGCAGCTCGATCGCTGGCCCACCGTGACGCAGCTTCCGCGGAGCGGTCTTCGCGGCGGGACCCAGCCGATGGTGGCCCGGCCTGCAACCACATGAGCGCCATGCCGACGACAGCCACCGTCGAGGCAACGATGTTGCCCGTCATGACGGCCGTGGAGGGGGCACGTGCGAACGTCAGGTGCAGCAACGCGTTCTGGCAAGCCATCGAGGCGACGGCAAGCACCGCAATCACAACCTCGGGACCTGATCCGGCCCGGACAGTCGGAGGAGCCAACACCGCTGCGCCCGCGGTTGCGGCGAGCAAGGCGAACTGCAACCACATGAACGTGCTGGCCCACTGATACGGACTCCGACGGGACCTGTCGACAAGGGCCGCGAGCACAGCAGTCACTGCGATGAAAACGACCACGGCGATCAGCGCAGTGGCTCGCATCGGCCGATGTGCTGCAAGATCTGCGGCGAGTACGACGAGATTGCCAGTGACGTGCGCGGCGAAGAGGCCGTTGAGCAGAACGAACGAGGTCACGTCGGCCATGCCTGCAATGAAGCTGAGGACCAAGGGAATGGCCGTAGCACCAAGGTCGCCGACGTCCCTCCGTCCACGTGCGACGTCGGTGTGAGTCATGTTCGCAAACTGTCGTCGTCGCTCCTGGAGCGTGATACGGCCTTGAACACCCGGGAGTGCGACCAGATGGAGTCGGCGACAAGGAACCCGAGCGCCATGACGGACATGATCAGAACCGCTGAGCTTGCGCAGTCGACGGTCACTACGAGGAGTTGCTGGCTCGAGTTGGCCGGTGCCGATGGCAGCTGCACGAAGCCGGCGAGGGCGCGAAAGATCAGCACTCCGGGGATGAGCGACACGACGGAGGCGAAGCCAAGGGCGGAGAAGGGAAGCTGCCATCGCTCACAGACCGGCACGAGCACCAGGCCGACGACCAGACAGGCCAACCCCGCGCCGACCCAGGGATTGGCATGCGCGTGCTCGACGACCATCCATCTGAGGGCGTGAGCCGCTGCGCCCACGAGGAACGGCCAGTAGAAGAACCGGAGCGCCACGCCGTAGAACACCCCGTAGGCCACAGCCAGCACACCCGCGGTCGGGACGTCTACCCAGATCGGTACGTCGCGACCGGTGGGAGCGGCGTCGAGGTGTACTTGACCCAGCCAGAGTCCCGTCAGCAACCCTGCGGTGACGGCGACCATGATGATGGAGGCGAAGACCAAGCGACTGGCGCCCAGAGGAATTCTCAGCGTCGCCATGTCCAGGACTCCCTTGAGCAGGTGCGGCCCGGGCACCAAGATCAAACATGGACACAGAGCCGCCAGGCCGAGGGCGGAGTCGACGCCCAGGGCGCTCAATGTCGCGCCACAGAGTCCGGCAAGCAGTGCTGCAACGAACGCCTGGGCATACACGTTGGCGCCTTGCTTACCCAGGCCGCGGCGGACGACCGCCCCGAGAGCGCAGCACACCCCGATGAACGCCAAGGCCGTTGCTTGATGTACGCCGAAGATGATGCCCAGTCCGCAACCACCGGCGACACAGGCGACCGTGAACAGTCCGACGTGCGTGGGCGGCATGTTCGTCGCCCCGCGCAGGCGATCCGACGCGTCGGTGAGATCGACCCTGCCGGAGTCCAGGTCATTGATGATGCGGTCCACCGCAAGCACTCGGTGCAGGGCAAGCTCATCGGGGATGGCGTCGTTCCCGCGGACCGCGTAATCGCCGGCGTCGGACTTGAACAAGAAGGTCGACCATGACCACCCGAGCACAGCCCGTGCGTCCAACCCCAGGGCGCGAGCCAACTGGCCGGTGCGCCGTTCGGCGCGCTCTGTCTCGGCCCCGTTCGCATGCAGCGCGCTGATCGCCCGGACGAGGAAGCGCTCCGCATCCGCAGACCCGTGCGGCGGCGCCGGGGTCGTTGCTGCTGCTTCTGGCGCGATCATCACGCTCCGCCGACGCCGTGTCCGACCATCGTCCGGGGGTCGACCGTGGAGTCGAACTCTGCTGCCGTCACGTGTCCGGAGGCCAACGCAGCTTCCCGCAACGTCTGCCCCTGAGCCAAGGCGTCCTCAGCGATGTGCGCGGAGTTCTGGTATCCGATCAACGGGCTCAGAGCAGTCACGAGCATGAGACTTTCCGCCACGTAACTGGAGATCTGCTTCTCGTTGAGCTCCGTTCCGCGCACCGAGTACCTCAGGAACTTCTGGATGCCGTCGCCGAGGATCCGCGCCGAGTGGAGGAAGTTGGTGATGATGATGGGGCGCATTGCGTTGAGCTCGAAGTTGCCCTGTGAGCCCGCAAAGGCCACCGAGCAGTCGTTGCCCAGTACCTGGATGGCGATCATCACCATCGCCTCACACTGGGTCGGATTGACCTTGCCGGGCATGATGGACGACCCAGGCTCGTTGGCAGGCAGGCGCAGCTCCGCAAACCCCGTCCTCGGACCCGAGGCCAGCCATCGCATGTCGTTGGCAACCTTCATCAGAGTGACAGCGAGCCCACGGAGGGCCGCATGCGCGCGCACGATCGCGTCGAGGGAACCCTGCGCCGCGAACTTGTTCGGCGCCGTGACGAACGGCTTGCCCGTGAGGCGTGCGATCTCGGCCGCTACCTCCACGCTGAAACCTGCAGGCGCGTTCAGACCGGTGCCGACGGCGGTTCCGCCCAGAGCGAGCTGATAGAGGCCCTCGCGACTGCGCTGGAGCTCTTCGATGCAGCTGTTGAGCTGCGCGGCCCATCCAGACCATTCCTGGCCCACCGTGAGCGGGACGGCGTCCTCCAAGTGGGTGCGACCGACCTTGACCACGTCCATCCACACTGTTGACTTCTCGTGCAGCTCCGCCGCGAGGTCCTGCACCGCGGGCACCAGCCGATCGTCGAGCTCCGCGATCGCGGCAAGGTGCATGGCAGTGGGGAAGCTGTCGTTGCTCGACTGGCCCATGTTGACGTCGTCGTTCGGGCCGACCGGCACCTGACTGCCGAGAGCACCGCCAAGCAGCTGGATGGCGCGGTTGGCGAGCACCTCGTTCACGTTCATGTTGCTCTGGGTGCCGGAGCCGGTCTGCCATACGTACAAAGGGAAGTGCGCGTCGAGCTCACCGCCGATGGCCTCGTCGGCGGCTCGGACGATCGCTTCAGCCTTCCACTGGGGGAGACGACCCGCCCGCTGGTTGACGATCGCAGCGGCCTTCTTGACGTAGCCGTAGGCGTGGTAGACCGCTGCGGGCATCCGATCTTCTCCGATGGAGAAGTGGTACAGGGACCGCTGGGTCTGAGCGCCCCAGTACCGATCTGCCGGAACCTCGACCGATCCCATGCTGTCGAACTCCTGGCGAGTCCCGCTGATGTCGATCCCGATGGGGAGATCGCGCAGGGCGCGATCAGGGGTTGCTGTCTCGAGCTTGTCCACGTTCATCTGTCTCTTCTCCAGTCGATGCCATGCGATTGCGTGCTGAGGGTCAGCCCTGCTCGGCGAGCGCTAGTGGCTCGGGGCGGTCTCGGGTGATCGCGCTCTGCCACCTGAGCAGGTCAGTCGACGCCGGGATAGCGGTTCGGCACACCGAGGAAGGGAAACGTGGGCAGCATGTCGTCGTGCGGCTTGAGTCCGTCCGGGCCGACCCGCCCTTTGGTCATCCACGCGAATCGGGCACTGAACACGTCATTGGTGAGAGCTCGGCCATTGGGGTACGCGGTCGGCCGGCTGCGGTCGATACGGAGGATGTCCGGCAGCACGATCTGCGCTGCTTCGCTCGCTTCCTCGGGCGAGTAGCCGTTCTGCTCGAGCAAGCCGGACCACAGCTCCAGATAGTTCGCGAGGTCGTCGACCGGTTGCCGGAGGTTGTACTCGTTCTTGATGTTGTTCGGGTTGACGAACGGGTTGATCGTCGGGTGCCCGCCGCGGTCGACCTGCACGATTGCGCCGTCGCGGCGTACATCAACAGCTGCCCATACTCCGATCGCCGAGTCTGTGCTCAGCATCTCGTTGGGCACCTCCAGCGCGATGGACAACACGTTTCTGTCAGCGAAGGCGTCCTGGCCGGTCCAGTTGAACCCGTGGAAAGAGCCGTCCGCATCGGCGAAGAAGGGGTCGCTCCGGACGCCGATGAAGAGGCGGACCTGACCGACCACCACTGGTTCGGCGGTCTCGTCGAACCCGACGGGGACGCCAGTGATGAGCACCTCGCCTGCTGGCTCTGACTCGCGGGCCTCGCTACCGGTGGCGAAGCGAACCGTGCCGGCCTGCTTGCCGTCTTCGAGCTCGGAGAACACAAAGGTGAACGCGGCGTCGGCTTGAGCGTCTTGGTTGGTGTCGATGTTGATCCGGTAGATCCCGTCGGGGTGGAATTCGCGCTTCATCAGGAACGGCGGCATGGCGCTCATCCCGGTCGTGTACGGGTTGACGTCGATGATCAAGACAGTTCTCTCGGGGTCATCGGGCGAGGCGAAGACGAAGAGATCCGTCAGGTCCAGGCGTGCGTCGTCCCCGGGAAACCTCAGGTTGGCAGCGCTGTAGTGGTTGGACATGTTGGCTCCTCTGGTGGGTTCTCGTGTGGCGCGTTCGCACCGAAGCCAGAAAGCGGAGACTCGGGCCCGTTTGCTTCCCTGCATGAGGGAGGAGTGCTTTCCGGCAGCGATGCGGCTTGGCCTCAGGCTCACCCTCCTAGACGATCTGTCGCGCCCGTGAAGCTCCCTGGTTGGCGACACCCGAGCACGGGCGGCTTCCCTGGACCAACGTGTTCGCGCCCCGGAAGCCATGGCGAGCGGCCGGCCGGAGGGTCGCGTCGGGCGAGAGCACGGTCATAGGGACCGAAGGCGCATCGGGTTCCGGCTGGCATCTTCGCGGGGACTCGCAACGGTGCCGCCAGGTGCAAGGGGGTGACAGCGGTCATGACGCAAGGCGCAACCGCACGGGTCACGAAGTCCCGGGGGGCGAGGTCGAGGGTCCTACGTTGGTGCGGGCGTGCACCGCATCCGCCTCTTCTGACTCCGTGGCCACCAGCCGGTTGTGCAGCTCGGTTGTCAGGGCATGGATCTGCCGAGTCAGGTCGGTGTTCAGGTGGAGCTCCAACTCTTCCTCGACGAAGTCGTGCTCCGCCTTGGCCAGCTGGAAGGCCGACTGACGGTTCTGTCCGATCAGCACGAACGTCGACAAGAAGATGGCTTCGAGCGACACGACCAGCGTCAGCGTCGGCCATGGACTCGACTCAGCGAGAATCATCCAGGCGGCGAAGGCCGCCGCATGCAGGTAGACGAAGGACATCGACCCGGCGAAGGCCGTGATCGCATCGGCGATGCGAAGCTGCACATCGTTGGCGCGCGCGGCCTGATGCCGCAGAACGACGGGATGATGCACGCCGACAGGGATCACGTCAGGACTCATCCTAGGAGAATGACCGGTGAGGCCGTCGCTGCGCTTCAGTCAACCGACTCTTCTTGACTCTCGCATTCGCCATCAGACGGAGATCGCTGTCGGCAGATGTCCCCGGTGTCCCGCCAGGGAGTGACACTGGCGCGAGCGCGATCCTTTCGACGCATCGTTGAGATCTACCGGGAATCGGCCTCACGCCAGTGGCGTGCGGATGGTGCCGCTCGAGAGGGTTCGTCATTTCGTCCGGTCCGGTCGCGCCCCATCTGCTCAACCGGGAGGAACAACGATGACATCCACCGACCTCACCCTCGGTCGCGAACTCGACGAGAACCCGCACCAAAGGATCCAAGCCCGCGGGCTCGCCGTTCTTGATGACCCGAGGGTGAACCGTGGCACCGCGTTCACCATGGAGGAACGCCACAAGCTGGGGTTGCATGGCATGTTGCCGTCGGCCTATGAGAGCAGCCGGCAGCAGGCCGACAGGTGCTACGAGCAGTTCAGTGCCAAGGGATCGGACGTGGAGAAGTGGGTCTTCCTCTCGCAACTGCACGACAGCAATGAGGTGCTGTTCTATCGACTGGTTGGCGAGCACGTGCGCGAGATGCTGCCCATCGTCTACACGCCCACCGTCGGGACGGCCATCGAGCAGTTCAGCCATCTGTTCCGCCGCCCACGAGGCGTCTTCCTGAACATCACGGATGTCGACGGCATCGATCGCGCCTTCGAGGCCACCGGATTGGGTGGGGACGACATTGACCTGGTGGTGGCCTCAGATGCCGAAGCCATCCTCGGTATCGGTGACTGGGGTGTCGGCGGCATCGACATCTCCATCGGCAAGCTGGCGGTCTACACAGTCGCCGCCGGGATCGACCCCCGGCGTGTCCTGGCAGTCGGGCTGGACGTGGGCACCAATCGCGAGTCCCTCCTCATCGACCCCCGCTACCTCGGGCTCCGTCGCTCTCGGGTCCGCGGTCACGGGTACGACGAATTCATCGACGGGTTCGTGGCCAGTGTGTCCTCCCGCTTTCCGAAGGCGATCCTCCACTGGGAGGACTTCTCGGGACCCAACGCACGCGCGATCCTCTCGCGCCACGGCGATACCTTGTGCACGTTTGACGACGACATCCAGGGCACAGCGGCGGTGGGCTTGGCCTGCGTCCTGGCCGGTGTCCGCGTCACGAGCGGGCAGCTCGCCGATCAGCGGATCGTCGTCTTCGGAGCCGGCTCCGCTGGCGTGGGCATCGCAGACCTGATCGCGCTCGCGATGACCAAGGACGGGTTGAGTGCCCAAGCGGCAGCCGACCGGATCTACCTCCTCGGCCGGGGTGGTTTGCTTACGACCGACATGACCGACCTCTACGACTACCAGCAGCCCTACGCCAAGGATCCCGCCGTGGTCGCCGCCTGGCGTACCAGCGATCAACCCCTTGGTCTCCAGGACGTCGTCGACCACCTTCGCCCGACCATGCTCGTCGGCACCTCCGGCGTCGCCGGCGCCTTTACGGAGTCGGTGATCCGCTCGATGCACGAGCACTGCGAACGGCCGATCATCCTGCCCATGTCCAACCCGACGGTGCTGGCCGAACAGACACCGGAGAACCTGCTCGCCTGGACCGACGGAGAAGCCCTGGTTGCGACCGGCAGCCCTTTCGACCCGGTCGAGCGCCACGGCATGACGTACCACATCGGCCAGGCCAACAACGCGTTGTTGTTCCCGGGCCTCGGCCTCGGGGTGATCGTGTGCCGTGCGGCCACGATGCCCCCAGCGCTGTTCATCGCAGCAGCGCAGGCGCTCGCCACGATGGCGAACCCGAGCGATCCCGCGGAGGGACTCCTGCCGGACATCTCGAGGCTCCGCGAAGTTTCGGCGACGGTGGCCGTGGAGGTGATCATCGCGGCGACCACAGCCGGTATCGCTCAGGTCGACGTGGAGGATCCGATCGAGGCGGTCCAACAGGCAATGTGGCAGCCGGAGTACCTGCCTATCGCGCTTCCGTAGTGCGTCCAAGATGGAGCCGCCAAGGCGAGCGTGGGGCCGGGGCGCTTGGCCGTGCGCGTGTCGACAAGGCGGTCGCTCTTCAAAGCGAAGGGCGCAACCGGGTGTGTATCCAATGCTGTGGCCTTCTGCTGGACTTCCACTCCTCATGTACCGGGACAAAGTCAGGCATCTTGCATCTGCCAGGTCAGAGCCATCGCCCTGGAGCCGCCTGTCGGAATCGAACCGACGACCTTCTCATTACGAGTAAGACAGCCCTCGCAAGCGGGCGACCAACCGTTGCAGGTGCGCTGACCTGCGAGTTTGTACTAGTGCCCCTACGCACCGCTACGCACCAGTACCCGCCTCAACGCACCGTTTATCGGGACTTTAGTGGGACTTTATCGGGATCATCGACCAAGTCGCCGTCTCCGCGAAAGGGTCCCCATCTGGCGGGACGGGCAGTCCGAAACGGTCCAGAACCCGCAGCTGTCACCCCTGAACATCCGCTCGTGGCCGATGAGCGGAGGTTCCCAACACCACAACGATTGGCCAGCGCGCCGCCGACAGTTCGCCAGCTTGGCCATTCGCCGATGGCACGACGTTTTGCAAGCTCCTGCTCACGCGCGTTTCCGCGTTAGTCACTCCAACGGTGATCGCCCCCGCGCCCCACCCGCCCGCACCGCCATGGCAGAACAGAAGGCTCATCTACGACGACCGACCGCACCGCAGCACCGGTATGAGCCTGGGATACGGCTACAGTCGACGACCTCCCGCAACCATCGCCGCCGGGGGACAACGCAGTTCAGCCGAATTCCATGACCGCGTCGACGGACTGCAACTAGGCCTTGACGCGCAGCATCTTGCGGTCATACATGGGAGACAGAGTGGCTGACGCCGTGAAGAGCGTGCCGCCAATGTCGATCTGGCAATCACCACTCATGATGTATTGCTTGTCCGCAAGGCCGTCGGGGTTGAGGACGTAACCCACGCGCTCCTCGACGCCTAGGCGGGGACGCGGGCGTCTGCGTGGGCCAGGATCTCGAGCATGTGCTTGGCCAGGATCGCGGCGGAGTGGGGGTTCTGGCCAGTGACCAGGTTGCGGTCCTCGACCACGTAGGGCTCCCAGATCGGGCCGCGCGAGAAGTCGACGCCGACCTTCTCCTTTAACTCCGTCTCCAGCAGCCAGGGAGCCATCGGGGCCACCCCGACGGCTTCCTCTTCCTCGTCGGTGAAGCACGTGAGCTTGTAGCCCCGGAACGGCGAGACGCCGTGGATCCTCGTGGCGAGGATTGCGGCGGGGGCGTGGCAGACGATGAACAGCGGCCTGCCCGACTCAAGTTGGGCGGTCAGCAGGCGCCCGCAGTCGGCGTCCCAGGCAAGGTCCGACATCGGGCCGTGGCCGCCGGGCAGGTACACCGCGCCATAGTCCTCGAGACGGACGTCCGAGAGCTTCAGCGGGCGCCGCATCGCCTCCGCGACGCGGATTATTCGCTCGAGCTCGAGAGCCCCGTCGATGCCCCCGGCCATCTCGGGCCGCAGGCTCATCATGTCGACGTTCGGCGTGACGCCGTTCGGTGTCGCGACGACGACCTCGTAGCCGGCGTCGGTGAGGATCTTGTACGGATTCGCGAACTCCTCGGCCCAATAGCCTGTCGCGTACCGCGTGCCGTCCTTCATGACCCAGTACGTCGCGCCGCTGACGATGAAGAGCACCTTCTTGCTCATGACGACCTCCTGAGGTGGGCTGTTGGGTTCAAGCCTCGTGTGTCGCGGGACCGGTCGCGCCTGTGTATGCCCCTGGCCATGCCCCTGGTCTGCGCGAGGGGCGCCAACAGGTCGGCGGCTCCATCGGCACCGCTCTGCTCAGCAGCATCTATGGAAGTGCCGTCACCGCGCTCCTCGCCGACTACGCCACCACCCCGGGCAGCGAAGACGCGGCTGCCCGTGCCTGGCTACCACGTCGCCCTTCGCCGCCGCCGCGGGCGCGCTCCTCGCCGTGGACCTGATCATCGGAGTCCTGGTGCGCCGCACGCGCGACCGCGTCACCGCTGATCTGACCGACGACGCGCTCGTTCTCGCCCACTGATCCCCCCGCCTGACAGGGAGCCACCATGATCGTCGCTGTCACCGGCGCATGGGAACCCTCAGCCGCCTCGTCATCGCGCAACTCCTTATCACCCGCACGTCTGAGGACCAGATCATCGCGATCGTCCGCAACGCGACGAAGGTGGCCGGCCTCGCTGCTCGAGGCATCGAGATCCGTCAGGCCGAGTACGGCGATCCCGGCGCGTGGCCCGCCGCGCTGGATGGGGTGGATCAGGTCCTGCTGATCTCGGTCTCCGGGCCGGGCGCGAGCCGTGCGCACAGCAGCGTCATCGTCGCTGCGGCCCAGCCCGACGTCGGCCGGATCGCCTACATGTCGATCATCCACCCCGACGCCAGCTCCAACCCCGCTGGCGGGCGAGCACGCCGCCACGGAGCGCTCATCGCCGCAACCGGAATCCCCGCCGCAACCCTGCGCAACGCCTGGTATCACGAACTCCACACGACCTTGTTGCCCCAGTAACCTCGCCACCCGAGAGGTGGTCGGGTCAACGGGCGAGGGACGCATCTCCGGAAATGCCCGAGCCGGCTTCGCCACAGCCGCCGTGAGTGGCATCCTCGGCGACGACGAGGACTTCCACAACTACGAACTCGGTGGCCCGTCTTTCACCAGCATCGCGTCCACCACCGTCCGCAGGTCCTCGGCATGCTTGCGGTCGCGCTTACCGCGCGCGTTGAACACCGGCTCCAGCAGCTCCCAGCGGTTACGAAAGTCGTCGTTCGGGAGCTTCCGTTTCTACGTCCAGGGCTCCGTCGACACCCATATCCCTGGCTGCACTCGTTGACGAGGGCAAGACCTCACACAGATGCAACCGCTTCGCCGCGGACGCTGGCCCTGCGTGCCAGCCGGACCTCCTCCGGCGACCGTCGCTCCCACCCGTGAAACTGCGACACGTCGCCGGCGTCCCACGCCGCCCGCAGGCCTGGGGCGCTGAGGTCCCAATCGGGACGGATCTCCCTCGTCGCTGCTCGCAGGTCTCGCCAGAGGTCGTCGGCCGAGGGCCGACCCCAGAACCAATAGCCGTTGTAGACGCTGTGGATGACGAGCCCAGGCTTGAGCACCAGCGTGTGCGGAATCATCGGGTTGTGCTCCGGGTCGGTGTACTCCTGGATGTCGAGGTCCTTCTGGACGACCCGTTCGGGGTCGGACAGGAAAGGCCACTCGGCGCCGACCGAGGCGCGAAACTCCTGCAGCACGTGGTGTTCGTCGGTCGCGATGGTGGCGACGGTGGTGTAGGCGACCGCAAACTTGGGCTGGAGCCCGGCGAGCTCGAGATGCTGCTGGTGCTCCTTGGGGCAGAAGTGCCCGCGAGCGAGCGTGAGGATCATCGGATCGTCGCCTTGGAGCTCGCTCAGCGTGCGGACGGTGCCCGTGTGGTCGGGCAGCTCGAAGTCGGGAAAGACGCCACCGGGAACGATGTCGGACCGCATGGAACCCACCTTTCGCTTCGGCGGAGCCTGGGAGCCGGCCGCCGGCGCCGTGCGTCGGCGCCTCCACACCATCGCGCCGTCCCTCTCTCGCTCGCGCCCGTGACGAACCCTGGTCGGCTGCGCAGCGCGGACGGGGCCAGCGACCAGTACGTCGCCCAGGGGTTGGCACGGGCGCGATCAGAGGTCCGCGTGAACCACGCTGGTGCGAACCGGCATCAGGAGGTCAGCACGATGAACACCACCGCGACGGAGACGCCCCCCGAGGCTCAGCTCACAGTCGGGATCCACTCGGAGGTCGGACGCCTCCGCGAGGTCATCGTCCACCGCCCCGGGCTGGAGCTCGATCGGCTCACCCCCGGCAACGCAGCTGCGTTGCTGTTCGACGACGTCATGTGGGCCGAGCGCGCCAGGGAGGAGCACGACGCGTTCACCGCGCTCCTGAGAGCGCGCGGGGTCCGCGTGCACCAGTTCGCCTCGCTACTGGCCGAGTCCCTCGCCACCGACGAGGGGCGGGCCTTCGCCGTAGAGCGGGTGTGCTGGGACGAGCGTTTCGGACCGGCGTTGGCGCGCGACCTGCGCGGGCTCTTCTCCGACACCGATCCAGCCGGTCTGGCCGAGCTTTTGATCGGCGGGATCGTTGCCGCGGACCTGCGACCCTTGGGCTGGTCCGGGCTGGTGTGGTCGAGCCAGGACCTGGACGACTTCGTGCTCCCCCCGGTGCCCAACACGCTCTTCCAGCGCGACAACACCGCCTGGATCGGTCACGGAGCCACGGTCAACCCGATGGCGATGCCTGCTCGTCGTCGGGAGTCGCTGCACACCCGCACGGTCTACCGGCACCACCCGCTCTTCAGCGAGGCGCAGTTCCTGAGCCACTACGGCGACGACGACCTCGACCACGCGCCAGCCACCCTGGAGGGCGGCGACATCCACGTCCTGTCCCATGACACCGTCATGATCGGGATGGGTGAGCGCACCACCCCGATGGGCGTCGAGATGCTGGCCCGCAGCCTGTTCGCCTCCAGGACGATCCGGCGGATCTTGGCGATCGAGCTGCCTCGGGCTCGCTCGGCCATGCACCTGGACACGATGCTCACGATGGTCGACGTCGCGACCTTCGTCGCCTACCCCTATCTCTCCGACGACCACTCCCGCATGTGGGTCCTCACCCCGGGAGTGGATCCGGACGTGGCCGACGTTTCGGAGCGGGTGGGCCTGCAGGCCACCTTGTCCGAGATGCTGGGACGCGACGACGTCCGCGTGCTGAGGGCGACCCAGGACGTGCGGGCGGCGGAGCGGGAGCAGTGGAACGACGCCGACAACTATCTGGCGATCGCACCGGGTGTCGTGCTCGGCTACGAACGCAACACTGACACCAACCGCCTGCTGTTCGACAACGGGATCGAAGTGCTGCCACTCGTCGGCAACGAGCTCGGGCGTGGCCGTGGTGGCGCGCGTTGCATGAGCTGCCCGGTACGCCGGGACCCGATCTGAGACGCGCTCGTGTCGAGCATCATCGTCGTCGGCGCGGGTCCCGGCCTCGGGGCGAGCATCGCCTCTCGGTTCGCCCGCGGGGGCTTCGCCGTCAGCTTGGTGGATCGGCGCGCAGGTACCCTCGCGGAGGTCCACAGCTCGCTCACGCCGTACGGCGTGCCCGTCGCGAGCTACATGGCTGACGCCGGACGCGCCGACGATCTGGACAAGGCGCTTGCAGCGGCGATGCACGACCGCGGTGTGCCTGACGTCGTCGTCTACAACGCCGCTGTCGTCCGTGCCGACGGCCCGGGCGAACTGTCTGTCGAGGAGCTCGCGCAGACCTTCAACGTGAACGTGTCGGGCGCGCTTGTTGCTGCTCTGGCGACCGTTCCAGCCATGCAGGCGCGTGGGTCCGGCGCCTTCCTGGTGACGGGAGGTCTGCCCCGTCCGTCACCGAGCCACCTCAGCCTGTCCCTGGGCAAGGCGGCATTGCGCGCCCTCGTCGCGCTGCTAGCGGAGTACTACGCGCCGTCCGGAGTGCACGTGGCCACCGTCGTCGTGGCGGAGGAGATCCGGCGGGACACGGGCTACGACGCGTTGCTGATCGCCGAGGAATTCTGGCGGCTGCATCGCGATCCACCGGGTGCCTGGCGAACCGAACACGTCTTCACCAGCTCCGCCTGACGTGGGCCAGACGTGACAACATTGCAGGAGGAGGGCGCGGTGGCGACCTTGGTGTCGGTCAACGTCGGGATGCCTCGGGACGTCCCGTGGCGAGGCCGCGTCGTGCACACCGGCGTCTGGAAACGCGAGGTCCCGGGACCCCACATGGTCCGCCGCCTCAACATCGACGGTGACGGGCAGGGCGATCTGGCCGGCCACGGCGGCGAGCAGCGGGCCGTCCTCGTCTACCAGCTCGAGGCCTACCGGCACTGGGAGGAGCACCTGGCGCGCTCGCACCTGGTGCCCGGCTCGTTCGGCGAGAACTTCACCGTCGAGGGCCTGGCCGACGAGGACGTGTGCATCGGTGATCGCTACCGCATCGGAGAGGCCGAGGTCGAGGTGACCCAGCCGCGCGTGACCTGCTTCAGGGTCGGCATGCGGATGGAGGAGCCACGGCTGCCGTCGTTGTTGGTCGCACATCGACGCCCTGGGTTCTACCTGCGGATCCTCACCGAGGGTCGGGTCGCCGCCGGGGACGAGATCGTCCTCGTCGCGCGAGGGCGGCACGGTCTGAGCGTGGCTGACGTCGACGGACTGCTCTACCTGCCCGGGCACGACCCGGAGCTCCTCGAGGCGGCGCAGGACATCCCCGCCCTCAGCCCGGGGTGGCGCGAGTCGTTCCGCAGCATGCGCAAGAACGGCTCCGGAGAGGCTTCTCCTGCCGGGATCGCTGTCGCCGAACCGCCCGCCTGGGCGGGCTTTCGTTCCCTCACGGTCATCGATGTCGTGGCCGAGAGCGGTTCGGTGACGTCCTACCGCCTTGCGGGGGACGGGCGACTGCCGGCGTACCTGGCCGGTCAGTTCCTCACCGTGCGTGTGACGGATGCCGGTGACCCGGCTCCGGTGCGCACCTACTCCCTGTCGGGGGACCCCGGCGGTGGTGACTACCGCATCAGCGTGAAGCGCGAGACCAAAGGTGCGGTCAGCTCCTACCTGCACGCCCACCTGCAGGCCGGGACGCGCCTCGAGGTGGCTGCCCCGCGTGGTGGCTTTGTGCTGGCCGCGGGCACCGGACCCGTGCTGCTCCTTTCCGCGGGCGTCGGCCTGACCCCCGTGCTGGCGATGCTGCACGAGCTCGCCGACGAGCAGGACCCGCGGCCGGTGTGGTGGATCTACACGACACGGGATGCCCAGAGCCATCCTTTCTCGAGCGAGGTGGCCGAATTGCTCGCGCGGTTGCCCTCGTCGCACTCCGTGATCTGCTACACGTCTCCGTCACACCCACTCGATCCCGGTGTACGAGCGGGCCGCCTCACCGCGGAGACGATGGCCGGTCTCGGACTGCCCGTCGAAGCCGATGCCTACCTCTGCGGTCCCGAGGGCTTCATGGACGACATGTCGGCCTATCTGGCGGACCTCGGCGTGGACCCGACGCGGATTCACACTGAGCGCTTCGGGTCGCGCTCACCCATCAATCCCGGGGTGGTGCGGGCAGCGGGTCGTCCACCGCACCAGCCCTCCGGGCGCCCTGGGGCTGGTCCGGCCGTCACCTTCGCGCGTTCTGGGCTCACCACTGGGTGGTCGGAGGCCTACTCCTCGCTGCTCGAGCTGGCCGAGGCGTGCGACGTACCGACCCGGTGGTCCTGCCGCTCGGGCGTGTGCCACACGGGCGTCACCGCTGTCCTCTCCGGTGACGCCGACTACGACATTTCGCCCCTGGAGCCGCCCGGAGACGACGAGCTGCTGATCTGCTCGGCCCAACCGACCGCTGACCTCGTGCTAGATCTGTGAGCAGGTCCGGGCTAGAGGCCGCCGAGCACCTGCGTTCCCGCCGTACCGGTGAACACCGCCGCAAGATCGTCGAGGGAGCCGATCGATGCTCGATGGCCAGTCGCCAGCACGAACTCGCGGACGGCGTCGATCTTCGGTCCCATCGAACCCGCGGGAAACTGCAGCTGAGCCAGCTCGGCAGGGGTGATCTTGCCGATCGGACGTTGCTGGGGCGTGCCGAATTCCGCCATGACTGCTGGTACGTCGGTCAGGACCAGGAACAGGTCAGCAGCGAGCTGTCGGGCCAGCAATGACGCCACCAGGTCCTTGTCGATGACTGCCTCCACGCCCTCGAGTCCATGACTCGCAAGCACGACCGGAACACCTCCACCCCCGGCCAGCACGACCGTGGCTCCGTGGTGAAGGAGCGCATCGGCGGTGTCCACCTCCACGACGCGTTGGGGGCGGGGGGAGGCAACGACTCGACGCCATCCGTCACCGTCCTTGGCGAATGTCCAGTCATGCTGGGCTGAGAGTGCCTCCATCTCCGGCTCGTCGTAAACCGATCCCACGAATTTGGTGGGTGCGGCGAACGCTGGGTCATCCACCTCGACGATGGTCTGCGTCACCAGGGTGACAACCGGCCCGTCCAGTGACCTTCCTATGGCCTGTTGCAGCCAGTAGCCGATGAGCCCTTGCGTCTCGGCGACCAAGTCCCCGAGGGGGTAGGGGCGACTCAGCGACCGGTCGGCCGCGCTCTCCAGCGCCAACAGGCCGACCTGCGGGCCGTTGCCGTGCACGATCAACAGCTCGTGCTCTGCAGCGATCTTCGAGAGGTGGTCCGCAGCATGGGTGACGTGTTGGAGCTGGGGTGCGGCATCCGGGCGCTCACCGCGTCGCAACAAGGCGTTGCCTCCGAGCGCTATGACGACGCGCACGAGGTCAGGTCCCCAGGGTGGCGACCATGACCGCCTTGATGGTGTGCATCCGGTTCTCGGCCTGGTCGAACACGATGGAGTTCTGTGACTCGAAGACCTCATCTGTGACCTCGAGAGCCTCAAGGCCGGCGCGCTGGAAGAGCTGTTCGCCGACCTCGGTCCCTCGGTCGTGGAGGGCTGGGAGGCAGTGCATGAACCGCACGTCATGGTTGCCCGTCTTGTCGAGGAGCTGTCGGTTGACCTGGTAGGGCAGGAGCAGGTCGATGCGCTGCTGCCAGGTTGCCTCTGGCTCACCCATGGAGACCCACACGTCGGTGTAGACGAAATCGACGCTGTCGACGCCCGCGCCAGGGTCGTCGGTCAGAGCGAGGCGTGCGCCGGTCCGCGCTGCGATCGCCTTGGCTGCTTCGACAACTTCGGGTGGATTCTGGAGAGTCGTAGGGGCGACCATCCGTACGTCCATCCCCATCATCGCGCCGGCGATGAGCAATGAGTTCGCGACGTTGTTGTGGGCGTCACCGACGTAGGCGAACGCGATCTCGTGGTCGGGTTTGCTGGCGTGCTCGCGCATGGTGAGCATGTCGCAGAGCGACTGCGTGGGGTGCCACTGGTCGGTCAGGCCATTCCACACCGGGACCCCGGCGTACGCCGCGAGGGTCTCGACCGTGCCCTGCGAAAACCCGCGATACTCGATGGCGTCGAACATCCGGCCGAGCACCCGGGCGGAGTCCTTCGCCGATTCCTTGTGCCCGATGTGCGAACCGGCGGGATCCAGGTAGGTGACGTGTGCGCCCTGGTGGTGGGCCGCGACCTCGAAGGCGGAGCGGGTACGAGTCGAGGCCTTCTCGAAGATGACCGCCACATTCGCCTCGTCGAGCCGCTTGCGCGGTTGATCTTGACCGTGCAGCTCGACCTTGAGTTGTGCGGCGAGGTCCAAGAGCGATCTCCACTCGTCGCCGGTGAAGTCGAGCTCCTTCAGGAAGTGCCGACCCTCCAGGTTCGTCGTCATGTCGAAATCCTTGTCTCGTAGTCAGGCACGGCCGGAATGGAGGACATCGAGACCCGTTGCTTCAGGTACACGGGGATCCCGAGCAGCGAAGCCCCGCCAGCCATCAAGAAGGGTCCCCACACGACGTACCAGCTCTCGCCGCTGTTGCGCGAGTACCAGACGAAGGCCAGTGACATCACCAGGGCGACCAGGGCGACCCCCACGTCGAGCGCGAAGTGTGGGGTGTGTCCCTTGCGACGGTCAGTGAAGCGCCACTTCAGCTGGGCGAGTGCAGAAGCGGCGTACGGGATGGCGGACGTGATCCCGGTCATCAGAACGAGCGTCGTGAACACAGTCGCCCCGCTGGTGCCGAGATAGCTGATGACGACCGCGATGGACGCGAGAGCCGTTGAAGAAACGATCCCGAAGGCAGGAACCTTCCTTCGAGACAGTGAGCCGAAGGACTGCGGGAAGATCCCGTCCTTCGCGGCTGCCAGGGGCATCTCGGCGCAGATGAGTGTCCAGCCGTTGAGCGCGCCGAGCCCGGACACGATCACAGCCACCGCGACGACATAGCCGAGCCAGGTGCCCCCGGCGATCTCGTTGGCAGCTGCCGAGTACGAGGCCTGGTTGCCGTCCTGAGCGAGCACTGCTGCAGGCAGGATGCCGAAGACTGCGACCAACGAGAGCAGATAGACGGCCGCGCTGCCCAAGGTGCCGTAGATGGTGGACTTCGGCACGTTGCGCTTGGGGTCGCGGACTTCACCAGCAGCCACGGCGGCGGTCTCGACGCCGAGATAGCTGAAGAGGCAGATCGCCATGGCTCCTCCGATCGCCGACAGGCTGCTGTCGCCACTGGTGTTCCACGGGGTGAAGTTGCCCCAGGTGACGAACAGCAGACCGACCGTGGCCATCAGGGCGAGCGGGATGAACTTCAACACGGTGCTCCACAGCTGGAAGACGCCCATGTTCCGGACACCGGTGAGGTTGACGATCGCCGGGATCCAAAGACCGACCATGGCAATCGCGATCGAGCCCGCGGTGCTGCCGCCCTTGTTCAGGAACAGCTGGACGTAGAAGACCCAGCCGACCACGATCGCGGCGTTGCCCGCCCACGCGGTGATCCAGTACAACCACGCCTGGCTGAATCCAAAGCCATTGCCAAAGGCCACCCGGGCGTAAGCGTACGGACCACCGTCTGCCGGGACTCTCCGTGACAGCACAGCGAACATGAAGGCGAGGGCCACGGCACCGAGGGTGGCCAGAGCCATGGCCACGAGGCTGATCGGGCCGTAGGAGGCGATGGCGTACGGGAGGCTGAAGATCCCGACTCCGATGATGCTGCCCATCACCAGTGCGGTCGACTGCGGCAGACTCAGGCCAGCGCTCCCGAGCTGCCCGGACGTCGCTGCCTCCGCGGGTGTGTCGGGGATGGAGGTCGCAGGCGTTCGTTTGGGTCGACCTGCGAGCTGCGTCATGACTCCTCCCGCGGTGAAGCGCCGCTCGATCGTCTGCCCCTGGGGGATTCCTCCGAGGTCATCGTGGCCTCCTTCGTGGCTAGTCACATCACACTCGCGCCCTGACCGTCGGCGTCGCACCCGGGAGAGACCCTGGGCCGTGCACTGGTCCGTCGACAGCCTGCCGCTGATGGCCGGGGAGGCGGCACCAACCGCAAGACCAAGCGACGTCACAGGCGCGAGCTGAGCTCGCAGCGCTCACCTTGGCGATGGATACCGACGGGTCCCGACAACACTTCTCGATGCCCGCTACCTGAAGGCATGACCATTGAGCAGCCCTCGAAAGGTGTACGAATGGTGGCGGACTGGCGTGGGTCCGCATAAGCGGTGGAGCGCAAGTCGCGATCATCACCGGCGCATCGCAGGGCATCGACGCGGCTCTCGTGGCCGCTTACAGGTCACTGGCCATCGAGTACATGAAAGCAAGACCTACACACCTCTTGCACCACCGGCGCGAGAGGGCGTCGCGCGGCACCGACGTCGGCGCCGGCGCGAGGCGTCATCCGAAGTCGTAGCGGTCTGCGAGAGTTGGCCCAGCCAGACGCCAAGCTCATTGCAGATCGGCACGGTCGATCAGGCGACCCTCGGGTCGGCCGCCCAAGCCTGGCCCCTCAGAACATGCGGGCACAGCGCGCAAGCGTCGAATCGTGCACGGGTCGTAAGCGTGCGGCAGGGTGATTGAGGAGCGAATTGAGTATGGCCTGATACGCGGTCGATGAGATAGCCAAACTCTCACGCACGACTCGTGCGTGGACACGCGGCTGCGCGTGCCAGTGACGTTCCACGTCCAGGATGGAGCGCTCGAGTTCCTGAGTTCGAACTCGGCAGAGGGCGGCCGCGCTTGCCCAGTCACGGGCACGTCTGCATGACGCTCTCGTTCTCTAGTCATAGATTTTCGAGGAATGAGTCGGCCAGCCGCTGTGAGGTACGGCTTCCCGCCGCAAAAATGAGGCCCGCGATGAGCTGCGCGGCTTGGGCGAGTGACTCTCTCCAATGGGCACCGGAGGGTCCAGGGGGTAGGCCGATGTCATACACGCGCGGCTCCAACCTTTCATCGTCAATCGCTTCGTGACGCCGACGCGAGATCTTGTGTCCAACAGTCCGTTGGGTTCGCCACCGACGCCTGGAGCGACACCCGATGACAACCGCGTCGCTCCAACTGGGCCGACAGCCTGAGCGATCCCGCCTGAGAGGTGACGTCAGTGGCTGCGCGTCGAACTGGGAGGGAGGAAACGCAACCGTGGGTCCTGGTTCTACTCAGGCCGCCGGCTGGCCGAGGATGGCAGAGCACCGCGGTTACTGGTCCGTACTGTGACGTGCGCCATACGCAACAGTATTGCCCGACGGGGCTTCGGTTGAGACCTTGAACGACCACCCTTCGAGCGCCCCCCACACGCATCGATCCGGAGCAGCGGACGGTCGCTGACCGATGGCCGTTGGTAACCCATCCGAGGGTCGTCCTTGCGTCTCCGCCGAACGGGACAAGTCCCCACCATTCATGCCGCCCCAGCCGCGCGAACTATGGTCCGCGTCACAGTACGGGCCGGTAACACTCCCGCTCTGCCAACCTCTGCGCATCGGCAGCCCGAGCAAGTACAAGGTTGATCAAACTGCGACCTCTCTCCCACACCCACTCGCAGTCTCAGCCGCAAAAAGGGAACGCGCGGGCTGTCGGCTCAGACCTGCACATTGGAGCCTTGCGTCCGGATGCCCCGGTATTGACATGGCCGCTTCACCTGTCGTCAAAGGAGCAAGGGCGTGGTGATGTCGTCCGACCAAGAGCCGACGATGGGTCGAACGGACTCCACGCGGGTGCCCGACCCGACGAAGATACGCGTCGTCGTCGTCGACGATGCTGGGGACTTTCGGCACCTGATGCGCGCGGTGCTGGAACGTGCAGCTGGATTCGAGGTGGTAGGCGAAGCCCGCAACGGCTTGGAGGGAATAGCAGCGGTCCGCAAGCATGACCCGCAGCTGGTGTTGCTCGACATCTCCATGCCAACCATGGGGGGGTTCGAAGCGCTCCCCTTGATCCGCGACGTCTGCCCAAAGGCCGCCATCGTGGTGCTTTCCACCTTTCACCCATCAACCCTGAAGAACCATGCTGTCTCTCTCGGAGTTCAAGCCCGTTGCCTCGGCGCTGATGGTTACATCCAGAAGGGGCAAAGACTCAACGTCTTTCTGTCCCAGGTGCAGGCGGTTATCGACGCCACCTTGCATGGCGACCGACATGGTTGAGCCGGGCCAGCCGCCTCCGGGGCCTGAGGAGGCAGTGGAGCGGACCTATCACGTTGCACCGCACACGCTATTCGCTGCAGTCATGGCAGTCGTGCCTTCACTTGATGGCCAGCTGCTCGAGATCGGCAACTACGGCACTTCCCTAGCCTTCCTCCCAAGGGACTCCGGCAACGGCGTTAGGTGGGAAGCCTTCGTGCGACGCCACCCCGACGGGCATGGTGTCCTGATGGTCCGCTGGTCGCACACAGACGCCTCTCCGGCCTCTCGACTTAGCAGCACCAAGGAGGCTGCTCAAGCCTTGCTCGATGCCGTCACAGTGGAGGTGGAGCACCTGCCCCCCGTCGAACCGGCTCCGTCCACTCCGGACACGCAGGGGACACCGACTAGCAGAAGCTAGACCGCGCGCAGCTCGCCGGCGTAGCTGAGGAACAATTGGGTTATAGGAAACGTCCAAGAGATGGAGGTGAGAAATGAAACATGTTAGAAGTATTGATTCTATTGGTGGCCATTGCGCAGTTGTGCGTGATGGTCTATGCGGTGAAGGCAGGCAAGTGATGACGTCACACCCTGATATGCCCCGTGGCAGCCAGTCACAGGGCTTCTTCATCTCTGCGGCCGGGGGTTGCCCTAGGCTCCGTGCGTGCGACGGCTGGCCAAAGGTGACGAGGAGCGGCTGCGCGCTGAGCATGAGAAGCGCGCGGATCGCGACGTACAGGTGGTCACCGCGAGGTTCAGTGCGTTGACGGGACTGGCCGCAGCTCTACTTGGAGCAGTTCTCGGACTAACCGGTTCATTCCTCATCACCAACCGGCAGATCGAAGCTCAGGCCGCTCAGGATCAGCGCACTTTCGTCCTTAATCAGCAACAGGTGGCCTACGCGCGACTGATCGACATCGACAGCAAACTCCGGGAGTTCGAGGCCCAGCGTTCAAGTCTCTGAGGCTTTCACCGATGCTGAAGTCATCAACTACGGGCGCGAGGCCAGCGCCCTCATTTCTCAGTTCGATACGGCCAACATCCAAGTTCTAGTGGTCGGCTCAGATCGTGCAGCAGATGCCAGCCACGAACTTCTGAACGCACACAACAAGTGCACCGAAGACTTGTTAAATGCTCAGGGCGCGGTCACTCGACACGGCAGTGCAAAAGTTGTGGGGTCATTTATACATCGCAGCCAAGAGGACCGCTCGACTGTCCAAAAGTGGAGCAACAAGTTGCTGGTCGTAGTCAGAGACGACCTCGGCATCGATAAGTAGGCAAGGTCCGCCTTGTCTAATCTGCCCGCGACGCTCCGCCGAAGACCCGGATGTCCACCATAATGCCTGGCACTTTAACCATGATCGTCTCGGCGAGACGCGACGTCACTTGGTGAGGTGTTCCAGCCGGAACCTCGATTACCAGGATCTCTCGACCGTCGTCGCGGTATTCGACCAACACTCTGTTCACTCCGACGTCGAGGCGCTTCCCAGCCTCGAAGATCATCTGAGTCGCGTCTTCCAGCCACGCAATCGGGCGCACCACATCACGGATTGCGCGATCGTCACCAAGACGTCGAGAACGTATGGCAGCGGCCCGCACCGCATCGTTTTCGTTGCGCATCGCCCTTACGTGCTCCAGGATTTCGTCGAGCATTTCTTCGGGCGGCCTAGGCGGCTTCGTGAGATTCACGCCTCCGGAAGGCCGGGCCCGCTCCAGAGCTGCCTCCAGTTCTGCCCAGTGTGCCTCTACCCGCTTGTCCACTCGGTCGGGCTCAATGCCCAGCATCTCCCCGAGGGAGCGCATCAGGCCTCGGATGCCGTCCTTGTTCATGACCTTGGCTTGGAACTGTGTCAAAGGCCCGGTCAGTTGGGCGGGGCTGGACACATCGACCAGGAGAGGTGCCACACGCTGTTCAACGTTCTCGGTGATTGTCTTGCTTAAGGCGCCGGCCTCAAAGTTCAACCAAGGGGCACTCTGGTTCTCGTCCGTCACGACGATGATGCCGAACTGGGTGCCGTCAAGGCGACTCTCAATCACGTTCATACCGCGCTGGCCTGCCGCGATGTCGTTGTCGGACATGAACGGTTCCACATCATCAAAAAGGTTCGGGATCCATGCGCGCAGGGCTTGGGCTACACCCTTCGCGTACTCGCCCGACCAACTGATGAAGAGCTTTGACTTGGCCATATGTGAACCCTACTCAACACCTGACACTCTCCCGTTCCCACTTTGTTCAGTCGGGGAAGCCGGGGACGTTCGCAATGTGTTCGCTCTCGACCCCTGTTGAAAACAGAACCCCCCCCCCGCCGGGTGACCGGGGGCAGGGGAGTTGATTCAAGGTGTTACAGGTTTTCCGAGCCGACGCCCGTGATCGAGCAGGGGACTCCCCCATACGCGTGCCACTGGACGAAGTTCGAGATTAGGCCACGAAGAGTCGGCGCAGCCCTGTTCCCCGTCCGTGAACGTGCGCCCACCTGCCTCCACCATGGGCATTGCATCGCAGTTCATGACAGGCATGTCGTCTCCCGGACCACGAGTTGTCGACGGCGCTGCGCAAAGGAGGGGCTGTCCAGCCCAGAGTTACGCCGCCGTTCGAGTTTTCACGTGCTAGCTCGATCCCTGCAGCAATGGCGCCTAGCGCGGCGAAAGTGGTCGATGACCGGTTGAAGGCGTTCTTGCCCCACTTCTCTCGCTCCTCCTCCACCTTGCTGTCCTGAGAGCCTCGGCCTTCTCAGCGGCGGTGGCCTTCTTGGCTTCTGCATCCGGCTGGACTTCACTGGCCACGTATGCAAACTCGATCCGATCTGGATCGTCGTGGAAGCTCGCATACGCCTCTTCGCGGTGCACATTCCGGAAGGCATTGACCACCGCCGGTTGATGACTGACCGCCACAGGGGCCAAGCGTTTCTCCACTCGAGGTACTCCCCGCGCTGACCGATCAGTCTCTCTTTGAATACTTCCCGCGCCTGCTGGATTGGGTTCGCGCCGTCGCCCATTATGATCTCCGAAGCAGTCATATACAGGCGGGCTAGCCCGGGCAACACGTCATTGACCCTTTATGTATCCCTGGACGAACCACCCCAAGCAGGTTTGGCCAGAACTGAACTTGTCGCACGAGGAGGGCCCCCGGTTTGCTTTGTTTGAGCGATGGTGGACGATCTCCATATGGCCAAGACCACAATCACACAGATCACTGATGACCTCGACGGCTCGAAGGACGCCGAGACATATGCCTTCGCCTGGCAAGGCGCCGAGTATGAGATCGACCTGAGCAACAAAAACTACAAGGCCCTCGACAAGGTTCTCCAGCCTTACATCGAAGCTGGCACCAAGGTCACGAAGCGTTCGACGTCCAGTCGCCGCTCCTCCTCTTCCAAGCGCGACATCGCAGCTGTGCGTGAATGGGCTAAGAGCCAGAACCTTGAGGTCTCCGAGCGCGGGCGCATTCCGAGGGCGATCATCGAAGCGTTTGACGCCGCTCACTGAGCGTGGACGAGGACGACCCGGCGCACGGCGAGGCGCTCGTCTACATCGGCTACGGGGAGTTGATGCGGCGCTTGCAGTATCTCGAACTCAACTTGTGGCAGATGTAGGCGCTTCGCATGAAGCGAGGTATTTCCGACGATCAAGCCTTCGCCAAGATCGAGAAGTGGGACGGTACAGCCAGTCAACGGTTCATCTTGACCGACGGCCAAGTGGGCCTGCGACGACCCCCAGAGGCCGCCGCAATATCCGCCATTTGCCTGGCTCGACGATGCGTCTTAGTGGGCGGGATGTGGCGCGGCACGGTGCCGAAGGACTATCGAATCAGAGGCTCTGTTCGTCGCAAGTAGTCGGTGACGCGCAGGCGTATGCGGTCGACCATCGGTAGGTCTTCAAGTCGGTCCGGTGCCGCGAACTCAACTTCGTAGGACTCGTCACTTGCTGCCAGGTTGCCGCTAAGAACTCGACAGGCGAAGCAGATCGAGAACTCCTGTCGAACCTCGCCATCGTCGTAGGCGAAAACGTGCTTGGGATCGCTGTAGATCCCCACGATGCTTGTTGGCTCCACCTCGAGGCCGGTCTCCTCGCGCACTTCACGTACGACGCACTCACCGATCGACTCGCCGAGTTCCATGACTCCGCCTGGTAGTGCCCACATGTCGTTGTCGCGTCGTCGGTGCACAAGGATGCGCCCTTCGTCGTTCACGACAATGGCGGAGGCAGCTGGCACCAACGAGTTCGCGGGTGGTGCGTCGGGATCGTCGTAGTAGTCGACTCGGCCCATCAGATGTCCTCGGATTTAGACGCCCGACCGAACGGGTGGTCGCTTCCCATCCTCCACGACTTCGGTCGAGCTGGCCCAGATGCCTTCGAAGTGCGCCGAAAAGCGTGAGAACAGCCCGTTCGGGCCGAGTCTGCGCAGATGTAGCAACGGCGCCGCGTGGCCCGGTGTCGCGTAAAGGTGGGGAGTCACGAGCATCTCGTCGTCGAAGCGGAAAAGTGAGTTGTACAACGGTGCCGACTGGAAACGCACCTCTGCGCCGTTCACATCTAGGAGGGGACGGAGCGCTTTCAGCGTCGTGGAAATCCGGGCCACCAACGTGATCGGCTCCTGCTCTTCGTCGTCTCGGAGGCTCACCTGGTCGGACTCCGGGTCGGCGATGGCGATCCGCACGCGACATCCATCCGCACACTTCTCGCTCAGGAGCTCTACGAGCCCAGGGTGCTGCTGCGGCAGGAAGTACAGCGTGTAGCCCAGCAGGTCGATCTGCTTGTTCGCGCCCTCGAAGAGGTCCCACCACCGCCTGGTGTCCAGCTCCGACCGAAATGCATAAGCCGCCAGCAACTCGGCGCCAGCTGCGCTGCCGCTCGTGATCCCACCTGATCCCGGCCAGAGGAACTCCTCGTCCTCCCCCACTGCCTCGCACAGCTTCCAACGATGGCGCGGGTGCGGAACGCGACCGGCCAACCATCGCTGCACCGTCTTCGGATCTACGCCAGTCGACCGGGCAGCGGCTTCCACGGACAGGCTCGCCCGTCCCATTGCGAGGCGCAGGCGCTCGTTCGTCATCGGTGCTCCAGGACGTATCGGCGTATCTTCAAACATTCTAAACGTCCCAGCAATGCGGTTCCCTCGTCAAGAGGCCCAGCGCGTAATTGGGGAGAACCGACTCGGAGGTGAACGAGGTGACAGATTCAATCGCCGCAACCAGCGCCGATCTGGATCGGCCCCGTCTCCTGTCGTCGGCCCTGGAGGGGCTCCCCCTCCTCATTCCGGTCCCGCAGGCGGCGACTCTCCTCGGCATCAGTCGATCAGCCGCCTACCGCTGCGCCGCCTGCGGCGACCTTCCAATCACCCACCTCGGAGGACGCGTATACGTCGTGACCGCGCGGCTTCAGGAGCTCTTGTCGGCATGAGGGGTTCTGTGCGGCGACGTGCGAACGGCGAGTGGGAGTACCGCTTCGAAGCGGGCGAGGATGCGCTCACAGGCCGTCGGTACCGGCCCGGAAGGTCGGGTTTCCCCACACGCAAAGAGGCTTCCCAGGCACTGCGGGCGGCGATCGCAGCCCACCACCAGGGTCGATCAACCCGCACGACCAGGCAGACAGTTGGCGATTTCCTGCAGGAGTGGCACCAAGGCATCAGGTCGGTTCTGCGCCCCTCGACATGGGTCAACTACAGGGACTACATGAACGCCTACGTCATCCCCATCATCGGCGACAGTCGCCTGCGAGACCTCACCCCGATGCGGATCAACCTCCTCTACAGCCATTTGCTCAAGGACGGTCGCGTCAGAGGTCCCGGAGGACTCGCACCCAAGACGGTGCGCAATGTCCACGTGATGCTCCATCGCGCCTTGAGCGACGCCGTGCGTTGGGACCTCATCCCGCGCAACGCTGCAGAGGATGCCTCTCCGCCAAGGGTCAGCCGGAAGCGTCCGATGATCTGGACCCCCGAGCAACTAGGCGATTTCGTGGACCACATCCAGGGCGATCGCTTCTACGCCCTCTGGCTACTAGTCGCTACGACCGGTTTTCGGCGTGGGGAAATCGCCGGCCTTCGCAGGCATGACATCGATCTCCAGCGCGGTCGAGTCTCCCCGAGCGTCCCAAGAGTCGTCGTCGCTGGACGAGCCGAAGACTCGGAGACGAAGACGCGAAGTGGCGAACGAGTGGTGGCACTGGATCCCACCACTTGGGAGGCACTTCGCGAGTACGTCATCACATGGGATCAGGAACGCGAGCTCTTAGGTCAGGACACCGATCTTCTGTTCGTATGGCCTAGCGGGCAACCAATCCACCCCGACACCATCACGAGCCTGTTCCACAAGCACTGCGCGGCGGCGAACCTACCCAGGATCCGACTGCACGACGTCAGGCACTCATATGCGAGCGCGGGCCTGATGGCAGGCGTCCCGGCGAAGGTCATGAGCGAGCGGCTGGGTCACTCCGCGGTCGCGTTCACGCTGCAGACCTACTCACACGTCATCCCCGGGATGGACGAGGCCGCTGCGAACGACGTTGCAGACCTGATCTTGCGGCGCCACGAGTCGCCGGGACGCATTTCAGGACGCGCGGCAGTCGCGAGTATCACCGAGACAAGCAAAGAACCCGGTGACCTGCTGCATTTCCGCAGGTCACCGGGTTCTTCCTCTGGTAGCGGGGGCAGGATTTGAACCTGCGACCTCTGGGTTATGAGCCCAGCGAGCTACCGAACTGCTCCACCCCGCGTCGGTGAACACCACGTTACCGGGAGCACTCGGGCTCCTCCAAATCGAGGGGACTACACCAGTGCAGGGCAATGGGTCGGGAGTCCTGTTCCGCACCGTCGGCCGCGCGTACCTTCGGCAGTAGGGGGAGGACCGGTAAGGCTGGTCTTTCGATGTTGGGACGCTCGGGACGGGAGACGAGGAACGCTCGCAGAGCGATGCTCCTCGTGGCGATCGGCGTGCTCGCTCAACAGTGGGAGCTGTCCCCGCGGTCGCGAGGCTCGGCCGAGCCGGAGGTCCGCATGGCCGAGCTGCAGGCGGAGCTGGCTGCCGAACGGCGGCGAGCCGACGCGCTCGCGCAGGAGCTGGCCTCCGTACGCGACGAGTTCAGCCGCACGATGTCGCGGATCAACGACCTGTTCTGGACCGTGGAGATCCTTCCCGACGGGGACATCACCCTGACCTACCTCAGTGCCAACGCCTCCGGTGTGGTCGGCAAGGACGTGCAGGCAGGCCTCGACGCGCTCGCTTTCCGGGAGGGTCTCGGCCACCCCGACGACGCCGAGGCGAAAGCCGCCTTCACCGCCGCCATGCTGGCCGGAGAGGCGGCCGAGGTGGAAGAACGCCTCGTGGGGTACGACGGCGTGGTGCGCTGGACCTGGTCGCGGGGTACGCCGCGGCGTGAGGGCGACCGCCTGTTCTTCGACGGGGTGACCACCAACATCAGCGAGCGGCACGAGCTGGCTGCGCAGCGTGAGCACGTGCTGGACCGCGAGCGCGAGCAGGTGGCGATGCTGGAGGAGATGCACCGCAGCCACGACGACTTCATCGCGCTGGCGGGCCACGAGCTGCGTACGCCGCTCACCGTCGTCCAGGGGTACGCCGAGCACCTGCTCGACGACCCGACGATGGGGCGCGAACAGCGCGCCCAGCTCGAGATCGTCGTACGCCGGGCCCGGTCGATGAGCGACCTGATCGACGACCTGTTCGACCTCGCCAAGCTCAACGCCCCCCTCGGCACCGTCGCGTTCGCCCCGGTCGACCTGGACCGGGTCGTCGAGGAGGCGGTGCTCGCCCACCGGCGGCAGGCACGTCAGCGCGGCATCACCTTCACCACGACCACCGAGCCGCTCCAGGTGTTCGGAGACCGCGCCCGGCTGCGACGCATGTGCGACAGCCTGCTCGACAACGCGGTGAAGTACAGCGCCTCGGGCGGGGTCGTGACCGTCACTGTGCGGGGCGAGGAGGACACCGCTGTCCTGGAGGTCGCCGACCAAGGCATCGGTATCCCCTCCGAGGAGCTCTCCCACGTCTTCGAGCGGCTCTACCGCGCGACCAACACGACCGATGGCCGCTACCCCGGGACGGGCCTGGGACTGTCGATCGCGCTGGCGACGGCCGAGAGCCACGGCGGAACCGCGACGGCGGACAACGGGCCCGACGGTGGCGCGGTGTTCACGGTCAGGCTGCCGCTCGGCCGACCGGAAGAGGCGACCGACTGAACCGTGGGACTCCTCCACGGCGACCCTCGCTTGCTGGCATGCTTCGGCACGTGTCCAGCGGCGAGGCGTGGGTCTACGGCTCCGTCCTGCTCGGCTCGGCCGGCCAGACGGCGCGCCAGCTGCGGGTGCGCATCCAGGTGCTGCTCACCGTCCTGCTCGTGGGCACCAACGTCATCGGGGCCGTGCTGGTCTTCGTCCTCTCCACGCTCGTCATCCCCAGCCCGGACCTCGAGCCCGACCTCAAGCTCGCGCTGGCCATCGGCGTGCCCGTCTACGTGGGCGTCGCCGTGTTCCTCGGGGCCGGATGGGGGACGGCCGGTGCCCTCAAGGCGCTGCGCTGGTCCATCGAGGACCGCGAACCGACCGAGCAGGAACGCCTCACCGCACTCGGGGTGCCCTGGTTCCTGACCCGGATCCAGGCCGGTCTCTGGCTCGGGGGCACCGTTCTCTTCACGCTGCTGACCGCCTTCCTCCAGCCGGAGCGAGCCCTCACCACCGCCCTGACGACCGGGATCGCCTCGCTCGTCGTGGGTGGCATCGCCTTCCTGTTCACCGAGTTCGCCCTGCGTCCGGTGGCGGCGCGCGCGCTGTCGGGCGAGCAGCGGCTGCGCGTCCGCGGTCTCGGCGTACGACGACGCATGGTGCTGTTCTGGTCGCTGGGCACGGGCGCACCCGTGGCCGGGCTGGTCGTGGTGGCGATCCTGGCTCTGACCGTGGGCGACATCTCGCTGACCAAGCTGGCGATCATCGTGCTCGTCCTCGGCGGGGTGGTGCTGTGCTTCGGCCTGCTGGTCACCGGCCTCAACGCGCGCGCGGTCGTGGCCCCGATCCTCGCCGTCCGCAACGCGATGGAGCGCGTGGAGGAGGGTGAGCTCGACGTCGAGGTGCAGGTCTACGACGGCACCGAGCTCGGCCAGCTGCAGGCCGGGTTCAACCAGATGGTGGCCGGCCTCCGGGATCGCGAGAAGCTGCGCGACCTCTTCGGCCGGCACGTCGGACGAGACGTCGCTGAGGCCGCGGCCCTGGGCGAGGTCGAGCTCGGCGGCGAGACCCGGGTCGTGTCGGTGCTGTTCGTCGACATCGTCGGGTCGACGACGCTGGCCACGCAGAAGCAGCCGGACGAGGTGGTCGACCTCTTGAACCGGTTCTTCGCGGTCGTCGTGGAGGAGGTCGACCGCCACCAGGGCCTGGTCAACAAGTTCATCGGCGACGCCGCGCTCGCGATCTTCGGTGCGCCGGTGGAGGTCGACGACCACGCCACCCGCGCGCTGGCGTCGGGGCGGGCGATGGCGGCCCGCCTGGCCGAGGAGGTGCCGGACCTCGACTGCGGCATCGGGGTCGCCACCGGTGAGGCGGTGGCCGGCAACGTCGGCGACGAGTCCCGGTTCGAGTACACCGTCATCGGCGACGCCGTGAACGCGGCGGCCCGGATCTCCGACCTGGCCAAGAAGGTGGACCCACGGGTGCTCGCTGCCCGGGAGTCGGTGGACGCCGCGGACGACGACGAGGCCACCCACTGGCAGGACCACGACACGGTGACGCTGCGGGGGCGCAGCTCCGAGACGGCGCTCGTCGTACCGAGGGAGTGAGCTGCGCAGTGGAGATCGACCTCGAGAACGTCCAGCTGAGCGCACTGACCTGGGGGCCGGACGACGGTCCGCTGGCCGTCCTCCTCCACGGGTTCCCCGACAGCGCGCACACCTGGCGCCATCTCGGCCCGGCCCTCGCCGACGAGGGGTACCGCGTGGTCGCGCCGTTCACCCGCGGCTACGCGCCTTCGACCGTGCCGTCGGACGGCCGCTCGGACGTCGGTGCGCTGATGGACGACGCGGTCGGCGTACACGCGGCGCTGGGCGGCGGCGACGATGCCGTGCTCGTGGGTCATGACTGGGGCGGGATGACGGCCGGCACCCTGGCCGCTCACCGGGACTCGCCCTTCCGCCGGGTGGTGGCGATGGCCGTCCCACCGGTGGCGGCTCTGCCGTTCGGCGAGACCGTTCGGCACCTCCCGGGACAGCTCCGGCGCAGCTGGTACATCGGCTTCAACCAGCTCCCCCGCCTGCCGGAACGCTCTCTGGACCGGCTGGTGCCGAAGCTGTGGCGCGACTGGTCCCCGGCTTACGACGGGCGGGCCGATGCGACGCAGACCCTCGCGGCCCTTCCCGACGCCGCCCACCGGAAGGCCGCGATCGACTACTACCGGCACCTTGCTCGGCCGATCGGAGTGCCGGCCCGCTACCGCCGTTGGCAGGCGTCCCTCCGGGACCTCCCGACCACGCCTCTGCTCTACCTGCACGGTCGCGACGACGCCTGTCTCACCCCGGCCTTCGCCGAGATCGCTCGGTCGCACCTGCCCGACCACTGCGACGTCCGCGTCGTCGACGAGGCGGGCCACTTCCTGCACCTCGAGCAGCCCGACGAGGTCAACCAGCTCGTTCTCGACTTCCTGCGGAGCTGACCCGGTTACGGTCAGCCCATGAGCTCGTCACAGGGAAAGACCATCCTCATCACCGGGGCCGCCCGCGGCATCGGCGCCGAGACCGCCCGCCACCTGTCCCGTGCGGGAGCACGTCTGGTGCTGGTCGACCTCGACGAGGTCGGCCTGAAGTCGCTCGCCGCCGAGCTCGCCAGCGACGACGTGCTCGCGGTCACCGCCGACGTCTGCGACCTCGAGGGCATGGAGGCTGCGGTCGCCCGTGGACTGGAGCGGTTCGGTGGGATCGACGTGGTCCTCGCCAACGCCGGGATCGCCAGCTACGGCTCCGTCCTGGCGGTCGACCCGGCCACCTTCAAGCGGGTCATCGACATCAACTGCTCGGCGTGTTCCACACCGTGCGCGCGGCGCTGCCGTCTGTCATCGAGAACAACGGCTACGTGCTCGTCGTGTCGTCGATGGCGGCCTTCGGCGCGATGGCGGGCCTGGCGTCGTACAACGCGAGCAAGGCCGGCGTCGAGCACTTCGCCAACGCGTTGCGGCTCGAGGTCAAGCACCTCGGGGTCGACGTCGGCGTCGCCCACATGTCCTGGATCGACACGCCGCTCGTCCGTGATGCCCGCGACGACCTCACTGCCTTCGGACGGATGATCGCGGCCCTGCCGTACCCGATGAACAAGACCACGTCGGTCGAGGCCTGCGGCAAGGCCTTCGTCGCCGGCATCGAGGCACGCAAGCGTCGCGTCTTCGTACCGGGCTGGGTCGCGCTGGCCGCGGCGGCCCGGACGCTGCTGAACTCCCGCGTCGCCGAGCTCGGGGCGCTGCGCCACATCCCGGCCCTGCTGCCGCTCATGGACGAGGAGGTACGCCGGCTCGGCCGGTCGACCAGCCTCCGCAACGTCGAGCTGAGCGACGAGATCGCCGACCGCTGATCGACGACCCCGCTGCCCTCACTTCTTGGCGGACAGGGCCTGCTTCACCAGCCGGTGGGCCTCGTTGACCGCCGTGGCGTAGCCCTGCAGGTCACCGGCCTTGAGCGCCTTGTCGGCCTCGGCGAACTTGTCGTCGGCCCGCTGGAGCAACCGCAGTGCACCGACCGGGAGGTCCTGGGTGCCGGTCTGGCCCTGCCCGCTGTTGGAGTTGTCCGTGGGGGTGGGCACGGCGTCTCCCGAGTCGACGGTCAGCACGTCCTCGAGCGAGGCCGACAGCGTCGAGCCGATGCCCACGTCGCGACCGAACGACGACAGCACGAAGCGCAGCACCGGATAGTTGCCGGACCCGCCCTCGCGCAGCGTGTACAGCGGCTGCACGTAGAGCAGCCCGCCACCGACCGGCAACGTCAGCAGGTTGCCGTAGGCGACCTTGGCGTCGGCCTGCTTGAACGCACGCAGCTGGTTGGCGACCTTGGGGTCGTTGCTGAACTGGTTCGCGATCTGCGAGGGCCCCGGCACCTGAGTGGTGTCCGGCAGCCGCAGGATCTGGAACTTGCCGTAGCTCGCAGGCTTGGCGGCGTCGGCACCGACCGACATGAAGGCCGCGAGGTTCTGCTTCTTCTGCGGCACGAACACGCTGGTCAGTGAGAAGTCGGGCGTCTCACCGGTCTTGGTGGCCACCGAGAGCCGGTAGGGCGGCTGCTTGCGGATCGACGACGACGGGTCCTCCGGGACGTCCCACTTGTCGTTGCCCTCGTAGAAGTTCTTGGGGTCCAGGACGTGGTAGGCGCCGAGCATGTCGCGCTGCACCTTGAACAGGTCCTCCGGGTAGCGCATGTGCTGGAGCATGTCCGGCGGGATCTCGGACTTCTTCTTGACCACACCCGGGAACGCCTTCTCCCAGGTCCTGAGGATCGGGTCGGAGGTGTCCCATTCGTAGAGGGTCACCGTGCCGTCGTACGCATCGACCGTGGCCTTGACCGCGTTGCGCATGTAGTTGATCTGGTCGGTCGGCAAGGTGGCGTACGCCGAGCGCGGGTTGACCGCATCGGAAGTCATCTCCTGCAGCGACTTCTTCTCCGCCAGGGGGTACTTGTCACTGGTCGTGTAGCCGTCGAGCAGCCAGACGATCTTGCCGTCCACGACGGACGGGAGCGCGTCGGAGTCGACCGTCAGCCACGGCGCGACCTTCTGGACGCGCTCGCGCGGGGACCGGTCGTAGAGGATCTTGCTGTTCTCGTTGACCCGCGAGGACAGCACGATGTTGGCGTCGCCGAAGTGCACGGCGTAGAGCAGCTTGCGGAAGATGTTGCCGACGCCGACGCCGTCCTTGCCCTGGTAGGTGTTGGTCTGCGACTGCCCGGGGGTGCCGCTCCCCTGCGGCACGTCGAGCTCGACGTCCTTGCCACCCGGCCCCTTGCCCACGATGGAGTAGGTCGGACTGTGCTCGCCGAAGTAGATCTGCGGACGGTACTTGCCCTCCGGCTGGATCTTGCTGATCTCACCGATCGGCGGGAGGTCCTCCTCGGCGAACACGGGCTCGCCGTCGTTGTTCACCGGCTGGTCCTGGGCATTCTTCTGGTTGCCGTAGGCGGCGATGATGCCGTAGCCGTGGGTGTAGACGGTCTTCTCGTTGGCCCACTTCTTCTGGGCGTCGGGCAGTCCCTCGAGGTGGATCTCGCGGGCGGCCACGACGACGTCACGCTCCCGGCCGTCGATCGGGTAGCGGTCGACGTCGAGCACCGCCGGGACGCTGTAGTAGCCGCGCACCTGCTGCAGCTGCTCGAAGGTGTCCGAGACGAGCTGTGGGTCGACGAGCCGGATGCCCGGCAGCGAGGCCGAGTCGGCCTGCAGCTTGACCTGCGACAAGGTGGTGCTCGCGGCGTAGTCGCTGACCGCGGTGTCCTCGAGGTCGAACGCCGCTCGCGTGGCCTGGATGTTCTTGCCGATGAACGACGCTTCCTTATCGGGCTCGTCGGGCTTGACCTGGAACCGCTGCATCAGGCCTGGCCAGACACCACCGAGCAGCACCGCCGAGATCGCGAACAGGGCGAGCCCGACGCCCGGGAGCAGCCAGGTACGCCGGACGATGTTGGCGAAGAAGAACACCGCGCAGATCACGGCGATGAACATCAAGATGTTCTTCGCCGGCAGCACGGCGTGCTCGCGGGTGTAGGTCATGCCGGTGATCAGGCTGCCGCTCTGCGAGGTCAGGTCGAAGCGGTCGAGCCAGTAGTCGACACCCTTGAGCAGCAGGAACAGCCCGAACAGCGCGGACAGCTGGGCCTGGGCAGCCCCCGAGACGCGGTCGGACGCGGACTGCAGGCGGATGCCGCCGTAGAGGTAGTGCACGACCGCGGCGAGGAGCAGCGCGGTGAACAGCGCGGTCATCGCGAAGTCGACCAGGAAGTGCAGCCAGGGAAGGCTGAAGACGTAGAAGCCGATGTCCTTGTGGAAGTAGGGGTCGGCCTTGCCGAAGTTCTCGCGGTTGCTCCACAGCATGAAGATCCGCCACTTGCCGGTGGCCGAGACCCCGGCGAAGACGCCGAAGACCAGGCTCACGGCGACCAGCAGGATCCGGCGCAGCGGGGTGACGACCTCGCGGTAGCGCTCGAGGTTGGCCTGCTCCGGCGAGTGGGGCCGGAACATCGGCCGCAGCCGGAACGCGAGGAAGAGGTTGACCCCGATGATCACGGCCATGGCGCCGCCGAAGATCACGAACAGGAGCACGCGGGTCCAGATCAGCCGGCTGAACACCGAGCCGTAGCCGAGGCTGTTGAACCACAGCTTGTCGGTCCAGATGCCCGCGAACAGCGAGAACCCGACCACCACCACGCCGACGACCAGCAGGGTCAGCAGCAGGGGGCGCGGACGCCTGGGTCCGCGGGCGGGCCGCTCGGGTGGCCGGCCACCGGCGCCGCCTCCCTCGGAGGCACCCGCGGGCTGTTCGGCGAAGAAGTCGCTCATCGCTGGCTCATCTGTTGGGGCTCATGGTGTGGAGGGCTCTCCCGCATCGGGCTCGAGGGTGGTGTGCAACAACTCTAGGAGGGCGGGCACAAGGTCGTTGCCCGTCAGGACCATGTCGTCCTCGTCGTTCGCCCGTTGGCGGATCGCGCACCAGCTCTCTCCGGTGCGCAGGACGCCCGCGACGACGCGGGCTTCCTCACGGTCGGGATGGCTGGCGGCGTACTCCGCGGCGGCCTCGGCGTCGGCTGGCACGTCGCCCGAGCCGGGAGGCACCGTGGTCGCCTCGACCACGACGGCGCAGCCGATGACCTCCGGCGGCCACAGGATGGTGGGCAGGAGCTCCTCGAGGCTGTCGGAGACCGTCTCCTGCTCCACGGGCGTCAGTCCAGCCGCACTGCTCGCCTCGACGCCGAGCAGGCCGGCCAGGTGCGGCTCGCGCTCGAGCAGGTCGGCGGTGTCCACGAGCGCGAACAGCTGAGCCGGCTGGTCCCAGCCCGCTCGCGCCGCGTGCTGCTCCACCTCGCGGACCACGTCGGCCAGGGCGTCCTGCTGCGTGGGGGTGCTCACCTGGTGCACCTCGGCAGCGGCGCCTTCGGGTCCTTGACCCAGGCCCGGACGTCCTTGACGGCATCGTCGAGGGTGGTCACCTTGACCAGCCGCATCTTGTCGGGGTCGTAGTGGCCGCCCAGCGCCTCGGCGCAGTTGTCCGCGGGCACGAGGAACAGCTTGGCGCCGTCGGACTGCGCACCAACCAGTTTCTGCTGGATGCCGCCGATCGGGCTGACGTGGCCCTCGCCGTCGATCTCACCGGTGCCGGCGATCGCCTTGCCGCCGGTCAAGGACCCGGGAGTGAGTACGTCGTAGATGCCCATCGAGAAGATCATCCCGGCCGACGGGCCACCGATGTTCTGGTCGAGCTTGACCTCGACCTTGAACGGGAAGGTGTAGCCGGCGGCCTGGATCGAGACCCGGATGGCACTCGCCTTCGGGTCGTCGGGCGCGGCGGTCGTCGTCATCGCCACCCGTTGGAGCTTCCCGCCCCGGCGTACGGTCATGGTGACGTGGGAGCCGACAGGCAGCGGGCGGATGGCGCTGGTGACCTGGGTGACGCCACTGACGTCCTTGCCGTTGACGGTCACGATGATGTCCCCGGGCTCGAGGTGGCCGTCCGCCGGACCGCCCTTCTCGACCGAGGCGATGCCGACCTTGGTCACGAACGGGATGTGCAGCGCGCCCAGCGCCGAGGCGATGGCGTTGTCCTGCGAGGACGCCATCTGCGCCGCGGACTGCTGCTGCACGCTCTGCCGGGTGTCGGCCTTGCCGTAGAGGGTGCTGCGCGGGTAGACCGCGCGGTCCGGGTCGAGCCAGGCGAACACCATCGTCGGGATGCTCACCTTCTGCGACGGCCCGCTCGGGATCACCGTGACCAGCCGCATGGCTCCCTTGTCGCGGTAGGACCGGTGCCCGGTGACCCGGATGATCGCCTTGTCGTCGTACTTGCCCAGCACGTTGACCGTCGGCCCGGGCGAGAACGTCACGTAGGGAACGGCCTTGCGCGCCGCCACGACGGAGAGCCCGACCACCAGGGCGACCGCGAGAAGGGCCGCCCAGGTGCGGCGACTCAAGCGCGGTGCCGTTGGCATGGCGTCACCCTCTCATCCGGGGACAAGCGGGCCACGCGACGCCCGAGGTGCGGTTGGTCAGGCGGTACGGCGGTCGTCGGCGCCGGGGCGCGGCTCGACCGCTTGCTCGACCGGCTTCTGGGAGGGACGTACGGCGATGCCGGTGCTGCGCTCGCGCATCGGCCGGGGTGCGCTCACCTGGCGGGTGACCTCACTCGGCAGGTCGCGCATGATCGCGGCGGCGAACCTCTCCTGCGCGGCGTCGGACCGGTCGGGACCCGTCTGACGGGCACGACCCAGCCAGCTCACCCACGCCATCGCGACCACGGTCACGACAGCGGGCGGCACCCACCACAACAGGATCTCCACGGGCTCCATGATGCCGACGGCCCGGCCTGCTCGCCCTTATCGACACACCTCACCGCAGGTGATTTGAGCCGACCGGGCCGTTCTGGTCGGAGGAGCGAAGCGGGGGAGACGAGAACTGCCCGGTCGGCGTCCACAGCGGACCCGCACGCGAGCGACAGCCCGCTTGTCCCGACTACCGGCGACCTTCAGCCCAAACGCGTGCCACGGATCAGCGACAGGAACAACCCGGTCTACACGTACAGGTTGTCGTGCGCCACGAAGAACGCGTCCAGCTCCTCGGGGCTCAGCTGCTTGCCCTCGGCCAGCTCGAGCAGGCCCTCGAAGTACCCCTCCCGGGGAGCGCCGGGACTGAACAGGAGCAGCATCGAGGCCGGCTCGTCGGTCTCGTTCTTGAAGCTGTGCAGTCCCCCCGGCGGGACGTAGAGGTAGTCCCCCGCCCCGGCCGCGATCTGCTTGGCCCCGTCGCCGAGCGTGACGACGCCGGACAGGATGAAGAAGGACTCGCTCATCGTGCGATGGAAGTGCAGGTCCGGCCCTCCCGGACCCGGCGCCATGTTCCAGCGGTAGAGCCCGAACCGGCCGTCGGTGCTGGCTCCGGTGTTCAGGTACTCGACGGTGGTGCTGTTCGGATAGGTGATGTCCGGCGACGAGTCGGTCGCTCGGAACTGTGCCGAGACCTCACCGGTCTCGCCGTGGAAGAGGGGATCGGGGTAGCTCATCTGCCGATCATGCACCGGCCCGTCGTACAAAACGGGCGGGGTGGGCGAGCGAATTTGGGGGCTGGCGGGCGAAGTACTGCCTGCCAGCCCGGAGTTTCCCCGGACGTCCGGGGAAACCACGGCCCCCTACGGAGTCCCCACCCACTCGTCCCGCCCGTCCGCGAACACCTGGTGCTTCCAGATCGGAGTGGTCGCCTTGAGGCGGTCGATGAGGGCTCGGGAGGCGTCGTAGGCCTGGCCGCGGTGGGCGGCCGAGGCGGCGACCACGACCGCGACGTCGCCGATCTCCAGGTGCCCGATGCGGTGCACGGCGGCGAGGGCCAGCACGTCGTACTCCGCGGCCACCTCCTCGGCCACCGCGCGCATCCGGTCGAGGGCCGTCGGGTGGGCCGAGTAGTCGAGGTGATCGACGTCCTCGCCACCGTCGTGGTCACGGACGGCGCCCACGAACAGGTTCACCCCACCGGCCGCGGGATCCTCGACCGCGGACAGCACCTCGGCGGCGTCGAGCGAGGTCTCACGCAGGTCCAGCAGTCGTACGACGGGGCTCACCCGGCGAGACTACGACCCAGCGGAGCCCGGCCCGGACCCGATTGGGCGTCGGACGGTAATTTGGCCCCATGAGCAGCAACCCCGCACCGGACGACAACCCGTTCAAGGGCACGCCCTTCGAGCAGATCTTCAACGCGCTGGGCGGGTCCGGAGGTCTGCCCGGTCTCGGGGGACAAGCCGGCCAGGGCGGCATGCCCGACCTGTCGGCGCTGATGGGGCAGATGCAGGCGATGATGGCGCCGTACGACGGACCGGTGAACTGGACCCTCGCGACCGACATCGCCCGCAAGACCTCCGCCCAGGAGCCCGACCCCAGTCCCGACCGCAACGACCAGACCAAGGTTGCCGACGCGATCCGGCTGGCCGACCACTGGCTCGACGACGTGACGGTGCTCCCTTCCGGGATCAGCGCCACGGCCGCGTGGAGCCGGGCCGAGTGGATCGAGCAGACCACCGACGTGTGGCGGGTCCTGGTCGAACCGGTGGCCGAGCACGTCGTGGGTGCGATGGGCAACGCGATGCCCGATGAGGCCAAGGCGATGGCCGGCCCCCTCATCGGGATGATCGGCAAGGCCGGTGGGGCGATGTTCGGCAGCCAGGTCGGCGCCGCGCTGGGCGGCCTCGCCGGCGAGGTGCTCACCGCGAGCGACATCGGGCTCCCGCTCGGCCCGGCGGGCACGGCCGCGCTGGTGCCCCACAACATCAAGGAGTTCGCCGAGGGTCTCGACGTCACCGAGGACGACGTGCTGCTCTACCTCTCGCTCCGCGAGGCGGCACACCAGCGCCTGTTCGCCCACGTCCCGTGGCTGCGCCAGCACCTCATCTCCTCCGTCGAGGACTTCGGTCGCGGCGTGACCATCGACATCTCCGGCATCGAGGAGGCCATGGGCCAGCTCGACCCGACCAACATGGAGGCGATGCAGGAGGCCCTCCAGGGTGGCCTGTTCGAGCCCCAGCAGACCCCCGAGCAGAAGGCAGCCCTGGTGCGCCTCGAGACCACGCTCGCGCTCGTCGAGGGCTGGGTCGACGAGGTCGTCGGCCAGGCCACCGCCGAGCGGATGCCGGCCGCCACCAAGATGCAGGAGGCGATCCGGCGCCGCCGGGCCGCCGGTGGACCCGCGGAGGAGACGTTCGCCGCGCTCGTCGGCCTCGAGCTGCGTCCGCGTCGGCTGCGCGACGCCTCGACGCTGTGGGGGTCGCTGCGCTCCCGCCAGGGCCAGGAAGCCCGCGACGCGGTCTGGGCTCACCCCGACCTGCTGCCCACGGCGGCCGACCTCGACGACCCGTTGGGCTTCCGCGAGGACCTGCCAGAGGTCGCCGAGCTCACCGACGAGGACTTCGACGCCGCCATCGGCGAGCTGCTCGACCGCGAGGCGGGCACCTCGCGTGACGAGGACGACGAGACCGAGTGACCCTGTACGACGACGCGGTCGACGTACTCACCCACTGGAAGGCACCCACCGAGGAGCAGGAGCTCACCCGGGCTGCCTACGTGACCCATCTCCGGGTCCACCCCGACGGCCTGTGGCGCTCGTGCTTCCCCGACCACCTCACTGCCGGCGCGCTGGTGCTCAGCCACGACCGCACCCGCGTGCTGCTCAACCTGCACCGCAAGGCCCGGCGCTGGTTCCACTTCGGCGGCCACCTCGAGGACGACGCCACCTTGGCCGGGGCCGCCCTGCGTGAGGCGATCGAGGAGTGCGGGATCGAGGGTTTGCTGGTCGACGCCGAGCCACTGCACCTCTCCACCCATCCGGTCGAGTTCTGCGACCCGCGCGGGACGGTGCGTCACCTCGACGTACGTTTCCTGGCCCGGGCCGCGGCCGAAGTCGTGCCGGTGACGAGCGAGGAGTCCCTCGACGTGCGCTGGTGGCCGATCGACGACCTGCCCACCGACGAGCCGGACATGGTCGAGCTGGTCGGGCTCGCGCTCGAGCGCTCCTAGTTTTCCGCGGGCTCCTCGCACGGAGCCAGGTCCATCGCGATCGCGTGCGCGAGGCCCTCGAGGTACCCCTGGGCACGCTCCGAGCGCGGGTAGCGGTCGACCCAGTGCCAGAACCGCTTGCTGTGCCCGGGCTCGATCAGGTGGGCCAGCTCGTGGAGCAGGACGTAGTCGACCACCCACGCCGGCAGGGTCTGCAGCCGGTCGGAGAGACGGATCTCGCCGGTCGAGGTGGTGCACGATGCCCAGCGGGTCGTCATGTTGCCGACCCAGCGCACCGACGTGGGGCGCACCTTGTCGTGGAGGTAGTCCCGGCACAGCTCACGGGAACGTCGCATCAGCTGCTCGTCGGTGCGGCGGCGGCGCTGCTCGGACTTGTCGAGGCGCTGGAGCATCGTGGTCACCCACTCGGCCTCCTCGGCCCGGGTGAAGCGGTCGGGGATCATCACGATGACCTTGCCGTCCCGACGGTAGGCGGAGACGGTCTGGGTGCGACGCCGGGAGCGGCGGACCTCGACCTCGACCTCGACCTCGGAACCGTCTGCGTGCATGGAAAGAAAATAGCCCGGCACACCGACACCCCGCGGGAGGTCGAACAACGTGTTCGACGACCCGCGGGGCCGGCGGAGTCAGCGACCGATCAGGGCGTACGCCGGCTCGGTCTCCACCACGGTCTCGCCACCGGTCCGGCGCGGCCGGGACGGCCACCAAGCGCGCTCACCGAGCAACACCAGGATCGCCGGCAGCATCACCAGGCGGATGACGGTCGCGTCGAAGAGGATCGCGGCCGAGAGACCGACGCCCATCATCTTCATCTCCATCATCGACAGGGTCGCGAAGATGGCGAACACCGAGACCATCACCGCGGCCGCACTCGTCACGACTCCCGCGGTGTCGCGGATCCCCCGGGCAACCGCGAGACGGGTCGGCATCCCGTTCTGAACGTGCTCGCGGATCCGGCTGATCACGAACACGTGGTAGTCCATCGACAGGCCGACCAGGACCACCATCACGAACAGCGGGATCCAGTCGATGACGAAGCCCGGGCTGGTGAAGTCGAGGGCACCGGCGGCCCAGCCGTGCTGGAACACCAGGGTCAGGATCCCGAACGCGACACCCACCGAGGCCAGGTTCAGCCCCGTCGAGACCAGCGCGATCGGCACGCTCCGGAAGGCGAAGCCCATCATCAGCAGGGTCAGCAGGAGCACGACCCCGATCACGATCGGCAGGCGATCGTGCTGACGGTTGACGTAGTCCAGCGACTCGGCCGCGCCGCCACCGACGGCGTGCTCGACGTGCAGGCTGCCGAGAGCTGCCGGGACGAGGTCGGTGCGCAGCGAGGTGATCGCCCTGTCGACCTTGGGGTCCGACTCGTCGTACGGCATCACCAGCTGGAGCACCGAGGTGGTGCCGTCGGCCGAGACGCGCACGGGGTCGCGACCCGATCCGACGAAGTCGTCCGACCTGATCGCGTCCCGGTCCAGCCGCCGCAGCGCCTGGCCCACCGCGGCCCGGTCGGCCGGCGGCGCCTTGACCACCACGGCGGCGGTGGTGCCCTCGGCCGGGAACTCCTGCGTGATCCGGGTGAAGGTCTGCACCTCCGGGATCGAGGCGGGCAGCGTCTGCAGGTTGCCCTCGTGGATCCTCATCCCGAGCGCCGGCACGGCCAGCAGCAGCACGACCACACCGGAGAGAACCAGGGCGACGGCCGGGTGGCGGAGCACCGGCGACAGCAGGCGACTGCTGATCCCGCCCCGTCCGATCCGGCGGTTGAGGCGCCACAGCAGCGGGACGCGGGGACGATCGACCCAGCGACCGAGCTTGACCAGCAGCGCGGGCAGCACGGTGATGGAGCCCAGCACGGCGATCGCCACCACGAGGATGGCTCCGGTCGCGAGCGAGTTGAAGGTCGCGTCACCGATCACGAACAGCCCCGCCATCGAGGCGATCACCGCTCCTCCCGACACCAGGATCGAGTGCCCGGAGGTCTGCGCCGCGATCTCGACGGCGTCCAGCGTGCTGCGGCCGGCGGCTCGTTCCTCGCGCTCGCGCTTGAGGTAGAACAAGGAGTAGTCGACCCCCACCGCCATCCCGATCAGCACGATCATGCTGCTCACGGTTGCCTCGGCGTGCACGAGGTGGGAGAGCGGCGCGGTGATGCCGATGGTCGCGGCCACGCTCGTGGCGGTCAGCAACACCGGGATGCCGGCCGCGATCAGCGCACCGAACGCCAGCAGCATCAGGACCAACGTCACCGGCAGGCTGATGCCCTCTGCCGAGGACAGGTCCGAACCGACGCGGTCGTTGATGCTCGAGTCGATCGAGACGTCCCCGGCCTCACGCACCTCGAGGTCGGGATGGTCGGCCTGGACGCGCTTCGTCACGGCCTGCAGGGCCGAGGCATCGTCCTGGTCGCGTGCGAGCTGGACCGAGATCAGCAGTGCCGACCGGTCGGCGTTGGGCTGTGCCTCGGAGACGTCGACGATACCGGCGGCGTCGCGCATGCCGTCCCGGATCTCGGTGGCCGCGGCCGTGGCGTCGGCGGAGTCGAGGGCGGCGTGCCCGCGCGGGTTGATCAGCACGTTCTCGGTCTGCGGCTGGTCGAGGCCGGCCCGGTGCTGGAGGGCTTCGGCGCGACCCGACTCCCCCATCCGGTAGTCGGAGCTCTTGGTCTCCGTCGTCGGTACGGCGACGGCCAGGCCGACGGCGACCAGCACGAAGACGAGCCAGGCGAGCATGGCGCGCCAGGGATGGGTGGCGCTCCAGCGCGCGGCCCGGATCGGGATCTGCGTGAGGGGGTTGTGGGTGTTCGACATGACATCTCCTCGGGGGCGTTCAGGGATGTCATCGATCCTCGTGATCCGCGGGCCCCGGGTCAGTGGCGCCAGGACCCGACTCGAGGTGGTGCCTGCACCACCGCCCGGACGGCCCCGATCGGGAAGGATGGGCACGTGAGCACGGCGATGTCACCGGGGGATTCCCCACCCAGCCGGCTGCGCATGACGGCGTACGCCGCGGCCCAGCTGGCGCTCGCCGTCCCCGCCCTGGTGCTGTTCATCCTCAACGCCGTGGCCGGCGTGTTCGCCGTGATCGTCGTCGGCATCCCCGTGCTCCTGCTCACGATCCCGGCCACCCGCTGGATCGCCGACCAGCACCGGTCGATGGCCGGCCGGGTGCTGGGCACCCCCATCCCCCGGCAGTACCGCCCGCCGCGGTCCGGCGGCGCCCTCGCCCGGCTCGCCGGCTGGGCCTCGGACCCGATGACCTGGCGCGACCAGGCCTGGATCCTCGCCGCCACGACGTTGGGCTTCGCGCTCGCGCTGACCTCGGTGCTGCTGCTCGTGCTGGTCGTCACCGGTGCTCTCTGGTGGTTCGGGATCGAGCCGATCATGCGGGCCCGGTGCGCCATGGACCGGTGGTTCCTCAGCTACGGGCACGCCGAGGTGCTCGAGCAGCGCGTGCAGGTGCTCACCGAGACCAGGGCCGAGACGCTGGACCACGCGGCCGCCGAGCTGCGTCGCGTCGAGCGCGACCTGCACGACGGTGCCCAGGCCCGGCTGGTCGCGCTGTCCATGACCCTCGGGATGGCCGACTCGATGCTCGAGTCCGATCCGGAGAAGGCACGACGGCTGGTGAGCGAGGCACGGGCCACCACGACGGCCGCGATCGGCGACCTGCGGTCCGTGGTCCGCGGCATCCACCCGCCGGTGCTCGCCGACCGTGGCCTCGGCGGCGCGATCGAGGCGCTGGCGCTCGACATGTCCATCCCGGTCGAGGTGACGAACCGGGTGGGCGGCCGGCCTCCGGACCCGATCGAGTCGGCGGTCTACTTCGCCGTCGCCGAGTGCCTGGCCAACGTCGTCCGGCACTCGGGCGCCGGGCACGCGTGGATCACCCTGACCCACGCGGAGGGAGTGCTGAGCGCGATCGTGGGGGACGACGGTCGTGGCGGAGCCGACCCGCAGGCGGGGACCGGCATGCTGGGGGTGATGCGGCGGCTGGCCGCGTTCGACGGCACCATGAGGGTGTCGAGCCCGGCCGGCGGCCCGACGGTCGTCACCCTGGAGGTCCCGTGCGCCTTGTCCTCGCCGAAGACCATGCCCTCCTCCGAGCCGGCCTGATCCAGCTCCTCGAGGCCCACGGCTTCACCATCCTGCACGCGGTCGACAACGCTGCCGACCTGGCCGAGGCACTGCTCGACCCGGAGGCCGAGGCCGCGGTGGTCGACGTGCGTCTGCCGCCGACGCAGACCGACGAGGGCCTCACCGCGGCGATCACGGTCCGCACCGCCCGACCGGGGTTCCCGGTGATGGTGCTGTCGCAGTACGTCGAGCAGCTCTACGCCCGCGAGCTGCTGGCCAGCGGCGAGGGGGCGATCGGCTACCTGCTCAAGGACCGCGTCTCCGACGTCGCCGAGTTCGTGGACGGCGTACGACGGGTGGCCGCGGGGGGAACCGTGCTCGACCCCGAGGTCGTCGCCACGGTGATGGCCCGCAGCCCCGAGCAGCCTGTGGACCGGCTCAGTCCCCGGGAGCGTGACGTGCTGGCCCTGATGGCCGAGGGTCGCTCGAACGCCGGCATCGCCGCGTCGCTCGTGATCAGCGAGAAGGCGGTGGCCAAGCACATCAACAGCATCTTCGCCAAGCTCGACCTGCCGATCGGCGAGGACGACCACCGCCGCGTGCGGGCCGTGCTGGCCTGGCTACACCTCTGACGGCCCATGCTTCGGGGGCCGAGCCCACTCCAGCAGCCGGTCGAGCGCCCAGGTGTTGACGATGCGGTCGGGGTCGATCCCCAGCTCCTCGGCCCGGGCACAGCCGTAGACCTGGAAGTCCAGCTGTCCGGGCGCATGGGCGTCGCTGTCGATCGAGAACAGGCAGCCGAGGTCGATCGCCCGCTGCAACAGGTCGGTCGGTGGGTCCCGTCGCTCGGGACGCGAGTTGATCTCCACCGCGGTGTCGGTCTCCACGCAGGCCCCGAACACCTCGTCGGCGTCGAACTCCGACTGTCCCCGCGTGCCGCGGTTGCCGGTGACCAGCCGACCGGTGCAGTGCCCCAGCACGTTGGTGAAGGGGTTGCGGACCGCGGCCACCATCCGCTTGGTCATCGGCGCCTTGTCCATGGCCAGCTTGGAGTGCACCGAGGCGACGCGTACGTCGAGCCGGCCCAGCATCTCGTCGGTCTGGTCGAGCGAGCCGTCGTCGAGGATGTCGACCTCGATCCCCTTGAGCAGCCGGAAGCCGTCGGCGAGGTGCTCGTTGACCGCCTCGACGACCTCGAGCTGACGGGCGAGCCGGGGACCGGACAACCCGTTGGCGACCTTCAACCGGGGCGAGTGGTCGGTGAGCACCAGGTAGTCGTGGCCGAGCTCGATCGCGGTGAACGCCATCTCCTCGATCGGGGACCCCCCGTCGGACCAGTCGCTGTGCGAGTGCAGGTCGCCACGCAGCCGAGCGCGCACCTCCGCACCGCCACGGGTGAGCGGCCCGCCCTCGTCCCGCTCGAGCTGGGCGAGCCGCGCAGGCATCCGTCCCTCGACCGCCGCCTCGATCACCTCGGCGGTCGACGCGCCGATGCCGGGCAGGTCGCGCAGGGTGCCCTGGCGCGCCCGTTCGTCGACCTCGTCACCCAGCGGGAGCACCGTGGCAGCCGCTGTGCGGAACGCCTTGACCTTGTAGGTCTCGGCCCGGCTGCGCTCGAGCAGGAAGGCGATCCTGCGCAGTGCGGCGACGGGTCCGCCGTCGTACCTGTCCGATTTGTCGGCCGGTGGTCGGTTCACGATCCCTATTCTGGCGGCTCGGGTGTGATCCACAGCACAGGGCCGGTCCTCCACACTCTGTCCACAGGGTTATCCACAGCCGGTGGGAAACCGTCGGAGCGATCGCCGCACGCCCGGTCTGCTCCACGCATTGACCCGGGTGCCGTTCGCTGATTAGCGTGTCGGCGCAGAGGGGGCTCTCGATGAACCGCCCATGCGTTCGCAAGGGGAAGGCAAGCGCGCGGGTGTCATCGGGAGCCCCTGCTTCGCGCTCGACACCGCCTCAGGCTCATCTGAGCGAATCCACCCACGATCGGGGTTGGCAGTAGAGACTGCGAGAGTGGACGTGAGCGTTGCGGAGAAGGAGGGCGGGGACGTGCCCGGCGAGCGCACAGCACTGAGCGGGCCCGAGAAGGCTCTCACCGGGATCACCGGCTTCGACGAGATCACAGGCGGCGGACTCCCTCGCGGCCGCCCGACCCTGGTGACCGGCGCCGCCGGATCCGGCAAGACGCTGTTCGGGATCGAGTTCCTGGTGCGCGGTGCGCGCGACTTCGGTGAGCCCGGCGTGCTGCTCGCGTTCGAGGAGTCCCAGAGCGACCTCGCCACCAACGTGGCCTCGCTCGGCTTCGACCTCGACCAGCTCGAGAAGGACGGCCTGCTCGCGATCGACGCCTTCCGACTCGACCCGGCGGAGATCGTCGAGACAGGGTCCTTCGACCTCGAGGGACTCTTCATCCGCCTCGCCATGGCGGTCGAGTCCGTGGGTGCCAAGCGGGTGTTCCTGGACACCATCGAGCTGCTCTTCAGCGCCCTGCCCAACGAGGCGATCATCCGCGGCGAGCTCGGCCGGCTGTTCCGGTGGCTCAAGGAGCGCGACCTGACCGTCGTGATCAGCGGCGAACGTGGCAAGGAGGGAGACCTGACGCGGTTCGGCATCGAGGAGTACGTCTCGGACTGCGTCGTCACCCTCGACCACCGCGTGGAGGACCAGATCTCCACCCGGCGCCTGCGCGTCGCCAAGTACCGGGGGTCGCTGCACGGCACCAACGAGTACCCCTTCCTGATCACCGAGCGCGGCCTCGTCGTCGTACCCATCACCTCGGTCGGCCTGACCTACGAAGCGTCTCGCGAACGCATCTCCACCGGTGTCCCCCGACTCGACGAGATGTTGTCGGGCGGCATCTACCGCGGCTCGTCGGTGATGATCAGCGGCACGGCCGGCACGGGCAAGACCAGCCTCGGTGCGCTGATGGTCGACGCATCCTGCGCCCGGGGCGAGAAGGCCCTCTTCTTCTCCTTCGAGGAGTCACCCGAGCAGCTGATCCGCAACATGGGCTCCATCGGCATGGACCTGCGCCGGTGGATCGACGCCGGCCTCCTCCAGGTGAAGGCGGTGCGACCCACGGCCTACGGCTTCGAGGAGCACCTCGCCATGCTGCACGACCTCATCACCGAGCACGAGCCGCAGCTGGTGGTGCTCGACGCCGTCGCCAGTCTCACCCTCGGGGGGGCCCAGAGCGCGACCACGTCGGCGATCTCGCGTGACCTCGACCTGCTCAAGGGACGCGGCATCACCGGCGTCATGACGACCCTCACGCACGGCGAGCGCGAGGAGTCCAGCGAGGTCGACGTGTCCTCGCTGGTCGACACCTGGCTGTTGCTGCGCAACGACGAGAGCAACGGCGAGCGCAACCGGCTGTTGTTCGTGATCAAGAGCCGTGGCTCGGCCCACTCCAACCAGGTGCGCGAGTTCGTGCTGACCGACGACGGCGCCGAGCTCCTCGACGTCTACGTCGGCCCGCAGGGAGTGCTCACCGGTTCCGAGCGCGTCGAGCAGATCAGCCAGGAACGCCTCGCCCAGGCCTCCCGCGCCGACGAGACCGAACGACGGCGGCAGGAGCTGGCCACTCGTTCGGCCGCCGTCCGGGCCGAGATGGCGGCCCTGCAGGCACAGCTCGCTGCCGACACCGCCGAGTTCGAGCGGTTCGAGGCATCCGCCGACGCCGGCCGCGCGTCCGGAGCCGCCGTACGCGCGCTGCTCGGTCGTGAGCGCTCGGGAGATCGCGAAGGAGGACCTCGTGACGACGGAGTCTGAGGAGTTCTCGTCCGACATCAACGCCGAGGGCAACGCGCCGGACGGCAAGGCGATGTACGACCTGCGCCTCTACGTCGCCGGCCAGTCACCACGGTCCGTCCGGGCGATGGAGAACCTGCGGCGGGTCTGCGACGAGCACCTCGCCGGACGCTACCGGGTCGAGGTCATCGACCTCCTCGTCAACCCGGCCCTTGCGCGCGGCGACGAGATCGTCGCCGTACCCACCCTGGTGCGCAAGCTGCCCGAGCCGATCCGCAAGATCATCGGTGACCTGTCCGACACCGACCGGGTCCTCGTCGGACTGCAGGTGCGACCTCTGGGCGACGACCTGCCGTGACTGCCGAGGCCTCGGGCCCTCGGTGGGCACTGACGCTCTACGTGAGCGGCGCGTCGCCGCGCTCGTCCGAGGCGATCGTGACCATCCGCCGGATCTGCGACGAGGACCTGGCCGGTCAGGTCGACCTCACGGTGTTGAACGCCGTCGACCACCCGGAACTGGTGAAGCGCGACCACATCCTGGCGCTGCCGACACTCGTGAAGCACTCGCCCGAACCGCTCCGACACCTCGTCGGCAACCTGACTGACGCCGAACGGGTGCGGCTGGCCCTCGACCTCGATCTCGCCACGCCGCAACCGTCCGCAACCCCCGTGGTGGACGGAGGATCCCTCGAATGACTGCCCCAGACGACTTCGACTCGAACTCGGCCACCGAGCTCAGCGGGCTCCGCGAGCAGATCGCCTACCTCCAGGAGGCCCTGTCCGCCATCAGCAGTGGCGGGGTCGACGCAGTCGTGATCGGGGAGCCGGAAGCGGAGCAGATCTACACCCTCACCAGCGCCGACCGTCCCTACCGCGTGATCGTCGAGGAGATGGGTGAGGGCGCGGCGACGGTGTCGGCGAATGGTGTCATCCTGTTCGCGAACCCCCAGCTGGCGAACTTCCTCGGTGTGGAGCGTGACAGCATGATCGGACGCGACCTCGCCGACTTCGTGGCCGAGGACCAGCGTCCGGCGCTCGCCTCGCTCCTCGTCGAGAGCGCAGAGATGACGAGACGGGCGGAGCTCGTGCTCACTGGCGGGGAGCGCACCAACGTCCCGTTCCTGGTCTCGTCGACCGACATCGACCTCGACGGCGTGCTCGTGCGGTGCCTGGTCCTCACCGAGCTCACCATGCAGAAGCTGATCGAGAAGCAGCTGGCCGTCGACGTGGCCCAGCTCGAGCGACAGCGCGTCGCGGCCGAGGTCAACGACACCATCGTGCAGGGCCTGGTGGCTGCCGAGATGGCTCTCGACCTCGACCAGGTCGACTACGCCCGCAGCCTGATCGCGGGCACCTCGAGGCGCGCCCGGAGCTGGATCGGCGAGCTCGCCGGCGATCGAGAGCTCGAGCCCGGCATGGCCGTGCGCCGGTCCCCGGCGCGAGGACTGACCAGCCCATGACGGAGAGTCTCAGCGTCCTGATCGTCGATGACTCCGAGGACCTGCGCGAGCTGCTCAGCATGGTCATCGAGCGGCACCCCGACGGCTGGCGCGTGGTCGCGACCGCGGCCGAGGGACAGCAGGGCATCGAGCAGGCGCGCTCCAACCAGCCCGACCTCGTCCTGCTCGACATCGCGATGCCGGTGATGGACGGGATGCAGGCACTCCCCCGCATCCGGGAGGCCGCGCCCGACGCCGTCGTGGTGATGCTCTCCGGCTACCCGTTCTCCACCGCCGGCCAGGGTGCATTGGACGCCGGGGCCCACGGCTACCTGGAGAAGTCCGACCTGGTGAAGGGCCTCATCCCCCGCCTCGAGCGGATCATCGACTCGAGCACCTAGACCCCGCGGAACTCCGGGGGGCGCTTCTCGCGGGCGGCGCGGATGCCCTCCTGGAGGTCGTCGGTCGCCAGCGTGATCGGCTGGGCCAGGGCCTCCCACTGCACGCAGGACTCGAGGTCCTGGTGGCCGCCGTCGCGCAGCGCGAGCTTGGTGTAGCGACTCGGGATCGGCGCGGTCGCGGCGATGCCCGCCGCGATGTCGTCGACCTCCTCGGCGAACCTCTCGGGGGGAAAGACCCGCGACACGAGGCCGAGCTCTCGCGCCTCGTCGGCGTCGACGGTCCTTCCGGTGAGCAGCAGCTCGCGCGCGTTGGCCTCCCCGACGGCGTTCGGCAGCAGGTAGGTCGCGGCCATGCCGGGGTTCATGCCCAGCTTGACGAAGGGCGCTCCCAGCCGGGCACCGGCCGCGGCGTACCGGATGTCGCAGGCCAGCGCGAGGCACAGTCCGGCGCCGATGGCCGGTCCGTTCACGGCCGCGATGGTCGGTACCTCGAGCCTGCGGATGGAGAGCCAGGCCCGGTAGAAGGCCATCATCCGGGTGCGCAGGTGGTCGACCTCGGCGTCGGGCTCGCTGGCGATCCACCCGGTGTTGCCGCCCGAGCAGAACGCCGTCCCCTCCCCGGTCACCACGACCACCCGGAGGCTCCGGTCGGCCGCCAGGTCGTCGATCGCGCGCACCCAGGAGGCCGTCATCTGGTCCGACATCGCGTTGCGCTGGTCGGGGTTGTCGAGCACGAGGCGGACGACGCCGTCGGACGGGTGCTCCACCCGGAGGTGTTCGAGGGGGCCCGAAGGCGCCGATTCGGGTGACATGCGCGGGAGATTACCGCTGCGGGACACGCGTGGCCCGAGCGCCCCCGCTGCGTGGTTTGAGCGTGAATGTGGTCTAGGGTCGTTTGAGGTTCCACCCGAACCCCGGCGGGTTTCCCCGACCCTCCCGCCGAGACGACCAAGGGATGATGAGGAGGCCGTCATGGCGGAGACCTGGAGCGGCGAGTTCTACTGCGTGAAGTGCAAGGAAAAGCGCGAGGCGAGCGGCGAGGTCAGGGTCAACGACAAGGGCACCCGGATGGCTAAGGCCGTCTGCCCTGTCTGCGGCACCAACCTGAACCGCATCCTCGGCAAGGCCTGACACCCCGCCCAGCCGACGATTCACGGCGGGACCCTTCCACGGAGGGGTCCCGCCGTCGTGCTTTCCAGGCACGGGCACAGCCCTGTGGACGGCCGTTTCGCGCCGACCGGTCGCTCGACCTAGCGTCCGCACATGGATGACTTCGGGGCCCTCGCGCTGGCGCCCGGCCTCCGCGTCGTACGCCGGGGTGTGCGACACCTCCAGATCGGCCTGTACGACGCACGCCGGGCGCTCCTGCCCCGCACCCCGGACGTCGAGCACACGCTGGCCGCCCTGCTGGAGCGTCGCCCGTTCCAGCCCGGGCCGGAGGGCCGGGCTGCCCTCGAGACGCTGGAGGAGCACGGCTGCCTGGTGGCGGCGGACGGGATCTCCCGACGCGCTCGCCGCCTGAGCGGCAGCCGGGTGTCCCTGCTCGGCGACCTCGCCGGCGCCCGGGACCTGCTCACCCGAGCCGGGGTGCGCGTGGTGGGCGCTCACGCCGAGGCCGACGTGGTGCTCGTCGGCGGGCCCGGCGAGGTCGATCGTGACCGGCTCGACCCGCTCATCAGGCGAGGCACCAGCCACCTCGTCGTACGTCTGGTCGACGGCGCGGCGCTGCTCGGCCCCTTCGTCGTACCGGGAGTCACGGCCTGCCTGCGCTGCACCGACGCACACCGGAGCATTACCGACCCCGACCACGTGCCGGTCACCAACCGCTACGTGCGGGCGACGAGCCGGCCGCGGGAGGACGGCACACCGGACGTCACCGATCCCGTGCTGACCGCCCTGGCGCTCGCGTGGGCCGTCCGCGACGTCGTCGCGTTCCTCGACGGCAAGCGCCCCGCGACCTGGTCGCGCACGCTGTTCCTGGACCCCGACCCGTCGCTTCACCAGGAGCAGGACTGGTCCAGGCACCCCGAGTGTGGATGTTCCTGGTCCGCCCACGCCCTGGCGTCAGGCACGATGGGGGTATGAGCGAGCTCCCACGCAAGGCCGTCGCGCGCACGGCCAAGCTCGCCGCGCTCCCCCTCGGGTACGCCGGCCGCACCGCACTGGGCCTGGGCAAGCGCATCGGCGGCGCCTCGGCCGAGTCGGTGCTCACCGAGGTGCAGCAGCGCACCGCCGAGCAGCTGTTCCGGACCCTGGGTGACCTCAAGGGCGGCGCCATGAAGTTCGGGCAGGCGATGTCGATCTTCGAGGCCGCGCTGCCCGACGAGATCGCCGGCCCCTACCGGGAGCAGCTGACCCGGCTGCAGGACTCGGCTCCCCCGATGCCCACCATGACCGTGCGCGAGATCCTCACTCGCGAGCTGGGCCCGGACTGGAAGGACCACCTGGTGTGGTTCGACCCGGAGCCCGCCGCGGCGGCCTCGATCGGCCAGGTGCACCGCGGCACCTGGGCCGACGGACGCGAGGTGGCCGTCAAGGTGCAGTACCCCGGTTCCGCCGAGGCCCTGACCTCCGACCTGCGCCAGCTCAGCCGGGTGGCCCGAGGCCTCGGCCCCCTGGTGCCGGGGCTGGACATCCGGGCCCTGATCGCCGAGGTGCAGGCGCGCGCGATCGAGGAGCTCGACTACCAGCTCGAGGCCGAGGCACAGCGCGCCTTCGCCGCCGAGTTCCGCGACGACCACGACATCGTGGTGCCCGACGTGGTGCAGGAGTCCGGCACGGTCCTGGTCACCGAGTGGATGGAGTCCACCGGCTCGCTGGCCCGGGTGATCCGGGAAGGCACCCAGGAGGAACGCGACCACTACGGGCTGCTCTTCGTCCGGTTCCTGATGGACGCCCCACGTCGTACCGGCCTTTTGCACGCCGACCCGCACCCCGGCAACTTCCGCACCATCCCTGCTGCCGACGGTTCGCCGGGGCGGCTCGGGGTGCTCGACTACGGCGCCGTCGCGCGGCTGCCCGACCGTCAGCTCCCCCGCTCGCTGGGCGCGCTGATCAGGATCGCGCTGATGGAGGACTACGAGCAGCTGGTCACCGCCCTGCGCGACGAAGGCTTCGTGCGCGAGAAGGTTCGCATCGACGCCGAGCAGCTGCGCGCCTACCTCGGTCCGTTCCTGGAGCCGGCCAGCGTCGAGGAGTTCCAGTTCTCCCGGTCGTGGATGCAGAGCCAGTTCCGCCGGATCAACGACCCCCGGGGTGACGCCTACGCGGCGATGCTGCGGCTCAACCTGCCGCCGGCGTACATGCTCATCCACCGCACCTTCGCCGGCGGCGTGGGCGTGCTCAGCCAGCTCGAGGCCACCGTGCCGTTCCGGTCGGTCCTGCTCGGCTCGCTGCCCGGCTTCGCCGACTGAGCGCCGCTAGCGCCCACCTGCGACCCGCAGCGTCGCCCCGGTCACGTAGGGACACGCGTCCGAGAGCAGCCAGGCGATTGCCTCGGCCACCTCCTCCGGCTCACCCACGCGTCCCAGCGGGACGAGCGGGCCGACCCGCTCGACCCGGTCGGGCTCGCCGGCATCGGCGTGGATGCCGGTGCGGACGATGCCCGGGGCGACCCCGTTGACGCGGATGCCGCGCCCGGCCACCTCCTGGGCGAGCCCCTGGGTGAGGGCGTCGACACCCGCCTTGGCCGCGGCGTAGTGGACGTACTCGTGGGGCGAGCCGAGCGTGGCAGCGGCCGAGGAGATGTTGACCAGGACGCCGCCCTGGCCGAGATCGCGCGCCGCGCGCCGTGCGACGTAGATGGCAGCGGTGAGGTTGAGCTCCACGACGCGCCGGATCACCTCGACCGGGGTGTCCGCCAGGTCGCCCAGGTGCAGGGTCGCGCCGGCGTTGTTCACCACACCGGTGAGCTGCCCGATCCGGGCCGCCGCGTCGAACAGGGCGTCGACGTCACCGGGGTCGGTGACGTCGGCGGCCACGGCCTGGGCGCGGCTGCCCTGCCGGGTCACCTCGTCGGCCAGCGCCTGCGCCGACTCGACATCGGTGCGGTAGCCGATCACGACGTCGTGCCCGGCGGCGGCCAGCCGGCGTACGGTCGCGGCACCGATCCCGCGGCTGCCGCCGGTCACCAGCGACAGCGGCCGGTTCACCACCACTCCGAGTCGAGCTTGCTCTCCATGGCCCGCAGGTGCGTGCGCGAGCAGTCGTCACAGAACCAGCGGGCCTTTCCGTTCTCGATCGCCGAGGTCCACGTGATCGGCGGGTCGTCGGACTCCACGACGGTGCCGCAGAAGGAACAGGTGACCACGGCTCCAGCCTAGAACGGTGCAGACGTGCTCCGGGCATGCCTGAGCCCCGGAGAGTCGTGCTCTCCGGGGCTCAGGTGGTGGGAGTCGAGGTTCCGTGCCTCGCCATGCGCGCTACAGGACGCGGGCCACGGCGAGCCGCGCCTGGGAGGCGGCGCGCTCGGCCTGGCGGGAGACCCGCTCGGCCTTGTGCGACAGCCTCTCCGCCTTGCGCTCCAGCCGTTGTACGGCGGCAGCGCGGCGGGCGCGACGGAATTCCTCGACCTCGGCCTGACGGGACTTGTGCAGCTCCCGCGCCAGGTCGGTTTCGATGAAGTTCATCGTCTTCTCCGATCAGGAAATGGTTTCTGGTCATGGTTGGCAGCGACTCATGCGGCGGCGTCCTTGCGGGGCCGTCCTCGCGGGCGCTTGCGGGGGATCACCACTCCGGAGAGGAACAGCTCACCGCCCCAGACACCCCACGGCTCACGCCGCTCGAGGGCGCCCGCCAGGCACTCGGCCCGGACCGGACAGTCCTGGCACAGCGCCTTCGCGAGCTCCACGTCGCTGGGCGACTCGGCGAAGTACAGCTCCGGGTTCTCCCCCCGGCACGGCAGCTCCGCCTCGTCGATGGTGTGGTTGTCGACAACGCTGATGCTCATCTGTCACCTCCTCGTGACTTGGTTTCGAAGTTGTCGGTGGACTTTCGAGAAACACAAAGGCCGCGGATCCCTTGGTGTGGGTTCCGCGGCCTGGAGGCTGCCGATCAAGTCAAAGAGGACTCAGGTGATCGGTGGACTCCAGGGGTGGCGGTGACCCGTGACCATGCCGGCGCTGCCGGTGATCGGGGAGGCGGTCTGCACACGGAAATCGGCAGACTTCACCCCTGCGGCAGCGAGGGTGGGCGCGACGAATCGGGGCCGCACCGCGGTCCAGTAGTCAGTGGTGTTGTTCAACATGTCGCGCCTCCTTGTCTCGTGCCAAGGGCCTATGGGGCCGAACGGGTGGGTGAGAGGCACGGTACGCCGGGCCGCTTCTGGGGCGCAAACGATTTATTGGCGAGTTTGCAAAAAGATTTCGAACGACCGGTGGAGACCCTCGCCAAACGTGGCAATTCCTGCTCAGCCGAGGATCGCCAGCAAGTCCTCGGCGTACCTCTCGAGCTTGGCGGCACCGATGCCGTTGATCGACTGCAGGCCACGTCGGTCGGTCGGCTTGACCTCGGCCAGCGCCTCGAGCGTGGCATCGGAGAACACCACGAACGCCGGCACGCTCTGCGCCTCGGCCTGCTCCTTGCGCCAGCTGCGCAGTGACTCGAACAGCTCCTCGTCGTAGGGCACCGGGCAGTCGCTGCAGTAGCCGCGGTTGCGCTCGCGCGAGCTGGCCAGCGGACGCTGGCACTGCTTGCACACGGCCGCCTTCTTGCCGCGTCGTCGCCCGGACTTGGCAGGCGTGCCGCCGTCGGCGCGGTCGGTGACCGACTCCGGGCGCAGCCCGGCCAGGAAGCGCGACGGCTTGCGCCGTGCCTGCCCGCCCGGGTTGCGGGCCAGCGCCCAGGACATCCAGAGGTGCTCGCGGGCGCGCGTGATGCCGACGTAGAGCAGTCGGCGTTCTTCCTCCACGGCATCCGGGCCGTCGGCGTAGGAGATCGGCATCGACCCCTCCTGGAGACCGCACAGGAAGACGGCGTCCCACTCCAGCCCCTTGGCGGCGTGCAGCGTGGCCAGGGTGACACCCTCGGCGACGGGGGCGTGCTGCTCGTGGGCGCGCCGGTCGAGCTCGGCGACGAAGCCGGTCAGTGTCGGGGCGGCCTCGCTCGCCGCGTGGTCACTGGCTTGCGAGACCAGCGCCTGCAGTGACTCCCACCGGTCTCGGGCCTGACCGCGGGCGGTGGGCGCCTCGGGCGACCACCCCATGCCGGAGAGTACGGCGGTCACCCGTTCGACCAGCCCGTCGTCTGCCTCCTCGCCGGCCCGCGCCTCGCCCCGCAGCAGTGCGACCGCCTGGCGCACCTCCTGGCGCTCGAAGAACCGCGCGGCCCCCCGCACCACGTAGGGGATGCCCGCGGCGGTGAGCGCCTCCTCGAACGCCTCGGACTGGGCGTTGATCCGGAACAGCACGGCCATCTCGCGCAGCGGCACTCCCGCCCCGCGCAGTCGGCCGATCTCGGCGGCCACGGCCTGGGCCTCGTCGACCTCGTCGGTGGCCTCGCGCCAGCGGGTGTCGGGCCCGGCGCCCCGCTGCGCACGCAGCTGCACGCTGGTGCTCGAGGACTCCTTGAGCAACGTGTTGGCTGCCTCGATCACCTGCGGCGTCGACCGGTAGTTGCGGGTCAGCTCGACGTTGACCGCGCCGGGGAACCGCTTCGGGAAGTCGGTCAGGTAGGACGCCTGGGCCCCAGCGAAGGAGTAGATCGTCTGCGCCGGGTCACCGACGACGCAGATCTCGTCACGGCCGCCGAGCCACAGGTCGAGGAGCGCCGACTGGATCGGGCTGACGTCCTGGAACTCGTCGACCACGAACCACTTGTACTGGCGGCGTACCTCGGCCGCCACCCGGTCGTCCTCGCTGAGCAGGGCCGCACCGATGAGCAGGACGTCCTCCATGTCCATCCGGCCCTGATCTCGCTTGAGCTCCTCGTAGCTGCCGAAGACCCGGGCCACGGTGGCGGCGTCGAGACCGTTGACCGCCCGGCCTCGTCGCGGCGCCAGTCGCTCGTAGTCGTCGGGACGGACGTTGCTGACCTTGGCCCACTCGATCTCGCTGGCCAGGTCGCGCAGCATCGCTTGGCTCACCTCGACGCGGTTGCGCCGGGCTGCTCCCGCGACGACGGGGATCTTGGAGGCAGTCAGCTCGGGCGGGGCGCCGCCGTAGACCTTGGGCCAGAAGTAGCGGACCTGCCGCAGCGCGGCGGAGTGGAAGGTGCGGGCCTGCACCGCCCCGGCGTCCATGGCGCGCAGGCGGGTGCGCATCTCGCCGGCCGCCCGGGTGGTGAAGGTGACCGCGAGGACTTCCATCGGGTTGTAGACCCCGGCGGCGACGCCATAGGCGATGCGGTGGGTGATCGCCCGGGTCTTGCCGGTGCCGGCCCCAGCCAGCACGCGCACGGGCCCCCGCAGGGCGGTGGCGACCTCACGCTGCTCCGGGTCGAGCGAACTGAGTAGATCGTCCGCATGCATCGGAAATATTCTCCGTCCCGGTGGTGTTGTGTCCGGTGACGAGCGTAGACGCGAGAGAGGACAACCGTGACCGCCCATCCCCAAGCGGAATCACAGGCCGAACCGACCACCGGTTCCTTCACGATGTACACCACCCCCTGGTGTGGCTACTGCCACCGCCTGCAGGGTCAGCTGGACCGTGAGGGGATCACCTACGACGTGGTCGACATCGAGCGGGACCCGAGCGCTGCGGAGATCGTGATGGCCGCCAACAACGGCAACCAGACGGTCCCGACGCTGGTCTACAGCGACGGAACCGCCCACACCAACCCGTCCGTGCGCGACGTCAAGGAAAAGCTGGCGGCGATCGCCTGATCCGCAGGGCATGATGCCCTGCGTGCCTTCGACTCGTGACGATGTCTCCTGGCCGGTCCGCACCGCGCGGCTGACCATTCGCCTGGCCACCCCGGCAGACGCCGATGCCACCTGGGCCTACCGCACCGACCCCTCGGTGGCGATGTGGACGACCCGGTTGGCGGTCGACCGTGAGCAGTACGCCGAGTGGTACGCCTCGCCGGAGTGGCTCAGCTCACGCCTGGTCATCGAGCGGGACGGCGTGCTGGTCGGCGAGCTGGCGTGCGAGATCAAGGACGGCTGGGCCCAGGTCGAGGTCACCGAGCAAGCCGTCGGCACCGAGGCCGAGGTCGGCTGGATCCTCGCCCCCGAGCACCAGGGACACGGCTACGGCACCGAGGCAGTCGAGGCACTGCTCGCCATCTGCTTCGAGCAGCTGGGCCTGCGCCGAGTGGTGGCCGGCTGCTTCGCCGACAACGAAGCCTCCTGGCGGCTGGCCGAGCGGGTCGGCATGCGCCGGGAGAGCCACAAGGTGCGCGACTCCCTGCACCGCGAGCAGGGGTGGCTCGACGGGTTCGAGTACGGCCTCCTCGCCGACGAGTGGGCCGCTCGCACCGACTGAGCCATCCAGATCGACGACGCGCCGCTTCCCCACCTCGGCCTTCTCCCCTTCCCCAACCTCCCCCGCCGCCGCATAGTGGTCTCATGAACATCCTGGCCGCCGTGCTCGCCCGCTACCGCGCCCGACGCGCCCCGGTCACTCCCCCCACGACTCCTTCCGTGACGCCGTCATCCGCCGACCTCAATCGTCAGTGGCACAAGGACCGGGCAAAGGCGCGTGGGGGCGGTACGGGCCACCCTGGCCAGGCGGGCCAGAGCCAGCCCGGCGAACGACCGTGGGGCGGCATCGGTGGTGATGGTCTCGGCGGTTGAGCCGCCGCATGGACAGGTGCCGTGCTCCCAGGACGTCATACGAAGTGGCTGTGATAGCGACCAGAACGTATGACGTCCTGGGCCAGCACCATGGACTAGGCCCAGCCGAGCGCGGGCGGGCGCAGTCGGGCGCACCTCGGCATTCCGGCCTCGTCGGTGAGGTCGACACGTGCGGTCACGATCGGCTCCGCGGGGTCGGGTACGTCGGAGAGCATCAGCTTCGCGCGGCGGAACATGGTGAACGCCTCGCCCACCCCCTCGCCCCAGGTCAGGTAGACGAACCGCTCCCCGCGCCGTCCCTGGACCGCCGGCCCGCGGAAGTCCGTCTCGCCGTCGCGATCGACGACCTCGACCTCGACCTCCCACGTCGCTGACTCGGCGTCGGCGGCCACGAGGTCGGCCGGGTCGCGGCGTACCTGCACCCCGACGTGGACATCGTCGTAGCACCCGCACGAGCGCCCGGGCAGGTGGTGGCCCTCGATGACCAGCCGCACGGCTACCAGCGACCCGGCAGCGGCCCGCCGTACCAGCTCTCGACCAGCGACCGCGAGATCGAGACGCCGCCCGGGAGTACGAGCGTCCCGGCCTCGGCCTCGGCCCGCATCTCCTCGCGGGTGAACCAGCGGGCGTCCTCGATCTCGGAGCCGTCGACGTCGATGGTGGTCTCGATCGCCCGGGCGGTGAACCCGACCATCAGGCTGGCCGGCAACGGCCAGGGCTGGCTGCCGAAGTAGGACACCTCCCCCACCTTCACACCGGTCTCCTCCTCGACCTCGCGACGGACGGCGTCCTCCATCGTCTCGCCAGGCTCGACGAAGCCCGCCAGCGTCGAGTAGCGACCGGGTGGCCAGGCCGGGCTGCGCCCCAGCAGCGCACGTTCGTCGGGGCTGCCGGGATCGCCGTCGGTGACCACCATGATCACGGCCGGGTCCGAGCGCGGGAACTGGTCACGACCGCAGCTGGTGCAGTGCAGCACGTGTCCGGCCTGACGCGGTTCGAGGTCACCGCCGCACCGCGGGCAGTGCTTGGTGGCCCAGAGCCACTCGGCCAGTCCGATCGCGTGCAGCACCAGCGGCCCGTCGCTGATGGTCTCGTCGGCGAGCGACTGGACGATCGCGCGCAGCACCACCCACTCGTCGCGGTCGCCCGGCGCCTCGTCGGGGTCGACGATCACCGCGAAGTGCTCGACGTCGTCGCGCTCGCCGAGCAGCACGCGCAGGCCGTCAGGCGCCTCCTGCGGCGAGACCCAGGCCAGCCGACCCTCGACCGGCCGCACCCGCGCGCCTGCGATCACCAGCACGCGCGTCGCCGGATCGGACCACCGCTCCTCGAGCCAGTCCTCGTCGGTGCGCAGCACCCCGTGCCGGTCGTGGGCATGCTCGGAAAGGGCGACGTGCGGCAGCACCCGGCCCACCTCGGTCATCGAGCCTCCTCGGCATCAGCGGGCGCGGCGGCCAGCCAGGCCGCGTAGGCGCGGTTGTCGTAGGGCCGGCCGAGGAAGTCGGTGACGAGGTCGGCGGCGTCCCTCGATCCGCCCGGCACGAGCACGGTGTCGCGGTAGCGGTGCGCCACCTCCGGCGCGAACAGCTGCTCGCGGTCGAAGGCAGAGAACAGGTCCTTCGCGATCACCAGCGACCACGCGTAGGTGTAGTACGCCGAGCCGTAGTCGTCGAGGTGGCCGAAGCCGGTGTGGAAGTGGGTGTCCGGGACCAGCCCGACGAAGCTGTAGTGCTTGAACAGCTCACCGAGCCGGTCGGTCAGGTCGGCCGGTCGCTCCTGGTGGAACCAGTACGAGACCGCGGCGTACGCCGTCTGGGTGCGGGTCAGGAACCCCTTCCCGAACTCGTCGGCGGCGCGCATCCGGCGGACGAGGTCCTCCGGGATCGGCTCGCCCTGCGCGTCGGTGGCGAAGCTGCGCAGCACGCCCGGGTCCCACGCCCACTCCTCGAGCATCTGCGACGGCGCCTCGACGAAGTCCCACTCGGTGGCGACGCCGGAGAAGCGCACCCACTCGTGCCGTCCGGCGAGCACGTGGTGCATCAGGTGGCCGAACTCGTGGAACAGCGTGACCACGTGGTCGAGCTCCATCAGGCCGCGCGAGAAGTTGCAGACGAGCACCCCCTCCGGCAATTGCCGACCGAGCACGCCCTGCACCAGCGTGAACTGCGCCGCGTGGTTGTACTTCCGGGGCCGGGGGTGCAGGTCGAGGTGGATGCGGCCGAGCAGCTGCCGGTTGTCCACCAGCCGCACGTCGTACGACGCGACCTCGGGATGCCACGTCGGTGCCTCCACCGGCTCGTAGTCGAGACCGAAGAGCCGACCCGTGACGTCGAGCAGCCCCTGACGCACCTTGGCGGCGTCGAAGTAGCGTCGCAGCTCCTGGGCGTCGACGCCGAACCGCTCGCGCTTGACCGCCTCGGCGTGGTGGCGCCAGTTGGAGAAGTCGACGACGTCCTCGCCCTCGGCACGCGCCTGTTCGCGCAGCTGCTCGATCTCGCGTTGCGCTGCCTCCTCGGCAGCACCGGCGAGCTCGTCGATGAACTCCGGGATGCGGCGGCCCTCGGCGATCATCTTGACCTCGGCGTCGTAGCTCGGCCAATCGGCGTACCCGAGCAGCGTGGCCTTCTCCTCGCGCACGTCCAGCAGCTCGGCCAGCACGGCGTCGTTCTCCGGCCAGGCGAGGTTGTGGAAGGCGTGCGCGACCCGGCGCCGCTGGTCCGGGTCGCGACCGTGGGTCAGGAACGGCAGGGTGTCGGGGTACTCGGTACTGATCTCGACCATCCCGTCCACCGTCGGGTGGTCGGCGCGGTAGTCCTCGGGCAGCCCTTCGAGGGCGGCCTCCGGCACCCTCGTCGTACGCCGACCGTCACGGATGTTGCGTGCGAAGGCCTGCGACAGCTCGCTCTCACGACGACTGAGCTCGCGGACCCGCTCCCGGGTCTGCTCCTCGCGGTCGACACCTGCGCGTCGGAAGTCGCGGAGGGCGTCGTCGAGCACCCGTCGGGCACCGGCCTCGAGCGGCGCGTCTGCCAGCGAGGAGAGCCGGGCGAACACGTCGGCATCGAGGTGCAGGTCGGTGGAGAACGAGCGTGCGTCGATCTGGAACCGCTCACCGGCCTCCATCACCGCGGCGTCCGGGTGCACGACGCTCATCAGCGAGCTGAGCGCGAACACGTCGCCCAAGGCGATCTGGACGTCGTTCCACAGCTGCAGGATCGTCTCGTCCCCGGCGGGTGCCTCCTTGAGCGCCGCGACTCCGGCGCCCGCGGTCGACAGGCCGTGCCGCGCGCGTTCGGTCACCCAGCCGAGCCAGTCCTCGTCGCGGGTCGGCAGCTGGAGGGGGTGCAGGTCCGGTGACTCCATGCTCGCGACACTACGACGTCACGCACGGCCTACGCTCAGGCCCCATGAGCATCCACATCGGCGCCGCGCCCGGCCAGATCGCCCCGACCGTCCTGCTCCCTGGCGACCCCCTGCGGGCGAAGTGGATCGCCGAGACCTTCCTCGACGACGCCACCTGCTACACCGAGGTGCGCGGCATGTACGGGTTCACCGGGACCTGGCAGGGCACGCCGGTCTCGGTGCAGGGCTCGGGGATGGGCCAGCCGTCGATGTCGATCTACGTCAACGAGCTGTTCCGGGAGTACGACGCCCAGCGGATCATCCGGGTCGGGTCCTGCGGCGCCGTCACCGAGCAGGTCGCGATCCGTGACGTGGTGATCGCCTCCGGCGCCTGCACCGACTCGTCGCTGAACCGGCTGCGCTTCCACGGTCTCGACTACGCGCCGGTGGCCGACTTCGGGCTGCTGCGCGCGGCGGTCGATGCCGCCGAGGCGCGCGACGACGTCACCAGCCACGTCGGGCTGATCTTCTCCGGCGACACGTTCTACAACCCGCGCGAGGAGCTGATGGCGCCGATGGTGGCCCACGGGGTGCTCGCCCTGGAGATGGAGGCCAGTGCGCTGTACACGCTGGCGGCGGCGTACGGCCGCAAGGCGCTGGCCATCTGCACCGTCAGCGACCACATCGTCACTGGCGAGGAGACCACCTCGGCGGAGCGGGAGCAGACCTTCGGCGCGATGGTCGACATCGCCCTGTCAGCGGCGGCTGCCGCCGGCTGACCGGGTCAGTTGGCGCCCGCGCCCGCGGGTGCGGTGGAGGGGACGACGAACTCGGTGCGTTGCTGGGGGCTCTGCGAGGGGACGTGCGGTCCGCTCTCGACGCTGGGCATCCGCACCGCCGTGACCGCTTCCTGGCGGACGACGCACAGGTCGCCGTTGCTCTCCAGGACGGCGACCCCGTGGCCGTCGCTGTTGATGACCTGGCCGGTGACCCAGTCGCCCGCGATGTTCAGGCGCACGACCATGCCCTCTTCCTTCGCGCGGTCGAGCGCGTGGCCGACCGTCAGCAGCATGGTGGTTCCGAACATCTGCGCCCCCTCGAGATCTGGATACGAGATGAGTTTCCGACAGGTCGCCCTATACAGCACTAAAAGGTACGAAAGCGGATCAACTGGTCTAGACCGGGGTGGTGCTTTTCAGCAATTCCGCTAGTGCGGCCCGGTCGGGCAGGTCCTCCGGCAACACCGTCTCGCCGGTGCGCACGTAGTGGAAACCGGCCGACACCCGGTCGAGCGGCACGTCGTGGAGCTCGGCCCAGGCCAGTCGGTAGAGGGCCAGCTGGAGCGGGTCGGCGGTCTGGCGGCGGTTGGTCTTCCAGTCGATGACCAGCCAGCCCCCGTCGGGCTCGGCGTACACCGCGTCCATCCGTCCGCGCACCACCTGGCCGGCCAGCACCAGCGCGAACGGCGCCTCGACGGCGTGCGGGACCCGTTCGCCGAAGGGCCCCGACTCGAACCGGGTGATCAGCTCACGCAGGTCGTCCTCGTCGTCGATGCCCAGGTCGCCCCGACCGGGCAGGTCGTCGGGGTCGAGGAGCGACTGCTGGCCGAAGCGGGCCTCGACCCAGGCATGGAACCGGGTGCCGAAGCGCGCCGCGGGTGACGGCTGGCGCGGCATCGGTCGGGCCAGCTCACCGGCGAACGCCTCGGGGTCCTCGCGCAGCCGCGCCACCGCAGTCGCGGACAGGCTGGTGGGCAGGGGTACGTCGAGCACCTCGGCCCGGTCGGCCCGGGCCTCGACCAGCAGCCGGTCGAGCTCGACGTCCCACTCCTCCACCCGCGCGCTCTCCACGAGGTCGAGGTCGGCGTCGTCTCCGTCGACCGCGGATCCGCGCACCAGCTCGGCCGCCTGTCGACGCAGCGCTGCCTCGCGGCCCACCCCGGAGACCGGCCACGGTGTCGCGACGTCGGTCGCCGCGTAGGGGTTGGCAGCTCCCTTCTCGGGCTTGTCCAGCCAGTCGACCTCGAGGTCGAGCTGATCGGCCAGGCCGGCCACCAGGCGTTGGTACTCGGACGGGCCGAAGGGGGTGGCCCGCGGGCTCCAGAGGTAGGAGGAGACCTCGAGCCGGTGCGCGGCCCGGGTGAAGGCGACGTAGGCGAGCCGGAGCTCCTCGATCCGGTCGTGCTCGCGCGTGTCGGCCCGGTAGGCGTCGAGTGCGGCCTTGTCCCAGCCCCGGAGCTGCGGCTGGTCGTGGGCATCGCCACGCAGCGGCGCGGGCAGCACCGAGGGCGAGGAGGTCCACAGCGTCCGCGAACGGTTGGACGGGAAGCGCGTCTCGCACACGCCGACCAGGAACACGGAGTCCCACTCCAGCCCCTTGGCGCGGTGGACGGTGAGCAGCTTCACCGAGTCGGCCTCGGTCGGGGTGGCGATGTCCAGGCCGTTGCCCTGGTCGTCCTCGGCGGTCAGGTAGGCGAGCAGGGCCGGCAGGGTGACGTCACCGTCGATCGCCTGGAACTCGGCGACCGCCTTGAGGAACAGGTCGACGTTGTCTCGGCGGGCCGCGGCGGCGGGACTCACCGCCGAGGCGAGCTCGATGTCGATGCCGGTGGTGTCGACGATGCGGCGGACGACGTCGAGGATCGGCTCGCCGGCGTACGACCGGAGCGAGCGGAGCTCGGCGGCCAGCAGGGCGAACCGCTCCAGCGCTTCTGCCGAGTAGGGCCCGCGGCCCGGATCTGCGAGGGCGTCGCTCAGCGCCGGGAGCTCGGCCGGGTCGATGCCGTCGGCGATCTCGGTCAGCTGGTCGCCGATCGTCGCGCTCTCGGTGCGGCCACGGCGCCCGGCGAGCTCCGCCGCCCGCTCGCGCAGAAGCCGGAGGTCGCGGGGGCCGATCGCCCAGCGGGGCCCGCTGAGGAGGGTGAGCACGGCGGTGTTGGCGGTAACGTCGTGGAGCAGCTCGAGCATGGCGACGATCTCGGCCACCTCGGGCAGTCGCAGCAGGCCGGACAGACCGACGATCTCGACCGGGATGCCGACCGCGGTGAGCGTGTCGAAGACCGACTCGGCGGTGGCGTTGTCGCGGGTGAGCACGCCGATGTCGGACCACAGCCCGGTGTGGGCGTCGCCGACCGCCCCGGCGAGCCAGGCCAGCTCGCCGTCCTGGGTCTCGAAGACCCGCGCGGCCACGCGGCCCGCGAGGGCACCCGGTTTCGGCTCGAGGGGACGCACCATGGAGGTCGCGGCGTACAGCGGGTCGGCCAGGGCGTTGGCGACGCTCAGGATGGTCCGGTCGGAACGGCGGTTGACGGTCAGCGGCAGCACCGGCACCTCGTCGGTGACGGCCGGGAACGTCTGCGGGAAGTCGAGGATGTTGGACACCGAGGCCCCGCGCCAGCCGTAGATCGCCTGGTTGGGGTCGCCCACTGCCGTGACCGCGTGCCCCCTGCCGCTCGCGGCGTCGGCCCCGGAGAACAGGTGCGCGAGCATCCGCGCCTGGGCCACCGAGGTGTCCTGGTACTCGTCGAGCAGCACCACCTTGAAGCGCTGTCGCTCGAGTGCCCCGACGTCGGGATGCTCCTCGGCCAGTCGGGCGCCCAGGGAGATCTGGTCGGAGAAGTCCATCAACCCGAGGTCGGCCTTCAGCCGCCGGTAGGAGGTCACGAGCTGCAGCAGCTCGCCGCGTCGCTCGACGGCGTGGAGCGCCTTCTCCGACGCCTCGCGGTAGGTCTTGCGGTCCTTGCCGGCGCGTTCCTCCGCGATCGCAGACGCGAAGCCGGCGCCGGCCTCGGCGTCCGCCGCCCGCACGTCGTCAGCGGTGACGAGGTGCTCGCTCATCGCGCCGTCGAGTGCCAGCAGGTTCTGGATCACGGTCGGCGGATGGTCGCTGAGCAGCTCGATCTCGCCGGTGAACCGCTCCACGGCCCGGGCGCCGAGCTGGTAGCGGGAGGCGTCGGTGATGACCCGGGTCTCCGGCTCGTGGCCGATGCGCAGGCCGTGCTCCGCGAGCAGGTTGGCGGCGTAGGCGTTGTACGTCGAGACCGTGGGCTCGAGTGCGTCGACGTCGTCGTCGCGCACCGAGGTGGCCTCGCTGATGGCCCCCGCTGCGAGGAGGGCATCGCGGATGCGCTGCCGCAGCTCGCCGGCCGCCTTGGTGGTGAAGGTCAGGCCGAGCACCTCCTCGGGCCGGACCTGTCCGGTCACCACGAGGTAGACGACGCGCGCCGCCATCAGGCTGGTCTTGCCAGACCCGGCGCCGGCGATCACCACCGACGGCGACAAGGGCGCGGTGATCGCGGCCCACTGCTGCGCGCTCGGAGCCCAGTCGGTGCCCATCGCCGACCGGAGCTCGTCGGGGGTGCGGAGCTCGCGCGGGATCGCCGTCACTGGGACAGCACCGAACCCGCACTCCGGGCCGGGCAGATCGGCACGAACGCGCAGTCGCGGCACACCTGTCCGGGCACCGCGGGAAAGACCTCGGCCCGCACCATCTGGGCCGCCATCCCGAGCTCGGTGCGGAGGCCGTCGCGCTCGGGTCCGTCGTCGGCCACCGCCGCCTGTTCCTGTACGACGGCCGGCCCGTCCTCGAGCGACCCGAGCTGGACGAGCTCGGCACCGCCGCTGGTCAGGCGCTCACCCTCGCCGGCCTTCTCGTCGAGGGCACCGCTGTCCACGGCGTACTGGTAGAGCGCCAGCTGTCGATGGGTCGCCACCGACTTGTTGGTCGGCATCGACCGGCCGGTCTTGAGGTCGACCACGACTAGCCGCCCCTCGGCGTCACGCTCGATGCGGTCGGCGTACCCGGTGAGCTCGACCTCCTCGCCGTCGGGCAGCTCGACCACCGTGGAGAAGCGGGACTCGACGTCGACCAGCTCGCGCTTGTCGGCGTAGTGCCACTCCAGGAACCGGGTCAGTGCCCGGCGCACCCGGGCGTGCTCCCGCGCCTTGGACCACGGGGTGCGGAAGTGCAGCCGCTCCCAGACCGCGTCGACGTGGGTCATCAGCTCCTCGACATCGCCGGGCCCGGTGGTGAGCTCACCGCTCGCGACCCGTTCGGCCAGCGCGTGCACCAGCTGGCCGATGTTGGCCTCCTGGTGAGCCCGCTCGATGCCACCGGCCTCGTCGCGCAGGAACCACTGCGCCGGGCACACCATCACTGACTCGAGCACGCTGGCCGAGATCGGCACCGGGCGCTCGGGATCCCGCACCGGCCGGGTCGAGAGGCTGGCCGAGCGGGTGCCCCACCAGGTCGCCGGGTCGGCCGCCGGGACCAGCTGGTGCTGTCCGATGGTCTCGGTGGCCAGGCGCGCGAGCCGTCGCGCGGCGGCCGCGCGGAGCGGCTCGGAGCTGTCCGGATCGGCGACCGTGCGGCGCAGCTCGCTCACCAGCCCGGCCAGGGACAACGGCCGGGCCGGGCGACCCTTGACGTGCGTGACGTCGACGCCGAGCTCGCCGAGGAACCGCGACGGCTGCTCACCGTCGTCCTCACGTGACTGCACGGCGGTCACCACGAGCCGCTGGCGGGCGCGGGTGCAGGCGACATAGAACAGCCGGCGCTCCTCCAGCAGCAGCTCGCGCGGCGTGACCGGCGGGACGAGTCCCTCGCGGCCGATCCGGTCGGCCTGGAGCAGCGTCGAGCGACGACGGAGGTCGGGCCAGGCCTCGGCCTGCACGTGGGCGATCGCCACCAGTCGCCACTCCAGTCCCTTGGACCGGTGGGCGGTCAGCAGGCGCACGGCGGCGCCGCGGACCCCGCGCTCGGACAGGGTGTCGGAGGGGATCTGCTGGGCCACGAGGGTGGCCAGGAAGTTGCGGACCCCGACGTGGTCGCGCTGCTCCTCGGCCCGGGCGGCAGCGTCGAAGAGCGCCACCATCGAGTCGAGGTCGCGGTTGGCACGACGCGCAGCGGCACCGCCGACCGCCACCGACCGGCGCAGCCGGCGTGGCCAGCCGGTGCCGGACCACAGCGTCCAGAGCAGCTGCTCGGCGCTCGCGCCGTCGTCGAGCTCACTCCTGGCGTGGACGAGCAGGTCGTGCAGGGCGCGAGCGCGGTCGGGCGCCGGACCGCCGAGGCCGTCCAGGAACCCCGGGCGTACGACGGCTGCACGCAGCAGCTCTCTCGACGGCAACGGGAGCGTGCCGGTCTCGTGCGTGCGCGCCTTCTCGCGCGCTCGCAGCTCGCGAGCCAGGCGGCGTACGTCGCCGGCGTCGAGCCCCCCGAGCGGACCGGTCAGCAGCGACTCGGCCCGGCCCGGGTCGACGTACTCGACATGGTCGCGGTCGTCGTTGTCGAGGTTCAGCACGGCCCGCAGCGCATCGAGCATGGGCAGCACCGCCGGGTCGCGCACCAGGGGTACGTCGTCACCGGCCACCTCGACCGGCACGCCTGCGGCTCCGAGCGCACGTCGCAGGCCGGGGATGGTCGACCGCCCCGAGCGCACGAGCACCGCCATCTCGTCCCAGCCGATGCCGTCCTCGAGGTGGGCGCGCCGGAGCAGGTCGGCGAGGTGCTCGGCCTCCGCGCGCTCGGTCTCGTACGTCGTGACCTCGACCCGGCCCTCGCCGTAGCGTCCCGGCTCGGCCATCGGCGACAGGAACGCCTCGCGTGCCGCGGCGTCGATCGGACCCGGCAGCGACAACCGGCCCGCCACCCGCTGGGTCGCGGTCAGCAGACGGGGGCCGAACCGTCGCGTCGTCCGCAGCGCCAGGACGTCCGCCGGAGTGCCGTCGGGACGCGCGAACTCGCGCGGGAACTCCAGCAGCCCGCGCACCTCGGCACCCCGGAAGGCATAGATCGACTGGTGGGGGTCGCCCACCACCGTCAGGTCGCGCCCGTCACCGGCAAGGTGGTGCAGCAGCTCGACCTGGGCCGGGTCGGTGTCCTGGTACTCGTCCACGAACACGTGCGTGAACCGCGCCCTCAGCTCCTCACGGTGGGCAGCCGCCTCGAGCACCGCTCGTCGGATCAGGTCGGTGTAGTCGGTGGCGCTCTGCTGGTCGAGGTTGACGAGGTACTGCTCGAGGAACAGCCCCGCCGCGACGTACTCCGGCAGGTCGTGGGTCTCGCCGAGCGCGCGCAGCGCGTCGCCGTCGAGGCCCTTCTCGCGAGCACGGCCGAGCACCGACTGCACCTCGTGGGCGAACCCGCGCGTGCCGAGCGCCCCGCGCAGCGAGTCGGGCCAGCGCACCGACTCGGGCGCGTCGGTGAGCAGCTCGCGCAGGACGACGTCCTGCTCGGGGGCGCTGAGCAGGCGCAGGGGGCCGGCGTACAGCTCCGGCGGGGAGTACTTCCGGATCAGCCCGTAGGCGAAGGAGTGGAAGGTCGAGCACAGGGTCGTCGACGTCGTGCGGCCCAGGCGGGCGGTGACCCGGTCACGCAGCTGCTCGGCGGCCTTGCGGCTGAAGGTCAGGGCGAGCACCGAGTCCGCCGAGGCCCCGCGGTTCTCGATGCGGTCGACGATCGCCTCGACGAGGGTCGTGGTCTTGCCGGTGCCCGGTCCCGCGAGCACGAGCAGCGGACCGCCCGGGTGGTCGACGACGGCCTGCTGGGAGTCGTCGAGCGCCGGCGCGCCGACCGCACCCGTACGCGGGCGCACCAGCCGATAGGTCGTGTCCACGGCCCTACCCAAACACGGTCCGCCGACACGTGGGATCAGGGCTGCCAGAAGGCCTGCGGCATGTCGACCCGGCCGCTCGGACGCAGCGGCGTCCCCTCGTCGAGGTAGGCCGCACGTGCCTCGTCCCCGTGGCTGGGCGGCAGCGACCCGTCCGCGCGTACGACGCGCCACCAGGGCACCGGTCCCCCGTAGTTGGCCATCACTCGCCCGACCAGTCTCGGCCCGCCATGGCCCACCCGGTCGGCGATCGCGCCGTACGTCGTCACCCGGCCGCGTGGGACCTGCTCGACGACCCTGAGCACCCGTTCGACGTACTCCTCGGGATCCACGCGCCGATGATCGCAGGTGTCCAGACCGCCTGGCTCCCCTACGATGCCCGGACGCCCCGACTCTCGGCGGGGCCGGACTCGGAACGGGTGGTCTCATGCGTCAACGCATCGTCGTGGCAGTCGCACTCACGCTGGTCGCACTGGGTCTGGGGGTGGCCCCCGCGGGCGCGGCACTGAACCCGTCGAGCCTGCCCAGGGGCACCGACAGCGCGGTGCCCTACCTGTCCGGGCGCACCCTCCATGTCGGCAACGCGAGCTACACGTTGCCCGACCAGAGCCAGGCCGGGGCCTACCGGGTGGGCTACTCCCTGGTCGGGCTGGACGGCCGCGGACGGTGGCTGGTCAGTGCGGCCATGGACCTGGTCGCCCAGCCCGAGGAGTACTACTACACCTACGGCGCCCGCGCCCGGCTCTTCGTCCTCGGGTCGTCCGGGGCGACGATGATCTACGACGAGCGCAACGACTACGGACAGCTGCCGGAGTTCCGGCTCAACCGCACCCGTTCCCGGGTCGTGCTGGCCTACCACCAGACCGACGACGACTCCTTCGCCGACACCGACGTGCGCGTCATCGACCTCGACGGGCACGTCGTGGCGCAGGTGCGCCGCCTCAACCAGATGCTCAGCGTCCTCGACGCCAGCGGGCGACGCATCATGCTGGGTGGCGGCGTCCCGGCTCGGGTGTGGACACCGGGCGGCACGACCCGGTGGATCACGCGCAAGGAGACGTCGTTCGCCGACCTGCACACCGGCACGCTCGCCGTACGCGCCACGCAGCACCGCTGGGCGATGAGCACGCTCGCGCACCCGAAGCGACTCCGGTGGAAGGCGTGGTTCCAGCCGGTGCGGGTGTCCCCCAACGGGAAGCGGGTCGTCGGCGTGGCCACCACGCGCAACGGTCGCCTGACGAGCACGGTGCAGGTGCGTCGACTCGCCAACGGTCGCGTCACCAACTCCTACGCCTTCTCGAGCGGTGGGGTGGACGCGCGGACCCTGGCCTGGCAGGGCAGCACGGCCGTGGTGTTCCAGGCCGGCCTCGTCGGGAGCTCCGCCTCGGTCCTGGTCCGGTGCGTGACGGGCGGCAGGTGCGTCCGCGCCAGCGACCCGGCGCCGCGGACCAACGACGTCTACTCACTGGGCGACCCGCTCACCTTCGCCTTCGAGCCGGACTCCCGGATCTTCTGAGCACAGGACAGCGCCCCACCCCGCGGGGGAGATGGGGCGCTGTCGCCTCAGCGAGTCAGACGCTCAGAGGATGGGGTTGAACGGCTCGGTGCCGTTCTCCAGCTTCAGGCCGGAGATGCCGGAGTGAGCCTGCGCGAACGCGAGCTCCTTGGCGAGGTCACCGATGTTGTTCGAGGCCGGCAGCGGGGCCAGGCCCAGCGTCGACAGCACACCGGCCGCCTTGCCGCCCGCGGTCATGAAGCCCGAGCCCGAGTCACCGGGGATGCCGGGGCTCACGGTGTAGAGCGGGTGGCTCCAGCCACCGTCGGCCGCGTCGTCACCCAGGCTGATGCCGGTGTGCGGCGACAGCGGCGACAGGCCGGCCCGCAGGCTGGAGTTGCCGTAGGTCCACACGCGGTCGCCGGCCTTGGTGCCGTCGGTGTCGATGCCGACCGGGCCGCCCCAGAACGGGACGGACGGGTTGACCTTGGAGACGTCGGCGGCGTCGACCTTGACCAGGGCGAGGTCGTTGTAGGCGCAGGTGTTGGCGTCGGTGGTGCCGAGGCTGTGCTCGGTGATCCACGAGCTGTAGGCCAGGGTGCCGTGGCCCACGATCGTGCCCTCGGAGGCGAGGTTGCCGTCGTTGGTGAAGTCGACCTTGGTGCCGAGCGGGACCGAGTCGGTCGAGCAGCCGTTGGTGTCGGTCGAGGAGCCCTTGCCGGCGCAGTGCGCGGCGTACCCGACGTAGACGTTGCCCGCACCGTCGGTGTAGACGAAGTTCGCGGTGCACTGGGCGCCGTCGGTGTACATCATCGTGCCGGGGTGGATCAGCGCTGAGTCAGCAGGCGCCCAGCTGGGGGCGGCCTGCGCGGTGCCGGTCGAGGCGACCAGGCCGGCGGCGGCGAGACACGCCGCGGCCAGCGTCGCCAGGAGAGTGCGGGACAGACGCATGGGTGGGGGCCTTTCGGGATCAGTGCGGGCGCACGGGCGCGCCCCTCACTGTGTTCAACGCCACTGGTCCCGACGGGTTACGCCCCTCAGTACGACGGCTGCGAGGGGTCGATCTGGTTCACCCAGGCGACCACGCCGCCACCGACGTGCACGGCGTCGGAGAACCCGGCTCCCTTGAGCACCGCGAGGGCCTCGGCGGAACGCACCCCGGTCTTGCAGTGCAGCACCACCGGCTTGTCCTGTGACAGCTGGTCGAAGACGTGGCCGTTGAGGAAGTCACCCTTGGGGATCAGCACCGAGCCGGGGATCTTGTTGATCTCGTACTCGTTCTGCTCGCGTACGTCGACCAGCACGAAGTCGCGGGTGCCCTCGTCGCGCTCCTTGAGCATGCTCTCCAGCTGGGTCACCGAGATCGTCGACCCGGCGGCGGCCTCGGAGGCCTCCTCGGAGACGGCGCCGCAGAAGGTCTCGTAGTCGATCAGCTCGGTGACGGTGGCGTTCTCGCCGCACAGCGCGCAGTTGGGGTCCTTGCGCACCTTCAGCGTGCGCCACTCCAGCTCGAGGGCGTCGTAGATGACCAGCTTGCCGACGGCCGGGTCGCCGATGCCGGTGAGCAGCTTGATGGCCTCGTTGACCTGGATCGAGCCGATGCTCGCGCACAGCACGCCGAGCACGCCGCCCTCGGCGCAGCTCGGGACCATGCCGGGCGGCGGGGGCTCGGGGTAGAGGCAGCGGTAGCAGGGGGCGTCGGCACCCTCGAGGGTCGGCCAGAAGACGCTGGCCTGGCCGTCGAAGCGGTAGATCGAGCCCCAGACGTACGGCTTGTTCAGGAAGTACGCCGCGTCGTTGACCATGTAGCGGGTCGCGAAGTTGTCGGTGCCGTCGACGATCAGGTCGTAGTCCTTGAAGATCTCGAGCACGTTGTCGTTGTCGAGACGCTCGTCGTGCACGATCACGTTGACCAGCGGGTTGGTCTCCGCGATGGACTCCTTGGCGGAGATCGCCTTCGACTTCCCGATGTCGGACTGCCCGTGGATGATCTGGCGCTGCAGGTTGGACTCGTCGACCTCGTCGAACTCCGCGATGCCCAGCGTGCCGACACCGGCTGCGGCCAGGTAGAGCAGGGCCGGGCTGCCGAGTCCGCCGGCGCCGATGACGAGCACCTTCGCGTTCTTCAGCCGCTTCTGCCCGGTCATCCCGACGTCGGGGATGATCAGGTGACGGCTGTAGCGGCGTACCTCGTCGGTGGTCAGCTCTGCGGCCGGCTCGACCAGGGCGGGAAGGGACACGACTGCTTCTCCTTGGATCGGTTCACGTGAGGACTCAGGAACTACCGGGGACAACACCGGCCCTCCCGACCATGTTCCCTCGCCCGCGCAGGCCCGGTCCACGTGCCCGCGATCCGGACGCTTGTAGGCTGCGCAAGGTGAGCACCATGGAGGAACCGCGGCCTGCTCCGGCGGCCAACGGCAAGGGCGTGCGGCTGCCCCGGCGAGCCCGGCGGGCCCAGCTGCTCAGCGCCGCGCTCGAGGTGTTCGTCGCGCAGGGCTACCACGCGGCGGCGATGGACGACATCGCGGAGCGCGCCGGAGTGTCCAAACCGGTGCTCTACCAGCACTTCCCCGGCAAGCTCGACCTCTACCTCGCCCTGCTCGACCAGTCCTGCGACCAGATCATCTCGGCCGCCGGCCGGGCCCTGGAGTCGACCGAGGACAACAAGCAGCGCGTGACCGCGACCATGCACGCCTTCTACGACTACGTCGCCGACGCCGAGGGCGCCTTCCGACTCGTCTTCGAGTCCGACCTGACCAACGAGCCTGCCGTTCGCGCCCGGGTCGACCGCGTCACCACCGAGTGCGCCAAGCTGATCGCCCACGTGATCGCCGACGACACCGGGCTCCCCGAGGAGCAGTCCCAGCTCCTCGCGGTCTCGCTGGTGGGAATGGGCCAGGTCAGTGCGCGCTTCTGGCTCCAGGAGCGCGGCACGATCGACCAGGATGCCGCCGCGGCGCTGGTGTCGGGCCTCGCCTGGCGCGGCATCGGTGGCTACCCGCGCACCGACGACCACCACTGAAGTTTCCCCACACAAGGAGGTCCTCCTGATGGAGGTCAAGATCGGCGTGCAGAACGCCAACCGCGAGCTGACCATCGACACCACCCTCGACGCCGACGGCGTCCAGGAGGCCGTGACCAAGGCCCTGGAGAAGGGTGCCGTGCTCTCGCTCACCGACGCGAAGGGCCGCCGCCTCGTCGTACCCGGGGACAAGCTCGCCTACGTCGACATCTCCACCAGCACGACCGGGACGGTCGGCTTCCGGGGCTGACCCCAGGGGACTACGTCAGGCGCCCACCGGCTCGAGCTCGCGCTCGTCGCTCCACTCGTCGGCGCTCCCCGCCGGGTGGGGCTCCTCGGTCTTGCGGATCGTGGTGCGCAGCTCCGTGACCGGCATCAGCGCCACGGCCACGAAGGTCACGATCGCGATCACGCCGGCGATCAGGAAGATCCGGCCGGTGGCGTCGGCGTACGCCGTCCGCACGATCGTGGCCACCGCCGGGGGCAGCTTGTCGAGGTCCAGCGAGCCCACGTTGCCGCCGCCCGAGACCGGGATGCCGGCCGCGGCCATGCCGGAGGCGATCTTGTCGGCCACGTTGCTGGCGAGCACCGCACCGAGCGCCGCGACACCGATCGTGCCGCCGAGCGAGCGGAAGAAGCTCACCGAGCCGCTCGCGGCACCGACGTCGGTCACGTCGACGGTGTTCTGCACGACCAGCACGAGGTTCTGCATCAGGGCGCCGGTGCCCAGGCCCATCAGCACCATGAAGGTGCTCAGGTGCCACATCGGGGTCAGGTGGTCGATGGTGCCCATCAGGGACAGGCCCACCACCAGCACGGCACCGCCGACGAGCATGATGCCCTTCCAGCGTCCGGTCCGGGTGATGTACTGACCGGTCCCGGTGGCGCCGATCATGTTGCCGAGGATCAGCGGCAGCATCAGCAGACCGGCCTGGGTCGGGGTGTGGTCGCGGGCGACCTGGAAGTACTGCGCGAGGAAGACCGACGCGCCGAACTGGGCGACTCCGACCGCGAGGCTGCCCAGGATGGAGAGCATCGTGATCCGGTTGGCAAGGATGCGCGGCGGGACGAGGGGGTCGCTGTGCCGGCGCTCGATGGCGATGGCGATGGCGAGCGCGACGAGGGCAGCGCCCAGGAACTCGGCGGTCTCGAGGGACAGCCAGTCGAAGCTGGTGCCGGCGAAGGAGACCCAGACCAGCGGCAGGCTGGCGGCGACGGTGATGAACAGCGCGCCCCAGTAGTCGATGCGCACCTCGCGGCGCACGTTGTCGATGTGCAGGAACTTCTGCAGCATCACCAGGCCGGCCAGGGCGAACGGGATGGCCACCCAGAAGCACCAGCGCCAGCCGGCCGAGTCGACGAGCAGGCCACCGAGCAAGGGGCCGGAGACGGTGGCGACGGCCATGGTCGCGGCCATGTAGCCGCTGTAGCGACCCCGCTCACGCGGCGGGATGATCGAGCCGAGGATCGACTGGGCCAGGGCGATCAGACCGCCCATGCCGAGACCCTGGACGGCGCGGGCCGCGAGCAGCTCGGGCACGTTCTGCACGGCGCCGGCGGCCAGAGATCCGAGCAGGAAGACGACGATCGCGACCTGGACCAGGACCTTCTTGTTGAAGAGGTCGGAGAGCTTGCTCCAGATCGGGCTGGTCACCGTCATCGCGAGCAGCGAGGCGGTGACGACCCAGGTGTACTGCGTCTGGGTGCCCTCGAGGTCGCCGATGATCGTGGGAAGGGCGGTCGAGACGATCGTGGTGCTCACGATCGCGACGAAGAGCGCCGACATCAGGCCGATGAGGACCTCGACGATCTCCTTGTGGGACATCTCGGCCTGCTGCGGCCGGGTCCCGACGATGGTGGTGTCAGACATGGGAGTCCTTGCTGGTGTGACTGGTGGGTTCGTGCAGGTGGATGGAGAGGTCCTCGACCACGGCCGTGGCACGGCCGATCTCGTCGAGGTCCCAGTGGCCGAGCCGCTCGGCCAGGGCGAGGCAGATGGCCTCGCGGGCCTGGACGAGCCGCTCACGGCCTTGCGGGGTGATCGTGATGAGCTCGGCGCGACCGTCCTCGGGGTCGGTGCCCCGGGTGACGAGGTCGAGCCGGGCCAGGGTGACCAGCTGACGGCTGATCACGGACGGGTCGACGTTGAGGGCGGCGGCCATCTGGCCGGGCCGGGTGCTCCCGCGCGCCTCGAGCACACCGAGGGCGACGATGTCGCCCCGGGTCAGGTCGCGCGCGGCGTGTCCCCAGTCCCCGGAGCGCGCCTTCAGGGCGCGGCTGAAGCGCACCAGACCATCGAAGAGAGCCTCGACGGCCTCGATCCGGTCGCGCTCGACGGGGCTGCTGGTCATGGACCAAGTGTAGGACAATTTGGTTGACTCAAACAACTATATAGCGTGTGAGGTGCGGCACCATCGCGGGCTGCAGTTTGGCCGGGCGGCAGTCCAAACTGTGAGTGGTTGGCTGAAACTTCACGCCTCCACTGGAGGTTTGGCCGGGCGCCCGGCCAAACCGCGGCACGCCAAGCTGCGGCACGCCAAGCTCTGCCCAGCAGCCCGCGACACCCTCAGGAGGCCAGGCCGAGCTCCGCCATCCGCTTGGCGTGGTTCTCGGTCAGCCGGCTGAACATCCGGCTCAGGGCGGCGAGGTCCATGCCGGGACGGTCCACGCCGCCGGCGAGCAGGGCCGCCAGGGAGTCACGCTCGGCGGCCACCCGCTGGGCCTGCGAGAGCGCCTCCCCCATCAGCCGGCGACCCCACAGGGCGAGCCGGCCCGCGACCCGGTGGTCGGCCTCGATGGCTCGCCGGACGCGGTCGACGACGAACTCGGAGTGGCCGGCGTCGGCGAGGCTGTCGACGATCAGCTGACGGGTGCCTCCGTCGAGGTAGGAGGCGATCTCCACGTAGAAGTCCGCAGCCAGGCCGTCCCCGACGTACGCCTTGATCAGGCCCTCGAGCCAGTCACTGGGCGCGGTGGCGGTGTGGAAGACGTCGAAGGGCATCACGAACGGCGCCATCGCCTCCATCGGGTCGGCGCCGAGGGCGGAGATGCGCTCCATCAGCGGCTCGATGTGGCCGAACTGGACGACCGCCATCTTGCCCAGCGCCAGCTTGTCCGGCAGCTCGGTGGCGAGCTTGGCGTCGTCGGTCAGGCGCTGGAAGGCCGAGATCTCTCCGTAGGTGATCGCGCCGAGCAGGTCGACCACTGCGGCGCGGTACGCGGGGTCCTCGAAGGCGACGGAATCCTGCTCGGGTTCGGCCATGGCGGCAGCCTACCGATAGACTGACGAGTGGCCGCGGGCTGGATGCCCCCGGGACGACCCCCAGGTTGTACCACTGCGGGCGGCTCGCCTACGGCGTACGAACAGTCTTCACACCACGGAATCCACCGACCAGGACACGCCTGGTCACACACGAGAACAGGCAGCATCCTGACAACCTTCAGAGAGCTCGGGGTCCTTCCCGAGATTGCGGACGCCCTCGAGCGCGTCAACATCATCAACCCGTTCCCGATCCAGGAGATGACCCTCTCGGTCGCCCTGATGGGCACCGACCTCATCGGTCAGGCCCGCACCGGGACCGGCAAGACCCTCGCGTTCGGCATCCCGGTGATCCAGCGCAGCGTCGCCCCCCACGACCCCGACTACGACGAGCTGGTCGCACCCGGCAAGCCGCAGGCGTTGATCGTGGCCCCGACCCGCGAGCTGGCGCTCCAGGTCAGCAGGGACCTGTCCGTGGCCAGTGAGGACCGCGGCCTGCGCGTGCTCACCGTCTACGGCGGCGTGCCATACGAGCCGCAGCTGGAGGCCCTGGCGACGGGCGTCGAGGTGGTGGTCGGTACGCCGGGCCGCCTCATCGACCTGATGAACCGCCGCGCACTCGACATCTCGCACGTGAAGTCTCTCGTCCTCGACGAGGCCGACGAGATGCTGGACCTCGGCTTCCTCCCGGACGTCGAGCGGCTGCTCAAGCAGACCCCCGAGACCCGCCAGACGATGCTGTTCTCGGCCACGATGCCGGCCGCGATCGTCTCGCTCGCGCGCACCCACATGCGCCACCCGATGAACATCCGCGCGGAGTCCTCGGCCGACACCCAGATGGTGCCGGCGACGGCGCAGTTCATCTACCAGGCCCACGACCTCGACAAGCCGGAGATGCTCGGTCGGCTGCTGCAGGCCGAGGGCGCCGACCTGATGATCGTGTTCACGCGCACCAAGCGCCAGGCCCAGCGGATCGCCGACGACCTCGAGGAGCGCGGGTTCAGCTCCGCGCCGCTCCACGGCGACATGGCGCAGACCGCACGCGAGCGGGCCCTGAAGCGGTTCCGCGACGGCAAGCTCCAGGTGCTCGTCGCCACTGACGTCGCTGCCCGCGGCATCGACGTCACCGGCGTCACCCACGTCGTGAACTACAGCTGTCCGGAGGACGAGAAGACCTACGTGCACCGGATCGGCCGCACCGGCCGGGCCGGGGCTACCGGTATCGCGATCACCTTCGTCGACTGGGCCGACCTGCACCGCTGGAAGATGATCAACAAGGCGCTGGACCTGCCCTTCGACGACCCGCAGGAGACCTACTCCAGCTCGGAGAACTTCCTGCACGACCAGGGCATCGCTCCCGGCACCAAGGGACGTCTGGTGCCCGAGGGCACCATCGAGCGCAAGCCCCGTCCGGAGCGCACGGACCGCGGCGGCAAGGGCGCTGGCGGCCGGGGTCGTGACACCCGGAGCCGTGGCGACAGCGGCGGGCAGAGGGCCGCCCAGGGCGGCGAGCCGAAGGCGTCCGACGAGAAGTCCGGCGACCGTCCGCCGCGCAAGCGCAACCGGAGCCGTCGCCGTACCCGGGGTGGCAAGCCGGCTGCTGCCGGCGAGAGCTGAGCAACCGCGCAGGAGCGATCAGGCGGTGACGACGACCTTCGTGCCCACCGGTGCGAAGTTCCACAGCCTGATCGCGTCCGGCAGCGCCTGACGGATGCAGCCGTGCGACTGCGGGGTCCCGAGCTGCGCCGCGGTCTGCAGCAGGTGGCCGTTCTTGGTCGGGATGCTGTGGAACCCGATCGCGGCGTGGTCGCCACGCGTGAAACGGACGAAGTACTGCATCACCCCGGAGTCGTCGACGCCCACCGCCCAGCGCGAGCGCGAGTAGACGGCGTAGGTGCCGGGATCGAGGTTGTCGGTGAGGCTGCCCGAGACCAGGTAGGTACGACGGACCTCGTCGTCGGCGTCCACCAGCCAGACCCGCTGGGCGCTCATGTCGAAGACGATGCGCTTGCCCCAGCCGGTGTCGGCCGGGACGTCGGTGTCGTCCTGGGTGTTGCTCCGTGGAGCCGGCGATCCCGTGGCCAGCGAGCGGGCCGCGTCGGGCAGGGTCTGGGTGACCAGGCTGGCCTGCTCACCCGACGTCGACCGGTCGGTCGCTGCAGCGGCGGTGGTCCCGCTGGTCGGGATGATGCCGACACCGCCCAGCACCGCGACGAGGGTCACGAGCACGGCGGCCGCGAGGGCGACCACCCGGCCCCGGCGTACTCCGCTCACGCTCAGCCTCGCTTCAGCAGTGCGGTCGCGACCTCGCGGTAGGCCTGGGCCCCCTTGTTGCTCCGCGACGTCTTGAGGATCGAGCGGCCGGCGGCGGGTGCCTCGGCGAAGCGGATCGACTTCGGGATCGGCGGCTCGATCACCTCGAGGTCGTAGGTCTCGGAGATGGTCTCGAGCACCGTGCGGGCGTGGTTGGTGCGTCCGTCGTAGAGCGTCGGCAGCACGCCCCACACCTCGAGGTCACGGTTGGTGAACCGGCGTACGTCGTGGACGGTGTCGAGCAGCTGGCCGACACCGCGGTGGGACAGCGTCTCGCACTGCAGCGGGATGAGTACGCCGGTGGCGGCCGTCAGCGCGGCGACCGTGAGCACTCCCAACGAGGGCGGGCAGTCGAGCAGCACCCAGTCGTAGCCGTCGGCGTCCTCGACCGCGGTCCGGATGACGTACTCGCGACCGGTGCGGGTCAGCAGGTCGGCCTCCGCGCGCGCCAGCTCGATCGTGGCCGGCAGCAGGTCGACACCGTCGTCGGTCTCGATGATCGCCTCGGACGGGTCCATGCCCTTGGTCAGCACGTGGTGGATGGAGGCGTCGAGGTCCTCGGGGTCGATACCGAGGCTGAAGGTGAGGCAGGCCTGGGGGTCGAGGTCGACGAGGAGGACCCGCTGGCCCTGCTCGGCGAGCGCGGCGCCCAGCGAGGCGACGGTGGTCGTCTTGGCGACGCCGCCCTTCTGGTTGGCGACCGCGACGACGTGGGTGGCTGACATCAGGCCACATTGTGCCGCACGGGTGGGGGTTGTCCCGTCAGGTGGCACGGGTCGAAACGCGCCTGTCTCAATCGATGGTCTCAACCGATGGGCTCACCCGTGGCTACCAGGCGGGTCGAGGACCGCCGAACGGCATCTCGAGTGCCTCCGGCCCGAAGCCGGTGACGTCGGCCAGCAGCCAGTCGTCGTGGAGCAGCAGGGCAGCCGAGGCGGGACGCATCACCAGCCACAGCCAGCGACCGTCGGCCTCTCCGACGAACACGGCACGGGCGAGCACCTCGCCGTCGGTCAGCTGCGCGACGGTCAGCTCGCGCTCAGGCCCGTCGCCGTGGTCGTCGACCAGCCACATCGGGACGGTCCGGCCGCCGGCGCGCACGTGGATCGAGGGCGGTCCGTTGCTGATCTGCGGGCCCGGGTCGTCGTACGACGTGCCGGCGCAGCGCGAGCCGAGCCCGATGCCGGGGTCCTCCGAGACGATGGTGACCTCGACCTCCCCGTCGAGGTCACTGGTGCCGACCGTCGTGGTGACCGTGGCCCGGACCCTGCCGACGGCACCGACGCAGCCGAAGTCGGCGATCGACCACCCGGGGCTCATCGGCCAGGGCAGGTAGGTCGGGATGTCGTCGATGCGCCCGACCAGCTCGGCGAAGGTGTCGTAGTCGGCCACGTCGGGACGCCACAACGGGTCGATCGGACCGTGCAGCGTGCACGCGAAGGAGGCACCCTCACCCGTGACCGGTGAGGTGCATCGGGGGCACGATGCTGCGAGCGACACGTCCCGAAGATTAGTGGTCAGGAGTTCCAGCGCGCCACGACCGGCGACTCGCGTTCGTAGCCCAGCACCGAGATGGTCGCGGTGCCGAGCAGGAAGTGCCGGCCGTCCCGGATCGGCAGCTCCAGCCAGCGGGCGGCCAGTGCCCGCGAGGCGTGCCCGTGGCTGAACACCAGCACCCGGCCGCCATGGGCACGGACCTTCGCCACCACTCGGTCCATCCGGCGCGAGACCTGCTCGGCGGTCTCACCGCCGGGGCACGGATGCGTCCAGACCGTCCAGCCCGGCACCCGCTCACGGATCTGGGCACTGGTGATGCCCTCGTAGTCGCCGTAGTCCCACTCGGCGAGGTCGTCCTCGACGTGGGCGTCCGTGAACCCCGCCAGCTCGGCCGTACGACGGGTCCGGAGCCGTGGGCTGGTCAGGACGAGGTCGAACTCCACCCCGTCCAGCCGGTCGGCGAGCCCGCGCGCAACGTCCTCGCCCTCGGGGGTCAGCTCGACCTCGGTGCGCGAGGTGTGCCTGCCGTCACGGCTCCACTCGGTCTCGCCGTGGCGGATCACCCAGAGCTCGGACGGCACGTCGTCAGCCCTGCGATCCCTCGGGACCCGGCCAGTTCTTGTCCGGCTGCGGGACCGGGCGGCCGGGCTGCTCGCCGCCGCGCTCGCTGAGGTAGCTGTCCTTCGGCACCATCACCTTGCGACGGAAGATGCACACGACCTTGCCGTCCTGGTTGTAGCCGATGGTCTCGACGTGCACGACGCCCCGGTCGTCCTTGCTCTTGCTCTCCCACTTGTCGAGCACCCGGGTCTCGCCGTACAGGGTGTCGCCGTGGAAGGTCGGCGCGACGTGGCGCAGCGACTCGATCTCGAGGTTGGCGATGGCCTTGCCGGAGATGTCGGGGACGCTCATGCCGAGCAGGATCGAGTAGACGTAGTTGCCGACCACGACGTTCTTGCCGAACTGGGTGGTCTCCTCGGCGTAGTGGCTGTCGAGGTGCAGCGGGTGGTGGTTCATGGTCAGCAGGCAGAACATGTGATCGTCGAACTCGGTGACCGTCTTGCCGGGCCAGTGCTTGTAGGTCGCACCGACCTCGAACTCCTCGTAGCTGCGGCCGAACTGCATCTCCACTGGCTCCTTCGATGACGAGGGGCGGACGACTCGATGTCGCGCCGAGTCTGCCACCCTGAGAAGTACCCGAGAACTGCGCCCCAGCATGTGGTTCGCGGCCCGGGGAGGGCCTCGCGCGGACGTATGCTGCCGCCCATGCCCGGCGTGACCACGACGGAGGTCGACGAGACCTCCGCACCCCATCCGGACGCCCCCTTCGGAGCCCGCCCCGCAGCTCGGCGACCCGCCCGCACGGTGCTGACGATCGTCCTGGGGCTGCTGTTGACCCTGGTGTTCTCGTGGTCGGTGATCGCGGTGCTCGACGCGTCCAGCTTCCCCTCGCCGCTGCACCACCTGCGCAACCGGCTGTTCGACTCCCCCGTGCTGGTGCCGAGCCTGATGGCCGTCTGGGTCTTCGTGCTCCTGTTCGTCGCGCTGATCGGTCGCCTCTGGCTCGCCTTCGGCGTACTCACCGCCATCACCGCACTGTTCGGCGCGGTCAACGCGACCAAGCTGGAGCTGCGCAACGACCCCCTCTACCCGAGCGACTACACGTTCCTGAGCCAGCCCTCGTTCCTGTTCTCGATGGTCTCGCCCTCGAAACTGGTCCTGGGTGCCATCGGGCTGGCCGCGCTCGTCGCCCTCGGCTGGGCCGCCGGCTGGCTGGTGGGCAAGGTGCTGCCCAACATCGCCAAGGGCGCCGGCCGTCGTGAGCTGATCGTCATCCGGGCCTCGCGGGCCGTCATCGTCGTCATCTGCCTGGTGCTGCTCTGGATGGCCGGCAACTTCAACGAGCCCGGCAATCCCTGGCGTGCGGCGTTCGACTCCACCGGCCTGCGCTGGCGTGACTGGGACCAGCGCGTGAACTACCAGCGCAACGGCTTCGTCGCCGGGCTGCTGTTCAACATGCACGTCCAGGCGATGAGCGAGCCCCAGGGCTACTCCAAGGCCGCAGTGATGAAGATCGCGGACAAGTACGCCGCCGAGGCCGCTGCGATGAACAAGGGGCGCACCGGCAGCCTGGAGAACACCAACGTCGTCACCGTCCTCTCCGAGAGCTTCTCCAACCCCGAGTGGCTGAAGTCCCTGAAGCTCAACTCGGACCCGATCCCGCGCACGACTGCCCTGATGGGCAACACGCTCTCCGGCAAGATGCTGGCGCCGGGCTACGGCAGCGGCACCGCCAACGTCGAGTTCGAGGTCCTGACCGGGATGTCCCTGAGCCAGCTCAAGCCGCAGATCTCGGTCGCCTACGAGCAGGTCGTGTCCAAGGACAAGACCTTCCCCTCCGCCGTCGACTGGTTCCTGGCGCATGGCCACACCCCGGTCGCGATCCACCCCTTCTCGCCGCGGATGTACGCCCGCACCGCGGTCTACAAGGCCTTCGGCTTCGACCGGTTCATCAGCAAGGACCAGCTCCAGGACAAGTCCCACGGCGGCGGACGCTTCATCGACGACAAGTCGGCCTTCGACGAGGTCCTGCACCAGATCCAGACCCACCAGAAGCCTGTGCTCACCCACCTGGTGACGATGCAGAACCACATGCCGTTCGGTGGCCAGTACGACGACCCGATGAACCCGCAGGGCCTCCCGCCGCAGTTCGCCAAGCTCGCCGGGCAGTACAACCGCGGCATCGCCCGCACCGACGTGGAGCTCGCCAACTTCCTGGCCGCGCTCAAGAAGCAGAAGGAGCCCACCACGGTCGTCTTCTGGGGCGACCACCTGCCGCCTCAGATCTACCCGCAGAGCCTGTTCAAGAAGGAGGGCGAGCGTGCCATGCACGAGACGCCCTTCCTGATCTGGTCCAGCGGCAAGCCGCTGAAGCACACCACCCTGCCGACCACGAGCCCGATCCAGTTCCTGCCGCACCTGTTCGACGCGATGAACGCGCCGATCCCGCCCTGGTACGCCCTGCTCGACAGCCTGGACAAGCAGATCCCGGCGATGGACGCCGGGATGTACGTCAACAGCCAGGACCAGCTGGTGAAGAAGGCCCAGCTCACGCCGGAGGCCAGGAAGGCGCTGTCGGACTACCGGATGATCATGTACGACCTGAGCATCGGCAAGCGCTACAGCGAGAAGACGATGTACGGCGACGCACCGGCGTCCTGACCCGAGCGGTCAGACGATCCCGTGGAACCGCTGGGGGATCCGGACCAACGGGCGGTTCTCCATCTGCTTCATCTGGCTGCCCTTGGGAGCCCGGAAGTTGCCGGGCGGGTCCTCGGTCACCAGCGCCGCGAGCCGCTCGCCGGACGGGGGCGTGAACTCGGGCACATCGGCCGCGACCACTCCTGAGGTGACCTGCTCGAGCAGCTGGACGAGGGTGTCTCCGCCCTGCCGCCACTGGGTGTCCGCCGATCGTCCGTCGGCCTCGACCATCCGCTGACGGTGGTCGGCCGCCTCCTGCAGGTGGTCGCGATCACCGAACTTCATGTGGAACATCCACAGGTCGGGGTCGACGGCGTACGGCGTGCGCACGCCGTGGGTGCCGGCACTCCAGTGGTCGGGCACCCACTTGATCGCCGGCTTGCACATCAGCGGCAGGAACTTGGCCAGCCGGCGTTGGCCGAGGAGGGGCTGCGAGAGGTCGAGCGGCGGCTCGACGCCGACGTGGTGGACGACGTTGAAGCCGAGCGAGCCGACGGCGTTGATCCCGTCCTCGGTGCGCGCCTCGATGTACTCCTTCAGGCCAGCCCAGCGGTCCGGGTCGGGGACGATGAACTCGTCGGTGTCGCAGAACAGCACGACGTCGTAGAGCTCGAGCAGCGAGCGACCAAGGTTGCCGACCATCGCCATCCGGGTGGTGTTGAACTTGCCGCCTCGGATCGGCGGGATGTGCAGCACGTCGCACGGCAGGTCGTCGGTGGACCCGTCCTCGGAGTTGTCGTCGACGACGTAGAGGTTCTCGACCCCGAACTGGCCGCCGTAGTAGCGGATCCAGAGCGGCAGCATCCGGCCCTCGTCGCGACAGAACGTGATGGCGGCGATGCGCAGCGGCTCACCGGGCTCGCGCGGTGGTGGCGTGTGTGCCGGCTGCGTCCGGCCCTCGCCGCCCTTGCGGCGCAGCAGGTCTCGTACGCCGCTCATGGCTGGTCCTTCTCCTTCGACTCCTGAGCGGCGCGACGCCTGGCCCAGTTCTGCATGTTGCGCTCGGCCATGAAGGTCAGTCCGTCGAGGGCCGCCTCCAGCTGCTGCTCGGCGCTGACCTTCTTCGTGTGCACGCCGGGCACCGGGACCGCCTCGAGCTCGTCGATGTCACCGACCACGCGGAGGTCGAGCTCGCGCAACCGCTCGAGCTCACGCTTCGAGCGCCGTCGTACCCAGCGCTCGTCGAGACCAAGCGGGACGGACTCGCGGCCGCGTCGTACGAAACCCTGCTTGGCCAGCACTCCCTTGACCACCCGCTCGTAGTCCTGGCGGTTGAAGCCGTCTGCGTGGAGGCGTTCGTTGAGGGCGCGCAGCACCATCGCCGAGGCCGCGTCGATCCCCGGGTTGCTGCGGACGTCGATGTCGCACAGGCCCTGGGGAATGCCGGCGACGGAGGCGAACCGGTCCCAGAGCAGCGAGGGCGGCGCACCCTTGGGCGGCACGGTGACCAGGGTGAAGTGGTCGCGGCCGACGGCTTCGGACCAGCGCTCGGCGATCGCGGAGATGTGCTGGTTGCGCCAGAACCAGTGACCGACCTTCTCGCCCTCCTCGGGGTGGTGGACCGCCTCGAGGAACTCCTCCCAGGTCCTCACGCCGCGGTTCTGCATCGTCTCGGTCCACATCGCCGGCAGCGAGCGGGCGAGGTCACGGGCGGTGAGGACGACCTGGATGTCGGCGTCGGCGAAGGCGTCCTTGATGAGGTCGATCTTGGGCCGCTGCCGGGGGGCAAGGAACTCCATCGAGACGACGGAGGTGCCGGGCCATCTCTCGATGTCCTCGACCAGCCGGCACCAGTAGCCGTCGGGCTCGAAGGGCGGCTGCTCGGGACCCCCGTGGTCCATCAGGTCGTGCACTGCGAGCACCTGGTGGCGCCAGCGATCGCACGCGAACCGGACGTCGTGCTCCTGGAGTCGCTCGCGGTTCCGGTTGAGCACGTTCTGGATGAAGCTGGTGCCGGATTTCATCGCTCCGATGTGGAGCACCACCCGCTTCGCCACACCGGGGAGCATAGGCCAGCGGCGGACCTCGCCTCAGGAGCCCCCGCCGCCGGCCTTCCGGCGGTGCATCTTGGGACCTGAGCCCCCGGAGACCTCGGAGCCGTGGGCCTTCTCCTTGACGGGTCCGTCCTTGGGCACGCCACGGTCGTTGGCCTGCTTGCGCTCGAGGGCCTCCCGCATCTTCGCCTTGAGGTCCTCGTTGCCCGACTCGCTCTCTGACTGCGCCATGCACCCACCCTCGCACGGCGTGGATGAGCGGTCGAGCGCTTTAGCCCTCGGGCTCCCAGGTCACCGGCACGCCGTGGGGTGCCGCCCGACCCAGGATGCGTCGCTCGCCTCCCGGCCAGGTGGTCATCACGCGAGGAACTCGTGGTGGCGCGTGCGCTTGCGGCGGGTCGGCTCCAGGACGAGGTGGACGAGTGGGGCAGTGTCGGTCGCGCGCTCACCGAGGGCCTCGATCACGCCGGCGGCCCGCTCCTGCTCCTCGGTGGGCAGGTACTGCCACATCACGCTGTGCCACAGCACGGTCGTTGCCCCGTCCTGCAGGTCGAGCTGCTCGAGGAAGTCCGCAGCCCCCTGTCGTCGTACGGCTGGGGGCGACGCACGGGACAGCTCCAGGGCACCCCGCAGTCGTTCGAGCCGGTTGCGCTGGTCGGGCCAGACGTACGCCGTCAGGGCGAGCCGTCCCTCCGTCGTAATCACCTCGATGGGGTTGAGGTCGCACCCGACCGCCTCCGCGAACGCCAGGCCGGGCCACGGCGTCAGGTGGTCGCCGCGCCAGGCCGGACGGAGGTGGACCGGCGAGTGGTCGGCGCCGAACCGGTTGCCGGTGGTGTCGACGTAGCTGAACCGGTCGGCCAGCAGGTTCAGCCCCGCCGAGCAGCCGATCTCGAAGAGCCGGACTGGCCCACGCAGCCTGGGCGGCAGGTGCAGCAACCCGCCCATCAGGGCGGTCGCCCGTCCGACCTCGTTGGTCTGCGGCGGCCGGTCGAGCCATTGCCTGACCGTCTCGCGGTCCCGGTCGAGGAGAGCGACGAACGCCGGCACTCCGTGCGGAGCGTTCCAGTGGCCGCCGACGCTCGGGTAGTACGCCGCCAGCCCACCCGCCCGGCGCTCCAGCACCAGCCGGTGCACGCTGCCGAGCAGCCGCAGTGCCAGGCCCGACGGTCCCGGGTCGTCCTCGTGCCCGCTCAACACCCTTCGCGTCGGTCCGTGGCGGTCGATGTCGTGGGCGAGCCCGTAGAGCAGTTCGGCGTACATCCGCGACCCCAACGCCGCGCATGCCTCCCCCTGCTGCCTGAACGCCTCGGCGGCCCTCACACCCCGAGTCTGGCACCGCCCGACGCAACCAACCGGGCGACCCGCGTTGGGTGGTCGAGCAGCGAGCGAAGCGAGCGGATAGTCGAGACCACTCGGGGCCGGTCGGTCGGTCAGAGTCAGCGAGAGTCGTGGTTTCCGTGGGCGTGGGGTTGCGGTGGCGTCCCGGCGCCTCTGTTCGGCTTCCGGCCGCGGGGTCCAGATCCTGTGGTTGCGGTCGCTGGGTTCTGGCAGTGGGTCCGTCACGGTTTGCTTGGCATTCGGTGGGGGTCAGAAGAGTTCTCCACAACTTCGAATCTCTGATCGAAACTGTTGGTGCCGACGTCTAGAGTTTCTTCATGGACACCGCCACCCTCACCGCCACTGCGGTGATCGACGGTGTCCGAGCCGCCCAGCGCAAAGAGCACGAGGGTGCAGTCGAGCAGCTGCAGTTCGCGGTCCGGTGGGCGCTGATCCACCCGTGCCGCGATGAGTTCCCGGCCGGCTGGGAGGACGACCACGGCATCTTCACCACCGCATCTCGCGCCCCGCTGGCAGGGCCGGGTGCGCCGTTGATCGATGAGTTCGCGCCCGCCTCGTTCGCCGCCGCCCTCGGCATCTCGCTGGAGACGGCCAAGCAGCGCATCGCCGATGCCCTCGAACTCGTCTACCGCCTTCCCCGGCTCTGGGAGCTGGTCGAGGCCGGAGTGGTCCCGGTGTGGCGAGCACGCGCGATCTCCCGGGAGACCCACGACCTCTCACCAGAAGCGGTCGCGTTCGCCGACCGGCTGATCAGCGCCACGCCCTCGAAGATCGGGCTGGTCGACGCCGCCCGACTGGTCCAGGAGGCACGGCTGTACTTCGACCCCGACCGCGCCGTGGCCGACGAGGAGGAAGAGCTCGCCCGACGCGGCGTGTGGCTACGCCACCGTGGCAACCCGGCCACCACCGACGTGGTGATGACCCTCGACACCCCCGACGCATTGTTGCTCGACCAGACCGTTACCCGGATCGCCGGCGAACTCAGGAATCTCGGTGACACCGACCAGCTAGACGTTCGCCGAGCCCGCGCGGTCGGGATCCTGGCCGACCCCCAGTACGCCCTCGACCTGCTGTCCGGACGCGACGCAGTACCCAGCGTTGGCAGCGGTCTCGGTGCGGTGAACCTGTACGTGCACCTCGACCCCGGCCAGCCCGGCGCAGTGTCGATCGAGAAGCTCGGGGCGGCCACCGACCAGCTCCTCACCGACTGGCTCGCCCGGTATGCCGCCGCCGGCGGGAAAGTGATTGTCCGACCCGTCCTCGACCTCTCCTCGACCCAAGCGGTCGACCAGCACGACCCACCCACTGCGATGCGGGAGCTCTGCACCCTGCGTGACGCCTACTGCGTCTTCCCCGGCTGCCTTCGCGACTCCAGGTCCTGCGACCTCGACCACATCACCGCCTACATCCCTATCGCCGACGGCGGACCACCCGGCCAGACCAACCCACTCAATCTCGCGCCGTTGTGCAGGACCCATCACCGGATGAAGACCTTCACCGCCTGGGACTACAAACGTCGAGACGACGGCACCTACATCTGGACCGCACCAACTGGCCACCAGTACGAAGTGCCGCGCATCAGCCGCCGCCCACCGCGAAGAACCAACTGATCCGTCACCCCGGCCAGCCCCAGCCGGGGACATCGGCACGCCCAGGCATCGATCCAGTGGTTTCGAGACGCTCGCTGGCGCTCGCTCCTCAACCACCGACCAACACTGACGGACTCATCTCTCCCGCACCGACCTCCGCAACCACAGGACCTGTTGCCAGGCGACCGCACGCCGACCGAATGCGCAGGGACGCCACCGCAACCCGAGCGGACGTCCACCGCGTACCCCGTCAACCCGGAGCCCCGACAAGACCGGAGCAGGCCCGGAAGCAACACCAACGAAAACCGCGCCCAGGCGACCGCACGCCGACCGAATGCGCAGGGACGCCACCGCAACCCGAGCGGACGTCAACCACGTACCCCGTCAACCCGGAGCCCGGACCAGACCGAGCAGGGCACGGAAGCACCACCAACGAAGACCGCGCCTAGGCGACCGCACGCCGACCGAATGCGCAGGGACGCCACGGCAACCCCAATGGACGTCGACCACGTACCCCGTCAACCCGCATCCCCGACCAGCCCGAGCAGACCCGGAAGCAACACCAACGAAGACCACGCCCAGGCGACCGCCCACCCCGCCACGACCGCAGCCGCACAGCAGAGTGGTTTCGAGGCCAGAGCCCGAACAAGCCGTGGCTAGCCTCGGGTCATGAGTGAGACGCCGAGCATCCATGACTGGATCGGGGGGACCGAGGCGATCGGGAGGTGGCTGAACTCGTTCTACGACGCGGTGGAGCGAGATGAGCTGTTGGCGCCGGTGTTCGGCGGGGTGGTGACGCGGGAGCATCGGGAGCACGTGACGGCGTGGTGGGCCGAGGTGATGGGCGGGCCGGCGACGTACACCGAGGTGCTGGGGGGCTACGAGCACATGCTGGCCAAGCACCGCGGGCTCGAGATCACTCCCGAGCAGCGGCTGCGGTTCGTGACCCTGCTGAGTGAGGCAGCGGATACGGTGGGACTGCCGGACGACCCGGAGGCGCGCTCCGCGCTGATGGGGTACGCCGAGTGGGGCAGTCGGCTCGCCGTGGAGAACAGCGCGGCCGACTCGAGCCCGGCCGAGCACGCCCCGGTCCCCCGCTGGGGATGGGGCGAGGCTCCGCCGTACCAGCCCTAGCCACTCAGCTCTTGAGCTTGTAGTCCTTGAGCAGCGAGCGCCCGATGATCATCTTCTGGATCTCGGCGGTGCCCTCGCCGATGAGCAGGAACGCAGCCTCGCGGTAGAGGCGCTCGATCTCGTACTCCTTGGAGTAGCCGTAGCCGCCGTGGATGCGGAAGGACTGCTGGACGACCTCGTTGCAGTACTCCGCGGCGAGGAACTTGCTCATGCCGGCCTCGACGTCGTTGCGCTCACCGCGGTCCTTGATCCGGGCGGCACGCACCATCATCGCGTGGGCGGCCTCGACCTTGGTGGCCATCTCGGCCAGCTGGAAGAGGATCGCCTGGTGCTGGGCGATCGGCTTGCCGAAGGTCTCGCGCTGCTGGGCGTAGGCGATGGCCAGCTCGAAGGCCCGGTTGGCGACCCCGACCGCACGCGCGGAGACGTTGACGCGACCCACCTCGACGCCGTCCATCATCTGGTAGAAGCCCTTGCCGGTCTCCCCACCCAGGACCTGGTCGGCCGAGACCTGGTGGTTCTCGAAGATCGCCTCGGTGGTGTCGACGCCCTTGTAGCCCATCTTCTCGATCTTGCCGGGGATGGTCAGGCCGGGAGCGACCTCACCGAAGCCCGGCTCCTTCTCGATCAGGAAGGTCGTCATGTTCTTGTAGACCGAGTCGGCAACATCGGGGCCCTCGTCGGTCTTGACCAGCAGCGCGATCAGCGTCGAGGAACCACCGTTGGTCAGCCACATCTTCTGCCCGGTGATCGCATAACCGTCATCGTTCGCGACGGCCTTGGTCTTGATCGCCGCCACGTCAGAACCCAGACCCGGCTCGGACATCGAGAACGAGCCACGGACCTCACCGGTGGCCATCTTCGGCAGGTACTTCTCCTTCTGCGCTGGCGTGCCGTGCTGCATCAGCATGTAGGCCACGATGAAGTGGGTGTTGATCACACCGGAGACGCTCATCCAGCCCCGGGCGATCTCCTCCACGGCCAGGGCATAGGTCAGCAGCGACTCCCCCAGACCGCCGTACTCCTCGGGGATCATCAGCCCGAAGATGCCCAGCTCCTTGAGGCCCTCGACGATCTCGGTCGGGTACTCATCGGCGTGCTCGAGCTCGGTGGCGACCGGGAGGATCTCCTTCTCCACGAACGAGCGCACCGCGCCCAGGATCTCGGTCTGGATGTCGGTGAGACCTTCGGTCTCGCAGAGGCGAGGCATGGACCGTCCTTCACGTGTTGGGGGGCGAGGAGAACGTTACTGGTGGGTAGCAGGTCGTCACCATGACCCACCTCACGTCGAGACTAGTCGCGCAGCAACAGCCGGCTCAGCCACGGCCACCGGTGCACCAGGGCGAGGCGGAGGCTGGGGTTGTCGGCGCGATGGCGCTCCCGTTCGACCTCGTGCCGCAGCGCCCGGCGCTCGTGTCGCAGGTCGCGTACGTCGTGCAGCATCCGCGCGGCGAGCTCGACCGCGACCTCGGCCACCTCGGCGTCCGTGACCGACTCCGGCGTACGACGCTCCGGCAGCTGGTCGGGGACGAGCAGGGTGTCGAGATCGCCGATGACGTCGAACCCCTGCTCGGCGATGTGGGCCACGGCCGACTTGCCGCGCTCGCGTGCCTCCTCGACGCGGTCGGACGAGGGCCAGTAGCGATCGCCCTGGCGCGGCACCAGCCGCTCGTCGGCGAGGAAGGTACGGATGTAGGTGCCGCGGTCGATGGCGCTGTTGAAGTCGCCGAGGTGGTGGTTCATCCGGCGCAGCGTCTCGGCCTCGGCCACCCCCATCGAGGTGTTCGGGAAGCTCTGGCTGAGGTCGACGGAGTCGGGATCGGCGCCCACGAGTGCGGCGAACCGGTCCCAGATCGTGCGCCGCGGCGCGTCCTGGGCCGGCAGCGGCAGCACGTGCACCTGCGCCGGAGGGAGATCGGGAGACCAGCGCTGCAGCACCCGGTGGACGTCGAGGGTGCGCCAGTTCCAGACACCGCCGGTGTCGTCGGTCTCGACGGTGCTGTAGTCCGCCATCGACCGGGTGTCGCGGTTCTTGATGCTCTCCTGCCAGCTCGCGGTGAACAGACCGAGGGGCTCACGCGCGGTGACGACCAGGTGCACCTCCGCCGGCGCCAGGTCGGCGATGACGCGGGCAGCCTGCGCCTGCGAGGCCGCGGCGAAGAACTCGTGGCTCACCACCGCACGACCGTCCCAGGCGGCGATGTCGTCGAGGATCCGCTGCCAGGCGCCCTGCCGGTGCTCGTTGGCCTTCCTGAACTGCGGGTCCTCGCGGACGATCCGGGTCGCCCACAGGTGGTCGTGCCGCTCCTCGCCCGGCAGCAGTAGTCCTTGGTCGGCCAGGGCCTCCCGGTTGCCCCAGAGGATGGTCTGGAGATAGGTCGTGGCGGTCTTGGGGAGACCGATGTGGAGGAAGACCTTCGACGCCATCGGTGTCAGAGGGTCCGCGTGTACTTCTCGACCGCCGCTGCGATCTTCTCCTGGTCCTGGGCAGCCATCGGGAGGAGCAGCTGCTCCACGAGGTCGGTGACCTCGGCCAGCCGGATGTTCAGCTGGCGACACTCCTGCACCTCGGCCGAGAGCTCCTCGAGGCGCGACTGCAGCTCGTCGAGACGGTCACCCGCGACGGCGCGCGCCACCCGCTCCACGGCGCGGTCCTTGAACCCGCGCCGCTCCCCGCCGGACGTCACTTCCGCCATTCCCCCACCAATCGCGCCACCGGACGATCCGCCACGGCGAACTCGCGCCGTGTGGTCGTCGCCTCGACCTGAGTGCTGTGCACGATATCCGCTCCGCTCCGCTCCAAGGCGTCCGCGACGTCCTCGGCTCGCTTGGGTCGGATCCAGTCCGTGCGGCCCTGCGGCACGTAGCGGTCCTCCCCGGCCTGCAGCGCGTAGAAGTCGGCGTAGACGCGGCCACCGCCCGACAACGACATCCGCGCGAACCGCACGAACGACTCCACGCCGAGCTGGTCGACGGCATCGAGGAGGTGGTTGGCCATCAGCACCGGCCGCTCCTCGAACCGGGCCACCCGCGCACCCCAGGCCATCACCGACCGTGGCTCGTTCAGGCTCATCCAGCCCAGCTCCAGCGGCACGCCCTCGGCGTCCACGGTGCGGCGTACGGCGTTGGCCGCCCCCCAGGCGAAGTCGAGCCCGAGCGTCGGCACCCCCTGGCGCGCGAACCACAGCGCATCCACGGCTCGACCGGCGCCGACATCGACCAACCGGGCGAGGTCAGGCTCCTGCTCGGCGACGTAGTGCGCCAGCGCGCTCGGCTTGCCGGTCGGCAGCTTCTCCCGCAGCATGCTGAAGCGTCGGTCCCACTCGTTGCGCATCGCCCGCCCACCGCGGAACCACCCGTTGAGCCGCCGGTACGTCGTCCGGGGCGTCTCGAAGTGGAAGGCCGGGTCGGGCACCTTCCAGCCGGGGCCGTAGGTCGCCTCGAGCAACTTCTCCGGCCTGGCCGGGGCCGGCAGCGTGCGGCCGGCCAGGGTGCAGGTGCCGAGCGGGAAGATCCAGTCCTCCTGGAAGGGCGTGCCGATCTCGCCCATCAGGTAGAGCCGCCCGTCGAGGAAGTAGCCACCGAAGACGTCGAGCCCGCGCACTCCCCCGTCGGCCTCGACCACGTCGACCTTGAAGGCCGCGGCGCTGTAGCGGTCGACGGCGTAGCCCTGCTCGCGCAGGGCGCGCTGCAGCCGGAAGGACTCACGGATCACGTCGAGCGGGTGCGTGTGCCGGCTGACGTAGCCGAGGTCGACGTCGTTGTCGTGGCCGATGAAGTTCTGCTCGCGGATGGCGCCGAGCAGGGTGCCGTACGCCGGGAAGGCCTCCACGCCGGCGTCATGGAGTGCCGCCAGCACCTGCTCGGTCGAGTCGAGCAGCGGCTTGACGTGCTCCTCGTCGCGGGTGTCGAACATCGTGGAGATCCGGTTCGACTTGTCGATGCTGAGCGGCCGCCCGGTGGCGTCGACGACGGCGATCCGCTCGTCCCTGTCGCCGAGGCGCACCTCCGCGTCGTAGGCCACCGCGCCGGTGACGTGCTCGACGACGGAGAGCCGGGTGGTGCCCTTCAGGAACCGCTTGAGCATGGACGGCCACTCGGCGAGCAGCACGCCACCGTCGAGCCGGGTGTCACGCACCGTCCAGAACGACCAGATCCGGCGGCCGTCGAACAGCACGTCCACGACGAGGTCCTCGCCCGCGGAGAGGTGGACGCCGACCTCGTCGACGCGGTCGACGGTGGTCCGCGGGGTCTGGTCTGGCAACCGGCTCAGCTCTCGACGAACTCGTTGGCCCGGGTGAGGTCCTCGTCGAAGTCCACCTCGACGATGTGGAACTGGGAGATGTCCAGCGCCTCGACCCGCAGGCCGTCGCGCTCGATGGCCAGCTCGATGCCGCGCTCGAAGTAGTCCTGGTCCTCGACCTCGGCCAGCCGCGCGAGCAGCGTCGCCTTGTCCTCGGCCGCGATGAAGTTGATGCCCACGGCCTCACCGAGCCCGCCGACGACCTGCTTGGACAGCTCCTTGATGTAGCCGTCGTCGTCGAGGGTGTACTTCACCTCTTCCTCGGCCACCGACTCGGTGTTCACGCAGACGAAGCTGCGGCCGGTCTCGATGTGCTCCTGGATCAGCGGCAGCACCTGCGGGTCGAAGACCACGTCGCCGTTGAGCCACAGCACGCCGCCGGGCTGGGAGAGCTGGAGCGCCTTGAGCAGGCTCTTGGAGGTGTTCGTCGAGTCGTAGACCTCGTTGTAGACGAAGGAGATGTCGGGCATCGCCTCGATGACGAGGTCGAGCTTGAAGCCGACCACCGCGGTGACGAAGACGTCCGCGCCGTACGCCGCCCGGAGCGAGTCGACGGCGCGGCGCATGATGCTCTCGCCGGAGCGCAGCTGGGTCAGCGGCTTCGGGTGCGGCCGGCCGAGGCGCGTTCCGAGCCCCGCCGCGAGAATCACGACCTGCTTGGCCACGACGAACTCCTTGGTTGATGTCGACGTCGGACGATTCCGCAGAGCCTACCGATGGTGCCGTGCGTGGGTGGGGGCAACGGCAGATGAGCAAGTCCGTGGAGGCGTGCAAGCGAGCGTCGCTCAGCGCGTGCGCTGGCAAGGCGGAGGATGGAGCCGTGGCGGAGCCACGGCGACTGACGACAACGACGTCCAGCGGGCGTGATGAGTGGCGCGTAGCGTGCGCCTTCGCGGGCTTGGTCATCTAGTGTTCCGACGTGAGCACCACACCACCGCGCGTCTTCGCGGCCCGGCTGGCCGGGCTGCCGGTGTTCGATCCCCAGGGCGACGCGGTCGGCAAGGTGCGCGACGTCGTGGTGGTGCTGCGGTCCGACGTACGCCAGCCGCGGGTGGTGGGCCTGGTCGTCGAGGTGTTCGGCCGGCGCCAGATCTTCGCCCCGATGACGCGGGTCACCAACATCGACGCCGGCCAGGTGATCACGACCGGGCTGCTCAACATGCGCCGCTTCGAGAAGCGGTCGACCGAGACGCTCGTGATCGGGCAGATGCTCGACCGCAAGGTGAAGGTGCGCAGCAGTGGCGTCGAGGGCGTGGTCTTCGACGTGGCCATGGAGCAGGCCCGCACCCGCGACTGGGTGCTGTCCCGCGTCGCGCTCACCGAAGGCGCGAAGGGCTTCCGCCGCCGACCGCAGACCCACGTCGTGGAGTGGGACGACGTCGAGGGACTCCAGGAGCGCCAGGACAACCAGGGAGCCGAGCACCTGGTCGCCTCGCTGGCCGACCTGCGCCCGGCCGACGCCGCCAACGTCATCCACGAGCTCACCCCCCAGCGCCGCAGCGAGGTGGTGGCCGCGCTGGACGACGAGCGGCTCGCCGACGTGCTGGAAGAGCTGCCCGAGGAGGACCAGGTCGAGATCCTCGAGCACCTCGACTCCGAGCGCGCCGCCGACATCCTCGAGGAGATGTCCGCCGACGACGCCGCCGACCTGATCGCCGACCTCCCGCCCGAGACCGCCCGCCAGCTGCTCGAGCTGATGGAGGCCGAGGACGCCGAGGAGGTCCGCCGGCTGATGGTGTACGGCGAGGAGACCGCCGGCGGCATGATGACGCCAGAGCCGGTGATCCTGCCGCCTGACGCCACCGTGGCCGAGGCGCTCGCCCATGTCCGGAGCGAGGACCTCACGCCGTCGCTGGCAGCCCTGGTGCACGTCTGCCGCCCCCCGCTCGAGACCCCGACCGGGAGACTGCTCGGCGTCGCCCACATCCAGCGGTTGCTGCGAGAGCCGCCGTCGACGCTGGTGGCCGGCGTGCTCGACACCGGTATCGACTACCTGCGCCCCGAGGCCACCCTCGAGGACGTCTCCATGTTCCTGGCGACCTACAACCTGGTGGCCGCTCCGGTCGTCGATGAGGACGGTCGCCTGCTGGGCACAGTCACGGTCGACGACCTGCTCGACCACCTGCTGCCCGAGGGGTGGCGCGACCGCAAGATCGGAGGGAGGTGACCGGGGATGGCAGAGAAGTCCGAGAAGAAGAGGCCCGTACGGCGGATCGCCGAGAAGCGCACCGAGGGACGCGACCGCCATCGGCAGAAGGACGCCGAGGAGCGTGCCCGCCTGGCCCGGCTGGACACCCCCCGCGAGGTACGCCGCACGCTGGTCCGCCGCCCGACCGTGAAGCAGGACGCGTTCGGCATCTTCGCCGAGCAGTTCGCACGCTTCATGGGCACCGCCCGCTTCCTGATCTACATGACCCTGTTCGTGGTCGTCTGGATCGGCTGGAACTGGCTGGCCCCGGCCGACCTGCGCTGGGACGACTACCCGTTCATCTTCCTGACGCTGATGCTCAGCCTGCAGGCGTCGTACGCCGCACCGCTGATCCTGCTCGCGCAGAACCGGCAGGAGGTCCGCGACCGGGTCATCAACGAGCAGGACCGTCAGGCCAACGCGCGCGCCCACGCCGACATGGAGTTCCTCGCCCGCGAGGTCGCCTCGCTGCGGATGGCCCTCGGGGAGGTCGCCACTCGCGACTTCCTGCGCTCGGAGCTGCGCAACCTCGTCGAGGAGATGCGCGAGGACGACGAGGGTGACGAGGATCCCCCGGACTCCGCATCCGGGACGTGACCGCGCCACGTACGCTGGGGGGCATGACTTCCCCTGCAATCGACCAGATTCAGGCTGCCCTCGGACGCGTCAACGACCCCGAGATCAAGCGACCCATCACCGACCTCGACATGGTCGAGAACATCGACGTCGACGACACCGGCAAGGTGGCCGTCACGGTGCTCCTGACGGTGGCCGGCTGCCCGATGAAGGACACCATCACCCGTGACGTCACGACCGAGGTGTCCAAGGTCGCCGGCGTGACCGGGGTCGAGGTGCGGCTCGGCGTGATGACCGCCGAGCAGCGCTCCGCCCTCCAGGAGACGCTGCGCGGCGGCCATGCGCAGAAGGAGATCCCCTTCGCCCAGCCCGGCTCTCTGACCAAGGTCATCGCGATCGCCTCCGGCAAGGGCGGCGTCGGCAAGTCCTCGGTCACCGTCAACCTCGCCGTCTCGATGGCCCAGCAGGGCCTCAAGGTGGGCATCGTGGACGCCGACATCTACGGCCACTCCGTGCCCGCCATGCTCGGCATCGCTGACACGCGCCCCACCCAGGTCGAGGACATGATCATGCCGGTGCCGACCCCGAGCGGAGTCTCGGTGATCAGCATCGGGATGCTCAAGCCGCGCCGCGACCAGGTGGTCGCGTGGCGTGGCCCGATGCTCGACCGGGCCCTGGTGCAGATGCTCGCCGACGTCTACTGGGGTGACCTCGACGTGCTCCTGCTCGACCTCCCGCCCGGCACCGGCGACGTGGCCATCTCGCTCGGCCAGCACCTCCCGAACGCCGAGGTGCTGGTCGTGACGACGCCCCAGGAGGCCGCGACCGAGGTGGCCGAGCGCGCCGGCACGATGGCCTCGATGATGCATCAGCGTGTGGTCGGCGTCATCGAGAACATGTCCTACCTGCCGTGCCCGCACTGCACGGCCGAGGGCAAGGAGCACCGGCTGGAGATCTTCGGCGTCGGCGGTGGCGCCCGGGTGGCGTCCACCCTCGGCAGCCGCTTCGGCTACGACGTGCCGGTGCTGGGTGAGATCCCGATCGACGTGAGCCTGCGCGAGGGAGGCGACGTCGGCAAGCCGATCGTCGAGTCCGACCCGACCGCTCCCGGCGCCCGGGTGCTCGAGACGATCGCCCGCAACCTCGCCGGTCGTGGCCGCGGGCTGGCCGGCATGCAACTCGGTCTGAGTCCGACCGCGAAGGGCTGACGCGGTGTTCGGGATCGGTCTGCCGGAGCTGGCCGTCATCGCCTTCGTGGCAGTGATCGTGTTCGGTCCCGAGCGCCTTCCCGAGTTCGCCCGCCAGGCCGGTCGCTTCGTCCGGCAGATGCGCAACCTCGCCAACACCGCACAGTCGCAGCTGCGCGAGGAGCTCGGTCCGGAGTACGCCGACCTCAAGCTCACCGACCTCGACCCCCGGCAGGCGATCCGCAAGCACATCCTCGAGGCGATGGAGGACGACTTCGACGAGCCGGCACCGTTGCCGTCGTACGAAGTGCTCAGCCAGGACGAGCGCCCGCCGTACGACGACCAGGCCACCTAGGATCCCGGGCTGGCCCGTCGGGGCTATGGCGGCCCCCTGAGGGCTGTGCCATCCTCCCCTTCCATGGGGCGACGGATCTCCCGTGTCGTGAGTGTCGCGTTCGCCGCGCCGCTCCTCCGCCGCCTCGGCTTCCACATCTCGCGCCTGACGCGCAACGTCGACCGTGGCTTCTTCCTGCGGCTGTTCCTCGGCCTGTTCGGGATCGTGCTGGTGGCGGCGCTGCTGGTGACCCTCATCGAGGGGCCCCGCAAGGGCGTCGGGGAGTTCTTCTCGACCCTGGGTGACAGCTTCTACTGGGGCGTCACGACCGTGATGGGGTCCGGCCAGGCGAACTACGTCAGCTCGCCGGCTGGCTACGTCATCTCGTGGCTGCTGGTGCTGTTCGGGGTGGCCATCGTCGCCTCGATCACCGGTGCCCTCGTGGGCTTCGTGATCGACTTCATCCTCAAGGAGGGACAAGGCATGGGCGCCTCTGGATATCGCGACCACATCGTGGTGTGCGGCTGGAACTCGACCGCGCGCGACCTGATCGCCGAGCTGAGCGGCGACGAGTACGAGCACCGGATCGTGGTCATCCACGACAGCGACAAGAACCCCGCGGGGTCGGAGGCCTACTTCGTCAGCGGCGACGTCACCAACGCCGACGACCTGCGCCGCGCTGGCATCGAGGAGGCGATGGCGGCCGTGGTGTGCCCTGCCGACTCCAGCAACGAGGCCGACATGCGCTCGATCCTGACGGTGATGGCCATCGAGTCGATCGCCCCGCAGGTGCGCACGGTCGTCGAGGTCAACAACCCCCAGCACGTCGACCACTTCAAGCGCGCGAACGCCGACGAGATCATGGTGACCTCGCGGATCTCCTCACGCCTGCTGGCGCGCTCGTCCCTCTACCCCGGCCTGGCCCAGATCGTCACCGACATCGTGTCCGGGGGCGAGGGCTCGGAGCTCTACCGCATCGCGCTGCCCGACGAGTTCGTCGGGCTGACCGTCGACGAGCTGTCGGCGCGGCTGCGCGGCGAACACTCGGCCACCCTGCTGGCGATCGGCCGCGACGGGCGCTCCCACGTCAACCCGGCGACGGACTTCCGGCTGGCGCACGGGGACGACGCCGTGGTGGTGGCGGAGTCGCTCGGCACCCTCGCGCCGCTGAAGGTGCAGAACGACCTGGACCCGACGACCTGAACCGGTCAGCCGGTCTTGGCGTCGAGGCCGACCTTGACGTCGAAGGTCTTGCCCTTGCGCTCGACGGTCAGCGTGACCTTCTCGCCGGGCACGTGGGTACGGATCGCGACGACGACGTCGATCGAGCTGGTGACCGGCTTGCCGTCCACCTTGCGGATCACGTCCCCGACCTTCAGGTGTGCGTCGGCGGCCGGCATGCCGGGCGTGACGGAGTCCACGGTGGCGCCGTCGAGCTTCGCCGTACCTCGGACGTTGGCCCCGATGATCGGGTACTGCGCCTTGCCGGTGCGCAGGATCTGCGCGGTGGTGACCTCGACCTGCTCGATCGGGATGGCGAAGCCGACCCCGATGTTGCCGCCCTGGTCGGAGCTGACCTGCGAGCCGAGCGAGGCGATCGCGGAGTTCACGCCGACCACCTGGCCCTGGAGGTTCACCAGTGGTCCACCGGAGTTGCCGGGGTTGATCGCGGCGTCGGTCTGCACGGCGTTGATGTAGGAGTCGTCGTTGCCGTTCTCGCCGGTCGTGACCGGCCGGTTGACGGCGCTGATGATGCCGGAGGTCACGGTGGCCGACAGCCCGAGCGGTGAACCGATGGCCACCACGGTCTCGCCGACGCGCATCTGGTCGGCCGAGCCGACGGCGGCCGGGGTGAGGCCCTTGGCCTTCGGGACGTCGAGGACCGCGATGTCGTAGACGGTGCTCCGCCCGACGACGGTGGCCTTCATGTGGTTGCCGTCCTGGTCGATGACGTCGATCGGCCCGTTGTCGTCGTCGGCCTCGGCCACCACGTGGTTGTTGGTGATGATGTGGCCCTTGTCGTCGAGCACGAAGCCGGAGCCGGTCGCTCCCTGGGCCTTGCCGGCGTACTCCGCGACGATCTGGACGGTGCTCGGCAGCACCTTGCTGGCCACCGAGGCGATGCTGCCGTTGTCGGCGGGAAGCGGGGCAGCCGTGCGGCGCTCGACCGAGAGCACGCTGCCGGGCGAGGTGCCGTTGTCGTCGTTCATCACCGACGCCGCGAGGACACCGCCGGTGAGGCCGAGGACGGTGGCGAGGACAGCGACCGCCGGCAGCATCCAGGCCGGCACCTTCGCCGTCTGGCGCGCTTCAGGAGCGGGAGACGTCGGGTAGGGCTGGGTCGGCGGGGGGTACGACGAGTACGGCGGCGGGTAGGGACTGGGGTGCTGTTGTCCCACGGGCTCGTCCGGGTCGTACTCGGTCACAACCCCTATCTTGACCTACGCACCCGAATCGGGCTCGCGTTGGTCTCAGCACCCGTCGACGACCCGGCCGGGCCGTGGGTGGTGACCTCTCCGCGGATGGTCGCGGGCGAAGGCCGCGCCGGGACGTCCCGGCTGGTGGGTCCGCCGGCCACCGTGACCAGGCCGAGCACACAGGCGCCGACCGCTCCACCGCCCACGATGACGGCAGTGGTACGCCGGCGACGGGAGCGCTTCTCGATCTCGTCGACGGCCGACCAGGCGTCCACGGCGTACAGCGACCCGAGCAGCTGCGGCGGCGGGTCCATCACCGAAGACCCGCACAGAGCACCCAGCTGGCGCTTGGTCCAGCCCTCGTGCTCGACGAGGCGGCGGCAGCCCGGGCAGGTCAGGACGTGCGACCAGGCCCGCTCCTCCTCACTCGGGGGGAGCTGGCCGTCGACCAGGGCAGAGACCTTGCTGCCGATGTGACCACTCAGGGACAGCATCACCGCACCTGTCCGGCCAGGCCGACGAGGGGACCGGCGAACCGGGTGCGCCCGGCCTTGGGGGCGCGGTGGGCGAGGGCGGCGCGCAGCTGGGCGCGTCCACGGTGGATGCGCGAGCGCACCGTGCCGAGCTTGAGGTCGAGGACGTCGGCGATCTCCTCGTAGGTCAGGCCTTCGACGTCGCAGAGCACGACGGCCGCGCGGAAGTCGGGCGCCAGGGATGCGAGCGCGGCCTCGATGTCGGCGTCGAACATGCGGTCCAGCTGGGCCACGTCGGGAGTCGGCAGGGCGCTCGGCAGCCGTCCGGCGGCCTCGTCGCTGAGCGCGTCGAAGCGGATCCGCTGCTTGCGGCGGGCGGAGTCGAGGAAGAGGTTGGTGGTGATCCGGTGCAGCCAGCCCTCCATCGTGCCGGGCGTGTAGGTGTGCAGCGATCGGAAGACCCGCACGAACACTTCCTGCGTCAGGTCCTCGGCGTCCTGGCGGTTGCCAGTCAGCCGGTAGGCGAGCCGGTAGACGCGAGCCGAGTGGTCGGTGACGATCTGCTCCCAGCTCAGCTCGGCTGAGACGTCGTCGGTCGGGTTCACCATGGCAACACGCTAGGGAGGTTCCCTGAGACTGGGCTGAGGGGAAGCCAGCAGCCCACCCAACGTTTGCCCACACCCTTGATCACGCACGGAGAACGAGCGGTGGCGCGCCGGTGTTCCCGACTCCGTGCGCGGTAGGGTCCGGTTTGATCGCAGAACGCACGTCAGGAGATCGTCATCGTCACGCCAATGAAGCCCGCGAGCTGGACCTATGCCGAGGAGTTCGTCGCCGAGGACGAGATCCTGGCCGCCGCACGCGCGCGTGCCGAGGAGGTCGGCGTCGTCGCGATCGGCTCGGGCGGTGGCGCCACGCTGCGCTTCCTCGCCTCGGTCCTCGAGGCGCGAGCCGTCGTCGAGATCGGCACCGGCACCGGCGTCTCCGGGCTGTGGCTGCTGCGCGGGATGCGTCCCGACGGGGTGCTCACCACCGTCGACACCGAGGCCGAGCACCAGCGGCTGGCCAAGGAAGGGTTCACCGAGGCCGGCATCGCCTCCCAGCGGGTCCGCCTGATCCCCGGCGCGGCGCTCGAGGTGATCCCGCGGCTGACCGACGGCCACTACGACCTGGTCTTCTGCGACGGCGACAAGCGTGAGTACGTCGACTACCTCACCGAGGCGCTCCGCTTGCTGCGACCCGGCGGCGTGGTGTGCTTCGACAACGCGTTGTGGCACGACCGGGTGGCCGACCCGTCCCAGCGCGACGCCGAGACGGTGGCGATCCGCGAGCTGGGCAAGGCCGTCACCGACAACGAGTCCCTGGTCCCGGTGCTGCTGCCGGTCGGCGACGGTCTGCTGGTCGCCAAGAAGGTCTGGCTGCCCGAGGCCTGAGCCTTCAGTCGGCGCGGCCCACGCCGGCCAGCGGCTCGGCCTGGCCGAGCCAGTCGAGGAGCAACCGGGCGCCGAACCCGGTGGGGCCCTCGGTCCACTCGAAGTAGTCCTGGGGCGCGTCCCCCACGGAGGCGATGTCGAGGTGCGCCCACGGCAGTCCACCGTTGAAGTGCTGGAGGAACAGGGCCGCCGTGATGGCACCGGGTCCACCGGGAGCGTTGTCGGAGTCGGCCACCTTGGAGGCGAGCTTGCCTTCGTACTCCTCGCTCAGCGGCATCCGCCACACCCTCTCGCCGGCGCGGGCGCCGGACTCGTCGAGGTGCGCCGCGAGGGCGTCGTCGTTGGCGAACAGGCCGCCGGTGTGCTGGCCCAGGGCCACCTTCATCGCTCCGGTGAGGGTGGCGATGTCGACGAGGACGTCGGGGTCGAGCTTGTCCACGGCGTACGCCAGACCGTCGGCGAGCACGAGCCTGCCCTCGGCGTCGGTGTTGGTCACCTCGGTGGTGCGGCCGCCGTACTGCGTGATCACGTCGCCCGGCCGCATCGAGGTGCCGCTGACGGAGTTCTCGGCGATCGGCAGCAGGCCGGTGACCCGCAGCGGGCAGTCGACGTCCGGCAACGCCGCCATCACCGCGGCCACCACGGCAGCACCGGTCATGTCGCGCTTCATGGTCACCATCGACTGGCCGGGCTTGATGGACAGGCCGCCGCTGTCGAAGGTGATGCCCTTGCCGACCAGCACCACGTGCTTGGCCTTGCGGGCGCCCTTCTCGGGCTTGTAGTCGATCTGCACGAACCGCGGCGGCGCTGCCGCACCCTGGCCGACGCCGACGACGCCGCCGAAGCCGCGCTCGGCCAGCTGCTTCTCGTCGAGGACCGTGGTCTTCAGGCCGGCGGCCTCGGCCGCCGTGACGGCCTGCTCGGCCAGCCAGGCCGGTGTCTTGATGTTGGAGGGGACGCTGGCGAGCAGCCGGGACTGCCAGCTGGCACCGGACGTCGCCACGGCCCTCCTGAGCCACGCGGCACGTTCCTCGTCGTTGGCGGTCAGGGCGATCGCGATGCGACCGACCGGGCGGTCGCGCGGACCGTCCTTGCGCATCGAGAAGCCGAAGGAGCCCAGGGTGGCGCCTTCGACGAAGGCCGCCAGCACGTCGTCGTCGCCGACAGCGGAGAGCGAGGAGGCGACCGCGTCCGCGTTCGTCGTACGACGGGCCAGGGTGGCTCCGGCTCTCCGGAGGTCGGTGGGAGTGCCCGCACCGACGCCGATCATCAGCACGCGCGAGAGAGCGGAGTTGGCCAGGTCGGAGGTGCCCACGACGGGCAGCTCGGTCACCTCACCGGTCTCACCGGTCGCCTCGGCAGCCTCCAAGACCTGGGTCAGGTCGATGCCGAGGTCCTCAGCGAGCTCGGCGGCGCCGGGACCGAGCAGCGGGCCGTCCTCGCCGGTGAGGACGGGGACCGCGACGATGCCCACCCCGACGAGGCGCGACGGCGCAACGTCACTGAGGGCGAACTCGGGCGGCGAGACCTGCTGCTGGAGCGACACGCCCCAGACGATAACCGAAGGCCCCCGCGCTCCACTCGGGAGTGCGGGGGCCTCGATTCGGTATCGAAACGCTCTGGGAAGGTCGGGGGATCGGCCTCAGCCGACCACGTCCTTGAGGGCGTCGCCGAGGGCGGTTGCCTCGTCGGCGTTGAGCTCGACCACCAGTCGGCCACCGCCTTCGAGGGGGACCCTCATCACGATGCCGCGACCCTCCTTGGTGACCTCGAGCGGGCCGTCGCCCGTCCGCGGCTTCATGGCCGCCATGTGCACACCTCTTCCCATGTAATTCGTGCGCAGGACGCGCCCAACTTCGTCCATTATTCCTCATCGCCGAAGGTCGCCTGACCAGCCGTCCGCCCGCGTGCGACAGACTCGGGCCAAACCGAGGAGGAGACCTGATGACCGAACCCACGCCCGGGACCGTCCGCTACGACGTGAACGAAGGCGTCGCGACGATCACGCTGAACCGTCCCGACGCGATGAACGGCCTCGACGTCGCGACCAAGGAGGCCCTGCTGGACGCCGTACGCCGGGCCGCGGAGGACGACGACGTGCGGTGCCTGGTGCTGACCGGCAGCGGACGCGCGTTCTGCGTGGGACAGGACCTCAAGGAACACATCACGATCCTGGAGAGCTCCGATGCGGAGTCGTTGTTCCGCACCGTCGAGGAGCACTACAACCCGATCGTGACCGCGCTCGCCACCATGCCCAAGCCGGTGGTGGCTGCCGTCAACGGCGTCGCTGCCGGCGCCGGCGCGAGCCTCGCCTTCGCCTGCGACTTCCGCGTGCTCGCCGAGACGGCCGGGTTCAACCTCGCCTTCACCGGCGTCGCCCTCTCCTGCGACACCGGCTCGTCGTGGACCCTGCCCCGCATCGTCGGCCGAGCCAAGGCCCTGGAGCTGCTGTACTTCCCGCGCACGCTCGGCTCGGCGGAGTCGCTCGAGCTCGGGCTGGCCACCACCGTGGTCCCGGCCGAGGAGCTCGAGGGCGAGGTCGCGACGCTTGCCCGCCGACTGGCGGACGGCCCGACGGTGTCCTACGGCGCCATCCGCCGCTCGGTGGAGTTCTCCGCCTCGCACGACTTCGCGGAGTCACTGGCCTTCGAGGGATCGATGATGACGCTGACCGGCAGCACCGAGGACCACCGCAACGCGGTCGACGCGTTCGTGAAGAAGGAGAAGCCGGTCTACCGGGGGCGCTGACTCGGCACGAGCTCAGCGACGGGCGCCGACGGCACGCAGCAGGCCGGTCGGACCGGTCTGGCGCGCCTGCTTCGCGCTCACTCCGCGGCCGTACTCGACGGTGACGGCCACGCCACCGAAGTGCGCGTTGTACCACTCCGTCATGGTGCCGTGGCAGACCCCGTCGCAGTTGAACGACTTCACCGGCAGGTGCAGCCCGCGGTGCAGCCGGCGTACGAACGCCGCTCCGCGGTGGACGGTGCGACCGACGCCGCGAAGCGGCTGGTGGAAGCTGACGACGTAGGCCGGACGGACCTGACGCAGGAACGCCATGATCGCCCTGGTCTCGGGCTCGGAGGCCGGTCGCGGCCCGGAGCTGGTGGCACCGGTCAGCCGCTTCCAGTGGTAGGGGTAGTTGCGGTTGAGGTCGACGCCGTGCGCGTTCTGGCGGCTGTGCCGGGCCGTGCCGTCGGGGTTGTAGTGCGGCACCACCCAGACGTCGGCGCCCGTGATCGCCCTGCCGTCACGCAGGTTGTAGAGGATCCGGGAGGGTCCGTTCTCGTCGCCGTGCATCCCCGCGAAGACGACCACCTTGCGCTTCGAGGTCGGCTGCCCGAGGCGCCACGCGTAGATCGGCCGGTTCTGCACCGTGTGGCCGATGGTGCGCACCTCGACGACCGCGGGCCGCGCACTGGCTGCCTGAGCTGGCTGGGTGGCGACCGGGGCGGCCGCTGCCAGGAGGAGGCACGGCAGCAGCAGGGCCAGGAGGCGCCGGCTCACGTGAGCTTGTCCATGCTGAAGTACGCCGTCCAGACGATCGCTCCGACGAGCGCGCCCAGGTGTCCGACCATCGAGAGCCACGGCCCCTCCGTCCAGGCGTCGCTGGCACCCTCCGACGCGTGCTTGCCCTTCGCCGGCAACCAGCGCAGCAGGATGAGCAGCCCGACCACCGTGACACCCCACCACAGCAGCAGGCCCAGGAAGCCGACCACCCAGTCGGTCTCGAAGACCAGGTAGGAACCCCACAGCAGGATGGCCAGCGTGCCGAGCGCCGTGTGGGCGTTCACCAGGCCCACGGGGATGTCCAGCCGGCCGGCGCCGGGCTCGTCGGACCGGGCCAGTCGCAGCCGGGTCAGGACGACCAGCACGACCGCCAGGACCAGCAGAATGGCGGAGACGACGTTCGCAGACACCGGGTCATTGTGGCGTATCGGGCACCGTTCCGCCGGGGCCGTCCATTTCGTCACCTTCGTCGTCCAGCTGGGCGGCCAGCAGGTCGATCAAGGCATCCACCTCGCTGGCCCGGTAGCCCCGGACGGCGGTGTTGAACCGCAGCCCGCGCAGGTCGTTGCCAGTGATCGGCCGGTCCACGGGCAGGCGGACGTCGGCGCGGTCGTCGTACGCCGTGCCGAGGGACGCGCCCCGGCCGGAGGCGACCACCGCCACCGCCCCCATGGCGAGCACGATCAGCACCGCGAAGAACCACGTCATGGACGGCTCACCGCTCCTTGACCCCCTCGACCACCATGGCGACGGCCTGCTCGACGTCGTCGGTGACCACCAGCATGTCGAGGTCGGCCTCAGAGAGCTTGCCGTCAGCGAGCACGGTGTCGCGCAGCCAGCCGAGCAGCCCGGACCAGTACTCCGTGCCGATCAGCACCACCGGGAACGAGGTGACCTTCTGGGTCTGCACGAGGGTGAGCGCCTCGAACAGCTCGTCGAGCGTGCCGAGACCGCCGGGCAGCACGACGAACCCGCGGGAGTACTTCACGAACATCGTCTTGCGGGCGAAGAAGTAGCGGAAGTTGACCCCGACGTCGACCCACTCGTTCAGGCCGATCTCGAACGGCAGCTCGATGCCGAGGCCCACGCTGACGCCGCCGGCCTCCGAGGCACCCTTGTTGGCTGCCTCCATCGCGCCCGGACCCCCACCGGTGATGACGGCGAAGCCGGCCTCGACGATGCGCCGGCCGAGCTCCTCACCCTTGGCGTAGTAGGGGTCGTCCTGGTGGGTGCGGGCCGAGCCGAAGACACCGATCGCCGGGCCGAGCTCGGCCAGCGCACCGAATCCCTCGACGAACTCGGACTGGATCCTGAGCACGCGCCACGGATCGGCGTGCACCCAGTCGGTGGGGCCGCGCGAGTCCAGCAGCCGTTGGTCGGTGGTGGAGAGGTCGACCTGCGCGCCGCGGAGGATGGTCGGGCCCTTGTGCTTCTCGCGGCGTCCGGCCTTCGGCGTACGGCCGTCCTCCCTCATACCTCAGCCCCCAGCCAGCGGCGCAGCGTCTGCTCGCAGGTGTGCAGCTGGTCGATGGGCACGAGCTCCTCCTGCTTGTGCGCGAGCATCGGGTCGCCGGGCCCGTAGTTCACGGCCGGGATGCCCAGGGCGGTGAAGCGGGCGACGTCGGTCCAGCCGAACTTCGGGTTGACCGTGCCGCCGACGGCCTCGACGAACGCCTGGGCGGCGGGTACGCCGAGACCCGGCAGCGCCCCGGGAGCGGAGTCGGTGACCACGAGGTCGTAGCCGTCGAAGAACTCCTTGACGAAGGCGAGCGCCTCGCTCTCCGAGCGGTCGGGCGCGTAGCGGTAGTTCACCGTCACGACGCACTCGTCGGGGAGCACGTTGGTGGCGACACCGCCGGTGATCCAGACGGCGTTGAGTCCCTCGTGGTACTCCAGCCCGTCGATGACCGGCTTGCGGGCGTCGTAGGCCTCGAGGCGGCGGAGCACCTCGCCGGCGTGGTGGATGGCGTTGGACCCCCGCCACGAACGAGCCGAGTGTGCGCGCTCGCCGCGGGTGGTGACCTCGACGCGCAGCGTGCCCTGGCAGCCGGCCTCGACGACCGCGTCGCTGGGCTCCATCAGGATCGCGAAGTCGCCCTCGATCAGCTCCGGACGCTGCGCAGCGATGATGCCGAGGCCGTTGAAGACGTCGTCGATCTCCTCGGCCTCGTAGAAGACGAAGGTGAGGTCCCGGTTGGGCTCGGCGACCTCCCGGGCCAGGCGGAGCGCGACGGCGACACCGCCCTTCATGTCGCAGGTGCCGAGGCCGTGCAGGTGGGTGCCGTCGTTGCGGACCGGGAGGTTGCGGGCCAGCGGCACGGTGTCGATGTGCCCGGCGATCACCACGCGCTCGTCGCGCCCGAGGTCGGTGCGGGCGACCAGCGAGTGACCGATGCGGGTCACCTCGAGGTGGGGTACGCCCCTCAGAGCCTCCTCGATCGCGTCGGCCAGCTCCTGCTCGTTGCGGCTCACCGACTCGATGTCCACGACGGCCTCGGTCAGCGCGACCACGTCGGTGCTGAGGTCCAGTGACATGCCGGCAATCTTGTCACCCTGTCGCCCGCTGCCCGACCGCGCGTCAGCGGCGGGCGGCGGCGAGGCGGCCCTTGAGCAGCGCCTTGGTCGGGTGCGGGCTGTTGCCCATCACGGCGAGGCAGACCTCGATCACCTCGGTGTCGTAGGGCGCCAGCTCGGTGTAGCGAGCCACCGCCGGCGGCTGCGGGTCGGCCAGCAGGGCTTCGCGAACGGCGACCGCCACGAAGTCGGCCAGCTCGCTCAACGCGGGAGACTCGGTGCCGGGCATCAGGTCGCCGCCGTAGGCCGCGACGGCCGCACGCACCTGGCCGCTGCGGAGCAGCCGGAGCACCAGGTTGACGTCGGTCGTCACCGGCATCATCAGCCGGTAGGGCCGCGAGGCGAGCTGCCCGTCGAGCGCGCTGCGGAGGTGGGAGACCTCGGCCTTGAGGGTGGAGAAGGTGACGGCCTGGTCGCCGTAGAGCAACGCGTGCAGCTGCTCGAGCGAGAGTCCGGTCGGGTTCATCGCCAGCAGCGCGAGGATCTCGGTCTGGCGACGGTTGAGCAGCAGCCGCTTGCCGTCGAGCCGGGCCTCGGCCGCGCCGAGGAGGCTCAGGTCGAGGCCGGGGACCACGTCCTCCTCGTCGTCGCCGCTCAGGCCGGGATGCTGGCGCGAGGCCGGCATCGCGGTCTCGATCAGCCGGGCCATCACCCGCGCGGTGGCCAGGCCGATCGGGTGGGTGCGGTCCCAGGTGGTGGAGAGGTCGATGACGCCGAGCTGCTCGCCACTGACCGGGTCGTGCACGGGCGCCGCCCAGCAGACCCAGTTGTGCACGATCTCGGCGTAGTGCTCGGCACTGAACACCATCGAGGGCGCGTCGTTGCGGGTGGCCAGGTCGAGGGCGTTGGTGCCGACGCTGGTGTCGTCCCATCGCCCACCGGCCACGAAGTTCACGGTCTCGGCCTTGCGGCGCATCACGCGTCCGCCGTACGTCCAGAGGATGCGGGTCTGCGCGTCGGTCACGGCCACGACCAGGTCGCCGTCCTCCGCCGTACGACGCAGCTCCTGCTCGACCCGCTCGACCGCCACCTGGAGGGGCGACCCCTGCCAGAACGACTGGGTGTCGGACTCGTCGGCCAGCGGCGCCTCGCGCACGTCGATGCCGACGGCAGGGGCCGAGCGCTCCCACGACCGCAGGATCTCGGGACGCACCAGCCCCTCGGCCAGGTCGCCGTGCTCGACGAAGTTCATCCACGCGCGCACCGCCTCGAGCCGCTTGCTCTGCAGCTGGTTGTGCGAAGTGGTCATCGGGTCTCCTGGTGTGACTGCCGCCACGGTAGCCCCGCACTGGGCAGTGCGTCAGCGGTCTCGGCTCTGGACATGTGACCAGATGGTCACCTATTCTGCAGAACATGGCAGCCAGCGAGACCGACGAGATGGGCGCGGTCTTCCGCGCCCTGGCTGACCCGACCCGTCGGCGGCTCCTCGACGCCCTGTTCGCCGAGGACGGCCGGAGCGCCGGCCAGCTGTGTGCCGAGGTCCCCGAGATGACCAGGTTCGGGGTGATGAAGCACGTCGGAGTGCTCGAACAGGCCGGGCTGGTCACCTCACGACGCGAGGGCCGCACCAAGCTGCACTACCTCAACCCGGTGCCGATCGGGCTGGTCGCCGACCGCTGGATCAGCAAGTACGCCGCCCCCTTCACCCGCGCGATGGTCGGGCTCCGCACCGGCCTCGAGTCGGGTGCCTGACCCACGCCATCGAGAGGACCCGCCATGCCCGCGGCCCGCCACCAGTACGAGATCTACATCCGCGCCACCCCCGAACAGGTCTGGGAGGCACTCCTCGACCCGGCCTTCACCCGGCAGTACTTCCACGGCACCGCCTTCGACCGCCCGCCGGTCCAGGGCGAGCCGTTCCGGACCTCGCTGCCCGACGGCTCACCCGCTGTTGACGGCACCGTCGAGGTCCTCGACCCGCCGCATCGGCTGGTGCACACCTGGCACACGTTGTACGACGCCGGGCTGACCGCCGAGCCGGTCAGCCGGGTCGAGTGGCACGTGGAGCCTGCCGGCGAGGGACTGACCAGGCTGCGGCTGGTCCACGGTGACCTCGCACAGAGTCCCAAGACCTGGGCCAACGTCGAGCACGGCTGGGTGTGGGTCCTGGACAGCCTGAAGAGCCTGCTCGAGACCGGGCGGCCGTTGCCGGCGGCCGACGAGGACGCCGAGCCGGTGTCCTGGCGCGATCGGGAACCGGACGCCGAGTGGCACCGGTTCCAGGCCGTCGAGGCCAACAACTCGACGTGGGAGCTGATCGGGAGGTCCGAGCGCAGTCCCGACGAGGCCGAGGACATGCTGCGTCGCGCCTACGCCGCGGCGTACCACTGGGACCGCGCCGCCGGCCGCAGGCCCGGCAACTCGGCCCGTGCGGACTGGCTGCTGGCCAAGGTGCACCTGCTCGCCGGCCACCCGGACACCGCCCTGCACCACGCGGGTCGCTGCCTGGCCACCTGTGAGGAGCACGACCTGGCGGACTTCGACCTCGCCTACGCCCACGAGGCGACCGCCCGCGCCCTCAAGGCCCTCGGCCGCGACGAGGAGGCCGCCCGCTCGTGGGCCGCGGCCAAGGCGGTGCCGATCGCCGACGACGAGGACCGCGAGCACGTCGCGGAGGACCTCGCCGTCGGCCCCTAGCGGCTCACCCCGGCAGGGAGTCACCCGGGAAGCCGAGGCACGGCAGCACCTCGCAGGTCATCATCCCGGCCCGCACGCAGGGGTCGGCGGCCATCGTCTGCTCGGCCTGCTCGGGAGGCTCGGTCAGGATGGCCACCCCAGCCAGGTTCTCGGAGACGACGGGGCAGAGGATCGCGATCACCCCGTCGGCCCGCAGGGACACCATCCGGCGCTGGTGCTCGAGCTCGATCGCATCGGCCCCGTCCTGGTGGCGCTTCGGCCCCCAGCGGAGCTGCGCCAGGCTGTAGGGCCTGGCGGTCGCAGCCAGGGCCTGGATCTGCTCGTCCGTCACCTCCGCACTCATCTCGTTCACATCCCGATCTGGTGGTGGTCGACCTCGATCAGGGCCACCACGCGGTCCAGCTCGCGGCTGTAGGGGGCGCCGATGTACTTGTGCGCGAGCTCGTCGACGGCCCGCCAGCCCTCGTCGCCGTCGAGCCACTCGACGACCCGGCCGCGGAGGATGACGGGAGCGAAGGGGTTGTCCGGTGGCGTCAGCGAGATCGCCAGTCGGGCGTCACCACGCAGGTTGCGTGCCTTCTGCGAACCGAGGCCGGTCATGATCACGACGTGCTCGCCGCGGGTCCCGACCCAGACGGGCACGGAGTGCGGCCCGCCGTCCGGGAGGACGGTGGCGACGTGGGCGATGGCGGTGCCGTCGAGATGGCTCCACAGGTCGGGGTCGAGGGACATCGGCGTTCCTTTCGGAGTTCCTTGAAGAGACTCAGGAACCGTAGCACTCAAAGTTCCCTGAGGGAACCCCAAGTGCTAGTCTCTCGCCATGCAACGCACGAACTTCGGTGACATGGCGTGCTCGATCGCCCGCACCCTCGACGTGGTCGGCGAACCCTGGTCACCGCTGGTCATCCGCGACGTGTACGTCGGGATGAACCGCTTCGAGCAGATCCAGCAGGACCTCGGCATCTCGCGCAAGGTGCTCACCGAGCGGCTGAACCATCTCGTCGAGCACGGCGTGCTCGAACGACGCCCCTACGACAACCGGCCCCGCTTCGAGTACCACCTCACCCCCCGAGGCCTCGAGCTGTTCGACGTGCTGATGGTGATGGTCGGGTGGGGCGACAAGTGGCTGGCCGGCGACGCCGGTCCCCCGGTGCTCTACCGCCACCACGCCTGCGGCGAGGTCAGCCGGGTCGAGCCGACCTGCGCCAACTGCGGCGAGCCCATGCACGCCACGGACATCGACGTGCTTCCCGGGCCGGGCGCAGCCGCCTGAGCCCGTCGCTCAGAGACCGTCCAGGGCGGCCGTGTGCTCGTGGATGCGGCCGTCGGTGGCGGACAGTCGGTCGCCGGTGCCGCCCCAGCGGCCGGCGATGATCTCGGCCGCGATGCTGACCGCGGTCTCCTCGGGGGTGCGGGCACCGAGGTCCAGTCCGATCGGGCTGGACAGGCGCGCGACCTCGTCGTCGGTGAGGCCGGCGTCGAGCAGCCGCTTCAGGCGGTCCTCGTGGGTGCGTCGCGAGCCCATGGCGCCGATGTAGGCGACCTCGGGCAGCCGCAGCGCCACCTCGAGCACGGGTACGTCGAACTTGGGGTCGTGGGTGAGCACGCAGATCACCGTGCGCCGGTCGATGCGGCCGGCCTCGACCTCGGCCTTGAGGTACTTGTGCGGCCAGCTGACCACGACCTCGTCGGCGTGGGGGAACCGCGTGTTGGTGGCGAAGACCGGACGGGCGTCGCACACCGTCACGTGGTAGCCGAGGAAGTCACCGACCCGGGCGACCGCCGCCGCGAAGTCGATGGCGCCGAAGACCAGCATCCGCGGCGCCGGCGCGAACGCCCACACGAAGACCCGCATCCCCTCCCCGCGACGTTCGCCGTCGGGGCCGTAGGTGAGCGTGGCGTTGTGGCCCGATGCGAGCAGCCCCAGCGCGTCGTCGGTCACGGCGGCGGTGGCGCGCTCGCTGCCGAGCGACCCACTCACCGCCTCGGGGCGTACGACGAGCCGGCGACCCAACCACTCCGGGTCGGGATGCTCGATCACCGTGGCCAGCGCGACCGGGCGACCGGCCTCGAGGTCGGCCGCGACCTGACCGAGCTCGGGGAAGGTCTCCTGGCTCACCTTCTCCACGAACACGTCCAGGATCCCGCCGCAGGTGAGGCCGACCGCGAACGCGTCGTCGTCGGAGACGCCGTAGCGCTGCAGCACCGGCTCCCCCGACTCCACCACCGACTGGCTGAGCTCGTAGACAGCGCCCTCGACGCAGCCGCCCGACACCGATCCGACGGCCTCGCCGGTCGGTCCCACGAGCATCGAGGCCCCCGCCGGGCGGGGCGCGGACTGGAAGGTGGCGACGACGGTGCCGACGCCGATGGTCTCGCCGGCCTCCCACCACTGCATCAGCTCCTCGATGACCTCACGCACGACCGACCACCTCCAGGACCTCGGCGAACGAGCGCAGCGAGTGCCCGGCGATGAGCTCGTCGCAGTGCGGCAGCGCGGCGGCGATCCCTCGCTGGACGGGCTCGTAGCCCGCCTTCCCGCGGTGCGGGTTCACCCACACCACGCGATGCGCGAGTCGCTGCATCCGCTCCATCTGCTCTCCCAGCTCCGCGGCGTCGCCGCGCTCCCAACCGTCACTGAAGACAACGACCACGGCGCCGCGAGCCATTCCCCGGGCACCCCACCGGTCCAGGAACGCCTTCAGCGTCTCCCCGAGCCGGGTGCCGCCGGACCAGTCGGGCACCTGCTCCCCGGCCCGGACCAGGGCCCGGTCGGCGTCGCTGGTGCGCAACGGCAGCGTGATCCGGGTGAGTCGGGTGCCGAGCGTGAAGGCCTCGACCCGGCCGCGTGCGCCGGCCGACGAGACCATGAGGTGCGCGAGGCGCAGCAGGGCGTCGGCATAGGGCCGCATCGAGGCCGACACGTCGACCAGGAGCACGACCCGCCGGTCCGTCGTACCGCGCCGACGGTGCTCGACCCGGGCCGGCTCACCCATCTGGCGCAGCGTCGTACGCAGGGTGCGGTGGACGTCGATCTCGCCCCGGCGCCAGGCCGTACGCCGGTGCGCGCGGCGCCTCGGCAGCCGGGGCCGCAGTCCGCGGATCATCGCGTCGAGCAGGGCCTTCTCGTCGGGACGCAGGGCGGCGACGTCGCGGTGCTGGAGCACCTCGCGGTCACTGGCCGCCACCTGCAGGACGTCGGGGCTGGCCTCGCCACCGGTCTCGCCAGGGTCCCCGAGCGGCAGCAGCGCGTTGACCTGGCGCGGCTGCTCGCGCGGCACGGTGCGCGGCAGCTGCTCGCGCGCCCCGAACCACGCCTCGAAGACGTGCTCGAAGCGGACCAGGTCGTCCGGACCGGAGCACAGCGTCGCCCGGCCGGCGCGGTAGGTGCTGCGCGCGTCCCCCACGCCCACCAGGGCGGCCGCCTCGAGGAAGCTCGTGGCCCGGTCGTGGGTGACGTTCATCCCGGCCGAGCGGAGGGCGCGGGTGAACCCGAGCAGGATCTCGTCGGGCGCACGCGCGACGGTGTCCATCAGCCGGCCATCATCCGGTCGAGCGCCTGCTTCACGCGGTCGGTGTCCTCGCGGTACTTCACCACCGCACCCAGCGTGCGCGCGGCGGTCTCCAGGTCGAGCTCCTCGACGCCGAGCCGGTGCAGGGCGCGCGCCCAGTCGAGCGTCTCGGCGACGCCCGGCGGCTTGAGCAGCTCCTCGCTGCGCAGCTGCTGCACCACCCCGACCACCTGCTCGGCCAGCCGCTGGCTCACCTCGGGCAGGCGGCTGCGCACGATCGCAACCTCGCGCTCCAGGCCCGGGTGGTCGATCCAGTGGTAGAGGCACCGGCGCTTGAGCGCGTCGTGCAGCTCGCGCGTGCGGTTGGAGGTGAGTACGACGGTCGGTGGTGTGCCGGCCGTGACCGTGCCCAGCTCGGGGATGCTCACCGACCAGCCGGACAGCACCTCGAGCAGAAACGCCTCGAACTCGTCGTCGGCCCGGTCGACCTCGTCCACGAGCAGCACGGCAGGCGACTCCCGCAGTGCCCGGAGCACCGGCCGCGCCAGCAGGAAGCGCTCGTCGAACAGCGACTTCTCGGCCTCGTTGGGGTCGAGCTCGCCGGCCTTGGTGGCCGCCTCCAGCGTGCGCAGGTGCAGGATCTGGCGCGGGAAGTCCCAGTCGTAGAGGGCCTGGCTGGCGTCGATGCCCTCATAGCACTGCAGCCGGATCAGTGGGACGTCCGCGACGGCTGCGAGGGCCTCGGCCAGCGCCGTCTTGCCGGTGCCGGGCTCGCCCTCGAGCAACAGGGGTCGCTGCATGCCGTGCGCGAGGTAGACGACCGTGGCGAGGTCGTCGTCGGCGAGGTAGCCGGTGCTCCCGAGGGCAGCCACCACCGCGTCCGGCGAAGTGAGCTCCATGCACCGAGGCTACTCAGCAGCGGGTTGGTCCACGGTTGCCTGCGCGGACGCTAGGAGTCGACGTCGACCCCGGTCGCCAGGTCACCGCACTCGACGCCGGCCACCTCGTGGGCCGACAGGTAGGTGCGTGCTCCCTGGTCACCGACGGCCGAGGTGATCACGCCCGGCCAGTGCGAGCGTCCGAGCAGCACCGGATGGCCGGGGTGTCCGTCGTAGGTGGCCCGGGCGAGCACGTCCTCGTTGTCGGGACACTCCAGCAGTCGGCGTACGACGTGAGCGGTGACGTCGGGCAGGTCGACCAGGGTCACCACGCACCGGCTGGCGTCGCCGTGCTGGAGGTGCATCAGGCCGGCCCGGAGCGAGGCGCCCATGCCCTCCTCCCAGTCGGGCGCGACCACGATCGTCACGTCGTGGGCGTCGAGCAGCGGCCGGGCCTCATCGGCAGCGGCCCCGAGGACGATCACCACCTGGTCGCAGTCGGCGAGGGACTCGACCGCCCGCACCAGCCAACCCTCGACCAACGCCTTGGGCCTCCCCATCCGGCGCCCCGCTCCGGCAGCGAGCAGGAGTCCGGTCGTGGTCACGCCTCCATCCTGCCCGAGACAGGTGTCGAACAGGCACTCGCACATGTGTTCGAACAGGCGTAGCGTGGGAGCCATGACCATCGATTTCCAGGCGTCCCTGTTCGACGGCGCCACCGTCGGCGTCGGGCCGCTCGAGGGACGGGTCCAGCGCACGGTCCTCTCGCGCGGCGCATGGATCGACGTGCTCCCGGGTTGGTTCGAAGGGGCCGACGAGGTGTTCGCGGAGCTGCTCGAGGTGGTGCCGTGGCGAGCCGAGCGGCGGCCGATGTACGACAACGTCGTCGACGTCCCGCGGCTGCTGCACACCTACGGCGTCGGCGAGACGCTCCCCCATCCCGCACTGACCGAGGCGCGTGACGCCCTCTCGCGGCACTACCGACCCGAGCTGGGCGAACCCTTCGTCACGGCGGGCTGCTGCTACTACCGGGACGGCCACGACTCGGTCGCGTTCCACGGCGACCGCCTCGGGCGCGCGCGCTCGCAGGACACCATGGTCGCGATCGTCTCCTTCGGCTCGCCGCGCAAGCTGCAGCTGCGTCCGGTCGGTGGGCACGTCGAGGTCTGCCACGCCCTCGGCCACGGCGACCTGATCGTGATGGGCGGATCCTGCCAACGCACCTGGGAGCACGCCATCCCCAAGACCTCGCGACCCGTCGGGCCGAGGATCAGCGTGCAGTTCCGTCCGCTCAACGTCTTCTAGCGGGTTCCTAGCCGGCGACGATCCCGGCGATGCCGATCAGCACGACGACCGCACCGAGGAGGCGGCGTACGGCGCTCGGCTCCTTCAACAGCCACCAGCTGAGCAGCGCCCCCACCACGATGCTGCTCTCCCGGGCGGGGGCCACCAGCGAGACCGGGGCGAGCTGCATGGCGCGCAGCACCAGCACGTAGGCCATCGGCGAGAGCACCGCCACCGCCAGCACCGGACCTCGGGCCTCCCGCCACACGAGCGGCACCATGGCCCGTCGCCGACCGAGCAGCAGCGTCATCACCGGCAGCTGCAGCAACAGCCCGACGACGAAGTACGGCAGAGGCGGGACGGCGAGGGCGTTGACGGCGTGGTTGTCCCAGAGCGTGTACGCCGCGATGGCCACCCCGGTCGCGACGCCCCAGACGACCCCGGCGCGCCGCGACCCGTGGCCACGTGGACCGCCGAGCGAGATCAGCAGGATGCCGGCCACGACCGCGAACACGCCCGCGACCGCCACCGCATCCGGGCGCTCCCCCAGCACGGCGACCGCGAACACGAAGGTCAGCAGCGGACCGGTCCCGCGGGCGAGCGGATAGACCAGGTTGAGGTCGCCCTGCCCATATCCGTGCTGCAGCACGAGCTGGTAGACGATGTGGAAGACCGCGGTCAGCGCCCCGGCGTACACCCAGGACCAGCTCGGTCGTTGGCCCTGGACGACGACCCACACGACGGCCACCGGCCCCCAGAGGACGACCGAGCCGACCACGTAGAGCCACACGAAGGCGACGCCGTCGAGCTCGACCCGCTTGGCGGCGAGGTTCCACACGGCGTGCAGCACGGCGGCCGTCAGCACCAGCGCCAGCGCCTGCTCACTCATCGATCACGACGCTATCGCCCGTGGATCGGACGCGGTCAGAGGTTCTCGCGAGCCCAGTCCATCAGGTCCCGCAGCACGGGCACGAGCGCCACTCCCGACTCGGCCAGGTGGTAGCGAACGGCCACGGGAGGACCCTCGTCGACCTCACGCACGACCAGACCGGCGGCCGCGAGCTCGCTCAGCCGGTCGGAGAGCACGGAGTCGCTGATCGTCTCGAGCGCCCGACGGATCTCCGAGAACCCCGCGGGTCCGGTCATCAGGCTGCCCAGGATCATCCCGTTCCACCGCTTGCCCAGCAGCGCGAAGGCCTGGCTCAGCGCTGCGTCGCACTGAGGCACGGAGTGCTCAGTCAGTTGCGCAGCGGCTGCCTCGGAGGTCACCGTCGAAGTATAGGAACGCGCACCCGGGAACAAATGCTTCGTTGCCCGCTGTTACTTCGAAATAGAGAGCAACATTCCCTTTCGAAGGAGTCATCGTGTCCCTGTTCCGTCTGGATGCCAGCATCAAGGTCGAGGGCTCGGCCAGCCGTGAGATCGCCGACGTCGTCGAGCAGCACTGGCTCGCGACCCACCCGTCCGACCGCGTCGTACGACGCCACATCGGCACCGAGCCGCTTCCCTCCGACGCCTGGGCGCACGCCGTCGCGGCCTCGTGGACCCCGGCCGAGGACCGCGCCCCCGAGCAGCAGGCCGCGGCCGAGCTGGTCACCGGGCTCACCGACGAGCTGCTGGAGGCCGACGCCGTCCTGCTCGCCGTGCCGCTGTACAACTTCGGCGTCTCCCAGCACATCAAGACCTGGTTCGACCTCGTGATCACCGACCCGAGGGGCCAGAACGGTCCGCTGCTCGCGGGCAAGCCCGTGGTGCTCGCCACCGTGCGCGGCGGGGCGTACGGCGCCGGCACTCCTCGCGAGGGATGGGACCACTCGACGGCCTACCTGCGCCGGATCCTGGCCGACGTCTGGGGTGCCGACCTGACCGTCGTCGAGCGCGAGTTCACCCTGGTCGGCGTCAACCCGGCCCTCGACGAGTTCACCGACCTCGCCAAGCAGCTGCACCAGGAGGCCCTGGCCACCGCCGAGGAGGCCGGCAAGGCGCTGGCCGAGAAGGTGGAGCTGCCTCAGGCGTCCTGACGCCGGCGGATCCGGATCGGACCGCGCACCTTGTCGGGATCGACGGCCTCGCCGTGCTGGGTGATCTCGACCGCCCCGGTGCCGACCAGGCGCCGGGCGGCTGCCCGCACGGGCTCCATCAGCTCGCGCCAGCCGTCCGGCGTCCCGACCTCGCGGGCGACGTCGGAGGGACAGATGGACTTCCCGGCACCCCGTTCCTCCAACATCTGGAGGATGGCGTCCTCGAGGCGGTCACCGCTCATGCGGGCACTGTGCCCTTCTCGGCCCGACGCATGCCGAGACGCACGAAGGCCCCGGTCGTGCGACCGGGGCCTTCGTGCGTTGCTTGTCAGCGACGAGCGGCGATCAGAAGTCCATGCCACCCATGCCGCCGGTCGGGTCGCCACCCATGGGGGCGGCCTTCTCCGGCTTGTCGGCCACGACGGCCTCGGTGGTGAGGAACAGCGCGGCGATCGACGCGGCGTTCTGGAGCGCCGAGCGGGTCACCTTGGCCGGGTCGATGATGCCCTCGGCGATCATGTCGACGTACTCACCGTTGGCGGCGTTGAGGCCGTGGCCCGCCGTCAGGTTGCGCACCTTCTCGGCCACGACGCCACCCTCGAGACCGGCGTTGATCGCGATCTGCTTGAGCGGCGCCTCGGTCGCGACGCGGACGATGTTGGCGCCGGTGGCCTCGTCACCCTCGAGCTCGAGCTTCTCGAACGCGCGGTCGGAGGCCTGCACCAGGGCGACGCCGCCGCCGGCGACGATGCCCTCCTCGACGGCCGCCTTCGCGTTGCGAACGGCGTCCTCGATGCGGTGCTTGCGCTCCTTGAGCTCCACCTCGGTGGCCGCCCCGACCTTGATGACGGCAACACCGCCGGCCAGCTTGGCCAGGCGCTCCTGCAGCTTCTCGCGGTCGTAGTCGGAGTCGCTCTTCTCGATCTCGTTGCGGATCTGGTTGACGCGACCGCCGATCTGGTCGGCGTCGCCGGAGCCCTCGACGATGGTGGTCTCGTCCTTGGTGATGACGACCTTGCGGGCCTGGCCGAGCAGCTCGATGCCGGTCGACTCCAGCTTGAGGCCGACGTCCTCGGAGATGACCTGGCCACCGGTGAGGATCGCGATGTCCTGCATCATCGCCTTGCGACGGTCACCGAAGCCCGGCGCCTTGACCGCGACGGACTTGAAGGTGCCGCGGATCTTGTTGACGACCAGCGTCGACAGGGCCTCGCCCTCGATGTCCTCGGCGATGATCAGCAGCGGCTTGCCGCTCTGCATGACCTTCTCGAGCAGGGGCAGCAGGTCCTTGACCGTGGAGACCTTCTGGTTGGCGATCAGGATGTAGGGGTCGTCGAGGACGGCCTCCATGCGCTCCGGGTCGGTCATGAAGTACTGCGAGATGTAGCCCTTGTCGAAGCGCATCCCCTCGGTCAGCTCGAGGTCCAGCCCGAAGGTGTTGGACTCCTCGACCGTGATGACGCCTTCCTTGCCGACCTTGTCCATCGCCTCGGCGATGGCCTCACCGACGGTGACGTCAGCGGCGGAGATCGACGCGGTCGCGGCGATCTGCTCCTTGGTCTCGACGTCCTTGGCCATGCCGAGCAGCTGCTCGGAGACGGCCTCGACGGCCTTCTCGATGCCGCGCTTGAGCGCCATCGGGTTGGCACCGGCGGCGACGTTGCGCAGTCCCTCGCGCACCATCGCCTGGGCGAGCACGGTGGCGGTCGTCGTACCGTCACCGGCGACGTCGTCGGTCTTCTTGGCAACTTCCTTGACGAGCTCGGCCCCGATCTTCTCGTAGGGGTCCTCGAGCTCGATCTCCTTGGCGATGCTCACACCATCGTTGGTGATGGTGGGCGCACCCCACTTCTTCTCGAGTACGACGTTGCGGCCCTTGGGGCCGAGGGTGACCTTGACCGCGTCGGCGAGGGTGTTCATGCCCCGCTCGAGCCCGCGGCGGGCCTCCTCGTTGAAAGCAATCAGCTTCGACATCTCTTGGGAGTCCTCTTTGGATCTAAGAGTTGGTGGCCGCTTCGTCGCCCGCGACGGACGGCCCGGGCTGACCTGGCGGACCCTTCCCGCCAGCGCCTTCGGGCCTCGACTCCGACGGCCAAGGTGGTGGTGCTGTTCTTGTCACTCTCACACGGAGAGTGCCAACTGCATTTTTAGCACTCGCCCCAAGGGAGTGCAAACGTCGGTCCGGCCGGTCAGACGACGGCTTCGTCCTCGAGATCGCCGGCGGCGGCGTTCTTCGGGGACAGCCGCGAGTGGGTGCGGCCGTAGCCGAAGTAGATCACCATGCCCACGAGCAACCACACCAGGAAGCGCAGCCAGGTCTCGACGGCGAGGTTGGCCATCAGGCCGACGCAGGCCACGGCGGTGATGATGGGCAGCAACGGGACCTGAGGGGTCTTGAACGGCCGCTCCATCTTCGGCTCGGTCCGCCGCAGCACGGCGACCGCGATCGCGACGACCACGAAGGCGAAGAGGGTGCCGATGCTGACCATCTCGGCCAGGGCATCGATCGGCACGACGGCCGCGATCACCGCCACGACGATGGTGGTGCCGACGGTGATCCTGAAGGGCGTGTTGTAGCGCGGGTGCACCTTCCCGATCCCGGCCGGCAGCAGTCCGTCGCGGCACAGCGCGAAGCCGATCCGACCCATGCACACGATGTCCACCAGGATCACGGAGGTGAGGCCGGCGACGGCCGCCACCGAGACCAGGGTCGCCGCCCAGTCGAGTCCCACCTGCTTGAAGGCCTCGGAGATGGGCGCGCTCTTGTCGATGGTGCGGTAGTCGACCATGGCGGTGAGCACGAGACAGACCAGGATGTAGAGGATCGTGCAGATCGCCAGCGTGCCGATCAGCCCCCGGGGCATGTCCTTGCCGGGGTTCTCGGTCTCCTCGCCGAGGTTGGCGACCGCCTCGAACCCGCTGTAGGCGAAGAACACGACGGCTGCTGCCGTGAGCACGCCGGCGACGCCGTACGCCGTCGGCGAGGCGCCCGTGACGAACTGCCACAGGGGCTGCGCCACGCCGCCCTTGGCCTCGGGGTCCGGCTTGCTGGCCGGGAAGAAGGGGCTGAGGTTCGAGGCCTTGAAGTAGAAGAGGCCGGCGATGATCACGAACACGGTGATGCTGACCTTGATCAGCACGAGCCCGTTGGTCACCCACTTGGACTCGCGGATGCCGACCGCCGCCACTGTGCCGAGGACGACGACGATGAGGATCGCCCCGACGTTGATGGGCGCGTCCTCACCGAAGAGAGACTTCGGCAGGTCCAGCGCGCTCTGGAGGTAGCCCGACCACCCGCGGGCCACCGTGGCCGACCCGAGGGCGAACTCGAGGATCAGGTCCCAGCCGATGATCCACGCGAAGACCTCGCCGATGGTGGTGTAGGCGTAGGTGTAGGAGCTGCCCGCGGTCGGCACCGCGGCGGCCAGCTCGGCGTAGCAGAGCGCGGCGAGCATGGCCACGATGCCGGCGATCACGAAGGAGATGGTGATGGCCGGCCCGGCGTGCGACCGGGCCTCGAGTCCGGTCAGCACGAAGATGCCGGTACCGATGACGATGCCGATCCCGAAGCCCATCAGGTCGCGCGCCTTCAGCCGCTTGGCGAGATGACCGCTGTCGCCACCCTCGCCCGGCTCGTCGTTCTGGTGGATGACGGTGTTGACGTCCTTGGTCCGCAGGACCCCGGTGCGTCCGCCTGCGGTGCCCTGCTTGGTCTCTGTCACGTGATCCAGCCCGTCGTTTGTCGGCAGCGACATGTCCAGGCCCGCCTGCTGGTCGGCCGCCTAGGCGTTGAGCGCCTCCAGGACATGGGGAAGCAACGCGCCGGCGGTGCGCTTGTACCCCAGCGAGGACGGATGGAAACGATCGAGGCTGAACATCTCCTCCGGCGCACTGACGAAGAACGGCCCCACGGCGTCGGCCAGTGACACGACGTGGGCGCCGAGCGGGCCGACGGCCCGCGCCTGGGCGGCCGCGAGCTGGCGCGACGCCCGCGAGCCGAGGACGCGCAGCGGCTGTGGCACCGGCCTCAGCGCGCCCAGGTCCGGACAGGTGCCCACCACGACCCGAGTGCCACGGGCCTGGAGTGCCCGCACGCACTCGGCGAGCTGGTCCACCGACTCGGCGACCGGGACGCGGTGGGTCACGTCGTTGCCGCCGACGATCACGACCGCCACGTCCGGGGCGTACGACGCCGGCAGGGTCCCCAGCTGGCCGGCCAGGGCGCTGCTCTCGGCGCCGACCGTGGCGGCGGTGTGCAGCCGGACGGCACGACCCGTCTGCTTGGCCAGCTTGCGCGCGAGCCGGGCTCCGAGGGTCTGGCGTGGCTCGTCGGCCCCGAGCCCGGCGGCGATCGAGTCCCCGAGGACGAGCAGGTCGATGCGGTCGCCGTACTTCTTCTTCCAGGTGCGGTCCGCCGCCAGCGCCTGCTCGCCCAGCGGCTTGCCGATCTGCTCGCGGGCGACGGCGGCCTGGCGCCTGAGCAGGTCACGGCCGCCGACCGCCGCCCCGGTGAGCAGGCCGGCGACGAGCAGGCCCGAGGTGACCGGGCGGCGTCTCACGTCCATCGGGACGAGTGCAGCCGAGCAGGGCGAACAGCCGGGCAACCTCGGGTGTCCCGCGCGCGAACGGGCTAGGAGGTGCGCAGCCGGTCCACGACGAGGTCGGCGAACGCGCCGGCGTTGTCCGGGAGCACCTCGAGGTAGAGGCCGGGCTCGGTGACCTCGAGCTCGCTGACAGCGAGGCTGCCGTCGGCGAGTCGCATCGAGTCGACCCGGGCGTAGTCGAGCCGCTCCCCGAGGATCTTCTCGGCCGCGGCGACCGCAGCACGGGCCAGGGCAGCCGCCTCGTCGGTGACCGGTGTCGCGACCGTCGTACCGCCGTACATCTCGTGCACGCGGAGCTCACCGGGGGCCGGACGCTTCTGGGCCTGCGAGACGACCTCGCCGTCGAGGACGAAGACCGAGGTCTCCCCCTCGGTGCGCACCGACTCGACCAGCGGCTGCACCACCCAGGGACCGCTGCCGAAGTCGGGCTCCTCCTGCGAGGACCCGTCCAGGACCACCACGCCGCGCCCTCCCGCGCCCACGGACGGCTTGACCACGGCGTGGCCGAAGCCGGCGACCGCGCCGAGGAGGTCCCCGCTGCGCTCGACCACCACCGTCGGGACCACCGAGACCCCCGCGTCGGCGAGCTGGGTCAGGTACGCCTTGTCGGTGTTCCACTCGAAAACGTCGGCGGAGTTGAGCAGCTGCGGCAGCGACCGTGCCCAGGCCAGGAACTCCTCACGCCGCTGCTCGTAGTCCCAGGTCGCACGGACCGCGACCAGGCTCTGCGACCAGTCGACCGCCGGGTCGTCCCAGACCACCCAGCGACCATCGATGCCGCGCTCGCCCAGGGCGGGCAGCAGGTGGTTGGTCCCGGCCCACTCCTCGCCGTCGGGCAGGTGCGCGCAGGTGGCCAGCAGCACGACGGTCATGACTCCTCGGCCAGTTCGGGCGGGAAGCCACCGGTCGCGATCGGACCCCACTGCTCGATGGTCACCCGGATCAGGGACTTGCCCTGGTCGCGCATGGCCTGGCGGTACTCGTCCCAGTCGGGGTGCTCCCCGGAGATGCTCCGGAAGTAGTCGACGAGCGGCTCGACCGAGTCGGGCAGGTCGATCACCTCGGCCGTCCCGTCGAGCTGCACGTAGGGCCCGTCCCACTCGTCGCTGTGGATCAGCACCGTGGCAGCAGGGTCGCGGCGAAGGTTGGCGGCCTTGGCGCGCGTGGGGTAGGTCGAGATGACGACCCGGCCCTCGTCGTCGAGCCCGCAGGTCACGGGTGAGATCTGGGGACGACCATTCCTGCGGGTGGTGACGAGCGTCCCGCGGTGGCGCGGACGCACGAAGTCGAGCAGCTCGTCGCGCTCGACGCGGTCCGTGGTGGCGAAGTTGCGTGGCATGGCGGCCAGTCTGCCGGACGCCTCAACCGGGTCAGCCCCCGGCGACCGCCGGGATGATGCTGATCTGGGTGCCCTCGGGGGTGGCGCTGCCGAGGCCGTCGAGGAAGCGCACGTCGTCGTTGCCGACGTAGACGTTCACGAAGCGCCGGATCTCGCCGCCGTCGTCGAGCACGCGGGCCTTGATGCCGCTGTGGTTCGACTCGAGGTCGTCGAGCACCTCACCGAGCGTGGTTCCCTCCGCGGTGACCTCGGAGGCGCCGTCGGTGTAGTTGCGCAGGATGGTGGGGATCCGGACGCTGACGCTCATGGGTTGCTCTCTCCTCGGTGAGTCGGGGACGGGTGACTAGACGATGCCGCTGCTGGTGAAGGCGGCGTACGACGGTTCGATGGTCGCCGCGGGACCGACCGTGCCGGACACCGAGTCGAGGGTCTTCAGACCGTGGCCGGTGTTGATCACGACCGTCTCGAGGGAGGTGTCGAGCTGGCCGGTCTCGACAAGCTTCTTCAGTACGCCGACCGTGGTGCCGCCCGCGGTCTCGGTGAAGATGCCCTCGGTGCGGGCCAGCAGGACGATCGCCTCGCGCACCTCGTCGTCGCTGATGTCCTCGACCGCTCCGCCGGTCTCCCGGCAGATGTCGAGGACGTAGATACCGTCGGCCGGGTTGCCGATGGCGAGGCTCTTGGCGATGGTGTCCGGCTTCACCGGGCGGATCGCGTCGACGCCGGCCTTGTAGGCGACCGAGACCGGCGAGCAGCCGGTCGCCTGGGCGCCGAACACCTTGTAGGGCTTGTCCTCGACGAGCCCGAGCTTGATCAGCTCCTGGAAGGCCTTGTGCACCTTGGTCAGCTGGGAACCGGACGCCACCGGGATGACGATCTGGTCGGGCAGCCGCCAGCCGAGCTGCTCGGCGATCTCGTAGCCCAGCGTCTTGGAGCCCTCGGCGTAGTAGGGGCGGACGTTGACGTTCACGAACGCCCAGCCGTCCTCCTCGCCCGCGATCTCCGAGGCCAGGCGGTTGACGTCGTCGTAGTTGCCGTTGACGGCGACCAGCGAGTCGGTGAACACCGCGGAGTTGACCTGCTTGGGCTGCTCGAGGTTCGACGGGATGAACACCACCGTCTTGATGCCGGCGCGCGCCCCGGCGGCCGCCACCGCGTTGGCGAGGTTGCCGGTCGACGGACAGGCGAACACCTTGCTGTGGAACTCACGGGCCGCGCTGAGGGCGCAGGCCACGACCCGGTCCTTGAAGGAGTTGGTCGGGTTGGTGGAGTCGTCCTTGACCCAGAGGTTGTCGATGCCGAGCTCGCGGCCGAGGTTGTGGGCCTTGAGCAGGCGGGTGAAGCCGGGCTCCATGTTGGGGCTCTGCTCGATGTCGTCGGGCACGGGCAGCAGCGCCTTGTAGCGCCAGATGTTCCGCGGGCCGGCCTCGATCTGCTCGCGGGTCACGTCCGGGAAGGCGTAGGCGATCTCCAGCGGACCGAAGCACTCGGTGCATGCGTAGTGGGGACCGAGGGGGACCTCGTGGCCGCACTCCCGACAGGACAGGGCGATGGCGTTGCCGAACGCACCTTCGCGCAGGCCGGTGTCGGTCGCGGGCGACTGGTCGGTCGCTCGGTCAGTTGCGATGCTCAAGGAGGCCTCCTTCTCATCTTCCCCGGGGGCCGACTCTCGGACCGGGACGGATTTGGCACCGCACCGCACGAATCCGAGTGGTCGGAGGCTCGCGTGGCGGTTGCCGGGACTTCAACGGGCCGTTTCCCTCAGTCCCTCTCGATGAGCTGTGAGCCAGCCTAGGTAGGCGTCTCAGAATGTGCACATCCATCTCGCGATTCGGGACGAGCCGTCTCGCTCCTCAGAAGGGTGTCGGCGGTTGCTGCCACGATCGCGGCATGAGCGTGTTCCTGGTGACGCTGCACCGCTCCGGTCCGTCGTACGATCCCGCGCTCCCGCTGGAGGAGCAGTCCGGGTGGAGCGAGCACGCCGCCTTCATGGACGACCTCGTCGACTCCGGGTTCGTCGTACTGGGCGGACCGCTGGCGGACGAGCACCGGGTGGTGCTGGCGGTCGAGGCCGAGTCCGACGACGCCGTACGCCGCACGCTGGCCGCGGACCCCTGGCACCCGAGCCACCTCGTGGTCGACACGGTCGAGCCCTGGACCGTCCGGCTCGACAGCAGACGCCGCGGCGGCGCCTAGGCCCTGGCCGAGCGGATGTCGGCGGTGAGCTCGCGGAGCAGGTCGAGGACGCCGGACGGTCCCCTGACGACGACGTCGGCGAGGTCGGCCAGCGCGTTCTCCTCGTCGGAGGCCGAGCAGACGAGCAGGCCCGGGTAGCCCTGGGCACGCAGCTCCTCGACGGCACGGAACGCCTCGACGTCACCGAGGTCGTCGCCGATGAACGCGACCGCCTTGGCGCCGACCTCCTCGACGAGCCGGTGCACGGCCGCGCCCTTGTGCATGCCGTGGGCGCGCACCTCGATGACGTTGCGGCCGGGCTCGACGTCGAGGTCGTGGGACTTGGCGGACTCCTCGAGCAGCGGCAGCAGCCGTTCGTAGGCCGCCTGCGGGTCCTCGAGGCGGCGGGTGTGCACGGCGACCGCGAGTCCTTTCTCCTCCACCCAGGCCTCCTCGGCGTCGCCGCGTCGCAGCAGGCGCGGCAGGCCGGCCGTGAAGGAGGCCAGCCCGCGCGGAGGCTTGGGCGAGATCACCCGGCGGTTGGTCGAGGTCCAGCGCTCGTTGCCGTACTGGCCCAGCACGAACAACTCCCGGCCGTGCTCGCCGATGGCGTTGCCCACGTCCTCCAGTCCCCCGAGGGCGAGGGCCTGGCGAGCCGGTCGACCGGTGATCACGGCGACGGCGCGCACCTGCTCGGCCAGGTCGACGAGGACGTCGGCGGCGTCGGGGTGGATGTGCGCCTGTTCGGGGTCCTCGACGATCGGGGCGAGGGTGCCGTCGAAGTCGAGGCCGATGACGAGGTCGTCGGCGGCGCGGACGAGGGCGGCGTACTCCTGCTCACCCGTGCTCGAGCCGAACTCCATGGGCCCAACCTTTCCAGCCCGACGAGAACGTGTCGAAGCAGGTCGGTCAGGAGAGGCAGGTCAGGCAGAGGCCAGGTAGGGGTCAGCCGTGGTAGTCGTCGGTGAGGATCACCGTGAGCCGGTCGAACTGCATCGGCTCCTGCGAGGGCTTGATGCGCTTGATGCCGAGGTCGTAGCCGAGCTCCTGCGCGGCCGCCTTCAGCTTCGGTGGGTAGTAGACCGCCGTGCCGTCGACGGTGCCGTACCAGTTGTCGGTGGCGACGACGTTCCAGCCGGCGCCCTTGGCCTTGCTGGCGACGCCGCCGGCCAGCCCCTTGACGCGGGTGTTGTTGAAGACGGTGACGTTGGTCTGTCCGCGCTTGACCGGCTTGGGCTTCGGCTTGGGGGTCGTGGACGGTGTCGTCGTGCTCGGCTCGGCGGTCTTCGTGGGTTCGGTGACGACCGGTGTCGCGGTCTCGTCGGGCGCCTTGTCGGGGTCGTTGGCGATGAAGACCAGGCCGGCCAGGGCGATGGCGGAGATGCACAGGGCCAGCAGCCGGGTCGGCAGGACCACGCCCTGCTCGTCGCGTAGGCGATGGTTGCGGATCACGCGCGTCACTCCGTCAGGTCGAAGCCGAGGCGACGGGCGGAGCGCTGGCGCTGGCGCGTGGCGCGCAGGCGGCGCAACCGGCGGACCAGCAGCGGGTCGTGGGCCAGGGCCTCGGGGCGGTCGATGAGGGCGTTGAGGACCTGGTAGTAGCGGGTGGCGGACATGTCGAAGTTCTCGCGGACGGCCTGCTCCTTGGCGCCGGCGTACTTCCACCACTGGCGCTCGAAGTCGAGCATCGCCGCATCCCGCGACGAGAGCTCACCGGAGCCCTCGGGCTGGGAGCTGTTGAGCGCGTGGCTGGCGACCATCGTGGCGACTCCTCGGAGGGGAAGGTGATGATGGGTCGCGCTCATCATAGCGATGAGAAATACAACGGTGTCATTTGCCACGCGGCGTGCCGCGAGGGGGGACGGGCCGAGCACCGGTGGCTAGCCTCACGCCATGGACACCATCGGCTGGGGCGTGCTGGGGCCGGGCCGGATCGCCCGCTCGTTCGCGAGCGACCTGCTCGCCGTACCCGAGGGGCGGCTGGTGGCCACCGGTTCCCGCGACGAGCAGCGGGCCGCGGACTTCGCCGCCGAGTTCGGCGGGCGGTCCCACGGCTCCTACGAGGCGCTGGTCGCCGACCCCGAGGTCGACGTCGTGTACGTCGCCACCCCCCACGTGCTCCACGACGAGCACACCCGTCTCGCCCTGGCGGCCGGGAAGGCGGTGCTGTGCGAGAAGCCGATGACGCTCGACGCCGCGTCCACGACCGCGCTGTTCGCCGAGGCTGCCGACCGTGGGCTGTTCCTGATGGAGGCCATGTGGATGGCCTGCCACCCGACGATCCGGACGTTGCTCCGCCTGCTGGCCAGCGGCGACTACGGGAGCCCCCGGCAGGTGCACGCCGCCATCGGGTTCGTGGTCCCCGGTGCCACCGACGGGGGCGAGCAGTCGGGCCGGCTGCTCGACCCGGCGCTCGGAGGCGGAGCCCTGCTCGACATGGGCATCTACCCGCTGACCTTCGCCCACCTGGTGCTCGGGGAGCCGGAGCGGCTCACGGCCGTGGCCAACCTCTCGGCCCTGGGCATCGACCTCGACGTCTCCGTCGCCGGGCTCTACCCGGGAGGCGCCACGGCTGCCCTGACGGCGACCCTCACCTCACATCCCTCGGTGACCGCCACCGTGGCCACCGAGTCGGGCTGGTTCGACCTGCCGAGCCGCTTCTACACCCCCCAGCGCCTCCGGTGGACGTCGTACGCCGAACCCGCGGGAAGCAGCGAGTGGATCGAGCCCGACGAGCCGGTGATCGGGTTGGGCTACGGCAACGAGATCCAGGAGGCCCACCGGTGCCTCCGCGCCGGAGCGCTCACCAGCACGCTCGTCCCGCCCGGGCAGACGATCTCCCTGATGGGGCAGATGGACACCATCCTCGAGGAGATCGGCGTCTCCTACCGCAGGTAAGGTCCAACCGTGAGTCGAAGCTCTCGGAAACGCAGCACCTCCGACCTGGTCGTCGTCGCCAACCGCATGCCCGTCGACCGGGTGGTGGACGACGACGGCGAAGTCACCTGGCGGCGCTCCCCCGGTGGTCTCGTCTCCGCCCTCGAGCCGGTGATGCGGGCCAACAACGGCGCCTGGATCGGCTGGCCCGGCGACACCGGCTCCGACATCGAGCCCTTCGAGGACGACGGCCTGACCCTGGTCCCGGTCACCATGTCCGAGCAGGAGCACAACGAGTTCTACGAGGGCTTCTCCAACGCCACCCTGTGGCCGCTGTACCACGACCTCGTCGCCAAGCCGTCCTTCCACCGCGAGTGGTGGGAGTCCTACGTGACCGTCAACCAGCGGTTCGCGGACGCCGCCGCGAAGTTCGCCGCCAAGGACGCGATCGTCTGGGTGCAGGACTACCAGCTCCAGCTCGTCCCGGCGATGCTGCGCGAGCTGCGTCCCGACCTCCGCATCGGCTTCTACCTGCACATCCCGTTCCCGCCGGCCGAGCTGTTCTCCCAGCTGCCGTGGCGGCGCCAGATCCTCGAGGGCCTGCTCGGGGCCGACCTGGTCGGGTTCCAGCTCTCCGGCGCGGCACAGAACTTCGTCCGTCTCGTCCGGCAGCGGGTCGGGCACAAGACCCACCGCGACGCGGTCTACCTCCCGGACGGCCGCGTCGTGCAGGCCCGTGCCTTCCCGATCTCCATTGATTTCGCCGGCTTCGAGGAGCTGGCTCGGTCGGAAGGTGTCACAGCCCGCGCCGAGGAGATCAGGCGCGACCTCGGCAACCCGACCAAGCTGTTCCTCGGCATCGACCGGCTCGACTACACCAAGGGCATCTACGCACGGCTGCGTGCCTTCAGCGAGCTGATCGCCGACGGCGAGTTCAGCGTCGAGGACGCGATGTTCGTCCAGGTCGCGACGCCGTCTCGTGAGCGGGTCGACCAGTACCGCCTCCTGCGCGACGACATCGACCGACTGGTCGGCCGGATCAACGGCGACCTCGGGCGCATCGGCCGGCCGGCGATCTCCTACCTGCACTCCTCCTTCCCGCGCGAGGAGATGGCCGCGCTCTACCGCGCCGCCGACATCATGGTCGTGACGCCGTTCCGCGACGGGATGAACCTGGTCGCCAAGGAGTACGTCGCCTGCCGCTACGACAGCGACGGTGCGCTGGTGCTCTCGGAGTTCGCCGGCGCCTCCAACGAGCTGCGCCAGGCCTACCTGGTCAACCCCTACGACATCAACGGCATGAAGGCCCGGATGCTCGAGGCCTACCGGGCCGACCCCAAGGACCTGTCGCGCCGGATGCGGGCGATGCGCAAGACGGTCGCGGAGAACGACGTCTCCCACTGGGCCTCGGCGTTCCTCGACGCGCTCTCCGCCGTACAGCCGACGCACTCGAAGAGCACCCGGCCGGCACGGCGCTCATAGCTACTTGGCGGCGCTCCCCGATCAGGTGATCCCCGAGGTCCGGATCGACTCGTGGCGACTCGGCTTCTCGCCCTCGCCCTCCTCGATCGACCGGGTCTCGGCGCGGGTGCCTCCGGGTGCCATCAGCTCGGTGATCTCCTGGGCGAGCGCGGTGCCGAGGGTGCCCCAGCCCTCCTTGTAGCCGTAGACGGCACGCAGCGAGCGGGCCTCGTAGTCGCCGCTGAAGATGTCCACGTCGTCGGGGGTGATCAGGCCCGGGTGCGCGACGCCGATCGCTTCGGAGACCTTGACCAGCTCCTTGCGGAAGGTGCGGACGTACTGCGCACAGCGCTCCGCCTTCGACGCCGGGTCGAGGCCGTGCGCGAGCCACGGGTCCTGCGTCGCCACCCCGGTCGGGCAACGGTCGGTGTGGCACTTCTGCGACTGGATGCAGCCGATCGACATCATCGCCTCACGGGCGACGTTGACCATGTCGGCGCCGAGCGCGAAGGCCACGACGGCGTTGTCGGGCAGACCCAGCTTGCCGGAGCCGATGAAGACGACGTCGTCGGTCAGGCCGGCCTCGGCGAAGGTGCCGTAGACCCGGGAGAAGCCCATCCGGAACGGCAGCGCGATCGAGTCGGCGAAGACCGGCGGAGACGCGCCGGTGCCGCCCTCGCCCCCGTCGACGGTGACGAAGTCGACGCCCCGCTCGCCCTTGCCCATCAACCGGGTCAGCTCGTGCCAGAAGGTCATCTCCCCGACCGCGCTCTTGATCCCGACCGGCAGTCCGGTCTCGGTGGCCACCAGCTCCACGAAGTCGAGCAGGCTGTCCACGTCGCTGAAGGCGGTGTGGCGCGACGGGCTGGCGCAGTCCTGGCCCATCGGGATCCCGCGGATCTCGCTGATCTCCCTGGTCACCTTGGCGGCCGGCAGCAGGCCGCCGAGTCCCGGCTTCGCGCCCTGCGAGAGCTTGACCTCGATCGCACGGACCGGCGCCGAGTCGACGACCTCCTTGAGCTTGCTCAGCGAGAAGTTGCCGTCCTCGTCGCGGCAGCCGAAGTACGCCGTACCGATCTGCAGCACGATGTCGCCGCCCTGGCGGTGGTGCGGGGAGAGGCCCCCCTCGCCGGTGTTGTGCATGCAGCCGGCCAGCTGCGCACCCTTGTTGAGCGCTGCGATGGCGTTGCCCGACATCGAGCCGAAGCTCATCCCCGAGATGTTGATCAGCGAGTCGGGACGGAACGCCTTCGCCCGGCCCCGGGGGCCGCCGACGACCTTGGCGGCCGGCAGGCCGACCTTCTCCGCGTGGTCGTGGGGCAGTGACGCCGCGAAGGTGCGGTGCTTGATGATCGCGTAGCCCGGAGTGTGCTCGGTGTCGTTGTCGGTGCCGAAGCCGGAGTAGTTGTTCTCCTGCTTCGACGACGCGTAGATCCAGGACCGCTGGTCGCGGCTGAACGGTCGTTCCTCGTCGTTGCCGGTGACGATGTACTGGCGCAGCTCCGGGCCGATGGTCTCCAGCCAGTAGCGGGCGTGGGCGATCACCGGGTAGTTGCGCATCAGCGCGTGCCGCTTCTGCATCAGGTCCCGCGCTGCGACCGCACCGACCGCGAGCCCGACCCCGCCGACCACCCGGGAGAGTTTCATGAGGCATGCCTACTCCTGGCCGGGTGTCGTGTCCATGCATCGGACCTCGACTCGCACGATGTGCCCCCGGAGGGTCGAGAGGGTAATTTTCGCCCCATGGACTTGATCCCCAAGCCGGACCAGGTCGCGTCCGCCGCCAGCAACGTGGCTCACAAGCTGCTCTATGGAGGCCTGGCCGACCTCCGCCCGATGCCGCGGACCCTCATCGACGACGGCCCCCTGCGCGAGGTCTACCACTACCGCCCGCAGAAGAAGACCCGCGAGACCGGCGACCCGGTGCTGCTCGTCACCCCTCTCGCCGCGCCGGCACTCTGCTTCGACCTGCGCCGCGGCTGCTCGCTCGTCGAGCACTTCGTGCAGAAGGGCCGCCCCACCTACCTCGTCGAGTACGGCGAGATCTCCTTCAAGAACCGCCGGCTCGGCATGGAGCACTGGGTCGAGGAGGTCGTCCCGGAGGCCATCAAGACGGTCAGCGAACACGCCGGCAACCGACCGGTGCACGTGATCGGCTGGAGCCTCGGAGGCATCTTCGCCGCGCTCGCGGCCGCCGACCGACCGGACCTGCCGATCGCCTCACTGACCGTCGTCGGCTCGCCGTTCGACGTCAAGCAGGTGCCGATGGTCGCGCCCCTGCGCCCGATCCTGCGGCTGACCGACGGCGGCATCGTCACCCAGCTCTACCGGATGCTGGGCGGTGCCCCGAAGCCGCTCGTACGACGGGCCTTCCAGCTCAGCTCGGGCACCAAGATGATCACCAAGCCGATCGCGATCCTGCAGAACCTCGACGACAGCGAGTGGCTGGCCCAGATCGAGGCGGTCGACCGGTTCACCGACAACATGATCGCCTACCCCGGGCGGTCCTTCGGCCAGCTCTACCACCGGATGCTGAAGCACAACCAGCTGCTCGGCGGCAAGGTCGACCTGTCGGGCCACGAGATCGACGTCGCCAACATCAAGGTGCCGGTGCTGATCTTCGCCGGCAACACCGACGGCATCGCGCCGGTGAACTCCGTCAAGGCCATGGTCAAGCTGCTGACCAACGCCCACGAGGTGCGCTTCGAGATCGTCCCTGGGGGACATCTCGGCATGCTCACCGGGCGGGCCGCACGCGGGACCACCTGGGTGGTGATGGACGAGTGGATCGAGCAGTACTCCACGCCCGACGACCGCTCGGCCCGCACCACACGCAAAGCTCCCAAGAAGCCGGTGGCACCGCGGCCGCCGGCCAAGAAGAAGCCGACGCCCCGCACCCGGAAGCCGGCTGAGGAGGTCGCGCCCGACCGCTCGGCGATCGGGTCCAACCGCGAGCGCCGGTTCGCGTCCGCCTCCTCGAGGAACCTCGCCCGCAAGCCTTGAGGCTGTCCCTCCCGCACACTCCCGAGCAGGCGCTGCGCCTCGTCGCCGCGGTGCTCACGGTGGTGCTCGTCGTGTTGCTGGGTGGGCTCGGCACCCAGGACCCGGAGGGCCCGACGTACCACCACTACGTCGCGATGGGTGACTCGTTCACGGCCGCGCCGTACGTCCCGCTCAACGACGTCGCCTACGGCTGCAACCGCTCGAGCAACAACTACCCGCACCTGGTGGCGCGGGCCCTGCACATCGACGACCTCCAGGACAGGTCCTGCACCGGCGCCCAGACGGTCGACCTCTACGACCGCCGCCAGCGCACCGCCGACGGCCAGTCGGTGGCGCCGCAGCTCACCGCCCTCTCCCCCGACACCGACCTCGTCACCGTCGGCATCGGCGCCAACAACGGCCGGCTCTACGCCAAACTGGCCACCACCTGCCGCAAGATGACCAAGATCTGTCCGTTGTACGACGAGCGCGACTCGCTGCGGGCCACCGTCGATGCCCTGGGCCCGGAGCTCGTCCAGACCCTCGACCAGGTCAAGGAACGCGCCCCGAAGGCCCGCGTGCTGCTGATCAGCTACCCCAAGCTGCTGCCGCAGACCGGCGACTGCCTGCGCCTGCCGCGGATGCGACCGCAGGACCGGGCCACCTTCCGCTCGATCAACCTCCGGCTGCGCTACGAGATGCGCGACTCGGCCAAGGCCGCCGGAGTCGAGTTCGTCGACTTCTACCAGGCCTCGATCGGCCACGACGTGTGTGCCCGACACCCCTGGGTGCAGGGTCGCGTCGGCAGCCGTCACCGTGGCGCCGCGCTGCACCCGCTCGAGTCCGGACAGGCAGCTCTGGCCCGGCTGGTCGAGCACACGCTGAGCACCGAGAAGCCGATGACCGGCGAGGGCTCCTGAAGCGTCCGGCACCAGCCCGGACGGCTATCGGCCGAAGAACCCGGTCTCGAGGTCATGGATGATCGCGTCCAGCGGATGCCCACTCACGATGAGCGGCCCGCGCCACGGTGCCGTGAGGGAGAACAACAGCGCCATGCTCAGGCCCACGACCATGGCCAGACCCACGACGAGCACGGAGGTTCGCAGGCGACTCCGGAAGGTGAGCGCACCTGCGTTGGCGATGAGCGCCAGGCCACTCGCCACCAGGGTGCCGACGTAGAGGGCGGGAACCTGTCGCGAGGCGGCCGCGATGCGAGCCCGACGCGCGCTCGTGACCGCATCCAGGGAGGTCAGGAGCTCCGAGCTCGGTGGGCTGCCGAGCTCGGGTTGGGCCGCCTGTGCACGCACCACCTGCTCGAGCCTGGCAATCGCCCGGGTGGTGGCCGGGTCGTCACCACCTTCCTCGTCCTGGTCTGCCCACTCACGGGTGCGCGTCTTCTGCAGGTAGTGCTCGAGGGCCGAGTGGATGGATCCCTGGTCGACTCCCTGGCTGGTCGCTGCCCAAGCCAGACGCGAGGCAGCCGACGCCTCGTCACTCACCAGGCTCTCCGCCGAGCGCAGGTAGCTGGCCTCGCCAGCCAGCGTGAGGCCAGCGAAGATCGCGAACGCGGCCCCGAGTGCCGGCATCAGCGGCGCGGCGATCTGCGACACGTGCTCCGCATCACTCGCCGGCACCAGCGCACGGACAGCGAGTCGCCCGCCTGCGGCGACGATCAGTGCCAGCGCGAGCCAGCCCGCGACCAGGACGCCCGCCGGCAACGAGCTCATCCAGCTCACCTGTCTGCCGGCTTCGCGTCACCGCGGGCATCGCAGGGGGGCACGGCATCAGCGTGCGCGATCTGCATCTCCTGTTGGACCACCTGCAAGGCTCGCTCCATGGCCACCGGGCGAAGACCCCCGATGCCGTCGTGGAACGGGTTGTTCAGCAGGCCGAGCAGCAGCAGCATCGAGGTGACGACCGAGACCACCGTGCCCATCAGCATTGCCTGGACCACGGCTCTTTCTCCACTGTCGGCGAAGAACAGCATGTACACGAAGATGAGGCCGGACGTGAAGATCAACACCACCCACAGGGGCGCAGGGATCACGCCCACCGCTCCGTGCACGCGGTCGTTGCGCGCCGCCTCCCGAGCCTGCCGTTGGCTCATCCACGTGTCGTACGCCGACTGCTCGGTGGGCGTCCGCGGTTCGACGGTCTGCAACGTGCGGAACATCTGCCCTGCCCAGGGGTTGAGGTCCTCACCCAGCGTGCCGTTCTCCATCCGGTCCCATTGCACGCCGACCACCGATCGGGCGTAGCAGACCAGCTGACCGGTGAGCTCGCGGTCCGCGGGCGCGGGGAAGAACTGAGCGGTCTCCACCTGCTGCGAGACGATCAGCGCTTCGTCCTCCGCACCCGACCTCGCCGCGTCATAGCTGTCGAACGCCAGGAACACCACGAATCCGCCGAGTACGGCGAACCCGGTGGCCAGCACACCGAACACGCCTGCCGCGCGGTCGCCGTCGTTGAAGAAGCTGCCTTCGGGTGCGCGGCGTCGCACCACCAACATGGCCGTGATTGCCACCGCGGACACGCCGATGACGATGAGGACGTCCAGGAACAGGTTCATCCGGCGAGGCGGCGTCGTTCTGGGTCGAACGACTCGACTCTGTCCCTGCTCGTCATGGTCGGCTCCAAGCCGCGATCGGCGCCTGCGGCCACCCGACGGTCGCAGGCACAGATCGGCGCTACCTCCCCCGGGAGGGGTGAACCGTCCCGGGCGTGCGTGCGGCCCGCTCCGCAGGCCGAGCACAGCCGTCCAACCCACTACATTCAGCGCATGTCCCAGCCCCTGCCCATGCGCGTCCGCGCCGGCTACGGCCTCGGTTCGGTCGCGACCGGCACCTTCGGCACCGTCCCGGGGCTGATGCTCCTGCCCTACCTGACCGACACCCTCGGCATCGCTGCCGTGCTCGCCGGGTTCATCGTGTTCCTGCCGAAGGCGTGGGACGTGGTGCTCAACCCGGTCGCCGGACGGATCAGTGACCGGTCGACCGACCCGCGTGGCCCGAGGCGGCCCTTCCTGTTGAAGGGTGGGCTCACGCTCGCGGTGTTCTTCGCGCTGCTGTTCGCGGCACCCGACCTCGGCTCGAAGGCCGTCGACGCGGTGTGGGTGCTGGTGATGTTCGTGGCGTGCGCGACGGCGTACGCCTTCTTCCAGGTGCCCTACGTCGCCATGCCGGCCGAGATCACCGACTCCTACGACGAGCGCACGCGGCTGATGACCTGGCGGGTGGCGATCCTCGCCCTCGCCATCATGATCAGCGGCGCGAGCGCACCCGCGATCCGCGACGCGCTCGGTGGCCGGGCCGGCTACCGGGTGATGGGCGTCGTCATCTCGGTGCTGCTGGTGATCGGCGTGGTCGGGGCCTACGTCGGCACCCGGTCGGCACCGATCGGCAGGGTGGCGCCGGGTGCCGGCACCCTGCGCGAGCAGCTGCGCATCGTGGCAGGAGCCCGCGACTTCCGGCTGCTGCTCAGCACCTTCGTGATGCAGGCGCTCGCGACGGGCGCGATGCTGGCCGGCGTCGCCTACGTCTCGCGGTGGGTGCTGGTCGACAAGGGAGCGGCCACCATCCTCTTCGTCTGCTTCGTCGGGCCGGCGCTGCTGCTGACGCCTGCGTGGAGCGCGCTCGGCCAGCGGATCGGCAAGAAGAAGGGGTACGTCGCCTCCTCGCTCGTGCTCGCCACCGCTGCCGTGCTGCTGATCTGGTCGCGGTCGGCGCCCAGCTGGTGGGTGTACGCCGCCACCGCGCTCGTCGGGCTCGGGTACGCCGGGATCCAGGTCTTCCCGATGGCGATGCTGCCCGACGCGGCGGCAGTCGACGCCCGTCGTACCGGGGAGAACAGGGCGGGCGTCTACACCGGTGTCTGGACCGCCGGCGAGACCCTCGGCCTCGCCCTCGGACCGGGGATCTATGCGCTCGTGCTCGCCCTCGGCAGCTACCACTCGGGGACCGACCTCGACGACTTCGCGGCCCACGCGGCGTCCCAGCCGGACTCCGCGCTGACCGCCATCGTGCTCGGTTTCTCGCTGCTGCCGGCGGTGTTGATCGTGGCGAGCCTGGCGTTCCTGTCGCGCTATCGGCTCGATGCCGAGACCGTCCGCGAGATCGAAGGAGTCACCGCATGACTCAGCCCACGAAGAGCGATGTCCTCGCCCGGTTGAAGGAGCTCCAGGCCGGCGACGTGCCGGTCACCGGTGGTCGCACCCTGGCCTACGTCTACGACTCCGGGCTCGAGGAGGCCGACCGGGTGGGGCGCGAGGCGGTGGCGGCGTACGCCGGCTCCAACGGGCTCGACCCGACCGCGTTCCCGAGCCTGCTGACGATGGAGAACGAGCTGGTCGGCTTCGCTGCCTCGCTGCTCGACGGTCCGGCCACGACCGTGGGCACCGTGACCAGCGGCGGCACCGAGTCGGTGCTGCTCGCCGTGCAGGGTGCTCGCGACTCCCGACCCGACGTCGAGCACCCGCGGATGGTGCTGCCGGTGACGGCGCACGCTGCCTTCCACAAGGCGGCGCACTACTTCGGGGTCGAGCCGGTCATGGTCGGCGTCGACGAGGAGTTCCGGGCCCGGCCCGAGGCCATGGCGGCCGCCATCGACGAGCAGACCGTGCTCGTGGTGGCCAGCGCACCGTCGTACGCCCACGGGGTGGTCGACCCCGTGACCGAGATCGCCGCTGCGGCCGCCGCGCGTGGCGTCCGCTGCCACGTCGACGCGTGCATCGGTGGCTGGGTGCTGCCGTACTCCGCCCGGCTCGGTCGCCCCGTCAGGCCCTGGACCTTCGCCGTGGAAGGCGTCACCAGCATCTCGGTGGACCTGCACAAGTACGCCTACGCCCCCAAGGGCACCTCGATCCTGCTGCACCGCACACCCGCGCTGCGACGGCCGCAGTTCTTCGCGAGCGCCCAGTGGCCGGGCTACACGATGCTCAACCCGACGATGCAGTCGACGAAGTCGGGAGGACCCCTGGCAGGCGCATGGGCCGTGGTGAACACGATCGGCGACGACGGTTACCTCGCGCTCACCGAGAAGGTGCTCGACGGCGTCGACCGGCTGGTCGAGGGGATCGGTCGGATCGACGGGCTGCGGGTCGTCGTACGTCCTGAGTCGACGCTGGTCGCGTTCGCCACCGACGACAGCTGCGACGTCTTCACGATCACCGACGCGATGACGCGGGCCGGCTGGTACGTGCAGCCCCAGCTCTCCTTCGAGGGCGGCCGGCCGACCATCCACCTGTCGCTGAGCGCCGCGACCGCCGACCACGTCGAGGAGTTCCTCGAGGCGCTGGGCGCCGCCGTACGTGACGCGGCGGCGCAGGGCCCGATCGCCATCGACCCCGGCATCGTGGAGTTCGTGCAGGCACTCGACGCCGCCACCCTGAGCGACGACGACTTCGACGGGCTGCTGGCGGCAGTGGGCATGGCAGGAGGCGACGACGGCAGCCCGGGAGCCGGACTTCCGGAGTCGATGGCGGAGATCAACGCGCTGCTCGACCTCGCCGCCCCGGACCTGCGCGAGGCGCTGCTGTCGGCGTTCCTGGATCGGCTGCAGCGACCAGCCAGGTGAGGCGCGCCCTAGGGTGGGCGCATGGGCGCGCTCGCCGGACTCGTGGAGAAGGGGCTGGTCGCTCCCGACTGGGCGGAGGCACTGGCTCCGGTCGACGAGCAGATCAGCCTGATGGGGCAGTTCCTGCGCGAGGAGATCGCGGCCGGTCGCGGGTACCTCCCGCACGGTGACCACGTGCTGCGGGCGTTCAGTCGCCCCCTGAGCGAGGTCAAGGTGCTGGTCGTCGGACAGGACCCCTACCCCACGCCCGGACATCCGGTGGGACTGAGCTTCTCGGTCGCGCCCGGGGTGGCGCCACCGAAGAGCCTGGTGAACATCTTCACCGAGCTGGTCGACGATCTCGGCGCACCCCGTCCGACGAGTGGTGACCTCACCCCGTGGGCCGACGCCGGGGTGATGATGCTCAACCGCTGCCTCACCGTCGCTCCCGGGAGACCCGCGTCGCACCGCGGGCGGGGCTGGGAGCTGGTCACCGACCAGGCCATCCGCACGCTCGCGCTGCGCGTCAAGGAGGGTGTGCCGCTCACCGCGATCCTCTGGGGGCGCGACGCCCAGTCGCTCAAGTCCGAGCTGACGCCGATCCCCTGGATCGAGTCGGTGCACCCCAGCCCGCTGTCCGCGCACCGCGGCTTCTTCGGGTCACGACCGTTCAGCCGGGTCAACCGGATGCTCGAGGAGCAGGGCGGCACGCCGGTCGACTGGTGCCTCCCGTGACTGGAAAATAGTTGTTGCTTCAAGTAAAGTGGTACCCATGACCGACACCCGGATGCCCGCCCTCTACATCGGGCACGGCGCCCCGCCCCTGCTCGACGACCCGCTGTGGTCCAGCCAGCTGCGCTCGCTCGCGGCCGACCTCCCCCGCCCGAAGGCGATCCTGATCGTGAGCGCCCACTGGGAGTCGGCGCCGCTGATGCTCTCCGCCTCGGGCCCCGGCGTGGGACTGGTCTACGACTTCGGCGGGTTCGAGGAGCGGTACTACCGGATGACCTACGCGACCCCCGAGGCCAACGAGCTCGCTGCCCGGGTCGCCGCGATGATGCCGGACACCGAACCGGTGCACCAGCACCCGTCGCGCGGGCTCGACCACGGCGCCTGGGTGCCGCTGAAGATCATGTATCCCGACGCCGACATCCCCGTGCTCCAGATGTCCCTGCCGACGCAGGACCCCTACAAGCTGCTCACCCTGGGCAGCCGGCTGCGCGAGCTGCGCGACGAGGGCGTGCTGATCATCGGCTCGGGCTTCCTGACCCACGGGCTGCCCTTCCTGACCGAGTTCCGCATCGACGCGAAGGCCCCCGGTTGGTCGGTCGACTTCGACCTCTGGGCAGCCGATGCCCTGGCCCGCGGCGACGTGGCCGCCCTGGCGTCGTACAAGAGCCAGGCGCCGGGCATGCCCTACGCCCACCCGACCGTCGAGCACTACACCCCGCTGTTCGTGACGCTCGGTGCGGCCAGCGACCCCGAGGCCCCCGGCGAGCAGCTCTTCGACGGGTACTGGATGGGGCTGTCGAAGCGGAGCCTGCGGGTGGCGTGACCCATCGGCGGTTTGGCCGGGCGCCCGGCTGAACTTCAAGTGGAGGGGTGAAATTGCCACCCTCCAGTGACGGTTTGGCCGGGCGCCCGGCCAAACGGCAACCGTGCGGCGAGTACCTACCGAATCCCGAGCTTCCGCATCATCGCCAACCCCTTGAGGGTCTGGTCGACGTGCTTCTCGAAGGGCTCGTCGGCGGGGGCGTTGAGGACCTGCTTCTTGAGTACGGCGAGGTTGATGCCGTCGGTGTACTTGAGCAGGCCCTGGTCGCCGTGCCGGGCGCCGACGCCGGACTGCTTGACGCCACCGGAGGGCGAGCCCTTGGCGGCGTACGCCGTCGCGAGGATGTCGTTGACGTTGACGTTGCCGGCCTCGATCCGGCGGGCCACGTCGGTCGCCTTCTTGAGGTCACCGCCCCAGACGCTGGCGTTCAGGCCGTAGTCGGTGTCGTTGGCCAGGGCGACCGCCTCGTCGATCGTGGAGTAGCGGTGCAGCGCGACCACCGGCCCGAACGTCTCGCACTCGCCGGCGAGCATGTCCTTGGTGACGCCCTCGAGGATGGTCGGCTCGTAGAACGCCGGGCCGAGGTCGGGCCGCTCGCGCCCGCCGACCAGCACCGTGGCGCCCTTCTCCACAGCGTCGGCGACGTGCGAGGCGACCCGGTCCTTCTGGTCGACCGAGACCAGCGAGCCGACCTCCGGCTCATAGTCGTACGACGCACCGAGCCGGAGCGCCTTGGTGGCAGCGACGAAGCGGTTCTTGAAGTCGTCGTAGATCGAGTCGTGGATGTACATCCGCTCGATGTGCATGCAGATCTGTCCGGTGTTGCCGAACCCGCCGAACAGGGCGCCCGTCACGACCTCGTCGAGGTTGGCGTCGGGCAGCACGATCATCGGGTTCTTGCCGCCGAGCTCGAGGCAGCAGCCGATCAGGTTCTGGCCGGCCCGCTCGCCGATGAAGCGACCGGTCGCGGTCGACCCGGTGAACATCACGTAGTTGGCGTTGTCGATCAGCGTCGGGCCGACGTCGGGACCCTCGCCGCACACCACCTGGAACAGTCCCTCGGGCAGGCCGGCCTCGTAGAGCAGCGAGATGCCGTAGAGGGGTGAGAGCGCGGTCTTGTTGTCGGGCTTGAGCACCACGCCGTTGCCGGCCATCAGCGCCGGGATGGCGTCGGAGAGGCCGGTGGCGAACGGGAAGTTCCAGGGCGCGATGATCGCGACGACACCCTTGGGCTGACGGACCTCGGTCGAGTTGCTGACGACCGGCACCGGCCCACCGCGGGTCACCGGCTTGAGCAGCTTGGCGGCCCGCTTGAGGTAGTGCGAGGTCACCATCGCCGGGTCGCAGGTCTCGTCGAAGGCCATCCGCCGGGCCTTGCCCGACTCGGCCTGGATCAGGTCGACGATCGTGGTGTTGTGCTCGAGCAGCAGCTGGTGGAACTTCTTGAACACCCGGAGCCGCTTCTTGACCGGCCACTGCGACCAGTCCTTCTGCGCCGCACGCGCTCGCTCGAAGGCGGTCTCGATGTCGGCCGGGCTCGACTGCGGGAGGGTGGTGATCACCTCGCCGGTGTAGACCTCGGTCAGCTTCCAGACGCCGCCACCGGTCGAGACGACCCGGGCGGTGATCCGGTCGAGCAGCTCGTCGGTGAGGGTGGCGGGGCGGGTCAAGGTGCTCATCTGGACTCCTGTGCTCAGCCGTTGAGGATCAGGTCGGCGGCCTTCTCGCCGATCATGATCGCGGGCGCATTGGTGTTGCCGCCGGTGATCGACGGCATGATCGAGGCGTCGACCACGCGGAGCCGGTCGACGCCCCTGACCTTGAGGTCCGGTCCGACCACGGCCCTGTCGTCGACGCCCATCCGGCAGGTGCCGACACCGTGGTAGACCGACGTGGCGCGGTTGAGGATCTCGCGGCGCAGGTCCTGGCCGGTGTGCTGCTTGCCGGGGTGGATCTCGTCCTTGACGGTCCCGCCGAACGCCGCGCCTCCCATGATCTCGCGGACCATCTCGGAACCCTCGGCGAGCACCTCGAGGTCGGCCGGGTCGGAGAGATAGCGGTAGTCGATTAGGGGCGCGTCCATCGGGTCACCAGACGCCAGGCGCAGCGTGCCGCGGCTCTTCGGGTAGATCAGCGTCGCCAGCACGGTCAGCGCCGGGCGCGGGTCGACGTCGTGACGGATCGGCTCGTCCTGGTTGGGCGAGACGTAGGACCACGGCAGCAGGTGCAGCTGGAGGTCGGGTACGTCGGTCGCCTGCGACGTACGCACGAAGCCGACCGACTCGAAGACCGAGTTGGCGAGGAACGTCTTGCCCGGCCGGAGCAGCTCCTTGGCCACGCCCTTGGCGAAGAACCACGCGTTGCCGCGCATCGTCGAGCTCGTCACGTGGAAGGTCAGGGCGTGGAACATGTGGTCGTGCAGGTTGTCGCCCACCGGGAGGTCGGCGATCGTGGTGATGCCGTTCTCGGTCAAGTGGTCGGCGTGGCCGATGCCCGACAGCATCAGCAGCTGGGGAGACCCAACGAAGCCGGCCGAGAGGATGACCTCCTTGCCGGCCCGCACGATGCGGGTCGTGCCGTCCTTGTCGACGACCGCGACGCCCACCGCGACGCCGTTCTCGATGACGATCTTGGTGACCAGCACCTCCGACTGCAGCTGCAGCGAGGGCACGTCGAGGTTGTGGATGTAGCCGCGCGAGGCGCTGTAGCGCAGGCCGTCAGCAGTGTTCTGCTGCATCCGGGCGATGCCCTCCTGCTGCTCGGCGTTGTAGTCGTCGAGCACCTTCACGCCCAGCGCGTCGGAGGTGGCCTGGATGAACTGGAGGGTCCCCTCCTGGGGCATCTTGTTGCGGCCAATCTTGATCGGACCGCCGGCGCCGCGGTAGTCGTTGGCGCCGTCCTCGAAGTCCTCCATCCGCTTGTAGGCCGCGTTGACCGAGTCGGCGTCCCAGCCGGTGTTGCCCTCGGCCGCCCACGAGTCGTAGTTGGCGCGGTTGCCGCGGACGTAGACCATCCCGTTGATCGAGCTCGAGCCGCCGACGACCTTGCCGCGCGGCACCGGCATCCGGCGGTTGAGGAGGTGCTCCTGCGGGGTGGAGTAGTAGCCCCAGTCGACGCGCGCCTTGATCTTCGGCTCGGCGTGCATCGGGCCGATCATCCCCGGCTTCTTGACCAGGAACTGCTCGTCGCTCTTGCCCGCCTCGAGCACGATCACGCTCGCACCCGTCTGGGCCAGACGGCCCGCGACCGCGGCGCCCGAGCTGCCGGACCCGACCACCACGTAGTCGGCCTCGTTCAAGTACGGCGCCTGCTTGGCCATGCTCACCTCGTCGTCAAAGCGTCTGGGCACACCGCGGACGTGTGCCGCGCGCCACAACTATAACCTGTTCTAGTTTGGCCGACCAGATGGTCGAGGCGCGAGGATGGGAGCCATGGAGCTGCTCTCGATCCAGTCCTCGGTCGCCTTCGGCCACGTCGGCAACAGCGCCGCCGTCTTCCCGCTCCAGCGCCTCGGCATCGAGGCCTGGCCCGTGAACACGGTGCACTTCTCCAACCACACCGGGTACGGCGAGTGGCGCGGACCGCTGCTCTCCGCCGACGACCTGCGCGCCGTCATCCAGGGTGTCGAGGAGCGGGGGGCCCTCGCCCGCGTGGCCGCGGTGCTCAGCGGCTACCAGGGCGCCGAGGAGGTCGGCCAGGTGGTCCTCGACACCGTGGCCCGGGTCAAGGAGCTCAACCCGGCGGCGATCTACTGCTGCGACCCGGTGATGGGCGACGTCGGGCGAGGCATGTTCGTCCGGCCGGGGATCCCCGAGTTCATGCGGGACCGCGTCGTACCGGCCGCCGACGTGATCACCCCCAACCACTTCGAGCTCGACTTCCTCTCCGGCCGCGAGACGAGCACCGTGGCCGAGCTGCTCGACGCCGTCGACGCCGTACGCGCCACCGGACCTCGGACCGTGCTGGTCACCAGCGTGCTCACCGACGAGACCCCGGACGGCTCGGTCGACGTGGTCGCGGTCTCCGACGAGGGCGCCTGGTCGAGCCGCACGCCGCTGCTGCCGATCACGCCCAACGGCTGTGGCGACGTGACGGCCGCGGTCTTCCTGGCCCACTTGCTGCGCACCGGCTCCGCCGAGACCGCCCTGCAGCGCGTCAGCTCGACCGTCTTCGGGATCCTCGAGAAGACCATCGAGGCCGGCACCCGCGAGATCCAGCTCGTCGCGGCCCAGGACGTGATCGCCGAGCCGCCGGCCCGCTTCGAGCCGACCCGGCTGCGGTGAGCCCCGGTTTCACTGGGAGAAGTACCGCGTCGTGGCCCGGAGCTCGTGCCGCGTCAGCCGTCGCTCCTCGGCCGGCGTCAGTCGCCAGGCGGGCGGCAGTGCGACCCGGCACTCGTGGCGCCGGCAGTCGGAGTAGTCCCGGTAGAGGTCCTTCATGCCGGCGAGCACGGGCGCGTACCTCGGCACTCGGGAGAGGTTCATCAGCTCGAGGGGGTCGGTCTTGAGGTCGTAGAGCTCGACCTCCCCGGTCGAGTAGCGAGTGAGCTTCCAGCGACCCAGTCGCAGACCGCGGGTGTTCAGCGGCGACAGTCCGAGCCGGTGGCGTGCGGCGTACTTTCCCTCGGGCATCATCCCCTCGGTCACCACCGCGCGGTCCCACCCGGTGTCACCGTGGGCGATCAAGCGGTTCAGGGCAATGCCGTCGGCGCCGGGCATCCGCACTCCGGCGTACGACGCCAGGGTGGGTGCCATGTCGACCGTGGTCACCGGGTCGTAGCGCCGGCCCACCGGTACGCCGGGACCGGCGATGATCAGGGGCACGCGGAGGGACGGCTCGTGCAGGTTGATCTTGCCCTGTCGCTTGCGGTGCTCCCCGAGGTAGTAGCCGTTGTCGGAGGTGAACACGATGACGGTGTTCTGCAGCTGCCCGCTGGCGCTGAGCCGCGAGATGGTGTGGCCGATCTGGACGTCGAGCACGAACAGCGACTCGGCCCGCTGCCGGGTCACCTCGGCCTCGGCAGCGCGCTCGGCCAGGCTGAGCTCGGGCAGCTTCCGGAGGTAGCGCGGCTTGTCGCTGACGTCCTCCTCAGCCGAACCCGTCAAGGGCGTCCCGGAGCCGTGGGTGATCTGGCGGTCGAAGCGCCCCTTGACCCAGTCCGGACGCGCCGGGGTGACCCACGTGGTCGTGTGGCCGTCGCTGCGCAGGCTCGGTCGCGGGTCGTCGGGCTCGACCGGCGAGCCGTGGTGCGGCGCGATCGGCGTCCACCAGATGAACCAGGGCGCCGTGCCCCGGCCGAGCTCGGTCAGCAGTCGCCGCGTCTGCGACGCCGTCACGCCGGTGGAGTAGCGGCCCGGGAACGACTTGATGCTGCCGTTCACGTTCTCGGCCAGGTGGAAGTAGTCGTAGGTGTTTCCGCCGTAGGTCTCCCCCGGCTGCCACACGTGGTCGGAGCCGGCCAGCCACTGCGTCCACCCGGGTGGCTCGTAGTGCAGCGACGACCCACCCGTGCTGCGCAGCGGCTGCTGCCCGTACCCGTTGAGGTACTTGCCGACGAGAGCCGTCCGGTAGCCCGCCTTCTGCAGCACGGTGGCGATCGTGCGCCGGTCGTGGAACGACGCGAACCCGAACGGATCCTGTGTCGAGTACACGTGGTGGTTGTGGGCGTACTCCCCCGTGAGGAAGCTGGCGCGCGACGGGCAGCAGAGCGGGTACGGCGCGAAGGAGTTCTCGAAGGTCAGCCCGCGTCGCTGCAGCAGCCGTCGTACGTTCGGCATCCAGCGCAGGTCGTCCCACCGCATGTCGTCGGCCTCGATGACCAGGACGTTGGGCCGCGGCTGCTTCGGCTCCCGCACGGTCGGCGGCTCGGGCGTGATCAGGGTCTGGCGCGGATGCGGACGGTGCGGCGACGCGTCAGGACGGCTCGTCCCGCACGCCGACAGGAGGAAGGCCAGGACGCAGACAGCGGCCAGCACCGCGCACCCCCGTCGACCCACGAGCCGGTGACAGGAGTCGAACCCGCGACATCCTCCTTACAAGGGAGGCGCTCTACCAACTGAGCTACACCGGCAGGATCGCCCAGCCATGACTGGCCCGGCGACCGAAGCTCAATCCTAGGTGACTCAGTCCGTGGTGCTCAGGTCGAGCCGGATGTACGGCGCGACCGAGAGCTCGCCCGCGACGGTCACGGTCACCGGCTGGATGCCGACCGGGCGACCGTCCTTGTAGGTGACGAAGGTGAACTCGGCGTCGCGGCGCAGCTTGCTGCCGAGGGCGATGGCGTAGGCCGCCCCGCCGGTCGTGCCGTTGGTGTAGGAGTAGCCGACCTTCCCGTTCTCACCGACCACGCGGGTGGGTCCGACCTGACGGTGCAGGTGACCGGCGAGCACCAGGTCGGTGCAGCCGCGGGCCAGCGCCGTACGACCGAGGTTGGCGTCGTGCACGATCAGCGTGGCGATGCGCTCACCCTGCTTGTCCAGCTCGCAGACGTCGTCGCCGATCCGCTGCTCCACCTCGTCGAAGCTCAGGCCGGTCGCGTCGCGCCAGCTCCCGAGTCCGCTCGAGCGCGGGTCGTCGACGCCGGTGATCCGGACGTCCGCGAAGGGCGTGATCGCCTTCCCGGTCAGGTGGGTCCAGCCGAGCGAGGACAGGTGTCGCTTCACGAAGCTGCCGTTGTCGTGGTTGCCCTCGATGAAGATGCGATGGTCGTAGCCGTCGAAGGACTTGTCCAGCGAGTCGAGGCTGAACTCCTCCCAGGTCTCGCCGGTCGAGGTGTCGTCGCCCGCGTCCAGCACCACCGTCGCCCTGGCCTCGTCGGCCACCTTGCGGACCACGGGGTCCATGCCGATGTTGTCGTGCCGGTCACTGACCTCCACCGCGACCGTCTCGCCCTCGCCCGGCTGGTGCAGCAGACCCTTGATCGAGGGCACCTTGTCCTTGATGCCGGTGAAGAAGACCTTGCTCCGGTCGTAGCTGTCGAACGCGCTGGCGATCAGGCGGCGGGTGTCCGAGGTCAGCAGCCCGCCCTGGACCTGCCAGTCCTGGAGGTCCTGGGGGACGGGTACGTCGGGCAGGGCATCCTGCACCGGGAGCCAGACGTCGCTCGACGCCCGCTCGTGCTCGGGGCGCCACGGCTGCGTCACCAGCAGGGCCACGGCGCCGAGGAGGGCGGCCGCGATCGCTGCGGTGCGCACCTCGGCCCGCCAGTCGGGAGTCCGCACCCGGCGCCACAGCTCCCTGCGGCGACGACGGCCGACGAGCAGCCACACGCCGATGGGCACCAGCCCGATCCCGGCCGCTCGCAAGGCCGAGTCGCGAGCCAGCCCGATCACCTCCGAGGTGACCCGCCGCTCCTCGGCACCGGGACGGGCAGCCATCGCGGCGTACCGCTGCACGAGCTCGCCGGTGCTGTTGGCCGTCGTCTTCTCCAGCACCACCACGACGCCGATGCGGCCGCCGGTCCTCGTGCGCAGGTCCGGCACGTAGGGACCCATGTCGACGCGCACCCACCCGTCGAGAGTCGGGTGCACGACGGCGTCGTGGCTGGCGACCACGACGTCGGAGCTGGAGTGCGTGAAACCGATGACCCAGGCGGGGACGGCCACCACCAGCCACGCGAGCACGTAGCCGAGCGCGCGCAGGACGCGATGAGACATCAGCGAGTCGAGCGCTTTTCCTGGGCCCGCTTCTGGGCGACCGAGTAGAGGGTGACGCTGGCCGCGACGCCGGCATTGAGGGACTCGAGCGTGCTGGCCATCGGGATGGAGACCAGCAGGTCGCAGGTGTCGGCGACGAGCCGCGAGAGGCCCTTGCCCTCGGAGCCGACCACGATCACCAGCGGTCCCTCGGCCAGGTCGAGGTCGGGCAGGGAGACCTCACCGTCGGCGGCCAGACCGACGACCATGCAGCCCGCTTCCTGGTAGGCCTTCAGCTGCCGCGTCAGGTTGACCACCTGCGCCACCGGGACACGAGCGGCGGCACCGGCGGAGGTCTTCCACGCGCTGGCGGTCATCCCGGCAGCCCGTCGCTCGGGGATGACCACACCGTGGGCGCCGAACCCGGCGGCAGAACGTACGACGGCACCGAGGTTGCGCGGGTCGGTGACCGAGTCGAGCGCCACGATCAACGGCTTCTCCCCGTTGGCGGCGGCACCGTCGAGGAAGTCCATGGCGTCGGCGTACTCGTAGGCCGGGATGCGCGCCGCCAGTCCCTGGTGCACGGCTCCGGTCGTCATCCGGTCGAGCTCGACCTTGGGCACCTCGAGCAACGAGATGCCCTTGTCGGCCGCGGTCGCGAACACCTCCTTGAGGCGGCCGTCACGCTCGGCCCCCTCGGCGACGTACACCGAGGTGATCGGCAGCCCGGCCCGCAACGCCTCGACCACCGAGTTGCGCCCGGCGATCCACTCGGAGTCGCTGCCCTTGCCACCGGCCCGACGCGGCCGGGTCGAGGTCGCCTTCTCGGCACGCTTCGCCTGCTTGTGGGCCTTGTGGTACGGCCGGTCCTTGGCCTTCGGCGTCGGTCCCTTGCCCTCGAGCCCGCGCTTCACCCGGCCGCCGGAACCCGCGGTGGGGTTGCCCTTGCCGGTCTTCTTGATCGCGCCGCGGCGCTGCGAGTTACCGGGCATGTCGGACTCCTTTACTGACCGGGTGGGCAGAACGGTGAGTGGAGGGGTGATGTTTCAACCCACCACTGGCGGTTTGGCCGGGCGCCCGGCCGAACTGCGCGCCGCTCATACGCTCCACCTCGGGCCCTCGGGGGTGTCCTCGATCTCGATACCGGCCGCCTTGATCTGGTCGCGGATGGCATCGGCCGCCGCGAAGTCCTTGTCGGCCCGGGCTGCTGCCCGCTGCTCCAGCAGTCCCTTGACGAGCACGTCGACGACGCCGTGCAGGTCGTCGGCGCCACCGGTGGCCCAGTGCGGGTCCGCCGGGTCGAGGCCCAGGATCCCGAGCATCGCGCGCACGGAGGCGGCGTTGCCTCGCAGCGCGTCCGACTCCCCCTCGGAGAGCAGCTTGTTGCCCTCGCGCACGGTGTCGAAGATCGCCGCCACAGCCGCTGGTGTACCGAGGTCGTCGTCCATCGCATCGACGAAGTCGGCCCTGAAGATGCCGTCGTCGGGAACCCCGCCGAGCACCTCGCCGGCGCGCTCGAGGTAGGCCTCGATGCGGCGGAACCCCGAGGCCGCCTCCTCGAGCGCCTCGAAGCTGAACTCCACCATCGAGCGGTAGTGCGCGGCGACCATGTAGTAACGCAGCTCGATCCCGCGCACCCGCTCGAGCACGTTGGGGACCAGCAGCGAGTTGCCGAGCGACTTGCTCATCTTCTCGCCGCTGGTGGTGATCCACGCGTTGTGCAGCCAGTACGACGCGAACGGGTGCCCGGCCGCCCGAGACTGGGCCTGCTCGTTCTCGTGGTGGGGGAAACGCAGGTCGACGCCGCCGCCGTGGACGTCGAAGGCGCTGCCGAGGTACTTCTCCGCCATCGCCGAGCACTCGATGTGCCAGCCCGGTCGGCCGCGTCCCCAGGGAGAGGGCCACGACGCCGTGGTCGGCTCGGACTCCTTGTGGCCCTTCCAGAGCGCGAAGTCGCGCGGGTCGCGCTTGCCCCGGGGATCGGCGTCCTCGGCGGCCTCCATGTCCTCGACCTTCTGCCGGGTCAGCTCGCCGTACGACGGCCACGACCGCACGTCGAAGTAGACGTCCCCCGAGCCGTCCTCGGCCGCATAGGCGTGACCGCGCTCGATGAGCAGGGCGATCAGCTCGAGCATCTCGGGCACGTGACCCGTGGCGGCCGGTTCGTAGGTCGGCGGGAGCACGTTGAGCGAGTCGTAGGCCTGGTCGAGCTCGCGCTTCATCGCGTAGGCGAGGTTGTACCAGGGACGGTCCTGCTCGGCGGCCTTGATCAGGATCTTGTCGTCGATGTCGGTGATGTTGCGGATGAAGGTGACGTCGTACCCGCTCGCGACCAGCCACCGGCGCAGCACGTCGAAGTTCACCGCCGACCGGACGTGACCCACGTGCGGCTCGGACTGCACCGTGAGACCGCACACGTAGATGCCAGCCTTGCCCTCCTCGAGGGGGACGAAGTCACGGACGCCGCGCGCAGCGGTGTCGTAGAGGCGGAGAGGCACTCGCCAATCGTAGGGGGCGCCCGGGGGTGCCACGGACACCGGGCAGTTCGGGCGGCGCGCTGGGGAAATGTGACAAAACGCTACTTGTGTGACGCAAAGCAACTAGAGTGATCACGTGCCTGCAGCGCCCTCCTCCTCGCTTCGACCGCACGTCCTCGCAGTCGGCTTCCTCCTCCTCGTCGTGACCGGCGCGGTCCTCACCGACCCGGTCACCCCGGAGCGTGCTCGGCTGGCGGCCTCCTCCACCGCCAGCCAGCACGCGTTCCGCTCGTTCAGCACCGATGCCAACTTCGCGGCCGGCGCCAACGAGGGCACCCGCGTTGCCGGCGGCGCCGTGCTCATCAACAAGACGCTGGGCACGCTCAGCTCGGCCGGCCGGACGTGGGCCTGGTCCCGCTGGACCTCCCCCTGGGTCAGCACCAGCCACCCGTTCACGCAGCTGATCCCGAGCTGGAACGTGTCCACCCCACCGAACACCGCGGTGCAGGTGCAGGCCCGCATCAAGACCACCACCGGCGCCGTCGGCACCTTCAAGACGGTCGCCGCCTGGGCGACCCGCGACGACCAGTTCCACCGCACCAGCGCGGGACCGCAGAGCGGGCCACTCGTCCGGCTCGACACCGACACCCTCAAGGCGGCCTCGGGCGTCTCCTTCGTCGCCTATCAGCTGCGCGTGCTGCCGCTGCGGGTTCCCGGCACCACCGCGACCCCGGTCGTCCAGTCCGTGCAGGCCGTGGCCAGCCGACCGGCGACGGCGGCCCAGCCGACCAGCGCCCGGCTGTTCGGGGCCAGGGAGCTCGCGGTGCCGAGGTACTCGCAGATGACCCACCGCGGCCAGTACCCGAAGTACGGCGGGGGCGGCGAGGCCTGGTGCTCACCGACGTCGCTCTCGATGATCCTCGGCTACTACAAGCGACTGCCCACCAAGGCCAACTACGCCTGGGTCAACAAGTCCTACGCCGACCCGTGGGTCGACCACGTCGCCCGGGTCGTCTACGACTACGGCTACTCCGGCACCGGCAACTGGCCCTTCAACACGGCCTACGCCGCCAACCTGACCGGCAGCGCCTTCGTCACCCGGCTGGCCAGCCTGCGCGGCGCCGAGCGGTTCATCCACGCCGGTATCCCGCTGGCGGCCTCGATCTCCTTCGGCCGGGGTGGGCTGGACGGTGCACCGATCGGCTCGACGGCCGGACACCTCGTGGTGATCACCGGCTTCACGGCGGCCGGCAACGTCGTGGTCAACGACCCGGCGGCGCCCACGAACGCGTCGGTCCGTCGGGTCTACGACCGCGGCCAGTTCGAGCGGGCCTGGCAGACCAAGTCGGCCGGCACCGTCTACGTCGTCCGCGACGCCGCCCATCCCCTCCCGGCCCGGGCCGGCAGCACGTCCTGGTGACCAGGACCGGTCAGGCTCCGTAGCCGCCGTCGACGTCCAGCTTCTGCCCGCTGATGAAGCCGGCTCGGGCCGAGGCCAGGAAGCAGACCGCCTCGGCGACGTCGTGCGCGATGCCGAACCGGCGCAGCGGGATGTTGGCCCGGGCCGCGTCGAGCGCCCTGTCGTCGAGATCGCCGCTCTCGATCAGCCGCTGGGCCATCCCATCGGTGAGCATCCCGGGTCCGACACAGTTCGCGCGCACGCCGTAGCGCCCTTCCTCGACCGCCAACGCGCGCACCAGCGCCTCGACCGCGGCCTTCGGCACCGACGAGAGGCCGTCGCGCACCGGGAAGCGCGTGGTGGCGGCCGTGGTGACCGCGACGATGCTGCCCTCGACCGCCCGGAGGTGTGCGAGCGCCGGCTGGCTGACGTTGAAGAAACCGCCCGCGTCCTCGCCCACCTGGCGGGTCATCAGCTCGGGGTCGATACCGCTCAGGTGGGTCATCGGCACGTGCGGCCCGGCCGCGTGCACCAGCGTGTGCAGACCCCCGTGCCGCTCGGCGACGTCACCGACGACCCGCTCACAGGCGTGCGGGTCGGAGGTGTCCAACCGGTGCCGGCTCACCTGCACGCCGTACGACGTCGCCTCCTCGGCCAGCGACTCAGCCGATGCCTCGTTGCCGCGCCAGGTGAAGGCCACGTTGCTGCCCCGCCGAGCCAGCAGGCGTACGACGGCCCGGCCGATCCCCCCGCTCCCCCCGGTCACCAGCGCAGCACCGTCCCAACCGGAGAAGTCGTCCATGCCCACAGGCTAGGGCCCGACGGTTCAGAACTTGACGCCCTCGACGCCGAACCACCAGCGCGCCCCGGTCCACCACAGCACCACGATCGCGGTGAACAACAGGCCGCCCGCGACCGGCAGCGCCCACCCGGGGAGCCGCTTGGTGTGCACGAACACGACCTTGGCCGCGAACGCGCCGTAGAACGCGCAGCCGGCCACCGAGTGGATGAACGTCCTGGCCCGGAACGGATCGGGCGAGAAGCCGAGGCCGTAGAGACACATCCACGCCACCGGCAGCGACAGCAGGAAGGCCAATGACCCGGACACGCGATGGAAGGTTCCCAGCCACACCGGGACCCGACGGGCGCCCAGCTTGCCGTAGAGCCACAGCGCCGTGACCAGCTGCACCAGCGCGAGCACCAGCACGACGGAGGCAGTCCAGGACTTGAAGGCGCCCGGGCCGGAGAATCCCCAGGACGGCAGCGCCGCGAAGTCGGGGCTGTGCACGCGGCCGTAGACACCGAGCGCCACTGCTACGCCTGCGCCGAGGAGCAGCGCCCCGAACAACACTCCTCGGCGGGAGGCGACCTGTTCGGCCATGCCCTGCTCCTTCGTGGCCCTGCGCCTTCGTGGAGGGACTCCCGTCGGGCTCAGACTACTTCGCGTCGAAGGGGATGTTGTGCCATCCGGTGGCGCCGTTCGGCACCACGTCCGCCTTCACGGGGGTCTGGGTGTAGCCGGAGCTGTCGGTGGCGCGCACGAAGATCCGGTGCTCGCCGGCGGCGACGTCGGCGGTGCCGGACCACTGCACCCAGGTGTCCGCGCCCGGGACCCGTCCCAGCTCGGCCTCCTGCCACGGACCGCCGTCGAGCTGGAACTCCACCTTCTCGATGCCGGTGTGCTGCGCCCAGGCGCTCCCCCCGACGCGCAGCGTCCCCGCCCGCACGGTCGCTCCGTTGCGGGGCACGTCGATGCGCGACTCGGTCTTGACCGGCCCCTTCTCCGACCAGCCGCGGTCGGTCCAGTACGCCGAGAACTTGTCGAAGCTGGTCACCTCGAGATCCACGATCCACTTGCACGCCGAGACGTAGCCGTAGAGCCCGGGAACCACCATCCGCACCGGGAACCCGTGCTGCACCGGCAGCGGTTGGCCGTTCATCGCGACGGCCAGCATCGCGTTGCGCTTCGGGTCGGTGAGCGCTGCCAGCGGTGTACCGCAGTCCCAGCCGTCGTGCGAGGTCTGCCGGACGGCGTTGGCTCCCGCCTTCACACCGGCCTCGGCCAGCAGCTCCCGGACGAGTACGCCGGACCACCACGCGTTGCCGATCAGGTCACCACCCACCTCGTTGGACACGCAGCACAGGGTGACCCAGCCCTCGGTCAGTTGACGGTCCAGGAGGTCCTGGTAGCTGAACGTCAGCTCGCGATCCACCATCCCGTGGATGCGCAGCTGCCAGTCCTCGGGCGAGATCGAGGGCGGCGCGAGCGCGGTGTGGATGATGTAGAAGTCGTTGTTCGGCGTACGCCACGGCGCGATGCCGGCCACTCCGACCGTCGCGCCGACAGGGACGGTGCCGTGCTTGACGGGCAGGCGCAGCAACCGGCGCGCTTGCTCGACCCGACGGCGGCCGCTGCCCGCGACGCGGGCGGCCACGGTGACCACGGCGACACCACCGACGACGAGGGCACCGCGCACCAGGAAGTCACGTCGCCGCGAGTCGAGCTCGGCGGTGTGCGGGGTCTCGCCGAGCAGCGGTGCGGTGAGCAGCCGGAGCGTCACGATCCAGGTGATCAGGCCGACGATGAGGGCGAGCGGGGCCCCGATCCCCGGGTGCGGCAGGCGCAGCACGGCCAGCAGCCCGACCACGGTCAGGGCGAAGAACACCAGGTCCGGGAGCAGCGGGAACCGGCGCATCCACGAGGCGGCGTAGGCACAGATCGCGAGCACGACGAGCGTGGTGCCACCGATCAGCAACGGCTTGTCGGCGTGCCTGACGAGGTGCACCAGGAAGACCGCGATCGGTCCGGGTGTGAAGTCCCTGACCGCGGTGCCGACCGCCTCGACCGGGCTGGACTCGGCGCGCAACGCCATGGTGGCGGCCTGGCTCATGGCCAGGCCGGCGGCTCCGGCGACGAACCCTGCGAAAGCGAACCAGCCGCGGGAGACGGGTTCCGGGTGCGGGCGAGGAGCCTCGAGTGGTTCTCGCGGCAGCTGCCCGGTCGGGCTTCCGGGCGTGGGATCGGCCCTGTTCGTTCCCGGGCTCACCTCCCCATCGTGGCGCATCGGGGCAACCAGCACACGCCGTGAGCCGATCCGTCACGGATCCGTCACATGTTCGGTCGCCGATCGGTCATGATCGCTGGGTGACCCAGCGCATCGGCATCGGCACCGACGTCCACCGCCTCGCACCCGGTCGTCCGATGCGGGTGGCCGGACTCGACTGGCCCGACGAGGAGCTCGGGCTCGAGGGCCACTCGGACGGCGACGTCGTGCTGCACGCCATCTGCGACGCCCTGCTCTCGGCAGCTGCCCTCGGGGACCTCGGCAGCAACTTCGGTACGTCGGAACCGCAGTGGGCCGGCGCCGCCAGCGACGACCTCCTGGCCGAGACACTGACCCGCCTGCGCGCCGCCGGGTGGGAGGTCGGCAACGTGGCCTGCCAGCTGGTCGGCAACGTCCCCCGCTTCGGACCGCGCCGCGAGGAGGCCGAGCGAGGTATCTCCGAGCGGCACGGCATCGACGTCTCGATCAGCGCCACCACCACCGACGGGCTCGGCCTGACCGGTCGCGGCGAGGGCCTGGCCGCCGTGGCCACCGCACTCGTGACCCGCAGGGGCTGATCGACACGGCGTCAGGTGCCACCATGGCGGCATGCAGCCTGCTGCTGGTTCCCTGCTGATCGCCTCCGCGACGTTGGTCGACCCCAACTTCGCGCGCTGCGTGCTGGTCATCCTGGAGTCCAACGACGACGGCAGCCTGGGCGTGATCCTCAACCAGCCGTCGGAGACCCCGGTCGACGAGGTGCTGGACCAGTGGCGCGACGTCGTCAACCCTCCCGGCGTGTTCTTCCGCGGCGGCCCGGTCGAGCTCAACGCCGCCCTGGCCATCGGGTCGGTGGTCTCGCCCGACGACCCCCCGCTGGGCTGGCGCCAGGTGTCCGGGGCGCTCGGGATGGTCGACCTCGACGGCTCCCCCGACGACCTCCTCGGTCGGCTGGGCGGGCTGCGCATCTATGCCGGGTACGCCGGCTGGGGGTCCGGCCAGCTCGACGCCGAGATCGCGGAGGGCAGCTGGCACGTCGTACCCGCCCGGCCCGGCGACCTGTTCAGCGACCGGCCCGACCGGCTGTGGCGCGACATCCTGCGCCGGCAGCCACCGCCGCTCTCGATGCTGGCCACGCTGCCCGAGGACTCCAGTCTCAACTGAGTCGTTCCTGCGCCCACCGGCGCGAGCGATCCGGCAGAATCGGCCCGTCGCCGACCCGGAGAGGCAGATGCAGACCCACGACGGACACCAGCTGAGCGTGACGACGTACGGCCCGGACGACGCACCGCTCACCGTCCTGCTGGCGCACTGCTGGACGCTGAACCAGCAGGGCTGGCACTACCAGGTCCGCGACCTGCAACGCGAGTTCGGCCACGGCATCCGCATCATCACCTGGGACCACCGCGGCCACGGGGACTCCACCCCGGTGCCCCGGTCGCACGCCACCGTCGACCTGCTGGCACGTGACATGGCCGACCTCGTCGACGACCTGGCCCCGACGGGGCCACTCGTCCTGGCCGGGCACTCGATCGGCGGGATGACCCTGATGGCGCTCGCCGACGCCCGCCCCGAGATCTTCCAGCGGGTGGTCGGGGTGGCCTTGGTGTCGACCTCGTCCGGCGCCCTCGACACCGTCACGCTCGGACTGCCGGAGACCGGACAGCTGCTGCGCGCGCAGATCCCGCGGATGCTGGCCCTGCGGTCCCGCACGCTGTCCCGGCGACAGCGACGCCGGGCTCCGATCGTGGAACGGCTGGTGATGCGCCGGTTCGTGTTCGGCCGGCCGTTGCGTCTCGCCGACGCCGCGCTGGCGGTCGACGGGTTGATCAACTCGCCGGGTGACACCGTCGTCGGCTTCTACAAGGACTTCATGACCCACGAGCGCACCGACGCCCTGAAGGTCCTCGACGGGATCCCCACGCACGTGCTGGTCGGCACCCGGGACGTCCTGACACCGCCGTCGCACGCCCGCCGGATCGCCGACCACGTCGAGGGTGCCGTGCTCACCGTGGTGCCCGACGCCGGCCACATGCTCCCCCTCGAGCGCGACCAGCTCGTCTCCGGCGTCCTGATCCGGCTGATCCGAGCCGCCCTGTGACGGCCCGGGCGGCAGCGGTCCTGCTCGCGGCGGGATCGGGCACGCGGGTGGGCGCGGAGACCAACAAGGTGCTCCTCCCCCTCGACGGGATCCCTGTCCTCGCCCGCTCGGTGCGGACCGTGCTGGACGTCGATGGCGTGCACCGGGTCGTGCTCGTCGTACGCCCGGAGGACCGGGAGGAGGTCTCCAGCGCCGTCGCCCCCCACCTCGGGGCCCACGACCTCTGGCTGGTGGACGGCGGTGCGCACCGGCACGACTCGGAGTGGCAGGCGCTGCAGGTGCTGGCGGCCGACATCGAGAACGACGAGCTGGACGTCGTCGCCATCCACGACGCCGCACGACCGCTCGTCGAGGCATCCCAGTGGCGTGCCGTGATCGACGCCGCGGTCGAGCACGGCGGCGCCATCCCGGTCGTCGAGTCCCCGCAGCTCTCCCGCGCCGACGGCTCGTTGGCGCCCCGGGGGCTGGTCAGCGTGCAGACGCCGCAGGCCTTCCGCGCCCGCGACCTGCTCGAGGCCTACCGCCGGGCGGAGGCCGACGGCTTCCTCGGCACCGACACCGCCGCCTGCCTGGAGCGCTACACGGGGGTGCGGATCGCAGGAGTGCCGAGCACGCCGGCCAACCTGAAGGTGACCTTTCCCGAGGACCTCGGTCTCGCCGAGGCGTTGCTCAACCTGCTCCGCTGAGCGCGACCAGCACCTCGAGGTCGCCCTCCGACACGATCCGGCGTCCCAGCGCCGGGGCCGGCAGGTGACGCACCGGGAAGCGCTGCGAGAGCTGCGCCACCAGGGCGGGGAGGTCATCGGTGTCGAGGTGGTCGAGTGCGGCCACCACGGCAGCCGGCAGCACCACCGGCGAGGTGACGCAGACGAGGCCCTCGCGGTCGACGGTCGCGCCGAGCCGGGTCCCGTCGTACTCCTTGACGGTGTCGGTCACCGGTCGCACCCCGACCACCACGGCGCCGGTCCGATCGCACTCCGCAACCGCCTCCTCGATGAACGCGGCCGGGGTGAGCGGGCACAGCGGGTCGTGGATGACCAGCGCCCGGTCGGCGTCCTGCACCGCCTCGAAGGAGACCAGGTAGTCGAACAGCTCGACCTCGGCGCTGCTCAGCGCCCAGGACGCGGCCGCCACCAACGACTCCCCGTGGACCAGCGCGTAGGGCAGCGATCCCCGCGCGTCGGTGGGGACGATGCCCAACGGGTGTTGCTCCATGGTGGCCCCCTGTTCGACTGACGGTTCGGTCGGCGGTTCGGTCGGCGGTTCGGTCGGCGGTTCGGTCGGCGGTTCGGCCGGCGGTTCGGCCGGCGGTTCGGTCGGCGGTTCGGCCGGCGGTTCGGCCGGGCGCCCGGCCGAGTTCTCAGTGAGCGGGTGGAATTTCACCCCTCCACTGACAGTTTGGCCGGGCGCCCGGCCAAACCGCAGGTCCGGACATGCATCGAGCCCCCGGAGCGAATCACGGGGGCTCGACGGAGACTGCGGAACAGTCGGGTCAGGAGGCCAGAACCTCATCGAGGATGGTCTCGGCCTTGTCCTCGTTGGTGTGCTCGGCCAGGGCCAGTTCGGAGACCAGGATCTGGCGAGCCTTCGCCAGCATCCGCTTCTCACCGGCGGACAGACCGCGGTCACGCTCGCGGCGCCACAGGTCGCGGACGACCTCGGCCACCTTCATCACGTCACCGGAGTGCAGCTTCTCGAGGTTGGCCTTGTAGCGACGCGACCAGTTGGTCGGTTCGTCTGGTACGACGGCCCGCAGCACGTCGAAGACGCGGTCCAGGCCCTCCTTGTCGACGACGTCGCGGACACCGACGAGATCGAGATTGCACGCGGGCACCCGGACGACCAGGTCCTGCTGGGCAACGATGCGGAGAACGAGGTACTGCTTCTCTTCGCCCTTGATGGTGCGCATCTCGATGTCTTCGATGACTGCGGCCCCGTGATTCGGATAGACGACCGTTTCGCCGACAGTGAATGTCATATGTTGTGAACCCCTTTCGAGGTGACCAGTCTAACACGGTTGACGGGGCCCCCTATCCAGTGTTTGTGCAGGTCAGAGCCCTAATCCGGGCTTGACAAACCCGGTTTTCATGTGCCGCGAGGGGGTTCTCGCGGCACGGACCGGTGCCCGAAACGTTCCCGCCGCCGGGCCGCGATGCTCAATACTTCGGTCCATGACAGCGCAGGCCACCCGGAAGGCGACCCGGAAAGCACCGCGGGCTCCGGGACAGATCCGTTCCTTGCTGCGAGCGGTCCATCCGCGGCAGGCGCTGGCCTTCGCCGTGGTGGTCGGCACCTTGGTCGCACTCACCGGCCGACCCGGTCGCGAGATCGCGGTCAGCGCCGTGACGGTGCTCGTCGCGCAGCTGATCATGGGCCTGCTCAACGATCTGCTCGACCTCGACCGCGACCGCATGGGCGGGGCGAAGAACAAGCCGATCGCGGAGGGGATCATCCCGCCCGGCAACGCCAGCTTCGCCATCGCCGTACTCCTGCTGCTGGTGATCCCGCTCTCGCTGCAGAACGGCACCCAGGCGGGGCTCTACGTGCTGGCGACCCTGGTCGTGGGCGCCGTGCACAACCGCTGGCTGCACACGACGGCGCTGTCCTGGGTGGGCTGGGCGGTCACGTTCGCGCTGCTCACCTTCTTCGTCACCTACGGCGGCTGGGGCCGCGACGTGGACGGGTCGGCGCCGCTGACCACCTTCGTGGTGCTGTGCGCCCTCCTGGGCGTGTGCGTGCACTTCCTGACCTCGCTCCCGGACCTCGTGGTGGACAACCAGGCAGGCACCAAGAACCTCCCGCTGCGCGTCGCGTTGCGCACCGGCGCCCCCCGGCTGCTGGTGGTGGCGATCGCCGTGACCGTCGTGGTGGTGGTCGCGATCGTCTGGACCACGGCCCAGGCCGGAGCCATCGCCTCGTGAGCGATAGGCTCGTGCCCGCTGGTCGACCCTCGAGAGGAAGAGCATCGTCATGTTGACGTCCACCCGTCGTCGCCTTGCCGCCGGCGCCATGGTGCTGCTGGTCCCGGTGCTCGGAGCCTGCGGCTTCAGCGAGCAGACCGATCAGGTCTACCAACCCGCCGTCGGCACGGACGACCGCTCCGGCAACGTCGACATCCTCGGCGCCGTGGTGGTCAGCTCGCTCAACGGCGAGGGCACCTTCGTCGCCTCGCTGGTCAACAACAACCAGGACAAGGACGACACCCTGGTGACCATGACCGGAGACGGCCTCGACGTCTCGTTGACGGCCCCGATCAAGGTGCCGGCCGGCGACCTGGTGAACCTCGCGGACAGCGGCGCGGTGAGCGTCACCGGCGAGACCGTGCAACCGGGCAAGTTCGCCCGCCTCACGCTCACCTTCGAGAGTGGCCAGAAGACCGAGTTGAACGTGCCGGTCGTGCCCTACTCGGGTGACTACGACGACGTGCGGCTGGCCAGCCCCAAGAGCACCCCCGCTCCCTGACCGGCATGAGCGACCCCCGCACCCTGATCCTGCTCCGCCACGGCGAGAGCGACTGGAACGCCAAGAACCTGTTCACCGGTTGGGTCGACGTGCCGCTCACCGAGAAGGGCCGCGCCGAGGCCGTCGCCGGTGGCGAGCAGCTCGTCGAGGCCGGCCTGCTCCCAGACGTCGTGCACACCTCGCTGCTGCGCCGCGCCATCACGACGGCCCACCTCTCGCTGGACGCCGCCGACCGGCACTGGATCCCCGTACGCCGCTCCTGGAGGCTCAACGAGCGGCACTACGGAGCACTCCAGGGCAAGGACAAGAAGCAGACCCTCGAGCAGTACGGCGAGGAGCAGTTCATGACCTGGCGCCGGTCCTTCGACGTGCCGCCGCCTCCGATCGATGACGACGACGAGTGGTCGCAGGCCGGTGACGTGCGGTACGCCGACCTCGGCGCCGTGCTGCCCCGCACCGAGTGCCTCAAGGACGTCATCGAGCGGATGCTCCCCTACTGGGAGTCCTCGATCGTGCCCGACCTCGCGGGGGGCGACACGGTGCTGATCGCGGCGCACGGCAACAGCCTGCGCGCGATCGTGAAGCACCTCGACGGCATCAGCGACGAAGACATCGCCGGCCTGAACATCCCGACCGGACAGCCGCTCGTCTACCAGCTCGACGCCGAGATGCGCCCGCTCGAGCGCGGTGGTCGCTACCTCGACCCGGAGGCCGCCGCGGCCGCCGCCGAGGCCGTCGCCAACCAGGGCCGCTAGCGGAACTGGTGTGGGCGGCGCAGGAGCGCCGGCAGGTTGGCCGCACCCGGGGCAGCGTCAGTCGTGGCCATCCAGTCGCCGGAGTTGGTCATCTGGCAGCGCTGCAGTGAGAGGCAGCCGCAGCCGATGCACGAGTCCAGCCCGTCGCGCAGCCGCTCCAGCGCGGCGATCTGGTCGTCCAGCCGTCCCCGCCAGTGCCGCGTGATCCGCTGCCAGTCGGCGCGGTTCGGGACCCGTCCCGCGGGCAGTCGGTCGAGCTCCTCGCGCACCTCGTCGAGGGTCAGCCCGATGTTGGAGGCGGCCCGGATGAAGGCCAGCCGACGGAGCACGTTGCGCTCGAACTGGCGGCGTCCACCTGGCGTCCTGGTGGCCGAGATCAGTCCCTCGGACTCGTAGAACCGGAGCGCCGACGCGGCGTACCCACTGCGCTTGGAGACGTCCCCCATCGACAGCAGCTCACGCGAATCCATCGACACCCCTTGATCTCAAGTTAACTTTAACTTTAACACTGGGACGCATGACGACAACAACTCCTCCCACAGCACTGATCACCGGCGGCTCGTCCGGACTCGGCCTGGCCCTCGCTCGCGCGCTCGACGACGCAGGCTGGATCGTGGTCACCGACGCCCGCGACGCCGATCGCCTCCGTACCGCCCTCGAGGGCACCACCGTCCACGGCGTGCCCGGCGACATCGCCGAGGCCAACCACCGCGCCGACCTCGTCGACGTGGTGTCCGGACTCGGCGGGCTCGACCTGCTGGTGCTCAACTCCAGCACGCTCGGACCGCTACCGATGCGACCGCTCGCTCAGTACGAGCCGCTCGAGTTCGGCGAGGTCTTCCGCGCCAACGCCGGAGCCCCGGGCTCGCTGATGGTCGCCCTCACCGGACAGCTCCAGCAGCGCGCCGGCATGGTGATCGGCATCTCCTCGGACGCCGCGGTGCAGCACTACGAGACCTGGGGCGGGTACGGCGCGTCGAAGGCCGCCCTCGACCACCTGGTGCTCACCTTCGGGGCCGAGACCGGGCTGGCGACGTACGCCGTCGACCCGGGCGACATGCGCACCCCGATGCAACAGGCGGCGTTCCCGGACGAGGACATCTCCGACCGCCCGCTCCCCGAGGCAGTGGTGCCGAGACTGCTCGCGCTGGTCGACCGACGCCCGCCGTCGGGTCGCTACCTCGCCGCCGAGATCGCCCCGTCGACCACACGGCTGGAGGTGGCCGGGGCATGACCATCCTGAGCGAACACTCGCACGTCCGGTTCCACAACGCCGCGGAGTCGACCGCGCCGGCGCCACCCGAGATGCGCGGGGACTCCCGCGACGACGTACGCCTGCTGGTCGCGCGACCGAGCGGCATCGCGCACCACCGGTTCGCGGACCTGCCGGACCAGCTCGAGCCGGGCGACCTGGTGGTCGTCAACGACTCGGCGACGGTGAATGCCGAGGTCGACGCGGTCCGCCGCGGCGCCCCCATCGTGCTGCACGCGGCCGGTCGCCTCGACGACGACACCTGGGTGGTGGAGCTGCGCACCGCTCCTGACGCCGCCCAGCCGATCCTGGACGCCGACCCCGGCGAGACCGTGGGAGTGGGCGAGCTGCCGGTGACGCTGCTGGCGCCGTACCCCCGCGAGGACTCGTCGCCGACCGGGACCGGCAACCGGCTGTGGCGTGCTCGCGTCGAGGGCGACCTCCGCACGCTCCTGGACCGGCACGGTCGACCGATCGCCTACGGCTACCTGGACGACCGCTACCCGCTCTCGGCGTACCAGTCGGTGTTCAGCCGGCGTCCCGGCAGCGCGGAGATGGCCTCGGCCGGGCGGCCGTTCACCGACGCACTGGTCACGGACCTGGTCACGCGAGGGATTGCCGTGGCGCCGGTGACCCTGCACACCGGCGTCTCCTCCCAGGAGGCCGGCGAGGGACCGCAGCCCGAGTGGTTCCACGTGCCGGCCACGACCGCGCGGCTGGTGGCTCACACCCGTGCGCACGGCGGCCGGGTGGTCGCGACCGGCACCACCGTCACCCGCGCGCTCGAGTCGGCGGTCGTCGACGGGACGATCCGGGAGTCGTGGGGTTGGACCGACCGCGTGGTCACCCCGGCGCACCCTGCGGTGGTGGTGGACGGACTGATCACCGGCTGGCACGACGCCGAGGCCTCACACCTGCTGCTGGTCGAGGCGATCGCCGGCACCGAGCTCGCGCAGGCGGCGTACGACGGAGCGGTGGCCGGCGGCTACCGCTGGCACGAGTTCGGCGACTCGGCGCTGTTCCTGCCGTAGTCGCCGGCGAGCACCCTCAGGCGTACTGCGGGTGCTCGCCGGTGACCAGGAAGACCACGCGTCGCGCGATGGACACGGCGTGGTCCGCGATGCGCTCGTAGTAGCGGCCGAGGAGGGCGATGTCGACGGCCGGCTCGACGCCGTACTTCCAGTCCGAGCCGAGCAGCTCGCGGAAGGAGTTGCGCCGGAGCTTGTCCATCTCCTGGTCGACCTCCTCGAGCTCCTCGGCAGCGGCGACGTCGGAGTGGGCGATCACGTGCTCGACCTTGCCGATCATCACCTCGGCGACCGCGGCCATCCGGGCGATCATCGGGACGACCTGGTCGGGCACGGCGACGTCGGGGACGCGGAGGCGGGCGATCTTGGCGATGTGCACGGCGAGGTCGCCCATCCGCTCGAACTCGCTGACCATCCGCAGTGACGCGACCAGCATCCGCAGGTCGCCGGCGACGGGGTTCTGGAGCGAGAGCAGCTCGAAGCTGTGCTCCTCGAGCTTCTCGCGGAGGTTGTCGATCTGGACGTCGTTGCTGATGACCTGCTCGGCCCGTTGGGCGTCACCCTCGAGCAGGGCGGCCGTGCCCTCGGAGACGGCCTCGCGGACGAGACGGGCCATGGTCACGAGGTCGTCCCGGATCGAGTCGAGCTGGTCGGCGTAGGCATCGCGCATGTCCGTCAACCTACGGCGGCCAGGTGAAGTGTTGGCGTCGTTGCGTGAATCGAAGGTGAACAGTCCCGTAAGGACCAGTCCGAGAAGCCAACCTTGGGTGAAACCCTGCGTACGATCGAAGGCGTGAGCCCGACAGTCCAGGCCCTCCTCTTCGCGCTGCTCGGAGCAGTGCTGGGCGGTGGCGCCGTGCTGGCGTTCCGGGTGAGCGAACGGCAGATGCGCCCCGTCGAGGCGCCCGAGCCCGCCCTTCCTCCGGGCGTCGCGGCCGTGCTCTCCGTGCTGCGCAGCTCGGCCCTGGTCGTCGACGGTAGCGAGGCCGTGCTCAAGGCGTCCGCACCTGCCATCGCCATGGGCCTCGTGCGCGGTCACGAGATCACCGTGCGCGAGCTGGCAGAGCTGGTCCGGCAGGTACGCCGCGACGGGCAGATCCGCGAGACCGAGCTCCTCGTGCAGCGCCAGGGGATGCCGCCGCGCCACGTGACCGCCCGCGTCGCGCCGCTGAGCAGCCAGCTCGTCCTGGCCCTCGTCGAGGACCGCACCCGCGAGCGCCGCGTCGAGTCGATCCGCCGCGACTTCGTGGCCAACGTCAGCCACGAGCTGAAGACCCCGGTCGGCGCGATCAAGCTGCTCTCCGATGCCGTCATCGACGCCGCCGACGACCCCGAGGCCGTGCAGCGGTTCGCCGGGCGGATGCACACCGAGAGCGAGCGCCTCGCCCGGCTGGTGCAGCAGATCATCGAGCTCTCCCGGCTCCAGGGCGACGACCCGCTCGACGAGCCGGTCGCCGTCGAGGCCGACAAGATCATCGCCCGCGCCATCGACGAGAGCCTCACCGATGCCGCCGCCAGACAGATCGAGCTCGTCCAGGACGGCACCGAGGGACTGGTGCTCCTGGGCAACCGCGAGCAGGTGGCGGTGGCCGTCGGCAACCTGGTGGCGAACGCCGTGGCCTACTCCCCCGAGGGTTCCTCGGTCGTGGTCGGCGCCACCGGGCACGACACCGCCGTCGACATCACGGTCACCGACCGCGGCATCGGCATCCCGGCCCACGAGCTCGACCGCATCTTCGAGCGCTTCTACCGCGTCGACCCGGCCCGCCACCGCTCCACCGGTGGCACGGGCCTCGGCCTGTCCATCGTCAAGCACGTCGCGGCCTCCCACGGCGGCGAGGTGCGGGTGTGGTCGGTCGAGGGCCAGGGGTCGACGTTCACCCTGACCCTGCCCCGCAAGCCCGGGCCGCTGCCCAGCTCGGCCCACCACCCCGGCGCAGCCGGGTCACATGCCATCAATGAGGAGACCGCGTGAGTCGCGTACTGGTCGTCGAGGACGAGGAGAGCTACAGCGATGCCCTCGCCTACATGCTCCGCAAGGAAGGGTTCGAGGTGGCCATCGCCGCCACCGGCCACGAGGCGCTGGCGGAGTTCGACCGCGCCGGCGCGGACATCGTGCTGCTCGACCTGATGCTGCCCGGCATCCCCGGCACCGAGGTCTGCCGCCAGATCCGGCAGACCTCCAACGTCCCGGTGATCATGGTCAGCGCCAAGGACGACGAGGTCGACAAGGTGGTCGGCCTCGAGCTCGGCGCCGACGACTACGTCACCAAGCCGTACTCGCCGCGCGAGCTGGTCGCCCGCATCCGGGCGGTCCTGCGACGCGGCGCCGAGCCCGACCTGGCACCGCTGACCCTCGAGGTCGGCAACGTCCGGATGGACGTCGAGCGCCACATCGTGACCGTCGGCGGCGCGGAGGTGCGGCTGCCGCTCAAGGAGTTCGAGCTGCTCGAGATGTTCCTGCGCAACCCCGGCCGGGTGCTCACCCGCGGCCAGCTCATCGACCGGGTGTGGGGGTCCGACTACGTCGGGGACACCAAGACCCTCGACGTGCACGTGAAGCGGCTGCGGGCCAAGCTCGAGGACAACCCGGCCGAGCCCAAGCTGCTCACCACGGTCCGCGGGCTCGGTTACAAGCTCGACCTCTGAGCTCCCAGGGGGGCGCGGCTGGATCTCGACGTACGCCGACCGAAAACCGCGTGCTGCTTGTCGGTACCGGTCCCTAGGCTCGGTGCGTGACACCGAAGACCGCACCCTCGTGGCTGCCCTTGGCCGCCGTGTCCTGCACGCTCCTCTTCTGGGCGTCCGCGTTCGTGGCCATCCGCCACCTCGGCGACGACTTCTCCGCCGGTGCGCTCTCCCTCGGTCGCCTGCTCGTCGGCGCTGCGTGCCTGGCCGTGATGGCACTGTCCCGCGGGGTGCCGCGACCCAGCCGTCGCGACTGGGTGTCGATCGTCGCGATCGGGGTGCTCTGGTTCGGGCTCTACAACGTCGCGCTCAACCAGGGCGAGCGCTCCGTCGACGCCGGCACCGCCGCGATGCTGATCCAGGTCTCGCCGGTGCTGATCGCCCTGCTCGCCGCGATCTTCCTCGACGAGCGGTTCACGCTCCACCTCGGGATCGGCCTGGCGCTGGCGTTCAGCGGTGTCGCCCTGATCTCGCTGTCGACGTCGTCGGGCAGCAACAGCGACCTGGTCGGCGTCCTGCTCTGCCTGGTCAGCGCCGTCGCCTACTCGATCAGCCTGATCCTCCAGAAGCCGCTGGTCGGCCGGCTGGCCGCCGTCCACGTCACCTGGCTGGCCTGCACGATCGGCGCGATCAGCTGCCTGCCGTTCGCCGGCGACCTCGTCCGCGAGGCCAAGGACGCGCCCGCCTCGTCGCTGTGGTGGCTGGTCTACCTCGGGGTGTTCCCGACGGCGATCGCGTTCACGACCTACGCCTTCGCGCTCAAGCACATGACGGCCGGCAACCTCGGCGTGACGACCTACCTCGTCCCGCCGATCACCATCGTGCTCGGGCTGATCTTCCTGTCCGAGGCTCCGCCCACGATGGCGTACGCCGGCGGCGTGCTCGCACTGATCGGTGTCGCGGTCGCTCGACGCAAGCCGCGGCCGAAGGCTCCCGACCCGGCGCACCCCGAGGCCGCAGCGCTGCGATGACGGAATCCCCGGTCAACCGGGGATTCATGCACCCCTACTCGCCCTCGGGGGTGCCCAGCTCATCAAGCGCCAGCGGCCCCCGGAAGGCCTCGAGGTTGCGGATGGGTTCTCCCCGGGAGATCCGCCACTCCCACTCCTTGCGGATCGAGGAGGCGAAGCCGAGCTCGAGGATCGTGTTGAACGAGCCGTCGGCGTACTCCAGCACCGCGCCGAGCAGCCGGTCGATCTCCTCGCTGGTGGCCGAGGACAGCGGCAGCCGGGCATCGAGGTAGATGTCGCCCATCCCGTCGAGCCCGAAGGAGACGGCGTACATCTTCATGTTGCGCTCGAGCATCCAGCGGTAGACGCCCTCGAAGTTCTCGTCCGGCTTGCGGCACACGAAGGCGTGCACCTCGAGGGCGTGCCGGCCGACGTCGAAGCGGCACGGCGTCTGCAGCTTCTTCTCCCCCGGGAGCTCGACCATCAGCGAGGTCGGCGAGATCGCCTTGTACTCGAGCTCGCCGTCGTCGAACACCTGACGCAGGGCGGCCAGCGCCTGTGCGCGTTCGGGGCTCAGGGCATCGGAGGGGTCGTCGTTCACGGTCCCGATGATGTCAGGGCCGCACACACGCCTCAGAGGGCGATGCCGCTGAGGTCGGCGCGCATCTTCTGCTGGGCGGTCGCGTAGACACCGAGCATCACCTCGGCCGTCCGGTCCCAGCCGAACTGCCGGGCGTGGGACTCGGCCCCTGCGGCCAGCCGTACCCGCAGGCCCGGCTCGAACAGGACGCGCTCGAACGCGGCGGCGTACGACGCCGGCTCGTGGTCGGCGACCAGCAGCCCGGAGCTCTCGTCGCGCACTGCGGTGGTGAGGCCGCCCACCGACGCGGCGACCACGGGTGTCCCGGTGGCTTGGGCCTCGATGGCGACCAGCCCGAAGCTCTCGTTGTACGACGGCACGCAGACCAGGCTGGACGCGGCGTACCAGTCCACCAGGTCCTCCTGGGCGACCGGCGGCACGAAGCGGACCGACGAGGAGATGCCGAGCTCCTCGGCCAGGCGCACCAGCGAGTCGGGGCTGTCGAGCCCGGAGCCGGACGGGCCACCCACGACTGCCACGGTCAGCGACGAGCGCAGCTCCGGGCGCTCCGAGAGCAGCACCGCCACGGCGCGCAACATCACGTCGGGCGCCTTGAGCGGCTGGATGCGGCCGACGAAGGTGATCACCTGGCCGGAGTCGGGCAGACCGAGCCGCTTGCGTGCGGCGGCCATGCCGGGGTTGCGGAACATGGAGAGGTCGACACCGGGGTGCACGACCTCGACGCGACCGGGGTCGGCGTCGTAGAGGTCGATGAGCTGCCTGGCCTCGTCATCGGTGTTGGCCACCAGCATGTCGGCGGCGGCGACCACCTGCTCCTCGCCGATCAGTCGGGTCAGCGGCTCCGGGGTGTCGCCCAGGGCCAGCGCGGCGTTCTTCACCTTGGCCATCGTGTGCATCGTGTGCACCAGGGGCACGCCCCAGCGGTCACGGGCCAGCGCACCGACCTGGCCGCTCAGCCAGTAGTGGCTGTGCACGAGGTCGTAGTAGCCGGGCGGGTGGTAGGCCTCGGTGCGCAGCACCTCTCGGGCGAAGACGCACAGCTGGGCGGGCAGCTCGTTCTTGGTCAGGCCCTCGTAGGGACCGGCCGCCACGTGGTGCACGCGGATGCCGTCACTGACGTCGACGACCGGGGCCAGCGAGCTACCGGTCGCGCGGGTGAACACGTCGACCTCGACCTCGCGCGCCGCCAGCCGACGGGCCAGCTCGAGGACGTAGACGTTCATGCCGCCTGCGTCACCGGTGCCGGGCTGGTCGAGCGGGGAGGTGTGCAGGCTGATCATCGCGACCCGGCGCAGGTCACTCACCTGGGCCGGCGCGCCGTCGTACGACGAAGAGAACGCCATCCATACCTCCGAAGGACCCAACCACCGGAGGTTCCGGTCCATTCCGCTGCCTATCATGGCCGCCGCAGCCCCTATCCCAACAGGAGGCCCCATGCCCCGCACCGCCGTCGTCACCGGAGCCAGCAGCGGCATCGGCGCCGCCACGGCCCGCGCGCTCGCCGGCGACGGGTTCCACGTGGTCTGCGCGGCCCGGCGCCAGGACCGGATCGAGGAGCTGGCCGCGGAGATCGGGGGTGCGGCGGTGGTGTGCGACGTCACCGACGACGACTCCGTGCGGGCGCTCGCCGCAGCCGTGGACAGCGTGGACGTGCTGGTCAACAACGCGGGGGGTGCCGTCGACGCGGCCACGGTCGAGGACGCCGACGTCGCGGACTGGGCGCGGATGTTCGACCTGAACGCCCTCGGCATGGTCCGGGTCACCCAGGCCCTGCTCCCGGCCCTGCGAGCCGACGGTGGCGGGCTGGTGGTCAACATGGGCTCAACCGCGGGCCGGGTCGCCTACGAGGGCGGTGGGGGCTACACCGCGGCCAAGCACGCCGTGGCGGTGCTGACCAGGACGCTGCGCCTGGAGCTGGTGGCCGAACCGCTGCGGTTCACCGAGATCGCCCCGGGGATGGTCAGGACCGACGAGTTCGCGCTGAACCGGTTCGGTGGCGACACCGAGCGCGCCGACGCCGTCTACGAGGGTGTCGCCGAGCCACTGGTCGCCGAGGACATCGCCGAGATGGTCCGCTGGGTGGCCTCGTTGCCCGCGCACGTCAACATCGACGAGCTCGTCTGCCGCCCGCGTGCCCAGGCCGCGCAGCACAAGGTGTACCGCGAGACGTAGGGCTCAGCCGCGACGCCACCAGCTCTTTCGAGCGGGCTCCGGTTCGCGTCGGGCGGCCCCGGCCTGCGGCTGGCGCTTCTTCGGCGGGCGACGCACGCGCAGCAGCGGTCTGCCGGCCACCTGCTGGACCTCTTGGCGCCAGAACTCGCGCTCGTCGATCCACTGCGTCAGCACGTCAAGCCAGGGCTCGGTCTCGTCGAAGGTCGCGTAGAGCTTGTTCATCGTCACCGCGAACGGGCGCAGGTCCTGCGTGGTGGCCTGCCACACCGCCGCCGCGACGCCAGGAGTGTGCGGGGCACGGTAGTCGTCGAAGACGACGACTCCACCCGGCTTGAGCAGGGTTCGGGCTGCCGCGATGTCCTCGACCACGTGCTCGTAGAGGTGCGAGGCGTCGATGTGCACGAAGCGATGGGTCCCGTGCGGGGCGCGGTCGACGATCGAGGCGCTGGGACCGCGCACGACCACGGGGAGCGTGTCGTGGACGGTGAGGTAGTACTTCTCGAACGCCTCCTGCGAGAGCTCGGCGTACTGGTCCTCGTTCTCGGCCCGGTTCTCCTCGGCCGTGGCCTCCTGCTCGAACAGGTCCACCACGGTGAACGTCTCCCCCGGTCGCTGGTGCCAGCCGATCAGCGCCGCGCTCTTGCCGAGGTAGACACCGAGCTCGGCCAGGTCCCCGCCGCCGAGACGCGCCTCGGTCTGCCGCAGGAGCTGGTCGAAGACCTCCATGTCCATCCGCATGAACCAGCCGGGGATGTCGTCGATCTGCCGGTACGGCGGCCTGGGGTCCTGGGGAGTCTGGGCGGGTGTCTCCGTCATGGAGGGATGGTGTCAGAGACGGGCTACGGGCGGTTGAACACCGTCCCCCTGGTGGGCGGTGGTGGCTCGAACGGCTTGAGCGCGAAGCAGCTGGCGACGTAGGCCCCCGAGTCGCTCGGCCACTGCGAGGCCGACCCGGGATAGGCGCGCCCGGCGACACCGCCCTTCGTGGCGGAGACCGAGTCGAGCAGCGTCTGGCAGACCTTGTCGAGCCTGGCGTACTCGGCGTCGCTGAGCGCGACGTACGCCCCGCGGGCGCCGGTGCGCACGGCCCGCTTGCCGTTGACCTGGCCGTTCTCGATGGCGGTGTTCAGGATCATCTCGCCGATGTCCTCGGCCTGGTGGCGACGACTGCAGGGCAGGTAGGTGCCCGGCGTGTTCAGGCACACCCGCGCGGTGATCGGCACCTTGCTGGTCGTGATGTCGGCGAAGCGGAGGGTCCCGGGCCGGTCCTGCTCGAAGGTGCAGACGAACTTCTTCTGGCCCTGGGCCCACAGGTCGGCCGGGAACGGGTCCCATGCCACGTGCAGCCCGCCGTTGACGTTCAGCGACGGGCCGAGCTGCACCGGCAGCCCCCCTGCCTTCCGTTGCGCCTGCCCGTAGGGGGTGCCCGCCATGCACAGGTCGTTCACCTGGTCGCGCACCTTGCGGTACAGCTCGGACTTCTGGTCGAGCAGGTCGGCGTAGTCCTTGATCCGGGCGGTCAGCTGCGGCGAGACCTCGACGACGTTGTAGAGCTCGAGCGAGTGCGGCGAGGAGCAGTCGATCTCGTCGGTGAACGCCGCGTCGTCGCGCATGGCGTCGCCGAGGGTGGAGTCGCCTCCGGCGTACTTGTCCACCCAGGCGTCGAACGCCTTGGCGCCCAACGCGTCGGGGAGCTGCTGGTCGCCCCAGCAGGTGTCGGCCGTCAACGTCTTGACGGGCTGGTCGGCCGTCGACTCGCGCTTGGGCGCGGTGGCCTCGCTGCTGCAGGCGGTGAGACCGATCAGGAGGGCCGCGGCCGCGATCGTTCCGGCGACGCGTGTGGACATGGGCTCAGCGTCGCAGATAGGTCCGAATCCCCCGGACGACGGCGGCTGCGTAGCGCGCCCGGCCCGGGGCGGAGGTCATCCGGCGCGCGTCGGTCGCGTTGCGCATGTTGCCGATCTCGATCATCGCGACGGGGACGTCGGACATGTTCAGCGTGCCGAGGTCGCTGCGGACGTCCAGGCCGCTGCCGCCGCCGATGTAGTTCGACCGCGGGACCCCGCCACGGGTCAGCGACGTGCGCAGCACCTTGGCCAGCCGCAAGGACGCCGTGGCGATGTCGGTCGTCCAGGGCTTGCGGCGCGTCGGCGCGATCACGTGGAAGCCGTGGTCGGACGACGGCGCCCCGTCGGCGTGCAGCGACACCGTCAGGCGGGCGCCGACCCTCCTCCCGAACCGGCCGCGGGCATCGACGCACGGACCCCACTTCGTGACGCTGTTGGTCACCCGCGTCATCCGGACCCTGGCGCCGAGCGCCTCGAGCCGGCGCTTCACGGCCTGTGAGAGCCGGAAGTTCACGGTCGCCTCGGGTACGCCGCTGTTGGTGGCCGCACCGGTGGTGTTGCACGGCTTGGTGAAGCCGCCGGCCTGGACGGGGCGGTTGATCTCCCGGGTGTGCCGGCTGTTGCCGAGCTGGTGCCCGGGGTCCAGCGCGATGACCAGCCCGTGCAGGGGCTTCGCTGCGGCCCGGGCACTGCCGGCCTGGACAGCGGGGGTCGATCCCGTCGAGTCGGCCACGCTGGTCGCGGTGAGCGCGGGCAGCGTCGTACCCGCCACCGTCACGGCGACGAGCACGGCCAGCATGCGTGGCAAAACGGACACGCAGGCCACGATAGACTCGACGGCGCGCCTCTCGGCGCCGAACCCCATTTCCCCGACACCTGTCTGCCAGCGCGCCCGCGGGCGGGCAGACGGAAGGCCACAGGCATGAGCACCGCCGACCAGACCAACTCCCAGCGGCAGGTCCGCGCCGACCTGCGCAACGTCGCCATCGTTGCCCACGTCGACCACGGCAAGACGACGCTGGTCGACAAGATGCTGTGGCAGGGCGGCGCCTTCGGCGAGCACCAGCACGTCGACGAACGAGCGATGGACTCGGGCGACCTCGAGCGCGAGAAGGGCATCACCATCCTCGCGAAGAACACCGCGATCCACTACGCCGGCCCGTCCGCCGGCGGCAAGCCGATGACGATCAACATCATCGACACCCCGGGCCACGCCGACTTCGGAGGCGAGGTCGAGCGCGGGCTGTCGATGGTCGACGGCATCGTCCTCCTGGTCGACGCCTCCGAGGGGCCGCTGCCACAGACCCGGTTCGTGCTGCGCAAGGCGCTGAACGCCGACATGCCCGTCGTGCTGGTCGTCAACAAGGTCGACCGCGGCGACGCCCGCATCGCCGAGGTCGTGGACGAGACCTACGAGCTGTTCATGGACCTGCTCGACGAGTCGCACAGCCAGGACGCACTCGACTTCCCCGTCGTCTATGCCTCGGCCAAGGCCGGCCGGGCGTCGCTGGAGATGCCCGAGAACGGCGGCCTGCCGGACTCCGAGGACCTCGAGCCGCTGTTCAGGACGATCCTCGAGACGATCCCGGCGCCCGTCTACACCGAGGGCGCACCGCTGCAGGCCCACGTCACCAACCTCGACGCCTCGCCGTTCCTCGGCCGGCTCGCACTGGTCCGGGTCCGCGAGGGCACGCTGCGGAAGAACCAGACCGTGGCCTGGATGAAGACCGACGGCAGCAAGCAGAACGTCAAGATCACCGAGCTGCTGGTCACCGAGGCACTCGAGCGCAAGCCGGGCGAGTCGGCCGGTCCCGGCGACATCGTCGCGATCGCCGGCATCCCCGACATCATGATCGGCGAGACCCTGGCCGACGCCGAGAACCCGGTGGCGCTGCCGCTCATCAAGGTCGACGAGCCGGCGATCTCGATGACGATCGGCATCAACACCTCCCCGCTCGCGGGCCGCGGCCCGACCAAGAACACCAAGGTCACCGCGCGGCTGGTCAAGGACCGCCTCGACAAGGAGCTGGTCGGCAACGTCTCGCTCAAGATCCTGGACACCGAGCGCCCCGACGCCTGGGAGGTCCAGGGCCGTGGCGAGCTGGCGCTGGCGATCCTGGTGGAGCAGATGCGGCGCGAGGGCTTCGAGCTGACCGTCGGCAAGCCGCAGGTGGTCACGCGCGAGGTCAACGGCAAGGTGCACGAGCCGGTCGAACGGCTCACCATCGACGCACCCGAGGAGTACCTCGGCACGATCACGCAGCTGATGGCCGTCCGCAAGGGCCGGATGGAGCAGATGACCAACCACGGCACCGGGTGGGTGCGGATGGAGTTCCTGGTGCCGGCGCGCGGACTGATCGGCTTCCGCACCGAGTTCCTGACGGACACCCGCGGCACCGGCATCGCCCACCACGTCTTCGAGGGCTACGAGCCGTGGGCCGGCGAGATCAAGTCGCGCTCGCAGGGCTCACTGGTCGCCGACCGGTCGGGCGCCGTGACGGCGTACGCCATGACCAACCTGCAGGAGCGCGGCGTCCTCTTCGTGGAGCCGACGACCGAGGTCTACGAGGGAATGATCGTCGGCGAGAACTCGCGGGCCGACGACATGGACGTGAACATCACCAAGGAGAAGAAGCAGACCAACATCCGGTCCGCCACCTCCGACAACTTCGAGAAGCTGATCCCGCCGAAGAGGCTCTCCCTCGAGCAGTCGCTGGAGTTCTGCCGCGAGGACGAGTGCGTCGAGGTCACCCCCGACGCCGTACGCATCCGCAAGGTGCACCTCGACGCCCACGACCGGGCCAAGAGTGCTGCTCGGGCTCGGAAGGGCTGAGGCGGTACGGCGAGCTCGTCACTCGCCCAGCACCAGCCGCGCCAGCTCGCGGAGGTCCTCGGTCAGCTGGTGCTCGTGCACCAGCGTCTGGATGCTCAGGTAGCTGAATCGGTAGACGTAGCGGTCCGGGCGCGGCTCGTCGCCGCCGACGGCGCGGAAGTCGATGCGCTGCACCAGGCGGCGTACGGCGGGGGCGCGCGGGTCGGTGGAGTCGAGGTCGACGGCGCCCTCCTTGGTCATCCCGGCGAAACCTCCGCTGCGGGTGACCTGGACGACCAGGCCCGGGCTCGGCGTCGGGGTCGGTCCGCCGGTCGATGACCCCGCTCCGGTGACGCCGACGGTGTCCCAGGCGTCCTGCACGGCGCCGGAGTGCTCGCCGGCGGCCGAGACCGTGGCCGCGGCGAAGGTGGCGAAGTCGCTGTCGGCCGACAGGCCGGAGGTGAGGGCGGCGTACCAGATCCGGCCGGCGCCGCTCCAGGACTCGCCGCCGATCGCGCGGGCCGCCAGCACGAACGCACGGTTGGGGATGCCGCTGTTGAGGTGTACGCCGCCGTTGTCGTCGGTCGTGTCGACGTAGTCCGCCATCGAGCCGACCTGGGGGTCCTGGCCGATCTGCGGGTCGTCGTACGCCGTGCCGGGGTCGGACATCGAGCGCAGCGCCCGGCCTTTGATGCCGGGCAGGAAGATGCCCTCCCCGACCAGCCAGTCGGCGCCGGCAGCATCCTGGCCGAGGTGGCGCTGCTTGATGCAGGCGCCGAAGACGTCGGACATCGACTCGTTGAGCGCACCGGACTGGCCCTGATAGGTCAGGTCGGCCGTGAACTGCGTGACCGCGTGCGACAGCTCGTGCCCGAGCACGTCGATGGGCTTGGTGAACCGGTCGAAGACCCGGCCGTCCCCGTCGCCGAAGACCAGCTGGGTGCCGTCCCAGAAGGCGTTGTCGTAGTCCTGCTCGTAGTGCACCGTGGCGACCACGGTGGCCCCGCGGTCGTCGTACGACGAACGCCCGAAGTCGCTGAACAGGGCCAGCGACTCGGTGATGCCCGTCGCGGCCTCGTCGACGGTGACGTCCCCGCTGTCGGGCTGCCCGGCCGCACGGACCAGCCGACCGGGCAGGGTCGAGCCGTTGGCAGCGTCGTGGATCTCCCAGGCGCCGCTGCCAGCCGCTGCCGGGGCCACGGTGGGCCGGGCTCTCAGCTGCTCGTCGATGACCTGGGTACGGCGGCCGCACGCGGCCAGGTCCTCGTCAGGCGCCTGCGCCAGGCGCTCCAGCAGATATCCCGGGATGAAGTGACAACGCATGAGTGCCACGTTCCCCCGGGAACGCGGCCATCACAAGGTCAGCGGCGGCGGGTGACCGACGCCAGGGCCGGCCGGGCGTCGAGGATGTAGACGAACGCCGCCACGGTGCCCGCGAGCAGGAGCAGCAGGCTGGGGAGCAGCAGGTCGCAGGCCACCGCGAGGCCGAGGATCAGCAGCCACGCGGGCTTGGTCATCTTGCCCGCCGCCGGGAACGCGTCCGTGGGCCGCGTGGCGGCGTCGATGAAGGCAAAGACCTTCACCGCCAGGAGCGCATAGAAGACGATGCGCATGACTTCGCTCTCCAACCCGAACACGTTCACGCAGACCAGAGTACCGGCGGGACGCAGCATCCGGGCGCACCATCCGGACGCAGCAACGGGCCCCCGGGAAACCCGGGGGCCCGTCGGCCCGACTCTGGCGAAGGGAGGGGTCACCAGAGGTCGGACTACTCGTCACCCGTCGGTGACGAGCGTTCGATCAGGCCGAGGCGCTGGTGGCCGAGGCCTGCGTCGCGGTGGTCTTCTTGGCGGTGCTCTTCTTGGCAGCGGTCTTCTTCGCGGTGGTCGCGCCACCCTTGGCGCCGCCCTGCGCGGTCGCCTTCTTGGCGGCCGGCTTGGACTGGTTGCCCGCAGCCTTGGTCGCGGCGGCGTTGGAGGCCGGGGCGTTCCTGGCCGCGCCCTTCTTGGCAGCCTGACGACGCGCCACGGTGGACTTGGCCGGAGCCTTGCGTACGGCGGTGACAGCCTTCACGCCGTCCTTGCGGATGGCGGCCACGAGCTTCTCGCCACGGTCGGCGAGGTCGCCGTAGGCCTTGGTCAGCTCGGTGACGGCCTCCTCGACCTGCGCCTGGACCTTGGCCGGAAGGGCCTTGGCGTCCTTCTGCAGCTCGGTGACCCGGGCCTCGAACTTGGCCTGCGCGTCCTTGGCGTCCTTCTGGAGCTCGTCGATGCGGGCGTTGACCAGCGTGACGGCCTGGCCCTGGAGGGCCTTGGGGTCGCGCTCGATCTTGCTGACGCGGGACTGGACGCCGGTGAGGCGCTCCTGCGCCTGCTTCTGCGCCTCGGCGGTGTAGCCACGAGCGAGCTCGTAGGCGATCTCGGTCGCGCCGGCAACGGCGTACAGCGGCTTGACGGCCTCGGCCTTCAGCTGCTCGACATTGAACTGGGTCTTAGCCATGTCAATCTCCTTCGATGATGATGGTGGTGGTGTCGAGCCCCGGTTCCTCGATGAGAGGTGCGGGCTCGGATGCTGCTGTGTCGTGCACGTTCTCGGCGACCGTCCTGAACGACTGGTAGACGTCGAGGAGGGACTGCTTCTGCCGCTCGCTGAGCACCGGGTCCCCGAGGATGGCCAGCTCCACGGAGCGGACCTGACCGTCGTCAGGGTTCAAGATCCCCGCCTGCACGTAGAGCTGCTCGGCAGAGATCCGGAGTGCCTTGGCGAGCTGTTGCAGCACCTCGGCGGACGGCCTGCGCAGACCACGTTCGATCTGGCTCAGGTAGGGGTTGGACACGCCGGTCTGCTCCGCCAGCTGCCGCAGCGAGAGCTGGGCATTGACGCGCTGCTCGCGGAGGTACTCCCCGAGCGACTCGACGGTCTTCCCGACCTTGATCTTGGCCATGGCTCCATGGTGCTAACTCCTGCAAGCAAAAGCAACCGAGAACACGGTGAAGGTGGTCACAAAACCCATATCTCACGATGTAAACACGTCGTTTGAGGTGCTAGCCAGCAGCAAACGCGGAGGTCAGAGGGCTATCGGCACCGATCGTCAGGACGAGCTCGGGGCGACGGCCCGGATCTCACCCACCGGTCGCCCGCCGCCGAGCAGCACCGCCTCGCCCGTGCGCCGCACCGCGTCACCGTCCACACCGGGCTCAGCCGTCACGCCGAGCCCCTCGAGCAACGCCGCCATCACCACCGGCCGCGCGCGGGCCGCGCCGTCGTCGGTCTTCGTCGCGAAGGCGCGGCCGTCGGGCAGGGCGACCGCGTAGCAGGACTCGGCGCCGGCCTTCCCGATGGCGCCCGGGACGGCCCGGAGCAGGGCGAGCTCGTCGCGCCGGGTGCCCGACACGTACTCGGGATGCGACCGGATGGCGGAGGCGATGGCGAAGGCCGGCCCCGTCGACGCCCGGGCGAGGCGGGCGAAGGCGCGCGCCAGACCGGTCAACGACGTCGACAGCAGCGGGGCGCCGCACCCGTCGGTCGCCACGTGCTCGACCGCCTCCCCCGTCGTGCGGGCGAAGGTCCCGGCGATCGCCTGCTGGAGAGGATGGTCGGCAGCGAGATAGGTCTCGGTGGGCCAGCCGTTGACGACACAGGTCGCGAGCATGGCTGCGTGCTTGCCCGAGCAGTTCATCAGCACCGGCGCCTGGGACTGCCCGGCCCGGATCAGCTCCTCACGCCGGTCGTCGTCCAGGGGCCAGTCCGGCGGCGTCTGGAGCGCCCCCTCGTCGAGACCGGCCGAGTCGAGGATCCGGCGTACGCCCTCGACGTGGAACGCCTCTCCCGAGTGCGAGGCGCAGGCCAGCGCCAGCAGCTCGCCGTCCAGCGAGAGGCCGGCCTCGAGCATGCCCAGGGCCTGGACCGGCTTGTTGCACGACCGCGGCAGCATTGGGCTCTCGACGTCACCGGCGGCAGCCAGCACGGTGCCGTCGCGGTCCAGCACCACCCAGGAGCCGTAGTGGTGCCCCTCGACGAAGCCGGAGCGGACGATCTCTGCGATGACGACGGGGGCTGTCATGCGTCGGACGCTATCGGGCGCCCGTTCTGGCACCATTGCCCGGTGCCCGCACCGCAACACTGTCCGAGCGCCCGCGAGCTGGACGACCTCGAGCTGCTGCTGTCGGGCGCGCTTGCCCCGCTCGCGAACTTCGGCGACGTCTCCGACCCCGGGGTCACGCTGCTCCTCCCGCCGGAGCTGGCCGACGCCGGCGAGGTCGAGCTGGTGGACCCCGAGGGGCTCCCGCTGGCGCTGTGGACGCCGGAGCGGCTGACCCCGCTCGCGACGCCGGCCTACGGTCCGTTCCGGCGCCTGCACCTGACCCCGGCCGAGGCGCGCCGGCAGTACGACGGAGCGCTGCTCGTCCCCGTCGCCGCTCCGCTCACCGACCAGGACCTGGCACTGGTAGAGGAGACCGCGGCCGGCCGCCGCGTCGTGCTCCTCGCGCTCAGTGGCACCGGCACCCCTCAGGGCGTCTCCCCCGTCGGCCTGATCCGCGCGAGCCTCGCCGCCGCCCAGCTGCTCCCGGACGCCTCGGTCGTGGCGGCACCGCTCCCGTCCCACGGTGTGCCGGCCTACGACCACGAGCTGGGCCAGCAAGTGGCGGCCAACTACGCGACCGGCGACGTCCTCGCGGTGCCCGGCGAGGGCGAGTGGCCCGAGGAGATCGCGACCATCGTCGACCAGGACCAGCCCGGCGACGACGAGCGCGGCTTCGTGGTCTTCTTCACCGGTCTCTCCGGCAGCGGCAAGTCGACCCTGGCCCGCGCCCTGCACGACCTGATCCTCGAGGACGGCCGGCGCACCGCGACCAGCCTGGACGGCGACGTCGTACGACGGAACCTGAGCAAGGGGCTGACCTTCTCCAAGGAGGACCGCGAGACCAACATCCGCCGGATCGGCTGGGTGGCGGCCGAGATCGCGCGGCACCACGGCATCGCCATCTGCTCGCCGATCGCGCCGTTCGACACCACCCGCAAGCAGGTGCGCCAGATGGTCGAGGACGCCGGCGCCCGCTTCGTCCTCGTGCACGTCTCGACCCCGCTGGAGGAGTGCGAGCGACGTGACCGCAAGGGCCTCTACGCCAAGGCGCGAGCGGGCGAGATCCCCGAGTTCACCGGCATCTCCAGCCCGTACGACGAGCCGACCGACGCGGCCGTCCACATCGACACCACCGGCCGCACCATCGAGGACTGTCTCGAGGACCTGCTTCCGGTCCTGCCATTTCATGCGGAGGACCCAGCGTGAACGACCTCCTCACCACCTCCGCCCTCTCCGTGCTCGTGGTGGCCTTCGGGGTCGGCATCGTCGTCGGCCTGACCGGCATGGGCGGAGGTGCGCTGATGACCCCGGCGCTGATCCTGCTGGGCGTCAACCCGACCGCGGCGGTCGCCAACGACCTGGTCGCCGCCAGCATCAACAAGTCGGTCGGGGCCACGGTCCACTGGCGTCGCGGCTCGCCCAACCTCCGGCTGGCCGGCCTGCTGATGGTCGGCTCGGTGCCGTTCGCGTTCGCCGGCGGGTTCATCGTCAAGAGCGTGGGCGACGCCGCCGCGCAGCAGGACTTCCTGACCACGATGATCGGCTACGCCCTGCTCTTCACCGCCGGGACCTACACGCTGCGGATGTACCTCCAGCTGCGCTACGTCACCGGCGGCAACGTGGTCAGTGACGACGAGCCACGGATCCGCGTCGTGCCCACCGTCCTGGTCGGTGCCGTGGGCGGCCTGCTCGTCGGCATCACCTCGGTCGGCTCCGGCTCGCTGATCATGGTGGCGCTGCTGCTGATCTACCCGACCCTGTCCGCCGTACGCCTCGTCGGGACCGACCTCGTCCAGGCGGTGCCGCTCGTCCTCGCTGCCGCCGTCGGCCACGTGGTCACCGAAGGTGTCACCTGGCCCGTGCTGATCCCGCTCATCCTGGGCGGGACGCCCGGCACCTTCCTCGGGGCGAAGATGGCGGCCTGGGTGTCGCAGTCGGTGATCAGGCGCGGCATCGTGATCGTGCTCTCGATCACTGGACTGAAGATGCTCGGGGTGCCGCCGGAGTGGGTCGGCATCATCGGAGCCGGCTTGCTGCTGCTCGGACCGCTCGTGTGGGGGTTCGTGCGCCAACGTCGAGGCATACCCGCTTTCGACAACAACGCTGCCGCGTGGCGGCTCCCGGACTAGACCGCGAGACCCCCTCCCGTATCGCAAACGGGCCACCAGAGTTCATTACTCCTACAGTGGGCATTCGATCGCTCCCTGTCGGTGAGCATCGATTGAAATCGGGGGATTCCAATGACGACCTCTTTGGTGGCAGCCACCAGAGTCAGCGCGCCAGCACGTGGCGGTTTGCGCTACATCCCAACTGTCGCATTCGGCACGGACCTCGTCCTGGTCACCTTCAGCGTCTTCGCTGCGATCCTCGGCCGCGAGTCCATCCCGTTCGCCCAGCTCGGCACCACCGACGTCGGCAGCACCCTCACCATTGCCGGGCCGGTCATGATCGTCGGCTGGGTCACGGCGATCTTCCTGCTCGGCGGCTACCGCCCGCAGGTCTTCGGCGCCGGCCTCGACGAGTACAAGCACATGGTCTACGCCTCGCTGTGGACCGCGGCCGCCGTCGGCATCGGCTGCTACCTGCTGCGCTTCCAGCTCTCGCGCGGGTTCTTCGTCCTCTGCTTCCTGATCGGCATCCCCGTGCTCGTGCTCGGTCGCTGGATGCTGCGCCGCAGCATCCACCGTGCCCGTGCCCACGGCGCCCTCCAGCACCGGGTCGTGATCGCCGGCAACGAGGGTCACGTCGACGAGATCGCCAGCGTGCTGCGTCGTGAGAAGTGGCTCGGCTACAACGTCGTCGGCGCCCTGCTGCCCGACCCGGGCGAGCGCTCCATGACCCACTCGGGCATCCCGCTGCTCGGTTCTGCCCGTTCCATCGCCGAGATCGCCATCGACGCCGAGGCCGACGTGGTCTTCCTCGCCGGGGGTGCGGTCGACTCGGCCACCGACATGCGCCGGCTGGCCTGGGACCTCGAGCACGAGGACGTCGCCGTGGTCATCGCGCCGAGCGTCACCGACGTGTCCAGCGAGCGCATCAGCGTCCGTCCGGTCGGCGGCATGCCGCTGATCCACCTCGAGAAGCCCCGCTCGGCCGAGGCCGTACGCCGCGCCAAGCGGACCTTCGACATCATCGGCTCGCTCTGCCTGCTGTTCTTCTTCTCGCCGGTCTTCGCGTTCTCCGCCTACAAGGTGTGGCGCTTCGACCGCGGTCCGATCCTGTTCCGCCAGACCCGCGTCGGTCGCGACGGCAAGACGTTCTACTGCTGGAAGTTCCGCACCATGGTGACCAACGCCGAGGAGCTCCTGATCGACCTGCACAAGCAGCAGGGCTACGAGGGTGGCCTGTTCAAGATGGAGAACGACCCGCGCATCACGCCTCCCGGCCGGTGGCTGCGTCGGCTCTCCCTCGACGAGCTGCCCCAGCTGGTCAACGTCCTCGTCGGCGACATGAGCCTGGTCGGTCCCCGTCCGCCGCTGCGCCACGAGGTGGCCCAGTACGACGACGACATGGCTCGCCGGCTCCGCGTGCGCCCCGGCATGACCGGCCTGTGGCAGGTCTCCGGCCGCTCCGAGCTGTCGTGGTCCGAGGCCATCCGCCTCGACCTCTACTACGTGGACAACTGGTCGATGTTCCAGGACCTCACCATCCTGGCCCGCACCTGGGGTGCCGTCTTCGGCTCCCGCGGCGCCTACTGAGCCCGAGCGCTCCACGCAGGGCCGGCGCTCGCTGCCCCATCTAGGCTGGCCGCCGGACACTTGGCTGAATGTCTACCGATTCTCGGTACGATGGCGGCTGCTGTCCTGACGAGAGGTTCACCCGCCCGATGACGCAGTCCCACGCCGACTACCGGCTCAGCCAGCTCGACCAGCTGGAGGCCGAGTCCATCCACATCTTCCGCGAGGTCGCGGCCGAGTTCGAGAAGCCGGTCCTGATGTTCTCGGGCGGCAAGGACTCCATCGTGATGCTCCGGCTCGCCGAGAAGGCCTTCTACCCGGCCAAGATCCCGTTCCCCGTCCTCCAGGTCGACACCGGCTACGACTTCCCCGAGGTGCTGGAGACCCGCGACAACTGGGTCAACCGGCTCGGCGTACGACTGATCGTGGCCAGCGTCGAGGAGGCCCTGGCCAACGGCATCGTGGTCGACGACGGCAAGACCAGCCGCAACCGCCACCAGATCGGCACCCTGCTGCACGCCATCGAGGAGAACGGCTTCACCGCGGCGTTCGGTGGCGGGCGCCGGGACGAGGAGAAGGCCCGCGCCAAGGAGCGCGTCTACTCCCACCGCGACGACTTCGGGCAGTGGGACCCCAAGATGCAGCGCCCCGAGCTGTGGAGCCTCTACAACGGGCGCATCCACGGTGGCGAGCACATGCGGATCTTCCCGCTGTCGAACTGGACGGAGCTCGACATCTGGCACTACCTGGCCCAGGAGAAGGTGGAGATCCCGTCGATCTACTTCTCCCACCAGCGCCGGGTGTTCAAGCGCGACAACATGTGGCTCTCCGAGAGCGACTTCAACCCGACCAAGTCCGGCGAGGAGGTCGTCGAGAAGACCGTGCGCTTCCGCACCGTCGGCGACCTGACCCTGACCGGGTGCGTGGAGTCCGAGGCTGACACGATCGAGAAGATCATCGAGGAGGTCGCCATCGCCAAGGTGACCGAGCGCGGTGCCACCCGAGGTGACGACCGGTTCTCCGAGGCTGCCATGGAGGACCGCAAGAAGGAGGGCTACTTCTGATGGCCACCCCAGAGAACGCTCCAGGCAAGAGCTCCGACAACCCCTCGCTCGACGAGCTCGGTGTCGGGCAGATGGACCTGCTGCGCTTCGCCACCGCCGGCTCGGTCGACGACGGCAAGTCCACGCTCATCGGGCGGCTGCTGCTCGACTCCAAGGCGATCTTCGAGGACCAGCTCGAGGCCGTGGAGGCGACCAGCCAGTCCAAGGGCTACGACTACACCGACCTCGCCCTGCTGACCGACGGCCTGCGGTCCGAGCGGGAGCAGGGCATCACCATCGATGTGGCGTACCGCTACTTCGCCACCCCGCAGCGCAAGTTCATCATCGCCGACACCCCGGGCCACGTGCAGTACACCCGCAACATGGTCACCGGCGCCTCCACCGCCGACCTCGGCCTGGTGCTCGTCGACGCCCGCCAGGGCCTCACCGAGCAGTCGCGCCGCCACGCGGTGATCCTGTCGCTGCTGCGGGTGCCGCACCTCGTGCTGGCCGTCAACAAGATGGACCTCGTCGACTACGACAAGTCCGTCTACGACCGGATCCACCGCGAGTTCACGGCCTTCGCGACCAAGCTGAACATCCCCGACCTCGAGGTCATCCCGATCTCCGCGCTCAACGGCGACAACGTCGTCACCCGGTCGGAGAACATGCCCTGGTACAACGGCTCCTCGCTGATGCACCACCTCGAGAACGTCCACGTCGCCTCCGACCGCGACCTGATGGACCCGCGCCTGCCGGTGCAGTACGTCGTGCGGCCGAAGTCCGACCAGTTCCACGACTACCGCGGGTACGCCGGCCAGATCGCCGGTGGCGTGCTCAAGCCGGGCGACGAGGTCGTCGTACTCCCCAGCGGGCTGACCAGCACGATCGAGGGCATCGACCTGTTCGACCGCGAGATCGACGAGGCGTTCCCGCCCATGTCGGTGACGGTGCGCCTGACCGACGATGTCGACGTGAGTCGCGGCGACATGATCGCCCGGGTCAAGAACGCCCCGAAGCCGAGCCAGGACATCGACGCGATGATCTGCTGGATGACCAACGAGCCGCTGCGCCCGCGCCAGAAGCTGGCCATCAAGCACACCACCCGCACCGGCCGGGCGCTGATCAAGGACATCCAGTACCGCCTCGACGTCAACTCGCTGCACCGCGACCAGGAGACCAAGGAGCTCGGCCTCAACGAGATCGGTCGGGTGCAGCTGCGCACCACCGTGCCGTTGCTGTGCGACCCCTACTCGAAGAACCGCACCACGGGGTCCTTCATCCTGATCGACGAGGCCACCGGGGTCACCGTCGGCGCCGGGATGATCAACAGCAGCGACTGAGTCGCCGGCAGGTGCTCCGCGTCAGTCGGAGCGCCCGTAGTCGTCCTCGTAGCGGCAGATGTCGTCCTCGCCGGTGTAGGCACCGAGCTGCACCTCCACGATGACCAGCTCCTCGTCGCCCTGGTTGCCGAGTCGGTGCTTCGCCCCGAGGGGTACGTCGATCGACTCGTCGTGCCTGACGACGGACTCGACGCCGTTGATCTCGCAGGTGGCCTCGCCCTGGATGACCACCCAGTGCTCGGAACGGTGCTCGTGGCTCTGCAGCGACAGCCGGGAGCCGGGGTTCACGTGGATGCGCTTGATCTTGTAGCCGTCGGCGACGTCGATGACGTGCCACGAGCCCCACGGGCGCTGCTCGGAGTCGATGGCCATGGGCGTCAAGATATGCGATGCCGCGTGGCTCATCGCGAGGTGGTGACGCTCAGGGCCCGGTCCACGACGTCGGCCCAGAGCCGGGAGCCGGCTTCGGTCGGCCGCGAGTCGGCCGTGACGAAGCTCAGGCCGGGGTCCGACCGCTCGAACGCGGCGTAGACGTCGATGACGGGGTCGCCGTACTCCGCGGCGAACCTGGTGAGCCGCTTCACCCCTCGGCGCTGCTGCTGCTCCTCGTCCAGCACCGACGGGTTCTGGAGCACGACGGCCGTCGGGACGTCGCCCCATCGTGCTCCGACAGCGTCGAGGGTCAGGGTGGCGGTCCGTGCCAGCTCCCGCGGGGAACGGTCGTGACCGATGTCGAGCAGCACGATGTCGGGTAGCGGCACCCCGTCGAGGTGGTCGGCGTAGTCGGGGTCGACCCCGTGGTAGCTGAGGTTCCAGACCTCGAGGCGGGGTCCGGTCTCGCCGTACGACGTGGGCGCCTCGGCGAACTGGCCGCTGCTCTCGTCCCAGGCGTGCAGCGCGACCCGGTGCTGCTCGCCGAGGTCCTGGGCGACGAGGTCGACCCAGGCGCCCGGCCCGGCACCGGTGGAGTCCCCGATCACCAGGACGGTGCCGGCACTCCGGGCGGCGGCACGGAACGGACGCAGCGGGGGCGGCGTCATCGGCGACTCGGGGGCCGCCACCTGCACCGAGGGCGAGGGCGAGGACGGCGAGCTGCCGAGGGAGGCATCGACCGTGTCCGAGCTTGCATCGTGGACGTCCCAGGCCACCCAACCGGTGTAGACGGCGACCGCGAAGAACACCGCGAACGCGGTGTACTCCCAGGGGCCGAGGGATCGAAGACGTGGCCGCACGCTGGCAAAGTACCCACGTCCGAGGTGGCTACGAGTGCCGTTCGGCAGGTTTCGAGACCGCGAATGCGCAGGTCAGCGGAGGGAATGCGCGGTTGGCACCGATTGGTCTACTTCTTGGTGGTGACGTACGGCGAGTACGCGTAGGCGCTCCAGCCCACGGCGTTCTTGGCACGCACGACGACCCGCGTCTTGGTGTTCTTGGGCAGACCGGTGAGGGTCGCCTTCCGCACCGTGGGACCGACACTGAGGGTCTTGGTGCCGTTGAGCAGCTGGTAGCCGGTGATCGCGCTGCCGCCGGTGGCTGGAGCCGTCCAGGTCACGGTGATGCTGCCGGAGCCGGGTGTGGTCGCGGTGATCGTCGGCGCCGAGGGCACCGTGACCGGGGCCTTCGGCACGACCGCAGGAGCGGGCACCGCCGCGGAGCTCCCGTCGGGCGAGAGGGTCTTGACCGAGAAGGTGTAGCTGGTGCCGTTGGTCAGCGCGGTGGCGGCGTACGAGCGCGCGGTCGGGCCCACCGTGGTGGTCACGGCGCCTGGCTGGCGGGTGACCTCGAATCCGGTGATGTCGGCGTCGGTGGTCGGCAGCTGCCAGGCCAGCGTCGCGGCGGCGTTGCCCGCGGTGGCGGTCACCGAGGTCGGTGCGGGAGCGGGGAGCTTGTCGATGGTGATCGCCGTGACCGAGCCGTCCAGCTGGATCGGGAACGAGGCCGCCTGCGTCTGGCTGACCGGGCCCGACTGCTCGGAGGGCCGGTAGACCTGGACGCTGGAGGTCTTGCCCAGCTGCACCGTCGTGCTCGTGGGCGTCACGGGCGTGGGCTGCTTGGTCACCGGGTCGTAGATCTGGATGTCACGCCACATCAGCACGACGTACTGGCCGTTGCGCTTCTGGGTGACGATGTACTTGCCGTCGCCGGGGAACCCGGTGACCTGGATCGGCAGCGCCTGCGGCGTGAAGGCCGGGCCGGGGTCGCTGAGCAGACCCAGCAGGTTCTTCATCGCGGTGTACGCCGGCTTCGGGGTGAAGTCGCGGTGCAGCAGGCCGAAGTGGGCCTCGGGGTCGGTCAGTCCGGGATCGTCGAACTCGTCGAGCAGCTCGTAGGTGTAGACCCGCTTCTCACCGCGGAGGTAGTGCTCGAGCAGCACCCGCGGGGTGTAGACGCCGGCCACGTCCTCCGGCACCGGGAGGTGGCCGTTCGTGGTGTTGAGCGCGTTGTGGTAGCCCGCCTCGGTGGTGACCAGCGGCTTGGTGGTCGGGATCGACCCGCGGATGGCGGAGGTGATCTGGCTGACCTCGTTGGAGGGCTTGTAGCCACCCGGGTACATGTGGCCGTTGGCGTAGTCGGCGTACATGGAGAGGTCACCGGCCGGGACGTAGTTCCACTTGAACGCGAGGGCGGGTGAGAGCACGGGCAGGGCCGCGGTGGCCGGGTTGGCCTTGGCGGCCTGGTAGAGCTCCCGCTGGCGCGTCAGCAGGTTGACCGGCCACAGCGGGTCGCCGGAGAGGTCGCACTCGTTGCTGCCCTCGAGGCTCTCCACCGACCCGGCCGGCAGCAGGTTCGCGACGGTGTCGACGTACGCCGCGGCACTGTCGGTGCTCGAGGGGTTGCCCATGATCAGGTTGAACTTGATGCCCTTGTCGGCGACCGTCTTGATCCCGGCGTACTCGCGCGCGTCGTTGGTGCGCAGGTCGTCACGGACGTGGCGCACGCCGAGGTCGCCGAGCGCGTTCGCGACGGCAGTGGCGTCCCGGTACGGCGTGTCCAGGAACGGCAGGTGGATGCCGACGCCGTAGGCATCGACCAGCGAGTCCGCCTGCACCGCCGGGAGCGGAGCGATGTCCGCGGCCGCGGCGCTGGAGCCGCCGTGGGCAGGCGTCAACAGGGCAGCCGAGAGCATGCCGAGAGTGACGCCGGCAGCGGCAAGGGTTCGTCGCATGCTCCAATGATCGGCACATTTGTCCGGTTTCAATCATCGAACGCCCACTCGTCTCGCCACGTGGGAGCCGACAGTAGACCGGGATTAGACCAGACCTAACCCCCGGCTTTGTGAATCGTTGGAGTCTCGGTTAAAGGGGGTGGCAGTGGGCACGGCGCAGACGGGGCGGTTCGACTACCTCGACGGCATCCGCGCGCTCGCGATCGGCGCCGTCCTCTCCCTGCACTGGCTCTCCTGGTACTCGCCCTTCCTGCACGGCGGGTCCATCGGTGTGGATGTGTTCTTCGTGCTCAGCGGCTTCATCATCACCACGATGCTGTGGCGCTCGGGCGCTCCGCGCTCGCTGGGCGCCGGTTGGTGGGTGTTCGTCCGGCGTCGGGTGATCCGCCTCTACCCCGCCCTCCTCGGGTTGGTCCTCGGCTCGATCGTGCTCTACGCCGTCGTCCCGTCAGCGCCGCTCGACCCGGGCGAGGTGGCGCGACGTGGCGTGTTCTCGCTGTCCCAGCTCTCCGCCCTCTGGGCCGCCGGCCAGAGCGGCAGCTTCTGGCTGCCGGCACTGCACCCGTTCGGGCAGACGTGGTCGCTGGCCATCGAGTGGTACTTCTACCTGCTCTGGCCGGTCGTCGTGCTCGCCGCGCGGGCGCGGGGCGTGCGCCCCGGACGGCTGGCCGTCGGCAGCCTGGTCGCTGCGGTGCCGCTCTACCTCGTGGCCCTGCCACTGAGCGACTTCTGGTTCTACTTCGGCCCGTCGGCCCGCTTCGCCGAGCTGCTCGTCGGCGCGTCGCTCGCGCTGTGGTTCCAGGCCGGTGGCGCCCCGACGGGCACGGGCCGAGTCATGGGCAGGGTCCCCTCGTCCGCCCCCTGGGCCGCGCTGGTGGCCCTCGGCGCCATCACGGTGTTCGCGCCGGCCGCGCACAGCCCTCTCTACCGCTACGTCGAGGTGCCGGTCGCGGCGCTGGCGACCCTGGTGCTCATCTTCACCGGCTACGGAAACGTTGGCGGGCCGGTCCACCGGCTGTTGAGCCACCCGTGGCTGGCTGCCATCGGGCGCTGCAGCTACAGCCTCTACCTGTGGCACATCGTGCCGATGCTGCTGCTCGAGAGGGCCGACCTCGGCCTGTCGCGACCGGTCCTCGGACTGCTCACGGTGGCGGCGACGGCTGCCCTCACCGCTGCCAGCTACCGGTTCCTGGAGCGGCCGTTCCTGCGTCCGCGCAGCGACGTCCTGAGTCCGACACCGACAGCAGACCAACCGGCGCCGCTGGACCCCTCAGACCGCCAGGCGGCGTAGCTCGAGGACCTGCCGCTCCCCGAGGGCGGTCAGGAGGTCCTCGGCCGCCGTGCGGGACGGCGTCAGGCCGATCTTGGCCGCGACCTGCGCGCGCTGTCCGGCGCCCTGGGAGCCGTGGGACTCGAGGTCTTCGAGGAACTGAGCGAACGGCTCGCGAGGCCCGACGAGCTCGCCCGGTGCCCAGTCGAGGACATCGGCCGGGAGCAGCTGACGGGTGTAGCTGTCGCGGTCGGGGACCAGGAAGGCCATCGGTCGGCCGAGGAGCAGGTAGTCGACCCAGACACTGGAGTAGTCGGTGACCAGGCCACGCGCGGCGCCGAGGACGCCGTACAGGCTCGCGCCTTCCCGCACGAGGTCGGCGTCGGTGATCGTGACGGCGCCCTCCCAGCGCCGCTCCTCGGCGTCCATGGGGTGCGGCTTGATGACCAGCTGGAGCCCCCGCGCGCGCAACCCGGCCAGGAGGGCCCGGATCTGCTCGTGCCCGTCCTCGGCGCCCTCCGCGAGCTCGGACTGCTCCCGCATCGCGCCCACCGCCCGGGTCCGGCGGAACGTCGGCATCCAGACCACGAAGTCAGCGGTGACGCCAAGGCGGGCCAGCCGCTCGGCGTCCACCGGGCGCCACAGCTGGTCGGTACGCGGGTTGCCGGTGAGCAGCACGTGGTCCTCGCGTACGCCGAATGCGGCGGCCTGGTAGCCGGAGAAGAGGGCGGTGCTCCCGACGAACCAGGTGCTGGAGATCTGCCCGCCGACACCGTTCTCCGGCCGGACGTCCTTCGGGCCGTCGCCGTGCCAGAGGTTGACGATCGGCTTGCGAGCGGTGGGCCGCGGGCTGCCGTAGAGGCCGTGGGTGAAGAACACCACCTCGGCCCGCAGGTAGGCGACCAGCCCGCGGAGGCTGGCCTTCGGCACCAGCACCATCCCCTGCTCGGCGAGCTCGAGCACCTCGGCCGGAGCCGGACCCGACTCACGGAGCCAGACCACCCGGCCGGCGTACCGCCGCAGAAGCGCCCGCGCCACCTCGAACGCGTTGCCCTCGGTCTCCGGGTAGGCCGAGACGACGACCGACCGCGACTGCGGGACGACCCCGGAGAGGACGGTCAGGGTGACGCGGAGCAGCCGGAGGACGGTGGCGACGGCGAGGTCCCGCAGGTTCATGAAGCCTCGACCGGCGCCGGCAGCTCGTCGGAGTGGGGCACGGTGTCGCGGAAGCGGGCGATCGAGGTGCTCGCGGCGTACCCGGCGACACCACCCACCAGGTGCCCGATGCCCCACGCGGCGGCGACCCAGACCGTCCCGTGCGAGGCCAGCGTGGCGGCCAGGCCGAGCATCACGATCGTGCTCAGCACCTGCACCCCGATCATCGCGGGCAGGTGGCTGGCGAGGCGGAGCCGGATCGCGCCCCAGTAGTTGAAGGCGGCGCCGACGGTCGCGAACGACAGCACGCGCAGCGTCCAGGTGCCCTGGTCGACGTAGTGCGGGCCGAAGATCTGCAGGAAGTACGGCGCCAGCGGGTACATCAGCACCGCCCCGGCGGCCGAGCAGACGATCAGGGTCAGGCCCGACTTGCGGACGAGCTGGCGTCGGCCGCTCGTCGCCCGCTCGCTCTCGGCGTACCCCGCGTTGGCCACCGCCAGGATCACGGCGTGCAGGAGGGTGACGATCTGGAAGCTGATGAAGTACGCCGCCCCGTCGGCCGACCCCCGGGCGTTGATCACCAGCAGCGGGAACACCAGCAGCGGCAGCACCGTGAGCACGTAGGTGACGTAGCCCGCGCCAGCGAACCGACGGGCGTCGAGCAGCGTCCGCGACGGTGACAACGACCGACGGCCCGGCACGTGGCGGAAGATGACCCACAGGCTGGCGGCCGCGCAGACCGCGATGCCGCCGCCCACGGAGGCGTACAGCCCCAGCGCACCCAGGCCGGCCAGCGCGAAGGGCAGCGCGCACTTGATGACGCCGAGCATGATGCCGTTGAGCCGGAGGTAGTCGCGGACCCGGTTGACGGCCAGGAAGACGCTGTCGGAGAGCACGTTGACCGCTGTGCCGCCGACCAGGAGGCAGTAGATGCCGATCGCCACCGGCGAGCCCAGCACGGAGGTCAAGCTCGGGGAGGTGACGGGTAGCAGCAGGCAGTAGACGAGGGCGAAGCCGGCCCCGGCGACACCGACGACGACGGCCGCGGTGGTCACGTCGGCGGCCTTCCGGTCGCTGGTCGGCATCGTCTTGAGGATCGCGATGTTCAACCCCAGCTGGGCAAACAGCGCCAGCGAGTCGGCGGCAGCGACCAGCGAGCCGGCCAGTCCGACGTCCGAGGGGCTGGCCACGTGGGCCGCGATGACCCAGAACACCGCTCCGCCGCCGGCCATCAGCACGGTGGTCAGGAAGATCAGCGCCGAGTTGACCATCAGCTGGTCGGACCGGGCGGACCGGAGCCTGGCGATCACGGCGCTCATCGGTAGATCCGGCTCTTCGGGGAGCTGTAGACGAGGTCGAGGCGTCGGGCCAGCTCCTGCTGCGGGTAGACGTAGTTGATCAGGTCGCCGGTGTAGAAGATGGTGGAGCGGCCCTCGTCGAGGATCTGCCGGTCGACGTACACGAAGGCGTCGCGGGTCAGCAGCGTCGGGTAGAGCCGGTCCGCGATCGGCGCGGCGTTGTCGGTGGCGGCCAGCATCTTCACCATCACGTTGCGGTTGCCGATGATCTTGGAGTGGTACTGCGTGGCCGCGTCGGTCCGCGCCAGCCAGTCGATGGCCTGTGTCTCGGAGTCCGAGGTGTAGAAGCGGTCGTAGTAGCTGCCGGAGCTGGCCAGCGCGAGCCGCTGCTGCTGACCGCCGATGAGCGCGGGCAGCACCCCGCCGAGGATCAGCAGCACCACGACCGGGATCGCCACCACGAGCGTCCCGGCTCTGGACCCCAGTCGGCGCAGCACCATCCACAGTCCCGCGGCCATCAAAGGAGCGACCACGAGCAGCGTCTGCTGGAAGGCGCGGAGGACGCCGTAGTCGACGGACAGGTTCGGCACCAGCACGATCAGTCCCAGGGCCGCCACCGCACCGACGGACAGGAAGGCGACCTCGCGCGGCGGGCGCGGTGGGTCACCGGCGCCCCGACGGCGCCAGAGCAGCCAGACCAGGCCGAGCAGCAGGAACACCTGCAGCAGCCCGGCGCAGGCGACCTTGGCGGCAGCGTTGACGTGGACCGGGTCGGCTCCCAGCGAGTCCAGCAGCTTCCCGACCGGGGTCAGCGGCGCCCGCCCGGCCGGCACGATCTCCGGTCGCAGCTCGGCCCGGCCGGGGTGCCGGATCAGCAGGTCCTGCGGGGCGATCTTCTGGTTGCGGTAGGTCATCGTCTTGCCGACGTAGCTGTTCAGCCGGTCGCGGGGCGTGGTGCTGTCCTTGGCGAACAACCGGTAGGAGGTGTCTGAGGAGCCCGGGCCGTCCTGGCCGTTGCCGGTGATGGCGGCCACCGTCTGCTTGAGAACGGCGGAGGCGTGGCCGCCGGTGTGGGTGACCGGTCCGGCCCAGAGCAGGCTGGCCGCGACCAGGAAGCCGATCACGACCGGGTTGAGCAGCACCAGCCCGAAGGTCGAGCGGGCGGCGGTGCGGGCGGTGCCCTCCTGCCCACGGAACCGGTGTCGCACGGCCTGGAGGACCACCATCGCGACCACGGCGGTCACCAGGCCCATCAGCATCACGTACGTCGTCGAGTAGTGCGACAGCACGACGCCGAGTCCGAAGAGGGCCACCATCGGCCGCTGCCACGGCGTACGACGGTCGGTGGCCACCAGCAGCACCAAGGCCAGGAAGAAGAAGGCCATCTCCTGACGCACCAGGTAGGGCATGTCGACGAAGAAGGTGGGGAAGGCGAGCGTGAACGTCGTGGCCACCAGGGCGAGCCGACGTGAGAGGAAGCGCCGGGAGTACAGGAAGGTGAGCACCGGTACGACGGCGAAGACCAGCTGCAGCAGGACCTTGAACACAACCTCGCCGGAGAGCCCGGTGGTCTGGGTGAGCACGGTCGGCAGGATGTTCACGCTCAGGCAGGCGTTGTAGGCGTTCTCGAGGGCGCCCATCTGCCACCGCTGGGCGCCGTCGGTCAGCCGGAAGGCGAGGAACTCGGCCTGGATGTCGTGCCCCGTGATCGTCCAGCCCCGCAGCGAGGTCGCGAGCAGCAGGCTGGTGGCGACCAGGAACAGCGACCGGACGTCGCGCCACAGGCTGCCCTCGCGGGTGACCATGAGCGCGAGCAGCGCGGCAGCGGCCAGAGCCTGGCCGACGAGGGCGAACCCGGCACCCGCGTCGTTGTTGAGGCGTACGGCGCCGACAACGGCCAGCAGCACCGCGCCGACAGCCAGGGACTGCACCAGCTCGAAGCGGGCCGTCAGGGCTCGACGGACGACGTCGACGACCGGGAACGAGCCGACGAGCGGGGTGCCCGGACGCCAGGCGAGCAGGGCGAGGTCGAGGACGAGCCAGGTGACCGCCAGCGCAGCCGGTGCCAGCGGGTGGTCGACCCCGACGACGGGCAGCGCGAAGTTGACCACGAAACCGACGACGATCAGGGCCAGCATGCTGGCGCCGAACGAGTAGCAGAGCCGGGCGGCCGGGCTGTCGGTCAGCAACGGCGCCCGGCGGAACAGCACCAGGGTGGGGAACCCGACGAGCAGCCCGAGGGCGAGCAGCGGCCGCACGACCGGCACGTCGAGCTCGAGACCCACGACGAGCGCGGCGACGAGCAGCGGCACCGCAGCCCAGAACCGCTGGAGGGGGTGGGTCGCGAAGAGCTCCTTGGGGACTCGACCGATCCTCGCGAGGGACATGCCGCCGTGGCGGTGGCGGGCGGACACCTCAGACATGGCTCGCCTCGTCGGCGGGCGCGGGTGTGCCCCAGCGCGACAGCGGAAGGTCGGTGAGCTCGGGCCACTGCAGGATGACCCGCTCGTGACGCGCGACCATCTCCTCGAGCAGGGCCTGGGGGTTCTCGAAGTCCTTCGGCTCGAGCGGCTCGTGCAACCGGACGTAGGGTCCCTGCTCGTCGAGGACGTAGCTCATCACCACGACCTGGACACCGGCGTCGGCGGCGATCCTGGCTGCCCCGAAGGAGCCGAGGACGTCGCGTCCGACGAACCGGAGCGGCGTACGGCCGGGGACGTCGGAGGCCACGGCCACGATCGCGCCCTGGTTGAGCAGGTCGATGATGCCCTGGGTGCCGACCTCGGCGCTGACCCGGACGCCGCCACCCGTGCAGGCGACTTTCATGTGTTGCTTGAGCCAGCGCGGGGCGTCGTCGCGGACCATGTACGGGTAGACGACCATGTGCGGTGGGGCACCCAGACGGGACAGCGAGGCGAAGGCCCCCTCGTAGGTGCCGTGGTGCACGAAGTTGAGCATCACGCCACGGCCACCGCTCCGCGCGGCCTCGAGGTGCTCCAGGCCCTCCACCCGCATCCGGGTGATCAGCTCGGGGTGCCAGCGCAGCTCGCCTCGCCAGATCTGGGCCTTCACGTAGGCCCGGGCAGCGGCGTCGAGGTCGGCGTCCGGTCGGGCGCGCTCGAGCAGGAACCGCATCTGCTCGCGCGCCTCGGCCCGCACCGACGGGCGCCACCAGGCAGCCCGGAAGCGTACGGCGACGACGACCGGAAGCAGCACCCGAGGGATGTGCCGGCGGATCGACTCCACGAGGTCGGCCAGGCTGGCCATCACGCATCCACCTTCCTGAGGCCGGGTCGGGCGGCCTGGTCGAGCACGCGCAGCGTGCGGTCCTCCTGGCGGCTCCAGTCCCACCGCGCCCGGGCCGCCTCGCGCCCGGCCGCGCCCAGGGCAGCGGCGCGGGCGGGATCAGTCAGTACGACGGCGAGGGCGTCGGCGAGCGCACCGGCATCGCCGGGCGGCACCAGCAGGCCGTCGACCTCGTCGCGGACCACGAACGGGATGCCTCCCGTCGCCGAGCCCACCACCGGGCAACCGGTCGCCATCGCCTCGACCAGGGTCATGCCGAAGGACTCCGACTCGGTCAGCGACGGCAGCACCGTCACCCCGGCGCGCTGGTAGTACGCAGGCAGCTCGTCGTGCTCGACCCGGCCGTGCCACTCGATCGCGTCAGCCACACCGAGCGCCTCGGCCCTTTGCCGAAGTGCGGGCACGTCGTCACCGTCGCCGACGATGTCGAGGCGTACGTCGGGCACGGTCTCGCGCAGCCGGCCCAGGGAGTCCACGAGCACGTGCAGTCCCTTCCACCGGGAGGTGCGCTCGACGCGACCGACGTAGAGGACGCCCGGCCCGCGGGGGGCGTCGTGGATCGGGGGCCGGAAGAGGTCGGTGTCCACGCCCGGCGGCACCAGCCGAGCCCGGCCGGTCGCGTGCGCCAGCGAGACCGGCGAGACCGCGACCAGGTCGGTGCAGCGGGCGAAGACTCGCGGCAGGACGTGTCGTTCGTACGCGCGGAGCAGCGCATCGGCGGGGTGGCCGCCCTTGACCATCGAGCCCGAGTGGTAGGTCATCACGACCGGCACCGGTGAGCGCAGGGCCGCGACGTCGGCCAGTCCGGGGACCGGCGCGTGGGCGTTCACGACGTCGACGTCGAGGCGGGTCAGCAGGCGGCGTACCTGCCACCACCAGAGCGGGTTCACCGGGGTGTTCGACAGGGTCAGCCAGGTGCCGAGCCGGATCACGGGGATGCCGTGGAAGGTCTCGTGACGGCTCCGCGTCGAGGTGCCGGTCGTGATCACGGTGACGTCGTAGCGACCCGACTGCTGGAGCACCTGCGCCAGCCAGCCGACGTAGCCCTCCAGGCCACCCACATCAGGTGGGAAGCGAGGCGTGACGAGCGCGACCTTGAGCCGGGTCATGGTCGCCGGCCCGGGCAGTGCGCGCGGAGCTGCTGACCCTGCGCGGGCAGGCTGACCGAGACGGTGTAGCCCTTGCGGGGGCGGACGAGCGCCTGCGTGACCAGGGCAGAGGCACCCGAGGCGACGCGCACGGACCCCACAGCCCGGGAAGACCTCACGCCCTTGGCAACGGGGTCGACGACGACCCGGTAGGCCACCGGCTGCTCCTTGGGCAGGTGGCTGCCGACGACGAACCGCACCACTGCCTTGCCGGACTGCGCCGTGCACACGGCCTGGCCGTTGGGCGCCGCCGAGCGGGCGAAGTACAGCTCGACGTACGGCTCGGGCTGCCGGCTGGTGGACAGCTCCACCTGGTCACGGAAGGCGGGGACGACGAGGGCGGCCAGGGCCACGAGAGCCAGCGCGAGCCCGGTCACCGGCAGCACCCGCTGGAACCAGCGCGTGGAGGTGGGGGTCTCGGGCGTGTCCACGGAGTCCTTCTCGGGAGTGCGACGGGTTGCTGGGCACCGGGCGCGTCCCGGTGTCTCAACAGGTGGGCACCCAGACAACGCAGGCGGGGCACCGGAAGTTACGTGCGGCGGCAGAAGGCGAGCGGCATACTTCGGCGCACCCCGTCCGAGCGACCCCGAGGACCGATGTGACAGCCCCCGGCCCCCCACGTGCTGCCCGGGTCCTGCACGTCGCGCACTACTCCCTGCCGCACATCGGCGGCCTCGAGACCGTGGTGGCTGCGGAGACCAGGCGGCTCGCCGCGCGCGGCTGGGAGGTGGCCCTGCTGAGCAGTGCGTGGGGTGCGCGGGCCGGCCGCTCGGTCGAGGACGGGGTGCGCGTGGTCCGGGTGCGAGCCTGGAGCGGACTGGAACCACGGTTCGGGGTGCCGTTCCCGGTGTTCTCCCCCTGGCTGCTGGTCGCGATGTTCCGGGAGGTACGCCGAGCCGACGTCGTGCACGTGCACGACCCGCTCTACCTGACCAGCTGGGTGGCGGCGTTCTGGTGCCTGGTGCTGCGCACGCCGTACGTCGTGCACCGGCACGTGGGCTTCGTGCACCACTCCTCGCTCGTCGTACGGCTGGTGCAGCGGGTGGTGCTCGGCTCGTTCGCGCGGATCGTGCTGCGTGGCGCCGCGGTCGTCGTACCCATCGACGAGTTCATCGCCGCGGGGACGCGGAGGTCACTGGGCGACTCCGTGCGCGTCGAGGTGGTCGGCAACGGGGTCGACACCGAGCTTTTCCGACCGGCAGCACCGGGCGAGCAGGAGCGGCTGCGCACCGAGCTCGGCCTGCCGGTCGACCAGCCGCTCGCGCTCTTCGTCGGCCGCTTCGTGCCCAAGAAGGGCTTCGCCCAGGTCGCGGCTGCTGCGAGTGACGACTACGGAACCGTCTTCGCCGGCGGCGACCGCCCGGTGGGGGTCGATGACGAGCGACTGCACTTCCTCGGCGGTCGTCCGGCCGCCGAGATGCCCGCCGTCTACCGGTGCGCCGACGCGATGGTGGTCGCCTCGGTCGGCGAGTGCCCGCTCACCGTGCTGGAGGCGATGAGCAGCGGACTACCGGTGCTCGCCAACGACGACCCGGCCCTGCACTCGCCGTGGACGTCAGGCCCGGGCGTGCGGTTCGTCGACATCTCCTCCGGCGACCTGCGACCGGCGCTCGAGGACCTGGTGGCCGATCGGGCGTCGATGCGCTCAGCTGGCGCACAGGCCCGTGCCTTCGTCGAGGGCGCCTTCTCCTGGGACGCACACGTGGACCGCCTCGAGTCGCTGTACGACGAGCTCCGCGCCTCCCCACACGACCGGTGAGCGTCTCGGCCACCTGGAGCCGCCTGCGCGTCTCCGGTTCGAGCCCTCTGGTTCAGCATGCGGACACCGGCGTACTTGCGCGTAACCAAGCAGGTGCTTGCCCCGTTCTGAGAGACAACTCGCCGGCCCAGACCCAGCCGGCATTGACCGTGGGGGTTAAGCAAATGTCCCTGGCTTCGCAGTACCGCATCGCGGCCATCGTCCCGTGCCACAACGAGGAGGCCGCGGTCGGCAAGGTCGTGACCGACCTCCAGGCCGCCGTTCCCGGGATCACGGTCTACGTCTACGACAACTGCAGCACCGACCGCACGATCGAGCGCGCGATGGGCGCCGGCGCCGTCGTCTGCCGAGAGCCGCTCAAGGGCAAGGGCAACGTCGTACGACGGGCGTTCGCCGACATCGACGCCGACATCTACCTGCTCATCGACGGTGACGACACCTACGACGCCGCCGCCGCTCCGCGGATGATCCAGCAGCTCGTCGACGAGAACCTCGACCACGTGGTCGGCGTCCGTCGCGAGGTCGAGGGCCTGAGCGGCGGCACGGCGTACCGCCCCAACCACGCCACCGGCAACAAGGTCCTCAACCGGATCGTGGCCGGCATCTTCGGCGACAGCATGGGCGACATGCTCAGCGGCTACCGGATCTTCTCGCGCCGCTTCGTGAAGAGCTTCCCGGCCGTCTCGCGCGAGTTCGAGATCGAGACCGAGCTGACCGTGCACTCCCTGGCGCTGCGCATCCCGTCGACGACGGTGGTCGTCGACTTCAAGGACCGCGCCGAGGGCAGCGAGTCCAAGCTGCGCACCTACCGCGACGGATGGCGCATCCTCGGCAAGATCATCAGCCTGACCCGCCACGAACGCCCGATGTACTTCTTCGGACTGCTCGCAGGACTCTCCGGCCTCGTTGCTGTGGCCCTGGGCACGCCCGTGCTGGTGACCTACCTGCAGACCCAGATGGTTCCGCAGTTCCCGTCGCTGTTCGTCGCCTCGTTCCTGCTGGTGATCAGCTGCCTGGGCCTGATGTCGGGACTCGTGCTCGACGGGATCCGCAAGTCCCGCCACGAGGCAAGCCGGCTCTCCTACATGCGCCACCCCGCGATCCGCGACGCCTACGTGCGTGACCCCGCTCCGAGCGTGGCCACGGTGATGCAGCAGCTGCGCGTCGAGCAGTCAGCCGCCGGCGTACGCCGGGCCTCCTAGCTCGCGACTCCTCGCGGGGAGGTCACTCGGAGGCGAGCATGGTCGCGCCGAGGCCGACCATCATCACGCCACCGGTGACGCCGAGCTTGTCCAGGCGCGTCGGCTTGCGCGCGAACCAGTCGCGGGCCTTCGAGGCCAGCAGCGCCCACATGCTGTCGGAGGCGATGGCCATCGCGCCGAACGCGACGCCGAGCACTGTCATCTGCAGCCCGACGTGACCGGAGTCCGCCTGCACGAACTGAGGCAGGAAGGCCACGAAGAACACCAGCGTCTTGGGGTTGGTGAGCCCGACGACGAAGCCGGTGCGTAACGCGCGACCGCGGCCGCGTCGCGTCGGAGCGGCTGGTGCGTCCAGGGCCGACCGGGCAGCTCGGCGGTGCCGGATGGCCTGGATGCCGAGGAAGATGACGTACGACGCACCGACCACCTTGACCACGGTGTACGCCACGGTGCTGGCCGTGACCACCGCGGCCAGCCCGACGGCGATCAGCACGACCTGGACCATGATCCCGATGCCGTTGCCGGCCACCGAGAGCAGCGCGTCGCGCCGGCCGACGGTCAGCGCGCGGCCGATCGTGAACAACAGGCTGGGTCCGGGGACCTGGATGAAGAGGATGGACGCCACGAGGAAGGCGATCCAGTGACTGCTGGTGGGCACCCGCTGATTGTCCACCCCGCAACCGGCTCGGCGCACCGGGATATCGGAGTCAGGTCCGGCGGCGGATCACCAGGAAGTTGTCGTCCTGCACGGGACGGACGTAGTCGTCGCCCGCAGCCGCGAGGTGCTCGTGGATCGCGTCGGCCACTCCGGGGTAGCGGGTCGAGTAGTCGTCGAAGGTGAGCAACCCGCCGGGCGAGAGCAGTGGCGCGTAGAGCTCGAGCTCCTCCCTGACCGCGTCATAGCTGTGCTCGCCGTCGATGTACATCATCCGGACACCGTTCACGGCGGCCGCCACCTCACCGACCGCCTCGGTCGAGGACATCGCGTGCGTCACCACCCGGTCAGTGAGTCCGGCGGCAGCGATGTTGCGGTGGAAGTTCGGCTCGAGGTCGGACCGGTCCTCGGCGCCCACGACGTACATCGACTCGTTGCCCGGGTTTCCCCGGAAGGTGTCGATCGCGTGCACCACGCCGTTCTCGGAGTCGGCACAGCCCTGCGCCAGTGCGATCGTCGAGCGCCCCTGCCACGAGCCGATCTCGATGACGTCGCCGGCCACGCTGCCGGCATACGAGAGCCAGTAGAGGTACATCGCCCGTCGCAGCGTGATCATCCCCGGCGTTGCCGCGACCCTGTGCAGCAGGTCCGTCGTGAGGGCGGAGTGCCCGTGCACGAACGTCGCGTCGTCCATCCGCTTCTCGATGGTCACGCCGGCCAGCCCCCCGGCCGTCACCACCACCTTGCGCAGGCGGGCCTGCAGCGGGCTGTCCATGGGCGAGGAACGGTCGACCGGCGCCTTCGTCATGGGCGCGAGATTAGTGCCTGCTCCGGTGCTCCCGCCAAGCGTCCATACGAAGTGGTCGCCATAGCAGCCGCTACGTATGACGTTGCTCGGGACGTCATACGAAGTGGTCGCCATAGCAGCCAGTTCGTATGACGTCCCGGCCTCAGCGAAGGGGGCGCACGTGCAGGCCGACCTCGGGGTCGACCACGACTTCCTGACCGGCCGGGAGGCCCTCGACCTCGAGGATGGCGTCGATCGGGACGTTGCGCTTGATCAGGGCCAGCGCGATGGGGCCGGCCTCGTGGTGGCGGGCGGAGCTGCCGACGAAGCCGACCTCCTTCTCGCCGTGGAGCACCGCAGCGCCGCGGGTGGGCAGCCGGTTGTCGGAGCCGTCGAGGTGCAGCAGGGTCAGGCGTCGCGGAGGGCGGCCCAGGGTGTGCACCCGGGCGACCGTCTCCTGGCCGCGGTAGCAGCCCTTGTCGAGGTGCACCGCCGACGGGATCCAGCCGACCTCGTTGGGGATGGTGCGGTGGTCGGTGTCCTGGCCGAAACGAGGTTCGCCGCGACCGATGCGCAGCGCCTCGAAGGCCCACATGCCACAGGCCGGGCCGGCCGCCTCGGCGTACTTCTCGAGGTCGGCGCGGGGGAACACGTCGTACTTGCCCTCACCGTCGGGTCCGGGACGCCAGGCCACGGCCAGCTCGTCGGTCAGGTCCTCGACCTCGACGCGCATCATGAAGCGCATCCGGTCGAGCCACTCCGCCAGCGGCGCCGCGGCACCGGGCTCGGTGTGCGCGGTGAACGCCTCGCCGTCGTCGACGCCGTACATCGCGTGCTCGACATGGCCGTTGGGCGAGAGCACCAGCGCGATCGTGGGTACGCCGGGCTGCAGCGACTCGAAGTGTTGCGTGGTCAGGGAGTGCAACCACGGGAGTCGGTCGGGGCCGCTGACCCGGATCACCCCGCGGTGGGACAGGTCGACGAAGCCCTCGCCACCCACCAGGGTGCGCTGCTCGCCGTTGAACGACCCGTAGTGCGCGGCCACCGGCGCGTCGATGCCGTCGCCGCTCACCGCTCCGGGCAGGCCGAGCAAGGGGCTCGGGGCCGCAGTCGGAGCAGGGCCTGTCGCGTCAGTCACCCCACCATTGTCGCGCAGCGGTGGTGACAGCGGCTCAGGCGCCCGTCGCGGCGGTCGTCGGGAGGTACTCCTCGACCAACGCGGTCGTCTGCGACTCCACCGGCAGGCCGCGCAGGGCGGGGGTCATGGCGTCCAGGGTCCGGCGTACGCCGGCCACGCCGTCACCCGCGTGACGAGCCCGGATCAGACCGCGCCACAGCTCCTGGTTGGCCGGGTCGAACCGGAGTCCGGCCTCCGCCGCCGCTGCGGCACCGCCCGGGTCGTCGTCGCCGCCGAGCAGGTCGACCAGCCGCAGGGCCGAGGCGACCACCACCCGGCGCATGACGCGTTCGAGGTCGCCGTGTGCGACCCAGGCGTAGCGACCCTCCGGTACGCCGGCGAAGGACTCGCCGCGGATCAGCTGGAGACCGCGGCGCAGCAGCTCCACCTCCTCGCCGCGCGAGCTCGCCGACCGCGCGCGCAGGAACAGGGACCGTACGGCGTCCCAGTCGCACACCACGCCCTCGCTCAGGGAGAGTCGACCCTCGGCGTCCTCGCGCAGGAACGAGTTGCCGTGCACGTCGTCACCGAGCCACTCGCGAGCGCGCTCGACGACGGCGGCGCTCACGTCAGGCGTGACCCCCCGCGGCCAGAGCACCCCGGCCAGCACCTTCGGGTGCACGCCCTCGGGGTGCAGCGCGAGGTAGATGACGAGCTCGGCCAGCTGGTCGGTGCGTGCCTCCTCGACGGTGGGTACGCCGGTGACGGCGATCGTGCCGAGCACCCCCACCCGCCGTGGTGCCGTCGTCCAGGCGGCGTCGTCGACCGGTCGCGCGGGCGCGGGGATGTGCACCTGCCCACCGTCGTCGGGCCGGTCGGGCTGGCGCGCTGCCGCGAAGAGAGCGGCGATCCCCTCGACCTGCTCGTGCCCGATGCGGTTGGCCGTGACGGTGATGCCGAGGGCGTCGACGCGCAGGTGGCCGTTGCTGTCGACGTGCAGGGTCCAGCGGGCGGCGCGGTGGCCGCCGGCGACCAGCACGGACAGCGACTGGCGCTCCGGTCCGGTCAGACCGAGCAGCCGGTCCTCGAGCTCCTCGGTGACGGGCTCGCCGACCACGACGAGCCGCGACGGTTGCGTCGTACGACGACCCAGCCGACCGGTGAGCACGTCCGCCCGGACCGGCTCGAGCGACTGCTCCAGCACGCTCACCTCCGCGGCCAGGTCGTCGACGATGCGGATGCGCTCGTCGCCGATGCCCGACAGCCCGGCGGGCAGACCGGCCGCGGTGACACGCATCTCGGTCGCCCACGAGGCGGTACCGCTCTGGAGCGCGATCGCGGCCGCGACCTCGCTGGCCACGTGCGGATCACCGTCGAGCGCGACCACACCACCGGCCGACTCGAGGTCGACGAGCACGTCGCAGCCCTGGCGGTCGACGCCGAGGCTGACCAGGGCGGGGTACGGGATCGTCTCGCCGTCCAGCGCCTCGGTGTCGTCGAACTGGCTCCTGACCCAGGTCGCACCGTCGTCCTCGGTGCGCCACTCCCCGACCGGATCGACCGAGGCCGGAGCGAGCATCAGGCTGACGCTGTCGTCGTCCACGCGCACGGCGTACACCGGCGGGAGCGGGGCCGACGCCTGACGGCAGGCCGCCATCAGGTCACGCAGGGCACGGTCGAGGAACGCCGCCCGCGACGGAGTGGCCGCTCCCCGGAGCTCGGCCTCGACCTCACCGTCACCCGCGCTCGCGCCGATGCGCCGGCGCCGCTCGAAGGCCAGCGCCGCCAGCGCGGTCGCGGCCAGCAGGCCGGTGCCGAGGAGTCCGCCCGGACTCTCCTGGACACCCTGCTCGGAGACGGCGGTGTCGGTCGTGGTGCCCGTACCGACGCGGTGCTCGTCGCTCGGGGTGGCCGAGGAGGGCGGGGCGGTCATCCGGTGCACGCCGACGGCGTCGTCCGGGACGACGAGGTTCCAGCCCGGCTGGATCAGCCTGGCCAGCTCCAGCTTGCGACCGTCGGGCTGCACCAGGCCCTTGTTGAGCTCGTAGATCTCGCGGTAGCGGCGACCGTCGCCGAGCACGCGCTCGGCAATGTCCCAGAGGTTGTCGTGGTAGCCGTCCTTGGGTGCCGCCACGGTGTAGACCTTGTGCCCGACGAGGTGCTCCTGCGCGGTGACCTCGTGGGCCGCCCTCCGCTCGGCACGGGTCTCGGGCGCCGCCTGGTCCGAGCTCTGTACGACGGCAGCGGCCGCGACCTCCGACCCGGTGTGCTCGACGGGTGCCGTCGCCGACGCCGCCGGTCCCGAGATGACCTCGGCCAGCAACAAGGCACCCACCAGGGCCCGGGCCAGCTTCTGGACCGGACCGCCCAGCGGTACGGGCTGGGCGAGACCGCCTCGCCGGGCGGCCGACACCTCGACCGCGACGCAGACCACGAAGAAGAGCCAGGCCAGCCAGACCACGAACAGCAGCACGTTCAGCAGCGTGGTGAAGGTGAGCTGGCTGGTGAGCGTCTCCTTGGTCGGGAGCGAGGTGGGGAACGGGTCGGTCCCTGCGAGAAGCCACAGCAGCACCGGCACCCCGACGACCAGCCCGAGCAGCGCGAGTGCGGACAAGGCGCGACCGCCTCTGCCCGTCTCCGCGGCAGGGTCGTCCTGGCGCTGGAAGCGTCCGGGGTCCGGGATCGTCTCGTTGCTCATGGCGTTGCTCCTTGGGGACCGATGTCCGGTACCGCCTCGGCCGAGGCACGCACCGGGAACCGGACGTCGAAGAGGTTCAGGATGAAGGTCTTGCTGACGTCGTTGAGCGAGACCGAGACCCGGTCGGCCTGGATGTCCGCGGTCCAGTTGCCACCGCCGTACCCCAGGTCGCCGAGGTAGCCGGAGATCCGCTGCCGGGCCAGCTGCTTGTCGATGGTGGGCGGTCCTTCGTTGTTGCTGCGGCGCAGCGCGGTGACGTCGATGCTGTCCGCGCCGATGCGGGCCGCCTGCTCGGCGTCGTCGGCGATGCGCATCCGCTTGTTGATGGCCAGCCCGCCGTCGATCACCAGACCGGCGCACAGGAACAGCACGATCGCGAAGCCGATCACGAACACCGTGGCCGACCCCCGCTCGTCCCGCCTGGTGGTGGTCGAGCAGCGAGCGCAGCGAGCGATCAGTCGAGACCTCATCGGGTGCTCCGGTAGGTGTCGATCGGGGCGTGACCTTCGGCGGTCACGGCGATGGAGCCCGGGATGCCCAGAAGTCCGAGGTCCTTGTAGCTGACGGTGCAGTCCAGACGGACGACGGCGGTGCCGCCGGAGACGAAGTCGCCCGAGAGGCCGGTCGGCTGGCAGTCGCGGGTCGAGCGCAGCCCGTCGTGGATCGCCGTGCGCACGGCGTCCTCGGCGTCGCCGCGGGTGTGTGCCTGCGAGGCGGCCCGGGCAGCGTCACGGGCGGTGGAGTCGGCGTCGGCGCGGGCGCTGACGTAGCGGCCGCCGGCGACGACGAAGAGCGTGAACATGAACAGGACGGGGATCAGTACGACGATCTCGACCGCCATCGACCCGCGCTCGTCCCGACGGCGCGGTCGAGCACTGGAGTCCCTCACGGCGCGGCGTCCTGCACGAAGCGTTCGACCGGACCCTCGACGGTCTCGCTGACCCGCGGGATCGGCAGGAACGGGAGGATCTGGCTGGCCTGGCCACTGACGGTGACCCGCGCCTGCTCGGCGCCGACCCGCGGTTCGACCCGGGCGTCGTCGAGGACGCCTCGCCCGATCTGGCGCACGATGCGCTCCCCCACGGCCTGGGCCTGACCGGCGTTGCCGGTCACGCGGGCCGTCCGTGCGGCCTCCCGGGCGGCACCGGACGCCACCTGGCCACCGAGGTAGACCAGGGAGAACTGGACCGCGAACAGGATCGTGAACATCAAGATGGGCATGTAGAGCACCAGCTCGATGGCGGACGCACCGCTCTCACCCCGCACGCGAGAGCGCGCGGGGAGGTTCACTGGCTGTTGATCTTGCTGCCTACGTCGCTGGCCTTGTTGGTCAGCGCGCCGCGCAGGATGCCGGCGACGGCGATGCAGATCCCGACCACGATCGCGGCGATGATGACCCATTCGACGGCGGATGCGCCCTCCTCGCGACGAGTGCGCGCGAGGCGGCCTTCGAGCATGAGCACGCAGAACCCGAGCGGGGTCAGCGGATTCACGAAGTTCGTCATGGCCGAACTACCTCCCATAAGTGGACGTCGGGTGTCATACCCATCTCGGACGGCGGGCAACCGGATCAGAACCCGAGAATCTGGGAGATGGGCGGATAGATCAGGAACAGCAGGAAGCCCACGCAGAGCAGCAGCTGGGCGATGAGCATCGACTGCGAGCGGGCGGCCGCACGACCCTCGGCGTCGGCCAGCTCACGCTGGCGCATCGAGGCCGCGCGGGCCGACAGCGACTCGCGCACCTTGGCGCCGTCCTCGGCCACCAGCGCCAGCGCGGCGGCCAGGTCGCGCAGCTCCTCGACGGCCATCTCCTGACCGAGCTGGCCGAGCGCCGACCACGGGGTGATGCCCTGGAGTCGGGCGTTCTGGAGGGTCTCGCGGATGCGCACCATCGCCCAGCCGTTGCTGAGGCTGACCGCCGACTGGAGCGCCTCGGGTACGCCGCGTCCGCCAGCCAGGTTCATCGAGACCAGGTCGAGGAAGGAGCTGACCACGTGGCGGAAGTCGCGGCGGCGCTCCTTGGCGGTGCCCTGGAGCTGCAGTGTCGGCAGCGCTGCGCCGACGAGCCCACCGAGCAGGGCCAGCCAGACCGGCGAGGAGACGCTGGCGCCGAAGAAGTAGATGGCGGGGGCGAACATCACCGTCGGCGCGAACAGACCGGCGACACCGGCCAGGACGCTCATGCCGAGGTGTCCCTCGACGGTCCCCCCGGTCACCGCGAGGTCGGCGCGGACCCCCGCGGGCAGGTTCCAGCCACGGGCCTCGAAGACGGCGCGCACCTGGGCACCGATCTTGCGGATCCGCAACGACTCGCGCTCGTCGTCCTCGTCGCCACCCAGCCTGGCCGTGCGCTGGGTCCGGGCCCGGGCCGCGTCGAGGCGGGCCAGCTCGGAGGCGCCGCTGGCCCGACCGGTGTCGAACTGCAGCACGAGGAGGAGTACGCCGAGCCCGGCGCACGCCCCGACGAGCATCACCGTGGTCATCGCGAACGCTCCCTGCCGGTGTAGCTGGTCGAGAACAGGAACCGCTCGGGCACCTCGAAGGCGGCCAGGCGGCGCATCCACGCGAACCCGGCGGCGAAGCAGCCGAGGATGAGCAGCAGCACCACCTGGCCGACGGCACCCGAGTAGGGCTCGACGTAGTCACGGTTGAACAGGGTCAGCCCGAGCACGAACGTCACCGTGATCCCCATGACGATCTGCACGCTGCGGCGGGTGCTTGCCCGGCCGGCGTTGACGCGACGTCGCATCTCCAGCTCGTCGCGGGCGGAGTGCGCCAACGAGGTCAGCACGTCGCGCAGTCCCGGCCCACGCAGCTGCGAGTTCAGCATCAGGGCAGCCACGATCAGGTCGGCACTCGGGTCGTCGAGGTCGTCGGCGAACTGCTGGAGCGCCACCGGCAGCGGCGTACGCACCCGGAGGTGGTCGGACAGGGTCGCCAGCTCGTGCCGGATCGCAGGTGCGGCGGCGGTGGCGGTGGCCGGGATGGCCTGCTCGAGACCGACGGCTCCGGCGATGGTGTCGCGCAGCGACTCGGTCCAGGCGGCCAGACCCTCGAGCCGGGCGATGGCGACGCGCTCGGAGCGCGCGCCACCGAACAGCGCCGGTGCGAAGAAGACCAGGAGCCCGGTGGCTCCGGCCAGCACCACCCAGCGGGTGAACAGCAGGACCAGCAGTCCGGCGCCGACGGCCAGCGGCAGCCGGGTGCCGAGGCGCTTGAGCATCGGCAGCAGCGACGAGGGCTCGACCGGCTTGTCCTGGTCGACGTCGACCGGGCGCAACGAGTAGACGAGCAGGGCCAGCCCGCCACCGATGACGGCACCGAGCAGGACCATCAGGAGCTGGGGGCCGCTCATTCGGGGTCCCCGCGGAAGTGTGGTCCATGCGAGCGGAGCGAGCCGCTGCCGCAGTTTCGTGGGGTGAACTTCATACCGAGACCTGGGAGTGGTCGGGCCGGTAGCCGACGGCGAGCAGCTCGTCGAGCGCCTGGATGGGAGCGGCGGGTACGGCGACGCCGTCCGGCCCCTCGGCGAAGATCTCGCTGGAGAGGACGCGCCCGTCGACCCCGTTGACCTCGCGCACCGAGGTGACCAGCCGGCGCAGGCCACCACCGGAGGCGTACTCGTTGCGGCGCTCGACGAAGATCACGAAGTCGATCGCGCCCGCGATCAGCATCATGGTCGCGTCGGAGGGCAGTCGTTCCGCTGACTGGATGGCGTAGGTGCAGATGCGGTTGAACACCTCGAGCGAGGAGTTCGCGTGGATGGTCGAGAGCGAGCCGTCGTTGCCCTGGCTCATCGCGTTGAGCATGGTGACGATCTCGTCACCGAGCACCTCACCGACGATGACGCGGCTCGGGTTCATGCGCAGCGAGCGGCGTACCAGCTCACTCATCTGGATGGCGCCCTGGCCCTCGGAGTTGGGCAGCCGCTCCTCGAGCGCCACCACGTTGGGGTGGAGGTCCTCGAACTCACCGAGTCCGAGCTCCAGTGCGCGCTCGACGGTGATCAGGCGCTCGGACGGGGGGATCTCGTTGGCCAGTGCCCGCAGCAGCGTCGTCTTCCCGGCGTTGGTGGCACCGGCGATCATGATGTTCTTCCGGGCGGCCACGGCGGCCGAGAGGAAGCCGGCCAGCTCGGGGCTCATCGAGCCGTTCTCGACGAGCATGTCGAGGCTGGCCCGCTGGATGCGGGCACGACGGATCGACAGCGCGGGCCGCTGGGTCACCCCCATCACGGCGGACAGGCGACTGCCGTCGGGCAGCCGCAGGTCGAGCTGGGGGTTGGCGGTGTCGAAGGGGCGGCTGGTGATCGAGGAGTAGGCACCGAGCACCTGGACGAGCTCGACCAGCTCCTCGTCGCTCTCGGCGACCGGAGGGAAGCGCTTCTCCTCGCCGTTGGCGTAGCCGACGAAGACGTTGTCGAAGCCGTTGATGTCGATGTTCTCGACCTCGGGGTCGTCGAGCAGTGGCTGGAGGCGGCCGACGCCGTACAGCGCGGCGTGGATGCCCTCGGCCAGCTCGGCCTCCTCGGTCACCGACGGAGGCGTCCGGCCGGCGGCGATCTCCCGCCCGGCGTGGGCCTCGAGGACGCGGGCGATGACAGCGCGGGCGAACTGGCGTTCGTCCTCGGCGCTCATCGTGGGCAGCCCGTTGGCGTCGTCCTCACGGCGCTGGGTGGAGAGCGACTCCGCCACTTCCTTGCGCAGGTCGCGCAGCAGCTGCTGGTCCATGGCGGTCACGCCTCCTGATCCCGGGGCGGCGCGTAGCAGGACATGGGGTGAGGAGTCATGGCCTTGTCACCGGGCCGTCTGACGGACGCGGCCCGTCATCGTGGTCAGCTCGTTGATCCGCTGGCTGAGGTCCCAGAGCGACCGCACCAGCACCGAGCGGCGGATGTTGCGGCCCGACTCGGTGCGGAGGGCGTCGGCCGCCTTGCGGTCCTCGGCGATGATGCCGAGACCACGCACGGGCAGGCCGGCCGAGGCCATCAGCTGCTCGGCGTCGGACAGGCCGCGGGTGTCACTCGCGGGCGCCACCATGGCGATGCCGGTGGGGGTGGCGTCGATCGAACCGAGGTGCAGCGAGCCCTGCAGGCCACGAAGTCGCTCGCGCACGTGGGCGATGTCCTCGAGCTCACCACGGCTGACCATCACGACGGCGTCGGCCTGGTCGATGATCGCCATCGCAGGCGAGCCGGGGGTGAGGCGGCCGCAGTCGGCGAGCACGTCGTACCCAGCGGCGCGGCGCAGGGTCAGCGCGATGTGCTGCCACGCCGGCCCGAGTCCGAGCACCTGTCCCGGGGTGTTCACCCCGACGAGGGTGCGCATGCCGCCGGCGGTGGTCTGCAGGTGGTCCTCGAGGGCGGCGTTCTGGCCCGAACGCACGGCGGCGCCGAGCGAGAGCAGTCCGGTCGAGGGGTTCAACGGGTCACCGTTCTCGGCGCGGTAGCGCAGCCCGGTGTCGCCGCCGGCCGGGTCGAGATCGGCGACCACGGCCCGGTTGGGCCACAGCTGCGCGAGACCGGCGACGGTGACGCTGACCCCCGGGGACCCCTTGGCCGAGGCGAAGGCGATCAGGGCCATCAGCGCCTGCCCGAGGAGAGGTCGGTGATCTCGGCGTCGCCGATGCCGACCCCGCGGCCGATCAGCGCGATGCCGAGGTCGTCGGTGCCGGTCGCGCCGACGATCTGGTCGACCACGCTCTGCGGGACGAGGATGGTCGCGACCGAGGCCCGGGCGTCACCGCCGAAGCTGGACGCCTTGGCCTTGCTGACGTCGAGCACCAGGCCGGTGGACAGGGGCACCGACGGGTTCTGCGCGTCGCCGATGCGGACCAGGCGTACGGCGTCGCCGCTCCGCAGGCCGGGCGGGTACTTGCCCGAGGTCAGGGGTACGCCGACCTGGGCCTGGTCAGCCGCCAGGGGCGGGTTGGTGCGCAGCAGGTTGGTCTGCAACAGCTGACCCGGGTACATCGTCTGGCGGGCGTAGTAGTTCAGCACCTTGCTCTTCTGGTCGGCCGGGATCGCACCGAGGTTGTCGCCGGAGACGTTGCGCGACTCGAGCATGTCGGCGGTGATCTGCTGACCGGTCGAGATCTGCTGGGAGACGACGAGGACCGGTTCGCGGGAGTCCATCCGCACAGCGAGCAGCCCGGCGAGCGCGGCACCCCCGACGATCAGCAGGACAGCCAGTGCGGTCAGGGCCGGGCGTCGCCGCCGAGGCGGGGCCGGCACCGACGGACGGGCCGCCGACGCACCCCGCGCCGTGCGCGCGGACCGCGGCTTCCGGCCCGCGCCGGCTGCAGTGCTCTTGCCCCGGGCTTGGTCGGTCGTCTGAGACATGCGTGCTCCGTGGAATCGATGGGCAAACCAGTGGGCACGGATCTCGCTTCCGCTCCCCCCGACCTACATTCCCCGGGCGGAACCGGACCAAACAGACTCCTGCAACCAATAACCTCGTGCCATGCGGCTGCTCGTGACGATCGAGTCGGCCCGAGACACCGCACCAGGACACCAGGCGACCTCGGGACACGACGTGGTCCTCGACTATGCCCCGGAGACCCGGGTCGGCGACCTGACCGCCGCGCTGACCCGCACCGGCAGCGAGATCCCGGCCAACGTCGTCGCGCTGCCGGGCGCGGCCGCGGTGCCGGCCCTGACCGGGTCCATCGACCTCTACCTCGGCGACGAGGTGCTCGACCCGGAGCAGACGGTCGACGCGAGCCCGATCCGCCACGGGGTCTGCCTCGGCCTGGGCTGTCCGTCCTCCCAGCGCGGACCCGAGCCGCGGGGGCTGGTCGAGGTCCGCATCTCCTCGGGACCAGGAGCGGGTCACATCCACCGGCTCGGCATCGGCCGGGCGAGCCTCGGCCACGGTCGCCACTGCACGATCCGGATACCCGAGCTCGCCGACGATCCCGGACTGGCCGACGTGGAGGAAGGCCTGGTCCTCGACGTCGCCACCGACGGCCGCGTCACGATCACCCCCGCCGACGAGCTGGTCAGCAGGGAGATGCCGGTGCCGCTGCGCCGGGAGCCGGTCACCGCGCCGATCGTGCTGGAGGCCAGCTCGATCAACGAGGAGCAGAAGCGTCGCCTGCTGCGCCGGCGCAAGACCGTGACCGAGTTCCAGCTCGGTGAACGGATCGACCCCGGGAGCGCCGTACCACTCGCGCACCTGGACCGCCGGCCGCTCGAGGGCCCGACCCCGTGGGAGCCCGAGGAGAGTCTCGGCATCGGCCCGGTGCTGCTCGACCGGGTGTCGATCACCGAGCCGGACGCCTCGTTGAGCCCGAGCGCATCCGGTCCCACGCTCGACTACAACCGACCGCCGCGGCTGCACCCGGCGGCGCAGCCGAACGAGTTCAGCCTCCCGCAGGAGCCGCGGCGTCCCGACAAGATGCCGTTCCCGCTGGTGATGCTGCTGATGCCGGTGTTCATGAGCGGCGTCGCGTTCGCCTTCAGCCAGAACCCCTACTCGCTCATCATGGCGGCCGGCATGCCGGCGATGATGATGGCGAACGCCACGGGCTCGCGGCGTCAGATGAAGAAGCGGTACGACGAGCAGGTCGACGACTACCACAAGCGCCGGGTGACCATCGAGACCGCAGCGGTCACCTCGCTGGTCGGCGAGCGTGGCCGCCGTCGTCGCAACTTCCCCGACCCCGCGACGGTGCTGCTGTTCGCGACCGGTCCTCGGGCGCGGCTCTGGGAGCGCCGACCCTGGGACCGCGACTTCCTGCACCTGCGCGTCGGCACCGACGACCTCCCCTCGGACGTCACCATCAAGGACCCGACGCGCGACGCCCACGAAGGACCGCTGCTGTGGACCGCCCCGGACGTGCCCGTGACCATCCCGCTGCGCGAGGTCGGGGTGGCCGGGATCGCCGGCAGTCCCGAGGAGTGCCGTTCGGTGGCCATGTGGGCCACGGCGCAGGTCGCCGCCCTGCACAGCCCGTCGGACGCGATCGTGGCCGTCCTGCTCGGCAGCAGCCCCAGCCGTGACTGGGACTGGGTGAAGTGGCTGCCGCACGCGCGCACCGACGAGGGTCACCCGCGACCGGTCCGGCTGGCCAGTGACGAGGACACCAGGTCGGCGATGATCTCGGAGCTGATGGGCGAGCTCGAGGCCCGGCGGGAGCTCGACGAGAAGCAGGTCGCGCGCGCGACCCGGTGGATCGTGGTGCTCGACGGAGCTCGCGAGATCCGGATGACGCCCGGCATGGTCTCGCTGCTCAAGGACGGCCCGGCGGTGGGCCTCTACTTCGTCTGCCTCGACCGCACGGTCCGCGAGCTGCCCGAGGAGTGCCGCACCGTCGCCTCCTTCACCGACGGGCAGCTGAACCTCGAGACGACCGAGCAACGCCACGTCGACGCGATCCGCCCCGACCTGGTGAGCGGTCTCTGGCTCGAGCGCCTGGCCCGCGCGCTCGCCCCGATCCGCGACGTCTCGACCGAGGACCTCGCCTCCACCCTGCCCGGGGCCAGCCGGCTGCTCGACGTGCTCGGGCTGCACGCGCCCGACGCCGGCCAGCTGGTACGCCGGTGGCAGGGCAAGGGGCGCACCACCCGGGCCGTCATCGGTGAGTCGACCGACGGTCTCTTCGCCGTCGACATCCGCGCCGACGGCCCGCACGGCCTGGTCGCCGGTACGACGGGATCCGGGAAGTCCGAGCTGCTGCAGACCCTGATCGCCTCCCTGGCAGTGGGCAACCGGCCCGACGAGTTCAACTTCGTGCTCGTCGACTACAAGGGCGGCGCCGCCTTCAAGGACTGCAACCACCTGCCCCACACGGTCGGCATGGTCACCGACCTCGACGGTCACCTGACCACCCGGGCCCTGGAGTCGCTGGGTGCCGAGCTGCGTCGTCGCGAGCACCAGCTGGCCGCGGCCGACGCCAAGGACATCGAGGACTACACGGCCGGACGCCAGCCCGGCACTCCGTCCGATCTTGGGCCGATGCCGCGGCTGCTGATCGTGATCGACGAGTTCGCTGCGCTGGCGGCCGAGCTGCCCGACTTCGTGACCGGGCTGGTCGACGTGGCCCGACGCGGTCGCTCGCTCGGCGTACACCTCATCCTCGCGACGCAGCGTCCGGCCGGCGTGGTCAGCGCCGAGATCAAGTCCAACACCAACCTGCGCATCGCCCTGCGGGTGACCGACACCGCCGACTCCGACGACGTGATCGAGTCACCGGCCGCTGCGCAGATCCCCAAGGTCTTCCCCGGCCGCGCCTACGCCCGTCTCGGCCACTCCTCGCTGGTCCCGTTCCAGAGCTCGCGCGTCGGTGGCCGTCCGGGCGGTGGTGCGGGGGCGAGCGTGCGGGTGACCGAGATCGACTGGGAGGACCTCCCCCTGATCGGCCGCGTCGCCGGTGGACCGGCGGACGAGGACGACGACGTCAGCATCCCCACCGACCTGGCCTCGCTGGTCGGCGCCATCAACGCCGCCAACGACGAGCTCGGCCTCCCCGAGATGCGCAAGCCGTGGCTGCCGGCGCTGCCCGAGATGATCGGTGTCGACCAGCTCGCCGATGAGGGCTCGGGCGCCGTGCCGCCGATCCCGTTCGGGCTGGCCGACCTGCCCCGCGACCAGCTCCAGGTCGTCGAGTCGTGGGACCTGGTGGCGGGCTCGCACCTGATGATCGCGGGGCAGTCGCGCTCCGGTCGCAGCAACAGCCTGCGCGTCCTCGCCGGCGGCATCGCCCGGCTCTGCTCGCCCGAGGACGTGCACCTGTACGGCATCGACGCCGGCAACAACGCACTGCTGCCGCTGATGGCGCTCCCCCACGTCGGCGCGGTCGTGACGCGCACCCAGACCGACCGGATGTACCGGCTGGTCGCGTTCCTGCAGAAGGAGCTGGCCGAGCGGCAGCAGTCGCTCGCGGAGCAGGGGTACGCCGACATCGGCGAGCAGCGGGACGGTGCCGCACCCGAGGAACGGTTGCCGTACCTCGTCGTGCTCCTCGACCGGTGGGAGGGCTTCGTGCAGGCCTTCGAGTCGGTCGACGGCGGCGTACTCCTCGAACGCATCACCGCGTTGCTCCAGGAAGGTGCGGGCGTCGGCATCCGGATGGTGATGACCGCCGACCGCAGCGGTCTCGTCGGCCGGATCAGCACCCTGGTCGAGGACCGGATCGCGCTGTCGATGAGCGACCCCGGCGACTTCGCCAACATCGGCATCCCGGCGCGCGAGGTGCCCGCCTCGATGCCGCCGGGCCGCTCCTTCCGCGCCGGCGAACGGCCGCGCGAGGTGCAGTGGGCGCTGCTCGACGTCAGCGGGGTCGGCACCGACCAGGTGCGCGTGCTCCAGGAGCTCGGACGCGCGGCCAGCGACCGGTACGCCGATCTCCCCCGCTCACGGCGGCCGCAGCGCGTCGACGACCTGCCGGCCGCGATCTCGGTCAAGGAGGCCCGCGACCTCGAGCCGGTCAGCGTCAGCCGTGGGTTCGTGCCGGTCGGTGTCGGCGGGGACAGCCTGGCCCTGCAGGGCTTCGACCCCGAGATCGGCGGCAACGGGTTCATGATCACCGGCCCGCCCCGGTCGGGGAAGAGCACCGCCCTCCAGTTCATGCTGTCCCACGCGCGTCGTACACCGGTGACCGCGATCGTGCCGCGCCGCTCCCCGCTGCTCGTCGACACCCCTCCCGGCGTCACGCTGTTCACCGGCTCGGAGGCGCTCGAGCAGATCACCGAGCACCTCGACCGGGCCCGCGGCGACCAGGTGATCGCGGTCGACGACTTCGAGGTGATCGGCGCCGACAGCCCCCTTGGCCAGCTGCTCGCCGAGCGCTTCGCCCGGATGCGTGACACCGGCAGCACGATGATCATCACCGGCGCCATCGACGACATGCTCAGCGTCTACCGCGGCCTGCCCAACGAGATGAAGCGCGGACGCAGCGGCCTGCTGCTCGCACCCCGTGCCTCCAACGACGGCGACGTGCTCAACGTGCGCCTGCCCCGGTCTGCGTCCGGCGCGATGCCGGTGGGCCGCGGCGTGCTCACCAGCCCGCTGGGCTGGACCTGGGTGCAGGTCCCGCGGATGTAGCTCGCGGACATGACGAAGGGAGAGAGCCGCGTCGGCTCTCCCCCTCGTCGTGTGCGATGGAGCGCGTCAGCGGGGCGACTGCACCGGCGTCAGGTGCGGGTGCTGGTCGGCCTCCTTGGCACCTTCGGCCATCTTGTTGTGCTGGAAGGCGACGTCGGTGCCGGCCGTGGCCAGCGCCTGGCAGAGCTTGGTCAGCGAGGGCTTGAACCCGTTGTGCCAGGCGTCGTTGAACTCGTGGGCACCCTTGCTCCGCCACTCCTCGTTGGCCTGCGTGAGCTTGCCGTCGAGCTGGTTGATCATGGTGTCCGCGTCCTGCATGGAGTTCTTGAGCTGGTCGTACAGCGCCGCCAGATCCGGGATGTTTGCTCCAACTGCCATGAGTCGAGCCTCCTTCGAATGAGTCCGTCCCCCAACGGTCGTGCGTCGAAGGATCTGTTGTGTGTCGTGTGCTGCTCGGAAGTGGTCCTCCCTGCACCCGACTACCTACCTTGCGCGGACAGGGCCCAAACCTGTTCGGGCGAAATTGCCCCATTGACCTCGCGAGTTTGCTGCGGCCGCGATCGGGGAAGGTGAGCACGGACAGCACGCACCAGGCAGCGGGGAGGCACCCATGGCGGGCGACGGCCAAGGAGACCAGGCAGCGGAGGAAGAGCCCAACCTCTACCTCGTCACCCTCCAGCAGTGCCGCGACTCGTTGATCCCCGGCGCCCGCGACGCGGTGTACGCCGGCCAGGGCGACCCCGGCTCGAGCATCGCCGGCGCCGTCAACGGCGGCGGTTGGGAGTGCACCAGCGCCGGCGAGTGGGTCACCGAGCTGCTCGAGCACACGCGCACCGTGCTGCCCGCGTTCGACGACGCCATCCGCGACGTCGGCGCGGCGATCTCGGCCGAGCGCGCCGCCCATGGCGGCAAGGACACCGTGCCGAAGGACCATCCGCACGGCCTGGCCTGGAGCCGCTCCTGGCACAACATCCAGCGGATGAACCAGTACTGACTCAGTCCTCGCGGCAGTCGGCGCAGGTGCCGAACACGGTGAGGTGCCCGTAGTCAGGGCTGAAGTCGTAGGTCGCCGCCAGCTCCCCCAGCGCCGCCTCCATCTCGCCGCGTCCGACCGAGATCATCTTCTTGCAGCCGCGGCAGACGAAGTGGGCGTGCTCGTGGCCCGTGGCGGAGTGGTACGTCGGTGCCCGGTCGGTCAGGTGGGCGTGGCGGATCAGCCCGAGCTCGTTGAGCAGCTCCAGGGTGCGGTAGATCGTGGAGAGGTTGATCGACTCGGAGTGCAGCCGCACCTCGGCGTACACCTCGTCGGGGGTGGCGTGACCCAGCTTCTCGACGGCCGCGAGCACCAGCTCCCGCTGGGGGGTGAGCCGGTGGCCGCTCGCGCGCAGCCGCTCCTGCCAGCTCTCGGTGCTCGCGGACACGGCTACTGCCTCTTCAGCTGTGCGTGCGTGTGCGGCTGCAGCTCCTGGCCCATGGCCGCCATGTCGAAGGCGTAGAGCAGGTCGCCGTTGACATAGCCGTAGAGGCGCTTGCCACCGACGTACTCCTTGGCGGTGGCGGTGCGTACGACGGCATCGGTGGTGATCTCGAAGCGGGGCTGCTCGGGGTGGATCTCGCCGTACCAGGTCTCCACGAAGCCGGTGTTGTGCGCCAGCACGACCTCGATCGTGCCCTGGTCGTCGGGGCACCGGATGAAGCCGGTCTCCTGCGCCGCCTCGCGGACGTGGTTGCCCTGCTCGTCGATGATCCACGCGCGGGCCAGGTAGTGGATGAACGGTCGGCCGTCCTGCTGGAAGATCAGCTCCTGGCCGAACTGGAAGGGATCGATCGTGGGGTACTCGCCGTGCCCGTTGCCCGCCCACGTGCCCAGCAGCCACGCCAGCCGGGCGCAGTTGGGATGGATGTTCTCGGGGATCTCGAAGGGCATCCGGGTCAGCTCTCCTGGGAGTCGGCGGCGTGGGTCGGGTCCATCTGGCTCTTCATGCGGCGCAGGCCGTAGAGCGCGAGGACTCCGACGCCCAGCACCGCCACGGCCACCACCACGACGAAGAAGGCTTCCATGTTTCGCAGTCTAGGGTCGAACCATGCGCTCTCTTGTGATCAAGTGCACCTCCGGCGCGGAGGATCCCGAGCGCTGCAACCAGGCGTTCACCGTCGCGGCGGCCGGTGTCGCGGCCGGCGCGCAGGTCTCCCTCTGGCTGACCGGCGAGGCCGCCTGGTTCGGCGTACCGGGACGGGCCGAGGAGTTCCACCTCGAGCTCGCCACCCCCCTCGCCGAGCTCCGCGACCTCGTCCTGACCGGCGGCACCCTGACGGTCTGCGGCCAGTGCGCCCAACGCCGGGGCCTCGTCCAGGCCGACCTGCTGGAGGGCACCCGCCTCGCCGGCGCCGCCACCTTCACCGAGGAAGCCCTCGCCGACACCGCCCAGGCCCTCGTCTACTAGCAAAGGTGGTCGAGCCACGAGCGGAAAGTCGAGACCACCCCCAACCCAAGGTGGTCGAGCAGCCGCCAGCCCAAGGTGGTCGAGCAGCGAGCGCCAGCGAGCGGATAGTCGAGACCACCCCCAACCCAAGGTGGTCGAGCAGCGAGCGCCAGCGAGCGGATAGT
>NZ_AUEP01000008.1 GCF_000426045.1 Marmoricola sp. URHB0036
CGCCGTGGTAGCGCGGCTCTGCCGTCTGCACCGAAGAGGTCACTGGTTCGAACCCAGTATCGCCCACCAGTTTCGAGGCGCCGGCCCGGCGGCGCAGCGGGCAGGCTCACCCGTTTCGCGGTTTTCAAACGCGGCCTTCGCGGGGACGCCTAGACCAGCCGTGTGCGTGTCTCGCGTTGTCGCTCGGGCCGGCGCGTGCGACAACTAGCGTGCACAGCCATGGAGCCCTCCCCGCCCGGCTGGTACCGCGACCCCAAGGCCCCCGGGGGCAGGCGCTACTGGGACGGCCACGCGTGGGTCGACGTGGACGGCGTGGTGGACGGTCGTCCCGAGTCGGGTCCGCCGTCGTCGGGGTTGCGCATCGTCTCCCAACGGCGCGCCGAGCACGAGGCCCCTCCGGCGCCTAAGGCCAACGACGAGGTCGACAGCGAGTCGCTGCCGGACTGAGGCCACGCCTCGACCGTTTGCGGGGTTTCGGCACGCCGTCGATACGATCGCCGGGTTCGACTCCCACCCCCTGAGCGCCAGGAGCCACCCGTGTCCCAGATCAACGTCGTCCTCGTGCACGCCGACCGGCGTGAGGACCAGACGGTGACCACGGGCACCAAGGCCTGGGAGCTGTACCAGGACAACCCCGAGGTGATCGCCGCCCGGGTGAACGGGACGCTGCGCGACCTGGCCCATGAGATCGCCGAGGGTGACGAGGTGGAGCCGGTCGCGATCGACAGCGCGGACGGCCGGGACATCCTGCGGCACTCGACGGCACACGTGATGGCCCAGGCCGTCCAGGACCTCTTCCCCGACGCGAAGCTCGGGATCGGGCCGCCGATCGAGAACGGCTTCTACTACGACTTCGACGTCGAGACCCCGTTCGTCCCGGAGGACCTCGAGAAGATCGAGAGCCGGATGCGCAAGATCATCAAGGAGAACCAGCGCTTCTCGCGCCGGCCGGTCTCCGACGACGACGCGCGTGCAGAGCTGGCCGACGAGCCCTACAAGCTCGAGCTGATCGGGCTCAAGGGCTCGGCCGCCGACGCGGCCGAGGGAGCCAGCGCCGAGGTCGGTGCCGGTGAGCTGACGATCTACGACAACATCAACCGGAAGGGCGAGGTCGCCTGGAAGGACCTCTGTCGCGGACCGCACCTGCCGACCACCAAGCGCATCCCGGCCTTCAAGCTGATGCGCACGGCCGCGGCGTACTGGCGGGGCAACGAGAAGAACAAGCAGCTCCAGCGCATCTACGGCACCGCCTGGGAGAGCAAGGAGGCGCTCGACGAGCACCTCCACCGCCTCGAGGAGGCCGAGCGCCGGGACCACCGCAAGCTCGGCCGCGACCTCGACCTGTTCAGCTTCCCCGACGAGATCGGGTCGGGGCTGGCCGTCTTCCACCCCAAGGGCGGGGTGCTCCGCAAGGAGATGGAGGACTACTCCCGCCGTCGCCACGTCGAGTCCGGCTACGAGTTCGTCAACACCCCCCACATCACCAAGGGCCAGCTGTTCGAGACCTCCGGCCACCTCGACTGGTACGCCGACGGGATGTACCCCCCGATGCAGCTCGACGGCGACATCGACTACTACCTCAAGCCGATGAACTGCCCGATGCACACGCTGATCTTCCGTGCGCGCGGACGCTCCTACCGTGAGCTGCCGCTGCGACTCTTCGAGTTCGGCACCGTCTACCGCTACGAGAAGTCCGGCGTCGTGCACGGCATGACCCGGGCCCGTGGCTTCACGCAGGATGACGCACACATCTACTGCACGCGCGACCAGATGCGCGACGAGCTGGCCAGCCTGCTGACCTTCGTCCTGGACCTGCTCCGCGACTACGGTCTCGACGACTTCTACCTCGAGCTGTCCACGAAGAACGAGGAGAAGTACGTCGGCGACGACGCCACCTGGGAGGAGGCGACCCGCACCCTCGAGGAGGTCGCCACGGCCTCGGGCCTGGACCTGGTCCCCGACCCGGGCGGTGCTGCCTTCTACGGTCCCAAGATCTCGGTGCAGGCACGCGACGCCATCGGCCGGACCTGGCAGATGTCCACGATCCAGCTCGACTTCAACACCCCGGCCCGGTTCGGCATCGAGTACACCGCCGCCGATGGCAGCCGTCAGGAGCCGGTGATGATCCACCGCGCCCTGTTCGGTTCCATCGAGCGCTTCGTCGCCGTGCTGACCGAGCACTACGGCGGCGCCTTCCCTCCATGGCTCGCGCCGGTCCAGGTCGTCGGCATCCCGATCGCCGAGCGGCACAACGACTACCTCGCCGACATCGCCGCGCGCCTGAAGGCCGAAGGCCTGCGGGTCGAGGTCGACGACTCCGACGACCGGATGCAGAAGAAGATCCGCAACGCGCAGCTGCAGAAGGTGCCGTTCATGATCATCGCCGGCGACACCGACGTGGAGGCGGGTGCGGTGAGCTTCCGCTACCGCGACGGCCACCAGGACAACGGCGTGCCGGTCGACGAGGCGATCAAGCGGGTGGCAGAGGCCGTGGCACAGAGGGTCCAGGTGTGAGCGATCCCGGCGGCGTGGACCGCATGGGCTTCGAGGGGTTCGACCGTCTGTGGACCCCGCACCGGATGGCGTACGTCGCACCACGAGACCCGGTCGACGCCGGCTGCCCGTTCTGCGCGATGGAGGACCTGCCCGTCGAGCAGAGCCTCGTCGTGGCTCGCCGGGAGCACTGCTTCGCCGTACTCAACCTGCACCCGTACAACCCGGGACACCTGATGGTGCTGCCGCTGCGCCACGTCGCGGAGCTCGAGGAGCTCACCCCGGAGGAAGCAGCCGAGCTGATGGCGATGACCCAGCAGGCGATCCGGGTGCTCAAGGAGGTCAGCGGACCCCACGCCTTCAACGTCGGGCTGAACCTCGGTGGCATCGCCGGCGGCTCGCTGGCCGACCACCTGCACCAGCACGTCGTGCCCCGATGGTCGGGCGACGCCAACTTCATCACCATCGTCGGCGCCACCAAGACGCTCCCGCAGCTCCTCGCCGACACGCGCGAGCTGATCGCCGAGGCGTGGCCCGAGCAGGTCAGCTGACCAGGTAGGGGTGCTCCGCCGCCCGCTTCTGGAAGCTGAGGATCGCCGGGTTCTCGATCTGTCCTTCGCGGATCTCGATCGCCCGGCTGATCGTCTCGTCGCCGTCCCAGGCGCCCGGGCCGTTCATCACGATCGGGAGGAAGGGTAGGAGTGCCTCGCTGTTCTCCCAGGTCGCCGAGTTCCAGAGGTACGACGGGCTGTGGTCCACCGCGTAGTAGTCGATGGCGTTGCCGACGGTGAACATCGGCTCGTCGAAGGTCGTCGGCCGCGCCCACTCGAAGCCCATGCCCTCGTCGCACGACACGTCCACGATCAGACTGCCGCGCCGGAACCCGGCCAGGTCGGCCGAGGCGAGGTAGGTCAACGGAGCAGCGGTGTCCTGGAGCGTGCAGTTGACCACGATGTCGTTCTCGGCCAGGTATCCGGCGAGCGGCACCCGACCACGATCGGTGATCACGTGGCTGAGGTGGGGTGGCTCGGGGTCGTGGTCGAACTGCCTGATCAGCACCCGGTGGATCGGGGAGCCCACGGCGGCCACGCCCCGGTTGGTGAGGACAGCGACGTCGTGCACCCCGTGGGCGTTGAGGGCGGTCACGGCACCTCGCGCGGTGGCTCCGAACCCGATCACCACTGCGCTGAGGCGGCGGCCGTAGTCGCCGGTGAGGCCGGTGAGCTCGAGTGCCTGCAGGACCGAGCAGTAGCCGGCGAGCTCGTTGTTCTTGTGGAACACGTGCAGCCCCACGGCGCCGTCCACGGTCCAGTGGTTCATCGCCTCGAAGGCGATCAGGGTCAGCCGCCGGTCGATGGCCAGCTGGGTCATCACCGGGTCCTGCACGCAGTGCGGCCAACCCCACAGGACCTGACCCGGCCCCATCATCGCGACGTCCTCGTGCTGGGGCTTGGGCAGCACCACGACGTCGGAGCCCGTGAGGATCTCCTCGCGGCTCGCGAACCCGGCCACGAGGTCGGCGAGCTCGCTGTCGTCGTACCTGAAGCGGGAGCCGTACCCGTGCTCGAGCGTCATCCGCTGCCGAAGCGCGCTCGGGATCCGCGCGAGGTGCTCGGGGTGGAGGGGGAGCCTGTGCTCGTTCTCCTTGGTGGACGACCCGACGACGCCCAGGCTCAGCGGCGCCGAGGTCACTTCTTCTTGGGGTCGTGCAGGCGGTCGTGCTCGCTCTGGGCGTCAGCGCGCTTCTCGGCGCGCTTCTCCTTGATCGACTTGCCGGACTTCTTGGACATGGTCTTGCGTGGCGACTTGTCGCTCATGGGGACTCCCAGGTGGGAAGCCTGACTGGCTCCGTACTGCGACGGTACGCCCTCGCCGGTGTCGGTCCCGGGACGTGGGCCCGGACCCGGTAGCGTGCTCGCGACATGTTGGACCGGTTCAAGACCTTTTGGCAGGGCGTCATGCTGGCGCCCTTCGTCAACCTCTTCATCAGGCTCGGGATCAGTCCCGACGTCATCACGCTCGTCGGCACGGTGGGCGTGGCGGCGGGGGCGCTGATCTTCTTCCCGCAGGGCTACCTGCTGGGCGGCGTGCTGTTCATCACCCTGTTCATCTTCAGCGACCTCATCGACGGCGCGATGGCCCGCAAGACCGGCCGGGTCTCGAAGTTCGGTGCCTTCTTCGACTCGACGCTCGACCGGATCGGCGATGCTGCGATCTTCGGCGGGCTGGTGCTCTACTTCGCCGGACCCGGCGATGACTACCTCTACCTGTGCCTGAGTCTGTACTGCCTGGTGATGGGTGCGGTGACGTCGTACGCGCGCGCCAGGGCCGAGTCCCTGGGGATGCAGGCCAACCGCGGCATCGCCGAGCGGGCCGACCGCACCGTGGCGATCCTGGTGGCCGCCGGGGTGTCGGACTGGTGGAACCTGCCGATCCTCCTGGAGATCACGCTGTGGGGCCTGGCAGTCGCCATCACGATCACCGTGCTCCAGCGCATCTGGATGGTCCGCCAGCAGGCGATCGCCGGCGTCCCCGAGGCCTGAGGCCCGGGTACGGCGGAGCCCGCTGCCGGACGTAGCATTCGGGGTATGGCAGAGATCCCCTCATCGCTCCCGCAGAGCTCGCCCGAGACCGGCACCTCGCGCGTCAAGCGCGGCATGGCCGAGATGCTCAAGGGCGGCGTGATCATGGATGTGGTCACCCCGGAGCAGGCGAAGATCGCCGAGGACGCCGGCGCGGTGGCCGTGATGGCGCTCGAGCGCGTGCCGGCCGACATCCGTGCCCAGGGCGGCGTCTCGAGGATGAGCGACCCGGACATGATCGACGGCATCATCGAGCAGGTCTCGATCCCGGTGATGGCCAAGGCCCGCATCGGCCACTTCGCCGAGGCGCAGGTCCTGCAGAGCCTGGGCGTGGACTACATCGACGAGTCCGAGGTGCTCACCCCGGCCGACTACGCGAACCACATCGACAAGTGGGCGTTCACGATCCCCTTCGTCTGCGGGGCCACCAACCTCGGCGAGGCGCTGCGCCGGATCACCGAGGGGGCGGCGATGATCCGCTCCAAGGGCGAGGCCGGCACCGGTGACGTCTCCAACGCGGTGACCCACATGCGCACGATCCGGGCCGAGATCCGTCGGCTCGGCTCGCTCTCTGCCGATGAGCTCTACGTCGCGGCCAAGGAGCTGCAGGCGCCGTACGACCTGGTCGTCGAGGTCGCGGCGAGCGGCAAGCTGCCCGTCGTACTCTTCACCGCCGGAGGCATCGCCACGCCGGCCGACGCCGCGATGATGATGCAGCTCGGGGCCGAGGGAGTGTTCGTGGGGTCCGGCATCTTCAAGTCCGGCAACCCGGCCCAGCGGGCCGAGGCGATCGTCAAGGCGACCACCTTCTACGACGATCCCGACGTCGTCGCGAAGGTCTCCCGAGGCCTCGGTGAAGCCATGGTCGGCATCAACGTCGAGGACGTCCCGGCGCCGCACCGGTTGGCCGAACGCGGCTGGTAACGGCTGTCTGGTATAGACCATTTGAACCATTTGTCGGAAACAACCGCAACTGTCCGTTTTCCTGAGTCATCCTTCTCTCACATCGCAGGCTTTTGCGATCAACCCACCAGTCCCGGTGGGGTGCCGCCGCGGGGGAGGCACCTCATCGGGACGTTGGCTTTCCCAGGTCGTTTCGGAGCCTTTCGCAGGGTCGATCAGTCACTCGGCGCGCTGGCTCCAGTCCGGCAGCTGCTGCAGGGTCCAGGTGTTGCCGTCGGGGTCCGCGAACCTCACGAACCGGCCCCACGCCTGCTCGTCGACTCCGTCGGCAGCCACCCCGCGAGCGGTGAGGTCGGCGAGCGCGTCCTCGGCCGAGCCGACGACGGCCTGGAGGGCACGCAGGCTGCCCGGCTCCATCTCGCTGAGCCCCCGGCCGAAGGCGATCGAGCAGGCCGAGCCGGGCGGGGTGACCTGGACGAAGCGGATGTTCTCGTCGACGGTCTGGTCGTGGTCGACGGGCCAGCCCAGCGTGTCGCCGTAGAAGGCGCGCGACCGGTCGACGTCGCTGACCGGGAGGATGACGAGCTCGATGCGGTAGTCCACCATGGTGTTTCTCCTTGTCGGGTCGGTGTGACCTCACCCTAGGAACCCATCAGGAAGGGTTCGTTCCTGATGGCCGACCGATCCTCGGCACTCCTAGACTCGAGGCGTGTCCACGCCCACCATCGGAGTCCTCGCCCTGCAGGGCGACGTACGCGAGCACCTGGCCGCCCTCGAGTCACTCGGCTTCGCCCACCGCGCCGTACGCCGCCCGGCGGAGCTCGAGGCCTGCGACGCCCTGATCGTTCCCGGCGGGGAGTCCACGACGATGGCCAAGCTGGCGGGGATCTTCGAGCTGCTCGAGCCGCTCCGCAAACGGGTCGACGCCGGGATGCCGGTGCTCGGCACCTGCGCCGGGATGATCATGCTGGCCGACCGGGTCGAGGACGGCGTCGTCGGCCAGGAGACCATCGGCGGCCTGGACATCACGGTGCGCCGCAACGCCTTCGGCCGACAGGTCGACTCCTTCGAGGGCGACCTCGAGTTCGCCGGGCTGGACGAGCCGGTGCACGCGGTCTTCATCCGCGCGCCGTGGGTGGAGGCAGTGGGTCCGGGCGTCGAGGTCCTCGCCCGCGTCGGCAGCGGAGAGGCCGTGGGTAGGATCGTCGCGGTCCGGCAGGGTCCGCTGATGGCCACGTCCTTCCATCCAGAGGTGGGGCAGGACGTGCGCATCCACCGGATCTTCTGCGACCTCGTCGTCTCGGCGACCGGACGCTGAGGCACGCAAGGGAAGGAACGCGCTGATGTCAGGCCACTCCAAGTGGGCGACGACCAAGCACAAGAAGGCCGTCATCGACGCCCGTCGCGGCAAGATGTTCGCCAAGCTGATCAAGAACATCGAGGTCGCGGCCCGGATGGGCGGCGGCGACGTGGCCGGCAACCCGACGCTCTACGACGCGATCCAGAAGGCCAAGAAGTCCTCGGTCCCCAACGACAACATCGACCGTGCGGTCAAGCGCGGTTCGGGAGCCGAGGCGGGCGGCGCCGAGTACACGACGATCATGTACGAGGGCTACGGGCCCAACGGCGTGGCGTTCCTGATCGAGTGCCTCACCGACAACCGCAACCGTGCCGCCATGGAGGTGCGCACCGCGATGACCCGCAACGGCGGCTCGCTGGCCGACCCCGGCTCGGTGTCCTACATGTTCAACCGCAAGGGCGTGGTGATCGTGCCGACCGAGCAGGAGGGCAAGCACGTCGACGAGGACGACGTGCTGGAGGCGACCCTGGAGGCCGGTGCCGAGGAGGTCAACGACCTCGGCGAGTCGATCGAGGTCGTCTCGGAGGCCACCGACCTCGTCGCCGTCCGCACCGCCCTGCAGGCGGCCGGCATCGACTACGACTCCGCCGACGCCTCCTTCCTGCCGAGCATGCAGGTCGAGCTCGACCGGGACGGCGCCGGCAAGGTGTTCCGGCTGGTCGAGGCGCTCGAGGACCTCGACGACGTGCAGAACGTGTTCGGCAACTTCGACGTCTCGGACGAGATCATGGAGTCCCTCGACGCCTGACCGGCGTCGCGTGGCGGCGGCGGTTTCCCCGGGTGCCCGGGGAAACTGGTGCCGGGCCACCGATGATTCGGGCGACCGCCTCCAGGATCGCCCTCCCGCCCTGTCCGGTTCGTCCTCTCGCCCGACGTGCTCGGCTTCCCCGACCCAGGCGGTCGGGGGCGGCCTCGACGTCCGGCGTGCCTCCACCCGGATCGGGCGTACGCCGCCTAGCGTGGTGCGAACACCTGTTCGGACGACCGCGAGGAGCCAGCATGCGCGTGCTCGGCATCGACCCCGGGCTCACCCGCTGCGGCGTGGGAGTCGTGGAGGGCTCGGTGGGTCGACCCCTGACGCTGGTCGACGTGGGCGTCGTACGGACGGGTGCGGAGCTGCCGATCGAGCAGCGCCTGTGCCTGATCGAGGCCGGGTTGGAGCAGTGGCTCGACGCGACCCAGCCCGATGCGGTGGCGGTCGAGCGGGTGTTCAGCCAGCACAACGTCAAGACGGTGATGGGCACCGCTCAGGCGAGCGGCATCGCCCTGCTGGTGGCCGCACGGCGCGGCCTGCCGGTGGCCCTGCACACACCGAGCGAGGTGAAGGCAGCCGTCACCGGCAGCGGTCGGGCCGACAAGGCGCAGGTCGGCGCGATGGTGACCCGGCTGCTCCGGCTCGCCGAGACGCCGAAGCCGGCCGACGCCGCCGACTCGCTGGCCCTGGCCATCTGCCACATCTGGCGCGGGGGAGCGGCCACCCGGATCGAGGCCGCGATGGCGGCGCAGGGAGCAGCAGTGCAAGGAAGGGGACTGCGACGATGATCGCGTTCGTGCGAGGGCGGGTGGCCACTCTCGGCCTGACCTCGGCCGTGCTGGAGGTGGGCGGAGTCGGCCTCGAGCTCCAGTGCACGCCGGACACCCTGGCCGGGTTGCGCACCGGCACAGAGGCGACCCTGCCGACCAGCATGGTCGTGCGCGAGGACTCGATGACGTTGTTCGGGTTCGCCGACGAGGACGAGAAGCAGATGTTCGAGCTCGTGCAGACCGCCAGTGGGGTCGGCCCCAAGCTGGCCCAGGCGATGTTGGCGGTGCACCGACCCGAGACGCTGCGACGGGCGGTGGCCGGCGACGACGTCAAGACGCTCACCACCGTGCCGGGCATCGGCCAGAAGGGCGCGCAGCGCATCATCCTCGAGCTGCGCGACCGCATCGGCTCGCCCGGGCAGGTGTCGGGCCACGCCACCGCACCGAGCAGCCGCTCCCTCGAGTGGCAGGGCCAGGTGCAGGCCGGCCTGATCGGCCTCGGCTGGTCGACCAAGGAGGCAGACCGGGCCGTCGCCGACGTCGCGCCGGAAGCCGAGCAGATGGACACCCCCGACGTGGCCAGGCTGCTGCGGTCGGCCCTCCGCACGCTGAGCAAGGCCTGAGTCGATGAACGAGTCCGAGCTCGACGAGGCCGAGCTGGCCTACATGACCAGCCGCCCGCTCACCACGGCCGACGCCGACGGTGACGAACGCGTCGTCGAGGCGGCGCTCCGGCCGCGCACGCTCGCCGAGGTCGTCGGGCAGGAGCGCGTCCGCGAACAGCTCTCCCTGCTGCTCGAGGCAGCGCGTGCGCGGCAGCGGGTGCCCGACCACGTGCTGCTCAACGGCCCGCCCGGGCTCGGCAAGACCACCCTCGCCATGATCGTGGCCGCCGAGATGAGCGCGCCCCTGCGACTGACCAGCGGGCCGGCGATCACCCACGCCGGCGACCTGGCAGCGATCCTCTCCGGCCTCAACGACGGTGACGTCCTGTTCGTGGACGAGATCCACCGGATGTCGCGGCCGGCCGAGGAGATGCTCTACATGGCCATGGAGGACTTCCGCGTCGACGTCGTCATCGGCAAGGGGCCGGGGGCGACAGCGATCCCGCTGGAGATCCCGCCGTTCACCTTGGTCGGGGCCACCACCCGCGCCGGCTTGCTGCCGAGTCCACTGCGCGACCGGTTCGGCTTCACCGCACACCTCGAGTTCTACGAGCCCGCGGACCTCGAGAGGATCGTCCGCCGCTCCGCAGGGCTGCTCGACGTCGAGCTCCAGCCCGACGGCGCCTCGGAGATCTCCCGGCGGTCGCGGGGCACGCCGCGCATCGCCAACCGGCTGTTGCGCCGGGTCCGCGACTTCGCCCAGGTACGCGCCGACGGCGTGGTCACCCGCGACCTGGCTCGGGCAGCGCTCGAGCTCTTCGAGGTCGACGAGTCCGGACTCGACCGGCTCGACCGAGCCGTGCTCGACGTCCTCTGTCGGCGCTTCGGTGGCGGTCCGGTCGGCGTCAGCACCCTCGCCGTGGCCGTCGGCGAGGAGCGCGAGACCGTCGAGGAGGTCGCCGAGCCGTTCCTGGTCCGCCGTGGCCTGCTGGCGCGTACGCCGCGCGGACGGGTGGCCACCGCAGCCGCCTGGGCACATCTCGGCATGACCGCGCCGGAGAGCGCCTGGAACGCCGACCCGACGCTCTTCGAGACAGAGTCCGACTGATCCCGAGCCCGGGTGAGCCGGAGTCCGACTCCTCCCGTGATGCCAGTTACACTTCACCTTCGGTGCCTGACCGGACTTCGCCGCGCGATCTGGCCGGAGTCGGCGCACCCAAGGACCTTGTTCCCTCGTATTGGAGACGTGAGACGTGCCTGCCTACGCGCAGCTGCTCGTGATTGTCGCGGCGATGATCGCCTTCTGGGCCATCGTGATGCGCCCGGCGCGCAGCCAGCAGAAGAAGGTGGAGCAGCTGCAGCGGGACCTCGAGGTGGGGGACGAAGTCGTCCTGTCCGCGGGGATCTTCGGGACCATTCGCTCGTTGAGCGACACGCGGGCCGAGATCGAGGTGTCTCCGGGCACCGTCCTCACAGTGGCCCGCCAGGTCGTCGTACGCCGTGTCGAGGACCTGCCTGACTCCGCGGACTCCGCACCCACCGACCCGAGCGAATCGACCGGTCCCACCCAGGCCGAGGACTGAGGAGAACCAACACCGTGGCGAAGAAGACCCCCCGGCCGGGCCGGACGCTGCTCATCTTCGGGCTGGCGATCCTCGTCCTCTACGGGCTGGCCGCGCTCGGACAGACCTGGAAGCCTCGCCTGGGGCTGGACCTCGAGGGCGGCACCCGGATCACGCTGTCGGCGGTCGAGAAGGGCGTCACTCCCACGAAGCTCAAGCAGGCCGCCGCCATCGTCGAGGCGCGCGCCAACGGCAGTGGTGTCTCGGAGTCCGAGGTCTCCACCTCGGGTGACCGCAACATCATCGTCGAGATCCCCGGCAAGAACGCCTCCAACCTCGTCGACTCGGTCAAGCGCACGGCCCAGCTGCGCTTCCGCATCGTGGCCGGCTCGCCACAGCCGGGCCGACCGGCAGCCTCGCCCAGCGCGTCCCCGAGCCCGTCTGAGAAGGCATCTCCGTCGGCCACCCCGTCGAAGAAGCCCACCAGCAAGAAGAGCGCCAACCCGGCCTCGCAGAACCCTCGTCCGGCGCCGTTCGCCGCACCTCGGGCGACGACCAGCCCGTCGCCGGTCACTCCCTCGACACCGCCCGCCTCGCAGGCGCCGACGACCACCGCCAAGGGAGCCCCGGTGACCAACCCGGTCGCCTGGGCGCAGAACCCGGGGGAGGAGTGGCTGAAGAAGTTCGCCGCCTTCGAGTGCCCGGACAAGGGCAAGGCGGCCGCCCCCGTCGCTGACAACCCCAACCAGCCGCTGATCACCTGTGACGACAAGGGCCAGAAGTTCCTGCTGTCCAACGCCGTCATCGAGGGCACCGACCTCAAGTCGGCCTCCTACGGCATCCCGCAGAACGGCACGACGTACGCCGTCAACCTGTCCTTCAAGGGCAAGGCCCCCGAGGTGTTCGGCAAGGTCAGCACCCAGCTCCACGACAACAACGGCACCTTCGCGATCGTGCTGGACGGCCAGGTCGTCTCCTACGCCGGCGTCAACGAGCCGATCCTGGACGGCAACGCCCAGATCACCGGCGACTTCAGCGAGTCCGAGGCGCGCTCGTTGTCCAACTCCCTGAAGTACGGCGCCCTCCCGCTGCGGTTCAGCACCAGCGTCGAGACCATCGGTCCGTCGCTCGCCGGAGACCAGCTCTCCGCGGGGATCTACGCCGGCATCATCGGGCTCGTGATCGTGATGATCTACTGCATGATCTACTACCGCGGCCTGGGACTCGTGGTGGTCGCCTCGCTGATCATCGCCGGCATCGTGACCTACGGCGTCGTGCTCGTGCTCGCCAAGTCCGCCGGCTTCACACTCACCCTTCCCGGCATCGCCGGTCTGATCGTCGCCGTCGGCATCACCGCCGACTCGTTCATCGTCTACTTCGAACGAATACGTGACGAGATGCGCGAGGGTAGGTCCATGCGGGTGGCAGTCGAGACGGGTTGGGCGAGAGCCAGGAACACCTGCCTCGCCGCGGACGCCGTCTCGCTCCTCGCGGCGGTGGTCCTCTACATCTTCGCCATCGGGGTCGTCCGCGGGTTCGCGTTCGCGCTCGGCGTCAGCACCATCATCGACGTCGCGGTGTTCTTCTGGTTCACCAAGCCGACCATGACGATCCTGGCGCGCTACACGTTCTTCAACAGCGGCAGCCGCTTCTCGGGGCTGTCCCGCTCGTCGCTCGGCATCGACGAGGGACCGCACGTCCACGTCGCTGGAGGGAGGGCCTGATGGGCCGGCTCAGCAGGCTCGGCAACGACCTCTACGACGGTGACGTCTCGATCGACTTCGTCGGCCGCAAGTGGCTCTGGTACACCATCTCCGGGATCATCGTGCTGCTCGCCGTCGCGGGGCTCTACTTCAAGGGCCTCAACTTCGGCATCGAGTTCGAGGGCGGCGTCGAGTACAACGTCAGCGTCGCTGCGGGCGACGCCAACCAGGCCAACGTCGACAAGATCGCCACCGCCGTGGCCGACACCGGCATCGACGCGGCCGCCTCCCCGATCGTGAACACCTCGGGCGAGACGATCCGCGTGCAGACCGAGGGGCTCAGCAGCGACCAGGCCGACCAGGTGACGCAGGCGATCGCTCAGGCGGTCAACGTCGACGCCAAGAACGACATCTCGGCCACCGAGGTGGGCGCGAGCTGGGGTGAACAGGTCGCGAAGCGTGCGCTCACCGGCCTCGTCGTCTTCCTCGTCCTGGTGGTGCTGTTCATCTGGGCCTACTTCCGCGAGTGGAAGATGTCGGTGGCGGCCATCGTGGCCTTGGCGCACGACATCGTGATCACGATCGGCGTCTACGCCCTCTCGGGGTTCGAGGTCACGCCGGCGACGGTCACCGGTCTGCTGACGATCCTCGGCTTCTCGCTCTACGACACCGTGGTCGTGTTCGACAAGGTGCGCGAGAACACCAAGAACCTGAGCAAGGGCCGACGTACGTACGCCGAGCTGGCCAACCTCGCGGTCAACCAGACGCTGGTGCGGTCGATCAACACCTCGATCGTCGCGTTGCTCCCCGTCGGAGCGATCCTCTACGTCAGCGTCGTGACGCTCGGGTCGGGCGCGCTGAAGGACCTCTCCCTTGCCCTCTTCGTCGGCATGGCCGCCGGCGCCTACTCGTCGATCTTCATCGCGACCCCGCTCGCCGTACAGCTGAAGAGCAACGAGAAGGAGATCACCCAGCAGGACGCCCGCGCCAAGGCGCGCTCCCGCCGGGAGGTCGACCGCTACGCCAACGTGCCGTCGTTCTCCGAGGGGATGCCGGTGCACGACGAGGACGACGACGTCCACCCCGAGACCGACGAGACCACGGAGCGTCCGGCCCGGGCTCCCCGACGGCCCGAGGCCTCCGGCTCCGGGCGGGTGGTGCCGACGTCGAAGAAGCCGCTGGGCGGCACCGGCTCGGCCGGGCGCGCCCAGCCGACGCGCCAGCCGCGCTCCAAGCGCAACAAGTGAGCCGTCGATGACCGTGAGCGAGGCCGAGGGCCTCAGTGACCTCATCGCCTCGCGGGTGCGGGACATCGCCGACTTCCCGAAGCCGGGGGTGACCTTCAAGGACATCACCCCGATCCTCGACGACCACGTGGCCTTCACCCTGGTCGTCGACGCCCTGGCCCGGGCCGGTCGGGACGCCGACGGCGAGGTCGTGGTCGACAAGGTCGTCGGCATGGAGGCACGCGGCTTCATCCTGGCCGCGCCGGTGGCGCTGTCGCTGGGCGTCGGCTTCGTGCCGGTCCGCAAGCCCGGCAAGCTGCCGTGGAAGACCCGCGCGGTGAGCTATGACCTCGAGTACGGCAGCGAGACCCTCGAGATGCATCTCGACGCCCTCGACGAGGGCGACCGCGTCCTGGTCATCGACGACGTGCTGGCGACCGGCGGGACCGCGCGTGCGACCGCCGACCTCGTCGAGCAGGGGGGCGGCACCGTGCACGCCCTGGCCATGCTCCTGGAGCTGAGCTTCCTCTCCGGCCGCGAGGCGATCGGCGACCTGCCGCTGACCGTGCTGCACACGGTCTGACCGTCGACGCCCCGACCCCCTTCCCGTCGCAACTAGACTTGCCACCTGAGCTCGAGGGAAGGGACGGATGGCCGAAGACCGGGTGGTGACGGACCCCGCCACTGAGGGGACCGAGAGCGCTGCGCCGCAGGAGCGATCCTCGCTCACCGGCCGCGGCGTGCGCGCGCGCCTTGCCCGGATCGGCACCCGGAGCTCCGTCGGCAACCCGGTGCTGGAGCCACTGTTCCGCACCGTCCGGGCCAACCACCCGAAGGCCGACCTGGCCCTGCTCGAGCGCGCCTACGACACCGCCGAGAAGTACCACCACGGCCAGACCCGCAAGAGCGGCGACCCCTACATCACGCACCCGCTCGCGGTGACCACGATCCTGGCCGACATCGGCATGACCGAGCCGACCCTCGTGGCGGCCTTGCTGCACGACACCGTCGAGGACACGGCGTACACCCTCGACCAGCTGCGCTCCGACTTCGGTGACGAGGTCGCGCTGCTGGTCGACGGCGTGACGAAGCTCGACAAGGTCAAGTACGGCGACTCCGCGCAGGCCGAGACCATCCGCAAGATGATCGTCGCGATGAGCAAGGACATCCGCGTCCTGGTCATCAAGCTCGCCGACCGGCTGCACAACATGCGCACCCTGCGCTACGTCAAGCAGGAGACGCAGGAACGCAAGTCGCGCGAGACCCTCGAGATCTACGCGCCGCTGGCCCACCGGCTGGGCATGAACACCCTGAAGTGGGAGCTCGAGGACCTCGCCTTCGCGACGATGCACCCGAAGATCTACGACGAGATCGTCCGGCTCGTCGCCGAGCGGGCGCCGTCGCGCGACCAGTTCCTGGCCGAGGTCATCACCCAGGTGGAGAAGGACCTGCGCAGCTCCAAGATCAACGCGCGGGTGACCGGGCGACCGAAGCACTACTACTCGATCTACCAGAAGATGATCCACGGCGGCCGCGAGTTCTCCGACATCTACGACCTCGTCGGCATTCGCATCCTCGTCGACAGCGACCCCGAGTGCTACGGCGTGCTCGGCGTACTGCACAACCGGTGGAACCCGCTTCCCGGCCGGTTCAAGGACTACGTCGCGATGCCGAAGTTCAACATGTACCAGTCGCTGCACACCACCGTGATCGGCCCGTCCGGCAAGCCGGTCGAGATGCAGATCCGGACCATCGGCATGCACCGTCGCGCGGAGTACGGCGTCGCCGCCCACTGGAAGTACAAGGAGGACGTGCGCGCCGGCACCGAGGGCAAGGCACCCGACGCGAGCGAGTCCGACATGCAGTGGCTGCGGCAGCTGCTCGACTGGCAGCACGAGGTCGACGACCCGGGGGAGTTCCTGGACTCGCTGCGCTTCGAGATCAACAGCGCCGAGGTGTTCGTGTTCACGCCGCGTGGCGACGTGATCGGCCTGCCCAACGGCTCGACGCCGGTCGACTTCGCCTACGCCATCCACACCGAGGTCGGCCACCACACCATCGGCGCCCGGGTCAACGGCCGGTTGGTGCCGTTGGAGTCCGGCCTCGAGCACGGCGACGTGGTCGAGGTGTTCACCTCCAAGTCCCCGAACGCCGGGCCGTCCCGCGACTGGCTGCAGTTCGTCAAGTCACCACGAGCCCGCAGCAAGATCCGCCACTGGTTCACCAAGGAGCGGCGTGAGGAGGCCATCGAGCAGGGCAAGGAGCAGATCGGCCGCCTCCTTCGCAAGGAGGGCCTGCCGCTCAAGCGGGTGATGACCCACGAGTCGCTCACCCAGGTCGCCAACGAGCTGCGGGTCGCCGATGTGTCAGCCCTGTACGCCGCGGTCGGCGAGGGCAACCTGGGAGCCCAGACCGTCGTACGCAAGGTCATCGAGGTGTCCGGTGGCGACGCGGGAGCAGCGGAGGACCTCGCCGAGGCCGTCACCATCACCCGTCCGCGCCGCCGGAGCTCCGCCGGTCACGACTCGGGTGTGGTGGTGAAGGGTGCGACCGACGTACTCGTGAAGCTGGCGCGATGTTGCACCCCCGTCCCCGGCGACGAGATCCTCGGCTTCGTCACCCGCGGCGACGGCATCTCGGTGCACCGCCGCGACTGCACCAACGCCACCCAGCTGCTCAGCCAACCCGAACGACTCGCCGACGTCGAGTGGGCTCCGACCTCGCAGTCGACCTTCCTGGTGCAGATCATGGTCGAGGCCCTCGACCGGGCCCGGCTGCTCTCCGACATCACCATGGCCCTCTCGGACCAGCACGTGAACATCCTCTCCGCCAGCCTGACCACCAACCGCGACCGCGTGGCCAAGAGCCGCTTCGCCTTCGAGATGGGCGACCCCAAGCACCTCGGCGCCATCCTCAAGACCGTCCGTCAGGTGGACGGAGTCTTCGACGCCTACCGGGTCACCCACTAGGCAGCTTGGCGGTTTGGCCGGGCGACTGGCCAACCTTCGAGTGGAGGGGTGAAATTTCACCCTTCCAGTGACAGTTCGGCCGGGCGCCCGGCCAAACCGCGGCCCTCACGAGAAGTCTGAGGCTGCCTTTCTCGCCATCTCGAGGAACTGCTGGCGCGAGGCGAGGTTCTCCTCGAGCTCCCTGATCTTGCGGTCGTCGCCCGAGGCGCGAGCCTTGTCGAGGTTGGTCTCGATGTCGGAGATGGCGCGCTCGAGCTGGCCGAGCATGTCGTCTGCGCGGGCGGACTTCTCGGGGTCGCTGCGACGCCACTTGTCGTCCTCGACCGAGCGGATGGCCTGCTCGACCTTCCGGATGCGGCCCTCCAGGGTCTTCATCTGGTCGCGGGGGACCTTGCCGGCGGCGTCCCACCGGTCGGCGATGTCGCGGAAGGCGCGCTTGGCGGCCTCGAGGTCGGAGACCGGCAGCAGCTTCTCGGCCTCGACGAGCAGCTCCTTCTTCTTCTCGGCGTTGGCCTCGAACTCGCGGTCCTGCTCGGCGTTGGCGGCGTCGCGGGCTCCGAAGAAGGTGTCCTGGGCGGCGCGGAAACGCTGCCAGAGGTCTTCTTCGACCTCGCGCGGCGCCGCACCGGCGGCTTTCCAGTCCGACATCAGGGCGCGGAACCGGCTCGACGTCGGACCCCAGTCGGTGGAGGTGCTCAGCTCCTCGGCCTCCTTGAGCAGCCGCTGCTTGACCACCCGCGCGCCCTCGCGCTTCTCACCGAGCTCGGCGAAGTGGGTCTTGCGACGGCGCGTGTACGACGTGCGCGCGCTCGAGAACCGGTGCCACAGCTCGTCGTCGCGCTTGCGTTCGAGACGGGGGAGTGCCTTCCACTCCTCGAGGAGGTCACGCAGCCGGTTGACCCCGTTGCGCCAGTCCTTGCCCTGCGAGATCTTCTCGGCCTCGGCGACGATCTCCTGCTTGCGGGTGTGCGCCTCCTCCAGCTTGCGGGCCCGGTCGGCCCGCCGCTGTCCACGCTGCAGTCCGATCAGCGGTCCGAGCGCGTCGAGGCGGGCACTGAGCCCGACGACGTCGCCGACCGCATTGGGCTCGACGAGCTGGGCGGCGACCTTCTTGATCGACTCCGTCGCCTCGTCGGGGGTGAGCGCCTCGGCCCGCACCCGCTGCTCGAGCAGCTGCACCTCGAAGGCCAGGGCGTCGAAGCGCCGGGTGAAGAACGCCAGCGCCTCCTCGGGAGTGCCCTCGGGGTACTGACCGACCGCGCGTTCGCCGTCGGCCGTGCGCACGTAGACGGTGCCGTCCGGGTCGACCCGGCCCCACTCGCTCGTCAGCCCCCCGACCTGTCCGCTGTCGCTGGCGGTCTGGCCCTGGCCGTTCCCGTCGGGGGAGTTGCCCTGCGCGGTCACGTTGCAGCACCTGCTTCTTCGTCGTCCCGGAGTCGTCCGGTGTTGAGGTTAGGCGCCCTCATCGTAGCCATGCCCGGTGCGTCCTTCGGGGACAGTAGGCTGGGTCCCGTTCCCATCACGGCCCCATCACGGCTGGACCCCCGACGCAGGAGACGAGACGGTGCTGATCGCAGGCTTCCCGGCCGGTCCGTGGGGCACCAACTGCTACGTCGCCGCCACCGGTCCGGGCACCGAGTGTGTGGTGATCGACCCGGGCAAGGACGCCGCCGAGGGAGTGGCCCGTGTCGTGCGTGAGCAGAAGCTGAAGCCGGTGGCCGTGCTGGTCACCCACGGCCACGTCGACCACATGTGGTGCGTCGCTCCGGTCGCCGGCACCTACGACGCCACGGCGTGGATCCACCCCGACGACCGGCACCTGCTCGCGAACCCGATGGCCGGCATGTCGGCGGAGACGACGGCGATGCTGCTCGGCGGGAAGTACGAGTTCGCCGAGCCCGACCGCGTCGAGGAGCTCACCGACGCCCAGACGCTCGAGCTGGCCGGCCTCGAGTTCGTCGTCGACCACACCCCCGGGCACACCGAGGGATCGGTCACCTTCCGCACGCCGTACGACGACCCGGAGATCGCCGAGGTGATGTTCTCCGGTGACCTGCTCTTCGCAGGCTCGATCGGGCGCACCGACCTCCCCGGCGGTGACCACCCGACGATGCTGCGCAGCCTGCGCGAGAAGGTGCTGACCCTGCGCGACGACATCGTGGTGCTCCCCGGTCACGGCGAGCAGACCAGCATCGGCCGCGAACGCGCGTCGAACCCCTACCTGCTCGACCTGATCGACGATCACCAGGGCACCAGCCCGGTCACTCGAGGTCTTTGAGATGGCCCGTCCCACCCCGCTGAGCGGGTTCCCCGAGCTGCTGCCCGCCCAGCGCCACGTCGAGCAGCAGGTGCTGGCCCGCCTGGCCGAGACCTTCGAGCTGCACGGGTTCGCCAACGTCGAGACCCGCGCGGTCGAGACGCTCGACCAGCTGCTCACCAAAGGCGAGACCTCCAAGGAGGTCTACGTGCTGCGCCGGCTCCAGGCCGAGGAGGGCGACGCCGGAATCGGCCTGCACTTCGACCTGACCGTGCCGTTCGCGCGCTACGTGCTGGAGAACGCCGGCAAGCTCGACTTCCCGTTCCGGCGCTACCAGATCCAGAAGGTGTGGCGCGGCGAGCGGCCACAGGAAGGCCGTTACCGCGAGTTCACCCAGGCCGACATCGACGTCATCGGGCGCGACAGCCTGGACTTCCACCACGACGTCGAGGTCGCGCGGGTGATGCTCGACGCCTTGCGTCGCCTCGACTTCCTTCCGGGCTTCACCCTGCAGGTCAACAACCGCAAGCTGATCCAGGGCTTCTACACCGGGCTCGGGGTGGGCGACACGGCCGCCGTGATGCGCGCCGTCGACAAGCTCGACAAGCTGCCGGAGGAGCGGGTCCACGCCCAGCTCGTCGAGGACGCCGGTCTCAGCACCGACCAGGCCGACAGCTGCCTGGCCCTCGCCCGGATCACCAGCCCCGACACCGGCTTCGTCGAGGAGGTCCGCGGGCTCGGCGTACGCCACGAGCTGCTGGACGAAGGACTGACCGAGCTGGCCGCCGTCCTCGAGGGCTGCGCCGCCCTGGTCACCGACCGCGTCGACATCGTCGCCGACCTGAAGATCGCGCGCGGTCTCGACTACTACACCGGCACCGTCTTCGAGACCCGACTGTCGGGCCATGAGTCCCTGGGCTCGATCTGCTCCGGGGGACGGTACGACGCCCTCGCCAGCGACGGGCGCACCACCTACCCCGGAGTCGGCATCTCGCTCGGCGTCAGCCGGGTGCTCGTCCCCCTGCTCGCCCAGGGAGTCGTCAGCGCCGACCGGTCGGTGCCGAGCGCCGTCCTGGTGGCGGTCGTCGACGAGGAGAGCCGGGCCACCAGCGACGGACTCGCCGAACAGCTGCGGCGCAACGGCGTACCGTCCGAGGTGGCCCCCACGGCCGCCAAGTTCGGCAAGCAAATCCGTTACGCCGAGCGCCGCGGAATCCCGTACGTTCTCTTTCCGGGCGCAGACGGGTCCGCCGAGATCAAGGACATCCGCAGCGGCGAGCAGGATCCGGTCGACGTCAGCACGTGGACGCCTCCCGTCGAGGATCTGCGGCCCCGCATCATCACCGATCTTCCCGAGGAGCAGCAGCAGTGATCCGCACCCATGACGCAGGCAGCCTGCGGTCCACCGACGTCGGCAGCGAGGTCACCCTCGCCGGCTGGGTGGCGCGCCGCCGCGACCACGGGGGCGTGGCCTTCATCGACCTCCGCGAGGCCAGTGGCGTCGTCCAGGTCGTCATCCGTGACGAGGCGGTCGCGCACAACCTGCGCAACGAGTACTGCCTGAAGGTGACCGGCGCCGTCTCGGGTCGACCCGAGGGCAACCAGAACCCCAGCCTGCCCACGGGCGAGGTCGAGGTGATCGCCTCCCGCGTGGAGGTGCTCAGCGAGGCCGCAGCGCTCCCGTTCCCGATCGACGACCACGTCGAAGTGGGGGAGGAGGCCCGCCTCAGGCACCGCTACCTCGACCTGCGGCGCAGTGGACCCAACGCCGCCCTCCGGCTGCGCAGCCGTGTCAACCGGGCCGCTCGTGACGTGCTCGACCAGCACCACTTCGTCGAGATCGAGACGCCGACGCTGACCCGGTCGACGCCCGAGGGTGCCCGCGACTTCCTGGTGCCGGCCCGGCTGCAGCCCGGCAGCTGGTACGCCCTCCCGCAGAGCCCACAGCTGTTCAAGCAGCTGCTGATGGTCGCCGGCATGGAGCGCTACTACCAGATCGCGCGCTGCTACCGGGACGAGGACTTCCGGGCCGACCGGCAGCCCGAGTTCACCCAGCTCGACGTCGAGATGAGCTTCGTCGAGCAGGACGACATCATCGCCCTGTCCGAGGAGATCCTCAGCGCGCTCTGGGCCCTGATCGGGTACGACGTACCGACCCCGCTGCCGCGCCTGACGTACGCCGAGGCGATGGCCCGGTTCGGCACCGACAAGCCCGACCTGCGGATGGGTCTGGAGCTGGTCGAGTGCACCGACTTCTTCAAGGACACGCCCTTCCGGGTCTTCCAGGCGCCGTACGTCGGAGCCGTGGTGATGCCCGGGGGAGCCAGCCAGCCGCGCAAGCAGCTCGACGCCTGGCAGGAGTGGGCCAAGCAGCGCGGGGCACGCGGACTGGCCTACCTCCTCGTCAAGGAGGACGGCGAGCTCACCGGTCCGGTCGCCAAGAACATCAGCGAGGAGGAGAAGGCCGGCATCGCCGCCCACGTCGGCGCCGAGCCCGGCGACTGCATCTTCTTCGCCGCCGGCCCCCCCAAGAGCAGCCGGGCACTGCTCGGGGCCGCCCGCCTCGAGATCGGCCGGCGCGGGGGCCTCATCGACGAGGATGCCTGGAGCTTCCTGTGGGTGGTCGACGCGCCGCTGTTCGAACCCGCCGCCGAGGCCACGGCCGCCGGTGACGTGGCGGTCGGCAGCGGTCAGTGGACGGCCGTGCACCACGCCTTCACCAGTCCCAAGGACCTCGAGAACTTCGACAAGGACCCCGGCACGGCCCTGGCCTGGGCCTACGACATCGTCTGCAACGGCAACGAGATCGGTGGCGGGTCGATCCGTATCCACCGGCGTGACGTCCAGGAGCGCGTCTTCGCGCTGATGGGGCTCGACGAGGCGGCCGCCCAGGAGAAGTTCGGCTTCCTGCTCGACGCCTTCGCCTTCGGCGCGCCGCCGCACGGCGGTATCGCCTTCGGCTGGGACCGCATCTGCGCCCTGCTGAGCCGCACCGACTCGATCCGCGAGGTGATCGCCTTCCCGAAGAGCGGCGGCGGCTTCGACCCGCTGACCTCGGCGCCGGCCCCCATCACGCTGGAGCAGCGCAAGGAGGCGGGCGTCGACGCCCGCCCCGAGCGGAAGCCCGACGCGTCCGAGGGCGGTTCCGACGGCGGATTTGCGGTGGAATAGTCGCGCTCTGGTAACAATCACGCTTCTTCCCGGTCTCGGGGCTTATCCCGGCCCACCCGTTATGCCTAGGGTCACCTAGTTCAGCCGGGTATCAGACCGGCTTTTCGCCGGTCCCGCGAACAGGAGCGGGCCGCACCGAGGAGGAAATACGTGAGAAGCAAGCGCATCTTCGCTCTGGGGGCGGTGGTCGCCACCCTGAGCCTGGCCGGCACCGCGTGCGCAGCCCCAGACTCCAACGACAACAGCAGCAGCAACCAGAAGACGTCGATCACTCTGGGATGGAACCAGCCGCTGTACTCGTTCAACGGCAACACGTCCAACGGAAACGCCACCGCGAACAACAACATCAAGACCGTGGTGAACGCAGCGTTCTCGTACGTCGACGCGGGCGGCACGCTGCAGCCCGACACCTCGTTCGGCAAGTACGAGAAGACCAGCGACAGCCCGCTGACCGTCAAGTACACGCTCAACAGCGACGACGAGTGGTCCGACGGCGTACCCGTGACCGCCGACGACATGCTGCTCCACTGGGCGGCCCTCGGCGGCAACCTGAACACCATCAACGCCGACCAGGTCAAGACCGACGACGCGACGGGCCTGCCCAAGAACACCAAGGGCAAGGTCTACTTCGACTCCTCCTCGATCGGCTTCAGCCTGGTCAAGCAGGTCCCCGAGATCGCCGACGACAACCACTCGATGACGCTGATCTACACCAAGCCGTTCGCCGACTGGCAGTACGACATGACCGACTTCATGCCCGCCCACGTGGTCGGCATGAAGGCGCTGGGCATCTCCGACCCCAAGGAAGCCGCTGCCGCGGTCACCAAGGCCATCCAGACCGACGACAAGGCCGCCCTGGTCAAGATCTCGTCGTTCTGGAACACCGGCTTCGACTTCACCAAGATGCCTTCGGACAAGGACGTGGCCGTCACCAACGGCGCCTACACCCTGAAGGACTTCAAGGAGAACCAGTACCTCACCCTGGCGAAGAACCCGAAGTACAAGGGTGACCACAAGGGCACGTTCGACACCATCACGGTCCGCTGGAACGAGGACCCGATGGCGCAGGTCCAGGCCCTGAAGAACGGTGAGATCGACATGTTCTCCCCGCAGGTCACGACCGACGTCGTCAAGGCGGCCGAACAGGTCAAGGACGTCTCGATCAAGAAGGGCGTCGAGGGCACCTTCGAGCACATGGACCTCGTCCAGAACAACAAGGGCCCGTTCGACCCGGCGGCGTACGGCGGTGACGCAGCCAAGGCGCTGCTCGTCCGCCAGGCCTTCCTGCACGGTGTGCCCCGCCAGGAGGTCGTCGACAAGCTGATCAAGCCGGTCAACGCCGACGCCGCGGTCCGCAACTCGTTCGTGAAGACCGAGGGCACCCCGGGGTACGACGAGATCGTCGCGGCCAACGGCTCTGCCGACTACGCCAAGGTCGACCCGGCCAAGTCGCTGGCCCTGCTCAAGCAGGCCGGCGTGAAGACCCCGGTCAACGTCCGCATGATGTACGCCAAGGACAACGTCCGTCGCGTCAACGAGTTCCAGCTCTACAAGCCGGCACTCAAGGCGGCCGGGTTCAACCTGATCGACCAGGGTTCGCCCGACTGGAGCGAGAAGCTGGGTGACGGCAGCTACGACGCCGTGTTCTTCGGCTGGCAGTCCACCTCGCCCGCAGTGAGCGCCGACCGCGAGACCTACGCGACCGGCACGATCAACAACCTGGTCGGCTACAGCAACAAGACCGTCGACGGCCTGTTCGACAAGCTGGTGCTGACCTCCGACCAGGGCGAGCAGGTCAAGATCCAGACGCAGATCGAGCAGGAGATGTTCAAGGACGCGATCGGTCTCCCGATCTTCCAGTTCCCGTCCGCCAACATCGCCAACTCGACCCGCATCTCGAACGTGGACCCCGCCATCCTGGCGCCGACCATGTTCTACGGGTTCTGGAAGTGGAAGGTGCCGTCGGCCAGCTAGTGCCGACTAGCGGGTAACCACTCCCGTGATGCACCCTCGTGGTGGGTGCCGTTCGCCGAGGCGGCGGCACCCACCACGTTTGCCCGGCACCCCCGACCAGACAGGTCTGTTGCTCCATGCTCGTGTTCTTCGTCAAACGACTGCTCATGTCGTTGGTCGTGGTCCTGATCTCCACCATCATCATGTACTTCCTGGTGGACCTCTCCATCGACCCACTCGCTGACCTGCGGCTCAGCACCGCACCGAACAAGGCCGAGCAGATCCAACGCCGGATCGCCCAGCTCAACCTCGACCAACCGGTGATCGAGCGCTACCTGTCCTGGCTCAAGGGAGCCAGTGGCTGCCTCTACGGCAGCTGCGACCTCGGCGAGAACTGGAAGACCCACCAGTCGACGACGTCCCTGCTGAGCGGCGCCGTCACGACCACGATCCAGCTCGTGGGAGCCGCCACGCTGATCGCGATCGTGCTCGGCGTGATGGTCGGCCTGATCAGCGCCCTGCGCCAGTACACCGGCTTCGACTACTCGATCACCTTCCTCAGCTTCCTGCTGTACTCCCTTCCCGTCTTCTGGGTGGCCGTCTTGGCCAAGGAGTTCCTGGCCATCGACTTCAACGACTTCCTCGGTTCTCCAGATCCACAGATAGCCGTGCCGACGATCGTGATAGCCGCGCTCGTCGTGGGGATCACCGTGTCCTCGGCCATCGCCGGCAAGATGGGGACCCGGTTGCGCAACTTCGCGATCGCCGCGGGTGTCGTCGCGATCCTGATCGCCTACCTCAACATCAGCGGCTTCTTCAAGGAGCCCGACCTCGGGATCGTGCTGATCATCCTGATCTCCGTCGGCTGGGCGTTCGTGATCACGATCCTCAGCACCGGGCTGCGCAACCGCAAGGCGCTCTACTCCGCCCTGTCGGTGGCGGCGCTGGGAGCGATCCTGTGGCTGCCCCTCCTGTACTTCTGGGCCTGGGCCAACGACGCCGGGATCCTCGGCTGGCCACTCGTGCTGGCGATGTTCGTCGTCGCCCTCGTGGTCAGCGCCGGCATCGGCCTCGCCTGGGGCGGTCCGGACCGGACTCGCTCGGCCCGCACCGCCGCGCTGACCGCCATCCCGGTGTCGGCGACGCTCTTCATGGACCGGTTGATGCAGAGCTGGGACAACTACCTGAACAACCAGCTGATCAAGGGCCGCCCGATCGCGACGCTCGGACGGCAGACACCCAACCTCGAGGGCGACTTCTGGATCCACACCCTCGACACCATGACCCACCTGGTGCTGCCGACCGCGACCCTGATCCTGATCTCGTTCGCGTCCTACACGCGCTACACCCGCGCCTCGACCCTCGAGGTGATGAACCAGGACTACATCCGCACGGCTCGTTCCAAGGGCCTCACCGAGCGCACCGTGATCATGCGGCACGCCTTCCGCAACGCACTGCTGCCGCTCGCGTCGATCGTCCCGATCGACATCATCACGCTGCTGGGTGGCGCGATCATCACCGAGACCGTCTTCGGCTGGTTCGGCATGGGCCGGCTCTTCGTGGACTCGTTGGCGAACAACCAGCAGGATCCGGTGATGGCCTACATCGTCATCGTCGGCGTCCTCGCGGTGATCGCCAACTTCGTCTCCGACCTGATCTACGCCGTGCTCGACCCACGGATCCGGGTCGCAGCATGACCCACACCCCAGCCCCAATGCCCGCTGTCCCGGGGGGAGAGGCCGCATGAGCACACCACTCGAGCCCACCGGCGGGATCGACACCGCCGAGACCATCGAGAACGCGATCGAGCTCAGGGAGGTCGAAGGCCTTTCTCAGGGCCAGATCGTCCGGCGGCGCTTCTTCCGGCACCGCGGCGCGATCATCGGACTGGTCGTCCTCGCCCTCGTCGCGATCCTCGCCTACACCTCCATCGGGGCCTTCGGGATTCCCGGGTGGTGGAAGTGGGACTACTTCACGCCGAACGACGTGCAGAACAGTGGTACGCCCACGCTGAGCATGCCCGTGTGGCTCGGGGGGAACGGGTTCGCCATCGGGGACCACCCGTTCGGCCAGGACGAGATCGGCCGCGACATCTTCGCGCGCGTCATGAAGGGCACCCAGACCTCCCTCGACGTGATGGTCGTGATCAGCCTGCTGGCCGCCGTCATCGGCATGGTGATCGGCGCGGTCGCGGGCTACTTCCGTGGCGGCATCGACCAGTTCCTGATGCGCTTCACCGACCTGTTCATCACCTTCCCGGTCATCGTCATCGGCGCGGTGCTCGGCAAGTTCGCCGGTCAGGCCGGAGCCTTCTGGCTGGCGGTGGCACTGGGCGCCATCAGCTGGACGACGCTCGCGCGACTGGTGCGTGGCGAGTTCCTGACCCTGCGCGAACGTGAGTTCGTGGACGCGGCGAAGGTGGCCGGTGCGAGCAGCACCCGCATCATCCGCAAGCACATGATCCCCAACGCCATGGGCGTGATCATCGTCAACACCACGCTGCTCGCCTCACAGGCGGTGCTGCTCGAGACGGCGTTGTCCTACCTCGGCTTCGGCATCAAGTCGCCGGACGTGTCGCTCGGCACGATGATCTCGGAGTACCAGTCCGCGTTCTCCACCCGCCCGTGGCTGTTCTGGTGGCCCGGACTGTTCATCATCCTGATCGCGCTGTCGGTCAACTTCATCGGCGACGGTCTGCGCGACGCCTTCGACCCGCGGCAGAAGCGGGTCCCCTCGGAGCGCAAGATGAACCGCGCCGCCCGCGCGGGCGCGACCACCGAGCCGGAGCAGGCGACCTCGTGATACTGGTCGCGCACACCGGCTCAGGTCAGCAGCGGAAGCACCACCGTGGCCACGGCGAGCAGCACCAGGGCGGCGATGATCGGGCCGTGCCAGGCCGTCCGCAGGCGGGGCCCCTCGAGGCGTCGCTCGTCGAGGTAGCCCGCGGCACGCAGCTCCGCGAGACGGGCCTCCACGAGCGCTGCCGCCTCGCTCTGCTCCACGCGAGCGCGCTGCCGGCCACCGGGGGCGCTGGCGGCCCACGCCGTCACCGAGCCGTACGCCGTGACCAGTCTCAACCCGTAGCGACCCTCCACGGACTCGATGGCGGGCCACGGGACGTGCACGGTGCGCAACGTGTTGCGCACGACGACCTCGCCGTCGGAGACCTCGACGTACGGCATCCAGAACGCCGCCCAGCCGAGCAGGCCCATGGCCAGCAGCGGGGCGCCGTAGTCCAGCACCACGTCGAGACCGTCGACGACGGCGGACACCAGGCCGACCAGGGCCACCGCCACCGTCGCGACGGCCAGCGCCCGGGCGCTGCGCGACCTGAGCAGCACGGTCGTCCCCATGGCGACACCCTGACAGATGCCCTGACAGATGCCCTGCGAGGTGCCGTGCGTGCCTCGACCGGACCGAAAGGCCACTCGTGAGCACACTGACTCCTGACGGTTCCCAGGATCCCCGGCAGCCGGTCGTCCCCGAGGACGACGGCCCCATCCTCGAGGTCGAGAACCTCAACGTCTCGTTCTTCGTCGACGGTGAGTGGTTCCCGGCAGCCATCGACGTGAGCTACCACGTGGACGCGGGCGAGGTGCTCGCGATCGTGGGTGAGTCCGGCTCCGGCAAGACCCAGTCCTCGATGTCGCTGCTCGGGCTGCTCCCCGTCAACGGCCGCTCCACCGGCAGCGCCAAGCTGAAGGGCAAGGAGCTCGTGGGCCTGAAGGGCGCAGCCCTGCGACGGGTGCGCGGCCGTGAGATCGCGGTCATCTTCCAGGAGCCGATGACGGCGATGAACCCCGTCTACACGATCGGCTTCCAGATCGTCGAGACGATCCGGTCGCACTTCGACATGTCACCCAAGGACGCCCGGGCGCGCGCCATCGAGCTGCTGACGATGGTGGAGATCCCCGAGCCGGAGCGCCGGTTCGACGCGTTCCCCCACCAGCTCTCCGGCGGCCAGCGGCAGCGAGCGATGATCGCGCAGGCGCTGGCCTGCGAGCCCCAGCTGCTCGTGGCGGACGAGCCGACCACGGCGCTCGACGTGACGGTGCAGGGCGAGATCCTCAAGCTGATGCGCGACCTGCGGGAGCGGGTCAACGCCGGTGTCGTCCTGATCACCCACGACATGGGCGTGGTGGCGGACATGGCCGACCGGATCGTGGTGATGCAGCACGGCCGCATCGTCGAGTCCGGCACGGCCGACCAGATCTTCAACCACGCCCAGCACCCCTACACCCAGCAGCTGCTCGAGTCGGTCCCGCACTTCGGCACGGCCAGCGTGGCCGAGGGCGAGGAGCGTACGGCGCGAGACCGGGCCGCCCTGGAGGCCGAGACCCGGGCGCCGATCCTGGTGGCCGAGAACCTCGTCCTCGAGTACCCCAAGCGCGGCAACCAGCCGGTGTTCCGCGCCGTGGACGACGTGTCCCTGAGGATCGGTCGCGGCGAGGTGGTCGGGCTCGTGGGCGAGTCCGGCTCCGGCAAGACCACGATCGGCCGTGCCGCCATGGGACTGCTGCCCGTGGCCGGTGGCACCCTCGAGGTCGCCGGCGTACAGATGCAGACGGCCAAGCCCAAGGACCTGCGTCCACTGCGCGACCGCGTGGGCATCGTCTTCCAGGACCCGGGGTCCTCGCTGAACCCGCGCCTGCCGATCGGTGAGTCGATCGGTGAGCCGCTGTACCTGCACCGCAAGATGCGCGGCAAGGAGCTCAGCACCGAGATCGAGAAGCTGCTCGACAGCGTCCACCTGCAGCGCGGCTTCCGCAACCGCTACCCGCACGAGCTGTCCGGTGGTCAGCGTCAGCGCGTCGGCATCGCCCGCGCCCTGGCCCTCCAGCCTGACCTGCTCGTCGCCGACGAGCCGACGTCCGCGCTCGACGTGTCGGTGCAGGCCAAGGTCCTCGACCTGTTCCAGGAGCTGCAGCGCGAGCAGGGGTTCGCCTGCCTGTTCATCAGCCACGACCTCGGGGTGGTGGAGATCCTCGCGTCCCGGATCGCGGTGATGTACATGGGCAAGATCGTGGAGCTGGGCGACACCGACAGCATCGTCCACCGTCCGCAGCACGAGTACACCCAGCGCCTCGTCTCCGCCGTACCGGTGCCCGACCCGGCCGAGCAGCGCCGCCGCCGCGAGGCGCGGGACGCCCTGATCGCGCAGGCCGGGGTCTCCTAGGCCGTACGGCGTGGGCGGTCTCGACTGATCTTTGGTCTCGACTGATCGCTGGTCTCGACTGATCGCTCGCTGGCGCTCGCTGCTCGACCCAAGCGCTTCGCTCGCTGCTCGACCACCTTCGGTAGGTAGGCTCGCGTCGATGGACGGCCTCTTCGCCTACGAGGGTCCCGAGCCGACCCGAGAGGGTCCCTCCGGGGGCTCGCTCGCGGGCAACACCCATGACTCGGCACCGCTGGCGGTGCGGATGCGGCCGCGCGACCTCGACGAGCTCGTCGGGCAGCAGCACCTGCTGACGCCGGGGTCGCCGCTGAGGCGGCTGGTCGAGGGCGACCAGCCGATGTCGCTGCTGCTGTGGGGACCGCCGGGCACCGGCAAGACCACGATCGCCTCGATCGTGTCCGGACGGACCAACCGCGTCTTCGTCGAGGTCTCGGCCGTCGCGGCCGGGGTCAAGGAGGTCCGGGAGGCCATCAGCTCGGCGCGCAACCGGCTGGCTTCGCGTGGGCAGGAGACGGTCCTGTTCGTCGACGAGGTGCACCGGTTCACCAAGGCCCAGCAGGACGCCCTGCTCCCGGGTGTGGAGAACCGGTGGGTCACGCTCGTGGCCGCCACCACGGAGAACCCGTTCTTCTCGGTGATCTCGCCGTTGCTGTCGCGCTCGCTGCTGCTCACCCTCGAGCCGCTGACCGATGACGACGTACGCGGCGTCGTGGAGCGTGCCGTCACCGACCCACGCGGGCTCGACGGACAGGTCACCCTCGAGCCGGATGCACTCGACCACCTGGTGCGCCTGGCCGGGGGAGACGCACGACGGTCGCTGACCTACCTGGAGGCTGCGGCAGGTGCCGCGCTGTCCCAGGGCCTGACCAAGGTCGATGTCGAGACGACCGAGAAGGCCGTGGACCGCGCGGCGGTGCGCTACGACCGGCAGGGCGACCAGCACTACGACGTGACCAGTGCCTTCATCAAGTCGATCCGGGGCTCGGACGCCGACGCGGCGGTCCACTACCTGGCGCGGATGGTCGAGGCGGGGGAGGACCCGCGGTTCATCGCCCGCCGGCTGGTGATCCTGGCCAGCGAGGACATCGGCCTGGCCGACCCGACAGCGTTGACCACGGCCGTGGCTGCGGCCCAGGCGGTGCAGCTCATCGGCATGCCCGAGGCGCGCCTCAACCTCGCCCAGGCAGTGATCGCCCTGTCGCTGGCGCCGAAGTCCAACTCCGTGATCAAGGCGATCGACGCCGCGAGCGCTGACGTCCGCAGCGGCAAGATCGGTCTGGTGCCGGCGCACCTGCGCGACGCCCACTACGGCGGGTCGAAGAAGATCGGCCACGGCGAGGGCTACCAATACTCCCACGACGCCCCCTACGGCATCGCCGAGCAGCAGTACGCGCCCGATGTGGTGCTGGCCGCCGAGTACTACCAGCCCACCAGTCTCGGCGCGGAGAGCGGCCTGAAGGAGCGCTGGGAGCGGATCCGCCGGTTGATTCGGGGCAGGTAGGGTCGGGCCCCATGGGAACGCCCGTCCTCATCGGCTGCATCGCGGTCGTGCTGCTCGTCCTCCTCGGACTGCTCGCCCTCGTGCTGCGCAGTCGGGCCGAGTCACGTCGCCAGCTCGCTGCTGCCCTTGCCGAGACCGCCGCGCTGAGCCGGCGTCTCGACGAGCTGTCCGAGCAGCTCGACCGGGCGGTCGATCGCGACCGAGCGCAGGCGGTGGACTCGGCGTACGTCATCACCGATGCCGGTGAGCCGCGCCCGGAGGCCAACGTGCCCGACCGGCTGGTGCTCACCGCCACGGTCGGCGAGCCGCTCGTGAAGGTCGTCTCCTTCGGTCACGGCGTGCGCCGCGCGCTCTCGGCCGAGTCGCGCAACCGGATCTGGTTCGAGGTACGCCGCGAGGTGCGCCGGGCCAGGAAGCAACGCCGTCGTGAGATGAAGGAAGCCTGGCGCCGGATGCAGGCCGAGGAGCGATCCGCCGCATGAACCGCTCGTTCTGGTTCGTCGCCGGAGCGGGTGCAGGCGTCTACCTGGTCGTCAAGGCACGCCGCGCCGCTGAGACGTTCACCCCCGAGGGACTCCGCGACCGGCTCGCCGGGCTCTCCGTGGGCGCGCACCTCTTCGCCGACGAGGTGCGCGTCGGCATGACCGAGAAGGAAACCGAGTTGCGTGACCGCCTCGGGCTGGCGCTAGATGGGCCACCTGCACTCGAGGAACGAGCTTCGGCAGGATCCAGTGGTTTCGAGACGCTCGCTGGCGCTCGCTCCTCGACCACCGAGGTCGAGGCTCGCTCCTCAACCACCGAGACTCAGGAGTCGGACTGATGGACACCGCCGAGATCCGCCGCCGCTTCATCGCGCACTTCGAGGCGGCCGGTCACCAGGCAGTGCCCTCCGCGTCGCTGCTGGTGCCCGACCCGACGCTGCTGTTCGTCAACGCGGGCATGGTGCCGTTCAAGCCCTACTTCCTGGGCCAGGAGACGCCGCCGTACAGCCGCGCCACCAGCGTGCAGAAGTGCGTGCGCACCCCCGACATCGAGGACGTGGGCAAGACCACGCGGCACGGCACCTTCTTCGAGATGTGCGGCAACTTCAGCTTCGGCGACTACTTCAAGGAAGGCGCGATCGAGTACGCCTGGGACCTGGTCACGAAGTCGCAGGCCGACGGAGGCTGGGGGCTGGAGGAGAGCCGGCTGTGGCCCTCGGTGCTGCACGGCGACGACGAGGCGCTGGCGCTCTGGATGAAGGTGACCGGGCTCCCGCAGCACCGGATCGTCCGGCTCGGCCCCAAGGAGAACTACTGGTCGATGGGCGTGCCCGGTCCCGGCGGCCCGTGCTCGGAGATCCTCTACGACCGCGGTCCGCAGTACGGGCCCGAGGCGGACTGGGAGTCCATGGGCACCGCCATGGACCCGGCGCTCGAGGACCGCTACCTCGAGATCTGGAACCTCGTCTTCATGCAGGACGAGCTCAGCGCCGTACGCTCCAAGTCCGACTTCGACATCGTCGGCTCCCTGCCCAAGCGCAACATCGACACGGGCATGGGCCTCGAGCGGGTCGCGTTCCTGCTGCAGGGCGTCGAGAACATGTACGAGATCGACGTGATGTTCCCGGTGATCGCCAAGGCAGAGGAGCTCACCGGCAAGCGGTACGGCGCGGACCACGAGGCGGATGTGCGCTTCCGCGTGGTGGCCGACCACATCCGTTCCTCGATGATGCTCATCGGCGACGGCGTCACGCCGGGCAACGAGGGCCGTGGCTACGTGCTGCGCCGCCTGCTGCGTCGTGCCGTGCGCTCGATGCGGTTGCTCGGCTACGAGGACCCCGCGCTCCCGGAGCTGTTCCCGGTCAGCCGCGACAAGATGGCCGAGACCTACACCGAGCTGCATCGCGACTGGGACCGCATCTCGACGGTGGCGTTCGCCGAGGAGCACGCCTTCCGGCAGACGCTGCGCACCGGCACCACGATCTTCGACACCGCGGCCACCGAGGTGCGCTCCGGCGGCGGCACCGTGCTCTCGGGTGACAAGGCGTTCGCGCTGCACGACACCTACGGCTTCCCGATCGACCTCACCCTCGAGATGGCGGCCGAGAAGGGACTCTCGGTCGACGAGGAGGGCTTCCGCCGGCTGATGGGGGAGCAGCGGGAGCGGGCGCGGGCCGACGCGCGGGCCAAGAAGGGCCAGCAGGGCGCCGGCAGTGCCTACCGCGACATCGCCGACTCGATCGGCCACAAGGTCGAGTTCACCGGCTATACCGACGTCGTCAGCGAGGGCTCCGTCCGCGGCATCGTCAGCGACGGCACGGCCGTGGAGTCCGCCGGCGAGGGCGCCGAGGTCGAGCTGGTGCTGGACCGCACCCCGTTCTACGCCGAGGGCGGAGGCCAGCTCGCCGACCAGGGCGTCATCGAGCTCGACAACGGAGCCCGCATCGAGGTCTACGACGTCCAGTCGCCGATCAGCGGCCTGATCGTGCACAAGGCGAAGGTGGTCAACGGCGAGGTCTCGCTCGGCGGCCACGCCCAGTCGCTCGTCGACATCGAGCGACGGGCGTCGATCAGCCGGTCGCACACGGCGACCCACATGGTGCACAAGGCGTTCCGCGAGGCGCTGGGCGAGACCGCCACCCAGGCGGGCTCGGAGAACTCGCCGGGGCGGTTCCGCTTCGACTTCTCGGCCTCGGGGGCGGTTCCCGAGTCGGCGATGATCGACGTCGAGGCGCGGGTGAACGACCTCGTGATGGCCGACCTCGGCGTGCACGCCGAGATCATGACCCAGGAGGAAGCCGTCCGCTCGGGGGCGATGGCGCTCTTCGGGGAGAAGTACGGCGACCAGGTGCGGGTGGTCTCCGTCGGCGACTGGGCCCGTGAGCTCTGTGGCGGCACCCACGCCCACCGCTCCGGCCAGCTCGGAGTGGTCAAGCTGCTGGGCGAGAGCTCGATCGGTTCCGGCGTACGACGGGTCGAGGCGCTGGTGGGTGGTGACGCCTATCGCTTCCTGGCCCGTGAGCACGTGCTCGTCGCGCAGCTCAGCGAGGCGCTCAAGGTGCGCCCCGAGCAGCTCCCCGAGCGCGTCAACGACATCGTCGACCGTCTCCGCACCGCGGAGAAGGAGATCGAGCAGGTGCGGCTCCAGCAGCTGCTCGCCTCCGCCGGCCGGCTGGTGGACCAGGCCGAGGACCTCGGCGAGGTCTCCTTCGTCGGCCACCACGCCGAGGCGGCGAACGGCGGCGACGCGCGCACCCTGGCGCTCGACGTGCGTGGCCGGATGCCGGCGGACCGGCCCGGCGTGGCGGCGATCATCGGGTCCGCGAGCGGCAAGCCCTCTGTCGTGGTCGCGGTCAACGACGCCGCCCGGGCGCGCGGCGACTCCGCCAACACGCTGGTGCGCGCGGCCTCCGAGGTGCTCGGTGGCAAGGGCGGCGGCAAGGACGACATCGCCCAGGGTGGCGGGAGCGACCCGGCCAGGGCCGCCGACGCCCTGGCCGCGATTCGTCGCGCCCTGCAGGGCTAGCCGGTGGCCGACCAGCTCACCGGCGTACGCCTCGGGGTGGACCCTGGCGACGCCCGGATCGGGGTCGCGAGCAGCGACCCCTCGGGCATCCTGGCCACCCCCGTCGAGACGGTGAGCCGCGGCCCGGGTGACCTCGACCGGTTGGCCGCACTGACCGAGGAGCTCGGCGCGGTGCGCATCTACGTCGGACTCCCGCGGTCATTGTCCGGAGGTGAGGGGCCGGCCGCGGGTAAGGTGCGGGAGTTCGCGCGTGAGCTGGCGGCCCGAGTCGGGCCGGTCCCGGTCAGGTTGTGTGACGAGCGCCTGAGCACCGTCACGGCGGAGAGCCAGCTGCGGAGCCAGGGACGCAAGGGCAAGAAGCGTCGGGCAGTGGTCGACCAGGCCGCCGCCGTCGTGATCTTGCAGGGAGCCCTCGAACGGGAACGGCAGACAGGCGCCTACGCCGGTGAGCCGGTCACGGTCGGGGACACGAGCGAGTAGGCGGACCAGCGTGCACGACGAGTACGAGGCAGAGGTCGACGAGGACGAGCACCTCGACTACCACGACGACGAGCCGGCCCCGCGCCGCCGCCGTGGCCGCGGCTGCCTGCCCGTGCTGCTCGTCCTGGTCGTGCTCGGCGCCGGCGCCTGGTTCGGCGGCCACTTCGTTTACGACGAGCTCAGCTCTCGCCTCGGCCCGGCCCCTGACTACGCCGGACCAGGCACGGGGACGGTGCTCTACCAGGTCAAGGAGGGCGACACCTCCGCCGACATCGGGCGCGACCTCAAGGCCAAGGGCGTGGTCAAGAGCGTCGATGCCTTCAACGACGCCGCGCGCTCCAACGACAAGTCCCGGAGCATCCAGGTCGGCTACTACCAGCTGAAGAAGCAGATGAAGGCCTCCGAGGCGCTCGACGTCCTCGTCAACCCGACCAACCTCATCCAGAGCCTGGTCGTCGTCCCCGAGGGCGCCCGGGTGCGCCAGATCGTGAAGGCGATCGTCGACAAGACCGACATCTCCAAGAAGGCTGTCACCGCCGCCCTGGCGAACCCCAAGGCCATCGGCCTGCCCGCAGTAGCCAACGGCAACCCCGAGGGCTACCTGTTCCCGGCGACCTACACGGTGCCGCCCAAGCAGACTGCGGTCGGCCTCCTCCGGCAGATGGTCGCCAAGGGCGTCGAGGTCGACGAGTCGCTGGACCTGGCGACCAAGGCCGAGGCCGTGGGACTGACCCCCGAGCAGGTGCTGACGGTCGCCAGCATCCTCGAGTACGAGGCGAACCACGCCCCGGACTACCCCAAGGTCGCGCGCGTCCTCTACAACCGGCTGGCCAAGGGCATGCCGCTCCAGCTCGACTCGACGGTGGCCTACGTCAGCCAGCGCTCGGGAGACGTGTGGACCACGGCCGCCGAACGGGCCAACACCTCGGCGTACAACACCTACGCCCACACCGGCCTGCCACCGGGCCCGATCGGGTCGCCGGGGGAGGAGACGATCAAGGCGGCGCTGGCTCCGGCGAAGGGTGACTGGCTCTACTTCGTGCCCGACTACGAGCACCACACCACGCACTTCTCGAAGACCTACGCCGAGCACCAGGTCTGGGTGGCGAAGCTCAAGGCCTTCTGCGCCAAGAGCGACGTGTGCTGAGGATGGGCTCTGCCCGGCGTTGCGCGGTGGTGGGCTCGCCGATCACCCACTCGCTGTCACCGGCCCTCCACCGGGCGGCGTACGCCGAGCTCGGCCTCGACTGGACCTACGACCACGTCGAGGTCGACTCCGCAGGTCTCGAGGAGTTCGTCAACGGCCTCGACGAGTCCTGGCGCGGCCTGTCCCTGACGATGCCGCTCAAGCGGACCGTCGTACCCCTCCTGGACAGCAGCGACGACTGGGTGCGGCTCTCCGGTGTCGCCAACACGCTCGTCCTCGACGAGGGGTCCCGACACGGCTTCAACACCGACATCCCGGGCGCGATCGCGGCGATGGACGAACGGCTGCCGGCCCCGGCCCGTTCGGCCATCGTCCTCGGCGGCGGAGCGACGGCCACCTCGGTGCTGCTGGCCCTCGCCGAGTCCGGGTGCACGTCGGCAACGGTGCTCGTCCGCGACCCTGCCCGGGCCGAGGAGACGATCGCGGTGGTGAGCTCGCACCCGCGGGCGCCGCAGCTGTCGGTCGGCACGATCGCCGATGCGACCACCCTCGACGCCGACCTCCTGGTGACGACGATCCCGGGCCAGGCCCAGACGCCCGCGCTGATCGCCCGCTGCTCCGAGGTGCCGGCCGTCTTCGAGGTGGTCTACGACCCCTGGCCGACACCGCTCGCGCGACGGGTGCTGGACGACGGCCGCCTCCTCGTCGCCGGGCTCGACCTGCTCGCCCACCAGGCGGTGGGCCAGGTGCTGCGGATGACCGGGAGGGCGGTGTCGGTCGATCTGCTCCGGCGGGCCGGCGCGGACGAGCTGACGCGCAGGGCTGTGCAGATCAGCGCTGAGCTCGGCAACTGATCGCCTAACCTTCGCGCATGGACTGGCTCGATCCCGAACAGGTGCAGGCCGGCGTGCTGTGCCTGGTCGCCTGTGCGGCCCTCGGCTGGTTCGTCCCGACGCTGATCGCCCACATCCCCGAGCCGGCGCCCGATCCGGTCACGACACCGGTCGACGAGAGCGATCCTCTGGTGGACCCGTCACCGACGCAGCGACGACTGTTCGAGAGGTCGTTGCCCGACGTCTCCGGCGACAAGGTCCTCTACACCGAGATCGCGGCCGCACCCCACCTGGGCTGGTGGACGGCTGCCTGGGCCGGCCTGTTCGGCGCTGCCTTCGGCGCCTCCCTCGGCTGGACGGGAGCGCTGCTCTATCTCGTGCCGCTCGTGCCCGTCGGGGTGGCCCTGATGATCGTCGACTGGCGTACGACGCTGCTGCCGACGCGGGTGATCCATCCGACGTACCTGCTGCTGGCCGTGCTCATCCCGGCCGCTGCCCTGGTCGACGGCGATCTCGACTCGCTCTACCGGGCCGGCTGGGGCTGGCTGATCATCGGCGCCTGGTTCTGGGTGTTCTGGTGGCTGTTCAACGCCTGGGGTTTCGGCGACGTGCGGCTGGCCCGGGTGCTGGGTCCGGCGCTGGGCTACCTCGGCTGGTACGAGCTGCTCATGGGGCTGGCCCTGATCCTGCTCGTCGGTGGCCTCGGTGGGCTGGTGCTCGGCATCATCACCCGCGACCTGCGCCGACGGGTGCCCTACGGGCCGTTCATGCTCATCGGCTCGGCGCTGTCGGTCGTGATCGGACCGTGGCTCGCGCAGGGTCTCGGTTACTGACGGGCGGTCCGGGCGGCGCAGTCTCGCGTGAAACACTGGCCCCATGCTGCGCTGGCTCACGGCGGGGGAGTCCCACGGCCCCTCGCTCACCGCGATCCTCGAAGGCCTGCCTGCCCACGTGCGTGTGACTTCCGCGGACCTCGCCGACGCGCTCGCCCGGCGTCGCCTCGGCTACGGCCGTGGTGCTCGGATGAAGTTCGAGCAGGACGAGGTGTCGATCACCGGCGGCGTCCGCCACGGCGAGAGCCAGGGCGGTCCGGTGGCGATCGTCATCGGCAACACCGAGTGGCCCAAGTGGGAGCAGGTGATGTCCTCCGACCCGGTCGATCCCGTCGAGCTGGACGCGCTGGCCCGCAACGCGGCGCTGACGCGTCCCCGGCCCGGTCACGCCGACCTCGTGGGCATGCAGAAGTACGACTTCACCGAGGCTCGGCCGGTGCTGGAGCGCGCCTCGGCCCGGGAGACGGCGGCCCGGGTCGCGCTGGGCCGCGTCGCCTCGCTGTTCCTCGAGCAGGCGACCGACGCGCGGATGGTCTCCCACGTCGTCGAGCTCGGCGGCGTCCGTGCCCCAGCCGGCTCGGTGCCCGGCCCCGACGACGTGGCGCGCCTGGACGACGACCCGGTGCGCTGCCTGGACCCCGACGCCTCCAAGCTGATGGTCGAGCGCATCGACCAGGCCCACAAGGACGGCGACACCCTCGGTGGGGTGGTCGAGGTCGTGGTCCACGGCCTGCCCCCGGGGCTCGGCTCGCACGTGCACTGGGACCGGCGGCTGGACTCCCGACTGGCCGGTGCGCTGATGGGCATCCAGGCCATCAAGGGCGTCGAGGTCGGCGACGGGTTCGAGCTCGCCGCCACTCCCGGTTCGCTGGCCCATGACGAGATCGTCAACGAGGACGGGGCCATTCGCCGTACGTCGGGACGGTCGGGGGGCACCGAGGGAGGCATGTCCACCGGCGAGGTGCTGCGCGTCCGGGCCGCGATGAAGCCGATCGCCACCGTCCCGCGCGCCCTGCGCACGGTCGACGTCGCGACCGGCGAGGCGACGGTGGCCCACCACCAGCGCTCCGACGTCTGTGCCGTGCCGGCAGCCGGGATCGTCGCCGAGGCGATGGTGGCGCTGGTGCTGGCCGACGCGGTGCTGGAGAAGTTCGGCGGCGACGCGCTGTCCGAGACCAGGCGCAACGTGCAGTCCTACCTCGACACCCTTCGTTTCCGATGAGTGCGGGCCCCAGGGTCGTCCTCGTCGGCACGATGGGGGCGGGCAAGACGACGGTCGGCCGCATCCTGGCCGAGACGTGGGGCGTCGGCTTCCGCGACAGCGACCAGGACGTCGAAGCCGCCGAGGGGCGCTCGATCTCCGACATCTTCGTCGACTCCGGTGAGGCCGAGTTCCGGGCGCTGGAACGCGCCGCCGTCGCCTCAGCCCTGGCGGAGCACGACGGCGTGCTCGCCGTTGGCGGCGGGGCCGTGCTCGACGAGAGCACGCGCGAGCTGCTTGCCGGCCATCGCGTGGTGTTCCTGCGCGTCGGGCTGAGTGATGCTGCGCAACGAGTGGGGCTGGGCGTCTCCCGACCGCTCCTGCTCGGCAACGTGCGGGGACGGATCAAGCAGCTGATCGACGAGCGCACGCCGGTCTACGAGTCGGTCGCCACCCACGTGGTCGACACTGACGGACTCGCGGTCGGCGAGGTGGTTGAGCGCGTGCGCGCTGCGGTCGAGGATGCCTCCCATGGGTGAGGACCGCACGCGAATGCACGTCGGCGGCGCGTCGCCGTACGACGTCGTCGTCGGGCACGGCGTTCTCGACGAGGTGTCCGTCGCTCTCGGCCCCGACGTGCGTCGCGTCGCCGTGTGCCATCCCGAGTCGCTCACCGATCTCGCCGACCAGGTGGTGGCCGGCCTCGGCGACGTCGAGCTGCTTGCGATCAGGCTCCCCGACGGCGAGGCCGCCAAGACCGCCCAGGTGGCGGCCGAGGCCTGGGAGCAGCTCGGACAGGCCGGGTTCACCCGCTCCGACGCGGTCGTCACCGTCGGTGGCGGCGCCACGACCGACGTCGGTGGCTTCATCGCCGCCACCTGGCTGCGCGGCGTGCGCGTGGTCCACGTGCCCACGACGCTGCTCGGCATGGTCGACGCGGCCGTCGGCGGCAAGACCGGCATCAACACCAGCGCCGGCAAGAACCTGGTCGGCTCCTTCCACGAGCCTGCCGGGGTGCTGTGCGACCTCGACCTCCTGGTCACGCTGCCCGAGGCCGAGCTGGTCGCGGGACTCGGCGAGGTGGTCAAGTGTGGCTTCGTCGCCGACCCCGAGATCCTCCGCATCGTCGAGTCCGACCCGACAGCGGTCCTCGACCCCGCCTCGCCAGAGCTGCGTGAGGTCATCGAGCGGGCGATCCAGGTGAAGGTCGACGTCGTCGTCGGCGACCTCAAGGAGACCGGGGGCGCCGACGGTCATCCCGGTCGCGAGGTGCTCAACTACGGCCACACGATGGCCCACGCGGTCGAGAAGGGCACCGGCTACCGCGTCCGCCACGGCGAGGCGGTCGCGCTCGGCATGGTCTACGTCGCCGAGCTGGCCCGGCTGGCCGGCCGTCTCGACGACGCCACCGCCGCCCGGCACGCCGAGGTCCTGGCGTCGGTGGGCTTGCCGGTCGCCCTGCACGACCAGCTGAGCGACGAGCTGCCCTTCGAGGACGTGCTGGCCACCATGCGGGTCGACAAGAAGTCGCGCGGGTCGATGCTGCGGTTCGTCGTCCTCGACGGGCTGGCGAGGCCGGCAGTCTTGGCCGACCCGTCCGAGGACCACCTGCGGGCGGCGTACGACGTGCTGAGGGGAGTGTCGCGATGAAGGTTCTCGTGCTCAACGGTCCCAACCTGGGTCGGCTCGGACGGCGCCAGCCGGAGATCTACGGCACCACCACGATGGCCGACCTCTCCCGGCTGTGCGAGGAGTGGGGGGCCGGTCTCGGTCTCGAGGTCGAGGTACGCCAGACCAACCACGAGGGCCTGATGCTCGACTGGCTCAACCAGGCTGCCGACGACGCCACCCCCGTCGTGCTGAACGCCGCCGCGTGGACGCACTACTCCTACGCCCTCTTCGACGCCTGCGCCCAGCTGACGGCGCCGCTCGTCGAGCTGCACATCAGCGACCCCAAGAGCCGGCCGGAGGAGTTCCGGCACCACTCCGTGGTCACGGCGTACGCCGCGAAGGAGATCGTCGGCCAGGGGATCGACGGCTACCGGCAGGCACTCGAGTTCCTGAGCACTCAGTAGACCTTCCACCTGGCAGGTCTACGTAGTGCTCGTGAACGTCGTCAGCGCAGCTTCTCGCCGAAGAAGGCGAGCACCCGGTCGACGCCCTCCTGCTGGCGCTGCTCGGTGACGGTGGAGTGCCCCAGGCCACCGAACTCGACCTTGATGAACGCCTCGCCCAGCTCGCGCTCGAGCGTGCCGAACCGTCGGCCCACCGTCGGGTCCTTGGAGAAGCGCAGCCCGAGCACCTGGCACCCCGCGGCCGCCCGCTCCTTCACCACGGCCAGGTCGCCGGGGCTGAGGTTCAGGTCGCGCGACCGGCGGGGGCTGACCGCGAACGGCGCCGACGGCTGGGCGAGGACCGGCGCGACCACCGAGGTGTCCACCATCATGGCCAGCGCGAAGCCGCCGGTGAAGCACATGCCGAGGGCGCCGACGCCGGGCCCGCCGAGCTCGTCGTGCAGCTCGCGAGCCAGGCTGCGCAGCCAACCGGCTACCGGTGTGGTGACCCCGGTGGCGAGCGTGGTGAACTCGCGGCTGACGCAGACACGGGCGAGCGACTTGGCTGCGTTCAGGGCGTTCATCGGCGCTTCCGGCGTGCCGAACAGGCTCGGCATCACCACCGTGAAGCCGGCGTCCACCACCTCCTGGGCGAAGGCGATCACCGTGGGTGTGATGCCCGGGATCTCGTGGATCACGATGACGCCGGGGCCGGTGCCCTTGCGGTAGGTCGGATGGCTGACCCCGCCGAAGGAGTGTTCGCCCTGGGTCCAGCTGCCGAGGAGAGTCATGCGGTGATCCTGTCAGTTGCCCGGCGTGCAAGGCTGCGCGTGTGAAGGCCTTCCGGTGTCGCGTGTGCGACAAGCCCCTGCACTTCGAGAACTCGCGGTGCGTGTCCTGTGGCAGCCGCCTCGGGTTCTCGCGCTCCGAGCGGGCGATCGTGCCGGTGGACGAGAAGGGGCGGTACGTCGACGCCGACGGACTCGAGTGGTTCCTGTGCCGCAACCTGACGCTGTCCGGCTGCACCTGGCTGACCGAGAGCGACGGCGGTGAGTGCTTCAGCTGCGGGCTCACCCGCAACCGCCCCCACGACGACGACGCCATCGGGCTGGCCAACTACCCGGCCGCGGAGCGGGCCAAGCGGCACCTCGTCGTGGAGCTCGACGGGCTCGGCTTCCCGATCGTCGGCAAGGACACCGATCCCGACAACGGGCTCGCCTTCGACCTGCTGAGCAGCGTCGAGGAGAACGTCGTGATCGGCCACGCCAACGGCCTGATCACCATCGACCTCGCCGAGAGCAGGGCGGCGCACCGCGAGGAGGTGCGGGAGAAGCTGGGGGAGCCCTACCGCACGATGCTCGGCCACTTCCGCCACGAGATCGGCCACTACTACGAGTGGCAGCTGGTCCGCGGTGAGCTGCGGACCCGCTACCGGGAGCTGTTCGGCGACGAGTCGGTCGACTACCAGGGCGAGATCGACCGGCACTACGCCGAGGGACCGCCGGCGGGCTGGGAGTCGTCGTACATCTCCAGCTACGCGACGATGCACCCGTTCGAGGACTTCGCGGAGACCTGGGCGCACTACCTGCACATCTGCGACAGCATCGAGACCGCGTCGGAGTACGGCCTGACCACGGTCGGCACGATCACCTCGTTCACCAGCTTCCGCGACGTGGTGGTGGGCATCTGGATGCCGCTGAGCGTGGCGCTGAACATGATCAACCGCAGCATGGGCCACGAGGACCTCTACCCGTTCGTCATCCCGACAGCCGTGCTCGACAAGCTCGAATTCGTCGCCTCGCTGGCCAGGAGGGACTGACCGCCCGGCGTACGCTCGCAGGCGTGCCCAACGCGATGAGCGACCGACGCGTGTGGCTTCCCGTCGCCGTCGTCGCGGCTGTGGGGCTGGTCGTCGGGCTCGTCGTCGGAGTGCTCGTGGTTGGTCACACGGACCTCGTCTCGACAGGGGCAGCCAAGGAGGGCGCGAGCGAGCCCTCGGTGGGCGTGGGAGCGATCCAGCAGTACCCGCTGCGGGCCAGCACCGGCTGGGACTTCGAGCTGCCGGTGCACAACCCGACGAACGACCCGCTCCAGGCCGACCTGCTCTCCTTCGCCGGCTACGTCACCCCCTTCAAGGCGGACAGGACGAGTCGGCTCGAGCCGCATGCCTGGGGCATGATCCGCTTCTCCGCCACGCCCAGTTGCGACGTGGCGCCGCTGACGTCCGTGTCGTCGGTCCGGCTGCGGATCAGCGGAACGGGCGGCCGGTCGGAGGTGACCCGCGCCCTGCCCGACTCCGGCCGGGCTCTGGTGGAGCACGACGCGGCGGTGTGTGGCGTGGGCAGTCCCGTCCATCCCGGGGACCTGGCCGGGGTCTGGCTGGTCGAGCGTGCCTACGGGCCGGACATGTACCTCGCCGGCAGCTACCTGATGCGCTTCACCCGCGACGGCTCGTTCGAGGCGGACGCTGACGGACGGCTCTTCTCCGGCGACCCGGCCGTCCGGTCGACGTACCGGATCCGGGACGAGCTGCTCGAGATCACCACCCGCAACTCCTCCGGCTGCGGCAGCGGCACCCTGGCCACCTGGCGGGCGTCGTACGACGCCGCGGGCCGGTTGGTCATGGTCTACGTGAACGGTGACTGCCCCGAGGGCGACCAGGGCGACGTGTGGGTGGCCAGACGGGTGCTGCACGACGAGGGGCTTCCTCGCGGCGACTGAGCGTCAGGCCGGGGTCAGCACGCAGTCCGACAGCACCGGGGCGCCGTCGCGCTCACCCTGGCCGGCGACGGTGGCCTCCACGACCACGCCCTCGTCGGCGTGCCAGCCGCGCACGCGGATGGTCTCTCCGGGGAACACCACGCCGGCGAAGCGAGCGTTGAAGCCGCGGACCTTGGCGACGTCGCCGCCGAAGAGCTCGTCGGTCACGGTGCGCAGCACGATCCCGTAGGAGCACAGGCCGTGCAGGATCGGAGCAGGGAACCCGGCCGCCTTGGCGAACTCGGGGTCGGAGTGCAACGGGTTGCGGTCACCGCACAGGCGGTAGAGCAGGGCCTGCTGCGGCGTCACGTCGTACGACGCATCGCAGTCGGGCCCCCGGTCGGGCACCGCCACCTTGGCAGAGGTGCCCCGCTCACCACCCCAGCCGCCCTCGCCGCGGACGAAGATGGAGGAGCGGACCGTCCAGAGGGCGTCGCCCTCGGCCGACAGCGCTTGGCCCTCCTGCCAGATGACCGCCGCCTTGCCCTTGTCCCAGACGTCGGTGATCCGGGTGCGAAGCACCGCCGAGCCGAAGGTGGGCAGCGGAGCCGCGACCTCGATCTCCTGGCTGCCGTGGACCACCTGCGACAGGCTGATGTCGCAACCCGGGAGGTCGAGCGGCGGCGGGTCGGTCTCGTGGAACGTCGGCGCCACGATGCCGAAGCTGGGCAGCACCTGGAGGTCGTCGTTGTCGAGCGTGTAGCGCAACGCGGCCGGGTCGAGGTTGTCTCCCGGCCCGGATCCGGCCCCGATGCCGAGGTGGTAGAGCAGCACGTCGGAGCTCTCCCACGAGAAGGTGCGATCGGGCAGCTGGGCGCCGATCGCGACGTCGGGGTCGATGGGCATCAGGAGGCCTCCGGCGTGACCTCGGTCGAGCTCGTCGAGACCCGAGGCGCGACGCTCGAGCTGGTGGCGATGTCCTCGGCAGCGAGGTAGCCGAAGACGATGGCCGGACCGATTGTGGCTCCGGGGCCGGCGTAGGTGTTGCCCATCACGGCGGCGGAGACGTTGCCGGCGGCGTACAGGCCCTCGATGACGCTGCCGTCGGGACGGAGCACCCTGGCGCGTTCGTCGGTGACGAGACCACCCTTGGTGCCGAGGTCACCCGGGACGATCTTGACGGCGTAGAACGGACCCTGGTCGATGCGGTGCAGCGACGGGTTCGGCTTCACGGTGGGGTCGGAGTAGTACTTGTCGTAGGCGCTCTCGCCCCGGTGGAAGTCCTGGTCGATGCCGGAGGTCGCGAAGCCGTTGAACCGCTCGACGGTGGCCGTGAGAGCGTCCGGCGGCACCCCGATCTCGTCGGCCAGGGCCTCGAGCGTGTCGGCCTTCTTGATGGTGCCGTGCTTGTACCAGCGGCCCGGGAAGGGCTGGCGTGGCGAGAGCCCGGCGAACAGGTAGCGGTTGCGGTAGCGCTGGTCGACGATCATCCACGCCGGGATGTGCGGGACACCGGTCTGCTCGCCCCGGTAGATCTCGTGCACGGCCTCGACGTACGGCAGCGCCTCGTTCATGAACCGGTTGCCGGCCGAGTTCACGATGATCGATCCCGGGAGGTTGCGCTCGGCCAGGGCGAACCAGGGGCCGCGGGGGAGCGGGATCGTCGGTCCCCACCACGCGTCGTCCATCAACGCGACGTCGGCGCCGATCTCCATCCCGGCGAGGTGACCACCGCCGGTGTTGGACTCGGCGCCGGTGGTCCAGTCGATGCTGGTCGGCTTCGGCTGGAACCGCTCCCGCAGCTCGAGGTTCTTCTCGAACCCGCCGCTGCCGAGGATCACCCCACGCGTGGCGCGGATCGTCCGCTCGACGCCCTGGCGCAGCACGGTCACGCCGACGACGCGGCCGTCCTCGACCACCAGGTCGCGCAGCTCGGTGCCGTACTCGACCGGGACGCCGGCGTCCAGCAGCCCCTTGCGCAGCCCGATCGCGAGGGCGTTGCCCATGGCGTACATCTTGCGGCCGCGCAGGCTGCTGAGGATCCGGCGCACGATGATCTTCACCATCGTGATGGGTCCACGGATCGTGCGCATGCCGAGGCTGATCTTGCGGAAGTCGGCCTGCGTGACGATCAGGTTCGCCGGCGCCTTGCTGTACGGCGGATGCAGGTGGGCCAGCTCGTCGCCGAGGAAGCCGCAGTCCATCGGGACCGGCTCGACGCTGCGCCCGCGAGGGCGGCCGCCGGGGGACTCGGGCAGGTAGTCGGAGTACTCCGGCACCCAGGCGAACCGCACCGGGGTGTTCTCGCGCACGAAGTCCATGACCTCGGGGCCGCGGTCGATGAAGGTGTCGCGGCGCACCTTGGGCACGATGTCGCCGACGATCGCCTCGAGGTAGCGCTTCGACTCCTCGGGGTCGTCGGCCTCGCCCGCCGCGATGAGCGCGTAGTTGCCCGGGATCCAGACTCCTCCGCCGGACCGCGCGGTCGACCCACCGAAGTAGTTGCTCTTCTCGACCAGCACGGTGTCGAGCCCCTGCCGAGCGGCAGCAAGGGCGGCGGTCATCCCGGCGCCACCGGCGCCGACGACGACCACGTCACAGGACTGCTTCATCGGTGACTCCGTCACGGGGGTTCATGGCGCAAAACTGTAACAGGTTCTATTGTTGGGCCCATGCTCTCCGACGACGTACGCCGCACGGTCGCCGATGCCCTCCGGGACGCCGAGGTCGAGCGCACGCCGATCCCCCCGTTGCGCGAGACGTGGCCGGAGATCGACGTCGTGGACTCCTACGAGATCCAGCTGCTGAACATCCGTCGGCGCCTCGAGGCCGGCGCCCGGGTCAACGGCCACAAGGTCGGCCTCTCCTCGCGCGCGATGCAGGAGATGATGGGCGTCGACGAGCCCGACTACGGCCATCTCCTCTCCGACATGGAGGTCTCCTCCGACGAGCCGGTACCGGCGTCGCGCTACTGCTACCCACGCGTCGAGGTCGAGGTGGCCTTCGTCCTCGGCGAGACCCTTCCGGGCGCGGGGTGCACCGAGGACGACGTCATCCGCGCCACGGAGTACGTCGCCCCGGCGATCGAGCTCATCGACAGCCGTGTCCTCGACTGGAACATCAAGATCGCCGACACGATCGCCGACAACGCCTCGTCGGCCGGCTACGTCCTCGGTCCGGAGCGGGTCCGCCCCGAGGACGTCGACCTCAAGGCGATCGAGGCGGTGCTGATCCGCAACGGTGAGAAGGTCGCCGAGGGCCGCTCCGACGCCGTGCTCGGCAACCCGGTCACCGCCGTCGCCTGGCTGGCCGACAAGGTTGCGTCGTTCGGCGTCACCCTCGAGGCCGGCCACGTGATCCTGCCCGGCTCGGTGCACCGCGCGATCGACGTACGCCCGGGCGACGACTTCGTGGCCGAGTTCACCGACTTCGGCTCGGTCCACCTGTCCTTCTCCTAGCTGGTCGAGCAGCGAGCGAAGCGAGCGATCAGTCGAGACCACACAGCGCAACCAAGGAAGGCCCACATGACCAAGAAGACCGCCGCGATCGTCGGCCCCGGCAACATCGGCACCGACCTGATGTACAAGCTGCTCCGGTCCGCCGTGATCGAGCCGCGCTGGATGATCGGCGTCGACCCCGACAGCCCCGGCCTCGGACGGGCTCGCGACCAGGGACTGGAGGCGAGCCACGAGGGTGTCGACTGGCTGCTCAAGCAGGACCAGCTGCCCGACCTGATCTTCGAGGCGACCAGCGCCTACATCCACCGCGAGTACGCACCGCGCTACGCCGAGGCGGGCATCCGCGCCGTCGACCTCACCCCCGCTGCTGTCGGACCCGCCGTGATCCCGGCGGTCAACGGCGACGAGCACGCGGGCGCCGAGAACGTCAACATGATCACCTGCGGCGGACAGGCCACCATCCCGATGGTGGCGGCGGTCTCGCGCGCCACCCCGGTGTCCTACGCCGAGATCGTGGCCTCCGTGGCCTCTCTGTCGGCCGGCCCCGGCACCCGTCAGAACATCGACGAGTTCACCCGCACCACCGCCAAGGGCGTGGAGACGATCGGTGGCGCCGAGACCGGGAAGGCGATCATCATCCTCAACCCGGCCGAGCCGCCGATGATCATGCGCGACACGATCTTCTGCGCGGTCGGCCCGGAGGTCTACGACGAGGGCCAGGACGCGGTCGCCGAGTCGGTGCACCAGATGGTGGCCGCCGTGCAGGAGTACGTGCCCGGCTACCGCCTGCTGCAGGACCCGCAGTTCGACCCACCCACGGCGTACACCCGCGGCCAGACCAAGGTGAGCGTCTTCATCGAGGTGGAGGGTGCGGGCGACTTCCTGCCGCCGTACTCCGGCAACCTCGACATCATGACCGCCGCGGCGACCCGCGCCGGAGAAGGGATGGCCAGGAAGGTGACCAGCGCATGACCGTCTTCGGAAACCCGACGCTGAACGAGCTCGAGCGGACCTGGTCAGACGACCTCGACATCCGGCTGACCGACACCTGCCTGCGCGACGGGTCGCACCACAAGCGCCACCAGTTCAGCGCCGAGGAGGTCCGCTCGATCATCGCCGCCCTCGACGACGCCGGCGTACCCGTGCTCGAGGTGACTCATGGCGACGGGCTCGGCGGGTCCAGCTTCAACTACGGCTTCTCCAGGACGCCGGAGCAGGAGCTGATCAAGATCGCCGCCGAGACGGCGAAGAACGCCAGGATCGCCTTCCTGATGCTGCCCGGCGTCGGCACCAAGGACGACATCCGGCAGGCGCAGGACAACGGCGGCGCGATCTGCCGCATCGCCACCCACTGCACCGAGGCCGACGTCTCGCAGCAGCACTTCACCCTCGCTCGGGAGCTGGGTCTGGAGACCGTGGGCTTCCTGATGATGAGCCACACCCAGCCCCCGGAGGTGCTGGCCAAGCAGGCTCGCATCATGGTCGACGCGGGCTGCCAGTGCGTGTACGTCGTCGACTCCGCCGGTGCGCTGATCATGGAGGGCGTGGCCGACCGCGTCGCCGCCCTGGTGGCGGAGATCGGCTCGGAGGCGACCGTGGGGTTCCACGGTCACGAGAACCTCGACCTCGGCTGCGCCAACACCGTGATGGCAGTGCGCGCCGGTGCGACCCAGATCGACGGTTCGGTACGCCGCTTCGGGGCCGGTGCCGGCAACACCCCGCTCGACGCGTTCGTCGGTGTCTGCGACAAGCTCGGCTGGAGGACCGGGGTCGACTTCATGAAGATCATCGACGCGTCCGAGGACGTCGTACGCCCTGCCATGCCGGAGGAGTGCCAGCTCGACCGGATGACGATGATGATGGGGTACGCCGGCGTCTACTCCTCGTTCCTCAAGCACGCGGGCAACGCGGCCGAGCGCTACGGCGTCTCGGGTGCGCAGATCCTGCAGATCGCGGGGGAGCGCAAGCTGATCGGCGGCCAGGAGGACCAGCTCATCGACATCGCGCTGGAGCTCAGGGCCAAGCAGGATGCCGACGCCTGAGGGAGATTGCCCACCCCCACTTGCGGGTATATCCGACATCTGAGCGGTGTGGATGCAGGAGCGCAGGTGTCGAAGGCATACGGACGGTACTGGTCGTCGGGCTGGCTCGTCCTCGCCTGCCCAGTCCTGGTGATTGCCCTCTTCTGGTCGTGGGCGGCCGTCGTCGCCATGCTGGTCGTGGCCTTGATGTTCAGCTCATTGATCTGCGGCGGTGGGCCCACGGCGCCCGGCACGCCGCACCGGTCGTACCGCGGCGTCGCCTTCCGGCAGATCCTCCGACCGGCCCTGCGCTGGGCGGCGATCGGGGTCGCGGTCGTGCTGACCACGGTGACCTCGCCCTGGTTGGGGGTCCTGGTGCTCGTCGCGCTGGTCGGCACCTCGCCCTGGGCCGTGCAACGGCTGCCCCGACACCGGTCCCTCGAAGCCGACGAGCTCAGTCCCGAGCGCATCCGCGGGTTGGTGCGCCAGCTCGATGTCGCAGGACTCTGCTTCGCCTGGCGGAGCAGCCACCAGCTGCTCGGCAAGATCCACGACGTCGAGGCGCGCGCCAAGCTGGTGATGCTGAGGCAGGAGTACCTCGACGAGATGGAGCGCCGCGACTCCCGGGGATTCCACGAGTGGCTCGAGGTGGCTCGCGGAACGGATGACCCCGAGGTGTTCCTCACGGAGCGCCCGGGCGACGACGGAGCCACCGCAGCCTAGGGGTCCAGCTGGATCACGTTCCGTGTGCGGGAAGGGTCGCGTCGTGGACGAATGACTAGAACGTGTTCTAGTATTGAGCGCAGGGAGAACAACCACTGCGTGAGGAGTACCCATGAGCCAGGCGGTTCTGGACGGTGTCCGTGACCTGCTGCCGACCCTGAGGGAGAGGGCCGACGAGGCGGAGCGTCTGCGCGTGGTACCCGAGGCGTCGATCAAGGAGCTCGAGGAGACCGGTTTCTTCCGGCTGCTGCAGCCGAAGCGGTTCGACGGCCTCGAGTCGGACCCGATCGACTTCTACACCGCGGTGCGCGACATCGCGAGCGCCTGCGGCTCGACCGGCTGGGTCTCGAGCGTCGTGGGGGTGCACCCGTGGCAGGTCGCCCTGTTCGCCGACGAGGCGCAGCAGGCCGTCTGGGGTGCGGACACCGCGACCAGGCTGAGCTCGTCGTACGCCCCCACCGGCAAGGCCGTGCAGACCGAGGGCGGCTTCACGCTGTCGGGCAAGTGGAGCTTCTCCTCGGGCTGCGACCACTGCACGTGGGTGCTGCTCGGCGGGCTGGTGTTCAACGCCGAGGGCCAGGTCGTCGACTTCCGCACGTTCATGGTCCCGCGCGAGAACTACGAGATCATCGACGTCTGGGACATGGTCGGCCTGCGCGGCACCGGTTCCAACGACATCGTGGTCGACGACGTGTTCATCCCCGAGGCGTTCACCCTCTCGATGGGGGACACCGGCCGCTGCTTCGGGCCGGGCCAGGAGCAGAACACCTCCGACCTCTACAAGCTGCCCTTCCACTCGATCTTCACCGGCACGATCACCACGCCGATCATCGGCATGGCGATGGGTGCCTACGACGAGCACGTCGAGATGCAGCAGAAGCGCACCCGTGCGGCGTACCTCGGTGAGAAGGCCTCGCTCGACCCGTTCGCCGCCGTACGCATCGCGCGCGCGTCCAGCGAGATCGACGCAGCCTGGGCCCTGCTGGTCAACAACATCCGCGAGGAGCAGTCCTACGTCGCCAAGGAGGAGAAGATCCCCCTGAAGACCAGGCTGAAGGTACGCCGCGACCAGGTGCTCGGCAGCCAGCGCGCCATCGACGCCATCGACTCGCTGTTCGAGGCCAGTGGTGGTCGCGCGCTGACCAACGGCACCTACCTCCAGCGGGCGTGGCGTGACGCGCACGCCGGTCGGGTGCACGCGGCCAACGACCCCGAGCGCGCCCTGCAGATGTACGGCGCCCACGAGTTCGGCCACAAGATCGACCCCGGGATGTACTGAGTGGACTTCTCCAAGGAGGCGACCCGGCGGTCCGCCAAGGCCGGCGAGATCACCCTGAACTACTACGAGGCAGGGGAGCCCACGGCCACTGGCGGCGGGCTCCCGCTGGTGATGCTGCACGGCGGCGGACCCGGTGCCTCGGCGTGGAGCAACTTCGGGTCGGCGCTGCCTGGTTTCGCCGAGCACTTCCGCACCCTGCTCGTCGACCAGCCCGGCTTCGGCGCCTCGGACAAGCCCGAGGTGGTCGGCAACTACTACCGCCACGCCGCCGACCACGTCGTACGCCTCCTCGACGAGGTCGGCATCGACCGCGTCCACCTGCTCGGCAACAGCCTCGGTGGAGGTACGGCGATGCGGCTGGCGCTGAGCCATCCCGACCGTGTCGGACGGCTCGTCCTGATGGGGCCGGGTGGCCTCTCCCTCAACCTCTTCCACGCCGACCCGACCGAGGGCGTCCAGCGGCTGATGGACTTCGCCGCCAACCCGAGCCGGGAGGCGCTGCGCGCCTTCATCTCCACCATGGTCGTCAACCAGAAGCTGGTCACCGACGAGCTGGTCGAGGAGCGCTTCGCCGATGCGACTGCTCCTGGTGCCCAGGAGGCGATGGCCTCGATGGGGATGTCGTTCTGGAACCCCGAGACGGCCGAGGACGGCATGCTCTGGCGCGAGGCCCACCAGTTGCGCAAGCACACCCTGCTCACCTGGGGCCGGGAAGACCGCGTGAACCCGCTCGACGGCGCGATGGTCGCGCTCAAGCTGATCCCCAAGGCCTCCCTGCATGTCTTCCCCAACTGCGGGCACTGGGCGCAGATCGAGGCGGCCGACGAGTTCCGCGAGGTCGCCACCTCGTTCCTGGCCCGCCACGCCGAGAGGAGTCGCTCGTGACCATCGACATCCGCAGCATGGGCTACGCCCGCGTGGCCAGCACCGACCTCGAGGAGTGGCAGAAGTTCGCCGGCAAGGTGCTCGGCCTGGCCGAGGGTCGAGGCCCTGACCCCGAGAACCTCTACTACCGCATCGACGAGGTCTCGGCCCGGCTCGTGGTGTTCCCCGCCGACAAGGACGAGCTGTCCTGCGTGGGCTGGGAGCTGGCCGACCACCCGGCACTGCAGGAGGCGCGCGAGCACCTCCAGAAGGCCGGGGTCGAGTTCGAGGAAGGCACCGACGAGGAGCTCGCGGAGCGGCGCGTGCAGGAGCTGGTCCGGTTCCGTGACCCGTTCGACAACGTCTTCGAGCTGTTCCACGGCATCACCTACGAGTCACGGCCCGTCGTCACGCCGTACGCCGCCCGGTTCGTCACCGGCGACCAGGGCATGGGCCACGTCGTCATCCCGGTGACCGACGACGTCGAGGCGCTGCGGTTCTACACCGACGTCCTCGGCTTCCGCCTCCGCGACTCGATGAGCATGCCGGGGGAGTTCGTCGGCAAGGAACCGGGCTCGAAGGTGTGGCTGCGCTTCCTCGGCGTCAACCCGCGCCACCACAGCCTGGCCTTCCTGCCGATGCCCAACGAGAGCAAGTGCGTGCACATCATGTTCGAGGTCGACAAGCTCGACGACGTCGGCCGCGCGCTCGAACGGGTGCGCAAGCACAAGGCGCCGCTGTCGGCCACGCTGGGCCGGCACATGAACGACCAGATGGTCTCGTTCTACGTGCGCTCGCCCGGTGGCTTCGACGTCGAGTTCGGCACCGAGGGGCTCCAGGTCGACGACACCCGCTGGGTCGCGCGTGAAAGCACCGCCGTGTCCTACTGGGGCCACGTCTTCGGCGGCCAGTAACGCGACCGGAACCGGTCTTTGGTATGACTGCACCCATGTCTTCCCACCCTTCCTCGGACGTTCCCGACGGGATGCGCCCCGACGCGCGGGAGACCTGGCCCAGCCGTGAGCTGATCGACTCCTTCCTCGGCACCGGCTTCGACTTCGAGCTCCGGCTCGGCGAGCACACCCCGATCCCGATCGACGATCCCGAGGCTGCCGAGCGCGCCCGACGGTTCCGCGACGTGCTCGGCCTCTTCGCCACCGGTGTCACCGTGGTCACCTCGATGTCCGGCGACGAGCCGGTCGGGATGACCTGCCAGTCCTTCTCCAGCGTCTCGCTCGACCCGCCGCTGGTGATGTTCTGCCCGGCGAAGACCTCGCGCGCCTGGCCGATGATGCGCCAGGCGGGCTTCTTCTGCGTCAACTTCCTGGCCGCCGACCAGCGGCACATCTCCAACGGGATGGCGACCAAGGGCACCGAGAAGTTCGACGGAGTCGGCTGGCGGCCGGCCTCGACCGGTGCCCCGCTGATCGACGGCGTCCTCGGCTACGTGGACTGCACCATCGACCGGGTGCACGAGGCCGGCGACCACTACATCGTCGTCGGTCGCGTCGAGGAGCTGGCCTACGGCGACGGCCGCGAGGACGCCTCGGTCACCGATGTTCCGTTGCTGTTCCACCGCGGCGCCTACACGCAACCGGAGTAGTTCTTTGGCACGCTGAGTGCCATGCCTTCCCCGGCTCCTTCCCCACCTGACTTCACCGAGCGGCTGCTCAGGCGGTTCCTGCTGGTGTGCGAGAACCCGCGCACGCGGCGCCGCGCACTCGCGCTGGTGCAGGGGAGCGTCAGCAACGCCAGGGCCGGCCGCCGGTTCTACGCGCTGGTGAACCGCGTCGTGCTGAACCCGGTGGCCCGGGCGATGGGCGTGGAGACGTCCGCCGTACGGATGGAGCTGGTGGGTTCGCAGCTGATCGGGCTGGCGATGATCCGCTACGTGCTCAAGGTCGAGCCGATCGCGTCGCTGTCGGTCGACGAGCTGGTGCCGCTGATGGCGCCGCCGTTGCGTCAGGCGTTGGGACTCTCCTCGCCGAGCCCTGCCTGCTCGTGCCACCAGGAGCTCGCTGTCGTCCCCTGGTGACCCTGTGGATTGCCGTTCGACGGTTCGTGGGTTCGCGATGACCCTGTCGGGATGGACCGCACCCTCCCGCTGCATCCGTTGCACGCGCTGTTGCCCCTTGACGAGCCCTTCACCCCGGCGATGGCCCGAGCCGTCGGTATCTCGTCCCGCGCGCTGTCGCGCATGCTCTCTGCCGGGCTGGTGCGGCGGGTGCTGCGTGGGGTGTACGTCGCATCGACGGCCTCTCCTTCCGCGTCGCTCCGCGGTTCCTCAGTAGGGCTCCTCCTGGGTCCGCGCGACATCGTCGTCGATCGCACGGCCGCGTGGGTGCACGGCGCGCTCCAGCCCGATCCGGTCCCGGTGGACGTGCTCGCCCGCGGGTCCCTGGGCGGTCGTCGTCGCCTGCTCGGGCGCGACCTCGTCACGGTGGGTGGCATCCGGGTGACCTCGCCGCTCCGCACCGCGCTCGACCTGGGTCGGCTGCTCCCACCAGGGGCGGCGCTGGGTGTCCTCGACGCCCTGGCCGGCTCGTTCAGCCAGGTGGAGCTGCTCGCCGAGCTGCCCCGGTTCGCCGGCCAGAGGGGCATCGCCCAGCTGCGCACCCTGGCCGCCCAGGTGGACAGTCGCTCCACCTGTTCGGCTGAGTCGGTGCTCCGCCTGCACTGGAACGCCGCCAACCTGCCGACCCCCGTGCCGGGTCGGTTGGTGGTCGCCGGCTCTCGCCTGGTCCGACTCTCCCTGGCCGTCGACCAGCGCCAGTTCGGCGTCGTACTCGCCTCGCAGGTCTCGGCCGCCGATCTCCTCGCCCTCGAAGGAGCCGGCTGGTGGGTCGTCGTACTCCCCGAGGAGCGCGTGCTCTCCGCCGACCCCACCATCTGGACCCGCCACCTCGAACGCGAGTTCCACCAGCACCTCCTCCACCAGGTCCGCGACGAGGAGGAGTTCGGGTGAGGGGGCTCAAGAACCGGATAGTCCAGAACGAATTGCCGCTCCGGGAGCCTTCAGATGCGGCTGGATGATCTGGACTATCCGGCGTCACGCTCCGACTACCTCAGAGCCGCCTGCTGCCACCGACCCACCGATCTGGTGGCGCCTGTGGCAGTGGACCCCACCGGGCGAAGTGGTCCGACGCGGCACCAGGCCGCCGGCCCTCGCTATCGCCAGACCTCACCTGGCCTCTATGTACCGAGCGACACCGATTCGGATGTGGTCGAGCAACGCATCCTGGAGCAGGCACTGCGCATCCGAGGACAAGGCGCGATCACGGGATGGGCTGCGCTCCGTTGGAGGGGTGCGCGGTACTTCGACGGAACGGATGGCGCCGGTCGTCTCTTGCCGGTGCCGCTCGTCGTCGGGCTTGGCAAGCTCCGGCCCGATGACCGGGTGTCGATCAGTCAGGCTCAGATCGCCCCCACCGAATACGCCCGCACAGGGGCCATCTCGTGCGCGACCGTCCAGCGGGCTCTCTTCGACGAGATGCGATGGGCGCACGGCGTGCGTGCGGCGGTCGTCGCGGTGGAGAAGGTCACGGCCGCTCGAATGATCTCCGTCGGCCTCATGAGGCGCTACGTGCAGCAGCGTCCTGCCTGGACTGGGGTGCAACAGGTACGGGATGCCCTCGCGTTGGCAGTGAACGACAGCCATTCGCCGCAGGAGACGCTCATGCGTCTCGTTCTGGTCCTCGATGCCGGGCTTCCGACTCCGTTGTGCAACGTTCCTCTCTTTGACCTGAACGGTCGGTTGCTCGGCATTCCGGACGTGTTCGATCCGGTCGCCGGGCTGGTGGGCGAGTACAACGGTGCCAGTCACCGAGCGCTCGATCGGCGTCGTGCAGACAACGCCAGGGAGGAGCGGTTCCGTGAGGTTGGGCTCGAGTACTTCGACATTGTCGAGGGTGACCTGCGAGACCGGCCCCACGTCGTACATCGGATGCGACAGACGCGTGCGCGCGCCCTGTTCGAGGCACCAGAGGATCGCCGCTGGTCGCTGACTCCGCCATCGTGGTGGGTGCCCGACGAGCCATTGGACCTCTATCTCGAGCGGGTGGGACTGGCGCCGATGCTGGTCCACACCTGAACTTGATAGTCCAGAGCAATATGCCGCGCCGATCCCGGATCCGATCGGTAATGCGTTCTGGACTATCCGGCTTGGGAGTCCCCCTCCAGCGCGCGGATGGCGTCGTGGAGGGTGAGGGTGCGCTGGGCGGATTCGACGTGGAGGTTCTCGATCATCCGGCCGTTGTAGGTGACCACTCCTGAGCCGGCGCCGTCCTCCCAGGCTTGCAGGATGCCGCGGGCGTCCTCGACGGCCTCGGACGACGGGGCGAAGGTGGTGTTGGCGCCGTCGACCTGGCCGGGGTGGATGAGGGTCTTGCCGTCGAAGCCCATCTCCCGTCCTTGCTGGCACTCAGCCAGGAAGCCGTCGGTGTTCTTCACGTCGTTGTAGACGCCGTCGAGGATCGCCTTGCCGGTCGCGCGGGCGGCGAGCAGCGAGAGACCGAGACCGGCGAGCAGGGGCTGGCGGCCGGGGACGTGCTCGGCGTACAGCTCCTTGGCCAGGTCGTTGGTGCCCATCACCAGCACGGTGAGGCGGTCGGAGGCCGCGGCGATCTCCTCGGCGTGCAGCATGGCGTACGGCGTCTCCAGCATCGCCCAGAGCTTCGTGTGCTCGGGAGCGTCGTGGGAGGCCATCGCGTCGACCAGCCGGAGTACGGCGTCGGCCGAGCTCACCTTGGGTACGACGATCGCGTCCGGGCCGGCCTCGCAGGCGGCCCGAACGTCGTCGGCGTGCCATTCGGTGTCGGCGCCGTTGACGCGGATGGTGACCTCGCGCTGGCCGTACGCGCCCGACGCCGCGGCTTCGCAGGCCGACGCACGCGCCGACACCTTCGCGTCGGGAGCCACCGCGTCCTCGAGGTCGAGGATCAGCCCGTCGCAGGCGATCGACTTCGCCTTCTCGAGGGCACGCTCGTTCGACGAGGGCATGTACAGCACGGAGCGCCGGGCGCGGAAGTCCGAAGTCATGAGGCGTCCGACAGGGCGTCGTACTGCTTCTTCAGCTCAGGATCGATCTCGGCCAGCTGCTCGGCCAGCTCGACCATCACCAGGCACTGCTTGAGAGAGGCGTCGTCCTCCATCTTGCCGTCCAGCATCACGGCCCCGGTGCCGTCGCCCATCGCCTCGACCACTCGCCGGGCATGCGCGACGTCCTCCGGCGACGGGCTGAACACCTTGTTGGCGATCGCGATCTGCTTCGGGTGCAACGACCAGGTGCCCACGCAGCCGAGCAGGAACGCGTTGCGGAACTGGTCCTCGCACGCGACCACGTCGGCGATGTCGCCGAACGGCCCGTAGTAGGGGTAGATCCCGTGCATCGCGCAGGCGTCGACCATCCGCGCGATCGTGTAGTGCCACAGGTCCTGCTGGTACGTCGGACGGTCACCCTCGATGTCGCCGTCGACCGGGTCCTGCCGGACCAGGTACCCGGGATGGCCCCCACCGACGCGGGTCGTCTTCATCCTCCGGTCGGCAGCCATGTCGGCCGGGCCGAGCGAGAGGCCCTGCATCCGCGGGGAAGCGCCACAGATCTCCTCGATGTTCACCATGCCGCGGGCGGTCTCGAGGATCGCGTGCACCAGGATCGGGCGCTCCAGCCCGGCCTTGGCCTCGAGCTGGGCGAGCAGCCGGTCGACGTAGTGGATGTCCTCGGCGCCCTGCACCTTGGGGATCATCACCACGTCGAGCTTGTCGCCGATCTCGGTAACAAGGGTCGTTAGATCGTCGAGACCCCAAGGCGAGTCGAGCGCGTTGACGCGGGTCCACAGCTGGGTCGGACCGCTCTGCCCTCCGAGATTGGCCGTGTCCCGAGCGATCTTCACCAGACCCTCGCGCGCCGCGAGCTTGTTGTCGGCCTTGATGGCGTCCTCGAGGTTGCCCAGGAGTACGTCGACCTTGCCGACCATGTCCGGGATCTTCGAGGCCATCTTTTCGTTGCTGGGGTCGAAGAAGTGGATGGCCCGGCTCGGGCGTGCGGGGATCTCGCGGAGAGGGGTGGGAGCACCGACCGCGAGCGGGGCGAAGAAGTCCTTGGCGCTGCGCATGTGGCGGACGCTAGCAGCGCGTCCGGGCGCAGAGGTATGACGCATCCCACGCTCCATGGCACCGTGGTCCAGTGCACCGGTCAGCCCGAGCCCTCGTCCTCGTCGAGGGAGCCAGCGACCGGGCCGCCCTGCTCGCCCTGGCCGCGCGCCAGGGACGCGACCTGGAGGACGAGCAGGTCGACATCGTGGACCTGGGCGGCGCCACCAACGTCGGACGCTTCCTCGAGGACCTCGCGTCCGAAGGTCGCCGGCCACGACTCGCCGGGATGTACGACGCACCGGAGGAGCGCTACTTCCGGCGCGGTCTCGAGCGGGGTGGCCACGGCCCGGTCCCGGACCGTGCGCGACTCGAGGAGCTGGGGTTCTTCGCCTGCGAGCCCGATCTCGAGGGCGAGCTGATCCGCGCGCTCGGCACGAGCGTCGTCGAAGGGGTGATCGAGGAACAGGGCGAGCTGAGCTCGTGGCACATCCTCCAGCGACAGCCGGCCCAGCTCAGCCGGTCGGTCGAGGACCAGCTGCACCGCTTCCTCGGCACCAGGTCGGGCCGCAAGGAGACCTATGCCAGGCTGCTCGTCGAGGCGCTCGACCCGGACCGCCTCCCCCCACCACTCGACGCGGTGCTGCGCCAGGTCTGAGCCTCAGGTCAGCAGGGTTGCGCGTGCCGCATGTGCCGGCGCCCACAGGTGGCTCAGCGCATGCGCTCGCTTGAAGACGAGGTGCGCGTCGTGCTCCCACGTGATCGCGATGCCGCCGTGCAGCTGGACGGTTTCCGATGCCACGTGGTCCAGGGCGTCGGAGCAGTAGGACCGCGCCACCGCGGCTCGTCGAGCCAGGACGTCGGCACGCGCCTCCGTCGGGTCCTGGACGTACGCCGCGGCAGCGGCCGTCGCTCCCCATGACGAGGACCGGGACGCCTCGACGAGCACGAGCATGTCGGCCATCCGGTGCTTGAGCGCCTGGAACGACCCGATCGGCCGGCCGAACTGCACCCGCTCCTTGCTGTAGGCGACCGTCATGTCCAGTCCCCGCTGCGCTGACCCCACCTGCAGCGCGCTGGTCAGCGCCCACGCCACATGCATCAGCGGCCCATCGACCGAAGGTGCTCCAGAGACGCGGGAAAGAGAGAGTGTCTGGTCGAGCGAGCCCACGCGCTGGAGGTCGTCCGCGCAGACCTCCAGGGCCGAACCACGCGGTTGGAGTGCGATGTCGCCGGTGAGCACGAGCTCGCCGGTGACGAGGGTGGCCACCTCGCCGGAGGCGACCCGGGGGAGCAGCATCGCCCTCTGGTCGTCGTCACCGAGCACCAGCAGGGCCGCGGTGCCGAGAGCGGTGGCCAGCAACGGTGTGGGCGCGAGGTTGCGACCCAGCTCCTCGAGGACCACGGCCGTCTCGACGAGCGAGGCCCCGAAGCCGTCGTACTCCTCCGGAACGGCGAGTGCGGCGACGCCGACCTGCTCGCAGAGCGCCTGCCACAGCGACTCGTCGTACCCGCTCTCCGACTCCATCGCCGCGCGCACGGCCGCACTGTCGCTGCGCTTGTCCAGCAGGGACGCGACGATCGAGGCGAGCTCGTCCTGCTCCTCGGTGCGGGCGAAGTGCATCAGGAGGCCCCGAGCGCGTCCGCGATGCGGCCGCGGTGGTACGACGACGAGCCCCATGCCCCCACCAGCGCACGCACCCGGTTGATCCACAGGCCGAGGTCGAACTCGGCGGTGTACCCGATCGCACCGTGCACCTGGAGCGCGACCCGTGAGGCGAGGTACGCCGCGTCGCCGGCCGCCACCTTGGCACCCGAGACGTCGCGCGGCCGCATCGTCAGGGCGGCGCCGTGCACGAGCGGTCGCGCGAAGTCGAGCGCGATCCGTACGTCGGCCAGCTGGTGCTTGATCGCCTGGTAGGAGCCGATGGTGCGGCCGTACTGCTTGCGCTGCTGCACGTACTCCACCGAGTCGGCCAGCAGCCGTTCGCCGCAACCGAGCAGCTCGGCCGAGCAGGCCAGCACCGCCAGGTCGATCGCGCCCTCGTCGAACGGCTGGGCGTCGTGCACCTCGAACAGCCGTCGGGTCGTGTCCACCGACTGGAGGCTCTCGCTCACGGACCCGTGCAACAGCCGGGCCACGTCCGCGTCCACGGCGTACGGGTTCAACGGCGACACCCCGGCGGTGACCATCTCGCCCTCGGCCTGCGGCGCGAGAGCTGCCGACTCGATCCACGGTCCGACCGCCAGCTGGTGGCCGAGCACCTCGAAGGCCACGACCAGGTCGACCGGCGTACCGCCGAGACCGCCGTCGTCCTCGGCCAGCACGAGCGCGGTCACGCCCTGGTCGGCCAGTCGCGTCCACAGCGCCTGGCCGGGGGCGTGGTCGCCCGCTTCCCAGGCTCGAGCGGCGGCCACCGAGTCACCCTTGGTCATCAGCTCGGTGAGCGACTGCGCGAAGCCGGTCTGCTCGGGGGTGAGTCGGAAGTCCATCAGGCGCCCTTCGGCTCGCGCGGGAGGCCGAGGATCCGCTCGGCGACCACGTTGCGCTGCACCTCGTTGGTGCCGGCGTAGATCGGCCCGGACAACGAGAACAGGTAGCCGTCCATCCACGGTCCGCGCAGCTCTGCCGCAGGTGCGAGCAGGTCGAGGGCGGTCTCGTGCATCGCCACGTCGAGGTCCGACCAGAAGACCTTGTTGACCGAACCCGAGTAGCCGATCGAGCCGCCGTCCACCAGCCGGGAGACGGTTCCCCAGGTGTAGAGCCGGTAGGCCTCGGCGCCCAGCCAGGCGTCGACCACCCGGTCGCGGTACTCGACGGGCGAGCCGACCGAACGCCACAGCTCGACCAGCCGTTCGGCGGTCGCGCAGAAGCGGCCGGGGGAGCGCAGGGACAGGCCGCGCTCGTTGCCTGCGGTGCTCATCGCGACCGACCAGCCCTGGCCGGGCTCGCCCAGGACGTCGGCATCGGGCACGAAGACGTCGTCGAAGAACAGCTCGGCGAAGCCCGGTTCGCCGTCCAGCTGGGCGATCGGCCGGACCGTCACCCCCTCGGCGTCCAGCGGGAAGCAGAAGTAGGTGAGCCCGTGGTGCCGCTGTGACTCCGGGTCGCTGCGGAACAGCCCGAAGCCCCAGTGGGCGTACGACGCACGCGACGACCAGGTCTTCTGGCCGTTGAGCACCCACCCGCCACGGGTCTCGTCACGCACCGCCTTCGACCGCAGCGAGGCCAGGTCGGACCCTGCCTCGGGCTCGGACCACGCCTGGGCCCAGATCTTCTCGCCGGTGGCCATCGACGGCAGCCACCGGTCCTGCTGCTCCTGGGTGCCGTTCTCGAAGATCGTCGGCGACAGCAGGAAGATGCCGTTCTGGCTCACCCGCCCCGGCGCACCGGCGCGGTAGTACTCCTCCTCGAAGATCACCCACTCGACGAGGGACGCGCCGCGCCCGTGGTACTCCTCGGGCCAGCTCACCACCGCCCAACGAGCCTCGGCGAGCTTCGCCTCCCACTCCTGGTGCGCGGCAAATCCCTCGGCCGTGTCCATCGACGGCAGCGGCTCGCGCGGCACGTTCTCCGCCAGCCACGCCCTCGCCTCCGCCTGGAAGGTGAGCTCGGACTCCGACAGGTCGAGGTTCATCGCAGGTCCCGCTTCAGCACCTTGCCGCCGAGGTTGCGGGGGAGCACGTCGATGAACTCCACCTGCCTCGGCACCTTGAAGTTGGCCAACCGCTCCCGGGCGAAGGCGACCACGTCGTCCTCGGACAGCGACTCGGAGGCGCGTACGACGTACGCCTTCCCCACCTCGCCCATCCGCTCGTCGGGTACGCCGACCACGGCCACGTCGTTGACCCCCTCCAGGCGCATCAGTGCCTGCTCGACCTCGGCCGGGTAGACGTTGAAGCCGCCGGAGATGTACATGTCCTTGAGCCGGTCGGTGATCGTCAGGTTGCCGTGCTCGTCGAGGGTCCCGACGTCTCCGGTGTGCAGCCAGCCGTCCTCGTCGATCGCCTCGCGCGTGGCCTCCGGGTCGTCGAGGTAGCCGAGCATCACGTACTCGCCGCGGAGCAGCAGCTCACCGGAGTCACCGATGCTGGCCTCCATGCCCGGGACGGCCCGCCCGCAGGTGTTGGCCACGGTGTCGGCCGAGTCACCCTCGCGACACATCGTGGCGACCACGGCCTCGGTCATGCCGAAGGCCGTGACCACGTTGTCGATGGCCAGACCGTCGGGAGCATCGGCCCGCATCCGTTCGATGAGCACGACGGGCACCACCGCGGCGCCGGTCACGGCCAGCCGCAGGGAGGACAGGTCGTAGGACGCCCGCCCGGGCGCCGTGAGCAACGACTGGTAGAGGGTCGGCGCGCCGGGGAAGACGGTGATCCGTGCGTCCTGGATCAGCCGCATCGTCCCCTCGACGTCGAAGGAGGCCACCGGGTAGAGCGTGCAGCCGGTCAGCAGCCCGACCACGATGCCGATCTTGTAGCCGAACGAGTGGAAGAACGGGTTCACCACCAGGTAGCGGTCGTCGGCGGCGACCCCGCCGAGGCCGGCCCACGCGTCGGCCACGCCGATCGTCTGGCGGTGGGCACTCATCGCTCCCTTGGGCCGCCCGGTGGTGCCCGAGGTGAAGAGGATGTCGGCGACGTCGTCCGCCGCGACCCGGTCGGCGACATCGTCGATCTCGGTGGGATCGGCCGCCACCTGCGCCAGGTCGGCGATGTCGATCACCCGAAGCACCGACGTCAGGCCGCCGGCCGCCTCGAGGTCCGCGATCTGGGTCCGGCCCAGGAAGCCGTCCGCCACCACGACCAGTCGGGCAGCGGTGCGCTCGACGAGGTCGGCCACCTCGTGCCCGGTGTAGCGGCTGTTGGCGGGGACGAGCACGCCGCCGGCGTACGACACGGCGAGCGCAGCGACCGCCCAGTCGGTGCTGTTCGGCGCCCACACCACGACCCGGTCGCCGGCGCCGAACCCGAGCGAGCGGTAGCCGGCCGCGGTCTCGCGGACGCGCTGCAGGAGGTCCCGGTAGGAGAGGGTGCGCCCGTCCTCGACGTACGCCGCCCGGTCGCCGTGGGCCTCCGCAGCGGCGCGCAGCAATGCCGGGAGCGTGCGCGGTGAGGACGACATCGAGGCTCCTGGCTCGTCGGTCGCGGACAGATACCAAGCAAGTGCTTGGTAGGTTACCCTATGGGCATGGATCTCTCCTACAGCTCCGAGGACGAGGCGTTCCGCGTCGAGGTCCGCTCGTGGCTGGAGGAGCACCTCGTCGGCGAGTTCGCCGAGCTGCGCGGCAAGGGTGGTCCGGGACGCGAGCACGAGGCCTACGACGAGCGCGTGGCCTGGGACCGACATCTCGCCCGGCACGGCTGGACCTGCATCGGCTGGCCGCAGGAGTACGGCGGGCGTGGGCTGTCGCTGTTCCAGCAGGTGATCTTCCACGAGGAGTACGCCCGTGCCAACGCCCCGGCACGGGTCAACCACCTCGGTGAGGAGCTGCTCGGGCCGACGCTCATCGCCCTCGGCACCGACGAGCAGAAGCAGCGTTTCCTGCCGAGGATCGTGGCCGTCGAGGAGCTCTGGTGCCAGGGCTACTCCGAGCCGGGCGCCGGCTCCGACCTCGCCAACGTCGCCACGAGGGCACGCCTCGACGGCGACACGTGGGTCATCGACGGCCAGAAGGTCTGGACCTCGCTCGCGCACCTCTCCGACTGGTGCTTCGTGGTGGCCCGCACCGAGCCCGGCTCGAAGCGCCACCACGGGCTGTCCTACCTGCTCGTGCCCATGGACCAGGAGGGCGTCGAGGTCCGCCCGATCATCCAGACCACCGGGACCTCGGAGTTCAACGAGGTGTTCTTCAACGGCGCCACCACCGATGCCGCGAACGTCGTGGGGGACGAGGGCGACGGCTGGAAGGTAGCGATGGCCACCCTCGGCTTCGAGCGTGGCGTGTCCACCCTCGGCCAGCAGGTCGGCTTCCAGCGCGAGCTCGATGCCCTGCTCGAGGTGGCCCGTGACAACGGGGCGTACGACGACCCGGTGATCCGTGACCGGTTGGCGAAGGCCCAGGTCGAGCTCGAGGTCATCCGCCTCAACGCACTGCGCACCCTCAGTACATCTCCGGGCGAGGACCAGGCGCCCCAGCAGGCGAGCATCGCCAAGCTGCTCTGGGCCGGCTGGCACCGCGCCCTCGGTGACCTCGCCATGCAGGTGCGCGGCGCCGCCTCACTCACGACCGGTCCCGACTACGACCTCGACGAGTGGCAGCGGCTCTACCTGTTCACCCGGGCCGACACCATCTACGGCGGCTCCGACGAGGTCCAGCGCAACGTCCTGGCCGAGCGCGTGCTCGGGCTGCCCAGAGAACAACGGAGCGAGGCACGATGACGACTGTCCGTCCAGAACAGCCGACACCGGAGTACGTGCCGGCGCACGGCCTGCTCCGCGACAGGGTCGTGGTGATCACGGCCGCAGCCGGTGCCGGCATCGGAGCGGCGGTGGCGCGTCGGGTGCTCGAGGAGGGTGCCACGGGCGTCGTGCTCGGTGACACCCACGAGCGTCGCCTCGGCGAGGCCGAGGCGTCCTTGGGCCAGGAGTTCGGTGCCGACCGCGTCCGCACGCTCCTGTGCGACGTGACGGTCGAGGAACAGGTGCAGGCACTCATCGACACCGCTGACGAGCTCGGTGGTGTCGACGTGATGATCAACAACGCCGGCCTCGGTGGCACCGCCGCCGTCACGGAGATGACCGACGACCAGTGGGGCAGGGTCATCGACATCACCCTCACCGGCACCTTCCGCTGCATCCGCGCCGCCAGCAACAAGATGATCGCGTCCGGAAAGCGCGGAGTCATCGTCAACAACGCCTCGGTGATCGGCTGGCGCGCGCAGGAAGGTCAGGCCCACTACGCCGCCGCGAAGGCCGGAGTGATGGCGCTGACCAGGTGTGCCGCCCTCGACGTCGCACCGCACGGCATCCGCGTCAACGCCGTGTCGCCCAGCCTGGCGATGCATCCGTTCCTCGCCAAGGTGACCTCCGACGAGCTGCTCGCGGAGCTCAAGCAGCGTGAAGCGTTCGGTCGGGCGGCCGAGCCCTGGGAGGTGGCCAACGTGATGGTCTTCCTGGCCAGTGACTACTCGTCCTACCTCACCGGCGAGGTCATCTCCGTGAGCAGCCAGCATGACTGAAGCCACCCAGACGCGTCGCGCCGAGCTGCTCGACATCGCCGCGAAGCTGTTCGCCGAGCGCGGGTTCAAGAACACGACGGTGCGCGACATCGCCGACGCCGCCGGGATCCTGTCCGGCAGCCTGTACCACCACTTCGACTCCAAGGAGGCGATGGTCGACGAGCTGCTCGACTCCTTCCAGAACGCCCTCTGGGAGGAGTACGACGCGATCGAGGCCTCCGACCGGACTCCGAAGGAGAAGCTCGAGGCTGTCGTGCACGCCTCGTTCGACGCCATCGACCAGCACCACAGCGAGGTGGCGATCTTCCAGACCGACGCGGCCTACCTGTCGGGCTTCGACCGGTTCGCCTACCTCCAGGAGCGCAACGTGCGCTTCCGCGACCTCTGGACGGGCCTGCTGCGCGACGGTGTCACCGCCGGTGAGCTGCGCGCCGACCTCGACGTCGAGCTGGTCTACCGGTTCCTGCGCGACACCGTCTGGGTCGCCGTCCGCTGGTACCGCCCCGGCGGTGACCTCACCCCCACTCAGGTCGCCGACCAGTACCTGCACATCCTCCTCGAAGGGATCTCGCAATGAGCTCGAGGCCTGAGGCCTACATCGTCGACGCGGTCCGCACCCCCGTCGGCAAGCGCGGCGGCTCGCTGGCGTCGATGCACTCGGCCGACCTCGGCGCCCATGTGCTGAAGGCGCTCGTCGAACGCACGGGCATCGACCCGGGTGCCGTCGACGACGTGGTCATGGGGTGCTGCGACACCATCGGCTCGCAGGCCGGCGACGTCGCTCGCACGTCCTGGCTGGTGGCCGGGCTGCCCGACCACGTGCCGGGTGTGACCATCGACCGTCAGTGCGGTTCCTCCCAGCAGGCGGTCCACTTCGCCGCCCAGGGGGTCATGTCCGGCACCCAGGACCTCGTCGTCGCGGGCGGACTCCAGAACATGTCGGCCATCCCGATCTCGGCGGCGATGCTCGTGGCGCAGCAGTACGGCTTCTCGACGCCGTTCGCCGAGTCACCCGGCTGGCTCGAGCGGTACGGCGACCAGGAGGTCTCGCAGTTCCGCTCGGCCGAGATGATCGCCGAGAAGTGGGACATCAGCCGCGAGGAGATGGAGGAGTTCGCGCTGTCCTCGCACACGCGGGCTCGTGCCGCCATCGACGAGGGCCGGTTCAAGAACGAGATCGCCCCGGTGGGCGACTTCGAGACCGACGAGTGCCCGCGCGACACCTCACTCGAGAAGATGGCCGGGCTCAAGCCGCTGGCCGAGGGCGGCCGGATCACGGCGGCGGTGGCCTCCCAGATCTGCGACGCGTCGTCGGCCCTGCTGATCGCGGGGGAGCGGGCCGTCGAGCAGCACGGACTGACCCCACGGGCGCGCATCCACCATCTCTCGGTGCGGGGCGACGACCCCGTCTGGATGCTGACCGGCCCGATCCGGGCGACCCGGCACGCGCTCGAGAAGACCGGCCTCTCCGTCGACGACATCGACCTGTTCGAGTGCAACGAGGCGTTCGCGTCCGTCGTACTCGCCTGGGCGCGGGAGCTCGACGTCCCGCTCGACAAGGTCAACGTCAACGGCGGCGGCATCGCGCTCGGTCACCCCATCGGTGCCACCGGCACCCGCATCATGTCCACGCTGCTCAACGAGCTCGAGCGCACCGGCGGCCGCTACGGCCTGCAGACCATGTGCGAGGGCGGCGGCCAGGCCAACGTGACCATCATCGAGCGGCTCGGCTGACGGATGGCGCCTCGCGCCACGTGGGTGTGGGACCGGCCCGCGCCCGAGGAACTGCTGGCCTGGGTCGTGGCCGAGGACGTCGGCGACATCTTCCTGGGTGTCGGGGAGGACTTCGAGAGCTCGGCCGACGCGATGTGGGCGCGCGTGGTCGTCGAGCTGATGCACCGACACGGTGTGCGTGTGGCGGCGCTGGGCGGCGATCCCGGCTGGGTGACGGACACGTCGTCGGCACTCGCGTGGCAGCGTGCGGTCACCGCGACCCGGCTGTTCGACGGCATCCATCTCGACGTGGAGGTGTGGACGCGCCCCGACTGGACCACGCGGCCCCGGCCGCTCGGTGCGGCGTACCTGTTCCTGCTCCAGCACCTGGCCAGGGAGAGCCCGCTGCCCATCGAGGCCGACATCGCCTTCCACCTGCACGAGGTGCCGGGGGACTCCGGCGCCTCGCTCGAGGCCGAGGTGATGACGGTCGTCGATGCGGTGACCGTGCTGAGCTACCGCAACACGGTGACCGGTCCGGACAGCATCACCGGTGTGGCGGCCTCTGCACTCGCCTCGGCCGGCAACGCGGGCGTCCCGTGCCGCCTCGCCGTCGAGACCCAGGACCTCGGCGCCGACCCCGTCGCCCGCAAGCAGACCTTCCACGGACTCGGCAAGGCCGCCCTCGACCGCGCGCTGGGCGAGGTCGACCGAGACCTCGCCGACGTGCCTGCGTACGCCGGCATTGCCGTGCACGACTACCAGCACTGGCGACTCCTCTAGAAAGCGGTCGCCAGCACGTCGCCGAACAGGGCGTGCTCGTCGGCCACGGCCGGGTCGAGTCCCCGTGCGCGGAACCAGGCACACACGTTGGCGCAGTCGCGGAGCAGGAAGTCCATGCCCTGCGGGTTGCCTACGAGGTCCAGCACCTGCGGCAGGTCGATGATGACGAGCCGGTCGCCGGCGGCGAGCAGGTTGTACGCCGACAGGTCGCCGTGCACGATCCCGTGCTGGGCCATCAGGGCGAGTGCCTCGCGCAGCTGCTCGAAGTACCAGCGCAACAGCTCCGGCTCGGGCCTGGTCTGTGCCAGCCGTGGGGCCGTCTCGTCGTCGTACCGCACCCACTCCATCAGGATCTCGGTGCCGTCGATCTGCACCGGGTAGGGGACCGGCAGGCCGACCTGCCAGCAGCGCTTGAGCGACTCCCACTCGGCGTTCGCCCACTGCCCGGCGGCGACTGCCCGTCCGAACGTCGAGCTCTTGGAGACCGCACGGGCCTCGCGGCTGTCCCGACCGCGCCTGCCCTCGGTGTACACGGCGTTCCGGTGGAAGTTGCGGTGCTCGGGGTCGCGGTAGCGCTTGGCGGCCATCACCACCGACGGGCCGTCCTCGACGGCACGCTCGAGCAGGAGGACGTCAGCCTCCTTGCCGGTCTTCAGGACGCCGAGCTCGGTGTCGACGGCGGCGCGGTCGGTGATCACCCAGTCGGGTCGGGGTTCGGGACCGCGACAGAGCGGCTCGACGTCGTACCAGGTGGTCCAGCGTTGGTTCTCGCCGTCGGGTTCGTCGTAGGACCGGAAGTCGAAGACGAAGGTGGGGTCGAGATCAGAGGCAGGAAGGTGGTGCGGGGAGTTCATGGGTGCTCCGGGTGTGAGAGAGATGGTCTGCGGACAGGCCAAGGACAGTCGTGGACATGCCGCACCTCCTCTGGTCACGTGCCGGAGCACTGAGCTCTTCTGCACAGATCGTGGGCGCCTGCGCGCCGACGCGCAATCCATTTATTGGTTCGACAGGCCGTCCGACTCGGCGCACGCTGAGCCCATGCAGACCCTGGACGCCGTTCGCGTCGACGAGTACGACGCCGACGACGCCGCGTCGGTGGAGGCGAGTCGGCAGGTCCTCAACGCCGCCCACGCCGTGGACGCGCCCTTCGTGCCTACGCTGACACCGTTCCGCCGGACGATGAACCTGCGGCACGGCTGGGACGGCAGCCCCGAGCGTCACCTCCTGCTGAGGGTGGACGACCAGCCGGTGGCAGTCGTCGACATCGAGCTGGGGGAGTGGGACAACCGCGATCTCGCCTGGTTCGACCTGCTGGTCCACCCCGCCCACCGCAGTCGCGGCTACGGCTCACGGCTGCTGACGGAGGCACTCGACCTCGCGAAGCAGCAGCGTCGGACGAAGTTCGGTGGCGCCGGGTGGGAGACTCCCGCGACCGAGCCGTTCGCGGCGCGGCACGGCTTCCACCGCGCCGCGCAGGAGATCTGTCGCCGGCAGTCGCCTCGCGAGATGCCGCCGGGGTTCGTCGAGACCGTGTGTGCCGAGGCTGCGCCGTACGCCGCTGACTACGAGCTGGTGCGTCTCGAGGGTCCGGTGCCCGACGAGATGCTCCCGATGCTGGCCGAGCTCACGGCCGCCATCAACGACGCACCGATCGACGACCTGGACATCGAGGACGAGGTCTTCACCGCCGACCGGATCCGCGACTACGACCACGCCCAGGTCAGCTCCGGACATCGGCTCCGACGGATCATCGCCCGCCACCGTCCTACCGGGGAGCCGGCCGGTCACACCGCCGTCGTGGTCGACACCGAGCGGCCGGAGCTGGCCGACCAGCACGACACCTCCGTGGTGCGCGCCCACCGCGGACACCGGCTGGGGCTGCTGCTGAAGGCCGAGATGCTGCGGTGGCTGGCCGAGGCCGAGCCGCAGGTGACGTCGATCGACACCTGGAACGCGGAGTCCAACCGTCAGATGATCGCCGTCAACGAGCGGCTGGGGTACCGCGCTCTTGGTCGGGTCGTGGCGTTCCAGCGGCGGTGACGTCCTGGCGCCGTTGCGCCAGGAGGAGCACCAGCAGCACGATCCAGGCAACGACCGTGGCCAGCGTGCACAGAGCCGTCATCGTCCAGCTGATCGAGAGGGTCGCGTCGTTGCGTCCGACGACCTGGGTGAAGGCCGAGACATCGCTGTCCTCCATGTCACCGAAGTCGACGAGGAAGAACCCGAACCCGAGCATCGCGCCCCACATCACCACCTGCACGACCGCCTGAGCCCCGGTCAGGGCACGAGGTCGCCCTGGTTGGGTGAACGCGAGCACAGTGGTGATCACCAGCGCCGCGAGGACGAAGGGCAGCACGTAGAACAGAATCAGCAGGAACCACCCGCCGGCACCGAAGAAGATCCGGCCGAACCAGACCCACGCGAGCAGGACCAGGTTGAGCGGGATCATCATCAGCAGGACGCGTCGCCCCGGGGTGCTCATGCGCAGAACCTAGACGACGGACCGCCACCAGGTGACGGTTTCCTTGGCCGCCACGTCGAGCGGGGTGGGCGCCTGTCCCAGCAACGCTTCGCTGCGGCTGGAGTCGAGCACGAACGGCGCCGAGAACTGGTAGGAGGTCTCGGCCAGCTCACGGGCCTCCCCGGAGACCAGGCCGGAGACCTTCAGCACCCACGCGGGCAGCGCCCACATCCGCGGCGCCGGCACCCCAGCGGCCGCAGCCAGCGCCCGGACCATCTCCCGCTGGGTGACCGCCGGCGCGGTCGGCGCGTGCAGGAAGCTGTTCCACAGCTCCGGCGTCCGGGCAGCCGTGATCATCGCCCGCGCAAGATCCGGCACGTAGGTGAACGAGTGCGGCTGGTCGAGGCTGCCGACGACGTTGACGGTCTTGCCGTCGAGCACCTTGGGCACCACGCGGTCGCCGGCGTGCGCCATCAGCACCGACGGGCCGAAGAAGTCGGAGGCGGCCACGCTGACCGTCGGGGTGGGCGAGGCGTCGCGGGCGCGGAGCAGTTCGGCGCGGATCCCGAGCTTGCCGCGGGTGGCGTCGCGAGGCAGGTCCTCGGTCATCGGGGCCTCGACCTCGCCGTAGGAGTAGAGGCTCTCGGGGAAGACGACCACTGCCCCGGCGCGTCCGGCCGCGTCGAGGACGACCGCCTCGGTGGCCGGCAGCTCGGCACGCCAGACCTTGGCGTCGTACGCCGAACCGTGCGCGCAGTGGTAGACGGCCACAGCACCGGCGAGCTGCTCGTCGAGCCCCTCCGCCCGGGAGACGTCGACGCTGCGTCGGTCGATCATCGGGTGCTCGGGACCGCTGCCGGAGCGGGTGAGCAGTCGGACCTGGTGTCCCTGCTCGGCCAGCTGGAGGGCGACCGTGGCACCGACCGGACCGGCACCGACGACGACGTGGAGCTCGGATGTGTGGGACATGGCATGACCTTTCGTGGGAGGAAGCGAGAGCACTGCTCTCTGAACCAAGAGTGACAAGGGCGAGACACAAAGTCAAGAGCAGTGCTCTCTTTCGTGCTCATTGCTCTCGGTTCTGTCATGATGGCGTCATGCCGGACTCAGCAACGCCACGCCAGCGGGCCCGCGCCCAGACCCTCGCGGACATCACCCGGATCGGTCGCAGCCACCTCGCGACCGAAGGGGCAGCCGCGCTGTCCGTCCGTGCGGTGGCCCGCGATCTCGGGGTGGTCTCCTCGGCGATCTACCGCTACGTGCGCAGTCGCGACGACCTGCTCACCCTGCTGGTCGTCGACGGGTACGACGAGCTGGGGGATGCCGTCGACGCGGCGGAGGGGGCGGTCGCCCGGGACGACCTCCGCGGACGTTTCCTGGCGATCGGGCGCGCCGTGCGCGCGTGGGCGTTGCGCGAGCCGGCGACCTACGCCCTCCTCTTCGGAAGCCCGGTGCCCGGCTACCAGGCGCCCGCCGAGCGCACCACCGGCCCGGGGACGCGCGTCATCGGCGCCCTGGTGCGGGTGTGGGAGGACGCCTACGTCGCAGGCGTCGTCGAGGCTGCCGTCCCCGCGCCGCGCATCCCGCGTGCCCTGGCGACCGACGCCAGACGCGTGCGCAAGGAGCTGGACCTGACCGCCCCCGACGACCTGCTGCTGCGCGGGGTGCTCGGCTGGGCTGCGCTGTTCGGCTGCGTCAGCTTCGAGGTCTTCGGCCAGTACGGCGCCGACACGTTCAGTGCCCCGAACGACCTGTTCGAGCACCAGCTGGAGCTGTTGGCCAGCACCATGGGCCTGCCGGCTGCGTGATCAGGCCAGCAGGTTCGACGTACGACGCAGGCAGTCGGCCGCCTCGGTGACGACCCGGTCGAGCAGCTGCTCGCAGGAGGGCAGGTCGTCGATCACGCCGACCACCTGGCCGCTGGCCAGCACCCCGGCCGAGGTGTCGCCCTCGACCAGACCAGCCCTCAGCATCATCGGCGTGTTGGCCGCGAGCGTCATCTGCGCCAGCGAACGCCCCTGTTCCTTGCGCATCGCGCGCCCGTCGGAGGCCAGCTGGCGCCAGGACATGCCGCTCATCTTCTTGAACTCCAGCGTGCGTCGCACGGTCGGTCCCAGGCGCCTGACCGCACGGGACTCCTCGACCTCCTCGACCAGCTCGGTGCGCAGCATCCGGTGCGGCATGCCGTCGACCTTGGCGGTGACGACGGTGCCGTTGAGGTCGGCCTGGAGGTAGCGCTGCTTGACCGCCTCGGGGACCGTCGAGTCCTGGGTCAGCAGGAAGCGGGTGCCCATGCCGATCCCCGCGGCGCCGTAGGACAGGGCGGCGGCCAGCCCGCGGCCGTCGAAGAAGCCGCCAGCAGCCACGACCGGGATGTCGACGGCGTCGAGCACGGTCGGCAGCAACAGGGTCGTCGGGACGGTGCCGGTGTGGCCGCCGCCCTCGCCGCCCTGGATCATCACCGCGTCGGCGCCCCAGGCCGCGACCTTCTCGGCGTGCCGGGCCAGTCCGACGCTCGGCATCACCACGATGCCGTGGTCCTTGAGCTTGGCGATCAGCTCCTGCTTGGGCGCGAGGGCGAACGATGCGACCTTGACGCCGTGCTTGATGAGCACGTCCACGCGCTGGGGCGCATCGCCGGCATCGGCACGCAGGTTGACCCCGAAGGGCTGGTCTGTGCGGCTCTTCACCTCGATGATCGCGTGCTCGAGCTCGTCGATGGTCATGGTGGCGCTGGCCAGGATGCCGAGTCCGCCGGCGTTGGCGGTGCCCACGACCAGCCGCGGTCCGGCCACCCAGCCCATGCCGGTCTGCACGACGGGGTGGCGTACGCCGGCCAGCTCGGTCAGCGGCGTACGAAGCAGCTGCTCGATCATCTCGGGGTCCCTGCGGACGGCACCTCGCGCTCGCGCAGCATCTTCGGGTCGAGCATCTCCCGGATCAGCATCAGCTCACCTTGGGAGGGCTCGCGCGTCGTGGGCACGTCGCCCGACGCGTGGATCTCAAAGGACGACGCCGCCTGCACGTCCTCGACGGTGACGCCGGGGTGCACGGACACGAACTGCATGGTGTGGCCGGGTCCGCTGAAGTCGAAGACGCCGAGGTCACTGACCACGCGGTGCACCTGGTGGAAGCGAGTGGCAGCCGGGCCGGCCGCCTCGGCGCGGGTGCGGCCGACGCCGGAGACGATGTCCACGTGCTCGACGAAGACGCGTGGGGAGTGCTTGGGCACCCAGTAGGAGGTCTTGTTGTTGACGGTGTTGCCGGGGGCACCGCGGACCCCGAGGAGCTGGCGCTTCGGCTTCGCCCACTCGCCGATGGCCGAGATGTTCTGGTTGCCCTCCCGGTCCACCTGGGTGGCGCCCATCATCACGTGCCGCTTGCCGTAGGGGACCACCGACTCGAGGACCAGCCGGAACGGCATCCAGCCCTCCACCACGTCCTGGGTCACGCCGAGCGGGGGAGCACCCTGCAGGATCCGCGACTCGCCGTCGGTGATCATCAGCAGTGGGTTGGAGGTCAGCTTGGCGAGTCGGGCGCCGAGGCTCGGCAGCAGCCCCATCGGGCTGCCCATGATCTCGCCGTCGTCGGCGAAGCAGTCGGCGATGGCGACGGCGCAGTACTCCGCGCGGCTGACCTCGTCGCTCATGCCTCCTCCTTCGCGAACGCATTCACGGCGTCCTGGTAGTCCTGCTCGCTCCCTGACAAGAAGCGCTCCTCGAAGGCCGCCCAGTCCTCAGGGGTCTTCGCTGCAGTCGCGTAGGCCTTCTGGAACTTCTCGTCGCGCTCGTAGGTCGGCGTGCAGGTGGTGAAGTGCGCGCCGTGGGGAGTCTCGACGACGCCGTCGACCATGGTGCGGTTGAGCAGCATCGTCTGGATCGCGGCGTCGACGGTCATGCCGGCGGTGTCGATGATCTGCTCGGCCGACACGTAGGCCTGCTTGGCCGCCATGCAGAACAGGTCGTCGAAGTAGGGGTCGGGACCGAGGTACTGCGCGTTGCCGTACTGGTCGGCGCGGTTCATGTGCACCAGTGCGACGTCCAGCTCGAGGGCGGGTACGGCGACCAGCTCCTCGCGATCGTCGTACGGACTCGAGACCGTCCTGAGCGTCGGGTCGTTCTCGAGCACGGCGGATCCCAGCCCGGCGCGCATCGGCAGGAAGGGCACTCGTTGGGCCGCGGCGCGGAGCCCGGTCTGGAACATGCCCTCGTCCCACTCGCGGAACGACGCGGTCGCCTCCTGACGTGCCCGGGAGAACAGCGGCTCCAGCGGGATCGAGTCGAGCGTGGCGAACGCGAACACGACGCGACTCGCCTTGCCGGCCTGGAGGAGCAGGCCGACGTCAGGGCCGGCGTACGACACGACCGTCAGGTCCCTCAGGTCGCTGCGCAAGATCTCGCGGACCAGTGCCATCGGCTTTCGCCGCGACCCCCAGCCGCCGATGCCGACGGTCATCCCGTCCTCGATGCGACCGACCACCTCGGCGGCGGTCAGCACCTTGCTGGGCATGCTCACTTGTTGCCTCCCCGCGCCTTGTCGGTCCCAGCGCCCTGCCCATTGACAAACGTGTCGCGCAGCTCGTCGGAGACGCCGGCCAGGTTGAGCTCCATGGTGAAGCCCTGCTCGAACCGGTAGCTCTTGTTGACGTCGATCGGGTCGATGCCGTTGAGCGCTTCCTTGGCCATCCGGATCACGCGGGTGTCCTTGCGGGCGATCTCGCGGGCGACGACCAGGGCGGCCTCGTCGAGCTCGTCCCGAGGGACCACCTCGAGCACCGACCCGTGCTGGACCAGGTCGACGGCCTTGATGTTGCGCCCGGTGAAGTAGAGCGTGCGCATCAGGTGGGGCGGCACCATCCGGGCCAGGTGGGTGGCGGCGCCGAGCGCCCCGCGGTCCACCTCGGGGATGCCGAAGTAGGCGTCGTCGCTGGCCACGATGCAGTCGGCATTGCCGACCAGGCCGACCCCGCCACCGACGCAGAACCCCTGAACCGCCGCGATGACCGGCACGCTGCACTCGTAGACGGCCCGGAAGGCGGCGAAGCAGCCCCGGTTGGCGCCGATCAGCGCGTCGAACCCCTCGGTGTTCTGCATCTCCTTGATGTCGACGCCGGCGTTGAAGCCCTTGCCCTCGGCGCGCAGCACCAGCACGTGGGTGGCCTGGTCACGGCTGGCCTCGTCGAGGGCGGCGGCGACGTCGTACCACCCCTGGACCGGGAGCGCGTTCACCGGCGGGAAGTCCATCGTGACCACGCGGACCCCGTCGTCATGGAGCGCGGATGTCACGCTCATGAAGCCTCCTCAGCCGGACAACCAAGCATTTGCTTGGTACTCTACACGGGTGCCGATCTCCGTGGACCTCTCCGACCGTGTCGCCCTCGTCACGGGTGGCAGCCAGGGCATCGGCGCCGGCATCGCCGAGGTGCTCGTGCGGGCCGGCGCCACCGTGGTCACCTGCGCCCGGTCCGCGGTGGAGGCTCCCGCGCCCGGCACCACTCACGTGCAGTGCGACGTGCGCGATCCCGAGGCGGTGGCTGCCATGGTCGACGCCGTCGTCGCCGAGCACGGTCGACTCGACTTCCTGGTCAACAACGCGGGTGGTTCGCCGTACGCCCTGGCTGCGGACGCCTCGCCGCGCCTCCTCGAGAAGGTCCTCGGCCTGAACCTCACGGCCCCTCTCGTCGTCGCCCGGGCTGCCAACGCGGTCATGCAACGGCAGGGCGGCGGTGCCATCGTGAACATCTCCTCGGTCTCGGCGTTGCGCCCCTCGCCCGGCACCGCGGCGTACGGCGCCGCCAAGGCCGGTGTGGACAGCCTCACCCGCTCGCTGGCCGTCGAGTGGGGTCCGAACGTGCGCGTCAACACCGTCGACGTGGGCCTGTGCCGCACCGAGCAGACCGCCGACCACTACGGCAGCGACGAGACCGTGCGGGCCATCGAGCAGACCATCCCGCTCGGGCGGATGGCCGAACCGGCCGAGGTCGGTCAGGTCGTGGCCTTCCTCGCCTCCGACCTCGCCAGCTATGTCTCCGGCGCCTGCGTGGAGTGCCACGGCGGCGGCGAACCCCCCGTCTTCTCGCACGTCGTCCAGAAGGAGAACCAGTGACCGGCATCCTCGAAGGTCGCATTGCGATCGTCACCGGCGCGGGGCGCGGCATCGGTCGCGCCCACGCCCTCGAGCTCGCCCGGCAGGGCGCGAGCGTGGTGGTCAACGACCTCGGCACCTCCGGCTCCGGTGAGGGAGCGGCGTCCGAGGTCGCGCACGAGGTCGTGGCCGAGATCGAGGCGCTCGGAGGTCGAGCGGTCGCCAACGGGGCGGACGTCGCGGACTTCGAGCAGGCGGCGGCGATGGTGCAGCAGGCGATCGACACCTTCGGCGGGCTGGACATCCTCGTCAACAACGCCGGCTTCGTGCGCGACCGGATGCTGGTGAACACCTCCGAGGAGGAGTGGGACGCCGTCATCCGCGTCCACCTCAAGGGCCACTTCGCGCCGCTGCGGCACGCCGGTGCCTGGTGGCGCGCCGAGGCCAAGGACGGTCGTCAACGAGCCGCACGCGTCATCAACACCTCCTCCGGCGCGGGGATGCAGGGCTCGATCGGCCAGACGACGTACTCCGCCGCCAAGGCAGGTATCGTCGGCATGACGCTGGTGGCGGCCGCCGAGCTCGGTCGCTACGGCGTACATGTCAACGCGATCGCACCCGTCGCGCGCACCCGGATGACCGAGGGCGCCTTTCCCGAGATGATGGCGGACGCAGACGGGGATGCCTTCGACGCCATGGATCCGGCCAACAACTCACCGATCGTCGCCTGGCTGGCCTCCGAGGACTGCGACGTCACCGGTCGGGTCCTCGAGATCGAGGGCGGGCAGATCTGCGTCGAGGAGGGCTGGCGGCACGGACCCCGGCGCGACCTCGGACGGCGCTGGGAGGCCGACGAGGTCGGGACAGCCGTGCGCGAGCTCATCGCGCAGGCCGCCGTACCAGATCCGGTCTACGGGACCTGAGGCCTCAGAAGCCGCCCAGCGGAGTGGTGCTGTTCGGCCCGCTGCCGTCGCGACGGATCGACGCCTCCCGGTGGGCCTCGTGGCTCAGCTTGTCGAAGTCGGGGATCGGCTTCTTGCCGCGGCGGATCTCCCGGACCGTGAAGAAGGCGAGCGTCGCGATGGCAACGCCCCAGATGACGAGCCAGACAATGGGCGACATGTCGTTCCCCCTCCAGTAGGTGCCGCCAGCGTACGCCTCCAGGCACCCGATACGTTTGTGTTCGGCGGCCCCCCTGCGCCCGGCACGGGCGATGACGAGGAGACCCATGACCCGCTTCACCGCAAGCAACCAGTCCACCGCGACCCTCAAGTCGTCCCGCAAGGACGTCTGGGCGGCGCTCACCGACCCCGAGCTGTTGCCGAAGCTGACGCCCTACCTGCAGCGCATCGACGTCCAGGACGATCGCTGGACCTGGAACGTCACCAAGGTGCCGGTCCTGGGCAAGTCGATCGGCACCACCTTCACCGAGGTGATGACCTTCGAGGAGCCCGACCGGATCACGTTCACCCACGATCCCGCGTGCACCGAGGAGAACAGCGGCGTCGAGGGTGAGTACCTCCTCGAGGAGGCCGGCTCGGGCTGTCGCGTGTCGATCGACCTGGGTGTCACGGTCGACCTGCCGTTCCCCAAGGCGACCCGGCGGGCTGTCGAGGGCACCATGAAGGGCGTGATGGCCGCGATGGGTCGCCGCTTCGGGCACAACCTGCTCAAGCACCTGGGGGAGTGAACGTGCGGATCCTCGTCCTCGGGGCCACCGGGTACGTCGGCTCGCGCGTCGTACCAGCGCTCCTGGACGCCGGGCACGAGGTGGTCGCTGCCTCGTCGTCGTCGCCGGACCCCGACCGCTTCGCGTGGGGCCACGAGGTCGAGTGGCGGCGCTGCGACGTCACCGATGCCCTGGCCGTCCGGGCAGCCGTGAGCGGCGTCGACGGCGTCTGCTACCTCGTGCACTCGCTCAACGTCCGCGGGTTCGCCGACCGCGACCGGATCGGCGCCGAGGCGGTGCGCGACGCGGTGCTGGACGGCGACGTACGCCGGGTCGTCTACCTCTCGGGCCTGGTGCCGGACGCCCCGGTGGACGAGCTGTCGGCCCACATCTCCTCGCGCCTCGAGGTCGAGCAGGTGCTGGAGGAGGCAGCGAGTGAACGTTGCTCGGTGCTGTCGCTCCGGGCGGGGGTCGTGGTCGGTGCCGGATCGACGTCGTTCGAGGTGATCCGCCAGCTGGCGACGCTGCTGCTCGTGCAGCCGGTGCCGAGCTGGCTGGAGAATCGCGTCCAGCCGATCGCGGTCAGCGACGTCCTCCGCGCGATGGTCGAGGCCTTCGCCGACGACCACCTCACCGGCGCGGTCGACATCGGCGGTCCCAACGTGCTGCCGTACTCCCGGCTGCTGGCCGAGTGCGCCCGCGCCGCCGGCCTGCTCCGTGTCCGGATCCCCACCCTGCCCGTGCCGACGCCGCTCGTCAGCCTCGGCACCGCGGCCATGGTCGCGGCCCCGTTCTGGACCGTGAACGCCCTGATCGAGAGCCTGCGCCACGAGATGGTCTGCCGGCCGGGGGAGACCTGGGTGCCCAAGGACGGCCAGCCGCTGCTCGGCGTACGCGAAGCGATGGCACGTTCCTTCGGTGCCCCCGGCAGCGGCCCCGAGGCGCCCCTGCCCAGCGACCCCGACTGGACCCGCATGCGCGCCCCGATCCTCGACGAGCTGCACGCCCCGGCCACCGTCCGCGCCGGCGCCAGCCTGGCGTTGCGGCGGGTGCGCGCGCTGAGGTCACTCCTCCCGGGCTAGCGCCGCAGCAACCCCTTGGCCACATGGGTCACCTGCACCTCGTTGGAGCCGGCGTAGATCATCAGGCTCTTGGCGTCGCGGGCCAGCTGCTCGACGCGGTACTCCGCCATGTAGCCGTTGCCGCCGAAGAGCTGGACGGCCTCCATGGCCACCTCCGTCGCGGCGCGGGAGGAGTAGAGCTTCATCGCAGAGGCTTCCGCGAGGTCCATCGACACCTCGCCTCGACGGGCCGCGATGCCCTTGAAGACCATGTTCTGCACGTTGATGCGGGCCACCTCCATCTCGGCCAGCTTGAGCTGGATCAGCTGGAGGTCGCCGATCGGCTTGCCCCAGAGGGTGCGCTGCTTGGCGTAGTCGACGCACAGCCGCAGGCACTCCTCGATGACGCCCAGCGCGAGGGTGGCGATGCCGACCCGTTCGACCATGAAGTTGGAGCGCGCCGAGTCGCGGCCATCCGTTCCGGGTCGCCCCTCGAGGAGTCGGTCGCGGCCGAGCCGGACGCCGTCGAAGAACAGCTGTCCGGTGGGTGAGGAGTGCATGCCCATCTTCTTCAACGGCGCGGACTGCTCGAGGCCGTCCATCCCCCTGTCGAGCACGAACGTCAGGACGGGCTGGGCGCGTCGGTCGAGGCCGGAGCCGTCGTCGAGCTTGGCGTAGACGACCAGCGTGTCGGCGTACGGCCCGTTGGTGATGAAGGTCTTCTGGCCGTTGAGCACGAACTCCTCGCCGTCGGGCTTGACCGTCGTACGCATGCCGCCGAAGGCGTCGGACCCCGCGTCGGGCTCGGTGATCGCCCACGCCCCGACCTTCTCGAAGGTCATCAGGTCGCGGGCCCAGCGCTTGCGCTGCTCGACCGTGCCGTGCGCGTTGATGGTGCCGGCGGCCAGCCCGATGGACACCCCGATCGCGGCCGGGATGCCCATGGACACCTTCACCAGCTCGATCTGGGGAAGTACGGCGAGCGCGGGATCCATCCCTGGTCCGGACGACGAGGTGTCCTCGCCGGACACGGACCGGTCGAAGCTCTCCGCGGCCATCGTGTCGAGCCCGAAGGTGGCGAAGAACTTCCGGATCAGGTCGTACGGCGGCAGGTCACCGTGCTCGAGCTCGTCCTGGTGGGGACGGATCTCCTGGTCCACGAAGGACCGCACCGCGTCCCGGATGGCCAGCTGCTCGTCGGTCCACGTGAACATGCGCCGAACGCTAGACCCTCTCGATCACGGTCCCGGTCGCCATGGCGCCGCCGGCGCACATCGAGATGAACGCCCGCGTGCCGTCGGTGCGCTCGAGCTCGTGCAAGGCAGTGGTGATCAGTCGCGTGCCGGTCGAGCCGACCGGGTGGCCGAGCGCGATCGCCCCGCCGTTGACGTTGGTGCGCTCCAGCGGTGCTCCGGTCTGCTGCGCCCAGGAGAGTACGACGGACGCGAACGCCTCGTTGACCTCGAAGAGGTCGAAGTCGTCGAGGGTGAAGCCGGTGCGGTCGAGCACGCGCCGGGTCGCGTCGATCGGACCGTCGAGGTGGTAGTAGGGGTCCGACCCGACGAGGGCGTGGTCGACGATCCGCGCCCGCGGGGTCAGCCCGAGCGAGTCGGCCAGGGACAGGTCCATGATCAGCACCGCAGAGGCGCCGTCGCTGATCTGCGACGACGTACCGGCCGTGTGCAGCCCGTCGGGGAGCACCGGGCGCAGCCCGGCCAGCCCTTCCATCGTGGTCTCGCGCAGTCCCTCGTCGGTGGCGACCAGTCGGGTCTCGCCGGTGGGCTTGCCACTCTCCTTGTCGATCACGGGCGCCTCGAGCGCCGCGATCTCGCGCTCGAAGCGACCTTCGTCGAGGGCGATGCGCGCCTTGCGCTGGGACTCGAAGCCCCAGGCCTCGAGGTCCTCGCGGGTCAGGCCGCGGTTGCGGGCGATCCGGTCGGCGCCCTCGAACTGGTTGGGCATGTCGATCGTCCACGACTCGGGCCGCGGGTCGCCCGCGCCAGGCGGCACGTTGGCGCCCAGCGGGATCCGGCTCATCGACTCCACGCCACAGGCGATGCCGACCGAGATGGTGCCGGCCTTGATCATGTCGTTGACCAGGTGGGCGGCCTGCTGGCCGGAGCCGCACTGCGCGTCAATGGTGGTCGCTCCCGTGGGCTGGGGGAGACCGGCGTGCAGCCAGGCCCGGCGGACCATGTCGTTGGACTGCTCGCCCGCCTGGGTGACGACGCCGCCGACGACCTGCTCGACCAGCTCGGGGTCGACTCCGGTGCGCTTGAGCACCTCGCGCTGCACGAACCCGAGCAGCTCGCCCGGGTGCACGCCGGCGAGACCGCCCCTGCGCTTGCCGAGGGGCGTGCGGACAGCATCGATGATCACGGGGTTTCCCATGGGACAAAACTAGAACACGTTCTGATTCTGGGCAACGCCACGCTGATTTTCTGGTGGCCCACTCTTCCAAAACAAACCGAGAGTATGTAACGATCAACACTAGAACGTGTTCCAGATTCGTGGAGGTTTCCGCTGTGACCGCTTCGCCCACCGTGCCCGCCGGGTTCGACCCGACCGACCCCTTGCTCTGTGAGGCGGCGATCCCCCTGGAACAGTTCATGGAGCTGCGCCAGACGGCCCCGGTCTGGTGGGTGGAACAGGAGCCGGACGGCTACGCCGGCTTCCTGGACACCGGCTACTGGGCAGTGAGCCGGCACGCCGACGTCGCTGCCGTGTCCAAGAACAGCAAGGACTTCTCCAGCCAGGAGAACGGCGCGATCATCCGCTTCGGCGCAGACATGACGCGCGACCAGGTGGAGATGCAGCAGATCATGCTGATCAACCAGGATCCGCCGATCCACACCAAGACCCGCCAGCTGATCAGCCGCGGGTTCACGCCGCGTTCGATCGGTGCGCTCCACGAGGTGCTCATCCAGCGCGCCGACAAGATCATCGACGACGCCCTGGCCAAGGGTGAGGGCGACTTCGTCGAGGACGTGGCGGCCGAGCTGCCGCTCCAGGCGATCGCCGACCTGCTCGGCGTACCGTTCGAGGACCGGCGCAAGCTCTTCGACTGGTCCAACCAGATGCTGGCCGGCGAGGACCCGGAGTACGGCGGTCAGCCCGACGTCGCCGCCGCCGAGATCCTCGGCTACGCGATGGAGATGGCGGCCGACCGCAAGCTCAACCCGCGCGACGACCTCATCACCAAGCTCGTCCAGGGCGACATCGACGGGCAGCCGCTGGCCGAGGACGAGTTCGGCTACTTCGTGATCATGCTGGCGGTGGCCGGCAACGAGACCACCCGCAACGCGATCACCCACGGCATGAAGGCCTTCTTCGACCACCCCGACCAGTGGGAGCTGTTCAAGAGGGACCGGCCGAAGGCGGCCACCGACGAGATCATCCGCTGGGCCACTCCCGTGACCGTCTTCCAGCGCACCGCCCTCAACGACGTGCTGGTCGGCGACCAGGAGGTCAAGAAGGGCCAGCGGGTGGGGCTGTTCTACGCCAGCGGCAACAACGACGAGTCCGTCTTCGAGGACCCCCGCTCGTTCAACGTGCTGCGCGACCCCAACCCGCACCTGTCCTTCGGTGGGCACGGCGCCCACTACTGCATCGGTGCCAACCTGGCCCGCCTCGAGGTCGAGGTGATGTTCAACGCGATCGCCGACCGGATGCCCGACATCACCCGCACCGGCGACGCGATCCGACTCCGCCACGGCTGGATCAACGGGATCAAGCACCTGCCGGTCAGGTACGCCTGAGGGCCATCTCCCGCACGCGCTCCCGGACGCTTCGTCCGTGGAGCACCAGGCCCACGCCGACGGCACTGATCGCCAGCCCGACCAGCCCGACGAGCGTCACGGGCACGCCGAACATGAGGTAGACCCACAGCATCGTCGTGGGCGGGGTCAGGTAGAGCAGGGTGCTCACCACGGTCGCGCCCTGTGTGCGCGCGACGTGCACGTACATCACGTACCCGCCCAGGCTGGCCAGCACCAGCAGCCACAGCACGGCACCCCAGAATCCCCAGGACGACGGCGCCGATGCCCGGCCGAACACGACGGCCAGGGTGCTCAGCACCACGGCACTGACGACGGCCTGCATCATGATCGTCTCGAGGATGCTCTCGGGTGGGCGGAGCCGGCGCTCGAGGACCGTGCCCGAGGCCAGGCACAGCATCCCGACCGTCGGCAGCAGGTAGGCCCACGCGGGCGCGGTGGACGAACCGAGATCGCCCGAGACCACGACGGCGACGCCGACCAGGCCGAGCGCCATCCCGATCCACATCCGTGGCGTGGTGAACTCGCCGAGGAGCCGGCCGGCGACCGTGGCGACGAGCAGCGGCTGGACGGCCGCGATCAGGGCAGCGGTGCCGCCCGGCACGCCGTGGCGCACGCCCTCGAAGACCAGCAACAGGTAGGCCGGCTGGCAGAGCACCCCGATGGCGGTCTGTCGTCGCCAGGCAGCCAGCGAGGGCCACGGGACGCGACGGATCCGCGTGACCACGACGAGTAGCGCGGCGAGCAGCGCGAACCGCCAGCCGAGCACGGTCAGCGGATCGGCCTCCGCCCGGCTGGACAGCTCGGCACCGATGAATCCCGAGCTCCACGTGACGACCATGGCCGCGTCGGCGACGATGGGGGAGCGGAGGCGGACCGGCAGCTGCATGACGGATGGTAAACACACCGGTCGGTATACTCGCAAGGTACTTCGGAGGTGCAGCAGCCATGACGACCACGATCTCTGGGACCGCTGACGAGCCCACCCTGACCCCCGCCGCCCGACGCATCTTGGACGCGGCGACCGACCTCTTCTACAGCCGCGGCATCAACAGCGTCGGCGTCGAGCTGGTCGCCGAGCAGGCGGGCACCACCAAGAAGACGATCTACGACCGGTTCGGGTCCAAGGAGGGACTCGTGGTCGCCTACCTCGAGGCACGGGCTCGCCGGTGGCAGGCGCACGTGACCGACCACGTCGAGCAGGTCGACGGCCCAGCGAGCGACCGCGTGGTCGCGGTGATCGACGCGTTGGAGTCCTGGCTGGAGATGGCCGACCGGGGCTGCGGCTTCGTCGCGGCGTACGCCGAGCTCTCGACGTCCTCCGAGAGAGCCACGGCCGTCGTACGGGCCGAGAAGGAGTGGATGCGGGGACTCTTCGGCCGTCTCCTCGCGCAGGGCGGCATCGAGGACGACGGACTGCTGGCTCGTCAGCTCGCCCTGGTGCAGGAGGGCGCGGTGGTCGAGTCGACGGCCGGCGGGTCGTCGTACGCCCTCGACGACGCGCGCGCGGTCATGCGGGCGCTCGTCGAGGGACGCTGAGTCAGGCCGCGGGCGGACCCTCGTCGCGCAGCTTCTGCACGCTCGTCATGGCTTCCCGCAGCTGGGCCAGCCAGTCCTCGGTGTGCTCGCCGACCAGGCGCACGCACCACGCGAGCGCGTCGGCCCGGCTGCGGGCCACCCCGGACTCGACGAGCGTGTCCAGCACGACACGCTCGGGCTGACGCAGCCGCGTCATCACGGGTACGGCGAGATGGGTGAAGACCGCCGTGGCGGAGCCGCACTCGGCGCCCCACGCGACCTTCTTGCCGAACCGGTGCTCGGCCTCGCGGGCGATCGAGATCCGCTCGTCGCGAGTCTCCTCGCGGAACCGGGAGATCCGGCCCCGGGCCGCCTCGGTGGCCTCCGGACCGTCGGCGTCGCCGGTCACGCCTTCAGGGGCGGCCAACGTGCCGACGACCATGATCTCCTCGCGGTCGACGGTGACCTCGGCCGGTCCGGTGAACCACCCGTCGGGCAGCCGCCCCTGCAGCCAGCCGGCCACCTGTCCTTGATCTGCTCCCATGACGCGCTCCTCTGCAACGTTGTAATGAAGTAATCATGCGTCCTCCTCGCGCTCGGCACAAGGTCCTCTGCTGAGGGCAGATCCGCCGCAGGCAGAAACGCTGGAACGCCCGATCACGGAGCCGGAGTCTGGGAGCACCACGACCCAGGAGGTGTCCGATGCCACCATCGAACTCCGGCCCGCTGCCGGCAGGTTCGCTCGACGACCAGCTGACCGCACGACTGCTGCACCAGCGCATCATCGTGCTCGGCCAGGAGGTCGACGACCCGATCGCCAACCGGCTCTGTGCCGAGCTGCTGCTCCTGTCCGCCGAGGACCCGCACAGCGACATCAGCCTCTACATCAACTCACCCGGGGGCTCGGTCTCGGCCGGGCTCGCCATCTACGACACGATGCGGCTGATCCCCAACGACGTCAGCACGCTGGCGATGGGGCTGGCCGCCAGCATGGGCCAGTTCCTGCTCTCGGCCGGCACTCCCGGCAAGCGCTACGCACTGCCGCACTCGCGGGTGCTGATGCACCAGGGCTCTGCCGGCATCGGCGGCACTGCTGTCGACATCGAGATCCAGGCCGAGAACCTCGAGCACACCAAGAACGTCATGATGCGCCTCATCGCCGAGCACACCGGCCAGCCCGTCGAGAAGGTCGAGCACGACGCCGACCGCGACCGGTGGTTCACCGCCGAGGAGGCGCGCGACTACGGGTTCGTCGACCAGATCATCAGCGACGTCGCCGCCGTCACCCCGGCACGACAGTCGCGCACGGTCGGTCTGGGGGTACGGCGATGAGCAGCTACACCATCCCGAGCGTCATCGAGAAGACCCTGCGCGGCGAGCGAGCCGTCGACATCTACAGCCGGCTCCTCACCGACCGGATCATCTACATCGGCACCGAGATCGACGACGGCGTCGCCAACGTGGTGATCGCGCAGCTGCTGCACCTCGAGTCCGACCGTCCGGAGGTCCCGATCAGCCTCTACCTCAACTCGCCCGGCGGCTCGGTCACCGCCAGTCTGGCCATCTACGACACCATGCAGTTCGTCAGCTCGCCGGTGCACACGACCTGTGTCGGTCAGGCGGCGAGCAGCGCCGCACTGCTCCTGGCCGGTGGTACGCCGGGTAACCGGACGCTGCTGCCGCACGCGCGCGTCGTCCTCCACCAGCCGTCGACCGGCGGGCAGGGAGCACTGCCCGACCTCGCCCTCCAGGCCAAGGAGATCGTCCGGCTGCGCGCGGAGATGGAGTCGATCCTGGCCCGGCACACCGGCCAGAGCGCCGAGCGCCTGCGCGAGGACACCGGCCGAGACCTCGTCCTCAACGCGCGGGAGTCGGTCGACTACGGCCTGGTCGACGCGATCCTGGACAGCCGGAAGGCTGCCTAGCGATCCCGGGAGTCTCATCCGGGAAGAACGGGTCCGGGTCCGGTGTTGCCGCCCATATGACGGACCTTCTCGACGCCTCGATCGTCGCCCTGCGCACCAACCACGACCAGCTCGAGAAGGTGATCACCCCGCTGTCACCCGAGGACCTGACTCGTCGGAGTGGCGCCACCGACTGGACGGTGGCCCAGGTGCTCTCGCACCTCGGCAGCGGTTCGGAGCTCACCTACGCACGGCTGGCCCCGGCCGTGGCGGGCGAGCCCGTCCCGGACATCGACAACCAGGCGGTCTGGGACCGGTGGAACGCGATGTCGCCGGAGGACCAGGCCGCGGGATTCCTCCAGCGGCACGGTGAGCTGGTCGAGGTGCTCGAGGGGCTCGACGACGAGCAGCGCAAGACGATCACGGTGGACCTCGGGTTCCTGCCCGAGCCGAGCACCCTGGAGACCTTCGTCGGCATGCGGCTCAACGAGACCGCGGCCCACGCCTGGGACGTGCGGGTCGCGTTCGATCCCACGGCAGGTATCGAGCCGACCTCGTCCGCCCTCGTGGTCGAGCACCTGGCCAACGGGCTCGGCTTCATGCTCGACTTCGCCGCCCGGCCGCAGTCGCTGCAGCAACCGGCCACGCTCGCGCTGGACGGCTACGGCATCTCGTTCGCCGACACCGTCACCCTGACCGTCGGCACGCCGCAGGACGCGACCGCCACCTTCCACGGTCCCCTCGAGGCGGCCGTGCGGATGCTCAGCGGCCGGCTGCGCCCGGAGGTCACTCCTGCAGGCGTCGAGGTCACCGGCAACGTCACTCTGGACGACCTGCGACCGGTCTTCCCGGGCTACTAGACGCGTACGTCAGGCGGCGAGAGCGAGCGGCCCGCGGGGGACGGCGGCAAGGGTCCGGGTGATGCGTGCCGTCAGGTCGACGAGCCGGAGCCCGAGGGCGCCGGCGACGGCGCCGAGGATCTCTGAGCTGGGTTCCTTGCGGCCGCGCTCGATCTCGGAGAGGTACTGGGTGGAGACCCCGGACTCCTCGGAGACGTCGGCGAGCGTCCGCTCCTGGCGCTGGCGCTCCTCGCGGAGCTCGTGGCCGACGGCCTCGCGCCACAGGGGCTCGGCCTCGTTGTCCTCGGGCCGCTCCTGCGGCGGGAACGCGATCACTTCTCCCATGGAGCGAGACTACTCCGCGCCGAACTCGCTGAGTGGCACCTTCTCGTCGGCCAGCCGGTCGCCGTCCACCTCGGCGCCCACGATGCGGCGTACGTCGGAGATCGCGTCCCAGTCGTTGGCATGCATGCCGGCGACGACCCGACCGTCGCGCAGCCACCACGCCGTGAAGACCCGGTCTCCGACGCGGTGGCCCCGGACGACCACGCGGTCGTAGCCATCGGGGCCAGGGCTCCCGACGTACTCCATGCCGAGGTCGTACTGGTCGGTGAAGAAGTACGGCAGCGCCTCGGCCTTCGCCTCCTCGCCCAGGATGTTGCGCGCCACGACCTTGCCGTGCTGGATGGCGGTGTCCCAGTGCTCGACCCGCACCGGCCGGCCCAGCACCGGATGGTCGGCGTTGGCGACGTCGCCGGCGGCGTAGACGTCGCGGGAGCTGGTGCGCAGCCGCTCGTCGGTGCGGATGCCGTTGTCGACGGTCAGCCCGGCAGCGCTCGCGAGCTCGGTGACCGGTTCGATGCCGATGCCCACGACGACGAGGTCGCAGGGGACGGGATCGGCCCCCGCCACCTCCAGCACGCCGCGGTCACCGTCGCGGGAGAGGCCGGTCAGCGAGGCACCGAGCCGGAGGTCGACCCCGTGCTCGCGGTGCAGCTCGGCGAAGATCGTGGACACCTCGGGACCGAGCACGCGGAGCAACGGCTGGTCGAGCGACTCGACGAGGGTGACCTCGGCATCGGCGTTGCGGGCAGCAGAGGCGACCTCGAGACCGATCCAGCCGCCGCCGACGATCCCGATGCGCGAGCCCGCGGTCAGCGCCGACTTGATGCGGCGCGAGTCCTCCAAGGTGCGCAGGTAGACGACCGGCGCACCGCTCTCGTCGGCCAGCCGCAGGTGTCGTGGCCGAGAGCCGGTCGCGAGCACCAGATGGTCGTACGGCGTGCGGTCGGCGCCGGCGACGACCTCGCGGGCAGCGAGGTCCAGCGACGTGACGGCGGTGCCGATCCGGAGGTCCACGTCGTTCTCGGCGTACCAGTCCGCCTGCTGGACCAGCGCCTTCTCCTCGGTGCCCGTGCCGAGCAGCAGGTCCTTGGACAGCGGCGGCCGTTCGTACGGCGGTCGCGGCTCCTCGGTGAAGACCGTGATGGACCCGTCGTGGCCGCCCTCGCGAAGCTGGGTCACCACGGTGCCGGCGGCGAGCCCACCACCGACGACCACCACCCGCCCGCTCATGACCGTCCACCCCGCTCGCGGGTGAGGGCAAGGAACTCGGCCCTGGTCGCGGGGTTCTCGCGGAGCTGGCCGAGCAGCCGTGCGGTGACAGTGCGCGCCCCGTCGGCGCGGGCGCCACGGACGCTCATGCAGGTGTGCTCGGCCTCGATCACGACGCCGACCCCGAGCGGGTCCAGCTGGCGTTGCAGGTCGTCGGCGACCTGGCTGGTGAGCCGTTCCTGGGTCTGCACCCGCCGCGCGTGGAAGTCCACCGTGCGAGCCAGCTTGGACAAGCCGACGATGCGCTGGCCGGGCAGGTACCCGACGTGCGCGACGCCGATGAACGGCAGCATGTGGTGCTCGCACAACGACCGCACCGGGATGTCGCGCACGAGCACCAGCTCGTCGTACTCCTCGCGGTTGGGGAAGGTGGTCATCTCGAACGGGCCGGGGGTGAGCAGCTCGGCGTAGGCGTGCACCAGGCGTCGGGGAGTCTCGGCCAGGTCGTCCTCGTGGACCGGCACGCCCAGGGCGGCGAGCATCTCGGAAGCGGCGGCGGTGGCCTGCTCGAGTCGGTCCAGCCGGTGCTCGAGGATGGGGGTGACGGTCTGGCTCATGGACTCTCCTGCTGGACGGGCGGCTCTAAAAGACAGTAATCTGCACGTTAGTGAGTGCGACCGCATCGGTCAAGACAGGAACGGGGTGGGGGATGGACGAGTTCACCGCAGTCGGATCGCTCGCCGACCCGGTGCGCCGCCAGGTCTACGAGTTCGTCGCCACGCACGACGAGCCGGTCGGGCGTGAGCAGACCGCCGCCGGCACCGGCCTGGCCCTGCACACCGCGCGCTTCCACCTCGAGCGCCTCGTCGACGAAGGGCTGCTCAGCACGGAGTTCCGGCGCCTCTCCGGCAGGACCGGGCCCGGCGCAGGCCGCCCGGCCAAGCTCTACTGTCGCGCCGCCGTCGAGGTGTCGGTCTCGGTGCCCCCTCGCAACTACGACCTGGTCGGCTCGGTGCTGGCCGGAGCCGTGGCCTCCTCGCTCGACGGGAAGCCGCTGGAGGAGGCGCTCCGTCACGAGGCCCGCCGTCGTGGCCGCGAGGCGGGGTCGTCGTACGACGGGACCGGCGACGGGCTCGAGCGGGTCCGCGGGCTGATGCACTCCGAAGGCTTCGAACCGACGCTCGAGGAGGACAACCTCACCCTGAGGAACTGCCCCTTCGACGCCCTGGCCAAGGAGCAGCCGGCCCTGGTCTGCGGGGTCAACCTCGACTACGTCGGCGGTGCCCTCGAGGGTCTCGGGTGTCCCGGCCTGCGAGCCCGGCTGGAGCCCTCGGAGACCCACTGCTGTGTCCGCGTGGGTCATGATGACGAGCATGAGCACCTCAGTCGTCGTACGCCCGATCGAGCCCGGTGACCACGAGGCGTGGCAGCGGCTCTTCCACGCCTACCGCACCTTCTACGAGTACGACGAGGAACAAGATGTCGTCGACCGCGTCTGGGGATGGATCAACGACGACACCCACGAGACCAACGCACTCGTGGCGCTCGTCGACGACGAGGTGGTCGGGTTCGCCCACCACCGTGAGTTCGCGCGACCGTCCTCCGGCAAGCGCGGTCTCTACCTCGACGACCTGTTCACCGAGCCCGACGCGCGCGGAAAGGGCGTCGGCCGGGCGCTGATCAGCGCGTTGGGCGAGATGGCGCAGTGGCGTGGCTACAACAAGGTCCGGTGGATCACCGCCGAGGACAACCACACCGCCCAGCGGCTCTACGACGACCTGGCCGAGAAGACCACCTGGGTCACCTACGACTACCGGGTCTGAGACTGCTCAGCTGACGACGTCCCAGACGGGCGCAACACTCAGCTGACGGGCTGCTCGGAGCCGACGATCCACATCGAGAAGAACTGCGAGCCGCCACCGTAGGCGTGGCCGAGGGCGCGGCGGGCTCCGTCGACCTGGTGCTCGCCGGCGGCACCCCGCACCTGGAGGGCGGCCTCGGCGAAGCGCAACATGCCGCTGGCGCCGATCGGGTTCGAGGAGAGCACCCCGCCGCTCATGTTGACCGGCATCGTCCCGTCCAGGGCCGTCGCTCCCGACTCGGTGAGCTTCCAGCCGTCGCCCTCGGCCGCGAAGCCGAGGCTCTCCAGCCACATCGGCTCGAACCACGAGAACGGCACGTAGATCTCGGCCGCGTCGATCTCCTCGATCGGATTGGTGATGCCGGCCTGCTTGTAGATGGCAGCGGCCGCGTCCCGGGAGGCCTGCGGGTTCACCTGGTCGCGCTCGGCAGCCGTGGTGGCCTCCGAGCGCATCACGGTGCCGTGGATCCAGGCCGGGTTGGGGGAGGCCTTCGCGGTGTCCTCGTCGGCGATGACGAGCGCACAGGCGCCGTCGGAGGAGGGGCAGGTCTCGTCGTACCGGATCGGGTCCCAGAGCATCTGTGAGGCCAGCACCGTCTCGACGGTGGTGTCCTTGTTCTTCAGGTGCGCGTAGGGGTTCTTCAAGGCGTTCTGCCGGTCCTTGGCCGCGACGATCGCACCGACGTGGGTGGGCGCCCCGGAACGACGGATGTAGGAGCGGACGTGGGGGGCGAAGTAACCGCCCGCGCCGGCGTGCACCGGCATGTTGAACGGGACCGGCACCGACAGCGCCCACATGGCGTTGGACTCCGACTGCTTCTCGAAGGCCACGGTGAGCACCCGCTTGTGGACACCCGCCTGCACCAACGACGAGGCCACGATCGCGGTGGAACCACCGACGGAGCCGGCCGTGTGCACCCGGATCAGCGGCTTGCCCGCGGCACCGAGCGAGTCGGCCAGGAACAGCTCGGGCATCATCACGCCCTCGAACAGGTCGGGCGCCTTGCCGACCACGATCGCGTCGATGTCGTCGAAGCCGACGTTGGCGTCGGCCATCGCGCGGTCGATGGCCTCACGGCACAGACCCGCCATCGAGACGTCCTCGCGCTTGGCCCGGTGGTGGGTCTGGCCCACGCCGATCACGGCTGCCGGCTGCTTCGCCATCAGGACCGTCCTTCCATCGTGCACACGAGGTTCTGCTGCAGGGCCGGTCCGCTGGTGGCATGGCCGAGCACCTTGGTGTTCTCGCCTGCCCACACCTTCCTGGCGGCCTCGCCGAAGCGGATCAGGCCGCCGGTGAACATCGGGTTCCCGGCGAGCGGGCCGCCGGACGGGTTGACCGCCACATCGTCGGCCAGCCCGAGCTCGGTGCGCAGGATCAGCTCCTGGTGGCTGAACGGCGCGTGCAGCTCGGCCACCTCGAGCCCGTCGAGGTCGAGTCCCCTGGCCGCGTTGGCGGTCGAGGGGGAGCGGGTCAGGTCACGGGTGCCCATGCTGATCGGGTCGACGTACGTCGAGATGCCGGTGATCCACGCCGGTCGCTCCGCCACGTCCCGGGCCTGGTCGTCGGCCGCCAGCACGATCGCGGCGGCTCCGTCGGTGACGGGGGCGCAGTCGTGCTTGCGCAGCGGGTCGGCGTACATCGGCCGGGCGAGGAGCTCCTCGACCGACGAGCCGCCCTTGCGGATGGCGTAGTCGTTCTTCTCGGCGTCGGTCAGCGACCGGTTGACCACCTCAGCCATCGCACGCTCGTCCCACAGTCCGGCGTCGATGCCGGCGCGGGCCTGGAGGCCGGCGAGGGACACGGTGTCGGGCCACAGCGGCGTCATCGTGTAGGGGTCCAGCTGGAGCGCGAGCGTACGACGCAGCACACCGGCCGAGCTCTTCCCGAAGCCGTAGACCAGCGCGGTGTCGACCTCGCCGGTCTGGATCTTCACCCAGGCCTCGTAGAGCGCCCAGGCGGCGTCCATCTCGACGTGCGACTCGTTGACCGGCGGGATCACACCGATCGCGTCGACCGCCTGCACGAACGAGAACGACCGGCCGGCCAGGTAGTCCGAGGACCCCGAGCACCAGAAGCCGATGTCCCGACGGGTCCAGCCGGTCTGCTCGTAGCACTCGGCGAAGAGCGGGACGAGCATCTCCACGCAGGTGGGCGACCCGTCGAACTCCTCCATCTGTCGCTGGGCGAACCCGACGACGGCAACGTCTCTCATCTTCATCCGTCCTAGAGGTGCTGCTTGTAGGTGTCGTAGTCCGCGTCCGGTTCACCGGTCGGGCGGAAGTGGCTGATGTTCTCGATCGTGGTGCTCCACTCCTCGCGGGGCTTCCAGACCGCTTCGACCCGCATGCCCATGCGGACCTCCTCGGCCGGGATGTCCAGGATCAGGTGCAGGAAGGCGATGTCCGCACCGTCGAGCAGGACGTACGCCGACACGTAGGGCGGCGTGATCTTCTGGCCCATGAACGGCACGTTCACGATGCAGAAGGTCGTCACCGTGCCCTTGTCGGGCAGCTCGATCTCCTCGTTGGTCGGCGTGCCGTCGGACGGGCAGGCCGAGCGCGGCGGCACGTAGACCTTCTGGCACGTCGGGCAGCACTGGCCCAGGATCCGGCCCTCCGCCAGCCCCCGGTAGAAGGCCGACTCCTCCGGCGAGGCGGCGTAGAGGTAGTCGAGCTCGACCGGGGTGATCACGCCGGTGACCGCTTCCTCATCGCGTGGTCTCGACTGATCACTCGCTTCGCTCGCTGCTCGACCACCTTGTTCCGGCTCAAAGCACTGGATGTCCGTGATCGCCCCGACGCGCTCCTCCGCCCAGCGGATCTGCACCCGCATGCCGGTGCTGACCTCGTCGGCGGATGCGACGTCGAGGGCGTGCAGCAGGGGAGTGTCGGCGCCGTCGAGGGTGACCAGGGCGAACGCGAACGGGCGGTCCAGCGGCTGGTGCTTCACCGGCTCGCTCACCCAGGACCACGACGTGACGGTGCCGGTCGAGGCGACCTCGACGAAGTCGGTGACGGCCTCGTGGGTGACCGGGTCGAACTCCGGTGGCGGTACGACGACCGTGCCCTCCGACGTACGACCGCCGATGACGACGCCGTCGCGCAGTCCGGTGAGGAACCGGCCGAGGACGGGCCCGGTCGAGCGGGTGTAGTCGAACGCTACGGTGACCGGGGCTGACAGAGTTCGTGTCATGGTCCGAAAGTAGAACACGTTCTACTATTTGGGCAAGCACCCACCCACGCCGAAGGAGACATGCGATGAAACTGGGACTGCAGCTCGGCTACTGGGGAGCGCAGCCGCCCGACGGCGTGGGGGAGCTCGTCGCCGCTGCCGAGGACGCCGGTTTCGACGCGATCTTCTCGGCCGAGGCCTGGGGGTCGGATGCCTTCACGCCGTTGGCGTGGTGGGGCAGGGAGACCAGCCGGGTACGGCTCGGCACCTCGATCGTGCAGATGTCCGGCCGCACTCCGACCTCGATCGCCATGCACGCCCTCACCCTCGACCACCTCTCCCACGGCCGGGTCGTTCTTGGCATGGGCGTCAGCGGCCCGCAGGTCGTCGAGGGTTGGTACGGCCAGCCGTTCTCCAAGCCGCTCGCCCGGACCCGCGAGGTCGTCGAGATCGTCCGCAAGGTGCTGGCCCGCGAGGGGCCGGTGACCAACGACGGCCCCCACTACCCCCTGCCGTACGACGGACCGGGTGCCGTCGGCCTCGGCAAGCCGCTGAAGCCGATCGTGCACCCGCTGCGTGCGGACATCCCGATCTGGCTCGGAGCCGAAGGTCCCAGGAACGTCGCCCAGACCGCCGAGATCGCCGACGGATGGATCCCGATCTTCTACACGCCCAAGTCGGCCGGGATGTACCAGCCGTGGCTCGACGAGGGGTTCGCCCGCGAGGGCGCCCGGCGTACCCGTGCGGACTTCGAGATCGCGGCGACCTGTCACCTCCAGATCACCAGCAACGAGGAGGAGCGCCGCGGCGTCATCGAGATGCTGAAGCCGTCGATCGCGCTGTACATGGGCGGCATGGGCGCCAAGGAGCAGAACTTCCACAAGAACGTCTTCGACCGGATGGGCTACGACGCCATCACCGAACGCGTGCAGGAGCTGTTCCTCGACGGCAAGCGCGAGGAGGCCACGGCACTGATCCCCGACGACCTCGTCGAGGAGATGCACATCGTCGGGGACGCCGGCTACGTCAAGGAGCGTGCGGCGGCGTGGGAGGAGACCGGCGTGACCACGCTCCTGCTCAGCTGTCGGTCGGCCGACGAGGTGCGCCAGGTCGCGGAGACGGTGGCGTGACCCAGGAGGAGACGCAGCAGCGCAACGTCCTGGGCCAGGAGCTGCAGGAGTGCGGCACCGAACCGGTGACCGGGTTCTACCGCGACGGCTGCTGCACGGTGGGACCGGAGGACCTCGGCAGTCACAGCATCTGCGCCGTCGTGACGGCGGAGTTCCTCGAGCACCAGCGCAGCATCGGCAACGACCTGTCGACGCCCAACCCGGTCTACGGGTTCGCCGGACTGCAGCCCGGCGACCGCTGGTGCGTCACCGCGACCAACTGGGCTCGGGCCCACGACGACGGCGCCGCGGCTCCGGTCGTGCTGGCCTCGACCAACGAGGCCGTGCTCGAGCTGGTGCCGCTCGACGTGCTGCAGAGGTACGCCGTCGACGTACCCGGTGACCTGAGCGGGCTCGACGCCTAGCCTCCCGGCGCTCAGTCGCGGAGCAGCTCGTCGATCGCCCAGACGATCGCGGCGGCCAGGACGGGGTCGACGTCGTCGGCGACCTCGATCCGGCACGAGTCGCGGATCTGTACCTGCTTCTGGGCCACCTCGATGACCGGTCCGTCGACCGTGACGAGGGAGTACTGCCGCTTCGCGAGCGACCCGGTCGTCTCCCACTCCGTGCCGTCCGCGAGGCGCACCTTGACCGGCGAGACCAGGGGCGCGCGCCACTTCGCGCGCACTCGCGCTGCCCTCGTCCCGTCGGCTGCCCGGATCACGATCTCCATCGGGAGGTCCAGCACCCGGCCGCGCAGGACGAAGACCCTCTCGCCGTCGCGGTCACGCCGGCGCACCTCGGCCTTGCTGCGCAGGAAGAAGCCGGAGGAGACGTGCAGAACCTGCTGCTTGCCGGCGTCGAGGACGGTGCAGTCACGGTCCACGCCGTGCCGTGTCCGCAGGACGAGGCTCTGCCACCCCGGCCTCGGTGCCGGCGTCGACCGCGGCTTGCGGGTCCGACGAGGGCGCACCTTCGGCCCCTCTGCCGGCGGGCGCTGGCGGACGAGCGGTGTCCGCGGCTCGACGGTGCCCGGAGCGCGCAGCTCGCCAGCCTGGTCCGCTCCTGTCTCACCCACCCCACCAGTGTGCTGGGGTGAGGGCGCTGTCACCAGCCGTGCGTTCCCCCACGAACCGGGACGCAACCGACCAGGCGACGCTGGTCGTTGCCCTCGTCGGGGGACTTTCGCTGGGTCGGAGGGGTGCTCTGGGACCTCTCCGACGGCTGGGGTCGGCTGCCGAGCAGGATCATGCCGTCACCATCTCGAGACGTCGGTGCGACGAGAGCGTGCGCAGTGCACGCTCGAGGTCGCGGAAGAAGCAACCGGTGATGTGGCCACCGGCCACGGTCAGGGGTGCCCGGCCGAGCCGGGCGACCAGACCGCCGACACGGGCATCGGCGTCGTAGGCCAGTGCTGTCGTACCGCGGCTGCGGCCCTCGTCGAGGCGGACGCGCAGGTCGAGGTCGAGGGAGCCGCAGCGACCCTTGCTGCTGACGGAGACCACGAGCTCCGAGCCGGGAGTCGTATCCATGATGGCGAAGGTGCCCCGGTAGGTGTCGGAGAGTCGACCGACCCGCGCGGCCAGCGTCGCGGCGTACTGCCCTGCGCTCACCGGAGTGAGCCGCTCGCAGCCGGGGATGGCCATCCGCAGCACCTCGCGGTCGTGCAGGGCCTTCCAGACGTCCTCGGCCGGCGCCGGCACGTGTCGTACGTCGGTGAACCGCATGGTCCTCACCTCCCTCGTCCTCCAGCGCTCAAGGAGACCGCTCGCTGCTCGCTGATACACGACGGCCCGGATCGGGTGCAGACTCGTGCCATGGCGCAGATCAGGAAGGGACGCTGGACGGCCAGGATCGAAGGTGACTTCGTGGTCTTCATCATCGGAGCCCGCTTCGACCTGCGGAACCCGGTGCGCAGCCTGGCCGACCTCGGTGGCCGGATGAGCCTGCCGCAGATGCTGAAGTACCTGATGCAGCATCCCGAGAAGGGCCTCCTCGGCTACGAGCAGGCCGGCCTGACGACGACCATCCAGTACTGGCGCTCCTTCGAGCACCTCGAGCGGTTCGCCAAGGACGAGGACGACCCGCACCTCGCCGTCTGGCGCAACTACTGGAAACGCCTCGGCTCCTCGGAGCGCACCGGCATCTGGCACGAGACCTTCCTGGTCCGCGCGGGGGAGTGGGAAGCGATCTACGGCAACATGCCGCCGCGCGGCCTGGCCAAGGCGACCGAGCTGATCCCGTTGTCGGAGGACACGACCGCCCGGAAACGACTCAGGAACCTGCCCGACTGATTGCTCATTTCTGTAACACGTTCTAGTCTCGCGGCATGACGGTCACGCCCTCCGACGACACCCTCCGCCTCGGCACGCACAACGGTCACACGATGGTCGCCGCGCTCAAGCGCCACCGCGAGAAGCCGGTCATGTTCCTCGGCGACACCACCCTGACCGGCGGCGAGGTGGCGGCTCGCATCAGCCGGTACGTCCAGGCCTTCGAGGCGCTCGGGGCCGGCCGGGACACCCCCGGCGCGCTGCTCGCGCTGAACCGGCCCGAGGTGCTGTTCATCCTCGGTGCCGGCCAGACCCAGGGCTACCGGCGTACGTCGCTGCACCCGCTCGGATCGCTCGACGACCACGCCTACGTGCTCAACGACGCCGAGATCACCACGCTGATCATCGACCCGGTGCCCATGTTCGTGGAGCGCGCGCTCGGGCTGCTCGAGAAGGTGCCCGGGCTCACCCAGGTCCTGACCATCGGGCCGGTCCCCGAGGAGCTCGCGCACATCGGCCAGGACCTCGCCGCGACCGCCGAGACCTTCTCGCCGCAGCCCCTCGAGGCCGTGCTCCTCCAGCCCGACCACATCGTCTCGATCACCTACACCGGCGGCACCACCGGCAAGCCGAAGGGCGTCATCGGCACCGCCCAGGCGATGTCGACGATGACCCAGGTACAGCTCGCGGAGTGGGAGTGGCCGGAGTCACCGCGCTTCTTGATGTGTACGCCGCTCTCGCACGCGGGTGCGGCCTTCTTCGCGCCCACCGTCATCAAGGGCGGCTCCCTCTACGTGCTGCCGCGCTTCGACCCTGCCGAGGTGCTGAGGACGATCGAGGAGCAGAAGATCACCGCGACGATGCTGGTGCCGTCGATGCTCTACGCGCTGATGGACCACCCCGACTCGCACACCCGCGACCTGTCCTCGCTCGAGACGGTCTACTACGGCGCGTCCGCGATCAACCCGGTCCGGCTGCAGGAGGCGATCGACCGCTTCGGTCCGATCTTCGCCCAGTACTACGGGCAGTCTGAGGCCCCGATGGTGATCAGCTACCTCGCCAAGGGCGACCACGACAAGGCGCGACTGTCCTCGTGCGGACGGCCGTCGGCCTTCCTGCGCACGGCGCTGCTCGACGAGGACGGCAAGCCCGTGCCGCAGGGGGAGCCGGGGGAGATCTGTGTGTCCGGCCCCTTGCTCGCGGGCGGGTACTGGAAGCTGCCCGACGAGACGGCCGAGACCTTCCGCGACGGGTGGATGCACACCGGCGACGTCGCCCGCGAGGACGAGGACGGCTTCTGGTTCATCGTCGACCGCACCAAGGACATGATCGTCACCGGCGGCTTCAACGTGTTCCCGCGCGAGGTCGAGGACGTCGTCGCCGAGCACCCGGCGATCGCCCAGGTGGGCGTCATCGGCGTGCCCGACGAGCGTTGGGGCGAGGCGGTCACGGCGATCGTCGTACTGCGTGAGGGAGCGGAGCTGACCGACGACGTGGTCGCCGAGATCAAGGAGTCGGTCAAGCAGCGCAAGGGCGCGGTGCAGGCACCCAAGCAGGTGATCGCCACCGACGCGCTGCCGTTGACTCCTCTCGGCAAGCCGGACAAGAAGGCGCTGCGGGCGGAGTACTGGGGCGACCGGGAGCGCAGCGTCGGCTAGGAGCATTCGCCGGATCCACCTGTCCGAAACGCCCAAACCGGGCTAGGTTGTCGGTGAGGGCTCGCACCGTTCTCGGAAAGTGTGAGTAGGGAGGCACGCCGTGAGGGTGGCGTGCCTGGATCGAGAGAACGGTCATGACCGACTTGCCGAAGCGGCCGCACCAGCTGCGCAGCGCGCCCACGTCCACCTCCGAGCCGGTCGACCCGCGCGTCTCCATGGTGCTGTCCGTGCTGGGTGGGCGAGCGGTCGACGACGTGGCCCGCGAGTGGAGCATCGACGCCACGCTCCTGCACCGGTGGGTGCGTGACTTCCTGGTCGCCGGGTCGAGCGTGGTCACCAACCGGCCCGACCCCGACGAGGCGCGCCAGCGAGACCGTTTCCTGGCAGCCTTCGCCCACGAGCTGCGCACGCCGGTCGCAGTGGCCAAGGGATGGGCCATGGTCCTCTCGGAGGGCGACGTCCCCGAGGACGAGGTCACCGAGTCGATGGAGCGGTTGACCGATGCGCTCACCCGGTTGTCCGAGCACATCCTCGACATCGAGCTGGCCACCTCGGCCTCACTGGGACGCATGCGCGTCAACGTCGAACCCGTCCACGTCGCCGAGCTGTGCCGCGCGCTCGCGGGCAACCCCGAGGTGCGCGACGGCGGCGACCTGACGGTGTACGCCGACCCGCGGCTGCTCGCCCGCGTCCTCCGCGACCTCTGGGCCACCGCTCACCAGGAGCCGGTGCCCGACCGCGTCGACATCGATGTCGTCGAGACCGGTTCGTGGCACGAGATCCGCGTCGTACGCGAGGGCAACCCGATCAGCCCGATGGTCGTCAAGGCGTTGTTCGACCCGTTCGACGCCAACGACGACGCGACCGGCGTGACGGTCGGCCTCTACCTCGCCCGGGCCATGGTCGTGGCCCATGGTGGCTTCCTCGGGGCCGAGGGCGACGACCAGACCACCGTGCTGCTGGCGCGACTGCCCCGGGAGCCAGCACTCGATCCGGAGTCGTCCGACAACGAACCAGGCAGTGACAAGGGAGGAAACCCATGAAGTATCAGCTCAGCTGCGGCGACGCCGTACCCGGCTGCTCGGCCCGTTTCGAGGAGGACAGCCGCGACAGGCTCCTCGAGCTGGTCTCGGCGCACGCCCGCGAGGACCACGGCGTCGCCGAGGTCACCCCGGAGATGCTCGAGGCCATCGGGGCCAACATCGTCGTCTCCGCCTGACGCGCGCCTAACAGATGAGGCGCGCGCGATCAGGCGCGGGCGACCACCAGCATCGCGCCGAGCAGGCCCGCCTTCGTCGCCTGCACGTTGTTGCCGATGCGTTCGACGAACGCCGGTCCGAACACCACGGCGTTGCTGACCGGACCGGCCGGCGGTGGACCCATCGTCGAGGAGGTGCGGTCCTCGACGTCCTGGACCATGAAGCCCGCGGCCTCGAGGTGCCGGCCGTAGTCCTCGGCGGACTCGACGAAGGACGAACGCTCGTCCTCGGCCCAGGGGAGCGGATAGACGAGATCGCCGTCACGGGTGCGCATCTGGTCGTAGACGGCGAAACGTGCACCCGGGACCAGGACCCGGTGCACCTCCGCGAACACCGACTTCTTGTCGGGGATGTTCATGCCGACGTGCACCATCACCGCGGCGTCGTAGGACGCGTCCTCGAGTGGCAACGACTCGCCCGGCGTGGTCACGAAGCGAGCCCGGTCGGCCAGGCCGACGAGCTCGGTGAGCCTGGTCGCCGTCTCGACGAATTCAGGGCTCAGGTCGATCCCGGTCACCTCGGCGCCGGCCATCGCCGCCATCCGCGAGGTGCCCCCGATGCCGCAGCCGACATCGAGCAACCGGGTGCCCGGACCGACCTCGAGACGGTCGAGCGCGTGCTTCGCGGCGTCGGGCCCACCGGCGTGCAGCTGGTCGAGCGGGAACAGGTCTGCCGGAGCGAAGTGCTCGGGGTCGAGGCCGGCCCCGGCCAGGGCGTTGACGATCGTCGCCGTCAGGCCGGAGTTCCCGTAGTGGTCGGCAACGATCTCGCGTACGTCCATGTCACGGGACGCTAGACCCCGAAGGTCACAGGCGCGAGGTGCCTTCCCAACCGGTCTGGGGCGGCTTGACCCCGAAGTACGCCCCCAGGGTCGGGGCGACGTCCATCGTGTGCGCCCTGGCCGAACGTGCGATGCCCTTCCTGACAGCGGCGGAGCCACCGGTGACGAAGAACGGGATCGGCTCGGTGGCGGGGTGCCCGTGGTTGCCGGGAATCGGGTTGCTCTGCGGACCCGGGTCGCTGAACCGCCAGCCGGCCTTGCAGTAGACGAGCAGGTCGCCGGCCTTCGGCCCCAGTCGCAGTGAGGGCGTCTGGTCGATGACGTGGGCCTGGAAGACGCCGGTGGTGGCGAGTGCGAGGGTGCGCATCTTCGTGAGGGCGGTGCTGCGTTCGGACGCAGGACCGGTCCAGTAGACGAGGTCGGCGCCACCGTTCTGGGCGATCTGGAAGTTGCCCGTCAGCGTCGCATCGGCGTCGAAGGCCGAGGTGAGGCTGATCGTCTGCTCCGGGAGCGACCAGTCCATGGAGTGGTCGGCCAGCACGATCACCATCGAGGAAGCCCATCTGCCGGTCGATTTCAGCTTGTCCACGAACCGTCCGACCTGGATGTTGGTCGAGGCGAGGGCCGCGGTGCGGGCGGCCTTGAGGGTGGTGCCGGTCAGGTCGGCGTGTCCGACCCGGTCGACGTCGCCGAGGTTGACGAACAGCATCGCCGGGTCGAACTCGTCGATCATGGTGAGAGCGGCGTCCATGGTGGCCGCGTCCGGTGCGTGCTCGGTGATCGGGAGCAGCGGGAACGGCTCCCACCGGTGCGTGGCCCGGTCGCCGAAGACCGAGTAGAGGTACTCCTTGGACAGCACGGTGCCCGTCGTACGCCCCGACGCGTTGAGCTGCTCGATGATCGTCGTGACCGCGATGTCGGTCGGCCGGCTGCAGTCGCGGACGGCACCGTCGGTGCGGTCGTAGATGCTGTTGGCCGGTACGCCGTTCCGGGCCGGCCGGCAGCCGGTCATCATCATCACGTGGTTGGGGATGGTCTCCATCACGGGCAGCGATCGGGCAGCGGGGTACCAGGTGCCGCCGTCGCGCAAGGCCTTGAGGTTGGCCATCTCGTCGATCTCACCGGGACGGCAGCCGTCGACCACGATCACGTAGGCACGCTTCGTCGTGGTGGCGGCCTGGGCCGCGCCGAGCTTGCTCGAGAAGGCGAGGGTGGCGCCGGACACGCCAGCCACCTTGAGGACCGTACGACGGTCGGTCATGGGGGTCATCACGCCACCGGCCCGTCGACCGCGTGGATGGTCTGGCTGCCGGCCGTGGTGGCCCAGGAGACGGACCAGGTGACCCCGGCGTTCTTGTCGGCGCGGTCGCCGATGACGAACCAGTCCATCTGCGCTCGCTTCGCGGTGATGTCGAGGACCGAGAAGCCGTGGTCGTCGAAGTCGATGTACTTGAGGTGCGGGTTGTTGGCCTTGAGGATCTCCTCGACGCCGATGCTCGTGGTCCGCGGCGGCGTGCCGGTGATGTCGCACAGGTTGTTGGACGTCACCGAGGTCCCCACGAACTCCACTCCCACCGAGTTGCGGGTGCCGGCATAGGTCGCCTTGTCGGCCGGCAGGTCAGCGGCCCACCCGGAGTGGATGTCGCCGGTGACGAACAACGCGTCGGTCACGCCGTTGTCCCGCAGGTGCTCGAACACCTCGCGCCGGTCGTCGGTGTAGCCGTCCCACTGGTCGACGTTGTACGGCACGCCCTCGGGAGGAAGCAGCCCGGCGGTGTCGTTGATCGGCTTGACCAGGTCGCGAGGGACTCCGGCGAAGGTGACCGGGGAGATCATCACCGGGTTGCCGACCAGCTTCCACTGCGTGGCCTGCCGGGTGAGCGAGTCCTTGAGCCAGTCGAGCTGGGCGCGGCCGGTGATGGTGCGGTCGGGATCGGCGGTGGCCGGGTCGGCCTGGACGGCCAGCTGCTGGTCGCGGTAGGTGCGCAGGTCGAGCAGGCTGATCTCGACGAGGTCGCCGTACTGCAGCCGGCGGTAGATCTGGGTGCCGTCGCCGAGCGCCGCGGTTCCGCTCAGGCGGACGGGCTGCCACTCGTCGTACGCCTGGTAGGCGGCGGCCCGTCGGGTCGCCCAGGCCGGCTCGCCGGGATTCTCGTTGACCGCACCTCCCTTCCACGCGTCGTCGGCGACCTCGTGGTCGTCCCAGGTGGCGATGAAGGCGTACTTGGCGTGCAGGCGTTGCAGGTCCGGGTCGAGCTTGTACTGCGCGTGTCGTTGCCGGTAGTCGGCCAGTGTCAGCACCTCGTGGGCCGGGCTGTGCTTGCGGATGTCGACGTCGTTCTGGCCGTAGCCGTACTCACCGGGGCCGTACTCGTAGATGTAGTCGCCCAGGTGCAGGATCGCGTGCAGGTCGTTGCGGTTGCCCAGGTGCCGGTAAGCACTGAACCAGCCGGCCTGGTAGTTGGCGCAGGACACGACGCCGAGGCGGACGTTGGCCGGTGACGAGGTGTTGCCCGGCGCCGTGCGGGCGCGACCGGACGCGCTGCGGGCGCTGCCGTAGACGAAGCGGTAGTAGTAGGTCGTGTCCGCCAGGAGGCCGGTCACGTCCACCTTGATGGTGTGGTCACGGGCAGGGCCGGTGCGGACGTCGCCCGAGCGCACGACGCTGGTGAAGGTGCTGGTGGTCGACACCTGCCAGCGCACGGTGACGTCGGGACCGACCCCGGAGCCGGGCTTGCTGGCCGAGGTCGGGGTGACCCGGGTCCAGATGATCACGGAGCTCGGGCGGGGATCGCCGCTGGCGACGCCGTGAGCGAATTGGGCGATGGGCATGCCTCACCCAACGACGACCACGTCGCCGCGTCATGGCTTTTCGGCAGGACGTGAGTGAATTCACCCGTGGTTCACCCGGGCTCGGGGCCCCGGTCCTTCTTGGCCTCGAGGCGCTTGCGCTCCTTCTTCTCCAGCTCGCGCTCGATCGAGGCGATGCTCTCCGCGGGTGTCGTGACGAGCTGGAGGAACTTCGCGCCGCTGGCGATGGTCACGATGAGCGGCCACGGAAATCCGCCTCCGATCGCGAACCAGATCGCCCAGCAGATCAGGGTCGGCGTCAGGAACCCCCAGAAGGCGTTCGCCCGTTGCTGGCGGTAGCGAGTCTCGGCCTCGGCCCGATGACCTCCGCGCTGTGTCAGCGCCGGCGAGGTCGCGACGAGGTCGTCGATGATCGGGGGAAGGTCGCCCAGCGTCCGGGACCTCGTCACCTGGTCGGTGCGCTCGTCGAGCTCCTCCGGGGTGAGGCGGCCTTCGGCGTACGCCGTGCCGAGGAGGTCGTTGACGATGTCCCGGTCGGCGTCGGACGCACGCAGGCGTGCGTGGTCCGCGTGGCGGGGATCGAGGCTGAACCGATCCCAGACAGTTCCTCCGGGCATGGCCGCAAGCCTATGACGGGGGGTGTGGCGCAGGCAGTTCGCCCGGGAGGATCGACCAGCTCTCGAGGTCCTCACGGAGGTCTCCGCGATGGTGCATCGAGCGCAGCACGCCCTCGAAGGTGTAGCCCGCCTTCCGGGCGACCCGCGACGACGCCGGGTTGTCCACCGAGATCATGGCGACAACCCGCTTCATGCCCTCGTCGAAGGCCCACTGGGTGAGCTGGCGCAGGGTCTCGGTGGCGATGCCACGCCCGCGGGCCCACGGGGAGACGGCGTACCCGAGCTCGACCTCGAGCCCGTCGCGGTCGATGGGCCCGGTGACGGCGTACCCGACGAACTCCTCGCCGTCCAGGATGGCCCAGCCCCCGCGGTCCTCGGTCCGGAAGCGTTCGACGTACTCGTGCACCCAGCCCGCGGGCATCGGGTCGGGCGTGCGGGTGAAGCGGAGCACGTCGGGGTCGCGCATCGTCTCGAGCAGGGCGTGCTCGTGCTCCTCGGCCAGCGGCACGAGCCGGATCGTGGTCACCGCATGACGCTAGAACAGGTGGGCACCCGTGGCCCGTGGGCGCGCGCAACGGGGAGGACGGGTGATCGTCCTAGGCTCGGGTCCATGGCGGAGATCGCGACGCGCCTGGCGAACCCGGATGACCTCGATGCCCTGCGCGCCATCTATCGACGCGCGTCGTTGAGCAACGAGGGCGACCGCGCCAACCTGCTCGACTCACCGGAGACCCTGCACTGGGCCGGTGACGACCTCGCTGCCGGCGGCACGCGCGTCGCCACCGACCCGACCGGCCGGGTCCTGGGCTTCGCGACCGTCGTGCCGATCGAGGGCGGTCTCGAGCTCGAGGACCTGTTCGTCGACCCCGATGCCATGCGGCAGGGTGTCGCCACCCGGCTGATCCTCGACCTGGTCGCCGCGGCAGCGGGCGAGGGCGTCGCCTGGATCGAGGTCACGGCCAACGACCACGCGGCGGAGTTCTACGCCTCGGCCGGGTTCGTGCGCGTGGGCGAGGAGCAGACCTTGTTCGGACCCGCCCCGAGGCTCCGGCGCGAGGTCGCGAGGACCACGGCATGACGTCGTCCGGCCCGAGGACTGATCGGGTCAGCCCAGGAAGCTGCCCGACAACGGCTGATGACGTCCGTCGAGGTGCTGGCTGTCGACGTTGCCGTAGGTCCAGCGGAAGCCGTGCGAACGCCAGATCTTCACGACCGGGTGGGAGCTGGACCTCCAGGCGTACCTGGGGTTGCTGTGCGAGGCCCACCACGTGTTCGGGACGAGGCCGGTGGCCGAGCGGTAGGGGTTCTCCCACGTGTTCACGTCAACGGCGCGGCCACGGGCGTGAGGGGAGAGCACCGACGGCTTGTTCACCACGCTGCGGCAGTTGAAGGCCGAGGTGTTGTCGGCTCGCATCGACGCGTAGTCGTTGGCGCCGTGCACGCGCTTGCTCCAGCCGAACCGGTCGACGCGGTACATCCGGCGGATCGGGAAGCGGCCGTCGTACATGTCTCGCAGCGCGGCCGCGGCACGGCGCGCGATGGCCGAGCTGAGCACCATCTCGCCGCGGTAGCGGTAGCCGTCGAACCCCCAGTAATTGATCCGCAGCAGCCGCAGCCCCGATCGGCCGACCGGGCAGCCGGCGTGCCAGGTGCGGCCGGTCATGGAGCGCCAGACGGCAGTCGGGATGGTGGTGATGACAGGGTTGGCGCCGACGCCGGTGGCGCGCGACTGCGCCCTCGTCCCGACCGGGCGCGGTGCAGCCTTCGGGTACGACGCCGGAGCGACCTGCGGGACGTTGTCGATGGGGAGGATCGAGGAGGCGCTCGCCAGCCACCACGTGCCGGCCGCTCCGACAGCCCGCCACTGGGAGTCGACGCGGGGCGCCACGAGGAAGGCGGCCCGGCCGGCGCTGGACGTGCGCACCTTCCGCGCCACCGTCCATCTTCCCGCGCCGAGCCGGCGCTGGACGGTGACGATGCCGCTCACCGGCGAGCCGTCCGAGGCCTTCCAGAGGATCGACAGAGTGGCCGAGTGCTCGTCGACCAGTCGGCGTGGGCCGGTGAGCTGCACGGTGCTGGCGAACCGGAGGCCCACCACGCTCCTGGTCTCGGACGTGGCGGGTGCGAAGCTCGCGTCCCCGGCGTACGACGCCCGCCAGGTCGTCGTGCCGGCCGGGAGGGAGGCGTTGAACGACACGGTGCCGTCGTCGGCGGTGATGCCGGTGGCCGGTGCACCACCGGTGCGTTGCAGGGTGACGGTCGCGCCGGCGACCGGCGTGGCACCGGCCTGGTTGGTCAGCGTCGCCGTGAACGTGGCCAGGACACCGGCCTTGCCCGAGGCCGGAGCCGTCAGGGTCAACGTCGTCGGGGCCGGAGCGGCCATCGCCGGGCCGGGGAGTGCTGCCAGGGCAGCCGCGACCGCGAGTGGCAGCACGAGCCGGCGGACCAGGGTGGGGAAGTGCACGTTGCCTCCGAGAAGCTGGGCCGCGCCCGTCGCGGCCCGTTCAGGCTAGGGCAGCACCGAGGCTTCCCCTAGGGTTTCGCCCGTGGCGCGCGCGAAGGTCTCTCCGTGGGGATTCGTGGGCATGGGCGCGATGGCCTGCCTGCTGTTCCTCGACCTCGGTACGGCGAACATCGCGCCGTGGTGGGTGACCGTCCTGTTCGTGCTGCTCTGGCTGGTGCTGTTCGCGATCGCCACCCGCTGGTTCGTGCCCCACCCCGATCGGGTGCCCTACCTCGCGCTGGTCGGCTTCCTGGTGTGGCTGCCGACGGTCGTGGTCGGCAGCAGCCAGCTCGGCTGGGGCTGAGACCTCAGCGGTTCGGGTGGACCCGGAGCACCGAGTCCGTGCCGCCCCCGTTGGAGGTCGTCACCAGCAGGTCGCCGTTCGGCAGGTTGGTCACCGAGCGCAGCCGTCCGTAGCGCGTGAGGGCCGGTGGCGTCCGCATCCCCACGAAGGCCCCGCCCTTGTCGAAGTGCATGAACATCAGCTTCGAGGCCTTGAGGGCGGCCACGGCGAGGAATCCCCGGTAGCCCTGCCACTGGGCGCCGCGGACCCAGGCGATGCCGGAGGTCGCGAGGGTGGGCGCGCCCGAGCTCCAGCGTGCGTTGACCTGGGTGCCGGGCAGGCTCTGGTCGGTCATCGGCACGCCCTGGTTGTAGCCGGGGACCGGGTTCCAGCCGTAGTCACCACCGTCGACGAGGCGGTTGATCTCGTCGTCGCGGTCGGGTCCGTGCTCGGCGGACCACACCGTGCCGTCGTACCGCTGCGCCAGGCCCTGCACGTTGCGGTGGCCGTACGACGTCACGTAGCGACGGTTGCGGTTCGACGACGTGTAGTAGGGGTTGAGCTTCGAGGGCGCACCCGTGAACCGGTTGAGGCGCAGCGTCTTGCCGCCGAGCGAGTCGAGGTTGCGGGGGTTGGTGCCGGTGGCGGCGTCGCCGGTGCCGACGAACATGGTCCCGTTGCTGGCGATCAGGAGCCGGCAGCCGCCGTGCTGGCCGGTCGTCGAGGGGATCCCGGTGAGCAGTCGGCGGACGAAGACAGCGCGGGCGGGGTTCTTCGCGAACCGCCACGCCATCACGCGTACGTCGTGCCCGCCACCCGCGGTGTGGCCCCCCTGGCAGGTGTAGAAGCGCTTGTTCTTGCGGAACCCGGGGTCCACGGCCAGCCCCATCAGGCCGGTCTCGCCTCCGGCCCAGACCGACGCGGCCGGGAACCGCACTCGTTGCTTGCGGTGACCCGGTGTCCAGAGGAAGAGCCGCTTGGTGCTGCGTTCGGTGATCAGCAGTCGACCGCGGGTGATCGGCTTGACGTCCCACGGGATGTCGAGGCCGCCGACGACGCGGGTGACCTTCAGCGTCGGGTACGACGCGGCGGCGGACGAGGCGGGCACGGACGTGAGGGTGAGGGCAGCAGCACCGACGGCCGCTGCCACCCCGAGAAGGATGGGTCGCATGCGCGACGGTAACCCGGCCCGACCGTCAACGGGATGAGGCAGTCGGGCCTTCTCAGTTCATGAAGCCGACCGGGTTGTAGGAGAGGCCGGGGAACAGCGAGCTGACCGAGCGATCCGGGAAGCGGCTCGAGACGATCTCGCCGAGCACGTTGCGGTAGTCCGTGGTGACGGCGAGGTCGGCGTCGACGCTGGTCTGCAGCGGCGTCCAGGTGCCGTAGTACTGCTGACCCTTCACCCCGGCGCCGGCGACCAGCATCATGTTGCCCCAGCCGTGGTCGAAGCCACGGCTTCCGTTCTCCGCCACGCGTCGGCCGAACTCGCTGATCGTCACCACGGTCACGTTCGAACGACGAGTGCCGAGGTCGGCGAAGAAGGCGGCCAGCGAGGTGGCGAGCCCGGAGATGTTCTGCTGCATGGTGCCCGAGGTGATGTTGCCGTAGCCGGTGTGCAGGTCCCAGCTGCCGGCGTCGATGGCGATCACGTCGGTGCCGAGGTCGGCCTTGATCAGCTTGGCCGCGCTCTCCAGGGGTTCCGCGAACGACGTCGCGTACCACTGCGTGGGGTAGGCCACCGTCGAGTCGGCCATGCTCGACAGCGTGGCGCCGGCGCCCTTGGAGATCGACACCGCCTCCGCGGCGCCCGAGGCCAGCGAGCCGGTGGCTCCGGTCCACGCGGTGGCCAGGGAGGCGTAGCGGCGACTGGCGTAGTCGTCGTCGGTCGCGCTGATCCGGAGCCCGTCGAGGTCGGTGGTGGCCAGCAGCTGCCGCGGGCCGATCATGGCGCTGGTCGGGAAGTTCATGCCCAGCTGTACGCCGTCCAGCGTGCCGGCGCCCTGGCCCAGCCCGATCATCCGGTTGATCCATCCCGAACGAGCGGTCGAGCCGGGATCGGCGTCCTCGACCGCCTCGATGGCCGAGAAGTGCGAGCGGTTGGGCACGGCGAGGCCGACGGCCTGGATGGCGGCCAGCTCGCCGGCGTCCCACAAGGGCTTGAGCGGCGCCAGGTTGGGGTGCAGCCCGAACATCGAGTCCGCCGCCAGCAGCGAGGCCTTTGGTACCGCCGTGCTGGTGCGGGCCGTGTAGTAGCCGGGGTCTCCGTGCGGCACCACGACGCCGAGTCCGTCGATCCCGCCACGCAGGGAGAGCACGACCAGGGTGTTCCCACCCTTGGTGCCGGCGAAGGTGGCCTGCATCATCGCGTCGCCGAACATCTGGGTGACGGCCATGGTGCCGCCAGCCATCAGGGCACCCTTGAGGAGGGTGCGGCGCGAGGCGGAGACGCGGGCGAAGTCGCGGCAGCACTCGGGCTGGGGAGTGTTCTCGGTCATCTCGGGGCCTCAGGTGGTCATGTGGTCAGGGGTGTCGAGCAGGGCGATCACCAGTCGTGGGAAGAGCCAGCGGGCCAGGCTGTGGTCCTTGTCGACGATGGTCGACGCGGTGATCACCGCCCACTTCTCGGGTCCGGTGACTGCGGTGGTGGCGACCTTCTGGAGCCGGACGTCGGCGGACCGGCCCAGCCAAGTCCGGCTCAGGTGCTCGACGTAGTCGTCGAACCGCACGGACGAGGCGGGCAGCCACGACACAGCGCTGCGGTAGGTCGCGCCCTTCGGCCACCAACCGCCGGCGTGGCTGAGGTGCATGTCGAAGGACGCGAACACTCGTGAGGCTGAGGACCACATCGGGCCGACCACGGGCGGGCCGTCTGGTCGTGGCCAGGAGAACAACGCCGGCCCGCCGTTGGCCCAGTTGGCGTTGTAGGCGTAGGAGCCGTCGACATCGGGGGGCAACGCGTCGAGGTCGAGCACCCGAGCGGTGGCGACCATGTCCGCGACCGGCGTACGGACCCTCTGGCCCTGGCTGGTCAGGAACTCCGGGTGGGCCGCGAGCGCGCGGAGCACGGCCTTCAGGTCGGTGCCGGAGTCGAGGTACACCTGCGCGAGGCTGGCGACCAGACCGTCGGAGGGGGAGTCGGAGACGAAGTAGGTGGCCAGCTTGCGGCACAGGTTCGAGGCCGTGGCCGGGTGGTTGGCGAGGTACTTCAGGTAGGCCACGGTCAGGGACTGCCCCTCGGGTGCAGCGTTGGGGTCGCTGAAGCCGAGCACGCTCACGGCCCCGGTGGTGTGCCGGGCGGAGTCGTACTTCTCGGCGTAGGTCTTGCCCCAGTCGACGGTGTAGCCGGAGAGGATCTTGGCCGAGTCCTTGACCATCGCCTCGGTGTAGCCGGCGCCACGACCGACCGTGTGCAGCTCGAGGAGCTCACGGCCCTGGTTCTCGTTGGGCTTGTTCTTCACCGAGGACCAGTTGTCCAGGTAGAGGCGCATCGCCGGGTGCAGCGAGAGGGCGACGAGCAGGTCCTCGAAGGTGCCGAAGGCGTGCTGCCGGATCGTCGCGTCGTAGTCGGCACGGTAGAGCCAGGCCCGGTCGTGCCCGACGGGGATGTGCAGGTTGGTCAACCAGAAGTCGGTCATCGTCTCCAGCACCGAGCGCCGGGAGTAGATGCGCCGGAGGATGGTCCAGTTACCGAGGTTGTGGCCGTACTTCCAGGCCGGCATCGAGCCGTCGCCGTTGGCCGCGACCTTGGCCGTGACCGGCGCCCACAGGTAGGAGAACCATCCGTCGACCTCGGCCACCTTCGCTGCCTCGGCCACCGATGACGGGGTCATCTGCTGCTCCAGCCACGCCTCGGTGGTCCCAGCCGCGCGCAGCTGCTTCAGCGCGTCCTGGGTGAAGCCGGTGCCGAAGCGGTTGAGGAACAGCCGCTCACGCGCGGTGGCGACGAGCGCGGTCGTCTTCCCGGCCGTGCCGGTGCCGCCGCTCCCGGTACCGGGCGTCGGTGACGGGGCATGCGGTTGGGTCGGGGGCTTGGGGGCCGGCTGCGGCGGGGGACTGGGCTTGCGCTTCTTCGGGGCAGGGTGCTTCTTGGCAGCGTGGTGGCGCTTCTTTTTCTTCTTGCGCTTCTTGCGTGCGGAGACGCTGAAGATGGCCATCGGGATCCCTGCGCGGCGTGGGTGGTCGGTGCGCACCCAGTCTGGCCAGCAATCGCCCCCGATGATGGCGAAACAGGAGAAATAGTCTAAAACGGACTAAAAGACCCTCAGAAGGTGTGCTCGGCCCCCGGGAAGGCCCCGGAGCGGACCTCGTCGGCGTAGCTGCGTGCCCCCTCGAGGAGTACGCCGCGCAGGTGGGCGTACTGCTTGACGAAGCGGGCCATCTTCCCGCTCCTCATGCCGAAGGCGTCCTGCCAGACCAGGACCTGGCCGTCGCAGTCGACCCCGGCGCCGATGCCGATCGTCGGGATGGCCAGCTCCCTGGTGACCTGGCCGGCCACGTCGCCGGGCACCATCTCCATCACCACGGCGAACGCGCCGGCGGCCTCGACCGCCTTGGCGTCCGCCAGGATCCGCTCGGCCGTCTCGCCGCGGCCCTGCACCCGGTAGCCGCCGAGGGCGTGCTCGCTCTGCGGGGTGAAGCCGATGTGCGCCATGACGGGTACGCCGCCACGGCTGAGCAGCTCGATCTGGGGGGCCATCTCGCGCCCGCCCTCGAGCTTCACGGCGTGGGCGCCGCCCTCCTTCATGAACCGCACAGCCGTGTCGTAGGCCTGCTCGGGGGAGCGCTGGTAGGAGCCGAAGGGCAGGTCGCCGACCACCAGCGACCTCGTCACCGAGCGCGAGACGGCGCGCGTCAGCGGGATCAGCTCGTCGACCGTGACGGGCAGCGAGGTCTCGTTGCCGTAGACGTTGTTGGAGGCACTGTCGCCGACGAGCAGGACCTCGATGCCGGCCTCGTCGAAGATCTGCGCGGTGTACATGTCGTACGCCGTGAGCATCGCGAACCGCTCACCACGGCCCTTCATCTCGCGCAGGTGCTGGGTGCGGATCCGCTTCACCGGCGCGACCGGCGTGGTCGACTCCCGGGCCGCTCCCGATCCGTACGGCGCGGTCTCCTCGCTGGGTGAGTTGCTCATCGTCGAGCTCCTTGGGCTGTGACTCGAGGCTCCCGGTTGAGTCCCCGGACCTTGCTCAACGCTAGACCTCAGCGCACGCTCGCGCGGTGTCTTGTCGGTCACAGCGACCTGCGCGGCCGTGGTCGGCGAACACCGCTCGATGACCCGAGTGATGACCCGAGTGATGACCCGAGTGATGAGTTCGAGGTCCCCGACGGCGGCGAGGTGGTCCCGTTGCCCGGCTTCGTCGTCGCGACGGGGGTCTTCTCGGTCGTCGGCGTCGTGATCGCGGCCGCTCTCCTGGGTTGGAGCGATCGTCCGGCCGGGCGCTTCGTGTGGACGGCCGCGTCGCTCACGGCGATCTCGCTGGTGCCGCCCATGCTCTCCGGGGCACCTCCCGCCACGATCACGACCCTCATCGGACTGCACCTCGTCGCGGCGAGCGTGATGATCCCCTGCCTGTCGAGGAGCCTGCGCGGCCTGACGGAGTGACTCAGCTGAGTGACGCGAGGTCGAAGACGTCTGCGGCCTTCGGCGGCTTGGCCGGCCGCACGCGGTCGTAGTCGAAGTTGAGTGCCTGTCCGTCGTCGGTCACGAGGCGCACGAGGGTCCCGTCGTCGGCGTTCACCCACACCGTTCCCGAGGCGTCGCGCAGCGGGATGCAGTCGACCCCTGCCACGCGACCTTCCTTGCCCTTCGAGAGGTTGCCTTTGAGCTGCTTGGTGAACCCTCCGAAGAACGTCTTCCGATTGATGAGATCTCCCATCTCCCGGAAGTCCTTGCTTCCCTCATCGATGAGGATCCACCGGCCGTGCACCACCTGCTTGAACTGCGTGAAGTTCTCCCCGGCAACCTGGCGGTAGAAGGCGTCGCTGCCCTTGAAGTACGAATGACCCTTGGACTTCAACAGCCGTATCCCGGCCCCGTTCAGGGCGACCGTGCCCGCGGCAGTCTTCCCGGCGTACGTCACGTCCAGCTTGATCTTGCTGCCCTTGTCTCTCACGGAGCCGCTGATCCGGACGGTGTTCTCGCGCGTCAGCTGTGACTTGGCGTTGCGCAACAGCTCCTGGGCGGACTGCCCCGAGACGCCCGAACCGCTGGAACCGGAGTCGGATCCGCAGGCTGCCGTCACGAAGGCGAGCACGACGATGAGGGTGAACAGCTGGATCTTCGCGATCACTACGTCTCCGAGACTTGATTGATGTGAGGTCAGGCGGGCAGCACTATCTCCCACGATTGCCGTGCGGACGAATCGGTGAGACCCGGCTTTTCGAGGACTGAGATGCCCGTGGCTGCTCAGGCGCGGGAATCGGCGTCCCGGGCGGCCTCTTCGACCTTCGCCCGGTGTGCCTCCCACTCCGCGTCGTCGTCCGATGTCGTGACCGGGTCAGCACCGGTGGCACCGTCCAGCTGCTCGCGCAGGATGTCGGCATGGCCGGCGTGCCGGTTGGTCTCGGTGAGCACGTGGACCAGCACGTTGAACAGCTGCACGTCGGGCTGGGGCCACCAGGGGACGACGCCGGGGGCGTCCACCGGGAGAGCCTCGATCGTCGCATCGGCGTGCCGGCAGGCTCGTTGGTACGCCTCGACGACGTCGGTTCGTGACTCGTGCGGCGCGGCCCACATGTGGTCGCGGTTCGAGAAGCCCGGGTCGTCGAACCGCGGCAACCCCTCGGGATACGGCCGACCGAAGATGTCACCGAAGTACGTCGCCTCGGACAAGGTCAGGTGCTTGACCAGGCCGAGCACATTGGTACCGGTCCTCGTGAGCGGACGTCTGGCGTCGTACTCCGAGAGCCCGTCCAGCTTGGCCACGATCGACTGCCGGACCCAGCGCAGGTCGTCGTGGAGGTACGCCTTGGCGAAGTCATCGATCACAGGCACCAGCGTGGCAGAGCGATGACCGGGACGCTTCCGTTGGCAGTCGGCCGGTGGACTGGCCCACAGGGGAAAGACCCCCTTCGCGCGGGGGGATGGCCAATCCCCGTGGTTCACTGGGGACCTGCCCCGGACCTCGGCAGTGCGCATCATCAGCGAACTGCGGAAGTCGGGGGTTTTCTCTTGCCACGAGACGACGAGCAGGCGACCGACGCGCTTGGCGCGCGCGCGGTCATCGGGCGGGCCGTCGAACTGCTCATGGCCCGCGATGGTGTGAGCCGGGACGCCGCCTTCGAGCTGCTGGTCCAACGGTCCTCCGGCTCCCAGGCCAAGGTGCGCGAGATCGCTGCCGAGGTCGTCGAGCAGGAGAGCGCCTGACCTGGCCGCCCGGTGGGCCACGAGCGCTGGCCCGGACCGAGCGACCTGGGCGAGGTGATTGCCGTGAGATGCAGCGAGGAGGACCATGAGCGGCGTGCGTTTCCCGCCACCTGTGGGCCGGCCACGGCGAGGGCTCGGGTGACCGCGATGACAGAGGGACCGAACGCCGACGCTGCCCTGAGCGCGTCTGAGCGTGCTCTGGCCGAGAAAGCCGACCGGTACCGGTCGCTGTTCGCCTACAGCCCGCACGGTGTCTTCTCCCTGGACCTGGACGGTCACCTCACCGACGCCAACAATGCCTTGGAGGAGCTCACCGGCCACAGCCTGGCCGAGCTGCTCGACATCGACTACCACGACATCGTCCATCCCGACGACGTCGAGGCCACCGAGAAGGCGTTCGCGGCGGTGAAGGAACGGGTCCCGCAGCTGCTCGAGGCCCGCTTGGTCACCGCGACCGGTACGGTCCGCGAGATCAAGCTGACGGCGGTCCCGGTGGTCGTCTCCGACCAGGTGGTCGGCGTGCACGGCATCACCGAAGACGTGACCGAGGCCAACGGCATGCACCGCAGCCTGGAGGCGGCGAACACCGCCAAGACGCTGTTCCTGGCCAACGTGAGCCACGAGGTCCGTACGCCGCTGACCATGATCATGGGTGCCACCGAGATGCTCCTCGAGACCGACCTGGACCCCGACCAGGGGCAGCTCAGCGGCATGGTGCAGCGCAACAGCAAGCGCTTGCTGCATCTCGTCAACGACATCCTCGACTTCTCCCGGCTCGAGGCCGGCAAGCTCTCCCTCCACCCTGCCCCGTTCCGGTTCGCCGAGATGTTCGAGGAGCTCCTGGAGTGGGCCCAGCCGCGCGCCACTGGCAGCGCTGTCGAGCTGCGGACCACCCTGGACGCGGCGCTGCCGACCAGCGCTGTGGGCGACGCGCTGCGCGTCTTCCAGATGCTCTCGAACCTGGTCGACAACGCGCTGAAGTTCACCGACTCCGGCACCGTGGACGTCACTGTGAGCCCGAGCGCTCCCACCGCACCCGGCGGTGGGGACGGTGCGGTCGGGGTGAGGTTCACCGTCACCGACACCGGCATCGGGATCTCCCCCGAGCACCTGGAGTTCCTCTTCGACTCCTTCACCCAGGTCGACCCGTCGGCGACCAGGGTCCACGACGGTGTCGGTCTCGGGCTGGCCATCTGCCGCGACCTGGTCGACCTCATGGGGGGTCACCTCGATGCGGTGAGCACGCCAGGAGTCGGGAGCACCTTCACGGCCGTGCTGCCTCTCGCCCGCGTGCCCGACTGACGTCACGCCAGCTCGGCGCCGTGCTCGGCGAGCAGCTCTCGCAGGACCGAGCGATGACAGCGCGTCTCGTCCTCGCAGTAGCAGCCGACGGCCATGTCCGAGTCCCGCGAGAGCGCGGCGACGAGGTCGAGCAGGTGCCGGGCCGTGGGAGTGGACATCTCCTTGCGGTAGCGGCGGGTGAAGGTCGCCCACTGCGCGTCGGTCTCGGCGGCCAGCGCGAACGACACCAGCTCTGCGCTCGGCGCCAGCTCCGGGAGCCAGGCGTCGTAGAAGTCGCGGCTGGCGAACTCCTTCTTGGGTACGCCGCGCGGCGGGCGTCGTACGGTCCCGATCCGTAGGCCTTCGTCCAGACCTCTCGGCGTGCCGAGGCGTACGACGGACACCGCCATCATTCGCTCCGCATCGGGTAGTCCCGGTCGACCGTGGCGATGCGGACCGTGTAGTCGGCGTACCACGTGGAGCGGCCGCGCTGCTGGGCGACGAGGTGCTCGGCCACCTGCTTCCACGCGGCGGCCGCGGCGTGGTCGACCCAGTAGGAGACGGTGATGCCGACGCCGTCGTCGCGGGCGGACTCGTGACCGAGGTAGCCGGGCTGCTGCCGAGCCAGCTCGTCCATGCGTGACGACATCTGGCCGTAGCCCTGGTCACCCTCGGTGCGGGTGCTGGTGAAGATGACCGCGGTGTACGGCGGGTCCGGGGTCTGCGCGATCGGCTGCACGACCCCATTCTCGGACATCTCGTCTGTAACACTGGTGACGTGGACTTCAACTCCGCCTATGCGCACGGCTTCGCGCGGGTCGCCGCCTGCACGGTGCCGGTGGCGATCGCCGACCCGGCGACCAACGCTGCGACGGTGCTGGCCGAGGCGCGCGCCTGCCACGACGAGGGCGTGGCCGTCGCGATCTTCCCCGAGCTGTGCCTGAGCGGGTACTCCGTCGACGACCTGTTCCTCCAGGACGTGCTGCTCGAGTCGGTCGACGCGGCCGTGGCCAACATCGTGGAGGCCAGCAAGGACCTGCGGCCGGTGCTGGTCGTGGGGGCACCGCTGCGCAAGGACAACCGGGTCTACAACTGCGCGGTCGTCATCCACCGTGGGGAGATCCTCGGGGTGCCCGCCAAGTCGCACCTGCCCAACTACCGGGAGTTCTACGAGCACCGCTACTTCGCTGCTGCCGAGGACCAGCTCGGCGGGACCATCACGGTGGCCGGCCACGACGAGCTGCCGTTCGGCCGCAACCTCGTCTTCCGGGCGAGTGACGTCCCGGGCCTGACGCTGTTCGTCGAGATCTGCGAGGACATGTGGGTGCCCATCCCTCCCAGCTCGCACGCCGCTCTGGCCGGCGCCACCGTGCTGGCCAACCTCTCCGGGTCGCCGATCACCGTCGCCCGGGCGGAGGACCGTCGGCTGCTCGTGCGCTCGGCCAGCGCGCGGTGCCTGGCGGCGTACGCCTTCAGCGCAGCCGGCGAGGGGGAGTCGTCGACCGATCTCTCCTGGGACGGCCAGACGATGGTCTACGAGTGCGGCGACCTGCTGGGCGAGACCGAGCGCTTCCCCCAGGGCTCGCGACGCACGGTCGTCGACGTGGACCTCGACCGGATCCGTCAGGAACGACTGCGTCAGGGCACCTTCGACGACAACCGCCGCGCGTTCGGCGTCGAGCTCGAGGAGTACGCCGAGATCGAGTTCGCTCTCGACGCGCCCGCGGGTGACATCGGACTGCGCCGCAAGGTCGACCGGTTCCCGTTCGTGCCCGACGACGTCGAGCGGCTGGCGCAGGACTGCTACGAGGCCTACAACATCCAGGTCTCGGGGCTCGAGCAGCGGCTACGGGCGATCGGCCACCCCAAGGTCGTCATCGGAGTGTCGGGCGGGCTCGACTCGACCCATGCGCTGATCGTCGCGGCCAAGGCGATGGACCGGCTGGATCGGCCGCGCAGCGACATCCTGGCTTTCACCATGCCGGGGTTCGCGACCGGGGACGCCACCAAGTCCCTCGCCACCCGGCTCTCCAAGGCCCTCGGTGTCAGCTTCGAGGAGCTCGACATCCGCCCGGCCGCCCAGCAGATGCTGACCGACATGGGGCACCCGTTCGCCAACGGCGAGGAGGTCTACGACGTCACCTTCGAGAACGTCCAGGCCGGCCTGCGTACCGACTACCTGTTCCGGATCGCCAACCAGCGTGGGGGAATCGTGCTCGGCACCGGCGACCTCTCTGAGCTCGCCCTCGGGTGGTGCACCTATGGCGTCGGCGACCAGATGTCGCACTACACCGTCAACGCCGGTGTCCCGAAGACCCTGATCCAGCACCTCATCCGGTGGGTGGTCGACAGCGAGCAGCTCGGCCAGACGGGCGACGAGGTGAACGAGCTGCTGACCGGGATCGTCGGCCAGGAGATCACTCCCGAGCTGGTGCCGACGCGCGAGGGCGAGCAGCCGCAGTCGACCGAGGGGACGATCGGCCCCTACGCGCTGCACGACTTCTCCCTCTTCCACGTGCTGCGCTACGGCGCCCGTCCGAGCAAGATCGCCTTCCTGGCCGAGCACGCCTGGTCAGACCCGGCGACGGGGGAGTGGCCCCCGAACTTCCCCGAGGATCGGCGACCGTCGTACGACCTCGGGGAGATCCGCGACTGGCTCGAGGTGTTCGTCAGGCGCTTCTTCGCCAGCCAGTTCAAGCGCTCGGCGTTGCCCAACGGCCCGAAGGTGAGCCCGGGCGGCACCATGTCGCCCCGCGGCGACTGGCGGATGCCGAGCGACGCCAGCCCCGCAGCCTGGCTGGCCGAGCTCGAGAACGTCCCGCGCGACTGAGATGGCTGCGCGAGTCCTCGTCGTCCAGCACCAGGACGACTGCCCACCGGCGCTGGTCGGGCAATGGTTGGTCGAGGCCGGCTGCGCGCTCGACGTACGACGCCCGTACGCCGGTGACCAGCTGCCCGACGACCTCACCGGCCACGACGCGTTCCTGGTCCTCGGCGGCTCGATGGGCGCCGATGACGACGCGGAGCACCCCTGGCTCACTGCCACCAAGGCGCTGATCCGTGACGCCGCCGACCGCGGCACCCCCACCCTCGGGATCTGCCTCGGCCACCAGCTGGCGGCGTCGGCCCTGGGTGGCGAGGTGGCCCGCAACCCGCACGGGCAGCAGCTCGGGCTCCTGCCGATGGGCTGGACCGCAGCGGCGCCCCGTGACGAGCTGACGGCCGGTCTCGTCGAAGCGGGGGTCGGCATCCACTGGAACGACGACATCGTGACGCGCGCGCCTGACGGCACCGAGACGCTGGCGACCGCTCCCGGCGGAGAGCTCCAGGTCGCCCGGTTCGCGACCCGGGTCTGGGGGGTGCAGCTGCACCCGGAGGTCGACGAGCAGATCCTCGCCACCTGGGCCGAGGAGGACCCGGACCGCTACGCCGAGGGCGTCCTCGACGACGTGCTCTCCAGGATCGTCGCCGCGCGGGCCCAGCTCGAGGCGGGCTGGCGACCGCTCGCGACGGCCCTGGCGACACTTGCCCAGAACTTGCTCCATAACGAATACTTGATCTAGAGTAATCGCAGTCCGAGCAGGTGAAGAGGTGACCCGTGAAACGACCCGCGAACGCACTCGCGCTGGCCGTGCTCACCCTGCTCTACGAGAAGCCGATGCACCCCTACGAGATGTCCACCACGCTGCGCCACCGCAGCAAGGAGGAGAGCATCAAGCTCAACTACGGCTCGCTGTACGCCGTGGTCGAGTCGCTGCGCAAGAAGGGCCTGGTCGAGGCCGGCGAGACCCGGCGCGAGGGCAACCGTCCGGAGCGCACCATCTACGCGCTGACCCCCGAGGGAGAGCACGCCATGCGCGAGTGGCTGGCCGAGATGCTGCGCGACCCCTCGCCGCAGTTCACCGACTTCGAGGCAGCCCTCTCGCTGATGGGAGCGATCCCTCCCGATGTCGTCGAGGACATGCTGCGCCAGCGACTGGAGGCGCTGGCCAAGGAGTCCGCGAAGTCCAACGGGTTGCGCGCGATGATGCCGGAGGGGTTCCCCGAGATCTTCACCGTCGAGGGTGAGTACGCACAGCACATGCGCGAGGCCGAGTCGGCGTACGTCCGGTCCCTGCTCGAGAAGATCTCCTCGGGTCGCCTCGGTGGCCTCGAGGGTTGGGCCCGCCTGCACGAGCTCCGCGAGGCGGGGCACTCGGGGGACGACCTCCAGCAGAAGCTCGCCGAGGAGTTCCCCGGGATCTTCGACTGGACCCTCGACGACGCAGGGGGCTAGCAGCACCCGTTCCACACAGCAGTGATCCCCGGCCGACTGCCATCGACCGGGGATCTCGAAACCGAGTCGCTCACGACCCAGGCTCGCACTCGCAAGGGTAGACGAGCGGCTCCTCATCCAAGGAGAACCCGTGTCCGTCATCGACCCGACCGTCCCGCAGGTCCAGGCGCCCCGGAGGGCCCTGGCCACCGGCATCCTCATCTTCGCCGCGTTCATGGACCTCATCGACGTCACCATCGTCAACGTGGCCCTGCCCTCGATCCGGGACGACCTGCACGCCACGCCCGCGCACCTGGAATGGGTGCTGAGCGGCTACACCCTCACCTTCGCGGTGCTGCTCATCACCGGTGGCCGCCTCGGCGACAACGTCGGACGGCGCACCATGTTCCTGCTCGGAGTCGGCGGTTTCACCCTGGCGTCCCTGGGCGCGTGCCTCTCCACCAACGGCGACATGCTCGTCGTCGCCCGGGTCGTCCAGGGCGGCTTCGCGGCGATGATGGTCCCGCAGATGCTGTCCAGCGTGCAGGTGCTCTACCCACCGCGCGAGCGTGCGGCGGTGTTCGGCGTCGTCGGCGCCGTCAGCGGTACGGCGGCCGTGATCGGCCCGCTCCTCGGTGGTTGGCTGATCACCCACGACGCGTTCGGGATCGGCTGGCGCAGCATCTTCCTGATCAACATCCCCGTCGGCCTGGTGATCCTGGTGCTGGCCTGGATGTTCGTCCCGAACACCTCATCCGCGACCGCCAAGCGGATCGACCTGCCCGGCGTTCTGTTGGCCAGCGCGGCCCTCTTCCTGCTCGTGTTCCCGTTGATCGAGGGCCACAGCCAGGACTGGTCGGCGCGCATCTGGCTGATGCTCGCGGGGTCGGCGGTGCTGATGGTCCTGTTCGTGGCGGTGGAACGTCGTACCGAGCAGCAGACCGGGTCGTCGTTGCTGCCGATGCACCTCTTCGCCAACCGCGGCTTCAGCGCGGGGCTGGTCACCCAGTCGGTGTTCCAGGGCTCGCTGGCCGGGTTCTCACTGGTGACGATCATCTACGTCCAGGCCGGCCTCGGCTTCAGCGCCTTCCACGCCGGGCTGATGCTGCTGCCCTTCAGCATCGGCGCCTTCGTCGGCACCGGCATCTCGGTGCCGTTGGGGCTCAAGGTCGGCAAGACCGTCTGCCTCGCCGGGGCGTTGCTCCAGGCCGTCGGGGTCTGGTGGGTCGCGCGCATCATCCAGGACGTGGGCGACGACCTGACCTTCTGGAGCCTGGCGCTCCCGATGCTGCTGGCCGGGATCGGGTTGGGGCTGCTGGTGGTGCCACTGGTCGACATCGCGCTGGCCACCGTGCCGGAGACCGAGGCCGGTGCGGCCTCGGGCACCTACGGCACCTTCCAGCAGGTGGGTGCCGCGCTCGGCATCGCGGTGGTCGGGTCGGTCTTCTTCGGGGCGATCTCGTCGTTCACCCCGGCGGCCCTGCGTGACGCCGACATCACCGCCAGCTGGTGGGTGCTGGGCGGGTTCCTCGTCTGCGCCGTGTCGACGGCGTTCCTGCCCGACCGAGAGGCCGTCCAGGAGCACGCTCGAGCACAGGCCGAGATGTTGGAGTCCTAGGCGCTGGCTGCGTGGGCGGGGTCGGGGGAGAGGTGCTCGTGGACGCACGTCCAGGTCCCGCCCTCTCGGCGCAGGACGATGGTCTCGCGCTCGAACACCTCGTCCTCGGCTCCGTCGATCTCACGAACGGTGTGCACGTCGTGGGTGAAGACCGCCGTGTCGCCGTACTCCTGGACGCGCTGGTTGGTCGACTCGCAGGCCACCACGCGGAAGTCGTTGTCGCGCTCCCACTCCACCCACATCTGCTCGTACGCCGCCCGCGACTCGATCCGGCCAGGGGTGTCGTGGAACAGGAAGGTGGCATCGGGGTGGAAGTGCGCGAAGTACGACGTCGCGTCGCTCGCCGCGAAGGCGTCCACGAGCGACTCGGCGAAGGCGAGCGGGGTCATGAGTCACTCCTCGGAGCCATCGCACTGAGCAGCTCGTAGGCCGTGTGGGACGCGGCGATGCCGGTGATCTCCGCGTGGTCGTAGGCCGGCGACACCTCGACGATGTCGGCACCGACGATGTCGAGCCCGGCCAGCTGTCGCAGCACAGCCAGCAGCTCGCGGCTGGTCATGCCTCCCGCCTCGGGCGTTCCGGTGCCGGGCGCGAAGGCCGGGTCGAGGACGTCGATGTCGATCGACACGTAGACGGGCCGGTCACCCACGCGGGCCCGGATGCGCTCGGCGACGCCGTCGGCGCCGATGGAGTCGATCTCCGTGGACGGCACCATCGCGAAGCCGAGCTCCCTGTCGTCGACGAGGTCGCGGGCGCCGTACAACGGACCGCGCGTTCCGACGTGCACACAGGCCGAGGTGTCGAGCAGTCCCTCCTCAGAGGCGCGGCGGAACGGCGTGCCGTGCGTGTACGCCGCACCGAAGTAGCTGTCCCAGGTGTCGAGGTGGGCGTCGAAGTGGACCACCGCCACCGGCTCGTCGGTCGCCAACGCACGTAGCAGTGGCAGGGCGAGCGTGTGGTCGCCGCCGAGCACGAGCAGCCGATCGGCCCGCTCTCGCAGAGACCGTGCCGCGCGCTCGATACCCGCCACGGCCTCCTCGAGCGAGAAGGGATTGGCCGAGATGTCGCCCGCGTCGGCCACCTGCTGGAGGCCGAACGGGGAGAGGTCGACGGCCGGGTTGTAGGGACGCAGCAGCTTGGACGCGGCACGGATGTGGGCCGGCCCGAACCGCGCGCCGGGTCGGTAGGAGACCCCCGCGTCGAAGGGGATCCCGACGACCGCGATGTCCGCCGAGCCGACCTCGTCGATCCGCGGCAGCTGGGCGAAGGTGGACGGCCCGGCAAAGCGCGGCACCTGGGTGTTGTCGACCTGGCCGACGTGGTCGCCCTCCACGATGCGAGGCAGGGAGTCAGGCATGCGACTGGCCCTCCGTGAGCTCCTCGACGGCCTCCGCCTCGGCCTTGCGGTTGCGGATGATCTGCCGGTGGGACGAGGCGTTCGGGTCCTCGACAACCTCCGTCGGCGTGCCCTCCCGCGCCGGCACCAGGCGAGGTCCGTCGGGCCCGAAGACGTAGCGCGGCTCCGGGGCGAGGAACAGCATCGCGAGGTAGAGCACGGCGGCCAGGCCGATCGCCACCGGCAGGCTGATGTCCACGCCGCCGGCGGCGTTGCGGAACGGTCCCTCGATCAGCGGCGGGTAGTTGGCGAACAGCAGTCCGGCGATCGCCGCCGGGATCCAGGCCGCCATGCCGCGCCAGTTCACGCCGTTGTCGAACCAGTACGGACCTCCGCGCAGGCCGAGGTTGAACACCTGCAGGTCGGCCGCGCTGTAGTGGCCGCGCCGGACGAAGTAGCCGAGCGTCATGATCACCATCCACGGCGTGGTGCAGATGACGATCGCGCCGATGAACGCGTTCACGCTGTCGATCAGGTCGAAGGCCAGCCGGCCAACGAGGATGAACAGGAACGCGAAGGCACCGATGAAGAGCGAGGCCTGCACGCGGCTGAACCGCGGGAACACCGAGGAAAAGTCGAGGCCGGTGCCGTAGAGGGAGGTGATCCCGGTGGAGAGCCCTCCCAGGAACGCCACCCCGATCAGCAGCACGGCGTACCAGAGGGGAGAGGCGTTGATCAGCGCGACGATGTAGTCGGCCTCGCCCGCGACGAGCGTCGCAGTGATGACCCCGAAGAAGAACGGCACCAGGGTGGCCGCCTGGGCGGCGAGCGTGGCCAGCATGAGCGAGCTGGGCTTGGTCCGCTCGGGGATGTAGCGCGTCCAGTCGCCCAGGAAGGCGCCGAACGAGATCGGGTTGCCCATCACGATCAGTGCGGAGAGCACGAACGTGGGCCAGAAGCTGCCCAGCGCGTAGGCGTCCGGACCCGGGTTGTAGGAGAGGTCGATCTTGCCGGAGTAGGCGAGCACGCCCAGCAGGATCATCACGGTGTTGCCGACCACGACGACCTTGTTGACCAGCAGCATGAACACGTAGCCGTAGACGACCACGATGATCACGAGTGCGCCGAGGACGGCGTAGACGACCCCACGCAGCACGTCGGAGTCGGAGATGCCGAAGAGGCGGATGAGCGCGCCGACGACCGCGTCGCCGCTGACCCAGACCGAGATCGAGTAGAACGCAATGGCGGTCAGCAACGACAGGAACGAACCCACCACCCGACCGCGGACCCCGAAGTGGGCGCCGGAGGAGACGGCGTTGTTGGTGCCGGTCAACGGGCCGAAGAGTCCCATCGGCATCAAGAACAGCGACCCCACCAGCACGCCGACCACCGTCGCCGCCAGCGCCTGCCACAGCGACAGGCCGAGCAGGATCGGGAAGGTCCCGAGGATGACCGTGGCGAAGGTGTTCGCGCCGCCGAACTGGATCCGGAACAGGTCGAACGGGGTGGAGTGGCGGTGCTCTGCGGGAATCGTGTCGATCCCGTGCTGCTCGACCTCGGTGGCGCGGGGGCGGGCGATCGGGGACTCGTCGAGAGGGATGCTCATCACGGCTCCAGGTGCTGGCGGGTGCCCGAGAGGAATCGGGTTGTCCGGGACCGTAGACCAAGGTTTACCCACATGCAATAGTTGTTGCCCATGAGAGTCAATCGCGTGGTGGACCTGTCGGTGCCGGTGGACGGCTCGACCGTCGTCTACCCCGGTGACCCTTCCCCGAGGTTCGAGGTGCACAGCACCATCGAGCGCGACGGCTTCAACCTGCTGGAGATCCATCTCGGCAGCCAGTCGGGCACCCACGTCGATGCGCCGTACCACTTCGAGCCCGACGGCCTGCGGGTCGACGAGATCCCGCCGGAGCGGTTCGTCGGCCCGGGCGTCGTGGTCGACGCGACCGGCCTGGGGCCGCGCGGGGTGATCGGGCTCGAGCACGTGGAGCCGGTCGCCGATCGGCTCGGACCCGGTGTGATCGTGCTCCTTCGCACCGGTTGGGGTCGTCACTACGGCACTCCGGCGTACTTCGAGCACCCCTATCTGGGCGCTGAGGCGTGCCGGCGGATGCTGGACCTCGGCGTGCGCGCCTTCTGCATCGAGGCGATCAACATCGACGAGACGCCTGATGACGACCACCCCGGGGTCGGCTTCCCGTGCCACCACCTGATCTCCCGCCTGGACGGGGTGATCGGCGAGAACTTCCGGCTCGACGTACTCCCCGAGGGCGACTTCCTGGTCGTGTGCACGCCGGTGCGGCTGACCGGTGCCGACGGCGGGCCGGTGCGGGCCGTTGCGATAGAACTTGGCGCATGAGCAGCATCCGCACCCGCGTGGCCCATCCCGTCGAGGAACGACCCGCCGTGCTGATCGGCGCCAAGCTCCGCGCCGCCCGCAAGCTGCGCTCCCTCACCCTCGACCAGGTGGCCCTCGCGGCCGGTCTGACCAAGGGCTTCGTGAGCCGGCTCGAGCGCGACGACGTCTCGCCCTCGGTCGCCTCGCTCGTCGCGGTCTGCGAGGTCCTCGGGCTGCGCGTCGGTGAGCTCTTCGACCCGCCGGTCACCTCGGTTCTCCGCAAGGGGGAGGGACGGCTGATCAACTTCGGCGGCCAGGGCGCCGTCGAGCGGCTGGTCACCCCGGGCACGCAGAGCGCGCTCGAGGTCATCCACTCCGTCATCGAGCCGGGAGGCAACGGTGGCGAGGAGCTCTACGCGCTGACCTCGGACGTCGAGTGCGCCTACGTGCTCTCCGGCACCGTCGAGGTGGTGCTCCAGCACGGCCCGGAGACGCTGCACGCCGGCGACACGATGACCTTCCCCGGGAGCTCCCCGCACACGTGGCGGAACCCCGGTCCGGACACCTGCGAGGTGCTCTGGATCCTGGCACCGGCACCGTGACCTGACGCCTTCGGCTCCTACCAATAGGCTCCGTCCCATGGGTAAGCAGGAAGACTTCGTACTCCGCGCTCTCGAGGAGCGGGACGTCCGGTTCGTGCGGCTGTGGTTCACCGATGTCCTCGGCTACCTCAAGTCGGTCTCGGTGGCTCCGGCCGAGCTGGAGAACGCCTTCACCGAGGGCATCGGGTTCGACGGTTCGGCCATCGAGGGCTTCGCGCGGGTCACCGAGGCCGACATGCTGGCCCACCCCGACCCGAGCACCTTCCAGCTGCTGCCGTGGCGGGGTGAGGGGCCCTCCACTGCGCGGATGTTCTGCGACATCATGATGCCGGACGGCTCCCCGTCGTACGCCGACCCGAGGTTCGTGCTCAAGCGCACCCTGCAGACGGCCGCCGAGAAGGGCTTCACCTTCTACACCCACCCCGAGATCGAGTTCTACCTCTTCCAGGGACGACCCGGTGTCGGGGAGGACCCGATCCCGGTCGACCGGAGCGGCTACTTCGACCACACCGCCCAGTCGCGCGGTTCCGACTTCCGCCGCGAGGCGATCAACATGCTCGAGTCGATGGGCATCTCGGTGGAGTTCAGCCACCACGAGGGTGGTCCCGGCCAGCAGGAGATCGACCTCCGCTACGCCGACGCGCTGTCCACCGCGGACAACATCATGACCTTCCGGACGGTCGTACGTGAGGTGGCGCTGAGCCAGGGCATCTGGGCCAGCTTCATGCCCAAGCCGTTCACCACCCACCCGGGTTCAGGGATGCACACGCACGTGTCGCTGTTCGAGGGCGACACCAACGCCTTCTTCGAGGCCGGTGCGGAGTACCAGCTCTCCAAGACCGGTCGCAACTTCATCGCCGGTATCCTCCACCACGCCACCGAGATCACCTGCATCACCAACCAGTGGGTCAACTCCTACAAGCGGCTGATCGGCGGGGGCGAGGCTCCGTCGTACATCTCGTGGGGGCACAACAACCGCTCCGCGATGGTGCGGGTGCCGATGTACAAGCCCAACAAGGGCCAGTCCACCCGCATCGAGCTGCGCACCATCGACGCCGCGTGCAACCCCTACCTGGCGTACGCCGTCGTGCTGGCCGCCGGGATGAAGGGGCTCGAGGAGGAGTACGAGCTCCCGCGCGAGGCCGAGGACAACGTCTGGTCGCTCAACGACCGCGAGCGCAAGGCGCTGGGTCTCGAGCAGCTGCCCAAGAACCTGCACGACGCGATCAAGATCGCCGAGGACTCCGAGCTGCTGGCCGAGACCCTCGGCGAGCACGTCTACGAGTTCTTCCTCCGCAACAAGCGTGCCGAGTGGGAGGAGTACCGCGGCCAGGTCTCCGCCTTCGAGCGCGACCGGATGCTGCCGGTCATCTGAGTAGCCGCGGTCGTCGGACCTGAGTACCTGTACGGATACCGGCATGCTGCTGGTCACGGAAGCGTGGCCCGCATGCCGACCAAGCGCACCGCCTCAGGGGTCTTCGCCCTCCCGACCGTCCTCGACACCGACATCCGGCTCGGCGAGTCCGGGGCGAACGTCACCGTCCGCGGCGAGATCGACGTGCACACCGCGCCGCTCCTGCGCCAGCGGCTGCACGACGTCGTCGTCCAGGGGGAGGACCGGGTCGTGGTGCACCTCGACGGGGTCACGTTCATGGACTCCACCGGGCTCGGCTTACTCGTCGGGGCCCACAAGGCGCAGGTGGCCACCGGCGGTTCCTTCGAGCTCGTCTGCAGCGACCCGCGCCTGCTGCGCATCCTGCGCATCACCGGCCTGCACCAGGTGCTGACCATCCACGACGGCACGGATGCCTGACTTCCCGGGGACGTCATGCGTTCTGGTCGCCATAGCAGCCACTTCGTATGACGTCCGGCGGTGACCAGGGTGGGCCTTCGATAGATTCGCCGGGTGGCAGCGCGAGGGGACATCACCCAGGGGAAGCTGGTGCGTCTCGGTTTCCTCGACCCCGAGCGGGCCGGCCTGCTGCTTGCGGGGCTCGGCGAGGTGGCGGCCCCGATCGTCCCGCTGATCGGGCGCAGCGCCGACCCCGACCAGACCCTGGCCGCCCTGATCGCCCTGGCCGACGCCGTCGACGACCGCGAGCGGTTGTTGCAGGAGGTGGCCGACGACGAGGGCACCTCGATGCGGCTGCTCTCGGTGCTCGGTGCCAGCCAGGCGCTGGGCGACCATCTCCGTCGTCATCCCGACCACTGGCACGAGCTGTGCGACCCGACGCTCGGATCGACCCGCCCTCCGGCGTACGCCCTGCGCACCTCGCTGCTCAGGTCCGTCGGCGCCGAGCCTGAGGAGCCGCAACCGGTGGCGACCCTGCCGTTGACCGAGGCCCGCGACGCGCTGCGCGTGGAATACCGGCGGTTGCTGCTGCGGCTGGCTTCCCGAGACCTGGCGCACCACCTCGGCGTCGACGACGCGGCTGCCGAGCTGGCCGACCTCGCCGCCGGGACGCTGGACGCGGCGCTCGCCGTGGCCCGGGCCCAGGTGGGGGAGGCGGCGTCATCGTGCCGGCTCGCGGTCATCGCCATGGGCAAGTGCGGCGGCCACGAGCTCAACTACGTCAGCGACGTCGACGTCATCTTCGTGGCTGAGCCGGCCGAGGGCGCGCAGGCATCGGAGGGCGGCGAGCAGGTGGCCATGCGCGCCGCCACCCAGCTCGCCTCGACGATGATGCAGGTCTGCTCGGAGAACACCCGCGAGGGCACCATCTGGCCGGTCGACGCCAACCTCCGTCCGGAGGGCAAGTCGGGTCCGCTCGTGCGCACCCTGGCCAGCCACGCCGGCTACTACGAGCGCTGGGCCAAGACCTGGGAGTTCCAGGCGCTGCTCAAGGCCCGACCGGTGGCCGGCGACCTCGCCCTCGGCCGTGAGTACGTCGAGGTCGTCGCACCGCTGGTGTGGTCGGCCACCGAGCGGGACGGTTTCGTCGAGGAGGTGCAGTCGATGCGCCGCCGCGTGCTCGACCACATCCCGGCCAACCAGGCCGAGCGGCAGCTCAAGCTCGGTTCGGGTGGCCTACGCGACGTCGAGTTCGCCGTACAGCTGCTGCAGATGGTGCACGGCCGGACCGACGAGGAGGTGCGGCCACCGACGACGTTGAGCGCACTGGCCCGCCTCACCGAGCGTGGCTACGTGGGTCGGGAGGACGGGCGCGCGTTGCACGACGCCTACGCGTTCCTGCGCACGCTCGAGCACCGGATCCAGCTCCAGCAGCTGCGGCGTACCCACGTGATGCCCGAGGACGAGGCCTCGTTGCGCCGACTCGGCCGCTCCCTCGGCTACACCAGGGAACCCGTCCGCGAGCTCGACAAGCAGTGGCACTTCCACCAGCGAGAGGTACGCCGGCTGCACGAGAAGCTGTTCTACCGCCCGCTGCTCTCCGCCGTGGCACGGATCAGCGGTGACGAGGCGCGACTCAGCCCCGAGGCGGCGCGGGCCCGGCTCTCGGCGCTCGGCTACGAGGACCCGACCGCCGCCCTGCGACACCTCGAGGCGCTCACGGCCGGGGTCACCCGCACGGCGCAGATCCAGCGGACGCTGCTGCCGGTGATGCTCGAGTGGTTCGCCGACGCTCCCGACCCGGACGCCGGCCTGTTCGGGTTCCGCCGCATCTCCGAGGCGCTCGGCGCCACCCCGTGGTACCTCCGCCTGCTGCGCGACGAGGGCGAGGCCGCGCAGCGGATGGCGCAGGTGCTGGCGACCAGCCGCTACGCCACCGACCTGCTCGAGCGCGAGCCCCAGGGCGTCGCCATCCTCGGCGAGCAGGAGCGGCTCGAGCCGTTGACCCGCGACGCGGCGCAGGGCGAGATGATGTCGGCCGCCGAGCGCCGCGAGGACGCCGAGGAGGCCGTCGCCGCGATCAGGTCGGTACGCCGCCGCGAGCTGCTGCGGATCAGCGTGGCCGACCTGTGCGTGCCGTTCGGGGTCGCGGAGGTCGGCTACGCGCTCACCGACGTCACCAGCGCCACCCTCGAGGCGACCCTGGCCGCCGTCGTCCGGTCGGTCGAGAAGGCCAGGGGCGAGCCGATGCCGACGCGGATGGCCATCATCGCGATGGGCCGCTACGGCGGCTACGAGTTCAGCTACGGCAGCGACGCCGACGTGATGTTCGTGCACGACCCGCTGCCCGGAGCGGACACCCAGCTGGCGGCGTCGATGGCACAGACGGTGGCCAACGACGTACGCCGGCTGCTCACCTCGCAGTCACGAGACCCCGCGCTCGAGGTCGACACCGGCCTGCGTCCCGAGGGTCGACAGGGCCCGCTGGTGCGCACGCTGGACTCCTATGCCGCCTACTACGGCAAGTGGTCGGCGGTCTGGGAGGCCCAGGCGCTGCTACGCGCCGCACCCATCGTCGGCGATCCCGGGCTGCGCGCGCGGTTCCGTGAGCTGATCGATCCGCTGCGGTTCCCCGAGGCCGGGCTCACACGCAACGACGTGGTGGAGGTACGCCGCATCAAGGCGCGCGTGGACTCCGAACGGCTGCCCCGCGGCGCCGACCCGGCGACCCATTTCAAGCTCGGCCGCGGCGGTCTCTCCGACGTCGAGTGGACGGTGCAGCTGCTGCAGATGCAGCACGCCGGGAAGATCCCCGAGATGCGCACCACCAAGACCCTGGAGGCGCTGCAGGTGGCGGTCGAGCACGACCTGCTCGAGCTGGGCGACGCCGAGGGGCTGGCCGAGGCCTGGCGGTTCGCGAGCCGGGCGCGCAACGCCACCGTGCAGGTGCGGGGCAAGCCGTCGGACCAGCTGCCGCGCGACGCCCGGGAGCGGGCTGCGGTGGCGGCCATCCTGCAGTACCAGCCGGGCCAGTCCGACGAGATGGTCAACGACTACCTGCGGGCAGCGCGACGGGCCCGGGGGATCGTCGACCGGATCTTCTGGTCCTGAAGAGGTTCTCTTCATCTGAACAGAAGTAAGGTATTATCTTCAGATGAACGATCTGAAGCAGTCGACCGTGCTGGCGACGCTGATCGGGGACATCGTGGGGTCCCGGGTGGCGGCCGACCGCTCCGTACTGCACGAGCGGCTCGTGACGACCCTGGCCGAGGCGAACACGCGGCTGCGGCCCGTCGTACCCCTGCGGATCACGGTGGCCGACGAGTTCCAGGGCTGCTTCCCCACCGTGGGCGAGGCGCTGCACGCGTCGCTGTGGTTGCGCCTGCGACTCGCGCCGGTGCAGCTGCGCCACGGCGTCGGCTGGGGAGCGGTCGGGGTGCTGGCGGAGGAGCCGCGGGTCGAGGACGGTCCGGGGTGGTGGGTGGCGCGGGCGGCCATCGAGGCGGTCAAGGCCGATGCGTCCAGGGCCGGCACCCGGCTGATGCGTACGGCGTACCGGCTGGCCGAGGAAACCGACGGCCCCGACCCCGGCGCGGTGAACGCTGCCCTGGTCTGTCGGGACCAGATGATTGGCTCGATGTCCGAACGTTCGCTGCGGCTGCTCCGTGGTGTGCTCGACGGCGACAGCCAGGCCGAGCTCGCTGCGGCCGAGGGCATTTCCGCCTCGGCGGTCTCGCAGCGGGTGCGCAACGACGGACTCGCCATGGTCGCCCTGGCCGACGAGCTGCTCGAGGAGGTTCGATGAGCTGGATCGCGGTGCTGCTGATCGGTGTGGCCGTGGCCGACCTCGCCCACTCGATCAGGCCGATCCCCGTCGTCAACGAGCTCACCGGCGCGGCCGTCGCGGTCTGGGTCGGACTGCTGGCCGGACTGACGGACTGGCCCGACCTCCTCGCCCTCGTCGTGATCGCGATCCTGGTCGTGCTGTGGGGCCAGACCGTGACCCGGGCGTTCTCGCGTCGTGACGTGTGGGGTCCGGCGTGGGCGCCGCTGCTCGTGCTCGGAGGAGGCCTGGCGCTCGGCATCCTCTGCTCGGCGTGGGCCAGCCATGCAGGCGGACTGCTCGCCGACTGGCTCGAGGCCACCCAGGTGCCTGCCCTCCGCGGAGTTTCGGCCGACCGGTTCCTGCTGCTGGCCGGTGCCTTCCTGGTGATGCTCTCGACCGGCAACGTGCTCGTCCGCCTCGTGCTCGCGACGACCGGCACCACCAACCCGATGGTCTTCGACACCCCGGAGGACCCCGAGCAGCGGCTCAAGGGCGGACGCCTGCTCGGGCCGATGGAGCGGGTGCTGATCCTCGGTCTCGGACTGACCGGCCACCTGACCGCCGCGAGCATCGTGATCGCCGGCAAGGGCCTGTTGCGCTGGCCCGAGCTCCAGTCGAAGACCGAGCAGCAGTGGATCCACCGCCTGACCGAGTACTTCCTCGTCGGCAGCTTCGTCAGCTGGCTGGTCGCCCTCGGTTCCCTGGTGCTGCTGGCGCGCTAGCTTCTCGGGTCAGGCCTGTACCGGCACGGGGTAGATGTTGTCGTAGGGGTGTCCGGCGCGCGCGTGGATGCGCTGCACGGCGTCGGCGTCCGGTGCCTCGGACAGGCAGAAGACCATGCCGGACTCGGGGTCTGCCCACGCATGCTTGAAGTTGACTGACTCGTCGTCCTGGATCGCGAGGTCGGCCTTGTGTGCGTCGAGCAGCGCCTCGGGGGTGACCCCCGCCATCTGCGTGTGCACGTCCATGAACTCGGGCATAACGGCACCACTTTCGGTAGTAGGTGCGCCAACTCTGCTCCGGTCCGGAGGAGCAGGCAACGGTGCGGTCGGGCTGGTCGACACCAGCGCCCCGGGGGGCCGTCTGAATGGGCACAGGGAACAGTGCCTCTCAACCCTGGAGGCGCAGCCTGCGACCCAGCTCGGCCGCGATGACCTTGCTCCAGGTCAGGGAGATGTGCCATGGGTCGCGGTAGGTGACCACGTGATCGACCACGAGGGGACATCGCTTGCGGCGGCACACCAGACCGGTGACGTCGATGAAGCGTGCACCGGTGGCGCGTGCCGCGTCGCGGGTGAGGTCGTTCCCGGTCTCGGTCACCGACTGCTGGCGTTGCGTGCAGGAGGCCGTGTTCGACCGCGGTGCGGTGAGGCAGTCGCCGGGGGAGAAGTCGAGTGAGGTGATGTCGGAGATGACCTCGACCCGCGGCGTGAACGTCGCGATGTCACGGAGGCTCGTCCGCGCCCCTGCGCGCCACGCCTCCTCAACACTCTGACCCGACGGCGCCACGACTTCCAACAGGCCGCGGTAGGCCACCACGACGACATCGGGACGCAGCACTCGCATCCGGTCCAGCGCCCAGCTCCGGAACGGTGGGCAGGCGGGCAGCGGGGCGCCGCCGTGCAGCTGCTTCACGTCGAACGGTGCGCAGCCGAGCTTGATGAGCGGGATCACCCGGAATCCGTCGCGCCGGCCGAGCAGGTCGAGGGGTGGCAGCCACATGCCGGCGTGGGAGTCGCCGTACAGGACGACGGTGCGGGTTGCCCGACGGTCGCCACGAGGGCAGAGACGGACCTTGCGGTCCTCCCATCCCGCGTAGCAGTCGAACTTCGTCTGCCACAGGTCCCTGCCGAGGTGCTTGAAGTTGGCCAGGGGGAAGGCGATCGGGCGTCGGTGATCGGCATCCACGAGGGAGGCATCGATCAGACTGCCCACGTCTGGATCGGGCAGCTGGAGGTCGGCTCGTCCGCTGGCGCCGCGGGTGTGGTGCACCGCGAGCTGGGGGTCCAGCTGTTCCTCCGCTCCCGCCTGGAACCGGGAGTCGAAACGGCGCTGGGCGTAGCTGGCCGCGCCACCGCTGACCGCAAGGACGAGGACGAGCACCACCGGCCACAACGCCAGGCCGCGCAGGCCACCGAGCCCGGGCAGCCGCTGGTGTCGAATCGGGTTCTCGACGAGGTGGTAGGCCAGGACCGACACCGCGCCCATGACCACGATCAGCGCCGCGGTCTGCCGCACGTCCGGCCGATGGCCGATCAGGAACGCGCCCATGATCAGCACGGGCCAGTGCCACAGGTAGAGCGAGTAGGAGATGTCGCCGACGTAGCGCACCGGCGGGAGGGTCAGCACCCGCCCGGCACCGACGGGTCCCGCGGCGCCGGCCGCGAGCAGTGCCGCGGCGCCGGCGACGGGCAGGGCCGCGTGCCACCCCGGAAAGGCCGTCGACTCGTCGTACCACCCGACGGCAGCGGCGATGGCCGCCATCCCGAGCACCACCAGCACGTGCCGCGCCCAGGCGGAAAGTCGACTCAGCTGATGACCAGCGAGGGCGAGGAGGGCGCCGGTGGCCAGCTCCCAGGCCCGCGTGGCCGAGGAGAAGTACGCCGCCACGGGAGACCTGTCCGTCAGGAAGACCGACCAGACCAGGGAGGCACTCCACGCCGTGACCAGCACGATGCGCGTGACGAGCAGCCGACGTCGGGCGAACAGCCAGAAGACGAGCAGCAGCGCCAACGGCCAGACCAGGTAGAACTGCTCCTCCACGGCCAATGACCAGGTGTGCTGCACCGGTGAGGTGGCTCGGTCCTGCTCGAAGTAGTCCGTGCCGACCTGCGAGAAGTGCACGTTGGCGAGGAAGAACGCCGCCCAGCGGGAGTCACCGACGATCGCCGGCACTCGCGACCATGGCAGCTCGACGGCGGCGAAGACCGAGGTGACGGCGAGCATGAGCCCGGCGGCGGGCAGGATCCGGCGGGCCCGGCGCGCGTAGAAGGCACCGACGCGGACGCGCCCGGTGCTCGTCGCCTCGTGCAGCAACAGCGTGGAGATCAGGTAGCCCGAGACGACGAAGAAGACGTCCACGCCGACGTAACCGCCGGTGAACCCGGCGATGTGCGCGTGCCCCACGATGACGACGCACACGGCGAGCGCACGGAGTCCTTGCACGTCCGGGCGTGGTGCGAGGGCGGGGAGGATCTGCTTGCCCCCGACCGTGGTCTGTGCACCCGCCTCGTCCATCTGTCCTCCGGTCCGAGCGCCCGTTGGCGCGAGGAACGCGCTGCCTCAGCGTCGCCACTTCACCGGGCGCGCAGGAATCCGTAGAATTACCGATTGACGAGAGTGCTTTGTCGACACAGGAGGTCGGCATGGACGTACGCACCCAGAACGCGCGATGGCTCGATCTCGCCGCCGACCTGGTCACTCTCCCGAGCGCCACGATGCCGCACGATCGCCTCCTGACCGAGCTCAGTGCCACCTTCGAGTCCCTGGCCTCGTGGCACTTCCAGGACGTGGACGGCTCGTTCCGTTTCGACCTCAGCCATCCGGTCCTTGGCCTCGCAGGTGCCGACCTCGACGCCTGGTCCCGGGCCAACCGCTCGACCCATCCACTCCTGTTCTGGTTCCAGGCGACACTCGATCCACGACCGATGACGATCGAGCGGGTGCCGAGGCGTCTGGTTCCGGCGGGAGGGTTCGCGCTGGTCCGCGAGCTCTGCTCGCCCTACGGCTTGGAGCGCCAGCTCTCGATCCCCTACGAGATCGGTCCCAGCGGGAGCCGGGCGTTCGTCCTCGCCCAGTCCGGAGAGGACTACTCAGCAGACGATGTCCGACTGGCCAGGCTCATCCAGCCCCTGATCGCCCTGATCAGCCGACAGACAACCATCCTCGCGCGCGTCCACACCGATCATGACCCGGTGGGGCTGACAGGCCGGGAGCGTGCCGTGCTCCAACTGCTCTCGGAGGGGCTCACCGCCCAGGGGATCGCGCATGCCCTGGTCATCTCGCCAAGGACCGTGCACACGCACCTGGCGCACGTCTACGCCAAGCTGGGTGTCTCCGACCGCCTGCGCGCCGTTGCCTTGGCCGATGAGCACGGCCTGGTGAATCGATCGACCGGCGCCGGCGCAGAGGCGCGACCCAACCAGGTGGTCTACGACGCCCCGATCGACCGGGGCTCGCGTGGGTGGTCGCTGGCGGTGAGTGAGGGCAGGTCTCAGACGAATCGTGAGCTGGGCTCACGCGGGTCGTGGTGCTCGACCAGCTTGCGCCACGCGTGCGCGGCGTAGATCGACCGCTCGTCGGGTGCCGTGATGTGCAGGGCGCCGCTGCCGTCGATGGAGTAGCGCGCCCGGTCGTCGTACTCGCTCGACTCCCCGGACGTGAACTCGACGGTGAAGGCCATGGGTCGAGCCTCTCACGTCGGCTGGTGGCCAGGTGGCCGGGATCAGAGTCCGAAAGCGGTCTTCAGGTCGGGGGCCGTGGCGCCCTGCTGCAGCGGCTTCACCCCGAGCACCTGCGCGATGAAGCGCGTCAGGGAGTAGTGCGTGAGCGGGCTGCTCACCACCCGGTGGTGGAGGCGCGGGGTGAGCACCGAGGTGAGTACGACGTTGCCCGAGTGCTTGTCGTCCTCGTCGGCCGTCACGACCACGACCAGCTTCCCGCTGGTGAAGTCGGTGCTCTTCAGCACGGGCGTGAGCTGCTGCTCGAGCCAGGTGTCGGCCGACGCGAGCGAGGCGTCGTGTGCGTCGTGGACGAGGTTCGGGATCAGGAACCCCACGTCGGGCAGGGCGTTGCGGGAAGCGTCGCCGGCGAACGTGGTCAGATCGCGGTCGTGGGTCAGGCAGTTGCTGCGCCCGCTGGTGAAGTAGGTCCACGGGTTGTGCCGGACGGCGTACACCGGCGTCCCGACCGAGCGGTCGGGGGAGTCGTAGACGTGGCAGTTCTCGGGCATGCTCTCGGCGTACGTCCCTGCCGTCTTGCCGGCCGCGATGGCCTGGTCGAAGACGGACGAAGCCGATCCGATGTCGGAGGTGTGGGCGGCAGGGGACCGGTCGTCGAGGATGCCGAAGGTGCTCCCGCCGGCGATGCCGAGGTAGTTGGGCAGGCTGGGGTGGGCCAGCGCGGTCCAGTGGGTGGCGTACCCGTAGGTCTCCGACTGGCGCGAGAGGAACGGCATCCCCTGCTTCATCTGGGCGTAGGAGTGGTTCTCCTCGATCACTACCAGCACCTTGGAGATGCCCGAGGTCGAGGAGGTGTTCCGGGGCGTGGCCTGGTGTGTCGGGGTCGGTGTCGGGGTCGGTGTCGGGCTGGGAGTCGGCGTCGGTGTGTGCTGGGTCGACTTCGGCGTCGCCGGGGCAGCGCTCGGGGGGTTGGCCGCTCCGCAGGCCGAGGCGACGAGTAGCAGGGCGGCGCACCCGGCCGCGGCGGCGGCTCGTTGCACGGTCGTCGTCACGGTGGGGTCCTCCCTGCTCGGCGGTGCCCGGCTGCGGGTTGCGATCGTCGTACGACGAACCTGACAGCAACCTGACTACCGCACAATGAGCGTCGTGAACCGCCGATCATGCCCTTTCTGGGTGCCTGCCGCCGTGCTCGTCTCGACTGTCGCGCAGCTGGCGATCGCCGAGTGGTGGCCGGGCATCGAGCGGTTCGCGGACAAGGCGTTCGGTGCCCGGCTGGTGGCGTACCCGCTGATGATGCTGCTGGCCCCGGCGATCTGGTGGCTGGTCGTAGGCCGGCGAGACGGCGACACACCTCCGCCGTACGGCGCCTTCACGCTGGTGATGCTGCCCTTCCTGATCGACGTGACCGGCAACAGCCTCGATCTCTACGACACCGTCGTGTGGTGGGACGACTTCAACCACTGGATCAACTGGCTGCTCCTGCTGACCGGGATCGGCCTGCTCGTCGCCGATGAGGTCCGCCCTGACTGGGCGCTGGTCGTGCTCGTCGCGGGGCTCGGCGCGGTCCTCGCCATCGGCTGGGAGCTGGGGGAGTGGTGGACCTTCATCCGGCACGGGACCGAGCTCGACACGGCGTACGAGGACACCCTCGGCGATCTCTCGCTGGGCACGCTCGGCGCGCTGTGTGCCGGCTTCGTCGTACTCCGCGCTCGGCGGCGCCGGGAGTCGGTGGACCGCTGAACGGTCTGGTCCATCCCGCGGCCACCCGGTTGCCGAGTCCGGCCGGCACCGGCATGATTCCAGTATGAGGCCAATGGACGGAATCATGCCGTCGCGGACGCTCGAGGGTGCCCACGCCTGGGCCGTGGCGTCGGTGCTCGGAGTGGCCCAGCTGTGCGTGCTCTTCGACAGTCTCTCGGTCGCGACCGCGCTGCCGGCGATCGGCGAGCACTTCGACCTCGAGCCCGGCGAGCTGCAGTGGGTGGTCAGCCTGTTCTCGATCAGCATCGGCTCCTTCATGATGCTCGGTGGCCGGGCCTGCGACGTGCTGGGCGCACGCCGGGTGCTGATCGGGAGCCTCGGCCTGTGCATCATCGGTGGCCTGCTGGCCGGGCTGTCGCCGTCGGTCGGCGTGCTCCTGACCGGCCGCGTCGTACAGGGGCTGGCGGCGGCCGCGGCGCTCCCGGCCGCGCTATCGCTCGCCTCGTCGTTGTTCGAGGAGGAGCCGTGGGCGAGTCGCGTCTACTCGGTCATCGCCACCGCGGCGTGGCTGGCCGCGATCGCCGGCGCTGTCCTGGGCGGCCTGATCACGGACACGTGGGGATGGCGGTGGATCTTCCTGGTCACGGTCCCGGCCGCGGTGCTCGGACTGGTCGGTTGTCGGGTGGTGCCGGCGCCGGCGGGGGACCGGGAGGTCGGTCGGCGCCTCGACGTGGCCGGCGCCCTGCTGGCCACCGCTGGCCTGGCGGCCCTCCTGCTCGGGGTCGAACAGGTCGCACACGGCGACGGTGCGCTCGGCGGCGGCGCCCTGGCGATCGCCCTGCTGTGCCTGGTCGGGCTCACCGTCGTGGAACGGCGGGCCGATGACCCGTTGCTGCCACCCCGGCTGCTGCGCTCGCGCCGCCTGGTCGGGACCTGCCTGGCGTTCGGTGCCTACTGCGCCGGCTACACCGCCCTCGTGGTGGTGGGCAGCCTCTTCGTGCAGGCCGAGTACGGTCTCAGCGCTTCCGGTGCCGGCCTGTTCCTGACGCCGATGCTGGTGGTCGGGACCGCCAGCGCGGTGCTGTCACCGCGTGTCGTGCGGCGCTTCGGCGTACGCCGGGTGACGACCGTCTCCCTCGTGCTCTGTGCTGTCGCGATGTGCGGACTCGCGCTGTCGCGACCGCAGGAGCCGGCCCTGCTCGTGCCGTGGCTGGTGCTGTGGGGAGCGGGTTCAGGACCAGTCTTCGTCGGCCTGACCCGCGACGTGCTCGCCGACGTCGACAACGACGAGAGCGGCACGGTCGCGGCGATGTTCGAGTCGATGAGCCATGTCGGGGGTGGGGTCGCCGCCGCGATCTACCTGACGCTGCTCGGCACCGGTCTGGGCTTCGGCCCCGTCCAGGTCGGCGCTGCCGGCGTCGTGGCCGTCGGTGCCGCGCTCGCACTCTGGTCGCTGAACCGCGCGACGGACGCCCCGGATCAGGACTCGCGGCGCCGTTCGGCCTGACGCTCCACCTTCTGCGCCATGCCACAGGTGCGCATGTCGCACCAGCGCCGCGCGTGGTTGCGCGAGTGGTCGACGAACAGCCAGCGGCACCGGCCACACTGACGCAGCAATGCCGCCTGTGGGCTGGTGACCAGCGTGGCGGCCGCGTGGGCCACGGGCAGCAGTGGCGCGTCGAGCTCGGTGGCGCCGGCCCAGCTCCACCGGATGCCCGCCTCGTCCCTGACGGGCTCCGCCCGAGCGACCGCGTCGGCGACCTCGGGTCGCACGTTGGCCCAGGACTCGTTGATCGGCTCACCAGTGGCCAGGTCCAGGAAGAGGTCGTACAGCGAGCCCCGCAGCGCGTGGACGCGTGCCATGGCCTCGTCGGCCTCAGCCGCGCGCCGGCGCGCCCGTCGGCGCAGGGCCTCCGCCTGGTCCTCCGCGAGTGCGCCGACGCGGACCGACCACACCAGCAGGAGCTCGTAGGTGGCGATGGCGTCGAGGTGTGCGGTCGATTCGTTGCCGCCCACCGTGTTGACGAAGTCCAGGGCGAGGTCGCCCGCCACCAACGACCACGTCTCGGTCTGCTCCCGGTCATTCATGACCTGTCCAGTGTGTCAGGGTCGGCCCGTCGGCACACGGATCGTCCGCGCTCCCCAATCACCCCTCTCGGGTGAACCCCGGCTCCCTGCTGGTTGGCACCGTCACGAGTCCTGCACACCGGACCGAAGGGACAGCTGCGATGGCCAGGGCACCGCGCGACATCGAACGCATCTACTCGACTCCCGAGGTGGTGGCCAAGCTGCGGCGCCTGGCCGACGCCCTCGAGCAGGACACCTCTTTCCGCATCCAGGTGGCAGGGGTGCGGATCCGCGTCCCCGTGCGCGCTCAGTTCTCGATCGAGCACGAGCTGGGCGACGACGAGGAGGAGATCGAGTTCCAGCTGAAGTGGACCGTCGACGCCGAGGAGGAGGACTCCGAGGAGGGCGAGCTCGTCTAGAGGCTGCGGGACAACGGAAAACCGCCCGCTGACCTGGGCACTGTCAACGGGCGGTTCCCGCTCCCATCGGCGTCTCGGGTCACCTACGGGAGCTGGTGGAATCATGGCTGAACGTCACGAAAGGCGCGACTCGCCCGATTTCGTGGTCTAGGGCACTAAAGCGGCTTTTCGGAATCGGTTGCGCGAGGTCGCCCGGCCGGTCAGGCAGAGACCACCGTGTCGTGGCAGTCGAAGATGGGGCCGGCGCTCTCGCCGGGGGCGAGCTCGTAGGCGCACAGGAGCGGGAACGGCAGCCGGCGGCGCAGGTCGTTCCAGCAGGCCTCGAGCTCGAGGGCGAGGTGGTCGTGGTCGCTGCGCCAGTAGAGGTCGACGATCTCGCCGAACACGCGGAAGCCGAGCCAGCGTCCGCTGACCCGCTCCACGGCTTCCCCGATGATCGACTCGAAGCGCTCCGGGTCGATGTGCTGGCGCTTCGGCAGGTGCGTGTGCAGCGCGTCGGCGTCGAGCGGGAGGTACTGGCCGGAGGCGTGGGCGGCCGCGGGGTCGATGCCGATCGCCATCAGGCCGTCCTCGAGGAGGTCGTGGTGCGCCGGGGTGGCGGCGACCAGCACCGCCTCACCGGCGGCAAGACCGTTGGCGACGTATGCGACCAGGTTCTCCGCCAAGTCGTCCTCGCAGTGCCAGAAGGCGACCGAGTGTCCGGCTGCGACGTCGGGATCGAGCACCCGAGTCGGCAGGGGGAGGGCGGGGAAGGTCGCGGTGAAGCGCGTCCCGCCGTCCTCGTCGTACTCGATGGTGCCGCTCATCGCCTCGCACAGCTGGCGCACGATCAGCAGGCCGAGCCCGCTGCCGCCCAGGCTGTGGGAGCTGCTGCCGTGCACGTAGGCGTCGAAGAGGGTGTCGACGAGGTCGTCCGGGACGCCCTCTCCGTCGTCGGTCACGGTGAGTACGACGTGCGCACCCTCGCGCACGGCCCGGACCTCGACGTGCGGTCCGCCGTAGCGCAGGGCGTTGGTGACCAGGTTGTCGAGGACCTGCGTGATCCGGGTGGGGTCGGCGACGACGAGAGCATCTGCCGCGACGTCGACGGTGATGCGGGACGAGCCGAGGACGGGCTGACGCTCCTCGATCAGGTCACGGCAGACCTCGGGCAGGGACACCCGCTGCAGGGACAGGTCGAGCTCGCCGCGCTCGGCCAGGTGTGCGGTGGAGAGGTCCCCCAACAGGCGGACGAGCATCTCGCTGCGGCGGTCCATCATCTCGGTCAGATGCGTGACCACGCCGGCTGGCAGGGTCTCCCGGTTGCGATGCAGCTGCGAGGCGGCCTCACGCAGCACGGTCGCCGTGTTCTGCATGTCGTGGATGAGCTGTGCCTCAACGTCTCTCACGACGTCCTCCCCCGTTGACCCAGTCCCCTGGTCGAGGGGTCAGTCTAGGCCAGATCGGCGCGTCGGGACCCTGCGGAATTCGTCGTCATCGCGAGCCGAGTCGGCGTAGTCCGGTGTCGAGGACGTACTCGCGGAAGAGCTCGGCCGAGGGGAGGAGCCGGCGGCTCCTCGACCACACCAGTCCGACCTCGCGGTGGGCGCCCTCGTCGCTCAGCCGGATCAACGGCTCGGCGTGCGAGCTCCGGGAGCGGCGCCCGGGCTCGGCGGCAGGGACGACGGCCACTCCGAGCCCTGCGCGGACGAAGCCGCGTACGACGGAGAGGTCGTCGCACTCGAAGGCCACCCGCGGTGTGAATCCAGCCGCGGCACAGATCTCGTCGGTCAGGGTGCGCAACACCCACGACGGGCGCACCATCACGAACTCTTCGTCGGCGAGGTCGGAGAGAGACACGCGGGTGCGTCCTGCGAGGTGATGGGTCGGGGGCACGACCAGGGCCAGTGGCTGGGTGAAGAGGTGCTCCCAGTGCACGTCCGGGTTGCCCGGGTGGCGGGCCGTGAACTCGAGATCGACCCGACCCCCTGCCACGAACGAGGAGCCGAGCGCGTCGTCGGACTGCCGGAGCCGGAACTGCACGCGCGGATGGGCATCGCGGAATCCCCTGATCAGGGTGGGCACGAACCAACCGCCGAGGGAGACCTGGAAGGCCACGTCCACGGTCCCGGTCTCCGGGTCGACCAGCTCGTTGACGGCGGCGTACCCGTCGTCGAGGGAGTGCAGCAGACCGTCGACGTGCTTCTTGAACTCGTTGCCCGCCCTCGTCGGACGCAGCACCCGCCCGCTGCGCTGCAGCAAGGGCGTACCCAGCTCCCGCTCGAGCCGGGCCAGGGCTCGCGACACCCCCGGCTGGCTCACCATCTCGAGGTCGGCGATCTCCGTGACCGTCATCCCGTCCGCCACCTGCTGGAACCAGCGCAGGGTTTCTGTCTCCATACCTATGACGCTATCGCATGGATCCGAGGCCTTGCAGTTATTGGACGTATGGGTTGCATCAGCGGAGACTAGAGCCATGAACACCAACACGCACTCGAGTTCCACCGCGTCGCTCTCGCGCCGCCTGCTCACGAGCGTGCGGGACGACCTTCGCGAGCGTCGTGAGGCGCGCGCCGTCCGGCGCCAGCTGCAGCGCGAGCTGGCCACCTTCAGCACTCGCGCCGAGGTCGACGACCTGATGGCCCTTCTCCACCACCAGGAGAGCGCCCAGGCCGACCAGGTACGCGGGATGCTCGTCCGCAACCTGCACCGCTCGGACAAGCTCGCTTCCTGACCCGCACCGAGGCCTTACCTGACCACCCTTTCGGGACTAGAGTCGGAGTTGTTGAAACTCTCACCAGTTTCTGAGCCGAAGGGTGGCCGGGCCGTGGCAGAACCCACCGAGGACGAGCAGGTCGCGCTCGAGGCGCGCCGGGCCGAGCTCCGGGAGAAGTACCTCAAGCCGCCGGCTGAGTGGAACACGCCCGGACGAGGCATCCACCACGCAGCCTTCATCTGCTCCGACGTGGAGGCGACGATCCGCTTCTACCAGGACCTGCTCGGGTTCCCCCTCGTCGAGCTGGTCGAGAACCGCGACTACCCGGGCTCCTCACACTTCTTCTTCGATCTCGGCAACCAGACCCTGCTGGGCTTCTTCGACTTTCCGGGCCTGGGTCTCGACCCCGGCGTCGAGTCGATCGGCAGCGTGCAGCACATCGCCATCTCCTCCCCGCGTGACCGCTGGGAGCAGGTCCGAGAGCGTCTCGACGCGGCCGGCGTGGAGTACGCCGGACCCGATCGCGGCATCGAGGAGTCGATGTACTTCAAGGACCCCGACGGCATCCAGATCGAGCTGCTGAGCGATCCGCTGATGTACTTCGGCGGCCGCCAGCTCGACGAGTAGGACACTCGGCGAGCCTTCCTGACTCATCACAGGAGAGGTGTGGGGCATGAGTGAGTGGAACGCCATGACGTTCGAGGGCAAGGACATCATCCTGCGGGTGGTGCGCGAACAGGCCGATGCGATGTTCGGGCTGATCGAGGATCCCGCGACCTGGGAGCAACCGACCGCCTGCGAGGGCTGGACGACGCGCGACGTGGTCGGTCACATCGTCGACACGACCGAGGGCTACTTCCGAGCGTTCGAAGCCGCACGCGGCGAGCGCGACGACGCACCGCCGCACGGGTTGACCGTGATGGCCGAGCTCGCCAACGAGGGCGCGACCTCCTTCCGGTCGCTGTCCCAGGAGGAGATGGTGCAGCGCCTGCACGAGGACTTCGAGAAGATGCAGGGCATCCTCCAGCCCCTCGGCGCCGAGGACTGGACCGGGATGATGGTGACCCACGCCTACATGGGTCCGGTCCCGGCGTTCTTCTTCGCGGCCGGCCAGCTGATGGACTACGGCGTGCACACGTGGGACCTGCGGGAGGGGCGCGGCCAGGTGCACGCGCTCAACGGCGACGTGGCCGACCTGCTGGTGCCGTTCATGTTCGCGCTGTGGCAGGGCACCTGCCGGGCCGAGACCGTGACCGAGCCGTTCGACATCGGCATCCGCGTCGGCGGGCGCAACGGCGGCGACTACAAGGTGTCGGTCAGCAACGAGGGCATGACCTACGGACCCGGCGAGATCGACGACCTGCCGGCGCTGATCGAGTTCGACGCCGCCAGCCTGGTGCTCCGGACCTACAACCGGATGAACTCGGGCACCGTCCGCGGAGACCACGCTCTGGCCGAGCGCTACCTGAACCTGTTCTTCGCGATCTGAGGCTCACTGCTCGGCGTCGTACTCCTCGGGCGTGCGCTCCCGGGGCAGGAGGTGCTTGGCCACGCGTGACGTCGGGGTGCGCGGCAACGCCTCCACCGTCTCCCAGAAGCGCGGGACCTTGAAGGCCGAGAGCCGCTCGGCGGTCCAGATGCACAGGGTGGGGAAGTCGACGGTCCCGCCAGGAGTGAGTACGACGAACGCCTTGACCTCCTCCTCGGTGAGCTCGGACGGTACGCCGACGACAGCCGCCTCGAGGACGTCCGGGTGCTCGAGGATCGCCTCCTCGACCTCGAGCGGGGAGAGGTTCTGGCCGCGGCGACGCAGCACCTCCTTCTTGCGGGCGACGAAGGTGTAGGTCTCGTCGCCGTTGGTCGTGACGAGGTCGCCGGTGTGCATCCACCCGTCGACCACGGCGGCCGCCGTCTCCTCGGGCATCTGCCAGTAACCCGGGGTGACCGTCGGGTTGCGCAGCAACAGCTCACCGGTCTCACCCGCGCCGAGCTCGGTGCCGTCCTCGTCGACCACGCGGGCCTCGTTGACGGTGCCGAGGGTGGGATGCTGCCGCACCGAGCCGAGGGTGCCGAACGGTCGAGTGCCGTGCCGCCAGATCAGGCCGTACGGCGACTCGGACATCGCATAGCCACAGACGACGCGCAGGCCGAACCTCGCCTCGAATGCCTCCTGCCACTCGCGCGCGGGGGAGGGGCCGGTGTAGCACAGACGCAGGTCGGTCTCGGCGTCGTCGGGGCGCTCGGGCTGGCGCATCAGGATCTCGAGCATGGCGCCGATCGCGTTGAACTCGGTCGCGCCGTGGCGCCGTGCCGAGTCGAGGAACCCGCTGGCCGAGAAGCGGGGCACCAGCACCAGCCCGGATCCGACGGCCAGCGACCCGAGCACGGAGTAGGCCGGTGCGTTGACGTGGAACAGCGGCAGCGTCGTCATCATCCGGTCCGCCGACGTGAGCTCCATCCACCACGGGAATCCGACGCCTGCCCAGGCATAGGCCCGCTGGGTCTGCATCACCAGCTTGGAACGTCCCGTCGTCCCGGACGTGGGGATCAGCACGACGACGTCGGAGGGATCGATCCCGTCCGCCACCGGCACCTCGACGACCTCCCGCTCGGTGCCCCAGTCGCCCAGCAGGTCCACGACGTCGAGCACCCGGGACCGGGTCGAGGCGGCTGCGGTGTCGACGACAGCGCGCAGCTCCGCGTCGGTCACGACGGCTCGGGGCTGCACCTGCGTCAGGAGACCGGCCAGCTCGTCGGGGGTGCCGGTGGGATCCGTGGGCACCGACACCGCGCCCAGGGAGGCCAGCGCGAGCCAGACGAGCACGTACGGCGGGGTGGTCCGGGCGGTGACCACGACGAGGTCGCCGCGGCGTACGCCGGCATCGGTGAGCCGCTCGGCCAGCCGACCCACGTGGGCAGCCGCACCGCCGAAGCTCAGCGTGCCTTCGTCGGTGCGGAGCCAGGTGCCGCGTGCGTCACGGGCGACGGCGGAGGACAGCAGTCCCGGGATGGTGTCGTTCGAGACCACGCTCCCAGTCTGCCGCACTCCGCCGCGACCGCGAGTGCTAGCGCAGCATCGGGGCTGACTTGTTGATGGCCGTGAACGCGCTCAGCTTGGTCGTCGAGTTCAGCGTCCAGTTCGTGGTGCTGTTCAGCTTGGTGTTGAAGTAGGAGAACGCGATGCCGCCGTAGGACACCATGTTGTTGTAGGTGTTCTTCATCCACGAGGGGTTCTTCGCAGCAGCAGCGTCGCTGTAGCCGGTCTCGGCGAGGCCCCACTTGACGCCCGTGGTCTTCGACCAGGCCTGGATCGGCACGTAGTAGTTGTTGACGAAGTCCTTCCACTCGGTCCGGCCCAGGTGGCCGTACTTCTCGTAGATGTCGAACCCGGCCACGTCGACCGTGGTCTTCGGCCAGATCGCACTCATGGCGTACTTCTTGTCGCCCTGGAACTCGTGGTAGCCCATCAGGATGATGCTGAAGCCGAGGTTGGGCGCGGCCGCACGCATGATCGGCGCGATGCGGGCCTGCATGGCCTTCCACTTCTGGATGTCACCGCCGTCGTTCTCCGGCTCGTGGTCGACCGCGACCCAGACCGGCCCGCCGGTCGCCTTCATCCTGGTGGCCAGGTCCTTGGCCCAGGCATCGCCCTTGCCGGCGGCCATGTCGGCCCACGAGTACGGCGCCTTGAAGCTCATCCAAGGCACTCGGTGCTTGGCGGCGTCCGCGGTGGCGCTCTTGACGGCAGACGCGACCGAACCGGAGCTCCAGTAGGTGCGGTGCACGCCGATGGCCTTGCCGATCGACTTCTCCCAGGGACTCACGTCGGCGTTGCCGCCGTACGCCCCGCCGACGTAGGCACCACAGCTCGGGAGGCCACGGGCGCTGACCGCGCAACCGTTGGTCATGGTGGCTGCGGCGGCGTTGGATGTGGCCGGTGGGCCGGTCACGGCCAGGAACAGGGCCATGCCGAGCGACATGATCAGGGCAAGGGACAAGGGTCTGCTGTGGGATGTACGCATGGTCTCGCTTCGGGGACGGGTACAGGACGGCCCGCACTCCGAGATTCGGTCCGACGACAATGAGCGTCTGATGACCTGCGTGGGCCTGATGAACCTAGCCCGAACGTGCTATGGCAATGCAAACAGGGTCGTGCCTGTGGACTTCTCCCAGCGCTTGCAGGTGCAAGCAACGCGGCCTCGTCCCCGATGATCCGGGGCGTCGCCGGGGGAGACGCAGCTGTTGACGCCGCAACCACCGGTGTGGCGGCCTCCATCGCACCGGGTCGACGGCCCGGTGGGCACCCCCGGGGTCCTTCGGGAGATGGCGATGTGGGGCGGTATGTCCCGGTCGCTTCGTCCCAGAACCTGCGGCGGCGCGCACCTATACGCGCTATGCCCGAATCGGCGGCGGTCGGTCCTGCGGGGCTGCCTCCCGGACCGCCCGGCCGGGCCGTTCCGACACGCCGACCGGGAGGTCCCGGGAGGAACCCGGCCCCGGTCGGGCGTGGGGACGAATGGTGCGAGTGCCTCGCTGGTCTACTTTGCGCAAGCACGAGGATGCGACAGGTGGTGCCGGTGGGGCTACCGCAGCCGTGGTGCCACGCGGTTCACGCGGGTGAAGGCACTCTGCTTGCTGGCCAGGCTCAGCTTCCAGTTCGCCGTGCTGTTCAGGTTGGTGTTGAAGTAGGACATCGCGATGCCCCCGTGGGCCCGCATGGCGCGGTAGACCCGGGGGATCCAGACCGGGTTCTTCTTGGCCGCAGCGTCGCTGTAGCCGGTCTCGGCCAGGCCCCATCGCACGTGCTTGGCCCTGGCCCAGCGCTGGATCGGGATGAAGTAGTTGGCGTTGAACATCTTCCAGGTCTTGCTGCCCTGCGCGCCGTAGGTCTCGTAGATGTCGAAGCCGGCGATGTCGATCTTGGTGTTCGGCCAGATCGCGCTCATCCGGTACTTCGCGGCGCCGTGGAACTCGTGGTAGCCCATCAAGATGATGCTGTAGGCCAGGTTGGGCGCGGCGGCGCGCATGATCGGCGCCAGCCTGGCCTGCATGGCCTTCCACTGCTGGATGTTGCCGTCGCCCTCCGGCTCGTGGTGGATCGCCACCCAGACCGGACCGCGCACGGCCCTCAGCCTGAGGGCGAGGTTGCGGGCCCAGGCGTTGCCCTTGCCGGCCGCCATGTCCTTCCACGAGTAGGGCGGCTTGAAGCTGATCCAGGGCACCCGGTTGTTGGCCGCGTCGATCTTGGCCACCCGCACGGCGGAGGCGACCTGGGAGGCGGCCCAGAAGGTGCGGTGGACGCCGATCTTCCGGCCCATCGAGCGCTCCCAGCCGCCGACGGCCGTGTTGCCGCCGTACGCCGCGCCGAAGTAGGCGCCACAGCTGGGGATGCCTCGAGGGCCGACGGCGCAACCGTTGGTCAGCCGCGCAGCCGCGGCACTGACCGTCGGGACAGGCCCGGAGAGGGCCACCAGGAGTGCCAGGCACAAGGAGATGAACAGGGTCAGGGACAGGGGTTTGTGTGGAGTACGCATGGGCTCGCTTCGGGGGAGAGGACGGGACCGCCCGCACTCCGAGAAACGGTCTGACGACTGTTCAGACGTCCCCCCCATGACCTGCGTGGGCCACAGGAAGATAGCCCGAACGGGCTATGGCCTGGCAACACTCAGGGTGCCTGTGGACTTCTCGCACCCAGGATCGTCGGGGCCTCACCGCCGTCGGACAGCGTGCTGCTGGCGCGCGTGGGCGGTCGGATGACGAGTACCGGATACCTCCTGATTTGCGGGGGTTTACCGGATCAAAATAGTGCCCAATAGTCCGAAATGCACGGGATTCCAAAATTGCCGACGGACTCCGCCAGAAGCCCCGCGGCCGCCGTTACCCGGACGAATCCGGGCAACTCGCAGGTGGTCTAACTCGTGGCTGCGTGCACAGCTGTGTCCCCAGCCGGCCCGGGGCCCGAGGTGCGCTCGAAGTGGCGCGCAGGCTCCGGCAACCGGGACACCACGACGCCGCACACCAGCAACAGCACCGCGAGCGCGCACAGGGACGGCACGAAGGAGCCGGACGACGTCCGCGTCACGGCCATCAGGTACACGACCACCACCGAGGTCTGGCCGGCGAGCTGGATCATGCCGTTGGAGGTGCCCTCGGGCACCGGTGCGGTGATCTCGGCGGAGTACTGCATGCCCACCGGCAGGGCGCTGGTCATGAAGAAGCCCAGCAGGAAGGCGGCTGCAGCCAGGGCCGCCCGCGAGTCGGCGAAGGTCAGCCACACCAGGGCGGGTGCGGAGAACGTGAAGGAGATCGCGATGAACGGCACCCGTCGCCTGCGCCAGTCGGAGATCGCCGACATCACCAGGGCACCGATGATGCCGCCGAGCAGGAGAAGTGCGCCCATGTTGCCGGCGTCGACGGAGGAGAACCCGCGTGGCTTGACGATCTCCTCCACCCAGGTGGAGATGCCGTTGAAGACACCCATCGCGACGAACGCGATCACCAGGAACACCACGAAGGGCCGCACGGCGAGGGCCTGGCGTACGCCGACGAGCACCGGCGTGGGTGCGGCCACGGGGTTGTCGTCGGGCGGGGTCGGTGGGCGGTCACGGGCGACCAGGACGAAGCCGATGCCGGCCACGAGGGCGGCCACGCCGTACACCAGCTGCACCGAGGAGATCGACATCGACTCCACCAGCGTCGGGGTGACGGCCATGCCGATGGCGACGCCGAACAGGTTGGCCAGGGTGATCAGGCTGACGGCAGTCGCTCGCTGGGACTGGGGGAACCACTGCGTGGAGATGGTCGTCCAGGCGTTGAGCAGGAACGGCTGTGCGATGGCTGCCCCGATGGTGGCCAGCAGTGCCAGCAGGTAGTGCGCTCCGACCAGGCCGCGGGCCACGCCCGAGACACCGGCGAGCAGTGCGCCCAGCCCGGCCGCGAAGCGGAAGCCGCGATGCACGATGAGCTGCGAGGCCACGAAGGAGAACGGGAGGTAGGCGAGCATGAACGAGATGGCCAGGGTGCCGATGGCCGCCGCGGAGACGCCGTAGTACTCCTGCGCCGTGCTGGAGACCGGGGCGTAGCTGATCCACAGCGTCTGGATGGTCAGGTTGACCGCCATGAAGGCAGCCAGGACCACCCATCGGTACGCGTACACCCGAGGCTGGTGCGGCGTCGTGCTCACGAGGATGATCGTAGGTCGCGCAGCACCCGATCGCTCGCCAGCTTGCCGGGAGAACCGATCACGCAACCGCCGGGATGGGTGCCCGAGCCGCACTGGTAGTAGCCGTCGATGGGGGTCCGGTACTGGCTCCAGCCCGGGGCGGGACGGAAGAAGTACATCTGCGGGGCGAGGAACTCGCCGGCGAAGATGTTGCCCTCGGTGAGGCCGGTGACCCGCTCGATGTCGACGGGCGTGACCACCTCGCGGTGCAGGACCAGGTCGCCGAAGCCGGGGAAGTGCGACTCCAGCACCGCCTGGGCCTTGTCGCCGAAGTTCTCCCGCTCGGTCTCCCAGTCCCCGCCCTTGAGCTCGTACGGCGCGTACTGGACGAAGCACGACATCACGTGCTTCCCGGGTGGTGCCATGTCGGGGTCGACCACCGACTGGATGGCCGCGTCGATGAAGGGCCGCTCGCTGTACCAGCCGTACTTCGCGGCGTCGAAGGCGCGCTCGACGTACTCGATCGTCGGGCCGATGTTGAGGAACCCGCCGTACTGCGCGTCGCTGTCGGGCAGCGCCGGGAACACCGGCAGCCCGTCGAGGGCGAAGTTGACCTTGGCCGAGACCCCCCGGAACTTCATCCGCTCGATGTTCTCGACGAGGTCGGCCGGGAGCTCCCGAGGCTCGACGAGTTCGAGGAAGGTACGACGGGGATCGAGCGCCGACACGACCACGTCGGCCCGGAACTCGGTGCCGTCCTCGAGGGCGACGCCGACGGCCCGACCATTCGAGGTGATCACGGAGTCGACCCGTGAGCCGAGCCGGATCTCGGCGCCGAACGCCTCGGCCGCCCGGGCCAGCACCTGGGTGAAGCCGCCATTGCCTCCCTTGTGGAACGCCCACGAACCGAGGTGCCCGTCGTGCTCGCCCATCTTGTGGAAGAGCAGCACCAGCCCCGAGCCGGGAGACATCGGGCCGACCTTGGAGCCGATGATGCTCGAGGAGGCGTGGAAGCCCTTGACCGCCTCGTGCTCGAAGTAGTCCTCGAGCCAGTCCGACGCACTGCCGGTGAGCAGCCGCACCACGTCGTGCATCACCTTCTGCTCGACGCCGCCGAGGTGGTCGAGCAGCCAGGCGACTTCGGCCTGGTCCTCGGGGTCCCGTTCTGACTTCGGGCCGAACACGTTCGGCGGCGCGTGGTCGAACAGCGGCCGGATCGCCTGCACCACCCGGTCGAGGTCGTGGTGGTAGCGGTCGTAGGCGTCGGCGTCGTGCCGCGAGTGACGCCGGATCTCCTGGAGGTTCTGGGCGTGGTCGTCGCCGAGGAGCAGGTAGTCGCCGTCTCCGGTCGGGTGGAACGACGACGGCATCATCAGCGGCATGAAGCCGTGCTCGACGAGGTCGAGCTCCTGGATGATGTCCGGGCGCAGCAGGCTCAGGGCGTACGAGAACGTCGTGAAGGAGAAGCCGGGCAGCAGCTCCTCGGTGATGGCGGCGCCACCCACGAGGTCGCGCTGCTCCAGCACGAGGGTGCGCAGACCTGCCTTGGCGAGGTAGCCCGCGTTGACCAGGCCGTTGTGGCCACCGCCGACCACGATGGCGTCGTAGGCATGGCTCGACGTGTCGGGGCTCATGGCTTCGCCGCCTTCCGCGGTGGGTTGAACAGGGGAAGCCGCGCCGTACGGGCCAGCACGGTCGTGTTCGAGTGGTTGATGGCCAGCTCCATGTGCACCTCGGAGCCGGGGGAGGCGACGTCCGGGCGCACGCGCGCCAAGCCGATGTGCTTCTGCAGCACCGGGGAGTACATGAAGCTGGTGACGTAGCCGACCTGTGACCCTCCCGCGGTCGTCGGCCGGTCGTGCAGCACGGACTCGTAGGGCAGCGGGTGCTCGTCCTTGGGTGGCAGCAGTCCGGCGTCGCGGTGCAGCATGTCCCACGCCCTCCAGTCCACGACGATCCCGACCGAGGCCCATCGAGAGGACTTCGTGGCGAGCTCGCGCCGGATGGCGGCACCGCCGACGAACGCGCGGTCGCCGTCGGCCACACCACGGAGCATCCAGCCCATGCCGAGCTCGGTCGGCGTGACTCGTTCGTGGTCGGTGAATGCGGTCCGGCTGTTGTGCCACTCGACGTCGACGAGCGGGAGGCCGGCCTCGATGCGCAGCATCATCAGCGCCTCCTCCCCGAAGGGGCGTACGCCGTGGCCACGACCCGCGTCGAGGATCGCGTCGAGCACGCCGACCGCCTGGTCGGCCTCCACGGTGACCTCGAACCCGAGGTCACCGGTGTAGCCGGTGCGGGACAGGGTCACCGGGGAGGAGCCGAGCTTGGTGTCCGCGAGCCCGAAGAACGGTAGCGAACCGGCCTCGGGCATCAGCATCGCGAGCACGGTCCGGGACCGGGGTCCCTGGACGGCGAGGATCCCGTAGCTCTCCGAGACGTCCTCGATCTCGACGCGCAGACGTCCGCGCAGGTCGCTGAACCAGCCGAGGTTGGGACGGGCAGCGGTCAGCAGGAAGTCGGTGTCGGAGTGCCGGAACACGACGCCGTCCTCCATCACGAATCCGCGGTCGTCGCACCACAGCGTGTACTGCGCGTTGCCGGGCCGGCACAGTCGGACGTCGCGGACCAGCACCCCGGCGAGGAACTGCTCGGCGTCGGGACCCTGGATCCGGTACTTGTACAGCGGCGAGGTGTCGAAGACGCCGACGGCGTTGCGGACCGCGAAGTACTCGTGCTTGGGGGCGTCGGTGTAGCGCAGCGCCGACAGGTAGCCCTGCCACTGCGTGTAGAGACCCTGGGTGTTGAGCTCACCCAGCCGCGGGTGGAACGGCGTCGTCCTGATCATGGTGGTCAGACGTTATCTGTTACTGACTCGCGCGTCAGTAGCGACGCCGAGGGAGTCGAGCAGCCAGGCGTAGACCTCGGCCTCGTAGTCGAGCCGGGCGTACCGACCGGAGGGGCCGGCATGGGCGCCGGCGCCGGTCTCGGCCCGGAACAGGCAGCGGGGTGACCACTCCGGGTCGGAATCCCGGAGGGCGGCCGTCCACTTCGCCGGCTCGTGGACCATCACCCGGGCGTCGTGCAGGGCCCCGGTGACGAGCAGGTCCGGTCGGGAACCCGCCGGCGGCAGGTGGTCGTACGGCGACCAGGCCAGCATCCAGTCGAAGTCGGCCCTGCGCCGCGGGTCGCCCCACTCGTCCCACTCGTTGACCGTGAGGGGGATGGACGGGTCGAGCATGGTGGTGACGGCGTCCACGAACGGCACCTCGGCGACGACGGCCCGCCAGCGCTCCGGCCGCTGGCTGAGCACCGCTCCCTGCAGCAGCCCACCGGCACTGAGCCCGCGGGTGCCGATGCGGCTGCCGTCGACCAGTCCCGCCTCGGCCAGCCCGTCCGCGACGGCGATGTGGTCGGTGAAGGTGTTCTGCTTGTGCTCGAGGTGACCGTCGATCCACCACCGCCGACCGCCCTCACCACCGCCGCGGATGTGGGCGTGCACGAAGACGACGCCGGCGTCGAGCAGGCTCGGCAGTGCCGGGTCCCAGGCCGGGTCGTCGGTGGACTCGTAGGCGCCGTAGCCGTACATCAGGACCGGTGCGGTGCCGTCGAGCGGCGTGTCCCGGTGTCGTACGACGGTCGCCGGCACCTGGGTCCCGTCGGGGGAGGGGAACGTCCTGGTCTCGCTGACGTACCGATCCGGGTCGTGTCCGGGTGCTTCCTGGTGGTGTCGCTCCGTGCGCGTGCCGGTCGCGAAGTCGACCTCCGACCACACCGGCGGGTGCACGTAGGACTCGTCGACGACGGTCACGCCGCTCGCCGTGAAGTCCTCGTTGTGGGTCTGGTCGACGGTCCCGCTCTCGAAGAGGGGGTCGACGACGAACCCGGCGGAGTCCAGCGCGTCCACCGGCAGCACCCGCAACCGGTGCCGGACGTCGGCGCGGAAGCTCAGCACCACGTGGGTGGCGAAGGCGTCGACCCGCTCCAGCCGCTCGCCCGGGTCCTCCGGCCGCACCGGCTGCCACGTCGTGTGGTCCTGGTCGGCATCGCGGGGGACCGGGCAGCGCGCCAGGCGGAACTCCTGGGCACCGTCGTTGGTGACGAGCAGGAGGGTCTCGGTGCCGTCGGGCAGGACGACGTGCTCGGCGTGGTACTCGATGCCCGGGCGTCGCCCCCCGACGGAGCGCGGCGTCGCGGTCGGGTCGTGGGCGTCGAGGACCCACACCTCCCGGGTGTCACGGCTCTGCGTCCAGAACACGACGAGTCCGCCACTGCGGGTGCCGCGCACCTCGAGCTCGAAACGCTCGTCCGGCTCGTCGAGCACCAGCACGTCCATGTCGTACGACGACCCGATGGCATGCCGCCACACCTGGAAGGGCCGGTAGGCCTCGTCGTGCACCGTGTAGAAGAAGTACGCCGAGTCGGCGCTCCACGCTCCGCTGTAGTAGGACCGCGGCACCACGTCGGCCAGGTCCTCGCCCGAGTCCAGATCGCGGAACCGCAGCTCGTAGACCTCGTCGCCGGTCCGGTCGACCGAGTAGGCGAGCAGTCGTTCGTCGGGGCTGACCATGGTCAGCCCGAGCTCGAGGTAGCCCGAGTCGTCGGCCAGCAGGTTGGCATCGAGCAGCAGCTCGCCCTGACCCGGGCCTCCTGGAGTGGACTGCCCCGGAAGGTCGAAATCACGCAACAGTTGCGTGTACTCCCTTCCCGCCGGGAGGAGCGTGTAGTAGTAACGAGTCTGATGTCGCCAACTGACTGACAAGTCAGTAGCCGGCACCCGGTTCTTCATCTCGGATCGCAGTCCGTCTACGAGGGGGCTCAGATGTCCGGTGGCAGATTCGTACCAGCGACGTTCCGCCGCGAGGTACTCCAGAAGCTCGGGCGACTCGTGGTCGCGCATCCAGCTGTAGGGGTCGGCTCGCGCGACTCCGTGCTCCCGGTGCACGTGCGGCACCTGTCTCGCCAGCGGAGGGGACGTCACAGCGGGCACCGTACTCTCACCCGCCTCGTCGTGGCACTGGGTCTGATCGCCGGGTTCTTCGTGCTGACTCCTGCCCCGTCGGCGACGGCCGCCGACGACGACACCTTCACCGTGGCGCTGACCGACGAGGTCGACTCCCTGAACCCGTTCCTCGGAGTGCTGGCGAACTCCTACGAGATGTGGGCGATGACCTACAACTTCATGGTCGGCTACTCGATGAAGGACATGTCACCGCAGCCGGAGCTGGCCACGAAGTGGGAGACGTCCCCTGACGGGAAGACCTGGACCTTCCACATCCGCGACGACGTGAAGTGGACTGACGGGCAACAGCTCACGGCGGCCGACATCGCCTACACCTACAACCGGGTGCTGCACGGCACCGTCGAGGCGAACAACTGGTCGAGCTACCTCAACAACGTCACCAGCGTCACCGCGCCCGACGCCGGCACGGTGGTGCTCAAGCTGTCCAGGGCCAATGCCGTGCTCCCGTTGCTGCCGATCCCGATCGTGCCCGAGCACATCTGGAAGAACGTCAGCGAGAAGGCGATGAAGAGCTTCGGCAACGCGCCGACGCCGGGCCACCCGATCGTCGGGTCGGGTCCGTACATCCTCGAGGAGGGCAAGACCGGCGGCTCGACGTTCAAGTTCGTGGCCAACAAGAACTACTGGGACGGCGCACCGCACGTCGAGCACGTCGACTTCCGGGTCTTCAAGAGCACCGACCCCGCCGTGCAGGCGCTGATCAAGGGCGAGGCCGACTTCGTCGACGACATCACCGCGCTGCAGGTGCGAGCCCTCAAGGGCAAGGACGGGATCACCGCGGGCAACAACATCTCCCCGTTGTTCGAGGAGATCGGGTTCAACACCGGAGCGGTCGACACCAAGACGAACAAGCCGATCGGCGACGCCAACCCTGCGGTGCTGGACCCGAAGTTCCGGCATGCGCTCGGGTACGCCGTCGACCTCGACCGCATCGTGAAGAGCGCGTTCCAGGGGGCTGCCACGCCCGGCTCGACGGTCGTCCCGTCGCCGTACACGACCTGGCACTGGAACCCGCCGGACGACGAGAAGTTCAGCTTCGACCTCGACAAGGCCGGCCAGCTACTCGACGAGGCGGGCTACAAGAAGGGCAGCGACGGCAAGCGCACCCTGCCCAACGGCAAGCCGATCGCACCGCTGCGCCTCTTCTCCCGCAGCGACTCGGAGTTCTCGACCAACATCATGAACTTCCTCAAGGAGTGGCTGGCCGACCTCGGGATCGACTCGAAGGTGACCGCCATGGACAGCGGCAAGCTCGGTGACGTGATCCTCTCCGGGGAGTTCGACCTGTTCCAGTGGGACTGGTACGTCGAGCCCGACCCGGACGGGATCCTGGCCGACTTCACCTGTGACCAGCGCGGCGGGCTGTCGGACTCGTGGTACTGCGACAAGGACTACGACGCGATGTACAAGCAGCAGAACGGCGAGATGGACAAGGCGAAGCGGATCGAGATCGTCAAGGCCATGCAGCAGAAGCTCTACGAGGACTCGCCGTACATCGTGGTGGCAGAGACCACCCAGGGGCAGGCCGTGCGCACCGACCGGTTCGCCTGCTTCCAGCCGCAGCCCGACCCCGGCGGAGTCTGGCTGATCCAGTACGGCGGACACAACTACAACCAGTTCCGCCCGACCTCCCAGGCCGGCGACTGCGACGGGGTGGCCTCGGCGCTCGGCGCGAGCTCGTCATCGAGCACGAAGTCCTCCGACGACGGCGGCGGCAGCAACGCGGCCGCGTGGATCGCCGGCGGCGTCGTCGTCATCGCCCTCGTGGGTGGCGGAGTGCTGCTGCTGCGTCGTCGGAGCACTGCGGCCGAGCGGGAGTGACGCCGCACCGATGACCGCCGTCGTCACGAACGCGCCGGCACCGCCGGTCGCCCGCCGTCGCACCTACCTGAGCTACGTCGGGTCCAAGGTGCTGGGCGCGTTCGGCAGCCTGTGCTTCGTCCTGGTGCTCAACTTCTTCCTGTTCCGCGTGCTGCCGGGAGACCCGGCCCGCACCCTCGGGCGCGGACGGTTCCGCACCGAGGCGCAGCTCGAGGCCTTCCGGCACACCTACGGCCTCGACCAGTCCCTGCCGCACCAGTTCGTCACCTACGTCGGCAACACCCTGACCGGACACCTGGGGGTGTCGCTCCGCTACCGGGTGCCGGTCAGCGAGCTGATCTCCGAACGCCTGGGCACCACCCTGCTGCTCGTGGGCAGCTCGACGATCCTGGCGATGGTCATCGGGGTCTACATCGGGATGATCGGCGCCTGGAACCGGGGTGGTCCGTTCGACCGGTTCTCGACCGGCTCGACGCTGACGCTCTACTCCATGCCGGAGTGGTGGCTGGGCCTGATCCTGATCGCCGTCTTCGCGGTCGGCATCGGGCCGTTCCCGGGGCTCTTCCCGACCGGTGGGTTGCACTCCCTCGACGTCGATCCCAACAGCCTCCAGGGCTGGATCGACACTGCCTGGCACCTGACCCTGCCGGTGCTCACGCTGACGCTGGCGTTCCTCGCGGAGTACTCCCTGGTGATGCGCTCCTCGCTGCTCGACGAGCTGGGGGAGGACTACCTGACCACGGCGCGCGCCAAGGGCTTGCGTGACGTCGACGTGCGCCGCCGGCACGCCGCTCGCAATGCCCTGCTCCCCACCACCACCCTCTCCGCGATCAGCCTCGGGTACGTCGTCTCGGGGGCCATCACCATCGAGACGGTGTTCTCCATACCGGGGCTGGGACTGCTCGCGCAGGAGGCACTCAGCATCCCGGACTACTGGGTGCTCCAGGGGACCTTCCTGGTGGCGGCGGCCGGAGTGATCCTGGCCAACCTGATCGCCAACCTGCTCTACGGCGTCCTCGACCCACGGGTGCGCTCGTGAGCACCGCGAACCCGGCCCGGACCTCGGCCCAGCTCCTCCGTGCGCGACGGATGGCGGCGCTGAAGGCCAACTGGAAGCTGTTCCGGGCCAGTCGCTGGGGAGTCATCGGCCTCGTCGTGCTGGTGCTCTTCATCCTGGTCGCCGTGTTCGCGCCGCTGCTGGCCGACCCCGAAGGGCTCCAGGTCACCAAGGCGACCGGCGGCATCCTCGAGCCCCCTTCGAAGGAGTACTGGCTGGGCACCGACGAGAACGGGCGCTCGATCCTCACCCTGCTCATCTGGGGCTCGCGCATCTCGCTGTTCGTCGGACTGTGCGCGACCGTCATCTCGATGGTGATCGGCACCCTGGTCGGGCTGATGTCCGGGTTCTTCGAGGGGTGGCCGGCGGCGATCCTGTTCCGGATCACCGAGTGGTTCCTGGTGATCCCGTACCTCCCTCTCGCCCTGATCCTCGCCACCGTGATGGGGCGGTCCCTGTTCACCATCTCCTTCGTGATCGGGCTGACCAGCTGGCCGGCGACGGCGCTGCTGATCCGCGCCCAGGTGCTGTCGATCAAGGAGCGCCCCTACCTCGAGCGCGCCCGCGTGCTGGGCGCTGGGCGTTGGCGACAGATGAGCCGGCACGTGCTGCCCAACGTGACCCCGATGATCTTCGCGAACACGACGCTGACCGTCGCCGGCGCGATCCTGCTCGAGACCACGCTCAGCTTCCTCGGCCTCGGCGACCCGACTCGCATCTCCTGGGGCTCGATGCTCGAGTCCGCCTTCGCCGTGGGTGCCATGACGACCGGCGCCTGGTGGTACATCGTGCCGCCCGGCGTCTGCGTGGTGATCGTGGTGCTGGCCTTCACCCTGGTCGGTCAGGCGCTCGAAGAGGTCTTCAACCCCCGGCTGCGTGGCTCGCGATGACCGAGCTGCTCGCGCTGCGCGACGTGTCGGTGTCCTACGGCACCCTCGACGGCCCGTTGCCCGCCGTACGCGGGGTCGACGTGGTGGTGCATGCCGGCGAGGTCGTCGGCGTTGCGGGGGAGTCGGGGTGCGGCAAGTCCACCCTCGCCAGCACCGTGCTCAGGTTGCAGCCGAAGAGCGCGACCGTCTCCGGCACGGTCGAGGTGCTCGGTGCCGACGTGCTCACGATGGGGTGGGGCGACCTGCGCGCGCTGCGCTGGGCCGGGGCCTCGATCGTCTTCCAGGGAGCCCTGCACTCCCTCAACCCGGTGCATCGCGTCGAGCGGCAGATCGACGAGGCGATCCGCGTGCACGAGTCGGGCGTGAGCGACGACGCGATCGAGGAGCGGGTCGGCGCGCTGCTGGAACAGGTTGGCCTGCCGCCGGCGCGGATGCGGGCCTACCCCCACCAGCTCTCCGGTGGCCAGCGCCAGCGGGTGATGATCGCGATGGCCCTGGCCTGCCGGCCGTCGTTGATCATCGCCGACGAGCCGACCACCGCCCTCGACGTCATGGTGCAGGCCCAGATCCTCGACCTGCTCTCCGGACTCGTGAAGGACCTGGGGGTCGGGATGATGATCATCAGCCACGACCTCTCGGTGCTGGCGGACGTGTGCGACCGCGTGCTGGTGATGTACGCCGGACGGATCGTGGAGTCGGGCAGTGCCCAGCAGGTCTTCAGCGACCCGCAGCATCCCTACACGCGTGCACTCTCCGGCGCCTTCCCGCGCATCGGCGACCCGGCCGCCCGCTACGCACCGACCGGTCTGGCCGGCGACCCGCCCGACCCGCGAGAGCTGCCGACCGGCTGCTCGTTCGCGCCACGCTGCCCACGCGTGGTCGACCGGTGCCGCGAGGCAGAGCCCCCGTTGCTCCAGCTCGAGGGCGAGCGCGCCGCGGCCTGCATCCGCGTGGGGGAGCCGTGAGCGTCGCCGGCACGGCCACGGAGGAGCAGCCGCTCATCGAGGCCCGTGGCGTGCAGGTCGACTTCGCCACCCGTTCCGGTTCGGTGGCGCGCGCCCTCGACGGCGCCGACCTGTCCGTACGCCGGGGCGAGATCGTGGCCCTGGTCGGTGAGTCCGGCTCCGGCAAGACCACCCTGGCCCGCTCGTTGATGGGACTGCAGCGACCGAGCAGCGGTGAGGTGTTCTTCGACGGCGCCCCGCTCGACTACTCGATCCGGGGGCTGCGCCGGTTCCGCAACCAGGTGCAGATGGTGCTCCAGGACGCGGCCGGGTCGCTGAACCCGCGGCAGACCGTCTACGAGTCGGTGGCCGAGGGCATCCGGCTGCACGGCAAGGTGGCCGAGGATCCCCAGGGGCGCACCGAGGTCGACCTCGTCTCCGCCGCCCTGTCCGACGCCGGGCTGCGGCCACCCGACCGGTTGTTCCTGCGCTACCCGCACGAGCTGTCCGGTGGCCAGAAGCAACGGGTGCTGATCGCCGGGGCGCTGGCGCTGCGGCCGCAGATGTTGATCGCCGACGAGCCGGTCTCCTCGCTCGACGCCTCCATCCGCGGCGAGATCCTGGCCCTGCTGCTCGGCCTGCGTGAAGAGCTCGGTCTCGGCATCGTGGTGGTCACCCACGACCTCGGGCTGGCGTGGAACATCGCCGACCGGATCGCCGTGATGTACCTCGGCCGGGTGGTCGAGTCCGGCACCACCGAAGAGGTCCTGGGGTCGCCGCGACACCCGTACACGAAGGCACTCCTGTCCGTCGTACCCGAGATCGAGCACATCGAGCCGATCGTGCTGACCGGCGAGATCCCCGACCCGACCCGCATCCCGGGTGGGTGCCGCTTCCACCCACGCTGCCCGGCCCTGGCCGACGGCAGCGCTGCCGCGGCCGGTGTCGACGAGCAGTGCCGGACCGAGCCGCTGGCCCCGCTGCCGGCGACCGGCGTGCACCGGGTCGCCTGCCACCTCGACACGGTGCTGAACATCGTGTCCTAGTGCGTCACGAAGCTCAGGCGGTCGGCTGCTGGGCGACGACGATGCCCGGCGACCCGAGGCTCACCGAGTGCACCACGAAGTCATAGATCCCCTGACGCAGCACCACCATGGCCGTGATCGAGTCGGAGCCGTCATGGGTGAAGGCCACGTCGATCGTGCGGACCGTGGGGGTGCTCACCGGTATCTCGGCCTGCGTCTGACCGACGAAGATCACGATCGAGCCGGTGCGCCCGGTGAACGGCCAGGCCTCGACCGAGAGGCTCAGCACCCTCGCGCCCGCGGCCACGCCACGGAACGTCGCGTTGCAGGTCGCGGTGTAGTTGTCGAACGTGGCCGGGAGCCGCCACCAGATCTCGTTGTTGGTGCTCGCTGAGTACGTGCCCTCGTAGGCGTCCAGCCATCCCTCCGGCGACGCCTGGTACGGCACCTGCGGGCTCAGCCGGTGGCTCGGTGAACCGAACACGCTGAGCTCTCCGGGGAAGCCCACGTGGTGCAGCCGGGTGAGCCGGTCCTCGGCCGTCAGGGTCTCCCCGGCAGGTGTGCTGAGCACGCTGCCGGTCGACAGGTCGACCGCGTCGTGCACGTGTGACTCGATGGGCGCTCGCGCGCTGGCATCAGGACTGCTCCAGGCCATCACGAACCTCCGGGAGAGGGACTTCCAGACTACGCCGGCGGCGACGTGCCGAAGCGTTGCTGGAGGTCGGCGTAGCCGATCGCGCCGTCGAGGAAGCCGAGGGTGCCGGAGTCGAGCAGCTCGCGCCCGGCGCGCTCCAGCATGCTCAGCGAGGCTCTGGCCAGGCTGCCGCCGAGGCTGACCCGCTTGACCCCGAGCGAGAACAGCGTGGGTGCATCGGTAGTGCTGGCCAGGCCGGCGACCACGTTGAGCGGGGCCGGGATGGCGGCCGCGAGCCGGCGGATCGTCTCGTCCTCGACGACGCCGGGCACGAAGACGCAGTCGGCCCCGGCCTCGACATACCTCGCCGCCCGTTCGACCGTCTCGTCGAAGACGTCGCCGGGCGCGCCGACGAAGTAGGTGTCGGTGCGAGCGTTCAGCACGAAGGTCCCGCGAGGCGCAGCAGCCCGGGCCGCTGCCACACGGCCGACGGCGTCGTCGAGGTCGAACAAGCCGCCGCCGATCGCGTCCTCGAGGTTGCCGCCCACCACTCCGAGGTCCACGGCGCGGGACACGGTGCGACCGACGTCGTCGGGGGTGTCGCCGTACCCGGACTCCAGGTCGGCCGTGACCGGTACGTCGACCGCCGCCGCGATGCGAGCGACGTGCTCGAGCATGGTGTCGAGGTCCAGCGCCCCACCGTCCGGGACTCCACACGACCAGGCGATGCCGGCGCTGGTCGTGGCGACGGCCGGAAACCCGACCTGTTCGAGGATGCGGGCCGAGCCGGCATCCCAGGCATTCGGCAGCACGAACCCCGGTCCGGTGTGCAGGTCGAGGAGTGCAGCCGCCTGGTCGATCGATGGTCCGTCGGTCACGAACCCACCCTGTCACTTTTCCGCGCCTACGTCGGCCGGGTGGTCGCAGCGGCCACGACGACGAGAACGGGGAGGACGAGGAGCCCGTAGCGGAGGTCGACGACCTGCGCGACGGCGCCGGCGGCGAGCGGGCCGACGATCTGGCCGACGCCGCCGACGGCGAGGATCTGGCCCAGTGCCTGGTCGGCCGACCTTCCGCTGGCTTCGACGTGCTGGGCGGAGGCGAGGGGGAAGGTCCCCCCGATCCCGATGCCCGTCACGGCTAGTCCGACGGCGGCCATGCCAAGGCTGGTCGCGGACAGCAGGAACGGCAGACCCGCGAAGGCGGCCGCCAGGCAGAGCCAGAGCACCACCCCCGCGCGCATCCTGCGGGCGATCCGGCTGGTGAGGAGGCGGCCCACGAGGTTGGCGGCGTACAGCATGCTCACCAAAGCCACCGAGGTGCCACGGTCGATGCCGACGTTGTCGTGCAGGTAGCTCGCCGCCCAGAAGCTGAGGGTGAACTCCAGCGCCACCACTGCGAAGATCGTCGTCAGGGTCCGGAGCGGACGGCCGCTGGTCTCCCGCAGTGGGAGATCGGTCCGCGCCTCAGCGCCGGTCGCGGGCGTCCTGACCAGGCCGACCGCGATGGCGGCAGCGACCACGAACGTGAAGGCGATGACGGTCGAGAACCTCCAGGTGATCGAGGTGGCCGCGCACAGGCCGATGAGGGCCGGCATCACGATCCCAGCCAGGCTGACCGCGATCTCGCCCTCGGTCATGGCGACCGCGCGATGCGCGAGGTGGAGGTCTGCGAGGAGGGCCCACATCCGGATCAAGGCGGCGGTGGCGAATCCACTGACGAGCAGGGCCGCCACGATGGTCGCCGGCAACACGCCGCCGTAGCCGAGGAGCAGGCTGGCGATCGCCGCGCCGACCAGTCCCACGATGATCGTGCGACGTCTCGGTGCCGACGACCGTGTCGCGAGCAGGCCGGCCACCATGCCGCCGATCGCGAAGGCGACCTGGTGCAGGACGGCCACCAGGTAGGAGATGTGCTCGCTCTGCCGGAGGAAAGGGAGGACCGGGCCGAGCATCGCGTTCATCAGCCCGAACGCGAACAGTGCCGCGAAGGTGACCCACGTGGCCGTGTCGCGACGGTAGGCGTCGGCGGTCACGGTGCGCTCGCCCGCGCGGATCGCCAACGTCTCACCGTGCGTAGGTGCCCATCTGCGCGACTTGCAAGCGCGCGACGGGTCCGGACACGCCCCACGAGGCGTCTGGCGTGATCCTGACAGCGCGTGGCACGATGCTTACTGACTCGGGAGTCAGTAGCGTTTCGAGGAGGTCGCCGTGCCCCAGGATGCCCTGCAGGCGGCACTGCCGCGCGAGATGTACGTCGATCCCGAGACCTGGCTCACCGAGCGGGAGTCGGTCCTGTTCGGGCAGTGGTTCTGCGTCGGTCGGATCGACGACCTCGGCCTCGCCGAGCCGGGACGGGTGGTGGTGCTCGACGTCGTGGGGGAGTCCGTGCTCGCGACGAGCGACGAGCACGGCACCTTGCACGGTGCCTACAACGTCTGCCGCCATCGCGGCTCCCAGGTGCTCCCGGTGGGGGAAGGGAATGCCACCCCGTTGGCCTGTGCCGCGGCTGCCCTCCGCTGCCCCTACCACTCGTGGACCTACCGGCTCGACGGTCAGCTGCTGCGGGCACCGCACACCGACCTCGAGGACCTGGACGTCGCTGACTTCGCGTTGCACCCGGTCGGGGTGCAGACCTGGAACGGCTTCCTGTTCGTGCACCTGTCCCCGGACGGTGCGACCCCGCTCGACGACGCGGTCGGACGCGCGGGACGGACGCTGGCCAACTACGGCCTCGATGCACTCGTGACCGGCGCGACCCTGACCTACGAGGTGGCGGCCAACTACAAGGTGATCCTCGAGAACTACAACGAGTGCTACCACTGCGGTCCGGTGCATCCCGAGCTGTGCCGGCTGGTGCCGTCGTTCGCGGGTGGCGGCAGCGAGCTGGACTGGGACGACGGCATTCCTCATCGCGAGGGTGCCTGGACGTTCACCACGACCGGCACCACGACGCGGTCGGCGCTGCCGGGCCTGACCGAGGCCGAACGCACGCGGCACAAGGGCGACGTCGTCTACCCGAACCTGATGATCTCGGCCTCCGCCGACCACGTCGCGGCCTTCACGCTGCTGCCACGGGCGACCGACCGGACCGACGTGGTCTGCTCGTTGCTCTTCGACCCGGCCGAGGTCGTCACCAAGGGATTCGACCCCAGCGATGCCGTCGAGCTGTGGGACCTCGTCAACCAGCAGGACTGGGCCGTCTGCGAGTCGGTGCAGCGCGGCATGTCCTCGCGCAGCTATCGGCACGGCTGGTTCGCCCCGATGGAGAACGACAGCCTCGACATCCGTCGCTGGCTGCTGCCCCTGCTCGAGGAGACGCCATGACCGTCACGGGCGCGACGGAGCACGCCGACTTCGTGGTGATCGGCCTCGGCGCCCTCGGCAGTGCCACCTGTCTGGAGCTGGCGCGCCGCGGCCAGCGTGTCGTCGGGCTGGAGCGCTTCGGGCTCGGCCACTCGTGGGGGGCGAGCCACGACACCAGCCGGATCCTGCGGCACAGCTACCACACGCCCGACTACGTGCGACTGACCCAGCAGGCGTACGGCGACTGGGCCCGACTCGAACGCGACGCCGGGACCAGTCTGGTCTCGGTCGTCGGCGGGCTCGACCTGTTCCCGCCGGAGCCGGCGATCAGCCCGGTCGACTACACCGAGTCCCTCGACGAGGTCGGCATCGACTACGAGCTGCTCACTGCGGCCGGGGTGATGCACCGGTGGCCGCAGTTCCAGCTGCCCGACGGGCTGATCGCCCTCCACCAGGCCGATGCCGCGATCGTGCCGGCCGCACGAGGCACTCGGGTGATGCAGGACCTGGCGCGGTCGCACGGTGCCGAGCTCCGCGAGCTCAGCCCCGTCAGCGGCGTACGAGAGCTGGGTGGGGGTGGCTTCGAGGTCGACACCCCGCAGGGCGTGCTGCACTGCGGCGGGATCGTGGTGTGCGCCGATGCCTGGGTCAACGACGTGCTCTCGGGCCTCGGCCACACGATCCCGCTCGAGGTGACCCTGGAGCAGGTGACCTACTTCGAGCCGGAGCGCCCAGAGCAGTTCGCGCAGGGGCGGATGCCGTTGTGGATCTGGATGGACGATCCGTCCTACTACGGCTTCCCGTCGTACGGCGAGCCGACCGTCAAGGCAGCCCAGGACTGCGGCGGACCGGTCGTCGACCCCGACCAGCGCGGCTCGGAGACCGACGAGGAGATGCAGGCCCGCCTGGCCGCGCACCTGCGCCAGATGCTGCCCGACAGCGGGAGGCCGGTGCGCTCGCTGCGCTGCCAGTACACCCTGACCCCCGACCGCGACTTCGTGATCTCACCGGTCCCGGGTCTGGAGTCGGTGGTGGTCGGCATGGGCGCGGCCCACGGGTTCAAGTTCGCGCCCACTTTCGGCCGGCTGCTCGCCGACCTCGCGGTTGACGGGCGTACGACGACCGACCTCTCGGCGTTCCGCATGGACCGGCCCGCGCTCACCGATCCCGACTACCAGGCGCACTGGTTGGTGTGAGGTGACCACCACGATGCACGCGCGGTCAGAGCAGGGAGTCGTCCTCGAGCCCGAGCTCGCGGGCGACCGCGGCCGCCACCCACTCGCGCAGCTGTGCGCGCGTCACGCTGCGGTAGACGAGCGTCGCGACCGACAGCCCGTCGAGGAGCGCCGACACCCGCGCCACCGAGGCGGCCGGGTCGGCGCAGGCGAAGGCACCCTCGACCACGCCCTGCTCGACCACCTCCAACAGCGACGCGGACCAGCGTTGGTCGAGCCGGCGGAGCACCTTGCGGATCACCGGCTCCCGTTGGGCCAGTGCCCAGGCGTCGATCCACAGCCGCCACCCGGCCGCGGTGCCGGTGGGTCCGTAGAGCCGCAGCACGCGACGCAGTCGGTCAGCAGGATCGGTGCCGCGTGCGGTGGCGCCGTCGAGGCGGCTGAGGTCGCGGTCCACCGCGTGCGCGAACGCCTCCGCGACCAGGTTGTCCTTGGTGCCGAAGTGGTAGAAGACCAGGCCGGGACTGACACCGAGCTCCTCGGCCACGTCGGCGACCCGGATCGACGACAGCCCGATGCGGTCGAGCAGGTCGGTGGTCGCGGTCAGGATCTCCTCGCGCCGCACCTCGACGGCGCGGCGTCCCCGACGCGTCATCGATTCGCTCCCATGGCGCGCAGCATAGGCCGATCACGAACGGAGGAAGGCTGATGACCGAGACGTACGCCGACCCGCTGGACGCCGTCCGCGCAGCCACTCCGGTCGAGGGCGACCCGGAACGAATGCTCCCGGCCGAGGCGTACACCTCCGTTGCGGTGCTGGACTGGGAGAGGCGCCACCTGTTCGCCGGCAGCTGGACCTGTCTCGGCCGGTTCACCGACCTCTTCCCCGATGCCGGCGCCGCTGTCCGGCAACGGGCCGCCGTGCTCGGTGACGTTCCCGTCCTGCTCGTGCACGACGCCCACGTGCTGCGGATGTTCGCCAACACCTGTCGGCACCGGGGCCATGAGCTGCTGGGGGAGGGAGAGACCTCCCCTCGACGCCGCATCGTGTGTCCCTACCACGCGTGGAGCTATGACCTCGAGGGTGCGCTGCGGGCGGCCCGTGGCTTCCAGGACGTCGAGGGCTTCGACGACGAGGACCACTCGCTCGTCGAGCTGCCCGTCCGGGTCTGGCAGGGGTGGGTGTTCGGACACGCGCTGCATCCCGCCGGCTCCGAGGAAGAGCCCGACTTCGAGCGTCACCTGGGTGACCTCGCGGACCTCCTGACGCCGTACCGCTGTGACGACCTGGTCCTCGCTGACCGGCACAGTTACGAGGTCGCGGCGAACTGGAAGGTGATCGCCGAGAACTACCACGAGTGCTACCACTGCCCGTTGATCCATCCCGAGCTGTGCCAGGTCACGCCGCCGGACTCCGGGGACAACTACGACCTGCCGGGCGCCTGGGTGGGCGGTGCGATGTTCCTGCGCGACGGCATGTCGACCATGTCCCTGACCGGCGAGCTGGCCGGAAATCCGCTTCCCGACGTCGACGCGACACGCGTGGAGTACCTCCACCTCCTGCCGAACCTGCTCGTCTCGGCGCATCCTGACTACGTGATGGCTCACCGGATGGTGCCCCTGGCGCCGGGACGCACGTGGGTCGAGTGCTCGTGGTTCGTCGCACCGAGCGCCGGCGGCACCGTCCCGGAGCTCCGTGGGGCCGTCGACTTCTGGGACATCACCAACAAGCAGGACTGGGCCGCGTGCGAGAGCGTGCAGCGTGGGCTCGCCAGCCCGCACTTCCGGCCCGGCCCGTTCGCTCCCAAGGAGGACGCCGTGGCCGACTTCGTGACGCGGGTGGGCCGCGCCTATCGGGTCGGCCGGTTCGAGTGAGGACTCCCCGAGGCCGCTGGGTGGCGGCTGTCGTGGTGGTGCTGGCCTTCGTGGCCGCCGCCCTGGTCGACAGCAGCTCCGCCGGCGCCACGGTGAAGCCGGCGGCCAAGGCAGCACCGACCCAGGTCGGCTCCCTGACGCTCCGGAAGTGCGACGTCCTGCCGCGCGCCTTGTGCGGCTCGATCATGCGGCTCTGGGACCCGGCGCACCCAGCCCAGGGGCGCGTCCGGGTCGGGTTCGCCTTCGTGCCGGCCCGGCACGGACCCGCTGTCGGCACCGTGGTGCCGCACGAGGGCGGTCCGGGCTACAGCACCACCAGCAGCGCCTCGTACTACGCGCCGATGTACGGCCCGTTGCTCAACCGGCACAACCTCCTGCTGGTCGACCAGCGCGGGACCGGTCGCTCCCAGGCGCTGAACTGCCCTGCCCTGCAGGACCTGAAGATCGCCTACAACGTCGCCGCCGGCCGATGCGGGCGCTCGTTGGGCGCGCACGCCGACGACTACACCTCGGCCCGTTCGGCCGACGACCTCGCCGTGGTGATCACCCGGCTCGGGCTCGGCAAGGTCGACGTCTACGGCGACTCCTACGGCACCTTCTTCACCGAGGTGTTCACGGGCCGCCATCCCGACCAGGTGCGCAGCCTGATCCTCGACGGCGCCTACCCGACGTACGGCGAGTCGGCGTTCTACCCGACCCAGGGGCCGGCGATGCGGCGTTCCTTCGCCCTCGCGTGTGCTCGATCGGCGCCCTGCCGCGTCGGCGGACGGTCCTACCTCACCGCGCTGCGACTGGTCCTCCAGAAGGTGCGCAGGCACCCGTGGCGTGGCGTCTCCCACGACGCCGACGGCCGCCGGGCCCACGTCAAGATCACCGGAGCCGCCCTCGCCTCGGTGGCGTTCGGGGCGACCTACTCGGTCGCCTTCTACCGTGAGCTGACAGCTGCACTGCGGTCCGGCCTGCGCGGTGACCGCAAGCCGTTGCTGCGTCTGGTCGCCGAGGCGACGGGAGGGGGCACCGACGCGGGCGACCCCGTCGACTACAGCGAGGGCCTGGACGCAGCCGTGGCCTGCCACGACTACCCCCAGCTCTACGACATGCGGGCCGCTCCGGCGGTCCGGCAACGTCAGTACGCCGCCGCGCTCGCCCGCGCGACCCGCACCAACCCCGCCCTCTACGGGCCGTTCACCATCCGCGAGTACGCCCGCTCCGACTGGCAGTCCCTCGACTGGTGCACCCGGTGGCCGGTCGCCCCCGCGGGCAACCCGGCCGGTCCCCCGACCCCACCGGGTGGATACCCGCCGGTCCCGGTGCTCGTGCTCAGCGGCGAGCTCGACTCCATCACCACCCCCGCCGAGGGGCACCTGGTCGCGCAGCAGTTCCCCGACGCCCAGCAGGTCGTGGTCCGCAACAGCTTCCACGTCACGGCGATGGGGGACACCGACGGCTGCGCCCAGAGCCTGGTGCGTGCCTTCGTGCTCGACCCGGGTCCGTTGAGCGCGGCCCGACGCGCCTGTGCCAGGTCCGTGCCACCGCACCGGGCGATGGCGGTCTTCCCGCGCGGACTGGGCTCGGTGCCGCCGGCGGCCGGCACTGGCCCGCTGGGGGTCCGACGGACGGGCCGGGTCGCGGCCCTGACGGTCGCGGACGTGGTCGACCGATGGTTCAACAACTACTCAGAAGTCGGCTTCGGCCTGCGTGGCGGCCACTGGAGCTACAGCGGCGACCGCGTCACCCGCTTCCACCTCCACCGCGTCAAGCTCGTCTCGGGTGTGGCCGTCAGCGGGACCGCGACGTGGGACCGCTACGGCAACGCGATGCGAGTGCGTCTGCGTCTCGCCGGCTCGGGAGCGCACGGTCGGCTGCACGGGCGCTGGCTGACGCGTCGTACCGGCGCGACCGCCGTCCTCGCCGGCACGCTGGGCGGTCATCGGGTTCGTCTCACGTTCCCGGCGCCGTGAGCGCGGCGTCCCGCTAGCCTCGTCGCGTGACTCCCTCCTTCGAGCTGGACCAGGACCGCATCGAGCTCCGTGACTGGCTGCACGAGTTCGCCGCCGACGTCATCAGGCCCGCGGCCGCCGAGTGGGACGAGCGCGAGGAGTTCCCGTGGCCGGTGGTCGAGGAGGCCGCCAAGATCGGTCTCTACTCGCTCGACTTCTGGGCCACCCAGAGCTTCGACGAAACCGGGCTCGGCATCCCGGTCACCATGGAGGAGATCTTCTGGGGCGACGCCGGTATCGGCCTGTCCATCGTCGGTACGACGCTCGCGGCTGCCGCCGTCCGCGGCAACGGCACCGACGAGCAGGCGATGGAGTGGATCCCGGAGATGTTCGGCAGCCCGGGCGACCTCAGGCTGGCGGCGTTCTGCTCCTCCGAGCCCGACGCCGGCTCCGACGTCGGCGCGATGCGCACCCGGGCGACGTACGACGAGGCCAACGACGAGTGGGTCCTCAACGGCACCAAGACCTGGGCCACCAACGGCGGCATCGCCGACGTGCACGTCGTCACTGCCGTCGTCGATCCCGACCTGCGCACGCGCGGACAGGCCAGCTTCGTGGTGCCGCCCGGCACCAAGGGACTCAGCCAGGGGCAGAAGTTCCACAAGCACGGCATCCGGGCCTCGCACACCGCCGAGGTCGTCCTCGACCAGTGCCGCATCCCGGGCCGCTGCCTGCTCGGTGGCAAGGAGAAGCTCGACGCCCGGCTGGCCAAGGCGCGCGAGGGTGCCTCGTCCTCGGGGAACGCCTCGATGGCCACCTTCGAGCGCACCCGGCCCGGGGTCGGAGCCCAGGCGATCGGCATCGCCCGCGCGGCGTACGAGGTGGCGCTCGACTACGCCAAGACCCGCGAGCAGTTCGGCAAGCCGATCATCGAGAACCAGGCGATCGCCTTCGCGCTGGCCGACATGAAGACCTCGATCGACGCCTCGCGGCTGCTGGTCTGGCGGGCCGCCTGGATGGCCCGGCAGGGCAAGCGCTTCGAGGCGGCCGAGGGCTCGATGTCCAAGCTGTACGCCGGCGAGACGGCTGTCCGGGTGACCGAGAAGGCGATCCAGATCCTCGGCGGCAACGGCTACACCCGCGACTACCCGGTCGAGAGGATGGCCCGCGACGCCAAGATCTACACCATCTTCGAGGGCACCTCGGAGATCCAGCGGCTGGTGATCGCACGCGCGATCTCGGGGGCCCCGATCCGCTGACCGCTCAGCGCGGGATGTGCTCGCTCCAGGTGCGGTGGGCGATCCGGTCCCCGTCGTCGAAGGCGTCGAGGTCGATGACGACGTCGTAGCCCGCGGCGGTCACGTCGACCCGCATCGTGGAGGACACCGAGACGTCGACCTCGGGCCAGGTGAGCCGGTAGGTGCAGTCGGCGGAGGCGTGCTGGGCGAAGGTACGACGGTGCACCACGACGTCACCGGCGTACTGCTCCGAGGCGCGACCGTCGTACGGCACGTCGTACTCCGCACCATGGCGTACAGCGCACGTCGTGGTGTTGCGCAGCACGTCGCGGCTGACCGTCCAGGAGACCCCGTCCGGCTCCTCCGACGACGTCGGCGCACCGGGAGTGAACGCCGGTGGCTCCTCGGCGGCGCCTGACTGGAGCGGCAGCTTGAGCGACCCCGCGTGCACGGTGAGCGTCACGGGGGCCGGGGGAGCGACGGTGTTCGGCCAGTCCGCCCCGGCGATCGAGAGCCGGAGGGCCTGCCCGGGAGCGAGCTGGTAGGCACAGGCATCGAGGACCACCTCGACGTCGTACTCCTCGCCGGGGACCAGCGGCGATGGCGACGCCGGCGCGTGCACCCCGTCGCGGAAGGCGAGGTCGAGGCTGCCCCGTGAGATCAGGGCCGAGGTGCCGTCGGGGAAGACGTCGCACAGCTTGACCGACAACGACGCCTGCGGTGCGTCGGCACTGACCCGCAGTCGCACCCGCGGATGGCCCAGCACGGTCTCGGAGGCGCCCGTCCACTCCCAGACCAGCGATCGCGCGTCGTCGTCGCGCTGGTCGGTGGACAGACCCCACGGCAGGTGGCCGGCACAGTCGATCCAGGCAGCGGTGCCGGTGTCGGGCTGGACGGCCAGCTCGCGCGGACCGTCCAGCTGCCACGTCTGCGTCGCCACCGACGGGGACGGCCAGACATCGCGGATCCAGTGGCCCGCGTGCTGGTCGAGGAACGCCTCGGGCCGGGTGGTGGTCCGCACGAACACGTCCACCACGTCACGGTGTGGCGTCTCGTCGCGGCCCCGCAGCCAGCGATCCCACCACGCGACCATCTCGCGATCGAGGTCGATGCGCGGTCCGGGGTACGCCGTGGTCGGGTCGGCGTGCACCCACGGCCCGGCGAGCAGCCGGTGCGGGACACTGGCCTCGGCTAGCGCCTCGATCGTGCGGAAGGAGTTGTTGCGGTAGCCGTCGGCCCAGCCGGCGACGACCATCACTGCGCAGTCGATCCGGTCGTAGCCGTGGCCCTCGCCGTCGGTGCGGACCGAGCCGTGCCGCCAGTAGGGTCCGTCGCGGTTCTCCCGCAACCAGGTCAGTACCCACGGCTCGTTGACCTCGAGCCGACGTCGCCACTCGTCGCGCCAGGAGTCTCCCCACACCGCCGGCACGGGCGGCAGCACGCACATCGGGGTCATGTAGTGGTCGTAGTCGACGAGGTCGACGAGCCGCAGCGCTCCGCCACGCCAGTGCACGTCGTCGGTCCACCGGTCGTCGCTGGCATAGATCGCGCACACCACCTTCAGGGCCGGCGGCCGCTCGCAGGCGATCTGCAACGAGTTGAACCCCGAGTACGACGTGCCCCACATGCCGATCTTGCCGTCGCACCACGGTTGGTCGGCCAGCCAGGCGATCACCTCGACCAGGTCGGTCTGCTCGGCCTCGGGGTACTCGTCGGTGGCGTCGCCCTCGGACGATCCGGTGCCGCGCAGGTCCAGCCGGCACACGGCGTACCCGTGCTCGTCGCGCAGCGTCACGTAGGACTCGGCGTACGACGAGGTCAGGTCGTCCTTGCGGTAGGGGAGTGCCTCGAGCAGGCACGGCTGCGGCCCGACGGACTCGGCGGGGAGGTACAGGGTCGCCGACAGCCGCACACCATCCGGCATCGCGATCCGGACCTCGCGCTCAGTGCCCGGCACGGCCGGCCTCCGCGAGCAGCCGCGTGACGACCTGGGGATCGAGGCCCTCGCTGAGGTTGCCATCCCGGCCCACCGTGGTGGAGGCGCCGAGCAAGGAGTTGAGCACCGACTCCTCGGCGGCGTCGACCACCGCCTCGAACAGGTCATCGAGCCCACGGCCGGCAACCCGGGAGCTGTCCTCCGGACGGCCGTCGCGGTCGAAACGGCACGTGGTCGAGACGCCGAGGAAGATCTCGCCGCTGCCGTGGTGCGCGGTCGAGCCCGTGCGTGCCAGCCCCAGACCGATGCGCCGCGCCAGCCGAGCGCAGTCAGCGCCGGCGACGGGGGCGTCGGTGACCACGACGCCGATGCACGAGCCCGCCGGTTTCGGGGGAGTCGTCTCCACCGGAGGCAACAGGGCGCCGATCGGCACGCCGGCGACCGTGAGCCGCTTGCGCTCGCCGAAGTTGGTCAGCAGCAGCACGGCCACCGTGTGGCCAGCCGGCGTCACCCGGGACGAGGTGCCGATGCCGCCCTTGAAGCCCAGGCAGGACATCCCGGTGCCAGCGCCGACAGCCCCCTCGTCGGGGGGCACGGTCGCGCCGCGAGAGTCCAGGGCCGCCTGGTGCGCCGCGAACACGTCCGGGGTCTCGACCTGCATCACTCGACAGTCGTTGAGGAACGAGTCGTCGCACTCCGCGACCACGGGGATGACCACGTCCTCAGCGACGGCCGGGTGTCGCTGGAGCGCGAGCTGGCAGGCGGCGTCGTACACCCGGCCCAGCTGCATGGTCGAGGTCAGGTGGACGGGCGTCTCGACCACCGCCCACTCCGTCGCGGTGAGGAACCCGGTGCACTCACCGGCGCCGTTGAGCACGGCTCCGCCGGCTGCGAGCGGTCGCGTGTAGGCGTCCTCTGCGAGCACGAGGGTGGTGACACCGGTGCGTGCCGTGCCACGACCCCCCGGTGGTGCCGTCTCGTCGCGCACAAGCGTGGTGTGCCCGAGGCCGACGCCGGCAACGTCGAGCACCGAGTTGGTCGGACCGGTCGGCAGGACGCCGATGCTGATCCCGGTCTCACGAGCTCGCGGCATGCCGCCATCTTGCCCGAAACGACTTCTGACGTGGTGGGATACTGACTCATGGATCAGTACGCCGCTCCGGTCGTCTGGTCGCCTGCCACCCGCAGCCACGACCCGAAGCACGAGGTCTGGGTGGGCGTCGCCACCGAAGGCACCGAGGTGTCGGCCCGGGTCGACACCATCCTCGACAGCACGACCTCAGCGGGCCATCGCATCGTCGAGGCCACGTCGCATCCCGACGACATGCTGCGCGCGGTGCACGACCCGGGGTTGCTGGAGTTCCTCGCCACCGCCTCCGACCGCTGGCAGGAGGGCCCGTACGACGAGCTGGTGGGCCAGGACCGGGTGGTGCCCTACCTGTTCCCGACCCCTGCCATGACGGCCGGGATGCCCACCAGGCCGGCGGTCTCGGTGCACGCGGATGCCGGCCGTTTCGCCTACGACACGATGACCCTCATCGGGCCGGGGACGTGGCCCGCGGTACGAGCAGCGGCGGACTGTGCCCTGACGGCGACCGATCTCGTTGTGGGAGGGGAGCCGATGGCCTACGCACTGTGCCGGCCACCCGGCCACCATGCGACGCCCGCCGGCTTCGGTGGCTCCTGCTACCTCAACAACGCCGCCGTCGCGGGGCAGGCGCTGCGCGCCGCCGGCTTCGACCGCGTCGGCATCGTCGACGTCGACGCGCACCAGGGCAACGGCACGGCCGCGATCTTCTACGACCGCGCCGACGTGCTCTACGGCTCGGTGCACGTCGACCCGGCCGCCGGGTGGTTCCCGCACGTCGTGGGCCACGCCGACGAGACCGGTCGAGGCGCAGGGACGGGCGCGACCCGCAACCTGCCGCTGCCCGAGGGCACGGGTGACGGGACGTGGCTCGACGCGGTCCGCCAGCTCGCCGACTGGGTCGCGGCCGAGGGCTGCACGGCGCTCGTCGTGTCCCTCGGCGTCGATGCCGCGAAGGACGATCCCGAGAGCCCACTGATGGTGACCGTTGACGGCTACTCCGAGGCCGGCGCCCTGCTCGGCGGGACCGGGTTGCCGTCGGTGGTCGTCCAGGAGGGTGGCTACCACCTGCCGACGCTCGGTGCGCTGGTCACGTCGTACCTCTCCGGCCACGGCTCCCGGGTCGCGTCGCCGTGAGCACGCCCACCCACGCTCGGCGGCCTAGCACGACGGTCGCCCTGGACGGTCGCTCCTGACCCTGGCTTTCGTCACAGATTGTCGAAAGTGGGGAGTTCCGACAACCAGGACTTTTCACATGTGCTGGCGAAACTGGGGCCGACTAGTGGCATCATCCGGGCATGGCACATGTGCTGTCCGGCAGGGCCGAGACGCCGACACAGTCCCGGATCCTGACCTACGTCCGGGACGAGGGACCGTTGTCCCGGATGGACCTGGCGAGCCGGTTGAACGTCTCCCGCACGACCGTGGCCGCCGAGGTGGGACGCCTCGTCGAGCTCGGCCTGGCCGAGGACGGCGGCCCGGCGGCGTCCCGAGGCGGACGCCGCTCGACCCTCGTCGACCTCGATGCCGGCCTCCGCTTCGTGGGCATCGAGCTCGGTGCCACGTCGATGCGAGTCGCGATGACCGATGGGCGTCTGGGCGTGCTCGCGCGCGCCGCCGCTCCCGAGGCCGACATCCGGCGTGGGCCCGAGTCCGTGCTCGGGGAAGCCATCGCCCTGGTCCGCAAGCTGCTGGCCGACCACGGCGTCGAACGCCCGGCCGGGATCGGCATCGGCGTGCCGGGGCCCGTGGACTTCCAGTCCGGCGTGCCGGTGTCCCCGCCGATCATGCCCGGCTGGGACGGCTACCCCGTGCGCGACGCACTCTCCCGCGAGTTCGGGACACCCGTCCTGCTGGACAACGACGTCAACGTGATGGCGCTGGGCGAACAGCACAACGGCGTGGCCCGGTCGGCCTCCGACTTCCTGTTCGTGAAGATCGGCACCGGCATCGGTTGCGGGATCGTCGTACAGCGTCATCTCTACCGGGGCGCCGACGGCTGTGCCGGCGACATCGGCCACATCCGCCTCGAGCAGGACGGGCCCCTGTGCGCGTGCGGCAACCAGGGCTGCCTCGAGGCCTTCTTCGGAGGCGCGGCGCTGGCGCGGGACGCCACGACCGCGGCCAGGTCCGGCCGCTCCGGCGTGCTGGCCCAGCTGCTCGAACAGCGGGGGGCGCTCACCGCGGCCGATGTCGGGTCGGCGATCGGGCAAGGGGACGCCGTGGCGCTCCAGCTCGCCCGCGACGGCGGGCGTCGCGTCGGTTCGGTGCTGGCCAACCTGGTGTCCTTCTTCAACCCCGACCTGATCGTCATCGGCGGTGGGGTGGCCGGGCTCGGACACTCGCTGCTGGCCGAGATCCGCAGCGTCATCTACCGCCAGTCGCTGCCGCTCGCGACGGGGAACATGCCGGTCGTGCTGAGCGAGCTGGGCGGTGACGCCGGGGTCATCGGGGCGGCCCGACTGATCAGTGACGCGGTCTACGCCGCGGGGTAACTCGGGCACACTTTCGCAAGCAACTTGCGAAATAGTCTTGCTCTCTTTCGATTTGCCCTCTAGGTTTCCAGCAACAGCGAGTGACGCGGGTCACATCGCGGGGCAGCCGAGGAGACCGGGTGAGCGACGTGCTGGACGACGCAGCCGACGGTCGGCCGCTGCTGGAGATGCGCGGCATCGTGAAGACCTTTCCCGGCGTCCGCGCCCTCGACGGTGTCGACCTGGTGGTGCGACCGGGAGAGGTGCACTGCCTGCTCGGTCAGAACGGCGCCGGCAAGTCGACCCTGATCAAGGTGCTGGCCGGAGCGCACCGCCCCGACGAGGGCGACATCCGCTGGCTCGGCGAGCCGGTCTCGCTCGCCAACCCCGATGCGTCGATCACGCTCGGCATCTCCACGATCTACCAGGAGCTCGACCTCGTGGCCGGGCTCACCGTGGCCGAGAACATCTTCCTCGGCCACGAGAAGTCCCGAGGCGGGCTGGTCAAGCGGGCCGAGACCCGCAAGGCAGCGCGCTCCCTGCTGTCCCGGCTGGGCCACTCCGAGATCCGCGCCGACCGGGAGGTGGGCACGCTGCCCGCATCGGGCCAGCAGATCGTCAGCATGGCCCGGGCGCTCTCCCACGACACCCGGCTGATCGTGATGGACGAGCCGTCGGCCGCGCTCGACCAGCAGGAGGTCAAGACCCTCTTCCGGGTGATCCGTGACCTGACCGCCCAGGGCGTCGCGGTCGTGTACATCTCGCACCGGCTCGAGGAGATCCGTCAGGTCGGTGACCGGGTGACGGTGCTGAAGGACGGGCGCACGGTCGCCACCGACCTGCCGGCCAAGGGCACGGCCACCTCCGAGCTGATCCGGCTGATGACCGGCCGTGACATCGAGTACGTCTTCCCTGACCGCCCCCAGGCCGACGCGACTGCCGAGACCGTGCTGTCGGTCTCCGACCTCAGCGTCAACAAGGTGTTCGCCGACGTCAGCTTCGACGTCGCGGCGGGGGAGATCGTCGGCCTGGCCGGGCTCGTGGGCTCCGGACGGTCGGAGATCCTCGAGGCGGTGTACGGCGCACGCCGGCCGTCCAGCGGCACCGTGACCGTCGACGGCAAGCGACTCCGCGCCGGTTCGGTCGGTGCCGCGGTCAAGGCGGGGATCGGCCTGGCCCCCGAGGAGCGCAAGAGCCAGGGACTGCTGCTCGACCAGTCGATCTACCAGAACATCACCGTCTCCAGCCTCGGACGCTTCGCTCGCGCCGGGTTCCTCAGCGGCGCGGCCGAACGGGCCTCGGCGCTGGAGTGGACCCAGGCCCTCGACGTGCGCCCGAGCGGGGTCACCCGACCGGTGCGGACCCTGTCGGGCGGCAACCAGCAGAAGGTCGTCCTGGCCCGGTGGCTGCTGCGTGACTGTCGGGTGCTGCTGCTCGACGAGCCGACGCGAGGCGTCGACGTGGGTGCGCGCAGCGAGATCTACACCCTGATCCGCTCGCTCGCGGCACGAGGGCTGGCGGTGGTCGTGGTGTCCAGCGAGGTCGAGGAGGTCCTCGGTCTGGTCGACCGCGTCCTCGTCGTACGCGAGGGACGCATCGTGCACAGCGGACCGGCCACAGAGATCGACGAGCACCGGGTCCTGGACCTGGTGATGGAGGGAAGCGCAGCGTGACACAGGAACGAGAGGTCACCAACACCCCCGTGTCCGGCACGGACCCGGCCCAGGAGTCGCTCGCCGGAACGGGCAACGAGCGCAGTGGGTTCGTCGGCGTGCTGCTCGGCACCTCGGTCGGCCGCAACCTGGGCCTGGTCATCGCGCTGTTCGTGCTGTGCCTGGTCGGCATCTGGACCGCGGGGGAGCAGTTCGCGAGCATCGACAACGCGCTGACCATCCTCCGGCTGGCCTCGGTGATCGGCGTGGTCTCGGTCGGGATGACGTTCGTGATCACCGGAGGCGGGATCGACCTCTCCGTCGGGGCGATCGTGGCGCTGTCGTCGGTCTGGGCCACCACTCTCGCGACCCAGTCACTGGCCCGCGGCAACCACTGGACCGTGATGGTCCTCGTCGCGGTGCTCGTGGGCCTGGGATGTGGCCTGATCAACGGCCTGCTGGTGGCGTACGGCGGAGTGGTGCCGTTCATCGCGACGCTGGCCATGCTGGCTGCCGCTCGCGGCCTGGCCGAGATCATCGCCCAGCGACGGACCCAGATCGTGAACGTGCCGGGCTTCAGCGACTTCTTTCGCCACGAACCGCTGGGCATTCCGCTGCTGGTCATCATCTTCATCCTGGTGGCCCTGATCGGCTGGGTCGTGCTCAACCGCACCACCTTCGGCCGGCGTACGTTCGCGGTCGGCGGCAACCCCGAGGCCGCGCGGCTGGCCGGCATCAACGTCAAGCGGCACACCGTCGCCCTCTACGCGATCGTCGGGCTGTGCTGCGGCATCGCCGCGGTGATGATCGTCGCCCGGACGACGACCGGGTCCTCGACCCACGGAACGCTCTACGAGCTCGACGCGATCGCCGCTGTGGTGATCGGAGGCACCCTGCTCTCCGGAGGACGGGGCACGATCGTCGGCACCGTGCTCGGTGTCCTGATCTTCACGACGCTGTCCAACGTCTTCACGCAGAACAACCTGTCCAGCTCGGCCCAGTCGGTCGCCAAGGGACTCATCATCGTCGTCGCCGTCCTGCTCCAGCAGCGGCTCGCGGCGCGCAGCAACAGCGGGAGTCCCTAGTACGCGGCCCCCCGAGCCGCACGCAGCATGCACGCACGAAATGCCACCTCTCTCGGACCGTCAAGAAGGAGCACTCATGTCCCGCACCACCCGATTCGGCCGGCTCTCGCTGGTCACCGGCACCGCCCTGGCCGGGGTGCTGTTCATCTCGGCCTGCAGCACCGACACCAACGACACCGACAACGACAAGAGCAGCGCCAGCGACCAAACCAAGGCGACGTCGAACAACGACGACCCGGGGAAGAAGGTCGTGATCGGCTTCTCCGGCCCTGCTGCCGACCACGGCTGGCTCGCGGCCATCAACAGCTCGGCCATCGCCGAGGCGAAGAAGTACTCCGACGTGGAGCTCAAGACCGCGGAGGGCACCAACGACGCCAGCCAGCAGATCAGCCAGGTCGAGACCTTCATCAACGACAAGGTCGACGCCATCGTGCTGCTGCCGACCGACGGCGCCGCCCTCACCGATGTGGCCACCAAGGCGATGGATGCCGGCATCCCGGTCATCAACGTCGACCGTGAGTTCTCCACCCCGTTCGCCGCCCGGACCACGGTCCTCGGCGACAACTACGGGATGGGCGTCTCCGCCGGCACCTACGCCTGCTCGGTGATCAAGAAGAAGGGCATCAAGGACGCGGTCGTCGCCGAGATCGCCGGCATCGACGCACTGCCCCTGACCCAGGATCGCTCGAAGGGCTTCAAGGACGCGCTCAAGGCGTGCGGCGAGAACGTCGACAACCGGGTCGCCGCGGAGTTCACGGTGGAGTCCGGTGAGAAGGCAGCCTCGAACCTGCTCCAGGCCGCTCCCAAGATCGATGTCATCTGGAACCACGACGACGACCAGGGTGTGGGCGTCAAGGCGGCGTTCGACAACGCGGGTCGTGACGAGTTCACCTTCATCGGCGGTGCCGGTTCCTGCAACGCCATGCAGTGGATCAAGGACGGCGAGATGGGTGCCACGGTCATCTACCCGCCGACCCAGGCCGCCGACGGCATCCGGATGGCGCGGCTGATCGCGCAGGACAAGGGTCTCTCCGACCTGGTCCAGGTGGCCGTCCCCAAGCGGATCGTCCTGAACGCTCCCGTTGTCACCAAGGACAACGTCGAGGACTACAAGGACCTCTGCTTCCAGTCCTGACCGACGGGGGTGACCGGATCTGGCACCGGTCCGGTCACCCCACCCCACCCCGAAGGACTTCGCATGGATTCCCACGCCCCTGCCCTCGGCGTCGGCATGGTCGGGTACGCCTTCATGGGCGCTGCCCACTCCCAGGCCTGGCGCACCGCACCGCACTTCTTCGACCTGCCGCTGCGACCGAGGATGCTGGCCCTGTGCGGGCGCGACTCCGTCCGCGTGAACGAGGCGGCCGGGCGGCTCGGCTGGGAGACGACCGAGACCGACTGGACCCGGCTGGTCGCCCGCGACGACATCGACCTGGTGGACATCTGCACCCCCGGCAACACCCACGTCGACATCGCCGTCAGCGCTCTCGAGGCGGGCAAGCACGTGCTCTGCGAGAAGCCGCTCGCCAACACGGTGGCCGAGGCGGAGGCGATGGCGGCGGCTGCCGAGCGGGCGGCCCAGCACGGCGTCCGTTCGATGGTCGGGTTCACCTACCGTCGTACGCCGGCCATCGGTCTGGCTCGACGCCTGGTGGAGGAGGGCCGGATCGGTGAGGTCCGGCACGTGCGCGCGCAGTACCTCCAGGACTGGCTCACCGACCCGGCCAGCCCGATGACGTGGCGACTGGAGAAGGACAAGGCCGGCTCGGGAGCGCTGGGCGACATCGGCGCCCACATCGTGGATCTCACGCAGTACATCACCGGCGACCGCATCGTCACGGTCAACGGGCTGCTCGAGACGTTCGTCGGGCAACGCCCGGTGGCGGGTGCGGGATCCGGCTCGCTGCTCGGCGGCGACGCCGTGAACGGCACCGGCGCGGAGCTGGGCGAGGTCACGGTCGACGACACGGCGGTCTTCCTGGCCCGTTTCGGCAGCGGGGCCGTCGGGGTGTTCGAGGCGACCAGGTTCGCGACCGGCCGCAAGAACGCGATCCGGGTCGAGATCAACGGCTCGAAGGGCAGCCTCGCCTTCGACTTCGAGGACATGAACGTCCTCCAGTTCTTCGACGCCGAGGAGCCCTCCGAGACGGCCGGCTTCCGGCGGATCCTCGTCACCGAGCCGCAGCACCCCTACGTCGGCAGCTGGTGGCCGCCGGGCCACGGCCTCGGCTACGAGCACGGCTTCACCCATCAGGTCGTCGACCTGGTGAGGGCGATCGGCCAGGGGGTGCAGCCGCTTCCGTCCTTCGCCGACGGCCTCCAGGTGCAACGCGTGCTGGCCGCCGTCGAGAGCAGCTCCGAAACCGGTTCCTGGCAGACCACGGCAGCAGACGACGAACAGCTGCTCGGCACACACTGAGCAGCACGACCGAAAGGACCTCGCGATGACGCGACCCATCACTCTCTTCACCGGCCAGTGGGCCGACCTGCCCTTCGAGGAGGTGTGCCGACTCGCCTCGAGCTGGGGGTACGACGGCCTCGAGGTCGCCTGCTGGGGCGACCATCTCGACGTCTGGCAGGCGGTCGAGGACGACGCCTACCTGGCCGCCAAGCAGGAGGTGCTCGCGAAGTACGACCTGAAGGTGTGGACGATCTCCAACCACCTCACCGGTCAGGCCGTCTGCGACGACCCGATCGACGAACGCCACCACGGGATCCTGTCGGGCCGCATCTGGGGCGACGGCGATGCCGAGGGAGTGCGGGGTCGAGCCGCGGAGGAGATGAAGATGACCGCCCGCGCGGCCCGCCGGCTCGGCGTCGACACCGTCGTCGGGTTCACCGGCTCCGCGATCTGGAAGTACGTCGCGATGTTCCCGCCGGCCACCCAGGAGATGGTCGATGCCGGCTACCAGGACTTCGCCGACCGCTGGAACCCGATCCTCGACGTCTTCGACCAGGAAGGAGTGCGCTTCGCCCACGAGGTGCACCCCTCGGAGATCGCCTACGACTACTGGACGACGACCCGCTCCCTCGAGGCGATCGGGCACCGCGAGAGCTTCGGGCTGAACTGGGACCCGTCGCACTTCGTGTGGCAGGACCTCGACCCGGTGTCGTTCCTCTGGGACTTCCGCGACCGGATCTACCACGTCGACTGCAAGGACACCAAGCTCCAGGTCGGCAACGGTCGCAACGGCCGGCTCGGCTCCCACCTCGCCTGGGCCGACCCGCGCCGTGGCTGGGACTTCGTCTCCACCGGCCACGGAGACGTGCCCTGGGAGCGTTGCTTCCGGATGCTCAACACGATCGGCTACGAGGGGCCCATCTCGGTGGAGTGGGAGGACGCCGGCATGGATCGACTGCGGGGCGCCCCCGAGGCACTCGAGTTCGTGCGATCGCTGGCCTTCGACCAGCCCGAGGCAGCCTTCGACGCAGCGTTCTCCTCCGGCGACTGAACGATCCCTACCGTCACCTGCAAGGGTGGGTGCATGGCTGAGCACACCACCATCCCGACGTACACGCTCAACGACGGCACCACCCTGCCCGCGGTCGGCTTCGGCACCTATCCGCTCAAGGGCGAGGACGGCATCAGCGCCATCCAGGGTGCCCTCGAGGCCGGCTACCGGCTCCTCGACACCGCGGTCAACTACGAGAACGAGACCGAGGTGGGCGAGGCGCTGCGCCGCTCCGGACTCCCGCGCGAGGACGTGCAGGTGGCCAGCAAGCTGCCGGGCCGTCACCATGCGTACGACGACGCCATCGCCTCTGTCCGTGGGTCGCTCGAGCGGCTCGGCCTGGAGTACGTCGACCTCCACCTCATCCACTGGCCGAACCCCAGCGTCGACCAGTACGTCGAGGCGTGGCGAGCGCTCGTCGACCTGCAGAAGGAGGGTTTGGTCCGGTCGGTCGGCGTCTCGAACTTCACCGAGGCCCACCTCACCCGGGTCATCGACGACTCCGGGGTGACTCCGGCGGTCAACCAGATCGAGCTGCACCCGCGCTTCCCGCAGGAGGGGATGCGAGCCGTGCACGAGCGCCTCGGCATCCGCACCGAGGCCTGGAGCCCGATGGGCAAGCGCAACGCGCCGCTCGAGGAGGACGTGGTGACCACGGCCGCAACCAGGCTGGGCGTGACGCCCGGTCAGGTGATCCTGAGGTGGCACGTCCAGCTGGGCTCGCTGCCGATCCCGAAGTCGGCGGACCCCGAGCGCCAACGGCAGAACCTCGACGTCTTCGGCTTCGAGCTCACCGAGGAGGAGGTCGACGCGATCTCTGCCCTGGGCCGGCCCGACGGACGGCTGTTCGGCGGTGACCCGGACTCCCACGAGGAGATGTGACCACCCCTGCGGTATGTCTGGAGGCATGAGCGACCAGCCAACCGTGGCCGGCGTCGCGATCTCGCGGCCCGGCAAGGAGCTGATCCCCGCCTCGGGATCGGCGCCCGCCGTGACCAAGCTCGACCTGGCCAGCTACTACGCCGACGTGGCCGCGGCGATGGTGCCCTTCCTGCGGGGCCGTCCGGTCAACATGCAGCGGTTCCCGGACGGCATCGGCGGCCCGTCGTTCTTCGAGAAGAAGGCGCCCAGCCACTTCCCGGACTTCGTCGACACCGTCGAGGTGAGCACCTCCGACGGTGAGCAGCACCAGGTGGTCGCCGGTGACGAGCGCAGCCTCGTCTACCTCGCCAACCAGGCCTGCATCACCCCGCACACCTGGCTCAGCACGACCGAGGACCTCGAGCACCCCGACCAGCTGGTCTTCGACCTCGACCCATCGGTCGAAGGACTCGCGGCCGTACGACGCGCCACCCGCCTCGTCGGTGACCTGCTCGACGACCTCGGCCTGACCACCTACCTGAAGACGACCGGCTCGCGCGGCTACCACGTGCTGGTGCCGCTGCGCCGGTCGTGGACCTTCGAGCAGGTGCGGGGGTTCGCCCGGAGCGTGGCCGAGGTGCTCGTCGAGCGTGAGCCCGACCTGCTCACCCTGGAGGCTCGCAAGGACAAGCGAGGCGATCGGGTGCTCGTCGACGTGCAGCGCAACGGCTACGGGCAGACCGCCGTCCCGCCGTACGCCGTCCGGGCGCGCCCGCGAGCACCGGTCTCCACGCCCATCCGCTGGGACGAGCTGTCCCGGGTGCGTCCCGACCAGTACACGATCCGCTCCATCGGCCGCCGCCTCGGCCGGATGAACGACCCGTGGAGGGGCCTGCGCCGTCGTGCCCAGGGACTGGACAAGGCGCAGGAGCGCCTGCGGAAGCTCACGGCCTGAGGCGCGCTATCGGCCGCTGCCGGGTAGTGACGCTCGAGGTTGCATATCCCGTGTTGGGCCGGGGCGGGAAGTGAGGCTCCGGGTTGCACTTCCGGTGCTGGGCCGGGGCGGGAAGTGACGCTCGGGGTTGCACATCCCGTGCTGGGCCGGGCCGGGATGTGACGCGCGGAGTCGCACATCCCGTGGTCGCGCCTGCGCTCGGCAGCGGATCCGCGTTCCTCGGTGGTTGAGGAGCGAGCGCCAGCGAGCGTCTCGAAACCACCACTGGGTACGGTCGGGGCATGAGCGAGAACCCCACCGTCGCCCTGCTCGGTACCGGCACCATGGGTGCCCCGATGGCCCGCAACATCGCCCAGGCCGGGATGGCGGTCCGGGTCTGGAACCGCAGCCGTGAGAAGGCCGACGCGCTGGCCGACGTCGCCACGGTGTGCGACACCGTGGCTGAGGCGGTCGAGGGCGCCGACGTGGTCATCACCGTGCTCTGGGACGCCGACGGTGTCGCCGAGACCATGGAGCAGGCTCGCGGCCACCTCGCCGACGGCGCGATCTGGTTGCAGATGAGCACCGTGGGGGTCGAGGCCTCCGACCGGCTGAAGGCGCTGGCCGACGACCTCGGCGTCACCTACGTCGACGCGCCGGTGCTCGGCACCAAGAAGCCGGCCGAGGACGGCGCGCTCGTCGTACTCGCCTCGGGACCCGACGACGTCCAGGAGAAGCTGGCACCCGTCTTCGAGGCGGTCGGCAGCCGCTCCCTGTGGGTCGGAGAAGCCGGAGCCGGCCAGCGGCTCAAGCTCGTCGCCAACGCCTGGGTCGCCACCGTGCTGGAAGGGGTGGCCGACTCGCTGACGCTGGCGCGCGACCTCGGTCTCGACCCCGCGCTGTTCCTCGAGGCGGTCAAGGGCGGGGCGATGGACGCGCCGTACGTGCAGCTCAAGGGCGCCAACATGCTCGCCGGGACGTTCGACCCGGCCTTCACGCTGGCCGGTGCGCTGAAGGACGTCGACCTGATCATCGAGGCGGCCGCGGAGACCGGTACCGACCTCGGCCTCATCCCCGGCGTCCGGGACCACCTCGCCCGCGGCGTCGAGGCAGGACACGGTGACCTCGACATGGCGGCCACCTACCTGGCGCACTGAGCAAGGCATGTCGGGACCTGATGCGGGTACGCCGGGGAGGAGCCGGAAGGAGTCGGTGATGAGCTCAGACGCCAACGACCAAGAGGCGCTGCACTATCAACCCCCTCGAGGTGTCGACCCCGCCGTGGTGGTCGCCGACCTCCGCAAGGCGGGGTACGTCGCTGCGGCGCAGGCGTCGTCCGACGGCACCGAGTTCGTGGTGATCACGACCGACGGCGAGGGCGCGCCTGATCGGGAAGCAGTGCGGCAGGTGATCGGAGGCGACCGGCAGGTCAACTTCGAAGGTGACACCACACACGTCGGCGCACCGCGGTTCCTCGACGAGTAGCCCTGCGGGCGGCTCAGTCGAGCAGGTCCAACCCGGTCCGCTCGCGCAGCTCGTCCAGGGTGGCGCCGTACGTCGACCTGGCGCGTACGCCGTCGGGCGTGATCTCGAAGACGCCGTGGTCGGTGTAGACCCGGCTCACGCAGGCGACTCCGGTCAGCGGATAGGTGCACTTCTCCACCAGCTTGGCGGAGCCGTCCTTGCTGAACAGCGTCATCATCACGTAGGTGTCCTTGGCCCCCATGGCGAGGTCCATCGCGCCACCCACGGCAGGGATCGCGTCGGCGGCACCGGTGTGCCAGTTGGCCAGGTCGCCGGTGACCGAGACCTGGAAGGCGCCGAGCACACAGACGTCCAGGTGGCCGCCGCGCATCATGGCGAAGGAGTCGGCGTGGTGGAAGTACGACGCACCCGGGGTCTCCACGACGGGTACCTTGCCGGCGTTGATGAGGTCCGGATCGATCTCGTCACCGACGGCGGCACGGCCCATGCCCAGCATGCCGTTCTCGGTGTGCAGCACGACACCGCGCTCGAGGTCGAGGTGGTCGGCGACCAGAGTGGGCTGGCCGATGCCGAGGTTCACGAACGAGCCGGTCGGGATGTCGTCGGCGATCAGCTTGGCGATCCCATCCTTCGACAGCGGAGTCTTCTCGAGGGGAGAGCTCATGAGGTCAGCACCACCTTGTCGACGTAGATGCTCGGCGTCACGATGACCTCCGGATCGAGCTCGCCGGTCGCGACCACGTCGTTGACCTGGGCGATCGTCGTACTCGCCGCGGTGGCCATCACCGGCCCGAAGTTGCGAGCGGTCTTGCGGTAGACGAGGTTGCCCATCCGGTCGGACCGATGCGCCTTGACCAGGGCGTAGTCGCCGTGGAGCGGGTACTCCAGGACGTAGTCCTTGCCGTCGATGGTGCGCTCCTCCTTGCCCTCCGCCAGAGGTGTGCCGACGCTGGTCGGGGTGAAGAACCCGCCGATGCCGGCACCAGCAGCACGCATCCGCTCGGCCAGGTTGCCCTGCGGCACCACCTCGAGCTCGAGCCGGCCCGAGCGGTAGAGGTCGTCGAAGACCCAGGAGTCGCTCTGCCGCGGGAACGAGCAGATCATCTTGCGGACATGACCGGTCTTGAGCAGCGCGGCCAGGCCGTAGTCGCCGTTGCCGGCGTTGTTGTTCACCACGGTGAGGTCGCGGGCACCGTGGCGACTCAGCGCGTCGATCAGCTCCAGCGGCTGTCCGGCCGGACCGAAGCCGCCGATGAGCACGGTGGCTCCGTCGGGGATGTCGGCCACGGCCCGGGCAGCGGCGTCGCGTCCTTCGAGGATGTCGCTGCTCACGACACGTTCTCCAGCACCACCGCCAGCCCCTGGCCGACGCCGATGCAGATGGCCGCGACCCCCCACCGGTGGCCATCCTCACGCAGCACCTTGGCCAGGGTGCCGAGGATGCGGCCCCCCGATGCACCGAGCGGGTGGCCGACGGCGATCGCGCCGCCGCGCGTGTTCACGATCTCGGGATCGATGCCCCAGGCGTCCACGCAGACGAGGGACTGCACGGCGAACGCCTCGTTGAGCTCCACGGCGCCGACGTCGGACCAGCCGATGCCGGCTCGGGCCAGGGCCTTCTCGGCCGCCTCGACCGGGGCGTAGCCGAACCGGTGCGGCTCCAGGGCATGAGCGGCGCGGCCGGCGATCCGGGCGACCGGGGCACGGTCGAGCGAGTCGGCAGCCATCTCGGAGCCGAGCAGCACGGCCGATGCGCCGTCACTGAGCGGGGAGGCGTTGCCGGCGGTGATGGTGCCGTCCTTGCGGAAGGACGGCTTCAGCTTCGCCAGCGACTCGACGCTTGACCCGGCGCGGATCGACTCGTCGCGCGGGATGTCGGTGTCCGGCACCGCCACCACCAGGTCGTCGTAGAAGCCGTCGGACCAGGCCCGGTCGGCGAGATCGTGGGAGCGCACGGCGAAGGCGTCCTGGCGCTCGCGCGACACGTCGTACTTCTCCTGCAGCTGCTCGTTGGCCTCCCCGAGCGAGACCGTCCACTCCGCCGGCATGTTCGGGTTGACCAGCCGCCACCCGAGGGTCGTGGACACGGCCTCCAGGTTGCCGGCCGGGAAGGCCCGCGACGGCTTCGGCAGCACCCACGGCGCCCGGGTCATCGACTCGACGCCACCGGTCAGCACGATCGCGGCGTCGCCGGTCTCGATCATCCGCGACCCACCCATGGCCGCGTCCAGCGAGGAGCCGCACAGTCGGTTGACGGTCGATCCCGGCACCGACACCGGGAAACCGGCCAGCAAGGTCGCCATCCGGGCGACGTTGCGGTTCTCCTCACCGGCGCCGTTGGCGTTGCCGAGGATCACCTCGTCGACCGACTCGAGGTCCAGGCCGGGGGTGCGGTCGCGGACGGCTTCGAGCACCACCGCGGCCAGGTCGTCGGGGCGTACGCCGGCGAGCCCACCGTTGAACTTGCCGAACGGGGTGCGGACCGCGTCGTAGACGAACGCGTCGTTCATGAGGCTCCTTCGTTGTCGAGCTCGTCGAGCACGCCCTGGGCGATGCGGAACGCGGTGTTCGCGTCCGGCACGCCGCAGTAGATGGCGCACTGCAGGATGAGCTCCTTGATCTCGTCGTTGGTCAGGCCGTTGGTGCGTGCGGCCCGCAGGTGCATCGCGAGCTCTTCGTGGTGCCCGCGGGCGATGAGGGCGGTCAGGGTGATCATCGAACGACTGCGCCGGTCGAGCCCGGGCCGGGTCCAGATGCCACCCCAGGCGTACTCCGTGATGAACTCCTGGAACTCGCGGGTCAGGTCGGTGGCGTTGGCGGTCGCCCGGTCGACGTGGGCGTCGCCGAGCACCTCGCGGCGTACGGCCATGCCGGCCGACAGCGGCTCGTCGGACACCTCCGGCTCGCCGAGCACGTGCTGGCGGATCAACCGGGCCACGACCGACGGCGCTTCCGCCGGGGCGAGATGGCTGACGCCGTCGAGCTCGACGTAGCGGCCGTCCTTCACCTGCCCGGCGATGGTGCGCAGCATCTCGGGTGTCGTCGTGACGTCGTCGCTGCCGGCCACCGCGAGGACTGGTGTGTCGATCTCACCCAGCCGGTCGCGTACGTCGAACTCGGCCAGCGACTGGCAGACCAGGATGTAGCCCTGGTCGTCGGCGTCCTGGAGGGCGTGCAGCAGAGCGGAGGCGGTCGCCTGCTCACGTTCGAGGAAGCCGTGGCCGAACCAGCGCTCGGCGGAGCCGGAGACCATCACCGACGTGCCGGAGACGCTGACCTGCCCGATCCGGCCGGCCCAGCTGGAGGCGTCCCCGATCTTGGCCCCGGTGCACAGCAGTACGGCGGACGTGACGCGGTCGGGCTGGTCGAGGAGCAGCTGCAACCCGACCGTGCCACCGACGGAGTCGCCGGCGTAGGCGAAGGAGCCGCGGTACTGGTCACGCTGCTCGAGGATCTCGTCGACCACGCGCAACACACCCTGCGCGAGCTCGGCCATCGTGAACGGTTCCTCGGGCACCGCGTGGTTGTGTCCGTGGCCCGGGAGGTCCCAGGCCACCACGTCGAAGACGTCGGTGAGCTCCTGGGCGCACCGCCCCCACAGGGTGGTGGCGGAGGTGCCGAGTGAGGGCCCGAGGACGAGCAGGGGCAGCTCGGCCCGGTGGGCGGCGCCGGTCAGCCGGACCGCCGTGATCGACGGGACGCTCACTGCTCCTCCTGGTCGTGGTCGTCGGTGCGCGAGAGCACCTCGTCGATGATCTCGCCTGCGGCACCGAGGTAGTGCCGGGGGTCGCTCGTCGCCTCCCGGTCGAGCAGCTCGGCGATGCTGCGCTGCTCGGCAGTGAAGGCCGAGCCGTGCTGCTTGACCAGGGCCGCCATCCGGGCGGTGTCCACGTGCAGTCCCTCCAGCAGCTCGGCGGTCTGCGACGCGGCCGTCACCGTGTGTCGCGAGAGGGCGGCCAGCGCCGACCACTCGGTGTGCCAGCTGCCGTCCGGTCGCTCGTCCACGGTTGCGGCGGCCGCCAGGTGCAGCTGGGCGTTCAGTCCCGGGGCGGCGAACGCCGCGCGACGGATCAGCACCGAGAGCACCGGGTTCGCCTTCTGCGGCATCGTCGAGGAGCCACCGCGCCCGTCGACGGCAGGTTCGGCGAGCTCGGCGATCTCGGGTCGAGCCAGCAGCAGCACGTCGTTGGCGAGATGGCCCATGGCGTCGGTGGCGTGGACCAGCGCGTCGGCGTACCTGGTCAGGGGAGTGCGGGTGGTGTGCCACGGCGAGGCGTTGTCGAGGTGCAGGATCCGAGCGGTCTCGGCCACGAGGAACTGCGCGGCGTCCACGTCACCGGCCAGCTCGACCGTCGCCGCCAGGGTCCCGGCGGCGCCACCGACCTGGACCGGGAAGCGCAGCGCCCGCAGGTCGTCGCGGGCGTCGAGCAGGCCCTGCAGCCAGTGGGCGGCCTTCAGCCCGAAGGTGATCGGCACCGCGTGCTGGGTCAGTGTGCGTCCGGCCATGACGTCGTCGCGGTGACGGCGGGCCAGCCGTTCCAGGGCGGACACCGACCGGTCGAGGTGGCTGAGCACGAGGGCGGTCGTCGCACGTCCACAGAGGACCACGGCGGTGTCCAGCACGTCCTGGCTGGTCAGCCCGCGGTGCAGCCAGGTGGCGGCCTCGGCGTTCGTGGGGGCGAGGCGTTCGCGCAGCAACGACAGCAGAGGTACGACGGGATTGCCGCTCGCCTCGGCCGCACCGGCGACTCGCTCGAGGTCGGCACCGGAGACCAGGCCGTCCAGGTCTGCTCGCGCGCCGGCCGGTGCGACACCTGCCTCGACCAGGACGTTCAGCCAGACGTCCTCGACCTCGACCATCGTCTCGAGGAACGAGCCCGGGTCGAAGGCCAGCGCGGCCCGTTCGTCACCGGGCCAGAAGAGGTCGGCCATCAAGCCCCCGGGAAGGCCAGGAAGACGGTCTCGTCGTCGCCCTGGAGGTGGATGTCGAAGACGTACCCGTCGGCGTCGGCCTCAGCCACCAACGTGGAGCGACGCTCCTCGGCCACCGACCGGAGCAACCTGTCCCCGTCCAGCACGGCCTCGTGGTCGGGGAGGTAGACCCGGGTGAACAAACGGTTCAGCAGCCCGCGGGCGAAGACGGTCATCGCGAAGAACGCGGGGGCACCGTCGCCGGTGGGGCCGGGGCGCACCGTGGTGAAGGAGTAGTGCCCCTCCGGGTCGACCGCCGCCCGACCGAAGCCGGTGAAGCTGAATCCGTCGCGGCGTAGCGAGCCGCCGGCGCGGGAGACGGCGCCGTTCTCGTCGGCCTGCCAGATCTCGATCAGGGCGTCGGGGACGGGCTGGCCCGCACCGTCGTACACCGTGCCGTGCAGCCGGATGGCACCGGCACGACCGGCCGGCACCAGCTCGCTGTCGCCGGGGTAGGGGAGGGCGTAGCCGTAGAAGGGCCCGACGGTCTGGCCGGGGGTCGCGGCGAGGATCGCCTGACTGCTCATTTCGAGTCCTCCTCTTCCATCGGGGTGCGGTGCGAGCCGGTGAGGACAATGTCCCACCTGTACCCCGTCGACCACTCGTGCTGCGTAACGTCGTGGTCGTAGGACGCCACCAGCCGCTCGCGCGCCTTGGGGTCGACGATCGACTGGTAGATCGGGTCGAGCGCGAACAGCGGATCGCCGGGTAAGTACATCTGGGTGATCATCCGCTGGGTGAACTCCTGCCCGAACAGGGAGAAGTGGATGTGCGCCGGACGCCAGGCGTTGTGGTGGTTCTTCCACGGGTAGGGGCCGGGCTTGATGGTCGTGAAGGCGTAGCTGCCGTCCCCATCGGTCAACGTCCGGCCGACCCCGGTGAAGTTGGGGTCGATCGGAGCCGGGTGCTGGTCGCGCTTGTGGATGTAGCGGCCGGAGGCGTTCGCCTGCCAGATCTCGACCAGCTGGTGACGGACCGGGCGTCCTTCGCCGTCGACCACGCGGCCGGTGACCACGATGCGTTCGCCGACCGGTTCGCCGTGGTGCTGGACGGTCAGGTCGGACTCGAGCGTGCCGATGTCGCGTTGCCCGAAGACGGGAGCGAACAGCTCGATCGTCTCGGGGTCGGCGTGGTGAGGGTCCTTGGTCGGGTGGCGCAGCAGGCTGCTCCGGTAGGGCGCGTAGTCCAGCCGCGGCTGCGTCTCCTCGACCCCGGTGCTCTGGTAGTCGTCCTGGATCCGGGCGATCTCGTCACTGATCGTCGCCTGACTGTCCTGGGCGGAGTCGGAGTCGGTCGTCTTCACCCCCGAACCGTACGTCGGGACAGCGACCGGCCGCGCGCCGCGGATCTCACTGAGCGGAAAGCGGGGGTCTCTCAGCTCTCCGGTGCCAGGTCGGGCACGCGCAGGGCCGTGGCGGCCTGGGCGTGGCCGGCCTCCAGACAGTCGGCGAGGTCGCGGCCGCGGAGGCGCGAGCTCAGGAAGCCGGCGAGGAACGCATCGCCGGCGCCGTTGGTGTCGACGATGTCGTCGACGTGTGGGGCCGGCACGTGGAGGGTGCCACCGGTGGTCACGGCGAGGGCACCGGCTGCTCCCTGGGTGCACACGACGGTGGCCGTGCCTGCGCGGACGCGCTCGGTCATGAAGGGAAGGGGGTCGCCGAGCCCGTCGTCGTTGAGGAACAAGACGTCGGCCGAGTCGATGAACTCCTGGTGGAACGCGCTGCGGCCGTTGTAGTCGTGCAGGTCGCACCACACCTCGACGCCCAGCCGCCGTGCCTCGGCCAGCAGCGGTCGACTGTGCTCGGCCAGGTCGATCACGGCCACGTCGCAGGCGCGCAAGGCCTCCCGCGTGCGCTCTGCGTGCTGCTCGCCCACGAGCTCGGGCACGTCGAGGTAGATGGACAGCCGTTCGCCCGTCGGCGTCATCAGGTTCAGGTGCTGCTCGCTGGCACCGGGTGCGATCTCGGCGACGACCGCGATGCGGTCGCGGTCGAGCCTGCGCAGGATCTTGTCGGCGAGCTCGTCGGTCCCGACCAGGGTGCGGAGGGTGACGCGTTCGCCGAGGAGGGCGAGGTGCAACGCCTTGCCCGCCGACGTGCCGCCGATCGCCGTGTCGTGGCCGGTGGCGCGCACCATGTGCGGGCGGCTCTCGGGGAGCCGGTCGAGGCGGACGAGGGTGTTCCACGACGCCGGACCCGCGACGAACACGTGCGCTGTCATCGCTCCATCTTCTACCCAGTGGAAGGATGGGGAGATGGCCGGCAACGTCTCCACTCCCGGGGCGAGCGTGACCAGTCGTGCCCTGGCGCTGGTCGGGGCGTTCGACGAGGACCATCGCAGGCTCTCGCTCTCCGACCTGGCCGGGCGTGCCGGGTTGCCGGTCGCGACGGCGCACCGGCTGGTCGGTGAGCTGGTGGCCTGGGGAGCGCTGAGCCGCACGGCGTCGGGGGAGTACGTCGTGGGCCGACGACTGTGGGACGTGGGACTGCTCGCCCCCGTGCAGACCGGGCTGCGCCAGCTGGCCTCGCCGTACCTCCACGACCTCTACGGCGCCACCCTCGCCACCGTCCACCTGGCGGTGCGCGACGGTCTCCAGGTGCTCTACCTCGACCGGCTCTCCGGGCACGCCTCGGTGCCGGTGGTCAGCACGATCGGGTCGCGGCTCCCGATGCACGCCACCGGCGTGGGCAAGGTGCTGCTCGCCCATGCGCCGGCGTCGGTGCAGGCGGAGGTGCTCGCCAACCTGACCCGCATCACGCCGTACACCATCAACCAGCCGGGGACCCTGCGCCGGCAGCTCGCGCGGGTCCTGCGCGACGACTACGCAACCACGGTGGAGGAGATGAGCCTCGGCGCCTGCTCGGTCGGGGTACCGATCCGGGCCAGGGGCGACGTGGTCGCGGCGCTCGGCATCGTGGTGCCGAGCCTGAAGAAGGACCGGGCTCCCCTCGTGAGTGCCATGCAGGTCGCCGCTCGAGGGATCGGCCGGGCCCTCGTCGACCCGGCCACCTCGGTCGATCGGTTCCACTGAACGGAAGATGGACGTCGTGACAGCACGCCGGGGAACGCGATACTCCCGCCATGCCACCTGACCTCACCCGCACCCGCGTCGGCATCGTCGGTGGTGGGCCGGCCGGACTGATGCTGTCCCACCTGCTCGCGCGGGCCGGCATCGACTCGGTCGTCGTCGAGCTGCGCACGCGCGAGGAGGTAGAGCACACCCACCGTGCGGGGATCCTCGAGCAGGACAGCGTCCGGCTGCTCGACGAGACCGGCGTCTCGGACCGGGTGCTGCGTGACGGCTACCGCCACGAGGGCATCGACCTGGCCTTCGGCGGAGCCGGGCACCGCATCGACTTCGAAGCACTGGTGGGCGCCTCGGTCCAGCTCTATCCGCAGACCGACGTCTTCATCGACCTCGCCGACGCCCGGGACCGTGACGGTGGCGACGTGCGCTACGACGTGAACGAGGTGGGCGTCGTCGACGTCACCAGCGACCAGCCCGGCGTGCTGTTCACCGACTCGGCGGGGGAGCGGCAGGAGGTGCGCTGCGACTACCTCGTCGGTGCCGACGGCTCCCGCAGCATCTGCCGTGACAGCTTCCCGGAGAGCCAGCGACGCCAGTTCTTCCGCGAGTACCCGTTCGCCTGGTTCGGCATCCTGTGCGAGGCACCCCCCAGCGCGCCCGAGCTGATCTACAACCACTCCGAGCGCGGCTTCGCCTTGATCAGCCAGCGCACCGAGACCTTGCAGCGGATGTACTTCCAGTGCGACCCGCACGAGGACGTCGACGACTGGTCCGACGACCGGATCTGGGAAGAGCTCCAGACGCGGGTCGGCGCCAACGGCTACACCCTTCAGGAGGGGCCGATCACCTCGCGCACCGTGCTGCCCTTCCGCAGCTTCGTCCAGGAGCCCATGCGCCACGGCAACCTGCTGCTGGCCGGCGATGCTGCCCACACCGTGCCCCCGACCGGTGCCAAGGGGCTCAACCTCGCGCTCGCCGACGTGCGGGTGCTGGCCGAGGAGCTCGAGCGCGCGATCAGCAAGAAGGACGGCTCGCTCCTGGACTCCTACACCGAGCGGGCGCTGGACCGGGTGTGGAAGGCGCAGCACTTCTCCTACTGGATGACCACGATGCTGCACCGGCCCGCCGAGGCCAGTCCCTTCGACCTGCGCCGGCAGGTGGGGGAGCTCTCGTCGGTGGTCTCGTCGACCGCCGGGTCGACGTACCTCGCCGAGGCCTACACCGGGTGGCCGGACCGCGATTAGTGGGCGCCCGGAGGCGTCGAACACCTCCGCGAGGAGCATGCTGGGCAAGTGGACACCTCCCAGCAGGTACTCGAAGCGGCCCGCTTGCGTGCGGCCGCGCTTGCGGCCGGTGATGCCCAGGAGCTGCGCGAGATGCTGCATCCCCAGTTCCGCTGGTTCTCCCACACCGGCGAGCGCTTCGACCGCGAGTCCTATGTGCAGTCCAACACCGGTGGCGCCAACCGCTGGGACGGTCAGGAGCTTTCCGAGGTCGAGGTGGTCGCCCACCCGCACACCGCGGTGCTGCGCTGCCAGGTCGTCGACACCGTCGACCGCGGCTCCGGACCCGAGCAGTTCCGGATGCCGATGACCCAGGTCTGGGTACGCCGGGGCGACCGCTGGGTCTGCCTGGCTGGGCATGCCGGACCTCGCTTTCCTGAGAATTTTGTCCCGACTGGTCCATAAATGCCCGAACCGGTCCAGACCGGTCGAGAGCGTGAGTGACCTGAGCGAGTCAATATCCATGGCCCGTTCGGACTATTTGTGCGTGTCACGCGTCAGACAAAACCGGACAAGGCGTCTCATGGTCATAGGACCTCAGAGGGAGATTCCGATGATTGCGACAGAAGCGGCCTTGTACGGCCGCACCAGCGCCAGCGGATCTGGCGTGACCACCTTGCTCGTGTGTGGCTGCGGCCAGGAGATCGGCACGACCAAGCGGCTGCACTGCCCGCGTTGCGGGTGCTGCCTGAACTAGCCCGAGTCGCCGACGCGACCTAGCGGCACGGCACCTCAAGCACCGCAAGACCCGCAGATAGGGTGACCTCCGACGACCCGTCAGGAGGACACCGTGGCTCGGCCCCCCGTGCGGGAGCGAACCTCCGCCGTGTGGACGCTCCCCAACATCATCAGCACCGTGCGGCTGGCCGGCGTCCCCCTCTTCCTGTGGCTGGTGATCGGCCCCGAGGCCGATGTCTGGGCCCTCGTCGTGCTGATGGTCGCCGGCTTCTCCGACTGGCTCGACGGTTACCTCGCCCGCCGGCTGAACCAGATGTCCAAGCTCGGCGAGATCCTCGACCCGGTGGCCGACCGGCTCTACATCCTGGCCGCCGTGATCGGCCTGCTCTACCGCGACATCATCCCGTGGTGGGTGGCCGTGATCCTGCCCCTGCGCGACGTCTTCCTCTGGGGCCTGGTGCCCTTCCTGCGCACCCGCGGCTACTCGGCCCTTCCGGTCCACTACCTCGGCAAGACCGCGACCGCAGCGCTGCTCTACGCCTTCCCGCTCCTGTTCCTCGGCGACGGTGACGGCGCCGTCGCCACCCTGGCGCAGGTCTTCGGCTGGGCCTTCGCCATCTGGGGGATCGGGCTCTACTGGTGGGCCGGCCTGCTCTACGCCTGGCAGGTGCGCAAGCTGCTGGCCGACCGCGACCGACGCGCTCCCAGGCTCGCGGACGGCTGACGCCGTGGCCCGAGACGCCGACACCCGACTCCCGCCCCAGGCCGCCATGGGGCTGCTCGACTACCTGACCACCCACGCGATGGACGAGGACTACGAGTTCGTCTCGGAGCGACGCCAGCGCGCCGAGGCGCGGGGCGAGTCGGTCGAGAAGGCCCCGTCGAGATCCCGCATCGGAGTCGTCGGCGCGCTCGTGATGGCGCTGTTCGCCGTGCTCGTGGTCACTGCCGCCGTGCAGACCTCGCGCAACTCGGTCAGTGACGAGAAGGAGCGCCGCGAGCTCGTCGGCCAGGTCGACCAGGCGCGTGCCCAGGTCGACGGTGACCGGTCGCGGCTGACCGCCCTCCAGCAGGAGGTACGCCGGCTGCAGACCCGGCAGCTGAGCAACGACACCTCGGCCAAGGGGGTGCTCGACACCATCAAGCTCCTGGGCATGCGCGCCGGGACGATCCCAGTGCGCGGTCCCGGCGTACGCGTGGTCGCCGACGACGCGAAGGGCGCCGACAGTGCCCGCAACGAGGTGCTCGACTCCGACCTGCAAAAGCTCGTCAACGGGCTCTGGGAGGCGGGGGCCGAGGCGATCTCGCTCAACGGCCAGCGACTCACCAACCTCAGCACCATCCGGCTGGCCGGCAACGCGATCACGGTCAACGCCCACTCGCTGCGCCGTCCCTACGTCGTACAGGCGATCGGCAACAAGGACACGCTGCCGGCGCGTTTCGCAGAAACGACGAGCGGTCAGGCATGGTTGGACCTGCAGCGCGAGGTCGGACTGCGCTTGAAGATCACGCCGGAGTCGTCGCTCCGGCTCCCCGCAGCGGAGGTCTCCCTGCGCTACGCCAACCAGAAGAAACCAGGAGGCGCGTCGTGATCGCGATCATCGGGCTCGTGGTCGGTGTCGTCCTCGGCCTGTTCCTCACCCCGGACGTGCCGCTGTCGATGGAGCCCTACCTTCCCATCGCCGTGGTTGCCGCCCTCGACGCGGTCTTCGGTGCGTTCCGCGCCTTCCTCGACGGGATCTTCGACGACAAGGTCTTCGTGGTCTCCTTCATCAGCAACGTGCTGATCGCGGCCATGATCGTCTTCCTCGGCGACAAGCTGGGGGTCGGTGCCCAGCTCTCCACCGGCGTCGTCGTCGTGCTCGGGATCCGGATCTTCTCCAACGTGGCCGCCATCCGGCGTCACATCTTCCACGCATGAGCGAGACCGGCACGCCTCCCCGTGAGCGGTCCGGCATGGACCGCCTGCGGCGGGCCCTGAAGTCTCCTTCGCGCGGCCAGGCCGTGGTGGGCGTCCTCGTCGGCATCCTGGCCTTCGCCGCGGTGACCCAGGTCCGCCTGGCCGGGAAGGACGACACCTACGCCAATCTCCGTGAGGCCGAGCTGATCCAGGCGCTCAACGGTCTCCAGGCGGCCTCGCGCAAGGCCGAGCGGGACATCTCCGACCTCGAGACCACCCGTGACCAGCTGCGCAGCAGCACCCTGCGCCGGACGACCGCGCTGGAGCAGGCGCAGAAGGAGGTGCAGACTCTCGGGGTGCTCGCCGGCACGGTGCCGGCCACCGGACCCGGCATCACCATCACCGTCGAGGACCCGAAGAACGAGCTCAGCCTCAACCACCTGCTCGACGGGATCGAGGAGCTGCGCAACGCGGGGGTCGAGGCCGTGGAGATCAACGACCGGGTGCGCGTGATCGCCCAGACCTCCTTCGAGGAGGATCCCGACGGGGTGCGGGTCGACGGCGTCGTGCTCAAGCCGCCGTACGTCATCGACGCGATCGGCAGCCCGGACACCCTGGCGGGCGCGCTGCAGTTCCAGGACGGTTTCACCGACGACGTGGAGGCCGACGGCGGGAAGGTGTCGATCAAGAAGGCCGACCGCGTCGAGGTCTCGGCCACCCGCACTCCCGTGAAGCCCCGCTACGCCGAAGCCGTGCCCGGGCAGTAGCCTCGACCTCCTGTGGTGCCACGACAACAAGGAGCAGCGTGTTTCCTGAAGAGCTGAAGTACACCGCCGAGCACGAGTGGCTGCGCGATCCGGGCCAGGCCGAGGGCTCGGTCCGTGTGGGTATCACCTCCTACGCCCAGGACGCGCTCGGTGACATCGTCTTCGTCCAGCTGCCCGAGGTCGGGGACACCGTGACCTCGGGGGCGGTGGTGGGCGAGCTCGAGTCGACCAAGTCGGTCAGCGAGGTCTACGCGCCCGTCGGTGGCGAGGTGGTGGCCCGCAACGAGGCCCTTGACGCCACGCCTGAGCTGGTCAACACCGACCCGTACGGCGACGGCTGGCTCTTCGAGATCGCCCCCGACAACAGCGGCTCGGCCGACCTGCTGGACGCCGCGACCTACGAGGCCGGGCTCGAGGCCTGAGCCCTCACCCGGACGTCGACGAAACTCCGCTCGGGGTTGTCCGCGCGGTTGCCCGCCGCTGGTAGGTTGACGGCCAGAACCCTGAACCTCCACTGGTGGTTCAGGGTTACCTCGGAGAAAGGAGAGGCACGAGATGCCCTATTGCTCGCAGTGCGGGAGTCAGAACTCCGACAACGCCCGTTTCTGCTCGCAGTGCGGTACCCCGCTGGCTCCTCCCACCGAACCCGAGGGCGAGCAGGTCCCCGACGACGCCACCGCGACGATCACCTTCGGGGCACCGGCCAAGGCCGCTGACGCCGACGAGCGCACCTCGCTGAACGCCGCCGACGCGGCCGCTGTCGACGCGCTCCCTGCCGGCAGCGCGCTGCTGGTCGTCCAGCGTGGTCCCGGCGCCGGCAGCCGCTACCTGCTCGACACGCAGCTCTCCACCGTGGGCCGGCACCCCGAGAGCGACATCTTCCTCGACGACATCACCGTCTCCCGGCGACACGTCGAGTTCCGCCGCGAGGACGACACCTTCCGGGTGCACGACGTGGGCAGCCTCAACGGCACCTACCTCAACGGCGACCGGGTCGACGACGCCGAGCTGCAGAACGGCGACGAGGTCCGCATCGGCAAGTTCCGCCTGATCTTCTTCGCCAGCGACGCGAAGGGCAACTGACCCGTGCGTGAGGCGGCCCGAATCACCATCGGGCAGGCCGTCGCCGACCTCAAGGCGGAGTTCCCGGACGTCGACATCAAGGAGTCGAAGATCCGGCACCTGGAGAACGAAGGGCTCGTCGAGCCCGAGCGGACTCCGTCGGGCTACCGCAAGTACTCCGTGCAGGACATGGAGAAGCTGCGCTACATCATCCGGGCCCAGCGGGAGCACTTCCTGCCGCTCCGGGTCATCCGGGAGCACCTCGATGCCCTCGACCGTGGTCTGGAGCCGCCTGCGCTGAGCGGGGCGCCGAGCATCCCCGGCTCGTTGATGGCCAACCCGGCCCCGGGTGCCGAGTCCCTGCTCTCCCACTCGGCCGACGTCCGCATCTCGCGGCGAGAGCTGATCAAGACGGCCGAGATCACCGAGGAGCTGCTCGACCAGCTCGAGAACTTCGGTCTGGTGCGCACCCGCACCGGTTCCAAGCACTACGACGCCGACGCGCTCGTGATCGCCAAGGTGGCGGGGGAGATGGCGGCGTACGGCCTCGAGCCCCGGCACCTGCGCGCCTTCCGGACCGCCGCCGAGCGCGAGGTGGGACTGGTCGAGCAGGTCGTCTCACCGATCCGGCGCAGCCGTGAGGACGGCGCGGAGGGACGAGCCGCCCAGACGATGGACGAGATGGCGGTGCTCTCGATCCGGCTGCACGCCGCCCTGGTCAAGTCCGGGCTGCGCTCCTTGCGCTGAGCCCGACCTCGTGGCGGGCCTCAGTGGGCGCCGTGCAGGTTCAGCACGACCACGCCGACGATGATGAGGGTCAACGCGAGCACCTTGGTCAGGTCCCACGACTCACCCAGCAGTACGACGCCGACGACTGCGATCGCCGCCGTGCCGAGCCCGGCCCAGATGGCGTAGGCGACCGAGACAGGGACCTGGCGCACCACGATGGCCAGCATCCAGATGGAGACGGCGTAGCCGATCAGCACGATCGTGGTCCAGAACGGGTCGTGGAAGCCGTCGGCGCGGGGGAGCGCAGCGGTCGCCCCCACCTCGATGCCGATCGCCAGCAGCAGCACTGCCATCGCCAGACCCATGTCGTCCACGTCCTCGAAGCTCTCTGTGTAGCGTTCGCTACAAAGACAAATGTAGCACTCGCTACACTGAGGGAATGAGTGATCGTCGGCATGATCTGGCGGAGGCGGCCACGGACTACGTCCTCGAGCACGGCCTGCTCGACCTGAGCCTGCGCCCGCTGGCAGCGGCCCTCGGCACCAGCGACCGGATGCTGCTCTACCACTTCAAGGACAAGCTCGACCTGGTCGCGACGGTGCTCAACGTCTCCAACGCCCGCTCGGTGCGGGGGATCCGTGAGCTCAGGCCGTCGCGTGACGTGCGCCAGGCCGTGGTCGACCTGTGGGGCGTGGTCAGCCAGCCCGAGCAGGCACGCTGCCAGCGGTTGTACGTCGAGGCCGCGGCTCTCGGAGTCCTCGGGGCAGAGCCATTCGCGACCGTGGTGGGGGAGGCCAACGAGGAGTGGCTCGGCGCCCTCGCGGACCACCTCGTGTCCTCCGGGATGCGGACCTCCGACGCGGGCCGCGCCGCCCGCTTGGTGGAGGCGGCGTTCATGGGCTTCCAACTCGACGAACCCCTCGAGCCGGCGATGCAGATCAGGCGCAGCATCGGTGATCTTGCCGACGCCGTCGCGGCTGTTTGGTCCGAGTAGGCTGGCCGTATGCGCGAGGTCGAGGTCGTCGGGGTCCGGGTCGAGATGCCCTCCAACCAGCCCATCGTGCTGCTGCGCGAGCTGATGGGGGAGCGTTACCTCCCCATCTGGATCGGCGCCGTCGAGGCGACCGCGATCGCGTTCGCCCAGCAGGGGGTGGTGCCGCCGCGGCCCCTGACCCATGACCTGCTGCGCGACATCCTCGAGGCCACCGGCAACGAGGTCTCCGAGATCCGGATCACCGAGATGCGCGACAACGTCTTCTACGCCCAGCTGGTGCTCGCCTCCGGCGTCGAGGTCAGCGCCCGACCGTCGGACTCGATCGCCCTCGCGCTGCGCACCGGCTCGCGGATCGTGTGCTCGGAGGAGCTGCTCGACGACGCCGGGATCGTCGTACCCGACGAGCAGGAGGACGAGGTGGAGCGGTTCCGCGAGTTCCTCGACCACGTCTCACCCGAGGACTTCGACGAGGGCCAGAAGTGACCCCGGAGGCGTTCCTTCACCTTCAAGTGAAACTTTAAGGTTGAGCGACACGCCGCAGCGCTCTTTGACCAACCCTCGAACAGAGGTCTACCTTCGAACTGTCTTCGCTGTAACTCCACGGCTGGTATTCCGTTCCTGAGCCCCAGGTCCTCGGTCACCGGCCACCCTTCCCGGGGGTTACGGTCAGTGGAGGAACTTCGGAGGTAGCAGTGGCGATCAAGGACCAGCCGCATGACGAGCAGGCGGTGCTGGACGCAGCGCACGACGCCGACGAGCAGGGTCTGCTCTTCGACGACGACGTCTCCCCGTTGCCCAACGACCTCGGCTACCGCGGACCCACGGCCTGCAACGCCGCCGGCATCACCTATCGCCAGCTCGACTACTGGGCCCGCACCGGCCTGGTCGAGCCGACGGTGCGCGGTGCGACCGGCTCCGGCACCCAGCGCCTCTACAGCTTCCGCGACATCTTGATCCTCAAGATCATCAAGCGACTGCTCGACGCCGGCATCTCGCTCCAGCAGATCCGCACCGCCGTCTCGCACCTGCGCGCTCGCGGCACCGACGACCTGACCCGCGTCACCCTGATGAGTGACGGCGCCAGCGTCTACGAGTGCACCAGCAACGACGAGGTCATCGACCTGCTCCAGGGTGGCCAGGGCGTCTTCGGCATCGCCATCGGTGGGGTCTGGCGCGAGATCGAGGGGTCGCTGGCCGACCTGCCCTCGGAGCGCACCGCCGAGGCCGAGGAAGCGCACGAGAGCGACGAGCTCGCCGCGCGTCGCAAGGCGCGGCTCACCGGCTGATCACGCCGCACTGGTAGTTTTGGCCGTGCTGACCAACCCTGTGCGGGAGAGTCCCCGGTAGATCCATCCGGGGCGCCGAAGGGGCAACTCCTCCCACCAACCTCTCAGGCTCACGGACCGCACAGGCTGGCACTCAGGAGCAACGACGACGTTGTGACTGAGGGGAGGCGCACTCACCGATGCATCGGTGGCTCGCCTCACGACCAGGAGTGACATGTCAGACCAGAATCTCGCGGACGATCTGCAGCCACGCCCCTTCAGCCAGCGGCACATCGGGCCCGATGACCACCAGGTCACCGAGATGCTCAAGGCGCTCGGCCTCAGCAGCCTCGAGGCGTTGATGGACGACGCCGTCCCGGGCCGGATCCGGTCCGACGGTCTCGCGCTGCCGCCTGCCGCCTCGGAGCGGGCCGCTGCCGCCGAGCTGCGCCAGCTGGCGGCGATGAACAACCCGCTGGTCGCGATGATCGGTCTCGGCTACCACGGCACCGTCACCCCGCCCGTCGTACGACGCAACGTGCTCGAGGACCCGTCCTGGTACACCGCGTACACCCCGTACCAGCCCGAGATCAGCCAGGGCCGGCTCGAGGCACTGCTGAACTTCCAGACGATGGTGGCCGACCTCACCGGCCTGCCGACCTCCAACGCCTCTCTGCTCGACGAGGGCACCGCGGCGGCCGAGGCGATGACGCTGGTGCGGCGTGCCAACAAGGCCGACGGACCGTTCGTGGTCGACGCCGACGCACTCCCGCAGACCATCGAGGTGGTGCGCACCCGGGCCGAGGCGATGGGCATCGAGGTGCTGGTCGCCGACCTGGTCGACGGACTTCCCGAGGGCAACCTCTCCGGCGTGCTGGTGCAGTACCCCGGCGCGTCCGGTCGCCTGCTCGACCCTCGTGCTGTCATCGACGAGACGCACGCCCGCGGCGGGCTGGCCGTGGTGGCCGCCGACCTCCTCGCCCTGACCCTGCTGGAGTCGCCAGGCACGTTCGGGGCCGATGTGGCGGTCGGGTCCTCCCAGCGCTTCGGCGTCCCCCTCTTCTACGGCGGACCGCACGCCGGCTTCATGGCGGTGCGGTCCGGGCTGGAGCGGCACCTCCCCGGTCGGCTGGTCGGCGTCTCGGTCGACTCGGCCGGACGACCGGCGTACCGCCTCTCGCTGCAGACCCGCGAGCAGCACATCCGCCGTGACCGGGCCACGTCCAACATCTGCACCGCCCAGGTGCTGCTGGCCGTGGTCGCCTCGATGTACGCCGTCTACCACGGACCCGACGGCCTCCGGCAGATCGCCGGAGCGACCCACCACCACGCGCACCGACTGGCGGCGCTGCTGCGTGAGGGCGGCGTCGAGGTCGTGCACGCCGACTTCTTCGACACCGTGCTGGCGCGCGTCCCCGGCCGGGCCGCCGAGGTGGTCGCCGCCGCCCGCGAGGCCGGCATCCACCTGCGACTGGTCGACGAGGACCACGTCGGGGTGACCACGTCGGAGACCACCGACGCCGACGTCGTCGACATCGTGGCCATCTCCTTCGGAGTCGCGATCGACGACGTCACCGTGCAGGCGACGCTCCCCGCCGAGCTGCGTCGTACGACGGACTTCATGACCCACGAGGTGTTCAACACCCATCGCTCCGAGACCTCGATGCTGCGCTACCTGCGCCGCCTCTCCGCCCGCGACTACGCCCTGGACCGCGGGATGATCCCGCTCGGCTCCTGCACCATGAAGCTGAACGCAACCACCGAGATGGAGCCGGTCAGCCTGCCCGGCTTCGCCGACCTGCACCCGTTCGCCCCGGCCGAGGACGCACTCGGCTACCGCACCCTCATCGACCAGCTCGAGTCGTGGCTGGCGAACGTCACCGGCTACGACCACGTCTCGCTGCAGCCCAACGCCGGGTCGCAGGGTGAGCTGGCCGGGCTGCTCGCGATCCGGGGCTACCACCAGGCCAACGGCGAGGGCGAGCGGCGGGTCTGCCTGATCCCGTCGTCGGCCCACGGCACCAACGCCGCCTCGGCCGTGATGGCCGGGATGAAGGTGGTCGTGGTGAAGTCGGCCGAGGACGGCTCGGTCGACATGGATGACCTGCGCCAGCAGTGCGAGGACCACCGCGACGACCTCGCCGCGATCATGGTCACCTACCCCTCGACGCACGGCGCCTACGAGGACACCATCTCCGAGCTGTGCCAGACCGTGCACGACGCCGGCGGGCAGGTCTACGTCGACGGGGCCAACCTGAACGCGCTGCTCGGCTACGCCAAGCCCGGCGAGTTCGGTGGCGACGTGTCGCACCTCAACCTGCACAAGACGTTCTGCATCCCGCACGGCGGTGGCGGTCCGGGCGTCGGTCCGGTCGGTGTGCGCGAGCACCTCGCGCCGTACCTCCCCTCGCACGGGATGCACCCCGAACCCGAGAAGCGCACCGGCATCGGTCCGATCAGCGCGGCGCCGTACGGCTCGGCCGGGATCCTGCCGATCTCGTGGGCCTACGTGCGGCTGATGGGTGGCGACGGCCTGACCGACGCGACGGCCGTGGCGGTGCTCGCAGCGAACTACGTCGCCGAGCGGCTGCAGGACCACTACCCGGTGCTCTACCGGGGTCACCACGACCGGGTCGCGCACGAGTGCATCCTCGACCTGCGCGGCCTGACCAAGTCGAGCGGGGTGACTGTCGACGACGTCGCGAAGCGGTTGGTCGACTACGGGTTCCACGCCCCGACCATGAGCTTCCCGGTCGCCGGCACGCTGATGGTGGAGCCGACCGAGAGCGAGGACCTCGGCGAGCTCGACCGCTTCTGCGACGCGATGATCGCCATCCGCGACGAGATCCGTCGGGTCGAGGCGGGGGAGTGGACCCCGGAGAACTCGCCGTTGCGCGGCGCTCCGCACACCGCCGCCTCGGTGATCACCGGGACCGAGGAGCGCGCCTACTCCGCCGAGGTCGCGGTGTTCCCGGCCGGTCCCGACCCGGACAAGTACTGGCCGCCGGTCGGGCGGATCGACCAGGCCTACGGCGACCGCAACCTGTTCTGTGCCTGCCCCCCGGTCGAGGCCTTTTCTTGAGCAAGGCCGAGCACTACCAGGCCGTCCTCGACCGCTACCAGTCCGACCGTCGTCTGCCGTCCGTCGTCGCGGGCGTGCTCGACGGGCCCGAGCTGAGCTGGTCGGGCTCGGCCGGAGCGCCGACGACGACGGACACGCAGTACCGGATCGGCTCGATCACCAAGGTGATGACCGCGGTGCTGGTGATGCAGTGCCGCGACGACGGCCTGCTCGACCTCGACGACCGGATCGGACGGCACGTCCCGGAGACGGGGTACGCTGACGCGACGGTGCGCTCGCTGCTGGCCCACGTCTCGGGGATGCAGAGCGAACCAGTCGGTCCGTGGTGGGAGCGTTCGCCGGGAGTCTCCGTCGAGACACTGCTCGCGGCCAACGACGGCTCGGGCGCGGTGTTCGCGCCGGGGGAGCAGTGGCACTACAGCAACCTCGGGTTCGGACTGCTGGGCGAGACGGTGGCCCGGCTCCGGGGAGCGCCCTGGTTCGACCTGGTCGAGCAGCGGATCCTCGAGCCACTAGGGATGACGCGCACGTCGTACCTCCCCGAGGAGCCGTACGCCCGCGGCCTGAGCGTGCACCACCTCGCCAACACCCTCACACCGGAGCCGCTGCAGGACACCGGCGCCATGGCGCCGGCCGGCCAGCTGTGGAGCACGGTCGAGGACCTGGCCAGGTTCGGCGCCTTCCTCTCCTTGGGGAACCCCCCGGTGCTGGCCGACCAGACCCTCACCGAGATGCGCGAGGCGGTGCCGCCAGCGATCGACTACGGGCTCGGCATCCGTCTGGTGCCGTACGCCGGCGGCGTGCTCTCCGGGCACACCGGCTCGATGCCGGGCTTCCAGGCGACCCTGTTCGTCGACCCGCTCGCCCATCTCGGGGTGGTCGCGCTCACCAACGCGACGACCGGCTTCTCCGGCAGCGAGCTGGCGCTGGCGCTGCTGGGCGACCACACACCGACCCCGGTCGCGCCCTGGCAGCCGACCGAGACGCTGCCGGAGTGGGCACGCGAGCTACTCGGCTACTGGCACTGGGGCAACACGGCCTTCGAGGTGCGCTGGCAAGGTGAGCAGCTCGAGTTCCGCGACCTCTCGATGGGTGGCGTCGTCGAGGAACAGTTCGAGCTGCGCGGCGATCGCATCGTCGGTGTCGCCGGCTACCACCACGGCGAGACCCTGCACGTCGTACGCCGGGAGGACGGGTCGATCGACCACCTCGAGTGCGCCACGTTCGTCTACACCCGGGAGCCCTACCCCGACGGTCCGTGACCGGCATCTGCGGTCACCCGGCCGGGACGAAGCCCTTGGTGCGCTCGCCGGCGATCTTGTACTGACCGTCCTGGAAGCTCAGGTCGAGCACGGTCGGACCGGGGCCGTTCTTGAAGTTGTCGAAGTGCACCTGGTAGCTGACCGAGAGGTTCTCGGGGTTGGCGGAGATGTCGAGCACCCGGCCGTTGGTGGCGCTGTCCCAGAAGCGGCGATAGGTCTCCAGACCTCCGCTCTCGCGCTTGAATTCGGGCGTGAGCATCTTCCAGGAGGTGTCGGGGTCCTCCGACACCGCGGCGACGTAGTCACGGATGAAGGACTCCATCCCGGCAGCGGTCGGCTTGGTCGCCGCTGCCTGGGTGGAGGGGCCGGACGACGGCTGCTTGGAGGGCGGGTTGGCGGTGTCGTCCTTGGGCGTGTCGTTGTTCAGCACCGCGAACAGGACCCCGGCCAGGACCAGGGCCACCAGGACGGCGGCGCCGGCCAGCAGCAGCCTCGTCGGAGGTCGTCGACGTTCGGCGGGTGTGACCGGCGGGGCGACGACGCTGATCACCTGGGTCGCGTCCTGGTCCTGTTCCGGGGGCGAGCTGAGGAAGTCGCGGACCTGCGCCATCGACCAGCGCTGGGACGGGTCCTTGACCAGGGTCGCCTCGAGGAGTGGCGCGAGGGAGCCGGCTTCGGGCAGCCGGGGCGGATCCTCGTTGACGATGCGGTAGAGGGTGCCCATGACGTTGTCGCCGACGTCGTACGGCGGCCGCCCCGACAGCACGTAGAAGAGGGTGGCGCCCAGCGACCACACGTCACCGGACTGGTCGCCACGGCCACCGGTGACCACCTCGGGTGCGAGGTACGCCGGCGACCCGGTGAGCAGACCGGTCTGGGTGAGGGATGCGTCTGCCTCGATCCGGGCGATGCCGAAGTCGGTGAGCTTCAGGTTCCAGCTGCGGTCGACGAGGATGTTGGACGGCTTCACGTCCCGGTGCAGGATGCCCGCGGCGTGTGCGGCGACGAGCGCGTCGGCCACCTGTCGGAGCAGCGGCGCCGCCACGTCGGGGGAGAGCGGTCCGCCCCGTCGGATGATCTGGGCGAGCGTGGTGCCGTCGACGTACTCCATCACCAACCAGCGGGCGTCGCTCTCGTCGTCGGCGACGAAGTCGAAGACCGAGACCACGTGGGGGTGGTTGAGCCGGGCGCTCAGCCGGGCCTCGCGCTCGGCCCGCGCCAGGTCGGCCTTGTCGGCACCGGGCAGCAGCCCGATCCGCTTGAGCGCCACCTGCCGCCCGAGCACCTCGTCACGTCCGAGCCACACGGCGCCCATGCCGCCTCGTCCGATCTCACGGTCGAGCGAGTACCTGCCTGCGATCATCGACTAGAGCGCCTGGCTGACCGAGCTCATGTTGAAGTCGGGGACGCGCAGGGCCGGCGTGGCGGTGCGGGAGAAGAAGTCCTCGCCCCACTCGCGGGAGAAGCTCGGAACCGTCTCGGAGGCGTGGGTGTAGCGCCGCAGGAGGTCGATCGGGCTCTCGTTGTAGCGGAAGTTGTTGACGGCACCGGTGATCTCGCCACCCTCCACCCGGTAGACGCCGTCACGGGTCAGGCCGGTGAGGAGCAGCGTCTGGGGGTCGACCTCGCGGATGTACCACAGGCAGGTCAGCAGCAGGCCGTCGTCGACCCCGGCGACGAGGTCGGCCTCGGTGCCGGTGCCGGTGGCGATGTCGAGGGCGAGGTTGTCCACGCCGGGGGTGGCGGCTGCACCCGTGGCCGCTGCGTTGTGACGAGTCTGGATCAGGGAGGTGAGCCGCCCGTCCTTGATCCAGTCGGTGGGTCCGGTGGGCAGCCCGTTGTCGTAGACGCTGCTGCGGTCCGAGGATCCGCTGGCGATGACGAACGGGGCGCACTCGCGGCCGGGGTACGACGGGTCGGAGTAGAACCGCACGCCCTCGCTCACCATCTGCTCGCCGATGCGGGTGCCACCGCCCGGCTTGGAGAACACCGTGCGGCCGTCGTCGGCGTTGCGGGCGCTCATCTCGAAGTAGGCGTAGGCGACCATGTCGGCCACGCAGGTGGGGGAGAGGACCGTGTCGTAGCGACCGGCGGGCAGGTCGATCCGTCGCTCGCCCCAGCCGAGGCGTGTGGTCAGGTCGGCCGCCATCTGCGCGGCGTCGACGTCGGCGAAGTCCCTGGTGGCGCCACCGACCCAGGCGCTGTTGGTCAGCTCGGCGTTCTTGCCGGTGCAGCCGTAGTGCCCCGTGGGCTGCACGTGTCGCAGGCGTAGCCCGGTCGAGGAGCCGAGGTAGGTGGTGGCGACCTCGTGGAACACGAACCCGTAGAGGATGCGCTTCTCGGCGTCGGCCTGCTTGAACGCCTCGCCGAGCTTGGCCGCGAAGCCGTCGAAGACCTGGATCGAGGTCTCGCCCGACGGGTCGTCCCAGTCCGCGGCGACGTCGCCGGTGACCAGCTCGGCCTTGTCCTCGGCCGGGTCGGCCAGGCGGGCAGCGCGGTCGGCGCTCTCGACGAGGGCGGTCACCTGCTCGGGAGAGGCGGCGGTCCCGCTGACCGATGCGTTCCCCGCTCCCTGGAACGCGATCACGGTGACGTCGATCGAGTGCATCACCCCGTTGGTGGTCAGGGTGTTGTTGGCCCAGCGCAGGTTGGCGCTGGTGCTGTCGTTCACGATCACGATGCACTGCTCGGAGGTGGAGGTCGCCAGCGCGTGCTCGACGAGACCCTGTGGTCGGCCGTTGCCGGTCAGAAGTGCCATCAGGCCGTGCCCTCCTCGTTGGTGTTCAGGATTCGGATGCCGCGGAACAGCGATGTCGGGGCACCGTGGCTGACCGCCGCCACCTGCCCCGGCTGGGCCTTGCCGCAGTTCATCGCGCCGCCGAGCTCGTAGGTCTGCGGTCCGCCGACCGCCTCCATCGCCCCCCAGAAGTCGGTGGTCGTCGCTTGGTAGGCGAAGTCGCGCACCTGACCCTTCAGCTCGCCGTTCTCGATGGCGTAGGCACGCTGGCCGGTGAACTGGAAGTTGTAGCGCTGCATGTCGATCGACCACGACTTGTCCCCGAGGATGTGCAGCCCGCGCTCCACCTGGCTGATCAGGCCGGCGGTGTCGGGCCCGCCGGGCGCCGGTTGCAGCGAGACGTTGGCCATCCGCTGGATCGGGATGTGGCCGGGGGAGTCGCCGAACGCGCAGCCGTTGGACCGACCGCCGTTCAGCTCGGCGCCGTAGGTGTGCGCCATCGAGCGGTCGAGCTGGTAGCCGACGAGTACACCGTCCTTGATGATGTCCCACTCCTGCGCGGCGACCCCCTCGTCGTCGTACCCCACCGTGGAGAGGCCGTGGGGCGTGGTGCGGTCGCCGGTGACGTGCATGACGGGGGAGCCGTACTGCAGCGTGTTCAGCTTGTCGTACGTCGCGAACGAGGTGCCGGCGTAGTTGGCCTCGTAGCCGAGGGCCCGGTCGAGCTCGGTGGCGTGGCCGATCGACTCGTGGATGGTCAGCCACAGGTTGGACGGGTGGATGACGAGGTCGTAGGTGCCGGCCTCGACGCTGGGGGCCGCCAGCTTCTCGCGCAGGAGCTCGGGCAGCTGGGCTCGCTCGGCGGCGAAGTCGAAGGTGTCCCCGGTGAGGTACTCCCAGCCCCGGGCGACCGGAGCCGCCAAGGTGCGCATCGAGTCGAAGACGCCGGTGGAGGGGTCGGCACCGTGCACCTCGACCACGGGCTCGACCCGGACCCGCTGCTGGGCGATCGAGGAGCCGGCGAGGTCGGCGTAGTACTTGTTCTCCTGCACCTGCTGGACATAGCCGGTCGCGTGGTCGACGCCGTCGGCGGCGAGCAGCTCGCTCGTCCAGCCGGCGAGGAGCGCGGTCTTCTCGGACAGTGGGACGTCGAACGGGTTCACGTCGTACGCCGAGACCCAGCTGGCGTCCGCGTGCACCGGCTCGGGAGCGAGCTCGACCCGTCGACTGGTCATCTTGGCCGCCACCCTGGCCACGGTGACGGCGGTCTCGGCGACCGTGACCGCCTCGGACTCCGTCAGCGCCACGCCCGATGCGAAGCCCCACGCGCCGTCGAGGATCACCCGCACCGCGAAACCGAGGTCCTCCGCGTCCTGGGCGCCCTCGAGGGCGCCGTCGCGGACCGAGAAGAACTGGTAGCGGTTGCGCTCGAAGCGGAAGTCGGCGTGGCTGACCCCGAAGTCGCGGGCCCGCTCCAGGGCGACCTGGCCGAGCCGCTTGTACGGCAGCGCCAGGAACGTCGGATCGATCTCGTGCTGTGCCATGCGAACGACCTTAATGGTCGGTCAATGACGCCCGGACGGTGGAGCCGCGGCGTGCCTTGCGCACCTCCAGCTGGGCGGGAATCCGGTTGCGGAGCTCGGGCACGTGACTGACCAGGCCGACCACCCGGCCGCCGTCGCGCAGGGCATCGAGGGTGTCCATCACTCCGTCGAGGGTGGTGGCGTCGAGAGCGCCGAAGCCCTCGTCGATGAACAGGGTGTCGAGCTGGGTGCCGCCTGCCTCGTGGCTGACGGTGTCGGCGAGGCCCAGGGCCAGGGCGAGGGAGACGATGAACGTCTCGCCGCCCGAGAGCGTCGCCGGGTCGCGCTGCTTGCCGCTCCACTCGTCGCGGACGCGCAGGCTCAGCCCACCGCGCTGCTCGCCGGCTCCGCGCTCGTCGGCCTGCTCGAGGCTGAACCGACGCTCGGTCATGGTGCCGAGGCGTTCGTTGGCCGCGGCCACGACCTGGCGCAGCCGCTCGGAGAGGACGTACGCCGAGAGCCGCATCCGCTGCTGGTTGTCCACGCTCTTGCCCTCGACCAGTGCGGCAAGACCGGCCGTCAATGCGTGGTCCTGCCTCACCGGCGCCCAGGCAGCCAGGGCGTCGGCCAGCTCGACGGTGAGGGAGCTCAGCCGGCGTGCGCGCAGTGCTGCCTGCTCGTGAGCGGCATGCATCTCGTCGCGCCGGCGACCAGACTCGGACAGTCGCGCCGCCAGGGCCGGCAGATCCGGGGGATCCGCAACCAGGGCGCTGCGCACCGACTCCTCGGCGAGCACGTCGTCGGCCGCGGCGCGGGCGATGCGCCGCTCGTCGAGCTGTCGGGCCCGAGCAGCGGCCTCACTGCCGGTGAGCACGGCCGCAACCGCCTCGGCCAGGGACTCGAAGCCGGCCTCGAGCGCCGCAGCCTCGGCGGCGGCTGCTGCCTGGGTCAGCTCGTGGGCAGCTCGCTCTCGGGCCACCAGGGCCGCACGCGCCTCGTCGAGCTCGTGCACCGCCCGACGGTGCGACGCCACCAGGCCGCCGACGGAGGTGATGTCGGGGTGATCGGCGAGCAGGGCCTCGAGCTCGCCCCCGAGGCGATCGACGCGGTCGGCGGCGGCGTCGCGCTCGCGACTGCGCTCCTGCAACGAGACCCGGGACGCGGCGAGCTCGGCGGCGAGCGGCTTCTCCTCGTCCTCGATCGCGGCCAGCTCGTCGCGCAACCGCATCGTCTCGCGTGCGGCCGCGGTGCTCGCGGCCGCGGCGGTGGCCGCCGATGCGGCCGAGCGGCGCCAGTGGGGGACGGTGTGGCCGCCGCTCCGGACGAGGGCGCCCTGGAGCCGGGTCGACTGGGTGGTGACGAGCTCCATCACCGTCTGGCGCTCGAAGTCGGCGTTCTCGTGGCGTTCGCGGGCGGCGTCCTCGTCGGCACGACTGATCGCCCCTGATGCCGTCGCGGGCGAGGGATGGTCGACGCTGCCGCAGACCGGGCAGGAGCAGCCGACCGCGAGGGCACCGGCCAGCTCGGCCGCCATCCCGGTGATGCGTCGCTCGCGGAGATCGAGGTAGGCCTGCCGTAGCTCCTGGGCGTGGCTGGTCGCGTCGGCCAGCCGCGCGCGCGTCGCGGTCAGCTCGCCGGTCAGCTCGGCCGCCTCGGCAGCGGCCTCCAGGCCGGCCTGGGCAGCCTCGAGGGCGGCGCGGTCGGCCTGGGCCGTCTCGGCGACCGCCGCTGCCCGGGCGAGGGCCGCGACCGCCTGCTCGCGGGCGGCGAGCAGCTCGCCGGCCCGATCGCCGCGGCTGGCCACCACCGTGGTCAGCCGCGCCGTCTCGGCCGCCAGCGCATCGAGCCGGGAACGTTCGTGCGTGAGCTCTCGCTCGCGCGGCAGCCATGACTCGGCGACGGCACGCTCCTCGGCCAGCCGCGTGCTGGCGGCCACCAGGAGCTCGAGGTCGAGCTGGTCCGCGTCGACGCCGAGGACGGCACACACGGCATCGACGTGGCCGGCGGCTCGGTCCTCGACCTCGGCCAGCTGGGCTTCGGCGGTCTCCATCCGCATCGCCTGGGGGAGCACCGGGGCAGCCCGCCGGTGGGCGTCCAGCGCCGCCGTCACTGCCTTCTCCTCCTCGGTCGAGGAGTCGAGCGAGGCCAGCCTCTGCTGCGCCGAGGTGCCCCTCGCCCTGGCGTCCGTGGCGGCGCGAGCACGGTCGACGGCCTGCTGGTCCTCGGCCACGTCGGCGGTGGCGGCCGCCAGCCCGGCGCGACGACGGTCGAGCTCGGCGGCGGCCGTCGTCAGGCACCCGTCCGACCAGCGATCGAGCGAGCCGTCCTCGGCCACCGGGTCGAGTGCGTGCAGGTCCCAGCTCTCGGGTACGCCGGTGCCGGCGGCCTCCTGGAGCCGGTTGACCACGCCCGCACACACGTCGTGGTGGGTCTGGCAGCGCCGCCTCAGCTCGATGCGCCGCTCGACCAGCCAGCGCTCGACCTCCTCGAACCTCCGCGTGCGGAACAACCGCTGCAGCACGGCGTGGCGCTCGGTCGAGCTGGCGCGGAGGAAGGCCTGGAACCGCCCCTGCGGCAGCATCGCGACCTGGGTGAACTGGCTGCAGGTCATCCCGAGCAGACCGGTGACCAGCTGGCCGGCCTCGTCGAGCCGGTTGGTCAGGGCGATCCACTCACCGGAGCGCAGCTCCTCGACGACGACGTGGGCCTGGACGCGCGTGGTCCCGGACCCGCGTCGCTTGGGCCGCTCCCACGTGGGGGAGCGGGTGAATCGGAGGGTGCGACCGCCGACGCTGACGTCGAGCACCACGAGCGGCTCCGTCTCGGGCGCGGCCTGGTCACTGCGCAGGTGGCGGGCCGTGTGCCGGTCGCCCGGGACCTCGCCGTAGAGCGCGAAGCAGACGGCGTCGAGCACGCTGGTCTTGCCCGAACCGGTGTCGCCGGTGAGCAGGAACAGCCCCCCGGCAGCGAGCTCGTCGAAGTCGACGTGCACGGTGTCGACGAACGGGCCGAAAGCGGTGATCGAGAGCTGGTGGAGACGCATCAGCCCGACACCACGGCGTCTCGCGAGGCCACGAGGTCGGGGTCCTCGGAGCAGCACTCCAGGGCCTCGCGGAGCAGCACGGACTCGGCCTGGGTGGCCACCGCCCCTCCGCGGACATGGGCGACGAAGTCGAGGGCCACGTCGTGCGCCGACCGGCCGGTCGTGGTCACGCGTGGCGAATGGGTCTCGCCGCCACTGGGCGCGAACCGCAGCGCCAACGCGTGCGGGAAGCGGGTGCGCAGGCGGTCCATGGCCTGGAGGGGACGGACCTCGTCGGTGAGCGTGGCCTGCACCCAGGACTGCTCGTGAGGTGTGAACCGCTCGTCGGCGAGCAGTGTGTCGATGGTGCCCTCGAGACGGGCCAGGGACCGGTGGACCGGCGCCGCGACGAAGGCAGCCTCGGCCAGGCCGTCGGCGTCGAGGTCGACGAGCCACGATCCCTTGACGTGGTCGGCCTCGGAGAAGGAGTAGGCGATGGGCGAGCCGCTGTAGCGCACCGTCTCGCTGAGCTTCGCCCGGCCGTGGAGGTGACCGAGGGCGGTGTAGTCGATGCCGTCGAACAGCTCGAGGGGTACGACGGAGACGCCGCCCACCGAGATGTCCCGCTCGCTCTCGCTCGGGAGTCCGCCCGCCACGAACGCGTGCGCCAGCACCACCGAGCGGGTGCCCGCGGGTCGCGTGGCGAGGTCGGCCCGGACGCGGTCCATCGCCGTCGACATCACGGCCCGGTGGGAGCGAGTCGGCAGGGCCCAGGCGCGGGTGAGGACGTCGGGCTCGAGGTAGGGGATGCCGTAGACCGCGACCGGTCCGTGCTCGTCGTCGAGCAGCACGGGCTCGTCGAGCCGGCCGGCGTCGGTGCGCAGGTGGACCCCGGCGAGGTCGACCAGCCGCGAGTTGAAGCCCAATCGACGCTGGGAGTCGTGGTTGCCGGAGGTGATGACCACGCGGGCGCGGGAGGTGCCGAGCCGGTGGAGGGCCTCGTCGGCGAGCTCGACGGCGTCGACGGAGGGCAGCGCCCGGTCATAGACATCGCCAGAGACGACCACGAGATCGACCTGCTGGGTCTCGACCGTCTCGATCAGGTGGTCGACGTACGCCGCCTGCGCGACGAGGAGGTCCTCGCCGTGGAACGACCGGCCCAGGTGCCAGTCGGAGGTGTGCAGGATGCGCATGTTTCAACGGTAGGAGCGGGCGCGGACAGAACGCCTGAGCACACGCCGGATTCCCCAGCGATCAGGTCTGCGTGACGCGATCCGCCCCGGCGTACACCACGCACCGTTGGGCCCGCGTGAAGCCGACGAGCACGAGGCCGGCGTCCTGTGCCAGCGACAGCGCCAATGAGGTCGGCGCGCCGACGGCCACGACGGCGGAGACCCCGGACACGACGGCCTTCTGCACGAGCTCGAAGCCGATCCGACCGCTCAGCACCAGCACGGGCGGGACCGCCGACTGGGAGAGGATCCGCGAGCCGATCACCTTGTCGACGGCGTTGTGCCGTCCGACGTCCTCGCGTACGACGACCCGGGTGCCGTCGGCCTCGAACAGTCCCGCCGCGTGCAGCCCACCGGTCTTGCCGAAACCGGGTTGCTGCTCGGCCAGCTGGTCGGGCAACGAGAGGATCGTCGCGAGGTCGAGGCTCAGTGGCTCGAAGCCGGCGGCGTTGGCCAACACGTCCTGCACGGTGTCGGTGCCGCACACGCCACACGCCGAGTTGACCAGCCGGGCGGTCGGCATCGTCAGCGGGGGAGCGGAGAGGTCGACGGTCACGACGTTGAACTCCTCGAGCGGAGTCAGGGTCACGTCGGTGCAGTACTTGACGCCCGCGATCACGTCCGGTGTGGTGACCCGTTCGTGCACCAGCCAGCCCGCGGCGAGCTCGAAGTCGTTCCCCGGCGTCCGCATCGTCACCGCCACGCGTTGGGCGGGGGAGTGGGGCGCGGCGACCCGGATCTCGAGCGGTTCCTCGGTCGCGACCCGGTCCTCGTGGTCGAGCCGGGTGGCATCGCGGAACTCGACCACCCGCGTGCGTACCGATGGTCCCGGACGTCGCGCCCTCGTCGTGCTCACACGCCTGACTGTAGGCCGAGAATCGGGACGAGACAGGTCTACCGTGGGCGGTGTGCCGGAACCGTCAGGTCCTCGACTGCGTCCCATCCCCATGAAGCGTGCGCTGATGGTGGCCGTCCTCCTGGTCCTCGCCGGGTGCGGTTCGGCCGAGAAGAGTGACGACGGCAGCAAGGCCCGCTCCGACCAGGAGAAGGGCTCGGCCATGGTCGGCGACTGCTCCGCGACCTCCGACCAGGTGACCAGCGCAAAGACGCTCGTCAGCGCCGACCTCGACGGTGACGGGACACCCGAGGCGGTCAAGCTGACGACGCCCGGAGGCGACTGCTCCACCACGCTGTTCGCCAAGCTGGGGGAGGGCTACGTCGCCACGGCTGTCCCGACCGAGCCACCGGCCACCGGTGCCTTCGCCGTCGACCCCGGCACTGGCGGCCAGCTGGTCGTGACCAGGGCCGACCACCCGCGCGGCGGCTACCAGCTCCGCATCTACGTCGCCAGCGCCGACGAGCTCACCGAGCTGAAGGTCGACGGGCAACCGCTGCTGCCGTTCGTGGCCTCCGACGTCCAGGAGCACCCCTGGAGCATCGACTGCTCGGCCGACGGCCTCGTGTTCACCGAGGCCGTCGCGCACGAGCCGATCGGGGTGGTCCCGGCGTGGGACGTCAAGCAGACGACGTACACCGTCGACGGCACCACCGTGACCAAGGGCGCAACGAAGGAGATCGCCGACAACGTGCTGGCGCAGGATCTCGAGGCGAAGTACCCCGCCCTGGTCGAGCACAGCGCCTTCGAGAGCTGCCGCGCCTCGTGACCTGAGTCAGACGACGCGGGTCTCGGGCGTCTGCGCGGCCGTCTTCGCCGGGTCACGCTCCACCACGTCGCCGAGCGCCTCGTCGATCCGGGTCATCAGCTCCGGCGGGATGGTGACCCCGGCGGCCTTGACGTTCTCGCTGACCTGGTCGGGACGCGAAGCACCGACCAGCGCGGCGGCCACGTTGTCGTTCTGCAGCACCCACGCGACCGCCAGCTGCGCCATGGTCAGGTCGAGCTCCTTGGCGATCGGCTCGAGCTCCTGCACCCGGGTCAGGACGTCGTCCTCCATGAAGCGCTTGATCATGTCCGCGCCGCCCTTCTCGTCGGTCGCGCGCGAGCCCTCGGGAGGTGCCTGGCCCGGCTTGTACTTGCCGGTGAGCACGCCCTGCGCGATCGGCGACCAGACGATCTGGGAGATGCCGAGCTCGCGGCAGGTCGGCACGACCTCCTCCTCGATCACGCGGTAGAGGGCGGAGTACTGCGGCTGCGAGGAGATCAGCTGGAAGCCGAGCTCCTTCGACAGCCGGTGGCCTTCGCGGATCTGGTCGGCGGTCCACTCGCTGACGCCGATGTAGAGCGCCTTGCCCTGATGTACGACGTCCGCGAAGGCCTGCATGGTCTCCTCGAGCGGGGTCTCCACGTCGTAGCGGTGGGCCTGGTAGAGGTCGACGTAGTCGGTCTGCAGTCGCTCCAGCGACCCGTTGATCGACTCCATGATGTGCTTGCGCGACAGACCGGTGTCGTTCTTGCCGCGCGGACCGGTGGGCCAGTAGACCTTGGTGAAGATCTCCAGCGACTCGCGTCGTTCGCCCTTGAGCGCCTCGCCGAGCACCGTCTCCGCGGCGGTGTTCGCATAGACGTCAGCGGTGTCGAAGGTGCTGATGCCCTCGTCGAGAGCGGCGCGGACGCACTGCGTCGCGACGTCGTTCTCGACCTGGGAGCCGTGGGTGAGCCAGTTGCCGTAGGTGATCTCGGAGATCTTGAGGCCCGAGTTGCCGAGGTATCGGAATTCCATGTCCCGACCCTACGGGGTGAGGTGATGCGCCTACTTCACCGTGTGGATGACCACCGGGCTCTTCGGCGTACCGTCGCCCGGGCCCAGCTGGGGGTTGTTGCTGGGCGTGCCGATGCCTTCGGCCGCGATGCCCTGCACCAGCTTGAGGCCGGCCGCGTTGACGTGCCCGAAGACCGTGTACGACGGCGGGAACGGGCTGTCCTTGAAGACGATGAAGAACTGTGAGCCGTTGGTGTTCTCGCCGCTGTTGGCCATCGCGAGGGTGCCGGCCGGGTAGCTCTCCTGGCCGGACAGCTCGTCGTCGTAGACGTAACCCGGGCCACCCTGGCCGGTGCCGGTCGGATCTCCGCACTGCAGCACGAAGTAGTCGGTGATGTGCAGGCGATGGCACTTCGTGTCGTCGAAGTACCCCTGCTTGGCCAGGGACAGGAACGAGTTCACCGTGCAGGGAGTGGTGTCGCCGTTGAGGGTCGCCTTGATGTCGCCGCGGTTGGTGGAGATGTTCACGGTGGTGGGCTTCTTGGTGACCGGTGTCCCGGGCGGGAGGTCGACCTTCTTCGCCGCCTCGCGGCCGTCGTCGGTGTAGGTGCACTCGGCGTTCCCGGACGACTTCGGAGTGCTGTCCGAGGAGCCACCGCTGCCGCAGGCCGCCACCATGACCAGCAGCGGTACGACGAGCACGGTGGCGATTCTGGTCCGGGGCATCACCCGCCGAATGGTAGCGACGGCTACACCGCGAGCAGCTGCAGGTAGGCAAGGCCGAGGATGCCGCGATAGCCGCGGAAGTAGGCGTCTCGCTGCCTCCGTGCGCGATCGCGCACCTCGTCCGCGTCCGGGTGATCGGGCTCGTGCGTGGCCAACCAGGTGGCGTAGTGGGCGGTGAAGCCCGACTCGAACGCGTCCCACTCGTCCTGGCTCGCCTCCTGCACGGCGACCGGGACGAAGCCGTGCTCGACGGCGAGGTCGACCAGCTCGGGCAGCGTCACGAACTCGTCGTCACGACCGGCGAGGGGAGCGGTGGCTTCGGGGGTGGGGGAGCGGGACCACACGCCATCGCCGTACAGCACCCGCGCGCCGCGGCGGACGCGGTCCCGGATCCCCGACAGTGCTGCGGCGTAGGGGAGTGGCTGCATCTCCTCGGACTCCTGCCCCCAGACCTGGCTGGCGCCGATCGCGACGAGCACGTCGACCTCGTCGGGGCCGGTGATCGCCCCGTCGCCCGGCAGGAACTGGGTGCGGTCGCCGAGGTGTCGCTCGCGGGCCCGGCGCCGGGCGACCTCGAGCGACTGCTCGTCCAGGTCGACTCCGACCACACGTGCCCGGGGTGCGGCGGCGGCCACTCGCAGGCTGAGCTCGGCCCACCCGCAGCCGACGTCGAGCATGGTCGCGTGCGCCGGCAGGCCGCCGGCCAGCCAGCCCACGAACCCCGTCGCCCGCTCCTCCGAGAGCGGGCTGAGGAACACCATGTCCTCGTGCAGCGGCGGCAGCTCGATGGTCATCGAGCGATCGAGCCGCTGCGGATGCCGTACATGCGGCCGACGACGCGCTCGATGGCGCCGCGGGGGAGTGCCCGGCGCAGCGCGAAGACCGCCGGCGCATTGCTGCCGACGGCGTAGAGCGACGCGGGCGCCTTCTCCTCGATGGCGTCGACGATCGTCCGGGCCACCCGTTCCGGTGCGACGCCCTCGCGCTCGTTGCCGTCGAGGGTCTTGAGCATCTTCTTCATCGCCGGCAGGTGGGGGGAGTCGTCGGCGACGTACTTCGTCCGGCGGGTGCTGATCCCCGTCTTGATCGAGCCCGGCTCGACGGTGGTCAGCCACACGCCGAACGGCGACATCTCGAACCGGGCGGCGGTCGCGAACCCCTCCAGGGCAGCCTTCGAGGCGACGTACGACGACCGGTAGGCGAGCGGGAAGCTGGCCAGCATCGAGCTCACCATCACCACCCGTCCGTACCCGCGACGGCGCATGCCCGGGAGCAGCAGCTGGGTCAGGTGGACGGGTCCGAGCACGTTGATCTGGAAGATCCGCTCCAACGCCGCGAGCGGGATCTCCTCGAGCGGTCCGCTCTGCGACTCCCCGGCGTTGTTGACCAGGATGTCGACGTGGATGTCCTCGGCGTACAGCGCTCCCGCGAAGCCGTCGATGGAGTGCTGGTCGCGAAGGTCGAGCGTGCGATATCGCAGGCCCTCGGGTCGCGCCGAGTCAGGCACCTCGTCGGGGTTCCTGCTGGTGCCGATGACCCGGTAGCCGCGATCAAGAAGGCGCCTGGCCGTGGCCAGGCCGATGCCGGAGGAGGCGCCGGTGACGAGAGCGGTGCGAGGGGTGCTCATGTCACCGGAGACTATTACTGATCCGCGTAGCGGACGGCAGCGTCGAGCTTCTCCTTCAGCAGCTCAGGAGTGACCTGGCGGGGCGTTCCCGGCCACTCGTCGCCAGTGGCGTACAGCCCGGCATAGGCAGCGGTGTCGCGCTGGTAGCGCCAACCCTCCGCGAGCGGGCCGACGTCGTAGGCGTCGTAGCCCAGGTCGTCGAAGAGCGCGGTGACCTGTTTCTTGGCCTCCTCGTCGTCGCCCGCGATCGCCAGCACCGACCGCTCGGGATCACCTGCCGGCCGCTTCAGCGTGGCGAGGTGGTCGAAGTAGATGTTGTTGAGCGCCTTCACCACGTGGGACTCCGGGAGGTGCGCCTGGAGCAGCTCGCTGACGGTGGTCGACTCGTCGTCGAGCTCGGCGATGTGCCCGTCGCGCTGCGGGTAGTAGTTGTTGGTGTCGATCACGACCTTGCCGCGCAGGGGTTCGACCGGGACCTCGCGATAGGCCTTCAGCGGGATCGTCACCACGACGATGTCGCCGGCCGCCGCGGCGTCGGCGGCCGTTGCGGCCCGGGCGCGCGGGCCGAGCTCCTCCACGAGGTCGGCGAGCGTCTCCGGCCCGCGGCTGTGGCTGAGCACCACGTCGTGGCCGGTGTCGACCGCCAGTCGCGCCACGGTGCTGCCGATGTGTCCACTTCCGATGAGTCCGATGGTCGTCATGCTTGCCGCAACAACCTCTACCCTCGGTATATGCCTCCGATCCGGATCGTGCACCCCGACGAGCTCGTCGAGGCGGACCCCACGTCGGGGATGCTGCGCGAGCGAGCCTTCGAGGTGCCGGGGCTGTGGACGGGCCGGTTGACCACGGCTCCTCGGACGATGTCGGGGTGGCACCACCACGACAGCAACGAGTCCGGGCTGTACGTCGTCCGCGGCGTGCTGCGCTTCGAGTGCGAGGGTGTCGAGGGCTACGTCGACGCGCAGGCGGGGGACTTCGTGCACGTGCCGGCCCGCACCGTGCACCGGGAGAGCAACCCCCTGGACGAGCCGTCGCTGTGCCTCATCTCGCGCGCCGGCTTCGGCGTGCCGACGGTCAACGTCGACGAGGCGCCTGCTCCTCATCGGTGAGGAGCAACTTAACGCGCTCCAAAAGGCAGGGGCTGGCCAGGGGACCCCGGCTAGGAGCGCACTTGGACTGGGTATTCAAGCGTCGCTCACGAAGGGCTGGGTCCGGACGGACGCAAGGCGTTCGCGAGAGCCACGAGGCCATTCAGATCGTCGCGCGGAGCACCCGTCGTGGGGGATGCTTCGGCTCGTAAATGCGCTTCCAATATCAGCCTGCCCATGTTTTGCATGAACAGTTGCCTGGCTGCGGGGTCTTCGATCTTTTCGCTGTACACGATCATTGTCCCCATGGCAGTCGCAAGGTCAGCGGACCGCTGGCTCGCGTGGTCGCGATTTCGTGCCCTAGCCAGCAGGACGCCCGCTAGAGCGCCCAGCGCAATCGTCGGGCCCACATGCGCCGCCAGCAATGTGTTTGTTGTGTAGGCAGGACCGCGACCGGCGTAGTGCGCCAGCAAGGGCCACAGGGCGACGAAAGCGGCGGTTACGAGAACCGCAAGTCCAAGACGCCACGCGGCCTTCCCTTCCTTGCCCCTCCTCTCTGCATCTTCTGTGTACAGTGCGTTCGCAGTGCGATCGGAGAGACTGTCGATAAGAAGCGAAACCTGCCCTGCTTTTGTCGTTATGTCCTTCTGGGCGGCGTCGATATTGGAAAGAGCCTGGCCGCTTTGCTGACGAACGGTTTCGGTGAGGCCCGCCAACTCACTCACCCGTGCCTGCGCCGTTGCAACAAGACCCGCCCAACCACCAGATTCCAATAGATTCGGCCACTGCAGGCCCCACATGTCGACGGCGGTCTCGGGCTGATTGTTGGCCAAGAGACTCCACCCCAAATTGAAGGGGTCGAAAGTGCCTGGGCCCCAAGGTGCGGTTTCACGAATCATCTCGAGCACAGCCGGAACCAGTTGCGGCACCGAACTTGCATTGGGGATGACATTGTTGGCGTAATTCGCGAGTACCCAAGGCATGGCCAGCCTTGAACACCGACGAACATCCTCGAGCGCCTGGGGGAATCCTTCGATGCCCAACTGCAGTCTCAAGAAAACGCGCAAACTCATAGCCCACGGCTCCTCACGATCCGCGTATTCGGCGAGGCGCTGCAGGGCTTGGTCCCGCTGCCCGGATTGCCAACTCTGGAATACTTCCGCCGCAACAGCAGGAGCATCAGGGGATCGCAACGGTGGCGCTGATTCCTCATTGACATCCGACATGGCGCGAGGCTATCCGCACGGAAGGACAGTTTGCGACTCCCTGCAACGTCCGCCTGGCGTGCACGAAGAGCAGTCTGAGTAACCCCAAGAAGAAGTCAGGCAACGATGCCGATGCTCTTCAAAGCCTTGGAGAACCCTCCAGCCACGATGGGTGTTCGACCACCCCCCTGGGCATCCCAGAAAACTGCATTCACCCGGGCCAGGCACGCGCATCGAACTGGAACGTGTTCCACTTTCGGCTCCGTCGGGCTAGCGTCAGGGCATGCCGCGCATCGCCGTACCCGATGGACAGGACCCGCTGATGCACCTGTGGGGCGGCGCAGCGCCGGGACTCTCGGTGCCGGCGGCGAAGTTCAGCGACGCGGTGTACAACCGCAGCACGTTGCCGCTGGGGGAGATGGAGGCGGCGCGGATCACCATCGCGCAGATCAACGACTGCAACATCTGTCGCACGATGCGGTCCCCGGACGGGCCCGACGAGTCGTTCTACGAGACGTTGCTCGGGGGAGACCGCGAGGTGGCGGCGCAGGACGGAAGGCTCAGCGAACGGGAGGCGCTGGCCTCGGAGTTCGCCGAGCGGTTCGCCACCGACCACGTGGGGATGGACGACGCCTTCTGGGAGCGGCTGCACGGCGCCTTCGCCGACGAGGAGCTGGTCGAGCTCGGGCTGTGCGTGAGCTCCTGGCTGGCCTTCGGACGGATGAACCGCGTCTTCGACGTCGACGGTCTCTGCCGCGTCCCGGAGGCCCACGTGGGTGGCCGCACCGTCTGAGGACCACTTTGTCGGTGGTGCTGTCTAGCGTGGAGCCAAGACAGGCGATCCTCGAGGAGACACCATGACCACGTTGTCCGACCGACCCAACACCGCACTGATGGTGATCGACGTCCAGAACGGCGTCGTCACCGGCGCGCACGCACGCGACGAGGTGGTGGCCAACATCAACTCACTGGTCGACAAGGCCAGGGGCGAAGGCGTCCCGGTGGTGTGGGTCCAGCATTCCGACGACGACATGCCGCAGGGCAGTCCCGACTGGGAGTACGTCCCGGAGCTGGTCCGCGAGGACAGCGAGCCGCTCGTGCACAAGAACTACGGAGACTCCTTCGAGGGCACCGACCTGGAGGACGTGCTGGCCCAGGCCGGCGTTGGACGCCTGGTGGTCACCGGTGCGCAGACCGACGCGTGCATCCGTTCCACGATCCACGGAGCCTTTGCCCGCGGATATGACGTGACGCTGGTCGGCGACGCGCACACCACCGAGGACCAGACCCAGTGGGGCAACATCCCGCCGGCCGACATCATCCGCCACGTCAATCTCTACTGGAAGTTCCAGGACGCCCCCGGTCGCAGCGCGGGCGTCACCGAGACCAAGGACGTCTCGTTCGCAGGCTGAGGGGAGCGGGGAGCAGTCCTGCCGGAGCTGCTCAGGCGTGGTGACGTCTGGACAGATTGACATAATGTACCTTATCGGCGGTACTTCCCGGATTAGCGGCACCCTCGTGCGTCATACGTTCTGGCCCAGGAGTCGCTCCGGCTCAGCTCGCCACGTACTCCCCGAGGTGCTTGCCTGTCAGTGTCGAGCCGTCGGCCACCAGATCGGCGGGCGTTCCCTCGAAGACGATGCGTCCACCGTCGTGACCGGCGCCCGGGCCGAGGTCGATGATCCAGTCGGCGTGCGCCATCACCGCCTGGTGGTGCTCGATGACAATGACCGATTTGCCGGATTCAACCATTCGGTCGAGCAGATCCAGCAGCTGCTCGACGTCGGCGAGGTGCAGGCCGGTGGTGGGCTCGTCCAGGACGAAGACCTCACCCTTCTCACCGAGGTGGGTGGCCAGCTTCAGTCGCTGGCGTTCGCCGCCGGACAGCGTGGTCAGCGGCTGGCCCAGGGTGAGGTAGCCGAGCCCGACGTCGGCGAGCCGGTCGAGGACCTTGTGGGCCGCGGGTGTGCGCGCCTCGCCGTCGGCGAAGAACTCCTCGGCCTCGTTGACCGACATCGCCAGCACCTCGGCGATGTTGCGGCCGCCGAGCGTGTACTCCAGCACCGAGGCCTGGAACCGGCGACCCTCACACTCCTCGCAGGTCGACTCGACGGTCGCCATCACGCCGAGCTCGGTGTAGATGACACCGGCGCCGTTGCAGGCCGGACAGGCGCCCTCGGAGTTCGAGCTGAACAGCGCCGGCTTCACGCCGTTGGCCTTGGCGAACGCCTTGCGGATCGGCTCGAGCAGTCCGGTGTACGTCGCCGGGTTGCTGCGGCGGGAACCGCGGATGGCGCCCTGGTCGATCGTCACCACGCCGTCCCGGCCGGCGACCGATCCCTGCACCAGTGAGCTCTTGCCCGAGCCGGCGACGCCGGTGAGCACACAGAGCACACCGAGCGGGATGTCGACGTCCACGTCCTGGAGGTTGTGGGTGCTCGCCCCACGGACCTCCAGTGCGCCGGACGACGTACGCACCGACTCCTTGAGGCGGGCCCGGTCGTCGAGATGGCGACCGGTGATGGTGTCGCTCCCCCGCAGCTCCTCGACGGTGCCCTCGAAGCACACGGTGCCGCCGTCGGTGCCGGCGCCGGGACCGAGGTCGACGACGCGGTCGGCGATGGCGATCGTCTCGGGCTTGTGCTCCACGACCAGCACGGTGTTGCCCTTGTCGCGCAGCTGCAGGAGCAGTGCGTTCATCCGCTCGATGTCGTGGGGGTGCATCCCGATGGTCGGCTCGTCGAAGACGTAGGTGACGTCGGTGAGCGAGGAGCCGAGGTGCCGGATCATCTTGGTGCGCTGTGCCTCGCCACCCGACAGCGTGCCGGCCGGTCGGTCGAGCGCGAGGTAGCCCAGTCCGATCTGCGCGAAGGCATCGAGCAGGTGCTGCAGGCCAGCGAGCAGTGGAGCCACCGAGGGCTCGTCCAACCCGCGCACCCAGTCGGCCACCTCGGTGATCTGCATGGCACAGACCTCGGCGATGTTCTTGCCGGCGATCTTCGCCGACCGCGCCTCCTTGCTGAGGCGGGTGCCGTCGCACTCCGGGCAGGTCTGGAAGGTCACGGCACGCTCGACGAAGGCGCGGATGTGCGGCTGCAGCGAGTCGACGTCCTTGGACAGCATCGACTTCTGGATGCGCGGGACCAGGCCCTCGTAGGTGAGGTTGATGCCCTCGACCTTGATCTTGGTCGGCTCCTTGTAGAGGAGGTCCTGGCGCTCCTTCTTGGTGTACTTCCCGATCGGCTTGTCGGGGTCGAAGAAGCCGGAGCCCTTGAAGATCCGGCCGTACCAGCCGTCCATGCTGTAGCCCGGGATGGTGAGTGCGCCCTCGTTGAGCGACTTGGTCTCGTCGTACAGCGCGGAGAGGTCGAAGTCGTTGACCGAGCCCATGCCTTCGCAGCGCGGGCACATGCCGCCCTGGTAGACCGCGTTGCGGACGACGCTCTTCTCTTCGCGACCGCCCTTCTCGGTCTTCATCACGCCGCTGGCCGTGCGCGTCGGGACGTTGAATGCGAACGCGGTGGGTGGTCCGACGTGCGGCCTGCCGATGCGGCTGAACAGGATCCGCAGCATGGCGTTGGCGTCCGTCGCGGTGCCGACGGTGGACCTCGGGTTGGACCCCATCCGCTCCTGGTCGACGATGATCGCCGTCGTCAGCCCGTCGAGTACGTCGACCTCGGGCCGCGAGAGAGACGGCATGAAGCCCTGCACGAACGCGCTGTAGGTCTCGTTGATCAGCCGCTGTGACTCGGCGGCGATCGTGCCGAAGACCAGCGAGCTCTTGCCCGATCCCGAGACGCCGGTGAACGCCGTCAGCCGTCGCTTCGGGATCTCGACGTCGATGTCCTTGAGGTTGTTCACCCGTGCGCCCTGGACGCGGATCATGTCGTGGGAGTCGGCGGTGTGCTCCATGCCTGGCGATTCTCCTCGGCTCGTGCGGTCAGTCGTCGGGCAGTGCCGCGAAGCTCTTCTTGGTGTCCTTGTACCAACCCATGCCCTTGATCGGGTGCTTCCACCTGCCCTTCATGTCGTTGAGCGCCGGCTCGTGAGCGGTGTCGCCCGCGGCGACGGCATCCCGGAGGTGCTTGTCCTGGGCCTTGATCACCTCGTCGGCACTCTCGCCCCGCAGCTCGAGGTCGCACGCTCCCCCGAGCTGCCTGCACGTCATCGTCTTCATGATGCCTTCACCTCGTTGATGCGGACGGTGTTGCCGGCCGGGTCACGGAACGCGCAGTCGCGGATGCCGTAGTGCTGGTCGGTCGGTTCCTGCATGACCTCGGCGTTGCTGGCCTGGAGCTTCTCGAAGAGTCCGTCGAGGTCGTCGGTGGCCAGCGTGAGCATGGCCAGCGTGCCCTTGGCCATCATCTCGGTGAGCGTACGGCGCTCCTCGTCGGTGACGCCCGGGTCGGCACCTGGCGGGTAGAGCACGACGTTCACGTCGGGCTGGTTGGGCGGTCCGACAGTCAGCCAGTGCAGGCCGTTGTAGCCGACGTCGTTGCGCAGCTCGAAGCCGAGCTTGTCGCAGTAGAAGTCGACCGCGGCATCGCGGTCGTCGTGCGGGAGGAAGGCCGAGTAGATGTTGATGTCCATGCCGAGAACGTTAGGAGGCGCTCGACGGCTGCGCTTCTCTGTTCCTGATCGACTTGGCCCTGACCGGCCGAGTGACCTGCTTGGCCACGCAGGAGGGCATCGCCGCCGTCGACTCCGTCGCCTCACGCATGTAGACGCTGGGCGGGACGCCGACCAGCTCAGTGAACCGGGTGCTGAAGGTGCCGAGCGACTGGCAACCCACAGCGAAACAGACGTCGGTGACGCTGAGGTCGCCCTTGCGCAGCAGCGCCATCGCCCGCTCGATGCGCCGCGTCATCAGGTAGGAGTACGGCGAGTCGCCGTACGCCGCCCGGAACCGACGACTCAGGTGGCCCGCGGACATGTGCACGCCTCGGGCCAGTGCCTCGACGTCCAGCGGCTCGGCGTACTCCCGGTCGATCCGGTCCTTGACCTGGCGCAACAGCCGAAGGTCACGCAGATGTTGCTCCGAGGCGCGTGTGCTGGTCACGTCCGCGATCGTACGACGGACCACCGGACTCCTCGGTGAGCAACGGCAGCGTGAAGCAGAACGTCGACCCGACCCCGAGCTCGCTCTCCACCCAGATCCGTCCTCCGTGGCGCTCCACGATCGCCTTGGTGATCGGCAGCCCCAGACCGGTGCCGCCCAGCTTGCGGCCGTCGACCTGCTGCACCTGGTGGAAGCGCTCGAAGATCGACTCGAACTCCTCGGGCGGGATCCCGCGTCCCTCGTCCCGGACCGACACCAGGATCTCGTGGTCCGCGGGGACGGCACTGAGCTGGACGGTGCCGCCGCGGTGGGTGAACTTCAGTGCGTTCCCGAGCAGGTTGACCAGGGCCTGCACGATGCGGTCCGCGTCGCACAGGGCGCTGCCGGCTGCGTCCGTGATCTCGATCGTCACCTCACGCTCGGCCGCCAGCGGCACCAGCGAGTCGGCGGCGTCGACCACGAGTGGAGCCAGGTCCTCGGGCCGCGGCCGGATGTCGAAGGTGCCGGCCTCGAGCCGCTCGATGTCGATGATGTCGTTGACCAAACGGGTGAGCCGTTCGGTGCCCCGCGCCCCGACCTCGACGACCCGCTGGGCCTGGTCGGGCAGCTGGCCGGTGTCACCGTCCGCGAGCATCTCCAGCGAACCGCGGATCGCCGAGAGCGGAGTTCGCAGCTCGTGACTGACCGAGCTGACGAACTGTCGCTTCATGTCGTCGAGGACCGTGCGCTCGGTGATGTCGCGGAAGATCACCACGGCGCCGTCCACGCCGGCGGGTCCCGCCATCGGCGCGGCGGTCACCTCGACCGGGAACTCGGTGTCATCGGAACGTCGGTAGGTCCGGGCCGACTGCGTGACGGGCTCGCCGAGAGCCATCACCATGCTGACCAGGCACTCGTCGTGCTGCTCGGTGCACAGGGCCCGGCAGGAGTCACGGCCCAGCAGCTCGCCGGCGTCCCATCCCAGGAGCTCGGCGCCGGCCGGGTTGACGAAGGAGATCCTCCGCTCGCGGTCGACCCCGAAGATGCCCTCCCCCACCGAGTCGAGGATGCGCTCGTGCTGCTCGGAGAGGTGCTCGAGGTCCTGGGTGCGCGCGGCGACGCGCCGCTCGAGCGCGGCGTGCAGGCGTTGGTTGTCGAGGGTGCGGGCCAGCTGCCGGGTTCCGGTCAGCGCCAGCACGGTCGCTGCCAGCGACCACTCGGCCCACCCGTCCAACCCGTCCACGGCGCACACGGCGAGAGCTGCCAGGGCGATCAGGTCGGGCAGCAGCATGGCCAGCCAGCCGGTGAGGTCCCGACGCAAGGTCCGGGCCCAGGTCGCCGACCGGGCCGCGTTCAGGGCAGCCAGGGCCAGCAGGGCAGGTGCGAGGACGTAGGCCATGTCGACGGCCGTGCCGGCGTAGTCCTGGCCCCGCACCGACATCAGCGCGAAGCCGTTGTCGGCGAAGGTCCACACCGCGAAGGCGGCGGCGATCAGCACCAGGTCGAGACGCGGGCGACCACTGCTGCGCAGTAGGAGCAGGGCGGCCAGCGCCGCCATCAGCGCGTCGGTGATCGGGTAGATCGCGTACACGAAGGAGTCCCAGCCGATTCCCTCGCTCGCGACCACCTCCCCCAGCACCACCAGCTCGCTGATCAGCAGCAGGGCGCTGCCGAGCACGACGATGTCGAGCAGTAGTCGAGCCCGGGCACCTGGCTCCCAGCGCCCGACCGGGTAGAACACCAGGCCGAGTGAGGCCGGGACCAGCCCGAGCAGGTACATCGTGTCGGCCACCGAGAGGATCGAGTGGAACCCGTCGGCGGTGCCGTAGCGGTACCAGAGCAGGTCGGCCACGGTCCACATCGCCATGGTGGTGCCGAACAGGATCCACGACCGGCGCAGACCTCCGGGAGTACGCCAGGCCACCACGAAGCAGCACACCGTCGCCACCCCGGTCAGGCCGGTGCTGATCCAGTCTCCGGACAGCACCGGATCAGCCGACATCGGCCGCAACGCGATGACCACCAGGGTGACCACGAGGGCGCCGAGCCACAGGGCGACGCTGTGCAGCCAGGAGCGATCGCTCGGTGGGCTGCGGTGCCGCATGGGACTCCCTGGGTACGCCGATGCGGTCCCCCGCGCCGGGTGGTTCGATCTCGATGATCGCACCCAGAACCGGGCAAGAGCGCTAAATCACATTAAAACGCGCTGGGGGTCACTCGTCGTCGATGGTGTGCATGGCGGCCTCCTCGGCGCTCGCGCCGGCACCGTCGATGCCCTCGTCTTCGGCGACGAGCTCACCGTCGATGCCCTCGTCTTCGGCGACGAGCTCGGAGTCGACGTCCTCGTGCGAGCCCTCGTCAGGAGCGAGCAGCCGTCCGGTGCGGGCGCCGCCGACCTCCCCGCCGACGTCGCCGTCGAGGATGTCGACATCGGCCTCCTCCTCCACGCGGGCCCACACCTCCGGCTCCTCCTCGTCGAGCCGGTCCTCGATGGACTCACCGCCCTCGGGGTGGCGCAGGTGGTCGGGCTCCCGCTCGGGCGGCGAGTAGCCCTCGTCGAGCACGTCGTCGACTCCCCGGTCGTCCAGGGTGTCCTCGGGCTGAAGCTGGTCTCCACTCATGTCCCGACCGTACCCATGCGGGTGGTTCAGGATGCGGCGGCGTCCAGCACGGTGTCGACGAGCTCGAGGAGCTGACGCATCGAGCCGCCCTTGACGACGTACCGGTCGGCGCCGGCCTCCATCGCCTTCTCGGCCAGGGTGCTCTGGTTGAACCCCGAGAGCACGATCACGCGGACGCCGGGCACGGCGGCCCGGATCAGCGGCAGTGCCTCGAGGCCGTCCATGCGGGGCATCGCCAGGTCGAGCATGACGAGGTCGGGTTGCAGCTCGGAGGCGAGCTCGACGGCCGCCAGGCCGTCTGCCGCCTCACCGACCACGGTGAGCCCGTTGCGTGTCTCCATCCGCGCTCTCAGCAGCATCCGCAGGTCCTCGGCATCGTCGACGACGAGGACGCGGTGGGAGTCGTTCTGCTCGATGTTCTCCTCCTGGTGAGCAGCGGCGGCGTCGGGCGATACCCCGATCGATGCCGGGGTGGTCCGCACGAGGTCGCCGGGCTGCAGCCCCTCTCCGTCGAGAGGTTCGAGCAGGTCGTCCATCATCGCTCGGGCTGCGGACAAGGTCTGGTCGAGGTAGGCCCGCGACGAGGGCATCGACCCCTGTTCGAGGGCGTACGACGCGGCGACCAGCCCTTGCACCACGTTGTCGTTGATCTCGAGGGCCTGACGCCGCCGCAGATGGGCCTCCCCCAGCCGGGTGGCCAGTGCCTCCTGAGCCAGCCGGGGCTCGGCGTCGCGCAGGTAGAGCGCCATGAACGCGTCGCCGGTGTCCTCCTCCGAGCTGACCGCTGCCGTGGTGATGTCGAGCACCAGGTCACGCCCGTCGAGGCTCCGGGCCGCGGCCGCGTCACCGTCGATGTCGGGCCAGCCCGGCAGGATCTCGGCGATGGCGTGCCCCTGCGGCTCTGCGCCGAGCAGCTCGCGCGCCTGGGGGTTGTGGCTGAGGATGCACTGGGCCTCGTCGAGCACCAGGATGGCGTCCGGTGCCGACTCCACCAGGCTCTGGAAGCGGGCCGACATCTGCGCCTTCTCCCCGTCGGCGAGCACGCGGTCGGTGATGTCGATGCAGGTGCCGCGCATGCGCACCGGCACCGAGTCGGGCCCCATCACGACCTCGCCGTTGGTCAGCAGGTGCCGGACCGCGCCGTCGGGCCGGACGATGCGCTCGACCACCTGCCAGGGCTCGCCGGTGGCGTAGGCCTTCTGGTGCAGGGCCTGGATGCGCTCGCGGTCGTCGGGGTGGACCAGCTGCAGGAACCGCTCGTACGACGCGTTGAACGACTGCGGCTCGTGCCCGTAGATGCGGAACAGCTGGTCGGACCATCGGTTGGTGTCGGTCGGGATGTGCCAGTCGTAGTCGCCCATGTTGGCCAGCTGCTGGGCGTTGTCCACGCGCGCAGCCAGGTCGACGAGGTGCTCCTGGGAGACCGCGCGCCCGACGGCGGTGTCGACGTAGGACAGGGCGAGCTCGAGGGCGGGCGAGACGTGCGCGTCGGTGTCGGTATCGGTATCGGGCCAGGCGAGCAGCAGGAGCCCGACGTGGCCGGGAAGCTCCTGTACGGCGACGTGGCCGATGCCCTGAGCGCCCCAGCTGCCGGGGACCCCTGTGCCGGTCAGCGTGGGCCCGGTGGCGGCGATGCCGGCGAGGTCCTCGACGGGCAGCGCGACTCCGTCGTGGGCCACCACTGGTCGAGGTGCGGAGTCATCGGTCTGGTCTGCAGCGCTGACCAGCAGGACGGCCTCGGCGCCGGCGAGCTGACGCAGCAGCGGCAGGGCGGCGACGACCGCCCGGTCGGGCTCGTGCACGCCGGAGAGCACACCGGCGAGTTCGAACAGCTGCCCCAGCTGGGCCGTGGATTCCATGTAAACGCTTTCTAGGGTGTGTCCCGCGTGCTTGGACTCTACGTCTGTGGCTCGTGGGGCGCGATACGAAAGCCGGACAAGGGCCGCGGGACGCCGGAGTCCCCAGGATGTGAGACGAGCGGTCTAGCCCGGTGCCGGACTCGGGTCTACGGTCCTGTCCGTGAGCGTTCCAGAAACGGATGCCGGCGGCGCTCTCGTCGTACGCCGCGCCACCCCGGACGACGCCGTGGCGTGCCAGGCCATCTACGCGCCGTACGTGCGGGACACCGTGATCAGCCTGGAGATGGACCCGCCCTCGGTTCCGGAGGTCCGGGACCGGATGGAGCGGTCCCTGGAGACCCACGACTGGCTGGTGCTCGAGGACGACCTCGGCGTCCGGGGCTACGCCTACGGCAGCGCCTACCGGAGCCGCGCCGCCTACCGGTGGGCGTGCGAGGTCAGCGTGTACGTCGAGACCGGTCGCCGTCGCACCGGAGCCGGGCGGGTGCTCTACGAGGCGCTGTTCCCCCGGCTGGTCGACCGCGGCTACCTCACGGCGCTGGCCGGGATGACACTGCCCAACCCGGCCAGCGAGGCACTGCACCGGAGCCTGGGCTTCGAGGACGTCGGCACCTGGCGGCGCATCGGCTGGAAGTTCGGCGCCTGGCACGACGTGCTCTGGATGCAGCGCCGGCTGGCGGCCGGCAGCGAACCACCAGCGGAGCTCAGCTGACCTCGAGGTAGACCTTGATCGCGGTGCGCTCGTCCATCGCGCGGTAGCCCTCGGCGACCTTGTCGAGGGGCAGGGTGAGGTCGAAGACGAGCCCTGGGTCGACCGTGCCGTCGGTGACGAGCTCGAGGAGCTCGGGCAGGTAGCGGCGCACCGGGGCCACACCCCCGGCCAGCCCGATGTTCTTGCTGAACATCCGGCGCACCGGGAGCTCGACCCCGTGCGGCACCCCGACGAAGCCCACGGTCGACCCCGGACGGGCGCACGCGAACGCCTGCTTCATCGAGTCGTCGGTGCCCACGCACTCCAGGACGGCGTCGGCGCCGACCCCGTCGGTGAGCTCCTTGATGCGCTCGGCACCCTCCTTGCCGCGCTCGGCGACGATGTGGGTCGCCCCGAACTGGCGGGCGATCTCCTGGCGCTGCTCGTGGCGCGACATCGCGATCACCCGCTCGGCCCCCATCTCGGCCGCGGCCAGCACGCCGCACAGGCCGACCGCGCCGTCGCCGACCACGACGACGGTGTCGCCGGGGCTCACGTCGGCCGAGACCGCGCAGTGCCAGCCGGTCGGGAAGACGTCGGAGAGGGTGAGCAGCGAGGGCAGCAGCGAGGCCGGCGGCATGCCGTCGGTCTTGACCAGGCTGCCCTCGGCCTGGGTCACTCTGGCGTACTCGGCCTGCCCGCTCTGGGTGAAGCCGACGTTGACGCACGCGGAGTGGGCGCCGGCCCGGCAGTGGGCGCAGGTGTTGTCGCAGTGGCAGAACGGCGCGATCACGAAGTCGCCCGGCCCGAAAGAGCTGACCCCGCTGCCCACCTCCTCCACCACACCGATCATCTCGTGCCCGATGGTGTCGCCCGGCGTGATGTCGTTCTCGCCCCGGTAGGGCCACAGGTCCGAGCCGCAGATGCAGCCGGCGGTCACTCGCACGATGGCGTCCGTGGGCGCCTCGATGCTGGGTGTGGGGCGCTCCTCGAGGCGGATGTCGCGGGCTGCGTGGATGGTGGTGGCGCGCATGACACGCATGCTGCCATGTGCGGTCCTATCTCATATCTGAGATACAGTCGCGCGGTGACTGAGGACTACCTGGCCCGCATCGGCAACCTGATCCGCGACGCCCGCAAGCACCGTGGCTGGACCCAGCAACAGCTGGCCGACGAGCTGGCCACCAGCCAGAGTGCGGTCAACCGCATCGAGCGCGGCCACCAGAACCTGTCCCTGGAGATGATCGCCCGCATCGGCGAGGCCCTCGACTCCCCCATCGTCAGCATCGGCCAGGGACCGACGCACCTCCGCGTCACCGGACCCACCACGCTGCACGGTGCGATCGAGGTGAAGACCTCCAAGAACGCCGGAGTCGCGCTGCTGTGCGCGTCCCTGCTCAACCGTGGCCGTACGACGCTGCGCCGGGTCGCCCGGATCGAGGAGGTCAACCGGCTGCTCGAGGTGCTCGACAGCATCGGGGTGAAGTCCCGCTGGCTCAACGAGGGCAACGACCTCGAGATCACTCCGCCCCCGAACCTCGACCTGAGCGGCATCGACGCGACTGCCGCCCGTCGTACCCGCTCGATCATCATGTTCCTCGGCCCGCTGCTGCACCGGATCAGCGAGTTCGAGCTCCCCTACGCCGGCGGCTGCGACCTCGGCACCCGCACCGTCGAGCCGCACATGACCGCGCTGCGTCCCTTCGGGCTGCAGGTCAAGGCGACCGAGGGCAACTACCACGCCAGCGTGCAGCCCGGGATCTCGCCGACGCGCCCGATCGTGCTGATCGAGCGCGGCGACACCGTCACCGAGAACGCGCTGATGGCGGCGGCGCTCTCCGACACCACGACGACGATCCGCAACGCCAGCTCGAACTACATGGTCCAGGACCTGTGCTTCTTCCTGCAGAAGCTGGGCGTGGAGATCCAGGGCATCGGCACCACCACCCTGGTCGTCACCGGCTGCACCGAGATCTCCCGCGACGTCGACTACGCGCCGAGCGAGGACCCGATCGAGGCGATGTCACTGCTGGCGGCCGCCATCGTCACCGACTCCGAGATCACCGTGAAGCGGGTCCCGATCGAGTTCATGGAGATCGAGCTGGCCGTGCTGGAGGAGATGGGATTCCGCTACCGGCTCTCCGAGGAGTACCTCGCCGCCAACCAGCGCACCCGCCTCGTCGACGTCACCACCCAGCACTCCCTGCTCCGCTCCCCCATCGACAAGATCCACCCGATGCCGTTCCCGGGGCTGAACATCGACAACCTGCCGTTCTTCGCGGTCATCGCGGCCACCGCGCAGGGCCAGACGATGCTGCACGACTGGGTCTACGAGAACCGCGCCATCTACCTGACCGAGCTGAACAAGCTCGGCGGCCGGGTGACCCTGATGGACCCCCACCGGGTGATGATCGAGGGCCCGACCCGCTGGTCGGGTGCCGAGGTGGTCTGCCCTCCGGCCCTCCGTCCGGCCGTGGTGATCCTGCTGGCGATGCTGGCCTCGAAGGGCACCTCTGTGCTGCGCTCGACGTACGTCATCCACCGTGGCTACGAGGGCCTCGCCGACCGGCTCAACGAGCTCGGCGCCCAGATCGAGACCTTCCGGGACCTCTGAGGCGGCTGGCAGCTTCATCACACGTGTCGTGAAGCTGTGGCGACCCGATCAAGGCTTCGATCGCAACGCCAGTTTCACAGCACCGGTGGTGAAACCTCACCCCGTGAACAGCGAGTCGACGTACGACCGCGCCTTGGCCCGCGGAGGCGGGGCCACCATGTCGGGCGTGATGCGGGGCAACCGGGCCGTGTCGGTCGACCGGTGGGCGTGCCAGTCGTTCTCGCCCTCGACCAGGGAGCCGAGGTCGGCACGGTCCAGGAACACGCCCTGGCAGGACTCGCACTGTCGGACAGTCACCCGCCCGTGGGAGCGCGCGGCCATGGCGCCGCCGCACTTCGGGCACGTCATCTCCTCCATGTCTCGCACCGTACTCCCCCGCCCGGGAGCACCTGAGTAGGAACGCGGATGGCCCGGGCGGCGATTCGGGAGCACCATCGCAGGGTGCCGGTGAATACTGCTCGCGTGACCGCGGAGACCCCGGCGGGGAGACCCTCGCCAGTGACGGGGTTCGGCTATCTCGACTCGGTGCTCGACCAGCCGGGCTCGGTGATCGCGATGGCGCATCGGGGCGGCGGCCTCCACCCCGAGATCCCCGGCACCGAGAACACGCTGCACGCCTTCGCGCACGCTGTCGCGCTGGGCTACCACTACCTCGAGACCGATGTGCACGCCACCAGTGACGGGGTCCTGCTCGCCTTCCACGACCTGGTGCTCGACCGGGTCACGGACTCCCAGGGAGAGCTGTCGCGACTGACCGCCGACGAGGTGCGCAAGGCGCGCATCCGTGGCGCGCACGCCGTGCCCTCGATGGCCGAGCTCCTCGAGGAGTTCTCCGACTGCCGGTTCAACATCGACATCAAGTCGGCTGCGGCCGTGCAGCCGCTCGTCGACCTGGTCGAGCAGACGCGAAGCCACGACCGGGTCTGCATCGGGTCGTTCTCCCAGCGCCGCCTCGACACCTTCCGCCGGGCCACCGGCGGCCGGGTCGCGACCTCGGCGGCCCCGACCGAGGTGGCCGTCTTCATGGCGCTGCCCTCGGGCCGGGCCGCGCGGTTCGTCACCCGCCGACGGGTCGCGGCCCTGCAGGTGCCTCATCGTCGGGGACCGCTGCCCATCGTCACCCGCTCGCTCGTACGACGCGCCCACGCGGCCGGCGCGCACGTGCACGTGTGGACCGTCGACGAGCCGGCGGAGATGGACGAGCTGCTCGACCTGGGCGTCGACGGCCTGATCACCGACCGGACCGACGTGCTCAAGCAGGTGCTGATGAGGCGCGGACAATGGAGGGACCACCCATGATGTTCACCCCACGAAGCCACTCGCACCTCCGCGGGGGCCCCGCATGAGCACGGACACACCGTCGGGGATCGCTGATCTGACGCCGGTCGACCGGCTCCAGCAGCAGCGGGCGTGGAACTGGTACGACTGGGCCAACAGCGCCTACTACACGACCGTGCTGAGCGTGCTGTTCGCGCCGTACATGAGCACGGTCGCCGGTCGCGCCGCGGGCTGCACCGACGACACCGACTCCTGCAACAAGACGGTGAACCTGCTCGGACTGCACCTCGCCGCCGGGTCCCTGCCGTTCTACCTGACCAGCTTCGCCACCATCGCCAGCGCCTTCGTGCTGCCCGTCGTCGGGGCGTTCGTCGACCGTTCGGACCGCAAGAAGTGGAACATGGCCGGCTTCGCCTTCGCCGGCTCGTTCTTCTGCATGCTGCTGTTCTTCCTCAAGGGCGACCAGTGGCAGCTCGGTGCCTTCGCGATCGTGATGAGCAGCATCCTCGGCGGCTGCTCCCTGGTCGCCTACTACGCCATCCTGGTCGACATCTCGACCGAGGAGGAACGCGACGGCGCGTCCTCACGCGGCTGGGCGTTCGGCTACCTCGGCGGCGGCCTGCTGCTCGCGATCAACCTCGGCATGTACCTCGGCCACGACGCCATCGGCCTCGGCGAGGAGCTCGCGGTGCGCCTGTCGCTGCTCAGTGCCGGTCTGTGGTGGGCGCTGTTCACCCTGATCCCGCTGGCGCGGCTCAGGAACCATCCCGCGGTCGGTCGTCTCGTCGAGCGGGGCGGTCTCTGGCAACGAAGCTTCGGGCAGCTGTTCACCACGCTCAGCGAGATGCGTGGCTACCCGATGACGCTCACCTTCCTGGTGGCCTACCTGTTCTACAACGACGGCATCCAGACGGTGATCTACGCCGCCTCGACGTACGGCGAGAAGACACTGGGCTTCGACAAGACGGTGCTGATCGCCACCATCCTGCTCATCCAGTTCGTCGCCTTCGGCGGGGCCCTCTACTTCGGTCGGCTGGCCCAGCGCTTCGGCTCCTACCGGGCCATTCTCTGGGGGACCTTCGCGTGGATGGGGATCGTGGTCGTCGCCATGGTGCTGCCTGCCGGCCAGGCGGTGCTGTTCTACCTACTCGCGCTCGCCATCGGCGTCGTGCTCGGTGGCACCCAGGCGCTCTCGCGGTCGTTCTTCAGCCTGCTCATCCCCCGCGGTCGTGAAGGTGAGTACTTCAGCCTGTACAACGCGGCCGAGCGCGGCACCTCCTGGTTCGGGACGCTGCTGTTCGGCGTGGTCTTCCAGATCACCGGGTCCTACCGACCGGCGATCTTCGCGCTGATCATCTTCTTCGTCCTCGGGGTGGTCTTCCTGCTCCGGCTCGACCCCGAACGCGGCATCCGCGAGGCGGGAAACCGGCCTCCCGAGGCCATCTGAGGTCATCTGGGGCCTCCCGAGGTGTGAGGCGGGTCTCGCGGGGAATCCTCACTGCATCACGTTCGTTGATACCCGTGACGCCTGCTGCCGAGCGGTGGATGATGAGAGGTCAGGCTCACCGGCCGACTCACCAGACTCGACCAGCGTCATGACCGGCTTGATGTTCCGTCTCAGGGACGGTACGCATGAGCAAGACACCCGCGATTCGTCTGGACGCGGGCGCATAGTTTTGGAGGTTCCCATGGGAGAGCGCACGCTGCGAGGGGCACGACTCGGAGGTCAGAGCTTCGAGGACGAGCGCGGGATCGAGTTCGCCGCCCGCCAGCAGGTCGGATACCGCTGCACCCACGGCCACGAGTTCGAGGTGACGATGTCGGTCGAGGCCGACGTCCCGGCCCTCTGGGAGTGCCCGCGGTGCGGTGCCGAGGCCCGCGCCACGTCCGGCATCGAGCCCGAGGTGAAGGCCGAGAAGCCGGCCCGCACCCACTGGGACATGCTCCTGGAGCGCCGGTCGGTCAAGGAGCTCGAGGACATCCTCACCGAGCGGCTGGAGCTGCTGCGCGGCGGCGAGATCGGCCCGGCGCACCTGCACCGTGCCAGCGCGCGGAAGAAGAAGTCCTCCGTCTGAGCTGACGACTGACCGCTCCGGTCAGTCCACGACCTCGCCCTGGACCACGCCATCATCGGGTCCGGGGCGTTGTTGTGCCTGGGGACCAGTGCCGGTGCCGGCGCCGGGGTAGGTCACCCCGACCAGCCGGCGGCTGATCATGCCGGACAGGAAGCGCCGGCCGATGGGCCGGGTGAACGGCAGGATGCAGATCGCCCCGACGATGTCGAGCACGAAGCCCGGGGTCAGCATCAGCAGGCCGCCGACGAGGATCAGGATGCCGTCGGCCAGCTCCTTGTGCGGCATCCGGCCCTCCTGCAGGGCCACGCGCAGCGCCTGCCAGGCCCGCCCGCCCTCGCGCTTGACCAGCCAGGAGCCGAGGATGCTGTCGGCGATCAGCAGCAGGATCGTCCACCAGGCGCCGATCACCTGGCCGATCTGGATGATGACGTAGATCTCCACCAGCGGCACCAGGATGAAGGCAGCCAACAGCAGCCCCTTGGGGAACCTGCGTCTGCGCATCTCGCTCATGTCTGGCTCAACGACTGGGAGGGGTGGGCTGTTCCGAGCGCCCCAGAGCGGCACGCAGCCGACGCCGCCGCTCACCGAGACCCCAGACCGTGATCCGCTTCAGCGACTCGGTGGCCACGTCCCTGCTCATCTTCGAGTCGCCCAGCTCCCGCTCGACGAACTCGATCGGAACCTCCACCACGCGCAGGCCGGCCTGGACGGTCCGGAAGGCGAGGTCGGCCTGGAAGACGTAGCCGGAGGACTGCACCTCCTGGAGGTCGATCCGCTCCAGCGTCGTACGACGGAAGAGGCGGTAGCCCGCCGTCGCGTCGCGCACCCGGATGCCGAGCAGGTGGCGGGTGTAGAAGTTGCCTCCTCGCGAGAGCAGCTCCCGGTGCAGCGGCCAGTTGACGATGCGACCGCCCGGAACCCACCGCGACCCGATCACCAGGTCGGCCTCGCGCAGCGCATCCAGGAGCAGCTGCAGCTGCTCGGGCTGGTGGGACCCGTCGGCGTCCATCTCGCCGATCACGTCGTAGCCCCGGTCGAGCGCGACCTCGAAGCCGTGGCGGTACGCCGCTCCGAGGCCCTCCTTGGTGGTGCGGTGCAGCACCGTGACCTGGGGGTCCTCGGCGGCGATCGCGTCGGCGAGATCACCGGTACCGTCCGGCGACCCGTCGTCGACGACGAGGACGTCGACCTCGGGCTGTGCGCGCCGCAACCGCTCGATGACCGGCCCCAGGTTGAGCGACTCGTTGTAGGTGGGCACCACCATGACGACCCGACCCAGACCCTCCCCTGCAGGCATGCCGAGCAACCTATCGAAGAGATGCTCGTGAGGTTCGACGGAGGTGCCGTCACGAAGAGGGGGCAGGACGAGGGGAGCTGGGTGACCTTCGGACCGCTCACGCCCTGGCCGGCTGCCAGAGTCGTAGGCGTTGTCTACTGGACGCCTCACTCCCCCCGTGTCCTCCCGTCGAGGCCGCGTTGCTCAACCCGCCAAGTGCGACCCCGAAGCCATCTTGGCGAGATGGCCCGGAAACCGCATCCGTCGAGCATGCGACTGACGTTCTGCCCGGAGTAACTCGCGAACTTTCGCGCGGCGAACACACCGGTGTCAACAGGGGCCTGACCAGCCCTTTCGGGCAAAACCGCAGGTCAGCCCGGCGACCTGCGGATGAACAACAGGTTTCCAAATTTGCACTTGCCCGGCGTGTCGCGCTGGACACGCCGGGGTGGTCCAGACCTCACGCCTCAGCAGGTACGACGACCGTGCCCGTCGCGGTGGTCGCCACGATCGGCTCGTCGAGCATCAGGGCCGCCGAAGCAGACCCCGCCGAGGCGTCACCGCGAGCCACCACCCGGAGCTCGAAGGTCATCTCGCGGGAGCGTCGACCCACCCGCGTGAGCGTGGCCACTGCTTCCACGACGTCGCCGGCGTGCACGGGTGCCCGGAACTGCACGTCGGAGTACGACGCGAACAGGCCCTCGTCGCCGTCGGTACGGATGCACATCTCGGTGGCGACGTCGCCGAACAGTCCGAGTCCCCAGGCGCCGTCGACGAGGTTGCCGGCGTAGTGCGCCTCGGCGTACGACACGTAGCGGCGGTGCGTGACGGCGGTGCCGACCTCGGGCTCCAAGGGCGCGCTCATGCTGACATCTTCTCGGTGACGACGCGGTGGACGAGGTAGCTGGCCACCTCGCCGGGTGTCGTGCCGCGCGTGAAGACCCGGTCGACGCCGAGATCGGCGGCCATGGTCTCGTCGAAACGAGGTCCGCCGACCACCAGCAGCGGACGCCGCGCCGGTGGGAACGCCTCGCGGAAGGCGGCCGACATCTCGCGGGTGTTGAGCAGGTGGGCGTCGCGCTGGGTGACCACCTGCGAGACCAGGACGGCGTCGGCCTTCTCCTCCACGGCCCGCTCGACGAGCTGGGGCACGGAGACCTGGGCCCCGAGGTTGACCACCTTCAGCTCGCGGTAGTACTCCAGCCCCTTCTCCCCCGCGAACCCCTTGATGTTCAGGATCGCGTCGATGCCGACGGTGTGGGCGTCAGTGCCGATGCACCCGCCCACGACGACCATCCGGCGACGCAGCGCACGCTTGATCGCGGCGTTGACCTCCTTGGGGGTGAGCAGCTCGTAGTCACGCTCGACGACCTCGACCACGCTCGGGTCGACGAGGTGGTTCACCCGCCCGTAGACGACGAAGAAGGTGAAGTCCGGCCCCATCGCCTTCGCGTGCACGACCAACGCCGGGTCCATGCCCATCTTGTTGGCCAGCTGTACGGCGGCCCCCTCGACGATCTTGGAGTGGGGCATCGGCAGCGTGAAGGAGAGCTGCACCATCCCGTCACCGGTCGTGTCCCCGTACGGCCTCAGGAGGCGCTTCGCGGCGGCGGAGGCCGTCGGCAGAGCGCCGCCACTGTCGCCGTCGCCCGAGTCTGCGGCGCCCTCTGCGGGGGGCAGCTGCTTGCTCACGACTCCTCCAGGATCTCGGTCGCCGGGTTGAAGTAGGCGGCCGACTTCCTGGCCACGCCCTCGAGCCCGCGGCCCGCGTTGGCCGGTCGCTTCATCAGCCCGAAGGTGCCGTCGGCGATGGCGGCAAGCAACGGTGGGTCGCCGGCACTGTCGGTGTCGTGGGCGATCCGGTCGAGCAGGTCGATGGTCTCCGCGAGCACCGTGCGGGCGCGCTCGGCGATGAAGCCGTCGGGCGCCGGGTGGAAGTCCTCGTGGAGGGCACCGGCGGCCTCCATCACGTAGCGCACGTTCTGCAGCGCCAGGTCGCGGTCGCTGATCCACGGCGTCACGACCGCCTCCGTCATCATCCCGACGAGCAGGATGCCCTGCCCGGTGAGAGCCCCGGCGAGGTTGAAGAACCCGTCCAGCAGGTAGCCGCGGAACACGTCGCCGGTCATGTGCCGGGTCGGGGGCATCCACTTCAACGGGGCCTTGGGGAACAGCTCGCGAGCCAGCAGGGCGTGGGCCAGCTCCATCCGGAAGGAGTCCGGCAGCTCCGGGTTGATCTCGAAGGCGTGGCCGAGACCGAGCTGCCAGTCCTCGAGACCGGCCTCCTTGGCGAAGTACTCGTTGAGCAGCTGGCTGGTGGTGACGGTGTGCGCGGCCTCGACCGCGTCGGCGGTGGTGAGGTAGTTGTCCTCGCCGGTGTTGATGATGATGCCGGCTCGGGCATGCACCTGACGGCTGAAGCGCTGGTCGACGAAGGTGCGTACCGGGTTGATGTCGCGGAAGAGGATGCCGTACATCGAGTCGTTCAGCATCATGTCGAGCCGCTCGAGGCCGGCCAGGGCTGCGATCTCGGGCATGCACAGGCCGCTGGCGTAGTTGGTCAGCCGGACGTAGCGGCCGAGCTCCTTGCTCGAGTCGTCGAGCGCGGCCCGCATCAGGCGGAAGTTCTCCTGGGTGGCGTAGGTGCCGGCAAAGCCCTCGCGGGTGGCGCCCTCGGGCACGTAGTCGAGCAGCGACTGCCCGGTCGAGCGGATCACCGCGATCACGTCGGCGCCCTCGCGGGCCGCCTGCTGGGCCTGCGGGATGTCCTCGTAGATGTCGCCGGTGGCCACGATCAGGTAGATCCAGGGCTGGCGAGGAGCGTCACCGATCCGCTTGACCAGTCGCTCCCGCTCGCGACGACGACCGTCGATGCGGCGTACTCCGGCGCCGACCACCTTGCGGGAAGCGGTCGTGGCCTTCTGGGCGTCGCGGCCCTCGGGCAACCGGAACCTGACCGAACCGGCCGACGCCTTCTGGGCGAGGGTGGAGAGGTCCTCGGCCTCGCCGCGCAGCAGCGCGTCCCAGACCGGGAGGGCAAGACCGTGCTCGAGACCGACGTCGGCGCGCACCGCGTCGGCGAGACGGTTGACCCATGGGGTGCCGTCGGGGTCGGCGCCGGCCAGCCCGGCCAGGCGCAGGGTGGCGCGTTCGACCGAGACCGTCGTGTGCTGCTGGGCCAGCTTGACGATCGGGCGGCCGACCTTGCGGGCAAGGCTGCGCGCCTTCCGGACGGTGACCGGGTCGAGGTCGAGCTTCGGCTTGGTCTTCTGGGGGGTCGCCATGGTCACAGTCTCCGCTCGAGCAGGGCCCGGACGGCAGGGGTGGAGCGCACGATCTCCAGCGCCAGGTCGGCGTGACCGGGGACGTAGCCGTTGCCCACGATCATGGTGACGTCGGCGGCCAGGCCCTCGGCGCCGAGCGCCGCAGCACTGAACGAGGTGGCCATCGAGAAGAAGATCACCGTGCCGCCCTCGGCAGTGGCCAGGATGGCGCCACCCTCGCAGCCCGGCACGTCGACGCACACGATGGTGAGGTCGGCCGGACCGCCCGCGGCGGAGACGGCGTCACGCAGGGCGACCGGGTCGCGCGCGTCGCAGACCACGACCTCGTCGGCGAGTCCGGTGGGCTCGAGGAGATCGGCCTCGCCCTGGTGGGGTACGACGGCCAGCATCCTGCTCGCGCCGGCCCGACGCGCTGCCGCCAGGCAGAGCGACCCGGACTTGCCGGCGCCGCCGACCACGGCGACGACCGGCGCGTCGTACCGCCGGACATGGCGCTCGGTCAGGGCGGGCGCACCGCAGACGTCCATGACCGACAGCGCGAGCGGAGCCGGCAGGTCGTCGGGCAGCCTCGCCGCGATCGACCGGCCGAACAGGATGGCGTAGCCGTCGGCCGGCACCTGCTCGCTGCGACCGTCCCAGTCGGAGAGCCCGCCCTCGATGACGAGCGGAGTGAGGGTGAGCGAGACCAAGGTGGCCACCTTGTCGCCGACCGCCAGGCCGAGCGGCGAACCCTCCCCCACGTCCTCGACGGTGCCCACGAGCATGCCGCCGGAGCCGGTCACCGGGTTGTGCATCTTGCCGCGGCTGCGCACGATCTCGAGCACCTCGGCCCGCACGGCGTCGCCGTCACCGCCGTGCTTGGTCTCGAGCTGACGGAAGGAGGCGGCGTCGAGGTTGAGCCGCTCGACCCGCACCCGGACCTCGTCGTCACGGATCACCGGGTCGGTGTCCAGCCGCTGAGCCGCCTGCGGCAGCACCCCCACGGGCTCCAGCACGCGGTGCATGCCCACCGGATCGCCTGTCATGCGTCCCACGTTGTCCCGACACCTTCCCGTTGAACCAGTTCTTGCCAGCAAATCTTACGGTGATGTGTTTGATGCACCGCAAACTTCGTGGTCCCATAGTCGCATGAGCATCGAGACCTCCATCGCCTCCATTGTCGAGGGAGAAACGGGCCAGCCCTATCCCTACCGGCGTGTCGAGCTGGTCGAGCCCGACTGGACCCGGTTCCCGGGGTGGAAGGACGTCACCCGCGAGGAGTGGGAGAGCGCCCAGTGGCAGCGCTCCCACTGCGTGAAGAACCTCCGCCAGCTGCGCGAGCTGCTCGGTGACCTCGTTGACGAGCGGTTCTACGCCGATCTCGAGCGCGACCAGGCCGAGCGCGCGACGATGTCGATGCTGATCCCGCCGCAGATGATGAACACGATGGCGCCCCACGAGCAGCCGGCTGGGCCCGGTTCGCTGACCGAGGCCTTCTACGCCGACCCGATCCGGCACTACATGATCCCGGTGTTCTCCGACCGGCGTACCGACTGGCCCTCGCACCCCTACTCCAGCCGCGACTCGCTGCACGAGCACGACATGTGGGCCGCCGAGGGCCTCACCCACCGCTACCCGACCAAGGTGCTCGCCGAGCTGCTGCCGACCTGCCCGCAGTACTGCGGCCACTGCACGCGGATGGACCTCGTCGGCAACTCCACCCCGACCGTCGACAAGCTGAAGTTCCTCGGCAAGCCGGTCGACCGGCACGCCGAGATGCTCGACTACCTGCGCACCCACCCGGGCGTCCGCGACGTGGTGGTATCCGGTGGCGACGTGGCCAACATGCCGTGGGCGCGCCTGGAGGAGTTCCTCACCAAGCTGCTCGAGATCGAGAACATCCGCGACATCCGGCTGGCCACCAAGGCGCTGATGGGCCTGCCCCAGCACTGGCTCCAGGACGAGGTCGTCGAGGGCATGAGCCGGGTGGCCGGCACGGCCCGCGCCCGGGGCGTCGGCCTCGCGATCCACACCCATGTCAACCACGCCAACTCGGTCACGCCGCTCGTCGCGAAGGCGGCGCAGGCGATGTTCGACGCCGGCGTACGCGACGTCCGCAACCAGGGCGTCATCCTCAACGGCGTCAACGCCGACCCGCACGCGATGCTCGACCTGTGCTTCCGGCTGCTCGACGGCGCGCAGATCCTGCCCTACTACTTCTACATGTGCGACATGATCCCCAACGCCGAGCACTGGCGGATCTCGGTCGCCGACGCCCAGCGGCTCCAGCACCACATCATGGGCTACCTCCCCGGCTTTGCGACGCCTCGCATCGTGTGTGACGTGCCGTTCGTCGGCAAGCGGTGGGTGCACCAGATCTCGTCGTACGACGAGGTCAAGGGCATCTCCTACTGGACGAAGAACTACCGCACCTCGATCGAGGCCGCCGACCCGGAGGCGCTGACCCGCACCTACGAGTACTACGACCCGATCCACACGCTGCCCGCCGAGGGCCAGGCGTGGTGGGCCCGCCAGGGGCAGGAGACCGTGCACTCGGTCTGAGCGGTCAGCTCTTCCAGTCCAGCTGGTGCTCGGGCGTGCCGGCGGAGCGGCCGTAGTCGACCGCTTCGCGGTGTCCGGCCTCGTCGTCGTTGCGGTAGCGGAAGACCCGGCCGGCGAAGACGACCACGTGGTCGGTGCCGACGTCGAAGTCGGCGTACCACCCGTCCTCCGCGATCAGCGCCGCAGCCAGCGCCTCGGCCAGCTCGTCGGCACGATGCTCGGGTGCCTCGAACTCCACGAAGGTCCAGACGTCGGGCTGGCTCTCGACCACCGAGTCACTCACGTCGCGACGTACCAGGCGGGTCAGCCGGACGTCGGGCACCGCCAGCTCGGCGCCCACGCGCAGGCTCTCGGCCAGAAGCAGTCCGGTCAGCATTCCGTGATCGTGGCAGCCACCCCTGACAGTCGCGCTCGCCAGCCAGATGGAGTTCTAGCGGATGCCGTCCCACGTGGCCCGCTCGTCGCCGTCCGGGTCGTCGATGACGGTGAGCTCCTCGGTGATGACACCGGTGGTCCGGGTCCGGGCGGTGTACGGCGCCCAACCGGGATCGCCCGACGTCACGAAGGCGACCCACGTCGCGTGGGCGGTGTCGGCGAGGGCCTGGGAGGGGTGGTCGCCGATCAGCGGCCTGGTCTGGTCGAGCCCGATGTTGTCGAAGACGAACGGGATCTCGACCGCGTGGCAGGCTCCGTAGCGGTTGTTGTCCTCCTGCGCGGGACGGTCGAACCGATAGGCCCAGGTCGTGCCGCCACCCTCGGCTCGTGCCTCGGCGTGACGGATCGCCGGGATCGTGAAGAACCAGTCGGAGACCACGGCCGCCAGCACGTCACCCGGGGACGCACCCGGCCGGTTCTTCCGATAGAGGTCGACGCCGTCGGGCGGGAGTCCGTAGGCGGCCGCGCCGCCGACCAGGGACGGTTCGTCGACGAAGTCGATAGCACCGGGGGCGACCAGGAACAGGCGGGACTCCTCCCGGTTGGCGCCCACCAGCACGCGCACGTCGGAGGACGCCCCGGCGGCGAAGGCGTCGAGAGGGTGCTGCGGGAGGACGGTGCCGTCGACCACGGGCGCGAACGGGAGCAGGCTCAGCGCCAGCGAACCCCACTTCACCGGGTCGGGTGCGCTCTGCACCTCGATGACGAGCTGGGCGGCGACCCGGATCAGCGTGTCCAGGTCGACGGCGGCGATCGCCTCCCGGGTGGGCGCGACGCCGAGCGCCTCGGCCAGCGTCCGCGTCACGGTGAGCCCGATCTCCGGGGTGAGGGTGTGAGCCGCGGCGCCCGACTGGGTGATGGCCTGCGCGAAGAGCCCGGCAGCGGAGGGCATCGCCAGCAGGGTGGTGATGCTCATGGCGCCGGCCGACTCCCCCGCGACGGTCACCCGGGACGGGTCCCCGCCGAATGCCGCGATGTTGTGCTGCACCCACCGCAGGGCAGCCACCTGGTCCTGGAGACCGAGGTTGGCCCGCCCGTCGGCGACGTCGGACTCGGCGAACATGAAGCCCTCGGCGGAGAGGCGGTAGTTGATGGTCACGCAGACCACACCGTCGCGAGCGAAGTTGGCGCCGTCGTACTCCAGGACCGAGCCGGAGCCGTTCATGAACGAGCCGCCGTGGATCCACACGAGCACCGGCAGGTCGGCGCCGTTCGCCGGTGCATCGGCCGGCGTCCAGACGTTGAGGTTCAGGCACTCCTCACCGGGGATCACCTGCTCGGGCAGCAACGGCTGGTACTGCGGTGGGTAGTCGCCCTTGGGCGCGGTCGGCCCGTACGTCGTTGCCTCGAACACCCCGTGCCACGGCTCGACTGCCGCCGGTGGCTGCATCCGGAGCTCCCCGAAGGGCGCGGCGGCGTAGGGGATCCCGAGGAACCGGGCGATGCCGCCTGCTTCAGCGCCGCGGACCGTTCCGCTGTTCAGATGGATGTCCATCGTCGCCCCATTCGCTCGCACCCGGCCACCGGGTGACTGCAGCGTGGTGGACGTCACCGCAGCCGGTCAAGCATGCGACCGGCCCCTCGGGGAACTTCTCCGCCATGCCCCGACTGCGAACGGTCTCCCCTCACTCACCGGGTCTCACGCGCCGTCGTGCCGGGTCGGGCTGGACGTTCATCGACCAGAGCGGAGCCCGCATCTCCGACGCCGAGGAGATCGCGAGGATCAAGTCACTGGCGATCCCGCCGGCCTGGCGGGACGTGTGGATCTCGCCGTACCCGAACGGGCACATCCAGGCCGTCGGCACCGACGATGCCGGACGGCGCCAGTACCTCTACCACCCCGACTGGCGCATCAAGCGCGACAAGCAGAAGTTCGACCGGGTGCTCCAGGCCGCCCGCAAGCTGCCGGCCGCGCGCCGGGCGGTGATGCGCGACCTGGCCCTCGAGGGGATGCCGCTCGAGCGAGCCGACGCCGTCGCCGTACGCCTGCTGGACCTGGGCTACTTCCGGATCGGCAGCGACATGTACGCCGACACCAACGGCTCGTTCGGGCTGACCACGCTGGAGAAGCGGCACGTGTCGAAGAACCGGGACCGCCTGGTGTTCCGGTTCGTGGGGAAGTCCGGGATCGAGCACAGCATCGAGATCGACGATCCCGCCTTGCTCGAGGTGCTGGACAGCCTGCGTCGCCGTCGCGGCGGCAGCGACCGCCTGCTCGCCTACCAGCTGCAACGGCGGTGGCGCGACCTCGACTCGACGGCGGTGAACACCTACATCCGGGGCCTGTTCGAGGACCTCACTGCCAAGGACTTCCGCACCTGGCACGCCACCGTGATCGCGGCCGCGGCACTGGCCGCCTCCGACGAGCCCGGCGACACCAAGCGATCGCGTCAGCGTGCGATCAAGGCGGCGGTCACCGAGGTGTCGGAGTACCTCGGCAACACCCCGACCATCGCGAAGAACTCCTACATCGACCCGCGGGTCCTCGACCTCTACGAGAACGGTACGACGATCGACCCGAAGCTCGTCACCAAGAAGTACCGCTCCCCCGCTGCCAAGCAGCGCACTCTCGAGGCAGCCGTCCTCGAGCTGCTCGCCTAGCGTGGGTGGGGCAGCGATGAGTCTCGCTGCCTGACCGGGTCTGCCTCCCTGACCCCGGATCGCTCACGCAGAGGAGACAGCCATGCAACGGATCACCACCAACCTGTGGATCAACGACGGCAGGATCGAGGAGGCGGTGGCCTTCTACTGCTCGCTCTTCGAGGACAGCCGCGTGGTCAGCTCCTCCGACTACGGCCCGGAGGCCGGCGAGTGGGCCGGGCAGAAGATGGCTCTCTACTTCGAGCTCCAGGGCCAGCCGTTCGTCGCCATCAACGGTGCCGACACCCGGTTCGAGGCCAACGAGTCGGTGTCGCTGGCGATCCCCTGCGACACCCAGGACGAGATCGACCGCCTGTGGGACGCACTAGTCGACGGTGGCGAGCCCGGGCCGTGCGGCTGGCTGAAGGACCGCTACGGCTTCAGCTGGCAGGTCTACCCGACCGTGCTGGACAAGATGATGGCCGACTCGGACCCGGAGCGGGTCCGGCGGGTCACGGCGTGCTTCATGGCGATCGACAAGCGCGCGTTCCGGATCGACGAGCTCGAGGCGGCCTTCGCCGGCGAGTGAGACGCCCTCAAGAACTGGATGTGGGCGGTGTCATCGTCCTCGGATTCCTACCACGGCGAGGAACCCGGGAGGCTGACACCGCCCACGACGGAGATTCTGCGGCATCAGGCGAACAAGACGCGAAATGTCGGCAGGAATGCCGCGAACCGGTGTAGACCGGACGGGGTCGCGCCTTGCCCGGAGGACGTGCGGTCAGTGCGTCGGGCGGTTCTCGTACGGCGTGGACAGCACGATCGTGGTCCGCGTCGAGACGTTGGCCGCCGTACGCACCCGGGCCAGCAGCTCCTCGAGGTCGGCCGGTGTGGCCACCCGCACCTTGAGGATGTAGGACTCCTCCCCCGCGACCGACCAGCACGACTCGATCTCGGTGATGTGCTCGAGCCGGTCGGGGTAGTCGTCGGCCTCGGAGACGTCGAACGGGGTGATGCTGACGAACGCCGTCAGCGGCTTCCCAGCAGCGGCATGGTCGATGGTGGCGCCGTACCCCAGGATCAGCCCGCGCTCCTCGAGTCGCTTGACCCGCTGGTGCACGGCACTCGTCGAGAGCCCGGTCGCCTTGCCGAGGTCGGTGTAGGACATCCGCCCGTCGTCGGCGAGCAGTCCCAGGATCTGGCGGTCGATCTTCTCCACGAGCCTGAGCCTAGACGGACGCGGACCGGGCGGGGGCACCTAGACTCCCGGAGTGAACTCCCGGCTGATGCTGCTCGACACCGCCTCGCTGTACTTCCGCGCCTTCTTCGGCGTACCGGACTCCGTGGTGGCTCCGAACGGGATGCCCGTCAACGCAGTGCGGGGACTGCTCGAGTTCATCAACCGGCTCGTCGACGAGTACCGGCCGACCCACCTCGCGTGCTGCTGGGACAACGACTGGCGCCCCCAGTGGCGGGTCGACCTGCTGCCGTCGTACAAGGCTCACCGCGTGGAGGCCCCCCGGCCGGGAGACACCCCCGACATCGAGGAGGTCCCCGACCCGCTCGAGCAGCAGATCCCGATCATCGTCGCCGTGCTCGAGGCGTTCGGGATCGCGATCGTCGGCGCCGACCACTACGAGGCCGACGACGTGATCGGCACCCTGGCCACCGATGCCGGCATGCCGGTCGACATCGTCACTGGCGACCGTGACCTGTTCCAGCTCGTCGACGACGAGGCCGGTGTGCGGGTCCTCTACACGGCGCGCGGGGTCGGCAAGCACGAGCGCGTGACCAACGACGTCCTGCGCGAGAAGTACGCCGTCAATGCCGACCAGTACGCCGCCTTCGCCACCCTGCGCGGCGACACCTCCGACGGGCTGCCCGGCGTCCCCGGTGTCGGTGACAAGACGGCGGCGGTGCTGCTCAACCGGTTCGGCGACCTCGACGCGATCATCGCCGCGGCACAGGACCCCGACGGCGACATGGGGCCGGGACCACGCGGCAAGATCAAGGCCTCGCTGGACTACCTCGCGGTGGCCCCACAGGTCGTCGCCGTGGCTCGCGACATCGACCTCGGCGACCGCGACCTGACCCTTCCGTCCGCGCCGCACGACCCGGAGATGCTGGAGGCGATCGCCGAGCAGTGGGGGCTGAACAGCCCGGTCGAGCGGTTGCGGGAGACCCTGGCGCGATGAGCGACGCGGCCGGCGACTCCTCCCCCTGGACGATTCGCTGGCGCGCGGTCTACGACGTCGCCGTCGGGGTGGTGCTGTTCCTGGTGCTGCTGGTGCCGGCGACGCGACAAGCGAGCACGGGCACCCCCGCCGGGCTGCGCCATGCGATGGTGCTCCTGCTCCTCGACCTCGTCGTGCTGGTGATGCTGTCCCGGTACATGACCTCGGAGGGCCGACGGCGCCTGTGGGGCCCCGCCACAGACGAAGGTGGCGAGGAGCAGGTGCTCCCGCCGACCGAGGTGGCCGCCCTCCTCGACGCCCGTGGTGCGCCGTCGCCGGAGCTCGGTCTGGTCTTCACCGAGGACGACATCGCGATCCGCCAGGGAGCCGAGGACCACGCACCCCTGGCCCGGCTCGCCTGGACGGACTGTGCGGCGCTGGTGGCCAGCGAGGTCGAGGTGCCGGACGGTGCCGCGATGGTGTTCCTGCAGTTCGTGGCGGTGCACGAGGACCGCATCCGTCTCGTGCGCGGCCTGCAGCGCACCCGCGGCGCCGGCCGCCTCCTGGGGGTCAGCGAGGCGGCCGGCGCCATGGTCTGGGGCGTGCCGGCGCGGTTCGTGCACCTGCTGCCACCGTTGCTGGCCCACGTGGGGCAGTACCACCCGCACGTCCGCATCGTGCTCCCGGAGCGCCGTCGCTCACCTAGCGGCTGACCCGGCGTGTGAACAGCATCGAGGAGACCACGGCTGCGACGAGCAGGATGCCGACGCACCAGACGACGGCCCAGAACGGCTGGTGCCCCAGCGGCGTACCCATCCACAGCCCGCGCAGGGTCTCGATGACCGGGGTCATCGGTTGGTGCTCCGCGAAACCTTGCAACCACGACGGCATCGTGTCGACGGGCACGAAGGCGGTGCTGACGTAGGGCAGGAACATCAGCACGATCGTCATGCTGTTGGCGGCTTCCGGCCCACCGGCCAGCAGGCCGACGGCGGCGGCCAGCCACGACAGGGCCAGGATGAAGAGCACCACCACGAGCATCGCGGCAACCCAGTCGAGGGGCGAACCGGTCGGGCGCCAGCCGACCGCCAGTCCGACGCAGATGACGAGGAACGTCGCCAGCAGGTTGCGCAGCACACTGGCCACGACGTGACCGGTCAGCACCGAGGACGGCGCCACCGGCATGGAGCGGAAGCGGTCGACGATGCCGTTGGTCATGTCCTGTGCGACCGCGGTGGCGGTGGTGCCGGCACCGAATCCGGCGCACAGCACGATCAGGCCCGGCACCACGTAGTCGACGTACGACGTGCCGGTGCGCATGGCACCGCCGAAGACGTAGACGAAGAGCAGCATCAGGATCACCGGCAGCATCAGTGCGGTGAAGAACGCCTCGGGGTCGCGCAAGGACCGGCGGACGCTGCGGGTCACCATCACCCGGGTGTCGAGCGCGGTACCGGAAACCCGGTCGGCGAAGTGGTGCACGGTCAGGCTCATCTGGGTTCTCCGGTTCAGGCCGCGACAGGGCGGCGGTCGGTGAGGGACAGGAACACGTCGTCGAGGGACGGGCGGACCGTCTCCACCCGGCGTACGTCGAGCTGACGGCGTGCGGCGTCGGCCAGGACCTCGGCCATCGCTGTGGCTGACCCGTCCGTCGTCACGGTCTGCACCGACCCGTCGGCCAGCTCCAGCCGCACCTGCTCGGCACCGACCGTCGCCTTCAGCTCGTCGGGCGTCCCCTCGGCGACGATGCGGCCTCCATCGAGCACCCCGACGAGGTCGGCCAGCCGGTCGGCCTCCTCGAGGTACTGGGTGGTCAGCAGGATGGTCACGCCCTCGGCCCTGAGCTGGCTGACCGTCGACCACACCTGCTCGCGGCTGCGCGGGTCGAGTCCGGTCGTGGGCTCGTCGAGGAAGAGCAGCCTCGGTCGGTCGATCATGCTCACCGCCAGGTCGAGGCGCCGCTTCATCCCGCCCGAGTAGGTGCCGGCCCGGCGCCCGGCGGCCTCGACGAGGTCGAACTCCTCGAGCAGCTCCTGGGTGCGTGCCCGCGCGACGGAGCCCGAGAGCTTGCGCAGCCGCGCCATCATCAGCAGGTTCTCCTGACCAGTCAGGACGTCGTCGACCGCGGCGTGCTGCCCCGTCAGGCCGATCGACCGCCGGACGGCGTCGGCCTCGGCGACCAGGTCGTGCCCGGCGACGAACGCCGTGCCGGCGTCCGGCCGGACCAGGGTCGCCAGGATCCGGACGAGCGTTGTCTTGCCGGCGCCGTTGGGACCGAGCAGGCCGTAGATGGTGCCGGCGGTGATGCGGAGGTCCACGCCGTCCAGGGCGCGGGTCTGGCCGAAGGTCTTGGTGACCCCGCCGACGTTAACTGTGTATGTCATACACAAACTGTATGCGTCGTACACTGAACATAGCAAGCACCTCGATGTGAAAGATTTCCGCCATGCCCGAGTCCACCGACAGCGTCGTGCTGCCACCCGCCCTGGAGGCGCTGTGGGGTCGCCGCTCCCCCGGGACGCGCGGTCCGCGCGCCGAGCTCGACGTGGACCGCATCGTCGATGCCGCCGTCCGCATCGCCAACGACGAGGGGCTGGAAGCCGTCTCGATGGCGCGGGTGGCCAAGGCGCTCGGCTTCACCACGATGTCGCTGTACCGGCACGTGCAGAACAAGGACGAGCTGCTCCAGCTGATGTGGAACGCCAGCGCCCGGACGTTGGGTGACTGGACTCCCGAGGGGAACACATGGCGGGAGCGGTTGACGTCCTGGGCCCTCCGGCAGCGCGAGGTCGTGGAGGAGAACATCTGGATCACCCGGCTGCCGATGTCGACACCTCCCCTCGCCCCCTCGTCGCTGGCGTGGGTGGAGCTCGGGCTGGCTGCCCTGGACGAGGTGGACGCGCCGGACTACGTGAAGATCCGGGTCCTGGGCCTGATCAGCCAGCACGGACTGATCGATGCTCGCATGGTCCACGACGAGCGCAAGGCTCGCGAGGCCGCCGAGGAGACGGGCGTCGAGACCGACTACGCCACCTTGATCCGCGAGCTGGCCGACCCGGCGACGTACCCACACCTGACCCGGCTCGTGCACAGCGAGCCACCGGCGGAGGCGCCGGCGAACGACCCCCACGCGGAGTACCTCTTCGACATCGGCATCATCCTCGACGGCTTCGAGGCCGCCACCCGGTCAGGCACGTGACGGATCGGTGGAGCGGGCGCGGACGTGGATGCGCTCCCCCTCACGGCTGAAGATCGACAAGAACTCCACCGGACGCGGGTCCGCGCCGCCGAACCAGTGCGGCAGGCGAGTGTCGAACTCCGCCGCCTCGCCCGGCTCGAGCACCAGGTCGTGCTCGCCGAGGATCATCCGCAGGCGACCGCTGAGGACGTAGAGCCACTCGTAGCCCTCGTGCGTCTTCGGCTCCGGTTTCCGGCGGCGTGAGCCACCGGGAATGGTGGTCTTGAACGCCTGCAGGCTGCCGGGCCGGCGGGTCAGCGGAACCATCGTCATGCCGCCCATCTTGATGGCCTTGCCGCGCACCCGCGGGTCCTCGGCGGGACCGGTGCCGACGAGCTCGTCGAGCTGCACCTGGTGCACCCGGGCGAGCGGCAGCAGCAGCTCCAGCGTCGGCTTGCGCTGCCCCGACTCCAGCCGCGACAGCGTGCTCACCGAGATGCCAGTGCCCTCGGACAGCTCCGCCAGGGTCATGTCACGTTCCTGGCGCAGCGCGCGGAGCCGCGCGCCCACCCCGTCGAGCACGTCATCTGTCATGGGACCAGTTTGCCGTTTCAGCAACCTGATTTGTCAACTGCGGCCGTACGGCGGACTCTGGTGACCAGACCCCAGAGACAGGAGCACGACCATGGACATCGACCACATCGATCACGAGGTGATCGTCGTCGGGGGCGGAGCAGCGGGACTGAGCGCGGGCATCGCACTGGCCCGGTCACGTCGCTCGGTACTCGTGATCGACGCCGGAGAACCTCGCAACGCTCCGGCCGCGGGCGTGCACAACTTCCTCTCCCGCGACGGGATCGGTCCGCACGACCTGGTGGCGTCGGGGCGGACCGAGCTGGCCCACTACGGCGGCGGGCTGCGTCTCGGCCGGGTCGACACCGCCGAACGGCTGGACCACGGGTTCGCCGTCAGGCTCGAGGACGGCGAGCGACTGGTGGCGCGGCGTCTCGTCGTCACGGCCGGTGTGGTCGATGCCCTTCCCGACATCGACAGTCTGCGCGAGCACTGGGGCACCGGGGTGCTGCACTGCCCGTACTGCCACGGGTGGGAGGTGCGTGACCAGGCGATCGGCGTGGTGGCCACGGGTGCGACGTCGGTGCACCAGGCGTTGCTGTTCAGCCAGCTGAGCGACGAGGTCACGCTGGTGACGCACTCCTTCGAGCCGGACGCCGAGTCACTCAGCCTGCTGGCCGGGGCCGGTGTGACCGTGCTCGAAAGCACGGTCCGGTCGGTGGAGGCCGCCGGTGGGGTCGTCTCGGGCCTGCGGCTCGAGGACGGGAGCCTGCTCGCGGTCGGGGCGGTCGTGGTGTCGCCGTACTCCAGCGCGCGGAGCAGCCTGCTCGAGTCGCTCGGCATCGAGGCTGTGGCACACCCGTCCGGCATGGGCGAGTCGGTAGAGGTCGACCTGATGGGCCAGACGTCGGTTCCCGGCGTGTACGCCGCCGGCAACGTCACCGACATCTCGGCCCAGGTGATGGGAGCCGCAGCGGCGGGGACGAAGGCCGGCGCCGCGGTCAACGCCGACCTGGTGATGAGCGACGCACGCGAGAAGGTGGTCGCGTGAGCGCGCACGAGGCACACCACGGGCACCAGCACGAGGCAGGCGAGGCCGAGGACCCGTCGGTCCGCTGGACCGCGGAGTTCTGGGACGAGCGCTACGGCTCCAGCCCGGCACTGTGGAGCGGTCACGTCAACGCCGTGGTGATGACCGAGACCGAGAGCCTGCCCCCCGGCACCGCGCTCGACGTCGGCTGCGGCGAGGGCGGCGACGCCCTGTGGCTGGCCGGGCGCGGTTGGCAGGTGGAGGGTGTCGACGTCTCGCAGGTCGCCCTGGACCGGGCAGCCCGTCACGCCGCGGCGGCCGGCGCGGAGGCCGAGGGACGACTGACCTGGACCAAGCGCGACCTGATGTCCTGGCGGCCACCCGAGCGGGCCTACGACCTCGTCACGGTGTCGTTCATGCACCTCCCCGGCGGCGACCGGCGGGCGGTGTACGCCGGGCTGGCTGACGCCGTCGTCGTCGGAGGCACCTTCCTGGTCGGCGCGCACAGTCCTCTCGACATCGGCGTCGTCCCGAGACCGGACGACCCCGACCTCTACTTCACCGCCGAGGAGCTCGCCGCCGGGCTCGACGACCGGTGGGAGATCCTGACCAGTGAGGAACGACCCCGTCCCGGCCGGCACCCGGAGGGCGGGGCCGTGACCCTGCACGACACGGTGCTGCGAGCGCGCCGACTCCGCTGACGTGGACGCTCAGCCGGCGCACGGCAGCTTCGGTCGGCAGGGGTGGACAAGAAGGCTAGACGGGTCGGGCGGCGAACCGGCTTGACGGATCGTTCCGCCAAAACGCTCCGTTGACGGAACGATCCGTCAACCGCGTAGGCGCAACCAGGCCTCGTCGGCTCCAGGCGCCGGCCTGGTCGCTGAGCGACGAATACGCCCCCCCCCCCC
>NZ_AUEP01000009.1 GCF_000426045.1 Marmoricola sp. URHB0036
CGGGGCTCGGTGGCGCTTTCCACTGTTGGCGCGCCTGGCTGGTGGGCAGTCCAGAATCGCCGCCACCGGATGTGGCGTGCAGTCTGCTCGGCGGAGCACTCGGTCGCCGTCGCACGTCGCTCCGATGTCGCGGTAGGTGACCTGCCTGCGCTGGCAACCCAGCTAAGGACGGCGGCCAGTAGAGCCGACGCGGTTCTCTGTGTGAGTGCCCGTTCCGGATCGCTGCGCGAGGAGGACCGCGCGGACTGCGAACGGATCGAGGCAGCCGCCGCCGGCATCCATTCCGCCGCCCTGTCCTCGTTGAGGTCTGTCTCCCGCGAGGAGGCTGACCCCGTCGTGTCCGCCGTTCAGATCGAAGTCGCCGCCCTGGCCGCTGGAGTTAAGTCCGCCTACCGTTGAGGTGCCGTCTCAGTAACGCAGCGTTCCTGCGCGAGCTCCACTCGGGTCGACGGACCGGGCCGCAGCGGTAGAAGGCGCGTCCTTTCGTCGCCTATCGGATGGGCTAGTGGTCCGCCCATGAGTGGTCACGCTGCTGAGTGCACTGGGCCGCGGAGGAACGCACTCACTTGCCGCGTCGTGCTCGGCACTCAGCCCAGGCACTCGCAGGCGGACGGGGATTATCGACGCTCGCCTTGTGCTACGACCAGGCACCGGATTCCGCAATAGCGCTGCGCCTTTGGGTCCGGTCAGGCAAGGTGTCGGCCGTGACACCGATCTCGGGCCGTACCGCGGCAACCGCCTGCCCTCACGGTGCCCGCGCTTCGGGTCGCCCGTATCCCACCGGACGCTTCGCAATGCTGGTCGTGGCCGCAACGCTGGCATTGGTGGGCTGTGTGAGCACCGGCCCGAACGTCGCCGCGTCTCCGGCCGAGCCCGGGACCGGGTCCTCCACCGCACCGGGCACCGGTGGTCACGCGACATCAGCTAAGGCATCTCAGCCACCTAAGAAGCCGACGCCGCACCACCAAGCAAGCCCCCCGCCGGCTCACCCGGGACGAGGGACAGCGGTTGGGTTGCTCGCGGCCCTGAGGGTTCGTGGCCGGGCGCCGATGACCGGTTATGACCGGGACCGGTTCGGCCAGGCATGGCTGGACGCAGATCGCAACGGATGCGACACCCGTTCTGACCTGCTGCGTCGCTACCTGCGCCAGATCGCGCTGCGCTCCGGGACGAACGGTTGTGTCGTCGCCTCGGGGATCCTGGATGACCCCTACACCGCGACCACAATCTCCTATGTCCGCGGCGACACCTACTCCATCGACATCGACCATGTGGTGGCGCTCGGCAATGCATGGGTCTCCGGGGCATGGAAGTGGGACATCAACCAGCGTGCGGCGATCGCCAACGACCCTCTGAACCTGCTGCCGGTCGACGCTGGCGCGAACCGGTCCAAGCGCGACGGAGACGCCGCCACCTGGCTGCCGCCCAACAAGAGCTACCGGTGCGCCTACGTCGCCCGGCAGGTCACCGTGAAAGCCAAGTACGCCCTCTCAGTCACCCCTGCCGAGCACGACGCGATCGCCCGAGTCCTGTCCACCTGCCCCGGCCAGCAGGCCACGCCGGACCCGACGCACGCACCAACCCGCGTCGACCAGCACCTCACCGACCCGGGCCCCGGAGAGCAGGACAGCGAGCAGCCCGCCCAGAACACAGGGTCACCGAACGGCAGCGGACAAGAACCGGGCCGTGGTTCTGCCGGGGAGGTCTACTACGCCAACTGCGACGCGGTCCGCGCCGCGGGGAAGTCGCCGCTGCATCGCGGCGACCCAGGCTACGAGACCCCGCGACTGGACAGGGACGGCGACGGAACCGCCTGCGAGTGAGCCCTTCTCGTGCCTCGGCGCTGAACTACCTGGTGGGTTTGGGCGAGCTCCGCACCGAGTGATCACCAAGCGGTGGAGTGCAGACAAATACCCTCAATTTTCGCGAAACGCCTCCCCGGAGTGCCTCGGTAGCCGATGGTTGTGGCGCCGCGATCACTCTGACGTGGCACTCACAGTCTCGGGGAACTCACATGTACTTCCGCACCATCCTGGCCGCGTTCGCGCTCATCGCCGCCGGCCTCCTCGCTCCGTCAGCCGCCACGGCAGCCCCGGTTCGATCCGTGGACTCCAGCCACAGCGTGATCGCGGCGAAGCACGCGTGCACGAAGACCTCCAGCGGCAAGTGCATCAAGGGCGGTCAGTTCTGTCCGAAGGCCAAGCGAGGCAAGTTCGGCTGGGACGCCCAGGGCAAGAAGTGGAAGTGCAAGAAGACCGGCTCGTCCACGTCCAACTGGAAGAACCCCTGACCCAGAGGCCAACTCCGCCATTGGCTCCTCGCCCTCGGTGACCGGCTATCTGGAATCCACCGCGCTAACTCGCGTGTACCGGCGCGTGACGATCAAGCATGACGACGGGAACGAGCAGAAGATCCGGGTCGACCGTGGCCTGTGGAAGCAGATCGAGGTCGGCGACCGGCTGGTCAAGGAAGCCGGCCAGTACCCGCGCCGGGCGTGATGCATACCCAGCGAGCCGAGGCGCGCGCGGTGGCGGCCAAGAGAACGATGCCGCTGTGCGCGCGCGTCCCGTCGTGCGGGTCACCGCAGCACGGGAGCCACGATCCTGATGCCTTCCTCGATGGCGCGGTCGGCGGTGTTGCCGAAGCCGAGGACGAGCTGCGGCCGTCCCGGCTGCGGCGCCGAACGGTAGGCGCTGATGCCGTAGAGACCGACGCCGACCCGGCGCGCCCGGGTCACGACGATGTCCTCGTCGGCTCCAGCAGGCAGGTGGACGATCGCGTGGAACCCGGCGGCCAGTCCGGTGAGCGCCACCTGTGGCGCGTGCTCTGCCAGGGCTGCGACCAGGGTGTCCCGGCGCCGGGAGTACACCGCGCGCATGCGGCGCAGGTGCCGGTCGTAGCGTCCGGACTCGAGCAGCCCGGCGAGGGCGAGCTGGTCGAGTCCGGGGGCCCCGCGGTCGGCGGTCTGCTTGGCCGCGCCCACCGGCTCGATCAGCCGGGTCGGCAGCACCGCCCAGCCGAGCCGGAGGGTGGGGGCGAGCGACTTGCTCACCGTACCCAGGGAGACGACCCGCTCCGGGGCGAGCCCTTGCAGGGAGCCGACCGGCTCGCGGTCGTAGCGGAACTCGGCGTCGTAGTCGTCCTCGATGATCATCCCGTCGCGCGCGCGTGCCCAGGCGACCAGCTCGTGGCGCCGGTCGGCGGAGAGCACCACACCGGTGGGCCACTGGTGGGCCGGCGTCACGACCACGACCTGTGCGCCGCTGGCCTCGAGGGCCGCGACGTCGAGGCCGTCGTCGTCGACACCCACGGGCACGCAGTCGCCGCCGGCCGTATGGGCGAGCGCGGTGATGGTCCCGATCGAGCCCGGGTCCTCGACCGCGATCCGGGTACGGCCCTGGAGGGCCAAGCTGCGGAGCACGAGCGCGAGGCCTTGCTGGAAGCCGGCGCAGACGAGGATCTGGGACGAGTGCGCATCGGCCGCCCGCACCCTGCGGAGGTAGGCCGCAAGCACGTCGCGCAGGTGCGGGTCACCACGCGGGTCGCCGTAGTCGAAGGCGGTGTTCGGCGCGGTCCGGCACGCCTCCCGCATCGCCCAAGCCCAGTCTTCGCGGGGGGCGAGCCCGAGGTCGGGGACCCCGGACTGGAAGTCAGCCACCAGCGCCGATGTCTCGGCGGGCGTCGGGGGCGTCGGGGCCGCGGCAGAAGACTGCCTGGAGTTTGGCGATGGCGGTCGGCTGGGGGCCTGTTCTGCAGCGAGGTCGGCGACCCGGGTGCCGGATCCGGCGCGGGAGACCAGGTAGCCCTCGGCGACCAGTTGTTCGAAGCACTCCTGGACCAGGCCGCGTGAGATGGCCAGGTGCTGCGCGAGCGCTCGGCTGCTCGGCAGTCGCTCGCCGGGCGCCAGGCGTCCGGTGCGGACGGCGTCGCGCAGCCGTCCCTCGAGCTGGGTGCGCAGCGAGGTGGGAGCCGCCCGGTCGAGGGACACCAACAGGTCCGGAGCAGAAGTGGACCATTCGACAGCCACGAAAGTGGACCTTAGCAGAGGCCCACATCGCGCCTAGCGTTCCTGTCATGAGCCCCTTGATCACCCGCCCGCTGCTCCTCCGACTGGTCAGCGTCGTCGCCGGCGCCGTCGGTTTCTACCTGCCGCTGGCCGCGGTCCCCCTGTACGCCGACTCGGTCGGGACCGGGACCGCCGCCGGGATGGCGAATGCGGCCCTGCTCTTCGCCACGGTCTCGACCGAGCTGGTCACCCCGCGCCTGGTCACTCTCTTCGGCTACCGCTGGGCCCTGGCTGCCGGCCTGATCCTGCTCGGCACGCCGGTGCTCGTCCTGCTGACCCCGGCCGGGGCCACGGTCGCCGTCGTGGTCGCGGTCAACGCCGTGCGGGGGGTGGGCTTCGCGGTCTCGGTCGTGGCCGGTGGCGCGTTGACGGCGGCGTTGATCCCGGCCGAGCGCCGCGGCGAAGGCCTGGCGCTGGTCGGCCTGGTCGGCGGTGTGCCCGCCCTGTTGGCCCTCCCGCTGGGTACCTGGGCCTCCGCGCACTGGGGCTACGGCGTGGTGTTCGCCCTCACCGCGCTCGTGCCGCTCGTCGCGATCATGACCGTGCCCGGACTGCCCGCGCGCGATGCCGCCTCCGAAGGGTCACTCGGCGTGCTGCACGGGCTGCGGCGTGCGGCGCTGGTCCGACCCGCTGTCGTCTTCGCTGCCTCGGCGTCGGCTGCCGGTGTCGTGGTCACTTTCGTGCCGCTGGCCGTCGGCAGCCACGCCGCCTGGGTGGCCCCCGCCGCGCTGCTGCTGCAGCCCACGACCTCGACCCTGGCGCGCTGGGTTGCCGGACGCCTCGGTGACCGCCGCGGCCAGACGCGGCTGCTCGTGCCCGGCGTCTCCTTGTCGGTGGTCGGCATGGTCGCGATGGCTGCGACGGGCTCGGGATGTCTGGTCGCCGCCGGCGCCGCAGTCTTCGGGACCGGGTTCGGGCTGCTGCAGAACGCCACCCTCACCCTGATGTACGCGCGTGTCAGCGAGCACGAGTACGGCACCGTCAGCGCGATCTGGAACGGCGCCTACGACCTCGGCATGGGAGCCGGCGCCCTGGCTGTCGGTGCCCTGGTGACCGCCACCGGGTTCAGCGCCGCCTTCCTCGTCGTCGCCGCCACGATGCTCCCCGCCATCGCACTGGCCCGTCGTGAAGCGCGCCCCGCCCCTCGACCGAACATCGGCCTCGACCTGGTCGACGTTCCCGTCGCCGTCTGACCCACCCCTACACAAAGGAGAAGAATCATGACGACTAACAAGATCATCGTGTGGATGCAGTCCTCGCTCGACGGCTACAGCTCCGGCCCCGACGGTGAGTTCGACTGGCCATGGATCGGCGACGATCTGCACACCCACTTCGTGACCACGCTGCGCTCCGCGGGACTGTTCGTCTACGGCCGCACCGTGTTCGAGATGATGGCCGGCTTCTGGCCGATCGCGGACACGTTGCCGGACAGCACACCGAACCAGTCGGCGTACGCCAGGATCTGGCGGCCGATGCCCAAGGCCGTCCTCTCCCGCATGCTCACCGACGCCGAGTGGAACAGCACTGTCGTCGCCGACCCCGGGCATATCCGCGAGCTCGCCGGCGCGGCCGAGGGCGACACCTATGTCTTCGGTGGCTCTCGGACCGTCGCGGCGCTCGAGGCCGCCGGGCTCGTCGACGAGTACCAGCTCTTCGTGCACCCCGTGCTCCTCGGCGCGGGACGCCCGTTCTTCGCGCCACGTCAGGCTCGAGCACAGCTGACGCTCGTCGAGGCGCGGGTCTTCGACGGGTCGGTCGTGGGCTCCCGCTACGCGCGAGAGCTGGTCGCGTGATGACCCGCAACGTGGTGCTCTACGAGCTGATGTCGCTCGACGGCTGCGCGGACGACCCCGGTGAGGGGGACTGGTTCGGCGATGCGGACGAGCGGCTCATCGACTTCCTTGGCGAGACAATCGCCACCCAGGATGCGGTGCTGCTCGGCCGGCGTACCTACGAGAAGTGGGCGCCGCATTGGCCCACCTCAACCATGCAGCCCTTCGCCGACTTCATCAACTCGACCCAGAAGTACCTCTTCTCCGCGACCCCGCCGACGGTTGCCTGGGCGAACACCGTGCACTTGGAGGCGGCGGTACCGGACTTCGTCTCCGACCTCAGGCGAACATCCGGCGGTGACATCGGCATCCACGGCAGCCTGACCCTGGCACGTAGCCTCCTTGCCGAAGACCTCGTGGACGAGCTGCGCCTCGTAGTCGCTCCGAACCTGGCCGGGCACGGCACGCGCCTTTTCGCCGAGGACGCCGCCTTGCACCACTTCGAGCTGCTGGATGCCCAGCGTTCCGGCGGCTGCCTGTTGCTCCACTACCGAGCACGGTCCTGAAGGGAGCTTTACATCACGATGATTGCTCGAGAATTCCGTTAGGTCAGCGCCCAGGTTCGAAGCGCTGCAAACCACGGACTCCCGTAGAGCATGCGGAGCAGCGGACCCAGCGCCTCCTCCGGGACGACCGCTCATGCCGCGATCCGAATGCTCGAGGACCCGCGTCTTTCCGCCGCGAATGCTCAGGCCACGCCGCCGCCTTTGGCGTACCCCAGACCACTCGCAACATCGCCAGTTGCGCTGCTCCCTGCGTGAGCGAGACCAGCACGTCGCGCTTCTGCTCCGGCGTCACGACATCAGCGTCGTGCAGCCCAATGAGTCGAGCCGGGAGACGAGCCGTTGAGTGAACTCGACCACCGGGTGCAGCTGGTCGACCGGCTGACAGAAAGGGGCTTCCGACCTGCGGTTTCGTCCGTACGACGAGACCGCCGGTCCGGGTGCGAACACCGGCGCGCAGGGTGCTCGTGCGAGCGACGTGGTCGCGACTATCAGCCAGCAGGCGTGACCAAACCGGATTCGTAGGCGAGCACGACGACCTGGACGCGATCGCGCACTTCCAGCTTGGCGAGGATCCGGTTCACGTGCGTCTTCACGGTTGCCTCACTGAGCACCAGATGGCTGGCGATCTCTGCGTTGCTCATCCCCCGAGCGATCAACAGGCTCACTTCTCGTTCGCGCTGGGACAGGACGGCTAGCTGGTTGTGGGGCGACGGAGGCCGGGGCCGCTGGGTCTCGACGTACGACGCAACGATGCGCCTGAGCACCGTGGGTGCGTAGAGCTCCTCGCCGGCGGCAACCGTGCGTACGGCGGACAAGAGCTGGGCTGCGCGCACGTCCTTGAGAAGGAATCCAGACGCTCCAGCCCGCAAGGCTTCGTAGAGGTGCTGGTCGGTGTCGTAGGTGGTGAGCACCAGGATCCGTGGCGGGCGAGGGGTGTCGAGGAGGCGCCTGGTCGCTGTCAGGCCGTCCATGCGCGGCATCCGGATGTCCATCAGTACGACGTCAGGCGAGGTCCGCGCAGCCGCGTCGAGAGCCTCGGCCCCGTCTCCGGCTTCCGCGACGACGTCGATGTCTTCTTCGCGGTCCAGGATCGAACGGAAGCCGTCACGCAGCAGGGCCTGGTCGTCGACGAGGAGCACCCGGATCATGCGCTGACCTCGGGCGACTCCGACTCCGACTCCGACTCCGACCCCGACATTGACTCCGACTGCCGACCCGGGCGTTGGCCCGCCGGGTGCTCCCAATCATCCTTTGGCAGGGGAAGGACGCACCGCATCCGGTACTGCTCACCCTCGCTGCTTGTCACGAGCGTGCCGTGATGGAGGTGCACGCGCTCACGCAGCCCGGCCAGCCCCCGGCCTGCGCCCGCGACGTCCGTCCTCGGATCGCCGAGCGGGTTCTCGACCACGATCTCCACGGCATCGGGTCCAGACGTGATGACGACGCGCGCCCGGTCACCAGAGCCGTGACGCAGTGCGTTCGTGACGGCCTCCTGGACGACCCGGTGTACCGCGAGCTCGAGGCCAGCGCTCAGCTGGGTCGGCGTCCCCTGGATGTCGAGCTCGACCGCCATGCCTGCTTGCGAGAGACGTTCGACCATCAGGCGCACACCGTCGAAGCCCCGTGCGGGCGGGGCTGCATCAGTCGTGGTGCCGAGAATGCCGAGCAGCGCACGCAGCTCGTGAAGCGACTCACGGGCCAGCTCTTCCGACGCGCGGAGGCGCGCCGCGAGACGCGAGTCGACGACTCCATGAGCCAGGTCCTCCTGAGCCGCGACGCTCTGGACCACCAGCACGGTCAGTGCGTGCGCCAGCACGTCGTGCAGCTCCCGGGTCATCCGTGCGCGCTCGTCGCGCACCGCCTCAGCCGCTGCCTCGTGCCGCGCCTGCTCGGCCGCCGCCACCTGTGCTGCCGCAGCTGTTGTCGCTCGGACACCGCGCGCCACCAGGAACCCACAGGTCCATGCGCCGGTCATGATCGCGGCTGAGAGCGCGAAGTCACCAGCACCCCCGCCGTACGGGTCGACCCAGGCACCCTCGAGGGCGACCGCCCAGGCGCCGATCAGACCGACGAGTCGGGCCACGCCGGGAAGCGATCCGAGCAGGCCCACGGAGACAAGGAGCGCCAGGAACGTGCTGGCGGGAGTCGACGGCATCAGCTGCAGCAGCGCGGCGAAGCCACCCAGGCTGAGCAGAGCTGCGGCTACCGGCGCACGCCTCCGCAGCAGCAGTACGCCGGTGGCCGCGACCACGAGCACGACGATCGCGACGCTGAGGTCGTCGGCTCGAGTGAGCACGAGCTCGGCCAGTTGCATGCAGACCAGCAGGACGAGAAGCACGTCCACCAGACGACCTGCTGAGAGCCGGGACACTCCCGCACCGTAGACCGGACCGCGCCCGGTTGGCATCAACCTGGAGGTGGACCCGATGGGTCCACACCGAGGGACAGTTCCATCCCAGGATGGGCGCGAACCGGGGCTCACGCTTGTCATGGTTTCGAAAACCCGACATCGGGGTCTCGAACACTGGAGGAACCATGAACAAGGCCACACTGCTCGCGCCACTCTCGGCCGTCCTGCTGCTCGCAGGCCTGTTCGAGACCAACGTCGCAACCCACAGCTCGGACAGGGTGATCGCAGACTGGCTCGCGCACCACGGCGACGGCAGCTGGATCATCCACGCTCTCGCCGAGGTCGTCGCCGGCTGCCTGCTCCTGGTGTACGCCCAGGTGTTGCGCGCCCGCCTCGGTGGCGGCGACGACACCCTCACGCGCACCCTCGGGGCGCTTGGCACCTTGGTCGCCTCGATGGTGGTGGTCGGCGCCGGTCTCTTCGCGGCCATCCCGATCGGTCGCGTCTTCGAGCACTCCCCGGACCCCGATCCGTCGGCCTACCGCTACCTGATGGCCGCTTCGGCCAGCATCCTGGTGATCTTCGTGTCGGTCCCAGCGGCAGCGTTCGCAGCCACGGCGGCGGTCCTGGGCCTACGTCGAGGCACCGCGCCACGATGGCTCGGCTACGTCGGTCTGGGCCTGGCCGCCTTGATGCTGATCTCGGCCTTCGTGGCGCCGTTGATGGTCTTCGGACTCTGGCTCTTCGTCACCGGCATCAGCCTGGCCATGACCCGAGCTGAGCACAGCGACGTCCCGACGCCCGTGGCCGTCCACTGAGAAACCGTTCGGCCAGGTAGGACCTGGACCACCATCCGCAATCAGGTGTCGGCCCCGAGCGGGAGGGGTACGAGGAACCGAGGAGAGCGGGGTGCGCATGACACGTAGTCAGAAGGCCTCGCTCGTCGTCCTCGGGCTCCTCATCCTGATCGCGGCGGTGGCCCTGACCATCCAGATCATCTGGGGGTCCGGGGACTTCAACCTCGACGAGCTGCCTGGCAGCTAGCGGCGGCCGAAGGCGAAGTACGTCATCGGGCCGAAGGGTTGTACGACGAACGACAGTGCCCAGCCGATCTTGGAGCCGCGGACCTGGTCGGACGGGCGTCTCGCGAGATCTCGGAGGGCTGCGAGGGTCATCACTGTCTCGATCGCACCGCCGACGTAGACGGCGCGCTGCTGGCTCTCCGTCAGGTCGGACCACTTCTTCTTGGCCATTGTTCGAATCTACTCACCGGCCGGGCATCAATGTCGGCGCGCCTCCTGGCCGTACTCCTCCTCGAGCAGGCGCAGTACGGCGACCGAGTCCTCCGCGCCGTGGCCGGCCAGGACGGCGCGGTCGTGGAGGTCACGGGCGGCCGAGCCGACGGCGAGCTCGAGACCGAGCGAGGTGGCGAGCTGGACGGCGAGGTCGTTGTCCTTCCGGACCAGCTCGATGGAGAACGTCGGGGCGAACTCGCCGTCCACGGCGCGGGGGGCGATCGAGCGGAACAGGCCGCTGACGGTCGCGGCGCCGGAGTCCATCACGGTGTCCACGAAGACGCCGGGGTCGAGGCCCGCCGCCTGGGCGAGCAGCAGGGCCTCGGCCGTGACGGCGTTGATCACGCTGAACATCAGGTTGTTGGCCACCTTGAGGGTGGCGGCGGCACCCAGGTCGCCGACGTGTACGACGCGCTGCGCGATCGGGGCGAGTACGTCGGCCACGGCTGCGTGAGCCGCGACCGGACCACCGACCGGGATCGTCCAGGAGCCCACCATGTCCGGGCGGCCGAGGATCGGGGTGTCGAGGTACGTCGAGCCGTCGGCCAGCGCGAGGGCACCGATGCGTCGGGAGTCCTCGGGTCCGATCGTGCTGGTGTCGAGGATGAGCAGCCCCGGCGCGTTGGGGGCGATCTCGGCGACCACCTCCTCGACCGCAGCCGCCGAGGGGAGCGACAGGAGCACGGTGTTGCACGACTGGGCAAGCTCGGTCAGCGAGCCGGCGACCGGCAGGCCGACCGCGGCTGCGCGCGAGCTGGCCGCCGGCACGGCGTCGTACACCAGGACCGGCCGACGGGTCGTCAGCGCGTTGGCGATGGGCAGCCCCATCGCGCCCAGCCCGACGACGCCGACGGTCCGGGTCCGTGCTCCTGCCGCTTCGGTCACGAACCCTTCGCCGCCTCGATGAACAGGCTGGTGTCGAAGAACTCCTTGGGGTCGACGTACTTCGGGACACCGCCCAGCTCGACGTACGCCTTCTCCGCGTCGCCCACCCACTTCAGGACGTCGCCGTCCTCGTAGGCCTTCAACCAGTCGGCGTTGGAGTAGTCCTGCTGGTACTTCACCTGGTGCTGCAGGTCGGAGAGCTTGGCGTCGTCCTTGTAGGCCACGTCGTGCACCTTCTGCAGCGAGCCCTCGGGGTCCTTGCGGTAGGCGTCGTTGATCTTCAGCCAGGCGCCGATGATCTTCTTGATCGTCGGCTTGTTGGCGTCGTACCACGCGTTGTTGGCGATCCAGCCGTCACCGACACCGGCGTCGGGGTAGTTGCCGGCGTTGTCGATCTCCTTGGCGCCCTTGCCGGCCTCGTTGACGCGCAGGTCGAAGGGCACCCACAGCGCCACCGCCGGCACCTGACCGCCGATGAAGGCGTTCACGGCGTCGGGCATCTTGGCGTTGACGACGGTGACCTGCTTGCGGTCGAGTCCGGCCTTCTGCAGCGCGCGGTGCAGGTAGATGTCGGCGGTGGTGCCCTCGGTGGTGATGACCTTCTTGCCCTTGAGGTCGGCGACCGAGGAGATGCCGCTGTCCTTCTGCACGAACAGCCGCGCGGTCGCGGTCTCGCGCGAGTTGAGCATGAAGATCTTGCCCTGGCCCTGGGCCGGGAAGTTCGAGGTGACGCCGCCCATGATGGCGACGTCGATGCTGCCGCCGGCCAGCGCCTGGCTGAGGTCGATGCCGGTGTCGAACTGGGTGGTCTTGATGTCCAGCCCGGCGTCGGCCCACTGACCCTCGGCCTGGCCGAGCCACAGCTTGTCGTCGACCGCGATGGTGTGCAGGTAGCCGACCTTGACGACCTTCGCGCCTTCCTTGGCCTTGGCCACGCCCTTGCTGTCGCCGTCGCCTTCGTCGAGGGCGCCGCAGGCGGCCATCGCCAGGGCGAGCACGGTCAGCAGGACCGTCCCGAGAACTCTCCCCTTTCGTTGGTCGAGCAACGAGCGCCAGCGAGTGTTCAGTCGAGACCTCATCGTGGTTCCTTCTCTCATCGGTTCACTGTGGGGAGGGTGGTCATCGAGCGCATGACCTGTTCGAGGTGCCGGCGCAGCTCGATGAAGGCGGGCGCGGTCCGGGACTCCGGCGTACGCGGCCACTCGACGTCGACGTCGATGACCTCGTGGACGTGCGTCGGCCGGTTGGTGAGTACGACGATCCGTCGCGAGAGGAAGATCGCCTCCTCGATGGAGTGCGTGATCAGCATCGAGGCGCGCTGGTCGCGCTGGCTCGTCCCGTGCAGCAGCTCCTGCATGAACTCGCGGGTCTGCGCGTCGAGGGCGGCGAACGGCTCGTCGAGCAGCATCACGTCTGGCTCGGTCGCGTAGGCACGGGCGAGGGCGACCCGCTGGCGCATGCCACCCGACAGCGTCTTGGGCAGCGCCTTCTCGAACCCGTTGAGCCCCATCAGGTCGACGTAACGAGCCACAGCCTCGCGGATCTCCGCCTTCGGCCGTCGGTTGCCCTTCAGGGTGAGTCCGAAGGCGATGTTCTTCTCCACCGTGAGCCACGGGAAGATCGCGTACTGCTGGAAGACCACGCCTCGCCGTGGGTCGGGGCCGGTGACCTTGGCGCCGTCGACCTCGACCAGGCCGGAGTCGGGCTTCAGGAAGCCGGCGGCGAGGTTGAGGAGCGTGGACTTGCCGCAGCCGCTGGGGCCGAGCACGCTGACGAACTCCCCGGAACGTACGCCGAAGTCGACGCCGTCGAGCACCTCGAGCCGGTGGCGTCCACGACCGAAGCCGAGGCGTACGTCGGTGAAGCTGATCCGCTCCACGGTCGGGTCTGTCATCGCACGACCCGTTCCTGCCAGCGCACGGCCCGCGCCATCAACAGCTGCACGAGCCGGTCCATGATCACGGCGGAGATCCCGATCAGCAGGATGCCGGCCCAGACGTCGTCCATCCGGAAGAAGCTCTGGGCTTTGGCCATCATCGCGCCCAGGCCCCGCTGTGCCGCGACGAACTCGGCCGCCACGAGGGTGGCCCAGCAGACGCCGAGGGCGACTCGGACGGCGACGAAGATCTGCGGCACCGTGAGGGGTACGACGACCCGGCGGAACAGCTCGAGCTCGCTGGCACCGAGTGCGCGAGCCGCGCGGACGTAGAGGTCGTCGATCGCCGCCACGCTCTCGTAGATCACGATCACGGCCGAGAAGAACGCTGCGTAGACGAGCAGCGAGAGTCGGGCGGTCTCGCCGATGCCGAGCTCGATGATCACCAGCGGGATCAGGGCCAGCGGCGGCAGGGCGCGGAAGAAGCTGACCAGCGGGTTGAACATGTCGCGGACCACCGAGAACCACGCCAGCGCGAAGCCGACGGGCACGGCGGCGGTGCAGCCGATCGCGACCCCGATCAGCACGCGCAGGACGCTCAGCCGGGTGTCGAGCAGCAGCCCGTCGCTGCTGCCCAGGCCGTCGACCAGCACGTGGAAGACGCGGCTGGGTGGCGGCGTACGGTCGTCCAGCGAGCTGGCCAGCCACCACCCGCCGATGGCGAGCGCGATGCCGCACAGCGGCAGCAGCACGCGTCGTACCGTGACCGTCACCCGAGAGCTCCCTGATATACAACTAGGTCGGTACACAATAGGGCCACCCGCGAGAGGACCTGCATGCGACTCGCCATCGAGTACGGCGACGGACTGGTCGAGGTCGACGTACCCGACGACACGACGGTGATCTCACCCGATCACGCCGACCACGAGCCGCCTCCGCTAGCCGACCCGGTGGCCGCGACCCGGGAGGCGCTGGCCGACCCGCTCGGCAGCGGTCCGATCGGCGACCTCATCGGCCCGGGCGACACGGTGACGATCGCCTTCCCCGACCGCGTGAAGGGCGGCGCCCACGACACCGCCCATCGCAAGGTGGTGCTGCCGCTGCTGCTCGACCAGCTCGCCGCTGCCGGCGTACGACCTCAGGACACGCGGCTGGTCTGCGCGATCGGCCTGCACCGCAAGAACCACCGCCACGAGTTCGAGGACTACCTCGGTCGCGAGGTGCTCGACCGGGTGCCGGCCGACAACCTCGTCAACCACGACGCCGAGGACCCCGACGGCATGGCCGACCTGGGGCTCTCGGAGCTCGGCGACCCGATGCAGGTGAACAGCGCCGTCGTCGAGTCCGACCTGACCGTGCTGGTCGGTCACGCGGCGGGCAATCCCTACGGCGGCTTCAGCGGCGGCTACAAGATGCCGGCCACCGGGCTCACCTCGTGGCGCTCCATCGCGTCCCACCACGCGCCACGGTCGCTCTACCGCGACGACTTCGTGCCGGTCTCCGCGCGCAGCCGGTTCCGCGACCAGCTCACCTCCATCGGGCAGGCGATGGAGGCGCGGATGCCGCAGCCGTTCTTCAGCGTCGACGCGGTGCTCGACTCGCAGTCACGACAGCTCGGGGTGCGGGCCGGTCGCATCGCCGACGTCGAGCAGGCGACCTGGCCGCTGGCAGGCCGGCGTACCGACCTCGAGCTCGACGGCGAACCGGCCGACGTGCTGCTCATCGGCGTACCCCGCAACTTCCACTACGGCCCCGGCATGGGCTCCAACCCGATCCTGATGATGCAGGCGATCGGGTCGTCGCTGGTGCGTGCGAAACGAGCCCTGGTGAAGCGGCCGATCGTGATCGCGGCCGCCATCTGCGACGGCGACTTCAACGCGACCGACTTCCCGCCGTACGAAGCGGCCTTCGAGCTGCTCCAGTCGTGTCAGCACCCGGCCGACATGGTGCAGCACCAGGAGCTGCTGGCGACCGACCCGGTCTGGGTCGACCGCTACCGGCACCACTACGGCTACCACCCGTTCCACGCCTTCTCGATGATCTACGTCGGCGGCATCGCCCGCGACCACTCGAGCGCGGTGTACGTCGCCGGCGCCAAGCGCCCAGATCTCGCACGAGCCATGGGTGCGCGCACCACGGCCAGCGTCGAGGAGGCGCTGCGCGAGGCGACCGCCTCGATCGGTCGGACGCCACGGGTGCTCGCTGTACCCGCCCTCTCGAAGCCGGCCTTCCACCTCGCCACCCCAGCCAGCCACACCGTCTGACATCGACTCGAAGCTGGTCGAGCAGCGAGCGATCAGTCGAGACCACGGAGTCCGGCGTACGGCGAGTGGTCTCGACTATCCGTTCGCTCCGCTCACTGCTCGACCACCTTGTGTGGGAAGGCCGGAGTCCGCCGTACCGCGACCCAAGAGCCGGTCGAGCAGCGAGCGCCAGCGAGCGATCAGTCGAGACCACCTTGTCGGCGACGTAGTCAGGCTTCGGTCAGGTCGGCGCTCCTAGTGTCCCGACTCGTGCCCACACGTGTCTTTCGCGCCCCCAAGGTCCCCGAGGTCTTCCTCCTGTTCTGGGTGGTCAAGCTGCTCACCACCGGTATCGGCGAGTCCGGTGCCGACTTCCTGGGGACGGTCAGCATCCCGCTGGCGGCGCTGGTCGGGATCGGGGGCTTCTTCGTCGCACTGTGGCTGCAGCTGCGGTCCGCGACGTACCACCCGGTCCGTTACTGGGTGACGGTGCTGAGCGTCGCGCTGTTCGGCACGATGATCGCGGACGGGCCGCACGTCGCGCTGGGCACGCCGTACTACGTCGACTCGGCGATCTACTTCGTGCTGCTGTGCGGGTTGCTGACCTGGTGGAAGCGGAGCGAGGGCACGTTGTCGGTGCACTCGATCGTCACCGCCCGTCGCGAGCGGTTCTACTGGGGGACGGTGCTGCTCACCTTCGGGCTGGGTACGGCGCTCGGCGACACCACCGCGATCAACCTCGGCCTCGGGTTCGGCCTGTCGATCGTGCTGTTCGGCGTACTCATCCTGGTGCCGCTGGGCCTGTGGCGGCTCGGGTTGAACGCCACGATCGCCTTCTGGGCGTCGTACGTGCTGACCCGGCCGCTCGGAGCCTCGGTCGCCGACTGGCTCGGCAAGCCACCCTCGTCGGGCGGCCTCGGTTGGGGCGACGGCACCGTCACGGGGCTGGGGCTGCTGCTGTTCGCAGCCCTCGTGGCCTACCTGACGGTCACCCACGGCGACGTCGAGGGCGCGCACGCCGCATCGCATGACGACGAGTCACCGGTCGGCGCTAGCCTCGCCGGGTGACCCTCTCGTACTCCATCTCGGGGTCGGTGCTGACCGACCACCTGCTGTCCCTGCCCCTCGACCACGAGAGCAGCGACGGCGAGACCATCGAGGTCTTCGCCCGCGAGGTCGCCGCTCCCGACGGTCGTGACCGTCCGTTCCTGGTGTTCCTCCAGGGCGGTCCCGGGCAGGAGGCGTCCCGACCGGTCGGCCGACCCTCCTCGCCGGCCTGGCTGGCACGTGCCCTGCGCGACTACCGCGTGCTGATGCTCGACCAGCGCGGCACCGGCCGCTCCACGCCGTACGGCGCCCCGGGGACCGATCCCGCCGCGGACGCCGAGAGGCTGACGCACTTCCGGGCCGACGCGATCGTGCGGGACGCCGAGGCCTTCCGCGAGCACCTCGGCGTCGACCGGTGGAGCGTGCTCGGCCAGTCCTTCGGCGGGTTCTGCTCGCTGCACTACCTCAGTGCCTTCCCCGACAGCCTCGACGCGGCGTACTTCACCGGTGGTCTCCCGCCCGTCGGGCGACCGGTGGACGACATCTACTCGACGACGTTCGAGACGATGCGGATGCTCAACGCTCGCTACCACCGGCAGTTCCCGATGGACAGCGAACGGCTGCAGCGCATCCTCGAGCTGTGCGACGCCGGCGAGGTCCTCGGCCGCGACGGCTCGCCGGTCACCAGGCGCTCGATGCGCACGATCGGCAACCAGCTCGGCATGGACGGCGGCGCGGAGGCGGTCCACTACATGCTCGAGCGCGACCCACGCTCCCCCGCCTTCGCCCACGACTTCTCCGCCATGGTGCCGTTCAACGCCCGCAACCCGCTGTACGCCGTGATCCACGAGTCGAGCTATGCCGACGGCGTGGTCACCGGCTGGTCCTCCGAGCGGGTCCAGCCCGAGGACTTCAAGGGCGACTCGCTGCTGCTCACCGGCGAGCACCTGTTCCCGTGGCACTTCGAGGACTGCGCCGACCTGCGGCCCTACCGCGAGGTGGCCTCGATCCTGGCCGACCACCCCTGGCCCCAGCTGTACGACGCCGACGTGCTCAGCCAGGTCGACGTCCCGTGCGCTGCGGCGATCTACGCCGACGACCCGTTCGTGGACCGTCGCTTCTCCGAGGAGACAGCCGACCTGTTGCCGGGGACGCGCCGGTGGCTGACCGACGACTACCTCCACAACGGGCTGCGCAGCGACGGTGGCCGGGTGCTCGACCGGCTCATCGGCCTGGCGCGGGGCACGGCCTAGCGCGAGTGCAGTCGCGCCGACTGCCGGGTGAGGTGGGTGCGCTCGGCGACGTTGCTGGCGGCGGCTGCTGCCTCGGCGTAGAGGTCGGCCGCCTGGTCGAGGTCGCCGGCGCGCTCGTGCAGCCAGGCGGCGACGGCGGTGCGGCGCGGGATCGCGTCCGGCACGCTCTTCAGCTCCTGGAGGCCGATCAGCGGACCGTCGACCTCGGCCAGGGCGACGACCCGGTTGAGGGCCACCACCGGGGAGTCGGTCAGGACCGCCAGCTCGTCGTACCACTCGAGGATCTGGGGCCAGTCGGTCTCGTCGGCCGACGCCGCGTCGCAGTGCAGCGCCGCGATCGCGGCCTGGGCCTGGTACTCGCCCAGCCGGTCGCGGGCCAGCGCCGACTGCAGGATGGCGACACCTTCGGAGATCAAGGCGGTGTCCCAGCGAGAGCGGTCCTGCTCGGCGAGCGGCACCAGCCCACCGTCGCCGGCCCACCTCGCGTCCCGCCGGGCGTGGTGCAGCAGCATCAGCGCCAGCAGGCCGGCCACCTCGGGCTCGTCGCTGGCGCGGGTCATGGCGCGGGTCAGTCGGATGGCCTCGGCGGCCAGGTCGACGTCGCCGGAGTAGCCCTCGTTGAAGATCAGGTAGAGCACGGTCAGCACCCGACGCAGGTCCCCCGGCGTACCCACCCCCTCCTGGGCGATCGTGCGCTTGGCCCGGCTGATCCGCTGCGCCATCGTCGACTCGGGCACCAGGTAGGCCTCGGCGATCTGGCGGGTGGTGAGACCCCCGACCGCGCGGAGCGTCAGCGCCACCGCCGCGTGCGGCGAGAGCGACGGGTGGCAGGAGAGGAACAGCAGCAACAGGGTGTCGTCCTGCTCCTCGGCCGGTCCGGGCGCCGGCTCCTCGAGGGTGCGTTCCTCACGCGTACGACGAGCCGACTCGGATCGCCCGGCGTCGATGAACTTGCGCCACGACACCGTCACCAACCACGCCTTGGGGTCGTCGGGCGGGTCGTCGGGCCAGCGGCGTACGGCCTCGGTGAGCGCCTCCTGCACGGCGTCCTCGGCCGCCGCGAAATCTGCTCCGCGACGGACGAGGATGCCGAGCACCTGCGGGACGAGCTCCCGGACCAGCTGGTCCATCGTCACTCGGACATGTTCGGAGGGTTCTCGAGGAACGGCCGGACCTCGATCCACTCCTTGATCGGCACACCACCGGGGCCGGGCGCCGAGGACAGCAGGGCGGCAGCCTCGTGCGCGCGCTCGACCGACTCCACGTCGATGACCATCCAGCCGGCGATCAGGTCCTTGGTCTCGGCGAACGGCCCGTCGGTGACCGGAGGCTTGCCCTCGCCGTCGAAGCGGACGAAGGTGCCCTCGGGCGAGACCGCCTGGGCGTCGACGAACTCGCCACGCTCGCGCAGCTGCCGGGCGACGTCACCCATGAACGCGATGTGGTCGGACACCTCCTCCGGCTTCCACTGGTCCATCGGGGTCTCGCAGAAGTCGAGGCCCGCGAACTCCGGGCCACCGCGGTAGTGCTTGAGAAGCAGGTACTTCGCCATCGTCGTCTCCTTGGGTTCGTGGAGCCATTCTCGGCACCATCACCCCTGGGACGGAGCCGGGTGCCCATTCTCGACACCCGGCCCGGAAATCTTTTCCGAGCAGCGCCTAGCCTGCTGGGATGAACGACCGGATGCAGGTGGCGCAGCGGGCCAACGTGCCTCCCTTCCACGTGATGGACCTGCTGGCGGCCGCGCAGCGGCGACAGCTCTCGCACGGCGATCTGGTGAACTTCGTCGCCGGGCAGCCCTCGACCGGTGCGCCGAAGGCGGTCCGGGCCGAGGCCAAGCGGCTGCTCGACGAGGAGGTGCTCGGCTACACCGTCGCGACCGGCGTGCCCGGGCTGCGCGAGTCGGTGGCCGCCCACCACCGTCGTACGTCGGGCATCGACGTCTCCCTCGACGACGTGGTGATCACGACGGGCTCGTCGGGCGGGTTCCTCCTCGCCTTCCTCGCCGCCTTCGAGGCCGGCGACCGCGTGGTGATGGCCCGACCCGGCTATGCCTGCTACCGCAACGTGCTCACCGCCCTGGGCTGCGAGGTCGTCGAGATCGACTGCGGTCCGGAGACGCGCTTCCAGCCGACCGTCGAGCAGCTCTCGCAGATCGAGGGGATGGTGCACGGCCTGGTGCTCGCCTCGCCGGCCAACCCCACCGGGACGATGGTGCCGCCCGAGGAGCTGGCGTCGATCGCCCGGTGGTGCGAGGACAACCTGGTCCGGCTGGTCAGCGACGAGATCTACCACGGGATCAGCTACGGCGTGGAGACCTCCAGCGCCTGGGAGACCTCCCGGACGGGGGTGGTGTTCGGGTCGTTCTCGAAGTACTTCTCGATGACCGGCTGGCGGCTCGGCTGGATGCTGGTGCCGGAGGACCTCCGCCGACCGGTCGATGTGTTGACCGGCAACTTCACCATCTGCCCACCGGTGCTCAGCCAGTACGCCGCCATCGCCGCCTTCACCCCGGAGTCGTACGCCGAGCTCGACGGTCACGTCGAGCGCTACGCCACCAACCGCGCGCTGCTGCTCGACGGTCTCCCCCGCCTCGGCATCGACCGGCTGGCCCCTGCGGACGGTGCGTTCTACGTGTACGCCGACATCGGCCACCTCACCGACGACTCCCACGCCTGGTGCCTGCACCTGCTCGACGAGACCGGCGTCGCCACCGCGCCCGGGATCGACTTCGACACCCGCCGGGGCAATGAGTTCGTCCGGCTCTCCTTCGCCGGGAGCACCGACGAGATCACCGCCGGGCTCGACCGGCTCGGCGACTGGCTGGGCTGATGCCGTCCGCTCCCTGGGTGGTCGAGCCGCTGACGGCGGAGAGCTGGCCGGCGTTCGAGGCGCTGCTCTCGGAGAGTGGCGCGGGCGCACGGTGCTGGTGCATGTACTGGCGGATCGGATCCGACTACCGCCGCCGGCCGGCCGACGAGAACCGGGCAGACCTTCATCGGATCGTGGAGCACGGGAGCTCGCCGGGACTGCTCGCGATGGAGGGCGCCGAAGCAGTCGGGTGGTGCCAGATCACCCCACGCGCCGACGTGCCTGCCCTCGACCGACCGTGGCGCCTCAAGCCCGTGGACCAGATCCCGGTGTGGTCGATCAGCTGCTTCTACGTCCGGCGCAGCCACCGTCGCAGCGGCGTGACCGAGGCACTGATCGACGCCGCGGTCGCCGCCGCTCGCAAGGCTGGAGCGCCCGCGGTCGAGGCCTACCCGCTCGACGGCGAGCTCTCGCCGAGCGCGACCAGCACGGGCTATGCGTCCACTTTCGAGCGCGCGGGGTTCACCGAAGTGGAGCGTCGTTCGCCGGAGCGGCCGATCATGCGCCTGTGGCTCGGCTCGACCGCGCCGTGAGGGCACCGGCGAGCACGTCGACGAGGTGGTCGACGTAGCGGTCGTGCGCCATCCGCTGACGCTCGCCCGACTCGACCGAGCGTGCCCGCGCAGCCAGGGCACCGGTCAGGAACGTGACCATCAGCGCAACGCGCTCGCGGGCCAGCGGCATGCCGACCCGCTCCCCCAGTCTCCTCGTCAGGGCCTCGAGCTGGGTGCCGATGACGGTGCCGCGGATGGGCGCCGCCTGGTGCCCGGAGCCGACACCGGACCAGTCGGCGAGCTGCTCGGTGATCCGCAGGAAGTCGCGGCCGTCCTCCTCACTCAGCAAGGCAGCAGTGGGGGCGACGATGGCGTCGACCAGTGCGCGCAGGCCCTCGTCCCTCGCGGGCAGCACCCGGCGCGCGTCCATCGCTGCCACGTGCTTGGCCACGATGGCGTCGAGCAGGCCCTGCCGCGACCCGAAGTGGTAGCCGACCGCCGAGTCGTTGGCCTGTCCCGCGTCGCGCACCACGTCGCTCATCCGCGCCCCGGTCACGCCGTGCCGGGCGAACCGTTGCTCACCCGCGCGCAGCAACCGGGCGCGGGTGACGGTTGCATCACGGGCCATGACAACGCAGACTAACGTGCACTGTTAATAACGGACCTTGTTAAGTGAGCCCATGTCGCCTTCGATGTTCGATCCGCTGGACCCCGCCTTCGTCGCCGACCCCTATCCCGGCTACGCGGAGCTGCGCGACCACGACCCGGTGCACCACCACCCGGCTGACCATCGTGCTCCTGCCTTCTGGGCACTGTCCCGTTTCGAGCACGTGTGGGACGCCGTACGGCGCCCCGAGGTCTTCTCCTCCGCCTCGGGACTGACCTTCTTCCGCGACGAGATCGGCCAGCTCGGGCTGCCGCCGACGATCGTGATGCTCGACCCGCCGGTGCAGACGCGGTTGCGTGCGCTGATCGGCCGGGCCTTCACGCCTAGGCACGTGACGCGGCTCGAGGACGGCATCCGGGCGTTCGTGCGGAGCCGGATCGACGAGATGACTCAGCGTGCCTCGGACGGGGAGGTGGTGGACCTGCACGCGGAGTACTCCGCCGCCCTACCGACGTGGGTGCTGGCCGAGCTGTTCGGCCTCCCGGTGTCGGACCGCGAGCGGTTTGGTCCCTGGGTGCAGACGCTCACGAGGCTGCAGAACGGCGGCTTCGACGCCAACGCGCTCGTCGGCGACGCCGACACGAACTCCGACGCAACGGCCGGGGTGCAGGTGATCGGGGAGATGTTCGAGTACTTCACCGCCGCCATCGCCGCCGCCCGTGCCGACCCGGGCGACGACCTGCTCGGTCGCCTGGTCACGGCCGAGATCGACGGCGAGACGCTGGACGACTGGGACATCCTCGGCTTCTGCTTCGTCGTCGTCGCCGGGGGCGCCGACACCACTGCCGGACTGATCTCGCACACCGTGCTGCTCACCGGCGAGCAGATGAACCAGCGAGAGTTGATCCTGGCCGAGCCCGACCTGCTCCCGGGCGCCCTGGTCGAGTGCCTGCGCTACGAGTCGTCGGTGCAGGCCCTCGCGCGGACGACGCTGTCGGACGTCGAGGTCGGCGGTGTCGAGATCCCGTCCGGGGAGAAGGTGCTGATGCTCTACGGCTCGGCCAACCGGGACCCGCGGGAGTACGGCGAGACGGCCGACCGGCTCGACGTACGCCGCGAGGTGGGCCGACACCTGGCCTTCAGCAGCGGTCCGCACTTCTGCATCGGCAACCACCTCGCCCGGTTGCAGGCCAGGGTGGCCGTCGAGGAGCTGTTCGCCGCACACCCCCACGTCACGGTCGATCCGGCGGCCGGCGTACGTCATGAGTCGGCGTTCGTGCGTGGCTGGGTGTCGCTGCCGGCGCAGGGACTCACCGGCAGCTGAGCCAGACGCCTCAACCGGGCAGGTGTCGCGTCGTCACGAACGCTCAGCCACCCAGAGCTCCTCGGCTGGCCAGCGGCTGGCCCAGTCCTTCGACACGATCTCGTAGAAGGAGTGGTCGTTGCTGTCCGCTGGCGCATAGAGCTCGTGCATGGCCACGACCTCGAAGCCGGCCGTGCGAAGCAACCGCACCCAGTCCCCGTGCGAGGGATGGAACTCCACCCCACCGCCGGACCAGCTCACCCGGTAGGCCTCGCGCTGGCCGCGCAGCAGCCGGTCACCGGCGAGGCCCTCGTCGGCAGGGACGCACAGCGCGGACAGGTGACTGTTGGTCAGAAAGACCAGACGTCCCCCGGGCCGCAGCATCCGTGCGGCTTCGGGTAGCCATCGCTCTGGATCGCACCACGCGGCGGCTCCGTGCTCGCTCACCACCAGGTCGTAGCGACCGCTGGCAAGCGGAACCTGCTCCCCGTCCCCCTGGATCAACGGAAAGGTCGGCCCGACCTGGGTCTGCATCCTGCGTGCCGTCATCAGCTGTTCGTGCGAGAAGTCCACGGCCACCGGGTTGGCACCGGCGCGGGCCAACCACGCCGAGAAGTAGGCAGTGCCGCACGCCAGCTCCACGACGTCAAGACCATGGACCCGGCCCAGGACTCCGATGTCCGGTTCGGGGACCGCGAAGATCCCCCAGACCGGATCCGGCCGGGACCACATGTCCTCGGCTGCCGCGTCGGTGAACCGCTCGTTCACCACCGCCCAGAGCGCCCTGTTCCGCGCCTTGTCGGAACCTTGGACCTCGGCCATCTGACCATGCTAGGGCTGCCGGCGGCGGGGCCGTCTCGACCAGCCGAACGAGCCCGAGGCGCACGGCGCACCTCATGACGAGCACCCGACGCTCCCGGCACAGAGGCTTCTTGGCCCCTTCCCAGTTCGTGTTCAGTCCCGGTGGCTACGGTTCTGTCGAGAGCCAGCTGGTCGTGACCCGAGACCCGATCCGCTGGCTCTCACTCATGTCCGCACACGCCGCTGCCCAGGTTGACGTGTCCCCGCAGCGTTGCCCAGAGGCCCCCCCCGTGAACCGCAAGACGCCCACGCCCGTCCGCGCAGTCGTCGTCGACGACGTCGACGACATGCGCCAGCTCTTGCGTCTGCTCCTGGAGCGGGACGGCCACTTCACCGTCGTGGCCGAGGCCGACAACGGCCAGTCCGGCGTGACGGCAGTCCTTGCCCACCGTCCCGATCTCGTGTTGCTCGACGTCACGATGCCGGTCATGGACGGGCTCCGAGCCCTGAAACTCATCCGTAGCCAGGTGCCTTCAGCGGTGGTGGTGATGCTGTCGTCCTGGGACACATCGAGCCGCGAGGCCAGGACGTGCACGGCCCTGGGCGCTCACGGATATCTACGCAAGGACGAGTACCTCCACGAGGTACCCGACGAGCTGCGCGCGATCCTGCACGCCGCCCATCGCTCGCACTGAGCGGCAAGGCGCATCGCTCTTGAAGGCAAGGAAGTTACTTCTTCCTGTTCAGGAAGGCAGTCATCGCCCCGCGGGCCTCGTCGGAGCCGAACAAGCGCGCGCTGCGGCCGGCGTACGTCATGAGTCGGCGTTCGTGCGTGGCTGGGTGTCGCTGCCGGCGCAGGGACTCACCGGCCGTTGACCCTGGGCGTCCCCTCGCCACAGCTTGATGTCACAGATCGGTCGTGGTCGGCGTCTGTATGTCGTATCACGCTCTCAGAGGAGGATGACATGACCGGTATCACGAGGATCCCCGCCGCCGAGATCACTGGCTTCAAGGGCGCGCTGCTCAAGCGGTTCGCGAAGAAGACCCTCGGTCAGGTGCCGAGCTCGCTCGGTGTCTATTGGCACAACCAGAAGGTGCTGATGAGCATGGCCACTGCGGGCAGCAAGGTCCAGAAGTGGGACGCCTGCGACGAGCAGCTCAAGTCGTTCGCGCACATGGCGGTCGCCTCGCAGGTGGGCTGCAGCTGGTGCCTGGACTTCAACTACTTCGAGGCGCACAACAAGAACCTCGACATGGACAAGGCCCGCGAGGTTCCGCGGTGGCGCGAGTCGGCTGCCTTCTCCTCCCTCGAGAGGGACGTCCTCGAGTACGCCGAGGCGATGACGGTCACACCCCCGACGGTGACCGACGAGATGGTGGCGGGGCTGCGCCACCAGCTGGGCGACGCGGCGCTCGTCGAGCTCTCGGCGGTGGTCGCGTTCGCCAACTTCACCACCCGTCCCAACATCGCGATGGGCATCGAGTCCGACGGGTTCGCCGCCGCGTGCGGCCTCAAGCCGCTCGCGCAACCGTCCGCCGTAGGGTCGTGAGCGTGTCGGACGCTCCGTTCGTCGCTCACCGCGGCCTGCTGTTCACCGTCGCCTACGAGATGCTCGGCTCAGCGGCTGATGCCGAGGACGTCCTGCAGGAGGCCTGGCTGCGGTGGGACTCGATGGGCGAGGCGGCACGCGACGAGGTCCGCGACCCACGCGCCTTCGTGGTGCGGATGGTGACGCGCAAAGCGCTCGATCGGCTGCGGGCCAACGCGCGCCGTCGCGAGGAGTACGTCGGCGAGTGGCTGCCCGAGCCGGTGCTGACCACCCCGGACGTGGCCGACGACGTCGAGCTCGCCGAGAGTGTGTCGTTCGCGATGCTGACCGTGCTCGAGACGCTCACGCCCACAGAACGTGCGGTGTTCGTGCTGCGTGAGGTGTTCGACATGCCGTACGCCGAGATCGCCGAGGCCATCGAGAAGTCAACGGCCGCCGTACGCCAAATCGGGCACCGGGCGCGGGAGCACGTGGCCGCGCGGCGTCCGCGGATGGAGGTCAGCGCCACGGAGCAGCAGGCCGTCGTGGACCGCTTTCTCGCCGCCGTCAACGGTGGGGACCTGCAGGCACTGATGGAGGTGCTCGCTCCGGACGTCGTGCTCGTCGCCGACGGCGGCGGGGTCGCCCAGGCTGTCGTCAGACCGGTCGTCGGCGCCAAGAAGGTCGCCAACCTGCTCCGGCCGTTCCCCCGGTTCGCCCCAGCCGCCGAGATCCTGCCGATGCTGCTCAACGGCGCGGTCGGCGCCCGGGTCATCGGGGTCGACGACGGGTACGACACCGCCCTGAGCTTCGTGGTCGAGGACGGACGGATCACCCGGATCTACGCCGTCCGTAACCCGGCCAAGCTCGGCGGGATCGACAGCGAGGCGACGCTCAGCCGCTAGGGGGACCGCACACCGGTAGGTGCGGATGGGCCTGCTCAGCTCTTCGCCGGTGAGTCGTCCGAAGCCGCGTCCTGCCGCGCTACGTAGACCTTCCACCTGGCAGGTCTACAGAGCGCTCGAACCTCTTCCTACTTCTTCCTGTTCAGGAAGGCCGTCATCGCCTCGCGGGCCTCGTCGGAGCCGAACAGGCGGGCGCTGAGTGCGGCCATGTCGTCGGCCTGGGAGTCGATCCGGGCGACAAGCTCGCGGGCCAGGAGTGCCTTGGTCTCGCGCAGGCCCTGGGGGTGGGCCTTCTTCAGCTCCGTGCAGACCTCGATGACGACATCGTCGAGCTCCTCGGCGGGGACCGCGCGGGTGACCAGCCCCATCGTGGCGGCTTCCGCGGCGTCGAAGGTACGGCCGGTCAGGAAGGTCTCGGCGGCCGCCCGGCTGGTCAGCCGTGGCACGACCGTCAGGGAGATGACTGCGGGCGCGAGGGCGAGCCGGCTCTCGGTGAAGGCGAAGGTGACGTCGTCGCTGCACACCACGATGTCGCTGGCGGCGACGATGCCGAGGCCGCCGGCGCGGACCGGTCCGGCCAGTCGGGTGACCACCGGCCGGGAGTGGGTGACCAGCCGACGCTGCAGCTCGACCAGAGCCCTGGTGCCCTCGTCCATGCCGCCGTCGGCTGCTTCGCTGAGGTCGGCACCCGAGCAGAACACCCGGTCGGCCGAGCGGATGAGTACGACGCGCGCATCCTGCTCCGCCTCGGTCCGGTCGAGCGCGTCGAACAGCTCGGTCACCAAGCGTCGCGAGAGCGCGTTGCGGTTGTGCGGGGAGTCGAGAGTGATCGAGGCGACCCCGTCGGTGAGGCCGAAGTGCACCAGCTCGGTCATGCGGTTCCTTCCAGACGAGTGATCAGTATGACTTCGGCAGACCCAGGGAGTGCATGCCGACGAAGTTGAGGATCATCTCCCGGCTGACCGGGGCGATCCGGCCGGCGCGGGCGGCGACGAGGAGTCCGGCCACGCCGTACTCCTGGGTGATGCCGTTGCCGCCGTGGCTCTGTACGGCGCGGTCGGCCGCGTCGCAGGCGGCCTCGGCAGCGGCGTACTTGGCCATGTTGGCCGCCTCGCCGGCGCCCATGTCGTCGCCCTCCTCGTAGAGGGCCGCTGCCTTCTGGGTCATCAGCCGGGCCAGCTCGATCTCGATCTTCGACTGCGCCAGCGGGTGTGCGATGCCCTGGTGGGAGCCGATCGGGGCGCCCCAGACCTCGCGGCCCTTGACGTAGTCCGTGGCCCGGTCGAGCGCGTAGCGGGCGAGCCCGGTCGAGAACGACGCGGCCATGATCCGCTCCGGGTTGAGGCCGGCGAAGAGCTGCACGAGGCCGCCGTCCTCGTCACCGACCAGCGCGTCGGCGGGCAGGCGCACGTCGTCGATGAACACCTGGAACTGCAGCTCGGGGCTGACGATCTCCATCGGGATCGGGGTGAAGGAGAGGCCCGGGGCGTCGGTGGGTACGACGAACAGGCACGGCTTGAGCTTGCCGGTCCTGGCGTCCTCGGTGCGCGAGACGACCAGCACGTTCTTGCTCTCGTCGACACCGGAGATGTAGATCTTCTGCCCCTTGAGCAGCCACCCGTCGCCGTCACGTCGCGCGGTGGTGGTGATGTTGTGCGAGTTGGTGCCGGCGTCGGGCTCGGTGATCGCGAACGCCATCGTCTCGGTGCCGTCGCAGATGCCCGGCAACCAGCGACGCTTCTGCTCCTCGGTGCCGTAGCGGCTGATCACGGTCCCGCAGATCGCGGGCGAGACGACCATCATCAGCAGCGGGCAGCCCTGCGCGGCCAGCTCCTCGCAGACGGCCGCGACGTCACCGATACCGCCGCCACCGCCGCCGTACTCCTCGGGGATGTTGATGCCGAGGTAGCCCGCCTTGCCGATCGCCAGCCACAGGTCCGTGGTCTTCTCGCCGGCTCGGGCCTGGCGCGTGAAGTACTCGCGACCGTACGTCGAGGCCAGCTTGGCCACCTCGCGGCGCAGGGTCTGGCGCTCCTCGGACTCGGTGAAGCTGCTCATGACTCTTCTCCTTCGTTGTCGCTCACCACGGCCAGGACATCTCCCGCCGCCACCTGCTGGCCCACGGCGACGAGGTCGGTGACGACTCCGCCAGTGGGCGCGTTGATCGTGTGCTGCATCTTCATCGCCTCGAGCACCAGCACCGGCTGCCCGGCGGTGACCTCGGCTCCGTCCTCGACGGGTACGCCGATCACGGTGCCCGGCATCGGCGCGAGCAGGGATCCCTGCGCGACGACGTCGGCGGGGTCGACGAAGCGGGGTACGACGCGCAGCTGCGCGGAGCCGACCGGAGCGTCGACCGCGACCGCGTCGCCGGGGCCGATGGCGACGTGGAACCGGACCCTGATGGAGTCGACCTCGAGCACGACCTCGCTCGGCGAGGCTGACAGCACCCGCACGTCGTCCGACGTGGAGGCATAGCCGTCGCGACCGCCGTGCCACTCGACGACGTGCTCGGTGTCCCCGGCGGCGAGCACGGTGCGCTGTGGCTGGGAGACCACGTTGCGCCACCCGACAGGAACCCCCTGCTGCACCCGTCGACGCAACCGGTCTCGCTCGGCGAGCGCGATGGCCGCGGCGAACAACAGGTGCGGGTCCGGATCTCCCGGTGCGCTCGACTCGATGACCGCTGTCCGGTCGAAGAAGTCGGTGCTCACCTCGCCCGACAGGAAGGTGTCGTGCCGGAGGATCTCGACCAGCAGGTCGCGGTTGGTGACCAGGCCGTGCAGCTGTGCCTTGGCAAGGGCGTCGGCCAGCTTGCGAGCCGCCTCCTGGCGCGACGGGGCCCAGGCGATCACCTTGGCCAGCATCGCGTCGTAGTGCGTCGAGACCTCGCTGCCCGACTCGAAGCCGGAGTCGACGCGCAGGCCGGGGCGGTTGAGCAGGTCGAACTCTCCGGAGACACCCGGGACCTCGAACCGCGTCAGCACGCCGCTCTGCGGCTGCCAGTCGTGGGCCGGGTCCTCGGCGTACAGCCGCACCTCGACCGCGTGCCCGTAGGTCTCGCCGATCACGCGCAGGTCGAGCGGCCGTCCCTCGGCCACGGTGAGCTGCGCCTCGACCAGGTCGACGCCGTGCACCAGCTCGGTGACGGGGTGCTCGACCTGGAGCCGGGTGTTCATCTCCAGGAAGAAGAAGCGCTCGGTCTCGGCGTCGTAGAGGAACTCGACCGTTCCCGCGCCGCGGTAGTCGATGGCGGCAGCCGCGGCTCGTGCCGCCTCGTGCAGGGCCGCACGGGTCTGGTCGGCGAGGTTGGGCGCCGGCGCCTCCTCGACCACCTTCTGGTGACGGCGCTGGATCGAGCAGTCGCGCTCACCGAGGACGAGGACGCCGTCGCGGTGGCCCAGCACCTGTACCTCGACATGGCGGCCGTGCTCGACGTACGGCTCGATGAAGACGGTGCCGTCACCGAACGCCGACTGGGCCTCGGACTCTGCCTTGGCCACCTCGCCGGGCAGGTCGGCGAGGGTGCGTACGACGCGCATGCCGCGTCCGCCTCCGCCCGCCGATGCCTTCACCAGCAGTGGCAGGTCTTTCTCTCTCGCGGTCTCGACGCTGTGGTTGGTCAGCACCGGTACGCCGGCGGCCTCCATCAGCTTCTTCGACGCGATCTTCGAGCCCATCTGCTCGATCGACTCGGGCGCCGGTCCGACCCAGGTGATGCCGGCGGCGATGACGGCGCGCGCGAAGTCGGCGTTCTCGGAGAGGAAGCCGTAGCCGGGATGGATCGCGTCGGCGCCGGTCCTGCGGGCGGCCTCGAGCACCAGGTCGGCACGGAGGTAGGTCTCGGCCGGTGTGCTGCCGGAGAGTGCGTACGCCGCGTCGGCCTCGCGCACGAACGGCAGACCGGCATCGGCGTCGGAGTGGATCGCGACCGTCTCGATGCCGAGCCGACGGCAGGTCGCGAACACGCGCCGGGCGATCTCGCCACGGTTGGCAACGAGGAGTCTCTTGATCATCGTCATGTCCTGAACACCCCGAAGCGGCTGGTGCCCTCGACCTGGCGATTGGCGGTGATCACCGAGAGGCAGATGGCGAGGATGGTCCGGGTGTCGCGCGGGTCGATCACGCCGTCGTCGTACAGCATCCCGGAGAGGAAGAACGGCAGGCTCTGCTCCTCGACACTGGCCTCGACGAACTCACGCATGCCCTTGTCGGCCTCGTCGTCGTACTCCTTGCCCTTGGCCTCGGCCGCCGCCCTTGCCACGATGCTGAGCACCCCGGCCAGCTGTGCTGGACCCATCACGGCCGACTTGGCGCTCGGCCAGGTGAACAGGAAGCGCGGGTCGAAGGCGCGGCCGTTCATGCCGTAGTTACCGGCGCCGTACGACGCCCCCATGATGATCGAGAGGTGCGGGACGGTGCTGTTGCTGACGGCGTTGATCATCTGGGCGCCGTGCTTGATGATCCCGCCCTGCTCGTACTCCTTGCCGACCATGTAGCCGGTGGTGTTGTGCAGGAAGAGGAGGGGTACGTCGATCTGGTTGGCCAGCTGGATGAACTGGGTCGCCTTCTGCGCCTCCTCGGAGAACAGCACGCCCTGGGCGTTGGCGAGGATGCCGACCTGGTGGCCGTGCAGCTTCGCCCAACCGGTGACCAGCGAGGGACCGTAGAGCGGCTTGAACTCGTCGAACACCGCGCCGTTGTCCTCCGAGACCCCGTCGCAGATCAGCGCGATCACCTCGCGCGGGTCGAACGGCTCCTTGAGGTCGGTGGGGATCAGGTCGAGCAGGGTCTCGACGTCGCCCGCCGGCTCGGCGAAGAGGGGCGCGCTTGCGTCATACGAATCGTGGCCTCTAGGCCTCAATTCGTATGACGCACGGGGCTTCTGGCGGTTGAGTCGGGCCACGATCCGGCGACCGATCCGCAGGGCGTCGTACTCGTCCACGGCGAGGTAGTCGGCGAGACCCGAGGTGCGCGCGTGCATCTCCGCGCCACCGAGCGACTCGTCGTCGGACTCCTCACCAGTGGCCATCTTCACCAGCGGCGGGCCACCGAGGAACACCTTGGCCTGCTCCTTCACCATCACGGTGTAGTCGCTCATGCCCGGGACGTAGGCGCCGCCGGCCGTGGAGTTGCCGAAGACCAGCGCGATCGTCGGGACCTTGGCCGCCGAGGAGCGGGTGATGTCACGGAACAGCTTGCCGCCGGGGATGAAGATCTCCTTCTGCGTCGGCAGGTCCGCTCCCCCGGACTCGACGAGCGCGACCGTCGGCAGCCGGTTCTCCTCGGCGATCTGGGAGGCGCGGAAGATCTTCTTCACCGTCCACGGGTTGCTGGCGCCACCCTTCACTGACGGGTCGTTGGCGGTGATCATGCACTCGACGCCCTCGATCACGCCGATGCCGGTGACCACGCTCGCACCGACGGTGAAGTCGGAGCCCCATCCCGCCAGTGGCGACAGCTCGAGGAAGGCGCTGCCGGGGTCGATGAGCAGCTCGATCCGCTCGCGCGGCATCAGCTTGCCGCGCGCGTGGTGGCGTTCGACGTACTTCTCCCCGCCGCCCGCGACCGCCTTGGCGTGCTCGGTCTCGAGGTCGGCCAGCTTCTCCAGCATCGCTTCGCGGTTGCTCATCGCTCGACCACCTCCTTCATCCGTTCGAGGGTGGTGCGCATGCCCTTGGCGTTGGTGCGTCCGCGCAACGGGCCGAGCAGCATCCAGTAGAGCCGCATGGGCAGCGAGGGCTCGAGGCGGAAGTACTCCGTGACGAGGGTGCCTCCGTCCTGCGGCTCGAGCCGGTAGCCCCAGTTGTTGACCTTGACGTCGTCGGTGCCGACCGCGAACTCGAAGAGCCGCTCGGGCTCACAGGCCGTGACGGTGCAGGCCGACCAGTACGTCGGACCGACTCCGTTGCGCTTCACGTGGCCCTTGAACTTCGCGCCGACGGCCGGCCCGTCGTACCCACGGCGCCAGCGGGCCTCGAAGGTCTCCGGCGAGAACTCGCCGATGCGGGTGACGTCGCTGACGAGGTCCCACACCTTCGCGGGCGGAGCCTCCATCCAGACCGAGACGTGGCCCTTCACGGCGTGTATCCCAACAGTCGTGCGGACAGGTCGGTGAGCACTTCGGTCGCTCCTCCTCCGATGCCGAGGATGCGGGCGTCGCGGTAGTGCCGCTCCACCTCGGTCCCGTGCATGTAGCCGGTGCCGCCGTGCAGCTGCACGGCCTGGTCGACGACGTGGTCGCACGCCTCGACTGCGGTCTGCTTGGCCAGGCAGGCTTCGGCAATCACGTTCTCTCCCTGGACATGGCGAGCGGCGATCTCGCGCGTGTAGACCCGCGCCGCCTCGACCCGCCTGTGCATGTCGACGAGCTTGTGCTGCACCACCTGGTTGGCGATCAGCGGTTTGCCGAACGTCTCGCGCTCCCGGCAATAGGCGGCGGTCAGCGCAAGCGACCGGGCGGCGATGCCGTAGGCGTGCACGGCCAGGGCGATCCGCTCGACCACGAACTGCTCGGCGATCAGGTAGAAGCCGCTGTTCTCCTCGCCGACCAGGTTGGCCACCGGGACGCGCGCATCGACGTAGGACAGCTCGGCGGTGTCGGAGCAGTGCCAGCCCATCTTGGCCAGCGACCGGTCGACGGTGAAGCCGGACGTGCCCTTCTCCACGACGAGGAGGCTGACCCCGCGATGGCCCCCTTGAGTGGCGGAGTCGCCGGTGCGCACGGCCGTGGTGACGAAGTCCGCGCGGACACCGCTGGTGATGAAGGTCTTGGCGCCGTTGACGACGTAGCAGTCCCCGTCGCGTACGGCGGTCGTGGTGATGCCGGCGACGTCGGACCCACCCCCGGGCTCGGTGATCGCGAGCGAGCCGATCTTCTCCCCGGCCAACGTCGGCCGCACGAACGCGTCGATCTGGTCGGGCGTGCCGTGCGCCGCCATGTGGGGTAGCGCGATCCCGCCGGTGAACAGTGCGGCCGCCAGACCGGAGGACCCGCCCGCCTCGAAGAACGCCTCCTGCAGCGCCACCGAGTCGAGCAGCGTCCCGCCCTGCCCGCCGACCTCCTCGGGGAAGGACACCCCGAGCAGCCCGGCTTTGGCGGCGGCAAGGTGGAGCGAGCGCGGGACCTCGCAGTCGTCCTCCCACTCCTGGAGGTGCGGCTCCACCTCCCGGCGTACGAACGCGCGGGTGGAGTCCTGCAGAGCCAGCTGCTCCGGCGTCCAGGTCATCGGTGGACCCCACTCTTCGGGCAGTGCATGCTCCTTTGGGGTGTTGCAACGCCCCAATCGACCATGAGTACCCGGTTAGCCGGGGATTCCTGCAGCCTCACAGCAGCTCCTCCGGGATGTTCACGAGCCGCGAGCGCAACCACTCGCCGAGACCCTTGGCCTGCGGGTCGAACCGGGTGCTGGCTGCCACGCCGTCGCCGAGCAGTCCGTGGACCAGCACGTTCACACCGTGCAGGTTGGTCAGCTCGAAGACCTCGATGTCGAGGTCCTTGGCCTCCGGCAGCAGGGTGCGGAGATGGTCGACGGTGACGAACTGACGCAGCCACTGCGAGCGCTCGGTCTGCCTCTCGCCGGCCCGCACCCAGAGGCCGACGTTGGCGTCACCACCCTTGTCACCCGAGCGCGCGTGCACGAAGGTGCCGAGCGGGACGCGCCGGGTGATGGCGTCGTCGGCGATGCCGGGGATCGAGTCGGTGCTGGCGGGGTCGTGCTTCGTCTCCGGCTCGGGTTGCCGTGCCACCTGCGGGTCCTGCACCACCTCGCTGCTCCCGTCGGGCAGGTGCACGGTGTGCTCGACGACGTCGCGGTCGACGTACGCCGGCCGGTAGATGCCGTACGGCGACGGGGCTCCGGGAGGAGCCGTCAACGTGAACCCGGGGTACGACGCGAGGGCGAGCTCGATCGCAGCAGCAGTGAACGGCTTGCCGACCGCAGCGGCGTTGTCGTCCTTGACGACGCAGCGCAGCAGCACGGATGCCCCCTCCTCGCTCTCGGAGTCGGGCGCCGGCGGCTGGCCCATCGACCACGTCACCGACGCAGCCTGGATGCGGCCGCCGAGCTGGGCGCGCAGCCAGGCGGCCTTCTCCTCGAGGTCGAGGCCGGTGAGCACGAACTCCAGCTGGTTGCGGAAACCGCCGAGCTCGTTGACGCAGACCTTGAGCTGGTGGGGCGGAGCCAGGCCGCGGGTGCCGGAGACACGCACCCGGTCAGGACCGTCGGGAGCGAGCTCGATGGTGGAGAGGTCGACGGTGACGTCCGGGCCGAGGTAGTGGGTCGACTGCACCTCGTACATCAGCTGCGCGGTGACCGTGTCGACCGAGACCAGACCCCCCGTGCCGTCGTGCTTGGTGATGACGCTGCTGCCGTCGGCGGAGATCTCGGCGATCGGGAAGCCCAGTGGGTGCGCATCACGTGGCAGGTCCAGGAAGCCGGAGAAGTTGCCACCGGTGGCCTGGGTGCCGCACTCGATGACGTGGCCGGCCACCACGGCGCCGGCCAGCTCGTCGTACTGCTCCGGTGCCCAGCCGAACTTCCAGATCGCCGGTCCGACGACGACCGAGGCGTCGGTGACCCGACCGGTCACCACGATGTCGGCGCCGGCCTCGAGCGCGCGGGCGATGCCGAACGCGCCGAGGTAGGCGTTGGCGGTCAACGCCCCGCCGAAGCCGAGCTCGGCGGCGCGCGGCGCGAGGTTGTCGCCGTCGACCCAGGCGATCCTCGGGGAGAGGCCCTGCTCCTCGGCCACTTCCTGCAGCTTGTCCACCAGCCCGGCGGGGTTGAGCCCGCCGGCGTTGGCGACGATGCGCACCCCCTTCTCCAGCGCCGTGCCGAGGCACTCGCCGACCTGGGTGACGAAGGTGCGGGCGTAGCCGAGCGAGGGGTCCTTGAGCTGGTCCTTGCCGAGGATCAGCATGGTCAGCTCGGCGAGGTAGTCGCCGGTCACGACGTCGACCCCACCCTCGACCATCTCCCGCATGGCGGAGAGGCGGTCGCCGTAGAAGCCGCTGCAGTTGCCGATCCTGAGCGTGTCGCTCATGCCGGTCCACGTCCCTGGCCGGGAGGACCGGCGAAGGCCTGCGCGATGTCCAGCCACTGGTTCGCGTCGGGACCGGTGGCGACGAGGTCGAGGTCGTCGCGGTGGCGGCGCTGGGTGACCCGCAGACAGAAGTCGTACGCCGACCCGCGCACCGACTGTGCTGCGTCGACCGGACCCCACTCCCACAGCTCTCCCGACGGCGCGGTGAGCTCGATCCGGAACTCCTCGGTCGGCGGCGGCAACGCGTGCACCCCGAACGCGAAGTTGCGGGTGCGCACGCCGAGATGGGCGACGTGCCGGATCCGGTCGGTCGGCTCGGGCTCGATCCCCAGCGCCTCGGCCACGTCGAGCGAGTGCGCCCAGGTCTCCATGAACCGGGCCGTGCCCATCGAGGTCGGGCTCATCGGCGGTCCGAACCACGGCATCTTCTGGCCGGTGGGAAAGCCGCGCAGCGCCTCCTGCAACGCGGGGCGCGCGCGGCGCCAGCGTGCGAGCAGGTCGGCCGGGTCGGCCTTCGCGCCCTCGAGCGCCTGCTGGTCGACGAAGCCGTCGGGGTCCCCGATCGCGGCGAGGACGAGCTCGTCCCAGGCCTGCTTGTCGGTGGCCGCGACGACGGCCACCTCGTCGGTCCAGGCGAGGTGCGCGACCTGGGTGGCAATCGTCCAGCCGGCTGCCGGGGTCGGCGTACGCCAGGCCGCGTCGTCGAGCGGCGCCACCATGGTCTCGAGTGCGGCGCCCTCGGCGTCGAGGTCGCGGAGCACCTGGTCGAGAAGGTCGGTCATGCCTGCAGCTCCCTGTCCAGGGTGTGCGCCCAGGCCGAGAGGATGCGGTCGCGGCGGGCGGTGTCGTCGGTGATCGTGTTGGCCAGGCCGAGCCCGCGGACGAGGTCGAGCGTGGCCTGCACGAGCTCGCGCACCCGCGGCCGGCTCTCGTCCACACCCAGCGCCTCGATCGCGATCCGGTGCGCCTCGCGGCCCACCCGCTGCTCCAGGGGTACGACGGCCGCGTGCAGCGCCTCGTCGGTGCGCGCGGCGACCCAGAGCTCGAGGGCAGCGGTGAACACCGGGCTGGTGAAGTGGTCGGCGAACATCTCGAGCACAGCACGCGTGCGGCGCCTGCCCTGGGGCAGATGGCGAGCCGCCTCGCGCAGCTCCTCCCCCCGTCGCTCGGTGAGGTGCTCGACCGCGGCGAGGACGAGGTCGTCCTTGGTCGGGAAGTGGTGCAGCTGGGCGCCGCGGCTGACGCCGGCCCGCTGGGAGACGAGCGTGGTCGACGTACCGCTCCAGCCGTGCTCCACCAGGCACTCGACCGTGGCCTCGAGGAGCCGCTGCCGCATCACGCGGGTGCGTTCCTCCTGCGGCACCCGGGCCGGGGAGACCTTGGCGCTGGTCACCCCTGCATCGTTACCGGTCAGCAACAAACAGTCAAGCCTGACTTTTATTCTGGGTGGTCAGCTGGCGTAGTGAGCGGTCACGCGCTGGGCGGTCAGCGTGGTGCCGTAGACCGCCACCTCGTCGAGGTCGCCGCGGAAGTACTGGTCCGGGGTGCCGGGCCAGTTGCCGCTCCACTGCGCCTGGCCGGCGCGCCAGTTGCCCGAGGTCGTCGCCGTCACGCCGGTCGCTGACTGGGCGACCAGGGCGCCGTCGACGTAGAGCTTCGCGCGGACCGATCCCGAGCCGGCGTTGGTGTACACGACGTGGTGCCACGAGCCGTCGTTGAGCGCCGTCGTGCTGGTCACCAGGGCGGTGCCGTTGCGGCCGAAGCGCACCTTGCCGTCGGCGCCCATGTAGAGCGAGCGCTCCGGGCCGGTGCCGGTGATCAAGGAGACCAGTCCACCGCCGGTGCTCCTGGTGGTCTTCAACCACGTCTCGACCGAGAAGGCAGTGCCGCTGGAGAGGGAGGTCGGCTGGTTGACGTAGCCGCCGTCCACGCCCAGCGCGGTCTCGGAGCTCTGCCGGGCGATCGCTCCGCTCTTGCCCCACGTGTAGGTGCCGGTCACCTGACCGGTCCGGCCGTTCTTGGCGTCGGCCGCAGATGTTCCACTGCTCTCGCCCAGGCGCCAGTAGAACTGGGGGGAGTCGGCAAGCACCGAGTCGGAGTAGCCGCCGAACGAGGCGGCCGCCGACCAGACGCTGGCGGGGTTGGCGGCGACCCGCTTGAACGCGGCCTCGGCCGGGCCGGTGGCGGCTCCGACGACCATGGCGGCGACGGCGACGGTCGCGGCGGCGCGGCGCGAACGCGCGTAGCGGCGGGTCACGCCGGAGGGACCGTTCTGGTCGTCGCCGTCGGTGTCCTCGGGCTTGCGGGAGCCGGGCAGGACGGTGACCATGCACCAGCCGAGGAAGAGTGTGGTGGCGCCCAGGGCGAGCCAGTTCTGCTCGGCCATCCAGTACGCCGGTCGACCCACGTAGGGGACCCGGACGACGCCGAGGCCCAGCACGTTCTCGTTGGAGATGTGGCTCGAGTCGGCCTGCGGGTTGGCGTCACCCTTGGTGACGATCGTGCCGTCGGAGGCACGGCGCAGCACCCGGTGGGTGCGCGTCTTGGCGGGGTGGTCGGGGTCCTTGACGGTGATGACCTGCCCCTTGGTCACGCTCGCACCGGGAACGGTACGGGTGACGACGATGTCGCCCACGTGGATCCTCGGCTCCATCGAGCCGGAGAGGATGACGCGGGGGGTCCAGCCGGCCAGTAGTGGCAGCACGGACCAGATCACGAGCGCGACGACCATCGCCAGCGAGGCGCGGGCCACGGTGACTCGCAGCACCCGGCCCCAGCCCGGCGCCACGGCCTCCGGAGCAGGAGCAGCGGGTGCTGCGGCCTGGTCCGGCGCCGGGCGCTGGGCTGGGACGTGGATGTTCATCTGCGAAATGACGTCTCTCGTGTGTAGCGGTCAGGACAGCGATCAGCTGTTCTGGGACTCCCAGGTGAAGCCGAGGGCCGCGGTGCCGCCCTGGGCGGAGTCCGGGGTGCTCGAGCTGAGGGAGTAGGTGATCCGGTAGGCCTTGGTGGCCGTGCCGCCGGTCGGGGCCCAGCTGCTCACGCCGGTGGCGAAGCTGGTCTTGGTGGTGCCGAAGGCGCTCATCGCGCCGTCGTACAGGGTCGAGGCGCCGGTGAAGCCGGTGCAGCTCGCGGTGGTGGCGCCGGTGCCCTCTTCGATCTTGAGGTTGAGGTTGCCGGCGAGGCCGTTGGTGGTGTCGTAGTTGGTGCCGTAGAGCTTCACCGTCGAGGCGAGCGAACCGGTCGAGGTGACCGCGATGCACTTGGTGCCGGTGGCGCCGGGCTTGAGGTTGCTGGCGGTGAACATCGCGGTGTTGCTGTCGTCGTCGGACAGGGCCACGGTGCCGGCCGACCAGTTGTTCGTGGGGCTGGCGGTGGTCGCGGAGAACGCCGAGTACGACGACTGCCAGACCATCGCGCCGGAGGCCACGACGGCCATCGGGATGGCCGCGCCGACGATGAGCTTCTTGGAGGAGATGTTGAGAACGGACATGGTGTCTTCCTTCGCAGATTCAGTTCCGACCTCACTGTCGGGCCGGTGATTGAAGGTTCCACCAAGTTGCTGACAGATGCCAACAAAACGGACTCAAACGTACTTAAACTCCTAAATCGGGCTAGACCGGAGCGCAAGTGTCCACGTTTGTCATGCTTTCTCCATCACACCCCTATCCATTTGTGCCGGAGTTGTGGTATATGCGGCAATCACTCCGATCACGGCAGCCCCCGCCAGTGACGCGAGACCCGCCACGAGCACCGCGACCGACCAGCCGTCGACCAGCCCGGCCGCTCCGGCACCGGTGCCGGCATGGCTCAGCAGCACCGAGAACACCGTGATCCCGCAGGCCGCTCCGAGGTAGCGAGCGGTGTTGTTCGAGCCGCTGCCCATGGCGGCTCGGTCGCCCGGCACCGAGGCCACTGCCTCCCGGCCGAGCACGGCGTTCAGCACCCCCGTCGCCAGTCCGGCGACCACCATGGCCGGGAGCAGCTGCCACGGGTTCGAGGTCGGCCCGAGTCCCAGGGCCAGCAGCTGGCCGGCTCCGACCACGACCAACGCGGACGCGATCAGGGTCGGCCCGGACATCCGGGTCCGGACGCGGCGTACGAGCAGGGAGGTGAGCACGCTGGCGGCCGACCACGCCGTGATCAGCCACGTCGCCGTCCACAGGGAGCCATGCAGGCCGACCTGCACGAGCGTGGGCACGTGGGAGGTCATCGCGATGACGCCGGCACCGAGCACCAGCGCACCGAAGGTGGCGGCCACGAAACCCGGTGTGCGCAGCAGCGCCAGGTCGAGCATCGGCTCGGCCACACGCGACTCGACCACGGCGTACGCCGCCAGCGAGACCAGGCTCGCCGCGAAGAGCAGCACGGTCGTCGGATGTAGCCCCGACCGCGACTCGGTCAGGGCACTGACCAGCAGGGTCAGGGCCAGCGCGAGCAGGACCAGGCCGGCCACGTCGAGGCGCCGCGGGTGCTCCGCCCTCGAGTCGGGCAGCCACCTGCCGCTGGGCAGCACCAGCGCGAGCGCCACCAGGCCCACGACGACATAGGTCTCCCGCCATCCGGTTCCGACGTCGAGGCCGGCGGCCAGGAGCGCACCTGCGGTGATGCCGAGTCCGACGCTCGCGCCCCAGACGCCGGTCGCGTGCGCCCGGTCAGCCGGCGCGCTGAAGGCGTGGGCCAGCAGCGCCAGTCCGCAGGCGAGCACGGCTGCCCCGCCGATTCCCTCGAGGACCCGGGCGCCCACGAACACGGTGGTGCTCGGCGCCACCGCGCAGCCGAGGGAGCCGACGCCGAGCAGGAGCAGCCCAGCGGCGTACGCCCGTCGACGACCGATCGCGTCGCCGAGCGCGCCCGACGCCAGCAGGGCTGCGGCCAGGCCGACGCTCATCGAGCTCAGGATCCAGGCCCGCGCTCCCGATCAGGCACCGAGGTCGAGGGCGGTCTGCGGCACGGTGGCCATCGGCGTGACGTAGGTGACCAGCACCAGGGCCGTCCCCAGCGAGACCAGGGTCAACGGATGGTGGGTGACTCCGTCGCGGGGAGTCGGTTTGACTTTCAAACTCATGAGGGAGAACCTAGCAGGCGTGTCCACCACGCAGATCCCGCTTGCCGACCTCCCCGGTCGGCCCTGCCCGATCGCCGCCGGTCTCGAGGTGGTCGGCGAAAGGTGGGCACTGCTCGTGGTGCGCGAGCTCGGGCTGGGCGCGCACCGCTTCACCGACATCGTGGCCGGCACCGGCGCTCCTCGTGACCGGGTGACGGCCCGGCTGAAGGCCCTCACCGAAGCCGGTGTCGTCGAGCGACGGCAGTACCAGAGCGGGCCGGACCGTTTCGACTACCACCTCACCGAGTCGGGTCGGGCGCTGGTGCCCGTGCTCGACGCGCTGCTCGACTGGGGTCGGGAGTGGGCGGTCGCGCCCGACGATCCCGACCTGCCGCGACACCGCACCGTCCGAAGCCGCCAGGAGGCCCGATGACCGACCAGCTGACCGACGCCCACGCCGCCCTGGAGGACGCCGACTGGGGTCCGGAGCGCTCGCGCACCGTGACCTGGCAGGACCCGACCCGGGCCGCAGAGGTCGGGCTGGGCATGGCGGGGATCGACTACATCCGGGCCATCGTCGCGGGCACCATCCCGCCGCCGCCCAGCTCGCAGCTGATCCAGATGGACCTCGCCGAGGCCGAGCCGGGTCGGGTGGTGTTCACCTGCACGCCGGACGAGTCGGCGTACAACCCGATCGGAGCGGTGCACGGCGGCCTCGTCTGCACGTTGCTCGACTCGGTCGCCGGCTGCGCGCTGCACACCACGCTGCCGCAGGGGAAGGGCTACACCTCGGTCGAGATCAAGGTGAACTACCTCAAGGCGGTGCGGGCCAGCAGCGGTCAGCTCACCGCTGTGGGGACGGTGGTGAAGGCCGGCTCGCGCGTCGGCTTCACCGAGGGCGTGGTGACCGACGCGTCGGGCGCGGTGGTGGCCACGGCGACCAGCACGCTGCTCGTCTTCGACCTGCCCTGACGCTCAGCGCCTGGCCCGCTTGCGGGACTCCTTGCGCTCGCGCGCGATCTCGGAGCGGTAGGCGTGGAAGTCGACCTCCATGGTGTGCCGCTTGGAGGCGACGAACCGCTTGCGCAACGCCTGGTCGTACGACGCGATCTGGGCGCGCATCTCCCGGACCGAAGGGAGCCTGCCGGCTGCGGTGACCAGGTCGCCGATCCACTCGGCCTGCGCCTCGGCCAGCGGCATGATCGCCCCGAGCGGCTGGATCAGCCCGACGAAGTAGAGCCCGGGATGGTCCGGGTGCACCACGCGCCGATAGAGCTCGACGTGGTTGTCCTCGGCGCGCACGACCTCGTCACCGAGGAACGGGAAGGTGACCTTGTAGCCGGTGCAGTAGACGACCACGTCGTACTCCCCCGAGCTGCCGTCGGCGAAGAAGACCTTGGACCCCTCGAAGCGGTCGATCGTCGGTCGCACGGTGATGTCGCCGTGACCCAGGCGGCTGAGCAGGTCCTGGCTGACCGTCGGGTGCGCGTGCAGCACGGCGTGGTCGGGCTCGGGAAGCCCGTAGTCGGTGACCTTGCCGAGCGAGAGCCGGAGCAGCCCGGCCATCACCGTCTGCTGCACCTTGAGCGGTGCCTTCACGAGCGGTGAGTCGGTGAGCCGGTCGGTCGGGATGCCGAACATGTACTTGGGCAGGATGTGCGCGCCGCGTCGCATGGCCAGGTCGGTCGAGCGGGCCACACGCGACGACTCCACGGCGATGTCGCAGGCCGAGTTGCCGATGCCGAGGACGAGCACGCGCTTGTCCACCAGCGGCTCGGGCGTGCGGTAGTAGTGCGCGTGCAGCTGCGTCCCGGGGAAGGAATCGGCACCGGGGAAGGACGGCTCGGGCCAGCGCGGGTCCCAGTGGTGGCCGTTGGCGACCACGACCTCCCGGTAGCGACGGGTCTCGGGCTCGCCGCCGTCGCGCGAGCGCACGGTCACCTCGTAGCCGTTGCCGACCGGGGCGACGCGAGTGACCTCGGTGCGGAAGGTGATCGTGTCGCGGAGGCCGAAGTGGTCGACGTAGTCGTCGAAGTACTGCGCGATCTGGCGGTGGTCGGGGTAGTCCGGGAGCGACTCGGGCATCGGGTAGGCGGCGTACTCCATCATCTGCCGCGAGGTGTTGATGTGCAGCGACTCGTAGGCCGAGGACATCTCGTTGTCGTTGCCGTAGCGCCAGTTGCCGCCGATGCCGCTGCCGGCCTCGAAGCAGTCGAACGCGACGCCGCGGGACGCGAGGACCTGGGCGACGGTGATCCCCGACGACCCCGCTCCGATGATGCAGACCTGGGGTTGGTGCATGGCGCCCGATCCTATGCCCCGCGGGTAGATTGCCGGAGTGACGATTCTCGACGACGCCCGCGAGGGCATGAACCCCGACATCCGCATCCAGGACGACCTCTTCGGCCACGTCAACGGTGCCTGGCTGGACACCGCGGAGATCCCTGGCGACCGCTCGTCGTGGGGCCCGTTCGTGATGCTCGCCGACACCGCCGAGGAGCACGTCCGCGAGATCATCGAGGGCGCGGCCGCCGGTGAGGTCCACGGCCCCGAGGCCAAGAAGATCGGTGACCTGTTCGGCAGCTTCATGGACGAGGAGCGTGTCGAGGCGCTCGGCCACACGCCGATCCTGCCGCTGCTCGAGCAGATCGAGGGCATCACCGACCTCGCCGAGCTGGCGACCTTCCTCGGTGCCTTCGAGCGCCGCGGCGGCAGCGGCTTCTTCGGGTCGTACGTCGACTCCGACGACCGCAACTCCGACCGCTACATCGTCAACGTCCTGCAGGGCGGCATCGGGCTGCCCGACGAGAGCTACTACCGCGAGGAGAAGTTCGCGGAGATCCGCGAGAAGTACCTCGCCTACCTCACCCGCATCCTCACCTTGGCCGAGCGTCCCGATCCCGAGGGCACGGCCGCCCTGGTCGTCGCACTGGAGACCCGGCTGGCCAAGGGCCACTGGGAGCGGGCCGAGACGCGCGACGTCATCAAGACCTACAACCTCACCCCCCTCCACGAGCTGAGGGCGACCCTGCCGAGCTTCGACTTCGACGCCTGGATCACCGCGCTGGGTGGCAGCGAGGCGACGATCGCCGAGACCGTCGTACGGCAGCCGTCGTACCTCGCCCACCTCGAGACGGTGCTCGCCGGCACCCCGATCGAGGACTGGCGAGCGTTCCTCACGGTGCGAGCGATCCGCACTGCTGCGGCGTACCTCTCGGGCGCGTTCGTCGAGGCCAACTTCGACTTCTACGGCCGCACCCTGTCCGGCACGCCCGAGCTGCGGGCGCGGTGGAAGCGGGGCGTCGGCCTGGTCGAGGGTGCGCTCGGCGAGGCGGTCGGACGCGAGTACGTCGCCCGGCACTTCCCGCCGCGGTCGAAGGAGATGATGGACGAGCTGGTCGCCAACCTGCTCGAGGCCTACCGTCGCTCGATCACCGACCTCGACTGGATGACCGAGGAGACCAAGCAGCGGGCCTTCGAGAAGCTGGACACCTTCGTGCCGAAGATCGGCTACCCGAAGAAGTTCCGCGACTACTCCGACCTCGAGATCAGCGCCGACGACCTGCTCGGCAACGTGCTGGCCGCCACTGCGTTCGAGACCGACCGCGAACTGCGCAAGATCGGCGCCCCCGTCGACCGCGACGAGTGGTTCATGCTGCCGCAGACCGTGAATGCCTACTACAACCCGGGCACCAACGAGATCTGCTTCCCGGCCGGCATCCTGCAGCGGCCGTTCTTCGATGCCGATGCCGACCCGGCCGAGAACTACGGCGGCATCGGTGCCGTCATCGGTCACGAGATCGGCCACGGCTTCGACGACCAGGGCGCCCAGTTCGACGGCAAGGGCAACCTCAACGACTGGTGGACCGCCGAGGACAAGGCGGCCTTCGAGGTGAAGTCGAAGGCGCTGATCGACCAGTACGACCGCTTCGAGCCCCGCGAGCTCCCGGGCGAGCACGTCAACGGCGCCCTGACCGTCGGCGAGAACATCGGCGACCTCGGTGGCCTGACGATCGGCCACCGCGCGTACCTCATCTCGATCGAGGGCCAGGACGTCCCGGTGCGCGACGACCTGACCGGCCCGCAGCGGCTGTTCCTGAACTGGGCCTACGTGTGGCGCACCAAGCGCCGCAAGGAGCTGGCGATGCAATACCTCACCACCGACCCGCACAGCCCCCCGGAGTTCCGCGCCAACATCGCCCGCAACCTCGTCGAGTTCCACCAGGCCTTCGACGTACAGCCCGGCGACGGCCTCTGGCTCGACCCCGAGGACCGCGTCCGCATCTGGTAGCCGCCGACCGGGCCCTTCTGGTTGCTCGTACGACGCCGACCGGGCCCTTCTGGTTGCTCCTACGACGCCGACCGGGCAGTTCTGGTTGCTCCTATGACGCCGACCGGGCAGTTCTGGTTGCTCGTACGACGCCGAGCGGGCACTCGATGCTCGAGCCCGCCGAGTGGGAGCATCGTGCATCCGGTGCCCGGTCGACGGCCTCACAGCAACCAGAAGTGCCCGCTCGGCGTACCTCGCGCAACCAGAGGTGCCCTCTCACCGCGCTTCAGGCAACCAGAAGTGCCCGGTCGGCGGGACTAGAACTGGCCTGTCGATGTCTTGTGGGGGTGCCGTGCGCGGGGATAGCCTGAGGCATCAGTGGTGCGTATCACGAAACGAGTCTCACCATGCGCAACAAGTTGCACCGCGGTCGACAGACCAAGAACGAGGCCATCCAGCGCCTGCTCGAGCATGCTCGCTACGAGGTGCTGCCCACGGCCACGACCGAGGAGAAGGTGCTCGCCTCGGTGCCGAAGGACGTCGCCGTCACGGTGACCGCCTCGGCCTCCAAGGGGCTCGAGGCGACGCTGACGCTGGCGGAGTCGCTGGCCAGGGCCGGGTACATGGCGGTGCCCCACCTCGCCGCCCGCATGATCCACGACTTCAACGAGGTCGAGGAGATCCGCGCGCGGCTCGGCGAGGCGGGCATCACCGCGGTCTTCGTCCCCGGCGGTGACGCCGACCCGGTGGGGGTCTACCCCGACTCGTTCAGCCTGCTCGAGGACCTGAACCGGCTGGAGAAGCCGTTCACGCACGTCGGCATCGCGGGGTACCCGGAGTCGCACCCCAAGATCCACGACGACCTCACCGTCCAGGCGATGTGGGACAAGCGCCGGCACGCCACCCACATCGTCAGCAACCTGACCTTCGACGCCGGCGCGGTGAGGACCTGGGTCGACCGGATGCGCGCCCGCGGCATCACCCAGCCCGTCCTGCTCGGGCTGCCCGGCCCGATCGACCGCGCCAAGCTGCTCTCGATGGCCACCAAGATCGGCGTCGGGGAGTCGACCCGCTTCCTGTCCAAGAACGCCGGCTTCTTCGCCAAGCTCGCGGCACCCGGTGGCTGGACCGGTCAGCGATTCCTCGAGGAGGTCGCCATCACGGCGATGAAGCCGGAGTCCCTCATCGAGGGCCTGCACGTCTTCACCTTCAACCAGATCGCCGCGACCGAGGCCTGGCGCCAGGAGATGCTCGAGAAGCTGCACTGACTGGTTCGTCGTACCGAACGGACAGGGCGGGCGGGCGAATCTGGAGGCGGTGGGCCGAAGTATCGCCGGCCCGGGTGCAGTTTCCCCGGGCGCCCGGGGAAACCATCAGTCCCCGACGAGCCGCTCCAGGGCTCGTTCGAGGCCGCCGTTGCCCGTGGGTACGACGGTGAGGGGCAGGCCCAGCCGGGCGGCGGCGTCCTCGGCCAGGGCACGCAGCTCGGGGGTCTCGTCCTGGGCCAGCCAGACGACGCGCGTGTAGTGGCGGAAGTACTCCTCGCGCAGCTCGGGCCACCGGTCGAGACCGAGCTCGGTCTCGATGGTGCGCGCGAACGACTTCACCAGGAAGTCGGTGAGCAGGTAGGTACCGGGCTGGTCGGCGAAGAACGCCTCGATCCGGCCGGCGCCGGCGTACACGTCGTAGCAGTGCAGCCCCTCCAGCCGCCGCAGTCCCAGCCGCTCGCAGACGTCGTCGAGGGCGCCGTAGGTGCCGCAGTCGGCGTACCCCACCACGACGGAGTCGTACGACGAGGCGAGCGACTCGGCCAGCCTGGCGACCTCACCGGCGATCTTCTGCGGCTGGTTGTGCAGCAGCGGGGGAAGCGGGTGTACGTCGACCGGCCAGCCGTGCTGCTCGACGATCCGACCAGCCGGCTGGGCGATCGCGCCGCACGCGATCAGCGCCGTCCTAGGGGAAGGCGAGGAGGTCGACGAACCGGTCGTTGAACTCAGGACGGTCGGAGAGCTCGACATACTCCACCTCCTCCAGCAGCGTGGTCGCGCCGGCGCGCTCGCGCAGCGACAACAGGGCCATCTTCGCTCCCTCGCCGGCGACGTTGCCGGCGGAGACGATGCGCAGCACCGGCAGCTTGGGCACCAGGCCGATGCGGATCGCGGAGGCGGGCGACAGGTAGGAGCCGAACGAGCCGGCGAGCAGCACCTGCTGGAGGTCTCCGGCTTCGAGACCGAGCTGCTCGAGCAGCAACGTCCAGCCGGTCGAGATCGCGGCCTTGGCGAACTGCAGCTCACGGACGTCGCGCTGGGAGAGGTAGACCGTCTCGGCCACCTCGGTCTCCGGCGTCGGCTGGTGCAGCACAAAGACCCGCTCCTCGCCGATCTTCACGAGCCGGTGGGACAGACCGGGAGCGATCTCGGCAGCGGTCTCGTCGGGGACGAAGCGACCGCTGTGGTCGAGGAGGCCGACCTTGGCCAGCTCCGCCACGGCGTCGACCAGTCCCGACCCGCACAGTCCGCGCGGCTCGACGTCGCCGATCACCGAGAGCTCCACGGTGCCGGCCGTGTCGAGCTTGATCACCTCGATGGCGCCGTCGGCAGCGCGCATGCCGCACCGGATCGCACCACCCTCGAAGGCAGGACCGGCGGGGGCAGCGGTGGAGACGATGGTGTCGCCGTTGCTGAGCACGATCTCGCAGTTGGTGCCGACGTCGATGAACAGGCGGGTGCGCTTGTCGCGGTCCATGCCGGTGGCCAGCATGCCGGCGACGATGTCACCGCCGACGTAGGCGCCGAGTGCCGGGAAGAAGGCCGCGCGAGCCCGTGGATGGAGGTGCAGTCCGATGTCGTCGGCGAGCACGACGGGCGGTTGCGACGTGGTCTGCACGAACGGCGCCACCCCGAGCGGCTCGGGGTCGATGCCCAGCACCAGCGCGGTCATGGTGGCGTTGCCGGCGATCGCGACCTCGTAGACGAAGGCCGGATCGACACCGCCCTCCTTGCAGACCTGGAGCGCGAGCTCGTCGAGGGTCTCCCCGGCCAGCGACTGGAGCCGGCCGAGTGCCTCGGGATCCATCATCGTGGCGCTGATCCGCGTGATCACGTCGCCGCCGAAGGGCTGCTGCTTGTTCAGCCGGGAGGCCACGGCGACCGGGGTGCCGAGGCCGAGGTCGAGCAGCGTCGCGACGACCGTGGTCGTGCCGAGGTCGAAGGCGATCGCGTAGCGGCGGTCGCTGGTGTCGCCGGGCTCGACGTCGATGAGCGCCTCGTCGACGACCACGGCGGTCACCTTGAAGTCGGCCTCGCGCAGCACCTTCGGCAGCCGGCGCAGCACCGGCAGGTCGACGGTCAGCTCGAGGTCGTCGATGGCGTCGGTCAGCCGGACCAGGTCGGTGCGTTGGTCCTGGAGGCTCGGGTCGGCGAGCTCGACGTACCTCTTCTGCACGGCCGGTCGCAGGATGACCTGCCGGCCCACACCGACGGTCGCGGCCTTGGGCCGGGTGGTCAGCGGCGGCACCTCGACCTTGAGGTCCTGGGTCGCCGTGGCGAGGCAGGCCAGCCGCCAGCCGTTGCCGAGCTCGGTGTCGGAGAAGGTACGACGGTCGTGCCGCGAGATCGGGGTGCGTACGTCGAGCCGCACCTTGCACTTGTGACAGGTGCCGTGGCCACCGCAGGTGGAGTCGATCGCGATGCCGTTCCACGACGCCGAGTCGAAGACGCTGACACCGGGCGGTACCCGGACCTCGCGGTCCTGTCCCTCGGCGACGGTGAAGGACAGCTGCACGCGGCCGGTGCCGTCGTGCGCCTCCACGGCCGCGCCGGGCGGAGCCAGCAGACCTTCGCGGCCGACCTGCTCGAGCGAGGTGGCGAGCTCCTCGGGCGGCTGGCCCTGGACGGGGGAGCTCACGTGACGGCGGCCGCTGCCTCCTGGGCCGCTTTCTGCGCCTGGCGGTGCCGCATGATCCACTCGGAACCCCACTCGTCGTGGCCGAGCAGCAGGTCGGTCGCCTTGACGGTGGAGACCACCTCGGGCGTGCGCGCGTCCATGATGGCGCTCGTGAGCCCGGCGGTCATCGCCATCGACAGGAAGGTGCCGTTGAGCGTGTGGCGACCGGGCATGCCGAAGGAGACGTTGGAGGAGCCACAGGTCATGTTCAGACCGTAGGTGTCGCGGATTCGGCGCATCGTCTCCAGGGTCGCGAGTCCGTTGGTGGTGTCGGCCCCGATAGGCATGGCCAGCGGGTCGATGACGATGTCCTCGAGCGCGATGCCGTACTCCTGCGTCGCGACGCGCACGATCTTCTCCACCAGCATCAGCCGCTTGTCGGGCTCCATCGGGATCTCGTCGACGTCGTTGGGCAGCGCGATCACCGCGGCGTCGTACTTCTTGACCAGCGGCAGGATCTGCTCCATCCGCTCGTCCTCGGCGGTGATCGAGTTGACCAGCGCGCGCCCCTCGTACGCCGAGAGGCCGGCCTCCAGCGCCTCGACCACCGAGCTGTCGATGCAGATGGGCAGGTCGGTCAGCGACTGGATCATCGTCACCGCCTTGGCGAGCAGCTCGGCCTCGTCGGTCAGCGGCACGCCCATGTTGACGTCGAGCACGTCGGCGCCACCCTCGACCTGTGCCTTGACGTCGCGCTCGATCGCCGACAGGTCGCCGGCGCGGAGCTGGTCCTGGAAGATGCGGCGGCCGGTGGGGTTGATCCGCTCGCCGATGATGCAGAAGCGGTGCATGCCGCCGAGCACAACCTCCTTGGAGGCCGACCGGATCTTCGTCTCCTGAAGAGGGGCGCTCATCAGGCGAGGACCTTCGCGCGCTTGGTCTGGAGGAGGTCCTTGGCCTTGCGCACGCAGCCCGACGCGTCGGCGGCGTAGCCGTCGGCACCGACCGCGTCGGCGTACTCCTGGGTGACGGGGGCGCCGCCGACCATCACGATCACGTCGTCGCGCATGCCGGCCTTCTGGAGCGCGTTGATGTTGGCCTTGAACATCGGCATGGTCGTGGTGAGGAAGGCCGAGAACCCCACGATGTCGGGCTGGTGCTCCTCGATCTTGGCCACGAACGTCTCCGGCGCCACCTGCACGCCGAGGTCGATCACCTCGAAACCGGCACCCTCGAGCATGATGTTGACGAGGTTCTTGCCGATGTCGTGGACGTCGCCCTTGACCGTGCCCATCAGGAACTTGCCGATGGTCTCGACGCCGGTCTCGGCCAGCAGGGGTCGCAGGACCTCCATGGCGCCGGCCATCGCCCGCCCGGCGATGAGCATCTCGGGGACGAAGAAGTCGCCGCGCTCGAAGCGGGCACCCACCTCTTCGAGGGAGGGGATGAGCGCATCGAACAGCAGGCTCTGCGGCTCCATGTCCATGGTGAGCGCCTCGTGGGTGAGGTCGAGCACTTTGGGCGCGTTGCCGACGAGGGTCTCGTCGTAGAGCCCCTTGAGGATTTCATCTGGTGTGGTCATGCCGTGTCCCTTTCTGGGCCCCCTGCTTGCAAGTCTGTGTGCCTCCCGCGACGGAGCAGCTCGGAGAGCTCCTCCGTGTGGGTCTTGAGCAGCCGACCGAGCTCGTCGAGCCGGTGCTCGAGCCGCGCCGTGGGGCCGGAAACCCCCACGGCGGCGACTACGTCGTTGTCAGGTCCGAAGACCGGTGCGGCGAGGCCGGCCAGGCCGACCTCGAGCTCGTCATGGGTGACGGCGAAGCCGCGGGAGCGGGCCTGCGCGAGATCGGCGTCGAGCTCGTCGCGGGTGCCGAGGGTGTGCACGGTCGGAGTCTCGAGTCGACCGGCGGGCCGGGGCATGGCGCCCCACGCCAGCAGCACCTTGCCGAGGGCCGAGCTGTGTGGCGGGATCTCGATGTCGCTCCAGTCGCGGGCGCCGAGCAGGTAGGTGGAGTCGACGTTGGCGATGTGGGCGACCTGGTTGCCGTTGGCGACCGCGAGGTGGACGTCCTCGCCGGTGAGGTCACCGATCCGCTCCAGCGTCGGCCGGGTGAGCCTGGCCAGCTGGGCGTTGCGGTCGTGGCGGGCGGCGTAGAGCACGAACAGCGGCCCGCCGACGTACTCCCCCGGGGCGCAGCGCTCGAGCAACCGGTTGTTCTCCAGCGCCGCGAGCAGCCGGGACGTGGTGGAGCGGGCCAGGCCCAGGGCCTCGGTGGCCTCGGCGAAGGTGACCGGGTGGTCGGCCTCGACGACGTAGGTGAGCAGCGCAGCAGCACGGTCGACCGCCTGGGTCCCGCCCTGGGTGCTGGTCGTCTCGGTGCTCGACTCGGCGAGCGAACTGCTGGTCACTCTTGACCACCCTTCCCTCTCCGGTCCAAGGTGTCACTACGACACTCCCACGATGTGGAACGACATGCCCACATGGTGAGGCTAGGTTTGGAGACGGGCCCGGGTCAAGCACCGAGCCGAAACGAGCAGGGAAGTGCAGGGAGTCAGATGTTCCGCAACCAGATGCCGCGCTACGAGATCCTCTCGGCGGACGCGATGGCCACGCTCGACAAGGGCTGGCGTCGACTCGTCACCGAGCTCGGCGTGGAGTTCATGAGCCAGCGGGCCCTCGACCTGCTCGCCGCGGCCGGCCAGCGGGTCGAGGAGAACAAGGTGTTCTTCGACCCCGAGTGGATCCTCGAGCAGGTGGCCAAGGCGCCACGCGAGTTCGACGTACAGGCCCGCAACCCCGCCAACACCATCCACATCGGCGGCGACTCGATGGCCTTCGGTGCCGTCTACGGGCCACCGTTCGTCCGCCAGGGCGACGTACGCCGCGACGCGACCATGGCCGACTACGAGAACTTCACCAAGCTCGCCCAGTCGTTCCCGATCCTCGACTCGGCCGGCGGAGTGATCTGCGAGCCCAACGACACCCCGCTCGACAGCCGCCACCTCGACATGACCTACGCGCTGGCCACGCTGACCGACAAGATCTTCATGGGCAACGTGGTCTCCGGACCCAACGCCAAGGACACCATCGAGCTGGCCTCGATCCTGTTCGGCAACGGCAAGGGTCGTGAGTTCGGCCGCGAGAGCATCACCCAGACGCCGGCGACGATCTCCCTGATCAACTGCAACTCCCCGCTGCGCTGGGACGACCGGATGCTCGACGCGCTCTTCGAGTACGCCGAGGCCAACCAGGCCGTCGTGCTCACCCCGTTCATCCTGATGGGCGCGATGTCGCCGGTCACGATCCCGGCCGCGTTGGTGCAGCAGATCGCCGAGGCGCTGACCGGCATCGCCCTCGCCCAGACGATCAACCCCGGCTGCCCGGTCATCTTCGGCTCGTTCCTGTCCAACATCGACATGCAGTCGGGCTCGCCCACGTTCGGCACTCCCGAGTCCGGCATCGGGCTGCTCTGCACCGGCCAGATCGCCCGCCACTTCGGGCTCCCGTTCCGTTCGGGCGGCACCCTCACCTCCTCGCAGGTGCCCGACGCGCAGGCCGGCTACGAGGCGCTGATGACGCTGATGCCGACCTTCCTGGCCGGCACCAACTGGGTGATGCACTCGGCCGGCTGGCTCGAGGGCGGCCTGGTGGCTGGATACGAGAAGTTCATCGTCGACATCGAGCTGCTCCAGATGATGCAGGTCGAGTTCACCCCGCTGGAGATCGACGAGGAGTCGCTGGCCTTCGGGGCCCACGAGGAGGTCGGCTCGGGTGGTCACTTCCTCGGCGCCATGCACACGATGGAGAGGTTCCGCACCTGCTTCTACCGGCCGATGCTGTCGTCCTCGGACAACTACGAGAAGTGGATGCGCACCGGCGGCAACGACGCGGCCGCCCGCGCCACGAAGATCTACACCGAGAAGCTCGAGGCCTACGAGCAGCCGCCGCTCGACGAGGCGATCCGCCAGGAGATGGAGGAGTACGTGATCCGTCGCAGGAAGGAGCTCGGCGACTGATGGCCCCGCTCACCCTCAGCCGCGGGACGGCCAATGCCGGCAACCCGTCCGGCGACTTCGTGCTCGTGATCGACTGCCCCGACCGGCCCGGGATCGTGCACGCCGTCTCCGGCTTCCTGGTCGAGCACGGCGGCAACATCGTGGAGAGCCAGCAGTTCGGTGACCGGCTCAACGGTCGGTTCTTCATGCGCATCGACTTCTCGATGGACGACGAGAGCGCGACCGTCGAGACGTTGCGAGCCGCCTTCACCGAGGTGGCGCAGCGGTTCGAGATGTCCTTCGAGCTGTGGGAGACGGCAGCGCCGTACCGCACCCTGATCATGGTCAGCAAGCAGCTGCACTGCCTCAACGACCTGCTCTTCCGGGCCAGCACCGGCAGCCTGCAGATCGAGATCCCGGTCGTGGTGTCCAACCACCTCGACGCGGAGCCGCTGGTGCGCAGCTACGGCATCGACTTCCGGCACATCCCGGTCACCGCCGAGTCCAAGCCGGACGCCGAGGCCGAGCTGCTGAAGCTCCACGAGGACCTGGGCATCCACCTCGTCGTACTCGCCCGCTACATGCAGGTGCTCTCCGACGACGCGTGCCGCGCACTGTCAGGCCAGGCGATCAACATCCACCACTCGTTCCTGCCGAGCTTCAAGGGCGCCAAGCCCTACCACCAGGCCTTCGACCGCGGTGTGAAGCTGATCGGGGCGACCGCGCACTACGTCACGGCCGACCTCGACGAGGGTCCGATCATCGAGCAGGACGTGATCCGCGTCGATCACAACCACGACCAGGACCAGCTCGTCGCCGCCGGCCGCGACGTCGAGGCCCAGGTGCTCTCGCGCGCCGTCCGCTGGCACTCCGAGTCGAGGGTGCTCCTCGACGGCCACCGCACCGTGGTGTTCAGGTAGGCAGAGCTGGTGATCAGCCCTGGTCGAAGTCGGCCGCGGTGAAGGGCTTGGTCTCCACCAGCACCATCCAGTTGCCCGAGTTGTCGCGAAGCACCGCCTCCACGCCGTACGGCCTCTCCTCCGGGTCCTGCAGGAACTGCACTCCCTTGGACTTCAGCTCCTCGGCGGTCTTGCGGCAGTCGTCGGTGGCCAGCCCGAGACCGTGCATGCCGCCCTCGTCCATCGCGCGGTTGATCGACTCGATCATCTCGGGGGTGTGCGGCGGGCCGGGTTGGGCGAGATGGACCTGCAGCTCGGGCTGGTTCGGGTGCCGCACGGTGCACCAGCGGTAGTCGCCGAGCAGGATGTCCTCACCCTCCTCGAAGCCGAGCACGTCGACGTAGAACCTCTTCGATGCATCGACGTCCTTGACGAAGACGCTGGCCAGGGAAATGTTCGTGATCATGGGACGACGCTAGGGCGAGGCCGTCCCACCGTGCTTCTCCTCGCTTGCGGGCTTCCGCTCGGCGAGGCCCCACATCAACACGAAGCAGCCCGGGATCCGCGGCGCATTCGCACCCCACCGCTGCTGGAACGCCCGCGGCGTCTCGCCGACGACGTCCTTGAACCGGCTGCTGAACGACCCCAGGCTGCTGAACCCGACGGCGTGGCACACCTCGGTCACCGTCAGGTTGGCCGAGCGCAGCAGGTCCTGGGCCCGCTCGACCCGTCGTTCGGAGAGGTAGACGGCCGGGGTGCGGTGGTAGGCCGCGCGGAAGAGACGGTGGAAGTGGTACTTGCTGATCCCGGCCGTCCGCGCGAGCGCGTCGAGGTCGAGGGGCTCGGCGAAGTCGCGGTCGATCTGGTCGCGCGCCCGTCGCAGGTGCACGAGCACGTCGCCGGGGACTCGGGTGACCGGCGCGCTCATGGAGTCATCCTCCCCGAGCGCGCCGGTCCTCCCACGTCAGCGGTGCAGCTGCGCCGCCTGAAGCCCCGCGCGCAGCGCCGCCGGCAAGCGGTCCGTGGTACCCGGAGCGATGGTGCGGGCGTTCGCGGGCGTGGCCGTCGGGTCCGGCTGCGGGACCGGCGGGCACACCTTGTCGGCGCGGTTGCCGCTCCTGCGAGCCGGCACGGTGCCGTTCTGGAGGTACGCCGCGATCGCGTTGTCGGTGCACGCGACCCCGGACAGCGAGCCTGCGTGCGTCGAGCCGTTCTTGCCCTCGATCAACCGGGCCCTCGGGAACAGCTTGCGTACGACGAGGCTGCCGCTGAACGGCGTGGCCGCGTCGAAGGTCTCACCGATCATCAGGATCGGCACGCGCACCTGTTGGCCGTGCACGTTGACCGGGTGGGCCGCGCTGTACTTCCAGTAGGCGCACGGTCCGTTGAACCACGCGTTGGCCCACGTGAAGTAGTTGTACGTGCGGTCCAGACGACGGTTGTCCCGGTCGAGACGCTTCTGGCTGCGCGGCCACGGAGCGTCGGTGCACTGGGTGCCGAGGTACATCGCATAGCCGTTGTCGGCACCCGGCGTGGTCGGGTTGGCGTCCTTGTAGAGCCCGATCAGCTCCGAGGCGTCGCCCTTGTTGAGGTAGTCGGAGTACGCCTTGGCGATGTCCTCCCACCCGTAGACGTAGTAGCCGGCCGAGGTGAACACATCGAGCAGCTCGTCACCGCCGAGCACCCCACCGGCCGCCTTGCGGTCGAGCCGGGACTGCGTGCGCAGGAAGGTGCTGCGGACGGCGTTGAAGGTCGCCCCGACGTGGTACGTCGAGCGGTACTTCGCCAGCCAGCGGAAGTAGATGTTGAACGTCCGCTGGAAGGCACGGTCCTGGTCCTGGTTGCTCTTGTAGAAGACCCGTCGCGGGTTGACGGTGCCGTCGAAGACGAACCGCCGCACCCGGTTGGGGTGCTGGGTGGCGTAGACCTGGCCGAGGTAGGTGCCGTAGGAGAAGCCGTAGAAGTTGATCTTCTGCTGGCCGAGCGCGATGCGCAGGCTCTCCATGTCCTTGACCGAGTCGGTCGTCTTGACGTGCTGGAGCAGGGCGCGTCCGGAGCACTGACGGGCGTAAGCCTTGGAGCGAGCCACCCACTGCCGGTGGATCTTGCGCGTGGTCGGCCGGTACGGCGGTCGGTCGCCGTGGAAGAACGTCGAGTTGCAGCTCACGGCCGGCTTGCTGGAGCCGACACCACGAGGGTCGAACCCGATCCAGTCGTAGCCGAGTCCCGCGCCGTTGGGGATCGCGGTCTGCAGGACGGAGTAGATCAGGCCGGATCCGCCCGGGCCGCCGGGGTTGACCAGCATCACGCCCTGCGACGTGGGGGTCTTGTGCAGCACGCGCGAGACGGCCAGCTTGATCTTGGCGCCGCGCGGGTGCCCGTAGTCACGTGGGACGACGAGGAACCCGCACTGGGCTCCGCGTGACACGAGGGTGGCGTTGGTGCAGACGCCCCAGTTGATGGGTGGTGGCTGGTAGGCGATGGCACGTGCCCCGGCCTGGGGGGCTGTTGCGGCGTCGGCCGATGGGGCCAGCGCGATGGCGACGACGGCGGCGGAGATGGCCGCGATGAGCTTCTTCATGTGGGTCCTGTCCGAGTCATCAGGAGGTTGCGACAACCCCGCCACAATTCACCGGCTCCTCGGGCTTGTCCAGACCTCAGCCACGACTGGTGCGAAATGTCCGACAGACCGGCCCCGTCCGGCGCCTAGCGCAGGTGGCTGGCGTCGACGGCGAGCCGGTCGACGAGGTCGTTCATCGGGTGACCAGAGTGACCCTTGACCCAGCGGAAGGTGACGTCGCCACGGGCCTCGACGAGGTCGATGAGCGGCTCCCACAGGTCGCGGTTGGCCACCGGTTTCTTGGCACTGTTCAGCCAGCCGCGGGCACGCCAGCCGGTCCACCAGAAGTTCTTGAAGCAGTTCACGACGTACGTCGAGTCGCTGACCACCACCAGCGGACCCGGGATCGCGACCACCGCCTCGTAGGCGGCCCGGACCTCCATCCGCTGGTTGGTCGTCGCCGGGTCGTGGCCCGAGCCCCGGGGCCCGTCGAGCACCGCCCAGGCCCAGCCACCCGGACCGGGATTGCCCCGGCAGGCACCGTCGGTGAAGGCCTCGATGGGCACCTGCATCGTGGGGGTCTCCTCGAGGTCGGAAACGGCTCTGGGCCAGCTCTGGGCCAGCTCTGGGACAGCTCTACGGCTAGACCAGGGCCTAGCCGGGTTGCGCTGTGCAGTCTACGGTTGCGCAATGAGCAACGCGGCCACGGAGACGGCCAACGGGGTCCAGTCGGTCGACCGGGCCCTGCGGATCCTCGAGATCCTGGCTCGCTCCGGCGAGTCCGGCGTCACCGAGATCGCCGCGTCGCTGGAGGTCCACAAGAGCACGGCCTTCCGGCTCGTGGCCACCCTGGAGCAGCACGGTCTCGTCGAGCAGGTCGAGGGACGCGGCAAGTACCGCCTCGGCGTCGGTCTCCTCCGCCTCGCTGGTGCCACCAGCGCCCGGCTCGACGTCGTGCAGGAAGCCCGTCCGCTGTGCAAGCAGCTGGCGGCCGCCACCGGCGAGACGGTCAACCTGGCCACGCTCAGCGGGCACAGCGCGCTCTACCTCGACCAGGTCGCCGGTCCCTCCGCGCTCCAGCCGCACAACTGGGTCGGTCAGCACATCCCCCTGCACGCCACCAGCAACGGCAAGGTGCTGATGGCGTGGCTGGAGGAGGCCGAGCTCAAGGACCTGCTCGGCCGGCTCCCGTCGTACACCGGGCTGACGATCACCAGCAAGGCCGCGCTGCGCAAGCAGCTCGAGGTCGTCCGCGAGCAGGGGTACGCCGTCGCGGTCGACGAGCTCGAGGTCGGCCTGACCGCCATCGCCACGCCGGTCCGCAACGCACACGGCGACGTGATCTGCTCGATGAGCGTCTCCGGGCCGACCTTCCGGCTCCCTCCCGACCGGGTCGACGAGGTGCTCCCGCTCCTGATCGAGGCGGCCGACGAGCTCTCGCACCGACTCGGGTGGGGCATGCGCTGATGGCGGTGATCGGCTCGGCCGAGCGGTTCATACCGCAGGTCTCGATCCGATCGCGAGTCTTGACGCCGGCCCCGCGGGTCAGCATTGTGTTTCGTATAACGCCTAGTCGTTGCGGATAGCGCAACGATGGGACCAGGACGGATCTAGATGCCCGAGAACTTCATCGGCGGGAGCTGGGTGGCCGCAGAGCTGGGCGGTCGCCGGGAGATCCGCTGCCCCGCCGACGGTTCGTTGGTCGCCGAGATCGACGAGTCCACCAGCGTCGACACCGAGGCCGCCATCGCCGCGGCCCGCGAGGCGTTCGACCACGGCCCGTGGTCCACGACGAGTGCGCGCGAGCGCGGTGACCTGTTGCTGCGGGTCGCCGACCTGCTCCAACGCGACAAGGCCGAGATGGCCCGGATGGAGTCCCTCGACACCGGCAAGCGGCTGGTCGAGAGCGAGATCGACATCGACGACGTGACCAGCGTGTTCCGTCACTTCGGCCGGGTCGCCGACAGCGAGGGCGGACGGGTCGTCGACACCGGCATGCCGAGCGTGGTGAGCCGCGTGGTGCGCGAGCCGGTCGGCGTGTGCGGGCTGATCACGCCGTGGAACTACCCGCTGCTGCAGGTGTCCTGGAAGGTCGCGCCGGCCCTGGCCGCCGGCTGCACGTTCGTGCTCAAGCCCAGCGAACTCTCGCCCACCACCGCGATCCACCTGATGAAGCTGCTCGACGAAGCCGGTCTCCCTGCCGGGGTCGGCAACCTCGTCCTCGGCGACGGCCCCAACGCCGGAGCGCCCCTCAGCGAGGACCCACGCGTCGACCTGGTCTCGTTCACCGGAGGCCTCGGCACCGGCAAGCGGATCATGGCGGCTGCCTCCGGCACCGTGAAGAAGGTCGCCCTCGAGCTGGGCGGCAAGAACCCCAACATCGTCTTCGCCGACGCCGACCGCGCCACCGCGCTCGACATGGCCATGACGGCCGTGTTCCTCCACTCCGGCCAGGTCTGCTCGGCCGGTGCGCGGCTCGTCGTGGAGGAGTCGATCGCCGAGGAGTTCGTGGGCGCGCTGGTCGAGCGGGCTCGCGAGATCCGGCTCGGAGGTCCGTTCGACGAGAAGGCCGAGACGGGTGCGTTGATCTCGCAGGGTCACCTCGACAAGGTCACCGCCTACGTCGAGGCCGGCGTGGCCGAGGGCGCGAAGGTCCTGGTCGGTGGCAAGCGCGCCACCGAGGGCGAGCTGGCCAACGGCTACTTCTTCGAGCCGACCATCCTCGGCGGCGTACGCAGCGGGATGAGTGTGGTGCGCGACGAGTCCTTCGGGCCGGTGCTGACCGTCGAGACCTTCACCGACGAGGACGACGCCGTACGCATCGCCAACGACTCCATCTACGGTCTCGCCGGCGCCGTCTGGACCCAGGACGCCGGCAAGGGACAGCGCGTCGCGGCCCGGATGCGGATGGGCACGGTCTGGATCAACGACTATCACCCCTACGTCGCCCAGGCCGAGTGGGGCGGCTACAAGCAGTCCGGCATCGGGCGCGAGCTCGGGCAGGCCGGGCTCGAGGAGTACCTCGAGACCAAGCACGTCTGGCACAACATCGCACCGGCCCCGTCCGGCTGGTTCGGCGGAGGCAGCGCATGAGCAGTCGCAAGCGCGACCACTGGGACTACGTCATCGTCGGCGGCGGGTCCGCCGGGTGTGCGATCGCCAACCGGATCAGCGCCGACCCATCGACGAGCGTGCTGGTGCTCGAGGCGGGTCGCTCCGACTTCCGCATCGACCCGTTCATCCACATGCCGGCGGCCCTGCCGTTCCCGATCGGCAGCCGGTTCTACGACTGGAAGTACGAGACCGAGCCCGAGCCGGAGATGAAGGGCCGGCGGATCTACCACGCTCGCGGCAAGGTCCTCGGCGGGTCGAGCTCGATCAACGGGATGATCTTCCAGCGCGGCAACCCGATGGACTACGAGCGGTGGGCCAAGGACACCGGGCTGGAGACCTGGGACTACCTGCACTGCCTGCCCTACTTCAAGCGGATGGAGACCCTGCTGGTCGACGGCCAGCGGCGCGCCGACACCTGGCGCGGCGGCAGCGGCCCGCTGGTCCTGGAGCGGGGTCCGGCGACCAACCCCCTGTTCGGCGCGTTCTTCGAGGCCGCTCAGCAGGCGGGCTACCCCCTGACCGACGACGTCAACGGCTACCGCCAGGAGGGCTTCGCCCGGTTCGACCGCAACGTGCACGACGGGCGTCGGCTCTCGGCCGCCCGGGCCTACCTGCACCCGGTCATGGGCCGTCCCAACCTGCGCGTCGAGACCCTGGCGATGGCCACCAAGATCCACTTCGACGGCAAGCGGGCCACGGGCGTGGACTACCTGCGCGGCGGCCGGGCCCACCGCTCGGTGAAGGCCGGCGAGGTCATCCTGTGCGGCGGCGCCATCAACACTCCCCAGCTGATGCAGCTCTCCGGCATCGGGAACCCCGAGCACCTGGAGCCGCTCGGCGTACGCATGGTGCACGCGCTCCCCGGCGTGGGCGAGAACCTCCAGGACCACCTCGAGGTCTACATCCAGTACGCCTCCAAGCTGCCGGTCTCCATCGCGCCCGGACTGGCCTGGCACCGCCGTCCCGGCATCGGCTACCAGTGGCTGTTCCACCGCCGCGGCCTCGGCGCCACCAACCACTTCGAGGGCGGCGGTTTCGCGCGCAGCAACGACGACGTCGACTGGCCGAACCTGATGTTCCACTTCCTGCCGATCGCCGTGCGGTACGACGGGACGGCACCCACCGAGGGCCACGGCTACCAGGTGCACATCGGCCCGATGTACGCCGACACCCGGGGCTGGGTCCGCATCGCCAGCACCGACCCGAAGCAGCACCCGAAGATGCTCTTCAACTACCTGACCACCCCCAACGACCGCCGCGAGTGGGTCGAGGCCGTCCGGGTGGCCCGCGACATCCTCAACCAGCCGGCGTTCGCGCCGTTCAACGACGGCGAGCTGTCCCCCGGTCCGAGCGTCGAGACCGACGAGGAGATCCTCGAGTGGGTCCGCGAGGACGCCGAGACCGCACTGCATCCCTCCTGCACGGCGAAGATGGGCACCGACGAGATGTCGGTGACCGACCCGTTGTCGATGAAGGTGCACGGGCTGGAGTCCCTGCGGGTCGTCGACGCCAGCGTCTTCCCGTACGTCACCAACGGCAACATCTACGCGCCCGTGATGATGGTGGCCGAGAAGGCTGCCGACCTGATCCTCGGCAACACCCCGCTCCCCGCCGAGGAGGTGCCCTACTACCGGCACCGCGACGACTCACAGCTCTATCCACCCGGCGACAGCCGGAACCACCAACCAGGGGAGGTGCGGTCATGACCGCAACCCAGTCCGGAGCCGTTGAGAAGACCACGAGCGAAGGGACGCCGGCGCTGCACGTCGAGGGACTGTGGAAGATCTTCGGCCCGAAGGGCGACAAGATCATCAACACCCCCGACGCCCAGCTCTCGCGCAAGGATCTGCAGGCGAAGACCGGACACGTCGTCGGCATCCGCGACGTGGGCTTCGACGTCGCTCCGGGCGAGGTCTTCGTGGTGATGGGACTGTCCGGCTCGGGCAAGTCGACGCTCGTGCGCCTGCTCACCCGGCTGATCGAGCCGACGGCCGGCACGGTCGAGCTCTACGGCGAGGACATCACGGCGATGTCCGACTCCGCGCTCCTGGACACCAGGCGCAAGAAGGTCTCGATGGTCTTCCAGCACTTCGGCCTGCTGCCCCACCGCAAGGTGGTCGACAACGTCGCCTTCGGGCTCGAGGTCCGCGGCGAGAAGAAGGGCGAGCGCCGCAACCGGGCCCAGGAGATGGTCGACCTCGTCGGTCTCTCCGGCTACGAGAACAACTATCCCGACCAGCTCTCCGGCGGCATGCAGCAGCGCGTCGGCCTGGCCCGGGCCCTGGCGGCCAACCCCGACGTGATGATGTTCGACGAGCCGTTCTCCGCGCTCGACCCGCTCATCCGGCGCGACATGCAGAACGAGGTCATCCGACTCCACGAAGAGGTCGGCAAGACGATGGTCTTCATCACCCACGACCTCGCCGAGGCGCTCAAGCTCGGCGACCGGATCCTGATCATGCGCGACGGCGAGATCGTCCAGATCGGCACTCCCGACGAGGTGGTCGGAGCCCCGGCCGACGAGTACGTCCGTGACTTCACCAGCGACGTGCCCAAGTCGCACGTGCTCACCCTGAAGTGGGTGATGCGCGCTCCGGACGGCGATCCCGGCGACGGACCGGTGCTCCAGTCCAACCAGATCGTCCGCGACGCTGCGCGCATCGTCCTCGACCACGACGGGCCCTGTCGCGTGGCCGACGGCGACAAGCTCGTCGGGGTGGTCGACGACATGGACATCCTGCGCGTCGTGGTCGCCGAGGACGAGGGCTGATGTCCACCGCGACCGCGCCACCACCGGCGCCTCCGGACCGGACGGCCTCCGCCTCCAAGGAGGAGCAGCCGTACGTCGAGCTGGGCAAGAAGCGCCACACCGGAGCCAAGCTCGCCGGCATCGGGATCTTCTGGCTCGTGATGTGGCTGGTCTTCCACAACCAGATGACCCGGGCTTTGGGCCTGCAGGACACCACCCCCTTCCACGAGTGGCTCAACGGCATCCGCGACTGGGTGCAGCTGCACGGCCCGGACAACTGGTTCTTCGGCGGCGTGCTCGGCTTCATCGGCGACTTCTTCAACGCCGTCTTCGAGTTCCTCCAGAAGCTGGTCAGCATCCCGGCCTTCCCGCGCCCGGTGCCCGAGATCGGCTGGCTCGGCGTCGTGGCGCTCGCCACCTGGGTCGGCTGGGCCGTCGCCGGCCTGCGGTCGACCATCCTGGTGGTCGTCACCATGCTGCTGTTCGGGGTCTTCGGGCTCTGGCAGGACAGCATCGACCTGCTGCTCGTCACCATCATCGCCGTGGTGTTCTGCTTCGTGGTCGGACTGCCGACGGGCATCCTGATGGCGCGAAGTCGTGCCACCTCCGCCGTCGTCACCCCGGTGCTCGACATCATGCAGACCATGCCGCCGTTCGCCTACCTGGCCCCGGTGGCGCTCGGCTTCGGGATCGGCCCGACCACCGCCATCGTGCTGACCTGCATCTACGCCCTGCCCCCGATGATCCGGATCACCGAGCACGGCATCCGCGGCGTACCGGACACCACCATCGAGGCGGCGAGATCCCTCGGCCTGACGCGCGGTCAGATGCTGCGCCAGGTGCAGCTGCCGATGGCTCGACGCACCATCGTGGTCGGCATCAACCAGAGCATGATGGCGGCGCTGTCGATGGCCACCATCGCTGCCCTCGTCAACGGCCCGGGCCTCGGCAAGGACGTCAACGCGGCCTTGCAGATCCAGAACATCGGCGCCGCATCGGTGGCCGGCATCCTGATCGTGCTGACGGCGATCATGCTCGACCGCACTACGACCGCGGCCAGCGAACGCTCCGAGAGCATGGGCCGGTCCGGCGTCGCGTCGGTGAGCGGTCCGGGCGTGATGCTCGCCGGGGTCGTCCTCGAGCGGCTGCCGCGCTGGGCCACCGAGGAGGCCGGCAAGGGTGTCCGCCAGCCGCGACTGACCTCGGCCGGTCGGTGGCTGGTCCGCGGCCTGTGGCTGATCCCGACCCTGGTCCTCGTCTACTTCTCCCGCCAGCAGTTGATCCTCGCGCAGTTCCCCACCCGCGACGACTGGCCGTTCCTGAAGTACATCGACGGCAAGACGGTGACCAAGCTGGTCAACGACTTCTCGAACTGGTTCATCGACAAGGTCGACACCTTCACCCTGGCGCTGAAGAACGACCTGACCAACTGGCTGATCAACCCGCTGCAGAACCTGCTGGCCGAGTCGCCGTGGTGGACCATGGCCCTGGTGCTCCTCGCCTTCGCCTACGTCCTCGGCGGCTGGCGGCCGGTCGTGACCACCCTCGTGTGCGAGGCGATCATCTTCGGCACCGGTCTGTGGAACGACACCATGATCACGCTGACCATGACGATCTTCGCGACCGTGCTGGTGATGCTGACCGCGGTCGTCCTGGGGGTCGCGATGGGACGCAACCGGCGTGCCGACACCGCGATCAGACCGATCCTGGACGCCTTCCAGACGATCCCGCCGTTCGTCTACCTGATCCCCGCGCTCGCCCTGTTCGGCGCCAGTCGCTTCACCGCCATCATCGCGGCCGTCGCGTACGCCGTACCGATCGCGACCAAGCTGGTCGCGGACGGGATCCGCGGTGTCTCCCCCACGACCGTGGAGGCGGCCCGGGCCAACGGCAGCACGAAGTGGCAGATGATCACCAAGGTCCAGCTGCCGATGTCGCGCAACGCGCTCGTGCTGGCGACCAACCAGGGCCTGCTGTACGTGCTGTCGATGGTGGTCATCGGCGGTCTCGTCGGCGGCGGCAGCCTCGGCTACATCGTGGTCTCCGGCTTCTCGCAGGACCAGCTGTTCGGCAAGGGCCTGGCCGCAGGCATCGCGATCACGGCGCTCGGCGTGATGCTCGACCGGATTGCCCGCTACGCCGCTGAACGCTACGGCAGGTAACCCCCAGCACTCTCCGCAACCACTGCGGAGTCAACGGAAAGGAACGCGCATGGCACGAGGAACAAGCCGGCTTCAGCTGGCCTGTGTCGCTGTCGCAGTTGCCCTCGGGCTCACTGCGTGTGGCAGCGGCGGCATCAAGGACAACCCCTCCGGGGCGAGCGGTGGCAAGGACTGCGGCGACCTGCGGATCGCGGTGAACCCGTGGACGGGCTACGTGTCCAACGCCCACGTCATCGGCTACGTCGCCAAGACCAAGCTGGGCTGCAACGTCACCTACCCCGACGTGAAGGAAGAGGTCGGCTGGGCCGGCATGGCCAGTGGCTCCATCGACACCATCGTGGAGAACTGGGGGCACCCCGACCTCGTCAAGAAGTACATCGACGAGCAGAAGTCGGTCGAGGACGCCGGGCCGACCGGTGGCAAGGGAATCATCGGCTGGTACGTCCCGCCGTGGATGGCCGAGAAGTACCCCGACATCACCGACTGGAAGAGCCTGAACAAGTACGCCAGCCTGTTCAAGACCTCCGAGTCCGGCGACAAGGGCCAGCTCCTCGACGGTGACCCGTCCTACGTCACCAACGACGAGGCCCTGGTCAAGAACCTGAAGCTGAACTACAAGGTCGTCGTCGGTGGCAGCGAGGCCTCGCTGATCCAGAGCTTCAAGTCGGCCGAGAAGAACAAGACGCCTCTGCTGGCCTACTTCTACGAGCCGCAGTGGTTCTTCTCCGAGATGAAGCTGGTCCACGTCAACCTGCCGAAGTACACCGACGGGTGTGACGCCGATCCGGCCAAGGTCAACTGCGACTACCCGGAGTACAACCTGAACAAGCTGATCGCCAAGAAGTTCGCCGACTCCGGTTCGCCGGCCGTCGACCTGATCAAGAAGTTCAGCTGGACCAACGACGACCAGAACATCGTCTCGACGTACATCGCCAAGGACGGCATGTCACCCGACGACGCCGCCAAGAAGTGGGTGGACGCCAACCCCGACAAGGTCAAGGCCTGGCTGGGCTGACCTGAAGCGCGCGCCGCGAGTGGTCTCGACTGATCGCTCGCTGCGCTCGCTGCTCGACCACCTACAGCCCGTGCCCGGGACCGGTCTACCGGTCCCGGGCACGTCTGCTTGACACCCCGGACGTGCCGGGGTGATGCTTGATCCGAGTTTCACAATACGCATCGCGTTGCGCCATACGCAACGTGAGTCGGTTTGATCGAACACTGTTTTGGGAGTCAGCATGGCCACCGTCCCCGCCACCGCCAAGGTCGTCGTCATCGGAGCCGGCATCGTCGGCAACAGCCTGGTCCACCACCTGGCCGAGCTCGGCTGGACCGACATCGTCCAGCTCGACCAGGGGCCGCTGCCCAACCCCGGCGGCTCGACCGGTCACGCCTCGAACTTCATCTTCCCGGTCGACCACTCCCGCGAGATCACCGACCTCACGCTCGACTCGGTGAAGCAGTACAAGGAGATGGGCGTCTTCACCGAGTCCGGCGGCTTCGAGGTCGCGCGGACCGAAGAGCGGATGGAGGAGCTGCGGCGCCGGATGTCCAGTGCCAAGGCCTGGGGCATCGAGGCCGAGCTGGTGGATCCTGCGTTCGTGGTCGAGAAGGTGCCGTTCCTCGACCCCGACCAGATCATCGGCGCCTTCTGGACGCCGTCGGTCGGTGTCGTCGACTCGCTGCGCGCCGGCACGATCATGCGCGAGAGCGCGCTGGCCAAGGGCGTGCTGACCGTGGCCCCGAACGTCGAGGTGACCGGCCTCGACGTCGAGGACACCGAGCACGGCCGCCGCATCCGCCGGGTGCACACCGACCAGGGCACCATCGAGGCGGAGTACGTCGTGATCGCGTGCGGTGTCTGGAGCCCGAAGATCGGCGACATGGCCGGCGTTCGCATCGCGCTCACGCCCGCCGTGCACCAGATGGTCTCGGTCGGCCCGTGCCCGCAGCTGGCCGAGCGCGAGGGCGAGATCTCCTTCCCGATCGTGCGCGACATGGACACCCTCTGCTACGAGCGCCAGCACGGCGCCGACATGGAGGTCGGCTCCTACGCGCACCGTGCGATCCTGCACGACCCCGAGGAGATCCCCTCGCTCACCCAGGCCAAGCTGTCCCCGACCGAGATGCCGTTCACCGAGGACGACTTCGACCCCCAGCTCGAGCAGGCGCTCGAGCTGATGCCCGAGCTGCTCGGGGCGGAGGGTGCGGAGATCCGCTACGCCATCAACGGCCTGCTCTCGCTGACCGCCGACGGCGCCCCGATCCTCGGCGAGAGCGAGGTCACCGGCCTCTGGGTCGCGGCCGCGGTGTGGATCAAGGAGGGTCCGGGCGTCGGGCGCGCGGTCGCCGAGTGGATGACCCACGGTCACTCCGAGATCGACATCCACCACAGCGACATGTCGCGCTTCCACGACCACGAGACCACCCGGCCGCACGTCAAGGCGCGCACCGGTGAGGCCTTCATCAAGACCTACGGCATCGTCCACCCGAGCGAGCAGTACGAGTCCGACCGTGGCGTCCGCTGGTCGCCGATGGTCGAGTCCCAGCAGGAGCTCGGCGCGGTGTTCTACGAGACCGTCGGCTGGGAGCGCCCCTGGTGGTACGAGTCCAACGCCGGCCTGGTCGAGAAGTACGGCGATGCGGTGATGCCGCGTGAGCACGAGTGGGACGCGCGCTGGTGGAGCCCGATCATCAACGCCGAGCACCTCGCCATGCGCGAGAACGCCGGCGTGATCGACCTGACCGCCTTCTGCATCTTCGACATCACCGGCCCCGGGGCCCTCGCGTCGGTGCAGCAGACCTGTGTCGCGCAGTGCGACGTCGCGGTCGGCAAGGTGATCTACACGCCGGTGCTCGACGCGAAGGGCGGGTTCCTCTCCGACCTCACGGTGATGCGCCTCGGTGAGGACCACTTCCGCGTGGTCACGGGCGGTGCCCACGGCATGGCCGACCGCAAGTGGTTCACCGACCACCTCGTCGACGCCACCCTCGTCGACCGCACCGAGGAGCTCTCGACCGTCGGCCTGTGGGGACCGAAGGCACGCGACATCCTCGGCTCGCTCACCGGCGACGACGTTTCCGGGGAGGGCTTCGGGATGCTGTCCTGCCGCGAGATCGCGGTCAAGGGCGTCGACTCCCCCGTCCTGGCCTCGCGGATCTCCTACGTCGGCGAGCTGGGCTGGGAGCTCTACGTGCCGTTCGCCCAGGCCGCCCAGCTGTGGGACGCCGTCCTCTCCGCGGGGAGGGACCACGGCGCCGTACCCGTCGGCATCGGCGTCTACGGCACGACCGGCCGCATCGAGAAGGGCTACCGCGCCTTCGGGGCCGAGCTCGACGCCGAGCGCACCATCATCGAGGCCGGCATGCAACGGCCCAAGGTGAAGGCGGCTGACTTCGTCGGCCGGGAGGCCTACCTCGCGCAGCGCGCCAGCCTGGAGACCAGTGAGCCGGCCACCGTGCTGTGCACGATGACGGTCGACGACCACACCTCGGCCAGCGGCATCAAGCGATACATGCTCGGCGGCGAGCCGATCCTGACCCGCGACGGCGGCACCCTGACCGACGGCCACGGGCACCACCCCTACGTCACCTCGGCCGGTTCGGCACCGTCGCTCGGCAAGCACATCCTGCTGGCCTACCTGCCGCCGGAGGAGGCGCGCATCGGCAACGAGCTCGCGGTCTCCTACATGGAGGAGCTCTACCCGGTGACGGTCGGCTCGGTGGACGCCACGTCCCTGTTCGACCCGAGCAACGAGCGGATGCGGTGACTCCATGACTGACGTACTCGTCTGCGTGAAGCGGGTGCCGGACTTCTCCGGCGAGGTGCTGCTCACCGAGGATGCTCAGTCCGCGGACGCCCGGTTCGTGGGCTACACGATGAGCAACCACGACCAGTGCGCCGTCGAGCTCGGCGTGCAGGTCGCGGCAGCGACAGACGGGCAGGTCACGGTGCTGTCGATCGGCACCGCCGACTCCGTCGAGCAGCTGCGCTCGGCCCTCGGTGTCGGCGCCACGGCCGCCGTGCTGGTCGAGGCCGACCCGGTGGCCCTGGGTCCGGCCGACGTCGCCCACGAGATCGCCCAGGTGGTCAGCGAGCGTGACTACGGACTGGTGCTGCTGGGCAACGACGCCGCCGACTCCGGCGACTTCCAGGTCGGCATCCGTCTCGGGCACGAGCTGTCCCGTCCGGTGGTGACCGGGGTGCAGACGCTGTCCGTCGATGGCGACACGGTCTCGGCCCGGGCGGACGGCCCCGACGGACGAGAGAAGTACTCGGTGCCACTGCCCGCCGTCGTGACGGTGATGGAGGGCGGCGTGGAGCCGCGCTACCCCACGATCACCGGCCGGATGAAGGCCAAGAAGGTGGAGGTCGAGAACCGCTCGCTCTCCCGTGAACCCGTCGGCAGCGGCCGAGTGAAGCTCACCCTGCCGCCCCCGACCCCGACCAACGCCGAGGTGCTGGGCGAGGGTCCGGAGACCGCCAAGGTCGTGGTCGATCTGCTGCAGAAGCTCGGAGTGACGCGATGATCCTGGTTTATGTGGAGACCTCCGCCGAGGGGATCCAGGAGGTCTCGCTCGAGACGGTCACCTTCGCCCGCACCCTGTCCGAGGCCGGCAACGGCGTGCCGATCGACGCGGTCGTGGTGGGTCCCGCCCCCAACGACCTCTCGACCGAGCTGGCGTCGTACGGCGTCCGCAACGTGCACCACGCGTCTGGTGACGACTTCGACCTGTTCTCCGGCGCGGCCACCGCCAGTGCGGTGATCGCCGCCCGCCAGGTGGCCGGCTCGGTGGTCGTGATGGCCGGTGGCACCAATCGCGGCAACGAGGTGGTCGCTCGCGTCGCCACCCGGCTCGACGTACCGATGGCCGCCAACGTGGTCTCCTTCCACGGCCTCTCCCCCTTCGTCGTGACCCGCCAGGTCGTCGGCGGGGCCGCCCTGGAGGAGATGCGTCTCGGCAAGCGCCCAGCGGTGTTCTCGGTGGCCGGTCACGCGGTGGAGCCCGTCCCCGCAGAGACGCCGGGGGCCGGCTCGATCGTGCCGCTCGCCGTCGACCTCGCCCCCGAGGACCTGCTCGGGCGCGTCACCTCGGTCGAGGGCGCCGACACCGACGACGCCGACAGCCTGAAGTCCGCCCGCGTGGTGGTCGGTGCCGGTCGCGGCGCCGGCGGCCCCGACGGTTTCGGCGACGTGATCGAGCTGGCCGAGCTCCTCGGCGGCACGCTCGGCGTCTCGCGCGTGGTCACCTCCCTCGGCTGGCGGCCCCACCACGAACAGGTCGGCCAGACCGGCAGCCGGATCTCCCCGGAGGTCTACATCCCCTGCGGCATCAGCGGCGCCATCCAGCACTGGGCCGGCTGCGCGAGCTCGAAGGTGATCCTCGCCATCAACACCGACGCCGAGGCGCCGATGATGACCAAGGCGACGTACGCCGTGGTCGGGGACATGCACGAGGTCGTGCCGGCGATCAACGAGGAGATCAGGCGGCGTCGGGGCTGACTTCGCCGGTGCCGCTCACCGGCCCGAGGCGGAGCACCCACGGCCGCCCTCGGCCGGTCGGAAACCAGCGCCGGTCCAGTGCGTCGAACCAGGAACCGGGCGGCGCCAGGACCAGCTCGGACAGGCCGCGTGCCTCCACGATGTCCGCGCCGAGCACGACCAGGCCACCGATGGTTGCCACGAAGGCGAGAGGGCCGTGGTCTTGGATACGGATCGCCATCCTGATCCAGGTCCAGGGGCAGACGTCCGACCAGCCTTCGCTCAGCCCGGCCAGCTGGTCGTCGTGTGATCCGGTGGCCGCGAAGTCGCGTCGGGACACGAAGATGCCTGCTGGGCAACACTGGTCCACCTCGGTCCACCCGGCTGACGGCCGCTCCGCGAGCGCGATCACCCGCTCTTCCTCGTACAGAACGGCGTGACCTGTTCGAACCGGCTCACCGGCCAGGCCGGACGCCAGCACGCGGTCGGCTGACCACGCACTCACCCCGGGGCGGGTGAGGAGCTCGCGTGCGGTTCGGGCACCGATGAACATGCTGGGAGGCTAGAGCGGTGCGCTGACAGACCACGTCCTCGAGTGCTCTGTAGACCTGCCACCTGGAAGGTCTACAGAGCACTCACACAACCGCTCCCCCGCCGGACGCGAGCCCTCCGTCCGTCCGCCCCGGCCCTACGCTGACCTGCGTGAACAGGCGGGCATGGCTGGTGGGTGGGATGTGCGTCCTGCTCGTGGCCGCTGGTGCGGTCGCCTACGCGCGCTCCCGCGACTCCTGCGGGGAGGCCGTGACCAGCCTGTCGGCGGCGAAGTCGAGCTCGCCCTTCCTCGACGCCCAGGAGCGGGCGCGGCAGCCGGACGAGAACCGGGACACGCTGGTGGAGACGCTGGCGGGGGACCCGGCCCCGATCGGGGCGGTGGTGGGGGCGGTCGGGTACCACTACGAGCAGTGGGCCCAGGTGTCGTCCTATGCCCAGGGGATCGGCGTGCGCACACGTGACAATCCCGACTTCACGATGCTGGACGACACGACGCTCGAGCCGCGGTGGAGCGTGCAGGTGGACACGAAGCGGTCGGCCTACGACGCCAGTGACGAGCGCTATCTCGTCGCCACGATGCCGGCCGGGACGGCGCCCGACCTGGTCGCGCTCGACGCGGACAGCGGGCATCGCCGCTGGTGCACGCACCTCGGCGGTGGCGTCGTGCACGCGGCCGACCAGTTCGCGACCCAGTTCCTCGAGGACCAGGGCGTCGCCGTGCTCGGGCCGGGGTCGGGGAGCAGGGAGCGGGTGGTCCGGCTCTCGGGCGAGGACGGTTCGCAGACGTGGGCGCGGAGCCTGGACGCGGACTCCGGCGACTTCCTCGGGGACCTCGGCGACGGGACGCTGCTCGCCGGTGGGCGGGCGCAGTTCGAGCTCTTCGACCCCGCCTCGATGGGCGAGCGCAAGGAAGGCGTGTCCCTGGTGCTGCTGCGGTCGAAGGACGGCTCGACGGTGTGGAAGCGGAGTGAGCCGGCGGGTTCGGACGTGCACGTGGTCGGGACCGATCCCGACGCGGGCATCGCCGTGGTGCAGCAGTGGGACGGCAGCAGCAGGACGGCGCGGCTCACGGCGATCGACCGCGAGGGCAACGACGTGTGGTCGGTGGTCCCGTCGCCGGGCAAGCCGTTCGACGCCGCCCTGCGGGCCGGTCGGGTGCTGGTGCGGGCCGAGGAGCAGTGGTCGGCGTACGACCTGGGCGACGGGCACCGGTTGTGGAGACGCAGCGTGCCGGCCCGGCCGCAGTTCCTGCCCTACGGCTTCGAGCTCGACAGCGTCCCGCTGCTCGACGCCGACCACGCCCTGATCGGGGGTACGACGGCCCTGCACACCCTCGACCTCGGCACGGGCGAGATGACCGACGCGGCGTTGCCGACCGACGGGATCAACACCACCTACTGGCCCTACCAGCTCGCCGTCACCGACGGGCTGATCGCGATCGCCACCAACACGGGCGCGGTGGTGGTACGACGGGAGTGAGCCGTCGTACCACCACCGGACGAGCTCAGTGCCGGGTGATCGCGTTCTTCATCAGGAAGTGCAGGTCGGTCTGGTCGATCAGGCCGACCACGTTGGCCGCGCCGGGGCCGTAGGCCGCCACCCGCAGCTGGGTGCCGGTGTGCTGCTGGCTGGCACCCGCTGCCGCCGTGCCGTAGGAGACGATCATCTCGGCGCCGTCCTTGGTGGTCAGCTTGGCCGTGAGACCGGGAGTGTTGCCGTCCACGATCTGGCTGGTGTGCGCGTGGTCGGCGGTGACGATCACGAGCGTGTGCCCGTCCTTCTTCGCGAATTTCAGGGCCTCCTGGACAGCCTGGTCGAGCTGCTCGGTCTCGCCGATCTGGCCACAGGCGTCGGCCGCGTGGTCCTTCTTGTCGATCGAGGCGCTCTCCACCTGGAGGAAGAAGCCGTTCTTCTTGCCGGACTTGTTCTTGGAGAGCAGGTCGATGGACTTCGTCGTCATCGACCTCAGGTCCGGCACCTGGCTGAAGGTCGGCTCCGGCGTGCAGGTGCCGGCCGGACCGTTGGCGCCGTTGGCAGTGGCGAGGTACGGCGCGAACTTCACCGGCATGTTGCCCGGGGAGAAGAGGCCGAGGAGCGGCTTGCTCTGGTCGGCGGACGACACACCCGCGAGGGCGTCCGTGGCGGTGATGTAGGTGTAGCCGCGAGCCTTGGCCTGCTGCTCGAGCGTCTGGCCGCTCCACTTCCCGGCCTTGGCGACCTCGGCGAAGGTCGCCGAGCCACCGCCCAAGGTGACGTCGGGGCGCGTGTCGAGGAGCTGTTCGCTGATCGAGCCGCGGCCGCCGTTCTCCTTGGCCGCCTCGGGGCAGGTGGTCGAGGTGACCACCGGTCCGTAGCAGGACCGGGCGCTGATGTGGCTGACCTCGACCGCAGGAGTGGCGTCCTGGATCTCCGAGGTGGTGATGTCGCCGGTCGCGAGCCCGTTCCTCTTGGCCAGCTCGAGCAGGGTCGGGAAGGCCTTGCCGTGCCGGTCGACCGAGACCGCGTTGTCGTAGGTCTTCACACCCGTCGACCACGCGGTGCCGGTGGCGGCGGAGTCGGGCACGTAGTCGGGCTTCCCGGTGTCCTTGTTGACGCTGTAGTGCGTCATCTGGCCGGTCAGCGGGAGGGCGTCGATGCCTTTGAAGAACCCGCCCGCCCCCTCGAGGTAGTTGCGGGCGACGGTGATCTCGGAGTCCCCCATCCCGTCACCGATGAACAGGATGACGTTGCGGGCGCCGCTGCTCTTGATCGAGTCCTTGATCAGCTGGCTCTGGTCGCCCTGGAGGCGGGTCGCTCCGCCGTACTCATCGACGTCGCCCTTGGCGTGCCGGTCGAGAAGGGGGAGGCGGCCGTCGGCGACGACCGCTGAGGTGGCGGCCCCGCTGAGGGCCAGTACGGCGGCGCCGAGGACGACCGCTGTGCGCTTGGTGGACATCGTGAACCTTTCAAAGCTCCGGGTGCTGTCGTCGTGAGGCTGGTCGAGGCAGGTGTACGGCTGTGGATGCCGCGGTGAACATGTCGTTCCGGCTTGGTAGACAGACCCCATGACCGCCACCCAGTCCGCCGGCACCCGCGACGACGCCGAGAGGCACCTGCGAGCGCTGGTCGGTCGCGACGACGTCCGGCTCCACGACGACCAGTGGGCTGCGATCGAGGCGCTCGTGGTCGAGCAGAGCCGCGTGCTCGTCGTGCAGAAGACCGGCTGGGGGAAGTCCGCGGTCTACTTCGTGGCGACGGCGCTGATGCGCGGCCTGGGCGCCGGCCCGACCGTGATCATCTCCCCGCTCCTGGCGCTGATGCGCAACCAGATCGAGGCGGCCGAGCGGGCCGGCATCCGCGCCGCCACCATCAACTCCACCAACATCGAGGACTGGTCGGCGATCCGCACGCGGGTCGACGCCGGCGAGATCGACGTGCTCCTGGTCAGCCCGGAGCGGCTGAACAACCCGACCTTCCGCGACGAGGTGCTGCCCCAGCTCACCGAGACCGCAGGCCTGCTCGTGGTCGACGAGGCCCACTGCATCTCCGACTGGGGCCACGACTTCCGGCCCGACTACCGCCGCATACGCCAGATGATCGCCACCCTCCCGCCCGGCATCCCGGTGCTGGCCACCACCGCCACCGCCAACGCCCGGGTCACCGACGACGTCGCCGAACAGCTGGGCGCCGACGTGCTCGTGCTGCGAGGCTCGCTCGACCGTGAGTCGCTCCACCTCGGGGTGCTGCAGCTCGCGCGGCCGGAGCACCGGCTGGCCTGGCTCGGCGAGCACCTCGGGGAGCTCGACGGCTGCGGCATCATCTACACGCTCACCGTCGCCGCCACCCAGGAGGTGGCCGAGCACCTGCGGGCGCGCGGCCACGCCGTCGCGGCGTACTCCGGGCAGACCGAGGCCACCGAACGCCTCGCCCTCGAGCAGGACCTCCTGTCGGGTCGGCTCAAGGCACTCGTGGCGACCAGCGCGCTGGGCATGGGCTTCGACGCCCGGCTCGGGTTCGTGGTCAACCTCGGGGCACCGTCGTCACCGGTCGCCTACTACCAGCAGGTCGGCCGGGCCGGCCGTGGCACCGGGCCCGCCAAGGTGATCCTGATGCCGGCCCAGGAGGACCGCGACATCTGGCGCTACTTCGCCTCCCTCGCCTTTCCGCCCGAGCAGCACGTCCGCACGACGCTGCGAGCCCTGGCGGAGAACGGCGCCCCGATGTCGACCGCGGCGCTCGAGACCCACGTCGACCTGAGCCGCACGCGGCTCGAGACCATGCTCAAGGTCCTCGACGTCGACGGGGCGGTCGACCGGGTCCGCGGGGGCTGGACCGCCACCGGGCAGGAGTGGGTCTACGACCAGGAGCGCTACGACCGGGTCGCGGCCGCGCGACGCGACGAGCAGGCGGCGATGCTGGCGTACGTCGCGAGCGACGGCTGTCGCATGCGGTTCCTGCGCGAACAGCTCGACGACCCCGGGGCCACCGACTGCGGCCGTTGTGACAACTGCGGTGGGCTGACGCTGCCCGGCGAGGTCTCCGACACCGCGGTGGCCGAAGCCGGGGAGCGGCTGCGCCGGCCCGGCGTCACCCTGGCGCCGCGCAAGATGTGGCCCACCGCGCTGGCCACCCTCGGCATCGACCTCAAGGGCAAGATCACCGAGGCGGCCGAGGAGGGCCGCGCCGTCGGCCGGCTCACGGACCTCGGACACGGGCAGGCGCTGCGCGAGCTGTTTCGCCCCGAGACCCCGGACGGTCCGGTCCCGCGCCCGCTCGTCGACGCCGTCCTCGAGGTGCTCGGCGACTGGCACCCGCACTGGCCCGATCGTCCGACGGGAGTGGCCTACGTCGAGTCCCTGCGCCGGTCGCAGCTGACCCGCGACCTCGCCGAGGGGATCGCCCGCTACCTCAAGCTGCCGATCGTCGGACGCTGGCACATCATCGACCCCGACGTCCCACCCTCACAGGGCGCCGCCAACTCGGCCCAGCGGGTCAGGGCAGTCGCCCGTCGTTTCGACCTCGACCTCGACCAGCCACTCGACGGCGGCCCGGTCCTGCTCGTCGACGACCTGGTCGCCACTGGCTGGACCCTCACCCTCGCCGCCCGGGCGCTGCGCAACGCCGGCTCCGGCCCGGTCCTGCCCCTCGCCCTCGCGATGGGTGGTTGAGGCCAGGTCAGCCCCTTGGCGCCGGTAGGCGTCACGGGTGACAGACAGGTCACCGATATCCGCCGCCGCACCGGCCGACTCGCCGGTAACCCCGGTGGCCGGGCAGGATGCGGGGCATGGCAAGTGAGAAGAAGCGCCGGGCGGCGACAAGTGCGTCGTACTCCATCACGATGCGGCTGCACACGAACGTCGACCCGGCGGTCGTCGGACGGGTCGCCACGGGCATCGCCTCCGCGGGCGGCATCGTGACTGCGCTCGACGTCGCCGAGTCGCGCCACGACCGCCTGGTGGTGGACGTGACCTGCTCGGCCACCGACAGCGAGCACGCCGACGAGATCGTCGAGGTCGTCCAGGGGCTCGAGGGCGTGACGGTGCACAAGGTCTCCGACCGCACGTTCCTGCTGCACATCGGCGGCAAGATCGAGGTCCACTCCAAGGTCCCGCTGCGCACTCGCGACGACCTGTCGATGGCCTACACGCCCGGAGTCGGCAGGGTCAGCCTGGCGCTGGCCGAGCATCCCGAGGACGTGCCCCGGCTGACGATCAAGGGCAACAGCGTGGCCGTGGTCACCGACGGCTCGGCGGTGCTCGGGCTCGGCAACATCGGCCCCGGGGCTGCCCTGCCGGTGATGGAGGGCAAGGCTGCCCTGTTCAAGCGCTTCGCCGGCATCGACGCCTGGCCGATCTGCCTCGACACACAGGACACCGACCGCATCGTCGACGTGGTCGAGGCGATCGCCCCCGGCTTCGGCGGCATCAACCTCGAGGACATCGCCGCGCCGCGGTGCTTCGAGATCGAGCGGCGCCTGCGCGAGCGTCTCGACATCCCGGTCTTCCACGACGACCAGCACGGCACCGCGATCGTCGTACTCGCTGCGCTGACGAACGCCCTGCGCTGTGTCGGCAAGGACCTCGACGCCGCCCGGATCGTGGTGGCCGGTGCCGGTGCTGCCGGTACGGCGATCGTGACCCTCCTGCTCGCCGCCGGGGCCGAGGACGTCGTGGTCTGGGACCGGGTGGGCTGTCTGTCCGCCGACGACGACTCGCTCCCGCCCGCGATGGCCGAGCTCGCCGGACGCACCAACCCGCGTCGCGTGACCGGTGACCTGCGCGCCGGTCTCGGCGGCGCCGACGTGTTCATCGGGGTCAGCGGTCCTGGCGTGCTCGAGGCCGAGTGGATCCAGGACATGGCCGAGAAGTCGATCGTCTTCGCCCTGGCCAACCCGGACCCGGAGATCGATCCGGCCGACGCCGGGCAGTACGCCGCCGTCGTGGCGAGCGGGCGCAGCGACTACCCCAACCAGATCAACAACGTGCTGGCCTTCCCGGGTGTCTTCCGGGGGCTGCTCGACGCCCGCGCCAGTGACGTCACCATCGAGATGCTGCTCCGGGCCGCCGAGGCGATCGCGCACGTCGTCACCGACGACGAGCTCAACGCCAGCTACATCATCCCGAGCGTGTTCGACGAGAAGGTCCCGAAGGCCGTGGCCGCCGCGATCCGCGGCGTCGAGGAGTAGTCAGCCGCTCGGTCGTTCGAGAAGCGTCGCGTAGGCGCTCTCCAACGCCTCGCCCATCAGCGGCCCGCCGTGGCCCTCGGTCTCGATGACGACGAGTCGGCTGGCGGGCCAGCGACGATGCAGCTCCCAGGCGGTCTCCACCGGACCGCTCACGTCGAGCCGTCCGTGGATGAGCACACCGGGAATGTGCGCGATGGCCTCGAGGCTGTCGAGCACGCCCGACTCCCCGAGCCAGGCGTCGTGGGCCCAGTTGTTCACCACGTGGGTCGCGATCAGGAGGCGCTTGGCGGGAGACCGGTCGGCCATGCCCTGGCCGGGCGGGAGGGCCTCACCGAGCTGACCGATCGCGACGTGTGCGTCCTCCCAGGTGCACCACGCCAGCGCAGCGGCGTCGCGGACGGCGGGGTCCGGATCGGTGAGCCGCTCGAGGTAGGCCTCGAGCAGCGGCTGGCCCGGCTTCCGCCCCGACGCGGCCTCGAGCTCGGCCCACGCCTCGGGGAAGATCCGGCCCACCCCCTCGCTGATCCAGGCCAGCTCGCGGTGCGAGCTGGTCGTCACCGCGATCAGCGCCAGGCCGGTGACCCGGTCGGGATGCGCCTCGGCGTAGGCCAGGGCCAGCGTGCTGCCCCAGGAGCCACCGCTGACCACCCAGCTGTCCAGACCGAGGTGCTCACGCAGGGCCTCGAGATCGGCGATCATCCGCTGCGTGGTGAGCGAGCCGAGATCGCAGCCGGGTTCGCTGGCGAGCGGTCGGCTGCGGCCGCACGCCCGCTGGTCCAGGCCGATGATGTTCCACCGCTCCGGGTCGAGCCGGCGCCGGTAGCCGGCCCTGAGGTCGCCACCGGGGCCACCGTGCAGCCACACGACCGCCTGGCCGAGCGGGTTGCCCGACGCCTCCCACCAGATCTCGGCTCCGTCGTCGACCTGGAGGTGACCGACGACGTACGGCTCGATGGGCGGGAACGTCACGACCCGAGACTGCCATGTCCGGGCCGGGTTGTCGGGGCCACCGGTTAGGTTCGACCGGTGAGCTTCGTACCCCTGCAGGGCCGGGCGACCTGGGTCCCCCAGCACCCCCCGCGGGACAGCGAGGTGGAGTTCTCCGGTCCGGCGCGCACGATCCGGATGCCGATGCGCGGGGCCATCCCGGTGCTCACGCGTGCCATCCGGGTCGACGACGCCCACCCCTCGGTCGGACTGCTCAGCGGCGCGACGCTGCTCGCGATGAAGCTGGTGGCCGCCGGCCGGGTCCGGCTCTCCGAGAGCGGCGACTCCTGGCGGGTCGGTCCGCTGCAGCCGGACGACGAGGACCGGCTGCGTGCGCTGGCCACCGCCCGGGCCCATGCCGACACCGACGTCGACGAGGCCGAGGACGTCATCCGCCAGCTGCTCGATGCGGTGGCCGACACGATGACCCGCCCGCCCGAGCTGCACGACACCACCACGTTCGTACGCCGGCCCCGGGTCGACTCGACCGACGACGAGGACCCCGACCTGCCTGACCAGGTCCGCCTCGCGCTGCGGGTCGAGGCGCCCGGAGAGGTGCTCGAGGGCGGCGGCGTGGTCGTCGTGCTCCAGGCCCACGACGTGGACGACGACACTCACTTCGTCGACGCCGACCAGCTGTGGCAAGGAGCTGGACACGGGTTCTCTGGCCGGGCGCGGCTGAGCCTCGGCCGGGCGTTGCGCGCCGCGGCCAAGGCCTGGCCGCCACTCGACCGGTTGCAGCGGATGCAGGTGCCCGACCGGATGGTGCTCGACGCCGAGGAGCTGGCCGACCTGCTCGAGCACGGCCTCGAGGCGCTCGACGGCATCGGGGTCGACGTGTTCTGGCCGCGCGGCCTCCGGGGCGAGCTGGTGCCGCAGGCACGGGTCGAGGTGGCGTCGGGTCCCCGCGAGGGCCAGCTGATGGAGGGCCTGTTCGGCCCCGACGCCCTGTTCACCTTCGACTGGCGGCTCGCGCTCGGCGACGACCCGCTGACCGACGACGAGATGGCCGTGCTCGCAGGAGCGAAGTCGCCGGTGATCAGGCTGCGCGACAACTGGATGGTGATCGACCCGGTCATCGCCCGCCGCGCGCGCCGACGCAAGGCGGCCCAGCCGGTCAAGCCGGTGGTCGCCCTCCAGGCAGCGCTGACCGGCAAGCTCTACCTCGACGGCGGCGCTCTCGAGGTGCATCCCGGGGCGACCCTGGAGAGGGTGCGCGACCGCATCGTCGACGCTGCCGTCGTCGCTCCCCTGGAGACTCCGACCGGCCTGGCGGCCCCGCTGCGCGACTACCAGCGCCACGGCCTCACCTGGCTGGCCGAGCTCACCGGTGCCGGCCTCGGCGCCTGCCTGGCCGACGACATGGGTCTGGGCAAGACGATCACCCTGATCGCGCTGCACCTCCACCGACGAGCGCGCGGGCTGACTCACGGTCCGACCCTGGTGGTCTGTCCGGCCAGCCTGATGGGCAACTGGGAGAACGAGATCCACCGCTTCGCGCCCGGGGTCGCCGTACGCCGCTTCCACGGCACCGGGCGCGACCTCGGCGGTCTCGACGACGGGTTCGTGCTGACGACCTACGGCACCATGCGACTCGACCACGAAACGCTCTCGACGGTGCCGTGGGACCTCGTCGTCGCCGACGAGGCACAGCACATCAAGAACGCCACCTCCTCGACCGCCCGCAACCTGCGCACCATCGAGTCGCGCTGCCGGGTCGCGCTGACCGGCACCCCGGTGGAGAACAACCTGACCGAGCTGTGGGCGATCCTCGACTGGGCGACGCCCGGGCTGCTCGGCTCGCGAGCCGCCTTCCGCAAGGTGTGGGCGGCTCCGATCGAGAGCGGCGTCGACCCGTCGGTCGCGAGGCGGTTCGCCCAGCTGGTCGAGCCGTTCCTGCTCCGTCGCCGCAAGTCCGACCCCGGCATCGCGCCCGAGCTGCCGGCCAAGACCGAGACCGACCAGGTGATCGGACTGACCCGCGAACAGGTGGTGCTCTACGAGTCGCTGGTGCGCGAGTCGATGGAGCGCATCGAGCGCGCCGACGAGGACACTCGTCGTGGCCTCGTGCTCGCGCTGCTGACCGGGCTCAAGCAGATCTGCAACCACCCGGCCCACTACCTCCGCCAGCCCAGCGGTCGGCTGAAGGGCCGCTCGGAGAAGCTCGACGTGTGCGACGAGCTGCTCGGCACGATCCTGTCCGAGAACGGCTCGGTGCTCGTGTTCACGCAGTACGTCGCGATGGCGCGCCTGCTCGAACGACATCTGGCGGCTGCCTCGATCCCGACCCTGTTCCTCCACGGCGGCACTCCCGTCCGGGCGCGCGAGCAGATGGTCGAGAACTTCCAGGGCGGGGCTGCCCCGGTCTTCCTGCTCTCGCTCAAGGCCGGCGGCACGGGCCTCAACCTGACCCGCGCCGACCACGTCATCCACTTCGACCGCTGGTGGAACCCCGCGGTCGAGGACCAGGCCACCGACCGCGCCTACCGGATCGGCCAGACCCGACCGGTGCAGGTCCACCGCCTCGTCACCGAGGGCACGATCGAGCAGAAGGTCGGCCAGCTCCTGCAACGCAAGCGCACCCTCGCCGAGTCCGTGCTCGGGTCCGGGGAGGTGGCGCTCACCGAGCTGAGCAACGACGAGCTGCGTGACCTCGTGGCCCTCCGGACCCGCGGAGACACCGATGGCGCCTGACTACGACGTGGCCGTGGTCGGCGCCGGCCTCACCGGCACGGCCGCGGCCCGCGAGCTCTCCGCGCGCGGCCACAGCGTGCTCCTCCTCGAGCAGCACGCCGTCGGGCACGAGCGCGGCAGCTCCCACGGCTCCTCGCGCATCTACCGCCGGGCCTACGCCGACCCGACCTACGTCGAGCTCACCGGTCGAGCCGCCGACGAGTGGTCACGGCTGGAGGACGAGTCGGGAGTGGGTCTGCGCACCCGGACCGGCGGCCTCGACGCCGGCGCCGGCCGCGAGCAGGAGATGTACGCCGCGATGCGGGCACGGGGCGTGGCGGCCACCCTGCTCCCCGCCGCCGAGGTCGCCGAGCGCTGGCCGGGCATCGCCCTGGAGGGAGAGATCTGCTTCCACGCCGACGCCGGCATCCTCGACGCCGACCTCACCGTGGCCACGCTGCTCGACCTCGCCGTCCGCGACGGTGCCGAGCTGCGCGAGCAGACGCCACTGACCCGGATCGAGCCGGTGGCCGACGGACTGCTCGTGCACCACGCCTCGGGACACGACCGGGTCCGCTCCGTGGTGGTGGCCGCCGGCGGGTGGCTGCCCGAGCTCCTCGGCGGGCTGGCCGTCGAGCCGCTGCTCCCGCCGCTGGAGGTCAGGCAGGTCGAGGTGTTCCACCACCGGCACCGCGATCCCGATGCGCGGTGGCCGACGCTGGTGCACGACAGCGAGGTCGAGCTCTACGCCCTCGCCTCCGGCAGCGACGGTGGCCCTCGGCCGGCGTACAAGATCGGCCAGTACGACAGCGACCGCACCACCACGGCGTCCGCCCGCGACGGTGTCATCGACGACCGGCCGCGGCGCGCGATCCGCTCGTTCGTCGAACGACACCTGCCCGGCCTCGAGCCCGAGCCGGTCTCGGCCAAGAGCTGCCTGTTCACGATGACCTCCGACGCGGACTTCGTGCTCGACCGTGCCTCGACGCGAGGCGGGTCGGTCGTGATCGCCTCGCCGTGCTCGGGTCACGGAGCCAAGTTCGCACCGTTGGTCGGAGTGCTGGTGGCCGACCTGCTGGAGGGCGCCGATCCGCACCCGCGGTTCGCCTTCCGCGACCCGGCTCCGGTCGACCGTCATGCCTGACCCGATCGTGCTGCGCCGGCTGGCGCGCGTGCGCGGGGCGACCGCGCGCAGCACGACCTGGTGGGGACGGGCCCTGGTCCGCTCCTTCGAGGAGCTGACCATGGAGGCCGACGACCTCGGTCGCGGCCGCGCACTCGCCCGATCCGGACGTCTCGGCGCGATCGTGGTGCTCGAGGCGATGGCGTCCGCCGTCGTCGACCCCGGCAGTGCCAATCCGCTGATGGCCCAGGTCAAGGTCGACCGTCTCGACGTCGAGGCGTGGACCACCTTCGCGCGCGAGGCCGCCCGTGAGAGCGGCAACGCCGCAGCGCTGGAGGCCGGCGAGCTGCCGATCGACCTCGTCGAGCACGCCGACGAGGCGGGCGTCGAGCTCATCCCCGGGCCGGGCGACATCGACAGCGCCTGCGAGTGCGAGGCGTGGGCCCAGCCCTGTGTGCACAGCCTGGCGCTGCTCTACCAGCTGGCCTGGCAGGTCGACGCCGACCCCTACGTGCTGATGCTGCTCCGCGGCCGCACCCGCGAAGACCTGCTGGCCGAGGTGGCCGCTCTCGCGAGCGGTGTCCCCACACCCGGCGAGGGGGAGCGTGAAGAGGTGCGCATCCGGGCGGCACAGGTCCTTGCCCTGGCCGAGGACGCCCCCAGTGGCCACGGGCTCGCGGACGCTGCCGTGGCGGCGTACGACGAAGCGGTCAGCCGGCTGCTCTGAGACGCGACTCGAGCCCGTCGAGGATGAGGTCGAGCCCGAACAGGAACTCCTCGCCGAAGTCGTATCCCGGCTTGAGCACGTGCTCGGTGGCCAGCTCGACCATGTGCGGGAACTCGCCGGCCCGGAACATCTCCATCATCGGCTCGGCGACCTGGGCGACGTTGCTGCTGTCGAAGGGCAACGAGGCCTCCTGGAGCGCGAAGCCGTAGACATAGCTGTCCACCAGTGCGTAGGCGTGGGCGGTCAGCTCGATGGAGAGGCCGCCGGCGCGGAAGGTCGCCAGGTTCGCGTCGTGGTGCCGCATCGTGGCCGGCCCGGGGTTGGTGCGCGACTCCAGCAGCCCGATCGCCCAGCGGTGCCGGCCGAGGACTCGTCGTGCCGACTCGCAGCGCCGACGGATCTGCACCCGCCACTCGCCGTCGGGTGAGGGCAGCTCGATCTCGGCGAAGACGATGTCGACGATCCCGTCGAGGATCTGCTCCTTGTTGGCGACGTGGTGGTAGACCGACATCGGCTTGACCCCGAGCGCCTGTGCCAGCGAACGGATCGTGAGCGACCCGATGCCCCCGGCGTCCGCGATCTCGACCGCCGCGCGGAGCACCCGGTCACGGCTCAGGGGGGTGCGCTCGGCCGGGGTCTCGGTGGTCGTCGTTGCCATGGTGATCCCGGACTCTAGCAGTTTCGTACTTAGTACGGTACAGTCCCTTACTAAGTACGGCTCGGGCACCACCACCTCCAGGACGGAACCTGCCATGCAGCACCTCACCCCCACCACTCCCGTCGTACCGGAGACCATGCGCGCGATCACCCAGCAGCGCTACGGCTCGGCCGACACCTGGCACGTGGCCCGGATCGCGCCGCCGACGATCGCCGACGACGAGGTCCTGGTCCGCACCCACGCCGCCGGGCTCGACCGCGGCACCTGGCACCTGATGACCGGCAAGCCGTACGCCCTCCGACTCGTCTTCGGGCTGCGCGGGCCGAGGAAGAACCCCACACCCGGACTCGACGTGGCCGGCACCGTGGTCGCCGTCGGCGCCGGGGTCTCGGCCTTCTCCCTGGGCGACGAGGTGTTCGGGATCAGCAAGGGCTCGTTCGCGGAGTACGCCGCCGCCAAGGCCTCGAAGCTGGCCCACAAGCCGGCCGGCCTCACCTTCGAGCAGGCAGCAGTCGTCCCCGTCTCGTCGATGGCTGCCTGGCAGGCCGTGCACGACACGGGCCGGGTCGAGCCCGGACAGCGTGTCCTGGTCATCGGCGCCTCGGGAGGAGTCGGCAGCTATGCCACCCAGCTCGCCGTGTCGTTCGGCGCCGAGGTGACCGGGGTGGCCAGCACCGCCAAGCTCGACCTGGTGCGCTCCCTGGGTGCCGCCCACGTCGTCGACTACACCCAGGAGGACTGGTCGGACCGCGGGCCGTTCGACGTGATCATCGACATCGCCGGCAACCCGTCGCTGTCCAGGCTGCGTCGCGCACTCACGCCCACGGGCACGGCCGTCCTCACCGGGGGCGAGGAGGGAGACCAGCTGACCGGAGGGATGGGCCGACAGCTGCGTGGTCTGCTGCTCTCCCGGTTCGTCGGCCAGCGCCTCACCGGGTTCATCCCGAAGGAGCGGGGCAGCGACCTCGCGCAGGTGGCTCGGCTGATCGATGCCGGCACGGTCGTGCCCGCCCTCGACCGGAGCTATCCCCTCACGGAAGCGGCCACGGCGATGCGCCGGCTCGAGGCGGGCGAGGTCCGCGGCAAGGTGGCGATCACCGTGGCCGCGGCCTGAGCCAGACCTGTCGGTGCCCACGCCTAGCGTCACCACCATGTCCCGTTGCTGGATCAACACGGTGAGCCGCGAGCACGTCCTGTGGGGCGTCGAGGGCGGCTACACCCAGGCCGACCACGGCAAGAACACGCGGCTGCGTCGGCTCGAGCCCGGCGACACGCTCGCCTTCTACTCGCCGCGGACCCAGATGCGCGGCGGGGAGCCGCTCCAGGAGTTCACCGCGCTGGCCACGGTCACCGGTGACGAGGTGTTCCAGGTGGAGATGACGCCTGAGTTCCATCCGTGGCGCCTCGCTGTCGACTTCCACACCGTGGCGCCGGCGCCGATCAAGCCGTTGCTGCCGCGCCTCTCGTTCATCACCGACCAGCAGCGCTGGGGCTACCCGTTCCGCCGCGGGCTGTTCGAGATCTCCGCCGACGACATGGCCGTGATCCGCGAGGCGCTGACGGGTGTGGCCGTCACGCAGGGATGAGGGCCTTGGCGGCCATCCCGCTGAGCAGGCCACGCATCTCGTCAGGCTCGAGGAAGGCGCTGTGCGGGGTGGAGTTCAGCAGGCCGAAGGTGGCGTGCACGCTGGCCCGCGCCTCCTTCAGCGACCGCTCGGGGTCGAGCAGGCGCAGCTGCTTGACCCACACGTCGACGTACTTGCGCTGGGTCTCGCGCACCTTCTCGCGTGCCTCCAGCGGCAGCGCCCCCCAGTCGCGGTCCTGCACCACGATCAGCGCCTTGTGGTCGAGCGCGAACGTGACGTGCCAGTCGATGAGCGCCTGCAGCGCCTCGGTCGGTGACTCCGCCGCCCGCACGCGTTCTCGCCCCACCGTGAGCAGCTCGTCGCTGATGCTGACCAGCATCTCGGCCAGGACGGCGTCCTTGGACCGGAAGTGTCGGTAGAGGGCCGGGCCGGAGAAGCCGCAGGCGGCGCCGAGCTCGGAGATGGAGACCCCGTGGAAACCCTTCTGCGCGAAGAGCTCCGCTGCGATGTCGAGGATCTGCTGCCGCCGCGTCACGGCACAAGGTTAGCGGTCGCTAACTCGGCCTGAGTCGCTGCCGGTTTGATGAAGAGCTCGGCGGGTACGACGTGAGGTGCGCCACTCCGATTTCGGGCCGGCCCCGCGCCGCTAGGAGGCACCATGTCCGCGACCAGCGCGCCCTCACGACGGACGCCACTCACCCCCGACCAGAGGAACTCCTTCCTCGCGGCCCTGCTCGGCTGGAGCATGGACGCCTTCGACTACTTCATCGTCGTGCTGGTCTACGCCGACATCGCCGAGACCTTCGGGAAGTCCAAGGAGACCGTCGCGTTCCTGACGACGGCCACCCTCCTGATGCGGCCCATCGGCGCGTTCATCTTCGGGCTCTGGGCCGACAAGGTCGGACGACGCGTCCCCCTGATCGTCGACGTCATCTTCTACTCGACCGTCGGCTTCCTGTGTGCGTTCGCCCCCAACTTCACGGTGCTGCTCGTGCTCCGTTTCCTCTACGGCATCGGCATGGGTGGTGAGTGGGGGCTCGGTGCGGCACTGGCGATGGAGAAGATCCCGACCGAGCGACGCGGGTTCTTCTCCGGCGTACTCCAGCAGGGGTATGCCGTGGGCTACCTGATGGCGGCCGTCTCGTTCCTGGTCATCAGCGACGTGCTCGGACTGTCCTGGCGCTGGCTGTTCGCGCTCTCGATCCTGCCGGCGCTGATCAGCCTGTTCATCCGGACGCGCGTGGGCGAGTCGGAGGCCTGGGAGGCCAGCCGCGAGCAGATGAAGGTGACCAGCACCAGCGTCAAGGACGTCATCTTCACCGGGGCCGTGCTGCGCCGCTTCATCTACCTGGTCATCCTGATGACTGCGTTCAACTGGATGAGCCACGGCACCCAGGACGTCTACCCGACCTTCCTCAAGGCGACCGACCAGGGCGGCGCCGGCCTCGCCGAGTCCACGGCCCTGACCATCGCCATCATCTACAACATCGGCGCGATCATCGGCGGCCTCACCTTCGGGGGGCTCTCCGAGAAGTTCGGCCGGCGCTACACGATCGCCTTCTGCGCCCTGCTCGCCCTGCCGGTGGTGCCGATCTTCGCCTACTCGACCAGCGCCGGGATGCTGGTGCTCGGCTCGTTCCTGATGCAGCTGCTCGTCCAGGGCGCCTGGGGCGTGATCCCGGCCCACCTGACCGAGATGTCGCCGGACGCGATCCGCGGGTTCTACCCCGGCGTCACCTACCAGCTCGGCAACGTCTTCGCGGCGCTGAACCTCCCGATCCAGGAGCACCTCGCGGCATCGCACGGCTACCCGTTCGCCCTCGCGGTCACGATCGTGCCGGTCCTCGTCATCGTCGCCGCCGTGACGCTCGTCGGGAAGGAGGCCAAGGGCGTCGTGTTCGGTCGGCAACCCGAGCACGCCCCGGCCACCCGCTGATACACCCAGGGCTTGCGGCGGGACGTCATACGAAGTGGCTGCTATGGCGACCATTTCGTATGACGTACGCAGGTCGGCCGGCCCGTTCTCTGGCGCTGGATGTTAACGATCGCTAACCTAGGCCGGTGACCTCAGAATTCCAGACCCTCGTCGACGAGCTGCGTGACCGCACCGAACGGGTCCGGCAGGGTGGTTCGGAGGCCGCCCGCACCAAGCACACCGACCGCGGCAAGATGCTGGCCCGCGACCGCATCGATGGCCTGCTCGACCCCGGGAGCCCGTTCCTCGAGCTGAGCCCGCTGGCGGCGTACGGGATGTACGACGACGGCCGCGACGACGCCTACGCCGTACCCAGTGCCAGCATCGTGACCGGCATCGGGCGCGTCGAGGGCCGCGAGTGTGTGATCGTCGCCAACGACGCCACCGTCAAGGGCGGCACCTACTACCCGATCACGGTCAAGAAGCACCTGCGCGCGCAGGAGGTGGCGCGCGCCAACAAGCTCCCGTGCATCTACCTCGTCGACTCCGGTGGCGCCTTCCTGCCGATGCAGGACGAGGTGTTCCCCGACAAGGAGCACTTCGGCCGCATCTTCTTCAACCAGGCCAACCTGTCGCGCGAGGGGATCCCGCAGCTCGCCGCTGTGATGGGCTCGTGCACCGCCGGCGGCGCCTACGTGCCGGCCATGTCCGACGAGACGGTGATCGTCAGGAACCAGGGCACGATCTTCCTCGGCGGCCCGCCCCTGGTGAAGGCGGCGACCGGCGAGGTGGTCACGGCCGAGGAGCTGGGCGGTGGCGACGTGCACGCGCGCACCTCCGGGGTCGTCGACCACCTGGCCGAGGACGACGCCCACGCGCTGCAGATCATCCGATCGATCGTGAACACGCTCCCGCGCCCCACCACATCGGTCGTCGCCGAGGTCGAGGAACCGGTCGCCGACCCCCACGAGCTGTACGACGTGGTGCCGACCGACACCCGCACACCGTACGACGTCCGCGAGGTCATCAAGCGGATCGTCGATGCCAGCCGGTTCCACGAGTTCAAGCAGCTGTACGCCGAGACGCTGGTCTGCGGCTTCGCCCGGATCTGGGGCCACGACGTCGGCATCGTCGCCAACAACGGCATCCTGTTCTCCGAGTCGGCCCGCAAGGGCGCGCACTTCATCGAGCTGTGCAACCAGCGCAGGACGCCGATCGTGTTCCTGCAGAACATCACCGGCTTCATGGTCGGCAAGGAGTACGAGAACGGCGGCATCGCCCGCGACGGCGCCAAGCTGGTCACCGCGGTCGCGTGCTCGGTGGTGCCGAAGTTCACCGTGGTCATCGGCGGCTCCTTCGGCGCCGGCAACTACGGCATGTGCGGTCGTGCCTACGACCCCCGGTTCCTGTGGATGTGGCCCAATGCGCGCATCTCGGTGATGGGCGGTGAGCAGGCCGCCTCCGTGCTGGCGACGGTCCGCCGCGACGGCATCGAGGGCAAGGGCGGTGCGTGGTCGGCCGAGGACGAGGAGGCGTTCAAGGCGCCCATCCGCGACCAGTACGAGCACCAGGGCTCGCCGTACTACTCGACCGCGCGTCTCTGGGACGACGGCATCATCGACCCGCTCGACACCCGCCGGGTCCTCGGCATGGGCCTGGCCGCTGCGGCCAACGCGCCGATCCCCGAGCCCTCCTACGGGATCTGGAGAATGTGATGCAGCGTCTCCTGATCGCCAACCGCGGCGAGATCGCCCGCCGGATCATCCGCACCGCCCGCGCGATGGGCATCCACACTATCGCCGTGCACAGCGAGATCGACCGCTCCGCTCCGCACGTGCACGACGCCGACGAGGCGCTGCTGGTCGAGTCCTACCTCGACATCGACGCCGCCATCGGTGCTGCGCAGGCGACCGGCGCGGACGCCATCCACCCCGGCTACGGATTCCTCTCCGAGCGAGCCGCCTTCGCGCAGGCGGTCGAGGACGCCGGCCTCACGCTGGTCGGGCCGAGCGCCCGGGTGATGGAGCAGATGGGTCGCAAGGACGCCGCCCGCGCCATCGCCGAGGAGGCCGGGGTCGCCGTGGTCCCGTCGTACGACCTCGCGGCGGACGCCTCGACCTTCGACTACCCGGTGCTCGTCAAGGCCGCTGCCGGCGGCGGCGGCAAGGGCATGCGCATCGTGCGGGCCGAGGGTGAGTACGCCGAGGCGCTGGCCTCTGCCAAGCGCGAGGCAGCGGCTGCCTTCGGTGACGACACCATGCTGATCGAGAAGTACGTCGAGTCCGGGCGCCATGTCGAGGTGCAGGTGCTCGCCGACTCCCACGGCAACGTCGTCCACCTGTTCGAGCGCGACTGCTCCACGCAGCGCCGGCACCAGAAGGTCCTCGAGGAGGCACCGGCCCCGACGATCACCGCCGAGCAGCGCGAGGAGGTGACCTCGGCCGCGGTCGCGCTGACGAAGCAGGTCGGCTACGAGAACGCCGGCACCGTCGAGTTCCTGCTCGACAACGCAACCGGCAAGACCTACTTCCTGGAGATGAACACCCGTCTCCAGGTCGAGCACCCGGTCACCGAGCTGGTCACCGGTGTCGACCTCGTCGAGCTGCAGCTGCTGGTGGCCTCCGGTGAGGCGCTGCCCATCTCCCAGGACGACATCCAGCTCGACGGCCACGCCATCGAGGCCCGGATCTACGCCGAGGACTCCTTCGGCGGGTTCCTGCCCCAGGCGGGCACCGCCGAGCTGGTGCGCTGGCCAGCCAACGCTCGGGTCGATGCCGCCCTGGAGAGCGGGCAGGTCGTGTCGACGTCGTACGACCCGATGCTGGGCAAGGTGATCGCCCACGGCCGCGACCGCGAGGAGGCGCGTCGTCGCCTGCTCGCCGCCCTCGACGAGACGGCGGTGCTGGGGTTCACCACCAACGTCGGGTTCCTGCGTGTGCTGGTCGCGACCGACGAGTTCCGTGACGCGACCATCGACACCGCCTGGCTCGATCGGGCCGAGGTCGCGGCACCGAGCGACGACCTGGCCCGCACCATCGCTGCCTGGGTGCCGGCCATGCTGGCTGCCGACCACGGAGACCAGGGCGCCTTCCGGTCCGACGGCTTCCGGCTCAGTGCCGCACCGGCCCCGACCCGGGTCGAGCTCGATCGCGTCGTGCTCGTCGACCGGGCCCGCGGGCTGGTCGACGACGTGCCGGTCACGCAGTTCTCCGCCGCGAACCACGTCGTCCGCCTCGAGGTGGCCGGCCGTCGCGTCCAGGCCGTCGTCAACGCGACCGCGCACTCCGTCGAGGTCGTGGTCGAGGGCCAGCGGTTCGTCTTCGAGCGGCCCGATCCGTTCGCGGGAGCCGGGATCGCGGTGGGCGAGGGCAGTCTCACCGCTCCGATGCCCGGCACCGTGCTCGCGGTCGACGTGGCGGAGGGGGATGCTGTCGAGGAAGGTCAGCGGCTCGGCGTACTGGAGGCGATGAAGATGGAGCTGGCGCTCAAGGCGCCGTTCGCCGGGACGGTCACCACCGTCGGTGCCCAGGCGGGCGAGCAGGTGGCGCTCAAGGCGCTGTTGTTCGAGGTGACCCCGGATGAGTGAGCTTCCCGAGCGGGTCACCATCTACGAGGTCGGACCCCGCGACGGCCTGCAGAACGAGGACGGCATCGTCCCGGTCGAGGCGAAGGCCGAGTTCATCCAGCGCCTGCTGGCAGCCGGGCTTCCGGTCGTCGAGGCGACCAGCTTCGTGCACCCGAAGTGGGTGCCGCAGCTCGCCGACGCCGGGGAGTTGCTGGAGCGCCTGGGCGAGACCGGCAAGGACCTGCCGGTGCTGGTGCCCAACGAGCGCGGTCTCGACCGTGCGCTCGAGCTCGGCTGTCGCCACATCGCGATCTTCGGCAGCGCCACCGAGACCTTCGCCCAGCGCAACCTCAACCGCAGCCTCGACGAGCAGTTCGCGATGTTCGAGCCGACCGTCACCCGGGCGCGCGACGCCGGCCTCGACGTACGCGCCTACGTGAGCATGTGCTTCGGCGACCCCTGGGAGGGCGTGGTGCCGATCCCGCAGGTCGTCGAGGTCGGCAAGCGCCTCTTCGACCTCGGTGCCAGCCAGCTCTCCCTCGGCGACACCATCGGCGTCGGCACGGCTGGGCACGTCCGCGACCTGCTGGCCGCGTTCAATGCCGCCGGCCTGTCGAACGACGCCCTCGCGGTGCACTTCCACGACACCTACGGCCAGGCGCTGGCCAACGCCTACGCCGCCCTCCAGCACGGCATCACCACCTTCGACGCCAGCGCCGGCGGCCTCGGTGGCTGTCCGTACGCCGAGAGCGCGACCGGCAACCTGGCCACCGAGGACCTCGTCTGGATGCTGCACGGTCTGGGCATCGACACCGGCGTCGACCTCGGCTCACTCGTCGCCACCAGCCGCTGGATGGCCGACGTCCTCGGTCGACCGAGTCCCTCCCGTGTCGTACAGGCGTTGGCCGGCGGCTAGCGACCCCACCACGCCGTGGTCTCGACTGATTGCTCGCTGGCGCTCGCTGCTCGACCACCTCGGAGTGACGGACCGGCGTTTTGCGACGCTGGCGACGAGTCGGATCACCTGCCCTGCACAATGACCCCATGAGCCAGCACCGGGTCTACCTGCACGTCGGGACGCCCAAGAGCGGCACGAGCTACCTGCAGGACAAGCTGGCGCTCAACCGGGACGAGCTCGAACGCCAGGGCCTCGACTACGTGCGCACCCGCAAGGGCGACCACTTCGAGGCCGCGCTCGACCTGATCGGCGAGAAGTGGGCCGGCGAGGAGAAGAACGTCCGCGGCCAGTGGGACGCCCTGGTGACCGAGGCCCGACGGTCGCGGCGACACGTGCTGATCAGCCACGAGATCCTTGCCGCCGCCGGTCCGGAGAGTGTCGCCCGCGCGATGGCCTCCTTCCCCGGGCACGAGGTCCATCTCGTGCTCACCGCCCGCGACCTCGGCCGCCAGATCCCGGCCGAGTGGCAGGAGCGGGTCAAGCACCGCGGCGGGCGCGACTACGCCGCCTTCCTCAAGGCCCTGCAGCGCAACTACACCCGCACCGACTGGACCGTCTGGTTCTGGCGGGTGCAGCACCTCCCCCGCATCATCGAGACCTGGGGTGCCTCGCTGCCCCCCGAACGGATCCACCTCGTCACCGTCCCGCCGCCCGACGGTCCGCGGGAGGCTCTCTGGCAGCGGTTCGCGAGCGTCCTCGGGCTCAGCCCGCGGGCGACGTACGCCGAGAGCGAGACGACCAACGCCTCGCTCGGCGCCGCCGAGGTCACCATGCTGCGCCGGCTCAACGGAGCCCTCAAGGACGAGGGCGTGCCCCGCGCCATCTACGTCAACTGGGTGCGCGAGAGCATCGTCAAGGAGGTGCTGGCCCAACGGCCGGACAAGGTGCTGGCCACGGTCCCGCCACGACGCCGAGCCTCGGTCGACGAGATCACCGCCTCCTGGCTCGCCGACATCCGCGACTCGGGCGTCGATGTCGTCGGCGACCTGGCCGACCTCGAGTCCGTCTGGCCCGACGACGAGGGCCACTGGTCCGACCCCGACCGCGCCGATCCTGCCGTCGTCGCCGACGCCGCGATCGAGGCACTGGCGCACGTGCTCGCCCGCGTCGGCCGCACTCCGGTCGCCGACGACGACTCCGGAGCCGTGGCTCGCCTGACCCGGATGCTGCGCGGCTGATGCTCACGTCGTACGACGAGGCGGTAGCCGGCTGGGCTGCCCACCTCCGCTCCGGAGGTACGACGACCTGGTCGGCCTGGCTCGGTCGCGACCCGGCCCCCGACACGGTCGCCCCACCCCGACCACTCCCCGACGCCGTCCACCTCGAGCTGGTCCGCCGGCTCAACGAGGCGGCCGGAGGTCCGGTCGAGGGGCTGGCTGATCGCGTGCTGGCCACCGCCTCGCCGGGACGTGGGCTCGTCGACGTGCCCCTGACCTGGCCGGAGGGGAACCGTGGCTACGGCAGTCCCGCCACCGATCCCGAGCTGCTTCCCGAGGAGGAGCTGATCCGGCTGGCGGTGGGCGTGCTCGCCCATCTGCTGCCCGGCGTACCGACGTCTCGTGGCGAAGAAGCGGCCTCCCGTTGGCCGGCGCCGTGGCGGCGCCGCTTCCTGCTGCACGGGGCGCCCGGCACGGCCGACGCCGTCCGCCACGGTCTCCTGCGGCAAGGCCTGGTGGAGACCGACTGGCGACCCACCCACGTCGTGCTCGCGCGGCCGGTCGAGGTGATGATGGCCGAGCTGTGGGCGGCCCGCACCCTGGCCGGTGGCAGCCTCAAGTGGACGACGATGTGGCGTCGCCGGGTGGCGGCCGGTCGCCTCCCACCCTCGATCGACATCCCTGCCCTCACCCGTCAGCTGACCGGGCGACGCCGCGAGCCCGTGCACGTGGTGGTCTCCCGCGATGCGCAGGAAGCAGCGGAGGCGACCGCTCGCGTGCTCCGGGCCCGGCCGTTCGCGGTGGCCGGCACCGGCGGCCTCGCCCACACCGACCTGCTGCGCCGGGTGAACCGGTTGACGGCGCTCACGACCGGCCCGGACCGGGTGCGCGAGCTGGCCGCCCGGCTCGCAGCAGCACTCGACCAGGTCCCGCTCGCGGACCGCCCACAACCCCCGTCGGTCCCGCGCGCCGCACTCGGGTGGGCCCGCGAACAGGCGGACAGCACGGCCAGGCACCTCGAGGGAGATGGCTACGCTGTGCACGGCAATCCCGGTGATCTGGCTCCGTCGGACCACGGGCAGCCCGGGACCGTCGACCGGACCCGCACCCTCGAGCTGGCCCTTGCGGCCTGCCTCCAGACCTGGCGCCTGCAGGGAGGAACACCGTGACCCGACGCGTACTCCTGCACGTCGGCGCCCCCAAGACCGGCACCTCCTTCGTCCAGGACATCCTCTTCACCAACCGGGCGGCCCTGCGGGAGCGCGGCATCCTGTACGCCGCCGACCGGCACGACGCCCACTTCCTCGCCGCCCTCGACCTGATGGAGCTTCCCTGGGGCGGTCTGGAACGAGAGGCGGTCGGCGCCTGGGACCGGCTGGCGGCCGAGGTCCGCGCGTGGCCCGGGACCGCGATCATCAGCCACGAGATCTTCGGTACGGCGTCGCGCGTGCAGGTGGCGCGTGCCCTGGAGTCACTCGGCGACGACAGCGAGATCCACGTCGTCTTCTCGGCCCGTGACCTGGTGCGCCAGATCCCCGCGGAGTGGCAGGAGAACGTCAAGCACCGGCGTACCAAGACCTACGGCCGATTCCTGGAGAACCTGCAGGACCCCGAGCGCAGCGCCGAGGTGGCCCAGTGGTTCTGGGGCGTGCAGGAGATCCCGGACGTGCTGGACCGGTGGGGCGAGTCGCTGCCGCGCGACCAGGTCCACCTCGTCACGGTCCCGCGGCCCGGTGCGAGCCCGACGCTGCTGTGGGAGCGCTTCGCCGGCGTGTTCGGCATCGACCCGATCGAGTTCACTCCCGAGGGCAAGGCCAACGCCTCGCTCGGCGTACCCGAGTCGACGATGGTCCGGCGCCTGAACATGCGGCTCAACGACACCCTGCCCAACCACCACTACCGCACCTTCGTGCGTGAGCTGCTGGTGCACCGCAACCTCTCCGGCCGGCCCGGATCGCCGCGACTGTCGCTGCCCGAGGACACCTACCGCTGGGCGAGCGACCTCGCCCGCTCCTGGGTCAGCGAGCTCGCGTTGCGGGGGTACGACGTCGTCGGCACCCTCGACGACCTGGTGCCCGGCGATCCACTGCCCTTCGTCGATCCCGACCACGGCGACGAGGAGCAGGTGGGCGATGCCGCCCTGGACGCGCTCGCGATCATGACGCGGGAGACCGCACGGCTCCGCGACGTGGAGATCGAGCTGCACGGGGTGATCGACGACCTGATGGGCCAGCTCGACCGGTTCCACTCCACCCGCAGCTACAAGGCCAAGGAGCGGCTGGTCGCGATGTCGTCGACCAACCCGTTCGCGCGAGCCGGGCTCGCGACCTACCGACGGTTGCGCGGCAGGAACTCGCGGTCCACGTAGCGGCCGACCTGCCAGGTCGCGAACCCGTCGGTGCCGGCGCCGATGATCCCGCCGACCACCGGCACCCGACGTCCCACCGTGAAGGCGATCCGCTTGCCGGCCATCCGGGTGATGATCTCGCCGGCGACCTCGTTGGCCATCACCGTGCTCAGGTGCTCGTCGTAGACGGGAGCGGTCGCCACCGCCATCGGCGTCCCGGGGAGCTTCTTCTTCTTGATCAGGGAGAGCATCCGCTCCTCGCCCAGCAGGCTGGCCAGGATGCCGTTGCGGACCCGCTTGTCCGCGAGGTCGTAGCCGCGCAGGTGCGCGATCGCGGCCACCATCCGGCACTGGATCAGCGCCAGCCCGGCGATGTTGGCCGGCACGGCGACCGGCACCGTCACCAGCCCGCCGATGTTGGTCAGGAACCCCTGCGCACCCGCGAGGCGCACGTGGGTCTCGATGATGTCCTTGATCGCAGCGGCGTCATCGCCCTGGTGCTCCGCGCGCTCCTTCTCGGCCAGCACCGCTGCGCCGTCCAGCGGGCCGACGCCCCGGATGGCGCGCTCCAGCGCCTGGTGGACGAACCCGGCAGTGATCTGCGGGGCCACCAGGGTCACCTTCGGCGCGAGCGACTTCCCGACGCGCTTGGCCATGCTCATGCCTTCAGGGTACAAACCACCCGGCTGCCACCATGGACGCGTGCCCGTCGAACCTCCTGCCAGCCCGTGGACGTTCCCGCCGGCCGACTCGGGTGAGGCCGATCTCGTGGCCGTCGGCGCCGACCTCGCCCCCGGGACGGTGCTGGCTGCCTACCGCTGTGGGCTGTTCCCGATGGCCGTCGACTTCCCGGGCAGGCGCGGCTCCTCGGAGATGGCCTGGTGGTCACCCGATCCGCGAGGAGTGCTCCCCCTCGCCGGGCTGCGGGTGAGCCGTTCGATGCGCCAGTCGGCCCGCCACTTCGAGGTGCGTGTCGACACGGCTTTCGCCGAGGTGGTCGCCGGCTGTGCCGACCCGCGACGGACCGGCGGCTGGATCGACGAGGAGATCGCCACGGCGTACACCGAGCTGCACCGCCTCGGCTGGGCCCACTCGGTCGAGGCCTGGCGAGACGGCGAGCTCGCGGGTGGTCTGTACGGCGTCGCCATCGGCGGTCTGTTCGCCGGCGAGTCCATGTTCACGCGCGTGCGCGACGCCTCGAAGGTCGCGCTGATGGGGCTGGTCGACCTCCTCGGCGACGAGTACGCCGCCGTACGCCTGCTCGACACGCAGTGGCAGACCCCGCACCTCGCCACCCTCGGTGTCGTCGAGATCCCGCGACGGGACTACCTCACCCGTCTCGAGCGGGCCCTGCCGCTCCCACCGCCCGCACCATTCGCCTGACCAGCTAGACGACGAGCGGGTCGCCGCCGGAGTCGCCGACCATCGGGCGACCGGCCTCGGCCCAGTCGATCATCCCGCCAGCGAGGTTGATCGCCTCGAAGCCCTTCTCGCGCAGGAACGCGGTGGCCTGGGCCGAACGACCACCGACCTTGCACACGACCAGCAGCTGCTGGTCGACGGGGAGCTCCTCGGCGCGGGCCGGGATCTCGGTGAGCGGAATGTGGACCGCACCCTCGATGCGGCCGTACTGCCACTCGACGGGCTCGCGCACGTCGAGGACGGTGACCCCCTCAGGGATCGGATCGGGGACCTGGGCGACCTCGATCGTGGGGACTTCGATCATGGCCGCAGGCTACTTCAGCAGCTTGGACATGCGTCGGTCGGCCAACGGCTTGCCGCCGGTCTGGCAGGTCGGGCAGTACTGCAGGCTGGAGTCGGCGAAGCTCACCTCACGCACCACGTCTCCGCACACCGGGCACTTCTGACCGGTGCGGCCGTGCACCGCCATGTTGCTCTTCTTCTCCCCCTTGAGCTCACTGGCGGCCAGTCCCTCGGAGCGCTTCACCGCGTCGCCGAGCACGTTGCGGATGGCGTCGTACAGGGTCTGCATCTCCTCGTCGTCGAGGCTGTTGGAGGGCTTGAAGGGCGACATCTTTGCGGCGTGCAGCAGCTCGTCGGAGTAGGCGTTGCCGATGCCGGCGATGTTGCTCTGGTGGCGCAGCACGCCCTTGATCTGCGCCCGCCCCGCCTTGTCGAGGATGGAGCGGAGGACGTCGATGGTGAAGTCGTCGGCCAGCGGATCTGGACCGAGCCGGGCGATGCCCTCGATCTCGGAGGGGTCGCGCACGACGTACAGCGCCAGGCTCTTGCGGGTGCCCGCCTCGGTGATGTCGAGACCGGCACCGTTGTCGAGCACGATCCGGGCGGCGAGCGGCGACTTGCTGTTGGGGCGCGCCGGGAGCTGGGGCACCTCGTCCTTCCAGCGCACCCAGCCGGCACGCGCGAGGTGCAGCACCAGGTGGGTGCCGGAGACGTCGATGTCGAGGAACTTGCCGTGCCGGGTGACCCCGTCGACCATGCCGCCGGCCAGCGCCGTGATCGGCGGGTCGTAGGTCTTCAGGCAGCTGAACGCAGCGATGTCGACGCGTACGACGGCGCGGCCGTCGAGTCGGCGGGACAGGTCGTCGACCAGCGCTTCGACCTCGGGCAGCTCGGGCACGCAGACACGTTACTGCGGTAACCCACACCCTCGACCCTCGTTTGACCCCACATGCGTGCTCTCCGGACCCGATCGATGCTGGCGCTGGCAACCGCGATGACGGCCGTGCTGCTCCCCTCGACGTCGTACGGCGCCCAGGAAGCGTCGCCGTCGGCTCCCGCGCCCGGCAGTCCCGCGTACGTCGCCCGCGACCTGCAGAACATGCAGGACGCCTACGGTCGGATCACCGGCCCGGGCGGCCAGCTGCAGAACCCGGCGTACCTCGCCTCGCTCGCGGCTGCCGGGACCGCCGACCAGACCTCCCAGCTGCTGGAGCAGGCCGCCTCCCCGACGCGGATCGCCGTGACGCCTGGACGCGTGGTGCCCGGCTGGAACGTCGGCAACCCGCTGCGCGCCGGCTGGAACGGCACTCGTGGGCAGAGCGAGCGCATCTCCTTCACCAACCGCTACGGCGCCCTGCTCAACGGCACCGTCTACCGGCCGAAGCCCGGCGCCCGCGACCCCTACACCGGCGAGGTGCTGCGGGGTCCCTTCCCGGGTGTGGTGATCACCGAGGGCTCGGTGCAGGGCAGCGAGGGGATGTACCGCTGGCTCGCCCAGGACCTCGCCGAGCGCGGCTACGTCGTACTCACCTACGACGTGCAGGGCCAGGGGGGCGGCGAGACGCTCCCTCACGCGCCGGTGCCCGGGGGCGAGAGCAACGCGCTGCCGTTCTGCAACCCGTTCGCGACGCCGCAGGACGGTGAGCAGTTCGGCTGCCCGGGTACGCCGGCCCAGCAGCTGTCCAACTTCGTCGTCGGCACCGAGGACGCGCTGTCGTTCTTCACCTCGACCCCCTCCCAGCACTACGCCAACCCGCGGTCGGAGGGCGCACAGGTGAGCGCGTTCAACCCCTACTGGCAGCAGTTCGACCGCTCCGTCGACACCCGCACCGTGACCCCCGGGCGGACCACGAGGATCGCGATCATCGGCCACTCGATGGGCGCGGCGGCCGTCTCCAAGGTGCAGGGCACCGACAAGCGGGTCGAGGCAGTCGTGGCGCTCGACAAGCTCACCGGTCCCGGCTCCTCGGGCCCCCTCGACGGCAGCGGCAACAAGCCGGTGGTCCCCGGGCTCGGGATGCAGTCGGAGTACGGCTTCACCGTCTCGCCGTACCTCACCAGCGGGAGCTCCTCGCTCACCCCCGAGCCCTCGCCCAACGGTCCCGACCCGAAGCGCGAGCGGGCGACCGGGTACGACGCCTGGCGCAAGGCCGGGGTCGACAGCATGGTCGTCGTACCCCGGGCGTCGACCCATCTCGACTACACCGACATCCCGCTCGTGCTCCCGGCCAGCCGCTACGGCCAGGACCTGTCCAGCCACTACGTGCAGGCTTGGCTCGACCGCTACCTCAAGCACCGCAGCAACGACGCCGCCCTGACCGGGGACACCTTCCGCTACCTCGAACCGGCCGGCAACGGCGTGTGGGCGCCGGTGACCCTGCACCGCGCCTCGCTGCTGAGCTTCTACTACTGCTCGGCCTACGGCTTCCACTCCGGTTCGAAGGTGCTGAGCAACGGCGACATCGCGCACGTGGGCGGCTGCGGCGCCTGACCTCTGGTCTGATTCGCCGGCGCGAGGGAGAATCGGGCATGACCGCCGTGGCGCCAGCCCCTCTGGGAGCCGAGTTCTTCCTCGATGCCCGCGGCGGCGCGCGCTCCCTGCGAGTCCGCTGGCACCGCGAGGAGGGACTGGTGGTGCTCTCGCTCTGGCGAGGCCGCGAGTGCACCGGCACCTTCCGCCTGACCATCGACGAGGTGCCGATCCTGATCGAGTCCTTGCGCGCGGGCCTGGACACGGCGTACGAGGAAACGCGCTCCTGACCTCCGTCGCCCGAGGACACGAAACGGACAGGGCGGGCGGGCAATTCTGTAGCCGGGCGGCCGAAGTATCCCCCTTCCGGTGGCGGTTTCCCCGGGCGCCCGGGGAAACCGCCGACCCCATCGCTACGACTCGCTAGCGAAATCTACGGAATCCCCTAGACATCCCGATATCGTCCGATCGTGGACCCGATCAGGAACCCCTACGCTCCGGGCGCCGGGCAGCGGCCGCCCGAGCTGGCCGGCCGCGACCGTGAGCTCAAGCAGTTCGAGGTGACCCTCGAGCGGGTGGCGGCCGGACGACCCGACCGCAGCATGGTGCTCTCCGGCCTCCGCGGGGTCGGCAAGACGGTGCTGCTCAACGCGTTGCGCAGCCTGGCGGTGAAGCGGGCGTGGGGCACCGGCAAGATCGAGGCCCGCCCTGACCAGTCCCTGCGGCTGCCGCTGGCGCAGGCGGTGCACGCCGCGGTCCGCGAGGTCGCCCACCGGCACCGCGATCCCGACAAGGTCGACCAGGTCGCCGGCGTGCTCAAGGCCTTCGCGCTGCGCACCGAGCTCAAGGACCGCAAGGCCAGCAGCGGGCAGAGCAGGTGGCAGCCCCCGATCGACGTGCTCGCCGCCAAGGGCCGCGCCGACTCCGGCGACCTCGAGCTCGACCTCATCGAGCTGTTCACCGACGTCGCCTCGCTGGCCGGCGACCTCGGCGTCGGCATCGCGCTGTTCGTCGACGAGATGCAGGACATCCCCCTGGCCGAGCTGTCCGCCGTCTGTGGCGCCTGCCACGAGATGAGCCAGCAGGGCGCTCCCCTGATCGTGGTCGGCGCCGGACTGCCGCACCTCCCGGTCGCACTCGCCTCCTCGAAGTCGTACGCCGAACGGCTGTTCCGCTACGTCGTCGTCGACCGACTCCCCCGCGAGATGGCCGAACGGGCCTGGACCCTGCCGGCCGCGAGTGAGGACACCACCTTCGAACCGAAGGCGCTCGAGGAGCTCTACCGCCTGACGGACGGTTACCCGTACTTCGTGCAGGCCTACGGCAAGGTCACCTGGGACGTCGCCGTCGAGTCGCCGATCACCTGGGCCGACGTGATGCAGGCTGCCCCCGAGGCGGAGGCCGAGCTCGCCGTCGGCTTCTTCGGTGCCCGCTACGACCGGGCCACTCCGGCCGAGCGCGAGTACATGACGGCGATGGCCGATCTCGGCGAGGGCACCGACGACCTGGCCGTCAGCACGGCCGACGTGGCCAGGCTGCTGGGCCGCAAGCCGCAGTCCCTCTCCCCCGCGCGCGACGGCCTCATCAAGAAGGGGCTGGTGTTCTCGGGCGAGCGCGGCACCGTCGCGTTCACGGTCCCCCACTTCGGCAAGTTCCTGCGCAACCAGCGCTGACCACGGCGCCCGGACAGCGGTCAGCCGGCCTGCTGCTTGGACGCGACGACCTTCTGGAGTGCGGCGAACTCCTCCCGGGCGCTGAGCCGGTTGAGCTCCTCGGTGAACTGCGTGTTGCGGTCCAGGTTCGTGTTGAAGGCCTTGGTGGTCGCCACGAAGCGATCGGTGGCGGCGCCGACTCCCAGGTCACCGGCTGCCATGGCCGCGAGCACCGAGCGGCGCTGCTCGACCGCGGTGAGGCTGCCCTTCGCGTACGCCGCCATCATGGTGTTCTTCGATCCGGAGAGCTCGGTCAGCACCTCGACGCAGTCCTTCGCCGCCGCGTCGTGGCGTCGCATCAGCTGCTTGGCGTAGGCCGTCGCCGAGCTCGTGGTGGGCGGCGAGTCGGACACGACCTGGAACACGTCGAGGCAGCGCTCGAGCGAGGCGCGGTAGGCGGGGAACGCGGTGTAGTAGCCGTCGTTGAAGGTGTCCTGCTCCACCGCCTGGGCGATGAACGCGTCGTAGGCCTTCTTCACCTCCGGATCCTCGAGCGCCGACAGGTCCGCCAACGCGTCGCGCTGCTCATCGCGCTTGGCGAACGCCTTGGTCAGCTGGTCCTGCGAGCTGGTGATGGCGTCGTCGTCCAGCGAACCGTCGGGGTGCGCCCGGAGGAAGGTGACCGCTGCCTGCTGGGCCGCCACATCGGCCTGGGCCACCTGACCGTAGGCGTCGCTCAGCTTCGTGATCGCCTGGCTGGCCGCCCGGTAGTCCGGCTTCGCGGACGACGTGCTGTCACCGGTCGATGAGTCCCCACCAGCCCCGCAGCCAGCCAGTGCACCGGCCAAGATCCCGGCCAGCACCACAGCACCGGCTCTTCGACATCCGTGCCGCATCGCTCGCATGTCCGTCCCCCGTCGCCTCACGTCATGGACCCACGTGATGCCCACCAACGCGGCCCGACAAACCAGAGGGCAGGCACGCGCCTCCACCCTCTCCGCCTTGCGGCGTAGGCCGTCCCATCCATCCGGCGTACCGCTAGTTCGGTCCTACGGCGGATTCGCGACGAGGTATCTGGCGGCGAACGTAGTGCTCATCAACCAGCACACCGATTGCCCCCGAGAGGAACCCGCTCATGTCCACCATCGCCGCCCGCCCACCGGTGACCCGGAACGTCTCCACGCCGGCCACCAAGGCCTCGCCCCGCAAGATCATCGATGCCACCATCGACCGCATCTCCGAGGTCCTGACCGCGCACAGCATCGCCGTGCTCCGGATCAGTCTCGGGATCGTCTTCCTGGTCTTCGCCTCCTTCAAGTTCGTCTCCGGGGCCAGCCCGGCAGAGGATCTCGCCGTCGCCACCGTCGACAAGCTGACCCTCGGGATGGTCAACGGACACTCGGCGTTGCTGCTCACCGCTCTCACCGAGACCGTCATCGGCATCACCTTGCTGACCGGTCGATTCGTCAAGGTCGGCCTGGCCGTGATGGCGATGGCACTGGTCGGGATCCTGTCCCCGCTGGTGCTGTTCCCTGACCAGATGTGGAGCGGCAACGGCCCGACCCTCACCGGCCAGTACGTCTTCAAGGACCTCGTCCTGGCGGCCGCCGGCCTGGTCGTCGCAGCACACGCACTCGGCGCCCGCCTGCGTCGCGGCTGAACGCACGTCTCGTCACACCTCCGCCCTAGAGTCCCGCCATGCACACCTGGGACGACCTGGCGGGTCGCGCCCTGGCACGTCAGTTCCCCGACGTGGCAGGGCGCGACGTCAGTTCCGTCGCGCAGGCGTTGCACCTGATCGGCCCCATCCAGGCGCAGACGGCCCGGGCACCGTTCCTCGCCCTCGCAGCCCGGATGCCCGGCGTCACCCTCGAGACCGTCTCCGCGGCGTACGACGAACACCGGATCGTCCGCGGCAGCAACATCCGCGGCACCGTGCACACCTCGACGCCTGAGGACAACGCGCTCCTCGAGGTGGCCACCCGAGTCGGCCAGCGAGCCCTCTGGCAACGCAGCCTCAAGCTCGACCGAACCTCCCTGGAGGACGTCTGGTCGGGCATCGAGGACTTCGCCCGTGAGCAGTGGCGGACTCCGGCCGAGCTGAGCACCCACCTGAGCACCTGGCTCGAGCAGCACGACCCGCGTGCCGGCGCGACCCTCGACAACCAGGCCGGACGCTACTTCGGCTTCGGCCACGGCGGACTGGTCCGACGGCCGCTCTCGGGCGGCTGGCAGTCCCAGGGGGCGCCGGGCTACCGCGCAGCATCGGCGGTGATCGGCGACCGCAGCGCGGCGCTCGCCGATCCTGAGGGATCCATCGACGCGTTGGTCCGCCGACACCTCTCCTGCCACGGTCCCTCGAGCCGGCAGGACCTGGCCTGGTGGGCCGGCGTCGGTCTCCGTGTCGTCGACGCCGCGCTCGATCGGCTCGCAGACGACCTCGACTCCGAGACCGGCCCTGACGGTCGGACGTACCACGATCTCCCCGCCGCACCGCCGGTCCGCGTGCCAGAGGGGGTGCGGCTGCTCCCCGAGTTCGACGCCTTGTTCTGCGGCTACCAGCCCCGGGCGCGCGCCCGGTTCGTCACGCCCGAGCACCACGACCGCCTCTGGATCTCGAGCAACGGGATGATCCCGGCCCTGCTCCTCGTCGACGGCCGGATCACCGGACAGTGGCGACTCCCGGGCAGTGGCACCCGACGCCGCTGCGAGGTCATCTGCTTCTCCGGGACGCGTCGGCCCACGAAGGCCGAGCTGGCCGACCCGGTGACCGCGCTCGAGACGGCGTACGGCGTGACCGTGACGGAGCTCTCCGTGACCCGCGGCTGACCGTGCGCCCGGGGTCCCACGCACTGGACGGCCGGGCGGGCAGAATGGCGGCATGGTCGAGGAGTGGCCCCAGGTGGTTGCCCACCGGGGAGCCAGCGCCGAACGCGCCGAGCACACCCTCGGTGCCTACGTGACGGCCCTCGACGAGGGAGCCGACGCCCTGGAGTGCGACGTCCGCCTGACCGCCGACGGACACCTCGTCTGCGTGCACGACCGCAACCTGCGTCGTACGGCGCAGCAGAACCGCGTGGTCTCCGCCATGGAGCTCGCCGACCTCGAGGACCTCGACTTCTCCTCGTGGAAGAACCCCTGGGCCGAGCTCGACGACGAGGCCCCCGACACCGACCCCGAGCTCGGCAAGGTGCTGACCATGCGCCGACTGCTGGAGACGGCCGCGGAGTACCCCCGCCGCGTCGAGCTGGCGATCGAGACCAAGCACCCGACCCGCTATGCGGGGCTGGTCGAGCGTCGACTGGTGCAGCTGCTCGACGAGTTCGGCTGGGCCGGCCGTGACGCCCCGGTGCGGGTGATGTCGTTCTCGTGGGTGGCCCTGCGCCGGATCCGCCGGATGGCCCCCGACATCGAGCTGGTGATGCTCGCGGAGACCCGCACCCAGTGGTTCCGGGCCAAGCCGTTCATCGACAACGACTGGATCGCCGGTCCGGGGATGGAGATGGTCCGGCACCACCCGGACGTGATCGCCAAGATCCGCGAGTCAGGACGCCGGGTGCACTGCTGGGTGGTCAACTCCGAGGAGGACATCGACGCCTGCCTCGCCCTCGGCATCGAGGCGCTGATCACGGATCGACCCGCGTCGGCCGTGACGTACCTGACAAAGTTGCAGGGATGAGTTTGGGGCTGCCCCACATGGGCAACATCGACTCACCAGTAACACGAGCGTGAGTGCGGGACCTCACCCCTCGGAGGATCACATGGCGGGAACCAGCAGGGAGATCTCCACGGTCGACCCGATGGCCTTCGACCTGCCGTTCAGCCCCGAGAGCGCTGGCGTGGCCAGGCACCGTCTCGTCGAGTGGATGCGCGTCCTCGGCGCCGCCGACGAGGCCAGCGACGACGCCCGGCTCGTGGTCAGCGAGCTGGTGGGCAATGCCGTACGCCATGCCCGGCCGCTCGCCGACGGCACCATGCACATCGCCTGGAAGTCCCGCGACTGCAGCGTCGACATCGCCGTCACCGACGGTGGCGCCCTGACCACGCCCGAGCGGGTCGAGGCCGGTGTCTCCGACCTCGCCGGACGCGGCCTCTCGATCGTCGAGACGCTCGCCGCCCGCTGGTGGGTGGAGAGCACCCGCTCCCGCACCACCGTGCACGCCCTGCTCGCCCTCGCCTGACCGGGTCGAACGGCGGCGGCCTAGTCTTCGCGGCATGGGAAAGAAGTCTCGCCAGCGCACCCGCACCGACGCCGCCCCGTCCGAGACGCCCGAGGGAGCCGTCGGCCCGCGGCAACCCTGTCCGTGCGGGTCCGGCCGTCGCTACAAGGCCTGCCACGGCAGTGCCGCAGGTGCGCCGCCCGCGTTCGTCGCTCGCCCCTTCGAGGGCCTGCCGGGGGAGACCGACATCGTGGCGATGCGCGAGTTCGTCCCCTCGGCCAGCGCACCGCTGGCCCTCACCGACAGCGACCGCACGGTGCTGCTGTGCTCGCTGCTGCCGGGGGCGGCGCCGGCCCTGGTCCGAGAGGACGGCACCATCTGGCTCGGGCTCCAGGTGCAGCACGGGTACGGCGATCCGAGCCGCGACCTGACCGCCGTGCTCACCCGCGCACTCGATGCCGAACCCGGCAGCATGGTCGGCCTGACCGAGGCCCCGGGCGACGGGCCACGACTGCAGGACCTCGTCCGCGACGAGCCGTTCACCGTCACCGTGCACCACGGCTTCGACTTCTGGGTGGCCGAAATCGACGACGAGGACGGCACCATGGCCGGTGCCCTGGAACAGGCCAACGAGGCAGCGGCGCCGACCGACCGGCTGACCTCGGTGCCCTCGGCGTACTGGACCTCGATCGGCACCCGCGAGTACCTCCGGTGGGTGCTCCCCGACGACGAGGACCGGGTGCTCGACGGCTTCGCACGCCTGCACGCCGCCGGCGGCGAACAGCTGGTCGAGGGAGATCGCCTGATCGGCATGTTCCGCGCACACGGGCTCGTCGCGCCGGTGTGGGACCTGCCGCTGGGGACGGGTGCCGAGGCGCTCGAGGAGCCGGCCGCGCGGGTGCACGAGGCACTCCGGGAGGCCATGGACTCCACAGCGCCGCTGACCGCGGGGGAACGCTCTGCGCGGGCCGGTCTGGCGAGCCGTCAGCTCACCATCCGATGACACGGCTAACCCTGGTATACCCAGTAGTTGTGGGCCGGTGAGACCATGCCGTACATTCGTATTGCCCGACCGATGTTGTCCCCCCCGTCAACACCGGTCGGGCATCTTGCTTTTCCGGACCGGTGAGTCCGCAACCGAGGGACCGTTCAGATCTCGTCGCGGGTGATCGGGCAGGACATGCACCGCGGCCCGCCGCGACCTGAACCGAGCTCCGAGCCGGCGATGGCGATGACCTCGATACCGGCCTCCTCGAGCCGGCTGTTGGTCTCGATGTTGCGCTCGTAGGCGACGGCCACGCGGGGTGCGACGGCGAGGGTGTTGTTGCCGTCGTCCCACTGCTCGCGCTCGGCGGTGACCGGGTCGAGGCCGGTGTCGATCTGGTGCAGCGTGTCGATCTCCATCGCCTTCGCGGCCGCGACCAGGAACGGCTCGGCCTCCGCGACGAGCAGGGTGCCGTCGCCGGCATCGGTGACGGCGTGGGCAGTCAGGTGGTCGGCGACGTTGGGGTACATCACGATCTTGTCGACGTCGACCATCGTGCAGACGGTGTCGAGGTGCATCGTGGCGCGCTCCTGGGCGATCGGTACGGCGAGCACGGTGTGGGCATCCCCGGCCGCGAACACCTGGCGGGCCAGGCGCTCGACACCTGCGGGCGTCGTACGCTCCCCGACGCCGACGGCGATCACGTCCGGCGCCAGCAGGAGTACGTCGCCCCCCTCGACGTGCTCGCGGTGCCAGCCGTGGATCTTCGGTGACGCCGCGAAGCGCGGGTGACGGGTGTAGATGAGCTCGGTCAGCTGGCTCTCGCGCTCGCGCGCCGGCATCGCGAGCGAGGTGACGGCCGCCTTGTCGCGGATCCACACGCTCGAGTCGCGGGTGAACAACAGGTTGGGCAACGGGTCGATCAGGAAGTCGTCGTTGTGCAGCAGGCTGGTGACCAGTCCGAAGCCACCGCGCACCTCGTCGTTGCGGAGCCCGGCGGTGAGCACGTCCTTCAGCTCGGCTGGCGACATCTCGGTGAGCGCCTGGCGCAGGTAGTCGCGCATCGTGTCACCGAGCCGGAGCGAGGCGGTCACCCCCTGGATGGCGTGGTCGCGCGCCGCCGCGCTCGCCAGGGTCTCGACGAGCAGCTCGGTCAGGTAGAGCACCTCGACGCCGCGAGCACGCAGCGCCTCGGCGAAGGCGTCGTGCTCCTCCTGCGCCCGGGTCACCCACGGGATGCCGTCGAAGAGCAGCTTGTCGTTGTTGCGCGGGGTCAGCCGCTGCAGCTCGGGACCGGGCCGGTGCAGCAGCACCGTGCGCAGCCGACCCACTTCGGAGGAGACACCAGGCTGGCGCTGATCTGCGTCGGTCATGCGAGGCAGGCTATCGCCGTACCCGCTCGCTCGGACGAATCGGGCGGGGTGGGCGGGCAGTACTGGAGGCGGACGGGGGAAGTATCGGCTGTCCGGGTGCAGTTTCCCCGGGCGCCCGGGGAAACCGTCCCCCTCACGCCAACAGCTCCACCGCCGTGATCACCGCGAGCAGCAGGCAGACGGCACCGCCGATGTAGTGCACGACCGAGAGCTTCACGTAGCGCAGCAGCACCCGGCCGGAGAGCACGGCCAGCCCGGACACGGTGAGCAAGGCCGCCCAGGCGCCGACGAACACGCTGAGCGGGTGGCCGTACTTCGCGATCATGCTGATCGTCAGCAGCTGGGAGAGGTCGCCCCACTCCGCAGCGAACAGCACCAGGAACGAGGCACCGACCGCCTTCAGGCCGGTGCGGCTGTCGACGGCCTTGGCGGCGTACTCCTCCTCGGTCTGCTTCTCCTCCGCATCAGCGCCCGGCGCCGACCGGATCAAGATGATGCCCCCGATCAGGAAGATGGCGAGCGCCACCGACTTGATCAGGTTGTCGGGCAGCAGGGTGGCGAGGTGTCCGGCGATCACCGCGATCAGCGTCTGCACGAAGAACGCGAGACCGACACCCACCCACACCGCGAACGGCTTGTAGCGGGTCGAGAGCACCAGGGCGGCGATGAAGGTCTTGTCGGGCAGCTCGACCAGGAAGATCGCACCGAAGACGATCGCGACGACGGCGAGGTCCATCAGACCAGCCCGCGGGCCGCGGCAACCGCCTCGGCCATCACCGTCTTCACCGGTCGCCCCAGTGCGCGTGCCACGGCGGCGACGTCCTCGAACTCCGGTTGCACGTTGACCACCTCTCCGTCGAGTCGGGCCAGCTTGACCCCGATCGTGTGTCCCTCGAGCTCGACGCCAGCCATTGACCGGTCGAGCTCGTGCTTGGCGATGCGCTGCTCGCGCAGGCCGATGGTCGAGGTCTGGCGGTAGACCTCGCGGCGTACGCCGTCAGCACGGTCGGCCGCCACCAGCACGCTGAGCGTGTGCGCCGGGCGACCCTTCTTCATCAGGATCGGGGTCAGCCAGGCATCGCTGGCCCCCGCGTCGAGCAGCGCCCCCAGCACCCCCGGCCACAGCCGTGGGTCGAGGTCGTCGACGTTGGCCTCGAGCAGCACCGCGGTCGTCTCGCGACCTCGCTCCTGCACGGGCGCCTCACCCAGCAGGAGCCGCAGCACGTTGGCGTGCCCCTCGGGATCACGACCCCCCGCGCCGATGCCCACGGCGTCGACCGCCATGGCCGGCTGCGGCCCCCAGCCGTCGGCCAGCGTGGTGAGCAGGGCGGCCCCGGTCGGCGTGCACAGCTCGACGTCGACGGGACCCCCGGCGCTCGGCACGCCACGGAGAAGCTCGACCACCGCCGGCGGCGGAACCGGCAGGCGGCCGTGCTCGGAGGCAACCGTGCCACCCCCCACCGACACTTCGGAGACCACGACCCGGTCGACGCCGAGGTGCACGAACCCTGCGCAGGTGCCGACCACGTCGGCGATCGCGTCCAGGGCTCCGACCTCGTGGAAGTGCACCTGCTCGGCGGGCTGGCCGTGCACCCGGCCCTCCGCCTCCGCCAGTCGCGAGAACACGTCGTGCGCGAGCGAACGGACGTCCTCGTGGAGACCCGCCCCGTTGATCAGCGCCTCGACATCGCGCCAGGTACGGCGCTCGGTGGTGTCGGCGAGCTCGACCCGGCACTGGGTGGCGGCGAACCCGCCGCGGCGTACCTCGGTGACCTCGAGGCCCACCTGTCCGGGGGCGACCTTGTCGACCGCCTCGACCAGCACCCCGATGGGTACGCCGGCGCCGACCAACGCGCCGAGCAGCATGTCGCCGCTGGCACCCGAGGAGGCGTCGACCCACGCGAGACGATCACGGTGGCGCTCAGCCACGGTCGTCCCGGTGGGCGTTGCGAGCCACTCGTGCGGCGAAGACGCCGGCGCCGTAGCCGTTGTCGATGTTGACCACGCTGACCCCGGGCGCGCACGAGTTCAGCATCGCGAGCAGGGCGGCCACGCCGCCGAAGGAGGCGCCGTACCCGACGCTCGTCGGCACCGCCACCAGCGGTACGCCGACCAGGCCGCCCACCACGCTGGGCAGCGCACCCTCCATGCCCGCCACGACGACGAGGCAGTCGGCTCCCGCGAACTGCTCACGTGCCTCCAGCAGCCGGTGCAGGCCGGCCACCCCGACGTCCTCGATGCGTACGACGCCCGCGCCGTGCACCGACGCGGTGAATGCTGCCTCGGCGGCGACCGGCGCGTCGGAGGTGCCGGCGCTGACCACGGCGACCAGCCCGCGGGCCGTGGGGACGGGGCCGAGCGTCGCGGCACGCGCGACCTCGTCGAGGTACGCGTCGGGCAGCTCGGCGCCGACGACGTCGAGCGTCTCTGCCGACAGCCGGGTGGCCAGCACCGCGCGGTCGGGATGGCGCTCGTGCAGCGTGCGCAAGATCCCGACGACCTGCTCCGGGGTCTTGCCCTCGCCGTAGACGACCTCGGGGTCGCCGGTCCGGGCCGCCCGGTCCAGGTCGACCCGGGCGTAGCCGAGGTCGGCAGTCCGCGGATCAGGGCTCTCGGTCACGCCCTCAAGGTATCGCCGCGATCACTCGGGCTCGTTGCCGGAGTCCGAGCCCAGCTCGTACGGCGTGGTCACGCCTTCGTACATGAGATGGGTGACCATTCCCTGCGCAGCGTGCTTGAGGTTGTGGCAGTGGTCCATCCAGATGCCGGGGTTGTTCGCGACGAAGGCGACCTCGAAGGACTCCCCGTTCTGCACGTCCAGCGAGTCGAACCACCACGGACTGCCGGTGACCGGCTTGCCGTCACGGGTGAGTACGACGGCATGGTGGCCGTGCAGGTGCATCGGATGCACCTGGCCGCTGTGGTTGGAGATCGTCATGTGCACGACGTCGCCCTCGCGGACCGTCATCATCGGCATGTCCGGGTAGAGGTGTCCGTTGATGCTCCACCAGTAGCCCGGCTTCCCGTCGATGAAGCCGGGCTTGCGGCCGATCGAGTACGTGAACCGGCGGTCGGCCTGCTCGGTGTCGAAGGGCACCTCCGTCGGGCTGCCGTAGTGAAGGAGGTCGAGGTGCTTGGTGGGCTGCGGGGAAGCAGGTGCCTTGGCTCCCGACGGGCCGAGCACGAGCCCGGTGTTGCCCAGGGAGACCCGGACTCCCGAGCCGTCCTCGGGCACCGTCACCTCGAGGTCGACCCGGCCACCTGCGGGCACGACGACCGACTTCCCGTCGACCTCGGTGGGCTGGTGCACGTCGTACCCGTCGCTGGCGGCCAGCCGGTACGGCGTACTCGTCCACATCGCCTGGGGGCCGTTGTCGGTGTTGACGGCACGCACCCGCACCCGCTGGCCCGGCGCCGCCTCCACCGGCTCGAACCCGGTGCGTCCGTTGACGGTCTCCTTGCCGTCGTACAGGTGCAGCACCGCGAGGGCCTCCTGCACGCCCTGCTCGGGGGTCTTCGGCTCGATCACGATCGGGCCGAGCAGGCCGCCCGCGACCTGCTCGTGGGACATCTGGTGGGAGTGGTACCAGAAGGTGCCGGCGTGCGGTGCCACCCAGCGGTAGGTGTGCTCGTGGCCGGGCTTGATCGCGTTCTGGGTCACCCCGGCGACGCCGTCCTCGGCGTTGGGGACGTCCACGCCGTGCCAGTGGATCGCGATGCCGCCGGTGACGTCGGCGTTGCGCACGTGCACCTCGACGAGCTGGCCCTCGGTCGCGGTGATGGTCGGTCCCGGTGAGGTGCCGTTGACGGTGTAGCCGTCGATCGTGCGGCCGTCGGCCAGGTGCACCTTTCCCTGCCGGGCGGTCAGGTCGACCGCGACGTCGGGCCGTCGGCCCTTCGGGGTGTCCAGGGCGGTGACGCTGGTCCCTCCGGGGGCGTGCTCCATGCCCGCCATCTGCTCATGGGCGCCGGCTGGTCTGGCGCCACCGCCGTAGTCCGGGTAGCCCATGTCCATCACGGAGTACGACGAGGGCAGCCGGCTGTTCCACCACATCCAGCCCAGCGGTACGACGATCGCGAGCGTGACGACGACCGCGACCAGGACCCGAACCCGGTCGCGACGGGTCACGTGACCGCGGCGGCCTCTGCTGTCGGCGCTCCCGGAGCGACAGCGCCCGCCTGTTTGGCCGCTCGCTCAGCGACTCCCGCGATCGCGAAGGCGTTGATGGCGTGCAGCGCACCGACGACGGGCGCACCGAAGGCCACGATCGCGAGGACCCACTGCAGCAGCACCACCCCGAAGAGGATGCCGGCCCACTTGGTGCCACCGGGGATCTTGGCGAACAGCGACAGGATCAGCAGGACGATCGCGATCACGCTGATCAGGATCGCGCCGAAGCTGTGCACGACCCACCCGGCGGCGCCGTCGAAGCCGCTGCGGTCCTCGGCGAGCGACTTGTTCAGCGAGTCGCCGCCGTCGACGAAGTGCAGCACTCCGAACATGGCGAACGCGATGGCGGCGGCCTGGACGACGACCAGGCCGGCGATGGTGTGGCACAGGGCCTTGAAGGTAGCCCGCATCTGAAGACCTCCCACGAGTACGGCTCGACGCCGAACATCCTGCACGGACGACGGGCGGGATGAGGGGATTTCAGGGCGTCGGACTAGTCCGGAATCCCGGACGAACTCCCGCAGATTCACTCAGATCGGAACGCGTCTGCCGGGTAGACGCCGAGGATCTTCACGTCCGTGGTGAAGAAGGTCAGCTCCTCCAGGGCTCGCTTCAGCGGCAGGTCCTGGGGGTGGCCGTCGACCTCCGCGAGGAACTGGGTCGCGGTGAAGTGGCCGCCGACCATGTAGCTCTCCAGCTTGGTCATGTTGACGCCGTTGGTGGCGAACCCGCCGAGTGCCTTGTAGAGCGCGGCGGGGAGGTTGCGCACGTTGAAGATGAAGCTGGTCACGACCGGACCGTTGCCGCGGGGGGCCTCGACGTACTCCCGGGAGAGCACCACGAACCGGGTGGTGTTGTGGTCCTCGTCCTCGACGTCGGCCGCCAGGATCTCCAGTCCGTATGTCTCCGCGGCCAGGGGCGGGGAGATCGCGGCCATGGTGAGGTCACCGGCCTCCGCGACCTCGCGGGCCGCACCGGCGGTGTCGCCGGAGATGACCGGACGCAGGCCGTGCTCGCGGATCACCTTGCGGCACTGGCCGAGCGCGTGCACGTGGCTGTGCACGGTCTTGATGGTGTCGAGCGAGGCGCCCGGAAGAGCCATCAGCGCGAACTGCACGCGCAGGAAGTGCTCCCCGATGATGTGCAGGTCGGAGTCGGGCAGGAAGTGGTGGATGTCCGCGACGCGGCCGGCGACCGAGTTGTCGATCGGGATCATCGCCAGCTCGGCATCACCGCCCTCGACGGCGGCGAAGACGTCCTCGAACGACGCGCACGGCACCGGCTCCCAGTCGGGGTAGTGCTGCTTGCAGACGATGTGGGAGTTGGCTCCCGGCTCGCCCTGGTAGGCGATCCGGCGTCGCTCGGTCGAGGTCACGGGACCGAGTTTCCCACGAGGTACCTGCGCCTCCCGCGAGTCTCCACGAGGCGAACGGTCCTGGCTCTACCCTCACTGACGTGGACACCTTCCTCGGGATCCTCGCCCTCCTGGTGGCGCTGGTCGCCCTCGTGATCGCAGTGGCGGGTCGGCGTACGACGAACCGCGCACGCAGCAAGGCCGACTCCAGCGGCCTTCCCGAGGACCCGCGCGCCCTGCGCCAGGAAGTCGCGGCCCTCAAGGCCGAGAGCGCCCAGGCCCTCCGCAACGTGGCCGTCGTACGGTACGACGCCTTCACCGACACCGGCGGCCAGCTGTCCTGGTCGCTGGCGCTGCTCGACGACAGCGGCAGCGGGGTCGTGCTCACCTCGATCCAGGGCCGCAACGAGTCGCGCACCTACGCCAAGAACGTCGCCGGCTGGGCCAGCGAGACGCAGCTCTCCCCGGAGGAAGAGGACGCGATCACCAACGCGCGTCCCTGATGCTGGTCACGCTGCGTACGGCGTGACGAACGTCGCGGTCTCCAGGGCTCTCGGCGAACCTAGACTCCCGGCATGAAGCTCACGGTCATGACCCCGCTCGCCATCCGCATCGGCGCCATCCCGTGGATGCCGAAGTTGCTGCCCCAGATCACCGCGACCGACAAGTTCGTCCAGAAGGTCAGCAAGGGCCGCGTCACGATCCTCGACCTCGCCGGGCTGCCCAACCTGATGCTGACCGTGAAGGGTCGCAAGTCCGGCGTACCGCGCACGACCCCGCTGCTCTGCGTGCCCCACGAGGGCGGCAACCTGATCGCCGGGTCGAACTTCGGCCAGCTCAAGCCGCCGGTCTGGGTGGTCAACATCCGCGCCGCCATCGAGAAGGGCGAGCTCGTCGGCGTCGCCCAGGACGGCAGCACCCACCAGGCCACGCCCCGCGAGATCACCGGCGCCGAGCGCGAGCAGCTGTGGGAGGTCATGGTGCAGACGTGGCCGAACTACGCGAGGTACGCCGCCCGCACCGACCGGACCATCCCGGTGTTCTTCCTCGACCCGGTGACGTAGCCGCTTCCCGGAAACGGACAGGGCTGGCGGGCAATTCTGGAGGCGGGGGGGCGCAGTATCGCCCTCCCGGTGGCAGTTTCCCCGGGCGCCCGGGGAATCCGCCACCTGCACCCCTACCGAGGCACCCGCACCAACAACCGCCCGTGGATGCACCGGGCCCGTATCTCCTTGCCCGGGGCGATCAGGTCGCCGTCGAGCTGGCGGGGGGCGTCGACGTTGGCGCGTACGACGACCTCCCGACCGCTCATCCGGGCGATCAGCTCGTCGGTGCGCTTGCTCCGAGTCATCACCCTGATCGCCAGGGGTAGCCAGGACAGGAACCGCCGGGGGTAGAGCAGCACCACGTCGAGGCGGCCGTCGTCGATGGCGGCGTCGGGGATCAACGGCATCCCGGCCTGCAGGAAGCCGACGTTGCCGATCACCATCGTGCGGGCGCGGTGCCGGGTGAACTCGCCTCCGTCGACGGAGACGTCGATCCGGATGGCCGGGAACATCAGCGACTTCAGCGCCGACCAGACATAGGCCAGCCAGCCCACCTTGGCCTTGATGTCCTCGTTGACGCCCTCCATGATCGCGGCGTCGAAGCCCATCCCGGCCATCACCAGGAAGGTGGCGTCCTCCATCTTGTCGCCGCTCACCTCGACCATGTCGATGGCGCGGTCCTGCCCGTTCAGGGCGACGTCGACCGCCGAGCGCAGGTAGAGCGGGATGTCGAGGTTGCGGGCCAGCAGGTTGCCGGTGCCCGCAGGCACGATGCCCACCGGGATGCCGGTACCGGCCAGCTCCTCGCACACGGCGCGGATGGTGCCGTCACCGCCGATCGCCAGCACCAGGTCGGCACCGCTGACCGCGGCCTCGTGCGCCATCCCGTAGCCGGTGTCCTCGACGCTGGTCTCCCACCACACGACCGTGGGGTAGCCCGACTCGGTGGCGAGCGCCTCGACCAGCACCCGGAAGCGGTCGGCCTCGTCGATCTTGGAGGGGTTCAGGATGACGGCCAGCTTCTTGCGCTGGTTGGGCACCGCCTCGGTCAGCGGCGGACTGACCAGCGCGATCGAGCGCGGGGTCGGGTCGTAGAACGCCAGCCAGGCGAGCACGACTCCGGCGCCGAGGAGGTAGCCCGCGATCACGTCGGAGACGTTGTGCACGCCGAGGAAGATCCGGTCCAGCCCGACGAGCAGCCCGATCGCGAGGGAGAGCACCAGCACCAGGCGTCGTACGCCGCGGCGGCGCACCAGCATCCCGGTGAGCACGAGCGTCACACCGATGGCGCCGGCGATCCCCGCCGCGTGGCCGGACGGGAAGGAGTAGCTGTTGTAGACCATCAAGGGCTGGTCGAAGACCGGACGGTCGCGACCGATGAGCAGCTTGAACAGCGCGACCAGGATGCCGATGCTCGCCATCACGCCGACCGTCCAGATCGCAGCCCGGCGGTAGCCCTTGGTCGCCAGGACCGCCGCGACGACCGCGGTGAGCACCGCCTCGGGAAGGGTCGACGTCGCGACCGAGATCGCGCGCCAGACCTCGAACAGGCCGTGGTGGTGGCTGGTGAACGACTCCGGGCCGCGGCCGAGGTCGGAGTCGAGGTCCAGCAGCGCCGACCAGTCCCTGACGACGAGGATCGCGAGCAGCGCGAAGAGCGCGAAGCACAGCGCGCTCCATCCCAGTCGGGTGGGGCGCTTGTCGGCTTCCGTCACATTCCCGTCCTGTGCTCGAGGCGGACCACGATGCTCTTCGATACCGGTGTGTTGGAGACCCGGGCGACCGAGTCCAGGGCGACGAGGACGTTGGTCTCGGGAAAGTATGCCGCCGCGCAGCCCCTGGCCGTCGCGTACGACACCACCCGGAAGTCCTCGGCCCGGCGTTCGCCGTCGGCGGCGATGCTGACGAGGTCGACGTGCTCTCCCTCGGCGAAGCCGAGCTCCTGCCGGTCCATCGCGTTCACGAACACCACGCGGCGGCCCTGCTTGATGCCGCGGTAGCGGTCGTCGAGACCGTAGATGGTGGTGTTGAACTGGTCGTGGCTGCGCACCGTCTGGAGCAGCAGGTGTCCCTCGGGCACCTCCAGCGTCTCGAGGTCGTTGGCGGTGAAGCGTGCCTTGCCCGTCTTGGTCTTGAACTCCCGGCGATCGCGGGCCGGGTGCGGCAGCGGGAACCCGCCCGGCTCCTCGATGCGCTCGTTGAACCGCTCGAAGCCCGGGATCACGCGCTCGATCCGGTCACGGATCACGGAGTAGTTGTCGCGGAACTCGCCCCACGGGATGCCCGAGGTGCCGTCGGGCCACAGCGCTTCGGCGAGGCGGGTGACGATGGCGACCTCGGAGAGCAGCTGCGGGGACGCGGGCTCGAGCCTGCCGCGGGAGGCGTGCACCATGCCCATCGAGTCCTCGACCGTGACCACCTGCTCGCCCGTGACCTTGGTGTCGCGCTCGGTGCGACCCAGGCAGGGCAGGATCAGGGCCTCGCGCCCGGCCACGGCGTGCGAGCGGTTGAGCTTGGTGGAGACGTGCACGGTCAGGTCGAGGCTGCGCATCGCCTCTTCCGTGCGCGTCGTGTCCGGCGTGGCTGCGACGAAGTTGCCACCCACGGCGAAGAACGCCTTGACCGTGCCGGCGTGCATGGCCCGCAGCGTGTCGACCGAGTCGAGGCCGTGCTCCCGGTTGGGCTCGAAGCCGAACTCGTCACGCAGGCCGTCGAGCAGCGAGTCGTGGGCCTTCTCCCAGATCCCCATGGTGCGGTCGCCCTGCACGTTGGAGTGACCGCGCACCGGGCACACACCGGCGCCGAGCTTGCCGATGTTGCCGCGCAGCAGCAACAGGTTGACGATCTCCTGGATGGTCGCCACGGCGCCCTTGTGCTGGGTCAGTCCCATCGCCCAGCACACGATGACCCGCTCGGACTCCCGGTACTTCTTCGCGACTCTCTCGATCTCGGCGCGGGTCAGCCCGGTCGCGGTGAGTACGTCGTCCCAGTCGAGCTTGTCGAGGAACCTCAGGTACTCGTCGTACTCCGAGCAGTAGGTGGCCACGAAGTCCTCGTCGACAGCACCGGCCTCCACCGTCAGCTTCGCCATCGCCGCGAACAGGGCCTGGTCGCCGGAGAGCCGCACCTGGAGGAAGTCGTCGGTGAGGTCCTGCCCCTTGGTCAGCCCCTTCGGGGTCTGCGGGTTGTGGAACCGACGGAGCCCGGCCTCGTCGAGCGGGTTGATGTTGACGATGTAGGCGCCGTTCCTCTTCGCCTCCTCCAGCGCAGACAGCATCCGCGGGTGGTTGGTGCCGGGGTTCTGCCCGACCACCATGATCAGGTCCGCGGCGTAGATGTCCTCGAGCAGCACCGATCCCTTGCCGATCCCGATCGAGTGGGCGAGGGCGGCGCCGCTCGACTCGTGGCACATGTTGGAGCAGTCGGGCAGGTTGTTGGTGCCGAAGCGCCGCACCATCAGCTGGTAGAGGAACGCCGCCTCGTTGGAGGTGCGGCCCGAGGTGTAGAACGCCGCGGCGTCCGGGGTCGGCAGGGAGCGCAACCGCTCGGCCACGAGGGAGAAGGCACCTTCCCATTCGATCGGCTCGTAGTGCGTGCCCCCGGCCGGCTTGTACATCGGCTCGGCCAGCCGGCCCTGCTGCCCCAGCCAGTAGTCGGTGCGCCCGGACAGGTCGTCGAGTGAGTGCCGGGCGAAGAAGTCACGGTCCACCCGACGCAGGGTGGCTTCCTCGGCCACGGCCTTGGCGCCGTTCTCGCAGAACTCCGCGGTGTGGGTGTGGCCGGGGTCCGGCCAGGCGCAGCCGGGGCAGTCGAAGCCGGTGGGCTGGTTCACGCGCAGCAGCGTCAGCGCCGTACGCCGCACGCCCATCTGCTCCTGGGACATCTTCATGGCCTTGAGCACGGCAGGGACACCCGCGGCATGGTGCTGGCGATGTCCTACCTCGAGGTTGTCTTCTGTGGGATCATTTCGAGGAGCTTTCCTGGCCATGTTCCCCATTCAAACCCATGGCCGCTCACTTCGAGGGGGCCCACATGCGTCCTACACATGTGCTGCGGTCCGCAGCCCCGGTCGCCGCCGCCGTGACCGCGCTGCTGCTGACTGCTGCGTGCGGCGACGTGAAGGTCACTTCTGACTCCTCGAAGGGCGACTCAGACAAGGACTCGACCGCCTCACCGGACCCCAGCGCCGACGTCGACACCAGCGCGGCCGAGGGTGACTGGCTGCTCGGCCTGCAGACGGCCGGTGGCAACGACGGTGAGAAGAGCACCACGGTCTACGTCACCTACAACCCGTCCACGGGGCAGGCGAAGGCCCGCTCCATGCCCGGCGTCACTGCCGCCAGCGCCTCCTCCGAGCTGGCTCCCTTGCTCGTCAGCGCCGACCGCCAGTGGGCGATCCCCGACACCGGCATCTCCAACAGCGAGGAGAACAGCGGCAAGCTCACCGTCTACTCGCTGACCTCCAACGCCACCAAGGTCATCGACATCCGCAAGGCCTCCGGCGACAACAGCCTGCGCGCCATCGGCTGGGCCTTCGACCCCGAGCGTGCCGACACCCTGCGGGTCGTCGACACCGCCAACCGCATCTGGGTGGTCAACGTGGCGGGCGGCAAGGCGACCCAGGAGGGCACCCTCGCCAAGGGCCCCTGGGTGTTCACCAACGGGTTCAACCACAACACCGGTGAGCCCTACATGGAGAGCATCGACAGCGACGCCACCAAGCCGGCCGGCAACGGCCCGGCGGACACCTCCCCGGTGACCCGTGCCGGCGGCACCGTCCTCGCCGACGACTCGGACGCGCTGGCCAAGCTGCCCGCCAGCCCGTGCCGACTGGGCGCGGCCTTCGTCGATGCCGACGGGGTGACGTGGACCTTCTGCGCCGACAAGCCCACGCTGACGACGTACTACCTGCCCAAGGACGGCACGCAGTGGACCGCCTACGGCAAGCCGAGCAGCCCGGTGGATCCCGTCGCAGCGGCGTTCCCGCTGGTCCTGCCACCCGCCGCATAACCCGCGCAGCAAACCTGTCGCGTCCCCTCGATATCCTCGCGAGGTGATCGACCCACGACTGCTCCGCGACGACCCTGACTCGCTGCGTGCCGCCCAGGAGAAGCGGGGGCTGTCTCCCGAGGTGGTCGACCGCGCTCTCGAGGCCGACGCCGCCCGCCGCGCCGCCATCGCCGACTTCGAACGGCTGCGCGGTGAGCAGAAGCAGCTCGGCAAGCTGATCCCGAAGGCGCAGGGCGAGGAGAAGGCCGAGCTGCTGGCCCGGACCAAGGCGCTGGCCGCCGACGTGAAGACGGCCGAGGCGGCACAGGGCGAGGCCGAGAGCGACTGGCGCGACGCGATCTACGCCATCCCCAACCCGGCCGCCGAGCAGTCGCCGGCGGGCGGCGAGGACGACTACGTCGTGCTCTCCGAGCACGGCACCCCACGCGACTTCGCCGCCGAGGGCTTCGAGCCGCGCGACCACGTCGAGCTGGGCCGCATCCTGGGAGCCATCGACGTCGAACGTGGTGCCAAGGTGTCCGGCTCGCGCTTCTACTACCTGACCGGTGCCGGCGCCGACCTGGAGTTCGCCCTGGTCAACATGGCGATGGACCAGGCCCGGGCGGCCGGCTTCACCACGATGGTGCCGCCGACCCTGGTCAAGCCACGGGCCATGGAGGGCACCGGCTTCCTCGGCCAGGCAGCCGACGACGTCTACCGGATCGAGGGCCAGGACACCTACCTCGTGGGCACCTCGGAGGTGCCGCTGGCGGCGTACCACTCCGACGAGATCCTCGACGGCGAGACGCTGCCCCGCCGCTACGTCGCGTTCAGCCCCTGTTTCCGCAAGGAGGCGGGCTCCCACGGCAAGGACACGCGCGGGATCATCCGCGTGCACTGGTTCGACAAGGTCGAGATGTTCTCCTACACCACGCTCGAGGAGGCCGCAGCCGAGCACGACCGCCTGCTCGGCTGGGAGACTGAGTGGCTCGACAAGCTCGAGCTCGCCTACCGCGTCATCGACGTGGCGGCCGGTGACCTCGGGCTCTCGGCCCAGCGCAAGTTCGACTGCGAGGCCTGGGTGCCCACGCAGGGTCGCTACCGCGAGCTCACCTCGACCTCCAACTGCACCGACTTCCAGACCCGCCGGCTCGACATCCGCGGTCGGTTCGACGGCGAGGTGAAGCCGATCGCCACCCTCAACGGCACCCTGGTCGCCATTCCACGCACCATCGTGGCCATCCTCGAGACCCACCAGCAGGCCGACGGCTCCGTGCGCGTCCCGAAGGCACTGCAGCCCTACCTCCAGGGTCGCGAGGTGCTCGAGCCGGTGACCGGTGGCTGAGAGCCTGTCGGCTGCCGACTGGCAGCCCGGGATGGTCGCGCTCGACATCGACGGCACGCTGCTGAAGTGGGTCGAGGGCACCGGACAGAACTACGAGGTCATCTCCCCGGTGCTCTACGACGCCATCCAGGCCGTCGTCGACGCGGGGGCCCACGTCGTGCTGGCCAGCGGCCGCTCCCCGCACGGCATGACCAACATCGCCGACCTGCTCGACCTGCCGCGCGAGGGCCAGGACCGCCTCTGGGTGGTGGCCTCCAACGGCGCCGTCATCTTCCGCTACCCGCCGCTCGAGGTGGTCCACGAGGAGACCTTCGACGCGAGCGAGGCCGTGCGCCAGGTCCTCGAGCAGCACCCCGACGCCCTGGTGGCGGTCGAGGAGCGGGGCGTCGGCTACCGCGTCAACCGCCCCTTCCCCGAGGGTGAGCTCTCCGGCGACATGATCGAGACCGAGCTGCACGAGATCCTCGGCCAACCTGTCAGCCGCGTGATCATCCGCGACCCCACCGCCTCCGCCGACGACTTCGTGGCCATGGCGGCCCGGCTCGGCCTGCACGGCACCGACTACGTCGTGGGCTGGACGGCCTGGCTCGACCTCTCCCCGGTCGGGGTGTCCAAGGCCTCTGGGCTGCAGTACGTCGCCCGCCACCTCGGTCTCTCCGCCGAGGACACCCTGGCCATCGGCGACGGCCGCAACGACATCGAGATGCTCCGCTGGGCCGGCCGCGGCGTCGCCATGGGTCAGGCCGTCGAGGAAGTCCACGACGCCGCCGACGCGACCACCGAGACGGTCTACGACGACGGCGCGGCACTAGAGCTCAGGAAGTACTTCCCGTGACCCTGCCCGACGACGTGGTCTGCGAACGGGTGACCCTGCGGCTGATCTCTCCCGAGGACGCAGAAGGCATGCTCGCGGGCCGCCGAAGGGTCTCCTGGCACCCCGACTACCCGCGACGCGACGACCGCGATGCGGCGTCCATGGTCAAGGCCGGCGATCCCCAGGCCGGGTGGGGACCGCGGCACATCGTGCGCCACGGCGACGGGATGGTGGTCGGCTCGATCGGCTTCTTCGGTGCCCCGGTCGCGGTCGACGACGTCGACGAGACCGAGGTCGGGTTCGGACTGGTCGAGGACGCACGTGGCCACGGTGCCGTCACCGAGGCGCTGACCGCCCTGCTCGAGCACACCGACCGGGCCGGCGTACGCATCCGGGCGAGCGTGCAGCCCGAGAACCGCGCCAGCCTGCGGGTGCTCGCGAAGTGCGGCTTCACCCAGCTGCGCGGCTCGACCGAGGACGGCGAGCTGGTGATGGTGCGGCCACTCCCCTCGACTGCCTGACCGCGGCCCGCTTGCGTCATACGAATTGGTGCTTGGAAGCCACGATTCGTATGACGCAACGACTGCTCAGAGGTACATGCCGCCCTGGGACCCGGGCTCGGGACCGTCGTCGTCCTGCTGCGGGTTGCCGTGCATGCCCGGGATGGCACCCGGAGGAAGGGCGCGGCGCATCTGCTCCAACTGGGAACGGGCGGCCATCTGCTGGGCGTAGATGGCGGTCTGGATGCCGTGGAACAGCCCCTCGAGCCACCCGACCAGCTGAGCCTGCGCGATGCGCAGCTCGGACTCGGTCGGGGTGGTCTCGTCGAAGGGCTGGATCAACCGGTCGAGCTCCTCGTCGAGCTCGGGCGCCAAGCCGTCCTTGAGCTCCTGGATCGAGGTGTGCAGCACCGTGGCCAGTCGCTTGCGCCCGGACTCGTCGAGGGGCGCCGACTTCACCTCTTCGAGCAGCTGCTGCACCATCCGGCCGATGCGCATCACCTTGGCGGGCTGCTCGACCAGACCGGTCAGGCGCTCGGCGTTGTCGCCGCCGCCCTCGCCACCCTCCTCGTCGGCCACCGCCTCGGTGGGGACCGCCACCGGCTGTCCGTCCGGGCCGATCACCATGATGTGGTCGGCCTCTGGCTGCTGTTCCTGAGGAGTCGACATGACCTCGACCCTACCGACCCGTCGTCAACAGGATCTTGCCGCTGTGCGAGCCCGACTCCATCAGCTCGTGGGCGCGGGCGACCTCCTCCAGCGGCACCCGGTCGTGTACGACGGCACGCACCTTGCCCTCGGCCACCAGTGGCCACACGTGCTCGACCACCGAGGCGCAGATCGCCGACTTCTCCTCGGTCGGACGAGCCCTGAGCGTGGTCGCGATCACCGCACCGCGCTTGCGCAGCAGGGCGCTGAGGTCGAGCTCTCCCTTGGTGCCGCCCTGCATGCCGATCACCACGAGACGACCCTCGGTCGCGAGCGCGGAGACGTTGCGCTCGAGGTACTTGGCGCCCATGTTGTCGAGGATCACGTCGGCGCCTCCCGCCTCCGAGAGCACCTCGACGAAGTCCTCGTCGCGGTAGCTGATCGCGCGGTCCGCCCCCAGCGACTCGCACAGCTCCAGCTTCTCCGGCGAGCCCGCTGTGGCGAAGACCCGGGAACCGAGCGCCTTCGCCAGCTGGATCGCCATGGTGCCGATGCCGCCCGCGCCTCCGTGCACGAGCAGCGTCTCGTCCTGCTGCAGACCGGCGATCATGAACACGTTGGACCACACCGTGCAGGCGACCTCGGGCAGAGCGGCCGCCGTGACGAGGTCGACGCCCGAGGGGACCGGCATCACCTGCCCGGCCGGGACGGCCACCTTCTCGGCGTACCCACCGGCGGAGAGGAGCGCACAGACCTCGTCGCCGATCTGGTGGGCCTCGACCCCCTCGCCGACGGCGCTGATGCGGCCCGAGCACTCCATGCCGAGGATGTCGGAGGCACCGGGTGGCGGCGGGTAGAACCCCTGCCGCTGCAGGGTGTCCGCCCGGTTGACCGCGCTGGCCACGATGTCGATGACGACCTCGCCGGGAGCAGGCTCCGGGTCGGGCAGATCGGTGACGGTCAGGGCCTCGGGACCACCCGGTTCGGGTGCGGTGACGGCACGCATGACCGCCACCCTACGAGGGGTGTCAGTGCGGGTCGGTCAGACCTCGACCTCGATCACGGCCTCGATCTCCTCGTCGTCCAGCTCGTGCTCCAGCTCGTCAGGAGACTTGTCCCAGCGCGCAGCCAGCGCGAGCGCCAGTGCCGCCAGCCGTTCCACCTGGGCGGGATCGCCGTCGAAACCGGCGGCGGCGTACCCCAGCAGGAACGTGGAGATCGGTGCGGCGGGCCGCTCGACCTGGTGTGCCGCGTCCCGGGCGAGGTCGAGGATCAGGGCCTCGTCCACCTCCACCTCGATGTCGAGGACGTCGCACAGCTCGTCGATCCAGTCGTGCAGGTTCACGGTTCACAGTCTTGAGCGGGAGCCGGTGGGACGCAACAGGTATCCCACATGTCTTTACCCGTCGCCGCTCAGCCGCCGAGACGCTCACGCAGCTCTGTCAGGTCGTCCCAGGTGTCCACGTCGCGCGCCTCCCAGGGCAGTGCCGGCACCTCGGTCAACCGCAGACCCGCGACCAACCTGCGCATCGGCAGTCCGTGGTGCTCCTCGAGCGTCGGGGCTGCCTCGACCAGGGCGGCGGCACGGTAGACGGCGCAGAGGTACTGGCGCCGGCCGTCCTCGTCCACCAGCAGTGCACCGTCCTCCGCGGCGGAGAGCATCAGCCGGCTGACCGTCGCCGTCGTGACCAGCGGCATGTCGACCGCGAGCACGACCACGAGTCGCGGCGGCCGGGGGAAGCCGGCCAGACCGGCGAGCAGGCCGGCGGCGGGGCCACCTCCCGGCGGCTCTTCACGGACGAAGCTGACCGGCCGGCTGGTGAGCACCTCGTCACCGACCACGACCACCTCGGGCACCTCGGCGAGCGCGCCCAGGACGTGCTCGAGCATGGTGACACCGGCGATCTCGATCGAGGCCTTGTCGGCACCCTGGAAACGGACGGCGCTGCCACCGGTGAGCACGATGGCTCCGAGCTCGGCCGCTTCGCCTCCGTCCACGCCCGCAGTCTGGCACCTGCCGAACCCTGGCGCCGAGCCCTTGGGTGACGGGCCGCACGGCTGGCAGGGTGGAGACATGGCAGACCAACCCGCCGACAAGCTCAACGTCCGCCTCGTCCAGCGCGCCTCCGGACTCGACCCGGCCGAGAACCGTGCCGTGCTCGACGAGCTCGCCCCGCTGGCCGAGGGGACGGACCTGGTGGTGCTCCCCGAGGCGTTCGCGCGTGACTTCGGCGAGCCGGGCTCCGACCTCGCGCCGTACGCCGAGCCGCTGGACGGGCCGTTCGCCACCCGCCTGCGCGAGCTGAGCACGGGCACCGGGACGGCCTGGCTGGCCGGCATGTTCGAGGTCGCCGACGACCCGGCTCACCCGGTGAACACGCTCGTGCTCGCCGACGACGGCCGGCTGACGGCGTACCGGAAGATCCACCTCTACGACTCCTTCGGCTACAAGGAGTCCTCGACCATCAGCGCCGGTCCGATCGCGCCGTGCCGCGTCGACCTCGCCGGGTTCCCCCTCGGGCTGATGACCTGCTACGACCTGCGCTTCCCCGAGCTCGCGCGCACTCTCGTCGAGCAGGGCGCGGAGGCTTTGGTCGTCCCTGCCGCCTGGGTGGCCGGGGAGCGCAAGGTCGAGCACTGGCGCACCCTCCTGAGGGCACGCGCGATCGAGAACACCGTGTGGGTGATCGGGGTGGGGCAGCCCGGCCCCCGCTACTCCGGACACTCGATGGTGGTCGCGCCCGACGGCGATGTGGTGGTCGAAGCGGGTGACGACGACGCAGTCGCGCTGGACACGGTGATCGACCGCGAGGCCGTGAGCGCCGTGCGTCGTACCAACCCGTCGCTGGCCAACCGGCGGATGTAGCGGCGGTATCCTCCCGGGCGTGCCGAGGGTCGAGAGGGTGCCGGGCCGCCGCAAGGCGGTGCTGCAGCGACTCGACCGGGCCCCAGAGCTTCCTGCCCGTGCCCGCCCACCACGCATCGGCGCCCACCCGGGTGACGTGCAGCCACCACCCTCGCGCCACGGTGCCCGGGTGGCGACTGCCTCTCGGACGCTGTGGCTGCTCGGCCTGGTCGCCGCCTCCGGCGCGCTCGTGGCCGTGCGCTACGTGGACGTGGACATCGTCGTCGAGCAGTCGGTGGCGGCAGCGCTCGGTGTGCTGATGGCCCTCGGGCTGTCGGTGCGCAGCGGCGGACGTCCATTCCCAGCGGTCGCGCTCGCCGTCCTCGTCGGAGCGGCCGCCGTCGCGACCCAGTCGCCCACCCTGCTCGCCGGCGCCGCTGTCGGCACGGGCGTGCTCGCAGCGTGCCTGGCGGTCCTCGGCACGACACCGGCGTCGTCGTACGGCCGTGCGGTCGTCGAGGTGCTCGTGGCCGAGGCCGTCGCCAGCGCTGGCGCACTCGGAGTCGCCGGTTTCCGCGTCGGCATCGACGCGGATCGCTTCGAGTACACCGTCCTGGCCCTGGCCATGGCGACCACCGTGGCCCTGGTCTACCGGCTCGGCGGTGGCCTGCACGGTCTCGGCCGCAGCGGTGTGGTCCTGGTCGTCGCCGCGATGGTGCTGCTGGTGGTCGGCGTCGCCTACACCGCCGCGTTGACGCACTGGGGGTCGCCCGGGCTGCGTCACGACGTCGACTCGGGCAAGCTCTGGCTGCACGACCACCTCGGCGCCGTACCCCATCCCATCGAGGTGCTGCTCGGGGTGCCGGCCCTCGTCTGGGGAGTCACGATGCGTGACCGGCGCCGCCAGGGCTGGTGGGTGTGCGCCTTCGGTACGACGGCCACCGCCTCGGCCGCCACCCGACTGGTCGGCGAGGACACCTGGACCGTGCACACCGCGCTGGGTGCGGCGTACAGCATCGTGCTCGGGCTGGTCCTGGGGTACGTCGTCATCCGCGTCGTACGCCTGCTGCGCGGGAAGCCCGGCCGTCGCGCCGCCACCGTCGAGGACACCGGGCACCGCCCCGAACCCCCACGGCTCCAGCCACTGCACTAGTGGTCCTGAGACTGGCCTGAGCCAGGCACAGCACTACACTCGGGCCCGGTCCCGCAGGGACCTGGAGGGGTGCCGGAGTGGCCGATCGGAACCGCCTTGAAAGCGGTCGCTGGCAGTGATGTCAGCCGCGGGTTCGAATCCCGCCCCCTCTGCCGAGATCTCGAGGAGCGCTGCTACTCCGACCCGCCGAGCTCCAGCGACACCGAGTCGTAGACGAGGTCGTGCAGGCGCTGCACGTGGTGCTCGAGGTCGGTGAGCAGCCGTCGCGTCTCCTGCAGGATGCTCTCGGCGTCGAGCTTGTCCAGGACGCCGCTGGCCAGGGTGGTGGCACGCGCGTGCAGCTGGTGACGCACCCGGTTGGAGGACGAGGCCCGTGCCGCGAGCCACGCATCGGCCTGCCGCGCCTGGGGGCCGGAGAGGGCGTCCTTCACCTCCGAGAGCCGACGTCGCACGTTCCAGCGCCACTCGGGCGCGGTGCTGTCGGCCGCGAGGATCTGACGAAGTTCGTTGACCGCGGTTTCGAGAGGAGCCATTCCCGAACCACCTCCACGAGTCCGTTTCGTGCACAGTGGGAATCTGAGTGTGACTCAGGTCATCCCACTCGACAAGAGTGGATTTGGTGGGCGGCCCACTGCGCGGGTGTAATCGCCCGGTGCCAGACCCGGTTTCCCCGCCTCCGCCCAGCTCCGCCGGCCCCGTCGACTTCGCGCTGGCCCCGGCGTTGCGCCTCCGCCTCCTCGGCAGCGGGCTGGTCGCGATCGGGCTGGTCGTCGCACTCGGCGTGCTGGTCGCCTGGGTCGTGGACCTCCCGTCGGCGTTCGTCTCCGGTCTCGTCGTGCTGGGGGCCGCGGGCGTGATCGCGCTGGGGCTGCTGGTCGGTCTGCGTCGCTGGGTGCTGCGGCTCGACGAGACCGGCTACCGAGTGCGGGTGCTGCGAACGGCCGAGGCCCGGTCGGCCCGGTGGACCGACGTGCTCGACCTCCAGACCGCGACGGTGTCGGGCACCCGTTGCCTGGTGCTCCGCCTGCGCGACGGACGTACGACGGCGCTCCCGGTCGACGCGATCGAGGGAGATCCGGTCGCCCTGACCGAGGCGCTGACCACCCACCTCGATCGGGGACACGGATACCGCCGCCTGCGGTGAGCACCGACCCGGCGTACCGGATTTTTCGCCGACCCGGCAGGTGGGTACCCTGTGGCCTGCTGTTCCTGGAGGTGTCGCCTAGCCCGGTTTATGGCGCCCGCCTGCTAAGCGGGTTGAGGGTAATCCCCTCTCGCGGGTTCAAATCCCGCCACCTCCGCGGTTGACCGCCCCGGACCCTCATGGGTCCGGGGCGGTCCTGGTCATGCCCTGAAAACCTGCGTGATCGTGCAATGCACAGTCATGTGGACACCAGAACTGTTACTGGCGCGAAACGCGCGGGCACGATGGCACTTGCCCCGAGATGAGAAGGAATTGCTCCATGAATTCACGAATTTCCAAGGTAATTGCGGCCGGCCTTCTGGCGGTCGGTCTGTCCACGGTCAGCATTGCCGCTCCCGCCGACGCAGCCATCCTCAAGAAGGCCTCGACAGGCGCGAGCACGGCCGACACCGGATGGGGTTACACGGCCAAGTAGGCGCGGCAAGCTGAGCTCTGAGTCGGTCAGTTGTCGGGGGCTGACTCCGAGTCCCGGCTCCCCATCGCGTAGCCCAGCTGGAACCTCGTCTCCACGCCGTACTCCTCCTTGAGGGCGGCGACGTAGGAGGCATAGGTGCGCGTGCTGACGCCCACACGTTTGGCACTCGCAGGGTCGCTGTGGCCCTCCGTGAGCATCCGCACGGTCAGCTGTCGCACCTCCGCGGCGATGTCGCTGTCGGAGGCGCTGCCCCGCTCGTTGTACTCGCGAGCCCGCTCCCAGGAGCGGTCGAAGATGTCCGCGAGGTAGGAGACCAGGTTCTTGTCGTGGATGGCGAGAGCCACGTCGGGAGCCTCGCCCGGGATGATCGCCAACCGACGGTCGATCACGATCAGCCGGTTGAAGAACTCGTCGAGCGTGCGCACCTGGGCGCCGTGGGCGAGCATCAGGTTCACGTAGTCGCGGGTGGCCTTCGAGCGCCGAGCTGTGTGCTGGTAGAGCGTGCGCATGTGCACGCCACGTTCGATCGTGCGCAGGTCGCGGTCCACCGCCTGCTGCAGGATGACGGCCCGCCGAGCCCCAGCCGGCTGCGCAGTCAACAGCTCTGTCTCGGCATCGTCGACGGTCGACTCAAGGAAGCGGTTGATGTTGGCCAGGCCGCGGATCTCGTCGATCGGGCTGCCGGTCGGCGTACGCCGATAGGCCTGCGACAGCTGGGCGAAGGTGTCGGCCCACGCCGCGGACTCCGCGAGCAGCTCGGCCACCTGCCGGCCCATCGGGGCCACCACGCCGGACTGCGCCGCCGCCGGATCGGACGCGACCCACCCACCCGACTCGGCCTGGCGCAGCAGGCCCAGGTCGACCAGCACGCGCACGGCCGGGTGGTCGCTGTGGCCGGGCCTGAGCCGGGGGTCGCTCTCGGGGAGCACCCCCTTGGCCACGACCTCACGGAAGATCGTCCCGGCCGTCCCCTCCAGCAGTGCGCGTCGCTGCGGACCCTGCTGCATGTTCATGCAACGCAGCATGCCCTGAAATGACAGGACCCGCACCCTGGGGGCGCGGGTCCTGGTCGGTCAGCGAGACAGGCGGTCAGGGCACTCTCAGGCGCCGAGTCGCGCCTTGAGGCCGTCGAGCTCGGTCCACAGCACCGCGGGGAGCTGGTCGCCGAACTTCTCGAACCACTCGGTGATCTGGGGGATCTCCTGCTTCCACTCCTCGACGTCCACGTCGAGCGCCCGGCGCAGGTCGTCCTCGGTCACGTCGAGACCGTCGATGTCGAGGGAGCCCGGCGCGGGGACGTGGCCGATCGGCGTCTCGACCGCCGCGGCCTGGCCGTCGATGCGCTCGATGATCCACTTCAGCACGCGGCTGTTCTCACCGAACCCGGGCCACAGGAAGCCGCCCTCGTCGTCGCGGCGGAACCAGTTGACGTAGAAGATGCGGGGCATCTTGGCGGCGTCGTTGTCCTTGCCCATGTTGATCCAGTGGCTGAAGTAGTCGCCGGCGTTGTAGCCGATGAACGGCAGCATCGCCATCGGGTCGCGGCGGACCACACCGACCTGACCGGTCGCGGCAGCGGTCGTCTCCGAGGAGAGGGTCGCGCCCATGAACGTGCCGTGGACCCAGTCGCGGGCCTCGGTGACGAGCGGGATGGTCGTCTTGCGTCGGCCGCCGAAGAGGATGGCGTCGATCGGGACACCACGCGGGTCGTCGTACTCCGGGGCGAGCATGTCGCACTGCTTGATCGGGGTGCAGTAGCGGCTGTTCGGGTGGCTGGAGAGCTCCTCGGAGTCGGGCGTCCAGGGCTCGCCCTTCCAGGAGGTGGCGTGGGCCGGCGGGTTCTCCAGGCCCTCCCACCAGACGTCGCCGTCCTCGGTGAGCGCGACGTTGGTGAAGACCGAGTTGCCCTTGTTGATGGTCTTCATCGCGTTGGGGTTGGTGTGCTCGTTGGTGCCGGGCGCGACGCCGAAGAAGCCGTACTCCGGGTTGACCGCCCACAGCCGGCCGTCGTCGCCCACGCGCATCCAGGCGATGTCGTCACCGATGGCCTCGACCTTCCAGCCCGGGATGGTCGGCTCGAGCATGGCGAGGTTGGTCTTGCCACAGGCACTCGGGAAGGCGGCCGCGACGTACTTCGTCACGCCCTCGGGGCTGGTCAGCTTCAGGATCAGCATGTGCTCGGCCATCCAGCCCTCGTCGCGCGCCATCGCGCTGGCGATGCGGAGGGCGTAGCACTTCTTGCCGAGCAGGGCGTTGCCGCCGTAACCCGACCCGAAGGACCAGATGGTGCGCTCCTCGGGGAACTGCACGATGTACTTGGTGTCGTTGCACGGCCAGGCGACGTCCTCCTGGCCCTCGTCGAGCGGCATGCCGACGGAGTGCAGCGCGGGGACCCAGTGGAACTCCTCACCGGCCGCGTCGAGCTCCTCCATCTTGCGCAGCACGTTGGTGCCCATGCGGGCCATCACGCGCATCGAGGCGGTGACGTACGCCGAGTCGGTGAGCTCGACGCCGAACATCGGGTGCTCGGCCTCGAGGTGTCCCATCACGAACGGGATGACGTACATCGTCCGGCCCTTCATGCAGCCCGCGTAGAGCTTGCGCATGATGGCCTTCATCTCGCCGGGGTCCATCCAGTTGTTGGTGGGCCCGCAGTCCTTCTCGTCGACCGAGCAGATGTAGGTGCGGTCCTCGACGCGCGCAACGTCGGTGGGGTCGGAGGCCGCGTGGAAGGAGTTCGGCTTCTTCTCGGGGTCGAGACGGGTGAAGGTGCCGGTCGCCACCAGGGCGTCGGTCAACTCGACCCACTCCTCGTCCGATCCGGTGCACCAGTAGACGCGGTCGGGGGTGGTGAGCTCGGCGACCTCGTTGACGAAGGCGAGGATGCCTGCGTGGGATGTCGGCGCGCTGTCGTGGGTGGCGGTGGTCTCGTTCGACGTGTCGGCGGTCATGCCTGTTCCCTCTCGAGCATTTCCGGTGGACCCGTGCTGGGAACGACCGGCCGCCGAACGAATCGGCGGAGTGTGTCCTTGAGTTTCAGTACCCGGGTGCCGCGCCGTTGCATCACCCGATTTGTATCCCTCAAGTTAGTCCCCCGAATGTGCGGGGAGTAGCTGAGGATGAAGGGGAATCTACGTTCCCGAGACGCTGACGCCTATTGGATCGATCCAGCGGTCTGACCGGCGGGATGAGTGTGGGCGGGCTCACGTCGAAAACGAATTTGTTGTGCGAAGCGCGGTCGAATGCGCGGGGCCCGAAAACCCGTCGTACCTGCGCAGCGCCGTCCGATTTCGACCGCGCCCGGATCGTCGGCTAGAGTTTCGCAGTCCTCGGAGCAGTCCGGGACCCGGCGCCTGTAGCTCAACGGATAGAGCATCTGACTACGGATCAGAAGGTTTGGGGTTCGAATCCCTACAGGCGCGCAGCGAGGCCACAACAAGAAGACCCCCAAGCGATGCGCGAAGCGCCGCTCATGGGGGTCTTCTTGTTGTGCGCCGAGCAAGCGCCTGTCGACGAGCGCAGCGAGGAGCACAGGCGCGCAGCAAGGCCCGGGCCACAGCGAGGAGCACAGGCGCGCAGCGAGGCACGGCTGCGTTGGCGAGGCACGGTTGCGCGGCGAGGCACAGGCGCGCAGCGAGGCCCGGGCCACAGCCAGCAGCGCCGTAGCGTGGAACACATGGACACACGCACGCTCGGCACCACCGGACTCCAGGTATCCGCCCTCGGTCTCGGCTGCATGGGGATGAGCCAGTCGTTCGGTCCGCGACCCCCGCGCGAGGAGATGATCACCTTCCTCCGCGCCGCGGTGGACAGCGGCGTGACCCTCTTCGACACCGCGGAGGTCTACGGCCCCTTCCACAACGAGGAGCTCGTGGGCGACGCACTCGAACCGGTGCGCGACGACGTCGTCATCGCCACCAAGTTCGGGTTCGCCTTCGACGAGGACGGCAAGCAGACCGGGGTCAGCAGCAGGCCGGACAGCATCCGTGCCGCCGTGGACGGTTCCCTGCGTCGACTCCGGACCGACGCGATCGACCTGCTCTACCAGCACCGTGTCGACCCCGAGGTCCCCATCGAGGACGTCGCCGGCACCGTCAAGGAGCTCATCGCGGCCGGCAAGGTCCACCACTTCGGGATGTCGGAGGCCGGCGTACAGACGATCCGGCGGGCCCATGCGGTGCAGCCGGTCACGGCCCTGCAGAGCGAGTACTCCCTGTTCTGGCGCGAGCCCGAGGACGAGATCCTGCCCGCTCTGGAGGAGCTCGGCATCGGCTTCGTGCCCTTCAGCCCTCTTGGTCGCGGCTTCCTGACCGGTCAGGTCACGGCCCAGACCGAGTTCGGAGAAGGCGACATCCGCGCCACCCTCCCCCGCTTCGAGCGCGAGGCGCTCGAGGCCAACCTCGCGCTCGTCGAGCTCATCACCCGGGTCGCCGATCGCAAGGAGGCCACCGTCGGCCGGGTCGCCCTCGCCTGGTTGCTCGCGCAGAAGCCGTGGATCGTCCCGATCCCCGGAACCAGGCGGCTCGGCCGCCTCGAGGAGAACCTGGGGGCGGCCGACCTCGAACTCACCCCCGAGGACCTCGCCGAGCTCGACCGCGCATCAGCCAGCGTGCAGGTGCAGGGCGACCGCTACCCAGAAGCCATGCAGAAGATGATCGACCGCTGACTCATCACCGGCGACCGCGGCGGCTTCTGGCGCGAGTCGCTTGACGGACGGGTGCCTGTCACTCAATAGTTAGGTGTGTGCCTAAGTATCACGACGAGCTGACCGAGGTGCTCCGCGCCATCGCGGACCCGACGCGTCGGGCCGTCGTGGAACGGTTGGCGAAGTCCCCGGCTGTCGTCTCCGAGCTCGCGGCGCCCTTCGAGATGGCCCTGCCGTCGCTCATGCAGCACCTGCGCGTCCTCGAAGAGGCCGGACTGGTCACCTCGCACAAGCACGGACGCGTCCGCACCGTCAGCCTGCGGCCGGGCGGACTCGACGTCGTACACCTGTGGCTCGGCGAGCAACGAACGCCTGCCGAACATCAGGCCGACCGGCTCGGCCTGCACCTCACCCGCACCACCCCGAAGGGAACCTGACATGACCCGCGTACGCCTCGACCTGAACATCTCGCTGGACGGCTACACCTCGGCCGGCCAAGGCCCGGAGAACCCGATGGGCGAGGACTGGGGACCTCTGATGGCGTCCTACACCGCGACCCGCACCATGCAGCGGCAGGTGTTCGGTGACACGACGGGCGCCGGCACGACCGGTCTCGACGACGCCTACGCGGCGGCGCACTTCGAGGGCGTCGGCGCTGAGATCATGGGTGCCGGGAAGTTCGGCCTGCACGCCTTCCCCGACGATCCGGACTGGAAGGGCTGGTGGGGTGACGAGCCTCCGTTCGGGATGCCGGTCTACGTCCTCACCCACACGGCACCGCGACCGTCGATCCAGCAGGGGGCCACGACGTTCCACTTCCGGAACGCCGGGATCGAGGAGGTGCTCGCCGAGGCCACGACCGCGGCCGGTGGCCTGGACGTGCGTGTCGGCGGCGGCGTCAGCAGCGCGCGCGACTACCTGCGGGCCGGTCTCGTCGACCACCTGCACGTCGCGATCGCCCCGATCGTGCTGGGCCGCGGCCACCGGTTCTGGGACGACCTGCGCGGTCTCGAGCTCACCCACAAGGTGACGTCGGAAGTGGCCGGGAGCGGCACGATCCACGTCACCTTCACGCGATAGGCCCCACACATGACGATCGAACGCCGACTCGCCCGTGCCGACTTCACCCTGACCCGCGACTACCCCGCTGCCGTCGATCGGGTCTGGGACGCGTTCGCCGAGGAAGAGCAGAAGCTGGCGTGGTGGGGCGCCGGCGACGCCATCGAGCCCGGCGAGTGGGTCTTCGAATTCCGCGTCGGCGGACGCGACGTGGCCGAAGGGAAGTTTCACGACGGTCCCGTCACACGCTACGAGGCCACCTACACCGACCTCGTCGAGCACGTCCGCATCGTCACGACGTACGACATGTGGCTCGACGGGCTGCACATGTCGACGTCGGTGGCGTCGCTCGAGTTCGAGCCGATCGAAAAAGGCACCCGGTTCACGCACGTCGAGCACGGCGTCTTCTTCGACCAGTTCTGGGCCGACGGGCCGAACCGGGAGCACGGAACCCGTGGCCTGCTGGACTCCTTGGGCACCTACCTCGCCTGAGGCACGTTGTACGGCGGGCCACGTGGTGCGACCTCGGCTCTCAGCCTCGATGTGCCCCGATCCACCTCGATAGGACACACTGGTGGCGCCAGTGCACGCCCCGGCGCCTGTAGCTCAACGGATAGAGCATCTGACTACGGATCAGAAGGTTGGGGGTTCGAATCCCTCCAGGCGCGCACATCTTCTGGCCCGGGCGTGACGTCCGCGTGGGTGGTCGAGTACACATGACACCGTGACTGTCGATCCCACTCCGGAAACCCGTGACTCCTCAGAGGTCGGTTCGTCCGTCGCACGGGCTGCCTGGGCAGAGGCCGCGCGTCCGGTGCTCGTCGAGGCGGCCGGTCGCTACCGGGCGACGGTGACCCTCAAGCAGCTGGCCGCGGCCGTGCAGGAGGCTTCCGGGATCACCACCACCGTGCCGATGCACCAGTGGATCGGCGACGTGCTCGGTCGGGTCACCGACGAGTGCCAGTCACGAGGCGAGCCGTTGCTCTCCTCGCTGTGCATCAGCGTCCAGGGCAGTGTCGGTCAGGCGTACGCCGACGCGGTCGAGCGCGCCCGTGGCACCCGCCCCGACGACCCCGACGGGCATGCCGCGGACGAACGGCTCAGCTGCTACCGCCACTGGGAGGCCGACGGACTGCCCCGGGACGGAGGTACGCCGCTGCGGACCGCCCACTTCACTCCGGCGCGCAAGGCCCCTGCTCGCAAGGCAGCCGCACGCAAGCCCGCCGCCACCCGCCCATCGAGTCCGCGCAAGATGACCGGACGCCCCACGGCAGCGGCAGAGGCGACCCCGACCAAGCCGGTCCAGCTCTGCCCCCGTTGCTTCACCCAGGTGCCGGCCTCCGGGATCTGCGACTACTGCGACTGATCGGTCCCGCGACCTGAGGTTCACCCGACACGGGTGAAGTGCTGGCGCGCCCCATCGGGAGGAATCGGAGGGACAGCGGCGAGAGTCGAGCACGAACGGGAGCAGCAGACATGGACATGAAGCTCGAGGTGGTCACCATCCCCGTCTCGGACGTGGAGCGGGCGAAGGCGTTCTATCTGAAGCTCGGATGGAGGTTGGACGAGACGCCCGACTGGGTCGTCCAGTTCACCCCACCCGGTTCACAGTGCTCGATCCACTTCGGCCCGAACCGTACGTCGGCCCCACCGGGCTCCTCGGAGAACAACTACCTGATCGTGTCCGACATCGAGGCCACCCACGGCGACCTGGTCGAGCGAGGCATCGTCGTCAGCGAGGTCTTCCACCTCGGCGACGACGGTCCGGTGAGTGGGCCGGCTCCGGGGCACGCGACGTACTCCTCGCTCGCCACCATCACGGATCCCGACGGCAACCGCTGGACGCTGCAGGAGGTCACCACCCGGCTGCCCGGTCGCGTCGAGGCCACCGAGACCTCGTTCGGGTCGGCCAGCGACCTGGCCGGTGCCCTGCGCCGGGCCGCGGCGGCTCACGGGGAGCACGAGAAGCGAGAAGGCGGCGTGTTCGACGAGCAGTGGCCCGACTGGTACGCCGAGTACATGGCGAGTGAGGCTGCCGGGACCGAGCTGCCGACCTGAGGACCGGACGTCATGCCATGGGTCCCCGAGGTGTTCAGCGCACCGGTCCTGCAACAGATCCTCGATCGGCGCCGACGCGACGCCATGGTCGCGGTGCCGTACTTCGACGGGCTGCTGGCCGGCGAGCTCGATGCCCTCATCGAGTCGTTCGCCGGTGAACCCGAGCTGCACGACCCCGTGCGGGGCCGGATCAGGGGCGTCGAGGCGTTCACGGCGTTCGTGGCCGAGACGCGGGCGTGGCTGGCCCGTGACCACGTCACGGTCGAGGACGTCGGCCACGTCATCCTCGACGAGGGCGGCTTCGAGGAGGTGGTGCTGCACGGGCAGGCCTCGACCGGCCCGGTCGACCTCCCAGTCGCCGTCGTCGCGGACCACACCTCCGACAACCGGCTCACCGAGCTCCGGGTCTACTCGAGCAACTGGCCGCTGACCGGTCAGCACGTGATCCGCCCGCCACTGCTGCAGTCCGATCCGGAGCTGCGCCTGCCGGGCGTGGTGGGCGACTACCAGCAGGCCCTGGCGCGAGGAGATGTCGAGGCCGTGGTCTCCGCGTTCAGCACGGGCGGGTACGCACGCGAGCCGGCAGGAGGTGCCCACCAGCACCGGGGAGCCGACGAGCTGCGCCGCTTCTACGGGCAGCTGTTCGCCAACGACGGCGGCATCGTGATGGAGCACTGCGGGCTCGTCGACGACGGTCACACCTCGGCCCTGGAGTACAACACCGTCCGCTGGGGCCGCACCGAGCTCGCTCCGCAGGCGGGGGTCGCCATTCATGTCCGCGGCCGCCACGGCCTGGAGGCGGTGCGCATCTACGACGACGTCGATCCCCCGGTGACGTGGGCCTGAGGAGGTAGCAAGATGGAAACGGAACGCCGACCCGACCTGCTGGGCCAGACGGTGGTTGTCGTCGGAGGCAGTGCCGGTATCGGGTTCGAGACGGCTCGGCGGGCGAAGGCCGAGGGTGCGGACGTCGTCCTCACCGGACGCAACGAGGAGCGGCTCGAGAAGGCAGCGGCCACGCTGGGCGTGTCCCGTACCGCCATCTTCGACGCCAACGACTCGAGGGCCTTGCAGTCGTTCTTCGAGGAGCTGGACGGTCCCGTCGACCACGTGATGGTCACGGCCGGCGGTCCGTACTACTCCCGCCTCGCCGACATGGACTTCGACGAGGCGCGGCGCGCCCTCCAGGAGCACCCGATGCTGATGGTCGGGGTGGCGAAGCACGCCCGGGACCTGATCCGTCCGGGAGGCGGGCTGGTGTTCATGGGTGGCACGGGCGCCCGCAATCCCGCCCGGGGTGTCGGCCTGATGTCGGCCATGACGGTGGCGCTCCCGGCGTTGACGGCCAGCCTCGCCCTCGAGATCGCACCGGTGCGCATCAACCTCGTCGCCGCCGGCTTCGTCGACACTCCCCTGTCGGCGTCCCTGCTGGGTGACGGGCTCGACCAGCGGCGCCAGGAGCTGCGTGAGACGCTGCCGATCAGGCGGGTGGTCACGCCGGAGGACGTCGCCGCGCTCGCCGTCCACCTGATGACCAACACGGCGCTGACCGGTGCGACCTACGACATCGACGGTGGGCAGCAGCTGCTCCCCGCCTAGGGAGAGCAGGAGCTCTGATGGCAACGCTGCTGGCGGTCAACGTCGGACTGCCTGCGGACGTGCCGTGGCGCGGACGCACTGTGCACACCGGGGTCTGGAAGCGACCGGTCGTCGGCGCGCGCATGGTCGGTCGTCTCAACATCGACGGAGACGGGCAGGGCGACCTCGCCGGCCACGGCGGAGAGCAGCGAGCCGTGCTGGTCTACCAGGTCGAGTCCTACCGGCACTGGCAGGAGTACTTCGGACGCGACGAGCTCGAGCACGGCTCCTTCGGGGAGAACTTCACCGTCGAGGGCCTCGCTGACGACGAGGTCTGCATCGGGGACCGGTACCGCATCGGCGAGGCCGAGTTCGAGGTCACCCAGCCGCGCGTCACCTGCTTCCGCGTCGGGATGCGGATGGGAGAGCCTCAGCTGCCGTCGCTGCTGGTGGCCCACCACCGGCCGGGGTTCTACCTGCGCGTGATCACCGAGGGTCACGTCGCCGCCGGCGACGAGATCGTCCGGACGCAGCGCGGTCCGCACGCGTTGAGCGTGGCCGACGTGGACGCCCTGCTCTACCTGCCCGGGCACGACGCGGCCGCCCTGGAAGCCGCTCTCGACATCCCGGCCCTGAGCCCGGGCTGGCAGCAGTCGTTCCGCAGCATGCTCGAGAGCGAGGCAGGAGCTGCGGCGCCGGCCGGCGTCCCGGTGGCGCCACCACCCGCCTGGTCGGGGTTCCGTGCTCTCACGGTCACCGACATCGTCGACGAGACCCCGACCGTGAGGTCCTTCCGGCTCGCGGCCGACGAGCCGCTGCCGTCGTACGCCGCCGGCCAGTACGTCACCCTCCGCCTGCCGGGGGAACCGTCGCTGGTGCGCACCTACTCGCTGTCCGGCGACCCGGACGACGGCCGCTACCGCATCAGCGTGAAGCGCGAGTCGCACGGCGCAGGCAGTGCGCAGCTGCACGACCACGTGCAGCGCGGCGACCAGATCGAGGCCGCGGCCCCGCGCGGCGGCTTCGTGCTCGAGCCCGGGAGTACGCCGGTGCTGCTGATCTCGGCGGGCATCGGGCTGACGCCGGTGCTGGGCATGCTGCACCGGCTCGTCGACGAGCGTGCGACCCGCGAGGTGTGGTGGATCCACACCACGCACGACGAGCACAGCCACGCGCTGGCCACCGAGGCCGCCGACCTGGTCAGCGAGCTGCCGGCGGCGCGCTCCCTCGTCTACTACACGACACCGGTCGAGCCTCTCGGGCCTGACTCTGCCGTGAAAGCCGGCCGGGTGACCGGAGAGGTGATCGCCGGCCTGGACCTCCCGGTCGACGCGACGGCGTACGTCTGCGGGCCCGAGGTGTTCATGGACGACGTCGTCGCCGCACTGGGGCGCGTCGGTCTCCAGCCTGCTCGCATCCACACCGAACGGTTCGGCTCGCGCGCGCGGATCAACCCCGGCGTCGTCGAGACGGACGCACCCCCACCCCATCAGCCGCCTGGCCCTCCGGGCACCGGCCCGGCGATGACCTTCGCCCGCTCCGGGCTGACGACCTCGTGGTCGCCGAGCTATGCCTCCGTGCTGGAGCTGGCCGAGGCCTGCGACGTACCGACCCAGTGGTCGTGCCGCACCGGCGTCTGCCACACGTGCGTCACCGCGGTGCTCTCCGGCGAGGCGTCGTACGACGTGCCGCCGCTCGAGCCGCCCGGCGACGGCGAGCTGCTCATCTGCTCGGCCCGACCGACCACCGACCTGGTGCTGGACCTCTAGGCGGGGTGAGGAGCCGCGAGTGCGTCGACGACCGCCTGCACCGCGGGCGAGTCGGCCATGCTGCGGCGGTGCACGGCGACGATGTTGCGGGTCGGGACGGGGTCGTGGGCACGGACAGCGACCAGGTCGTCGGTGAGGGCCTCGCGACCTAGGCGCGGGACGAGGGCGATGCCGAGGCCGGCTCGCACCAACGCCAGGTGTGACTGGAACTCCATGGACACGTGGGCGATCAGGGGCTGGCGGCCGGTGCCCTGGTACATCCGGGACAGCCACTCGCGACAGATGGTGCCGGCGGGGGTGGCGATCCAGCTCTCGTCGACGAGGTCGTGCGGAGAGACCCGGGCACGACTCGCGAGCGGGTGGCTTGCGTGCACGATCACGTCGGCCACGTCGTCGGCCACTGCCGTGGTGACCAGGTGGTCGGGGATGACGAGGGACACGTCGCCCCAGCTGTGGGCGACGCCGACGTCGGCCTGGCCCGAGGACACCAGGTCGATGGTGTCCCACGGCTCTCGCTCGGCGAGGGTCAGCGTCAGCTCGGGGTGGGCCGAGGCGAGCTCTCGGACGCGGGGGGCCACCAGACCCCGCATGGCGGTGGAGAACGCGGCCACGCGCAGGTGGCCGGCGACCGTGGCGGACTGGCGGTGCAGCCCGGACTCGATGCTCTCCAGGTCGGCGAGCAGCCGGTCGGCGGCGTCGACGAGGTGCCTGCCCTCGCGCGTGAGCATCACGCCCCGACCGACGCGCTCGAGCAGCACCACGTTGGTCTGTCGCTCGAGCCGCTTCACCTGTTGGGACACGGCGCTCGGGGTGAAGCCGAGGGCGTCCGCTGCTGCCACCACGGACCCGTGCGTGTCGACGGCCCGCAAAGCGGTCAGGGCACCCAGATCGATCATGTAGGGATGCTACATGGATTGGCCCATCATCATTCGCTGGTGCTTCATCGTCGTACCCGTCAGTCTTGACTCCGTGAACAGGCGCGACTCCCTGCTGGCCGCACTTGTGGCCACCGTCTGGGGCTTCAACTTCGTGGTCATCGACTGGGGGATGAAGGACGTCCCTCCGCTGCTGTTCGCCGCGATCCGGTTCACGCTCGTCGTCTTCCCGGCCGTCCTGCTGGTACGCCGACCGGCGGCCCGGTGGCGCACCGTCGCAGCGGTGGGAGCGTTCATGTCGCTCGGCCAGTTCGGGCTGCTCTACGTCTCGATGGACGCCGGCATGCCGCCCGGCCTGGCCGCCCTGGTGCTCCAGGCCCAGGTCATCTTCACCGTCGTCATCGCCGCCGGCGCGCTGCGCGAACGTCCGACGCGACCGCAGGCCGTGGGAGTCGCCCTCGGCTCGATCGGGCTCGTCGTCGTGGCCGTCGGGCGCGGCGGGCACGTCCCGCTCGGCGCCCTCGTGCTCTGCCTGCTCGCCGCCCTCTCGTGGGGGATCGGCAACGTGGTCTCGCGGGCCTCGGGTGTCACGGGCGGGCTGTCGCTGACCGTCTGGTCGGCGGCCGTGGTGCCGGTCCCGTTGTTCGCGCTCTCGCTGGTGCTGGACGGACCCGCCACCGTTGGCACCGCGCTCGCCTCCCTCTCCTGGCAGGCGATCGTGTCCACGGCCTACACCGCGGGTCTCGCGTCGCTCGTCGGTTACGCGCTCTTCAACGGCCTGCTCAGCCGGAACCCGTCCTCCGCGGTGGTGCCGTGGGTGCTGCTGGCCCCGGTCGTCGCCATGGCCTCGGCCTGGGCGCTGCTGGGTCAGCGTCCGACGACCGGCGAGCTGGTGGGCGGCGCCGTGCTGGTCATCGGAGTGCTGGTCGCGATGCGCCGTTCGCGCGGCGCACCGTCACGGCAGGCCGCCGTGGGCGACCTCGACCTCGGTGGCGAGGATGCGCCCTTCCTTGGCGGCTCGCCGGTTGTGGGCCAGGAAGTCGGGGGCGCAGCACAGGAACAGGGTGCGGCCGTCCGGGCCACCTAGCATGCACGCGTAGGTGCCGGTGCCGGTGTCGACCTGGTCGACGATCTCCCCGCCCTCGCGCACCCGGATCGCGCGTTCGCCGTCGGCGTCCGCGATCCACATGAGCCCCTCGGCGTCGATGCAGCAGCCGTCGGGGGCGACGTCGAGCTGGGCAATGGCCTCGCCGACGTCCGTCGCGGTGGGTACGGCGCCGAACTCCGCCCACACCCGTCGGTTGGTCAAGGTGCCGTCCTCGGCGATGTCGAACGCGGTCGTCCGGTTGCCGAAGGTCTCGTCGACGATCAGGGTGCCGTCGAGGATGACGCTGCCGTTGGGGAAGTGGAGGTCCTCCGCGACCGTGGCGGTGGTGCCGTCCGGGTCGACCCGGGTCAGGGTGGCGGTGCTGAGCTCGGCGCCTCCCATCAGGTCGAAGCCGAAGTTGCCCAGCCAGGCCCGGCCCTCGGAGTCGACGACCATGTCGTTGGGGTCGCCGGTGACGAAGTCGGCCAGGTCGGCGTGCGTCACCAGGGAGCCGTCGGTCTCGCGGCGCAGCAGTCGGGTGTCGTGCTGGGAGACGATCAGCAGCCGCCCGTCGGGAAGCCAGCCCAGTCCGGACGGCTGGCCGGGCACCTCTGCCTCGCGGCGCAGGTCGCTCCCGTCGTACGCGACGGAGAGCACCTGCTGGAGGTAGAAGTCGGAGAAGTACAGCCGGTCGTCGTGCCAGCGTGGGCACTCCGAGAAGTGCAGGTCCTCGACGACGGTCCTCAGTTCGCGTGCCATCTCCCGGACGCTACCTGCCACGGACCTGACGTGGCAGCGTCCTGTGGATGGGGCGGTGGACCCGGGCTACTGACGCAGGCTTCGCTCAGTAGCCGTAGCGCGCCATGCAGGCGTGGTACTGCGTAAGCTTGCCGCCGAGCAGGGCCGCCAGCGTCGAGACGCCGACCTCGGCCAGGCAGGTGGTGCTGGCCACCGCCTTGGTGAGGTGCTCGACCGGGTCAGGTGCCTGGGTGGCGCCACCCGAGCCGCTGCCCGAACCGCCGGTGCCGGTGATGTCGCCGACGGCGCCGCCGACGGCGTCGCCGAGGTTGGAGACCGCGTTGCCGCCGCCCCCGTCGGAACCGCCCGCTTGACCCGGGGTGCCCGGCAGGACACCGCCGCTGGAACCGGAGGAGCCGCTGCCCGAACCGGAGGCGCCGTTGGCAGCCTGCTGCTGCGCGAGCTTCTTCTGCTTGGCCTGGCGGACCTTGGCCTGGTGGTGGGCCTTGGTGATCGCGGTGGAGTAGGAGGAGGCCGAGGAGGAGTAGGACGCGCCGCCGTAGGTGCCCGAGGGGACCGCGGTGTAGTCACCGGAGGAGTAGGCCTCCATGATCCGCAGCACCAGGTTCACGTAGTCCTGGGAGTGGTTGTAGCGGAACACCGCTGCTTCCTGCCCGGAGCGGTTGGACAGGTTGTCCTTGCCGGAGCACAGGTAGACCGCGGTGCCCAACGCCGCGTCGTCCATGTCCTGGGGGTTGCGCTGGCCATCGCCATCGGCATCGACCTTGACGACCTGCCAGGTCGAGGGGATGAACTGCATCGCACCCACGGCACGGTCATAGACGGGGTCCTTGTCGAGCTGGCCACCGTCGGTGTCGGCGATGGCGGCGGTGCCGTTCTTGCCGTTCAGCTCGATGCCGTAGATACCGGGCTTGGAGACCCCGTCCTGGGTCAGGGTGTTCCCGCCGTAACGGCCGTGGTCAGACTCCACCCGCCCGATCGCCGCGATCAGCTCCCAGGGGATGTTGCAGGACTTGTCCGCGGAGTTGATGATCTGCGCACCCCGCTGGTAGGCCGCCAACGCCGGAGCCGGGATCCCGTTGGACGAAGCACCCGAGACCACCGAGTCAGCCGAACCCTGCGGCACCGCCGGAGCGATCTCACCCGGCACCGGCACACTGGCCGGCGCCTCGATCGCCTTCGCCGGCACCTTCGTGCCATCAGGCAGGGAGCTGTGCTTGGCGTCCGCACTGCTCGCGGCGGCACTCGAGCTGACCAGGCTGGCCGTCCAGGCGCCCGAGAGCAGCGCCAGTGGCAGGAGCACCATCGACTTCTGACGAGCACTCAGTCGGTGGGTCATCACTGCCTTTCGCTGCGGCGTACGCCGATGGGGGTAACCGTGTGAGGCTAGATCACGATCTGCACCAAATGCCCATGCTGTCTCAGTCCGCGGCGCGTGAGCCACGTCTCAACGGCGATGAGCGCTCCCTCACATCCGCGCCTCGGGGTGTCGAGTTGGATTCCCGCATTGTCGGTCCGACTGCCTATCGTGTCCCTGTGGAGTCGCGCCCGCGGGACCTGACTGCGACGCCACCCGAGCGTCCCGCGAAGGCGGTCCACGGGGGGCGTCGTACGCGCACGCTCGACCGGTGGGTGCCGCGGCGGTTGCAGGTCCTCGTGGTCCTCGCCGCCGTCATGTGCGTGGCGACCGTGCTGGTCGCCCAGTCCCAGAACCTGCCCGTCCGTGACCCCGACGACGCGCTCGGTCCCTCCTGGATCCGGCTGCCCCTGATCCTGCTCCTCGCCGTGCTCATCGACGTGGTGCCCCGCGTGGCGCTGCGTCACCGTGCCGGCACGGGTGGCTACGCCTCCATCCAGCGAGTGCTGGCCGAGCGCTGGCCGCACGAGCAGATCCGGTTCACCCTCATCGGGCTGGCCAGCTGGTACCTCACCTACAGCGCCTTCCGCAATCTCAAGAGCGCGGTGCCGTTCGTCAACGACCGGCTCTGGGACGCCCAGCTCGCCGACCTCGACCACCTCATCTGGCTCGGCCACGACCCGGCCCCGGTGCTGCACGACCTCCTCGGCGTCGGCTGGGCCGCCACCTTCCTGACCGGCGTCTACCTGCTCTGGATCGGCCTCATCCCCGCCAGCCTGGCCTGGGCGCTGACGTGGACGCGCAACCACGCGCTGGCGGCGTGGTACATCACCGCGCTCGCCTTCGACTGGGTGCTCGGCGTGGCCGGTTACTACGCGCTGCCGACCCTGGGCCCGATCTACTCGCGGCCGGTGGACTTCCTCTCGCTGCCCCAGTCGAGCCAGACGTTGCAGTCGAGCATGATGACCGACCGGTTCCAGGTGCTCGGCGGTGCCCGGACGACCGACACTCTGCAGACCATCGCCGCCTTCCCGTCGCTGCACGTCGGGATGATGGTCACCATCTGCCTGCTCGTGCACTGGAACACTCGCCGTCTCCTGCCCCGGCTGCTGAGCTGGACGATGCTGGTGCTCACCGTGCTCGCCACCCTCTACCTCGGCTGGCACTTCTTCATGGACGTGCTCGGCGGTGCCGCGGTCGGCGCCCTGGCGGCCTGGCTCGGCGCGTTCGCCACCGGGCAGCGCCCTCCGCGGTTCTCCGCACGGACGGACGAACCCGTCGGAGCCGTGGAGCGTGAGTGACGTAGCACCACCTACTCCGGCCCGTCGGGGACGACCCGGCTACGACCAGGAGACGGTGCTGCGACGCGCCATCGAGGTGTTCAACCGGCAGGGGTACGACGCCACCAGCATCGGCGACCTCGCGCGCGAGCTCGGGCTGACCAAGTCCGCGATCTACCACCACGTTCCGAGCAAGGAGGCGCTGCTGGCCGCTGCGCTCGACGAGGCTCTCGACGGGCTCTCCGCGGCGATCGACGCCGCCGGGCGCGCGACCGGCGAGGTGAGTGCCTACGAGCGGCTCCGCGACGCCGTACGCCAGTCGGTGGAGATCCTCGGCGACCACCTCCCCGCGGTGACGTTGCTCCTGCGCGTGCGCGGCAACAGCGAGGTCGAGCTGGCCGCGCTCAAGCGCCGGCGGGTGATCGACGACAAGCTCGCCGGCCTCGTCCAGGCCGCCGTCGACGAGGGCTCGCTCCGCGCCGACATCGCCCCCGAGCTGATCAGCCGGCTGCTGTTCGGGATGGTGAACTCCCTGGTCGAGTGGTACCGCCCCGACGGCCCCGTCGCCGTACACGACCTCTCCACCGCCATCGTCGACCTGGCCTTCGAGGGACTCCGCGCGTAACAGATAGTCCAGAACGCTTGGCCGCTTCCGACGCCGTACCGAGCGGCATCTCGCTCTGGACTATCCGGGAATGGGGTCGCCGGTGGATCGGCTGCGGCCGCGGAACTCGGCGATCACGGTGTCGTCGGAGGAGCGGGTCACGGTGACGTCGTACAGACCGGAGCGGCCGCGGCGGGCGCGTTCGACTGCTACGGCGAGGAGCTCGTCGCCGAGGCGGGCCGACTCCAGGAGGGTGACGTCGAACCCCGAGGCGACGGTGACGGTGCCGTGGGAGTTGCAGGCGAAGGCGAAGGCGCTGTCGGCCAGGGACGCGATCAGCCCGCCGTGGCAGAGGTCCCAGCCGTTGATCATGTCCTCGCGCACCGTCATGGACAGGGACGCGGTGCCGGGACCGACCGAGACGAGCCGCATGCCGAGTGCCTTCGAGGCGGCGTCGCCGGACCACATCGCCTCGGCGCTGGCGCGGGCCAGCTCGTCGGGCGTGGTCATGCGTCGTAGTCCACGGTGACCTCGTCGGAGACCGGGTGGGTCTGGCAGGTGAGCACGAAGCCGCGCTCCACCTCGTCGTCGTCGAGGGCGTAGTTGCGACGCATCTCGGCCTCGCCCGAGACCAGGTGCGCGCGACAGGTGCCGCAGACGCCGCCCTTGCAGGCGAACGGCAGGTCGGCGCGCACCTTCTGGGCCGCGTCGAGGATGGTCTGGTCCTTCGGCATCGGGGCGGTCGCGCTCCGCCCGTCGAGTACGACGGTCACGGTGCTGGTCTCGCCGGTGAGAACGGCCTCCGGCCGGTGCAGCTCCGGGGGCGGCTCGTCGACGTAGAACAGCTCGAAGTGGACCTTGTCGCGCGCGACCCCGAGCTCCTCGAGAGCCGCGCGGCAGTCGGCGATCATCGCGAACGGCCCACACAGCCAGACGTGGTCGACGCCGGCGAGCGGGACCAGCGTGGTCAGCAGCCTGCGCAGCCGCTCCCCCTCGAGCCGGCCCGAGAACAGCTCCACGTCGCGAGGTTCGCGGGAGAGGACGTGCACGAGATCGAGGCGGGCGCCGTACCTGTTCTTCAGGTCGGCCAGCTCCTCGGCGAACATCACCGACGACGTGGTCCGGTTGCCGTAGAGCAAGGTGAGTCGCGAGTCCGGGTGGCTCAGCACGGTCGAGGCGATCGACATCATCGGCGTGATCCCGGACCCGGCAGCGATGCACAGGTGGCGACCGCCGTCGGCCTGGGCGCGGAAGCTGCCCTTCGGGGTCTGCACCTCGACCTCGTCGCCCGGCCGGACCTCGTTGACCAGCCACTCCGAGAACCGACCACCGGGGATCAGGCGTACGCCGACGCGCGGACGGTCCCCGACCTGCGCGCAGATCGAGTAGTCGCGTCGGTGGTCCTCGCCGTCGATGACCCGGCGCAGGGTGAGCGACTGCCCGGCCTCGAAGTCGTACGACGCACGCAGGTCTTCGGGCACGTCGAAGGTGACCGCCACCGCGTCGTCGCAGAGGCGCTCGACCGAGGCGACGGTGAGGGTGTGGAAGTCGCCCCGCACGCGCGTCTGGGTCATCAGATCTCCTTCACGTGCTCGAACGGCTCGAGGCAAGCCGTGCAGCGGTACATCGCCTTGCACGCCGTCGGCCCGAACTCCGAGGTCAGCTCGACCTCGCTCGAGCCGCAGCGGGGGCAGCCCAGCACGCGCCGGGTCGGCAGCAACGACAGCCCGACCGGCCCGGTGGGGGCAGCCCCGGGTGGGGAGATGCCGTGACGGGCCAGCGACTCGCGGCCGGCCGGGGTGATCCAGTCACTCGACCAGGCCGGGCTCAGGCTGACGCGCACCTCGGCCTCGAAGCCGGCGTCGGCGAGCCGGTGCACGAGGTCGTCGCGCATGGTGGCCATCGCCGGACAGCCGGAGTACGTCGGCGTGATCGTCACGACCACGCGGTCGTCGTACTCCTCCACCGAGCGGAGCACCCCGAGGTCCTCCAGGGTGAGCATCGGCATCTCCGGATCCGTCACCGACGCGGCGACCGCGGCCGGCGTACTCACCAGACCCCCAGCGGGTGTGCGCGAGCCACGGACTGCATCTCGGCCAGCAGGTGCGAGAGCGCCTCGGTGTGCCGACCGTCCCGGCCGGTGCCGCCGGCGACGGGACCGATCTGGGGCACGTCGTGCCGCTCGACGCCGCTCACCGAGAACACCTGCTCGAGGATCACCGCGACCTCGGCGGCCACGTCCGACGGCGCGACGCCGACTCCCGCCGCGGCGACCGAGGTCTCGACCGGGTGGTCGGTGAACAGCTCCTCGTGGAAGGCGAACACGGGCGGCAGTGCAGCCAGCAGCCGGGACCGGGACTCGTCGGTCCCCTGGGCCAGGGTGAGGAACCACCGACCGGCGTAGTCGCGGTGGTAGGTGACCTCCTTGACGCCCTTGGCGGCGATCGCTGCCAGCACCTGGTCACGCGAGGAAGCGAGCCGCTCCAGCAACGCCAGCCGCCAGGTCGAGAACAGCAGCAGCCGCACGATGGTCACGGCGAAGTCGCCGTTGTCCGGCTCGACCAGCCGCGTGCTGCGGAACTGGGCGTCGGGCCGGAAGAACGCCAGCGCGTCCTCGGGCGGCACCGGTGAACCCTCGGGCATGGCCGGGACCACGGCCGGCGAAGCCGCCGCGGCCCGGGCGAGCAGCAGCCGGGCCTGGCCGAGCAGGTCGAGCGCGATGTTGGCCAGCGCGATGTCCTCCTCGAGGTCGGGCGCGCGGCTGCACCACTCCGAGAGGCGGTGGGAGTAGATCAACGCGTCGTCGCCGAGCATCAGGCAGTACGCCGCCAGCTCCTCGGGGTCCACTCCGTCGGGAATGGTGGTGTCGACGCCGGCCAGCGGGTCCTCGAATGAGGTGCCGAACGCCCAGTGGGACGCGTCTCCACCGAGGAGGTCCTCGTCGTATACGGAGTCGTGAAATCCGCTTTCGGTAGTCACGATCGTTGGAATCCTTTCGGGGTCCCCGCGGAGTTGTTCGTCCGAGGAGCGAAGCGGGGGAGGCGAAGAACTTCGTGGGGTGAAATCACATGTGAGGAACGTCGTCGGGAATGGAGTAGAACGTCGGGTGCCGGTAGACCTTGTCGTTGGCCGGCGCGAACAGCGGGTCCTTCTCGTCGGGGGACGAGGCGGCGATCGCGTCGGAGCGGACGGCCCAGATGCTGACGCCCTCGTTGCGACGGGTGTAGACGTCGCGGGCGTGCCGCAGCGCCATCTCGTCGTCGGCAGCGTGCAGCGAGCCGACGTGCACGTGGTTGAGGCCGCGCTTGCCGCGCACGAAGATCTCGTAGAGCGGCCAGTCGTCCTGGACCATCTCGGGGACCTCGCTCATGCCGATGCCCCCTTCGCTGCGAACGCGGTAGCGGCTTCGCGGACCCAGGCGCCGTCCTCGTGGGCATGGCGGCGGTGGGCGATCCGCTGGGCGTTGCAGGGGCCGCCGCCCTTGACCACGCGCATGAACTCGTCCCAGTCGGGCTGGCCGAAGTCGTGGTGACCACGCTCCTCGTTCCAGACGAGCGACGGGTCGGGCAAGGTGACGCCGAGCGCCTCGGCCTGCGGCACGGTCATGTCCACGAACTTCTGACGCAGCTCGTCGTTGGTGTCGCGCTTGATCCCCCACGCCATCGACTGCTCGGTGTTGGGCGAGTCGGCGTCGGGCGGGCCGAACATCATCAGCGCCGGCCACCAGAACCGGTCGACCGACTCCTGCACCATCGCCCGCTGCTCGTCGGTGCCGCGCATCATCGTGGCCAGCAGCTCGAAGCCCTGCCGCTGGTGGAAGGACTCCTCCTTGCAGATCCGGATCATCGAGCGCCCATAGGGGCCGTACGACGTGCGACACAACGGCACCTGGTTGCAGATCGCCGCTCCGTCGACCAACCAGCCGATGGTGCCGACGTCGGCGTACGACAGGGTCGGGTAGTTGAAGATCGAGGAGTACTTCTGCTGGCCCTCGATGAGCAGCTCGGTCAGCTCGCGCCGGGAGACGCCGAGCGTCTCGCACGCGGAGTAGAGGTAGAGCCCATGGCCGGCCTCGTCCTGCACCTTCGCCAGCAAGATGGCCTTGCGGCGCAGCGAGGGCGCCCGGGTGATCCAGTTGCCCTCCGGCTGCATGCCGATGATCTCGGAGTGGGCGTGCTGGGCGACCTGGCGGATGAGCGTCTTGCGGTACTTCTCCGGCATCCAGTCGCGCGGCTCGATCCGGTCGTTGCGCGCGATGGTCTCGTCGAACTGCTTCTCGAGTGACTCGGTGGCCGTCATGGCGGCTCCTCCACGAATGTTTACTGACCGATCGGTCTGGTATTAGTCTGCCACACATGACCGACTCCGCTCCACTGCTCGAGAGCTACACCGCCGGCACCTGGTTCCGCGCCACCGACGAGGGTGCTCCTCTCGTCGACGCCGCGACCGGCGAGGAGGTGGCCCGGATCTCCTCGACCGGCATCGACCTCGCCGCCATGACCGACCACGCCCGAAGCGTCGGGGGGCCGGCGCTGCGCGCGCTGACCTTCCACGAGCGCGCCGGAGTGCTCAAGGCGACGGCCAAGCACCTCACCGAGCTCAAGGAGGAGTTCTACGAGCTGTCCACGCGCACGGGCGCGACCCGGCGCGACTCCGCGGTCGACATCGACGGCGGGATCGGCACCGTCTTCTCCTTCGCCTCGAAGGGCACCCGCGAGCTGCCCAACGACACGGTCGTCCTCGACGGTCCGGCCGAGCAGCTGGGTCGGCACGGCACCTTCCTCGGTCGGCACGTCTACACCTCGCGTCCCGGGGTCGCCGTACAGATCAACGCCTTCAACTTCCCGGTGTGGGGCTTCCTGGAGAAGCTGGCACCGGCGTTCCTGGCCGGCCTGCCGACCATCGTCAAGCCGGCCAGCCAGACGGCGTACCTCACCGAGCTGGTCGTACGACGGATCATCGAGTCCGGCCTGCTCCCGGAGGGCACCCTCCAGCTGCTCTGCGGGAGTCCCGCCGGCCTGATCGAGGAGCTCGGCGCCCAGGACTCCATCGCCTTCACCGGCTCCGCCGCGACCGGCGCCCACCTGCGCCAGCACCCGGCCGTGCTGCACGGCGGGGTGCAGCTGGGCATCGAGGCCGACTCGCTGAACTGCTCGGTGCTCGGGCCCGACGTCACCACCGACGACCCCGAGTTCGACCTGTTCGTCAAGGGCGTCGTCACCGAGATGACGGTCAAGGCCGGGCAGAAGTGCACCGCGATCCGGCGGGTCATCGTGCCGGCCGGCATCGCGGACGACGTGACCGACGCGATCGCGGCTCGGCTGGCCAAGATCACCGTCGGCAACCCCGCCGACGACGACGTCCGGATGGGCGCACTGGCGAGCCTCGACCAGCGCGAGGAGGTGCGCAAGGCGGTCCAGGCGCTGCGCAGCTCCGCCGACCTCGTCTTCGGCGACCCCGACTCGGTCGACGTGGTCGACGCCGACGCCGAGCGCGGTGCGTTCATGTCGCCGGTGCTGCTGCGCGCGACCGCGGGCGCCAGCGAGCCGCACGACGTCGAGCCCTTCGGGCCGGTCTCGACGGTGCTCAGCTACGGCGACCTCGCCGAGGCGGTCAACCTGGCCGCCCGCGGGTCCGGCAGCCTCGTCGGCTCGGTCGTCACCCACGACCCAGCCGTCGCGCGCACCGTCGTGCTCGGACTGGCCCCCTGGCACGGCCGGATCCTGGTGCTCGACCGCGACGATGCGGCCGAGTCCACCGGTCACGGCTCACCGCTGCCGATGCTCGTCCACGGAGGTCCCGGGCGCGCCGGTGGGGGCGAGGAGCTCGGCGGCATCCGCGGGGTGCTGCACCACATGCAGCGCACAGCCCTGCAGGCCTCGCCCGACATGCTCACCGCAATCACCGGCCAGTGGACGACCGGCTCGCACCGCACCGAGACCGACGTGCACCCGTTCCGCAAGAGCCTGGCCGACCTCGCCATCGGCGACACCATCAGCTCGGAGTCACGCACCATCGGGCTCGACGACATCGAGCACTTCGCGGAGTTCACCGGCGACACCTTCTACGCCCACACCGACCCCGAGGCCGCAGCCAAGAACCCGCTGTTCGGGGGCATCGTCGCCCACGGCTACCTCGTCGTCTCGATCGCAGCCGGCCTGTTCGTGGAGCCGAGCCCGGGTCCGGTGCTCGCGAACTTCGGCGTCGACAACCTGCGCTTCCTGACCCCGGTCAAGGCCGGCGACTCGATCTCGGTGACGCTGACGGTCAAGCAGATCACCCCGCGCACGAGCGCCGCCTACGGCGAGGTGCGGTGGGATGCGCTCGTCACCAACGGCGAGGGCAACCCCGTCGCGACGTACGACGTGCTGACGCTGGTCGCGAAGACCTGGCCACCCGAGGACTGACCCGCCCCCGATCACGGCAGGTGCAGCACCGTCCGCACCTGCTCGGCCATCTTCTGCTCGCCGAGGGCGTTGGGGTGCACGATCACCGGGTTGGTACCGGCCAGCACGGGCTCGACCCAACGCGTGCCGATCGGCTGGCAGGCATCGTGGCCGTTCGAGACGACGTTGAGGTCGACGTACGTCGCACCGGTGGCAGCCGCCGCTCGTCGTACGGCATCGTTGAGGGTCGCCTGCTCGTGGCGCAGGTAGGGCACGTCGCCGGTGGCCACCGGCATCTGCGGGTAGCAACCCTTGGTGGCGGGCAGGATCCACGGGTAGCTGAGGATCGCGACCCTGGCCTTGGGCGCCTTGGCGCGGACCGCCTTCAGCGCCTTCACCAGCGACGGGTACGTCGTGTTCTTGATGGTGTCCTCGAAGGAGGAGCCGTACTTGTCCTTGCAGGGACTGCCCTGTCCCGCTGTGGTCAGCCCCGCAGCACCGCACTCCAGGATCGAGTTGATGAACACGCCGCTGTCGTTGCCGCCGATCGTCATCGTGACCAGCTGCGTGTCGGACTTCACCGCGTCGAGCTGCGGCGAGACGTCCGGGTGCTGCGCCGTGAAGAAGTCCTTGGTCTCGGCCGCCCCGCAGGTGACGTCGGTGAGCTGGGCGCCGATCCGGGTCGCGAGCACGTGCGGGTAGTTGCGGCTCGATCGCAGGCACGTCACCGCACTCGCGCTCGCGTCGAGCGGCAGCACGCCGGAGGCGGCGCTGTAGGAGTCGCCCAGCGCGACGTAGCGCAGTGGGGTCTTCGCGGTCGAGGGAGCGGCCAGCAGAGCGAGGCCGGTCAGGGCGGTGGCGAGGGCGACCAGGACGACGACAAGACGTGCGCGCACGTGAGCTCCAGGGATCGGGGGGTTGTCGGTCCAACGAGTCGTGCCGCCATCCGGTTACGACTCTGGCTCGCCTGCCAAGACGAGAACGTGTTCTAGTCGTTTCGACTACGGTCTGCTCATGACCAAGAGCGCCTCGCTGCTGCGCGTGGGTCTCGCCTACCTCGTGGCGGTCGCGGTGGGTGCTGCCTGGCTGTGGCGGGGTCCGGACACCTCGCACCTCTGGCTGGACGGGCTGATCGCCGACAGCCTCGCGACCCTGGAGATCTTCGGGTTCAGCCGGGCGCACCACAACTCCAGCTTCTACGACGCGTGGTGGAGCGTGCTGCCACCCCTGCTGGCCGTCTACTGGTGGGCGGCCGGACCACTCGGGTCCGACGACCTCCGGTGCTGGCTGGTCGTCGGGGTGATCCTGGTCTGGGCGGTGCGGTTGACCGGCAACTGGGTCTACGCCTTCCCCGGGTTTCCGCACGAGGACTGGCGCTACCCGTTGCTGCGGGAGGGCAAGGGCGCCCTGGAGCCGCTCGTCGACCTCTTCGGGATCCACCTGGTGCCGACCTGGCAGGTGTTCCTCGGCCTGACTCCGGTCTACCTGGCGGTCACCCATCCTGACCGGGACGTCGGGTGGATCGACGCCACGGCCGTGGTGATCGGGCTCGGCGCGGCAGTCCTCGAGCTGGTGGCCGACACCCAGATGTACCGCTTCGCCCGCACCAAGCAGCCCGGGCAGTGCACGGACCAGGGACTGTGGAGCTGGTCGCGGCACCCCAACTACTTCGGCGAGATCAGCTTCTGGTTCGCCCTCGGCCTCTTCGGTCTCGCGGCATCGCCCTCGGACTGGTGGTGGGTCTTCCTCGGCACCATCGCGATGGCCGCGCTCTTCCTGGGCGCGAGCATCCCGATGATGGAGAAGCGCAGCCTCAAGCGGCGTCCGGCGTACCAGGACGTCATCGAGCGGGTGCCTCGGCTCGTCCCGCGTCCCCCGCGGACCAGGCGGTGACCCGACCGCGGGTGGTGGTGGCGGGGCTCGGCGACACCGGCCTGCTCACGGCGCGGCACCTCTCCCGGCACGTCGACGTCGTCGGCATCTCGACCAAGGCCGCCCTGGTGAGCGGGCAGGAGCTGGGCATGCGCCTGGCGCGGCCCGACGAGTGGGCCCGCGAGTACCTCATCGGGTTCGACCGCTACCGCAAGCTGGACGGCGTACGCACGGTCCAGGGCACGCTCGACGGGCTCTCGCTCGCCGACCGCGTGGTCAGCGTCCGGCTCCCGGACGGCACCAGCCAGACCGAGCCGTACGACGTGCTGGTCATCGCCACCGGTGTGACCAACGGGTTCTGGCGCCGGCCGGACCTCCAGTCCCCGCGAGAGGTCGCCACGGCTCTTCGAGCGGCACACGAACAATTGGCCGCCGCCGGTTCGATCAACGTCATCGGCGGTGGGGCCGCTGCGGTCAATGCCGCGGCCAACCTCGCCCTCGCCTGGCCCGAGACCCGGGTCGCCCTCTACTACCCGGGCGATCGGGCGCTCCCGCAGCACCACCCGCGGGCGTGGGGCACGGTCAGCGGGATCCTCACGCGGCGTGGGGTCTCGCTGCACCCGGGACATCGCGCCACGGTCCCACCGGGTTTCGAACTCGACCACATCACCACCGGACCGGTCGCATTCAGCACCGGGCAGCCCGACGCCGACGCCGACGCGACCCTGTGGGCGATCGGCCGCGTCCGGCCCAACACCGGCTGGATGCCCGAGTCGCTGCTCGACGAGGCGGGCTTCGTCCAGGTCACACCGGACCTGGCCGTAGCCGGCGCATCCGGGGTGTTCGCCATCGGCGACGTCGCGGCCACGGACCCGCTCCGCGGCTCCGCCCGCAACCGGGCCGACCGACTGCTCGCCGACAACGTCCGCCGCCACCTGTCCGGACAGCCGCTACGCACCTACCGCCCCCGCCGCAGACGCTGGGGCTCGGTCCTCGGGTTCCAGCCCGACGGGCTCCGCGTGTTCACCCCGTCCGGGCGTTCCTTCCGGTTCCCGGCCTGGTCGATCCAGACGGTCCTGCAGCCGTGGATCGTGCGGCGAGGCATCTACGGCGGCATCCGCCCGGATGACGGCGGCGCTCGTTGAGTCGCCGTCTAGGACCCTGATTCAGTTGTTTTGGGGAGTCCCGAAAAGCACGTTTTGGTACTACAGTCAGGTCGGCGTGCCGGCCGCATTGCCTGTCTCGGGGAAGGGAGCCTCGAGATGCCGTGCAGATCCTGCCCAGGGCGCCAGTTGCACGGTCGCTGCGCCCTGTCGAGACTGTTGACGCCGCGGTGCCAACAGGGCTCAGTCGCGAGGCCACGACCAGAGCCGGCATCCGAGGCGTGAGCAGTCGTGTCGCTCACCGAACGGCTCCAGACGACGTTGCGCGTGGTCATCATCGACGACTCTGCAGACCTGCGCGAGGTGCTGCGGATGACACTCGAACGCGCCGGCACCTTCGCCGTCGTCGGCGAAGCCGGGAACGGGCGCGAAGGAGCTGACCTCGTCGCCGCTCAACGTCCAGATGTGGCCCTGTTGGACATCATGATGCCCGACATGGACGGGCTCGAAGCGCTGTCGCAGATCCGCTCCAGGTGCCCGGAGACCGTGATCGTGATGCTCTCGAGCCTGGGGTCCGCGCAGATGACTCTGCGTGCGCTCACCGCCGGCGCCGACGGCTATGTGCAGAAAGGTCGGCCGCTGTCCGAGCTCCTCGCCCAGATGCAGCTGCTCGTGGCCAAGCGGATGGGAGAGGGAGCCGCGCACCTGGCGCCAAGTGTTCCTGGCCAGGTCGAACCGCACAGCTACAACTACCTGGACCAGGCACCATTCGGTCTGGTCCACGTCAGGGGTAGCAGCGTCGTTCTCGCCAACCGGGAGGCCACCCGCATGATCGGAGACTTCATCGCCTCAGGCGCGGCGCTCGCCGACGTCTCACCCGCGCTCGCGGCCCACCTCGCCGCCCACCCTGACCTCGAGGGGTCAGCCACGCTGACGATGGGTGACCCCCCACGCCAGGTGCAGGTCAAGGTGCGACGCAGCGGCAACGACCGGCTGGTCTACCTCCACGCAGACGCCGGCAGCGGAGCCGAACTGCTGCGCCGGGCCATCGCCACCACCGCCCACGAGCTGCGCGGACCGATCGGAGTGCTGATGGCTGCCATCGAGACGGTGACCGCGCAAGAGGAGCCGCTCGCCCAGACTGACCGCACACACTTGATGGAAGTCATGGGTCGTCAAGTGCGCCTGCTCGAGCACATCACCGCAGACCTGCTCACCGCCGCCCAGGCACAGCACGGAACGGTGACCCCCGACGTGCGCGAAGTCGACGCAGTCGACCTGGTCGGCGCCCTCGTCCCTGCCGATGTCGAGCTCCAGGTGTCGGAGGACCGCATCCCGGCGATGGTGGTTGACCCACTGCACGTCCAGCAGATGCTGGGCAACCTGTTGAGCAACGCCGCCAAGTACGGTGCACCACCCTTGCTGGTGCGGCTCAGCGCCTCCGGTGTGCACGTGCGCATCGACGTCGAGGACAACGGACCCGGTGTGCCACCAGATTTCCGTCCCAGGCTGTTCGAGGAGTACGCGCGCGCTCCCGGGACGAGCGCGCGCGGTACCGGCCTTGGGCTGTTCGTCGTGCGTGCACTGGCAGCCGCTGGAGGTGGAAGCGTCGCCTACACCCCACGGGAGCCGAACGGATCGGTGTTCACGCTGCTGTTGCCCGCCGCCTTCGACACCGGTCGGTGACACAGCCGCCGGCACCGATGGTGGGTCGGAGCGTCAACGTCGAGATCTCCGCAGGCATCGAGAGCGACTGGCGATCGTGGACTTCCGTTGCTGCCCGATAACGGCAGACGCAGCGACGCCGCCCAGGTCCCTCCCCCGTGCAGGACCCAGGCGGCCTCTTCACGCGCAAGATAACAGGGCGCCCGATCGGGGACCGGCGGGCTGTCTAGGGCACCGTCAGCTGCCCTCGACGGTCGATGTAGCCCGGGGTAACGTGCTGGACCCCCATCCGTCGCTGTCATAACGCGGAAGCGCCGACTCAGGCGCGCGGCGAGGTGCCGGCGGCCCGCATGAGCTCGGCGATGTCCTCGAGGGTGTTGCGCCAACCGTGCTCGAGCGCGGGAGTCCACTGCGTGCCTGCGCCCTCCGCCATCGCGGTGAGCATGCAGTCCACGAAGGCGGTGTACATCGACTCGGACACGCCCAGCTTCGCGTGCCGAGCGCCCAGCGAACCCAGCGTGGTCACCAACCAGTCTGGGTCGTCGAGGTGGTCGAGCACCTCGACCATGGCTCGTCGCAACGTGACAGCCTGCGGCCCGATGTCCGCGTGGAACATCGAACGCACGCCGGGGTGACGCTCGAACAACAGCTCATAGAAACGACGGGTCAAGTCATCCCCCCGGGCGGTCTCGACCGCGGCGTCGCTCGTGGCGTCGCTCGTGGCATCGGGCCAAGACCCGGACCCCGACCCGTCCTCGTCCTCGAGGCGGTTCTCGCCGAGGTAGCGGAACACCGAGCGGGATCGGTCCAGGACGTAGCTGTGCCAGGCCAGCTCCGTGGAGCGTGCTCCCATGCCAAAGTTCATCACGACCGCATCGGGCAGATCATCGCCGTCGATGTCGAGCCGGACGGTCGCACCGTCAAGAGGACCGGCTGCGAGACGCGCAGTCCACGTCGGACCTTGGGCCATGGGAAACCGTATCCTCGCTCGGCACCCCGCGTACACATCATCTGTCCCGGGTCGGTGGCAGCGCTGCTGCAAGACGAACGGTGTGGCCGGGATGTCTGCCGGCCGGGTTGACCGCCTGAACCCGCAGGCATGTCCGGTGAACCGACACGTCCGGCTGGGGGCGGGATGACGCGGCCTGGTCGGTCCGGTAGGCACCGGCTCCCCTTCTGCCTCGCCCGTATCGTGGGGCCATGCGCGTGGTGGTGATCGGGGGTACTGGTCACATCGGCACCTACCTGGTTCCGGGTCTGGTCAGGGCGGGGCACGACGTCGCGGTGATCAGTCGAGGGCCCCGTCGCGCGTACCGGGGCGACCCGGCGTGGGGCGAGGTCGAGCTGGTGACCTGTGACCGACCGGTCGCGGAGCGGGACGGCACGTTTGGTTCGCTGGTGGCCGGGCTGCGGCCCGATGCAGTGGTGGACCTGATGTGCTTCACCCCGGCCCAGGCCCAGCAGCTGGTCGAGGCGCTGGACGGGCAGCACGTCGTGCACACCGGCAGCGTGTGGTCCTACGGACCCAGCACCCTGGTCCCGACCACCGAGGACGCACCCAAGCACCCCTACGGCGAGTACGGCGTCAACAAGCTCGCGATCGAGCGGTACCTGATGGGCCAGGACCGAGTCCGCGCCACGGTGGTGCACCCCGGACACATCAGCGGCCCGGGCTGGATGCCGATCGGACCAGCCGGCAACCTCGACCCCGCCGTGATCGACGCGCTGCGCGCAGACGGCTCGTGCCTGCTCCCCGACCGCGGCGGCGAGACCATCCACCACGTGCACGCCGACGACGTCGCGGGTCTGCACCACGCCTGCCTCGAGCAGCCCGACACAGCGGCCGGCGAGAGCTTCAACAGCGTGTGCAGCCAGGCACTGACCCTCCGCGGGTACGCCGAGCTCGTCGCCCGGCACTTCGGTCACGAGCCGAAGCTGGAGCTCGTGCCGTGGGCGGAGTTCGCGGCCCGGGTGGACCCCCACGAGGCCGCCACGACGATCGACCACATCGGGCGGGCTCCGCTCTTCCCGATGGACAAGGCCCGCGACCTGCTCGGCTTCGTCCCCCGGCACAGCGTCACCGACACCGTCCTGGAGTCCATCGACGCCTGGGTCACGACGAACCGGACGTGAACCGACGCTGCGTCAGTCGACCACGTCGATCAGCTGGCGCAGTGCCGCGACGTGCTCGCGCAGGGCCTTCCGACCGGTGCTGGTCAGGGCGATCCATGTCGTACGTCGCCCCGCCTGGACACCTTTGCGGCTGCGCACGTAGCCGGCGTCGGCCAGCGCCGAGATGTGCTTGGACAGCACCGAGTCACTGACCTCGAGAGCCGCCCTCAGCGTGGCGAACTCCGCTTCGGAGACCGCAGACAGCGTCGTGACCACCTGGAGCCTGGCCGGGGCGTGGATCAGCGGGTCGAGCTCGGGCATCAGCCGGCTACCACCAGAGCAACGAGTCCCACGCAGGCAAGCACGGCGAGTGCGGCGAGCACCTGCGGCGAAGCGCCACCTGCGTGGGCGGCGGGGTCGCGCCGGTAGGCATGCCACCACCGGAGGGTGGCGAACGCATAGCCGACCCCACCGATCACGGCTGCCGCAGCAACGAGCCACGAGTGCGACTCGAAGGCTGCCCAGGTCGCCACCCCGAGCGCGCCCACGTAGGCCGATGTCGCGATGGTCCCGGTCCCCAGGAGGATCTGGCTCCCCAGACCATCGACCCTGACGCCGTTCATCCGCCGGAACTGGTGCAGCGTGATCGCGGCTGTCCCGAGGAAGACCGCCACTCCGGCCAGCGCCACCGCGAGCCCGGCGACCGTCTGAGCGGCGATCCCGTAGGCGGCGGTGCCCACCTGGATCGTGACCGCCGCCGCCAGCGCCGGGAGCAGACTGGTCGGCAGCCGCAGGCCGGCGGCCAGCCGCTGACGCGCCTGGTCCGCCACGGCGAGCTCGGAGCGGGCCTCGTCGGAGTTCTGCAACGGGTTACTTTCCATGATGGAAAGTATGGTCGCTACTTTCCACATTGGCAAGTAGCGGTAGGTCCCCAGGGTCTACGGGGTCGGGGGGCTGGCCCGGAGAAGCCGGCCGTGGCCGGGAACCTCCCGCGCCGCCCCTGTCGCGGCGAGAATTCCCCACGCCAGTGCCTGATTGGCCTCGACAACGAGTCGACCCGTGCGCCGCTCCAGCTCCTCGACCGCTCCTGCGACACGGAACCCGTTGCCAGCGAGGAAGACGGCCTCGGTCCTGTCCTCGACGTGCCGCTCGACCCAGTCGATCACGACCTGCGGTCCCACGCGGGCCGGATCGTCGGGGAGACCTGCCGCCTTGGTCACCACGACGTCGAACCCCTGGTCGCGGAAGTACGCCGCGCCGAGCTCGTCGAACTCATCGTCGAACCAGGGCGGGTGCACCAGCTGAACCCGCACGACTCCATGAGTTCGCAGCGCTGACGCAGCGGCCGCGCAGCTGACGACGGCAGGGACCGCGAACCGCAGTGAGAGGCGTTCGACGAGGACAGCCTCCTCGCGCTGGCCGATGACATAGCCGGTGGTGGTCGACGCGTGCACGACAGCGGCGAGCTTCCCGCCCGCGAAGGTCGCCGCAGCGCGTTCGAGCGCGGTGCTCTCGGTCGAGGCACGCAGCTCGGTGTGACCGGACGGGCCCCTCCGGTACGGGGCCTGCGGCGCTTCCGGTGGCGACCCTGTCCGGGACACGATCGTGGCGATGCGTCCGCCAGTCACGGCGGGCAGCTCGACCTCAGGTCCCGCCGCCACGTGCGGCGTGATGACGCCGACGGTCAGCCGATCCCCGGTCACGACGGCCGGAGCTGCTCGAGCAGGCCCAGGTCGTCACGACAGGCCCAGTGCTCGACGAGCATCCCGTCGGCGACGCGCCAGATGTGGATGAAGGCCCAGGCTGCCGATCGACCGGCAGCCGGCACACCGGCGAGCAGCGGCATCGTGGATGCCCGATGGGTCCCGTGCAGCGTCACGTGCTGGACGACCAGGTCTCCGTCCCCGATGAGGTGGTGCTGCTCGAGCTCGGTCGGGCCGAGGTCGACCTCGATGGTCCGCAGGATCGCTCTCAGACCCTCGCGACCCTGGGGTCCGGCAGCGTGGTTGACCATGTCGGTGGCCACGAGGTCGTCCAGCACGGATTCATCGGCCTCCCTCTGGCGTCGGAACAGCTCCTCGACCACCTCTCGTGCGCCGCGCGCGTGGGACCCGGTCATCGGGTCTGTCCCGGATGCGTCAGGTCGGACCGCGTCATCCCGGCAGGGTGCCCGGCGGGCCACTGGACGAGCTCGATGCGGTATCCGTCCGGGTCGGTGACCCATGCGGTCCAGAAGTCTGCGGAGCCGTCGGGCGACGCGGGCCCTTCCGCCTCGACTCCGCGTGCGGCCAGCTGCGCCACCGTCGCGTGCATGTCGTCGACCTGGACGACGACGTGGCTCAGACCGCTTGGCTCGACCGTGCCGTGGGTGGGGTCGTGCACGAGCTCCAGGGCCACGAACTCGTCGCCGGGAAGCGCCAGCATCGTCAGACTGCCCAGGTCCGTCTCGGGCACGGTGCCGACGACGTCGTACCCGAGGTGCGCGTAGAACGCGAGTGAACGCTCGAGGTCCTCCACGCGCAGGCCGATGTGCAGCGTCCTCATCCCTGCCCCTCCGATGACTCCACCGCTGACTCCGTCACCGGGAAGACGAGGTGGGTGACGCGGTCCCCCTGGACGCACTCGATCGGGTCGCCCAGGGGCGCGTCGTCGGTCATCATCTCCCCGAAGAAGGGACGGCCCTGGCCCATGACCACAGGCACGAGGTCGACGGCCACAGCATCGAGGAGGCCGAGCTCGAGGCACTGCCGCGCGATCGTGCCGGCCGTCACGGCCACGGTGCGCTCGCCGGCGACCTCCTGTGCCTTCGCAACAGCAGCCTCCACACCGTCGGTGACGAAGTGGAACGGGGCGTCCGGGTGGGCCTCCACCCAGTCCGTCGGCACCTGATGCGTCACGACGACCACTGGCACTCCGATCGTGTGCATTCCGTCCCATCCGCCTGTGAAGTCGAACAAGGTGCGACCACACACCAGGGCACCCAGCCCGTCGACCCACGTGCGCCAGTGCTCGGCGCTCGGCGGGCTCATGTGCAAGGTGATGCGGTCGTCGACGGTGCGGACCTCGACCTCGCCGTTCTGCAGCCAGTCGAAGAGACGGCCGATCGTGTTGTCGTCCTTGGCGATGTAACCGTCCAGCGACATCGACGCATTGGCGATGACCTTGCCCATGATGTGCTCCTTCAACCGAGATCGGGTTCGGTGTACCGACCAGTGCGGCGGCCCGAAGTCATCGCACGGACACCATGTCCAGGTCAGGTCCGCCTGCGCAGCACCCGTGCGGCCCAGGGACCGAGTGGGGCGTCGGGAGCGATGCCGGAGCCCTCGTTGGTGAGCACCACCTCGGCACCGTCGGGGACCTCGATCCCCTCGTCCGCCGGCACCAACCCGTCCCGGTCCGAGAGGTTGGCCACCACCGTCAGTCGCACGTCGCCGAGCGTGCGGGTGAAGGCGTAGAGCTGCTCGTGGTCCGGCACCAGCATCGTGAAGTCGCCGTGCGCGACCGTCGGCTCGTCGTGCCGCAGCTCGATCAGGCGGCGGTAGTGGTGGAACACCGAGTCGGGGTCGTCGACCTGGGCGGCGGCGTTGATCTCGGAGTGGTTCGGGTTGACCGCCAGCCACGGCTCACCGGTCGTGAAGCCGGCGTGCGGTGAGGAGTCCCACTGCATCGGCGTACGCGCGTTGTCACGGCTCTTGCGGCGCAGCGCGGCGAGCACCTGCTCGGCCGGTTCACCTTGAGCCGTGGCCGCGCGGAAGTGGTTGACCGACTCGATGTCGCGGAAGTCCTCGACCGCGGCGAAAGGAGCGTTGGTCATGCCGAGCTCCTCGCCCTGATAGACGTACGGCGTCCCGCGATGCAGGTGCAGCACCGTGCCGAGGGCCTTGGCCGACCGGACCCGGTGGCGCGGATCGTCGCTGCCGAAGCGACTGACGGCCCGGGGCTGGTCGTGGTTGCTCCAGTAGAGACTGTTCCAGCCCACGTCGGCCAGCCCGTCCTGCCACTTCTGCATGGCGGCCTTGAGCCGCGGCAGGGGCAGGGGTACGACGTCCCACTTGCCGCCCGGACCGGAGTCGAGGTCGACGTGCTCGAACTGGAACACCATGTCGAGCTCGCCGCGGGCCGGGTCGGTGTAGAGCCGCGCCTCCTCGAGCGTGGCACCCGGCATCTCGCCGACGTTGAGCAGCGTGGACGGTCGACCGGCGAACACCTCGCGATGCATCTCCTGGAGGAACTCGTGGATCCGCGGCCCGTTGAGGATGTGCGGCGAGGGGTCGCCGAGCCCGTCGGCCGACGCCGGCGAGTCGATCAGTCCCGGTGAGCCCGGCACCATCCGCTTGGAGATGAAGTTGATGACGTCCATCCGGAAGCCGTCGACGCCTCGGTCGAGCCACCAGCGCATCATCGAGTAGACCGCCTGCCGCAGCCGCGGGTTCTCCCAGTTCAGCTCGGGCTGCTCAGCGGCGAAGATGTGCAGGTAGTACTCGCCGGTCTTCTCCTCCCACGTCCACGCGGGTCCGGAGAAGAACGACCGCCAGTTCGTCGGCTCGGCTCCTGGCTCGCCGCCGACGAAGCCCTCGCGGGGCGGTCGCCACCAGTAGAAGTCGCGCAGCTCACTGTCCTTCGAGGACCGGGCCTCGTCGAACCACCGATGCTGGTCGCTGGTGTGGTTCACCACCAGGTCCATCACCACCGCGATGCCACGGTCGTGCGCCGCGGCGATGAGCCGGTCCATCTGGTCGAGCGTCCCGAAGAGCGGCTCGACGTCCTGGTAGTCGCTGATGTCGTAACCGTTGTCGACGAGCGGCGAGCGATAGACCGGGCTCAGCCAGACGACGTCCGCACCGAGGCGCTCGAGGTGGTCGAGCCGGTCGATGATGCCGCCGAGGTCACCGATCCCGTCACCGTCGCTGTCGGCGAAGCTCTTCGGGTAGATCTGGTAGACGACCGCCGACTTCCACCAGTCCTGGTCGCGAGGAGCTCCCGTCACTGGGAGACCTTGGCCAGCCGCAGCCAGGTGTCCACGACGGTGTCGGGGTTCAGCGAGATCGACTCGATGCCGAGCCCGAGCAGCCACTCGGCCATGTCGGGGTGGTCGCTGGGTCCCTGGCCACAGATGCCGACGTACTTGCCCTTCTCGCGGCAGGCCTTGATCGCGCGCTCCAGCATGAACTTCACCGCGGGGTCGCGCTCGTCGAAGGACGCCGCCACGAGCGAGGAGTCGCGGTCGAGGCCGAGGGTCAGCTGGGTCATGTCGTTGGACCCGATCGAGAAGCCGTCGAAGTGCTCCAGGAACTCCTCGGCGAGTACGGCGTTGGAGGGCACCTCGCACATCATCACGACCTGGAGGTCGTTCTCGCCACGGACCAGCCCGTGCTTGCCGAGCAGGTCGATCACGCCCTTGCCCTCGGCCACCGTGCGCACGAACGGGATCATGATCTTGACGTTGGTCAGGCCCATCTCGTCGCGCACGTACTTCAGCGCCTCGGCTTCCATCGCGAAGCAGTCGGCGAACTCGGCGGAGAGATACCGCGAGGCGCCGCGGTAGCCGATCATCGGGTTCTCCTCGTCGGGCTCGAACAGCTCGCCGCCGACCAAGTTGGCGTACTCGTTGGACTTGAAGTCGCTCATCCGCACGATCACCGGGTGGGGCGCGAACGCAGCCGCGATGGTCGAGACACCCTCGGCCACCCGCTGCACGAAGAACTCCCTAGGCCCGGCGTACGCCGCGATGGACTCCTCGATCTGTGACTTCAACGGCTGCTCGAGGTCGTCGAGACCGAGCAGTGCCTTGGGGTGGATCCCGATCTGCCGGTTGATGATGAACTCCAGCCGGGCCAGGCCGACGCCGGCGTTGGGCAGCATGGCGAACGAGAACGCCTGCTCCGGCGTACCGACGTTCATCATGATCTTGGTGCCGATCTCCGGCATCTCCTCGAGCTCGGTCTCCTCGACGGTGAACTCCAGCTTTCCGTCGTAGATGTAGCCGGTGTCGCCCTCGGCGCACGAGACGGTGACCTCACGACCGTCCTCCAGCGTCCGGGTCGCGTCGCCGGTCCCGACCACTGCGGGGATGCCGAGCTCGCGGGCGATGATCGCTGCGTGGCAGGTGCGGCCGCCACGGTTGGTGACGATCGCCGAGGCGCGCTTCATGATCGGCTCCCAGTCGGGGTCGGTCATGTCCGCGACGAGCACCTCCCCCTCGACGAAGTCATGCATCTCGTCGATCGACCTCATCATCCGCACGCCGCCGGCGCCGATCTTCTGGCCGATCGCCCGTCCCTCGACGACGACCTCGCCCTGCTCCTCCATGCGGAAGCGCTGCTTGACGCCGACCCGGGACATCACCGTCTCGGGTCGTGCCTGCAGGACATAGAGCTCACCGTCGAGGCCGTCCTTGCCCCACTCGATGTCCATCGGCCGGCCGTAGTGCTCCTCGATGGTGAGCGCGTGGCGGGCGAGCTCCTCGACCTCGTCGTCGGTGAGGCTGAGCAGCCGGCGCTCGGCCTCGTCGGTGTCGACGAACTCGGTCGTCTTCCCGACCGCCGGGTCATCGGTGTAGATCATCTTGGTGGCCTTGGTGCCGACGCCGCGCTTGAGCACCGCCGGCCGGCCGGCGCGCAGCGCGGGCTTGTAGACGTAGAACTCGTCGGGGTTGACGGCGCCCTGCACCACCGCCTCGCCCAGGCCGTACGACGACGTCACGAACACCGCGTCCTTGAAGCCCGACTCGGTGTCCATCGTGAAGATCACGCCGGAGGCACCGATGTCGGAGCGGACCATCTGCTGCACGCCGGCCGACAGGGCGACGGCGTCGTGGTCGAAGTCGTGGTGCACGCGGTAGGCGATCGCCCGGTCGTTGTAGAGCGAGGCGAACACCTCCCGGATCGCCTGCAGCACCCCCTCGATGCCCGTGATGTTGAGGAAGGTCTCCTGCTGCCCGGCGAACGACGCGTCCGGGAGGTCCTCGGCCGTCGCGCTCGAACGTACGGCGAAGGACACGTCGTCGCGCCCGTCCACCAAGGTCTCGTAGGCCGCCCGGATGTCGGCCTCGAGGTCGTCGGGGAACTCCTGGTTGACCACCGACTGCCGGATCGCCTTGCCGACCTCGGCCAGCTGGCGGGTGTCGTCGGTGTCGAGGCCCTTCAGCTTCTCCGAGATCTCCTCGGCCAGGCCGGTGTCACCGATGAAGCGACGGAAGGCGTCGGCCGTCGTGGCGAAGCCGTCGGGCACGCGGACCCCGAGGGACGAGAGGTTGCTGACCATCTCCCCGAGCGAGGAGTTCTTGCCGCCCACCTCCTCGAGGTCGGCGAGTCCGAGCTCGGCGAACGGCCGCACGTTGACGGGCTTGCTCATGAGGTGCTCCTGCTCTTCGGGCTGGATGTGTCCTGGCTCCTGGGGCCCTTCAGGCTCTGCAGGATGATCGTCGAGATCTCCTCGACCGACTTGGTGGAGGAGTCGACGACCGGCAGGTGGTGGGTCTTGAAGATCTGCTCGGTGCGGCGCAGCTCGAAGGTGCACTGCTCGAGCGAGGCGTAGCGCGAGCTGGGCCGTCGCTCCTGGCGTACGGCGGAGAGCCGCTGGGGCGTGGTCATCAACCCGAAGCACCGATCAGCCAGCTGCCGGACCGGGCGCGGCAGCTCGTGGGTGTCGAGGTCCTCCTCGACGATCGGGTAGTTGGCCACGAACAGGCCGTGCTGGAGCGCGAGGTACATCGCGGTCGGCGTCTTGCCGCAGCGCGACGGCGCCACCAGGATCACGTCGGCCTTCTCCAGGCCCCGCACGCTCTGGCCGTCGTCGTGCTCGATGGTGTACTCCACCGCCTGCATCCGGCTGTTGTAACGCTTGATGTCACCGACACCGTGCAGCCGGGCGGCGGCGTGCACGCCGTGTGTCTCCAGGATCGACTCGACCCGGTCCATGTGCAGGCCGAAGAAGTCGATGACGGGGCAGCGCGTCTTGACCAGCTCGAGGCGCACCTCGTCGCTGGCGGCGGTCGCGAAGACGAGCGGGGTGCGCGGACTGGTCTCCAGCACCGCGTCGAGACGCGCCACCACCTCGCGGGCCTCCTCGATCGAGGAGATGAACGGGATGAGGGTGCGCTCGAAGCGCACGTCCGGGAACTGGATCAGCAGGGCGTTGCCCATCGTCTCTGCGCTGATGCCGGTGCTGTCGGACAGGAAGAAGACCGGCACGACGTCGGGTGCACCCCCGGTCGCTGCTTGGCCGCTGTCGCTCACTCGACCTCCTCGCGGGCGGGTCACCGGCTCCGGGCACCGGCACCGTGGTCGGTCCATCATGCCCGCTCACCCAGAACGGGTGAATGGGTGTCGCGCCACGGCCTCGCATGCTGCCGGCAGCCGCGGTGACGGCTAGCGTTGTTCCACTCCCCAGCAGAGGTGGTGCCCATGTACTCCATGCGACAGCGACTGGCAGCCGAGCTGTTCGGCACGTTCTGGTTGGTCCTCGGAGGGTGCGGCACCGCCGTGCTGGCCGGGTCGATCGTCAAGAACGAAGGGGTGGCCCTGGCGTTCGGCTTGACCGTCGTCACCATGGCCTACGCCGTGGGCCACATCTCCGGTGGTCACTTCAACCCGGCCATCACCATCGGTCTCGCCGCCGGCAAGCGGTTCGACTGGCGCGAGGTCCCGGCGTACGTCGTGACCCAGGTCGTCGGCGCCATCGTCGCCGCAGGTGTGCTGCTCGTCATCGCCAACGGCACCGACGGCTTCGACATCGACAACGGTTTCGCCACCAACGGGTACGGCGACCACTCGCCGGGCGGCTACTCGCTGCTCGCGGTGATCGTGGCCGAGGTCGTGCTGACGGCGTTCTTCCTCTACGTCATCCTCGGCGTGACCGACACACCGGCCCCGAAGGGGTTCGCCCCGCTCGCCATCGGCCTGGCGCTGACCCTGATCCACCTGATCTCCATCCCGGTCAGCAACACCTCGGTCAACCCGGCGCGTTCGATCGGGCCGGCCGTCTTCGCCGGTGGCGACGCGCTCACCCAGCTGTGGGTGTTCCTGGTCGCACCGGTCGTCGGCGGGCTGATCGCCGGGGCGTCGTACGCCGGGCTGTTCGGGGGCGGCCTGGTCGCACCCCTGGAAGAAGCCACCGAGGGCTGAGGCTCAGAGCAGTCCGCGCACCCTGGCGGCGGTGACGGCGTCTCGCCGCGAGGAGACGCCGAGCTTGCGGTAGACGCTGCGCAGGTGCGTCTTCAAGGTGTTCACCGAGACGAACATCGAGTGGGCGATCTCCTCCACCGTGCGCAGGGTCGGCAGCTCGACCAGCACCTCGAGCTCGCGAGCCGTGAGCACCTCCGGGGAGGTGTCCGTGGGTCGCGGTGAGCCCGCGATCCGCTCGGCGAGCACCTCGTGGGTGCCCCAGCGGCCCCGCTCCTGCTGGAGCAGGGTCAGCATCTCCTCGCCGCCGAAGTCCACGATCGCCCGCGGGGCATCGAACTGGTCGGCCAGCTCGAGTGCCTGTCGCGCGGCCCGGGTCGCCCCGAAGGTGTCCTCCTCCAGCATCGCGAGCCGCGTCTCGAGCGAGGCCGCGATCAGCCGGCTCACCGGGGTCACGACCTGGACCTGCCCGCCGCTGACCTGCCGGACAGCGTCGAGGGCCTGGCGACGCCGACCCGTGGCACCGTCGACCATCGCATCGATCAGCCGGACCTCGCCGCACTCGCCCACGCTGCGGCGGACGGCCTCCGCGGTCTCCTGGACCCGGTCGACCCGGTGGAGCATCAGGCTGATCCTGGCGTCGACCAGCGCCGCGTGGACCACCAGGGCTGGAGTACGACGTGTCTCGGCGCCCGCCCACACGTCGTGCACCTCGCCCGCCGAGGTGAAGGCCCGGGGGTCGGCCTCGAAGGCGATCACCTGGTCGAGGAGCAGGACCGCGGCTGCCACGCCCGGGTCGGACGACCCGTCCAGCAGTGTCCGGGCCCGGGACGCGTGCCAGCGGGCGACGCCGTCCTCCATCCGGAGCCTGGCGCACCAGGCCCGCAGCAGGTGGGCGTTGGCGAGCCGCGGCGAGGCTCCCCAGCCGTGCTCGCGGGCGATGGCGAAGGCGCGGTCGAGGTAGGGGCCCACTCCGCGGTAGTCGGAGCAGGCTGCGCGGGCCAGGGCCAGCAGGCCCAAGGTGTCGACCAGGGCCGCGGGACGGCCCAGGCCCTCCGCGAGGTCGGCCGCTGCGTCCAGCACCAGGGTTGCCGCGGTCGAGTCGCCGGTGGCAAGCATGGCCCCGCCCCGCTCCACGGCCGCGTAGACCTGGACGTCCGGCGAGGTCGCCAGTGGCCCCTCCTGCTCGTCGAGCTCGACGGGGAGGCCCCGGCGTCGGCGCAGGTGCCGGTCGACCCCGCGCCAGGTCTCCTCGAGGTCGGAGTCGATCTCGGTCTCGCTTGACCCCGCCCGGGCGAGCGCCAGCTCCCCTCGCGCGTCGCTGGCCCGACCGAGGTCGGTGAGCGCGGCGGCGGCGACGACATGGGTCCACGGTCCCGACGGGGACGGCCGTCCGGACGACCCAGCCAGTGAGTCGAGCAGCAGGCTGGCCTCGCCCGCGTTGACCAGGCCCATGCCCACGGCGGCCACCACCCGCTCGACCACGGCGGTGTTCTCGCTGGCGCGGGCGTGACGGACCGCCTCCAGCGGGAGCCCCGCGTCCAGGAACCAGTCCGCGGCACGCGTGTGCAGCCGGTGCTCGCGCTGGCGGTCCGAACGCGCCAGCTCGGCCCGCAGGTAGGAGCGCAGCAGCGGGTGGAAGCGGTACCACGGCTGGCCGTCCGGCGTCGCGGGTGAGCGGGTGACCAGTCCCGAGGAGGCGACCAGGCCCTCGAGCACCCGGCCGGCGTCCGTCATACCGGACAGCTGCACGGCGAGGTCGAGCGGCAGCAGGTCGGGTACGCCGGCCACGAGCATCAACGACTGCACCCTCGGGTCCTGGCGTCGCAACAGCTCCCGGAAGAGGTACTCCGCCATCACGTAGTCGTCCTCGACCGGCGCCAGCGGCAGGTCGGCGTCGGTGCGCAGGGAGAGCAGCATCAACGAGACGAGGGCGGGCCACCCGTCCGTGCGCTCCCAGATGAGCTGTCGCTTCTCCTCGTCGAGCCCGGGGGCGAGCTGTCTAAGCTCGTCGATGGTGAAGGCCAGGTCTCGGACCCGCAGCCGGATGAGCTCACCGCGCAGGTGCAGGCCCTGGAGGGCGGTCAGCGGCGGGTCGGAGCGGCTGGTCAGCACCAGCTTCACCGAGGCGGGGAGCAGCCCCACGAACTGGTCGAGGTCAGCCAGGACCTTCGGGTCGACGAGCTCGTGGAGGTTCTCCAGGACGAGCACCAGCTGGCGGTCGGCGAGCGCCTCGGCCAGCTCGTTGAGGAAGGCCATGGCACCGGCACGGTGCGGCGCAGCCAGCCCAGCCCCTGCCAGCTCGGGACGGGCGGAGGTGACGGCCTGGAGCACCAGCGACCAGAAGCGGAAGGTGTGCGACTCGGTGGCGTCGAGCGAGCACCAGGCGACCTTGACGCGCGCAGGATCGAGGCCGCGCGCCCATACCGAGACTGCGGTCGTCTTGCCGAAGCCGGCGGGTGCGCACACGGCCAGGACGCAGGCCCCCTCGCCGGGTCCGACCAAGGTGTCCAGACGCTCACGGAGCCGCGCCCGGTCGATCAGATCCCCGGCGGCGATCGGGACCTGCAACTTGGCGCGCAGCTGCACCGACGTGCGGGTCGTTGCCACAAGTTTCCCTTCCCGCGCCCCACAGTACGACGAGCGGGGCCCTGTCCATCCCTGGGGACGACCCGGGCGAGGCGGTGGATCAGTCCGGCAACCGCCTCATCTCGAGCAGGGTGAGGCCGAACATCTGGAACCGGGCCAGCAGCCCGTGCAGGTGCGCGTCGTCGTACACCGCCCCGAACAGCGCGGTACCTCCCGCCGGCCCCTTGGCCGCGGTGAGCTCGGGGAACGCCGACAGCACGGTCTCGGACACGACCCCGTGCACCAGGAACTCGTAGCGGACCGTTGATCCCTGCTCTGCGCGTTCGGTCATGGCTGCTCCACCGGCACCTCGTGGGCTGTGCATTGCGCGGACCCCTCTCCGCACAGCCAGCATGAGCCAGCCCGACGGGTGCTTCCTCACCCGTCGCGGGTGACCCCCCGGGCTGCTGGGGGCAGCAACATGACGACCACGACGGGAGGAGACGGTGTGCTGGCACGACTGGTCACGCACTGGCTGGTGCTCGCGGTCGCACTCGCCGTGGTCGCCGGGCTGCTGGACAGCGTCGAGGTCTCGGGCGGCGTGTTCGGGCTGCTGGGTGCGTCCCTGCTCTTCGGTCTGGTGGACGCGATCCTGGGGCCGATCCTGCGGCTCCTGACCCTCCCCCTGACGTTGATCACGCTCGGCCTGTTCACCCTGGTCGTCAACGCGATCCTGCTGTTCGTGGCGGCCGGGCTCAGCGACAACCTCGACGTCGGAGGCTTCTTCCCGACCGTGCTGGCAGCGCTGGTCATCACCGTGGTCTCCACCCTGCTCGGCTGGGTGCTCGGCACCGGCCGGCGCTGAGGTCGGCCCCAGCGGCGCACAAGCGCACTGCAAGAGGGCTGCAAGAGGGGTGCTCCACGCTCAGGGGGACAGAGAAGATCCCCCCCGCACCAGGAGCACACCATGATCAACAACCCCGACACCCTGCAGTTCTGGATCAACGTCTTCCTCATCGTCGCTGCCGTCTCCGTGGCGTTCGCCTTCCTGGCGCTCGCGGTCGGCATCCGCGACCTGCGGCGACCGGTTGCGGCCCCCGCCGCCCCGGCCCCCAGCCCGTACCTCGACGAGGTGACGTCCGCTCCGACGCGGCACGCCGCCTGAGACGGCACAATCGCCGGGTGAGCACCACTGCGTTCGTGAACGGCGCCGTCTTCGACGGCCACCACCATCTCGGGGCCGCGACCCTCCTCGTCGAGGACGCACGGGTCGTGGCGGTCGGCGACCTCGACGTACCCGAGGGCGCCCGAGTCGTCGATGTGGCAGGTGGGCTGGTCGGCCCGGGTTTCGTCGACGCCCACGTGCACGCCGTGCAGGGCGGGCTCGAACGCACCCGCTGCGACCTGTCCGAGGCCTCGACGCGCGAGGAGTACCTCGCGGCAGTCAAGGCGTACGCCGAGTCCCACCCCGACGTGCCGTGGATCCTCGGCGGCGGTTGGGCGATGGCCGCCTTCCCCGGAGGTACGCCGGTCGCGGCCGACCTCGATGCGGTGGTCCCCGACCGGCCGGTGTTCCTGCCCAACCGCGACCACCACGGAGCCTTGGTGAACACCCGGGCCCTCGAGCTGGCCGGCATCACCCGGGACTCGCCCGAGCCGCCGCACGGACGCTACGAGCGCGACGCCGACGGTCAGCCGACCGGCACCCTGCACGAAGGGGCCATGGAGGTCGTCTCGCAGCACGCGCCGGCGACCACGGCCGATGCCTACTACGAGGGTCTGCTCGCGGGACAGGCCTACCTGCACGCGGTGGGCGTCACCGGCTGGCAGGACGCGATCGTCGGCGACTACGCCGGCATGGACGACCCGGGACCGACGTACCTCCGGGCCGCGCAGCGCGGAGACCTGACCGCACACGTCGTCGGGGCGTTGTGGTGGGACCGCGAGCGCGGCGAGGAGCAGGTGTCTTCACTGGTGGAGCGGCGGGCCGAGTTCAGCCACGGCCGCTTCCGGGCAACGAGCGTGAAGGTGATGCAGGACGGCGTGATGGAGAACGGCACGGCCGCGCTGACCGCGCCGTACCTCGACGCGGGCGGGCAGCCGACCGCGAACGGCGGGCACTCCTTCGTCGAGCCGACCGCGTTGCGGCAGGCCGTTGCACTCCTCGATGCCGAGGGCTTCCAGGTGCATGTCCACGGCATCGGCGACCGGGGCGTGCGCGAGGCGCTGGACGCCTTCGTCGGGACGGACCCGGAGCGCCGGCACCACATCGCGCATCTCCAGCTGGTGCATCCCGACGACGTACGCCGCTTCGGCGAGCTCGGGGTGGCCGCCAACATCCAGGCGCTCTGGGCCTGTCTGGACGACCAGATGGTCGACCTGACGATCCCGTTCATCGGCACCGAGCGCGCCACCTGGCAGTACCCGTTCGGGTCGCTGCACCGCGCGGGCGCCCGGCTGGTCGCCGGCAGCGACTGGCCGGTGAGCACGCCCCACCCGCTCGCGGCGATCCACGTCGCGGTCAACCGGTGGGCCCACGGCGCCGAGGGTCGTGAGGGCAACGAACCCTTCCTGCCCGAGCAGGGGCTCGACCTGGAGACCGCGTTCGCGGCGTACACCAGCGGATCGGCGTGGGTGAACCATCGCGACGACGCCGGCACCCTCGCTGCGGGCTCGGTCGCCGACCTCGTCGTACTCGACCGCGACCCGTTCGTCGGCGACCCGGCCGAGATCGGCGCCACCCAGGTCGTCTCCACCTGGATCGACGGCGTCGCTGTCCACGAGTCCTGAGCGGGCCGATGAGTTGAGCTGACGACGGGAGTCCCTATCCCCATGGAGCAGGAGATCCGCGACCTGATCGCGCGCTGGGCCGACGCCGTGCACCGTGGCGACCTCGACACCGTCCTGGCCGACCACGGCGAGGACATCGTGATGTTCGACGTGCCACCACCCGAGGACGGCGTACGCGGGTTGGCGGAGTACCGCGATACGTGGCCCGGCTTCTTCGAGTGGCAGGCGTCGGGGGCGTTCTTCGAGATCGTCGAGCTCGACGTGACGGCTGGTGCCGACGTGGCGTTCGCGTGGGCACTGCTGCGGTGCAACACCCCCGAAGCGCTGGCTCGGCACCCCGACCAGCGGCTGCGCCTGACGGTCGGACTGGTCCGGCGCGCCGAGCGGTGGGTGGTCACCCACGAGCACCACTCCTTCGCCGACTCCTCCACCACCGACTCCTCCACCGCCGACTGAACGGCTTAGACCGGTCGGAGTGGGGCCTGTTCGTCGGGCCGCCGGAGTGCCACGGTGGGTCGTTGGGGATTTCGCCGACCAGAGATGTATCTGGCCGACCCCGTCCTGCTCTTGGGGGGAGCAGCGCCACGACAATCGGGACGGAAAGGCGTATTCATGTCGCAGGGGATGAAGCACGGCTCGGAGACCTTCTTCATCGAGGGCGAAGGAGTACTCACCACCCAGCTCGGTGGCCGCACCGGTGACGAGGCGGATCCCGTCTCCACCTCCGAGAACCCGAAGGCCGGCAAGCCCAAGGCGCTTCCGAAGGCGGTGCCGGCCCCGTTCCACTTCTCACGCGTCGGGCCGAAGGGCACCCCGCTGAACGCGACGATCACCCGCAAGCTCGCCAAGGCGATGACCGTCGGCGGCGGCGGACCGGGCCAGGTGCCCGCCGGCTACACCTACCTCGGCCAGTTCGTCGACCACGACCTGACCATGGACCGCACCGACGTGATGCTCGGTGAGGACGTCACCCCCGAGGACCTCGTGCAGGGACGTTCACCACGGCTCGACCTCGACTCCCTCTACGGCGCCGGACCCGCCGACCCGGCGTCGGCGAAGTTCTACGCCGCCGACGGGCTGCACCTCAAGACCGGCACGACGATCCGTGCCGAGGGGGTCAAGCCCGCCCCACGCCACGACCTCCCCCGCGTGGGCACCGGCGGCGTGACCGCTGCGCAGAAGGCGCTCATCCCCGATCCCCGCAACGACGAGAACCTCATCGTCGCGCAGACCCACACCGCGATGATCAGCTTCCACAACAAGGTCGTCGACCGACTGCCGGCCAGCATGCCGGCCGCCCAGAAGTTCACCGTGGCCCGCAAGCGGGTGACGCTGCACTACCAGTGGCTGCTGCGTCACGACTACCTGCAGCGCATCTGCCAGCCGGCCGTGGTGAACGACGTGTTCACCAACGGCCGCAAGCTGATCCAGCCCGACGCCATCCCGACCGCCACCCCGACGATGCCGATCGAGTTCTCGGTGGCTGCCTTCCGGCTCGGGCACAGCATGGTCCGCGCCGAGTACAACTGGAACAGCCACTTCCCCGGCACCGACGGCACCCTGGACTACATGTTCCTGTTCTCCGGCATGGGCGGCGGACTGGCCGGAGAGAAGCGGCTGCTCGGCAGCTGGATCGCGGACTGGCGCCGGATGTACGACTTCCCGGCCGCCGGCAAGCCCGGGCTGGCCGCGCCGGCCAGCGGCGTGAACATGGCGATGCGCATCGACACCCGCCTCACCGACCCCCTCGCCTCGCTGCCGCCGAGCACGTTCGGTGGCGACGACAACGTGGGCACGCTGCCGCGCAACCTGGCCTTCCGCAACCTCACCCGGGCCAACATGGTCTCGCTGGCCAGCGGCCAACAGATGGTCACGAAGATGAAGAGCCTCGGCATCGCGGTCACGCCGCTCACCAGGGCACAGATCCTGAACGGCAACGGCGGCGCCAAGCTCGACCACCTGACGGCGGCCGAGAAGACGGCACTCGCGAACCGGACGCCGCTCTGGTTCTACATCCTGCGCGAGGCCGAGCTGAACAACGGCCGGCTCACGGGTGTGGGTGCACGGATCGTGGTCGAGACCTTCCACCGGGCCATGCAGGCGAGCCGGTTCTCCGTCGTACGCAACCCGGAGTTCAGGCCGACCCTCGGTCCGCGCAAGGCCAAGGGCATCTTCGAGATGACCGACCTGCTGTTCTTCGCGTTCGGCAACAAGGCCGAGCTGGCACCTGCCGGCTGAGGCCGCCCGACAGCCTCCCGCAACCGGGGGACGGGAGGAGGGGGGAAGCCAAGGGCTCCGGGGATTCCCCGGGGCCCTTGGTCTGTCCGGAGGCAGCTCAGGAATGCGTACGCCGGGTCCAGCGGACCTCTCCGTCGATCATCGTCGGGGTGGCCGACATCCCGAGCCGGCGCGCCACGGCGGCCGAAGCGGCGTTGCCCGGATGGATGAGCGCGTGCACGGTCAGCACACCCTGATCCTCGAGCCAGGACACCATCACCTGCGCCGCCTCGCAGGCGAGACCGTGGCCCTGGTGCTCGACTCCCACAACCCAGGCCACGTCCGCCTCCGTCGCCCCTGTCGCCTCGTCGGCTGGGGTCAGGGTGGCCTGGACGTATCCCGCAGTCTCGCCCGACTCAGCGATCCGGAGGATCCAGTTCAGCCAACCTTCCGTTCCGTCGCGGGACTGCCCCAACGACTGCACCCGGTAGCGAGCCTCGAGGTCGGCGAGCGCCGGAGGCTCGCCACCGGTCCACTCGTAGAGCGTCGGGCTCGCGAGGACCTCGACCATCTCGACGGCGTGCGCGACGTCGAGCGGCTCGAGGACCAGGCGTCCGGTCCGGATCGACTCAGCTCGAGGCCACATCCCTGCGCCTACCTCAGGGTGACGACCGACTTGCCGAGGGTCTTGCGGTCCTCCATGTCCTGGAGGGCCTGGCCGAACTGCTCGAGGGGGTACGTCGCGCCGATGGGCGGGTCGATCACGCCGGACTCCATCATCGGCAGCAGCTCGTTCCACTGCTGGCGCATGTAGCCGGGTCGCACCATCGCGTACGCGCCCCAGCCGACGCCGCGGACGTCGACGTTGTTGAGCAGCAGCCGGTTGACCTTGACCTCGGGGATGGCGCCGGCCGTGAAGCCGACCACCAGGAGGCGCCCCTGGGTGCCGAGCGAGCGCAGCGAGTCGGTCATCAGGTCGCCGCCGACGACGTCCATGACCACGTCGACCCCTTCGCCCCCGGTCAGCTCCTTGACGGCCTCGCGGAACCCCTCGATCCGGACGACCTCGTCGGCACCGGCCTTCCTCGCGACCTCGGCCTTCTCGTCGGTGGAGACGACGGCGATGGTGCGGGCGCCGTAGCCCTTGGCGACCTGGAGGGTGGCCGTGCCGACGCCCCCCGCCGCGCCGTGCACCAGCACGGTCTCGCCCTCCTTGAGCGAGCCGCGCTCGGACAGCGCGAAGTGGGCGGTGAGGTAGTTCATCGGGATCGCCGCGCCCTGCTCGAAGCTGAGAGCATCGGGGAGCGGGAACACGCTGTCCGGTCCCAGCCCGACCAGGTCGGCGGCGCCGCCGTGCCCCAGGACCGCCGCGACGCGGTCGCCCTCGGCCAGGCCGGAACCCTCGGGCGCGGAGCGTACGACGCCCGCGAAGTCGACTCCGAGGGTGAACGGGAGCTCCGGCTTGAGCTGGTACTGCCCCTTGCTCAGCAGCAGGTCGGGGAAGGAGATCCCGACGGCATGGGTCTCCACCAGCACCTGCGGGCCGAAGGGGCCCTCGGCCGTGGGCTCGGGCACCTCCTCGACCGTGACTGCGGACGGACCGTCGGGCCGGGACACCTGGACTGCGCGCATAGGCACGAGGCTAGAGGGTGGTCCTGCCTCAGCCCTCGGCACCCGATTTCACGAGCCGTTCCAGCTCGAAGTGCATCGGGTCGGTGTAGTGCCAGGTGCCGCCCCAGGCGAAGCCCCACCGGTTGAAGATCGCGACGACCCCGCGGTCCATCTTGCCGACGGTGCCGCGTTGGTTGTCGGCCACGTTGAGGTCGATGGCGGTGCCGAAGCTGTGGAACGACAGGGTGTGGCTGCCGGCGATGTAGCGCGGCACGTAGCACCCGCCGTACTGGTAGATCGCCTTCGACAACCCGGCGGCGACCACCTCGTTCAACGCCCCGCGCAGCTGGGGCAGCATCACCTTGTTGCCGGTGACCCGGCCGATGATCGGCATCTCCTCGGTGCGGATGCTGGCGGCGACCCACTTCGGGTCAGGCGTGACCGTGCCGTCGGCGTGCGGGGTGTAGCTGAACGACCCGACCGCCTGGGCGACCGAGCCACCCGTGGGCACCACCGTCTGGACGCTCAGGTCGAAGTCGGGGCCGAGGATCTGCACACTGGCCCGGCCGTGGGTGTCCTGCTGGAGCTGCTTGCGGATGCTCTGGGGCGAGGTCGAGCCCATCGAGACGATCATCGCGTTGTCCTTGGTCATCCTCAGCGGCTTGACCCACTTGGAGTTGACCACGGCGTCGATCTGGTGGGCGTACGTCGGATACAGGATCTGGGCGTAGGCCCCGATGTGCACGGTCGGGGAGTCGGTCTCGTTGCCGAGCTTGAGGAAGCCGTCCTTGGTGGCGAGCTTCTTGGCGATCGCCGGGCTGACCGCGATCTCGCCGTCGGCCACCCGGTCCCAGACTCCCTGGGTCTGTGCCGTGCCCTGCGGGGTCAGGCGGCGGAAGGTGGCCGGGTTGACCGCGGCGTAGGTGACCTGCTGCTCGTCGACCCAGAACGAGCCCATCGAGAACGTCTCGACGCTGCTGATCGCCTTCGCGCCCTTGTCGGTCTTGATGTTGCGGATCGAGTTGATGACCTCGGGTGACAACGTGTCCTGGCTGTAGACGAGCACGTCGGAGGAGAGCAGCGGCGCATCCAGCTTCGGCGGCGGGTCCATGGCGACGTCGCTGGCCGGGACGGTCTTGCCGGGGTTGGCCGGGGCGCCGTCGGTGCCCGTGCTCGAGGTCTTCGGCGGTTGGTCGGACTGCGCCTGGAGCGCGCCGCACGCGCTGACGGCCGGCGAGCAGGCCAGCAGCACGGCACAGGCCGACCACAGCTTGACTCTCGACGACGTACGCATCAGCTCTCGATTCCCGCCGCGGCTCCGTCGCGGCCCCCTGCACGATGCTAGCCGTGGCCCGGAAGCCCCCGGTCGAGAATCCCGAGGGGCGTCAGGCGTCCTCTTTGCGGAACACTGAGGTCCCCCACCACACGGCGAGCCCGAAGAGCACCACCGCCCAGGTGGTGCCCCACATCAGCCCACTGGTGTTGAAGTCGCCGCTGAAGGTGTCGCGCACCCCGTCGACGATCCAGCGGAACGGCATGAAGTCGCTGACGTTCTGCAGCCACTCGGGGCCGAGCGTCATCGGCAGCAGGATCCCCGAGAGCAGCAGGATCGGCATCATCACCATGTTGATGACCGGCGCCATCACGTCCTCGCTCTTGGTGGTCAGGGCGAGCGCGTTGGACGCCGCAGCGCAGGCGCCACCGACCAGGAGGGTCAGCGCGATGCCGATGACGACGCCCTCGACCGACGCCCGCATGCCCATGGCCCAGCCGAGCACGACGAGGATCACCGCCTGCACGAAGAGCTGGGCCACGTCACGCATCAGTCGACCCACGAGCAGGGCCGTGCGGTTGGCGGGGGTCACCCGCTCGGCTTCGATGACACCCTCGCGCCACTCCCCGATCAGGCCGAAGCCGGCGAAGAAGGCGCCGAACATGCCCAGCTGGACGAGCAGGCCGGGCACCAGGAACGTGTAGGCGTTGTCCGAGCCGCCCGGGAAGCTGTCCACGATCGGCTTGAGCAGCGGACCGAACAGCACCAGGTAGAGGACCGGCTGCATCACGCCGATGAAGACCCAGGCCGGGTTGCGCAGGTTCATCCGCACCTGGCGGTTGAACACGATGGTCGACTCTCGTACGAAGCTCACTGGTCTGCTCCCACTGTCTCGGGCTGCTGTTCGGTCGACTCGGGCTGGCCCGACTCGGCCCCGGCCTCCGCGTCGCGCAGCGACCGGCCGGTCAGGGTCAGGAAGACGTCGTCGAGGGTCGGGCGGTGCACCTCGATCGACTCCAGCGTGATGCCGGTGCGGTCGAGCTCACGCAGCAGACCGGGTACGGCGCGGCCGGCACGCGGCACGCGACCTCGCACGTGGTGACCCTCGACCTCGAGGGAGTCGGCGATCGAGTTCAGCGCGGCCGCGGCGTCGGTGACGCGGCTGTAGTCGGCCACCTCGAGGTCGACCTGGTCGCCCGAGATGGCGGCCTTGAGGTTCTCGGAGGTGTCGCTCGCGATGATCCGGCCCTGGTCGATGATCATGATCCGGTCGCTGAGCACGTCGGCCTCGTCGAGGTAGTGCGTGGTCAGGAAGACCGTCGCTCCCCGCTCACGACGAAGGTCGGCGATGTGCTCCCAGAGGTTGGCGCGCGCCTGCGGGTCCAGCCCGGTGGTCGGCTCGTCGAGGAAGACCAGCGTCGGGTCGTGGATCAGCCCCATCACGATGTCGAGGCGGCGCTTCTGGCCCCCGGACATCTGCTTGGGGGTGCGCTTCCACAGCCCGGGCAGGTCGAGCTGCTCGAAGAGCTGGTGGCCGCGCTCGGTCGCCTGCTTCTTGCTGATGCCGTAGAGCATCCCGTGGTCGACGACCTCGTCACCTGCTCGGGCGTAGGAGTAGGCCCCTCCCGCCTGGGAGACGTAGCCGATGCTGCGGCGTACGTCCTGGGACTGCTTGACCACGTCGTAGCCGGCCACCGTCGCGGTCCCTTCCGTGGGCCGCAGCAGGGTGGTGAGCATCCGCAGGGTGGTGGTCTTGCCGGCGCCGTTGGGCCCGAGGAACCCGACGACCTCGCCCTCCTCGACGTCGAGGTCGACGCCGTCGACGGCGCGCACCTCGACCTTCTCGCGCCCCTGGCGGGTCTTGAAGGTCTGGACCAACCCTCGCGCGTGAATCATCGTGTGTCCCTTTCTCCGGACGGGTGTTCAAGGTTGAATATTCGACAGTGTTCAAGTTTGAACATGGGTCTGTCAACCCGTGCTGCGAGTAGACCAGCGAACACCGACAAACTCATCGGCCCGCAACAAACGGGTCAGTGCTTGAGCATGGCGAGGTAGCGCTCCCGGTCGGCACTCATCTGGTGGCCCGGGTCGTCGGCAGCCGGGGTCCAGCCCATCGGCTCACCGAGGAAGTCCAGCTCGCCGTCCTCGATGCGGAACAACAGGCGCAGCAGCCACTCCCGCTCGACCCTGCCGACGCGGTCCCAGTAGTCCATCACCGCGAGCACGTGCGGTGGGACGTGCTCCACGTCGACCGACTTCTCGTCGTACCCCTGCGCCGCCTCGTCGAGGTTGGCCAGTCGTTGCTTGAGCAGGCGCTTGGCATCGTCGCGCGAGACCAGCGGCAGCATCGACAGGGCGGTCTGGAAGGCCAGCGGCGCCGTGGGACGTACGGCGGTGAGGGCCTCCTCGAACAGCCGTCGGAACTCCTCCCGCCCGGTGTCACTGAGCTCGTAGACCGCCACCTCCCGGCCACCGTCGCGCAGGTCGTGCCGGACCAGCTCTCCCCGCTGGGCCAGCGTCGCGAGGCCGTTGTAGATCGAGCCCGGCCGGATGTTGGCCCAGTCCTCCACGCCCCAGGTCAACAGCTCGCGCCGGATCTGGTAGCCGTTGACCGGCTCGAAGATGGCCACCGCACCCAGCAGCAACATCCGGGTCTCGGTCGTGGCCATGCGGCCGATTCTAGGGATCCGCTCAGGAGCGTGGTGCCACCGCGAGGACACGGGCAGCGATCCAGGCGACGGTCTCGGCGGTCTCGGCGGGATCACCGGTCGGCTGCATCACGTGGCTCAGCACCAGTCGCACCACCATGTCGATGAGCACCTCGAGGCGGTTCTCCTCCAGCGGTACGTCGTAGCGCGAGACGTGCGAGCGGATCATCTGCCCGGCGGCCTCGAGCAGGCCCTCGGAGTTGGTCGTCAACAGCGGCAGCAGCTCGCTGTCCGCGCCCTGGCTGCTGCTCAGGATCGCGTGCAGCAGCGGGTCGGTGCGGGCGAGGTCGAGCACCCGGTAGGCAGCAGCCTCGATCGCCGCGACCAGGTCGTCGGGGTGCTCGAGGAAGGCGGAGTCGACGTGACCGAGGAACAGGTCGAGCTCACGCATCACCATGGCCTCGGCCAGCTGCGGCTTCCCGCCGAGCTCGTTGTAGACCGTCTGCCGACTGACCCCCACGAGATCGGCCAGCTTGCCCATGGTCAGCGCGCCCCAGCCGTGCTCCGCCGTGAAGCGGGCAGCAGCCTCCAGCAGTCGGTCACGGTGGGTGACCGACCCCTGGGAAGACTCGGTGGCGGCTGCGCTGCTCATGGCGGACAGCCTAGTGAGAGCCCCCACCAGGGCAGGCATCGGCGGACTCAGCCGGCCAGGCTGAGCGCCATCACCGGACAGGCCTCGACCGCGGCGTGCACCTTCGACCGGTCGACCTCCGGCGGCGAGTCGTCGAGCACCGTCATGGTGTCGTCGTCGTCGAGCTCGAAGTACTCGTGCGCCATCGCCTCGCACATCCCGAGGCCCTCGCACTTGTCGCGGTCGACGTCGATCCTCATGACGCGAGCTCGCTTTCGACTGCGACGAAGTCGACCTTCTCGCGCACGCCGCAGTCGGGGCAGCACCAGGAGTCGGGTACGTCGGCCCAGGCAGTGCCGGCGGCGAAGCCCTCGTGCTCGTCTCCGCGGGCGACCTCGTAGGTGTAGCCGCAGCCGGGGCACCGGGCGGCCATCACCTCGGTCGACTCGCCGTGCTGGTCCAGTGGTTTCGAGACGCTCGCTGACGCTCGCTCCTCAACCACCGAGGGGAGCTCGGCCGCGGTCGAGTACTTGGCGATGATCCGGTCGCGCTTGCGGGGGCTGATGTTGGCCAGTGTGATGTCGCCACCGAAGTGGGCCAGCACGCGGGGATCCATCACCCGTCGCCAGACGGCCGGGACGATGGCGAGCACGATCATGCCGGCGTACCCCGTCGGCAGCACCGGGGACTCCTCGAAGTCGCGCAGGGTCTGGTAGCGCCGGGTCGGGTTGGCGTGGTGGTCGCTGTGCCGCTGCAGGTGGTAGAGCAGCACGTTGGTCGCGATGTTGTTGGAGTTCCAGCTGTGGCTGGGGTCGACGCGCTCGTAGCGCTGGCGGTCGCCGACGCCGACCTTCTGGCGCAGCATCCCGTAGTGCTCCATGTAGTTGACGACCTCGAGCAGGGAGAAGCCGACGATCGCCTGGATCACCAGAAGCGGGAGGATCTGCCAGCCGAGCACGGCCATCAGGGCGCCCCAGAGCACCGTCGACATCAGCCAGGCGTTCAGCACGTCGTTGCCGATGCGGAAGGGATGCTTGCCCTTGCGGGCGTAGCGCTTCTTCTCCAGCCGCCACGCGCTCTTCAGCGAGCCCGAGACCGTGCGGAACCAGAACTGGTAGAAGTTCTCGCCCAGCCGGCTGCTCGCCGGGTCCTCCGGAGTCGCGACGCGGACGTGGTGACCGCGGTTGTGCTCGATGTAGAAGTGGCCGTAGAAGCTCTGCGCCAGCGCGATCTTGGACAGCCAGCGCTCGTGGCTCTCCTTCTTGTGGCCGAGCTCGTGGGCGGTGTTGATGCCGATGCCGCCGATGGCCCCGATCGAGACCGCGATGCCGATCTTGTCGAGCGTGGACAGCTCGGCCACCCCGAGCCACTCGGGCTTGGCGATCCAGATGAAGGCGCCGAGGAAGCCGATGTACTGGATCGGCAGGAAGACGTAGGTGATCCAGCGGTAGTACTTGTCCTGCTCGAGCCGCTCGATGACGTCGTCCGGCGGGTTCGAGCGGTCGAGGCCGGCGACCAGGTCGATGGCGGGTACGACGCCGAGGATGATGATGGGCCCGATCCAGACCCAGACGCTCCACCCGGTCAGCTGGAACATCCCGAAGGCGATGAACGCCAGCGAGGGCACCACCAGGCCGATCAGCCAGAGGTGGCGCTTGTTGTCCCGCCACTGCTCGGTGGAACCGGCCGGCAGCGTCGAGTTCGGGGTCGAGCTCGTCATCGATCTCTCCTCTTTACATCTGTGGACCAGATGTAAAGCACGCTAGGGCACCGGGCGGCGTTTGACAAGAGGTCGGCGAATGTAAAGCGATCAGTCCCCGCGCGGTCCGCGGGCAAAGCCGGCCGGCGTGAAGCAGAGCGTGCCGTGGATCTCGGCCGGGTCGCGGATGTCGGCCCGGATGCGGTGCCGGCCGGTCTCGACGCGGAGGCGGGTGCGGTCGTAGAGCTCGAGGGTCAGCTGCCCGGCCCGGGCGTCGACGACCCGCCCCCGCGCGACGTACGACGCGCCCCGGACCTGCTCGAGCCCGCCCACCACCGAACCGGTGACGACCTCCGCGTCGGTCACGAGGTGCAGCCCTCCGGTGACCCGCTGGCCGGCCCGGACGCGCTGGGCCCAGCCGTCGGGACCGACCACCGTGACCTGCCCCGCCGCCGACTCGAGGACGACGTCGTCACCGCGCACCTCGACCACCACGTGCTGCGAGCGCTGCCGCCACCGGCGGTAGAGGGCCAGGCCCACGAGCACCAGCACCAGGTCGCCGAGCAGCGCGACCACACCGAACAGATGACTGGTGACTGCGCCCACGGGCTCGTTGGCCGACGGCTTGCCCGGCACGACCCTGACCAGCAGGGCCTTGGTCTCCTGGGCACGCTCGTAGGTCGCCCGGTCGACGCGTGCGGAGAAGCGGGTCTGCTTCGGGTCGACGGAGCGCGGCAACCGGTAGTCGAGCAGGTAGTGGCCGCCGGTGACCTGGGAGTCGATCACCGTGGCCTGCACCTCGGTCCCGTTCCGGTCGATCTGCCGGTCGGTCCAGGTCTCGTGCACGAACGGCAGGTTCACCAGGAACACCGCGAACAGCAGCACCAGGACCCGTCGCACCTGCGCAGGCTAGCGGCGAGACCGGATAGTCCAGAACGAAAAGCCGCTCCCGGACCCTCGGAGAGCGGCCAAACGTTCTGGACTATCCGTTCCTCAGCGTCGTGGCAGCGTCACCGAGAAGGTGGTCGTGGTCTGCGACGGCTTCGTTTCGTCGGTGCCCAGGTAGCGCACGGTCAGGGTGTGCCGACCCGGGATCACGTAGCGGGGCAGGGTCACATCGACCGCACCGTTCTGCACCGTGCCGCGGCCGAGCAGCAGTCCGTACTCGCGGACCTCGACGGTGCCGGCGGTGACCGTGCCGAGCTTCGAGGCCACCCGTACGTGCACGACCGGACGGTCGAGCCAGCGCACCGGCGAGGCGACCGACGCCGTGGTCGTGGTGGCCACCGGACCGACCGGCAGGTCGAGGCCGACGACGAGCGGGTCGTGGTCGGAGGCACGGTAGGGACCGGGCTCGTAGAAGTCGGTGGCGTTGTAGTTGTAGCGGCTGTACTCCAGCGCCACCGACTCGACCGAGCTCAGGTTCCAGACGTGGGCACCGGTGACGACACCCATGGCGGCGGCGTTGCCGAGCACGTGGTCGAGCGAGCCGACGGTGCCGTCGAAGAGGTAGGTGTGCTCGGCCGGCGACTCGTGCGACCCGATGTCGGTGTAGCCGGCGTCGTACAACCGCTGCAGCGGGTCCTCACGCGTGTAGGAGTTGAAGTCGCCGGAGAGGAACACCTTGTCGGTGCCTGCCTGTTGCTTCATGGTGTCGGCGAAGCGCACCAGCTCTTCGGCCTGCGCGATGCGCTGCGGGTTGGAGTTGCCCTGCCCGGTGCCGTCGTCGGGTCCTGAACCCTTGGACTTGAAGTGGTTCACGATCACCAGGAACCGGGAGTACGACGTGCCGCCGACCGGCTCGAAGACCTGCGCCAGCGGGTCGCGCGCGACGTCGAAGACCGGGACGTCGTCGATCACCGAGTCGCCCACCGGCCGCACCTGCGCGGCGCGGTAGATGAACGCGGTGCGGATCACGTCCTCTTCGGCCTGGTCGCCGGCGGTCGCCGGTGTTGGGACGAACTTCCAGGTGCCGGCGCCGGCCTCGGCGTTCAGGGCGTCCACCAGCGTCGAGACGGCGGCGTCGCGGTCGGCGCCGAACTTCGCGGAGTTCTCGATCTCCTCGAGCGAGACGACGTCGGCGCCGAGCCCGTTGATCCCGGCGACGATCTTCGCCTGCTGCCGCGCGAGGTCCTCGGCGTCCGCCGCACCACGAGGGCCTAGCTCGCCGTTGGGTCCGGTGCAGGTGTTCACGGTGACGTGGTTGCCGGCGCGGTCGTCGTACCAGCTGCACTTTCCGCCGGAGGCCACGAAGTCGGCGCCGGTGGTCGGGAAGTAGTTGAGCACGTTCATCGAGGCGATGTGCATGTTGCCGCCGGTGGCTGCCGGGGCGGTCGTGCGGGTGTGGCCGAAGGTCGCGGGCAGTGGGTCGGAGGCCGTCAGCTGGGCGGTCGGCTGGAAGCGCCACGCATCGAAGCGCCACTCCAGGATCACCGGCCGGTCGAAGGTGACCGGGGCGCCGACGCGGATCTGGTGGTCCTGGGTCAGCCACGGCAACGGCGTGTCCTTGGCCGTGGTCAGGAAGTTGGCGGTGGCCGCGTCGTCGAGGACGACCGCCCGGGCGGCGTTGTCGTCCTGGACCGCCTTGATCGCGGCGGCATCGTGCGGGTCGGCCACCTCGGTCGGCGTGAACAGCGGCGTGCTGCCGGCGGCGAGCCCGATCTCGCCGTACTGGTTGAGCGCGTAGTTGTCGGCCACCGTGTAGGGCCCGGCCGGCGCCAGCAGCATGCCCTCGAAGGACTCGCGGCCGGCCTCCGTCCGCGGGAGTACGACGGACGCGGGCTGCACCGACGCGGGATCAGGGAGCACCTTCACGTCGGCGACGGCCGGCGTGATCTCGGTCGTGCCCTGGAACTCGCTGACCTTGCCGGTCACCTGCACGTGGTCACCGATGTGCACGGCCTTCGACGCCGCGGAGCCGAACACGAAGACCGCGTCGGAGGCCTGGTGCGTGGCCGGGTCGACGTTTTCGCCGGTGCCGGCCGTCTGGAGGTAGAAGCCGTTGAACCCACCGGTCGGGTAGGCCGCCGTCACCACGCCGTCGGTGGTCACCGCCTTGCCGGCGAAGGGGCTGGTGTCGCCGGTGCCCTGGATCTCCTCGATGGTCTGGGTCGTGGGCGGGTCGTCCGGCGGGTCCGTGGGTCCGCTCGTAGGAGCAGTCCCCGGAGTGCCGGCGCTCGTCGAGAAGTCGGAGGAGTTGTTGTCGGTGTCGGTGCCCGCGGCGACCCGCTCCACCGCCGTCGAGGCCGACGTGGCCGACGCGGGAGCCTTTTCGAAGGTGTTGCTGGTGCCGTAGCCGACGACGTCGAGCACCGTCGGGTTGCCGGTCAGCGAACCGGTCGGCGGAGCGGTCAGCGCGGTCGGCTGGTTGGCCAGGAAGACCGTGCCGGCCGAGCCGCTCAGCTGGATCGACCCGCTGACCGCGGGCGAGGGAACCGGCGCCCCCGTCGTGCCGGTGCCCTCGCCCACGAGGAAGTACCCCTTGGCCGGGATCGAGCCGCTCAGGGCGGTCACCCCGCTGGGGTTGGCAGTGCCGGACGCAGAGCGGTACTGCACCGAGGTGCCCGAGAGGTCCACCGCCTGGTCGGTCGGGTTGTACAGCTCGACGTAGTCGCGGGACCAGGTCGAGGCGGCCGCACCGCCTCCGCCGTACACCTCGGAGATGACGACCTTCGAGGCGTCGGTGGCCGCCTGCGAGGGTGCGGCCACCGCGATCGGGGCGGCCGCCGTGGCGAGTGCCACGACTATGGGCAGGGCAGGACGAACGGACATCATGGCTCCTCGAGAACGTGCAATGACACAGCCGGCCTACTTCCTATCCCGGATCCGCCGCGATGGGGAGACCTGCCGGTTAACAGTTCGGCAACCGTCGTCTTCAGGTGCACTCGTGAGGGTCCGCGACTAGGTTGACGGGATGGCAGATCCCATCGGCATCGACTTCGGCGGGAGCGGCATCAAGGCCGCACCGGTCGACCTGTCCACCGGCGACTTCTCCGCAGAGCGCGAGCGGATCGACACGCCCGAGGAGTCCAACCCGAAGGCGGTGGCCAAGGTGATGGCCACGCTCCTCGAGCGGTTCGAGGACAGTCACTCGGCCGTCGGCGTGACGATCCCGGGCGTCGTACGCAAGAACGGGGTGGTGGCCTCAGCGGCCAACATCGACAAGGGCTGGATCGGCACCGACGCCGACGACCTGCTCAGCGAGGAGCTCGGCCGCGAGGTGCACGTCATCAACGACGCCGACGCGGCGGGGCTGGCCGAGGCGAGGTACGGCGTGGCCCGCGGCCGCGACGGCCTGGTCATCGTGACCACGCTCGGCACCGGCATCGGCTCGGCACTGCTGTACGACGGAACGCTGGTGCCCAACACCGAGCTCGGCCACCTCGAGATCGAGGGCCACGACGCGGAGTCCCGCGCCGCCAACTCCGCGCGCAAGAACGAGGAGCTGTCGTGGGAGAGGTGGGCCAAGCGGCTCACGACGTACTACCGCACCCTGGAGAAGCTGTTCTCCCCCGACCTCTTCGTGGTCGGCGGCGGGGTCAGCAAGAACGGCAACGAGTTCATCCCGCTCATCGACATCGAGACCGAGATCATCTCCGCCACCCTCCGCAACACCGCCGGCATCGTCGGCGCCGCCGCCCTGGCCGTGGACAAGCAGGACGCTTGAGCGGTTCGGGGCCGTGGTTTCCCCGGACGTCCGGGGAAACTGGGGGCGCGGCGGATTCCCCGGGCGCCCGGGGAAACTGCCACCGGATGGGCGATACTTCGGCCCCCCGGCTCCAGAACTGCCCGCCAGCCCCGCCCGGTTTGCGCGATCGGGACGCGGATGACTACTCCTCGGTGGCTTCCGCCCACAGGTTGATGCCCGCGTCGACGGCGTCCTGGTCGATGGCGGCGAGCTCGTCGTCGGTGATCGGGGGGCCGTCGAGGGCGTCGAGGTTGGTGTCGAGCTGCTCGACCGACGAGGCGCCGATGACGGCCGAGGTGACCCGGCTGTCGCGCAGCGCCCACTGCAGCGCGAGCTGGGCCAGCTTCTGGCCGCGGGCCTTCGCGATCTCGTTGAGCGCGCGGACGTGCTTGATCGTCGCCTGGTCGAGGTGGTCGTCGCCGATCGTGCTGTCGCTGCGCGCCGCCCGCGAGTCCTCCGGGATGCCGTCGAGGTAGCGGTCGGTCAGCAGGCCCTGCGCCAGGGCGGAGAACACGATGCAGCCCATCCCCTGGGCCTCGAGCTCGTCGAGAAGGCCACGCTCGATCCACCGGTTCAGCATCGAGTACGACGGCTGGTGGATCAGCAACGGAGTGCCCAGGCCTCGGGCGATGGTGGCCGCCTCCCGGGTCTTGGCCGGCGAGTACGACGAGATGCCGGCGTACAGCGCCCGCCCCGAACGCACCGCCGTGTCGAGCGCCTGCATCGTCTCCTCGATCGGCGTCTCCGGGTCGAACCGGTGGCTGTAGAAGATGTCCACGTAGTCGAGCCCGAGCCGGGCCAGCGACTGGTCGAGCGAGGACAGCACGTACTTCCGCGAGCCGCCGCCCTGGCCGTAGGGACCCGGCCACATGTCGTAGCCCGCCTTGGTCGAGATCACCAGCTCGTCGCGCAGACCGGCGAAGTCCGTGCGCAGAAACTCCCCGAAGTTCTCCTCGGCCCGGCCGTACGGCGGTCCGTAGTTGTTGGCGAGGTCGAAGTGCGTGACGCCACGGTCGAAGGCCCGACGCAGGATCGCGCGCTGCGTCTCCGCGGGCCGGTCGGTGCCGAAGTTCTGCCACAGCCCGAGCGAGAGCGGCGGCAGCTTCAGCCCGCTGCGGCCGCAGTAGCGGTAGTCGGTCGAGTCGTAGCGGTCGTCGGCAGGTCGGTAGTCACCCATGGATCCATCCAAGCGGAGGACTAACGTCGGGACCATGCCGGCCACCCGCGTCCTTCCCACCGAGGAGGCCACCGCGCTCCTCGAGCTCACCCGCGACATCGCGACCCGCGAGCTGCTGCCCAAGGTCGCCGAGGCCGAGGCGACCGAGACCTTCCCTCGCGAGGTGTTCCGCACCCTCGGCCGCGCCGGCCTGCTGGGCCTGCCCTACCCCGAGGAGTACGGCGGTGGGGGCCAGCCCTACGAGGTCTACCTCCAGGTCGTCGAGGAGATCGCGAGCGTCTGGGCCAGTGTCGGTGTCGGTACGTCGGTGCACGCGCTCTCCTGCTTCGGCCTGGTCACCAGGGGCACCGAGGAGCAGAAGAAGGCGTGGCTGCCCGACATGCTGGGCGGCGAGCTGCTCGGCGCCTACTGCCTCTCCGAGCCCCATGCCGGGTCCGACCCGTCGGCGATGAAGACCCGGGCTCGCCGCGACGGCGACGAGTACGTCCTCAACGGCGCCAAGGCGTGGACGACGCACGGCGGTCATGCCGACTTCTACAAGGTGATGGCGCGTACGTCGGACGAACGCAACGGCATCTCCTGCTTCCTCGTCCCCGCCGACACCGAGGGGCTGACCGCCGACCCGCCCGAGCGCAAGATGGGGCTCACCGGTTCGGCGACCGCGACGATGCGGCTCGACGACGTACGCATCCCCGCGGAGCGGCTGCTGGGCGCGGAGGGCGACGGCCTCAAGATCGCGCTGGCCGGGCTCGACTCCGGACGGCTCGGCATCGCCTCGGTGGCGATCGGGCTCGGCCAGGCCGCCCTCGACCACGCGGTCGCCTACGCCAAGGAGCGCCAGCAGTTCGGCCAGCCGATCATCGACTTCCAGGGGCTGAGCTTCCTGCTCGCCGACATGGAGGCCGCGGTGCAGTCCGCGCGCGCCATGACGCTGCACGCCGCGCGCCTCAAGGACCGCGGCCTGCCGTTCTCGCGCGAGGCCTCGATCGCCAAGCTGACCGCCACCGACATGGCGATGAAGGTGACCACCGACGCCGTGCAGGTGCTCGGCGGCTACGGCTACACCCGCGACTTCCCGGTCGAACGCTTCATGCGCGAGGCCAAGGTGACCCAGATCTTCGAGGGCACCAACCAGATCCAGCGGATGGTGATCGGCCGCTCGCTCGGCAAGGACAGCAGCGGCGCGATCATCACCGACCCCGGCGCATCCGCGTAACCACAGCCGGGGCACGCTGGTTGTACGGGAGCACCCGAGACGAGGAGAACGATGTCCGAGACCGCTGAGCTGGCCCACTTCAAGCCGAAGGACCTGCCCGACCTGACCGGCACCAGGGCCGTGGTGACCGGCGCCAACTCCGGCATCGGCTTCCACACCGCCGCCGCCCTGGTCGACCACGGCGCAGAGGTGGTGCTGGCCTGCCGCAACACCGAGGCCGGTCGCGAGGCGGCCAAGAAGTTCAAGGGCGTGTGCAGCGTCGAGGAGCTCGACCTGGCCTCGCAGACCTCGATCCACTCCTTCGTCGAGCGGTACGACGGCGCGCTGGACCTGCTGATCAACAACGCCGGCGTGATGACACCACCGAAGTACCGCACCACCCGCGAGGGCCACGAGCTCCAGTTCGGCACCAACCACCTCGGTCACTTCGCGCTGACCGGCCTGCTGCTCCCGGCGCTGCTGAAGTCGGAGACCCCGCGCGTGGTCACGGTCGCCTCCGTCGCGCACCACCGCGGCGACGAGTCGGTGCTCGAGGGCAACCCCGAGGCGACCTACGAGCCGCAGCGCACCTACGGCAACAGCAAGCTGGCCAACCTGCTCTTCGCCTTCGAGCTGCACCGCCGTTCGGAGGCCGCGGGCTCCAAGCTCGTCTCCACCGCCGCCCACCCAGGCGTCTCGGCCACCAACCTGGTCGCCTCCCCGGAGGGGATGGGCGCCAACCCGATCATCCGCCGGACCGCGCCGTTCTTCATGCCGGTGATCTTCCAGTCCTCCAAGGCGGGCGCGAACCCGACGCTGTGGGCCGCGACGTACGGCGAGCCCGGCTCCTACGTCGGACCGACGTGGCTGATGGAGAGCCGCGGTCCGCTGGGCCAGGCCAACCTCAGCCGGCACGCCAGCAACGCCGACCTGGCTCGCCAGCTGTGGGACATCTCCGAGGCGAAGACGGGCGTGACCTTCGACCTCAGCCGGTGAGGTTGCGCGGGAGCACCCCGCTCGCCACGATCGCGCGGTAGAGGTACGGCGCGAGCGTCTTCGCGTAGGTCACCGTGAGGTGGTTGTCGTCGCGGTAGACGTTGACGCCGCCGATGACGACCGGGCAGGTGTCCTGGTCGCAGTAGTACGGCGTCAGGTCGAGCACCTTCGCCCCCGTCGTACGGCGGGCGGCCAGCGTCAACGGGTCGAACCAGCGATCCAGCTTGTCGTGCCGGTCGAGCGCGCACTTCGCGTTCGCCTCGGAGGCCGGCACCTCGGCCAGGCAGAACTGCGGGTTCTCGCCCCCGACGACGTCCTGCGGGTTGTCGCGCAGCACCAGCACCGGCACCCCCTGTCGGGTGACCCGGCGCCAGGCCTGCGCCAGGCCTGAGACCACCGTGTCGTGGTCGCCGACCATCACCGTCACCCGGCCGGTGGTGAGGATCGCGTCGTAGTCGGTGGCGTGCTCGTCCAGCCGCGGGTAGAACTTGCGCCGGAACTCCGCACAGGCGGCGAGGTAGGGACTGGCCGGGTTGGGCGGCGCCGTCGACCAGGGGCAACCGCTCGCGAGGTAGGCGTCGGCCGTCACCACACCGGCGTCGACCAACTGCCCGACCATCGTCATCAGCAACCGGGCATGCGAGTCGCCGATGACGGCGAGGTGAGGCACTCCCGGGCGCGGGGTGCCGAAGCGGCACGGCCGCATCGGGTCGGCTGTCAACGGCGCCTGGCACCGGCTGTCGTCCGGGAAGTCGGCGAGGGCGGCCTCCGGTGACGGCACCACGGTGTTGGCCAGGACGGGGTTCGGGCAGTTGTGCATCCGCGGGTCCCGGGCCTGCGCCCCGAAGCACCGCGGGGCCTTGCCGGCGAGCGCCGCCGCCACCTGCTCGGTGTGCTCGACCTGTCGGGCGACGTCCTGTCGCGGGACGACGCACAGGACGGTGAGCAGCACCGCCGCGGTGGCGGCGTACCCGAACGTGACAAGGGGCCGGCGCAGGCCGAAGGAACGTGTGGAACGGACCGGGTCCTCGACCCAGCGCTTGGTCAGTGCCGCGAGCCCGATGGTCGCCAGCAGGATGGAGACCCGGTCGAGCCCGGTCAGGGCGTGGTCGGTGACGTAGGGCAGCAGGATGATCAGCGGCCAGTGCCAGAGGTAAACCGAGTAGGACACGTCACCGAGGAACTGCGCCGGCCGGACCGCGAGCAGGCGGTCGCTCGACCAGGCGAGCCCGGGTGCCTCGACCCAGATGAGCGCCGCGGAGGCGACGACCACCCAGATCGCCGCGGTCCCGGGCATCGTCGTGCCGGCGTCGAGGACCAGCGCGCAGACCAGGAGCACCACGAGGGCGCCCCAACCCAGCAGGGCGCGCGCCAGGACCGGGACCCGTCGGGCGACGGGTGGCGCGAACGCCAGCAGCGCGCCGGCGCCGAACTCCCACGCACGCGCCGGGGTGACGAAGTAGGCCCATGCCGGGTTGGTCGCGCTCACCCAGAGCGAGTACGCCAGCGACGCGATCACGGCGACCGTCAGCACGACGAAGACAGCCCGTCTCGGGACGGCCGGGGCACCAGACCTGCGGGTCGCTCGTCGGGCGAGCCAGATGCCGAGCAGCACCAGCAGCGGCCAGACGAGGTAGAACTGCTCCTCCGCGGACAACGTCCAGTAGTGCTGGGCCGGCGAGGGCGTGTTCTCTGCTGCCAGGTAGTCGACCGAGTTCACGGCCAGCACCCAGTTCTCGACGTACAGCCCGGCCCCGAGGATCTCGCCGAAGAACTGCTCCCACACCAGTCGCGGGACGAACAGCAGTGTGCCGATCGCCGACACCGCGAGGACGAGGTACGACGCCGGCAGCAACCGCCGCAACCGGCGCGCCCAGAACTGGCCCAGGCTCACCGACCCGTCACGGTCGACCTCGCGCAGCAGCAGTGAGGTGATCAGGAACCCGCTGATCACGAAGAAGACGTCGACCCCGACGTAGCCGCCGGGCACGCGGCCGGGCCACAGGTGGAACAGCACCACCAGGAGCACGGCCACCGCCCGCAGCCCCTGGATCTCGCGACGCACCGTTCGAGACTAGATGGGTAAGTCCAAGGGGGTGTGCAAGCGAGCGCCGCTCAGTGCGTGCGCTGGCTCTTCCGGGGTCCCCGCGGAATCGGGAGCGCAGCGAGTGATTCCGTGGGGTGGTGCCTTGGCGGAGGAGGGAGCCGTGGCGGAGCCACGGCGACTGACGACAACGCAGTCCAGCGTGCGTGATGAGCGGGGCGCAGCGTGCTCCCCCTTGGACTTGCGCATCTAGGCCGGAGAGGTCGGCCGCAACCCTCACGCCGCGGCTGCGGGGCACACGCCTACGCTCAGGGTGTGACCCCGACCGACCCCGTCCCGCCGGTACGCCGACCTCGGCACCTGCTGGACCCCAACGATCTGCAGCGCAGCCACCAGCGCTCGCAGGGCACGTCGGAGTCGCTGACCACGGTGCAGCGCTGGGTGATCTCGGTGCTGGCGGTGACCACGATCCTGCACCTGGCCGGCGGGGTCGCCCTGGTCGCGATCTTCGTCGACGACAGCCGCCTCGACGCCCGCATCGGGCTGAACATCATCTCGGCCGTCATCGGCGTGCTCGCCGTGGCGGCCGCTCTTCTCATCCACGGCAAGCGGCCGCTGAGCTGGTGGCTGCTGCTGGGGCTGGTGCCCGGACTGGTCGGAGCCTGGCTCACCTTCGCCTGACGGTATGGACCACCGGTCCAGCGGACGTACTCGTCCTTGACCGACGGGGTGGGACCGTCACAGAGTGCGAGGCAGAGCCGACGTCGGTGTCGGGAGGTCCCTCGGGGGCTGCGCCGCAACTGGTCTCGTTGAGGGGGGAACTCATGACTCACCGTCACGCTCGCCTGCTCGCCGCGTTGCTGGCCACACTCCTCGCGGCCACTCTCGCCCTGGTCGCCGCGCCGGCCTCGGCGGCGAAGGACACCGGGAAGCTCGCCTTCGTCCGGGCCAACCAGATCTACACCGCCACGACGGCCGGCGCCTCGGTCACGCAGCTGACCACGTCGGGCAAGAACTACCGGCCGCACTGGTCACCGGACGGCACCCGCATCGCCTACGTCCACGAGGCGCCGGCGGGTCACCGCGACATCTGGATGATGAAGGGTGACGGCACCGGCAAGAAGCAGGTCACCCATCTGGGTGACACCACCGAGCCGTCGTGGTCTCCCGACGGGAAGTGGCTCGCGTTCGGGGCGGACGGCACTCCGCCGTACGACTCGGGTCGCGACTACACGCTGCGCAAGATCCGCTCGACCGCGCCGTACGGCGACCCGGTGGTGCTGCCGACCGGCGACAACGACGCTCGCGTCGCCGGGTCGCTGGCGTGGTCGCCCGACGGCACCAGGATCGCCTTCGTCAGCTTCACCTTCCCGGCGTCGCCCGACGACTACCTGCTCGTCTACACGCTCGCGACCAAGGAGGTCGAGATGGTCGACGAGGTCGGTGGCTCGTGCTGCGGTGAAGGGCACTTCGCCGACCCGACCTGGACGACCAACAGCAAGACCATCGCCTACAGCGTCGTGCGCTACCCGATCCAGGACCCGCCGTCCGCGGTGCACCTGGAGTTCGCCAGCATGACCGGCACCCCGCTGCCGTCGTTCCCGGCCGTCGCGGGCGACAGCGATCCCGACTACTCGCCCACGGGCGCGAAGCTGGTGTTCAGCCACTGGTCGCGCATCTACATCGCGAACGCCGACGGCACCCACCGCACCAACGTGCTGGCGGGTTACAGCCCCGACTGGCAACCGGTCGCCTGACCGGGGTCACGTGGGTCAGCGACGCACGGTGGCCCGCGCCACCACGATCGGGTGGTCGGAGACTCCTCGGGTGCGCGTCGTCGTGTCGGCCTGCCAGGAGCTGAACCTGACGTCGCGCGTGCCGAGCACCCAGTCGATGCCGTTGGCGCTCGGGTAGCGGCACTTCTTGCCGGACGAGCCGCCCGAGGCGGAGTGCAGCACGCCCGACCGGGTGGCCCGGCAGAAGAAGTCCTGCTTGGCGTTCATGTCGCCGGTGAACAGCACCGTCGCACCGCCGGAGCGCAGCTTGCGGATCCGCTTGAGCTCCCGTCGTACGGACTCGGCGCGCCACCGGCCGGCGTTGCCGTGCGTGTCAGCGGGGTTGTGGGTGTTCAGGATCCAGAAGGTCTTGCCGTTCGACCTGGCCCTCAGCTGCACCAGCGGGATGTTGACGCGCTTGCCGTAGAAGTAGGTGATCGGCACCGAGGACCTCTTCACCAGCGAGAAGTCGTGCTTCCGGAACGCGACGGCGTTGCGGGTGTCGACGGTCTTGCCGCTGCGCGAACGCGCACCGACGAGGGCCCACTTGCCCTTCGTGCGCCTCAGGAACGAGGAGGCCTGCGTGCCCTCGAGCTCCTGGAAGCCGACCAGCTGCACCTTGTGCTTGCGCAGGTAGCCGACCTGCGTCTTCATCCGGGCGGCGCCGGAGCGGTAGCCCCCACGTCCACGGCTGTGGCTGTTTCCGACCACGTTGAAGGTGGCGACGTTGAACGACACGGAGACGGGCGTGGCGGGGCGCGGCTGCTGCGGGGCACTGGGAGTGAGGGGGCCGCCCGGAACGACGGAGGCCCCGGCCGCGGCGGGAGCGAGGCTGACGGCGGCGACGAGGGCAGGCGCCACGAGGCGAATTGCGAACTTCTTCACAAGTGTGTCCTGTTGGTTCGGGGACAAGAGCCATCGAACCTACGCACATCACCGGCTGGCTCGCATCCCGCTCCCGCGGGGATGTGACCGGCCCCACACGCTCGGTTCCGGGATCCGGACGGCGAGACCACCGGGGTCACCGGAGACGCACGAACGGCGTGACTCCTGGTTCTCGGAATCACGCCGTTGTCGCCGATGGGGGACTCCCCACCCCAGGGTGCGCGAGGGGGGAGTTGAACCCCCACGCCCTTTCGGGCACACGGACCTGAACCGTGCGCGTCTGCCTATTCCGCCACTCGCGCCTGAAGCGGACGTAAGGCTATCCCACGTCGTCTCAGGCTCCCAAACCGGCCGGTGACGGCACAACTCCGCCCGATACCATCGCGAGAACGTCCGGTTCGGCGGGATGCCACCTGTGCCGGGACGAGACCCGAGAGGAGGCACCGTGAGCGCGCTGCAACGATTCGAGAACCGGCTGGAGCAGATGATCTCCGGTGTCTTCGCGCGCACCTTCCGCAGCGCCGTACAGCCGGTCGAGATCGCCTCGGCCCTCAACCGCGAGGTCGACAACTCCGCGCAGATCCTCAGCCGCGACCGGCGCCTGGTGCCCAACAACTTCCACGTCGAGCTCTCCGAGGCCGATCACCAGCGGCTCGAGGGCCTCGGCCCCCAGCTGCCCCGCGAGCTGACCGAGATGCTGCGCGAGCACGCCGCCGAGCAGTCCTATGTCTTCACCGGTCCGGTCAGCATCTCCCTCGAGGTGAGTGACGACCTGACGACCGGGCGCTTCCGGGTCCGCAGCAAGGCGATCGCGAGCTCCAGCCTGGCCGGCGGTGACCCCAGCGACACCCAGGTACGACGGGCCACGGCGACCCTCGAGCTCAACGGCGAACGACTCCCGCTCGCCCCGCCGGGCATCGTCATCGGCCGCGGTAACGACGCCGACCTGCGGATCGACGACCCGGGGGTGTCCCGCAAGCACATCGAGATCCGCGTGGAGGAGCCCGACGAGCTCGCCGCCGAGCCACGGATCACCGTCCACGACCTCGGCTCCACCAACGGCATGTCGGTCAACGGCAAGCGGGTCGACAAGGCCACGCTCGCCGATGGTGCAACGATCAGGATCGGCAACACGACCATGACCCTGCACCTCAAACGAGGGTGACCCCGACTTGTCCGAGCTGACCCTGGTCCTGATCCGCTTCGCCTACCTGGCGATCCTGTGGATCTTCGTCCTCTCCTGCATCTCGGTGATCCGGTCCGACATGTTCGGCGCCCGGGTGGCCCGCCAGGAGGCAGGCGGCCCGTCCCGCGCCGAACGCAAGGCGCGCTCCAAGCAGCAGAAGAGCTCCAAGCCGCGCCGCGGCGTACCCACCCAGGTGGTGATCGTCGAGGGCGGCAACAAGGGTGAGGCCGTCTCGCTGGAGCACGCACCCCTGCTCATCGGGCGCGGCAACGACGCCGCCATCCGTCTCGACGACGACTACGTCTCCACCCGACACGCCCGCATCGCCAGCTCCGGTGAGCAGTGGTTCGTCGAGGACCTCGGCTCCACCAACGGCACCTACGTCGGCACCAGCCGCATCTCCCAGGCCACCGCCCTCCAGCTCGGCACCCAGATCCGCATCGGGAAGACGATCCTGGAGCTGCGCAAGTGAAGCTCCGGTACGCCGCGCTCTCCGACGTCGGCCGGGTCCGGCGCGACAACCAGGACTCCGGGTACGCCGGTCCCAACCTCCTCGTCATCGCCGACGGCGTCGGTGGGTCCGCCCGAGGTGACATCGCCAGCGCCGCGACGGTCGACGTGCTCCGCAAGCTCGACGAGCCGCCGGGCCAGGACCTCCAGGGAGACATGCTCGGAGGCCTCGCCGGTGCGATCCACCGCAGCCACGACCGCATCGCCGGCCTGGTCGCGGAGAACCCCGAGATCGAGGGCACCAGCACCACCGTCACTGCCGTCATCTTCGACGGCACCCAGATCGGCGTCGGCCACGTCGGCGACAGCCGCGGCTACCTGCTCCGCGACGGCGCCCTCTCCCAGCTGACCACTGACCACACCTTCGTGCAGAGCCTGATCGACGAGGGCCGCATCACCGAGGACGAGGCGCGGGTGCACCCGCACCGCAACCTGATCCTGCGGGCCGTCGACGGGGTGCACGAGCCCGAGCCGGACGTGTTCACCCTCGAGGTCGCCGCCGGCGACCGGATCCTGCTCTGCTCCGACGGCTGCTCCGGCGTCCTCTCCGACGACGACCTCGCGCGTTTCCTGGCCGACGGGACCCCCGACCACGTCGCGGTCTCCCTGGTCAGTGCCTCGCTCGAGGCGGGCAGCTCCGACAACGTCACCGTCGTGGTGGCCGACGTCGTCGACGACGACGCCGTGGACGACACCGACACCAACGCGTCGGCCGTCACCGGTCCGATGCTCGTGGGCGCCGCCGCCGAGGCTCCCCGCCGACGGGGCACGGCCGGACGCGCCACGCGGGCCGCGGACACCGGGGAGCTCGAGCCGATCGAGGATCCGGTGGGGTACGACGGCGACGTCGACCCCGAGGAGATGCGCTATGCCCCGCGCCCACCACGACGCTTCACCTGGGCGCGACGGATCGCCGTCGTCGCAGTGATCGCGCTGCTGGCCGCGATCATCGGCTTCGCCGGGTGGAAGTGGAGCCAGACCCAGTACTACGTGGCCAACGACGGTGACGACGTGGCGATCTTCCAGGGCGTCGAGGCCACCGTCCCGGGCATCAACACCCACCACGTCGAGGAAGCCAGCGACCTCAAGCTCGACGACCTCCCGGACTACAACGCCCGCCAGGTGCGCGACGGCATCAGTGCCAGCAGCCTCGAGGACGCCCGTGGCATCGTCAGCCGGTTGCAGCGCCTGGTCCCGTGCCCGGAGCCGACGCCCAGTCCGAGCGCCAGCCCGAGCCTGAGGAAGAAGAACCTGCCGAGCAAGACGGCCAGGCCGAGGCAGAGCCGCACCCCCGCCGCCAGCTCCACTCCCCGACCGAGCACGAGCCCGTCGCCCTCCTCCGGCTCCGGCCTGTGCGCCGAGACGCCATGAGCACCGGACAGGCCGGCCCGCCCGCACCCCAGGGCCTGATGGGCTTCGTGCACCGTCGTCGACGCGGTGCCGAGCTGGTGCTGCTCATCCTCAGCCTGGTCGTCGGCATCGGGGCGTACGCCGCCGTGGGTCTCGGCGTCGACGGAACGCTCCCGGTCAACCTGTTCACCTACGGCGCCTGGCTGGCCGGCCTGGTGATCGCCTGTCACGTGGTGATCCGCATCTTCGCGGCGTACGCCGACCCGATCCTGCTGCCGATCGTCTCGGCCCTCAACGGCATCGGGCTGGCGATGATCCACCGCATAGACCTCGCGCGCCAGGCCAGCCGACCCAGCTCCAACGGCTTCGCGGACGCCCAGCTGGTCTGGATGACGCTGGGCGCCATCCTGTTCGTCGCGGTGTTGATCATCGTCCGCGACCACCGTCGGCTGCAGTCCTTCACCTACACCTTCGGGCTCGCGGCCATCGTGCTGCTGCTCCTGCCGCTCCTGCCCGGCATCGGTCGGACCATCAACGGCTCGCGCATCTGGATCAACCTCGGGCCGATGAGCTTCCAGCCCGGCGAGGTCGCCAAGGTGCTCCTCGTGATCGCGTTCGCGGGCTACCTCGTGCTGCACCGCGACGCCCTCGCGCTGGCCGGCCGTCGGTTCCTGTTCGTCGACCTCCCCCGCGGCCGCGACCTCGGGCCGATCCTCGCCATGTGGCTGGTCTCGCTGGGGATCCTGGTCTTCCAGCGCGACCTCGGCTCCTCGCTGCTGTTCTTCGGCCTGTTCCTGGTGATGCTCTACGTCGCGACCGAGCGCCCCGGCTGGCTGGTCGTCGGCGGTGTCATGTTCGCGGCGGGCGCCTACGCCGGCTTCGTCGCGCTGGGCCACGTGCATGCTCGCGTCGAGGCCTGGCTGCACCCGTTCAGCCCTGACGTGAACTCCTTCCAGCTCGTGCAGGGGCTCTACGGCATGGGCTGGGGCGGCCTGGTCGGTCGCGGGCTCGGTCAGGGCCAACCGCAGGTGACCCCGCTCGCCTGGTCCGACTTCATCCTGCCCTCGCTGGGCGAGGAGCTCGGGCTCACCGGCGTGATGGCGATCATCCTGCTCTACGGGATCCTGGTGGAGCGCGGACTGCGCACCGCCCTGATCTGCCGTGACAACTTCGGCAAGCTGATGGCCACCGGTCTGGCCACCGTGCTCGCGCTCCAGGTCTTCGTGGTGATCGGCGGCGTCACCCGGCTGATCCCGCTGACCGGCCTGACCACGCCGTTCCTCTCCCAGGGCGGGTCCAGCCTGGTCGCCAACTGGGTGATCATCGCGTTGCTGATCCGCATCTCCGACCACGCGCGCCGCCCACCGCCCGAGCTGGTCGAGCCCGACGAGGACTACGACGCCGACGCCACCCAGGTGGTGAAGATCAGATGAACAAGCCCATCCGCAACGTCGCAGTGGCCTGCATGCTGCTGTTCGTCGCCCTGCTGATCAACGCGACCTACGTGCAGTACTGGCAGGCCGACAGCCTCACCTCATTGACCGAGCACCCCGACAACAAGCGCGTCCGCGACGCCGAGTTCTCCCGCGAGCGGGGCGCGATCCTGGTGCACGGCAAGGCGGTCGCGGAGAGCAACAAGTCCGACGACGACTACAAGTTCCAGCGCGTCTACCCGCAGGGTCCGGAGTACGCCCATCTGACCGGCTACTTCTCCCGCGACTGGGGGCTCGGTGCCGTCGAGTCGACGCAGAACTCGATCCTCTCGGGCAGCGACTCGTCACTGTTCGTCAACCGGGTCATCGACCTCGTCGACAACCAGGCCCCCAAGGGCGGCAGCGTCACCCTGACCGTGGACCCCGACGCGCAGAAGGCGGCGTACGACGGCCTGCGGGCCCTCGGCAACAACGTCCGCGGTGCCGTCGTGGCCATCGAACCGCGCACCGGCAAGATCCTGGCGATGGTCTCCAGCCCGACCTACAACCCCAACCGGATCGCCAGCCACGACTTCACGGCCGCCGGCAAGGCCAAGCAGCGGCTCGAGAACGCCAAGCCGAGCCCCCTGGACAACACCGCCATCGAGGAGACCCTCCCCCCGGGCTCGACGTTCAAGCTGGTCACCTCGGCAGCCGCCCTGATGTCCGGCAAGTACACCCCCGACACCAAGGTTCCGGGCACCGCCACCCTCGACCTGCCGCAGACCACCAAGGACCTCGTCAACGAGAACCGTGGCGGCTGCGGCGGCGACGAGATCACGCTGACGCAGGCGCTCGCCGTCTCCTGCAACGTGTCCTTCGGGTCGGTGGGCCTCAAGCTCGGCGACGACGCGCTGCGCGACCAGGCCGAGAAGTTCGGCTGGGGCACCCGCACCTTCACCGACCTCGACGACTCCCTCACCCGGCAGGCGATCAGCCGCTTCCCGGAGGACCCCGACGCCCCACAGACCGCGTTGTCCGCGATCGGCCAGTTCGACGTCGCCGCCACCCCGCTCCAGATGGCCATGGTCGCGGCCGGCATCGCCAACGACGGCGTGGTGATGAAGCCCTACCTGGTCGACGAGATCAAGTCGCCCAAGCTGGAGACCATCCGCCGTACCGATCCCGACCCGATGCCCGACCAGCCGGCGATGAGCTCGGCCGCGTCACGCGACCTCCGCGAGATGATGGTCAACGTCGTCGAGAACGGCACCGGCAAGACGGCACAGATCCCGGGCGTGGACGTCGCCGGCAAGACCGGCACGGCGCAGAGCGCGCCCGACCGTCCTCCGTACGCCTGGTTCGTGTCGTTCGCCCCCGCCGACACCCCGGCTGTCGCGGTCGCCGTGCTCGTCCAGGACGCCGGTGTCGCGCGCGACCAGATCTCCGGCAGCGGACTCGCGGCCCCGATCGCGAAGGCCGTGATGGAGGCGGTGATCGGCAAGTGAGCGACGACACCCAGGCGATGGGCGGGGCCGACCGCTACGAGCGCACCGAACGCATCGCGACCGGTGGCATGGGCGAGGTGTGGCGTGCCCGCGACACCCTGCTCGGTCGCGAGGTCGCGGTCAAGGTGCTCAAGCAGGAGTACGCCGACGACCCGACCTTCCGCGCCCGCTTTGCTGCCGAGGCACGCCATGCCGCCGGCCTGCACCACCCGGGCATCGCGTCGGTGTTCGACTACGGCGCCGTCGAGGGCGAGGCGCCGTACCTCGTGATGGAGCTGGTCGACGGCCGACCGCTGTCGGAGCTGATCGCCGGTGACCGCCCGATCGACCCCGAACAGGCGCGGCTGCTCGCCCTCCAGGTGGCCGAGAGCCTGGCCGTCGCCCACCAGGCCGGTGTCGTGCACCGCGACGTGAAGCCGGCCAACCTGCTGGTCACGCCCGACGGCCGGGTCAAGATCACCGACTTCGGCATCGCCCGCGCCACCGACTCGGTGCCGTACACCCAGACCGGGCAGATCGTCGGCACTCCGCACTACCTCTCCCCCGAGCAGGCGCGCGGCGAGACGGCGACGGCGGCCAGCGACGTCTACGCGCTGGGCGTGGTGCTCTTCGAGTGCCTCAACGGCACCCGTCCCTTCGTGGCCGACAGCCCGATCGCGACCGCGCTGGCCCACATCCGTGACGAGGTCCCGCCGCTCCCCGACCACGTCCCACCAGCCCTGGCCGCCGTCGTACGACGGGCGCTGGCGAAGGACCCGGCCGACCGCTACGCCGACGGAGCCGCCTTCGCCGCCGCCCTGCGCGAGGCCGGCGACCCGGGTGCCGCACCGGTGCCCCCTCCTGCTCCCACGCAGGTCATCCCGGCCGCCGTACCCGCCGCCGCAGCCGCGCCCGACACCCGCGAGACGGCAGCGGTCCCCGAGCCGCCGGCCCGCGTGACCACCACCGAGGAGCACAACCGCTGGCCGTTGTACGCCGCCGCGGCGGTCGTGCTGCTCGTCCTGGCCGCCCTCCTGATCTGGCACCCGTGGACCACCACGTCCTCCGACGACGGCTCGACCGGCAACGACACGGTGCAGGTCCGGGCCTCCGACTACATCGGCGACCCAGTCGCGCAGGTCGAGGACGCGCTGGCCGCCAAGGGCCTGAAGACCAAGACCCACGAGGTCGACAACTCCGGGGACCACGACGCCGACACGGTCGCCGACCTGCGCCCCACCGGCAAGGTGGCGGCCGGCAGCACCATCACCCTCGACGTCTGGGGCCAGGCGCCCGGCAAGCCGGACAAGACCAAAGGCCCGGACAAGACCAAGGGCCCGGACAAGACCAAGGGCCCCGACAAGACCAAGTCGCCCAAGCCCGAGCCGAGCACGCCCGCGACCCCCGAGACGCCTGACCAGAGCAGCAACCCCGGGACCGGCGGCGGGAACGGCGGCGGGAACGGCGGCGGCACCGGGGACGGCGGCGGCCAGACCCAGGGTGCGGCACCAGGTGGACGCGACTCGAGCAATGCCCAGCCCAGCCCGGGCACGAAGGGAGACTGAACCTGCGATGACGGAACCGCAACGGATCGGTGGACGCTACGAGGTGGGCGAACTCCTCGGGCGCGGCGGCATGGCCGAGGTCCGCAAGGGCACCGACGTGCGGCTCGGACGCACGGTCGCGATCAAGCGGCTGCGTACCGACCTCGCCAGCGACGCCACCTTCCAGGCCCGGTTCCGCCGGGAGGCGCAGTCGGCCGCCTCGCTCAACCACCCCGCCATCGTCTCCGTCTACGACACCGGCGAGGAGATGTCGACCGACGGCAGCAACGTCGCGCAGCCCTACATCGTGATGGAGTACGTCGCCGGGCGAACCCTGCGCGACATCCTCCGCGAAGGTCGCAAGATCCTGCCGGAGCGCGCGCTCGAGATCACCTCCGGCGTGCTCGCCGCCCTCGACTACAGCCACCGGGCCGGCATCATCCACCGCGACATCAAGCCCGGCAACGTGATGTTGACCCCGTCGGGCGACGTCAAGGTGATGGACTTCGGCATCGCCCGCGCGGTCTCCGACGCCTCGAGCACCATGACCCAGACCGCGGCGGTCGTCGGCACCGCGCAGTACCTCTCCCCGGAACAGGCCCGCGGCGAGAACGTCGACTCCCGCTCCGACGTCTACTCCACCGGCTGCCTGCTCTACGAGCTGCTCACCGGCCGGCCGCCGTTCGTCGGCGACAGCCCGGTGTCGGTGGCCTACCAGCACGTGCGCGAGCAGGCACCGCCTCCCTCCAGCCTCGACGAGGACCTCACCCCCGAGCTCGACGCCATCGTGATGAAGTCCCTCGCCAAGAACGTCAGCGACCGCTACCCCAGCGCCGCCGCGATGAAGGCCGACATCGACCGCTACCTCGCCGGCAAGCCGGTGCAGGCTCCGGCCGTCGTGCCGGTCCCGGCCACCGGCTTCATCCCGCCGGACACGGCCACGCAGTACACCCAGGTCCAGGAGCCTGACGACGAGCCGGAGAAGAAGCGACGCGGCCCGCTCATCCTGCTGCTCATCCTGCTGGTCGCCCTGATCGTGGCGGCCTTGGTCCTCGGGCCGAAGCTGTTCCATGCGGCCCCCGAGAAGCAGCAGGTGCCCACCATCACCGGCCTCACCCGGGCCCAGGCCGAGCGCACCGTCCAGGACAGCGGCCTGAGCGTGGGCGAGGTGACCTCGGCCGCCAGCAAGGAGGTGGCCGAGGGTCGCGTCATCTCCCAGACCCCGGAGGCAGGTGACCAGGTCGATCCCGACAGCAAGATCGACTTCGTCGTCTCCACCGGCAAACCCGCCGTACCCCTGCCCGACGTGGTGGGCCAGAACAAGGACGACGCCGCCGACCAGTTGCGCAGCCTCGGGTTGCGGGTGGTGCTCACCGAGCGCGACGCCGACGACCCGAAGGACCAGGTCGTCGAGATGCAACCGCCCGGTGGCACCGAGGTCTCCGACGGCTCGAAGGTCACGCTGTTCTGGTCCGACGGGCCCGAGGAGGTGCCCGACGTCATCGGCAAGACCGAGGCCGAGGCCACCCAGCTGATCGAGGACGCCGGGTTCAAGGTGAGCCGGGTGACCGACTCCACGACCGAGGCCAAGAAGGGCACCGTGCTGCAGCAGAGCCCGTCGAAGGGCCAGACCCTCGACAAGGGCAGCACCGTGACGATCGTGGTCTCGGCGTACGTCGCCCCCTCGGCACCGCCGTCGCCCTCGACCTCACCCTCGACGTTGCCGTAGCCGCTCGCCGGGGTCAGTCGCGGTCGACGCTGCTCGGCGGCTCGGCGGTGGCGTAGCGCAGGTCGCTGCTGCCGACGTACCCCGGCATGGTGACGTCGTCGTCGGTGGTCACCCGGTAGCCGAGGTGGTGGGTGTCGACGTAGGTCTTGTAACCCGCGATGTAGTCGCTGGAGTCGAGCGCGGTCTGCAGCGCGTCGAGGTCGCCGATGGCGGTGATCTCGTACGGCGGGGCGTAGGGGACGCCGTGGAGCACGACGGTGTTGCCGACGCACTTGATGCCGGTCGTGCTGACCACCCGCTGCTTCTGCAGCGTCATCGCCTCGGCGCCGCCGCTCCACAGCGCGTTGACCACCGCCTGGATGTCCTGCTGGTGCACCACCAGCTCGTCCGGGGTGACCTCGCCCTTCTCCACGGCGCGGTCGATCTCCTCCTTCGGCGCGTCGCTGAGCACCACCGTGATCGCCGGACCGTGCACCGACTCGAACCCGGCCGGACCGCGCAGCTCGTCGACCTGCTGCTGGAGGTTGCTGACCTGGGCGTCGTCGACGTTCTTGCCGAGGCGGTCCACCTGCTTGGTCAGGGCGGCGACCTGCTGCTGCTGGGTGTCGGTCCGCTCCCGCTGCTGGCGTACGACGGTGTCGAGGTCGGTCACGCTGGAGGCCCGGAGGTCGAGCCCACCGGCGTCGAGCCCGCTGGTGACGAAGAGTCCACCGGCCACCACGAACACCATGACCGCGGCGATCCGCCAGGTGTGCCGCCGCTGGAGGCGCCGGCGACGGGGGGTCGTGCCCGACGGGTCGCTCGGGGAGTCGCTCGGGGAGTCGCTCACACGGGGCGCCTTCGGTGGGGTGGACATCGCTTGACTACGCTAGCCGACGAGCCCAGAGCCCGATCCGAGGAGAAGCAACCGTGTCCAAGCCGTCTGCCCGCAAGCCGACCGTGGTCACCAGCGGGTACGAGACGTCGATCCCGCGCTGCGTGGTCGCCGTGGTGCTCGTCGTGCTGGGCATCGCCTGGATGGCCGTCTACTACACGGTGGCGCGCGATGCCGCCCTCGCCCTGCCCGGCGCCAAGAAGCCGAGCAACCCGCTGCCGTTCATGGCCGACCTCGAGAAGTGGAACTACCTGATCGGGTTCGTGCTGATCTTCCTCGGACTCGCCGTCTCCGCGCACAAGCTGACCCCGATGGGCCGCGGCCGCGGCGTGGTGATCGGGATGCTCGGCTGCTTCGGGCTCGGCCTGCTCTGGATCGTGCTGTTCTACTTCATCGGCTCGGACAGCTCGGTGCCGGTGATGAACGACCTCGGCCAGTACAACCTGTTGGTCGGCATCGGCTTCATGGCCGTCGGCTTCACCTTCGCCACCAAGTGGGAGTAGTCCCGTTCCGAGTTACACGCGTGTAGTTCTCCACAGGGTTGTCCCCAGCTGTGGACAACTTTCCCGGGTCAGGCGAGGGCGGTGGCCTTCGCCGCGATGAGCAGCACCGAGGCCACCAGCACCGCTCCGGTGACCCCCCACTGCACCAGCGGACGGTTGCTCCGCGGCGCGTAGACCATCGCCGTCCCGATGACGGCCCCGCCGACCAGGCCGCCGATGTGGGCCTGCCAGGAGATGCCACTGGCGGTGAAGGTGAAGACCAGGTTGATCGCGATCAGGGCGAGCAGGGTCTGGACCTGACCGCGCGCCTTGACCGCCACCACGGCCAGCCCGCCCATCAGCCCGAAGATCGCACCCGAGGCGCCCAGCGTCTGGGCGTGCGGGTTGGCGAACAGCATCACCGCGGCCGAACCGGCCAGCGCCGAGACCAGGTAGAGGGCGAGGAACCGCGAGCGGCCGAGGACGTTCTCGAGCACCGGGCCGAGGAAGTAGAGCGTGAGCATGTTCAGCCCGATGTGCAGGAGCTCGACATGGGTGAACGCCGAGGTCATCGGCTGCCACCAGGCGCCGTCGGAGACTCCGCGGACGAGCGCGACGGTGCCGTCGGAGTAGCGGGTCAGGGCCGAGTCGGGCAGCAGCGCCAGCTTGTCGAGCAGGCGGCTGTCGGAACCCCCGGTCGCCTGGATGCCCAGCCAGACCAGGACGTTCAGCCCGATCAGCACGAAGGTGGTCAGGCGAGGGTCGCTGACCCGCTGTCCGCCGTACGGCGTGCGCGTCTGCCGGGTCGATCGCGCCCCCTCCTTGACGCAGGTGGGGCACTGGAAACCGACCGCGGCCGAGCGCATGCAGTCGGGGCAGATCGGCCGGGAGCACCGCTGGCACCTGATCCACGTCTCGCGATCGGTGTGGCGGTAGCAGACAGGTGGTGCGTCCGGGACGCTCCCGGCCCCGGGGGTGGTCACCCTCGCTCGATCTCCACCGTCTCGATGATCACGGGCTCCACCGGGCGGTCGCCGGGACCCGTGGCGGTCGTGCCGATCGCGTCGACGACGTCGCGGCTGGCCTGGTCGGCCACCTCGCCGAAGATGGTGTGCTTGTTGTTCAGCCACGGGGTGGCCGCGGTGGTGAGGAAGAACTGCGAGCCGTTGGTGCCCGGGCCGGCATTCGCCATCGCCAGCAGGTAGGGCTTGTCGAACTGCAGCTCGGGGTGGAACTCGTCCTTGAAGGTGTAGCCGGGCCCACCGGTGCCGGTGCCCAGCGGGCAGCCGCCCTGGATCATGAAGTTGTCGATGACGCGGTGGAAGCCGAGCCCGTCGTAGTAACGCTCACCGGACCGGCCGGCGTCGTCCTTGTACTCCTTGGTCCCCTCCGCGAGACCGGTGAAGTTCTCCACCGTCTTGGGCGCGTGGTCGGGGAACAGGTTGATCACGATGTCGCCACGGTTGGTCTTCAGCGTGGCCTTGAGGTCGGACATGACTGCCTTTCGGGAGCGTGCGATGAACGATCGTCGGCTCCGATCCTCGCACGCAGCCCCACAGCGGCTCCCGTGTGCCCCCGGCAGGCCGCTACCCACCGCCCACAGGCTGACACGGGTTTATTTACCGACCCGGGACGGGCAGGATGACGGGGAGGCCACAGCAGCCAGTGACGATGAAAGAGGGATGACCGGACCCATGTTGAAGAAGAGCCGCAAGGACACGCTCGTGGAGCAGGCACAAGACCTGGTCAACGACATCTCCGAGGCCATCGCCCCCCACGTCGAGAGGGCCAAGGACGAGCTCGGCCCGCGCCTCGCGGACGCCAAGGACCAGATCGCCCCCAGGATCGCGGACGCCAAGGACCAGATCGCGCCCAAGATCGCCGAGGCCCGCGACCAGGCGGCGCCGTACGTCGAGACCGCCCGCGATCGGTTCGTCAACGAGGTCGTGCCGGCGGTGCAGCAGGCCGTCAGCGACGCCAAGGACCAGGCTGCCCCGGTGGTCGAGGAGGCCAAGCGTCGCAGCTCGCTGGCCGCCGACGCCATCAAGGGTGAGCCGCCGGCCAAGAAGGGTGGGAAGAAGAAGTGGTTCTTCTTCGCCGCGCTCGCCGGTGCCGGCGCCTTCGTGTTCAAGAAGCTGCGCAGTGGGGACGAGTCGGCCAACTGGCAGACGTCGTACGCCCCCAAGCCGGCGCCGGCCGCACCCCCGGCCCCGCCGAGCCCGTCCGCACCGATGGCCGGCAGCCACGCCGCCGACACCGCGGTCGACAGCGCCTCCACCAGCGCCGGTGACGCCACCGGGGCCAACCCCGGCGAGGCGCTCGCGGACGCGACGGAGGAGCCGCACCCCGTCACCACGCCGGACGCCCCGGCCGAGGACGTCACCGACGTCCAGGACCCCGACAAGTCCTGATCGTCTCGGAGAAGTCGCCTCACCGCTGGTGGGGCGACTTCTTCCGTGTCCGGGGCAGGTCGACCGGGCGGTGCTCGTCGACCCAGTGGTCGACACGGGCCCACCACTCGTAGAGCCACTCGATGCGGCCCTCCCGGTCGGTGGGGATGTCCTCGCGTGGGATCCGCCACCAGCCCATCAGCAGCAGCTTGTCCATCGGCAGCGAGTGCCAGACGTCGGCGATGGTGACGACGTGGTCGAGCCCGGTGTGCGCGACGAGGAGTACGTCGGCCTCCGGGGCCGCCTCGAGCGCCGCCAGCACCCCACCGGGCCGAGGTGCGAGGACGTTGATCATCTCGGCGGCCCGGTCGGCCATGCCGTGCAGCCCGAGCCGGTTCAACCGGTTGATGGCCCGCTCGCGCCGCTCCGGGGTGAAGTTGCCGCCCTCGGGGAAGATCACGAACGCGTCGTTCTCGTCGAGGTTGCGCGCCAGGTCGCCCACCTCGGCCTCGAGGTCGCGGCCCTTCGCGGGGTGGGCGGAGATGAACCGGCTCGGCAGCCGGGTGAGCAGCACCCCGAGTGCCGGGTCCCAGGCCAGCATCTCCTTGAGCACCACCCGCGGCTCGCGGTCGTACCAGTGCATCAGTGCGTACATCAGGGTGAAGGAGTCACCGGGTCCGGCGTGTCGACAGAACACCAGCAGCGGCTCGCCGGGATAGGCGTCCGGAGAGGGCCCGACGGTCTCGATCTTCAGGCGCAGCACCCGCCGCGCCTCACTGAAGAACACCACGAGGTAGCCCTGCACCAGGTCGTAGTGGATCCGCTCGAAGAACGGGTTGCGGATGAAGACGCCGAAGCCGGAGGCGATCCAGAGGCCGAACAGCTCGACCAGGATGATGCTCTCGAGGGTGAGGTGCACGACGCCCAGCCACAGCAGGCGCACCGGTCGCAGCCAGCCGGGGACGAAGGGCGAGACGATGTAGCCGCCCACCAGCCACAGCGGGAGCGTCGTCCACAGCAGCACGGTCACCACGATGAACAGGGGCGCGACCACGGCCCGTTGCAGGACGACCGTGATCACGTGACGCATCAGAGATGCTCCGCGAGGTAGGCCCTGCTGCCGTCGTACGCCGCCTCGATGCGCCCTTCGACCCGTGAGGTGTCCCGGTAGACCCAGGGCGAGTCGTCCTTGGCCGTGCCGCCCGCCGGCAGCACGTGTGCCGTGACGCCCTCGGGCAGCTCGGCCATCTCGCGCACGAAGCGATGCCGACGCGCGATCTCGAAGGAGACCCGGGCCACCTCCCAGGGCTTGCGTGGCGCCTTCAGCGGTCGGTCGACCCGCCCGACCTGGAGCACGAAGATGCGCGTGGCGCCGAGCTCGACCGCGCGCCCCAGGGGGATCGAGTTCACGATGCCGCCGTCGAGGTAGTGCTCCTTGCCGACCTTGGCCGGAGGCAGCAGGCCGGGGACAGCGGCGCTGGCGACGACGGCCGGCACCACCGGTCCTTCGCTGAACCAGGTCTCCGCCGATCGCTCGATACTGGCCGCACAGCACTGGAACTGCACCGCGAGCTGCTCGAAGGTGAGGTCGCCGAACTCGTCGTCGAGTCGTTCGCGCAGCGGCTCGGCGGAGTGGAGGTGCGTGCCGGTGCGGACGGCGCGGGTGACCTGGCGCCACGGGGTGTCGCCGTAGACGTCGTTGCTGGCCGAGACCGACTCCCACAGGTCGAGCAGGCGGTCGACCACGCCCGGAGTCGGGTCGGTGGCGACCACCAGGCCGTTCAGGGCGCCGACCGAGGTGCCGACGATCAGGTCGGGGCGCACGTCGTACTCGAACAGGGCGCGGAGCATGCCGACCTCGACCGCCCCGAGCAAGCCGCCTCCGCCGAGCACGAAGGCGGTGCGCTCGCTCATGACCCGGCCAGTCTCTCGGTCAGACGCCTGCGGCCGCGAGCTCGGGGTGTTCGGCCCGCACCTTCTGGGTGGCGCGGTGCTCGACCCAGAAGATCAGGATCGGGATCAGCCCGGCCAGCAGCACCAGGCCGGTGAACGACCACGACCACCTCAGCCGCCGCGCGAGGGTGAAGGACACCACGAGGTAGACCATGTAGATCCAGCCGTGCGCGACTCCGACGAGCGAGGTGAGGTTGTCGCCGGTCGTCTGCAGCGAGGTGCCGTCGGCGGGGAGGTACTTCAGCGGCACCGCCACGAAGACGAGGACCGTGAGCAGCACGCCGACGATCATCGCCAGCACACGGTAGGTGGTGAAGAGGTTGCGCACCCGCTCAACTTATCCGGCGACCGGCTGCGCGGGCTCGGCGGCCGCCTCCAGCTGGTCGCGGCACCAGCGCTGCCAGATGTAGATCGCGAAACCGCCGAAGATCCACCACTGGAACGCATAGAGCAGGTTGCGCAGGTGCGAGGTGGTGGAGACCTCCGGAACCGACTCGGGCGAGACCTTCGCCAGCCCGGTCGTGCCGCTTCCGGCGTCCTTGGCCACGACGTACCCCGAGTACAGGTCGGCGTCGACGTGCTCGACCACACTGGCGATCCGCATCTCCGGGATCACGTCGTCCTCCGGGTCGTCGTCGGTGGCTCCGGTGCCCTCGGAGGCCTGCAGGTAGCCGCGCACGGCGACCGACCCGCTCGACTGCGGGGCCTCGGGCCGGGGTGACCAGCCGCGTACGACGGGCATGGCGCTGTCCCCGACCAGGACGGGGGTCATCACCCAGTAGCCGCGCTTCCCGTGCAGGTCCCGATCGGCGACGTACAGCGTGCCCTTGGGCAGCCAGGTCCCCTCGAAGGTCACCGGCTGGCCGAGGTACTGACCCGGGAACGGGTCGTCCCCGCTCATCACCTTGCTCAACGGCAGGGCTGCGGCCGTGGAGAGGTCGCGGGCGTCGGCGTCCCGACCGGCCTGCCACGCGTGCAGCTGCCAGATCCCGAGACCGATCGCCGCCGCCAGCGCCACCAGCATCAGCAGGTGCGCGCCCCAGTAGCGGGGACGCAGCAGGAGGGGCACCCCGAAAGCCTACGGTCGGGGTCGTCGCATCCAGACGTGCGGGATCCCGTCCTCGTCGTACGGCTCGCTGATGGCAGCGAAGCCGAGGCTGCCGTAGAACCCGGCCAGGTGTGCCTGCGCCCCGAGGTCGACCGGCTCCCCCGGCCAGCGGTACGCGCAGGTGGCCAGCGCCCGGTGCATCAACGGGCGGGCCAGCTGCTGCCCGCGCGCCTCCGGCGCCACGATCACCCGCCCGATCCGGGGGGCCAGGTGCTGGTCGTCGGGCGCGAGCACCCGGGCGTACGCCGCGATGGCGCCTGCTCTCCCGAATCTCCCGACGAGGTGCACCGTCCCGGTGGCGAGGTCGAGCCCGTCGATGTCCTGGTAGACACACTCCTGCTCGACCACGAACACCGCCGAGCGCAGCGCGAGGACGTCGTACAACGTGGCGGCGTCGAGCTCATCGCCCTCGACCTCGGACCACTCGAGATCGGCTCCGGCTGTCATGGCGCCAGTATCGCGGCGTTCATGAGCGGCGCTGCTCCGGGTACGGGCCAGCCATGCCCTCCCCTGATCCCCGAGACCCCGTCCTGCTGTCCCTGGCCCGCGCCGGAGGAGGCGCCCTGGCCTCGCTCATCCGCGGCGTCTCCGCGCTCCGCGTCGACGCAAAACCCCTGCACCCTCGTGGCATCGTCGTCCGCGGCACCCTGCGACGGCACGGCCTCGACCTGCCGACCGGTGTGGCCTGGCTGGATGAGCAAGGCGAGGACGACGTGGTGCTGCGCTGGTCGCGAGCAGTCGGGCTACCGTCACCGGTGCCGGACATCCACGGCCTCGCCGTCCGTGTCGAGCGGGCGGACGGCTTCGGCGACGTACTGTTCGCGACGACCGGGTGGGTCGGCCCGCTGCGCTTGGTGCTCGTTCCGGGGATCTCCGCCCACCGGGCGATGACCACGCTGCTGCCTTACACGACTCCTGAGGGCGCGCTGCTCCTCGGCGCTCGCCCGGGTGAGGACGTGACGAGGCTGTACGTCGCCACTCCTCTCGGCCCCTGGCGCGAGTTCGCCGAGCTGCGCGAGTCGGCCGGGCCTCCGCTCGACCAGCCGATCCGGTTCGACCCGGTGCTGCACCCGCTTCCGGGGTTGGCCTTCCCCGCCTGGGTCAAGCGGCTCCGCGAGCCGGCGTACCGCACCGCCCGGGAGACCCAGCATCCCCAGGTGACGGTGAGCACCGGCCGGTCAGGTCACCGGGAAGATCCGCGCTGAGCGCAGGATGCCGTCCTCGACCACCAGCTCGCCCATCGTGCCCTGCGGCTGACGGCGCTTGTCGGTCGGCGAACCGGGATTGAAGGCCCGCTGGCCGGCGTACGTCTCGTCCCAGGGGATGTGCGAGTGCCCGAAGACCACGAGGTCGGCCTCCGGGAACAGCCGCTTCAGCCGCGGACCTCGCCCGGTGCGCGCCCCGCTGTCGTGCACCATCCCCACCCGCAACCCGTCCAGGTCGAGCAGCAGCGTCTCGGGCGCTCCCCACGCCGCGACGTCCGGCCCGTCGTTGTTCCCCCGGACGGCCCGCACCGGCGCGAACTGCTCGAGCTCCTCGAGGGTCTCGCGCAGGCACACGTCACCGGCGTGCAGGATCAGGTCGACGCCCTCGAGCGCACCGGCCACCGCCGGTGGACACCGCTTCCAGAAGCGCGGCGAGTGGGTGTCGGCGAGCACGGCGATGCGCATGCAGCCAGTGTGTCGCGTCGTGTGTGGTCGATCCCGTGCACCTGGTGGGCGCGATCAACCACACAGTCGGGAGGTGGCGGGGCCTAGGGGACTCGAACCCCTAACCCCCTGCTTGCCAAGCCCAGAAGCAGGCACAGCCGCTACCAATTGCGCCCCACCACGGCGCGGAAGAAATCAGTGGAGCCTAGGGGACTCGAACCCCTAACCCCCTGCTTGCAAAGCAGGTGCGCTACCAATTGCGCCAAGGCCCCGAAGGAAGCTCAGGCCTTCTCGACGTTGTCGGTGGCCTGCTGCCACAGGGCCTGCTCCTGCTTGCCCTGGTCCATCTTCTTCTTCGCGAAGACTGCGCCGGCGACAGCGATGGTGACGAGCAGGATCTTCTTCATCTCGGTGTTCCTCCAGCGTCTCGAGAGTGGGCCTAAGTGGTCACACCTTGAAAACGGGTTTGGCTCAAGCCCTGAGCGTCTTCGAGTCAGAATCGTACAGATCACCGCCATCAACCGTGCTGCCAGCCCGCTGGTCAGCCGCTGACCGACTCGGGCAGCCCGCAGTTGAGGAGCTGATCGCCGTCTACGAAGCCGGCGCCAGCGCCCGAGTCCTGGCTGCTCGGTACGGCATTGGTCGGAACACGGTCATCCGATTGCTGCGTGCCAGCGGCGTTGAGATCCGCCCACCGCATCATCACTAGTCAGCCGGATCTTCGTCACACTGCCGGGCAGGTGTGCCGCCCCGGCGATCGACCCCGTGATGCCCCGGTCCGGATGCGCGATCACTGGATGGCGGCCAGTGTCTTGACCCTTCGGACAGAACGAATCATGCCGCGGTAGCGGACGAGGACTTATGCACGCTCGGAGGACGTCAACTCGAGTGCCTCGGCCGCCGACCTAAAGACCGGCCAGTAGGGACTAGAGACTTCGTTGTAGTACCTACGGCGCCCGCTTTCCAGGGAGTTCAACATACCGTGGGACTCGAACCGGCGGAGTTCGTCGGCGACTCCACTGGCCGCCTCCCCCAATTTGCGCATCGCGTCCTGGGCCTCCTGAAGATAGAAGGGCTCCCCCGCGCGCTGCAGGATCCAAGCGGCCAAGGCAAGGCGCAGAGGACGACCGAAGAGCTCCTTCGCCGTCTGCTTTTTGTCGCCACGCCAACGAGGGTCCATCAGAAACTAGTTTCTAGGTCCTAGTCTGTAGATACTCAGGAGGTGACTCTAGTGGCTCAGCAGGCGCTGCGGTATACAAGGCAGGTGCCGGAGGACCAAGTTGTTGAACTGCTGTACCTCGACAGCCAGGGGCGAGAGTTAACTCGCCATGTTGTTCCGGACCGCATCTGGTTCGGCCGCACCGACTGGTTCCCCGAACCCCAATGGCTGCTCGACGCCTTCGACGTAGAACACGGGCACGTCCGTTGTTTCGCTTTGGAGCAAGTCAAGCTGATTTCCGCGCATAATCACTCGGGTGTACCTGACGGACGCTCAACTTCGATCTCGCCTTTCTGAGTTTCAGTTCACCTCGGAAAGCAGCGACCACCCCTTTGACGAGACGTCGCAGATCGGCCCATGCTCAATCGACCTGCGGTTGTCGGGGACTTACTGGACTCCACATCGAGCCCGCCAGGCCCCCTTTGGACGCCGCCGAGTAGTCGATCTCGAGCGCTCTCGCGTGATGGAGCTGTCACCGAACCGCGGGTGGCAGCATCACCGCGTCGGTTGGCAAGACAAGATCACCATCCGCCCAGGACAGATGGTCCTTTGCCGCGTTGCCGAGCGCTTCGTGATGCCACCTGACTGTGCCGGCGCCATCGAGGGTAGGAGCAGCTACGCCCGCCTCGGCCTGTCGGTACACACCGCGGGCGGATTCATAAACCCCGGGTGGAAGGGTCACATGCCTTTGACCTTGTTCAACCACAGCCCCGTCACTTTGCGCATTCCGGTGGGGACTCCGTTGTGCCAGCTACTGGTCGTGCCTCTGACGGAGCGCGTGGAATCGGACTACGCAGCACTCGGCGATCGCAAGTACCTGAACGATCAGGGCGGTCCTTCACTTTGGTGGCGCGACAGCGTTATGAAGGACATCCGTGAGCGATTTGCTTCGGTGCATCTTGACGCGCGCGCCTTTGAGGAGCTCGAAGAGCTCCTGATCGACACCCCCGACGAGGGGGTGCTGGTGCGCCTCGAGAACTTCTTGGCGACGCAAGGCAACCGCAGTTTCGGAAACGCGGACGAACTTCTCCGCGACTTCGCGAGTCATGAAGGGCGCCGCAAGGCCACCATGGCCACCACGTTCGTTGTGGCACGCGGGGCATGGACCGTCACAATTCCATTCTTCAGCAGTCTGTTCTTCGTTGCACACGTTGCGCTATGGCTCTGGATTGTGGCTAGTGTCCTGATGGGTGCGAGCCTCATCGCGCTTGTCTGGGGAGCGACTCGACGGATCCCCTTCTACCTGACCAAGGCAGTGCTGAGTGACCTCAATCTAGCTAAGCAGCGTCGATCCAGGCAGACGTGACGCTTGGCCGCACGAAAGAAACCCTCTAGTGGCTCGATCTCTTGATCACCAAGGCTAGCTACTTTAAGGGAAGAGCCGTTTCGACTCTGGTCGCCAGCGCTAACGCGCCTGGCCCGAAGCCCGAAGCAACTTCGCGGAGCCATTTCGAGTCAGGATCGTATTGGCCGTCAGGTCTCAGGGGGTATATAGGCCGTTCCATCCGAGGGTGTGAGGTCGAGGTCACTCAAGAAGGGGCTGCGTTCCCGCTGTTGAGCCACCCGAGGCTCACCAACCCGGGCGGTCCCACCAGTTCGGCGACTGGCAAACGTCGCGACTGTCAGGTGAGTTGCCCGCGTAAAGGCGACATAGAGGAGGCGGCGCTCCTCATCGATATCGCAACCGGGCCGCGGGATGTTCTGTGCCTCTACCCCCATGACGATCGCAGTATTGACCGTCAAACCCTTCGATTGGGACATGCTCATGATCCTCACGCCGCCGGTCGCGGTGACAGCCTGGTCTCTCGCCGTCGGCTGCAGCTCGGCCAGAAAGCGCTCCAGACTCACCCCCTGCAAGAGGTCATCCGCGCTGATCAGCAGGTCCATGGCCGCCTGGGTGAGTTCGCCAGCCTGAACGTAGTCGGTCAGCCACCGTCCCCAGCCATCGTCACCAAGCTCCACAGCCTCCAACGAGTGCTCGTCGAGCCAGGCTTCGAGCTCTAGCACAACCTCACGAGCCTTTCGGGCGGCTGAACTGTTCTGCGCATCATCGCGGATGAGGTTTCGCAATCGGCCGGCAAAGATTGGGGATCCAGTGTCGGCCTCTACCAATCGGATGAACGCCGGGCCGATCCCCGCCGTTAGATGAAGCAGACTGCGCCAGGCCAAGGAATCGTCCCGATTGACCATGAGATGGGCGATGGCCAGGATGCGGCGAAACCCGGTTTCCGCAAAGGTGGCGTCCACGTCGGTGGTGTCCTGGACTGGAATCTCCCGTTCAGCCAGGTGATCGGCCAGTTCGCGCTTCCAAGTGTTTGCACTCGACCGAACGAGAACGGCGATCTCTTCGGGGGCAACGCCGCTGGCGAGCCTCCGCGCGATGATGTCTGCTACGCCCCTAGCCTCCGCCGTGTTGCTGCGGTATCGGAGATAGCCGAATTCTGTGGGGTTGGCGCGGTCGGACGGAGTCAGCCGGGGTTTCGGCGCACGGCCAGAATCCTGCTCGATCAGGGAAGCCGCGACCTCGAGGGCCCGCCCCCCACAGCGCTGCGAGAGCGTCAGAGGGTAGTCAGCAGATGCGTTGAAGGTGGACAGGAAAGTCCTGATGCCATCGGGCGCCGCGTTGCGCCAGCTGTAGATCGACTGGTCGTCATCGCCGATAGCGATGATCGCGACGCTCCTGTGCGCGACTTCTTCGAGGAGGCGTTGGTCGGCAGCGTTCAGATCCTGGTACTCGTCAACGATCAGCAAGTCGAGGTCTACTCCCGCCTCGTCCATGTCTTGGAGCACCCCTCCGGCCTGCATTGGCAGTTCACTCAACAGCGTGTAGCCATACAGTTGCCGGTGAACGCGCCAGACTCCCTGGAATGCCGAGACCAGGTCAGGCTGCTCCTGAGCCAGTTTTGAGCGCGTTGTACTCAGCGTCTGGAATCCGGCCGCGAGTTCCTGCAACAGTTCCCGGATCGTACGGATGTTGACGTTCGACCCGCGCGCCAGTAGCCGGGCCTTGAGGTCAGGCTCGATCAGCTCCCGAATTTCCCATTGATCAGGTATACGGAGCGGGTAAGGCAGCCTTGCAGACCGTTGACGCATGAGAACTCCCAATGCAAAGCCATGTACCGTGCTGGGTCGGCGATCACCCAATGCGCTCAGCTCAGCGTCCTCAAGCTTCTTGGCAAACTCCGCGGTGGCTGCCCGCGTGAACGTCACATAGCCCACACGGAGGTCGGGATTCGCAGCGATGGCTCGCTCGAGATAGGCCACGCTCGTGAAACTCTTCCCGGTCCCGGGACCAGCCAAGACTCGCGCACTGTCAGTTGGGCTATGAGCGAGGAATGCCTGCTGTTCAGGTGAGTACTCCATCGAGTCAGGCATCTACTTAGCCTCGTCTGCGCCCAGGTCGAAGAAACGCTCGAAGAACGATCCCAGACGTTCAAGGACGCGTTGCTTCTTTACGCCGTGGCCACCGTCTGGTGCGAACCGAGATGCGGGCGGAAGGATCTTGGTAACAGCCGTGCCGGTGGTCGGGATAGCACCGTCTCGGAAGGCGTGCTCAACGAATGCCTTGGTCTCCTCCGGCTTAAGGCCCTCGTCGTCGATGAGTGCGTCCAACTCGGCCGCGCGCTTGGCGCTGATGAACGCCTTCCACTCGTCGTCGATCTCGCCGGTGGCCGAGACACGGTCGACGAAGTCCATGATGAGGTCCTTCTTGTTCCTCAGCGTCAGGCTGGAGTCAACGGCTCGTTCGATGTTCACGACCGCCTCTATCTCCTTGTCCTCGCCATTACCCCGGGCCGCGCGCCACTCCTGGACGAGCATCAGGATGTAGTCGACGTTGATCTCGACTTGCTTGATGAGCTCGATCTCGAACAAGACATCGTCGTTGATCGACTCCTTGTCGCTCTCAGTCCCCGTGCGGAAATCGGCGTACAGATTGAGGTAGACGCTCCGGTAGTCCTGACTCTCTCGCTCGGTGAGGACTTCGTTGCCGGCGAACTCGTCGAACGAGGTCAAGATGTTCTGCAGCCGGAGGATTGTGCCAAAGAGCGCGATGAACTCCTTCTGAGCCGACTCGCCGAGGATCGGCGCACCGAGGGGGAACCTGTCGAGCAACTCACCTACGCGCGATGCGTACTCGGCGAAATAGTCGTTGTACGGCTTGAGCAGTACGATCCCCCGCGCCTCCTTGTTGCCGAACAAGGCGATGGCGTCGTTGGTCTCGTCCTCCAAGTCGCGGAAGGACACGATGTTGCCGTAGGTCTTGACCGAGTTCAGGATGCGGTTGGTGCGTGAGTAGGCCTGGATCAAGCCGTGGTTGACCAGGCGCTTGTCGACGAACAAAGTGTTCAGCGTCGTCGCGTCAAACCCGGTCAGGAACATGTTGACGACGATGACCAAGTCGATTTCGCGGCTCTTCAACCGCAGTGACAGATCCTTGTAGTAGTTCTGAAACTTGTCCGCGGAGGTGTCGAAGCTGGTGCCGAACATCGCGTTGTAGTCCGCGATCGCCTCGTCGAGGAAATCGCGCGAGGACTGGTCGAGTGAGCTGGTCTCGAACCCCTCGTCGTCGAGGTAGTCGTCACCTACATCTTCATTGGCGGCGTACGAGTAGATGATGCCGACCTTCAGCCGCTGGTCCGGCGTCGAGTCCTTCTGTTGCTCCTTGAACTCTGCGTAGTAGCGCTTCGCGGCGTCGATCGATGCCGTCGCGAACAGGGCGTTGAAACCGTGGACTCGCTTACCTGCCAACGAATAGTGCTGAGCGCGCCTGGTCTTCTGGTCGAAGTGCTCTCGTGTGTAAGCCGTGACCTGGCCCAGCCGCTCCGGTGCGAGCAGTGCCCTCTCGGTGTCGATGGCCGAGACCTGCTTGTCGGTGAGTCCCTCCGGCAACTTGATCGTGTTGACGTAGTCGATTCGGAACGGAAGGACGTTCTTGTCACTGATGGCGTCGACAATCGTGTAGGCATGGATCGCCATCTGGTGCTGGTCGGGCGGGCACTTCCTCGGATCGCCATGTAAGAAGCAGCCGAAAGCCTGCGCGGTTGTCCGCAAGTTTGGATTTCCGCCACCGCCGGCGTTGACCGAGAAGATTGGCGTGCCCGTGAAGCCGATGAGGTTGTAGCGCTTGAATGCCTTGGCGATCGCGGTGTGCATGTCACCAAATTGGGACCGGTGGCACTCGTCGAAGATAAGCACGACGTGGCCGTCGTAGATCTCGTGCCCCTTGTTGGCGGCAATGAACGTCGAGAGCTTCTGGATCGTGGTGATGATGATCCTGGCGCTCGAGTCCTCCAACTGCTTCTTGAGCACCGCCGTGGAGGTGTTGGAGTTTGCTGCCCCTTTCTCGAAGCGGTCGTACTCGCGCATGGTCTGGTAGTCGAGGTCCTTGCGGTCGACGACGAACAGCACCTTGTCGACGGCCGGGAGATTGGAGACCAGCTGCGCCGACTTGAAACTAGTCAGCGTCTTACCGGAGCCGGTCGTATGCCAGACATAGCCACCAGCCGCGACCGTACCGAGCTGCTTGTAGTTGGTGGAGATCTCGATCTTCTGCAGGATGCGCTCAGTCGCCACGATTTGGTACGGACGCATGACCAGGAGCATCCGGTCAGCTGTAAGCACGCAGTACCGGGTCAGGATGTTCAGCAGCGCATGCTTTGCAAAGAAGGTCTTGGTGAAACCGGTCAGGTCCTGGATTGGCTTGTTGGTGGCGTCGGCCCACCATGAGGTGAACTCGAATGAGTTAGAAGTCTTGCGGCCCTTCTTCGCGGCCACGTTCTCGCTGAGGTGCTGACGGCGCGTGGTGTTGGAGTAGTACTTCGTCAGCGTGCCGTTGCTGATCACGAAGAGCTGCACGTACTCGAACAAGCCCGAGCCGGCCCAGAAGCTGTCGCGCTGGTAGCGGTCGATCTGATTGAACGCCTCGCGGATATCAACGCCACGCCGCTTCAGTTCGACGTGCACTAGGGGCAGCCCGTTGACTAGGACGGTCACGTCGTAGCGGTTAGACCGCGCTGCTCCACCGTCGCCCTGGCCGATCTCGTACTGATTGATCACCTGAAGGCTGTTGTTGTGGATGTTCTTCTTGTCGATCAGCATGACGTTCTTGATCGAGCCGTCGTCGCGCTGAAGGACCTGCACATGATCCTCTTGGATGCGGACGGTCTTCTCGACGATGCCCTCGGTGGCACCTGCAATCTTCTCGGAGAAGAACTGTTTCCACTCCGTGTCTGTGAAGGTGATGCCGTTCAGGGCTTCGATTCGGTTGCGGAGATTGCTAACAAGTTGCGCCTCGCTTGTGATCGGCAAGTAATCGCATGCTTGTGACTGCAAGAGCTTGATGAACTGTCGTTCCAGGTCTGCCTCTGTCTGATAGGCGGTTTCGGAAGAAGCATCCGGGGAGAACTCAGCAACAACCGTGCTCTCAGAGGAGACGGCTATGGGCTCATAGCGTGTCGTCTGCGACTCACTCATGCCGGCACCTCGTCGAACATCAGCAAGCGGTCTCGATAGTGCCCGCACTGCTTGCGTCGAGCAACGAGCTCGTCTTGCAGAGCCGACTCGAGGGCAACACCGGCACCGAGCACCCGGAGGATCTCCTGCTGTGCTGCCACAGACGGCAATTCAATCTCGAAGGCCTCGAACTGCTCCTCCTTCCATCGGCGACGACTCTTCATCGTTCCGCGCTCCACACCGGTCACCTCGGCGGCCACACGCTTCAGGGTGTATTCGTCCAGAAGGTAGAGCAGGAGCCATCCCGGCAGTACACGTGTTTCGTCGAGGTCGTAGACGGGGAACTCGCTCGACACCACACCTCCCGCGAGATCCGGTGTGATGATGCCGAAAGAACCTTCGACAACGAACATCCGATTGTAGATAAACTGTCCAGCCTTCACCCGGTAGAGGGTGGACCCCTTGATGGCGCTTCCCGCCTTTGATCCGCGCGCGAAGGCGCCCTCGCCGTACCACCTCACACCTAAGTTCACATACGATTCATCCGGCTGAACACGCAATGCCTCACTGGACTTCGTTGCCACGTCACCGATGCGAACACGCTTAACGCCATCCGGACTGAGCTTTCGTATCTGTCCCGCGTAAGGAAGGGAGCGAGTGAGAGCAACACGCTGCCTCTTCCGCAATTGAAGCTCTGCCGCCAACTCCGCCTCCAGTTCGGTGAACTGGTCCAGGATCTTCACAATCGAGCGCTGCACCTCAAGCCGTGGCACTGGCACCCGAAAAGCACCCATGGTCTTCGCATTTAGATTGTTGATAGTCGTCGAACTGAGTGCGCCCTCCAAGTACCTGGAGAACCTCGTGCTCAAAAGGGCGTGGAAGAGGAAACGCGAATCGACACCGCTCTTGACTCTAAGTACTGCCATGAATCCACCGAAGTAGTAATCGACATCCTTCTCCACGTAGGCGACCTTCCCGACGTGTGACTTACTTCCGCTTGCGACGCTGATCAGGATGTCATCGGCTTGAAGTCGCTGGTCAGGCCGAACTCGCACTGAACCAGACACCTCTTTCACGTCACCGAAGTTGAGGGTATTCGACGACAAGGTGATGTTATTGGCGCGCAATACCCGGATGTCCCCACCGGCCTCCTCGTCAACTTTGCTGTAGGTGACGCCGCGCACATACGATGCGATCTCGCCGACATCCTTGTATTGGACGCTATCTGAAGCCAAGTTGCTCACGAGGTCATCGACGAGACTCACGGTGCCGACTCCAGATCCGCAACCATTTCGTCGATCACTGCGCGGAGCTCCGCCTGCCTGGCAACGATGCGCGCAATGTCGGAATTCAGGTCTGTGATGTCGACAGTTTCGCGCGTATCAGCAACTGCTACGTACGACATTACAGAGGCAAGATAGTCTCGCGCGGCGATCTCGCCATTGGGCACAACCTGTGAGAAGTGGTCGATACTCTCGCGGGCGATGTACGTGTCGAGGATTCGCTGCTGGTTAGCCGTGGTGAGTTTGTTCTTATTGCCTCCGCGGACGAACTCGGCGGATGCGTCGATGAATACCACGTCATTAGTCTGCTTCGACTTCTTCAGGATGACGATGCACGTCCCGATAGTCGTGCCGAAGAAGAGGTCCGGCGGCAACTGAATCACAGCGTCAATGTAATTGTTGTCGATCAAGTACTTGCGGATCTTCTGCTCCGCGCCGGCGCGGTAAAGCACGCCAGGAAATTCGACGATCGCCGCAACGCCGTTCACTGCCAACCAACTCAACATGTGCATGGTGAAGGCAAGGTCGGCTTTGGACTTCGGCGCGAGGACCCCGGCTGGCGCGTATCTGGGATCGTTGATCAACAGCGGGTTGGCGTCACCCTCCCAATTGATCGAGTACGGCGGATTAGACACGATCGCCTCAAACGGCTCGTCGTCCCAATGCGCCGGATCGATTAGCGTGTCGCCGTGGGCGATATCAAATTTTTCGTAATTGATGTCGTGAAGAAACATATTGATGCGCGCCAGGTTGTAGGTGGTCAGATTGACCTCCTGACCGAAGAAACCACCCCGCACGTTCTCTTTGCCAAGCACCATGGCGAATTTCAGTAGGAGCGACCCGGAGCCGCAAGCGGGGTCGTATACCTTGTTGACGGATGTCTTCCCCACCACGGTGAGCCGGGCGAGAAGCTCCGAGACCTCCTGCGGCGTGAAGAACTCGCCACCGGACTTGCCGGCACTGGAGGCGTACATGGTCATCAGGTACTCGTAGGCGTCGCCGAACGCGTCGATGGTGTTATCCGCAAAGTCCCCGAGGTTCAGGTCCGCAATGGCATTGAGCAGCTTCACGAGCCTCTCGTTGCGCTTCGCTACTGTGCTCCCAAGCTTCTGACTGTTGACATCGAGGTCGTCAAACAGACCCTTGAGATCGTCCTCGCTGTCAGTGCCGAGGGCCGAACCCTCGATGTTCTTAAACACGGCGGCAAGCGTCTCGTTGAGGTTTTCATCGCCAGCAGCGTGCTTTCGCACATTCGTGAATAACTCGCTGGGAAGGATGTAGAAGCCCTTTTCGTCGACCGTGTCCTTCCGACCGAATTCCGCATCCTTATCTGCGAGTTTCGTATAGTCGAAGTCCGTGTCGCCAGCGTCCTGCTCCATCTTGTTGAGATAGGCAGTGAGGTTCTCCGAGATGAAGCGATAAAAGAGCATGCCGAGCACGTAGCTCTTGAAGTCCCAGCCATCAACGCTCCCGCGCAACTGGTTGGCGATGCGCCAGATGGTCTTGTGCAGCTCGGCGCGCTGCCCCTCCTTCGTGGTTGGGGTCATAGACCAGGGTCCTCGTCTCCATGAACTGTGCGCTTGATGCCCGCGCCAGGTCCTGCAAGCTTGCCCGGCCCGCTTGGCGTGTGCAGGGTAGCGCTCACGACCGTCCTGCCTCGCGAACTCGTCGAGGTCGATGGCACGTCGCATGCTGGATGGTAAAGAAGAAACATAGTAAGAGTATATTTCATTTCCGTACTAAAGGGGATAGGCCACCGCAAGTCTCGCATGCATAGCCCCTATTCCGGCGGCTTTGTGTTCGTGATACTCAGCCGTACGTCGGGTGGCTGATTAAAGGCCGGATAATCATTGCTGGCCACCAAACCATAATGTGTTGCAACACCTTCCCGCCAGGCTCGTCCACAGGTCTACGAGGCGAGCGTTACGCAGGACGGCTCACGCGCATACGCTCGGTATCGTGACTGATCGCTTCCTCACGCGCGAACAGGTGGCCGAGGAGCTCGCCACCAGCAAGGCTCAGGTCTACGCACTCATCCGGCGGGGCGACTTGCGGGCGATGAAGATCGGCGGCCGGGGAGTCTGGCGCGTGTCCCGGCAGGACCTCGAGGATTACATCGCCCGGACGTACGACGAAACCGAACGCTGGATCGTCGGGCATCCGTTCACCGATGACGGGACTGACGCCGAGGACTGACCGTCCGCAACCTGTCTCACGAGGAGTCAAACGCCTCTACGCGTGGCCCGCGGGGAGCCTATAGGTCTTCAAGTCGCCGGCGCTCGCCGCTTGCGCTTTCCCACACGCCTTCCTCAACTTCTATCCAACCGCTCTTGGCAGCCCACCGTTCGCGTTCCCGCGAAACTCCGAAGAGCGCCTTGGGACGATTGAAGTCCTCCTCCCTCATTCGTCCCCACGAAATGCGATACCGACGCTGGCACGTCAATCCGCCGAGATTCAGCCGGGTCAGCCTGGCTTCAGCGAAGGGGAGGACCCTGTCGCCGTTTATATAGATGATGGTTCTGCTGTAACCGTGCAGTTTGACGAGGATCTCAAACTCCGCTACCCGCGTGTTGGCAGGAATGGCGAACTGGAACGCCGACAAGCCGATGGGCGGCCGCGCTTCCCACATCTCCTCGAAGGGGGCGTACATCCCGGTGGTCGAGTCGGGAAAGTTCAGCAGCCGGGCGGCCCGCGTCGCGTCCGCGTCCCCGTCATCCGGGCGGACCAAGCCGAAAGCATCCTGGAACTGCGTCGGCTCGGGCCACTTCGAGAGGATCTCGTCATCAACAATCAGGTCCGGGCGGAAGGAGTTGCGCTCCGTCTTCCCGGACCACGTGAAACGGATCTGACGCAACGTGTCGTGATGAAACGCGGGCGCTAGTTGTAGCTTGACAACCTGCTGGCTCGGGTAGACGTCTGATCCCTGGATCGTGACGCCCAAGATGTCCTGGTAGGCGTCAAGCAGTCGAGGCGACAAGTGCTGCGATCCTCGCTCCACCCGACTGAGGATGGTGTGCGTACAGCCTGCACGGCGCGCGAGTTCCCGCAGAGAGAGTCCCGCCTTCATCCGGTACATACGAAGCAGCCGACCACGTAGTTCGTGATCGACTGCCGACTCCCGAGGTCGCGGTGGAGGCTGGACTCCGCTCACTAGGTCACCACCCCGTGTCACCGCCATGCGTAGGTCGAGTGTGAGTGGTTACCGAGGCGCGGTCAACCAGTCACCACCAAGCTCGGCAAAGTCAGGCACAACACCCCGCTTTGGTGACTCAGAAATCGCCATTAGGCCTCCGCCAAGGCGGTCGTGGTGACCTTAGTGCCCACCCGGCCGCGCAGTGAGGAGGCACCGTGATCCGTCCGCCCAGCGAGCAACGGCCCCGGCTGGTCTGGAGCGCCGACTCCCGTCCTTCCACCGAGGCCGACATCACCGAAGAAGACGTCGAGTACCAGGAGCGGCTCGACGAAGAGAGGAAGCAGTCATGAGCGAATTGATCCCGTACAGCGAGCGTGGCCTGAGCCGCGACTCGCGGCGTGCCGGTAGGGCAATCACCCGCAGCCGGTCCGTCACCCAGATGCGCATGGCCCACGTCGACGACGAGACCGACGTGACCATGCAGAAGGTCGAGGCGCTGACAAGCGCCACCGGTCTCGCCATGTCGGCGGTCACCCGGGTTGCCCAGGCCCAGAAGCACCTCGAGCTGCAGACGCCGGAGGTCAGTGGCCGCCTGGCCTTCCTGGCCGATGCCCATCTGCTGGCTATGGGCGACACCCTGCAGGACCTGCGACGTCAGCTACGGAACAAGTAGTAGGCGGACGCCATGACGTTCGGCTTCTTCTGCCTGCTGATCCTGGTTCTGGTGGTGCTCGTTGCCAGCCTGGCCATCCTGACGCTGTCGTCGGCGGATCGACGCCGAGCCGACATCGAAGCTGCCCGGCTCTCGGCCGAGCAGCGCGTCGAACTGACCACCCGCGCGTTCCTGCGTGCCATGCGTGACATGAACCGCGGCGGCGGGATCTGACGCCCAACCATCACGCGATCCGGCGGTCGGCTTTCGAGTCTCTCCGCCGGGTCGCTGCACATCGAGAGAGGGAGTCCTATGGCCAACGATCCCCGCAGTTGGCTGGACCGGCTGGCCGCCGCTGCCATGACGCTGCTGCTCGCGGCCATCGCCATCTCGGTGGCCATCACGATCATCGAGCCGTACCTGGGCTTCATCGGGGTGGTCGTGGGCATCGGCGTGGCGCTCACCGTGTACCGCGCCTGGCAGCGGAGTCGTTGGTGAGCCCTCCACCGGTCAGCGGCGAGCGTTGTGCATTCCACAGCGGGCGAAGCCTTGACCGGCCGCGATGACTTCGGCATAAGAACAAGTAGGGGCGTTGAGGAAAGTCAACGCCGCGGAAGGAGGGAGGCATGACGAAACGAGTACGGCCGGAACGCCGGTTGATCATCACCAGCACGCGGCGTCCGGTGAGCGAAGACGGGCTGGCCCGCTTGGTGGCGGCCATGGTGTTGCACCAGCTTGACCAGCAGCGCGCCGAAGAGATCGATGCGGGCGATGAGGAGACCTCCGCCTGATGCTGCTGCTCATCCTGACCACCATGGCCGGGGCGGTGGTCACTGCCGTGCTCGTCGGGTTCCGGCAGTGGGAGGGCGCTGCCTGGCGGCGTCAACTCGTCGGTTTCCGGCTGCGGCTACCAACCGGACTGACCAGCGAGCAGATCGCCGGCTGGCTGGCGTCGATCGCCGCGCTGACGCACGCACCGCGGGGCGTCCTACTGCCATCGCCGCCAGTGGTCATCGAGGTGCGTGGCACGGCGATGGGGGTTGAGTACCAGCTGCTGGTACCCCGACCACTGCGCGGTGCGGTGCTCTCGAGTCTCGCTGCGAGCCTCCCGGCGGTGCGCGTCGAACCGGACGAGGCCCGTGGGCTGACTATGGCCGGTGTACGACTCGCCGCTGGTCTGCGGCTCGCGGGTCGGCATCGCCAACTGGCTATCGAGCGCGCCGACCTCAGCAGTCGGACGCTCGCGGCCGCGTTGCAGCCACTGCGCAACGGCGAGTCGATCGCCTGGCAATGGATCATCAGCGGTTCCGGCACGCCACCCCCGGTCCGCACGGGAGACTCCACAGCCACCGGGCTACCGTGGTGGCTCGAGGAGCAGGCTCCCGCCGATGCCGACGGCCTCCGCGCCGCTCGTCTCAAGCAGCGCCAACCGCTGCTCAACGCCACCGCCCGGCTGGTGGTCGAGGCACCGACGCGGTCGCGGGCCCGTTCGCTCTTCGGCCGCGCTTGGGGCGGGGTACGGCTGACGAGCGTCCCGGGCAGCCGCCTGGTGCGCGACTACTGGTCGGCCACCGTCACGCAGTGGCAGGTGGCGCACCGCTGGGTCCCATCGCTTTCCTGGCCGCTACGGCTCAACGCCGCCGAACTGGCCGGCCTCATGCCCTGGCCGGTCGGCGACGAGCCGCTCGCCGGGCAGCCGATGAGCATCACCCGCCAGGTACCCCCGCCGGTGAACCTTCCCGTCAAGGGCACGGTGCTCGCCGACGCCACGTATCCCGGCCAGTCCCGGCCGATCCGCCTCGCCGAGCGCGACCGCCTGATGCACGTCAGCCTTCTCGGCCCTACCGGCACCGGCAAGTCGACGCTCATGGTGAACATGGCGCTGCAGGACATCGAAGCCGGGAACGGCCTGGCGCTCATTGATCCCAAGGCCGACATGGCCCGCGACCTGCTCGACCTCATCCCACCCCGCCACCAGGACAAGGTCGTGGTGCTCAACCCAGCCGACCTGAACCGTCCGGTCGGCTTCAACCCGCTGCAGACCAGCGGCGGCGAACAGGCGCGTGAGTTGGCGGTCGACCACGTACTCCACGTCTTCCGCGAGGTCTGGGCCGGCTTCTGGGGCCCGCGCACTGACGCCGTGCTCCGTTCGGCGCTGCTGACGTTGTCCGCGGCCTCGGCCAACGATGGCTCGGCCTTCACGCTGTGCGAGTTGCCCAAGCTGCTGTCCGACGACGCCTTCCGGCGCTGGCTGACCGCTAACCCGGCGTTGCCGGAGTCCGTCCGGGAGTTCTGGGACTGGTTCGACCGGCTGAAGCCCGCCGAACGGGTGCAGGTCGTCGGGCCGGTCATGAACAAGTTGAGTGCCCTGACGCAGCGCACTTCGCTGCGTCTGATCCTCGGACAGAGCCAGGGGCTCGACCTGACCCGGATCATCGCCGAGGGCAAGATCCTGCTGCTGCCCCTGTCGCGCGGCCTCATCGGCTCGGAGACGGCGGCGCTGCTGTCCTCACTCATGTTGGCCTCCATCTGGCAGGCCGTCCTCGGCCGCGTCCGGGTCGCGAAGGACGCCCGGCGGCCGTTCTGGCTCTACATCGACGAAGCGAGTGAAGTCGTTCGGTTGCCGCTGGACCTCAGCGACGTCATGGCCGAGGCCCGGGGCTTTGCGACCGGACTGACGCTCGCCACCCAGCACCTGGCGCAGCTGCCGCAAGACGTCCGACGGGCACTGCTGGCCACGGTCCGCAGTCAGATCGTCTTTCAGGTCGAGGCCGACGATGCCCGCGTGTTGGCGCGCTCGTTCAGCCCGACGCTCGACGAGACCGACCTGCGCAGCCTGCCGGCCTACGAGGTGGCCATGCGCCTCTCCATCGACGGGCACACCAGCCGCCCGATCACTGGCCGGACCCGGCCGATGCCGACCACAGATGCGGCCGTCGGCGACCGCCTGAAGGCCATCAGCCGCAACGCTTACGGCGTCAGTCGGCGCGACGTCGAGGCCGCTCTCCACGCCCGCGGTCGGGCGCCGGGTGGCCACGACCGTCCCGTCGGTCGTCGGCCAGCGCGGGGGTCGTCTTGAGTCACCTGGATGTGGGCACCGCTGTTACGACCGGCGTTGCGTCCGCTGTTGCGATCACGTCGAGCACGGATGCCCGGTGGCCTGCGCGTTTGGGGGTCTTCTCGCCATGGACTCCTGTCGTCGAACAGGAGCGTTCGTAGTGCGCGCCCTACAGCCGGACGACCTCTCACCTCGAGACCGCGCCATCCTGCGTGATCTCGCCCGCGTGCGCTTGCTAACCGGAGCGCAGTTGGAGCGGCTGCACTTCTCCGGCCTTACCACCGGCAACGCCCGTGGCAGCGCCCGCCGTCGCAGTCTCGGCCGGCTGGGCCGCGCCGGGCTGGTCACCACATTGCCGCGTCGCGTCGGCGGAGTGCATGCCGGTTCGGCCGGCCTTATCTACACCCTGGATGCCCGCGCCCACCGCGAGCGTCCGTTATGGGATCCCGAATCGATCGGCACCGATATGGCCCGCGTGCGCCGGCCGTGGGCCATCGGCTGGATGTTCATCGAGCACACCCTCGACGTCGCTGAGTTCTACGTCCGCGCTCGGGAAGCCGAGTGGGCCGCCACGCTCCACCTGATCGGCTACGACGCCGAACCGGCCAGCTGGTTCTCGGCCGGCAACCTCACGATCAAGCCGGACGCCTATTTGGCCATCGAGGCCGCTGGCTGGGAACGCCACTGGTGGCTGGAGGTCGACCGAGCCACCGAGAGTCTGCCGACCATCCGCCGCAAGCTCAGCCGCTACCTGGCGCTGTTTCAGCAGGGCAGTCCTGGACCGGCAGGCGTGCTGCCCCAGGTGCTCGTCACGGCGCCCGTTGATCGGCGCGTCGAACAGCTACGGGACATCGTTACTGCCCTGGCGGCGCCGGAGGGCTTCATCACGGTCAGCACCTTCGCCCGGGCCGTCGAGCTCATTCCCGGCGAGCAGGCCCGACCACCGCCCTAGGAGCGCGACACGTATCACGAAACGTAAGCAGGAGACATCCCCATGGAACAGAGAACAGATCAACCACCAGCCGAGGAGCGCGCTGCCGCCCGCTGGAACTACGGCGACGGCGTGCGTCGTTTCGGCCCGGCGTTTGGAGCCTTCGCCGAAGCGATCGGCCACCTGGCGGTCATCCGCGATCCGGAGCTCTACCGCCGCAGTCTCGTCGGCAGTTGGGCAAGCATGGATTCCTTCGTCCGGGACTTCATCCTGGAAACCGAACTCGACGAACAGCTGACGCACGTTCCCGACCGGCTGCGGCCCTATGTCGGCATCGACCCGGAGCGTGTCGCCGCCAGCCTCCGTGAGGAGCTGCTGGTGCTAGAGGTTGACGATCGGGTCTGGGTCTTCGACGCAGCGCCTGTTGTGAAAACTACCGTTGAGGAAAGTCAACAGGAGGCGCATAGTGAGTAGCACTAAGCAGGAACTCAGCACTATGCCTACTAACGAAGCCAACACCGACGAGCCGGCCACGCTCGGTGGTCTCATCCGCGCAGAACGTCAGCGCCAGGAACTGTCCATGCAGCAGTTGGGTGTCCTGGTGGGCGTCGACAAGTCGATGGTCCTGCGCTGGGAGCGTGACGAGTGGGTGCCTCGGGCCAAGCACCTCGGCGCGCTGTCCCGGGCCTTGGAAATCCCGACCCTCGACCTCATGACGCTGGCTGGCGTCGAGTACCCCCACGACGCCCCGAGCTTGCCAGCCATGCTGCGCGCCGAGTACGACCTGCCGCCCGAAGCCGTGGCCGAGGCCGAACGGGCCGTCGCCCGCATCGCGCGCAAGTACGGCGCCACCAAGAAGTCCACGAACAACGAGTCATCAAGCCATGAAAGGAGGAGCCATGACTGACGCACATCTACCAAAGGGGCGCAAACCCCATGACGACGTCATCGGACGGCTGCGGCACATGATGCCGCTGCGCCCGTTGGCGTTCTGGGAGCACAAGACGATCGCCGAGCATCAAGCGACCCGACTCCTCGAACTGCTCGGGCAGCAAAGCCCTGCTACCGACCTAACCTGGCTGACTGAACTAAGCAAGATGCAGGTCGTCTTGGTGCCTAAGTGGCGAATGGACGGACTGTCTGGCATGACGTCCTGGAGAGACGGCAAGTGGCTGATCGGCATCAACAAGGGCAACCCGCCGGCCCGCCGCCGTTTCACCTTGGCCCACGAGTTCAAGCACGCCCTCGACGCCAACCGTGACAGCGTCACCTACAGCACACTGAACGACGACCAGCGCGAGCTCATCGCCGACTACTTCGCTGCTTGCTACCTAATGCCGAAGATGTGGATGCGCCGGGCCTGGACGCGTGGCCTGCAGGATCCCGAAGCCCTGGCTGGACTCTTCAAGGTCAGTCGCCAGGCCATGGACAAGCGACTTCACGACCTGGGCTTCACCGAAAGCGAACCAGACCGCAGCGTGGCCAGCTACTTCCGCACGACGTCAACCCCACGCGATCTGGCGGCATAAGGACAAGACATGGGCGACGTCATCCAACTGAATCGCGACTCCGACTCGGATGTCCGCCTCCGGGCTGTCATCTACCTGCGCGTCTCAACGCTCGAACAGGCGAACACCGACTACGGGGACGACGGCTACTCCCTTCAGGCCCAAGGTGAGGCTTGCCGGCGAGCCGCTGAGCGCCTGGGCGCGGACGTCGTCGACGAGTACGTCGATCGCGGCAAATCAGCCCGCAGCGCCGACCGCCCTAGGTTGCAGGACATGCTCCGGCGCATCGCCCGCGACCGGGATGTCGACCTAGTGATCGTCCACAAGCTCGACCGCCTAGCCCGCAACCGAGCCGACGACGTCCAGATTGTGTTGGCAATCAAGAACGCCGGCGCCGCGCTGATCTCTGCCACGGAGAATATCGACGAGACGCCAAGCGGCAAGCTGCTGCACGGCATCATGGCATCAGTCGCCGAGTTCTACTCCGGCAACCTCGGGCTTGAGGCCAAGAAGGGCATGAAGAAGAAGGCCGAACTCGGCGGCATGCCGGGCAAGGCACCGGTCGGCTATCTGAACCGCCGCGACCAGACCGACGGTAAGAACATCGGGGTCGTGGTGCTCGATCCTGAGCGGGCCGACCATGTCCGCTGGGCTTTCCACGAGTTCGCGAAGGGGGTCGTCAGTCTCGACGGCCTGTGTACGGCGTTGACGGACCGCGGTTTTACGCTGCGCCCGACAGCCCGCTTCCCAGCCCGACCGATCCACAAGTCGGCGCTGCAACGGGTGCTCACGAACCGCTTCTACGTCGGCTTTGTGACTTTCCAAGGCGTGGAGTACGACGGGCGCCACGAGCCGCTGGTTGACCGGTCGACGTTCGAGGCGGTGCAGGACCTGCTTCGCAGTCGGCGGCGCGGCGGCGACAAGCCGCGAAAGCACGACCACCCGCTGAAGGCCGTGCTGCACTGCGCTCGCTGTGGACGGCGAATGGGAATCATGTACGCCCGGGGCAGGAATGACCAGCAGTACCCGTACGTCTACTGCCTCGGACGTCAAGAGGACATCAAGAGCTGCAGCCAGGGACTGATCCGGCTTGAGTGGGTCGAAGACGGGTTGGCGCGTCACTTGGCCACGCTCAGACTCGACGAGACAGATGCCGCCCTGGCCCGACAAGCAGTCAGAGAGTGGCACGAGGCTGGCGCCGAGGACTCGCTGCATGAGCTTCAATCACAACGGCTGCGGTTGGATCAACTGAAGCGTCGACGGCAGAAGGCGAAGGACGCCTACTTCGCCGATGCGATCGGGATTGACGAACTCAAGGCCGAGCAGCAGCAGATAAGTCGCGCCCTGTCTGAGGCTGAGGCAATCATCCAGCGTCACTCGGCAACGCTCCATCAACTGGAGGTCGGCACCGAGTCGGTGATCAGCCTCCTGAAGGACCCTGCCACCTTCTACGAGATGGCCCCAGACTCCATTCGGCGCATGTTGTTGCAGGAGTTGTTTGAGGCCATCTGGATCCGCGACCAGGAGATTGTCGGAGCGGACCTTTCGCGGCCCTACGCCGAGCTATTCGGAGTCACTGCCGCCACAGCGGCAGCCACGTCGGTCAGTGGAGGACACACGACAGTTACCCAGAAGGGACGCAACGGCAGGTCATACCTGCGTGTCGAGCGGCCGAGCGGCCTGCTGGACATCGACAGAGAACTAATAAGACGGACTTCAGTGGTCCGTGTTTCAAACTTGAATGCTTTGGTGGGCCTAAGAGGACTTGAACCTCTGACCTCTTCCTTATCAGGGAAGCGCTCTAACCGTCTGAGCTATAGGCCCGGGTGGGTCCTGGGTGGACCGACAGGGAAGGCTACCCGATGCGGAGGCGCGCCCACAAAACGGTTCGTGGTGGGCTCAGTTGTCCTCGGCCAGGGTGACCTCGATGCCGCCAAGCAGGGCGGCAGCGAGGTTGTAGAGGAACGCACCGAGCGTCGAGATCGCGGTGATCAGGATGACGTCGATGACGGCCACGATCATCGTGAAGCCGAGCACGCGGGAGGTGCCGGCGTACTCCTGGATGTCGAACGGCGTGCCGCTGTCGTTGCCCACGGCCTGCTGGACGATCGAGTTGATGGAGTCCCACACGCCGGCGGCGCCGAGGACGCCCCAGATGATGGCGACGGCGACGACCAGCACGATGCCGAGCGCGATGGAGAGCAGGAACGCGGTCTTCATCACCGACCAGGCGTCGACCTGGACGAGCCGCAGCTGCGCGCGGCGGCTCCGACGGGGTGCGGACCGGGCGCTCGCCGCCGACGAGGGCGACGGCGCGGGAGCCGAGGCGGGTGCTGCCTTGGCGGGCTTGGCCGGACGGGCCTTCGCTGCCTTCTGCTCCTGCTTGGCGGCCTGCTGCCGCGCCTTCTCCTGGGCGCGCTCCTCGGACTTGCGGGCCTTCTCGGCGTCCCGGGCGGCCAGCCGCTCCTCGCGACTGACCCGCTGGGCCTCCTCGAGGGCCTGCTTCTTCGCCTCGGTCTCCTTGGCCTGCTCCGCCTCCTCGACCATCTCGGGCGGCGGCGGCGGCAGGATCGGTCCACCCAACGTACGACGGGGCGCGATCGGGCCATCGTTGGAGCTCTCGGGCATCAGCCCTCCTCAGGCGCCGGCTGCTCGGAAGCCGGCTCGTCGGGGCTGGCTTCCTCGGTGCCGATTGTTGCACTCGAGTCTGAGGAATCCGTCGCCTCGGCCTCCTCGATCGCCTCTTCGACGGCCTCCTCCACGGCGGCGTCCTGCTCCACGCTGCGTGCCACGACGGCGACGCTGTCGTTGCCCTTGGGCGTCACGAACCGCACACCCATCGTCGAGCGCCCGGTCGGCCGGAAGTTCTCGTCGATCGGGCTCCGGACGACCTGGCCGCCGGAGGTGATGGAGAGGATCTCGTCGCCCTCGACCACGATGAACGCCCCCACCAGCACGCCACGGTCCTCGTTGGCCAGCGACATCGCCTTGATGCCCAGGCCACCGCGCGACTGGGTGCGGTAGTCGTTGATGCGGGTGCGCTTGGCGAACCCGCCGTCGGTGATGGTGAAGACGTACTGCTCGACCACCTCCGGCGAGTCCTCGACGTCGCCCTCGACGGCCTCCTCGGCCGCGACCTGCTCGGCCCGGATGACCGACATCGAAAGCAGCGAGTCACCGTCACGGAACTTCATCCCGCGCACGCCGCTGGTGGCGCGGCCCATCGGCCGCAGCTGGTCGTCGTCGGCCGTGAACCGGATCGCCTGTCCCTTGCGGGAGACGAGCAGGATGTCGTCGTCGGCGTTGACCAGCTCGGCACCGATCAGCTCGTCGTCATCCTCGCGGAAGTTGATCGCGATGACGCCGGCCTGACGCGGGCTGTTGTAGTCCGCGAGGTTGGTCTTCTTGACCAGCCCGGCGCGGGTGGCGAGCACGAGGTGGGGAGCCTGCTCGTAGTCGCGGATCGCCAGCACCTGCGCGATCTGCTCGTCAGGCTGGAAGGACAGCAATCCGGCGACGTGGCCGCCCTTGGCGTCGCGCGACGCCTCGGGCAGGTTGTAGGCCTTGGTGCGGTAGACCCGACCGGCCGTGGTGAAGAACAGCAGCCAGTGGTGGTTGGTGGTGGCCATGAAGTGCTCGACGACGTCGTCGCCGCGCAGGGCCGCGCCGCGCACGCCCTTGCCGCCGCGTCGCTGGGTCCGGTAGTTGCTGGCCAGGGTGCGCTTGGCGTAGCCACCACGGGTGATCGTCACGACGAGGTCCTCGTCGGGGATGAGGTCCTCCATGGAGAGGTCACCGTCGGCGGCGATGATCTGGGTACGACGCTCGTCGCCGTACTTCTCCACGATCGCGGCCAGCTCCTCGCCGACGATCTGCCGCTGGCGCGACTCGTTGGCCAGGATGTCCTCGAGGTCGGCGATCAGCACCTCGATCTCGGCGAGGTTGTCGATGATCTTCTGACGCTCGAGAGCGGCCAGTCGGCGCAGCTGCATGTCGAGGATGGCGTTGGCCTGGAGCTCGTCGATCTCGAGCAGGGCGATCAGGCCCTGACGGGCGTCATCGACCTCAGGGGACCGACGGATCAGCGCGATGACCTCGTCGAGCATGTCGAGCGCCTTGACCAGGCCGCGCAGGATGTGAGCGCGCTCCTCGGCCTCCCGCAGACGGAAGCGGGTACGACGCTGGATGACCTCGATCTGGTGGGTGACCCAGTTGCTGATGAACTGGTCGATCGTGAGCGTGCGCGGCACCCCGTCGACCAGGGCCAGCATGTTGGCGCTGAAGTTGGTCTGCAGCTCGGTGTGCTTGAGCAGGTTGTTCAGCACCACCCGGGCGACGGCGTCGCGCTTGAGCACGACGACCAGGCGCTGGCCGGTGCGGCCCGAGGAGTCGTCGCGCACGTCGGCGATGCCCTGCACCTTGCCGGCGTCGGCCAGCTCGGCGATCTTCAGCGCCAGGTTGTCTGGGTTGACCATGTAGGGCAGCTCGGTGATGGACAGGCAGGTGCGGCCCCTGTTGTCCTCGTCGATCTCGATCACCGCGCGCTGGGTGATCGAGCCACGACCGGTGCGATAGGCCTGCTCGATGCCCTGGTGGCCCACGATCAGCGCGCCGTTGGGGAAGTCTGGGCCCTTGATCCGCTCGACCAGCGCGTCCTGGAGCTCCTCGCGCGACGCGTCGGGGTGCTCGAGCGCCCACCGGGCACCCTCGGCGACCTCGCGCAGGTTGTGCGGCGGGATGCTGGTGGCCATGCCGACGGCGATGCCGGCCGAACCGTTGACCAGGAGGTTGGGGTAGCGCGAGGGGAGCACGACCGGCTCCTGCGAGCGGCCGTCGTAGTTGGGCTGGAAGTCGACGGTCTCCTGCTCGATGTCGCGGACCATCTCGAGCGCGAGCGGCGCCATCCGGCACTCGGTGTACCGCATCGCGGCGGCCGCGTCGTTGCCCGGCGAGCCGAAGTTGCCCTGCCCGTGGATGAGCGGCGCACGCATCACCCAAGGCTGCGCGAGCCGCACCAAGGTGTCGTAGATCGCCGAGTCGCCGTGGGGGTGGTACTGACCCATGACGTCACCGACGACACGGGAGCACTTGGAGAAGCCGCGGTCGGGACGGTAGCCCCCGTCGTACATCGCATAGAGCACGCGCCGGTGCACCGGCTTGAGACCGTCGCGTACGTCGGGCAGCGCCCGACCGACGATGACCGCCATCGCATAGTCGATGTAGGACTGCTGCATCTCGTCACGCAGCTCCACCACGCGGACGCGCGGGTTGTCCTCCGGTCCGGTGGGGCCCTCGGGGGGTGTCTCAGACATTCACAATCACTTTCGTGTGTTCGGCTCGGTGGTTGAGGAGGGCCGCCAGACCCGTCCCGAAACCACTAGATGTCCAGGAACCTGACGTCTTTGGCGTTGCGCTGGATGAAGGAACGGCGCTGCTCGACGTCCTCGCCCATCAGCACGGAGAACATCTCGTCTGCCTGGGCGGCGTCCTCGATGCTGACCTGCAGCATCAGGCGCTGGCTGGGGTCCATCGTGGTCTCCCACAGCTCCTCGGCGTTCATCTCACCGAGCCCCTTGTAGCGCTGGACGGGGTTCTCCTTGGGCAGCTTCTTGCCCTGCGCCAGGCCGTCGCGCATGAGCAGGTCACGCTCGGCGTCGGAGTAGACGAACTCGTGCTCCGCCGGCTTGTTCCAGCGCAGCCGGTAGAGCGGCGGCTGGGCCATGTAGACGTAGCCGTTCTCGATGAGCGGCTTCATGAAGCGGAACAGCAGCGTCAGCAGCAGCGTGTTGATGTGGTGGCCGTCGACGTCGGCGTCGGCCATCAGCACGATCTTGTGGTAGCGCAGCTTCTCCATGGCGAACTCTTCGTGCACGCCCGTGCCGAGGGCGGAGATGATGGCCTGCACCTCGGCGTTGGCCAGCACCTTGTCGATGCGAGCCTTCTCGACGTTGAGGATCTTGCCGCGGATCGGCAGGATCGCCTGGATCCGCGGGTCGCGGCCCTGGCGGGCCGAGCCACCGGCCGAGTCACCCTCGACGATGAAGACCTCGCACTCCTCGGGGTTGGTCGACTGGCAGTCGCTCAGCTTGCCCGGCAGCCCACCGCCACCCAGCAGTCCCTTGCGGGAGCGGGCCAGGTCGCGCGCCTTGCGGGCGGCGATGCGGGCCGACGCCGCGGCCTGGGCCTTGCGGACGATGTCCTTGCCCTCGGCGGGGTTCTTCTCCAGCCAGTCGCCGAGCTGGTCGTTGACCAGGCGCTGCACGAATCCCTTGGCCTCGGTGTTGCCGAGCTTGGTCTTGGTCTGGCCCTCGAACTGGGGGTTGGCCAGCTTGATCGAGATGATCGCGGTCAGGCCCTCGCGGATGTCGTCACCGGAGACGCGGTCCTCGCGCTTCTTGATCAGGCCCCACTCCTCGCCCCAGTGGTTGATCAGAGAGGTCAGCGAGGCGCGGAAACCCTCTTCGTGGGTGCCGCCCTCGTGGGTGTTGATGGTGTTGGCGAAGGTGTGCACCGACTCGGTGAACGAGGTGTTCCACTGCATCGCCAGCTCGAGGCTCATGTGGTCCGCGGCCGACTCGGGGGTCTCGGCCTCGAAGTTGATGATCGTCGGGTTGGCCTTGTCCTTGCGGCGGTTGAGGTAGTCGACGTAGTCGACCAGGCCGCGGTCGTACTTGAAGCGCCGCTCGAAGACGCCGTTCTCCCGAGCGGGCTCCTCGACCTCGGCCGCCGGCGTGGCCTCGGCGGCGTCCTCCTGCATCGCGTCGCCGGTGACGTCGGTCGACTCCGGCGGTCGCTCGTCGCGTACGACGATCTCGAGGCCCTTGTTGAGGAAGGCGTACTCGCGGATGCGGTTGGTGACGGTCTCGAGGTTGTAGTGGGTGGTCTCGAAGATGTCGTCGGAGGCGTAGAAGATGATCGTGGTGCCGGTGCTCTCGCCCTCCTCCATCTCGCGTACCTGCTCGAGCTCGCCATCGGGTACGCCGACCGAGAAGGTCTGGCGCCACAGGTGCCCACGGTTCTTGACCTCGACGATCACCCGGCTGGAGAGGGCGTTGACCACCGAGATGCCGACGCCGTGCAGACCGCCGGAGACCTTGTAGCCACCGCCACCGAACTTGCCGCCCGCGTGCAGCAGGGTCAGCGCCATGGTCACGGCCGGGATGCCCTCGGTCGGGTGTACGTCGGTGGGGATGCCGCGACCGTTGTCCTCGACCCGGACGCCGCCGTCGGCCTGCAGGGTCAGCACGATCCGGTCGCAGTAGCCGGCCAGCGACTCGTCCACCGAGTTGTCCACGACCTCCCACACCAGGTGGTGCAGGCCGCGCTCACCGGTGGAGCCGATGTACATGCCCGGGCGCTTGCGGACAGCCTCGAGGCCCTCGAGGACCTGGATGGCGCTGGCGTCGTAGGAGCCGGCCGCCACGGCGTGGCCCTCCGAGATGCTGACCGGGGCCACCTCCGGAGAGGCGTCGGGAGTGGGAGGGAGCTCCGCTGTCTCTGGCTGTGGGTGAGATTCGGTGACGGGCTGGGGGGCTGCGTCGGTGGTCTCGTCGGCCACGAAGTTCCTCTTCTGCTGTGCGCCCTCGCCCGGAGGCGAGAACGAGTGGTGGGGCAACACAATGGCCGCCTCAGGGTGGGTCGGCGACCAAGGCTCAGTCTACCCGTCAGCGGCCCACAATCACGTGTGCCGCCCAGGATTTGGGGGGATGCGGCGCCAAAAATGCCTCTCAGAGGCCCAGAACCGGCCCGAACAGCCCGTTTCGGGGGGTCGACCGAGTCCCCATACCGCCGCGAAGCCGTTCAGGGCCTCAGCCGTAGGTGTCGCGAGGCCCGCGGCCCTTGACCCGCAGACGTCCCTTGGTCCATGACGGAGCACGTGGTCCGGCCACGTCGATGACCCGGACGGTCTCGTCACCGAGCACCTCGTTGAGCCGGCGTACGACGTCGGGGGCGAGCAGCTTCATCTGGGTCGCCCACGCGGTCGAGTCGGTGCGTACGACGAGCCGGCCGTCGGCGTACGACTCGGGAGTGGCGTGCTGGGCGACCTCGCGCCCGACGATGGCATCCCACCGGGAGAAGACGCCGTGCACCCGCAGCTCGGTCTCCCACCCCTGCTCCCCCACGAACCGGCCGAGGGCGGTGTCCAGGGTCTGCGGATCGCGGTCGTCGGGGTGGGCGCTGCTGCTGACGGTGTCACGGCGCTTGTGCCACCGGGTCCCGGGCCGGGTGGTGCGCTGGCCCGTCTTGCCGGCCAGCCCGCGCGCGATCGAGCGGGCCAGCTCCAGGCCGGTCGGCTGGTGCTCCTCCTCCGGCTCGGGCCGCTCATCAGGCTGGGGCGGCACCTGGTCGTCGTCCGTGGGCTCACTCAACCGCGCTCACCACGCCGTCGGCGACGTCGAAGCGGCGGCCGCGCAGCCCCTCGGGGATGTCCTCGGACACGGCGGCCGTCACGAGCACCTGCTCGGCGCCGGCCACCAGTTCGGCGAGCTGGGCCCGCCGTCCGGTGTCCAGCTCGGCGAAGACGTCGTCGAGGATCAGCACCGGGTCGTCGCCGGTCGAGCGCAGCAGCTCGTACGACGCCAGCCGCATCGCCAGCGCGAAGGACCACGACTCCCCGTGGCTGGCGTAGCCCTTCACCGGCAGCTCCCCCAGCGAGCAGACGATGTCGTCGCGGTGGGGACCGACCAGGGAGATGCCACGGTCGAGCTCGTCGGGGCGACGGCGCTGGATCTCGGCCAGCATCGCCTCCTCGAGCGGCAGGTCGCCGTCGACCTCGAAACTGGGCTTGTAGGCGAGGGTGGCGTCGTCCCGGGTCGCTCCGCGGGCCACTGCCTCGTAGGCCTTGCCCAGCAGCGGGTTGAGGTCGTCGACCAGCGTGCTGCGCGCGGCCATGATCTCGGCCCCGAGTCGGGCCAGCCGCTCGTCCCACACCTCGAGGGTCGACAGTGCGGCCTCGGCCGAGGAGCCGCGCACCCGGGCAGTCTTGAGCAGCGAGGTGCGCTGCTTGAGCACCCGGTCGTAGTCGGAGCGGGTGCCGGCGTAGCGGGCTCCCTGGTGCAGCACCAGCAGGTCGTCGGCAAAGTGGCGGCGCTCGGTCGGGTCGCCCTTGACCAGGGCGAGGTCGTCGGGGGCGAACACAACGGTGCGCACCAGCCCGATCAGCTCGCGGGCACGCGGCAGCTGGCCCCGGTTGACCCGGGCCCGGTTGGACTTGCCGGGGTTGATCTCCACCTCGAGCACGGCCCGCCGGTCGTCGCGCACCACGGCGGCGCGCACCACGGCCTGGGTCGCCCCCTTGCGCACCAGCGGCAGGTCACCGGCGACCCGGTGGGAGCTGAGCCGCGAGAGGTAGTCGATCGCCTCGACGATGTTGGTCTTGCCGTGCCCGTTGCGCCCGACGAAGGAGGTCACGCCCGGCTCGAGGTCGACCTCCAGGGCCGGATAGGAGCGGAAGTCGTGCAGGGAGAGGTGGGCGACGTACAAGCGCCCTACTTGTCGGCCGGCGAGTCGACGTCTTCGGTCGTCGGCGGGGTGCCGGCCGGAGCGGCACCGGTGGTGGCGTGGCCGCCGAAGCCCTTGCGCATCGCCGCCACTGCCTTCATGGCCGGGCTGTCGTCCTGGCGGGAGGTGAAGCGGGCGAACAGCGAGGCCGCGATGACGTGCATGGGTACGGCGTTGTCGATCGCCGCCTCGACGGTCCACCGACCCTCCCCGGAGTCCTCGGCGTAGCCGCGGATCTCGTGGAGGTCGTCGTCCTCCTTGAGCGCCGCGACGAGCAGGTCGAGCAGCCACGACCGGATGACGGTGCCCTCGCGCCAGGAGTCGAAGACCTCGGTGACGTTGTCGACCAGGTCGACCTTCTCGAGCAGCTCCCAGCCCTCGGCGTAGGCCTGCATCATGGCGTACTCGATGCCGTTGTGGACCATCTTGGCGAAGTGACCCGCGCCCGGGGTCTTGCCGGCGTGGACCATGCCGGAGTCGCCCTCGGGCTTGAGCGCCTCGAAGGCCGGCAGCACCTTGGCGACGTCCTCGTCGGACCCGCCGTACATCAGCGCATAGCCGTTCTTCAGGCCCCAGACCCCGCCGGAGACACCGCAGTCGACGAAGCCGACGCCCTTGGTGCCGAGGTGCTCGGCATTGGCCTGGTCGTCGGTCCATCGCGAGTTGCCGCCGTCGACCACCAGGTCGCCCTCAGCCAGCAGCTCGCCGAGCTCCTGGACCGTCGCCTTGGTCGGATCGCCCGCCGGGACCATCACCCAGACCACCTTGGGGCTGGGCAGCTTCTCGACCATCTCGGCCAGCGAGCCCACGTCGGCGAGGTCGGGGTTGCGGTCGTAGCCCACGACGGTGTGGCCGGCGTTGCGCAGGCGGGTGCGCATGTTGCCGCCCATCTTCCCGAGGCCGACGAGTCCGATGTCCATGAACGCTCCTGTGCTGGGACGGGGTCAGGAAAGCAGGCGGCGCGGCATCAGCAGGTAGCGGAAGGCGCTGTCCGCGTCGCCCTCGAGTGAGTCCACACCCGAGAGTACGACGGGTTTGGAGGACTGGGTGAAGGCGAGCTCCACGAACGGCGACTCGATGGCGGTCAACCCGTCGAGGAGGTAGGCCGGGTTGAAGCCGGTCGTGATGTCCTCACCGGTGATGGCGGCCTCCAGCGACTCGCTGGCCATGGCCTCCTCCCCCGAGCCGGCGTCGAGGGTGAGCACACCGTCGGAGAAGGCGAGCTGGACCGCGGTGTTGCGCTCGGCGACCAGGGCGACGCGCTTGACCGAGTCGACCAGGGCTGACTTGTCGACTCGGGCCACGGTGAGGTGCTCGCTGGGGAACAGCGAGCGCACCTTGGGGAAGTCGCCGTCGAGCAGCCGGGTCGTCGTACGACGGATGCCGCCGCCGGCCGACCCCTCGAAGCCGATGATGCCCTCGCCCTGGCCACCCGCACCGGGGTTGGACAGGGCGATCGCGATCTCGCTGCCGCCGACCAGGGCCTTGGCGGTGTCGGCCAGCACCTTGGCCGGGACCAGCGCGGCCGCGTCGATGTCGGGCGCCGACGGCGACCAGGTCAGCTCGCGCTGGGAGAGCCGGAACCGGTCCGTGGCGAGCATCGCGATCGAGTCGCCGTCGAGCTCGACCCGGACACCGGTGAGCACCGGCAGCATGTCGTCGCGCCCGGCTGCGGTGACGGCCTGGGCGACGGCGTGGGCGAAGACCGCGCTGCCGACGGTGCCGCGGGTCTCCGGCATCTGCGGGAGGGTCGGGTAGTCCTCGACCGGCATCGTCTGGAGGCTGAACCGCGCCGAGCCGCAGGTCAGCGTCACCTTGGGTCCGTCGATGGTGAAGTCGACCGGCTTGTTGGGCAGGCTGCGGCAGATGTCGGCGAGCAGCCGACCCGAGACCAACGCCCGCCCCTCCTCGGTGATGTCGGCGTTGAGCGTGGCCCGGGCCGAGGTCTCGTAGTCGAAGGTGGACAGCCGCAGTCCCTCGCCCTGGTCACCGGCGCCCTCGTCACCGAGGGTCCCTGCCTCGATGAGCAGGCCGGCGAGCACGGGTGCGCTGGGTCGGATCGGGAGCGCGCGGGCCGTCCAGGCGACGGCGTCGGCGAGGACGTCACGTTCGACGCGGAACTTCACGGATGGTTCCTCTCCATCTCGGTACTGCGGCTGCGGGGCACGGTGTCGCTGTGCGAGTTGCTGTCCGGTCGCTGAGTGAGCCGGGGTGAGCATCCTGCCACGCGGGAGGTTCTCCACACAGAGTGGAACGCACCGGTTGTTGCACGACGAGGAATCAATTGGAATTTCGTCGTAGTAGTAGGGGCGGTGGATTCTGTGGACAACCCTCGAACCCGCAGGTCAGGTGCCGGAAGTTGTGCCGGGCCGACTGTGGACGGCGCGGCGTGGAATGACACGTTCCTGTGGTTCGCGACGCTCCCTGTGCGGGGCGGGCGCGGACTGTCCACAACTAGTCCCGCGGTGGGTCCACCGGAATTGGCCGGTGGAACCACATCTTGCACCGATGTCATTCAGGACTGTTTCGCCTGCTGCTTGATCCGGGTGGTGAGCTCGGTGACCTGGTGGAAGACGTTGCGGCGCTCGGCGAGGTCCTTGCGGATCCGGCGGTCGGCGTTCATCACCGTGGTGTGGTCGCGGCCACCGAACTGCTGGCCGATCTTCGGCAGCGAGAGCTCGGTCAGCTCACGGCACAGGTACATCGCGATCTGACGGGCGGTGACCAGGGCTCGGGTGCGGCTCGGTCCGCACAGGTCCTCGATCGAGAAGCCGAAGTAGGACGCCGTCTGGGCGATGATCAGGCCGGCCGTCACCTCGGGCTCGCCGCCCTCGGGGATCAGGTCCTTCAGCACGATCTCGGCCAGCGTCATGTCGACCTCTTGCTGGTTGATGCTGGCGAAGGCGGTGACCCGGATCAGCGCACCCTCGAGCTCGCGGATGTTGGTCTGGATGCGCGAGGCGATGAACTCCAGGACGTCGGCCGGTGCCGAGAGGCGGTCGGCGGCCGCCTTCTTGCGCAGGATCGCGATGCGGGTCTCCAGGTCGGGCGGCTGTACGTCGGTCAGGAGACCCCACTCGAACCGGTTGCGCAGCCGGTCCTCGAGCTGGGTGAGTCGCTTGGGGGGCCGGTCGGAGCTGATCACGATCTGCTTGTTGGCGTTGTGCAGCGTGTTGAAGGTGTGGAAGAACTCCTCCTGCGTCTGCTGCTTGCCCTCGAGGAACTGGATGTCGTCGACCAGGAGCACGTCGACGTCGCGGTAGCGGCGCTGGAGCGCGGCGGTGTTGGCGTCCTTGATCGCGTTGATCACGTCGTTGGTGAACGCCTCGGATGAGACGTAACGGATCTTGGCACCGGTCCAGAGGTTGCGGACGTAGTGGCCGATCGCGTGCAGCAGGTGGGTCTTGCCGAGTCCGGAGTCGCCGTACACCAGCAGCGGGTTGTAGGCCTTGCCCGGGGCCTCGGCGACCGCGACGGCTGCGGCGTGGGCGAACCGGTTGGAGGAGCCGATCACGAAGGTCTCGAAGGAGTAGCGCGGGTTCAGCGGGCTGTCCGGGATGCCGGTCGCCAGGGAGGCAGAGACCATCTTTGTCGACATGTCACCTTGGCGACTTGTCGAGGAGTGACTGTGTCCTCTGGGGGCCTCGTGCGTGGGTTGCTGGTGGGGATCCGCGGACACCTGTTCGTGCTGGTGCGGGATGCCGGGGGTGTCGTACGGCGACTGCGGTGCGGTGTGGGCCCGGGGCGACTGGGGATCCGGCTCTGCGGGCTCGAGGGTCTCGTCGACGCTGACCGCGAGCCGGACCGGCTTGCCGAGCCGATCGCTGAGCGTGTCCTCGATCCGGGTACGCAGCCGGCCCTCGAGCTGGTTGCGGGTGAACTCGTTGGGCACCGCCACCACCGCGGTGTTCTCCGCGAGCATCAACGGCTTGCTGTGCGCCAGCCAGACCCGCTGGTTGGGTGGCAGGTTGTCGACGATGCCCGGCCAGAGCACTTCCAGCTGGTTTGCCTGGGGGCTTTCGCCGCCCGAGCTCGTGCCGAATCCTGACGTCGAACCTGTGCCCTGTGCGTCCACGCCCCGTCGCGCTCCCTGTTCTCGGTTGCTGCCTTGTTGCTGGCCTGGGGACGTTACCCCGACTGCTCCACACCTTTGTCCACAGGTTGTGCAATGTCGAAGGATGTCCCACATGGGGTTCCCACGCCCGACTCCCGTCCTGGCTCCCGTGCCACCCACCCGGCCAGTCCCTCAGGTCACGTTGCCGACGAACCGTGTGATGCGCCGTCCCCGGAAGGAGAAATCGCGCGCGATGTGGGGGCTACTCGGAGCATGGACGCTAATACTCCGGCACCTGTGGAGCAACCAGTTGTCCACAGGTTCCGGACCAGTTGTCCCCAGGTTGCGGCGTGTCGTGTGAAGACACGCAGGCGGCGTGCCACGCTGCCCTCTTCGCGGCCGAATTGACCCTGTCAGCGCGCACCACGTACCGTTGGCAGGTCTGCACCGGCGTCGACCGGTGCCGCATGTCCATGACAGTTCTTCCTTCGGGTCAATTCATGGGCGAGCGGTGCCAGTTGACCCACAACTGGCGTTCGATGTCACGCTCGACCCGACCCGGTGACCGGACTGTTGTACCCAGCCCCTCGAGTGGAGTGAATACGTTGAGCAAGCGCACGTTCCAGCCGAACAACCGGCGCCGGCACAAGACCCACGGCTTCCGGCTGCGCATGCGCACCCGCGCCGGCCGCGCCATCCTGTCCAGCCGCCGTCGCAAGGGCCGCAACCGCCTCGCCGCCTGAGGCCGGGGTCTGAGCACACGCTCATGCTCTCCTCCGGCAACCGCCTGACCTCGCCTGTTCACTTCCGCGAGGTCGTACGCCGCGGCCGACGCCGCGGCGGTGACCTCCTGGTCGTCCATCTCTGGGCCTCGACGAGTGCTCCCCTGCCCGGGAACGCACCGGCCGGGCCACGGGTGGGCTTCGTCGTCTCCAAGGCCGTGGGACCGGCCGTCACGCGCAACCTCGTGAAGCGACGCCTGCGGCACCTGTGCCGCGACCGGATCGCGACCTTGCCTGCAGGGAGCATGCTGGTGGTCCGAGCCCTGCCGGCAGCGGCGAACGCCGGCTACGACGACCTCGCACGGGAGCTGGACCGCTGTCTGGCTCAGGTGGGCGCCACGAAGAATCTTTCGGCGAAAGCGGGGATCAGCCGATGAAGTTCCTGCTGATCTGGCTTTTGCGCGGATATCGTTTCGCGATCAGTCCGCTCTACGGTCAGGTGTGTCGCTACCACCCGACCTGCTCCGCCTACGCTCTCGAGGCCATCACCGTGCACGGCAGTCTCAAGGGCAGCTGGCTCGCCGTACGCCGGCTGCTGCGTTGTCACCCGTGGGCCCTGGGTGGCTACGACCCCGTTCCACCCCACTCGAAGATGACCCAAGGAGTCTGAGTGCAGTTCCTCAAGGACATCGGCGGCTTCATCCTCACCCCGCTGTACTTCCTCGTCAGCGCGGTCCTGCTGTTCTGGCACGGCGTCTTCGAGCCGATCGCGGGGTCCGCCTCGTGGGCCCTGGGGATCATCGGCCTCACGCTGACGATCCGGGCGGCGATGATCCCGTTGTTCGTCAAGCAGATCAAGAGCAGCCGCAACATGCAGCTGCTGCAGCCGCACGTCAAGGAGCTGCAGAAGAAGTACGGTCACGACCGGGAGCGTCTCGCCCAGGAGACGATGAAGCTCTACCGGGAGTCGAAGACCAACCCGTTGGCCTCGTGCCTGCCGCTGATCATCCAGATGCCGTTCTTCCTGGCGCTCTTCCGACTGATCGACCAGGCGGCCAAGAACGGCTCGGGCCGCGGCCTGCTGACCGACGAGCAGGCCCGGGAGCTCCGTGACGCGGAGATCTTCGGGGTCAAGATCTCCTCGTCCTTCACCAGCGCCGACGGGGACCACCGGGTCCAGATCCTGGCCGCGATCCTGGTCGTCGCCATGACGGTCACGACGTTCCTGACCCAGCGCCAGCTGATGAGCAAGAACATGCCGGCCGACGCGCTCAGCGGCCCCTACGCCCAGCAGCAGAAGCTGCTCCTCTACGTGCTGCCCCTGGTCTTCGCCGTGGGTGGCATCGCCTTCCCCATCGGTGTCCTCCTGTACTGGACCACCTCCAACCTGTGGACGATGGGCCAGCAGTTCTACGTGATCCGCAACAACCCGGCTCCCAACACCGAGGCGGCGCGGGCCAAGGCCCAGCGCGACGCGGAGAAGCGCAAGCGCAAGGGCCTTCCCGAGGTCGACAGCGCGGGCAACGTCAAGGCCGAGGCCGAGCCGGAGCCCGAGCGCCCCGCTCCCCGCGCACAGCCGAAGAAGCAGACCCGGTCGCAACGCAAGAAGGGCGGCGGTGGCGGCGGCAAGCCCGCCCCGGGCAAGCCCAGCGGCCCCCAGAACCAGTAGCAGCACCACCCCCGAGCAGAGTGGGAGAACACCCATGAGTGAACAGCCAGTGCACGACACCACCGACGAGACCGAGGATCTCGCGAGCGAAGAGGCCGTCGAGCAGACGCCCGAGGCTCCCGAGGACACGGTCGACACCGACGAGGTGGCCACCGCGACCGAGCCGGTCGAGGACACCGCCGACGCCGCCGACGCCGCCGATGAGGCGGACGATGAGGCGGACGACGACGCGGACGACGACGCGGACGAGGAAGACGCGGACGACGCCGAGGACGGCGACGACGCCGAGAGTGACCGGCCCACCCGCCGTGCCCGCCTGGAGCAGGAGGGCGAGATCGCGGCCGACTACCTCGAGGAGCTGCTGGAGATCGCGGACCTCGATGGCGACCTCGACATGGACGTCGAGGGTGACCGGGCCACCGTGTCCATCGTCGGGGCCAACCTCCCCCAGCTGGTCGGCGACCAGGGCGAGGTGCTCGAGGCGCTGCAGGAGCTCACCCGGCTGGCGGTCTACCGGGAGACGGGCGAGCGCTCGCGGCTGATGCTCGACGTGAGCGGGCATCGCGCGGGTCGACGTACGGCGCTGGAGGAGCAGGCCGCCGAGATCGTCGCCCAGGTCAAGGAATCCGGCGAGCAGGCCTCCCTGGAGCCGATGTCTCCCTTCGAGCGCAAGGTCGTCCACGACGTCGTCGCCGCGGCCGGGCTGAAGTCGGAGTCCGAAGGTGCCGAGCCGCGCCGGTACGTCGTGGTGCTCCCCAGCTGACCCCAGTCCCGTGACTGAGCATGTTTCACGTGAAACACCTCCCGCGCCGCCCAGCGCACGGGAGGTGTTTTCACGTGCGTTGCCGACGGCGGAGGCGTTCGCCGACCTGCTGACCACCGAGGCCACCGTGCGGGGACTGATCGGCCCGCGGGAAGTGCCCCGCCTCTGGGAGCGGCACCTGTTGAACTGTGCCGTGGTCACCGACCTGACGCCCGAGGGCAGCTCGGTGTGCGACATCGGGAGCGGCGCCGGCCTGCCCGGAATCGTGCTCGCGATCCGTCGTCCGGATCTTTCTGTGACTTTGTTGGAGCCACTGCTGCGTCGCACCACGTTTCTGGAGCTCGCCGTGTCAAGAATGGAGCTGGACAACGTGGCCGTCCATCGGGGACGGGCCGAGGAGATGCACGGTGACTCAGAATGGGCCGGGGGGTTCGACGTGGTGACATCACGAGCGGTGGCACCGATGGAGCGGCTCGCGGGGTGGTCACTTCCCCTCGTCCGCTCGGGCGGACTGTTCCTGGCCATGAAGGGCTCCTCCGCCCAGCAGGAGCTCGACGCCTCCGCGCGAGCGCTGCGACGCCTCGGCGGCACGTCGGCGCAGGTGCTGACGCTGGGTGAGCAGTGGCTCACCCCGCCGGTGACCGTGGTCAGCGTGCGGGCGCGATGAGCGCCGAAACCGGGGTTGACCAGCACCGAATGGGCTGGGCGCGTCGTGCCCGCCGAAAGTTATCCACCGGTCAGCAGTGGCCGCCGGAGCGTAGCAATCCACAGACGGAGCCCGGTTATCCACAGGGCGAGTCCGTTTCACGTGAAACAGAGCACAAGGACAGCGTCGTGAACCAGACAGGCAATCCAGTCGACACCGCACCCACCACGAGCAGCCCCACGGCTCCCACCGGCCCCACCGGTGCGCAGCCGTTGCCCGCACAGGCGGTGCCGCGTCCCCGGGTGCGCACCGCGGCGGAGCTCGCGGAGGAGCCGCCGACCTACGACGAGTCCACGCCGATGGCCCGCGCAGTGGCCCAGCAGCTGCTGGTGCGACAGAGCGTGCCCCAGGGCTCGCCCCTCCCGCGGCCGGACCACACCCGGGTGATGGTGGTGGCCAACCAGAAGGGCGGCGTCGGCAAGACCACCACGGCAGTGAACATGGCCGCCGCGCTCGCCCAGCACGGGCTGCGGGTGCTGGTCCTGGACCTCGACCCGCAAGGAAATGCGTCGACCGCACTCGCGGTCGAGCACGGTCGCGGCACCTTGTCGACCTACGACGTGCTGGTCGACGGGGTCGCGCTCGCGGACGTGATCCAGCCCCACCCCGAGCTGGCGAACCTGTTCGTCGCGCCGGCCACGATCGACCTGGCCGGCGCCGAGATCGAGCTGGTCAGCGTGGTGGCGCGGGAGAACCGCCTGCGTCGGGCCCTCACCGCCCACCCCCTGGTGAACGGCCAGGGCGACGACCAGACCGACGAGCGCTACGACTACGTGCTCATCGACTGTCCGCCCTCGTTGGGCCTGCTCACCCTGAACGCGTTGGTTGCCGGAGCGGAGATGCTGATCCCGATCCAGGCGGAGTACTACGCCCTCGAGGGCCTCGGGCAGCTGCTCGAGACGGTGGAGATGGTGCGCACGCACCTCAACCAGGACCTCGAGGTCAGCACGATCCTGATCACGATGTACGACTCGCGCACCAACCTGGCCGCCGGGGTGGCGGCCGAGGTGCGGGGCCACTTCTCCGGCCAGGTGCTCAAGACCACGATCCCGCGCTCGGTACGGGTCTCCGAGGCACCGAGCTACGGCCAGAGCGTGATGACCTACGACCCGGGTTCCCCGGGTGCACTGAGCTATCTCGAAGCCGCCCGCGAGCTGGCCCGCCGTGGTGCCGGCGCAGGCACCCACCAGGAAGGATCCCGATGAACAACAAGCAGCCCCTCCAGCGCCGCGGTCTGGGCCGAGGCCTCGGCTCGCTGATCCCGACCGCTCCACCCGAGCAGGCGGGGGCGCGAGCGGAGGAGATGGGGTCCTTCCCTGACTCCGGTGCCTCGCAGGGCCGCCACTCCGCAGGTGGCGCCGAGTCCAACGGCGGGGGGGTGGCCACCCTGACCGAGGAGCGCCCGGCCCCACCAGTCGAGCAACAGGTCGAGACGCCGGCCGAGGTCGCGGGCGCCTACTTCGCGGACCTCCCGGTCGGCTCGATCACGCCCAACCCGCGTCAGCCGCGCCAGGTCTTCGAGGAGGAGGCGATGGCCGAGCTGGTGCACTCGGTCAAGGAGATCGGGCTGCTCCAGCCCATCGTGGTACGCCGCACCGGCGACTCGTCGTACGAGCTGATCATGGGGGAGCGCCGCTGGCGGGCCACCCAGCAGGCCGGCCTGGAGACGATCCCGGCCATCGTGCGGCAGACCGACGACGAGGCGATGCTGCGTGACGCCCTCCTGGAGAACCTGCACCGCGCCCAGCTCAACCCGCTGGAGGAGGCGGCCGCCTACCGGCAGCTGCTCGACGACTTCGGGTGCACCCACGACGAGCTGGCCGGACGCATCGGGCGCAGCCGACCGCAGATCAGCAACACCCTGCGGCTGCTGAACCTGTCTCCTGCCGTCCAGCGTCGCGTGGCCGCGGGCGTGATCAGCGCAGGACACGCCCGCACCCTGCTCGGTGTCGACGAACCCGCCGCCCAGGACCGGCTGGCCGGTCGGGTCGTCTCCGAGGGCATCTCGGTGCGCGGGCTCGAGGAGCTCATCGCCGTCGGTGAGCTCGGCGCCGACACCGAGGACGACACCCCGACCGTGCGTCCGCCGCGGCCCACCGCCCCCGGGCTGAAGGAGATCGACGAGCGGCTCAGCGACCGGCTCGAGACCCGGGTCAAGGTCACCCTGGGCCGCAACAAGGGCAAGATCGCCATCGAGTTCGCGTCGCTGACCGACCTCGAGCGGATCGTCTCGATCATCGACCCGCGCAACCGCGACGACAGGCCGATCTAGGTATTGACCGACAGGTCGATGGAGCCATTCATCGATTTGTCGACAAAGAGATCAGCCGACTGCCGGATCGTCGTCCTGGTCGGTCAGCGTGGTCGGCTTGTACTTGCGCGCCGCGCGACGGGCCTTCTCCTCGGCATCCATCTCCAGGGCGCGGGCCGGCGTCGGGGCCGAGCCGCCCCGCGAGGCGGGCAGCCACCAGGACCCCGGGGGCTGCTCCTCGGCCGGGTAGGCGTCGATGGCCTCGTCAACCAGCGTCTGCAGTCGCTTGTGCAGCTCCTCGGTCTCGGCCGCCGGGTCGGCACCGTCGGGATACATCGGCTCGCCGACCCGGATCCCGATGGTCTTGCCACGCGAGAAGTCGCGCGGGTGGTCCTTGGTCATCAGCCGCTGGGTGCCCCACAGCGCCACCGGGAGCAGGGGTACGCCGGCCTGGGCGGCGATCCTGGTCGCGCCCGACTTCAGCTCCTTGACCTCGAAGGAGCGGCTGATCGTCGCCTCCGGGAAGATCCCGACCGCCTCGCCGTCCTGGAGGTAGCGCCGGGCCTCCTCGAGCGAGGCCCCGCCGTCGGCGCGGTCGACGGAGATGTGGTGCATCGAGCGCATCACCGGCCCGCCGACGGAGTGGTCGAAGACCTCCCGCTTGGCCATGAAGCGCACCAGCCGGCGCGAGGGATGGGCGGCGAAGCCACCGAGGACGAAGTCGATGTAGGAGACGTGGTTGAACGCGAGCAGCACGCCGCCGGACTTCGGGACGTGCTCGGTGCCCGCCAGCTGGAAGCGCAGCCCGAGCACCCGGAACAACACCTTGGCGCTGACGATGATGGGCGGATAGCTGATGTCGCGCATGCCGGGATCGTGCCACGGCGTACCTCAGGCTGGGGAGCCCCATCCGCGGAACGGTTATTCGTCTCGGCCGGCCCGCTGGCTCTGCGAGACTGGGCGCATGCGACAGATCGTCCAGAGCCGCAAGCTCCAGCACGTCCGGTACGACGTACGCGGGCCGATCCTGGTCGAGGCCCAGCGGCTCGAGGCCGAGGGCCACAAGATCCTCAAGCTCAACATCGGCAACCCGGCGCCGTTCGGCTTCGAGGCCCCCGAGGCGATCGTCGCCGACATGGTGCACAGCCTGCCGGACTCGCAGGGCTACTCCGACTCCCGCGGCATCTACTCCGCCCGCACAGCCGTGGCGCAGTACTACCAGTCGCGCGGCCTGATCGACACGAACGTCGACGACGTCTACATCGGCAACGGTGTCTCCGAGCTGATCTCGATGGTGCTCCAGGCGTTCATCGACGACGGCAACGAGGTGCTGGTGCCGGCCCCGGACTACCCGCTGTGGACGGGCGCGGTCTCGTTGTCGGGCGGTACGCCGGTGCACTACCGCTGCGACGAGGAGAACGGCTGGGACCCCGACCTCGCCGACATCGAGGCCAAGATCACGCCCAACACCCAGGCGCTGGTGGTGATCAACCCCAACAACCCGACCGGGGCGGTCTACAGCGAGGCGACGGTCAAGGGACTCGTCGACATCGCCCGTCGCCACCAGCTGGTCATCTTCAGCGACGAGATCTACGAGAAGATCCTGTTCGACGACGCGACCCACCTGCACACGGCGGCGTACGCCGGTGACGACGTGCTCTGCCTGACCTTCAGCGGGCTCTCCAAGGCCTATCGGGTCTGCGGCTACCGCGCCGGGTGGGTGATGATCTCCGGCCCCAAGCACCTGGCCGAGGACTTCCTCGAGGGCCTGACTCTGCTGGCCAACATGCGGATGTGCCCCAACGTGCCGGCCCAGCACGCGATCCAGACCGCGCTCGGCGGCTACCAGTCGATCAACGAGTACATCCACCCCGGCGGTCGCTTCTACGAGCAGAGCAAGGCCGCCTGGCGCCAGCTCAACGAGATCCCGGGCGTCAGCTGCGTGGAGCCGCGCGGGGCGCTGTACTGCTTCCCGAAGCTCGACCCGGACGTCTACCACATCAAGGACGACGAGCAGTTCGTGATCGACCTGCTCCGGGCCAAGAAGATCCTGGTCACCCACGGCACCGGCTTCAACTGGTTCGAGCCCGACCACTTCCGGCTGGTCACCCTGCCCGACCTCGAGGTCCTCACCGAGGCCATCGGCCGGATCGGCGACTTCCTGACCACCCTGCGCTGAGACCGGATACTCCAGAACGCACAGCCGGTCGAGGACCTCTCCCAAGCGGTCGAATGTTCTGGACTATCCGGAACTAGAGTGGCCGTGTGGGACGCAAGATCGAGCGGTTGACCCTCGACCACCTGCCGGAGCTGCCGGGCGGGTGCGGGGAGTGCGTGTTCTGGGAGCTCGATCCCGTACGACGCAGCGCGGTGTGCGGTCACGAGGCCGAGGAGAAGGCGGCCTGGGTCTCGATGGTGCTCCGGGAATGGGGCTCGTGCGGGCGGGTGGCCGTGGTCGACGGCGAGGTCGTGGGCCACCTGATCTGGGCTCCGCCGGTGCACGTGCCGGCCGCCGACGGGTTCGCGACGGCGCCGATCAGCAGTGATGCCGTGATCCTGACGACCGCCCACGTCGCCACCGAGCACCGTGGCGGAGGGCTGGGCCGGATGATGGTGCAGGGGATGGCCAAGGACCTGATCCGTCGCGGTGACGGGATCAGGGCGGTCGAGGCGTTCGGCGACACCCGCGGGCGCACCGGGCGGTGCGTCGTACCGGCCGACTTCCTGCTGGCCGTCGGGTTCTCCACCCACCGGGCGCACGCCCTGCACCCGCGCATGCGGATGGACCTGCGCACCACGCTGTCGATCCGCGAGGAGCTCGAGCGGGGCCTGGAGACGCTGTTGGGTGCGGTGTCCGGCAAGCGCGCGCGGCACCATCCCGTGCCCCAGCACGGTGGCTCGACGCGAGCCACGCGTCACGACTGACGGCTCAGGACGGGCGCGAGGCCTCCTGGAAGGAGTCGCGGAGCTCGCTGACCCGGAGCACGCCGGTGTGGGCGTCGACCTCGGGGCTGAGGTAGAAGCGCTGCACCGAGACCACGATCGCCTCGGCCAGCACGTCACGGAACTCCGGGTCGCGCAGCCGCGCGTTGTCCCCGGGATTGGTCAGGTAGCCGGCATCGAGCCGCACCGCCGGCATCCGCGTGTGGCGCAGCAGGTCCCAGGTCTTGGGGTGCGAGCGCAGGTCGACGAGGTCGCTGCGGGCGACGATCTCGCGCTGCACCAGTCCGGCGAAGCGCTCGCCGACCGAGGACCAGGTGTCGCGGTTGGCGTCGCCGAAGAAGTACGTCGAGACGCCGCACGCATCGGTGTTGGCGGAGGTGTCCAGGGCCATCGAGACGAACAGGTCGGCGCCGGTGCGGTTGGCGAACGCGGCCCGGTCGGTCTCGTCACCGGGGGAGTCGGCCCAGCGCGGGGTGGTCAGGAAGGCCTGGACGCCGATCGCCACCAGCCGGCCCTCCACCCGCTGGGCCAGGTCGTGCAAGATCGCGTCGGAGACCGGCGCGTAGTCGGTGGGCAGGTTGTGACCCCGGCCCACGTCGATCACCACGATCTTGCCGCCGAGGTTGGGGCCGGCCTCACGGATCCGCTCCTGGGCTCTCAGGGCGTTGGGGGCACCTCCCTTGACCATCGGCGAGAGCCGGGTGAGTGCCTTGAGGGTGGCCGGGCCGCAGGTGCCGTCGGGCGGGATGCCGAAGTTGCGCTGGAACTCGCGTACGCCGCCCTCGGTCTCGGGCCCGAAGAACCCGTCGAGTCGGCCGACCCGGAAGCCGAGGTCGAGCAGCCGGCCCTGGAGGGCGTAGACGTCGTCGCCGGCCATCAGGTTGCCGGGGAGGTGGGTGAGGATCCGGTCGCCGAGACGCCAGCGGGCCTCGTCGAGGCGACGGAAGGTCAGCGGGCCCACGACGCCGTCGACGGTCAGGCCGCGCTGCTGCTGGAAGGCGCGTACGGCGAGCTCGACGCTCTCGTCGTACACCGGCTCCGAGGCGCTGATCCGTGACTGCGAGGGCAGTTCAGCAGAATCGCCCAGAAGATCGATCCGCGTGAGCAGACCGATGATCTGGGCGACTGCGGGACCGGAGTCCCCGAGCTGAAAGACCGCGTTCACGCAGCGACTGTAGCCCGCCGGGCTGAGCAGACTGCTCAGGCGATGTAGTCGGAGAGCTCCTTGAGCAGCGCCGCCTTGGGACGGGCACCGACGATCTGCTTGACGACCTCGCCGTCCTTGTAGACGTTGAGGGTCGGGATCCCGTTGACGCGGTACGTCGAGGGGGTGACCGGGTTCTCGTCGACGTTCATCTTCACGAAGGTGACCTTGTCACCGTGCTCGGCGGCGAGCTCGTCGAGGATCGGGCCGACCTGGCGGCACGGGCCGCACCACTCGGCCCAGAAGTCGACCAGCACGGGCTTGTCGGACTTGAGGACCTCGGTCTCGAAGCTGTCATCGGTGACGGCCTGCAGGTTGGACATCTGTTCTCCTCTATGAGTTGCGTGATCCGAAGGACTGGCTTGTAGTGAACACCCCTGCCCGGCCAATTAGTCCCGGGTGCGGGGGAGTGTCTGGACGCTCAGGCGCCGGCTCCGACCGTGGCCGCACCGGCCGAGGTGGTCTGGGCGAACTCGAGGTCGGCGAGGTACTTCTCGGCATCCAGCGCGGCGGCGCAGCCGGTGCCGGCGGCGGTGACCGCCTGCCGGTAGCGGTGGTCGACGAGGTCGCCGGCCGCGAATACGCCGCTGACGTTGGTGTGGGTGGTCGGGGCGTCGACCAGGACGTAACCCTCCTCGTCGAGCCGGACCTGGCCGTGCAGCAGCTCCGAGCGCGGGTCGTGGCCGATGGCGATGAACAGGCCCGTCGCGTCGAGGTGCCGGGTCTCACCCGTCACCGTGTCGCGCAGCGTCACGCCCGTCACCTTGTCATCGCCGTGGATCTCGGTCACCTCGGAGTTCCAGGCGAAGTCGATCTTGGGGTCGGCGAAGGCGCGCTCCTGCATGATCTTGGAGGCGCGCAGCTCCTCGCGTCGGTGGATCAGCGTCACCTTGGAGCCGAAGCGGGACAGGAAGGTGGCCTCCTCGATCGCGGAGTCGCCA
>NZ_AUEP01000010.1 GCF_000426045.1 Marmoricola sp. URHB0036
GAGCCGCCTTCGGGGATCTCGGTGCCGGGGGTGCTGGTGGTGCCGGAGGAGGCGGGTACCTCCTGGTCGGCCTCGGGCTCTACGTCGGTGTCGGCGTCGTCCTGGCTGCGGTCGACGTCCTCGCCGGTGTCCTCAGTCGTGGGCTCAGCCGGCTCCTCGGTGGAGTCGTCCTCGTCGACGTCGAACAGCGAGCCGCCGAAGCCGTCGGAGGACTCCTCGTTCTTGGCCTCGGGCTCGGCCTGCGCGTCCTCGGAAGCCTTCGCTTCCTGGGACGGCGCCGGGTCCTCGGAAGGCTCGTCGTCACCGAGGTCGAACAGTGATCCGCCGCTCTTCTCCTCGGTCTTCGCCTCCGGCTCGGCCTTCGCGGCAGGCTCGTCGGAGGAGGACGCGTCGGCGTCGTCGTCACCCACGTCGAACAGTGAGCTGCCGCCCGAGGCCTTGGCGGCCGGGCCGACGTCCTCGGTGTCGGTGACGGTCTCCTCGGTCTGGGTGACGTCGTCGGCGTCGGGCTCGGCCTTGGTGGCCTCGTCGGTGGAGGACTCCTCGCGCTCGATGGTCGCGGTCGCCGTACCACCACCAGCAGCACCGGAGCTCGACGCGGCGGCGGCCTTCTTCGCGGCCGGCTTGGACTCGCCCTTCACGGAGGCGAGCAGCATCTGCGCGACGTCGAGGACCTCGACCTCCTCGCGGGCGTCGCCCTTGCTCTGCGCGGCGGTCAGGCCGTCGGAGAGCATCACCCGGCAGAACGGGCAGCCGACGGCGATCTGGTCGGCGCCGGTCTCGACGGCCTCCATCGTGCGGGTCTCGTTGATCCGCGTGCCGATGGTCTCCTCCATCCACATGCGGGCACCGCCGGCGCCGCAGCAGAAGGACCGCTCGGAGTTGCGCGGCATCTCGGTGAGCTCGGCGTCGGGGATGACGTTGAGCAGCTCGCGCGGCGGGGAGTACACACCGTTGTGGCGGCCGATGTAGCACGGGTCGTGGTAGGTGACCGAGCGCTTGCCGCCGCCGCCGTTGGACGCGACCGGGACGAGCTTCTTCTCGCGCACCAGCCGGTTGAGCAGCTGGGTGTGGTGCACGACCTCGAGCTCGATGCCGAGCTGGCTGTACTCGTTCTTCAGGGTGTTGAAGCAGTGGGCGCAGGTCGAGACGACCTTCTTGACCTTGTGCTCCTTGAAGGTCTCGATGTTCTGCGCCGCGAGGCCCTGGAACACGAACTCGTTGCCGGCGCGGCGAGCGGAGTCACCGGTGCAGGTCTCGCCGTTGCCGAGTACGGCGAACGACACCCCCGCCATGTCGAGCAGCTCGGCCACTGCGCGGGTGGTCTTCTTGGCGCGGTCCTCGTAGGCGCCGGCGCAGCCGACCCAGAACAGCCAGTCGACCTCGTCGAGGTCCTCGACGTCCTCGCCCACGACCTTGACCTCGAACGGGAGGTCCTTGGCCCAGTCCAGCCGGGCGGTGGGCGACATGTTCCAGGGGTTGCCCTTGTTCTCCATGCCCTTGAACAGGCCGTTGAGCTCGCTGGGGAAGTTCGACTCCACCAGCACCTGGTAGCGGCGCATGTCGACGATGTGGTCGACGTGCTCGATGTCGACCGGGCACTGCTGCACGCAGGCACCACAGGTGACGCAGGACCACAGCACGTCCGGGTCGATCACGGCGGCGCCGCTGTCGGGCATGTAGAACCAGTCGTCGCCGGTGTCGCCGACCAGGGGGCGCTCGACCTCGAGCGCGAGCTTCTCGTTGCCCTCGACCATGCTGTCCCGCTTGCCCTCGTCGGCCAGGAGGTACGGCGTCTTGGACAGCGTGTGGTCGCGCAGCGCCATGATCATCAGCTTGGGGGAGAGGGGCTTCTCGGTGTTCCAGGCCGGGCACTGGTCCTGGCAACGGCCGCACTCCGTGCAGCTCGTCATGTCGAGGACGCCCTTCCAGCTGAAGTCCTCGGCCGCACCGACGCCGAGCTTGGCGTCCTCGTCGAGGTCCTCGAGGTCGTCCAGCGTCAGCGGCTTGCCGCCCGACATCATCGGCTTGGCCGCACCGAGCGCCACCGGATCGCGACCGAACATCACGTTGAGCGGGGCCACGAAGATGTGCAGGTGCTTGGAGTTGAGCACGAAGATCAGGAAGACCAGCATCACCCCGATGTGCAGCAGCAGGCCGATGCCGATCAGGGCGGTGCTGTCCGGCAGCACCTTGCCCAGCCCGTAGGAGACGAAGGCCGCCTTGCCGTAGCCGTCGTCGGTCCCCATGTCACGCGCCTGGACGGCTCCGCGGAACAGGAACAGCGTCCAGATGACGTTGAAGATCATGAACAGCGTGAGGTACGCCGGACCGAGGTGCGAGCCGAAGAAGCGAGACTTGCGTCCCTGGTTCTTGGGGTTGTTCACGATCCGGATCCACCAGAAGGTGCCGATGCCGAGCAGGCACATCACCGCGATGAAGTCCTGCAGGAAGCCGAGCACCGCCCAGTTGCCGAAGACGAACCAGCTCCACTCCGGGTCGCGCGAGAGCAGCACGGCGTACGCCTCGAGGTAGACCGTGCCGAGGATCAGAAACGCCCAGAAGACGAAGAAGTGCGCAGCGCCGGGGATCGACCACTTCAGCAGCTTCTTCTGGCCGAGGACCTCGACGAGCTGGCGCTTCACAGTGGTGCCGACGCGGCCGAAGGCGCCGTGGATGCGATCGGGCGCCGGCTGCCCGTGGCTGATCGCGCGGTAGAGGAACAACGCCCGCTGGGCCGCGAGCGACAGGGCGACCACGGTCATCAGCAGGCCGACGATGAGCACCAGAACCACGTGTCACTCCACTCTTGTCGTGCGAAGAGCCGGCCGTCGGGGAGGGTCCGGCGCTCGCAGACTACGGGCAAACCGCCGGGGCGCGGCAGGCGTACTGGGTGTGACAAATGCTACCTACCGGTAACTGTTCGGATCCGGGTGCCCGGGGAAACCCGATGAGCCTGCCCCGGCATGAGGTCGCGTTCTGCGGGAAACGGGATCACGTGCAACAGCCGGTGATCGTCCTCGACGTCAATGAGACCCTCTCCGACCTGCGGCCGCTCGCGGAGCGGTTCGTCGAGGTCGGCGCCGACCCAGGCGCCTCGGACCTGTGGTTCGCCGCCACCCTGCGTGACGGCTTCGCGCTGTCGATCGCCGATGTCCGTCCGGTCTTCGCCGACGTGGCCCGCGAGGCGGCCCGGACGCTGCTCTCGCGCTGGCGGCTCGACCGCCCGCTGGACGACGCGGTCGAGCACGTGATGGCCGGACTGCGCGACCTGTCCCTGCACCCTGACGTCGCCCCGGCACTGCGCCGGCTCTCGGCGCACGGCTTCCGCACGGTCACGCTGAGCAACGGATCGACCAGCCTGGCGCACCGCCTCCTCGAGCGCGCCGGACTCCTCGAGCACGTGCAACAGCTGTTCTCCGTGGAGGAGCAGACGGCCTGGAAGCCGGCGTCCGCGGCCTACGGATATCCCGCGGCGCAGCTGGGAGTGGCGCCGTGGGACATGGTCCTCGCCGCCTGCCACCCCTGGGACGTGGACGGAGCCATCCGGGCCGGGCTGCGCGGAGTCTGGGTCAACCGTGCGGGCGCGGCGTACCCCGGCACCTTCACGTCACCGACCGCCACCGTCACCGATCTCACCCAACTCCTCGACGTCGTCGCCGAGCCCATCCTGGACGACCAGGCTCCAGGGGTCAGGAGCGCACGACCTTGACGACCTTGTCGGCGCTGCTGAACTGCACGGTCACCCGGCCACCGGTCGAGCAGTAGCTGAAGGTGGTGCCGAGGCGCCGGTCGGGCTGGCCCACGGCGGTCAGGGTCTGCCAGGAGGTCATGCCGGGCTTCACCCTGGTGGTGAAGGTCGAAGGCGACAGCTTCGTCCCCGGGTTGGTGCAGGCGTTGGACTTCACGCCGTACGCGCGCTCCCACATCTGCAGGTACGCCTCGGGGCCACGGGACATGTCCTTGACGATGTCGGGGCCGGCCTGCATCTTCAGGTCCTGGATCCAGTCCGGGTAGAGCCCGTAGTGCGCGACGCCGTCCTTGTTGATGTCGTAGACGCGCTGGCCGCTGACCTGCTGGTCGACCTTGACACCGCCCAGCGTGGTGAACGGGTAGGTCACGGGGTTCTTCGCGGCGTCGGGACGCGGGTTGCCCTGGGCGCCGAGGCCGTTGATGTCGGCACCGAAGCCGAAGCCCCAGTAGGTCTTGGGGTTGGTCCAGGTGAGGTGTCGCTTCCACTTCTCGACGAAGCCGTTGCTGTCACCGGCGTACGGCGTGATGAAGCCCTTCTCCTGGTAGATCCGGGGATAGGCGTCCGGCGTCGACCACGAGTGGCTGGACACGACGCCGCTGTAGCCGAGGGCGTCGATCAGGTCGAGCGAGCTCTTGCGGGCCTTCACGCTCATGTGGTCGGGGTCGAAGATCATGTGCCGCTTGGCCAGGCCGCGGATGGTGTGCTCGCCCAGCGAGGAGAGACCCATCGAGTTGCAGTGGTGCTTGGCCGGGTAGACCGGCACTGCCGGGAGCTGGACGCCGGACGCCTTCGCGACGGCACCGAACAGCGCGTCCTGCGCCGGGACCTGGTTGGAGTCGAGCGGCACCGAGTTGTCCTGGTCCTTGTCGTGGACCTCGGGGTCGTTGGGGTTGCAGGTCTGCATCCGCCACGGGGAACCGGTCTCCAGGGCGTTGGCGCTGTTCACCAGGTAGCCGGTCGCGCCGGTGTCACCGGCCACACCCGCGAGCGCGTTGTCGAACTTGTTGACCAGCTCCATCTGGGTGACGCCCATCTTGCGCACCTCGTCGAGCTGCTTGTCGATGGAGGCGTCGGTGCACTTCAGGTCGGGTACGCCGAGCTTCTGGGTGCAGCCGAACGGCACCGAGGTCTCGATGCCCATCACCACGGCCAGCTTGCCGGCGTTGATGACCTTGCGGGCCTGGTCGGGCGTGGTGACGATCCGGTACCAGCCCTGGCCCGGACCGCCGTTCTGGGCGTCGACGTAGTCCTGGAGGGCGTACATGTCCTTGGCCTGCAGGCGGATCGAGTCCATGTCGTCGCAGGAGTTGCGCTTCAGCGGGTAGAGCTCGCACAGCTTGTTGTTCTCGACGAGCAGGTTGACGAGGATCCGCTGGCCGGCGCGCCAGGAGCGTTCCATCCACTTGTAGTAGGTGCCCTCGTGGGTCAGCGAGTCCGGCGCCGGCCAGTCCTTGAAGGTCGGCCAGCCGACCGGGTCGTGGTGGGTGGTCCCGGAGAGGAAGTCCTCCATCACCGCGCCGTAGCCGTTGGTCAGGTAGTGGTCGGGGCAGTCAAGGAGCGCCACCTCCACGCCGTACGGCGACCACGGCCGGCCGCAGTGCACGTCGCCACCGAGGAACTCGAAGGCCATCCCGTGGGTGTGCGCGTCGACGAAGCCGCGGGTCTCCTGCATGCTGCTGACGCCGGCGATCGGGTTGCCCGAGACGTTGGTGCTGACCTCGGGGAAGTCGGTGCAGCCGGTGCGGAGGTGCAGGCGCAGCGGGGTCGGCGTACTCGTGATCGTGGCGTTGGCCGCGCCGTCGGTGAGGTAGCCCTTCCCGGGGATCTGGAAGGTGAACTGGCCGGCCCTGGGCATCTGCACGACCCAGTCGTTGCTCGGTCCGCCCGCGTCGGCGTACGTCGCCGTGGCCGTGCCGCCGTCGAGGTAGCGACGCTCGGGGCTGTACAGCAGGTAGCGGCCGAGCGCGGTCGGCTTGAAGTAGAGCGGGGTGCCGGTGCTCTCCGAGGCAGCAGCGAAGGTGGGGACGTTGGTGTCGGTCAGCCAGCGGCCGGACTTCGTGGACTGCAGGCCGTAGCAGCCGTTGAACATGTTGTAGCGGTTCGTCGGGCTGGCGGCGTGGCCGGCGCTGACTGGCACGTGGGTCAGGGCGGGCTCGGTCTGGTTGCGCTGCGCGGCGGCGTCGTCCTCCGCGAGTCGCGCCTGCGTCGGGGTGGTCGGGTCGGCCGTCTCGGCGTCGGTGGTGGGCGCGGAGCGGGAGACCGAGTTCTTGGTCGCCGGGTCGTTGTGGTTGTGCCCGTCGTCGACCAGGCCGTTGGGGTGGATGTGCGAGCCGTCGGGCAGGTAGACGGTGTCGGCACCCTGGGCGCCGGCCCGGGCCGTCGCCCGGGTGTTCTTCGCCTGCGCGACGTACGCCTTCTTGTAGCCGTCGGCCAGCCCGGAGGAGGGCGAGCCGAAGAACGTGCCGGGCACCACGAACCCCACCACCAGGGCTCCCAGCGTGAGGGCACTGACGACGATGAGCCGGCGGGCAGCGCTCTCGCGCGCGTTCTGTCGGAGCATGGCCGCTCAACGAGCGAACCGCGCAGTCGGTTACTCGGCGCTCGTCGCGTCGCGTCGCGGGACGAGTGGCAGCGCGACCACCGGGCACACCGCGGCCAGGGCGTACGTCGCGGCGTACCCCCAGTGCGTGATGGCCAGACCGGCGATCGGGGCGACCGCAGCCGCGGTGAGGTACTGCGCCGTGTTCTGCACGCCGAGCGCGCGTCCCGACCAGTAGGAGCCGGCCCGCTCGGCCACGCTGGTGAAGGCCAGTCCGTTGTCGGCGACCGTGACCGTCGAGGCGACCACCATCAGCACCACCGCGACCGCCAGCGGCTCGGTCAGCGCCAGCAGCCCCATCGTCACCGCCGCTGCGATGGCGACCCAGCGCAGCGGCCGCACCCGGGACCCGACCATGTCGGAGAGCTGGCCGACACCGATCCGACCCAACGCGCCGAGGACGTGGGTGCCGGCGACGAGCGCGCCGGCTGCGGCGGCCGACCAGTGCCGGTGCTGCACCAGCCAGGTCAGGGAGTAGGTCCACACCAGGAACTGCGGGACCACGAGCAGCACCGAGACGCCGTGCACGCGGGCCAGGAAATGGTCGGCGCGGTACGGGTTCGCGGTGAGCGCGTCGGTCGGCGCCGGCCGGGGCGGGTCGATCACCAGGACCAGCACGGACAGGCACGCCAGCGCGGTCGCGACCACCGGGATCCACAGGGCGGCGGACACGCTCACCCGATCGGCGACGACGGCGATCGTCGCCGCGGCGATGGCCACTCCCAGCGGCTGGGCCATCTGACGGATGCCCATGGCCAGGCCTCGGCGCTGGGGCGGGAACCAGCCGACCACGATCCGCCCGCTGGCCGAGCCGGTGCAGGCAGCGAACATCCCGACGAGGAACAGCACCACCACGAGGGGGAGGGTGCCGTGCACCATCGTTGCGACGATCCCCAGGAGCGTCGTACCCCCCAGGCCGGCGAGGAGCACCGCGCGCTCGCCGATGCGGTCGACGACCAGTCCCCAGAGGAAGAGGGTGAGCATCACCCCGGCGATGGGGGCGGCGGCCACGGTGCCGGCCTGGGCCAGCGAGAGCCCGCGGTCGTCCTGCAGCTGCGGGATCAGGAAGGCCGGTCCGTTGATCGCCACCGAGGCCCCCGCCTGCGCCGCGACGCTGGCCGCGAGCATCGACCACCGCCGCGCCACCGAGATGCTGGAGGCGTCGAGGGAGGTCACCGCCTCACGTTAGAGGGCGACCGAGGCGGCGACTCACGGTGGTCGCGGTGGCGGACACGGCCGCGACCAGCTCGGGCAGGTTGACCTCCTCGTGGCTGTCGTAGGTGGTGGCGATGCCGCCCAGCGGGATGCCGTTGTGGTCGAGGACGGCCACGGCGACCGAGGCGAAACCAGGAGTGATCTCGCCGTCCTCGGTCGCGTAGCCGCGAGCCCGGGCCTCGCTCAGCACGGCGCGCAGCGCCCGGAGGCTCTGCGGCCCCCGACCGTGCCGGTCGACGAACGCGCTCTTGTCGGGGTAGAGGGCGCGTACCTGGTTCTCCGGGAGGGCAGCCATGATCGCCCGGCCGCTCGCGGTCAGGTGCGCGGGCAGGCGTACGCCGACGTCGGTCACCAGTGGTCGCCGGCCCGGGGCTCGCTCCTCGAGCACGTAGAGCACGTCGCGGCCGTGCGGGACGGCGAGGTGGGCCGACTGGCCGATGCGGTCCACCAGCGCGGCCAGGGGCCGGTGCGCGATCCGCTGCAGCGGCGCCTGCCGGGCGTAGCCGATGCCGACCTCGAAGGCGGCCACCCCCAGGCAATAGCGACGGTCCTCGGCGATGTGGGTGACGAAGCCCTGCTCGATCATCGCGTTCACCAGGTGGTACGCCGTGGACCGCGGCAGGTCGAGCGCGGCGGCCAGCCGCTCGAGCGGCACCGGGTCGGGCTGGGCGGCCAGGAAGCGCAGCACCCGGAGCGTGCGGGTGGCGGCCGGGACCTGGCTCATGTCGGAAAACCTAGTCCCACGGGCACCACCAGTGTCAGGATGGCGGGACGAATCGGGCGTACTCGGAGCCCGACCCGATGAGAGGCAGACTTCCCCATGCCCCGACGCGTACTCGCGGCCGCCTTCGTAGCACTGGCCGTGGCCCTGACCCTGGTGGTTCCTTCGACCGCCGATGCGGCCGGACTGCCCAGCAAGAAGCAGTGGGTCTCCGACACCTACAAGGCCCTGAACGGCTCCCGGATCTTCGTGCGCGACCGGGTCGCCCGAGCTGGATCGAACCAGGGTGGCAGGAAGCTCGCGCTCAACCTCGACATCGACAACACCTCGCTGGCGACGTACTACGACACCGGCAAGCCGGTCGCGGCGACGCTGCGCCTGGTGAAGTACGCCAAGAGCAAGGGCGTCTACATCCTGTTCAACACCGGCCGCAACGTGAAGCAGCGCGGGCAGACCATCGCCGCCCTCAAGCGCGCCGGCTACCCGGTCGACGGCCTCTGCGCGCACTACAAGGGTGAGGCCCTACGGCACAGCAAGCAGCGCTGCCGGCAGTCGTTCGTCAACAACGGCTTCACGATCATCGCCAACATCGGCAACCGCAGCACCGACTTCGTGGGCGGCAACTACGAGCGCGCCTACCGCCTCCCCAACTACGGCAACCGGCTCGGCTGAGGCTGCTCTCGGCGTGCGGTGACTGGTCCCGACCATCCGTTCGCTTCGCTCACTGCTCGACCACCTGATGGTCACCGGCCGCGGCAACCGCAAGCTGGTCGAGCAGCGAGCGCCAGCGAGCGATCAGTCGAGACCACCTATGACGTGCTGTCGACCCGGGTCTGGATCTCGCCGACGGGGAGGGTGGTCGCGGCGCTCGGGATCTCCAGGGCGCCGGCCAGGTCCTGACGTCCGCCGCCGGGGATGGTGAAGGACACCGAGATCACGCTGGTGGCGGTGATGGTGTAGCTGCCCTGGGCGGCGTACCCGTGCTCGATCGCGCCGGGCTGGTGGAGCGCGGCGTCCTTGATTCCCGTACCGGTGGCGCCGGCCCCGTCGCCGAAGTCCCAGCGGACGTCGGTGACGGTGAAGGTCACCGGGATCGTCTGGCCGAGCACGACGACCGGGATGGTCTGGCTCGGCGCCTCGGCGTAGTAGTTGTTGGGCAGGTTCACGTACGAGCGGTTCCCCGGCTGTACGACGGCCGTCGGCTTGGGGGCGGCGGCGTACGCCTGGTCGAGCACCATCTCGACGGTGATCTGCGGCTGCTGCTCGACCGGGTCGTCGGCGCCGCGGCACACGTTGCCGACGAAGTCCCAGCCGCCGACCGTCGGCGAGATCTGCTGGCGCCAGTGCTGCATGTACAGGTCACCGTCGTGGCCCTGGGTCTTGCAGACCGACACCGCCGCCATGCACAGGGCGTCGCTACCGCCGTTGGGCGGACCGTTGGTCATGCACGCAGGCGTGTAGTAGTCCTTGTAGACCGGCGGGGGCGGGCCGCTGGAGTGCACGTAGGGCTGCCCGGGGTGGTAGACACCGGGAACGCCGGTCTGCCCCTGGTGCTCACCGCTGATGATCGTCCCGTCACCGGTGTTCTGGCCGCCGATCGGGTCGTCTTTGGCGGCTGCCGGCCCGCCGGCCCACAGCGCCACTGCCAGGACGGCGAGGACGACGAGTATTCGCTTCACTTGTTCTCCCCCGACTTCCAGCCGGTCAGACGGTAGCGGCCGTTCTCCCAGGCGACGCCGACCTCGATCAGGTAGTTCTTCTTCGCGGGGTAGGTCTTCACCGCGTGGCCGGAGGCGTCGACGTCGGCCCGTTTCCCCGCCCGGCTCTGGATGTCGACGACCCAGACGTTGTCCAGGACGCGCGCGGTCTCGAAGGCGCGCTTGACGGGCAGGTCGGCGGGCTCGAGGTGGAGGCCCTTGGCCTGCTGGCCGTCGAGGTAGGTCTTCAGCTCGGTGCACATGGTGCACCTGGTCCGCTTGCCGGTGGCTCCGACCGACGTGATCGGCGTCGCGTCGTTGGTGGCGAAGGCGTAGTTGTAGGCCTTCACGAAGTACGTCGCGAACGCGATCCGCCCGGCCGAGGTGTTGCCGGAGGCCGACGGCAGCTGGGGCGGGGTGGCGGTCGGGCTCGGGCTGGCGCTCGGGGACTCCTCGCGCACCGGGGCGCTGGCCGGTGTCTTGCTGTCGCCGCCACCGCACGCGGAGGTGACGAGCAGGAGCGCGGTCAACGCCGTGACGGCGGTGGCTCGCGCAACGAGTCCGAGACGCACGATCTCCCCCTCGTGGTCGACGTCAGGTCCAGGCAGAGTTCTACTGCCCAGCACGGGGGCGCGCCAAACCAGTCGTTTCGGGCGTGCTGATCCGGGCCGGCCGATCAGTACTGGTGGAACCAGCGCGGCAGCTGGACCGAGGCGCCGGGGCAGGTGACGTTGCGGTCGCGCTGGTCCTCGACCCACTGGCCGAGCACGCCGGCGCCGCCCTGGATCACCCAGTCGCGGCGGCACCGCCGCAGGGCCTCGGCCCGGGAGGTCTGTCCCGCCGCTCGCCACTCCGGCACCCGGAGGGCGAGGTCGCCGACCACCGACTCGTAGAGGTACGGCGTGGAATAGACGCCGACCGCGTAGCCGGCGTCGGTGTAGCCCTGGGCTGCCCCCCGGACGACGGCCGCGTTGGCCTGCTTGTCGGAGCCCCAGTCGAAGTGCGGCACCGACTCGACGTCCAGCCACACGATCGGGGTCTGCAGGCCGGCCTTCTTCAGGCTCGCGATGTTGAACTGCGCCTGTCGACGGCCCAGCTCCTCACCCGTCACCCCGGAGGGGGAGAAGCGGGTCGGCCCGCTGATCACCGAGTACGCCGCCACCAGCAGGTGGTGGCTCTTGGCCCAGGCGACCTGGCTGGCCAGGCACGGGTTGGCCACGAACCCGGGGCCGTTCGTCAGCCCGATCACCACGAAGCGGGCCGAGGAGTCGGGGAGGGGGAGTCCTTCGGACCGCTTCTCCGGGATGCCCATCCCCTTCGGGCACTGCGGCCAGCTGATGTCGCCGCCGAGCAGCGAACCCACGTCGCGCGGAGTGGGCAGCGCCGGGACCTCGATCGACGGGGTCGGCACGGTGGAGGCGGACGGTGTCGCCGCGGTGGGCGTCGGCTCGGAGGCACTGGCGGTTGGCGTCGGTGCAACCGAGGTGGAGGGCGTGGCCGTGGCGTCGGCCTTCTTCGAGTCCGGAGCGAGCGGCGCCTCGCAACCGGCGGTGAGGAGCACGACGAGGGCGAGGACGGCCAGCGGAGTCGGTCCGACGGTCCGTCGTGCTCGACGCATGGTCTCCCTCTGCTGACACGTCTCGGATCCGAGACGAAGCGGTCGGTGCGGGGCTGGCAGCAGGCTCCCGCGCGAGGTTGGATCGTCGCATGAGTACGCCGAGCCCGACCAACTTTCCGGACACCGTCCCGGCCACTGTCGAGGTGGGCATGGGCGCGCTCTCCTTCGACGAGGTCGTCGCGGTCGCCCGCGGAGAGGCCCCGGTCGTGATCGGTGACGAGGCGCTGGCCGCGATCGAGCGGGCTCGCGTCGTCGTCGAGGAGCTCGCCGCGGCCCCCACGCCGGCGTACGGCATCTCCACGGGGTTCGGCGCCCTCGCGACCCGGCACATCCCGACCGAGATGCGCGCCCAGCTGCAGCGCTCCCTGGTCCGCTCGCACGCAGCCGGGTCGGGTCCCGAGGTCGAGCGGGAGGTGGTGCGTGGCCTGATGCTGCTGCGGCTCTCGACGCTGGCCACCGGCCGGACCGGCGTACGGCCCGTGGTGCCGGAGCTGATGGCGGCCATGCTCAACGCCGGGATCACCCCGGTCGTGCACGAGTACGGCTCGCTCGGCTGCTCCGGTGACCTCGCCCCGCTCTCGCACTGTGCCCTCGCGCTGATCGGTGAGGGCGACGTGCGCGACGCATCCGGCGCGCTGCTCCCGGCGGCCGAGGCGCTGGCCGCGGCCGGGCTCAGCCCGGTCGAGCTCGCGGCCAAGGAGGGCCTGGCCCTGATCAACGGCACCGACGGCATGCTCGGCATGCTGGTGCTGGCGCTGAGCGACCTCTCCGTCCTCATGCGTACGGCGGACATCGCGGCCGCCATGTCGGTCGAGGGCCAGCTCGGCACCGACCGGGTCTTCGCCCCCGAGCTGCAGGCCATCCGGCCGCACCCCGGCCAGGCCGCCTCCGCCGCCAACCTGACCGCGATCTTGAAGGACTCGGGCGTGGTCGCCTCGCACCGCGGTCCCGACTGCAACCGCGTGCAGGACGCCTACTCCCTGCGGTGCTCGCCCCAGGTGCACGGTGCCGCCCGCGACACCCTCGAGCACTGCGCGACCGTCGCCGGCCGTGAGCTGGCCAGCGCGGTCGACAACCCGGTGGTCCTGCCCGACGAGGGACGGGTCGAGTCCAACGGCAACTTCCACGGTGCGCCGGTCGCCTACGTGCTCGACTTCGCGGCCATCGTCGCTGCCGACGTCGCATCGATCAGCGAGCGTCGTACCGACCGCTTCCTGGACAAGGCCCGCAGCCACGGCCTGCCGCCGTTCCTGGCCGACGACCCGGGCGTCGACAGTGGGCACATGATCGCGCAGTACACCCAGGCCGCGATCGTCTCCGAGCTCAAGCGCCTCGCCAACCCCGCCAGCGTCGACTCGATCCCGTCGAGCGCGATGCAGGAGGACCACGTCTCGATGGGCTGGTCGGCCGCCCGCAAGCTCCGTCGATCGGTCGACGGGCTGGCGCGCGTCGTCGCCATCGAGGTGCTGACCGCCGCCCGTGCCCTCGACCTGCGTCGTCCGCTGTCGCCCTCACCGGCGACGGGTGCCGTGGTCGACCTGCTGCGCTCGTCGGGGATCCAGGGTCCCGGCCCCGACCGTCATCTCTCGCCCGAGATCGAGACAGCCGTCGAGCTGGTCCGGTCGGGCGCCGTCCTCCATGCCGTCGAAGAAGTGATCGGAGAACTGCAGTGACCACGCCTGTTTCTGGCAACCCCCGTCTCCCCATCCACGCCGCCCACGGCACCCAGCTGACCGCGCGTTCGTGGCAGACCGAGGCGCCGCTGCGGATGCTGATGAACAACCTCGACCCGGAGAACGCCGAGAACCCCGCCGAGCTGGTGGTCTACGGCGGCACCGGCAAGGCGGCGCGCAACTGGGAGTCCTACGACGCCCTGGTGCGCACCCTCACCACCCTGGCCGACGACGAGACGATGCTCGTGCAGAGCGGCAAGCCGGTCGGTGTCTTCCGCACGCACGAGTGGGCGCCGCGGGTGCTGATCGCCAACTCCAACCTCGTCGGCGACTGGGCCAACTGGGAGGAGTTCCGTCGCCTCGAGGACCTCGGGCTGACGATGTACGGCCAGATGACCGCCGGCTCGTGGATCTACATCGGCACCCAGGGCATCCTCCAGGGCACCTTCGAGACCTTCGCCGCCGTCGCGGACAAGCGATTCAACGGAACGCTGGCCGGCACCATCACGCTGACCGCCGGCCTCGGTGGCATGGGCGGCGCCCAGCCGCTGGCCGTGACCATGAACGACGGCGTCGCGATCTGCATCGACGTCGACGAGAGCCGGATCAAGCGCCGCATCGAGCACCGCTACCTCGACGTACAGGCCGACTCGCTGGAGCACGCGGTGGCGCTGGCCGTCGAGGCCCGCGACGCCAGGGAGCCCCTGTCCATCGGGGTGCTCGGCAACGCGGCCGAGATGTTTCCGGCCCTGCTCGAGCAGGACGCGCCGATCGACATCGTCACCGACCAGACGTCAGCGCACGACCCGCTCTCCTACCTGCCGATCGGGGTCTCGTTCGCCGACTGGCACGACGCGGCCAAGCGCGACCCCGAGGGGTTCACCAAGGACGCCCAGGCCTCGATGGCCGCGCACGTCCGGGCGATGGTCGAGTTCCAGGACAAGGGCGCCGAGGTCTTCGACTACGGCAACTCGATCCGCGACGAGGCCCGCAAGGGCGGGTACGCCCGCGCCTTCGAGTTCCCCGGCTTCGTCCCGGCGTACATCCGGCCGCTGTTCTGCGAGGGCAAGGGCCCGTTCCGCTGGGCCGCGCTCTCCGGTGACCCCGCGGACATCGCCGCCACCGACCGCGCCATCCTCGAGCTGTTCCCCGACAACGAGCGGCTGCGCAAGTGGATCACCATGGCCGGCGAGCGGGTCTCCTTCCAGGGACTGCCGGCGCGCATCTGCTGGCTGGGGTACGGCGAGCGCCACTTGGCCGGCCTCAAGTTCAACGAGATGGTGGCCTCCGGTGAGCTGAAGGCCCCGGTCGTGATCGGCCGCGACCACCTCGACGCGGGATCGGTGGCCTCGCCGTACCGCGAGACCGAGTCCATGCTCGACGGCTCCGACGCGATCGCCGACTGGGCGCTTCTCAATGCGCTGGTCAACACCGCCTCGGGCGCCACCTGGGTGTCCATCCACCACGGCGGTGGCGTCGGCATGGGTCGCTCGATCCACGCCGGTCAGGTCTGCGTCGCCGACGGCACCGACCTCGCCGCCCAGAAGATCGAGCGGGTCCTCACCAACGATCCCGGCATGGGCGTCATCCGCCACGTCGACGCCGGCTACGACCGAGCGGTCGAGGTGGCCGCGGAGCGCGGCGTGCGGATCCCGATGCAGGAGGGCTAGGTCCGGCAGCACTACGTAGACCTTCCAGGTGGCAGGTCTAGTTAGTGCCCGGACCCCTGGTCACCCGTCAGCGCCCGGAGAACGCCTCGCGCACAGCTCGCCCGTTCGCGAGCACGCACACGCCGAGCAGGAGCACGCCGCACACAGCCTGCTCGAGCTTCAGCCACAGCGGGAACGGGTCCGGCAGCGACACGATCACCACGATCGCGACCAGCATGATCGCCGAGACGATCCGCAGCCTGACCAGGCCGCCCTTCGAGCCCTGCGCCGCTCGGGTGGCGAAGGCAAACATCAGGATCGAGGTGAGCGCGACGATGCTGCCGCGCACCCAGACCGCGTCGTTGACGGCGGCGTGGTCGCCGTGCAGGAGTGCGACGGCGCCGAGGGTGAGCAGGCTCAGCGCGAGGTAGCAGCCGACGAGCAGCCGAGCCCGGTCGAGGGTCACGTTGGCCTCGGCCGGTAGCGCGGTCGTGGTGTTCATGACGGTCCTTCCGTCGTACGCCGGGCGCGGGAGGGCTTCCCCGGTGGAGACGTGATCATCCGGTCGACCAGGTGCACGAAGTGGTCGATGACGGCGGGCCCGTCGAGCTCGGGGTCCGAGATGAACTGCTCGGCCAGCCCGTCGATGGTGGAGCGGAGCAGCACCGCGAGGGTCCAGGGATCGAAGTCGGCCAGCTCTCCGGCCCGCTGCCCGGTCTCGAGGAGGTCCTGGGCCACTGCGATCAGTGGGTCGTCGTCCTCGGTCTCGAACCACGGGCTCCCGTCGTCGCGACGGAGGTTGCGGGCGACCTCCCGAGCGGCGCGGGCCTCGGTCTGGTGCGACCACGCCCAGCTGACCGCACCTCGCACGTAGGTGAGAACACGCTCGCGCTCGGTCCGTGCCTCCGCGCGCTGGGCTCGCAGGGGCGGGGTGGCATCGGTGTACACCTGCACGACCACGGCCTCCATCAGCTCCGCGCGCGAGGAGAAGTGGTAGAGCACGACGCTCTTGGAGACGCCGGCGCGGCGGGCGACCTCGGCGATCGTGGTCGCCTGGTAGCCGCGCTCGACGAGCGACTCGATCGCGACCTGCACGAACTGCCGACGCCGGGCCTGGTTGACGAAGGTGCCCTGACCATCCGATGGTTTTTTCGACCGCACGGTCGAAATCTATCACGACCGGTCAGGAAGGCCACCGGGTCCCGGCCCCGGAGACTCGGGCATTCGCGAGCGCGACGCGGGGAGCGGCAGGCAGAATGCGCGCCATGTCCGAAACTCCGCTCGGGGAGCAGCTCACGCCTGCGCCGTACCCACCCGGCTGGACGGTGCCTCCCGAGTCGTCGGGCCCGCGGCGTCCCGGCACGGTGCTGGCCGCGGCGATCGTGACCTGGACCGCGTCGGCGGTCACGCTCCTCGGCACCGCCTCGATGTTCACCTTCCTGATGAGCGCGGGCGAACCCATTCTCGACTCGTTCGACGGTTCGCGGCCGCTCCTGGTCGCGGTCGCCGTCGGCATCGCCGTCTGGTCGGTCGCTGCCTGCCTGTTGGCGTGGTGGACACTGACGGGCCGCAACTGGGCCCGGATCCTGCTGGCGCTCTCGGCCGGGGCGACCGTCGTGGTGTCGACCTCGATGTTCTGGCTCGGGGTCCCGTTCGTCTCGCTGTTCGGCGGCATCGCGGTGCTGGTCCTGCTGTTCATCGGCGGTGCCAACGATTGGTACCGCACGCGACCCGCCGCCCGAGAGCCAGAGGGAATGTCATGACCGAGAAGCCCGTCCGCGCCCGTACGCCGCTCCCCGGCATCAGCTCGCGCGCCTGGGAGCATCCCGCCGACAAGGGGGCCCTGGTCGCACTGCGCAAGCTGCGCGGCTTCGACACGGTGCTCAAGGCACTGTCCGGACTGATCAACGAGCGCGCCGTCCGGCTCTCGCTGCTCGGCGACGCGGTGAAGGTCGACGAGCGCCAGTTCACCCGGCTGCACCGACTGCTCACCGACGTCGGGGCGACCCTCGACGCGACCGAGCTGCCCGAGATGTTCGTCAGCGCCAACCCGTTCCTGAACGCCTCCACGATCGGGATGAACAAGCCGACCATCGTGCTGAACAGCGCCCTGGTCGACCTGCTCGACGAGGAGGAGCTGCGCTTCGTGATCGCCCACGAGCTCGGTCACGCGCTCAGCGGGCACGCGGTCTACCAGACCCTGCTCCAGCGACTGCTGGTCCTCAGCGGCGTGCTCGGCACCGTCCCGTTGGGCGGCCTGGGCATCCGTGTGATCGTGGCCGCCCTGTTCGAGTGGTCACGCAAGGCCGAGCTCTCGGCCGACCGCGCCGGACTGCTGGCCACCCAGGACCCGCAGGTGGCCTTCCGGGTGCACATGAAGCTCGCCAGCGGTGGGCACCTCGACGACCTCGACACCACCTCGTTCTTCGCCCAGGGCGCGGAGTACGACGAGTCCGGTGACCTGCGCGAGTCGGTGCTGCGGCTGACGCTGGTCGAGCGGGTGTCCCATCCCTTCGCCGTCGTACGGGCCAAGGAGCTGCGACGCTGGGTCGACAGCGGCGCCTACACCGCGATCCTGGCCGGCACCTACCCGCGCCGCGAGGATGACGCGTCGGCCGACGTGAGCGAGGCAGCGCGCGAGGCGGCGCAGAGCTACACCGAGTCGTTCCGCAACACCTCCGACGCCCTCGGCCGCTTCGTGCAGGAGACCGCCGGCGTGGTGGGCAGCGTCAAGGGCTGGTTCGACGAGACCTTCCGCCGCGGAGAGGCCTAGCGCCTTCGCTGCTCCTCACTACGCCGCCACCAACGACGCCGAGGCTCCTTGGGTGGCACTGGTCGAGGCGAGTCGGCCGTCTTCCGGGTCGGCCGGCGCCGCTCCCGCCAGCGCTCGACCTCGACGTCGACGTCCCGGGTGGGAGTGACCACGGGCGGGCCGCCCTGGAGCTGGCGTCGCGCCTCGACGATGCGCCGGTTGAAGTCCTCGACGATCGTGCGCACTTGCTTCTCGGTGGCCTCCCGGTCGAGCAGGTCGTCGAGCTCGGCGTCGTCCTTGCGCAGCTGAAGAGCAGCCGGGAGGACGCTGATCCGCTCGCGCTCGATCAGCTTCTTCAGCCACCAGTCCCGGTCGTGCGGTGAGCCGAGGTCGCCCAACGGCTTGCCGGCGCCGGGCAGGTTGTCGAACTCGCCGCGCTCCATGGCCCGCTTGACCTGGAGGTCGACCCACTGGGTCTGGTTGCGGATGCGCGCGGCAGCGGAGTCACCGCCGGTGCGCTGGTCTCGCGCACGGTCCGGTCGTCGATCAGGGTCCTCGGCCATGGGAATCACCCCCGCTTCCGGAGGCTAGCCGATGAGTTCGTCTCTCCCCAGAGGTCATAGTGACGACAGGGAGGTACGCACGTGGACGTCTTCGCGACCGGATTGCGGATGGGTGAGTCGCCACGCTGGCACGACGGTCGGCTGTGGGTGTGTGACTGGGTGGCCGGCGAGGTGCTGTCCTACGACGTCGACGGGCAGCGGACCGTCGAGCTGACCATGACGGGCCTGCCGTTCTCCGTCGACTGGCTCCTGGACGGACGCACCGTCCTGACGAGCACCCGAGGTGTGGTGACGGTCGAGGAGGACGGTTCGCTGACGCCGTACGGCGCCATGGACCAGGCCTGGAACGAGATCGTCGTCGACCCGGCCGGAAACACCTTCGTCAACGCGGCCGGCTTCGACCTGATGGGCGGTGAGGAGCCGCGGCCGGGCTTCGTCTGGGTGGTCCGTCCCGACGGGTCCTCGGAGGAGGTGGCCGACGGCGTCTGGTTCCCCAACGGGATGGCCGTCACCCCGGACGGCGGGACGTTGGTCGTGGCCGAGTCCTACGGGCACTGCCTCACGGCCTTCGACATCGGCCCGGGCGGTCGGCTCGACCACCGGCGGGTCTGGGCCGACCTCGGCGACGCCGCTCCCGACGGGATCTGCCTCGATGCGGAGGGAGCGACGTGGTACGCCGACGTGCCGCACCGCCAGTGCGTCCGGGTGGCCGAGGGCGGCGAGGTGCTCGAGGTGGTGCAGGCCGACCGGGGCTGCTTCGCGTGCATGCTCGGCGGCGAGGACGGCCGCACCCTGTATGTGGTCGCCAACGAGTGGGGCGGCACCAGCGGCATCGGCCAGGGCGAGCCGAGCGGGCAGCTGCTGGTGCACCGGGCCCCGGCACCGCACGCGGGACGCCCCTGACCAAGCGGCGTCAGTCGGTGAACGCGTCCTTCGGTACGACGAAGAGACTGAGGGCCGCGACCAGGGCAGTGAGCGAGCAGACGGCCCAGACCGTGATGTAGCCGGACAACGGAGCGTGGCCGGCCTTGGCGTCGGCGATGGACCCGGTGGAGGACAGGGCGATCGCGAAGATGCTCGACGCGATCGCGCCGCCGATCGTCTTGGTGGTGTTGGTCATGCCGGTCACGAAGCCGGTGCGGTCGGCCGGCGCCGCCGCTGCTGCAGCCGCTGGGAGCGCCGCCACCAGCGCGCCCGAACCGAGGCCGGCGATCGCCATGTTGGCCAGCGTCTGCGCGGTCGAGTCGTGCAGCGGGATGAACAGCCCGTAGCCGATCGCCACCAGCACGCACGCACCGAGCATCGCCCCGCGCGTGCCGACGAACCGGGCCACCACCGGTAGCAGCAGGGCGCCCGCCACCAGAGCGATCACGTAGACGCCGATCAACGTGGACACGAAGCTGGCCGAGGCACCGAGGCCGAAGCCCGCCTCGTCTGGATCGGTGCGGGCGAAGGTGGACAGCGGGATCTGCGCGCCCAGCACCGACATGCCGAACAGGAACGCCGTCAGCTGCACCGGCCACTGGGCGGGCGTCGCGAGCAGGCGTACGTCGATCAGCGGCTCCTCGGCCGCCAGCTGGGCGAGCGCGAACGGCCAGAACGCGACGAGGCCCAGCACGAGCACCACCCACGCGAGCGGCGCTCCCGGGCCCTGCAGGCGCACCAGGATCAGACCGCCCATCACCAGCCCGATCGCGACCGAGACCAGCCAGAACCCGCGCATGTCCAGGCGACCCGTCGCGACAGGCGGAGTCGGGGCGACGCCGAACCAGACGACCACGAAGCACAGGCTCACCGCGATCGCCGGGATCATCAGCAGCGCCGTCATCGAAGTGGACTCGACGAGGGCGCCGCTGGTGAGAGCGCCGGCGATCACGCCGAGCTCAAGAGCAGCGACCAGGAACGCGGCGGCCCGCCGGGTCAGGCGTGCCTGCTGGCCGGTGCCGGCCGTGCGGCGGTGGATGATCGAGACCTCGAGCGGCAGCCAGACGACGTAGAAGCCCTGGATCGCCCAGGCGACCAGGAAGGTCGCGAAGGTGGGCGCGAAGGCCACGCCCCACGAGGCGAGGGCGGTGACGGCCGTCGACAGGAGCAGCACCTGTCGGTGCCCGATCAGGTCACCGAGCCTGGCCAGCATCGGCACCGCCAGGGCCGAGACCACCAGTTGCGCCGCCTCGAACCAGTTGACGTCGGCGTCGTGGATGGAGAGGTGGTCGGCGATGTCGCTGAAGATCGGCGTGTAGTAGCCCTGCAGGATCCCGCTCGCGATCTCGACGCAGACCAGGAAGCCGATGATCGTGGCCAGCCCGGGGACGAGGTTGCGTTCGTGGGCGGCGGCGTCCGTGGTGCTCATGCGGGCAACCTCTCGATCAGGCGGGTGTACCAGCGGACACCGTGAAGGAAGTCCTCGACGCCGATGTGCTCGTCGTGGCTGTGGATGCTCTCGCGCTGGGCCTTCGTCATGCGGAACGGCGTGAACCGGTAGACCCGTGGGCAGATGGCGGTGAAGTAGCGGGAGTCCGTGGCCGCCATCACCACGTACGGCGTCGGGACGGCGTCCGCGAAGAGCTCGGTGATCGTGGAGGTGATCAGCTCGAAGGCGGGGTCGTCCGTCGGGCTGACCGGGCTCGGCTCGTTGACGTCGACGAGGTCGAGCTGGATCGAGTCGTCGGCGATGGCCTTGCGCACGTGCTCGGTCGCCGAGGCGACGGTGTCGCCGACCAGGATGCGCAGGTTGACGGCCGCGGTGGCACTCGACGCGATCACGTTGTGGGCCGGTGAACCGGAGAGCATGGTGACCGCCATCGTCGTACGCACCAGGGCGGCGGGTTCGGGGCCGGCCAGCACCAGGGCGCGCTTGACCAGGGGCTGCAACCGCCGGGCGTTGGCGAAGAGCGGGCGCAGCGCCAGTGGGGCGTGCGGCGCGATCCGGGTGAACAGCTCCAGCGTCGGCTCGGGCAGGGACGGGGCGAACGGCCGCTTCTCCAGTCGTACGACGGCCCGGGCGATGCGCGCGGTCGGTCCACCCCGCTCGGGCGTGGAGGAGTGACCCCCACGCCCCTCGGCGCGGAGCTCGATCGTGGTGGTGCCCTTCTCGGAGACACCGACGACCCCGAGCGGCGAGGTCACGCCGGGGAACGCCTCGTGCGCGACGGCTCCACCCTCGTCGAGCACGAACCACGGGGCCACGCCGCGCGAGCGGAGCTCCTCGACCGCGGCGGCCGCGTCGGCTCCGGAGACCTCCTCGCGCGCGCCGAAGGACAGCCAGACGTCACGGGTCGGGACGAACCCCTGCTCGAGAAGCCGCTCGACGGCGGCACAGATGCCGACCAGCGAGCCCTTGTCGTCGAGCGTGCCGCGGCCCCAGATCGCGCCGTCGTGGATCTCGGCCCCGAACGGCGGGTGCTGCCCCGGCGCCGACTCCTCGATCGGGACGACGTCGATGTGAGCCATCAGCACGACCGGGTCGGCCTCGCCGGACCCCTCCCACCGGAACAACAGCGAGTGGTCGCGGACCTGGTGCAGCGCCAGCCGTTCGTGCAGCAGGGGGAACGCCTCGGCCAGAACGCGTCGGAACTCCTCGAACGGAGCCGGGTCGATCAGACTCTCGTCGGTGTGGGAGACGGTGGGGATGCGGACGAGCGCTCGCAGCTTCTCGACGACCTCGCTGTCCCCCACGAGAGCAAAGTAGTGGGTGGAGGTGGGGAGAGGGCCTCGAACCGCGTAGGACGAGGCCCTCTCGAGCGCTGGGGAGGAAAGCACGATAACCCTGCTCGTGCTGGAATGGTCCCTCGATCTCGGATCCGAGACAGCCGCCACCAGGGTCGGCTGGCATCCGACGCCCGGATTGGATGGACTGGTCCCATGTCAGTCGGTCGCACGCCAGTTGCCGCGGTGCACGACCTCGTCGAGGTCCTTGCGTCGCCGCCGGGTGGGGGAGCCCTGGGCGCCCGGTGTCGTGGCGGGGTGGCCGAGCGTGATCGAGCCGACGGGGTCGAACGTCTCGGGGATGGCGAACTCGGCGCGCGCGGCCGGCACCTTCTCGGGCGGGATGCCGAAGAAGCAGGCGCCGAGTCCCTCGTCGACCGCTGTCTGCAGGATCAGCAACGAGGCCATCGCGGCGTCCATGTGCCAGAACGGCACCGGCCACCGAGCCTCGTCGCGGTCGGTCCAACCCTTGTCGGGTTCGGCATAGCGACCGAGGTAGGCCGCCTTGCTCGAGCAGGGCACTATCACGACTGGCGCGCGCATCATCCCGGCCAGCCACTCGTCGGGTTGGTCGAGGTCGTCGGCGGTGGCGGCCCAGTAGCGGCGTACCTCGTCGGGGGTGTCGAGGACCAGGAAGCCCCAGCCCTGGCTGAACCCGGCGCTCGGCGCGCGCACGGCGTTGTCGAGGGCACGGTCGACGACAGCTGGGTCGACGGGCTCGTCGGTGTAGTTGCGGACCATCTTGCGGCGGCGTACGACGTCGGCGAACTCCATGCCGCCCATCATCGTCCGGACCGCGATGCCTGACGACTTCGAGGCCATGTGGTCCGAGCTGGCGCCGCTCGGACGGTCGGCAGCCAGCGGGGGCTACTTCCGGCAACCATTCACCTCGGTGGAGTCCGAGCTGCGCTCGTGGTTCCGCGAGCAGTGCGCCGCCCGCGAGCTGCCCGTCGAGGCCGACGGCAACGGCAACCTGCTGGCCTGGTGGGGCGCAGGTTCTGATGCCGTGCTCGTGGGCTCGCACCTGGACTCGGTGCTCGACGGCGGGGCGTACGACGGCCCGCTCGGTGTGGTCTCGTCGCTCGCGGCGATCGACCTGCTCCGGTCACGCGGTGTGGCGCCGCGCCGACCGGTCGCGGTGGGCGCGTTCGCCGAGGAGGAGGGGTCTCGCTTCGGGCTGGCCTGCCTCGGCTCGCGGCTCGCCTCCGGGACGACGACGCCCGAGTCCGCCCGGGAGCTGCGGGACCGTGACGGCGTACCCCTGCTGGACGCGATGGCAGCGGCCGGCGTGGAACCGTCGCTGGGACGAGCCGACTGGCTGGACCGCATCGGCTGCTTCCTCGAGCTGCACGTCGAGCAGGGTCGCGACCTCGTCGACCGCGAGCGCGTGGTCGGACTGGCCACCGAGATCTGGCCGCACGGGCGCTACCGCTTCGACTTCACCGGCGACGCCAACCATGCCGGCACGACGCGGATGGAGGACCGCCACGACCCGATGCTCAGCTTTGCGATGACCGCTCTGGCCGCCGGCAAGCAGGCCCGCGTCTCCGGCCAGCGAGCGACCTTCGGCCGCGTCGACGTGGCGCCCAACGGCACCAACGCCATCCCCTCGCGCGTGACCGCGTGGCTGGACGCCCGGGGCGAGACCGACGAGTCACTGGTGCGACTGGTCGCGGAGATCAAGCGCCAGGGCACCGAGCGGTCCGGCCGCGATGGCACCCGTCTCGAGGTCACCTCCGAGTCCGTCTCGGGCGCGGTCTCCTTCGACCCCGTCCTCACGGCCGGTGTGCGCTCCCGGCTCGCCGACCGCTGGGGCGACGTACCCGTGATCCCGACGATGGCAGGCCACGACGCCGGCATCCTCGCCGCGGCCGGAGTACCGACCGCGATGATGTTCGTCCGCAACCCGACCGGTGTCTCGCACTCGCCCGAGGAGTTCGCGGAGATGGCCGACTGCCTGGCCGGCGTCGAGGCCCTCGCCGACGCGATCGAGGGGCTGGTCTCGTGAGGCTGCACCTCGAGCACGCCCTGCTCGACGACGGCGTCCACTCCGACGTACTCCTGGAGATCGAGCACGGGCGGATCAAATCGGTCGGGGCTGGCGGGCAATTCTGGAGCCGGGAGGGCGAAGTATCGGACGACCGGCGGCAGTTTCCCCGGGCGCCCGGGGAAACCGCCACCGAAACCGAAACCCTCCCCGGCCTCACCCTCCCCGGCCTCGCCAACTGCCACAGCCACGCGTTCCACCGGGCCCTCCGGGGGCACACCCAGACCGAGCGGGGGTCGTTCTGGACCTGGCGGGAGCAGATGTACGCCGTGGCGGCCGGCCTCACGCCGGACTCCTACTTCGAGCTGGCCCGGGACACCTACGCCGAGATGCGGGCGACGGGGATCACGGCCGTCGGGGAGTTCCACTACCTGCACCACCAGCCGGACGGGACGCCGTACGACGACCCCAACGAGATGGGCAAGACGCTGCTGGCCGCCGCCGACGAGGCCGGCATCCGGATCCGGCTGCTCGACACCTGCTACCTCGCCTCCGGGTTCGGCCGTGCCCCCGAGGGAGTCCAGGTGCGCTACTCCGACGGGCACGCGGAGAAGTGGGCCGAGCGGGTGGCGGCCTTCGACGACCCGCGCGTCGGGATGGCCATCCACTCCGTCCGTGCCGTGCCGCGGGCCCAGATCCCGATCGTGGTCGAGGCGGCGCAGGGCAAGCCGCTGCACGTGCACCTGTCCGAGCAGGTGGCGGAGAACGAGGCCTGTCAGTACGCCACCGGCATGACCCCGACCGAGCTGCTGGCCGAGGCCGGCGCCCTCGGCCCGCTGACCACCACCGTGCACGCCACCCACCTCACCGAGGGGGACATCCGGCTGCTCGGGCGGAGCCGTACCAACGTCTGCTTCTGCCCGACCACCGAGCGTGACCTCGCCGACGGCATCGGTCCTGCGCGCCGGTTGCGCAACTCCGGCGCCACCCTCACGCTGGGCTCCGACAGCCATGCCGTGATCGACCTGTTCGAGGAGATGCGCGCGGTGGAGATGCACGAACGGCTCGCGACCCACAAGCGCGGTCACTGGTCCGCTCGCGAGCTGCTCGCAGCTGCGACGTACGACGGACACCGCTCGCTCGGCTTCGACGACGCCGGTCGGATCGCGGAGGGACAACGCGCCGACCTGGTCACCGTCGATCTCGACACCGTCCGCACGCGCGGGACCGGCGCCAGCCCGGAGACCCTCGTGTTCGCCGCCACCGGCGCCGACGTGGTGCAGCCGTGACCAGCCTGCTGCTGACCGGCATCGCCGAGCTGGTCACCAACGACCCCGCCCACGACGGCACTCCCAGCGGGATCCTCGAGGACGCCGCCGTCGTCGTCGACGGCCACGGGATCGCCTGGGTCGGCCGGCGGGTCGACGCCCCTGCCGCGGACGCTGCCCGCGACCTCGGCGGCCGGGCCGTCATCCCCGGCTTCGTCGACTCCCACTCCCACCTCGTCTTCGCCGGCGACCGGGCGCCCGAGTTCGCCGCCCGGATGGCGGGGGAGAGCTACGCCGCCGGTGGGATCCGTACGACGGTCGCGGCAACCCGGGCCGCCACCGACGAGCAGCTCGCTGCCAACGTGGCCCGGCTCGTCGCCGAGATGCGCCGGCAGGGCACCACGACCGTCGAGATCAAGAGCGGCTACGGCCTGAGCACCCTCGACGAGGCACGCAGCCTGGCGATCGCACAGCAGTACACCGACGAGACCACCTTCCTGGGCGCCCACGTCGTCGCGCCGGAGTACGCCGAGGACCCGGCCGGCTACGTCGAGCTCGTCACGGGACCGATGCTCGAGGCGGCCGCGCCGTACGCGAAGTGGATCGACGTGTTCTGCGAGACCGGCGCCTTCGACGCCGACCAGGCCCGGACGATCCTGGCCGCCGGACACGCGCAGGGCCTCGCCGGACGGCTGCACGCCAACCAGCTCGGTCCGGGTCCCGGCGTGCGCCTCGCCTGCGAGCTCGGCCTGGCCGCGGTCGACCACTGCACCTTCCTCGACGACGCCGACGTCAGCGCCCTGGTCGACTCCGGCACGGTGGCGACGCTGCTGCCCGGCGTCGAGTTCAGCACGCGGTCGCCGTACCCCGATGCCCGCGGACTCCTCGATGCCGGCGTGACCGTGGCGCTGGCCAGCGACTGCAACCCGGGGTCCTGCTACACCTCGTCGATGCCGCTGTGCGTCGCCCTGGCCGTCCGCGAGATGCGGATGACTCCCGCCGAGGCCGTCTGGTCGGCCACCGCAGGTGGTGCCCGGGCACTGGCTCGTGACGACGTCGGCATCCTCGCCCCCGGCAAGCGGGCCCACCTCACCGTGCTCGAGGCGCCGTCGTACGTCCACCTCGCCTACCGCCCCGGCGTCCCCCTGGTGGCCGAGGTGCTGGGCTGACCCCGACTGTCCGTTGCGTCATACGCATGGTGGCCTCGAGGCCTCGATTCGTATGACGCAAGGAGCGGTCGACGGGTCCAACGATGAGTTCGGGCGCGTCGACGGGTCTGACTCCTCGAACAGCTTCCCGCGGAGCTACCTGGCTCCGCGTCAGAGAGGAAACCCGATGAGCGAGCTCACCCTCACCACCCACACCGTCGGCAGCGGTACGGCGACGGTCACCTACGACGTCCGCGGCGATCTCGCCGAGGCCACCGCCGACCGGCCGGTCCTGATGCTCGTCGGCTCCCCGATGGACGCCAGCGGATTCGGCACCCTGGCCAGCCACTTCACCGACCGCCCCGTGGTCACCTACGACCCGCGCGGTGCCGGCCGCAACCCCACGGACGCGACGCCGATCTCGGCCGAGGAGCACGCCGACGACCTCCACCGCGTGATCCAGGACCTGGCCGTCGGGCCCGTCGACCTGTTCGCCAGCAGCGGCGGTGCCGTCAACGCCCTGGCCCTGGTCACGGCCCACCCCGAGGACCTTCGCCGGGTGGTGGCGCACGAGCCCCCGCTCGCCGCACTGCTGGCCGATCGCGACGCGGTCCTGGCCGTCACCCGCGACATGCTCGCCACCTACCAGAGCCAGGGCGCCGGTCCGGCGATGGCCAAGTTCATCCCGTTCGTCATGTACGACGGACCGGTACCCGAGACCTACCTCGACCAGCCGCCGGCCGACCCGGCCATGTTCGGGATGTCGAGCGAGGACGACGGCACCCGCACCGACCCGCTCATGCGCAACATCGCGGGCTGTGTCGGCTACCAGCCGGACCTCGAGGCGCTGGCCGCGTTCGGAGACCGGCTCGTGCTGGCCGTCGGCGTGGAGTCCGGGCAGCAGATGGCCGCGCGAGGCGGACGGTCGGTCGCGGAGGCGCTGGGTCGCCCGGCAACCGATTTCCCCAGCCACCACGGCGGATTCCTCGGTGGCGAGCACGGCCAGAACGGCGACCCCGTCGGCTTCGCCGCCGCGCTACGGACCGTGCTGGACTAAGACGCGCAAGTCCAAGGAGGAGCGCGCTGCGCCCACTCATCACGCACGCTGGACTGCGTTGTCGTCAGTTGCCGTGGCTCCGCCACGGCTCACCTCCTTGGACTTACCGGTCTGGCTCAGCCCGACGCTGCCCTGACCAGTGCGTCGAACAGGCGCTGGTCACGGCCGATCTCCGGGTGCCATTGGACCGCGACGCAGAACCGCTCTCCGGGTGTCTCCATCGCCTCGAGCGTGCCGTCCTCGGCGTGGGCCACGGCGTCGAAGCCCGGGTGCGAGCGCACCGACTGGTGGTGGTGGCAGTGCACGGTCGTCCCCGGACCCAGGATCGAGCGCAGCACGGACGACTCCGCGGTCGACACCTCGACCTCGCCGAACACGTCACCGCCGGGACTGTGCTCCTCGTGCCCGACCACGTCGGGCGTGTGCTGGTCGAGCGTGCCTCCGGCCGCGACCGCCATCACCTGCATCCCCCGGCACACCCCGAGCGTCGGCAGGTTGGCGGCCGCGGCCGACGTCAGGAGGGCGAGCTCCCACGCATCGCGGTCGGGGCGCCACGAGGCCGTCCGCGGATGCGGCTCCTCGCCGTACTGCTGCGGGTCGACGTCCGCGCCGCCGCTGACCACCAGCCCGTCGATGCGGGCGACCACCGAGGCAGCGGCATCGGGGTCGTCAGTGGCCGGCGGCAGCAGCACGGGTACGCCGCCGGCGCGCACGATCGCATCGGCGTACATCACCGGCAGCAGGTCGGCGGGCTGGTCCCACACTCCCCACTTCGCCTGCTCCCGGTACGTCGTGAGCCCGATCAGCGGTCGCATCTCGCGGTCACATCTCAGAGGGGCGTCACGTACGCGCCCGAGATGCCGCCGTCGACCAGGAACGTGCTCGCGGTGATGAAGCTCGACTCGTCGGAGGCCAGGAACAGCACGGCGTTGGCCAGCTCCTCGGGCTCGGCGAACCGACCCATCGGCACGTGCACCAGCCGCCGGGCCGCCCGCTCGGCGTCCTTCGCGAACAGCTCCTTGAGCAAGGGGGTGTTCACCGGTCCGGGGCACAACGCGTTCACCCGGATGCCGTCGCGCGCGAACTGCACGCCGAGCTCGCGGCTCATCGACAGCACGCCACCCTTCGAGGCCGAGTAGGAGATCTGGCTGGTGGCCGCGCCCATCACGGCGACGAACGACGCGGTGTTGATGATCGAGCCGGACTTCTGCTCGAGCATGTAGGGCAGGGCTGCCTTGCAGCACAGGTAGACGCTGGTCAGGTTCACCTCCTGCACCCGCCGCCACGCCTCGAGCTCGGTGTCCAGGATCGAGTCGTCGTCGGGCGGGGAGATCCCCGCGTTGTTGAACGCGATGTCGACCGAGCCCCAGGTGTCCTTGGCCGTCGCGAAGAGCGCGTCGACCTCCTCCTTGCTGGTCACGTCGACGTGGGCGTACGCCGCGAACTCCGCACCGCCGAGCTGACCGACGAGCTCGTGCCCGCGCTGGTCGTCGATGTCGCCGATGAGCACGCGCGCGCCCTCCTCGACGAACCGGTTCACCGTCGCCAACCCGATCCCCGAGCACCCGCCGGTGACCACCGCGACCTTGCCGTCCAGACGTCCTGCCATGTCATGTGCCTTTCTAGGTGGTCGAGCAGCGAGCGAAGCGAGTGGATGGTCGAGACCACCGCTGCTCAGTGGGCGATGAACACGTTCTTCTCCTCGGTGAACGCGTTGGGGGCGTCCGGACCGAGCTCGCGGCCCAGCCCCGACTGCTTGTAGCCGCCGAACGGCGTCCAGTAGCGCACCGCCGAGTGGCTGTTCACGCTGAGGTTGCCGGACTCCACACCACGCGCGACCCGCAGTGCGCGACCGAGGTCGTTGGTGAAAATCGACCCGGACAGCCCGTACTCGGTGTCGTTGGCCAGCGAGATCGCCTCCTCCTCGCTGTCGAACGGCATCACCGCCACGACCGGACCGAACACCTCCTCGCGCCACACAGCCTCGCTCGTGCTCCTCGACTCGACGACGGTCGGCGGCAGCCAGAACCCGTCACCGTCCGGGCGCGAGCCGGTGAACGCGACGTCGGCGCCGTCGATGTAGCGCTGCACCGAGTCGCGCTGCGCGGCCGAGACCATCGGGCCCATCTCGCTGTCGTCCTGACCCGGGTCGATCACCTTGAGTGCTCGGACGGACTGCTCGAGCCCGCTCACGAACTCGTCGTACGCCGAACGCTCGACCAGGATTCGCGACCGGGCGCAGCAGTCCTGGCCGGCGTTGTCGAAGACGGCGTACGGCGCACTGGCCGCGGCTGCTGCGACGTCGGCGTCGGCGAAGACGATGTTGGCGCTCTTGCCGCCGAGCTCGAGGGTCACCCGCTTCACCTGCTCGGCGCAGCCGGCCATGATCTGCTTGCCCACCTCGGTCGACCCGGTGAAGCACACCTTGCGCACCGACGGGTGCGTCACGAAGCGCTGGCCGACCACCGATCCCTTGCCGGGTACGACGGTGAGCACTCCCTCGGGGAGACCGGCCTCGAGCGCGAGCTCGCCGATCCTGATCGCGGTCAGCGGGGTGATCTCGGCCGGCTTGAGCACGACCGTGTTGCCCGCGGCGAGGGCCGGCGCGAAGCCCCAGCCGGCGATCGGCATCGGGAAGTTCCAGGGCACGATGATGCCCACCACGCCGAGGGGCTCGTGGAAGGTGATGTCCACGCCTCCCGGCACCGGGATCTGCCTGCCGAACAGTCGCTCGGGGGCCGCCGAGTAGTAGTTGAGGCAGTCGCGGACGTTGCCCGCCTCCCAGCGGGCGTTGCCGATCGTGTGGCCGGCGTTGGCCACCTCGAGCCGGGCCAGCTCCTCGATGTGCTCGTCGATGACGGCGGCGAAAGCGCGCAGCATCCGCGCCCGCTCGCCGGGTGCCACGTCACGCCAGCCGGGGAAGGCCTCCTGGGCGCGGTCGATCGCCGCGTCGGTCTCCTCCAGGCTCGCCGATCCGACCTCGGCGATCTGCTCGGTGGTGACCGGGTTGATGACGGCAGTCGTCAAGGTTCACATCCTCTCGAAGGTCCGGGCGAGCTCCCAGTCGGTGACAGCGGCGTCGAAGGCCGCGAGCTCGACGTCGGCCATGTTGACGTAGTGGTCCACGACGTCGTCACCCAGGGCTGCCCTGGCCATGTCCGACGCCGCGAACGCCTCGCGTGCGGCCCGCAACGTGTGCGGCACGTGCGGCTTGTCCGAGGCGTAGGCGTTGCCAACCAGCTCGTCCTCGAGCTCCAGCTCGTTCTCGATCCCGTAGAGCCCGCCCGCGAGCATCGCGGCCAGCGCCAGGTAGGGGTTCACGTCGCCGCCGGGCAGCCGGTTCTCCATCCGTCCCGATGCGCCGTGCCCGACCAGCCGGACGGCGCAGGTGCGGTTGTCGGTGCCCCAGGCGACGGCCGTCGGCGCGAACGAGGCGGAGGCGAATCGCTTGTAGGAGTTGATGTTCGGCGCGTAGAGCAGGGTGAAGTCGGTCATCGTGGCGAGTACGCCGGCGACGAACTGGTCGTAGAGCGGCGAGCGCTCGGCGCCCTCCCCGAAGACGATGCTCCCGTCGGCACCGCGCAGCGACAGGTGGATGTGGCAGGAGTTGCCCTCGCGCTCGTCGTACTTCGCCATGAACGTGATCGCCTGACCGTGCTGCGAGGCGATCTCCTTGGCAGCGGTCTTGTAGACGGCGTGGTTGTCGGCGGTGACGAGTGCCTCGGCGTAGAGGAAGCCGATCTCGTGCTGGCCGAAGTTGCACTCGCCCTTCGCGCCCTCGACGTCGAGGCCGGCGGCGTACATCTGGTTGCGGATGTCGCGCAGCAGCGGCTCGACGCGCGAGGTGCCGATGAGGGAGTAGTCGATGTTGTACTGGTTCACCGGTGTCAGGTCGCGCCAGCGCCGGTCGTGCGCGTCCTCGTAGGTGTTGTTGAACGCGATGAACTCCAGCTCGGTGCCGGCCAGCGCCACCATGTCCTTGGCGGCGACCCGCTCGAGCTGGTGCTTGAGGATCGTGCGCGGCGACTGCACGACCGGGGCGTGGTCGAGCCAGACCAGGTCGCACTGCACCATCGCGGTGGCCGGCAGGTGGGGGAGCAGGCGCAGGGTGTCCCAGTCGGGGACGAACTCCATGTCGCCGTACCCCCGCTCCCACGAGGAGATGGAGTAGCCGGCCACCGTGTTCATGTCGATGTCGACGGCCAGCAGGTAGTTGCACCCCTCGGTGCCGTGCTCGAGGGCGAAGTCGAGGAAGTAGCGGCCGTGCAGCCGCTTGCCCTGCAACCGGCCCTGCATGTCGGTGAAGCCGAGCACCACCGTGTCGACCTCGCCCGACTCGATCATCGAGCGCAGCCGGTCGAGGGTGAGATACCGGTCGTTGGGTGTGCTCATCGTGCTCTCCCGTGGGTCTCGCCGTGGTGGGTGTCGTAGCCGTCGTCGTGCCTGGTCATCCGACTGGTCATCCGACTGGTCATCCGAACAGTCATCCGAGCAGTCCTCGCAACAGGGCGGCCGTGTCGTCGCAGTGCTCCTGCATCACCTGGTGCGCGCGGTCCTCCCGACCGCCCAGGATCGCCGCGACGATCCGTGCGTGCTGGGTGTCGGAGTGGGCGATGTTCGCCTCCAGGACCGGGATCGCGCTGAGCATCTCGTGCATCGTCGACTGCACCGACGTCACGGCCTCGATCAGGCGGGAGGAGCCGGTGAGTGCCGCGATGGTGAGGTGGAAGCGAGAGTCGGCCTGCCGGTGCACGGCCGGGCCGCTCGCGGTGGCCACCGCCTCGTGCGCCGCCTCCAGCCGCTCCACCTGCTCCTCGCCGAGCGGGGAGCTGGCGGCCAGGCGCGCGCCGCCGGGCTCCACGATCCGGCGGAAGTCGAGCATGTCCGCCCAGTCGGCCCGCCGTGAGGGAGTACGCCGCGACGCGGCCCGTGCGGACGGGGTGGCCGGCCGCATCGTCACCACGGTGCCCCCGCCGCGACCGCGTGTGGTCTGTACCAGTCCGGCCTGACGCAACGCAGCCATGGCCTCGCGCAACGTCGCGCGGGACACTGCCAGTCGTCCGGCCAGGTCACGCTCCGACGGCAGCACCGACCCTCGGGGGTAGACGCCCAGACGGATGAGCGTCGCCAGCTGCTCCACGCAGGCCTCGAAGGCGTGGTGTCCCCGTACCGGGCGCAGCACCGCCTCGGGCAGCGCAGGGTCGGGAGCGGGGATCACGTCCAACAGTGTTCGAGCCTGCTGACGCGAGTGTCAATGGTCTGGACTCAAACCTTTTACATCCCGGCTATGGACGGGGTCGAGATTTGAGGTCTACCTTGCTGGGCACGGGCCAGATTGTCTTTCCCAGGAGGCGGAACATGGCTACGACCGAACCCGAGCTCAACTCCGACGACCAACTGCTGGCGAAGCTCGGCTACAAGCAGGAACTCAGTCGTTCCTGGTCGAGCTTCTCCAACTTCGCCATCTCGTTCTCGATCATCTCGATCCTCGCCGGCTGCTTCACGACCTTCTACCAGGGCTGGAACAACGGTGGCCCGGTAGCGATCTCGTGGGGCTGGCCGATCATCTCGGCCTTCATCCTGCTCATCGGCTTCACCATGAGCGAGCTGGTCTCGGCGTACCCGACCTCGGGTGGGATCTACTGGTGGGCCTCCAAGATGGGCGGCCCGGCGGCCGGCTTCTTCACCGGCTGGCTGAACCTCATCGGGCTGCTCGCGGTCACCGCCTCCGTGGCGTACGGCGCCGCGACGTTCCTCGACCTCACGATCAGCACGATCAGCGACAGCTGGGCCGGTGACTACTCCCTCACCCGCGTGTTCATCCTCTTCGTGGCGATCATGGTCCTGGCTGCCCTGGCCAACATCTTCAGCGGCCATCTCCTCGCCATCGTCAACAACATCTCGGTGTGGTGGCACGTCGCCGGCGCCACGATCGTGATCCTCATCCTGATCTTCGTCCCCGACCACCACCAGAGCCTCACCTACGTCTACACGGAGCGGATCAACAACTCCGGCTTCAGCAGCGGGTTCTACTGGTTCCTGGTGCTGCCGCTCGGCTTCCTGCTCACGCAGTACACGATCACCGGGTTCGACGCCTCGGCCCACCTCTCGGAGGAGACACAGGGCGCGGCGGAGGGTGCGGCCAAGGGCATCTGGCGGTCGATCTTCTACTCGGCCATCGGTGGCTACGTGCTCCTGCTCTCGTTCGTGTTCGCGGTGCAGGACCCCGACGGCGTCAACAAGGGGTTCGGGAACGTCGACGTGATCTTCACCCAGGCACTGGGCGAGGGTTGGCACTTCACGATCCTGCTGATCTCGACCGCCGGCCAGCTGTTCTGCGCCACGGCCTGCCTGACCAGCGCTTCGCGGATGACGTTCGCGTTCAGCCGTGACGGCGCCATTCCCGGCTCGTCGTGGCTGTCCAAGGTCAACGCCGCCACCAAGATCCCGGCCAACGCGGTGATGTTCGTGGCGACCATCGGGATCCTCATCACGCTGCCCGCGCTGAAGAGCGTCGGTGGAGTGCCGGTCGCCTTCCTGGCGGTTGTCTCAGTGGCCGTGATCGGGCTCTACCTCGCGTTCGCGGTGCCGATCTTCCTGCGGTGGCGGATGGGCGACGCCTTCGAGCCCGGGTCGTGGACCAACGGCAAGAAGTACAAGTGGATGAACCTCGTCGCGGTGATCGAGATCGTGGTCATCTCCATCTACTTCATCATGCCCTTCACCCCGGCAGGCGTACCGGGCAACAAGGACTTCGCCTGGTCGAGCGTCAACTACGCGCCGGTGCTGACCTTCGGGACGCTGATCATCCTGGCCATCTGGTGGAAGGTGTCGGCCAAGAACTGGTTCACCGGCCCGAAGCACACGATCGACCAGGCTGTCCTCGAGGCGTTCGACGAGGGCTGAGTCCCCCCGCGAGTCACAAGCGCGTCACAGCCCCGGCCCGGACCTCGTCGTGAGGCCGGGCCGGTGGCAGGATGCCCCACTATCCCCGTCTCATCATCTGGAAGGACACGCATGCGCAAGACCTCTCGGGTGGCCGCCACCCTGATCGTCGCCTCGATCGCCCTGGCCGGCTGCGGCTCCAACTCGCTGGACAGCGGCAGCGACAAGAAGGGCAGTGACGTCAAGACCTCGGTCGACAAGGCCGCGGCGGCGCTCGTGCCCCAGGAGATCAAGGACAAGGGCACCCTGACCATCGGCACCGACGCCAGCTACGCCCCCAGCGAGTTCTTCGCCGGTGACGGCAAGACCATCGAGGGCTTCGACATCGACCTGTTCACCGCCGTGGCCAAGAAGCTCGGCCTGAAGGTGAAGTTCCAGAACGCCAACTTCGACTCGATCATCACCGGCGTCCAGGGCAAGAAGTACGACCTCGGCATCTCCAGCTTCACGGTCAACGCCGACCGGATGAAGCAGGTCAACATGGTCAGCTACTTCAACGCCGGGACGCAGTGGGCCACGGCCGCGGGCAACCCCAAGAAGGTCGACCCCGCCAAGCCGTGCGGCATCACGGTCGCCGTGCAGAAGGCGACGGTGCAGCAGGAGGAGGACCTGCCGCCGAAGCAGAAGGCCTGCCAGACGGCCGGCAAGCCGCTGAAGGTGCTCGTCTACACCGCCCAGGACCAGGCCACGGCCGCGGTCGTCTCCGGCAAGGCCGACGCGATGCTGGCGGACTCGCCGGTCGTGGCGTACGCCGTCAAGAAGTCCTCCGGAAAGCTGGACGCCGCCGGTGACATCTACGACTCCGCCCCCTACGGCTACGTCGTGCCGAAGGCCGACACCGCCCTCGCCGACGCGATCGTCGCGGGCCTGAAGTCGCTCGACACTGACGGGACCTACGCAAAGGTGCTGAACGACTGGGGCGTCGACCAGGGCGCGATCCACGACTTCACCGTCAACCCCGCGGTGTGATCCCGAGAGACTGACCGAGAGACTGACCGAGAGACTGACGGAGTCCACATGAGTTCTGCTGCCGCCCCCGAGGACACCGGTCCGACCCCGCCCTCGGGGGCGCAGGCAGAACGTCCCGGCACGATCGACGCGGTGCCCGTGCGGCACCCGTGGCGCTGGGTCACCATCGCCGTGATCCTGGCGCTGATCTTCCTGCTCGTTCGTCTGCTGCTCACCAACGACGCCTTCAACTGGTCCTTCGTGTGGCAGGCGATGGTCCAGTCCCCGGTGCTGAACGGACTGATGCTGGGCACCCTGCTGGGCACGGTCGGCGCGATGGTCATCGGCATCACCTTCGGCATCGCACTGGCCGTGATGCGCCTCTCCGACAACCCGGTGCTCTCCGGTGTCGCGTGGATCTACACCTGGTTCTTCCGCGCCATCCCCCGGCTGGTGCTGCTCACGATCATGGGCGCGCTCGGGGTGCTGTTCCCCGACGGGCTGAACCTGATCCCGTTCGGCAACGACCTCGCCCACCTCTTCGGCGCCGACCACCTCGGCTTCGCCACCATCGACGCCAACCGGGTCTTCGTCGGCGTCCTGGGCGGCATCATCGGCCTCGGTCTCTCGGAGGCGGCCTACATGGCCGAGATCGCCCGCGCCGGCATCCTCTCGGTGGATCCCGGGCAACGTGAGGCCGCCTGTGCCCTGGGCATGAGCAACGGCAAGGCGATGCGTCGCATCGTGCTGCCGCAGGCCATGCGCGTGATCGTCCCGCCGACCGGCAACGAGACCATCGCGATGACCAAGGACACCTCCCTGCTCATCGCCATCCCGGTGACCACCGAGCTGTTCTTCCAGCTCAGCTCGATCGGTTCGCGCACCTACCAGACCTTCCCGGTGCTGGTCGCCGCGGTGCTCTGGTACCTCGTCGTGTGCAGCGTGCTGATGGTGGTGCAGTCGCGGCTCGAGGCGTACTTCGGACGGGGCTTCGGCACCTCCGCCCCGGACGAGGGCTTCCGCACGCGGATGCTGTCGATGATCGGAGGCAGCAAGTGAGCGACGTGATGCCCCTCGTGCACGCCGTCAACGTGCACAAGTCCTTCTACGGCGTCGAGGTGCTCAAGGGCATCGACATCGACGTCGCCGCCGGAGAGGTGATCTGCCTCCTGGGGCCCTCCGGATCCGGCAAGACGACCTTCCTGCGCTGCATCAACCAGCTCGAGACGATCCAGGGCGGTCGCATCTGGATCGACGGCGAGCTGGCCGGCTACGAGGAGAAGGGCGGCCGGCTGCACCGGCTCAACGACAAGCGGATCGCCGCCCAGCGTCGCGAGATCGGCATGGTCTTCCAGCGGTTCAACCTGTTCCCCCACAAGACCGCGCTGGCCAACATCATGGAGGCGCCGGTCCACGTGGCCGGCACGGGCAAGGCGGAGGCCGAGAAGCGTGGCCGCGAGCTCCTCGAGCGCGTGGGGCTCGGCGAGCGCTGCGACGCCTACCCGGCCCAGCTCTCCGGAGGCCAGCAGCAGCGGGTCGCGATCGCCCGCGCGCTGGCCATGGACCCCAAGCTGATGCTGTTCGACGAACCCACCTCGGCGCTCGACCCCGAGCTCGTCGGGGAGGTCCTCGCTGTCATGCGCGAGCTGGCCGCCGCGGGCATGACCATGATCGTGGTCACCCACGAGATGGGCTTCGCCCGCGAGGTCGCCGACCGGGTGGTCTTCATGGATGGCGGCGTGGTGGTGGAGCAGGGTCCGCCGGAGGACGTCATCAACAACCCGCAGCACGAGCGCACCCAGGCCTTCTTGTCCCGCATCAAGGAGGAGACCGAGGAGCACGCCGCTGCGCTGAAGGAGCGGGTTGCGGCCGAGGAGCTCTGAGCGCTCGATCTCCTCGAGGACCCCCCGCTGGTGTCCGGCGATTCGATTGGGCAAGATCGGGAACGACAGGCGTACGGCGCGACAGTGCGCCCACCCACCACGAGGAGGCACCAGATGACCAACGACGAGCCCCTGAACGACGACGAGCTGGACACCACGGCAGGCGGTTCCGAGGCCGTTCCGGGCGGCGACGCCGACGGCACTGACGGTGACGGCACCGACGGGACCGACGGCGGCGCCAGCGACGCGGACGGCACCGACGGCGATGGGACCGACGGCACGGACGGCGATGCCACCGACGGCGGCGACGCCGACGGCACCGATGGTGACTCCACCGACAGCACGGACGGCGACGCGAGCGACGGGTGACCGATGCCCTCGAGCTGCTGAGCGGGGACGCCCAGTCCTTCGTCGAGAAGATCTGGGCGTCCCACGTCCACCTGCACCAGACCGACCCCACTGACCTGGTCGGGCTGCTCTCCTTCGACGACGTCGACGAGCTGCTGACGTCGTCGGCCATCCGCACGCCCGCGGTCCGGTTGGCGCAGGACGGCTCGGTGCTGGCCCAGTCGCGCTACACGCGCAGTGGCGCCACCCTGGCCGGCCAGCCCCTGACCGGTCTGGTGGACGCCCGCAAGGTGATCGACCTGTTCGAGGGCGGCGCGACCGTCGTACTCCAGGGACTGCATCGCTACTGGCCCCCGCTGACCCGCCTCGTCGCCGAGCTCGAGCTCGCGCTCGGCCACCCCTGTCAGGCCAACGCCTACCTGACCCCACCCGGGTCGCAGGGCTTCGCCGTGCACAGCGACAGCCACGACGTCTTCGTCTTCCAGACCCACGGAGCCAAGCTGTGGGAGGTCCATCCCGCACCCGGCGAGAGTGCCGAGGTCCGCGAGGTGCTGCTCGAGCCCGGGCTGAGCATGTACCTGCCGACGGGCACCCCGCACGCCGCCCGGGCCCAGGACGCGGTCTCGCTGCACGTCACGATCGGCATCAACCAGGTCACCTGGCGCACCCTGCTCGACCGGGCCGTGGCCCGGGCCATGGATCAGGTGGAGGCCGATGCCCACCTGCCGGCGGGCTACCTCGAGGACCCCGACGCCCTGGTCGCCGGGCTCGACGACCGGCTGACGGCGCTTCGCGAGGCCCTGGCCGAGACCGACCTCTCGCGGGTGGCCGACGAGCAGACCAGGTCGTTCCTGGAGAAGCGCAACGGGCACCTCCGCGGTTCCCTGGTCGACCGGATGGCCCTCGACTCGGTCACCGGCAACACCCGGCTGCGCCGTCGGCCCGGCAAGCCCTGCGTGCTGCGCCCCGACGGCGACCGTCTGCACGTCCTGCTCGGCGACCGCCGGATGACGGTCCCGGCGCGCATCACCGACGCCGTCGAACGCGTCCGCACCCTCGGGGTGTTCACCCCCGACGACCTCGGGCTGGACACCGAGTCCGGCCTGGTCCTGTGCCGCCGGTTGATCCGCGAGGGACTGCTCGAGGTCGTCCGCTGACCCCGTCGGCGCGTGCTGCCGCCCGCGGTGGCGACTTCCGGTGCTCGGTCGCCTCCGAGCAGCGGCAGGACGACCTTGCCGGCACCGCCACCCACGTCACCGCGTTCCTGCTCGTCGAGCACCACGGGCCGTGGGGCACCAGCGCGCCCCGGGACAGCCGGCTGCCCGACACGGTGCGAGCGCACCTGACGACCCACAAGAACATCAAGGTGCTGCTGGCCCGTCGGCACCACCGGGCCCATCGCGGGCCCGACTTCCGCGCCTTCCTGTGCTTCCCGGCGAGGCGGCTGCTGCTCACCTCGACCTTCGTCGACCCCGAGGAGCTGACCCGTCTCGACCTCGACGCTGTCGCGCGCGGTGAGGCACCCGACTGGGACCGGATGGCCGGCCCGCTGTTCGGGGTCTGCACCCACGGACGGCACGACGCGTGCTGTGCCGAGCGCGGGCGTCCGGTCGCGTCCTCGCTGACGGCGAGCCACCCGGCGCAGACCTGGGAGATCTCGCACATCGGCGGCGATCGCTTCGCGGCCAACATGGTGGTCCTGCCCGAGGGGCTCTACTACGGCCGGATGGAGCCGGGGTCGGCCGGCGAGGTCGCTCTGCTGCACGAGGCCGGACGGCTCGACGTCGATCGGCTGCGCGGGCGGTCGTCGTACCCCATGCACGTGCAGTACGCCGAGATCGCGCTGCGCCGACTGCTGGGGGAGGACCGCCTCGACGCCGTACGACTCGTGCGCCGGGAGGGATGGACCGCCGTGTTCGCCCATTCCGACGACTCCGGCTCGCGGGAGTGGGCCGTCACGGTCAGCCGTCGTACGGACGGGGAGGGGCAGCTCACCTGTGGCCTGGAGCGCCTTAGTCCCGTCCCGGTGCACGACGTCGTCTCGATCGAGCAGATCTGAGGCACCTGAGCTCTCCGCCTAAGGCAATGGCCGATGTCCGGTCGGCGTCTTAGCACTGGAATCGAGTCATCGATCCAGTCAAGGAGATGAGCACCATGTACAGCCCCCTCAACGAGGACTACATGTTCCAGGAGATGAAGAACCGGACGGAGAGCCTGCTCCGTCCTCACCGTGAGGACGTCGCCGCACGCGCCGGACGCCGTTGGTGGCGCCGCGCGACGCACCGTGCGGGATGATGACCGATGTGCGGATGGACCGGAGCAGGACCGAGACCCTCGTCGGACGTGACGGGGAGCTCGAGGTCCTGCTCCGCTCTGCCACCGGGACCGAGCACACCCGGATGCTTCTCCTCTCGGGCGACGCAGGCGTCGGCAAGACCCGCCTGCTGACCGAGGCGCTCGACCGCCTCACCGCCGACGGTTGGCGCACCCTCGTCGGCCACTGTCTCGACTTCGGCGAGACCTCCATGCCCTACCTCCCCTTCGCGGAGATGCTCGCCCAGGTGGGCGAGGTCGCCCCCGAGCTCGTCGAGCAGGACCTCCACCCCGCCCTGGCCCGGCTGCGGCACCGCGCGCCGGCCGACGAGCCCACCGAGGGCCTCGACCGGGCCGAGGTGTTCGAGGCGATGTACGTCCTCGTCGAGGACCTCGCCGCGCTCGGCCCCGTCGTCCTCGTCGTCGAGGACGCTCACTGGGCCGATGCCAGCACGCGAGACCTGATCAGCTTCCTGCTCTCCCGTCGGCTCCGGGGCCGCTGCCTGATCGTGGCCACCTTCCGCTCCGACGAGATGCACCGCCGCCACCCGCTGCGCCAGCGGGTGGCCGAGTGGGTGCGCCTCCCCGGCGTCGAGCGGGTCCAGCTCGACCCACTGCCACCGGGCGCCGTGCGCGGCCTGGTCGAGCAGATGATCGGCAGCCAGGGCAACTCCCTCGGCGAGCAGTATGACGACGACATCGAGCGGATCGTCCAGCGTGCCCAGGGCAACGCCTTCTACGTCGAGGAGCTGGTCAGCGCCTTCCTCGGCGGTGGCTGGAGCCTGCCCGAGGACCTCGCCGATCTCCTCCTCGTGCGGCTGGACCGACTCGACGAGTCCGCGCGCGACGTGGTCCGCGTCGCCTCCGCCGCCGGCCAGCGTGTGCCTCACGACCTGCTCGCCCGGGTCGCACCCGTCACCGAGGACGAGCTCGAGGTGGCGCTGCGCACCGCCATCGACGCCAACGTGCTGGTCCGCACCGGCACCTCCGAGTACGCCTTCCGGCACGCCCTCCTCGGCGAGGCCGTCTACGACGACCTGCTGCCCGGCGAGCGGATGCGCCTGCACACGGCGTACGCCGAGGCGGTGCGCGAGCTCCACGGCAGCCGCCAGTCGGCCAACCTGGCCCGGCACGCGCTCGCCTCCCACGACCTGCCCACCGCCCTGCAGGCCAGCGTGGAGGCCGGCGACCAGGCCCTCGCCAGCGGCGGGCCCGACGAGGCGGCCAAGCACTACACGACAGCGCTGGAGATCTACGCGCGCGCCGCACGCCACCTCGACGACCCGCCCGACGAGGCCGAGCTGGTGGCCCGCACGGTCGACGCGCTGTGCAGCTCCGGGCGACCCGAGACGGCGCTCGCGCTGATCGACTCCCACCTGGGCCGGCTCCCCGCCGACGCGCCGCCCATCGCCCGCGCGCGGTTGCTCCTCGCCCGGGTCGAGGCGCTGCGCTCCACCGAGACCGACGCCCAGCCGAGCCTGGTCAGCGGCGAGGCACTCGAGCTGGTCGGCCCCGAGCCCACCCACCTGCGGGCCAGGATCCTGGCGATGCACGCGCAGGCGCTGATCTGGGACGGCCGCTTCGACGAGGCCCGGCACGAGGCCGACGAGGCGATCGAGCTGGCCGACCAGCTGGGGCTGCCGCGCCTGGCCGCCGACGTCGGCGTCACGCTGACCTGGCTCAGCCAGCACCTCGACCTCGGCGAGAAGAGCCGGGCCGAGCTGAAGCGGATCATCGCCGAGGCGCAGGCGCGCGGTGACGTGCTCAGCGAGATGCGCGGCTACCAGCGCTGCGGCGGTCTCGAGTACGACTACGGCGAGCTGGCCGCGGCCCAGGCCAACTTCCTCGAGGCGGCCCGGCTCGCACGCGAGATCGGCCGACCGTGGACGATCCAGGGCATCGCCGGCCGGATGCAGGCCGCCGTGATGGCCTACATGCGCGGCGAGTGGGAGGAAGCCCTGGCCATCGCCGACTACAGCAACGAGGACCCGCCGCCGACCCCGCGCGCCATGCTCGATGCCGTCGCCCTCGCGGTGGCCGCCGGGCGCGGAGACGTCTCCGCGCTGGGCCGGTTCTCCGGCCTGCGCGAGCGGTGGCACCGCGAAGGTCTCGTCGCCGTGGTGGGTGGCGGTGCCGCGATCGAGCTGCAATCCCTCCGCGACGGAGCAGCAGCCGCCGTCGCGACGTACGACGACCTCTGCTGCGTGCTCACCCCGCTCTGGGGCGAGAGCTTCGGTGCTCGTCTCCGGCTGGCGACCCTGGCCCTGTCGGCACTCGCCGACGAGGCGCCGCGCACCTCCACGGCCGCCCGCGACGAGGTGCGCGCGAGCGCAGCCAGGCTGATCGGCGACGCCGACCGGGTGCTGGCCGTGCGCGACGAGGACGAGCGACCGTTCGCGATCGAGGGCCGGGCCTGGGCGGCGCGGCTGCGGGCCGAGGAGCTCCGGCTCGAGTGGCTGCTGGGCGGACGTGTCGACCTCGACGACCTCGTCAGTCGCTGGCAGCGGTCGGTGGAGCTGTTCTCCGACCTCGGCCACGTCTACGAGGAGGCGCGGGCCCGCACCCAGCTCGCTCTCGTCCTTCGGGCCGCCGGCGACGGCGAGGCCAGCCAGGAGCAGGCCGGTGCCGCGCGCACGGTCGCCGCGCGACTCCGCTCCAAGCCGCTGCTCGACGAGCTCGGGTCGACCGGGCGCGCGAGTGGCGCCGACGCGGGTGCGCTCACGCCGCGCGAGCGCGAGATCCTCACCCTCGTCGCCGCCGGACGCAGCAACGGCGAGATCGGCAAGCAACTGTTCATCTCGGCCAAGACCGTGAGCGTGCACGTCTCCAACGTGATGGCCAAGCTCGGCGCCGGCAGCCGCACCGAGGCCAGCGCGCTCGCCCGCCGGGCCGGGCTCATCGACTGACGCTGCTGCCGCTGGTAGCCACCGCCGGGTCCCGTACCTAGGGTCGTCGCATGGTCGTGACCCAGGTGCTGCCGACTCGACTGGGGCCGGTCGAGGTCGCGCACCTGCCCGGTCCGAAGCCGCCGGTCCTGTTCTTCCCGGGCGGACACTGTCCGGCTGCCGGCGACTGTGGCTGGAGCCTCTACACCGATGCCGGGCACGCACTCGTGGCCTTCTCGCGCCCCGGCTACGGCCGCACCGACGTCGGCCGGCTCAACGCCGGCGAGTTCGTCCCGGCCGTGGGTGACTGCTGCGACCTCCTGGGAGTCGAGGAGACGGCTGCGGTCGTCGGAGTCTCGTTCGGGGGACTGCAAGCCATCGAGGTGGCGGTCCAGCTGCCGCAGCTTGCCCCCAGGCTCGTGCTCCACAGCTGCGCACCCTCGACGTACTCCTATCCCGACACCCGCAGGGAGACCCTCGCCGGGCCGGTCGTCTTCGGCCCCACCCTGCAAGGGCTGACCTGGCGTGGCGTTTCGCGACTGGTGGCCACCGAGGCCGGCCTGCGGAGGATGGTCGGCGCCCTGTCGAGGCGGCCCGTCGGCGAGTGGTGGCACACCTGGTCGGAGGATGACAAGCGCCGCAGCCGCGACCTGTTCCTGACCATGGACTCCGGCAGCGGATTCGCCCACGACCTGTGGCAGGGACGGCCGGACCGGTCCGGCCACCGGCGCCTCCTCCAGACCCAGGTGCCGTGCCCCACGCTCGTGACCGCCTCACCATGGGACGGTGGCGTGGGCTTCATCCATGCGCAGGACCTGGCAGCCACCATCCCGGACGCCACCCTCGTGGAGCTCGGCAGCCCCAGCCACCTGTTCTGGGTCGGACCGGAGCGGACCCAGGCGCAGGCGGCCGTCGCCGGTTTCCTGCCCAGCGGCTGAACGGCGGCCTCGTCGCTGCCCCCCGTGCCCGGCATACTCTGCGTATGTCGACCGAGACCGTGACCGCGCGCCGCTTCGCGAAGATGCGGCCCGTCCCGCTGGTGGACGCCCCTCCCGTCGACCGGGCCGAGCTGCCACCCGGGCCCCACCTGCACGGCCTGCTGCAGAGCATCGGTCTGCTGCGCTTCCGGCACCAGTTCGTCCCCTACCTCAGGCGCAGGTACGGCGACGTCTTCTCGATCAAGATCCTGCCGGAGGGTCGGCACCTCGTCGTGTTCAACCGGCCCGAGCACGTCAAGGAGATCTTCGCCGGGGATCCCGAGGTCTTCCACGCCGGCAAGGGCAACGCCATCCTCGGCCCGGTGATGGGGGAGCACTCGCTGCTGCTCGTCGACTCCGCGCAGCACAAGCGGGCCCGCAGGCTGCTGATGCCGGCCTTCAACGGCCACGCGCTGCGTGGCTACGAGGACCTCGTCACCGGCCTGGCCAAGACGGAGGTCGGTCGCTGGCAGGAGGGTGTCGCCTTCGCTTCGCTGGAGCGGATGAATGCGCTCACCCTCGAGGTCATCCTCCAGGTGGTCTTCGGGGTGACCGACGAGGACCGGCTCGGCGAGCTGCGCCCGCTGGTGAACAAGACGGTGAACATCCCGCCGCTGGTCTTCCTGGGCTGGGGCTTCCCGAGGCTGCAGAAGTACGGCCCCTGGCGGCGCACCATCGAGAACCAGGTCGAGCTCGACCGCGTGATGTTCCGGGTGATCTCCGAGCGGCGTGCAGCGTCCGACCTGGCCGACCGGACCGACGTGCTCTCGCGGCTGCTGCTGGTGGAGGACGAGAACGGCGAGGGGCTGACCGACGAGGAGCTGCGCGACCAGCTGGTCACCCTGCTGCTGGCCGGGCACGAGACCACGGCGACCGCACTGGCGTGGACGCTGCACGAGCTCGGCCAGGACCCGGTCCAGGAGCGAAAGGCCCGGGATGCTGCGTCGGCCGGCAACTCGGAGTACCTCGAGGCGGTGCTCAAGGAGTCCATGCGGCTGCATCCCGTGATCCCGATGGTGGTGCGTCACCTGATGGCACCGGCGACGGTCGGCGGGGTCGACCTGCCCCGCGGCGCCAACGTGGCGGCCTCGATCATCCTGGCCCACGAGTCGGAGGAGAGGCATCCCGAGCACCTGCGGTTCCGGCCGGAGCGGTTCCTCGAGGGCGAGGTCGCGATCAACACCTGGATCCCGTTCGGGGGCGGCGTACGACGCTGCATCGGTGCCGGCTTCTCGCTGATGGAGGGCGTGGCCGTGCTGCGCGAGGTGCTCACGACCTACGACGTGGAGCTGCCGCCCGGGACGACCGAGGTGCCCAAGGTCCGCAACATCACGAGCGTCCCGCGCCACGGTGCCCGGATCGTCGTACGTCGACGCGCGGGCGCCTGACCACGGCACCGGCGACCCGGACCTGACGGGTGCGTCGGTCGGGGGAGGGCCGGGCGCCACCCGTCAGGCGACCCGAGGCGCCCCGTCGCCGGGGCCGTCACCAGTCTGCCCCGATTTCCGACATCTGCGGCAGCCCGTCTAGACGGGTGGAATGTGCAAAGAACTCTTTGCAAAGGAATCTTTGCACCCTAGGCTGTCGGCATGAGCAGCACTCCGCACGTGATCGGACCCCCGGCCCTCAAGGGCCTGGCCCACCCGCTGCGACTGCGGCTGCTCGCCGAGCTGAACGCCCGCGGTTCGGCCACCGCCAGCCAGCTCGGCACCGCCCTGGGTGAGTCGAGCGGCTCGACCAGCTATCACCTGCGCCAGCTGCACCGCCACGGGTTCGTCGAGGAGGACGTGGAGCAGGGCACCGGGCGCGAGCGGGTCTGGATCCCCCGCCAGGGCGGCTGGGACCTCCCGGCCCTCGACCTGGCGGAGGACCCTGCCAACGCGGCCGCCGTCGACCTCGTCGTGCAGGCGCAGCTGCAGGGCGACCAGGAGCTGATGCTCGACGTGATGGCTCGTGCGGACTCGTGGCCGCGTGAGTGGCGTGACGCCGCCGTACGTCGCAGCACCTTCATCGCCCTCGACCCCGGGCAGGTCGCGGCCCTGCAGGCCGAGCTCAACGAGGTGATCGACCGCTACCGCGACGGCGAGCCGGGCGCGGGCGCGAGACGCGTCTCGGTGGTCTACCACCTGCTCCCGACCGAGCACGAGGTCGAGGTCGACGGATGAGCACCGAGACCGTGGCGGGCGCGCGACTCGGAGCGCCGTTCTGGCGGTTGTTCACCTCCAGCAGCACCTCCAACCTCTCCGACGGCGTGATGCAGGCAGCCCTCCCCCTGCTGGCGGCGACGCTCACGCGCGATCCGGTCGCCGTCTCGGCGATGGGATCGCTGGCGTTCCTGCCCTGGCTGCTGTTCGCGCTCCCGGCAGGCACCCTCGTCGACCGGGTGAACCGGCGTACGGCGATGGCCGTCGCCAACGTCGGGCGGGCGGCACTGCTCGCCGTCCTGGCCGTGTCGGTCGCGTCCGGCAACGCGTCCCTGCCGCTGCTCTACGTGGTGGCGTTCCTGCTCGGCTGCGCCGAGACCGTCTACGACAGCGCGGCCCGCGCCATGCTCTCCCGCGTCGTCACACGGTCCCAGCTCGAGCGGGGCAACAGCCTGCTCACCACCTCCGAGAGCGTCGGCAACATCTTCCTCGGCGCGCCCATCGGCGCCTGGTTGTTCGCGGTCGCCGCGTCGCTCCCGCTCTGGGCCAACAGCGGTGGCTACCTGTGCGCGGCCCTGCTCGCGCTGACCGTGGGCGGACACTTCGCGGTGGACCGCTCGAGCGGTTCGTCCATGCGGGAGGACATGGGGGAGGGGCTGCGCTGGCTGGCCCACCACCGCCTGCTCCGGGAGCTGATGGCGACCAGCTTCTTCGGCGCAGCGATCCACTCCATGACGCAGGGCATCATCGTGCTGTTCGCGCTGCAGAACCTCGGGCTCGACGTGCACGGCTTCGGCCTGGCCATCGCCGGAGCGGGAGTGGGTGCCGTGATCGGTGCCATGCTCTCGCCGAGGATCACCCGGCTGGTGGGGCGCACCAACGCGATGGGCGCGGCCCAGACCGTCTCCGCGATCGCCCTGCTCCTGATGGCCTTCTGGCAGCACCCGGTGGGCGGGCCGTTGCTGTACGCCGTGTCGGCCGGTGCCATCTCGATGTTCAACGTGCAGATCATGTCGGTGCGCCAGGCCCTCGTCCCCGAGCACCTCTTCGGCCGGGTGCAGGGCGCCTACCGCACCGTGATCTGGGGCGGCATCCCGGTCGGCATGTTCGCGGGCGGGCTGCTCGGCGGGTGGCTCGGCCTGCCCGCGGTCTTCGTGGTCTCGGGCGTGGGCGGCATCGTCGTCGGCACGATCACGTGGGCGGTGCTGCACGCCCACCGCCACGAGATGGCCCGCGCCTTCGACGAGGCCTGAGCCGTTCCGCTGACCGCAATCGGAGCCGACCGCCGGTCTCGACACCGTGTCTAGAGTCGGATCATGACGACCGACGGAGCACGCTTCCTGGACGGGGCCGACTGGGCCGGAAACATCTTCATCGAGGGGACCTGGCGCCCTGGCTCGGCGGGCGAGGCACCGATAGTCGAGCCCGCCACCGGCGAGGAGCTCGGACGCACCGGACGGGCGGGAGTCGACGACGTCGCGACGGCCGCGGGCTCGGCCGCCGACGCCCAGCAGGAGTGGGCGGCCCTGCCGCACCCCGCGCGGGCGGCGGTCCTGCGCAAGGCCGGCGACCTGTTCGGCCAGCACGCCGACGAGCTGGCGGAGTGGAACGTGCGCGAGGTCGGGGCCATCCGCGGCATGGCCGGGTTCGCGCTGCACGTCGCGGCCGAGGAGTGCTACGCCGCCTCGGGGCTGCCGAGTGCGTCGCTGGGTGAGCTGATCCCGAGCGAGGAGCCGCGGCTGTCGATGGTCAAGCGGCTGCCGGTCGGCGTCGTCGGTGTCATCTCGCCGTTCAACGTGCCGCTGATCCTCAGCATCCGGTCGGTGGCGCCGGCGCTGGCCCTGGGCAACGCGGTGCTGCTCAAGCCCGACCCGCGGACGGTGATGACCGGTGGCGTGAACATCGTCCGGGTCTTCGAGGAGGCCGGTCTGCCGCCCGGCGTACTCCAGCTGGTGCCGGGTGGCGCCGACGTCGGCGAGGCGATGGTGACCGATCCGCACGTGCGGGTCATCTCCTTCACCGGTTCCACCGCCGCCGGTCGCGCGGTCGGCGAGCTGGCCGGCCGCCACCTCAAGCGCGCCCACCTCGAGCTGGGCGGGAACTCCGCGATGCTCGTGCTGGACGACGCCGATGTCGAGAAGGCGGTCAACCTCGCGGCGTGGGGGTCGTTCTTCCACCAGGGCCAGATCTGCATGACCACCGGTCGCCACCTCGTGGCCGCACGGATCTACGACGACTTCGTCGAGGCACTCGCCGAGAAGGCCTCGCACCTCCCGGTGGGCAATCCCGCCACCGAGGAGGTCGCCCTCGGTCCGGTCATCGACGAGGGCCAGCGCGACAAGATCCACCACTTGGTCACCTCGACGACCGACGCCGGTGCCACGGCGGCCAGCGGTGCGTCGTACGACGGGCTGTTCTACCGGCCGACCGTGCTCAGTGAGGTGACCCGCGACCACCCGGCCTTCACCGAGGAGATCTTCGGGCCGGTCGCGCCGGTGACCCGGATCAGCAGCGAGGACGAGGCCGTCGAGCTCGCCCGGGCGAGCGAGTACGGCCTCTCGCTCGGCATCATCACCTCTGACGTGATGCACGGACTGGCGCTGGCCGACCGGATCCCGACCGGCATCGTGCACATCAACGACCAGACCGTGAACGACGAGGCCAACGCCCCCTTCGGCGGCCTGGCCGCCTCCGGCACCGGCTCCCGCTTCGGGGGCCTTGCGGCCAACATCGAGGCCTTCACCGAGACCCGCTGGATCACCGCCCGCGCCGAGCCGCCCCAGTTCCCCTTCTGAGTCGCCGGATAGTCCAGAACGTTCGACCGCTTCCGGCGTACGACGCAGCGGCATTTCGTTCTGGACTATCCGCACCCTCAGAACGCCGCCCGCACCTCGTCCTCGGTGAGGCCGTAGTCGGCGAGGTCGTAGGAGTGCTGGGGGCGGCGGCCGCCCTGGCGCGACTCGGCGTCGAGCTTGGTGACGGCCTCGTCGACGGCCGGGGTCCACTCGAGGCCGAAGGCTTCGTAGATGCCCTTGGTCGTGGCGACCGGGTCACCCACGAACTCCTTGTAGTCGATGTCGACGAACTGCTCCGGGGCGTACGCCGCTCGCTCCCGCTCGAACCGGGCGACCGCCTTGCTCAGCATGTCGAGCTGGGTACGGCCGATGGTGTCGCCCACGAAGGTCGTCGACCAGCCCTTGGTCGCCTCGGCCGACAGCGAGCACGCCGACGCGATCGCGACGACCGGCTCGCGGTGGGTGTAGACGATCAGCGCGTCGGGGTAGACCGACATGATCGCGTCCAGCCCGACGAGGTGCGACGGGTTCTTCAGCACCCACTGCTTCTCCGGGTCGTTCAGCCCGATCAGCTGGAGGTTGGCCTTGTGCCGCGCGTAGGCGTCGGTCCAGTCCTGTCGCTCGAGCCAGGCGGAGTACTCCGGCACGTAGGCGAGCGACTCGTAGCCGATCGACTTGCCTGACTGGCGCAGGATCCGCCAGCACTCCTCGACCGACGACGCATCCATGAAGTGGATGCCCATGAACTCCGGGTTGTCGATGTGGTGCTCGGAGAAGGCGGCGTTCAGTGCGCCGAAAATCGGGTTCTCCTCCCAGGTCTCACGCGGCGGACGCGGCTGCGGCACCTCGGTCAGCCACAGCTCCAGTCCCTGGTGCGCCGGGTCGGCGTTGAGCAGGCGGTGCAGTGCGGTGGTCCCGGTCCGCGGCAGGCCGCAGACGAAGATCGGTCGCTCGACCGGCACCTCGGCGTACGACGGGTGCTCCTTGAAGCCGTGCTCGGAGAGCAACCGCCCGACCAGCGCGCTCTTGATGAACGTGCGTTGCATGTAGTTGCCCTCGGGGGTGAGCCCGCCGTTCGTCGCGAGGTCCTCGCACAGCAGGCGCAGGCCCTCCTCGTGCTCGGTGCCCCCGAAGTCCTCCAGGCCGGTCGTCCTGACCGCTGCCGCCAAGATGTCGTCGAAGGAACCGAGATCGGGTCTCGTCCTAGTAGCCATGGAACTCGCCACAGCTGACGTCGAGGGTGATGCCGCTGATCGCCGAGGCAAGGTCGGAGGCCAGGAAGAGAGTCGCGCGGGCGACCTCCTCGGGGGTGGCCAGCCGCTTGAGGTCGGTCAGGTCGGCGGTCTCGCGGTAGATGTCGTCGTGGGTGACACCCCGCTCCTGCGCCATCCAGTCGAAGTAGGCCTTGTTGACGTCCTCGTAGATCCAGCTCGGCGCGACCGAGTTGACGCGGATGCCGCGCGGACCGAGCTCGGTCGCCAGGGCCGACGCGATGTGCACGAGCGTGCCCTTGGTCAGCTTGTAGCCGGCGAACTCGGGCTGCGACTGCCGCAGCACCGCCGAGTTGACCATGATGATGGAGCCCCCCGGCTTGTCGGGCGACTCGGCCAACGCGTCGGCGAACAGCGTCGAGAGCCGCAGGGGCGCGAACGCGTTGGTCTCCAGCGACCCGCGCAGCGCGTCGTGCTTGATGGTGGTCAGCGGCTCCATCGGCGGGATCGCGAAGGCGTTGTTGAGCAGGCAGTCGACGCGGCCGTACTCCTCGAGGGTCGCCTTGACGAGGTTCTCGCACGCCTCCTCGTCGTTGATGTCCGTGGGTACGACGAGCGCGCGGCGCCCGTACGACCGGACCACCTCCGCCATCTTGTCGAGCCGCTTCTGCGTCCTCGAGACGAGCACGAGGTCGGCGCCGAGCTTGGCCGCCTCCTCGCCGAGCGAGCGCCCGAGCCCGGGGCCGACGCCCGACAGGACGACGACCTTCCCCTCGAGCAACTGTGGTGAGTCGGTCACGTCAGGTCTCCTTCAGTTCGCCGGGGGGGTTGTTCTGGTTGGCTGTGGCTCGCCGAGAGGGCGTTTCTGGTTGGGCGTACGCCGCCGAGAGGGCGCTCGTGGTTGGCCGAACCCCACCAGAACTGCCCGGTCGGCGTACTCCTGCCCACCAGAACTGCCCGGTCGGCGTACTCCTGCCCACCAGAACTGCCCGGTCGCGGGTCACGAGATCATCCTTCGGGCGATGCCGACCTGGCGGTCGGCGATGCGGGCGGTGTACTGCTCGGCGGAGATCTGGTTCTCCGCGAAGTGGGGGAGTCGCTCGGCCAGGGAGTCGAACGGCACGACCTCGAACGCGGGTCCGTCGGTGGCGTCCAGCGCACGGGAGAGTCGCTGCCAGCGCAGCATCATCACACCCTGCGGATGTCCACAGGTCTCCAGCCAGTTGGCAATCCCGGGGTTGCGCTCGCTGATGACGTAGCGCAGCCTGCCGTCGGGGTCGGCGTGCGACTGCGCTCTGGTCAGCGAGGTCTGGTGGTGCTCGTAGTCGGTGGAGATGTACCACCGCGAGCCGATCTGGATCGCCTGGTAGTCACAGTCCGACACCGGCACGGTGACCACGAGAGCCTCGTCGTCACCGAGCGAGTAGTGGCCGATCGAGGAGAACTGCGAGGCGAGTCCGCCAGGTGTCGACGCCGGCTGGGTCAGGGTGTTCACCGGCTCCTTGTAGGTGAACCACTCCGGGAAGGCGAACCACGTGTTGATGCGCCCGATGAGCATCTTCGCGGCCACGCCGTACCTCTTGGCGACCCGCTCGGGGGTGAGTGCGGGACGTGGCTGACCGGCCGTGTCGAGGCGCTGGATGCGGATGGTGCCGCGGTCCTCGGCGTTCCAGTCGTCGTACACCTCGCGGATGATCAGCGTCGAGCCCTTCTTCAGCCCGAGCTCGGGTCCGAAGCGCCACTCGAAGCTGCCGTCGTCGGCGATCTCGAGCTCGCGGTCGTCGAACGCGGCGACCGTGCCCGGCGCCCCCTCCGAGGAGTAGGTGCCGTCCATCACCTGGAAGGAGAGGTCGGCGGTGCTGCCGCGCACACCGGAGACGACGTAGGACCCGCCGGCGTCGAGGTAGGCGTTGAAGTAGACGGCGTCGGGGTTGTCGAGGCCCTGGCGGGCGTACTGGTGGGTGGGGTTGATCAGCACCGGGTGTTCGAGGTCGTAGTCGAAGGCCATCTGCAGCGACGACCGGATGCTGCCGGCGAGGTAGTCGAAACCCTCGGCCAGGTCCTGCTCCGAGACCTCGAACGGCGGGTTGGCGACCAGCTTCTCGGCCTCCGCGACTGCCTCGCGGAACGCCGCCGTGTAGTCGGCCGTCACAGGCTCACCTTGCTGATGATCGAGTCGGCGTACTTGTTCAGGTGCTCGATCTTGGTCTCCAGCGGCTCGGTGTCGGGGCCCTTGATGTAGGGCACCCGGAAGCCGACGATGCAGTCGGTCACGCCCTTGTCCTCGAGCCGCTTGATGCCGTCGAGGTCGTAGGCGTCGTAGGAGATGACGTGCACCTCGAAGTCGTCGCGGGTGTCGCCCTCCTCCTTGCGGATCTCGGCCAGTCGCCCGAGCAGGCGGTCGAGCTCCTCGCCGTCACCGCCGGCGTGCATCCACCCGTCCCCCTTGCGTACGGCGCGCCGGAGAGCGGCGTCGGCGTGGCCACCGACCAGCAGCGGCACCTTCTCGGTCGGCGCCGGCGTCTGCTTCAACGGTGGGAACGAGTAGAAGTCGCCGTCGTAGCCGAAGAACTCCCCGGAGGTCAGGCCGCGCAGGATGTCCATGCACTCATCCATCCGCTTGCCACGCTTCTCCCAGGGGACGCCGAGCGCCTGGAAGTCCTCGGGCCAGGGCGAGAGGCCGACACCGAGCCCGAGCCGGTTGTTGCTCAGGTAGGCGACCGAGCTGACCTGCTTGGCGACCAGCACCGGCGGCCGCACCGGCAGCTTGAGCACGAACGGCGTGAACCGCAGCGTGCTCGTGACGGCGGCCAGGTGGGCGCACAGGATCATCGTCTCGATGAACTCCTTGCCCTCGAGGAACTCCCGCTCGCCGGTGTCGGTGTAGGGGTACGTCGAGTCGGACTCCTCGGGGTAGATCAGGGAGTCGGCGACCGTCATCGAGGTGTAGCCCGCTGCCTCGGCGGCCTGGGCCAACGGCGCGTAGAAGTGGGCGTCGGTCATCGCCTCGGCGTAGGTGAAACGCATGCCCGAAGACTAGAACACGTTCCAGTTTTCTGCCAGAGTGAGGCCGTGGACCTCGACCAGATCTCCGACCGCCTCGAGATCGAGGCCCTGCTCGTCCGCTACACCCGCGCCATCGACACCGGCGAGTGGGACCGGCTCGACGAGGTGTTCACCGCCGACGCCGAGATCGACTACACCGCCACGGGCGGCATCGCGGCGTCCTACCCCGAGATCAAGGCCTGGCTGGCCGAGATGCTGCCGATCTTCCCCCGGCGGATGCACTCGCTCGCGCAGGTCGACAGCCACGTCGACGGCGACGCGGCAGAAGTCGCGGCGTACTTCCACAACCCGATGATCCTGCCCGGACGTGACGGCGCGGAGACGATCGTCGAGTTCGGCGGCATCTACCACCACGACCTCGTGCGTACGCCGGACGGCTGGCGCTCCCGACGACTCCTCGAGGAGCTCGTCTGGAAACGCGGGATGTAGCCCCGTGGACAAGAAGCCCGACGGCCTCGACGGTGAGTTCGCCCGTCGCGTGATCAAGGTGATGGCCCGCGTCAACGTGGCCGTCTACAAGCTGACCCGCGGCCGGATCGGCGGGACCTGGCGGGTCGGTGCCGGTTGGAAGGACCCCGTCCCGATCTGCCTGGTCGAGCACCGCGGCCGTCGTACGGGCAAGCTGCGCACCACGCCGCTGGTCTACCTCCGGGACGGCGACAGCGTCGTCGTGGTCGCCTCGCAGGCCGGTCGGCCCCAGCACCCGCTGTGGTTCCGCAACCTGGAGGCCGACCCCGACGTCACCGTGCAGATCAGGGGCGACCGGCGACCGATGAGGGCACGGACCGCAGGGACCTCCGAGCGGGCCGAGCTCTGGCCCAGGCTGGTCGACCTCTACCGCGACTACGACTCCTACCAGTCGTGGACCGACCGCGAGATCCCCGTCGTGATTCTCGAGCCGCGCGCCTGACGCGAGCTCGGCAGCGCCGGAATGTTCCCGTTTTCCACGCTGGACGCGGTCACGATTCGGCAACGGGGCGCATGGTTGCTTGACCAGTGGCAGCCGGTGGACCGAGGTTTGGTCAGATCGCCAGACCGAGGCGGTCTCCAGAGCACCTGACCTGTGACCCGGGGAGGCGATCGACCTGAGCAACCTCGACTCTTCTCCGGCAGAGGCCATGGCCAGTGCCTCGTTGGTCGCCGAGAGTGACAAGGAGATCCAGGGCCGGTCGCTGAGCCAGATCGCCTGGCGGCGGCTGCGCAAGGACAAGGTCGCGCTGGCCGGTGGCTTCTTCATCGTCTTCCTGATCGTGGTCGCGATCTTCGCGCCGCTGATCACCCACATCACCGGCGGGCCGCCCAACGAGTACCACTCCGACCTCGTCGACCCGGCCCTCGGCCCCTACGGCACCTTCGGCGGGATCAGCTGGCAGCACCCGATGGGAGTCGAGCCGATCACCGGCCGCGACATCTTCAGCCGGGTCCTCTACGGAGCCCGCATCTCGCTGCTGATCGCGCTCCTCGCCACGGCGGTCTCCGTGATCATCGGCACGGTCGTCGGCATCACCTCCGGCTTCTTCGGTGGCTGGGTCGACGCGATCCTCAGCCGGATCATGGACATGTTCCTGGCCTTCCCCGTTCTGGTCTTCGCGATCGCGCTCGCGGGCGTCTTTCCGGAGAAGGCGTTCGGGCTCTCCGGCACACCGCTGAAGCTGACGCTGCTCATCTTCGTGATCGGCTTCTTCAGCTGGCCCTACATCGGCCGCATCGTGCGCGGGCAGACGATCTCCCTCCGCGAGCGCGAGTACGTCGAGGCCGCCCGCAGCCTCGGCGCCAAGCGGCCCTACATCCTCCGCACCGAGATCCTGCCGAACCTGATGGCGCCGATCCTGGTGTACGCCACGCTCATCATCCCGACCAACATCCTCTTCGAGGCGGCGTTGTCGTTCCTCGGTGTCGGTCTGCCGCCGCCGACGGCGACGTGGGGCGGGATGCTCTCCGACGCGGTCATCTACTACACGTTGCCGCACTTCATGTTCTGGCCCGGCCTGGCGATCTTCGCCACGGTGATGGCCTTCAATCTCTTCGGGGACGGGCTGCGCGATGCGTTCGACCCCCGGAGCGGCCGGTGATGAGACCGGTTCACCAGCCTGGCCTGGGCTCCCCAGGGCGGTCGAGAAGGAAGGTAAATCAAGATGCGCAGCACGCGTAAGAGAGCAGCGGTGGCGTTGATCGCCGTCGCCGCGCTGGGGCTTGCCGCCGCCTGCGGGACGAGCAAGAGCTCCGACAACGGCGGCAGCTCTGAGCCCAAGCTGGACAACAAGGCCCTCGACTCGGTGGTCAACGCCAGCGACCAGAAGGGCGGCACCCTCAAGATGGGTCTGGGCGGCGCCTGGGGCGACAGCTTCGACCCCGGCGACACCTACTACGGCTACTCCTGGGACCTCGGCCGCAACTACTGGCGCACGCTGGTGATGAACAAGACCGCCCCGGGCAAGCAGGGTCTCGAGCTGGTCCCCGACATCGCCACCGACCTCGGCAAGTCCTCCGACGGCGGCAAGACCTGGACCTACACCATCCAGAGCGGCCTGAAGTTCGAGGACGGCACTCCGTTCACGTCCAAGGACATCGCCTACGCCGTGTCGCGCACCGTCGACCGCGCCGTGCTCAAGCAGGGCCCGAGCTACTTCGCCGACCTGCTGAACTGGCCGGCGAGCTACAAGGGCCCCTACAAGAGCCCGAAGAACGCCGACATCTCCTCGGCGATCGAGACGCCTGACGACACGACGATCGTCTTCCACCTCAAGCAGCCGTTCGCGGAGTTCGACAACCTCGCGTCCCTGCCGGCGACCGCTCCGGTCCCGGCGGCCAAGGACACGGGGGCGAAGTACACCACGCACCCGGTCTCCACGGGTCCCTACATGTGGAAGGGCAACGTCGACGTCGCCACCGGCGGCACGCTGGTGCGCAACCCCAACTGGGACGCCTCGACCGACCCCAACCGCAAGGCGCTGCCGGACCAGATCGACGTCAAGCTCGGCCTGCAGGCCGACGACCTGGACAACCAGATCATCAGTGGTGACCAGGACGTCGACATCGCCGGTACCGGCGTGCAGCCGGCCGCGCTGCCGAAGGTCCTGCAGTCCAAGGAGCTCTCGGCTCGCTCGGACAACCCGGTCATCGCCCGCGAGTGGTACACGCAGATCATCGGCACCGTGAAGCCGCTGGACAACGTCGACTGCCGCAAGGCCGTGATCTACGCGATGAGCCCGACGTCGTACCAGAACGCCTACGGTGGCAAGTTCGCCGGCGGCGAGATCGCGACGACCGTGCTGCCCCCGGCGATCCCTGGCTACAAGGACACCGACGAGTACGGCCTGAAGGCCAACCCGAACGGTCAGGAGTCCAAGGCCAAGGACGCCCTCAAGAAGTGCGGCCAGCCCAACGGCTTCTCGACCACCATCGGCTACCGCTCCTCGCGCGACAAGGAGAAGAAGGTCGCCGAGGCCTTCCAGCAGTCGCTGGGCAAGGTCGGCATCAAGATCAACATCAAGCCGATGCCCGACGACACCTACACCTCCGAGCTGTGCGGCAAGCCGTCGTACCTCGTGGACAACAAGGTGGGCCTGTGCGTCTACGGCTGGGGTGCTGACTGGAACACCGGGTACGGCTACCTGGCCCAGATCGTCGACAGCCGGACCATCAACCCCGAGGGTGGTTCGCCGAACTTCGCGATCCGCGTCCCGGAGGTGGACAAGCTGGTCGACCAGCTCGCTGTGGAGCCTGACGCCGCCAAGCGCGCGGAGATCTCCACGCAGATCGACCAGCTGGTCATGCAGAACGCCTACATCTACCCCGGCATCTACGCCAAGGCTGTTCTGCTCCGCGGGAAGGACCTGACCAACGTGTTCCTCAACGATGCGTTCGGCTACTACGACTACACCGCCCTCGGCAAGAAGCAGTAGTCGCACCATCCCGCTCCAACCACACCGAAGGTAGGTGAAGGCGCGGGTGGCCGGTTCCTCCAGGAGTTCCTGGAGGGGCCGGCCGCCCAGCCGGTGTCTTGGTCAGCTACATCATCCGCCGCCTGCTCGCGGCGATCGGAGTCGTGATCGTGATCAGCATGATCACGTTCGCGATCTTCTACCTGATCCCGAAGCTGGCGGGGGCCACCCCCGAGTCGATGGCGGCACGCTACGTCGGGAAGTCACCGAACCCGGGCCAGCTGAAGGCCGCTGCCGAGTCGCTCGGGTTCAACGACCCGGTGCCGGTGCAGTACTGGCACTGGCTGCACGGCCTGGTCGCCGGGCGCGAGGTCAACAACGGCACCAGCATCGACCACTGCCCAGCACCCTGCCTCGGCTACTCCTTCAGGACCAGCCAGCCGGTCCTTCCCATGATCGAGAAACGCTTCCCGGTCACCCTGTCCCTGGCCGTCGGCGCGGCCATCATCTGGGTGCTGATGGGAGTCACCATCGGCGTGATCTCGGCGCTCAAGCGCGGCAGTGCCTTCGACCGGTTCGCCATGACGCTGGCCCTCGCCGGTGTCTCGCTCCCCATCTTCTGGACCGGCCTGGTCTCGCTGGCCTTCTTCAGCTACAACCTCGGCTGGACACCACCTGGGGCGTCGTACACACCTCTGACGGAGAATCCACTGAAGTGGGCCGATGCCCTGTTGTTGCCGTGGATCACCTTGGCGTTGTTGTTCTCCGCGCAGTACGCACGATTAACGAGAGCAGGCATGCTCGAGACGATGGGTGAGGACTACATCCGCACGGCCCGGGCCAAGGGGCTGCCGGAGAAGACCGTCGTCCTCAAGCACGGCCTGCGCTCGGCCCTGACTCCGATCCTGACGATCTTCGGCCTCGACTTCGGGCTGCTCATCGGTGGCGCCGTGCTGACCGAGACCGTGTTCGGCCTGCCGGGTCTCGGCCAGCTCGCCATCCAGTCCACCAAGAACAACGACCTCCCGCCTGTGCTGGCCGTCGTGCTGATCACGGCCATCTTCGTGGCACTGTGCAACCTGGTCGTCGACCTCTTGTACGCCGTCATCGACCCGAGAGTGCGCACTCGATGAACCACCCCATGAACTCGCGAGCCCGGCTCGCTGCGCTCGATCCCGGCGCGACTCCGCGGGGACCCCGATGAGCACGACGACCTCCGAGCAGCAGCAGCCGTCGTCGCGTGCGGGTGGCGCCTTCCTCGAGGTGCGCGACCTGAAGGTGCACTTCCCCACCGACGACGGGGTGGTGAAGTCGGTCGACGGCCTGTCCTTCCACCTCGAGCGCGGCCAGACGCTCGGGATCGTGGGGGAGTCGGGCTCCGGCAAGTCGGTGACGAGCATGGCGATCATGGGCCTGCACGGGAAGAGCGCCCAGATCAGCGGATCCATCCGGCTCGACGGTGAAGAGCTGGTCGGCGCGCCGCCTGAGAAGGTGCGCCGCCTGCGCGGCAAGAAGATGGCGATGATCTTCCAGGACCCGCTGTCCTCGATGCACCCGTTCTACACGGTGGGCAACCAGATCATCGAGGCCTACCGGATCCACAACGACGTGTCCAAGAAGGCGGCTCGCACCCACGCCATCGAGATGCTCGACCGGGTCGGCATCCCGGAGCCGAACCAGCGTGTCGACGCCTACCCGCACCAGTTCTCCGGTGGCATGCGGCAGCGCGCGATGATCGCGATGTCGCTCTCCTGCGACCCCGACCTGCTCATCGCCGACGAGCCGACCACCGCCCTCGATGTGACGGTGCAGGCGCAGATCCTCGACCTGATGCGCGACCTGCAGAAGGAGTTCAACTCCGCCGTCGTCATCATCACCCACGACCTCGGTGTCGTCGCCGAGCTGGCAGACGACATCCTGGTGATGTACGCCGGCCGGTCGGTCGAGTACGCCAGCGCCAGTCAGCTCTTCAACGAGCCGGAACACCCCTATGCCTGGGGGCTCCTGGGCTCGATGCCGCGCTTCGACAAGCCTCCAACCGAGCGACTGCTGCCGATCAAGGGAGTCCCACCGAGCCTGATCAACGTCCCGGCGGGGTGTCCGTTCAACCCGCGCTGCGACTTCCAGGAGCGGGTCGGCTCTCCGTGCCTGCACGACCGGCCCGAGCTGCTCGACAACGGCGCCGGCCACCGCGTGGCCTGCCACATCCCGTCCGCCGAGCGCCGCAACATCTGGGCGCAGGAGATCACCCCGAGGCTGCAGTGACGACTCCCAGCACCGAGACCACCGCCCCTCGCCACGCGGCCGACGAAGAGCCGCTCCTCAAGGTCGAGGGCCTGGTCAAGCACTTCCCGATCGGCGGTGGCTTCCTGTCGAAGTCGACCAGCGCCGTCCAGGCCGTCGACGGCGTCGACTTCGAGGTCCGCAAGGGCGAGACCTTCTCGATCGTCGGCGAGTCCGGCTGCGGCAAGAGCACCACCGCCCGGCTGGTCACCCGCCTGCTGGAGCCGACCAGCGGTCGGGTCACCTTCGACGGCACCGACATCTCTCACCTGTCGGACGCGAAGATGCGCCCGATGCGCCGCGACATCCAGATGATCTTCCAGGACCCGTACTCCTCGCTGAACCCGAGGCACACCGTCGGCAAGATCGTCGGCGCCCCCTTCAAGCTCCAGGGGGTTGACCCCGAGGGTGGCCGCCGGAAGGCGGTGCAGGAGCTGCTGAAGACCGTGGGCCTGAACCCGGAGCACTACAACCGCTACCCCCATGAGTTCTCCGGCGGGCAGCGCCAGCGCATCGGCATCGCCCGCACGCTGGCTCTCAAGCCGAAGCTGATCGTGGCCGACGAGCCCGTGTCAGCGCTGGACGTCTCGATCCAGGCCCAGGTGGTCAACCTGCTCGAGGATCTCCAGGAGGAGCTCGACCTGACCTACGTGATGATCGCGCACGACCTGTCCGTCGTACGCCACGTGTCTGACCGGGTGGCGGTGATGTACCTCGGCAAGATCGTGGAGATCGGCGAGCGCGACGACCTCTACGACCGCCCCCGCCACCCCTACACGGTCGCGATGCTCTCCGCGGTGCCGGTGCCCGACACCAAGCGTCGCGAGAACCGGGAACGCATCCGCCTCGTCGGCGACGTCCCCAGCCCGATCAACCCGCCCCCCGCCTGCCGGTTCCACACCCGCTGCTGGAAGGCGCAGGAGATCTGCCGCACCGAGGAACCCCCGCTGCTCCAGATCACCTCCGGCCCGGCCGTCACCGGCCCCGGCCACACCGTTGCCTGCCACTTCCCGGTCGAGCCGGGGGAGCTCGCCGAGAAGACCTGACGGAATACCCGGGTAGCCGGGTGCTCCGGCACACTCAGGTTGCGCTTCGGTCTCACCGACAACGAACGGCGCGCGTCAGCCGGCGACTGCTGGGTACATTCGGACCGACAGCCCACCCCGCGACATTTCCGGCCCGACACCACGAAAGACACGTGATGGACGACGACCTGACCGACGAGGAGAGGTCGGACCAGGTGCGCAGCGTGCTGTTCAAGGCACTCGGCGTGCTGGTCGTGATCGGGGTCCTGATCTTCCTCGGTACAACGATCATGGTGCACGCGCTCGGACTGAACGACGACTCCTCGTCGGGGCCGGTCGGCGGCGGGCAGGCCGAGCCACCCAAGGCACTGCCTTCGAGCGCGCTGCCGGTCCCGGAGAAGTCCGACGAACCCAGCGACGAGCCCTCGGCCTCCGACTCGGCCTCTCCCAGCTCCGGCAAGCGCGGGGACATCGAGCTGAGCATCTCGCCGATCATGGCCAAGCCGATGGAGCGGGTGAACCTCACCGGCACCTACAAGGGCGCCGACAACCTGCAGCTCGAGGTGCAGCGTTTCGAGGCCGGCACCTGGAGCAACTTCGGCGTCCAGGCCAACGTGAAGGTCGGCACCTTCGCGACCTACATCACGACCGGCCGTACCGGTGAGAACCGGTTCCGCGTCTTCGACCCGCAGACCAAGAAGGGCAGCAACGTCATCCTGGTGACGATCGACTGAGCTTGCCGCGATTTCACAACACGTGTTGTGAAACTGGGGCTTCGCGAACAAAGCTTCGTTCGCAAAGCCCCAGCTTCGTACGACGTTCCGCGGCTCAGCTCGGGATGTAGTCGAACTCGTCCGGGTTCGGGCCGGTGCGGCCGTCCTCGCCACGGTCGAGGGAGCTGATCGACTCGATCGCCTGGTCGTCGAGCTCGAAGTCGAACAGGGCGGCGTTCTCGGCCATCCGCTCGGGGGTCGAGGACTTCGGGAAGACGATGTCGCCGCGCTGCAGGTGCCAGCGCAGGGTCACCTGGGCCGGCGTACGCCCCACGTGCTCGGCGATCTTGACGATCGTCGGGTCGTCGAGGACGCCACCCTGGGCGATCGGTGACCAGGCCTCGACGAGGATGCCGGCGTCGCGGCTGGCGGCGCGGGCGGTCTCGTTGGTGAAGTACGGGTGCACCTCGATCTGGTTGACCGCGGGCACGACGTCGGTCTCGGCGGCGAGCCGCTCGAGGTGGGCGGGCTGGAAGTTGGAGACGCCGATCGAGCGGGCGCGGCCGTCCTGCTGGAACTCGATCAGGGTCTTCCACGTGGACACGAAGTCGCCGTCGTACTTCGTGGGCAGCGGCCAGTGGATCAGGAACAGGTCGATCTGGTCGAGGCCGAGGTCGCTCATCGTCTGGTCGAAGGCCTTGCGGGCCGCGTCGGGTTCGTGGAAGCCGTTGTTGAGCTTGCTGGTGATGAACAGCTCGTCGCGCGGGATGCCGGAGCTGCGGATCGCCTCGCCGACGCCCTTCTCGTTGCCGTACATCTCGGCGGTGTCGATGTGCCGGTAGCCGGCCTCGAAGGCCTGTCCGGTGATCCGGGCCGTGTCCTCCGGTGGGACCTGGAAGACACCGAAGCCGAGCTGCGGGATGGTGTGTCCGTCGTTCAGGGTCAGGTTCGGAATCTGGGTCATACCCATGCACTACCCGTCGAGCGACCGGGATATTCCCTGCGCCCGGTTCTCAGGCGGCGCAACGCTCCAGCCCGGGTGCCGCCTCCGGCGCAGGAGGTACGACGGGATCCCCGTGGGACCTCTGGCCGTACCGCTGGCCGACCAGCACGCCGCCGAGCACCAGCACCATGCCGAGCGCCTGGACGGGCCCGAACACCTCGTGGGCGAACGCGACCCCGAGCAGGGTCCCGACGGCCGGGTTGACCAGCCCGATGATCGACACCGATCCCGCCGACATCAACCCCAGCCCGCGGAACCAGCACACGTAGGCCAGTCCGGTGCCGACCCCGGCGATCCACAGGAACCCGAGCGCCGCGGGGGCGTCGATCGCGGGCGGCGCGCCTTCGATGAGCAGGGCCACCGGCAGCAGCGCGAGTCCGCCGACGACCAGCTGCCAGGACACCAGCGTGAGCAGGTCGACCGGCGACTTCCAGCGCTTGATGAGCACGAACCCCAGTGCGCTGACCAGCACCGACCCGAACGCACCGACCAGGCCGAGGGTGTCGACGTGGCCCGGGTTGCGGAGCACGAGGAGCATCACCCCGACCAGTCCCACGACGGCGGCCGCGACGCGGACGACGCCGGCGCGCTCGCCGATCACCAGCCAGGCGATGACCATCACGGCCAGCGGTGAGCTGGCCTGGAGGGTGGCGGCCAGGCCACCGGGAAGGTGGTAGGCGGCCAGGAAGATGAGCGGGAAGAACATTCCGATGTTGCACAGCCCGAGCACGATCGCCTTCCACCACCAGTCGCCGTGGGGGAGTCGGCGGCGGTAGGCCAGCAGCACCAGGCCCACGGGCAGGGCGCGAACCGTGGCCGCGAACAGGGGCCGGTCGGGCGGCAGGAACTGCTCGGTGACGAGGTACGTCGAGCCCCAGGCGATCGGGGCCACCGCGGTGACGAAGGGTGTCGACCAGTGAATGCCTTCCATGGAAGACATTTTAGTTTCCAAGGAAGGTAATATCAACTCCATGGGTGACACCAATCGTGACGAGCACGACGCGGTCGACCGGATCCTGGCGCAGTGGGCGCGCGAACGGCCCGAGCTGGACACCGGCCCGATGAGCGTGGTCGGACGCCTGCACCGGGTCGCGGGGCTGCTCGAGGCCGGGCTCCGGCCCGTGTTCGCCGAGGCCGGCCTCGGCAACGGCGACTTCGACGTGCTCGCCAGCCTGCGCCGGGCCGGTCATCCGTTCCGGCTCACGGCCGGCGAGCTCACCGCCAGCACGCTGGTGACCTCGGGCGCGATCAGCAAGCGGATCGACCGGCTCGAGTCGAAGGGCCTGGTCAAGCGGTCGGTCAGCGCCAAGGACGCCCGCGGGCGCGAGATCGAGCTGACCGCGGAGGGGCGGCGACTCACCGACGATCTCGTCGTACGCCACTGGGCCAACGAGGACCGGCTGCTAGCCGCCCTCGACGCCGGCGAGCGCGTCCAGCTGGCCGGGCTCCTGCGCAAGCTGCTGCTCGACGTCGAGGGGCCGGCTGCCGGACCGGTGGACGCTGGTTAGGCGCCGATGATGTTCGGGTCGCGCCAGGTGCGCTCGAACGGCAGCCGCCACAGGTGCGGGGCGATCAGCTGGTGGATCCGGTTGGGTCCCCACGATCCCTGCCCGTAGGGGCGCACCACCGGCGGGTTCTCCAGCAGCGGCGAGGAGAGCTCCCACAGCCGCTCGATGCCCTCGGCCGAGGTGAACAGGGTGCGGTCGCCGCGGGCGGCGTCGTAGATCAGCCGCTCGTAGGCCTCGAGCACCGCCCCGGCCCAACCGGTCTCGTGCATCGCGAACTGCATCGACAGCTTGTCCAGCCGCATGCCGGGTCCGGGGCGCTTGCCGTAGAACGACAGCGACATCTTCGACTGGTCGGCGAGGTCGAAGGTGAGGTGGTCGGGCCCGTTGTCCCCGACGCCGCTCCCCGGCGGGAACATCGAGCGCGGTGGCTCGCGGAACGCGATCGAGATGATCCGTGCCCCTTCCGCCATCCGCTTGCCGGTGCGGAGGTAGAACGGGACGCCGGCCCAGCGCCAGTTGTCGACGTAGCACTTCAGCGCGATGAACGTCTCGGTCTCGGAGTCGTGGGCCACGCCCTCGATGTCGCGGTAGCCGATGTACTGGCCGCGCACCACGTCGTGCGGCTCGATGGGCAGCATCGAGCGGAAGACCTTGTTCTTCTCCTCGCTGATCGCCCGCGGCTCCAGGGCGGTCGGCGGCTCCATGGCGGTGAAGGCCAGCACCTGGAAGAGGTGGGTGACCACCATGTCGCGGTAGGCGCCGGTGGCCTCGTAGAAGTTGGCCCGCTGCGCCAGCCCCAGCTCCTCGGGCACGTCGATCTGGACGTGGCTGATGTGGTTGCGGTGCCAGATCGGCTCGAAGAGCCCGTTGGCGAACCGGAAGGCCAGGATGTTCTGCGCGGCCTCCTTGCCCAGGAAGTGGTCGATCCGGAAGATCTGCTCCTCGTCGAAGACCTGGTGCAGCTCGCCGTTCAGCTTCTGCGCCGATGCCAGGTCGGTGCCGAACGGCTTCTCCATGATGATCCGGCTGTGCTCGACCAGACCGGCGTCGCGCAGCATGTGTACGACGGGGAGGGCGGCCTTCGGCGGCACGCTGAGGTAGTGCAGTCGACGCAGCTCGTCGGTGCCGAACTCGGCCTCGGCCTCGGCGACGGTGCTGCGCAGCGCGTCGACGCCTCCGGCTCCGGGAGCCCAGCGCAGCCGTTTGGAGAACTCGTCCCAGCCCTCGGGGTCCGGTCCCTCACCGCCGTACTCCGCGATCGCCGTGCGGGCGAACTCGACGAACGAGTCCCGGTCGAGATCGTCCAGGGAGGTACCCACGATCTGCACCTCGTTGAGCAGCCCGGACTGGAAGAGGTGCAGCAGGCCGGGAAGGAGCTTGCGCTGGGCGAGGTCGCCGGTCGCACCGAACAGGACGACGGTCGTGGGTGTCGGCATGGGTCCAGACTGCCCGGGTGTGGCACCTCTGACCAGACCCCGCGCAAGGGAGGCGAACGATCGGCGGGCCTCAGCCGTGTGTGCTCGCGCCACCCGCCTCGGCGCGGCGTACCTCCTGTTGGAGCTCGGCGCGACCGCAGAGCAGGTCGCGTCCCATCGACGCGTGCAGCGCTGCAGCGGCCCGAAGGGCGAAGGGCAGGGTCAGCAGCGCGACGACCCCGATGGCGCTGATCACCAGGATGTCGGCCCGCTCACTGGTGCCGAACCCCATCAGCGAGGCGAGCGTGTGGGGGTCCGAGCCGCGGGGAACGGCCTGCTCCCAGATGCCGTACGTCGTGCCGCCGACCGCCGCTGCCCACCAGGTCACGGCGGTCGCCCAGGCGACCGTCGCGGTGAACACCGCGACGACGGTCCAGGCGACGTCGAGCCAGGACTGCGGGTCGCGGGCCGGTGTCGTCACCCGTCGCAGCGCCGACTCACCGGGTGGGGAGGAGAGGTACGTCGGATGGGCCATCGGCGTGCCGAGCAGCCGCCCCAACCGCCGGCGCTCGACGAAGGCGAACCCACGGGCGGTGAGCAGGCCCAGGGCCAGGATGGGCAGGCCGACGAGGAGGACGGCGAGTCCGACGCCGAGCGAGACCAGCACCGCCACCAGGACGACCGCGAGGACGGACAGGGGCAGGCTGGTCAGGGTGTAGGCGCTGTCGCGGCCGAGTCGTCGCCACCAGGCCGGGCCGCCGGCTGCCGGCTGGGTGCCCTCCCCGGACCGACCGCCGTCGGCGCTGTCGATGACCGGGATCGGTGCGGTCGGGGCTGGCGCTCGCGAGGTGTCGATGTCCATGCCTCCACGCTCGCGCCTCGGTCGGCGCCGCCGCGAGGGTGCCAGCACCCCAAGGTGGGGTAGGAATTCTTCCCCCGATCGGGAATCAGTGCGGGGTCGCCTTCGTTGTCACGGGTGAGCGAAGTTGAGTTGATCTGACTCAACTTGTTTGACACAGTCACAGACACTCAACGACGATGCGGTGCGGTCCTGGAGGACCCCAGCAGACGCATCCCAGACGGAGGTAACACAACATGGCACGAGCGGTCGGAATTGACCTCGGAACGACGAACTCCGTCGTCTCCGTCCTCGAGGGTGGCGAACCCACCGTCATCGCCAACGCAGAAGGGGCCCGGACGACACCGTCGGTCGTGGCCTTCGCCAAGTCCGGCGAGGTGCTCGTCGGCGAGGTCGCCAAGCGGCAGGCCGTCACCAACGTCGACCGGACGATCCGGTCGGTCAAGCGCCACATGGGCACCGACTGGACGACGAAGATCGACGACAAGACCTTCACGCCCCAGCAGATCAGCGCCTTCGTGCTGCAGAAGCTCAAGCGCGACGCCGAGGCCTACCTCGGCGAGACGGTCACCGACGCGGTGATCACCGTCCCGGCGTACTTCTCCGACGCACAGCGTCAGGCCACCAAGGAGGCCGGCGAGATCGCGGGCCTCAACGTGAGCCGCATCGTCAACGAGCCGACCGCGGCCGCGCTCGCCTACGGGCTCGACAAGGGTGAGTCCGACCAGACCATCCTCGTCTTCGACCTCGGTGGCGGCACCTTCGATGTGTCCCTGCTCGAGATCGGCGAGGGCGTCGTGGAGGTGAAGGCCACCAGCGGTGACAACCACCTCGGTGGCGACGACTGGGACTCCAAGGTCGTCGACTGGATGGTCAAGAAGTTCCAGGGCAACAACGGCGTCGACCTGAGCAAGGACAAGATCGCGCTGCAGCGCCTCCAGGAGGCCGCTGAGAAGGCGAAGATCGAGCTGTCCTCCTCCAGCGAGACCACGGTGCACCTGCCCTACATCACCCACGGTGAGTCCGGCCCGCTGCACTTCGAGGAGAAGCTGACCCGCAGCGAGTTCCAGAAGCTCACCTCGGACCTGCTCGACCGCACCAAGGCGCCGTTCCAGCAGGTGCTCAAGGACGGCGGCGTGGCCGTCTCCGCGATCGACCACGTGGTCCTCGTCGGCGGTTCCACCCGGATGCCGGCCGTGACCGACCTGGTCAAGCAGCTGCTCGGCGGCAAGGAGCCCAACAAGGGCGTCAACCCCGACGAGGTCGTCGCCATCGGTGCCGCGCTGCAGGCGGGTGTCCTCAAGGGCGAGGTCAAGGACGTGCTCCTGCTCGACGTGACCCCGCTGAGCCTGGGCATCGAGACCAAGGGCGGCGTGATGACCAACCTGATCGAGCGCAACACCACGATCCCGACCAAGCGGTCGGAGATCTTCACCACTGCTGACGACAACCAGCCGTCGGTGGAGATCAAGGTGGCCCAGGGCGAGCGTCAGATGTGGGCGCAGAACCAGCCCCTGGGCAACTTCGAGCTCACCGGCCTGCCGCCGGCTCCGCGCGGAGTGCCGAAGATCGAGGTCACCTTCGACATCGACGCCAACGGCATCGTGCACGTGTCCGCCAAGGACCAGGGCACCGGCAAGGAGCAGTCGATGACGATCTCCGGTGGCAGTGCGCTCGGCAAGGACGAGATCGACCGCATGGTCAAGGACGCCGAGCAGTACGCCGAGGAGGACGCCCGGCGTCGCGAGGCCGTCGAGGCCCGCAACCAGGCCGACTCGCTCGTCTACTCGACCGAGAAGTTCCTCTCCGAGAACGACGAGAAGCTGCCCGAGGACGTCAAGACCGAGGTCCGCGCCGACGTCGACGAGCTGAAGAAGCTGCTCGAGGACGAGAACACCGACAAGGACACGTTCACCGCGGCCATCACCAAGCTGGGCGAGTCCAGCCAGAAGATGGGGGCGGCCATGTACGCCGCCAGCGAGGCGGAGAGCGCCGCCAGCGCCGGTGAGTCGGGCGAGGCGACCAGCGAGGGCGACGACGACGTCGTCGACGCCGAGATCGTGGACGAGGACACCCCGACCGACGGGGAGTCCAAGTGACCTCTGAGGACAAGTTCCCGGACGCGGCGTCGGCTGGGCAGGGAAACCCTGCCCAGCCGGGCCGTCGGCCCGGCGGCGAGCCCGAGGACCACGGACCGGCGCACAGCTTCGGCGACGCGGCCGGCGAGATGGCCAACGAGACCGAGGTCGAGGGGTCGGACCAGGCCGACAGCGACGAGCTGACCCTGGCGCAGACCGCCCTGGCCGAGCGCACGCTGGACCTCCAGCGACTCCAGGCCGAGTTCCTCAACTACAAGAGGCGCGTCGACCGGGACCGCGAGCTGGTCAAGCAGAACGCCGTCTTCGCGGTGCTCAGCGGCCTGCTGCCCGTGCTCGACGACATCGACCGTGCCCGTGAGCACGGCGAGCTCGAGGGCGGCTTCAAGGCGGTCGCCGACTCGCTGGAGCGCACGGTGACCGGGCTGGGGCTGACCAAGTTCGGCGCCAAGGGCGACGAGTTCGACCCCAACGTGCACGAGGCACTCATGCACGGCCACTCGCCCGACGTGACCACCACGACGGTCGACGTCGTGGCCCACGCCGGCTACCGCATCGGTGACCGCGTCGTGCGTGCGGCGAAGGTGACCGTGCTGGATCCTGAGCAGCAGGCACCGGAAGCGGCCGCGGGAGAGCCCGCGGCCTCGGAGCAGGACGAACAGCAGTAACCACCGGACCGACGACCGGACGGGAGGAGGGGTGAACAGATGAGCAACGCAGACTGGGCCAACAGGGACTTCTACAAGGTCCTCGGGGTGGCCAAGGACGCCGACCAGGCGGCCGTCAAGAAGGCCTACCGCAAGCTGGCGCGGGAGAACCACCCCGACTCCAAGCCGGGCGACAAGGCGGCGGAGGAGCGGTTCAAGCAGATCGCCGAGGCCTACGACGTGCTGGGCGACGCCGCGAAGCGCAAGGAGTACGACGACATGCGCTCGATGTTCGCGGGCGCTGGCGGCGGCTTCCCCGGGGGCTTCCCGGGCGGCTTCGGCCAGGGCGGCGGCAGCGCCGGCGGTGGTGGCTTCGACCTCTCCGACCTGTTCGGGGACATGTTCAGCCGTGGCGGAGGCGGTGGCTTCGGCACCCGCACCCGCACCCCCCGCGCCGCCCGAGGGGCCGATGTGGAGGCCGAGGCGACGATCCCGTTCGAGGGGTCCATCGACGGCACCACGATCAGTCTCCGGCTGAGCTCCGACGCCCCCTGCCCGACCTGTTCGGGCACCGGGGGCAAGCCCGGCACCAAGCCGCACATCTGCCCGACCTGCGAGGGCGCCGGCGTCGTGGTGAGCTCGGTGGGCGGCGGCTTCTCGATGAACGAGACCTGCCCGGAGTGCCACGGCCGGCAGCTGGTCTACGACGAGGCCTGCCCGACCTGCCACGGCAGTGGTCGGGGGATGTCGAGCCGCGCGGTGTCGGCCCGCATCCCGGCCGGGGTGAAGGACGGACAGAAGATCCGGCTCAAGGGCAAGGGGGCCGCCGGCGAGAACGGCGGCCCGCCCGGTGATCTGCTGGTGACGGTGCACGTGAAGGGCCACCGGATCTTCGGTCGCAAGGGTGACAACCTGACGCTGGAGGTCCCGGTGACCTTCGACGAGGCCGCCCTCGGCTCCGAGATCAAGGTGCCCACCCTCGGTGGTTCGCCGGTGACGCTCCGCATCCCGCCGGGCACCCCCAACGGCCGGGTGTTCCGGGTCCGGGGGCGTGGAGCACCACGTAAGGACGGCACCAAGGGAGACCTGCTGGTGACTGTCGACGTGCAGGTGCCCGACGCGCTCGATGAGGCCACCAGAGCGGCCGTCACGGCGTACCGTGACGCACGGAGCGGCGCCGACCCCCGGGCCGCACTGTTCCAGGGTGGTGCGTGATGGCCGGTCCTCGCGACGGCGGCACGGGTCGCGGTTCCCGGGTGCCCGGCCCTACCGTCCCGGTCTACGTGATCAGCGTGGCGGCCGAGCTCACCGGCCTGCACCCACAGACGCTCCGGCAGTACGACCGGGTCGGCCTGGTCTCGCCGGGTCGCACCGGTGGTGGTGGGCGACGGTACTCCTTGCGCGACATCGAGCTGCTCCGCGAGATCGCCGAGCTGACGGCCACCGGCATCGGCCTCGAGGGCGTACGCCGCATCCTCGAGCTCGAGAACCAGGTGACCGCACTCCGCAGCCGCAACCGAGAGCTGCGCGCACGCGTCGCCGATCTCCAGAGCGCTCTCGAGTCCACCCTCAGCGCCCTGCAGGAGCAACGGCCCAACCTGCCGGTGCTGCGCCAGAGCGGACCGGTCAGCCCGTTCCGCGACCCGCACTGATCGAGCGCACTGGTCAGCCGGTGCGCGGTCGTGGTCGCGTGCGCAGCATCTCAGTGACCCCCAGGACCACCAGCCGTTAGTGTCAGCGACGGTCCACGGGACCACGCGCTGCCCACAGGACGGTGAGAGATGCTGCTGGAGATCGACTGGTTCTTCCAGCATGCCGACTGGTGGCACGTCCTCTCCATCCCGGTCTTCACCGGGGTCGTCGGCTGGCTGATCAACTGGACCGGCCTGGTCATGCTCTTCTCGCCGGTGCGCTTCCACGGCATCACGATCCCCGGCATGCGACAGCTCTCCCGGGTGCTGCCGCGCAAGATCCAGGAGGTGCCCGGCTTCCTGCAGGGCGGGATCGGCTGGCAGGGGATCGTCCCGGCGCGCGCGGCCAAGATGGGCAGCATCGCGGTGGACAAGGCGATCGCCAAGCTGGGTACGCCGAAGGAGTTCTACCAACAGCTGGAGCCCGACCAGATCGCCGAGCACATCGTGCAGGTCTTCGAGCCCGAGGTCCCGGCGATGGTCGAGCAGATCATCAGGCGCGAGCACCCGAACCTGTGGCGCGACCTTCCCGCCCGCGGTCGCACCGCGGTGATCGCACGGGTACAGGCCCAGCTGCCGGGCGTCGTGCACCAGGTGACCGACGAGATCGGCGAGCACATCGACCAGCTGCTCGACCCGAAGATCATGGTGATCAACCACTTCCAGAGCAACCCGGCGCTGGTGGTGCGCATCTTCCGCGACTTCGGCCAGAAGGAGCTGAACCTGATGGTCGCGTTCGGGTTCGTCTTCGGCTTCGTGCTGGGGATCCCGGTGGCGATCGTCGACCACTGGTTCGGCCAGTGGTGGCTGCTCCCCGTGCTCGGTGTGATCGTCGGCTGGACGACCAACGCCCTCGGCATGTGGCTGATCTTCGAGCCGCCCGAGGAGCACCGGATCCTCGGCATCAAGGTGCACGGGTTGTTCCTGCGTCGCCAGAACGAGGCGGCCGAGGTCTACGCCCAGATCATCGCCGACGACGTGATCACCCTGGAGAACATCGGCGACTTCCTGCTCGACGGCCCCCGCGGTGACCGCACCCGGCAGATGCTCGCCGAGGCGATGCGGCCGGCCATCGACAACGCCGCCGGGCCGGTGCGCGGCGCTGTCCGGATCGCCGTCGGCACCCGTCGCTTCGACAACATCCGCGACGCCGTTGCCGTCGAGGCCGTCGACCGCACCATCAAGCCGTTCAAGGACCCCGAGTTCAGCCGCCGCCAGGCCGAGAAGATCTACGACCTGATCGCCCAGCGCACCAAGGAGCTCCCCCCTCGTGACTTCGTGGAGATGATGCGCTCCGCGATCAAGGAGGACGAGTGGATGCTCTACGCGCACGGCGCGATCATGGGCTTCGCGGGAGGATTGCTCCACCTGGCCATCTTCGGAGTGGGAGGAGCCACGTGAGCGAGCACGACCCGTCACGACGTACGCCGGCCCTGTGGGACGAGGCGGCCGAGGCACTGCCCGGCATGACCCGGATCGCCGCACGGGCCTGGATGCGCTCGGCCGCGTGGGCCGTGGGTTCCGGAGTGCGCTCGGGTCGCCTCTTGGCGCGCTCGCTGACCAATCCCGCGGTGGCCGGTGAGCTGGTCCAGGAGGTGGCTCGTGACGTGGCCGAGGCCTCGCGCGCGGTCAACGACGTCGCCCGGGCGGTGTCGGCCGGCGTACCCATCCCGAAGGCGCTCCTCGACGCGACCGTCTCGCTCTCCTCGGTGGTGCTGGCCGACGTGACACCGAGGGGCACCGAGGCCGAGGAGAGGTCACTGCGCGAGCGAGGGGAGGAGCTGCTCCATCGGTCGCGCGACGTGTGGAGCGAGGAGGGCGAGACCCACCCCGCCTATGCCCGCATGCTCGACGAACTCGCCCCCGACGAGGCCCGGATCCTGCTCCTGCTGCTGCGCGGAGGCCCCCAGCCGTCGGTCGACGTCCGAACCGGTGGACCGATCGGCCTGGTCAGCTCCTCGCTGGTGGCACCGGGCATGTCGATGATCGGCGCCCGCGCCGGGTGCCGTTACCTCGACGAGGTGCCGGCCTACCTGAACAACCTGTTCCGGCTGGGCCTGATCTGGTTCTCCCGCGAGCAGCTCGAGGACCCGATGGAGTACCAGGTCGTCGAGGCTCAGCCCGACGTGCTGGAGGCGATGCACTCGGTGCGCTTCCCCAAGGTGGTACGCCGGTCTATCCACCTGACGCCGTTCGGGGCCGGCTTCTGTCGCGCCTGCCTCGTCGACCCGGAGGAGACCGACGAGCTGCCCGCGCACCAGATCCCCGAGGAGTAGACGCCTCGCCCCGCCCGGGACAGCGATACGCCCACCGGGAACCTGGAGGGGGTCCGGTGGGCGCGACGCTGCAGAACAGTGGGCCTGGTGGCCCGGGGGTCAGCTCAGAGGATGGCCTTGTTCAGGATGGCCTTGTTGAGGATCGCCTTGTTCAGGATGGCCTTGTTGAGGATGGCCTTGTTCAGGATCGCCTTCTGGGTCGGCGCCTTGGCGCTCGCTGCCGTGGCGGCCGGTGCGGCAACGCCGAAGGACAGGGCGGCGATCAGGAGGGCGGCGAAGAGGGTCTTGACCCGGATGCGGATCCTGCTCATTTGTGACTCCTAGTGGTGTTGAAGGGGGTGCGTCCGTTCTATCCGGGGTGCGTTGGTAAGGGCGATGGCTATATCGGGTCATCTATTTCGCCCGAGTCCGAAATATCAGGACAGAGTTGACTGGAACCCCCTCAACTCGGTGTCAGTGGGCTAGACGGATCCGACTCAGGCTTGACGCGCGGCTGGGAGGGTGAGTGTGAATATTGAGCCCTGTGGGTCACGTGGGGCATATGTGACACTCCCTCCCTGTGCTTCGGCCAGGGCCCGGACCACGAAGAGGCCTAGACCAGTTCCGCGTGCGCGGGTCCCCGGAGCCCGCGCGTACTCCTGGAACAGCCGCGGGCGGAACGACTCGGGCACGCCCGGCCCGCTGTCGTGGACGGCGATGCTGACGTGCGAGCCGGTGGCGTCGACGCGCACCTCGAAGGGCGGGTCGCCGTACTTGCGGGCGTTGCTGAGCAGGTTGCCCAACATCTGCTGGAGCCGCATCGGGTCGGTGACGACCATCGGCCGGGCGTCGTTGACCACGGTGAGGTCGAAGGCGTCGTCGATGACCGAGCGCACGATGTCCGCAGGGTCGACGTGCTCGAGCTGGACCGCGAGCACGCCGTGCTGGGCCTGACCGGCGGCGAGGAGGTCGGCCGTGATGTTGTCGAGCAACCGCGTCTGCCGGCTGATGGCGCTGAGCATGCGGGAACGCTCGGCCTCGCTGAGCTCCGGCCCGTGGATGACGAGCGTCTCCGCCACCCCCATCAGCACGCTGACTGGGTTGCGGATCTCGTGCGCTGCCGTGGCGATGGCTCGGCGGAGAAGCTCGGCCTCGTCGCCGCTCTGTGTCTGCAGGTAGACGACCTGGTCGGTGCCGCTGTGCCGGACCGTGACCATCACCCGCCGCGGCGGCTCGCCGAGGTCCAGCAGCGTGGAGGCGTCGTGCTCGGGCTCGTCGACCAGATGCGCGGCCAGCCCCGGGGCGATGAGGGCGAGGTCGGTGTCGGGTGCGGAGAGGTCGCCGAGGAGACGCCCGGCCTCCCGGTTGGCGCGGATCACGTTGCCCCGGCGTACCTGCAGGAACCCGAACGGGGCCAGCTCGAGGTGGTCGAGCACGGCTGGGCGCTCAGCCGGATCGGCCGCACCGTCGTCGCGACCGGCCGACACCGTGGCCACGAGCGTGCGGAGCTGGGCGAGCAGCTTGCTGAGGGGCTGCCCCTTCTGGAGGTAGCCGTCGGCCCCCCCGGCGAGTGCCCGGGTGGTCATCTCCGAGGCGCCGAACCCGGAGAGCATCACCACGATGGCGTCCGGGCGGGCGCTGCGGACCAGGGGCAGCGCCTCGAGCCCGTCCATCACCGGCATGGCGATGTCGAGGAGCACGAGGTCGGGTTCGTGAGCGGCTGCCGCATCGACAGCCTCGCGACCGTTCTCGGCATGGGCCACCACATCGAACTCGCCGGTGCGTTCCAGCGCCATCGTGAGCAGGTCACGCAAGTCAGGGGTGTCGTCGACGATGAGCACCCGCAGTGGTTCGGGGTTCAGCGCGACCCCGCTCACGTGTCCTCACCTGCCCCGGGAGCATCGGTCCGGCCCTCGACCATCCCCTCGACCAACGCCGGGGAGGACCGGAGCGGGCGCTTGCCGAGCTGCCCGCGGTCGTCGCCGAGCAGCTCGGTGATCATCTTGCTGGCCGAGGAGATGCTGCTGTCCAGCGCGTCCATGCCCCGCTGGCGCTCGCCGAGGTCGAGGGCCATCCGGGCGACGACCATGCCCTGGAGCACGGCGTCGTTGAGCTCCAGCGCGCGCTGCTCGCGCTCGACCTGGTCCTTGAACAGCTGGGGGCTGGCGCTGGTGCCGCCGAAGCCACCCCGCAGCGTCCAGTAGTAGACGGCGACGACGGCGCCGACGAGGTCCCAGAGGGCCAGGCCCGGCCCCCACGCCTTGCGCATCGCGAGACCCTGCTCGAGGTCGACCCCGGTGTAGGGCATCAGCATGTGCACGAAGTGGGCGCCGTGGTGGACAGCGCAGGTCAGGAAGATGGCGGCCGTCGCCGCCCCCAGGGCGTTCGTCGTCAGCTGCCGGCTCACCACCAGCGGCCGGGCGATCGCGTAGGAGATCATGAAGTAGGCAATCGAGATCACGGCGTTGCAGGCCGCCCCCAGCGTCCACCACACGGCAGTCCTCCTTCGTCAGTCGTTCAGTGCACCGGGACCGTCAGGGTGAGCACGAGCAGCGTGGCTCCGGACAGGGCTGTCCAGGCCCAGGCCGCGCGTCCCAGGTCGCCCATCACCCGCGCGCGGTCCAGCAGGGGTCGGCGCAGCCCGACGAAACAGGTCGCCGCGACGACCAGCTCCCAGACCGCGCATGCGAGGTCCCACCCGCCGACGGGCTCACGACCCAGGCCGAACGGCAGTCCCGCGGTGCGCGAGACGGTCCACAGCACGATCAGTCCGAGGCTGCCGGCGATGCCGGCCAGGAGCAGTCGGTCGCTGGTCGCGTCGAGGAGCACCAGGACGGCCCAGGCCGCCTGAGAGAGCGTGACCAGCAGAAAGAACAGGCCGAGGTACCACGCCTCTCCGAGGTGGTGGGGGAAGACGGCGGCATGGCCACCGGCGGCGGCGACGCTGCTGCCGACGGCCAGACCCCTCCAGGTGGAGGAGTCCCGGGCGACCCGGCTCGACGCCGCGAGACTCGCCTGGCCGGACGTGGTGAGCCGGCCCCCCAGCAGGGAGGCGCGCAGCTCGGCGACGCGCTGGTCGTGCTCCTGGGCGCTGGCCGGTGGGCGGTGCGTCGTACGCCGGGAGGAACGCGTGGCCGCCTGCACCTGGGGGAACAGGAGGTAGAGGACCCCCGCCAGTCCGAGGACCAGCAGGAGCAGGTGGAAGCCGTGGGCCAGCAGCCCGAGCATCGACGACTCCCCTCCTCTGGACGTACGCCGATCGGTGCGCACAGTCGCGACGGTTCTGACTGTAGGAGGATTCGGGTCCTGGCGCTGGACGACTGGCCACGTCGACCGGTGGCGGGGACCGTGAATTTTCGCCAAAGTTGAGGGGAATGGACTCAACTTTGGCGCCGTTGAGGTAGACAGAACACCAGCCATCCCGGACCTCTGAGGAGAACCACGTGGACGCATCGAAGCTCACCTCGCGCAGCGTCGAGGTGATCAACGCTGCCGGCACTCTCGCCGTCACCGAGGGCAACCCCCAGATCGACCCGGTGCACCTCGCGGTCGCACTGCTGCGCCAGGAGCGCGGCATCACGCCCTCCCTGCTGGCCAAGGCGGGCGCGGACGTCGCGTCGGTGAGCCGGGTGCTCGACCAGGCGCTGTGGAACCTGCCCAAGGCGTCGGGCTCCACCGTGTCCAGCCCCGCGCCGTCACCCGCCTTCACGCGCGTGCTCGCCAAGTCGCTCGACCTGATCAAGGACATGGGCGACGACTACGTCGCCACGGAGCACCTGCTGCTCGCGCTGGCGGTGGTCGACAGCCCGGTGAAGACGCTGCTCAACGAGGTCGGGGCCGACGAGGAGGCCGTGCGGCAGGCGATCACGGCCGTGCGCGGGAACCGGAAGGTCACCAGCCAGGACGCCGAGGCGAACTACGAGGCGCTCGAGAAGTACGCCGTCGACCTGACCGCGCGGGCCGAGGAGGGCAAGCTCGACCCGGTCATCGGCCGTGACGCGGAGATCCGCCGCGTCGTACAGGTGCTGTCGCGTCGTACCAAGAACAACCCGGTGCTGATCGGCGAGCCCGGCGTCGGCAAGACCGCGGTCGTCGAGGGGCTGGCCCAGCGCGTGGTCGCCGGTGACGTTCCCGACTCCCTCAAGGGACGCCGGGTGCTCAGCCTCGACCTGGCTGCGATGGTGGCCGGCGCGAAGTACCGCGGTGAGTTCGAGGAGCGGCTCAAGGCCGTGCTCGAGGAGATCAAGGAGTCGGCCGGCCAGATCATCACCTTCATTGACGAGCTGCACACCGTCGTGGGTGCCGGTGCAGGTGGCGACTCCGCGATGGACGCCGGCAACATGCTCAAGCCGATGCTGGCCCGTGGCGAGCTGCACCTGATCGGTGCCACCACGCTGGACGAGTACCGCGAGCGGATCGAGAAGGACCCCGCTCTCGAGCGCCGTTTCCAGCAGGTCTTCGTGGGTGAGCCGAGTGTCGAGGACACCGTGGCCATCCTGCGCGGGCTGCAGGAGAAGTACGAAGCGCACCACGGCGTGAAGATCACCGACGCCGCGCTGGTGGCCGCGGCGATGCTGTCCGACCGCTACATCACCGGCCGCCAGCTCCCCGACAAGGCCATCGACCTCGTCGACGAGTCGGCCTCGCGGCTGCGCATGGAGATCGAGAGCTCGCCGGTCGAGATCGACCAGCTCCGCCGGGCCGTCGACCGGATGAAGATGGAGGAGCTCGCGCTCGAGCGGGAGACCGACGACGCGTCCCGGGACCGGCTGGAGCGGCTGCGCTCCGACCTCGCCGACAAGGAGGAGGAGCTGCGCGGGCTCGAGGTCCGCTGGGAGCGCGAGAAGGCGGCGCTCGAGGGCTCCGGTGCGCTGCGCAAGGAGATCGACCACCTGCGCGTCGACGCCGAGCGCAAGCTCCGCGAGGGCGACCTCGAGGGTGCCTCGCGCATCAACTACGAGACGATCCCGGCACTGGAGGCGCAGATCGCGCAGGCCGAGTCGGCCGAGCACGCCGACGAGCGGATGGTCAGCGAGGAGGTCGGGCCAGAGGAGATCGCCGAGGTCGTCGAGGCCTGGACCGGCATCCCGACCGGTCGGCTGCTCGAGGGCGAGACCGCCAAGCTGCTCCAGATGGAGGAGATCATCGGCCGGCGCCTGGTGGGCCAGCGGGCCGCGGTCAGTGCCGTCTCCGATGCCGTACGACGCAGCCGGGCCGGCATCTCCGACCCCAACCGACCCACCGGTTCGTTCCTGTTCCTCGGGCCGACCGGTGTCGGCAAGACCGAGCTGGCCAGGTCGCTCGCCGACTTCCTCTTCGACGACGAGCGCGCGATGGTGCGCATCGACATGAGCGAGTACTCCGAGAAGCACTCGGTCTCGCGGCTCGTCGGTGCCCCTCCGGGCTACGTGGGGTACGACGAGGGCGGTCAGCTGACCGAGGCAGTACGCCGTCGCCCCTACTCGGTGGTGCTGCTCGACGAGGTCGAGAAGGCACACCCCGAGGTCTTCGACATCCTGCTGCAGGTGCTCGACGACGGACGGCTGACCGATGGCCAGGGCCGCACCGTCGACTTCCGCAACACCCTGCTCGTCCTGACCAGCAACCTCGGGTCGACCTACCTCGTCGACCCGCTGCTCGACGAGGAGAAGAAGCGCGAGTCGGTGCTGGCCGTGGTCCGGCAGGCGTTCAAGCCGGAGTTCCTCAACCGCCTCGACGAGATCGTGATGTTCGATGCCCTCGGCAAGGAGGAGCTCGCCCACATCGTCGACCTCCAGCTGGCGGCCTTCGACCAGCGGCTGGCCCCGCGCCGGATCACCGTCACGGTGACCGAGGCGGCTCGCCAGTGGCTGACCGACAACGGCTACGACCCGGCGTACGGCGCCCGGCCGCTGCGCCGGCTCGTGCAGACCGCCATCGGCGACCCGCTCGCGCGGATGCTGATCGGTGGTGAGGTGCTCGACGGCCAGGAGATCGCGGTCGACCACGTCGAGGGTGAGGACGAACTGCGGCTGACCGTGGTGTGAAGTTCTCAGACGGCCTTGCTTGAATGAGGCCCATGAGTGACAGCGGATCCACCCGACCTCGCCAGTTGACCCTGGCCGGGTGGTTCGTGGTCGTCGGGTCCGTGATGCTCGTGATCACGGTGTACACCTCCATCGCGACCCTCAACTCGGTCGAGACCCGGGACCGCGTCACCGACTGGCTCTCCACACCGACCGGTCAGGACCTCGGGCTCAGCGTGACCGATGCCCTCTCCGGGCTGCGCGTCGCCCTGATGGTGACCGGACTGTGCGCAGCGGCGTCGGCGGTGCTCGGCTTCTTCGTGCTGCAGCGCCACCGCGGCGCCCGCATCGCGCTCAGCGTGATCGTGGTGCCGATCCTGCTCGCCAACCTGATGACGGCACCGTTGACCGGTGGCCTGCTGGGCGCCCTGATCGCGGCCGCCACCGTCGTGCTGTGGACCGGCCCGGCGCGCGACTGGTTCGCCGGCCGGCCGGTGCGGCAGCCGGCCGCGCCCCAGCCCCCGGGCGAGCGGCCACCGGAGCCGACCCCGCCCGCCTCCCAGCCGCCGGTCGCACCGCCGCCCGCCGACCTCTCCACCCAGCGGCCCTCCGACGCGCCTCCTGCCACCACGGGGTTCGGCGAACGTCCGGCCCACCAGGAGGTGAGCCCGCCCCAGCAGCAGTGGGCCCCGCCGGCCGGGCCGCCGATGGCCTACCAGCAACCAGCTCCCACCTTCGCCGTCCCCACGTCGGTCAAGGTGGCCTGCGTGTTCACCTGGGTCTTCTCGGGCCTGGTCGCGCTGGTGTACGTCGCCCTGCTGTTCGTGCTCGTCGTGGCCAGGGACGACATCGTCGACTACGTGACCGGCCTGCCTGAGTGGCAGCAGTCGAACCTCTCCTCCGACATGCTGACGCCGGTGCTCTGGCTGGGGTCGCTGCTGTTCCTGGCCTGGTCGGTGGGCGCGATGGTGCTGGCGTGGTTCACCTGGCGCCGGCACAACTGGGCGCGCTACCTCCTGGCCGCGAGCGCAGGTGTGTCCCTGCTGGCCTCGGCCTTCGCGTTCCCGGTCTCGCTCCTGCACATCGTCGCGTGCATCGCCACCATCGCCTGCCTGTTCACCGCCCGCGCCCGCGCCTGGTTCGCCATGCCCACGCACGGCTACTGGCCGCCCCAGGGACCACCCCCAGGGCCGCCGCAGGGACCGCCCTTGGGCCCGCCATCAGGACCGTCCTACAGCTCGCCCCCGCCACCCGCGCCGGGACCGCCGCCGGACCAGCAGGGCAAGCCACCGGTGTGGTGACGACCCCGTCGGCCTGAGCCGGTCGTCAGGCCCGTAGGTCGACGCCCCGCAGCCGTCGCACGCCCTCCTCCAGCACGTCCTGCTCCTTGCAGAACGCCCAGCGGATCAGGTGACGGCCCTCGCTCGACTCGTCCTCGTAGAACACCTGGTTGGGGATGGCGACCACGCGCGCCCGCTCGGCCAACGCAGCGCAGAACGCCTTGCCGTCGGCGTGTCCCCACGAGGACACGTCGGTGGTGACGAAGTAGGTGCCCTGCGGCACGTGGACGTCCAGCCCCAACGCAGCGAGCGCGTCGCACAGGTAGTCGCGCTTCTTCTGCAGGTCCTCGCGGAGCTGCTCGTGGAAGGCAGCCTCGTGGTCGAGGGCCTGGGCGATCGCGGGCTGGAAGGGCGCGCCCGAGGAGTACGACAGCCAGTTCTTCGCGCCCTCGACGGCCGCGACGAGGTCGGCCGGACCGGTGGCCCAGCCGATCTTCCAGCCGGTGAACGAGAACGTCTTGCCCGAGCTCGAGATGGTCACCGTCCGCTCGAACATCCCCGGCAGCGTCGCGAACGGCACGTGCTCGTGATCGTCAAAGGTGAGGTGCTCGTAGACCTCGTCGGTCACCACGACCAGGTCGTGGCGGCGGGCCACGTCGGCCACGGTCTCGAGCTCCGCTCGGTCGAAGACGTGCCCGGTCGGGTTGTGCGGGGTGTTCAGCAGCAGCAGCTTGGTCCGGTCGGTGACGGCGGCTTCGAGCTCGTCGGCGGCGAAGCGGTAGTCGGGGGCACGCAGGGTCACCGGACGTCGTACGCCGCCCGCGAACTGGATCATCGCGCGGTAGCTGTCGTAATAGGGCTCCCAGACCACGACCTCGTCGCCGGGGTCGACCAGCCCGAGCAGCGCCCCGGCGATCGCCTCGGTGGCGCCTGTCGTGACCACGACGTTCTCCGGGGCCAGGCCCAGGCCGTAGTGGCGCTGCTGGTGGCGGATGACCGCGTCGACCAGCTCGGGGGTGCCGCGGCCGGGCGGGTACTGGTTGCGGCCGGCCCGCATCGCGTCGTACACCGCCTCGATGACCGTGTCCGGACCACTCTTGTCGGGGAAGCCCTGCCCGAGGTTGACCGACCCCGTGCGTACGGCGAGGGCCGACATCTCCGCGAAGATCGTGCTGCCGACGCCGTCCAACCGGCGGGCTGCCCTGCTGTGCTCAGTCACGCCACGAACCTAACCCCACCGGACGACCCGGCTGGTCTCGGCCACAATGGCCCCCATGGTCACGCGACGGGGGAGCGACGGATGGCAGCGTGCCCGGGTGGCCTTCTGGTCGGGCATCACCCTGATCCTCGCCGGCCTGGTCGTCCTGGGCTACGTCGGCTGGCAGTTCTGGGGCACGACCTGGGTCTCCAAGCGTGACCAGCGCGAGATCACCAGCTCGCTGCAGAAACAGTGGACCGAGGGCGGCGACCGGCTGCAACCGAAGTACGTCCCGAAGGGCAAGGCCTCGGCGTTGATCCGGATCCCGAGGTTCGGCAAGAAGTACGTCGTGCCGGTGCTCGAGGGCACCAGCCCCGGCATCCTGGCCAAGGGCTACGGGCACTTCACGAAGTCGGCCGACCCGGGTGAGGTCGGCAACTACGCGCTGGCCGCCCACCGCGTGACCCATGGCGAGCCGCTGCGTCGGATGCCGGACCTGCGACCGCGCGACGCGGTGGTGGTCGAGACCGTGGACACCACGTTCACCTACCGGCTCGACACCGACCCGCGGAAGCTGGTGATCCCGTTCACCGGCACCTGGGTGCTCGACCCGCTGCCGAGGAATCCCGACGGCGGCCCGCAGCCGGCACAGCGCCAGGGTCAGCGGCTGATCACGCTGACCACCTGCTCGGAGCTCTTCCACACCGACAACCGGATGATCGCCTTCGGGCACCTCGTGAAGGCCACTCCCAAAGCCTCCGGATAGCCTCACGCGCATGGTTGCTGACCACGATCTCGCACGCGACGTCGATGCCTGCTGCCGGTTGACCGGGGAGTTCACCCTCCGGTCCGGGCAGGTGGCGTCGGAGTACTTCGACAAGTACCTCTTCGAGGCCGACCCCGCCCTCCTCGCGCGTGTCGTGGAGCAGATGATCGGGCTGGTCCCCGAGGGCACCGAGCTGCTCGGGGGGCTCGAGCTCGGCGGCGTCCCGATCGCGACCGTGCTCAGCGCTCGCACCGGGCTGCCGGGCCTGTTCGTGCGGAAGAAGGCCAAGGAGTACGGCACCTGCAAGCTCGCCGAGGGCCCGGACGTGGCCGGGCGCCGGGTGACGCTCGTCGAGGACGTCATCACGACCGGTGGCGCCGTACGCGACGCGACCCGGGCACTGCGCGAGGCCGGCGCGATCGTCGAGCACGTGGTGTGCGCGATCGACCGCAGCCCGGAGGGGGAGAACCCGCTCGCGGACGTCGGCCTCGAGGTGCGCCCGGTGCTCACCAAGGCCCAGCTCGACGCAGCGCGCGCCGGCTAGATCGTCCGACTAGGGCGTCCGGGTCTCCTTGCGGATCTCGGGCGTGGCTTCCGGAGTGGCCTGCGTGCCCTCCGCCTCCGCGGTGCGGTGCCGGTTGCGGCGGTGCTTGCGCCACTCGTAGGCGACCGGGATCACCGAGAAGGCCAGGATCACCAGGATCGCCTTGTCGATGTTCGAGCCCAGGCTCGGGAAGGAACGTCCGAGGAAGTAGCCGAGCAGGGTGATGCTGAGCACCCACGCCACCGCGCCGACCAGGCTCCACAGGAAGAACCGGCGGCGGCGCATCCGGGTGACCCCCGCCACCACGGTGATGTAGGTGCGCACGAACGGCACGAACCGCCCGATCACCAGGGCCTTGTTGCCGTGCTGGTCGAAGAACGCCGCGGTCTTCTCGAAGTACTGACGCTTGATGAACCGGCCCTCGCGCTCGTAGAGCGCCGGACCGACCGAGCGGCCTATCTCATAGCCCAGGACGTTGCCGGCGAACGCAGCCAACGAGAGCAGGACCAGCGCCAGGGGCAGGTCGGTGACCGACGGACCGGGGACGATGTTGTCGCGTGAGGAGACGAACAACCCGACCGCGAACAACAGCGTGTCGCCCGGCAGGACGGGGAAGAACAGACCGCACTCGATGAGCACGATCGCCAGGCACACCCACAGGAACCAGGGTCCGAACTGGTCCAGCAGCCAGTTGGGATCCATCCAGGTGATCCCGAACAGCAAGGGGTTGGTCACCCCCCGAGAGTATCGGTCCTCACCTGACCAGAACCTGTCCAGTCCTACCCTGTGCGCTGTGAGTGCTGAGGAGCCACGGGCGCCGTACGACCCGATGCCGCACGGCACGGCCGAAGTCGGGGTCGGGCCGTGGGAGGGCCCGCTGCCCACCGGGGTGGAGTACGACGCCCAGCTGCTGGCCGAGGGTGACCGGCGCAACGTGGTCGACCGCTACCGGTACTGGTCGATGGAGGCGATCGTGGCCGACCTCGACACCCGGCGCCACGACTTCCACGTGGCCATCGAGAACTGGCAGCACGACTTCAACATCGGCACGATCGTGCGCTCCGCCAATGCCTTCCTGGCTCGCGAGGTGCACGTCGTCGGTCGCAAGCGGTGGAACCGGCGCGGGGCGATGGTGACCGACCGCTACCAGCACGTGCGGCACCACGAGGACGTCGAGTCGCTGGCGGCATACCTCCATGGGGAGGGGGTCACCCTGATGGGCATCGACAACCTCCCGGGGTCCGAGCACCTGGAGACCTGGGCGATGCCGCGGTCGGTCTGCTTCCTGTTCGGGCAGGAGGGTCCGGGTCTCTCCGGCGACGCCCGCGAGCGGTGCGACGGCACCTTCTCCATCGCCCAGTTCGGCTCGACCCGCTCGATCAACGCCTCGGCCGCGGCCGCGATCGCCATGCACACCTGGATCACCCGGTACGCCGACCTCGGAGAGGCCTGGCGGGGCTAGGGGGTGGGGGTGGCCGAGGGGGTCGCCATCGGGCTCAGGCACCGGATGAAGCGGTCGCCGGCGTCCCACCCCTGCTGGCTGGGCGGCTGCCAGAAACCGCCGAACGACCCGACGAGCTGGCGGCAGCGCGCCCGGGCGACCGGGGTGTAGGTGGTGGGGTCGGGATAGGCCTTGATGGCTGCCTGGTAGACGGCCTGCACTCGGAAGGCGTGCGGTCTCGCGCAGGAGATGTCGACGCCGGCGTCGCTCTGGCAGATGCGCACCTGCTCGGGCACCCCCTGGGCCAGCATCGGCTTGCCGGTGGGGAGCGGGACCAGCTTGCCCCCGCTGCGCGCGACCACGTCGCAGCGCAGCCACCGGGCGCCGCGCTCGAGCTGTGCCTGGCTGGGGGTGAACAGTGTCCAGGTCACGATCGAGGTCGCCCGGTCGGCGAGCGTGCCGCCGACCGTGCGCTGGTAGGCCGGTCGGCAGAACCTTTTGCCGAGCGTCCTGCGCTGGGCCACGGGAGTCGTCGGCGTCACCGGCTTGCGCAGGTAGCCGACGTAGGCGACCACGCTGGTGTGCTTGCCCCGGCAGCTGGCCTTCCTGCTGGTGTCCACCGAGGCGACCGACTGCTCCGCACTCATCTGGTGGCACTCGCCCACCTTGGCGGCGCCGTACCCGGGATCAGGTGCGGCCTGGTCACCGGACCCGCTGCTCGAGGAGTCGCTCGGCTTGTCGTCGGACTGCTTCTTCTCGGCGTCCTTGCCGCCGCAGCCGCTGACCAGCAGCACGAGCGCGAGCCCCAGCACGGCGAGGACGGTCCGGTGGCGGTGGGCTGGCATCGGCGCGATCCTCCCATGATCTGTCTGGTCTGGTGGGCAGGCAGATCATCTAGGGTTGGGACATGCCGATCGCCACCCCTGAGAAGTACGCCGAGATGCTCGATGCCGCGAAGGCGAAGTCGTTCGCGTTCCCGGCGATCAACGTGTCCTCCTCCCAGACCCTGAACGCTGCGCTCGCGGGGTTCGCCGAGGCCGGCAGCGACGGGATCATCCAGGTCTCGACCGGCGGGGCGGAGTACCTCTCGGGGCCGACCGTCAAGGACATGGTCACCGGCTCGGTCGCCTTCGCGGCGTACGCCGCCGAGGTCGCGAAGAAGTACCCGGTCAACGTCGCGCTGCACACCGACCACTGCCCCAAGGACAAGCTCGACGGGTTCGTCCGCCCGCTGCTCGCGATTTCGGTCGAGCGGGTGCGCGCCGGCCAGGATCCCCTGTTCCAGTCGCACATGTGGGACGGCTCCGCCGTACCCCTCGAGGAGAACCTGCAGATCGCACAGGAGCTCCTCGCCCAGGCCGCCGAGGCCAAGATCGTGCTCGAGGTGGAGATCGGTGTCGTCGGCGGCGAGGAGGACGGCGTCGAGGGCGGCGGGGGCGAGCAGCTCTACAGCACCACCGACGACGCCCTGGCCACCGTCGCGGCGCTCGGCACCGGCGAGAAGGGCCGCTACCTGACCGCGCTCACCTTCGGCAACGTGCACGGCGTCTACAAGCCCGGCAACGTCAAGCTGCGTCCCGAGATCCTCAAGAAGGCGCAGGACGCCGTCGTCGAGAAGCTCGGTCTCGAGGCCGGGTCCAAGCCGTTCGACCTGGTCTTCCACGGAGGCTCCGGATCCACCGCCGAGGAGATCGCTGCCGCGGTGGAGTACGGCGTGATCAAGATGAACGTCGACACCGACACCCAGTACGCCTTCACCCGACCGGTCGCCGGGCACATGTTCAGCAACTACGACGGGGTGCTCAAGATCGACGGCGAGGTCGGCAACAAGAAGGTCTACGACCCGCGTGCGTGGGGCAAGGCCGCCGAGGCAGGCATGGCTGCCCGTGTCGTCGAGGCCTGCACCAACCTGAGCAGCACCGGCCACTCGATCGGCTGACGGTCAGGCCGGTTCGGCCGCCGCTTCGCTGGGCGCCGCGGCCGGCTGCGTCCGGATCTGGTGGACCGGCCGGGCGAAGGAGATGGCGGCCAGGAAACCCAGCACCAGGGCCGCCGCCGGGAGCAGCATCGACTGCGCCATCGCGTCGCTGAACGGCTGGAACACCTGGGCGGGCAGGTTGCCGCCCCCGGCCTCGCTGGGCTCGAAGTTCAGGCCCTGCGCGGCCAGGCGCGAGTCCATGAGTACGGCGATCGCCGCCGAACCCAGCACCGCACCGACCTGTCGCGTGGCGTTGTAGACACCCGCACCCGCACCGGCCTGGCGCATCGGCAGGTTGCGCGTCGCGGTGGCCGACGTCGGGGCCCAGATGAACGCGTTACCGATGCCGAGCAGGGCCATCGGGAGCAGGATCTCCCAGGTCGCCGAGTCGGGTGTCATCACCTGGACGAGCCAGACCAGCGAGACGAAGGCGCTGGCGAAGCCGAAGCCGGTGATCAGGCGCGGGTGCACCGAGTCGGTCAGCTTGCCGACCCAGGGGGCGAGCACGATCGACATGATCGCCATCGGCACGAGCAGCAGGGCCGACTTGGTGGGCGAGAGCCCGCGGACGAGCTGGGCGTAGAGCATGAGGGGGAAGGCCAGGGCCGTGATCGAGAAACCCATCACCGAGATGGCGACGTTGGCGAGGCTGAAGTTGCGGTCGCGGAACAGGGAGAGCGGCACCAACGGCTCGTTGCGGTTGTGGGCCTGCCACCAGATGAAGATGGCGAACACCACGATGCCGCCCACGATGAGAGCAGGCACCGTGACGATCCCGTTGATGGTGCCCCAGTCGTACTGGTGACCCTCCTGGATGCCGAACACGAGCATGAACATGCCGATGCCGGACAGGGCGACCCCGAGCCAGTCGAACTTGTGGGAGTGAGTGGGCAGCCGGGGCACCAGTCGCCAGGCCAGCGCGAAGCCGACGATGCCGACCGGCACGTTGATGAAGAAGATCCACTCCCAGCCGAGGGCGTCGACCAGGACGCCGCCGAGGATCGGCCCGACCAGGGTGGCGACGCCGGCGGTGGCACCCCACAGCGCCATCGCCTGGCCACGACGCTCGGAGGGGAAGATGCGGGTGATGATGGCCATCGTCTGCGGCGTGATCATGGCGGCACCGAGCCCCTGGAAGACCCGCGCGATGATCAGGCCCTCGATGGTGCCGGTCAGCCCGCAGGCCAGCGAGGAGAGGGTGAACACGGTCAGGCCGAGCAGGTAGAGGTTCTTCGGCCCGAACCGGTCGCCGAGCCGACCGGTGATCAGCACCGGCACGGCGTAGGCCAGCAGGTAGGCGCTGGTCACCCAGACCACGGAGTTCACGTCGGCGTCGAGGTCGGCGATGATCGCGGGCGTCGCCACCGAGACGATGGTGGTGTCGACCAGGATCATGAAGAACCCGATGCACAGCGCGAACAGCGCGGGCCACGGGTTGACGTCGGGGACGCCTGGGTCGGCGGGCGCCTGCGGGCGCGCAGAGGTCTCGGCCATGTCAGTAGCCAACACCCGAGGACTGACAGTTCATCCCGCCCGGATGACCTCGACTCCAGCGGTGCGGAGCTCCGCGACACCGCGCTCCGGGGCGTCGGCGTCGGTGAGCACGGCGGTGACCGCGTCGAGCGGCACCACCTCGAAGGCGGAGGCGGCTCCGATCTTCTCCCCGCTGCCGAGCACGTAGGTCTCACCTGCTCGCTGGGTCCAGGCTCGCTTGATGGCGGCCTCGTCGGCGTCGCCGGTCGTCAACCCGGCGGTGGGATGGATGCCGGTGACACCGAGGAAGAACAGGTCGGCGCTGATCCGGCCGATCGCCTCGTGGGCCGCGGCGCCGGCCGCCACGACCGAGTGCTTGAAGAGCCGGCCGCCGACGATGATCACCTCGACCGAGGGGTGGGTGGCGAGCTCCACGGCGATGGTCGGGCTGTGCGTGACCACGGTGGCCCGGAGGTCGGCGGCCAGGTGGCGGACGAGCTGCTGGGCCGTCGTACCGCCATCGACCGCCACCGTCTGTCCCGGCCGGACCAGGCCAGCGGCCAGGCGACCGACCGCGACCTTCGCGTCCTGCCGGATGCCGGTGCGCACGGTGAAGTCGGCGACGGCGGGGGAGGCCGGCAAGGCACCGCCGTGCACCCGGTGCAGCCGGCCGTCGGCGGCGAGCTCCCGCAGGTCGCGGCGGATGGTGTCCTCGGAGAGCTCGAGCTCGGCCGCGAGCTCCTTGGCGACCACGCGTCCCTCGGTGCGCAGGGTGGCGAGGATCAGGTCCTTGCGCTGGGCAGCGAGCACGGCGTCACCTTACATCTGCACGTTTCTTCTTGTCTTTGCACGTTTCTGCACGTTACTGTACCGCCATGACCCCTCCACTGATGATCCTGATCGCCGGTCCCTACCGCTCCGGCACCGGCGACGACCCCGACCTCCTCGCCGCCAACCTTCGTGCCCTCGAGGAGGCGGCCTGGCCGGTCTTCCGCGCCGGCCACGTGCCGATGATCGGGGAGTGGGTCGCCCTGCCGGTGATGCGCGGCGCCGGTTCCGCGGGTGTCGGCGATGCCGTCTCCGAGCAGGTCTTGTACCCGACCGCCGAGCGGCTGCTGCCGCACTGCGACGCCGTCCTCCGCCTGCCCGGCGCCAGCACGGGCGCGGACCAGGACGTGCGCATCGCCCGGGAGCGCGGCCTGCCGGTCTACGAGCGCGTCGAGGACATCCCGGGGTACGCCGCCCCCGTCCTCGAGCAGGCCTGAGGCTGCGTGCGACGATCGGCGCATGACTGACTCGCCCCTCGGCCGCGACCTGATGGCCGGCCCGCCCCCGACGCTGCTTCCCGTCGACCCGGCCGCCGACGAGCTGGCCGCGGGCGACGATCCCCACGACGTCGTACGCCGCCACCCGGAGTCGCCCCTCGCCTGGGCCACCCTCGCCGAGGCAGCACTGGGCGACGGGGCGGTCGACGACGTGACGGCGTACGCCTATGCCCGCGTCGGCTACCACCGCAGCCTCGACCTGCTGCGCCGCAACGGGTGGAAGGGCCACGGTCCGGTGCCGTGGGAGCACGAGCCCAACCGGGGGTTCCTGCGTGCGCTCGCCGCCCTGACCGAGGCCGCCGGTCGCATCGGCGAGGACCACGAGCGCAACCGGTGCGAGCAGTTCCTGCGCGACTCGAGTCCCGAGGCGTACGAGGCGCTGCGCTGACGAGACATTCGCTGCCGCGGATGAGACGGGAGTCACATTCGGTCTAGAGTTGGGTGCCATGTCACACACTCGCTCGGGCGGGGCCGCTGATGGCGTGCCACCGACCAACAAGGGCCTCCTCGTCCTCGCCGGCGTCCTGCTGGCCATCCCGATCGTGGCCCTCTGCTGGGTGAGCAGCTACGCCCGTGAGACGCCCAAGCTCGGCGGGGTCCCGTTCTTCTTCTGGTACCAGTTCCTCTGGGTGTTCATCACCGCCGCGCTCACCTACGCCGCCCACCGCATCGTGCTGGCCGCCCGCAAGCCCCGCGCCGGTACGACGGGCCACGCGCCCGACGCTGACGGGGAGGACGAGCGATGAATCCCCTGCTCGTGCCCCTGGCAGCCGGTGGCGTCGACGGGGTTGCCCTCCTCGTGCTGATCGTGCTGTTCGCCGTGGTGACCGTGCTCGGCTTCATGGCGACCCGGTTCAAGCGAGGCGACAACCTGGACTCGCTCGACGAGTGGGGGCTGGGCGGCCGCAAGTTCGGCACCTGGATCACCTGGTTCCTGCTGGGCGGTGACCTCTACACGGCCTACACGTTCATCGCCGTGCCGGCCGCGATGTTCGCCACCGGCTCGGTCGCCGGCTTCTTCGCTGTGCCGTACACGATCATCCTCTACCCGATCATCTTCATCTTCATGGCGCGGCTGTGGTCGGTCAGCCACCGCCACGGCTACGTGACGACCGCCGACTTCGTGCGCGGGCGCTACGACTCCCGGGTGCTCTCGCTCGCGGTCGCGGTGACCGGGTTCATCGCGACGATGCCCTACATCGCCCTGCAGCTGGTCGGCATCGAGGCAGTCCTCGAGGTGGTCGGGCTCGGGGGCAGCGACAACTGGCTGGCCAAGGACCTGCCGCTGCTGGTCGCGTTCGTGCTGCTGGCGGCGTACACCTACACCTCGGGGCTGCGTGCGCCGGCCGTGATCGCGTTCGTGAAGGACGCGCTGATCTACCTCGTGATCATCGTCGCGATCGTCTACCTGCCTCACAAGTTCGGTGGCTGGGGGCACATCTTCGACGCCGCCCAGGACAAGATGAGCTCGACGAACCCGGCAACGGGCAAGCCCACCGGGACGTTCATCCCCGGTGCCGGCTCGGCGACCGTGCCCGGCTACTGGGCCTACGCCACGCTCGCCCTGGGCTCGGCGATGGCGCTGTTCATGTATCCCCACTCGGTCACGGCGACGCTCTCCTCCGAGAGTCGCAAGACGATCCGGCGCAACTCCGCGATCCTGCCGGCGTACTCCTTCGTCCTAGGGCTCCTCGCCCTGCTGGGCTGGGTCGCCATCGCCGCGGGTACCAAGCCCGTGGGTGCGGACGGCAAGCCCAACCCGCAGCTGGTGATCCCGCAGCTGTTCGAGGACTCCTTCCCGAGCTGGTTCGCCGGCGTGGCCTTCGCCGCGGTCGCGATCGGGGCACTGGTGCCGGCGGCGATCATGTCGATCGCCGCGGCGAACACGTTCACGCGCAACATCTACAAGGAGTGGATCAAACCGAACGCCACCGTCGCGGAAGAGGCGAAGGTCTCCAAGCTCGCCTCTCTGGCAGTCAAGGCGTTCGCGCTGCTCTTCGTGCTGACGCTCGACAACCAGAACGCCATCAACTTCCAGCTGCTCGGCGGCATCTGGATCCTGCAGACGTTCCCGGCCATCGTGTTCAGCCTCTACACGCGGTGGTTCCACCGCTACGCGCTGCTCGCCGGGTGGGCGGTCGGCATGATCTACGGCACCGTTGCGGCGTACCAGGTCGCGAGTCCGGTGACCAAGCACTTCGGTGGCTCGCTGAAGACGATCCCGTCGATCGAGCAGATGGGCTACATCGCGGTCACGGCGTTCGTGCTGAACGTGGCCGTCGCCGTCGTGCTGTCGGCGGTGCTGCGGACGATGAAGTTCTCCAACGGGTCCGACGAGACGACGACGGGCGACTACTTCGCCGACGCCGGCGACCCGCGCGTGGAGAAGGACAAGGCAGCGCGGGAGGTCAACGAGGCTGATCCGACGTCGGCGTAACCGAACGACTACGGGACGAGCAAGGCGTAGGCACCTGGTTCGAGGTGCCAGGAGCGGCGGCGCTCGGGGCCGCTGATCTCGCCGTCGGCGGCGAGGAAGAAGTCCTCACCGGAGATGGTCACCTGCTTGGCCCGCAGGGCGATGACGTCGTCGCGCTCGGTGTGGTCGCCCTCGCGGAGGTGCCAGGCATACCCGAACCGCTCGAGCGGACCGGTCGCCATCGACACCATCACGTCGAGCCGGCCGTCGGAGGGGTCGGCATCCGGGGTGAGCTCGGTGCCGCCGCCCACGCTGGTGCCGTTGCCGATGGCGACCATCAAGATGTGCTTGTCCATGTCCGAGACGACCTCCCCGTCGGCCTCGATCCGCAGCCGGACGAACGGCGGCTTGATCGAGGACAGGGCCGCGCCGATGGGGTAGCCGAGGATCCCGAAGCCGTACGGTCCCAGCCGCTCCTTCCAGCGGGCGCCGCGACGGCTCGCCTGGGCGCTGGCGCCCGCGTGCACGCTGTTGACGACGACCCCGCCCAGCTCGTCGACGATGAGGTCCATCCGGCGTGGTGTGCCGGCCAACAGTGCAGCGGCTGCCTCCGCCGGATCGAGGGGTAGCCCCAGGGCGCGCGCGAAGTCGTTGCCGGTGCCGAGCGGGATCAGCCCGAGGGTGCGCTCGGCGAGCTCGTGGCGCCGGTGCAGGGCACTGACCACGGCGTGCAGGCTGCCGTCGCCCCCGGCCACCACGATCGAGCGGCAGCCGGCGCGGTGCAGCACGCCGTCGAGCTCACCGGGGTTGCTGGTGGTGGCGACCTCGACGTCGGCGTCCTCCCGCAGCACGCCGAGCGCCACCTCGAGGGCGTCGTGCTGAGCGCCACCGGCGTCGGTGTTGGTGATGAGGAGCAGCGGATCCACGCCGTCACCCTAGACGTGCTTCGCCGGATGGAGGTCCAGGCACAGTCCTTGGTAGCGTGTGGTCGCAAGAGCCCGGTGCTGTTGCACCCGGGCTCTCGTCATGGGGGCGCGGGACGTCCGGAATCCATTTGTTGGAGGGCCAGCACTATGCCCGGAATCGTGGTGCTCGGAGCCCAGTGGGGCGACGAGGGCAAGGGCAAGGCGACCGACCTGCTCACCACCGAGGACGCCATCGACTTCTGCGTCCGCACGAGCGGGGGCCACAACGCCGGCCACACGATCGTGGTCGACGGCCAGAAGTTCGCCACCCATCTGCTGCCGAGCGGGATCCTCACGCCCGGCTGCACCTCCGTGATCGGCAACGGGGTGGTGGTCTCGCCGGAGGCGCTGTTCCGCGAGTTCGACGCGCTGATCGAGCGCCAGGTGCCGATGGGCCAGCTCGTGGTCAGCTCGAACGCCCACGTGATCGCGTCGTACCACTCGATCGTCGACAAGGTCACCGAGCGCTTCCTCGGCAAGAACAAGATCGGTACGACGGGTCGCGGCATAGGTCCGGCGTACGCCGACAAGATCAACCGGGTCGGCATCCGGATCGCCGACATCTTCGACGAGGGGATCCTGAGCGAGAAGGTCGAGGCCGCGCTCGAGGTCAAGAACCACCTGCTCACCAAGGTCTACAACCGCCGGGCCATCTCCGTCGACGAGGTGGTCGAGGACCTCCGCGGGTACGCCGAGCGACTGCAGCCGATGGTCGCCGACACCTCGCTGCTGCTCAACCAGGCGCTCGACGACGGCAAGACGGTGCTCTTCGAAGGCGCCCAGGCGACGATGCTCGACGTCGACCACGGCACCTACCCGTTCGTCACCAGCAGCAACCCGGTCTCCGGCGGCGTCTGCGTCGGAGCCGGCGTCGGCCCGACCCGGATCGACCGGATCATCGGCGTCATCAAGGCCTACACGACGCGGGTCGGTTCGGGGCCGTTCCCGACCGAGCTGTTCGACGAGGACGGCGAGAAGCTGTGGCGCATCGGTGGTGAGGTCGGCGTGTCGACCGGCCGCGACCGCCGCTGCGGTTGGTACGACGCCGTGGTCGCGCGTTACTCCGCCCGCGTCAACGGGCTCACCGAGCTGTTCATGACCAAGCTCGACGTGCTCTCCAGCTGGGAGCGGGTGCCGGTCTGCGTGGCCTACGACGTCGACGGGCTCCGGCACGACGAGATGCCGATGACGCAGACCGAGTTCCACCGGGCGACGCCGATCTATGAGTACCTCGACGGCTGGGGCGAGGACATCTCCGGCTGCCGCGCGTTCGACGACCTGCCGAAGAACGCCCAGCGCTACGTGCGCGAGCTCGAGGGCATGTCCGGCGTGCCGTTCTGGGCCGTCGGGGTCGGTCCCGGTCGCGACCAGACCGTCGTGGTCAGCTGACGGCTCAGGGTCGGCGTACGAGGGCGACGAACAGGTCGGCCACCACGTCGGCCAGGCCGTCGGGCTCGAGCTCGACGTCGCCGGAGAGCCACGCGGCGACCAGCTCCGCCAGACCACCGACGAAGATGATCCCCTGCACCCGGGCTCGGTCCGGCTTCCACGCGCGGTCGCCGTAGAGCTCGGCGGCCTCGTGCGCGGCGATCTCCGCGAAGGTGACGACCAGCTCCTTGCGGCGCTGACGCAGGGCCGCGATCGTGCGTGCGTGCATCACCGCGACCACGGCACGGTCGCGGTGGGCCGCCGCCCAGTGGGCGAAGTCGCGGGCCATCGCGAGCACCCGCTCTTCGGTGCTGCCCGGAGTGTCCTGGAGCACCCGGACGGCGTTGCGCGAGATCTCGTCGGTGACCCGCTCGAGTGCGGCGACGAGCGCCGCGTCGCGGTGCGCGAAGCTCTCGTAGAAGTAGCGCTCGGTGAGGCCTGCCTCCTGGCAGATCGCCGTCATGGTGGCCCGTTCGCCCTGGCCGGCCAGCACGGTGATGGCGGCCTCGACCAGCCGGGCGCGGCGGTCCTCGGTGCGCTCCTGGGCCGAGCGACCCCCGTAGCTGCGCTCCACCGAACTCATGGACGGCATCTTGACGCCTCCCGACCGATCCACAAAACTGACAGGGCATTCTGTCAGACGGCTGGGTCGGGAAACGGAGGGCCATGTCGCAGACCGTCCGCCCGGCGCCGTACCGACGCGGCGGCGCGCCGTTCCTGGGCGCCACCCTGGCCTACATCCGTGACCCGCTGCGGCTGATGCGCGAGCAGTACGACGCCTACGGCCCCGTCTCCGAGCTCGAGTTCGTCGGTGGGCGCGCGACGGTGCTGCTCGGTCCCGACGCGTGCGCCGCTGCGCTCCAGAACAAGGACAAGGCCTTCGTCAACGGACCAGGCTGGGGCGAGATCGTCGGACCGTTCTTCCATCGAGGCCTGATGCTGCTCGACTTCGAGGAGCATCACCGGCACCGGATGCTGATGCAGCAGGCGTTCACCCGACCCCGGCTCGAGTCCTACGTGTCGGCGCTCGGCCCGGCGGTCGCCACCGGCCTCGACGCCTGGGAACCACGTCCGGACTTCCGCGTCTACCCGGCCCTGAAGTCGCTCACCCTCGACCTGGCGACGCAGGTGTTCATGGGTGGCGCCGAGCTGGCGTCGCCCGACGAGCTCCAGCGGGTGAACCGCGCATTCGTGGCCTGCGTGCAGGCGGCCACCGGGTTCGTACGCCGCCCACTGCCCGGCACCCGGTGGGGGCGGGCGATGCGCGGACGTCGCCTGCTGGAGGAGTTCTTCGGCCGGCACCTTGCTGCCAAGCGGGAAGGCGGTGGCGACGACCTGTTCTCCGTGCTCGCCTCGCTGCGGGACGACGAGGGGGAAGGGCTCTCCGACAGCGACGTCGTCAACCACATGATCTTCCTGCTGATGGCGGCCCACGACACCTCGACCATCACCGTGACCACGATGATGCGCCAGCTCGGTGCCCACCCGAGGTGGCGCGAGCGCCTCCGCGACGAGGCGGCCTCACTCTCCGACAGCCCGACCCTCGACGAGCTCGACGCGCTGGAGTCGTTCGACCTCGTCATGAAGGAGTGCCTGCGCCTGGTCCCGCCGGTGCCCGTGGTGGCGCGGCGCTCGGTCAAGGAGACCGAGGTGCTCGGCGTACGCATCCCGGCCGACCAGCCGGTCGCGGTGATGCTGCACCTCGGGCACCACATGTCGGAGTACTGGCCGCAGCCGGAGGTCTTCGACCCGATGAGGTTCGCCAGCCACCGGCGTGAGGACAAGGTCCACCGGCACGCCTGGGAGCCGTTCGGTGGGGGCGTGCACAAGTGCCTCGGGATGGCCTTCGCCGGGTCGGAGGTCAAGCTCATCGTGCACCAGCTGCTCCGCCGTTTCGACTGGACAGTGGACGCGGCGTACCGCGACCGGCTGAACTACCACTCACTCCCGTTCCCCTCGGACGGCCAGCCGGTCGCCCTCCGTCGTCTCGAAAGGACAACGCACTCATGAGCAAGCGCGACATCTCCGGACTCACGGTCGTGATCACCGGGGCGGCCCGCGGGATCGGTGAGGCGACGGCCGAGCTGCTGGCCTCCCAGGGCGCCACGGTGGCCCTCGGCGACCTCGACGAGGTCCTGGTCAAGCAGGTCGCGGAGCGGGTGGGGCGGGGTGCCGTCGGCGCCCGGCTCGACGTCACCGACGCGGACTCGTGGCGGGCCTTCCTGGCCGAGATCGGTGAGGTCGGCCCGATCGACGTACTCGTGAACAACGCCGGCATCATGCCCCTCGGCTCGGTCCTCAAGGAGCCCGACGCCGTCACCAAGGCGATCATCGACGTCAACGTGCACGGGCTGATCAACGGCACCAAGGCGGTCGCGCCGGGCATGGTGGAGCGGGGTCGGGGCGCGATCGTCAACGTCGCCTCGGCGGTCGGCCGGGTCGCGGTCGCGGACGGTGCCACCTACTCGGCCTCGAAGTTCGCAGCGGTCGGCTTCAGCGAGGCGACCCGGGCCGAGCTCAGGCCGCACGGCATCGACGTGTCCGTCGTACTCCCCACGATCGTGCAGACCGAGCTGTCCGCCGGCGTCCCGGCCGCCAAGGGCGTCAAGTCCGTCACCGCGCAGGACGTCGCCGAAGTGATCGCCACGACCATCCGTACCGGACTCCCGGAGCTGTGGGTGCCGCGCTGGGTGCTCGGCATGACCAAGGCGACCGGCGTGCTGCCGCGCTGGCTGCAGGACAAGATCGCCGGTGCCTTCGGTGCCGATCGCGTGCTGGCCGACCGTGACGAGTCGAAGCGGGCCGCCTACGAGGCGCGGGTGCGCCCGCCCGCCGGCTGAGTCCGCCCCACGGCCACCGTTAGCATCTGCCAGCGTGAAGGTCCTCGTCATCGGCTCCGGCGGCCGTGAGCACGCGCTCGCGCTGTCCCTCTCCCGCGACCCGGCCGTCGAGGAGGTCCACGCCGCACCCGGCAACCCCGGCATCGCCGCCGTCGCCACCCTGCACGAGGTCGACCAGCTCGACGGCGACGCGGTCGCGACGCTCGCCGAGCAGGTCGGTGCCGACCTCGTCGTCGTCGGTCCCGAGGCGCCCTTGGTCGCGGGGGTCGCCGACGCCGTCCGCGACCGCGGCATCAGCTGCTTCGGCCCCTCGCAGGAGGCGGCCGAGCTCGAGGGCTCGAAGGCGTTCGCCAAGCACGTGATGGCCTCAGCCGGAGTCCCGACCGCCATGGCGCACGTCTGCACCACGACCGACGAGGTGGCCGCGGCCCTCGACGCCTTCGGCCCGCCGTACGTCGTGAAGGACGACGGCCTCGCCGCCGGCAAGGGCGTCGTGGTGACCGACGACCGCGAGGCAGCCGCCGCCCACGCCGCGCAGTGCCTGGGCGACGAAGGTGGCGAAGGTGGCGAAGGTGGCGGGGGCGGCCGGGTGGTGATCGAGGAGTACCTCGACGGCCCCGAGGTCTCCCTGTTCGCGATCACCGACGGCACCACGGTCTACCCGCTCCTGCCGGCCCAGGACTTCAAGCGCATCTCCGACGGCGACGAAGGTCCGAACACCGGCGGCATGGGCGCCTACACCCCGCTCCCGTGGGCGCCGGCGGACCTCGTCGCCGACGTGGACCAGCGGGTCCTCCAACCGACCGTCGACGAGATGGCCCGACGCGGCGCCACCTTCACCGGGTTGCTCTACGCCGGACTCGCGCTCACCTCGCGCGGCGTCCGCGTGGTCGAGTTCAACGCCCGGTTCGGTGACCCCGAGACCCAGCCGCTGCTCGCCCTGCTCGACTCGCCCCTCGCCGCCCTCCTGCTCGCCGCGGCCGAGGGTCGGCTGCACGAGGTCGAGCCCCCCCGGTGGAAGGCGGGTGCTGCCGTCGCGGTGGTGATGGCCAGCGCGGGCTACCCGGAGTCCTCCTCCAAGGGAGACGTCATCACCGGCGCCGAGGCCGTGGACGGGGCGGACGTCATCCACGCGGGAACGGCCCTGCTGGACGGCAACCTGGTGACCGCCGGCGGCCGGGTGCTGGCGGTCACTGCTGTCGGCACGGACATCGCCGACGCGCGGTCCCGCGCCTACGACGGCGTGGGCGCGATCAGCTTCGACGGTGCCCAGTGGCGCACCGACATCGCCGCCGAGGTCTGACCCCTTCGGTGAGCGCTACGTAGTTGGGTCCACGTGGGCCCAACTACGTAGCACTTGTGAAGCAGGCCGTGCTGTCGGTGCCGACGCCTAGCGTCGAGCCATGTTGATGAGCGCTCGGGAAGCCTGCGCGGCGCTGTCTCCCCTCGGGCTCAGCCGCGGTCAAGGGCAGCGGGTCCTGGCAGCGGGTCTAGCGGGCGATCCGCTCCGGACGCGATCTGCCCTGCTCTACGAGGAGCGGCTGGTCCGCGCGCTGGCGGAACGACCGACGATCTCCTGGCCGGAGGTCCATGAGCTGTGTGCCGCTGGAGTGTTCGTCTCCCGACGCACGGTCGACCCGACGCGCTGCCCGGCGGAGCAGATCGAGGCTCTGAGCAGCGGCTGGGGATCGGTCTCGCCCTGGAGCTGGTGGGAGATGGGTTGCCAGATCCGCACGCACGGCAGCATTGCGTTCGTCGCCACGGTGGCCGGTTTCGTCGTGCTCGGCGGCGACATCGTGGGGCTGCGCGACGGCTCCCGGTTGCTGATCGAACCACCCGGTGAGTGGTTCGGGTCCTTCGAGGGGCACCGTCTCCCCAGCGGTCCAGGGCGCCCTTGGGTCCTCCGGCTCGGCACCCTCCGACTGGGGCAGCACGCCGCGACCTGAGAAGATTGCCGGGTGACCGTCCCCAACGTCCTCGCCACGCGCTACGCCGGGGCGGACCTCGCCGAGATCTGGTCGCCGGAGCACAAGATCGTGCTCGAGCGGCGCCTGTGGATCGCCGTGCTCACCGCGCAGAAGGACCTCGGTGTCGACGTGCCCGACGGGGTGATCGAGGACTACGAGGCCGTGGTCGAGAAGGTCGACCTCGCGAGCATCGCCGCGCGCGAGCGCGTGACTCGGCACGACGTGAAGGCGCGCATCGAGGAGTTCAGTGCGTTGGCCGGCCACGAGCACATCCACAAGGGGATGACCTCGCGCGACCTCACCGAGAACGTCGAGCAGCTGCAGATCCGGTCCTCGCTGGTGCTGCTGCGCACCCGGGTGGTGGCGACGCTGGCCCGGCTGGCCCGGCTCGCGACCGAGCACGAGGCGCTGGTGATGGCCGGTCGCTCCCACAACGTCGCGGCCCAGGCGACGACGCTCGGCAAGCGGTTCGCCACCGTCGCCGACGAGATGCTGGTCGCGCTCGACCGGCTCGACGACCTCCTCGCGCGCTATCCGTTGCGCGGCATCAAGGGCCCGATGGGCACCTCCCAGGACATGCTCGACCTGCTCGACGGGTCGACGGCCTCGCTCGGCGAGCTCGAGGAACGGGTGGCCCGCCATCTCGGCTTCGACCGGGTGCTCACGAGCGTCGGACAGGTCTATCCGCGCTCGCTCGACTTCGACGTCGTCTCCGCGCTCGTCCAGCTGGTGGCCGGGCCGTCGAACCTGGCCACCACCATCCGGCTGATGGCCGGCATCGAGCTGGTGACCGAGGGCTTCAAGGAGGGGCAGGTCGGCTCCTCGGCGATGCCGCACAAGATGAACACCCGCTCCTGCGAGCGCGTCAACGGGCTGGCCGTGGTGCTGCGTGGCCAGCTGTCGATGGTCGGCGAGCTGGCCGGTGACCAGTGGAACGAGGGCGACGTCTCCTGCTCCGTCGTACGCCGCGTGGCGCTGCCGGACGCGTTCTTCGCCGCCGACGGCCTGTTCCAGACGTTCCTGACCGTGCTCGACGAGTTCGGAGTCTTTCCAGCGGTCGTGCAGCGCGAGCTCGACCGCTACCTGCCCTTCCTGACCACCACCAAGGTGCTGATGGCTGCGGTCCGCAACGGCGTCGGCCGCGAAGAGGCGCACGAGGCGATCAAGGAGCACGCGGTCGCCGTGGCCCTCGAGATGCGTCAGGGACTGGCCGAGAACGACCTCTTCGCGCGTCTCGGGGCCGACCCGCGGCTGGGCCTCTCCGCACAGCAGCTGGCAGTCCTGGTAGCGGATCCGATCGAGTTCACCGGCGCCGCACGCGAGCAGGTGGCCGCCGTCGTACGACGGGTCGAGGACGTGGTGTCGGGCGATCCGGAGGCGGCTCACTACCGTCCCGGCGAGATCCTCTGACACCACCCGTCCACTGTCCGAAACGTGAGTATTTGGGGCTTGTGACCGGGCTGTCTGTCGCTTAGCGTCGGGGACGTACGAGCCTTGAGTGGACGCGCCGATTCTGCCCGGTGCACCACGCCAGGGACCGCCCCCTTCCGGATCGGGGGTGGTCCCTGTTGGCTGGTTCCATGGACAGCACTGCAGTCGAGGTCGTGGTGACCGGGCACGTCCAGGGCGTCTTCTTCCGGGCCGCGTTGCGCGAGCAGGCCGAGCAGCGGGGTGTGACCGGCTGGGTGCGCAACGAGCCCGACGGCTCCGTGCACGCCCATCTCGAGGGGCCGGTCGATGCCGTTCAGGACCTCGTGAGCTGGTGTGGCCACGGCCCGCCGGCGGCCCGGGTCGAGGCGGTGCGGACCGCCGACGCCGAGCCGATCGGAGCCCCTTCATTCGAGTCCGGCTAGTTCCGATTCCGAATTGTCCGGTTTGTATACTTTAGTCCAAAACGGACGTAGGCTGTCTCACACGTTGGACCATCGGGGTCCAACGATGAGGGGAGGGAACCCATCATCATGAGCTTGAAGAACCGTGGAATCCGTGGAGCGCTCGTAGCTGTCGCCGTGGCATTCGCCGTCGCCTCGATCCCCGCCGGCGGTGGCGCCGCCCAGGCCAAGGCACCGACGAACAAGGCGATCCTGAACCACGCCATCTTGAACCACGCCATCCTCGACAAGGCGATTCTCGACAAGGCGATCCTCTGATCCAACCTGCTCCTCGAGGGGTGTGCCGGCGACCGCCGGTGCACCCCTCGTCGGTTTGTAGGGTGTCGCCGTGCACAACATCCCCGACGCCCCGACCATCGAGGGCGCCACGCACCTCCACTCCGGGAAGGTGCGGGACCTCTACCGTCTCGACGACGGCCACCTGCTGATGGTGGCCAGCGACCGGATCTCGGCCTACGACTTCGTGCTGGACACCAGGATCCCGGACAAGGGCGAGATCCTGACGCGGATGTCGTTGTGGTGGTTCGACCAGCTCGCCGACCTGGTGCCCAACCACGTGGTCTCCACCGACGTGCCCGAGGCCGTCCGCGGTCGCGCGGTCGTCTGCGAGGAGCTCGCGATGTACCCGGTCGAGTGCGTGGCGCGGGGATACCTCACCGGCTCGGGGCTCCTGGACTACCAGTCGACCGGCGAGGTCTGCGGCATCGCGCTCCCACGCGGACTGGTCGACGGCAGCCGGCTCCCGGCGCCGATCTTCACTCCTGCGACCAAGGCCGCGATCGGCGACCACGACGAGAACGTCTCCTACGAGGCGGTCGTCAGCGACATCGGCCGCGACGCCGCCGAGCGGCTGCGCGACCTCACCCTGGAGGTCTATGCCCGGGCCGACGGCCTGGCGCGCGAACGCGGGATCATCCTGGCTGACACGAAGTTCGAGTTCGGCACGCGGCTCCGCGGTGACGCCGCCGGCGACGTCGTGCTGGGCGATGAGGTGCTGACCCCCGACTCCAGCCGCTACTGGCCCGCCGACGAGTGGCAGCCCGGCCGCACCCAGCAGTCCTACGACAAGCAGATCGTGCGCAACTGGCTCACCTCACCCGCGAGCGGCTGGGACCGGGCCTCGGGCGACCGGCCGCCGGCGCTGCCGGCCGAGATCGTCGAGCGGACCCGATCGCGCTACGTCGAGGCCTTCGAGCTCCTGACGGGGGAGACGTTCTGAGGTCGACACGCACCACCACCCTGCGGTACGGCGTCCCGCTCCACGACGCCTTCACCTATCTCGCCGACCCGCGCAACCGGCCTGAGTGGCAGTCCTCGCTGCGACGTGTCGAGCTGATCGACGAGGGCGCCCCGCGGATCGGCTTCCGCTGGCTCGACCACACCGCGGTGGGGATGGCGCCCGAGATGGAGATCACGGAGCTCGAGACCGACGTCCTCTGGGCCGAGTCCGGCCGCTGGCGGGCGATCGAGGCCGACCTCACCCTGCGCTTCGCACGGCACCGGGAGGGGTGCAGCGTCGACGCCGAGTTCGTCGTGCGTGGCGAGGGCTACCTGCGACCGGTCGGGTGGGTGGCGAGCGCGGTCGGGCTGCTCGCCGTACGTTCTGACCTCCGGCGTGCTGGGCGCATCCTCGAGTCGCGGGCGAGCGCCTGACGGCCCGTCGATAGACTGCAGCCGCCTGCATCCCCACTAGAGAGTTGGTGGCCTCCCGTGGCCCGTGTCGTCGTCGACGTCATGCCCAAGCCCGAGATCCTCGACCCCCAGGGCAAGGCCGTGCAGGGTGCGCTGCCGCGCCTCGGCTTCACCGGGGTCAGCGAGGTCCGACAGGGCAAGCGATTCGAGATCGAGCTGGACGGCGACGCCACCGAGGAGCGATTGGCCCAGGTCCGCGAGATGGCCGAGACCCTCCTCTCGAACCCGGTGATCGAGGACTACGCCGTTCGAGTGGTGTCGTGAAGATCGGAGTCGTCACCTTCCCCGGTTCGCTCGACGACGTCGATGCGCGTCGCGCCGTGGCGCTGGGCGGGGCCGAGCCGGTCGCCCTCTGGCACGGCGACCACGACCTCAGGGGAGTCGATGCCGTCGTACTCCCCGGAGGGTTCTCCTACGGCGACTACCTGCGCTGCGGCGCGATCGCCCGCTTCGCGCCGGTGATGACCGAGGTGGTCACCGCGGCCCGCGGCGGCATGCCGGTCCTCGGCATCTGCAACGGTTTCCAGATCCTGTGCGAGTCCCACCTGCTGCCCGGCGCGCTGATCCGCAACGACCACCGCAAGTTCGGCTGCCTCGACCAGCGGATCTCCATCGAGAACAACGCGACGGCCTGGACCTCGGCGTACGCCGCCGGCCAGGAGCTCACCATCGTGCTGAAGAACGGCGAGGGCTCCTACGTCGCCGACCAGCACACCCTCGACCTGCTCGAGGGGGAGGGGCGGGTGGTCGCGCGGTACGCCGGGGCCAACCCCAACGGCTCGCAGCGCGCCATCGCCGGCGTCACCAACGAGGCCGGCAACGTGGTCGGGCTGATGCCGCACCCCGAGCACGCCGTCGAGGACCTGTGCGGTCCCGGCACCGACGGGCTCGGGTTCTTCGCCAGCGTCGTCGCGGCCCTCCAAGCCGCCTAGCTGGTCGAGCAGCGAGCGCCAGCGAGCGATCAGTCGAGACCGCCGTTCACGAGAGCCGGCAGGTCAGGTCCGGCCGCGCTCGAGTGCCGCCCAGGTCGCCGCGGTGACCGTGCCGGTCACGGGGAGACCGACAGCTCGCTGGTAGGCCTTCACGGCGGTCGCCGTCGCGGGTCGGTAGGTGCCCGAGACCGCGAGCCCGCTGGCCAGGGCGGCGTTCATGGCCCGCTGGACCCGCACCGCGTCGGCGTTCTTCATGCCGACCCGCAGCAGGGTGCGGCTGTTGCCGTGGGTGACGAGGGCCGTCCAGACCGGACGCGTCACGACCGCCTTCTTCGGGAAGCCGATGCTGGCCTGGAAGGAGTACAGCGCGGCCGTGGTCTGGCTGTTCCACTTCCCAGTGACCTCGTACTTGTACAGGTGCTGCTGCTTGAGCAGGCACTGGAGCGGGATGACGTACTGCGCCGGCGCCTTGGTGTTGTAGGTCGGGTAGTCCCGGCGGGTGATCGTCGCGGGGGTGCAGTGCGCGTCCGAGGTCGAGCTGCCGGTGTACTTCGGCGCCGTGGGGGCCGGAGTGGGAGCCGGCTGCGGGGCCGGAGTGCTGGCACCCGGGATCTTCGGGGTGCGCAGGTTCAGGTAGTTGCGGTCGATGTTGATCCGTACGCCGCCGTACGTCTCGTTGTGGCCGCCCTGGTACTGCTTCATCCGGCCGTAGGGCAGCCACCCGTCACTGCGGATGTACGACGAGCTGGTGTTGGCCTTGCCGTTCCAGTCCGCGATCCAGACCTGGTCGGGCATGGTCAGCGGGCTGTGCGGAGCCACCCGGTGGTCGTCCATCATCCTGATGCCCGACGCGGCACTCGAGTAGTAGCCCGACGCGTAGCCGAGGTCGTGCAGCTGCCGGGTCCAGGCGGTGAGGTACCACAGCGCCGAGTTCGTGCAGGTCGTGCTCTTGCGGATGTCGAAGGCCTCGAGGTCGTAGAACAGCGTGCTGCCGCGGACGATGCCGAGGCGTTGCGCGGTGGTGACGGCCTTGCGGGCCTCGGCCCGGCCCTGGCTCCGCGCGGCGTAGTAGGTGTTCGCGGCGGTCGGGATGATCGTGGGGTCGATGTTCTTGCCGTAGCGCGGGTAGCGGCTCGAGCAGGCGGCCTGCGGGCCGAGCGTGATCGGCATCAGGCGCCAGCCGGCGGCGAGCTGGTTCTTCACCCAGGTCGGCGTCAGGTTGGCCTGCGTGCGGCAGGCCCGCGAGTTGCCGGAGATGTAGATGCCCGCGGCCCGGAACGGCGACTTCTTGATCCAGGTCGACATCGCGGTCTGGCTCGGGGCGTCGCACTGGTCGAAGCCGTAGCCGGTGAAGTTCCCCGGGGTGACCGGGTTGGCGGCGTACGCCGGCGCGCTGGGCAGGGCGCCGAACAGGGTCGCGATCAGGCCGGCCGCCAACGCGGCGGACAAGGCTCGGGGAAGCATCGGAATCTCCAAGAATGTCGGGAAATGACGATGACTTTAACCCCACTAATCACACCAGTAACAGGGCTTGAATGAATTACAAAGGTGTAATTCAAATTGCTCTGGTGAGGGATAGTCCGATGCGTTCGGACCCTCCGACGGGGCCGCGCCGGGTCCGTGTGCCTCGGACCATCCGTCTCCCAGTAGGTTGATCCCGTGCCCGAGACCAGCACCCTTGCCCACCTCGACACCGTCGCCAACGCCGCCACCGACCCGGGGCACGAGCAGCCGTGGGCCGAGCTGGGCCTGAAAGCCGACGAGTACGCCCGCATCCGCGAGATCCTCGGCCGGCGGCCGACCAGCTCCGAGCTGGCGATGTACTCCGTGATGTGGAGCGAGCACTGCTCCTACAAGTCGAGCAAGGTGCACCTCAAGCAGTTCTCCGAACTGGCCGATCAGCTGGCCCAGGAGGGGCGTACCGGCAAGCTGCTGGCGGGCATCGGCGAGAACGCGGGCGTCATCGACATCGGTCAGGGTTACGCCGTCACCTTCAAGGTCGAGAGCCACAACCACCCGTCGTACGTCGAGCCCTACCAGGGTGCGGCCACCGGGGTCGGTGGCATCGTCCGCGACATCCTCGCCATGGGCGCCCGCCCCGTCGCGGTGATGGACCCGCTGCGCTTCGGACCCCTCGACGCGCCGGACACCCACCGGGTACTGCCCGGGATCGTCGCCGGCGTCGGTGGCTACGGCAACTGCCTCGGCCTGCCGAACATCGGCGGCGAGGCCGTCTTCGACGAGACCTACCTCGGCAACCCCCTGGTCAACGCCCTCTGCGTCGGCGTGCTGCGTCACGAGGACCTCCACCTGGCCAAGGCGAGCGGTGTCGGCAACCAGGTGATCCTCTACGGCGCCAGGACCGGCGGCGACGGCATCGGAGGCGTCAGCGTGCTGGCGAGCGAGACCTTCGACTCGACCGGTCCGGCCAAGCGGCCCAGCGTCCAGGTCGGCGACCCGTTCATGGAGAAGCTGCTCATCGAGTGCACGCTCGAGCTGTTCGCGGCCGGCATCGTCGCCGGCATCCAGGACCTCGGCGGCGCCGGTCTCTCCTGCGCGACCAGCGAGCTGGCCAGCGCCGGTGACGGCGGCATGCACGTCGAGCTCGACCGGGTTCCGCTGCGCGACTCCTCGCTCGCGCCCGAGGAGATCCTGATGAGCGAGAGCCAGGAACGGATGATGGCCGTCGTCGAGCCCGACGATGTCGCCGCCTTCCTCGCCATCTGCGAGAAGTGGGAGGTCGACGCCACCGTCATCGGCGAGGTGACCGACGGTGACCGTCTGCAGATCGACTGGCACGGCGAGCGGGTCGTAGACGTGCCGCCCCGGTCGGTGGCCCACGACGGCCCGACGTACCAGCGGCCCTTTGCCCGCCCCGACTCCCAGGACGTCCTCCAGGCCGACGGCGCCGAGACCCTCCCGCCGCCGTCCTCCGCCGACGAGCTGCGTGACACCCTGCTGCGGCTGGTCGCCAGCCCCAACCTGTGCGACAAGTCCTGGATCACCGACCAGTACGACCGCTACGTGCAGGGCAACACCGTGCTCGCCCAGCCGAGCGACAGCGGCATGATCCGCGTCGACGACGACACCAACCTCGGTGTGGCGGTCTCGACCGACTGCAACGGCCGCTTCGCCCTGCTCGACCCGTACGCCGGGGCCCAGCTCGCGCTCGCCGAGTCCTACCGCAACGTGTCGACCGGTGGCGCCACCCCGCTGGCGATCAGCGACTGCCTCAACTTCGGCTCGCCCGAGGACCCCGCAGTGATGTGGCAGTTCGCCGAGGCCTGCCGGGGCCTGAAGGACGCCTGCCTCGAGCTCGGCATCCCGGTCACCGGCGGCAACGTCAGCCTCTACAACCAGACCGGCGAGACCGCGATCCTGCCGACGCCCGTCGTGGCGGTGCTCGGCGTCATCGAGGACGTCACGAGGCGTACGCCGACCGGCTTCCCGGCGGCCGGCCAGCAGGTGCTGCTGCTCGGCGAGACCCGCGAGGAGCTGTCCGGGTCCGAGTGGGCCCACGTCGTCCACGGCCACCTCGGAGGTACGCCGCCCCGGGTGGACCTCGCCGCCGAACGGGGGCTCAGCGAGCTGCTGGTCGAGGCGACCGGGGTGCTGTCCTCGGCGCACGACCTCTCCGACGGCGGCCTCGCCCAGGCCCTGGCCGAGTCGTGCCTCCGCAACGGTGTCGGTGTCCGGGTCGAGCTCGCCGGTGACCCCTTCGTCGAGCTGTTCAGCGAGTCGGCCGGCCGGGTGCTGGTCACGGTGGACGGCCCCGACGACGAGGAGCGGCTCTTCGACCTGGCCGCCGAGCACGGCGTACCGATCACCTCCCTCGGTCAGACCCGCGGCGACTCGCTGTCGGTGACCGGCCTGTTCGACGTACCCCTCGAGGAGCTGCGCACCGCCTGGACCGTCACGCTCCCCGCCGCCCTGGCCTAGGCAGCTCGCTCGTCCCTCACACGTCTCGGGTGAGGCAGGTCGGCGGTCGGCCTGAGCATGATGCGCCGGGAGGCACTCATGACCACCGGGGCGCAGGGCGGCAACGAGGCGGTGTCGGGCAGTCGCCGGCTGATGCTGCTCCTGGCGGCTGCGATGTTCGTGCTGGTGGTGGACACCTCCTTGATGAACGTGTCCATCTCGGCCGTCATCACCGACCTGGACACGACGGCCAGCGGCGTACAGTCCGCGATCGCACTCGAAGCGCTGGTCTCGGCGGCCTTCATCCTGATCAACAGCAAGGTCGGCGACCTGATCGGCCGCAAGCGGGCCTACGTCCTCGGACTGCTCGCCTACGCCATCGGGGCGCTGGCCATGACGCTCGCCCAGAGCCTCACCGCGATCATCATCTTCTGGGCCATCATCGGCGGCCTCGGCGCCTCGCTGCTCCTGCCGGCCATGCAGTCGCTGATCCACGGCAACTTCTCGGGCTCGGCCCAGACGCAGGCCTATGCGATGGTCGGAGCGGCCGCCGCGATCGCGGCCGCGATCGGGCCCCTGCTGGGCGGGTTCGTCACGACCTACCTGTCGTGGCGGGTCGGGTTCGGGCTCGAGGTGCTCATCATCGCCATCGTGCTGAGCCAGATCGGCCTGGTGAAGGACGTGCCCTACACCGGCGATCGCCAGGTCGACGTGGTCGGCGCGATCCTGTCGGTGATCGGCATGGGCGGCGTGGTGCTCGGGATCCTGGTCTGGCAGGAGGGCGGCGAGTTCGTCGGCCTGCTGATGGTTCTCGGCGCGGTGGCGCTCTGGCTGCTCGCCCGGTGGCTGATCCGGCGCAAGCGGGAGCAGCAGGTGACGCTGCTCGACCCCGACCTGTTCCGGCACCCGACCTTCACCGCCGGGGTCACCGGTCAGATGATGCAGCAGGTCGCCCTGGGCGGGGCGATGATCGCACTCCCGCTGTTCCTCCAGATGACCCTCGAGTACGACGCACTGGAGGCCGGTCTGTCGCTGGCACCGCTGTCCCTGACCATGTTCGCCGCGGCCCTGGTCGCCGGTCGCAGGGCCGGTGGGCGCCGCCCGGCCGCGATCATCCGGATGGGCTTCGTGCTGGTCAGCATCGGGATCGCCGTGATCATCCCGTTCGTGCCTCGGGTGGACAGCGGCTGGTACCTCGTGGTCCCGCTCGCCGTCACCGGCTCCGGCCTGGGCCTGCTCGTCTCGCAGCTGAACAACTACACCCTCGCGCCGGTCGAGGAGGAGCGGGTCAGCGAGGCCGCCGGCGTGAACTCGGCCGCCGGCTCCTTCGGACTCTCCTTCGGCCTGGCCATGGCAGGCGGCCTGATGCTGGCCGCCCTGTCGTTCAGCTTCACCCACATGACCGAGAACAGCGAGGTCATTCCCGCGGCCGAGCAGCAGCAGATCGCCAAGGTGCTGGAGCACGACGCCGAGGTGATGAGCAACTCCCAGCTCGAGAAGAGGATCACCGGACAGCCCGCAGCAGTGGAGGCGGAGGTCGTCTCCATCAACAACGACGCCCGCAACCGCTCGCTGCAGATCGCCCTGCTGGTGCCCCTCCTCGCCGGCCTGATCGGGATCGGCAACTCCCTCCGGATGTTGCGCCTGCCCGACCGGAAACCCTCCGCCCCGCTGGAGGGCATGGACCTCGGCTGACCTGTCGCCCCGGGCGGATAGCCTGCGGGGGTGCCTCGCCTCCAGCCCCAGGACCCGGCTGCGGTCGCCGAGGCCATCTCCCGTGACGAGCGCACCAAGGCCGATCTCAGGCTGCTGACCAAGCACTTCCTCGCCGTGCTCAGCGAGCAGGCTCCGGGTAAGTCGGTCGAGGTCCGGGTGCCGCCGTACGCCGCCGCGCAGGTCGTCGCCGGCGTCCGCCACACGAGGGGTACGCCGCCCGCGGTGATCGAGCTCGACGCGACCACCTGGATCGCCCTGGCCACCGGCGAGACCACCTGGCAGCAGGCCGTCGAAGCCGGCCGCGTCCGGGCCTCCGGCGAGCGCGCCGACCTGACCCCCTACCTGCCTCTCACCGGTCGAGACGGCCCCACTTAGGTTGAACCCATGGACATCGACGAGCTGCGTGCGCGGGTGACCGCCGAGCTGCCCCGCATCCGCCAGGACCTCGAGGACCTGGTGCGGATCGAGTCGGTCAGCGCCGACCCTGCCCGCGCCGCCGAGGTGCAGCGCAGTGCGGAGGCGGTGGCCACCCTGTTCAGCGCAGAAGGCTTCGAGGACGTGCAGGTCGTCAGCGCCCGCGACGACGGGCGAGCCCCGGCCGTGATCGCCCGCAAGCCCGCGCCCGACGGGAAGCCGACGGTGCTGCTCTACGCCCACCACGACGTCCAGCCCGAGAACGACCACGCCGAGTGGGACTCTCCTCCGTTCGAGCCGACCGAGCGCGACGGCCGTCTCTACGGTCGTGGCGCGGCCGACGACAAGGCCGGGATCGTCGCCCACCTCGGCGCCGTCCGGGCGCTGGGCGAGGACCTCGGCGTCGGGGTGACGATGTTCATCGAGGGCGAGGAGGAGGTCGGCAGCGACACCCTGGCCGACCTGCTGGCCGAGCACCGCGAGACCCTGGCCGCCGACGTCATCGTGATCGCCGACAGCGGCAACTGGGACATCGGCGTACCCGCCCTCACCACCAGCCTCCGCGGGCTGGTGCGCGTCGACGTCGGCGTGCGGACACTGACCCACGCCGTGCACTCCGGCATGTGGGGCGGGCTGGTGCCGGATGCCCTGATGACGCTCACCCGCCTGCTCACCACGTTGTACGACGAGGACGGGTCGGTGGCCGTCGCCGGGCTGCACACCGGCACTGCAGCCGACGTCGACTACCCGGCCGACCGACTTCGGGCCGAGTCCGGCATCGCCCCGGGGGTCGGCTTCATCGGCCACGGCTCGGTCGTCGAGCGGCTCTGGGCCCAGCCCTCGCTGACCATCACCGGTCTCGACGCCCCCAAGGTCGACGGCGCCAGCAACACCCTGACCGCCTCCGCCCGCGCCAAGCTCTCCCTCCGGATCGCTCCGGGCGACACCACCGAGAACGCCCTCGACTGCCTGCGAGCCCACCTCGAGCAGCACGTCCCGTTCGGGGCCGAGCTCAGCTTCGAGCTCGTCGACACCGGTGAGGCGACCCAGATCGACGCCACCGGTCCGGCGTACGACGCGGCCCGCAAGGCCTTCACCGACGCCTGGGACGGCGTCCAGCCGATCGACATGGGAGTCGGCGGGTCCATCCCGTTCATCGCCGAGTTTCTGGAGAGCTTCCCCCGGGCGAGCGTGCTGGTCACCGGGGTCGAGGATCCCGACACCCGCGCCCACGGCGCCAACGAGGGCCTGCATCTCGCGGAGTTCGAACGTGTCTGTCTGGCCGAGGCCTTCCTCCTGTCCAACCTCGCGGACTGAGCGGAGGACGACATGCCGCTCTCCACCGACGAGGTCCTCGAGCTGATGCAGTCCGTCGCGGCCGAGGTCATCACGCCACGGTTCCGGTCGCTCGCGGCGTCGGAGATCGACGAGAAGCGACCGGGCGACCTCGTCACGGTGGCCGACCACGAGGCCGAGGAGCTGATCACCAAGGCGCTGCTCGAGGCCTACCCGGACGCCGTCGTGCTCGGCGAGGAGGCCTTCGCGACGGCACCCGAGCTGATGGAGCAGTTCCGCGCTGCCGACCACGGCTTCACCGTCGACCCGGTCGACGGCACCAAGAACTTCGTCAACGGGTCGAAGGACCACGCCGTGATGATCGCGGAGGTGATCGACGGCGAGACGGTGCGCGGCTGGATCTGGCAGCCGGAGCACGAGATGGCCTGGGTGGCCGAGCAGGGTGGCGGCGTACGACGCAACGGCGAGGTGGTGCGTCGCGAACCCGCCGGCGACCAGCCGCAGGGAGCCACCTCGATCTGGTCACGTCGCGGCCGCCAGCCGGTCGGCCTGCCGAAGCTGATCGGCACCTGGGTCTGCTGCGGGGTCGACTACCCGAAGCTGATCGAGGGCGAGGCCGACTACGTCCTCTACGGCCACACCAATCCCTGGGACCACCTGCCCGGCACCCTGATGGTGCGCGAGGCCGGAGGCGCGGCCTCGCACCGCGACGGGACGCCCTACACCGCCAGGTCGGGTGCCCCCGGCCTGGTCGTCGCCGCCGACCCGGTCACCGTGGAGCGTGCCCGCGAGGCCTGCGCCGACCTCTGGCCGCGCTGAGGGAAGCGCCAGTCCGACAAATCTGGACGTCTCAGGTGGTTTCGGGTTCAACGTCGCCCGGGTAACGTCTCCGGTGGCGGTGGTCGACCCTCGGGAGCGGGTGGATCGGCGTCGGGGGAGGGAGGCTCGGGAGCCTCCCGGGCCGCAGCACATCGAGAGGACGCTGCGTGACCCTCACCCCATCGACCCCGGACACGTCCGGGGACGTCTCCGGTCGGCCCGACCAGCCCCGCCAGGGCTCCGGAGTCAGTCGCCGCGGCTTCCTCGGCTACGTCATCGGCGCCTCGACCCTCGTCGTGGCCGTCGACCTCGGCAGCATGGCCCCTGCCTTCGGTGCCGTGCCCTCCCCGCCGCAGATCGCCGAGGGCTACGACCTCGAGGACGCGCAGACCGACGCCGCGCGTCCGACGGCGCAGCTGATCACCATCACGGTCAACAAGGACGGCACCGCCTCGTTCGCGCTGCCGCGCATGGAGGTCGGCCAGGGCATCACCACCTCGACCGCGATGATCATCGCCGAGGAGCTCGACCTGCCGGTCGAGAAGGTGCACGTCACCCTGGCGCCGGCCCGTCCCGAGCTGATGCTCAACCAGCTCACCGGCGGCTCCAACACCACCGTCTCGACGTACACCCCGATCCGGGTGGCCGCGGCCATCGCGAAGGGCGCCCTGCTCGAGGCCGCGGCCATCGAGCTGGGCTCGGCGGTCGCGCTGTTGAAGTCGAAGAACGGTGTCGTCACCGCACCCGACGGCTCCTCGGCGACGTACGGCGACCTCGCCGAGAAGGCAGCCTCCCCGACCACCAGGACGGTCGACGTCCAGCTCAAGGGCCGGGACTCCTTCGCCGTCATCGGCACGTCGCACAACCGGGTCGACGCCCGCGACATCGTGACGGGGCAGAAGAAGTTCGCCATGGACCTCCAGGTCCCCGACGCGATGCCGACGATGGTGTGCCGCGCGCCCACCCTGAACGGCACCCCGAAGCGCCTGCGCAACGAGGCCGCTGTGCTCGCGATGCCCGGCGTCACCGACGTCGCCCTGATCGCGACCGGCATCGCGGTCCGGGCCCGGACCTTCGGCCAGTGCATCGACGCCATCCGCGCCATGGACGTCGACTGGAACCCGGGGACCGTCGAGGGCGAGTCCGACGACACCATCCTGGCCAAGGTGCGCAAGGCGGAGCTGCCGCTGGCGGTGCCCAAGGTGCCGGTGCTGGCCAAGACGGTCGAGGCCGACTTCACCTTCATGTTCCGCAGCAGTGCCGCGCTCGAGCCCTACTGCGCCGTCGCCGACGTGCGTGCCGACCACGCCACCGTGTGGGCCGGGCTGAAGGTCCCGATCGTGGCCCAGATGGACATCGCCCAGGCCGTCGGCCTGCCCAAGGAGAAGGTGACCGTCAACGTCGTCACCGGCGGCGGGTCGTTCGGTCACAAGCTGTTCCCCGACCACGCGGTCGAGGCGGCCCGGGCCTCGAAGGCGATCGGCAAGCCGGTCCGGCTGATGTGGCACCGTGCCGACGAGCCGCGCCAGGGCCGGGTGCACCCGATGTGCACCTCACGCATCCGGGCGACGTACCTCGCCGGTCAGGTGCTCAGCTTCGAGCAGCGCCACACCAGCGTCGCCACCGACTTCAGCCACGGCTTCGGCGAGATGATCACCGCGCTGGGTGGGCGGCTGCCCGGCGGACTCGGCAACCAGACCTACGCCGAGGTGATCTTCAACCTCACCCAGGAGCTGCCCTACAACTTCGGCGCGGTCACCCAGGTGATCAACGAGACCGAGCGCCGGTTCAACACCGGCAGCATGCGCAACATCTACTCACCCGACGTACGCGTGGCCAACGAGCTCGTCATCGACCAGCTGGCCCGGGCGATGGGCAAGGACCCCCTCGCGTTCCGGCTGGCGTTCCTGAAGGACGAGCGGGTGAAGGCGGTGCTCCGCAAGGCGGCCGAGGTCGGCGACTGGGGCAAGACGATGGCCCCGGGCACGTCCCAGGGGATCTCGTTGCACAAGGAGTACAAGGGCGCCACGGCCTGCGTCGTGGAGATCGACTGCCGGCCGGAGACGGTCAATCGCAAGGTCCGCGACGGCGTCACCGGCCCGCGGGTCACCCGGGCCACGGTCGCAGTGGACGCGGGTCTGGTGATCAACCCGAACGGTTTGAAGGCCCAGATGATGGGTGGCTTCTCCGACGGGATGGCGCTCACCCTGACCAGCAGCGTGCACCTCCGCGACGGCCACTTCCTCGAGGCCAGCTGGGACAACTACTTCTACACACGGCAGTGGAACGTCCCGCACGACTTCGAGGCCGTCATCGTCGACTCGGGCTCCGACCAGCCCGGCGGCGCCGGAGAGGCAGGCGTGGCGGCTTCGGCCGCAGCGGTCGCCTGCGCGTTCGCCCGGGCCACCGGGAAGGTGCCGACCAGGTTCCCGATCAACCACGACGACCCGTTGGCCTTCGAGGTCAAGAGCTTCGTGCCCCCCGTACCCGCGTCCCCCACCGACGGCCTGAGCCACACCTACTGAGGACACGACATGCCGAAGCACACCTTCATCCTCAACGGGAAGTCGACGACCGTCGACGTGGACGACGACGTCCGCCTGCTCTGGGTCATCCGCGACATCGTCGGGCTCACCGGCCCGAAGTACGGCTGCGGCATCAACGTCTGCAAGGCCTGTACGTCGCACCTCAACGGCAAGGCCTTCAACCCCTGCTCGGTGCGCGTGGCCGACATCTCGGAGACCGACGAGGTCACCACGATCGAGGGGCTGGCCGACACCGCCGACGGTGACCTGCACCCGATGCAACAGGCGTGGCTGGAGTACGACGTGGCCCAGTGCGGCTACTGCCAGCCCGGCCAGATCATGGCTGCTGTCGCCACCGTCAGGAAGGCCCGGGCCGAGGGGCACGAGGTCAGCGACGCCGATCTCGACGAGATCCGCAACGTCTGCCGGTGCGGCACCTACTCCCGGATCCGTGAGGCGATCAAGGCAGGGGCCAAGGACATGTGAGTCGGGGGCGGGTGACCACCAGGGCAACCGGGGGGACCCTGGTCGGACCCGCCCCCGACTCACAGGAGCGACACCCCGGACGGCGGTACGTCGCTCCTTCAGCGGCACGTACACTCGGCCGCGTGGCCAGCAACGCTCGCCGTCCCGGAGACGGCCGCCTGACGCATGACCTCGACCCCCACGACCGCGGACCCCAGGACGCCTGTGGCGTCTTCGGTGTCTGGGCCCCCGGCGAAGACGTCGCCAAGCTCACCTACTTCGGTCTCTACGCCCTCCAGCACCGTGGCCAGGAGTCGGCCGGCATCTCGGTCAGCAACGGCCGCCAGATCCTGGTCTACAAGGACATGGGCCTGGTCTCTCAGGTGTTCGACGAGTCCACCCTGGAGGCCCTCAAGGGCCACCTCGCGGTGGGTCACTCGCGCTACTCCACGACCGGGGCCAGTACCTGGCACAACGCCCAGCCGACCTTCCGGCCCACCGCCGACGGCTCGATCGCGCTGGCCCACAACGGCAACCTGACCAACACCCGCGACCTCCAGCAGATGGTCGCCGACCTCCCGGTGGACACCGAGCTCGACTTCGGCGCCCGCAAGCTCGAGACCAGCACCAACGACACCTCCCTGGTCACCGCCCTCCTGGCCGTGCATCCCGACACCTCGCTCGAGGAGCGCGCCGTCGAGCTGCTTCCCAGGCTGCAGGGTGCCTACTCCTTCGTCTGGATGGACGAGTCCACGCTGTACGCCGCCCGCGACCCCCAGGGCATCCGGCCGCTCGTGCTCGGCCGACTCGAGCGGGGCTGGGTGGTGGCGAGCGAGACGGCTGCCCTCGACATCGTGGGTGCGTCGTACATCCGTGAGATCGAGCCGGGCGAGATGATCGCCGTCGACGAGCAGGGCCTGCGCAGCCGCATCTTCGCCAAGCCCGAGCCCAAGGGCTGCCTGTTCGAGTTCGTCTACCTCGCCCGGCCCGACACCCTGATCTCCGGCCAGCGCATCCACAGCGTGCGCGTGGAGATCGGGCGACGCCTGGCCAAGGACTACCCCGCCGACGCCGATCTCGTCATCCCTGTGCCGGAGTCCGGCACCCCCGCCGCCATCGGGTACGCCGAGGCCAGCGGCATCCCCTACGGCACCGGCCTGGTGAAGAACTCCTACGTCGGGCGCACCTTCATCCAGCCCAGCCAGACGATCCGCCAGCTCGGCATCCGGCTCAAGCTCAACCCGCTGCGTGACGTGATCGAGGGCAAGCGGCTGGTCGTCGTCGACGACTCGATCGTGCGCGGCAACACCCAGCGCGCCCTGGTCCGGATGCTCCGTGAGGCAGGTGCCCGCGAGGTCCACGTGCGCATCTCCAGCCCCCCGGTGAAGTGGCCCTGCTTCTACGGCATCGACTTCGCCACCCGCGCCGAGCTGATCGCCAACGGCCTGTCCACCGAGGAGATCTGCAACTCCATCGGCGCCGACTCCCTGGCCTACATCTCCCTGGAGCAGCTGGTCGAGGCGACCTCGGTGCCCTCCGACAGCCTGTGCCGCGCCTGCTTCGACGGCGTCTACCCGGTCAAGCTGCCCGAGCCGGAGTTCCTCGGCAAGCACCTGCTCGAGATGGCACCGCTGATCGAGGCCGAGGGCCTGGCGACCTCGCTGGCCGGCGGCGGCGCCGTCGACGCGCTCGACCGCCCATGAGCCAGCCCAGCTCCGGAGCCACCTACGAGGCGGCCGGCGTCTCGATCGAGGCCGGCGACAAGGCCGTCGAGCTGATGCGCGTCTGGGTCGACAAGGCCCGGCGCCCCGAGATGGTCGGCGGCATCGGCGGCTTCGCCGGGCTGTTCGACGCCAGTGCGCTCAAGGCCTACGAGCGCCCGCTGCTGGCCAGCTCGGCCGACGGCGTCGGCACCAAGGTGGCGATCGCGCAGGCGCTCGACAAGCACGACACGATCGGGTTCGACCTCGTCGGCATGCTCGTCGACGACCTCGTCGTCTGCGGTGCCGAGCCGCTCTTCCTGACCGACTACATCGCCACCGGCCGCGTCGTCCCCGAACGGATCGCGGCCATCGTCAAGGGCATCGCCGAGGCGTGCGTCACCGCCGGGTGCGCGCTCGTGGGCGGCGAGACCGCCGAGCACCCCGGACTGCTGGAGCCCGACGAGTACGACGTGGCCGGCTCCACCACCGGTGTGGTCGAGGCCAGCCAGCTCCTAGGCCCCGGTCGCGTCCGCCCCGGGGACGTGGTGATCGCGATGGCCTCGAGCGGGCTGCACGCCAACGGCTACTCCCTGGTGCGCCACGTCCTGCTCGAGCAGGGGGGGCGGCGGCTCGACGAGCACGTCGACGACCTCGGCCGCACGCTCGGGGAGGAGCTCCTCGAGCCGACCCGGATCTATGCCAAGGCCTGCCTCGACCTGGCCAAGCACACCGAGACGCACGCGATGTCGCACATCACCGGAGGTGGTCTGGCGGCGAACCTCGAGCGGGTGCTTCCGGTCGAGCTCACCGCCTCCATCGACCGGTCCAGCTGGTCGCTGCCACCCGTCTTCGGCCTCGTAGCCGAGACCGGAGGGGTGGCCCGCGAGGACCTCGAGAAGACCCTGAACTGCGGCGTCGGGATGGTCTCCCTGACCGCGGCCGCCGATGCCGATCGAGCGGTCTCGGTGCTCGCCGGCTTCGGCATCGACGCCTGGGTGGCCGGCCTCGTCACCGAGGCGACCGCGGGCGACGGCGGGCGGGTCACGCTGCACGGCGATCACTCCCGGCACTGACCCGTAGATCAGCGCGGATCCGGCGCGTCCAAGTTGGCGGGCCGACGTGCGGGAATCACCACTCGCCAGTTAGGGTTGACCCACGAACAGTTAACTCAGACCGGCAGGCCAAGCGCTGCCGGCCAAACGTGCGAGGGGGCCACCCATGGGGCGCGGCCGTGCAAAGGCGAAGCAGACCAAGGTTGCTCGCGATCTGAAGTACCGCACTCACGAGACGGACTTCGCATCGCTGGCCCAGGAGCTGCACGGAGACGAGTCGACCCAGGCCGAGAAGCCTGAGCCAGTCGACGACTCTGACGAGTACGACAAGTGGTCGGACTACTCCGACTCCTCCTCACGCGACTGATCCTGGTCGCGACGGCTGACTGACCCGGCCCCCACGTGGGCCTGCTCAGGGCAGCCAGATCCCGCGGTCGCCGTCGGCGCGCGCGGCGTCTGCCATCCGCTGCTCGGCGATCCGGTCGGCGGCCACCGCAGGCGGCACGCCCTCGGCGTCGGCGAGCGCGAAGACCTCGCGCGTGGTGTCCAGGATGAGTGTCGCGCGGGCGTGAGCCCGCTCGAAGTCGAAGCCGTGCAGCTCGTCGGCGACCTGGATCAGCCCGCCGGCGTTGACCACGTAGTCGGGGGCGTACAGGATGCCGGCGTCGGCCAGCTGCTTCTCCACGCCGGGGTGCGCGAGCTGGTTGTTCGCCGCCCCGCACACGACCCTGGCCCGCAGCGTCGCCACGACGTCGTCGGTGAGGGCGTCGCCGAGCGCGCACGGCGAGTAGACGTCGATCGGCTCGGCGACCAGCGCGTCGGTGTCGGCCACCGCCCGGACCTCGGGGTGCTCCTCCAGGATCCGCGCCACGGCCGGTGAGTAGACGTCGGAGATGACGACCCGGGCGCCGTCCTCGAGCAGGTGGCCCACGAGGTGCCGCCCGACCTTGCCGACGCCGGCGACGCCGACGGTCCGCCCGGCGAGCGTGGGTGCGCCCCAGGTGGCTTCCGCGGCGGCGCGCATGCCCTGGAACACGCCGTACGCCGTGAGCACTGAGCTGTCGCCGGCGCCACCCTGCGCGACCGTGCGACCGGTCACGAAGCGGCTCTCCTCGGCGATGACGTCCATGTCCTCGGAGTAGGTCCCCACGTCGCAGGCGGTGTAGTAGCGCCCGTTCAGCGACTGCACGAACCGCCCGTAGGCGTGCAGCAGGGCGGGGCTCTTGTCGGTGAGCGGGTCACCGAGGATGACGGCCTTGCCGCCGCCGAGGTCGAGCCCGGCCATCGCGGCCTTGTAGGACATGCCGCGGGAGAGGTTCAGCACGTCGCGCAGGGCGTCGGCGTCGCTGGCGTAGGAGTGGAAGCGGGTGCCACCCAGTGCGGGGCCGCGGGCGGTGGAGTGGATGGCGATGTAGGCGCGGAGTCCGCTGCGCTCGTCCGAGCAGGCGACGACCTGCTCGTGCCCGTCGAGATCGTCGAACGAGGGGTACTGCTCTGGGGCCACGGTGGTGGACCTTTCTGTTTTGTCGCACTTGGGGTGATTGCACGACTTTGTCGTCCTGGCAAGGGTGGACCTGGACTGGTCTAGACTACAACGACCGTTTTACGGCCGTTTTCAAGAATCCGGACATATCAGGTTTCGGGCGATCAAGCCCGGTGGCACACTTCCAGAAGAGCAAAGAGCTCCGAGTCACAGCATCACTTAAGGGGAGCGCCGTGGTAACGCGACCGACCGAAACAGAATCACTCCTCACGCCCGCTGAGGTAGCCGCCATGTTCCGTGTGGACCCGAAGACGGTCACGCGCTGGGCCAAGGCCGGCAAGCTGTCCGCCATCCGCACTCTCGGTGGCCACCGTCGCTACCGCGAGTCCGAAGTCAAGGAACTCCTGGGCGACGTCATCCCCGCCCAGCGCAGCGCCCGAGACTGACACGACCGGGGCGTCGCACCCCCTCGGCGACGACCCGAGTCCAGCACGACCCGCAAGGCCCTCCGTCATTGCGGCGGAGGGTCTTGAACGTTCTCTGGTGACTCACCCACCGGGACCGGGACCCTCAGGCGCACCGTGCCGCCCCGCTCCGGCGGCGAAGCGAGTCGCGCCGGCCAGGGCGTCTGCCTGCAACGACACCAGGCCGTGCGCGAGCTCGCTGTCCAGGGCCTCCTGCTCGGACAGGCCCCACTGGCCCAGCACGCTGAGCCGGTCCTGGCGCGTGCAGGTCTGGGGGAACGCAGCGATGTCCGCGGCGAGGCGCTGGGCCACGGCCAACGCCTCTCCCGGTGCGCACAGCCGGTTCACCAGCCCCATCTCGTAGGCCTCCGGGCCGGGGACCGCGCGCCCGGTGAGCACGAGGTCCATCGCCCGTGACTCGCCGATCAGTCGTGGCAGGCGCACCGTCCCGCCATCGATCAGCGGCACGCCCCAACGGCGGCAGAAGACCCCGAGGACGGCATCGGTCGAGGCCACCCGCAGATCGGCCCAGATCGCCAGCTCCAGGCCACCGGCGACGGCGTACCCCTCGATCGCGGCCACCACCGGCTTGGACAGACGCATCCGGCTCGGGCCCATCGGCCCGTCCCCGTCGGCCTCGACCCGGTTGCCGCGACCCTCACCGACCGCCTTCAGGTCGGCGCCGGCGCAGAAGTGGCCGCCGGCACCAGTCAGCACGGCCACGGCAGCCGTCTCGTCGGCGTCGAAGGCCCGGAAGGCGTCCGCCAGCGCCTCCGCGGTGGGCCGGTCGACGGCGTTGCGTGCCTCGGGTCGGTCGATGGTGACGGTCGTGACGGGTCCGTCCTGGTCCACGCGCACCTGCATGGACTCAGGCTAGGCCTGAGGCGCAGATGGGCGACACTGGTGCGCGTGAGCACCGACGCCGTGGCCGAGTCAGGCAGCTCCCTGTCCCTGTGGTCCGAGGACTCGTTCCTGAGCATCTCCTCGGAGGGTTCGGTGCTCTCGATCGGGAGCGTCTGGTCGTGTGCGTCGGTCGGAAGCGTGTGCTCGTTCGGGTCACTGTTCTCGATCGGCTCGTTCCTGAGCGTGGCCTCGGTGCTGTCCTCCACCTCAGGCGGTTCCGCGCTCTCACACCTGTCGGTGGGCGGGGTGCTGGCCGAGCACGCACGGTCCGAGGACCGCGCGGTCGGGGTCTCGACGGCGCTGGCGGCCATCGCCCTAGTCGGCGCCGGACGAGCGATCCGGCGCCGACTCGGGAGCTGAGGGGCCTCAGATGGGCAAGGCCGAGTGGGGCGCAGCGTGCTGCCGCTCGGACTTGGGCATCTCAGGAGGCGCGGTTGCGCCGGTCCCAGAGGCGGATGGTGCTGCGTCGAGCCGGGACGGGTGCGAGGACCTCGGTCTCCTCGCTCCCACGGGAGGCGAGCTCCTGCTCGCGCTGGGCGATCAGCTGGTCGATGAGCTGCTCCGCGGCGACCCGGCCGTCGGCGATGTGCCGGGCGGTGCTGGAGAAGTCGGTCATCCGGATGTCAAGGTCGGGAGTGCGCAGCCGGTGTACGGCGACGCCCGGCCCCAGGTCCGGTTCGGGACGCACCCGGGTCGCCACCCCGAGACTGGCGACCAGGACGTCGATCGGCGTACGGCCGCGCGGCAGGCGCGACGGCACGCTGGCGTCGAGGACGAACACCCGGGTGGGGGCGAAGTCCGCTGCGCCGCTGATGGGCACGAGGTCGGCGATGCCGCCGTCGACGTGCAGGCCGGGGTGACCGCAGCTGGCCGGGAGCTCGACCGGCGGGAAGACCGCTGGGACCGCTGCGGAGGCCAGGAGCAGCTGCGCGAGGTTGCCGTGCCGGTGGTAGGCCGCCGAGTCGCCGGTCAGCGGGGTGGTGACCACCCGGACGGGGGTCGGCAGGTCCTCGAGGTTCTCGGCCGGCAGCCAGTCGGCCACCAGGCGGGTCAGCGCTGCGGGGGAGAACAGGTAGGGGCGCTGGCGGAGCAGGTGGCCCATGCGGGACAGGGTGCCGCCGGGGAAGATGTCGCGGGTGCTCAGTCGCATCCAGCGGGCACGCAGCTCGCGCACCCGGGCACGGTCGGGGCGCAGGCCCATGAAGGCGGCGTTGAGGGCTCCGACCGAGGTGCCGACGAGGGCGTCGGGCACGATGCCGTGCTCGAGCAGCACCTCCATCATGCCGACCTGGACGGCGCCGCGGTTGGCGCCACCGGACAGCACGAACACGTCGCGGTGCGGTTCCCGAGAAGCTGACTTGAGATCCATGGCGCCCTCCCGCGCTAGGGAAGCCCTCTTCTGACCTCGATGGTGCTCCTCAAATGTCCGGTTTGCAGGGAAATAGAAATAAACGCCCCATGAAGGTCTCGATAACCCTCGGGGTAGCGTGACCCGGTGCTCGAACCCGTGGTGCTCGTCGGCATGTCGGCCCGTGAGGTGCAGGCCCGTGAGCGGCTCGATGCGTGGGCCGCCGAGCACGACGCCACCGTCGCCTTCCTCCAGCTCGGTGACCCGTCGCTGTCCCGTGAGCTGACCCGGTTGGCCGACCTCGGCGCCGAGCGTGTCGTCGTCGTAGGGGTGAGCCTGGGCAGCCTGGCCCCGGCCGTGTCCTGGCTGCGCCGGATCGCGGCGTACTGGTGGCGGGAGCGTGCCGGCCACCGCCCCGAGGTGCTGATCGGCGCCTCGCTGGCCGAGGACGCCGAGGAGGTCCGTGCGCTCGTGGGACGCACCCGCCCGGTCACCGGGTCCGAGCCCGGGCTCACGTCGGCCGCCTGGGAGGACGTCACCGAGCACCGGCACCAGGTGCTGGTCTGCCGGGGTCCGCGGTGCACGGCGATGGGCTCCGACCTGACCGCCGAGGCGCTGATCATCGAGCTCATGCGGCAGGGCCAGGGCGACGACGACGTGCTGATCACGCACACCGGGTGTCAGTTCCCGTGCAACCAGGCGCCGGTGGTCAGCGTGCAGCCCGACGACGTCTGGTACGGCGCGGTCGACCCCGATGCGGCCCGCCGGATCGCCAAGGAGCACCTCGTGGAGGGAACCCCCGTCGAGACGCACCGGCTCCCTCGCACCCGTCGTCCCTTAGTCTGATCGGACACGTCTCGTGGACAGGAACTCCGGTGCGACCCAGCGTCAATTCCGGGGCGGTTCCGCCACTGTGACGCCCGGTCCTCCCGCGTGGTCGAAGGGGACCGGGCGCAGCCAGACACTGGTCACGGGACCTCCACCGACGAGGGGCGAGAACCCCCAGGGAGAACCATGAAGATCGCACTGCTCTCCACCTCCGACACCGACCTGCTCTCCGCGCGTGCCTCGGGCGCCGACTACGTCTGGGCCAACCCGTCGCGGCCCAGCCACGAGGGCATGGCCGCCGCGCTGGAGGGCTGCGACCTGGTGGTCGGCCGCATTCTCGGCTCCCCACAGGACCTGTGCAGCGGGTTCGAGCGGATCCGCGAGACGGGTATGCCGATGGTGATGCTCGGGGGTGAGCAGTCGCCGAACGCCGAGCTGATGGAGATGTCCTCGGTGCCGATCGGGGTGGCCGCCGAGGCGCACCGCTACCTGGCCGAGGGCGGACCCGCCAACCTCGCCCAGCTGCACGCCTTCCTCTCCGACACCGTGCTGCTGACCGGCGAGGGCTTCGAGCCGCCGGCAGAGATCCCGGCGTGGGGGTGGCTGGAGCGAGCGGAGAGTGGTCTCGACTATCCGCTCGCTTCGCTCGCTGCTCGACCACCTAAGCCCAAGGTAGGCGTGCTGTTCTACCGGGCCCACCACGCGAGCGGGAACACCGACTTCGCGCACGCGCTCGCCGATGCGATCGACGCCACCGGTGAGGCGGTCGGCGTACCGATCTTCTCCTCCTCGCTGCGCTCCGCGCCCGACGACCTGTACGACGCCCTCGGCACCCTGGACGCCCTCGTCGTCACCGTGCTCGCCGCGGGCGGGAGCCAGCCGGCCACTGCGTCGGCCGGGGGCGAGGACGAGGCCTGGGACGTGGAGCGGATGGCCGCCCTGGACATCCCGATCCTCCAGGGCCTGTGCCTGACGAGCAGCCGCGAGGAGTGGGAAGCCTCCGACGACGGCGTGACGCCGCTGGACTCGGCGACCCAGATCGCCATCCCCGAATTCGACGGACGCATCATCACCGCCCCCTTCTCCTTCAAGGAGATCGACGCGGACGGGCTGCCGCGCTACGTCGCCGACCCCGAGCGGTGCGCCCGGGTCGCCGGCATCGCGACCAAGCACGCGCGGCTGCGGCACCTGCCGACGAGCGAGCGCAAGATCGCGCTGATGCTGTCGGCCTACCCGACCAAGCACTCCCGCGTCGGCAACGCCGTCGGACTGGACACCCCGGTCTCGACGGTGCGGCTGCTGCGCCGGATGCGCGACGAGGGATACGACCTCGGCGAGGACAACATCGTCACGCGCATCCTCGATGGTGGTTTCGAGACGCTCGCTGGCGCTCGCTCCTCAACCACCGGATGGGAGGCCGACACCGAGGCGGGGGACGCGCTGATCCATGCCCTGATCGCCGCCGGTGGCCAGGACGAGGAGTGGCTGACCAGCGCCCAGCTCACCGACGCGCACGTGCGCATCCCGGTGGCCGACTACCAGCGCTGGACCTCCTCACTGCCGGACGAGCTGATGGATGCCATCACCGAGGCGTGGGGACCGGCGCCCGGGAAGCTGTTCGTCAACGACACCGACGAGATCGTGCTGGCCACGATCACCGCCGGCAACGTCGTGCTCCTGATCCAGCCGCCGCGGGGCTTCGGGGAGAACCCGGTCGCGATCTACCACGACCCCGACCTCGCGCCGTCGCACCACTACCTCGCGGCGTACCGCTGGCTGGAGGAGGGCTTCGGGGCGGACGCCGTCGTACACCTCGGCAAGCACGGGTCGATGGAGTGGCTGCCGGGCAAGAACGCCGCACTGTCGGCGTCCTGCGCGACCGACGCCGCGATCGGCAACCTGCCGCTGGTCTACCCGTTCCTGGTCAACGACCCCGGCGAGGGCGCGCAGGCCAAGCGCCGCGCCCACGCCACCATCGTCGACCACCTGATCCCGCCGATGGCGCGGGCGGAGTCGTACGGCGACATCGCCCGTCTCGAGCAGCTGCTCGACGAGCACGCCAACATCGCGGCGATGGACCCGGCCAAGCTGCCGGCGATCCGCGGCGAGATCTGGCAGCTGATGCACGCCGCCGAGATGCATCGCGACCTCGGGCTCGACGAGCGACCGGACGACGAGGAGTTCGACGACTTCATCCTGCACGTGGACGGCTGGCTGTGCGAGATCAAGGACGCGCAGATCCGCGACGGCCTGCACGTGCTCGGACAGGCGCCCGCGGGCGAGGCCAGGGTCAACCTGGTGCTCGCCATCCTGCGTGCCTCGCAGGTGTGGGGTGGCCAGTCCGCCGCGGTGCCCGGCCTGCGTGCGGCGCTCGGCCTCAAGGAGAACGCAGAGGCGACCAACGCCGTCGACCTCATCGAGGAGCAGGCGCGCGACCTGGTGCAGCGGATGGAGGACTCGGGCTGGGACCCGGCTGCGGCAGCGTCGCTGCACGACGAGCCGGAGGTGCAGAAGGTGCTGGCGTTCGCGGCCACCCAGGTGGTGCCGCGGCTGGCGCACACCACCGACGAGCTGGACGCGGTGCTGCATGCCCTCGACGGCGGCTTCATCCCGGCCGGGCCGTCGGGCTCGCCGCTGCGCGGGCTGGTCAACGTGCTGCCGACCGGTCGCAACTTCTACACCGTCGACCCGCGGGCCGTGCCGTCGCGACTGGCGTGGGACACGGGCGTCGCGATGGCCGAGTCGCTGGTGCAGCGCTACCTCGACGAGACCGGGACCTATCCCGAGTCGGTCGGCCTGAGCGTGTGGGGCACCAGCGCGATGCGCACGTCCGGGGACGACATCGCCGAGGTGCTCGCACTGATGGGCGTCCGGCCGACCTGGGACGAGGCGTCGCGACGGGTGAGCGACCTGCACGTCGTACCGCTCGAGGAGCTGGGGCGCCCCCGCATCGACGTGACCGTGCGCATCTCGGGCTTCTTCCGCGACGCCTTCCCGCACGTCGTGGCGATGCTCGACGACGCCGTACAGCTGGTCGCGGCGCTCGAGGAGCCGCTGGACCAGAACTACGTGCGGGCACACGCCCAGGCCGACCTGGCCGAGCACGGCGACGAGCGGCGCGCCACCACGCGCATCTTCGGCTCCAAGCCGGGGTCGTACGGCGCCGGCATCCTGCAGCTGGTCGAGTCGGGCAGCTGGCGCGACGACAACGACCTCGCCGAGGTCTACACGAGCTGGGGCGGTTTCGCCTACGGCCGTGGATTGGAGGGGGCTCCGGCGGCCGACGACATGCGCGCCAACTACCGCCGGATCAAGGTCGCGGCCAAGAACATCGACACCCGCGAGCACGACATCGCCGACTCCGACGACTACTTCCAGTACCACGGCGGCATGGTCGCCACCGTGCGTGCGCTGACCGGCGCCGACCCGAAGGCGTACGTCGGCGACTCGACCACGCCCGACGCGGTCCGCACCCGCACACTTCAGGAGGAGACCAACCGCGTCTTCCGGGCCCGGGTCGTGAACCCGCGCTGGATCGGGGCGATGCAGCGGCACGGCTACAAGGGCGCCTTCGAGCTGGCCGCGACCGTCGACTACCTGTTCGGCTTCGACGCGACGGCCGGCGTGGTGCACGACTGGATGTACGACGCGCTCGCCAAGGAGTACGTCCTCGACGAGACCAACCAGGAGTTCATGCGCAAGTCGAACCCGTGGGCCCTGCGCGGCATCGTCGAAAAGCTGCACGAGGCGGCCGACCGCGGGCTCTGGGAGGAGCCCGACCCCGAGGTCGTCGCGGCCATGCAGCAGGTCTACCTCGAGCTCGAAGGTGACCTGGAGGACCGGTGAGGCGCATCCGGGTCCTCGGCGTCGGCATGGGGCCGCAGCATGTCACCCCCGAGGTGGCGGAGGCGCTGCGCTCGGTCGACTACGTGCTGGCTGCCCAGAAGTCGTCGCAGGACGGGCTCCTCGAGGCCCGGCGCGAGATCTGCCGCGTGCACGGAGACGTGCCGTTGGTCGCCGTACCCGACCCGGAGCGCGACCGGGACGCCCCGCGCGACTACCCGCGCGCGGTCGCGGACTGGCACGAAGCACGGGTGGCGGCGTACGAGCAGGTGCTCCTCGAGCGGCCCGGTGACGTCGCCTTCCTGGTGTGGGGTGATCCCTCGCTCTACGACTCGACCATCCGGATCGTCGAGTCGATCCACGCGCGTGGGCGGGCACAGGTCGAGTACGACGTGCTGCCCGGCATCAGCGCCGTACAGCTGCTCGCCGCGCGTCACCGGATCGTGCTGCACGAGGTCGGTCGACCGCTGCACGTCACCACCAGCCGGCTGCTCCGTGAGGCGCTGGAGACCGGCCAGGACAACATCGCGGTGCTGCTCAACGCCCGGCTGGAGCTCGACGGCCTCGAGGACTGGCAGATCTGGTGGGGCGCCAACCTCGGTACGCCGGACGAGGCACTCGTCGCGGGTCGGGTCGGCGACGTCCTCGCCGAGATCGACACCGCCCGCGCGAAGGCGAAGGAAGCGGCCGGCTGGGTGATGGACATCTACCTGCTCAGGCGGGTGTCGTGACCCGCGCGCTGCTCGTCGCCGGCACCACGTCAGACGCCGGCAAGAGCATCGTCACCACCGGCCTGTGCCGAGCCTTCGCCCGTCGAGGCCTGAAGGTCGCCCCGTTCAAGTCGCAGAACATGTCCAACAACTCGATGGTGTGCATCGGTCCCGACGGCGCCGGTGCCGAGATCGGCCGCGCCCAGTGGATCCAGGCGATCGCGGCCGGCGCCGAGCCCGAGGCGGCGATGAACCCGGTGCTGCTCAAGCCAGGCAGCGACCGCCGCAGCCACGTCGTGGTGATGGGTCGTCCCGCCGGCGAGGTCGACGCCCGCGACTTCGTCGACGGTCGGCGGCGGCTCGCTCGTGCGGCGTACGACGCCTTCGACGACCTGACCTCGCGCTACGAGGTAGTCGTCGCAGAGGGGGCCGGCAGTCCCGCGGAGATCAACCTGCGGGAGAGCGACTACGTGAACATGGGGCTGGCCCGGCACGCCGACATCCCGACCGTCGTGGTCGGGGACATCGACCGCGGGGGAGTGTTCGCGGCCATGTTCGGCACCGTCGCGCTGCTCTCGCCCGCCGACCAGGCGCTGGTCGCCGGCTTCGTGGTCAACAAGTTCCGCGGCGATGTCTCGCTGCTGGCACCGGGGCTCCGTGAGCTGTCGGAGCTCACCGGTCGACGCGTCTTCGGGACGCTGCCGTGGGACCCGTCGCTGTGGCTGGACTCCGAGGACGCGCTGGAGCTCGAGGGACGACGGTCCGGCGGTGGCGCCCGCAAGGTGGCGGTGATCCGGTTCCCGCGGATCAGCAACTTCACCGACGTGGACGCCCTCGGCCTGGAGCCCGACCTCGACGTGGTCTTCGTGTCCGACCCGCGCGCCCTCTCCGACGCCGACCTGGTGGTGCTGCCCGGGACGCGGGCGACCATCGCCGACCTCGACTGGATGCGGACGCGAGGGCTGGACCGGGCCGTCCTCGAGCACGCCGCCTCCGGTCGCCCGGTGCTGGGGATCTGTGGTGGCTGCCAGATGCTCGGACGCGCCATCGCCGACCGCGACGGCGTCGAGGGCAGGCCCGGGACCCAGGTCGAGGGGCTGGGGCTGCTCGACCTCGACACCAGCTTCCGCGGCGAGAAGGTGCTGCGCGTGCACCGCCCGGCCGGCTACGAGATCCATCACGGCCGCGTGGTCGGCTCGACGTCGGCGGGCGCCGTACGCGGGACGATGGTGCACGGCAGCCTGGAGGACGACGGCATCCGCGCGCTCTACCTCGCCGACGCCCTCGGTGTGGAGTCGAAGGCATCGTTCCCGGAGGCGCGGGAACGGCGGTTGGACCGGCTGGCCGAGCTCGTCGAGGAGCACCTCGACGTCGAGGCGCTGCTCGACCTCGCCACCCACGGCGCCCCGCGTGGGTTGCCGGTGCTGCCGCCGGGAGCGGATCGGTGAAGGTCCTGATCCTCGGCGGCACCGCTGAGGCCCGCGCCCTGGCCGCCGCCCTCGACGACCGGGGCATCGCCGTGTTGTCGTCGCTGGCCGGGCGGGTCGCGCGCCCCCGGCTACCGGTCGGTGAGGTGCGGATCGGTGGCTTCGGCGGCGTCGCCGGCCTGCGGGCGTGCGCCCTCGGGTTCGACGCGGTGGTCGACGCCACCCACCCGTTCTCGGCCCGCATCTCCGCCAACGCTGCCGCCGCCTGCCATGACCTCCCGTTGCTCCGCCTGGCCCGGCCGGGGTGGTCAGGCGCGCCGTCGTGGACCTGGGCCGACTCGCACGAAGAGGCTGCTCTCGCAGCCGCACGCCTCGGCCGGCACCCGTTCCTGACCGTCGGCCGACAGGAGCTGGGTCGCTTCGTGAAGACGCTCGGCGACACCCCGACATTGGCCCGGGTGGTCGACCCACCCGACCTGACGTTGCCCCCGGCGTGGACGGTCGTGCTGAGCCGGGGCCCCTACGTCCGCGAGGACGAGCTCGCCCTGATGCGCTGTCACGACGTCGACGTCCTGGTCACCAAGGACTCCGGCGGTACGCACACGCAGGCCAAGCTCGAGGCCGCCGCCGAGCTGGACCTCCCGGTGGTCGTCGTACGTCGTCCGCCGGCGCCCGACGGGGTCGAGACCGTGACCGACGTGGAGTCGGCCGTCGAGTGGGTGGAGGCGCGCCGATGAAGGTCCTGGTCACCGGTGGTGTCAGGTCCGGCAAATCGCGGCACGCGGAGTCCTTGTTGGCCACCCGCCCGGACGTCACCTACGTCGCCCCCGGACCGACCGTCGCCGAGGACCCCGACCCGGACTGGGCAGCCCGCATCGCCGCCCACCAATCACGTCGCCCGGCCGGCTGGACGACACTGGAGTCGCGCGACCTGGTGGCTGCTCTCGCGACTCCCGGTCCGGTCCTGGTCGACTGCCTCGGCACCTGGCTGACCGCCCTCCTCGACGCCGCTGCGGCCTGGGACCTGCCCTCCCGCGAGGTGCACGACCTGCTCGACTCCGCGCTGGCTCCCGCCGCGTCGGCGCTGGCGGTGCATCCCGGGCCGGTCGTGCTGGTCACCAACGAGGTCGGGCTCGGCGTGGTGCCCGAGCACCGGTCCGGCCGCCTCTTCCGCGACCTGCTCGGCACCGTCAACCAGCGGCTCGCCGCCGAGTGCGACGAGGTGCACCTGGTCGTGGCCGGGCGGGTGCTCCAGCTCTGAGGCCCGAACGCTACGTAGTCGGGTCCACGTGGACCCAACTACGTAGCACTCGTCGGGTGTGCCAGTGCCGACACACGGTCGCGGGTGTCAGCTGCAGTCGGCGCTGCGGCACGCCCGACAACACCAGCACCGCCGTCGCGCCGCCGCGACGTGCACGAGGGCTGGCGAACCGGTCGCAGTACCTCGAGCCGGAGTACGCCCCGCGTCTGATCGGTCCGGGAGCCGGCGGCGTCGGCTATCTGCTCAAGGAGTCGGTCGCGGTCGCCGACGAGCTGGTGGACGCCGCTCGTCGCGTCGCCGGAGGGGGGCGGCCGGGGCGCTCGAACCTGGAGCAGACGCAGTGGAGCAAGGAACCCGACGCTACGTAGACCTGCCAGGTGGAACGTCTACGTAGTGCTCCTCGACGAGCGCGCGCGGCTGCCGGCCACCAGCACGGCCACCAGCACGGCGACCAGCGCGGCACCGACGTCGACACGGCGGGCGAGCTCGACGGATCGCTGGATGTCGCGTGGCTCGGCCGCCCGGCCGGAGCCGAGGACGGCGCGGTGCTCGGTGCGGTCGCCGTAGGTGTTCTGCCCGCCGAGGCGGATGCCCAGGGCGCCAGCGAAGGAGGCCTCGACCGGGCCGGCGTTGGGGGAGGGGTGGGCGGAGGCGTCTCGTGCCCACGTGGCCAGGGCCGATCGGGGAGAGGGACCGAGCAGGGCAGCGAGCACGGCAGTGACGCGCGCGCCGGGCAGGTTGAGCAGGTCGTCGAGCCGGGCGGAGGCCCAGCCGAACTCGAGGTAGCGCGAGCTGCGGTGGCCGACCATGGCGTCGAGGGTGTTGGTGGCGCGGTAGGCAAGCAGCCCGGGTACGCCGAACAGCGCCCCGACGACCAGCGGAGAGACCACCGCGTCGGAGGTGTTCTCGGCGACCGACTCCACGACCGCACGTGCGACCTCTCCCTCGTCCAGCGACGTGGTGTCGCGGCCGACGAGGTGGGTGAGTCGTTGTCGCGCCCCCGGGAGGTCACCCGAGGCGAGCAGCTCGGAGACGGCCAGGGCTTCTCGCTCGAGCGAGGCACCGCCGAGGACGGCCCAGGTGGCGAGGGCGGTGCCGAGCACCGGGCGGCGGCGCTCGAGAAGAAGGCCGGCGACCGCAGCCCCACCGACCAGGGTGGCGGTGTAGGCAACGCCGCGTTGCCGCGTCGGTGCGTAGCCCAGCCTCTCCAGCGACGCTGCGAGCCGACCGAAGCCCGCGACCGGGTGATAGCTCGCGGGATCGGGGATGACGCGGTCGGCCACGAACCCGACGAGGAGCCCGAGCACGCGGCTCATGTCGGTGCTCATGTGAGGACCATCATGTGAGCGCCAGCAGCAACGTGGCGAGGGCTAGCTCGATCGCCGCGCCGTACACGTCACCGGTGACCCCGCCGAAACGGCGCAGGGCGCGACGTACGAGCAGCACGACGACGAGCCCGGCGACCACGACGGCGAGGAGGCCGCGCCAGGCCTCGAGGTGGGCCCAGTCCGCGACGAGGGCGACGAGCACCGCGGTGACCAGCCAGGACACGACCGCGGCGAGGGGCGCAACGGTGCCGCTGTGCGGCTGCCCCAACCCGTCGGGCCGGGCCGCGCGGACCCCCCGCAGGCAGGTGATCGAGAGCGCGACCCGGGAGGCGCAGACGAGGAGGCCGGCGAGCGTGGCGCCTCGCGGCGTCTGGAACAGGGTGGCCAGTGAGGCTGCCTGGACCCCGGCCACGACGACGGTGGCGATGACGCCGGCCGGTCCGGACGTGCCGGACTTCATCACCGCCAGCGACCGTTCGGCGTCGTAGGACGCGGTCAGGCCGTCGGCGGTGTCGGACAGGCCGTCCCAGTGGATCGCTCGGCTGCCCGCGGCCAGGGCGCCGACGGCCAGGATGCCGACTGCGAGCAGGTTGAGCCCGGCCCGTTCACCGACCCAGCCGACGAGACCGACCAGGATCCCGAGCGGCAGCACCGCGACCGGTGCCAGCAGCATGGCCCGGCCGGCGGTGCGGGCATCGACGACCCGAGGAGCCGCGACCGGGATCGCCGTGAGGGTCCCGACTGCGAGTCGCCAGGCGTCACGCATCCGGCATGAGGTCGGCGAGCAGCGCGACGTCGCGCAGCACGCTGATCGCGCTGCGGACGACGGGTACGGCGGCGACCGCACCGCTGCCCTCGCCCAGGCGCATGCCGAGGTCGAGGATCGGCGCGAGGCCGAGCTTGTCGAGGGCCAGCGACTGGGCCGGCTCGGTGGAGCGGTGCCCGGCAGCGAACCAGGCGGCCGCACCGGGCGCGATGCGGTCGGCGGTGAGGGCGCAGGCGACCGAGATGACGCCGTCGAGCAGCACCGGCACACCCGCCTCCGCGGCAGCCACGAGGTAGCCGGTGGCAGCCGCCAGGTCGGCGCTGCCCAGGGCGGTCAGGCACTCGATCGGGTCAGCGGTGCGGTCGCCCGCACGCGCCAGCGCCTGCTCGATGACGGACTCCTTGTGCGCGAGCGCAGCCTCGTCGATGCCGGTCCCGCGGCCGGTGACCTCGCGAGCGGGCAGCCCGAGGCCGGCTGCGATCAGTGCGGCTGCCGGGGTGGTGTTGCCGATGCCCATGTCACCGCCGAGCAGCAGCTGTGCACCGGCGTCGATCTCCTCACGAGCGACCCGGCGACCGACCTCGAGCGCCTGCGTGGTCTCGTCGGCGCTCAGGGCATCCTCGAGGTGAATGGCCCCACTGCTGCGGCGTACCTTGTGCGCCCGCACGTCCTCGGGGACATCGATCAGGTCCTCGTCGACACCGATGTCGAGCACCCGCACGTGCACGTCGTGCGCGGAGGCCAGGGCGTTGACGCCCGCCAGGCCGGCAACGAAGGTGCGCACCATCGCGCCGGTGATGGCCGGGGGGTACGCCGAGACGCCGTGGGCCGCGACGCCGTGGTCGCCGGCGAAGATCACCAGCCGCACGTTGGTCAACGGCTCGGGCGGCACCACGCCCTGGGCACCAGCGATCCAGACAGCGAGGTCGCCGAGCCGTCCCAGGGCTCCGGCCGGAGTGGCCAGCCCGGCCAGTCGCGCTGCTGCCGCCGCGACCACGTCGGGGTCGGGCGGCCGGAGGACCGGGCTCACAGGCTGGCCGCCAGAGCGCGACGCGCGGCGATGCTCTGCTCGCGGCTGTAGAGGCGCCCGACGAGCCCGGACAGGACCGCGCCCAGCACCGCCCACATGGTGGCGCTGGTGATCAGCGAGGCGCGGCGGAAGTACCACAGCGTGTCCGCCGGGAAGTCGCCGACCTCGTTGACGGTCGGCATCAGCTGGCCGGCGATGACCATCACCACGACGAACAGCCCGACGCCGGCGAGGAGGCCGGTGTAGGTGCCGTAGTGGTCGCGCACGCGCAGCGCGAGCATCGTCGAGAGGACGGTGACGACGATCGAGATCACCATGAAGACGAAGTACTCCGTCGTACGCGACCCGATGGTGTCGGCATTGCCGATGGCCGGTGGGTTGGCGGGGTACTTCAGGAACGGCACCAGGATGACCGCGACCCAGCCCAGGAGCGCGACCAGGGCGGTCGACTGGCCAGGTGACAGGGCGCCGATGCGACCCAGGACACCGGCGGCGACCAGGGCGACGATGCCGCCGAGGGCGATCCCGATGGCGAGGGTGCCGGTGAGCAGACCCCAGGTGCGCTGGTTGTGGCGGGAGACGACCGTGCCGCCCTCGTCGTGGTGGTGCCCCGCCTCGGCCCCGGCGTCACCGGAGTGGGTGTGCGTGGCAGGTGCGTCCTCGTGGGACTCCTCGTAGTTGATCGCCGTCTGGATCTGGGGTTCGGCGACGAAGTAACCGACCGCGAAGGCGGCGATGCCGGCGAACAGGCCGGCGAGGAGGCCACGGACCAGGAAAGCCCGGGCAGTCATCGGGTGCTCAGTGGCAGGGGTAGCCGAGGAGGTGGCGTCCGTCGTGGACCCACTCGTGGATGGCGTTGCCCGACGGGATCGAGAAGGCTCCCTGGTCGGCGCTCACGAAGACGATCGCCAGGACGGCCAGCAGACCGAAGAAGAGCGCCCACGGGGCGAGCTCGGCGAGCGGGATCGAGGGGACCTCGACGGTGGGTGCTGCTGCTGTCGTCTGCGACATGTGTGTCCTCCTCAGGGATTCGTGCGTCCCTGCTTGTTGGGTTGAAGTGCGGACCCTCGGGTCTGACTTCACCGCTCCTGGTCGGAGGCGGTGTCACAGTAGCGCGACTGTGCCGGAGTCCCACCGGCTTCCTCGTGCCCGCGTCGTCAGCCTAGGGCATCCGGTGGCCCGGCGGACAGGCCGTCGAGCCACGATTTCACGGCGGTCAGCAGCCGCTGCGTCTGCTCGCCCGGTCGTACGGCGATCCGAACCCACGACCCGTCGAGTCCCGGGAAGGTGTCGGCCCGTCGTACGGCGATTCCGGCCCGGCGCAGCGCGGCATGCCCACCCTCCCCGAGGCGGGCCAGCACGAAGGACGTGCTCGAGGCCACGGTGGGGATGCCGAGGCCGTCGAGGGCGTCGACCAGCTCGCTCCGCCAGCCCGCGACCGCCTCGGCTCGACGCTCCGACTCGGCCCGGGCGGCGTCGGAGGCGCAGGCGCGGATCGCCGCGGCGGCCGTCGTCGACACCGACCACGGCGACTGCTCGCGGCGCAGGTCGGCGATCACGTCGGCCGGCCCGACGGCGTACCCGGCGCGGATCCCCGGGATCGACCAGTGCTTGGTCAGGCTGCGGATCACCAGGAAGCCGGGTGTGCCGATGACGGTCTCGGTCTCGCCCGGGACCGTGTCCATGAACGCCTCGTCGACGACGACCAGCCGTCCGGGTCGCGCGAGCCGTCGGAGCGTCTCGACAGGGTGCAGCACGCCCGTGGGGTTGGTCGGATTACCGAGCACGACCAGGTCGGCGTCGTTCGGGACGGCCGTGGGATCCAGACCGAACGGATGGGCGAGCACCACCTCGGTGACGGGGTGCCCGGCCTGCTCGAGGGCGGCGTGCGGTTCGGTGAACTGCGGATGCACCACCACCGGCCGGCGCCACGGTCGGGCCCGCGCGACCAGCGTGAACGCCTCGGCCGCCCCGGCAGTGGCGATGACCTCCGCGCGAGGTCGTCCATGCCTGGCGGCGACCGCGTCCTCGGCTGCCGCTGGCGACGGGTAGTCACCGACGGCGTCGAGGCTGTCCCGCAGCGTCTGCTCCAGCCACAGCGGCCGCGGTCCGGGGTAGACGTTGACGGCGAAGTCGAGCAGCCCCGCGTCCCGGACCTCGGCGTCACCGTGGTGCCGCAACGGGTCACTCACAGTAGGTGGTCGAGCAGCCAGCGCCAGCGAGCGGTCAGTCGAGACCACCGGCCGCGTGCGTGGTCTCGACTGATCACTCGCTTCGCTCGCTGCTCGACCACCCAGGAAGGCGTGCGCTGCATCGGCGAACCGTTGAGCGAGCTGCGGGTGGCCGGCCCAGTGCACGTGGAGGTACGACGCATGCAGGCTCGGGCCGGCGAACCCCACCGGCACGTCGTCGACCGACCAGGCGGGGACGGCACCGGCACGCGGCTCGACGTGCGTGCGGTGGAACTCGTGACCGGTGACCGTCTCACCCTCGCGGGTCAGCAGCGAGTCGGCCGGCGCCGTCACCGAGGGGTAGGACAGCGTCAGCCGTGGGGTCATCCGGGCCGTCGCGGGCAACGAGCCGACCATCACGGCGTCGTCCACCGACCGGCACAGGTACAACAGTCCGGCGCACTCGGCCACCGTCGGCACGCCGGCCTCGATGGCAGCGTGCAGCTCGGCGCGCAGGGGAGCGTTCTCGCTGAGTCCCGGCGCGTGCACCTCGGGGAAGCCACCGCCGAGGTAGATGCCCGAGGTGCCCGGCGGCAGGGCCGTGTCCTCCAACGGGTCGAAGGTCGTGACCTCGCAGCCGGCCGCCCTCAGCAGCTCCTCGGTCTCGGTGTAGCGGAAGGTGAAGGCGCGCCCGCCCGCCATCGCGACGACCGGTCGCTCGGCATCGGTGGTTGAGGAGGGCCGCCAGACCCGTCTCGAAACCACGACTTCACGTTCCGGGTCCCACGGCTCGCTCTCGAGGTCGGGAGCGGTCGAGGCCAGCTTGAGCACCGCCTCGAGGTCGATCGCCTCGGCCACCAGGTCGGCCAGGGCGTCGAGGGCGTGGGCGGCCTCGCCTCGTTCGGCGGCAGGCACCAGGCCGAGGTGGCGTGACGGTGCGCTGACCGCCTGGTCGCGACCGAGGGTGCCGAGCACCGGCAGGCTGATCGAGTCGGCCACCTCGGCGGCGTGACGCGGGGAGCCGGCCTTGTTGAGGATCACGCCCGCGATCTCGACCGAGGGGTCGAAGGTCGCCATGCCGTGCACGACGGCGCCGACGGAGCGGGAGGCGCGGGAGATGTCCACGACGAGGACGACCGGGGTCCTCGTGAGGGCGGCGACGTGGGCGGTGGAGGCGTAGCCCTGGGTACCGATGCGTCCGTCGTACAGGCCCATCACGCCTTCGACGACGGCGACGTCGGCGCCCCGGGCGCCGTGCAGCAGCAGCGGGACGATGCGCTCCTCGCCCACCAGGTGGGGGTCGAGGTTGCGGCCGGGACGGCGGCAGGCGAGGGCGTGGTAGCCGGGGTCGATGTAGTCGGGCCCGACCTTGTGGCCGCTGACGACGTGCCCGGTGCGGGTGAGAGACGCCATCAGCCCGGTCGCGATCGTGGTCTTGCCCTGCCCGGTGGCGGGGGCAGCGACGACGATCCGGGGCAGGCTGGTCATGAGGAGGGGGCTACCACTCGATGCCCCGCTGGCCCTTCTGCCCGGCGTCCATGGGGTGCTTGACCTTGGTCATCTCGGTGACCAGGTCGGCCACCTCGATGAGGCGGGGGTCGGCGTTGCGGCCGGTGATCACGACGTACTGCCGGCCCGGACGGTCACGCAGGGTCTGTACGACGTCCTCGACGTCGACCCAGCCCCACTTCATCGGGTAGGTGAACTCGTCGAGCACGTAGAGGTCGTGGGTCTCCTCGGCCAGCCGCCGCTTGATCTCGGCCCAGCCCTCGGCCGCCTCGGCTTCGTGGTCCGCCTCGTCGCCGGCTTTGCGCGACCACGACCAGCCGGCGCCCATCTTGTGCCACTCGACCGGGCCGCCCTCGCCGTTCTCCTTGTGCAGCTCGCCGAGACGTTCGAGCACGGTCTGCTCGCCGATGCGCCACTTGGCCGACTTCACGAACTGGAAGACGCCGACGTTCCAGCCCTGGTTCCAGCTGCGGATCGCCAGCCCGAACGCGGCGGTCGACTTCCCCTTGCCGTCGCCGGTGTGCACCATCAGCAACGGCCGGTTGCGGCGCTGGCGCGTGGTCAGTCCGTCGTCGGGCACGACGAGCGGTTGTCCCTTGGGCATGTCAGTGGCTTCCGTACTTCTCGTGGTGGATGGCCTCGGCGAGGGGTCGTTTCTGCCGCCAGCCGTGGCGCTCGAGGTCGGGGACCTCCTCGAGGTGGGTCACCGGGCCGACGCACAGCCAGGCGATCGGCCGCACTCGTTCAGGGATGGCGAGCAGGTCGCGCAGGAACTCCTCGCGGTAGAAGGACACCCAGCCGACGCCCAGTCCCTCGGCGGTGGCGGCCAGCCAGAGGTTCTGGATCGCCAGGACGGCGGAGTAGAGCCCGGCGTCATCGATGGCGTGCCGGCCGAGCACCTGGGTGCCGCCGCGGTCGGGGTCGTAGGTGACCACCACCGCGAGGGCGGACTCCAGGACGCCCTCGACCTTGATGCGTCCGAAGGTCTGCTGGCGCTCCTCCGGCAGCGACGCGGCGTACGACGCCCGCTCGGTCGCGACGTGCTCCTGGAACCGCTCACGCGTCGCGGTGTCGCGGACCAGGACGAAGTCCCACGGCTGGCTGTGCCCGACGCTGGGAGCCGAGTGGGCCGCCTGCAGGACCCGCTCGAGCACGTCGGGGTCGAGGGGGTCGCTGCTGAACTCGGCGCGTACGTCGCGCCGCCGGGCGATGACGTCGTAGAGGTCGGCGCTGAGCGTGCTGGGTGGCGCGTTCATGCGACGCGCTCGTGGACCGCGCCGGTGAGAGCGGTGGCGCTGACCTCGGTCACCGCGACGTGCTCGGCGTGCAGGTGCCGCGCGAGCTCGCCGGCCAGCCCCATCCGGAACGACCCCGACTCGCAGTCGACGACGAGCGCGGCGATGTCGCGACGGGCCAGGTGGTCGGCGGCGAGACGCGAGCGGCGTACGGCATCGGCGCCGGCGGTCGCGCGACCGTCGGTGACGAGCACCAGCAGCGGACGACGACGCGGGTCGCGGACCCGCTCGACCTCGAGGACACGGGCGGACTCGAGCAGGCCCTCGGCCAGCGGCGTACGTCCTCCGGCAGGGAGCTCGCCCAGGCGGGCCGCGGCGATCTCGACCGAATGGGTCGGTGGCAGCACCAGGTCGGCGCGGTCGCCGCGGAAGGTGACCAGGCCGACCTTGTCGCGCCGCTGGTAGGCGTCGAGGAGCAACGAGAGGATGGCGGTCTTGACCTGCTCCATGCGCTTGCGGGCGGCCATCGAGCCGGACGCGTCGACGCAGAACAGGATCAGGTTGGCCTCGTGGCCCTCGCGGGTCGCGACCCGGAGATCGTCGCCGCGGAACCGCATCGGGCCGCCGCGACGGCCGCGCTCGTGCTGGTGAGCGGCAGCCGCACGGAGGGTCTCGGTCAGGTCGATGGACCCGGTGCCGTCGACCGGGCGGTGGGCACCGACCCGGCGACCCCACTCGGTGATCGCCCGGCTGCGCTTCCCGGCCGCACCACCGCCCGTGCCGCGGACCGTGAACAGCCTGGTGCGGTAGGGATCTCCCGCCCCGACCGTCGTCGACTGGTCACTGCCCTGGGGGAGACCTGCGGACGACTTCTCCTCCTGCGGTGCGTCATACGAATCGTGGTCTTGAGGCCCCGATTCGTATGACGCATCGTCCGGTGTCTCGCGGGTGTCGCTGCTCGAGGGGTCCGGGCCGTCGTCGTCCTCGAGCGGCTGGTCACCCGGGTCGTCGCTGGGTGGCGGATCGGTCGGTTCCGGGGGTTCGGGCTCGTCGTCGCCGAGGATCTGGTCGAGCAGGTCCTCGTCGAGACCGGGGGCGTCGAACGGGTTGCGGCGACGACGGTGGGGGAGCGCGAGGCGGGCGGCGGCCCGGATGTCGGCGCGGGTCACCTCGGCCCGGTCGTTCCAGGCCGCGTGGGCCATCGCGGCCCGGGCGGTGACGATGTCGGCGCGCATCCCGTCGACCTCGAACGCGGCGCACACCTCGGCGATCTTGAGCAGCGCCTCGTCGCTCAGTCGCACCTTCCCGACCAGCGACTGGGCCGCGAGGATGCGCTCGGTGAGCAGCTTCTCCGGCTCGGCGTACTCCGCTGCGAACGCGTCCGGGTCGTTGTCGTAGGCCATTCGCCGTCGTACGACCTCGACGCGCAGGGCCGGCTCACGCGGGGCGGAGACCTCGACCGTCAGGCCGAACCGGTCGAGCAGCTGGGGGCGGAGCTCGCCCTCCTCGGGGTTCATGGTGCCGACCAGGACGAAGCGGGCGGCGTGCTCGACCGAGACCCCGTCGCGCTCGACGGTCGACCGTCCCATGGCGGCGGCGTCGAGCAGGAGGTCGACGAGGTGGTCGTGCAGCAGGTTGACCTCGTCGACGTACAGGATCCCGCGGTGGGCACGGGCCAGCAGGCCGGGCTCGTACTCCGTGCGGCCCTCGGACAGCGCCCGCTCGAGGTGCAGCGACCCGAGCACGCGGTCCTCGGTGGCGCCGACCGGCAGCTCCACGAGACGCACCGGTCGGGTCTCGGTCGAGGCGTCGGCCCCGAACGGACCGTCGGGCGAGAGCGGGGAGGACTCGCGGGGGTCGGTGGAGAAGCGGTCGCCGGCGATCACCTCGATCGGGGGGAGTACGGCGGCCAGGGCGCGCACGATCGTCGACTTCGCGGTGCCCTTCTCGCCGCGCACGAGCACCCCGCCGACCTCGGGCGAGATCGTCGTCAGCACAAGGGCGAGCGCCATGTCGTCGGATCCGACAACGGCACTGAAAGGAAACTGCTGTGGCATGGAGGCTCCCGCTCGTCACCAGCTAACACGGCGGCGCGAGGCCGGTCTTCGGACTTCCGTGACTCCCGATCGTCACGGTCACCGCAGCGGGCCTGTGCCGGAGTTTCACCGGCTTCCCGATTCTCCCCTCACGGGGCACCTCGTGCCTGTCGTCAGTCACGATAGCGTCAACCGTCGTGGCCCAGACCATGGGTGAGTCCCTCCCCTCGTCCCTGCTCGTCGTCGGCATCGGTGCCGATGGCTGGAGCGGGCTGTCCGAGGTCGCCCGCGAGCGGATCGGCGCCGCCGAGGTGCTGGTCGCCGGCCCCCGGGTGCAGGCGCTGGTCCCCGAGGTCGCGGGACAGGTGCGCGAGGAGCTGCCCTCGCCGCTGCGGCCCGGGTTGCGCGAGCTGATGGCGTCGTACGCCGCACGCAGCGTGGTCGTCGTCGCCAGTGGCGACCCGATGGTCTCGGGCATCGGCAGCACGCTGGTCGACCTGTTCGGGCCCGAGGCGGTGGAGGTCCTGCCGGGCGTCTCGTCGGTGGCCCTCGCCCGGGCGCGGATGCGCTGGTCGGCGGAGTCGAGCCAGGTGGTCTCGCTCGTCGCCCGTGACCCGCACCTGTTGCTGCGCCAGCTCGCGCCGGGACATCGCGTGCTGCTGCTGTCCTCCGACGAGACCACCCCGGCCTTCGTGGCGGCGCTGTTGACCTCCTACGGCTACGGTGCCTCTCGCGTGGTCGTGCTCGGTGACCTCGGCTCGGCCGAGGAGTCGCGCATCGAGGGGATCGCCTCGACGTGGTCGGCGTCGTCCCCGCGACTCAACGTCCTGGCGCTGGAGCTGGACGGACCCGTCATCGGCTCGTGGGCGGCCGGGCTGCCCGACGACGCCTACGGCAACGACGGCCAGCTGACCAAGCGCGACCTGCGGGCCGGTGCCCTGGCGCGGCTGGCTCCGCAACCGGGCCAGCTGCTCTGGGACGTCGGTGCGGGCGCCGGGTCCGTCGGCATCGAGTGGATGCGCGCGCACCCGCGGTGCCGGGCCATCGCCGTCGAGGGAGACGAGGACCGCGCCACGCAGATCGGGTTCAACGCGCGGCACCTGGGTGTCCCGCACCTCGAGGTCGTGCACGGCCGCGCACCCGCCGTTCTGGCCGACCTGCCCGACCCGGACGCCATCTTCGTCGGTGGCGGTGCGACCGAGCCCGGCCTCCTCGAGACCTGCCTGGCGCGGCTCGGTCCCGGCGGGCGGTTGGTGGTGCACGGCGTCACCCTGGAGACCGAGACGCTGCTGGCCGAGCTGTACGCCGAGCACGGCGGTGAGCTCACCCGCCACTCCGTCGAGCGGGCAGCACCGATCGGGTCGTTCACCGGCTGGACCCCGGCGCGAGCCGTGACGATGTGGGCGGTCTCGACGTGACCGTGCACTTCGTGGGGGCCGGCCCGGGCGCGGCCGACCTGCTGACCCTGCGCGCGGCCGACCTGCTCGCGAACGCCGACGTGGTGCTCTACCCCGGCACCTATCTCGACGAGGGGTTCCTCGTGCACGTCAGCCCGGACGCCGAGCTGGTCGACACCCAGGACCTCGACCTCGACCAGATCATGGCGCGCCTCGTCGGTGCCTCCCGTGACGGACTCGAGGTGGTGCGACTGGTCTCAGGCGACCCGTCGGTGTACTCCGCGCTGACCGAGCAGACCCACCGGCTCGACCAGGCCGGCGTGGAGTGGGACGTGACACCCGGCGTCCCGGCGTACGCCGCTGCGGCTGCCCTGGTCGGTCGGGAGCTGACCGTCCCGCTGGTCGCCCAGTCCGTCGTACTCACCCGGGCGCAGGCGCGCTCGACCGCCATGCCGGCGGGCGAGGAGCTGGCCAGCTTCGCCGCGACCGGCGCCACGCTCGTGGTACACCTCGCGATCACCCGGACCCGCGAGCTGATGGACGAGCTGGCCGGACACTACGGAGTCGACTGCCCCGTGGTCGTCGTACACCGCGCCAGCCAGCCCGGACAGCTGGTCCTGCGCGGCACCGTCGGCGACATCGCCGAGCAGGTCGAGCTCGCCGGCCTCCGCCAGGCCGCCGTCATCCTGGTCGGCCGCGCCCTCGAGCCCGACGACCCCGCCCAGTCGTTCCTCTACGACCCCGCGCGCGACCGCTCCCAGAAACGCTGACCGGGCACTTCTGGTTGGCCGTACGTCGCTGACCGGGCAGAAATGGTGAGCCCGACCAACCAGAAGTGCCCTCTCGGCGCACTGCACGCAACCAGAAGTGCCCTCTCGGCGGGGCTTCAGCGGACGTAGCGGGGGGTCCACACCTGGCCGGAGGGCGTACGACGGGTCGAGGTCGCGCCCACGATCAGCAGACACTTCATGTCGATCGACTCTGCGTCCAGCTCCGCCAGCGTGGTGACCGTGAGCGACTCCTCCTCGCGGCCGACGTCACGACCGACCACCACCACGGTGTCGGCCGGCCGGTGCTCGAGCAGCAGCTTCTGGGCCGCCACCATCTGCTCGGTCCGCGATCGCGAGGCCGGGTTGTAGATCGCCAGCACGAGGTCGGCCTCGGCCACCGCCCGCAGCCGCTTCTCGACCACCGCCCACGGCTTGAGCCGGTCGGACAGCGAGACCACCGCGAAGTCGGCACCGATGGGGGCGCCGGCCCGCGCCGCCACCGCCTGCACCGCGCTGAGGCCGGGCAGCACCCGCACGCTCACCGAGGAGTACGCCGGTTCGGCAGCCGCCTCGAACACCGCGGACGCCATCCCGAAGACACCGGCGTCACCGCCCGAGACCACCGCCACCTTCTCGCCCCGGCTCGCCAGGTCGAGGGCGAACCGCGCCCGGTCGACCTCGACGGTGTTGCCCGAGGCGTGTCGGGTCAGACCGGCCCGTTGCGGGACGCGGTTGACGTAGGGGCCGTAGCCGACGACGTGGTCGACCTGCTCGAGCGCCGCCGAGACCTCGGGGGTGATCCACTCGTCCGGACCGGGGCCGAGGCCCACGACGAGGAGCTCGGCGACCTGGCTGGCGGGAGCGGCTTCCGGCAGCGATGCCCGACGTCCGCCCGGCTCCTCGTGCACCGAGTCGCCCGGCACCACTATCAGCGAGAAGTACGGCACCGTCGCCGGATCGACCTCGGCCACCGGCAGCCACCGCTCCGAGGGCATCGAGGCCCGCTCGACGTACATCGCGTGCTCCAGACGACCGGCCTGCTCCAGCGCCGAACGTACGGCGGGGAAGGTGCGGCCCAGCTTCATGATGATCGCCCCGTCGGTGTCGGCCAGCCGGCGCGCGAGCTCGGGCTCGGGGAGCGTGCCGGGCAGCACCGTCAGCACGTCGGTCTGCCGCACCAGCGGCGACGCCACGGCGGCTGTCGCTGCGGTGAAGGCCGGCACGCCGGGAACGACCTCGGTGGGGAAGCGCGGGGCGAGCCGGTCGTGCATGTACATGAACGACCCGTAGAACAGCGGGTCCCCCTCGGCCAGGAGTACGACGGTCCGACCGGCCTCGAGGTGCACCGCGAGCCGCGATGCCGACTCCTCGTAGAACTCGGCCATCGCACCGGCGTAGCCACCCGGATGGTCGGTCGCACCGGTCGTCACCGGGTAGCGCAGCTCCTCCTCGACCACCCCGGAGGGGATCAGCGAGGCAGCGATGCGACGCGCGTTCGACTCCTTGCCCACCCCGGCGTGGTAGGCGATCACGTCGGCCGAAGCGATCAGCCGCGCGGCCTTGAGGGTGACCAGCTCGGGGTCGCCGGGACCGAGGCCGACGCCGTAGAACCGTCCGTTCATTCCGCCTCCTGGGCGAGCGCGTTCACGGCCGACGATGCCATTGCCGAGCCGCCGCGGCGACCCCTGACGGTGACGAAGGGGACGTCGACGCCGTGCTCGTCCGCGAGTGCGACCAAGGCGTCCTTCGACTCGGCGGCGCCGATGAACCCGACCGGGCAGCCGATGATCGCTGCCGGCCGGGGAGCGCCAGCGATCAGCATCTCCATCAGGTGGAACAGTGCGGTCGGGGCGTTGCCGATCGCGACGACGGCCCCCTCGAGGTGCGGCTCCCACAGCGAGACGGCGGCAGCCGTGCGCGTCGTACCCCACGCCTTCGCGAGGTCGGGCACCCGCTCGTCCCGCAGGAAGCAGCGCACCTCGTTGTCGGCCGGGAGCCGTCCGGCGGTGATTCCCATCGCGACCATGTGGGCGTCGCACAGGATGTCGGCACCACTCCTCAGCGCAACGCGCGCGGCCGGGACGAGCCGGGGGTGGAAGACGAGGTCGGGCACGAGGTCGACCTGTCCACTGCCGTGCACCATCCGCACGGCGACCTTCTCGGCGTCGGCCGGCACGAGGTCGAGCGACGCCTCACGACGGATGGTGGCGAACGACTCGACGTAGATGGCCGGGCCGTCCGCGATGTAGTCGTAGCGCCGCGCCGGCTGCTCGATCCCCGTCACTGGTCCTCCTCACCCTCCGGAACGAGGACACCGTGCCACGGCGTCACCACCAGCTCGGCGTGCGGGGCCAGTCGTCGCAGTGCCGGGGGGTCGAGGACACCGCGGGGTACGGCGACGTGGGTGCCGCCCTCGACGACGCCGTGGGGCAACGGGGGGCAGCCGTCCGGCGTCCGCGGATCGGCGTCGACAGCGGGGACCAACGGCTCGGCGAGCTCCTCGACGTGCCACGGCGCATCGGCCCCGCCCCCACGTACGACGAGGAACCGGCGGGCCAGCTCGACCAGCGCGCCGGCCGCCTCGTCGAGGGGTACGACGGGACCCCGGCCCTCTCCGACCCGCAGCTGGGCCGACGTGTTGTCGAGGGCGACGAGTCCGAGGTCGCAGCTGCGCTCGACCAGGTCGCCGCGGCCGTCGTCGAGCACGAACAGGAAGCGCCCGGGCAGCGACGCCAGCGCCTCGTCGTCGCACAGCAACCGGTCGAGCTCGCTCGCCACCGTCCTCAGGTCGGTGCGTCCACCGGCCAACCCGGTCTGCGGGGAGACCATCACGTTGCGGACCAGCTCGTGGCTCCGCGAGGGCAGCAGCCCGGTGGCGGCGATCGCCTCGACGACCTCGCTGGGGAGCCCGTCGCCGTGGGTCGGCATCGCGCGCAGCTGCAGGTTGGCCCGCCTGGTCAGGTGCACGTCGCCGTCGCCGAACCTGCCGGCCACCTCGCCGAGCGCTGCCAGCGACGTACCCGGGATCCGGCCGCCGACCAGTCGCAGGCGCACCAGTCCGCCGTCGCCGGCCGGCCACGGCCGGAAGACGCCGGGGCAGCGGTCGCGGCGGGAGCGCAGCGGATGAACGGTGGAGGACGGCACGATCGCCTTCTACGGCTGGGAGACCGCCGCAGGCTACCAAGCAGCTTCGCGCTGCACGGCACGGAGGACGCTCAGAGGTCGCGCCAGCCGACCGCGTCGTCGTGCCCGTGAGCCGCCATCAGGCTGAGGCCGCCGTCCACGGTCAGCGACGCCCCGGTGACGTACGCCGACCGCGGTGAGGCCAGGAAGCCGACGAGCGCGGCCACCTCGTGCACGTGACCGGGGCGGCCGAGCGGGTTCCCGGGGCGGTCCTCGTGGTAGGCCGCCGACTCGTCCATGCCGGTCATCTCGGTGGAGATCTCGCCGGGCGCGACCGAGTTGACGGTGATGGAGTGCTCACCGAGCTCGAGAGCCAGCACCTTGGTCAGCATGCCGAGACCGGCCTTGGCCGAGCAGTACGCCGAAGCCCCGAGCCGGGGCACGTGCTCGTGGACGCTGGTGATGTTGATGATCCGGCCACCCTGGCCGGCCGCGATCATCCGCCGCGCTGCCTGCCGGGCACACAGGAACGGCCCGTCGAGGTCGGTCGCCAGGACCTCGCGCCACCTCTCGAAGGAGAGCTCCGTGGCGCGCTCGCTGTGACCTGTGCCGGCCACGTTGACGAGGACACCGAGTCCGCCGAGCTGGTCGGCCAGCCGGTCGACGACGTCGCCCGCGTCGGGAGCGGATGCGTCGAACGGCTCGACGTACGCCCGCTGGCCGCGCTCCTCGACGGCGGTCGCGGTCTCACTCACCCCTTCGGCATCGCTGTGCCGGGTCAGGCCGACGTCGAAGCCCTCGGTGGCCAGCAAGGTCGCCACCGCCTGCCCGATGCCGGAGTCGCTGCCGGTCACCACCGCCAGTCGTGGGAACGCGCCAGTCATGTGGTCCTCCTCGTCGTCGCCGCTGCGTCCTCGTACCCGCTCGCGCCGTGATGATGAGGCTGCGTCAGCGCTGCTCGCGCGGGCACCACCACGTCGTACGGCTCCCGACCGTGGCGCGCCGCAGCTCGCTCCCGCAGCGCGGGCAGTGGCCATCCGGGCGCCGGTGCTCGACGATCTCTCCTGCGCCGACGCCGCCGTGCCGGATCGCACGCCTGATCGCCCGGCGCAGCTGGCGGCGCAGCGCGTCGAGCTCGTCGGGGGACAGCTCGCGCGCCGGGCGACGCGGGTCGAGCCCGCTCTGCCAGAGTGCCTCGTCGGCGAGCAGGTTGCCCACGCCGGCCAGGGTCGACTGGTCGAGGAGCCTGGCCTTCACCGGGGCCGTGCCCCGGCCGACCCGCTCCCGGAACTCGCCGCGGTCGATCTCACCGGCGTCCGGTCCCAGCGCGTCGAGATCGGGGTCGAGCCGGATCCGGCCGAGCCGACGTGGGTCGAGGAGTCGCAGCTGCCCACCGTCGGCGAACTGCAGGGCGAACCGGGACCAGGTGTCGCGGCGTGACGCCGACCCAGGTCGTCCGGGCAGGGCGTCCCCGCCCTCGTCGGGCTCGGCGTCGTGAGGCCCGTCGACCACGATGCGCCCGCTCATGCCGAGGTGGATCGACAGCAGCGGGCCTTCACCCCGTCGCGACCTGATGCCGGAGGTCTCGCACCACATCAGCTTGCCCCGTCGGTGGACGGCCAGCAGCCGGCGCTCCCGGAGTGCGTCCTCGATCTCACCCGGCCGGTGCGGGCGGCACACGTAGGTGTCGGAGTCGTCGACGGCGACGATGCGTCGGTCGAGCGCGGACCGCTCGATCACCTGGCGGGCTGACTCAACCTCGGGCAGCTCCGGCATTGGCCCACTGTGCCCAGTGGCACCCGTGGCATGCCTGTGCCCGGTTCCTCGCCCGATTGGGGTGAGGAAGGCCGTCGTACGCCCGACCACGATGGCGGGTACGACGAGAGGAGCCATCGTGATCAAGGTCGTCGAGGACATGCCCCTCGGCACGATCGGGCTCGAGGCGAGCGGGAAGGTCACCGACGACGACTACCGCGACGTGCTCGTGCCGGCCGTCGAGGCGGCGCTCGAGCACGGCAAGGTCAGGTTGCTCTACGTGCTCGACGAGAAGTCGTCCTACTCGCCGGGTGCGATGTGGGCGGACAGCAAGCTGTGGTTCAAGGACCTCAAGGGCTGGGAGCGCGTCGCGATCGTCTCCGACGCCGACTGGCTCGAGCACGCCGTCAAGGCCTTCGGCTGGATGATGCCGGGCGAGGTCAGGGTGTTCGAGTCCGACGACGTGCGGGACGCCAAGGCGTGGCTGGTCGGGATCGACGATGACTGACCGAGGGCACGGGATCGTCGGTCAGCGGTAGCGGAACCCGTCCATGAACCGTCGGAAGAGCCCGCCCTTGATCGGCAGGGCCGGCGCGGGTGGCGGCGCGGTGGACTTCTGCGTCGCGATCGGCTGGTCGTAGTCGGTGCGCACGATGGCGTCGATGATCTGTTCCTCGGTGTAGCTGTCCGAGCCGGGGATCTCGGGGACGAATCCCACGAGCATGCCGTTGCGCATCACCTGCGCCTCGAGCGAGGCGGTGTCGTCGGAGTCCCACGTCGCCTCTCGCCCGTCGGGGAGCGTGATGTTGATCCCGAACTGGTGCACGCCCACCCGGGCCAGGTCGGCTTCGGTGCCGCGCTCGCGCAGGGCATCGACGACGCGGCGAGCCTTCATCTCCTCCATGCCTCTGGAGCGTACCGACCGTGCGGTCAGCGACCCTTGCTCCTCGACCACCGGACAAGCAGAGAACCCGCCGGCCCGGACACGGGCCAACGGGTTCTCTCGCGGTGGGCAGGGGCGGGGTCGAACCGCCGACCTTCCACTTTTCAGGCGGACGCTCGTACCAACTGAGCTACCTGCCCGCACCGCTCTCCGGATCCCTCCGGAGACGTCGCGGAACTCTACCGGATGCACCGAGGGCCACGAAAACGCGGATGGTCACGCAATCGTCGAGCTGATCTCGACCAGGTGGGATCCCCACTCGCGGGCACGCTCGAGCTCGCCGGGCACGAGCGGCCCGGCCGTCCCGGAGACGTAGAAGTCCTCGGTCGCGACGAGGTGTCCGAGGTCGTGCCGCTGGACAGACTTCGCGGCGGCCTTGGCGGCTGAACCCGCGAACCGCCGTCCCTTCAGCACCTTGGTGTCGAACGTCGCGACGTCGATGGCCTCCCCGACGGCGGCCTCACCGAGCCACTCACGGAGGCCGCGAGCGGAGTGACCGGCGGGAGCGCCCTGCTCCACCGCACCCTCGCGTGTCCGCTGCCGGGACATGGACAGGGCATGCGTCGGACCTCCGAGCACCACCAGGCTCACGCCGTCGGGCACGGTCGACGGCGCGTCCTGCACGTCCAGGACCGTGCACTCCGCGCCGATCCCGGCGGCCACGGCTTCTGCCACCGCGCGCGTGTTGCCCCACATCGACTCGACGATCACCAGTGCGTTCGTGTTCATGGTCCCAGCGTGGCGCTGCCTGTTCGCCCGGGTGCAGGGTCGATGGTCACCGAGCGAAAGGAACAACGGCACTTCTGGTCCGTGAGCTCACACCGCATCGTGTGGACATGGCCGACGTGCGGATCGAGCTGTACTGGCTGCCGGTGGGAGCCGGTGAGCCGACGGGACTCGTGCGACTCTCCGGCCGCGCCTACGAGGCAGCCAGTGCGCGACTGGAGAGACGTCCGTCCCGCCCGCTGTTCCACTCGGCGCTCCGGGTGTTCGTCGACGACGCCGAGTTCGTGGTCGAGATGGCACCGGTGTGGGCATCGGACCTGCGTGATCGCGGCGTCGTGGCCGAGGGAGCCGTCGGCCGGCCGTGGCTCGGTCGCTCCCGCTGGTTTCGCTACGAGATCCGCTGTTGGCGAGGCGGCGTGATCCCCGATCGGGCGTACGCCGTCGGAGGCCCGGTCCGGATCGACACCGACCCGGCGCGGGTCGAGCGCTTCCTGCGGGCCGTCCGGCGATTCCCCACCGCGACCTGGGGCCGGGACGAGCAACGCGCGGGCGAGATGTGGAACTCCAACTCGCTGGTGTCCTGGGCCCTGTCGGTCAGCGGGCACGACCTGTCCGACGTCGTGCCGCCCATGGGCGGCCGGGCACCGGGTTGGGCCGCCGGGATGGCCGTGGCCGCGAGGGACGTGGCCGCTAGGGACGTGGCCGCTAGGGACGTGGGGTCCGCTCCCGCAGCCAGCTGAGTGTCCCGGCCTCGACCCCGCGCAGCTTCGGAGTGGCCGCCACCGGGGCGACGAACAGCTTGGCGTCCTCCGACAGCGCCCACTTCAGCTCGTGGAAGACCCGCGACAACGTGTCGCTGCTGTCGATGAGGAGCAGGCCGGGTGCGGCGACCCGGACCTCCGTCCACGGACCGGGGAGGTGGGGCTCGGGGAGCTCGGAGACCCAGGCGACGTAGACCGTCACCCACGCCTCCCGGTCAGTCGTCGGACCCGGTGATGGGCCAGCGCGGCGCGGGCAGCGTTCATGCCCGCGGCGCCGTGCACCCCGCCGCCGGGGTGGGCCGAGGCGCCACCGAGGTAGAGGCCGGGTACGCCGGTCTCGGCCCGTCCCAGACCCGGGACCGGGCGGAGCACCAGCTCCTGACGCAGCCGGGAGGTGCCGCCGTTGATGGCACCGCCGATGAGGTTGGCGTCACGGCTCTCCAGCTCGTGGGGGCCCAGGATGCGCCGCTGAGACACCAGCGAGCCGAACCCGGGCGCGAGCCTCTCGAACCGCGCCTGCATCCGGTCGGCGAACCGTTCGAGGTCGTCCTGGTCCCAGGCTCCGCGGATGCCGCCGTCACCGGCGTCGCTGCGGGTCTTCTGCGGCACGTGGGTGTAGGCCCACATCGACTCGGTACCGGGAGGCGATCGCGTCGGGTCGCTCGTCGTCATCTGACCGGCCAGCATGAACGGCCGCGCGGGGATGTAGCCGTCGGAGACCTGGCTGGTCGCCTCGACCATGTCGGCGACGCTGTCCGCGATGTGCACGGTGCCCGGTGCCTTGGCAGGCGCACTGGCCCAGGGGACCGGTCCGCTCAGAGCCCAGTCGACCTTCACCGTCGACGGGTCGAGCTGGAAGCGGCGCATCCCGTGACGGACGCGTGCGGGTACGACGGAGGGGTCCAGCAGGTCACCGTACAGCCTGGGCGCGACGACCGTCGCCACCACGGCCCGCTCGGCGGTGAAGGTCTCACCGCCCGCGTGCACGGTGCGGGCGCGTCCGTGCGAGGTACCGATGTGGTCGACCGGCGAGGAGCACCGCACCTCCCCACCCAACGACCGCAGTCGCCGGGCCAGGGCCTGGGTCAGCTCTCCTGCCCCGCCCTCGGGCACCGGGAAGCCACCCGTCTGGCCCATCATGCTCATCAGGAGTGCCATCAGCCCGGACCCGCGCTCGTCGAGCGGGATGTCGGCGTGGCCGGCGTTGCCGGCGAGCAGAACCTGCGGTGCCTCTCCACCGAACCACGCTCGCCCGAGCTCGTCGGCGGGAGTCAGCAGGTCCTTGACCAGCGAGGGACCACCGGCGCGGGGGAGCCGGAGCAACCCACCGATCGAGGCTCGCACGGGCGGAAACGGGGTCAGCAGTCCCTGGATCAGCTGCTCGCCGATGACGTCCCACCGGTCGCACAGCTCCAGCCAGGCGCTGCCGTCCCCGGGGTGCCGGTCGTCGAACCAGCCGGCGGTGACCTGACGGTCGCGGTCGAGCAGGGCCCAGGACCCGTCGGGGAGGGGATGGCCCAGCACGGCGGGTGCGTGTCGCCAGACCAGGCCGTGCTCCTCGAGACGGAAGGAGTGGATCGTCGGCGACGCGGCTGCGAGCGGGTAGAACGCGCTGAAGGTGTCGTGCACGAAGTCCGGATGCACGTCGTTGTCACTCCGGACCGCGCCGCCGAGGTCGGGTTGTTCCTCCAGCACGAGCACCGACCAGCCGGCGTCGACGAGGTGGTTGGCGGCGACCAGGCCGTTGGGTCCCGAGCCGATGACGATCGCGTCGTACCGGTTCACGGCTGGATCACTTCTGAGTCACTTCTGGGTCACGGTCGGCGTTCGGCCAGGAAGGCCAGGCGACGCAGGCTCTCGGTGTTGCGCCACTGGATGCCAGGTGCGCGCACCGGTTTGGGCACCAGCTTGCCGGGCCCGCTCGCGGCGTCCTCGCTCATCACGACTCGGGTGCCGGCGCCCTGGACGCTGAGGTCGAGCGTCACGTCGGCCTCGCCGAGGAACGGCCAGGCCTTGGCACGCAAGGACAGCTTCTGGAGCGGCTCGCACGCGGTGATCTCGGTGTCGTCGTCGAGCACCGCCGGCCAGACGCCGACCGAGTGGTGGATCCGCGACCCGACAGCCGGCCAGTCCTCGTCGACGTCTCGCATGCGCGTGGCTCCGACGACCCAGAGGGGGTAGAGCCAGCCGTCGGCCAACACCTCCCAGACGCGCTGCGGGGTGGTGTTGATGACGCGCTCGACGGTGGTCATGTGCGTGAAGGTACCCGGCAATCGGACCGGCACACTCCGGGGACAGGACCAGCCCCGGTCGACTGACCGGAGCTGGTGGTGTGTCGCGATGATGGCGACCCCGACGGGACTCGAACCCGCGGCCTCCGCCGTGACAGGGCGGCGCGCTAACCAACTGCGCTACGGGGCCTGGATGGTGCTGTGCAACGTGCGGTTCGCTCTGGAAGCGAAGCCACGGAATGCTAACCCATACGGGGGGTCGCTTCCGAATCGAGCACCCCCAACGGGATTCGAACCCGTGCTACCGCCGTTGGCGGAGCCGGGGTCGGGACCCCGCACCCGCACCCCCAACGGGATTCGAACCCGTGCTACCGCCGTGAAAGGGCGGGGTCCTGGGCCGCTAGACGATGGGGGCCCGATGCGCCCGGCGGGCCGAGCGCAACGGAGGAAAGTGTAGGGGACCGCCCGGTCAGGCGTAGCCGAGGTCGTGGAGCTCGTCGTCGTCGATGCCGAAGTGGTGCGCGATCTCGTGTACGACGGTGATGCGGACCTCCTCGACGAGCTCCTCGGCCGACTCGCACATCCGCAGCAACGGCCCGCGGTAGACGAAGATCCGGTCGGGCGGCAGGAAGGTGTAGCTGCTGTCGCGCTCGGTGAGCGGGATGCCGTCGTACAGGCCGAGCAGGTCGGGGTCGTCAGCGGGCGGCTCCGGCTCGACGAGTACGACGCAGTTGTCGATCAGGCTGGTCAGCTCGGCAGGGATCCCGTCGAGCGCCTCGGCCACCAGCGCGTCGAACTCGTCCTCGCCGACCTGCATGCCGCTCACGCCACGCGGTCGCCGGACGGGACGAGGCGCGCCGGGAGCCGCTCGTAGCCACGCAGGATGCGGGTCGGTCTCCGGGTTGCGCCGGCTTCGAGCCGGAGGTCGGGGAAGCGCTCGAGCAGGGTCCGCAGACCGACCTCGCCCTCCATGCGTGCGAGGGCGGCGCCGAGGCAGTAGTGGCGACCGGCGGAGAAGGAGACGTGGTCGCGGGCGTTGGGCCGGCCGACGAGGAAGGTGTCCGGGTCGTCGAAGACACCGGGATCGCGGTTGGCCCCGGCGAGCAGGGTGGTGACGACCTCGCCCCGTCGTACGGGCACACCGGCGACGACCGTGTCCGCGGTGCACAGCCGGCCGGTCAGCAGCACCGGGGGATCGACGCGGAGGACCTCGTCGACGGCGTTGGGCCACAGCGACGGGTCCTCGCGCAGCCGCTGGAGCTGGTCGGGGTGCTGCAGCAGCAGCGCGATGCCGTTGCCCAGCAGGTTGACGGTGGTCTCGAAGCCGGCCGCCAGCACGAGCCCGGCCGTGGCCTTGAGCTCGGCGTCGTCGAGCCCGACGCCCTCCTCCTGGACGCGTACGAGCTGGCTCATCAGGTCGTCGCCCGACTCGCGCCGCAGGTGGTTCAGGTGCGCGTCGAGCCAGGTCTCGAACTCCTTCAGGCCTCGCTCGACGCGACGGAACTCGCGGAACCCCAGACCGAGGTCGAGGCTGGGCGCCGCGGCGTTGCCGAACTCGAGCACCCGCTCGCGGTCCTCCGGCGGTACGCCGAGGATCTCGGCGATCACGGTCACCGGTAGCTGGCTGCAGTACGCCGCGACGAGGTCGACCGGGCTGCTCGGGTCGAGGGAGTCGAGCAGCTCGTCGGCGATCTGCTGGGTGCGACCACGGAGGTTCTCCACCGCCCTGGCCGTGAACACCCGCGTGACCAGCTTGCGGTAGCGGGTGTGGTCGGGCGGCTCGCTGACCAGCAGCGAGGGGGGCACCAGAGGCCCGAGCTGGTCGGGATCCTCGGCCCACACGCCGATGCGACCGAGCAACCCCTCTCCGGGCTCGAAGATGCCGGACCGGAAGTCGCTGCTGGTGAGCACGTCCTTCACGGTCGGGAGCGTGGCGGTGATCAGGGCGTACTTCGACCGGTGCAACGGCCCGCTGGCGCGGATCTCGTCAGCGAGGTCGTAGAGCCCCTCGCTGTCCTCGACCACCCCGCCGGCGATCAGGCGGCCCTGTACGTCGCCCTGGCGCGCGGCCCGGCGCATCAGCACCTTGGGCAGTCCGTGGCCCAGGGCCCACCGCACCGTGGGCTTCACCGGCTCGAGCAACGACATCCCTGCTCCTGTCCTCGGGTACGGCACCGAGTCTGCCGGACCCGCGGTGAGGTCGGGGCGGGCTGTGTCGGAGGTCTCCTCCAGCGAGCTCCCCCGGACATGCGAATGTGGCGGGTGAGCCGGAAGTCCGGCTCGCCCGCCACATCAGTGACACTCGCATGTCCGCGGGCGGCCCCCCGGCCCGCCCGAGGTCCTCAGGCGGCGACCGGGCGCTCCTCGCGCTGCGGGAGCGGCGTCGGGGTCGCGTTGGTGCCCATGAAGTTGTTGGGCAGCGACAGGCGGATCACCTTGTGCCAGGCCGAGGCGACCTGGCTCACCAGCGAGCCGGTCGTGTACTCGAGGCCGTAGCGCTCGAAGACGTCCTTCACGTGGGGCGCGATCTCCTTGTAGCGGTTGCTGGGGAGGTCGGGGAACAGGTGGTGCTCGATCTGGAAGGACAGGTTGCCGGTCATCATGTGCATCGCGTTGGAGCCGGAGACGTTGGCCGAGCCGAGCATCTGACGGACGTACCACTCGCCCTTGCTCTCGCCCTCGATGGAGTGCTTCTCGAAGGTCTGCACGCCCTCGGGGAAGTGGCCGCACATGATCACCGAGTGGGTCCACAGGTTGCGGACCAGGTTGGCGGTGAAGTTTGCGGTGATGGTGTGCAGGAACGACGGGCCCGACAGGATCGGGTGGACGACGTAGTCCTTGGTCACCTGGCGACGGATCTTGCGGCCGGTGGCGCGGAGCTTGGCCTTGAACGCCGGGGTCTTCGTGAGCTTCTTCTTGATCGCGCGACCGAGCTCGAGGTCGTAGGCCGCGATGCCGTACTCGAAGAAGCAGGCGTTGATGAAGTTCCACAGCGGCTGCGCGAGGTAGACGGGGTGCCAGCGCTGGTCCTCGTCGACGCGCATGATGCCGTAGCCGAGGTCGTTGTCCTTGCCGACGACGTTGGTGAAGTTGTGGTGCAGCTCGTTGTGCGAGTGCTTCCACTGCTCGGCCGGCGAGGCGTTGTCCCACTCCCACGTCGTGGAGTGGATCTTCGGGTCACGCATCCAGTCCCACTGGCCGTGCATGACGTTGTGGCCGATCTCCATGTTCTCGAGGATCTTGGCGACCGAGAGGCCCGCCGTACCCACGAACCAGGCCGGCGGGAACAGCGAGAACAGGAGTACGGCGCGCGAGCCGAGCTCGAGCTTGCGCTGGGTGTCGATGACCTTGCGGATGTACGCCGCGTCGCTGGCCCCGCGCTTCTCGATGAACTCGGCGCGGATCGCGTCGAGCTCGCGACCGATCTCCTCGATGTCCTCGGGGGACAGGTGGTCGATGGGGCTGGTGGGCTTCTTCTGCAGGACGGTCATGGGCTCTCCTTGTGGTTGAGCTTGTCGAAACCGGTCAGTGGTCGATCTGGCAGCTGCCGGCGGCAGCGTTGATGCAGGTCTGGATGCGGACGCCGTCACCCTCGACGGCGGTGGTGATCTCGCCGGTGCGCAGGTCTCGCACGGAGCCCTCGCGCATCGGCAGCACGCAGCCGTAGCAGATGCCCATGCGGCACCCGCTCGGCATGAGTACGCCGGCCTCCTCGGCCTGCTCGAGGATGGGCCGATCGCCGGTCGCCTCGAGGGTGGTGCCGTTCTTCAGGAAGCTGACGGTGCCGCCCTCGCCGACGACCAGGGGCGTGACGCGGAACTGCTCGGTGAGCAGCGTCATCCCGCGCTCGGCGTGGTGGGTCTCGAGGGCGTCGAGCAGGCCGGCGGGACCGCACGCGAAGGTGGTGCGCTCCTGCAGGTCGGGCACGAGCTCGTCGAGGTCGTCGACGTCGAGGATGCCGTGCTCGTCGTCGTACCGCGCGACCAGGCGGATCATCCCGGCCTCGTCGAGCGAGCGCAGGTTGTCGATGAAGATCGAGTGCGGCTCGCTGGGTGCGACGTGCACGACGGTGACGTCGAAGTCGGCGCTCCGCTCGAGGCGCACCGCGCCGGAGTCGGCGACCGGGAACAGGTTGCGCAGCATCCCGATGACCGGGGTGATGCCGGACCCGGCGGTGACGAACAGGAACTTGCCGCCCTCGGGCGGGAGCACGAACTCGCCGGCAGCCTGCTCGAGGTGGACGAGGGTGCCGGGACGGCAGTCGCGGACGATGTGGTTGCTGACCTTGCCCTCCGGCACCGCCTTGACGGTGATGGAGATGTGGCCGTCGGCCCGCGGACCGTGGGTCAGCGAGTAGGCCCGCCACAGGCGGACGCCGTCGACGTCGATGCCGACGCGGACGTACTGCCCGGGGATGTGTCCCGCCCAGTCGGCGCCGGGCTTGATCACCAGGGTCGCGGCGTCCTCGGTCTCGGGCGTCACCGAGACGACCCGGCCGCGGAGGTCGGCGCCGCGGCGCAACGGGTTGAACACGTCGAGGTAGTCGGCCGGCACCAGCGGTGTCGCGGCCAGCTCGGCGAGGCGGCGGGCGCCGTCGCGGATCGAACGGCCCAGCGCCAGGGGACGCCAGGCGTCGCCGGTGGGGAAGGTCGTCGTGGCCATGTATCCAGAGTGGTGTGAAAACCGGTTAAAGTCATGACCAGAGCGCGTGAATCAACCCTGCTCGATTGTTCGCGGAGGACAAAAGATGGTCGATGAAGTGACGCCCACCACGCTCAGGCTCAGTCGAGACACCGTCACGGAGCTGCAACGCATCCTGCCCGACGTCGCCGAGGGCACCGTCTCGGCCATCATCGACGACGTTCCGAGCTACTCCGACGCCCTCAGTGGGGCGATGGGCGAGACCATCCGGATGGCCGTGGAGACGGCGCTCGGCGGGTTCGTGCAGCTGGCCGCCCGGTCCCAGGGTGAGCGAGCCCCACAACCGACGGCGGTCGCGGTCGACGGCGCCTACCAGCTCGGTCGTGGGGAGGCGCGCAGCGGCCGGACGGTCGACGCCCTGCTCTCGGCGTACCGGATCGGCGCGCGGGTCTCCTGGCGCGAGCTGTCCTCCGCAGCGGTGCGCACGGGAGTCGACGCCGAGACGCTCGTGCTGTTCGCGGAGCTGGTCTTCGCCTACATCGAGCAGCTCTCGGCCGCCAGCCTGGCCGGGCACAACGACGAGCTGGAGACCACCGGGCGCGTGCGCCAGCGCCTGCTCGAGCGCCTGGCCCAGAACCTCGTCGACGGATCGCCCGCCGAGGCGGTGGAGGCCGCGATTGCCCGCGCCGACTGGACGCCGCCGCGCACGCTCACGGCGGTGATCGTGCCGGAGTCGCAGGTCCGCGGCGTGCTCGGCCTGGTCTCTTCGGAGACCCTGCGCGCGACCGATGCGCTGTCCGCCGAGGAGGGCGAGGGCGTCGCCCTGCTGCTCGTCCCCGACGTGCACGGCCGCGCCCGTCGATCGCTGCTGCGGACGCTCGAGGGCCGCGGCGCCGTCGCCGGACCGGCTCGGCCCTGGGCCCAGGTGCGCGAGTCGCACGAGCGCGCCCTGCGCGTACGCCGTCTCGGGCTCGGCACCGACACCGAGGAGCACCTCGCCGAGCTGGTCCTCAGCGCCGACCCCGCGGCGTACGCCGACCTGCGCGCCCGCGTGCTCGCCCCGCTCGACAAGCTGCGCGACTCCAGCGCCGAGAAGCTGACCGAGACCCTGCGCTCCTGGCTGCTCCACCACGGCCGCCGCGACGCCGTGGCCGCCGAGCTGTTCGTGCACCCCCAGACCGTCCGCTACCGCATGGGCCAGCTCCGCGAGGTCTTCGGCGACCGTCTCGAGGACCCCCACGCCATCCTCGAGCTCACCATCGCGCTCGGGCTGGTCGACCAGGACGGATAGTCCAGAACGAAAGGCCGCTCCACGAAGGCTGGCGACCGGTCATGTGTTCTGGACTATCCGGCTTCAGAGCTGGACCAGGCGGAGTCTCCACCAGCGGGCGTCGGCGAGCACGAGGCCGAGGACGACGAGGGCGGCGCCGGCGAGTGCGGCCCAGGCGAGGGTGCTGTGCTCCCACCCGGCCGGGGTGGTGGTGGCGTAGGGAAAGGCCGACACGTGGTGGCCAAGCGGGCGGAGCAACGCCCACGCCGTGGTTGCCGGCACGACCGCGGTGGCGAACCTCAGCCCCGGCGACGCCTCCCCGAGCGAACGTCGCCAACCGGTGTACGCCGCACCAGCCAGGCATGCCGCGACCCCCTGCAACCAGATCTCGTCGCGGTGCCCGAACATGGTCTGTGCGCCCGCGTGGAGCACGACCGCCGTCCAGGTGACGAGGAGAAGCAGCGCGCCGGGGCTGCGCGCCATCGTGCGCCAGGCGAGGCCGCGAGGTGCCGAGTCGACGACGGCGGCGGACGTCTCGTCGAAGCACCAGGCGGTCGCGCCCGCCAGCAGCCCGACCGCCGTCCCCTCCAAAGGCCACAGCACCCACGGGTTCCAGCGCACGAGCTCCATCAGTACGACGACCAGCCCTGCCGCCAGGGCGACCCGCGTCCACGGGACCGCCCTGGCGACGTAGCTGGTCATCAGCAGGTGGAGCAGGGGATGGGGTTCACGAGCACATCGGTGTAGCCGACGTACATCGTCAGCACACCGAGCACCAGCGCGAGCCCGACCAGTCCGAGTGCGACCTTGCGCAGCCGGGTCCGGTCCGACTCGGGGTCGTGGAGCACGGCGACCACGAGTCCGAGGGCGCACACGACCACCAGGTAGAGCACCCAGATGAACGGATTGCCGGGTGCCGTCCTGAAGTGGATGGACCCGTCGGCGTCGGCACCCCAGCCGAGCTGGCCGAGGAAGTAGGTCCACACCCAGAACACCCGGTAGGGCTGCCCGCCGCCGAAGTTGCCCTGCAGCATGATCGTGACCAGGACCAGCAGCACCGAGGCGATCGCGGCCACACCGCGCTTGGGCAGGTAGCGCGCGAGCAGGAGCCCGAGCAACGGTCCGCCCACCGCGCAGATGACGCCGTCGCCGAACATCTGGGCGTGGACGAACAGGTCGCTCACGCCCGGAGGGACGATCCACTCCCGTGCCGGCCGGACGTACCACGCGACGACCGCGGCGACGTAGGCCACCATCGCGGCCGTGAACGGCACCACGATGGCGCAGGCCAGCGCCAGCGTGCGGGTGCGTTCTGGCACGGCGACCGCGCCGGCTGCCTCGGCCGCCCGGTCGGAGCGACGGGTCAGCCCGAACATGACCACGAGACCGAGGACACCGAGCATGACCCCGGGGCCGATCATGTAGGCAGCGGCGGAGCCGGGCTCGTCCCACGCGAACATCGAGACGACCACGAGTGCCGTCATCGCGGCGCCGAACCAGAACAGCTTGTGCGTGAGGTAGTTGCGGATCTCCTGACGGGCGAGGACGCCCAGCGTGGAGCTCGTCGTGTAGGTGGTGCTCATGGGTTGACTCCTTGTGGTGTGTGCCGCTCCGAGCGGAGCAGCAGGTACGCGTCCTCGACCGACGGGTCGACGACAGAGGAGTCGGGAGCGGGCTGCCCTCCGACGGACCGGACCAGCCCGGTTCCGGTCTTCCAGGTCTGGACGGCGCCGCTGGTGGCGGCGGGTCCGAGGTGGACACGGCCGGCTGCCGTGGCCAGGAGCTCGGTCACGGTGCCGTCGAAGCGGATGGCTCCGGCGTCGATGACGAGCACTCGGTCGCACAGGGCCGAGACGTCCTCGGTCTGGTGCGTCGAGATCAGCACCGTCCCTGCCAGGCCGGAGAGGAGGCCACGGAGGGAGGCGCGTTGTTCGGGGTCGAGCCCGGTGGTGGGCTCGTCCAGGATGAGCAGGTCGGGGGACCCGACGAGGGCCTGGGCGATGGCGAGCCGTCGGCGCTGTCCGCCCGACAGCTTGGCGATCTTCATGGCGCCTCGGTCGCCGAGATGGACGAGGTCGAGCACCCGCTCCACCTCGGCGTGCCGTCTGCCCTTGTCCGTCCATTCCTTGAGCACCGCGAGGTAGTCCAGGAAGGCGAAGGCCGTCATCCCTCGCGGGAAGGTGACCTCCTGCGGGCAGTAGCCGATCCGCCGGCGGGCCTCGACGCGATCGGCGTGGGACTCGGTGACATCGAAGCCGCAGACCACGATGCGCCCGCTGCTCGGAGGCAGCGCCGTCGAGAGGAGGCGCAGCATCGTGGTCTTGCCCGCACCGTTCGGCCCCAGCAGGCCCACCACTCCTCGGTGCAGGTTGAGAGACGTGGCCCGGAGCGCCGGGGCGCGGCCGTACTTCTTGGAGACCGAGTCGAATGACGCGATGGCGCTCACAGCTCTCCTCCCTGCAGGCGAAGGGTCGACGTCCGCAGGACCAGGGCGAGCACGAGACCGCCCGCCGCGACCACGAAGGCGACCTGCCCGAGGGGCGTCGTCAGCGCATCGACCCGGTCCCCGACGCGAAGCAGCGCGACCACCGTGACCCAGGCCGATGCGACCAGCACGGCGGTCACCCACGCCTCGAGCCAGGTGAGCAGCACCAGCGCGGCGAGGGTCAGCCCGAGCGCCGGCGCCAGCCAGGCCAGGGCGAGGTCGTCCATGTGCGGTACGACGAGCCCGATCATCATCGTGGCCGGCACGGCGACCGCGAGGGCGGCGGCCGCCCGGAGAAGGGCGAGCCGCAGCTTGCTGTATGGCGTGGGTGCCATCAGCTCGCGCAGCGGGTCGAGTGCGTCGTACGACGTGACCACCGCCAGCACGGGGACCAGCGGAGCGAGCGCGAGGAACGCCGCGTCGCGGCTGGCCGGGCCGAGACCCGCCAGCCCGACGACGCAGGCGGACACGACGGCGAAGCCGACGGCGACTGCCCAGGGGACCAGGAACGCGTCCGCGGCAGAGATGACCACGGCGTCGTCCGGTGCGACACCGAGCCGCTGCATGGCCCGCTGCGGGAGCGAGGGGCTCGGAGCGGAGATGGTGAGGCGTACGTCGGACCACACTGCATCCGCGGTGCGGGCCGGGACCTGCGACCTCGCCGCCGAGCGGCACTCCGGGCATCCGACGAGGTGGGACTCGACGCTCAGCTCGGCGGCCGGCTCGAGTCGTCCCTCGGCGTACGCCTCCCAGACGGGTGCATCGATGTGCCAGGTCATGACCGTGCCTCCAACGAGATCAGCTGCTCGCGCAGCTTGGACTTCGCGATGCGGGCACGGCTCTTGACCGTGCCCTGCGGGATGCCGAGGAGATGGGCCGCCTCCCGCGTGGACAGCCCGTCGATCACCGTCGCCTGCAGCACCTGCCGCAGCTCGGGCGAGAGCGAGCGCAGGGCGTCGCCGACCGAGCCGTGCTCGACCGCGACCAGCAGCTCGTCCTCCGCGCTGCGTACGGTCGGCGACAGGGCCGACAGCATCCGGCTCTCCATCGGCACCGGCTGCGCCCGCTTCCGCAGCCGGGAGACGAGCTGCCGGATCGCGATCCCCCACAGCCAGGCACCCACGTCCCCGTCGCCCCGGAACGAGCGCGGGCTCCGCCAGACCGCGACGAAGGCGTCGTGCAGCGCCTCGGCCGCCAGGTCCTGGTCGGGGGTACGCCGACGCAGCCGCAGCAGCAACCAGGCCGAGTGCCGCTCCACCAGCTCCCGCAGGGCGGCCTCGTCACCCTGGGCGATCGCACCCAGGAGCTCGGAGTCGGAGAACTGCTGCACGAACACACTGTCGCGCCTGGGGGGCACATCGGATCACGATGCGCAGGACAATCTTGGAGCCGTCGGTCGACAAACCGGATAGTCCAGAACGAATAGCCGCTTCGCGGCCGCGATTGGCCGGTCGAGCGTTCTGGACTATCCGGTTTCAGAGCTCCGAGTGGACGAGGGAGCCGGCGACCCAGGTGGCAGCGACATGCATCGAGCGCAGGGCCGTCGCCTGCTCAAGGGACGACCCGGGGGCCAGGGGGTCGGCGTCGAGGAGGGCGAGGTCGGCGGGGTGGCCGGGGGCGACGGTGCCGCGACCGTCGGTGCTCGCCCCGAGGGCCTCGGCCGGCGTGAGCGACTGCTCGGGGTGCCAGGGATCGCGGTCGTCGGCGCTCCGGTGCACGGCGGCGGCGATCGCGAGCCACGGGTCGAGGGGAGACACGGGGGCGTCACTGCCCAGGGCCAGCTCCACGCCGTCGTCGTGGAGCCAGCGCAGCGCGAAGCAGCGGTCGGTGCGGTCGGGCCAGAAGCTCTCGGTGAGGTCGCGGTCGTCGAGCAGGTGTGCCGGCTGCACACTCGCGCGTACGCCGAGCCGCGCCATCGTGCGGGAGTCCTCGCGACTGATCAGCTGGGCGTGCTCGATCGACCCGCGCGCCCCGGTGGCCTCGAACTCCTTGAGCGCCTGCTCGACGGCGGCGTCGCCGATCGCGTGGATGGCGACCTCGAGGTGGTGCCGGTTGCCCGCCTCCATCACGTTGCGCAGGCCCTCGCTGGTGATGTTCGGGGCTCCGGTGCCGCCACCGCGGGAGTACTCCGAGCAGCACCACGCCGTGCGGGTGTTCAGCGACCCGTCCGAGATGACCTTCAGCGGTCCCATCGTCACGAGAGGGCCGCACCCGGGCAGCGAGGCGCCTGTCGGGACACCGGCGCGCAGGAAGTCGTCCAGCGTGTCGACGTACGCCCCGACCCGGACCCGCAACAGCTCGGCGCCGGCCGCCTCCCGCTCGGGCCAGTCCCGCACGCCCTGGTCGAACTCGAGGTCGACCAGGCCCGTCACGCCCTTGGCGGCGGCCTGCTGCATGGTGTGCAGGTAGGCGTCGGGCGAGGTGCCGTCGGCGCCGACCACCTCCGCCAGCCGCGGGTAGACCTTGAACCACTCGCTCTCGCTGACCACCCCGTCACGCTCGGGCAGCCGGAGGCCGCGCAGCGCCACGGTGTTGATCCAGGCGTGGTGGCCGTCGCCGCTGATGAGTACGACGGGCCGGATGCCGCTGACCTCGTCGAGCTCACGCACCGTCGGCTGCCGGTCCCAGCCGGCCGACCGGTGTCCCCAGCCGACGATCGGCACGTCGGGGAGCTCGGCCAGCCGCGTGCTCACGCGGGCCAGCGCCTCCTCGACCGAGCGGGTGCCGGTCAGGTCGAGCCGGAGTGACGCCAGCGCCCACTGGCCGAGGTGCACGTGCTGGTCCCAGAGACCCGGGACCAGCCAGCGGCCCTCGGCACGGACCTCGGCCCCGCCGACCGCGAGGGACGGCCCCACCTCGGTGACGTGTCCGTCGGCGACCCGGACGTCCACCGGCTCGGCGGGAGCCGGGTCTCCGCGCAGCGGCACCAGCCGCACGTCACGGAGCACGAAATCGGACATGGGCCCACGCTAGGGGAGGGCGTTGGCGAGCAGGTGGCCGAGGGTCGCCATCAGCAGACACCCCGCCACCGAGACCACGACGTACGCCGTCCCCTGGCGAGGACCGCCGCGCACCGACTGCACGGCGAACGCGGAGTACGTCGTCAGCCCGCCGCAGAATCCCGTCCCGAGCAGCGCAAAGGCGTTGCCCTCGACCGCGCCGCCCACCAGCGCTCCCAGCACGAACGAGCCCGCGAGGTTGACGGCCAGCGTGCCCCAGTGGAGGCGCCGGTCCAGGAAGTGGCCGGCGAGGAAGCGCAACGGTGCGCCCACGGCAGCGCCGGCGGCCACCAGCAGGGCGGTCACTCGTCCCACTCCTCGTCCATGGCCGCCTGTTGCTGCTCGGCCGAGGTCCACCGGCTCACGAGGAGTACGGCGGACAGCGCGGCCCCCACCGTGCCCAGGCAGTACGCCGACCCGAGCGCGACGTGGCCTCCGTCGAGCAGCGTGAAGGTGTCCACCGAGGCGGTCGACATCGTCGTGAACCCACCCAGCACACCGGCACCGAGCAGCACCCCGGCCCACGCGTGCCGCCGCACGACCGGCAGGAGAGGTAGCGCAGCGAGCAGCGCGGAACCCGCGATGTTGATCAGGAAGGTGACCCAGGGGAAGCCGCCGTGCCCGGTGGGGAAGGCGCTCTCCAACCCCCATCGCGCCAGTGCGCCGAGGGCTCCGCCGATCGCGGTTGCCGCACAGCCCACGAGCGGGGTGACGTGGTGCGGGCCGGACATGCTCCTCCTACGTTGACAGGGTCCAGTGCAACGTAGGGACTGTTGGCAGCGATGCTGCGGTTGTCGGCGAGCCCCACCGCCATCGCGGGAGATCCTAGTGGCTCAGGTCCGTCAGCGAGGTGGGACCGTCCCAGGGCGCTGGTTCCTCGCCCCGGCCCTGGCGCTCGAACTCGGTGAAGTACCAGTCCTGCAGGTCGACGAGCACGTCGGGCGGCCGTAGTGCCAGCAGGTGCTCGCTCGAGAAGGCCTGGTAGACCTCGTTGAGCAGGTCGCGGATCCGGGTCATGGTCTTCGGCGTGCTCAACGGCACCTGGTACTCGAGGTCCACGCTCTCCTCGCCGCTCGCGATCGCCTGGTCGAGCCGGGAGATGCCGGCGCTCGACCGTCGCTCGCGATCGGCCTGCACGAAGATCTCGGTGACCTTGGTCGCGAGGGGGTAGTCCTCGGGTGCGGTCATGGCGAGCAGGCGCAGCTCGCGGCGTACCTCGAAGTGGAACCGGCGCATCTCGCCGAACAGCCGGGCCGGAACGCGGAGGAGCTGCAACGGCATCCGGTCGCCGTCGAGGATCTCGGGGCCTTCGGCGAGGTCGGGGTCGAAGATGAAGATCTCGCCGTCGAGGTGCTCCTCGACGCGGGCATCGCGGCTCGGCTCGAACCACACCGACTTGCTCCGTCCGTCATGGGCCAGGTCGGAGCCCCACCGGCTCGACATCATCGCCACGAGGTCGAGCCCGCGACCGAACGTGGTCACGTTGAGGTCGTCGACCTCCTCGGGCTCGGGTGCGTTCGGTGCGCGCTGCGGAGGCACCGGCGAGGAGTCCACCACCTCGATGCGCGGGTGGTCGACAGTGCCGCGGACCCGCACCGACAGCGGCGGCTGGGAGTGGATGAGCGCGTTGGTCACCAGCTCCGAGACCCCCAGCTGGGCAGCGTCCACCAGGTCCTCGCGGCCGATCTCCGCCAGGATCTTGGAGACCCACGACCGCGCGAGCTTCACCGACGGGGGACTCGCGGGGAGCACGAGTGAGCGCTTCGTCAGTGGCACCGTCCCTCGCTCCTGTGACGGGATCAGCCGGACGGGAGTCGGGCGACACTCCCGCATTCAGCAAAAGATTAGGGGAATGACACCGGTTCGGCACTCATGTGCGATCAATTTCAATCGACCAGTTTCAACAGCGCATTTTCCACGACCTCGGCCATCGAGGGGTGTATCCAGTATTGATTTCGTGCCATTTCGGCCGTGGGAGTGCCGAGACTGATCGCCTGCACGAGCGGCTGGAGCAGCAGGCTGGCCTGCGGTCCGATGACGTGCGCGCCGAGCAGCTGGTGGCCGTCGGGTGTGGCCAGCAGCTTGACGTACTGCTCGCCCGGCGGGCTCTCCATCGCCCAGCCATAGGCGATCGAGGCGTAGTCGTGGGTCACCGAGCGGTGCTCGATGCCCTGCTCCCGGGCCGCCTGGCTGGTCAGTCCGACCTGCGCGATCTGCGGTGAGGTGAACACCGCGGCCGGCACGAACCGGTGGTCGCTGGTGACGAGGTCGTCGGGGTGCAGCAGGTTGTGGCGTACGACGTCGGCCTCGTGGTTGGCGACGTGCTTGAGCTGGTACTCGCTGCTGACGTCGCCCAGGGCCCAGATGCCCTCGACCGTCGTGCGCTGGTGGTTGTCGACGACGACACGCCCGTCCCGGACCTCGACCGAGGTGTGCTCGAGACCGAGCCGGTCGGCGTTGGGGACGCGACCGGTCGCCATCAGGAGTACGTCGGTCTCGAGCTCGCTCCCGTCGGAGAGGTGCACAGCGGTCGCCGGTCCACTCTTCTCGACCCGGGTCGCGGTGGTGTCGAGCCGGACGTCCCACTGCCGGGCGGCCAGCTCGGTGAAGGTGCGGGAGATGTCCTCGTCCTGGTGGCGCAGCAGGCGCGGTCCGCGCTCGAGCTGGGTCACCTCGGTGCCGAGCGCGGAGAACACGTGCGCGAACTCGGCGGCCACGTAGCCTCCGCCCACGATGGTCATCCGGCGCGGCAGGTCCGACAGCCGCATCACGGTGTCGCTGGTGTGGAACTCGACCTCGTCGAGACCGGGGATCTCCGCGACGTGCACGCGGCTGCCGGCGGCGATGACGATCTGGTCGGCCGTGATCCGCCCACGACTGCCCGTGTCCAGGGTGTGGTCGTCGACGAAGGTGCAGTGCTCGTCGTAGACGTCGATGTTGGGCAGCCGGCGGCGGTAGGCCTCGCCGTCCCGGGCCATCGGGTCGATCCGGCCGAAGATGCGGTCGCGGATCTCCGGCCAGCGGGCTCCGTCGTACGACGTCTCCACGCCCAGTGCCGGACCATGCCTGGCGTTGCGGGCCAGGTCGGCCGGATAGACGAACATCTTGGTCGGGATGCAGCCCACGTTGAGACAGGTGCCGCCGAAGAGGTTCTCCTCGATGATCGCGATGCGTCCCCAGTCCTTGAACAGGTGGGTGACGACGGTGTTGCCCGAGCCGGTTCCGATCACGGCGAGGTCGTAGTGGGTCACCCCGCAATCGTGCCGTACGGCCGGTGCCACGCCCGGGTGTGACCGAGAGAACGGCCCAGGACTGGCACCTGACGGACGATGTTGGGAACTATGGACGTTATGGCTGACGTGAACACACTGAGCACGAAGACTGGGGGCCCCGCCCCCCGGCACCGCGTGGTCATCATCGGGTCCGGCTTCGGCGGCCTGTTCGGTACCAAGGCGCTGCGCCACGCTGACGTCGACGTCACGGTGATCGCGAGAACCACCCATCACCTCTTCCAGCCCCTGCTCTACCAGGTGGCGACCGGCATCCTCTCCGAGGGCGAGATCGCGCCCTCCACCCGCGAGGTGCTGGCCAAGCAGAAGAACGCGCGGGTCGTTCTCGGCGAGGTCACCGACATCGACCTCGAGCACCGACTGGTCAAGCACCACCTGCTCGGCCGCGAGACCGTCACCCCCTACGACTCCTTGATCGTGGCCGCGGGTGCCGGGCAGTCCTACTTCGGCAACGACCGCTTCGCCGAGTTCGCGCCCGGCATGAAGAGCATCGACGACGCCCTCGAGCTGCGCGGCCGCATCTTCGGTGCCTTCGAGCTCGCCGAGCTGGCGGCCGCCAAGGGGGAGCCGGTCGACCACCTGCTCACCTTCGTGGTCGTCGGCGCCGGTCCGACCGGTGTGGAGATGGCCGGTCAGATCGCCGAGCTGTCGAGACACACGCTCAAGCGCGACTTCCGCGCCATCAACAGCAAGCAGGCGCGGGTGATCCTGATCGACGCTGCCGGGCAGGTGCTGCCGCCGTTCGGCAAGAAGCTCGGTGCGAAGACGAAGGCCGCCCTCGAGAACCTCGGGGTCGAGGTGCAGCTGGGTGCGATGGTCAGCGACGTGGACGAGCGCGGGCTCGTCGTACGCGACAAGGACGGCACCGAGCGCCGCATCGAGGCGGTCACCAAGATCTGGGCGGCCGGTGTGCAGGCCAGCTCGCTGGGGCAGACGCTCGCTGAGCAGTCCGGCGCCAGCATCGACCGGGCCGGGCGGATCGGCGTCAATCCCGACCTCACCCTGCCGGGCTACCCGGAGGTCTTCGTGGTCGGCGACATGATCGCGCTGAACAACCTGCCCGGAGTTGCCCAGGTCGCCATCCAGGGAGCGAAGTACGCCGCCAAGGAGATCAAGGGACGGCTCAACGGCAAGCCGCAGCAGCGCCCGTTCAAGTACTTCGACAAGGGCAACCTGGCCACGATCTCGCGCTTCGATGCAGTGGCGGCGATCGGCAAGCTGCGCCTCAGCGGCTTCATCGCGTGGCTGATCTGGCTCGGCGTGCACCTGATCTACCTGACCGGCTTCAAGAACCAGGTCACGGCGTTGCTGCACTGGACGGTCACGTTCCTGTCCAACGACCGCTCGCAGCGCACCGCCACCGAGCAGCAGATCTTCGCGCGGCAGGCTCTCAAGCGGCTCCCGCGCGGTGCCTCCGAGCTGGTCAGCGATCCCGGTCACTTCGAGGAGCGCCGGGCCGAGCTCGAGGCCACGGCGGCGGAGGAGGCCCGGCTCACCGACTCCGGCGAGCGGGGACGCGTGGCGCCCGAGCGGGTCTGACCCGGCTCACTCGAAGCGCGGCGGCTTGCGGTGGTCGCGTTCCAGGGCCTCGCGAGCCCATCGCGGCAGGATGAAGACGCCCTCGGCACGGACCGTCGTCTGCCCGTCGGCGTCGCGCATCTCGCCCTTGACGATGGTCTTCACACCCTCGACCCGGTCGATCCATCCCTCGGCGCTCACGTCGCCGAGCGGGGTGTTCCTCTCGTAGCGCAGAGTCAGGGTGCCGGTCATGCCCGGCGATCCACCGGCGGCCGCGGCCTCGCCGAGGATCTGGTCGAGCACCAGGGCGACGACGCCGCCGTGCACCGTGTCGGGCGGTCCTTCGTAGAGGGCGTTGAGGTGGAAGGACGCCCAGGCGCGGCCCTCCTCGGAGCGCTGCATGTCGAGGGGTACGGCGATCGGGTTGCGCATCCCGACCACGGCATTGCCGTGCCCGCGGACGACACCCGACGAGGTGAGGCCGACCCCGAAGGCGCCCGGGATCTGCTGCTCCCGCAGACGAGCGGTGAGGCGCTCGATCTCCTCCCGCACCTCGGTGGCCACCTCGGCGGGGACCGTCGTACGCAGGGAGGCCTCGGCGAGTTCCCGGACGCTCTGGGCCAGTCCGCCGAAGGCGACACGCTCCTGCTCGAGCTCGTCCTCGGACATCTCCACGACGGTGTACTTGATCGGCACACCGGAAGGTTAGTGGGGCGGCGGGGTCAGCGCTGGAGGCGGGGGACGGGCGCCCGGCTGAGCCAGATCCGCACCCCGAAGGCAGCCACCGCGGCCACGGCGAACAGGGCCACCACCGCGAGCACGACGGTCGCGCCGGTCAGGAGGAAGGCGACGAGGGCCAGCCCGGCCAGACCGGTCGCCACCCAGTGGAGGCGGGTCATCGTGCGGCTGAGGTCGGAGCGGCGGATGACGCCGGCGAAGTCGATGTCCTGGCTCGGCGGACGGACGAAGGCGACCGGGGAAATGGCCGGGGGGACGGTCTCCGGCTCGGGAGCGACGGCGTCGAGCCCGGGCGTCACCGTCGCCTCCGCCGCCGGCTCGGGATCGTCGTCGTGACGACGGACGGGTTGGCTCGGCACGTCACTCGCCTCCGGCTGGGTGAGTGGCAGCACGAAGGAGCGCTCGAGCCACTCGGGAGTCTGGTAGCGATCGGAGACAGGAGTCTGGACGGAGTGCTGGGACCGGGCCAGCTCGCGCATCCGCCAGCGGCGACTGTGCGCGCCCTGGCGCCGCGTGTCACGAGCCGAGACGTGGTCCATCTGCCCTCCCGGTGCCTCTGATACGAGTGTGCACCTGTTGAGGTCCTACCCAACAGCATCTGCGTCCGAATCCTTTGCGACATCAACGACGGGCTGGCGGACAAGATATGGCCAACCGGCACAAATTTGTCCAGAAAACGGCAAGCTCGGTGTGGCTCAGGGCACGAGCACGAGCCGCCCGTCGACCTCTCCGGCGGCCTGCCGTGTCCACGCCTCGCCGGCGGCTGCGAGTGGACAGACCTCGTGGGCGACCCGGATCCGTCCCACGGCGGCGTGCCCGAGGACGGCGGTCAGTGCCTCGCGTCGCTGGTCGGGCGAGATCGCGTTGTTGGTGTAGCCGAGGATCTGCAGCGACCGGCTGCGCAGCACCGCGGAGGAGTACGTCGTCGCATCGGCCATCGAACCGCCGAGGTTGACCAGCCGCCCCTCGAGCCCGAGCACCTGCAGGGCGGCGGTGGCCGCGGCACCCCCGACCGGGTCGACGACGATGTCGACGCCGGTGCCCAGCTGGCTGCTCAGCAGCGAGGTCATGGCGACCGGGTCGTCATGCAGTGCGACCACCTCGTCGGCGCCTGCTGCGCGGGCGCGTTCGGTGCTGGGTCCGGGGCGGCACACGCCCACCACCCGGCCGGCGCCCAGCGCCCTGGCCGCCCCGATCACCGACTGCCCCACCGCACCGCCGGCGCCGAGGGCGAGCACCGTCTCGCCCGGGCGGAGCCGGCCCTTCCAGGTCAGGCTCATCCAGGCGGCGATGGCCGAGGTGCCGAGGGCTGCGACAGCCGCGTCGTCCGGGCGGTCCTCGATCGGCACCACGTCGTCATCGCGTACGACGCACCAGTCCGCCATGCCGCCGTCACCCGGAGCCATGCCGGCACTGGTCGCGAACCACACCCGCGTGCCGACCGGCACCGAGCCCGACTCCTCGACGACACCGACGCCCTGGACACCGGGGACGTAGGGGACGGCCGGCTCCCCGAAGTACGACGTGCCGGAGGCGCACAGCAGATCCAGGGGTACGACGGGCACGGCCGTCACGCGCACGAGGGTGTGCCCCGGCTCGACCACCGGATCGGGATGGTCACCGACCTGCGGGGGTTGTCCCGGCGTGTGGATGACGACCGCGCGCATCAGGTGGCGATGTCGGGATAGGGGAGCGTGAGGTGCTCCATCGCCTTGCCGTAGGCGATCTGGTACTCCAACGGACCGTGGTCGCGCTCGAACATCGCGATGAACAGCGTCAGTGTCAGGAACGGGTGGGCGCCCATCTCGAACAGGGTGACGTGGTCGTGCTCGCGCAGCGCCGTACGCTCCTCGTCGGTGAAGGCCAGCCAGGTCGACCGCTCGTCGCCGTGGCAGTTGAGGATCGAGTTGGCCATCTCGGACTCCCACCAGGTCACCAGGCCCGCGGGGTCCTCGCGGTAGCGCTCGACCAGCTCCGGGTCGCGGTCGACGGTGTAGAGGAACTTGTCGAGGAGGTACTTGCTCACGGTGTCGGCACCCCTTCCGGATACCAGGTGAAGTAGGCCTCCATCGTGTGGAACAGGTCGAGGCTGTCGACGTGGTCGGCCTTCTGGCCCTCGCCGGCGACGCCCATCATCAGCATGAAGTCCATGAACCCGTGGGTGGCGTTGCCGGGCAGGTGCAGGCTGTCGAGCGTCACGTCGCCGCAGCAGCCCTCGAGGTCGCCGTTGGCGATCCACTCCACGGCCTTGCGGTCGAACTCCGGGTCCGGGCCGTGCTCGCCGAACTGACGAGGACCGCCGAGCTCGAGGGACAGGTGGCCGGTGCCGATGATCGCGACCCGCTTGTCCGACGGCCACGACTCGACCATCGCGCGGATCGCCTTGCCGAGGTCGACGAACCGCTGGGGTCGCGGCAGGGGTGGCGCGAAGATGTTGGTGTAGATCGGCACGATCGGCAGGTCGGCCTCGGGGCGCAGCGTGATGATCGGGCAGGTGATGCTGTGGTCGATGCGCAGCTCGTTGCTGAAGGCGAGGTCGAAGTCGGCGTCGAGCCCGTTGCGCAGGATGTGCGTGGCCAGCTCCTCGTCGCCCGCCAGGGTCATCCGCGGCAGCCCGAACTCGCGTTCCTCGTTGTACCAGTTGGCGTCGAAGTACGGCGCCTTGCCGACCAGGAACTGCGGCATGTTGTCCAGCCACAGCTGGTGGAAGTGGTCGCTCCCGACCATGACGAGCACGTCGGGGCGGGCCTTGGTGAGGGTCTCCCGGAAGGTCTCGATCTTGGCGACCCACTCGTCCGCGAACGGTGGTCGGTCAGCGCCCGTGGACGTGCTCGCCCGGTAGTAGAACGGGTGGTGCGTCGAGGCGATGACGGCACAGACGGTCGCCATCAGCGGTCTCCTTCCTGGGGCGGGTCGTGCGGGTCGACGTAGACGGCGTTGCGGTCGACGGTCAGGTAGGCGTCCATGCCGATCGGCCGACGGCGCTCCTCCGCGATCTGGCCGAGCAGCCCGGCAGCGCGGGCCAGCAGGGCGAAGCCCCGCAGCAGCTCGACGGGCAGGTCGAGGTCGGCGAGTGCCGCGCCGCAGACGCCGGCGCCGTTGAGCGGGAGACGGCGACCGAGGACCTGCTCGTGGACCCGACCGATCGCCTCGAACAGCCGCAGGTGCGGTCCGCGCAGCCCCTCCTCCTCGGCGATGCCGATGAGCACCGGCGTACGCGGATCGGTGACCTTGTGCACCGGGTGCCCGAGCCCGGGCACGAACCGCCCGGCCGCCTTCGTGGCCCGCACGGCCTCGAGCGCGAGCACGTCCCAGCCGGCCTCGTCGTCGGGCAGGTCGCCGTCGTGCCCTCGGAGTACGTCGTGCAGGTAGCTGCCGCAGTCCTCGGTGACGCCGAGGAAGCGTGACCCGCCACCGAGCAGGCCGGCTGCCAGCGCGCCCTGGAGGGAGTCGGGTGCCGAGAGGTACGTCAACCGCGCGGCGATGGCGGTGGGGGTGAAGCCGTGGTCGGCGAGGGCCACGAGGACCGCCTCGAAGACCCGAGTCTCCGACGGGGTCGGTCGACGCATCGCGACCAGCCAGAAGGCGAGCTCGCCGAAGCCGACCTTGCCCATCAGGTCGGCGGTGAGGTCCTGGCCGAGCAGCCGGATCTGGTCGGCGTCGGAAGTGCCGAGTGACGTCGGAAAGCTGAGCTCGTCGGTCATGGGGTCTCCTCGCTGAGCCATTGTCGGATCTCGTCGCCGTGCTCGTCGAGACCAGGTGGCGGGAGCACGTAGTCGGCGGGCGTCTCGGAGAACCTGATCGGGTTGCGGACCGACGGCACGGCGGCATCGCCCTCGCCGGCCAGGATGACCGGGTCGAGGCCGACCTCCTCGGCGAAGGCCACCCCACCCTCGACGGTGTTGATCGGCCCGCACGGGACACCGGCCGCGATGATGTCGTGGAACCAGTCGTCCTTGCTCCGCGTGCGCAGCCGCTCCACGAGCAAGGGCCGGAGCAGCTCGCGGTTGGCGGTGCGGTCCTCGTTGCGCGCGAAGCGGGGGTCGTCGGCCAGCTCGGGGACTCCGAGCACGGTGACCAGCTTGCGGAACTGGCCGTTGTTGCCGGCGGTGATGATCAGGTCACCGTCGGCACACGGCAGGGGTTCGTAGGGGAAGAGGCTCGGATGGCTGTTGCCCATCCGGGTCGGGACGGTCCCCCCGGCGACGTACGCACTGGACTGGTTGACGAGCCCCGACAGGGCCGAGGACATCAGGTTGACCTCGACGTGCTGGCCACGACCGGTCTCGTGACGCAGGTTGACCGCCGCCAGGACGCCGATCGTGGCGTGCAGGCCGGCCATCACGTCGAAGACCGAGATGCCGGCGCGGTAGGGCTCGCTGTCGGGCGCACCGGTCAGGCTCATCAGCCCGGAGATGGCCTGCACGATCAGGTCGTAGCCGGGCAGCGCCGCGCCCTGGGGCCCGGAGCCGAAGCCGCTGATCGACGCGTAGACGATGCGCGGGTTGGTGGCCGAGACGGACGGATAGTCCAGGCCGAAGCGGGCCAGGCCGCCGGGCCGGAAGTTCTCGATGAGCACGTCGGCGCGACGGGCCAGCTCCTGCGCCGCGGCCGCGTCGTCGGCGTCCTTGAGGTCGAGCGCCACCGAGCGCTTGTTGCGGTTGACGCCGAGGTAGTAGGTGGAGACACCGTCGCGGACCGGCGGGCTCCAGGTGCGGGTGTCGTCACCGTTCGGTCCCTCGACCTTGACGACCTCGGCCCCGAGGTCGGCGAGCAGCATCGTCGCGTATGGCCCCGCGAGGATCCGGGAGAAGTCCGCCACCAGCAGGCCGGCCAGGGGTCCGCTCCGGGGGCGGGCGCCAGGTGCATCTCGGGGCGTCGGACCGCTCGTCATCGATGGATTGCCTCCAACTGTCGCGATACGGACATTCGTACGCATCGACCGTCGCTCGAGTCTCACCAGCGCTGGATGAGCCTGTCAAGGGGGCTGGGCACTCACCCTTGACAGGCTCGGAGGCAGGGTACGACAGTGGCTCAACTGGGAGTGTGACCGGTATGCGGATAGACGTCCGCGACACTGGTCGGAACTGGAGGAGCGCGATGTCCACGTCTGATGTTGGGGCCCCGATCGTCTTCCGCGGCGGCACCGTCGTGACCATGGACGATGCCCACACCGTGCTCCCGGGCGGCGACGTGCTCGTCGTGGACGGCTTGATCGCCGCCGTGGGCCAGTCCCTCGACGTGCCCGAGGGCACGCGTGAGATCGACGCCTCCGACGGCATCGTGATGCCGGGGATGGTCGACACCCATCGACACATGTGGCAGACCGCGATGCGGGGGTACGGCGCCGACTGGACGCTGACCCAGTACTTCGTCTGGTACTACCTCGAGCACGGCAGCAAGTTCCGTCCCGAGGACGTCCGCGCCGGCAACCTGCTCTCCGCGTGGGACGCGCTCGAGGCCGGCGTCACCACCACCGTCGACTGGTCGCACGGGCTGCAGACCGTCGAGCACGCCGAGGCTGCCGCCGACGCCCTCGAGGCGGTGCCCGGCAGGTTCGTGCTGGCCTACGGCAACATCCAGGCCGGTCCCTGGGAGTGGACGGCCGATCCGGACGTGCAGGCGTTCCTCGAGCGCCGGGCCAGGGCGAGCGACCGGTTCGACGTACAGCTGGCCTTCGACGTGACCGGCGACCCGGCGTTCCCCGAGAAGGCGGCCTTCGAGGTGGCCCGCGAGCTGGGGCTGCCGGTGAGCACCCACGCCGGCGTCTGGGGCGCCACCAACGACGACGGCATCCGGCTGATGCACGAGAACGGGTTCGCCACGCCGGAGACGGTCTACGTGCACGCGGCCACGCTGAGCCCCGACTCCTACTACCGCATCGCCGCGTCGGGAGGCTCGGTCTCGGTGTCGACCGAGTCCGAGCAGAGCGCCGGGCAGGGCTACCCGCCCACCTGGCAGCTGCGGAAGTACGGCATCCCGGTGTCGATGTCGATGGACACCAGCGTGTGGTGGAGCAGCGACCTGTTCTCCGCGATGCGGTCGACGCTGGGTGCCGACCGGTCACGCGAGCACATGGAGGCGCACGCCAAGGGCGACACGGTCACCCACCACCGGCTGCGGGCCGAGCAGGTCGTCGAGTGGGCGACCCGCGGTGGTGCCGAGGTGCTCGGTCGTTCCGACATCGGCAGTCTCGAGCCCGGCAAGCAGGCCGACGTCGTACTCATCAAGAACGACGCGTCGCCGGTGTCCTTCCCGATGCTCAACCCCTACGGGCAGATCGCCTTCCAGGCCCAGCGCGGAGACGTGCACACGGTGCTCGTCGGCGGCACGGTCGTGAAGGAGGACCACCGGCTGGTCGGGGTCGACCTGGCCGATGTACGCCGCCAGATCGATGCGACCGTCGACCACCTGCGGTCCACGCTCGGTGAGGAGGTCTGGGTGCAGGGCATGAACCCCGACCTCCCGGACGACGAGCTGTTCGACAACCCCTACCAGTACACCGACTACGCGGCCGACACGACGCCGGGGGAGTGAGGTGGCCGGACGCGGTGCGGGACCGGACTTCGTCGAGTCGCTCGCCCGCGGCCTCGACATCCTGGCCTGCTTCGGGACCGACCACCGCACCATGACGCTCACCGAGGTGGCGACGGCTGCCGACCTGGCCAGGCCGACCGCGCGTCGGCTGCTGCTCACCCTGGAGGAGCTCGGCTACGTCACCTCCTCCGACGGATCGTTTGCCCTCACGCCGAAGGTGCTCGGTCTCGGGATCGCCTACGTCAGTGGCCTCGGTCTGTGGGACATCGCGCGGCCACACATGGAGCGCCTGGTCGCGCAGACGGGTGAGTCGTCGTCGATGGCCCAGCTCGACGGGTCCGACATCGTCTACGTCGCCCGGGTCTCGGTGCCGAAGATCATCGCCCTCCGGGTCGAGATCGGCACCAGGTTCCCGTCGCTGCAGACCTCCCAGGGCAAGGTGCTGCTCGCCGCCCTGTCCGTCGAGGAGCTGGAGCGGACCCTCGAGCAACCGAGCCGCGCCGGGCTGCCGCGCTACATCGGCCGCAGCCGGGCTCAGCTCGACGCGGAGCTGGTCGAGGTGCGTGCCCGCGGCTGGGCCCTGGCCGACGAGGAGCTGGCGCCGGGTGTCCGGTCGGTCGCGGTGCCGGTGCGCGACGGCACCGGCACCGTCCGGGCCGCGATGAACGTGACCGTGCACGCCGCCGAGACCACCACCGAGCACCTGCTGCAGCACCACCTGCCCCTGCTGATGCGCAGCGCCGGCGACGTCAGTGCCGAGTGGGCCCTCTGGCAGGCCCGGCCGCACGTCGAGGTCGAGCGACCGGCCGAGGGTTCCGGCTAGCGGCTGCTCGGTGCGGCACCGGTCTACCCCGACCAGGGCGCGGGGTATCTGGGCCCTCATCGCTTGCTCCGGAACTTGAAAGGAGCACGTCGATCGAGGAGGACTCATGCGATTTTCCATCCCATCCTTTGCCGCGGGGGTGTTGGCAACCACCGTCCTGGTGGCAGTACCGGCAACCGCGCTGGTGAGGACCACGGCTACCGACAGTCACCCGAACACCTACGACGGCACCTCGCCGTCGTTCACGATGAACCCCGTCCAGTTCCGGATCGGGACGAGCATCGACGACGCCGAGGCGCCGACCGCGACGCTGTGCGAGACCAGCCCCTGGAACACCAACATCCCCCTGCGGCTGAGCTGGTCCGGCAGCGACGCGACCAGCGGTCTCGCGGGGTATGACGTGTGGGGTGCCGGCCCCGCGTTCGGCGGCGTGAACAAGGAGGTCGCCGGGACCACGGCCACGTCGTACAACCTGGCCGGCTACAACTACGGCGGCGACTGCGGCGAAGGGCCGCTCTGGGACCGCTCGTACTGGGTGGTCTCCACCGACAACCGCGGCAACACCGCGAGCTCGAACGAGGTGCGCCCGGACGTCCAGGTCTGGCAGGAGACCGGGCGCGACCAGTTCGGCGATCCCGGCATCACCATGGCCCGCACCGGCACCTGGACGGCTTCGAGCTGCACCTGCTTCAACAACGGCAAGACGCTGTACTCCACGGCTGCCGGTGCTTCGCTGAGCTACACCGTCTCGGCTGACCGGCCGGGACAGACGGTCGCGATCGTGGTCGAGAAGAACGCCAACCGGGGCACGGCGAACATCAGTGTCGATGGAGGTACGGCGACCGCGGTGAACACCCAGGCCTCCTCGCCCACCCACCGGGTGATCGTGTGGCAGAAGACCCTCGGTGTGGGCACCCACACCGTCAAGGTGACCAACGCCGGCACCGCCGGACACTCGCGGGTCGACGTCGACGCGGTGATGCTGACGGTCGGCCAGGGCAACAGCTCTCCGCCCGAGCCCTCAGGCGACTGATCGGCTCGAGGAGAACCCCGCCGCGTATCTGAACAGCGGCGGGGTTCTCCTCGTTCACAGGACACAATCAGCCGGCAGCAGGCCGACTGGCTCCAGGAAGAAGCCACCGATGGACCTCACCACTTGCCCCGAATGCGGGAACGCTGCCGAGATCGTGTGGCGCGACGTCCTCGAGAGCACCGACGGACCGACCGAGCACGCCAAGGTGGTCTGCGTCGACCGACACTGGTTCCTGATGCCCGTCGCCTCGCTCGCCAGCCCGCGGCTGCCCGCGCGTGGGGGACGTCACGTCTCGACCGACGTGCCTGGACGCGACGCTCCTCGTTGATCGCTTCGTGGACCTGACGACCTGCCCCCAGTGCGGCAACGCCGCCGAGATCACGTCGCGCGACGTCCTCGAGAGCACCGACGGCCCCATCGAGCACGCCAAGGTCGTCTGCGTCTCGCAGCACTGGTTCGTGCTGCCGGTCGCCTCGCTCGCGGCCCCGCTCCGCCACCCGACGAGGCCTCAGACACCAGCGATCTAGACCGGATCGACCATGTCGATCGAGGTGGTGGCCCTGCGCGCTACTCGGTCGTAGTCTGAGCGCGCAAACGGGGGACAAGCCAGGACCGCAAGGCCTGGACGAGGATTGCAGCCCGTGCTCCTCACGAGGGGCACGGGCATATCCCCCGCCACTTTTCTGACACTCGGGTCGCGGGCGCCCTCACGTCGTCGGTCCACATCTGAGTGCGACGCACGCCGTCCGTGGCCCCTACCCCCCCGATGGGGCCGCGGACGGTCCACGTGCGCGTTGACCTCAGATCTCCGGCTGCGGTGCCGAGCTCAGCGCGACGTCGAGGTCCTGGGCCACCTCGTCGAGGTCGAGGGCCCAGGTGTCGTGCGGAGCCACCACGGTCAGGGAGTCCAGCCGCTGGCTGGCCCTGCGGACGGCATCGCGCAAGGTCTGCGCGCGCGCTCCGTCGGTCTCGCTCGGCGCCGACGACTCCAGCACCGTCAGCCGATCCTCGGCCGCCCCGACCCGGGGCGAACCGACCTCCCACCCGCCGACGACCTGGTCGAGGGACCTGGACTGCCGCAGCTCGGGCAGCAGCACGTGGGCGAACCACGCCACCTCGTCCTCGGCGCGCTGCAAGTCCTCGCGCCAATGCTTCCCGCGCCGGGCATGAGCCCACGCGACCGCCGATCCCGCCAGCACGGCGAGCACGAGAGCGGCGAGGACCCACCACACCCACGACGGTGTCTCGCCACCCTCGTCCGGGGAGGCCGCGGACGTCGTCGAGGTCTCCGGCTCCACCGACGCCGTAGGTGACGGCGGTGCCGTCTCGGTCGCAGTCGCTGTTGCCGTGGCTGTCGCTGTGGCTGTCGCTGTGGCTGTCGCTGTGGCTGTCGCTGTCTCGGTGGCTGTCGCTGTGGCTGTCTCCGTGGCCGTGACGGGGGTCCTGTCGGGCGGCTCGCTGGTCTGCTCGGGCTTCGCGTCAGCGGTCTCGGTTTCCCGCGTGCGTTCAGGTCGGGAGGGCCAGGCGTCGCTGGTCGTTCTGGTCGCGGTCGGTGATGGCACGTCGACGGACCGCGACGGCGAGGGCCTGGGTGTCTCGGCGCTGCCGCCCCCACCTGCGCCTCCGCAGCCCGTGAGCAGGACGGCGAGCACCACGCACACAGCAGATCGAGTAGCACGGTGTTGCATCGCGCTGCCTCCCCGCCGGTCAGATAGGTGGCCCTGTGCGAACACTCAGCGAAGTGCCTCACCCACGCTGCGTTTCGTCCGCCTTCTCGACGACCTGTGGAGACGCTAGGGAGCGGGCGGCGCATGCGGTTCGCCCGAGAAGGGTGAGTGACCGGTGGGCCCCGTGGGACTCGAACCCACAACCCGCGGATTAAAAGTCCGCTGCTCTGCCAATTGAGCTAGAGGCCCGGGCGAACAGGAGACTAGTCGGGTTGAGCGGCGCGGACACGGTCCGGGTGGCCTACTGACGCGCCATGGCGACGCGCAACCGTCCCTCCGGGGAGATGAAGTGGTCGTTGTCGTCCTGGGCCAGATCGATCTGCACCCACGAGATCTTGCCGGTGAACTTGCTGGTCTCGGCCGAGTAGTCGGGGGTCACGGTCGTGCCGGACTCGTAGCCGATGTCGGTGGTCTCGTCGGCGGAGAAGACCATCGGCTGGGTCATGCCGATGCGTCCTGAGCCCGCGGAGTCGCCGTCGTAGTACAGGGTTGCCTCGCCGCCCTTGGCGAGCCCGCCTCCGTCGTACGCGAACTCCATCCGCACCTGATGGGTTCCTGCGGGCACCGGCGAGGCGGCCTCGACGGGGAACTCGTGGATGCCGAGCACGTTGTAGACGAACTTCGCCCTGCCCGCCTTCAGGTAGAGGGCCCAGCCGCCGAAACGGCCACCCTGGGCGATGATCACGCCTTCGGCGCCACCCTCCGGGACCTCGATCTCGGCGGTCACCGAGAACGACTTGTTCTTGATGCTGACCACGCTGTTCTCCGAGAGACGACCCATGCCCGGGAAGAAGAGCTGCGAGGTTCCCCGGATCAGGGTCGGGCGTCCGGCAAGCCCGGGTTCGAGCCGCTCGGCACCGCGGTCGTCGATCGGCAGCACGTTGTACTTCGTGGCTTCGATGATCCACAGTCTCTGCAACTTGGCCAGCAGGTCCGGATGCTCGGCGGACAGGTCGCGCGCCTGGCTGTGGTCGCTCGAACCGTCATAGAGCTCCCAGACATCGTCGTCGAACGGAGGCAGCTGGCCGACCAGGACCCACGGGGTGCGGTGCTTGGTCACCGCGCTCCAGCCCTTGTAGTAGAGACCACGGTTGCCGAACATCTCGAAGTACTGCAGGTCGTGCTGCTCCGGTGCGCCCTCCTCGTTGAAGGTGTAGAGCATGGAGGTGCCCTCCATCGGCGACTGCATCACGCCGTTGACCATGGTCGGCTCGGGCAGCCCGGCCGCCTCCAGCACGGTGGGTGCCAGGTCGATGACGTGGGTGAACTGCGAACGCAAGCCACCCTTCTCCTCGATGCCGGCCGGCCAGTGCAGGATGGTGCCGTTGCGGGTGCCGCCCCAGTGAGAGGCCACCTGCTTGGTCCACTGGTACGGCGTGCACATCGCGTGTGCCCAGCCCACCGCGTAGTGGTTGTACGACGTGGGCGATCCGAGCTCGTCGATCTTGCTGCGCAGGAACTCGGGTGTCTCCAGAGCCGCCATCCCGTTGAAGTTCGCCATCTCGTTGAAGGCGCCGTTCAGGGTTCCTTCGCCGGAGGCGCCGTTGTCTCCGATGATGTAGTAGACCAGTGAGTTCTCCAGGACACCGAGGTCGTCGATCGCATCGATGACCCGGCCGACGTGGTGGTCGGTGTGTTCCAGGAACCCGGCGTACACCTCCATCTGGCGAGCGAGCACCGGTTTGAGCTCTGCAGGCATCTCGTCCCACGCCGTGATCTCGTCGTGCCGGACGGTGAGCTCGGCATCCTCCGGGATCACTCCCAGCTCCTTCTGCCGGGCGAAGGTGCGCTCGCGCAGGACGTCCCAGCCGTCGTCGAACTGTCCGGCGTACTTGTCGGCCCACTCCTTCGGCACGTGGTGGGGCGCGTGGGTGGCGCCGGGCGCGAAGTAGACGAAGAACGGCTTGTCCGGCATCAACGCCTTCTGCTGGCGGATCCAGTTGCAGGCGTGGTCGGCCAGGTCCTCGGTGAGGTGGTAGCCCTCCTCGGCCGTCGCCGGCGGCTCGACCGGCGTGGTGCCGTCGTACAGCGCGGGGTCCCACTGGTTGTTCTCGCCGCCGATGAACCCGTAAAAGGTCTCGAACCCGCCACCCGCGGACGGCCAGGCGTCGAAGGGGCCCATCGGCGAGGACTGCCAGACCGGCACCTCGTGGCACTTGCCGAACTGGGCGGTCGAGTACCCGTTGAGCTTGAGGGTCGTGGCCAGCGGCGCTTTGGTGTTCGGCCGCAGCGAGTTGTTCCCGGGCGCCGAGGTGGCGGTCTCGGTGATGCTGCCCATGCCGACCGAGTGGTGGTTACGGCCGGTCAGGAGGGCCTGGCGGGTCGGGGCGCACAACGCCGTGGTGTGAAACCGGTTGTAGCGCAAGCCGCCGGCCGCGAGCCGCTCCGCCGTCGGCGTCTGGCACGGTCCCCCGAAGGCGCTCGAGGCACCGAAACCGACGTCGTCGAGCACCACCACCAACACGTTGGGCGCGCCCTCCGGCGGAAGCAGCGGCTCGATCGGCGGGTACGACGTGTCGGGGTCCTTCGCGTCGTACGTCGTCAACCCGGGCGACGGGCGATCCGGGATGGGCAGGATGCTGCGTGCGTGTCGATCAACGCTCATGACGCCGGACCGTACGGAGTCGGGGGAGCTCGCGACTCGTCAGATTCGGGTGAGCCATCGCTGGCAGCGCGGGGGCAGGATGGATCATCTCCAACGTGCACAGGGGAGTGGAGCATGTCCAAGAATCGTCAGCGGCACCTGGGCAGGTGGGCGGCCGCGATCGTCGGAGCGCTGGTGGCCCTCAAGGCGTTGATCTTCTGTGTCTCGCGGTTGTTCCGCTTCACCAGACATGAGGTCGAGACCCGTGGAGGTGACGTGGCGTTCGTGCTCGGTATCGCCGAGCGCCGCCGCAGCCGTTAGTCGTCGTCTGGCCGTGACTCATTCGTGCGCGCCCCGACGTGAGCGGGGGCCGTTGGCTGGCTCCTCCATGGCCGCCTCGGTGACGGCGTACCGGCTCACCAGCGGGCCGGCCGAAACGCCGTGCAGCACCACGCTCGCGAGCACCGTGAAGGTGATCGCGGCCAGGGCCGGTGCCACTGCCGACGTCTCGCCCAGCTCCTCGACCGCTAGCAGGAGGAACACGACCGACGCCAGGCCTCTCGGCCCGAACCAGCCGACGAAGAGCACGGTTTGACGGTCCAGCCCCGTCCCCACCAGGGCCAGGGCCACGGGGACCACGCGTACGACCGTCAGGCTCAGCAACGCGTAGACGACCAGCGTCACGTCGAGGTGCTCGAAGGCCGCGGGTATCAGCACGGCACCGAACAGGAACCAGACCGCGAGCGCCGTCACCTCACCCAGGAGCTCCGGCAGCTCGGACGCGGCCTCGACGTCGACGATCGCCTCGTCGGTGGCGGCTGCGAAGGCGATGCCGGCCACGAAGGCCGCCACGAACCCGTTGCCGTCGACCGCGATCGCGAGCGTGAAGCTGCTCAGAGCCGTGGCCAGGGTGGCGAGCCGCTGCCCGCCGACCACGATCCAGTGTCGTCGGGCGCCGAAGGCCATCAGCACCGCGCTGCCCCAGCCGAGTGCGACGCCGACCGCCAGCCCCACGGCGAGATCGACCAGGGCATGACCCTCGGCTCGGGTGCTGTGGCCCGCGACCCCGAGCTGGCTGGCGGCGACGGCCAGGGTGAAGACCACGATCGGCGTGGCGATGCCGTCGTTGAGGCCGCTCTCCACGTTGAGCAGCCTGCGCAGCCGCAGCGGCACACGTTTGTCGTTGATCACCTGCGCGCTGAGCGAGGCGTCGGTCGGAGCCAGGGTGGCACCCACGAAACCGGCGAGCGCCCAGGAGAGGTCGCTGAACAGCCAGGCAGCCAGCACCGAGCCCAGGACGATCGAGAGCGGGAGCCCGATCCCGAGCAGTCGCGCGGGCAGGCGTACGTCGCGTCGGAGCCGCGCCACATTGATCCGCGAGGCGTCGGCGAACAGCAACAGGGCGAGCGTCAGCTCCGCGATCAGGTGGATCGAGGGCGTTTCGAGGTTGACCGGGAGAGGTCCCCAGTCGGGGTTGGCGAGCAGGTAGCCGGCCACGAGGAAGACGAGTGGACCGTTGATGTTGAACCGGCCCAGCAGGTTGGACACGACGGCCCAGCCGAGGACCAGCAGCGCGATGACGGCGAAGGTGGGTTCGCTCACTGGCCATCCGCCTCCGATCGGTGCGGACGGCGTACGCCGGTCCCCGCTCGTCGAACCTAGGGTTCACCAACCCCGCGGACTTCGTCCGATGTGGGTGAGTGCGGGCAGCACCGAGCGTCGCGGTCGATCTGCCCGGTCAGCTCGTGGAGGTCTCGTCGGAGCGCGCGGTGTCGCCCGCCGTGCGGTAGTGACGCACGATGCGTTCGAACTGGCGTGGCTTCACGTGGCTGGAGCGCAGCACCGTGCGGGGACCGTTGCCGTTGCGCACCGTTGCGGCCCACGAGGGGGAGGCCGGACGGCCGCTGAAGGTGACCGTCGTCGCCGGGTCGGTCAGCTCGAACCGGTCCGTGTGCCCGCCGCGATCGACCTCGAGCACACCTTCCTCGAGGGTGACGACGGTGGGCTTCCAGCCGAGCAGTGCCCACCACGCCACCAGCGCCAGCACGATGCACCCGCCGGCGACGACGAGCGCTGCCGAGGAGTCGTCACTGACCGCGACGAACAGGGTGATCACGGCGGTGACCGCCGCGATCACGAAGACGCCGCCGAGCAGGTAGCCGCGCAGGTGGGTCGGGCTGTACTCCACGAAGCGGGGGACGTCCGGGGGACGAGGGGCGGGCTCGGACGAGGGTGTCGCCTCCGGCTGTTCGGCGACGGGCTCAGGCTCGGGCTGCTGCTCGGGCTCCGGTTCCGGCTCCGGTTCCGGCTCGGCTTCCGCTTCCGCGTCGGCTTCGGTGTCGGCTTCGGCCGGTGGTTGCACGACGGAGAGGTGCGGCTCGGGCTGTGCCTCGGGCTCCGGTTCGGGTTCGGGTTCGGGCTCGGGCTCAGGCGCCTGCTCGCCCGCGGGCTCGGGGGTCGGTTCGGGGGTCGGTTCGGGTGCGGCGGGAGTGGGGTCCGGTACGGCGTACTCGACCCCGTCGGCGTCGACCATCGTCCCGTCGGCGTAGTGGTAGAGCCAGCCGTCGAAGGCCTCGGGGCCCTCGCCCTCGTGGAAGACCCAGCCCTCGTCGACGGCGTCCGGCTCCGCGTCGCCCTCGGCCCAGCCGGACTGCTCCGAGAGCCGGGAGAGGCCCGGGATCCGGGAGAGGATCCGGCGTCCGCGGTGCAGCTCGTCCTCGGCAGACGACTCGTGCGGGGCGTCGACCACGTCGGAGGACCCGGGCGCGACCCAGGAGTTGCGGGGGCGGTCTTCGGACGCGTTCGTGGGCTCCGACATCTCGTCGGGGTCGGGTAGCGCTGCGGGGTGGGAGTCGCCCATCTGCGCACCCTACGACCGCGGCGTACCGGTGCGGGCGGATCGTTCCCATTCGCCCCAATCGATGTCCCACGATGTAGACCTGTCCGGCCCCGGAGGCGCCGCCACCCGGTTCCAGGTGTGACCTCGCACTCCTTCCCATGACGAGATGACGCGCCGGACGCCGCGATCGGTGGCTCGTCGTACGCCTGCAGGGGCGTGGTGGGAGGCGGCCGGAAGGGACATCCGGGGCGAAGGTTCGGCACACGCCGTGGGTGCCGGCTCGCGTTTACGTCAAGGGTTGGTACGCTCAGCATGCAGGGTGCAAGTTCCAGCGGTTACACAACGCTTGTTGGAGTTTGTGATCCAACGGCGTTTCTTCTCTTTGCTACAAGGCTTGTGAGGCGGGACGGCGTATCACCCGCACCTTGCAGAGGCCGCTGAAGTGGCGGTCTCAAGCCTCAGTAACAGGAGAACACCAGCATGGCTCAGGGCACCGTCAAGTGGTTCAACGCCGAGAAGGGCTTCGGCTTCATCGCTCAGGAGAACGGCGGCGATGACGTCTTCGTTCACTACTCGGCAATCCAGTCGCAGGGCTACAAGTCCCTCGACGAGAACCAGAAGGTCGAGTTCGACGTCACGCAGGGCCCCAAGGGTCCGCAGGCGGAGAACGTTCGTCCCATCTGATCGCAACTCAGACGTTGGCCCCGACCGTTTCGGTCGGGGCCTTCGTGCGTTCAGGACGTCTCAGCGGGGGACCCGCTGTACCGGTCGTCAGACAAATCGGCGACCATGGTGTCCACATAGTGGTTTCCGGGGGCTCGAGCCCGGGTAGGACTTGGTCGTCACCATCCAAGGGGGACCGAGGGAAAGGGACTTGGAGCGTGGACCCGTTCGACGTGCGCCTGCAGGACGATGAGCTGCTCGACGAGGTGGAGCTGACCGCCAACCTCATCGTGGCCGCCAACCAGTCCGACGCGCACATGTCCCTCTCCGAGATCGACCAGATCCTCGGCGTACCCCCGCCCAAGCCGCGCGAAGGCGAGTGAGCTCTCCTCAGGAGTCGGCCCGGAACCCTCGCAGCCGCAGCGAGTTCGACACCACGCACACGCTCGAGGCCGCCATCGCCGCACCGGCGATCATCGGATTCAGCAACCCCAGCGCAGCAATCGGGATCCCGACCAGGTTGTAGGCAAACGCCCAGAACAGGTTCTGCCGGATCGTGCGGAGCGTACGACGGGCCAGCCTGACCGACGTGCCGACCAGGGCCGGATCGCCGTTCACCAGGGTCAGGTCACCGGCCTCGATCGCCGCGTCGGTCCCGCTGCCCATCGCGATGCCGAGGTCGGCCTGGACGAGGGCAGCGGCGTCGTTGACCCCGTCGCCCACCATGGCAACCACCTCGCCCGACGCCTGAAGCCGGGCCACCTCGGAGACCTTGTCCTGGGGCAGCACTCCGGCAACCACGCTCTCGATGCCGAGCTCGTCGGCGACCTGGCGCGCGGCTGCCTCGTTGTCACCCGTGAGCAGCACCGTCCGCAGGCCGAGACGCTGGAGATCCTCGATCGATGCTCGTGCGGCGGGCTTCACGGTGTCGCCGACGGCGATGAGCGCCCGGGGCTCGTCATCGACCCGGACGAGCACCGTCGTACGTCCGGCCGCGTGCGCGGCAACCCCGGCGTCGGCCAGCCCGGCCGGCAACGCGCTCGGCTCCGGCGTACGCCCGACGTGCACGCGATGGCCCTCGACCCGGCCGCGGACACCGATGCCGGGCTCGTTGCTGAACTCCTCGACCGCGGCCTGCCCGTCGGCGTGGGCGACGATGGCCCGGGCGACGGGGTGCTCGCTGGCAGCCTCCAGGGCGGCTGCGAGCCGGATGGCGTCCGGGTCCCCGGCCGTCTCGTGCACCCGCATCGCACCGGTCGTCAGGGTGCCGGTCTTGTCGAGCACGACGGTGGTGATCGCGCGCGAGGACTCCAGGGCCTCGGCGCCGCGGATCACGATGCCGAGCTGCGCCGCCCGCCCGGTGCCGACGAGCAGCGCCGTGGGCGTGGCCAGGCCGAGCGCGCACGGGCAGGCGATCACCAGCACGCTCACGGCGGCGGTCATCGCGGCGTCTGCGCCGTGACCGGTCACCAGCCACGCGAGGAAGGTGGCGACCGCGACGAGCAGCACCACGGGGACGAACACCGCCGAGATCCGGTCCGCGAGGCGCTGGATGGGGGCCTTGCCGGCCTGGGCGTCCACCACCGACTGCCGGATCCGGGCCAGCAGGGTGTCGCGACCGATGCGGGTGACCTCGACCACCAGCCGGCCGTCGGCGTTGAGGGTGCCGCCGACGACCTCGTCGCCCGCGGCCTTCTCCACCGGGAGGCTCTCACCGGTGATCATCGACTCGTCGACGGCACTGGCCCCGTCGGTCACGACGCCGTCCGTGGGTACCTGGGCGCCGGGCCGCACCAGCACGCGCATCCCTGGTCGCAGCTCGGCGACGTCGACCTCGCGCTCGCGACCCTCCTCGAAGACCACCGCCCGCTTGGCGCCGAGCTCGAGCAGGGCGTGCAGGGCCGACCCGGCGCGGGACTTCGCCCGCGCCTCGAGGTAGCGCCCGAGCAACAGGAAGGTGGTGACGGTGGCGGCCACCTCGAAGTACAGGTGCATCTCCCCGCGCAGCAGCTGGACCACCGACCAGGCAAGCGCGACCAGGGTGCCCAAGGAGACCAGGGTGTCCATCGTGGAGGCCCCGTGACGGGCGTTGACCGCTGCGGCGCGGTGGAACGGCCATCCGGCGTACAGCACGACCGGGACGGTGAGCACCAGCTGCAGCCACGGCAGCCGGGGCACGCCCGGGACCATCGACAGCACCAGGACGGCCACGGTGAGGGGCACGGCCAGCAGCAGCCGACGGAACAGGCCCGCGGCGTACGCCGCCTCCTCCGCCTGGGGGTCCGACTCGCCACCGGAGGGGAGTGCCGCGGAGTAGCCGGTGCGTTCGACGGTCTCGACCAACGTGGCCTCGTCGACCAGGGCCGGGTCGAAGCGGACCCGCGCCGACGCCGTCGCGAGGTTGACGCTGGCCGCGACCCCCTCCAGCCGGTTCAGCTTCTTCTCCACGCGGGCGACGCAGGACGCGCACGTCATCCCGCCGACCAGGAGGTCGACGGAACGGGTCTGCCCGTGGGTCTCGGTCATGTGGTCTCCCGCGCCGGACATGCGAATGTTGCTCGTGGGTCTCGGGCGAGCATCAGGCGCCACGTCCGTGACATTCGCATGTCAGGCGAGCGCGTACCCGGCCTCATCGACGGCGGCGGCGACCTGCTCGTCGGTGAAGCCGTCGCCCTCGACGGTCAGGGTGCCGGTCTCGACGTCGACGCTGACGACGTGCACGCCCTCGATCGCCTCGACCTCGCTCGTGACGGCCGCGGCGCAGTGGCTGCAGGTCATGCCGGTGACGGTGTAGGTGCTCATCGTTCTCCTCCGTACATGGTCGTGGTCAGCTCTTCAGCAGGCGGGTGATGGCCGCGCTCGCCTCGGCGACCTTCTCCTCGGCCCGGACGCGCCCGTCCTCGTCGCCCGCGGCGGCGCCGGCGACGGCGTCCTGGACGCAGTGGCCCAGGTGGTCCTCGACCAGGCCGACCGAGACGCTCTGCAGCGCGCTCTTCACCGCCGAGACCTGGGTGAGGATGTCGATGCAGTAGACGTCCTCGTCGACCATCCGCTGCAGGCCGCGGACCTGTCCCTCGATGCGTCGCAGCCGCTTGAGATAGTCGGCCTTGTGGTCGTGGTAGCCGGGCGTGTCCATGCCGTGAGGTTATATACCCCTAGGGGGTATTGCAAGCGGGCGAGTTGCATGCCGGAGCGCCCCAGCACCTAGCATGTGCATCGTTCTTGTCCTCCTCTTCAGGAGTTAATGGTGGCGCTGCGCTTCAAGCCCGTGGACAACACGTTCTACACATTGCTCACCGAGTCGGCCACCCGCCTGGTGGAGGGCGCCGCCATCCTTGCGGAGCTCCTGGGCGAATCGGCCGACCGGGACGACATCGCGGCACGCATGCGCGACGCCGAGCACGAGGCCGACGAGACCACCCACGAGATCGCCAAGCGGGTGAACTCCACCTTCGTGACGCCCTTCGACCGGGAGGACATCTACGCCCTGGCCTCCACGCTCGACGACGTCATGGACTTCATGGAGGAAGCGGTCGACATGACCATGCTCTACGAGGTCGAGAAGCTGCCTGGTCGGATCGCCGACCAGGTCGACGTACTCCAGAGGTGTGCGGAGCTGACGGCCGAGGCGATGCCCAAGCTGAAGTCGATGAAGGGTCTCGAGGAGTACTGGATCGAGATCAACCGCCTCGAGAACGCCGGCGACAAGAGCTACCGACGCATCCTCGCCAAGCTTTTCAGCGGTCAGTACGAGGCGCTCGAGGTGCTCAAGCTCAAGGACATCGTGGACTCCCTCGAGCACGCGGTCGACGCCTTCGAGAAGGTCGCGAACATCATCGAGCAGATCTACGCCAAGGAGTCCTGACCGGTGGACCTCATCGTCGTGGCGGTGGTCCTCGTCGCTCTCGTCTTCGACTACACCAACGGGTTCCACGACGCGGCGAACGCCATCGCCACCTCGGTCTCCACCCGGGCCCTGACCCCGCGGATCGCCCTGGTCCTCGCCGCGGTGATGAACTTCGTGGGTGCACTGCTGGGCCAGGAAGTCGCACACACCGTGAGCGACGTGATCTCCCCGCCCTCGGGGAACGCCGGCCTCGTGATCGTGCTGGCCGGTCTGCTGGGCGCCATCACCTGGAACCTGATCACGTGGTACTTCGGACTGCCGTCGTCGTCCTCGCACGCCCTGATCGGGGGCCTCGTCGGTGCGGCTCTGGTGGCCGGCGCCATCGTCCACTGGCCGACGATCGTGGACAAGGTGCTGATCCCGATGGTGGCCTCGCCACTCGTCGGGTTCGCCGGCGCCTTCGCGCTGATGCTGGCGATCATGTGGATCTTCCGGCGCCGCTCACCGCACAAGGTCTTCCGCGGGTTCCGCCTCTCCCAAACCGTGTCGGCGGCCGCGCTGGCGCTGGGCCACGGGCTGCAGGACGCCCAGAAGACCATGGGTGTGATCTTCCTGGCCCTCGTGGCGAGCGGCCACGCCCAGGCCGGCGACCCGTTGCCGCTCTGGGTGATCATCTCCGCCGCGTCCGCGATCTCCCTGGGCACCTACTCCGGCGGCTGGCGGATCATGCGCACCCTGGGTCGGCGGATCATCCACCTCGACCCCGCGCGGGGATTCGCGGCCGAGTCCGTCGGGGCGACCATCCTGTACACCACGGCGTTCGTCTGGCACGCGCCGATCTCCACCACTCACCTGATCACCTCGGCCATCATGGGCGCCGGCGCAACCAAGCGCTTCTCCGCGGTGCGCTGGGGCGTCGCGCGCTCGATCCTCGTGGCGTGGGTGTTGACGTTCCCGGCCGCCGGTGTGGTGGCAGCGGGCGTCTACATGGTCCTGACGGCCGTCTTCCAGATGCCCTAGCCGACTCACCCAGCTGTGTGCCTCAGCTGCTGATCGGGATGCGGAGCTTCCAGCCGGTCTGGATGACGTCGGGGTCCTTGATCTGGGAGTTGGCCGCCACGATCTGGGCCACCGTCGTCTTGCCGAAGCCACGCGCCTTGCGGACGATGCCGGTCAGCGTGTCGCCCTTCTCGACCCGGTAGAGCAGGAACCCCATCAGGTCGGGGAACATGACCAGCTCGACCTCGCGCAGGTCACTGCCCGGTCCGGGGCCGGGTCCGGGGTTGTCCCCGAAGACCTGCAGCTTCACCGTCGTACCGGCTCGCGGTGGGTTCTTCACCTTCAGTACGGCGCTGAACTCACCGATCAGGGCCATCCCGCCCGTGCTCGTCGCGAACCCGGTGGCGATGACCTTCCCGGCGCGGTTGAGCAGCCCCATGCCGATCGTCCCCTCGAAGCCGGTCCCGATCCCGGCGACCGTGAACTGCCGCCCGACCAGGTCGTCCCTCGCCGGCTCCCGGACCCGGATGTCACTGAGGATCCCCATGATGCGCCTCCCGTTGGCTGGTTGCTCGCCAACCTAGGCCGTCGTACGGGGTGCGGCATAGGGCGGTGTAGACGGATGGGGGGTGTGGGGTGGGCGCCGCCGAACATGCGAATGTGGCAAGCGGGTCGCGAGTGGCGTTCATTCGGCGCTCACGCCACATTCGCATGTTCGGGGAGAGTCGCATGTCGTGAGAGCAGTCCGACGGCCTCGACCAGCACTTTCTGGACGTACGCCGGGTCGAACATCACGTGCCACCAGCTGAACCGGATCACGTACCAGAACAGCAGGGTCAGGGTGTTGTAGCGCCGACAGTCCCGGGTCAGCTGAGCCGTCTTGCCGTGCCACGCGAAGCTCTCCGCCTCGATCACGATGCCGCGCCCGGGGTCGGCCAGGTCGGGGTGGAGCGTCTGGGTCGTGTCGGGGACCGGGACCGCGAACTGGGGACGTACGTTCAGTCCCGGGATCAGGAGTGCCTGCGCGTAGAGGACCGCCTCGAACGGGTTGGCGCACTGGCCGGTGACCGCCGCGGCGACCTCGCAGATGCGGCGACGGCCGCGGCCCTTGGTCTGCTCGGCGACCTGTTGGACCTCCGCCTGGGTGAAGTCATCGGCGCGGATGGCGCTGTTGACGATCGCCACGGCCTCGTCCCACGGCAGGTTGCGCATGCAGTCGACGAGCGTGCGCACCTGCGACGTCACCGCCCCCTCGACATCGTCGGCCGGCAGATCGCTCCAGTGCGGGACCAGGATCTTGCGCAGGCTCCGGTCCACCCGCCTGGTCCGCGGGAACGTGACCTCGGGCAGCGGCGGCGGGGCCTTCTGCGCCCACCCCCAGTAGTGAGCCGCGCTGCGGTGCGAGAGGACGCCGGCGACCCGGTTGGCCGTGCGGAGCGACGGCCTGGTGCTGGGCAGGGCGTAGCGGCCGCGGGCGTCCCGCTCGAGTACGCCGGCCCGCAGCGCCTGGTCGACCTCGGCCCTCGATCGCAGCCGGACGAGCGTTGCTCGCTCACACACACCGCCCAGCGCGGTCACCTGGCTGATCAGATCCATGCCGGGAGCGTCGGGCAGTCAGCAGCTCCGTGCGCGACCCGTTTGGTCTGGCTGTGGATCAGGACCCGATCGGTCGGCCTGTGGACGCGAGCTGGGCCGGTGGTGGTGCGGTGGGCCGGCGTGGGACATGCGAATGTTGCCGGAGCGACGAGCGACCGCTACAGCGGTCGCTCGCGCAACATTCGCATGTTCGGAGCGCGCGGCCCCGAGCATCACGGGCGCCTGCGCGGCCGACCTGCCCGGCCGACCAGCCCGACCGACCAGCCCGACCGAGCAGAGTACGACGGGTCAGCCGAAGCGGCCCGAGATGTAGGCCTCGGTGGCGGGCTCGTCCGGGACACTGAAGATCTTCTTGGTCGGGTTCATCTCGATGAGCTTGCCGGGCTTGTTGGCTCCGGCGATGTTGAAGAAGGCGGTGTCCTCGCTGACCCGGGCGGCCTGCTGCATGTTGTGGGTGACGATGACGATCGTGTACTCGGTCTTCAGCTCGTGGATGAGGTCCTCGATGGCCGAGGTGGAGATCGGGTCGAGGGCCGAGCAGGGCTCGTCCATCAGCAGCACCTGCGGCTCGACGGCGATGGCGCGGGCGATGCAGAGGCGCTGCTGCTGGCCACCGGAGAGGCCCATGCCGGGCTTGCCGAGGCGGTCCTTGACCTCCTCCCACAGGTTGGCCGAGCGCAGCGACTTCTCCACCACGGCATCGGCCTCGGCGCGGCCGAGGCGCTTGTTGTTCAGTCGCAGACCGGCGAGCACGTTCTCGTAGATCGACATCGTCGGGAACGGGTTGGGGCGCTGGAAGACCATGCCGATCATCCGGCGTACCTCCACCGGGTCGACGCTGGGGTCGTAGAGCGACTGGCCGTCCACGACGACCTTGCCCTCGACGCGGGCACCGGGGATCACCTCGTGCATCCGGTTCAGCGAGCGCAGGAAGGTGGACTTGCCGCAGCCGGACGGGCCGATGAACGCGGTGACCGAACGAGCGGGGATGGACAGGGAGACACCCTCCACGGCGAGGAAGTCGCCGTAGTAGATGTTCAGGTCTGAGATGTCGATGCTCTTGGCCATCGTGTTCCTTTCGAAAGGCCCCTGGGCAGGGGGTCAGTGCCCCGTCTTGGGGGCGAAGATCTTGCCGAGCACACGCGCCAGCAGGTTGAGCACCAGGACGATCAATATCAGCACGAGCGCCGCCCCCCACGCCATCGGGCGAGCGATCTCCGGGTGGTTCCCGGGCTGCGTGTAGCTGTAGTAGATGAAGACCGGGAGGGTCATCATCTGGTCCTTGAACAGGTTGAAGTTCGTCGAGTCCGTCGACCCCGCGATGATCAGCAGCGGCGCCGTCTCGCCGATGACGCGCGCGATGGCCAGCGTGACGCCGGTGATGATGCCGGCCAGCGCGGTCGGCAGCACGACCTTGACGATCGTCTTCCACTTCGGCACGCCCAGGGCGTACGCCGCCTCGCGCAGATCTGTCGGGACGAGCTTGAGCATCTCCTCCGAGGAGCGCACCACGATCGGGATCATCAAGAGGGACAGTGCGACGCCACCGCCGAGGCCCATGTGCACGCCGGGTCCGAAGAACACCACGAACAGTGCGTAGGCGAAGAGACCGGCGACGATCGAGGGGATGCCGGTCATCACGTCGACCAGGAACCGGATCGAGGAGGCCATCCGCGACTTCGCGCCGTACTCGACGAGGTAGATGGCGGTCAGCAGGCCGATGGGCACCGAGATCACGGCGGCGCAGGCGGTGATCAGCAGGGTGCCGATGATCGCGTGGTAGATGCCGCCCTTCTCCCCGACGATGTTGCGCATCGACCAGGTGAAGAACTTGGCATCGAGCACGGGCGCGCCCTCGCGGATCACCGTCCAGAGCAGCGAGACCAGCGGCACGAAGGCCAGGCCGAGGGCCACCCAGACCAGGGCGGTGACGAAGCGGTCCACGGCGGAGCGACGGTTCTCGACCACGCGCGACCAGGTGGGCAGCACGACCAGGTAGATCAGCAGCGCCACCACCACGATCGCCACCGGACCCCAGCCCAGCAGGAGCGCGAGCAGGCCGGAGGCCGCGAACGCGATCACCAGCACCAGGACGGGCGCCCAGCGGGGGAGGCGGGCGTGCTTGAGGGAGACGTGGTCCAGCGCGTCGGACGGCTTGTCCATCAGCGTGGTCATACCGACACCTCACTGCGGGAGACGATCCAGCGGGCCGCGAAGTTGACCACGAAGGTGATCACGAACAGCACCAGACCGCTGGCGATCAGGGCGTTGACCTGGATTCCGGTCGCGTCCGCGAACGTGAGCGCGATGTTGGCCGCGATCGTCGACGGGTTGGTCGAGGAGATCAGGTTGAAGGTGACCACCCCGCTGGCGGAGAGCACCATCGCTACGGCCATCGTCTCGCCGAGCGCGCGGCCGAGGCCGAGCATGGCGGCCGAGACGATGCCCGAACGGGCGTAGGGGAAGACGGAGAGGCGGATCATCTCCCAGCGGGTCGCGCCGAGGGCGAGCGCCGCTTCCTCGTTGAGGCGCGGCGTCTGGGCGAAGATCTCGCGCGAGATCGCGGTGACGATCGGCAGCACCATGATCGCCAGCACGATGGAGGCGGTCAGGATGGTGCGTCCGGTGGTGGACGCGGGACCGGCGAAGAAGGGAATGAACGAGAGGTGGTCGGCCAGCCACTCGTAGAGCGGCACCAGCTTGGGCCCGAGGAACAGGCCGCCCCAGAGGCCGTACACGACGCTGGGTACGGCGGCCAGCAGGTCGATCAGGTAGCCGATCAGGGTGGCGATCCGCCGGGGGGCGTAGTGCGAGACGGTCAGCGCGACCCCGATGGCCAGCGGCACCGCGATGGCCAACGCCAGCGCGGCGGCCAGCAGCGTGCCGAAGAGCAGCGGCCAGACGTAGACGACGAAGCTCGACGCGCCCTTGAGGTCCTCAGGGCCGGCCGTGAAGGCGGGGATCCCCTCGATGGTGAGGAAGACCGCGACGCCGGCCAGGGCGAGGAGGATCGTCAGGCCGGCGGCGCGGGTGAGGTTGGCGAAGACCAGGTCGCCCAAGCGTCGCTTGGGAGACCCGGCCTTCGCCTCGATGGTGCTCACGGTGTGGTGTGCTCTCGATTCACTTCGCGGAGATCGAGTCGACGATCGTCTTGGCCTTCTCGGCGAAGGACGCCGGGATCGGGGCCGAGCCGGCGTTGTCCGCCGCCTCCTGCTGGCCCTCTTCGCTGATCACATAGGTCAGGAAGCCCTTGACGAGCGCGGCCTTGGCCTTGTCGTCGTAGGTCGGGCAGGCGATCAGGTACGACGTCAGCATCAGCGGGTAGGCCCCGGCCGCGGTGGTGGTGCGGTCGATCTTGACGGCCATGTCGCCCTCGGGGCGGCTGTCGTCGAGCGGGGAGGCTTCGACGGCCTTGGCAGCACCCTCGGCAGAGGGCGGGGTCCAGGCGTCGCCGACCTTGATCGAGGCCGCCTTCAGGTCGCCCACCTGGCTGAGGTCGGCGTACCCGACGGTGCCCTTGCCGCCACCGACCGCGGAGATCATGCCGGAGGTCTGGTTGGCGCCCTCGCCGGACTTGATCGGCCACACCTTGTCGGCCGGGTAGGTCCAGGCGCCGTCGCCGGCCTTCTCGAGGTAGTCGGTGAAGTTCTTGGTGGTGCCCGACTCGTCGGAGCGGTGGACCGGGTCGATCTTGGTCGACGGGAGCTTGGCGTCGGGGTTGTCGGCCTTGATGGCCGCGTCGTCCCACGTCTTGATCTTGCCGGCGAAGATCCCGGCGATGGTCTTGGGGGCGAGGTTGAGCTTGTCGACGCCTTCGACGTTGAAGACGACGGCGATCGGGCTCACGTAGTTGGGGACCTCGATGGCGTCGGCGCCGCAGCGCTTCTTCGCGGCGTCGACCTCACCCTTCTCGGGGTCGAGCGCGGCGTCGGACCCGGCGAAGTCGACGCCACCGGCGTTGAACTTCTCGACACCGGCACCAGAGCCGGCCGGGTCGTAGTTGATGGTGACGCCGCTGTTCGCCTTCTGGAAGCCGGCTCGCCAGGCGTCCATGGCGGACTCCTGGGCGCTGGACCCGGAGCCGTCGAGCTTGCCGGAGAGGTCGCTGGAGCCACTGCTGGCGTTGTCGGTCTCGTTGCCGGCCCCACAGGCGGAAAGAGCGAAGCCGAGGGCAAGGGCCGCTGCGCTGGGAGCAGCGATGCGGCGAAGGGAAGTGCGGTTCACTTCTACTCCTGAGTTCAGGTGTCAGTTCACAGTTGTCGGACATTGCAGAAACTAGGAATGTGAAGTGACTGGGTACGTCGGCGTGGGTGAACGCGAGGTGAACGCTGACCGCCGGGTTGGCGACGGTCGGACTGGTTGAAGGCAGCCGGTATCTGAACAGCCGCAGGTCAGCGGCGTTTTGCCCCGATCAGAGCGGTAGGTGCCGCTCGGTGACGACCACCTTGTGCTTGCGGTGGTGCACCACCACCAGCTCTGCCGGTGAGAGCGGTTCCTCGTGGATGCCGAGGAGGGTGAACAGGTCGGGCAGCACCGGTCGGTGGCTGCACAGCACGCTCGATCCGGGGGCGGCCATCAGCAGGTCGAGCAACGTTCGCGCACTGGCCTCGTCGTACTCCTCCTCGGAGAGCTCCTCGACCTGCTCCAGCGGTACCACGTGCTCGACGGCGAACGGTTCGACGGTCTGCACGCAGCGGGTGCTGGAGGAGCTGAGCACCCGGGAGATGCCGAACGCGTGCAGGATCGGCGACAGCGCGACGCCCTGGGCCTCACCCTCCGGGGCGAGCGGGCGCCTGGGGTCGGGGCCGTCCCAGCTGCCGCGCTTCACCGCCTTGGCATGCCGTACGACGATCAGCGCGGCGGTCTTCTTGCGGGCTGCGCGGTACTGCTCGAGGAGGTCGATGTCGTCGAGGTAGGTCAGCCGCTCCTTGGCCGCGTCGAGGTCGAACCAGGCGAGCTCGTCGACCTCCTCGTTGATCTGGTACGACGAGACGTCGTCGTCCCCGACCACGTGGCCGACCCAGTAGTGCACCGTCTTGGCGCGACCACCGCTCACGGCGTACAGCTGGGGCAGCAGTGGCCGGCCGAGGCGGATCTCGACACCGGTCTCCTCGAGGACCTCGCGGACGGCGGTCGCGGTCACGTGCTCGCCCGGATCCTGCTTGCCCTTGGGGAAGGACCAGTCGTCGTACTTGGGGCGATGGACCAGCAACACCTCGCGACCCCGGGGGCCCTTGCGGGCAACCACGGCACCCGCGGCAACGACGTCAGGACCGCTCGCCGGGGTGGGGGCTGCCATGGCCCACATCCTCACACGGTCGGGTGAATTCCGAGCGGCTACCCTCGGCCCGTGCGCAGGTTCCTGGTCTTCGGTCTTGCGCTCGTCCTCGTGGCCGGTCTGCTGGTGGTGGGTCTGGTGGTCTGGCAGCGGTTGCACCGGACTCCGCTCGAGGAGGCGCTGCACGCCGTACCAGCCTCGTCCGAGCGGGTCAGCTTCACCGACTGGAGCGTCGTACGGCGCCAGGTGGACGTGGGCCTGGGCCGCACACCGAGCGATGCGCGCATCCAGATCTTCATCGAGAAGGCCTACGACCGCGACTTCACCGCTGCCTCGAGCATCGACTCCGCGGCCGTGGCGATGAACGACAAGTTCGGCTTCGGCCCCGCGAACGCGCAGTGGGAGGCCTACGGCCAGGGACACCAAGGGGCCACGATGGTGGTGAAGGTCGCGGACGGTGCCGACTTCGACGTGCTCGCCGGCAACCTGCGCTCCGATGGCTACAAGTCGCCGAAGGACGACGACGGTGTCTGGCGGGGTGGTGAGGACCTGGTGGCCCAGCTCGACCCGACGCTGACTCCGGAGGTGCAGTACGTCGTACTGCTCGCCGACCAGGGTCTGGTGGTGACCAGCGACAACGCCGAGTACGCAGCCAGCGCGGCCAAGGTGGCGAAGGGCGACGGTGACTCGGTTGCCTCGAAGGACGGCGTCGGCGACATGGCCGACCAGCTCGGTGAGCCGGCCAACGCCATGCTGTGGGCTGGTGACTTCGCCTGCGCCGACCTCGCGATGTCGCAGGCCGACCAGGACGAGCAGGACGAGGCCAAGCAGCTGGTCCGCGCGGCCGGGGGAGTGACGCCGCTGAACGGCTTCGCGATGGGGATGCTGCCCGGCCGCACCCTCCGCGTCGTCGCCCACTTCGAGGACTCCGAGCGTGCGAAGAAGAACCTCCGCTCACGCGCGAGGCTGGCCGTGGGCGACGCGCCGGGCCGCGGCGTGGCGTTCACCGACGACTTCAAGCTCACCACCTCGAAGGCCAGCGGCAGCGAGGTCGTGCTCGACCTGGAGCCGAAGCAGTCGACCGGCTACGTGCTGTCCGCGCTGTATGACGGGCCGCTTGTGTTCGCCACGTGCTGAGGAGTCTCTGCCTGCGCTTCGACCGCCTCGCCGCCGACCGCTTGAGTCAACCCCGCTCGACCCCGGGCATGCGAATGTGACTGGCGTGGCCGAAGTGGCCTTCCTTCGTCCCTGGCGTCACATTCGCATGTTCTGGGCAGGGGAGGGTCCGGGCATCCGTCCGGCGGGCGCTGCGAACATGCGAATGTGACTCGCGTGATCTGAATGGCGCCCATCAGTCCCTCGCGCCACATTCGCATGTTCGGCGCGCCCCCACCCCCGCGCAGCCCCCTCAGCGAGCTCGGCGCCGCCGGTGGGTGGCGATGAGCTGCTCCTGGAGGTTCAGGAGGGGCTTCCCGTCGGGGGAGGTGGCCTGGGTCCAGGTGCCCTCCGAATCGAGCTCCCAGCCGGCGGTGTGCTCGTCGAAGGCGAGGTCGAGGACGTTGGCGACCTCCTGCACCTCGGCCGTCGAGGGCAGCTTGACCAGGACTTCGACGCGGCGGTCGAGGTTGCGGTGCATCAGGTCGGCCGAGCCGATCCAGGCGACCGGCTCGTCGCCGTTCTCGAAGTACATGATCCGGCTGTGCTCGAGGTAGCGGCCCAGCACCGAGCGCACGCGGATCGTCTCCGACAGGCCGGGTACGCCGGGGCGTACGGCGCAGATGCCGCGGATCAACAGCTCGACGGGTACGCCGGCCCGCGAGGCCGTGTAGAGCGCGTCGATGATCGCCTCGTCCACGATCGAGTTGGCCTTGATCCGGATGCGTGCCGGTCGACCCTCGCGCTGGTGGGCGATCTCGGTGTTGATGGCCTCGATCAGCCCGCTGCGCACGTCGTCGGGGGCGACCAGGAGCTCGGCGTAGGTGGCGTTGCGCGAGAAGCCGCTCAGGTTGTTGAACAGGTGCGCGACGTCCTCGCCGATGGCCTCGTCGGTGGTGAGCAGGCCGAAGTCCTCGTAGAGCCGGGCGGTCTTCGGGTTGTAGTTGCCGGTGCCGATGTGGGTGTAGCGGCGGATGCCCTCCGGCTCGTCGCGCACGACCATGGCCAGCTTGCAGTGGGTCTTCAGCCCGACCAGGCCGTAGACGACGTGGCAGCCGGCGTGCTCGAGCTTGCGGGCCCAGCGGATGTTGGCCTGCTCGTCGAAGCGGGCCTTGATCTCGACGATCACCAGCACCTGCTTGCCGGCCTCGGCGGCGTCGACCAGGGCGTCGATGATCGGCGAGTCACCCGAGGTCCGGTAGAGCGTCTGCTTGATCGCGAGCACGTGCGGGTCGGCGGCTGCCTGCTCGATGAAGCGCTGCACCGAGGTGCTGAACGAGTCGTACGGGTGGTGCAGGAGTACGTCGCCGCGCTGCAGCGCCTTGAACACGTCGACCGGCGACGCCGACTCGACCGGGGCCAGCCGGGAGTGCGTGGCCGGGATGAAGTTCGGGTACTTCAGGTCCTCGCGGTCCAGGTCGGCGATGTCGTGCAGCCCGCGCAGGTCCAGCGGTCCGGGCAGCCGGAACACCTCGGCCTCGCTGACGTCGAGCTCGCTGATCAGCAGCTCCAGCACGTGCTCGTCGATGTTCTCCTCGACCTCGAGCCGCACCGGAGGCCCGAACCGGCGCCGCAGGAGCTCCTTCTCGAGCGCCTTCAGCAGGTTCTCGGCGTCGTCCTCTTCGACCTCGAGGTCCTCGTTGCGTGTCACCCGGAAGGTGTTCACGCTGAGGATCTCCATGCCGGGGAAGAGGCGCTTGAGGTGCTCGCCGATGACGTCCTCGAGCGGCACGAAGCGCTGGTTGCCCAACGCCACGAAGCGGTCGAAGATCGGCGGCACCTTGACCCGCGCGAAGTGTTCCTTGTCGGTCTTGGGGTTGCGCACCAGCACCGCGAGGTTGAGCGAGAGCCCGGAGATGTAGGGGAACGGGTGGGCCGGGTCGACCGCAAGGGGTGTCAGCACCGGAAAGACCCGATCCTTGAACAGCCGCTTGCAGCTGCGCTGCTCGTCGCGGTCGAGGTCGGACCAGCGGACCAGCTCGATGTGCTCCTTGGCCAATGCCGGGACGATCTCCTCGCGGAAGACGCGGGCGTGCCGCTCCATCAGCTCCGCGGTGCCGTCCCAGATCTGGTCCAGCACCTCGCGCGGCATCAGGCCCGACGCCGCGCGTACGGCGACCCCGGCGGCGATGCGTCGCTTGAGTCCGGCCACGCGAACCATGAAGAACTCGTCGAGGTTGCTGGCGAAGATGGCCAGGAACCGCACCCGCTCCAGCAACGGCAGGTTGTCGTTCTCGGCCAGCTCCAGCACCCGCTGGTTGAAGCGCAGCCACGACAGCTCGCGGTCGAGGAAGCGGTCCTGGAACTCCGCCGGTTCGAAGTCGACCTCGTCCGGGTCGTAGGGCGGGTCGACGTCGAAGATGTCGGCTGGCACGACGCGCAGGCTCGGGTCGAGTGGGCCGGCCTCCGTGTCAGAACCCACTGCGGTCTGGAAGCTCTCGGTCGACATGGCCGAAGTCTGACACCGGAACGTGAACAGTGGGTATCTGTCATAGGTTGACGCCCGTGCCCCGACTCCTCGACCAGGCCCAGGCGCTCGTCATCCGCACCGCGATGAACCTGCCGGCACGCGTGCAGCGCGCCCTCAACCGTCGGCCGGTGCTGGTCGACGGGCTCGAGCTCTCGCCCGAGGTCCAGCTGATGCTCACCCTGAAGCGGCTGGCCCGGGTGCCCGCCGCCGAGACCCTTCCCGTGGCGCAGGCGCGGATCGAGCTGTCGCGCCAGCAGTGGATGGTCGGCGGTCGGCAGACGGTCGGCGCCCTGCGCGACCTCGAGGTCGACGGAGCCGAGGGGCCGCTGCGGGCAAGGCTCTACATCCCGACCGAGCGGACCGGCCCCGACCCCGCGCCGACGATGTTGTTCATCCACGGCGGCGGCTGGATGTACGGCGACCTCGAGAGCCACGACCCCACCTGCCGGTTCCTGGCCGAGCGCTCCGGCGTACAGATCCTCGCGATCGACTACCGACTGGCGCCCGAGCACAAGTTCCCGGCGGCTGTCGAGGACTGCCAGGCGGCCTACCGCTGGCTGGTCGACCACGCCGACGACGTCAATGCCGACCCCGCGCGACTGGCGGTGGGCGGCGACTCGGCCGGCGGATCGCTCTCCCTGTCGACCGCGGTGTGGGCGGCCGAGAAGGGCCTGCCGCTCGCCTTCCAGCTGCTCATCTACCCCGGCGCCGACTTCGTCGAACGCACCGAGAGCCGGCGCCTGTTCGGTGAAGGATTCGTGCTGACCGAGGCGTTCATGTCCGGTGCCGAGGAGGCCTACTTCACGCCTGACGCCGACAAGGGCCACCCGGACGCATCGGGCCTGCGACGCGTGGACTTCCCGGCGGGACTCGCCCCGGCCCACGTGGTCACCGCGGGCTACGACCCGCTGCGCGACGAGGGCGAGGCCCTGGTCCGGCTGCTGGCCGAGAACGGCGTGACGGTCGACCACAAGCGCTACCCGTCGATGATCCACGGGTTCGTCCACCTGGTCGGCGCCGGCCACGAGGGTCCGGCGTACAACCAGGAGATCGCCGAGCGTCTACGTCGCGCCTTGGCCTGAGGTCGAGTTCAGCTCTCGTAGCTGGCTCCGCCGAGCTTGACGGCACCGTCGCCGATCTCCAGGTCGATCCGGTCGCAGCTGCCGTCCTGGGGGTCGCACACGGTGATGCGGTCCTTCTTGGCATCGACGCTCAGGGTGTGCCCGTCGGGCGTCCAGCCGTAGACCTGACCCGGGAGCTCGGTCGTCTGGCCGGTCTGGAGGTCGAGGAACTCTGACGGGGCGGGCTTGATGGCCAGCTCACCCTTCTCGTTGTAGGCGAGGTAGCCGGAGATGCGCAGGAAACGGCCGTCCGGGGAGAAGGTGGCGAAGGTCTCCTCACCCCGCGACGGCGTCGTGCGGACCGTGGCGCCGGTGGCGAAGTCCGCGACCGTCAGCGACGGCCCGTTGTCGCCGGTTGAGAGGTAACGCCCGTGGGCCGCCTCGAAGACGGCTCCCCTCGTGCCGGGGACGAGCCGCGTCTTGCCCGTGCTCCAGTCGAACTCGCGCCATCCCTCGTCGAAGAGTCCCCAGACGCGGGTGCCGGACATCGACGCCGGCGGCGCCTCCCAGCCGCCCCACGTGAACCGACCGTCGACCACCTTGCGCGCGACCTCCCGGCCGGTGCGCAGGTCGACGACGACGAAGGACCAGCGCGAGCCGGTGGGCTCGAGGTAGGCGATGTCAGGGCTCTGCGGGTCCGTCGCGGGGACGCGATCACCCATGCGGAGGTCGATCTGCCGGGTGGTCCCGTCAGGGTGGATGAGCGTGTACTGCGAGGGACCGGGCTCGTCGAGGTAGGAGCGCTTTCCCATCCGGATGAGGACACCCTCGGAGGTGTAGTAGATCGACTTGATCTTCTCCTCGAAGTGGACCTTGTGATTACCGATGTAGATCGTGCTGCCTGCGGCGAAGGCGCCGTAGGTGCCGTACGCCGGGACAGCCGCTGCGTTCTCGAAGCGAGCCTGCGCCGAGGCAACCGTGCCGGAGTCGTCGAGGTGCACGAGTCCCACGCCGGCGGCGACGATGGCAGCCGCGGCGACGCCGACGACTCCACGGGTGGCCCGACGTCGGAGGCGGAAGGAGCGAGCGCGACGGATGATCAGGTCGGGCCGTGCCTCGGGGACGTCCACGGCGTCCGCCTCGGTGGCGAGGAGGGTGCTGAGCCGTTCAGTCATGGTGGGCTCCTTCGGGGAGGATGTCGGTGGCCAGCAAAGTGCGCAGCTTGGCGAGGGCGTGGGAGGTCTGGCTCTTGACCGTCCCGGTGCTGAGGTTGAGCAGGCGTGCGGTCTCGTTGACGCTGAGGTCCTCGTGGAAGCGGAGCACGACCACGGCCCGCTGCCCCGGAGGCAGCTGTTCGAGGGCCTCCATCACCGAGGACTCGGCGTCGCCGTCGCGATGTGGTTGCTCGGGGAGGGTGCCGGTCGCGAGCTCGTTCTTCCAGCCCCGGCGCCGGAACCACGAGCTCGCGGTGTTGACGAGGGTCGCCCGGACATAGCCGCGGGGAGACTCCGAGTCGCGCACGCGGCTCCACACGATGAAGGTCTTGGCCAGCGCGCTCTGCACGAGGTCCTCGGCCAGCCCGTGGTCGCCCAGCATCAGATAGGCCGTGCGGTACAGCGACGGCCACTCCTTCTGCACGAAGGCGGTGAACTCGTCCTCGGGTTTCGCCATCAGCCCTCCAGTGCTCGGCTCACCCACACAGACGCTGTGAGTGCCCGGATCGGTTGCACGAGGGCTCGGGAGCTGTGGGACTACGCCCCGCCGTTGGAGGTGCCGCGGTACTGCACCTCGGTGCGGTCCACGCCGAAGCCCTGCCCGGTGTACACGGCGATCGCCGGGTCGTTGTCGCCGTCGACGTACAGCAGCACCGAGTCGAGGCCGCGGTCCTTGAGGTAGGCCAGGCCGGCGGCGGTCAGCACCGTGCCCAGCCCGCGACCGGCCGCCTTGGGGTTGACCGCGACCACGTAGACCTCGCCGTACGGCGGGTCCTCGTCGGTGTGCACCTTGGTCCAGTGGAAGCCCAGCAGGGGTGGGAGGTCGCTGTCGCTGTCGGTGGGTACGGCGAGCAGCAACCCGGCCGGGTCGAACCAGGACTCGCTGGTGCGCTCGCGGAAGTCCTCGTGCGTCATGTGGCCCTGCTCGGGGTGGTGGGCAAACGCGCTCGCGTTCACCTCCAGCAGTGCCTTCTCGTCGTCGGGCTGGAAGCCTCGGATCGTGATCCCGTCGGGTGCCTGGACGGGCGCCAGGTCGTCGAGCAGCGACTTGCGCATGATCTTCAGCTCGCGCTGGCGGGGGATCCCGAACTTCTCGGCCAGTGCGGCGGCACCGGGGTGGTCCGCGTGCGACCAGGCCTCGACCTTGCGGCCCGCGGGCAGTGCCTCGGCCGCCAGGGCGGTACCGACTCCCTGTCCACGCGACTCGGGGTGCACGGCGAGGTCGAGGATGTCACCGTGGCGCAGCGCGAAACCGCCTCCACCGACCCACAGGTCCGCGTCGCGCAGGCCGCGGTGCTTGAGCTGGAGGACCGCCTGCTCATTGAGGGTGGTGGCGCCGTCGTTCGCGGTCGAGGCACGCGCGATGCGGCGTACCTCCGCGGCGGGGCCGTCCTCGGCCGCCCAGTCGAAGTCGTCCGAGCTGATCCGGTCGATCTGCACCATGGCAGGAGGCTATGCCACGGTGTCGCTGCTGGGGGCCGTTGCCTGCTCCGCATCGTCCGCGACAGCGCCTGTCCTGCTCGCGCCACCCTGGTCGCGCGGAGGCAGCACGAACCGGTAGCCCACGTTGCGCACGGTGCCGATCAGCGACTCGTGCTCCGTGCCGAGCTTGGCGCGCAGCCGGCGCACGTGGACGTCGACGGTGCGGGTGCCGCCGAAGTAGTCGTAGCCCCAGACCTCCTGCAGCAGCTGGTCACGCGTGAAGACGCGGCCCGGGTGCTGGGCGATGTACTTGAGCAGCTCGAACTCCTTGAAGGTGAGGTCGAGCACGCGGCCGCTGAGCTTGGCGGTGTACGTCGCCTCGTCCACCACCACCTCGCCGGAGCGGATGATGTGGGAGTCGGGGTCCGAGTCGTTGTTGCGCGCTGCCAGCTTGCCGATGGCGACCCGGATGCGGGCGTCGATCTCGGCCGGGCCGGCGCTCTCGAGGATGACGTCGTCCATCCCCCAGTCGGCCGCGACGACGGCCAGGCCGCCCTCGGTGACGATCAGGACGACCGGCTGGTCGGACCCGGTGGTCCGGATCAACCGGCACAGATCGCGTGCGTGGGCCAGCTCGCGCCGGCCGTCGACCATCAGCAGGTCGTGGTCGGGAGCCTCCAGGAGGGCGCTGCCCTCGGCGGGCAGGATCTTGACCTGGTGGCTGAGGAGCGCCAGGCCCGGGAGCACGTCAGCCGAGGGCTGCAGCGCTTTCGTCAGCAGGAGCACGGTGCCCATGGCACCTCCTGGGTGAGTGCTTGCGTCGGTCGGTGGGTCATCGACGCTGATGAACTTCCCCACCACAGATGCGTCAGGATATCCAACATGACGGCCGACGCTCACCGAGATCCCGGCACCGGACGTGTGATCTTGCGCTACTGGGCCTCCGCGCGCGCTGCAGCGGGCACCGACAGCGACGCCCTGGAGGTGTCCGGAGCGGTCACCCTGGCCGAGCTGGTAGGGCGGGCCCGCGAGGCCCACGCCGACTCCCCGCGGTTCTCCGAGGTGCTCTCCTGCTGCTCGATGATGGTGGGCGATCGTCCCGTCACCACCGAGGACCCGGCCGAGGTACTGGTCCAGCCCGGCGCCACCGTGGAGTTCCTGCCGCCCTTCGCCGGCGGCTGAGTCGAGACCGGGAAGCCTTTTGCCCGGTCCGTCGTTGGGCCAGTCATGAGCGCAGGAGTGTGGGTCCTGGCCGTGGCCGTCGTCGGCGCGATCGCGTTCGGGCTGTTCCGGGCCGCGACCGACGGCCGGTTCCGTGGCACCCACCGGGTCCTCGGGGCAGCGTCACCCTCACCGGCCGGGGCACCGGCCGAAGCTCCGCCCGCCGAGTCAGTGCTGGCCGGCACGCCGTGGGTCGGCGACCTGGGCGAACGGGCCACCCTGCTGCAGTTCTCCTCGGCGTTCTGCGCTCCCTGCCGGGCCGCCCGGCGGGTCCTCGGGGACGTGGCCGCCGCGACGCCGGGCGTCGCGCACATCGAGGTCGACGCCGAGCACCATCTCGACGTCGTACGCCGCCTCGGCATCCTGCGCACGCCGACCACGATCGTGCTCTCCGCCGACGGCGCCGAGGTCACCCGGGCGAGTGGTGCTCCGACGCGACAGCAGGTGCTCACCGCCCTGGGCCCGATGGTCGAGCAGCCGTGATGTCCATGATGTGGATGGTCTGCCCGAATGGTGAGACGGTCGATAGGTACCGTCCCCGCCCCTGCCTAGGCTTCCCCTCATGAGCTCGACCTTGCTGACCCGTCGCCGCGCAGTGGACCACTGCCGCGTGCGCTCGTCGCTGTGTCGAATGTCCTGACGGTCACCCCCGACCAACTTCCCCTTAGTCGATGAACTTGGTCGACTAAACTCGAGGGAGCGGCGACCGTCCGCGCATGCCACCGGACACCCCGGACACCAAGGAGAGCCATGAGCACACCCGAGCGAGCGAGCACCGGCCGCGGGCAGGACCACGGACAGATCGACCCGCGCGGTCCGCAGTTCAACGCGATGCTGACCAGCGTGGTGCTGGCGCTCACCCTGGTCACGGCACCCGACGCCGTGGGCGTGGTCCTGCTGGGCATCCAGACGGCCCTGTTCGCGACGGCGGTGGTCCTCGGCGTGCAGCGCACCCCGGCGGCGTACCTCTTCAAGACGCTGGTCCGGCCGCGCCTGGCGGCGCCGGCGCACCTCGAGGACCCGCAGCCGCCGCGGTTCGCGCAGGGCGTCGGTCTCGTCTTCGCGCTGGTCGGGCTCGTCGGATACCTCTCCGGCGTGACCGTGCTGGGCGCGGTGGCCACCGGGTTCGCCCTGGCGGCGGCCCTGCTGAACGCGGTCTTCGGCTACTGCCTGGGCTGTGAGCTGTACCTGCTGATCCGCCGTGTCGCACCCGCGCACAGCGCACCCGTCCACACGAACGCCTGATCCACACCACCCGAGAAACAGACCCGAGAAAAAAAGGAAGAAGAGGCACCACATGAGCCGCGAAACCGCACTGGTCACCGCTGACTGGGTGGAGGAGCATCTCGACGACCCCAGCATCGTGCTGATCGAGGTCGACGAGGACACCACCTCCTACGACAAGGGCCACATCCGCGGGGCCATCAAGCTCGACTGGACCACCGATCTGCAGGACCAGGTCCGTCGCGACTTCGTCAACAAGGAGCAGTTCGAGGCCCTTCTCTCCGACCGTGGCGTCGGCAACGACCACACCGTCGTGCTCTACGGCGGCAACAACAACTGGTTCGCCGCCTACGCCTACTGGTACTTCAAGCTCTACGGCCACGAGGACGTCAAGCTCCTCGACGGTGGTCGCAAGAAGTGGGAGCTCGACAGCCGCGAGCTGACCGACGAGGCCCCCACCCGCGAGAAGACCTCCTACACCGCGAAGGACCAGGACACCTCGATCCGCGCGTTCCGTGACGAGACGGTCGAGGCGATCGGCGTGAAGAACCTCGTCGACGTACGCAGCCCTGACGAGTACGCCGGCCGGCTGCTCGCCCCGGCCCACCTCCCGCAGGAGCAGGCCCAGCGTGCCGGTCACATCCCCACGGCCGCCAACGTGCCGTGGAGCAAGGCGGCCAACGACGACGGCACCTTCCGCTCCGACGACGAGCTGAAGGAGATCTACACCGAGGCCGGCGTCGACTGGAGCAAGGACACCATCGCCTACTGCCGCATCGGCGAGCGTTCCAGCCACACCTGGTTCGTGCTCAAGGAGCTGCTCGGCCAGCAGAACGTCAAGAACTACGACGGCTCCTGGACCGAGTACGGCTCCCTGGTCGGCGTACCCGTGACCCTCGGCGACGAGGCCGGTGAGGCCTGATGTGCGGAGCCACTGAGGGCGGTCTCTCGCTCGACGGCATCGACGTCGCCAAGGAGGCCATCATCCAGGGCCAGGTCGTGCGTGCCAACGTGAACGGGCAGGGTGACCCTGTCGGCAACGCCTACGTCCGGCTGCTCGACCGCACCGGTGAGTTCACAGCCGAGGTCCCGACCTCGGCGACCGGGCACTTCCGGTTCTTCGCCGGTCCGGGTGAGTGGACGCTGCGCACCCTGGCGCCGCGCATCCAGCCGGTGGACACCAAGGTGACCGCCGAGGTGGGCGCGATCCAGGAAGTCGCCGTCTCCGTCTAGACGACCAGCAGCGCTCGGCCACCGGCTCGCCGGAGGCCGGGCGCTGCTGCGTGTGTAGACCACTGGTCCGCGATCTTGGCCCGAGAGGATTTACTGGCCCCAGTGACCGAACAGCTGCAGCGCACGAGGGCACGGGGGGCAGGGCTCGCGGGGCGAGCCGGCCTTCCGCTGCTGCTCTACGTCCTGGTGCTGGCCGTGGTGCTGTTCTCGCCGACCTCGCACCTGCAGACCGCCCTCGTGAACGACCTGGTCCGGGTGCTGCAGGCCGTGCTTCCCGACTCGTGGGTCACCTTCACGCGGGTCGAGGTGCTGATGAACGCCGTGATCATCGCGCCGGTGAGCCTCCTCGGCTCGCGCGTCTGGCCCCGCCTGCGCTGGCAGGACTGGACGGCGTACGGCTTCGTCGGCGCCAGCACCGTCGAGCTGATCCAGGGAGTGCTGCTGCCCGGCCGCCACGCCAGCTTCAGCGACATCGTGGCCAACACGATCGGCGCCCTGCTCGGAGCCGTGCTCTACCGCCGTCTGCGCTGAGGCCCTCGACCGTTCGGCTGCTCGCCGCCTCGGCGACGCACGCACCTCTCCGTGCGGTCGCCGGCTGCTCACCTTCGCGCCGCATGGTGAGGGTCGTGAAGGTCTCCGTCTTCGGTTGCGGCTACCTGGGAGCGGTGCATGCCGCGTGCATGGCCAGCCTCGGGCACGACGTCGTGGGGGTGGACGTCCTTCCCGAGAAGGTCGACGCCCTGTCAGCGGGACGACCGCCGTTCCACGAGCCGGACTTCGCCGAGCTGCTGCAACGCGCGCTGGGCACCGGCCGGCTGGTGTTCACCAGCGATTCCGCTGCGGCCGCCGACGCGACGGTGCACTTCGTCTGCGTGGGTACGCCGCAGCGCAGGGGCGAGAACGCGGCCGACGTCTCCCACGTCGACGCCGCCGTCGGCAGCATCGTGCAGGTGCTGAAGCCGGGTGACCTGGTCGTCGGCAAGTCCACGGTGCCGGTGGGGACGGCAAGCCGGCTGGCCGACACTGTGCACGCTGCCTGCCCGGGGGCGCACCTGGTCTGGAACCCGGAGTTCCTGCGCGAAGGCCACGCCGTCGCCGACACCCTCGAGCCCGACCGCCTCGTCTACGGCGTGGGCACCGGCGATGCCCACGAGGAGACCGTCGTGGTGCTCGACGAGCTCTACGCGACAGTCCTCGCGAGCGGCGTACCCCGGCTGGTCACCGATCTCGCCACCGCCGAGCTGGTCAAGGCAGCCGCCAACTCCTTCCTCGCCACCAAGATCTCCTTCATCAACGCAATGGCCGAGGTGTGTGAGTCGGCGGGCGGCGACGTCACCGCGCTCGCCGACGCGATCGGGATGGACCAGCGGATCGGCCGCAGCTTCCTCAACGCGGGGCTGGGCTTCGGCGGCGGCTGCCTGCCCAAGGACATCCGGGCCTTCATGGCCCGCGCCGGCGAGCTGGGCGCCGACCAGGCCCTGACCTTCCTGCGGGAGGTCGACGCCATCAACATGCGGCGCAGGGTGCGGATGGTCGACCTGGCCCGTGAGGAGTGCGGCGGCTCCATCGCCGGCCGACGGATCGCGGTGCTCGGGGCCGCCTTCAAGCCGCACAGCGACGACGTACGGGACTCGCCCGCCCTCAACGTCGCCGCGCAGATGCAGCTCCAGGGCGCCTCGGTCGTGGTCACCGACCCCAAGGCGATCGCGAACGCGGCGCAGAGGTGGCCCGACCTCCAGTTCGCCGACACCGTCGAGGAGGCGCTGGCCGGTGCCGAGCTGGTGCTGGTGCTCACCGAGTGGCCGGAGTACGTCGAGCTCGACCCGGCCGAGGCCAAGAGGATGGTGGGGGAGGCTCGCGTGCTCGACGGACGCAACTGCCTCGACGCGGACGCCTGGCGGTCCGCTGGTTGGCACTACCGCGCGCTCGGTCGTCCCCGCGCCTGACGGAGGCGACATTTCCGGACGCGGCGCCCCCGATAGGCTCGGAAGCGTGTCTGGACCCACCCCGCCGGGCTCGTTGCCCCCCGAGGTGCCCGAGGAGTTCGCCGCTGCCTACCGGGCCGCCTACGAGCGCGCCCTCGCGGCCCAGAGCGAGGGGCCCGAGGACGAGGAGGAGCCGTCGACCGACAGCTCCGACACCGACGAGCTGCCACTGCGCCGCGGTCGGCTGGTCGTCGGCACCCACCGCACCGAGACCTACGACGACGAGCCGACCATGGTCGAGAAGGTCACCGACTCCCCGTGGTTCGTGCCCGTGCTGCTCGCGATGCTGGCCCTGCTGCTGGTGCTCGGGGCGTACGCCGTCGGCCGCGCCTTCGCCGGCAAGGTCAACAGCGACGACAAGCCCAGCTCCGAGCCCAGCGTGGTGATGAGCGAGGGCGGGAAGAACCAGGCACAGCAGCCCGTCTCCACCCAGGCACCCGGCAAGGGCGCCTGGGACGGCAAGGTCGAGCGGGTCGGCGGCGTACGCGCCAAGGCGACCTGCACCTCGCCGCCGGGCCAGGACGCGAGTGGTGCCAAGGTCAGCTATGCCGCGGCCAACCTCACCGACGGCGTGGCCGACACGACCTGGCGCTGCGACGGCACCGGGATCGGCAAGAAGATCACCCTCAGGCTGCCCGACACGATGCCCATCGGCGAGGTCGGCCTGATCCCCGGCTACGCCAAGACCGACGACGCCACCGGTGACGACCGCTACGCCGAGAACAACCGGGTCACGCGGGTGCGCTGGACGATCGGCGATGTGGTGGTGGACCAGAAGGTGAACGGCTCGACCAGCGACCGCAGCCTGCGGCTGCTGCGGGTGCCGAGGAGCGAGACCGACCAGGTGCAGCTGGAGATCCTGGCGGTGGACAAGGGTCCGCGCAACACGACCGCGATCAGCGAGGTCCAGCTCGGCCGGGCCAGCTAGCCGTTCTGGCCGGGCGAGTCGAGCACCATCGTGATCGGCCCGTCGTTGGTCAGCTGCACCAGCATCTGGGCGCCGAACACGCCCCGCTCGACGTGGGTCCCGGCGTCCTCGAGGCCGCTGCACACGGCCTCGTAGAGCGGTTCGGAGACCTCTCCGGGAGCGGCTGCCTGCCAGGTCGGTCGGCGACCCTTGCGGGCGTCGCCGTACAACGTGAACTGGCTGACCACCAGCACCGGTCCGCCCAGCTCGGCGACCGACCGCTCGTCGCGCATGATCCGCAGGTCCCTGATCTTGCGCACCATCCAGGCCACCTGGTCGGGACCGTCATCGTGGGTGATCCCGAGGAGCACGACGAGTCCGGGCTCGTCGATCCGGCCCACCACCTCACCGTCGACGGTGACGGAGGCGGACGTGGCTCTCTGGAGGACGGCGCGCATCGCGGTCAGATCATGCCGAGCAGCGCGCGGGCCTCGGCCGGCGTCATCGGGGTGCGCTGTGCCATCCGGCCCAGCTCGGCGGCGCGGCTCACCAGCTGGTCGTTGTGCTCGACCGGGACGCCCTTGGCGAGGGTGAGCACGTCCTCCATGCCGACCCGGAGGTGGCCGCCCTTGGACAGCGAGGCGAGCGCCACCGCGAGGGTCGACCGGCCGATCCCGGTGGCCGACCAGCTCGTCGTCTCGGCCGGCAGGGCGGCCACGGCCGCGACGAGTGCGTCCGCCGTACCCGGCATGCCACCGGGCACGCCCATCACCAGGTCGGCGTGCACCTTGCCGCCGTGGGGCAGGCCGTACTTCGCAAGCAGCCGGTGCAGGGCCGCGACCTGGCCGAGGTCGAACAGCTCGAACTCCGGCACCACGCCGCGCTCCTGGCTCAGCTGGTAGAGGTCGCAGACGAACGGCCACGGGTTGAGGAAGACGTCGTTGCCGAAGTTTGTGGTCCCCATCGTCAGGCTGCAGGAGTCCGGCTCCGCATCCAGCACCTTGAGCCGGTCGTCCAGCGGGTCGTGCACCGAGCCGCCGGTCGACAGCTGTACGACGAGGTCGGTGTGCTCGTGCAACGCGACGACGGTGTCTCGCAGCCTGCCCTGGTCGAGGGTGGGTCGATGCTCTCCGTCTCGGATGTGGACGTGGATCATCGCTGCTCCGGCCGCCTCGCACCGCTGTGCGGTCTCGACGAGCTCGTCGAGCGTGGTCGGCAGCTGCGGGCAGTCGCTCTTCGCCGTCTCGGCCCCCGTCGGGGCGACGGTGATCAGTAGGTCTCCCATGGCGGCGACGCTATCGCTGGCAGGCGATAGCCCGGACGGCCGTCCTCCCTGGCCCTACTGTTCTCACGTGGACGACCTCCAGCGACCGCCGACCGACGGTGACCGTGAGCAGGTGGTCGCGCGCGTCAACCGGGCTCACGACCAGGGTCGGATCAGCACGGCCGACCGCGACATCCGGCTCGGCAACGTGCGGTCGGCGCAGAGCATGGCCGAGCTGGACCTGATGAGCCGAGACCTCGACCAGCTCGAGGCCGCCCTGCCGTACAGCACGTTCGACCCCGCTGCCGGGGTCGGTCCCCAGGCGGTCAGCGTCTCTGCCCCTCCACGTCGGATCGTTCTGGCCGTGACGCTCGTCGTGGTGCTCGTCGTGATCGCGGTCGCCGCCCTCGTCGTGGTCGGCTTCCGGGTCTCCCGCTCCTCCGACGAGGCATCGCCGCCGTCTCCGGCGGGGCCGGTCGACCCGGCGTCCGAGGAGCCGGCCACGGCACCGGACACCGATCCCGGGGTCGACCCACCGGCCGCACCGGCGTACTCCCTCAGCGCGAGCGGCGTCCGCAGCTTCCTGGCCACCTACCGCAAGAGGTTCGGCACCAGCCGGGTCGTGGACATCACCTTCTACGGCGACTACGTCATCGTGAACGTGCCGGTGCCCGGCAAGGCCCGTCAGGAGGGCTGGCTCTACCGGAAGGGCACCTGGACCGGCTTCGGCGGCATCCGCGCCACCTTCCCCGGGACCCAGGTGGTCGACACCAACCGCCTCGACATCGCGGCCCTGGCCCGCAACATCGCCCGCGCCAAGCGCACCCTCAACGTCGAGCAACCCCAGGCCTACGTGATCATCCGGTTCATGCCGCAGATCGACCAGACCCCGAGCGTCGACGTACACGTCAGCAACACGTTCCAGGAGTCCGGCTACCTCGCCACCACCCTCGACGGCAAGGTCCAGCGCGCCTACCCCTACACCCGCTGACTCTCTCCCCGGTGGGCGGTTAGTGGACTAGGTGGGCGATCAGTCGAGACCACCCCCGGCAACTAGGTGGTCGAGCAGCGAGCGTCAGCGAGCGATCAGTCGAGACCACCCCCGGCAACTAGGTGGTCGAGCAGCGAGCGTCAGCGAGCGATCAGTCGAGACCACCCCCGGCACCCCTCATCCCTCACCACGCTTCATCCAGCCGGTCCGGCCGCGGCTCAGCAGGGGCAGATCGTCGAACCGGCCCTCGATGAGTGCCTCGCGCTTGCCCGCGACCAGTTCTGGATCTTCTTCTCCAGCGCGAAGGCCTCGGCGACGTTGTGGTACTCGGCTGCCCACGCCACCGTCACCGGGCGTCGCCACTTCGTGTACGCCGCGCCGATGCCCTCGTTGTGCTGCCACAGCCGGCGTTCCATGTCGAGGGTGCTGCCGACGTAGTAGGAGCCGTCGGCGCAGCGGAGGATGTAGACCCAGGCCATTCGAGCAGCGTGCTTGCCAGCTGATCTGATGGCCAGCCGATCTGGCTCGCCTGTGGAGAACTGGGTGGTGGCGGCTCGTTGTGGCTCAGGTGGTCTCGACTATCCGCTCGCTGGCGCTCGCTGCTCGACCACCTTGGGTTGGGGGTGGTCTCGACTATCCGCTCGCTGGCGCTCGCTGCTCGA
>NZ_AUEP01000011.1 GCF_000426045.1 Marmoricola sp. URHB0036
CGACGGGACGGACACCGGAACCGGCACCGACCCGGGCACCGATACCGGCACGGACACCGGCACCAACGTCGGCACCAACGACGGGACGGACGTCGGGACGGACGTCGGGACGGACGATGGGACCGATGTCTCGATCGGGACCGGCGGCGAGACAGGAACCGGTATCGACGTGGGCACGGATATCGACGTGGGCACCGACTTCGATCCCGGAACCGCGCTCGAGGTGTTGGCTCCTCCCGAGGAGGACGAGGAGTTCGGCCGCGGTGCCGGTCGGGCAGGCGTCGCGCGGGCGGTGGCCACCATCGAGGGCGTCCGACGGGCCAGGGTGACAGTCGACTCCTCGACCAGCCGGCAGGAGCTCGACCTCCTGATGACGAGAGCGATGCACTCGGGCGATCTCGCGGCAGCGTCGTGGTTCGCCGACAAGCATGCGTTCAAGCTGACCGAGGAGCTGCAGCGCGAACGCTACTTGTCGATACCCAAGCTCCGGCACGATCTCGCCCAGCTGCGATATCTCGACGGCCTGGGGGTCACGCTGCCCCAGATGGACCGGATGATCGCCGCCTACCGCGACCTGCTGGAGGACGCCTCGCGCCGTGAGCCAGCCTCTGGTCGCTGGTTGATGAGCGAGACGGAGCGCAGCCGGATCGGCGCCTTCTACAACCGGATCCTGCACCGACCCGCCGCCGACCGCGTGCCCTCGGCCCTGTCTGCGAGCTGGGATCCGGAGCGCATCGAGGAGGAGTACCTCCACGGCCCGCGGCAAGCCGTGGTGATCGACGACTTCTTGTCGCTGCCGGCGCTCGACCTCCTGCGCAGGTTCTGTCTGGAGTCCACGGTCTGGTTCAACAACCGATACTCCTACGGCCGTCTCGGAGCCCTGTTCTCCCGTGGCTTCAACTGCCCGCTGTTGGTGCAGATCGGCGAGGAGATCGCCGCGTCGTTCCCGAACATCATCGGTCCCGAGCACCAGCTTCGTCAGATCTGGGGATACAAGAACAACGAGAACCAGCCAGCGACGCCGCCGCATGCCGACTTCGCGGCCGTCAACGTCAACATGTGGCTCACGCCCGACTCTGCCAACCTGGACCCGCAGACCGGCGGACTGGACGTGTACGACGTCGAGGCGCCGATGTCCTGGGGCTTCGACACGTACAACAAGGACGGCCGCGCCATCCGCGACTTCCTCCGCGAGTCCAAGGCGGTGGCCACCAAGATCCCGTACCGCGCCAACCGGGCGCTGATCTTCAACTCCGACCTGTTCCACGCGACGCAGCCACTGACATTCGAGGAGGGCTACGTCAACCGCCGGTTGAACGTGACGTTCCTGTTCGGCCGCCGCGAGGACGACTGGACGTCCACCGACAGCTGAGCAGGAACTCGCACACCGTCGATGAGTTCTGGGACGCGCGTCGGTCTGCCCCTACATGCGACCTTTGATCCTGAAGATGGAAATGACCCTCGACGGCTTCGTCGGACAACCCGACGAGGAGCCTGGGTGGCCCACGCACTACTACGACGACGACTTCTCCTCCTCCATGCTCGAGCTGATCAGCGGCGCCGGCGTGCACGCGCTGGGCCGGGTGGCGTACGTCGGGATGGCGCCGTACTGGCAGTCCTCCGACGACGCCTTCGCCAAGCCGATGAACGAGATCCCGAAGGCGGTGTTCTCGCGCACGTTGACCGAGGCCGAGGCCGACTGGCCGGAGACGACGGTCTACCGCGACGTCGCGAGTGGCATGGCCGAGCTCAAGGCCCAGGACGGCGGCCCGATCCTCACCTACGGTGGCGCCGGGTTCGCGCAGGAGCTGACCCGGCTCGGGCTCGTCGACGAGTACCGGATCAACGTCCACCCCATCGCCTTCGGCACCGGCTACCGGCTCTTCGGTGGACCGATGGACCTCGAGCTCAAGGACGTACGCCGCTTCGGCGCCGGATCGATCGCCTACACCTACACGTCTGGCTGAGCGTCCGGCCGCTGCGCCTGCAGTACGTCGAGGTCGCGCTCGGCGAACTGGCGGTGCGACCACTCCTCGTTGAGCACGACCCCCAGGCACTCCTTCACCGGGAAGCTCCGTGATGGGGGCCAGCCCGGACCCTCGACCGGCTCGGTATCGGCGGCCAGTGACTCGTCGGTCAGGCTGTCGATCAGCGTGCGCACGCCGTCCATCCGGTCGCGGCGCAGCGCCAGCACCTCGTCGAGCGACGGACGCACCTGGCGGTTGCGCGGGATGCCCGGTGTGTCGGGCATCTGGTCCCACGGCAGGTCTAGCGGGTCCCAGGGCGCCGGGTCGCCGAGGATGCCGCGGCGTACCCACGCGTCGGTGGCGAACACGAGGTGGCGCAGGGTCTCGATGAACGACCACTCCCCGTCCACCGACTCGTGCAGCTGCTCCGGCGGGAACCCGCGGGCGCGCTCCACGGTCTCGTCCCAGCGGCGTTCGACGACGGCCCAGGCCTCCCGGAAGCCGGCGGCATCCGTGGGTCGCAGCTTGACGCGATCGGGATCACGCTTGTCGAGCTCGGCGCTGACGTAGGCCGTCACGTCGACGCCGTCGATGCTCAGGTTGCGGATGAAGCCGTCGATGCGCACGTCGACCAGCTCGACGCCTCGCATCACGACGCCGTCCATGCCGGCACCGTGGATCAGCGCGCGCCGGAGGTTGACCCGTCTGAACTCGCAGTCGCTCAGGTCGGCATCGGCGAAGCGGGATCCGCTCAGGTCCTCCTCGATGAACTCAGCCATGGGCGGACACTAGACGCGCGCACCGACAAGCCGTGCGGTCTCAGGTCGACGGTCGTGACCCGGCCCAGACGAGGCTGCCGAAAGCGATGACCAGGGCGACGTTCACGGGGACGGCCACAGCCGACAGGTTGCCGATGTGAGCCACTGGCCACGCCGCCATGGCGACGAGGACGAGCAGACCCTGCCAGCGGTGACCGAGCCTGAGCAGCGCCACGGCGACCAGCGCGAACGACAGCGGGAAGAACAGCCCCAGCGGCTTGATCAGGTTGGCGGCGCCCGGCTGGTCGACGAGCTGGGTGTCGCCCAGGGACATGTGGATCGCCTCGAAGCCGTAGGCGGCGTTCCCGACCAGGCCGATCAGCCCGGTGAACAGGATCCAGGCGGCGAGCTTGGCGTCGTGGGGGAGCCAGGAGGCAGCCCGGAGCACGACGAATCCGTAGGCGATGGCGCCCAGGACGTGCAGCACGCCGGCAGTGGGGTCGTCCCAGCCGCGGGCGGCGTACGTCGAGTCGGCGGCCAGGTAGACGATCGGCGCGACGAGCAAGGAGCCGGTTAGCAGTCGTTCGGTCGGCGTGGTCGAGCTGAGCTCGGCCCTGACGTCCGCGGTCGCGGTGGTGCTGGTCATGAGATCTCCCGGTGGTCGATGTGGAACCCCACTCTGGGGAGGTGTCGACACGTTGCGCCCCGGGGAAGACCCTGGATCGGAGAAGCAGGGAAAACCCTGCATGGGCCGATGGTCCGGCATGCCACGATGACGCCGTGACCGCCACCGACCCTCGGGGACTCCGGGGGTTCCTGCCACTGCTGGTGGTCAGCCTGGTGGTCGTGGCCGTCGCCTTCGGGTTGTCGCGGGACCTCTGGCTGGAGAACCTGCACAACGGGTTGCTCGCCCTCTCGCTCACCATGGTGGGCGCCTACGTGCTGTTCCAGCGACCGGGACATCGCGAGGGGTTGCTGTTCCTGGCCGCCGGGGTCGTCGAAGGGGTGATGTTCCTCGGCCGGCAGGTGGGTCACGCGCCGAGCTCGGACGCGAGCCAGTGGTGGGGGTGGCTCGGGGTGTGGCCGCTGGCTGTCGCCCTGGCCCTGACCACGTTCGCGGTGATCTGCTTCCCCGACGGTCGGCTGCCGTCACCGCGTTGGCGCCCGGTCGCCGCGGTGGTCGTGGTTCTCGCGGTGTGCTGCGCGTCGGTCTCGGCGATCTGGCCGGTGGAGTACGCCGCGGCCGGCGTCGTCACTCCTCATCCGTTCCATGCCGAGACTCCCGATCTCGTCGCCCGCGTGTGGGACGCGGTCGCCCATCCGTCGTACATCGTGTTCCAGGTCCTCTGGGTGGTCGCCCTCGTCGCTCGCTGGCGGTCCTCCGACGGCAGCGGTCGCCGCCAGGTGGCCTGGCTCGCCGTGGCCGCCGGCATCTCGGTGGGCGCCCTGCTGGTCGGCCTGGTGATCTGGGGTACGCCGGTGCCGGGACTGATCTCGGCCACCCTGCTGCCGATCACGGCCGGCTGGGCGATCGTGCACGGCCAGAACGTGGCCGCCTACTCCGCACTGAGCTGGATGTCGCGGGCCGGGCCGGCGTCCGAGGACCGTCCGACCGACCTGGCCCGTGCCGTGGCCGAGGCCCTGGCTGCGCCGGGAGCGATCCTGTGGATGGGTCCGCGCGACGACCTCCACGCCGTGGGCGTCTGGCCTGAGAGCGACGAGGACATCCCGCCGATGGACCTCGACCTGTTGGCGAGCTGGCCCGACCACCAGGTCCGCGCCGTGACGAGCCGGGACGCGGTGGTGGGCGCCCTCAGCGTCCGGCGTACCGGGATCGACCGGCTCTCGCTGGCCGAGAACCGGCTCTTCGACGACCTCGCCGCCCAGGCCGCGCTCGTGATCGACCACCTCGACCTCGGCGAGATCATCCTGCGCCAGCGGCAGGCCGGGCACCTCGAAGGGCTCAGCCCTCGCGAGCGCGAGGTCCTGCAGCTGATGGCCCGTGGCCTCTCGAACGCGGCCATCTGCGAGGAGCTGCACCTCAGCGTCAAGACCGTCGAGCCGGTCGTCAGCACGATCTTCACCAAGCTCGGTCTGCATCCCGACGCGGCCAGCAACCGCCGCGTCCTGGCGGTGCTGGCGTTCATCCGCACCTGAGCACCCGGGCTAGCCAGGACGGGTGAGGTTTCGCCCGGGACCTTGCCTATCCGCGGCGCCGGGTCTGTGATCGAAGGTGCCCCGTGACCGGCCAGGCCGGGGCAACGAACCAAGGAGGAATCATGGCCACATCCCAGACGCGCAGCATCGACCAGCCGCACGAGACGCGCCCGTTCAAGGCCCACGGCCACATGGACGTCATCACCCTGGACGACTTCACCATGGGCCACGGAGTCTTCGAGCCGGGCTGGCGCTGGTCCGCGGACGTCAAGCCGATCGCCGGCACCGACTCCTGCCAGGCACGGCACACCGGCTACTGCCTCTCCGGCCAGATGACCGTCAAGTTCGACGACGGCTCCGAGATGAACGTCGGCCCCGGTGACGTCGTGCTCATCGAACCCGGCCACGACGCCTGGACGGTCGGCGACGAGGCGTGCGTGCTCCTGGACACCGGGGTGGCGGAGTACGCGAAGCCGTCCTGATCGACGCACCCGGGATCCGCGACGGACGCTGACCTTTCGTACCCTTGCGGGTACGTACCCGATCGGTTACATTACCTGCATGGACGCAGTACTGCAGGCACTGGCAGACCCGAGCCGGCGCACGGTGCTGGAGATCCTGCGCGACCATCCGGCGTCGGCCGGCGAGCTGGCCGATGCGCTGCCGATCGCCCGTCCGGGGGTGTCCCGGCACTTGCGCGTGCTGCGCGAGGCCGGGCTGGTCGAGGTACGCCAGGAGGCGCAGCGGCGCATCTACAGCCTGCGTCCTGAGCCGCTGGCCGACGTGGACGAGTGGCTGGAGAGCTACCGCGCGCTGTGGCGCAACCGGCTCGACGCCCTGCACACCGAGATCGCTCGAGGAAAGAGGAAGTCATGACCATCATCGGGAGTCTGCGAGCCCTGGACGAGAAACATGGAGTGGTGCGCGTCGAGGACGTCTACGACACCGGGATCCAGGACCTGTGGGAGGCGTGCACGACGCCGGAGCGGCTCGCCCGCTGGTTGGCCGAGGTGACCGGGGAACTGCGCGTCGGGGGAACCGTGCAGGTGGTGTTCACCAGCACGTGGACGGGTCCGGGACGCATCGAGGTGTGCGACGCACCGCACCACCTGCTGCTCACCATGCAGCCGGGTTCCGAGGGCGAGTGTGAGCTGGAGGCGTGGCTGACCGAGGAGGGCTCGAAGACCCGGCTGGCGGTCGAGGAACGCGGCCTGCCGCGCGACGAGCTCTACCTGCACGGAGCCGGGTGGCAGGCCCATCTCGAGCACCTCGGCATGTCGTTGACCACGGGCGCATCGGCCCACCCCGGAGGCTGGTCCTCCTCGCGACCCGCGTCCGTGTGGCAGGAGCGCTGGAACGAGCTCTCGCCGGCGTACAGCACCATGACGGTGGAAGAGGGGTGATCCGGATGAGCAACCCGAACGTCTACCCCGAACTGATCCTGGACTCGGCGCAGGAGAAGATCCGGGCCCTGGCGCGCAAGCAGGCCCGCGACGAGGCACGCCGCAACGCCAGAACCGCGCGGCGCCGCACCCGCGCTCATCACCCGTTCGGACCCTTGGCACGCTGGGCACATGGACTCCGATCCCAGCTGGGTCACCACGAACATCACCGCGGAGCTGATCCGCGGCGCCCTTGATCTCCAACCGACGGAGCAGGGGCTGCTGCCGCACCGGCTGCCGACGTGGGCTCGCAGGCAGATCCCCGACGACCAGCTGGCCGTGGCAGAGGCGCAGCCGTCCGGCGTACGCCTGGTGTTCCGTACGACGTCGACCGCGATCGAGCTCGACGTACTCCCCACGAAGCTGGCCTACGTCGGGGCACCGCCTCGGCCGGACGGGATCTACGACCTGGTCGTCGACGGGCACCTGCTCGACCGGGGGAGTGTGACCGGCGGCAACGTGCGGCTGGTCGACATGCAGACCGGTGCGACAGAGATCCAGCCGGGCTCGCCCGGCACGCTGGCGTTCACCGACCTCACGCCGGACGCCAAGGACGTCGAGATCTGGCTGCCGCACAACGAGGTCACCGAGCTGGTCGCGCTCCGCACCGACGCGCCGGTCGAGGCGCTGCCAGCCACGGGACGCAAGGTCTGGCTGCACCACGGCAGCTCGATCAGCCACGGGTCCGACGCCGAGAGCCCGAGCACGACGTGGCCGGCCGTCGCTGCCGCGGGTGGGGGAGTGGAGCTGGTCAACCTCGGATTCGCCGGGAGCGCCATGCTCGACCCGTTCACCGCGCGAGCGATCCGGGACACTCCTGCGGACCTGATCAGCGTCAAGCTCGGCATCAACCTCGTCAACGGCGACGTGATGCGGCTGCGGGCATTCGGTCCGGCGGTGCACGGGTTCCTCGACACCATCCGCGAGGGGCACCCGACCACGCCGCTGCTGGTGGTCTCTCCGATCCTCTGTCCCATCCACGAGGACACGCCGGGCCCGGCGATGCCAGACTTCAGCAAGCTGAGCGAGGGCCAGCTGAACTTCCTCGCCACCGGCGACCCGACGGACCCCACGCGGCTGACGCTTCGCATGATCCGCGACCAGCTCGCGCACATGGTCGAGTCACGTGCCGCCGACGACCCGCACCTGCACTACCTCGACGGCCGCGAGCTGTACGGCGAGGCCGACTTCGCCGAGCTGCCGCTCCCAGACCAGCTCCACCCCGATGCTGCGACGCACCGGCGGATCGGCGAGCGGTTCGCAGCCCTCGCCTTCGCCGGCGGGGGCGCGCTGGCTGTCGGCTGAGCTGGGTGCGCAGCACTTCCCCTGCTCTCGAACGTGGCCAGCGCAACCGAAGGTCACGCGCCGGCGGCTGGCTCGGCCCACGTGAAGGCGCCGGTCCGGCACTGGGTCAGGACGTCATACGAACTGGTCGCCATGACAGCCACTTCGTATGACGTCCCGGGCAACGTCATACGAACTGGTCGCCATAGCAGCCGATTCGTATGACGTCCCGCAACCCAAGTGCTCCCGGCAGAGCGGTACATCGACAACCCCGGGAGGCGAGCCGCATGCGGGCTGCGCGGAGGCTGACCGGTGTGCTCATCCGGACCGCGGCATCGCAGGCGCGGATGCCGAGCATCAGCACACACCGCTTCCGGGCGTACGACGGAGCAGGCACTCTCGGGGAGACCGCTCACCCGACCTCGAGGACGCGCATGTTCGAGTACTTCCCCGGCAACTACATCTGGAACCTCGGGGTGGTCGCGACCCTGAACAGCGGCGGTCTGATCGACGAGGTGGACCGGGCGTGCCGGCCGATCCGCGAGCTCGCCGCGCAGGGATCAGACGTCGGGACCAGGGAGTTCATGGCGTCGTGGAACGCGGTGGCCGACCAGCTGGAGGCACAAGCAGCCGAGGCCGAGAAGGCGGGCCACACGAGAACGGCCGGCCAGAAGTACCTCCGTGCCGCGGCGTACCTCTGCCAGGCCGAGCGGATGCAGAGCGCCAGCGACCCGAACCGGAAAGCCGTCTACCAGCACTGCCTCGACCTGATGCAGCAGTCGTTCGACCTGATCGACCCGGCGACGACGCGGGTGGAGGTGCCCTTCGAGGGGACCACGTTGCCGGCGTACTTCACCCGGGCCGAGCGACCGGACGGCAGCCCGGCACCGACCGTGATCATGTGGAACGGGCTGGACTCCACCAAGGAGCACATGTACACCTCGGGATGGCCGAGCGAGATGGCCGCGCGCGGGATCTCCGTGCTGCAGGTCGACACCCCCGGCAGCGGCGAGGCGTTGCGGTTCGGTGACCTGAAGTCGCGGATCGAGACCGAGGACTGGGCCGAGGCCTGTGTCGTCTACCTCGAGAGCCGCGACGACGTACGCCACGACCGGATCGGCCTGGTCGGCTGGTCGCTGGGTGGGTACTACGTGCCGCGCGCTGCCGCCTTCGAGAAGCGGCTCGCCTTCGCGGTCGCGTGGGGCGCCAACCACAACTGGGGCGAGGTGCAGAAGGCGCGCCTCGAGCGTGAGGGCGAGAACCCGGTGCCGCACTACTGGGAGCACGTGCTCTGGGTGTGGGGGTACGACGACGTCGACACCTTCATCGAGTTCGCCGAGGACATCCACCTCAACGGCGTGGTCGAGCAGATCACTTGCCCGTTCCTGATCACCCATGGCGAGAACGACCGGCAGATCAACATCAAGTACGCGCACCAGTCCTACGACCAGGCGGTCCGCAGCCCCAAGCGAGAGCTGCGGGTGTTCACCTCCGACGAGGGCGCGACGGAACACATCGGGCTCGACCATCTGCCACACGTCGGTGCGTTCACCGCGGACTGGATCGAGGACACCCTGGGCGAGCTGGACGGCTGAGAGACCACCCTGACGACACAACGGGCCGCCGAAGATGCCCGGTTCGGCATCCGCGGACTGCGTGAGTCCCCAGATGTTCGCGTCACCAGCCACCCGCGGCGACCTGCTGTGCGCTGACCATCCCACGACGAGAGCGCCAAAGCGATTCGGATCGGTCGAACTGGACAATCCGAGCGTAGTGGCCGGCTTGTCGGTGCTGCGTGCCACTGTGGCGCCATGGCGTACGACGAGGACCTCGCTGACCGGATCCGGGTGGCCATCGGCAACGCCGTGGACGTCGACGGGCTGGTCACCGAGAAGCGGATGTTCGGAGGGCTCGCCTTCCTGCTCGGCGGCAACATGGCGGTCGCCGCGAGCGGCCAGGGCGGGCTCATGCTGCGGGTCGATCCGGACGAGACCGAGACTCTCCTGGCGCAGCCACACGCCGCGCCGATGGAGATGCGTGGTCGCGAGATGGCCGGCTGGCTGAGGGTCGGCGCCGCCGGCGTGGACTCGGACGAGGACCTTCGGCGCTGGGTCGAGATCGGTCTCACCCGGGCCGGTTCGCTGCCACCGAAGTAGCTGTCTGCCACCGACACCCCCCCACGCGGAACGACCCCCGGCGGCGGGAGACAGAAGCTCCACAACCGCCGAAGGTCGCCCGTGGTTCACCTCAGCGGGGCCATTCTGCGCTCGTGACCCGTCCGCCTGCCACCGTCAGGGTCAGCCGCCGGACAGCGGTCTCCTTGAGGTAGAGCCCGTAGCGGCCTTCTCGCACCTCCGGGAAGACCAGCGAGGGCAGCTCTCCGCCTGCGACCGGACGGTTGACGACGGCCACGTGGGGATGGTGGACGTGACCGGTGGACCATCCGTCTTGCCCATCGGGTCGGATCTCGACCTCGACCCCCTCCATCCCGGAGGGCACCACGACCACGACCGCGCCGACGTCGTCACCGATGTCGAGCAGGACCGAGCCCTGCCCGGCGAACGGGTTCTCCACCGCCGGGGCGCTCATGACGCCTTCGTGGTGCCGGGCACGGTCTGGTACCCACCGCCCGGAAGTCCGAGGTACGGGAACGAGCCGAGCAGTGCCGCGTTGCTGTTCGAGGTGCCGTCGGTGATGGCACTGGCCGCGCCGTCCGGGGTGTACGACGGGTCGACCAGCGGGATCGTCGCACCGGCGATGGCCCGCAGCTCGATCGTGACCACGTCGTCGTCGATGCGTCGGCCGTTGGGGAACCCGGCCGCGTCACCGGCGACCAGTCCTCCGTTGTCCGGCTTCTTGGAGGGCGGCACCGCGAGGTTGAGCCGCAGCATGTCCGACTCGACCGGCCCGGTGTAGTTCTGGAACCCGGGTACAACTCCCGACGGGATGCCGGTGAGCAGGATCGCGTTCAGGTCCGCGCGCGGCTTGGTGTAGGCCTTGAGGTTCGGGAACACCCCCGGGTAGAGCACCGGCAGCAGCCCCTGGAGCTCGGGCTTGTCGACGTACTTCGCGAAGGCCGAGTCAGCACTGGGCTCGAGGTGGTTCCACCGGTCCTTCTCGGCCATCGGCACCAGCACCTCGTTGAACAGCGGGTTGCCCAGGCGGGAGACCTGCTCCCACGGACCGTGGCTGACGTAGCACCCCCTCTTGGCGTCCCAGACCCGCGACTTCTGCCGGCTGGCGGTGGCCCACACCCCGATGACCGAGCTCGGGTCCATCACGTTCTTCGGGATGTCGCCCTTGCGGCTCAGGTCGGAGATCGGCACCTGCAGCGCGATGGTGTGCACGTTGAACGCCTGCAGCCCGTTGACGCCCGTCGTGTCCGGCATCGAGATCAGGTGCAGGTGGTTGAACGGCCGCAAGGCCCCGAGGTCGAAGATGCTGCCGAGGTCGACGTGGAAGGCATCGGCGCGCTGGCCGGCGAACACCTTCCGGTTGCCGAGCGTGTGGACCGCTTGGTTGGCCAGGGTGGCGTAGTTCGGCGTACTCCTCTTGCCGACGTTGACGGGCGGGCAGGTCAGGTTCGTGCCGAGCACCTTGGAGTGGCCGCCCTCGATGCGGGTGACCGAGTAGAACTGCGGCCGGTTCCAGTTCGGGTCGTTGATGCTGGCGATCGGGCCGGTGTTGTAGAGGAACGTCTTCGGGTTCCGGATCCTGGTCTGGAACTGGAACCGGTAGACGATGTCGGCCTTCCCCTTGCCGCCGTTCGCGACCTTGATGTCGTAGGCCACGTCGTCGCCGAACTCATAGAAGTTCGGTCCGCCGTCCGGCGGCTGCAGCGGGATGAAGTTGGCGATGAGCGTGACGTAGCCGGGCTTGTCGGGGCTGACGAACGCGTAGGTGTCGGTCCCGTCGGCGACGGGGTCCTTGGAGATCTCCGGTGCTTCGCGGTGCGACGACATCTCACTCGCCCCCTGCCGCGTTCAGGATGCGGGTGACCAGGTCGCGGTCGTGCACCACGACCTCCCGCTCGCCCACCAGCAGCGTGACCGTGCTGCCCTGGTGGTCCTCCACGTAGGCGACGACCGTCTCCTTGGCCGCCGTGCTGCTGCGCGCGGGTCCCCCCGCGAACGCCGGCCCGGCGGTGATGCCGACGACGCCCGCAGCCGCTCCGGCACCAGCCGCAGCGAGGAACTTCCTTCTGTTGGTCTCACTCATGTCAACTGCCTCCAGTTGTCGCGACACGCGTCGGAGTGACCCGCGTCACCACGGGCTTCGACACGAGCCGGGGGCCGGATGGGGCCGGCCGCCGCCGGGCTAGACCAAGCTCACCGGATCGGCTTGGCTGGGAGCGTGAGCGTGCGTGTGGGACTGGTCGGCGCCGGCCCGTGGGCCGGGATGTTCCACGCGCCGATGCTGTCCGCGCACGCCGGTACGACGCTCGAGGCGGTCTGGTCGCGCCGCCCCGAAGCCGCCCAGGCACTGGCCGCAGACCACGGCGCCATCGCGGCTGCGACCTACGAGGACCTGCTCAGCCGCTGCGAGGCGGTCGCCTTCGCGGTGCCGCCCGACATCCAGGCCGAGATGGCCGTCGTCGCCGCGCGGGCAGGCAAGCACCTGATCCTGGAGAAGCCGCTCGCGTTCACCCTCGACGACGCCGAGCGCCTTGCCGGTGCGGTCGACGACGCCGGCGTGCAGACCGTGCTGATGCTGCGCAACCGGTTCACGGCGGTGGGGCAGGCGTTCGTCGAGACCGCCCAGGACTCCACGGTGCGGGGCGGGGTGGCCCACCACGTCACCGGCGCGGCTCTGCCCGGCAGCCCGTTCGCGACGCCGTGGCGCATCGAACGCGGTGCGCTCCTCGACCTAGGCCCTCACCTGCTCGACCTGATGGACGCCTCGATGGGCCGCATCGAGCACGTCGACGCGAGCGGCGACCCGCGGCGGTGGATCTCGATGGTCACCCACCACGAGGGCGGTGCGCTCGGTTCCGCCGCGCTGTCCATCACCGTTCCCGGAGTGACCGGCGACTGTCGGCTGGAGGTGTTCACCGACGACGGTCCGGTGGTCTTCGACAGCGAGGAGTCAGACAAGGACAGCGGCGTCGGCGAGGCGATCACGCGCGCGCTGGCCCGGGCGGTCGAGACCGGCGAGAGACCGTTGGTCGACGTACACCGGGGGCTGCACCTGCAGCGCCTGATCGCCGGGATCGAGGCCGAGCTGAGCTAGTCGACGAGCTTCTCGCGAAGGGCGTCCAGCACGTCGGGGGAGAGGCCCAGCCCGGTCGTCACGTAGTCCTCGACGGTGCCGAAGCTCTCCTCCATCTGCGCGGATGCTGCCTCGAGGTAGCTCTCCTGGACGCCGAGGATCGGCACGAGCAGCTCCGGGTCACCGCCCCCGGCGGCGAACTGGTCCATCCACGGCTGCACCATCGGGAGCAGCTCGGTGTTGGTGAGGAGGTACTCCTCCAGGATCTGGTCCTCGGGCACCCCGAGGAGCCGGAACAGCACCGCGGTGGCCCAGCCGGTGCGGTCCTTGCCGGTCGTGCAGTGGTAGAGCACCGGCGCGTCCGCGGCGGCGAGTCCCTCGAAGAGCCGGCGGTACGCCGACTGCGCCGACGGGAGGGTCACGAAGCCGCGATAGGCGGACTCGAAGTACTGCTGCGCCTGGCCCTCCCGGAGGAGCTCGTCGGCCCGCGACGGGTCCTCGAAGATCTGCTGCAGCTCGGCCGGCGCAGCGTGGCTGGCGTCGGCGAGGACGTCGAGCACCTCCGACGACGTGCCCGGGGGGAGTGCGTCGGGCTGGTGCGAGACCTCGGCAGCGGTGCGCAGGTCGTAGACGGTGCGTACGCCGAGCTCGGCGAACGCTGCCAGATCCTCACCGTGCAGCCGACTCAGCTCGGCGGACCGGTACACGACCCCCGGCCGGACCTGTCTCCCGTCGCCGGTCGGCCAGCCGCCGAGATCGCGGAGGTTGGCGGCGGTCGCGATGGCGAGGCGGGCTCGTCGCTCGGTGGTCACGGGCCCATCACAGCACGCTGTACCGCCGGTCCGGCACTCGCGGGGTTTCGAGTCAAATCCCGGCAATTCATCCCAAATGTATGCGACGATCCTCGCGGGCGAACCCGCCCGTGCCCTCGTCGTGCCTCGCCTGTGCAGAGCGTTTCCGACGCTACGGTGCTGACACAGGGGGCAACGACTCTTCAGCGGAGGAACGGCGGCATGCGTCACCCCATTCGGCACCTGGCGCCGGTCGCAGTCCTGGCGACCGTGCTGGCCCTCGTCGCAGGCTGCGGCGGTGGCAACGGTGTCAGCGAGCTGCCCAAGGCCCAGCCGCCGACGACCTCGCCGACTCCGACCGATCCCGACGTGACCGTGGCCGGTGTCGACTCCTCGGACCTCGACGTCACCAACGCCGCCGGGTCCTCGCCCGGGGTCAACCTCAGTTTCGCCTCTCCGATCTACACGGTGACCGCAGCCTCCGAGCTCACCGCTCCCGCGCAGGTGCAGCTCCTGCTCGACAACGCCCTGCCACGCACCGTGCCCGTCTTCGTGGTCTCGCGGCAGTCGGCGAAGCAGCCCTGGACCTATCAGCCCGGCCGGCTGATGTCCGACCAGCGGCACGTGCAGTTCACCACCTCGCGCCTCGGCGACCTCGCGGTCGTGGTGATGGACCTCGACGGCGCCCTGCAGAGCTTCCAGGACGACCTGCACAGCCGCCTCGACTTCAGCATCGACAAGAAAGTCAAGAAGCCGGAGTGTGCGGACGCCAAGGAAGCCCGCAGGGACGGCTACGCCGTGACCTCCTCGATCGGCCGCAAGACCGTCTTCTGGTGCTTCGGCTACGAGAACGGCAAGCGGGTGCTGCGTGTCGTCAACCGCCGCGTGCAGCCGATCCAGCTGGCGCACCCCAACGTCCCGGTGCTGCCGCCGACGGCCGAGGTCCCCAAGGCCTGGAACCCGTGGGTCGGTGTCATGGGTGACGACGCCTCCTTCCTGGCGCCCGGCCGTACAGCGACCTACGACGTCGACGTCGAGCCGACCAAGCGACTGCTCCTCAGCGCCACCGCCGACACCACCGCCCAGTCACTGCGGACCCTCCAGGCGACGACGACCTCGCTGGTGGCCCGGCTGAACGGCTTCGGCGGACCCCGGCACAAGCCCCTGGACACCATGACCGCCATGCTCGCGAAGCCGCAGTGCGCGAAGACGATCGGCCTCGGCGCCGACAAGATGCTCGCCGGCTGCTTCTCGCGGCCGAAGCTGGTCTCGATGTTCGGCACCCAGGGGCTGCTGCTCGCCAAGATCACCACCGACCCGAGGACGAAGGCCTACCTCCGCCAGCAGTTCAAGGCGGTGGCGCTCGACGTGCTCAAGAACGGCAACGAGAACATCCTGGTGCGGCGGGCCAAGCCCGACTTCACTGCGTTCGTCGGCTCCTTCACCGGCACGTCGCGGGTGATGGTCGTCAACGGCGACGGCCTCGTCTACGAGAGCGCCAGCAACACCACGGCGAAGGGTGTGACCACGCAGGTCGCCGACGTGACCTACCAGCTTTCGCTGCCACGCGTCGACAACGGTGTCGCGCATGCCGATGCCGTCGTCACCAAGGTGAAGATCTACGACAAGAAGGCGTTCAAGGGCCGCGTCCCGAGGGTCGGCGACACCGGTGTCTTCCGGCTGGACAAGGGCGTCGTCAGGTCGCCGTTCGTCAAGCGGCTCTACTGCGACGGCAAGGCCGCCAAGAAGGGCACCTGCGACTGACGGCTACTGCCGGGCGAGATACTCGGCCAGGGTCATCGGTTGCCGCGCGGTCAGGCGGAGCACGTCGTCGGTGACCTCCGCCATCTCGCCGGCGGCGACAGCGGTGTAGGTGCTCACCCATGCGTCGTACTGCCAGTCCGGCGCCTCCCAGCGCTTGCGTGACTCGTAGGCCTCCTCGACGGTCTCGTCGTGGAAGGTCACCTCTCGCCCCTGCACATGGGCGATGGTCTCGGCGACCTGCGACATGGTGATCGCCTCCGGGCCCGTCATCACGTACGTCGAGCCCACGTGGGCTCCCGGTTCGGTGAGCACAGCTACGGCCGAGGCAGCGATGTCGTCGCGCGTGACGGCGGCGACCACGCCGTCCCCGGCCGGTCCTCGGATCACGCCGTCCTCGCCGACCAGGTACGGGAAGAAGTCGAGGTAGAGGTTGTCGCGCAGGAAGGTCCAGTCCATGCCCGAGTCCTTGATCCGCTCCTCGGTGTGGAAGTGGTCGCGACCCAGCGTGAAGGTGCAGTCCGCGGCAGCGCCGGCGAACGAGGTGTAGACGACGTGACGTACGCCGGCCTCGGCGGCCGCGTCGACGAAGGCGAAGTGCAGGCCCAGGCGATCGGCGTCCTCGGCGGCCGACACCATGAACAACGTGGTGACTCCGTCGAGCGCCGCGACCACACTGTCGTGGTCGCCGTATCCGGCGAAGGGCACCGGCACGGCCCCGTCGAGTGTGGGGGCCCGCGAGGGGTCGCGGACGAGCAACCGCTGGCCGACGCCGGCGGCGGCCAGGAGCGTGGCCACCCGCCCGCCGAGGCCGCCCGTCGACCCGGTGACGGCCAGGGTGGGGAGTTCGGTGTTCACACCTCGAAGACTAGGTGGTCGACCACCGAGGGGTGGGCCCAGACCCAGCGCGGATGCGGAGGGGTGTTGGATGACGACAGACCCCGAGGAGATGAGCATGTCCCTGCCCGCATCGTTGGCCGCCACGACCGTCGCCGTGCTCGGTGGCACCGGACCCCAGGGCCGCGGTCTCGCGCGCCGCTTCGCCACCGCCGGGCTGCCCGTGGTGATCGGCAGTCGCAGCGCCGACCGCGCCGAGGAGACGGCCAAGACGCTGGCCTCGGCAACCGGCGGCGACGTCACCGGCGCCGACAACGAGGGCGCGGCGGCAGCCGGCGACATCGTCATCGTCGCGGTGCCGTGGGACGGGCACGGCGACCTGCTGAGGTCGCTCGCCGGCACCCTGGCCGGCAAGGTGGTGGTGGACTGCGTCAACCCGCTCGGGTTCGACAAGCAGGGAGCCTTCGTCCTCGAGGTGGAGGAGGGTTCCGCCGCCGAGCAGGCGGCCGCGCTGCTCCCGGACTCCACCGTGATCGGTGCCTTCCACAGCGTCTCCGCGGTGAAGCTCGAGGACCCCGACGTGGCCGAGGTGGACACCGACGTGCTCGTCCTCGGCGAGGGCGAGAACCGCGAGGCCTGCGACCTGGTCCAGGACCTCGCCGGCGTCATCCCAGGCGTCCGGGGTGTCTACGGCGGGCGGCTGCGCAATGCCCACCAGATCGAGTCGCTGACCGCCAACCTGATCGCGATCAACCGCCGCTACAAGGCCCACGCCGGCATCCGGATCACGGACATCTGATGGCGCTCGGATCCGGCATGTACGCCGCCTACCCCGAGCCGTCGGCTCAGGCCGTGCAGCTGTACGACGCACTCGTGGCCTTCATGCGCGAGGAGGTGTTCCCGGCCGAGGAGTCCTACGACGCGTACCGGGCCGAGGTCGGACCGAACGACCACACCGTCCCGCCGGTGATCGAGGAGCTGAAGGTCAAGGCGCGCGAGCGCGGACTGTGGAACCTCTTCCTGCCATCGGAGTCGGGCCTGACGCAGCTCGAGTACGCCCCGATCGCCGAGCTGTCGGGCTGGAGCAACGAGCTCGCACCCGAGGCCATGAACTGCCAGGCCCCCGACACCGGCAACATGGAGCTGCTCCACCTGATCGGCACCGAGGAGCAGCAGGCGCTGTGGCTGACGCCCCTGCTCGACGGAGAGATCCGCTCGGCCTTCTGCATGACCGAACCGGCCGTCGCCAGCTCGGATGCCACCAACATCGCGACGCGGATCGTGCGCGACGGCGACGAGTACGTGATCACCGGCACCAAGTGGTGGTCGAGCGGCGCCGCCGACCCGCGCTGCAAGCTGCTGATCGTGATGGGCAAGACCGACCCGTCGGCGGCGACGCACCGCCAGCAGTCGATGGTGCTGGTTCCGGCGAACACCCCCGGTGTGTCGATCAAGCGGTCGTTCCCGGTGTTCGGCCGGCATGACCAGCACGGCCACTGCATCGTCGAGTTCGACGAGGTGCGGGTGCCGGCGGCCAACATCCTCGGTGAGGAGGGCGGCGGCTTCGCAGCTGCGCAGGCCCGTCTCGGCCCGGGTCGCATCCACCACGTGATGCGTGCGCTCGGCGCGGGGGAGCGAGCCCTGGCGATGATGGTGTCGCGCACGCAGGAGCGGGTCGCGTTCGGCAAGCCGCTCTCCGACCAGTCCTCGGTCCGGGAGCGCATCGCCGAGTCGCGGATCGAGCTCGAGCAGGCCCGCGCCCTGTGCCACAAGGCGGCGTACGTCGTGGACAGCGCCGGCAACAAGGAGGCGCGGCACCTGATCGCCGCCGCCAAGGTCGCCGTGCCGCGGGCCGTGAACAACGTGATCGACCGCGCCATCCAGGTGCACGGCGCGGCCGGGATCTCCGACGCGACGCCGTTGTCGATGATGTACGGCTGGCATCGCGCGATGCGCATCTTCGACGGGCCCGACGAGGTGCACCTGACCTCGCTCGCGCGGGCCGAGCTCGGCGCCGAGCCGTTGTTCGACCTTCCCTGAGGAGCACACTGTGACGGTGCGACCCTCCCTCTACGAGTACGCCGGCGGCGACGCGGCCTTCCTGGCGCTGGCCCGGGCCCACCACCAGCGCTGCCTCGACGATCCCGAGCTGAACCATCCCTTCTCCCACGAGGGCCAGCACCCGCAGCACGTCGAGCGGCTGGCGGCGTACTGGGCCGAGGTGATGGGAGGCCCGTCGACGTACTCCCAGGAGTGCGGTGACCAGTCGGGACTGCAGCACATGCACTCGGGCAACGGCGACATCACCGACCTCGGGCGTCGCTTCGTGGAGTGCTTCGTGCTGGCGGCCGACGATGCCGATCTGCCTGACGACGCGGAGTTCCGAGCCGTGCTGCGCGACTACATGGTGTGGGCCGTCGCCGACGTGCTCGCCTACTCACCCGTCGGGGCAGCGGTCCCGGCCGGCTTGCCGATGCCGCACTGGTCGTGGGACGGCCTCGTGGAAGGAACGCAGCAGGATGCCTGACGAGGTCCTCACCGAGACCCGGGACGGCGTGCTCGTCGTCACCATCAACCGCCCCGAGGCGAAGAACGCCGTCAACGCGGCCGTGGCTGCCGGAGTGGCGGCTGCGATGGACGAGCTCGACGCGGACGACGACCTGCGCGTCGGCGTACTCACCGGGGCCGGAGGCACCTTCTGCGCCGGGATGGACCTGAAGGCGTTCCTGCAGGGCGAGGCCCCGATCGTCGAGGGGCGCGGACTGGCCGGCATCACCCAGCAGCAACCGCGCAAACCGCTGATCGCGGCCGTCGAGGGCTGGGCGCTCGCCGGCGGCTTCGAGATCATGCTGGCCTGCGACCTGGCGGTGGCGGCCGAGACGGCCCGCTTCGGCGTACCGGAGGTGAAGAGGGGGCTGGTCGCCGGCGCCGGTGCTGCTCTGCGACTGCCGGAGCGGGTGCCGATGCCGATCGCGCTCGAGCTGCTGCTCACCGGCGACCCCATCGACGCCGCGCGGGCAGCCGAGCTCGGCCTGGTCAACCGGCTGACTCCGGAGGGCGGCGCGCTCGACGCGGCGCTCGCGCTCGCCGCGACGATCGCCGAGAACGGTCCGCTCGCGGTGGAGGTGACCCGCCGGATCGCTCGTGGCTCCCGTGACTGGACGGTCGAGGAGGGCTGGTCGAAGCAGGACGAGCTGATGGGTCCGGTGTTCGTGTCCGAGGACGCGATGGAGGGCGCGAAGGCGTTCGCCGAGAAGCGCAAGCCGGTCTGGAAAGGGCGCTAGCCCCAGAGCCGGGCTAGCCCCCCGTGCTGCCGCGGTTGCCGACGATGGCGGCGATCGGCGGGATGACTGCCGCGATCACGCTCATCACGACCGCGGCCGTGACCGACCAGAACCGGACCACGTTCCAGGCCAGCAGGATGAGCACGATGCAGGTGCCCATCAGCCAGAAGTAGCCCTTCTTGCGGTCCATGCTTCGAGGCTAGCTGCTCCCTTCTCGCCCGGCCGACGGCATGAGCCGGGCAGCAATGGGCACGGAGTTCCCCCACCCCCCTTGACCCAGGAGGTACTCCGATGAAGGCAGCCGTGTGGCACGGCAAGCAGGACGTGCGTGTCGAGGAGGTGCCGGACCCGGCCATCAAGGAGCCCACCGACGCGATCGTGAGGATGACGACGACCGGGCTCTGCGGCTCCGACCTGCACCTCTACGAACCACTGACCCCGTTCATGACCGAGGGCGACATCCTCGGCCACGAGCCGATGGGCATCGTCGAGGACGTCGGCGCGAGCGTCGACAACCTCAAGGTCGGTGACCGGGTGGTGATGCCGTTCCAGATCTCCTGCGGCCACTGTCACATGTGCGACCTCGGCCTGCAGACGCAGTGCGAGACCACCCAGGTGCGCGAGCACGGCATGGGCGCCGCGCTCTACGGCTACACCAAGCTGTACGGGCAGGTGCCGGGTGCGCAGGCGGAGTACCTCCGCGTTCCGCACGCGGACTACAACCCGATCAAGGTGCCCGACGGTCCCTCCGACGACCGGTTCGTCTACCTCTCCGACGTGCTCCCCACCGCGTGGCAGGCGGTGGAGTACGCCGCCATCCCCGACGGTGGATCCGTCGTCATCCTCGGCATCGGCCCCATCGGCGACATGGCGGCCCGCATCGCCATCCACCGCGGGCACCACGTGATCGCCGTCGACCTCGTCCCCGAGCGACTCGACCGGGTGCGGGCGTTCGGCGCCGAGACCATCGATCTGCGTGACCACGACAACCTCGGCGAGATGGTCCGCAACCTCACCGAGGGCCGTGGTGCCGACTCGGTCATCGACGCGGTGGGCATGGAGTCGCACGGCTCCCCGGTGGCCGGGATGGCCCAGAAGATGGTCGGGCTGCTGCCGGACGCGCTGGCCGAGAAGGTGATGACGACCGCCGGTGTCGACCGGATGTCGGCCATCCACACCGCCATCGACGTCGTACGACGGGGCGGGACGATCTCGCTCATCGGCGTGTACGGCGGGGCCGCCGACCCGATGCCGCTGCTGACGATGTTCGACAAGCAGCTCACCCTGCGGATGGGCCAGGCCAACGTGCGCCGCTGGGTCGACGACATCCTGCCGCTGCTGACCGACGACGACCCGCTGGGCGTCGAGTCGTTCGCCACGCACCGGATGCCGCTCACCGACGCTCCGCACGCCTACGACATCTTCCGCCGCAAGCGTGACGGTGCCTGCAAGATCGTGTTCACGCCCTGAGCGACGTCAAGGGGCACCCGTCTAGGTTGGCGAGGTGGAACGCACGCACCGGTGGCAGGACTGGGACCTCGACGTACTGCTGAAGCGCAAGCGAGACACCGGTCTGAGCACCACCTTGGTGGTGCCGGCTCGCAACGAGGCGGCGACTGTCGGCGACGTGGTCTCCCGGGTGCGGTCGGCATTGATGGAGACCACCGAGCTGCTCGACGAGATCGTGGTGATCGACTCCGACTCGACCGACGACACCCACTCGGTCGCGACGGCTGCCGGGGCCGTCGTACACCGCTCGCGGGAGATCCGCCCCGACCTCGGCACCCACCCGGGCAAGGGCGAGGCGATGTGGAAGTCGCTGTTCGTGACCCGCGGGGACCTGGTGGTGTTCATGGACGCCGACCTCGTCGACTGGGACACGCACTTCGTGCCGGGCCTGCTGGGGCCGATGCTGAGCGACGACTCGGTCGCCCTGGTGAAGGGGTTCTACCAGCGGCCCCTGCGTGGCCACGCCGGTCTGGAGGAGTCCCTCGAGGGCGGCCGGGTCACCGAGCTGGTGGCGCGTCCACTGATCGCCCTGGAGTGGCCAGAGCTGAGCTGGCTGCTGCAGCCGCTGGCCGGTGAGTGGGCCGTACGACGCTCGCTGTTCGAGCAGCTGTCGGTGCCGACCGGGTACGCCGTCGAGCTGGCCGCGCTCATCGACACCCACCGGCTGCTCGGCGCCGACGCGATCGCGCAGGTCGACCTCGGCCGGCGCGCCCACCGCCACCAGGCGCTCGGTGACCTCGGCGCGATGGCCGCCCAGATCCTGGCCGCCTCCCGCCGCCGCTCGACCGGCGCTGCCCCCGACCGGGTGCAGCTCGACCAGCACCGTGTCGCCGACTCGACCGGCTCCGGGGAGATCGAGACCGTACGCCGCGAGATCACCCTCCTCGAACGCCCTCCAGCCGCAGGTCTCCGCTAGCCCGCCGACCGGGCAAGTTTGGTTGGCTGGAGTCCGCCGACAGGGCGGATTTGGTTGGCGGGAGCGTTCCGAGCGGGCGAGAGCGGTTGGCTCGGCCCAACCATGACTGCCCTCTCGGCGTACCGCCAGCAACCAGAAGTGCCCTCTCGGCGTACTCCGAGCGACCAAAAGTGCCCGCTCGGCGTGCTGAAGGAGGGCCTCCGGCGATTGAGGCTTCAACCGGGGTGGCAGGATCGACGGCATGACGCTCCGTCTCGGCCGGCACTCGTTCGCCGACGACCGACGGCTGATGATGGCGATCGTCAACCGGACTCCCGACTCCTTCTACGACAAGGGCGCGACCTGGTCCGAGGACAAGGCCTTCGACCGTGTCTCCGAGGTCGTCGAGCAGGGTGCCGAGATCATCGACATCGGCGGCATCAAGGCCGCACCTGGCGAGGAGATCGACGTCGAGGAGGAGCAGCGGCGCACGGTCGGCTTCGTCGAACGGGTCCGGGCTGCCCACCCCGACGTGGTGATCAGCGTCGACACGTGGCGCGCGCCAGTGGGCCGGGCGGTGTGCGAGGCCGGGGCCGACGTGCTCAACGACGCTTGGGGTGGCGCCGATCCGGCGCTGGTCGACGTCGCCGCGGAGTACGACGCCGCCATCATCTGCACGCACACCGGGGGAGTCACCCCGCGGACACGACCGCACCGAATCGAGTACGCCGACGTGGTGGCCAGCGCGATCGCCGACACCACCGCCTACGCCGACCGGGCGCTGGCGGCCGGCGTGGCCCGCGAGAGCATCGTCATCGACCCGGCCCATGACTTCGGGAAGACCACCCGCGACTCCCTCGACCTGACCCGTCGGCTCGACGAGATGGTCGCGACCGGCTGGCCGGTGCTGGTGAGCCTGTCCAACAAGGACTTTGTGGGGGAGTCCCTCGATCTGCCCGTCGGAGAGCGCCTCACCGGCACCCTGGCTGCCAGCGCCATTGCCGCGATGCACGGCGCCCGCATCTTCCGGGTGCACGAGGTCGTCGAGACCCGCCAGGTCGTCGACATGGTCGACGTGATCTTCCAGCGTCGGGCGCCACGTCGCGCGATCCGGGGACTGGCGTGAGGGGGTCGGCGTGATCGACTCCGCCCTCGTGCTGCCGAGCCCGCGCGCGCTGTTGCCCGAGCTCTCCGAGACCGACCCCGTCCCCGAGCTGCGTGCCGCCTGCGCGGCCGCGCTCGACATACTGCTCGCCGACGGCCCCGACCGGCTGGTCGTGCTGGCCCCTCCGGTCAGCGACCTCAACCGGGCGCGTGGCGTCGTCGACCCCGTCGGGCACCGCATCGCCAGGCACCTGCTGGGCGAGCACGACTTCGAGGCACAGGTGGCGCTGCCCTACGAGGCGGCGTCGCTGGTAGAGCACGAGGACGTCCGCTCGACGGCGGTGATCGTGATGGCCGACGGCTCGGCCTGTCGAGGCGAGAAGGCGCCTGGACACCTGCACCCCGAGGCAATCCCGTTCGACGACGCCATCGAGTGCGCGCTGCGCACCGGCGACGTCGACGCCCTCGCTGGCATCGATCCCTCGCAGGCACACGAGCTGTGGTGCGAAGGTGCCGCCGGCTTCCACGTCCTGGCCGAGATCGCCCGCGGTCGGCAGATCGCGACCGACGTGAGCTACGCCGATGCGCCGCACGGCGTCGCCTGGTGGGTGGCCCGCTGGGACCTGGCCTGAACGACAACGAGATGGAGGAGCGCGTGCACACGATCGAGATCCCGATGCCCGACGGCGGCGTGGCGGAGGCGCTGGTCGCCCGTCCGACCGGTGACAGCCGTGAGCACCCCGGCGTGCTGTTCTTCATGGACGCCATCGGGCTGCGGCCGCGGATCGAGGAGATGGCCGGGCGCATCGCCGACTGGGGCTACGTCGTGCTCGCGCCCAACGTGTTCTACCGCGAGGGCAGCGCCGAGGACCTCGCGCCGACGGCCGACCTCCAGGAGCCCGGCGAGCGGGAGGCGTTCTTCGCGGAGGCCATGCCCCGGGTGCACACCCTCTCCTCCGACAAGGCGGAGCGCGACATCCCGGCGTACCTCGAGGCGCTGCGCGGGCTCCCCGGCGTCGCCACCGGAGCAGTCGGGACCGTGGGCTACTGCATGGGTGCCCGACTCGCGATCCGCGCCGCCGCCCTCGACCCCGAGGTGGCGGCCGTGGCTGGCTTCCACGGTGGCGGTCTGGTCACCGACGCCGACGACAGTCCCCATCGGGGACTGCCGCGGGCACACGCCGAGTTCGTCTTCGGCCACGCCGAGAACGACCGGTCGATGCCGTCGGAGGCGATCGTGACGCTGGGGGAGACGCTGCGCGAGGCGGGTCTGACCGCCAGCAACGAGGTGTACGACGGAGCGGCCCATGGCTACACCATGTCCGACACCCCGATGTACGACGAGGCGGCCACCGAGCGGAGCTTCGAGGAGCTCCGCGAGCTGCTCGGACGCACCCTGCAGGCCTAGAGGCCCATCCCACCTGGGCTGATCGGGCGGCCGTGGGCACGGGTGCGCTGGCGCACGACGGCCGGGTCGGTCGGCACCGGGTTGCGGGGCCAGCTCTTGCCGAGGCCGAACTTCAGGCCCCTCATGACCGGTGCACCCGGAGGTTGCCGCTCACGGTGTGGGCGGTGATCTCGACTCGTTGCTGGCCGTCGGCCGGAGCGCCGGTCTGCTCGAGCTCCTGGATGACGCGGCCGGTGAGGGTGGAGACGTCGAGCCAGGCGGCGGTGCCCTCGGCCACGCCGATGGTGATGCTGCCGCTGGCGCCGTTGGCCTTGACCGAGCCACTCGTCGCACGTCGTACGACGAGGTCGCCGGAGCCGGACTTGGTCACGAGCGTCCCGCCCAGCCGGTCGACCTCGACATCGCCCGAGCCGGTCTTGGTCACGGTCTCACCCGTGACGTCGGCGATCTTGATGTCGCCGGAGCCGACGCTGAGCTGGGCGCTGTGGCCGGCGCTCTCGAGGCTGACGTCGCCCGAGCCGGTGCTGATCAGGGCGGCCTTCCCGATGGTGCCGGCGGTGACGGTGCCGGAGCCGGACTTGAGCTTGGCTGATCCGGTGACGTCGTCGATCTGGACCTCACCGGACCCGGTGGTCAGGACCGCCTCGGCGTAGCGACCGGTGGCGGTGATGTCGGCGGACTCGGCCTTGACCTCCACGACGCTGTCGATCGGGCAGGTGATCTCGATCCCGACCGAGGGGTGGGGGCGGAACAACCCACCGCGGTGGCGTGGGATGTCGACGACGACCGACTCGCGCTGCTGCTCGACGCGTGCCTCGGCGATCGCGTCCTGCCCGGCGGCGTTCAGAGCGGTGAGCTCGACGGTCGTGCGCGGGGTGTCCTCCGCGCGGACGGTCACGTGGCCGGCGCCGGCGCGGACCACCAGGGTGATCGGTGCGGGTGTCTCGAAGGTGTGCATGGAGATGCTCCTGTTCCTGTGGTCGGTCCGGGTCAGCTGACCCAGCCCCGGATCTGCTTGCGGCGGACGCCTTCCTCGCTGAACGTGATGCGGTTGCTGCCGATCTCGAGATCGATGCGGCGTCCGTCGAGGGCGCTGCGGACCGCGTCGACCAGCCAGGCGTTCAGGGACTGACCGATGCCGTTGGCTGCCTCCTCGGCCCGGACCTTGACCGACTCGGGGAGACGCAGGGTGATCCGCGACTGGGAGTCGTCCTCGGGCTCCGGCGGGGCGGGCGGCTCGGGGGGAGCGGGCGGGGCGGGCGGTCCGGCCGGCTCGACGTGGGTGATCACGAACTGCGGCTCGCGGCCGCTCATCCGCACGTCGACGGCGTCGCTCTCGAGCTCGCCGGTGATCTCGTCGGCGGCCTGGGAGAGCGCCTCGAGCAGCATCATCCGGGTGGCGGGGTCCAGCGCGAGGGCCAGGCGCTCGGCGGCGGCCTGGGCCTCGGGGCCGCCAGCTGCGGCAGCGTCGGTGAGGTCGCGGCGGAGCCGTTCGACGAAGGGCGTGAGTTCCATGACGTCACTGTGACACCACAGTGACGTCATGTCAAGGGAGAACGACATCACTGTGCTGTCAATGCGGCGTCACAGTGCCGTCATGCCGGCGTCGGGGTGCTGTCACTGGTCGCGAAGTCGCAGGAGTGCTTGGCTGGACCGGTGACCCAGAATCCGACCCAGAACCCGACCCAGAACCCGAGCCAGAGCTCGCTCCCCAGCCGCTTCGTCAGTGCCGTGCAGGACAGTCCGGTGAGCCGGGTCCTCGACCACGTGCTGACCACCGTCACCGCGCCGTTCGTGCCCTCCGACGACAACATCGCGCGCAGCACCGTGCTCGGTCACTCGCTGCATCCGGTGCTCACCGACCTGCCCCTGGGCTGCTGGACGTCGGCCTCGATCATCGACCTCGTCGGCGGCCAGTCGGGGCGTACGGCGGCCACCAGGCTGGTCGGGCTCGGGTTGCTGGCGGCCGGCCCGACGGCGTACGCCGGCCTGGCCTCGTGGAGCCGGCTGCAGGGCGAGGACCGGCGAGTCGGAGCGGTGCACGCGATCGGCAACGACGTGGCGATCGTGCTGTTCGCGGGTTCGTTCCTCGCCCGGGCACGCGGCGACCACTGGCTCGGCGTACGGCTGGCGCTGCTGGGCAACCTCGCGACGGCCGCGGCCGGCCACCTGGGCGGTCACCTGGCGCTGAGCAAGGGCACGGCGGACCGCTCGTGAGCGGAGAGATCCCCGGCTTCACCCGCGGTGAGCTGGAGGAGCTCCAGCTGCAGCGGCTGCGGAGCACGCTGCGCTCGGCGTACCAGCACGTGCCGCACTACCGACACGCCTTCGACGAGCTCGGCGTGACACCGGAGGACCTGCACACCCTCGGGGACCTCGCTCGGTTCCCGTTCACGGCCAAGGCCGACCTGCGCGCCAACTACCCCTTCGGGATGTTCGCCGTCCCGCGGGAGCAGGTGGTCCGGGTGCATGCCTCCAGCGGTACGACGGGCAAGGCGACCGTCGTCGGCTACACCCGCGAGGACCTCGACACCTGGGCCGAGGTGATGGCCCGCTCGATCCGGGCAGCAGGCGGTCGTCCCGGCGACATCTGCCACGTCGCCTACGGCTACGGACTGTTCACGGGTGGGCTCGGCGCGCACTACGGAGCCGAGCGGCTGGGCTGCACGGTGGTGCCGGTCAGTGGAGGGATGACCGAGCGACAGGTGCAGCTGATCCTCGACTTCGAGCCGCGGATCATCATGGTGACGCCGTCGTACTTCCTGGCGATCCTCGACGAGCTCGAGGCGCAGGGCGTCGACCCCCGCAGCACCAGCCTGGAGGTCGGCATCTTCGGCGCCGAGCCGTGGACCGACGAGATGCGTCGCGCGGTCGAGGAGCGTGCGGGGATCCGCGCGGTGGACATCTACGGCCTCTCCGAGGTGATGGGTCCCGGGGTCAGCCAGGAGTCGGGGGAGACCAAGGACGGGCTGCACGTCTGGGAGGACCACTTCCTGCCCGAGATCGTCGACCCGGTGACGATGGAGGTGCTGCCCGACGGTGAGGAGGGCGAGCTCGTCTTCACCTCGCTGACCAAGCAGGCGATGCCGGTGATCCGCTACCGGACCCGCGACCTGACCAAGCTGCTGCCCGGCTCGGCGTACCCCGCCTTCCGGAGGATGCAGAAGGTCACCGGCCGCACCGACGACATGATGATCGTGCGCGGCGTGAACGTCTTCCCCAGCCAGATCGAGGAGCAGATCCTCGCCATCGAGGGGCTCACGCCGCACTACCTGTGCGTGCTCACCCGGCCGGGGAACCTCGACGAGCTCACCGTCCAGGTCGAGCACGCCGGCGGTGTCGCGGACCCCGACGCCCTCGGCAGCGCGCTTCGCGACCGGGTCAAGCAGCGCATCGGGGTGAGCACCCGGGTCGAGGTGCTCACCCCGCACGCGCTCGAGCGGTCGCTCGGCAAGGCGAAGCGGATCAGCGACCGGCGTCGGCCTCGGTAGCCGGCCGGACCGGGTGGTTCGAGCGGATCACGTCGCTTGCGTCGTACTCCGCCTTGACCGCGCGCAGCCGTGCGTAGGTCCCGTAGGAACCGAACAGTGCCTTGCCGGTCTTGGGGCGCTCGGCGAAGTTCAGGTAGACCCCGCCGGTCGTCCACGGCCCCATCACGTGCTGTACGCCGACCACGGCCGACTCGACTGCCTCGGCCGCCTCCGGAGTCGGGGTGATCCCCACCGCGAACAGCGCGAACTCGGCGTCGATGCCGGACACGGCACCGCCCGTCATCCGTCCCGGTGTGAGTGCACCGCCGAGGTGACGCAGCTCGATCGACAGCAGCGGCGAGCTCTCGGCGGAGGCGACGCGTGCGAACGACTCGATCGCCTCGGCCGACAGGGAACCCAGCAGGGCACCGTCGCCCTTGCCCGGCACCGGACCAGGTGGGTCCATGTGCAGCTGCGAGAGTCCGATCATCGGGATCGTGTCGAAGGTGTCCATCGCCGGACCGAGCGCGCGTAGCGGGGCGAGCAGGTCCGCGGCCTCGTCGGCGGGCAGCTGGCAGGCGGCCTCGACGACGACGAAGGACTGACCGCTCAGGTGCGGCGGCAGGTCCGGGAGGGGCGGGAAGCGCAGGACCCGGCCCACCGAGGTCACCGAGTCGGGGACCGACGGCAGCCACTGCCGCCAGGCCTCGAGCACCTCGGCAGCACGGTCGAGCGGGAAGAACAGGACGCCGGCGTACACCTCGGTGACCGGGTAGAGCCGGAACTCGATCGCGGTGACGATGCCGAAGCTGCCGCCGCCTCCCCGCAGGGCCCAGAACAGCTCGGGCTCGTGGGACTCGTCGACGCGGCGGTGCACGCCGTCGGCGGTGACCACCTCGATGGCCACGACGCTGTTGGCGGCCAGGCCGTGCGACCGGGCCAGCCACGACATGCCGCCGCCCAGGGTGTAGCCGGAGACGCCGACGTCGGGTGCCGAGCCGGCCAGTGCGGCGAGCCCGTGCTCGGCCGCCGCGGGGGTGACGTCCATCCACATGGCGCCGCCTTCGGCGCGAGCCACCCGGGCCACCGGGTCGATCTGCACGTCGCGCATGGCGGAGGTCTTCAGCAGGATGGTGCCGGCGAGGTCGCCCATCGGTCCCGCGTTGTGACCGGTGGACTGAGGTGCGACGCGCAGGCCGTGCTCGCGTGCGACGTGCACGACGGAGACGACGTCGCGCACCGTCTCGGCGATGACGACGGCCGTCGGGCTCTGGTCGACGGCCAGGTTCCAGGCGGCGCGGGCTCCGTCCCAGGTCGGGTCGTCGGGCCGGGCGAGGGTGCCGTCCAGGTCGGCGGCGAGGGTGTCGAGTGCTCGGGTGAGAGCTGACCGGTCCTGCTGGCGGGGCAACCTGTGGGTCGTCTGGTCAGTCTGCTGGCCGGTGGTGGGGAGCGTGACGCTCATGGCGGGGGTTCCTCTCGATGCTGGTGGTGCTTTCCGGGGTCTTGGAGTGCCACCAGCCTCCGCTGGATACATCGCGTGACCCATCCCACGAAAGTGAGTCCGTTTCGCCGTACTGATCCCCGGGTCAAGGGGTCCATACCAGTGCGGCCCCCTACAGATGAGGGGTTGCCGCCGGGACGCTGGACTGTCGAGAATCACACTGTTCCCTTCGCGGGGGACACCCGTGGGAGGGGTCGTGTCCGTCACCGCCAGGTCCGCAGCCACCAGCCAGCGCCGGCTGGGTGAGCTCTCCGAGGTGTGCGCGAAGGCCGCCAACGACCAGCAGCTCTTCGAGGACGTCTCCAACCGACTGCGCGAGATGGTGCCGTACGACGGCGCCGCGTTCTTCGCGACTGACCCGACCACGATCCTCGCGACCAGCCCGGTGCGCATCGAGAACGTCGAGGAGGGCCACTGCGAGTCCTACTGGGAGCGCGAGTGTCTGGTCGAGGACACCATCCTCTACCGCGACCTCGCCCGCAGCCCGCTGGGGATCGGCACGCTCTACGACGCCACCGACGGTCAGCCGGGACGCAGCGCGCGCTACCGCGAGTTCCTCGCTCCGCAGGGGTACGGCGACGAGCTCCGCGCCGCCTTCCGGCTGGGCGACAGCACCTGGGGCGTGCTGGACCTCTACCGTGACCGCGCCCGGAAGGCGTTCTCCGCCGAGGAGATCGAGATGGTGCGTTCGATCGTGCCGCCGGTCGCCACCGCCCTGCGCAGCTTCGCGACCCAGCCGAGCCCGGCCCACCAGGGTCCCGACGGACCCGGCACCGCCTTGTTCTCCGGCCACAACACCCTGCTCTCGCTCGACGACCAGGCCGAGCGGCTCTTCGAGGAGGTCGCTGGACCCGACTGGGCCGCGACGCCGCTGCCGATGACGCCCATCTTCGCCGTCGTGGCCCGCGCCACCGCCGTCATGGAGGGTCGCGAACGCGGCCCAGCCCAGGCCCGGATGCGCTCGTCGGTCGGCCGCTGGCTCTCGGTCCACGCCTCGTGCCTGCGCGGCGCCGACGGCCAGCCCGGCCCCACCGCGCTGACCATCGAGCCGGCCAAGTCGGCACAGATCGCACCCATCATCGTCGAGGCCTACTGCCTCACGCCGCGCGAGCAGGAAATCACGAGGGGTGTCTCCCGCGGGCTCTCCAACCAGGAGATCGCGGCCGATCTCTTCTTGTCCCCCCACACCGTGCGTGACCACCTCAAGGCGATCTTCGCCAAGGTCGGGGTGACCAGTCGCGGCGAGCTGGTGGCCAAGCTGTTCGCGGAGCACTACTACCCGGCCATCCACGCCCCGGGTGCTTACGAGCACGTCGAGGTCTCGGCCTGACCCCCACGTAGCCCCTTCGGTCGGACCGCTCATCCCCCGGCAAGGAGCGGTCCGGCCGAAGCTGCCCGGATCCTCCCGACCCACCTACCAGCCGGCGCCGAAGCTCAGCATCGGCACGACGTCGTCGGCCTCGGCCGACACCTGCGCCAGCGCGTCGGCGGGTGCGGTGCCGGCGGCGAGCAGCGTGTGCCAGCGCGACATGGCGTCGCACGCGATGTCGTCGGCGATGAGGACGGGGGAGGAGAGCACCGTCCGCGCACCGGCGTGCAACCACGCGGCCGACATCCCGATCGCCTCCTCGCCGGAACGCACCGAGACGCGGCCGAGCTCGCAGGCCGAGAGCACCACGGTCGACGGCGTACGCCGCAGCTCGTCGATGTCGTAGCCGAACCAGGGACCGTCGACCAGCTCGACGGCGGAGAACAGCGGGTTCTCCCCGGTGTGCCGGCCGTGCCCGGCGAGGTGGAGCACGTCGACGGTCTCGGCCAGCTCGGCGACCCGCGTCGTGGTCGCGTCAGGCCCGCCGAGCACGGTCGCGTCCCGCCAGGCGAAGGCGGCACGGGTGACCTCTTCCGGTCCGCGGGCCACGTCCGGTCCGGCCACCAGCCCGACGCGGCCGGGCTGGGGCGCGCCGCGCAGCTCCAGCCAGCGGGTCGCCGAGGGCGGGATGGTGAGAGGTCGCCCGACGAGTCCCGGGAGCAGTGACCACGGCGTGCCCGCCAGACCGCCGGACGGGGTCAGCACCAGCCTGCTGTCGCCCAGCAGGTCCACCAACGGCGCCACCAGCTGCTCGGCGACGACCGCGAGACGGGCGCGCAGTGCAGCACGCAGGGGTACGGCGAGGGGGCCGTCGCGATGAGCCGCGGCCATGGTCAGGTCAGAGGTCAGACCGTCCAGCCGGTCGCGGAGCCCGTCCAGCCGGCCGAGGTTCACGACGGCGGACCGGTCCGGCGCACAGACCAGCGCCGAGACCCGGTCATTCACCACGAGGTGGGCCACCAGGACGGCGTCGTCCTCCTTGAGTGCCGACTGCAGCTGGTCGACGTCGGCGGGCTCGGTGACCTCGCCCGCTCCCTCGGCGTACCACCGGTGCTGGCGCACCCGGTCGCGGAGCGCCTCCATCCGTCGGGCCTCGGGCGTCCTGGGAGCCGGGCCGGCGGTCTGCAGCACCCGCAGCTCGGTGAGGTCGCTGGCCACCTGCTCGTCGGTCGGCGGGCGCACCGGGGTGACCCGGCCGACCAGGGTGCGGGCACGCTCGGACCACTCGAAGACCATCGCCGGGTCGCCGTGCTCGAGCGCGAGTCGCAGGCCCTGTCTGGCCAGGTCGCGGCCATGGCCGACGAGCGTGCTCTGGAGGTCGAGGCTCCCGAACGACGCCTGCCAGGTGTGCAGGTCGGCCAGCCCGGCCCGGACGTGGTCGCGTGCGTGTCGTGCGTCCCCGCGGGCGTGTGCCAGCTCGGCCCGGACCTCCCGCCAGAGCAGGCGCGTGGTGACAGGAGTGTTCATGTCGACGCGCACCGCGCTCAGCCGGTCCCGCGCGTCGTCGAGCTCGCGGCGGACGACGCTGACCCGGGCGCCCTGCAGCTCGAGCACGACGGCATCTCGCACCAGGCCGTGGGCGTGCAGCGCCGCGACCAGCCGGTCAGCCCGCTCGAGCAGTGATCGTGACTTCCCGCCGGCAGCGATCTCGGCCACCAGGGCCACCGTGTCGGCCCGCAGCTCTCGCGCCGGGCTGGCCTGACCGCGGAAGCGGCGGGCGGCGCGGCGGGCGACCACACGTGCCTTGGCCGGGTCGTCGCGGAGGAGCGTCCAGGCCAGGGTGAGCTCGCACTCGGCCTGGAAGGTGCGCAGCCGCCGGGAGCCGTAGGCCGTGGCCGCCTGCTGGAGGGCCCGGGCCGCTTCGCGCGGACGCCCGGCAGCAGTGAGGATCTCGGCGCGGTCCTGCTCCACGGTCGCCCGGTTGATCGCGGACGAGGGCGAGAGCACCTCGGCCGCCTCGGCGATCTGGGTCATGGCGCCGATCAGGTCGCCGAGGAGCAGCTGGGAGTACCCCAGGTTGTGCTCGGCCTTGGCCCGGTCGAGCTCGAGTCCGGGCTTGTCCAGCTCCGCGCTCGCCGCCGCGAAGTCGGCTGCCGCCTGGCGCGGACGCCCATGTTGCAGGTGCACGTTGCCCCGGTTGATCAGGGCGTAGCCGAGGTCGTCGCTGCCCGGCGGCAGCACGGCGATCGCCTGCGCGAGGGCCTCCATGGCCGCCTCGTTCTCGCCGGTGCGCATGCGGATCAGGCCGAGCTGCTGCCAGGCCTTGCCTTCCGTCACCGGGTCGAGGTCATCGCTGTCGAGCACCTCGAGACAGCGCTTGAGCGCCGCGGCCGGGTCCCCGGTCTCAGCCTCGATGTAGGCCCGCGTGATCTCCGCGCGCGCCAGGACGTACGGGTCCTGCGAGGCCGCGCACGCCTGTTCCAGATATCGGGTCGCCCGCGGGTAGCTCCCGCTGCTCGCCGCCAGTCGTGCGCGGTCGAGGAGGTCGTCAGCGCCCGGCATGCCTCACATCATGGCGTCAGGTCGGTGATGCCCGTCAACGCCTGCCAGCCGCGTTGCACCGCGGAGGAGCGGTCGTCGTGGTCGGGGTCGATGGTGTCGCACAGCTTGGTGGCGACCCGACCGGCGAAGAGGGGGGCCGCGAACGACGTGCCGCTCCACAGGGCGAAGGTGCCGGTGAAGTCGTCGGGGTCGATCGACTCGCGCACCCGTTGGTAGGCCTCCGTGCGGGCGGCCGGCTCGAGTCCGCCCTGGAACTGGGGGAGCGTGCTCATCACCGAGGCGCCGGGCGCGTAGGCCCGGACCCAGGGGCCGGCGTTGCTGAACAGGGCATCGGTGCCGTTGGGGTTGAGGGCTCCGACCGAGACCACCGGCACGAGATCCTTGGTCGCGGGCACGCCCCCCTTGCCGTCGGCCCACGGCGCGAAGGCGGCCGGGAACATCGGTCGCGCGGTGGCGTCGTTGCCGGCCGAGCAGACGACGGACACACCGCACTCGCCGAGCAGCTTCAAGATGTCGTACATCGTCGGGTCGAAGAGGAGGTCCTCGGGCGTCTCGTGGTAGTACCCCATGGACAGGCTGAGCACGTCGATCGGGTGGCCGCCCTCCTCGCCGTCACGGTGGCGGCGGGCCACCTCGGCGATGTCGCCCAGCGCCTTGACCAGGTCGCTCTCGACGACCGGCCCGTCGGAGCCGACGATGCGCCAGGCCAGGATGTCGGCGTCGGGGCAGCCCTGGTGGATCAGGCCGGCGATGAAGGTTCCGTGGCCGGCGAGCGGGTCGATCCCGCCGTCGAGCGCGCCGACCTGGTCGAACCACTTCTCCGGGTCGGAGGCGTCGTCGACGTAGCCGATCGGCTGACCGTCGAGCGAGGGGCCGTGGGAGACCACCGGTGCCAGCCAGTCGTGCTTGCCGCACCCTGTGTCGAGCGTGGCCACGACCGGACGTCGACCGACGATCTCGTCGTCGGTACGGCGCACGGGCCCGGGCCCGACGTACATCATCGGCTGGCGACCGCCGAAGCCGGGAGCGCCGTAGGAGCTGATCGCGGCCGAGTCCGCCACTCCGGACGCCGGACTGGGCGAGTGGAAGGGGCTGGGGGAGTGGAAGGGGCTCGGGGAATGGAACGGGTTGGAGTCGATCGAGCGGATCAGCACCACGTGGTCGAGGCCGACGCGGCTCATCGCCTCGATGCCGAACCGGGCGCGCGCGTTCTGGAGCAGCACCCAGCCGTCGGGTGCCAGCGTGGCGGTCTCGTCCTTGACCGCGAGATCGAGGCGTACGACGCGCGGCACTGCCTCGCGCGGCGGCTCGGCGGCCTTGGCCTCGTCGTCGGTGTGGACCGTCGCCACCCAGCCGAGCGACTCGGCCACCTCCTGCAGCTGCTGGATCACCCGCGGGGTGTCCGGCGTCAGCGAGACGATCAGCCGCGGGCCGACGTACACCGTGCTGCGCGGGCGCACGTTCTTCACCGACAGGGCCGTCCCGGGGTCCAGCACGCGCCCGCTGACCTGGTCGAGCACCGGTCGAGGTGGCACGAACGGCTCGCGTTGCGCCGAGAGCGACGACTGACGCGACTCGGCCTGGTTGGGGCGTTCGGGGTGGGGCGTGGAGTTGGAGCTCATGGGACCTCAGATCCAGAAGGGCGGGGTGACCCGTGGCTTGGAGCCGCGGGCCGGGTCGACGAAGGTGAGGCGGGAGAGGCCGGCGGCGACCGACGGGAACTCGAAACGACCGAACTCGTCGATCTCGCTCTCCAGCGGCTCGGCCTGTCCGTCGCCGCGCAGCTGCACGCTCAGCGGCTTCACGGGCACCACCCAGCCGTCGAGCCGGGTGCGGTCCTCGATCCGGGTGAACCGCACATAGATGCGTACGTCGGGACCTTCGTACTCCAGCATCCAGGCGCCGGTGTCGGGGCCGTCTTCCGGAGCCGCATGACGTACGCCGGCCAGGGCGCCGTCGGTCTCGACCAGGGTCAGCAGCTCGAACTCGAGGTCCTCGGCAGCGATCGCCGCGAGTACGCCGTCGACGAGGTCGACCGGCGGCGGGTCGACCTGGGCCCAGACCTCGGCGATCGCAGTCAGCAGTGTCGTGTCGTCGGGGTGGACGGGGGGACCGGTGGGCTGTTCGTTGACCATCAGAACCCTCCTGCCTGCGCCAGCTCGCGGCGCAGCTTGTCGAGACACCGACCCCGGGTGGGGCCGATGCTGCCCACCGGCATGCCGAGCTCGGTGGCGATCGCGGAGTAGTCGGGACGGGCCTCGGCGGCCACGATGCGCAGCAGCCGCTGGCACCGCTCGGGCAGCTTGCCCAGGCACCCCCAGAGCCGGGCGTTGTCGTCGTCGAGGACGACCTGGCCCTCGGGTGCGGGCTCGTCGGGCAGGCGGCGGGCGATCGCTTCGTCATCGGTGGGCTGCTGGCGCCCGGACGCGCGCGACACGCGCCAGGCCTCGCGGCGGGCGGTCGTGGTCAGCCAGCCGGCGACGGCACGCGGCTCGGTGATCGAGTCACCGGATCGCACCAGTGTCAGCCAGGTCGTCTGGACGACGTCCTCGGCGGTGCTGGGATCCAGCCGGCTCGCGCGCACGACCTGCCACAGCATCGGGCTCAACAGCCTGACGAGGTCGTCGAGGGCGCCCTGCTCGCCGGCACGCCACCGCTCGAAGAGACGCGCTGAGGCCTCCCACACCGACGGAGTCTCGGTGGGTAGTTCTGACATGGTCTGCACACCTCCCCATGAGCGGTCCCGGGACCGCCTGATACATCCTGCCTTGGAAAGGTCTCACAGAGCGAGACCTGCTCCGGATCAGTAGATCGGGGGGAGGTCGCTGGCCTTGCCGGTGAACTCGGGATCGCGCTTGTCCAGGAAGGCGGCCACGCCCTCCTTGCCGTCGCCGATGCTGGCGTGCCACATCGCGAGGCTGTCGGCGCGGTGCGCCTCGATCGGGTGGTCGACCGAGCTGTTGCGGTAGAGCAGTCGCTTGGCCAGTCCGAGGGCGACCGGAGAGCGGCGTACGACGAACGAGCGGGCCAGCTCGACGGCCGCCGGGAGCAGCTCGTCGGGCTCGTGCACCGACCGCAGCAACCGACCCTCGAGCGCCTGCTCGGCTGTGAGGATCTCGGCCGAGTAGACCCACTCGAGTGCCTGCTGGAGGCCGACGAGGCGCGGCAGGAACCAGGTGGACGCGGCCTCCGGCACGATGCCGAGCCGGCCGAACACGAACCCGATGCGCGCCTTGGTCGACGCCATCCGGATGTCCATCGCAAGGGTCATGGTGGCGCCGATGCCGACGGCCGGACCGTTGATGGCGGCGATCACCGGCTTGGGCAGCTCGTGGATGGCGAGCGTCACCTTGCCGCCGGTGTCGCGCACGCCGGACTGGTAGGGCTCCTCGGTCAGGTGGTCGCGGAGGTCCTCGGGCGTGGGATGCGCTTCCTCGTCGAGCCCGAAGACGTTGCCCTCCGCGGAGAGGTCCATGCCGGCGCAGAAAGCCCTACCGGCACCGGTCACGACGACCGCCTTGACGGCGTCGTCGGTGGCATCGGTACGGAAGAATTGCTCGAGCTCCTGCGCCATCGTGACGGTGAACGAGTTGAGCGCGTCGGGCCGGTCGAGGGTCAGGGTCGCGACGCCCTCGTCGTCCAGGGTCGAGCTGATCGTCTCGTAGGCCATCTCAGTTGTTGACTCCCGGCAGACCGGTCGGCGTGCACAGCCGCTTCGGGATGTCGCCGGTGCTGTCGGTCTTGATGTACTTGATCAGTGCCAGGGCGCGCTGCTTGTCCCAGTGGATCGCCTGGTCGGCGATCGGCATCGCGCAGGTCAGCCCGTTCTTGCCGTTGACCCGGGTCATCGCCAGCCCGAACTTGGCCAGTGCGATGGGGCCGGTGCCCTTGCTGATCACCAGCGAGGACGTGGCGGCGTCGTTGACCCGGAAGTAGCGCACCGGATTGATGAAGGTCCACGGCGACTTCACCTCTGAACCGATCGCGCTGACCACCTCGCGCTGGTGGCGGGCCCGGTCGATGTCGCCGTACCTGCTGACGTGGCGGGACCGCGAGTAGCCCAGGGCCGTGACGCCGTCCACCTCCTGGCACCCCTTCTTGATGTTCAGGTTGGCCCGGCGGTCCTTCATCCGCTGCGTCGGGCAGATGGTGATGCCGCCGACGGCGTCGACCGAGTTCACGAAGCCGCCGAAGCCGATCTCGACGTAGTGGTCGACCCGGATGCCGGTGTTCTGCTCGATGGTCTTGACGAGCAGCTTCGGTCCGCCGTACGCGAAGGCGGCGTTGATCTTGGTGGTGCCGTGACCGGGGATGTCGACAAGGGAGTCGCGGGGGATGGAGAGCAGCATGCTGGGGCCGCTGCCGGTGTGGAGCAGCATGATCGTGTCGGTGCGCTGCCCGACGTCGCCGACGCCGCCGGCGCCGAGCCGCCGCTTCTCCTTCTTGGACAGTCCCTTGCGGCTGTCGGAGCCGACGAGCAGGTACGTCGTGCCGGGCTGCGAGGCCGGTCTGGCCCCAGCGGGGTCGGCGTCGACCTTCTCGATCTTGCTCCAGGCCCACAGGGGTACGGCGATGAGGAACACGATCCATGCGACCAGGAGCAGCAGCAGGATCTTGCCGATCGGCCACCGGCGCCGCTGCTTCTTCTCCTGGGCCGGCGGCTGCACGGGTTGGGCCGGCTGCACCGGTCGTCGTCCGGGTGGGCCGTCCCCGCCGCGTGAGGCCGAGGTGGGCTCCGGACGATCCATCTTCGGCAGCATCCTGGTGGGTTCGGGGTCATCCGATCCGGTCGGGGCTGCGGGCGACGAAGGCGTGCCCGTGGACGGCGACTGCTGGCCCCCGTAGAGCCATCCGTAGTCGGGGCCGTCGTCCGGTGGGGTGCCGGGGCCGCCACTTCTCCCGCTGTCAGGCATGGCGCAGACGCTACCGTGCGGCCCCTCCGTCGGCGCGCCGCCACCGATGGGGCCCATGTGACTGGTGATACTGGGCGGCACCGACCGGCCCGCCTCGACCCGAGAGGTCCTTCCCCATGCCGCCAGTCCTGACTGCCGACCCACGCTCGTCCAGTGCGGGGGCTATCAGTGGTCGCTCCACCAGCGGCGTGCAGTTCCGTCGGGCCGTCGTACTCATGCTGATGACGCTGGTGCTCCCGGGCTCGGCCCAGCTGGCAGCCGGTCGCAAGCAGGTCGGCCGGATCGCGCTGCGCATCTGGTTCGGGTTGATCACCACCTGCGTGCTGCTGTTCGGGCTCGGGCTGCTGTCCAGCTCGTTCGTGTTCTGGCTGCTGAGCAACACCTTCGTGCTCGGCCTGGTCCGGATCGTGCTGATCGTGATGGCGATCGGGTGGGCCTTCCTGTTCATCGACGCCTGGCGGCTCGGCGATCCGCTGGCGCTGCGCCAGAAGCAGCGCCTCGCGATGGTCGGCATCAACGGGGTGCTGTGCTTCAGCGTCGCCGGCACGCTGCTCTTCGCCTCCCACGTCGTGGGCGTGCAGAAGGACTTCCTCAGCGCGATGTTCACCAACGGCCACGTCAGCAGCGCCGTCGACGGCCGCTACAACGTGCTGCTGCTGGGCGGCGACTCCGGGGCGGACCGCTGGGGCCTGCGCCCCGACAGCCTCTCGGTCGCCAGCATCGACGAGGACACCGGCCAGACGGTGCTCTTCGGCCTGCCCCGCAACATGCTGAACTTCCCGTTCCCCAAGGCCTCGATCATGGCCGAGCAGTTCCCCAACGGCTACGACTGCGGCTCGCAGTGCGAGCTGAACTCGCTGGCGACCTGGGCCGCCGACCACAAGAGCCTGTTCAAGGGCTATGCCAACCCCGGGGTCGAGGCCACCAAGGAGGCCGTCGAGGGGATCACCGGGCTGAAGATCAACTACTACGCGATGGTGAACCTCCAAGGCTTCCAGAAGCTGGTCAACGCCGTCGGCGGTGTCACCCTCAACGTGCGCGACCGGATCCCGATCGGCGGCATCGGCGCCCCGATCTCGGGCTACATCGAGCCCGGCAAGCGCAAGCTCAACGGCTTCGAGACGCTCTGGTTCGCGCGCTCGCGCGTGGCCGCCGACGACTACTCGCGGATGGCGCGCCAGAAGTGCGTGATGAACGCGATGCTCACCCAGCTGAGCCCCACGACCGTCGTGCTGAAGTTCGAGAAGATCGCCAAGGCCAGCGAGGCGCTGATCACCACCGACCTGCCCAAGAGCGAGGTCGACAACTTCATGCAGCTGGCCCTCAAGGCCCGCAGCAAGCCGATCCGCACCGTCTCCTTCGTGCCGCCGATGATCTCCACCGGCCACCCCGACATCGACCTGATCCACAGCTCGGTGCAGAAGGCGATCGACCGCGCCGAGGGCAAGAAGTCGAAGAAGAAGACCTCGACCCCGTCGAGGACCAGCCAGCCCACCGGCACCACCGGCGGCTCGATCGGCAACCTCAAGCAGGGGTACGCCGCCAACCAGTCCTCCGACCTGTCCTCCGTCTGCTGAAAACCAGGTGGTCGAGCAGCCTTGCGTTGAGCAGCGAGCGCCAGCGAGCGGTCAGTCGAAACGGGCGGAGCGAGTGATCGGTCGAGACCACACACCGCAAGCCGCACGCTGACCGGACGTTAGGGTTCCCACGTGCCCGAGACCAGCGAGCGATCGACCCGTGTGGTCGCGGTGGTGGTCACCTGGAACCGGCGTGAGCTGCTCGGCGAGGCATTGACGGCCCTGGGCGTCCAGACACACCCGCTCGAGCAGGTCGTGGTGGTCGACAACGCCTCCGACGACGGCACCGAGGAGCTGCTGTCGAGCCGCGCCGACCTCGACGTCGTACGCCTGGCGACGAACACCGGGGGCGCCGGCGGGTTCGCGGTGGGCATCGCGCGGGCGCTCACCCACGAGCCCGACCTCGTCTGGCTGCTCGACGACGACACCATCCCGACGCCGGACGCGGCGCGGGAGCTGGTCCGCGTCTGGGAGGAGTACGACGACCCGGCGGGCCGGCCGCCCGTCGTACTCGCCAGCAAGGTGGTGTGGACCGACGGTCGCGACCACCCCATGAACACACCGCGCCAGAAGCCCGGAGCCAGCCGCCACGAGATCGACTCGGCCGCCCGGCTGGACGCGATCCCGATCCGGTCGGCCTCGTTCGTCTCGATCATGTGTGACGCCGACGTGGTGCGTGAGCGCGGGCTGCCCATCGCCGACTACTTCCTGTGGAACGACGACTTCGAGTACTCCACCCGGCTGATCCGCGACCGGGTGGGGGTCTACGTCCCCACCAGCGTGGTGCTGCACAAGACCAGGACCTTCGGCTCCACGGACGCCGACCCGGGGGAGCGGTTCTTCTTCGAGGTGCGCAACAAGGTCTGGCTGTTCACCCGCTCGCGCGGGCTCAGGCCGGGGGAGAAGGCGGTCTACGGCGCCTCGACCCTGCGCCGCTGGGCGCGGACCTTCGCACGGTCGAAGGACCGCCGCACGCTGCGCTCGGCGCTGCGCCGCGGGCTCGGCGCCGGGCTGCGCAGCGGACCGAGGCCCAACGAGGTCGTGCTTGCGCCTTCGGTGGTCGACGCTCACCAGCTGCCGCCGGGCCAGCCGTTCGCCCTGCTGATCAGCACCTACGCCCGCGACAGTCCCCAGTTCCTGCGCCAGGCGTTCCACTCGACGGTGCACGACCAGACCCGTCGGCCGGCGCAGGTCGTGCTCGTCCAGGACGGGCCGGTGCCCGACACCCTGGCCGAGGAGATCGCACGGCTGAAGCAGGAGAGCCCCGTCCACGTGGACGTGGTCGAGATGCCGGTCAACCTCGGCCTCGGTCCGGCCCTCGACGCCGGGCTGCGCGCCTCCGAGCACGAGATCGTCGCGCGGATGGACGCCGACGACGTGAGCGTCCCCGAGCGGTTCGAGAAGCAGCTGCCGCTGATCGAGGCCGGGGCGGACATCGTCGGCTCGGGGCTCTGGGAGTTCGGCTCCTCGATCGAGGACGTCGTCGGTCGTCGTACGCCGCCGACGGACCCGGACGAGATCCGCCGCGTCATCCGCTTCCGCGACCCGTTCAACCACCCGACCGTGGTCTACCGGCGCAGCGCCGTCCAGGCCGCCGGGGGGTACGCCGACATGGCCCTGATGGAGGACTACCTGCTGTTCACCCGGATGGTCGCGGGGGGTGCCGTGCCGGCCAACCTGGCCGAGCCGCTCGTCCACTATCGGGTCGGCGATGGTGCCTACGCGCGCCGCGGCGGACGGCAGCTGCTCCGGTCGGAGCTGGCCCTGCAACGCCGCTTCCGCGAGCTCGGCCTGACCACCCGCTCGCAGTACGCCCGCAACGTGGCGGTCCGGGGCGGCTACCGGCTCGTTCCTGAGAGTGTGAGAAAGGTCGCGTACCGCCGCTTGTTGGCGAACCGTTCCGGCGGCACCCACGGCTGAGGCCGTGAACCTCGGACCTTCGCTGGCGTCCGCGGCGCTGCATCCCGCCTGGCTGCGTTGTCGGCGCTCAACGCAGCCCGCTGCGCTTTCACACCTCCGCCTTGCCAGACGTGCGCAGCGCCACGCCCGCCAAACGCGAATCTCCTCGGTTCACGGCCTAGACTGCCTTGGGCCACGAGCGCCGTACGGCCTGCCTGCCTGCGCGACAACTTCCCACCCCGTGGCCCGTAGTGAGGAGAGAGTCAGCCGTTGACTGACGGACACACGCCCGACCTGGTCGTCGTCGGATCAGGGTTCTTCGGACTCACCATCGCCGAACGCTGCGCGAGTGAGCTGGGTCTACGCGTCCTGATCCTCGAGCGGCGCCACCACCTCGGCGGCAACGCCTACAGCGAGCGCGAGCCGGAGACCGGCGTCGAGGTGCACAAGTACGGCGCCCACCTCTTCCACACCTCCAACGAGAAGGTCTGGGAGTACGTCAACCGGTTCACCACCTTCACCGACTACAAGCACCGGGTCTTCGGCAAGTACCAGGGGCAGGTCTACTCGCTGCCGATGAACCTCGGGCTGATCAACCAGTTCTTCGGCAAGAGCCACACCCCGCAGGAGGCCCGCGAGCTGATCGCCAGCCAGGCCAGCGAGATCTCCACAGAGGACGCCACCAACCTCGAGGAGAAGGCGATCAGCCTGATCGGCCGCCCGCTCTACGAGGCCTTCATCAAGGGCTACACCGCCAAGCAGTGGCAGACCGACCCGACGCAGCTCAGCGCCGACATCATCACCCGGCTCCCGGTCCGCTACACCTTCGAGAACGGCTGGTTCAGCGACACCCACGAGGGGCTGCCGACCGACGGGTACACCGCGTGGCTGACGCGGATGGCCGACCACCCCCACATCGAGGTCCGCCTCGAGACGGACTTCTTCGACGTCGTCGACGAGTTCAAGGGCCGGGTGCCGATCGTCTACACCGGCCCGGTCGACGAGTACTTCGGGAACTCCGAGGGTCGGCTGTCCTGGCGCACCGTCGACCTCGAGGCGTCGGTCGAGGACGTCGACGACTTCCAGGGCACCGGGGTCGTCAACTACAACGACCAGGAAGTCCCGTTCACGCGGATCATCGAGTTCAAGCACTTCCACCCCGAGCGCGTGAAGACCTACCTGCCCGGCAAGACCGTGATCGTGCACGAGTACTCCCGCTTCGCCGAAGAGGGCGACGAGCCCTACTACCCGATCAACACCGCCGAGGACCGCGAGAAGCTGCTCAAGTACCGCGAGCTCGCCAAGCAGGAGCCCATGGTGCTCTTCGGCGGGCGCCTCGGCACCTACAAGTACCTCGACATGCACATGGCCATCGGGTCGGCACTGTCGATGTACGAGAACAAGCTCAAGCCGCACTTCTCCGACGGTGCCGAGCTGACGTCCGGAGGAGTGGACGAACAATGACCACAGGTCTTTCCACAGACGCGACAGGTCCCGCCAGCGGCGCCGACACCGTCCGCAAGGTGCTGCAGCGCTTCGTGCTGCCCGCCGACCGTGACCTCGACGTCGTCCCGCTCTACGTCGACACCGAGCCTGCCGTCCTCGATGCCGACAAGGAGTCGATCGGCTCCAGTCGCACCGCCAAGAACCTCAACCGGGCCGCACTGCGCCAGTCGATCTCGACCGGGACGGCGCTGCACCCCGACGCGATCCTCGATCGCCGACGGCTCCGTGTCGACCACAGCGAGCGGATCTCCGCCGGTACCTACTTCAACGGGTTCGCGGCCAGCTACTGGCGACGCTGGACCGTCGTGGAGGAGGTGACGCTCGACATCACCGTCAGCGGTCCGGGCGCCACCGTCACCGTCTACCGCTCCATGGCCAACGGTCGTTCGCAGCGGGTCGACTCGGCGACCACCACCGAGGAGGGCGTCAACCGCTTCGAGTTCGCGCTGTCGCTGACGCCGTTCGTCGACGGCGGCTGGTACTGGTTCGACGTGGTGGCCGGTGACGCCGACGTCGTCGTCGAGGAGGCGAGCTGGGTCGCCGACGTCCCGGCGGACCGGGCGGAGCCCGGCAGCGTCACCGTCGGCATCACCACGATGAACCGGCCCGACTTCTGCGCCAAGCTGGTCGGCCAGATCGGCGGCGACGAGGACGTCAAGGCGTTGCTCGACGAGGTCCTGGTGATGGAGCAGGGCACCCAGAAGGTGGTGGACAGCGAGTTCTTCGCGGCGGCCGAGCAGTCGCTCGAGGGCAAGCTCCGCGTCATCGAGCAGGGCAACATCGGCGGGTCGGGCGGCTTCGCCCGCGCCCAGTTCGAGGCCCTCAGGGCCGACCGGTCGACGTACGTCCTGTTCCTCGACGACGACATCGTCGCCGAGCCCGAGAGCATCCTGCGCGCCGTCACCTTCGGCGACCTCGCGCGGCGGCCCTCGATCGTCGGCGGCCACATGTTCAGCCTGTTCAGCAAGTCCCGCCTGCACAGCTACGGCGAGATCATCAACCGCTACCGGTTCTGGTGGATGTCCCCGCCCACGGTCGAGACCGACTGGGACTTCGGTGCCCGCAACCTGCGCAGCTCGCGCTGGTTGCACCGTCGCGTCGACGTCGACTTCAACCCGTGGTTCATGTGCCTGATCCCGATGCAGGTCGTGCGCGAGATCGGGCTGAGCCTCCCGCTCTTCATCAAGTGGGACGACTCGGAGTACGGCGTCCGCGCCCAGGCAGCCGGCTTCCCGACGGTCACCATGCCCGGTGTCGCGGTGTGGCACGTGCCGTGGACCGACAAGAACGACGCCCTCGACTGGCAGGCCTACTTCCACCAGCGCAACCGCTTCGTGGCCGCGCTGCTGCACTCGCCCTTCCCGCACGGCGGGCGGATGATCCGGGAGAGCTTCAACCACCAGATCAAGCACCTGCTGGCGATGCAGTACTCCACGGTCGAGCTGCGCCACCTCGCCCTCGAAGACGCCCTGGCCGGCCCCGAGCACCTCCATGACGACCTGCCGACCAAGCTCGGCGAGGTCCGCGAGCTCCGCAAGCGGTTCTCCGACGCCCGCCTCGAGCCCGACCCCAACGTGTTCCCGCCCGTACGCCGGGCCAAGCCGCGCCGCAAGGACATGGACTCCGAGATCCCGGGTCGCGCCTCGCAGTACCTCTCCGCCGTGAAGGGCTCGCTGCGCCAGTTCCTCGGCACCCGTCCGTTGTCGCGCGAGTTCCCCGAGTCGGCCGTGCCCGCGATGGATGCCCGATGGTTCCGGCTGGCCACCCTCGACTCGGCGGTGGTGAGCATGCCGGACGGCACGTCGGCCGCGCTCTACCAGCGCGACCCCGAGCTGTTCCGCGACCTGCTCCGCCGCACCATCGAGATCCACGAGCGGCTCTACCGCGAGTGGCCGCGGCTCTCGCAGCTCTACCGCGACCAGCTCGGCGAGGTCACCTCGCCGCAGCGCTGGGAGAAGACCTTCGCAGCCTCGAAGGAGGGCTGATGGCCACCGCAGACAAGAAGGCCGAGTCCCAGGCCGCCATCGACGAGCGGGGCCGGCGCGAGAACGCCGCCCGCCGTGCCCGCCGGATGGCCAAGAACCAGGCCGACGCCATGCCGGTCGTCGAGGCGAGCGGTCCCCGCCAGCAGCGAGTGGTCGAGGCCGAGCTGATCTCGCCGGCACCACGCGGCGGGATCATCGAGACGATCCAGCAGCCCTACCTGCTGCGGCTGATCGTCTCGCGCCAGCTGGCCCAGATGTACGCCGCGTCGCTGCTCGGCCTGGCGTGGTCCTACGTCCAGCCGGCGATGCGCTTCGGCGTCTACTACATCGTGATGGGGTTCATCCTCAAGCTGCACAGGGACATCCCCTACTTCGCGCTGCACCTGTTCACCGGCATCGTGGTGGTGCACTACTTCAGCGAGACCTGGAGCGGGGGAACCCGGTCGATCTGGCAGAACAAGGCGCTCGTGCAGAAGATGCGAATGCCGCGCGAGATCTTCCCGGTCGCAGCGATGCTCGTCGCGGCGTACCACACCATGCCGCAGCTGCTCGTGCTCGTGCTGTGCTGCGTCATCATCGGCTGGCACATCACCTGGTCGGCGGTGGCAGCCGGGTTGCTGGGGTTGGCCATCCTGGTGTGCTTCTCGATGGCGCTCGCGCTGTTCTTCGCGGCCCTGAACGTGTTCTACAAGGACTTCCAGAACATCGTCTCGACCATGCTGCAGTTCATGCACTTCATGGTGCCGATGATGTACCCGTTCACCCGGGTCTACGCGATGCACGGGGACCACCCGATCCTCTACCAGATCTACATGGCCAACCCGGTCACGCAGGCGGTGCTCCTCTTCCAGAAGCTCTTCTGGGCCTCGTTGAGCGACAAGGACCTGTCCGCGGAGTTCCCGCCCGATCTCTGGGTGCGCGGCCTGATCACGCTGGTCGCCTGCGCGGGGCTGCTGTGGCTGGCCCAGAGGTTCTTCGCCCGTGTCGAAGGCAAGTTCCCGGAGCGTATGTGATGAACACCCCAACGAACCACTCGCTGCGCTCGCGCTTCGCCGGGGGCCCCGAATGACGATTTCCATCCAGGTCGAGAACGTGACCAAAGAGTTCACGATGCAGTACCACCGCACCCTCAAGCAGATGGCCGTCGCCTCGCTCAAGCGACTCCCGCTCCAGGAGAAGTTCCTCGCCGTCAACGACGTCTCCTTCAACGTCGAGCAGGGCTCCTCGATCGGCCTGATGGGCCTCAACGGCTCGGGCAAGAGCACCCTGCTCAAGCTGATCAACGGCGTGATGCGTCCCGACACCGGCATCATCCGCACCCGTGGCCGGATCGCCGGACTGATCGCCACCGGCGCCGGCTTCCACCCCCAGCTGACCGGCCGCGAGAACCTGTTCCTCAACGGCGCCATCCTCGGCATGAGCGAGGCCGAGACCAAGCGCAAGTTCGACGAGATCGTGGAGTTCGCCGACATCGGCAAGTTCCTCGACACCCCCGTCTCGCACTACTCCTCGGGGATGTACGCCCGGCTCGGCTTCTCCATCGCGGTCCACGTCGACGCCGACGTCTTCCTCGCCGACGAGGTGCTGGCGGTGGGGGACCGGCCGTTCAAGAAGAAGTGCATGGCCAAGATGCAGGAGATCCGCCAGCAGGGCACCACGATCTTCTACGTCAGCCACGCCACGGCCTCCGTGCGCGCCATGTGCGACCGCGTGCTGGTGCTCGAGTCCGGCCGTCTGAACTTCGACGGCGACGTCGACGAGGGCATCCGCTACCTGCAGTACGACGACGCCGACGACGACGAAGAGAACGAGATGGATTCCGAGCTCGGCGCCGACGTCTGAGCGCTCCCAAACGGCTCTTCGCATTTGATTACACGCCTGTTATTCGCAAAAATACAGGCGTGTAATTCATTAAATACACCTTTGTAATTCGGGCAAATCGCTTGCGGTAAACCCTGTTACGGGTGTGAAACTTGGTACTCGTGTGACACCTTCCCCTCTCACATGGAGTGCATTTAATGCGATTCAGTCGTGCTCGTTACGTCACCTTGTGCCAGCAATCTCTGGTCACGGCTGCCGTCCTCGCCGTCGGTCTCACCGCCGCCGGCGTGAAGACCCTGGACATCGTTCCCCAGCCGGGCGCCACTGCCGGCCCGCAGACGAATGCACCCGCCAACGGCCCCGCTGTCGACTCCGCGGGCCCGAGCCAGGTCCTGGCCGAGGGGGGCAGGCCGGGCAGCACCGAGGTCGACACCGCACCGGTCACTCCCAAGGTCCGAGAGGTCTCGGTGACCACGGCGCAGTCGCACACGGCTGCCCGACAGGGCCAGTCCCAGAAGGTGCAGCCGACACCGAAGCCGACGGCGACCCCGACCACGTCGCCGGACAAGAAGACCGCGACCACACCCACGCCGCGCACCGTCGAGTCGGCCCCGCAGAAGGTGTCGGGGTACGCCACCATCGGCGTGACGTGGGCCCATGGCGTGACCTACGCCGAGGACCAGATCAAGATCCAGGTCCGCACCCTCAAGGACGGCGCCTGGTCGGGCTGGACCAAGGTGCAGTACCACGACGACCACGGCCCGGACGGTGACTCCAGCGAGGAGGAGTCGGCTCGCGAGCGTCCCGGCACCGACGCCCTGGTGATCGGTGACGTCGACCAGGTGCAGATGCGTGCGACGACCGCCGACGGCTCGGTGCCGCCGGACATGAAGCTCGCCCTCATCGACCCGGGCACCGGCAAGATGACCAAGCAGGCTCCCGCGATCGACACCGCGAAGCTGCCCTCGGCCAAGACCGACGACGCCGGGAACGGCACGCCGCAGGCCTCCGGCACGTTGAAGGTCGAGGGCGACGACGGCACCCAGGACACCGTCACGCTGAGCGCGATGGCGCGGGCCCCCAAGCCCTACATCTACTCGCGTGCCCAGTGGGGTGCCAACGAGAAGATGCGCGAGCAGACCGCTCCGGCGTACGGCACCGTGAAGACCGGCTTCGTGCACCACACGGTCAACGCCAACAACTACACCGCGGCCCAGGTGCCGGCGCTGCTGCGCGGCATCTACGCCTACCACACGCAGTCCCGCGGGTGGCGCGACATCGGCTACAACTACCTCGTCGACCGCTTCGGCCGGATCTGGGAAGGCCGCTGGGGCGGCGTGGACCGCGCGGTGGTCGGCGCCCACACGCTCGGGTACAACGAGGTGTCCTTCGCGATGTCGGCGATCGGCAACTTCGACATCGCCCAGCCGCCGCAGGCCGTGCTCGACGCCTACGCCCGTCTGTTCGCCTGGAAGCTGTCGCTGTACAACATCCCGGCCAACCAGACCAACATCCTGGTCAAGGGTCGCCGCCTGAACGCGATCAACGGTCACCGTGACGTCGGGCAGACGGCATGTCCGGGCCGCTACCTGTACGCCAAGATCCCCTGGATCCGCACCAAGGCACGCGCCATCCAGGTCGCAGCCCAGTCCGGTGGTGGCGGTACGACGACGCCGACCCCACCCAAGCCACCGGTGTTCACCTCACCGACCCAGACGGCTCGCGCTGCCGTGGCACAGCCCAGCACCATCAGGTTCCCGCGCAGCCTCAACCTGGCTGGCTCGGCGTACCCGGACATCGCGATGCGCGACTACGCCGGCAACGTCAAGCTGCTCGCCACGGGTGGGCAGGCCGGCTACCGCGGCGGGACCTACTCGCGAGGTCCGTGGCGCTCGATGACCCTGCTGGCCGCAGTCAACGACGTGAGCGGCGACGGGCGGGGCGACGTCATCGGCCGCATCGGCGGCGGCTCGACCATGGTCTACCGCGGGGACGGGGCCGGCCACGTGTCGAGCGTCGGGATCGCGCCGACGACGATCTTCCGCCGGGCCAACCTGGTCGTGGCCGCGGGCGACTTCAACGGTGACCGCCGCAACGACGTACTGATGCGCAGCTGGAAGAACGGCGGCCTGTACCTCGTGCGTGGGCTCGGTGCCGGCAAGTTCGCCGCACCGCGACTGCTCGGCATGGGCTGGGCGAAGTACTCCTCGATCGCCGTGCCCGGCGACGTGACCGGTGACGGACGTCCCGACGTCGTCGGCGTGAAGAGCGGCGTCATGTACGTCTACCCGAACGTCGGCGGCCTCCGGATCGCTCGTGCGACCCAGAAGCAGACCGTGGGCTCGTCGTACACCGCTGTCGCAGGCTCGGGTCGCGACATCAGCGGCGACGGCGTCGGCGACCTGCTCGTCCGTGACCGGGCGAGCGGTGGCCTCGGCATCCGCACCGGTCAGCGGAAGTCGACCTTCGGTGCGACCCTCGGCTGGTTCGGCGGAGCAGCGCGGTTGGCCAAGGTGTCCACCGGACAGATGTCCGGCAGCTCGCAGGCCGACGTGCTCGGTGTCGGGCCGGGGGGCAGCCTCGTGGTGATGGCCCACAACGGGCTGAGCAACGTCGCGGCGGTGCTGTCCACGAACCTGAAGCTCCCGGACGCCTCGATGATCCTCGATGCCGGCGACTGGAACGGCGACGGCAAGGGTGACCTGATCGCCAGGGACACCGGCAAGGACCGGCTCGTCCTCTACCCGGGTCTGGGCAACGCCCGGTACGGCGCCGGTGCGGTGATGAGCACCGGATGGAAGACGTTCGTCAACCTGGCGGCAGTCGGCGACGTCACCGGCGACGGGCGGCCCGACCTGATGGGTCGCGTCGACGGCGGGAAGATGACCATCTTCCCGAGCGCGGGTGGCGCCAAGTTCCAGGCTCCGATCCTCGCCCCGGCGACGATGCGGACGTTCAACCAGATCGGCTCGGGCATGTGGCGCACGACCTCGATGCCGACGACGAGCGTGTTCAACATCGGTGCGTTCTTCGTGCCGACGGTGGACGCACGCGGCAAGATCCCCAGCCCCTACACCCGCGTCGTCGGTCCCGGCGACGTCGACGGTGACGGGCGTGCGGACCTGGTCATGCGAGACAACGCAGGAACGCTCTGGCTGGTCCCGGGCCGGGCCACGGGCTACGGCCCCCGGCGGTACCTCGCCTCGGGCTACAACGGCTTCATGACCTTCGGGTAGGAGGCGGGGAAACTTCACGCCCGAAGCTGTACGTCGGCCCGCTCGTCCTCCAGACGGGCGGGCCACGTCAGTTCCCGGGGATCGCGCAGCAGCACCAGCGAGCCGCCGCTGAGCAGTGGGCCGAGGAACGCCGGCACGCCGTGGTCGGCGGCCGGGTGCACGTCGGTCAGCAGTCGTGCCCCGGGTGCGTAGCCGGCCCCGGTGGCCTCCTCGAGCAGCTCGGCCTGGGTGCGCGCGTCGCCGGCGGCCAGCCAGGCGGGGGTGTCGGGAGTCGGCGGCGTCAGCGGCACGAAGACGTCGCTCTGGCCCGGCCACAGCACGCCGTAGTCCAGCACGCCCTCCGGCAGCGGCTCGGCGAACCGCACCGCGAACGGGAGCAGCGCGCAGGCCACCACAGTGTCGGCGTGCTGGTGCCGCTCGACCGAGTCGGGGCCGCAGACCACGAGGTCGTGCAGGACGTCGGTGTCGGTGGCGACCGAGAGTGCGGAGCTCCAGGCCGCGCCGAGGAAGACCGGCACCAGCCAGTGGGAGGGCAGGTCGAGGAGGACGGTGTCCCCGGCGTCGAGGCCGAGCTCGTCGGTGAGCAGGTTCGCGGTCTTGCTGACCCAGTTGGCGTAGGTCGTGACCGACAGCTCGGTGCGTTCGCCGGTCGTGTCGTCGTACGCCGTGAGGAGTGGCTGTCCCGGGTCGCCCGAGAGTCGTGCGGCGAGCAGCTCGGGGAAGGTGCGCGGCGGGTTCGCGGGAGAGCTCATCGGGGCACGGTAGCGCCGTATGACCAGTCGCCGGGCAGACGGGCGCCGGATGGCAGGATGCGCGCCATGACCTCCTCCGACCTGGACCGACTCTGGGCCGTCGTCCCGGCCGGAGGTGCGGGCACCCGGCTGTGGCCGCTCTCGCGGGCGCGCACCCCGAAGTTCCTCCTCGACCTCACCGGCACCGGGCGGACCTTGATCCAGGGCACGATCGACCGGCTGGCACCGCTGGTGGGGGACCGCGTCGTCGTGGTCACCGGCTCGGCCCACGAGCAAGCCGTTCGCCGCCAACTGCCGAGTGTGGCCCGCGTGCTCGCCGAGCCGTCCCCGCGCGACTCGATGGCCGCCATCGGGCTGGCCGCCGCCGAGCTCGAGCGAGAGGATCCCGACGCGCTGATCGGCTCGTTCGCGGCCGACCACCTGATCACCGACGAGCAGGCGTTCGCCGCCAGTGTCCGCGAGGCCGCCGGGCTCGCGGAGGCGGGCTGGCTGGTCACCATCGGCATCGAGCCCACAGCGCCGGCGACTGGCTTCGGCTACATCCGGGCCGGTGACGCGGTGCCGGGCTTCCCGACCGCGCGGGCCGTCACCGAGTTCGTCGAGAAGCCGGACGTCGAGCGCGCGCGGGCCTACGTCGCGTCGGGGGAGTACCGCTGGAACGCCGGCATGTTCCTGTGCCGCGCGACAGTGCTGCTCGACCTGCTCGCCGAGCACCACCCCGACCTCGCCGCAGGTTTGCGGTCCATCGCCGCGGACCCCTCGACGCTGGAGGCCCGGTGGCCCGGCCTCACCAGGATCGCCATCGACCACGCTGTGGCCGAGCCCGCCGCGGCAGCCGGCCGGGTAGCGGTCGTGCCCGGCCCGTTCGGGTGGGAGGACGTCGGCGACTTCGCCTCGCTGGCCGCGCTCACCTCCCCTGACGAGAACGGCGTGCGGATCCTCGGCGACGAGTCGCTCGTGGTGTCCGCGGACGCCAGTGGGCTCGTGGTCCCGGCCGCGGGGCGGACGGTCGCGATCGTCGGCCTCGACGACGTGGTGGTGGTCGACACCGGCGACGCGCTGCTGGTGACGTCGTACCAGAGGGCGCAGGAGGTCAAGGCCGCCGTGGACGAGCTCCGGCGGCGCGGTCGCACCGACCTCACCTAACGCCGAGCCGGCGTCACCGTGAGCGTGTCGTCGGCGGCGGTGTCGCTCTGCGGGCGCCAGCCGTGGGCATGCGCCACCAGCCGGACGCGTTCGGCGGCCGCCACCTGGTCACGGGCCTCGGCGGGCAGGTGCACGCGCACCGAGATCCCCTCGGCCTCGACATTCAGTCCGCAGGACTGCAGCGCTGCCCGCACCTCCTCGGTCGACGCAGGCGCCCCGAAGCAGTCGGCCTGGTCGCCGCGCACGGCGGCGAGCACTGCCTCGCGGGCGCCGAGGGCGAACATGTCCTGGTCACGCGGCCGCAGCAGTACGACGGCTCCGGGGCCGTCCTCGCCGGGCGGGAGCACCCGCTCCGCGAGCCCGCGCACGACCGAGACCGGCCGACCGCCGAGCTTGCCGGTCACCAGCTCGGCCAGGGAGGCGAGCTCGTCCGCGACCGCCGGAGCGGTGACGGCCAGCTCGTTGCCGTAGGAGTCGGTGCTCCCGTCGAAGTCGTCGAGCGGCTCGAGGCCGGCCACCCCGACGGCGAGATCGGTCTGTCCGGTGCGCCAGGCCCGGCCGGCGGTGTCCGTGACCAGGACGGCGACGTTGCGGCCCGACTCGTCGTACACCCGCTGCCGGATGGTGCGCGCCGAGGCGTCGGGGTCCTCCGGCAGCAGCACCACGTGCCCGGCAGTGACGTTGGAGGCATCGACGCCGGCGGCGGCCATCACCAGCCCGAGGTGGTTCTCCACGATCGAGGTCGGGCCACGACGGGCCACCACCCGTACGGTCTCGTCCCGGATCGCCTGTTCGCGCTCGCCGGCCCGGACGCGTCCCTCCGCCTTGCTGACCACCTTGCTGGTGACGAGCACGATGTCACCGTCTTGGAGGTCGAGGCGCGCGACGACGGCGGCGAGGTCGGTGCCCGCGTCCACCTCGCCGATGCCGTCGACGGGCCAGGCTTCGAGCCGCGTCAACGGACGCTCTTCGCCCGGCTCATCGGACGAGGTCGAGGGCTGCGGCCGCCATGTCGGCCGTCGCGTCGTGGTCGGTCATCCACAGCGGCACCGCCCGGCAGCTCAGGCCGGCTGCGGTGACCCGGTCGACGGAGTCCGCGTCGCTCGTGTCGACCAGCCAGCCGTCGAGCACACCGCCGTTGCTCCGTGCGCCGTAGTGCTCGGCGACTCCGGCCGCGGACACCTCCACCCCGATGACCTCGAGCAGCTGTCGAGCCATCCCACGGACGTGGTCGTGCCCGATGATCCCGGAGACGCCGACGACCGGGGCCGCGGTCCCGGTGATCGCGTCGCGCACGCCGGGCACTCCGAGGATGGTGCCCACCGACACGACCGGGTTGGACGGCGGCACGATCACGACATCGGCCTCGGTGATGGCCTCGACGACGCCGGGTCCGGGCTTGGCGTCCTCGATGCCGATCGGCACCACGGCGTGGGCGGTCACGGAGGCCTGGTGGCGGATCCAGTACTCCTGGAAGTGCACGGCCTTGCGCTCGACAGCTTCGGGGCCCGGCTCCGGGTCGTCGATGACGACGTGGGTCTCGACGCGCTGGTCGGTCATCGGAAGCAGCTCGACGCGGTCCCCGTGGACCGGACTCAGCCAGCGCCGGCAGAGAGCGGCGGTCACGGCGCTGAGCGGGTAGCCGGCGTCGAGCATCTGGGTGCGCACCAGGTGGGTGGCGATGTCGCGGTCCCCGAGTCCGAACCAGGTGGGCTCCACGCCGTACGCCGCCAGCTCGTCCTTGGCGTGCCAGGTCTCCGCCGTGCGGCCCCAGCCGCGCTCAGGATCGATGCCGCCGCCGAGCGTGTACATCACCGTGTCGAGGTCGGGGCAGACCTTGAGCCCGTGCACCCAGATGTCGTCGGCGGTGTTGGCGACCACGGTGACCCGGGTCTCGGCGCCGGTGCGCTCCACGAGGCGCAGCAGGCCCTGGATGAACCGGGCGCCGCCGACGCCTCCGGAGAGCACGGTGACGCGCGCCGGGGGAGTCAGGGAGGGGGTCTCGGGGACCGCTTCAGCAGTTGATTCGGGCATCTCAGACATGTGGTCGGGAGGGTGGACAGCAAAGGCGAGTGTGGACCAGCCGTCCCCAATACCAGACATCGGCTTGACTTCCGGGGTACGACAGGCATGTAATCACACCAGTGTGATTAGCAACTCGGTCCGTCAGGATCGAAGGGTCGAAGAGGGGCGAACACTGTGCGCGAACTGTATCTGCTGGATGACATGAGTGAAGAAGACGGCGGATGGGCGGAGCGCGGTCTGTGCGCTCAGACCGACCCAGAAGCCTTCTTCCCCGAGAAGGGCGGCTCCACTCGTGAGGCCAAGAAGGTCTGCCTCACCTGCGACGTACGCCAGGAGTGCCTGGAGTACGCACTGGAGAACGACGAACGGTTCGGGATCTGGGGCGGTCTCTCCGAGCGAGAGCGTCGCAAGCTGAAGAAGCGGGCCGTCTGACTCCTGACGATTGCGAGCGGGCCTCGAGGGTCCGGGGCCGGCTCGCAACCGTCAGGACTCACCTCAGCGGTGCCCGTCAGGGCTCGTAGTCCGGGTGGACCTCCTCGGCCGGTACGCCGAGGTAGTCCGCCAGCTGCTCCACCACGACGGTGAGCAGCAGGGCCTCGAGGTCGGCACGGGTCTCGGCCCGGTGCTCGATCGGACGCCGGAACAGCACGAGTCGCGGCGGCACCACCTGGGTGGCCGGCACCAGCGAGGCCAGCGGCACCCGCGGCGCCACCCACGTGTGCGGCAGCACCGGGATGTCCTCGACCGCGAGCTCGACGGTGGCGAGCTCCTCGGGCCAACGCGACTCGACGTCGCTCATCACGTCGATCGCGACCTGGTCGAACAGCTCGCGCGAGCTCAGGTGTGCCGGCACCCGGCCACCCGGAGCGTCCAGGCCGAAGGCCGGCCCGCGCATCCCCCGGCCGCGGCGGTCATGGATCTGCCCACGGATGTGACTGGTCACGACCGCGAGCCTACGGCGAGGGGTCGCTCCTGCGTTGTAGCGTCCGAGCGTGGGTCTCCTCCGCCGTTGTTCTCGCACCGCCTGTGGGCGTCCTGCGACGACCACGCTCACCTACGTGTACGCCGACATGACCGCCGTGGTCGGGCCGCTCGCGACCTATGCCGAGCCGCATGCCTACGACCTCTGCGACCCGCACAGCGAGCGACTCTCCGCCCCCCGCGGCTGGGAGGTCCTCCGCCTCGCCCATGACGACGATCGCGGCCCGTCCTCCGACGACCTGCTCGCGCTGGCCGACGCCGTCCGCGAGGCGGCCCAGCCGCGTCCGGTGGAGCAGCCGTTGCAGCCCGCCCGCCCGGTCGAGGGCACCCGTCGCGGCCACCTGACGGCCGTCCGCAGCGAGGACTGACCGGAGGACTGACCGGAGGCTGACGGCGGCGCGGCCCCGGCTAGGGTCGGGACATGTCGACCAGTGACCCTGCCGCCCTGGCCGCCACCTTCAAGGCCTACGACGTCCGGGGCACCGTCCCCGACCAGGTCGACGAGGACCTCGCCCGTCGGGTGGGCAACGCCTTCGTCACCGTCACGGGGGCCGAGGCCGTCGTGGTGGGCCACGACATGCGCCCCTCCTCGCCCGGGATGTCCCGCGCCTTCGCCGAGGGTGCGGCGCGCGCCGGTGCCGATGTCGTGCTGATCGGCCTGGCCTCGACCGACCAGCTCTACTTCGCCTCCGGGCGGCTGCAGCGCCCCGGCGCGATGTTCACGGCGAGCCACAACCCGGCTCGCTACAACGGCATCAAGATGTGCCACGCGGAGGCCGCCCCCATCGGCATGGAGACCGGGCTGGCCGAGATCCGCGACCGGGTGGCCTCCGGCGAGACGACCACCGCCGGGACTCGTGGCGAGATCACCGAGCAGGACGTGCTGGCCGACTATGCGTCGTACCTGCTCGACCTGGCGCCGGTGACCGGTCGCCACCTCCGCGTGGTGGTCGACGCCGGCAACGGGATGGCCGGCCTGACCGCGCCGGCGGTGCTCGGCCGGCTGGACCTCGACGTCGAGGAGCTGTTCTTCGAGCTCGACGGCACCTTCCCCAATCACGAGGCCAACCCGATCGAGCCGGCCAACCTGGTCGACCTCCAGGCCAAGGTGATCGAGACCGGCGCCGACATCGGCCTGGCCTTCGACGGTGACGCCGACCGCTGCTTCCTGGTCGACGAGCGCGGCGAGCTGGTCAGCCCGAGCGTGCTCACCGCGCTGATCGCCGCCCGCGAGCTGGCCAAGGAGCCCGGGGCGACGGTGATCCACAACCTGATCACCTCGCGGGCGGTGCCCGAGATCGTCGAGGAGCTCGGCGGCAAACCGGTGCGGACGCGCGTCGGGCACTCCTTCATCAAGGCCCGGATGGCCGAGACCGGGGCGATCTTCGGCGGGGAGCACTCGGGTCACTTCTACTTTCGCGACTTCTGGCGTGCCGACTCCGGGATGCTCGCCGCCTTGCACGCGCTCGCCGCGCTGGCGGAGTCGGACGCCCCGCTCTCGGAGGTGCTGGCGCCCTACGTGCGCCACGTCGCCAGCGGCGAGATCAACTCCGAGGTCGCCGACCAGGCCGCCATCCTGGCCGAGCTCGAGCAGACCTGGGGCAGCCGCGAGGACGTGGAGGTGGACCAGCTCGACGGGCTCACCGTCACCCATGCCGACTGGTGGTTCAATGTTCGCGCGTCCAACACCGAACCGCTCCTGCGGCTCAACGCCGAGGGCGCCGACGGTGCCACCATGGCCCGGGTCCGCGACGACGTCCTGGCCGTCATCCGAAGGAGCGACCGATGAACCTCGACCGCCATCTGCTCGACGTGATCGTGTGCCCGGCCTGCCGGCAGTCGCTCGCCGCCGACGAAGCGGCCCAGGAGCTGGTCTGCGTCGGTTGCGGCCTGGCCTACCCGGTGCGCGACGACATCCCCGTCCTGTTGGTCGACGAGGCGCACAAGCCGGCCTGAGAGGTCCACGGCGATGACCTTCGACGACGGCCTCCTCGACGACGAGACGGCGCTGGCTCGGGCCGACGTACGCCTGCGCTACCTGGCCGAGAGCGGCGCCCGCGTACGCCGGGAGGCCGTGGCTGCCCAGGAAGCCGTCCTCGAGGCGATGCAGCGGCTCTCCGACGAGCAGCCGCGTGCGGTGGTGGCAGCCGGTCCCGACTCCCGGCTGCTCCGTGCGGTGCTGGAGCCGGTCTGCCCGGTGCCGTTCGTCGCCTGGCCGGGACCGGGACTGCCCGGTTGGGCCGGCAGCCTCGACCTCGTGGTGGTGCTCGCGCCCGAGGGCGACGACCCGGGCACGGCGGCCGGCGTCGCGGAAGCCGTACGACGAGGCTGCCAGCTGGTCGTGGCCGCACCCGAGGAGTCCCTGGTCGGGCAGCACGCGCAGGGTCGCTACGCCACCCTCCTGCCGACCCAGACCGGTGACCAGCTCGCCATCGCCGTGGTGGTGCTCGACCTGCTCGACCGTGTGCACCTCGGGCCGCAGACCGACCCCAACGTGGTCGCCGACGCGCTCGACGAGATCGCGGTGTCCTGCAGCCCCCATCACGACCTGGCGGTCAACCCGGCCAAGATCCTGGCCATCGGCATCGCCGACTCCAACCCGGTGCTGTGGGGCGGCACCGTGCTCGCCGCCCGCGCGGCCCGCCGGATCGCGGAGTCCATCCGCCGCGCGACCGGCCGGACCGCCCTGGCCGCGGACGCCGAGCACCTGCTGCCCGTCCTGGAGGCGACGGCGCCGGCCGACGTCTTCGCCGATCCCTTCGCCGACGGCGGTGCCCAGCGCCGGCCGGCCCTGGTGCTGCTGGACGACGTCACCGGCGACCCGACGGTGCTCGAGACCCGCCAGAAGCTCGAGCAGACCGCGCACGACCACGGCGTACGCGTGGAGTCCATCGCCTCGGAGGCCGACGGCGACGTGGCGCGCTACGCGGCACTGCTCTCGACAGGCACCTATGCCGCGGCGTACCTCCAGCTCGGGCTGGACGCCTGAGGGTCGCTGGCCCCGGCTCGCTACGCTGCCGCCATGTCAACCGAAGGCGGCAACCGGGCTGTCGTGGCGGCGCTCCTGGCCAACACCGGCATCGCCGTCACGAAGTTCATCGCGTTCGCGCTGACCGCGTCCTCCTCGATGCTGGCGGAGGCGATCCACTCGGTCGCCGACTCCGGCAACCAGCTGTTGCTCCTCCTCGGCGGCCGCCGGGCCCGCAAGGACGCGACGCCGGAGCACCCCTTCGGCTACGGGCGCGAGCGCTACATCTACGGCTTCATCGTGGCCATCGTGCTGTTCAGCGTCGGTGGCCTGTTCGCGCTCTACGAGGCGTACCACAAGTGGCACCACCTCCATGAGCACCCGGGCGACATGGGCGAGCTCGACGGCCGCTGGTGGTGGGTGCCGCTGCTGGTGCTGGGCGTAGCCATCGCGATGGAGTCGTTCAGCTTCCGTACGGCGATCCACGAGTCCAACCAGGTGCGCGGCGACGCCAACTGGGTCCAGTTCGTACGACGGGCCAAGGCGCCCGAGCTGCCGGTGATCCTGCTGGAGGACTTCGCCGCCCTCACCGGTCTCGGCTTCGCGCTGTTCGGGGTCGGGCTCACCCTGATCACCAAGCAGCCCATGTTCGACGTGATCGGCACCGCCATGATCGGGCTGCTGCTCGTCGCCGTCGCGGTGATCCTGGCCATCGAGACCAAGAGCCTGCTGCTCGGCGAGGCCGCCAGCCCCGATGCCCAACGCCGGATCCGCGAGGCGATCGAGGCCAGCGAGGGGATCGACGGTGTGATCCACATGAAGACGATGCACCTCGGTCCCGACGAGCTGCTGGTGGCGGTGAAGATCGCCGTCTCCGCCTCGGACACCGCGGCCCAGGTGGCCAGCGCCATCGACACTGCCGAGATCGCCATCCGCGAGGCCGAGCCGACGGCGCGCGTCATTTACCTCGAACCCGACCTGCGTAGGGTCATGTCCTAGAATCGAAGATGCGCCTTTCGCACGAGATCGTGGTCAGACGCTCGCGCTCTTTCTGCGCGCCACCACGACACATGACCCCTCGCTGAAAAGGAACTTCACGCATGGACTTCAAGGTCAAGGACCTCACGCTCGCCGACTACGGCCGCACCGAGATCTCCCTCGCCGAGCACGAGATGCCCGGGCTGATGGCGATGCGCGAGCGCTACGGCGCCGACAAGCCCCTCGCGGGCGCCCGCATCGCCGGCTCGCTGCACATGACCATCCAGACCGCGGTGCTCATCGAGACCCTGGTCGCCCTCGGCGCCGAGGTGCGCTGGGCCTCCTGCAACATCTTCTCCACCCAGGACCACGCGGCGGCCGCCGTCGTCGTCGGCCCGGACGGCACCCCGGACGACCCGAAGGGTGTCCCGGTCTTCGCGTGGAAGGGCGAGACCCTGCAGGAGTACTGGGAGTGCACCCAGCAGATCCTCGACTGGCCCGGCGACGAGCAGCCCAACATGATCCTCGACGACGGCGGCGACGCCACGATGCTGCTGCACCTCGGGGTCCAGGCCGAGAAGACCGGCGAGGCCCCCGACCCCGCCACCGCCGGCTCCACCGAGCAGCGGATCGTCTTCGAGGTGCTCAACGCCCAGCTGGCCAAGAACGCTGACCACTGGGGCCCGATCGCCAACTCGGTCAAGGGCGTCACCGAGGAGACCACGACCGGTGTCCACCGTCTCTACGAGATGATGCGCGAGGGCACGCTGCTGTTCCCGGCCATCAACGTCAACGACTCGGTCACCAAGTCGAAGTTCGACAACAAGTACGGCTGCCGCCACTCGCTCATCGACGGCCTCAACCGTGCGACCGACGTCCTCATCGGCGGCAAGGTCGCCGTGGTCTGCGGCTACGGCGACGTGGGCAAGGGCTGTGCGGAGTCGCTGCGCGGCCAGGGCGCCCGTGTCATCGTCACCGAGATCGACCCGATCTGCGCGCTGCAGGCGGCGATGGACGGCTACCAGGTCGACACCCTCGACAACTCACTGGCGATCGCGGACATCATCATCACCTCGACCGGCAACAAGGACGTCGTCACCGTCGACCAGATGCGCCAGATGAAGCACAACGCGATCATCGGCAACATCGGCCACTTCGACAACGAGATCGACATGGCCGGCCTCGAGGCCGAGGGTGTGGCCGAGCGCAAGAACGTCAAGCCGCAGGTGGATGTCTGGACCTTCCCCGAGGGCAACGCGATCATCGTGCTCAGCGAGGGACGTCTGATGAACCTCGGCAACGCGACCGGTCACCCGTCGTTCGTGATGTCGAACTCGTTCACCAACCAGGTGCTGGCCCAGATCGAGATCTACACCAAGACCGAGGAGTACCCGGTCGGCGTCTACGTGCTGCCCAAGCACCTCGACGAGGAGGTCGCCCGGCTGCACCTGGGTGCCCTCGGGGTCAACCTGACGACCCTGACCGACAGCCAGGCCGCCTACCTCGGGATCCCGGCGGAGGGCCCCTACAAGTCCGAGCACTACCGGTACTGACCGAGGAGCTCGCGTGGCGCAGGCGGAGGTGGTGGCAGATCGGCCACGGGTGCTCGTCGTCGACGACGACGCCGCCCTGGCCGAGATGCTCACCCTCGTCCTGCGCAACGAGGGGTTCGTCAGCGAGATCGTCACGCGCGGTGACGAGGCAATGGCGGTCTTCCGTTCGTTCCGCCCCGACGTGGTGCTGCTCGACCTGATGCTGCCCGGCAAGGACGGCATCGACGTCTGCCGCGAGATCCGCGCCGAGTCCGGCGTACCCATCGTGATGCTGACCGCGCGCAGTGACACGGTCGACGTGGTCGTCGGCCTCGAGTCCGGGGCCGACGACTACGTCGCGAAGCCGTTCAAGCCCAAGGAGCTGATCGCCCGCATCCGGGCGCGGGTACGCCGCTTCGAGGTGCCCACGCCGGAGGACCTGCACATCGGCGACCTGGTCATCGACGTCACCGGCCACGAGGTCACCCGCGCGGGCAGTCCCATCGGGTTGACCCCGCTGGAGTTCGACCTGCTCGTGTGCCTGGCCCAGAACCCACGCAAGGTGTTCACGCGCGAGGTCCTGCTGGAGCAGGTCTGGGGCTACCGCCACGCCGCCGACACCCGGCTGGTCAACGTGCACGTCCAGCGACTTCGCGCCAAGATCGAGGTCGACCCCGAGAATCCCACGATCGTGCTGACCGTCCGTGGTGTGGGCTACAAGGCGGGCAGCGCGGATGAGCCCGCAGGGGACTGAGGGACGCTTCCGGCTCTGGGCACTGGTGCGTGCCTGGCCGAGCAGCGCGCTGCACCTGTGGCGCCGGTCGCTGCGCACGCGTGTCGTGACCGCGATCGTGGTGCTGAGCGCGGTGGTCGTCGGCTCGGTCGGTTTCATGGTGATGCGGCAGATCTCCAGCGGCCTGGTCAAGGGCCGGGTGGACAGCTCGGTGGCCGAGGCCCGCACCGAGACCTCGACGGCGCGCGAGCTGCTGAATTCGGCCGGTGGCAGCGACTACGACCCCGAGACACAGCTGCGGCTGCTGGCGGAGAACCTCGTCTCGCGCGGCGAGGTCAAGGGGTTCGACGTCGTGGTCCGCGGACCGGTCGGCACGGGCAGCACCGCCGGCGGCGTACGCACCACACCCGCGGTCGACATCGCGAGCGTCCCGGCCAACCTGCGCAGGACGGTGGAGGACGACGGCAGCAACGGTGTGGCCTGGACCTACACCCGGATCCGCCACCTCGCGACGTCAACGACGGACCGGGTCGACGAGCCCGGAGTGGCCGTCGGCTCGACCGTGGTGCTGCCGTCCGACGGCGGCACCTACGCGCTCTACTACCTGTTCCCGATGGACGAGGAGCAGCAGACGCTCCTGCTCCTCCGTCGGGTGCTGCTGACTGCCGGCATCCTCCTGCTGCTCCTCGTCGCCGGAGTCGCTGCCCTGGTGACGCGCCAGGTGATCACCCCGGTCCGGCTCGCCCGCCGCGTCGCGGAGCGGATCGCCTCCGGACGGCTCGAGGAGCGGATGCACGTCTCGGGGGAGGACGACATCGCCCGGCTCGCGATGTCGTTCAACCAGATGGCCGAGGCGCTGCAGTCGCAGATCCGCAAGCTGGTGGAGCTCTCCCGGGTGCAGCGCACCTTCGTCTCCGACGTCTCCCACGAGCTGCGCACTCCGTTGACGACGGTGCGGATGGCCGGCGACGTGCTGCACGACGCGCGCGAGAGCTTCGACCCGGTCACGGCGCGGGCGGCCGAGCTGCTGCAGACCGAGCTCGACCGGTTCGAGAACCTGCTCGGCGACCTGCTCGAGATCAGCCGGTTCGACGCCGGCGCCGCGGTGCTCGAGCTCGACGACACCAATCTCGGCGACGTCGTCCACCGCGTCGTGGGCACCGTCGCACCTGTGGCGTTGCAACGCGGCGTCCCGGTGCGCGTGGTGGACGACGGCGTGTTCATGGTCGAGGCCGACGTACGCCGGGTCGAGCGGATCGTCCGCAACCTGCTGACCAACGCGATCGACCATGCCGAGGGCAGCGAGGTGACCGTCCGGCTCGCCTCCGACGGGGAGGCCACCGCGTTGACGGTGCGCGACCACGGGATCGGGCTCCAGCCGGGCCAGTCGGCCATGGTGTTCAACCGCTTCTGGCGAGCCGACCCGGCCCGCGCCCGCGCCACCGGGGGCACCGGTCTCGGCCTGGCCATCGCGCTCGAGGACGCGCGGCTGCACGGTGGCTGGCTGCAGGCCTGGGGCACGCCGGGTGGGGGAGCGCAGTTCCGGCTGACCCTGCCGCGCCGTGCCGGCGACCCGCTGACCCACAGCCCGCTCCCGCTCGTGCCGCGCGACGTCCCGGAGAGTGTCACGTGAGCGCCCGTCGAGTGCTGGCAGCGATCGTCGCCGTGCTGGCGGTCGCGCTGACCGGCTGCGCCACCCTTCCGGAGTCCGGGCCGGTGCACCGCGCGTCGTCGGAGGAGGCCGACCGGCCCCAGGACCCGCCGTACTTCAGCCCGCCGGGACCGGCCCAGGACGGCAGCCCGTCGGCCATCGTCTCGGGGTTCCTGCTCGCCATGCAGGCCAACCCGCTGAGCACCTCGGTGGCGCGCTCCTACCTGACCGAGCACGCCCGGGCCTCGTGGAAGCCGAACGACGGCACCATCATCTACGACGCCTACACCGTGCGGCAGACCACGGACGGCGCCGTGGTCCGGTTGGCCGACACCCACCGTCTCGACGCCCGCGGCGGGTGGCAGAACACGCCGCCCGGGCGGTCGCTGGACCTGCGGTTCGACCTCGTCTCCGAGCACGGCCAGTGGCGCATCGACAACCCGACCAACGCGTTGATCGTGCGCACCTCGTTCTTCGAGAGCAGCTTCGCCCGGTTCAACCTCTACTTCTACGACCAGACCGGTCGGGTGCTGCTGCCCGACCCGGTGTTCATCCCGCGCGGCGAGCAGACGGCCACCAACCTGGTGCGCGGGCTGCTCGCCGGACCTGGCTCGACGCTGGCGGAGGTGAGCCGGTCGGCGCTGCCCGAGCGCACCGACCTCGACCTGTCGGTCGTCGTGACCGAGAGCGGAGTGGCCGAGGTGCCCCTCAGTCGCGACGTCCTCAGGGCAGCGCCCGGCGAGCTCAGCCGGGCCGTCGACCAGCTGGCGTGGACCCTGCGTCAGGTTCCCGGCATCGAGCGGGTGCGCATCACCGTCGCCGGCGCGACCGTGCCGCTCTCCGGTGGCCGGATCGACGCCCCGGTCACCAGCGGCAACGAGTTCGACGCCGCGGGGCCCGACACAGCGGCGCTGTGGGGACTGCGCGGCGGCCGTGTGGTCGACCTCGCCAGCCCGACCGGCACGGCGACCACCGGACCGCTCGGTCGCCCCGGCTACTCGATGCGCAGCCTCGCCGTGAGCGAGTCCCCGCGCAGGCTGGCTGCCGTCTCGGGCAACGGCTCGACGGTGTTCGTGGCGCCGGCCGAGGGTGGCAACGCGTCCACCCCGGTCGCACGGCCGGTCGTCGGTGGCACCGACATCCTGCGACCGTCGTACGACATGTTCGGCGACCTGTGGCTGATCGACCGGACCCCCGGCGGCGCCCGCGTGCTCGTCGTCCGGGGCGACCAGGTGCGACGCCTGCGCGTCCCCGGCGTGACCGGCGCCGACGTCGCCGCCTTCTCGGTGGCCCGTGACGGCAGTCGCCTCGCGGTGGCCTACGCCGGCAGCCGCGCTCCCACGATCCGGGTGACCGACATCCTGCGCACCGACGAGGGGATCGTCTCCGGCGCCGGGCGGTCGCGCACCTTCGCCGCCGGCGGCCGTGATGCCTCCAAGCTGGTCGACCTCGGTTGGCGCGACCCGTCGACCCTGGCCGTGCTGAGCCGGACCTCGGCCGAGACCAGCCAGGTCACCTACATCTCCGCCGACAGCTCCCCGGTCGACTCCACGCTCACCGATCCCAACGTCTTCCGCGGTGCGACCGCGGCCATGGTCATCGCTCCGGCCGTCAACCTGCCGCTCCGGCTGATCACGCCCGACCAGCGTCTCTACACGCTGAGCAGCAACGGCAACTGGCCGCGCAGCGACTCGAAGGTCCTCGCGGCGACGTACGTCCGCTGACCGGTCCACAGGCCACCAGGAGTCGCATCCGCTCCACAGGTCGACCTCGGCCTCTGTCCCGGGACCGCGACGGCGGTCAGGGTGGTGCGGTGCTCGATGCCTGGCTCGACCTCGTCCACGGCGGCGGCTGCGTGGGCTGTGCGGCCCCGGGACGCTCGCTGTGCCACGACTGCGCCGAGCGACTCCCGACCGGCGGGCGCCCGGTCCGGCCGACGCCGTGTCCTCCCGGGCTGGCTGCGTGCTTCGCAGCGGGGGAGTACGCCGACCTGCTGCGCGCCATGGTGCTCGCCCACAAGGAGCACGGAGTGTTCGCGCTGGCCGGTCCACTCGGCCGCGTGCTGGCCGCGGCAACGGCGGCCGTCGTGCCCGCGACTCCCACCCTGCTCGTGCCGGTGCCGTCGCGAGCGTCGGTCGTGCGTGCCCGTGGTCACGACCCGATGCTCCGCATCGCCCGCGCCGCCGGCCACACCCTGAGCCGTTCTCCGGGCCGCGACGGACGACCGGTGCGTGTGGCACGCCTGCTCGAGGTGCGCGGGCCGGTGCGTGACCAGGCCGGGCTCGACGCGCGACAGCGGGCCGCCAACCTGTCCGGCTCGATGGCCGTTCGGGCCGGCACGCGCAGGTCCCTCGCCCGGGCGCGCGTCCCGGTGTCGATCGTGGTCTGCGACGACGTGCTCACCACCGGTGCCACCGCCCGCGAGGCCCAGCGTGCGCTGGAGGACACCGGTGTCCCGGTCCGCGCGATCGTGACGGTGGCCGCCACCCGGAGGCGTTTGCCGGTCAGCACTGCACCATCGCAGCCGGGCCTACCGCTTTTCGGACGTGGCGACTAGCGTCTGCACATGGAGACCCTGCGAGTCCGTGCAGCTGGCGGACTTCGGCTGGTCGAGGCCGGTTCCCGGCACTTCGGGTCCGGTCCATTCGTTGACGAGGTAGCAGGTGCTACCCGCACGAAGGTGCACCGACCCGCGCTCGGCCTCGTGGACAGGAGTCTCCGGACAACCAGATAGTCGCTCGGTTCGATCGAACAGCACGGGAGGTCTGTGGTGGATGTCGTGGTCAGCAGCCGGCACTGCGAGGTGTCGGATCGGTTCCGGGAGCACGTCGAGGAAAAGCTCACCAGGCTGGAGAAGCACAACCACCGGATCATCCGGGTCGAGGTGCTCCTCGAGAAGGAGGCCCGACCTCGCGATCCCGAACGAACGGTCCGGGTCGAGCTGACCGCGAAGTCCAAGGGACCGGTGGTCCGTGCCGAGGCAGCCGCGGAGGACAAGATGGCCGCCCTCGACCTCGCGCTGGACAAGATGGCCGCGCAGATGCGCCGGGCCGCCGACCGCAAGAAGGTCCACCGGGGCCAGCACAAGCCCGAGTCGCTCGGCCAGGCGATGGCACGCACGTCGCCCCCGCTGGCCGACCAGTCCGACGCGGAGCACATCGCCGAGCGCAAGGTCGGTCCCGTCACGGTGACCGGCGACGGCCCGCTCGTCGTACGCGAGAAGAGCCACGCCGCCGCGCCGATGACGCTCGAGCAGGCGCTCTACGAGATGGAGCTCGTCGGCCACGACTTCTACCTCTTCGTGGACAAGGAGAGCGAGAAGCCCTCGGTGGTCTACCGCCGACGTGGTTATGACTACGGAGTCATTTCCCTCGAGATGGGCTGAACGGGTCAGCCCGGAGGGCCATCGCCTGACCCGATCGGACCACGACCCGAGTGGCCCGGTCGTGTACCAACCGTGTGTTCCTCTGCCATAGTGAGCAAATGGTCGCTGAGGGCGCAGCATCAGGTGTCGACGCAGTGCGCGTCGTCGTGGTGGACGACCAGGAGCTCTTCCGACGCGGGTTGACCATGCTGCTGGGCGTCGAGCCCGGTATCGAGGTGGTCGGCGAGGCCGGCGACGGCATCAGTGCCACCGACCTGATCGTGGCCACGGTGCCCGACGTCGTACTCCTCGACGTGCGCATGCCCAAGCGCTCCGGGCTCCAGGCCTGCATGAAGATCAAGGAGCTCGTGCCGAGCGTCAAGATCATCATGCTGACCGTCAGCGACGAGGAGGGCGACCTCTACGAGTCGGTGAAGAACGGCGCCTCCGGCTACCTGCTCAAGGACTCCTCGATCGACGAGGTGGCCCAGGCCGTCCGGGTCGTGGCCGAGGGGCAGTCGCTGATCAGCCCGTCGATGGCGGTCAAGCTGATCGACGAGTTCAAGGAGATGGCTCGCACCGACCGCGAGCAGGTGCCGACGCCGAGGCTGACCGAGCGCGAGCTCGAGGTGCTCCGACTGGTGGCCAAGGGCATGAACAACCGCGACGCCGCCCGAGAGCTGTTCATCAGCGAGAACACCGTGAAGAACCACGTGCGCAACATCTTGGAGAAGCTCCAGCTGCACTCGCGCATGGAGGCGGTCATGTACGCCGTCCGCGAGAAGCTCCTCGACATCCCGCAGTAACTGTCGGCTGCGGCCGTTAGCCTCTCGACGTGTCGTCGTCACCGACTGCCTTCTCCCAGGCGCAGGCCCGCCGGATCGCCCTCGTCGCCCAGGGCTTCCGCGACCCCCGCCACACCACCCCGACGATGCGCACGTTCACGCGCACGCTCGCACGCACCGGTGTGCTCCAGGTCGACTCGGTCAACGTGCTCCAACGAGCGCACTACATGCCGCTGTTCTCGCGGATGGGGCCCTACGACATCGACATGCTGAAGCGCGCCTCGGAGCGCAAGCCGCGCCGGATGGTGGAGTACTGGGCGCACGTCCAGGCCTTCATGCCGGTCGACCTGTGGCCGGTCATGCAGCACCGGATGACCGGGTTCCGGGAGAGCCCGCGCTGGGGCGCCTGGCTGCAGACCAACCACGAGGTGGTCAGGCGTGTGCACGACCAGGTGCGCGACCTCGGCGCCTCCACGGCTCGCGAGCTCGACACCGGCGCTCCGCGCGAGAAGGTCGACTGGGGGTGGAACTGGTCGGAGGCGCGCAAGGCACTCGACTACCTCTTCCTCGTCGGCGACCTGGCGATCGCCGGCCGCAACGGCCAGTTCGAGCCCGTCTACGACCTCGCCGAGCGGGTGCTGCCGGCGGACGTCCTTGCGGCACCGGTGCCCGACGCCAGGGAGTCGACCAAGGAGCTGGTCCGTCGTGCCGCCCGCAGCCACGGGGTGGGCACGGTCCGCTGCCTGACCGACTACTACCGCCTCCAGCTGCAGCGCGGCGAGGGAGCCGCGGCCGCCCAGCGGGCGATCGACGAGCTCGTGGAGGAGGGCGAGCTGCTGCCGGCCACCATCGAGGGGTGGAAGCGACCGGCCTGGCTGCACCGCGACGCGGCGATCCCGCGCAAGGTGCAGGCGAGGGCGTTGCTGAGCCCGTTCGACCCGGTGGTGTGGGAGCGCGAGCGCACCGAGCACATCTTCGACTTCCACTACCGCATCGAGATCTACGTGCCCGAGCCGAAGCGTCAGTTCGGCTACTACGTGCTGCCGTTCCTGCTCGGTGACCGGATCGTGGGTCGGGTCGACCTCAAGGCCGACCGCAAGGACCGCGTCCTGCTGGTCAAGGCGACCTACGCCGAGCCCGACGCGCCGCCCGAGACGGCTGTCGAGCTGGCCGAGGAGCTGCGCGACCTCGCGTCGTGGCTCGACCTCGACGACATCGTGGTCGCGGACAAGGGTGATCTCGCCCCCGCGCTCGCGGCCGAGATGGCGGCATGCTGATCCGCCCGGTCGACCTGGCCCGGATCCGCGACGGCGAGATCGACCTCGCCTTCCGTCGGTGGGCACGGCCGCGGCTGCTCGTCGGCACCCGGATGCGCACCTCGGTCGGCCTGGTCGAGGTGACCTCTGTCGACGAGGTGGACGACGTGAGCGACGAGGACGCCGCCCGGGCGGGTGCGCCGCGGGAGCAGCTGCTGCAGCTGATGGCGCCCAAGGCCCCGGCCCCGATCTGGCGGGTCGGCCTGCGGTACGCCGGCGAGGATCCGCGGGTGGCGCTGCGCAACGAGCCGGACCTCAGTGCGGAGGAGCGGGTCGCCCTCGTGGCCCGGCTCGACCGGTTCGACCGCGCCTCGTCGTACGGTCCCTGGACGCGGGAGACCCTCGCGATCATCGCGGCCAACCCCGCGCGCCGGGCGCCCGACCTCGCCGCCGAGCTCGGTCGGGAGACCGCGCCGTTCAAGCGCGACGTGCGCAAGCTCAAGGAGCTGGGGCTGACCGAGTCGCTCGAGATCGGCTACCGGCTCTCGCCCCGCGGCGCGGCCCTGCTCGAGGGTCTCTGACCCTTGCCGAAGCGGGTGGGGGCGGTCAGGCTGACCACGTGAAGCCTCGGGTCGTCGTACCTCTCCTGCTCGTGCCGCTGGTCGTCACGGCCTGTGGTGCAGACCCCGCGGCCACGGCCGGGTCGGTGCGCGACGTCGCCCGCACCTCGCCGGTCGTGATGGGCTACGCCCTCGAAGGGTCGGCGAGGCCCGCGTCGATCACGCGCGACGGCGACTTCCTCGACACGATCGGCGTCGACGGGGTATCCCTGACGGCTCGTGGGGGAGTCACCGCCCTGAGTGCGCAGGCGGCGGGTCTGCGGCGCGCCGCCAACCGCGCCGGGCGACCGCCGGTGCTGCTCTTCTCCAACTACAACAACCGGATCGGCGACTTCGACGAACCGCGTGCCCACCGGATGCTGGTCAGCCCCCGCAAGCGTGCTGCCGTGGCCCGGGCGCTGGCTCGCCGCGCGGCCGGGTTCCGCGGCGTGCAGCTCGACCTGGAGTCACTGCGTCCTCGTGACGCCCGCGGACTGGTGGCTTTCACCCGTGCCGTCCGCCACGCGCTGCCGAAGGGCCGGACCGTCTCGATGGCGTTCATGGCCAGCGTCAACGCACGCGGGTACGCCGCCCGGGGCTACCGGCTGACCGCACTTGCCCGGCTGCTCGACGTGGCGGTGCTGATGTCCTACGACCAGCACGGGCCCTGGTCGGGACCCGGGCCGATCGCCGCGATGCCGTGGGTGAGGTCCGAGCTGCGCTACTTCGTCTCCCGGGTGCCGCGACGCAAGGTCGACCTGGGCGCGGCGGCGTACGGCTACCAGTGGGGCGGCGGAGCGTCCGAGCTGACCGTCCCGGAAGCGCGCAGCCTGGCCGGCTCGCGGGCGACCTGGAGCTCGACGTTCGGCGAGTGGCACGCGACCCTCGCCAACGATCGACGGATCTGGTGGGACGACGCCCGCTCGGTCGACGTGCGGCGGCGGCTCGCGGTCGACCAGCACCTGCACGGGCTCGCGATCTGGCAGATCGGGTCCTCGGGAGGGCTGCGGCCATGAGTGAGACCCTCGTCCGGCACCCGCTGTTCGCCCGCCTCTACAACCGGGTGCTCGCCCCGTCCTTCGCCCGTCAGGGCGGCGACGACCTGCGGCGACGCGTGCTGGCCGGGCTGAAGGGCATCGTGGTGGAGATCGGCGCGGGCGACGGCGCCAACTTCCCGCACTACCCCGACGAGGTCGAGCGCATCGTCGCGGTCGAGCCCGAGGCCTACCTCCGCGAGCAGGCGTCCTCGCACACCGACGAACGGGTGGAGCTGCGCAACGCGGTCGCCACCGACCTCCCGGTGGCTGACGGGGAGGCCGATGCGGTGGTGTGCACGTTCGTGCTGTGCTCGGTCGACCAGCCCGCTGCGCTGGCCGAGGCGCGGCGGGTGCTGCGCTCCGGCGGCGAGCTCCGCTTCCTCGAGCACGTGCGCTCCCACGAGCCCGGCCCTGGCCGGCGTACCCAGCGGGTGCTGGACGCCACCGTCTGGCCGCCGCTGTTCGGCGGCTGCCACGTCTCCCGCGACACCGTGGCCGCGATCGAGGCGGCCGGGTTCACCCTCACCGAGCTGGAACGGTTCCACATCCCCGAGGGCTCTCGCGGGCCCTCGGCCGCGGCGGTCATCGGCTGCGCCGTCCGTGCGTGACCAAGCGGGTGAAACTCCGCGGAGGTCCCGCCCGTTAGCATGGTTGACGGGCCTGAACGGCCCTCGTCCCCACTGAGTCAATCCCCAGGAGTAGTCCGCGTGTCGATCATCGACAAGGTCCTGCGCATCGGCGAGGGCAAGATCCTCCGCCAGCTCGAAGCGATCGCCAAGGCCGTCAACGCCATCGAGGACGACTTCGTGGCCATGTCCGACGACGAGCTGCGGGGCATGACCGTCGAGTTCAAGGAGCGCCTGGCGAACGGCGAGACGCTCGACGACATCATGCCGGAGGCGTTCGCCACCGTCCGTGAGGCGGCCAAGCGGGTGCTCGGCCAGCGTCACTTCGACGTCCAGATCATGGGTGGCGCGGCGCTGCACCTCGGCAACATCTCCGAGATGAAGACCGGTGAGGGCAAGACCCTGGTCTCCACCCTCCCGGCGTACCTCAACGCGCTGACCGAGCGCGGCGTCCACGTGGTCACCGTCAACGACTACCTCGCCAAGTACCACGCCGAGTGGATGGGCCGCATCCACCAGTTCCTGGGCCTCACCGTCGGCGTGATCCTCCCGGAGATGAGTCCCGACGAGCGCCGGGTCGCCTACAACGCCGACATCACCTACGCCACCAACAACGAGCTGGGCTTCGACTACCTGCGCGACAACATGGCCACCTCGCTCGACAACTGCGTGCAGCGGACGCCGTACTTCGCCATCGTCGACGAGGTCGACTCGATCCTGATCGACGAGGCCCGGACCCCGCTGATCATCTCGGGCCCGACCCAGGACGAGGTCGAGTGGTACGCCGAGTTCGCCAAGGTCGCGCGCAAGCTCGAGAAGGACACCGACTACGAGGTCGACGAGAAGAAGCGCACCATCTCCATCCTCGAGCCGGGCATCACCAAGGTCGAGGACCACCTCGGCATCGAGAACCTCTACGAGTCGGCCAACACCATGCTGATCTCGTTCCTGAACAACTCGATCAAGGCCAAGGAGCTGTTCCGCAACGACAAGGAGTACGTCGTCATCGACGACGAGGTGCTCATCGTCGACGAGCACACCGGCCGCATCCTCTCCGGCCGTCGCTACAACGACGGCCTGCACCAGGCGATCGAGGCCAAGGAGGGCGTGACGGTCCGCGAGGAGTACCAGACGCTCGCCACGATCACGCTGCAGAACTACTTCCGCCTCTACGAGAAGCTCTCCGGCATGACCGGTACGGCCATGACCGAGGCCTCCGAGTTCGACAAGATCTACAAGCTCGGCGTGGTCCCGATCCCGACCAACAAGCCGATGGCCCGCATCGACCAGCGCGACCTCGTCTACCGGACCGAGGAGGCCAAGTTCGCGGCCGTCGTCGACGACATCGCCGAGCGGCACACCAAGGGCCAGCCGATCCTGGTCGGCACCACGTCGGTGGAGAAGTCCGAGCTGCTCTCCGGGCTGTTGAAGAAGAAGGGCGTGCCGCACTCGGTGCTGAACGCCAAGCAGCACGCCGACGAGGCCAAGGTCGTCGCACTCGCCGGCCACAAGGGCGCGGTCACGGTCGCCACCAACATGGCCGGTCGAGGCACCGACATCATGCTCGGTGGCTCCACCGAGTTCCTTGCCGACCAGGAGCTGCGCAAGCAGGGCCTGGACCCGGTCGAGAATGCCGAGGAGTACAACGCGGCCTGGCCCGCGACCCTCGAGCGCATCACCGCGCAGGTGAAGGCCGAGCACGACGAGGTCAAGGAGGCCGGCGGCCTCTACGTCCTCGGCACCGAGCGCCACGAGTCGCGGCGCATCGACAACCAGCTGCGTGGTCGTTCCGGTCGCCAGGGTGACCCGGGCGAGTCGCGGTTCTACCTCTCGCTGGGCGACGACCTGATGCGGCTGTTCAAGTCCGACTGGGTCGAGCGGGTGCTGCTCGCGCTGAAGGTCCCCGACGACGTACCCATCGAGAACAAGTCGGTGACCAAGTCGATCCAGTCGGCGCAGAGCCAGGTCGAGGCGCTCAACTTCGAGTCCCGCAAGAACGTCTTGAAGTACGACGACGTGATGAGCCGCCAGCGCGAGGTGATCTACGGCGAGCGCCGCGAGGTCCTCGAGGGCGCCGACCTCACCGACCAGGTGCACCAGATGATCGACGAGGTCGTGGAGACCTATGTCATCGCGGCGACCGAGAACTTCCCGGAGGAGTGGGACCTCGACGCGCTGTGGACGGCACTGAAGTCGATCTACCCGGTCTCGCTGCGCTACCAGGACCTCGAGCGCGAGGCCGGCGGCCGCGACGGGCTCGACCGCGACACCCTGCTGGCCGACCTGCAGGCCGACGCGCAGAAGGCCTACGAGGCCCGCGAGGCCGAGGTCGGCGCCGAGGTGATGCGCGAGCTCGAGCGGCAGGTGCTGCTCTCGGTGCTGGACCGCAAGTGGCGTGAGCACCTGTACGAGATGGACTATCTGCGCGAGGGCATCGGCCTGCGGGCCTACTCCCAGCGCGACCCGCTGGTGGAGTACCAGCGCGAGGGCTTCGACATGTTCAACGCCATGAAGGAAGGCATCCGCGAGGAGACGGTGGGCTTCCTGTTCAACCTCGAGGTCCAGGTCGAGGAGGAGGACGACGCCGCGATCGACGTCGACCTGCTGGCCTCCGCCGACACCAGTGGCGCGTCCGGCCTGCCGGTCGAGCACGACCATGACCACGCGGCCGACCACACCGGGAACGGCCACGAGCACCACGCGCCGCACATCTTCGCCAAGGGTCTGCAGCCCTCGCGGGCACCGGAGAACCTCACCTACTCCGCCCCGAGTGAGGACGGCGAGGCCGAGGTCAAGGGCAGCACGTCGGTCAGCAACGCCGACGACCCTTACGCCACCGCCGGCCGCAACGACCTGTGCCCCTGCGGCTCGGGCAAGAAGTACAAGAAGTGCCACGGCGCCCCCGGCGGCCCGACCGACCTCAAGGCCCGCCCCGCCGGCTGAGCTCAGGTTCTCAACACCCGAGCCTGCCGTTGGGCGGGATGCTCAGGCTCGTCAAGGCGAGGCGCCAGTAGCTGTCCACTCGATTGTCCTGCGGGATGAACATCCGGTTCCAGTACCGCGCGAAGCTCTGACGCGACCGCGTGCGCAGCTCGATGATGATGAGGCGTTCGCGCAGCAAGGCGCTTGCCACCTTGCTGGTCGCGGATGCTGCCTCCGTCGTGGGCCACTCGGACGGCGTGTTCGTCAGGTGGCTCGCAGCGGTGAAGTCCGTCCGCTGGAGACGCAGGAGGGCGGCGCGAACCCGGCGCAGCCGCTTGCCCTTGACCTGTCCTGCTCGGACCAGGTGGTTTCCCTGGGAGAGCGCGTTGATCACGCTGTTCCAGGCGGGGATCTGCGGACACACCGAGTTCAGGTAGTACTGGCTCGCGTAGTCGGGAGTCATGGCCCACGCCGGAGCCATCGCCCCCAGCGCCAGAGTGAGGGACAGCACGATGGCGGCAGACAGGCGCTTGGTCATGTCGACTCCAAGGGGAGGCCGGTTCATGCAGAGATCTTGACTTAGTCTCATCATGCGGACACGAGCCGACCTGGCCTCCGCGGTCTACACCGCCATTGCCGACCTGAGCCACACATCGCCAGCGCGAAGCCGAGCCTCAGCCGAACTGCAGCGCCGTGCAGCACCAGCGGCCCTCGACCAGCTCGATGCGGGCGGCGATGGCGCGCGAGCGCTCGCCCTGGCGGACGTGCACGCTGACCTCGGCCGCCTCCGGCGAGGGACAGAACAGGTGCACGCTGCGCACCTGGCTGCGTAGCCGGCGCAGTCGCCGGTCCCCGGGCGTCGTCCCGGAGAGCAGGGCCGACCGGCGTTGGAGCTCGGCGTAGACCTTCTCGCTGGTCCACCGCAGCAGCTGGCTCGGACCCCGGTCGCCGCCGACCACCTCGACCACGGCGCAGGCGAAGCGGTGCGCGAACGCCTCGAGCTCGGCGCGCCCGCCGGCCACGAGGCGTAGGTCGGGGGAGGGCGACGAGCGGACGTCGTGGCCGTAGTCGAGGGCCAGGGTCCCTTGGACGCTGGTCATCGGGGCCGGGTGCCGGTGGGGGTGAGTGAGCTGTGCGGTCATGGGTGTCTCCTGTCGGTCCTTCAGTGGCGTGGCTGGTCCTGGCGCTGCAGCGGGATGCGCAGCCGCTGACCGGGCCGGATCAGGTCGGGGTCGGCCCCGATGACCCTCCGGTTGGCGAGGTAGGTGCGGGCGACCATTCGCGCGAGGTCCTGTTGCGAGGTGGTTGTCCGGGAGTGCTCCCGCGCCAGTCGCCACAGGCAGTCGCCGGGTTGCACCTCGACCCGCTGGCGGGGCAGGGCGTACGCCGAGCCGGTCGGCCTGGCCGGGACCGGCAGCCCGAGCCCGGTGCGGGTGTCGCTGCCCAGCGGAGCCGGCGCGGCGGACACCGGACCCGCCACGACGGCACCACCACTGGCGAGCACGAGGCCGAGGCCGGCGAGCAGTGCACGCCTCGCCGGGGCCGGGCAGCCGAGGCGCGCGGTCGCGGCGAGGCGACCGGACGAGAGGACCTCGACGACGCCTGCCACGACGATCAGGACCGCCCACGCGGCCCCGATGGCGAGGGCCCACGTGGCCCCGGTGACGAGAAGGTCCCCGAACGACATCCCCAGATCCTTGCGTTTGCTTGTGTTTGCACCAGACAACGCCCAGAATCATCGGGTGTCAAACGTTTGTCCACAGACTGTTTGGGGCCTACCGACCCGGGGCATGCACAGGGTCATGAGCTGGGAAGAGTCGATGTTCGCCGTCTTCGACGACCTCGAGCAGCAGGCGAGCGGGCTCCACCTGGCCGAGCGCGATGCGGAGGTCGCCGACCTCACCGTGGCGGAGTACTCCCGGGTCAGCCTGGCCTCACGGGTGCACGCCTCGATGGGCGAGGACCTGCGGGTCCGGCTGCTCGGCGGACGCGTCGTCGGGGGCCGGCTGGCGCGGCTGGGGGAGGACTGGTTCCTGCTGGTCGACGGCTCCTCGGAGTGGGTCGTCCGGCACGCGGGCGTCGCCACCATCGGCGGGCTCTCGGGCAAGGCGCACAGCGAGGACACCTGGTCGCCGGTCGACCGGTTGACCATGCGCGCCGTGCTGCGCCGACTGGCGATGGCCCACGAGCCGTGCGTGGTGCACTTCTGCGACGACCAGCAGGTGGAGGGGGTCGTCGGACGCGTCGGCCGGGACTTCTTCGAGCTCGCCGTCGGCGAAGGTGCGGGCCGCCTCGCCCAGGCCGTCCCCCACGCGGCGGTGGCGGCCCTCCAGGGCCGCCGATGAAGCAGGCGCCGGTATCAGTCGCGGGGGGTGGGGGATCCCTCGACGAACGGGTGCTCGCGCACGAACTGCTCGGCGTCGGCGTAGGCCCGCTGGATGTAGGCCTCGAGTTCGCTCGCCTCGACGCGCCACTGGCCACGACCGCCGATCTTGATCGCCTTCAGCTCATGTCGCCGTACCAGCGCGTAGACCTGGGCGCCGGAGATGTTGAGCACCTCGGCGACGTCGGCCAGCTGGAGGAACCTCGGCGTCGCGTCCATGACCTCCACTCTGCCACTGGAAGCAGACGGTTGCGACTGTTTGACACGCGTTGCCTGTGGATGGCACCGGCGAAAGGACACCTGCGATGACGCTCACTGCTCCGCGCCAGGAGACCGTGCCGGCCAGGGCGCAGCGCAGCCGACGACCGGGCTGGCGCAATCCACGTCTCATCCTGGGACTGCTGCTTGTCGCCGCGTCAGTCGTCATCGGCGCCCGGCTGATGGCGGCGGCCGATGACACGGTCGGGGTGTGGGCGGTGGCTCGCGACCTGCCGGCCGGGGCCAGCCTCGGCGACGGGGACCTCGAGCGCCGGCAGGTGCGCTTCCCGGACGAGGCGACGGCCGACAGCTACCTCGCTGCCACCGACGAGGTGCCGGCGGCGGCCACGCTGAACCGACCCGTCTCGGCCGGCGAGCTGTTGCCGCGAGCAGCCATCGCCGAGCAGGCCGGCCATGACCTGGTCGAGGTGCCGATCAGCGTCGCCGTCGACGATCTGCCCGCGACCGTCCGCCAGGGTTCGGTGGTCGACGTCTGGGTCGCACCCAAGGTCGGTGCCGAGAGTGGTCAGCGGTCCACCGCCGTTCCCGTGCTGACCGACGTCACCGTGGTCGCCGTACCCCGCGGGTCGAACAGCCTGGCGCCGGAGTCGACGCGCCAGGTCATCGTCGGAGTGCCGGCCGATCGTGCCGGCGAGCTGGGTAAGGCGTTGGGCGGCATCTCCGACGGCCGCGTCGTGATCGCACGGAAGGGCTGAGCGATGGCCGACCGGGTGGCCGTGCTGCTGGCCGCGGGTGGTGAGTCGTGGGAGGCCGCGGCCCTGCGGCTGCTCGACGGCGACGGCATGGTGGTGCTCAAGCGGTGTGTCGACCTCGCCGACCTGCTGGCCAGCGCCGCCACCGGGCAGGCCGACGTCGCAGTCGTGTCCGGCGACCTGGGCGGCCTCGACGCCGACGCCGTCATGCAGCTGTTGCGCGACGACGTGCGGTGCGTGGCGGTCGGGGGCGACGCGGACGCCCTGGCGCGCATCGGTGTGGTGGCGGTGGTGGCCGCGGCCCAGCTCTCCGACCTGTCGGAGACCGTGAGCTCGGCGGGAGCACGGGCGCTGGTCGTCGACCCCGACCCGCTACCCGCACCGAGCCCGGATCCGGTGACGGCGCGCGGACGGGTGATCGCGGTGCACGGTCCCGCCGGCGCCCCAGGACGTACGACGCTCGCGATCGGCCTCGCCGCCGAGCACGCCCAGCGCGGCCACCCGAGCGTGCTGGTCGACGCCGATCCCCACGGAGGAGCCGTGGCGCAGCACCTCGGCGTGCTCGACGAGGTCTCCGGCCTGCTCGCGGCGGCCAGGCTGGTCAATGCCGGATCACTGGACACCGAGTCGTTCGCCCGCTGCCGACGCGTGGTCTCCGACCACTTCGAGGTGCTCACCGGTCTGCCGCGCCCGGACCGATGGGTGGAGGCTCGCCCGGGCGTGCTCGATGCCGTGCTGGATCGCGCTGCCGAGGTCGGCGACGTGGTGGTCGACACCGGGTTCAGCCTCGAGGACGACGCCGACCTCGGCCGCCCGCTCTCGCGCAACCAGCTCACTCTCGACGCCGTCGCGGGCGCCGACCAGGTCGTCGTGGTCGGGTCCGCCGAGCCGACCGGGTTGGCTCGGCTGGCCCGCACGCTGGTGGAGATCCGCGACAGCACGGGCGCGCCGGTGACGGTGGTCGTCAACCGGATGCGCGACTCGCTCGGCTGGGGCCGGCGCGACATCGTCGGCATGGTCGAGGGCTACGTCCGGCCCACCGGCGTGCACTTCCTGCCCGAGGACCGGTCGACGACCGACAAGGCGCTGGTGGGCGGCCGCTCCGTGGTGGAGCTGGGTGACTCAGCGCTGCGCAAGGCCCTCTCCGAGGTGTACGACGCCGCGCTGGTCGCCCCGTCGGCTCACAGCGCCCCGCCCATCAGCAGGTAGAGGCCGGTCGCCGTGTAGGCGACCATGATGACCAGCATCCCGATCTGGCCGCTGACGTGATGCCGCTTCGGGAGCAGCGAGATCGCCCGGTCGTGCGCGGCGATCACCCCACAGATGTGGCCGGTGACCACGGCCAGCACCTGGATGCTCGCGAGCAGCGACGGGTGGAACGAGAGCCAGTAGTTCACGTTGAAGTTGGCCGTGCCGAGCAGGTTGTCCCCGCGGACCATCGGGTCGCTGAGCTGGATGATCGTGTTCTGCCCCTGCTCGATGAAGTAGCTCAGGTAGTGGGCGGTCATGTAGCCGACGATGATCGGGATCACCGAGTGGGCCAGCAGGGCCGGAAGGTCGCGGCGACGTACGGCGCTGGGTCCCTCGGTCTCCACGCCCGTGGACATCGCGGCCAGGGTGAAGGAGACCCCGACGATCAGGCAGAAGACCAGCAGGGCCGCCGTGTTGGTGAGCTTGTTGTCGAGGCCGACGTCGGTGAGGATCCGCTGCCAGGAGAGCGTGTCCTTGTAGGTGTCGAACGCGGTCGATCCGAAGAGCGTCGCGACCACCGCCACCAGCCCCGGTCGGGGAGTCACGGTGGCGAGGTTCGCCAGCGGACTGCGTACGACGAGCCGGGCTCCGTCGCGTCCCCAGGCCGACAGGTGGGCGAGCAGCGAGGAGTACACCTCGAACGGGTCGGCGCGCTCCAGCCAGACGTCGCCGAACACGGCGGCGCCGATCAGCATGGTCGCGAGGTAGGCCACCAGCCACAGCCGGACCGAGCTCAGGTAGGCGCTCTGCGGGTTGACCAGCTCCTGCCAGGTGAACGCGAACAGCCCGACCGCGGCCGGCCAGTAGCCCCACCGGGCGGGGTACGTCGCCAACCCGGTCGCCGGATCGCCGCCGGTCACCTTGGCGAGCAGCAGGTTGAGCGTGCGCACCGGGCTGACCGCCTTGACCACCGGGCCGAGCAGCAGGGAGGCGGGCACGATCCCGACCCACACCAGCACGTAGAACGTGCCGAGCACCGGGTTGGTGACCAGGTCGGGTCCCCAGATCAGGGCCCAGGTGAGGTAGGCAGCGAGGGCCAGCCCGAGGATCCGCATCGTCCACTGGAAGCGCGGGTCGTCGACGACCCGTTGCACGCCCGGCACCGGACGACCCGGGCGCGGACCCTCGTAGCGCGGCTGCCGCCAGGCCAGGGACAGGACGCAGAAGGAGACGACGAGCGCCGCGACCGCGCCCGAGATCGCCAGTGCGAGCGGGATGGGCAGGTCCTTGGACCCGCCGATGCCGTGCAGGGGCAGGAACTCGGGGAGCCGGCCTGCGAGGGCTGGGGCCCGGGGCACTCAGCGCACCGTGAGCTGGAGGATGAGCTTGTCGAGCGAGTGCGACTCGACGTCGACGACGCCGGGCTGGTCGATGGTCACCGTCTTGTCGGTCGTCCCGGCGGCGTACTCGATGTGCTGCTCGGGGGAGCTGTGCACGTGGATCTCGCCGGCCTTGTCCGCCGTGATGTGCAGCTTGAGCGGGTCACCGGCCTTCACCTTGACCTTGGCGCCCGACGGGGTCACGCTGTCGCCCTTGAAGGTGATGTCCACGGTCGAGGTGCCGCTGGAGTCCTTCTTCACCACCGAGCTGTCCGAGCCGGACCCGCTTCCGGAGTCGTCGGAGCCACATCCCGCCACCGCCAGGGCCATCACGGCAGAGACGAGCACGGCGCCCAGCGGACGGAACGGGCGCGCAGAACGGGACATCGAAACCTCCACCTGGTGGGTCGGCCGTTCAGACGTGAGCCGGCCTCTGCCAGAATCCCATGAGGCCCAAGTACTCAACGGGAGGGGGTTCGCAGGATGAGCGAGAGGCTGCGCGCGAGCGACCTCGCTCTGCTGGCGGAGGAGACGCCGCAGACGCCCATGCACAACGCGACCCTCGAGATCTTCGACCCGAGCGACTCGGACTTCGACTACGACGCCCTGCTGGCGCACATCGACGACCGGATCTCGTTCGTGCCCCGCTACCGCCAGCACGTACGTCGGGTCCCGGGTCGACTCGCCAACCCGGTCTGGGTCGACGACGAGGACTTCGACCTCGCCTACCACGTACGCCGCTCGGCGCTGCCACGTCCCGGCACCCTCGACCAGCTGCGCGAGCTGACGGCCCGGATCCTCTCCCGACGCCTCGACCCCGACCGCCCGCTGTGGGAGATCTACTTCGTCGAGGGCCTCGAGGACGGCCGGGTCGCGCTGCTCTCCAAGTCCCACCAGATCCTGGTCGACGGCATCTCCACCGTCGACCTCGGCCAGGTGCTGCTCGACGTCGACCCCGGCCCCCGCCAGCTGGTCCGCGACGACTGGGTGGCTCCGGCCGAGCCGACACCGGCCAAGCTGGCGGCCAGCGCGATGCTCGAGTCGGTGCGCAGCCCCAAGGTCGCCGTGAGCACCCTGCGCAGCAACGCCGAGGCCGTCGGTCGCACGGTCGGGGGAGCCGCCGCCAAGTTCGGGGCCATCGCGGGCGAGCTGGCCAACCGCCGCTCGAGCCCGGAGTCGCCGTTCAACATCGAGCCCTCGGCCCAGCGTCGGGTGGTGCTGGTGCGCACCTCGCTGAAGGACTACCGCAAGATCCGCCGCGTCCACGGCGGCACCGTCAACGACGTCATCCTGGCCACCCTGTCCGGGGCCATCCGGGCGTGGTTCATGACCCGTGCCGAGTCCGTGGCCGCCGGGCGACGGCTGCGTGCGCTGGTGCCGATGAGCGTGATCGACGAGGAGCTCGAGCCGACCTCGCTCGGTTCCCAGGTGGTGGGGCATCTCGTCGACCTGCCGATCGGCGAGGGGTCGCCCGTCGTACGCCTCCACCAGGTGTCCTACGCCCTGCGCGTGCACAGCGAGACCGGGCGCGCGGTGGCCGCCGACCGGATCGCGGGGGTCGCCGGGTTCGCGCCGACCACGTTCCACGCGCTCGGCTCGCGGGTGGCGTTCAAGGAGGCTCGCGGCAACGTCAACCTCGTCATCACCAACGTCCCCGGGCCGCAGTTCCCGATGTACCTCGCTTGCGCCGAGATGGTCGAGACCTACCCGGTGCCGCCCCTCCTCGACGGCTTCTCGGTCTCGGTCGGCGTCACGTCGTACGACGGGGCGGTCTACTACGGCATCAGCGCCGACCGCGACGCCCTGCCCGACATCGACGTGCTCGGCCAGTGCGTGCGCGAGTCCCTCGACGAGCTGGTCGACAGCGCCAGCGACAACCGGCTGCGCGCCCCGCGTGGCCGCAAGCGCGCCCCGCTGACGCCGGGTCCCGTGGAATGAGCGTGCGCATCTACGTCCCGGCGACCCTCACCACGCTGGCGGGGTTCCTGGCCGACGGCGGCGTCGGGCCCGCACCCGTACCGGCCCGGGCGGTGACCGGCTGGCTGCGCGAGCAGTGGCCCGAGGCCGACGAGGAGGAGTGGGAGTACGCCGCCCTGATGGCCGCTGCTGACGATTCCGTCGGCCTGCTGACCGACGAGGACCAGCCCCGACGCGTGGTGCTGGCCGTCGATGTCGACTCGGCGGTCGAGAGCGACGACTCCACGCGGGTGGAGGTGCTCTCGGCCTTCCCGTTCCGGCTGGTCAAGGCCGTGCACGCCGACACCGGCGACCTCGAGCGGGCGGCGTCGTACGACCCGGAGGCGCTGGGCGACCTGGCCTGGTTCGGCACGCAGGAGATCCCGGACCTGCTGTCCTGAGCACCATTTTCCTATTTATGAGTTCTGTCCGGGTTTGTCCGACTAGCATGTCCATCGACAGGAGTCGGAGACCCCGCCATGACTCGACGCTGGTCACTGCTCGCCGGTGCCATCGCGCTCAGCCTGGCTGCCCCCCAGGCCGCTTTCGCGAGCCCGGAACCGCCGGCCGCCTCGTCCGCTCCCGACCCCGACACCTCGTCGGCCGATGCCATCCGGGACCTGAAGGCCGACGCCGACGGCGCCGTCCGGGTGACCCGCGACGCCTCGGGTGACGTCGCCTTCGTGACCTCCACCGACGGCAGCGCGATGCTCGACAGCGACTCCTCCACGCCGCAGGGCTCGGTCCAGGAGCAGCTGAAGGAGCACGGCGACGCGTTCGGCATCGACGGCACCACCTCCCGGGCCGTGGTGACCCGGACCCTCGGCTCCGCCACCGGCGGCACGATCGTCCGCGCCGACCAGGTCGTCGACGGGGTACCCGTCTTCGGCGGCCAGCTGGTGCTGAGCCTCGACGACCACCAGGACGTCGTGTCGGTCGCGTCGGCCACCACCGACGCCACCCAGGTGCCCGTCCCCGCGGTGAGCGAGGCCCGGGCTCGGCGTACGGCGATCGACGCCATCGCCAAGGGGCACCACGTCAGTGCCGCAGACCTCTCGGCCACGGTGCAGGGTCGCCGCGTCTACGACCCGGCGATCGTGCACGTCGCGGACCCGGTCGGCGCCCGCCCGGTGTGGCAGCTCGAGGTCACCAACGGCTCCGAGATCCGCGAGACCGTGCTGGTCGGCACCGACCGGGGCGAGGTCGCACTGCACTTCAACGACGCTCCCGAGGCGCTCAGCCGGCGGATCTGCGACAACGGGGACGCGCGACTCACCTCCGGCGACGACCCGGTGCCGCCCTGCACGGCCCCGATACGCACGGAGCTCACCACACCGATCCCGGCGAACGACGACGTCAACGACGCCTTCGACAACCTCGGCGCCACCGCCGACGCCTACCAGCAGCTCGCCGGGACCGACCTGACCGACCTCATCGGGGTGGACCACGTCGGCACCAAGTCGCTGGAGGCGACGGTGCAGTGGTGCTACCAGGCGCAGGACCTCGACCACGACAGCCACGACGACTTCGGTGGCTGCCCCTACCCGAACGCGTTCTGGGACGGCACCCAGATGGTCTTCGGCGCCGGCTATGCCGGGGCCGACGACGTGGTGGGCCACGAGCTCACGCACGGCTACGTCCAGCACACCTCCAACCTGTTCACGCTGCACCAGAGCGGAGCGATCAACGAGTCGGTCGCCGACACGATCGGCGAGATCGTCGACCACCGCAACCCGCTGTCGCCCGCCGGCGATGCCGGCTGGACGATCGGCGAGGACCTCACCGACGGGTCCATCCGCAGCCTCGCGGACCCGCCGTCGATCGATCCTCCGCCGGGAGAGGCTCGCCAGCCGGACAAGATGGCCGACTACCACGCGGCCGACATCTTCGACGACAACGGGGCCGTGCACCTCAACGACGGCATCGGCAACAAGACGGCCTACCTGATCTCCCAGGGCGGCGCCTTCAACGGCCAGGCCGGCATCGTGGGGATCGACGGCAGCGACAACGGCCTGACCAAGACCGGCCAGCTCTACCTCGAGGTGATCAAGCGGCTCACCTCCGGCGCGCAGTACGCCGACCTCGGCCGCACCCTGGTCGCCACCTGCGACGACTTCGCCACCCACGCGACCGACGGCTTCACCACCGCCAACTGCGACTCCGTGCGCCAGGCGGTCGCAGCCACCCAGCTCGAGCTGGCGCCGACCGACGCCAAGGCCGTCAACCACGAGGCGCCGTCCACCTGCGCCTCCGGTGCACGCCGGGTGGACCTGCGCCGCGACGACGACAACGTCCAGCAGTTCGGCTTCACCGCCAACGGCCTCTGGCAGCGCACTCCGGCCAACCAGACCCCGGCGTACACCCGCAGCGGGCAGAGCTCGTGGTTCGGGTGGGACCCCGACCCGACCCTCGACGGCATCTCCACCAGCCAGATCATCAGCTCGCCGTTCAAGCTGCCGGCCGCGCAGCCGACGTACCTGCGCTTCGACCACGCCTACGCGATGGAGTGGTACGACGCCGTCAACGGCATGCCCGCGATCTACTTCGACGGCGCGATCGCCTTCGTGCAGACACTGAGCGGCAGCACGTGGACGACTCGGACCGTCCCGTGGGACAACGGGCCGACCAAGACGTTGCAAGGAACGTCCACCAAGGTCTTCGGCGGCGACAGCCACGGCTACGGGTCGAGCCGGATGAACCTCACCTCGCTCGCCGGCCAGACCGTGCGCGTGGTCTTCCGCGTCACCGGCGACCAGGACACGGCCGCCTACGGCTGGTGGGTCGACGACATCGAGGCCTACACCTGTCCCAACGCCGTCGCCTCGGTGCCGGTCACGACGGTCTCGGCCGCGACGACGAGCGCACGGGTCGCGTGGAGCGCCCCGGCGTACGTCGGCGGCAGCCCGGTCGCGTCGTACCGGATCACCCGGTCCGGCGGCCAGGTGAACACCGCCCCGGCCTCGGCCCGCTCGATCACCCTCACCGGGTTGAGGGCCAACACCAACGTGAGCGTCGCCGTGGCGGCAGTCACCCAGGACGGCCACGTCGGCGCGGCCAGCGCCGTGCCGATCTACGCGACCACTGCGAGGGTCTCCTCGGTCGCCACGGTCAAGAAGAACAGGTACTTCACCGTCACCGGCGTGCTCACCCGGCAGGGCACCACCGCCCGGGTCGCCGGAGTACGCCTCACCCTGCAGCGGCACCTGCTCGGCCAGGCGACCTGGCACACGGTGACGAGCGCGACGACCAGCTCGATCGGAACTCGGGCCTGGAAGGTGAGGCAGACCCGCGCGACCTACTACCGCGTGATCGCCACCGGCACCCGGAACTACCTGGGCACGACGTCGGCAGCGCGAGGTGTCGGCATCCGGCGCTGACCCGGTTGGTGACGGCTCGGGGTGTCTGGCAGCATCGCGAGCATGGACGCGATCACCACACCCCCGGCTCCGGTCAACGAGCCGAACCTGAACTACGCCCCCGGTAGCCCGGAGCGCACCGGCATCGAGGGCGAGCTGGCCCGCATGAGCTCGGCCGGCCCGATCGACCTGACCGCCACCATCGGCGGGCGCAAGGTGATGGGCGGGGGAGCGGAGGTGTCCGTCGTGCAGCCCCACGAGCACAAGTCGGTGCTCGGCGTGCTCAAGAACTCCACGAGGCGTGACGCCCAGGCCGCCGTACGGGCTGCGGCGGACGCGGCGCCGGCCTGGCGGGCGATGTCGTACGACGACCGCGCCTCGATCATCCTGAAGGCGGCCGACCTGCTCGCCGGACCGTGGCGAGCGAGGCTCAACGCGGCCACCATGCTGGGCCAGTCCAAGACCGTCTGGCAGGCCGAGATCGACTCGGCCTGCGAGCTGATCGACTTCTGGCGGTTCAACGTCCACTACGGCGCCCAGATCATGGCCGAGCAGCCGATCGCGAACAGCCCCGGCGTCTGGAACCGCACCGACCACCGGCCGCTCGAGGGCTTCGTCTACGCGATCACGCCGTTCAACTTCACCGCGATCGCGGGCAACCTTCCGACGGCTCCGGCGCTGATGGGCAACACGGTCATCTGGAAGCCGTCGCCGACCCAGCAGTTCGCCGCCCACGTCACCATGGAGCTGCTGGAGGAGGCCGGCATGCCCCCGGGCGTGATCAACATGCTGCCCGGTGACGGCATCGAGGTCTCCGACGTGGTGCTGCACCACCCCGACCTCGCCGGCATCCACTTCACCGGCTCGACGCCGACCTTCCAGAAGCTGTGGGGCACGGTCGGGGAGAAGCTCTCGACGTACCGCTCCTACCCGCGGATCGTCGGCGAGACCGGCGGCAAGGACTTCATCGTCGCCCACCCCTCGGCTGACGTCGACGTGCTGCGCGTCGCGATGATGCGCGGTGCCTTCGAGTTCCAGGGGCAGAAGTGCTCGGCCGCCTCGCGTGCCTACGTGCCCGCGTCGGTCTGGAAGAAGCTCAAGGATCAGCTGATCTCGGAGACCGAGGACCTCGCGATGGGCCCTACGACCGACCTGTCCAACTTCATGGGTGCCGTGATCGACGACCGGGCGTTCGCCAAGCACAAGAAGGCGATCACGCGGGCCAGGCGGTCCAGCAAGCTCGAGGTCGTGGCCGGTGGCCAGGTCGACGACTCGATCGGCTACTTCGTGCGGCCGACGATCGTGCAGTCCGATGACCCGACCGACGCGATGTTCAAGGACGAGTACTTCGGCCCGATCCTCAGCGTGCACGTCTACGACGACCGCCGGTTCGAGGCCGTGGTCGACCAGATGGAGTCGTTCGCGCCGTACGCCCTGACTGGTGCGGTCATCTCCCAGGACCGTCAGGCCGTCGCGTGGGCGAGCGAGCGACTGCGCTTCGCCGCCGGCAACTTCTACGTCAACGACAAGCCGACCGGTGCCGTCGTGGGCCAGCAGCCGTTCGGTGGGGCGCGCGCGTCGGGCACCAACGACAAGGCCGGTGCGCCCGCGAACCTGATGCGGTGGACCTCACCACGCTCGATCAAGGAGACCTTCGCGCCCCCGAAGGACCACCGCTACCCGCACATGGGCTGACCGCGCGTGATCCTGCTCCACCTCGGGCCGCTGCACCCGGTCGAACGGATCCTCACCCTGGTGCTGGCGTTCGGGCCGTTCGTGCTCCTCGCGATGACCATCTGGATCACCCGGCGACGCAACGCGGCCGAGGACCTGGAGGACGAATAGGGTTCGTCGGCATGACCCGCACCGATCCGCCTCTCGCAGGATCCGAGGCCGAGACCCTGACCGCCTTCCTCGACCACCACCGCGAGACCCTGCGGCTGAAGACCGCCGGCCTCGACGCCGCCCAGCTCGATCAGCGGCTGGCGCCGTCGACGATGACGCTGGGCGGACTGCTCAAGCACCTCGCCTACGTCGAGGACTGGTGGTGCAACCAGGTCTACGCCGACAACCCGCCCCCCGAGCCGTGGGCCTCGGTCGACTGGCAGGCCGACGGTGACTGGGACTGGCACTCCGCCGCGCAGGACTCACCCGCCCAGCTCAGGGAGCTCTACGACGAGATGGTGGCCGCCTCCGACCGGATCGTCCGCGAGGCACTCGCCCATCCCGGAGCGATGGAGTCGCTGTCGCGTCGTACCTTCCGCTCGGACCCGTCCCGCCGGTACAACCTGCGTTGGATCCTCGTGCACCTGATCGAGGAGTACTCCCGCCACAACGGCCACGCCGACCTCCTCCGCGAGTCCATCGACGGCCAGGTGGGCGACTAGCCCCGCGACCGGGCACTTCTGGTTGGCTGCAGTACGCCGAGCGGGGGATTTTGGTTGGCCGAAGTGCACCGACCGGGCATCTTTGGTCGGTACGACGGAGCCGAGTCGCTCAGAGAACGGTGAAACCGTCCGGCAGACCGCCCCGGCCGGTGGCGGCCAGCACGAGCGGACCGGCCAGCCCGTCGCCGATGGCCAGCTCGCTGACCAGACCGAGCACTGTCGCAGCCGGGAGGGCCGGGACGTCGACAGCGACGTCGATGGCGCGGCCCAGGTCCAGCGTGTGTACGACGAGCTCGAACGTGCGCGTCGGTAGATAGTCGCTGAGCCGCATCCCACCGGCGATCGTGGTGAGCAGCTCGGTGCCGTCCGTAGTCCCCACCAGCTCGAGCACCCGGGTCGCCAGCGCCGAGACGGATGACAGCGGATCCTGGCCCAGGGCGCGCCCCGCCTCCCGGCCGCGCTCGGCGACGCCTGCCCCAGTCGCTGCCATCTCCCGGGTCGCGCGGTAGTAGTCAGCAGTCGAGCCGACCGCGACGGCTTTCGCTGGTTGTGCGAGGTAGCTCTCGACCGTGACGAACGAGCGACTCGTGTGGCCGACCAGCGCGCGCACGTCCCACTCGCCGAGCCCGGGCTCCTCCCAGCGGTCACCGACGAGAGCGGCGGTGTCGACGAAGCAGGCAGAGGCCTCGGCGTACGCCAAGCGGGCGTCGTCCCAGGAAGAGGGCATGTCAGGAGGCTAGACGAGTCAGGTGCGACCAGAAGTGCCCGGTCGGCGTCGTACGGCCAGCCGAAAGTGCCCGGTCAGCGTCGTACGGCCAACCAAAAGTGCCCGGTCGGCGAGCTATCGGTCAGCCAGCCACTGGACGCCGGTGCGGTGCTCGGCGCGGAGGGCCTTGGCGAGCAGGTCGGCGATGAGGCCCTCGATCTTGCCGCCGACGAGTGGGATGTTCACCTTGACGGTCAGGTTGACCGTCTCGGTGGTGCCGTTGGGGTCCTCGGTGAGCAGGGCGGTGCCGGACATCTCGCCGGGCTTGCCGGGGATGGTGACGTGGATGTTGCCCTTCTCCGGAGAGGTCCAGTCCTCCGACTGCACGATGTTGATCTCGTCGCCGACGAACTTCTTGGCGAAGCCGGGGATGCCCGTCGCCTCCTGCACCTGGTCGATGGTCACGGTCATGCCCTGGCCGTCGCGCTCGATCTGCACCGTGTGCCGCTTGTAGCGCTGGTTCTCGCAGACCTGCTCCCGGAAGGCCGGGGTGGCGAGCATCTCGTGGACCTGCTCGATCGTGGCGCCGTCGTAGCGCAGCTCCTCGCTGACCTTCCTCATCGCCGCTCTCCCTCCAGCCACGCCTCGCCGGCGACCTGCTCCTTGTCCATGCCGGCCGAGACGAGCTCGGCCATCAACGACTCGAGCTTGCCGCCGATCAGCGGCACCTTGACCTTCACCTCGACGTCGAGGGTCTCGGTGGTGCGGCCGCCGGACTCGGAGAGGGCCAGCGTGCCCCTGATCGAGGTCGGCTTGCCGGGCGTCTCGATGGTGATGGTCCCGCCCGCTGGCGAGTCCCACTCCTCGGTCTGTACGGCGCGGGTGGTCTCGCCCGCGAACTTCTTGGCGAACCCGGGCACTCCCTCGGTGGGCTGCACCTGGTCGATGTGCACGCTCATGCCCTCGCCCTTCGGCGTGATCGTCACGTCCGCTGAGATCACCCCCATCGCCGTGGCCGAGGACTGACGGAACGCGGGGTCGGCCAGCATGGCGTAGACGTCCGCGAGCGGGGCGTCGTAGCTGATCTCGTGTCGCAGCTTCATGGCGGCATCATGCTGCATGCCCAGCGAGCGCGCGCGGGTGGACCCGCATATGTTGAGCGGCATGGAAGACGAGAACTTCGTGCTCTTCGGGGAGGAGGGGGCCAAGGAGGCGCGGCAGCTGACCTACGGCAGCTACCTCCGGCTCCCGCAGCTCCTCGACGCCCAGCACCTCGAGTCCGACCCGCCCGCGCATGACGAGCTGCTGTTCATCACCATCCACCAGGTCTACGAGCTCTGGTTCCAGCAGCTGCTGCACGAGGCGCAGACGGCCCGCGACGCCCTGGTCGCCACCCGGGCCGAGAGCGAAGGACGCGACCTCTGGTTCGCCCGACACCTGCTCAGCCGGATGCACGTGATCGAGCGGGTGCTGGTGCAGCAGGTCGACGTGCTGGAGACGATGACGCCGCAGGACTTCCTCGAGTTCCGCCAGCGGCTGGCACCCGCGAGCGGGTTCCAGTCGGTGCAGTTCCGCGAGCTCGAGTTCCTCTCCGGGGCCAAGGACGCCGGCTACCTGAAGCGTTTCCGCGGCCTCACCGAGCAGGAGGAGCAGAGCCTCGCTCGCCGGCTCGAGGAGCCCAGCCTGTGGGACGGCTTCGTGCACGTGCTGGCCGAGGCCGGTCTGGACACGTCCTCCGACGAGGCCATCACCGCCTCGCTCCGGGCGGTGGCCCACGACCGTTCGTCGTACGCCGACATCTGGGGTCTGGCCGAGGCACTCCTCCAGCACGACGAGCTGGCCTCGGCCTGGCGCGGACGTCACGTGGTGATGGTCGAGCGGATGATCGGCGGGCGCACCGGCACCGGTGGATCGACCGGAGCGACGTACCTCCGCAGCCGTCTGGACCTGAAGTACTACCCGCTTCTGTGGGACCTCCGTTCGGCGCTCTGAGGAACGTCGGACGAACCCCTGTGGGATTTCTCGGATCCGAGACGGTGGTCCCGACGCGGCACGTTGCCGCGCGGCAGGTGCGGTCCTAGTGTCGAAACCGTGACGATGCTGGAAGCGAGCAAGTCCGAACTCCTCACCAGGTTGTGTGCCTACGCCGAGTCCAAGGGCGCGAAGGCGCCCGATGGTGTGGAGCTCGCGGCGCTGCTGAAGTCGTTCTACAAGCACGTCGCGCCCGAGGACCTGATGGAGCGCGACGAAGCGGATCTCTACGGCGCGGTGATGGCCCAGCTCAGGCTGGCGGCCGAGCGTCCCCAGGGCAAGGCGGCCCTGCGGGTGTTCACCCCGAACGTCTCGGTCAACGGATGGTCCGCCGGTGGGCACACCGTCGTCGAGGTGATCACCGACGACATGCCGTTCCTGGTCGACTCGGTCTCGATGGCGCTGTCGCAGGCTCAGCACGACATCCACCTGGTGATCCACCCCCAGTTCGTCGTACGCCGCGACCTCGGTGGGCAGCTCCAGGAGGTGCTCGACGAGCATGCCGACACCGACGCCCACGACGTGCACCGCGAGTCGTGGATGCACCTCGAGATCGACCGGGTGGCCGACGACGAGATCGGGCTGATCCTGGAGCAGCTCAACAAGGTGCTCATCGACGTCCGCGACGCCGTCGAGGACTGGAGCCGGATGCACACCCAGGTGCAGCGGATCGTCGACGACCTCGAGGAGCACCCGCCGCCCCTGCCCGCCGAGGAGCTCGAGCAGGGCAAGTCCCTGCTGCGCTGGCTGGCCGACAACCACTTCACCTTCCTCGGCTACCGCGAGTACGCGCTCGAGGCACGGGGCGACGAGGAGACGCTGGTGGCGGTGCCCGGCACCGGCTTCGGCATCCTGCGCGCCGACCCCGAGGGACCGCGGGTGCTGCCCGAGGCCGTCGCCTCCCGTGCCCGCGACAAGCACCTGCTGGTGCTGGCCAAGGCCAACAGCCGGGCGACGGTGCACCGGCCCGTCTTCCTCGACTACATCAGCGTGAAGCGGTTCGACGAGGCCGGTGAGGTCGTCGGCGAGCGCCGGTTCCTGGGACTGTTCTCGTCGGCCGCCTACACCGAGTCGGTGAAGCGGATCCCGGTGCTGCGCGAGAAGGCAGCCGCGGTGATCGACATCGTCGGGCTCGACCCGATGAGCCACGCCGGCAAGGCCCTGATGGACGTCCTCGAGACCTACCCGCGCGACGAGCTGTTCCAGACCGACGTCGAGGACCTCGTGCCGATCGCCTCCCAGGTGATGTACACCCGCGAGCGCCGGCAGCTGAAGCTGTTCGTCCGGCGCGACGTCTACGGCCGGTTCCTGTCGTGCCTCGTCTACCTGCCGCGCGACCGCTACAACACCACCGTGCGCGAGCGCGTCGCCGCGATCCTCAAGGAGCAGCTCGGCGGCGACAGCATCGAGTACACCGCCCACGTGGGGGAGTCCTTCGCCGCGCGGCTGCACTTCGTCGTACGCCCCAAGCCGGGTGAGCCGCTGCGCGAGGTCGACATCCCCGACCTCGAGCGTCGCTGCTCCGAGGCGGCCCGCTCCTGGCGCGACGACTTCACCAACGCGGTCATCTCGACGTACGGCGAGGAGCTCGGCAGCCGCTACGTCCGCACCTACGCCTCGTGCTTCCCGGAGGCCTACAAGGAGGACTACCCGCCGCAGACCGGCGCGGTCGACCTCGGACGGCTCGAGGAGATCACCGATGACGTCGGGATGACGCTCTCCCTCTACGAGGACATCGCTGCCCCTCCGGGCGAGGCCAGGCTGAAGGTCTACCGGATCGGGCCACCCCTGTCGCTCTCCGAGGTGCTGCCGATCCTGTCCACGACCGGGGTCGAGGTTGTCGACGAGCGGCCCTACCAGCTCGAAGGTCTGGAGCGGGAGTCCTACATCTACGACTTCGGGCTGCGCTACCACCGCACGATGCCCGACCGGGCGCGCGAGCTGTTCCAGGACACCGTCGCGGCAGTGTGGAACGGCTACAACGAGAGCGACGGCTTCAACGCGCTGGTCCTGGCCGCCGGGCTGACCTGGCGGCAGGCCACGCTGCTGCGCGCCTACGCCAAGTACATGCGCCAGGGCGGCACGCCGTTCGCGCAGGACTACATCGAGGACGCGCTGCGCAACAACGTCGACATCACCCGCTACCTCGTGCAGCTGTTCGAGGCGCGTTTCGACCCCGGTCGCAAGGAGGGACGCAGCGGGGCCATCCCGGCCGACGGTGAGGCCCGGCAGGCCAAGTGCGCCGACCTCGAGGAGCGCATCATGCGGGCCCTCGACGAGGTGTCCAGCCTCGACCACGACCGCATCCTGCGTTCCTACCTCACCAACATCCGCGCCACGCTGCGCACCAACTTCTTCCAGACCGACGACAACGGTCACCCGCTCGAGCGACTGTCGCTGAAGGTCGACCCGTCCTCGATCCCCGACCTGCCCGAGCCGCGGCCCAAGTTCGAGATCTTCGTCTACTCGCCGCGCGTCGAGGGCGTGCACCTGCGCTTCGGTTCGGTTGCGCGCGGTGGCCTGCGCTGGTCCGACCGTCGCGACGACTTCCGCACCGAGGTCCTCGGTCTGGTCAAGGCTCAGATGGTGAAGAACACCGTGATCGTGCCGGTCGGCGCCAAGGGCGGGTTCTTCGCCAAGCAGCTGCCCGACCCGAGCAACCGCGACGCGTGGATGGCCGAGGGCGTGGCCTGCTACACGACGTTCATCTCCGGTCTGCTCGACATCACCGACAACCTCGTGAACACCCCGGAGGGACGCAAGGTCGTGCCGCCCCGCGCCGTCGTACGCCACGACGGCGACGACCCCTATCTGGTGGTGGCGGCCGACAAGGGCACGGCGACCTTCAGCGACATCGCCAACGGCATCTCCCAGGACTACGGCTTCTGGCTGGGCGACGCGTTCGCGTCGGGCGGCTCGGTCGGCTACGACCACAAGGCGATGGGCATCACCGCGCGCGGTGCCTGGGTGTCGGTGCGCCGTCACTTCCGCGAGATGGGGGTGGACTGCCAGAAGGAGGACTTCACCTGCGTCGGCATCGGCGACATGTCCGGCGACGTCTTCGGCAACGGGATGCTCTGCTCGGAGCACATCCGGCTGGTCGCGGCCTTCGACCACCGCGACATCTTCATCGACCCGAATCCCGACTCCGCAACGTCGTACGCCGAACGCAAGCGCCTCTTCGACCTGCCGCGCTCGTCGTGGCAGGACTACGACAAGGACTTGATCTCCGAGGGTGGCGGCGTCTTCCCGCGCAGTGCCAAGTCGATCGTGATCACCCCCCAGATGCGCGACGCACTTGGCCTGGAGCCGCCGGCCAACGGACGGATGACTCCGGCCGAGGTGATGCGCGCGATCCTGCTGGCCGAGGTCGACCTGCTCTGGAACGGCGGCATCGGCACCTACGTCAAGGCGCGCTCCGAGACGCACGCCGAGGCCGGCGACAAGGCCAACGACGCCATCCGCGTCGACGGTCGCGAGCTGCGCGCCAAGTGCGTCGGCGAGGGCGGCAACCTCGGCCTGACCCAGCGGGGCCGCATCGAGTACGCCGACCGCGGCGGCCGGATCAACACCGACTTCATCGACAACTCCGCGGGCGTGGACACCTCCGACCACGAGGTGAACATCAAGATCCTGCTCGACCGGGTGGTGGCCGACGGCGACCTCACCGGCAAGCAGCGCAACGAGCTGCTCGCGTCGATGACCAACGAGGTGGCCGACCTCGTGCTGGCCGACAACTACGACCAGAACGTCGCGCTCGCCAACTCGGTGGCCATCAGCCCGGCGCTGCTGCACGTGCACGAGGACTGGATGCGGACCCTCGAGCGTGGGGGACTGCTCAACCGCGAGCTGGAGGCGCTCCCCACCCGGCGTGAGGTGAGCCGACTGGCCGACCGCAACGAGGGCCTCAGTGCCCCCGAGCTGTCGGTGCTGATGGCCTACACCAAGATCGTGCTGGCCGAGGACCTGCTGCGCAGCGACCTGCCCGACGACCCGTTCCTGCGCTCGGAGCTGTTCTCCTACTTCCCGGCCAAGATGCGCCAGGGCTACCGCAGCTACATGGAGCAGCACCAGCTGCGGCGCGAGATCGTGGTCACCCAGATCGTCAACCAGCTGGTCAACAACGCCGGCATCACCTACTTCCACCGGCTGGCCGGCGAGACCAACGCCACCACCGCGGAGCTGACCAAGGCCAACTTCGTGGCCCGCGAGATCTTCGGCGCCGCCAGCCTGCAGCGCCAGATCTCCTCACTCGACAACCAGCTCGACGCCGACCTGCAGGTCCACATGCGACTGGAGAGCCGCACCCTGGTGGAGCGCGCCTCCCGCTGGCTGCTGAACTCCCGCCGGGTCGGCGAGGAGACCGAGTCGGTGGTCGACACCTTCGAGGTGGTCGTCGAGAAGGTGATGGCCGAGCTGCCCACGCTGATGGTCGGGGCCGAGCTGGTGGCCTTCGAGCAGCGGCGCGACCAGCTCATCGGGAAGGGCGTGCCGGAGGAGCTGGCCGTCCGGGTGGCGGTGTGCCCTCCGGCGTACATGATCCTCGGCATGGTCGAGACGGCCGCCCGCGACGACCGCGACCCCACCGACGTGGCACGCACCCACTTCGAGGTCGGCGAACGGCTGGGGCTGCCGATGCTGGTGGCCCGGATCCTGGCCCTGCCCCGCGACGACCGCTGGCAGACGATGGCTCGGGCCGCGCTGCGCGACGACCTGCACGCCGTGCACGCCCAGCTCACGGCCGCCGAGCTGGCCGGAGACCCACCTCCGGACAAGGAGGTCGACCAGGCGGTGCGCACCCTGCAGGAGATCTGCTCCGACGAGGACACCGACCTGGCCCGCCTCTCGGTCGCGCTGCGGGTCGTGCGTTCGCTGCTCTGACCGGGGTCGGTCAGGCGGCTGCCTCCTGCACGTTGTCGACCTCGTTGAGCGTGCCGGTCGCGACGTCGAAGACGAAGCCGCGCACGCTGTCGGTCTTCGGGATGAACGGTGACGCCTTGATCCGTGCGATCGACTGGCGGACGTCCTCGTCGAGGTCGGAGAACGACTCGGCCGCCCACTCGGGCTTGATGCCGGTCTCGTCCTGGATCGAGCGCTTGAAGAACTCGCCGCCGGTGAAGGACGCAGCTCGGGAGTCGGTGTGGTGGATCAGGATGATCTCCTCGGTCCCGAGCAGGCGCTGGCTGATCGCGAGTGAACGGATCTCGTCGTCGGTGACCACGCCCCCCGCATTGCGGATCACGTGCGACTCGCCCGGCTCGAGACCGAGGAGGGAGTAGACGTCGAGGCGGGCGTCCATGCAGGCGACCACCGCGAGGTGCTTGGCCGGGGGGAGGGGGAGCGGTCCCTGGAAGGTCTTGGCGTACTCGGCGTTGTGGGCGAGGAGGTCGTCGGTCACGGTCATAGTGAAGTTCTCCTAGTGAGTTGCTGGACTTTGAACTCTACGCCACTCCCGGCCGAGCGCCACCCTCGTCCGGATCCCGGCCCGCAACCTGGCGCTAGCCTTCGGCCCATGACCACACCGAACGAGCACCTGGCTGATCTGTCGGTGGCCGAACTGGCCCGCCGTACCGGCGAGCGGGAGGTCAGCGCGGTCGACCTGGTCGAGGCCTGCCTGGCCCGGATCGCGGAGCGCGACCCGGCGCTGAACGCCTTCTCGGTGGTGCTGGCCGACGAGGCCCGGGCCGAGGCTGCAGCGCGCGACCGGGCGATCGCCGAGGGTCAGACCCCTGGCCCGCTGCACGGCGTACCGGTGGCGATCAAGGAGGAGATCGACGTGGCCGGCTGCGTCACCACCTTCGGAGGTCGCGCCAACTCGACGCCGGCGGCGGTCGACGGCGAGGTGGTACGCCGGCTGCGGGATGCCGGCGCCGTCGTCATCGGCAAGACCCGGATGCCCGAGTTCGGCCAGTGGCCCTTCACCGAGTCCGTCGACGGGGGCTACACCCGCAACCCCTGGAAGATCGGGCACACCCCGGGTGGCTCGAGCGGGGGCACCGCCGTGGCCGTGGCCGCCGGGATGGTGCCGGTCGGCATCGGCGGCGACGGTGGCGGATCGATCCGGATCCCCTCGGCGTGCTGCGGCCTGTTCGGGCTCAAGCCGCAGCGCGGGCGGGTCACGACCGCACCGATGGAGCACCTCTGGTGGTCGCTCGGGACCGTGGGACCGCTGACGAGGTCGGTGCTCGACTCGGCCATCGTGTACGACGCCATCCGCGGCAACACGGCAACTGACCTGTTCCGCGCCACCGATCCGGCCACCACCTTCACCGAGGCGGCCCGCTCCGAGCCCGGTCGACTGCGCATCGGCTGGTCCACGAAATCACCGATCAAGGGGATGCGTCCGGACCGGACACACGTGGAGGCAGTCACCCGGACCGCGCAGCTACTCAGCGACCTCGGGCACGAGGTCGTCGAGGCCGACCCGCGCTACCCGGACGCCACCCTGGCGTTCGTCCCGCAGTTCTTCGCCGGGGTGCGCGCCGAGGCCGACGCCGTGGAGCACTACGAGCGCCTCGAGAAGCGGACCCGCGAGACCTATCGCCTGGGCAGCTGGGTGCGACCGGGTGTCGTGCAGTGGGCGTTGCGGACGGGCGAGAAGGTGTCGGCCAAGGCCAACCGGGTCTTCGCGGAGGTCGACGTGCTGCTAACACCGAGCATCGCGCACCGCCCACGCACGGTCGGTGCGCTGGACAAGGGCGGCACCGTCCGCGCGGCGCTGGCAGCCCAGCCGATGATCGCCTACGCCGCGTTGTGGAACATCGCCGGGAATCCGGCCGCGTCGGTGCCCGCAGGGGTCGCGGCCGACGGTCTCCCGCTGGCGGTGCAGCTCGTCGGGCGGCAGCACGACGAGACCACACTGCTCAGCCTGTCGGCCCAGCTCGAGGCCGCCCGACCGTGGACGATGCCGGTCCTCGGATGAACCTGTTCCTCACCCCGAAGGCCCTGGTGCGCCGCCACCTGGTCGCCCCCGTGGCCAGGCTGGTGGGTTCCCCGTTGCCGAGCCCGCTGGCCGGCCGTGTCGTGCTGGTCACGGGCGCGTCGTCGGGGATCGGCGAGGCCACTGCCAAGGCGGTCGCCGCACGCGGCGCGAGGGTGCTCTGCGTCGCCCGTCGTCAGGGCGAGCTCGACCGGGTGGTCCGTGAGATCGAGGCGTGCGGCGGTTCGGCGTACGGCTATGCGTGCGATCTCACCGATCCTGCGGCCACCGACGCCCTCGTCGAGCGGGTGCTGCGCGAGCACGAGTCGGTCGACATGCTCGTCAACAACGCCGGGCGGTCGATCCGGCGCTCGCTGGAGTTCTCCTACGACCGGATGCACGACTTCGAGCGCACCATGGCCATCAACTTCTTCGGTCCGGTGCGACTGACCCTCGGGCTGCTGCCCCGGATGCGGGAGCGGCGCTTCGGACACGTCGTCAACATCGTGACGTGGGGCGTGCAGATGAAGGCGCCGAAGTTCACGGCCTACATCGCCTCCAAGACGGCCCTGGACACCTTCTCGCGGATCGCGGGACGCGAGACCTGGTTCGATGACGTCACCTTCACCAACCTGCGGCTCGACCTGGTGCGGACCGACATGATCACGGCCACCGATGCCTACCGTCGAGCACCGGCCAAGTCACCCGAGCAGGCAGCGGCTCTCGTCGTACGCGCGCTGGAGGACCGTCCGGTCACCATCTCGACGGTCGCCGGTCGCGTCGGTGAGGTGCTGAACCTGGTCGCGCCGCGGCTCTCGGACGCCGCCATGGGACTGATGGCGGCCCGGATGCCGGACTCGCCGGCGGCTCGCGCCGGTCGGGGGAGGACCTAGGAGCCCTTCGGCTTCTTCCGGGCGTCCGGTACGCCGAGCGGCTCGGCGAACACCACGACGTTGCTGGTGTACTCCTTGCCCGTCCACCCGGTGCAGGTGATCAGCACCAGCCGCTCGTCCTCGCGCTTCTGGCCGAACAGCTCGACCGAGCGCTTGGCGAGCTCCCGCTTGGTCCACGTCACCACCTCGGTGGTGCGGTAGACCATCGTTCCCTTGCGTGTCACCACCTTGACCAGCTGGCCCTTGTGCAGGCGGCCGAGGTGATCCATCACGCCGCCACCGGTGTGCACGGTGTGCCCGGTCAGCACCGTCTGCCCGTGGGTGGCACCCGGTCGGGCACTCTGCCGCCACCAGCCGACGTCGCGCGGGTTGTGCGGCGGGTCGAGCACTCCGTGGTCGACCTGGATGGGCTCGATCGGCGCGCGGATCTTCAGTGCCGGGACGACCAGCCGCACGGGCGCTGCCGGAGCAGCCATCGCGTGGTAGCCGTCCGAGGCGGTGCCGCTGGAGGGGAGCAGGTAACCGACCCCGACCAGCAGGCCGCACAGCGCGAGCAGGGTGGCGCTGAAGCCGCCGATCCTCGATCCGGAGCCACTCATCGTCGTGTCCCCTCAGGCGCGGAGCCAGCGGATGACCACCAGCGCCGTACCGCCGGCGAGCATCATGGCCAGGGCGACCAGGGCGATCCCGCTGTGCGGGTCGTCGTCGCCGGGTGCCGTGGCGAGTCCGGCCGAGACGGCGGTCGGCAGTGACTGCGGCGCGGCGGCCTCGGCAGTCGGGGCGGCGACCGCGACGCGAGCCACCGGGGCGCACGCGGCGTTGCCGACCTGGAGGTTCACCAGCGAGTTGCCGTCGAGCTGCGCCTTCGCGGCCGGGAGCACCTGCACGTCGAGCGCCCGGACCTTGATCGAGTCGCGGGTCGGGTGCACCTGCTGGTTGAGCGTGATGTCGAGCAAGTTCTGCTCCAGCGGCGCGAGCTGCGACTCCAGCTGCGCGTGCACCTGCGTGACGATCTGGCTGCGGACCTGGGCGGTCAGCGCCTTGAGCGGTGACGCGTTGCCCTGGAGCGACTCGGTCAGGTCGGCGTCCACGCCGTCGAGGATGGCGTTCATGACATCGCTCAGGTTGGTGAACAGATGCGTGTTCGGCTTCGGGTGGACCGGCAGCGTGAGGACGGTGATCGGGTCCTGTCCGGGGATGTTGAACGACAGTGACGCGTCGGTCAGTGTCGAGGTGCCCGTGGGGCCGCCGTCGCCGGCGGTGCACCGACCCTCGACCATGTCGAGGTTGGCCACCAAGCCACCGTCCCCGAACTGCTCCTGGGCCTGGCTCAGCGCAGTGTTGATGAGGTCGGTGAGGGGCGCGGCGCCGGTGCCGAGCTGGGTCAGGAGGTCCTGGGCCTGCTGCGGCAGCTGGCCGGTGGGAAGGCTGGCGGTGTCCGGGATCAGGGTCGAGGGGTCGAAGGACCCGAACGAGCCGGTGACCAGGTTGCCCGGCTGGAGGCAGCTGCTGTCGCCGATGCTGAGCACTGAACCACCGTCACCCGCGAGCCCCGAGCAAGCGGCGGAGAACCCGGGCCTGGCAGTGGCCTCCTGGGCCAGCACGCCGCCCGTGATGAACTTCTGGCCGGTCGGGTCGGGGAACGCCGGCTTGCTGTTGCCGGCGGTGGTCTCCTTGCCGTTGGAGTAGCTCGCGGTGACGTTGCCGGTTCCCTGGCCGTTGCCGGCGATGGAGACGAAGACAGCGTTGGCGCCGGCTTGGTTGTCGGTGGCGGCCAGGGCCGGCGCCGCGGCGACCGCGCCCAGCGTGACGGCTCCGACGACGGCTGCGAAACGCAGGTATGACCGCATTGAGTGTTTCCTCCCCAGGAATGACCACGAGCCGCGTGCGGCCCCTGCTGACTCAACGCCTGGTGAGGGGGGAGGTTACGCCGTGAGGCCGCCTCTCCACGGCCTCACGACGTGACCCCGGTCACTGGAGCACGATGCTGAAGCTCAGCGCCCGGTTCGTGCTCGAGTTGGCGGTCGCCGTCAGGCCCCCGGTGCTGCCGGAGACGTCGCCGTTGCTGTCGACCAGCAGGCCCGACATCGCACCGCTCGGCGAGCCGAACTTGTTGCTGCGGAAGGTCTGGCTGGCCGGGGGAGTCCAGGCGGTGGTGGCACTCGTCTTGTCGGACCAGTACGTGACCAGCCACTTGCTCCCCGCCGGGGCATTGACGGTCGGGGAGGTGTGCGCCGCCGTCGTGGTGGTCTCCAGGTTGCCGGCGCCGGCGGCCACGCCGGTGGCGCCGCGGTAGACGGCCAGCGCCATGTCCGACTTGGAGTACGCCGAGGAGGTGATGCGGACGGTGCTCCCGGGTGTGTCGCTCGCCGTGGCCACCCGCGTGTAGGCCCGCCCCACGATGAGCGTGCCGTTCTGGGCAGGCGCGGCCGCCGTCCAGCCCGACGGCGTGCTGAACGTCGGGTTGGTGGAGTTGGCGGCGAAGAAGAGCACCATCAGGTCACCCGGCTGGGTGCCGGCCGGCACCGTGACGTCGTGGTTGGTGCGGTTGGCATTGGTCTCGTTCACCCCCACGAACGTCACCGGGCTGGCCGTGTCGGAGACGGTGAAGTCCTTGGTGGCCGTGCCGGTGTCGTTGTCGTTGTCGGTCACCGTGAGCGTCACGTGCTGTGGACCACCGGGCGGGGGGAAGTCGTAGCTCGGGTTGGCCTCGGTCGAGGTGTCCCCGTTGCCGAAGTCCCACAGGTACCCGGTGATGGTGCCGTCGCTGTCCCCGGAGCCGGTCGAGGTGAAGTCGCAGTGCAGCAGGCTGCACGTCACGTTGATGGTCGCGTGCGGTGGCGTGTTGCCCGCCGGCGGCTGCGGGTTGACCGTCGTGGTGGTCGAGCTCGCCGTCGCGTCGTTGTCGGTCACGGTGAGGGTCACCGTGTGCGTGCCGGCCGTGACGTAGGTGTGGCTGGCGATCGGGTCGGTCGAGGTGGCGCCGTCGCCGAACTGCCACAGCACCGAGGCGATGTTGCCGTCGGGGTCACTGGAGCCCGTCGAGTCGAAGTCGCAGGTCATGTCGGTGCAGGTGGCGGACTTGATCACCGGGACCGGCGGCTGGTTGGTCTGCTGGCCGGAGGACTGGAAGACGAACATCGACCGCGAGTTCCAGGTCTGGCTGTCCTTGCCCGGACCGGAGATCTGTACGGCGGTGCCGGCCACCGGTGCGGTTCCGGCCCACTGCGCGCGCCACAACCGGCCCGTCGTGTCGGCGAAGTAGAAGAGGTTGTTCGCCACGAACGCGCCGCGCATCGTCGAGTAGTTGATGCCGGTGACGTTGGAGCTGCTGAACCGCTGCTGGCCCACGATGTCGCTCTCGACCTCGAAGCCGCGCCGGTAGAGCGTGCTCTGGCCCGACTTGGTGAAGAACATCCGGCCGTTGTAGTAGAAGAGGCTGGTCATGTTGGGCACGTCGTTGGTGTGCCACTCCGTCTGCTGCACGATCGCGTCGGACACGGCGATCGTCGTCGCCGGGCCGTAGGCGCTGCCGTTGAACGTGCGCCTGGTGAAGGTGCCGTTGGTCGAGGTCGTGTAGAGGACGCCGTTGACCATGAACGCACCGGTGGTGCTGCTCCAGGTGGGCGCAGTGCCGGTCGTGCTCGGGCTGGAGACAGCGCCGGGCGTGGTGCCGTCGAAGTTGCGGCGGTTCAGCGTCGACCCGCTCGTCGCGACGTTGTAGACGTCGGCGGGCAGCGTCATGTTGTTCTCGGCGGGCAGGGTCTTGCCGCCGGCGAGCGGCACGAACGCGATCCGGCCGTGGTACTCGTAGGTGGGGCCGAAGCGCTCGGTGTCGGACCCGACCCAGACGCCCTGGGAGGTGGCCAGCATGTCCTGGATGCCGACGCCGCGCGTGCGGGTCGGGTTCCAGGAGTAGGGCATGCCGTTGAGCGGGTTGAGCGCCGCGATGCCCTCGCGGCTGACCGCGCCGGCTCCCGCGGCGTCGCCGGCGTTGGGGTTGTTCTGCCAGCGCTGGTGGCCGCCGACGTAGATCACGTTGTCGGTGACCTCGATGCTCCAGGTCGTGTCGCCGCCGGTGTACGCCGACCAGGTGTTCGGGGTCGGTGAGGTGCTGGTGCCGGCCTCGAACCGGAAGACGCCGTCGCAGCCGACGGTCCCGTTGTTGCTGCCGGAGGTGCCGCCGTAGGCCCCGGTCGTCGCGACCACGAAGTAGCTGCCGTCGGGGGAGTACTCCACGTCGGTCATGTAGGTGTCGAACTTCGTCGAGCAACCCGCGGTGAACTGGTTGGTGGTCCAGGGCGAGAGAGTCGCGCTGCTCGCGCCGAGGTCGAACTTGGCGATCTGGGAACGGGACTGGCCGTTGACCGTGGTGAAGTTGCCGACCGCGACGAGCTCGGTGTTCTGCGGGTTGCTCGAGATCTGCAGCACGTCGGTGACGGAGCCGGCGAGCTCGGGTCGGTGCAGCCCGTCCAGCTGGTTGGTGAAGTAGGTGTCGCGAGCACCGGTCGTGGCGTTCAGGGTGCCGAGACCCTTCTGGGCCACGCCGCTGAAGTGGGTCATCTTGCCGGCCACGAAGAGGTGGTTGCCGACCACCTCGAGGTCACGGACGTTCCCGGAGATGGTGGGAGCGGTGAAGCCGGTGTTCAGTGCTCCGGTGGTGACGTTCATCCGGAAGATGCGACCCGGCATGGACCTGCCGGCCGCCGAGGTGAAGGCGCCCCCGACGTACACCTCGTTGGGGTTGCTGGTCTGCTGCACCTTGTAGACGGTGCCGTTGGGCGCGGGGTTGAAGCTGTTGTTGATCGCTCCAGTGGTGGCGTCGAACGCGAAGACCCGGTTGCGGGTGATCACCGTCGAGCTGGTCGCCGTGCGGACCTGTGTGAACGTCCCCCCGACGACGATCTGGTTCCCGACCTGGACGATCGAGTAGACGGTGCCGTTGAGGATGTGTGGCGTCCAGTTGGCGGGGTCCTCATTGGCGATACGGCCGGTCTGTGGATCGCTGAGCCCGACGTCCGCGGCACCAGCGGTCGGAGCCAGGCTCACGCCGGCGACGACGCTCGAGACAACGAGCAGGACAGACAGTACGAACCTGCGCACAGCAACCACCAGAATCCCCGTATATGCAAGAAAGAGCAGCCACTCCTCTGGGCATGTTTCGGAGTATGCGCACCGGTTCAGCCCGACACCTACTCAGGCATCGGAATTCATCAGTTTTGGGGTGCCCGGTCTAGTCAGCGACCGGGAACCACCAAGCTCAGCTGGCCTTCTTGTCCGCAGCTTTCTTGGTCGCGCTCTTCTTTGCCGCGCTTTTCTTGGTCGTCTTCGACTTGCGGGCCGACGATTTCTTTGCGGGCGATTTAGTGGATTTCTCCGCCTTTTCTGAATCGTCGGATTCGACCTTTTCGCCCCGGGCGGACTTGGCGGCGTCGACGCTGCGCTGCAACGCGGCGAGCAGGTCCACGACCTCGCCGGAGGACTTCTTCGCCTCGGGGGTGCGCTTGACCTCGCCGCCCTCGACCTTGGCCTTCACCAGCTCCTCGACGGCCTCGCGGTAGTCGTCCTCGTACTCGTCGGCGTCGAAGTCGCCGGCGAGGGTGTCCACGAGCATGGTCGCCATCTTGACTTCGGCCGGCTTGGCCTCACTCGTGTCGACCGACCCGAAGTCGGGCTTGCGGATCTCGTCCGGCCACATCATCGTCTGCATCACGATCACGTCGTCGCGCACGCGCAGCACGGCGAGCGACATCCGGTTGCGCAGCGAGACCGTGACGAGCGCCATCCGGTCGGCGGCCTCCAGGGCCTCGCGGAGCAGTGCGTAGGGCTTGGCCCCGGTCTTCTCGGGCTCGAGGTAGTAGCTCTTCTCGAACAGCATCGGGTCGATCTGCTCGCTCGGCACGAACTTCTCGACGCTGATCTCGCGACTGCTCTCGGAGGGCAGGCTGGACATGTCCTCGTCGGTGAGGATGACCATCTCGCCGTCCTCGGTCTCGTAGCCCTTGGCGATGTCGGCGTACTCCACCTCTTCGCCGTCGATGCTGCAGACCCGCTGGTACTTGATCCGGCCACCGTCCTTGGCGTGGACCTGCCGGAAGGAGATGTCCTTGCTCTCCGTCGCGGAGTACAGCTTCACCGGGACGCTGACCAGGCCGAAGGAGACGGCACCTTTCCAGATTGCGCGCATGTGATCAAGGATGCCTGTTGTCACAAGTGATGCGCCAGCCGCCATGCCTCGAACGCCTCAGCACTGGTGTACGACGGCACGTAGCCGAAGACCTCCTTGAGCCGGGTGTTGTCGAGCACGGGGCGGAACTGCAGGAACTTCGTCTGCTCGGGTCCGTACGCCGTGAGGCCGAGCAGCTTGCCGACCGCGAGGCCACGGCGCAGCACTTCAGCAGCCGGGGTCGCTGGAAGAGCGCCGTGATCTGGTTGTCGACCCGTTCCCCGAGGATCGTGCCGATGCGCAGGACCACCTGCTCGAGGTCGGGACGCGACTCCCGCAGGTCGGCCAGCATCTCCTCGATGAGGCGCTTGTGGTCGGCGTACGCGAACTCCTCGTTGCCGCGCACGGGCTGGTCCTCGGTGATCCACTGCGGGTTGTCGCGGTGGTAGCCGTAGGCCGCTCCGCTGGAGGAGACCACGATCCGGCGTACCCCGTGGATGAGGCAGGCGTCGAGGACATAGCTCGTCCCGTCGACGTCGACCGCGCGCTCGAGGGCACGGTTGGAGTCCTTGCCGGGCGTCACGATCGAGGCGAGGTGGACCACGACCTCGGGACGCCATTCGTGCACCACCTCGTTGACGCGGCCCGGGTCGCGGACGTCCATCAGCACGTGGTGGGCGGCCACGGCGGCGTGGGCCTCCGGCGCTCGCAGGTCGGCGCTGATGACCTCGTGGCCGGCCTCGACCAGACCCGCGACGACGGAGGTGCCGAGGAAGCCGCTCCCGCCGGTGACCAGGACTCTCATGCGGCAACCGGCTCCCTCTGCGTCGTACGACGCCACACGGTCGCGACGACCAGTCCGGCGATGATGTCGTAGATGCCCCACCAGGCGGCCACCAGCGCCATCCCACCGAGGCCGTCGAAGTAGGTGAACACCAGCAGCAGCCCCAGCCCCGCGTTGCGGACGCCGACCTCGAAGGTCATCGCCTTCACGCTCGCCGGTGGCAACCGGGTGGCCCGCCCGATGGAGTACCCGAGCAGCAGGGCCAGGGCGTCGTGCAGGAACACCGCGACGACGACGATGCCGATGTAGTGCACGAAGACGTCCCAGTTCTTCGCCAGCCCGAGCACGATGACCAGAGTCAGCCCGACGAAGGCGACCGGCCCGACGACCCGGTGCGCCGCGGCCGCGAGCCGTGGCGCGAACCGCCTGATCGTCAGGCCCGCGGCGAACGGCACCCCGATCACCAACAGGACCTCGACCAGCATCTCGGAGGGCTTCAGGTCGATGGACTCGAGCAGCTTGCTGCCGGTGGGGCTGAGGCCGCCCCAGAACGCCATGTTGATCGGCATCAGCACGATCGTGAGCAAGTTGGAGACGGCGGTCATCGACACCGAGAGGGCCACGTCGCCACCCGCGCGGTGGGTGAGGATGTTGGACACGTTCCCCGGCGGGCAGCAGGCCACCAGGATCATCCCGAGCGCCACCGAGCCGCGCACGTCGAGCAGCAGCGTCAGCAGGAGCGTGATCGCGGGCAGCAGCACGAACTGCGCCGCCACTCCGATGGCGATCGTGACCGGCCGTCGGGCGGCCCGCTTGAAGTCCTCGAGATCGGTGTCGAGCGCGATCCCGAACAGGATCAGGCCGATGACGATCCTCAACGTGGTCAGGGAGGACTCGCTGAAGACGATCTTGATGTCGTCCACGTCGGCGGCCAGGGGGATGAGCAGCGCCGTCACGGCTGCACCCCCAGGGCCTCGATCTCGGTGCGTACGGCGCTCCGGTAGGCGTCCTTGTTCACGTAGTAGGCCATCCGCTCGAGGCCGAGGTAGTGGTAGCCGCCCGACAGGTCCGGAGGGGGACCGTGCAGGTGCTCGTCGAACGCCGCGGCCTGTGCCGGTGCGACCTCACGAGCCTTGATCACGCTGGCCACCAGCTCCGCCTGCTCGTAGCGGCCCTGCCAGCCGATGCCGGACGCCTCGATCATGCCGAGCACGAAGAGGTTCGGGTCACGACGGCTGAACACGTTGAGGTAGAGGTCGGGTGCCATCCCGGTCCAGTCGAGCAGCGCTGGCTCGACGAACGGGTAGTGGAGCCGGTAGCCGGTCGCGAGCACGACCAGGTCGTAGTCGCTGCGGCTCCCGTCGACGAAACACACGCCGGTGCCGTCGAAGCGGTCGACGTCCTTGCGCACGTGGATGTCGCCGTGGCCGAGGTGGTGCAGGACCAGCGAGTTCACGATGGGATGCGACTCGTAGATCCTGTGGTCGGGCTCCGGGAAGCCGAACCGCGTCGGGTCGCCGGTGAACATCCGCAGCACCCGGCTGTCGACCGCCTGCTTGATCCGCGGCGGCAGCGGCCTGCCCTGGTTGAGGGTGTCGGCCGGCTTGCCGAAGAGGTACTTCGGCACGAAGTGGTAGCCGCGGCGGACGCTCAGGTCCACCGAAGCCGCGTGGTGCACGGCGTCGACGGCGATGTCGCAGCCGGAGTTGCCGGCGCCGATCACCAGCACCCGCTTGCCTGCGAAGACGGTCGCGCTCTTGTACTCGCTCGTGTGCCGGCACCGTGCCGTCGAAGTGACCGGGGAACGTCGGCACGTTCGGCTCGCTCAGGGTGCCGTTGGCGATGAGGACGCCGGCGTGCCGGGTCGTCTCGCCGTTGGCGGTCACCTGCCAGGCCCCGTCGACCGGCTCGATCCGGGTGACCTCGGTGCCGAAGCTGTACCCGTCGCGCAGCCCGAAGTGGTCGGCGAAGTCGGTGAAGTAGGCGAGCAGCTCCCGATGGCTCGGGTAGTCGGCCACGTCGCCCCCCATCGGGAACTCGGTGAACTGGGTCGTCGTACGAGAGGAGATCAGGTGTGCCGACTCGTACACCGCGCTGCGCGGACCCCCGATGTTCCACAGCCCGCCGACGTCGTCGCCCAGCTCGAAACCGGTCCACGGGATCCCGAACCGTTGCAGGTTGCGCGCCCCGGCCAACCCGGAGGGCCCAGCCCCGATGACGGCGTACGGCCCGGCGGTTGCGTCCACCCGCCGAAGTCTGCCGTATCCGTTTTCCGGGGTGTGCTCCTGCCAAGATGTCCCCGTGCTGCCGATGCTCGCGACCAAGGGGGACCACGTGCCCACCGGGGCGGAGTGGACCCACGAGGTGAAGTGGGACGGCATGCGCGTGCTGGTCGACCGTGCGACGAACGGGCTGCGGATCTGGTCGCGCAACGAGAACGACGTGACCGTCTCCTTCCCCGAGCTGCACGCCCTCGCAACCGTCGGGGACGACTTCCTGCTCGACGGAGAGGTGGTCGCCCTCGGGGAGGGGATCCCGACCTTCGGCGCGCTGCAGGACCGCATGCACGTGCGCGACGCGGGCCGCGCGCTGCGGCTGGCCGAGCGCAACCCGGTCACCCTGATCGCCTTCGACCTGCTCCGGCTCGACGGGGAGGACCTGTGCGAGCGACCGCTCTCGGAGCGTCGCGAGCTGCTGCTCGGCCTCGGCCTCGACACGGTGCCTGATCGGATGGGCGCCTGGCAGGTCCCTCCGACGTACGACGACGGGCAGATGCTGCTCGACGCTGCGGAACAGCAGGGCCTCGAGGGGATCGTCAGCAAGCGACTGTCCTCCCGCTACCGGCCCGGCGTGCGCAGCCGCGAGTGGCTGAAGTTCCCGATCCGCCCGACGGGGTCCTTCGTCGTCGGCGGCTACCGACACGAGGTGGGCTCCGACCAGCGGCTGGGAGCCGTCCTGGTCGGGCAGCCGACGGCCACCGGACTGTCCTTCCGCGGCCGTGTCGGCAGCGGCATCGCGGGGAAGGCCGGCCGGATGCTGGCCGAGCTGCTCCTCCCGCACGTCGTGGAGCGTTCGCCGTTCGACGCCGAGCTGCCCCGGCTCGACCGTGACGGCACGGTCTGGGTCGATCCGCTGCTCGTCGTCGACGTCCAGTACCTGCGGCTCACGACCGACGGACGCCTGCGCCAACCGGCGTACCGTGGCGTCCGCACGGACCTCAGCCCCTCGGACCTGGAGTGACCTGACGTGACCCGCATCCTCGCGCTGGCCCTCTGCCTGCTGCTCGCCCTGACGCTGGGTCCTGCACCCAGCGCGTCGGCGGCGACCGTGCAGCTCGACGGCGTCACCGTGGCGCTGCAACCCGGCACCTCCCAGGTGATCACGGTCAACCGCACCCGGTCGTGGCACGCGCGGGTGACGTTCTGGCGCAAGACCTCGGCGGGCTGGCAGGCGGTGCTGCGGTCAAGCAACGGGCGGATCGGCTTCGGCGGGCTGGTGGTCGGCACGAAGCGCCAGCAGGGCACCGGCACCACCCCGCTCGGCAGCTACCGGCTGCTCGGTTCCTTCGGCACCCACCCGCGCGCCTCGGGCTGGGACCTGGCCTACCGGAAGATCCGTCCCGGGGACTACTGGGTCGAGGACAACCAGTCGGCGTACTACAACCGCTACCGCAACAAGTCCCAGGGCGGCTTCCGCTGGTGGCTGAAGTCAGGCGAGAACACCTCCGAGCGGTTGGCGGACTTCCCGACCCAGTACGAGTACGCCGTGAACACCGCCTTCAACCGCGAGCAGGTCCGCCACCGCGGCGCCGGCATCTTCCTGCACGTCAACGGGCGCGGTGCCACCGCAGGGTGCGTCTCGGCACCGCGGGCGTTCCTGCGCTCGGCGATGGTCCGCCTCGACCCGGCGCGGGTGCCGGTGATCGCGATCGGCCGCTGAGAGGTGCCGAAGGAGTCGCGCACGGAGACACCGGTCGAGGTCGACGGCCGGCACCTCACGCTGGTCAACCTCGAGAAGGTCATGTACCCGCGCACCGGCACGACCAAGGGCGAGGTGCTCAACTACTACGCGCGCGTCGCTCAAGTGATGCTCCCGCACCTCGCCGACCGGGCGGTGACCCGGATCCGGTGGCCCAACGGCACCAGCGAGCAGTCCTTCTTCGAGAAGAACGTGCCGGGCGGCACCCCGTCGTGGGTGCGCACCGTGACCGTGCCGACGACGGGATCACGCACCCAGTCGGGCGAGGAGGGCGAGCTCACCTTCCCGGTGGTCGACTCCCTCGCCTCGCTGACCTGGCTGGTCAACCTCGCCTCCCTCGAGCTGCACGTGCACCAGTGGACGGTCAGCCGGGCCGGCAAGCCGCGCAACCCCAACCGGCTGGTGATCGACCTCGACCCCGGTGAACCGGCCGGGCTGGGGGAGTGCGCCCAGGTGGCGCTCCTGGTCAAGGACCGGCTGGAGCAGGACGGGCTCGAGTGCGTCCCGGTGACCAGCGGCTCCAAGGGGCTGCACCTGTACGCCGGACTCGACCGCAAGCGCACCTACGAAGAGGTGCGCGACTACGCCAAGGGGATCGCCGAGGAGCTCCAGACCGAGCATCCCAAGCTGGTGCTCTCGCAGATGACCAAGTCGCGGCGCAGCGGCAAGGTGTTCCTCGACTGGTCGCAGAACACCGGCGCGAAGACCACGATCTCGCCGTACTCCCTGCGCGGACGGGAGCTGCCGATGGTCGCCGCACCTCGGACCTGGGCCGAGGTCGAGGCCGGCGCCGACGACCCGCTCGCCCTGGAGCACCTCCGCTTCGAGGAGGTCCTCGAGCGCGTGGAGGACGACGGCGACCTGTTCACCATCGACGGGTGACGCGCTTTCATCAATTCTGACGATGCCGCCCCGGTCGCTCCTCGGAGAAGGTGTGCCTCGCAGCACTCGGCACTCGGCCGAGCGCGCCTTTTCAGGGGGAGCAATCCATGAACAAGTCCAAGACCGCTCGCGTAGCGGCCTTCATCGGCGCGCTGGGCGCGTCGGCGGCGCTGATCGGCGCTGCGGTGTCCGGTACCGGTGCCTACTTCCAGGGCACCACCGACCAGGCCCACATCACCGGCACCATGGGCACGATCAAGATCGAGGGCGTCGGCGGCCTCGACGTCGTGTTCCAGAAGATGCTGCCGGGCGAGGCTCAGAGCAAGACCGTCGAGTACCGCAGCACTGGTGCGAACAACGAGGACGTCTGGCTGGTCTTCACCAACCCGTCGCAGCTCGGTTCCCACGACGCCCAGACCGGGCTCAACTCGCTCGGCACCTACGGCGAGGTCCACATCGCCAGCAACGGCGTGGAGAAGTTCGGCTCGGCCAACCTCAACGACAACGCGAGCAGCTGCCCGCCCGGAGCCGGCAACCCCGCCTGCAACCCGCTGCCCGAGAAGATCAAGCTCGCCGACAACGTGCAGCCTGACCAGCACGGCGTCTTCTCCTTCTCGTTCAAGCCGTCGGAGAAGTTCAAGAGCAACCAGGGTCTTCCGGTCCTCGGCCTGGACTACAAGCTCGTCGCGACCCAGCACGGCATCGACCCGTCCTGATGTCGAGCGCGGTGTGGGGGGCTCGGGCCCCTCACTCCCGCAGGACTCCCTGGCTGAAGGGAGTGGCCTGGGGAGTCGTAGTCGTCGTGCTCGGCACGATCATCGCCACTGGTGCGGTGGCGTGGCACGAGGGCTACCGCGTCTACGCGGTGAAGACGGGGTCGATGACCCCGGGGCTGCCCGTCGGCAGCCTGCTCATCGATGAACCTCCGTCGCCGCCCTACCACCGCGGCGACGTGGTCACAATCGAGCGTCCGCAGGACGCGACCAACCCGCGTGTGACCCACCGGGTGTTCTCGGTCGGTCTGCACGGCGGGATCCGCACCAAGGGTGACGCCAACTCCGAGCCCGACGTGTTCGTGGCCAAGCCGAGCAACGTCATCGGCGAGGTGGTCGGGCACATCAACAACGGTGGCTACGTGCTCGTCTACTTCTCGCAGTGGACCGGCGTGCTCAGCCTGATGATGATCGTGCTGATGGTCTGGCTCGCCTGGGGCATGTGCTTCCCGGCTGCCGAGTCCGCCGATGCGTCGGAGAGCAGTCCCCGCGCCTCGCGTCTCCGGGTGCCTCGGCAGCGTCAGCCGGCGCCCACCGCGGCGGACGTAGTCGTCCCCGACACGCAGCCGGACCGTGCTCCGGTGGCGCCGGACGGCACCCCGGTCGAAGGAAAGCGGATACCGACACCGCGGGGTCCCTCGGCCTAGACACAGGTCCGGACACAGAGCGTCCGCCGCTCCCGAGACACGGCGGACGATGGTGAACCCCCCGGACGTTCACCATGGAGAAGGTTGCCCGGCCCGGCGCCGGGTAAACGTCTCGTCCGGGTTGCGGACACCACTCGCGGGAAGCGTTGCCGATCGCGGGTTCGCTCGTTGAGGTGCGCAGAGCCACCGTGGAGTCGTGGCTCGGCGAGGAGCCCACCCATGACCGCAATGACCCGACGCACCCTGATCGGCGGCGCTGCTGCCGTCGGGGTCGGCGCCCTCACCGTGGGCGTCCTCGACGGAGCCGCTGAGGCAGCCACCACCAGTGGCGCGCTGCCCGCGAACGTCGACGTCGTCGTGGTGGGCGGCGGCATCTCCGGCCTGGTGGCCGCCCGGCAGGTGGCCCGCACCGGCCGTTCGGTGCTCGTGGTCGAGGCCCGCGACCGCGTCGGCGGCCGGGTGCTCAACCACCGCCTCGGGACCGGCGACACGATCGAGTCCGGCGGCGCCTTCGTCGGGCCGACCCAGGACCACATCATCGCGCTGGCCAACGAGCTGAAGGTGCCGATGTTCGAGGAGTACGTCGACGGCAAGTCGGTCTACAACTCCTCGGGACTGCTCGGTCGGCAGGAGTACGACGGCACCGTCCCGCCCGACCCGCTGATCCTTCCTGACGCCGCCGTCCTGCAGTACCAGCTCGACCAGTGGGCCTCCGAGATCGACGTGGACGCTCCCTGGGCCCATCCGCGCGCCAAGGAGTGGGACTCCCAGACGTTGGGCGACTACATCCGCAAGAACACCGTCAACCCCAGCGGCATCGGCAACCTCATCAACTGCTGGACCCAGCCCGGATTCGGGGCCGACCCCGACCAGCTCTCACTGCTGTTCGTCATCCACTACGTCGCGTGCTCGGGCAACGAGACCAACAAGGGCACCTTCGAGCGCAACTCCAACACCGCCGACGGCGCCCAGGAGCGACGCTTCATCGGTGGCTCGCAGCTGATCCCGCTGCGGCTGGCGAGCCAGCTCGGCTCCCGGGTCGCGCTGAACGCTCCGGTCACCCGGATCGACCAGAACAGCACGCACGCCGTCGTACGCACCAGTCGCGGAGCCGTCACCTGCAAGCGCGTCATCATGGCCGTGCCGCCCGAGCTGTCCCGCGCCATCCAGTGGGGTCCCGACCTGCCGGCAGCGCACCGGGCGCTGCTCAACCACATGAACATGGGCGATCTGATGAAGTGCGACGCGGTGTACGACGAGCCGTTCTGGCGTGCCGACGGGCTCAACGGCTTCGGCCTGAGCGACCACGGCGCGGTGCGGGCCGCCTTCGACAACTCCCCGGCCGACGCCAAGCCGGGCGTGCTGCTCGCGTTCGTGGGCGGCTCGACCTGGAAGCAGTACGGCCTGACCACGCTGGCGGCTCGTCGCTCGGCTGTGCTCCAGGGCTTCGCGGAGATGTTCGGCGAGAAGGCCCTGCACCCGATCGAGTACGTCGAGCACGACTGGACCAAGGAGCGGTGGACCAAGGGAGCCCCGGTCGCGATCATGGCACCCGGCACCCTGACCACCTGGGGCCGGGAGCTGCGCAAGCCCCACCTGCGCACCCACTGGGCCGGCACCGAGACCTCGACCTACTGGACCGGCTACATGGACGGTGCCGTCCGCGCCGGCCAACGCGCCGCCCGCGAGGTCATCGCGCTCACCTGACCGAGCCGATCGGTCAGTGCAGCAGCGACTTGCCGATCACGATGAGGACGCCGAAGCAGGCTGCTCCGGCCACCTCGCCGGCCATGGCCCGTCCCCGGAGGCCGGCCCGGTGGGCGCCGAGGTAGCCGAAGACCATCAGCAGCACGACCGAGGAGTACACCGCGACGGCGGCTGCGTCCGAAACGTCCCTGCCGAGGACGTAGGCGACGAGGTAGATCACCAGCGCCGGGACCCCGCCCTTGAGCACGCCGGTCTCGTGACGTGAGGCCACCAGGAGCCGGGGCAGGAAGGCCCGGGTGTCTCCCTCGAACTGGGTTGACAGGGTGGCGATGTAGACGTGGGCCATCCAGTAGACGATCAGGAACACCGCCGTGGTCAGGACGACCCGCTTGGAGTCGTCGTCGTGGGCGCTGACCGCGGCCAGCACAGCGGCGGTGACGATGGCGCCGTAGAGCAAGCCGCTCGGGTCGGCGCCGGCCACCCAGTGGGCTGCCCGGGTCCGGATCGTCGAGGTGGGCACGAGGTCAGCGTAGGGGTCGAGAAACCCTGACGTCCGCCGCGTTTGCCGGGTTTCCTCACCAAATCGTCGTCTACCGGGCTCCTCCACCAGCGAGCAGGATGAGACGCGTGGGATGTCGCGGGCGTGACGGGAGGCTGGGATGACGCGGACGCGGGTGGATGTCTGGACGGCGACCGACGCAGAGGGTGACTGGCCGGAGGTGCTCTCGGCGTACGAGCGGGCGATCGGCACCATGCGTGGCCTCGATCCTCCGGACGGGCCGCCGACCGATCCCGTGGGCTGGCAGTTCCAGGCGGCCATCCACGGCCGCGAGGACGGCAACGGCAGTGCGGACACCAGCAACCCGTTCTGGTGCAACTGCCAGCACGGCAGCTGGTTCTTCCTGCCGTGGCACCGGATGTACCTCGCGGCCTTCGAACGGGTCATCCAGTTCCACCTCGAGGACGACGAGTGGTCGCTGCCGTACTGGTACGCCATCGACCCCGACGACGTCCGCAAGGCGGTGCTGCCGCCCGCCTTCCTCGACCGGACGCTGGACGACAACAACCTGCAGACCGAGATGCGGTCGCAGCACGCCAAGGCGGGCCGGCCGTTCTCCGGCGACATCGACCCCGACGCGCTGGGGCGGGCATTGGAGCAGTCGTTGCTGGCGCAGCGCTACACGACGGCGAGCGGATCGTCGACGTTCGGCGGCGGCGAGCGAGCCGACCTGAGCTTCGACGGTGGCGAGCGCGGGCTGCTCGAGAACGTCCCGCACGGTCTGGTGCACTCGCTGGTGGGCAACGACTACGACGCCAACGGACATCCGGTCTTCGAGGGATGGATGGGATCGTTCTACACCGCCGGCCTCGACCCGATCTTCTGGTGCCACCACTCCAACATCGACCGACTCTGGGACGTCTGGCTGCGCGAGGACGACAGCCACACCAACCCGACCGACGACCAGGCTTTCCTCGACACCACGTTCACCTTCCCCGCCCCTGAGGGCGCCACCGTCACCTGGTCGGTCGCCGAGGTGCTCGACACCGAGTCGGGACTCGGGTACGTCTACGAGAGCTACGACCCGCCGTCGGCGATCGCTCCACCCGGCGGCGTGCCGGCCGAACGGGAACGTGTCCTGGCCGCAGGCTCGGGCAGGGAGGAAGCCATGCCACCTCAGGTCCTCGGCGCCGCCGACGACGTGTCGCTGACCAGCAACGCTGCGGTCGAGGTCCCGATGGGGCGGGGCGCGGTGGAGCGTGACCTGACCGCCGGCCCCGAACGCGTGCACCTGCGCATCGAGGGCGTGACCGGGACGCGGGCAGCGCCGCTCTACGGCGTCTACCTGAACGTGCCCGCGGGGGCCGACCCGCACGACTTCCCCGCCCTGCGCGCCGGCTCGTTCGCCACCTTCGGTCTCGCGGAGACCTCCCGCACCGACGACCAGCACGATGCCGAGGGGCTGACCGCGGTCTTCGACATCACCGATCTCCGCGACCGGCTCACCGAGGCCGGACGGTGGGACGACACCCGGGTCGAGGTGCGCTTCAGCACCGAGGTCCCGGGCTCGCCCACTGACGACGCCGGGACACCGGCCGGCCCCGAGCCTGACCTGCGTGCCCGTCGCGTCGCGCTGATGGTCGAGTGAGATGACGACCCTGGCGGGCGAGCGCCCGCGCCTCGCACGCCGTTCCGTTCGTCGTCACCTCGCCTGGCACCCCGAGTGGTGGCTGTACGCCGTCGCGGCCGCCGCCTGGGTGGCGTTGCTGGCGATGAGCCTCGCGATGTCGATGCCGATGGTCGCGCACACGCTCTCGTGGACGGAGCGCTGGTCCCACTGGCTGCTGATGGTGGGCGCGATGATGCTGCCGGTGGCCGCTCGGCAGGTCCGGGCCGTAGCCCAGCGCAGCCTCTGGTCACGCCGCCAGCGCTCGGCGGGGTGGTTCGTCGTGGGGTACGTCGCGCTGTGGGCCGCGGTCGGCGCCGGGCTCGTCACCATCGTCATCGGCGCCGGCCTGGATGACGGCGCGAGCGACCTGCTGGTCGTGTCGCTGCTCCTGGCGGCAGCCTGGCAGACCTCTGCTCCGCGACGACGGCTGGTACGCCGGTGCGAGGCGCTCAAGCTCGGTGCTCCCTCCGGCCTGGCCGGCGATCTCGACTGTGCTCGCCTCGGGGTGCGATCGGGCGTGCGCTGCCTGCAGGAGTGCTGGCCGGCGATGATCGCGATGGCCCTGAGCCAGAGCCTGGTCCTGATGGTGGGCCTGACCGTCGTACTCCTGACCGAGCGGACGCGCGGCGCCAACCCACAGCGTCGCGGCGGCCGGCCGCTCGAAGCCTGGGTGCTGGCAGGGTTCGCCGCCGCCGCCCTCGTGGTCGCTCTCACCTGATCTGGGGGATTTACGGCCGGGTGGCCCCTGCCTAGCGTCGAGGAACCGCTCGGTAAGGAGCACGACATGAGCGAAACCGCTGCTGCCACCCACGGCGTGCACTCCGAGGTGGGCCGCCTCCGCAAGGTCGTGGTCTGCGCGCCGGGCCTGGCCCACAGCCGGCTGACCCCGACCAACTGCGACGACCTGCTCTTCGACGACGTGATGTGGGTGCAGAACGCCCAGCGCGACCACTTCGACTTCATGTCGAAGATGCGCGAGCGGGGCGTGGAGGTGCTCGAGCTGCACAACCTGCTGGCCGAGACCGTCGAGCTCCCCGAGGCCAAGGCGTGGTTGCTGGACCGCAAGATCATCGCCAACGAGGTCGGGCTCGGCCTCGTCAAGGAGACCCGGGCGTACCTGGAGTCCCTCGACTCGCGTGAGCTGGCCCGCTACCTGATCGGCGGCTTGTCGGCCCACGACCTGCCCGAGGAGTACCGCACCAGCTACCTCAGCCTCACCCGCCTCGACGCCGGCGTCCGTGACTACCTGATGCCGCCCCTGCCGAACACGCTCTACACCCGCGACACCACCTGCTGGCTGTACGGCGGGGTCACCTTCAACCCGCTCTACTGGCCGGCCCGGCAGGACGAGACCCTGCTCTACAAGGCGATCTACACCTTCCACCCGGAGTTCGTCGGCTCGACCGTGTGGTGGGGCGATCCGGAGAAGGACTGGGGCCTGGCCACCTTCGAGGGCGGGGACGTGATGCCGGTCGGCAACGGGGTCGTCCTCATCGGGATGAGCGAGCGCACCTCACGACAGGCGATCAGCCAGGTCGCCGCCGCGCTCTTCGCGCAGGGTGCGGCCGAGCGGGTGATCGCGGCCGGGATGCCCAAGCTGCGCGCGGCGATGCACCTCGACACGGTGTTCACCTTCGCCGACCGCGACGTGGCCACCGCTTACCGTGACATCGTCGACGGGATCCAGCCGTTCTCCATCCGACCCAGCGACCGCGACCCCGGCGTGGAGGTGGTGGAGGAGAAGGACTCCTTCGTCGACGTCGTCGCGGACGCGCTCGACCTCCCCGAGCTGCGGGTGATCGAGACCGGTGGCGACATCTACGCCAACGAGCGGCAGCAGTGGGACAGCGGCAACAACCTCGTGGCCCTCGAGCCGGGGGTGGTGGTGGCCTACGACCGCAACACCCACACCAACTCGTTGCTCCGCAAGGCGGGGGTCGAGGTGATCACCATCGTCGGTGCCGAGCTCGGGCGCGGGCGTGGCGGGGGGCACTGCATGACCTGTCCGATCGTCCGCGACCCCGTCCAGTTCTGAGGTCGCCGTGCTGGGGACCCGGACCTCGACCTTCGCAGCGACGCTGCTCCTGGTCGTCGGTGCCGCACTGTCAGGGTGTGGCAGCGACGTGCCCAGCCAGTCGGACGTGCGGGACAAACGCATCAACGCGCCCGTACGCCGCGACAGCGTCAGCACCCAGATCGGGAGCATCCGACTGCTCGCGATGCGCATCCAGCGCCCCGACGAGGCGCACGCTGCAGGTACCAACAGTGCGCTGTGGTTGACGATCGCGAACAGCGGCACCGCGGACACCCTTGTCGCGGTCTCGTCGGTCGACGCACGATCTGTGGTGCTGCGCGACGGTGCCGAGGCGCCGGAGAAGAGCATCGACGTCCACGTGGACGTGGGCGGCGTCGTACCCATGCAGCACGCCACGGGACCGCACCTCGAGCTGGTGGACCTCAAGCGCGACATCGGCAAGCGCTCGTTCGTGCCGGTGACCTTCCGCTTCCAGTACGCCGGCTCCGTGACCGTCCGGGTCTTCGTGTCCGGCGTCGACCACCCGGTGGTCGCGCCGTTGCCCGCGTCGGACAGCACGGGGTGACCGGTCCGGTCGAGACGAGGTCCCGGGCGCGACGCTGGCTGCGCCCGCTCGGTCTGCTGGCCCTCTCCCTCGCCTGCGCCTACATCATCGTGGGCCTCGTCGGGCGCATCGACTGGAGCGCCGTACGCGATGCCATCGGTGCGGTCTCGTTGTGGCAGTTCCCGATCCTGCTGGCCGTGCTCGCGGTGCGACAGGTGCTCAACGCGACTCCGCTGGCGCTGTTCATCGAAGGACTGGGCCTGCGTCGCGCGGTGCAGAACGACCAGGCCGCCACCCTCACCTCGACCATCGCGCCCCCGCCGGCCGACATGGTGCTGCGGCTGGCGATGTTCGACTCGTGGGGGATCCCCATCTCCAGCGGGCTGGCGGGCGCCCTGATGAACATCCTCACCTTCTACGCGACGCGTTTCACGGTGCCGGCCGTGGGAGTGGTGCTCGTGCTGGCCTCGAGCGCGCCGTACCACGCGCTCTACACCTGGACCGCCTGCGTGGGCGCCATCATCGCGATCACCCTGCTCGTCGTGCTCCGGGCCGTGGTGCTGCGGGAGCAGACCGCCATCTGGGTCGGGACCACCGGCGGGAGGTTGGTCCGTCGGCTGAAGCACTCGGTGGACCCGGAGGCATGGGCGGCCCAGGCCGTCGACTTCCGGTCCCACGTGCTGCACCGCACTCGCCGAGGACTTCCGCTCTCGTTGGTGCTGCTGGTCGTGATGGTCGTCGTGGACGGACTCTTGCTGGCGATCAGCCTGCGCTGCGTCGGCGTCGGGACCGACGAGCTGCCGACCCTCGCCGTCGTCGGCATCTTCCTGGTGGCCTACCCGCTCACCCTCTTCCCTCTGGCCGGCGTGGGGATCCTCGACGCCACGCTGTTGGCCGCCTTCGTGGAGATCGCGGGGTTGCCGCTGGAGCCCGACATCGTCGGTGGCCTGGTGGTCTACCGCGTGATCACCCTGGGCGTGCCGATGCTGTTCGGGCTGGTGTCGATCGCGCTGTGGCGTCGTACCGATGGAGAGAAGGCAACGTCCCATGTCCCCACATGATCTGCCCGTGCACGAGCCCACCCCCGAGTCGACGGCCCAGGTGTCGACCGGCACCATGCCCGGGCCGGAGACCGTGGTGGAGCTGATCACCCAGGCCCACCGGTCCTACGCGGACGTGACCGACGGCTCGGTGGCCGACTACATCCCGGCGCTCGCCGTCGCCTCGCCGGACCTCTTCGGCATCGCCGCGGTCGGGGTGAACGGGCGTACGGCCGGGGTGGGCGACAGCGAGCACGCCTTCACCATCCAGAGCGTGGCCAAGCCGTTCCAGTTCGCGCTGGTGTGCGAGGCGCTCGGCCACCGCGAGGTGCGCGAACGCATCGGGGTGAACGCCACTGGTCTGCCCTTCGACTCGGTGATGGCCGTCGAGATCGCCTCGGACGGCCTAACCAACCCGATGGTCAACGCCGGCGCGATCGCCACGACCAGCCTGGCCCCGGGGCGGACGGCCGAGCTGAAGTGGAGGTTCCTGCGCGACGGGCTGTCCCGCTTGGCCGGGCGGGAGCTGGAGGTCGACGAGGAGGCTCTCGCCTCCGAGCGGGCGACCAACGGGCGCAACGAGGCGATGGCCAGGCTGCTCGAGGGACACGGCCGGATGTACTTCGACCCCGACGAGACCACCGACGTCTACACCCGCCAGGGAGCGCTCCTGGTCACCGCCTCCACCCTCGCGCTGATGGGGGCCACCCTCGCCGACGGGGGAGTCAACCCGATCACGCAGCGACGGGTGGTCAGCGAGGACACGTGTCGTCGTACGTTGGCGCTGATGCTCACCGCGGGGCTCTACGAGCTGTCGGGCGACTGGCTCTACGAGGTCGGCCTGCCCGCCAAGAGCGGCGTCAGCGGCGGCATCATCACCGTCGCGCCGGGCAAGGGCGGGCTCGCCACCTTCGCCCCACCGCTGGACGCCGCCGGCAACAGCGTCCGCGGCCAGCTGGCCACCAAGATGCTCTCCCGTGGCCTCGGGCTCGACCTGCTGGCGTCGAGCCCCGTGGCCGAGTCCACCGATTGAGTACGACGTCTACTCGCGGCGCAGCTGCGCGCGCAGCAAGTCCAGCATCTCCGGGGTCCAGCCCTGTGGTTGCAGGATCGCGTTCCAGCCGTCGACGTGCTCGCCGCTGAAGTTGTGGCCGTGCCCCGGCGGGGTGGAGAAGCCGAGCGCCAGGTCGGCGGTGACCTGCCAGAACGTCACGACCGGGATCCACCGCATCGAGTCCGAGACGTCGGACCCGCGTGCCTCGGTGAGCCAGTCCGGCCGGTGCCACAGCAGGTCGGGGCTCCACCAGGTGATCGGGTCCGACGGCTGCTGGAGGTAGAGCACCCGGGTGCCGGTCCACGGCCGGTCCTCGGGCGGGATGTTGTCGCTCGCGCGGTTGGCGAACCGGATGATCCGGCCGTCGCGATAGACCGGCTCGATCTCCGGGCTGCCGGCGTCACGGGAGTCGACGAACTCGCGGTAGAGCGGGTTGAAGCTCGGTGGCCCCACGAACAGCACCCCGTCGGTGCGGTTGGCCAGGTCGGCCTCGCCGCTGAAGGCGTTCTCGCCTCCGAACGAGCCGAGGCTCTCGCCGAACACGTACAGCTTGGGTCGATGGTCGGCGGGCAGCCGCGACCAGTGGTCGTAGACCGCGTCGAACAGGTCGCGTCCCGCGACCCGGGCCGCCGTGTGGTCGACGAGGTAGGACATCCACGACGGGAGGTGGGAGTACTGCATCGCCACGATCGCTGAGTCGCCGTCGTTGAGGTACTCGAAGCTGCTGGACGCGCTCGGCTCGACCCAGCCCGTCCCGGTCGTGGTGGCGACCATCAGCGACCGGCGGTCGAACCCGCCGGCACGGTCGAGGTCCCTGACCGCGAGCCTGGCCTGGTCCTCGAGCGTGTCGGCCGAGGAGGTGCCGGTGAAGATCCGGATGGGTTCCTGCGCCGGGCGCCCGGTGACCTTCGTGATGTCCCCGGCGTCAGGTCCTTCGCCGACGAAGATCCGCCCCTGGCGACCGAGCGAGTCCCACGAGACCAGGGAGTCGGGACCGCCGGAGCGCAGGCTGGTGGTCGGCTTGCCGATGTCTCTCGGCGTGGTGAGGTCGCCCACCGCCAGGCTGGCATCGAGGGTGTTGATCGCCCACGTCCACAGCACCCCGGTCACACCGAGGAACAGCGCCCCGGCGAGTACGACGATCCCGGTGACGCGGGCTGCCCGGTGGCCCATGTGCCGGTCGAGGTAGCCCGCCAGCTTCCGGTACGCCGTCCGCAGGGCACGCGCGAGGGCGACGAGCCCCACGAACACCAGCACGCCGACGATCGGGACCAGGAGTGCGGCGGCGAGGCTCTCCGGGTCGGTGCCGATCAGGGCGGCGCTCTGGCGTTGCCAGTGCCGGCCGACCAGGATCGCGACGAGGAGGACGACGGGTGCGGTGATCGCGAACGCTCGCCGGGCTCGGTGGCTCGAGCGGCGGGCGTCGCGGTCGGCGTACTCCCGCCACACCCAGGCGCCGGCCACTCCGAGGGCGTAGCCCATCGCGGCGTCGACGCCTGCGACGAAGCCCTGGTAGGCGGCCGGACGGGGGAGGAGCGATGGTGTGAACGAGAGCGCCGCGAAGACGAGGGCCACCCACAGCCCGGGCAGGGTGTAGCGGCAACGGGTGCGGACCGAGGTGGCGAACCACCTTGCTAGTGAGCGGGTCGCTTCCAGAGGGCGAAGGCGTTGTCGGTCGCGTCCACGTACGGCGCCAGGCTCGGGCAGTGGCGCTTCAGCACCGAGCCCATCGTGTTCTCGTCGAGCCACGCCAAACCTTCCGCCGTGTAGACCTCTTCGGTGAAGCTGTCGGTGAAGAACCGGTCGCTGTTCAGGCGACGCGAGGCCATCAGGATGAAGATACGGAATGCGGTGTCGCTGAACGCGAAACCCTCCGGCCTGTCCTCGGCATACATCCCGGAGAGGAGGTCGACGCTGTCGAGGTCACCGTCGTACACCTCCTCGAGCTCCCTGGCCCATGCCTGGTTGGAGGTGAGGTCGGCGAAGGACTCGGGCACCGGCTTGTGCATCTGGCGGAGGAACGCGGTGTAGCGCGGGACGCCGAGCTCGCGGCATCGCAGGACGTCGAGCGACGCCATGTCCATCAGCTGGCCGTCGGGTCGGGTGAAGGTCTGGAGGTAGCGCGGGTAGTTGTGCAGGCAGACGACGCCCGGGTTCATGGTGCCGAAGGTGTAGAGCAGGTCTCCGAGCTGCTGTGCCCTGAGCACGTCGACGGCGGCCGGGCCGGTGAGCGTGTCGAACTCGCGTGCCCCCAGGGTCGCGCTGTCGTCGGCGGCGGCGCGGAAGTCGAAGCTGTCAGGGATCAGCGGATGCATCCGGTAGACCGCGACGAACTCCTCGGTCAGCGCGTAGGGGACGCCGTAGTGGTCGGTGTGGGTGCCGGGGATGCCGGTCACGATCTCGTCGTGGACGAAGCGGTCGAGGACGTGGCCGAGCTTCTGACCGGCCAGGCCGTACCAGTTCGCGTGCAGCCCCGCGGCCGCCGTCGGGTGGGCCGTCACGGCGGGGGTCCACTCGATGGTGTGGATCTTGGCGAGCAGGGCGCAGTTGATGACGCGCGCCCGCTGGAACAGCTTCTCGTCGTCCCAGGAAGGGTTGGCGCCCGCGAGCATCGTGGCGATGCTGTTGTGCTCGTGGACGAACAGCGTCTGCATCATCCCGAGGCCGAGCCAGAAACCGGGCAACAGCGTGGGGTTGCTCGCCGGGTCGTCCGGGATGGGTGGCAGCCCGTCGACCAGCTGCATGCGGCCGCCCTCGTGCTCGCGGAGGAAGTCCTGCTCCGCACCGCTGTTGCCGTAGATCTGGGACCCGTCCCACCAGTGCGTGTTCGTGTTGACGTACGTCGGGGGCAGGTCGCTGCTGGGCGGTGACGTCGGGTCGGGCGGCGTCCGGAAGACCTGCAGGGGCGGCTCGGGCCAGTCGTCGTCGGGGTCGAGCTCGAGGACCCACGGGTCGTCGGTGGGGCTGGTGCCGTGCCGGAACCAGTCGTGGATCATGAACTGCAGCCACGCGGCGATCAGCGCGTTGCCGGCGCTGGCCGGGATCAGCTCCTCGCGGGTCATCAACCGTCGGCTGATCGTGCGCGGATTGGGCTCCAGCATGCGGTCGGTGTCGGGCCAGCTGTGCTCGATCGGCACGTTGCGACCGAAGCGGGTGCCGGCCATGCCCATGGTCGGGTTGGCGAGGTCGTTCCAGCTGCCGTCGACGGTGCGCTGCTTCTCGAAGGCCGGGTCCCACTCGGGCGCCTCGACCGCGCCCACCGAGGGTTGGCGGGAGGTGTCGTGCAGGTTGTGCTCGCGCAGCACGTTGCGAATGCCGACCAGGTCGAAGAGTCCCATCAGCTTGGGCAGCTTGTCCCAGCCCAGCTTGTGGTCGACGCCGGTCGCGAGTGCGTCGTACGCCCGCCAGAGGACGTTGAGGTGGAACGGCCTGTCGGCGCTGCTCGGATGTGTGGGTCCGGGATCGGTCATCGCCACTCTCCTTGTCTCACACGAGTCAGGAGAGGCGAGCGGAAGGCACAGATACCCGGTGGCGGGTCTGCTTCCCGACGCGGCCCGAGCGACTCGGGACGAACGAATCTCAGTATGTGAGCGCGCGAGAGCCGGTGTAAACGGGTGGGGACCTTGGTCCATACCGCCGCCCCGTCGTACGCCCGGGTCGCCTAGCGTGCCAAGAATGAGCGACCACGCATCCCTCGGCACCGCGGCGGTCCGCACCCTCGCGGCGATCCGCATCGTCAACGGCACCCTCGGCCTGCTGGCCCCGCACGTCCTCGCGGCGCGCACCAGCACCGATCCCGACAGCACCGAGCCGTACTACGCCTTCCGGATGTTCGGCATCCGCACTGTCGTACTCGGCCTCGACCTGCTCACCCTCACCGGCCCGGCCCAGCAACGAGCCCGCACCCAGGCCGTGATCATCCACGCCTCCGACACCGCCGCCGCACTCCTCGGCGGCCTCCGCGGCGACGTACCCCCCAAGGTCGCCAGGACGACAGTCGCCATCTCAGCGGTGAACACCGCCCTGGCCGTCGTAGCCAAGCTCGCGCCGTAGCACTCGGCGCTGGTCGGTCGGTCTGAGTCAACGAGAGTCGTGGTTTCCGTGGGCGTGGGGTTGCGCTGGCGTCCCGGCGCCTTGGTTCGCCGTCCGGCCGCTGGGGTTGAGGTGTTGTGGTTGCGGCGGTCGGGTTCTGGGAGTGGGTCCATCGCGGCTTGCTTGGTGTTCGGTGGTTGAGGAGCGCCAGCGAGCGTCTCGAAACCACTGATGGAGGGGGCAGAGGAGTTCTCCACATCTTCGAATCTCTGATCGAAACTGTCGGTGCCGGCGTCTAGAGTTTTCGCCATGGACACCACCACCCTTACCGCTGCTGAGGTGATCGACGGTGTCCGCCAAGCCCGCGACGACGAGCACACAGCAGCCCTCCGACAAGTCGAGTTCGCCGTCCACTGGGCGCTGATACACCCCTGTCGTGATGAGTTCCCGGCCGGCTGGGAGGACGAGCACGGCATCTTCGCCACGACGCCGACCGCGCCGTTGGCTGGTGCTGGTGCGCCGCTGGTCGACGAGTTCGCGCCGGCATCCTTCGCGGCCGCCCTGGGTATCTCGCTGGAGGCGGCCAAGCAGCGGATGGCAGATGCCCTGGAGCTCACCTACCGACTCCCCCGCCTCCTCGACCTCGTCCAACGCGGGGTGGTGCCGGTGTGGCGAGCACGGGCGATCTCCCGGGAGACTCACGACCTCTCACCAGAGGCGGTCGCGTTCGCAGACCGGCTGATCAGCGCCACGCCCTCGAAGATCGGGCTGGTCGACGCCGCCCGGCTCGTCCAGGAGGCACGGCTGTACTTCGACCCCGACCGGGCGGTGGCCGACGAGGAAGAAGAGCTCGCCCGACGCGGAGTGTGGTTGCGCCATCGCGGCAACCCGGCCACCACCGACGTGGTGATGACCCTCGACACCCCCGACGCATTGTTGTTCGACCAGACCGTCGGACGCATCGCCGGCGAGCTCCGCGAACTCGGCGACACCGAACCGGTCGACGTCCGCCGAGCCCGCGCCGTGGGGATTCTCGCCGACCCCCAGTACGCCCTCGACCTCATGTCCGGCCGCGACGCAGCGCCGGGCCCGGGCAGCGTTCTCGGTGCGGTGAACCTCTATGTGCACCTCGACCCCGACCAACCCGGCGCGGTCAGCATCGAGAAGCTCGGGGCCGCCACCGACCAGCTCCTCACCGAATGGCTCACCAGGTATGCCGCAGCAGGCGGCAAGGTCATCGTCCGACCCGTCCTCGACCGAAGCTCGACCCAGGCGGTCGACCAGCACGACCCACCATCAGCGATGCGAGAGCTCTGCACCCTGCGTGACGCCTACTGCGTCTTCCCCGGCTGCATCCGCGACTCCAGGTCGTGCGACCTCGACCACATCACCGCCTACATCCCCATGTCCGACGGCGGCCCACCCGGTCAGACCAACCCGCTGAATCTTGCGCCGTTGTGCCGCACCCATCACCGGATGAAGACCTTCACCGCCTGGGACTACAAGCGTCGAGACGACGGCACCCACATCTGGACCAGCCCCACCGGCCACCAGTACGAAGTCCCGCGCATCAGCCGCCGCCCACCCCGAAGAACCAACTGATCCGTCACCCCGGCCAGCCCCAGCCGGGGTCACACCCATGCCGTCAGACGGAAATCCACCCCACCCCGGCAGCCGCAACCACAGGACCTGTTGCCGAGCGACGGCACGCCGACTGAGGGCGCCGGGACGCCACCGCAACCACCGCGGACGTCAACCACGTACCCCGTCAACCCGGAGCCCCGACCAGACCGAGCAGGCCCGGAAGCACCACCAACCGAGCTACGTCCAGGCAGGCGCCCACCCCCGCCGCCGCCACGACGCGAGAACAGAGTGGTTTCGAGACTCTCGCTCCTCAACCACCGACCAACAGTGACTGACCCACTCTCCGAAACCCAGCCACCGCAACCACAGGATCTCGAGCCGAGCGACCGTAAGTCGACCGACGGCGCCGGGACGCCACCGCAACCACCGCGGACGTCGACCACGTACCCCGTCAACCCGGAGCCCCGACCAGACCGAGCAGGTACGGAAGCATCGCCAACGACACCCACGCCCAGGCGACCGTCCACCCTCAACCAGTCACTTGATCCCGGTGGTGGCGATCGAGCGGACGAAGTAGCGCTGGCCGAACAGGAACAGCAGCAGCACCGGCAGCTGGCTGAGCAGGGTGCTCGCCATCAGCACCGGCCAGTTGGTGAAGTGCGCGCTCTGGAAGCTGGCCAGGCCGAGCTGGACGGTCATCGTCTCGGGCGAGGAGGTGACGACCAACGGCCACAGGAAGTCGTTCCACACCTGGAGGAAGGTGAGTACGGCGACCGTGCTCAGCGGTGGCCCCATCAGGGGGAGCAGGATGCTGAACAGGATGCGCACCCGACCGGCACCGTCGATGGTCGCGGCCTCCTCGAGCTCGGCCGGGAGGCTGAGGAAGAACTGTCGGAGCAGGTAGATGCCGAACGGGGTGACCAGGTTGGGAACGATCAGGGCCGGGAGGCTGTCGACCAGCCCGAGCTGCTTGACGATCAGCAGGGTCGGGATCATCACCACCTGGAACGGCACCATCAGCGTGGCCAGGATGCCGAGGAACAGCAGTCGGCTGCCGGCGAACGGGATCCGCGCGAAGGCGTAGCCGGCCAGGCTGCACAGGACCAGGTTGCTGACCACGCAGGTCACCGAGACGATCGTGCTGTTCAGCAGCCAGTGAGCGAGCGGGGAGTCGTTCCAGGCCTGGGCGTAGCTCTCCCAGTGCAACGAGGAGGGCAGCCCGGGCGGGAAGCGATGGGTCTCGGCCAGCGTGGACAGGCTGGTGACCAGCATCCAGATGAGCGGCACCAGCATCACGAGGGCAAGGGGCAGCAGCACCAGGTGCCAGGGCGACGGTGCGCGGAGCCGGAGTGAGCGCGCCATCAGCCGCTCGGGTCCAGGTCACGATCGCGGCTGACGCGGATCTGGATGACGGTGATGACGAGGATCGCGACGAACAGCAGGCACGCGATGGCGGCGGCGTAGCCGGCGTGGAAGTACACGAACGCCTGCTGGTAGAGGTAGTAGACGACCACCGTGGTCGCGTGCAGCGGACCGCCCTTGGTGGTCACGTAGACCTCGTCGAAGAGCTGCAGCGCGTTGATCGTGAGCCACACGAGCATGAAGCCGATGATCGGTCGCATCAGCGGCACCTGGATCAGCCAGAACGCCCGTGTCCGCGTGCAGCCGTCGATCTGGGCGGCTTCGACGAGGTCCTGGGGGATGGACTGGAGTCCGGCCAGGAAGATCAGCGCGCCGAACCCGACCCACCCCCACGTGGTCATGGCGACCATCGTGTAGAGAGCGGAGTCCGGCGAGGAGAAGAAGCCGCTCTGCGGGAGCCCCACCTTGTCGAGCAGGGCGTTGACGATGCCGTAGTCGGGGTCGAGCAGCCAGGAGAAGATGACGCCGGTCGCCACCGTGGAGGTGACGACCGGGACGAAGACCGCCAACCGGTAGAGCGAGATGCCGCGCAGCCGCCGGTTGAGGGCCGCCGCGACGAGCAACGAGCAGACCAGCGTGATCGGCACGAACAGCACCGTGTAGACCACGGTGTGCCGGATCGACTCTCGGAAGACCGGGTCGTGCATCAGCTCGCGGTAGTTGCTCGTGCCCGCCCAGGTGGCCGGCGTCTGCAGGTCGCTGTGCTGGAAGGACAGCACCACCGACCACGCCACCGGCACCAGTCCGAACAGGCCGATCAGCAGCACGCTCGGAGCGACCATGCCCCAGGCCGCGCGTTGGTCGGCGCTCTTCTTCGAGGACGGTTTCGTACGACGCCCCGCGGTGGCGGGGAAGAGGGCAGCGGTCACTGACCGGCCAATACGCTCGCCACCTGGTCGCTTGCGGTGTCCAGAGCCTCCTGCGGCTCGGCTTGTCCCAGCAGCACCGACTGGACCATCTGGCCCACCGCCGTCGAGACCTCGGAGTACGACGCGATGTTGGGCCGTACGTGCTTGACGTTGTTCAGGTTGTCGACGAACACCTTGTTGGCGGGGTACTTCTCCAGGAACGTCGAGTACTCCGGGAGCTGGCTCTCCGACTTGCGCAGTGGCAAGTCACCGGTGGCGATCGCGAACTGGAGGTGCACCGGCGCCGAGGTCAGCCAGGTCATGAACTTCACGGCGGTCTCGGACCGGCCCTTGGAGTGGTCGAAGGCCATGTAGAGGTCTGGCCCCGAGATGGTCTCGTGGTTGCCGTCGTGGCCGGGCAGCAGGGTGATGCCGTAGTCGACGTCGGCGTTGATGCTGGACAGGTCCCACGGGCCGGTCCACAGCATCGCGATCTTGCCGCTGTTGAACAGGTTCAGGTAGTTGCCGTTGCCGTTGTCGAGGTAGACCGACTTGTCGGTGACGGCCATGCCCTTCAGCAGGTCGAGCGCCTCCTTGCCGGCGGCGGAGTCGAACTCAGGCTTGGTGTTGTCGCTGTTGAGGAGCTCCCCACCGGCCTGCCACAGCAGCGGGAGGTAGCGCCACACGGTGTCCTCGCTGCCGTCGTTGACGTAGGCCCAGCCGTAGGTCTTCTTGGCGGGATCGGTCAGCTTCTTGGCGGCGTTGCGGAAGTCGTCCCAGCTCCACGACGCGGTCGGCAAGGGTACGCCGGCGGCCTTGAACAGCGCCTTGTTGTAGACGAGAGAGAGGTTGTCCACCAGGGCGGGTACGCCGAGCACCTTGCCGTTCACCTCGGCCGCCTGCTGCTCGGAGGGGTAGAAGTCGTCCCAGTTGAAGGCGGGCTTCTTCACGGTGTCGGTGAGGTCGATCAGCTTGGGCTGGCGTGCGAGCGCGGCGGCCGACGAACCGAACTCGTAGGCGACGTCGGGATAGTTGCCGGCCGTGAAGCCGGCCACGGTCTTCTGCAGCGCATTGTCGTTGCCGCTGTTGTAGACGAGCTTGACCTTCTCGTCGGGGTGGTCGGCGTTCCACTGCTTGACCTGGGCGGTCATCGCCTTGGCCTCCACGTCGGTGTAGCCGTGCCAGACGGTGATCGTGGTGCCGCCGTCGCTGCCGGAGCTCCCGCCGCAGCCGGCGAGCGCGGCTCCGAGGGCCAGCAGGCCAGCCAGTCCGGCGGCCGCCTTGGTGGTCAACGCCATGTCAGGCTCCCTGGTTCATCGAGGCTGAGGGTCTCGGAGCGAGTCGTGCAGATTCGCTCGCCACAGATGAGCAGACTTGCACGTATTGAGCGTGAGGACAAGAGTCTTGACGCTGGATCGAACGCCTTCCCTGCGCGTAATGTGCACATCATGCGTCAACAGGACCGTCTCGGAGTCATCCTTGAGCGTTTGAGCACGCACGGCTCCGTCGATGTCGCCGACCTCTCCGGCCAGCTCTCGGTCTCCCAGGCGTCCGTACGGCGCGACCTCCAGCTGCTCGAGAGCCAGCAGCTGCTCACCCGCACGCACGGCGGCGCTGTCTCCTCGGGGGTGCTCTACGAGCTGCCGATGCGCTACCGCGGGGGGCAGCGCCACGACGCCAAGCGGGCGATCGCCAAGTACACCGTCGGCCTGCTCGGCAAGGACGTGACCTCGGTCGGGCTCAACGGCGGCTCGACCACCACCGAGGTCGCCCGCGCGCTCGCAGGGCGCACCGGTCTGCGCGTCGTCACCAATGCCCTGAACATCGCAGCCGAGCTCGCCGTACGCACCAACATCGAGCTCGTGGTGTGCGGCGGCAGCGCGCGCAGCGAGTCCTACGAGCTGGTCGGGCCGCTGGCCGAGCTGACCCTGAGCAACATCAACCTCGACGTCGCGATCATCGGCGTCGACGGCGTGAGTGCCAGCGCCGGACTCACCACCCATCACGAGGTCGAGGCCCAGACCAACCGCTGCCTGGTGCGCGCAGCCGCCCGGGTCATCGTGGTCGCCGACTCGGCCAAGATCGGACGTCGCGGCTTCGCCCGCATCAGCGAGCTCAGCGCCGTCTCCGACCTGGTCACCGACTCCGACGCCACGGACGCCGACGTGACCGAACTCGAGCGAGCAGGCCTCAGGGTGCACCGAGCCGAGCCCTGAGCTCGGTCGGCAGCAGCGGCTCGTGGGCCGCGACCATCGCGTCCGCAAGGGCCCAGATCGCGTGCACGTCCAGCGTGGCCGACGTGTTCGGGTCGACCATCAGCGCGTGCCGGATGTGCTCGGGTCGGAGCTCGGTGGCGGCGCGCACGGTGAGGTCGACGACTGAGAGGAAGGTGCGGTTGAGGGCCGCACACTGGGCGGGCAGGGCGCCGACCGCGACCGGGTGGGCGCCGTCGGCGTCGATGACGCAGGGGGCCTCGATCGGCGCTCCGTGCGGCAGATTGTCGATCAGGCCGTGGTTGACGACATTGGCCTGGATCTCGCGGCGGCGCCCGGTGACCATGCTGTGGATCACCTGGGGTGCGTACTCCGCCGCATCCTCCTCGGGCTCGACGTACTCACCCGTCGCGGCCTCGGCGATCAGTCGCGTCGTCTCCTCGACGTTGGCGGCGCTGATGCCGACGTAGTCACGGATCGGCAGGCGCAGACGCTCGATCTCGGCGTCGTCATGGAGGTACCACGGCACGTACTCCGAGGAGTGCTCGCTGGTCTCGGTGGGGTAGTAGCCCAGCCGTCGGTACATGTCGACCCGGACCCGGCGACGCAGGTCGGGGTCGTCGGCGACCAGCTTGTCGAGGCGGTCGTAGAGGTTCTCGCCGGCGAGCTCCCAGGAGAGGATCCAGGCCTGGTGGTTGACCCCGGCGCTGCGGAAGTCGATCTCCTCGAACGGGGCGCCGACGAGCTCGCACAGGTCGACCAGGGTCCAGTAGACCGAGTGGCACAGCCCGAGCACCTTCACGCCGGGGTGCGTCGCGGCGAGGTAGCCGATGTTCATCGCCATCGGGTTGGTGTAGTTGAGCAGCCAGGCGTCGGGACACACCTCGGTGATGTCCCGGGCCAGGGCGTCCAGGAACGGGAAGGTGCGCAGTCCTCGGAAGACACCGCCGACGCCCAGGGTGTCGGCGATGGTCTGACGGACGCCGAAGCTCTCGGGCACGTCGAAGTCGGTGAGCGTCGCGGCGTGGCCGCCGATGTTGACGGTGTTGATCACGAAGTCCGCGCCGGCCAGTGCCTCGCGCCGGTCGGCGGTCGCGCGTACGACGGCCTCGCGGCCGTGGTGGCGCAGCGAGATGTGGGCCAGCTGCTCGGCCAGGGCGAGCCGGTCGCGGTCGATGTCGTGCATCACCAGCTCGAGCCCCGGGAGGTCGTCGAAGGTGAGCAGGTCGCGCAGCAGCTGTCGGGTGAACTCGGCCGAGCCGGCTCCCATGAAGACGATGGTCGTCACCCGTGGAGCATGTCAGTCGCGCACGAAATGAACAAGGTCGATCATCGAATCTGATTGAGTGTGGACTTTTCAGCGCCTAGGCGTGCAGACTGACCACCGTGACCGACGTCCTGGTGGTGGGTGATGCCAATCCCGACCTGATCCTCAGCGGCGACGTGGTTCCCCGATTCGGTCAGGTGGAGCAGCTCCTGGACGGCGCCGACCTCGTGATCGGCGGGTCCGGCGGGATCCTCGCGAACGGCTTGGCGCGTCTGGGTCGGTCGACGCGACTCGTGGCCGCCACCGGGTCCGACCTGCTCGGTGACCTGATGCGACAGCTGCTGTCGGCGGGCGGGGTCGAGACCACGGCGCTGCTGCGCCAGCAGGACCACTCGACCGGCATCACGATCGTGCTCACCAGTCCCGACGATCGCGCGGTGCTGACCTATCTGGGCGCCATTCCGCTGCTCTCCCGGGTGGATGTCCAGTCGGCGCTCGACCTGGCGGTGCTCGACGGCGTCCGTCACGTGCACGTCGCGTCGTACTACCTGCTCGGTGCGCTCGCGCCCGACCTGCCCGGCCTGCTGGAGGACGCGAGATCCCGCGGCCTGACTACGTCCCTGGACACGAACTTCGACCCCGCGGAGCGCTGGGACGGGGTGGCCGACCTGCTGCCGCACCTCGACCTGCTGCTGCCCAACCGTCAGGAGGCATTCGGCCTGGCCGGCCGGCTGACCGGCGCCGCTCCAGCCGATGTCGAAGCGGGCGCTGCAGCACTGGCCGCCGCCGGGCCCGTGGTGGTCGTCAAGGACGGAGCCGCCGGTGCGGTGAGCGTCGACCGGTCGGGCCACGTCCTTCGCGAGGCGGCGACCGCGGTCGTCACGCTCGATGCCACCGGCGCCGGCGACACCTTCGACGCGGCGTACCTCGACTCGTTCCTACGTGGTCTCGACCCGCAGGAATGCCTGCGCCGGGCCTGCCTGGCCGGAGCCATCTCCACCTCTGCGCTGGGCGGCACCGGCGGCCAGCCGACCATCGACCAGCTCTCCTCACCCGGAAGGGACGCCGATGTCCTACGTCAGCTCTGAGATCGAGTCGCAACCGTCATCGTGGAGGCGCGCCATCGAGCTGCTGCCCTCGCTAGCTGCCGCGCTGCCCGAACGGGGGGAGCGGGTCGCGGTGATCGGCTGTGGCACGTCCTGGTTCATGGCCGAGGCGTACGCCGCGCTGCGCGAGAGCGCGGGGATGGGGGAGACCGACTTCTACACCGCCAGCGCACTGCCTTCGTCGCGGAAGTACGACCGCGTGCTCGCCATCAGCCGGTCGGGTACGACGACCGAGGTGGTCGACGCACTCGCCGGCACCTCTGCTCGTCGTACGTCGATCGTCACCGACGCCTCGACCCCGGTCGGGGAGGTCAGCGACGACTGCGTGGTGCTCGACTTCGCCGACGAGCAGTCCGTCGTGCAGACCGTCTTCGCGACCACCACCCTGATGCTGCTGCGTGCGTCGCTCGGTGAGTCGCTCGACCACGTCATCGCCGAGGCGGAGCAGGTGCTCAGAGAGACGCCCGACCCGCGGGTGGACGCGGCGTCGCAGTACACCTTCCTCGGTCAGGGCTGGCCCCACGGCATCGCCCGCGAGGCGGCGCTGAAGATGCGAGAGGCGTCGCGGTCGTGGACCGAGTCCTACCCGCAGATGGAGTACCGCCACGGCCCGATCTCCATCGCCGAGCCCGGTCGTGTCGTCTGGGTGTTCGGCCAGCCGGTCCACGACCTGCTCGACGACGTCAGGGCCACCGGCGCGACCGTGGTGTGCGACGACCTCGACCCGGTGAGCGACCTGCTGCGCGTGCAGCTGCTCGCCGTCCGGCTCGCCGAGGCTGCCGGGCTCGACCCCGACCGGCCACGGAACCTGACTCGCTCGGTGGTGCTCGGCGCGCCATGATGCCCGGATGATCGTCTGCGTGGCGCCCAGCCCGGCGTGGGACGTCACCTACGGCGTCGAACGCTTCCGGGAGCACGCCACCAACCGGGCCCACACCGTGTCAGCGCGCGCCGGCGGCAAGGCGGTCAACGTGGCGCGGATCCTGCACGCCTTCGGTGAGGACGTCGTGGTCGTCGCACCGGTCGGCGGCCCGACCGGCGAGCTGTTCGCGGCCGACCTCGCCGAGAGCGGCATCGCTCTCGACGCCGTCGACACCGCGACCGAGCTGCGTCGTACGGTCACCATCGTCAGCGACGAGGCCGGCGACGCCACGATCGTCAACGAGGGCTGCACCTTGACCGAGTGGCCGTCCTTCCTGGCCCGTGTTGAGGAGCAGCTGTCGGAGGCTTCGGTCGTGGTCGCCGCTGGATCGCTGCCGTCGGCTGTTCCGGTCGACGCCTACGGCGAGCTCGCCCGCGTGGGCGCCCGACACGGCGTGCCGGTCGTGGTCGACACGAGCGGCCCCGCGCTCGCGGCCGCGCTGCGCGGCAGCCCGTCGTTGATCAAGCCGAACCTGGCCGAGCTGCCGGACATCACCGATGTCACCGACCCCCGGGAGGCAGCCCGGCGGTTGTCGGCCGAGTCGGGCACCGCCGTCGCGGTGACCCTGGGTGCCGACGGGATCGTCCTCGCGGCCGACGGAGAGCTGTGGCACGGGTCGGTGTCCCGCGCGCTGCACGGCAACCCGACGGGTGCCGGTGATGCGGCGCTGGCCGCGTTCACGCGCGGGATCGGAACGGGTACGCCGTGGCCGGACGTCCTGCACGACGCGGTCGCCCTGTCCGGAGCGGCCGTGCTGGCGCCGTACGCCGGCGAGTTCGACCCCGCGCACCACCAGGAGCTGTCGGAGCAGGTAGTCGTCGAGCGAGTGGGTGCCCGCGCATGACGGCGGCGAGCACCGGAGATCTCGTCGCCTCGGGGGAGGGCGTGGTGGCGTTCAACGTGATCACCCTCGAGCACGCCGAGGGCATCCTGCTCGGTGCTGTGCGTGCTGGTCGACCCGTCGTGCTCCAGGTCAGCGAGAACGCGATCCGCTACCACTCCGGCGGGGCTCCGTTGCTGAGTGCCTGCGCCGCGTTGGTGGCCACGCACGACGCCACCGCGTCGATGCACCTCGACCACGTCGTCGACCAGGCCTTGCTCGACCTCGCGGTGCCCGTGCTCGGCGTCAGCTCGGTGATGTACGACGGCAGTGAGCTGCCCTACGCCGAGAACGTCGAGCGGACCCAGCAGCTGACCCGGATGCTGCACGACCGCGGGCTGTGGGTCGAGGCCGAGCTCGGCGCGATCGGCGGCAAGGGCGGCGCACATGCTCCCGGCGTACGCACCGACCCGGGTGAGGCCGCCGACTTCGTGGCCGCGACCGGCGTCGACGCCCTGGCCGTGGCCGTCGGCAGCACCCACGCGATGACCGAGCAGACCGCCACGCTGGACTGCGACCTGATCACCCGCCTCGCGGCCGCCGTACCGGTCCCGCTCGTGCTGCACGGCTCGTCGGGCGTGCCCGTCGCCCAGCTGAAGGAAGCTCGCGCGGCCGGCATCCGCAAGGTCAATGTCGGCACCGCCCTCAACGTCGCCTTCACCACCGAGGTCCGGGCGTCACTGGACGCCGATACAAAGCTCACCGACCCGCGGAAGTACCTGTCGCGGGCCCGCGACGCCGTGGCCGACGTGGTCGAGGAGCTGCTGACCGCGCTCTAGTCGGTGCAGAGGCAGAACGGGTGACCGGCCGGGTCGAGGTAGACCCGGAAGGTCTTGCCCGGCTGGTGCTCCGGCTTGGTGGCGCCGAGCTCGAGCACGGCCGGCTCGGCCGAGTCGAAGTCCTGCACCATCACGTCGAGGTGCATCTGCTGGGGCACTTCCTGGCCCGGCCAGACCGGTGCCTTGAAGTCCTTCACCGGCTGGAAGCAGATGCACTGGTTGCCGTCCGGTGACCGGATCTCGCCCCACTCGTCGGAGGCGTCGACCTTCCAGCCGAGGAGGTCGCCGTAGAACGTGGCGAGGACGCGCGGGTCGGGGCAGTCCATGACAAAGCTGGGAAACGCTGCGATAGCCATGCGTGCACGCTAGCCGCGGGCACTGACAAAGGGTCGACGAGCCGACCACCGACTCACCGGGTCTCCACCTCGATGGACCGCCAGCGCCGGTAGAGGCTCATCAGGTCGTCCCTCTGGCGCGGGTCCAGGTCCTCGGTGCGCAGACTCCCGGTGACGCGGATCGTCGCCTGGATCTGTTGGAGGTGCTCGAGGCAGTGCGGACACTCGCCGAGGTGCTCCTCGAAGCGCTCGTGGTCCTCCACCCCCAGGGCGTCGTCGAGGTAGGCCGTCACGAGCGAGACGGCCTCGCGGCACGTCATGTCGTGCGCGGCGGACCGGAAGAGCCACAGCCAACGGACGTTCACAGCGCGATCTCCTTCTCGAGTGCGGCCCGGATCGTGGTGCGTGCGCGGTGCAGGAGCACGCGTTGGTTCCCCTCGGTGATGTCGAGGAGCTCGCAGACCTCCGCACCGCTGAGCCCTTCGACGTCTCGGAGGCTGACGACAGCCCGTTGTCCCGGCGGCAGCTCGGCGATCACCTCGTGCACGCGCTCGGCCAGCACGGGCGCCGCGACCCGGTCGACGACCTCGTCGGCCCAGTGGGCCGGTGGTGTCACCCACCAGCCGTCCCGGCTGAACCTGCCGTCGCGGTGCTCGAGCTCGTCGTCGCCGACCGGCAGATGGGTCCGCTCGCGTACGCCGGCACTGATGGCCCGGTTGAGCACGATGCGGAACAACCAGGTGCGCAGCGAGGCACGCTGCTCGAAGGTCTCGATCCCGCGGAGGAGCCCGAGCCACGCTTCCTGGACGACCTCCTCGGCGACCGCCCTGCTGCGCACCCTCGTCAGGGCCAGCCGGATCATCGCGGCGTGGTGGACCTGCACCAGCTCGACGAAGGCCGCCTCGTCGCTCGCGCGCAGCCGGTCCACGAGCTCGTGCTCGTCGTCCCGATGCCCCGGCCCGTCGTCCTGCGGATCCCGGTACGCCGGAGCCCCTTCACGGCGTACCACCTCGTGCTCCATGTCTATTGGTCTCTCGAGAAGCCCAGACGTAACGCTCTTTCTCCAGTGATGACTCACTAGGACGAAATCCGATCGAAGGAGACCCATGTCCGCCCTGCCCGCCATCGACCTCCCGCGCGTCGAGCTCGACGTGGAGTCGGCATGAGCGCGTGCGACGCCTCGCTCGAGACAGAGGCGCCGGTGCTGGCCACGGCGGACGACGCCTCCGTAGTCACCCGCATCCTGGTCGACGCGTTCCGGGACGACCCCATGTGGGGTCCCTGGGCATTTCCCGATCCGGCGACCCGACGGGCGAGTCGCGAGGCCGTCTTCCGGATCGTGGTCGAGGGTGCGCTGGCGCATCCCCACGTGTGGCTCTCGGCCGATCGTTGTGCGGCGGCGCTGTGGATCCCACCGGGCGGCAGGGAGCTGTCTCCGGAGCAGGAGGAGCGAATCGACGCGGTCCTGCGCGCGGCGCTGGGTGACGGAGCCGCAGCGGTCCTCCGTGCTTTCGAGCGCTTCGAGGAGGTCCGGCCGAGCGAGCCGCACCAGTACCTGACCCTGCTCGGCACCCGACCCGACCACTGGGGCAAGGGCGTCGGGGGGCGCCTGTTGCGAGCGAACCTGCGCGAGCTGGATGCCGAGGGGACGCCGGCGTACCTCGAGGCGAGCGACGAGCTCGTGTCGTACTACGAGCGCTTCGGGTTCCGGGGGAGCAGCCGGTTCGTGGTGGACGACGGGCCGACTGTCAACGCCATGTGGCGCGATCCCGAGCCGGTCTGACTCATGGACATCATCATCGAGGAGCTGAAGGGGTCACACCGTGACATCGCGTGGTCGTTCCGCGAGGCGGAGGACTCCGATCACCTCCTGAACAGCTACATCGACCTCGGCCGGGTCTGGGTCTCGGTCACCGCGGCCGGTGAGACCGTCGGACACCTCCAGGCCGTCCCTCGCGACGGCCGGGTCTGGGAGGTCACCAATACGGCCGTGCTCGAGAGCCGGCGTGGGCGTGGTGTCGGGCGCGCCCTGCTGGCGCGAGCCGTGGACGAGGCGCGCGCAGCAGGGATGAACCGGGTCGTGTTGGCCACCGCGACGGCAGACATCGGCAACCTGCGCTTCTACCAGCGCTGCGGCTTCCGGATGACGCACATCGTCCAGGACGTCTTCGGACCTGCGCAGGGCTACCCGGCGGGTCTGGAGGTCGACGGCATCCCCCTGCGTGACCAGGTCTGGTTCGAGCTCGCATGTTGAGCGACCTCGAGCTGTACGCGCGGGGCATCCGGACGGCGGTGGCCTGCTGGTCGTCGTACGCCCGGACGATCGCCGGCGGCGCAGTGCACCACCTCCCCGGCGTCGAGGTCGCGGTCTTCACCGAGGGTCCAGAGCGCGGCGTCTTCAACAACGCGGTGCTCGGTCACGGACTCTCTGCCCCGCACCGGCGTGCGGCCGTGGACGCGATGAGGTCCACGTACCGCGACGCCGGCGTCATGGCGTACGCCGCCTGGGTGCACGAGACCGACACCGCGATGCTCGAGGAGCTGACCAGCGTGGGGTTCGTCCACCAGGAGACGACCTGGGCCATGGGCCTGCAGCTCGACGGCACTGCTCGTGCCACCGACTCCCGCGTCGGACTCGGCGGCTGGGAGGAGTACCTGCGCGTGCTCGAGCTCCCCCCAGGACTGCTCACAGGAGCCGATCCGCACGACTTCCACGTGGTGGTCGGTCGTCTGGAGGCCGAGCCCGTCGCGACCGGCATGGGCTTCGACCACGACGACGACTGCGGCATCTACAACGTCGGCACCCTCGAGCACGCGCGCAGGCGAGGCCTGGGCTCGGCCGTGGTCGGGGCGTTGCTGGACGGAGCTGCGTCACGCAGCTGCACCACCGCGACCCTGCAGTCCACGGAGATGGCACGCCGCGTGTACGCCGGCCGCGGGTTCCGCGACGTCGGACGCATCCTGGAGCTCGGGCCGCCGAGTCGTGAGTCGACTCCTGAGACCGGTGTGACGACGTTGTCCACAGGACGCAGATCGGTGGTTTCCGTCTCGCAATTCCGGGGGTAGAGATTGCTCCATGTCGGTGGATGTCTCGGGGACTCCGTCGGTCGATCTCGTCGGCGAGCTCGACCAGCAGGTGCGTTCCGTCGTACGCCGCGAAGGGGTCGACCCGCAGCTCGACGTGACCCGGGTCCGCCGCATCGCGGAGGACGTCGTGCGAGCCCACGACGAGCGCAGCCTGACCGGCGTCGTCACACCCGTGCCCGATCCGGTGGCCGTGATCGGGGAGCTGGTCGCGCGCGTCTCGGGATTCGGGGCGCTGCAGACGTTCCTCGACGACCCCGAGGTCGAGGAGATCTGGATCAACGACCCGAGCCGGGTGTTCGTCGCACGCAACGGCCGGCACGAGCTGACCAACGTGATTCTGAGCAAGTCCGAGGTGCAGGAGCTCGTCGAGCGGATGCTCAAGTCGAGCGGCCGGCGCATCGACCTGTCGCAGCCGTTCGTGGATGCCATGCTGCCGGCCGGTCACCGGCTGCATGTCGTGCTCGAGGGCATCAGTCGGGAGTTCGCGGCGGTCAACATCCGCAAGTTCGTGCTGAAGGCGGCCCGGCTCACCGATCTGGTGCGGCTGGGGTCGCTGCCGACCGGCGCGGCACGGTTCCTGGAGGCCGCGGTGCTCGCGGGCCAGAACATCGTGATCGCCGGCGGGACCCAGACCGGCAAGACCACCTTCCTGAACTGCCTGGCTGCGGCCATCCCGGGCGGCGACCGCATCGTGTCGGCCGAGGAGGTCTTCGAGCTGCGGTTCAACCATCCCGACTGGGTGGCGATGCAGACGCGACAGGCCGGGCTCGAGGGCACCGGCGAGGTGTCCTTGCGCGACCTGGTGCGCGAGACGTTGCGGATGCGACCGACCCGGATCATCGTCGGAGAGGTCAGGGCGGCCGAGTGCCTCGACCTGCTGCTGGCACTGAATGCCGGGCTGCCGGGGCTCGCGACCCTGCACGCCAACAGTGCTCGAGAAGCGCTGGTGAAGCTGTGCACGCTGCCGCTGCTGGCCGGGGAGAACATCTCGGCTCGGTTCGTCGTACCCACGGTGGCGAGCTCGGTCGACCTCGTCGTACACCTCGGCATCGACCACGCAGGCGTACGACGGGTCAACGAGATCGTCGCGGTCCCGGGTCGGGTCGAGAACGACATCGTCGAGACCGAGCCGGTGTTTCTCCGCAAGGGCGGCGAGCTCGTGCCCACCGGCGGCATGCCCACGCGGCTGGAGTCGTTCGAGCGGGCCGGCATCGACGTGCACCGCATCCTGCGTGAGGCGGGCTGATGGGTCCGGTGCTCGGGTTGCTGTTCGGCGTCGGGCTGGTGCTGATCTGCTCGTCGTTCCGCGAGCCGGCGCCACGACCCGCACCACGGCCCTCCCGGCTTCGGCCACTGCTGGCGAGTGCCGGTCTGGGTGAGGTCAGCGTCGCCGGCTTCCTCGTCGTCTGTGCGGTGTGCGGGTTCACGGCGACCGCGGTGGTGCTGGTCGCGTCGCGGACGGTGCCGGTCGCGCTGGTGTTCGGCGCGATGGGCGCCTACCTGCCGGTGGCGGTGCTGAACGGCCGGGCCCGGCGTCGCCAGCGCGAGTTCGCCGAGGTCTGGCCCGAGGCGGTCGACAACCTCGCGAGCGCCGTACGGGCCGGCATGTCCCTGCCGGAGGCGCTGTCGGCGTTGTCGGAGCGCGGGCCCGAGCCACTGCGAGCGCCGTTCGCCGGCTTCGCGCTGGACTACCAGGTGAGCGGACGGTTCGGCGACGCCCTCGACCGGCTCAAGGATCGGCTGGCCGACCCGGTGGGGGACCGGGTGGTGGAGAGCCTGCGGGTGGCGCGCGAGGTCGGCGGTGGTGACCTCGGGCGCCTGCTCCGCAGCCTGTCGGGCTTCCTGCGCGACGACGCCCGCACGCGCGCCGAGCTCCAGTCACGTCAGGCCTGGACCGTCAACGGTGCCCGGCTCGCCGTCGCGGCGCCCTGGCTGGTGCTGCTGATGATGTGCTTCCAGCCCGAGGTGATCCAGCGCTACTCCACCGGCGCCGGGGTCGTGGTGCTCGTCGGTGGAGCGGTGGCGTGCGCGTTCGCCTATCGCATGATGGTCCGCATCGGCCGCCTCCCGACCGAGCGGAGGATCCTCTCGTGAGCCCGCTCGTCGGTGCCCTGCTCGGTGCGGCGCTCGGTCTCGGTGGCTGGCTGGTGGTGACGGCGGTGCTCGACGCCCGTCGTACGCCGATCGCAGTACGGGTGCTGCCCTATGTCCGCGACCTGCCGCGACCGGACACACTGCCGGCGCCGGTGTCCTCGTCCAGCGCCTTCGCCGGTGTCTTCGGCCCGTGGCTGTCCGGAGCCGGTCAGGTCGTCGAACGAGTGCTCGGCGGATCGGCGTCGGTCCGCCGACGGCTGCAGCGCGCCGGCCTGGAGACGGACGTCGCGCAGTTCCGGGTCGAGCAGGTCGTGTGGGGACTGGTCGCCTTCGCGATCGTCGCCGTCCCGTCCGGCCTGATCGCCGCGTCGTCGCCCGAGCGTTCGGTGCCGCTGCTGATCTTCTGCGCGATCGCGTTCGTGCTCGGCGTACTCCTCAGGGAGAACCGGCTGACTGCCCAGGTCACGCACCGCGAACGACTCATTCTCCAGGAGTTCCCGACCGTCGCCGAGCTGCTCGCGCTGGCCGTGGCGGCGGGGGAGAGCCCGGTGGCCGCGCTCGACCGGGTCGTACGACGCACGCAGGGCGAGCTCTCCGCCGAGCTGGCCATCGTGCTCGCCCAGGTCCGCACCGGTACGCCGATCGCCCGTGCCTTCGACGAGCTGGCTGCCCGCTCCGGACTGGCCGTGGTCTCCCGGTTCGCCGAGGGGATCGCCATCGCCGTCGAGCGAGGCACTCCGCTGGCCGACGTACTCCATGCCCAGACCGGTGACGTGCGCGAGGCCGGTCGGCGCGCGCTGATCGAGTCCGGCGCTCGGCGGGAGGTCCTGATGATGGTGCCCGTCGTCTTCCTGGTGCTCCCTGTCGTTGTCGTCTTTGCGTTCTGGCCCGGGCTGGTCGGCCTGCGGCTGGTCGTGCCGTAGCTGTCACCCCGTAGCTGTCACCCCGTAGCTGTCATGAGGAGGAATGAAGATGAGACACCTGATCCGCCGCCGGCTCCGCGGCGAGCACGGTGACGTGCCCGGCTGGGTGCTGATCACAGTGATGACCGCCGGCCTGGTCGCCGGCCTCTGGGCCATCGCCGGGTCGCAGCTCGGCTCGATGCTGCGTGAAGCGTTGGCCTCGGTCTCCGGCTGACCGGCGCCGCGGCGAGCACGGCGCGGCGGTCGTCGACTTCGTGCTCGTCAGTCTGGTGCTGGTGCCGCTCGTGCTCGGCCTGATCCAGGTCGGGCTGGTGCTGCACGTCCGCAACACCTTGGCGGCCGCGGCGACCGAAGGGGCTCGCTACGGCGCGAACATCGACCGCACGCCGGCCGACGGTGCGGCACGCACCCGCTCGCAGATCGACGACGCCATCGCGGCGCGGTTCGCCGACGACGTCTCGGCCCGCCGCGAGGTTGTGGACGGAGTGCCCACCGTCGCGGTGACCGTGCGTGCCTCGGTCCCCGCGCTCGGGCTGTGGGGTCCGGCGGTCGGCTTGTCCGTGACCGGCCACGGCGTGCAGGAGACGGCGCCGTGAGGCGGAGACGTGACGAGTCGGGCACCGCGATCGTGGAGTTCGTCTGGTTGGCGATCCTGCTGATCGTGCCGTTGCTCTACATCGTGCTCGCGGCGTTCGACACCCAGCGCGCGGCGTACGCCGCCTCGGCGGCCGCCCGTTCCGCTGGTCGTGCCTTCGTGACCGCCCCCGACCAGGCGACCGGCTACCAGCGCGCCCGGGAGGCGGTCCGGCTCGCCTACCGCGACCAGCGGCTCGAGACCGTGCCCGAGGTGCGGATCACCTGTCGTCCCGACCCGCGCCACTGCCTCACGCCGGGTTCCGTGGTGCGGGCCGAGGTGCACTCCGCCGTGTCGCTGCCCCTGATGCCGGCCGCGCTCGGCTCCAACACCCCGACCATCCGGGTCGACTCCGAGCACGAGGCGCCGTACGGCACCTTCCGCGAGGCCCGCCCGTGAGCCGTCCCCGAATGCGGCAGAGCGAGAACGGCTCGGTGACGCCGCTGATCATCGGCTTCGCGGTCGTGGTGGCGATGATGGTCGGCGTGGTCGTGGATGCCTCGGCGGCCTACCTGCGCCGGCAGGGACTCAACTCGGCCGCCGACGCTGCTGCACTTGCCGCGACCGACGGGATCCAGGGCGAGGAGGTCTACACCCACGGCCTCGGCAAGCGGGCCGAGATCGACCCGGTGGCGGCCCGTCGCTACGTGGAGGACTACGTCGCGAGCAGCGGTATCCGCCGCCGCTTCCCGGGTCTCGACTACTCCGTGCAGACCACCACCAACACCGTCGTGGTGCGGATCGTCGCGCCGATGGACCTCCCGCTGCACGTGCCGGGCGTCGGCACTGACGTGGCCGTGAGCGGTACGGCGGCCTCGGTGGTGGTCGTGTCCGACTAGACCTCACCCAGATCGGATGAGGCGGCGCCTCGCGCGGCCGCCGATGGTGGGGGCGTCAGTTCGGCTCCAGAGAGGGGATCGACGTGTCCGAGTTCGGTCGACCAAGCGGCAGCATGAGCCAACCCAACCTCGCCAACGAGTACCAGACCCAGTCCGGGACCTCCGGCTGGACCGGTTGGGTGGTGTTCGCCGGAATCATGATGGTGATGCTCGGGGTCTTCCACGCCATCCAGGGGCTCGTGGCCCTCTTCCAGGACGACTACTTCCTGGTGGGCAAGTCGGGCCTCACCCTGCACATCGACTACACCGCGTGGGGCTGGATCCAGCTCATCTCCGGCGTCATCGTGTTCGCAGCCGGGCTGGCGGTCTTCGTCGGCCAGGTGTGGGCGCGGAGCGTCGGAGTGCTGGTCGCCATGCTGAGCGCCATCGTCAACGTCGGGTTCCTCGCGGCGTACCCGATCTGGTCCACGATCATGATCGGGCTCGACGTGCTGGTGATCTGGGCGCTGATCGTCCACGGAGGCGAGCTGCGGGAGTAGGGGTCGTGGCGAGCGGCGTGGCGAGCGAAGTCCCTCCCCTGGAGGGGCCTCAGCCGCGCGCGTGGCCGCACGTCGACGAGGGCGTGGGCAACCGCGAGGCGCAGGTACGACGAGGCAAGGTCGCGCGCTCGATCGCCCCTCGGGTCAGTCAGGGGGCGTGGCAGCCGGGTATCGGTCGAGCCGACCCGGTGACGATCCTGATGGACCAGGCGAGCGCTCGGGTGCCCGAGCTGGTCCCGCTGCGCAACGCCCGGATGCTGGCCTCGCCGTTCGCGTTCTACCGCGGGGCGGCCGCGATCATGGCGGCCGACCTGGCGCACACGCCGCGCTCCGGGATCAGCGTCCAGCTGTGCGGCGACGCCCACCTCTCCAACATCGGGGGGTACGCCGCCCCTGACCGCGAGCTGGTCTTCGACCTCAACGACTTCGACGAGACCCTGCCCGGACCGTGGGAATGGGACGTCAAGCGACTGATGGCCAGCCTCGCCATCGCCTGTCGGGAGAGGAGCTTCGGGGATCGTGACCGGGCCGCCGTCGTGCGGTCCGCCGCGGCGGCCTACCGCGACGCGATGCGCGAGTTCGCGACCATGGGCAGCCTGGCGGTCTGGTACTCGCGGATGACAGTCACCGACGTGCGCGCGGGCTGGGGTGGCCAGCTCGACAAGAAGACGAGGCGCGCCTTCGACCGCAACGTCGAGAAGTCGATGACGAAGGACAGCGCGCGGGCCGCGGCCAAGCTGACCCGGGACGAGGGCGGTTCGCCCCGGATCGCGAGCGACCCACCGCTGGTGGTGCCGATCGCCGAGCTGCTGGGTCCCCACGACGCCCATGCCTTCGAGGAGATCGTCGAGCAGACGCTGCGCAGCTATCGCGCCAGCCTGTCGGCCGGGAGACGCAGCCTGCTGGAGCGCTATCGCTTCGTCGACGCCGCCCGCAAGGTCGTGGGCGTCGGCAGCGTCGGCACCCGGGCCTGGGTGGTGCTCATGCTCGGCATCGTCGACGACGAGCCGCTGATGCTCCAGCTCAAGGAGGCGAGCCCCTCGGTGCTCTCGGGGTACGCCGGCCGGAGTCGCTACGAGAACCAGGGGCAGCGGGTCGTGGTCGGCCAGCAGCTGCTCCAGGCGGCGTCCGACATCTTCCTGGGCTGGACCCGGATCGCCGGTGTCGACGGTGTGGCCCGTGACTTCTACATCCGGCAGCTCTGGGACTGGAAGCTGTCGATCGACGTGAGCCGGCAGAGCCCGTCCACGATGCGCATCTACGCCCAGGTGTGCGGGTGGATCCTGGCGCGTGCGCACGCCCGGTCGGGGGACCGGGTGGCCATCGCGTCGTACCTGGGCCGGGGTGATGTCTTCGACGTGGCCATGGCCGACTTCGCCGAGGCCTATGCCGACCAGAACGAGCGCGACTTCAACCGCTTCGTCAACGGTGCCCGGGAGCACCGCTTCGAGGTCAGCCCGGAGGTCTGACCCGGGGACGGGCTCAGATGCTGATGCGGCCGGTCCAGAGTCCGACCACCCCGGCGACGCCGCCCGCGACGATGATGACCAGCAGGCCGATCTCTGTGGGGCTGAACAGCCGTTTGCCGTGCTCGCTGCGGGCCTTGACGTAGAGCAGCGCCGCTGGGGCGAGCAGCACGGTGGCGAGCAGCAGGAACTTCATGCCGGCGGCGTCGAACAGGAAGAGCGTGTAGGCGGTCGCGGCCCCGGCGACGATCGTCTCCTTGCGCCGCGCCCCGGCCGGGACACCCTCGTAGGTCTCGCCGGTCAGGCCGAGCTTGAGGGCGTAGGCGGCGGCCAGGAAGTACGGCAGCAGCGCCAGGCTCGTGGACAGGTCCAGCATGAAGTTGAGCGCGTCGTCGACGAACATCGTGAGCGCGAGCAGTGCCTGTACGCCCAGCGAGGTGATCACCAGGGCGGTGATCGGGGTGCCGTGCTCGTTCTCCTGGCCGAGGAAGGACGGCATGTCGTCGGCCCGCGCCGGGATGTACATGACCTCGGCCGCCATCAGCGTCCACGCCAGATAGGCGCCGAGCACGGAGACGATGACCGCGACGCTGATGAACACCTCGCCCCAGTCGCCGACCACGGACTGGAAGACCCCGACCATCGAGGGCTGCCGTGTCTTGGCCAGCTCGGGCTGCGGCACCACCGAGTAGCTGGAGAGGGTGACCAGCGCGAAGATCGAGAGCACGCTCAGGAAGCCGAGCACGGTGGCCTTGCCGACGTCCTCGCGCTTCTTGGCGTAGCGGGAGTAGACGCTGGCGCCCTCGATGCCGATGAACACGAAGGTGGTGATCAGCATCGTGTTGCGGACCTGCTCGTTGAGGTCGCCGAGCTCGCCGTACGACGACGCCGTCCAGTTGTCGGCGAACACCCCAGCATCGAAGGACACGAACAGCACCACGATGAACACCAGGATCGGCAGGATCTTGAAGATCGTGACGATGCGGTTGATGACGGCAGCGTCTCGTACGCCGCGCGCGATCAGGGTGTGGAACAGCCAGACGCCGACCGTCGAGACCGCCACCGCGAGGAAGGTGGCGCCGTCGCCGAAGCTGTCGAAGAAGGCGCCAAGGGTGGCGCCGATGAACACCCAGTAGAAGGTGTTGCCGGCCACCGTGCTGGCCCAGAAGCCGATCGCGGAGTTGAAGCCGGCGTAGTCGCCGAACCCGGCCTTGGCGTAGATGAAGACACCGGAGTCGAGCTCGGGCTTGCGGATGGCGAGGTTCTGGAACACGAAGGCGAGCATCAGCATCCCGGTGCCGGCCACGGCCCAGGCGATCAGCGAGCCGAGGATCCCGGTGGCGACCCCGAACCGGGCCGGGAGCGAGAACACACCGGCCCCCACCATGCTGCCGACCACCATGGCGGTCAGGGTGGGCACGGACATCTTCGCGACGATGCCGGGCGCCGACTCGGCGGCCTGGACGGCCGGGACGGCGCTCGTAGGAGTGCTCGGCGTAGTCATCGTGCCCACGACCGTAGGGTCAGGGCTCGCCGGGCTCCTTCACCCGAATGGGGTGGTCGGGTTCGGGCAACACTGTTCGAACACCTGTGCGACCATCGATCCATGCGCGGTGGCTACGGGACGGGGGAGCACGGCACTCTCGCCGAGCGGGTCGCCGGCACGACAACCCACCAGCGGCGTCCACCGACACCGCCCAGCCCCGCCCGGCACTGCTTCGTCGACAGCGAGCCGAGCCTGCTCGTCGAGTGGCGTCGGGGCAACCGTGGCTGGGAGGGTCGCGTGCTCACCCTGCTCTGGGTCGACGCCGTGGGCTGGGTGACCATGGAGCGCTGGCTCCCGGCCACCGAGATCACCCCGCGTCCGTTCCCGGTGTAGCGGCGACGAAGAACTCCGTCGCCCACCAGCGGCGGAACAGCTCGGTGCCGAGCATCTCCTCGAGGACTGCCGTTTGGGACGCGTGCGCCCGCAGCACCTGGTACTTGAGGTCGAGCAGGCCCTCGTCGCAGTGCAGCTCGAGGGCCAGCTCGGAAGCCTGCGTCACCGGCGCCACCTCCTCGTCGATCAGGATGCCGAGCTGCCGGTGGAGGTCTTCCCACTCGGCCTGGAACTCGGGGGTCGTCGTCGCGTACCAGAGGGCGCCCGAGCGGCCGGTGCGGCGCCAGGCCTCGGTGACCCAGGCCGAGACGGTCTGGTGGTCAGGGTGGCCGGTCATGCCGTCGGGCCCGAAGGTGACGATGACGGCGGGGCGGGTGCGCTCGATCAGCGCGACGACCTGGGCGACCCCGGCCTCGAACGGTACGTCGGTCAGGGAGCCGTCGGCGTGGCCGAGCCACTGGTGGTCGTCGACGCCGATGAGCCCGAGGCTCTCGAGGAGCTCCTGCGCCCGGATCCCGGCCAGCTTCTCCGGTGGCCAGGTGTCGGGGTCGGGGGTGCCGTGCTCGCCACGGGTGGCGGTCGCGACGGCGACCCGGCCGCTGGCCCGGCGTACGGACGCCATCAGGGCGGACGACAGGTAGGCCTCGTCGTCGGGGTGGGCCCAGACGCCGAGCAGCGAGTCGATGTCGGTGATCGTCGTGGTCTCCATCAGGTGCTCCGTCACGATTCTCACCCCACCCCGACCGGCTTCCCCAGTCCTTCCCACCCGTTCCCCCGACCGAGGGAGGAAGGTCGTGGGAAGCCGGTCGCGGCAGACTCCGGGAGCATGAGCACACATGTGGGCGCGGTTGCGCGCCGTACCAGGAAGATCACCCAGCGCGACATCGAGCTGTTCACCGAGATCAGCGGTGACCGCAACCCGATCCACTACGACGAGGACCTGGCCGCGCAGTCACGCTTCGGCAAGGTCGTCGTCCAGGGCGGGGTCACCTCGGGCCTGCTAAACGCCGTGGTGGCCGAGGAGCTCCCCGGACCCGGCAGCGTCTTCCTCGAGGTCTCGTGGAAGTTCCGGGCGCCGGTCAGCCCGGGCGAGGAGATCACTGCCGAAGTGACGGCCACCAGCGTCCGCGAGGACAAGCCGATCACCACCCTCGACTGCAGGATCACCAACCAGGACGGCGTCGTGGTGCTGGACGGGACCGCGGTGGTCTGGCGTGACCCGGTGGTGGCCGAATCCGTCGAATCGGACCCTTCCTGACCGCGGAATCCGCAGGGAAGGCCGCGGGAAGGCTCGGTTTCTAGCGTCCTCCGTGACACATCAACAGGTCGGAGCATCCGGCCGTCACAGGAGGAACACCCATGAGCGTCACCACCGAGAACCCCAGCATCAACGGCGTCGACGTCGCCACCCTGTTCGCGACCCTCGACGCGGTCAAGGGCCAGCACGAGATCGCGAAGTTCCAGTTCCGCGCCACCACCCAGTGGGTCAGCGGGACGCACAGCCGGTCGACGTACTCCGGCTTTTTCGGCGCGATGCAGGAGATGCAGCACGCCACCGAGACCGAGGTCGTCTCCGACCACCCGGCCGTGCTCGTCGGGACCGACATCGGCCCGACCCCGGTCGAGTACCTGCTGCACGCGATCTCCGCCTGCCTCACCTCGGGCATCGCGAACATCGCGTCGGCGCGAGGCGTCAAGCTGAACAGCGTCTCCTCGACCGTCGAGGGCGACATCAACCTGCTCGGCATCCTCGGGCTGGGCGACAGCTCGGTGCGCAACGGCTACGAGCAGATCAAGGTCACCTTCCACATCGACGCCGACGCGGACGACGAGACGGTGCGTGGCCTGGTCGAGCAGTCGCGCAAGCGCTCTGCCGTGTACGACGCCCTCACCAACCCCACGTCGGTCGTCATCGACGTGGTCACGTCCTGAACCCTCCCCATCGGATCGAACAGGACGACTCCCATGACCACCGTCGACACCGTCGTCATCGGCGCGGGCCACGCCGGCCTGGCCGTCAGCAGGCTGCTCAGCGCCGCCGGCCGCGACCACGTCGTCCTCGACCGGGGACGCGTGGGCGAGCGCTGGCGCACCGAACGCTGGGACTCCCTCCACCTGCTGACGCCGAGCTGGATGACGCGGCTGCCGGGCTGGAGCTACGAGGGGCCTGACCCCGACGGGTACCTCTCGGCCGGCGCGTTCGTCGACCACCTCGAGGCGTACGCCGCCTCGTTCGGCGCCCCCGTCGAGGGCGGTACGACGGTGGAGCAGGTCCGCGTCTCGGGTGGCGGCGGCAGCAGGTACGCCGTCGCGACGGACCGTGGGACCTGGCAGGCGGACAACGTCGTCATCGCGACCGGACCCCACGGGATCCCCCGGATCCCCGCTGGTCTGGCTCGCGACGACGTGTTCACCTCCAGCGAGTACCGCAACCCCGGCCAGCTCCCCGACGGCGGCGTGCTCGTCGTCGGGGCCTCGTCCTCAGGCGTGCAGATCGCCGACGAGCTCACCCGCGCCGGACGCAAGGTCGTGCTCGCCGTCGGTCGGCACACCCGGATGCCGCGCCGATATCGCGGCGTGGACATCTTCTGGTGGCTGGAGACCACCGGACGGCTGGCCCGCAACATCGACGACATGCGCGACCCCGTCGCCGCCCGGCAGGAGCCCTCGCTCCAGCTGATGGGAGGCGCCTGCACACAGCGGTCGGCGCCCGACATCGACCTCGGGCTGCTCCAGGCGCGCGGAGTGCGGCTGGCCGGACGCCTCACGAGGGTGTCGGGTCGGATGGCCGAGTTCGGCGACGACCTCGTCGACAACGTGGCCGACGCCGATCAGGCGATGCACCGCTTGCTGGGGCGGGTCGACGCCTTCGTCGAGCGCTCCGGGCTCACCCGCGAGGTGTGGCCCGGGGTCTGGCCGACTCCTGTGCGCATCGATCCACAGCCGAGGCGGCTCGACCTGCGGGCCGAGGGCATCGGCTCCGTCGTCGTCGCCGCCGGCTTCCGGCCGCACCACCCCTGGCTGCGGCTGCCCGTCACGGGACCGGACGGCAGCATCCGCCAGCACCGCGGCGTCACCGCTGCCCCGGGCGTCTACACCGTGGGCCAGCGCTTCCAGCACCGACGCGACTCCCACCTGATCGACGGCGCCCGGCACGACGCACGCGACGTCGTCCGGCACCTGCTCGGCGAAGGGGCTGACTGCCGGTCGATCGAGGAGTCCCTGACATGAGTTCACCCCACGCTGTTCTCCCCCGCTTCGCTCCCCCGAACAACACCGCGGGGACCCCGAAGTGAGGACCTTTGACGTCGTCGTCGTCGGCGGACGAGTAGCGGGAGCATCGACTGCCCTCCTGCTCGCCCGGGCCGGCGTCAAGGTCGCCGTCGTGGAGCGCGCTGGCCGAGGCGTCGACACGGTGTCCACGCACGGACTGATGCGGGCCGGAGTCCTCCAGCTCTCGCGCTGGGAGCTGCTCGATCGTCTCGTGGCCGCCGGCACCCCGCCCATCACCCGCACCGTCTTCCACTACAGCGACGGCGACCACGTGCAGGTCTCGATCCGCCCCAGCCCCGGGGTGGACGCGCTCTACGCGCCGCGACGCACGGTGCTCGACCGGATCCTGGTCGAGGCCGCCGAGGAGTCCGGCGCCGTGGTGCTGCACGACACCGCAGTCACCGCGCTCCTGCAGTCACCGGACGGCCGGGTTCGTGGCGTCGTCGCCCAGGACGATCGCGGCGTGCGCTTCGAGCTCGAGGCAGCGCTCACCGTCGGTGCCGACGGGATCCGGTCGCTGGTCGCCCAGCAGACGGGAGCGCCCACCATCCACCAGGGGAGTACGGCGAGCGCGGTGCTCTACCGCTACATCCGCGGACTCGACGCGGACGGCTACGAATGGGCCTACGGCGACGGCGCCGGCGCCGGACTGCTGCCCACCAACGACCAGGCCACCTGTGTCTTCGTCGGGACGACTCCCGAGCGGATGCGCCGACTGCGGCGGTCGGGCCGGGAGCAGGCCTTCGCCACCCTGCTCACGGCTGCGGCCCCGGCGCTCGTCGACCGCGTGCTCGACACGGTCGACTGGAGCCCGATGAAGGGATGGGCCGGCATCCCCGGACACCTCCGTCAGTCGTGGGGCCCGGGCTGGGCCCTGGTCGGCGACGCCGGCTACTACAAGGACCCGATCACCACGCACGGGATGTCGGACGGGCTGCGCGACGCCGAGCTGCTCGCCGACTCGGTCCTCGAGGTGCTCGCCGGCACCCCGGAGCCGATCGCCCTGGCGGCGTACCAGGAGGTCCGCGACCGGCTGTCGATGCGGCTGTTCGCCGCCACCGAGGAGGTGGCGCGCTACGACTGGGACTGCCTGCGCGCCCGGGCGCTGCTGCGCACCGTGAGCTCGGCGATGAGCGACGAGGTGGACCACCTCCAGGCATTGCCCGATCGGCGAGTCGGGCCCGGTATCGCCGCTTTCATCCCCACTGACAACGTCGACCGGGCTGGCTAGCGTGGGGACGGTTGGAAAGGACGGCTCGCCGTGACCATCGAACTGCGGCTGCTCGGGGGCTTCGAGGCCACCGTGGACGGGGTCCCGGTCGCGCCCGAGCAGTGGACCCGCCGACAGGCCGCGTCGCTGGTCAAGGTGCTGGCCCTGGCGCCTGGGCGTCGGTTGCACCGTGAGCAGGTCATCGAGGCCCTCTGGCCCCGGGCCAGCATCGAGGCGGCCGGCCCACGTCTGCACAAGGCGGCCCACTACGCGCGCCGTGCCCTCGGTGGCGACGGGTCGGCGGTGCTGCTGCGCAACGACATGGTGGCACTGCTGCCCGACGGCGACGTGCGCATCGACGTCGACGATTTCCGGCAGCGGGCGGCGCACGCCATCGAGGTGGGTACGCCGGAGGCAGCCAACCTCGTGCTCGCCGAGTACGACGGAGAGCTGCTCCCCGACGAGCTCTACGAGTCCTGGGCCGAGGATGCCCGCGACGTCGTACGGATGACGCGTGTGGAGCTGCTGCGCCAGGCAGAGCGGTGGGACGACGTGCTCGCCGAGGACGCGACCGACGAGGCGGCCCACCTCGCCCTGATCAACGGGTACGCCGACCGCGGCGACGTGCGAGCAGCGCTGCGCCAGTTCGAGCGGCTCGACCACGCCTTGCTCCGCGAGCTCGGCACGACCCCCAGCCCCGAGGCCGAACGGTTGCGGGCGCGGCTGCACGCCGTGTCCGGCCGCACCGAGCACGCGAGCCAGGGCGTCCGGCTCGTCGGCCGCCGCACCGTCGGCGACCAGATCCGCGAGGCGATGGCACGCGCCGACCAGGGCCGGGGGAGCACCCTGTTGTTCTCCGGCCTCCCCGGGGTCGGCAAGACCGCCGTGATGGGACTGGCCGAGGCGCTCGCCCGCCAGCGCGACTGGCGCACCGGCCGCGGCACGGCGTCGGCCGTCGAAGGACCGTGGCCCTACGCGCCCGTGCTGGAGGCGTTCGGGGAGCTGTGCCGCAAGCATCCGGCGTTGTTGGACGGGCTCGACGACCGGTTCCGGCTCGAGATCGAGCGGGCCCTCTCCGGGCGGGACGTCAGCTGGACCGGCGAGTCCAGCCACCAGCGCCTGTTCGTCGCCGTGGCTGAGCTGATGCGACTGGCCGCGACCGGCCACGGGCTGCTGATCGTCGTCGACGACCTCCAGGACGCCGACGAGGCGTCGCTGCGACTGCTGCACTACCTGTCGCGGTGCGCCGTGACCGAGCCGGTGATCATCGCGGTGGCGCACCGACCCCGGGTCAGCGACACGGCGCAGCAGGTGGCCGAGAGCCTGGTACGTCGAGGCGCGGGCACGCGCATCGAGCTGGGGCCGCTCGACCACGCGGCCACCGGGCGGCTGCTCGCCGACCGCTTCCCGGACCTGTCGCCCGGGCAGGTCGAGGAGATCTCCCAGCTCAGTGGCGGGCTGCCGTTCTCGGCGCTGGAGCTGGCCGGCAACCCCGCTCCCGGCGGCGCCGTGCCCCTGCCGCCCCTGCCGGCGCCGACGGCCGAGACCTTCCAGCGGACGGCCCTGCTCGGCTCGGTGTTCACCACCGACGAGCTGATCGCCCTCTCGGGGGCCGACGAGGACACCTGCTACGAGCAGCTCGAGGCGGCGCTCTCGGCCGGTGTGGTCGAGCCGTCCGACGCCGGCTACCGGTTCCGGCACGCGCTGGTGCGGGAGCGGTTCATCAAGGCGATCCCGGCCAACCGCAAGGCCGAGGCGTGGCGTGAGGTCGCCGAGAGGATCAGCCGGCTCGGCGGTCCTCCTGCGCGGATGGCGCACCTGTTCGTCGCGGCCGGACTGCCGTCACGCGCGGTGCCGTACGCCCTGCGGGCCATGGAGACCGCGGGGGCGCTCGGCGCCTACCGCGACGGGCTGAGCATGATCGACGCCGTCCGTGAGCACGCCGGCCCCGAGGAGCTGCCCCGTCTGCTCGCCCGTCGAGGAGACCTGCTCAACGCCCTCGGCGACCCGAGTGCCGTGGGTGCCTACCAGGAGGCGGTCGCGGTGACGACCGGCACCGAGCACCGCTTGGTGCGCGCGCGGCTGGCCCGCGCCGCCGCCTTCGCGGGCGAGCTCGACATCTCCCGCGAGGCGCTGGCGGGGCTCGAGGTGGAGGGCGACGCGGCCGACGGTCCGATCCTGCTGTCCCGTGGCAACCTCGCCTACTTCAGCGGCGACCTCGACACCGCGTGGGAGATCGCCAACCAGGGTCGGGCCTTCCTGAACTCCCCGGACGACCCGTGGCAGTTCATGGACCTGATCTCGTTGCAGGGGCTGGTGCTGCACAACCGGGGCGAGTGGTTCGAGCGGTTCCGCATGGAGCTCCGTCGTACTCGCGGCAAGCAGCGTCTCGCGACCGCGCTCTTCGACGCCCACCTCTGCGTGGCGGAGTACCTCCTCTACGGACCGGTGCCCTACCAGGAGGTGATCGACGAGTCCGAGGACCTGCTGCGGCACGCCGACCGGGCCGGGGCGCTGCGCGGCGTCGCCTTCGCACGGGCGCTGATGGGCGAGGCAGCGCTGCTGATGGGCGACCTCGACCGGGCCGAGCGCGAGCTGGTCGAGGCCGTCGACCTGCACCGCGACGTGGACGCACCGGCGGGTGAGGCGCACAGCCTGCAGCGCCTGGCCGAGGTCCGCCTCGAGCAGGGCGACAAGGAGGAGGCCAGGCGGCTGCTCGAACGTGCCCTGCCGATCGCGCGCTGGTCGGTGGTCGCCATGCACCTGCTGCAGCGCATCTACGGGACCATGATCCTCGCGGCTCCCGACGCCCAGTCCGCCCGCGCGCTGGTCGACCAGGCCGAGGCGACGCTGGGGGAGACCGATGCGTGCAGCTTCTGCGTGGTGATGCTGGCCGTCCCGTCGGCCATCGCGTGCGCGCAGGTCGGTGACCTCGAGGCCGCGCGTCACTACGCCGAGGTGGCCGAGACGTCCGCCGAGCGCTGGCCCGGCACTGCCTGGGCCGCAGCGGCGAAGGAGGCGCGGGCACACATCGCGCGAGCCGAGGACGACCCGGCCGAGTCCGAGCGCCTGCTGTCCGCGGCCGCGGCCGGCTTCCGGGCCGCGGGACAGCCGAGCGACGCCGCCCGCTGTGGCAGGCAGCTCGACGAGCTGCACGCCGTCACGGGCTAGGCGACCGACGGGCGGATACGACGGGTGGCGTACCGCGCCAGCCGCTGGGAGAGGCTGGCTCGCTGCAGGGCGAGGTCGTAGGACTCCACCGGGCTGAGGCGCCGGCGCGAGCCGTCGGGCCGCAGGTCGCGGTTCAGGTCGTCCAGCCGGGTCTGGGCGATGGCGAAGGTGAGCATCGGGTGGTACATGACTGTCTCCTGGTGGTGGTGGTTCCGTGGGGTCAACGCTGCTCCTGGCGCCTTCCGAAGGACTTCCCGGCGACTTACCGGTGACTCTCAGCGGTGGGGAGGCGAGGAAGGTTCCGGGAAGGGAGCCGCTGCTGCCACGAGGTCGCGGCGGTAGGCGATCACCGGAATCGGGTCGTATCCGTCGAAGCCGTAGTGCTGGGCGAGGTCCACGTCGTACGCCGGAGCCCGGACGTAGCCGAGCCCGTCGTACAGCGCGATGGCCGAGCGCATGAACCCAGCCGTGTGGAAGGCGAAGACGGGGGAGCGGTCGGCGCGCGCGAGCCGCTCGCACGCGGCGATGAGTGCCCGGGCGACGCCGCGTCCCCGAGCGGCCGGGTGTGCCGCCAGGGCACGTCCGCTCGCCCACCCGGAGGGAAAGCCGAAACCGAGTGTCCCCGCGTCGGGGTAGAAGGCGGCGGAACCGACGATCCTGCCGTCGGCCTCGGCGACGAGCAGGGGTCCGTGGGCCGCGTGCCGGTCCAGGTCGAGCAGGTCTGCGAGGTAGTGGCGGAACACCGGTGCAGGCACGTGCGGTGCGTAGGGCAGGTAGGCCGCCAGCAACAGGAAGCGGACCGCGGCGTGGTCGCGAGGTCGCGCGCGGCGTACTCGAAGGGCCGTGGCGGTCGTCGTGGTGGAGATCGAGTGCTGAGGGGGCAGGGATGGCATGACGGTGGTCCTCGCTGGTGGCGGCGTGTCAGGGAGTGGCACGCCGCGCGCAGCGAGGGCGTTCAGACGGTGGGCTCGCTGAGGCCGAGGGAGCCGATCCGCGCACTCGCCTCGCGACGGGTGCGGGTGCCGAGCTTCTGGAGGATGGCCGAGACGTGGTGGTCGACCGTGCGGGTCGAGATCACCAGCCGGCCGGCGATCTCGGCGTTGGACAGCCCCGTACCGACCAGCTGCAGGATCTCCACCTGGCGATCGGTCAGGCCGGCCGGGTTGCCGCGCGTGCTCGGAGTGGGTCGGCTGGGCAACCGGGAGACGCCGAGACCGCGCAAGCGGTGCCTCGCGAGGGTGCTCGCGGGCTCGGCTCCCAGCGAGTCGAGGATCCGGATCGCCTCCATGGTCGGATCCACCTCGCCGGACTCCATCAGCTCGAGCGCCTGCTCGTAGGGGTCACCGAAGTCGGCCCAGAACTCCGCGGCGGCGCGCCAGTCCCCGGAGCTGCCGGCGGCGTACCCCTCGGGCCCGGTGGTGGGCACCGGCACCTCGTGACCCAGCCGGTGCAGGTAGCGGAGCAGCTCTGCTCGCTGGACCGCGCATCCCGGCCGGTCGGTGCGCGCGAGCAGCAGCTGGGGGTACGGCGCCGCCTCGGTGCCCCGACCGGTCAGCCAGGCCCACTCGATCCACGCCATCCCGGTGGTCACCAGCCACTCGAGCACGTCGGCCCGGTCGGCGTGCTCGCGCGACTGGGTGAGCAGCCGCGGGGCATCGGGGTGACCCTGTCGCACCCTGAGCCGAGCGAGGATGGGCACCGTCTCGCGGCCGATCATCGCCGGGTCGCCCCGGTCCTCGAGCAGCGAGGTGAACCCGGCCACGGCCTCGTTCCACTCGCCGTACATCGCGAGCAGGCGGTGCCGCCGGGCATCGATCATGTAGTGGTGCACCGGGAAGTCCCGGTCACGGCTGTAGTCGCTCGCGGCGTCGAGATACTGCCCGACCTTGGGGTAGTCGCCCAGTCGCCACAGTCCCTCGACGAGGTTGTAGTAGCTGCGCATCACGAACTCGTGGTTGCCGACCCGCCGCGCGATCTCGAGGCTGGCCACCAGCTCGCCCTCGCCGCTCGGATCGCCGAGCTGCAGGTGGGCGGAGCCGATGTAGTTGCGCGACAGGGCCACGAGGTCCTCGGCGCCGGAACGTTCGGCCATCGCCAGCGCCGCCTCCAGGTGAGGGAGCCCGGCCTCCTCCTCGTCGACCAGCACGAGCAGCCCGCCGAGGTTCACCTCGGCCAGGGCCACGTCGCTGCTCTCCTCGGCGCTCACCGCGAGCGCGCGTTCGGCGGAGACCCGGGCATCGGCGGTGCGTTCGGTCAGCCACTGCTGCCGGGACAGCGTGACCAGGGGCCGGACCAGGCGGGGCCGGTCGCCGGCGGACTCGTACTCGCGAACCGCGGCGGCGGCCTCACCGGCGGCGGCGTCGAGGCGGTTGGTGTTGCTCAACGACCAGGCGTAGCCCTCCCGGAGGCGGCCGCGGCTGGTGGCGTCGAGCAAGGCACCCCGCGCCAGCACCTGCTCGTAGGCGACGGCGGCCTGCTGATGGGCGCCGACACGCGTTGCCTGCCGGGCCGCGGTCGTGCCGTGCTCGACCACTGCGCGGTCGTCACCGGCACCGACCGCATGGTGCAGCATCCGGAACGGGTCTGCTCCGCTGCGGCCCTGCTCATCGACGAGCAGCTGCAGCATCACCCGGTTCAGCTCGATCCGCTCGATGCTGGTCAGCGATCCCTCCACCGCGCGTCGGGCCAGCTCGTGCCGGAACGAGACCAGCGTCCCGCGCACCTCCAGCACTCCGGCGCGCTCGGCCTCGCCGACCGGTTCCAGGTCGTCGACCAGCTCCCGCAGGGTGGCCAGGCCGAGTCCCGCAGGCACCACCGACAGCTGCCGTACGACGGCCTGCGACTCGGGCCCCAAGGAGGCGAACCTGGCGAGCACCGCATCCACCACGGTGGGCGGCACGGCTGGGCCGGAGAAGGCCAGCAGCTCGCTGACGAAGAACGGGTTGCCCCCGGTCAGGCGGAACAGCTCGTCGGCGTCGAAGCCGTGCTGCCCGGCCAGCTCGGCCACGGCCGCCGGGGAAAGCCGCTCGAGCCGCAGGCGCAACGCCTCCACGCTGGCCAACCCCCCGAGCACGGACCGCAGGGGGTGGTCGAGATCGAGCTCGTCCTCCCGATAGCTGACCACCAGCACGGCCGGCAGCTCGTGCATCCGCCGTCCGAGGAAGCGGAGCGCGTCGAGGGTGGCCCCGTCGGCCCAGTGCGCGTCCTCGACGACCAGCACGGTCGGGCCCGGTTCCCGAGCCAGCTCCCGGGCGGCCGCCGCGAAGACCTCTCCCGGGTCGTCCGGCGGTGCCGAGAGGGCGTCGTACAGCGGACCGGGTACGGACTGGACCGCCTCACGCAGGGGGCTCAACGGCCGTGGTGTCAGCAGGTCCTCGCAGGCACCGGTGAGCACCCGAACCGTGGGGGCCGCCCCGGCGAGGAAGGCACGCAGCAGGCTGGTCTTGCCGATCCCGGCCTCGCCGAGCACCAGCACGGTGGAACCCCGGCCGGCCGCGGCTCGGCCGACCGCAGCCTCCAGGAGCTGCAGCTGCACCTGCCGCTCCAGCAGACCCGCCACCGGCACATCGTCTCGCACCGGATGGGCAGTTGGGAGGACGCGAATGGGCAGTCGTTGCCGATGAGGGCGGGGCCGCCCCGCGCACACGCTGACGGACATGGAAACCGAGACGCTCCTCCATCCCGCATCGTGCCGGCCCGACGGGTGCGCCGGTCTGTGCACCGAGGCCGGTCTGCGCGCCGCCGACGCGGCGTACCGCCACCGGCTGATCGCCCGCGCCCGCCGCGTCCTCGGGGACCCCGCGCTGGCCGAAGAGGCCGCCCAGGAAGCGCTGGTCCGGGCCTGGCGGTCCTGCGCGACCTTCGACCCGGCCGGCGCGCCGGTCCGCGCGTGGCTGCTGACGATCGTGCACCACGTCGCCGTCGACATGGCCCGGGCACGCGCCCGTCGCCCCCCGGTGTCCGGTGCCTCGCCCGACCACGAGCCGACTCATCGCGTGGCCGCCACCCACGAGGACACCGTCGTGCTGCGCCACGAGCTGCTCGACGCCCTGTCCGGGATCGGCCCGGCCCATCGCCACGTGGTGGTGGAGACCGTGCTCCGCGACCGCTCGCACGCCGACGTGGCGGCCGAGCTCGGCATCCCTGCCGGTACGGTGAGGAGCCGTCTGCACTACGCGCTGCGCGAGCTGAGGGCCCTGATCGAGGCGCGCGCCTGCCCCGCCTGACGGCTCCCGCGTCGCTCCGGACCCGGCGGCCACGTAGCCTCTGTGCTTGTGGCAACCACCGACTTCGACTCCGAGATCAAGCAGCTCCAGGCGACCATGAAGACCATCGGGTCCGTGCTGGACCTCGACAGCATGCGCAAGGAGATCGCCGACCTCGGCGAGCAGGTGGCCGCCCCGGACCTGTGGGACGACCAGACCAACGCCCAGCGGGTCACCGGGCGGCTCTCGGCCCTTCAGCACGACCTCGAGCGCTTCGAGAGCCTGCAGAGCCGGCTCGACGACCTCAGCGTCATGGTGGAGCTGGCCGCTGAGGAGGACGACGCCGACGCGGCGGCCGAGACCGAGACCGAGCTCAAGCGGCTGATCAAGTCGGTGGAGCAGCTGGAGGTGCGCACCCTCCTGTCCGGGGAGTACGACGCCCGCGAGGCGATCGTCAGCATCCGGTCGGGAGCCGGTGGCGTCGACGCGGCTGACTTCGCCGAGATGCTGATGCGGATGTACACCCGCTGGGCCGAGCGCAACAAGTACCCCGTCGAGGTCTTCGACACCTCCTACGCCGAGGAGGCCGGCCTGAAGTCCGCGACCTTCGCCATCCACGCGCCCTACGCCTACGGCACCCTGAGCGTCGAGGCCGGGACCCACCGGCTCGTGCGGATCAGCCCGTTCGACAACCAGGGTCGTCGCCAGACCAGCTTCGCTGCGGTCGAGGTGGTGCCGGTGCTCGAGCAGACCGACGAGATCGACATCCCTGAGGAGGACGTCCGTGTCGACGTCTACCGCTCGAGCGGTCCCGGTGGTCAGTCGGTCAACACCACCGACTCCGCCGTACGCCTCACCCACCTGCCGACCGGCACCGTGGTGTCCTGCCAGAACGAGAAGTCGCAGCTGCAGAACAAGGCCAGCGCGATGGTGATCCTCAAGGCCAAGCTGCTCGCGCTGAAGAAGGCCGAGGAGAAGGCCCAGCTCGACGCCCTGCGCGGCGACGTCCAGGCCAGCTGGGGCGACCAGATGCGCAACTACGTGCTGAACCCCTACCAGATGGTCAAGGACCTCCGCACCGAGTACGAGGTCGGCAACCCCCAGGCCGTCTTCGACGGCGAGATCGACGGCTTCCTCGAGGCCGGCATCCGGTGGCGCGTCGGCGCCGAGATCGCCGCCGCCAACTAGGCACCGAGGAACTGGCTGGCCGTGAACACCGCCCCTTGCGGGTCGCGGATGGTCGCCTGCTGCGTCCAGTCGTTGTCCTCACGGCCGAGCACCGTCGCGCCGAGCGACTCGGCCAGGGCGGCCGACTCGTCGCGGTCGGCCACGGTGAAGGTCACGTGCCAGTGCGGACCCAGCTCGCCAGCCGGGGCGACCCCACCGATGACGTCGGCGAAGCCGGGCGGCGCCGTGGCCTGTCGCTCGTGGATGCCCGGGTCGCTGGTAGCGGCGAGATGGTCGCCGTAGCCCGGCACCTGGATCATCGTCGCGAACCCGAGGTCGGCGAACACCCAGCCGAAGACCTGTTCGTAGAAGCGCCGCACCGCTGAGAGGTCGTCGGTGTGCAGGTCGCTGAAGTTCCAGGCACCCGGCACGTTGGCGAGCTGTACGCCGAGCCGCGACCGGGCCTGCCAAAGGCTCAGCTCCACCCCGGACGGGTCGAGCACGTTCACCCACCGACCCGCCTGCCCGGCATCGGCAGGCTGGGCAAGGAGGCGCCCACCGGCTCGCTCCACCGCAACCGCCGTCGCATCGATGTCGTCGACGGCGACGTAGGTGCGCCAGATCGCCTGACCGTCGTCGGGCGAGGGCTCCGCGGGACCGGTGAGCCCGGCCACGTCCTGGCCGTCGAGCCGGGCGATGACGTAGCTGAAGGGGGTGTCTGGCGGGGTTGCTGTCTCGAACGTCCAGCCCAACAGCGCGCCGTAGAACTCCTGGGCGGCGCCGAGGTCGCCCGCCTCCAGGTCGATCCACGACGTGCTGCCGTGCGGGTAGGTGCGTGCTGCGCTCATGAGCCCACGCTAGGACCGGCCACCGACAGGGCCACCGGGAGCGAGGCGCGGGGTTTCCAGATGGTTGAAGTGGGTAGGAGATGTGATCGGAGTCACATCGCCTGACATCGGCAGGAGACCGAGATGACACTCAACCCGCAGTCGCTGGACGCCTCCACAGAGGTGCAAGGCACCGGCGAGCAGAAGGGCCTCATCCGCAGGGCCGCGCTCGCGAGCACGGTCGGGACCACCATCGAGTGGTACGACTTCTTCCTCTACAACACCGCCGCTGCGCTCGTCTTTCCGGCGCTGTTCTTTCCCGAGTCCTCGACGTACGCCGGACGGCTGGAGTCCTTCGCGACCTATGCCATCGGCTTCGCCGCCCGTCCGGTCGGGGCGTTCATCTTCGGCCACTGGGGTGACCGGATCGGCCGCAAGGCCACGCTGATCGTCACCCTGCTCATGATGGGTATCGCCACCACGCTCGTCGGTGTGCTGCCCGGCGCCGACTCGATCGGCAAGGCGGCTCCGCTGCTGCTCGTGGTGCTGCGCCTGGTGCAGGGCATCGCGGTCGGTGGTGAGTGGAGCGGCTCGGTGCTGCTCTCGATGGAGTGGGGCGACCAGAGGCGACGCGGGTTCATGGCCAGCCTCCCGCAGCTCGGGGTGGCCTTCGGGCTGATCCTCGGCACCGGCTTCCTCTACATCATGAGCTGGCTGCTGACCGACGACCAGTTCACGTCATGGGGCTGGCGGATCCCGTTCCTGTTCAGCATCGTGCTGGTCGGGATCGGCCTCTACATCCGGCTCCGCATCCTGGAGACCCCGATGTTCGCCCAGCGGCTGAAGGAGAACAAGATCAGTCGGCTGCCCTCGATCGAGGTGATCAAGGACCACTGGAAGCCGATCCTGCTCAGCGCGTTCGCACGCATGTCGGAGCAGGCGCCGTTCTACGTGATCACCACCTTCACCCTGACCTATCTCACCGAGGAGCAGGGCTACACGAAGACGTTCGCCCTGGCCGGCATCCTCTCCGCTGCGGCGGTCGAGCTGGTGGCGGTGCCGTTGTTCGGGCACCTGTCCGACACCGTCGGTCGCAAGAAGGTCTACCTCACCGGGGCAGCGTTGACCGGTGTCTACGGGTTCGTGCTGTTCGCCGCCCTCGACAGCGGGGTGGCCGTGCTGGCCTTCCTGGCCATGTTCGTCGCGCTCATCCCGCACGCGATGCAGTACGGCCCCCAGGCCTCGTTGATCGCGGAGTCGTTCCCGACCTCGCTGCGGTACGCCGGGGCAGGACTGGGCTACCAGCTCGCCTCGGTCATCGCAGGTGGTCCGGCACCACTCGTCGCGACGTACCTGCTCGAGCACACCGGGTCGGTCTACTCGATCGCCTGGGCGGTGCTCGGCTGCGCGGTGATCACGATCGTCGCGGTGGCGCTGATGGACGACCGCAGCCGTTCGGACATCAACCTCGACGAGACCTACGCCAAGGTCTGAGCGTGGGCGGTCGGTCGCCGGGTCGTGCGACTAGCGGCCGACCGCCTTCTCCAGCTCCGCCTTGGTCATCGACGAGCGTCCCTTGACGTTCTTCCTCTTCGCCTCTTCGTAGAGCTGGTCCCTGGTGCGTCCGCCCGAACCGGAGTGCGAGCGGAGACCACCGCGACGACTGGAGGAGATGTCCTGCGTCGAGGTCTTGCTCTTCTGCTCGGCCTCGCCAGACCGCGCCCGCTCCTTGTTCACGGTGCGTGCGGCGATCTCCTCGGCGGTGTCCTCGCTGCGGCCCTGGTCCTCGAGTCCCTCCTTGATGTGCTCGTACTGGCGCTCGCGCTTCTTGCTCCATGCCTGCTGCGGCATCGCTGCCTCCTTCGAATCGGGGACCCTTCCGTCGTACCCGATTCAGCGCCGGTCAGGCCACTACCGGGTGGGGTCGTGTGAGACCCGGACCAGGAGCTTGCCGAAGTTGGCACCGGTGAGGAGGCCGCGGAAGGCCTCGGGAGCCGCGTCGAGCCCCTCGACGACGTCCTCGCGGTAGCGCACCGAGCCGTCGGCCACCCAGCCCGACATGTCGCGGACGAAGTCGCGGGTGTGGGACTTCACGAACTCGCCCTGGATGAAGCCACGCACCAGCAGGCTCTTGGTGAGCACCAGGCGCATGAAGCCGGGCAGCCGGTCTCGGCCCTCGGGCGCCGCCGAGGCGTTGTAGTCCGCCACCAGGCCGCACACCGGCATCCGGGCATAGAGGTTCACGTGCCGCAGGACCTCGCGGGTCACCGGACCGCCGACGTTCTCGAAGTAGACGTCGACGCCGTCGGGCACGGCGGCGGCCAGGTCGTCGGCGAACGTGGGGGAGCGGTGGTCGAGGGCGACGTCGAAGCCGAAGTCCTCGAGCAGCGCCTGGCGCTTCTTCTCGCCGCCGGCGATCCCGACGGCACGAGCACCCTTGACCTTCGCGATCTGGCCGACCGCCGATCCCACCGGTCCCGTCGCGGCCGCCACCACGACGGTCTCGCCGGGTTGTGGCTTGCCGATCTCGAGCAGTCCGGCGTACGCCGTGAACCCGGGCATGCCGAGCACCCCGAGAGCCGTCGAGATCGGTGCGCTCGACGGGTCGAGCTTGCGGACGTGAGCGGCACCGGCGACGGCGTGGGTCTGCCAGCCGGAGTAGGAGAGCACCACGTCGCCCACGTCGTACGACGGGTCGCGGGACTCCTCGACGACGCAGACTGTGCCGCCGACGATCACCTCGCCGACCCCGACCGGGTCGGCGTACGACGCAGCGTCGCTCAGCCGGCCGCGCATGTAGGGGTCGAGGGAGAGGTAGACGACGCGCAGCAACAGCTGGCCGTCCTCGAGATCGGGGAGCTCGTGCTCCTCGAAGGCGAAGGTGTCGTCGGTGGGCTCACCCTCGGGTCGACGGGCAAGCCGTACCTGGCGTGACGTGGACATGAGAACTCCTCGGGGAGTGCGAGCTGGGGGAGTCCCCCAGCATGCCCTCCCCGAGGAGTGAGCCGATCAGTACCCCAGCACGGCCTTCTCGGCGTTGATCATCCCGTAGCCGTCGACGGCGGTCCAGCCGTGGCCGAGCTTGTTGCTGAGCATGCCGGTGATCCGCTTGCCGTTGGCCAGCTCGGCGACGTAGGTCAGGCCGCGCGGGTCGGCCGTGCCCTGCGGCAGGAACACCGCACCACCGAGCTCGTCGGCGGAGTTGCCCTCGTTGGATCCGCCGTAGCCGGAGATCGCGAGGTCACGGTCGACGCCGAACCGCAGGCTCTGGCCGCTCTTCAGCCCGGAGGCGAAGTTGAGCGTCAGGTGGCGGTACTGGCCGGCAACCGACTGGCCACCACCAGGCACCGAGTAGACCGGCTTGACCGATCCCTTCGCGAGCCCGCCGGAGACCGACCCGATCGTGAACGGGAAGCCCTGGCCGCCGTACGGCGGGGTGCCGGTGTAGGCCCGCTTGTCGAAGACGATCCCGTCGGACTTGCCGGGTGTCCGCGTGCCGAGCGCCGTGGGGCTGGCCGTCTCGCCCTTGAACGTGAGCGCCTTCACCGGGGAGCTGCCGGAGTAGGTCACCGTGAAGAAGTTCGGGTCGTTCAGCGAGCCCGGGTCGGTGTCGAGCATCTCGCGCCCGCCGGACCCGAACGCCGTGATCTTCAACCCGCTGGCTCCGCCGGCGGCGGACATCGGGTCGAGGTCGTGGGCGAACGTCGCCGCCTCCAGACGCGACCGCAGCGCGGTCGGACTCAGCGACGTGGGGCCACCGGCCTTCTGCAGCACCAGGGCAGCGATCGCCGCAGCGTGCGGTGCCGCGGCGCTGGTCCCGCCGAAGTTGAGGAAGTTGTCCGGGTCGCGCGGGTCCTCGTTGGCGCCGAAGAAGGTGGAGTTCGCACGGTCGGTGCTGGCCACCTGGGGCGCCGTACGGATCGAGACGCTGCTGTAGCGCTTGCCCGACGAGTCGAAGTAGACCGGCATCTTGCCGCCGGGGGAGGTGTACGGCTCCGGCAGGTAGGAGCGGAACGGGTCGTACGCCGCCACCGCGGTCGCGCCCTTGGCGAGCACGTGTCCGTAGAAGGACGGTGAGAGCGGGTTGTTGTACTCCACCTGGTAGGCGTCGCCCTGCCACAGGTTGCGCAGCATGGTGGCGCCGACCGGGCCGGTGCCGGAACGCGAGATCACCATCTGGATGTCACCCGGTCCGCCGAGCCCGGCGATCTCCTGGGGGCGGCCGCTGAGCGGGTTGTTGTCCGCCACGGCACCGAGGTAGCTGCCGTCGGCGTCGAAGAGGAGCACGTTGAAGTCGGTGCTCACCTTGGACGGCGAGAGGACCTGGCGGACGGCCACGGTGAACGGACCGGTGTCGCCGTCGAAGCCCGAGACGGTGATCTTGTAGGCGCCGGCCTTCTTGATGGTCGTGACGTAGGCCTCGGGCGAGGTGCCGGTGTCGATCTCGCCGCTGCTGTTGCCGTCAGGGTCGGTCACCTCGAGCACCAGGTCGGTGGTGCCGGACGGGACCCCGTCGGCACGGAAGTCGAGCTGCTTCCCCACCTGCGCAGAGGTCGCGTTGTAGGTGAACGTCTGCGAGGAGGTGGGCGTGGTCAGGTTGCCACTGGCCGTGTACAGCGGGCTGCCGTAGGTCGCTCCGTCGAGATCGTAGGGGTCGTTCCACTGGAGGTTGAACTGGCCGCCCTCCTCGCTGTCACCCAACCGGATGGTCTGGGCCACGTCGGTGCCGGAGCCGGGGTTCATGTCCTGGAGACCGCCGTCGTAGAGCGCGGGGTCGACCTGGCTGAAGTCGAGGTTGGTGCCCTTGAGGCCCTGCTTGGCCGGGATCAGCTTGACCGGCGAGTTCCAGGACTGGTCCTCGCCATCGTTGCCGGCTGCGGTGAAGTAGTGCACGCCCTTGGCGGTCACGTCGTCGATCGCGTCGTTGACCATGCCGTCGGAGAACATCGGCTCGTCGCCGTACGCCACGTCGTCGACGATCACGTCGGCCCCGCACTTGCCCTTCTTGTCGCCGAGCCTGCGGATGTTGTCGGCGAAGCCGGTCTCGCTGTTCCAGGCCGTCGCGAAGCACAGCTTCGCGGCCGGGGCGATGTCGTGGATGATCTCGAGCATCGCGCGGCCCTCGTCGTGCACGCCGGTGCCGTCGTCGTCGGCGTCCTCGAGGACCACCACCGGTGAGGGGTAGGCGGAGTTGCCCTTGCCGGGCAGGTCGCCGGACTTGATGTTCTGGGCTGCGTGGATCTTGAGCTTGTCGCCGGCGATGGTGTACTTGGCGAGGTCGTAGGAGTCGGACAGGACGCCGATCGTGATGCCCTTGCCGGTGATGTTCTTGCCGAGGACCTTGTCGACGCGCTGCTGGACGACGCCCTGCGTGGTCACCGCGCCGATGCGCGTGATGGGCCGGACCGACTGGGCCACGGTGCCGGTGCCCTTGAGCGCTGCCACGTCGTTCACCGCGTCGAGCGGCACGTAGCCCTCGATGGTGCCGGTGTCGCTGTCGACTCCTTCGACGACGAGACCCTGGGACTGGACCTGCTTGCGGAACGAGGCACGGTCGACGCCGGCCTGCGGGGTGACCTGGACGAGCACGCGGCCCTGGTCGTCACGGACCGCGGTCGCGTCGGGCTTGATGTGCACTCCCCGGGGCGCGGCGAAGGACTTGGCTCGGGGTGCCTGCGACTGGGCCGCCAACCGACCGAGTCCGCCGCCGAGTGCGCGGTTGCCCGCGTCCTTGGTGGTGGGGGACGGCGGTGGTGCCGCCGTGGTCGATGCTCCCGGCAGGACGGCGGCACTCCCGGCCACCACCACTGCTCCCGCGATCCCTGCTGCCCAGCGTCGTCTCGTCATGCCGAGGTTCCCTTCCCCACAACGATCCGGCACCCAGCGGCACCGGTCCGGGGAAGGTTATGCCCGGCAACCGAGATCGGACCAGCGTCAGATTTCCGGCAATTCGGCATAAAAGGGAAATACAGCATTTGATTGCGATAACGGTTCGGTCAACTGTCCTAGTCCGGCATGGTCCGTCATGGTCTGTCCGGCTCGTGGGGGTTGACTCAGCGACCGGTGTTGAGCGCGTTGACCACCTCGACACACCACCGGTCGGCCCGGTCGCGGACGGCGGCAACGCCGTCGGTCGGGTCGGCCACCTCACAGGTGAGCCAGGTCTGGCCGAACAGGCCGGCGTGCCGGACGCGGGTCGACCCGTCCGGCTCCCGACAGGTCTGGGTCACGCTCGGCTCGCCGTAGGACGGAGTGTCGGTGACCCGGCACCGCTTGGTCGCCCGGCTGGACGCGATCGCCGTACGCGCGAAGGCAGCGTCGACGGGTCGGGCGAACAGCCAGGCCCGGGCCGAGGCGCCCTCGTCGGTGCCCCAGGAGCAACCGATCTCGTGGACCACCTGCTTGCCGACTCCCGGCAGGTCGACGTCGTCGCCGTTGCGGTACGACGAGGAGGAGTCCGCCTTGCCACCCAGCGCCGTACGCACCGCCGCCTTGGGAAGCAGCGTGCAGAACTCGATCCGCGGCACCTGGATGGCGCTGCTGTTCAGGTCGGCCAGGGGAGTCGGTGCTGCCTTCGGTGCGGTCGTCTCGCCCTGGGAGCAACCCGTCGCGAGCAGGAAGGTCGCGGCCACGCAGGCAAGGCGACGGGCCGACGTTTCCAGCATGCGCTCAACCGTAGGGCCGCTCACCTATGCTCGCTAGCGGCCGGACGCGAACGCGTTTCGCGAGCCTTCCCACATCCCCCACACCGGCCAGGCCACACGTGATCAGATTCGAGAACGTCACCTCGACCTATCCCGGCCACACCAAGCCGGCGCTGGTCGACGTGTCCGCTGACATCGCCGAGGGCGAGTTCGTCTTCCTCGTCGGCGAGTCCGGCTCCGGGAAGTCGACCTTCCTGCGGCTGGTGCTGCGCGAGACCCGGACCACCCAGGGACACGTGTTCGTCGCCGACAAGGACCTCAACCGCCTGCGCAGCTGGAAGGTGCCGGCCTTGCGGCGCCAGATCGGCACCGTCTTCCAGGACTTCAGGTTGTTGCCCAACAAGACCGTGGCGCAGAACGTCGCCTTCGCACTCCAGGTGATCGGCAAGCCGCGCGCCCACATCAACCAGGTCGTCCCCGAGACCCTCGAGCTGGTCGGCCTCGACGGCAAGGGCCAGCGCATGCCCGACGAGCTCTCCGGTGGCGAGCAGCAGCGGGTGGCGATCGCACGCGCGTTCGTGAACCGGCCGCAGATCCTGATCGCGGACGAGCCCACCGGCAACCTCGACCCCAACACCAGCGTCGGGATCATGAAGCTGCTCGACCGCATCAACCGCACCGGCACCACCGTCGTGATGGCCACCCACGACGCCAGCATCGTCGACCAGATGCGCAAGCGAGTCATCGAGCTCGAGGACGGCCGCGTGGTCCGCGACCAGGCGCGCGGCGTCTACGGCTACCAGCACTAAGAGGAGCTCCTTCCCCCCATGCAGCTGAGATACGTCTTCTCCGAGACCGGCACCGGACTGCGACGCAACGTGTCGATGTCCATCGCCCTGATCGTGACGATCTTCGTCTCGCTCACCCTCGTGGGCATGGGTCTGCTGCTGAACGCGCAGGCCGACAAGGCCGAGAAGTTCTGGGGGAGCAAGCTCCAGATCACGGTCTTCATGTGCAACCAGAACAGCAAGGCGTCGAACTGCACCGGTGACGTGACGCCCGCGCAGAAGGCGGCGATCCGGGGAATCATCGACAAGAACGCCGAGGTGGCGTCGTACTACCACCAGAGCAAGGACCAGGCGTTCAACACCTGGAAGCGCGTCTACATCGACAAGGACAAGTCCGAGCAGGAGATCTACTCCACGGTGACCGCCGCGGACATGCAGGAGTCCTACTGGGTCAAGCTCAAGGACCCCAACAAGTACCGCGGTGTCGAGACCGCACTGTCCAACACCCAGGGCGTCGCGGCCGTCCGTGACCTGCGCCAGGTGCTCAAGCCGATCTACTTCTGGATCACGGTGATGAAGTGGGGCGCCATCTCGATCGCGGCGTTCCTGCTGGTGGCGGCGATCCTCCAGGTCGGCAACACGATCCGGCTGGCTGCCTTCGCCCGCCGCAAGGAGATCGGCATCATGCGGCTGGTCGGGGCCTCCAACCTCTACATCTCGCTGCCGTTCCTGATGGAGACCCTCGTCGCCGCCCTGGTGGGCATCGTCCTGTCCTCACTGGCCGTGCTGTCGTTCATGCAGTTCGTGATCTACGGCAAGCTCAGGCCGAGCTCCAACATCGTGGAGTGGGTCGACTGGCAGGACGCCTTCGTCGCGATCGGCGGCATCGCCGTCATCGGTGTGCTGCTGACGTTGGTCCCGACACTCGTGATGACGCGCAAATACCTCAAAGTGTGACGTCGGTCGGTTACGGTCAAGCGGTTCACTTCCCCATAAATGAACGGCTTCCTCGGTGCGATCCTTCCCCAGAGCACTGCATCAATTCCAACGGGCAAGTCCGGCCCGGTTCCGGATGGTCGCGGCCTGCGTCGCGCTCGCTCTCGCTGCCGTCACCGTGGCGACGCCACTCGCGGTCGCTGACGACAAGCTGAAGAAGAAGCAACGCCAGGCCCACAGCCAGGTGCGCAGCGCCATGGGCGACCTGGACGAGTCGAGCAAGGAGCTGGTGGCCGCCGCGAAGCGGCTCAGCAGCGCCCGCTCGGCGCTCGCCTCCGCGCAGCGCCGGCTGGCCGTTGCCCAGAAGGCAGCCGACGCGGCAGCCCGGGTCGACGCCCAGATGCAGGCCAAGCTCCAGACGGCCGAGCACCAGCTGGCCGTGGCCCGCGAGGCCCTCGACACGGCGCGCCAGCGGGTGGTCGACCAGCGCGCGGCGATCGGCCGGCTCGCAGCCAGCAACTACGCCAACGGCGACCCCGCACTGATGGGTCTCTCGGTGATGCTGACCTCGCAGGACCCGGCCGAGGTGACCACGCAGATGAACACCGTGACGTCGCTGATGTCGCGGCAGACCACGCTCCTCGACTCGCTCAGGACGGCGCGGGCCCAGCTCGCGGCCCAGGAGACGAAGGTCGAGCAGATGCGAGCGGCGGTCGCCGTACAGCGCAAGGCCGCGGCCGAGAACCTCGTCCGCAAGGAAGGACTCGAGCAGTCGGCGGCCCAGGCCCGGGCGTCGGTCGCCACCTTGGTTGTGCGGGCCCGTGCCGCCGAGGCCGCGGCCACCCGGGCCCATCGTGCCGACCAGCGCCAGCTGCGGGCCGCGAAGCAGCAGGAGAACCGGATCCGCCAGCTGATCATCGAGCGGTCCCGCCGACAGCACGGCGGTTACAGCGGCAACACCGGCGGCTTCCTGTACCGACCGGTGCCGGGGTACGTCACCTCGCCGTACGGCTGGCGCGAGCACCCGATCTACCACTACTGGGGCCTGCACGACGGCACCGACTTCCATGCTCCGTGCGGGACGCCCCTGCGGGCCGCCGGTTCCGGTCACGTCATCTCCGAGGTCTGGTCCGACGTCTACGGTCACCGGCTCTACCTCGACCTCGGCCGCGTCAACGGCAAGAACATGACGGTCGTCTACAACCACGCGTCGTCCTACCGCGTCGGCACCGGCGCCCACGTACGCCGCGGCGAGACCCTCGGTTCCGCGGGCACCACCGGCTGGTCCACCGGCTGCCACCTGCACTTCACCGTGCTGCTCGACGGCAACCCGGTCGACCCGATGCACTACATGTGACCACCGAACAAAGCCGTTGTCGCCCCTGAGAGGATGGCCGGCATGCCGAAGGAGCAGGGGCGCAAGCTGGTCGCGCAGAACCGCAAGGCGCGGTACGACTACCACATCGACGACACCGTCGAAGCCGGACTGGTGCTCGTCGGCACCGAGGTGAAGTCGTTGCGCGCCGGTCGCGCGACCCTGGTTGACGGGTTCGCCGAGATCACCAACGGCGAGGCGTTCCTCCATGGTGTGCACATCCCGGAGTACACCCAGGGCACCTGGACCAACCACGAGCCGCGGCGGGTGCGGAAGATGCTGCTCAACCGCCACGAGATCGACAAGCTGGAGAGCCGGGTCAACGAGCGCGGCTACACGCTGATCCCGATCTCGCTCTACTTCAAGGACGGCCGGGCCAAGGTCGAGCTCGCCCTGGCGCGCGGCAAGAAGACCTACGACAAGCGTCACGCCCTCGCGGCCAAGCAGGCCAACCGCGAGAAGCAGCAGGCCCTGGGCCGCCAGCTCAAGGGCATGGATTGAGCCCAGTCGACGCCGAGCCGGTCGAGGAGACGCGCGCCTTCTGGCAGGACCTCGGCCTCCCCGGCCTGTTCGACGTGCACGTGCACTTCCTGCCACCCAACATCCAGAAGCGCGTCTGGGAGCAGTTCGACCTGGCCGGCCCGAAGATCGGTCGCGAGTGGCCGATCCGCTACCGCGGCCGTGACGAGGAGCGCGTCGAACAGCTCCGTTCCTTCGGCGTACGACGGTTCAGCGCCCTGCCCTACGCCCACCGTCCGGGAGTGGCCACCTTCCTCAACGACTGGGCCCGGGACTTCGCCGCCGGGGTGCCCGAGTGCCTCTGGTCCGCGACCTTCTACCCCGAACCCGATGCGGCCGCCTACGTGCGGGCGCTGATCGACGACGGCGTCGAGGTGTTCAAGCTGCACGCCCAGGTGGGGGAGTTCCGCCTCGACGACCCGCTGCTCGACGACGCGTTCGGCGCGATCGAGGACGCCGGCACGCCGGTCGTCATCCACGTCGGCTCCGGACCGGTCGGCAACGAGTTCACCGGGCCGCAGCACCTCGAGCGGTTGCTTGACCGGCATCCACGTCTGACGGCCGTCGTCGCCCACATGGGCGCCCCGGAGTACGCCGAGTTCCTCGAGCTGGTCGAGACCCACGGGAACACCCGGCTGGACACGACGATGGTGTTCACGAGGTTCTTCGACTCCGAGGCGCCGTACCCCGACGAGCTGCTGCCGCGGCTGGCCGACCTCGGCGACCGGGTGCTGTTCGGGAGCGACTTCCCGACCCTCCCGTACCCCTACCTCGAACAGCTCGACGGCCTCGCCCGCGTCAGCGAGCGGCATCCCGGGCTGGGGGCCGACTGGCTGCGCAGGGTGTGCTGGCACAACGGGGTCGAGCTGTTCGGGCGTCCCGACTGATTCTCAGCACCACTCACGGACGCCGTGCGGTGTCAGGTCGAGGTCGCGCAGCACGACGGGGAGCCTGGACCCGAAGTGGTCGCAGGTCCACCGGAAGTCGACGCGGCGGTACTCGATCGACAGCACCCGCCGGCCGTAGTGCGAGGTGTAGGAGCTGCACTCGCGGTAGCGGCCGCACTCCTCGGCGATGGCGAAGTCGTAGCCGACGGTGCGGCCGTTGAACTCCGCGAAGTTCTTCTGCCCGGCCGAGAGCCCGGCGTTGTGCGCGGCCCGGACGAGCAACCGTGCGTAGGCAACGGCCTGGCGACGCTTGAGCAGGTGATGGCTGCGGGTGAACGAGTCGAGGTTGTCGAACTCGACGGCGGCGTACCCGTGCGCGGCGCAACCACGGACCCAGGTGCGCATGATCCCGGCCAGCCGGTGCCGCTTGTGCGCCGTCCGGATGTCCAGCAGCCACTCGCCCCAGGCGCTGTCTATGGCGCGGTGCCCGTGCCGCTTCAGGATGAGGCCCGGACGCTTGTTCCAGAAGCGGCGCTCGTCGGTCTGGGTCTGGAAGCCGTTGACGTAACAGACGTTGTAGCGACCCGCCACCGGACGCGCCTTCCGGTCGCGTACGACGATCCCGACGTTCGCCGGCACCGACCGGGCACCGCCGAGCTGGTAGTCGAGGTCGGTCCCGACCGGCAGCGGTGCGCGCGCCGACGCCGGCGCGGCGAGCGCGATCAGGACCAGCGGGAGCAGGACGAAAGGGAGGAGTCGGTACACCGGGCCAGAGTAGGCCCAGGACCGGGTCGTCAGGCCGTAGATTCGCACCCGTGCGGGTACTGGTGCTGGGTGCAGGTTTCGGTGGGCTCGAGCTGTCGACACGGCTCTCCGAGCAGCTCGGTGACGACGTCGAGGTGGTGCTGATCGACCGGGCCGACGGCTTCGTCTTCGGGTTCTCCAAGCTGGACGTGATGTTCGGGCGTACGACGGGCGAGGCGGTGCAGCACTCCTACCGTGACCTGCTCAAGCCGGGCGTGACCTTCGTGCAGAGCACGATCCGCTCGATCGACCCCGAGGCCCGTCGGGTCGAGACCGACGCCGGCTCCTTCGACGGGGACGTCCTGGTGGTCGCCCTCGGAGCGGACCTCCATCCCGACGCCACTCCCGGCCTGCTCGAGGCCGGGCACGAGTTCTACACGGTGCCCGGTGCCTTCTCGGGACGCGAGGTACTGGAGCGCTTCGACGGCGGCCAGGTCGTCGTCGGCGTGACCTCGACACCGTTCAAGTGCCCGCCTGCGCCCAGCGAGACCGCCCTGCTGGTGCACGACCTGCTCACCCGCCGTGGCCTGCGGGACCGCAGCCAGATCTCGCTGGTGATGCCGCTCGGCCGTCCGATCCCGCCGTCACCCGAGGCCTCGGCGGCGCTGCTCGAGGCGTTCGCCGAGCGTGGCATCGACTGGCACCCCGAGAGGATCGTGCGCTCGCTCGACCCCGGTCGCCGCGTGGCGGTTCTCGCGGACGGGGACGAGATGCCGTTCGACCTGTTCCTCGGCGTCCCGGTGCACCGGGCGCCGCAGGTCGTGCAGGACTCCGGCCTTTGTGTCGACGGCTGGATCCCGGTCGACGAGCTGACGCTCGAGACGGCGTACGCCGATGTCTACGCCGTCGGCGACGTGACCAGCATCGGCACCCCCAAGGCCGGGGTGTACGCCGAGCGCCAGGCCGCCGTCGTGGCGGAGCGGATCATCGCCCGGCACCGGGAGACCACCGCGTCGTCGACGTACGACGGACAGGGCACCTGCTACCTCGAGTTCGGCAACGACCGGGTGGCCCGAGTCGAGGTCACCTTCCGCAACGGCCAGGCACCCGTCGGCGAGTTCCAGGCGCCGAGCGACCGGCTGGTGGAGGACAAGGCCGACTTCGGCTCGAGCCGGGTCAGGCGCTGGTTCGGCCGGGAGTGGAGCAACTACTGACTGGTGCGGTGTCCGATTCCCGCCAGAACAGGCGCCGTCCGTGCGTCAGGCTTGGCTCATGACCACCACCAAGACCCGGCTCCAGGTCCACGCGATCGACCCCACCCGCCTCGACGTCGTACGACGCAACGGGACCGACGGACACGGCAATCCCGTCCACGCCTTCCCGGCCTCCGGCCAGGGCGAACCGCTGCGTTGTTGCCTGCGGATGGCCCGCCCGGGCGAGTCGATCGCGCTGATCTCGTTCGCCCCGTTCGACCACCCGTCGGTGTGGACCGAGGTCGGCCCGGTCTACGTGCACGCCGACCGGTGCGAAGGCCACGTCGGGGGACTGCCCGACGAGCTCCGCACCGGTCCGCGCCTGCTGCGCACCTACCGCGACGACGACACCATGAACTACGACCACAACACCCTGGTCGGCGAGGACGAGGACATCGAGCCGGTGCTCGAGAGGCTGCTGGCATTGCCGGACGTGGCCACCGTGCACGTCCGGACCGTGCTGCCCCAGTGCTTCCTGTTCGCGGTGACGGGCGGAGTGCCGGTCAGACCTGCTCGCGCGCCTTTCGGGGGAGCAGCCAGCCGATGACCCACGCGACGGCGACCAGCCCGATCACCAGCAGCAGGGTGTCCTCGGCCGCCACCAGATGACGTCCACTGGTCATGGCAGCGACGGGGCCGCCGTCCTCGAGGGCCAGCTTGTCGAAGAACAGGGTCCCGAGGGCAGCGACGCCGAGCGAGGCGCCGAGCTGCTGGAGCGACTCGAGCAGCCCGGTGGCCGACCCGACCTCGTGGTCGTCGACCTCGCCCATGATGATGCTGAACAGGGGCACGAAGATCATCCCCATGCCCGTGCCGAACAGGAACAGCCCGGGCGCCAGCGTGAGCAGGCCGACGTCGCCGTCAGCGGCGCGCAGCGACACGTAGAGCACGGCTGAACCGAGGGCCATGATCGTCAGGCCGACGTGCAGGATCGGCCGGCCGACCGCGGTCGCTGCCCAGGCGCCGACACCGGAGCCGACGAAGGCGCCGACCGCCATCGCAGCGAGGTAGAGGGCCGCGTGCATCGGACCGAAGCCCAGGCCGATCTGCAGGAACAGACCGGTGGTCAGGGAGAAGCCGACGATGCTGCCGAAGAACACCAGCGTGAAGACGATGCCGGAGACGTAGGACCGCTTGCGCAGCACGCTGACCTCGACCAGCGGCGACCGGCCGTCACGCAGCCGCGCCCGCTGGTGCACCACGAAGACACCCAGCATCGGCACGGCCGCAGCGAGAAGCACGAACATCCAGACCGGCCAGCCCTGCGTGCGCCCGTCCACCAACGGGAAGACCAGCAGGAAGCTCACCGTCGCCAGCAGCAGGGTGCCGATGCCGTCGAGGCGCAGGCCCGCGTGGGCCCCCTCGTTGTCGGGCAGCACCCGGCTGCCGAACACGATCGCAAAGACGCCGACCGGCAGGTTGATCAGGAACAGCGCGCGCCAGTCGCTGCCGAACAGGTCGGCCTTCATGAGCAGCCCGGCCACGACCGGGCCGAGCACCGTCGACAGGCCGATCACCGGACCCAGCGCGGCGAACGCCTTGCCGATCTGCTCGGCCGGGAAGACGTCCCTGATCAGACCGAAGCACTGGGGCACCATCAGCGCGGCGGCGAGTCCCTGGACGGCCCGAGCGGCGACGAGCACGTCTCCGGACCACGCGAAGGAGCAGAACGCAGAAGCGGTCACGAAGCCGACCAGGCCGATCATCAGCATCCGCTTGCGTCCGAACATGTCACCGAGCCGGGCTCCGCACATCAGCCCGATCGCCAGCGCGAGGGTGTACGCCGCGGCGACCCACTCGAGGGCCGACGTACTCATCGAGAAGTCGGCCTGGATCGAGGGTGCCGCGACGTTGACGATCGTCGAGTCGAGGATGTTGAGGATCAGGGCGGAGAGGATCACCGAGAACCCGGCCCACATCAGCGGTGGGGCAGGGGTCTCCGTGCTCGCAGAAGACGTCGTGGTCGAGGTTGCTGCCGGGGGTTCGAGGACTGTTGTCATGACGCTGACGCTAGGGGTGCATCAGGAACGTTCCGTTCCTGATGATCAACTAATCTCGAGTCCATGTCAGAGACCTCCGGACGGCTGCTGAGGCTGCTGTCCCTGCTGCAGACACCGCGCGAGTGGCCCGGCCCCGAGCTGGCGCGCCGGCTCGAGGTCACCGAGCGCACGGTGCGCAACGACGTCGAACGACTCCGCCAGCTCGGCTACCCCGTGCTGGCCTCGCGAGGGTCGGTCGGCGGCTACCGCCTCTCCGCCGGAGCGGCCATGCCGCCGCTGCTGCTCGACGACGACGAGGCCGTCGCGGTCGCGGTCGCGCTGAGCACCGCGAGCGGTGGGTCGGTCGACGGAATGGAGGAGACAGCGCTGCGGGCGTTGACCAAGCTGCTCCAGGTGCTGCCGAAACGGCTCAGCGGACGCGTCGACGCGCTGCAGGCCCACACCGTCCGGGTGGCCGGTCGACGCCGCACTCCCGACGTCGAGGGCAAGCTCCTGGCCCAGCTCGCCGCCACGGCGCGCGACCGCGAGGTCGTGCGGTTCGCCTACTCCGACTACAGCGGCTCGGCCACCGAGCGCCGGGTCGAGCCCTACCGCCTCGTCAACTGGGGGATGCGCTGGTACCTCGTCGCCTTCGACCTCGAGCGTGACGACTGGCGTACCTTCCGGTGCGACCGGATGAGCCAGACCCGGTCGGTCGGTCACCGGTTCCGGTTGCGCGAGCTGCCGGCCGAGGACGTCGCGGCGTACGTCGCCAGCAAGACCCGCCAGGTGCAGATGAAGGTCACCGGTCGCGTGGTCGTCCACGCCCCGGCCTCCTTCGTCGAGGAGCGGATGGGCCCCTGGACGCAGGGCTCGATCGAGTCGCTCGGCGAGGACCGTTGCCGGGTCCAGATCGGTGCCCGCACCCCCGCCGACATCGCCTTCTGGCTCGGCGCCCTCGACGCCGACTTCGAGGTGGAGGACTCACCCGATCTGGCTGCCGCCGTACGCCGGATCAGCGAGCGCTACGCCCGCGCAGCGGGGGAATGAAGGTGAGACTTCGTTCGTTCCCCGATAGACTGACACGTCGTACAACTCAAGAGGGGCTGATTGGTTTCGACTGGGGACGTTGGTCCCAGGAGAAGCGGGTCGAGAAGCCAGCGTCATCTCGTAAACGTTCGCTGGAAACCACAAGTGCCGACTCACATCGCACTGACTTCGCTCTCGCTGCCTGAGCAGTGATCGAAGGGTCAGACCGGGCATCTGTCTCCGTCCCGGATCCTGATCTCATCTAGGGGACTTGCTGGTCGACTCCTGTCAGGAGGGTCGACCGGGACTACATCCTGACTGGGCCTGTCGGCAACCTGTTCGTGGGAGTGCCGAGGCCGAGAAACGCGACATCACGAACTGCACCCGGAGAAGACCTGGTACGGCGCCACAGGACGCGGGTTCGATTCCCGCCAGCTCCACCACTCGTGGGGTCTTCGCGAATACGCGTGACTCTCGCGAAAGACCGGCCGCTCGGTGCACTCATCGAGCGGCCTTCGCGTCTCCGGGCCTACGCGTCCGACTAGGCGGCCTGGGAGACGGGCGGCGCGAACTGGTCGTTGCGCATCCTCAGGAGGCCGAGCGAGGCACCCGCGAATCCGATGGCGGCGACGTAGAGCCCGATTCCGGCCAGGACGTGCGTGGGCATGAACGGGTGTGTGAACCCGCCGAACGCAAGAGCGAGGCCGAACCAGACGGGAACCGCTCCGCTGCGTGCGAGTCCGATGCCCAGCAGCAGCAGGCCGATCACGATCCCGATGATGAAGAGCAGTGACGAGACCCCAGCGGTCGGCACCTTCTGCATCTCGCCGTCCAGCTCGATCATCGCCGGCACGTCGAGGTGCTTCTGGACGGTGAGCAGCGCCAAGCCTGTGTCTCCGGGACCGTTGCTGCACCCCAGCGCGAGGCCGGGGACCGTCAGTGCGATGCCGACTGCGGTGAGTCTGGGTGACCGCGCACGGCTCACTGCGGCCACGGCGATGACTGCCGGCACGAGGAATGCGAAGAACAGCAGCTGCACCCAGCTCATCGCGTTGAGCGTGCTCTCCTGCCGGGTCGCCGCAGCGAGCATCTCCTTGAACGTCCCCGACCCGGGCATGTCGGTCAGGAGGTAGATCGTGCCCATCGCCAGCATCGGCAGCGGTGCCACCACCGCGAGGGCCTTCCGGTAGAAACCACGGTCGTCCCAGCGCTTGGTGCTCGTCTCACCGGCGGTGCCGGCCTCTGTCGTAGCGGTCACGACGATCTCCTTCGAGGGTGATGTCGCCGCGTTGTACGGCGACCCGCCGACTGTGCGCGCCGACCCCCACCGGTCAGCAGGTGGCCGAGCCCGCTCCCGGCCAGGAATCTCTCCCGAGACACGTAGGTGCGTGCCCCTACGAATCCAGGGGGTTCCAGGCGGATCATGGAGGGGTGCAGGCACACCGCGTTGTTGCGAATACCGCTCTGGGCGTCGTTCTCGCCGGGGGAGCGCTGAGCCTGGTCGCCGGCATCGCCTCGCCGCTGACTGCGCGTGAGCTGCTGAACGGCTTCGTGGTCAGCAACACGCTTCTCGGGCTCTCGTTCGCCCTGGCGGGATATCCCATCGCGCGTGCACGGCCGGACAACCTGGTCGGTTGGTTGCTCCTGGCCGCGGGTATCTCCTATCTGTTCAGTGGCGCGGGGTACGCCCTCCTGGCCTGGCACGACACTCCTGGCGAGACTTCTCCGGGCTGGCGCATCCTGGCCGACCTGACGAGCACGGCCTGGCCGCTGGCGGTCGCCTGCTTCATCCCCCTGATGCTGCTGTTCTTTCCTGACGGGAGGTTGCTCAGCACCCGGTGGCGCATCACGGTGCCGGTGTGCCTGCTGGGGGCCCTCCTCTTCGAGGTCGGAGTTGCCCTCGGTACGACGGACACCACCTCGGACCTCGGGGTACACGGGTACCTGAGGTGGCCGTGGGTCGACCACCGACCTGTGCTCTTCCTGGTGGCTGGCGTCCTGGTCTACGGCGTGCTGATGGCTGCCCTGGTCTCGTTGGTGTTGCACTACCGGCGCGGCGACGACCTGCGCCGGCGGCAGGTTCTCTGGTTGTTGCTCGCGGCCGTGGTCATGGTCACCGCCTTCGTGGTGAGCGACCTGGGTCATTTCGACGGCTGGTTCTTCATCTTCGTGATCGCGCTGCTGCCGATCTCGGTAGCGGTGGCGATCCTGCGCCATCAGCTGCTCGACGTCCGTCTGGTCGCCTCACGCTCAGTCCTCTACCTGGGCATGACCGGGCTGGTGGCGGCGGCGTACGTCGGCATCGTCGCCGGGACGGATCGCACGCTGTCGGCGAGGACACCGCTCGGCCCGCCCGTGCTGGCTACCATGGCGATCGCGGTGGCGTTCAACCCGGTCCGCAAGTTCCTGCAACGCTTGACCGATCAAGCCTTCTACGGCACTCGGCGAGATCCGGTCCGGACAGTCCTGGCCCTCGGTTCGCGCTTGGGCCAGACCGGCCTGGACGGCGTGCTCGAGGGTCTCTGCACGTCGCTGCGCTTTCCGTGGGCAGTCATCGAGGTCGAGGGGTCCGTGGCCGCTGCCTTCGGCGAGAGGGACGGGCCTGCTCATCTGATGACCCTGCCGATCGCCGGGGCGGATGCTCGACTGACACTGGGCCTGCGGCGTGGTGAGCAGACCCTGGGCCACAAGGACGCAGAGGTCCTGGCTCTCGTGACGGGTTCGCTGGCGGTGGCGGTGCAGTCGACGCGCTATGCCGAAGAGCTGGTCACCGCCCGGAACGCATTGGTGACGGCCCGCGAGGAGGAGCGCCGCCGGCTGGGCCAAGACCTGCACGACGGCATCGGCCCCGTTCTCACGGGAGTCACCCTCAAGGCGGACGCCGCTCGCCGGGTCGTTGCCACGGACCGAGAAGCCGCTGCGGTCCTGCTCGGAGAACTGCGAGTCCAGGCGAGCATGGCGGTCGAGGAGGTGCGCCGACTCGCCCAGCAGCTGCGCCCCCCAGCGCTCGACTCCCTGGGGCTCGTGGGTGCGCTCGAGCAGCACGCCACGAGCCTGGCGCCCCTGGAGGTCCGGGTGGACGGCTCGCTGCCCTCACTCCCTGCCGCCGTGGAGGTTGCGGCCTACCGGATCGCACTCGAGGCGCTCACCAACGTCGTCCGACACTCGTCGGCAACGTCCGCGGTCATCGCACTGAACGGGTGCGACGAGCACCTCCGCCTCGTCGTCACCGACAACGGGCGCGCCGTCAACGGTGCCTGGCGCACCGGGACAGGGCTCAGCTCGATGAAGGAGCGTGCGCTGGAGCTGGGCGGCACGATGGAGGCCGGCCCCGGCAGCGCCGGTGGCCGGGTCGAGGTACTGCTGCCGTGTGGCGGCAGGCCATGACGATCCGGGTCGCCGTGGCCGACGACCACGCCCTGGTCCGCGAGGGGCTGCGCTCGCTGCTGGCCACGGTCGACGGCCTCGAGCTCGTGGCCGCCGTACCCAACGCGACGGAGGCCGTCAGGACGGCGATCGCCGAGAAGCCGGACGTGCTGGTCCTCGACATCAACATGCCCGACGGGTCGGGAATCGAGGTGGCCCGCAAGCTGCAGCGGGTCGCCCCGCGAGTGGCCATCCTCATGCTCACGATGTACGACGACGACGACTCCGTGTTCGCAGCGATGCGGGCCGGCGCGATGGGCTACGTGTTGAAGGGGGCCGATCCCGAGGACGTCGTACGCGCGATCCAGGCCGTGGCCTCCGGGAACGCGATCCTCGGCCCGGGCGTCGCGGCCCGCGCCATCTCCTACCTCTCCGCCCCCAACCGAGAGCCTCCGTTTCCCACCCTGACCCCGCGGGAACGGGAGGTACTCGACCTGATCGCATCCGGGCTCGGCAACGCGGCGATTGCCAGTCGACTCGTCGTCGCACCCAGCACGATCGGCAATCACGTCACGAACATCTTCGGCAAGCTCCAGGTGGCGTCGCGTTCCGAGGCCATCGTCAAGGCCCGGGACGCGGGGATGGGCTGAGAGGATCACCAGAGAGGACATCGACGATGACGGAGTCAGGACGTTTCCGGGGTGTGACGGCCCTGGTGACCGGTGCCGGGCAGGGTATTGGCCGGGCCTGTGTCGAACGGCTCGCGGACGAGGGCGCCAGGGTGGCCGTCAGCGACATCGACCTGGAGCTGGCCCGCTCGGTCGCGGACGACCTTCCCGAGTCGTCAGGCCACCTGGCGCTGCACATGGATGTGACGGACCGTGCCAGCGTGGATGGCGCGGTCGCCACGGCAGCGGCCGAGCTCGGCGGGCTGGACGTGGTGGTCAATGTCGCCGGGGGCGATCTCCCGCACGGCGTCTTCGAGGAGATCGGCGACGAGATCTGGTCAGCGCTGCTGGAGCTCAACCTGGTGGGCGTGGCACGCGTGTGCCGGGCCGCGATCCCGTTTCTGAGGCAGAGCTCTCGGGGTCCGGCAATCGTGACCGTCAGCTCGATCAACGGTCAGACCGCGTTGGGGAGCGAGCCGTACTCGGCGGCGAAGGCCGGTCTGACGGCGCTGACCGCAAACCTTGCGAGGTCCCTGGGTGCGGACGGTGTGCGGGTCAACGCGGTCGCCCCCGGCACCATCAGGACACGGGTCTGGGAAGGCCAGCCGGGTGGTGCCGACCGGATGTTGCCGCTGTACCCCCTGGGCCGGGTCGGTGAGCCGAGTGACGTGGCGGCCGCGGTCGCGTTCCTTGCCTCGGTCGACGCGGCGTGGATCACCGGTCACGTCCTGCCGGTGGATGGCGGTCTGCTGTTGGCCCGCCCCTCCGTCTAGCCGAGGACGACAGCGCCCGGCATGTCCCCTTCGCGCGCTCCACGACGGCCCGCGCGATCTTCCGGGCAGCAGAGGTGTCGGTCGGACCGCTCGGGTGCAGCCGCATGGCGAGGTCGCCCGAGACGACGAGCAGGAGCGCCTCGGCCAGCTCCGCGGCTCCGCGTCGTCCGGCCACCGGCTCGGCCGGCGCGGTGAGTCGGGTGCGGAGGTCGTCGGTGTCGCGCTGGATGGCTGCGGCCAGGACGGGTGCCGGATCGGCGTACTCGGCTGGTGGCCGCCGTGGTCGCGGCCCTGGGAGCTGCCTGCGGGCGTGCCGGCAGCACGCCCGGAGCCAGGCACGCGGCGTTGTTCAGGCGGGCTGGCTGAGCATCTGGGCCATCCGGCCCATCAACGCGGGTACGTCGCCCTGCTCGCCGTCGAGCAGCCACTGGCCGAGCTGGTTGGAGGCCTCGACCACGGAGCGGGCCCGGTCGTAGCGGCGCTCGATGAGCTCCTCCCACAGCTGGTCGGTCACGTGCTCGTGGCTCAGCAGCAGCTCACTGAGGACCGCGGCGTCCTCCAGGGCCTGCGCCGCACCCTGGGCGAGCGTGGGCGGGCAGGCGTGTACTGCGTCGCCGATGAGCACGATGCGACCGCGGTTCCACGGGGCCTCGAGGACGTGGGTCTCGAACCACGTGTAGTTGACGCGCTCCGGGTCGACCAGGGACTCGCGGATGTCGTCCCAGGGTCCGTGGTAGCTCGCCGCCAGATCCCTCATCACGTCCAGGGACTCCTGGGGCGAGAGGCCGGAGCGGTCCTGGGCCGTTTCCACGAGGTAGGCGTAGAGCGTGTCCTCGCCGGTGGGGCAGTAGCCGGCGATGTAGCAACGACCGCCGTAGACGAGGTCGGTCCGGGTGACGCTCGCGGGCCGTGGGGCGAAGACCCGCCAGATGCCCATCCCGGTGCTGCGCGTCTCCAGCTCGATGCCGAGCTGCTGACGGGTGGCCGAGTGGACGCCGTCAGCGCCGATGACGAGGTCGTAGCGGGCCGAGGTGCCGTCCTCGAAGCTGGCGGTGACACCGTCGTCGTCCTGGGCGAAGCCGGTGCACGACGTACCGAAGCGGACCTTGGCGCCCACGTCTGCGGCTCGCGTCACGAGGATGCGCGCCAGCTCTGGTCGGTACATCCCGACGGTGGCCGGCAAGTCGGGTCCACCCGTCCTGGCATCGGGGATCTCGGCCACCAGGGTGCCGGCCGGGTCCGGGGCGCGCAGACCGAGGCTGTCGAAGGAGTACCCGGCGGCCTCGACCTCGGGCCAGACTCCCAGCTGGCGGAACACGCGAAGTGCGTTGCCCTGGAGCGTGATGCCCGAACCGACCGCACCGACATCCGGCTTGACGTCGATCAGGTCCACCGAGACGCCCGCCTCGGCGAGCAGGATCGCGGCGGCTGTGCCGGCGGCCCCCGCACCTACGACAAGGACGGATTGAACTGATGGCATCGGAGTACTCCTTCGTACGTGGTCAACAAGCAGAAATGTCCGCGAGCAGGAGTACGACGGGAAGAGCGACCTGACGATGCGCGGCATCATCCGGTCTGATTGGCGAAACCCGTTCACCCGCATCGACGCGCGACCGGGGCTCATCAGCCTTCGCGATGAAGGGCATCCACGGCTTGGTCTGGGCGGACCTGCTCCGCCTTCCTAGCCTCGTCCCATGATCTCCGACCGTCTGATCGAGCCAGACTCGCTCGTCATCGAGGGGCGTCGCGCAGCAGTCGACGTACGCATCCCCTGGTACCGAGCCATCCCGGCTTCCTGCATCGCCGACGTGGTCCTGCGCATCGACGGCGCTACGGCGAGCGCCGACTCGGTGCTCTGCAAGCTCAACGGCACCGAGCGCAGTCTGGAGGAGTTCCCGACCATGACCGACGAGTCGTGGTTCACCACAGACGCCCTGACGGTCTCGGGTGACTTCGACCTCCCGGACGCAGGGGAGCACGACGTGTTCGTCGAGCTGAAGGTCTACATCCCCTACATCGTCACCGCCCACGGCGTCCTCATGATCGACGAGGCCTCCGAGGCCAGGATGGCAGGAGCCAGCCAGTGACCGAGCTGATCAGCGGTGCCGCCACCCCCGGCCACCCGATCCAGGGGGTGACCCTCTACAGCTTCACCCGGGCCTTCCACGGTCGTCGCTACGACCTCGAAGGTCTGATCCGCAAGGTCGCGGCCGACGGTCTGGGCCCGGGTCTGGAGATCATCGGATTCTCCAGCTTCCGCGGGTTCCCTGATCTCGACGACGAGTTCGTCGACTGGTTCCGCGCCCTGGTCGAGGAGACCGGACTCGTGCTCACCTCGTGCGCTGTGAACACCGACGTCGGCATCCGCCGCGACCGGCTGCTCACCGACGACGAGCTGATCGCCTACATGGAGCGCCAGATCACCACGGCCGCCCGCCTCGGATTCCCCCTCGCCCGCGTGCAGATCTCGCTCTCGCCGGACGCGATGGAGCGGCTGCTGCCGTTGGCCGAGCGTCTCGACATCGTGCTGGCCATCGAGATCCATGCCCACCACCACCCGCACCACCCGCAGGTGGTCTCTCTTCGGGAGCGCTACGAGACGCTCGGCTCGCCACTGCTCGGCTTCGTCGCCGACTGGGGTACGACGACGTCCGGGCTGGCGCCCTCGATGGTGGAGGCCTACCGGCGTCGCGGAGCGTCTGCCGAGCTGCTCGAGGCGGCCGACCAGCTGTGGAAGCAGTACTACGCCGAGGGCCCGCCGCCGACCGAGCCCGCGCACGGCGAACGATTCGGTGCGTTCATCGGACTCGCCGCGCAGCACGGGTCCCCGGAGCTGGGCATCGACCTGGCCATCAACGCGACCGGACTCTTCGGGCCGGCACCGGTCGAGTCGTGGCTGGAGATCCTGCCCTGGGTGCGCCACGTGCACGGCAAGTTCTTCGGCATCGACGAGCGGGGCGAGGAGCCCTCAGTGCCGGTGCGCGCGCTGGTCGCGCAGCTCGTCGAGGAGGGGTACGACGGAGCCATCTCGAGCGAGTACGAGGGCTGGCACTGGAACTACTGGGACGACGCCTTCGACATCGTGACGGCCGAGCAGGCCGTGCAGCGGGATGCAGCGGTCAACGCCGGGTCGGCCATGGTCCTCGATGCCGACCAAGCGCGTGAGCAGCTTCGAGCCCACCTCGCCTCACTGCGTGTGCCCGGCTGACCGACACGTATCGTCCTGAGCATGTCCAGCAACCCGCTCGTCCGGGAGCCGCAACAGGAGCGGAGCAGAGTCTCCTTCGACCGCGCTGTCGACGCCGCCGTCGAGCTGCTGGCCGAGCGCGGCAGTGCATCGTTCACCGTGCTCGACGTCTCGAGGGCCTCGGGCGTCTCGACGGGCTCCATCTACGGGCGGGTGGCCAGCAAGGACGACCTGCTCCGGGTGGCGCACGCACGCGAGATGCAGCGGCTCACCATCGAGACAGCACAGGCCTTCGCGGCTGCGCCGACGGGCGGCCCGCTCGTCGAGGTCGTCGAGTTCTCGGTCCGGGCGATGGCCGACCTGCTGGACCGCAACGCGAAGGTGCTCAAGCCGTTCATGCGGCTGGCCGACCGCGACCAGGTCATCGCCTCGAACGGCCAGGACGCGTTCGAGGAGCTGACGACGCGTTTCGAGGCCGCGCTGCGCAGCGCTGACGGCGTGCGCCGAGGGGCGAGGGGGCGGCGCGCGGCAGCATGGTCGTGCACGGTCGCCTACAGCGTCCTTGCTCGCCAGCTCGCGCTGGGCAGTGACCCCGGTGCGGCCGCCGACTACAGCCTCGGCAAGGTCATCAAGGAGCTCTCCGTGATGATCACCGCCTACATGGCGAACGCGTGAGCTGAGACGCGCATCACGTCGACCGATGGCGGTCATCGCGAATCAGAACTGCCATTCTGATCCGGTCACGAGCAGACTGACGCCATGTCTGAACGCACCCGTCTCGGCGTCGGCGACGCCGCCCCGGTCATCGATCTCACCGACACCGACGGGCAGCGGGTGGGGGTCGACCCGGCAGTGAGCAACGCGACCGTGCTCGTCTTCACCTCCAACGGGTGCCCCTACGCCCTGGCCTGGCACGACCGCATCCAGGACGTCGTCCGCGACTACGCCGAGCAGGGAGTCAGCGTCGTGCAGGTCATCTGCAACGACGACCAGCTGCAGCCGCTCGACTCCGCGGAGAACATGGACGCCCGGGTGCAGCGCGGTGAGGTCGCCGGCGTGTTCCTGCGCGACGGGGACCAGTCCACCACGCGACTGTTCGGTGCCACCGCGACACCGGAGACCTTCGTGATCGACCGGCAGGGCGTCGTCCGCTACCACGGCGCCCCGGACCGGGACTACGACGACCCCGGGCTGCGCGCCGAATGGCTGCGCGAGGGCATCGAGGCGGTCCTGGAGTCCCGCAACCCCGCCCAGGCGTCGACCCCGCCGGCCGGATGCTCGGTGAAGTGGCGGGTGGAGCTGCTGTGGTGGGCCGGGTGTCCCAGCCACGACAGGGCCGAGGAGCTGATCCGCGAACAGCTGGCCGACATGCACCGTGAGGACGTGCGCGTAGAACGCATCGAGGTCACGTCTGCAGCCCAGGCTGCGGCGTACGACTTCCCGGGCTCGCCGACGATCCGCATCGGTGGCACCGACCTCTTCCCGCAACCCGGAGCGACGCCTGCTCTGGCCTGCCGGGCCTACACCCGCGAGGACGGGCAGATCAGTCCGCTGCCGTCGCGAGCCGAGCTGGACGGTCGCATGCGGGAGGCGCTGGTCCGACCCTGGGAGCTGCCCAACTGGGTCGACTTCCGCAAGCAGGCTGCGACGAGCTGATGTCCCGCGAGTTCCCCGCACAGGTCGACGTGGCGATCGTCGGCAGCGGTCCCACCGGAGCGACGTACGCGCGGATCCTCAGTGAGCTGCGCCCGGACCTCACCGTGGCCACCTTCGAGGTCGGCCCATTGGTGACCGACCCACCAGGTGCCCACGTCAAGAGCATCGTCGACCGGGACGCGCGCGCCGTCGCGCAGCACCTGTCCGAAGGGCCGGCCGATCCGGAGGACGACGGTCGCCTCAGGCGCGCCGGCACCTTCCTGCTGCCGAGCGGCTACCAGCTGGACGGCGAGGACGGCATCCCTTCGGTCGCCATGTCCAGCAACGTCGGCGGCATGGGTGCGCACTGGACCTGCGCCTGCCCTCGCCCGGGTGACAGCGAGCGGGTGCCCTTCCTGCCGGGCTTCGACGAACTGCTCGACGAGGCCGCTCGCCTGCTGGGAGTGTCCACCGACGCGTTCGACGACGCTCCCTTCGCCCACGAGGTACGCCGGCGGCTGGCCGCGGAGTTCGACGACGACCGTCCGGCCGAGCGCCGGGTGCAGTCGATGCCCCTGGCGGTGCGCGTGAGTCAGGACGGGACGGTCACGTGGTCGGGGTCCGATGTCGTCTTCGGTGACGCCGCCCGCGACAACCCCCGCTTCACGCTGATCCCTGACGCACTCGTCCGGCGCGTGGTCATCGAGGGCGGCCGGACCACTGGCGTCGTCGTCGTCGACCGGACCGACCACTCCGAGCACGACGTCGCGGCATCGGAGGTCGTCGTGGCGGCCGACGCGCTGCGCACGCCCCAACTGCTGTGGGCATCGGGCATCCGTCTGCCCGCCCTCGGGCGCCACCTGAACGACCAGAGCCAGCTCATCCACGCCGTACGTCTGCGAGACGTCGAGTCCACAGCGGAGAGCCAGGTCGACCCTCGAGGCCGCACGGCCGTGGTCCAGCAGAGCGGAGTGAGCTGGGTGCCGTACACCGACGCCGAGCCGTTCCACGGTCAGGTGATGCAGCTCGACGCCTCACCGGTCCCTCTCGCTCCGGGGGACGTGCCCGAACCCGGTTCCATCGTCGGGCTCGGCTGGTTCTGCGCCAAGGACATCAGCGCCGAGGACCGCGTCACCTTCGACGACACCGCGACCGATGCCTACGGGATGCCGGCAATGCAGGTCCACTACACCCTCACCGACGTCGACCACGAGCTGCTCGAGGCCGCCCAGGCGTCCATCAAGCGCGCGGCGGCGGCACTCGGCGAGCCCCTCGACGCCGAGCCGAGGACGCTGGCCGGGGGAGCGTCGCTGCACTACCAGGGAACGGTCCGGATGGGACCTGCGGACGACTCCACGAGCGTCTGCGACGTGTCCAGCCGGGTCTGGGGGGTCGACGGGCTACGCGTCGCCGGCAACGGCGTCATCCCCACGCCCATGGCCTGCAACCCGACGCTCACGTCGGTCGCTCTCGCTGTCGCGGGAGCGCGGCACATCGCCGACACCCTGGCGACAGCACAGCGGACTCACGAGGAGGCACGAGGATGACCGAGCTGCGGGTGGCCATGATCGGCCATGCGTTCATGGGAGCCGCGCACAGTCAGGCGTGGCGCACGGCACCACGGTTCTTCGACCTGCCGTCGACGCCCGTGCTGAGGGTGCTCTGCGGTCGCGACGCGGCCCGAGCGGCAGAAGCCGCCGAGCGACTGGGCTGGGAGCAGAGCTCGGACGACTGGCGCTCCGTCATCGCTCGCGACGACGTCGACGTGGTGGACATCTGCACACCGGGTGACAGCCACGGAGAGATCGCCGTCGCGGCCCTGGCAGCAGGCAAGCACGTCATCTGTGAGAAGCCGCTGGCCAACACGGTCGTCGAGGCCGAGCAGATGTCAGCGGCTGCCGAACAGGCGGCGGCTCACGGCGTACGGGCGATGGTCGGGTTCACCTACCGCCGCGTCCCAGCTGTCGCCCTGGCCCGTCAGCTGGTCGCGGAGGGCCGCATCGGCGAGGTCCGTCACGTCCGTGCCCAGTACCTCCAGGACTGGATCGTCGATCCCGAGGTGCCCCTGTCCTGGCGGCTCGAGAAGGAGAAGGCCGGCAGCGGCGCGCTCGGTGACATCGGCGCGCACATCGTGGACCTGACCCAGCACATCACCGGTCTGGCCATCAACGAGGTCTGCGGACACCTCGAGACCTTCATCAAGGAACGGCCCGTCGCTGCCCAGGGATCGGCTGGCAAGCTCGGCGGGCTCGGCTCCTCGACCAGTCGGGGACCGGTGACGGTCGACGATGCTGCCGTCTTCCTCGCGCGCTTCGAGGGCAGCAACGCGCTCGGGACCTACGAAGCCACCCGATTCGCGACCGGACGCAAGAACGCGATCCGGATCGAGATCAACGGGTCGCGAGGAAGTCTCGCCTTCGACTTCGAGGACATGAACGTGCTCGAGCTCTTCGACGCCAGCGAGCCTGCCGAGACGGCCGGCTTCCGCCGGATCCTCGTGACGGAGGCGGAGCACCCCTACGTGGCGGCATGGTGGCCGCCCGGTCACGGGCTGGGCTATGAGCACGGCTTCACGCACCAGGTCGTCGACTTCGTGCACGCAGTCTCGGCCGGGGAACAGCCAACACCCTCGTTCCTGGAGGGCCTCGCCGTGCAGCGCGTGCTCGAGGCCATCGAGAACAGCTCACACAAACGCACCTGGCAGGAGGTCCACCCATGACCCGACCCATCACGCTCTTCACCGGCCAGTGGGCCGACCTTCCGTTCGAGGAGGTGGCTCGGCTGGCCTCAGACTGGGGGTACGACGGCCTCGAGATCGCCTGCTGGGGCGACCATCTCGACCCCTGGCAGGGCGCCGAGGACGACGCCTACATCCAGGGCAAGCTCGACCTGCTCGAGAAGTACGGTCTCCAGGTCCACGCGATCTCCAACCACCTGAAGGGCCAAGCAGTCTGCGACGACCCGATCGACGCGCGGCACGAGGCCATCCTCTCCGCACAGGTGTGGGGAGACGGGGACCCGGAGGGCGTTCGCCAGCGTGCCGCGGAGGAGATGAAGCTCACCGCCAGGACGGCACAACGGCTCGGCGTCGACACCGTCGTCGGTTTCACCGGCTCGTCCATCTGGAAGTACGTCGCGATGTTCCCGCCCGCGTCGGAGGAGATGGTGGCCGCCGGCTATCGCGACTTCGCGGATCGCTGGAACCCGATCCTGGACGTGTTCGACGAGTGCGGGGTGCGCTTCGCCCACGAGGTGCACCCCTCGGAGATCGCCTACGACTACTGGACGACGGTCGCCGCCCTCGAGGCCATCGGCCATCGCGAGGCGTTCGGTCTGAACTGGGACCCGAGCCACTTCGTCTGGCAGGACCTCGACCCGGTCGGCTTCCTGTGGGACTTCCAGGACCGCATCTACCACGTCGACTGCAAGGACGCGAAGCGCCTGGTCGGCAACGGCCGGAACGGTCGGTTGGGATCCCACCTGCCGTGGGCGGACCCGCGTCGCGGCTGGGACTTCGTGTCCACCGGCCACGGCGACGTGCCCTGGGAGCAGTGCTTCCGGATGCTCAACACCATCGGGTACGACGGCCCGATCTCGGTCGAGTGGGAGGACGCCGGCATGGATCGGCTCGTGGGCGCACCCGAGGCGCTGCAGTTCGTGCGCCGCCTGGCCTTCGACGCTCCCGAGGCCTCCTTCGACGCCGCCTTCAGCACGGAGCGATCATGATCTCGACAGTCCGCCAGGCATTCCTGTCCTCCGACCTCGACGAGCACCAGCTCGAGGCGCTCCTGACGTGCGCCAGTCCGGGCTGCGCGTTGGCCGCGCTCGGGACCGTCGTCGCCGAGGTCGTGACCAGGATCGCGGGGGACCGCAGGATCGTGCGCGTCTGGCTCTCGAACCCTGAGGGGCGTGCCGCATGAACGCGGGCCAGCGTCGCGTCATCATCGTGGGCTCCGGACCGAATGGTGCGGTGTACGCCCGTCGAGTCCTGGAGCAGACCGAGAACGTGTCTGTGCTGATGATCGAGGCAGGGCCTGTCCTCACCGACCCGCTCGGCATGAACGTCCGCAACATCCCCGACCCCGCTGCGCAGACCGAGGCCAAGCTCGCCTCGCAGGGCCCGGCCTCCGGCCGGGCAGGGGTCGCGGGCATCCCGACCGGAGCCGTGATGGAGGGCACCGTCACCGCCCGCCAGGGCACCCACCTCGTCGGCCGGGCCGCCAACGGGAGCGGCGGGTTGCCGGCGGCAGCGGCCGCGACCTGCGTCGGCGGTCAAGGTGCCCACTGGACCTGCGCGACGCCGCGCCCCATCGGCAGCGAGAGGATCGACTTCATCGGCGACGACGAGCTCGACGCGCTGCTCGACGAGGCCGAGCGTCTCCTGCACACCACTCACGACGCGTTCGGCGGTGCCCCGCAGGCGACCGCCATGCTCGACCTGATCAGTGCCGAGTTCACCGACCAGGGCATCGCCGTCCGGCCACTGCCCGTCGCCGGCGACCCACAGGTGGACGGGTCCATGCGCTGGTCCGGCACGGATGTCGTGCTGGGAAGCCTGGCGGAGTCCGAGACCCACCTGGAGCGGTTCGAGCTGCGCCCCGAGACGCTGGTCGTTCGGCTCGTCGTGGAGGGCGCCGACGTGGTGGGCGCGGTCCTCCGTGACGTGCGCACCGGCGTCGAGACCGAGGAGCGCGCCGATGAGGTCGTGGTCGCTGCCGACGCGCTGCGCACGCCGCAGCTGCTCTGGGCCTCCGGCATCCGGCCCGACGCGCTTGGACGGTTCCTGACCGAGCACCCCCTCGTCTTCGGCGTGGTGGCAGTGAAGGACGGCCTCCTCCCGCCGCCCGATCCGGGGGCGGCACCGGTCGACCCGGTGCGCGTGGTCGTGGGGGTCCGCTTCGACGAGGAGCGCCATCCGTTCCACGCGCAGATGCTCTACAGCCCTGTCTGCCCCATTCCTCTCCCGCCCGACAGTCCGCACTTCGGCAACCCGAGCGGCTACGTGGGGATGGGCTGGGGTGTGCGGAAGTGGCCGCGGCCCCAGGACCGCGTGACCTTCGACGACGCCGAGCCCGACGAGAACGGCTTGCCCGGGATCAGGATCGCCTACGAGGTCACCGAGCGGGAGGTCGCGGAGCTCGACCGCGCTCGAGAGTTCCAGGCGAGAGCAGCGGCCGCCCTCGGTGAGTTCATCGACGGTATGCCGGTCGTGATGCCTCCGGGCAGCTCGCTGCACTACATGGGCACCGTCCGGATGGGGCCGGCCGACGACGGAGACAGCGTCTGCGACTCCTACTCCCGGGTGTGGAACCACCCCGGGCTCGTCCTGGCCGGCAACGGCCTCATCCCGACGGCGAACTCCTGCAACCCCACCCTCACCAGCGTCGCGCTGGCCGTTCGCGGAGCAGATGCGCTGGCGGCGCGACTCTCCGACGGCTGACCGGCCGCCGGAACCCGACACCACTGCACAGCGACACGCAGGACCAGGAAAGCCCACAGGAAGAGGCACTGATGACCACCGTGAACGAGACAAGTCTTTCCGAGCGCATGGCCGAGCTGGAGGCGCGGCTGGAGGTCGCCGAGCTCGAGGCCGTTCGTGCCGGCGACCGCGGAGCCGTCGAGAACGTGTTCAACCGCTACATGCACTACCACAACGCCTACGAGGACGAGCGGATCATCGAGGAGCTGTGGGCCAAGCCCGGCACCGAGGGCATTCGCTCCCGCTACAACAACGTGGGGGAGTACTCGACCTACGAGTCCGTCACCGCCTACCACCGCGGGCGACCCCGTCCCATCGGCAAGCTGCTCTTCCACTACACGACCACTCCGGTCGTCGAGGTCTCTGCTGATGGCATCACGGCCAAGGGCATCTGGATCATGGCCGGGCTCGAGTCGGGCCTGATGGACCCCGAGATCGCCAAGCAGGCGCCGGCGTACGTCTTCTCGGGCGGTGAGGTCGACGGCAAGCCGGTGTGGGCCCACTGGGTCTGGTGCAAGTACGGCGTCGACTTCATCAAGCAGGACGGTGAATGGCGCATCTGGCACTTCCGCTGCTACGAGGTCGCCCGGGCGCCGTTCAACCGTGACTGGATCAGCTTCGCCGCCGACAACCAGCACAGCCACGACTCGCAGCTGGCCTGGTTCGGGGACGACGGGCAGCCCGTCTTCCTCCCACCTGTCGACGGACCCGTCGTCACGGACACCTACACGCCGTACGCCAATGACACCGCCCAGGTCCTCGACCCCGAGCCGCCGCGCCCGTACGACGACTTCGAGGACACGTTCCGATGAGCGGGCCGCGCTCGCTGTCGGTCAACCTGGAGTACATGTTCCGGGAGGCCGGGGACGACCTGGCCGCTCGCGTGCGGGCCGCCTCGGCCGCTGGCTTCGACAAGGCGGAGATCTTCTGGACCCACGACAAGGACCTCAACGCCCTGGGTGCCGCGCTCGACGAGACCGGAGTCCAGCTGTGGACCGTTCTCGTCGACCCGCGCACCACCCGGCTGGTCCTCGAGGAGACCCACGACGGGTTCCTCGAGGACGTCCGACGCACCGTCGCCGACGCGGTGCGCCTGCGCTGTCCCAACGTCGTCGTCGGTTCGGGGCCGGCGGTGCCGTACCTCAAGCGACCCGTGCAGATCGCGATCATGACCGACGCGGTCGCTCGTGCCGCTGAGATCGCCGCTGACAGCGGGGTCACGCTCCTGGTGGAGGCCGTGAACACCCGGATGGACCACCCCGGGGTGCTCACCAGCCAGACCGCGGACTCGGTGGCCGTGGTCCGTGGCGTCGGCTCGCCGCACGTACGCGTCCTATACGACCTCTACCACTCGGTGGTGGAGGGCGAGGACCCGGCGTCGGTGCTGCCCGAGGTGGCCGACCTGGTCGGCCACGTCCAGATCGCCGATGCCCCGGGTCGGGGCGAGCCGGGAACGGGCGACATCGACTGGCACGCAGCGTTCGCGTTGCTCGACGCGGTCGGGTACGCCGGGCCGGTCGGCATCGAGTGCTACCCCACGGTCGCCTCGACGGCGGACGCGCTCGCCTACGTGCGAACCGTTGCCGGCGTCGGGTCGGCGGTGCGCTCATGACGCACGCCTCGACCGAACGACGCATCAAGTGGAGCTACATGGACCACTGGCGCAGCAACGGACCTGCCGGCCCCATCGACCAGTGGCACTCCGTGAAGTCGATGTCCGCCTTCCTCAAGCAGATCAAGGCGACCGGTTTCGATGCCATCGACACCTTCGACTTCCGGATCTGGCAGATCTACGGCAGCTATGGGGGTCCGGCCAAGTACCAGGAGATGGTCCAGGACCACGGACTCGAACGGATCGTGAACACCTTCCATGCCGCCGACTATGACGTCCGCAACTACGCCCCCCACCTCCCGGAGACCCACGAGAACATCCTCGAGGACTTCCGGGTCACGATGGGTCGATGGTCCGAGATCCGTCTCGACAACATCATCGTCATGCCCGCGACGCTCTTCTACGACATGGAGCCGATCACCGAGGACAAGCTGAAGCACACGGCCGAGCTGTGGAACAAGGTCGGCGAGATCACCGCCAGTCACGGCGTACGCCTCACCTGCCACCACGAGTTCTTCTGCGGCATCCAGACCGAGCAGGACATCGACACCTTCTACTCGTTCACCGACCCGGAGTACGTCTCGCTGTTCGTGGACACCGCTCAGCACTGCATCGCCGGGCTGGACCCCGTCGGCCTGTACCGACGGCACGCCGACCGGGTCAGCGGCTTCCACTTCAAGGACACCCGCAACGTCGCGACCGGTGACGACCACCGGCACCGGCCCGACTCCGAGATCATGGCGCCGACCACCAGCAAGTGGTTCTACGAGATGGGCACGCCGCACGGGCTGGTCGACTTCGAGTCGATGATGACGGCGGTCCGGGACAACGAGTACCGCGGCTGGATCTCGGTCGAGCACGACAAGGCCAACAAGGACGGCGGTGACTACTCCGAGAGCACCGCGGTGTCGCGGTGGTACGCCGCCAACGTCCTGGAACGGATCTACGCATGAGCATCAGGTTCGGCTACGCCATCAACCAGTGGAAGCCCCAGTTCGACGACTTCGTCCGCCGCGAGCAGCACGAGCGCGCCCTGAAGACGATCTCCATCGCGGGGTTCGAGGGCGTCGAGCTCAGCACCGGCACGGGTCGGTGGGAGCCGCTCGGCAACCCGCAGCAGCTGGCCGCCAACTTCGGCTCCGTCGACGGTTTCCGCGAGTTCCTGGACGAGTGCGCCGTCAGCTCCGTCAGCAGCTGGTTCTGGAACTCCCAGGAGCGATCCAGCGAGTTCCTCACCGGCCCGCTGTCACCCATGGAGGAGGCGGACCGACCGGTGATGGTCGAGCGCGCCGCCTGGTACGCCGAAGCACTGGCACGCCTCGGTGGCTCGGTCCTGGTCGTCCGGCCGACGCCCGACGCCGGCGACGTCCCTCCGCTCGACGACGACGCCGTCGCTCGCCTGGCCGGCTGCTGGGAAGCCGTGGCTCGTGCGACTGCGGACCACGGGATCCGGACCGCACTGCACGTCGACTTCCTCTCGGCCCTGCGCCGTGGCGACGCGCTGGACAGGCTTCTGGACCGCACGGACGCCGATCTGGTGGGGCTCGCTGTCGACACCGGTGAGCTTGCCGTCGCCGGCATCGACCCCGTCACCGTCATCAAGTCCCACGCCGAGCGCGTCTGGCACGTCCACCTCAAGGACGCACTCGCCGTCGACACCGCCGAGGAGTACCTGGAGCCGCACGCCCACTGGACCGTCCGCGTGCAGGGCGGCGTCCGTGAGGTGCCCCGCTGGTTCGCCGAGCCCGGCCACGAGGACGGTCTGGTCGACTCAGCCTCGGTGCTGCAGGCACTCGTTGACTCCGGCTACGACGGCTGGGTCGTCGTCGAGAGTGACCAGAGCCCGCACCCCGCGACCAGCGCCCTGCTGGCCGGCTACCTCGTCCAGCGCGAGCTGGCACCGATCGCTGGTGGCAGCGACCCGAGCGCTGCTGCGAAACCCACTCACACAGCATCTGGAAGGCACTGACATGTACCAGCTCTCGCCCAACATCGAGATCCTGTTCACCGAGGCAGGCGAGCACCCGGACCGGGTCCGCGCCGCTGCGGCCGCCGGCTTCGACGCCGTCGAGATGTGGGGAACCTCCACGGTCGACGTCGAACAGCTGGCGGCAGCGCTGCAGGAGACCGGGGTGTCGCTGACCTCGGTGCTCGCCGAGCCGCGCACGAACTTCGCCCTGCCGTGGGAGACCCTCGACGCGTTCTTCGAGGGGCTGGAGCGGGGGATCGAGCACGCCCAGCGACTCGGCTGCCCGCGCATCGTGCTCGGCTCGGGCGTCGGGTTCCCCGGGCAGAAGCGGGTCCAGAACCTCGCACGCCTGGTCGAGGTCTTCTCCGAGGCCGTGCAGCGGACGGAAGGATCCGGAGTCAAGCTGATCCTCGAGCCCGTCAACACGCGTGTGGACCATCCCGGAGCGCTGACGGACCGGACCGTGGACGCCGTGACCGTGGCTCGCGGCGTCGGCTCGGACTCCTTCGGGATCCTCTACGACATGTACCACTCGATCACCGAGGGCGAGGACCCGGCCACCGAGCTGGCGAACGCGGCCGGTCTCGTCGACTACGTCCAGATCGCGGACGTCCCCGGACGCGGCGAGCCCGGCAGCGGTGGCCTGGACTGGACGGCTCAGCTCGGCGTACTGCGGGCAAGCGGGTACGCGGGCCCTATCGGCCTCGAGTTCTTCCCCACCATCTCCTCCGAGGAGTCCGTCAAGCACATCCGCGAGGTGGCTGCCAACGCCTGAACCATCCCGGTCGGTGACTCAGGTGATCTCGATGCCGGCCTCGACGACGATCTCGCGCAGCCAGCGGTGGGCCGGGTCGACCTCGTACATGGGGTGCCACCACATGGTCTCCACCAGCGGGTCGGCGTCGAACGGCACCGGCAGCACCCGTACGCCGCCGGAGCGGGCCAGCAGGTGACCGAGACGCTCCTGGACGAGCGCGACCCGGTCCGTCCCCGCGACCAGTGCGCCGAGCGTCAGGTAGTTCTCGGTGACGATCTCGGTGTGCGGCTCCAACCCCTGCATGCGCAGCTGCTGCACGGCAGTGGTGAAGGCCGTCCGCTGGTTGTAGGTGAGCACCCACGGCATCTCGGCCAAGTCCTCGATCGTCAGGTGGTCACCGACGTTGCTGTTCTCGGCGCTCACGATGCAGGCCCAGTCGTCCTCGTAGATGTCACGGTGCTTGAGATCGGTCAGGAACCCGTGCGGCATGACGACGAGATCGTGGGTGCGCATCGACTCCGGGGAGCCGTCGACCAGGGCCGGTGTGAGTCCGAAGACGTACAACGTCGAACGGGGTGACCGATCGCGCACCCTCTGCGCTATCGCCGGCCCCAGGGCGGCGGTGCAGTAGTCGGACATCACGATCGAGAAGTCGCGGGCGCTGGTGAGCGGGTCGAACTCGCCCTCACGGACGAAGACCCGGTCCGTGGCGCGCAACGCGGTCCGGGTGGGTTCGAGGAGCTCCTTGGCCAGCGGGGTGGGTTCGTAGTTGTTCCCGACCCGGGCCAGCAGGTCGTCGCCGAAGTGGCGACGGAGCTTGGCCAGGGATGCGCTCATCGCCGGCTGGCTCAGGCCGAGCCTGGCGGCGGCCTTGGTGACGCTCTGCTCCTCGAGGATCGAGTCCAGCGCGCGGAGCAGGTTGAGGTCGACCTCGCGGACCATCCACGCCTCTTTCGTCGCTGGACACATTCGCCGAGTCGATGCGGATCATCGTCCGACTCGGCTTCCCCGATGGTGGCCGCTCCGGGACAGTGACGCAAGGCACACGTTGCCACAGTGAACCCACGCGTGGAGGAGTTGTCTTGCCGGTCCAACAGTCCCGAACCCGTCAGGGCCGGGAGCAGCTCGCGGTCGCGTTCACGGGTCCGCCGGACGCCGCGGCGCATGCCCTCGTCACCGAGGCCGGTGCGCGCGTGGTGGACGACCTGGACGCTGCGGACGTCGTCCACGTGACCCGCAGCGCGGATGCCGGCGTCGAGACGCTGGAGGGCCTGATCGACCGCGGCCGGAGCGTCGTCCTGCACCAGCTCCCGGTCCAGCCGGAAGCGGAGGCGATCGCTCGGCTGGCGGCGCGTGCGGCGGCCGCCGGGGTGGTGGTCGCGGTGCCGTTCGTGCTGCGCTACTACCCGATGATCCGGCTGGCTCGCCGGAGGATCCGCAGTGGGACACCCGGACCCTTGCACCTGGTGCACGGATGGACCGGCATCGAAGGCCTGTCACGATGGTGCGACCTGCTCGAGTTCGTCACCCGTCACCGGGTCGAGCGCGTGGTGGCCACGGCCCAGGGGACACCGGACGAGACCGATGCCGGCGATGAGCCCACGGTCGGGTTCGGGGTCCTGTTCGAGACCGACCGAGGTGCCGCGGGCACCCTGGCGATGAGCAACTCCCGCCCGATGGAGGGCGGCAGCCTCGTCCTCTCGCTCGACGGGGTCGAGGAGTCGGTGCTGTTCCACGAGGGCCGGGCCGAGGTGCTGGATGTCGTCGGCATCCGTTTCTCGCAGCGATTCCAGCGCGCCGTCGGTGCCGAGGTCTCCCGCTACTCCACTGAGCCCCCGGGCCACCCGCAGGGGGAGCGCGCATGCTGGGTCTCCTACGTCGCCGACGCGCACGCCGCTGCTCGTGGCAGCACCCCGGACGGTCTGCCCACCCTCACCGACCTCGCCCGCAGCGCCGCCCTGGCCGAGGCCGTCCGCGAGGCCCAGCTGACGACTGGCTGGACGAGCGTCGTCACGCCTGTTCCCGACCTAGTCACCACGACAGAAGGAAGAACCACATGACACTGGAAGCCCAGGTGCTCGGCGACAAGGCCGTCCGCACCTCGAACCGAGGCTATGAGGTGGACCTGCATCTCGCCTGGTACCGCTCCCTGCCGCTGTCCTGCCTGGAAGGCATCGACCTCGTCATCGACGACGTCCCTGTCGCGCGAGAGGCGGTGCGAGTCAAGGTCGACCAGCAGGAGCTGAGCCTCGACGAGCTCGCGGACCGCGAGTCCGACTGGTGGTTCGTCCAGGACGCCCTGACCGTGGTGGCTCCGGTGGAGCAGGCACGAGCCCAGGGCGACGAGGTCGACGTCGACGTCATCCTCGCCACCCGAATCCCCTACATCATCATCGGCCCCGACACGGCACTCGTGCAGCGGACCCACGTGGCCAAGAAAGTGGTTGTCCAATGAGCATCATGCTGGGCACGACGTTGTACTCCATGACCAACGAATGGCTGGCCGGCCAGTACTCGCTCGGCAGCCTGATCGACGAAGTCGGTCGGCGCGGCATCGGCCCCGGCGTCGAGGTCATCGGGTTCCAGAGCCTGCGCGGCTTTCCGCTCAACACACGCGAGGACGAGGAGCGGACGCTGCGCGACGCGCTCGAACGCAACAACTTGATCCCCACCTCGCTGGCCTCCAACGCCGACATCGCGCTCCGTGCCGACGCGTGGATGGACACGGACCGCAGCGTCGAGTACATGCGCCCGCAGATCGAGCTGGCGGGCAGGCTTGGCTTCCCGGTCGTGCGGACCCAGCTCGGGCTGACGCCTGAGGTGCTGGAGAAGGTGGAGCCCCTCGCTGCCAAGGCCAACGTCAAGCTCGGCATGGAGGTGCACGCGCCCGAGGGCCCGAACACCCCCAAGGTGATGGCCACGCGCGAGGCCTACGCCCGGATCGACTCGGAGTTCCTGGGATTCGTCCCGGACTTCAGCAGCTGCATGCGAGCGATCCCCGAGGGCATGCTGGCGAAGCTACGACGCGACGGTCTCTCCGAGCAGGGGGTGGACGCGCTCAAGCGGGCCTGGGAGGCGCCGGGAGCACCCTTCCAGCGCTACGGTCAGTTCGCCGCCGAGGCCGGCGCGCTCAACGAGCCGGAGCTCCCGGTCGGTTTCGCCCGGCTGGTCTTCACCATGTTCGGACGCGAGAACCTCGAGGACTGGCGCGAGATCCTGCCGCAGGTGGTGCACATCCACGGCAAGTTCTACGACGTCGACGAGAACCTCGAGTCACCCTCGATCGACTACGAGGGCATCATGCGTGTCTTCTCCGAGCTGGACCACCCGGTCTCCATGTCGACCGAGTGGGAGGGCCACGCCTATCTGGACGCCGACGAGCAGGACGCGTTCGACATGGTGGCCCAGCATCATGCGATGTGTCGCAAGTTCCTGGGTGACCAGCACCTGGTTAGTGCCTGAACCACCAGCTCAACCCGCATGCCCCCGCGACGGCGGTGGACGCCTGGCGTCCACCGCCGTTGTCGCGTTCCGAGGCCAGCGGGTCCACGAAACAGAACGGGCATGCTGATCCACATTGGTGATGGCCGGGATCGCACAACGTTGATTCCCGAACGCGGCGAACGTTGTCAGAGTGGCGGAGTTCACACCCCATGTCTGCCCGCTCCGGGAGACGACCACCGAGAGAGACCAACATGAACACATCCACGTGGCGCCGTCTCGGGGCCATCGCCGCCCTTTCCCTGGCCACCACCAGCCTCGCCGCCTGCGGCTCCAGCAGCGGGAGCGGGGGCGACTCGAAGAGCATCACCTTCGCCTACCAGATCGCCAACGCGAACGCGAAGAGCGTCTTCGCCACCTTGGCCGACAAGTACGAGAAGAGCCACCCCGGTGTGACCATCAAGACCAACCCGATCGCGCTGAACACCTACGGCAGCACGCTCACCACGCAGCTGCAGGCCGGCAACGGCCCCGACGTCTTCTTCATCAACGCCGGCGGAGGGCAGGCTGGTTCCGTGGCCCCCCTCGGCGAGGCAGGGAAGCTGCTCGACCTGACCGGCAAGGTCGCCGACGGCGCCGTCCCGGAGAACGCGAAGGCCTCGATGTCCTACAAGGGCAAGCTGGTCGCCTTCCCGGTCTACCTGGCACCGACCGGCATCGTCTTCAGCCCGATGGCGGCGGAGAAGTCAGGCTTCAAGATCGATTCCTCGAGCACCATGCAGGACGTCATCGCGCAGTGCTCCAAGGTCGCCAGCGGCGGTCAGGCGGTCTTCGGGCTGGCTGGGGCCATGTCCCCGAACACCGCGATCTTCACCTCCGCGATCGCAGCCTCGACCGTCTACGGACCCGATCCTGAGTGGAACAAGAAGCGAGCAGCGGGAGAGACCACCTTCGCGGAGAGCGATGGCTGGCGCACGGCCCTGGAGACCGTGAAGGACCTCTACGACGGCAACTGCTTCCAGAAGGGCGCCGCCGGCGCCGGGTTCGACGCCCTGACGAACGGCATGGGCCAGGGCAAGATGCTCGGGTTCTCCGCGCCGGGTGGTGCCGCCAAGGACATCATGGACTCCACCCACGGTGCCGTGAAGCTCGACGTGCTCGCGATGCCGGCTCCTGAGGGCTCGAACACCTACCTGATGGCCGGAACCCCTGACGCCATCGCCGGGAACGCCGCGACCAAGAACAAGAAGCTGGCCGAGGACTTCATCAGCTGGATGTCACAGCCCGCCCAGACCCAGGCCGCCGCAGTGGCATCGGGCGACATCCCGGTCGACACCAGCGACACCTCGGCCCTGCTCCCGCAGTACAAGGGCGTCACCGACCTCCTGAAGGCCGGCAAGACCGCTCAGTACCCCTACATCGACTGGCCGAACGGCGAGGTCTACAACGCCCTCGGCACCGGGGTGACGGGACTGCTCACCGGTCAGAAGTCGGTCGACGACGTCCTGAAGTCGATGGACAAGGCCTGGGGCTGACCCAGACGTCCGGCGGCGGGTGATGCCTGTCCCCGCCGCCGGGCACCGGGCCAGTTCCACCGAAGGAAGGAAAGGCTGATGAGCGCCACCACCCCCGTCGAGCCGAGCCAGCACGCCCGTCACGACGTCGAGGCACAGCCGCGTCGCGGTCGTCATCAGGACCGGGCAGCTCGTACGCCGCGGCACATCGGGCTCGGCTGGTGGGCTCTCCCCGGCGTCGCCGTGGTGCTCGCCCTCGTCTACCTGCCCACGGTCATGGGTGGTTTCTACGCCTTCACCGACTGGAAAGGCATCGGTGGCTGGCACTGGGTCGGCCTGGAGAACTTCCGCAAGATCTTCCAGGACGAGGAGCTCCTGGGCTCACTGAGGAACACCGTCCTGCTAGCCGTGGGCTTCGTGGTGCTCACCAACGTCTTCGGACTGCTGCTCGCACTCGCGCTCAACCGGGGGCTGAAGACGCGCTACCTGCTGCGAACCCTCGTCTTCATGCCGGTCGTCCTCGCCCCCATCGCGGTCTCCTACGTGTGGAGCTTCATGTTCGCCTTCGACGGGCCGCTCAACCAGGCGCTCGCCTGGGCGCACCTCGACGGCCTGCAGCGGGACTGGCTGGCGGACCCCACCCTCGCGAAGCTCTGCGTCCTCACCGTGATGGTCTGGCAGAACATCGGGTTCGTGATGGTCATCTACCTGGCGGGACTCGCCTCGGTGCCCGTCGATCTCGAGGAAGCGGCGGCGCTGGACGGGGCCGGCAAGTTCAACCGGCTGGTCCACGTCATCCTGCCCTCCATCCGTCCCGCCGTCGGCATCGCCACCACGCTGATGCTGATCCAGGGGCTCCGCGTCTTCGACCAGATCATGGCGCTCACGGGTGGCGGTCCCTCCGGGGCGACCCAGACCCTGGCGACGGAGATCTACCAACAGACGATCGTGTTCGGAAAGTTCGGCTTCGGTGCCGCCCTGGCGCTGCTGCTGAGCGTCCTCATCCTGGTCGCCTCCGGGCTGCAGCAAGCTGCCACCCGCGACCGCGACCGCCCCGCGAAGGGAGCCTGACGTGTTCCGGTACACCAAGCGGACCTTGGTCCTCGAGATCTTCACCATCCTGGTGGCTCTGGTGCTGCTGACGCCGTTCTGGATCCTCATCGTCACCTCGCTGAAGAGCGGGCAGGACATCCTCACCACGCCGGCGTTCGCGCCGCCCAAGAGCCCGACGCTGGACAACTTCAAGACCCTGCTGTCGCCGTCGGGCACCGCCTCCGACCAGATCGTCTCGGGCCTCAAGAGCAGCGCCATCATCACCGCGGGGAGCATCATCGGTCTCGTCGTCTTCGGTTCGGTGACGGCCTACGGCCTGGTGCGTGGCAAGAGCCGGTGGACGACCCGGTCGTACTTCCTGTTCCTCATCGCCATCATCCTGCCGACCCAGCTCGGCGTGCTCCCGCTCTACGTCGAGGCCCGCAAGCTCGGCCTGGTCGGGTCCGAGATCGGGATGATCATCATCTACACGGGCGTGCTGCTCCCGCTGTCGGTGTTCTTGTACGCCGGCTTCTTCCGCACCCTGCCTCCGGAGTACGAGGAAGCGGCCAGGATCGACGGTGCCTCACCTGTCCAGACGTTCGTCCGGGTGGTCTTTCCCTTGATGGCACCGGCGACGGGAACGGTGTCGATCCTTGCGGGACTGATCGTCTGGAACGACTTCTTCACTCCGCTGATCTTCCTCAACGGCACCGACAAGCAGACGCTGCCCGTCGTCATGTACAACTTCGTCGGTGCACTCGTCTCGCAGTGGAACCTCATCTTCGCCATCGTGCTCATCTCGATGGTCCCGATCCTGGCGTTCTACGTGATCGCGCAGAAGAAGTTCATCCAGGGCTTCTCCGGCGGCATCAAGACCTGACCCCGGCCGGGCCCGCGCCCTATCCGGCGCGGGCTGAGAGAGGCTTGTCAGGCAGCAGGAGCGAGAGCGCAGCGCCGGCAGCGAAGACGCTGGCGAGCGTGATGAACAGGGTCGGTACGACGGACGCGACCTCGACCGCAAGGACCCCGCCGATCGAGGCGGCGCCGATCGTCACACCGAGCTCGCGCACCAGGTTGACCGTCGAGGTCGCCGAACCGACCTCTGCCTGCGTCACCGCGTCCTGGGCGATCGTCACGACCAGCATCATGAAACACCCGGCACCCAGCCCCAGCGCGAACAGGGCGACGCCCGTCCGGGCGGGACTCCACGACGAGTCGAGCGTGGACAGCCACCCCAGCGCGCCCGCGCTCACGAGCGAGCCCAGGAGGGGCAGGCGACGGTAGTGGCCGGTGCGCGCGGTCCAGTGGCCGGACGTCGTGGTCGACACCATCATCCCCAGGACGAGGGACAGCAACAGTGCACCGGAGGACGCCGGACGCATGCCGAGCACGGCTTGCATGATCGTGGGGATGTAGCCCACGAGCGCGAACAGGGCACCACCGATCACCAGGCCGAGGCAGCAGGCGATGACCACGGAGCGGTTGCGGACGACTCCCACCGGAATGAGGGGGTCGTCGTGACGCAGCATGCGGGCCACGAACAGCACCCAGACCACCGTGGTGGCGCCGGCCCCGCTCAGCACGACGGCGGGGGCGAGCGCTGCGTCGCCGCCGAGGGTTCCGGTCAGCAGCACGAGGCCCGTCACGGCGAGGACGTACAGCACCGCACCGGGCACATCGAGCCGGCCCGTGGCTCGCGGACCGGTCGGATGGGGGACGGACCGGTAGGCCATGGAGATCGCGACCGCACCGAGCGGCACGTTGACCCAGAAGATCCACCGCCACCCGACGCTCTCCGTGAGCAGCCCCCCGACGAGGGGGCCGAGGACGCTCGAGGCCGCGAAGACCAGCCCGACGGGAGCCATGAAGCGGCCCCGTTCCCGTGCTGGTACGGCGTCGGCGACCACCGCCTGTGAGAGCACCAGGACACCACCGCCGGCCAGCCCCTGTACGGCGCGAAGCAGGATCAGCTGGGTCATGCTCGAGGCGATCCCGCACAGCGCGGACGCCGCGACGAAGCCGACCAGGCATCCCAGGAAGGCCTGGCGCCTGCCCCGCAGGTCACCGAGGCGTCCGTAGATGGGCATGGCAGCGGTCATGGCCAGGGTGTAGCCGGCGAACACCCAGCCCATGGCCGCGCGGCCACCGACGTCACCCACGATCGTCGGCAGGGCGGTGGCCACGATCGTCTGGTCGATCGCGGTGAGCATGGTGACAGCCAGCAGCGAGATCTGCAGCCGCCGGAGTCCGGGGGTCCTGACGGCCGGGGTCGTGGCAGCCGTGGAGAGGTTCGGCACCTGAGCGCCCCACCTTTCGGTGTCGACGCGGCGAAGTGCGCGAAACCCGACATTGCGATCGGGTCCGACGGGTGGCGGTTCGACGAACCACCTACCCCGACGTCTCGTCGATCCTATCGGCCGGCCGAGGTCTGGAGACAGCACCTGCCCCATTCACCTTGCCGATGCGTGACATATCCAGGTCCGGCTTCCGCGATCACCCCAGCGCCGAAATGCTGTTCGTCGTGTCAGCCATCAAACGCGGAGTCAGCCTCTACAGCTACCAGGAAGAGTTCTTCCTGCGCACCATGTCCCTGGAGGACTGCATCGCCCACGCCGCCTCCATCGGCGCGCTGGGGATCGAGGTGATCCCGGAGCAGTCCATGACCGGGCACCCCCACATCCCCGACGACCAGATCGCCCAGTGGCGTGCGTGGATGGAGCAGTACGGAACCACCACGAGTGCCACGGACCTGTTCCTCGACACCAAGCGTCATCGCGACCGGTGGCTGTCCCACGAGGAGCAGGTCGCCTCGGTCCGTTCCGACATCGATCTCGCCGTTCGCCTCGGTGCACCGGTGATCCGGGCGATCATCAACACCCCGCCTGAGGTGATGCGGGACGCGGCGCCGTACGCACGCGACAACGGTGTCCGGCTGCTGCTCGAGGTGCACGCTCCGTTCCACTACTCACATCCCTGGATCCTCGAGCACCTCGAGGTGATGCACGCCGAGGGAGGCGTCGGTCTCGGACTCATGCCGGACATGGGCACCTTCGTGGAGCGCTTCCCGAGGGTCGTCTCGGACCGCGCCCTGCGAGAAGGCGGTCGCAAGGACCTCGTCGACTACATCGTCGACCTCTACGACGACCACGGTGACACCCACGCACTGATGGACATCGTCCACTACCGCGGGGGAGGTCCGGTGGAGATGGGGCTGGCCAGGCAGGCCACGCACTTCATCTACCGCGACCCCGCCGAGATGCTCCCGCACATGGATCTCATCGGGCACGTCCAGGCCAAGTTCTACGAGATGGTCGACGACACCACCGAGTACTCCATTCCCTACGACCGGATCATCCCGGTGTTCGAGCAGGGCGGGTTCAGCGGCTATCTCTCGAGCGAGTACGAGGGCAACCGGCACATCGAGGACGCCTTCGAGGTCGACAGCCGCGAAGAGGTTCGCCGTCAGCACGCGATGTTCGCCACGTTGCTCGGCGAGAAGCCGTCCACCGACTCGAAGGCCTGAGGAGCGCCATGTATGACAAGCACATCCTGATCGAGGACAGCCTGCACAGCTCGGACGGCGATCGCACCCACGCCTCGGTCGAGGTCAGGATGCCCTACTACCGCGGGCTCGGCCTCTCCATGGTCGAGGGGGTCGACCTCGTCGTCGACGGTCGTCCGATCCCGGCCGACGCCACGACCTTCACCGTCCGGGGCACCACCTACCCCATCACCGGGCTCGCCGAGGTGCTGGACGACCGGTGGGAGATGGGGGAGCCGGCCAGGATCGATTTCGACGCTGCCACTCCGCTGGGGCCGGGCGAGCACACCGTGACGGCGGTCGTGCGGCTGCGTATCTCCTACATGCCGGTTCCCGGTGGCGGACGCGACACCAAGACCTTGACGCTCGCCTGAGGCCGGCGTGGCCATCACCTTCGGGAGCACGCTCTTCTCCTTCACCAACGAGTGGCTCGCGAGCGAAGGACCAGTCGACGCCTTGCTCGAGCGCCTGGTCGCCGCCGGCCTCGGCCCGGACCTCGAAGTCGACGGCTGCACCTCGTTCCGGGGACTGCCCGTCCCTCACGAGGACGAGATCGAGGCCTTCAGGCAGACCTGCGAACGGCTGGGTCTCAGGCCCACCACCTTCGGGGTGTACGCCGACCGGGCGCGCCGCCAGGATGCCTGGCTCGGGACGAACGAGAGCGTCGCCGACCTCGCGACCCAGCTCGACGTCGCGGCCCGTATGGGGTTCGGGATCGCACGCACTGCGATCGGTCTCGACCTGGACGTGGTCGAGCGACTGTTGCCCACCCTGCACGCGCTGCAGCTGGTGCTGACCCTGGAGGTCCAGGGAACGAACACCCCGGACTCGCCGCCTGTCCGCGCCCTGCTCGACTGGCTGGAGGAGCACCCGGACGCGCCGGTCGGGCTGACCCTCGACACGTCGGTCGCCATGCCCGCTCTGCCGATCAGCTACCGACGACACCTGCACTCGCTGGGCATGACCCCCGAGGTCGAGCTCGTCCTGGACCGCTGGTGGGGAGACTCGGCGCCGGCGTACGAGCGCTTCGCCGAATTCCGGGCCGAGGCCGCAGCCAGAGGTGCGTCGCCCGAGCTCGTCCAGGCCACGATGACCGCGTTCATCCGGATGGGGAACGGCAGTGCCTCCTCCTGGCGGCCGTACCTGCACCTCGTCCACCACGTGCACGCGAAGTTCTGGGACTGGGAGTCACCGGCAGAGCACGTCATCGCCCCACAGACCCGCTTCCTGGACGACCTCGCAGCGGTCGGGTACGCAGGCTCGGTGTCGAGCGAGTGGGGTGGCTCGGAGTGGCTGGGCCTGGAGGACGCAAGCGCCTTCGACCTCGTCGGCCACCATCTCGCGGCGCTTCGTCAGGCAGTCGAGGGGCGTGCGGAAGCGGTCGGTGTCCGCTGAGGCGACGAGGTGTCCGCCGAGGATCGACTGGGGTGATGCCGCCCATCAACGAGTCGATGTTCCTCAACCCGTCCTGTACTCGGACAGTGGTGGGCAGCACCTCGCACCGAGCGCGGCAGCAGACCTCCTTCGGACCCGATAGGACCCCTCGTGAACGATCGGCTCATCACCCACCTGAGGCACGTCGACCTGGCTGTCCCGGACTACGACCGGCAGCTCGAGTTCTACACGACCATGTGGGGGCTCAGCCCGGAGACCACGGACGACGGCATCGCCTTCCTCGCCGCCGCAGGCTCACCCGAGCAGTACTCGGTGCGGCTTCGCAAGGCGGAGGAGAAGCGGCTCGACCTGATCGCGTTCGGTGCCGAGACACCGGCGGACGTCGACAGCATGGCCGAGAGGCTGGCCAGCTCAGGGGTCCAGCTGGTCACCGAGCCCGGCACCCTGCTCACCCCGGGCGCGGGCTACGGGTTCCGCTTCTTCGACATCGACGGCCGCACGGTCGAGATCAGCGCCGACGTCGCCGTCCGCAAGCACCGCAAGGTCGAGGAGGGGGAGTCCATCCCGGTCAAGCTCTCCCACGTCGTGGTCAACTCCCCGAACCCGGAGAAGACCGTCGCGTTCTACGACGAGCACCTCAACTTCTCGCTCTCCGACACCCTCAGCTCGCCCCACATGGGTGAGGTGATGTGGTTCATGCGCACCAACCGCTACCACCACAGCCTGGCCGTGGCCCGGGGACCGCACGTGGCCCTGCACCACGCGTCCTTCGAGATGCGTGGCCTGGACGAGTACATGCGAGGCACCGGTCGGCTGATGCGCGCCGGCGTGGAGAAGGTGTGGGGACCGGGCCGCCACATGGCCGGGAACAACACCTTCAGCTACTTCCTCGACCCGCACGGGAACACCATCGAGTACACCACCGAGCTCGAGGAGCTCGACGAGGACACCTGGCACCCGCACATCTACGACTTCTCCGATCCCGAGGTCACCGACCAGTGGGGTACGGCGAACCCGATGAGCGAGTTCGTCGCCAAGCAGTCGTTCAACGACCCCGACCGTGGTGTCTACGTCGCGCCTCCCGTCTGAGGCCGGACCGCGATGAGACTTGCGAGCTTCCGTGACCGCGCCGGCACCGTCCGCTGCGGCGTGGTGCAGGAGAGCGGCGTGCACGCCTTCGACCAGGGCGTCACCATGACATCGATCGTCGGGGCGGGCCTGGAGGCCGCACGGGAGGCGGCTGATGCGGCCAGTCGCGGGGAACCGTTCGCCCTCGACGAGGTCGAGTGGCTGCCCCCGCTGACGCCGCCCAGCGTGCGCGACTTCGTCGCGTTCGAGGAACACGTCGAGGGTGTGCGGCGCAGCGTCAGCGGCGCCGCCGGCGTGCCCGAGGCGTGGTACGACGCACCGACCTTCTACTTCACCAACCCGCACTCGTTGGTGGGCCACGAAAGTCCGGTCGAGTTCCCTGCCAGCAGCGTGGCTCGGGACTTCGAGCTCGAGGTCGCCGCCGTGGTGGGCCGCGCGGGTCGGTCCCTCACCCTGCCGGAGGCCCACGATGCGATCTTCGGCTACACCATCCTCAACGACTGGTCGGCCCGCGACCTGCAGTCACGGGAGATGCAGGTCGGTCTCGGGCCGGCGAAGGGCAAGGACTTCGCCACGAGCCTGGGACCTTGGCTCGTCACGGCCGACGAGCTGGACCCGTTCCGCGACTCCGAGGGTTTCCTGCAGCTCGAGTGCACGGTCGCCGTCAACGGCGAGACCATCGGCCGTGACCTCCTCTCCAACATGGGTTGGTCCTTCGACTCCCTCGTCGCCTACGCATCGCGGGACAGCTGGGTGCGGCCGGGCGACGTGCTCGGGTCCGGTACGACGGGCAACGGTGGCTGCCTCGCCGAGCTCTGGGGCAGATCGGGCGAGCAGCACCCAGCACCTCTCGAGGACGGTGACGTCGTCAGCCTGGTCGTCGAGGGCCTCGGCACCTTGACGAACCGGATCACCTCGGCGGCTCCCGGTCCGGCGCTGCCCGCGTTCAGGGCGCCCAGTCGTCAACGTCACCTGGTGGCCTGACATGAGCGACCCAGGACGAGCAGACGACCGTGCGGCCTCCTTCGACCCCGCGAAACCCGAGGAGGCGATCGCCGCGGTCGCGGAGCGCGTGTCGAACTGGGGCCGCTGGGGCGACGACGACGTGCGCGGGACGATGAACTTCCTCGACGAGGACCGGCGTCTCGCCGCCGCAGCACTCGTCCGCACCGGACACGCCTACTCGCTGTCCCAACCGTTCGACTCCGAAGGGCCTCAGAAGGGCTGGCGCCGGCGTACCAATCCGGTGCACACGATGCTCGACACGGGCACCGATGCCGTCCTCGGCGCCCAGGGCTTCCCGCACGGCATCGGCGGAGCAGACGACGTCATCTCGATGCCGCTGCAGTGCTCGACGCAGTGGGACGGGTTGGGCCACATCTTCGACCACGGTCGAGCCTGGAACGGTCGCCCTGCTGAACAGGTCGTCACCTCACTGGGAGACCAGCGCACCGGCATCGAGACTGTGAAGGACGTCATCTGCGGACGCGGCGTACTCCTGGATGTCGCTCGGGCCCTGGGTCCCGACCTCGGGCACGGTTCCGACGGCCTCCCTGGAGGCTTCGCGATCACCGAGGCGCACCTCGAGGAGACCATCCGGAGACAGGGTGCCTCCGCCGCCGTCGGGCGGGGCGACATCATCCTCGTCCGCACCGGGCAGCTCACGCGCGCCAAGCGTGACGGCTGGGGTGACTACGCCGGCGGCGATGCGCCCGGGTTGTCGTTCGGCACCGCCGAGTGGCTGCACCGCACCGAGATCGCCGCCATTGCCACCGACACGTGGGGCTTCGAGGTGAGACCCAACGAGTTCCGCAACGCCTTCCAGCCGCTCCACCAGGTGGTGATTCCGCACATCGGGTTGTTCATCGGCGAGATGTGGGACCTCGACGTGCTGGCCGACGCCTGTGCGGCCGACCAACGCTTCGACTTCTTCCTCACCGCGGCACCGCTGGCGATCACCGGCGCCGTCGGTTCGCCGGTCAACCCCATCGCGGTCCGCTAGCTGCGCCACTGTCGACCGGCGGGGGTGGATCGGCCGTCCCGATGCCCGCCATCCACCGGTTGCTGTTCCTCATCCGGCGGAGGGCGACGCAGAGTGTGCTCGTACTTACAACGGATCGTCCGGCACGTTCCTGCCGGTGAGGAGATAAGTCATGGCAACAGTGAGTTTCAAGAAGGCGCAGCGCTGGTATCCGGGGATGGACAAGCCGGCGGTGCCGGGGATCGACCTGGAGATCAAGGACGGGGAGTTCATGGTCCTGGTCGGACCATCGGGATGTGGCAAGTCCACGACCTTGCGGATGTTGGCTGGTCTGGAGGAGGTCAACGAGGGTCAGATCTTCATCGGGGATCGTGACATCACCAACTTGCCGCCCAAGGACCGTGACATCGCGATGGTCTTCCAGAACTACGCGCTCTACCCGCACATGACGGTCGCGGACAACATGGCGTTCTCGTTGAAGATGGCCAAGGTCAAGGAGTCCGAGCGCAAGGAGCGGGTCGCGGAGGCGGCGCGGATCCTGAACCTGACCGAGTACCTGGACCGCAAGCCCAAGGCCCTTTCGGGTGGTCAGCGGCAGCGGGTGGCGATGGGTCGGGCGATCGTGCGCAAGCCGCAGGTGTTCT
>NZ_AUEP01000012.1:0-72500 GCF_000426045.1 Marmoricola sp. URHB0036
TCCGGACATGCCGCACAGACGCTGCCTCCGGCGGACTCGTATCGTTCAGGCGTGGCGAAACACACCGGGGTGCTCTTGCGGTTTTCCGACGGCAGGAGGCAGTTCATCGACGACGCGCACGTGCATGGGTTCCGCGACGGTGACCTGCTGATCGCACTTGGACCTGCTGAGGCGGGTCTCCATGCTGTGGTGGCTCGAAGAGTTCCGGTCGCAGAGCTGGCCTTCGCTGACACCCGCAATGCCTATGACGACGACGGCGAGCCTGATACGCATACCCTCAACTGGTGAACCGTCTTATGGCGAGGACATCGCGATCAAGGTCTGGCTCGGACCGGCTCTGACATCGGATCAGCGGGCGGGTGGGGCCGGCCCTCGTGCCTCGGCCGTACCGTCCGCACATGCCGCGATCCGGGCGCCACACCCTTTCCGCGTTGACGGATCGTTCCAACAAGCGCGCCGTTGTTGGAACGATCCGTCAAGACACGTGAGCACCCCTGCTCAGATGGCCTGGCAAAGTACGGGCACTCACGAAGCCGGCGGTCGAGCCATCCCCATGACTGCGATCCAGCAGTCGCATCGCTCACGCGCGATTCCCGAGACGCGTGTCCGCACGACTCGATCAGTGCGAGCGGCGCAACGAGAACGTGAAGTTGTAAGCGCTGCCCGCCGCGTTGCGGGCGTGCAAACGCATCTCACCAGAGGCTCCGCGGTACTTACCGGTGCCTCCCGTGACAGCGAGGGTCGAATCACCGTGGTCTCTGAAGGGGCCGGAGACCACCAGCGAGCCACCGGGCAGCGACGTGGTCCACGTGCACTCGTAGGCCGATCCCACCGCGGTACGGACGCACGAGCCGTTGTCGGTGCCGACCTTGTGGGTGTTCTTCGCATTGAAGATCGGGTTGGCGAAGGCAAGCACGTCGCCCAGGCTGTCGCCGGCCGGACCAGTGTCGGCCGTTGTGTCGGTGAGGGCGCGTTCAACGACAGTGAACCTGCCATGACGATGATGGTCCGGCGACGAGGCCATCGCCTGACCGGCGAAGGCCAGGCTGGCAGCTACGACCGTTCCGACAGTGACCACGATTGATGTGCGCATGACGTCCGCCCTTCGTCCGGTTTCGGGACCGACTGGTGCCCGATGAGCTCGATGCTAAGGGTTGGAGCGCCAGCCGAGAGGCGCGAACAGGCGGCGTGCACAGCGGTCATCCGCACATGCCGCGATCCGCGCGGAGAACAACGCTGCTCGCTGATGTGACCAACGCGTGACCAGATGTGGTGTCGCTCAGTCGGCGCTGCGCCGCGGCAGCGCGGTGCGGCGTACGACGAGGGCCCGGTGGTCGGACGGAGTCGTCACCGATGTGACCAGTTCGGCGGGACCCGGCCCGTGCACGTCGTCGACCTTGCGACGTGGCCCGAGCGTGCCGGGTGCGTGCTCACGCCCCTCCCAGGCCGAGGTCAGCCCGGGGAGCCGGAATCCGTCGAAGTTGGAGTCACCGACGGCATGGACCACATGGCCGGCGGCGAGCAGCCGAGCGACGAGCTGCTCGAGGCGACGCACCTCGCGTCGGTGCCGAGCGACGAGCCGGGGTCTGTCCTCGCGGTAGCGGCCAACCGCTTGCACGCCCGAGACCAGGTGGTAGTCGAGCAACGCCACCGTGCCGCCCACCTGCCGGTCGAGGTAGACCCCGACCGTCGCGAGCCGGGGCGGCTCGAGGCCCAGGAACCGTTCCTCCCGGTCGGCACGCCCAGGACCGCTGAGCAGCACGGCCCGGCATCCCAACAAGCCGTACCGGTCCGCCCGGGCACCGACGACGCAGCCACCGAGGAGCGGGACCTGCCAGGTGTAGTCGCCGGATCCGCTGTCCGCACGCAGTCCCGGCCAGACACCGCGCCACGGCACGGGACCGACCCGCCCAGTCTCCTGGAGCAGCTTCACGCGCGAGGGGTACCACTCCTGGAAACCGACCAGGTCGGGCCCGAGCGCGAGCACGTCGCCCAATGCCTTCCGCGCGTCCTGGTGGTCCAGGGTGTAGAGGACATTGGCCGTGGCGACCGTCGTACCCGCCGGCATCCTGGTGACGCGCTCCCCTTCTTCAGCGTGCCGCCGACCCGGCGGTCACCGTCGTCACCGGCAGCCCGAAGTGGTGAAGCCGGTGCTCCAGGTCCTGGTGCAGCCAGGTCGAGAGTCCGTGGGGAGCGACGGCGATCATGATCTCGTCGATCGGCTCGCTGAACATGGTCTCCTCGATCGCGTCCATCGGGTCGTTGCGGACCGAGACGGTGCCGATCACCGGGCCACCGGCTGCCCGCTCGAGGAGTGGGAGGGCCTGCCGCAGGACCAGCTCTGCCTCCTGCGCCTTGTCGTGGCGTTCGGGGTGGAGCAGGTGCAGCTCGGCCCGCGCCGGGTTGGGTACGACGACCCGGAACTGCACCTCGCCCGTCTCGGCTCGGTGGGTGATCGCCTCCAACAATGCGTCCGAAGGATCTGCGTGGTCGGTGACCACCAGGATCCGCAGCGTGCGGTGGATGTCCATGGTCCGCTCTTCTCAGTCGTGTGCCGGTGCGGGTTGGGCGAGCTCGGTGCGGTCGACCTGGGTCCTGGTCAGGTAGACCACGACCGCGAAGATCGTGCCGAGGAACAGCACGCTGGTGCCGAGGGTGCCCAGGCCAAGCCCGCCGTCGGCGTGTGGTGAGCCGAGGAAGTCGCCGATGTTCGCGCCCAGCGGCCGGGTCAGGATGTAGGCGAGCCAGAAGCAGAGGACGGGTCCCGCACCGAGCTTCCAGGCGACGAGAACAGCGAGGATGAGGCCGAGCGGGAGCAGCACCGCGGCACCGGGCGACCAGCCGGTCAGCTCGATGGTCCAGTCCCCGGCAGCCGTACCGAGTGCGAAGGTCACCAGCACGGCCAGCCAGTAGAAGGCCTCGCGCAGAGTCGTGACGATCGTGTGGATCGACAGGGTGCGCTCGCGGGCGTACCAGATCCCGAACACGCCGGCGAGCAGCACCGAGAAGACCGTCGTACTGATCCACAGCGGTACGCCGCGTGCGTCGGTCAGGTTGTCGGTCAGCAGCGTGCCGACCACGCTGATCAGCACCACGGCCAGCCAGTACACGCCGGGCACGTAGCGGCGCAGCCGGAACTGCGCCACCAGCGCGATCGCCAGGGCCAGGCAGAACACCAGCGTGGTGTTCGTCAGCCCGAACCCGAGCGTCTCGTTGATGTAGTCCGCAAGGCTCTCCCCGACGGTCGTGCACAGGATCTTGATGATCCAGAAGTACACGGTGACCTCGGGCACCTTGTTGAGCATCTGCCGGGCACGGGTTGTCTCACGTGTCGTTGTCGCCATGCGCAGGAGTCTCGGGGGCCTTCCCTGCAGCTAACCTGACTATCCGCGCGGAACGTCCCCAACCGGGACAGCGGGAACTTGGCTCAGGCGCCGGCGGCGACGAGGATCCCGTCGGTGACGAAGCCGAGTGCCAGCCCACCGAGGATGCACCACGTGGTGAGCTCCTTGAGCCCGAGGCGGCGCGCGACCGCCAGCAGCTCGATCACCACGTAGAGCACAGAACCGGCCGCGAGACCGAGGAAGGCGACTGCGAGGGTGTCATTCACGACGCTCTGCCCCACGAGGGTGCCCACGAGGGTCGGTCCGCCAGCTATGAGCCCGAGAACGGCGAGCCGCCCCCACGAGGGGCGCTCGATGTCACCGGCCAGGGGTGCCACGATGCCGAATCCCTCGGTTGCGTTGTGCAGCGCGAAGCCGAGCACGAGCAGCACGGCCAGCGACAGCTCACCACCCGCAGCGGAGTTGCCGATGGCAAGACCTTCGGCGAAGTTGTGCAACCCGATCCCAGTCGCGATCATCAGTGAAAGCTCGGCCGCCGAGACAGCCCCAGGGGATCGGCCGGCCCCCTGGGCCACGACCGCGACGCGTCCGCCCTCGCCGTCGGACCTCGCCGCGGGCAGGCTGGTGGACAGGATCTGGTGTCGCGAGCGTCTGACGCTCATGGCCTTGTCGAAATAGACGAGTCCGGCCATTCCCAGGACGAGACCGACAGCGAGGACGGCACCGTCGCGGGCAGCAACACCCCAGTCGGCATCCGCGAGAGCCGCCTCGACCGGTTCCCACGCGTGGGTCAGGATGTCCCACACCAGGAACAGCAGCACACCGACGGCCACACCGTTGAGCGCCGCCTTCAGGCGTGTATGGGGATTGCGCAGCCGTCCGACGGGCAGCCCCAGGAAGATCGTGGCACCTGCAATGGCACCCAACAGGGCGACGTGGCTGGAAGACATGGCCTCGCTTTCGGTGGACGTCGCAGCAACTGTAAGGTCAGCCTGTCCTAACGGGGCTTGGTGCTCAGGGCAATCTCGTCGTCACTGACGCGCATCCGTCCCTCCGAGGGTTTGATGACCCGCCGCCCCAGCTGCACGCTGACCCATCCGATCGCCAGCCCGGCCAGATCGTCGACGGCGAAGTGCCAGCCCAGGTAGACGGTGGCGAGGATGGTGGCGCCGAGGAACACCGAGAGCACGCGCGTCGTACGCCGCAGGCCGTAGTAGGACGCCATCAGCACGATCACGGTCGTGACGCCCACGTGCAGGCTGGCGAAGGCGGAGACCTGGGCGAAGGACCCGGCGGCATGGGGGTGCGCGAGGAGCTCGGCGCGCTGGGCGAGGTATCTCGCCTGGGTGTCCTGCACCATCGTGTGCGGCAATCCGGCGAACTCCTGAGGCGCGGACCAGAACGGGCCCAGTGAGGGGATCACGTAGTACGTCGTGACGCCGAGGATCCACACCCACACCATCGAGGCGATGAACACGGCGCCATCACGGAAGCGCTCGGCAAGAACGACGCTGGCCACGACGGCGACCGAGACGAGCGTGGAGAACGACTCGTAGACCACGAGCAGGACGTACGCCGCAACGTGCTCCCCCAGCACGTGGTGGAGGAGCACCGCCGGGCTGTGCCCCAGGAAGATCCAGCGGTCCCACGCGAGCAGCATCTGGTCGTGTGGCCGGTTGAAGACGTCCCAGCTCTTCAGGTTGTGGTAGCAGAAGTACACGATGTGGTAGGCGAGGAGGACACTTCCGGCTCCGACGAGCCGACGCGGCGTCCACCGCTCGCGCACCGCCCGGGAGACGGAGCGGAGCGTTCGGCCACCGCGCGTACGCCGAGCAGCGTCGAGGACGACGAGCACGACGAAGATGCCGACCGAGAGCGCGATCCGGGTCACCAGGATGGCGCCGTGCGGGTCGCGCAGCGGGATGCCGACGTGGAGCGATCGCAGGATCGTGACGCCTGCGAAGACAGCGACCACCGTCCACAGTCGGAACATCCACGCCCGAGACGTGTCGTGCTCAGTCGGGTCAGAGGTGGTGGTCAAGCTGAGTCTCCTCGTCTGGGTGGGGCCAGGTACTTCTCCGGGCCGCTCGAGGCACGCGCCCCGCTCTCCAGCCACGCGTGCAGCGCTGCAGCGTCACGGCGCTCCAGCTCGTCGAGGCAGGCTTCTCGCAGGGCCACCAGACGAAGGACTGTCACGGGCGATGCCGGCTCGCGCAGGATCCAGAACGACTCGCGCCACAGCCGGCACAACTGCCAGTCATCCAGGCCCTTGAGCAGGCCCAGCGCCTCGGGTTGCGTCAACCGGGAGTCCGCGCCCTCATCCTGCGGCTGCGGCGCAACAAACGGCGGGTTCGCATCCGCAACCGAGATGTCTCGCGGGGACTGCCGTGCTGAGCGGATTGCTCGACGCACGACAGCTGGCGAAGAGACGCTGGCGGTCAGGACGACCAACAGGGCCAGCGCGGGCGTGAGCCGGCCGAAGGACCACACCGTCAAGAACCCGACGGACCCGATCAGCGACTGCGCGAGCACATGGCCACCGATCCCCCAGCCCGATGATCTCTCGATGATGTCCGGCAACATGTACTGAACGAGGCAGCAGAGCGCGACGAGCGGAACGAGGGTGACCAGCACGCCCACCGCGGACCACTCGAGAACCGCGAGTCCGACCCCGAGTGCCATCACGCTGAACCAGAAGCCGCGCCACAGGCGTTCGTAGACCCTCATGAGTCCAGCCCCGCACGGGTTCTCCAGGGCCGGATCTGTCGTGATCGGAGCGAGGCGAAGGGATCGTCGAGCCGGTCAGGAGCCTCACGGCCGTGCTCGACGTACCACTCACGTCCGAAGACCAGCCAGAAGATGGGCAGCGGTAGCCGCACGAAGCGGTCCATCGCTCGCCTTTCGTTGCCTCCTCGTCGCTGCGAGCCGTGGGCGGCCATCGCCGCCCGCTTCTGGAGAAGTGCACCTCGCACACGGACGCGGTGGGTGATGACGCGTGGGTGTGAGAAGACACGGTCCGTCCCCAGCGGGGCGGAGCCGCCCACGGGATGACCGAGGAACGCAAGGGCACGCAGCACGCTGGTGAACGCGCGTCCGGGGACGGTCGCCTCCAGGACGACGGGGGTCTCGGCCAGCCGGGCGGCCAGTAGACCGACCCGATGGACCTGGACGTGGTCGGGATGGCCGTAGCCCCCGTTCGCGTCGTAGATCGTGAGCACGTCCGCGCGTTCCTGCCGCAGGAGCTGAGCAAGTTCTTCTGCGCAGCGAGCCACGTCCTGGTTGACGAAGCTCGTCGGGTCGGCGGGATCGGGGTGCAGGCCTGAGTCTGCATATCCCAGGGCTACGACGCGCGCACAGCCCAGGACCTCCGCGGACGCGGCCAGCTCGACCATCCGCAGGGCGGCCAGGCCTTCGCGTTCCCGGTCGTCCGCCAGGCCACGCTCGCCCGCGGTCGCCGTGACGAGCACGACGCGATGCCCCTCTGCAGCTGAGCGGGCGAGCAGTCCCCCCGTGAGCAACGCTTCGTCGTCGGGATGGGCATGGAAGGACACGAGCGTGAACTGCTGACGAGTGCGCGTCACGGCTCCAGCACCGCCTCGTACTGGCGACCGCGCGCGAGCGCGTAGACGCGCTCGTGCGTGGCCAGGGACCGTGACCACGACATGCCGTGCGCGACACGGCGGTTGTGCTCGGACATCCGCAGGCGAAGGTGGCGGTCCTCCACCAGCTCGACGAGCGCGGAGACCATGTCGTTGTCGGACGCACACAGCAGCCCCTCGACCCCATCGTCGATGAAGTCAGCGAGACCGGTGGCGGTCCGGCCCACCACGGGCAGCCCGACGCCTCGTGCCTCGAGGGCGGCCAGTCCGAAGGACTCCAGCACCGCGGGGGCGACGTACACGTCAGAACGAGCCAGGTGGCGCAGCACTCGAGTCGGGGCGACGCGACCTGTGACGCGCACCCGATCCGCCAGACCAAGGCGGACGGCCCGGTGTTCGAGACGGTGGCGCAGCGGGCCGTCACCGACGACGGTCAGGCTCACCCCCGGGACGCTGACAGCCCGTGAGACCTCGTCGAGGATCCGGAGCAGCTCCAGGGGACGCTTGCGGCGGGCGATCCGCATGGTGCTCACCAACCGCACCTCCCCGTCGGGCTGGGGTGTTCTCGGGCGAGCTGGCGCCTCGACTGCGTTGGCGATGACGTGGACCGGCGTACCGAGCAGAAGGTGGCGACGGAGCTCGGCGGCCGCCACCCGGCTGACCGTGCTCCACGTGACCGGGGCACCACGCATGCCGGTCAGGGTCGCGGCGACGCGGGGAATCGCACCCATCCCGCTCCACAGCGAGTGCACGGTCACGACCGTCGGAACACCTCGTCGCGCGAACACCCCCACCAGCGGCGCCGTGAAGGGGGCGACCACCGAGACGTGGGCATGCACGAGGTCGAAGGTGTGTACGTCGACGCGCAAGCCGTCCAGCAACGAGCGCACGCGCCTCACCTCCACCGGCCCCACGTCGGTACTCGTCTGGCCCTCGGCGGTGCGCGGAGTGGAGGTGAGCACGGTGACGCTGTGACCCTGGTGGGCCTGACGCTCCGCCAGCCCGGCGACATGTGTCTCGATACCGCCGACGACGGGTGGGAAGTGGTCGGTCAGGTGCAGGATCCTCACGCTGGCACCTCGGATCCGGTCGCCGCATGCGCCGAGCGCTGCGACCACAGCCACCCGGCGAGCAGGACGCTGCCGAGCGGGATCTCCAACACGACCAGGAACACGCGGCACAGCAGCACGCCCGCCACCACCTCCACCGGTGCCAGACCGGCACCGACAAGCCAGGCGATTGCCCCGACCTCAGCCACGCCGGCCCCCGCTGGTGTGATGGGTATCAGCGATCCCAACCGCTCGATCGCTGCCGCCATCAGCACGATCGTCAGCGGCGGCTGCAGGCCGACCGTGTGGAGACTGACGTCGAGCAGCGCCACCTGTGCTGCGATGTATCCCGCGCTCGCTATCAGCAGCCGTGGCGCGCCGACCCTCAGCAGCTCACGGATCCGCTGCCACGAGTCCCTGACCTGCTCGCGCGTGCGCTCGATGACCCGGTGTCGGCTTCTGGTCCCGTGCGAGATCCGCCGCACGACCGGCTCGACCACGGTGCTCGCCAGCAGGACGGTCGCGCAGCACGCGGCCATCACCCACAGGGACGTCGGCACGTGCGCCGAGACCAGGGCCAGACCGGCGACAGCGACGAGCGGCAGCGCCAGCTTCGTCAACACGTCCAGGGCGTTGGTCAGGACGCAGAAGGCAGCGAAGGCGGCGCTGCTGTGACCCCAGCGGGTGACCATCCGCCAGTTGAGCGCCGTACCCGCCGCACCACCCAGGGGAAGCACGTTCGAGACGGCGCTACCGCTGAGGTTGAGCAACAGACTTCGCGGCACACCGAGTCCGGGCAGGGCCGCGGAGAGCACCAGGGAGTAGACGGCGAGACCGGCCAGCCAGATGACGGTGAGGAGGATCAGCTGCTCGGGTGCCACGTGGCGGAGGATCGTGACCACGTCGGACCACGCGACGTGCGCAACCCCGTGCGTGGCGGTCCAGAAGCCACCCGCGACCACGCACAGGACCAGACCGGTCTTCCCCAGACGCACCGCCCAGGTGCGACCGGTCCGCCATCGTTCACCTGTGACGGGGGCGCACTCCACGTGACCAGTAGACGAGAGCAAACCTGACCGTCACCTGACCAGAGCACGGGCGGGCAGGTGGTCAGCGCCCGTAGTCGTCCTCGAGGCGGACGATGTCGTCCTCGCCGAGGTAGGCGCCGACCTGGACCTCGACCAGGATCAGGTCGTCCTCCTGGTCGTTGCCGATCCGGTGAGGTGTTCCGACGGGCACATGGACGCTCCCCCCAGCCCCGAGCACGCGCTCACGATCACCGACGGTGCAGGTCGCCCTACCGCTCACGATCATCCAGTACTCGGACCGACAGGCATGGGTCTGCAGCGAGAGCCGGGAGTTGCCCCGAACGGTGATGCGCTTGACCTTGTAGTCCGGACCTTGGTCGAGCACCTCCCACGAACCCCAGGGGCGTACGTCGGATGTGACCCCTTGGTCGGGGTGGATCGTGATGCTCATGGTCAGACCTCTCCCTCGTCGCGGTCCACGAGGATCGACCGAACAACCTGACCGTCGCCTGACTGGTCCGGTCCCGACACGGGCGTCGGCTCGGCTCAGCGGCCTCCGTGCGGACCCCTCACCTGATGAGCGCGTGGATCCACCTGACCGCAACCTGATCGTGCGGGCCGTATCCCTGTCCGCCGCCGGACCGCCGACCTAGGGTCAGGTCATGTCACGACTGGACGTCTCCTCCACGGATGATGCCCCCCGCCGCTGGCAGCTCTCCGACGCCGGGGGTGCGCGGCTCGTGCTGGTCCTCATCGCCTGCCTCGCGACCACAGGCGTCGTGGCCCTGGCCGACGCCGCGAGGGAGCACGACGGGGTCAGCCGGCTCGACCCCACCGCGGCCGCGGACATTGTCAGGATGCGTACGCCGACGCTCACCGAGCTGGCCCATGTCTTCACCTTCCTCGGCAGCGAGGTCGTCGTCGGCGGCCTCGCCCTCGTCGTCCTCGCGACCCTGCTCATGCGGCACCAACCCAGCCGGGCAGCCACGTTCGCCATCGGCATGGCCGGCTCGGCCTTCCTCACCGTGGTGGTGAAGCTCGTCGTGGCACGTCCTCGACCCGGCGAGGTCGACCGCCTGGGAGCCCTGGACACGTCGTACTCGTTCCCGTCGGGGCACACCCTCAACTCCACCGTCTTCATCGCTCTCGTCGTGTGGTTGTTGTGGCCATCGGTGACGCGTGCTGGGCGCATCGCCCTGGTCACCGGGGGCGCCGTGCTGGCGGTCGGCGTGGCATCGAGCCGGATCTACCTGGGCTACCACTGGCTCACCGATGTGCTCGCGTCGGGCCTGGTCGCCCTCGCGTGGCTGTGCGTCGTAGGACTGCTCGGTTCGACACTCACGAGGGCTGGGCGGCTGACGCAGAGCGTGTAGTGGTCCTGCCCGTGCCGCTCATTCCTTACCGAGGTGCCCGGAGCATCCGGCTCCATGGCGGCGTCAGCAGGAAGGCTGCGAGGTAGAGCAGGCCCGCCAGGATCAGCAGGTTGTCGTAACCGGTCAGCAGCGCGGCGTACTCCAGACAACCGCCGACGATGGCCCCGAGCAGGTTCACCCCGAACGCCGACTGGGAGTCGCTCGTGTCCGCGAACCTCTTGGCGAAGGCGACGTTGGCCAGGTAGATCGGCAGGAACGCCAGCACGCTCGCTGAGACCAGACGCGGCCAGAACGGCAGTCCCAGGAGGTCATCGGGCTGGATCACCCATGCCAGGACGAGCGAGACCGCGATCCCGGCGAACACCACCGGCAGGGGTGGCGTCCTGACTCTCCTGGTCGTCTCGACAGCAGCGAGCACGATCACGAGGATCCCGGCGAACACCAGCGCGTTCACGAACCACGTGGTGCCGAACATGAGGGCGAAGCTGGCCACGTTCTTGGTCTCCAGGAGCAGAAAGGCTGCGCCCATGAAGCAGAGATCGGCGTACGGCCGCATTTCCCTGAACGGTCCGCCGACCGCGCGCACGGACAGCAGCGAGACCACGATGACGCCGAGCAGCGACCACACGTAGAGCCACGGGACCATCCCGCCCTTGAAGTACAGGAACGGCGAGTTGTCCGTGGCGGGCGCGACAACCTTGGTCGACGGCCTGTAGGCCGTGCCACACACCTGGTTCGACTGCTGGAGCGCCACGGCCACCACCGCTTGGTGTGAGGTGAAGTTGTCCACGCACGGCGTGTGGCCGAACACGGTGGCCGCGGTCCCTGCGAGGCGATCGATCAGCCAGTTCTCGCGGTAGTAGTTGTACATCGCGAAGCCACCATCAGGCCTGAGGTGGTCGCGCACCGCCTCCAACGCCTGCTGCGTGAACAAGAAGCTCTCGAGCCTGATCTGGGAAGCACCGTTCACGAGCGCCAGAGAGTCAGGCAGGGCAAAGAGGATGAGGTCGTACTTCGTGTGCGTGGACTCCAGGAAGGCGCGACCGTCGTTCGTGTGGGTGGTGACCCGCGGGTCCTGGTAGGCGTGGTCGGGGTTGCGCTGGCGACCCAGCTGCAGGATGCGCGGGTCGATCTCCACCGCGTCGACATGACGGGCCCCCTTGCTGAGTGCGATCGCCACGTCCGTCCCAGAACCCGCACCCACGACCAGCACGTTGTCCAGCCGGGCCTTCGGCAACCGCTGGTACGGCGTGCCGTACTGCTGCGGTGCATGGATCAGGCGCCATGAGGCCTTGGCCATCGTCTGGTGGGGCACCCCGTTGACCCAGATGGAGAGCGCCCCGGGCCCCGAACGAGACGGCTGGGTCTGCACCTTGTAGTACGGCGACCAGCTCACTCCCGCGGTCATGGTCTCGCTCAGCAGCATGCCGACGACGATGACCCCGCTCACGGCGTACACCAGGCGCATGCGGAGCCCGGTCGCGAGCACGACGAAGACCAGGGAAACCACTAGCCCCCAGACGACCGACGGTGCCCGCAGGAACGACATCAACGTGAAGACCCCGATGCCGAGCAACGACCCGAGCAGGTCGTAGCGGTAGGCGGTCAACGGCGCGAATGCCCCGAAGCACCGTCCGACCATCTCCGCGGGGCCAGCCACGATGACCGCCACCAGGAGGAAGACCACCGGCAGCGCCAACCAGGCCGGTGGTCCCGACACCTTCATCGCCGTGAAGTAGATGACGTCGCTGCCCTGTCTCTGGATGGTGACCGGGAAGACGAGGACCGCGCTGACGAGCAGTGCCAGCAGCGGCATTGCGACCGGCACCACGGTCCAGCGCTTGCGGCTGATCAGGAAGCCCAGGCCGACACCCAGGAACGAGCCGAGCAGCACGAAGTTGGAGAAGTAGCTCAGGTGCACGACGTTGGCGCCGAGCCACCGGATCAACGCCAGCTCCAGCAGCAGCATCAAGGCACTCGAGGCGACCAGACGGAGCGCGATGAGCCGGCTGGCGTCTGAGGCGGCGGTCACGGGCGCCACCGTCTCAGGGGCAACCTGTCTGTAGCCTGACCGGCCGACGGGGATCCACTCACGCCGCTGGCGCAGTCGTGCCCGACGCGACGACGGCAGTCAGGAGACGTGCAGGTTCACCACGGGATCCTCGCCATCCACCCCCGGACCGCGACGGAGAGCAACATGACCAACGCCCGTTCCTTCACCGCAGCAGTTCTCAGTGCGGCGGCGCTGCTGACGGGCCTGGCCGGGTGCGGTTCCAGCCAGCATCCGAACAGCTCCCCGGCGACCACGTCGGACGCCAGCGACACGTCCTCGCCGACGTCCACGGCAGCCAAGCCCACCAAGGTGCTCGTCGTGATCGAGGAGAACCACTCCTACACCCAGATGAAGGCGGGCATGCCGTTCCTTGCAGGCCTGGCCGCGAAGTACGGCTACGCCAGCCACTGGACGGCCCTCGCCCACCCCAGCCTGCCGAACTACCTCGGGATCGCGGGCGGCACCACCTTCGGCATCCTCGACGACAAGGCCCCGGCTGCTCACACCGCCGACATCGGGTCCGCGACCTCGGTCTTCGACCAGGCGATCGCGGCCGGCAAGACGGCCGGGACCTATGCCGAGACAATGCCTGAGAACTGCCATGTCTACGATTTCCCCGACCGCTCGGTCGGGACGCCGAAGTACGCGGTGCGCCACAACCCGTGGGTCTACTTCTCCAAGGGCCGCACCAGCTGCCTCGCCCACGACCGCGACCTGGCCCCCTTCGCCGGCGACGCTGCGCGCAACGCACTGCCGAACGTCGGGTTCCTGATCCCCAACCTCGACCACGACGCACACGATGGGTCACTGGCCACTGCCGACTCCTGGCTCAAGCAGCAGCTCTCTCCCGTCGTGAAGAGCACCGACTTCACCAGTGGCAAGCTGGTGGTGGTGGTCACGGCGGACGAGGACGACAAGAAATCCGGCAATGTCGTGCTCACCTCGGTGCTGACGCCCCGCATCTCCCACAAGGTGGTGACGACTCCGCTCACGCACTACTCCCTGACCCGCTTCATCGCTCAACTCCTCGGTGTCAAGCCGCTGAAGAACGGAGCCACCGCCCCCGACATGGCGGCCGCCTTCGGGCTGTGATTGATGCCTCGGTCCCGGGATGGACGTTGCCTCGACCCGCTCGAGGCGCGGCCGCCGTCACGCGCCCCTGCTCACCTGGAGATGTCAGGTCTCGCTGCGCACGCCGCGTCCGTGGGCAGGAGCAGGCGCATGGTGGCGCCGCCCTCGGCGTCCACGAGGTCGAGTCGGCCCCTGTTGCGTTCGGCCAGTCCCCGGGCGATCGACAGCCCCAGACCGTTGCCCCCGTCACGGGCGCGAGAGCTCTGCGCGCGGTAGAAGCGGTCGAAGATCCGGTCGCGCTGCTCGATCGGAACCCCGGGCCCATCATCGAGGACCACGAGGGCGGCCCACCCACCGGAGCACTCGACCGTCAGCTGCACCCGGGTTCGGGCGTGCACAACAGCGTTGTCGAGCAGGTTCCGCACCACGCGACGGACGTCGTCGGCGTTGGCGTGCGCCGGAGCCGCGGACACTCCGGTGGTGTCCACGTGCACGAGCCCGCGGGTTCGAGCGCGGGCAGCCTCCTCCAGGACGAGGCTGTCGAGATCGATGGCGGCCGGCTCGGGTGACACGTCGGCGTCGATGGATGCGACCACCAGGAGCTCCCCCACGAGACGCTCCATGTCAGCGGTGGCGCCGAGTACCTCCGCCCTGAGCAGGTCGGTATCGATGTTGCGCGGTCGCGAGAGTGCCACTTCCAGGGCGACCCGCTGCGCTGCGAGAGGGCTTTGCAGGTCGTGCGACACGTCGGCCACGAAGTCACGCTGACGCCGTACGGCGACATCGAGGCGCTCCAGCAAGGCGTTCATCGTCGCTGCCAGGCGGCCGACCTCGTCCTCGACGCCGTCGCCCGCCACCCGGGTGTGGAGGTTCTGCTCGGAGATGCGATCGACCTCGGCCCTGATCCGGTCCAGCCGGCCGATGGTGCGTCCGAGCAGGTACCAGATGACGAGGCCGAGGAGGATGACCACGACTGGTACGCCGAACCACAGGGCGCGCCGCAGCGCTGCCGACGCCTCCGAGACGGCCTCCAGGCTGTCTCCCACGTACACCGTCACCGTGCCCTCGGGACTGGGCCCTGCGGCGTACCAGAAGCGATAGCTCTCGATCTCCTGGTCGTCGGCGGCCCGGAACGTGCTCGTCCGCAGCTGCTGGCCCGCCTGAAGCTCGGCGACCGGGGGCTTGCCCGTGATGTTCGGCGACGCCGCCAGCACTCTCCCGCCCGGTCCGACCACCTGCGCGACACCGTTGTCGTCGACGTTGCGCAAGGTCGAGGGCAGATCACCCGTGCGCGCCAGTGCGCGCAGGTCGTCGACCCTGGAGCGAGACAGGTGGTCGGACGCGTCGGTCAGCCGGCCCTCCAGCGTCGAGACGAGAAGCAGCGCTCCGACCGCGAGCAGCGCCGCGATCGCGAGCGTCCCGAGCACGGTCGCCCGCGCGCGCAAGCTCAACCGCCTCTTCATCGGTCCTCGTCCGTCCTGTCGTCCACGACGCGGTACCCCACCATGCGAACCGTCTGCAATGACGCCCGCCCGAACGGCTCGTCGATGCGCTGTCGAAGCTGGCGCACGTACACCTCGACGATGTTGGGATGACCGTCGTAGGCGAAGTCCCACACATGCTCGAGAATCGCCGCCTTGCCCAGCACCTCCTCGGCGTGCCGCATCAAGAACTCCAGCAGGGCGAACTGACGAGGCGTCAGTTCCACCGGGCTTTCCCCGCGCCACACGCGGTGCACAGCAGGGTCGAGCCGCAGGTCACCCACCTCGAGGACGGTCGGCCGCTCGCGGCCCCCTCGCCGCACGAGTGCGCGCAGGCGCGCGGTCAGCACCATGAACGAGAACGGCTTGGAGAGGAAGTCGTCGGCGCCGGCATCCAGCGCCCGCGCTTCCTGCTCTGGCCCGCTGCGCGCCGTGAGCATGAGGATCGGAGTCCAGTCCCCGGTGTCGCGGCGTCGCGCACACAACTCGTCCCCCGCCAGACCGGGGAGCATCACGTCCACGACCATCGCGTCGTAGGCGTTCTCGGCCGCAAACCACTCTCCATCGGTGCCGGTCAGGGCGACGTCGACCGCGTATCCCTCACCCTCCAGACCGCGACGGAGCGCGGCCGCCAGCTGCTTGTCATCCTCGACCACCAGGATCCGCACCGACCCACGATCGCACTGCTGCGCTGAAGCCGCGCTGAACGCCGACTGAACAACGCGTCTTCAGGCTGCCTTCAGCACCTGTCCCACAGGCTGGCGGGACGAGGCAAACCGCGGACAGAAGACGGAAGAGGAGTGTCCATGCGCAAGCGAGCATTTGGCGTGGCTGCTGGGGCTGGAGTGGTCCTCGCAGTAGCCGGCGGTGGCATCGCCGTCGCCACGGGCGGGGACGACGGGCCGGCGAGCCACCAGTACACCCAGAAGCAGGCCGACGCCGCGACGAAGGCCGCGCTCGAAGCGACCGGCGGCGGCAGAGCCAACAGCGTCGAGACCGACAGCGAGAACGGCGCAACCTACGAGGTCGAGGTGACCAAGCCCAACGGGTCGACCGTCGACGTACGACTCGACGACGCCTACCACGTGGTGGTCATCGAGGGCGACAGCGAGGACGCAGGCGGAAACTGACTCAGCACCCCAGTCAGCTGGGGCCACTGACCTTGGATCGTCACGGGCGGTGGACGGCCACCACCTGGAATGTCTCGCTGCCACCCGACATGTCGCGTTCCTTCACGATGCCGACTCCCGGGGCATAGAGCTTCAGCGACAGGACACCGGGCTCCAGTCGCGTCCACTCGAAGCTGCGCACCACGTGGCCGAAGGTCCCCATCGGTGTCTTCGTGCGCGTGGAGTTGCCCACGATCCAGGCTTGGTCCTCCGCGTGGCCGCGGAGGAACTCCTGGCGGAAGGCCTGCGTCGGGTGCGGGCGGGCCGGCATGATCATGCCGGCTCTCGCTCCGTGGAGACCCGCCTGCCAGGAGCCTTCGCGGGACTCGAGGTGGCCCTTCTCGTCGTACGTCGCAGTCGCCTCGCCGAAGTACCAGACGTTGCCCGCGCCGTCGGCGGCGTACCAATCGGTCGTGCGCTCCGCCAGCCTTCGGTTGTCTCGGCGGAGCACGTCGGTGACCACGCGGGTCCGGACGCCCTCGATCACCTTGGTCCGATAGGTGACGTGCACGCGTTCGCGAAGGTGCTCGCCCTCGTCCGTGCCGCGCAAGATGGTCGTGGTGCCGGGGCGCAGCGGGAACCAGGGGTTGGCTTGCGGGTGCGCGAAGTCGGCCCGGGCGATCTGTGTCGAGCCCGCCTGAGTGCCGGCGGCGACGGTGGCGGCAGCGGGTCCGATGCCCACGGCTGCCGCGACCGTGAGCAGAAATGCAGTGGTGGTTCTCGTCATCGAACCAACCTAGGACCGGGCGCCTGTAGCCAGCCTGAAGAGGTTCTTGCAAGAGTGTTCAACAGGCCGTCGAACTCGGCGGTTGCTCCGCCGACCTCCGCGGTCGTTGGTCACTTCGCAGGGTGGGCCATCGTGTCGACGGCGACGGTGACGGCCAGGACGAGAGCGATGTCCACGTCGGGGACGATCTCCACGCCGTAGGTGTCACGAACCCGGAACCACTTCTTGGAGATCTCCGCGATCTTGTGGTCGTCGGCCTCCAGTTCGTACTCGTGGTCGACGACGTTGCCCTGCACCTTCCACTCCTGGTCCCCGGGAAGGTCTACCTTCCATCGCTCCCGCAGTGGCGAGATGAGTGCCTTGTGCACCAGGGCGAGGCGGTCACCGTTCGGGTCCTCGATGGCCATCGAGTCACGGATGTGCAGTACCCGGGTCTGGATCCGGCACAGCTGGTGGCCCTCCGCATCCTCGAGGTCGAGGGTGTTGCGCAGCCGCATCGCCTTGCCGTCCACCCGGAAGACCCGCTCGCCGGCGTCGTTCTCGATCCAGTAGTCATCGCCGATCGAGACCAGCTTCTGCCGCATCTGGTACCGGACGGCGGTCCCGCCGCGGCCGAACGCCGCACGCTCGTCACGACGCTTCTCGCGCCTGTCTCGAAGGCCCATCGGTGACTCCTGTTCGGGTGTGCGTGAGTGTTTGCCGGTTGCGCGTGAGGAGGTTGTCGAGGCGGTCCGGACGACTACGCCTCTCGCAGCTCGCCCCCGTGCACCGTGATGGCCCAGATCACCAGGATGTCGATCGTGATCATGATGGTCGACCAGATGGGGTACGCCGAGAGGAAGGCGATGTTCACGATGGCGCTGAACATCGCGATCGGCACGGCGATGAACCGAGCCCACACCTTCCCCGACAACAGTCCGACCCCCGCCGCGATCACGATGACGCCCCCGATGAGGTGGACCCATCCCCAGACCGTGTAGTCGACGTGGACCGTGAGCCCGGACTTGCCGACGAGGAAGTACTCGTCCTGGAACAGGGCGATCAACCCGTCGATGACGTGGAACGAGCCGAGGATCACCATCATGATGCCGGCGAAGGCCACCCACCCGACCCAGCCGGACATGCCGGTGGAGGTCACGTTCTGCCGGTAGTCCGTCTCCGGCGAACCGGAGGCGCCGGCGCCCGACTGACTGCTCTCTGACATGTCGGTCTCCTATCGCGAGGGCTCTGGTGTCACCACACTTCGGCCTCGTCGTGCTCCGCGGCTCATCCCATACGGGTGATCTGGCGTATTCCGGTGTTCCTGCCGGACTGGAACCGAGCCGTCCGAACCCACGTCATCCTGCTCGCCCAAGACCTCGAAGTCCGCGTCGTCAACGCCGTCACCGGCGAACCGCTGCGCGAGCTCACCATCGACACCAACAAGGACTACCAGCCACGAACCCCGAAATGACAAACACCCGAACCCACGTTCACGTGGGTTCGGGTGTCGCCGATGTCCTGAGACATCACACGGTCGGGCTGACAGGATTTGAACCTGCGACCCCTTGACCCCCAGGTCGGCGGGTTAGCCGTTTGAGCGTGAAAGGCCTTGGTGCTGCGTCGGTTCCGTGCCGATTTTCGCACTGAGTCCCAACTGTTTCGCCTACCGAGGTCCGCGATTGGTCCGTGGTTCAAGGGCACAACCCCGGCACCTCACCTATGAGCGGGTCAACTCGTTACGCCGCGATGACCTGCGGGTGCTCCAGCTCAAGTCGCGTGCGCCAGTGGCCGGACCGCATTCAGATCGCCCCACGCCTGGTTGCTATCAGGTCGAGCCGCAACAGCCCTTCTCGCGCTGCCTTGGCGGCGGCTCCTGCCCGCGACTCCTGTCCGAGTTTGGCCAGGATCCGCTCCACGTGGGTGGTGACCGTCCGCACCGAAATCGAGCGCTCGGAAGCGATGCGCTGGTTCGACGCCCCCTGCGCGAGGCCGTTGAGGACGTCGAGCTCGCGGGCGGAGAGCCCGTAGGACGTCTGCCACGGCGACTCGGTGACAAGGAGCGCGGCTGAGTGCTCGAAGAGCGGATCCTGCACGCGCTCGACCCTGACGGAGACCCAGCTCCCGTGGACGGGCCAGACCCCGAAGAGCACGTGTGAGTGGGTTCTCAGGAGGCGCTCGACGAACCTGCCGAAGTCCGGATCCGCGAGGCAGGTCGCCGGTTCGTACTCGTCGATGAGCCGGGGCTTCCCGGTGTGGTCGACGAGGCTGGCTCGCGATCCCTCGTCGGCCGGGAGCAGCGCCGACCTCAGCCGCCGCAGGCTGCAGAGCCGTCCCAGGCTTGCGGTCAGCGCCTCGATCATGTGCACATGCCGGGCGGCGAAGGCAGTAGGAGACTCAGCGGACATGTGCAAGATCCCGGCATAGGTTCCGTCGGCGGCGAAGACGCACGTTGACATCCCGTCGCCGAAGCCCGCGGGACGCAGCACCTCCTGGTAGAGGGTGGTCTTTCGGTAGTCGTAGGGCAGGTCGCTGATCCGCAGGGGGCGATGCGTCGTGAGCATCCGCCGGTAAGGGTCGGTCTTGGCATACGGCTCACCCAGCCCGGTCAGGGTCGCCGGGTTGTATATCGAACTGCCGAGCACGACGTGCTCGCCCGCCAGTGAGTCCCAGGCCATGAGCGCTGCGGCGTCCTGGTGCACGACCCGCTGCAGCTGGGCGAAGATCTCAACCACGGCCTCGTTGGCACGACCCGACCCGGCAACGTAGGCGCAGTCGACCAGCACTCGCGCCTCAGCGAGAGTGAATGCCTCGTCTGCTGCTGGTATCTGCTCGGCCATGAAGAGCTCTCTCGGCTCCGGCGGAGCGCTCACTCTACTCTCCTGCCGCATCCCCGTCCGAACCCTGAGCCAGCTGGCTCGACACCGCATCGAAAGCACGCAGGGTCGTGAAGAGCTTCCCGGGGTGCTGTGGCTCCGGCCAGCTGGACAGCTTGACCGCGACCACGCCCGTGGCTCCGTTGACGTAAAGCATCTGTCCGTGGATGCCGAGACACAGGAGTACGTCGCGGTCGGGGTAGGGCAGCCAGAACTGGTTGCGGTACATCCCTCCCGGCATCAACGTCTCGGTGGGGCTTGCCGCGAAAGCGTCACGTGAGTCTGGGTCACCCCGGAAGGTGTCCGCGATCCAGGCGCGAGGAACCACCTGACGGCCCGAGAGCGACGTGCCCCCCTGGGCCAGCATGGTGCCGAACCGGGCCAGGTCACGCAGCGTGGCACAGATGCCCCCGTCGTACATCCCAGACCCGACGGAGTCGACCGCGATCCTCGCGTCGTTCTCCGCGCCCAGGGCCGACCACAGGATCTGTGACATGAGCTCGGGCATCCGCATCCCCGCAGCCGCCTCGCATACCCAGCCGAGGATGTCGGTCTCGCTGCTGCGGTACTCGAACGGGCCACCGTGGGGGGCCTTCTGCTCGAGCGTCAACAGGTAGTCGTACATGGTGCGCGGGACCTGCGGATGCTGCCTCGTGGCCCAGCCGATCGCCTGTTCCAAGACGCGCACCTCGGCCTGCGGATCGAGGTAGTCCTCGGAGAAGTGGATCCCCGAGCGCATGTCGAGCAGATGACGTACGACCGCGCCGGCGTAACCGCTGGCCCCAAGTGCTGGGACGTATGCCGTGAGCGGCCGCTCGAGGTCGAGAGCCCCCTCCGTGGCGAGGGCCCCCGCCACGACTCCGACCAGCGACTTGCTGACCGACATGAGCAGGTGGCTCGTCCCAGGCCCCATGCCGGCGTAGTACTCCTCGGCCACCACCCGTCCGTGCCGGCAGACCATCCACCCGTCGGTGTCGGTTGCCGCCATGGTTTCGGCGACCATCGCGAGGGATCCGTCAGGCTGTGGGACGCCGAGGTCACCGACGCTCACGAGCCGGGGAGGCAGCTCGGCCACCGGGTCCGTGCCGCGGGAGATGAGCGCGGTCGGAAAGAGGTCTTCGATGTGTCGGAACGACCACTGCAGCTGGGGGGCTTCCTGCCAGTTGTCCAGGTTCACGGCACCGTGCGGCCGGCTCGACTGTTGCCCCAGCGCCACGTCAGCGCCCCGCCCTGGTCATGGAGCCACCCACGTCCCAGGTCGGGACCACCGTTGGTGGGGGCGTCACGGGCGTTCCGGTGTAGAGGGCACGCAGCGAGTGGATGAGGTGTTTGGCCCGGATCGTCAAGGTCGCCGGCTTCCCAGGCGTTCCGGTCTGGAGGCGCCCCTTAGTGACCAGTACGCCGATGTCGGCACCCTTCCAGCGGCAGTCGCCAGCCCCGTAGATCCGTAGGAAGAAAGCGTCGGACTCACTTTGGAGCTGGTGCCAGTCCAGGGCGGCCCGTTGGAAAACCAGGGCGCCGCTTGCGTCGAGGCTGTATGCCCCGGTGCGGGCCGCCGTGTCGATCCGCTGGACTCCCGGTGACGTCTCCTTGATGATCATCTGAGACCAAAGGTCGACCGCGGCAAGCTCCTGCCAGCGCTGGTTGATGTCGTCGAGGTCAAGGTCGAGCTCAATCGGCAGGTACTCGAGCAGATGAAAAAGGAAGAGCGGCACGTCGGCGTAGGCACCGGCGGTGACATTGGTGATCGACGAGGCGCCACTGATGCGCGGGTTGAGCTCACCGAGGTAGACCTCGTCGGTGTCGACGTCGACGAGCACATCGACCTCGAAGAACCCGCGGTATCCCTCCACGCCGAGCCGATCCCCCAAACGACGCACCAGCGCGGCCGCGCGCGCCCTGAGGTCACCGGTCAGCACCTCGGGGAACATCTCATTGCCGCACCAGCCTCCTCGATACGGCGTCAGCTCGGCGTGCCCCGTCAGCTCGGACATGAAGGGACCCACCACCGTCCCGCATCTGGTCAGTACCGCCTCCACGGCGACCGGGCGGTTGTTGATCCGCCTCATCACCTTGACCTGTTGGCCCACGATCTCAGTGCTGTGCTGGTCCCAGTCGGCCGCCGAGCTCATGAAGAAAGTGGTCTTGCCCGAGTCGCCGTACGCGGTCTGCACGACCAAGTCCGTCCCGAGCCCGGCCTCCTCGGCCGCGGCGGTGAGGCTCTCGAAGTCCTCGACCGTGGTCACCACGTTGGGCACGCTGGGCACATCCACCTCGTTGCCCAGCCGGGTCGTGACGATCTTGGAGTCCAGGTGCGCCCGCAGCTGCGCCTTCGGCAGGATCAGGTCGTAGTCGAGCTCGTCGCAGATGCGTTCGGTCTCTTCATCGAAGAAGACCATCGCGATCTTGGGCCGGGTCCCTGGGCGGGTTCGGCTGCCGATGAACGCGCGTACCTCTGAGTTCTCCAGCAGCCAGTTGTTGATGTGCTCCCCGCTCTCGAAGTCCACGGGCGGACGGTGCGCCGGCGTAAACACCCGCGGATGCGCGCCGTCCCACGCGTCGTAGTAGGCGACATAGGTGAAGTTGCGCACCCAGCGGTCCAGCCCGAGCAGGTTGAACGGCGTCGCGCCGACGAAGTAGATCGGCGTGTCGTTGGTGCGGAAGAAGTGCCTCACCTCGGACATGTTGCGCAGGGGCCGACGAGCAACGCCTGGCGCCGTCGAGGGACTCGCTGGTCCGAACGCCGCATCGGTGGCCACGGTCGCCACCGGGTCCGGGCCTGTAGGCGCAGTGGTCATGGACGTCCCCTATCGTCAGGCATTGGCGTGAGTGCGGATGAGCTTCTTGTTCACGAACTCGTCCATGCCGAAGTGGCCCAGCTCGCGCCCGAAGCCTGAGCGCTTCACGCCTCCGAACGGCAGCTCTGCCGCGTCGAGCATGACGCCGTTGACGAACACCATGCCGGCGTCGATTTGGTTCGCGACGCGCTCCGCCTGCTCCGGATCGGTGGTGAACAGGTAGGAGCCCAAGCCATACGGTGTGTCGTTGGCCAGCTCGACGGCCTCGACCTCCGAGGAAACACGGAAGACCATGGCGACCGGGCCGAACAGTTCCTGGGAGAAGGCGTCCTGGTTCGAGGAGACACCGGTGAGCACCCCCGGAGGGAAGAAGGCACCCGAGCGTTCCCCGGCGACGTGCAGAACGGCGCCTTGGGCCACAGCACGGTTCACCTGCCCTTGGAGCCCTTCGGCGGCGCGCACCGATGACATCGGCGCGATGCCATCGCTCGCCGCGAGCATCGACGTGGTGAACCGGTCGAGGAAGGCCTCGTAGAGCTCGTCGGCCACGATGAATCGCTTCGGGGCGTTGCAGACCTGGCCGGCGTTGTCCAGGCGTGCCGTCACCGCGGCCTCCACGACGGCGTCGAGGTCGTCGGTGCTGAGCAGCACGAACGGGTCGGAGCCACCCAGCTCGAGGACCACCTTCTTGAGGTTGCGTCCAGCGATCTCGGCAACCGCCGCTCCGGCCCGCTCGGACCCGGTCAAGGACACCCCGGCGATGCGCGGGTCGGCGATCATCTCCGCCACCTGGTTGACCGTCGCGTTAACCGCGACGTAGGCGCCACGGGGGAACCCGGCCTCGGCGTAGATCTCGTGCAGGGCCGCGGCCGACTCCGGGCACTGGGGTGCGTGCTTGAGCACAATGGTGTTGCCGATGGCGAGGTTGGGGGCAGCGAAGCGGGCCACCTGGTAGTACGGAAGGTTCCACGGCATGATGCCGAGCAGCGCCCCCACGGGGCTGCGGCGAACCACGGCCGTCCCGCCGCCGTGGCGCAGCGGCACCTGCTCGTCACGGAGAAGCCGCGCCGCGTTGTCGGCATAGAACTCGTAGATCTCTCGGCAGAAGTCGACCTCCCCGAGGGCCTCCTCCTTGGGCTTGCCCATCTCTCTGCCGATGGCAGTAGCGAGATCGTCGCGTCGCTCACCATGAAGTTCGCCCACCCGTCGGATCAGCGCGGCGCGCTCTGCCGAGCTCGATGCGCGACCCCACGACTCGCACGCGGACGCGGCGGCGCCGAGCGCGGCGTCGATGTCGGCCTGCGAGGCCTGAGGGAACGTCGCCAGGCGCTTTCCGGTTGCGGGGTCGATGACGGCATAGTCGTCGATGAGGGCGTACTCCTCCATGCTGTTCTCGCTTCCTGTGCGCCGTGGCTACTTCAGCGGTTCGGCGTCTCGGAAGCGCCGCAACACGTTCGTCGTGAGTCGAGCGATGTTGTTCTCGTACTCGTTGTGGGACAGCGATCCCGTCCACGCGATCGATCCGACCGAGAAGAAACCACCGCCCCCGTCGAGGGCCGCGTAGACGACATCCGAGCGGACCGACGGCTGCTCCGTGCCTCCCAATCCGGGAAGCTGTTCGTAGAGTTCCTCGGCGACCAGGAGGTAGTTGTCGGACAGGGGCCCGGAGGTGGCCAGCACCAGGGTGTCCGGGGGCGTTCCGAGGCTCGGGTTGTAGAGGTCGATCTCGGACCCAGCTGCGCCGCCTCCGATGATGCCGAAGTCTCCGAGCAGCTCCGTGGCTCCGATGCCCTCGAAGATGAAGGCAGCGCGCGCGTCGAAGCTGTCCTCGAGCCGCTGGTAGTGCGTGCACCGGTCGAAGCCTTGGGCAGACATGCCGACACCCACCAACCGCTCCGGAGCCTTGCCCTTGTTCCTCCACAGGCCGGCAGACTCACCCGAGGTGGTGTGCCGTCGCTCCGCGAAGGGTGACTGGTGGGGTCGGGTGCCGCCGTCGGCACGCCGTACCTCGACGACATGTCGGTTCTCCGGGTCGTATGAAGTGGTGGCGTAGAACCCGTTGCCGCCGAGGTACATCAGCCGTCCACCCGCAGCCGTGAACTCGGCGAGCGCATCGAGTTCTGCGCGGGTCATGTACTCCGGGTGGCTGCCGGTGATGATGACCCGGTACCGCGAGATGAGGTCGTAACCCTCGATGTCCAGGGTCTCGTCGGTGAGCGCGTCGAACTCGCAGCCGGCCTCATCAAGCCAATGCGCGATACACAGATCGGCAGGCAGTCCCCACGGTCCTTCGCTCATGAACGACGCTCGGTATCTGGGCTGCATCGTGATGAGCGGGCGTCGAGCGGTGCTGAAGATGACGCCTGAGCCGTCGTTGTGGATCTCGTAGCACGAGCGGCCGAACTCAGGATGGTCCTGGAGATCCAGATCTCCTGAGTGGACGATTGGGGTGTGGCCAAGCAGCATCTCCATGCTGTCGGCCTCGAACGCGATCCGGTCGTTCGCGTAGGCCAGGTAGGTGCCGGTGGGAAACAGCACAGCGACGTCTCGCGCACGCTGGCCGGGCCCGACGAAGAAGGGTACGTGGTGGTCCCTGCCATCGGCGGTGAGCCGGAAGGCGTACACACCGCTGGCGAGATCCTCAGGCACGTCGAATGTGAGGGCCACCGGCCAGTCCGCATCGGCAATGTCGTCGTCATGGAAGTGGATGGCGTCGTACTCGTCCGGGGCCACCCGGAAGTCCTCGACGAGACCTTGGAACGTGGGTCCGGTGACACCGCGAACCGGGCCGTTCACGCAGCGTCCGTCGAGGCCGTTGGGCGAATCGTCGACGACTTCGGAGAGAAGCAGTCCGTCGGGGCGCTCGCTCCGGCCGAAGTGCCAGCGTGCGACCGACTCGAGCCCGTCCGAGACGCGCTTCTGAATCTGGACGCCTCCGATCTTGCCGTTGAAGGCCGAGGTCGCCACGAGTCGTGAGTCCGAGCGAGCAGCGAGAGCCCCGATGCGGAAGGGCATGTCCGATGCCTTCAATCGACCCTCGGTCCGCACCCCTGCCGACTCCGGCGTCAGGCGTGCGGCGGCCGGAGCCACCAGATCCATCGCATGCTTCAGCGGGTTGCAGGTGAGGGTGACCTCCCCATCACCAGCCGGGACCTGGAGAAGGAGTTCGTACCAGTGGTGGGCCGTCAGCGCTGTGTCGAGCTGGACTGTGCGCGAGCGCCCCGACTCGCTCCAGACGAACGTGGGGCGACCATCCTCCAGCGTTAGGGCCCACCCGGTCGACGTCGCGGCATCCCACGTCCCCAGCACTGTCTGATGCTCTCCGTGGAAAGCCACGGAGCTATGGCTGATCCGGTAGGCGCCCAGGGTCCCACTGCGGTCGTCACGCGGAAGCGTCGGGAAGATTGCTGCGCGCACCTCGAAGCCGACTGGGTCCGTCAGCACCCGGTCTGGGTCGTTCACCTCGACGAACGAGCCGGGTCGGCACTCGTAGTGCTGCCCGGGGTACGTTCCGTCGACCCTCGTGGTCAAGACCGTCTCCTGGAAGCCCGGACCGGCTGAGCCGTCGAAGCCGTGGTGGAGCTGGACCACGCTGGCGGCGTAAGAGTCGGCCGCCTCGCAGCTGACGTGAAGCGTGAGCTGCTCACCCGGGCGCGCAGACAGTCGATCTGTGTACCCGTACACCTTCTGGTTGGTATTCGTCGGCGAGCTCATGATCCCGATTCCTTTCGTAGCGGCAGTTCGCGAACGGCGGTCGTCTCGAGGTATTCCGCCCGTCTCTCGTGGAACACCGCCCTCATCGCGTCCTCGTAGTCGCCGTACTCTTCTGGATGGACGACGAGGTTCCCAGGAGCTCCGTGTGTGACCCGAGCCAGGCACCACGGTCCATCGGGTCCGGTGGCGTAGATGAGGTGTTTGCCCCGGATCGGCTGGCTACGGAGTACACGCAGCACTCGATTCGCGCCGTCCTCCAAGATCGAGAGCGGGTCGGCGTCATGAAGCGCAACAACTTCCTCTGTGAACTCCGCGTGCAGGCGCGCCAGGCTGCGCTGGGTGAATACCTCGAGCAGCTCTGCCGCTCTGTCGGTCGCCGTACGAATCATTGACTGTTCCTGTCCCTCATGACGGCTGCGGGCTCCGTCGAGCGTCTGTGGTCGGTGAGATCGAGTCAGAGATCTGACTGCTCCATGGAACGGCCCGTGGCCTTGAAGAAGGCCGCCACTCCGAGTCCCACGGCGACCCAGCAGACTCCAAGGATCTTGGCGTGGGGGTTGGCGCTCCAGAGAGCGAAGAGCAGGATCGCGGTGCCGACGACGGGAGAGATCAGATGCAGGAAGAAGCGGCGGCTCTTTCCGCGAACGATGAAGTGGTTGACAACGGCGACGTTCAACAAGATGTAGGCGGTGAGGGCGCCGAACGTGACCAAGGTGATCAAGAGACCGGCCTGTTCGACGCCGAGAACACCGATCCCGATGGACAGCACCGCGATGAAGAGCATCGCGTTCCTAGGCACCTTGTGAGCGCTGACCCGCGCGAGGAACCGCGGCAGCTGGCCGTCGCGGGCCATGCTGAACACCAGTCGGGATGAGGTCGCGTTGGAGGCGATCGCATTGGCGAAGAGTGCAATGAGGGCGTTGGTCAGCAGCACTACGTGACCGAACCACGACGCCATCGAGTGACTCACGATGTCGTAGAACGCGTTGTTGGTGTCGGCTCCGTCAGCGAATGTGGTGCCGGTGGGAACGAGTACCGCGGCAAGGCAGACTTGGAGTACGAACAGCACGCCGACGCACCACATCACCAGGATGGTGGCGCGGGCCACTGTGGCTCCGCCGTGCTCAGCTTCTTCGTTCAGTGTGGAGATGGCATCGAAACCGATGAAGCTCAATGCAGCCACGGGGACTGCGGACGCCACGAGCGCCCACGAGGAGTTCGAGGAGGGAATGAGGACGTCCAACGACAGATACGCCTTGCCAGTGAAGATCAGCACGGTCGCCCAGCCCACGAAGCCGGCGAGGACGGCGAGCTGGATGCACAGGAAGATCTTGTTCATCCGGGCCGTCACACTGACGCCCATGATGTTGATGAAAGCGGTAGCGGCCACGAACAGGATCACCCAGGCCCAGCCCGGCACGATCGTGACCTCGGAGGCCATGGCGAGGGAGGCGAAGACGCAGAGGAGGGCGGGAAGCAGTAGGTAGTCGAGCAGGATCGCCCAGCCTGAGATGAAGCCGAAGAAGGTTGAGGTCCCCAGCCGGACGTAGGAGTAGACCGAGCCCGCGACTGGGAATTGCAGGGCCATCTCTCGGTAGCTCAAGGCGCTGAATGTCATGACGAGCGCAGTAACTAGGTACACCGCGCCGGCGGCTCCCACCGAGAGGTTGTAGACGACACCGAAGACCGAGATCGGTGCGATCGGCACCATGTAGATGAGTCCGTAGATGACTACGTCGGCCAAGGTGAGAGTTCGCGAGAGCTCGGGCTTGTATCCCAGCTCAGAGAGCCGCGCATTCTCAGTGTCCATCTGTTCTCCTGGGACAACCGTCGCATCCGCCTGGTCAGTCATAGCTGTCTACCTTTCGGAGCCGTCGAGGCTCGGTGTCTGCAGCCGCTCCTGCCTCGATCAGACGGACGACGGAAGCACTCAGGGTGGAAGTGCCTTGGTCTTCGAGTCTCAGTGCCGGTCGACGCTCTGCTCAATACGTACATGTGCGGATGGCGCGGCGAAGCACGCTGCTGACGCGTCGCGTATGTGGAGGCGCAGCGGACGCGTCGAACTACGTCTTCAGACCGCCACGAGCTCATCCGCTCGCGAAACGACCTCCATCGTTCCGGGAGGACCGTCGACGCAGGGAAACAGTGTTCTTCGCAGCCTCATGCACCACCCGCTTCGGTGCCGCGTCAGACCGGGTGAATCGGCTGTCGGCACTGTGGTGCAAGAGGTGTGTGCCTTTGTCTGTCGTTGCCCTTGTTCCTCAGTTTGTGGCCTTAGATCGACACCGTGATACCAGCACTAGATCAGTCTGACTTCCTCTACTGGTCTCTCTCAGTTCCAGGTAGTGGGCTCTTGCACCTCACATGGCTAGGGGTTATCCACAGGTATGACCGGCTCGGGGCCGCGTCGGCGCGAGCGGTGCGACAGTAGGTCCATGGCCGCGCGGGACGAGAAGGTGCCGCCGCTCGGGGTCCGGCTGACCGTTGACGTCGAGGAGCACGAAGGCGCCCGCGGGACGCACTACTGGGCTCGGGTGCGGTGGACAGACCCCAACACCGGCAAGCGCGAGGGTGTGAAGCGCAGCCACTCCTCTCGAGAGGCGGCCACGCGCTGGCTGGACCGGATGGAGCGCGCCGCGAAGACGGGGCTGGACAGTGGCCAGACACTGGCGGCGTACGTCGGGTTGATCGGCGACAGGTGGGCTCGTGGGATTGACCCAACATCGACCTTCGACGCCTACGCCGCCGGACTGCGCCGACGCGTCCTGCCGACTCTGGGGCACCTGCCGGTCGCCATGATCAGCGCTGGCCTGGTCGACCGGGCTATTGACGCGTGGGAGCAGGAACACGGTCGGTCGACGGTGAAGAACAGCGTGGCGGCGCTGGTGCTGGTCCTCGACGAGGCGGTCCGCGACGGGCTCATCACGCGCAACCCGGCCCGTGATCGCGCCCGGCGTCGGACCGTGGGCCGCTCCCCCACATCTGAGACGCCCGCGAGTCCGCGTGACTTGGCGTTGCCCGACGTGGCCACCCTCGAGCGCCTGGTCGCCGGTGTCATTGAGTCCGGGGGTCACCCCGCATACGGCGACGTCGTGACGATCCTGGCCACCACCGCCCTGCGGATCAGTGAAGTAGCGGGACTACGCGTCCGCGACGTAGACCTCACACAAGGTCTCGTGCACGTCGAGCGACAAACCTACCCCGGACGCGGCGGCCTGGCGACCAAGGCAACGAAGGGCAGGAGACGCCGCGTGGTCCCGATCATCGATCCCTTGCGACCGACGTTGGCCAGGCTTGTGGTGGGACGAGAAAAGGACAAGCGCTTGGTAGTCGGTCCACGTGGTGGCGTCATCACGACCGCGACGCTGCGGGACGCCACGAAGTGGGACGAGCTCGTGGCTGAGTTGGGCCTTGAGGGCCTTGTGCGGCACGGGCTGCGGCACACAGCCCTGACCTGGATGGCGGACGCCGGCGTCGAGCTGCACATGCTCCAGCGAGTCGCTGGACACCAAGACCCAGCAGTCACGAGCCGATACCTGCATCCCGACACACGAGCGGTTCTCGATGCCGGAGCCGCCTTCTCGCGCTGGTGGGCAAGTCCTCGCCCCGAGCAGCCCACGCTCGGAGTTATCACCGGTGGCGCCGGGACTGGCGCATAACCCCGGCTCATCCCGCCCACTAAGACGCAGCTGCTCGCGGCGGACGGCACCATCCGCGCGGCGGACGAACGGAGGCCGCCCTCATCTCCGGTGTTCAGCACGTCCACGAGACGGCGAGCGACACCAGGATGCGGAATCTGCCGGGAGTGTCCTAGCCCCCAGCCGAGACACCTTCGTCTGGACGGGACACTCCCCCCTTCTATCCGAGACACGCTCGTGGGATGGGAACCCTCGGCGAGACACTGCGGAGGCGAGAGGCCTTCTCGTCGGCGGGCACGGGGGCTCGACCGAGAGTAGCGCGCTCGCGCTACGTCGAGCCTGCGTCGGTCATGACCAGCGCTCCCACCAGCGGGACACGGGCCACGGCGTGTTCGACGCCGCGACCCAGCGGGTCGGCCGGTGCAGGCGGTACACGATCCGCCCCTCCTCCTTGCTGCCCTCGTAGTGCTCGGTGACTAGAGCTGGGGCCGGACCGGGAACTTGCATCCGCATCCCGATCTGCCGGCTCGGCTTCTCGAAGACCCACCGGCTCGAACTGGCGACCATCTCGCGGTTGATGTCGGCGAGCTCCACGACGTCCAAGGTTTGACTCGGCTCGCGTGGCAGGTCGCCTCGAAGGAGCACTAGCAGCTTCGACGGCGTGAGCGGGAACAAGATGACCGGCGCGTCGGCGAACCCACGCTCCTCCGCGCGCGTTCCGGCGGGTCCGCCGAGGACGACGACTGGCTCGTCGCAGGTGACCAAGAGGGCTGGGGTGTCGTAGACGAGCCACTGTCGCCCGAGCAACAGGTATTTCACGAGTTCACCGGCTGTCTCGGCAGCCTGGGCGGCAAGGGCGGCGTCTTGGGGCGAGACCCGCCATTCGTCCGCGACGATCTTCCCGACTGCTCGCAGTCCGGCCGCCACTGCCTCATCGGTGGCCTCCCCGCCATCCTTCTCCATGAGTCGCCTGACGCCATCCGCGTCCAAGTCCCCGAACCTCAGCTTGGCGAACTCGTGTGTGCCGGCCCGGAGCACTGCCCGGTAGCCGCGGCCACGGGTCGCCTGCAATCCGAGGTACCACGCTAGGTACGCCCCGTTTTCCGGTGAGCACGCTTGTCGGTCCAGCAACTCGTCGATCCCGGCCTTCGCGTAGCCCTCGATCTCACTGAGGAGCACCTCCAGCGCAAGAGGTGGCACTCATCTGGCTCCAGGCCGTCAGCCTCCAGCCGGTAGAAGTCTGCCTCGCGGCCAACTGTCTCCGGCCGTGCGCAGTAGGAACGCCTGGACTCCACGTCGGTGACGCGTACCTGGCCGTCCTCAGTCCACCGGTGCAGGTAGCTCGCGGGTACCAGATGCTGCTTCCGACCACCTCGGTTGGCCTCGATCTTCCGGGCGCGCTCGAACAGATCAGCGACCTTCTGATCATCGTCGTCCTCAGGCACATCACCATTCTCCGCGGCGACGCCAGTCAGTTTTCAAGGAGGCCAGGCAGGCTGTGGACAATGCCCGAAGGCTCGTCACCGCCGCTCCTCCGGTAGGGGGACCGATCTCTTACGACTCGCCCGACTCCTCGATCCAGTCCGCGGGGACCAGTCGTGTTCCATCCCGCCAGTAGTGTTCGACAGCGTCCTGGAACCACTCCTCTTCGAGGTTGGCGTGGTCGCTGACGATGATCTGCATCTGGGGTGCGAGCTCCACGACGAGATCGTGCATCACGGTGAACATGGCTAGGACGGCCTCGCGGTCCGCGTCTGCGACCGCTCCGGCGTTCTTCGCCACCTCGGAGGGGTAGAACGCCTGTGTCGGCTGGTCGACCATCAACAGTCGCGGCACCGGCCGGTCGTTCTCGACGAAGTACTTGTGCAGGGCCAGGTGTGTGGCGAGGTGGTACCCGATCCAGTTGGCGGCGCTGCCGATCCGCTGCAGGGGCAACGGGCCGTCGCTGGTGTCGGTCACCACGGTCAGGTTCGCCAGGTCGAGGCGAACGCCCGCCTCGACGTGCTCGAGCCCGAGCTTCTCGGCCATGTCGGTCATGGTGCGTCCGACGACGTTCAGGCGGGAGTGGAGCTGTTCTCGGTCAGCATCAGGGTCAAGCTCGGCCTGCAGCAGCGCTACTCGCTGATTGGCGGACGTCAAGTTGCGCCGCAGCCGGTCCAGCGATCCACCAGTCCCTGTCTCGAGGACACCGAGGAGGGCCACGATGCGACCGCGCGTGTAGTTCCTGGCTGCCGACGTGTCGCGCTGTGAGCGCGCCGTCTCGTCGGCGGCGTCGAGGGCCTCGACGGCGCCCTCGAGTGCTGCGAGTTCGCCACGGAGCCGGTCCGCCTCGGCCTCGAGGGTGGTCAGCGCGCGCCGCCGTGACTCCGGTGCCGCGTCGAGGGAGGTCAGCTCCTGGCGCAGCTCGGCAAGCCGAGCGGTCAGCTCAGCGGCCGACGCGTCTGGTTCGGCGAGCGCGGACCCACAGACCGGGCACGCGTCCTCAGGATTCGGGTGCTCGTCCTCGCCATGTTCGCCGGCGCCAGTCCCGCCGGTCCCGTCCTCGGCGTCGCCATCATCGTCCGGAGCATCTTCGATGCTGTAGTCGTTGGGGTTGTCGGGACCCGTGGACTGGGGTTCCGCCGGTGGGGGCAGCAGGTCGAGGCTGGTGAGACGCCCGGCGTGTACCGCGACCGCACCTGTGAAGTCCCTCTCCGCGTCGGCTCGGTCGAGCAGGAGGGCGCGGCTGTCCATCACCGCCTCGAGCTCATCGCGCAGAGCGACTCTGCGGCGAAGGAGTGTCCTGCGCCGGTCCTGACGTTCGGTGCCGTCAGCGCCGCGAACGCTCAGGTTCGCGGTCACGGGAGACCGGGGACCTGCGCCACCGCCAGGGTCCTCGTCCACCGCCGGGCCCGGGCCTGCTCCGAGCGACGCGGGTGCGGTCCACGACCCCGGCGAGAGGTCGCGAGTTGCTTCGTGCAGCGCCCCGATGATCTGGGCGCGCTCGGTCAACTCGTTCTCGTCGGTCAGACCTGCGGCGTGCGCTTCGGCGAGGAGTCCACGCAGCGTCGTGTCGACCGAGGAGGCCTCCTGCTGCGCTGCGGTCAGGGCAGCCTCTGCCCGGCGCTGAGCACGGATCGCGTCACGCAGCGCGGCCTTCTTCGCGGCTGCGTCCGCCGGCACCGCTCCGAGGAAGTACGGGATGGTGTCCTTCAGGTGCTCGGCGACCTGTGCTTCACCTTGCCGGTGGAAGAGCAGGTGCCGGCTGGCGATCTCGTCCTGGTCTTGGAGGCACAGCCAGGCGGCGTGACCCAGGTGTGCCTCGAACGGGGACTGGTTCATGCCCGGGCCGCGGGACTCGATGACGTTCTCGGCGATGCCGATGCGACGTCCGAGCTGCCGGCGCAGGCTGGCGGTGTCGGCGTTCTCGGTCAACTGGTCGAAGTCGAACAGTTCGAGGTTCGCGCCGCCGAACTCGAGCATGGCGCGCTGGATGGAAGCCTGTCCCTTCGGTGGGGCGGGCCGCCCGACGAACGCGCGAGGCCCCTCTGGGTCCGCGGTGAGCTGCCACAACGACCCGTACCAGCTGACGTGGTCGGTGATAGGGCCGGCGGGGATCAGGTAGGCGTTGCGACCGAGGCAGAACTCTGTGATGGTCAGCAGCGCGCTCTTGCCGGTCTTGGACTCGCCGGTGACGATGTTGAGACGCCCAGGCTGAAAGGCGACGTCGCGACGACGTCCGTCATGGGCGTAGAGGGCCAAGGCTAGCAACTGCACGGGGTCAGGGTTCCACACCGAGGAGCGCGAACGCGGTGGTTGGCGAGTCCAGCTGGGTCAGCCAGCGGCCGACGAACCCTGCCTTCGCGACGACCTGGGCTATGTCGCCGACCTGCGCCGGCCGGCGGCCGCGCAGGTGGCCGACCAGGGCACTGTCGACAACCTCAAGGGCCCCGGTGCGTATCCCGAACCGGATGCCTTCACGGACCGGACCAACCAGTGCCCTGGCGCGCGCCCCGAACCCGGCGGCCAGGACCTCGTGGGAGGTCACCCACTTGCTCAGGTGCGAGTCGACCCTGCTCGGGAGCTCCTCACGTGTCGCCTTGTGCAGCACCAGGGGCGCGACGAGGAACGCCAACGCGAACGGCATCGGGCGGCCGTCTCGCCGCTCGTACTCGGAGGCGGCCGCCGCGATGGTGATCGAGAGCAGGGCAGGGTTGAGCAGATCGGCGACTGCCGAGTTCCGCTCTGTCCACCGCCTCACGGAAACGCACCCTGTCACGATCCAGCCCGCGACGGGGCCCGTTCTCCCACGTCGCAAGACGACTGGTTTTCGGCGCGAGAGGCGCTCAGGCGTGCTCGAGCAGGAGCTGCTCCAGATGCGTCTGGAAGTCCGGATGCCAACCGAGGTCCGGCCCATCGGCCAGCGCGTGGCGACGCCCGCGCGCATGAGTGGCGTCGTCGAACCGGGCCCGGATCGCCAGCGTCGAGTTGCTCAGCGTGTGCAACAAGGACCGTCCAGCCGAACGCTTCTCCTCCTCGGACGCCTCCTCGCCCAGCTCGCCGCACATGAAGTCGAACTCGCGCTCCCACTCGTCGATGAGCTTCGCGGTGAACCGCTCCAGCTCGTCGTAGTCGACCAGATGCTCGGCCAGCCAACGCGTCTCCTGCAGGTACGCCACCTGGTAGTCCAGGATTGCCTTCTGCAGTTGACGCGGCTGCACCTTGACCCACTTCAGCTGGTGCACGAACGTCCGGTCCTCGTGCTGCTGCAACGCAGCCTCGAGGTCGATCTCGTCGGCCTGGACAAGCACGGGCAGGTTCTCTGAGGCGAACTGATCGCGGACGCGTTCCAGCGCCGTCCGCATACCTGCGACGGTGATCCGCTCTGTGCGCCCTCGCAGCATCGCCAGCGACGTCCGCCCCCACCAACCCCACACCTGGTCCAGGTAGGTGTCGAAATGCTGAGTCGGGGCCCCGGGCCGCAGCCGCGTGGCGACCTCCTCGTCGACGTCATCGAGGTCGGCGGACTCGTCCGCGACGTAGATCCGTTCGACGAACACCATCCGTTCTGCTGGCGACAGTTCGAGGAACTTGTCACGCGCCTTCTTCGTCTCCTTGTTCGTCGACTTCGCCGCCACCGCCGCGAGCAGCCCAGCCGCTGCGGCAGGGTCACGGGTGGCGGCGTCAGGGCGAAGCATCGAAGCGGCCGAACCTTCGGCTGCCGAGGAGTTCGTCACCAACGTCAGGACGGGTCCATGGACATCGCGGGGCCGCCCGTTGTCCAACCAAACGCCGAGGGTGCGCCACATGTCATCGGAGGAGTCTGTGAGGTCTTTGAGCGCCTTCACATGCAACTTCATCTGCTTCAGCTCCGTCGGTGTGCCGGCGTCTTCCCAGGCAACGTCGTCGTGCATCTCCAGGGTCAGGCTCAGGTCCGGGTTGTCGCCCTTGGCCCGCAGCAGTTCCAGGAGGCCCCACCGGGTCTGGTGCAGGTACCCGAGCACACTCGCTGCTGCGGAGTGCGCGGCCGGTGTCGTCGCCTGCTTCTTGACCGGAGTTGTTTGCGCCGCAGGGACGAGCCCGCCTGCCGAGGACGACTCAGTCGGCTCCTCGGTCGGCTCCGTGGACTCCTCCGAGCCAGAAGGGTCGTCACTCATCGACTCCACCTCCACAGTCCGCGTCCCGACGCTCGGCCGTGGCTTCCTGCCACCGACAGTGCTCGGTCGAGATTACTGCGCAACCCCCGGGCGAGGTCCAGACATGGCCGCGGGCCGGTCACACGAACCAGGACCCGACGCCTGTCCTACTCCGTCCCACGATCGGTCATCCTCGCTGCAGGAGCCGTCGGTGACCGAACCACCGCAACCGAGTTCGACCGCGGCCGGTGCGCGCTTGCTCCCTGCAACCGTAGCGTCGCCAGGTAGGTCTCGAGATCAGCGAATCCGAGGGCGCGCACCCTTGCCGCGCACCGGACCAGCGCCTCCGCCCACCGACGGTCCCGGTCCGCGCGCAACGCTGCGGACGCAACCTCACGCGACGCCGACGCCCGTCCCTGAGCGCGTCTGGTGCCGGCCGGATGCGCTCCCGCACGGGGCGCACGCAGTTCCCCGGAGCGCGCCAACTGCTGCCCTCGTGCGAGCATCCGAAGCCGCAGCCGTGCTGATCGAGGACTACGCCGAAACCCTCCGAGGCCACCGAGTGTCACACCTGGTCGGCAAAGGCAACAAGCCCGCCACCATGCCGATCACCGTGCCAGTCCTCCAAGTCTTGGAAGCCTGCCGCGGCCAGCGAACCACCGGACCACTCATCCTCCGACCCGTCTCGGGCAATGCCATCGACCGCCGCGACGCCTACCGGATGATCACCCGAATCGCGAAGGTCGCCGGCATCCCCTGCCACATCAGCCCGCACTCCCTGCGGCACGCCACCATCACCAACGCCCTCGACGCAGGTGTTCCACTCCGAGACGCCCAGATCCTGGCTCGGCACGCCGACCCACGCACGACTGAGCACTACGACCGCGCTCGCGGCAACCTCGACCGGCACGGGGTCCATTTCCTGACTGCCTACGTCGCGGGCGCGTGAGCGTTGCCGCTCAGTTCCACCCACTATGGGACAGTCCCCTGATCGCTCAACAGCCTTTGGGAGCGCCCGGGGTTCAACTCGCTTTCCCCTTCGGCTACTCGCCCTGCGGTTGTTACCAACTCGCGTGGCGCATCTCGGCCGTGGCGGAGCCTCCTAGAAGAGACAACCCGCCCCACAAATGCTGTCTCGATACGTCGCGGGTCAGCCCCCCAGCCCCCACAAGGGTCGCTAGGTCATCACCCCGGGCCCCCAAGGCTATACCTCAACTCCGTAGCCCTGCTGAGGCGCAGTATCGCGCGCGAAGCACCCGGGAAGCCACCTATCATCGGCACCGTGACAGCCCCGGCCAAGCCCGTCCGCGTGTTCATAGGTTCGTCGACCGAAGGCCGCGAAATCGCCCTGAACCTTCAAGAGCAACTGGAGAGAACCAGCGGTTGCGAGGTTGACCTTTGGGAACACGTTTTCGACCCGTCGGGCTATGCGCTGCCGAGTCTCCTCGCTGCCGCTGCCAAGGTCGACTTCGCAGTATTGGTTGCGACACCTGACGACACCACAATCAGTCGAGGAGTGGCCCAGGAGTCTGTGCGCGACAACATCATCCTGGAATTTGGGCTTTTCGCCGGGGCGCTTGGACTCGATCGAACCTATCTACTCCCGACCGGCGACGACGTTAAGTTGCCGTCCGATGTCGTCGGCCTAACGCGGCTGAGCTACAGGGAGCGGACGGATGGCCGGATACCCGCAGCGCTAACAAGCGCCGTCCTCTCCATCAAGAGCCAGCTCGACGCGCTCGGCCCCAGAACTCGTGCGGTCACACCGCAAGCGAACCCGGACGCGCTCACCGAAGCCGAGTTTGACGAGGCCGAAACGATCATTCACGAAAAGCGACGGAGTTACGGCACGGCGAACGCCTTCTATCGAAGTTTTGAGGCCGGAAGGTGGCTAAAGGGATTCAAGCTTCCACCGCGCTTCAGAACTCCATCAGCGGAGATGCAGCTGAAAGAACGCTGGATCCGAGAAGCCGACTTCACGCGAACCTGGGATCACAGCAACACGGTCTTTATGCAACTTCAATTGGTGACAAGCCACATCACTACGGAAGAGCTCGATCATATCCTCGACCTGCCAACTACGGATGATTACGGAAACGACCAGCAAGCAGGACTAGATATCTTCCTGCAATATGTTCAAAAGAACAACCCAGTAATTCTCTCCCAGAAGGCTATCGAGCGGCTCCAGGGATTTGAGAATGGCGGAACTTCGTAGCCGTCTGTGCCCGCCTCTATCGACCCAGATTTTCGAGGCCGGAGACTTGTCACCCGATGTGGCCGATCGGGATGGGGTGCTCGAGAAGAAGCTCACGCGACGAGGTTCGCCGGTCCCAGCAACGGGAGCGTCTGCGGTCATTTGCTCATCACCTGGCGGATGCAGGAGGGGCGGCCGCGCCGGGACCGCACTCCTCGAAACGGCGGCTCTCCTCAACCCCGACATATGCGTCGAACCACCGCTTGAGTGCGATCGTTTAGGCAAGGCCACCCGCCGCGAAGAGTCCGGCGCGTTTGAGCCAAACCATTGACGGATCGCCTCGCGCCAACTACGAAAAGTGATCGAGCACCGACTGCTCGGCGACGACGACGTTGTGGTCTGCGTACAGCTCGAGCAGGCCGTCGGCTACCTCGTCTCCAAGAATCTGAGCCACCAAGTTTGCGAGGACCCTGCAGAACAAGGGCCCGTGCCCGGCGGTCGGGGCGATGTGGTGTGTCAGCTCGTGCAAGACCAGCATGCGACCAAGCCGCCCCGAGCTCTCTGGCACAAGGTGGATGACACCGTCGTCGTAGTAGCCAGCTCGACGCCCGGGGCCAAACTCAAGATCGAACACGAACGCGGGTGAGGGTCGCACCCAGCCCGATGCGTCGAGGGCCTGGCGAGAGAGCGTTGGTACGTCGACTTGGCGGATCTCGTCGTCCCAGTTGCCCCAACACTCGACCATAAAGTCCTCGGCTTCGTAGACCAACCGCGTGATCGAGGCCTTCTCGCCTGGGGGCGTGCGCTCGACCCACATCCATAGTGCGTCGTCATCGAGAGTCGGCTTCACGTCATCATCAAACTCTGACGGTCACGTGCACTGCAGCCTTTTATCCAAGGTCACCACGCATTCGGAGTCGGCTTCCGGCACTTCCGTTGGGCTTGAGTCGTCCTTTTGAGTTCGGGCCGATGAAGGGGCGGAACTCGGCATCAGCGAGCCCACGTATTCCGCCGCGAGTTACCCGCCGGTGAGGGCCTCAATTAGGTGGCTGACGCTTCGGATGTCTGCGGTGACCCTGGCAAGCGGCTGCCTGCGAACAAATCCGGGCAATGGCTGCGCACCCTCTGCGAACGCGATGCCGGCGTTAGTGGGTTGCGCCGGGACATCTGCCTCTGCGTCCACTGATTGAACCGTGTGGTGCGGCGGGATTGTCGCGGACTGCAGGTACTCGTAGCCATCGGTGTCGTGGTCGTAGTCCAGTCGGTCGACCCGAGCCTCGCGCCAATCCTCGAGGGTCTCCCAAGGCTGACGGTCAATGGTCACGGGTCGCGAATTCGTGTAGGTGGGTGACTGCCAGTGGGCTCTGACGCTGCCCACCGTCGACCATCCGAGAATGGTGACTCTCGGCCTTCGCACCGAACGCTTGGCCACGCACCAGACGTATGCATCAGCATCCGTACTGTAAATCTGATCCTCGTTGACTATGCGGCCGTAGGCCGCAAGCCGGTCCGGATGCGTTGTCTTCACCTCGAGTCCAACGGTCGTCGCCCCCGACACCAACGAGATATCGGAATTGGTCGATGAGGAGTCCGCTAGGTGCAGGGCGGTCCACCCCTCTGACAGTTGACTGCGAACGAACGCGACAACGGCCAATTCGCCACAGAGGCCAAGGAGGTTGCTTTCGATTAGAAACTCGTCGGCCTGGTCCCGGCTCCGCAGTTTCCTCGCTCGCCACCTGGCCTGCAACTCCGCGTTGGGTCTGAGGTAGTCCTCGGGCTCGATGCTGATCGTCACACTGCAATTAGATCCGGTTGACGCCGCCGAGGGAACTGCGTCTCCAGTTGCGTCACACCACCGCCAGTCGGCGCGTCGTACTTGCTTGGTGAGTGACCGGACGGGAAGCCTAGATGGGCCGTCCTGCTCTGGGTCGCGCGCGGACTTACGGTTTTGTCTAGGCCGATTGACTAGAAACCGTCTAGGGACATAGACTATTCTCGTGACCAAGGAGATGAAGACGCGGGACTTCCTCCGGGTCCTGCGGGCGGCGGGCTGGTCGCCAGGGAAGACCGTTGGCAGTCACACAAAGTGGCGCTGTCCCGGCGACAACCACTCTGTCCCGGTGCCCGACGGGCACCGCATGATCTCCCCGGGCGTCATCCGAAGTGTCGCCGCCAAGATCGACGACTGCGACTGCACCACTGACACGAAGGACGAGAAGGGGGCGAGCAAGTGAAGCGATTCGAGGTCGAGGTCCTACGCGATGGCAAGTGGTGGATGATCAACATCCCCGAGATTGGCGGGGTTACTCAGGCGCGGCGCCTCGCTGAGGCCGGTCAGGCCGCAGCGGAGTACATCGCCCTCTCCGAGGATCTAGCCCTCTCTGAGGTCGATGTCGACATAGTTTCGGTCGATGTCAATGGCATGGACGTGCACGCTGCTGGTGAGCTCGTCGAGCATCTGCGAACCGAGGTGCGCGTCCTCGAAGGACTCATCGCGCAGTTGACGAGCGCCACCGCTCGCCAACTTGTCGACGACGATGTTCCCCTTCGCGACATTGCCGAGGTGCTTGGTGTCTCCCACCAGCGCGTCGCCCAGATCACAGGGGGAACGGAGCAACCCCGCACGGTTCTCTTCTTCGACTCGGACCCCCTCCTCCTGGCCAATTTTGATCGTGTTGCAACCGACGTCGTAGCCCCACTCGCGGACACCATCGCGCGCATGCAGGAACGGATGCGACCAGTTCGAGAAGCTGCTGCGGCATCCAGCCGTGCCATGGCCCCTGCACAGTCAGTGTTCGAAGAGATCAACCGTTCACTCGCTCCGTTCCGGGAAAGCATTCGCGCCCTTGATTCAGTCGGCAAGGAGATCAGACTCGCCAACAAGGTCGGCAAGAAAGTCGCAGTGGCCTCGGCGGCAGACCGGAGATCAGAACGCGTTGCTGCCAGAGCCGTCTCGATTTCACAAACTCAGCGAGATGCGGTTGAGAAAGCGCGCAAGTTCACAGGCGAGGAGAGGTCGCCAGGGTCGGGCCGCTAGATACCGAAGAGTTACCGAAGCGTCAGACGATGGCGATCCAGTAATGCGCATCAATTGCCATACGTCGCGACCCGCATTGTGATAGCGCCTGTGCCGTGACCTGTACTGGTCAACTCGCGACGCTCCACCGCGTCAGTCTCACGCGAGATCAGTGGGATCGCACTCTGGTCCGTTTAGGCTTCGGTAGTCCCATAGACGTGAGATCCACTTCGTACTGATCGCAGACCCGCCGAAGCCGGCGGCGAGTCATCGTCTGAGCTCAAATGAAACGGAGCATGCGTGTCAGACATTCTTGCCGTCGCCGCCATGATCGGGGTCCTGGCTGCCGTCTTCCAACTGCGTCAGGTGCGGAAACAGCGGAAGCGAGAATTCGAAGATCTCTTCGTCCAACGCTACTGGTCGATCATGGACCGCTTGTCGACTTCGGCCCTGGAATCCGTTCCCCACAGCGGGGCCATTCGTGACGAGGATCGCCGGGCGGTGATCGCGTATTTCCGACTCAGCGAGGATGAGCTCGACTTACGCGCACGCAACTGGATAAGTCGTGACGCATGGGAACTGTGGCGCGATGGCATAGCCACGCAGTTGCGGCGCTGGCCGTTCGATGAGATCTGGCGCGAAGTCGCCGAACGTGAGTCGCAAGCTGGCGCGGACGGCCAGTTCGTCCAACTGAGGCGCGCAGATATTGAGATCTATCAGGAGGGGTTTGATCCGCGCACGGAACCCACATGGTGGCATTGGCGAGGACGCTGAGCAGCCCCCGACTGCTTTCACATGAGTTAACGGAGCCGCGTCTTACCGCCGCGAGCGCTCGTGCGTCATTCGACCATGGGCAGGTCCCCTGCGTGCGACTCAGGTTTCGTGTCCAGCCCGTCGGGCCGCCGCGCCCCTGGCTGAACGTAACCGGCTCGTCCAGCCCGCAGCCGTGGGTCTCAAGGGCGGAAATGTGTGCGGACCTGAGCCGCTTGCTCCTGGGTCAGTCCCCAGCGGGCGTAGGGACGCTTTGCCATCCTTGGTCTCGCAACCACTGGCGGATTGCCCGATCACTGACGCCCAGCTCCGCCGACAGTTCCTTCGGAGTGATTGGTTCGGTCATTTGTCGAAGATAGCTGGGAGCCCTACTGCTCCGCGTCGTCTGGTGGCCGGCCGGAGTAGACACCGACGTCGCGTGGGCTGAACCTGCGTCATACCGCTAGGGCTCGTTAGGTGGCCTACCAATACCAACCGTGTGCGCGCCGGAGAATCGATCGAGCTCAGGCCGAACTTGGCGGAAGTGTTCCCAGAGCGTCTTGTTGAAGTCCAAACCGCTTTGGTCTTCCGGAAGGAGGACATGCAGTGCGCGCCCCTTAGGGTGCGCAGAGGTCGACTCCTCCCAAACCTCGACGTGCAACGGCTGGGACGACACGAGAGTCTGGCTTCCCAAGTATGCGACCCTGGCGAGCGGCCAGCGGAGTGGTGGGTCGTTGCCGAAGAGGGGATTCACGATCAGGGCCTCGGACGTGAGGAAGAGGCGAATCGGAGCGCCGCTTTTAGCGGCGGTCGCCTGTGTGGTAGCGAGCTGATGCTCCCCTTTAGAGATCAGGCCGGAAAAGTCGCCCTCCAGCAGACCCCATTCTGCCAAGTCATCCAACACCGTGTCGTCGTGCGGAGTCGCGTTCACGCGATCGAGTAGAGGATCTCGGCGCCGGCCCACAGGCGGTTCGGCGCCCTTGCGCTTGAACAACCTCATCTCGGCTCAACCACCTTTCCTTCGACGTCACGATACGAATCGTTCACACCAGGTCGCTGAGCAATCGAGAAATTCATGGTGCACCCGGACCCGGGAGGACCTGCGTCACTCCGCCGCCTGTCGGCTACGTGCACGCGCACACCCCGGACAGTCGCCCCTAAGTACCGAAGCAGTGCTGTCGCGTTGATGGTCCGGTTCTGGTCCGTAGCGGCCACGCTCAGTCTTGTCGCCAGAGCGCGGCCGGGAGCATGACAAAGGCCCTGACCTGCGTGAACAGATCAGGGCCTCTCGGTCGGGCTGACAGGATTTGAACCTGCGACCCCTTGACCCCCAGTCAAGTGCGCTACCAAGCTGCGCCACAGCCCGATGCCCCGCGATCTGCTCGACCGGCAAGGCGAATGGAACCCTACCGCAGGGGTTCGACCGCGCCCGAATCGGCCTCAGCGACGGGTGGCGGCCGAGTTGGCGGCGACCTTGAGCCTCGAGGTGTCCACGGCGACGAAGGCCGAGGCGGGGATCCGCTTGAGGGCCTCGACCATGGCCGGGGGCCAGTGCGGGTTGCGCTCGCCCTGGAAGTACCACGGCGACCCGTTGTCGGCGAGGACGAGTCCGTAGTGCTTCATCGCGACGATGACACGGCGGGCGTAGGTGCCGTAGCCCTTCAGCGGGTACGCCGCCTTCAGCCGGAACCGGGCTCCCATCGGCGGGTACGCGAGGCTGTTCTGCGAACCGGCGTCGTGCCTGGCCGGCCAGAGGTGGTGCCGGCTGGTGACGTCGGTGGTGAACCGGATGGCGTGCCGCACCGGACCCGCCTTCACCTCGTTCCAACGCAGCAGACCCGGCAGGATCGGTAGGCCTGCGGCGTCGGCGGAGGTCCACGTGTCACGCCGCAGCGCATTGGACTTCAGCGACCAGGTCGCGCCCGACCCGGCGCTCCAGCGGCCACCGCTCTCCCGGGTGTTCCAGGTCTCGTAGAGCCGGCACGTCCCCTTCTGTACGACGACCGCATGCATGTCCCCGCCGGAGTTGCGACCGCCCTCGATCATCGTGTCGGCGCCGAACGGGTAGCCGACCCGGTTGCTCTCGCTCGCGTAGTCGAACCTGACCGGAACCTTGCGATGTGCCTGAGAGACCACCGTGATCGGGATGCCGTAGTTCGGGCCATCGCCGTACGACGGGCCGAAGTCGGGATGCAGCTTGCGGGACGGCGACATGTGCGCGAGCCACTGCCGACTGCGCGGGTTGATCGGCAACCGGGAGATGTCCCGGTTCCAGTAGTTGTTCGCGGGGAACACCGCACAGCCGCCGACCCGCGGCACGACCGACTTCGCCGCCAGCGCGACCCCCGGCGCAGTCTCCGGGAGCACCGACGCCGTGGGCAGGAGCGCGGCGAGGAGGGCAGCAGGCAGCAGCAGTCGTAAACGCGGCATACGTCCAGATTAGGGGAAGGGCGTCCTGGTGGCGGTCGATGTGCGAGGTCGGTGGGACGGGGGTGGTACTGCTCGGGTGACGGTTTCCCCGGGCGTCCGGGGAAACTTGTCCACTCGCGTGACTCCTGTGACCACGCGACAGGGGCTCGACCAGGCCGAGGCCACCTGAGGGATCTCAGGAACTTCTTCGCCGGTCACAGCCATCCCTCCGACGGCTCACAGGAAACCTTCGGCATTGCCCAGTTCTCTGGGATCCATGCCCGAGAACGACACGACTCCCCCTCCCCACGGCCCCTTCCATGGCGCCGCTCCCGCACCCACCCCGGCACCCGGACCGCCTCGCCGCGGCCGCCGCATGCTCGTCCTCCCCGCGGCGGCCGCGGCGTTGGCCCTCGGCGTCGGCGGCGTCAGCGCCGGGTACGCCTTCGCGCGCCAGCACCCGGCTGGCAGTTCCGGCACCACCCCCCAGAGCTCCAACGTGCTGCTCACCCCGGGGGACGGCTACTCCTACGGCCAGGACCCCGGGGTGCAGCAGCTCCCCACCAGCCCCTACGGGTACGACGGCGGCGACTGGACCGGACAGGGCAGCTCCACCGACACCACCACGCAGGCCTCGGACTCCCAGCTGACCGGCCTCGTCCGCATCGCCACCACCATGAAGTACGACGGAGCCGCCGCGGCCGGCACCGGTCTGGTGCTCACCTCCGACGGCGAGGTCGTCACCAACCACCACGTGGTCGCCGGCGCCACCTCCATCGAGGTGACGGTGATGTCGACCGGTGACACCTACACCGCCAAGGTGGTCGGAACCGACACCACCGACGACGTGGCCGTCCTCCAGCTCGAGGACGCCAGCGGCCTCGACACGGTGAGCACCGACCACGACGGCGTCACCCAGGGCGAGGCCGTGACCGCCGTCGGCGACGGCAACGGCACCGTCGACTACCTCAGCGCCGCCACCGGCTCGGTGATCGCGACCGACCAGTCCATCGCAACCCAGAGCGAGGGCAGCGCCGCGGGCGAGAACCTCACCGGCCTGATCGAGATCAGCAGCGACGTGGTCGGCGGGTACAGCGGCGGCGCGACGTACGACGCCGACGGGGAGGTCGTCGGCATGACCACCGCCGCCTCGACCGGCGGTGACGTGGTCGGCTACGCCATCCCGATCGCGAAGGTGCTGAGCATCGCCGACGACCTCGAGAACGGCGTCTCGAGCGCGGCGTACGCCTATGGCTACCCGGCCTTCCTCGGCGTCGGTCTCGGCGACGGCACCGTCGTCCAGGGCGTGTACGACGGCACCCCGGCTGCCGATGCCGGGATCGCCGCCGGTGACACCATCACCTCGGTCGACGGCACCACCGTGACCGGTGCCGACCAGCTGCACTCGCTGGTCGCAGCCCACTCCCCCGGCGACGACGTCCGCGTCACCTGGACCGACGCCAACGGCTCCAGCCACTCCGCCACCGTGACCCTCGGCAAGGGCCCTGTCGCCTGACCCCCGCTTGCGTCATACGAATCGAGCGCTCTAGGCACCAATTCGTATGACGCAAGCAGCCGTTCTCAGCGCTTCCGCTTCTCCCGAGGACGCTGCTGGATGTCGATCGGGGTGCCGACGAAGCCGAACTCCTCGCGGAGGCGGCGCTCGATGAAGCGCAGGTAGCCGGCGTCGAGGAGGCCGGAGGTGAACAGCACGAAGGTGGGCGGCGAGGTGGTCGGCTGGGTGCCGAACAGCACCTTCGGCTGCTTGCCGCTGCGCACGGGGTGGGGGTGCTCGGCGACGAGCCGACCGAGGAACGAGTTCAGCTGACCGGTGCTGATCCGGGTCTCCCAGCCCTCGAGCGCCTTCTCCAGCGCGGGCACCAGCCGGTCGACGTGCCACCCGGTGCGGGCGGTGACGTTGATCCGCGGTGCCCACTGCACCTGAACCAGGTCTCGCTCGATCTCGCGGTCGAGGTAGTAGCGACGCTCCTCGTCGACCAGGTCCCACTTGTTGAAGGCGATCACCATGGCGCGGCCGGAGTCACGCACGGTCTGGATGATGCGCATGTCCTGCTCGGAGACCGACTGCGAGCCGTCGATGACGAGCACCGCCACCTCGGCCCGCTCGATCGCGGTCTCGGTGCGCAGCGAGGCGTAGTACTCGTGCCCCGACGCCGTCTTCACCCGCTTGCGGATGCCGGCGGTGTCGATGAACCGCCAGGTCTTGCCGCCGAGCTCGACCAGCTCGTCGACCGGGTCGACCGTCGTACCCGACGCGTCGTCGACCACCACGCGGTTCTCGCCCGCGAGCTTGTTGAGGAGCGAGGACTTGCCGACGTTGGGCCGGCCGATGATCGCGATCCGGCGGGGGCCGCCGACCTCGCCGAACGTCTCGGGAGGGGTCTCCGGCAGCGCAGCGAGTACGGCGTCGAGCAGGTCGCCCGAACCACGGCCATGGAGCGCCGAGACCGGCATCGGCTCGCCCAGCCCGAGGTTCCACAGCCCGTAGGTCTCGGCCTCGGCCCGCTGGTCGTCCACCTTGTTGGCCGCGAGCACGACGGGCTTGCCGGACTTGCGCAGGATCCGTACGACGGCCTCGTCGTTGTCGGTGATCCCGACCCCGGCGTCGACCACGAACATCACGGCGTCGGCGATGTTGACCGCGATCTCGGCCTGGGCCCGGATGCTCTCGGCCAGCCCGCGGGCGTCGGGGTCCCAGCCGCCGGTGTCGACGACGGTGAAGGCGCGACCGTTCCAGACCGCGTCGTAGGACACCCGGTCACGGGTGACGCCGGGGACGTCCTCGACCACCGCCTCGCGACGGCCGATGATCCGGTTGACCAGCGTCGACTTGCCGACGTTGGGGCGACCGACGACGGCCAGGATCGGCGCGCGGGTGTCAGGGGTCTCTGCAGGGGTGCTCATCGTCTCTTCTTCACGGGCTTCGGGCCGAGCGGGCCGGGCAAGGTCATGCCGGTCTCGTTCTCGGCGGTGTGGATGGTCTGCAGAATGGCGTCGGTGACGCGCGTGGCCGCGTCGGCCATGTCCTGCTGGGTGCGGGGCCACGGGCGCCTGCCGAGGTCGACGGGTTCGCCGAACGTCATCGCCAGCCGGGTTCCGCGAGGCGGCAGGGTGCCGTCGGTCCCGGGTACGCGGGTCCCGAGGAACGCCACCGGGACGACGGGCGCTCCGGTGACGAGCGAGAGGTAGGCGGCCCCGGCGCGCGGCGAGGCCATGTCGCCGGCACCTCGGGTGCCTTCGGGGAAGACCCCGACGCACAGCCCGTCCTCGAGCGACTTCACCGCGACGCGGATGGCGTTGACGTCGACGTGGAAGCGGTCGAGCGGGATCTGGCCGACGGCGACCAGGAAGGCACCCATGCCGTGGGAGAACATCTCCATCTTGGTCAGCGCGTGCACCGGTCGTGGCGCGCAGATCGCGAGCAGCGGTCCGTCGAGCCAGCCGACGTGGTTGGCCGCCATCACCACCGGTCCGGTCCGGGGCACGTTGTCGGCACCGTGGATCTCGAGGTTCCACCACGTCCGGATGATGGCCGCGGGCACGAAGCGCCCTGCCGTGATCAGCCGCGTGTGCGGGGCACGGACGCCGTCGGTCGAGGGCAGCTCTCCACCGTCGATGCGGAGAGCCCCGGTCACGGTTGTCTCTCCAGCCCCGCTTGCCGGACGAGGCCCACCACCTGGTCGACGACCTCGTCGAGGGAGTACGGCGTGGTGTCGATGTGCACGGCGCCGTCGGGCATCATCGCCGGGGCCACCGCGCGACCCGAGTCGATCCGGTCCCGACGAAGCAGGTCGGCCTGGGTCGCCTCGACCGAGCCGGCACCGTTCTCCGCCGTACGTCGCTGCGCCCGGGCTGACGGGTCTGCCGTGAGGTAGACCTTCACCTCCGCGTCGGGAGCCACCACCGAGCCGATGTCACGTCCCTCGACCACGATGCCGCCGTCGCCGATGATCGCGCGCTGCAGCTCGAGCAGGCGGCGGCGTACCTCCGGGACGGCTGCGACCGCGCTCACGTGGTCGGTGACCGCCTGGGTCCGGATCTGGGCGGCGACGTCGCGGCCGTCGACGGTGATCGTCGGGTCCTGTGGGTCGGTGCCGGAGACGATCTCGGGCTCGCCGGAGCGGGCGGCAATGGCCGCCGGGTCGGAGAAGTCGACGTCGTGCCCGATCATCCAGGCGGTGACGGCCCGGAACTGGGCCCCCGTGTCGAGGTAGCGCAGGCCCAGGCGCGTCGCGACACCTCGTGAGGTGCTCGACTTGCCCGATCCGGAAGGTCCGTCCATGGCGACGACGACCCTCGTGGATGACTGGCTGCCCACTGCGCTGCTCCTGCTGTCTCGACTCCTCCAGCAGGGGCCAACCCTACCGGTGGGTGACCCATTCCCTCGTCTCGAGAGCGACCCGCAGCCCCTCGGCGGATGTGTCCTCCACCACCAGCTCCACCAGCCCGACGGGGCGACCCGGGTCGTGGTCGATGTGCAGGTCCTCGATGTTGACGCCGATGTCGCCGACGTCGGCGAACAGGCGCGCCAGCTCGCCAGGGTGGTCGGGCACCGACACGAACACCGATGCGGTGGCGATCGCGGGCCCGCCGTGCTTGCCCGGGATGGCCCGGGTGCCGGTGACGCCGCGGGTCAGGATGTCCTCGAGACGCTCCTCGTCACCGCTCGCCAGCACCTCGACCAGGCGCTCCAGATCGACCTGCACGTCGCGCAGGAGCTCGCTGACCGCCGCGTTGTTGGCGCGGATGATCTGGCCCCACATGTCCGGGTCGCCGGCCGCGATCCGCGTGACGTCGCGGACGCCCTGCCCCGACAGCGACAGGTGCTCGGGCTGGGCCTCGGCGAGCTGGCCGGCGGTGAGCACGGCGAGCAGGTGCGGCAAGTGCGACGTACGCGCCACCGCCCGGTCGTGCTCGACCGGGGACAGCCGGACCGGCTCGGCGCCGCACAGCTGCGCCAGTGCCTCGACCAGCTCGACGGCTTCCGGGGAGGAGTGCGTGTGCGGGGTGATCGCCCACGGACGTCCGTCGAACAGCGCAGCGCTCGCGGCCAGCGGCCCCGATCGCTCGCTGCCGGCCATCGGGTGGCTGCCCACGTAGCAGGCGAGCAGGTCCTCCTCGACGTGGTCCGAGACCTGGGTCAGCGGGAGACTCTTCACGCTGCCGACGTCGGTGACCACGCCGCCACGCTCGAGTGCCTCGACGACGAGCGCGGCGATGTGGTCGGGCGGTACGGCGACCACCGTGACCTGCGCGACCCCGTCCTCCGGCGCCTGACGCCCGGCTCCGAGGCCGCTCGCGGTGCGCACGTGCTCGTGGTTGGTGTCGCTGAGCCAGACCTCGAGCCCGGCCCGCGCGGCCGCCAGCCCGACCGAGGTGCCGAGGAGTCCGGCGCCGACGACGTGGATGGGGCCCGTGAGCTCATTCATCTGGAACCGCTCGGACCCGAGCGAGGTCACGGCGCAGGGCAGCGGCGCCGTGCAGGTAGACGTGGGTGATGTCCTTGCGCGACAGGTCGGTCTCGACGTGCGCCATCATCCGCACCACCCGCGGCATCGAGGAGCCGATCTCGAGCTCACGCGCGCAGATCAGGGGTACGTCGTCGAAGCCGAGCTGGCGGGCGGCGTACGCCGGGAATTCGGAGTGCAGGTCGGAGGTCGCGGTGAAGATGATGCTGATGAAGTCGTCGACGGCCAGCGAGTTCGCGTCGAGCACGTCGCGCACCATCTCCGCGACCCGGTCGAGCATGTGCTCGCGCTCGTCGGACTCGAGCTGGGTGGCTCCCCGTACGGCTCTGACGGACACGCGGCTGAGCCTACAGACCGGCAGAGTCGAGCAGCTCGCCGACTTCGGCGTCGGTCAGCTCGCGCAGCCGACCCGCTTTCAGCTCACCGAGACGCACCGGCCCGATGCGGGTCCGGGACAGTCGACGCACCGGGTGGCCGACCTGGTCGAGCAGCCGTCGCACGATGCGGTTGCGTCCCTCGTGGATGACCAGCTCGACGATCGAGCGACCGCCGTGGGCGTTGCGCACCCGCGCCTCGCGGACCTCGACCGGACCGTCCTCCAGCACGACACCGTCCAGCAGCTGCTTGATGGTGGTCCGTGAGACGACGCCGTCCACCTCGGCGACGTACGTCTTCTCCACCTCGTACGACGGGTGCGCCATCTTCTGGGCGAAGTCACCGTCGTTGGTCAGCAGGATCAGGCCGTCGGTGTCGGTGTCGAGCCGGCCGACGTGGAACAGCCGCTCCGGACGATCGGCGACGAACTCGGCCAGCGTGCGATCGGCATGGGGGTCCGACATCGTCGAGGTGACCCCGGCCGGCTTGTTCAGGACGAGGTAGACGTGCTCGCTGACCGGCGGCAGCCGCCGCCCCTCGACGCGGATCACCGCCGTGGTCGGGTCGACCTTGGTGCCCAGTCGGGTGACGACCTCGCCGTCGACCTCCACCAGTCCGGCGAGCATCAGCTCCTCGCACTTGCGACGGCTGGCCACCCCGGACTGGGCGAGGAGCTTCTGCAGGCGGATCAGCCCCTCGTCGTCGGTCTCGACCTGCCTCATTCCTCCATGCTGTCGGATGCGACCTCGCCGGCCACATCCGGGGCCGCAGGCGCCTCCGCGACGACCTCCTGCTCGTCCTCGAAGTCGTCGACCCCCGGGAGGAACGGCGCCAGCTCGGGCAGCTCGTCGAGCGAGGTGACACCGATGCGCTCCAGGAAGTAGCTCGAGGTGCGGTAGAGGTGGGCACCGGTCTCGTGGTCGGTGCCGGCCTCCTCGACCAGGCCACGGGTCAGCAGCGTGCGCATCACGCCGTCGACGTTGACCCCACGGATCGCGGAGACGCGGCTGCGGCTGACCGGCTGCTTGTAGGCGACCACGGCCAGGGTCTCGAGCGCCGCCTGCGTCAGCCTGGCCTGCTGCCCGTCCAGGACGAAGCGCTCCACCACCGGGGCGAACTCCTCCCGGGTGTAGTAACGCCAGCCGCCGGCCACGTTGCGCAGCTCGAAGCCGCGCCCCGACTCGTCATACTCCGCCACCAGGGCGTTGAGCGCCTCGACCACCTCGCCCACCGGGTAGCCGACCGCGGTAGCCAGCGTGGCGTCGTCCAGCGGCTGGTCGGCCACCATCAGCACCGCCTCCAGGGCGGGGCGCAGCTCGGCGAGCGGGACGTCGAGGGTCTCCGCCTCGGTGACGGTCTCGTCCTCCAGCATCTCGGTGGTCACTCGTGCTCCTCATCACTCGGTGGTTGAGGAGGTTGCGCAGCAACCGTCTCGAAACCACTGGTTTCCCCGTCGACCGGAGCCGGCTCCTCAGCCGGCTCCTCGGGGGGCGCTCCGTCGAACTCGTCGTTGATCTCGATCTCCGCGTCCTCGGTGCCGGTCCAGCGGATGCTCAGCTCACCCAGCGGCGTCATCTGGTCGAAGGACACCACGCCCTCGCGGAACAGCTCCAGCAGGGCCAGGAACCGGGCCACCCGCGTCATCATGTCGGGCGCGTCGGCGGCCAGCGCCCGGAAGGTCAGCGTGCCGCTCCCCTTGAGCCGCCCCACGACGACGGTGGCCTGCTCGCGAACGCTCACCGCAGGAGCGTGGATGTGCGCCAGCCCGATGCCCTCGGGCTCGGGCTTCGGCTCCAGGGCGCGGGCAGCGAGCCCGGCGAACTCCTCGAGGCCGAGCCCGATCAGCACCTCGGGGAGCAGCGTCGAGAAGCGCTCCTCGAGCCCGACCGAGCGGGGGTGCCGGCGAGCCTCCCCCGTCATCCGGCGGTCGAGGATGCCGGCGACCTGCTTGAACGCCTTGTACTGCAGCAACCGGGCGAACAGCAGGTCCCTGGCCTCGAGCAGGGCGAGGTCCTCCTCGTCCTCGACGTCGCCCTGCGGCAGCAGCCGGGCCGCCTTGAGGTCGAGCAGGGTCGAGGCGACGAGCAGGAAGGAGGTGGTCTGCTCGAGGTCCCACACCTCGCCGCCGGCCTTGATGTGCGCGATGAACTCGTCGGTGACCTGCGACAGCGCCACCTCGGTGACGTCGAGCTTGTGCTTGCTGATCAGGCTCAGCAGCAGGTCGAACGGACCCTCGAAGTTGGCCAGGTGCAGGGAGAAGCCCGCACTGGCTGCGACCTCCTCGGAGCCCGCGACCTCCCTCTCGGGCGCGACCGCCAGGTCTGTCATCGAGCGATCAGCCGCTGCACCAGAGCGCTGTCGTCACCGTTGGCCTCGAGGTCGGCCAGCGCCATCGCGATCGCCTCGCGCACGAGCCGGCCACGATCGACCGCCAGCCCCTGGTGTCGCCGCAGCGAGAGCCGGGCGTGCTCGATGTCGAGCAGCTCGTCGGCGGTGACGTAGACGGTCATCTTCTCGTCGTGGCGGACCCGGCCGCTGGGCTTGCGCGGGGCCGCGCTGCTGCGCTCCTCGGGCGCCGGCTCGTCGGGGACGGCCGTCATCGGCCGGTTGCCGCGGAACAGGTCGTCCGCGGCCGGCAGGCTCACGCGTCGAGACAACGGACCGCCACCTCCCTGGCCAGGTCGCGGTAGGACTCGGCACCGGCTGAGCTGGAGGCATAGCTGGTGATCGGCTCGCCCGCGACGGTGGAGTCGGAGAACTTGATGGTGCGCCGGATGACGGTGTGGAAGACCTGGTCACCCCAAGCCTCGACCAGTCGTTGCATCACCTCGCGGCTGTGCAGGGTGCGGCCGTCGAACATGGTGCCGAGCACGCCGTCCACGGTCAGTCTCGGGTTCAGCCGCTCCTGGACCTTGTCGATGGTGGTCTTCAGCAGGGCCACGCCGCGCAGCGCGAAGTACTCGCACTCCAGCGGCACGATCACCCCGTCCGAGGCGGTCAGCGCGTTGACCGTGAGCAACCCGAGCGAGGGCTGGCAGTCGATCAGGATCACGTCGTACTTCTCGATGGCCGGCGCCAGCACGCGTTGCAGGGTCTGCTCGCGGGCCACCTCGTGAACCAACTGCACCTCGGCGGCGCTGAGGTCGATGTTGGAGGGCAGCAGGTCCATGCCGGGGACACCGCTCGGGACGACCACGTCGTCGAGGGTCACGTCGCGCTGCATGAGCAGGTTGTAGATGGTCAGGTCCATCTGGTGGGGGTTCAGGCCGAGACCGACCGAGAGCGAACCCTGCGGGTCGAAGTCGACCAGCAGCACCTTGCGACCGAACTCAGCCAGCGAGGCACCGAGGTTGATCGTCGTCGTGGTCTTGCCGACGCCGCCCTTCTGGTTGCACATCGAGATGACGCGCGCGTTGCCGTGGGTGAACACCGGCTTCGGGTCCGGCAGGACCGGCATCGGACGCCCGGTCGGGCCGAGCACGACCTCGGCCTCGGGCTCGGGCTTGGTCTCGGTCTCGGCGCTGACCTCGACCTCTGCCTCGACGTCCGGCACGGTCTCGGGCTCGAGCGCGGGCTGCTCGACGCGGGCCTCCTCGACTGACTCCTCGACCGGCTCCTCGACCGGCTCCTCCACCACCGTCGACTCCGCGCGCTGCGGCGGGGGCTCGAGCACCCGCCCGGTGCGGAACGGGATCGGCGCAGCGGGGGTCTCCGTCCCCTGGGGCGGAACCGGAGGTCGGAGCAACGGGGGCATCTCCGAGGCTGCGCTGTCTGGCTGTCCGCCGCCGAAGAAACGCCCGAACCCGTTGGCACCGCTCATGGTGCAGTTCCTCTCGCCGTTCGCGGGCCTCGATCCTTCCCCGGATCAACCCCGCTGATTGTCGACTTACCGCCAAGCCGCGGGCGCGACTCTATGCACCTGTCTCATCGGTCACAAGCCGTAGGCAAACGCATCACGTCCATCATCCAAATCTGGGGAGGAGATGTGGGTAGCGCCTCGCCGTGGACACACAATTACTGCTAGTCCTGTGGGAAAACCTGTGTACGACGAGATGACCGGCGCAGCGCCGCGAGTGCGACGTGAAACTGCCGTGAAACCGGGGCACCCGAGACTTCGGGACATGACGACACACCACTTCTCCACCGAGGTCGACTCTGGACCGACGGCCGAGCTGGCCGTCGAGGCGCACGGCCTGGTCAAGGTCTTCGGTGACCAGCGCGCCGTCGACGGCGTCGACCTGGTCGTACGCCGCGGCGAGGTGTTCGGCGTCCTCGGCCCGAACGGCGCCGGCAAGACCACCATGCTCAAGATGCTCGCCACCCTCCTCCCGATCGATGGGGGCGAGGGCAGCATCTTCGGTGTCGACGTGCGCACCAACCCGCACGTCGTACGCCAGCTCCTCGGGGTCACCGGGCAGTACGCCTCGGTCGACGAGAACCTCACCGCCACCGAGAACCTCGTCCTGTTCGGCCGCCTGCAGGGCCTCAGCCGCCCCGCCGCCCGCGAGACCGCGGCCCGCCTGCTCACCCAGTTCGGGCTGGAGGAGGCGGCCACCAAGCAGATCGCTCAGTTCTCCGGAGGCATGCGTCGCCGGCTCGACCTGGCGGCCAGCCTGATCACCCGTCCGCCGCTGATCTTCCTCGACGAGCCGACCACCGGCCTGGACCCGCGCACCCGTGGCCAGATGTGGACGACCATCCGGGAGCTCGTGGAGCAGGGCAGCACCATCCTGCTCACCACCCAGTACCTCGACGAGGCCGACCAGCTCGCCGACCGCATCGCGGTCATCGACCAGGGCCGCAAGGTCGCCGAGGGCACCTCCGACGAGCTCAAGTCCTCGGTCGGCCGCTCGACCCTCCAGCTCCAGCTGGTCTCGGCCGACGACATCCCCGTGGCCGCCAGCATCGCGGAGCGGCTGATCGGGGAATCGCCGGTGCTCACCCCGGAGGCCCGGCGGATGAACATCGCCCTGCAGCGCAGCGACCAGGCCGTCGACGTGCTCGTCGGCCTGCGCGAACAGCAGATCCACATCGACTCGGTGACCGTGCAGAAGCCCTCGCTCGACGAGGTCTTCCTGGCACTCACCGGCCACGACACCGGTGAGGGCGGCGCTGACACCGACCCGCCGACCGGCCGCGACTCGAACGACCTGGAGGCGGTCCGATGAGCACCATGACACGCACGCCCGAGCTGCACCCCGCGGCCAACCTGCCCACCCGGGTCAGCCTGGCCGACACGCTCAGCCAGACCATGACCATGGCCTGGCGGGCCATGCTGAAGATGCGCCGCAACTTCGAGCAGTTCTTCGACGTCACCCTCCAACCGCTGCTGTTCACCGCGATGTTCGCCGTCATCTTCGGTGGCGCCGTGTCCGGCGACGTCAGCTCCTACCTGCCGATCCTGATCCCCGGGCTGATCGCGCAGACGGTGATGACGGCCTGCGTGGCCACCGGCGTGCAGCTGCGCGAGGACATGGACAAGGGCGTCTTCGACCGGTTCCGGGTGCTGCCCATCTCCCGGATCGCGCCACTGGCCGGTCCGATGGTGGCGGACACCCTGCGCTACGCCATCGCCGCGACCCTGACCTTCGCCACCGGCATCGCCATGGGCTACCGGCCCGGCGGCGGCGTGGTCGGGCTGACCGGCGCCATCGTGCTCGCCGTCTTCACCGGCTGGTCGCTCGCCTGGGTGTTCACCTGGTTCGGCACGGTGGGCAAGAGCGCCCAGATCGTGCAGGGCTACTCGCTGATGGTGATGTTCCCGCTGACCTTCCTGTCCAACGCCTTCGTCCCGGCCAGCACGCTGCCGGACTGGCTGCAGACCTTCGTCAAGCTGAACCCGGTCTCGCACGTCGTCTCCGCGGTCCGCTCGCTCGCCAACGAGGGCACCATCACCGCCGAGGTCGGCTGGTCGGTGCTGGCCCTGGCCATCGTGGTGGCGATCTTCGCCCCGCTGTCGGTACGCAGCTTCAAGCGGAAGATCTGACGGCTTCCTGCGCCTGGGCGAGGAGGTCCGCCACCTCCCCGGTCAGCGAACGGCCCGGTCGCCCGTCGTACTCCTCCAGGAGCGCGGCGAGCCGGCCGGGCCGCGCGCGCTCGGCCAGCTCGGCCAGCGGCTCCCACGCCATCACCGGGAAGGTCCGGTTGTAGGAGAAGCAGCGCGCCAGCGCCAGCAGGCGTACGCCGGCCTCCGTCTCGACATCGCGGTCGAGCAGCCACGCCCCGACCCCGGCCAGCAGCATCCCGGTCACCGGGTAGTCCAGGAACGAGTCGGCCATGGCGAGCAACCGCGCGCCGGTGTCGAGCAGGTCCACCGCGAGCTGGTCGCGCACGGTGCGCTGCTCGGCCGTCTCGGCGTACCGCACGTGGGCGGTCAGGGCGGCAGCGCGGGCGACGATGGTCCACGGCTCCATGCCGGAAGCGTCCATGCCGGGGAACCTGATGGCGGCCATCTCCCCGATCGCGTCGTAGTAGACCTTGAGGCCGGTGGCGACATCACCTCGGGCCAGGGCCAGCTCGGCCCGGGTCGTCGACTCGGTGGTGTGGCCGCCGAACGAGGGACCCTGCTTCATCTTGCGGACCTCGCCCAGGATGCGCTCGCACTCCTCGACGTCACCCAGCAGCAGCTTGCCCATGGCCATCCCGGCCCGCACCTGCACGGCGTCGTCGTCGGCGTGCAGCCGGACCAGCAGCGGCCAGGCGGTCTCGGCGTGCGTCGCCGCGGTGGCCGGATCCCCGACCTGCATCGCGAGCAATGCCATCTGGGTGTGCAGCATCGCGCGCGGCCACGGAGTGGTGTCGTCGTCGAGCGCGACAAGTGCGCGCTGGGTGTACTCCCACGCCGCGTCGATGTCGCCGGAGTTCTCGGTGAGGTTGGCCGCCCACTGCAGCGCCATCATCGCGGTGGCAGGGTCCGGGCTGTCGGCGACCTTGAGCACCGCGTCGAGCCGGTCCTCGTCGGACCTCGCCTCCACGAACAGGGCGTAGGTCGCCCGGGCCCAGGGCTGGTCGGGTACGCCGAGCCGCTCCATCGTCGCGACCATCGAGTCGAGGTTGCGGTCCTGGAAGAAGCCCATGTGGCTGATCAGGATCGAGACCGCCATCTGGGACTCCATGACCAGGTCGGGCGGTGGATCCCAGTCCTCGAGCAGCTTCTCGGCCCCGTCGAGCATCGCGAACACGCGCGGGTTGTTGCCGGTGATGGCCCAAAAGGACCCCAGCGCGGCCATCAGGGGTACGGCGACCGCAGCGTCGTCCTCGGTCATCGCCCGGCGCAGCACGTCGGCGAGGTTGTTCTCCTCGTGGCTCAGCTCGTCGACCGCCGCGACCTGGCCGTCGGCGAACATGTCGTGCATGAGGTTGCCGCACACCCGGAGCGCCCAGTCTGCCTGGGCGGCCAGCGCCTTGGCGCTCTCCCCCGAATCGTTCAGCCGGAGGTGGCCGAACTCGCGGACGGTCTCGAGCATCCGGTAGCGCACGACCCCGTCGGCCTCCCGCACCGACAACAGTGACTGGTCGACCAGTGCCTCCACGAGGTCCATGGCGTCCGGCCCGAGCACCGCTTCGGCCGAGCCGATGCTGAGGCCGTCGTGGAACATCGAGAGCCAGGCCAGCGCCTGCTGCTCGCGTGGTCCCAGGAGGTCCCACGACCACGCGATCACGGCCGCGAGCGTCTGGTGTCGCGCCGGGGCCGACCGGTCCTTGCCGCGGAGCACGGCGAAGCGGTCGTGCAACCGCTGGCGCAGCTCCTCCAAGGACATGGTCCGGATGCGCGCGGCGGCCAGCTCGATCGCGAGCGGGAGGCCGTCGAGCCGGGCGACCACGTCGTCGACGAGGGCGGGGTCGAGGTCCGCGGTGGGGCGGGCAGCCCTGGCCCGTCGTACGAACAGTGCGGCGCCGTCCTCGGTGGTGAGCTGGTCGAGCAGTACGACGTGCTCGGCGGCGATGTTCAGCGGTGCCCGGCTGGTGGTGACGACGCGCAGGTCGCGGGCCGTGACCAGGAGGAACGCGACGAGGGCGGCGACCGCCTCGACGACGTGCTCGCAGTTGTCGAGGACCAGCAGCGCCGGCCCCGTGTCGAGCTCCTGGGCGATGCGGCCGCGGATGTCGGCCCGCTGGGCGAGGGTGTGCGTACGCCGGGAGGTGACCGAGTCGCGCACCCCCAGGGCGGCGCCGATCTCGGGGATCACGTCGTCGGGCGAGGAGATGCCGACCAGCTCGACGAAGTGCACCCGCGTCTGGGTGGCCTCGCGGGCCAGGACGTGGGCGATCCGGGTCTTGCCGATGCCGCCGGGGCCGATGATCGAGGTGAGTCGACTGCTGCGCACGGAGGCGCGCAGGCGAGCGAGGTCGGTCTCGCGACCGAGCAGCTCCTCGGCGTCGTACCGGATGCCAGTCCGGACCGGTTCGTCGGCCGCCAACAGCTCGCGCTGCAACCGCTGCAGGGTGTCGGAGGGGTCCACTCCGAGTCGGTCGCGCAGAGCGCGGCGGTACTCCTCGTAGCGGGCCAGCGCCACCGGCACCCCCGAGACGACCGACTCGGCACGCAGCAGCGCCTCGAGCAGCTCGTTGTCGTCACCTGCGCCGTCGTACGCCGGGCGCAGGTGCTCGAGCGCCTCCCGCTCGCGCCCGCTCCGGGCCAACGACAACCCGAGCAGCCGTCGCGCCTCGAGCGCCGAACGCCGAGCACGGGACCGCACCTCGGCCAGCGGCCCCTCGGCCATCTCGTCGTCGACGGCAGTCAGGTCCAGCGCCTCGCGGGCGAGCAGTGCGGCCTTCGCCGGATCACCTCCGGCCAGCTCGCCGCCGGCCCGCTGCAGCAGCCGCCCGAGCAGCAGCGCATCGACCTCCTCGTGACCGATCCCGAGCCGGTAGCCGTTACCCTGCCGGACCAGCACCTCGGCCCCGCACTGCGACCGCACCCGCGAGACCAGCACCTGTAGCGCCTTGGTCGGATTGGCCGGCAGGTCCTCGGCCCACACCACGTCGATCAGGCTCGCGTCGGACACCCCCGACGGCGACAGCGCGAGCGCAGCCAGCAGCGCAGCAGGCCGCTCCCCCGGAAGAGGAGTGCCCCGCCAGGTCACGTCGTCGAGGAGACGCAGGGCTGGGCTCACGAGGGCCAGCCTAGGTGGGTGCGCTGACCGGTCGCGGCCGCCGAACCGACATACCGGATGGGGTGGGCGGGCAATTCTGTAGCCGGAGGGCCGATGTTTCACCCGCCCGCCCACAGTTTCCCCGGGCGCCCGGGGAAACCGCCGCCGCTACTTCAGCGCCCGCGGGTGCGCCGCGGCGTACACCTCCCGCAGGCTGTCGACCGTGACCAGCGTGTAGACCTGCGTGGTGGTCACCGAGGCGTGACCGAGCAGCTCCTGCACGACGCGCACGTCGGCGCCGCCCTCGAGGAGGTGGGTCGCGAACGAGTGGCGGAGGGTGTGCGGCGAGACCTCCGCGGTGATGCCGGCGCGCTCGGCCGCCTTCACGATCACCGACCAGGCGCTCTGTCGGGACAGCCGGCCGCCGCGAGCGTTGAGGAACATCGCGCCGTGAGCGGTCGCACCGGCGGTCCCGGCCTCCAACAGCTCGGGGCGACCGCGGACGACGTAGGCCTGCACCGCCTCACGGGCGAACCGGCCCACCGGCACGATCCGCTCCTTCGACCCCTTGCCGCGCAGCAGCACGCTGCTGCCCGCCGGGTCCTCGAGCTCGAGGTCGTCGACGTCGAGGCCGACGGCTTCGGAGATCCGCGCGCCGGTGCCGTAGAGGATCTCCAGCAGCGCGCGGTCACGCAGCGCCAGCGCCGTCCCTGCTGCCCCCGCCGCCTCCAGAAGCCGCTCGACGTCGCCGAGGGGGATCGCCTTGGGCAGCCGCTTGGCCGGCGTCGGAGGGCGTACGCCGACCGACGGGTCGATCGCGGCCAGCCCGTCCCGCACCGCGAACTTGTGGAAGCCCCGGACCGCGACCACGGTCCGCCCCGCGGACGTCGCGCTCAACGGCTGGTGATCCCGGTCGCCCTCGCGCAGCGCCATCAGGAACCCGCTCACCGTCTGCTCGGTGATCTGGTCGAGGTCGCTCACACCGACGCTGTCGAGGTAGCCGAGGTAGCGCCTCAGGTCGCGCCGGTAGGACTTGACGGAGTTCTCCGCCAGCCCGCGCTCGACCACGAGGTGGTCGAGATAGGTGCGGACGGCACGGACGAGCGCGCTCGGACCGGCCGGCGCCTCTGCGACCGGCTCCGACACCTGCTCAGCCGAGGACGGACTCGAGCGTCACCGAGTCCATGCCGTGGGCCTCCGCCACGGGCGCGTAGGTGACATTGCCCTGGTGGGTGTTCAGTCCCAGCGCGAGCGAGTGGTCGTCGCGGCAGGCCTGCTCCCAGCCCTTGTTGGCCAGCGCCACGGCGTACGGCATGGTCGCGTTGGTCAGGGCGTAGGTCGATGTGTTCGGCACCGCACCGGGCATGTTGGCCACGCAGTAGAACACCGAGTCGTGCACCGTGTACGTCGGGTCGGCGTGCGTCGTGGCATGGGTGTCCTCGAAGCAGCCGCCCTGGTCGACCGCGATGTCGACCAGCACCGAGCCGGGCTTCATCCGCGAGACCAGCTCGTTGCTGACCAGCTTGGGCGCCTTGGCACCCGGGATCAGCACCGCACCGATCACCAGGTCGGCATCCATCACCTGCTGCTCGATCGCCAGCTTGGAGGAGGCCAGCCCGTGCACCCGGTTGTTGTAGCGCCAGAACGACATCCGCAGCTTGTCCAGGTCGGTGTCGAGCAGGGTGACGTCGGCTCCCATGCCGAGCGCGATGTTGGCGGCGTTCTGGCCCGAGACACCCGCGCCGATCACGACGACCTTGGCGTTGGCGACACCACCGACACCGCCGAGCAGCACGCCGCGGCCGCCCTGGGCCTTCATCAGCGAGTAGGCGCCGACCTGCGGTGCCAGGCACCCGGCGACCTCGGACATCGGGTACAGCAACGGCAACCCCCCGGACGGCAGCTGCACGGTCTCGTAGGCGATGCCGGTGACCTTGCGCTTGGCCAGCTCCTCGGTCAGCGGCTGGTCGGCGGCGAGGTGGAGGTAGGTGAACAGCACCTGCCCCTCGGCCATCCGGTGGTACTCCTCGGAGACCGGCTCCTTGACCTTGAGCACCATCTCGGCCTGACCCCACACGTCGTCGGCCGAGTCGATGATCGTGGCGCCGGCGGCGACGTACTCCGCGTCATCGATCTGCGACCCGACACCCGCGTCCTTCTCGACGCTCACCTCGTGACCGTGGGCCACCAGCTCGTGCACCCCGATGGGCGTGATCGCCACGCGGTACTCGTGGTTCTTGACTTCCTTGGGTACGCCGATGCGCAACGTTGCCTCCTGTAGTTCACCGCCAGGGCCGGCGGGTGTCGCCACGTCGTCGGGGCGACCTTCGTCACTCTATTCCTGTCGCTCCGACGTCAGACCGGCGTCCCCCATCGCCCGCAGCACGTTGCGGCAGGTCAGCCGGGCGAGGTCGTCGTCGGACCAGCCACGGTCGGCCAGAGCCGCGAGCAGGCGTGGATAGCCGGTGACGTCCTCGAGGCCCTGCGGCAACCAGTCGGTGCCGTCGTAGTCGCCGCCGAGCCCGACGTGCTCGACCCCGGCCACCTCGCGCACGTGCTCGACGTGTGCGACCACATCGTCGAGCGTGGCCGGCGGGTGCTCCCCCTCCTCGCCGGCGGCGTGCCAGTCGCGGACGGCCTGGTTCACGAACATCGGCACGAACGTCACCATGCACACGCCGCCGTTGCCGGACAGCCGTTGCAGGACGTCGTCGGGCACGTTGCGCGGGTGGTTGCACACGGCCCGGGCCGAGGAGTGCGAGAAGATCACCGGCACGGTCGAGACGTCGAGCGCCTGACGCATCACGTCGGCACTCACGTGGCTGAGGTCGACGAGCATGCCGATCCGGTTCATCTCCGAGACCACCTCGCGACCGAAGTCCGAGAGTCCGCCGAGCACCGGCTCGTCGGTGGCCGAGTCGGCCCACGGCACGTTGTCGTTGTGGGTCAGGGTCAGGTAGCGCACCCCGAGGCGGTGCAGCATCCGCAGGGTGCCGAGCGACTCGTTGATCTGGTGGCCGCCCTCGGCACCCATCAGGCTGGCGATCCTGCCCTGCTGCCAGGCGCGCTCGATGTCCTCGACCGTGGTCGCGAGGGCCAGGTCGTCGGCGTACCGACGGATCATGGTGTGTCCGGCGTCGATCTGCTCCAGCGTCGCGGTCACCGCCTCGTCGCCGGCCAACGTCGCCGGCACGAACACCGACCAGAACTGTGCGCCCACTCCCCCGGCCCGCAGGCGGGGCAGGTCGGTGTGCGCGCCCGCCGACTGGCACATCTCGGTGTCCGTGATCTCCAGCCGGTCGAAGTCGTAGCCGACCTGCTCGCGGGCCAGCCAGAGCAGGTCGTTGTGCCCGTCGACGACCGCGTGCTCGCGCAGCAGCGCGTCGATCCGTGCGTCGGTCACAGCCGCCCCCGTCGCTTCAGAGCGTCATAGGTGAGTACGGCGGCCGCCAGTGGGCCCTCCCGGACCCGGCCGTCGAGGACCGCCTCGAGGAGCTCGTCGACCGGCACCCAGACCTGCTCCATCTCGGCCTCCTCGGCGTGCAGCTCGAAGTCGCCGCGACCGGCGTGGGTGAGCCCGGTCGCGAGGTAGAGGTGGTGCAGCTCGTCGGTGAGGCCGGCGCTCGGGTAGAGCGTGACCAGGTGTCGCCAGTGCTCGGCCCGCAGCTCGGCCTCCTCCTGGAGCTCGCGGGCGGCGGTCACCTGGGGGTCCTCGCCGTCCTTGTCGCACAACCCGGCCGGGAGCTCCACGAACACCCCGCCACCGGCATGGCGGTACTGCCGCAGGCAACAGACGCGCTCGTCATCGTCGAGGGCCAGCACGACGACGGCGCCGGGGTGCTCGACCACGAGACGGCCGAAGGTCTCCTCGGGATGGTCGGGCCGTTGCACGACGTCCTCGCGCAGCGCCACCACCCAGGCGTCGCGGTGGAGGTCGCGGCTGCTGAGGACGGGCCAGCTGAGGTGCTCATCGGCCAGGTCTGGTGCCAGGTCTGGTGCCAGGTCTGATCCCGGGTCAGGCACGGTCGAGCGCCGGGTCGCCGGCCTTCTCGCTCTCGGCGTCCGCCTCAGGTGCGGGCTCGTCCATCGTGACGTCGTCGTCGGCCACCCAGCGGCGGCGCAGGGCGCTCTCGTCGATCGGGATGAGCAGCTCGCGCTGGCGCTGGATCGCGGCGCCGATCAGGCCTGCGAACAACGGGTGCGGGCGCGTGGGGCGGGACCGCAGCTCGGGGTGGGCCTGGGTCGCGACGTAGTAGGGGTGCACCTCGGCCGGCAGCTCCACGAACTCGACCAGGTTGTTGTCCGGCGAGGTCCCGGAGAACACCAGCCCGGCCGCCTCGAGCTGCTCGCGGTAGGCGTTGTTGACCTCGTAGCGGTGCCGGTGACGCTCCTCGACCCGCGGCGCGTCGTACGTCGCCCGGATGACGCTGCCTTCCTTGAGCTCGGCCGGGTAGAGGCCGAGCCGCATGGTGCCGCCGAGGTCGCCGGCGCCCTCGACGTAGGCGTGCTGCTCGGCCATGGTCGCGATCACCGGCTCGGGGCAGTCGGGGTCGAACTCCGTGGACGCGGCCTTCTCGAGGCCCGCCTGCTCGCGGGCGAACTCGATCACCATGCACTGCAACCCGAGGCAGAGGCCCAGGGTCGGGATCTTGTGGGTGCGGGCGAAGGTCAGCGCGCCGAGCTTGCCCTCGATGCCGCGGATGCCGAAGCCGCCGGGGACGCAGATCGCGTCGAGGTCGGCCAGGCGACGGGTGGCGCCCTCGGTCGTCGCACACTCGTCGGAGGGGATCCACTCGATGTTGACGCGGGCCTCGTGGGCGAAGCCACCGGCCCGCAGCGCCTCGACGACGGACAGGTAGGCGTCGGGCAGGTCGATGTACTTGCCGACCAGGCCGACGGTCACCTCCTCGTTGGGGTGGTGCACCCGCTGCAGCAGGTCGTCCCACAGCGTCCAGTCGACGTCGCGGAAGGGCAGGTTGAGGCGGCGTACGAGGTAGGCGTCGAGTCCCTCGCGGTGCAGCACCTTCGGGATGTCGTAGATGGAGGGCGCGTCGGCGGCCGTCACCACGGCCTCCTGGTCGACGTCGCACATCAGCGAGATCTTCTTCTTCACCGAGGCGGGCAGCTCGCGGTCGGAGCGGCACACGATGGCGTCGGGCTGGATGCCGATCGAGCGCAGCGCGGCAACGGAGTGCTGGGTCGGCTTGGTCTTGAGCTCCTGCGACGGGCCGATCCACGGCACCAGCGAGACGTGCAGGAAGAAGACGTTGTCGCGGCCCACGTCGTGGCGCACCTGGCGGGCGGCCTCGAGGAACGGCAACGACTCGATGTCGCCGACGGTGCCGCCGACCTCGGTGATCACCACGTCGATGTCGTCGCCACCCATGGCGAGGACGCGGTCCTTGATCTCGTTGGTGATGTGCGGGATGACCTGGACGGTGTCGCCGAGGTAGTCCCCGCGTCGCTCCTTGGCGATCACCGTCGAGTAGACCTGCCCGGTGGTGACGTTGGCGATCTGGTTGAGGTCGGTGTCGAGGAAGCGCTCGTAGTGGCCGATGTCGAGGTCGGTCTCGGCGCCGTCGTTGGTGACGAACACCTCGCCGTGCTGGAACGGGTTCATCGTCCCGGGGTCGACGTTGAGGTAGGGGTCGAGCTTCTGCATGGTGACCCGCAGTCCGCGTGAGCGGAGCAGCCGGCCCAGGCTCGAGGCGGTGAGCCCCTTGCCGAGGGACGATGCGACGCCTCCGGTGACGAAGACGTGCTTGGTCGGCTGCGGCGCTACCAAGAGGGCTCCCCGTGGGTTCGTGTGACACAGACTGTGCAGATCTCCACGGGGTTCAACCCTATCAAGACTTTCGGGACCGTCGTGCCGCGACACCGCGGGCCGGCACTGCCGACTCCCGCGCGACGTCCAGCAGCTCCTGCGCGTGGGCCATCGCGGTGTCCGACTCCTCGAGCCCGGCCAGCATCCGGGAGAGCTCCTGGACCCGGCCGGCGTCGTCGAGCGCGTCGAGCCCGGAGGTGGTGACCGTGCCGTCGCTGCTCTTGCGTACGACGACATGGCGGTCCGCGAACGCCGCCACCTGGGGCAGGTGGGTCACGACGAGCACCTGCGAGGACCTCGCCAGCGCCGCCAACCGCTTGCCGATCTCGACGGCCGCCTTGCCTCCGACCCCCGCGTCGACCTCGTCGAAGACGAACGTCGGCACCGGTCGGGTGTCGGCCAGCGCGACCTCGATGGCGAGCATCACCCGCGACAGCTCGCCCCCGGACGCTCCCTTGCTCAGCGGACGCGGCTCCGACCCGGTGTTGGCGGCCAGCACCAGCTCGACCTCGTCGACGCCGGTGGCGGTGAAGTGCAGACGGGCCGTGCCGATCTCGAGGCCGTGCTCGTCCTCGACGCTGTCGAGCCGGACCTCGAACCGGGCGTGCGGCATCGACAGCGCGTGCAGCTCGTCGGTCACGGTCGTGGACAGCCGCTCGCCGGCCTTGCGGCGCAGCCCGGTCAGCTGGGCGGCCTCCTGCGCCAGTGTCCGGCGCAGCTCCTCGCGCTCGGCGCGCAGCTCGGCGACCCGCTCGTCGGAGCCGTCGAGGTTCGCCAGTCGCTGCGACGCGTCGCGGGCCCAGTCGAGGACCTCGTCGACCGTCTCGCCGTACTTCCTGGTGAGCGCGGTCAGCGCCGCCCGTCGTTCGGAGACCGCAGCCAGCCGGGCCGGATCGGTCTCGACCGCCGAGGAGTACGACGCGACATCGGCCGCCACGTCGACCAGCAGGTAGCTGACCTCCGCGACCCGGTCGGCCAGAGCCGCGACCTCGGGATCGTGCTCGCGCACGCTCTCCAGTGCCCGGCGCGCAGCGGCCATGGCACCCAACGCGTCGGGGGCGTCCTGGTCTGAGGAGAGCGCCTCGCGGGCCGTCTCGGCGGCCGTGCGCAAGGTGTCGGCGAAGCCGAGCCTGGTCTCCTCGGTGGCCAGCGACTGCTCCTCGCCGGGTTGCGGGTCCACAGCCTCGATCTCCTCGAGGCCGAGCCGGAGCACGTCTGCCTCGCGGGCCCGCTCGCGAGCGGATCCGAGCACCTCGCGCAGGTCGGCCTCGACCCGTCGCAGCCGGGCAAAGCCGGCCCGGTAGCGGTCGAGCACCACCGCCAGCTCGACACCGGCGAAGGCGTCGAGCGCATCGCGCTGGGCCTCGGGCCGCAGCAGGCGGTGCTGGTCGGACTGGCCGTGCACGGCCACCAGCACGTCTCCGACGCGCGCCAACGCCGAGGCGGGCACCGACGCACCACCGAGGAAGGCGCGCGAACGACCCTCGGCCGAGACCTGCCGACCGAGCAGCAGCTGGCCGGACTCGACCTCGCCGCCATGCTCTTCTGCGATCTCGCCGAGCAGCTCGTCGGCGCGGACGACACCCTCGACCCGGGCAGCGCGAGCACCGGTGCGCACGGCTCCGGTGTCGGCCCGGCCACCCAGCAGCAGGCCCAGCGCGGTGACCAGCATGGTCTTGCCGGCTCCGGTTTCACCGGTGATCACGGTCAGTCCCTCGCCGAGCTCCAGCACCGACTCGTCGATGACGCCCAGGGAGCTGATCCGGATCTCCTCGATCATCGCGGCCCACTCACTTCCTGGGTCACCGGTCCCCGGAGCGCCTGCGCCGGTCGGCGGAGCCGCGCCAGCCCTCGACGGGCAAACCGAACTTGGCGACCAGGCGGTCGGTGAACGGGGCCTGGTGCAGCCGCACCAGCCGGATCGGCGAATGCCCGCGGCGAACCTCGATGCGCGCGCCCGGCGGTAGGTCGACGGTGCGTCGGCCGTCGCACCACAGCACGCCGGCCCCCTCGGTCTGGGCGAGCACCTCGACGGCGAGCACCGACGTCGGCGCCACCACCATCGGGCGCGAGAAGAGCGCGTGCGCGCTGATCGGTACCATCAGCAGTGCCTCGACACCGGGCCAGACGACCGGGCCTCCGGCGCTGAAGTTGTACGCCGTGGAGCCGGTCGGCGTGGCGCAGACGACTCCGTCGCAGCCGAAACGGCTCAGCGGACGTCCGTCGACCTCGACGATCACCTCGAGCATCCGCTGGCGGGCAGCCTTCTCGACGCTCGCCTCGTTGAGCGCCCAGGTGCTCTCGACGAGCTCCTTGCCCTGGTAGACGTCGACGTCGATGGTGAGCCGTTCCTCGCTGGTGTAGTGCCGCTCGACGATCAGCTCGATCATCTTCTCGACGTCCTCGCTCTCGGCCTCCGCGAGGAAGCCGACGTGGCCGAGGTTGACGCCGAGCAGGGGGGTCCCGGTGCCGTGGGTGAGCTCGGCCGCCCGCAGGATGGTGCCGTCGCCGCCGATCACCAGTGCGAGCTCGCACTCGGCGGGCCGGACGTCCTCGAGGGAGACCGACTCGACGCCCTCGTGGCCGGGCAGGTCGAGCTCCTTGGCCTCGTCCTCCAGCAGGCGTACGACGAGTCCGCGGTCGAGCAGTGAGGCCACCACGGCGCCTGCGACGTCGCGTGCCTCCTCGCGCCCGGTGTGGGCGAGCAGCAGGATGCGGCGTACGTCGGTCACGGCTTCACCTTCTCACCCGCCACCCCCCAGGCCGCGGAACGGGCCACCTCGGCCTCGATCGCGTCCCGGTCCAGCTCGGTCTCTCCGGCCCGCAGCCAGAGGAAGAACTCCACGTTGCCCGACGGACCGGGCAACGGGCTGGTCGTGACCGCCCGCGCGCCCCAGCCGCGGGCGGCGGCCGCACGCGTGACGGTCTCGACGGCATCGGCCCGGTGCCCGAGGTCGCGCACCACCCCGCCCTTGCCCAGCCGCTCCTTGCCGACCTCGAACTGCGGCTTCACCATCAGCACGAGGTCGCCGTCGGGGCGGGTGACCGCGATGAGGGCCTCCAGCACGAGCGTCAGCGAGATGAACGAGAGGTCCCCCACCACCAGGTCCACCGGTCCCCCGATCGTCTCGGCGTCGATCTCCCGGATGTTGGTGCGGTCGTGGACGTGGACGCGAGGGTCGTTCTGCAGCGCCCAGACGAGCTGGCCGTAGCCGACGTCGACCGCCACCACCTCTGCCGCCCCCGCTCGCAGCAGCACGTCGGTGAAGCCACCGGTCGACGCCCCGGCGTCCAGGCAGCGGCGACCCTCGACCTCGAGGCCGAGCGGCCCGAAGTCGGCCAGCGCGCCGAGCAGCTTGTGCGCGCCGCGGCTGGCGTAGTCGGGGCTGTCGGGGTCCGCCCGCACGACCAGGTCGGCGTCGGTGGTCACGCCGGTGGCGGCCTTGGTGGCCACCGCCTTGTTGACCCGGACGCGCCCGGCAGCGATCAGCTCACTCGCGTGCTCCCGGGAACGGGCAAGGCCGCGGCGGACCAGCTCGGCGTCCAGCCTCAGTCGCCGAGGCGGCACGGCTCAGCTCTGGGTCGCCGGCGAGCGCTCGGCGGCGCCGCTGAGCACCTGGCGCAACGACTCGTGCGCGCGCTCGAAGACAGCTACGTGCTCGGACACCGGCAGGTCGTCCAGGCCTCGGAGCGACGCGACGACCGCGTCGACCGACTCGTCCCCTGTGGTCTCGGGCTCGACCGGGGTCGCCTGCTCGTTCGCGTCGCTCGCTGCTCGACCAGCTGCCCAGTCAGACATCTCGCTCATGGGCGACACGCTACTGCGGAACCTGCACGTCACCGATCTCGACAGGCTGTCCCGTGTCGTCGAGATGGCGCCAGGCCGCGACGGCCACCGCACGCCACCAGTCACCGGCCGATCCGGCACCCTCGATCTCGGGCCGACCGCCCCCGACCGAGACGGTCCAGCCGCCCAGCGCGACAGCGCCTTCGGTCACCTCGGGCGAGGTCTGTGCCTCGGCCAGCGCGCCGAGATCCGGCCCGACGTACGTCGGTCGTCGGTCCTTGGTGGCACTCACCAGCTCCTCGAGCCCGGTGACCCCGGTCAGGACCAGCAGGCTGTCCCACCCCATCGTCACCGCACCCTCGATGTCGGTGTCCAGCCGGTCGCCGACCACCAACGGATGGCGACCGCCGACCCGGGTGATGGTCTCCTCGAACAGGGGCGCCTTCGGCTTGCCGGCCACCTGCGGCTCGCGGCCGGAGAACCTGGCCAGCAGCTCGACGAGTGCGCCGTTGCCCGGCCCGACCCCCTTGGCGGTGGGAAAGGTCATGTCGGTGTTGCTCGCCACCCAGGGCAGCCCCTGGTTCAGCAGCACGGCGCCGCGTACCACCCGCTTCCAGGGCATGTCCGGGCCGTAGCCCTGGACCACGGCGGCGACGTCGTCGTCCGGCTCCGTGACCGGCTCGAGCCCGCGCTCTCGCAGGGCCTGCTCCAGTCCGGTCCCGCCGATCAGGTAGACCTTGCTGCCCTGTTCCAGCTGGGTGCTGAGCAGCCGGGCGGCCGCCTGTGAGCTGGTGACGACGTCCTCGTCATGGGCGTCCACCCCGAACGCGCGCAGCTGGCCGGCGATCTCCTGTGGCGGACGCGCCGCGTTGTTGGTGACGAACGCGAGGTGCATGCCCCCCGCCTGCGCAGCATTCAGCGCCTCGGGGGCACCCGGCACCGCGTCGGGTCCGACGTAGACCACGCCGTCGAGGTCGAGCACCGCGACGTCGTAGGTCTCCTGCAGTGGACGCTCAGAGCTGCCGAGCACGAATCACTCGCCGAGGGACTTCTCGAGCGCGGCGGCCCGATCGACGGCGTCGGTGTTCTGGTCGGCGTCGACGGCCTCGGTGCGGTGGAACCAGGTCAGTGCATCGGTGGTCCGACCGGCCTCGACCAGCGCGTCGGCGTAGGCGTAGCGGAGCCGGGCGACCCAGGGCTCGCGCGACTTGGACAGCAGGTGCGAGCTCTCCAGGGTGCGCAGCGCCGCGTCGAGCTCACCACGATCGCGTCGGGCGCCGGCCTCCACGATGGTGAGCTCGGCCAGCAGGGCGGGCGCCAGCTTGTCCTTGGGTGCGTTGCGGACCAACGCCAGCGCCCGGTCGGGGCGACCCAGCGCACGCTCGCAGTCGGCCATGATCGCGACGTAGTCCTGGACGCCGTTCATCCGCTTGGCGGCGCGCAGCTCGGCCAGCGCCTCGGCGTACTCCCCCGCGGCGTACGCCGCCTCGCCGACGGCCTCGCGCACCACGGCCAGACGGCTGGCCCGGGCACGAGCGGCCAGGGTGTGCTCGTAGGCGGTCCTGGGCTCGGAGTCGATCAACAGCCCGGCCGCCACGAGGTGGCGAGCCACGCGCAGCCCGAGCTTCTCCGGCAGCGACTTCAGCTGTGCCTGCACGGAGCGGTCGAGCTCCCGGCCGGTGACCTCCTCGGGGATCGGTGGCCCGTCGTAGCGTGCCTGGCTCTCCGTGCGCGACTCGTTGCGGTCCCGGTCATCGCGGCGCGGCCGGCTGAACTCGCGGCGGCCGTCGCGCGTCTGGCCGTCCCGCTTCGGGGCGCCGCGTCGCGCGGGCTTGCCACCGGAGCGACCGGCACTTGGCTGTCCGCCGCCCTGGGGCCGGCTCGGCCGACCTCCGCTGTCGCGGGGCTTGCGAGGCTGGCGGTCTTCGGGCACGACTTGCTCCTGGTGACATACGGGTGCTGGGGAAAAGACTAAGGGCCGCCCCACGAGGGGGCGGCCCTTAGCAACGTTATGTCCGGCGACGTCCTACTCTCCCACGACCTCCCGGTCGCAGTACCATCGGCGCTGAAAGGCTTGACTTCCGGGTTCGGAATGGAGCCGGGTATTTCCCTTTCGCTATGGCCGCCGAAACTCTATGGAGTTATGCAAAAGCCATGGATCCCCGAAGGGATCGATCATGACTCCCGACCGTAACTCGGGAGCCACACAGTGGACGCGCAACATCTTTGAGGGACAAGCCCTCGGCCTATTAGTACCGGTCGGCTAGGCATTGCTGCTGTACACCTCCGGCCTATCAACCCAGTCGTCTACTGGGGGCCTTACCCGGTTAACCCGGTGGGAAACCTCATCTTGAAACGTGCTTCCCGCTTAGATGCTTTCAGCGGTTATCACTTCCGAACGTAGCTAACCAGCCGTGCTCTTGGCAGAACAACTGGCACACCAGAGGTTCGTCCATCCCGGTCCTCTCGTACTAGGGACAGCCTTTCTCAAGTTTCCTGCGCGCGCGGCGGATAGGGACCGAACTGTCTCACGACGTTCTAAACCCAGCTCGCGTGCCGCTTTAATGGGCGAACAGCCCAACCCTTGGGACCTACTCCAGCCCCAGGATGCGACGAGCCGACATCGAGGTGCCAAACCATCCCGTCGATATGGACTCTTGGGGAAGATCAGCCTGTTATCCCCGGGGTACCTTTTATCCGTTGAGCGACGCCGCTTCCACATGCCAGCGCCGGATCACTAGTTCCGACTTTCGTCCCTGCTCGAGATGTCACTCTCACAGTCAAGCTCCCTTGTGCACTTACACTCGAAACCTGATTGCCAACCAGGCTGAGGGAACCTTTGAGCGCCTCCGTTACATTTTAGGAGGCAACCGCCCCAGTTAAACTACCCATCAGGCACTGTCCCTGATCCAGATAATGGACCTAGGTTAGATATCTAATACGACCAGAGTGGTATTTCAACGTTGACTCCACCTGAACTGGCGTCCAAGTTTCACAGTCTCCCACCTATCCTACACAAGTCGAACCAAACACCAATACCAAACTATAGTAAAGGTCCCGGGGTCTTTCCGTCCTGCCGCGCGTAACGAGCATCTTTACTCGTAGTGCAATTTCGCCGAGTCCATGGTTGAGACAGCGCCCAAGTCGTTACTCCATTCGTGCAGGTCGGAACTTACCCGACAAGGAATTTCGCTACCTTAGGATGGTTATAGTTACCACCGCCGTTTACTGGGGCTTAAGTTCTGCGCTTCGCTCCGAAGAACTAACACGTCCCCTTAACCTTCCAGCACCGGGCAGGAGTCAGTCCGTATACATCGTCTTACAACTTCGCACGGACCTGTGTTTTTAGTAAACAGTCGCTTGGGCCTGGTCTCTGCGGCCATCATTGCTTCTTGCAGCAAGTGCATTGACAAATCCGGCCCCCCTTCTCCCGAAGTTACGGGGGCATTTTGCCGAGTTCCTTAACCATGGTTCACTCGATCGCCTTGGTATTCTCTACCTGATCACCTGAGTCGGTTTGGGGTACGGGCGGCGCACAGCTCGCTAGAGGTTTTTCTCGACAGCATAGGATCATCCACTTCGTCCATACGGACTCGGCGTGAGGTCTCAGGCACATGCAACGCGGATTTGCCTACGTTGCGCCCTACACCCTTACCCGCGGTCTACCATCGCCGCGGTTGGACTACCTTCCTGCGTCACCCCATCGCTTGACTACTACCGGTTCGGGTCGTGCGCTCCGCCTCCATCGTCCCGAAGGATCCCGGAGGTTTTGGGCACTTAGCATCACCGGGTTCGTCAGGGTCGCTGTTTTGCCGGTACGGGAATATCAACCCGTTGTCCATCGACTACGCCTGTCGGCCTCGCCTTAGGTCCCGACTTACCCAGGGCAGATTAGCTTGACCCTGGAACCCTTGATCATCCGGCGGAAGAGTTTCTCACTCTTCATTCGCTACTCATGCCTGCATTCTCACTCGTGTGGCGTCCACGGCTGGTTCACACCGCCGCTTCACTCGCCACACGACGCTCCCCTACCCATCCACGCACCTG
>NZ_AUEP01000012.1:77500-190005 GCF_000426045.1 Marmoricola sp. URHB0036
ACCGGCCTCGCGCAGGGCCGCCGTCAGCGTCTCGGTGCGGAGCTCGTGCAGGTCACCGGTGCCGAACAGCGCTGCCGCCGCGGCCTTGGCGTGCTCGGTCTCCTCGGCGCCGTGGACCACGGTGGTCACGGCGTCGGCCAGCGCCTTCTGGCCGGCACGCAGGAACGGCTTCTCCCGGGTCTGCTCCTCGAGGTCCTCGATCTCCTCGCGGCTCAGGAAGGTGAAGATGCGCAGCATCTCCCCCACCTTGTCGTCCTCGACGTTGAGCCAGAACTGGTGGAAGGCGTACGGCGACATCATCCCGGGGTCGAGCCAGAGCGCCCCGCCTTCGGTCTTGCCGTACTTGGTGCCGTCGGCCCGGGTCACGAGGGGCGTCGCGAAGGCGTGTGCCTTGCCACCGTCGGAGCGCCGGATCAGCTCGACCCCGCCGGTGAGGTTGCCCCACTGGTCGGAGCCACCGAACTGCAGCGTCACGCCGTGGTCGCGGTAGAGGTTCAGGAAGTCCATCGACTGCAACAAGATGTAGCTGAACTCGGTGTAGCTGATGCCGTCCTCGAGCCGGCTGCGCACCACGTCGCGGGCCAGCATCCGGTTGACCGGGAAGTGCTTGCCGATGTCGCGCAGGAAGTCGATGGTCGACAGGCTCGCCGTCCAGTCGTAGTTGTTGACCATCGTGGCCGCGTTGGGTCCGTCGAAGTCGAGGAAGGGCTCGATCTGCTGGCGGACCTTCTCGACCCACTCCTTGACCGTGTCGAGCGAGTTCAGCGTGCGCTCCCCCGAGTCACGGGGGTCACCGATCATGCCGGTGGCGCCTCCGACCAGGGCGTACGGCGTGTGACCGGCCAGCTGCAACCGCTTAGCGGTGAGGATCTGCACCAGGTTGCCCATGTGCAGGCTGGGCGCCGTCGGGTCGAAGCCGACGTAGAACCGGACGCTGCCTTCCGCGAAGGCCGCTCGCAGGGCGTCGAGGTCGGTCGAGTGGGCGATCAGCCCGCGCCACTCCAGGTCGTCGAGCAGGGTGGGATCGGTGCTCACGGGGCCAGCCTGCCATGGTCGCGTCGACGGCCGGGTGAGCGGTCTCGGCGAAAGCACCGCGGAGGGGCGGGATTGTTTCTACACTTTTGTCACATTTCGATTGGACTCCCCCGCCATGAACCCGCTCTCCCGCTCCGGCTCGCGCGCGCTCGCGCTGGTGCTGGTCTGCATCGCCACGCTCGCGGTGACGCTTGGCACGGCGGTGCCCGCGGAGGCGGCGCGACTGAACCTGCACCGCGGCAGCCACGGCGCCCAGGTGCACCTGCTCGAGACGCGACTGCACCGCCTGGGGCTGCTGACGGCCTCGGCGGTCGACCGTCAGTACCGCGCGGCCACGGTCAACTCGGTCAAGCACTTCCAGCGCAACCACCACCTGCGCGCCAACGGCCGGGTCAACCAGCGGGTGTGGAACCTCGTCGCCCGCGCTGTACAGGCGAAGGCGGCCCGACCGAAGCCGTTGCCTCCCCCGACCGGGCCTGCGCCCGCGATCGTCGGCCACCGCGGAGCGGTCACGCCGGACACCCCGGAGAACACCCTTGCCTCGATGCATCGCGGCGCGGCGTACGCGGCCGTGCTGGAGTTCGACCTGCGGGTGACTGCGGACCACCAGATCGTGCTGATGCACGACGTCACGCTCGACCGGACCACGAACTGCACCGGCCGGGTCATCGACTGGACGCTGTCGAACCTGCGGGCGCAGTGCCACGTGGGCAGCCAGCCGATCCCGACCTTCGACGAGGTGGCGGCGTACGCCGAGACGACCACCCTCAAGATCGCCCCCGAGATCAAGAACGCCGACATCAGCGACGCCGACCTCGGTCAGGTGTTCGACATCATCGACGCGCACGGGCTCCAGGGACGCACGATCATGCAGTCGTTCGAGGCGCCGGTGCTGCAACGGATCCATGCACAGCGACCCGACCTCCGGCTGATGCTGGTCTCGACCCAACCGGTGACCGTCGCAGCCGCCCGCGCTGCTTACGCAACGACGGTGGCGATCCGGTTGGAGAACCTGACGGCTGCGCAGGTCGCGACGTACAAGCAGAACGCGATCAAGGTGTGGACGTTCACCGCCATCGACAACCCGACGCTGGACCAGGCGCACCGGATCCACGCGGACGCCGTGATCACCGACATCCCCGGCCAGGCCAAGGCGCACTACGACGGCTAGGGCGGTTCTCTCAATCCCCGTCCGTCGCGAGCGTCGTCCCACGGAGTGCATCGCAAGGCGGACGAGGGAGCCGTGGCGGAGCCACCGGCGACTGAGGACAACGCCGCGAGGTGCCCGTGGGGCGGCGCGCAGCAGGACATGGGGTTGAGAGAGACGCCCTTAGCGCGGCTTGGCCGCGACGTAGCGGCTCACCGTCGGGTCGTCGCTGACCCAGAACCGCCACGGCCAGTCGGCCGCCTTGCGCAGCCCGACGCGCGGACCGGTGCTGACCACGTCGACCGGCGGGCCCGGCACCAGGACCTCCCGCAGGTCGAGACCGTTGTCGCCGAGGTCGATGCCGAGGGCCTGGCAGAGCCGACCCGGGCCACGCGCGAGGTCGCGGTCGGTCGATCGCCCCCGGCGGCTGCGCGCGGTCTCGAGGCCGTCGACGACCGCGCCGGCGCGCAGCAGGATCGCGCTCGGCTGGCCCTCCGGTCCGCAGGACACGTTGCAGCAGTGGTGCATGCCGTAGGTGAAGTAGACGTAGAGGTGACCGGGTGGACCGAACATCACGGCGTTCCGCTTCGTCATGCCGTTGAAGGCGTGCGAGCCGGGGTCGTCCGGTCCGTCGTACGCCTCCACCTCGGTGAGCCGGACCGTGACTCCCCCGTGCGTGAAGGTGGCGCCGAGCAGTCGCGGGGCGGCCTCGAGGACCGGACGACTGAGAAGGTCGGTCAGGTCAGCCATGAGCGGTGGTCGGCGATCGTGGCGCGCAGCTCGGTCAGCTGCTCGGCCACGCGATCGGGGGCGGTGCCGCCGCGGCCGTTGCGGGAGGCCACGGAGCCCTCGGCGGTGAGGACGTCGCGTACGGCGGGAGTGAGCCGCGGGTCGATCTCCGCGAACTGCTCGTCGGTCAGCTGGTCGAGCTCGAGGCCGAGCTCCTCGCAGCGGCGTACGCACGCGCCGGCCAGCTCGTGCGCGACCCGGAACGGCACTCCCTCGCGCACCAGCCACTCGGCGATGTCGGTGGCGAGCGAGAAGCCCTGCGGCGCCAGCTCGGCCATCCGGTCGGTGTCGAAGGCGAGGGTCGCGACCAGGCCGGTGAACGCGGGCAGCAGCACCTCGAGGGTGTCGACGGCGTCGAAGACCGGTTCCTTGTCCTCCTGGAGGTCGCGGTTGTACGCGAGCGGGAGCGCCTTCAAGGTGGCGAGCAGTCCGGCGAGGTCGCCGATGAGCCGGCCGGCCTTGCCGCGGGCGAGCTCGGCGACGTCGGGGTTCTTCTTCTGCGGCATGATGCTCGACCCGGTGGAGAACGCGTCGTCGAGCTGCACGAAGCCGAACTCCCGGGTGGCCCAGAGGATGATCTCCTCGGCCTGGCGGCTGACGTCGACGCCGATCATCGCGGCCACGAAGGCGAACTCGGCGACGAAGTCACGGGCCGCCGTACCGTCGATCGAGTTGGCGGTGCTGCCGGTGAAGCCGAGGTCGTGCGCCACCGCTTCGGGGTCGAGGCCGAGGCTGGACCCGGCGAGCGCACCCGAACCGTACGGCGAGTCGGCCGCCACCCGGGCGTCCCAGTCGCGGAGCCGGGACACGTCCCTGACGAGAGGCCAGGCATGGGCCATCAGGTGGTGGCTGAGCAGCACCGGCTGGGCGTGCTGGAGATGGGTGCGTCCCGGCATGATCGCGCCGAGGTGCCGCTCGGCCTGGTCGGCGAGGGCGTCGGCGAGGTCGAGGACATTCGCCCCGATGGTGCGGCCGTGGTCACGGAGGAAGACCTTGAACAGGGTCGCGATCTGGTCGTTGCGACTGCGGCCGGCCCGCAGCTTGCCGCCGAGGTCAGCGCCGACCAGCTCGACAAGAGCTCCTTCGAGGGCACCGTGCACGTCCTCGTCGGAGGCCTGCGGCAGCAGCTCACCCTCGCGGACCCGACGGTCGAGCTCGTCGAGGCCGTCGAGCAGGCCGGTCAGCTCGTCGTCGGTGAGCAGCCCCGCCCCGTGGAGCACCCGGGCGTGCGCACGCGAGCCGGCGAGGTCGTAGCCGGCCAGTCGCCAGTCGAAGTGGGTCGACTTCGAGAGCGCCTCGAGCTCGGGGCTCGGTCCCCCGGCGAACCGGCCGCCCCAGAGCTTGCCCTGGTTGGTGTTCACGCTGTTCCTCTCAGGACGTCATGCGAAATGGTCGCCATCGCAGCCACAACGTATGACGTCCGCGTGTTCAGTCGGTGCCGATCTCCATGGCCACGTCGTCGAGGACCCGGTCGCTCTCGTCGTTCTCGGCCGCGGGGTTGCGGGTGATGCGGTCGGCGCCGCCGGCCTCCAGCTCGCCGTAGAGGGTGCCGTGCTCGACGAGGACCTGGCCCTGGTCGAGCGGCTGGGCGGCGTACAGCTCCAGCTTGGACCGCGAGTCGGCGATGTCGAGGTTGCGCATGGTGAGCTGGCCGATCCGGTCGGTCGGGCCGAAGGCGGCGTGCTCGGTGCGCTCCATGGAGAGCTTGTCGGGGTGGTAGGAGAAGTTCTCGCCGGCCGTGCGCAGGATCGTGTAGTCCTCGCCGCGTCGCAGTCGCAGGGTGACCTCGCCGGTCACGAGGGAGGCGATCCAGCGCTGGATCGACTCGCGGAGCATCAGCGCCTGCGGGTCGAGCCACCGGCCCTCGTAGAGCATCCGGCCGAGCTGGCGACCCTGGTTGTGGTAGTTCGCGACGGTGTCCTCGTTGTGTACTGCGTTGATCAGTCGTTCGTACGCCGCCCACAGCAGTGCCATGCCGGGCGCCTCGTAGATGCCGCGCGACTTGGCCTCGATGATCCGGTTCTCGATCTGGTCGGACATGCCGAGACCATGGCGACCGCCGATGGTGTTGGCCTGGTGGACCAGCGCGACCGGGTCGTACGACGTGCCGTTGATCGCGACCGGGCGACCGGCCTCGAAGCGGACGGTCACGTCCTCGGGCTCGATGTAGAGATCGGGATCCCAGAACTTCACGCCCATGATCGGCTCCACGGTCTCCAGCGAGACGTCGAGGTGCTCGAGGGTCTTGGCCTCGTGGGTGGCGCCCCAGATGTTGGCGTCGGTGGAGTACGCCTTCTCCTTGCTGTCGCGGTAGGGCAGGTCGTGCTCGGTGAGCCACTGGCTCATCTCCGCGCGACCGCCGAGCTCGTGCACGAAGTCGGCGTCGAGCCACGGCTTGTAGATGCGCAGCTCGGGGTTGGCCAGCAGGCCGTAGCGGTAGAACCGCTCGATGTCGTTGCCCTTGAAGGTCGATCCGTCGCCCCAGATGTCGACGCCGTCCTCGTGCATCGCGCGCACCAGCATCGTGCCGGTCACCGCTCGCCCGAGCGGGGTGGTGTTGAAGTAGGTGCGGCCGCCCGAGCGGATGTGGAAGGCACCGCACGCCATCGCGGCCAGACCCTCCTCCACGAGAGCGGTCTTGCAGTCCACGGAGCGGGCGATCTCGGCACCGTACAGGAGCGCACGGTCGGGGACGCCCTCGATGTCGGGCTCGTCGTACTGGCCGATGTCGGCGGTGTAGGTGCACGGGATCGCACCCTTGTCGCGCATCCAGGCCACGGCGACCGAGGTGTCCAGGCCGCCGGAGAAGGCGATGCCGACACGTTCGCCGGTGGGCAGTGAGGTGAGGACCTTGCTCACGTTGGGTTCCTTACGTCGTTGTGGTGTGGTCTCGACTGATCACTCGCTGCGCTCGCTGCTCGACCACCTGGGAAGTCTGCGGACCTGGTCAGTCGAGCTCGCGACCGGCCAGGCCCACGAGTCGTCGTACGACGCCCTCGCCGCCGGCCGGGTCCCGCGAGATCACCACCACGGTGTCGTCGCCGGCGATGGTGCCGAGCACGTCGCCGAGCTCGGCCTTGTCCAGCGCCGAGGCCAGGAAGTTGGCCGCCCCCGGCGGAGTGCGGAGCACGACGAGGTTGGCACTCGACTCGGCCGAGACGAGCAGCTCCTCGCACAACCGGGCCAGCCGGCTCTCGCTGGCGGCGGTCTCGCGGGGTGCCACCGCGGTCCGGTCGCCGCCCTCCGCCGGCACGGCGTACACCAGCGCGCCGGAGGCCGACCGCACCTTCACGGCGTCGAGCTCGACGAGGTCGCGGCTCAGCGTCGCCTGGGTGACCACGACGCCGTTGTCGGCGAGCAGCTCGCCGAGCTCACCCTGGGAGCGGACCTCGCCGCGCGTCAGCAGGTCGATCTCGAGCTGCTGGCGGGCGTTCTTGGTGGGCGGGATGTGGGCGTGGCCCGAGGTGTTCAGTGTCATGACGGACCTCCGGACAGCAGCCAGACGAGGACGGCCTTCTGCACGTGACGACGGTTCTCGGCCTCGTCCCAGACCACGCTGCGTGGCCCCTCGAGAACCTCGGCGGTGATCTCCTTGCCGCGGTAGGCCGGGAGGCAGTGCATCGCGATCGCATCGGAGGCGGCATGGGCCAGCAGCGCGTCGTTCAGCTGCCAGGGCGCGAACGCCTGCGCCCGGGCCTCGGCCTCGGCCTCGCGGCCCATCGAGATCCAGGTGTCGGTGACCACCACGTCGGCGCCGCTGACCGCCTCGACCGGGTCGGCCTCGAAGCCGGCCGAGCCATCGGTGAGCCTGGCGAGCTCCTGGGCGCGGGCGAGGACGTCCGGGTCCGGGTGGTAGTCGGCCGGTCCGCTCACGCGCACGTGCATCCCGGCGGTGACACCGGCGAGCAGCAGGCTGTGCCCCATGTTGCAGGCCGGGTCGCCGACGAAGGCGAGGGTCTGGCCGGCGAGGGTGCCGCGGTGCTCGCGGATGGTGAGCAGGTCGGCCAGGGCCTGGCAGGGGTGGAACTGGTCGGTGAGCGCGTTGACGACGGGTACGCCGGCGTACGCCGCCATCTCCGCGAGCCGGGACTGCTCGTGGGTGCGCCACACGACGGCCGAGGCCTGTCGGCCCAGCACGCGGGCGGTGTCGGCGATCGACTCGCGCACGCCGACCTGCGCCAGCGACCCGTCGATGATCATCGGGAAGCCACCGAGCTCGGCGATGCCGGAGGCGAAGGAGGCCTGGGTGCGCAGCGTGGGCTTGTCGAAGAGCACCGCCACCGTGCGGGGGCCGGCGAGCGGGCGCTCGTCGTACGGGCTGGCCTTGAGCTTCAGGGCCAGCTCGAGCACGCCCGCCTGCTGCTCCGGGGACAGGTCGTCGTCGCGCAGGAAGTGGCGCGTCATGTCCGCGTCCGGTACGCCGCGTCGAGGATGCCCGGCCAGGCGTCGAGGAACGAGTCGGCCTGGTCGGCGGTGAGGATCAGCGGCGGCGCGAGCCGGACCCGCTCGGGCGTCGGGTTGTTCACGATGAACCCGGCCTCGAGAGCGGCGGCGAACACCTCGGCCGAGGCCGCCTCGGTCAGGTCGAGGCCGATGAGCATGCCGGAGCCGCGCACCTCGGTGACCCGGTCGTCGGCGGCGAGACCCTCGCGCAAGCGCCTACCGACCTCGATCACGTGCTCGAGCAGTCCCTCCTTCTCGATCGTGTCGAGCACGGCCAGGGCCGCCGCGGCCGCGACCGGGTTGCCACCGAAGGTGGTGCCGTGGTTGCCCGGCTGGAGGAGGTCGGCCGCGTCACCGGTGGCCAGGCAGGCGCCGATCGGGAAGCCGCCGGCGAGACCCTTGGCGACGGTCACGATGTCGGCCGGCGCGTCCATCGGGTCGGCGACGTCGGCGTTCTGGTGGGCGAACCAGGCACCGGTGCGGCCGACGCCGGTCTGGATCTCGTCGAGCCAGAGCAGCGCGCCCTGCTTGCTGGTGATCTCGCGTGCCCGGGCGAGGTAGTCGTGTGGTGGCGCGACCACGCCGGCCTCGCCCTGCAGCGGCTCGAGCACGACGGCGGCGGTCTCGTCGGTGACGGCCGCGGCGAGTGCGTCGGCGTCGCCGTACGGCACGAAGGTCACGCCCCCCGGCAGCGGCTCGAACGGCTCGCGGTAGGCCGCCTTGGCCGTCAGGGCCAGCGCACCCATGGTGCGGCCGTGGAAGGCTCCCTCGGTCGCGACGACGTGGGTGCGTCCGGTGCGTCGGGTGAGCTTGAGAGCTGCCTCGTTGGCCTCGGCGCCCGAGTTGGCGAAAAACACCTTGCCGGGTGGTCTCGACTGATGGCTCGCTGCGCTCGCTGCTCGACCACCTAGCAACAGGTCCAGCAGTCGCTCGGCGAGGCTCACCTGCGGGTCGGTGGCGAAGAAGTTCGAGACGTGCCCGAGCGTCTGCATCTGTTCGGTGACCGCGCCGACCAGGGCCGGGTGGGCATGACCGAGCGAGTTGACCGCGATGCCGCCGAGGAGGTCGAGGTAGCGGGCGCCGGCGTCGTCCCAGACGTAGGGCCCCTCCCCACGGGTGAGCACCAGCTTGGGCGGTCCGAAGGTGTTCATCATCGACTCGGCGTAGCGAGCCTGGACGTCGCTCATGACTTCGACTCCTTCAGCTCACCGCTGGCGTAGGCCTTGCGTAGCTTGGTCTCGACACCGGGCAGCACCTGGGTGCCGACGCCCTCCTTGGTGAACAGCTCGAGGAGCACGGCGTGCGGCTCGCGGCCGTCGACGACGGTGGCCCGGGGTACGCCGCCGGTGACCGCGTCGTAGCAGGCCTGCATCTTCGGGACCATGCCGCTGTCGAGGCTCGGCATCAGCTCGTGCAGGCTCTCCGGGCTGATCTCCTGGATCACGTCGTCGCTGTCGGGCCAGTCGCGGTAGAGGCCCTCCACGTCGGTGAGCACCATCAGCTTCTCCGCACCCAGCGCGATGGCGAGGGCGGCGGCCGCGGTGTCGGCGTTGACGTTGTGCACGATCCCGTTCGTGTCGGGGGCCACGCTCGAGATCACCGGGATGCGTCCGGCCTCGACCAGGTCCTCCACGGCCTCCGGCCGGACCTCGGCCACCTCGCCGACGAGGCCGAGGTCGACCTCCTCGCCGTCGATGACGGTGTTGGTGGCCTTGGCGGTGAACAGGCCGGCGTCCTCACCGGACAGGCCGACGGCGATGTGCCCGTGCTGGTTGATCAAGCCGACCAGCTCGCGCTGCACCTGGCCGACCAGCACCATGCGGACGACGTCCATGGCCTCGGGCGTGGTGACGCGCAGGCCACCCTTGAACTCCGACTCGATGCCGAGCTTGTCGAGCATCTTGGAGATCTGGGGTCCGCCGCCGTGCACGACCACGGGCTTGAAGCCGGCGTAGCGGAGGAAGGCGATGTCCTCGGCGAAGGCCTTCTTCAGGGTGTCGTCGATCATCGCGTTGCCGCCGTACTTCACCACGACCGTCTGGCCGTGGTACTTGATCAGCCAAGGCAGCGCTCCGGCGAGGGTCTCGGCCGGGTGGATCGAGTACGGCTTGGTGTTGTCGGCGCTCTGGTCGTCGCTCATCTGGGGTGAGGTCATGAGCTGTAGGCGCTGTTCTCGTGGACGTAGGCGTGGGTCAGGTCGTTGGTCCAGATCGTGGCGCGCTCGGACCCGGACTTGAGGTCGATGGTCACGCTGACCTCGCGCTCGGAGAGGTCGACCTTGGCCGGGTCCTCGGCAGGCGTGGAGGCCTTGCACACCCAGACGCCGTTCATCGCGACGTCGAGGTCGGCCGGGTCGAAGGCCGCCTTCGTCGTACCGATGCTGGCCAGGACGCGCCCCCAGTTGGGGTCCTTGCCGAAGACCGCGGCCTTGAACAGGTTGCTGCGCGCGACACTGCGGCCGACCTCAATCGCCTCGGCCTCGGTGGCCGCGTGCAGCACGGTGATGGCGATCTCGTGGTCGGCGCCCTCGGCGTCCTTGAGCAGCTGCATGGTCAGGTCGGTGCAGGCCTGGGTGAGCGCCTCGGCGAAGTCGGCCAGGCTCGGCGTCACCCCGCTGGCACCGCTGGCCATCAGCGTGACGGTGTCGTTGGTCGACATGCAGCCGTCGGAGTCGAGCCGGTCGAAGCTGGCAGCCGTCGCAGCGCGGAGGGCGGTGTCGAGGTCGGCCGCGGGCACGGCGGCGTCGGTGGTGAGTACGACGAGCATGGTCGCCAGCTGGGGAGCGAGCATCCCGGCTCCCTTGGCCATCCCGCCGATCGACCAACCGTTGCCCTCGACGACAACCTGCTTGCTCACCGAGTCGGTCGTCATGATCGCCTCGGCCGCGGCCGTGCCGCCCTGGTCGCTGAGCGAGCCGACACAGCCGTCGACGCCCTTGATGAGGTTCTCGCGCGGGTTGGACAGACCGATCAGTCCGGTCGAGCAGACGACCACGTCGCCCGCCCCGATGCCCAGGCCGTTGGCCACCTGCTCGGCGACGGCGTGGGTGGTCTGGAAGCCCTCGGCGCCGGTGTAGCAGTTGGCGCCACCGGAGTTGAGCACGACCGCGCGGACGATGCCGTCCTTGACCACCTCCTCGCTCCACAGGATCGGGTTGGCCTTGCAGCGGTTGGCGGTGAAGACCGTGGCGGAGTGGTGCTGGGGTCCGTTGTTGACGACCAGGGCGACGTCCTTGCCGCCACTGGTCTTCAGGCCCGCTTCGACGCCGGCAGCGGTGAAGCCGGCTGGGTGGGTGACGCTCATGAGTTCTTGTGCTCCTGGTTCGGGGGGTGGTCTCGACTGATCGCTCGCTGCTCGACCACCTAGGCGGGAATGGCTGGGGTGACGTCGTGCCCTCGTCGTCGCCACTCCTCGGCCGCCCGGTCGGCGTCCTCCTGGGGGACCAGGATCCAGTCGGTGTCGAAGGTGGAGATCGTGAAGATGCTGATCTCGATCTCGGCGAGCGGTCGCAGCAGCTCGGCGAGGATGCCGGTCAGCGAGAAGTCGAGCGGTCCTTCGACGGCGAAAGCGGTGAACGGCCCGGCCTGCTGGGCCTTCTTCGGCACGCTGCGCCGCGCGCAGACCAGGCTGGTCTCGCGGGCCGTCGCCGTGATGGAGAACAGCGACGACGACTCGGCCCACGGGGGGATCTCCGCGCCCGGCGCGAGGCGTACGACGGCGAGCGTCTCGGGGAACTGCTCGAGCTTCACGGCGCCAGCCCCACGGTCGACAGGCCGGTCTGCTCGGGGAGCCCGAGAGCGAGGTTCATGCACTGCACGGCCGCGCCGCCAGTGCCCTTGGCCAGGTTGTCGACTGCTCCGACCGCGACCATCCGACCGGCAGCCTCATCGAGGGTGATCTGCAGGTGCACGCTGTTGGACCCGATCACCGACTTGGTCTGCGGCCACTGCCCCTCGGGGAGCAGGTGCACGAACGGCTCGTCGGCGTACGCCTTCTCGTAGGCGGCCCGCACGTCGTCGGCGGTGACGCCTTCCTGGATCGAGGCGCTGGCGGTGGCCAGGATGCCGCGCGGCATCGGCACCAGCACCGGGGTGAAGCTGACCCGCACCTGCTCGTCGGTGAGGCCGGAGAGGTTCTGCACGATCTCGGGGGTGTGGCGGTGCGTCCCGCCCACGCCGTACGCCGAGGCCGAGCCCATCACCTCGCTGCCCAGCAGGTTCGGCTTGGGCGCCTTGCCGGCGCCGCTGGTCCCGGACGCGGCCACCACCACGAGGTCGTCGGCCTGCACGAGCCCGGCGGCCACGGCGGGGGCCAGCACCAGCGTCGAGACGGTCGGGTAGCACCCCGGTACGGCGATCCGCTTCGCTCCCTCGAGCAACGTCCGCTGTCCCGGCAGCTCGGGCAAGCCGTAGGGCCACGATCCCGCGTGCGTGGAGCCGTAGAACTTTTCCCAGTCCTCGGCGTCGGTGAGCCGGAAGTCGGCGCCGCAGTCGATCACCACGACGTCGTCGCCGAGCTGCTCGGCGACCGGGCCGGACTGGCCGTGCGGCAACGCCAGGAAGACGACGTCGTGCCCCGCCAGCGTCTCGGTCGAGGTCTCCTCCAGCACCCGGTCGGCCAGCGGCACCAGGTGGGGCTGGAGAGCACCGAGCCGTTCACCGGCGTTGGACCCAGCGGTGAGCGTGCCGATCTCCACGTCGGGATGGGCCAGGAGCAGGCGCAAGACCTCTCCCCCGGCGTACCCGCTGGCTCCGGCGACGGCGACTCGTGTCGTGGGCATGTGCATGACTATACAGAGTTCTGCATGCCACCCGGATCCGGGTCGCCTTTCAGACGGGATGGGGCGACCATGGGCTAGGCCGTGTCAGCACACCCGGGGCCGTCGCGAGCGTCGCGACGTGCGTGTCCTGGCAAGGCCGACGAGGGAAGGCGTGGTGGTGCCACGTCGACGCAGGAGAACGTAGCCAGGGCGCGTGCAGCGCGGCGCGCAGCAGGCCGGGGTGTGCTGCCGCGGCCTTGGACGGAGGGAGGGCCGATCGTGGCGGACAGGTGGTCGGACGGCAACGCCTACGAGCACTTCATCGGCAGGTGGAGCCGTCAGGTGGCGCCCCGGTTCGTCCGCTGGCTCGACCTCCCGCCCGGGCTGCGTTGGCTGGACCTCGGCTGCGGCACCGGCGCGTTGACCGAGGCGGTGCTCGACGGCGCTGCCCCGACGGCAGTGCTCGGCATGGACCCGAGTGCGGGATTCGTCGAGGCGGCGCGGCGACGGCTCGACGGCGCACCGGTGGAGTTCCGGGTCGGCACCGCCGAGGACGCCCCGCCCGCGGTCGCCGACGTCGTGGTCTCCGGCCTGATGCTCAACTTCACACCCGATCCGGCTGCGGCCGTCGCTGCGATGGTCGCCGCTGCACCGGCAGGCACCGTGGCGGCGTACGTCTGGGACTACGCCGGACGGATGCAGCTGTTGCGCACGTTCTGGGACGTGGCCTGCTCGATCGACGTGACGGCCATCGATCTCGACGAGGCCCAGCGGTTCCCGCTGTGCGAGCCCTCGGCACTGACCGAGCTGTGGGAACGATCGGGGCTCACCGACGTAGGCACGTCGAGCATCGAGGTCGACACGGTGTTCGCGGACTTCGAGGACCTGTGGACGCCGTTCCTCGGCGGCACCGGCTCCGCCCCGGCGTACGTCGCGACCCTCGACGCCCCCGCAAGGGACCGACTGCGCCAGGGCATGCAACGGATGGTGCACACCGAACCGGACGGCTCCATCCGGATGCACGCCCGGGCGTGGGCCGTGCGCGGCCGGGTGGCCTGAGCCGGACCTACGCCCGCTGCTCGGCTCCGTGCCGCTGCACAGCCAGCTCGACGGCCGCGTCGCGAGCCGCCGCAGTGTCCTTCTCGGTGAGTGTGCGGTCGGGAGCCCGGAAACGCAGCGCGAACGCGAGCGACTTGCGTCCCTCGCCGACCTGCTGGCCGGTGTAGACGTCGAAGAGGCGTACGGACTCGCACAACGGCCCGGCCCCCTCGCGCAGGGTGGCCGCCAGGTCGGCCGACGGGAGGTCGGCGTCCACGATCAGCGCGACGTCCTCCTTGGCGACCGGGTAGGCGGAGAGCTGCGGCGCCCGGGGCACCGCGACAGCCCTGGCGAGCAGGGCGTCGAGGTCGAGCTCGGCGACCGAGGTGCGTGCCGGGACGCCGAAGGCTCGGCACACCCGCGGGTGCAGCTCACCGGCGTGCCCGACAGGCGTCTCACCGAGCACGAGCTCGGCACACCGACCGGGGTGCCACGGCGCCAGGCTCGCCTGACGGACCGAGAGCTCGAGCCCGAGCGCGTCGGCGACCACGCGGGCGGTCTCGATGACGTCGCTCCAGGACGCCGGGCGTCCGTCGCCCCACCACCCTGACCGGTCGCGGTCACCACAGAGGGCGAACGCGAGGTGCAGCGGCTGGTCGGGCAGCGCCTTGTTGAGGTCGTCCCACTCCCCCTCGGTCGGTGGTCGGTCGACCGGGAGGATCGGGGCGCCCGCGCCGGAGTGCGGCAGCGTGACCGGCGCCGTCTCGAACAGGGCCAGGTCGCTGGTGCCGCGGCTGACGTTGCGGGCGACGGTGCGCAGCAGGCCGGGCAGCAGCGTCGTGGTCATGTACGGCTCTTCGTTGCGCAGCGGGTTGGCCAGCCGGAGCGTCGTACGACGGGAGTCGGCGGCCTCGATGCCGAGCCGGTCGAGGTCGGCGTCCCCGATGAACGGGAAGTTGATCACCTCGACGTAGCCCTCGCCGGCCAGGGTGCGGCCGACACGACGGCGCATCGACTGGTCCTGGGTGAGGCCCCCTCCCGAGGGGGCAGGCGGCAGGATGCTCGGCACGTCCTCGTAGCCGACGATGCGGGCGACCTCCTCGACGAGGTCGAATGGGTCGGACAGGTCGGGTCGCCACGGCGGCACGGTGGCGGTGAGCTCGTCGGCGCCGGCGTCGACCTCGCACCCGATCGCCTCCAGGTTGGCGATGGTGGTGTCCGAGGCGATGTCCATGCCGGTGACTCGCGCGGGCAGGTCGATCGGGATGGTGATCGTGGGCTGCGACGGCGGCTGGCCGACGACGGTCACGCCGGGCTCGATGGTGCCACCGCCGTACTCCGCGAGCAGCTCGACCACCCGGTCGGCCGCGGCCTCGCAGATGGTCGGGTCGACGCCACGCTCGTTGCGCTTGCCGGCCTCGGAGGTCAGCTTGTGGCGGCGGCCGGTGCGGAACATCGACACGGCATCCCAGTGGGCGGCCTCGATCAGGACGTGGGTGGTGGTGTCGGACATCTCGGTGTCCTGGCCGCCCATCACGCCACCGAGGCCGATGATGCCGGAGTCGTCGGTGACGACCAGGTCCTCGGTCGACAGCGTGCGGTCGTTGCCGTCGAGGGTGGTGAGGTGCTCCCCCTCGGCGGCTCGACGGACCCGGATGGGTCCGGTGAGCTTGTCGGCGTCGTAGCCGTGGATCGGGCGACCCAGCTCGAACATCACGTAGTTGGTGACGTCGACCGCCAGCGAGATCGGGCGCTGGCCGAGGAGCAGGAGCCGGCGTGACATCCAGTCGGGGGTCGGCGCCGTCGGGTCGAAGCCGGTCACCGTGCGGGCCACGAAGACCGGGCAGCCCTCGGGGTCGTCGACGACCACCGGGTAGCCGTTGCCGTCGGCGGCCGGGGTCGGGCGCAGCGCCGGGTCGCGGAAGGGGGCGCCGTAGGCCAGGGCCGACTCGCGGGCGACCCCACGCAGCGACATGGCATAGGCGCGGTCAGGGTTGATCTCGAACTCGATGACCTCCTCGCGGAGGTCGAGCAGGTCGAAGACGTCGTCACCGGGCTGACCGGCGTCGGCAGGGAGCACGAGGATGCCATCGTGATCGTCGCCGAGGCCCAGCTCCTTGGTCGAGCAGATCATGCCGGCGGAGACGTGGCCGTAGGTCTTGCGCGCAGAGATCTCGAAGCCGCCGGGCAGGACCCCTCCGGGCAGCACGACGACCACGAGGTCTCCGGGCGCGAAGTTGTGCGCGCCGCAGACGATGCCCTGGGGCTCGCCCGTGCCGTTGGCGTCACCGACGTCCACGGTGCACCAGTTGATGGTCTTGCCGTTCTTCTGCGGCTCGGGCTCCAGGGTGAGCACGCGGCCGATGACGAGCGGTCCGGTGATGTCGTGCCCGGGGCGGTCGAGCGACTCGAGCTTGAGCCCGAGGGCGGTCAGCCGGTGGGCGAGGTCCTCGGTGGTGACGCCGTCCGGGAGGTCGGCGTACTCGCGGATCCAGGAAACGGGGGCCTTCATTCGGGGTCCCCGGCGAGGCGCGAGCGCAGCGAGTGGCTTGTTGGGGTGATCATCACAGGTCTGCTCCGAACGGGGTGGAGAAGCGGACGTCGCCCTCGAACATGTCGCGCAGGTCGGCGACACCGTGGCGGAACATCAGGGTGCGGTCGATGCCCATGCCGAACGCGAAGCCGGTGTAGCGCTCGTTGTCGACGCCGCACGCGGTGAGCACGCGCGGGTTGACCACGCCGCAGCCGCCCCACTCGATCCAGCCCTCGCCCTTGCAGGTGCGGCAGTCGTCGACGGCGGGGTGCAGTCCGCGGCAGACGAAGCAGCGCAGGTCGACCTCGGCGGAGGGCTCGGTGAACGGGAAGTACGACGGACGGAAACGGGTGCTGATCCCCTCACCGAACATCGACTCCGCGAAGTGGTCGAGGGTGCCCTTGAGGTGGGCCATGGTGATGCCGCGGTCGATGCAGAGTCCTTCGACCTGGTGGAACATCGGGCTGTGCGTGGCGTCGTACTCGTCGGTGCGGAAGACGCGACCGGGCGAGACGACGTAGATCGGCGGCGTACGGGTCAGCATCGCGCGGGCCTGCACCGGGCTGGTCTGGGTGCGCAGCACGAGGTGGTGCTCGGCCGGCTCGGTCCAGAAGGTGTCCTGCATCGTGCGCGCCGGGTGGTCGGGGCCGAGGTTGAGGGCGTCGAAGTTGAGCCACTCGGCCTCGACGATCGGACCCTCGGCGACCTCCCAGCCCATCGCCACGAACACGTCGGCGATCTTCTCGTGCATCATCGTGATCGGGTGGCGAGCGCCCTTCGTCGTACGGTCCCAGGGGAGGGTGACGTCGACGGTCTCCTCGACCAGCATGCGGGCCTCGGCCTCGACCTCGAGCTCGGCCTGGCGGGCGGCCAGCGCCTGGTTGACGGCGGCGCGGGCCTGGCCGACGCGCTGGCCGGCGTCCTTGCGCGCCTGGGGCGGCAGCGCCCCGATCTCCCGGTTGGCGAGCGCGAGCGGGGACCGGTCACCGGCGTGCTCGGTGCGGACCTGCTTGAGGGTCTCGAGGTCGGTCGCGGCAGCGATCGCAGCCAGCGCCTCGTCACGCATCGCGGCGACGTGCTCCTCGTCGAGCGGGGTCACCTGGACCGGGTCGTACTCGGAGTTCGGGCCCGACATGGACTGCCTTTCGCTTTCAGGGTGCACGCGGCGTGCGCGGGCCAGTCTAGGAAGTGCGTCGTACGGTGGGCCAACGGGATTCATTCAAGCCGGATAGTCCAGATCATCTGGCCGCTTCAGGTGGTGGTTGGAGCGGCGTTTCGTTCTGGACTATCCGTCACCTGCGGTCGTCGGAGGGCCAGCGGATCTCGAGGCGGGCGCCACCGGAGTCGGAGTCGGCGATGAGCACCTCGCCGCCGTGGACGCGGGCGAGGCCGTGGACGATGTACATGCCCAGGCCCGTGCCACCGCGTACGCCGTGCTTCCAGAACTTGGTGAACACCCGAGCCCGGATGGCCTCGTCGATGCCCTCGCCCTCGTCGTCGACCCGGATGAGTACGCCGGGAAAGGGCTCGGTGGTGCCTTCGACGCTGACCCGCACGACGCCCTCGCCGTGCCGGATGGCGTTGTCGACGACGTTGGTGACGACCTGGGAGAGCTTGTCGGGATCGGCGAAGACCGACGGCACCGGCTCGGCGTACGACGACTCGATGGTGCGCGTGGTCCCGGCGCGGACCGACTCGACACACCTCTCCACGAGCGTCTGCGTGTCCACGTCGCGCGGGTAGAGCGGCAGCCGGCCGGTGTCGATGCGGGCCACGTCGAGCAGCTCGGTGATCAGGCGGGAGAGCCGCTCGGAGTCGGCGTGCACCGTGGTGAGCATCAACTTCTTCTGCTCGTCGTTGAGCCGCTCCCACTTGCTGAGCAGGGTGCCGACGAAGCCCTTCACCCCGGTCAGCGGCGAGCGCAGCTCGTGGGCCACGGTCGCGACGAGGTCGGAGCGGTCGCGGTCGAGCCGAGCCCGCCCACGGCCCGAGCGGATGACGAGGGCCACGCTCTCGACGGGACCGAAGCGGCGTACGCGGTTGATCCGGCCGGTGACGAGCACCTCGGTGCCCTCGGTGGTCAGCCAGGCCTGCTCGGTGAGACCGACCCGGCTGCCGAGTCCCTCGTAGGGCTTGTTGCTGGCGTACCAGTCGCAGCTCTCCTGGTCCTGGAGGGCCATCACCTCCGACAGCGGCCGGCCGACCTCGACCGCGCTGCCGAGCAGACGGCGTGCCTGCTCGTTGACCGTCGTGACGATGCCGTCGGCATCGGCGATCACCACACCGTCGGGCAGTGCGTCGAACAGTCCGTCGGACACGCTGGCGGCGGGCTCGGCACTCACGCCGCCAGCGTAGGTCACTGAGCGGGCTCGACGACCTCACTGCAGCCGGCACTCGCCGGGAGAACGAAGTCGTCGAGCGCGTCACGTCCACGCACCCGGCCGAGGTTCCAGCCCGCCCAGGTGTCGTCGTCCGGCGAGGTCTCGCCGAGGGCGCAGGCGGCCTGTTCGGGCGGCAGTGCCACCAGCGTCGGCGCGGCGTCGAGGCTGAGGGTGCGCAGGTAGGACCAATCGACCTTGCCGGTGGCCTGATAGCGGTCGACGTTGTGCTCGGCGATCCAGGCATCGGGGTTGGCGATCGCCAGGCCGAGCAGCAGGGCCGCGCCCGAGAGCAGTGCGGCGCGCGGCAGCCAGGCGCCGCGCAACCCGATGCCGGCGACGAGCACACCGAGCACCACCAGCCCGAGCCAGCCCTCGAACAGGTCGACCACCAGCCGCAGGCGGGTGAACCCGTAGGCGTCCTGGTAGAGGTCCATGCGGTGCAGTGCCGACGCGACCACGACCAGGGTGAGCAGGCAGAGCGCACCGAGTGACGCCCGCAGCCAGGCTCGGTCACCGGCCGTGTCCAGCCGTGCCTTGCGGGCGGCCGCGGAGACCACGAGCAGCGTCAGCAGGGTGGCGATGGTGAGCTGGGCGAAGCCCTGGTGAACGTACTCCGCGTAGGTCAGTCCGGTCGCGCTCCGGATGTAGTCGTGTCCGCCGAAGAAGGCAGCCGCCTGCGCCACCAGGAACAGCACGAACACCGCGTCGACGAGCAGCACCGGGGCCAACCACTCGAAGCGGTGCTGCACCGGACGTCGTACGCCGGGGCGCTCGACCTGGGGCGGGTTGATCGCGAGGTACGCCGCCGCCAGCACCGTTCCGCCGACCGCGACCATCACGAACAGCCGCAGGGCCAGGCTGTCCTCGACGTTGGGCAGCACCGAGCGCACCCAGTGGCCGAAGATCGCGTCACCGCTCGCGAAGAGCAGCCCGAAGACGAGGATCCCCAGCACCGACAGCAGCACCGTCCGGGTGACCGCGGCCGCGTTGGTGCCACCGCCCGACGCCCGGATGGTCCGACCGAGCCACGGGAGCCCCCGTACTCCCGCGGTCGGCCAGGCCACCGCACCGGCGATCATCCCGAGGACGCTCCGGCCGGCGGTCAGGGCGGCGGTGACGAGGACGGCGCTGACCAGCAGGCCCAGCACGTCCAGCCACTCCGCAGCACGCAACGTCAGCACCAGGGCGAACCCGAAGGCCAGCACGGCGCAGGCCCAGGTGAAGGGGCTTCGCCGGTGCCGGGTCAGGACCAGCACCAGCACACCTGCCGCCGCCAGGATCAGGGTGGCAGCGAGGCCGATGTTGGAGAACGGCAGCGACAGCCCGGCGAAGACACCGATCCCGATGCAGGCCAGCAGCACCCAGCGGCGGGGCGGCACCTTGGCGTCGACCCAGAGGTTGCCGAAGAGGTCGTCGACCAGCGACCCGGAGCCGGCCGTCAGCGGCGTCAGCGGCGGCGCCACCGGCTGGGTGATCTCCGGTGCGGGCGGGGTGGGCGTTGGGGCGTCCATGGGCAGGTTCCTCTCTGGCTGCGCTGACGGTCGGGACGGTGAGCTGGGCAGCTCGACGCGGAAACGGGCGCCGGTCTCGCCGGGGACGGGGTCGACGACCGTGATCCGGCCGCCGTGCAGGTCGGTGACCCAGCGGGCGATCGCGAGCCCGAGCCCGGTGCCGCCCCCCGAGTCGGGCAGGGTGCCGAACCGCTCGAAGACCCGCTCGCGGTCCTGGGGGTCGATGCCCGGGCCCTGGTCGGCGACCTCGAGCCGGAGGCTTCCGCCGACGACGTCGGCGGAGAGGTGCACCACCCCCCCGGCCGGGCTGTGCCGGGCGGCGTTGTCGAGCAGGTTGGCGAGCAGCTGGTGCAGGCGGGCGCGGTCGGCGTACGCCGAGAGGTCGGGCGGCTCGACGCGCACGGCGAAGGTGACCCCGCGCTGGCTCGCGCCCGGGCCTGACCTCGCCTCGGCCACCGCCGCGTCGACGACTGCCGCGACCGGCTGCTCGACGCGGTCGAGGGACACCACGCCGGCATCGACCCGGGACAGGTCGAGGAGGTCGTCGACGAGGTCGCTGAGCCGCTCGGCCTGGGCGCGGGCGACGTGCATCACCTCCGGGTCGGGGGCGGTCACGCCGTCGTCGAGGTTCTCCAGCACCGCCACCAGCGCCGCCAGAGGCGTGCGCAGCTCGTGGGAGACGCTGGCCACCAGGTCGCGCCGCTGCCGGTCGACGGTGGCGAGGTCGGCCGACATCGTGTTGAAGGCGCGCGCGAGCTGGCCGACCTCGTCGGTGGAGCCGCTCTGCACGCGCACCGCGTAGTCCCCGGCCGCCATCCGGCGCGCGGCCTCGGTCATCTGCCGCAACGGTGAGGTCATCCCGACCGCGAGCAGCTGGGTGACGGCCAGGGCCAGCAGCACCGTGACCGGGATGCTGAGCCACGCCGGTACCGTCCCGGCGCCCAGCGTGGCCAGCACCGCCGCGACCAGCACGCTGGCTGCCACCAGCAGGCCGAGCTTGACCTTGATCGAGGTGACCTGGCCCAGCGGCTCCCTCGGTGCGGCGGCGCTCATCGTTCCTCGAGGGAGTAGCCGACACCGTGCACGGTGCGCACCCGCTCGGCGCCGATCTTGGCGCGCAGCGCCTTGACATGGCTGTCGACCGTTCGGGTGGCTCCGGCGCCACCGTCCCAGCCCCACACCTCGGCCAGCAGCCGTTCGCGGCTGAGCACCTGGCCCTTCGCGGCCGCCAGGCAGGACAGCAGGTCGAACTCGGTCGGCGTCAGGTGGATCTCGTCGCCGACCAGCCACACGCGGCGCGCACCCGGGTCGAGGCGCACGTCCCCGACAGTCACCGGCGTCGGCGGCGTCTCCCGCACCAGCTGCTCAGCGCGCTCGACCCGGCGGAGCAGGGCGGCGACTCGGGCCATCAGCTCGCGCATCCGGAACGGCTTGGTCAGGTAGTCGTCGGCGCCGACCCCCAGCCCGACCAGGACGTCGGACTCGTCGTCGCGGGCGGTCAGCATCAGCACGGGCACCGGCCGCTGCTGCTGGATGCGGCGGCACACCTCGAGCCCGTCGAAGCCGGGCAGCATCACGTCGAGGACCACGAGGTCGGGACGGTGCTCCTCGAAGGCCGCGACCGCGCCCGGCCCGTCGTACGCCGGGACGACGTGGTGTCCCTCGGCCCGGAGCCGGTCGCCCACCGCCTGGTTGATCAGCGGCTCGTCCTCGACGACCAGGATCGTCGAGGGGGTGGCGGGTGTGTCCATGGCAGGAGCCTAGGGACGACCGCGGTGGCGAGGGGTGCGGGAAACGTGAAGGTTGTGTGCAGGTCAGGCCGAGGCGGCGTAGGCCCCGGGAGTGACGCCGAGCATCCGCTTGAAGTGACGCGTGAGGTGCGCCTGGTCGTGGAAACCGACCTCGACGGCCACCTCGGCGGGACGGCCCCCGGCGAGCAGCATCCGCCGCGCGCGGTCGAGCCTTCGGCCCGTCAGGTAGCGGTGCGGCGGGATCCCGACCTCGCGCCGGAAGGCACGGACCAGGTGGGTCGGGTGGGCGTCGAGCAGCGTGGCCGCCTCGGCCAGGCTGATGCCTTCGGCGACGTGGCCGTCGAGGAGGTCACGGAGCCTGGCCGCCAGTCGGGGGTCGGACCGCACCGGCCGGTCCGGCAGTCGTTCGAGGTGGGCCGTCAGCCGGGTGGTCACCAGCGCGAGGCGGCTCTCGGCCTCGAACTCGTCGCCCGGGTGTCGCATCGCCTCGTGCAGCAGGTGCACCTCGCTGCGGAGAGCCGGGTCGTCCCACCCCGGGTGGTCGACCGCGCGGCCGATCCGTCGTACGTCCAGGGTGTCGGCTTCGAGGTAGGCGACTCGCTTGCGGAACCCGCCGGCCGCCACCGACCGGCCGTCGTGGGGGACGTACGGCGGCAGCAGTGTCACCCGGGAGGCGAGGGCCGCGTGCTCGTGGCGCTCGAGGTCGAACCGGACGGCACCGGTGTCCACCACGAGCAACGTCCAGGTGTCGTGGGTGTGCAGCGGGTAGGCGTGCCGCGGGAAGTGCGCGTGCAGCACCTCGCTGACGCCCGGGACCGCCGGGTTCCAGGCCCGCAAGGTCGGCTCGGGCTCCATGTCAGGAACGTACAAGACGACGACACGCAGGTCGGTCGACGATGAGGACGTGAACGACGCACTGACTCCCCCGTTCGACACCAAGGTCGCCGTCCTCGTTCGAGACGACCTCGAGACCTGGCAGCGGCTCAACGTCACCGCCTTCCTGGCCAGCGGAATCGCGGCGGCCTACCCGCAGCTGGTCGGTGAGCCGTACGCCGACGCGGACGGCCAGCGCTATCTCGCCCTGCTCGGCATCCCGGTGCTCGTCTTCGAGGGCACCAAGGAGCACGTCATCGCCGCCCGCGAACGAGGGCTGCGGCGACAGCTGCCGATCGCGGTGTACACCTCTGACATGTTCCGCACCGGTCACGACGCCGCCAACCGTGCCACGGTCAGTGCGGTCGCCGGCGCCGACCTCGACCTCGTGGGGTTGGCGGTGCACGGCCCGAAGAACGCCGTCGACAAGATCCTCAAGGGCGCTCGGCTGCATCCCTGAGCCCGTCGTACAGTCCGGTCATGGCGCGCCGTAGGAGTCGCAAGGCCCGGGTCGACGACGTGCACCGCCTCGCCCAGGGCATGCCGCACGTCACGGTCTACCCCGACATGAAGAACGCGGTCTACCAGGTCGGTGGCAAGTCGTTCGTGTTCTTCCGCAACCCGCGCCCGGACGCCTTCGACCCCGAGACGAAGGAGCGGTACGACGACGTCATCGTCTTCTGGGTCGCCTCCGAGGACGACAAGCAAGCGATGGTGCTGGACCCGGACTCGCCGTACTTCACCACCCCGCACTTCGACGGCCACCCGTCGGTGCTGCTGCGCGGCAGCCGGATCGGCGAGATCGACCTCGACGAGCTGACCGAGCTGGTCCAGGACGCGTGGCTCTCGCGCGCCTCACGCCGACGGGGCGAGACCTGGCTGGCCCAGGAGAGTGACCCGCGGAAGGGTTAGCGGCGGGCGCGGGCGGTGGCGTAGAGGCAGACGGCAGCGGCGGTGGACAGGTTGAGGCTCTCGGCCCGGCCGTAGATCGGGATCGACACGCGGTGGTCGGCCAGCGCCGCCAGCTCGTCCGGCAACCCCCAGGCCTCGTTGCCGAACAGCCACGCCACCCGGCCGGCGAGCAGGCCCGAGCCCTCGGCCTCGAACAGGTCGGTCTCCCCCGCGCCGTCGGCCGCCAGCACGGTGAAGCCCTCCGCCTGGGCCCGTCGTACGACGTCCGCGGGATCGTCGTGCACGGCGAGCGGGACGTGCCACAGGCTGCCGACCGTCGCGCGGACGGTCTTGTCGTTGTAGGGGTCGACACTGTTGCCGGCCAGCACGACCGCATCGGCGCCGGACGCGTCGGCGCAGCGGATCACCGTGCCGGCGTTGCCGGGGTCGCGGACGTCCGCGCAGATCACCAGGACCTGTGGTTTCGAGATGAGCTGGTCCAGGGGTACGTCGAGGAAGCGGCACGTCGCGACGATGCCCTGCGGGGTGACCGCCCCGCTCAACGAGGCGATCGCGTCATCGTCGGCGAGGGACCACGGGATCCCCGAGTCGTCGACCGCCTTGCGGAGCGCGGCGTACTGCTCGCTGGCCCCGAGGGTGGCGAACACCTCGACCACCCCACCGGCGTGCAGCGCCTCGGTCAGCGCCTTGGCACCCTCGGCGAGGAACAGCCGGTGCTCGGCCCGGGAATTGCGACGGGCGAGCCTCCGAGCCGTCTTGACCCGGCCGCTCTTGCTGGAGAGGGGCCGTGGGTCAGGACTGGCTGCAGGGAGGCTCGCCACCGTCTGGGGCGAGGGTCAGGCCGACGCGGGAGCGTTGACGTCCTCGGGGAGAGCCGACCTCGCGGTCTCGACGAGCACGGCGAAGGCCGGCGCGTCGTTGACGGCCAGGTCGGCCAGGATCTTGCGGTCGACCTCGACACCCGCGGCCTTGAGGCCCTGGATGAAGCGGTTGTAGGTCAGCCCGTTGGCCCGGGCGCCCGCGTTGATGCGCTGGATCCAGAGCTTGCGGAAGTCGCCCTTCTTCTTGCGCCGGTCGGCGTAGCTGTAGACCAGCGAGTGGGTGACCTGCTCCTTCGCCTTGCGGTAGAGGCGCGAGCGCTGGCCCCGGTAGCCGGAGGCGCGCTCGAGAGTGACCCGACGCTTCTTCTGGGCGTTGACCGCCCGCTTGACGCGTGCCATGTGTGTTGCTCCTAGCGTGTTCGTGAATGCCCGTCGCAGAGATGCACTGGGGCAGGTGGGGAGTGGGAGGTCAGAGTCCGAGCAGCTTCTTGGCGCGCTTGACGTCGGCCTTGGCCAGCTCGGTCGTGCCCGACATGCGACGGGTCATCTTGGACGGCTTCCGCTCCAGGTTGTGGCGCATGCCCGTCTTCTGGCGACGGATCTTGCCCGAGCCCGTGACGCGAAAGCGCTTGGAGGCACCGGAGTGAGTCTTGTTCTTCGGCATGGTGGTGTCGTTTCCTTCTACTCGTTACGCGTCGATCTCGGGGTCGAGGTTCTCGGAGCGACCGCGCTCCTTCTTCGGCGCCGGTGAGGCGTGGGCGGCGCGACGCTCAGCGTGCTCCTCGGCCCGCTCGGCCTCGCGAGCGGCAGCGCGCTCCTGCTTCTCCGCCTTCACCTCGGCCTTCGCCTCGGACTTCTTCTTGTGCGGCCCCAGGACCATGATCATGTTGCGGCCGTCCTGCTTGGGGGACGACTCGATGAAGCCCAGCTCGTTCACGTCCTCGGCCAGCCGCTGCAGCAACCGGAACCCGAGCTCGGGGCGGTGCTGCTCGCGACCACGGAACATGATCGTGATCTTGACCTTGTCGCCCTGGCGAAGGAACCGAACGACGTGACCCTTCTTGGTCTCGTAGTCGTGCTGGTCGATCTTCGGCCGGAGCTTCATCTCCTTGATGACCGTGTTGGTCTGGTTGCGACGTGCTTCACGGGCCTTCTGCGCGTTCTCGTACTTGAACTTGCCGTAGTCCATGAGCTTGCAGACCGGCGGCCGTCCCTGGGGTGCGATCTCGACGAGGTCGAGGTCGGCCTCCTGGGCCAGCTTGAGGGCCTGGTCCGTCGGCACGATGCCGACGGTCTCGCCATTGGGGCCAACGAGCCGGACTTCCGGTACCCGGATCCGGTCGTTGATACGCAGCTCAGTGCTGATGGGTCCTCCTGTGTAGGTCTCTTGGTCAACCCGTGGAGAACAACGTGATCGGCACATTTCTGCCCCGACAACGAAGAAGGCCTCCGCGCGACGCACGGAAGCCTCAGTAACGGGAGTACGGCGACACCTGTCGCTGCATCCCGTGACCTGGACCCGACGACCTGGTGAAGCTTCGGTCGGTGCGGGTGGGAGGAGGCCTCCGCTTGTCAGATCGATCATGCCCGTGAGGACATGAGCGATCGGTCACGCACAAGGGTACAAGGGATGGCTGCTGAGGGAAAATCCACCCCTCGGTGGTTGAGGAGCGAGCGCCAGCGAGCGTCTCGAAACCACGTGATCAGGTGGTTCGCGACGGCCTCGTTCCTCGGCCTCCTCAACCACCGAGGGTGTGGAGGTCCGCGCCCTCGACGACGAACGTGACCGGGCCGGCCACGTCGATCAGCAGGGCCGAGGCCTCGTCCTGGAGGGCGGACAGGGCCGCGTGCCGGGCGGTCACCGGGACCGGACGCGCGCTCGGGTCCCAGGCCTCGAGCGCCGACGTGCCCGTGAAGGCGAGCAGGGCCTTGCGACCGTCGCGACCGGTCATCAGCACGGCGGCCATGTCACTGGTCTTGTCGTGGGCCAGTCCTTGCTCGTCGTGCTCGACCTCCCCGAGCAGCGCGACCACGGGGACCAGCAGTCGGGTCTGCGCCAGGCTCGCGAGGACGGCCCGGGTGGCGTCGGGGTCATCGGGTGCGGCGTCGTACGCCGTCAGCGCCGCGGCCAGGTCGGGGTCGACCTGACCGGTGTCGCCGGCGAAGCCGGGGTCCGGGATGGTGCGCATCCCGCGATGGTGCCAGAGGGGTCTTGCGGGGGCGCATCCAGATGGGTAAGTCCAAGGGGGTGTGCAAGCGAGCGCCGCTCAGGGCGTGCGCTGGCAAGGCGGAGGAGGGAGCCGTGGCGGAGCCACGGCGACTGACGACAACGCAGTCCAGCGTGCGTGATGAGTGGGGCGCAGCGTGCTCCCCCTTGGACTTGCGCATCTAGGCTGGGCGCATGCCCCTCGAGGTGACCATCGACAGCACCACCTGGGCGGCGCTCGCCCTGACTCTGACGATCATCGGTGGTGCCCTGAGCTGGGTGGCCTGGCGCCGACGTGGCCTGGCCGCCGGGCTGCGTGGCTTGGCGTGGACACTGGTGCCGGTCGCCGCCTGGCTGACCGGCACCCTCAAGCTGGCCGTGAACGTCATCAACGACGTCGGCGACTGGGCCACCCGCCTCGTGTTCTCACCAGCCGTCTGGATCGGGATCATCGTCGCCGGAGGCTCGGCTGCCCTGTTCGTGATCTCCGGACAGCTGAGGGTGCGTGGCATCGGCGTACGCGGCAAGGCCGCGGAGCGGGCCACCCGCAAGGCCGAACGTCTGCAGGCGAAGGGAGCGGCCCCGGTGACCGCGAAGAAGCAGCCGAAGAAGCGTGACCCGGACGACCTCGACAACCTCGACGACATCGAGGCCATCTTGAAGAAGCACGGAATCTGACCGGTGGGCACCGACGAGCCTCACGGCAGCGATGCCGCGCGCTACCAGCTCGCGCGACGACTCAACTCAGCCGTCGCCGGACTGAAGGACCCCGCGACGCCGATGATGGTCGTCGACCTGGACGCCTTCGACGCCAACGCCGCTGACCTGGTCCGACGCGCTGCGGGCAAGCCGATCCGGGTGGCCTCGAAGTCGCTGCGCATCCCGGCGCTGGTCGAGCGCGTGCTGGCGAAGCCGGGCTTCGCGGGTGTCCTCGCCTACTCGTTGCGCGAGGCGATCTGGCTGGTACGCAACGGGGTCACCGACGACGCGGTGATGGGCTACCCGACGGTCGACCGGGGAGGGTTGGCCGACCTCCTCGGCGACGAGGAGGCACGCGGGCGCGTCACCTTGATGGTGGACGACCCGGCCCACCTGTCCCTGATCGAGGCCGCCGCTCCCGACGGGGTGAAGCCGCGGGTCGCCATCGACATCGACGCCGGCCTGAAGATGGGCCGGTCCCACGTCGGACCCAAGCGCTCCCCGTTGTACGACGCCGCCGAGGTGGTCGACCTGGCCCGCGACATCGTCGACCGCGGCTTCTCGCTCGTCGGGGTGATGACCTACGAGGGCCAGGTCGCCGGGGTGCCGGACGACGTACCCCATCAGCGGGCGAAGTCCCTGGTCGTCCGCAAGCTCAAGTCGGCCTCGATCGCGCAGCTCGAGGAGCGACGGGCCCAGATCGTGGCCCGGCTCGCCGACCTGACCGCCCTGGAGTTCTGGAACGCCGGTGGGTCCGGCAGCGTCGAGTCGACGGTGGCCGACCCGGTGGTCACCGAGGTCGCGGCCGGATCGGGACTGCTCGTCCCGGGGCTGTTCGACCACTACCTCAGCTTCCGGCCGCGCCCGGCCGCCTTCTTCGGCGTCCCGGTCGTACGTCGTCCCTCCGAGGGCGTCGTCACGGTGGCCGGCGGCGGCTTCGTCGCGAGCGGTCCCACCGGCAAGGACCGCGCTCCCCTGCCCTGGGCGCCACCCGACCTGCACCTGACCGGGCTCGAGGGAGCGGGCGAGGTGCAGACGCCGCTCACCGGCTCGGGCGCGCACCTGCTCCAGATCGGCGACTGGGTGTGGTTCCGGCACGCCAAGTCCGGCGAGCTGGCCGAGCACACCAACCTCGTGCACCTCCTCGCCGGGGAGGACGTCGTCGAGACCGTGCCGTCGTACCGCGGTCTCGGGCTGGCCTGGTGAACGCTCCCGCCACCGTGCTGGAGCTGCTGGCCGCGCGTCCCGCCACGCTCGGCACAGGTCGGCTGGTCTGCATCGACGGCCCGGCCGGGTCCGGGAAGACCACGCTGGCCGAGGCGGTCGCCCAGAGTTTCGACGGCGCGTCGCGCCTCCTGCACATGGACGACATGTACCCGGGCTGGTCAGGACTCCCCCGCGTCGACGAGCAGCTCGACGGGCTGCTGACTCCCCTGGGCGAGGGGCGAGCCGGCAGCTACCGCCGCTACGACTGGGTGGCCGGCGAGTTCGCCGAGACGGTGCCGGTGGAGCCGGTGCCGCTGCTGGTGCTCGAGGGCGTCGGCAGCGGGGCCTCGCGGTTCGCTCCGCTGCAGACGGTGCTGGTGTGGGTGGAGGCGCCGCACGACCTGCGCATGCGCCGGGGCATCGAGCGCGACGGCGACGCGTTCGCCCCGTACTGGGAGCAGTGGGCCGCTGACGAGCAGCTCCTGTTCGCGCGCGAGGGCACCCGCGAGCGCGCCGATGTCCACGTGGACGGCACCCGGCCCTACTGAGACCATGGGCCGGTGGCGACGGCCATCCGCATCGAGGCCCTGCCGGCGCGTCTCGGCGACTGCCTGCTCGTGGAGTGCCTGCGCCCCGGAGCCGTGCCGTGGCGGATGCTGGTCGACGGTGGACCGTCCGACACCTGGCCCGTGCTCGAGGCCAGGCTGGCGAGGTTGCCGGAGGGGGCACGGCAGATCGACGTCGCCGTCGTCACGCACGTCGACAGCGACCACATCGGCGGTTTCCTCGCCTTCGTGCGCAGCGACTTCGCCCACGACCAGGTGCGCGACTTCTGGTTCAACGGCCGCCAGCACCTCGAGGGCGTGCGGAGCATCGAGCAGGGTGAGGACCTGGGAGCGGTGCTGACCGGCACGACCGGTGGCGCCGTACTCCCCTGGAACGAGGCGTACGGCGGGCAGCGGATCGCCACCACCTCCGACCGCCTCGTCGAGGTCTCGGTCCCGGACGACGGACCACACATCACGGTGCTATCGCCGGACGCCACGCGGCTGGGCACGCTCGCCAGGACGTGGGCCACCGTGCTGAAGAAGGCGCGCGACGGGACCCGCGAGATCGGCGGCCCCGACCGCCCCAGGAAGCTGGGCGACCTGGAGAAGCTGGCAGCTCAGCACACTCCGAAGGACGACTCGGTGCCCAACGGCAGCAGCATCGGGCTGCTCGTCGAGCATCGCGGCGCCAGCGTGGTGCTGGCCGGCGACGGGTTCGGCGACGTCCTCGCGGACGGCCTCGGAGCAGTCGCGGCGTCACGTGGGGTCGAGCGCCTCGACATCGACGCGTTCAAGCTGCCGCACCACGGCAGCCGCGGCAACGTGCTGGCGAGGATGTTGGCGGCCGCACCGGCGCAGCACTACGTCTTCTCCAGCAACGGTGACACCTTCCACCACCCCGACGACGCGGCAGTGGCGCGCACGGTGCTGGCGGCGCCGCACGGCGCGACGCTGTGGTTCAACTACCGCAACGCCCGCACCGAGCGCTGGGCAGCAGCCGACCTGCGCAAGAAGCACGGCTACCGGGTCGAGTACCCCGCCGACGCGACCGCCGGAGCGGTGCTCGAGCTCCCGGCCGGTCAGTCGCGCATGAGGTAGCTGGTCCAGCGCTGTTCGGCCACGAAGCCGATCGACTCGTAGAGCCCCAGGGCGCCGGTCGGATTCTCCGAGTCGACGTCGAGCGACGCACGGCCGTAGCCCGCGTCGCGGTAGCTCCGGACGGCGACGTGCAGGAGCGCTCCCGCGAGCCCCCGACGGCGGTGATCGGGCAGGGTGCCGACCTTGTTCACGTAGGCCTCACGGACGCCGGTCGCCTCGAAGAAGGCGTCGAACTCGCTGGTCTGGACGTACGCCGCCACCCGACCGTCGTGGTCGCGGGCGACCAGGCTGAGTGCGGGCCGGGAGTTGCGCGTCTCCCCGACCCACTGCGCCCACAGCTCCTGGCTCCAGGGCACGAACCCGGGATGGTCCGCGAAGGCCTCGTTGTGGGCGAGGCGCATCTCGTCCTGGTCGACGCCGTCCCAGGTGGACACGTGGTAGCCGTCGGGCAGTCCGTCGCTGCTCCCCTCGACCCGCGACAGGTCGCAGACCATCTGGAAGTTCCACCGGTGCGGGTGCATCCCGTGGCGCTCGAAGATGTCGGCCAGGTCGGTGTTGTCGGCCGGAGCGGTCGCGGCGATCACCGGCTGGAGATCCGCGCCGCGCTCGCGGACGTAGTCGTGGGCCCGGTCGATCATGGCCGGCACCAGCTGCGACCCGAGGCCGTGGCCGCGGTGGTCGGGATGGACGGTCCCGCCGATCTCGACCTTGAGCGACCCGTCGTACGGCGCCCGGGGCGTGAGCTGGGCATGGGCCACGAGCCGTCCGTCGGCCTCCACCACGACCCAGTCGTGGGACAGGTCGATCATCGGGTTGTCCAGTTCCTCGAGCACGTCCGCGACGCTGTAGTGCTCACCGGTCCGGTCGACCACCTCGGCGGCCGCCATCAGCGCGTTGATCGCCTCCGCGTCGTCGCGGGTCGCGGGTCGGAAGCGGGGCAGGGGCACGCCGGGATCGTAGGCGGCCGATGCGGCCCGGAGCACCGGGTTTTCCGAGTTAATCGGGGGTGTTGGCGGCGATGGCCGCGCGGATCTCCCTGATCGCGCGACGGGCGCGGGCGCCGTCGGAGCCCTGGATGCCCATGACCGACACGGTGGTCCCGTCGGAGAGGTCGAGGGTGCCCCAGGGCGCCCCACGACGCAGCGAGGCCTGGATGACCTGCGACCACTCGTAGGTCCGTTTGCGGTAGCCGTTGACCACCGTCAGTCCCGCCGTCGTCGCACTCACCCGGCACCGCATCAGGGCGTAATACGCCGCGAACAGCAGCAGCCCGATCAGCACCAGGGTGATGCGCTCGAGCACGGTGAACTGGGCACGGGTCGCGTCGTCGAAGGCGAACCAGACGACCACGACGATCGCGATCAGCAGACCACCGAGCACTCCGACCGCGATGCGCACTCCGAAGGGTCGCCAGGTGTGCGGCAGCGACGGCGCCTCCACACGGCCCGACCCGGGGTCAGAGCCGGCAGGCATGGATGTCGGTCAGCAAGATGGCCCGCGCACCGATCTCGTAGAGGTCGTCCATCAGCTTCTGGGCGCCATCACGCGGGACCATGGCGCGTACGGCGACCCAGCCCTCGCGATGCAGCGGCGACATCGTCGGACCCTCGAGCCCCGGAGTCAGCGCGACGGCTTCCTCGACCCGCTCCTGGGGCATGTCGTAGTCCATCATCACGTAGGTGCGCGCCACGAGGACTCCGTCGAGCCGCCGCTTGAAGACCTCGAAGCCCTCGGGGTCGGGAGCACCGGCGCGGGTGATCAGCACCGCCTCGGACTCGAGGATGACGTCGCCGGCGATCTCGAGCCCGGCGGCCTTCATGGTGCTGCCGGTCTCCACCACGTCGGCGATGACGTCGGCGACCCCGAGCTGGATGCTGCTCTCGACGGCGCCGTCGAGGCGGATCACCTCCGCCTCGATGCCGCGCTCCTCGAGATGACGGCGCACCACTCCGACGTACGACGTGGCGATCCGCTTGCCCGCGAGGTCGTCGAGCGAGGTCAACGCACCGGGTCGGGCGGCGAACCGGAACCTCGAGCGTCCGAAGCCGAGCTGGAGGGCCTCTTCGGCCTTGGCACCGGAGTCGAGCAACAGGTCGCGCCCGGTGATGCCGACATCGAGGGTGCCCTCGCCGACGTAGAGCGCGATGTCCCGGGGACGCAGGTAGAAGAACTCCACGCCGTTGTCGTGGTCGAGGAGGCTGAGCTCCTTGGAGTCGCTGCGCTGGCGGTAGCCGGCCTCGCGCAGGATCTCGGAGGCGGAGGCGGACAGCGAGCCCTTGTTGGGGATCGCGATCCGGAGGAGCTGATCGGTCATGGAAGGTCCTAGAGGTGGGCGTAGACGTCGTCGAGCGAGACTCCGGCGGCGAGCATCAGCACCTGCGCGTGGTACAGCAGCTGGCTGATCTCCTCGGCCGCCCTCGCATGACCCTCGAACTCGGCCGCCATCCAGGACTCGGCGGCCTCCTCGACCAGCTTCTTGCCGATCTGGTGGACACCGGCCTCGAGTGCCTTGACCGTCCCGGAGCCCTCCGGGCGCGACTCGGCCTTCTCGCTCAGCTCGGCCCAGAGCTCCTCGAACGTCTTCACGGGGATCAGCCTAGGCGTTGCCGAGGCTCCGCTCGTCAGGGCGGTCGACCTGTGGGAAGGCGGCGCACAGGGCGGCGTACTGGGCCACGTCGAGGTACGACGGGTTGCTCCCGGCCGGCATCCGCAGGACCTCGATGCCGCTCAGCACCGGGTCTGCCGCCAGCGCCGCGCGCGGGACGGGCGGCACCAGCGCCGCCAGACGCACCGGCAGGACCGGTCCCTCGGGGCTCTCGTCGACCGGACCCGTGGTCTCGCCGACGGCGTGCAGGCCCGCCGGCAGCCTCGGGTCGCGACCACTCACCCACAGCAGCACCGGCTGGCCGGCCCGGACCAGGGAGGTGCGGTACGACGGACGCACGCACCGGGTCGTCACGTTCGCGAAGCCGGTCTCGACGTGCTCGTCGAGAGCGCCACCCGCGGGGCTGGCCTTCAGCAGCCAGGCACCGAGTGAGTCCTGGCGCAGCGCCGGCGTCGCGGGCAACGGCTCAGCGGATGTCGTTGTCGGCGCCGATCTGGCGCAAGGTCTGAGCGGTGCGGAGGGCGGCGGCGGTGGCTTCGTAGCCCTTGCTCTCGCTGCTTCCCTCGAGCCCGGCCCGGTCGAGCGCCTGCTCCTCGGTGTCGCAGGTGAGCAGACCGAAGCCGACCGGCACTCCGGTCTGCAGCGCCACCTGGTTGAGCCCGTCGGTGGCCGCGGTGCAGACGTAGTCGAAGTGCGGGGTGCCGCCCCGGATGACGACGCCGAGCGCGACGACGGCGTCGTACTCCGCCCGGGCGCAGGCCTGGACGACCAGCGGCAGCTCGAAGGAGCCGGGAACGCGCACGACGTAGGGCTCGGTGACCTGGTACGCCGTGAGCGCCTCGTGCGCCCCGGCGAGCAGACCGTCCATCACCTGCTCGTGCCAGCTGGCGGCGACGACGGCGACCCTGAGGCCGCTGAGGTCGACGGGCTTGTCGGTGGGGATTCCTTCGCCGCTCATGAGTTCGCTCCTTGCGGATCGAGGTCGAGGCCGTCGAGCTGGTGGCCCATCCGGTCGCGCTTGGTCAGCAGGTACTGCAGGTTGTGCCCGTTGGGGCGTGGGGTCAGCGGCACGCGCTCGGTCACCGGGACGCCGTACGACTCCAGGCTCTCGGTCTTGTCGGGGTTGTTGGTCAGCAGGCGGACCGACGCCACCCCGAGGTCGCGGAGGATCTGGGTCGCGGCCCCGTAGTGCCGGGCGTCGGCCGGCAGTCCGAGGTCGAGGTTGGCGTCGACCGTGTCGCGACCACCGTCCTGGAGCTGGTAGGCCTGCAGCTTGGCGAGCAGGCCGATGCCGCGGCCCTCGTGGCCACGCAGGTAGATGACGACTCCCCTGCCCTCGCTGACGATCAGGTCCATCGCCTCGTTGAGCTGTGGTCCGCAGTCGCAGCGCTCCGAGCCGAACACGTCACCGGTGAGGCACTCGCTGTGCACGCGGGTGAGGACCGGCTGACCGTCGGCGATGGCATCTGCTCCGCCGTACACCAGCGCGACGTGCTCGCTGCCGTCGACGGTGATGCGGTAGCCGAACGCGGTGAAGTCGCCGTGGCTGGTCGGCAGCACCGTCTCGGCGACACGGACGACGTGGGACTCGGTGCGGCGGCGGTAGTGCACCATCTGCTCGATCGAGATCATCTTCAGGCCGTGCTCGTCGGCGAAGTCGCGCAGCTGCTGGCCGCGCTTCATGGTGCCGTCGTCGTTGACGACCTCGACGAGCACGCCGGCCGGGGTGAGTCCGGCCATCCGGGCGAGGTCGACGGCCGCCTCGGTGTGGCCCCGTCGTACGAGCACGCCGCCTTCGCGGTAGCGCAACGGGAAGACGTGACCGGGTCGCGTGACGTCCCACGGCTCGCTCGCCGAGTCGGCCAGCACGCGTGCAGTGTGAGCCCGGTCGGCGGCCGAGATGCCGGTGGTGACGCCGTCGCGGGCGTCGACCGAGATGGTGTACGCCGTCCGCAGCTTGTCCTTGTTGTGCGGCGTCATCAGCGGGATCTCCAACCGGTCGAGCATGTCGGCCGGCATCGGCACGCAGATCACCCCGCTGCTGTGGCGGATGGTGAAGGCCATCAGCTCGGGCGTCGCCTTCGAGGCCGCGAAGATGATGTCGCCCTCGTTCTCACGGTCCTCGTCGTCGACCACGACCACGGCCTTGCCGGCGGCGATGTCGGCGACCGCCTCCTCGACGCGATCCAGCCGGATCGTGCCCTGCACAGTGGGTTCGGTCATGCGGGTCTCACCATCTTCTCGACGTACTTCGCGATCACGTCCACCTCGAGGTTGACGACGTCGCCGGGTTGCTTGAAGCCCAGGGTGGTGCGGGCCAGGGTCTCGGGGATGAGGCTGACGGTGAAGCTCTCCGGCATGACGTCCACCACGGTCAGGGAGATGCCGTCCACCGTGATCGACCCCTTTGCGACCAGGTAGCGCTCGAGCTCGGCCGGCAGCGCGATCTCGACCAGCTCCCAGTGCTCGCTCGGCGTACGCCGCACGACCGTGCCGGTGCCGTCGACGTGCCCCTGCACGATGTGGCCGCCGAGACGGGTGGTCGGCGTGACCGCGCGCTCGAGGTTGACCTGCGTGCCCGGCTCGAGGGCTCCCAGGCTCGTCTTGGCGAGGGTCTCGTGCATGACGTCGGCGGTGAAGGTGCCCTCGTCACGCGTCGCGACGGTCAGGCAGCAGCCGTTGACCGAGATGGAGTCGCCCAGTCCGGCGTCGCCCGTGACCAGCGGACCACGGACGGTCAACCGAATGGCGTCGCCCTGGTCCTCCAGTGACTCGACGGTGCCGAGCTCCTCGATGATGCCCGTGAACATCAGTGGTTCTCCTTGGGGGTCATGGTCAGTCGGACGTTCGCCTCCGCGGCGGTGCCGACCGTGGTCACGTCGGTGATCCGGAGGCGCAACGTGTCGGCGATCGTGCTGATTCCGAAATCGCCCACGGCGCTGGTGCCGGCACCGAGGAGCGCCGGGGCGACGTACGCCACCACCTCGTCAACCAGCCCGGCCCGCACGAACGCGGCCGCCAGCTCGGGACCTCCCTCGAGGAAGACGTGCTGGCGGTCGAGCTGGTGCAGCCGGTCGAGCGCTTCCCGCGGGTCGTGGGTCTCCAGGCGGATCGTCGGTGCGCGGTCGTTGAAGATGCGCCGGTCGGGGTCCAGCTCGCGCAGGCCCATCACGGCTCGCAGCGGCTGGTGGGCCAGCGGTTCGTCGTACTCGTCGCGCACGGTGAGCTCGGGGTCGTCGACCTCGACCGTTCCCGTGCCGACCAGCATCACGTCGCACTGGGCCCGCAGCCGGTGGGCGTCGACCCGCGCGGGGTGGGAGGTGACCCAGCGGCTGCTCCCGTCGGCAGCGGCGCTGCGACCGTCGAGCGTGGCGGCGAACTTCCAGGTGACGAAGGGCCGGTGGTGCTCCATGCCGAAGGTCCACGCCCGGTTGAGCGCCCGCGCCTCGCGCTCCATCAGGCCGAACGCGACCTCGACCCCGGCGGCCCGCAGGGTCGACTCGCCACCAGCCGCGATCGGGTTGGGGTCTGGCTGCGCGAACACGACCCGCGCGACGCCGGCCTCGACCATGGCCTGGGCACACGGGCCGGTGCGTCCGGTGTGGTTGCAGGGCTCGAGCGTGACGACCGCCGTCGCACCTCGAGCATCGGCCCCCGCCTCGCCCAGCGCGGCAGCCTCGGCGTGCGGGGTCCCCGCCCCGCGGTGGTACCCCTCCGCGATCTCGGCCCCGTCAGCGTCCAACAGCACGCACCCCACCCGGGGGTTCGGGCCCAGCGGGACACCGGGCGTGCGCGCCAGGTCGAGCGCGCGACGCATCGCTCGCTGCTCGCTGGCGCTGAACTCCATCTCGATCTCGCCTCTCCGGTCGGTCCGCTCACGGACTCCGGGGCGAGGACGCATCGACCGGGTACGCCGGCCGCGCGACTCCTGCGTGCTTCTTCTCATCCGGACTTTGACCGTCGGTCCAGGAGTTCCACCTGGTCAACCGGACGCTCCCCATCTGGTGGACGGAGTGCGGCCGGGTCGCGGACTTCTGCGTGGATCGATGGTGCATCCACCCAGTCACCGCCGGTGCGGAGTTTCACCGCCCCCAGAGCACGCGAGCATCTCTGCTCGTCGTACCAAGCCTGCCACACCGGGACGAGCAAGGAGGTGTGAGGCGCCTCACCTGGGGCGGGACACCGGTCTTCCGGGTTGACGGAACGTTCCGGCAAAGGAGCGCTTTGACGGAACGATCCGTCAACCCGCGCGGGTGCCCTGGGGCGATTTCATGGAGCCTGTGGATCGATCCCGACGATCCGGGTTTCGTGTCAGTCCGGAGTGATGGCCTGTCTCCATGCCCATCTTGATCGACACCGAGAATCGCACGGGCATCCTCGTGCAGGCGGTCAACGACATCCTGATCGAGTCCGGTCCGGCCGGCCTGACGATTCGCAACATCGCCAAGGTCAGCGGCGTCGGCCCGTCGTCGATCTACGAGCAGATGGGCAGTCGCGAGCACCTGTTGCGGGTGGCCGCAGGGCGCACGACCAAGGCCCGCACGGCATCCCTTCGCGTCGAGAGCGCGATTCACGGGATGCTGGCCTTCCTGCCGCGCGAACCCGAAGAAGTCCTCGACACCCGCGCCTGGCTGGCCTGGCTCGAGCTCTGGCGAGTCGAGGACTTCCTGAGCCGCTGGATCGCCGAGAGCCGCGCAGACGAGCGCGCTCTGCTCGCGCGGGCAACCGACTACCAGCTGGTGCGCAACGAGCTCGATGAGCTGCTCGCGCTGGTCGACGGACTGCGCACGGCCATCTGCGCTCCGGTCGAGCCCATGCGACTCGAGACGGCCCACGGCATCCTCACGAAGCGATGTCACACCCTGCCGGCGTGTCGTGTCTCCCCTGTACAGACCCAGTCGAGGAGGACGGCATGACCATCACCCAGAGGAACGACTCAGCAACCACGAGCACCGCCCGCGTGCCGCTGGAGCACCCCGGCAGCCTGCTGGCCAAGCTGATGAACGCCTACTCGCGGCACGAGTTCGGGCTCGAGGCCGAGCCCACCAAGGCGCTGCTGCACCAGCCCAAGGTGCTGACGGCGATCGCGCGCTTCGGCATGAAGGCGCAGAAGTGGTCGCGGCTCGACACCGGGCTCAAGGAGCTGGCCACCCTCGCGGTCGCCAGCCACATCGGGTGCAGCTGGTGCATGGACTACGGCTACTACCTCTCCCGGACCCACGGGATGCCGATCGAGAAGCTCGAGCAGATCACCACGTGGCGTGAGAGCACGGTCTACACACCGGTGGAGCGCCAGGTGCTGGAGTACGCCGAGGCGATGACCGCCACTCCCCCGACGGTCACCGACGAGATGGTGGCGGCCCTGCGCGAGGAGATGGACGACGCCCAGCTGGTGGAGCTGACTGCGATGATCGGGGCGGAGAACCTCTTCTCCCGGACCAACATCGCACTCGGCCTGAGCAGTCAGGGTTTCAAGAGCCAGTGCGACCTGTCGAGGAACTGATGAACGCGACGGAGACCTTCGAGCAGCACCGTTCGACACTGATCGGGGCGGCGTACCGGATCCTCGGCAGCCGCTCCGACGCGGAGGACGTCGTCCAGGAGGCGTGGATCCGGTGGTCGGGTGTCGAGCACGACACCATCGACGAGCCGCGTGCCTTCCTGCTGACCGTGACCACGCGACTGGCGCTGAACCGCCTGCGCCAGCTGGCCAGGCGCAAGGAGTCCTACGTCGGCCCGTGGCTGCCGGAGCCGGTGGCCACCGACCCTTCGGCCAACGGCGAGGCCGCGGCCCAGCTGGCCGACGAGGTGTCGATGGCGATGCTGATCGTGCTGGAGTCGCTCAGCCCGCTCGAGCGGGCGGCGTTCGTACTGACCGAGGTCTTCGGCATGTCCGCACCCGAGGTGGCCGACGCGTTGGACCGGAGTCCGGCGGCCGTCCGCCAGCTGGTGCACCGGGCCCGTTCGCACGTCGAGGCGCGGCAGCCGCGCCACGTCGTCGACGAGCGCCGGCACCGCGAGATCACCGAGAGGTTCATGGCGGCCGCCAAGGGCGGTGACCTCACCGCGTTGCTCGAGATCCTCTCCCCCGACGTCGTGCTGGTCACCGACGGCGGCGGGATCAAGCAGGCGGCGTTGCGACCGATCCACGGCGCTGACCGGGTGCTCCGCTGGTTCGCGGGAGTGCTGGAGAAGCCGGAGAGCGAGACGATCGACTTCGAGCTGCGCTCGGTCAACGGCGAGCTCGCCATCGTGGCCACCACGGCGGACGGTCTCGACGGCGTCATCTTCGTCACCGTCGAGGACGACCGGATCACCGCGCTGCACGGTATCCGCAATCCCGAGAAGCTCGGTGCCGTCTGACCACACCTGGCCGACGGCACCGAGCCTCCGGTTTCTTCGCGGTCCCTCCGCGAGACTGGCGTCAGCGGATGGCCGCCACGGCCGCCACCACGTCGACGAGGCCGTAGCCCTTGTCGAAGCTGGTGGTGCCGAGCGGACCCGCTTCGTACGGCGCACCGTTGCTGAACTTGTACGCCGTCGACTTCAGCGCGTTCTCGACCTGGGCCGGAGTCGCCGACGGGTTGGCCTGGAACAGCTGGGCGACGATGCCAGCGATGTCCGGGGCGGCCATCGACGTGCCGCTGATCGTGTTGAAGGTGCCGATGTCCGTCGGGCCGGGGCCGTTCTGCGGGTCCAGCCCGGTCGAGCAGATCGGCAGGTAGAGACGGCAGGACGAGGTGATGTTCTCTCCCGGGGCCGAGATGTCGGGGTAGGTCGACTGGTCGCCCGCCTTGCCGCGCGAGGAGTAGTCGGAGACGGTCCCGTCGCGGGTGCCGTTGTCCTGGTCGTAGTACGACGCCACCGAGATGATGCCGCCCGTCGGGTCCTTGCCGGGCGGGTTCGACAGGTCGGTCGAGCCGTCGCCACCGTCGTTGCCGTTGGCCCACACCGTCACGACACCCTCGGCCGCGAGGGCCTCCTGGATCTTGGCGGTCGCCGAGTTGGGGTCGAACGCTCCACCGCCCGTCGGGCCGTAGGAGTTGTTGGTGACCTTGATCGGCGGGCAGGTGCTGGCGGGCACGCCGGCGCCACAGGGAGCGTCGTGGTTCTCGAGCACCCAGTTCAGGGCCGCGTCGGCGCCGATGATGACCAGGCCGGCACCGGTCGAGAGGTCGACCAGCTTGGCGCCCGGAGCGGCACCCTGCTGGACCACGCCGCCGACGGCCGTCGGGCGACCGGCGACGATGCCGTTCACGTGGGTGCCGTGGCCTCCGAGCGAGAGGGTGTCGGTGTCGATCGAGTTCGGCACCTTCTGCACGGTGCACTGGGTCTCGGTCGGGTCGCAGAGCGTCTTGTAGCTGGCCACGACGGCACTGCTGCCGTCGGCCTCCTTGAAGTACGGGTGCGTCGGGTCGACACCGGAGTCGATGACGCCGACCGAGACTCCCTTGCCGGTCAGCGCGCTGCCGTCGGCACCGGTCAGCGTCTGGGTCGCCTCGAGGCCGCGGGTGGCCTTGTTGGAGGTCTCGGCGAAGAAGCGGATCGGTTGTGCGCCGGCCTCGACGTAGGTGACTCCCGGCTGGCTGCGCACCGACTGGATCTGGGCCTTGGTGCCGCGGGCGCCGACAACGCCGATCTTCTTGAAGGTGACCACCTTGGTCAGGCCGACAGCTGAAACCGCCCGGTTGGCGTCAGCCAGGGTCGCACCGTGCACGAGCACCACGGTCTTCCCGGAGAGCGAGGTCAGCTGCTTGCCGAGGTACGGCGAGACCGCGGCCAGGTCAGGTGAGGCGGTCGCCGGGGTCGGCAGGGCGAGCCCCACGGCGATGACGGCAGCTGCACCAGCGGCCAGTGAGGTGAGGATGCGAGCACGCACTCGGGATCTCCTTGCCCGGCCACCCCCACTGGGCGGCACTGCACCCACAACGACCGTTTCGTCCCGGGGCTACGTGGCGAGCTTGCGCAGCTCCTCGACCACGGCGTCAGGGTCCTCGGCCGAGTAGACGGCCGACCCGGCGACGAACACGTCGGCGCCGGCCTCGGCGCAGCGCCCGATCGTCTCCAGCGAGACGCCGCCGTCGACCTGGAGCCACAGCTCGAGACCGGCCTCGGAGACCAGCTCCCGCGCCCGCCGGATCTTGGGCAGGCACGCGTCGAGGAACTTCTGCCCGCCGAAGCCGGGCTCCACGGTCATGATCAGCAGCATGTCGAGCTCGCCGAGCATGTCGGCGTACGGTTCGACCGACGTGGCGGGCTTGAGCGCCATCGAGGCTCGCGCTCCCTTGGCGCGCAGCTCGCGGGCCAGCCGGACCGGCGCCTTCGCCGCCTCGGCGTGGAAGGTCACCGATCCGGCACCGGCCTCGGCGTACGCCGGTGCCCAGCGGTCGGGGTCCTCGATCATCAGGTGGGTGTCGATCGGCAGGTCGGTCGCCTGGGCGAGGCTCTCGACGACCGGCAGCCCGATGGTGAGGTTCGGCACGAAGTGGTTGTCCATCACGTCCACGTGCACCCAGTCGGCGCTCGGGATGCGTGCGACCTCGTCGGCGAGGCGCGACAGGTCGGCGTTGAGGATGCTCGGCGTGATCTGAATGGCCATGGTGGGCCAAGCCTAGAGACCTTGCTCAGTGCTTGCGGAGGAGTGCCAGGAACATCGCGTCGGTGCCGTGCCGGTGCGGCCACAGCTGCACCGCCCCGGGGAGGTGTGCCGAGGCGGCGTCGTCGGCCTCGGGCACGAGTGGACCGCCGTCCTCCAGACGTACGTCGGCCCGGCCGGCCAGCACGTCCTGCACCACCCCGGCCGTCTCGGCGACGACGGGCGAGCAGGTCGCGTAGAGCACCACTCCCCCGGGTCGCACCGAGTCGATGGCGCTCTCGAGCAGCGCGCGTTGCAGCGGGACGAGGTCGTCGAGGTCATCGGGACGACGTCGCCAGCGACTCTCCGGACGCCGACGGAGCGCTCCCAGTCCCGAGCACGGCGCGTCGACCAGCACCCGGTCGAACGACCCGTCCGACCACGGGGGCCGGGTGCCGTCACCCACCACGACCTCGCCACCGGTGGCGCGCAGCGCCTGGGCGACCAGCAGTGCGCGGTGCGGCTGGCGCTCGTTGGCCAGCAGCCGGGCACCGTGCTGACGCGCCAGGGCGGCCAGCAGCGCCGCCTTGCCGCCGGGGCCGGCACACAGGTCGAGCCACCGCTCGTCGCGGCCCTCGAGAGCTGCCCGGGTCAGGGCCAGCGCGACCAGCTGGGAGCCGGCGTCCTGCACGCCGGCACGCCCGTCCCGGACCGCCGGGATCGCTCCCGGGTCGCCGGACTCGAGGCTCACGCCCAGTGGCGACAAGGTCGGCGCGCCGGTCAGCTCCTCGACGGTCGACAGCCCCGGTCGCGCCACCAGGGTCACCCGCGGTCGCTCGTTGTCGGCCGCCAGCAGCGCCTCGAGCTCGTCGGGGCGGCCCAGGGCGCGGGCCAGCTCGACCACGATCCACGGCGGGTGCGAGAACCGCACCGCCTGCGAGGCGTCGAGCAGGTCCATCCACGAGGCGAGGTCGCGCTCGGCGATCCGGCGCATCAGCGCGTTGGTGAAGCCGGCCGGCTTGTGGCCGATCCGTTCGCGGACCAGCTCGACGGTGCTCGCCACAGCGGCGTGGTCGGGAACGCGCATGGCGAGCACCTGGTGGGCGCCGAGACGGAGCGCATCGCGGACGGCGGGGTCGGGCTTCCGTCCGGCGAGATGGTCGATGACGGCGTCGTACGACCCCTGGCCGCGGAGCGTCCCACCGACCAGCTCGGTCACGAAGGCGGCGTCACGGCCCTCGATCCGTCGCTCGCGCAGGAGCTGGGGCAGCACCAGGTTGGCGTAGGCGTCGTCCTCGCGAACAGCCCGGAGCACGTCGTAGGCCGCCAGCCGGGGAGCATCGACCTTGCTGATCCTCGGGCTCACGCGAGGAACTCTTTGACCAGCTTCTTCGGTGCCGTCGCGACCCAGGCGTCGGTGATCACCTCGGCCAGCTCGCCGCGGGTGATCTCGCCGAGCCTGGCCTGCTGGACGAGTACGGCGTTGTAGCCCTTGAAGTGGTCAATGGTGAAGAACGGCCCGTCCCCGTCGACGAGCGCCTGCTTGTCGTCGGCGTTGGAGGTGCGGATCACCAGCAGGTCGTCGTACGGCTCACCGGTGTCGGGGTTGACGGCGGTCTTGTGCGGCTTGCGGTAGAGCACGAAGCCGCGGCCCTTGTCGCCCTTGACCCCCCGGCCATCAGACAGACGCAGGGGAACCAGCCACGTCGGTACGTCGCCCCAGGAGGTGCCGAACCAGGTCTCGGGCAGGCCGCTGCAGATCTCCTCGACGTCCTCGGGGCGGGCCGGCCTCGTCGAATCCCTGGTCATGAGCCCAGCATGGCCCCGTCGGGGAACTGCACGCCACGAGCCCAGTCGGCAGCATCCATCTCCTTGCGGCCGTGGGGCTTGACGCGGCCGAGCTCGACCGGCCCGGTGGCGGTGCCGACGAACACGGCGTTCTTGGTCACCCCGAGCACCCCCGGGTCGAGGCGCTCCCGGTCGACGAGCCGCACCGGTCCGAGCTTGATCCGCTCACCGGCCGACGTCGACCACGCGCCCGGTGCAGGAGTGCAGGCTCGGATGCGCCGGTCGACGGCGACGGCCGGTTCGGTCCAGTCGACGAGCGCGTCCTCGACGGTGATCTTGGGGGCCAGGCTGACGCCCTCACCCGGCTGCTCGCGGGCCTCGAGCGTGCCGTCCTCGATCCCGTCCAGGGTCTGCACGAGCAGACCTGCGCCTCCCTCCGCGAGGCGTGCGAGCAGGTCTCCGGCCGTGTCGCCCGGGCGCACGGTCTGGGTCATCAGTCCGAAGGTCGGCCCGGCGTCGAGCTCCTTGACGATGCGGAACGTGGTGGCGCCGGTCACCTCGTCGCCGGCCCAGATCGCGTGCTGCACCGGAGCGGCACCGCGCCAGGCGGGCAGCACCGAGAAGTGCAGGTTGACCCAGCCGTGCTCGGGGATGTCGAGGGCCGACTGCGGCAGCAGCGCGCCGTACGCCACCACCGGGCAGCAGGCCGGGTCCAACGCCCGCAGCGCCTCCTGGAAGTCGGGGTCGCGAGGGTGGTCGGGCTTGAGCACGGGTACGCCGAGCTCCTCGGCGCGCACGGCGACCGGCGAGGCGGCCAGCTTGCGACCACGACCAGCCGGCGCATCCGGACGAGTGACCACGCCGACCAGCTCGTGCTTGCTGTCGGCGACCGCGTCGAGGGCCGGCAGGGCGACCTCGGGGGTGCCCGCGAAGACGACCTTCACTAGATGCCGAGACCGTTCGTCGCGTGCGGGGAGAACTTCACCTGCGGCGTGGGGTCACCGAACCACTCGGCCTCGCGGATGAACTTCATCGCTTCCTTGCGGGCCTCGCGGTCCAGCCGGTCGACGAAGATGATGCCGTCGAGGTGGTCGGTCTCGTGCTGGATCGCACGGGCCAGCATCTCCGAGCCCTCGACGAGCAGCGGCTCGCCGTACATGTCGAAACCGTGGGCGACCACGGACAGGGCCCGTTTGCAGTCGATGCTGAACCCCGGGATGGACAGGCAGCCCTCGGGACCGTCCTGGATCTCCTCGGAGAGGGTCAGCTGGGGGTTGACGAGGTGTCCGAGCTCGCCGTCGACGTGCCAGGTGAACACCCGCAGCCCGACACCGATCTGGGGCGCCGCGAGACCCGACCCCGGGGCCTCGAGCATCGTGTCGGTGAGGTCCTGCACGAGCGTGCGGAGCTCCTGGTCGAAGTCGACGACCGGCTCCGCGGCCGTGCGCAGCACCGGGTCGCCGAACAGCCGGATGGGCCTGGTGGACAAGGGGTACACCTCCTGGTGACGAACGCCCGTCAGTCTAGGAGGCTGGTCCCCGTGCGCACGCTGAGCATCACCCAGAACGTCACCCTCGACGGGTGCGTGGAGATGATCACCGACTGGTTCCACCCGCAGGACCAGGGCCGGACCGACATGGCCGACGTACAGGAGGAGAACCAGCGCGCGGCTGCGCGCTGCGACGCGATGCTGCTGGGGCGGCGTACGTTCGAGGACTTCCGGGGCTACTGGCCCCAGCAGACCGACGACACCACCGGCATCACCGAGGAGCTCAACCGGCTGCAGAAGTACGTCGTCTCCACCACCCTGACCGACCCGGGCTGGCAGAACTCGACGATCCTCACCGGCGACCCGGTCGAGGAGGCGCGGCGACTCAAGGCCATGGACGGCCACGAGATCGACGTGACGGGCAGCATCACCCTGTGCCACGCGCTGCTCGAGGGCGGCGTGGTGGACGAGGTGCGGCTGTGGACCTATCCGGTGGTGCAGGGACGCGGGCGGCGGCTGTTCCCCGACGGGTTCCAGCTCGACCGACTGCGGCTGCTCGACGCCCGCTCGTTCCGGTCGGGGATCGTGCTGACGACGTACGCCGTCCGCTGACTACCCCAGCTCGGCCGGGTCGACCTCGACGCGGAGATGGGGCAGCTTGCGCGCCGAGCGCTGCGCCTGCAGCTGCTGGAGCGCGGCGGACAGGGCCGGCCCGGACGCGCGGGGGACGCGGACGACGTAGCGGACCTGCTCCTCGTCGCGCGCGTCCCGCGTCTCGACCGCGACCGGCCCGAGCACCTCGGCGCCGGCCGGCAGCTCGAGAGTCGGCAGAGCGCCCTCGAGGTCGTCCGGCTCGCCCGTGACCGTGGCGACCCGGGATGCGGGAGGGAGGTGGGCGGAGACCCGTTCGTCGATCTCGCGGCGGGCCAGTCCGGCGGGGTCCCAGCGGATCAGCGCCTGCAGGCCGGGGTGGGCCGACTCCCCCACGGCGAGCACGGCCCCTCCCGCCGCGGGTGAGCGGACGAGGGCAGCCGCGTTGGACCAGCGACGCAGGGCTTCCTCGGTCGCCCGCAGGTCGGCCCGGCCCAGGAGCAGCCAGGTGTCGAGCAGCAGCACGGCGGCGTAGCCCCCGCGGGCCACCGGCTCGGCGCCGGCGGTGGCCACCACGATGGCGGGCTGGTCGTCGACCTCGGCGATCACCCGCTCACCCGATGACGACTGGCGCACCAGCACCCCCGGGAGGGCGCGGCCGATCTCCTCGGCGGTGCGGGCATCGCCGAGGACCGGAGCCCGCAGGCCACGTCCACCGCACTCGGGACAGGTCCAGCCCGGCGCCTGGGTCGCACACCACGCACACTCGGGCGGGCGCGAGGGACCGCGCAGGCGCAGTGGTCCGTGGCAGACCGAGCACAGGGCCGGCGTACGGCAGTGGTCGCAGGCCAGCCGGGTGGCGTAGCCGACGCGCGGGGCCTGCACCAGCACGGGTCCGTGCTGGACCGCGTCGCGCAGCAGCTGGTGGGCCTCGCTCGGCAGCCGCGCCGAGCGGGCGGCGGCGTCGCGGGCCAGGTCGCGCTCGGAGTCGCCGGTGAGGCCGACCGAGATGCGCTCGCGGACCAGCTCGCGCGGGGCGACGACCTCGGTGGCCCAGCCCGTGCGGAGGAGGTATTCCGCCTCGACGCTGCGTGCGTGCGCCGCCAGCACGGCCGCGCAGCCGGTCTCCTGGGCGCGCATGAGCAGCACCTCGCGGGCGTGCGGGTACGGCGCCCGTGGCTCGTCGTGCAGGTCGTCGCCGTCGTCCCAGATCGCGACCAGCCCGAGGTCGCGCACGGGGGCGAAGGCAGCCGCACGGGTGCCGATCACGACCCGGACCGCACCCCGGGAGATGGCCAGGAAGGCGCGGTAGCGCTTGGCCGGGCCGGCGTCGGCCTGGAGCACGACGTGTCGGCCCTCTCCGAGACGGGCCGTCAGGGCAGCGTCGAGCCGGTCGAGGTCACGGTGGTCCGGGACGCAGACCAGCGCCCCCCGCCCGGCGAGCGCCGTGGCCACGACGCTCTCGGCCAGGATGGCGGCCCAGTCGTCGCCCGGCACCACGGTCCAGACGGCGCGGGGCGCACCGTCGGCCAGCCCGTCGAGGACCTCCACGCCGCCCGGGTAGTGCTTGACCAGGTCGAGGTCGACGCTCGCCTCGATCGGCGGAGCCGGCTGGCTCGGCTGCTTCTCGACAGTGGCGTGCCGGGGCGGGACGGCCAGGCGCAGCACGTCGGAGCGGGTGCCGGCGTACCTCCCGGCGACGGCAGCGGTCAGGGCAGCCACGTCGGGGGTCAGTACCGGCTCTGGACTGACCACGCGCCGCAGCGGCTGCAGCCGCCCCGTGTGCTCGGTGGTGGCCGCCCGCTCGATGACGAACCCGTCGACGTCCTGGCCCGCGAAACGCACCTTCACGCGCACGCCCGGCTGGGCGTCGTCGGCCATCGTCGCCGGGACGGTGTAGTCGAAGGGCCGGTCGAGGTGCGCGAGAGGGACGTCGACCAGCACCCGCGCCACCGGGTCGACCTCGGCCGGCTCGACGGGCTTCTTCGCCTTGGGCGGCGTGGCCTTGCGAGCGACCGCCCGGACCCGAGCGGGTGGTGGGAGCAGCGCGAGCTGGTCCTCCCCGTCGGTCTCGGTCACGGGGTCATGCTGTCACTCGGCTGGGACAGCCGCGTCCGTCGTACACAGGGACGGAGCGGACAGGGCTGGCGGGCAGAACTCAGGGCTGGCGGGCAATGCATTGCCTGCCAGCCCCCGGTTTCCCCGGACGTCCGGGGAAACCGATGCCGACCGCCCTCAGACCCCCGCCGCAGCCCGCAGCGCGTCGGCCCGGTCGGTCTTCTCCCAGGTGAAGTCGGGGAGCTCGCGACCGAAGTGGCCGTAGGCCGAGGTCTGGGCGTAGATCGGGCGCAGCAGGTCGAGGTCACGGATGATCGCGGCCGGGCGCAGGTCGAAGACCTCGAGCACGGCCTTCTGGATCGTCTCGTCGTCGACCTTGCCGGTGCCGAAGGTCTGCACGAAGACACCGACGGGCTGGGCCTTGCCGATCGCGTAGGCGACCTGGACCTCGGCGCGCCGGGCCAGGCCGGCGGCCACGATCGTCTTGGCCACCCAGCGCATGGCGTACGCCGCGGAGCGGTCGACCTTGGACGGGTCCTTGCCGGAGAACGCACCGCCACCGTGTCGAGCCATGCCGCCGTAGGTGTCGACGATGATCTTGCGGCCGGTCAGGCCGGCGTCGCCCATGGGTCCACCGGTGACGAACACGCCGGTCGGGTTCACCAGCAGGCGGTAGTCCTCCGAGGGGATGTCGAAGGTGGCGAGCACCTGGTCGATCACGTGCTTCTTGATGTCGGACTCGAGCGTCGCGAGCGTGGTCTCCTCGGCGTGCTGGGTGGAGAGCACGACCGTGTCGACGCGGACGGGACGGTCCTGCTCGTCGTACTCGATGGTGACCTGGGTCTTGCCGTCCGGGCGCAGGTAGTCGAGCGTGCCGTCCTTGCGCACCTCGGTCAGCCGCTCGGAGAGGCGGTGGGCGATGGTGATCGGCAGCGGCATCAGCTCGGGGGTGTCGTCGGAGGCGTACCCGAACATCAGGCCCTGGTCTCCGGCGCCCTGCTTGTCCATCTCGTCCTCGGAGGCGCTGACGCGCGACTCGTGGCCGTGGTCGACACCGGCGGCGATGTCGGCGGACTGGCCGCCGATCGCGACCTGGACGCCGCACGACTTGCCGTCGAAGCCCTTGAGCGAGGAGTCGTAGCCGATCTCGAGGATCTTCTTGCGGACCAGCTCGGCGACGGGGGCGTAGGCATTGGTGCGCACCTCGCCGGCGACGACGACCAGGCCGGTGGTCAGCAGGGTCTCGACCGCCACCCGCAGGTTGTTCTTGTCGGTGTCGTGCTCGAGCAGGTAGTCGAGCACCGTGTCACTGATCGCGTCGGCGATCTTGTCGGGGTGACCCTCGGTCACGGACTCGGAGGTGAACAGACGTCCGGTCAACTTCTCTACTCCTGCACAGTGGTGGTGGGCTGGTGCTGCCTTCGGGCCGGCGACCCCGTCGGGCGGGCCGCCAGCAGCCTAACCGAGGAGCACGAAGAGGCTGACAGGGCTCACGGTGTGTCCGAGGCGCGAACGCCCAGGACGCGGTCCCAGATGACGTGCGCGAGCGCCGCCTTGGAACCCAGTGGGACGCTCACGGCACTGCCGTCGGCGGCGAGTACGACGGCCTCGTTGTCCTCCGAGCCGAAGACCGCTCCCCCGCCGACGTCGTTGACGACCAGCAGGTCGCAGCCCTTGCGTGCCAGCTTGGCCCGCGCGTGGTCCATCACCGAGCCGTGCTCGTCACCGGTCTCGGCCGCGAACCCGACGACGACGATGTGGTCGTTGGGGCGCTCGTGGGCGAGGCCGGCGAGGATGTCGGGGTTCTGGGTGAGCTGGATGTCGGGACTGCTGCCGTCCTCGGACTTCTTGATCTTGGACTCGGCGGTGCTGGTGGGCCGGAAGTCGGCCGGAGCGGCGGCCATCACCACGGCATCGGCGGCGGTGCACGCCTCGAGCACGCGCTCCTGGAGCTGGGCGGTCGTCTCCACCCGGACCACCTTGACCCCGGCCGGGTCGGGCAAGCTGACGTTGGCAGCGACGAGGGTGACCTCGGCGCCGCGGGCAGCGGCGGTCCGGGCCAGGGCGTAGCCCTGCAGTCCCGAGGACCGGTTGCCGATGAAGCGCACCGGGTCGAGGTACTCCCGGGTGCCACCGGCGGAGACCACCACGCGGAGGCCGGAGAGGTCCTGGGTGGCCGCGCCGCCGGTGTCGTCGCGGCGAGCGAGGAGGTCCGCGGCCAGGGCGAAGATCTCGGCGGGGTCGGGCAGCCGGCCCTTGCCGGTGTCGGCTCCGGTCAGCCGGCCCTCGGCCGGCTCCAGCACGATCGCACCGCGCGAGCGCAGCGTGGCCACGTTGGCCTGGGTGGCGGGGTGCTCCCACATCTCGGTGTGCATCGCCGGCGCGAACAGGATCGGGCAGCGGGCGGTGAGCAGGGTGTTGGTCAGCAGGTCGTCGGCGAGGCCGTGCGCGGCCTTGGCGAGCAGGTCGGCGGTGGCCGGGGCGACCACGAGCAGCTCGGCCTGCTGGCCGATGCGGACGTGCGGCACCTCGTGGACGTCGGCCCAGACGTCGGTGCTGACCGGCTTGCCGGAGAGGGCGGCCCACGTCGGAGCGCCGACGAACTCGAGCGCGGCGGCGGTGGGTACGACGGTGACGTCGTGCCCCGACTCGGTGAACCGGCGGAGCAGCTCACAGGCCTTGTACGCAGCAATCCCGCCACTCACGCCGAGAACGACGTGAGGACGGGACTCACCGTTGACCATCGAAGGTCTGCTGACTACTCGACGGTCGGTTCGGCCGCGGGAGTCGGGGGCTGCTCGGCGGCCGCGGCGGCCAGCGCCTCGGCGGCGGCCTCCTCGGGGTCGATGTCCTCGCAGGTCAGCAGGTCGTCGTTGATCTCACGCAGGGCGATGGAGAGCGGCTTCTCCTGCACGTGGGTGTCCACCAGTGGACCGACGTACTCCAGCAGGCCCTCGCCGAGCTGGGAGTAGTAGGCGTTGATCTGGCGCGCACGCTTGGCGCTGTAGAGCACCAGCTTGTACTTGGAGTCGGTCTTGGTCAGCAGGTCGTCGATCGGGGGGTTGGTGATCCCCTCGGCGACGGGCTGGTTGCCGGACACGCTCATCGAGCCTCACTTACAAAGGATTGGGGTCGCGACGGGACTCAGGTGGTCCCGGACCGCATCAACTCTACCAATCTCTCGCCCGCATCGTGAATCCGCCGGTTGACGACCGTCACGTCGAACTCCGGCTCGGCGGCCAGCTCGTCGCGCGCGGTCTCCAGGCGGCGCTCCCGCTCGGCCTCGTCCTCGGTGCCGCGACCGACCAGACGGCGCACCAGCTCCTCCCACGACGGCGGCGCCAGGAACACGAACAGGGCCTCCGGCATCCGTTCACGCACCTGTCGCGCGCCCTGCAGGTCGATCTCCAACAGCGCCGCGCGGCCCTCCGCGAGGGCGTCCAGGACGGGCCGGCGTGGGGTGCCGTAGCGCGCTCCCTTGTGTACGACGGCCCACTCCAGCAGCTCGTCATCGGCCACCAGCCGGTCGAACTCGTCATCGGAGACGAAGTGGTAGTGCACCCCGTCCTGCTCGCCGGGACGGCGCCGCCGGGTCGTGGCGGAGACGGAGATCCAGATCTCGGGGTGCTGCTCACGCACCCAGGCGGTGACGGTGCCCTTCCCGACGGCTGTCGGACCGGCGAGGACGGTGAGCCGCGAAGGCGTCGGCGCGGATTTCTGGGCGGATTTCTGGGCGGGCTTCTGGGCCGGCTTCTGGGCCACCACTCACTCGGCGAACTCGTTGACCAGGGCCGCGACCTGCTTGGCACCCAGTCCGCGCACCCGGCGGGTCTCGGAGATCTTGAGCTTCTCCATCACCTGGCGCGCCCGCACCTTGCCGATACCCGGCATCGACTGGAGCAGCTCACTGACCCGCATCTTGCCGATCACCTCGTTGACCTGACCGTCGGCGACCACGTCGGCGAGGGAGGCGCCCGAGTGCTTCAGGCGGTTCTTCACCTCCGCTCGTTCCCGACGGGATGCGGCCGCCTTGTCGAGCGCGGCCTGGCGCTGTTCGGGAGTGAGGGGCGGCAGGGCCACGGAGGACTCCTCGACTTCCTGCTCGATGCTTGAGCGGGTTGGGGAAAGCGTGCACTCGTCCGGCTCACGCACGGTCCGCCGGACACCCGGCAATCTAGTCACGCGGCTCGGCCTGCTGCAACGCGAGGCGTGCCCACCTGGGCATGCGGAGACCAACATCACTGTCGGCGCTCACGAATCGCCGTCGGATCGGCCCGCGTCAGGGGCGTTGCGCGACCAGAACTGGCGGTTTGCGACCGAAGCTTCATTCGCATCGCGCCCGTTTCACAACACGCGTTGTGAAACCGGCTCAGAGCCCCAGGTTGACCTTGCAGACGTCGCGGCCCTCCTGCTCGATCCCGTTGGCTGCCTGGGCGACCTCGTCGGTGGTGATCGCATCGGCGGCGTCGACGATGGCCTGGCGGTCAGCGGCGCTCAGTCCGGCGGGCGGCTTGCCGTCCTGGAACTCGGAGGGCTTCACGCCCGCGTCCTTGAGGGCCCTCTCGAGGTGGTCGAGGGCGCCGACGAACGTCTGCCACTCGTCGGCGAGGTCCTTCGGCGCCTTGTCGGCGAGGTCGTGCATCATCGAGAGGTTGCTGAGCAGCGCCGAGGAGGAGGCGGAGTCGATCATCTCCGACATCTCCTTCTGGTGCCGTTTGAGGTCGCCGCAGTAGGCGTCGTACTCGTTGCCGCCGCAGCCGGCCAGCGGCAGCAGGACGGCCACGGCCAGCCCCACGAGGAGGGGACGGAGCCGCGTGCTCATCGGGCGGATCTCAGCGCGGCGAAGGCGTCGGCCGACCGACCCACCGCGTCGTGCAGCGCGCCGGCGTCCGGACCCGCGGACAGGATCTCCCGCGAGCTGGACGGCAGCACCTGGTCGAGGACGCCGCCGAAGATGCGGCGTACGTCGTCGGCGGTGCCGCCCTGGGCCCCGATGCCGGGCACGAGCAGCGGGCCGTTGATGGAGAGGTCCTCGTCGGTGTCCTCGATGGTCGCGCCCACGACGGCCCCGAAGGATCCCATCGGGGCCACGTCCCTGTTCAGACGCGCGAGCTCGGCCAGGACGGTGCCGGCGACGCTCGGGCCCGCGGTGGTGCGGGCGTGCTGGAACGCCGGCGCCTCCGGGTTGGAGGTCAGGGCCAGCACGAAGACCCCGGCCCCGTGCTCCCGTGCGGTGGCGATCATCGGGTCGAGGCTGCCGAAGCCGAGGTACGGCGCGGCGGTGATCGCGTCGGCCGCGATGGGCGAGCGTGGGTCCAGGTAGGCGTCGGCGTAGGCCTGGGCGGTCGAGCCGATGTCACCTCGCTTCACGTCGAGCACGACAAGGGCGCCGGCCTCACGAGCAGTGGCGATGACCTGCTCGAGAACGGCGATGCCGCGCGAGCCGAAGCGCTCGAAGAACGCCGACTGCGGCTTGACGGCGGCGACCAGGGGCGCCAGCACCTCGGTCGCCGAGAGCGCGAACTTCTCCAGCCCGTTGACCGAGTCGGTGAGGCCCCACGCGTCGAGCAGGGCGGCGTGCGGGTCGATCCCGGCGCAGAGCGGTCCGCGACCGTCCATGGCTGCCCGCAGGCGGGCGCCGAAGGGCTGGCAGGCGTCGGTCATCGGGTCTCCTGACGTGAGGCGCTGGAGGCAAGGGCGGCGTTCATCCGGGCCGGCCATCGGGGGCCTTGGTAGATGAAGGCGGTGTAGGCCTGCAGCAGGTCGGCCCCGGCGGCCAGGCGCTCGGCGGCGTCCTCGGGCGTGCTGATCCCGCCGACCCCGATGAGCACCAGGTCCTGACCGACCCGCTCGCGCAGGAGGCGCATCACCTCGGTGGCCCGGGAACGCAGCGGCGGCCCGGAGAGCCCACCGGCACCGGCCGCCTCGACCTGTTCGGGCGTGCTGGCGAGGCCGCCCCTGGAGATGGTGGTGTTGGTGGCCACGACGCCGTCCAGCCGGAGCGAGGTCGCGAGGTCGGCGACGGCCAGCACGTCCTCGTCGCCGAGGTCGGGGGCGATCTTGACCAGCAGCGGCACGTGCCGGTCGGAGAGGTCGTCGGCCCGGCTCCGGACGGCGCGCAGGAGCGGTTCGAGCTTCTCGACCGCCTGGAGGTCGCGCAGTCCGGGAGTGTTCGGCGAGGAGACGTTGACGACCAGGTAGTCGGCGTACGGCGTGAGCAGGCTGGTGCTCTTCTCGTAGTCGCGGACGGCGTACTCCTCGGGCACCACCTTGGTCTTGCCGATGTTGATGCCGAGCGGTACGCCGGGCCGACGGCCGGTGCGGTCGAGCCGTCGTGACGCCAGGCGCCGCGCGACCACCTCGGCGCCGTCGTTGTTGAAGCCCATCCGGTTGACCACGGCGCGGTCGGCCGGCAACCGGGCCAGTCGCGGCCGCGGGTTGCCGGGCTGCGGCTCGCCGGTGACGGTCCCGATCTCGACGAAACCGAAGCCGAGGTTGGCCAGCGCGTCGATGCCGACGCCGTTCTTGTCGAAGCCGGCGGCCAGCCCCATCAGCCCCGGGAACTCCAGGCCCATCACCCGGGTGGTGGGACCGCGGCGCCCGCGGGACAGGGCGCCGGTGGCCGGCCGGGCCGCCCGGATCGCCCGGAAGGCCGCGTGGTGCGCCTTCTCGGGGTCGGTACGGCTGAGCACCTTCTCGAAGAGCAGCTGGTAGGGCTGCACTCAGAATTCCCCGTCCAGCCGGCGCTCCGCCTCGGGGTCGCGCTCGGCGCCGAGCCGGGCCCAGTCCTGCAGCGAGCGCACGCCGATGTCGGCTGCCCGCATCGCCTCGATCCCCTGCACCGCAGCGCCAAGCCCCTGAACGGTGGTGATGCACGGGATGTTGGTCAGGATCGCCGCCGTCCGGATCTCGTAGCCGTCCAGCCGCGGGGAGCCGCCGCTGGTGGTGCCGTGCGGGGTGTTCACCACCAGGTCGATCTGGCCGTCCAGGATCATCCCGACGATGGTGCGCCGCCCGTCGGGCCCGTCACCCTCGCTGTGCTTGCGTACGACGGTCGCGGAGACCCCGTTGCGCCGCAGCACCTCGGCGGTGCCCTTGGTCGCGAGGATCTCGTAGCCGAGGTCGGCCAGCCGCTTCACAGGGAACACCATCGTGCGCTTGTCGCGGTTGGCCATCGACACGAACACCCGCCCCGACAGCGGCAGCGAGCCGTAGGCAGCGGTCTGGGCCTTGGCGAAGGCCTTGCCGAAGTCGGCGTCGAAGCCCATCACCTCGCCCGTCGAGCGCATCTCCGGGCCGAGGATCGCATCGACCGTCTTGCCGTCGATGGTCTTGAACCGGTTGAACGGCATCACGGCCTCCTTGACCGCGATCGGCGCGTTGCCGGGCAGGTCTCCCCCGTCGCCCGTGGGCGCCAGGACGCCTTCGGCACGGAGGTTGGCGATGCTCTCGCCGAGCATCACCCGGGCGGCGGCCTTGGCCAACGGTGTCGCGGTCGCCTTGGACACGAACGGCACCGTGCGGCTGGCGCGCGGGTTGGCCTCGAGGACGTAGAGCACGTCGGAGCCGAGCGCGAACTGGATGTTCAGCAGCCCCAGCACACCCACACCCCTGGCGATCGCCTCGGTGGCCTCGCGGATCCGGTCGATCTCCTCCTTGCCCAGCGTGATCGGCGGCAGCGCGCACGACGAGTCACCGGAGTGGATCCCGGCCTCCTCGATGTGCTCCATCACGCCGCCGAGGTAGAGCTCGGTGCCGTCGTACAGCGCGTCGACGTCGATCTCCACCGCGTCGTCGATGAACCGGTCGACCAGCACGGGGTGCTCGGGACTGATCTCGGTCGCGCGGGCGATGTAGCCACGCAGCGAGTCGTCGCCGTACACGATCTCCATGCCGCGGCCGCCGAGGACGTACGACGGACGCACCAGCACCGGGTAGCCGATCCGGGCCGCGATCTCCTGGGCCTCCGAGAACGAGGTCGCCATGCCGTGCTTGGGCGCCACCAGACCGGCCTCGGCGAGCACCCGGCCGAACGCGCCGCGCTCCTCGGCGAGGTGGATGGCGCCGGGTGGGGTCCCGACGATCCGCACGCCGGCGTCCTCGAGACCCTGCGCGAGCCCGAGCGGCGTCTGGCCGCCGAGCTGGCAGATGACACCGGCAATCGGTCCGGCCTTGCTCTCGGCGTGCACGATCTCCAGGACGTCCTCGAGCGTCAGCGGCTCGAAGTACAGCCGGTCGGAGGTGTCGTAGTCGGTCGAGACCGTCTCGGGGTTGCAGTTGACCATCACGGTCTCGTAGCCGGCCTCGTGCAGGGCGAGGCTGGCGTGCACGCAGGAGTAGTCGAACTCGATGCCCTGGCCGATCCGGTTGGGACCGGAGCCCAGGATGATGACGGCTTCCCGCTCCCGCGGGGCGACCTCGGTCTCCTCGTCGTAGGAGGAGTAGTGGTACGGCGTCCTCGCCGCGAACTCGGCCGCGCAGGTGTCGACCGTCTTGTAGATCGGGCGTACGCCGAGCGCGTGCCGGACGCCGCGGACGACGTCCTCCTTCATGTCGCGGATCTTGCCGAGCTGCGCGTCGGAGAAGCCGTGCCGCTTGGCCCGACGCAACAGGGACGGGGTGAGCTCGTCCGCGTTGATGACTTCCTGCGCAACCTCGTTGATGAGCTGGAGCTGGTCGACGAACCACGGGTCGATGCCGGTGGCCTCGTGGATCTCCTCGGCCGTCGCCTCGGCGCGCAGCGCGTCCATCACCTCGCGCAGCCGGCCGTCGTGCGGCGTGCGGATCGTCTCGAGCAACGCGTCCTTGTCGAGCTCGACCACCTGGTGGCTCCAGTCGAAGACGGCCTTCTTGTCCTCGAGGGAACGCAGTGCCTTCTGCAGGGCCTCGGTGAAGTTGCGGCCGATCGCCATCGCCTCGCCGACCGACTTCATGTGCGTGGTCAGCGTCGGGTCGGCGGCCGGGAACTTCTCGAAGGCGAACCGCGGCACCTTCACCACGACGTAGTCGAGCGTCGGCTCGAAGCTGGCCGGCGTCTCCTTGGTGATGTCGTTGGGGATCTCGTCGAGGGTGTAGCCGATCGCCACCTTGGCCGCGATCTTCGCGATCGGGAAGCCGGTCGCCTTGGAGGCCAGCGCGCTGGACCGGGAGACCCGTGGGTTCATCTCGATCACGATCACCCGGCCGTCGTCGGGGTTCACCGCGAACTGGATGTTGCAGCCACCGGTGTCGACCCCGACCGAGCGGATGATGCCGATGGAGAGGTCGCGCAGGTGCTGGTACTCGCGGTCGGTCAGCGTCATCGCGGGCGCCACCGTGATCGAGTCGCCGGTGTGCACGCCCATCGGGTCGAGGTTCTCGATCGAGCACACGATCACCACGTTGTCGCGGGTGTCGCGCATGACCTCGAGCTCGTACTCCTTCCAGCCGATGATCGACTCCTCGAGGAGCACCTCGGTGGTCGGGCTGGCGGCGAGTCCGGCCCCGGCGATGCGACGCAGGTCCTCCTCGTCGTACGCCATCCCCGAGCCGGTGCCGCCCATCGTGAAGCTGGGGCGCACGACCATAGGCCAGCCGAGGTCCTTCGACGCCTCGAAGCAGTCCTCGAGGGTGTGGCAGATCGCCGACCGGGCCACCTCGCCGCCGAGCTCCTCGACGATCTTCTTGAACGACTCGCGGTTCTCGCCGCGGTTGATCGCCTCGATGCTGGCCCCGATCAGCTCCACGCCGTACTTCTCGAGCACACCGGCCGCGTCCAAAGCCATCGCCGTGTTCAGCGCGGTCTGGCCACCCAACGTCGCGAGCAACGCGTCGGGCCGCTCCTTCTCGATCACCTTCTCCACGAACTCGGCCGTGATCGGCTCGACGTACGTCGCGTCGGCGAACTCCGGGTCGGTCATGATCGTCGCCGGGTTGGAGTTGACCAGGATCACCCGCAGCCCCTCGGCCTTGAGCACCCGGCACGCCTGGGTGCCGGAGTAGTCGAACTCGCACGCCTGCCCGATGATGATCGGCCCCGAGCCGATGACCAGGACGCTCTCGATGTCAGTGCGCTTCGGCATCAGTTGGAACCTTCCGCGGAGTCGTCGGTGTCGGCGCCCGCACCCTGCGCGCGGCCGGAGGCGGAGGCGTCGTCCGGGCCGCCGGGGTGAGCGTGGATGGGACTGGCCCCCCGGAGCGAGGAACGAGCGGAGGGGTGGTTGCGATCCCCGGGGTGTCCGGACGACGCCGCAGGCGTAGGCCCCGAAGGGGCCGCGGGCGAGTCCCCCGTCATGAGGTCACAGAAGCGGTCGAACAGGTACGCCGCGTCGTGCGGGCCGGCCGCCGCCTCCGGGTGGTACTGCACCGAGAAGCTCAGCAGGTCCCCGGCCGGCGAGCGCAGCTCGAGCCCCTCCACGACATCGTCGTTGAGGCAGACATGGCTGACCGTGACCACGCCGTACGGCGTCTCGGTCGGTGCGTCGACAGGAGCATCGACCGCGAAGCCGTGGTTGTGGGCGGTGACCTCGACCTTGCCCGTCGTACGGTCCATCACCGGCTGGTTGATGCCGCGGTGGCCGTACTTGAGCTTGTAGGTGCCGAAGCCGAGGGCCCGGCCGAACAGCTGGTTGCCGAAGCAGATCCCGAAGTAGGGCAGCCCCTGCTGCAGCGCCGCCTGCAGCAGCGCGATCTGGGAGGTGGTGGCGGCCGGGTCACCGGGACCGTTGGAGAAGAACAGCCCGTCGGCGCCGGTCGCGAGCACGTCGTCGAGGGACGCGGTGGACGGCAGCACGTGCACCTCGATGCCTCGCTCGCTCATCATCCGCGGGGTGTTGGCCTTGATGCCGAGGTCGATGGCCGCGACCGTGAACCGCTTCTCCCCGGGTGGCATTCCCTGGGCCGGCACGACGTAGGCCTCGGCGGTGGAGACCTCGCCGGCGAGCTCGGCGCCGGTCATCTCCGCCGACTCCTTGACCCTGGCCAGCAGGGTGTCGGCGTCGGTGGCGTCGGAGGAGATCCCGACGCGCATGGCTCCGCGCTCGCGCAGGTGACGGGTGAGCGCGCGGGTGTCGATCCCGCTGATGCCGACGACGCCCTGGTCGCGCAGCTCGTCGTCCAGCGACCGGGCCGATCGCCAGTTGGACGGCACCCGGGAGGGGTCGCGGACGACGTACCCGCTCACCCAGATGCGCCGCGACTCGGGGTCCTCGTCGTTGATGCCGGTGTTGCCGACGTGCGGGCTGGTCATCACCACGACCTGCCGGTGGTACGACGGGTCGGTCAGCGTCTCCTGGTAACCGGTCATGCCGGTCGAGAACACCGCCTCGCCGAAGGTCTCGCCGAGGGCGCCGTAGGACTCCCCCCGGAACACCCGCCCGTCCTCGAGGACCAGGATCGCGTCGGTCATACCAGAGCTCCGTTCAGGACGGTCGGGGTGCCACGCAGCACGGTGGCCACCACGGCGCCGGTCAGCTTGCGTTCGTGCCAGGGGTTGTTGCGGGACAGTGAGGCCGACTCGGCCCGGTCGACCACGACGACGGCCGACGGGTCGACGAGGGTGAGGTTGGCCGGCTGGCCGACGGCCAGGGAACCGCCGTGGCCCTCGAGCCCGGCGATGCGCGCGGGCGCCTGCGACATCACCCGGGCGACGTCGGTCCACGTCATCGCGCCGGAGGTCACCATCACCTCGCTGACCACCGAGAGCGCCGTCTCCAGCCCGAGCATCCCGAAGGCAGCGTCGACGAAGGCGTGCTCCTTGTCGTGGCGGGCGTGCGGGGCGTGGTCAGTGGCCACCGCGTCGATGGCGCCGTCGGCGAGCGCGTCACGCAGGGCGGCGACGTCCTCGTCGGGGCGCAGCGGCGGGTTGACCTTGTAGACGGGGTCGTAGCCGCCGAGCAGGTCGGTGGTGAGCAGCAGGTGGTGCGGCGTCACCTCGGCCGTCACGTCGATCCCCTGCGCCTTGGCCCACCGGATCACCTCGACCGAGCCGGCGGTCGAGACGTGCGCGACGTGCACCCGGCTGTTGGTGTGCCGCGCCAGCATCACGTCACGGGCCACGATGGTCTCCTCGGCGATGCCGGGCCAGCCCGGGAGCCCGAGACGCCCGGACAGCTCCCCCTCGTGGCAGCAGGCCGTGGGCCCGGCCAGGTCGGGGTCCTGGGAGTGCTGGGAGATCACACCGCCGAAGGCCCGGACGTACTCCAGCGCCCGCCGCATCACCCGTGGGTCGTGCACGCACCTGCCGTCGTCGGAGAAGACCCGCACCTTCGCGTGCGACCGGGCCATCAGCCCGAGCTCGGCCAGCTCCTCGCCGGCCAGGCCGCGGGTCACCGCGCCGACTGGTTGCACGTCGACCAGGCCCGCCGCCCGGCCGAGGTCGAAGACCCGCTCGGCCGCCTCGGCCGTGTCGGTGACCGGCGAGGTGTTGGCCATCGCGAGGACAGCGGTGAAGCCACCCAGCGCGGCGGCGCGCGACCCGGTCAGGATCGTCTCGGCGTCCTCGCGGCCTGGCTCGCGCAGGTGGGTGTGCAGGTCGACCAGCCCGGGGAGCGCGACCAGTCCGTCGGCGTCGATCACCTCGGCCTTGGCCGGCTTCTCGTCGACGATCAGGCCGTCGGCGACGTACAGGTCCTGCGGCTTCTCGCCGAGCGGCGCGACTCCCTTGATGACGAGCTGGGTCACGGTGTCACTCACTGGGCGCTCCCTTCCCCGGCGAGCAGGTGGTAGAGGACCGACATCCGGATCGCGACCCCGGCGGAGACCTGGTCGAGCACGGCGGACTGCGCGGCGTCGGCCGCGTCGGCGGCGATCTCGAGGCCGCGGTTCATCGGGCCGGGGTGGCAGATCGGGGCGTCGGGCTTGAGCACGGCGAGGCGCTCGCGGGTCAGGCCGTAGCCCACGGTGTACTCCCGCGCGCTGGGGAAGTAGCCGCCCGTCATCCGCTCGCGCTGCACGCGCAGCATCATCACGGCGTCGGCCTCGGGCAGCACCTCGTCGAGGTCGTACGTCGTCGAGAAGCCAGCGTCCTTGGCCCAGGCAGTGACTCCCGCGGGCATCAGTGTCGGCGGCGCGACCACCGTGACGTGGGCGCCGAGCTTGGACAGCAGGAGCACGTTGCTGCGGAACACGCGGCTGTGCGTCAGGTCCCCGACGATCGCGACGTGCTTGTCCTCGAGTGACCCCATGCGGCGCTGGAGGGTGTAGGCGTCGAGCAGGGCCTGCGTCGGGTGCTCGTGGGTGCCGTCGCCGGCGTTGATGACGACCGCGTCGGTCCACTGGCTCACCTGGGCGGCGGCCCCGCTGGCCATGTGGCGGATGACGAGGCCGTCCACGCCCATCGCCGCGACGGTGAGCACGGTGTCGCGGAGGCTCTCGCCCTTGCTGACGCTGGAGCCCTTGGCGGAGACGTTGATGACGTCGGCCGAGAGCCACTTCCCGGCGATCTCGAAGGAGGAGCGGGTGCGGGTGGAGTCCTCGAAGAACAGGTTCACCACGGTGCGGCCGCGCAGCGCGGGAAGCTTCTTGACCGAGCGGTTCTGTACGTCGTGCATCTCAGCCGCCGTGTCGAACAGGGTCGTGACGTCGTCGACCCCGAGGTCGTCGATGGAGAGCAGGTGCTTCTTCATGCGGAAACTCCTGTCTCCGTGGTGACCGCGGTGGCGATCCGGACCTCGTCGTACCCGTCGTGCTCCTCGAGACGCACCATGACCCGTTCCCCGCGGGAGCTCGGGAGGTTCTTGCCGACGTGGTCGGCCCGGATGGGGAGCTCGCGGTGCCCGCGGTCCACGAGCACGGCGAGCCGGACCGTGTCGGGTCGGCCGAGGTCGTTCATCGCGTCCAGTGCGGCCCGGACCGTGCGGCCGGAGAACAGCACGTCGTCGACCAGGACCACGACCTTGCCGTCGACGCCGCCGGGCGGCATCACCGTGTGCTGGGGGCCCCGGGTCGGGTGCTGGCGCAGGTCGTCGCGGTACATCGTGATGTCCAGGGTCCCGAGCGGCACCTCGACGCCCTCGACCTTGGCGATCCGCTCGGCGACCCGCCGGGCGAGGTGCACGCCGCGGGTGGGGATGCCGAGGAGGACGAGCCCCTCGGGTCCCTTGTTGCGCTCGAGGATCTCGTGGGAGATGCGAGTGAGTGCCCGGGAGATGTCACGGGCGTCGAGGACGGTGCGGCCTTCTGGGCGGCCCTCGGGAAGGGGTGCTCGCTCGGGAGCAGGTGCGTCGGAGGCTGGGTGCGCAGGCACCATCAGATCCGGACCTCCTTCTCCGCCTCACAGGACGGCTCGTTAAAGGATGTCGATCGAGATGGACCCTAACAGCCACGACCCCGGCGCGTGCACCTCGGCTCACCCCTCGGCCCCCGGGATTCGAGCGAGTTCTGGTGCCATGGGTTTCCCCGGACGTCCGGGGAAACTGGGGGCTGGCAGCCAATACTTTGCCTGCCAGCCCGGAGGATCCCCGGACGTCCGGGGATTCCACGGCCCTAGGCTTGCGGCATGGCCACCGGGACCCACGACCACGCCGACGACCCCCGCAACGCGTCGATCCTGATCTGGGTCAACGGGGAGCTGCTCCCCCGCGACCGGGCGATGGTCTCGGTGTTCGACTCCGGCTTCGTCCTCGGTGACGGGGTCTGGGAGGGACTGCGGGTCTCCGGTGGTCACCCGGCCTTCCTGGAGATGCACCTCGACCGGCTCGAGGAGGGTGCGCGGGCGATCATGCTCGACCTCGGGATGAGCCGGGAGCAGCTGACCGAGGCGATCTACGCGACGCTGCGGGCCAACGAGATGGTCGACGGGGTGCACGTCCGGCTGATGGTGACCCGGGGCATCAAGTCGACGCCGTACCAGGACCCTCGCGTGACGATCGGCCCTGCGACGGTCGTGATCATCGCCGAGCACAAGGAGCCGATGCCGGCCACGGTGACCGACGGGATCACCCTGTTCACCACGCACGTACGCCGGGCCACGCCCGACACCCTCGACCCGAAGCTGAACGCGCACAGCAAGCTGAACGACATCCAGGCCTGCATCCAGGCCTACACGGCCGGCGCCGACGAGGCACTGATGCTCGACCCGCAGGGGTTCGTGGCCACCTGCAACAGCACCCACTTCTTCATCGTCACCAGGGACGGCGAGGTGTGGACCTCCGATGGCAGGTTCTGCCTGGCCGGGATCACCCGCGCCAACGTGCTCGAGGTGTGCCGCCGCGCCGGCATCCCGGCGCGCGAGACGACCTTCAGCCTGACCGACGTCTACAGCGCGGCCGAGGCGTTCGTGACCGGGACCTTCGCCGGGGTGGTGCCGGTGCGCACCGTCGACGGCCGCACGATCGGCTCCGGCGCGCGCGGCACGCTGACCCATCGGCTGCAGGAGCTCTACCAGCGCCACGTGGCCGAGGACGTGGGCGCGCGATGACGCTTCGACCGACCGTCCGAGTGGCGATGTGGTCCGGGCCGCGGAACATCTCGACGGCGATGATGCGGTCCTGGGAGAACCGACCCGACACCGACGTGGTCGACGAGCCGTTCTACGCGGCGTACCTCGCTTCGACCGGGCTCGACCACCCGGCCCGCGAGGAGGTGATCGCCTCGCAGCCGACCGACCCCGACGAGGTGGTCCGACGGCTTCGCGACGAGGGGTCCGCGCCGGTCCAGTACGCCAAGCACATGACCCACCACATCCTGCGCGACTGGCCGCTGGACTGGGTCACCGACTTCCGCAACATCCTGCTCATCCGCGACCCCGAGGAGGTGGTGGCGTCGTACGTCCGCTCCCGGGAGGCGTGCGAGCCCGAGGACATCGGGCTGCTCCAGCAGGTCCGCCTGCTCGACGCACTGCCCGAGGACCCCCCGATCATCGACGCCGGTGACTTCCTGCGCGACCCCGAGGGTCACCTGCGCTGGATGTGCGACTGGCTCGGCGTCGACTTCACCGACCGGATGCTGTCCTGGCCGGCCGGGCCGCGGCAGTCCGACGGCGTGTGGGCGCCCTACTGGTACGGCGCGGTCGTGCGTTCCACCGGCTTCGAACCGTGGCGGGCGCGGCAGGTCGAGCTGAACGAGCACGACGCCGCCGTCGCGCTCGCCTGTCGGCGGGCCTACGACACCCTCTGGTCGCGCCGGGTCGTGCTCTGATCCAGGCCTCGGCAGCCATGGGCTGCCGGCTGGTCTTCACCTGTACGCGCATCAGAAGCAGCTCACCCACGATCTGGCCTACAGTGCGTACTCACCACGCGTCTCGGTACCAGGAGGTCCGAGATGGGTGTGCTCGAGCTGCGTCGTGATCGTGGAGGATCGCGGGCACGGCGTACGGCCGTTGTCCTGAGCCTGGTGTGGGTGTGCCTGGCGTGCCCCGCCGGGTTGCCCAGCGCGTCGGCCGACGGTCCGACGACCTTCTCCCAGTCCGCGGCCTTGGCCATCCCAGCGACCGGGTCGGCGAACCAGACGGGACCGGCCGATCCCTATCCGTCCACTATCGCGGTGTCCGGCATGACGGGTGTCGTCTCTGGCGTGACCGTGACGTTCAACAACCTCACGCACAGTGCGGTCAACGACATCGACGCACTGCTGGTCGCGCCGTCCGGCGACAACCTTGTCGTGCTGTCCGACGTCGGTGACCCGAACACGCTGGCGTTCTCCAGCAACGCCACGCTCACCTTCGCCGACTCCGCCGCAGGCTCGGTGCCTGCCGGCAGCATCCCGAGCGGCAGCTACAAGCCGACGAACAACGGGAGCGGTGACGCGTTCCCGAGCCCTGCACCGGCTCCGTCGTCGGACACGACCTTGGTCAACGCCTTCACGGGGATCACCCCCAACGGAACCTGGCGGCTGTACGTCGTGGACGACAACACCGGGGACGTCGGGTCCATGGCCGGAGGTTGGAGCCTCGCGCTCACGACCGAAGCCATCGCGGCGCCGACCACCACGGCCGTGACCACCTCCGGCACTCCCTCGACCACCGGCAGCCCGGTGACGTTCACGGCCACCGTGAGAGCCGGCGCCGACCCCGTCACGAGCGGGACGGTCCAGTTCAGCGACGGCGTGGCCGATCTCGGCGCGCCTGTCGCCCTCAACGCCTCCGGACAGGCCTCGCTCACCACGTCGGTCCTCGCCCAGGACGCGCACCTGATCCGCGCTGTCTACAGCGGTTCCACCGGTTTCCTGACCAGCAACGGCAATCTCACGCAACAGGTCGACAACCCCACCGTGGTCGACGGCACGACCTTCTGCAACACCGGCTCGCTGTTGGTCCCCACCCTGGGGACCGCGACGCCATACCCCTCCCACATCACCGTGTCGGGGTTGGCCGGCAACGTCACCAAGGTCACCGCGACGCTGAAGGGGCTGTCGCACCAGGTGCCGGTCGACCTGGACGTGATGGTGGCTGCGCCCCAAGCGACCGCCAACGTGGCGCTGATGAGCGATGTCGGTGGTCAGTCGGCAGCCAGCGGGTTGGACGTCACCTTCGACGACGACGCGGCGAGCGGCGTCCCGGACCCGATCGTGAGCGGGACATTCAAGCCGACCGACGACGACTCCGATGGTGCCGACGCTTTTCCCGCACCGGCACCGAGCCCGAGCCCTGCCAGCGCCCTGTCGACCTTCGACGGGACCAGCCCGAACGGAACCTGGAGCCTGTGGGTGGTCGATGACGCATCCGGTGACTCCGGATCCATTGCTTCGGGCTGGTGCCTCACCGTCACCACGACAAGCCCGACCAGTACGGGGTTGTCCGCCAACCTGAACCCGTCGCTGGTAGGCGACAGCGTGACCTTCACCGCGACGGTCACGTCCGAAGGAAGCCCGGTGTCGTCCGGCTCGGTGCAGTTCAGCGACGGTGGTTCCCCACTTGGTGCGCCGGTTCCCGTCGCAGCGGACGGCACCGCCACGCTCGCCACTGCGTCACTGACCACCGGCTCCCACTCGATCCTGGCGGCGTACTCGGGCGGTGGTTTCGCAGACAGCTCGGCCGGGCTGGAGCAGGTCGTGAATCCCGTGACCGCGGCGACGCACCTGACGCTGGTGAAGAAGCTCGTCAACGACAGCGGCGGCCGGGCGCGTCCGACCGACTGGACGCTGTCGGCCAGGGGACCCTTGCGGATCTCCGGCGTCACCGGTTCGACCGCGGTCACGAATGCGGTCGTCGACCCCGGGTGGTACGCCCTGGCGGAGTCCGGGGGTCCCGACGGGTACGTCGCGTCCGCCTGGCGATGTGTCGGAGCAACGTACTACCAGGGCCTTCTCAGGCTGACGGCCGGTGCGTCCGCGGTCTGCACGATCATCAACAACGATAAGCCACGCGGACACCTGACGCTGGTGAAGAAGGTCGTCAACGACAACGGTGGCCGGGCGCATGCGACCGACTGGACGCTGTCGGCCCGAGGACCCTCGCGGATCTTCGGCGTCACCGGTTCGACCGGAGTCACCAAGGCCCTGGTGGTCTCCGGCTGGTACACGCTGGGCGAGTCCGGTGGCCCCACCGGCTACGCCGCCTCGAGCTGGCGCTGCACAGGTGCCAGAGTCAACGACGGCAAGGCGTACGTCGGCGCCGGCGCCTGGGTCGTCTGCACCATCACGAACAACGACCGACCCCGACGCTAGGAATGTGACGAGCGCTACGCTGACCGCGATGAGCCGGATCTTCAACGCCAGCGTGGCCTCCGTCTAGCCCCACTACGTGGCGAAGGTGGAGCGGAAGGGCCGTTCCGAGGAGGAGCTGCTCGAGGTGATCGAGTGGCTGACCGGCTTCGACGAGGCAGCGTTGCGGGACCAGCTGGAGGCGGGCACGACCTTCGAGGAGTTCTTCGCCGAGGCGCGCCTCAACCCGGACGTCGGGCTGATCACGGGAGTCGTGTGCGGCGTACGCGTCGAGGAGGTCGAGGACCCGCTGATGCAGAAGATCCGCTACCTCGACAAGCTGGTCGACGAGCTGGCCAAGGGCAAGGCGATGGACAAGATCCTCCGGTCGGCGCCGCGGACGGCCGACCAGACCCGAGGCTGACGCGGCCGCTCAGCGACGTCAGGCTGCGACCAGGCGCCCGAGCGCCAACCGCGCGACCGGCGCATAGCCGATGACCACCGGCCAGGGCCCGCGTATGCGGAGCCAGGTGGCCGACCCGGCCGGGTGCGCGGTGACGCCGTGCTCGAGGTGCAGCGTGAGCGGTCCGAGGTGCGCCTCCCAGGACCACTCGCGCGCGGCCTCGTCGACCGCGAGCACGCGGAAGGGAATCCCGAGCGTGGGACGGCTCAGGAGTCCCGCCCGGACCGTCCCGGTCATGCCCGGAGTGAGCCGGCTGAGGTCGGTGTCCACGCGCTGGATCTGCGGCGCCCAGGTGGACCAGAGCGCCGGGTCGGCGTACCGCTCCCAGGCCAGCGGCTCCGGAGCGAAGCCGTGGGAACGCAACGTCAGCGTGGCCATGGCGTCACCTGGTGGGTCGCCTGCGTCAGGCGAGGTTCGTGAGCGCGGCGGGGATCGCCCGGTGCAGGGTCGGGTAGGCGTAGATCATCGACTTGAGGGTCTCCGTCGGGACCTCGGCGTGCACCGCCGTGGTGAGCATGGCGAGGATCTCGCCACCGGCCGGCCCGACGACATTGGCGCCGACCAGGACGCCGCGGTCGGCGTCCTCGACGAGCTTGACGATGCCCTCGGCCTTCGCGATCCAGCCGCGGGTCGACGCGGCGAGGTCGGTGGTGCCGACGCGGACGTTCAGGCCGGCGTCCCTGGCCTGCTTCTCGGTCATCCCGACTCCGCCCACCTCGGGGTCGGTGAAGGTGACGTGGGGTACGGCGCGATAGTCGGCGGTCGGGCCGTCCTGGCCGAGAATGCTCGCGACGGCGATCGCGGACTGGTACATCGACATGTGCGTGAAGGCGCCGTGGCCGACGACGTCACCGATCGCCCACAGCCCGTCGGCGGCGATCATCCGCTCGTCGGTCGCGATGGTGCGCGCGGTCGGGTCGAGGCCGACCGTGTCGAGGCCGAGGTCGTCGAGGTTCGGGATGCGCCCGGCCGCGACGAGCAGCTTCTCGGCGGTGACGTCCTGGTCCCCCACGGAGATGGTGAACTGGCCGTCGTCGTACGAGACGCGGGAGATGGTGATCCCGGTCAGGACCTGGATGCCCTCGCGTCCGAAGACATCGGCCACCACGGCGGCTGCCTCCGGCTCGACCGGCCCGAGGATGTGTGGTCCGAGCTCGAGCACGGTGACCTGGACGCCGAAGCGGGCGACGGCCTGGGCCAGCTCAGCCCCGATCGGGCCACCACCGATGACCGCCAGCGACGAGGGCAGGGTGTCGGTACGCAGGATCTCGCGGTTGGTCCAGAACGGCGTGTCCGCCAGCCCCTCGATGGGCGGGGTCGCCGGACGGGTGCCGGGGTTGAGCACGACTCCCTTCGAGGCCTCGTAGGTCTCGCCGTTCACCTCGACGGTCCGCGGGCCCGCGAGCCGGGCATGGCCGCGGACGAAGCGCGCACCGGCGTCCTCGAGCCGCTTCACAGCGACGGTGTCGTCCCAGTCGTCGGTGGCCTCGTCGCGGATGCGGGCGTGCACCGGCGTCCAGTCGGCATGGACCTCGGCGGTACCGGCCAGGTCGCCGATGCGCCTCCCCTCGGCCAGGGCGTCGGCCGCACGGATGATCATCTTGCTGGGGATGCAGCCGTAGTAGGGACACTCGCCACCGACCAGGCGCTCGTCGATGCCGACGACGTCGAGTCCTGCCCTTGCCAGGTCGCCCGCGACCGCCTCACCTCCCGGTCCGAGCCCGATCACCACCACGTCGCACTGGTTCGTCGCCATGGCAGCAGTCAAGCACTCGTTGCCTCGACCGTCGTCACGATCGTGGTGACCGAAGGGGTCCGCGGGGTCGAGCCGAAGCCGAACCCGGGCTCGGGTGACACCGGCGCCAGCGACCCGAGGTCGGCGCCCTGCCAGGACCCGGTGAGCGAGGTGATCCGATGCACGTCGGTCGCGCCGTAGAACTCGCGGCGTCCGTTGCCGGCCGTGCCCCGTGTGCGTACGCCGCTGAGCACGGCCCGCGCCACCGGGTCGGTCGCTCGGGTCCACGTGGGCGAGGTGGCCAGCCGTGCCGGCACCAGCCGCAGCAGCCGTCCCAGCGGCGTGCGCGGCCCGGTCCCGAGCCGGAGAGCAAGGCCTGGCGCGGTGACCGACCAGTCCGACGTCGCGACGACGGGACCGATCTCGACCCGGTCGAAGCGGTAGGTGGACGAGACGAAGTCCGCGACCTGCTCGTCCGGCGCCAGCAGCACCCGGGTGCCGTCAGGCTCCGCGAGCATGACGTCGGCGAACGTGCCGAAGGGCGAGTCCTCCCAGCGCCCGACCACGACACGGACGCCGCTGCTGGAGCCGACACCCGCGATCGCACCGGAGAAACGGCGTCGGCTCACCGGTCGAGGTGTCGAGCCCACGCGAAGCAGAACAGGCCGTAGCAGATGATCCCCGCCGCGACAGCGATCAGGAGGAACGGACCGAACGGCTGCTGCAGCACCTTCTGCAGGGCGTCGTCCAGCCCGCCGCTCTCGCCCGGGTCGTGCGAGATGCCGGCGTACACGAACAGGGCGCCGACGATGGCAAAGGCGATGCCCTTGGCGATGTGACCCACCTTGCCGAGGATCAGGTACGCCGCTCCGGAGTACCCCAGCTTGCCCTCGGTCTGGAGGCCCTCCGCGAACTTCTCCTTCCAGCCTCGCCAGGCGACGCCCACGGCGTACCCGATGATCGCCAGACCGACTGCCACCACGATCCACTGGCCCGCCGGCAGGTCCATCACCTTCGCCGTGATCGTCTTCGACTTCTGGTCGGAGCTGCCCGAGCTCCCGGAACCGGCCGCGATCTTGTAGGCGGTGAACGCCAGGGCCGCGTAGATCACCGCCTTGCCCGCGGAGGTCAGGCGCGCCCTGACCCGGGCGCCGCCCTCCTTCTCGCGGTGGCCGAATCCGGCCTCGACCACGCGCCAGACCACCAACAGCGTCAGCCCGATCGCGACGGCCCAGACCAGCGCCTCCCCGAACGGCTGTTGAGACAGCTCGGACAGAGCTCCCTGGGGACTGGCGTTCTCGCTGTGGTCCCCCAGCGCCAGCTGGATGGCCAGCCAACCGACGAGCAGGTACACCACGCCGTAGGACACCAACCCGACCCGCGCCGCGCGGTCGAGCCAGTCACTCTGATCGGCCTGTCGTCCGAGCACTTCAGCGTCATTCACGCAGTGGACTCTGCCACCAACAGGCCGATCAGTCGCGTACCTCGAGCTCCTTGAACCAGGACTCGATCACGTAGTCGGTCTTCCAGCCCATCGAGTGGTAGAGCCCGTCAGCTCCTGTGGGCGAGTCGGCGTCGACCTCGAGTCCGACCCGGTCGCGGCCACGCCGTGCGGCGTCCGCGATCACGGTGTACAGCAGGGACTTGGCGACCCCACGACCACGGGCGTGCCTGTGCACGCCGATGTAGTCGATGTAGCTGCCCTCGTGGCCCTGGGCGTTCTCGGGGAGCACGGTGCTGACCACCGCTCCTGCGGCCAGGGGCTGACCCTCGTCACCCTGCACGAACGCCAGCCACCAGTGGTCCCAACGGTGGCCGGGGTCCTCGCGCAGCCGTTGCAGGAACTCCGGGAAGCTCTCGCGGTAGGAGTTGAAGTGGTCCTCGAAGGAGGACTCCAGCATCTCGTGGACCAGGTGCAGGTCGCCGGCGACCGGCAGCCCGTTGCCGTGGGTCTCGACGCGGCGGATGGTGACGCCCTCGCGCGGACCGGGCAGCGAGGTGGCCTCCTCGGGCTCGACCGGTCGGGTCATCTGCGGCCAGGTGCGGCGCTTGGTGTAGCCGGCGTCGGCGAGCCACTGCTGCTGCACCTTGTCCTCGGCGAACGGGCTGGCGTCGAGCCGGGTCTCGCTGACCTCGCGCAGCAGGGAGATCTCGCGGGCCTGCTCCTCGACCCAGGCGTAGAGCTCGCGGGCGATCACAGCCGCTTCGTCGATGGTGCGGTCGACGTACAGCATCACCATGGTGCGGCGGGCCGCACGGTCGTGCACCATGATCCAGGCCCGCGGCCGACCGGCGGGATCGATGGCCAGCAGCTGGCGGCGGGTCCAGGACGCCGGACCCGCGACCTCGGACTCGATCTGCTCGCGGTCGACCGACGAGGAGCCGGTGAAGGGGAGGCGGTCCTCGCCACGGAGCCTGACCAGCGCGGGAAGGTCGTCGAGCACCGGCACCCGCACGGTCCACCCGGGAGGCAGCCCCGACGGGAGCGGGACCTGCGAGGGCTCGTCGGCTCGGGAACTCACCCGACCATTTTGCCCGATCGGTGCGGTCACCCGGCGAGCGTCTCGCGGTCGCGCACGATGTTGCCGAGCACGCCGTTGACGAAGGCCGGCGACTCGTCGGTGGACAGGTCACGGACCAGGTTGAGGGCCTCGGAGACGGCCACGGCGTCGGGCACGTCGTCGACGTACAACACCTCGTAGGTGGCCATCCGGAGCACGTTGCGGTCGACGGCCGGCATCCGGTCGAGCGTCCAGCCCTGGACGTAGGAGGAGATCACCTCGTCGAGCCGGGCGCGGTGCTCGGTGACACCGCGGACCAGCTCGGCGGTGTACTCGTTGACCTGGGAGCCCTCGGCGTGCTCCTCCAGCGCCTCGAGCGCGGAGCGGTTGCGCATCTCGGAGGCGTAGATCAGGTCGAGAGCCCGTTTGCGGGCCTTGGAGCGTGCGCTCATGGGTGGATCAGCTGCTGACGCGGCCGAGGTACGACGAGTCGCGGGTGTCGACCTTGATCTTCTCGCCGGTGACGATGAACAGCGGCACCGAGACGGTGGCGCCGGTCTCGACGGTGGCGGGCTTGGTCCCGCCGGTGGAGCGGTCGCCCTGCAGGCCTGGCTCGGTGTAGGTGACCTCGAGCTCGACGGAGGCCGGCAGCTCGATGTAGAGCACCCGACCATCGTTGGTGGCGACGATCGCCTCCTGGTTCTCCAGCATGAAGTTCTTCATGTCGCCGACGATCTCCGGCGCGACCTCGAGCTGCTCGTAGGTGCCGGTGTCCATGAAGACGTAGGAGGTGCCGTCGTTGTAGAGGTACTGCATCGTCCGCTTGTCGACGTTGGCCACCTCGACCTTCACGTCGGCGTTGAAGGTCTTGTCGACGGTCTTGCCCGACTCGATGTTCTTCAGCTTGGTCCGCATGACCGCCCCACCCTTGCCGGGCTTGTGGTGCTGGAACCAGATGACCTGCCAGAGCTGGCCGTCGAGGTTGAGCACCATGCCGTTCTTCAGGTCGTTCGTCGTAGCCATGCGTCTGCTCGCGCCTTCACGTGTCGGGGATCTCGGGTGCCCATGGGCACAGCCGCCGAGTCTAGCCGTGATCAGGTGCGCTGCTAATTCGCCGACCGGGCAGTTCTGGTTGGCCGGAGTACGCCGAGCGGGCAGTTCTGGTTGGCCGGAGTACGCCGAGCGGGCAGTTCTGGTTGGCCGGAGTACGCCGACCGGCCAACCAATACCCCCAGTCAGCGCCGTACGGCCAACCAAAATCTCCCGGTCAGCGCAGTACGGCCAACCGAAAGTGCCCGGTCGGGAACTACTTGCTGAGGATGAGGCCGGAGGTGGGGACGCCGGTGCCGGCGGTGACGAGGACGTGCTCGGCGTCGGGGACCTGGTTGACGGAGGTGCCGCGGACCTGGCGGGCCGCCTCGGCGATGCCGTTCATGCCGTGGATGTAGGCCTCGCCGAGCTGGCCGCCGTGGGTGTTCAGGGGCAGCCGGCCGCCGATCTCGATGGCGCCGTCGGCGATGAAGCCCGGAGCCTCGCCGCGGCCGCAGAAGCCGAGCTCCTCCAGCTGCATCAGGACGTACGGCGTGAAGTGGTCGTAGAGCACCGCCATCGCGATGTCGTCCTGGGTGAGCCCGGACTGGCGCCACAGCTCGCGTCCGACCACGCCCATCTCGGGGACGCCGATGTCGTCGCGGTAGTACGACGTCATCACGTACTGGTCCGGAGCACTCCCCTGCGCCGCGGCTGCGATGGAGACAGCCGGCTGCTTCAAGGAGGCCGCGCGCGAGGGTGAGGTCACGACCAGGGCGACGGCACCGTCACTCTCCTGGCAGCAGTCCAGGAGTCGCAGCGGGTCGGCGATCATCCGCGACGACTGGTGGTCCTCGATGGTGATGGGCTTGCCGTAGAAGAAGGCGTCCGGGTTGTTCGCGGCGTGACGCCGGTCGGCCACGGCCACGGCACCGAAGTCGGCCGAGGTGGCGCCGTACTCGTGCATGTAGCGCCGCGCCTGCATCGCCACCGTCGCCGCCGGCGTGGAGAGGCCGTGCGGGTAGGTCATCGCGTTGTCGAGGCCGTTGGTGTTGACCTGTGCGGCCGCCCAGCTGGAGACCTGGCCGAACCGCTGACCCGATCGTTCGTTGAAGCCGCGGTAGCAGACCACGACCTCAGCGACACCGGTCGCGACCGCCATCGCCGCCTGCTGCACCGTCGCGCAGGCCGCCCCGCCGCCGTAGTTGATCCGGCTGAAGAACCGCAGGTCGCCCATGCCGAGCTCGCGCGCCAGCGCGATCTCCGAGCTGTTGTCCATCGTGAAGGTGGTCAGCCCGTCGACGTCAGCCGGCGTCAGTCCAGCGTCGGCCAGCGCGGCGAGGGTGGCCTCGGCCGAGAGCTGGAGCTCGGAGCGACCGGACTCCTTGGAGAACTCGGTCGCACCGATGCCGACGATCGCCGCCCGGCCGCTGAGACTCATCGGGTGATCGCCACCTTCGCGGTCACGTGGTCCCCGAGCGGCACTCGTCCGATCACGTCGATGGTGAGCATGCCGTCGGAGTCGTCGACGACCTCGCCCGAGAAGCTCAACGTGTCGTAGGGATGGGCCGGCGCGCCGAGCCGCAGCGCACAGGAGCGTACGACGAAGTCCGGACCCACCGCGTCACGAGCCCAGTCCCCGACGTACTTCTGCACCAGCCCGGTCGTGCTGAGGATGTTCACGAAGATGTCCTTCGAGCCGTGCGACTGCGCGAGGTCGCGGTCGTGGTGCACGTCCTGGTAGTCGCGTGTCGCGATCGCGGTCGAGGTGACGACCGTCGGCGTGATCGGCAGCTCCCACTGCGGGAGGACGGTCCCCTTCACCGGGCCAGCTCCCAGACAGGGAGGGTGAGCTCGTCGTCGACCTTGTCCCAGGCGACGACGACCGGGTCGCCGATCGCGAGGTCCTCCGGGTTGCCGCGTACGGCGGCCACCACCCGCACCCCCTCCTCGAGCTCCACCAGCGCGATCGTCAGCGGGAGCTCACGCCCGGGCATCTGTGGGGCGTGGTGCACGAGGAAGCTGAACACGGTGCCGCGACCGCTCGCGACGACGTACCCCCGGTCCATCGCGTGGCACGACGGGCAGACGGGTCCGGGCGGGTGGCGCAGCTCGCCACAGGCGTTGCACGTCTGCAGCCGAAGCTCGCCCTGCCGGGTGCCCTCCCAGAAGTACGCCGTGTCCTGGTTGACCACCGGACGGATGATCTCGGAACGATCGGGGCCCTGTGGTCTCGACTGATCGCTCGCTTCGCTCGCTGCTCGACCACCTTGTCCGGGCTTGAACTTGAGCACCCGGAACTGCATCGAGGCGACCTCTTCGTCGCCGACGCGCCAGACGTTGCGGGTGGTGACGAAGTAGCCCTCACCGACGCCGGTCTGCTTCGGTCCGGCGACGTCCACGAGCCGGGTCGTCACCGAGACCTGCTCGCCGACCTTCAGGTAGCGCTCGTAGACCTGGTCGCAGTTGGTGCCGAGCACCGAGGTGAAGCCGGCGGCGTCGAGCATCTCCATCGCCTGGGACAGCGGGTCGTCGGCGCCACGCGTGCCGCGCAGGCCGGGCATCGTCCAGACCTGCGCCATCGCCGGTGGTGCCAGCCCTTCGGTGAACCGCGGGTCGGTCTCGTCGATGGCGTCCAGCCAGGCGTTGATGATCGGCTGGCTCACCGGGTCGCGCGCCAGACGTGGCGCGGTCTCCCCGAGTGCCTTGATCCGTTCGGTCTCGCTGAGGATCCGCGCATGGGTGTCCGTCATCGCGGCACCTTCGGCAGGCCGAGGCCGAACATCGAGATCAGCTCGCTCTGCACCTCGTTGACACCACCGCCGAAGGTGAGCACGAGGTTCCGCTTCGAGGTCGCGTCGAGGTAGTGCATCAGCAGCGCGGTCTCCGGGTCGGCCGGGTCGCCGTACGCCGTGACCACACGCTCGAGGGCCAGCCCGAGCACCTGCACCTCGTCGGAGGCGAACACCTTCGAGGCCGATGCGTCCGCCACTGCCTCGCGCCCCGTCGCCCCGGTGCCCGCGACCTGCCAGTTGAGCAGCTCGTTGACCCGGAACGCCGCGGTCGTCCGGGCCAGGGTGTCGCGCACCCAGCCGATCTCCAGCAACGGGGTCCCGTCGGGGTCGGTGCGACCCTCGGCCCACTCCGCGACCAGGTCGCGCAGCCCCTCGAGCCGGCCGGCCGGTCCGAGCATCACCCGCTCGTGGTTGAGCTGGGTGGTGATCAGCCGCCAGCCCTCGTTCTCCTCGCCGACGAGCATGTCGACGGGCACGCGGACGTCGTTGTAGTACGTCGCGTTGACGTGGTGCGAGCCGTCGGAGGTGATGATCGGCGTCCAGGAGTAGCCGGGGTCCTTGGTGTCCACGATCAGCACCGAGATGCCCTTGTGCTTGGGAGCGTCGGGATCGGTGCGTACTGCCAGCCAGATGTAGTCGGCGGCGTGCCCGCCCGTGGTCCACATCTTCTGGCCGTTGACGACGTAGTGGTCGCCGTCCCGCTTGGCCGTCGTGCGGAGCGAGGCCAGGTCGGTGCCGGCGTCGGCCTCGGAGTAGCCGATCGCGAAGTGCACGTCGCCGGCCAGGATGCGTTCGAGGAACAGGTCCTTCTGCTTCTCGGTCCCGAAGGCCTGCAGCGTCGGGCCGACGGTCTGCAGCGTCACGGCCGGAAGGTGTACGTCGCCCCGGGCCGCCTCGTTGGCGAAGATCTGCTGCTCGATGCCGCCGAGTCCCTTACCGCCGTACTCGACCGGCCAGCCGACGCCCATCCACTTGTCCTCGCCCATCTGCCGGATGATCCGGTGGTAGGCCTCGCCGTGGCGGTCGCTCATCATCTCCAGCCGGTCCTCGGGACCGACCAGGCCGGAGAAGTAGCTGCGCACCTCGTCCTTGAACGCCTGTTGCTCGGCGGTGAGCTCGAGGTTCTTGGCCTCCTCGGACTCGCGGGCCGGTACGGCGGCGAGGGTCGCCTCGACACCTCCCAGGAGCCGGGCGACGTCCTTGACCCGGGCGAAGTAGCGGTGCAAGGGGTACGTCTCGTCGACGCCCATCCCACCGTGCAGGTGCTGGCAGGTCTGCAGCGCGGTCGGTGCCCGGTCGCAGAACCAGTAGGAGCCGATGGCGAGGTCGTCGCCGGCGGGCTGCTGCTCCCCGACACGGCGGACCGCTTCCTCGGCGGCCAGGGTGACCATCCGTGAGGCGACGTACACCTCCGCCATCTGGATCGCCACGCCCTGGAACTCCGCGAGCCGGCGGCCGAACTGGGTGCGCTCCTTGATGTAGCCGGCCGTGAGGTCCCGGGCGCCGGCCACCAGTCCGTCGCCCTGCGCCAGCAGCCCGGCGATCGCGTGCTCACGCAGCACGTCGGCGGCTCCCTCGGCGAGGACGCCCAGGACGGGGGCGCCGTCGAACTGGTAGGTCGCCTCGACCTCCCTGCCGCGTGAGCTCGGCGTGGTCGTGCGCGAGACACCCTCGCTCTGCGGGTCGAGGAGTACGACGACCGGCGTGCCCCCTGCGTCGGTGGCCGAGACGATCAACAGGGACGGGACTCCGGACAGCTCGGCGAACGTCGGGACCGCGACCTTGCGACCGGTCAGGCGATCACCGTCGAGCCGGGTCGACGGCCGCTGCGGCAGGGCTCGGCCGGGCTCGTTGAGGGCCGGTGCGACGAGCAGCTTGCCGGCGGCGATCTGGGGCAGGAACGTCTCCTGCTGCTCCGGCGTACCGCTCCGGACCAGGGTCAGCAGCCCGCAGCACAGCGTCTCCCGGACGGGCAGGTCGCCGGCGCGGGCGCCGACCTCGCGCACCAGCACGCTGACCTCGGCGACACCGAGTCCCTCGCCACCGTGTGACTCCGGGACGGCCAGACCGAGCAGTCCCGCCTCGGCGCACGCCGCCCAGCTGGCCTCGATCTCCTCGGGGCCCTTGTCGAGGACGTCGGTGAGCACCGAGCGGATCTCGACCGACACGTCGTCGCTCATGCGGGGCCCCTTCACGGCAGAAACTGTAACCTGTTCTAGTCTAGGGATCCGCCAGACAACCGCAACCGGAGGCTCCTGTGATGAAGGTGATGTCGGTGCTGTCGAGGGTCGGGAGCTGTCTCGGGACCGCGGTGCGCAAGCAGCTGGACCCGTACGTCGCGCTCCCCGACGTCGAGATCCCCCAGGGTCGCTGGCTGCAGCTGCCCCGGCGCGGACGCACCTGGCTCACCGAGCTGCCCGGCCCGCCGGGTGCCCCGACGATCGTGCTCCTGCACGCCGTCGGCTGCACCGGGATGCTCACCTGGTTCCCGGTCGTGCACCGCCTCGCCGAGCGCTACCGCGTCGTGGTCTTCGACCAGCGCTGGCACGGCCGCGGCATCATCTCGGAGAGCTTCTCGCTGCACGACTGCGCCGACGACGTCGCGGCGGTGATCACCGAGCTGGGCCTCGAGGATCCGATCATTGCTGGCTACTCGATGGGGTCGGTGATCGCCCAACGGGTCTGGCGCCAGCACCCCGACCTCGTCGGCGGGCTGGTCCTCGCGGCCACCACCGACCACTTCCGCTCCAACCGCAGCGAGTCGGTCTTCCACTCAGGCATGGAGATCAGCATGGGCGCGCTGCGGACGCTCTCGAAGTCCCGGACCGTACGCCGCGCCACCCGGTCGACCGCCGAGGCCCTGAACGTGCCCGACCTCGACCTGGCTCAGTGGGCCCTCGAGGAGTGGCGCAGCACCAGCCCCTGGGCGGTGGCCCAGGCCGTCGCGGCGCTCGGCCGCCACCACTCGACCCCCTGGCTCGCCCGGATCGACGTACCGACCGCCGTGGTGATCCCGAGCAAGGACAAGGCGATCCCACCCGCCCGTCAACGCCGCCTGGCCGCGCGGATCCCCGGCGCGACGGTCCACGAGGCACCGTGCGGCCACGCCGGCTGCGTCGTACAGTCCGACCGCTTCACCCCGACGTTCCTCGAGGCCGTGAACGTCACCGCCGCCCGGATCCGCGATCGGCAACGGCTGAATGCGTAGAGCCGGATAGTCCAGATCGCCCGACCGGTCAGCCGAGCGTCCTGAGCGGCTTTTCGTTCTGGACTATCCGGTCTTCTTGGCCGACTTCCTCTTCGCGGCGGGCTTCCTCTTGCTCGTGGCGGCCCGGTGCAGGGCGTCGAGCTCGTCGGGGAACTTCTCGGTCAGCTTCCAGGGCTCGGGCACCAGCTCGCGACAGGCGATCGCGCCGACGTGCACCTTGCCGTCGCTCGACATCACCGTGATGTTCAGACCGGCTCCGTGGAAGACCGGGCCGAGGGGGTAGAGGCCCTCGATCTTCGCGCCGATGAAGTACAGCGGCACCGGCGGGCCCGGGACGTTGGAGATCACCAGGTTGTGGATCACCGGACCGGTGTCGGCCAGCCGCAGCGAGGACACCATCCGTACGGCGAGACCGAAGGTGCGCGGGGCCGCGAACTCGGCCCAGTCCTGGAGGGTGTCGGCCGGGATCGCCTTGTGGTGCTCCTTGGCGTTGGTGTTGCCCTCGGAGACCTGCGCCAGCCGCTCGAGCGGGTCCGCGACGTCGGTGCCGAGCCGGGAGAAGATAGTGGAGACCTTGTTGCTCCCGCTCTCCTTCTTCGACTTGCCGCGGACCGACACGGGGACCGAGGCGACCAATGAGCTCGACGGCAGCTCGTCGCGCTCGTCGAGATAGCGCCGCAGTGCCCCGCCGCACAGCGTGATCACGACGTCGTTGACGGTGGCACCCGGGACGGCGTTCTTGATCGCCTTGATCTTGTCCAGCGACAGGTCGGCCAGCGCGACGGTCCGGTGGCCGGTGATGGTGCCGTTGAACGACGTCCGCGGCGCGCGCAGTGGAGCCGCCATCGCCGTACCGCTGCGGGCGCGGCCGATCGTCTTGGTGAGGACACCCGCAGTCGGACCGACCAGCTTGGCCACCGCCACTGGCTTGCCCAGGTTGGTCATCAGTCCGCGGGCGAGCAGCTCGGTGTCGCTCGGCGTACGCGCCACTGCAGCGCCTCCGGGAGCCGACTCCAGCGGCGGGGCGTCGGGCTCGAGGCTGCAGAGGAACGAGATCGCGTTGGCGCCAGAGACCCCGTCGACCGTGCAGTGGTGCATCTTGGTGAAGATCGCGACCTTGCCCGACTCGAGGCCCTCGATGACCACGAACTCCCACAACGGACGCGACCGGTCGAGCGGGATCCCGGCCATGTGTCCGCACAGGTCGGCCAGCTCGCGCTCGCCGCCCGGCGAGGGCAGTGCCATCCGGTGCACATGCCGGTCGATGTCGAAGTCGTCGTCGTTCACCCAGACCGGGTGGTCGATGCCGAGCGGCACCTGCTTGAGCTTGCGGTGGAACATCGGCACGCCGTCGATCCGGCGTTCGAGCTCGTCCTTGAACCCACTGAAGTCGTAGCCGCCCGGGATCGTCGCGGGGTCGAGGACGATCACCCCACAGACGTGCAGCAGCTGCGCCGAGCTCTCCAGGTAGAGGAAGCTCGCGTCGAGTCCACTGAGGCGGTCCATGGGCGGATTCTAGACTGCACCTTGGAACACGTTCTAGTTTTCTGGAGGTCACCCTTCTCACACCGAAAGGGGCGTACGGAGCCGTAACCTTGCCGACCATGGGATACCTCCGTCGCCAGCTCGTGACCGCAGCCCTGACGGCCAACGCCGTCCGTCCGCTCGGCGGTCGGTATGCCTCGGTCCCCGCCTTCTTCGCCGGCTGGCTGGCCAGCGAGCTGGCCCCGCAGCTGCTGGCCGCGAGCGCTCTGGACACGGCCGCCGAGCTGACCGTACGACGCCGCAAGCCGGGTCATCCCGACCGCACCGGACTCCTGCTCGCCGGTGCCGCGACGGCCGGCCTGGGCTACCTGATCATCAACGCCACCCGCTCCGCGACCCACGTCGAGACGACCCTGCGTGACGGCCTGGGCGCCGACTACCTCGACGAGCTCGAGGAGCCGCCGGGACCCGAGGACCTGAAGACTCCCCTGCGCGAGATCGCGCGACCGTTCAAGCTGACCAAGCCCGACGTCGAGGTCATCCGCGACATCAACTACACCGCGGGCGGCAAGCGGGCGCGGCTGGACATCTACCGGCCCAAGGGTGTCGACCTCGAGAACGCGCCCGTGCTCGTGCAGGTCCACGGCGGCGGCTGGACCATCGGCACCAAGGAGCAACAGGGCCTGCTGCTGATGAACCGGATGGCCGAGCGCGGCTGGGTCTGCGTGGCGATGAACTACCGGCTCGCCCCCAAGCACCCCTTCCCAGCGCAGATCGTCGACGTGAAGAAGGCGATCGCCTGGACGCGCGCCAACATCGCGTCGTACGGCGGCGACCCGGCGTACCTCGTCATCACCGGAGGTTCTGCCGGGGGCCACCTCGCAGCGCTGGCCGCCCTCACCCCGGGCGAGGCGGAGTACCAGCCCGGCTTCGAGAGTGCGGACACCAGCGTCGCCGGGTGCGTGCCGTTCTACGGCGTCTACGACCTGGCCGGGATCACCGGCGACAAGGCGGCGACTGACCTGCGCGACTACTTCCTCGGCCCGCGGGTGTTCAAGAAGGACCCGCGCACCCACCTCGACGACTTCGTGAAGGCATCCCCGCTCGCCCACGTCTCGCCCGACGCGCCCGACTTCTTCGTGCTGCACGGCGCCAACGACTCGCTGGTCCACGTCGCCCAGGCGCGCGCGTTCGTCGACGCCCTCAAGCGCGAGTCGAAAGCGACCGTGACCTACGCCGAGTTCCCCGGCACCCAGCACGCGTTCGAGGTCTTCGGCTCGATCCGCAGCCACCACGTCATCAAGGCGGTCGAGCGCTGGCTGCTGCACCACCACACGCGCTGGGTCGGCGCCCAGCGCGAGCAGGACGCTTCCTGAGTGCTCAGTAGACCTTCCACGTGGAAGGTCTACCGAGTCATCCGCGAGGCAGTCCCAGGATCCGTTCGCCCGCGACGTTGCGCAGCACCTGCGTGGTGCCACCCGCGATCGACAGGCACCGCGTCATCAGCTGCTCGTGCAGCGCCTCGCGAGCCAGGTCGTCGTCGGTGAAGATGCGCGGCCCGAGCAGCTCGACGACGAGCTCGGCGGAGTCCTGCCGGCTGCGTACGCCGACCAGCTTGGCCACGCTCGACTCCGGGCCCGGACCCTGGCCGGCCAGCGACCGGAGGGTCGACCGGGTGGCCAGCAGGCGCACCACCGTCGCCCAGGCCACGGCCGTACCGACTGCGGCGCGCTGCTCGGCGACCTCGCCCGCCACCAGCAGGCGGACTGCCCGCTCGGGTGAGTCGCCAAGGTGTGACCCGGCCATGGCGACGCGCTCGTTGGACAGCGTGGTGCGGGCCAGCTTCCAGCCGCCGTCCACCTCGCCGACGACGCACTCGTCGGGCACGAAGACGCCGTCGAGGAAGACCTCGTTGAACATCGCCTCGCCGGTGAGCTCGCGGAGCGGACGGACCTCGAGGCCCTCGCTCTTCATGTCGACGAGGAAGTAGGTGATGCCGGCGTGCTGCTTGGCCTCGGGATTGGTGCGGGCCAGGCAGATGCCCCAGTCGGCGGCGTGGGCCAGCGAGGTCCACACCTTCTGTCCGGTGAGACGCCACCCACTCTGCCCATCCGGGTTGGCATCCCGCACCGCCTTGGTCCGGAGTGAAGCGAGGTCAGAGCCGGCGCCGGGTTCGCTGAACAGCTGGCACCACTCGATCTCGCCGCGCAGGGTCGGCCCGACGAAGCGGTCGCGCTGCTCGTCGTTGCCGTGGGCGATGATCGTGGGCGCGGCCCAGGCGCCGATCTTCAGGTCGGGTCGCTGTACGCCGGCGCGGTCGAGCTCCTCGTCGATGACGAGCTGGTGCACGGGGTCGGCCCCGAGTCCATGCGGCTGGGGCCAGTGCGGGGTCAGGAAGCCCGACTCGGCCAGGGCAGCACGTCGCTCCTCCTCCGGAAGGGCGCCGATCCGCTCGGCCTCGGCACGGACCTCGGCGCGCGCCTCATCCTCGGCCTCGTCGAGGTCGATGTGCACGTGTCGGCGTACGCCGTCGGCAGCGAGGCCGGCCAGCCGGGCGGCGTACGAGCTCGAGGAGCCGACCAGCGCGCGCAGGGCGATCGCACGGCGCAGGTAGAGCTGTGCGTCGTGCTCGAAGGTGAAGCCGATGCCGCCGAGCACCTGGATGCAGTCCTTGGCGGCCGAGACGGCGCCGTCGAAGCAGATCACCCCGGCCACGAGGGTGGCGAACTCCTGCTGGGCGGACTCCTCGGAGACGGCCGAGGCCGCGTCCCAGGCTGCTGCGGTGACCGACTCGGTGGTCTCGAGCATCTGCGCGCACAGGTGCTTGATCGCCTGGAAGGCACCGATCTTCTTGCCGAACTGCTCGCGGACACCGGCGTACTCCACTGCCGTGTCCAGGCACCACCGGGCGACTCCCGACGCCTCGGCGGCGGCCAGCGTGACGACCAGCGACCGGAGTCGCGCCGCCGAGAGGTCGGGTACGACGGTGCCGTCGCCCGCGGACAGCTCGCCGAGAGAGGTACGACGGGTCAGGTCGGGGCCAGCGCCGGGCGTGAGCTCGACCCCCTCGAGCGGCACGAGTCGCACCTCGTCGTCCGCCACGACCAGCGCATGGGTCGAGCCCGGCGCGTCATGGACGACGGAGCCGTCGAGGCACAGGGCAACCGGGCCGGGGAGCTCGGGGAGGACGGCGGAGGCGACAGCGGAACCGAGGAGCGGCCCCGGCAGCAGCGCCGTGGCGCACGCCTCGACGGCGACCGCGAGGTCGACCAGCGAACCGCCGTCGGCGGTGATGGCCAGCAGCCCCATCTCGTCGACCGCAGCGGTGATCTCGGAGAAGGTGGCGGCGGGGTCCTCCTCGGCGGCCCGCGCAGCCTCGATGCCGCCGAGTGAAGCCGCCCACTTCCCGAAGGCGCCAGCCAGCTCGACGTGGTCGTCGCTGATCCCGATCGGCACGGTGCATCCTCTCGCCCAAAACTAGAACGTGTTCCAATCATGCCATGGCTACGCTTCCGCGCGTGAGTGAGATCGACGACGCCCTGCTCGAGCACGCCCGTGCCGCGAAGGGGTTCATGCCCGAGGAGGAGGGCGCCTTCCTGCACGCGACCGCGACCGCCCATCTGGGCGACGGACCGGCCCTGGAGATCGGTACCTACTGCGGCAAGTCGGCCATCTGGCTCGGGGCCGCGGCACGCACGACGAGCAGCACCGTGTTCACCCTCGACCACCACCGCGGGTCCGAGGAGAACCAGGCCGGCTGGGAGCACCACGACCAGACCCTCGTCGACGACGAGACCGGCCTGATGGACACGCTGCCCGTGTTCCGTCGCACGATCGCCCGGGCCGGCCTCGAGGACGTGGTGGTCGCGGTCGTGGGCCGTTCCACCACCGTCGCCGCCTACTGGCGTACGCCGCTCGCGCTGCTGTTCATCGACGGCGGGCACGCCGAGGAGCATGCCCAGAACGACTACACGGGGTTCGCCCGCTGGGTGCAGCCGGACGGGGTGCTGGTCATCCACGACGTCTTCGAGCGGCCCGAGGACGGCGGCCAGGCGCCCTTCCACGTCTGGCAGCGGGCCGTCGCGAGTGGCGCGTTCACACCCGGTGAGACGGTCGGGTCGATGCGGGTGCTGGCCCGGACCTCAGGCGCGGCCGGAGACGACGTCGGCTGACGCGTCGTCGAGGCAACCGCACTCGAGCGCGATCTCGCGGAAGTGCTCCGAGAGCGTCTCGCCGCGCATGATCCCGGAGGCCGGGGTCGTCCGGGAGAGCTCGTCGGCGGCGAGGATCACGGCCGCGGCGGTGTAGGTGGTCTGCTCATGGGGCCAGAACACCTCCTCCGGGTGCACCGACCCGGTCCAGTAGCTGCCGTTGTCGTGGCGCAGGTGCTGCATGTCGGCGTACAGCTCGAGAGCGCGCTCGCGGTCGTCGAGGCAGTCCAGCGCCATCACCAGCTCGCAGGTCTCGGCGCCGGTCACCCACGGGTTGGTGTCGACGCAGCGGATGCCGAGGCCGGGTTCGACGAACTCCTCCCAGCGGGAGGCGATGAGGTCGATCCCGGCCTGACCGCGCACGGCGCCGCCGAGCACCGGGTAGTACCAGTCCATCGAGAAGGTCGACTTGTCCAGGAACAGGTCGCGGTGCTCGCGCAGGGCGTGACCGAGCCGACCACCCGCGAGCTCCCACTCCGGCTGCGGCTCGTCCATCAGGTCGGCGAGCGCGACGCCGGCACGCAGTGACTGGTAGATGCTCGACGACCCGGCCAGGAGCGCGTCCCCGTTCACCGTGGCCGGCCCGTGCTCGTCCCACTCCTGCGACCATGCGATGCCGCCGAACGGCAGCTGCATCCCGACCACGAAGTCCAGCCCGCGACGTACGACGGGCCACATGCGCTCCACGAAGGCGAAGTCACGCCGCAGCATCCAGTGGTGCCACACCCCCACGGCGAGGTACGCCGACATGTTGGTCTCGCCGCTGGCGTCCTCGACCTCGCCGGCGACGACCTTCATCGGCCACGAACCGTCGTGACGCTGCCGTCGCAGGCACCACTCGTAGGCCGCCTCGGCCGCCGTGACCTCCCCGGCCACCATCAGGGCCATCGCGGCCTCGACGTGGTTCCAGACGTCGACGTGCTCCCCCACCGTCCACGGCACGGCGCCGTCGGACTCCTGCATCGCGACGATCGTCGCCGCGGTCTCGGCGACCTGGGCACTCGACAGCACCCCGGGCACCGACGGGATCGGGTGGGAGCCGGTCACTCTGCCGACGACTCCACCGTCGCGGAGGCGGGCGCCTCGGGCTTGCGGAGGTAGAGCACCATGCTCTTGCCGATCAGCGGGTTCAGCGCCTTCTCGGCGCCGCGGGTCAGCGTGCTCCAGCCGCGGGTACGCATGATGTCCCACACCAGCACCTGGTGGTAGGCCTTCACCAGCGGGTTGCCGTCGTTGGTCACCCCGACGGCGCACTTGATCCACCAGTACGGCGCGTGCAGTCCGTGTGCGTGGTCCTTGCCCTCGAAGACCATCCCGGCGTTGACCAGCTTGCCGATCAGCTCCTTGTCGGAGTAGATCCGGATGTGGCCGCCCGGCACGTTGTGGTAGTCGTCGGACAGCTTCCAGCAGACCAGCTCGGGCAACCAGCGCGGCACCGTGACGGCCATCGTGCCGCCCGGGCGGAGCACGCGGACCAGCTCCTCGATGGCCTGGATGTCGGCCGGGATGTGCTCGAGCACCTCGGAGGCCACGACCCGGTCGAACTCGCCGTCCGCGAACGGCAACGACAGCGCGTCGCCCTCCTTGATGTCCGCCTCGGCACCGGCCGGGACCTCGCCGGCCTCCTTCATCGCACCGAACAGCTCGAGCACACCGGCCAGCTCGTCGGCGTCCTGGTCGAAGGCGATGACGTCGGCACCGCGGCGATACATCTCGAAGGCATGCCGCCCGGCGCCACAACCCATGTCGATGACGCGGTCACCGGGTTGGAGACCCAGCCGGTCGAAGTCAACGGTCAGCATGCTTCTCCTCCGGTGGTCGAGCTTGCGCCCTTGGTGGTCGAGCTTGTCGAGACTTCCTGGTACGCCGCCGCCGTGGCCAGTGCCACCGCGTGCCAGCTGAAGCGTTCCAAGACGCGGGTTCGCCCGGCCTTGCCCATCCGCGCGCGACGCTCGGGATCGTCGAGCAGCGCTGCGATCGCCTTCTCGAGCTCGCCCACGTCGCCCGGGGTGACCAGGTCGGCGCACTGGCCGTCCGGACCGACGACCTCGGGGATGGCGCCGGCCCGGCTCACCACCAGCGGCGTCTCGCAGGCCATCAGCTCGGCGGTGGGCAGCGAGAAGCCCTCGTAGAGCGACGGCACGCAGGCCACCTCGGCCGAGCCCATCACCTCGACCAGCTCGCTGTCGCTGATCCCGTTGACGAACTTCACGTGCTCGGTGATGCCGAGCTGGTCGATCAGCCGCTCGGTCCGACCGCCCGGCGTCGGGCGGGTGACGAGCACCAGCTCGAGGTCACGCTCGGTGCGCAGCTTGGCGAAGGACTCCAGCAGGGTGGCGATCCCCTTCATGGGGGCGTCCGCGCTCGCCATCGCCACGATCCGGCCGGGCACCCGTGGCTTGGTCGGAGGCACGAACACCTCGTCGTTCACGCCCAGCGGGATCACCTCGATGTCAGGGTCGGCGACGCCGAAGTCACTCACGATGCCCTGGCGGCTCGACTCCGAGACGGTGAGCACCTTGCCGACCTTGCGGGCGACCTTCTGCTGCATCCGGAGGAAGCCGTACCAGCGGCGCAGGGTCAGCTTCTTGCGGAACGTGGGTGCCGTCGCGAGGTCGATGCGCCGGTCGTAGGTGATCGGGTGGTGGATCGTCGTGACCAGGGGCAGGCCCATCTGGGCGATGTCGAGCATCCCGTAGCCGAGCACCTGGTTGTCGTGGACGACGTCGAAGTCGTCCCGGCGTACCTTCAACAGCCGCGCGACCCGTTTGCTGAACGTCTTCGGCTCGGGGAACCCGGCCGTGCACATGGTCAGGAACTCCTCGACGTCGATGAGGTCGCGGAACTCCCGGGGCTTGGGCACCCGGAACGGGTCCGGCTCGCGGTAGAGGTCGAGGCTCGGGACCTTGGTCAGCCGCACGCCCTCGTCGAGCTCGGGGTAGGGCTGTCCGGAGAAGACCTCGACGATGTGCCCGAGTGCCACGAGTTCACGGCTGAGATGACGGATGTAGACGCCCTGGCCGCCGCAGTGTGGCTTGCTTCGGTAGGACAGGAGTGCGATGCGCAAGTGGCGCCTTTCCTCGGGCCCGTCCGGTATGTCCTCGACAGGACCGGCGTGGGACCGCCATGTGCGTAACTGGAACGTGTTTCTATTATGCCGGACCTGACTGCTAACCTCGGAGCGGGTCCGCAGACACAGTCTGCGGGGGAGGCTCAACAGAAATCACGTCCGGGAGGTTGAGATCTTGGCCACCGTGAGCTCCTTGACCCACGACGACCTGGGTTCGGCAGCCCAGCGCGACCGACGCCGGCGCATCCTGGACGCCACCGTCTCGCTGGCGTCCAAGGGCGGGTTCGACGCCGTGCAGATGCGCGCCGTCGCGGAGCAGGCCGACGTCGCCCTCGGCACCCTCTACCGCTACTTCCCGTCCAAGATCCACCTGCTCGTCTCCGCCCTCGCGCGGCAGTTCGAGGACATCGAGGCGACGCTGAGCCGACGCGTCATCCCCGGCGACAGCCCGGCCGACCGCGTCGAGCAGGTCCTCACCCGCGCCACCCGCGGCCTCCAGCGCGACCCCCAGCTCACCGAGGCGCTCACCCGCGCGTTCATGTTCGCCGACTCCAGCGTGGCCAGCGAGATCCACGTCGTCGGCCTGAAGCTGACCTCGATGCTCAACCGGGCGCTGCAGGGCGACGAGTACGTCGAGGGCTCCGAACCCACCGACGAGGACATCGCCGTCGCCCGCGTGATCAGCGACGTCTGGCTGGCCGCCCTGGTCTCCTGGGTCACCGGCCGCCTCTCCGCCGACGAGGTCAACGAACACCTCGCCACCGCAGTCCGCCTCATCCTCCGCTGATCTTCTTGCCAGTGATCGTCTGACGTCGCTTCGACTGATCCGCGGCCGCTTCTCGGCTCGCGGGCGCTCGGAGTTGCGCCGAGTCACCCACCAAAGGCGTGGGTCGCGGTCGCTCCTCCGTCGATGGCGAGCTCGGCGCCGGTGACGAAGCTGGACTCGTCGCTGGCGAGGTAGACGTAGGCCGGGGCGATGTCGACCGGGTGGCCGACTCGCTTGAGGGCGACCTTGGTGGCGCCGTACTCCATCGCCGCGTCGCCGCCGTGGATCCGCGTCATGCCGGTGTCGATCATGCCGGGGTGCACCGAGTTGACCCGGATGCCCTTGGGACCGAGCTCCATCGCGGCGGCCTTGGTCATGCCGCGGATGGCGAACTTGGTGGCGGAGTACGCCGTGCACATCGCCATGCCGCCGAGGCCCTCGATCGAGGAGGCGTTCACGATCGAGCCGCCGCCGTTCTTGCGCATCGTGCGGGCCACCGACTTCATGCCGAGGAAGCAGCCGAGCTGGTTGACGCTGACCATCAGCATGTACTCCTCGACCTCCATCCGCTCGACCTCGGCGAAGCGCAGGATGCCGGCGTTGTTGACGAGCACGTTGACCGGGCCGAAGCGCTCGTTGGCCTCCTCGACCATCGCCTGCCAGGAAGCCTCGTCGCTGACGTCGTGGCGGCGGAAGTACGCCGAGCCGGGGTGCTTCTCGTTGAGCTCAGCGGCGAGCGCTTCACCGGCCTCCTCGGCGATGTCGGCGATGACGACCTGGGCGCCCTCCTCGACGAAGGCCCGGGCGATGGCCTCCCCCTGTCCCTGTGCGGCGCCGGTGACGATGGCGCGCTTGCCTGCGAGTCGGTTGGTCATGACCTGTCCTTCGAGGTGGAGCCCTGGGGCTGGAGCTGCATCACCGCGTCGGCGGCGAAACCGACCGCGGGGTCGCGGTCGGCGAAGTAGGTCCCGAGGTGCTGGTCGAGCGAGCCGAGGTCCCAGAGGTCGCCATCGACGTCGAAGCGCTGCTCGACGACCGGTGCGGCGAGCAGGGCGACCATCCCGCCGTACACCACGAAGACCTGGCCCGAGATGCGCCTGGCGGCGGGCGAGGCCAGGTAGACGACGAGCGGGGCGACGTGGTCGGGCGAGTACGGATCGACGGCCTGGCCGGACTCGTCCTCTCCGAAGACCTCGGCGGTCATCGCCGTGCGCGCCCGCGGGCAGATCACGTTGGCGCGGACACCGATGCGGGAGAGCCCGCGCGCCGTGGACAGCGTGAGCGCAGTGATGCCGGCCTTGGCCGCTGCGTAGTTGGGCTGGCCGGGCGAGCCTCCGAGGAACGCCTCGGAGGCGGTGTTGACGACCGCGGCGTCGACCGGCTCGCCGGTCTCCTTGTAGCGACCCCGCCAGTACGCCGCAGCGTTGCGCGAGAGCAGGAAGTGCCCGCGCAGGTGCACCTTGAGGACGAAGTCGAAGTCCTCGTCGGTCATGTTGAACAGCATCTTGTCGCGGGTGATGCCGGCGTTGTTCACCACGATGTCGAGGCCGCCGAGCTTCCCGGTGGCGGCCTGGAGCATGGCGTCCGCAGTGGACCGCTCCCCCACGTCACCGGCCACGACGACGGCTTCGACCCCGTGCGAGCGCACCTCCTCGGCTGCCTCCTCAGCAGCACCGGGCAGGTCGTTGAGCACGACGCTGGCTCCTGCGCGCGCCAGCGCCAGCGCCTCGGCGCGACCGAGGCCGGCACCGGCACCGGTGACGACGGCCACCCGCCCTTCGAGAGAGGTGGGATCAGGGTTTTCGGGCATGGGTGACGGTGCTCCTGGCTCGTGGCGAACGGACGGGTGAGGTGTGTCAGGTCAGGCGTCGACGATGCTCAGCGCGGACTTGGGGCACGAGGCGACGGCCTGCTCCACGACGGCCAGGTCCTCGTCGGTGACGTTCTCGTCGAGCACCTGCAGGTAGTCGTCGTCATCGATCTGGAAATGACTCGGAGCGAGCGCCTCGCACATGGCGTTGGACTCGCACAGGTCGAAGTCGACCTTGATCTTCTTCATGCTTCCTCCGTCTTGTTGCTGCCGGGAGGACCAGCCATCTTGTGGTGGTCCCAGCTGGCGACCTTGATGGGTTCGACCACGATGCCGACCCGCTTGCGTGCCTGCTTCTCGACGATCTCGTCGCCGAATTCCCCCAGGTCGACGTCGCCTGCCATCCGCTTGGCCACCCGGGCGCCGAGTGCGCGGATGTCGTCGTACTCCTCGACGAGACGGGCCTTGCCCTGGATGGTCACCCCGCGCAGCTCGAAGTAGTCCTCGCCGTCCTCGATCAGGCAGGTGATCCGGGGGTCACGGCGCAGGTTGACGACCTTCTGGGAGCGGCCGTAGGTCCAGAAGGCGACCATGCCGTCCTCGAGGACGTAGAACAGCGTGGTCAGGTGGGGGGTGCCGTCGGGACCGATGGTCGCGATCTGCACCTTCATGTTGTCGGTGAGGAACTGCTCGATCTCGCCGTCGCTCATGGTGACGGCGTTGCGTCCGGATGCCATACGGGTCAGGATCCTTCGCTCGAGTGGCCGGGGAACACGTGGGCGTCGGGGTCGACCACGACGGCGGCGTTGTTCACGGCAGTCGCGACCTCGCCGAAGCCGACGGCGATGAGCCGCACCTTGCCGTCGTACTCGGTGATGTCGCCGGCGGCGAAGATGCGCGGGACGTTGGTCTTCATCGCCGGGTCGACCTTGATGTGTCGCTTCTCGAACTCCAGGCCCCACTCCTGCATCGCGCTGAGGTCGGCGACGAAGCCGAGGGCCGCGACCACGGCCTGGGCCGGGCGGGTGAGCACGTCACCGTCGGTGGTGGTGATCTCGACGCTCTCGACGTGGTGCTCGCCGTTGAGTGCGGTGACCTGGGCCTGGGTGATCACCTCGGTGCGGCCGGCGAGGACCGCGTCGACGGTGGCCTGGTGGGCACGGAACTTGTCGCGGCGGTGCACCAGCGTCACCGACTTCGCGATCGGTTCGAGGCTGTGCGCCCAGTCGAACGCGCTGTCGCCGCCGCCCACGATGACGACGTCGCGGCCGGCGTACTCCGCGAAGGACGGCACGAAGAACACCAGCCCGCGGTCCTCCCAGCCGTCGCCGGCCGGCAGCGGTCGCGGCGTGAACTTGCCGATCCCGGCCGTGATGATGACGACCTTGGAGTTGACGACGGTGCCGTCGTCGAGCTCCATCCGGACGCCCGTGTCGTGGGACTTCAGCGCGGCGGCGGTGCGGTCGAGGAGGTACGTCGGCCTGGCGCTCGCCGCCTGCTTGACCAGCTCCTCGACCAGCTCACGGCCCTTGATGCTGGGAAAGCCGGCGACGTCGAGGATCAGCTTCTCCGGATAGAGGGCCGACACCTGGCCGCCCAGCTCCGGCAGCGAGTCGACGACCGCGACGCTCATGCCGCGGAAGCCGGCGTAGTAGGCACCGAACAGTCCGGCCGGGCCCGCCCCGACGATGAGAAGATCCGTCTCGACTTCGGCCACCACTGATCCTCTCAGGAACTAGAACACGTTCTAATCTATCAGAGCTGCTTGAGACTCGAGATGCGCCAGTCCCCACCAGCCGGGGTCAACGTCACGAGCAGTCTGCTGGTGGTGACGTGCTGGCCGCCAGTCTTTCCGGTGGCGAGCACGTTCAGGAACACCAGCGCGACCACCTTCTCCTCGCTCGCCGACACGATGGAGCTCGCACTCGCCTGGGCGGTCTGCTTGACCTGGTTGGCGACAGCGGTGGCCCGCGTCTTGGCGATGGTCGAGGCGTACTCCTTGCGGAAGCTGGCCCCCAGCACCTTCTCCGAGGAGGTGGCGTCCTGGTCGAAGGTCTTCCAGTCGTAGCTGAAGATCTTCTGGGTCAACCTGGTCGCTGCCTGCAGACCAGCGTCACGGGCGGTGGTCGACGTGATCGCGTCCGTGTTTTTGCCGGCGTCGGCGGGGTGCTGGTTGCCGTACCAGGCGAACGCGGTCACGGCCGTCAGGACCAGGCACAGCACCAGCAGGCCGATCATCAGCCGGAAGCTGGCCAGCACCGGGGGTCGTCCGGGCTCGTCCTCGTCGACGTGGTCTACCCGGTCGACCTCGTCGACCTGGTCGGCAGCGGGCGGTGGCGGTGCCTCCTCGTCCGCAACCTCGGGAGCGGGAGACGGCATCGGCTCGGCGACCGTGGTCAGGTCGCTCTGGCAGTAGCGGCACTTGATCGCGGCCCGCTTGATCGTCTCGGCGCAGAAGGGGCACTCCTTCTCGTCGGGCGCGAGGTCGGTGGCGGGCGTCTGGTCGGCCATCCCTCAGCTCACGAACTGCAGGTCGGACATGAGCCACTGACCGCCCTTGCGCGTCATGGTCAGCTTCAGCCGGTAGTAACGCGGCTCCGACTTGCCCTTGGTCGACTTGTTCTTCACCTGCGAGTCGGCCGCGACGAAGACCACGGCGTTGCTGTCGTCGATGTCGGCGATCCCGGTGCTGAGCACCTTCCCGCTCGAGACGGCCTGGGCGGTCTGGGCCGAGGCCTTCAGGTTGGTCTTCGCTCCGTCGTACTGCGACTTGAACGGTCCGGTGGCACCGGCGAGCACCTTCTCGATCAGCGGGTCCATGTCGGTGTAGTCGACGGTGAGGAAGGCGACCGTCTCGGCCTCGGCCGCCTTGGTGACCGCGCGGTACTCCCGGGAGAGCGCGGCTTCCTTCTCGTCGGCCGGACTGGCGTTGGCGCTGTCGATGAAGAAGAACGCCGAGGCGGCGACCAGCAGGAGCGCCAGGATCACGAGCATGACGTTGACGAAGCGCCATGACGTGCTCGAGGGTCCTGCGCCGACGGCAGGATCAGTCACCGGCGGCCTCCGGGCCCATCAGCATCCACTTCCATCCGTCCGCGCCGAACACGCTCTGCAGCCCTCCTCCGTTCTCGACGACCAGCGGCTGTCCGCTGCCGGTGTCGACCACACCCGTCCTCGCATCGTACGGCGCCACGCGATAGCTGCGGCCGGTTGCCCCGGAGGTGCCGGACTGAGGTGCGTTCCTGAACCCGCGCATCTCCTTGGGGTCCCCGGACTGGCACTGGGCCGGGTAGATCGGGGCGTCGGTGGTGTCGGTGGCCGGACGCCACTGGGACGGCGGCTTGTAGCCCTTGGTGCACGGTCCCACGGAGTTGTTGAACTGGAGGTTGATGTGGCCGTAGCCGTCACCCGGCGTTCCGGTGAACCCGGCGGCGATCACGTGCGGGAAGACGACGAGCATCTGCTCGAGCGCGGGGAGGTTCGCGGTCAGCACCTGGTTGGTGGTCACCAGGTTGGACAGGAAGACCGGCAGGGTCGGCTCCAGTCCCTTCAGCAGCGAGTTGACCTCGCGCACCGCGGGCGGTCCGCCCTGAAGCACGGTGCGGATGTCCTTGTCGGAGGTGCGCAAGGTGCCGGTGAGGTCGGCCAGGTCGCGGGCGAAGGCCTGGATGTCCTGCTCGTGCCTGGCCTGCGTCTTCAGCACCGTCTGCCCGGTGTTCAGCAGGGCGATGGTGGCGTCCTGGTTGGCGGCGGCCTCGTCGACGAAGTGGGAGCCCGAGTCGACCATCCGCTGCAGCGGGTTCGCCGTACCGCGGAACATGGTGCCGGCCTCGCCGATCACCGTCGACAGGTCGTTGCTGTCGACCGAGCTGACCAGTGAGTTCATCTGGGTCAGCAGCGTCTCCTCGCTCATCGGGAGGCTGGACTTGTCGCCGGCGATGGTGTCCCCCGCCTTGGCGTACGGCGGCTTGTCGTCGGGCGGCTCGAAGTCGAGGTACTGCTCGCCGACCGCCGAGAGGTTGTGCACGTGCATCTTGGTGTCGAGGGGAATCTTGGTGCCGTCCTCGAGGTTGAGGGTGAGCAGCAGACCCTTGCGGGTCACGTGCATGCCGGACACCTTGCCGACCTTGACGCCGCGGTAGGTGACCTCGCTCCCGGTGTACAGCCCGCCCGAGTCGGGCAGGGTCGCCTTGATGTGCAGCCCACGCCCGAGCAGCCGGTCGGTGAGGCCGAGGAAGCTGCTCGCCACGTAGACGATGCCCACCGCGCTGAGCACCAGGAAGGCGATCAGGCGCACTCTCACTCCGTGTGACACCTCAGCCACCTCCCCCGAGGCCGAGGAGACCACCGAGTCCGCCGCCACCGGACGAGCCTCCGCTGGAGGAGCCGCTCCCGCCCGACTTGTTGCCCAGGCCCAGGTCGGGGAGCGGGATCGGGTTCTTCTGCGAGGCGGCGCTGCCGGGCGGGCACAGCAGGTCGATGACAGCCTGCGGGGCGACCGCGCAGACGCTCGCCTTGAGGACCGGCGAGAGCGCGTCACACGCGGGCGCCAACGGCAGCGAGCTGCACAGGTTGATGACGTTGGGCAGCACCTCACCGGGCGACTTGATGACCTTGTTGAGGTCGATGTCCATGTGGAACAGCGCGTTGGCGTAGTCCCCGCGGACGATGTTGGCCGCCTCCTTCGGGAACGGGAAGCTGGCCAGCATGGACAGCCCGGGCGCCAATGCGTCGCCGGCGTCGCCGAGTCGGGTGAGGGTGGGCTGCAGGTGACGGAGCGAAGCCACGATGTTCTCGCGGCTGGCCTTGATGACCCGTGTGCCGACGACGCCGAGGGAGTCGAGCTGGCGCAGCATCGTCATCAGCGCCCGGTGCTGGCGGTTGAGCACCTTCAGCGCCGGTCCCATGCTGTCGATGGCCTCGCCGATGACGTCCTTCTCCTTGACCAGGGTCGAGGAGAGCTTGTCGATGGAGTCCATCGCGGCGATGATGTCGCTCTTCTGCTGGTCGAGCCCGCCGATCATCCGGTCGAGGTTGCCCAGCACGTGCCGGGCCTGGTCCTGACGGCCGTTCATCATGTTGTTCAGCTCGTGGCTGATCGTCTTCAGCTGGCCGATGCCACCGCCGCTGAGCACCATCGACAAGGCACCCAGGACCTCTTCGACCTCCGGGTTTCGGCTGGTGCGCGAGAGGGGGATGAAGTCGCCGTTGGAGAGCCGCTTGCTGCTCGCCGTACCGGGTGCGGGCTCGACGAGGGCGATGTACTTCTCACCCAGCAAGCTGGTCTGGCGTACGTCGACCTCGACGTTCTCCGGCAGGTCGATGTCCTTGCGCACTAGGAAGGTGACCCGGGCGTGCCAGCCGACCCGCTCGACGTCGCTGACCTGTCCGACCACCACGTCGTTGGCGTAGACGGCCGTGCGGGGCACCACGTTGAGGGCGTCGGCGAAGTCGGCGGTGACCTTGTAGGCGTCGCCGGCGCTGACCTTGTTGCCGGGCAGCGGGAGGTCGTAGGCGCCGTCGAACTTGCAGCCCGAGGCCACCAGGACGGTGACCAGGAGGAGCACCAGGGCCGCGATCGGCCTGGGTGCGCGCCTGCGGATGACGTGGGTCATGACTTGTTCCCCGCCTTCAGCGCGTTCAGCAGGCCGGCCAGCGAGGTGACAGGGGCGGAGCCGCCGAGCTTCAGCTGGGCCGGCGCGCTGTGGTTCTCCGACGGGTCGGCCCCGATCTGGTCGGCGAAGGGAGCGACGATCGTCCGGAGCAGGTCGCACGTGTTCTTGCTCGAGTCGCCGGGGAACTTCCCGGAGTTGACGATGATGTCGCACAGCATGTTGCCGAGGTTGGCGCCGTTCTCACCGACGTTGATCCGGGAGCCGATCGAGCGGGACTTGTTGTCGTAGGCGATGGTCAGGTTGTCCAGACCCAGTGCGCCGATCCGGGCCAGGGTGTTGAGGTCGTCCTTGTGGCGGGCGGTGACGCCCAGGAGCCGCGTCAGCTCCTTGACGTCCTTCTCCACCATGCCCTTGTTGTCGTGGACGAAGGTGCGCACCGTGCCGACCGCGTTGGCGAGCGCTGCCAGTGCCTTCGCGAGGTTGCCGCGGTCGGCCGCCAGCTGGCTGGACACCGAGGTCAGGTCGGACATGAAGCCGTCCACGAACCGGTCGTTGGCGGCCAGGGTGTCGGTCAGCTGCGACATGTTCTGCACCGAGTTGAACAACGGCCCGCTGCTGTCGCCGAAGGTCTGCACCGCGGCCGAGAGGTTGAGCAGGGTCTCGTTGCCGAGCTTGCCGTTGCCGCGCAGTGCCTTCGCGCCGGCAGTCAGCAGCGTGTCCAGGGCACCGTTCTTGTTGGCACCGTTGGGGCCGAGGGCCTGGGTCAGGTCGGAAAGGCTCTGGTAGATCCGGTCGAGCTCCACCGGGGTGCCGGTGTCCGGCAGCGCGATCTTGGCGTTGTCCTGCATGACCGGTCCCCCGGTGTACGCCGGAGCGATCTGCACGAACCGGTCGGCTGTCAGGGTCGGCGTGACGATTGCGGCCTTCGCGTCGGCGGGGAGCTTGTACTCGCCGTCGTACGTCATGGACACGCGCACGCGGTCGCCCTCGGGCACGACGGCGTCGACCGTGCCGATGTTGACGCCCATCACCCGCACCTCGGAGCCCTTGTAGATGCTCACGGTGCGGTCGAAGTACGCCGTGACGTGGCGACTGTCGGCCCCGCCGCTGCGCAGGCTGACGAAGCCCGCGACGAGCAGGAGCAGCACCACGACGGCGCCCAGGACCTTTCCGGAAAGACGGTTCATCACTTCGGACGCTCCCCGGGTGTGAACTCGGGAGTCCCGATGCTGGCCAGGTTGGGCACGAACGCGTCGAACCAGGGACCGGTGCCGATGATGTTGATCAGGATCGAGGCGTAGGGGCCGAGGTTGGTCAGCGTGGTGTCGATCTGCTTCTCCCGGCCGCGGAGGAAGGTCAGCGTCGTGTCGAGCTGCTTGAGCGCGTCGTTGATCTGGGCCCGGTTGTCGGTGGCCACCCCGCGCAGCTCGACGGCCAATCGCTGCGCGTTGACCAGCAGGGCGTGGATGGCGTCGCGGCGGGCGATCAGCTCCTTGAAGACCAGCTCACCGCTCTTCATCAGCGTGACCAGGTCACCGCGGCGCTGTGAGAGCAGCTTGGTGACGCGGTCGGCCCGGCCGAGCAGCGTCTGGATGCCCTCGTCACGGCTGGCGATCGCCTGCGAGATGCGGGACAGCCCGTTGAACGTGGACTTGATGTGCGGGCTGGCGGCGTTGATGGTGTCGCCGAGGGTGGTCAGCGCCTGGGAGAGCTGCGGGATCTTGATCGACTCGGTGGTGGTGGTCAGCTCGCTCAGGGTGGAGACGATGTCGTAGCTGCCGTTGGTGCGACTGACGGGGATGGTGTCGCCGCCGTGCATGGTGCCGCTGCCCTTCGGGGTCAGCTCGAGGTACTTCTCACCGAGGAGGTTCAGCACCTGTACGGACGCCTGGGTCTTCTCCCCCATCTCGGCGCCCTTGACGTTGATGTCGGCGGTGACGTGGTCGCCGCTGATCTTGATGTCGTCCACGCGCCCGACCCGGATGCCGGCGATCTGCACCATGTTGCCCTTGTGCAGGCCGCTCGCGTCGCGCAGCTGCACGTGGTAGCTGGTGCCCCGGAAGCCGGGGAACTTCTGGAGGTTGAAGGCCGCCGCCCCCACGATGAGGAGCACGACCAGGCTCACGGCGCCCAGACGCCGGATCGATCCTTCGCTGTGCCGCGCCATCAGGGATCACACCTCTTGGCGGTGCTGTAGAAGGACAGGTGGTCCAGCTTGTCCTGGATCGGCTTGACGATCTGGTTCAGCTCCGGCCCGAGGTCGGGCAGGATGATGCGGCCGCTGAAGTCGCAGAGGTAGTACTGGTACCAGGAGCCGTAGGTGCCGGTGCGGGTCTGGCGCTGGAGCATCACCGGGAGCCGGTTGAGCACCTCGTCGAGGGCAGCCTGGTTGCTCGGCTTGTTCAGCTGCTTCATCACCCGTCGCAGCTGGGCCACGTCGCTCTTGATGAACGGCCGGCCCTGGGTGAGCAGGCTGGCCACCTGCGCGGTGAGGCCGGAGAGGTTGCTGACCGAGGCACCGATCGCCTTGCGGTCGTGCGACAGGTTGCCCATCCAGTCCTTGAGCTGTACGACGAGCTCGCTGAGCTGGTTGTGCCGGTCGTCGACGGTCTTGAGCATCGCGGAGAGGTTGTCGATGACCTGCCCGATCAGCTGGTCCCGGTTGGCGAGCGCGTTGGTCAGCGACGCCGTGTGGTTCATCAGGCTGCCGATGGTGCCGCCCTCGCCCTGGAGCACCTTGACAAGGTTCAGCGAGAGCTGGTTGACCTCGGTCGGGGTGAGCGCCTGGAAGAGCGGCTGGAAGCCGTTGAACAGCTCGGTCAGGTTCAGGGCCGGGGTGGTGTGCGACGCGGGGATGCTGCCGCCGTCGGACAGCTTCCTGGCTCCGGGCTGCCCCTCCTCCAGCGCCAGGTAGCGGTCGCCGACCAGGTTGAGGAACCGGATCGAGGCCCGGGTCTGGGTGGTGACCGGCACGTCCTTCTTGACCTTGAAGGTGACCTCGGCGGCGTCACGGTCCTTGATCTCGACCTTCTTCACCGACCCGACGGTGACGCCGGCGATGCGGACGTCGTCACCCTTCTGGATCAGGCTGGCCGAGCTGAAGTCGGCCTTGTACTCGGTCTCCCCGCCGAACGCGAAGGATCCCATGATGGCGGTCAGCGTGCCGGTGACGATGATGCTGACGAGCACGAAGATGCCGAGCTTGATGGCGGCCAGCGTCGTCTTGACGTTGCGGGACTGGGTCATTCGAGGCCCCCGCGGGATCGTGTCCAGCGCGAGCGCAGCGAGCCCCTGCTCGCCCTGCGGTCGGTGTTTGGCGTGGGGTGAATCATTCGGGGTTGCCCCCGGTCGTGGAGTCGAGCTCGGTGCCGTTCTTGAAGTTGACCGGCGGCTCGAGCGGCACCTTCGGGTAGGGCAGGCCGTAGCACTTGGGACCGGCCCCGTGCTCGCCGTACGACGGGATGTCGCGCTTGTCGTAGGGCCGTCGCTGGGTGGCGGCCAGCGTCATGCTCTGTGACACCTTGGCGTCACGGAAGATCTGGTTGAGGCGGCCCGCGTAGCGTGCCGCACCCTTGAGCAGGCACGGGAGCTCGGGCGAGTAGGTGTCGAGCAGGCCCAAGAGCGGTCGCGAGACCGCGGGCGCCCGCACGATGTTGGCCTCGTTGGCGGTGAGCACACGCGTCGAGGTCTTGCCGAGGCCTGTCACGTCGGTGAAGAAGGTCTGCAGCTGCGCCTGCTTGTCGGTCACGGTGTGGGCCGTCGTGGTGGCGTTGCGAAGCAGGCGCACCAGGTCGGGGGCGGCGATCGAGTAGGACTTGCTGACGCGGGCGAGCAGCACGAGGTCCTGCTGGAGCGTGGGCAGGTGCACGTTCATGGTGGTCAGGTAGTCGTCGAGCTTGACGAAGGTCTCGCCCAGCTCGTTGCCGCGGCCGCGCAGCGCGGTGGCCAGCGCGTAGAGGGTGGAGCTCAGGTCGGCGGGCCGGATCGAGCGGAGCAACGGGAACAGGTCGGCGAGGATCTTCTGCAGCTCGACGTTGGTGCGCACGCGCGAGGACGGGATGACGTCGCCGTTGCTCAGCGCCTTCGCGGACGGGTCCTCCGGGTCCACGATCGAGATGTACTTCTGGCCGAACAGGGTCGTCGGCAGGATCTCGACGCTGACGTTCTCGGGGATGTCCTTCGCCGCCGAGGGCACCAGCGCGACCTTGATGACCGCCTGCTTGCCGTCGTTGCTGATCTCGCGCACGTTGCCGACCAGGGCACCGTGGCGTCGTACGTCACCGAAGCGGGCGAGCTGGAGCCCGGCGCTCTGCGCCTTGATGGTCACCATCGTCGGGTGGGAGAACGCCTTGTCGTAGATCGCGATCGACAGGCCGACGAGGACTGCGATCACGGTGAGGAAGGCGACGCCTGCGGTGAACAGCCGGGCGTGCTCGGCCCTGGTGTCGTGGGTGATGTTCACGAACATCGGATCACCCCGTGATCCGCACGGTCGTGGTCGAGCCCCAGATGGCGAAGCTCAAGAAGAAGTCGGCCACCACGATGGTGACGATCGAGCTGCGGATCGCGCGACCCACAGCAGTGCCGACACCGGCCGGGCCGCCGGAGGCGGTGTAGCCGTAGTAGCAGTGGATCAGGATGACGGCGACGGCCAGGAACATCAGCTTGACGAAGGAGTAGAACATGTCGATCGGCGGCAGGAACTGCAGGAAGTAGTGGTCGTAGGTGCCGGCCGACTGCCCGTAGATCAGCGTCGTGATCAGCCGCGGCGAGAGGTACGACGCCGCCAGCGCGACGATGTAGAGCGGGATGACGGCGATGAACGCGGCGATCATCCGGGTCGTGACCAGGAACGGGAGCGACGGCACCGCCATCACCTCGAGGGCGTCGATCTCCTCGGAGATGCGCATGGCCCCGAGGCGTGCGGTGTAGCCGCAGCCCACGGTCGCGGCCAGCGCGATCGAGGACACCAGCGGTGCCACCTCGCGGGTGTTGAAGTACGCCGAGATGAAGGCGGTGAACTTCGCGACCCCGATCTGGCTCAGCGACGCGTAACCCTGGATGCCGACCTCGGTGCCCGCGAAGAAGGCCATGAACGCGATCACGCCGACCGTCCCCGCGATCAGGGACAGGCCGCCGACACCGAAGGCCACCTCGGCCAGGGTGTTGGAGATCTCGCGCTTGTAGCGACGGATCGCGCGGGGGGTCCAGGCCAGCGCCTTGACGTAGAAGAGGAGCTGGTCGCCGCGCTCCTCGATCTTGAGGCGCTGCTCGCGGCCCAGCTCACGGCCGATCTCGGTGAGGGTCGCCATCGCTACAAGCCGTTCTGCGGGACGACTTGGAAGTAGATGGCCGTGATGATCGAGTTCAGCGCGAACAGGACCATGAAGGCGATGATCACGGCCTCGTTGACCGCCCGACCCACCCCGCTGGGCCCGCCGCCGGCCTTGAGGCCCTTGTAGGCACCCACGACGGCGGCCATGTAGCCGAACAGGACCGCCTTGATCATCGAGATGTAGAGGTCGGGCAGGCTGGCCAGAGCCGTGAAGCTGGAGAGGAACGCACCCGCGTTGCCGCCCTGCACGATCACGGTGAAGAAGTAGCCGCCCCCGATACCGGTGGCGATCACGATGCCGTTGATCATCAGCGCGACGAACACCGTGGCCAGGACGCGCGGCACCACCAGACGTTCGATCGGGTCGATGCCGAGGACCTCCATGGCATCGATCTCCTCGCGGATCTTGCGAGCCCCCATGTCGGAGCAGATCGCCGAGCCGGCCGCGCCGGCGATGATCATCGCGGCGGCGATGGGCGCGGCCTCGCGCACCACCGCGAGGACGGCGCTGGCCCCGGCGAAGGACTGGGCTCCCAGCTGACCGGTCAGGTTGCCGACCTGGAGGGAGATGACGGCGCCGAAGGGGATCGAGACCAGGATGGTCGGCATCAGCGTGACGCTGCAGATGAACCAGGCCTGCTCGATGAACTCACGGGTCTGGAACTTCGTGGTGAACACGGCCTTGGTGACGTCGCTGACCATGGCCGCGATCTCGCCGGGCCCGCGCAGGATCGACGCAGCACTGACGCCCATCGCTACCTCCCTGGCCGACCACAGCTCCGAGCAGTTCCCGGCGGACCGCCCCCGCGGCCGCCCAAACTTAGAACGTGTTCTCGTTTTGCGCAACCGTCCGAGCACGGGCTCTCAGCACTGAAGAACGAGTCGCCGGGTCGGAAGTCACGCGGTCAAGGTACGCACCTACACTCCGGGACGTGACGGAAACCACACGAACTGGGACGCCGTCTCACAGGCTGGTGATGCACCCCTCGGCACTGCTCCTGATGGCCCAGCTGCTGGCGATCGTGGCCTATCCCTTCCTCGACAGCTCGCGGGTCGGCTCGGCGGCTCTCGGGGTGATCTCCATGGTCGCGGTCGCCCTGGCCCTGTGGGTGGTGCGGAGCACTCCGGCCCTGACCGTCATCGCCGTCGTGCTCGGGGCACCGGCGGTGCTGATGACCGTGCTCGAGGCGGTCCTGGTCGACGAGGACTGGGTGACGCTCACCAGCGCCCTGCTGCATGCGCCGTTCTACTTCTACGTCTCCTACAGCCTGATCAGGTACCTCTTCCACGACGACCGGGTGACCACCGACGAGCTCTACGGCATCGGTGCCGCGTTCACCGTGGTCGCCTGGGGGTTCGCTTACGTGTACCTCGCGGTAGTGATCCTGGCGCCGGGCTCGATCGGGCCGCTTGGGGACGGCACCGAGCGATTCTTCGAGCTGCTGTTCTTCTCCTTCACCAACCTCACCAGCGTCGGCCTCTCCGACATCGTGCCGACGGCCGACCACGCCCGGTCGTGGGTGATCCTCGAGCAGGTGGCGGGAGTGCTGTACGTCGCGATGGTGATCTCCCGCCTCGTCGCGCTGACCGTGCGCCGCCACGACTGACGACCGGCCAGCACGACTGACCAGCACGACTGACCAGCACCCGCCACGACGGTGTGGCCACTGGCCCCCGCGCAGGAGTCGTGCGACGCTCCAAGTCAGCACTCGTCATTGCCGGCGTCCTGTCGGCGTCTCCGACACGAAGGACCGACCGTCATGCGCACCTCGCTCGTTCTCGCGGCCCTCGCCCTGTCCCTCGGCTCACTCACCGCGTGTGGCTCCGACGAGAACAGCGCGGACAGCTCCTACTGCAAGGACCTGAAGGCCGACAAGGCCTACTTCGACAGCTTCAACGGCAGCAGCCCCGACGTCAGCAAGCTCGACGAGGCCTTCGACCGGATGCACTCCCTGGCCGATGAGGCTCCTGACGCGGTCAAGGACGACTGGAAGGTGCTCGACGGTGCGCTGACCACCATCACCGACGCGTTCAAGGACGCCGGCATCAAGCTCTCCGACCTCGACAAGCTGCAGCAGGGTCAGATCCCCAAGGGAGCCGACCCGCAGAAGCTGGCGGCGCTGGCCCCCAAGCTGCAGGAGATGAGCAGCGGCAAGGTGGAGACGGCCTCCAAGAACATCTCCAAGCACGCCAAGAGCACCTGCAAGGTGACGCTCGGCTCCAGCTGACCACCGATCGGCCGCTCAGTGGCGGTCGATCACCTGCGCGAGCTCGGCGTCCTCGGCCTGCTGCCGCAGGATGAGGGCACGCGTGCGCACCCGGTAGCGCCAGATCTGCACCAGTCCGACGGCCCAGAGCAGGTACTGCACGCTCATGGCCCAGCGGAAGGCAGAGGCCGGGTAGTCGGTGCCGCTGCCCGGTGTACGCCAGTCGAGCACCAGCCCGATGGCCACCACGAGGAAGAGGCTGGCGTAGAAGCCACCCTGGTTGATGATCCCGGTGGCCGCGCCCAGCCGGTGTGCGGGGTTGGAGGTGCGGCCGACGTCGAAGCCGATGATCGACGCCGGTCCCCCGAGCCCGGCGAAGACGACCAGCGCCACCAGGAGCCAGAGCGGCGCGTTGCCCGGCCAGAGGAGTACGGCGGTCCAGGCGGCGACGAGCGCGCCGACGATGCTCAGCACCATCGTGGACCGGTGCCAGGGGTGCGCCCCGACGAGCCAGCCGAGCACCGGCCCCGAGGCCATGATGGCGACCACGATCAGGGTGAGCAGCAGCCCGGCCGTGGCCGGGGAGCGGCCCTCGCCGCGCACGAAGAAGGGGTACCCCCAGAGCAGGCTCATCGTGGTGGCGCTGAACTGTGAGGTGAAGTGCATCCAGAAGCCGAGCCGGGTCCCGGGCTGGGCCCAGGAGTCGCCGAGGTTCTGCCGGACCGACGACAGCGAGAGCTGGGGACCGTGCACGTGTCGCTTGCCCGGTGCGTCCCCGAGCAGGAACAGGAGGGCCACGATGAGCAGCACCCCCACGGAGGCCGCGGCCAGGTACGCCGGCGTCCAGCCGAGGTGACCCAGAGCCCAGGTCATCGGGATCGCTGCGACGACCGCACCGAGCTGGCCCAGGGTGCCGGTCAGCTGGGTGACCAGCGGGATCCGGCGTACCGGGAACCAGCTGCTGACCAGCCGCAGCACGCAGATGAAGGTCATCGCGTCGCCGATCCCGACGAAGGCACGCGCCACCAGGGCCACCGGATAGCTCTCGGCGAAGGCGAACGCTGCCTGCGCCACCGTCAACATCACCAGTCCGGTGAGCAGCACGCTGCGCGGCCCGAACCGGTCGATGACCAGGCCCACCGGCACCTGCATGCCGGCGTACACCAGGAGCTGGAGCATGGTGAAGGTCGCGAGCTGGGTCGCGGAGATGTGGAAGCGCTCGGTGGCCACCAGCCCGGCCACGCCCAGCGAGGAGCGGTGGAAGACGGCCAGGACGTAGATCAGCATCCCGACGATCCAGACGACCCATGCCTCGCGCGGAGTCGATCGCGAGGGTGCCGTCACTGGCGCAATTCTACGCGCGCCGCCGACTCCTCCTGACCACGAGCGGTGTGGCCTCGGTCATCAGTCGAGGCAGAACTCGTTGCCCTCCGGGTCGCCCATGATGATGTGCCCCGCGCTCACACCGCCGGGCTCGTGGCGCTCCAGGCGGGTGGCTCCCAGCCCGGTCAGTCGCTCGGCCTCCGCCTCGAGGGCGGCCATCCGGTCGTCACCCTGCAGGCCTGGCGCGGCGCGGACGTCAAGGTGCACGCGGTTCTTCACGGTCTTGCCCTCGGGCACCTTCTGGAAGAACAACCGCGGCCCCACCTTGTCGGGGTCGCTGACCGCGCTGTAGTCGTTGCGCTGCTCCTCGGGGATGCCCCAGGCGTCGAGCGCCTCCTCCCAGGAGGCGAACGGCGCGGGCGGTGCTTCGGGCGGATATCCGAGCACCTCACCCCAGAAGGCACTGAGCCGCGCTGGGTCGGCGCAGTCGAAGGTCACCTGGACCTGCTTGATCGTGCTCATGAGCGTCGTCCGGTGCGTGCGATGGCAAGGCGGAGGAGGGAAGGCGGGCTTGAAGCGAAGCGCCCGTCGACCGACGACAACGCCGCCAGCGTGCGTGTCCGGGCGGCGCTCATCGGGTCGCCTCCATCATCTGGCGGAGCTCTTTCTTGAGGTCGGAGATCTCGTCGCGCAACCGGGCTGCCAGCTCGAACTGGAGCTCACCGGCCGCGGCGTGCATCTGCTCGGAGAGCTGTTGCACGAGCTCGGCGAGGTCGCTGGACGGGATGCCAGCGGTGTCGGGCAGCCGCTCGTGCATCCGCTCGACCTTGTCGGCTCCCATCCGGGACAGCCCCGGCACGGGGGCCTTCTTGCTGCGGTCGCCGCGGGCACCGGTGCCCTGCCAGGTCTGGAGCAGCTCCTGGGTGGTCTCGTCCTCACGGGCGAGCATGTCGGTGATGTCGGCGATCTTCTTGCGCAACGGCTGGGGATCCACACCGTGGGCCACGTTGTAGGCGACCTGCTTGGCGCGACGGCGGTTGGTCTCGTCGATGGCCATCTCCATCGAGGGCGTCATCCGGTCGGCGTACATGACCACCTGGCCGGAGACGTTGCGCGCGGCGCGACCGATCGTCTGGATCAGGGACTTGTCGGAGCGCAGGAAGCCCTCCTTGTCGGCGTCGAGGATGGCGACCAGCGACACCTCGGGGAGGTCGAGCCCCTCGCGGAGCAGGTTGATGCCGACGAGCACGTCGTACTCCCCCAGCCGCAGGTCACGCAGCAGCTCGATGCGCTTGAGGGTGTCGACCTCGGAGTGGAGGTAGCGGGTGCGGATGCCGTTCTCGAGGAGGTAGTCGGTGAGGTCCTCGGACATCTTCTTGGTCAACGTCGTGACGAGGACCCGCTCGTTCTTCTCCACGCGTGCATTGATCTCGCCCATGAGGTCGTCGATCTGGCCCTTGGTCGGCTTGACGATCACCTCGGGGTCGACGAGGCCGGTGGGCCGGATGATCTGCTCGACGACGTTGTCGATGCCCCCGCCCTTGCTGATCTCGTAGTTGCCCGGGGTCGCGGAGAGGTAGACGGTCTGGCCGATCCGGTCGAGGAACTCCTCCCAGCGCAGCGGGCGGTTGTCCATCGCGCTCGGCAGCCGGAAGCCGTGGTCGACCAGGTTGCGCTTACGGGACATGTCGCCTTCGTACATCCCCCCGATCTGGGGCACTGCGACGTGGGACTCGTCGACGACGAGCACGAAGTCTTCCGGGAAGTAGTCGAGCAGGCAGTTGGGGGCGCTGCCACGGGAGCGGCCGTCGATGTGCATCGAGTAGTTCTCGATGCCGGAGCAGGAGCCGACCTGGCGCATCATCTCCACGTCGTAGGTCGTGCGCATCCGGAGCCGCTGGGCCTCGAGGAGCTTGCCCTGCTTCTCGAAGGAGGCCACCTGCTCCTCGAGCTCGGCCTCGATGCCGTTGATCGCCCGCTCCATCCGGGCCGGACCGGCGACGTAGTGGGTGGCCGGGAAGACGTAGACCTCGTTGTCGTCGGTGAGGATCTCGCCGGTGACCGGGTGCAAGGTCATCAGCCGCTCGATCTCGTCGCCGAAGAACTCCACCCGCACGGCGTGCTCCTCGTAGACCGGGAAGATCTCCAGGGTGTCACCGCGCACGCGGAAGGTGCCTCGGGTGAAGGAGAGGTCGTTGCGGGTGTACTGGATCTCGACGAGCCGGCGGAGGACGTCGTCGCGGTCCATCTCGTTGCCGACCTTGAGCCGGAGCATGCGGTCGACGTACTCCTGCGGGGTGCCGAGGCCGTAGATGCAGGACACCGTCGAGACCACGATGACGTCGCGCCGGGTCAGCAGCGAGTTGGTCGCCGAGTGGCGAAGCCGCTCGACCTCCTCGTTGATCGAGGAGTCCTTCTCGATGTAGGTGTCGGTCTGCGGGACGTAGGCCTCGGGTTGGTAGTAGTCGTAGTAGGAGACGAAGTACTCGATCGCGTTGTCGGGGAACAGCTGGCGCAGCTCGTTGGCGAACTGGGCGGCCAGCGTCTTGTTGGGCTGCATCACCAGGATCGGTCGCTGGAGCTGCTCGGCCACCCAGGCGACGGTCGCGGTCTTGCCGGTGCCGGTGGCACCGAGCAGCACGACGTCCTTCTCCCCGCCCTGGATGCGCTTCACGATCTCCGCGATCGCGGTCGGCTGGTCGCCGGAGGGGGTGTACTCCGACTTCACCTCGAACGGCGCCACCCGGCGCTCGAGATCGGTCACTGGACGCATGCATCCAGCCTACGGGCGACCACTGACGCTTCTCGAAAACCCGGTGTCAGGCCCGGCTCCCCAGCCACTCGAAGCAGTGCTCGGGCCGCCCCGTCGAGCCGTAGCGCAGGGTGAGCTGGACACGGCCGTCGCGGGCGAGGTCGGAGAGGTAGCGCTGGGCCGTGGCACGCGAAACGCCCGTGGCGTCCGCGACCTCGACCGCGGTGAGGGCGTCCTCGGCCGCGCGCAAGACCTCCACGATCGCCTCGGAGGTCACCGGCGAGCGTCCCTTGGGAGAGCGCGCGACCGGGGTGTCGGCCGTCCGCAACGCCTGGAGTGCGCGGTCGACGCCGGTCTGGTCGAGCTCGGCGCCGCTCTCCAGCACCTGCCAGAAGCGACGGAACGCGGCCAGCCGCTCGACCAGCACGCCGGGCGGGAACGGCTTGAGCACGTAGTTGAGGGCACCGGCCGCGATCGCACGTCGTACGACGGTCGGGTCCTCGGCGGCGCTGACCATCATCACCGCGGCACCGAACCGCCCGATCGCGGCGGAGCCGCTGCCGTCGGGCAGGTACTCGTCGAGCAGCACCAGGTCGGGCGGCGTCCGCTCGGCCTGCTCGAGGGCCTCCGCGATCGTCCGGGCGACGGCTACGACCTCGAAGCCCTCCGCCTGTCCGACGTACGACGCATGCAGCTGGACCACCCGGAAGTCGTCGTCGACCACCAGCACCCTGATCGGTGGCCGGCTCACCGCACGCTCTCTTCCTGGGTACGACGGTCGGCAGGTCGCGTCGCGAGCACTCCAGCGAGCACCGCCTCGAACGCAGCTCCGTGATCGGCTCCGCCGCCGTCGACGAGAGTGACATCGCCACCGTGAGCCCGGGCGGTGTGACGGGCGAGGGCCAGACCGATCCCGTGGCCCGCGGCGCTCGAGTCACGCGTGGTGAACCCGTGGTCGTAGAGCTGGCCGGCCAGCTCCGGCGGCACCCCGTCGCCACTGTCGGCGACGTGCACCACGAGGTCGGCGCCGTCGGACACGAGCGTCACCTCGACCCAGCGCGGGTCACGTGCGCCCTCCTCGGCCGCGCGGATACCGTTGTCGATCAGATTGCCGACGACGGTCACCACGTCGAGGGGATGGACGACCCGCGCGTCCAGCCAGGTCGCCTCCGACACGACCAGCGACACCCCGGCCTCGGAGGCAGCGGCGGCCTTGGCGGCGAGCAGGCCCGCCAGGTAGGGGTCGTCCACGCCGGTCACCCAGGTGGTCTGGGCATTCAGCTCCTCGACGTACCCACGAGCAGCGTCGAGGTCGCCGTGGTGGAGCATCCCGGTCAGCGTGTGCAGGCGGTTGCGGTGCTCGTGGGACTGTGCGCGCAGCGCGTCGGTCAGCGCCCGGGTGGCTTCGAGCTCGCGCGCGAGGTGATCGAGGTCCGACCGGTCGCGCAGGATCAGCACCTGGCCGAGGTCACGGCCGTCACGCTGCACCACCAGCCGCGTGGCCACGACGACCCGGCCGCCCACGACGCGGAGCACGCCGTCCGGCGCCGGCTCCTGCTGGAACAGGTCCACCAGCTCGGGCCCGGCGCCTGAGTCCTCGATCGTGGTGCCGCGCCGTAGGCCCCGCCCGGCCGACGGGCCGACGAGCCGGTCGGCCTCCGGGTTGCTCACGGTGACGCGGCCGTCCGTGTCGACGGCCACGACCGCGTCGCGTACGCCGCCGAGTACCGCTGCGTGCTCCCGGAGCAGGTCGGCCATCTCCTCGGGCTCGAGACCCAGCGTCGTACGACGGAGTCGGCGCACCAGCGTGACCGCGCCGACCACCCCGACCGCGAGTGGTGCGAGCGCGACCAGCGCGAGGAGGAGCACCAGCTTGCGGGTCTCGTGGGAGATCTCCGAAGTGGCGATGCCGACGCTCACCTCACCCACCACCTGGCCGTCGGCGTTGCGCAGCGGGACCTTGCCTCGCGCCGAGTAGCCCAGGGTGCCCTTCTCGATGGTGACGACCTCGCGCCCTCTGAGCGCCTCGTCGGGACTGGTGCTGACCATCTTGCCGACGTTGGAGGGGGTCGGGTGGCTGAAGCGGATGCCGTGGTCGTCGGTGACGACGACGTACAGCGCCTGGGTCTCCCGACGTATCCGCTCGGCCTGTTGCTGGAGCGGGCCGGCGGGATCCGGCCGGTCCGTGGTCACCCTTTGGGCGACGGTCGGGTCCGAGGCCAGGCTCCGCGCGATGGCGAGCGCGCGCTGCTCGTACTGCTGCTCGAGGTCGCGCCGCAGCACGTACGTCGACGCCGCGAGCGACACCAGCACGACCACCACCAGGAGCAGCAGCAAGGCCACCGCGGCCTGGGTGCCCAGGGCGAGGCGACGACGTGTCCCCCGGCGGCGGGGCACCGGCGGTGAGGAGCGCGGCACCGACTCACTGTACGACCGCACGACCCCATGAGCAGAACGCGCAGAACGCAGTTTGTGCGGGCTTCGTCGTCAACCTGCACAAGGATGGTGACAGCCGTCACAGGCTCCTACGGTCCTGCCCCATGACCCAGAACACCACCACCGCCGGCTCACCGGCCATCGCGTTGCGAGACGCGACGAAGCGGTTCCCGACCAAGGACGGCGGCACCTTCACCGCGATCCGCGACGTGACCCTGGACATCGCCGCTGGCGAGTTCGTGGCCGTCGTCGGACCCACCGGTTGTGGCAAGTCGACCACTCTCTCGCTCGTGTCCGGGCTCGAGCCCGCGTCGAGGGGAACGGTCCGCGTGCACGACGCACCGGTCACCGGGATCCCCGACGGCGTCGGGTACATGTTCCAGGCCGACGCCGTGCTGCCGTGGAAGAACGTCCTCGACAACGTCGCGCTCGGCCCGCGCTACCGGGGTATGCCGAAGCGGGACGCCGAGGCCAAGGCGCGCGACTGGATCGAGCGCGTCGGACTGACCGGTTTCGAGGACCGCTACCCCCACCAGCTCTCCGGCGGGATGCGCAAGCGCGTCGCGATGGCGCAGACCCTGATCACCGAGCCGTCGCTGCTGCTCCTCGACGAGCCCTTCGGCGCGCTCGACGTGCAGACCCGGGAGCTGATGCAGGACGAGCTGCTCGAGCTGTGGTCCGGCACCGGGGCGGCCGTCGTGTTCGTCACCCACGACCTCACCGAGGCGATCAGCCTCGCCGACCGGGTCGTCGTGATGACCGCCGGCCCGGCCACCATCAAGGACGTCGTCGACATCGACCTGCCGCGTCCACGCCGGGTCGAGGAGATCCGGCTCACCCCGGAGTTCATCGAGATCTACAAGCGCGTGTGGGACTCCCTGCGCGAAGAGGTCGAGATCACCCGAGCCAGAGGAGCCTCCCGTGTCGCTTGAGACCCAGCACCCCGACAGCACCGTGACCGCATCGTCTGCCTCGACCGCATCGACCGCATCGACCGCCGATGGGGAGACCGCACCCAGGAAGCGGCGTACAAGGGACTGGAGGGTCGTCACCGGCGTCCGCATCCTGCTCGTCGTCGTGTGGCTGGCCTCGTGGGAGATCGCGGCCCGCACGATCATCGACCCGTTCTTCTACTCCAGCCCCTCGGCGATCTGGCAGAAGCTGGTCACCTGGTTCACCGAGGGCACCTCGCAGGGCTCGATCTGGTCCAACATCCTGATCACCCTCGAGGAGGCCGTGCTCGGGTTCATCATCGGCACCATCGCCGGCGTCGTGCTCGGTGTGCTGCTCGGCCGCAGCCGCTTCCTGGCCGACGTGCTCGCCCCGTTCATCAAGGGCGCCAACGCGATCCCGCGCATCGTGCTGGCGTCGCTGTTCGTCATCTGGTTCGGCCTCGGACTGTCCTCGAAGGTCGCCACCGCGTTCGTGCTCGTCTTCTTCGCGGTGTTCTTCAACGCCTTCCAGGGCGCCCGCGAGGTCGACCGGGTGCTGGTTGACAACGCCCGCATCCTCGGCGCGAACCGGCGCGACCTGCTGCGCACGATCATCCTGCCCAGCGCGACGTCCTGGATCCTCGCGTCGATGCACGTGGCCTTCGGCTTCGCCCTGATCGGCGCTGTGGTCGGCGAGTTCACCGGCGCCGACAAGGGCATGGGGCTGCTGATCAACAAGTCCCAGGGCAACTTCGACGCCCCCGGCATCTACGCCGGGATGCTCGTCATCACCGTGATCGCCCTCGTGGCCGAGTGGCTCATCACCCGACTGGAACGACGGCTCACGTCGTGGCGACCACCGTCCACGAGCCAGGCCGCCGGCATCTGACTCCCCCACCATCACAAGGAGAACTCACATGAAGAACAGCACCCGGCGCATCGCCGCCACCCTCACCGCGGCCGCGCTGGCCGCCTCCACCGCAGCCTGCGGACGTACGTCGTCCACCGGTTCCGACAACGGCGACGACGCCTCCGGCACGCCCAAGGTGAGCATCATGGTCGGCGGCATCGACAAGGTGATCTACCTGCCCGCGATGCTCACCGACCGGCTCGGCTACTTCAAGGACGCCGGGGTCGATGTCTCCCTGAAGACCGAGCCGTCGGGCGCCACGGCTGAGAACGTGCTCGTCGCCGGCAAGGTGCAGGGCGTGGTCGGGTTCTACGACCACACCGTCACGTTGCAGGCCCAGGGCAAGTGCATCGAGAGCGTCGTACAGCTCGCGAAGGTGCCGGGCGAGGCCGAGGTCGTCTCGACGAAGTCGGCCGGGTCCGTCGCGGGCGCCGACGACTTCTCCGGCAAGAAGCTCGGGGTCACCTCACCGGGGTCGTCGACCGACTACCTGACGCAGTACCTCGCCAAGAAGAACGGCATCGACAGCGAGAAGTACACGACCGTGACCGCTGGCGCGGGCTCGACCTTCATCGCTGCGCTGCAGAACGGCGGGATCGACGCCGGCATGACCACCGACCCGACGATCGCCTCGGCGGTCGACAAGGGCCTCGGCAAGGTGATGATCGACATGCGCACCGAGGAAGGGACCCAGAAGGCGCTCGGCGGTCTCTACCCGGCGGCGTCCATGTACATGGACTGCAGCTACGTGAAGGAGAACCCGAAGACCGTGCAGAAGCTGGTCAACGCGTTCGTTCGGACGATGAAGTGGATCCACACCCACAGCGCCGCGGAGATCGCGGCCAAGATGCCGAAGGACTACAACGGCGGCGACCCGGCGCTCTACGAGAAGTCCATCAAGGACTCCTCGACGATGTTCACCCCCGACGGCGTGATGCCCGACGGTGGACCGGAGACCGTGCTCGACGTGCTCGGCACCTTCAGCGACGTGGTCAAGGAGAAGAAGGACGACATCGACCTCTCCAAGACCTACACCACGAAGTTCGCGGAGGCCGCCCAGGGGAATGCCGGGTAGTCACAGCAGCCCCACAGGACGCAGGTTTCCCCGGGCGCCCGGGGAAACCTGCGTCGTGTCACACCAGGGCCGCCGTACGCCGCTGTGATGTCTCGGGTTCGTCCGGACAGTGTTGGTGTCTCAGGTCAGTGTGGACACTTCGCTCGGGTTGGGTCGAGGGGCTTGGTCCCCCAGGACTCCGTAGTAGTGCTTTCCGGGGGTGAGGTGCTGGCTTCGGATCAGGGTGCCGTGGGGGTCGAAGATGCTGACGGTGTCGCCGTTTCGGACGACGGTGACCTTGGTCCGGGCGTGCTTGCGGCTGAGGTTGACTGAGATGCGGTGGAAGTGGACGCGGCCGGCGAAGTCGGTCTTGTAGGTCTTCGCGCTGACCGGCATCGATCTGGGTGTCGCGGGCGGCAATGGTGGGATCGGCTCCAACGCTGTAGGCCCGTCGCTGAGTGCCTGGGCAGGGGTGCGCATTGCGAGTGCCTGATGGGGCCGTTCGTGGTTGTAGGCATGGTCGAAGTAGTCGATCTGGGCGCGCAGCTCGCTGATGCTTTGCGCTCCTGGCTGGGCTCGCAGCCAGCGTTGGGTGGTGGCATGGACCCGTTCGTCCTTGCCCTGGGTCTGGGGGTGTCCAGGCTTGCCCGTGATCGCTCTGCATCCCAGCGCTTGGAGGTGTTCGACCAACTGGGAGCGTCGACCCATCCGGGTCTGGTTGAACGCGGTGCCGTTGTCGCTGAGCAGCCGGTGTGGCACCTGGAACGCTGCGATGCCTTTGCCCAGAACGGTGAGTGCGCCACTGGTGGTCTCGCCGATCTCGACATGGCTGGCGACGATGAACCGCGACTTGTCGTCGAGGAGCTGGTAGACGTTGGCGATCGACCCCACCGCATCGGCCAGTGGCCACTGGAAGGTGTCCAGCTGCCAGCACACATGCGCCAGCGGGGCCTCGAACCTTCGATAGCTGGACCGGGGCCGCTTCTGCGGCTGAGGAACCACCATTCCCCGGCGGGCAAAAACCCGCGCCAGCGTCGAGGCCGCGGGCGCTGCGATACCCATCTGCTGGAGCCGATACCGCACGCTAATCGGCCCGTGGTCCCAACCCGCGTCCGCCAGCTCCTTGCGGAGCCGGACCGCGAGCTCCTCGACCTCGATGGGAATCGCCAACGGCGAACGAGCCACCGAACGCTGACGTTGAACCATCGCCTCCTCGGCACCGGCCCGCCTCGCCAGCGCCTTGATCTCATAGAAGCGTGACCGGGAGATCCCCACCTCCCGACAGAACCTCGTCACCGCCCCCCGAGGAGCATCTTCAGGCCAGGCCACCACGACAGCCCGAACGTCCACCGGAACCACCCTGTCTGCCATGAACGCACCATGCGCTCACAACCGCTCGAGTGTCCGGACCAACCCAAGACAGAACTGTCCGCAATGACAAAGGACAGAACAGC
>NZ_AUEP01000013.1 GCF_000426045.1 Marmoricola sp. URHB0036
CCCGCTGATCCGATGTCAGAGCCGGTCCGAGCCAGACCTTGATCGCGATGTCCTCGCCATAAGACGGTTCACCAGTTGAGGGTATGCGTATCAGGCTCGCCGTCGTCGTCATAGGCATTGCGGGTGTCAGCGAAGGCCAGCTCTGCGACCGGAACTCTTCGAGCCACCACAGCATGGAGACCCGCCTCAGCAGGTCCAAGTGCGATCAGCAGGTCACCGTCGCGGAACCCATGCACGTGCGCGTCGTCGATGAACTGCCTCCTGCCGTCGGAAAACCGCAAGAGCACCCCGGTGTGTTTCGCCACGCCTGAACGATACGAGTCCGCCGGAGGCAGCGTCTGTGCGGCATGTCCGGACGCACCGGTTAGACGACCAGCAGGCGGATCGCCGAGGCTATGTGCCGGTTTCGACATGGTTTCGGGGAACGTCGCCCAGAATGTGCGGCATGACATCGTCAGATCGCGAGCGAGAGACGGTCCCAGGCTTCCTGTTCGCGGCGGGGCTTGCTGACGCCGTCCGTTTCGCCCGAACGGGCCACGGCGCGTTCGTTGACTGCTTCGACGTCAACGTGGACTTCACGATTCACCCGGGCGGCACAGACGTTCGCGTTGTCGGACTCGGCGAGGATGACCCCGACAGTGAGTATCGAGTGGTTGGGGACACCGAATACCGCTTGGCCCACCGCTACGACACGAACACCGATGGCCCCCCGCTGGTCACCCAGCAGTGGACCACAACCGACCTCACGGGCGAGCGGGAATGGACCACTGTCGGGACTCCCTTGGGATTGATCGAGGGCATCTTGCCCGATGGTGATGTCGAGGTTGTTTCGAGAGATGAAGACTCGACAACGTACAAGTGCCTCCTCAGCATCGCGGCGATTCAAAAGGCCGTCGGCGAGAACGTCCGTGGGGAGGGATACGACGGGAGCGAACCGGGCGTGGACACAAGGATCGTCATTGATGCGGCCGGTCTTCCCAGGAGCATTCACCCGCACTACATGCACTGGCCCTTCACCTTCTCGGGATGGGGAACCACACCCCTGGTCACCGCACCTGACGCGTCAACAATGTCCTGGTTGGACTGGGAAATCTCGGGTCACACGCCACCCGAAGAGAGCTGAACGGGCCGCGACCTACTCCTGGATGAGCGTCCGGACATCGGCATGTCCGGAGGTTTGAGCACGCGGGGCGCCAGGTGTGTCGGGCACGGAGTCACAGCGCCGTGGCGGTTCGCTCCGTGCGCTCACCCCGCAAGACGGCGGTTGTGAGGCGCACATCCCGCGTGCTGATCTGATGGATCGTCGAGGGTGCGGAGACCACCATGTGTGCTGACTGCAGCGGCCCCACCATCAGTCGCCGCCGCGCACTGTGGGTGCCACCCGCCGTGGTCGGTGCCACCCTGCTGGGCGCTTCGCCGGCGGAGGCCGCCACGCGGAAGGTTCCGCTGCTGCGACGCTCCGCATGGGACGCACGTCCCGCGACCAAGCCCTTTGTCCGCCATCGGATCAGCCACATCACCATCCACCACAGCGGCGTCATCCTGCGCGACAACCGGACCGCGCCCGCGCAGCTACGCACATTTCAGGCGGACCATCAGGCGCGGGGGTGGCCTGACATCGCCTATCACCTGCTGATCGACCGGCATGGCAACGTCTACCAGGGTCGCCCGATATGGGCGGTGGGCGACACCAACACGGACTACAACCCGCGCGGGCACCTACTGGTCATGGCGCTGGGCAACTTCGAGGAGCAGGCTGTCTCGACGGCCCAGTTCAGCGCCCTGCTCAACGTGTTGGCCTGGGGAAGCTCCCGTTTCGGCATCGCTCCGGCCGCGATTCGCGGTCACCGGGCGTATGCCTCGACACTCTGCCCGGGTGCCGACCTGCGGCGCCTCATCTTCAACGGCACAGTGCGGCGTCGTGTACGACGGCGCCGGGGACACGTGACGATGCGGGCCCTGAGCGTGAGCGCCGGCAGAGCGCGGGCCACACGGATCGAGAACGGGACCGATTGAGCGAATCGAGACCGTCGGTGGAGTGCATGGAGCCCATGGAGTGACGAACGGCCACCCCGCGCTGTCGACACGGGGGGAGCCGAGATGCGCGGGGCGGCCGCAGGTCCAGTCTGCCTTGCATCTCAGAACCTGGGACGGTCCGGTCTAGAGAGCCGTGATCCTCACGGCCTTCCCGGGTACCGGCCGTACGGGTGAGGGAGCTGTGTCGGTGATCGGGGGGCCGCAGCACTCCTAGCTCGTGGAACCGCCTCGGCCCATCAGTGCCGGGGCGGTTCTGCTGCACCTGTGCCCAGCGGGGGCGATGTCGGCGCCCCGACCGGTGCGTCACCCACTCTTCAGGAGCCGCTGAGGAAGCTCCGCTGAGTCATGTCATACGTGGCGAGCGCTTCGCCGAAGAACTGAGAGGCGCTCGTCACGACGCTGCCGAGCTCTTCTCTCTCCGTGTCTTGCAGGATCTCGACCAGGACCTCGTGGTGAATCCGTGACAGGTCGAGAATGCTGAGCCCCTCCGTCACGGCCCAGCGACCGATCACGTACGCCGTGTGGAGAGGGGGCTCGTCGGTCCGGACCAGGTAGCGCAAGAGACCGGTCTTGTAGTCACGTTTCAAGTCCGCCAACCGAGTCATGGCGCTCCCCGGAAAGGAGGAGAGGCCGGTGCCGAAGGTGTTGATGTGTGGCGCCCCAGATACGCCAGACCCTCTTCGAGGTCCAGTGCCGTGTGCATGGAATCCGCGTGGATGCCGAGCTCGACCATGGCGAAGGCAACGTCGGGCTGAATGCCCACGATGACGGTGAGCGCCCCGCGCAGCCGGGACATCTCGGCGATGTTGCCCAGGGTTCGCGAGCCGAACGAGTCCAGGACGTCAAGGGCGCCGACATCGATGATCACACCGCTCGACCGGTGCTGACCGATCTCCTGGATGAGGTCGTGCTGGAACCTCTCCATCTGGGCATCGTCCAGCGCAGTATGGATCGATGCGAGCAGGTACCGCCCCTGCCGCAGTATGGAAACCAGTGCCGGCCCCGTGTCCACTTACTCCACCAACCCGTCCTGCCGACGCATGGTGTAGCCGATCAACCGCTCGGCCTCTTCGAGGCCGCCCTGAAGGTCGCCGATGGTGTTCATCTTGCTCAGGTCGACTCCGATGGTGACCAGTGTCTGAGCGATTTCCGGCGACAGCCCGGTGATGATCACGCTCGCTCCCATCAGGCGGGACGCGTCCACCGTGCGCACCAGGTGATTGGCCACCGCCTCGTCGACGTCAGGTGCACCGGTGATGTCGATGACCACCACCTTGGCGCGGTGCGTCCGGATCCCGATCAGGAGCTGCTCGGTCAGCTGTCGTGCCCGCTCGGTGTCCAGGACGCCGACGATGGGCAGGATCAGCAGCCGCTCTCGAACCGGCAGCACGGGAGTGGACAGCTCACGGATGGCATCCTGCTGTTGCCGGATGACCCGCTCCCGCTCATCGACGAAACTGACTGCCACGGTGTTGGCGATTCTGTTGGCTGCGGGTTCGTACGCATCCAGTACGCGGTTCAGCAGTGCGAAGTCCTGCTGGTACTTCTTGAAGAGCGATCGGGCCAGCGCGTCGCGCAGCAGAAGCACGATGCCGACTACTTCCTGGGTCTCGACGCCGCGCGGGATGATGCGTTCCGACAGGTCCCGCGCGTAGTGCTGCAGTGCCTCTACACTGCCCGTCTCCAGCACCTCGACGTAGTTGTCGTAGACGGACGTGGTCTCCAGCTCCATCTCCTGCGGCGACATCGCCTCGAGCAGGTGCGCGTCGTGGATCCTGGTGGCCCATTCCTGGCGCAGGCGTGTGCGGTGCTCACGCAGGTGTGCGACCAGCTGTGGGAGCAGCTCCTGCTCCTCGTCGCTGGCTGCCTGAGCTCGCGATGCCTCATTCATGGGGTGTTCCTTCCTGTCGCCACTTGGTCATGGTCACGGTGGTGCCTCGTCCCAGTTCGGAGACCAGGGTGAATTCGTCCATCAGGCGGCGAGCGCCGGGCAGGCCCATCCCCAACCCGTTGTAGGTGCTGTACCCGTCCCTCAGTGCGCGGTCGACGTCAGTGATGCCCGGTCCGGTGTCGCTCGCTGTCACGCGGAGACCCGGCCGTGGGTCGTCCAGCATCTCGATGAGCACCACTCCCTTGCCGGCGAACCTGACGATGTTGCGCGCTATCTCGGAGACAGCCGTCGCAAGGATGGTCTGATCCGTCCCAGAGAATCCCAGGCGGGATGCCAGCTCACGTGCCTGCTTGCGCGCCAGGACCACGTCTGGTGCGTCGTGGATCGGGACTCGCACCTCGGTGTCACTTTGTTGCCCACGGCTCATCAGCGGAAGGCTCAGGTCCGCGCACACATCGCATTCCAACAAGTGCCGTGCTGCGTGCACCTCCCGTTGTCGGCGACGCTCTCCGCTGGACAAGGCCAACAGCACTGGCCGGCACTGGGGAGTCGGCGCACTGATGTCGTGCAGGGCCAACAAGTACTCGACTCGCAGTCGGGCGCGCGTCCGGTTGAGCTGAGCAGCGACAGCACCGGCAGTCAGTCCCAGGTCGTCGCCCAGCACCCGCGTGTCGAGCCCGGACACCTCGTGGGCCAGGAGGGTCTGACGCTCCCTCTCGGACAATCGCTCCAAGGCGGTGGTGATGGCCTTCTCGTCCTCCTGCCGCAGCAGCTCGTCGTCGGGCGCCTCGACAGGGGAAAGGTCGAGGACACGATGTTGGTTGCGACGATGCCGGTCGCGCTCCTTCCACATGGAGGCCACGACATTTCTCGCAGTGACGATCGCATAGGGCTCGAGCGTCCCGGGCTCGATCCGGTGGGCAGCGCCCAGCACCCTGACCAAGGTCTCCTGGACGAGATCCTCGGCGGCTGAGGGATCGCTCACGCGTGCGCGGATGACGCGACGCACGACCGGGATGAGCGCCGTGATGTCAGGGTCCTCGCCGGGGTCCGCCGAGGCATCGGCCGACTCCATCACACCCATGCCTGAACACTACGGCTGATCCGACGCCGAGCACCAAGACGGGGAGTTGACAAGGACGTCGGAGGACGGCGCCCGATGCGTCCCTCCCTGGCCGCTCGGGCACCGTCTTCCCGGACACGGCACAGGTCCTCCCCGGAAACCCGATCCTGTGACCGCGGCGTCCCTGGCGGAGGGACCTCACGACCTCAGGACACCAGGTGACCGTCCCGACCCGTGCCAGTCCAGAGAGGCATGGAGCTGGATCGCCGAGTCCTTGCATGGTCAACCGTCGCCCTTCCGCCTCTCGTAGATGTAGATGCCTTCGGGCACACCAGATGACGGAGATCCGCCGAGAAAGATGTCGCCGCGCTCGAGAGGTCACGTCGATCGCACAGGACTTCCGGCGGAGCTGCTGCGCCTGCACAGGAGGGTGGACACCGAGAAACAACGCAACCGACACGTCATGCACGGCTGACGGGGGCGTGTCACAGGTATGAGCCAGCGATCTTCTGAGGAGGAGAGGGGCGTACCCGCCCCCGAGACCTCCCTGACCCGAAGGACCGCGACGGTGCCGGGGCCGAGCACCAGGCGTTCCCGCCCCGGCCGTCCGCCCCTGCCTTCGCGCGGAGAGCTCGGCCTGGTGGCTGAGCTACCTGCCCACTCCTCCGGAAACCCGCACGACGAGCTGGCCCGGATCACGCAGGAGAACGCACAGCTCCACGAAGCGCTTCGGTCCCGCACCGTGCTCGGCCAGGCAACCGGCCTGCTCATGGCTGCGCTCCGCCTGTCCCCGGACGAGGCGTTCGCGGCGTTGACGAAGATGTCGTCCCACGAGAACCGTAAGGTGCGCGACGTTGCCGCCGGTGTCGTCGCACGGCGAACGCGACCCGGGCTCGGGAGATGATGCACCCACCAGCCCTGTCGGAGCTCATGCGTCTCCTGCCCGAGACCTGGCCCGACCGGCCTCGGCCCGCAACCCGACGCATCAGGGTCGTCCGGACCAGCGAGGACACACCATGATCCCCGTCGTGGCGCCGCCGCTCGTCGAGCCACCCGTGCGCCTGCGGCGGTTCAGGGCCCATCGGCAGCCCGAGGGCCGTGCGAAGCTGCCTGGCCAGCTCACCCACCTCACCGAGGAGCCGAGCGGTGATGACCGACCACCGTCATCTTGGCTGTCGCGTCGGAGCCGGGAACGCCGACGGGCTCCACGCCGCGCGGCGCCGGCCGTGCTGATGTGCCTGAGTGCAGCGGTCGCCCTTGCAGCCGCCATGGTCCGACGCAAGCAAGCCGGTGCCTCGACATGAATCACGGTGACATCAGAACGAGGACGCATCCCGAGCCTCGTGTGGAGGTGAAACGACAGTGAGGTTCCTGCGCAGTCTGTTGGGGGGCCTGCTGTGGCTGTTGGCCAGCCTCGAGGCCGAGGAGACACTCCAGCTGCCGGCACGCGACGCCACCAAGACCGAGAAGGGGTCGGCCAAGGCGAAGGAAGACGTAGCGCGGGGACGGCAGCTTCGCCTGAGCCGAGGAGAGAGTCAGGAAACGGGCCACGGCACGGGAGACACGGGCACGGGCCCAGCGAAGGAGAAGTCCGATGGCACGAACTGAGAAGCGATCCAGCAAGTCGGCGAAGATCCTCTACCAGCCTGTGGGGCTCATCAGCAGCGTGGTGGCGGGCGTCGTCGCCGGCCAGGTGTTCAAGCAGGTGTGGAAGCACGCCACCCCCGGTGATCAGGAAGACGCACCGAAGGCCCTGGAGTCGGAGTACAACCTGCGTGAGGTGCTCATCGCGGCACTCGTGCAAGGCGCCATCTTCGCAGCGGTCAAGGCACTGGTGAACCGAGGTGGTGCCAGGGCGTTCGAGCGCTGGACCGGCGAGTGGCCCGGGGATTGATCGCCGATGTGCGCAGGCCATCGCGATGTACCGCCAGGTTTGGGTGGTCGCGCCGCAGGGCAGGAACAGTGATACCCGCGGGGGTGGGCGGGTCGATGCTCACGCCGTCGAGCCCAGGCGGCGTGCCAGGCAACCGAAGGCGCTGACATGACGTCGTTGGTAGCAGTTGAGCGCAGGAAAAGCAGGGAGACGCGAGCAAGGCGCACCCAGGAGCTGTTCGGTCGCGTGCACGGGACCGACGACTCCGAGGAGCGTCGTCGGCTGCTCGACCAGATCATCGTCCTCAACATGACGATGGCCGATGCCGTCGTCTCCCGCTACACGGGCAGAGGGGTCGCCCGGGAAGACCTGCGTCAGGTCGCCTACGCGGCTCTCACCCGAGCAGCGCAGCGTTTCGATCCCACGCAGGGCAGCGAGTTCGTCGCGTTCGCGGTCCCGACCATGCGAGGCGAGGTCCGCAAGTACTTCCGCGACCACGCCTGGATGGTCCGTCCGACTCGGCGTATCCAGGAGCTCCAGCCACTGATGAACCGCGCACAGGACGAGCTGTGGCACGAGCTCGGACGATCCCCTCGTCCCAGCGAGATCGCACATCGCATCGGGGAACCACGCGAGGTCGTGGTGGAGGCACTGGGTACCGAAGGTTGCTACGCGCCATCGTCCTTGGACAGGCCGGTCAATGCGGACGGCTCCGGCCCCCCGTTGGGCGAGCTTCTGAGCGCAACCGACGATGCCCGGGACCTGGCCGAGGCCCGCGTCGTCCTGCTGCCGGTCATCCGCCGGCTCAGCGAGCGAGACCGCCGGATCCTGGCGTTGCGGTTCGTGCACGGGCTGACGCAACGCGAGATAGCAGCGGACATCGGTGTCACCCAGATGCAGGTCTCTCGTCTCCTGAACCGCATCTACCGTGACCTGCGTCTCGGCATAGGCGGTCTCGATGACAAGGTCTGACGGGATCCGTCGACGAACCCGTTCGGCGATGTCGTGCCCTCGCCCGTGCATGAAAGGCGTCGGGAGGGGCACGACGTGGAGGACGGGGCTGGAGCGAGGGAGGCAACAGTGGCCAGGATCGACCAGGACGACGCACGCGCAGAGCTCGTGGCAACGCTGCTGGACAAGGTGCAGCAGGATCAATATCCATCGACCACGATGCTGGATCTCATCGAGGAGCTGTTGACGCCCGAGGAGACGCCGGCGTACGTCGTCTTCCTGCAGGACCGCATTCGCTCGGAGTCGTATCCGAGCATTCCGTTGCTGAAGCGTCTCACCGCGCTCGTCTGAGGCTCGGAACTGCCGGGTGTCCTACGGCAGATCTGCCTGTGATGTGCGTAACACACAGCAACGTGGGTAAGGAAAGAGACGAGCACGACGGGGCTCGAGCCTTCCGCAGATCGGTTGTCTCGAGTGGGGTGTTCGGGGATGCGTCGCCGGGTCGGTGACGTCGAGGGAGCAACAGGGAGAACCATGTCCGCTGCCAAAATTGGGCTCGGGGTGGCCGCCGGCTACCTGCTGGGCCGTACCAAGAAGTTCAAGCTGGCCATCACCGTGGGGAGCATGCTCGCCGGCCAGCGCATAGCCACCAACCCACAGGCGTTGATGAAGCAACTGGGGGAGCTGGCCGACAAGAATCCGGAGTTCGCCAAGCTGCAGGACCGGATCAAGGGCGAGCTGTTCACCGCCGCGAGAAGCGCGGCCATCTCCGTCGCCAGCAACCGTCTGGATTCCGCCAACAAGGCGCTCACCTCGCAGCGTCGGGGCGATGACGAGGACGAGTACGACGACTACGAGGAGGACGAGCAGGCGCCCGAGGAGGACTACGACGAGGAGCCTGAGGACGAGGAGTCTGAGGACGAGGAGTCTGAGGACGAGGAGTCCGAAGAGCCTGCTGATGAGTACGAGGACGAAGAGTCCGAGGACGAGGAGCCTGAGGACGAGGAGTCCGAGGGCGACGACGCCGAAGAGCCTGCTGATGAGTACGAGGACGAAGAGGCCGAGGACGAGGAACCTGAGGACGAGGAGTCCGAGGACGAGGAGTCCGAAGAGCCTGCTGACGAGTACGAGGACGAAGAGGCTGACGAGCCCGAGGACGAGCCTGAGGACGAGCCCGAGGACGACGGGGCCGAGGACGAGCCTGAGGACGAGGCCGATCAGCCCGAGGACGAGGATGACGAGGAGCCGGTGAGCCGGTCCTCCCGTTCATCCCGGCCGCGGCGCGGTCGCTCCCGTCGTACAGCCAAGAAGTCGGCAGCCAAGAAGTCCGCACCGGCGAAGAAGTCGGCTCCGGCCAAGAAGTCGGCAGCCAAGAAGTCGGCTCCGGCGAAGAAGTCTGCGGCCAAGAAGGCGTCGCCGGCGAAGAAGTCCGCCGCGAAGAAGTCCGCGCCGGCGAAGAAGTCGGCTCCGGCCAAGAAGTCAACGGCCAAGAAGACCTCGCCCGCGAAGAAGGCGACGGCCAAGAAGACGACGACCAAGCGGACGTCGACTGCCAAGAAGTCGGCACCGGCGAAGAAGTCGGCGCCCGCCAAGAAGGCAGCCGCCAAGAAGGCGCCGGCCACCAAGTCCACGGCCAAGAAGTCCACGGCCAAGAAATCCGCCTCGCGGAGCCGTTCGCGCTCCGGCGCAGGCTCGAGGAGCTGATCGCGATGGCGAAGAACACAGGAACCGAGGGCCTCGACAAGCTGAAGGACTCCGGGTCAGAGCTGCTCCGCAACCTGGGCGACAAGGCCATGGACACGGTCAACGACAAGCTCAGCGGCCTGACCGACAAGCTGACCGACATCGGTGACGGAGGTCCGATCGGCAAGGCCACGGCCAAGGCCGGCGAGGCCGCCGCCCAGGGGGACAACCCGGTCTTGGGTGGTCTGAAGGGCGCAGCGTCCGGCATCAAGGACAAGATCACCGGCGGGGGCGGCGGCAAGAGCGGCGGCGGGAAGGCCACCAAGTCCACCAACATCGTCGAGACGATCGATGTCGGCGTGCCGGTGCGGGTCGCCTACAACCAGTGGACCGAGTTCGGTGCGTTCCCCAGCTTCATGAAGAAGGTGGAGAACGCCGAGGCAACCGACGACAACAAGATCAACTTCAAGGCGCAGATCTTCCTCAGCCACCGCAGCTGGGAGGCGACGATCCTCCAGCAGATCCCCGACGAGTGCATCGTGTGGCGCTCGAAGGGTCAGAAGGGGCACGTCGACGGCGCGGTCACCTTCCACGAGATCGGGCCCAACCTGACCCGCATCCTCGTCGTACTGGAGTACTACCCGCAGGGTCTGTTCGAGAAGACCGGCAACATCTGGGAGGCCCAGGGACGTCGGGCCCGGGCCGAGGTGCGCCACTTCCGTCGCCACGTGATGACGCGGACCATCCTCGATCCCGACGGGGTCGAGGGGTGGCGCGGCCGCATCGAGGACGGCGAGGTCGTGGAGAGCCATGAGGAGGCTCTCGAGCGCGAGGAGCAGGAAGAGCAGGAAGCGGACGAGAGTCCAGAGGACTCCGAGGACGAGTACGACGAGGAGGGTGAGTCCGAGGACGACGAGGCCGAGGAGGAGCCCGAGGACGAGTACGACGAGGAGGGTGAGTCCGAGGACGACGAGGCCGAGGAGGAGCCCGAGGACGAGTACGACGAGGAGGGTGAGTCCGAGGACGACGAGGCCGAGGAGGAGCCCGAGGACGAGTACGACGAGGAGGGTGAGCCCGAGGAAGACGAAGCCGAGGAGGAGCCCGAGGAGGAGGAAGAGGAGTCACCGCCACGCCGGCGCCGCGCCAGCTAGCAGATCCGACCACCAGACCTCAGGCTCACCACGAAAGGACACACCGTGACTGTTCAGACCACGCAGCGCCGCGGCGGCGGCTATCTCGAGCGACCCGCCCCGAGCGGGCTCGCCGACGTCCTCGAGATCATCCTCGACAAGGGCATCGTCATCGACATCTACCTGCGCGTCTCGCTGGTGGGTATCGAGCTGCTCACCATCGATGCGCGCATCGTCATCGCGAGCGTCGACACCTACCTGCGCTTCGCGGAGGCGACCAACCGCCTCGACCTCTACGAGCACGGTGGCAAGGACCTGACCGAGGTTGTCGGCGACCTGCAGGAGAGCGGCGCCGCCAAGAAGGTCGGTGGAGCCGTCAAGGGGGTCAAGAAGGCGATCAAGGGCGGCAGCGACGACGACGACCGCTCGTCGAGTCGCAGCAGGTCCTCGCGCCGACGTCAGACCGAGGATGCCTGAGGCTCACGAGCGCGCCCCCGAGACCGGGTACTACGTCTACGGCGTGGTCCCGGCCCCCGGGGGCTCGCCCCTGCCACTGCAGGGCATCGACCAGGCTGACGTCGAGTACGTCGCGTACGAGGAGGTGGCCGCAGCGGTGTCGGTCATCGCTCTCGACCGCCCTCCCGGACGCCGGGCCGAGCTGATGGCGCACAACTCGGTCGTCGACGCGCTGGCCAACGCCACCACGGTGCTGCCGGTGAAGTTCGGCTCGATCATGGCGGACCGCGACAGCGTCATCCACGACCTGCTCGCCCCGTCGCACGATCGTTTCGCGGACCTCCTGGCCAACCTGGCGGGCTGTCGCCAGTTCAACCTGAGGGCCACCTACGTGCAGGACCAGGTCCTGGCCGAGGTGGTGCAGAGCAATCCGGAGATCGCCGAGCTCAGACGACGGACGCGGGAGCTGCCCGAGGGCACGATGCACCCCGACCTGGTGCGGCTGGGTGAGCTCGTCTCGCGCGTGCTCGAGGACAAGCGCGACGACGACGCCCGCACCATCCTGGACACGATCCGACCGTTTGCGCTGGACGAGGCGCGTCGGCAAGGTGGGGGAGTGGACCACTTGCTGGACCTGGCCGTGTTGGTCGAGGACGAGCGGATCGCCGAGTTCGAGGACGGCCTCGAGCAGCTGGCCGAGGCGTTGCACGAGCGTGTGCGTCTGCGCCTGGTCGGACCGGTGGCGCCGTACGAGTTCGCGGGCGCCGGCTGATGGGCCTCATCAAGGGCATCCTCGGTCTGCCGACAGCACCGCTCCGCGGCGTCGTCGCGGCGGCCGAGCAGGTGCGCCAGCACGCCGAGGAGGTCTTCTACGACCCGGTGGCGATCCGTCAGCAGCTGGAAGAGGTCGAGCGCCAGCGGGCCGAGGGCATCCTGAGTGATGCTGAAGCAACGATGTGGGAGGACGAGCTCGTCGAGCGGCTGTTGGTCGCGCGGGACCGTCCCAGAAGGGAGCAGTGATGGCAGCGAGCACGTCTCGGTCATCCGGCACCAAGAAATCGAGCACGCGCAAGACCGCCGCCAAGAAGAGCAGCGACGAGGGAAACGAGGACCAGAGCACCACCACCAAGAAGAGCGGCAGCAGCTCGACGAGGAAGGCGTCCCCGCGCTCGCAGAGTGCGCCGCGCGCAGAGTCGCGTCCGGCCGCGCGCGCCAGCCAGGTCGCCGCCAAGGCTGCCGGTGAGCTGCTCGAGCTGACCGGCAAGGCCGTCGAGGGCGTCACCGGACTGGAGAGCACGGACGACGGCTGGACCGTGCAGGTCGAGGTGGTCGAGATGCGCCGCATCCCGGACACCACCGACGTGCTGGCGCTCTACGAGGTCAGCACCGACAAGCAGGGTTCGCTGCTCGGCTACCGGCGGCTGCGCCGCTACGCCCGGGGAACACCGGGTGACGACTGATGACCGAGGCTGCTGGCACCCCCGCCACCTCTCGTCCCTACTCCAGCTCGGTGGAGCGCAGCTCCTACGGACCTGCGCCCGCGAACCTCGCCGACATCCTCGAGCGGGTGCTCGACAAGGGCATCATCATCGCGGGTGACATCAAGGTGAACCTGCTCGACATCGAGCTCCTGACGATCAAGATCAGGCTGCTGATCGTCTCGGTCGACAAGGCAGCCGAGATGGGCATCGACTGGTGGCGCAACGATCCGATGCTCAGCTCGAGCGAGCAGGGACTGGCCGACGAGAACCGCGAGCTGAGGCGCCGACTCGAGGAGCTGGAGGCCGGCTCGGGGGGAGACAGGGCCGATGCCTGAGTCGCAACCCGAGCACGGTCGCTACCTGTTCGCCTTCGCTCGAGGGCTGGATCCAGCGCGGCTGGTGGGTGTCCTGGGCCTTCGTGGCGCGCCACTCGAGGTGGTCGAGCATCGGGACCTGCAGGCGGTCGTCTGCTCGGTGGACCTCGAGGAGTTCGGCGAGGACCGGCTCAAGGAGCACCTCGAGGACATGGAGTGGCTCGAGGAGGTCGCCCGCACGCACCACGATGTCGTCTACGCCGTCTCCGAGGTAGGTGCCGTCGCCCCCACGCGGCTGGTCACCATCTGTTCCGACGACGCCAGCGTGCGGGGACGCGTCGAGACTCTGCACACCCAGCTGTCCGAGGCGCTCAGCCGTGTCGAGGGGCGACGCGAGTGGAGCGTCAAGGTCTACGCAACGAGGCCGGCGCCACCGGAGACCGTTGACGCGGGGCGACCGGCGTCCGGCGCGGCGTACCTCCAGCGCAAGCGCGAGCAGGCGGCCCAGCGGCGGTCGACCGGCGACCAGCACCTTCGAGAGGCCGACGAGATCCACCAGACGCTGACGCGTTCGGTGGTCGCGACCAGGGTGCTGCAACCGCAGGACCCTCGGCTGACCGGCAGGGCCGACACCATGATCCTCAACGGTGCCTACCTCGTCCCCACGGAGGAGACCGACGGCTTCCGCGCCGTGGTGTCCCGTCTGGCCGAGCTCAACCCGACGCTGGAGATCGAGCTGAACGGTCCGTGGCCGCCCTACTCCTTCGCCACGCTCGACTGACATGAGCGAGATCCAGAGCTCCGTCGGGGGACAGCTCTCGGTGCGGGATGCCGGCCAGATCTCGCTCGTGGACCTTCTGGATCGACTCCTCGGCACCGGTGTCGTGCTGGCCGGTGACGTGCTGATCTCCCTGGCTGGGGTGGACCTGGTGCAGATCCGGTTGCACGCGCTCATCACGACCGTGAGGGCGGACATGCCGGTTCCGCGCAACCTGCAAGGAGGAGGCACAGATGGCTGAGAACGCCCGTCGACTGCTGACCCAGCGGCTCGAGACCGACCCGGACTCCGTGGAGCGCGACCTGTTCAAGCTCGTGCTCACCATCATCGAGCTGGTCCGCCAGCTGATGGAGGCCCAGGCGCTGCGCCGGGTGGAGGAGGGGGACCTCACCGACGACCAGGTGGAGGCCCTCGGGCTCGGGCTGAGTCGGCTCGAGGAGGCGATGGAGGACCTGAAGTCGCGCTACGACCTCACCACGGAGGACCTGAACATCGACCTCGGTCCGCTCGGCACCCTGCTCTCCGAGCCCTGACGACGTCGGGAAGGGTGCTGGCACACCACGACGTCCGCCTGCGCGTGCGCCGTACCTTTCGGTAACTTTTGTGACTATTCAGTATGGCGTTACGGGCACTCCGCTGGGGGTAGTGGTTTCGGAATGCCGGGGAAACACCCCGGCGAGGGAGGTTCTGGAAATGACCCACAGCAACGCCATCAGGCGGCTGGGCCCGACGGGGCTCATCGCCGTCGTACTGGCACTGTCGATGACTCTGTTCGGAGCGGCGGTGGGCAGCGCATCAGCCGCTACCGCCCCAGGAAGGATCCACGCCAAGGCCAAGCACGTGAAGATCACCGCGCCGGTGCGCGGGGTGACCGCTGGCGGCCGCGTCGTGCGAGCGGTGTTCGTTCCCAAGCACTTCCAGACCACCGCGGGAGTGCTGACGGCGCGAGGGATCCTGAAGGGTCGCATCGTGCGCCCGGGTCCCGACCTGAAGTTCCTCAAGCGTGGAGTGGTCATGAAGGTGGCCTCGGTCGACGGTCACCGGGCAACGGCGCCGGCCGCGCGGGCGGCGGCCTTCCCGCCCACCCCGCCGGCGGGCGCGTGCAACGTGCTCAACCTGGTGCTGGCTCCGCTGGACCTGAACATCCTGGGGCTGCAGGTGCACCTGAACCGGGTGGTGCTCAACGTCATCGCCCAGTCGGGTGCGGGACAGCTGCTGGGCAACCTGCTGTGCTTCGTGGCGGGTCTCCTCGATGGGGGCAGCCCGTTGTCCAACCTGCTCGGCCGGGTCACCACCCTGCTGAACCGGATTCTCGGGGCCCTCGGAGCGCTGCGCGCCTGACGCACGACAGCTAGCGGGGTTCGGGGCGGCGAGCCAACAGCTCGCCGTCCCGAACGCTGCGGACGGTCGATACTGCTGCCCGAGCACCGGCTGGCCTCGAAAGGTCGGCCGTGCGTGTGCGTGAGCGTCATGTCTCGGGATCCGCGGTACTGGGTACGAGGCATCCGTGACCACCGATGCGTCCGACCACTTCGTGCGCGTCCGCGGAGCCAGCGAACACAACCTCCGACACGTCGATGTCGACATCCCGCGCGACGCCATGGTCGCGTTCACCGGGATCTCCGGGTCGGGCAAGTCGTCGCTGGCCTTCGGGACGCTGTACGCCGAGGCGCAGCGCCGGTACTTCGAGTCGGTGGCGCCGTACGCGCGGCGGCTGCTGCAGCAGGTCGGCGCTCCGCACGTCGAGGAGGTGACCGGACTGCCGCCGGCGGTGGCCCTGCAGCAGCGACGCGGCGCAGCGACGTCCCGATCGTCCGTCGGCACCATCACCACCCTGTCCAACCTGGTGCGGATGCTCTACTCACGGGCGGGGGACTACCCCGCCGGAGCCGACCACCTCGCCGCCGAGGCGTTCTCACCCAACACCGCGGCCGGGGCGTGTCCCCGCTGCCACGGTCTGGGTGTCGTCCACGACGTGACCGAAGAGCTGCTCGTCCCGGATCCGTCCTTGAGCATCCGTGAGGGAGCGATCGCCGCCTGGCCCGGCGCCTGGCAGGGCGCCAACCTCCGGAGCATCGTCTCCGGTCTCGGCATCGACATCGACAAGCCGTGGCGTCGGCTGAGGAAGAAGGACCGCGACTGGCTGCTCTACACCGACGAGCAGCCGTCGGTGTACATCGAGCCTGAACCTGACCGCGTCGACTACGGGTACTACGGCAAGTTCTGGAGTGCACGCAAGCACGTCATGCACGTGCTGGCCGACTCCAAGAGTGAGCGGATGCGCGAGCGGGCACTGCGGTTCGTCGAGGACGCGCCCTGCCCCGAGTGCCATGGCAGCGGTCTGCGCCCCGAGGCACGCGCGGTGACCTTTGCGGGGAGGTCGATTGCCGAGCTGAACGACCTGCCACTCGGCGAGCTGGTCGGCATCCTGCGCCCGTTCGCGGACCTGCCCGAGGACACCAACGAGGTCGCCGTGCGCATCTGCAGTGACCTGGTGGCCCGCGTCGAGGTGCTGCTCGACCTGGGGTTGGGATACCTCAGCCTGCGACGGAGCTCGACGACGCTGTCACCCGGCGAGACGCAGCGCCTGCGGATCGCCACCCAGCTCCGCTCCGGGCTGTTCGGCGTCGTCTACGTGCTGGACGAGCCCTCTGCCGGCCTGCACCCGGCCGATGCCGAGCCGCTGCTCGAGGTGCTGGACCGGCTCAAGGAGTCCGGCAACTCCCTCTTCGTCGTGGAGCACGACCTCGACGTCGTACGCCGGGCGGACTGGGTGGTCGACATCGGCCCGGGAGCAGGTGAGTCCGGGGGTCGCGTGCTCTACAGCGGTCCGGTCGCGGGTCTCGAGGATGTCCAGGAGTCGATCACCGGCGCCCACCTGTTCGGTCGTGCTGAGCCGTTGGAGCACGACGTGCGTGCTCCCGACGGCTGGTTGCGGCTGGCTGGGGTGTCCCGCCACAACCTCCGCGACGTGTCTGTCGACATCCCGCGCTGCGTGCTGACTGCCGTCACCGGCGTCTCCGGGTCCGGCAAGTCGACCCTGGTCAGCCAGGTGCTCGCGGAGGACGCACGTGCTCTCGAGTCCTTCGACCGGCTGGTGCTCGTCGACCAGCGTCCGATCGGTCGCACGCCGCGGTCGAACCTCGCGACGTACACCGGGATGTTCGACACCGTACGCAAGCTGTACGCCGCGACGGACGAGGCGCAGCGGCGCGACTACGGTCCGGGCCGCTTCTCCTTCAACGTCCCCGAGGGCCGGTGCCAGACGTGCGAGGGGGAGGGCTTCGTCGCTGTCGAGCTGCTCTTCCTCCCCGGCACCTACGCGCCGTGTCCGACGTGCCACGGTGCGCGGTACAACGCCGAGACGCTCGAGATCAGCTATCACGGCAAGAACGTCGCGGAGGTGCTCGACCTGCCGGTCGATGCTGCGGCGAGGTTCCTCGCCGACGTGCCGGCCGCGGCCCGGAGCCTCGAGACGCTTCGCGAGGTGGGGTTGGGCTACCTCCGGCTGGGACAGCCGGCGACCGAGCTCAGTGGGGGAGAGGCGCAACGGATCAAGCTCGCCACCGAGCTCCAACGCGCCCGCCGAGGCCACGCGCTGTACCTGCTCGACGAGCCGACGTCGGGGCTGCACCCTGCGGACACCGCTCTGCTCCTGCGGCAGCTGCATCGCCTCGTCGACGCCGGCAACACCGTGGTCGTGGTCGAGCACGACCTCGATGCGGTCGCCACGGCCGACTGGGTCATCGACCTGGGCCCGGGCGGGGGAGACGCCGGTGGTCGCGTGGTTGCGACCGGCACTCCGTCCGACGTCGCCAGGGTCGAGGCCAGCGCGACTGCGCCGTACCTCGCACGCCGGCTGGAGCGGGCCCTGAACGGGGTGACCGACGGCTATCCACGGCGCGCGGTCCGGCGTCCACGTCGCGCGTCGTGAGGACCGAGGTCATGGCTCCCTCCCGCGAAGGAGAGGTGCGGTGATGCGACCACGCGCTGCGACGGTGTCGCCGTGAGCTGGCGGGGTACCGGCATCGGATGAAGCCTACGAAAGTCGGCCTCGTCGCGGATCCGGCCGCCCCTACCGAGGTCGCCGATCGGGTGGGCAGGCTCCGTCCTCACGGCAAGGACGACGGCGACTGGGACATCGAGGTCGTCAGCCAGCCCTTCACCATCGACTGCGAGGACATCGAGACGGCGGTGGGGCGACTACGAGACCAGGCGGACGAGCACGAGTGGGATCTGGTCGTGGGGCTCACCGAGCTTCCGCTTCGTGATGCCGACGGCTCGTACCTGCTGGTCGAGACCGACCCGCAGTGCCGAACTGCAGTGATCTCGCTGCCTGCGCTCGGCGGCGTCCGGGTGCACGCACGCACCCGTGCCGCCCTGCGTCGGCTCCTCACCGGCATGGTCGACTCCACGTCGAAGGAACAACATCGCGTGCCGCTGCCTCGGCGCAGAGGCCGCTGGCGCCTGCTCCTGGGCATGGTGCTGGCCAACCGTCCGTGGTTGCTCGTGCCCGGCCTGAAGTCTGCACTGGTCGCGGCCTTGGCGACCGGTGCCATCGCCACGATCAACTCCACGGTGTGGCTGCTCGCCGGTTCCTTGTCCTGGTGGCGCCTGACGGTCGCGACGGTCGTGTCCATCGCGCTGGTCGTCGGCTGGATCGTGATCGACGGCGAGCTCTGGGACAGACCTGAGAACGACTCAGCGGAGGCTCGGGAGAGGTCCCGTCTCTACAACACCTCAACCCTGCTGACGCTGACTACGGGGGTGCTCATCTGCTATGCCGCGCTGTACGTCGTGAACCTGGCGTGGGCGATGTTCATCCTGGATCCGGGCCTGATGGGCAGCTACCTGAAACAGCCGATGGGATACGGCGAGCTGTTCGTGCTGACCTGGTTCGTGGCGTCGGCGGCCACCGTCGGCGGTGCGCTCGGCACCGGTCTGGAGTCGGACGAGGCGATCCGGGCAGCGGCGTACTCCAAGCGTGAAGAGGAGCGCCGGGAGCGCCTCGCGGGGGACCGCGACTGAGAGGTTGGTCAGCGGCCTGTCCGCGCACACTCGCGCGTCCCTCTTGCGGTCCCGCGTCGGCAGTGCCATTGTCCGTTAGGAAAGTTTCCTAACGAACCGGAGGCGCGGATGAGGCCGGGAACTCCACGGCTGCTGCGCGGCATGAACGACCGGGCCGCCCTCGACCTGCTGCTGGAGCACGGACCGCTGTCCCGCACGCGGCTCGGTGAGCTGACCGGGCTGTCCAAGCCGACCGCCTCCCAACTCCTGGCGCGGCTGGAGCGTGCCGGCCTGGTCGTCGCGACCGGCGTCCGGGAAGGTGGGCCTGGCCGCAACGCGCAGCTCTACGAGATCAACCCTGTGAGTGCGTACGCCGCCGCGCTGGACGTCACGTCGACCCGCATCGTGGCCGCCGTCGCCGATGTCAGTGGCAGCGTCGTCGGCAGGTCAGAGCTCCGCACCCGGCGCGGTTCGGGGGTGACGGCCATCCAGCAGGTCGAGCGCGTGCTGGATGACGCACTGGCGGGCGAGCCCGGGGTGGGTCGAGCCGATCTGCACCGCGTCGTCATCGGGACTCCGGGAGCGTTCGACCCGACGACGGGGCGACTCCGCTACGCCCGGCACCTCCCGGGCTGGCACGACCCCGACATGCTCGCCCGTGTCTCGGACGCCGTCGGTGTGCCGGTCGAGGCCGAGAACGACGTGAACCTCGCCGCGGTGGCCGAGCGGGAGGTCGGGCGGGCGGTCGGAGTCGACAACTTCGTGCTGCTCTGGGCCGAGGAGGGGCTCGGCGCCGCCATCGTGATCGACGGCCGCCTGCACCGAGGCGCCACCGGCGGGGCCGGCGAGGTGGGCTTCCTCCCGCTGCCCGGCACGCCGCTCGTCCGCCACGTGAGCCGCAGCAACACGGGTGGTTTCCAGGAGCTCGCCGGCGGTAAGCAGGTGCTGGCCCTGGCCCGGTCGATGGGCCTGCGGGCACGTAGCCCCGAGTCGGCCGTCGCTCTGGCGCTCAGCACACCTGGCTCCGGGGACCAGCTCCTCCAGCTGGTCGGCGAGCGGGTCGCTCTCGGGCTGGCGTCCATCGTCGCCGTCCTGGACCCCGCGCTCATCGTGCTGGGCGGCGGGGTCCTGAGCGCTGGCGGCGAGCGACTCGCGGACATCGTGCGCGCAGAGCTGGCCGACCTGACCGTGGCCCGCCCCTTGCTGGAGCTCTCCGCGGTCTCGGAGGCTCCCGTGCTGACGGGAGCGCTGCACACCGCGCTCGCCGCGACCCGCGAGCACGTCTTCGACACCCTGCAGACCCACCCGACCCTCTCGGTCACCACCTGAGCACCGACCAGTAGGAGGAATCCCATGCCCGCATCACGACACCGCCGCCACCTGGCGGCTGCGGCGACCGCCGCCGTCCTCGTCCTCAGCGCAACGGCGTGCGGCGGCTCGGGCGGCGCGAGCGACGACCCGAACGCCAAGACGACCATCACCTTCTGGCACGGCTGGAGCGCACCCAACGAGGTCAAGGCGATCAAGGACAACATCGCCGCCTTCGAGAAGGTCCACCCCAACATCACCGTCAAGGCAGTCAGCAACATCACCGACGACAAGATCAACCAGGCCCTGCGCGCGGGTGGGCCCAAGGCGCCGGACGTGGTGTCGTCGTTCACGACCGACAACGTCGGCGAGTTCTGCAGCTCGCACGCCTTCGTCGACCTCACGCCGTTCCTCAAGAAGTCCGGCATCGACCCCGCGGCGACGTTCCCCCAGGCACAGCTCGACTACACGCAGTACAAGGGAGACCAGTGCTCGCTGCCGCTGCTCAGTGACGCCTACGGGCTGTACTACAACAAGGCGATGTTCGCGAAGGCCGGCATCACCGCGCCGCCCAAGACCCTCTCCGAGTTCGACGCCGATGCCGTCAAGCTGACCAAGAGCAACGGTGACTCCTACTCCCAGCTCGGGTTCATGCCCGACTACCACTTCTACGAGTCCACGATCACTCACTTCGCGGCCCAGTTCGACCCGACGTACTTCTCCGAGGACGGCACGTCCACCGTGGCCGACGACCCGGGGCTCGAGGCGGCCTACGAGTGGCAGCGGAAGCTCGTCGACTCGCTGGGTGGCTTCCAGAAGCTCGAGAAGTACCGCGCCTCGTTCGGCGACGAGTTCGGAGCCAAGAACGCCTTCATGGCCGGCCAGGTCGCGATGCTCATCGACGGCGAGTGGCGCGGAGGCATGATCGACGACAGCAAGTCCGGCATCGACTACGCCACGGCGCCGTTCCCGGTGCCCGACGCCCTCGCCGACGAGTACGGCAAGGGCTACACGACCGGCACGATCGTGGGCATCGCGAGCACGAGCCAGAAGCAGAACGCGGCCTGGCAGTTCGTGAAGTTCCTGACGACTGACACCGATGCCGTGGTGAGCTTCGCCAACGCGATCCACAACGTGCCCTCGACGAAGGCTGCGCTGGCCTCGCCCAAGGTCGACCAGGACCCCAACTTCCAGACGTTCCTGAAGATCGCGCAGAACCCGCACAGCAACACCACGCCGTCCAGCCCGAACGGCGGCGCCTACCAGCTCACCCTGCAGAACGTCGGGTATGCCTACGAATCGGGCAAGAACGATGACCTGAAGGGGGCGCTGGACAAGGCCGCCAAGCAGATCGACACCGACATCGCCCAGGCCCAATGAGCCGTCCTGCGCGACCGGCAAGACACACGCTGCGCAACCTGGCGTTCTTGTCACCCTGGCTCGTGGGCACCGGGCTGTTCTTCCTCTACCCGCTGGTGGCGACGGCGTACCTCTCGTTCACGCACTACGACGGCTTCACGGCACCCACGTGGACGGGCCTGCGCAACTGGTCGTACGTCGTGCATCACTATCCGTTCTTCTGGCCGGCCATGCGCAACACGCTGTGGCTGGTGATCGTGATCGTGACCCTCCGGCTGCTGTTCGGACTCGCGGTCGGCATGCTCGTGATCCGGCTGAAGAGGGGAGGGGGCTTCTTCCGGACGCTGTACTACGCGCCGTACCTCGCTCCGCCGGTGGCGGGCACGATCGCCTTCGTCTTCCTGCTCAACCCGGGGACTGGTGCCGTCAACACAGTCCTCGGCCGGTTGGGGCTTCCCCAGCCGGGATGGTTCAACGACCCTGCCTGGTCCAAGCCGTCGCTGACGCTGCTGGCGCTGTGGTGCATCGGTGACCTGATGGTCATCTTCATGGCCTCGCTGCTCGACGTGCCCCGGGACCTGTACGAGGCCGCTGACCTGGACGGAGCCGGTGCGTTCGCGCGCTTCCGCTTCGTGACGCTGCCGTTCATCCAGCCGATCCTGGTCTTCGCCGCCGTCACGGGCGTGATCGCGATGATGCAGTACTACACCGAGCCGCAAGTTGCCGGGCAGGTCGCCAGTGGTCAGATCATCGGCTCGGGCACGCAGACCGAGCCCGGTTATCCGGACGGGTCCACGCTGACGCTCCCGCAGCTGGTCTACAACCTCGGCTTCCAGCGGTTCGACGTCGGTGCGGCCTGTGTCATCGCCCTCGTCCTCTTCGCCTTCTCCATGGTTTTCGCGGCGCTGCTGATGCGTCGCGGCTCGGGCTTCCTGGCGGAGGACTGAGGTGGCGGCCGTGAGCGCAGACCGACCGACGTACCGGTCACGCCCGATGCTGGGGTGGATCGCGGAGCACGCGGTGGCCGTCGGACTCGGGCTGTTGTTCGTGCTGCCGTTCGTCTTCGTGTTCCTGACCTCGGTGATGTCCGACCAGCAGACGTTGACCAAGGACCTGTGGCCGCAGACCTGGCAGTGGCACAACTACGTCGACGTCTGGCACACCGGCGGATTTGCGACCTGGTGGCGCAACACCATCCTCTACGCGACTCTGGGGACCGCGCTCACGCTGGTCTCCAGCATTCCGGTGGCCTACGCACTCGCCCACTTCCGCTTCCGTGGCCGCAAGCTCGCGATGATGGTCGTGGTGGCGACGATGATGCTGCCGCCACAGGTCGTGATCGTGCCGATGTACCTCTTCTGGGCCAAGGAGCTGCACCTGTCCGGCACCCTGTGGCCGTTGATCATCCCGCTGGCCTTCGGTGACGCCTTCTCCATCTTCCTGCTGCGTCAGTTCCTGCTGACCGTGCCACGCGAGTACATCGAGGCGGCCCGGATCGACGGCTGCAGCGACCTGGGCGCGATGCTGCGCATCGTGCTGCCGCTGTCACGACCTGCGATCGTGGCGGTGGGCCTGTTCCAGTTCTTCTACCTGTGGAACGACTACTTCGGGCCGCAGATCTACACGAGCGAGAACCCGGGGGCGTGGACCTTGAGCTATGGACTGGCATCGTTCAAGAGCGCACACCACACCAACTGGAACCTCACCATGGCAGCGACCCTGCTGGTGATGGCTCCGGTGATCGCGGTGTTCTTCCTGGCGCAGAAAGCCTTTATCGAAGGCGTCACACTCACGGGGGTGAAGGGATGAAGATCGCGGTAGTCGGCGGCGGGTCGACGTACACACCGGAGCTGGTCGACGGCATCGGCCGGATGCAGGCGGCGCTGCCGGTCGACGAGCTGGTGCTGATCGATCCGGCCGAGGACCGGCTCGCACTCATCGGTGCCCTCGGCCGACGGATGCTGCAGCGACACGACCACCCCGGCGTCCTGACCACGACGTCGGACCTCGACGCCGGTGTCGAGGGGGCGGACGCGGTGCTCCTCCAGCTCCGCGTCGGCGGACAGGCCGCGCGCGGGCAGGACGAGACCTGGCCGCTCGAGTGCGGGTGCGTGGGGCAGGAGACCACCGGGGCCGGAGGCCTGGCCAAGGCCCTGCGGACCGTCCCCGTGGTCCTGGACATCGCGTCGCGCGTGCAGAAGGCCAGCCCGGACGCGTGGATCGTCGACTTCACCAACCCGGTCGGCATCGTCACCCGGGCCCTCCTGGAGGCGGGGCACCGGGCGGTGGGGTTGTGCAACGTCGCCATCGGCTTCCAACGCCGCTTCGCCGGGATGCTGGGCGTCGAGCCGGAGCGGGTGCGGCTCGACCACGTCGGGCTCAACCACCTGACCTGGGAGCGACGCGTGCTCGTCGACGGCCGTGACCGGTTGCCCGAGCTGCTCGACGAGCACGTCCAGGACATCGCCGAGTCGCTCGAGCTCCCGGCGTGGCTGCTGCGCCAGCTGGGCGTGGTGCCGTCGTACTACCTGCGCTACTTCTACGCCCACGACGAGGTCGTCCGCGAGCTGATGGCCTCGCCCTCGCGCGCTGCCCGGGTGGCCGAGATCGAGCAGGAGCTGCTGCGGCAGTACGCCGACGAGCGGCTCGACACGAAGCCCGAGCTGCTCACCCAGCGCGGCGGGGCGTTCTACTCCGAGGCCGCCGTCGACCTGTGCGCCCGCCTGCTCGGCAGCTCGACGCAGGCCGAGGAGCAGGTGGTGAACGTCCGCAACGGTGACACGCTGCCCTTCCTGCCGGCCGACGCGGTCGTGGAGGTCCCGGCGAGGGTCGAGCCCGGAGTGGTGACACCACTACCCGTGGAGCCGCTCGCGCCGCTCTTCGCGGGGCTGGTGTCCGCGGTCACGGCCTACGAGCACCTGGCGCTCGATGCCGCGCTGCGTGGCGGCCGGGAGCGCGTCTTCGAGGCGTTGCTCGCGCACCCGCTCGTGGGGCAGGTCGAGCTCGCCGACGGGCTGACCGACCGGCTGCTCGCGCACAACAGGGACTACCTGCCATGGGCGTGACACCTGCCGTGCTGGCCGTCGACGCCGGCAACTCGAAGACGGACGTGGCGGTCGTGTCCGAGGACGGCGAGGTCCTCGGATCCTCCCGGGGACCCGGCTTCCTGCCGCACATCGTGCAGCCTGATACAGCGGTGGCGAGCCTGCACGTCCTGGTCGAGCAGGCGGCCGCCGATGCCGGCATCGCCGCGCCCACCGGCATGGTGCGCCACGTCTCCGCCTGCCTCGCCAACGTGGACCTGCCCGTCGAGCAACGGCTCCTGGAACAGGCCGTGGAGGCGCGGGCCTGGGGTGCGACGAGCGCGGTCTTCAACGACACCTACGCGCTGCTGCGCGCCGGACTGGAGGAACCGCAGGGTGTCGCCGTGATCTGCGGTGCTGGCATCAACTGCACCGGCCGCTCGCGCGACGGGCGCGAGGTCAGGTTCGCGGCGGTCGGGCACATCTCCGGAGACTGGGGTGGAGGCGGGTTCCTCTGGACCGAGGCGATGTGGTGGGCGGCACGGGCCGCCGACGGACGTGGCCCGCAGACCGCGCTGCGCGAGGCCCTACCGGCGCACTACGGACTCCCGACGATGGAGGCGCTCATCGAGGCGGTCCACCTCGGTCACCTGGCCCCGGAACGCTGCGTGGAGATGACGCCGTTGCTGTTCGACGTCGCTGCCGGCGGCGACCGCATCGCTGTCGACGTCGTACGACGCCAGGCGGCCGAGGTGGTCGCCCTCGCGAACGCGGCGCTGACCCGTCTGGATCTGCACGATGAGCCGACCCCCGTGGTTCTCGGAGGAGGCGTGCTCACGGCCGGGCACCGGATGCTCCTCGACGGCATCGACGAGGAGCTCGCCGCTTCGGCGCCGAAGGCCTTCACCCGGGTGGTCACCACTCCTCTCGTCCTCGGGGCCGCTCTGCTCGGGCTCGACCACGTCTCGGCGCCGGACAGCTCGAAGGAGCGCCTGCGCGAGAGCGTCGCGCCGGCGGGGGAGCGCTGATGGAGGTCGTCATCTGTCCCGACTCGGGTGCCGCCTCGGTCCTGGTGGCAGACGCCATCGAGCGACTGGCGCGTCGTACTCCCGACGCCGTGCTCGGCCTGGCCACCGGCTCCAGCCCCCTCGGTGTGTACGACGAGCTCGCCCGCCGCGTCCAGGCCGGCACCCTGACCCTGTCCCGCGCCCGGGCCTTCCTGCTCGACGAGTACGTCGGACTCCCTGAGGGACACCAGCAGAGCTACCGATCCGTGATCCACCGGGAGCTCGTCAGCCGGGTCGACCTCGATCCGGCCAACGTCCACGGGCCTGACGGCAACGCGACCGACGTGGCCCGGGAGTGCGCGGCCTACGAGGAAGCGATCGCGGGCGCCGGCGGTGTGGACCTCCAGCTGCTCGGCGTCGGCACCGACGGCCACCTTGCCTTCAACGAACCCGGGTCGTCGCTCGCGTCGCGCACCCGCATCAAGACCCTCACCACGCAGACCCGGCAGGACAACGCGCGGTTCTTCGGCGGAGATCCCGACGCCGTACCCCGCCACTGCCTGACGCAGGGCATCGGCACCATCCTCGAGGCGCGACACCTCGTGCTGATCGCGTCCGGTCCGGCCAAGGCCGAGGCGGTCCGCCAGCTGGCGGAAGGCCCGGTGTCGGCGAGCTGGCCCGCGACAGCGCTCCAGCTGCACCCCCACGCGACCGTGCTGGTGGACCCCGACGCGGCCTCGAGGCTGGACCGCCGCGACCAGTACGTCGAGACCTACGAGGCCAAGCCGGAGTGGCAGGGGCTGTAGTGAGTGACCGGTGTGGACGCTTGCGAGCAGGTGAGCTGGCGGACGTCATACGAAGTGGTCGTCATGGCGACCGGAACGTATGACGTCCTGCGCCACGCTGACCCACACCGTCTCTGGTTCGTCCGGGTCGGCAGATCGTGACCGGTGGTCCTCGGTGAATCCGTTCGCGGCGTAGAACTGAGCCGCATGTTCATTGCCGGCGACGTACTCCAGGGCGACGCGAGCCGTGTCGGGTGGGGCAATCCTGATGAGGTGGCTCAGCAGTGCGCGTCCGAGGCCGGTTCGCTGCGCTGCGGGGTGGACGTAGAGCTTCCAGATGACTGGTACGTCGCCGCGCGTGTCCAGGTTGCCGACACCGAGGATCCGTCCGTCTCGCTCGGCGACGACCAGCTGTGTTGTCGCGAGGCAGGTCGCGAGGGCCTCGGGGGTCCACCAGGTCTTCAGCCCGCGTTCGATGTAGGCGGGGCCGGCGAACGCGTAGGCCACGCGCCAGGCAGCCACACCTACCTGTTGCATCTCCGGGATGTCAGAGGTCGTTGCGGGTCGGATCCGGTTGGTGCTGCGGGGCTGCATGGCTGTCCTAGGCCCCGAGCAACGAGAAGGCAGGACTGGTGCTCCGCCGGGGTTGCACCGAGTAGCGACCGAAGCGGGCCCAGGCCACAGCGGCGCTCACCATGCCGAGCACGCCGGTGGCGATGCTGGTGCCGGGTTCACCGATCGAGATGTTGGTGAGGGTGGCGGCGACCATGGTGACGGTCAGGGCGGAGGCCGCCACGGGGGTGAGCACGGGCAAGACCCTGGTGGCAGCCGGCAGCACGAGACCGATCGCGCCGAGGATCTCGGCAGCGCCGGCGATGCGCAGCATGGCGACGGGAACGCCCTGGGCTGACTGGCGCAGGTCCTCGACGGAGACGAACAGCTTTCCGGCACCCGTCATCACGAACGCGGCGGCGAGTAGGACGGAGGTGATCCAGACGGTGGTTCTCATGGTGGCTCCTTGGGATGAGTGCTGCGAGAGGGAGAGGTGCTCATACCTCGACGGTCATGTCGAGGACGTTGCGGAAGTGTTCGTTGCCCCCACGGACGAGGACGTAGCGGTGCTGGACGTGTGCTTGGTAGACCGCCAAGTGGCCGGTCGGTGCGATGTCCTCGATGCCCACGCGTCGATCGAGTGGGAGGCGTGCGTTCAACGCCGCCAGTGCTGCGTGGATGGCGTCGGCCCCGGCGCGCTCGGCCTGCGCATCGAAGTACGCCGCCTCGGCGTGACCGACCTCGACACGTGAGTCGAAGACGGTGAGGGCGACCTGAGGCTGCTGCTCGATGTTGGACGAGTGCCGACTGTCGGGTGAAGAGAGCCAGACCAGGGTGTCGGCGTCCCTCGGTGCGAAGAAGACCGGTGTCGTCCACGGCCTGCCGGCCTCGTCGACCGATCCGATCACGAGGTACTTGTTGTGATCGAGGATCCGGTCGACCGAGGTGCGATCGGGCCTCGTCGAGCGCGTCATGCACGCACCTTGAAACGAAGGTGCAGGACCCCGTCACCCTGGATGACCACGTGAGGGTCCTCCAGCAGGTACTGGCGATCGATGCGACCGAAGTAGCGCCGACCCGAGCCGAAGACCACCGGCACGACGTCCATGGCCACTTCGTCGACGAGCCCTGCCGCCAGTGCCTGCGCACCCACGTCACCGGCGTTCACGGCAACGGTGCGGTCACCCGCGAGCTCCTTGGCCTTCGCAATCGCGGCCGCCACCTCGTCGAGGAAGTGGTAGGAGGCTTCGGGATGCCAGCCGGCCGGCTTGGGCCGGTGCGAGACCACGACGACGTGCTCGCCCGCCGGTGGGTCACCCTGCCAGCCGTCGACGAGGTCGAAGAGCCTGCGGCCCATCACGATCGTGCCCAGCGAGTCCCACACCTCCGCGACGTAGCGGGCAGATGCCCGGGAGACCCGGAAGTGGCTGCCCACACCTGAGTGGTCGAAGGAGGCCTGGTCGCTCGTGATCGGGGTGTCCCCGCCGAAGTACCACTCGTGCAAGGGGCCGGGTTGATCGTTCTCGTCGGCGATGAAGCCGTCGACCGAGACCACACTGTGCATGATCACTGTTCCCATCGAGTCCTCCGGGGGTTGAGGTGCGCATTCATACGTACCTGACATATACTGTTTGAACAGTGACGGTAGAGCAGAAAGAGGTGCCTGGTCAAGTGTTCATAGACAGGTATGCACAAGCGACTGGTGCCCGGGTCGCGTTGGCCTTGGTCAATGACCTGGTGATCACGCCCACGCAGCCGGCAGCAGAGATCCTCGAGCAGGTGTTTGCCTTCGACCCGGAGTCCGTTGCGGACCGCCCGGGCCAACGGGTCGAGGAGATGACGGCGCTCGCGCACCGCCTTCGCCACGTCATCGAAGCAATGCATGTCGGCGACGTCGACCTGGCCGCGAGCACGCTCAACGAGCTCTTGGCGGAAGCGCCGGCCGTTCCCCACCTGGTCCGGAGCGACGATGGGACGTGGAGCCTGCACCACCACCCTCAACGTGCCGACTTCGTCCTGGCGTGGACCTCCCTGTGCGCCGAGGCGATGGCTCTCCTCATCGGAGAAGGCCATGCAGATCGGGTGCATCTCTGCGCAGCCGAGGACTGCGGCAGGGCCTTCGTCGACACGACCAAGAACGGCACCCGAAGGTTCTGCTCGGAGCGGTGCCAGAACCGGGTGAAGGCCGCCGCACTCCGGCGACGTCGTGCCGCGCAAGCACAACGCTGAGGGTCCTCCTTCGGGTGTCCTCGACGATCAGCGCACGGCAGCGAGGGAGGTCGCCAACCGCTGGAACGCGGCCGCGTCGACGGTCGTGCCAGTACGACGGAGGGCGAGGACGCAGACCCCGAGAACGCCGTCAGCCACGACGTGGACCTCGGCCGCGCCACGGGCGCCGACGAGTCGGTCGACGAGCTTGTCGCCGCGGCCCAGGATGCCCCCGCCGAGCACCACCGGCCCGGAGACAGTGGGGGACCGGACAGCGTCGAGGGTCCGCTCGAGGGCGGCGGCGGCGGCGTCGAGGATGCGGTCCGCGGTCATGTCCCCGTCGACCTCGAACGCCAGGCGTGCGTGGTCGGCCAGCCGGACCGGCGGGCCGGCGTACAGCGCCCGGACCAGCGCCAGGATCGGCTCCCGGTCGGTCGGATCCGAGGGTGCGGCCACGCCGAGCCGCCCGAGCAGGAGCGGAGTGAGCTCCGTGGCCGGGCCGCGGCCGTCGAGGTCGGCCAGTGCGGCGCGTACGACGCGGTGGCCGATCCAGAAGCCGGAGCCCTCGTCGCCCAGCAGCCAACCCAGCCCGTCCGCGACAGCGACCTGTCGCCCCTGCTCCACCCGGATCGCGCCTGCACCGGTCCCGGAGATCACGGCGTACCCGTCGGCGCGATGGGTCCCCGAGAAGTACGTCGCCAGCAGGTCGGACTCGAAGACCACCGGCGCCTCGAGGCCCACGTCCGCGAGCCGCGAGCTGACCTCCGCCGAGACTGAGGGACTGCCCGCACCGGCCATCGCGAGCACGACCAACCGGGTCGCCGTGCTCGGGATCCTCGCCTTCTCGAGCGCGACACGGACGCTCTGCGCCACGGACGCAGCGGCTGTCTCCGGCCCGACGGCGACCGGGTTGCTGCTGCCGGCGACTGCGTAGCCCAGGCAGTGGCCGGCCGGGTCGAGGACCACGGTGCGGGTGCTGGTGCCGCCGGCGTCGACGGCGACCAGTCCGGTGAGCTGCTCGGTCATTCGTTACCTATTCGTGACTGTCGGGTGCTGGTGATCTGGATCACGATATGCAAATAGTTTTCCTCTAACCACTGACATCGCTGATAGGGATTTTCAGATGGCTGTTGCGGAGGGCCCCGCGGTCCATGCGCTGGCAGGCTACGGCGCCAGCAGCAGGATCCGTGCGGCCCTGCCGCAGATGCCCGGAGCCATGGCCAAGATCGGCACCCTCCTGCTCGAGGACCCGTCCCTTCCGTTGCGGCTCTCGATCACCGAGCTGGCCGCGCGAGCAGGTGCCTCGCCGGCGACGGTCACCCGGTTCTGCCGCGCGATCGACTACACCGGCTACCCCGCCCTGCGCGTGGGTGCCGCGGCCGAACAGGGTCGGTTGAGCGCCGACGAGACCTGGGACGCCGACATCGGGCGCGCGTTCCACCCGGGGGACACCGCGACCGAGGTGATGCACACGCTGGTGAACGCCCACACGGTGGCGCTCACCTCCACCGCGGACCGGCTCGACCCCGCGCTCGTCGGTCGGGTCGCGGACGCCGTCGCCCAGAGCTCCCACGTCGACATCTACGGCATCGGCGGCAGCGCCGGCATGGCCGTCGAGCTGCAGGCTCGCCTCTACCGGATCGGCATCAACGCGCACGCGTGGAGCGAGGTCCACGTCGGCCTCACCAGCGCCGCCCGGCTGGGCGACTCGAGCGTTGCCATCGCCTTCTCCAACACCGGTCGCACCGAGGCCACGATCGAGATGCTGGCCCTGGCGAAGTCGTCGGGTGCCTACGCCGTCGCGGTCACCAGCGACCCGAGCTCGCCGTTGGCGCAGCTCGCCGACGCCCACCTGATCAGCTACGCGCCGGGGGAGTACCTCCAGCCCGACGACCTGTCGGCCAAGCACGCCCAGCTCTTCGTGATCGACCTGCTCTACCTCCTCGCGGCCCAACGCGACTTCTCACGTACGACGAGCCTGCTGGCGGCCTCGGCAGCAGCCGTCGCCCCACATCGCCGCCCGCTTCGTACGCCGGCCCGGCCACGCACCTCGCCCTCGTCGAAAGGAACCGCCACGACATGAGCGCCCCACTTGCCGACTTCGCCACCGAGGTCCGCGACCGGCTCGACGCCCTCGACCAGGAGGTCCGCGCCGGCGGCCTCGACCCGGCCATCGAGCTGATCGTGTCCTCGATGCAGCGCGGCGGCGTCGTGCAGGTGTTCGGCACCGGCCACTCCCAGGCGTTCGCCATGGAGGTCGCAGGCCGTGCGGGCGGGCTCATCCCGACGCATGCGATCGTGCTGCGCGACGTCGTCCTGCGCGGCAACCGGGACGTCTCGGTGCTCGAGGGCGGCACGCTCGAACGTGACGAGTCGGTCGCCGACGAGCTCTACGAGCTGTACTCCTTCGACCCCGCCGACGTCTTCATGGTCGCCTCCAACTCCGGCGTCAACGGGTCGATCGTCGGACTCGCCCTGCGCGCCAAGGCCGACGGCCATCCCGTCATCGCGGTGACGAGCCTGGAGCACACCAACGCGGTCAGCCCCAAGCACAGCAGCGGCAAGCGGCTCTCGGAGATCGCCGACATCGTGATCGACAACCGGGCGCCGTACGGCGACGCGACGATCGACCTCGGCGACGGGCTCTCGGCCGGCGCCGTCTCCTCGATCACGGCGGCCTACATCGCCCAGCTCCTCACGCTCGGCACGGCTCAGCGACTCCGAGACGCGGGCGAGATCCCGCCGCTGTACATCTCGGCCAACGTTCCGGGAGGTGACGAGCACAACGACGCACTCAAGGCGCGGTACGGCGAGCGCATCGCCGGCCTCACCTGACCGCCACGTGCGGCAGCGCGCGCAGCAGGACACCCGTGAGAACCAAGCACCACCAGCAGGGACATCACGAAAGGCACCCGACGATGACTCAAGAAAAAGCACAACTCGACCGACGTAGCTTCCTCCGTGGCTCGCTCGCAGCAGCGGCACTCGTACCGCTCGCCGGCACGCTCGCCTCCTGCTCGTCCCCGAGCAGCGGAGGCGGCGGTGGCGGTGGCGGCACGAAGTCCGCGACCAACCCCTTCGGGCTCGCGAAGAGCTCGAGCGTGGATGCAGTGATCTTCAACGGCGGCTACGGCTACGACTACGTCAAGTACGCCGCCGACCAGGTCACCAAGCAGAAGGGCTTCTCGGGCGTCACCATCAAGGTGTCCCCGTCGACGCAGATCGCCCAGCAGCTGCAGCCGCGCTTCGTCGGCGGCACGCCGCCCGACCTGATCGACAACTCGGGTGCGAACGCCATCGGGTTCAACGTCATCGCGAAGCAGTGCGAGACACTGGACGACGTGTTCGAGGCCAACAACTACGAGGGCACCAAGATCTCCGACACGCTCTACCCGAACGTCAAGGTCCCCGGCACCTTCGACGGCAAGTTCATCGCGATGAACTACGTGATGACGGTCTACGGCGTCTGGTACTCCGCGTCGCTGTTCAAGCAGAACGGCTGGACCCCTCCGGCCACCTGGGACGACGCACTCGCCCTCGGCGCCAAGGCCAAGGCCAAGGGCAAGTACCTCTTCGTGTGGGGCAAGGAGGCGGCGACGTACTACCAGACGATGTCCGTCAACTCCGCCATCAAGGAGGGCGGCGACGAGGTCCGCCTCGCGCTGGAGAACCTCCAGCCGAAGTGCTGGTCGATGCCGCAGCTCCAGGACGTCTTCAAGGCCCTCGCCGAGATGGTGTCGAAGGAGTACTTCGTCCCCGGCGGTGCCGGCACCCAGTTCACCGCTGCCCAGGCGAAGTGGAGCAACGACGAACAGGCGATCCTCTACCCGTCCGGTGGCTGGATCGAGAACGAGATGAAGTCGGCGACGAAGTCGGGCTTCGAGATGACCGGCGCTCCCGAGCCGACGGTCTCGTCCAGCCCCAAGCTGCCCGCCGCGGGGCTCCGTGCCGCTGCCGGTGAGCCGTACGTCGTGCCGTCCCAGTCGAAGAACAGCGCCGGCGGCAAGGAGCTCCTGCGAGCGATGCTGTCGAAGGATGCCGCGACCAACTTCTCCAAGACGCGGCTGGCGCCGACGATCGTCAAGGGCCTGGTGCCCGATGACGGCTTCGGGTCGACGGCGCTGGTCTCGCAGACGAAGATGCTGAGCGCCGCCGGCAGCAACATCTTCAATTACCAGTTCGTCGACTACTACGGCATGAACACCGACCAGCTGGTGGTGTGGAACTCGTTCCTGTCCGGTCAGACCGATGTCGCCGGCCTCACCAAGGGGCTGCAGGGCATCACCGACAAGATCGCGAACGACTCGTCGGTGAAGAAGCTCAAGATCACGTGACCAGCGCCATGACGACGACGACCGGCGGCCGGCCTCGGCCGGTCGCCCGGTCGCGCCGGATGCCGAGCCTCGAACGGCTGAGCTTCATGGCGGTGTTCCTCGGGCTGCCGCTGGCGATCTTCCTCGTCTTCGTGATCTACCCGTTCGGCCAGGCGTTGTACTTCGCGATGACCGACTGGAACGGGTTCTCTCCGTCGTACAACTTCATCGGGCTGGACAACTTCACGAAGCTGTTCCACGACGACACCTTCATGAAGTCGTTGGGCAACAACATCCAGCTCGCGATCGTGGTGCCGCTCGTGACCATCGTGCTGGCACTCGCCATCGCGACGATGGTCACGGTGGGCGGTCCCACCAAGGGCAACATCCGCGGGATCCGCGGCTCCGGGTTCTACCGGATCGTGTCGTTCTTCCCCTACACCGTCCCGGCCATCGTCATCGGCCTCATCTGGGCGCAGGTGTACGACCCCTCGGCCGGTCTCCTCAACGCCACCCTCACCAAGATCGGCCTCAGCGGGTTCGAGGACTTCGCCTGGCTCGGCGACCCGCGTACGGCGATGCCCGCGTCCATGTTCGTGATCATCTGGAGCTTCGTCGGTTTCTACACGGTGCTGTTCGTCGCGGCCATCAAGGGGATCCCGGCGGAGATCTACGAGGCCGCTCGCATGGACGGCGCCGGCCGGTTCCGCACGGCCATCTCGGTGACCCTCCCGCTCGTCCGCGACAACGTGCAGACGGCGTACATCTATCTCGGGATCACGGCCCTCGATGCCTTCGTGTACATGCAAGCGCTGAACCCCAACGGCGGACCCGACAACACCACTCGGACGATGAGCCAGGAGCTCTTCAACACGGCGTTCCGGAAGGGCCAGTTCGGCTATGCCACGGCGATGGGCGTCGTGCTCGCGGTCGTGACGCTGCTGTTCGCCGCGATCGTGTTCGCGGCCAATCGGTTCACCGGAGGCGGCGAGCGGAGGCTGCGCCGATGAGCGCCGTCGCGGCAGACGAGAGCGTCGACACCGAGACGCGCAACGACCGGACCGGTGGCGACCTCGCTGTCGAAGCCACCTCGCACGTGCTCCTGGCGATCTGGACGCTCATCGTGATCGTCCCGTTCCTGTGGGTCGTGCTGTCCTCCTTCAAGACGACCAAGGAGATCCTGGCCTCACCGTTCTCACTGCCGGCGCACTGGAGCTTCGACAACTACGTCCACGCATGGACCGACGCCGGGATCCGGCAGTTCTTCCTGAACACCGTCATCGTGGTGGGTGTCGCCCTCGTGCTCGTCATGCTGCTGGGAGCGATGTGCGCCTACGTGCTCGCGCGGTTCCAGTTCCCCGGTGCGCGAGTCATCTACTACCTGATGCTCGCCGGGCTCACCTTCCCGATCTTCCTCGCGATCGTGCCGCTGTTCTTCGTCCTGAAGAACGTCGGGCTGCTCAACACCCTGCCGGGGCTGATCATGGTGTACGTCGCGTTCGCCCTCCCGTTCACGGTGTTCTTCCTCTATGCCTTCTTCAAGTCCCTGCCCGACGACGTCTACGAGGCGGCGCTGATGGACGGTGCGGGGGACTGGCGCACGTTCTTCCAGATCATGCTGCCGATGGCCCGGCCCGGGATGGCGACCGTCGCGATCTTCAACTTCCTGGGGCTGTGGAACCAGTTCCTGCTGCCGGTGGCCCTGAACACCGACATGAGCAAGTACGTCCTGACCCAGGGGATGGCGGAGTTCGCCTCGCAGGCGGGCTACGCCGTCGACTTCGGCGCGCTCTTCGCCGCAGTCGTCATCACGGTCGTGCCGGTGCTGATCGTCTTCCTGATCTTCCAGCGTCGGCTGGAGGGGTCGGTGTCCCAGGGAACGTTCCGATGAGGTCCGCTGTCCTCGGGCCGGCCCCATGACGGTTGGCGAGGGGCTCGCACTCGCCGTCGACGTCGGCGGCACGACCATCAAGGCGGAACTGGTCGACCACGCGGGGACGGTGGTGGCGGCCGAGCAACGTCCTACACCACCGGGGCAACGAGCCCTGGAGGCGATCACCGAGGTGGGTCACACCCTGCTTGCACAACGGTCCGGCGCATCCGTGGTCGGCGCGGGCGTCGTGGTCCCGGGCCTGGTCAACCGCGAGACCGGCGTCGCGACGTACAGCGCCAACATCGGGTGGCGCGACCTCGAGCTCGTCCGCGCACTCGGGGCCGAGTGGCAGCTGCCGGTGCGGATCGCCAACGACGTCGCCGCCGGCGGCGTGGCCGAGCACCGGCTCGGCGCGGGTGTCGGCACCCAGGACCTGGTCTTCATGCCCATCGGCACCGGAATCGCCGCATCCATCGTCTCCGGCGGGCATCTGCTGACCGGGCACTGCGGCGAGACGGCGGAGATCGGGCACCTCGTCGTCCGGCCCGGCGTCCGGTGCGCGTGCGGTCGTGACGGCTGCCTCGAAGCCGTCGCCTCCGCGGCGGCGATCGCGCGCCGCTACACGGGTCTGAGCGGGAACGACGTCACGGGCGCGCACGACGTGGCCGCGCGGCTGGACGCGGACGCCGTCGCACGGCAGGTCTGGCAGGACGCGGTGGACGCCCTCGCGGACGCGCTCGACATCCTCTCCCTGCTCGTCAGCCCGGCCCGGGTGGTGATCGGCGGGGGACTCAGCCGCGCCGGCGAAGCGCTGCTGACCCCACTGCGGGTCGCGCTGCACCAGCGGGTCGCCATCGTCCATCCCGCCGAGCTGACCACGTCGACCCTCGGTGACCGGGGTGGCGTGATCGGTGCGGCGCTCCTGGCCCGCGACGGATGGGCGCCCGAGTCATGACCGCGGCGGCGCTGGCCGGGCGGCTCGTGACGACCGCCGGGATCCTGGACGAGGGCGTGCTCGAGGTGCGCCCCGACGGCACGATCGGGTACGTCGGTCCGGCGTCCGGTTGGTCGGGACCGGCCCCGGAACCGGTCGACACGGTCGCGCCCGGGTACGTCGACATCCACTGCCACGGCGGCGGGAGCCACACCGTCACCTCGGGCGACACGGTCGAGGTCGCCGCCGTCGGAGCGCACCATCTCTCCCGCGGCACCACGACGATGCTGGCCAGTCTGGTGAGCGCGCCGGCCCCCGAGCTGTTCGCCGCGATCAGGGCGATCGCCTCGGTGGCGGCGACGGGATCCTCGGTCGTGGGGTGCCATGTCGAAGGACCCTTCCTGGACCTGGAGCACCGGGGTGCACACGATCCCGCCCACCTGCGCCTACCCGGGACCGACGAGATCGCCGACTGGCTGGCGGCCGGGGTCGACGACGCCGGGCGTCCGACCGTCCGGATGGTGACGCTCGCCCCCGAGCTGCCCGGCGCGGTCGCCGCCGCCGAGCTCCTCGAGCGTTCCGGCGTGCTCGTGGGTCTCGGCCACACCGGAGCCGACGCCCGCGCCTTCGGCGAGGCCCTGCGATCACTCGACAAGCCCCTGGTCACCCATCTGTTCAACGGCATGGAGCCCCTGCACCATCGCCGGCCGGGCCCGGTCGCCGCCTCCCTGGACGCCCTGGCCCGCGGAGCAGCGCACGTGGAGCTCATCGCGGACGGCGTGCACGTCGCCGACGAGACGGCGCACCTGGTGTTCGCCGTGGACCCCGGGCGGCACGTCGTGCTCGTCAGCGACGCGATGGTGGCTGCCGGGATGCCCGACGGTGACTTCGAGCTCGGGTCGGTGCGGGTGCGGGTCGCGGACGGCCGGGCGTGGACGCGGACCGACCCGCCGTCGCTCGCGGGAGGTACGGCGCACGCCGCCGACCTGGTCCGCCGCTGCGTGGTCCACGCCGGCGTCGATCCCGTCGCCGCTGTGGCTGCGGCGACCTCCACGCCCGCAGCCCTGCTCGGCCTGGACGACCGCGGCAGCCTGGAGACCGGGTTGCGAGCGGACCTCGTGGTGCTCGACCGCGACTGGCGGGTCCGCCGGGTGATGCGTGGAGGTGACTGGATCCGATGATCCAGCAACCCGGCGAGGCTCTCGTCGCCGTCAGCCCGGACGAGGGGCCCTCGGTGCTGCTGACCTACGACGACGGCCCTGACCCCGAGAGCACCCCCGCGGTCCTGCGCGAGCTCGCCGCGGCCGGCGCCCGGGCCACCTTCTTCGTGCTCGGCACGCGCGTGAGGCTCTACCCCGACGTGTTCAGGTCGGTCGTCGCCGAGGGCCACGAGATCGGCCTGCACGGCGCCGACCACCGTCGTGTCGACCAGGTACCGGAGGCGGAGTTCGCGAGCGGCCTGGTCGAGACCAAGGACCTGCTCGAGCAGGTCATCCAGCGCCCGGTGGTCTGGTACCGGCCGCCGTACGGACGGTTCACGCTGTCGGCCTGGGCAGCCGTGCACGACGTGGGCCTGACCACCGCATGCTGGACCTGCGACATCCGGGACTGGCTCGACGTGCCCCTCGAAGAGCACCTGGCTGCGCTGGACGCGGTCACGCGCGCCGGCGAGATCGTCCTGTCCCATGATGCGTACGCCGACAAGCGCGACCTGGTCGACGACGGCCCGCCACCGCCGGTCGACCGGGCGCTGCTGGCTCGGGCCGTTCTCGAGCGGATCTCCTCAGCCGACTGTGCCCAGCCGACCCTCTCGGAGGCGATGGCGCACGGCACCCCGGTGGGGCGACCGTGGGTCGAGGACGCGACTACGTAGACGAGCCCACGTGTGCTCGTCTCCGTAGCACTCGCGGTGGGCCCGCGTCCGCCTCGACGGCGTCCCACAGGGGGGCCACCCCGCGTCCACTCGTGATGAGGCACGCGAGATGGCCCCAGCCGCAACCGCCGTGGAGGACCTCGTGGGGGGCAGATGCCCCGCCTCCCGAACGGAAGGGCCGACGGTCCAGAGCCGAGGTCCAGAGCCTCTGGCCGTCAGGACACAAGCTCCGCTTCTTGACGCTGCGTCCTACCCCCCAGCATGGCACCGAACCGAGAGCCGGAACCCGCGGTCCGCCGACTTTCTCCCGGGAATTCGCCGGGGTGGGGCCGATGCCCCGCGGCCGGCCGCCTCTGCGGGACGGCTCAGGCGACTGGACGGGCGTTCACGTCGTCTACTGGGTGCTCGTGCGCCGGCTGCTCAGCTCGATGGTCTGGCCGCGCTCGACGGTGCTCACCGTCGAGCCCAGGCCCTCACGCTCCGCCCGTTGCAGGAAGGCGGACAACGGGCTGCGGAAGACGCGGTAGTCGTCGTAGTGGACCGGCACGGCCTGGCGCGGCCGGACCCGCGTGAGGAAGTCGACGCCCTGGGCGTCGTCCATCGTCACGGTGTGGAAGAGCACGCGCGTGCCCCCGAGATGCACGACGGCGGCATCGATGTCCGGATGCCGAGCGGCGATCTCGTCGACGTGTGCTCCGGTGAGGGTGTCTCCACTGAGGTAGATCCGGGCGCTGAGGCGATCCCCGACCCGGTGCTCGAGCAACGAGCCCATCACGGGAGGCAGCAGTGCGCCCATCAGGCCGCGGGCATGGATCGCGGGCAGGGCGTGGACGGTCAACGAGTCCTTCCCTCGGTACAGGGTCTCGCTCGACCAGGTCTCGAGCCCGCGCGTCTCGAAGCCCCATCTGTGCAGGCGCCTTGCAGCCGGTGGCGTGGTGATGATCGGCTGCGATCGCTCCAGCCCGCGGCGCGCCACCCGGTCGAAATGGTCGCCGTGGAGGTGGGAGAGCACGATCGCGTCGAGCGGTGGCAGGTCCTCCGGTTGCAGGCTGGGTTCGGTCAGCCGCCTGCTCCACAGGCCCTTCCCGAGGTAGGCGCGTTGGCCACGGTGCAGGAAGTTGGGGTCCGTGAGCACCGTGAACTCGCCGAGCCGCAGCAGGGTTGTGGCCGTCCCGACGAAGGTCAGCGAGGGCACCGGTCCCACCTCGCGGTCGGTGGTGCGCTGGTCATTGGGGCGAGGTGTTGTCCGTGCCACCCAGCTGGGCCAGGAGCTCGTGAGCGCGGTGGGCACGGGCCTGGTCCTGGTCCATGACCTCCCGGAAGAACGAGGCGATGTCATCCGTCCCGGCGTTCTCGGCGTCGCGCACGTACTGGCCGTAGTCGTGGCCCGCCTTCAGCGCGTGGTACTGCACCGAGATCAGGTCGAAGGTCACGTCGTCGAAGCCGGTCTCTCCTGTTGCCATGGTGTCTCCTTCGATGGGGGTCGAGACACCCCCGCTACCCGGACGACGAGGTCGCATGCGCCCGCGCCGGAGATCGACCGTGCGCTCGCCACCGTTCCCGCGCTGCCGGCAATCGACATCCGGCGACGAGGCGTCGCCCTACGGGGCGGGCGCACCCTCCAGCTCGTCGACCAGGGCCAGGCCACGGTCGGCCCACGCGACCTCGGCTCGCGCCTGGTCGATCAGGCCGTCGTAGGCGAACACCTTGTAGCGGACGATGCGCTCGTGCTGGTCGGGGGAGTGCCTGGCCAGGCGGTGGGCCAAGGTCGGGTGGGTCCGGTCGACGAGGGTCTGCCGGGTGCGCTCGAGGAGGTCGAGGTGCGCTGTCCAGTAGTCGTGGTGCTGGCGCAGCTGGGAGCGGGCGGCATCGGCGTCGGCCCACTCGAGATAGGCGGCCTTGAGGTACGCCGGGTCCCGCTGCCGCCTGATCTCCAGGGGCGAGTTGATCCACTCGCGGAACGCCGCCAGTCCGGCGTCGGTGACGTGGTACTCCTTCTTGGTCCCCTTCGGCCCCCAGGCGACCGGCACCGACTCCAGCAGCCCGTCGCGCTCCATCCGGTTCAGCTCGGGATAGATCTGCGAGTCCGGGGCGTGCCAGACGTGGGCCACCGACTGGCTGAACTGCTTGGACAGGTCGTAGCCGGTCATCGGGCGCGAGCCGAGCAGCGCCAGCAGTGCGAAACGGAGCGACATCGCCACCTCCTCCGGAGCAATCTGGGCTCGACCCTAGCCAATGACTATGGAGATAGGTAGTGTGACGCGCCTAATACCTATCTGCATAGGGAGTGAAGATGACCCTCACCCGCCCCGGCACCGACGCCCGTAGCCGGGCCACCTCCCAGACCACCTCCCAGGCCACCTCCCTGCGGCCCGGGGACCGCGTGGCCGACAACCCCGTGGATCCGAGCGCCCCGGCGTCGGCGACCAGCAAGATCTTCGCCTCGCCGCTGAACGCGTGGTACGTCGCGGCGTGGGACCACGAGGTCACCTCCCGGGAGCCGCTGGCCCGCACCGTGGCCGGGCGACCACTGGCCCTGTGGCGCACCGCGGACGGACGGGTCTCCGCCCTGGCCGACGCCTGCTGGCACCGGCTGGCCCCGCTGTCGAAGGGAAAGATCCTCGGCGAGGAGCTGCAGTGCCCCTACCACGGCCTGCGCTACAACCGGGCCGGACGGTGCACCTCGATGCCGGCCCAGGAGACGGTGAACCCGAGCGCCACCGTGCCCGCGTTCCCGGTCGTCGAGCGGCACCGCTTCCTCTGGGTCTGGCTGGGCGACCCCGACCTCGCCGACCCCGACCTGGTCCCCGACATGCACCAGATGGACTCACCCGACTGGGCGGGCGACGGCGAGACGATCCAGGCGGGCTGCAACTACCAGCTCGTGCTCGACAACCTGATGGACCTCACCCACGAGGAGTTCGTGCACTCCTCGAGCATCGGACAGGACGAGCTCTCGGAGTCCGAGTTCGAGGTCACCCACGACGAGCGGCACGTGACCGTGAGCCGCTGGATGCGCGACATCGAGCCGCCACCGTTCTGGCTCAAGAACATGCGGGACAAGTTCCCCGACTTCGAGGGACGCGTGGACCGCTGGCAGATCATCCACTTCGAGGCGCCCTCGACCATCTGCATCGACGTCGGCGTCGCCAAGGCCGGCACCGGCGCACCCGAGGGTGACCGCAGCCAGGGCGTCAACGGCTACGTGATGAACACGATCACGCCCGAGACCGAGCGGACCTGTCACTACTTCTGGGCCTTCATGCGCAACTACCGCCTGGAGAGCCAGACCATCACCACCCAGCTGCGCGACGGGGTGCACGGCGTCTTCGGTGAGGACGAGGAGATGCTGATCGCCCAGCAGGGCGCCATCGACGCCAACCCCGACTACGAGTTCTACAGCCTGAACATCGATGCCGGCGGGATGTGGGTGCGCCGCATCCTGGACCGGATGCTGCAGGCCGAAGGGCGCTCCGCGGACGCCCGGGTCCGGGACTGAGCGATGGCGGCCCAGTCGACCCTGCGCTGGCAGCAGGCCGAGGTGGTCGAGGCGAGCGACGTCGCGGACGGCGTACGCCGCATCGTGCTCGCGCCCGAACGCCCCCGGCCGGCCACGCCGGGCTCCCACCTCGACGTCGAGGTGAGCCACCAGGGACGGACCATCCGGCGCTCCTACTCGATCGTGCGCTCGGAGGACGAGGGGCGGCGCTGGACCGTCAGCGTCCAGCTGGCCCCCGCCTCTCGCGGCGGCTCGCGGGCGATGCACGCGCTGGCGGAGGGTGCTCGGATCCGGGTCTCCGACCCGTTGCAGAACTTCCCGCTGGGCGTCGGCGCCTCGCGCTACCTGCTGGTCGCGGGCGGCATCGGGGTGACCGCGCTGGTCGCCATGGCAACGGCGTTGCGCCGCCGCGGGGCCGACTACTCCCTCGTGCTCGTGGGACGGTCGCGCGCGGTGATGGCCTACCTCGACGACCTCACCGTCGAGCACGGCGACCGGGTCCGGGTGCACGTGGACGACGAAGCCACCGGGCTGGACGTCGGCTCCCTGGTCGACGAGGTGGCGAGCTCGGACCTGGCGACCGACACCGAGCTCTACATGTGCGGCCCGATCCGGCTGATGGATGCCGTTCGCCGCGAGTGGGCCGGGCGTCGGCTGCCGATGCCCAACGTGAGGTTCGAGACCTTCGGCAACAGTGGCGCCTGGGCTCCCGAGAGGTTCCGGGTCTCCATCCCGTCGCTCGACCGCGAGGTCGTGGTGGACGAGGACGCCTCCATGCTCGAGGCACTGGAGGCCGCGGGCGTCGACGTGATGTGGGACTGCCGCAAGGGCGAGTGCGGGTTGTGCACGGTGCGCGTGCTCGAGTGTGACGGTCGGATCGACCACCGCGACGTGTTCCTCAGCGACGAGCAGAAGCAGCGCGACACCTCCCTGTGCTCCTGCGTGTCCCGGGTCGCTGCCGGTGACCAGCAGGCCGCGTCCGACGGGTGCCGCACCCTGGTCATCGACCGTCCCTGAGCTCGGACAGGAGGGCACGACCCTGACTTGACCATGACGGCGCGCGTGGTCAACAATCAGGAAACCTGTTCTTTAGGAGGAGCCTGTCGTGCCAGAAGCGCTCGAGCCGGAGGTCCTCGACATCGACCTTCCCGACAACCTCCGGGCGAGGCGCGTCGGCAAGGTCGCGGTCCTGACCCTGGCCCGTCCGGCGAAGCGCAACGCGCTCAACGACGCCGCGGTGCTGGGGATCGAGCGGTTCTTCACGACGTTGCCGGGAGACATCGCCAGCGTGGTCATCGACGCCGAGGGTGATCACTTCTGTGCCGGCCTCGACCTCTCCGAGATGGCCGAGCGAGACACCTTGTCCGGCGTCCGTCACTCGCGGATGTGGCACCGGGCCTTCGAGCAGATCGAGTTCGGACCGGTCCCGGTGGTCTCCGCACTGAAGGGCGCCGTGGTCGGCGGCGGTCTCGAGCTGGCGGCCGCCACCCACCTGAGGGTGGCCGAACGCTCGACCTTCTACGCCCTGCCCGAGGGAATGCGCGGGATCTTCGTCGGGGGTGGGGCCTCGGTGCGGGTGCCCCGGCTGATCGGCGTCGCGCGGATGGCCGACCTGATGCTCACCGGTCGAAGGTACGACGCCGAGGAGGGCGCTGCCGTCGGCCTCTCGCAGTACGTCGTCGACGACGGCACCGGCCTCGACGTCGCGATCGACCTCGCCAGCCGCGTCGCGGACAACGCCCCGCAGACCAACTTCGCGATCATCCAGGCGCTGCCGCGCATCGCGGAGGCGGCTCCCCGCGAGGGCTACTTCATGGAGGCGATGATGGCCGCGATCGCCCAGGGCACCGACGACGCCAAGGCCCGGATGCAGGACTTCCTCGACGGACGGGCCGAGAAGGTGACCGACCGGTGAGCACGCCGTACGCCGACGACCGGGCCGCCCCGGTCAGGCCGGGCGACGTGCTGTGGCGTCCGCCCGCGGACGTGCTGGAGACGACCCGGGTGGGCCACTTCCTGTCCTGGGTGCGCGAGCACCGCGACCTCGACCTGCGCGACCACGACGCACTGTGGAGGTGGTCGGTCGACGACCTCGAGGGGTTCTGGACGGCGATCTGGGACTTCTTCGACGTGACCGACCACGGGTCGCGGACCTCGGTGCTGGCCGACCGGACCATGCCCGGAGCGCGCTGGTTCGAGGGCTCGATGCTCAACTACGTCGAGCACGCCCTGCGCGGACAGGGGCTCGACGACGGTGACGTCGCGGTCCACGCGCGCTCGCAGACCCGTCCCGACACGTCGCTGACGTGGGAAGAGCTGCGCGACCAGGTCGCGCGCGCCCGGCGGGTGCTGGTCGACCTCGGCGTCGGACCGGGTGACCGGGTGGCCGGCTACCTGCCCAACTGTCCGGACGCGGTGGTGGCGTTCCTCGCGGCCGCCGGCCTGGGCGCGGTGTGGGCGAGCTGCGCGAGCGAGTTCGGTCCACGCAGCGTGGTCGACCGCTTCGGCCAGGTGGAGCCGGTGGTGCTCCTGGTCGCGGGCGGCTACCGCTACGGACGCAAGGACATCGACCGCCTCGCCGAGGTGGACGAGATCGTCGCCCAGCTGCCGAGCGTGCGGCAGGTCTTCGACATCGAGTACGGCGACTGGCGCGTCGACGGCGCGATCTCCTGGTCGCAGGCCATCGCCGCGGTCACCGAACCGATCCACGAGACGCGACCGGTCGCCTTCGACCACCCGCTGTTCGTGCTGTTCTCCTCCGGCACCACCGGTAAGCCGAAGGCGATCGTGCACGGCCACGGCGGGATCCTGCTCGAGCACCTGAAGAACCATGCCCTGTCCTGGGACCTCGGCCCCGGAGACGTCCTCCTCTGGTACTCCACCACGGCGTGGATGATGTGGGACGCGCTGGTCTCCGGCCTGCTCGTCGGCGCCACCATCGTGCTGGTCGACGGCGACCCGGCGTACCCCGACCTCGGCTGGCAGTGGGGGCTGGCGGAGGAGACCGGGGCCACCTTGATGGGGGCGAGCCCGGGCTACGTGATGGCCTGCCGTGCCGCCGGGCTGGAGCTGTCCGGGCTCGACCTGCGGATCCGGGTGGTGGGTTCGGCCGGTGCGCCGCTGCCACCCGAGGGATACGCGTGGATCACCGACCAGCTCGGACCCGAGGTCCAGGTCAACGTCGGCAGCGGCGGCACCGACGTCTGCAGCGGGCTCGTGCAGAACAACCCGTTGCTGCCGGTCCGCGCCGGGATGATCTCCGGTCGCTCGCTCGGCGTCGACGTGCACGCCTTCGACGAGGACGGCCACGAGGTGGTCGGCGAGCCGGGCGAGCTGGTGGTGACCGCGCCGATGCCGTCGATGCCGCTCGGCCTGTGGGGCGACGACGACGGCAGCCGGCTGCGGGACACCTACTTCGACCGCTACCCGGGCATCTGGCGGCACGGCGACTGGATCGTCTTCGAGCCCGACGGCAGATGCGTGGTCACCGGGCGCAGCGACGCGACCCTGAACCGTGGGGGAGTGCGCCTCGGCACGGCCGAGTTCTACCGCGTCGTCGAGGAGCTGCCCGGGGTGAGCGACAGCCTGGTGGTCCACCTCGAGGACAAGGTCGGCGGCAACGGCGAGCTGATCCTCTTCGTGGTCACCCGCGGGGAGCTGGACGACGAGCTGGTCGGCACCATCCGGTCCGCCCTCCGCGCCGAGCTCTCGCCGCGCCACGTGCCCGACCAGGTCATCAGGGTGCCGGCGGTGCCGCGCAACCTGACCGGCAAGAAGCTGGAGCTGCCGGTCAAGCGCATCCTCCAGGGCGTGCCGGTCGCTCGGGTGGCCAGCTTGGACTCCCTGGCCGACCCGACGTCGCTGGACGTGTTCGTCACCCTCGCCGAGGAGCGAGCCGGCGCCGAGGTGGGCTCCTGATGAGTACGTCGTCCATGCGAACCGTCCCGGACACCGTGGCCGTCGTCGGCGCCGGCTCGATCGGCGGCAGCTGGAGCGCCCTGGCGCTCTCCCGCGGCTCGATCGTGCACGTCAGCGACCCGGCTCCGGATGCGGAGGAGCGGCTGCGCGAGGCCGTCGCCGACCACCTCCACCAGCTCGAGGCCGACGCCTCCGCCCTCGACCGGCTGCACTTCCATGCCGACCCGGCCAGTGCCGTCGAGACCGCCGACCTGGTCATCGAGTCCGGACCGGAACGGCTGGACCTCAAGCGCACGCTCTTCGCCGCCCTCGACGAGGCGGCAGCGCCTGACGTCGTACTGGCCAGCAGCTCCTCGGGGCTCGGTCCGAGCTCGTTCCAGGACGCGTGCCGGCGTCCCGAGCGCGTGGTCGTGGCCCATCCCTTCAACCCGCCTCACCTCGTGCCGTTGGTCGAGGTTGTCGGCGGACGCTTGACCTCCGAGGACACGGTGGCCGCGACCATGACCCTGATGACGGCACTCGGCCGTCGCCCGGTCCGGGTGCGGGCCGAGCTGCCCGGTCATGTCGTCAACCGGCTGCAGGCGGCGCTGTGGCGCGAGGCCTACGACCTGGTCCGCCGCGGAGCGATCTCGGTCTCCGACCTGGACCTCGCCGTGTCGTCCGGCCCCGGCCTGCGCTGGGCGCTGCTCGGTCCGATCGCGACCCAGCACCTCTCGGGCGGTCCCGGCGGACTGGCGCACGTCCTCGACCACCTCGGCCCGCCGATGGTGGACTGGTGGGCCGACCTTGGCCACCCCGAGCTCACTCCGGAGCTGACCGAGCAGCTGGTCGACGGGGTGTCCGAGGAGCTCGGCGGCCGGGAGCGCGACGTACTCGCCCGACGCGACGAGGCGCTGGGTCAGCTGCTCGCCCTCAAGGACCGGCTCGGGCTCTCGTCGCCAGGGCCGGCATCGCAGGAGACCGACCGATGAGGGACCAGGGTCTCGGGTCGTGGCCGCGCCGCCGGGCCCGGATGACGCCAGCCAAGGCGGCGCTCGTCCAGGACGGCACCCCGATGTCGTACGCCGACCTCGACCGCGCCGTCACCCGACTGGCCCACGGACTCCGCGCGCGCGGTGTCGAACGCGGTGACCGGGTGGCGTTCCTCGGCCTGAACTCGATCGAGATGGTCCTCACCGTGCTGGCCACTGCCCGGCTGGGCTCGGTGTCGGTGCCGGTGAACACCCGGCTCGCCGCCCCGGAGCTGGCCCACGTGCTCGACCACAGCGGCACCCGTCTGCTCGTCGTCGAGGACGTCTTCGCCGACGCGCTCCAGGCCCCCCAGGTCTCCGGGCTCGGGCTCGAGACGGTCGACTTCACCCGCGCCGCCGGCGTCGGCCTCGAGCACCTCGCGGTCGACGACCTCACCGAGATCGACGAGCCGATCGGGCTCGACGACCTGTTCATGATCCAGTACACCTCGGGGACGAGCGGGCGGCCGAAGGGCGTCATGCTGACCCACGGCAACGTGGTGTGGAACGTCGCCAACCTGCTGGTCGACGTCGACATCGGCAGCCAGGAGGTGGCGCTCGTGACCGCCCCGTTGTTCCACACCGCCGCTCTCAACCAGGTGCTGTTCCCGACCATCCTCAAGGGCGGTACGGCGTTGATCGAGGCCCGGTTCGACGCTGCGCGAGCGGTGGACCTCATCGAGTCGCAGGGCGTCACGCTGCTGTTCGGCGTCACCTCGATGTACCTCGCGATCGCGGCCGCGCCACGTTTCGCCGGAGCCGACCTGAGCAGCCTCCGGCTGGCGCTGAGCGGTGGCGCCCCGATCCCCGAGTCGCTGCTGCGCACCTGGCTCGACCGCGGCCTGATGATCATCCAGGGTTACGGCCTGACCGAGGCCTCGCCCGGGACCACGATGCTGCGGGCCGACGAAGGAGTGCGCAAGCTCGGCTCGGCCGGCACGGCCTGCTTCTTCACCGACGTGCGCGTCGTTGCCGGCGACCGCGATGCCGAGGACGGCGAACCGGGGGAGGTGCTGGTCTCCGGCCCCCACGTCTCTCCTGGCTACTGGCAGGACGACGCGGCGACCGCCAGTGCCTTCGAGGACGGCTGGCTGCACACCGGTGACCTCGCGACCAGGGACGACGAGGGCTACCTGAGGATCGTCGACCGGCTCAAGGACATGTACATCTCGGGCGGTGAGAACGTCTACCCGGCCGAGGTGGAGCGCGCCCTGCACGAGCACCCGGCGGTCGCGGAGTGCGCCGTGGTCGGCGTACCCGACGAGAGGTGGGGCGAGGTCGGCCGGGCCTTCGTCGTCGTACGGGCAGGGGAGGAGGTGGACGAGGCCGATGTGCTCGCCCATCTCGAGGGCCGCCTGGCGCGCTACAAGCTGCCGAGGTCGGTGGTGTTCCTCCCCGAGCTGCCCCACAACGCCTCCGGCAAGCTGCTGAAGTCCCGTCTACGAGAGGTCACCCCGTGAGCCGCTACCTTCCGCGCATCGATCTCGGCGCGGTCAGCGCCATCGACGTGCACGTGCACGTCGAGTCCGACGACCACGGTCACCTCTCGCTCGACCAGGAGCTCATGGATGCCTCGGCGGCGTACTTCAAGGGCTCGGAGAACCGGACGCCGACGGTCGCCGACCTGGCCACGCGGTACCGCGACGCCGGTATGGCGGCGGTCGTGTTCACGGTCGACGCCACCACCGCGACGGGTCACCCGGCCCTGTCGAGCGAGCAGATCGCCGAGGAGGCCGCCGAGCACGCCGACGTGTTGATCCCGTTCGGCTCGGTCGACCCGCACCAGGGCGCCGCAGCCGTCTCGCGCGCCCGACACCTCGTGGAGGACTTCGGGGTGCGCGGCTTCAAGTTCCACCCCAGCCTGCAGGCCTTCTCACCGGACGACCCGGCGTTCACCCCGCTGTGGGCGGCGCTCGAGGAGCTCGGTGTACCCGCGCTCTTCCACACCGGCCAGAACGGCATCGGGGCCGGGCTGCCGGGCGGGCGGGGGATCAAGCTGCGCTACTCCAACCCGCTGCTGCTCGACGACCTCGCCGCCGACTTCCCCGGGCTGACCGTGATCCTCGCGCACCCCTCGGTGCCGTGGCAGGCCGAGGCGATCTCGATGGCCACGCACAAGGCCAACGTGTTCATCGACCTCTCCGGCTGGCGACCGAAGTACTTCCCGCCCGAGCTGGTCCGGGCCGCCGGCGGGATGCTCAGGCACAAGGTGCTGTTCGGCACCGACTACCCGCTCATCACGCCCGAGCGCTGGATGGAGGACTTCGAAGCCCTCGGTATCGACCCGGAGCGGTGGGCGGGGATCCTCAAGGGCAACGCGGCCGGTGTCCTGGGCCTGGCGTGAGCTTCCCTAGGATGGGCGGACCACGTGCGGCCCCGGTCGCGAGGAGGCCGCAATGACACCGACCACCGGTCGCGTCGGCCAGCACGGGGCGCCGACCCTGCTCTACCTGATGAAGCAGGTCGAGCTGGCCGTTCGCGCCGAGCTCGACGACCTCACCCGTCCGGTAGGTCTGACGGCACTGCAGTACACAGCGTTGACGGTGCTCGAGCGGCATCCCGACCTCACCTCGGCGCACCTCGCGCGGCACTCCTTCGTCACCTCGCAGAGCATGGCCGACATGGTGACCACGCTGCTCGACCGTGGCCTCATTGATCGCCACCGCGACGCGGCCGACCGACGGCGTCTGGTGATCTCGCTGACCCCCGACGGCCAGCGACTGCTCCACGGCCTGCGGCCCCAGGTGGCCGCGCTCGAGGCCCGGATGCTCTCCCTGCTCTCGCGCGACGACGCCGAGGTGCTGCGGTCCTCGCTCGAGCTGTGCCGGCAGGCATTGCTCACGCCCGCCGACGCGCCCACCGAGTCTGCCTAGTCATCTCACTGGACGAAAAAGTCATCAGGAAACCTGTACATCAGGGTTCCTGATGTGATTGCCTCGGCGCCATGAGCGAGACCGTCGCGAACCGAGACCTGCCCGCCTCCCTGCCCCGACTGACCACCGGCACGCTCGTGGCCGCCATCAGCGCCTGCTTCGTCGCGCAGTTCGGCCTGAGCATCCCCGCGGTGATCAACGGCTACATCAACCAGGACCTCGGGTTGTCCTCCACCCAGCTGACCTGGGTCTCGGACGCCTTCCTGGTCCCGGTCACCCTTTTCGAGCTCTCCTTCGGGGTGGTCGGCGACCTGTTCGGCCGCAAGCGGCTCCTGGCCATCGGCTCGGCGCTGGTGGTGCTGGGTGGCCTGCTCGGCTTCCTCACCCCCTCCGCGAACGTCGGTGTGCTGCTCACCGGGCAGGTCATCGCCGGCTTCGGCGCCGCCGCGATCTTCCCGACCTCGATCGCCATGCTCGCCGCAGGCACCCACACCATCCAGGAGCGGGCGCACGCGATCTCCCTCTGGGCAGCCGCCCTGACCGCCGGGGGCTTCATGTCTCCGTTGATCGGCGGTGCGCTCGCCAGGATCGAGCACTCCGGCGGTGAGTTCGCCAGCTGGCGCTACGCGTTCCTGGCCATGGCCGTGATTGCCGTCGTCAGCACCGTGATCACCCTGGTCGCGGCCCAGGACTCCTCGTCGCCGGTGGGTCGCTCGCTCGACTGGCCGGGCCAGATCACGATTGCCGTGTCTCTCTTCGCGTTGTTGTACGCCATCATCCAGGGAGCCGAGGACGGCTGGGGGAGCGCGCAGGTGATCGTCAGCTTCGTCGTCGCGGCCTTGTTCATGGTGGCGTTCGTGTACATCGAGCGACGGGTGGACAAGCCGTTGATCCAGCTCGAGCTGTTCAGCAACCGGATGTTCACGGTCTCCGCCGTGGTGACCGTGCTCGCCATGTTCGCCTACCTCGGCACGGCGTACGCCACCAGCATCCGGCTCTCGGCCATCCAGGAGTTCCCGCCGCTGAAGACGGCAGTCGGGTTCGTCCTGCTCAACATCATGGGCGTCGCGCTCTTCCCGGTCAGCAGCAGGACGTTGCAGCGGTTCAACCCCGGGTGGGTGCTGGCGGCCGGAGCGGCCCTGATCGGTGTCGGTGACCTGGTACTGGCCGCCATCCCGGCCACCAACCTCTCGATCGCGGCCATCGCCGTACCCCTGCTCGTCGTCGGTGCCGGCTTCAAGACCGCCGTCACCGCCATCACCGTGGTCGCGGTGAACAGCGTGCCCACGCCGAAGGCCGGCATGGCGAGCGGCGCGACCAGCATGCTGCGCGACTTCGGTCTCACCCTCGGCCCGGCCATCGTGGGAGCGATCGCCCTCACCAACGCGGCCAGCGCCATCGCCGCGAAGATCGCCGAGTCACCCTCCCTCCACAAGGCGGTCACTGCGTTCTACGCCTCGCCCGCGCACGTGCCCGCCGACAAGCGAGCCGAGGTCGAGGCGGCTGTCGGAGCCGTGAAGTCCGGGCCGCTGGGCGCCAACGCGGTGCCCTCGCACGTGCCGGGACCCGACGGCCACCTGGTGCCGTTCAACCCGCTCCAGGACGTCGCCTTCCACGCCCTGTCACACGCCTACGCCATCGGTTTCCTGGTGTGCGGGATCGCCGCCCTGCTCGCTGCCATCATCGCTGCCACGATGCTCGGGGGGCGCAAGCAGAGTCACGCCTTCGTCGAGCGCGAGATGGCCGACCCGCTCTGACACGCCGGGGGCCGGCGCCCATACCAGACCCACGGCGGGGGAATGCCGGAAAACCCTCAGATCGTGCATTTCCGACACTAGGGTGGGCACATGGCCCGTACGTCGTGGACTTCGGCGGCCGTCGCGACAGGAGTCGTGGCGGCCGTAGTCGTGTACGTCCTGACCGACAACAAGACCTTGGACAACGTCTGCTACCTCGGTGTCCTGGTCGGGGCCGGCATCGGCGCCTGGATCGGAGCCGCGCGGGCCCCACGGGGCCGGCGGCTGGTGCCAGGGCTGATCGCGACCGGGGTCTCGCTCTCCGCGCTGGGGGACGTGCTGTGGACGGTGCTCGACGCGCTGGGCGCCGGCACCGATGTCTCCATCGCCGACCCGCCCTGGTTCGCGAGCTACGTCGTCCTCTGCATCGCGCTCTGGATCGCGCTTCGGCGCAGCCTGGGTCCGAGCAGCCGGCGCCTCGACCGGGACTTCGCGCTCGACGTCCTGACGATCGTGATCGTCAGCGTGCTGATCTTCTGGAGTCTCTCGGTCAACACGATCGTGGCCGACCCGAGCGTGACCCCCGGGGTTCGCGTCGTCTGGGCCTCCTACCCGATCGCGGATGCGGTCCTGCTCGCGCTCGTCGCCCGAGCCCTGTTCAGCCGCAGCGCCCGCGCAGCCGTCGGTGCCTCGTTCGCTGCTGGAGTCTGCTTGTGGCTGGCGGCCGACATCACCTACCTCCGGACGGCCGAAGAGGGCGTTGCCGGCATGGCGATGGACATCGCGTGGATGGTCGCGCCCGTCCTGATCGCCAGGGCAGCCTGGCATCCGGTGGCGAGCTACGACGCGGCGAACGCCCCGCGCAACGTGACCTCACTGGGCCAGATCATGGTCGCTGTGGCACCACTGTTCGTGCCGGCCGGACTCGAGGTGGTGGGGGACCTGGCCGGGCAGCCCGACCACCCGTGGCAGCTGTTGATCGGCACGATCGCGTTGATGGCGATCGCCTTCGTGCGTACGGCGCGGCTGATCCGCTCCGAGGAGCGGGCCCTTCGACAGCTCGAGCACGCGAGGGATGCGGCGCTGGACGCCTCGCGGGCCAAGTCGATGTTCCTGGCCAACATGAGCCACGAGATCCGCACACCCCTGACCACGGTCCTCGCCACCGCTGAGCTCCTCGAGGACACCGTGCTGGACGAGGAGCAGTCGTACCTCCTGGAGAAGATGGCCCGGTCGGGAGGGCTGCTCACGTCACTGGTCGAGGGGATCCTGGACTTCTCGCGCATCGAGGCCGGGCAGCTCAAGCTCGCCTCCGCTCCCTTCGACCTGCACGCCGTCGTGGCCGATGCCGCAGACGCCTATGCCCCCCGCGCCACCCGGCAAGGCCTTCGCTTCGGCTCGACCATCGACCCGGGCGTCCCGCGGATCGTCGTGGGTGACCGCGACCGGCTCTACCAGGTCCTGACCAACCTGCTCGACAACGCGGTGAAGTTCACCAACGCCGGCCAGGTGAGCCTCCATGTCCGGCCCGCGACCGATGCCGGGCAGGCGGTGGAGTTCATCGTCTCCGACACGGGCATCGGGATCCCCGAGCAGAACCAGAAGATGGTCTTCGACTCCTTCCACCAGGTCGACGGCTCCATCACCCGGAGCTACGGCGGCAACGGCCTGGGCCTGGCCATCTGCAAGGAGCTGACCGAGCTCATGAGCGGGTCCATCAGTGTGCAGAGCCACTTCGGCGCCGGCAGCACCTTCGTGGCCCGCATTCCACTGGCCGCCGTCCGTGTCGAGCAGCAGAGCCCGATCCTGCGGGTGGTCTGACCGCGGCCCACCTGCTGGGGACGTCCTGTCCCGGCGGGGGTGTCACGGGATCAGCAGGCCGGCCGCGCGCTCGAGGTCCTCGACCAGCCGAGCCAGGTCGTCCTCGCGCTGCCGGGAGCGCAGCACGGCCGACGGATGCATGGTGGCCAGCGCCCAGTCCGGTGGCTGTACGACGGAAGAGCCGCGGATCTCGTCGGGCCAGTCGAGCCGCACGCCTCGCGACTCGGTGATGCGGAAGTCCGACCCGTACACGGACTGGGCAGCGGTGGCACCGAGCAGCACCACTCCTTGCGGTTGCACCATGTCCAGCTCCGCGACCAGCCACGGTCCGCACGCCGCCACGTGCGTCCGCGTCGGTCCCTTGTGCAGCCGGTTGCCACGACGCCCTCGCTCCCACCGGAAGTGCTTGACGGCGTTGGTGCGGTAGACGCTCTCAGGATCGATACCTGCCGCCGCCAACGCACGGTCGAGCAGCTTGCCCGCCGGCCCTACGAAGGCCTCTCCGGCCTTGTCCTCCTGGTCACCCGGCTGCTCGCCCACCACCATCAGCGGGGCGTCGCGAGGACCGCGTCCGGGCACACCGTGGGTGGCGTTCTCGTAGAGCTCACAACCGCGGCACTGGTCCACGCCCGCACGCAATCGTTGCGGGGTCACCCGGTCGGGCACCCAGCGCTGGGCACCGGGCGCCTGCTTGCCGGCCATGGTGTGCCTCCTCGTCGCTTCGACCTCGTTACCCGATGCACCGGAAGTGATGTGCCGCCGTCAGGTCGGCGACACCCCAGCCTGCTCTCCCGGGATGGTGTGAACGGCTCGTGCCGGGGGTACAAGAGGTGCTGGGGAGAGGGAGGACAACGTTCGCATGCCGCTGCTCGAACACCTGGGGAGGACGGTCGAGGAGGTCATCGAGGTGGTGCCCGCATGCCTCGGCCTCAGCATCGTCCGGATCGATCAGACAGACAGCTGCACCGTCGCGGCGTCTGACGACACGGTCGCGGTGCTCGACGGAGTTCAGTACCTCGACGGGGGCCCGGGAGTGGAGGCCGGCGTACGCCGGCAGTGGGGCGCCACCAGCACCGCCTCGCTGGACGGCAGGTGGCCGCTGTACGCCGCTGCCAGCCAGCGCGCGGGGGTGCAGAGCACCCTGACCCTGCCGGTCACCGACCATGAGGTCGCACTCGGCGCAGTGCGCGTGTACGCCGGCCTCGCGGACGCCTTCGAGGATCGCGAGGCAGACGTCGCTCGCCTCGTCGACGGCGGTGGGGCCGCCGACCTCGTGCTCGGCTCGGCGACGACGCTGACGACGCGACGGCTGGCCGAGCACTCGCCACTGAGCCTGCGGGCACAGGGCGCGTTGAACCGCGCCATCGGTGCCCTCACGCTGCACCTCGACACCGACGTGACCACCGCGCACGAACGCCTCGTCGACGCAGCACAGCGTGCCGGCATCACCGTCGAGCGCCTGGCCCAGACCGTGGTGGAGCTGCACGACTGACCGACAAGGACCTGGCTGGGCTCAGGCGCCGACCTCGGTGTTGGTGGACTCCGGCATCTGACCTGGCTCCGCGTCCGAGTCAGGATCGATCAACGGGTCGCCGTGCGGGTGTTGCGGATCGCCGGCCGGGTCGCCCGGTGTCTCCCCGGGGTCCACGGGATCGATCTTCTCCGGGGTGGGATCGCCCGACGGAACGACGGCGGGGTCCTGGCTGGGTTCGTCCGGTGTCGTGGTCATGCCTGCTCCGGTACCCGGTGCGGGCAGAAGCACCACGCCGGCGGCGGATGTTCTCGGCCGTGGTGCGGATCTGCGAGGCAGCAGCATGCCCGGCCCGGCCTCGGGTACGGCGGGCTTCCCACCACGACCGAAAGGTTCGCCATGAGCCCCGACAACGCGAAGCAGGCCGTCGAAGACACCGTCGAGAAGCTGGTCGACACGGCCAAGGACGTCATCCAGTCGGGAAGCGCGACCGTCCCGGGCGCGCCCGGCAGCGAGCCGCCCTCGGTCGAGGAGCCCACCGAGCCGCGCGAGCCGTTGCCACCCAAGGCCGAGCACGGAGCACCGGACACCGTGACGCCGACCGGGGCACGGACGGGCGCTCCGGCGGATGCGCTCGGGCAGCAGGGTGGCTTCCTGACCACGGCCAACGGCGCCCGGCTCAGGGACAGCGACCACTCGCTCAAGGCCGGTGAGCGAGGCCCGACGCTGCTGCAGGACCACCACCTGCGCGAGAAGATCACCCACTTCGACCACGAACGGATCCCGGAGCGCGTCGTGCACGCGCGCGGTGCCGGAGCGCACGGCGTCTTCGAGGGATACGGCACGGCCGACGACGTGTGCCTCGCCGGCTTCCTGAAGAAGGGCAAGCAGACCGACGTGTTCGTGCGCTTCTCCACCGTGCTGGGCAGCCGGGGATCGGCCGACACCGTCCGCGACACCCGAGGCTTCGCGACGAAGTTCTACACCGAGGAGGGCACCTTCGACCTCGTCGGCAACAACATCCCGGTCTTCTTCATCCAGGACGGCATCAAGTTCCCCGACGTCATCCACGCCGGCAAGCCGCACCCGGACCGGGAGATCCCGCAGGCCCAGAGCGCCCACGACACCTTCTGGGACTTCGTCTCCCTGCACACCGAGGCCCAGCACCACACGATCTGGAACATGTCCGACCGCGGCATCCCGCGCTCCTACCGGATGATGGAGGGGTTCGGCGTACACACCTTCCGGCTGGTCAACGAAGCCGGCGCGACCGTGCTGGTGAAGTTCCACTGGAAGCCCAAGCTCGGTGTGCACTCCCTGACCTGGGAGGAGGCGCAGCTGATCGGCGGCCTCGACCCCGACTTCCACCGGCGCGACCTGTACGACGCCATCGAGTCCGGTGCCTTCCCGGAGTGGGAGCTCGGCATCCAGGTGATGCCCGACAACCCGGAGGAGACCTTCGAAGGCATCGACCTGCTCGACCCGACGAAGATCGTGCCCGAGGAGCTGGCACCGGTGCAGCCGGTCGGCAAGCTGACCCTGAACCGGGTGCCCTCGAACTTCTTCGCCGAGACCGAGCAGGTCGCCTTCCACGTCGGTCACCTGCCTCCCGGCATCGACGTCACCAACGACCCGCTGCTGCAGACGCGTCTGTTCTCCTACGTCGACACCCAGATCACCCGGCTCGGAGGACCGAACTTCAGCCAGATCCCGGTGAACCGACCGCACGCTCCTGTCAACGACATGCTGCGTGACGGTTTCCACCAGCATGGTGTGCACACCGGCGTCGCGCCGTACAAGCCGAACTCGCTCGACGGGGGCTGTCCCTTCTTCGCCGGCGCCGAGGACGGCGCGTTCGTCGACGTACCCGTGCAGGTGGCCGAGGCCACCAAGGTGCGCGCCAACCCGGCCTCCTTCGACGACCACTACAGCCAGGTGCGGCTGTTCTGGGCGAGCATGAGCCCGGTCGAGAAGGAGCACATCATCCGGGCGTACTCCTTCGAGCTCGGCAAGTGCTACGAGCAGGCGATCAAGGAGCGCCAGCTCCGGGCGCTGGCCAACATCGACCCGGTGCTGTGCTCGGAGGTGGCCACCGCCCTCGGGCTGCCGGCGCCGGAGCCGACGGAGACGTTCGGCGAGGTCGAGGCCAGCCCGGCGCTCTCCCAGGTGACGGGCGAGTGGCCCCCGGACGGCCGGATGGTCGGCATCGTGATCGATCCCGACCGTGACCTCGACGGCGTGCGGGAGCTGCGCGAGACGATCTTCGCGGCCGGGATGGTGCCCCTGCTGATCGCACCGCACGGCGGCATGGTCGAGGAGCTGCCCGTCCAGCGGACCTTCTCGACCGGTCGTTCGGTGGAGTACGACGTGCTGCTGCTGGCTGGGTCGCCGCCCCCGGCTCCCGACGCCATCCCGGCGCGTGAAGCGGAGGCGGCCGCCTCCACCTCGGCGACCGTCGACCCACGGGTGCTGCTGATGATCGAGGAGTGCTGGCGGCACGCCAAGGTCATCGGCGCGTGGGGTGACGGGATCCCGGCCCTGTCCCAGGCCGGCGCCGACGGCTCGGCCGGGGTGGTCACCGGCGAGAGTGCGGCGGCGGTGTTCGAGGAAGTCCAGCAGCTGATGGCCTCCCACCGGGTGTGGGAGCGCTTCCCGGCCAGCGTGGCCTGAGGCCGAGGGTGGATCCCGCCCGGTGCCGGGCGGGACCCACCCCTGGCTCAGCTCGGTCCCGATCCCAGGACGTCAGCGACGTCCTCGCGGCCGCCTCCCTGCTCGATGTGACTGGCCAGGGCCTTGCGAGTGCTGTCGTCCACGTCGATGTCCGCCTGGGCGATCGCCTCGTCCAGCTCGCTGCGAATCCGCTCCGGGGTGGCGCTCTCCTCCCAGGAGTTGATCCGGTCGTAGACCGCCTGGAGCACCTCGAGACGTGGGTCGTCGTGCTCGATCGGGTTCTGGTCAGCACTCATGCGGCTCCTCCTGGTGGTTGCGGGGGGAGTGCCCGTTCCCGCATCGGTCGGCGACAAACGTCCAGGGCGACGCGGGCTGAGCGGAGGGCCGGTCCGTCAGGGGCGGTGACCGAGACCGGTCGCGAGCTCCTGCGCCCGCACTCCCACACCGTCGTGCTGGGGGAGTGGCGGGGTCTCGGGCTCATCGGCGTTGTCGAGCGGCCGGAGGAACGACGCCAGGGCGTCGCGGCCGTCGTACCGGGGATGCCAGTCGAGCTCGTTCCGCGCCCGCTCGGTGCTCATCACCGGCACGGTCATCAGCAGGTCGAACAGCTCCGGCGCGGTCGGCACGACGTGGACGCGGTGGGCCATGGCCAACCCGCCCCGCAGCAGACCGGCCGGCGCCGCCGTCCAGCGGGCATGCAGGAGTGCAGCCAGCGCGTCCGGGTCGAGCACAGGGTCGGCCGCGATGTTGAACGCTCCTCGCGTCGTACCGAGGGCAGCGGCCAGGTAGGCGGCCGCGACGTCGGTGGTGTGCACGGCCTGGAGCCGCAGGTCCCTCGGCATCGGCAGCAGGGGGACCCTCCCAGGCCGGAGGACAGCGCCGGGCACCAACGGACCGAGGAAGAGTCGTCGCTGCTGGATGCCCGATCGTGGCTGGAAGGTGAACGCCGGTCTCAGTCGTACGACGCGTCTGTCGGGGTGGGCCTCCTCATGCACGTCGAGCAGACGCTCGACGTACGCCTTCTCCCTGCTGTACGCCGTCAGCGGCTGGCCGTCCGTCGGCCAGGTCTCGTCCACCGGTTCGAGGTCGAGCCGGGGTGAGTAGGCGCCGACCGACGACGCCACCACCAGGGAAGGTACGCCGGTCCGGGCCACCGCATCGACGAGGCGACGCGTGCCGAGCACGTTGGAGTGCCAGGTGACCTCGGGGTGCCGCATGGGGTGGAACAACCAGGCCAGGTGCACGACGACGTCGACTCCCCGCAGGACCGTGTCGAGGTCCATCTCGGCCACGTCACCCCACTGCCACGTGGTCCGCGGCGGCCGCCAGTCGTGGGGACGGCGACTGATCCCGGTCACCGAGGTCACGCGCTGGTCGGCGACAAGGGCCTCCACGACCGCGCTGCCGACATTCCCGCTGGCACCTGTCACGACGACGTGCATGGGCACTCCCTTCCGAGGTCGATCCCGGTACCCTGCGGCGGACGGGCCACACCTCGAGTGGCGTCACGAACGTTCGTGTCGCAGCTCGTCTCGTTCGCTCGGGTCGACGGTGGCGTCGACGTTGGTCAGCTCGCCCAGGCCGGTGCGCGCTCGCACCATCCCTCGGTCCCAGTCGATCTCGTCGATGTCGGTGGCGGAGATCATGCCGCTGTGGCGATGCAGTCGCCGGACGATGCGCCGCACCAGCCAGGGACCCTGGTCGTCGCTCCGGTCGTATCCGAGGTAGGAACCGGGACGACCACGACCGACCAGCAGCCCGGTCAGGTCGAGGGCCGGGTCCCGTGCGTCGCGAGTCGGAGCCAGACGCACGTCCAGGACGTTGCCGAGGTGTTCGTCCCCGGGACCGACGACGTCGGCACCGAGGAGGTCGTCCACGAGCCGCCGAACCGAGGCACGCTCCGGGTCCTGTCGACGCAGTACGCCGTCGCGCTCGCGCCGGAGGTGAATCTCCTGGCTCACCTGCGCGATGTCGGCGAGGTCGATCCGGTAAGGACGCTGCCGATCACTCTGCGCACCGCCGAGACGCCGCCACCGTTCGCCGAGCCAGGAGCTCACCCGGGGCACCCACACCGGTGCGCCGACGAGGAGAGCAGTGACCGTGAGGGTGCCATCCTCGTGCTGCTCGAGCTCGAGGTCGTCGCACTTGCACACCAGGAGGTCTTCAGAGTCGATGACCTGCCGGTCCATGAGGTGCAGCAGGCCGTCCAGCGGACGCTCGAGTCTGTTCATCTCATGATCCCATCCCGGTCAGCACCATCAACGGTACGGCGGCCACCGCCGCGATCACGATCACGAGCAGGTAGAACGTGCCGAGACCGTTGGCCAGGCGACCATTGACATGAGGGCCCATGTAGTCGTGGTCGTTGGCGACCACCAGGATCGGGAAGTACGTGAGCGGGAGGGCCACGGCCGAGAACACCACCGAGGCCTCGGTGACCAGGATCGGGTCGACCGACGTGATCAGTACTCCGACCGCGAGCAGCGTGCTCAGGACGAGCACGAGGTGGAAGCGGGCGGCAACGTTCGGACGCACGTACTTGCCCCACTGCCAGCCGAAGTACTGGGCGATGCTGTACCCGACCGACAACCCCGTCTCGCAGGCGGCACCGAAGGTGGCGGCCACGAACCCGACCAGGGCGACGGCCAGACCGATCTTGCCCAAGGCGATGGCCACCGGAAGGCCGACCTGACCGAGCGAAGCCACGGTGATGTCCAGCGGGCCGAGGACGACGGCGGCGCACCCGGCGATCGCCAACGACAGGAGGCCGCCGAGCGGGAAGCCGATGAACACGTTGGCGCGCATCGTGCCGATGTCCTTCGGTCCCCACTTCTCCTCGACTCCTCCCGAGGAGAAGAAGAAGACCTCGTAGGGCGTCAGCGCTGCGCCGAACAGCGCCACGGCGTAGTAGGACCAGGTCAGCCAGGTCTCGTCGCCCGGCTTGTCCACGGTCACCCACTGGTGGGCGAGGTGGGACCAGTCCGGGCCGAGCTTCCAGAGGGCCACCACGTAGACGATGAGCGCCAGGCCGAGCAGCCCGAGCACGTTCTCCATGACCGTGAACCGCGCCCGCCACAGCACCGCCCACACCAGGAACGCGATGAACGGGACGAGCAGCACCTCGTTGACCGAGGAGACGAGCTCCAGGGAGAGGGCCACGCCGCCGATCTCGGCCACGAAGGTCAGCAGCGTCACCGCCATGGAGCCCAGCAGGTTGATCAGCCCCATGCGCGGACCCAGCCGTTCGCGCACGAGGTCGAAGGTGGCTCGTCCGCTCACGGCTGCCACCCGGCCCGACATCTCGGCGAAGACGCAGATGCCGAGGACGCCCACGAGGACCACCCAGGCCAGCGACAGCCCGAACCGGGCGCCGACTTGGGCGTTCGTGACCAGGTCCCCGATGTCCACGAACCCGCCGATGGCCGTGAGGATGCCGAGGGCGACGGCGAAGACCTTCTTCATGACGCTGCTCGCAGACTGCTCGCGAGTGGCCGTAGTCGGGCCAACAGCCTGGTCAGGTCGACGACGGCCTTGCGGCTCTTCGGTTCGTCGTCCGCGGCGACCGCAATGCGCGCGCTGGCGATGGCATCGGTGGCGTCCGAGAGCAAGGTGGTCAGGTCGTCGTAGCTCGGGCGCGCAGACGGGGGTGGTTGCACGGTGGAGACTGAGTCGGATGCCTTCCCAGCGGCTTCCTCGGAGTAGGTGAGGACCACGATCGCGTAGCGGCCGACGAACCGGTCGCGCAGCTGCTCCTGGACGGTCAGGCGGCTCGTGGCCACCTCGCTGACCATGTCGGAGACCGCTTGCTCGGCTGTGCTTCGCCAACCCTTCTCATCGGGGCTCGAGGGCCGGCACGCGGAGGGCAGGAGCAGCGCAGCGAGCAGCAGCAACGTGCCTGCCAACCGCTTGACCACGGCTTTGAGTTACCCAAACTGTCGCTCGACATGCCATGGCACATGCCGAGCGCTCGACAGCCGGCTGGCTCAGGTCTCGGCCACCACCCGGATCGTGCCCAGGTCACTGTCGGCGGCGTCGGGGAGGAACATGCCGGCTCGACGGCCAGAGACGAGGTAGTCCAGCACCGCCTGGCCGATCCGTTCCCCCGGAAGCAGGGCCGGGATGCCTGGCGGGTACGGCGTGATCTGCTCGGCCGCGATGCGATCTGCCGCGTCCTGCACGGGCACGTCCTGGACGGGTGCGAAGAACGCTTCACGCGGCGAGAGCACCTGTTCGAGCTCGAGCTCGCCGGGTTCCGGCAGCTCCACGGCTGGGGGAGGATCGAAGGAAGCAGACGCGTCACACAGCCGGCCCAGCGACTGCACGAGGAGCTCGATGTCGGCCTCGGTGTTGGCCACCGAGATCTGAGCCTCGACGCGTTGTGCGTCCGCCAGGTGTACGTCGAGGTGTTCGTTCTCTCGCAACCAGTCGGCGGCCTGGTAGCCGCTGATGCCGAGGGCATCGACCTGCACCAATAGGTGCAGCTCGTCGAGGTCGTGCGAGGCCTGGGCTCCGCACAGCTGCTCGTGGAGTACGACGAGGCCGGTGCGCTCGCGAATCTGCTCGCGTCCGAGCCGGGCCAGAGCGAGCGCTTCACCGAGCAGGCGGGTGCCGTGCTGCACCATCTGACGACGCCAGCCGTCGAGGGCGGCGTACACGAGCACGTTGGGGCTGGTGGTCGAGAGCATGTCGGCGCACGCGGCGAGATGATCGAGATCGATGAGGTCGCCCTGGACGTGGAAGACCGAGCCCTGTTCGAGCCCGGTCCCCATCTTGTGCGCGCTGACGACGCACAGGTCGGCTCCCGCGTCCATGGCCCACGTCGGCAGGTCGTCGTGGAAGGGAAGGTGAGCACCCCAGGCCTCGTCGACGATCAGCGGCTTCCCAGCGGCATGGCACACCTCGGCAATGGCGGCGAGGTCGGCACAGGTCCCGTAGGGGGAGGGGCTGGTCACCATCACGCCGCCGACGTCAGGCGCCTGCTCGAGGCCAGCTGCGAAGTCGTCAGGACTCGGTGGGTGCGCCAGGTGGAGGGAGCTGTCCCACTGCGGATGCACCCAGACCGGTTCGATGCCTCCGAGGACCAGCCCGGAGATCGCCGACTTGTGGGCATCTCGGCCCAGCAGCAAGCTGCCCGCTCGTCCAGCGACGGCGAGCATCGCGCTCTTGACCGAGAGCGAGCTTCCGCAGGTGGTGAAGAAGGCGTGCTCGGCGCCCACGGCCTTTGCCATCAACGCTTCTGCTCGGGCGAGGACCTGTCCGCGCCCGGCCCGGTCGTCGAGCTCACCGTTGGCGAGGTAGTCGTGGGAGAACACGTCGGCGCCCACCGCCTGCAGGACCCGCTCGTCGGCGCCCTTGCCCTGTCGGTGACCTGGCGGTGCGAAGCTCACGTGCGGACTCTGGTCGTGCTCGCGCAGCGCCTCGAGGACGGGCGCCTGCTCCTGGCGGTCGTCAGCAGTCATGGACCGATCCTGCCCGCTGACGGGCGTCGAGTCAGCCTGGCCTGTGGTTCGCGGCCTGTCGCCCGGCTCAGTTGCCGGATCCCGGCTCGGCCATGCTGCGGTGCATCGCGGCCTTGAGCTTGTCGGGCATGACCTTGCTGGCCACGTCCTGGACGCGCGTCTTCAGGCCGCCGCCGGTCACGCGCGGCTTGCCTGCCAGGAGGGCCTCGACACCCTGTTCGGCAACGGTGGCCGGGTCGTCCTTGCTGGCCTGGCCGATCTTGGTGTCCAGCATCCCGGCGCGCTCGAAGAACTCGGTCTCGGTCGGCCCGGGCATCAGCGAGGTGATCGTGACCGCACTGTCCTTCAGCTCGTTCTGGAGGGCCTGGGCGAAGGACTGCACGAACGACTTCGAGGCGTTGTAGACGGCCTGGAACGCGCCGGGCATCTCCGAGGCGATCGAGGACGTGAACAGCACGCGACCCGAGTCGTTCGCGACCATGTCGCGCAGCACCAGCTTGGCGAGGCGGACGGTGGCGGTGACGTTGAGGTCGATGATCGACTGCTCGTCGGCGAGGTCGGTCTCGACGAACGAGCCGCCCTTGCCGACACCGGCGTTCAGGGCCATCACGTCGAGGGGACGACCGTCCTCCTTGATGGCGGCGTACAGCTGGTCGACGCCGCTGGGATCACGCAGGTCGGCCCGGACGGTGCGTGCCTGCGCGCCCTCGGCACTGACCTGGTCGGCAGCGCTCTCGAGCGCGTCGTCCTCGGCATTGATGATCAGGTCGTAGCCACGTCTGGCCAGCGCGAGCGCCAGGTGCAGACCGATGCCGCTGGAAGCCCCGGTCACGGCAGCCAGGGGACGGGCGGACGAGCCGGAGGCAGTGCGTTCTTCGCTCATGAGGAGCCCGGTACCCGCGTTCGCGACGGGCATACGCGCGTCCAGCCATCAGCGGTATGACGCAGGAGACCGAGCCGCTCGAACTCCTCGAGCCACCCAGTCATCGGCCACCGTCCCCAACGAGCATGGAACAGCGTCGCGTTGCGGACGATGTCGTCGAGGTGGTCGACCGGCGGGTCCTGCACCGGATGGTGCTGGTGGTAGGCGCGGGCCGAGCCGACCCAGGCGAAGTCGAGGCCTCGCTGGGCCGCCTGCTGGGCGAAGTCGGTGTCCTCCCCGCCATAGCCGGTGTAGTCCTCGCAGAATCCACCGCTTCTCTGCCAGGCGTCCCGGTGGAGGGCGAACGAGAGTGACCAGAACAGGTCCGGATCGGTCTGGCGTACGACGTGACCCGGGTCCGGGGCTGGACGCGCGGGGTGGGGCTCGTCGTACGACCACGGGCGGGTCAGCTCCTTCTCGGAGAGGCCCGCGGGCAGGTAGCTCACCGGACCTGACCAGATCGTCCCGGGAGCATCCGTGACGGCGACGTCGTAGGCCGCCACCAGCTCGGGTCCGGCCAGACAGTCGACGTCGAGGAACACCAGGGTGCGGGCGCCGGACTCCCACGCCGTTCGAGCCCCGACATTGCGGGCCCGCGCGAGCGGCAACGGCCCGGACCGGTCGACGCGGGCGATGGTCGGCGTCAGTCCGTGGGCCGGCCCCCAGGTCGCGACCACGTCGTCGTCGATCGCCACCACGACGTAGAGGTCGGGGACCCGGGTGCCGACCGCCAATGACCGGTGCTGGCGTCGCAGGTGGTCGTGACGCTCGTGGGCCAGGGTGATGACCGCGACCGGTGCCATCACGCGTGCCGCAGGGTCTCGGGGAGCAGGTGCTCGGCGACCACCTGGGCGAACCGCTGGGCGGCCCGCCCGTCACACCACCGGGCCCATCCCATGCCGTCCAACTCGGCGGCGCGGTCCAGCACCTCGGTCCAGCCGCGCTCGGCGAACCGGGGCAGCACCACCGCCGGCCAAGGGCCGTCGGCCAGGGCGGCGGCCGTGGTCACCTGCTCGCGATGCGGGCGGGCGGCGGGGACGACGACGGCCGGACGACGGCAGGCTGCGACGTCGGCCAGCGCACCCATACCCGCGTGCGTCACGACCACGTCCGCGTTCAGGAGGTGCTGGTGCAGGTCGTCGGTCCAACCAGCCTCGCCGCCGAGGACGGTCCAGGTCCAGCCCGGACTCACTGCCTCCAGCTCGGCGGCATCCAGGCGGGTCAACGGTTCGCCGCCGAGGCCCTGCAGGAGTACGACGTGACGCCTGTCGCTCCTCGGCGGACGCTGCTGCTCCGACAGCACCGGGAGCCGGGACACCGCGCCCACCGGGACGACGCGGCGAGCGACGTCCTGGGGAAGAGCCGGTGTCATGCCGGTCGCCTCCGCCGGCCACATGGCAACCAGGGCACTCGACGCCCGATAGCCCAGCAGGTGCGTGGGGTCGGTACGCCGGCCGGGCAGCACCACCGACACGACGGGGAGACCGTGCAGCCGTGCCAGCAGCGCGACCTCGACCGAGACGTCGACCACGAGCCCACGGGGTCCGGTGCTCTCGATCCACTCCGAGATCGCGGCGGACCTGGACCGGAGACCCGGGTCACCCAGCGGCACCCAGTGCAGCTGGTCGCCGGCTGTGACGTCGTGGCGTGGTTCGGTGGTGTCGTCCCGTGGCAGCTCGACCCACGGGCCGCGCCACGTCGAGGGCCGTGCCAGCGAGGACAGCCCGGTCACGGGTTCATCGAGGGCGGCGGCCAGCGCCTGGGCGTGATGGAGGTGGCCACGTCCCTGGTGGTGGACGTAGTAGCCGATCACGCGGCCTCGTCCTCGTGGGTCATCTCGGCGTACACCGCCTCGTAGCGGTCGACCATCCGGTCGAGGGAGAAGTGCGAGACCGCTCGGCGACGAGCAGCCGCGCGGTCCAGGGCCCCGGCGCGACGCATCGCCTGGGCCAGGGCTGCGAGGTCGCCGGCAGGGGCGAGGACGCCTGTGCGCTGGTCGAGGATCTCCGAGAGTGCACCGCGGTCGTAGGCCGCCACCGGCGTCCCGCACGCCAACGCCTCGGCGGCCACCAGTCCGAACGGCTCCTCCCAGTGCGGAGTCACCACCACGACCGAGGCGTTGCGCACGGCGGCCCGCAGCCCCTCGCCCTCGAGGTGGCCGAGGTAGCGCGCCGACGGGCCGAGCAGTGGTTGCACCTGTTCGGCGAAGTAGTCCTCGTCGTGCACGGGACCAGCGACGTCGAGGTCCAGCCCGGCAGCGCGGGCAGCGAGCAACGCCTCGTGCGGGGCCTTCTCGGGGACGATGCGGCCGGTCCACAGCGCTGGTCCGCCACCGGATCCCGGGACCCATCGGTCGACGTCGACGCCGTTGTGGATGGTGACCGAGGAGACCACGTGTCGCCAGGCGCGCGAGACCGCGTGGCTGACCGCGATGAAGCGAGAGCCGCGCGCGGCCAGGCCCACCGCCGACTCCAGCCATGGCACCGGAGGCGTGTGCAGGACCGTGACCATGGGGGTCTCCAGCAGCGGGCTCATCGCCACCGGAAGGTGGTGGAGGCTGTTGTTGTGGATCACGTCGAAGGATCCGTGCTCGCCCCGGGTCAGCCCCAGCATGAGGTCGAGGTAGGCGTGGTGCTCCTGCATCCACACCTCGGGCGGACTGCCGACGTCTGCCCTGGCAGCGGGACTGCTGGTGAAGACTGCGGCCGGCACCAGCACCGCGCCGAGCTCGGGGTCGCTTCCGGCTGCCGCGAACACACTCACCTGGTGGCCGCGCCGGATCAGCCGCGAGGCGAGGGCGTGGGTGTGCGCCTCGAGCCCTCCCATGAAGGGTTCGCCGACCGGGAACCGTGAGGACGCGATCAGGCAGATGCGCATCGGGCCGGTCATGGCGCTGCTCGATAGATGTCCCGGTGCGCCGTCGCCAGGTCGGAGCGCTGCTGGCGACGCCAGGGCACGGACAGGGGCGCAGGTCGTCCGCCGTCATGGGCATCGTGCACCGCGGCGCGCAGGGTCTCCGGGGACCACCGCGACTCGTCGAGGACGTAGTTGTGCACGGGGCCCTGGTCGGCGTAGTAGCCGCAGGTGGGTGCGACCACGGCAGTACCGAGGTCGCGGCAGCCCTCGAGCCAGCCGGAGTGGGTGCCGAACCGGTACGGCAGCACCGAGACGTCCAGTGACGCGAGGTAGTCCCAGAGCTCGCTGTCGCTCATGAAGTCATGGACGTGCAGCTCCAGCTTTCCTTCCGCCTCGGCCTCGCGCAGGTAGCCGGCGAGATCAGGATCGAACCGCAGCCCGGCCCGATCCAGCACGTCGGTGTGCCCGTTGACCTGCAGCACCGCACCGGGGATCTCCGCCACGGCACGGACGAGCGTCGGCAGGATGGTGGCGGGAGCCATGCTGGCTCGCAGGCTCTTCAGGTGGAGCCCCACCCGGAATGGTCCGTCTGCTCGTCGGGCGCTCAATGCCCGGCGGGCCAGGTCGTCCAGCTCGACGACGTGGGGATGGGCCAGCACGAGCGGGCGCCGGCCCCACCGGGTCTCGATCTCGTCGGCCGCTCCGCTGGTCAGGGTGATGACCTCGTCGGCTGCGCGCACCAGGACGTCCAGCTGTGCGTCGTGCAGGTCGCGCGTGGCGTGGTGCGGGTTGCGCAGGTCGTGCGCGGTGTAGACGAAGCGGCGGCCGGTCCGGTGGACGGCGTCGACGACAGCGCTCAGGTCACTCGGGTCCCAAGCGTCGAACCCGAACTGGACGTGGAAGACGTCGAAGTCGTGCTGCTCCACCCAGGCCGGGTCGAGCATGACCGGCGGCCACCAGCGTTGCTCAGCGGATCGAGTGGGGGAGTCCGGGTCGGGATCGCGCAGGCGGCGTACGCCGTCGTCGGTCTCGGCGGCGATGTGCCGCACGTAGACGTGGTCGGCGGGGACCGAGGCGACCACGGTCTCGTCCTCGAGCATCCGGGCCGGGCGCCTGCTCGACAGATCGGTCGATTTCTCAGCGGTCACCGCACGTCCTGCGGAGGTAGAAGGGGGCGGGCATGGACCCGCCGTACCCGTCTCGGTCGGCGACTATCGCCCGTCGTGCTGGGAGATTCCCTTCATCCAACGACGCGGTCGGGTGGGTCGGACACTGCGCCGACGCGGACCCGAACCAGCCGCACGAGCTCCGCACGGGTGCGGCTCCCCTCCGGGATGGCGCGGGTCATCCACACGTGGAACATCGAGGTGCTCTCGTGGACGTGCAGGGACGTGCGGGACGGCTCGAGTCGACGGGCGAAGCGATCCACCGCCGGCCGGAGGATGTCGTGGTCCCCGATGAAGACATCGAGCGGAGGCAGGCCCTCGGGGTCGGCATTGACCGGGCTGACCAGAGGGTCGGCCGGGTCCCGGATCCCCGCCCACCAGCGCCCCGCTGCCCGCAGGCCTGACTCGGCGAGCATGGGATCGGTGGGCTCGAGCTCGATGACTCGGTCGTCGGCGAGGGTGGCGTCCAGCCAGGGCGAGAGGGCGATGATGCCGACGAGCCGCCGGCGCAGCTCCCGTCCGCCGCATCGACCCATGGACAGCACGAGTGCGCCGCCGGCGGAGTCACCCATCAGCACGGTCGGCAGGGGCGGACCACTCGCCGCTGTCGCGGCCTCGACGTCGAGCAGCACCGGCAGGACGTCGTCGACGGTCGCGTCGGGTGCCAGCGGGTAGGCAGGGACGACGACCTCGGCCGGGACCCGGGCGAGTGCCGTGACCAGGCGCCAGTAGTCCCGGGTCAGCGGGTGGATGTAACCGCCGCCGTGGACGTACACGACCCGCACTCGAGGGGCGCGGTGCCGCGGCCGCACCTTCCAGACCCGGACCCCGTCGACCGTCTGGGTCGTGACGTGCCGTGTCGCTCGGGTCCAGCGCGTCGGGGGACGGTTGCCCTTCCGTTGCCGGTCCCTGGCGGTGCGCAGGGTGTGGCGCTCCCCCTCGAAGGCTCGCTTGTCCCGGTTGAGCTGCATCCCGCGCACGTAGAGCCGCGTCCAGATGGTCGGTGGCCTGTGATCCGTGGTCCAGGTCAACATCAGGTGCCACAGGGTACGACGACCCATCCACCGCGCGACACAGAGGCAGCCCCGACGGGTGCCCGAGCTCGTCCCCGAGAAAGAACCGTAGGCAGGCGAATCTGTCCGACGAGGGCGGGTACGGCGTCGGCGTCGGCGGACCGAGAGAAAGGATGCGCAGCGATGACCAGCACGACGGAAACCGGCGAGAAGACCGGCACGAAGGACAAGGACTACAACCTGATCTGGTTCACCGAGGCGTGCCTGAGCAACGCCCTGCGGCTGGAGTCCTACATCGAGGATGCCGATCGTGACGGCGACAACGACCTCGCGGAGTTCTTCCGCAAGGCGCAGGCCGACAGCCGCAAGGGTGCCGAGCAGGGCAAGGACCTGTTGCGGCAGCGCCTCGCGGGCTAGGACGCTCACGAGGCCGGGGCATGTCCGGGGCGCAAGTGGGTATTGCCGGAAGCGGCAACAAGTCCCGCCGCCTTCGCCACGACGCGGCGGGACGGGCCCAGCGTCGGGGTGAGGGTGACCGCCACACCTGATCCCCGACTCCGGCCCCGGACGTCGAAAGAGGCGGGTCGGGGCCATCCACCGCGATAGGCGTTCCACGTCGTGGGTACCAGCGGGAGATGGATCCCGAGATCACCCTCACCGTGGACGGCACCAGGCAGTCGGTGACGGTCGACACCAGGACCACCTTGCTCGATGCACTGAGGGAACGGCTCGGCATCACCGAGCCGAAGAAGGGCTGTGACCACGGCCAGTGCGGTTCGTGCACGGTGCTGCTGGACGGACGTCGCCAGCTGACTTGCCTGGCTCTCGCCGTCGCGCATGACGGTGCGGACGTCGTCACCGCCGGCGGCTTGGCGCGCGACGGCCTCCACCCCGTCCAACAGGCGTTCCTCGACCACGACGGTTATCAGTGCGGCTACTGCACGCCCGGCCAGGTGTGCTCGGCGGTGGGCATGATCGAGGAGGCAAAGAACGGCCACCCGAGCCATGTCAGCGAGGACCTCGAGGGCGGCGTCGACCTGACCGACGATGAGATCAGGGAACGGATGAGCGGCAATCTCTGTCGCTGCGGTGCCTATGCCGGGATCCTGGCTGCCGTACGGCAAGCGGCCCAGGCATGAAAACCGTGGAGTACCTGCGGGCACAGAGCGCCCAGGATGCCGTCGAGCTCGTGGCCGGCCACCCGAACTCGCGGTTCCTCGGGGGCGGCACCAATCTGGTCGATCATCTCAAGCTCGGGATCACCTCCCCGGAGGTGCTGGTCGACATCAGCCGTCTTCTCCTGGACGAGATCACCGAGTACGACGACGCCCGTGGCACCGGGCTCTCTGCATCGGCGCCAACGTCCGCAACAGCGACCTCGCTGCCCATCCGGTCGTCCGCTCGTCGTTCCCTCTCGTCGCCCGGGCGCTGCTGGCCGGTGCTTCCGGTCAGATCCGTAACCAGGCCACGACGGCCGGGAACCTGCTGCAGCGGACTCGCTGCGTCTACTTCCAGGACGTCACCGCCCCCTGCAACAAGCGAGACCCCGGTACCGGCTGCCCGGCCCGCGAGGGCTACGGCCGCTACAACGCGGTCCTCGGGGCGAGCGATGCCTGTGTCACCACCCACCCCTCGGATCTCGCCGTCGCGCTCGCGACCCTCGAGCCCACGGTCGTCGTCCTGGGACCCGGCGGCGAACGTCGAGTGCCGTACGCCGAGCTGCACCGGCTCCCGGGGGACGAGCCGGAGCGTGACACGACACTGGCTCCCGACGAGCTGATCCTCGAGCTCGAGCTTCCGTTCCTGCCTGCATCCGCACGATCGACGTACCGCAAGGTGCGCGACCGCGCGTCGTTCGCCTTCGCCCTGGTGTCGGTCGCGGCGGCGGTGCACCTCGAGGACGGTGTGGTCCGGGACCTGCGGATCGCGTGGGGAGGGGTCGCGCACAAGCCCTGGCGCGCTGAACGGGCCGAACGAGCCATGGTGGGCCGGCGGCTGGACGTCGAGTCCCTCGCCGCCGCCGTGGACGAGGAGCTGGAGGCCGCGACCGCGAGCGAGCAGAGCGCCTACAAGCTCGACCTGGTGCGCAACACCACCGTGCACACGCTGCTCGAGCTGGCTGGGTAGGGCCGATGACCGAACAGGCAACCCGACCCGTGCCGGTCAGGTCGATCGGGACCGACCTGCGTCGTGTGGACGGCGTCGAGAAGGTGACCGGGCGCGCCAGGTACGCCGCCGAGCAGCGTGCCGATGACGACGCGGGCGAGGCCCTGCACATGTGGCTGGTGCAGTCGACGATCGCCAAGGGTCGGGTCCGCCGAATCACCGCCGAGCGCGCCCGTTCCCATCCAGGAGTCGTGGACGTCATCGACCACACCAACGCCCCGCGCCTCGAGGACACCGACAACGCAGAGCTGGCGATCCTCCAGGATGCGGCGGTCGGATTCCGGGGACAGATCATCGCGCTGGTCCTAGCCGAGACGCCCGAGGCCGCGCGGGAAGGGGCCACCCTGGTCGACGTGGAGTACGACGTCACACCCCACGAGGCGGAGCTGCGCGAGGACAACGCGACCTACCGGCCCGACTCGGTGAACCCGGACATGGAGACCGACACCGACGACGGGGATGTCGACGCCGCGCTGGCAGAGGCGGAGGTGATCGTCGATCAGACGTACCGGACGCCCTACGAGTACAACAACCCGCTCGAGCCGCACGCCACGCTGGCCTGGTGGGGAGAGGAGGAGGGACGACCAGTCCTCTCCATGTTCGACTCGACCCAGGGCGTGCACGGCGTCGTCCAGGCGCTGGCCCCGATGCTCGGACTGGAACCGGATCAGGTGCGTGTGCAGGCGCCGTACGTCGGCGGCGGCTTCGGCAGCAAGGGGGAGGCGCACGCCCACGTCATGGCTGCGGCGCTCGCGGCGCGCACCACCAGCGGTCGTCCGGTCAAGCTCGCGGTGACTCGCCAGCAGATGTTCGCGCTGACCGGCTACCGCACCGCGACGATCTCCCACTTCCGGCTCGGAGCGAAGGCCGACGGCACCCTGACCGCCATCGAGCACGCCGTCCAGGAGCAGACCTCCGCGATCCGCGAGTTCGCCGAGCAGACCGCCTCCCCGACTCGCATGATGTACGCCGCTCCGAACCGTCGTACCAGCCACCGGCTCGCCCGGCTCGATGTCGCGGTCCCCTCCTGGATGCGAGCACCTGGTGAGATGCCCGGAATGTTCGCGCACGAGGTGGCGATGGACGAGCTCGCCGTGGCGTGCGGCCTCGACCCGATCGTGCTTCGCGAGCGCAACGAACCCGAGGTCGACCCGGAGACCGGACGGCCCTTCAACAGGCGCCGGCTGCTGGACTGTCTGCACCACGGAGCCGAGAGGTTCGGCTGGGAGTCCCGGGCAGCCGAGGCCGGAGTCACCGCGGAAGGCGAATGGCGCGTCGGTACCGGGGTGGCCGCTGCCACGTACCCCGCCATGAAGATGCCGGGCAACGCCGCCCGCGTGCGAGCACTCGACGGTGGCCGGTACGCCGTCGCCATCGGCTGTGTCGACATCGGGACCGGCGCCCGCACCGCGCTCACGCAGATCGCAGCAGACGCGCTCGGCGTGGAGACCGGCGCCGTCGACCTGGCCATCGCCGACACGCGACTGCCCCCGGCGTCGGTGGCCGGCGGTTCCTCCGGGACCAGCTCGTGGGGAACCACGATCGTCGCGGCCGCGCAGCGCTTCCGCGCGGACCACGGCGATTCGCCGCGTCCCGGCCTCGAGACGACGGCCTCGCCGGCCGACGACCCGACGTCCGAGCAGTACGCGTTCCACTCCTTCGGCGCCGTCTTCGCGGAAGCTCGGGTCCACCGCTGGACCGGTGAGGTCAGGGTGCCGCGGCTCCTCGGTGTCTACTCCGTCGGCCGGGTGATCAACCCGGTCACAGCCCGTTCCCAGTTCCTCGGTGGTCTCGTCATGGGACTCTCAGCCGCTCTCTTCGAGACGTCGTACCGCGACCCGCGCTTCGGTCACGTCGTCACGCAGGACCTCGCGACCTACCACGTGGCCAGTCACGCCGACGTCCTCGACGTCGAGGCCGAGTGGCTGGAGGAGAGCGACGAGGTGTTCACCCCGATGGGGTCCCGCGGGGTGGGCGAGATCGGCATCGTCGGCACCGCTGCGGCCGTGGCCAACGCCACCCATCACGCGACCGGGATCCGCCATCGGTCGATCCCCCTGACCCCGGACAGGTTCCTGGAGAGTGTCCGCGCGTGACCAGGAGGCCGGCGCGGACACGGGGCGGCCGACTGTCCTACGCCTCGACCGGCTCGCCGGGCGCTATCTGGGAGCGGCGACCGATCAGCCCCAGCCCGATCATGCCCAGGGCCAGACCGAGGTGCAGCCAGTTGTCGGCATCGTTGACGGGCACGAAGTTGGCGCTGCTGTCGTGGCCGATCGCGAGGCCGTAGAACCACAGCACCAGGTAGATGACCCCGCCCCAGACGAGGTAGTGCGTCGCCGTGCGCGCTGTCCGCGCCAGCGCGAGACCTGCCACGCCGAACAGCAGGTGCACGATGTTGTGCAGGATCGAGACCTGGAAGACGCCGAGCAGCTCGGCCGAGCTCATGTGGCCGGCGAAGCTCAGGTCGTCGTAGTTGGTGGTGATGCCGGGGATGAAGCCGGCGATGCCGACCAGCAGGAAGACCGCACCGACGGCGGTCGCGGCCAGCCGGACCCAGTGGGCCTGGGTACGGGCCACGCTCCTGGCGTGCTGGTTGTCCCCACTCGATGACTCTGGCCGGAACGCTTCTGTTCCCTTCAGGCGGTCCTCCCGCTCGCTCATGGCATTCCTTTCGCTGAGGTGTCCGGCAGCGGTACCCGGTTGCGCGAGGGCAATGCGCCCGGCATTTCCAGGAACGACGGCGCGTCGGCATGCAAGTCGTGCGGGCGGGTACGCCGAATGATGAGGACGCGGACGCGGGACGTCGCCTCGATACGCGCACTCCCGATCGTCTCGTCCTCCACGGAACGCTGAGAGGCGAGAGGCAGATGGCACGGGTGGACCGGATCGCAGAGCCGTGGGGCACCAGGACGCCGTACGGACCGGGCGAGCGCTGGCCGATGCGGGTGGACTCCCACCTGACGGAGGGCACTCGTCCGGCCGAGGTCGACCGGTGGGTCCAGTCGGCCTCGATGCTGCACTCCAACGGCGACGCGATGGACATCGCGGTCAAGGGCGGTCGAATCGTCGGCGTTCGTGGGCGGTCCGAGGATCGCGTCAACCACGGTCGGCTGGACCCGAAGGACCTGTACGGCTGGCAGGCCAACCACTCACCGGATCGCCTCAGCACGCCCCTGATCAGGCGTGCCGGCGAGCTCGTGGAGACCGACTGGGAGACGGCCATGGAATCCGTCGCGCATCGCACCCGGGAGCTGCTGGAGGAGCGGGGTCCGTCCTCAATCGGGTTCTACACGACCGGCCAGCTGTTCCTGGAGGAGTACTACACGCTGGCTCTCATCGCCCATGGCGGCATCGGCACCAACCACGTCGACGGCAACACCCGCCTCTGCACCGCCACCGCGGCCGCCACCCTGAAGGAGTCGTTCGCTTGTGACGGGCAGCCCGGCACCTACACCGACGTCGACCACGCGGATGTCATCTGTCTCTACGGCCACAACGTGGCCGAGACCCAGACCGTGCTGTGGATGCGCATCCTGGACCGGCTCGCCGGACCACGCCCGCCCGCGATTGTGTGTGTCGATCCGCGGCGAACACTGGTCGCCGAGCACGCGACGGTGCACCTGGCCCCGCGGCCGGGGACGAACGTGATGCTGATGAACGCGTTGCTGCACGAGCTGCTCGAGCACGACTGGGTCGACCACGACTACGTCGAGGCCCACGCCGTGGGGTTCTCCGAGCTGGAGAAGCTGGTGCAGGGCTACACCGTGGAACGAGCCGCTGAGGTGTGCGACGTGCCGGCCGACGAAGTCCGCGAGGCCGCTCGGCTGATCGGCACCTCGCGACGACTGATGTCGACCGTGCTGCAGGGGTTCTACCAGTCCCACCAGGCCACGGCAGCCGCCGTGCAGGTCAACAACATCCACATCATCCGCGGCATGCTCGGTCAGCCGGGATGTGGCGTGCTGCAGATGAATGGCCAACCCTCGGCGCAGAACACTCGCGAGGCCGGGGCCGACGGGGACCTGCCCGGCTTCCGCAACTGGTCCAACGACGACCACGTCCAGGAACTGGCAGCGGTCTGGAACGTCGACCCGATCGACATCCCGCACTACAGCGAACCCACGCACGCGATGCAGATCATGCGCTACGTCGAGGACGGCTCGATCCGTTTCCTCTACGTGACCGCCACCAACCCGGCCGTGTCGATGCCCGAGCTGCGCAGGATGCGCAGCATCCTCTCCCAGGAACGTCTGTTCCTCGTGGTGCAGGACATCTTCCTCTCCGAGACTGCCCAGCTCGCGGATGTCGTGCTGCCGGCCGCGACGTGGGGGGAGAAGACCGGTACCTTCACCAATGCCGACCGCACCGTGCACCTCTCCGAGAAGGCAGTGGATCCCCCGGGCGAGGCCCGACCCGATCTCGACATCCTGCTGGACTACGCCGAGCGCCTGGACCTGCGCGACAAGGACGGTGCACCCCTGGTCAAGTGGAAGACCCCAGAGGCTGCGTTCGAGGGATGGAAGGAGTGCTCTCGCGGGCGCCCCTGTGACTACACCGGGCTGACCTACGACAAGCTGCGCGGCAGCAGTGGTATCCAGTGGCCCTGCACCGAGGAGCACCCCGAGGGGACCGAGCGCATCTACGTAAACGGGGCATTCTGGTCAGCGCCGACCTACTGTGAGAGCTACGGACGCGACCTGGTCACGGGAGCCCCGGTGGAACCGACGGAGTACCAGGCCCTGAACCCGTCGGGCAAGGCCATCATCAAGGCCGCTGAGTTCCTGCCCCTGCACGAACCGCCCACCGAGGAGCATCCGTTCCAGCTCATCACCGGTCGCACGCTCTACCACTTCCACACCCGGACCAAGACCGGTCGGGCGCCGCAGCTGCAGGCCGCCGCTGCGGACGTGTGGGTGGAATGCTCGGTGGCCGATGCCGCAGCGCACGGGTGGTCGGAGGGTGACCTGCTTCGTGTCTCGACGCCACGAGGCCAGGTGACCGCGCGCGTGCGCGTCAGCGGGATCCGTGACGGTGTCCTGTTCCTGCCTTTCCACTACGGCTACTGGGACACCGCACCCGGAAACGGATCCGGTGACAACCGTGCCGCGAACGAGCTCACCCTCACCGACTGGGACCCGGCTTCGAAGCAGCCGATCTTCAAGACTGCTGCTGCGGCCGCGACCCGGCTGAGGCCGTCCGACGGCTCCGTCGCTCCGGCCCCTTCGACGACAGCTTCTCGACCGGCACATGGGTCAGTGCCGGCCACCCGCGGGGACGACTCTGCTCTGGTCGACGAGGAACACGCGCCATCGGGAGGCGAGGCATGAAGATCGCGCAGACGCTGCGGAACCTCCACGGCAACAAGGTCGGAGCCGCCATCGAGGAGCTGCACCGCTCCGAGAACGAGCTAGTCGGGGCCCTGCTCAACCTCTCCGACGAGCATAAGATCGACCACGAGATCTTCTACGTGGCACGAGACATCGCGCGCTGGTCCCAGGAGCACGTACGCCTCCTCGCTGAGGTCGGTCGCGACTACGACCTCGATCTGAGCCCAGAGTCCGAGGACGAGCCCACGCTGCTCGCACGGGTCAAGCAGAAGGGAGCCGAGCTGACCGGCCGCTTCCACGAACCGTCGCTGTTGCTGCTGGCCGACCTGAGGCGCGTCCACCGGATGGCTGCGGGGGTCTCCCTGGACTGGGAGGTCCTCGCCCAGACAGCGCAGGCCCTCAAGGATCGAGAGCTGCTCTCGACCGCCCAGGAATGCCACCCCGAGACACTGCGCCAGCTGCGGTGGGCCAACGCCAAGGTCAAGGAGACCGCTGCCCAGATCATGGTCACCGGTTGAGGGTCTCGAAGGGCCTCACCCGAATGTCGGGAGGTCCTGGTCGTGCACCAGCATCCCGGCGAACAGGTCACCCGTCTCCGCGATCCGTTGCGGCGCCGTACGGATGGTCCAGCGATCCGGTCGCAGCTCGGGGTCGTCGAGCTCGTGCCAGCCGATCGGCATGCTGACCGGAGCCCCGGCCGCGGGCCGGGTGGAGTACGGCGCGACGAGGGTCTTGTTGATCGCGTTCTGGGTGTAGTCGAGCCGGGCCCGGCCACCGCGTTCGCGCTTCTGCCACTTCCAGCTGACGAGCTCGGGAACGACCGCTCCGACCGTGCGGGACACCTGCTCGACCCACCGCCGGGTCTCGTCGAACTCGAGGTCCGCACGGATCGGGACCCAGATCTGGATGCCGCGTCGCCCGGTGACCTTGGGTTGCGCCCGCACGCCGAGCCTCTCGAACGCGGTGCGGTGCAGCCGGGCCAGGACGAGCACCTCCTCCCAAGAGGTGTCCTCGCCCGGGTCGATGTCGAACAGGGCGTAGGTCGGACGCTCGGGCCCCGAGGTCAGCGAGGTCCACGGGTGCCACTCCAGCGCCCCGAAGTTGGCGGCCCACAGCAGAGCGGCCGGCTCGTCAGCGACCAGGTAGGTCTGGGTCTCGCCGGGTCCAGCGAGCGGGTTGTCCCACCGCGGTAACCAGTCGGGAGCATGGTCCGGCACCTCCTTGTGCCAGAACGACTTGCCCTCGGACCCGTCGGGGTAGCGGTGCAGGTTCAGCGCTCGTCCCTTGAGGTAGGGCACCGACACGGGCGCCACCTGTGCGACGTAGCGCAGGAAGTCCCGCTTGGTGATCGGGTGCTCGCTTCCGCGTCCGGGAAACAGCACCTTGTCGAGGTTCGTGACCTTGAGCTGCCGGCCGAAGACCTGCCAGACACCCTCCTTGCCGAGAGCCTCGAGCCCGGCGAGCTCGTCCTCGTCGGCGAGGTCCGAGGAGGACCGGACCTCCTCGGCCGCCTCGGCAGCCGGCAGCTCCGAGTGCCAGCGCCGATCGGGGTCAGCCTCGACCTCGGCGTTGGTGCGTCCGCTGAGCACCGAGCGCGGATGGTCCTCCGGGTCCCATCCCTCGACGGCGTGGTCGTCGTGCTTGTGCAGCAACAGCCAGTGCTCCTTGCCGTCGTCCCGGTCATCCGGTTTCCGCTCGGTGCGCACCAGCACCAGTCGGCCGTGCAGCTTGGTGCCGTGCACCTCGGCGTGCAGCTCCCCGTCGGCGACGGCTGCCATCGGGTCGTCGGTGCCGTGCGGCTCCCAGGTGCCGCGGTCCCAGACGATGACGTCGCCGCCGCCGTACTCACCCTTCGGGATCACTCCCTCGAAGTCGGCGTACTCCACGGGATGGTCCTCGACGTGGACCGCCATCCGTCGTACGGACGGGTCCAGGGTGGGTCCCTTGGGCACGGCCCAGGAGACCAGTACCCCGTCGATCTCGAAGCGCAGGTCGTAGTGCAGGTTGCGGGCCCGGTGACGCTGTACGACGAAGCGTCGCTCGCCGGTACTCGCGGCACCGGTGCGCTCCCCGGAGGGCTCTGGTGTCGACTCGAAGTCGCGCTTCTCGCGATACCGGCCCAGCGATTCCCGTACTGCGTCGCCCACGACTGCACCTGTACCCATCCGAGACGACCGCCTCCGCGACGTCGGCCAGCAGGTTGCTGGCTGCACCGACAGCATGGCAATGCCCTGCGCGGGCACTGAGTGCCCAGGAGCAGGTTCGCGCGCGAGGACTGCGTTCCGAGGTCTCGGGCGTCCAACCAAGCGGCGTCCGGGACCGCCTGCCCAGACCCCCGCCGGTGTGAGACGCCGGTGTGAGACAGGAGGTGCCATGACCACGTCACCATCGGACGGCGTCCGCCATGCCATCGAGCTGATGACCTCATGGCTCGAGAGTCCCGATGCCCTGTCCGACCTCTACGTCCTGCGACTTCGCTCGAACCTCGCCGATCGTGCCGACGGGGACCCGATCGCCGGAGCAGTCGAGCTCGTGATGGGCATGACGGAGCTCTGCGGGGCACTTCTGGTCACGCTCTCGGAGGCCATCGCGGCTCCCGAGAGCGAGGTGCTGCAGCGGTTCGCGCTGCTCTACGCCGACCAGGACTGAGGCCAACGCCCTCCCCTCGGGATTCGCGGCGCCGGCAGTCGGGTACGGGCCGGGCGTGATTGCGCGTCTCCGGGGCAGCTATGCACTGGCCGTGGTCATCGTGCTGTTCGGCCTGTGCCCTGACCTCGTCCTCAGCACCGCGTTCCTCCCGCTGAGCACGCCGATGACGCACGACCTCGGCACCTCCCTGACGTGGTTGCAGGTCGCCAACGGCCTGAGCAACGCGGCCTTCGCCGTGGGAGTCGTGGTGGCGGCGCAGCTGGCGCAGCGTTACGTGCAGCGGCCGCTGTTCCTCGGGTACGCCGTGGCGTTCGTCGTCGGTTCCGTGCTGACGGCCCTGGCTCCGTGGATGCCGATGTTCCTGGTCGGTCGGGTGCTCCAGGGTGGCAGTACCGGGCTGATGATGATCTCCGCACTGCCTCCGTTGGTCACCAGGTTCGGGGTCGACCGCATCCCGTGGTCGGCCGCGATCGTCAACCTCGGTCTGTTCGGGGCGACCACCCTCGGCCCGGTCGTCGGCGGTGTGGTGGCGGGGTCCGGGTCGTGGCGCGCCTTGCTGTGGGTCATCGCCGGGATCGGTGCCGTCGCCCTGGTGGCGGCGTACCTGGGCTACCCGATGTTCGACCCGGTCGATCCCGACCTGCCGGTGGATGCGGCTGCGCTCGGCCTGACCGTGGTCAGTGCGGTGCTGATCTTCCTGGCCACGTCAGTGGTGGGGGCCACGTCGCTGGGCTCCTGGCTGTTCTGGGCACCATTCGTCGTGGGCCTGGCTGCCCTGGTCGGGCTGATCGTCGTCGAAGGTCACCGCGATCGTCCCCTGATGCCGGTCGGGGAGCTGTCCACCCAGCTGCCGGTGACCGGCACGGTGGTCGCCATGGTGGCCGGCGCCACCTTCGTGACCGCGGTGGAGCTGACCCAGCTCTACCTCACCGACGTGGCCGGGGCGTCCCCGACCGAAGCCGGGTGGTTGTTCGCGACGATGCCGGTCGGCCTGGTGCCGGCGGCAGTGGCCTTCGGGGCGTTGTTCCGCACCAGCCTGCTGCCGTACCTCGTCAACGCCGGCTTGCTCGCGCTGACCGGCGGGGCGGCGCTGCTGCTCGCGCTGGACGAGTCCGGATCCACGTCGCTCATCCCGTGGGCAGCGCTGCTCCTCGGGTTCGGAGCTGGAGCCACGGTGGCTCCGGGACTCTTCCTGGCCGGGCTCGGCGTCCGGTCGGCGCTGCTGGCCCGGGCCTTCGCACTCGTCCAGCTGCTGCGGCTGACCGCGACGTTCGCGGTCGGCCCCCTGGTCATCCACCTCGCGCAGCAGCAGTCGTCACCGGCCCGCGGGGTGCATCTCGGTGCATGGGTGGTGCTCACGCTGTCCCTCGCCGGGCTGGTCGCCTCGATCGTCATCCCGGCCGTCTCCGGTGCGCGTCCGCATGCCCCCGACCTCGACAGCTGGCTGGACAGCGGTGCTCGCGGGCTGAAGTCGCCTGTCACCGCTGTCCACCTGCGGCCAGGGGTGGAGGACGACGAGGCCCACGACCTGGTGCCCGGTCCGCTGCGACGCCGTCGCTGATCGGCGACGGCGCGGAGTCACCTGCGCAGGAGCTGGCCGAGCGCGACCCGGCGTAGCCGGACCCACTCGACCTGGGTGAGGACGAGCACGGTGACGGCGAGGACGGCCGCCGCGCAGAGTCCCCACAGCGGCAGGGCCACGTCGGGAGTGTTTGTCTGACCGGTGATCCGCTCGAGCGACAGGTGGCCGAACATGGCCAGCACGGAGCTGACTCCCAGGACGAGGCCGGTCAGCGCGCCGAACACGACCGGGGTCGCCAGCTCACCGGCCATGACCCGCCACAGCTGACCATCGCGTACGCCGAGCGCACGCAACCGTCCCACCGACTCACCACGCGGCCTGGCTTCACTGGCAGCCACCATCAGCACTGCGAGCACGGCGAACAGCAGCAGCAGCGCGGCCGACGCGACGGCCAAGCGGACCAGCCCCGCCGAGAGCGGGGCGGAGCGTCGCGCGGCGAGGGTCTCGGCGTACGACGTGATCGTGCCGCTGCGGCCGAGCACGTCCTTCACGGCAGCCGCGGCCCCTGGCCCGACGGCCCACACGGTGTCCGGCGAGGCGAGGCCCTTGGCGCGTGCGTACCTGTTCGCGTCCACGACGACCACCGGATCGGTCGACGCCTGCACGCGTGGCGCGGTTCCGACCACCAGCAAGGGAACCGTCACGTCGTCGGACGCGCGGACGACGAGACCGTCCCGCAGCCCGGGAGCTCCTCCGAGGAGCAGAGCCGGCACCCGATCCTCGTCGCCACTGACCAGTCGGCCGAGGTGGGGCGCGTCCGGCAAGGCGCTCACCGCGAGCATCCGTCGGTAGGCACGGGCATCGACGACCACCAGTCGCACCGTGTCGGCGCGCTCACGCGAGGTGGCCCGTACGTCGTCCTGGACCCGCCCAGCCACGGCTGCCCTGACGCCGGGGGCAGCTGCCACCCTGCTTGCCGCGTCGGCCAGGGAAGGATCGGGCGCCACGACGGCCCGGGCGTCACCACCGACGCTGAGCAACGCACCAGCGGCCTGTCCGCGCTGCTCGGTCTCGGCCAGGGCCACCGCGAAGACGAGCTGGGCGACCGTCACCGTGATGACGACGAGCGGCAGCACCTGCCTGCTGGCGTCCCGCACCCTGGCAGCGACGAAGAAGGCGACTCCGCCCGTCGCGCGCCGGGCCGCGTTCAGCAGCAACCGGGCTGCGGCGGGCAGGGACCGGATGGCCAGCAGCGCGCCGGCCACGGCCCACCACACCGGAGCGCTGGCCGCCGTGACGTCGCCGCCTGCGTCCGTCCCGAGGACACCGCGTTGTCGAAGGGCCACGAAGGCGAGCACGGCACCGGCCACCACGGCAGTCACGAGGAGCACCTGGCGCAGTCGTCGGGCACGGGCCAGCCGGATCCGGGCGGTGCGGTTGGCCGGCGTACGACGTGGGTCGGTGGCTCGCCGGGCCAGCACCGCGCCGGTGATCGCCGCGGCCAGGGACGCGGCCAGGGGGATCAGCGTCCAGCGGGCCCATCCCGCGTCTCCGACAGCCAGCCGGGTGCTGACCAGTCCCACCGCGGCGCCGAGGGTCGCGAAGACCGCGACCTCGACGAACAGCTCGCCCGAGATCTCGGGCAGGGTCCCGCCACGTTCGCGGCTGAGCACGACGGATCCGGCTCGGCGTCGGACCAGGAGCTCGGCTGCCTGCCACAGCACCAGCAGCGCACAGGCCAGCAGCCCGACGAGCAGGACGAGGGCCTGCCCACGCGCGGCAGCGACCTCGGCTCGGCCCTCCTGGAGCACGCGGTCGAGCCCGCTGTCCCAGGCAACCTGCCCGCGAGCCACGCCGGACGAGGCCTGGAGCGATCCCACCGCTCGAACGACATCGGCCGACTCGTCCCAGTGCAGCCGCGTGGGTCGTGGGCTGAAAGAGATCCGTTCGGTCAGGTCGTCGGAGGGTACGGCGAGACGCAGGTCGGGCAACGACTCCGCTGACACCAGGGCGGTCGCAGAGGCGAGCCGGACCCCCTGGGAGACGCCTCGGACCGGACGCAGCAGCTGGGGGATCGTCCGCCAGACGGCCTGGTCGGGATCTCGCGCCACGAAGATCCCACTCACCCGGGCCTCGACCGGCCGGGCCTGCACGTCCTCGGTCGACACCCGGTCACCAGGTCGGAGCCGGAGTGCCGAGGCCGCGTCCTGCGAGAGGGCGATCTGGACCGGCCAGGGGGCCGGGCCGCCCGGATCGGCGCCGACCGTTGCCTGCGGCGCCTTCCCGGCGAGGTAGCGGACGTCGGGGGGACCAGCGGGGGAGTCGAGGTAGGCAAGGGTCAGGTAGCGTCCCGGGCCACCGCCGAGGACGTGCAGCGACGGGGTGGTCAGGCTGGCGATCCCGGGCCGGAGCACGGCCGACAAACGGCGCGGCAGCTGCCGCTGCGTCTCGGTCGCATCGGCGCGCAGCCGATCCGCCGCCTGCGGGTCGCGGGCGGGCTGCTCGTAGTCCACGTCCGCGCGCGGGAAGGTCGCCACCACCGCTCCGCGCGGGCCGGCCTGCCTGGCGGCTTCGGCCAGTGCGCGGTCCGAGGTGCTGTCCATCAGCGGAACCGCTGCCGACGTCAGCGCGGTGGTCAGCGCCACCACCAGTCCGATGAGCAGCAGCGGTCCCGGGTCGGAGCGCACCCGCCCGGTGATGGTCGGCCCGTGCAGCCGGGGCCGTTCGAGCCTCATGTCCATCGTCCCGTCCGGCGCTCCGTGGTGTCGGAGCGACGCACCTGCCAGGCGGCCGACAGTGCCGCGACCACCAGGCACCCGACCACGAGACCGAGCACCAGCACGGCCTCGGTCGCCCAGGGCCACGTGAGCACGGCCTGCGGGACCGGCGACGTACCGCGATCAGACCGGATCAGGCTCTCCTCCAGGGCCACTGCCCCCAGCCCACCGACCAGGATGCCGATCAGCACGAGAGGGACGAGCAGCGAGCTGTGCTCGACGAACAGGAGCCGTCGTGCCCCCGGGCGGGTGAGCCCGAGCGCGCGCAGTCTGGCCACCTCGGCCACCCGCCGTCGTCGGTCGGCACTGACCACGAGCACGGCGCCGACGAGGAGCAGCAGGGTGCAGGCGACGACCAGCATCAGGTAGGCCAGGGGGACCGTGACCTGCATCGGGCCACGCGTGAGATCGGCGGCCACGGTGGCTCGGTTGGTGACCTCGCCGAGCCGAAGCGCCGCGACGGCATCCGCTGTCCCGGAGGAGGGGCCCGACACCCAGGCCGCGTCCACGGCAGGGTCGAGACGGCCGGCGGCGATCAGGGCACGGGACAGGGTGTCCACGTCGGCCAGGACGGCGATGCGTCCCGGCTCGGAGGGGACGGTCGGGACGACGGCCGCCACCCGGACAGGCAGTGCGGTGTCGTCGATGGTCGCGGTGAGCTCGCCCCCGATCTTGGTGCCGATGGCGTCCAACAGTCGCCGGGAGACGGCGATCGGCACGTTCAACGGCGGTTCGAAGGCGGTCGCGAGCAGGTCGCCGTCGGCGTACGCCAGGTAGGAGAGGTCCAGCCCGGCAGTGGCGGTCAGGACCGTTGCTCCTGCCGCGCGGTCCACTGAGATCGACGTGCCTCGCACCGGGCTGTCGCGCCCCAGGGGCCGGACTCGCCAGTGGGAGTCGTCACCGGTGCCCGAGCCGGTGATCCGCATCCGCACCCAGGCCCGGGCCGCCGTAGTGCCGCCCTCGGGCTGGCTTCCGTCGCCGATGATGCTGAGCCGTACGGCGACGATGCGCTGGCCGGCAGCGGGAGGGGTGGACCATCGCAACGGATGATCCGCACCGTCGAGACGCACGGGCGCGGCATCCAGGACGCTGCGGAAGCCGGCGCCGTCCTGCACGATCACGCTCGGTGCCACCGTCATCGCGCCGGTCGAGGTCGTCCCGGTGAGGTGTACCCCGCCGGTGTTCGTCGGCATCGGCGGGCCACGCAGCGGTCCGCCGGACACCAGCTGTCGGCCGATCCCGGTCCAGGTCCGGCCACCGTCGAGACGGCCGCGCAGCAGGCTGCCTGCGTGACGAGCGTCGATCGCCACCAGCTCCGGCTCGTCACCGACATCGCCGACGTAGCGGCCCAGGGCCACCGGTCGTCGCGTGACGGGCGAGGCACGGGGGACGCCGAGCGCCGTGGCGGTGCCGGAGGCCGCGGCGTCCACGGCCGCTGCCTCTCCGGCGGTGGGCGGTGAGAAGAACGTGAGCGAGAGGTTCGTCCCCGCGCGGAGGTCGGCCTGGTCGGTCTGCGAGTGCAGCCAGGTTGCGTGCAGCGCGACGCCGAAGACGGCGGCGGCCGACGCCGTGGAGAGCAGCACCAGCGGAGTGCCGGCACTGAGTCGAAGCGCAGCAGGATGCAGGGCGAGGGGGAGCAGGGCGCGAGATCGCGATGCCGCGGCCGCGCCCATCGCGAGCAGCGACGGCAACCGGCGTACCGCCAAGATGGTGGCCGCGGTCAGGCACACCGCGGGCGCCAGGGTGAGGGTGACGTCGCTCCCGCTGTTCGTCGCGGGCCGGTTGAACAGCTGCCACCAGCTGCCGACCACCATGACCGCCAGCAGGACGTCGACACTGGACCGGGCCAGCGCGCGTCGGCGTGCCGGCAACCGCCCCGTCTCCCAGGTGAGGAGCGGTGCCACCACCAGCACCAGCGTCATCAGCAGTGCCACCCCGAGCACGGTCACCACCAGGCCCGACGTGACGTGCGGGTCCTGGGTCAGTCCGGCGGTCCTCAGGTCGGGCAGGTGCGTGACCAGGGAATGGGCTGCGGCTGCCGCGGGCACGGCCAGAACCGCCGCGGCCACGGCCAGCAGCCCGGCTTCGAGCAGGGCACCGGTCGCCTGCTGCCGGGGCCCGAGGCCGAGGGTGGAGAGGAGCTCGCGCTCCTCCGCGCGACTGTCCGCCACGATCCGGCCGGCCAGCACGAGGGCGGCGATCGCCAGGACTACGGTGAGCAGCAGGACGACCAGTACGGCGGAGCGGGTGGCGGACTGCTGCCCGTCGATTCGATCGAGCGTCTCGGGCAGCTCGGACGCCACCCGCGTGATGCGGGCCGAGCTGCCCACCCCGGCGGACAGCAGGGAGGAGGCGCTGTCCAGCGACGTCGCTGCTGCGCGTAGGGAGCTCTCGTCCGCGGTAACGAGCGACGGATGGGCGTCCACGCGCAGGCCCGCGACGTTCGCCCCGGTGCCGAGGAACGCGGTGGGTCCGACGATGAAGGGGCCGAACGCAGGGGCCGTCACCGAACCGTCACTGTAGGCGCGATCGACCCCGGCACCGGACAGGGCGTCGCTGGCCCACGCGGCGCGCGACACCGGCTGGAAGGTGCCCACGACGACGACCGTGGTCGGCCGGTCGACCGCGTCCAGACCGGTCTCGGAGCCCAGGTCGACCCGGTCTCCCAGGCGGAGGTGGAGAGCGTGCAGGGCTGCCTCGGGCGCAACGGCCTCGAGGACACCCTGGCCGCCGTCGACCGGCCACCGGCCCGCGGTGAGCCTCGCCTGACGTGGTGGGTCGTCACTGGTGGCCAGGTAGCCGAGCTGGCTGCCGTCACCGAGCCGACGCATCCGGGAGCTCGCCAGGCTGAACACCGACGGATGCATCGGAGCCAGGACGCGCTCGACCGCGCCGCGCGCCTGCTCGCGGACCGCGGGGAGGTCAGCTGCCTTCAGACCGACCACGTAGGCAGTGACGTCCACCTCCTGCGCCTGCGAGCGCCGGATCTCCTCCGAGAACGCCCTGGGCCCGGTCTGGCTGAGCAACAGCGAGCAGACCCCCACGAGGGTGGTCGCCACCGCGACCACGAGGACGACCGCCGCGAGCATCCGGCTCTGGACCAGGGCACGACGAACGACCAGCCTCAGCACGAGCCGGCCATCTCAGGCGTCGACCCGGCCATCCGCGATCGTGAGCACCCGGTCGGCGAGCGAGACCATCACCGCGTCGTGCGTGGCGATGATCGCGGTCACGCCCTCGGACTCGACGATCCCGCGGAGCAGGGCGATCACCGACAACCCGGTCTCGGCATCGAGCTGGCCGGTCGGCTCGTCAGCGATCAGCACCCGGGGTGATCCCGCGAGCGCCCGGGCGATGGCCACGCGTTGCTGCTGTCCGCCGGACAGCTCCGAGGGCCGTTGCAGTGCGTGCTCCCCGAGCCCGACGAGGTCGAGCAGCAGGGCGACGCGCTCCTCGCGCTCGGCCACGGGGGTGCGTCGTAGGCGCAGCGGGACGCCGACGTTCTCCGCCGCGGTGAGTGCCGGCAGCAGCCCGAAGGACTGGAACACGTAGGCCACCGACTCACGCCTCAGGGCGCTCAGGCCGCCGTCGTCGAGCTCGGTGACCTCGACCCCGTCGACCTGCACGGTTCCGGAGTCAGGCCGATCGAGCCCACCCAGCATGTTGAGCAGGGTCGTCTTGCCCGAGCCGGAGCGGCCCACCAGCGCCACCATCTCGCCTGCTGCCACGTCGAAGGACACCTCGCGCAGGGCGAGGACGGTCTGCGGACCGGAGACGTAGGTGCGGGAGAGCCCACGCGCCGAGACCATCGGCGACCCGCCAGCAGGCCTCACTCGCCCTCATCGCGGGAGGGGCGGATCTCGACGTGGCCTTCCGCGAGGGCGAGGCGCACCCGGTCCTTCATGGCCAGCGCCTGCCGGAACTCCTGGGGCACCTGAACCCGCCCCGCGCGGTCCATCACGGCGTACTCCTCGGCGATCGCGGAGCCACTCTCCGCCCCGGGGCCGCGCAGCACCTCGCTGCTCGTGCGCCCGTCCCGGATGGCGATGGTCCGCGCGACCTGGTGCGTGACGCCGGCGTCGTGGGTGACGATGACGACGGCGGCGCCCAGCTCTCGGTTGGCGGTCCGCAGGGCGGCGAACACCTCCTGGGCCGTCTCACTGTCCAGCTCACCGGTCGGCTCGTCGGTCAGCAGTACCAACGGCTGGTTGGCGAGCGCGACGCAGATCGCGACCCGCTGCTGCTCGCCGCCGGACATCTGGTGGGGTCTTCGCTGCGCACAGTGGCCCACGCCCAGGGTCTCGAACAGCTCGGCGGTGCGGCGATGGCGCTCGCGGCGGGACACCCCGGCAAAGCTCATCGGCAGGTCGACGACCTGGCTCGCGGTCAGGTAGGGCACCAGGTTGCGGGCGGCCTGCTGCCGCACGAAGCCGACCACGTGGCGGCGGTAGTGCACCCGATCGCTGCGGGACATGCCCAGCAGGTCATGGCCCGCCACCCGGGCTCGGCCGGCGGTCGCCGTGTCGACACCGGCCAGGACCTGGAGCAGCGTCGACTTGCCGGACCCGGAGGCGCCGACGATGGCGACCATCTCACCCTTGTGCACGAGGAGGTCCAACCCCTGGAGGGCCTGCACCTCCACCAGGTCGGACTGGTAGATCCGCAGCAGGTTGTCGCACACGATGAGCGCGTCGTGCCCGTACGCCGGTGCGCGATCCGTGGTCCCAGGCTGCTCGGCACCCCGACCCGACACGAGCTCTCCTTCGACCGTTGCTGCACCTCACGCGATCGTAGCCACATCCACGGGTGCCGACTGCGAGTTCGCGCGGGTGGCCGCGCCTTCGAGTGGACGGGTCAGTCGGTGGGACGACGGGCGTGGAAGCATCGATGCGCGCCCACCACCTCCTACCCTGAGCCGTCACCGTCAGGCGAAGGGGAGGCAATGCCGTGGAGCAGGCATCGGCTGATGCGCAGATCCGGGTCGTGGTCATCGACGACTCCGAGGACATTCGCGACGTGCTGCGCCTGGCCTTCGACCGGGACAACGAGTTCACGCTCGTCGCGGATGCAGCAGACGGCCGGGCCGGCGTCGAGGCCGTGAGCGCCCACCGACCACACGTGGTGCTGCTCGACATCTCCATGCCCGACATGGACGGGCTGCAGGCCCTGACCCTGATCCGGGAGAGCTCCCCGGAGTCGGCCGTGGTCATGCTCACCGGCATCCCGGAGGCGGCCGCGGCGTTGACCGCGGTCGAGCTGGGCGCCCACGGCTACATCCGCAAGGGAGCCGGGATCCCGGAGATCCTGGACCAGCTGCGCGACGTGCTCGAGTGGCGACGCTCGTCCGACACCTGACCACCACCCCAGAAGGGCGTTCAGAGACCTTCCGCGTGCCCGTCGGAGACCAGCTCCGCGGCGATGTCGTGGAGCTTGCGGTTCTGCTCCTGCGACAGCCGTCGCAGTACCTCGAAGGCGACCTCGGCGGAGAGCCCGAAGCGTTCCATCACCAAGCCGGTGGCCTGGCCGATGACCGTACGACGCTCGAGAGCGGTCTCGAGGTTCTCGATGTGCCGCGTGGCCTCCTCGAGTGACCTGGGGGCGCGCGTGCCCGTGCTGGGAGCTTCAGTGGGGCCGGTTGCCTGGCTCAGCTCCCGCAGCCGGGCCACGAGATCCTGGCTTGTCACGGCATCGGATTCTATCGAGCCGAGGGAGCCGTCGCCAGATCGGGACTCATTCCAGGGCGTGGTGGTCGATCACGCAGAACTCGTTGCCGTCCGGGTCCCTGAGCACCACGAAGTCGGCGTCTGGAGGGTAGGGCCAGTCGTCGACCCGGGTGGCGCCCAGCCCCACGAGCCGTGCCACGTGGGCGTCCCGATGGTCGGTGTAGAGGTCCAGGTGCACCCGGACCGGGCCTGCGGGCTCGCGATCGGTCAGCTGGAGCGACACCGGCAGCCTTCGCCCGTCGGGATGCTGCAGCATCATGAACTCGGGGTCGAACCGGCTCTCGCGCGGCTGGTAGCCCAGCGCCGCGGTCCAGAAGGCAACCCCGCGCTCCATGTCGAGCACGTTGACGACGACGGTGGCCAGGTGGAGATCTCCGACGTCCTCGGCCGTCGCCGCGTCTCGCCCGTTCACGGCGACATCCGTACGCCGCTGGCGGGTCGGGTCGGCATCCGACGCATCGAGAACTGGAGGTCCTGGGGCGGGAGCTCGACCGGGTCGATCTTCGCGAGCTCGGAGACCGCCACAGCCACCAGCCGATTGGCCACCCCTTCACCTGGGCAGCGGTGCCCGGTCTCGCGAGGACCACCGCCCTGAGGGATGAAGTGCGGGATGTCGCACGGGTCGACGTCCAGGAACCGTCCCGGTAGGAAGGACCACGGGTCCTCCCACTCGGTGCCGTGGTTGGTGCCGTAGACGTCCAGCAGGACCCGTTGCCCGCGTCGCATGCGCTGCCCGGAGAACTCGAAGTCGTGACGTGCCCGACCGGCCAGCACGGGGACGAACGGGTAGTAGCGACGCACCTCGTGCGCGAACGCCTCGGCCAGGAGCGGACGGTCTGATGGCCGCTCGTCGCTGATCAGGACCCGCCAGTCGGCGTGCTCCTCGAGAGCCAGCGCTGCGAAGGCGGCCAGCCACGCGACCGCCACGGTCGGTCGCAGGATGTTGAGCAGTTCCACCGCAGCGGTGCGTTCCGGCAGCGGCTGGCCGTCGGCGTCGACGAAGGACGCCACCCGGTCCACCCACGATCCCGAGGGCGCGTCTCCACAGGCCCTCGCCCGGCGGATGAGGCGAGTGGCCCAGGCGTCGGACCGGCGCCGGGCAACGACGGCCTTGACGTACGCCGGTCCGAGCACGCCGAACCCGTTGACGATGTCGGCCAGCCACTGGGCGTGGCGCGCCATTTCCGGCTCCGGCTCGTCGATGCCGGCCCACTCGACGATGCTGCTACCGAAGGCGACCACCGCTGCGGCGTACACCTCGCCGACGCCATCCTGGCGCCACCGGTCGAGCTCGCGACGCCAGCGTCGGCGTGCGATCGCCGTCAGCCGGTCGAGCTCCTCCTCGCCGAGCGCCTGCAGGAACAGCGCCTTGCGATGCCGGTGCGCCTCGTCGTCGAGGCCGTGAACCGCCCCGGGGCCGAACAGCGAGGTGGCGATCGGGGCGGGCACGGCCCGGTGCCGCGCGATGCGCTCCTGGTCGTAGAAGAGGCCGACGCCGGTGTCGCCCGAGACGAGCAGCGTGCGCCGGCCCAGGAACGGGATGACCACAGCGGCGGACTCGTACAGGCGACGGCGCTCCTTCTCGGACAGGGCCGCGGTGAACAGGTATCCGTGCCGGGTGAGCAGGACGGAACGGTCGATCATCAAGTCTCCTGAGGACGACAGCGGGTGGTCGCGCGTTCGTTACGGCGTGTCCAGGTCAGGGTCCGGGACGCTCTCGGGCTCGTCCGGGCCGGGACCGGGGGCCTCCGTGCCCGGGTCGGGGTCGCGAGGGGCGATGTCGGGCTCCTGCACCGGTTCGCTCGGCGTGGTGGTCATGTGCCTTCGGTACCCACCGATCGCGAGGGAAACCGGTCGGCCCGGCTGTCGATCTTACGGCGCCGGAAGGGCTGGCGCGGTGTAGCGTGATGGGCACTACCCCGGGAGGGTCAAACCCCGGCTCTCCTTGGTGGGCTCACAGCGATCCCGTGTGGCGAACGCTCTCTGTGCTCCTTCCGTAGCCGAGAGTGTCGAAGGTGATGCGCGTGATGAACCGCGACATCGGTGTGGCCCTGTCCGAGGCTGCACGCAGGGTCGGTCAGTCAACCAGCGTCGAGGAGATGCTGGAGACGATCGTGCACACGGCGCAGCTCTCGCTGCCGGGCTTCGAGCACGTGGGCATCTCCACCATCGACGAGCGCGGCAACATCGAGACGCGGGCGCAGACAGGTGAGCTGGTCAAGCAGCTCGACGACCTGCAGTACGGGTTGGGTGAGGGGCCGTGCGTGGACACCCTGCGCAGCGCCCACCTGGTCGAGGCGCCCCACATCCGGCACGACCAGCGGTGGCCTCGCTACGTCCCGGCCGCGGTGGAGCTGGGGCTGAAGTCGCAGTTCGCGGTCCAGCTCTACCTCGACGACGAGGGCACCCTGGGCGGCCTGAACATCTACTCGACCAGCACCGAGGACATCGACGACGAGGCGCCGGTCATCGCCGACCTGTTCGCTACCCAGGCGGCACTGGCCCTGGGCAAGGTGCGCGAGCTCACCAACCTCAACCATGCCTTGCATAGCCGCGAGGTGATCGGCAAGGCCATCGGGATGGTGATGGCCACCTACAAGCTCGACCAGGACGCTGCGTTCGCCTTCCTGGCCCGGGTCTCCTCGACCTCGAACGTGAAGGTGCGCGATCTCGCGGCGCACATGATCGAGGAGCACGAGGACGACGTACGTTCCGGCCGCTGAACGGCGCGCTGTCGCTCAGAGCTGACGCTCGTGCGCGTCCAGGATGAACCGCGCCAGGTCGGAAACAGCGACGCCGGCGCGTTGGGCGCCGTTCGTGATCCGCTGCGCCGCTGTGACCAGGTCGGTGCCGAGGTACTCCGCGATCAGGCCACTGGCCACATCGACCGCCGTCTTCTCCCGCATCCGCGCCGGGGTGGCCGCTGCCCGGATGCGACTGGTGAAGTCCAGGTCGGCGTTGGTCACGGCGCCTCCCGCCCATGCTCCGCACACTGCCGCCAGGTCCTCGTGGTGTCCGTCGAAGGCGGTTGGTGTCGAGGCGTAGAGATTGACGCCACCGACCAGGCCACCCTCGTGCAGCACCGGCAGGGAGAGGCTGCTCGCCACCCCGGCGGTGCTCCAGCCGCGGGCGAGCAGCTGCCAGTGGTCCTCGGCGAGCGGGTTGGTCACCGCCGTGGTCTCGCCGGTGCGCATCGCGCGTTCGCACGGCCCGGAGTCGACGTACTGCAGGGCGTCGATCAGCGCTGCCTCGCGGTTGTCGGAGATGAGGGTGAACGTGTAGTCCGTCCCGGCGTAGCACAGGCTGAGTGCGACACACTCGGGGACGATCTGACGCACGCCGCGTCCCATCTCCAGAAGCGAGGTCTCGACGTCGCGTCCCTGACCGTACGACGAGAGCCAGTCGAGGGCTTCTCGGCTCTCGGCAACGGGCCGCAGCTCAGGTTCGAGTTCCGACATGTGCGCCCCTGTACCCACTTGAGCGCTATCGATACGTGGCGGACTCGACGTCCAGGAAGAGTACGGCGCGACATGCCCTTGGCCCGGTCGGGTACCGGGGGCGTATGAAAACCCGCCACGGCCTGGCCCTCACCGTCCTCGGGGCGATCTTCCTCGTGCTCGTCGTGTTCCTGGTCATCTCCTGGGCGCACGGGGACGAGAGCAACCACGGTGGCGCGGGGATGCACGCACTCCACAGCACCCTTCGCTAGACGACCGCCGCTACGCGCAGCATGCCGACCGCACCGACGCCCGCCCTCGCCACCTTGTGCCACGACCGTTTCTGGGAGCCCGGCTGGGTCTACGAGCGCAAGCTCGACGGGCAGCGCGTCCTGGCCGTCCGTGACGCCTCCGGCGTCCGCCTGTACTCGCGCTCGGGACGGGACGTCTCGGCGGCCTTCCCGGAGGTGGCCGACGCGCTGGCCGAGCAGGCGGCGGAGGCGTTCGTCGTCGACGGAGAAGTGGTTGCCTTCGAGGGACCACGGACCAGCTTCGCGCGGTTGCAACCCCGCATCCACGTCGCGAACGCGGAGCAGGCGCGCCGCTCGGGGGTGGCGATCTGGTTCTACGTCTTCGACGTGCTCGAGGCCGAGGGGAGCGACCTGAGGGACGAGCCGCTGCTGGAACGCAAGCGGCGCCTCCGAACGCTGCTGCGGTGGCAGCGGCCGCTGCGCTCGACGCCGCACCGCGTCAACGGCGGCGAGCGGTGGTTCGCCGAGATCTGTCGGCAGGGCTGGGAGGGGTTGATCGCGAAGCGCAGCGACGCGACGTACCCGTCAGGACGCACCGACAGCTGGCTGAAGTTCAAGTGCGAGGCCGGTCAGGAGCTGGTCGTCGTCGGCTGGACCGATCCCGAGCGCTCCCGTGTCGCGCTCGGTGCGCTGCTGCTCGCCTACCACGACCGGTCCGCCGACGGCGACGACCTGGTGTACGCCGGCAAGGTCGGGACCGGGTTCTCCCAGGCGGTGCTGCGTGCGCTGCACGATCGACTGACGAGCATCGAGGTCGACGAGTCCCCGTGCACGAAGGGAAAGCTGCCGAGCAAGGGTGTCCACTGGGCTCGGCCCGAGCTGGTCGCCCAGGTGGCCTTCACCGAGTGGACGACCGCGGGACAGCTGCGGCACCCGCGCTACCTCGGCCTGCGCGACGACAAGAGCGCCGACGACGTGGTGCGGGAGAGCGGCTGAGCTCCGGTCGCGCTGGTCGTCATGGACCTTGGGTGGAGAACCCCCGTCAGGTGGGTACAACGAGGAGGACCGACCAGAAAGGAATCGATCATGCCGAGCAAGTCAGCCAACGTGAAGAACGAGAAGCAGTACGAGAAGCTCAAGGACAAGGGCATGTCGAAGGAGCGTGCCGCCAAGATCGCCAACGCGCCGAAGTCCTCCAAGCACGGTGGGGAGCAGAGCGGCAAGGGCGGCGACAGCTCGCAGGGTGGCACCACGGCCCAGAAGAAGAAGGCCGGCCGCAAGGGAGGGAAGGCCTCGTCCGGCAAGTCGTGACAGCCGACGGCACCCGGGTCAAGCGGATCGCGCGGCTCGCGACGGACGGCGGCGTCACGATCGCGACGTCGGAGTCGCTCACCAGCGGGATCGTCGCGACGAGGCTCGGTGAGGGCCCGGACGCAGCGCAGTGGTTCCGGGGCGGGGTGATCGCCTACCAGGAGGGCGTCAAGTTCGACCTGCTCGGAGTGGCCGAGGGGCCCGTCGTCACGGCCGAGTGCGCCGAGCAGATGGCCTCGGGGGCGCGCAAGCTGCTCGGGGCCGACGTCGTGGTCTCGGCCACCGGTGTCGGCGGCCCCGAACCGAGCGAGGGTAAGCCGCCCGGGACCGTGTTCCTCGCGGTCGTGACGCCGACCGGGGCGACGGTCCGGGAGCTGGCGCTCGACGGTGACCCGGAGGAGGTGCTCCACGGGGTCGCGTCCGCGAGCCTCGGCCTGCTGGAGGACGTCCTCGAGGGGGACCAGCCCGACCGCTAGCGCGGGTCCTGGCGCAGCCGCCGGTTGGCCGTGCGTAGTCGAGCGACCTCGGCCTCCAGCGCCAGCACCCGCGTGATCCCGGCCAGGTTGAGGCCCTCGCCCAACAGGTCCCGGACGCGCGCCAGCTTCTCGATGTCGGCGTGGCTGTAGAGGCGGGTGCCCCCGGGCGTACGGGTCGGTTCCACGAGACCGTGGCGTTCGTAGACCCGGAGGTTCTGCACCTGCGTCGACAGCATCTCGGCCGCCACCGAAATGGCGAACAGGCCCACGTGGCGTTGTGGCACGACCTCGTCCCATCTTCGTCGGCAGATTCCCTTGCACGGAAACTATCTCATGGGCTATAAGAAACCTGAAACTGCCAATACAGGTCGACTCCCGCTCGCAGGGGCGATCGACCACGAGGATCAGGAGGAGCAATGTTGCTGCGCACTACCGACCCGTTCCGTGACTTCGACCGCCTGACCCAGCAGCTCCTGGGCACCACCAACCGGCCGGTCGTGATGCCGATGGACGCGTGGCGCGAGGGCGACAGGTTCGTCATCGAGTTCGACCTGCCGGGCGTCAGCCCGCAGACGATCGACCTCGACGTGGAGCGCAATGTGCTGACCGTCAGCGCCGAGCGGGTCGCTCGCAACGGCGACTGGGAGATGCTCGCGTCCGAGCGCCCCAGGGGCCGGTTCAGCCGCCAGCTGGTGCTGGGCGACAACCTCGACCTCGATCGCATCGAGGCCGGCTACGACGCCGGCGTACTCCGTCTCACGGTGCCGGTGGCGGAGAAGGCCAAGCCGCGCAAGATCACGATCACCGACGCCAGCGACGAGCGCACGGCGATCGAGGCCTGAACCTCCGCGCACGGCCACGCAGACCTCACGCCGGTTCCGTCAGCCGATGGCCTGCGTGGCCGTGCCACCAGCCCGTGGTCAGCTGAGCTCGGCCAGCAGCAGCGGGACCTGGTCGACGAGCTCCCGGGCCAGGAACCCGACGCGGCCGATCGAGGAGGCCAGTCGCTCTCCGGACACCGAGTGCAGGTACGTCGCCCAGCACGCGGCCTGCTCGGGCTCGACAGCACGGGCGAGCAGTCCGACCACGAGCCCGGCCAGCACGTCCCCGCTGCCGGCGGTTGCCAGGCCCGGGTGACCGGACGGGACTCGCCAGGCCCCGCCCACGCCGTCCGCGATCATGCCCTGTGCCGTCACGCAGGAGGAGTAGCCGGCCGCGGCCTCGGCGACGTCCTCCAGCTCGGGCTCGCACTCCCGGTCCAGCAGGCGACCCAGCTCCTCGGCGTTGGGCGTCAGCACCGGACGCACCTTGCGGTCGGACAGGCGATCGCGGAAGTCGGGCAGGACACCGAGGGCGTAGGCGTCGAGGACCAGGGCCGTGTCGTCCCCGAGGTGGGGGAGGAGATCCCGCAGCAGGTCGGCGGCCTCGTCGGCGTCGTCGAGCCCGGGTCCGACCAGCACGGCGTCGGCGCCGGCGACCACCTCGGCACAGCGCTCGGCGGCGGCTGAGCCCTGGATGCTCCCGCTGGAGGTCTCGGCCAGGCCGATGACCCCTGCCTCGGGGAAGTTCGCCGCGAGCGGGGCCGCCACCGAGGAGGCGACGGCGAGCTGCACGTGTCCGGCGCCGACACGGAGCGCCGCGAGCCCGGCCAGGGCCGCACCTCCAGGAGTGCCGGCGGCACCGCCGATCACGACGAGCTGACCGCGCGCCTTCTTGGAGCTCGCCGGGTCGGGCAACGGCCAGCCGCGCAGCAGCTCGGGTGTCACCAGCTCAGGATCCGACATGACGCTCCCCTCGGTGCTCGGTGATCTCCGCGCCGTGGTCGTCGAGGTGGGAGACCTCGTCGTACGACGCCACCGTCCAGCCGCCGTCGGCCTGGCGCACCAACCTGCTCAGCGAGGCGTTGTGCACCGGTGTGCTGCGGGCCAGCTCGAGCACCTCGGCCTCGTCCAACCCTTCGCAGACGTAGCGCAGCAGCGCGATCACGATGTCGTGGCTCACCACCAGGAGACGCCCGGCCGGCAGCTCGCGGTCGAGGTCGGCCAGCCACGAGCGCAGGCGCAGGACCACGTCGGCCCACGACTCCCCGCCGGCCGGCCGGTGGTAGAACTTGCCCTGCCAGCGACGGCGCTCGGCCTCCTCCGGGAAGCGTGCCTCGACGCCGGCGAAGGTGAGCCGGTCGAGCACGCCGAGCTCCCGGTCGCGCAGGCGCTCGTCGACCCGCGTGGGCAGGTCGAGCCCGGCTTCCGCGCACGCCAGGCGGGCCGTCTCGCGAGCCCGCACGTAGGGCGAGGTGACCACGACCTGGGGGAGGGTCGCCTCGGCCATCGCCGCGAGGGCCGTTCCAGCAGCGGCGGCTTGCTCTCGCCCGCGTTCGGACAGATCGACGTCAGGGTCGCGGGCCGGCACGTCGATCTGGTGTGCCCCGGAGGCGTGCGCCTCGGCGGCGGCGACGTTCCCCTCGCTCTCTCCGTGCCGGATCAGCAACAGCTCGCTCACTGCCATGGGTGGGACTCTCCTCGAGACGAAGGGACGGTCTGTCGGGGTGTCCTGCCATCGGCGCGAAGCAGCAGGGTCACCTGGTCGACGAGGACTACCGGGTGTCGGGGTCCTCGGCCGGGCCGCCGGCGTCCTCGCCGGGTGACACGGGGTCGATGGGGTTCGTATTCGGGTCCCCGGAGGGCACGACGTCGGGGTCCTGCACGGGTTCGTTGGGAGTGGTGGTCATGCGGTGGCCCGTACCCATGAGAGTGCGGGTGATGCGGCGCGGGTACGGCGGTGGGTCAGCCGCGCACGTCGGGCAGGACCTTCTCGCCGTAGAACGAGATCATCTCGGCGTAGTGCGGTCCCATGTTGGCGACGTAGAGCTCGTCGTAGCCGGCGTCGGCGTACTTCTGGATCTGCTCGACGTGCTGGGCCGCGTCGTTGCCGGCCACGACCGACTCGCGGGTGGAGTCCATCGTCACCAGCTCGGTGGCCTGCTCGAAGTGCTCCGGGGTCGGCAGCACCTGCGCCATCTCGCCGGGGAGACCGGCGTTGGGCCAGAGACGGTGGGCGTGCTCCCACCCCTCCTCAGCGGTCGGCGCGTAGGCCACCTTGGCGCCGGCCTGCGCCGGCTTGCCGCCGGACTTGTCCTTGAAGACCTTCAGCAGGCTGTCGTCGGGAGCGGTGTTGATGTAGCCGTCGCCGATCCGGGCCGCGAGGTCGGTGGCCTTGGGCCCGAAGCCCGAGACGTAGATGTCGGGCGGGGTGTCGGGCAGGTTGTAGATGCGGGCGTGGTCGACGCGGTAGTGCTTGCCCTCGGTGGTGACGACCTCGCCGGTCCACAGCTCGCGGATCAGCTCGACGGCCTCCTCCAGCATCTCGAGGCGTACGTCGGCCGAGGGCCAGACGGTGCCCAGGATGTGCTCGTTGAGTGCCTCACCGGAGCCGACGCCGAGCGTGAACTTCCCGTCCAGCATCTGCGCACTGGTGGCCGCGGCCTGGGCGATGATCGCGGGGTGCGTCCTGATCATCGGGCAGGTGACGGCCGTGGTGACGCGCAGGTCGGTGGCCTGGCTGATGGCTCCGATGACGCTCCACACGAACGGGCTGTTGCCCTGCTCGTTGTTCCACGGGTGGAAGTGGTCGCTGATCCACAGCCCCTCGAAGCCGGCTCGCTCGGCCGCGACGGCCTGCTCGAGCAGCTCGGCGGGGCTGTACTCCTCGGTGGAGAGGAAGTAGCCGATGCGCATGGGACGCCCTCCTGGAAGGTGTGTGCGTGCCAAGGCTCGGTACCCGGGCTCGACCGGTGCATGCGGGGTGCGTCGACGGGTACGGGGACGTCCCGTCGTACCAGCCCCCGTATCAGCAGCCAGGAGTGAGATGTCGACCGACGCCATCGTCTTGTTGAAGGACGAGCACAAGCAGATCAAGAAGGCCTTCCGTGACTTCGAGAAGGCCGGCGAGAAGGCGCACGCCGCCAAGGGCAAGGTGGTGGACCGGATCATCGAGCTCCTCACGGTGCACACCTACATCGAGAACGAGGTGATGTACCCGCGGGTGCGAGAGCTGCTTCCCGAGGTCGAGGACGACGTCCTCGAGTCCTACGAGGAGCACCACGTGGCCGACGTGCTGGTCATGGAGCTCTCCACGATGAAGCCGGACGACGAGCGCTTCACGGCCAAGACCACCGTCCTCATCGAGAACGTCGAGCACCACATCGAGGAGGAGGAGGACGAGTGGTTCCCCAAGGTGCGTGAGGGACTGGGGCGCAAGCAGCTCCAGGAGCTCGGCGCGGCCATGATCGAGGCCCGCGAGAAGGCTCCCAGGCGGCCGAGCCAGCCCGGTGCCCTGAAGAAGACGATCGATGCCCTCACCTCCTGACCTCACCGCGCTGGTCCTGGTCGGCACCCTCAACAAGTCACCGGCGGAGTCGAGCTCGGAGCTCATCGGACGCCACGTGCTGGACGCGCTCGAGAAGCAGGGCGTGTCAGGCGAGATCGTCCGCGTCGTCGACCACGACGTCCGTTTCGGAGTCAGCACCGACGAGGGTGACGGCGACGAGTGGCCCCAGATCCGCGACCAGCTGCTCGCCGCCGACATCCTGGTCGTCGCCACCCCGATCTGGCTCGGCCAGCCCTCGTCGGTCACCAAGATGGTGCTCGAACGTCTCGATGCCGAGCTGAGCGAGACCGACGACGAAGGACGGTTGCTGACCTACGGCAAGGTCGCGATCGTGGCGGTGGTCGGCAACGAGGACGGTGCGCACCACGTCGTCGCCGAGTGCCTGCAGGCCCTCAACGACACCGGCTTCTCGGTGGCTCCGAACGCCGGCGCCTACTGGGTGGGCGAGGCGATGCAGTCCGTCGACTACAAGGACCACGACAGCCCTCCGGAGGCGACGGCGTCGGCGGTGACGAGCGCGGCTGCCAACGCCGTACACCTGGCGCGGCTGTTGCAGGCCGACGCCTACCCGCCGAGCTAGTTGGCCCCCTAGTTGGCAGGAGCGGCCGAGATCGCCTCGAGAAGGTGGCCGATCTGGTCGGCGGAGAGGTGCTTGGCGATGTCGGCCTGGCTGACGATCCCGACCAGCTCCTGACCGTCGACCACCGGCAGCCGTCGTACGCCGTGCTCGGTCATGGTGCGCAGCGTGTCCTCGACCGAGTCGTCGGCGCCGATGGTGACGGCCTCCCCGGCGGCGTACTCCTCGACCATGATGTTGTTGGGGTCACCACCGTTGGCGACACAGTTGGTGACGATGTCGCGGTCGGTGATCATGCCCTGGAGCTTGTTGTCCGAGCCACAGATGGGCAGTGCTCCCACGGCCAGGTCGCGCATCTTCCTGGCCACGTCGACCAGGCTGTCGGTCGGGTGGGCGCACACGGCGTCCTTGCTCATGATGTCGCGTGCGGTTGGCATGGGTTCCTCCGTGGTGAGTCGGTGCTGTCGTCCGCTTCGAGTCGGTCAGCCGTGTCCCAGCGCGCGGGCCAGCTCGTCGCGGCCCATCTTCGATCGGCCCCTGAGGTTGCGCCGCTTGGCTTCCTCGTAGAGCTCCTGCCGGGTCTTCGGGCTCGTCGCTCCACTGCGCTTGCGCTGCGCCACAGCCGCGCCCTGCTTGCCGAGGGCCGTCCTGGTCGCCTTCGGCATGTGGGCGAGGGACCGCTGTTGCTCGGCAGCCTTGGCCGCCTTGCGAATGTTCTTCTTTGCTGCCTGGGTCTGATTACGCGTGGCCATGGCGTCCCTGTACCCACCTTGGCCGCCGATGAGCGCACCTGCTCGTCGGGTGGGACGGTGGTGCCACACGAGGGTGCACCAACCGCTGTCGAGGGGGGCCGCTCGGGCGCGCGTGCGACGATGGCCGTCGTGGGGGATCTCGACGTGGCTGCGTGGCAGAGCCGCAACCGATGGGGCGCCGCGATCCGTTGCCTCCTCTGCTGGGTCTGGCCGGTGCTGCTGGCCGTCGCGCTGGCTGGCTGCGGGGGCGAGGAGTCGCCGACGTCGAGCCGGGACGCGACGACCTCGACGCCCGCTCCCACCCCCAGCCCGACTCCCACCGAGACACCCACCAAGACACCGAAGACGGCGGGCATCCCCGACGACTTCCCGTTGGCGCAGGGACTGGCCGCGGACGGCGAGACCAAGGTGAGCACGCCGCAGCGGAGCGGAAACGGGGTCAGCCTCCAGCAGAGATGTTGGGGTGAGGTGTGGCCGGGTGCGGCCAAGGACCGGCTGGTGGTCCACCAGGTCGGACCGGAGCTGGGCGTGACTCGCGAGCTGGTCGTCTACCGCGATGCGGCAACGGCGCGGGCCGTCGGCGAGCAGGTCCGGGTGCGGGCGACGAGGTGCCATCGCTTGCCCGCCACCCCGCACCGGGGCGCGATGGACGTCACGCTTCAGGGCAGCGCCCACCCGCACACGACGACGGTCTTCGCGGAGACGCTGCACGGTGGACGGCCGGGAGGTGCGGTGTTCGCGTTCACCCGTGTCGGCCGGGCCGTCCTGGCGGTCGAGGACGGCGGGGAGTGGACCCGGGAGTCGGCGGTCGCCGGCGCCCGCGCGCTGGAACGCTCCGGCCGCGACGTGGTGGCCCGGATGTGCATGTTCACCGAGGCGGTTTGCTGAGGATCCACTGACCGCGATCGAGGACAGGGAGTCGCGAGCTCAGCGCACCTCGATGACGGCGTCCCGCGTGGGCACCAGCTCACCGACGACAGGGTGTCCCGGCAGCTCACCGGCGACCAGCAGACCACCGGACGTCTGGGCGTCGGCCAGCAGGAGCAGCTCGTCGTCGTCGATCGAGGACGCGAGGTGCGGACGCACCCAGTCGAGGTTGCGCCGGCTGCCGCCGGGCACGTAGCCGGCGGCGTACGACGGACGGGTCGGCTCGAGGTAGGGAACGGCGGAGGCGTCGAGCACCGCCGAGACGCCGGAGGCGCGGCACAGCTTGAAGAGGTGGCCCAGCAAGCCGAAGCCGGTGACGTCGGTCGCCGCCAGGATGCCGGCGTCGAGGGCGGCTCGCGAGGCGTCGCGGTTGAGCTGGGTCATCGTGGCCACCGCCTCGGGGAACACCTCACCGGTGGCCTTGTGGCGGTTGTTCAGCACGCCGAGCCCCAGCGGCTTGGTCAGCGTCAGGGGAGTGCCGGCGGTGGCGGCGTCGTTGCGCAGCAGCCGCTCGGGGTCGGCGGTGCCGGTGACGGCCAGGCCGTACTTCGGCTCGGGGTCGTCGATGCTGTGCCCGCCGGCCAGGTGGCAGGCCGCCTCGGCACACACGACGGCCCCACCGCGCAGCACCTCGGCCGCCAGCTCGAACGGGAGCCGGTCACGCGGCCAGGCCAGCAGGTTGAGCGCGACCAGGGGCTCGCCGCCCATCGCGTAGACGTCGGAGAGCGCGTTGGCGGCGGCGATCCGACCCCAGTCGTAGGGGTCGTCGACCACTGGGGTGAAGAAGTCGGTGGTGGCCACGATGGCGCGCTGTCCGTCGAGGCGTACGACGGCACCGTCGTCGCCGTGGTCGAGCCCCACCAGCAGGTCGCCGCCTGCCTCGGGGAGGGACACGTCGGCCAGGATCCGCTCCAGCTCGCCGGGCGGGACCTTGCAGGCGCAGCCGCCTCCGGCGGCGTACTGGGTCAGTCGAGGAGTGGTGGAGGAGGTCACCCGGTCAGTGTGCCTCGGCGGCCTGACGTTGACGCAGGCGCTCCCGCTGGGGCACGACGACGTACTTCGGATCGCGCGCAGACGCGATGCCGGCCTCGAAGACACCGAACCTGGTGAGCACCGATGCGGTCACGCAGGCCGCGCCGGAGAGCACCGAGACCGTGCGCGAGCGATGACCGGCGAGGGCGGTCGCTCCCGCCGCCACGGCCGTGAGCGCACGCGCCGTGCGCATCAGTCGACCGGGGCGGCCCTGCTGGTAGGGCTCGGCCACCATGCCGACACGGGTGAGGAGGACCTCGGCCGCCGCGATCTCGAGCGCGGCGCCGCCGACCGCCATCCGCCGCGCGGGGCCGGCCTGGGCCACCGGGGTGAACACCATGGCCAGCCCGCCGGCGGCGGTGGCCCCCGATCCGGCGAAGACGAACGGCAGCTCGCGATAGGCCTCGTGCCACGCCGGGACGGCCGTGTTGCCGACCAGGGCTGCGGTGTAGGTCGCCAGCGGCCCCGCGAAGACGGCGGCGCCCGCTCCGGCCAGTCGACCGAGCCGGGGCAGGCGACCGGTGAGGTTGGACAGGGCAGCGGCGCCGGAGAGCGCGGAGAACGGCGCCAGGATGAAGGAGCCGACCGAGAGCGGCGAGGTCGGCTTGAGCACCCGCAGCATGTTCAGGAAGCGCTCCGGACGCCCGAGGTCATGGACCAGGGCGACGGTGCCGGCCGCTGCTCCGCCGGCGGCGGCCAGACGGGCCACGCGCTCGAGGTCGGGGCGGTAGGAGAGCGCAGCCCCCTCGGCCAGCAGCGCCGACCCGCCGGCCATGCCGCCGAGGAACAGGTAGAGCGGGACGTCGGGGGTCTTCCAGGTCGGCGTCTTGAGGATCTGCCGGCCGTAGTAGGACTCGAACTCGGGCTCCGGCACCATCGACTGCTCCCTCATCGACGCCTCCCGACGAACGAGGCGACGCCGATGCCGACGAGGGTGGCGGCAGCTGCACCGACGTGGCGCCACATCGAGCCGAGGTCGCGGGTGGTCACCACCGGGTCCGGCGGCAGCCCGTAGACCTCGGGCTCGTCGAGCAGGAGGAAGAACGCTCCGTCACCGCCGACGCCGTCGTCGGGGTCGGCGCCGTAGAGCCGGGCGACGTCGACCCCCTTCTCGTGCAGCTCGTGCACCCGGTTGGCCGCGCGCTGGCGCAGCTCGGAGACCTCGCCGTACTGGATGGACTCGGTCGGGCAGGCCTGTGCGCAGGCCGGGGTCTCGCCGTCCTTGAGCCGGTCGTAGCACAGCGTGCACTTGAAGACCCGGCCGTCCTCCTTGCGCTGGTCGATGACGCCGTAGGGGCAGGCCGGCACGCAGTACCCGCAACCGTTGCAGACATCGGGCTGCACCACCACGGTGCCGAACTCGGTGCGGAACAACGCACCGGTGGGGCAGACGTCGAGACAGGCCGCATGGGTGCAGTGCTTGCACACGTCGGAGGACATCAGCCAGCGGATGCCGTTGTCGCCCGACTCGGTCGCCTGGCCCTGTCCCTCCGGTGGACCCATCGCCGGGAGCCCGAGGTCGACCGTCGAGACGTCGAGGCTCTTCTCCACGAAGGCGACGTGGCGCCAGGTGCTCGCACCCAGGGCGCCGGTGTTGTCGTAGGACATCCCGGTGAGCAGGTAGCCGTCGTCGGGCACCTGGTTCCACTCCTTGCAGGCGACCTCACAGGCCTTGCAGCCGATGCACACCGAGGTGTCGGTGAAGAAGCCCATCCGTGGCGGGTGATCGTCGTAACCGGCGTCACCTGCGACGTCGTCGAGGCGACCCCACAACGAGTTCGTCATTCGGCTCCACCTTCCTCGGGGTGCTCCATGTCGACGCCGGCGCGACGACGGTAGTCCTCGACGTAGGCCGTGAGGTCGCGACCGCGCGGACGGCGGCCGGGCCGGATGTCACAGGTCCCCACCTTGTCCTGGATGTAGACGTTGGGGTCCATGGTCACGTTGACGAGGTCGTTGGCCGAGTCGCCGCGGCTGATGCCGTTGCCACCCCAGTGATAAGGCAGGCCGACCTGCTCGACGAACTGTTCGCCCAGCCGGAGCGAACGGAGCCGCTCGGTGACGAGCACCCGTGCCTCGATGGCGGTGCGGGCAGTGACGATGGTGGCCCAGCCGCCGTGCTCGAGCCCGCGCTCGGCGGCCAGGCGTGGCGAGACCTCGCAGAACGGCTCCGGCTGGAGCTCGGTCAGGTAGGGCAGGGTCCGGCTCATCGCGCCGGCGGTGTGGTGCTCGGTCAACCGGTAGGTCGTGAACACGTAGGGGAAGACCTCGCTCCAGCTGGGGTTGATCGGGTTGGAGGGGTGGTCGAGCTTGCGTCGGGCCGGGTTGTTCTGCTGGCCGTAGAGCGGGTTGTGCACCGGCGACTCGGGGGGCTCGTAGTGCGCGGGCATCGGCCCGTCGGCGAGTCCCAACGGCGCGAACAGCCAGGCCTTGCCGTCGGTCTGCATCACGAACGGGTCCTGGCCCCCGATCGCGTCGGGACCCTTCGCGCCGTCCTCGGGCACGTGGTCAGGGGCGCGGTCGGCCACGAAGTCGGGTACGTCGGAGCCGACCCACTTCCCCTGCTCGGCGTCCCACCACACGTATTTCTTCCGCTCGCTCCACGGGGTGCCGTCGGGGGCGGCCGAGGCGCGATTGTAGAGGATGCGCCGGTTGGCCGGCCACACCCACCCCCACTCGGAGGCGACGTGGTCCTGCTCCCAGTGCGGCTTGCGGCGACGAGCCTGGTTGACCTCGTCGGCGTACACCCCGCAGTAGATCCAGCACCCGCACGACGTCGAGCCGTCGGGCTTCAGCTCGGTGTACGCCGAGAGCGCCGCGCCGTCCGGTCCGGTGCCGTTGATCTCGCGCAGCACCGCCTGTCCGTCGACCTCACCGTCGTGCGCCGGGTAGTCCCAGGCCAGGTCGAGCAGGGGCCGGTCCATCTCGTCGGTCGAGCCGGCCAGCTTGTCCCGGATGCGCTGCCCGAGCTCGTAGTAGAAGTCGAGCTCGCTGCGGCAGTCCCCGGGCGGGTCGACGGCCTTGTCCCGCCACTGCAGCATCCGCTGGGTCTGGGTGAAGGAACCAGCCTTCTCGACGTGGGAGGCGGCCGGCAGGAAGAACACCTCGGTGCCGATGTCCTCGGTGACCAGCTCCCCGGTCTCGATCTCCGGGCCGTCCTTCCAGAAGGTCGCCGACTCGATCATCTGCAGGTCACGGACCACCAGCCAGTCGAGGTTGGCCATGCCCAGGCGCTGCATCTTGCCGTTGGCCGAACCGACGGCCGGGTTCTCGCCGACCAGGAAGTAGCCCTTGCAGCTCCCCTCGATCATGCCCTTGACGGTGGTGTAGGTGGAGTGGTCGCCGGTGACGCGTGGCAGGTAGTCGTAGCAGAAGTCGTTGTCCGCGGTGGCGGCGTCGCCCCAGTAGGCCTTGAGCAGGCTGACGGCGTAGGAGCGCACGTTGCCCCAGAACCCGGCCTTGCCCTCGTCTCCGCGGACCCACTCGTCGAGGGACGCGTGCTGGTCGGCGTGCGGCATCGGCAGGTAGCCCGGCAGGATGTTGAACAGGGTGGGGATGTCGGTGGATCCCTGGATGCTGGCATGGCCGCGCAGCGCCATGATGCCCCCGCCCGGACGGCCGATGTTGCCGAGCAGCAGCTGGAGGATCGAGGCGGTGCGGATCATCTGCGCCCCGACGCTGTGGTGGGCCCACCCGACGGCATAGCAGAAGGCGGTCGTCCGGTCGCGGCCGCTGTTGCTGGTCAGAGCCTCGGCCACCTCCCGGAACTGGTCGGGCTTGATGCCGCACACCTCCTCCACCATCTCCGGCGTGTAGCGGGCGAAGTGGCGCTTGAGGATCTGGAACACGCACCGTGGGTGCTGCAGGGTCTCGTCTCGCCGGCCCTTCCAGCTGACCGGGGCGCCGCCGGAGCCATGGCTCTCCGACCGTGCAGCCTGGTGCGACTGCTGGTGGTCACCCGCCGTGGACTCTCTCTCCTCCTGCTCGAGCTCGCCGGCCCGTTCGCGCTCCTCGGCGTTCATCTCCTCCGGCGGGTCGTAGCGCCAGGTGACCGGGTCGTAGATGCCGGTCTCGGGATCGAAGCCCGAGAACAGGCCGTCGAGGTCCTCGGTGTCCTCGTAGCTCTCGGTGATGACGTTGGCGGCGTTGGTGTAGGCCACGACGTACTCGCGGAAGTCGAGGTCGTTGCTCAGCACGTGGTTGACCAGGGCACCGAGGAAGGCGATGTCGGAGCCGGCCCGGATCGGCACGTGCACGTCGGCGACCGCAGAGGTGCGCGTGAAGCGGGGATCGACGTGGATGACCGTAGCGCCGCGCTTCTTGGCCTCCATCACCCACTGGAAACCGACCGGGTGTGCTTCGGCCATGTTGGAGCCCTGGATCAGGACGCAGTCAGCGTTCTGGAGATCCTGCAGGAAGGTGGTGGCCCCACCACGGCCGAACGAGGTCCCCAGACCGGGGACCGTGGAGGAGTGTCAAATGCGGGCCTGGTTCTCGATCTGGATCGCACCCATCGCCGTGTAGAGCTTCTTCATGAGGTAGTTCTCCTCGTTGTCGAGGGTCGCTCCTCCGAGGCTGGCGATGCCGAGAGTGCGGCGGGTGCGGTTGCCGTCGGCCTCCCACTCCCAGAACTCCTTGCGGGTCTTGATGACGCGGTCCGCGATCATGTCCATCGCGGTGTCGAGGTCGAGGTCCTCCCACTCGGTGGCGTGGGGTCGCCGGTAGCGCACCGTGGTCACCCGGCTGGGCGAGGTGACCAGCTGCTTGCTGGCGCTGCCCTTGGGGCACAGCCGTCCGCGTGAGATGGGGCTGGCCGGGTCGCCCTCGATCTGGGTGACCTGCCCGTCCTTGACGAACACCTTCTGCGCGCAGCCGACCGCGCAGAACGGGCAGACCGAGCTGACGACGTCGTCGGCGTCGACGGTGCGGGGCGTCAGGTCGCGGCTCCGCGGCGACTGGACGGCCTCTCCGCGACCGAGGAGATCGCGACCGGTCAGCTGGCGCAGCAACGGCCACGAGCCGATGCGCTTCCCGATGTCCACCGCCACCTCCGTTCGCGAACTGCGGTACCCACTCTGGCCCACTCGAACCGTGAATCCCACCCCTGGCCCCCGGCGTTTTCACGTCGTTTCGGGGAGCACTAGATTGATCGCGGAGGCGTACCTCGTCTGGTGACGGGCGCGGTCCTCAACACCGTAGTGACCGGGCATCCCGGTCAGGCGGGTTCGATTCCCGTCCGCCTCCGCCAGGCTTCGTCGTCGTCCGGGAGGTGTGCGCGTGACCGACCCGAGACGTCGTACGCCGCGCACGGACGTGGTGCTCGACGATCCGTCGCTCGCACCGGCGCTCCAGCGGCTCGGGCGTGCGCGCGTCAAGCGAGTGGTGGTGGAGGTCCTCGACCGCTGTCGAGCCGGCGAGGTCGAGCCCGAGGACGTGGTCAGCGTCGTCCGGGCCTCGCTGCCGCGGGGGAGCACGTCGCAGCATCCGGTCGTCAACGCCACCGGGGTCGTCGTACACACCAATCTCGGGCGGGCGCCGCTCTCCGAGGCGGCCCGGCAGGCGGTGCTGCTGGCCGCAGGGGTCACCGACGTCGAGCTCGACCTGGCGACGGGCCAGCGCGGCCCGCGGGGCGCCGGTGCCCTGGCCGCCCTGGCGGCGGCCGTCCCCGATGCCGGGGCCGTGCACGTCGTCAACAACGGCGCCGCAGCGCTGTCCCTGGTCACCTGCGCCCTGGCCCGCGACCGCACGGTCGTGGTGGCCCGCGGCGAGCTGGTGGAGATCGGCGACGGCTTCCGCATCCCCGAGTTGCTCGAGTCGGTGGGCGCCCGGCTGCGCGAGGTCGGCACCACCAACCGGGTCCGGCTCGAGGACTACGCCCGCGCGCTCGACGACTCCACCGCGTTCGTGCTCAAGGTGCATCCCTCCAACTTCCGCATCGAGGGGTTCACCTCGGAGGTCGCGGTCGCCGACCTGGCCACGCTCGACGTGCCACTGGTGGTCGACATCGGCTCCGGCCTGCTCGCACCGCACCCACGGCTGCCCGACGAGCCTGACGCCGCCAGCACCCTGCGAGCCGGCGCAGCGCTGGTCACCGCCTCCGGCGACAAGCTGCTCGGCGGCCCGCAGTGCGGGCTGCTGCTCGGTGCGGCGACGCTGGTCGAGGAGCTGCGTCGGCACCCGTTCGCCCGGGCCCTGCGCGTCGACAAGATGGCCCTTGCCGCGCTGGAGGCGACGCTGACCGGGCCGCCGCCGCCGGTGGCCCAGATGCTGGCGGCCGACGCGACCGGCCTGCTCGTGCGCGCCCGGCGGTGGGTCGAGGCGATCGGCGCCGACGCGGAGGCCGTGCTCTCGCAGGCTCGGGTCGGCGGGGGAGGAGCGCCGGGTGTCGTGCTCGACAGTGCCGCCGTCGCGCTGCCCGAGCGGCTGGCGGCTCCGCTGCGGTGCGGCGGGCCGGCCGTGGTCGGGCGTGTCCACGCCGGTCGGCTCCTGCTCGACCTGCTCACCGTCCCCGAGGAGGACGACACGGCGGTGATCGACGCCGTACGACGAGCCGTGGCCGAGGACTCCTGAGGTGTACGTCGTCGCCACCGCCGGTCACGTCGACCACGGGAAGTCGACCCTCGTCCAGGCGCTGACCGGGCAGGATCCCGACCGGCTCGAGGAGGAGCACCGGCGCGGGCTGTCGATCGAGCTGGGCTACGTCTGGACCCGGTTCGAGGACCTCGGGGACGTGGCCTTCGTCGACGTACCCGGGCACCAGAGGTTCATCACCACCACCCTGGCCGGGATGGGGCCGGTCCCGGTCGTGCTGTTCGTCGTGGCCGCCGACGATCCCTGGATGCCCCAGGCCGCCGAGCACCTCGCCGCGCTGGACGCATTGGAGGTGGCGCACGGGGTGCTGGTGGTCACGCGTGCCGACCTCGCCGATCCCGCGCCCGCGCTGGCCAGGGCCCGCGCCGAGCTGGCGCGGACGACCCTGGCCCGGCTCCCCGACGTCGTCGTGAGTGGCCGCACCGGTGCCGGACTCGCCGAGCTGCGCGCAGCCCTGGCGGCCGAGCTCGACCGGCTGCCGCGACCCGATCCGGCGGGAGACGTGCGGCTCTGGGTCGACCGCGCCTTCCACGTCCGCGGCAGTGGGACCGTCGTCACCGGCACCCTTCCTGCCGGCACCGTCGCGGTGGGTGACCAGTTGTCGGTGGGGGGCCGCATGGTGCGGGTTCGCGGGCTGGAGTCGCTGGGGACGACGCGTGAGCGGGTCAGCGGGGTGGCCCGAGTGGCGCTGAACCTCGGTGGCCAGGTGCCCGACACGATCAGTCGCGGTGAGGTGCTGCTGACGCCGGACGCGTTCGTGCCGAGTCGGGTGGTCGACGTACGCGTCCGTGACGACGCGGAGGTGCCGGAGCGTCCCGTGCTGCACATCGGTGCCGCCCACCTCGGCGTGCATGCCCGCCCCCTCGCACCCGGGCTCCTCCGTCTCACCACCGAGCAGCCGCTGCCGCTGCGCGTGGGTGACCGCGCTCTGCTCCGAGACCCGGGAAGCCGGACGATCTGGGGGCTCGCGGTGCTCGACCCGCAGCCTCCTTCGCTGGACCGTCGCGGCGCTGCGTCCGTGCGGGCGGCCGCGCTCGACGACCTCGACGGCACCCCGGCGGCCTACCTCTCGATGCGGGGCGTCGTACGCCGCACCGAGCTGCGCCGGATCGGCCTGGCGCTGCCCGATCCGCCACCGGGTGCCGTCGTCACCTCGGGAGACTGGGTGATCGCCCCTGAATGTGCCAGCCAGCTGCGCTCGCGGCTGGAAGAGCTGGTGCGCTCGCAGCCGGACGGCCGCCGGATCACGGCAGCTGCCGCGGCCCGGGCCCTCGAGCTCGCCGAGTCCGAGCTGGTGAGCGCCCTCGTCGAGCCGCCGCTGTGGGAGCGCGGGGGAGAGCTCGGCGCCGGCGACCACGAGCTGGATGCCTCGGCGCGGAGCGCCCTGGTCGAGCTGCGCAGGGCGCTCGACCAGGATCCGTTCGCGGCGCCCGAGACCGAGCGCCTCCGGACGCTCGGGCTCGACGTCGCCACCCAGGCCCGGCTGCATCGTGATGGTCATCTGCTGCGGCTGGCCGACAACGTCGTGCTCCTGCCCGGGGCCGACGACCTCGCCGTCGAACGGTTGCGGGAACTGCCCCAACCGTTCACGACCAGCCAGGCCCGTCAGCATCTCGGGACCACGCGACGGGTGGTGCTGCCGTTGTTGGCCCACCTCGACCGTGCCCGTCGGACGGTCCGCCTGCCCGACGACACGCGCCGCTTACGCCAACGGAATGCCACCAAGAACGCGGAGTGAGGAAGCCGAACCGAGGGCGACAGCTCGCGAGCGCCTCAGCGGGAAACGACCTGCGCGCCCACCGAGTCGGGGATCTGGACAATGACACGGGACCTGGACCGAGGGGAGTGGGTTCGATCAGAACCTGGGCGGAGAACCCTGCGCGGGCACCGATGCGAAGAGGTTGAGGCCGAGCCGCTCGGCGAGGTACTTGCTCGCCAGCTGGCCGCGCACGCTGTTGCCAGCGGCGTCCAGGGGCGGTGAGTACGTCGCGAGACCGCCCTTTCCCGGCGCGACGGTGACGATGCCTCCACTGACACCGCTCTTTCCCGGAACCCCGATCTGGTAGAGCCAGTCTCCCGAGAGCTCGTAGAGTCCCGCGCTCGCCATGACCGCCAGGACGCGCCGACAGACACCTGGCCCGATCACGCGGTCGCCGCTCACCGGGTTCACGCCACCGTTCGCCAGGGTGGCGGCCATCACGGCGAGGTCGTGCGCGGTCACGTCCAGCGAGCACTGGCGGGTGTAGATGTCGGTCGCCTCCTCGGGATCGAAGTAGAGGCGTCCGTAGCTCCTGAGGAGGTGGGCGATGCCCTGGTTGCGCAGGTTGGTGGCTGACTCTGAGGCGTAGACCTCCGCGTTGATCGTGAGCTCGCGTCCGGCGAACATCGACAGGCGCTCCCGTACCGACGCCCACTTCTCCTCGAGCGTGGCCCCGGGCGCGAGGCTGGTGGTGGCGATCGCGCCGGCATTCACCAGCGGGTTCATCGTCCGCTCGGCGTTGAGCTCGACGGCCATCAACGAGTTGAACGGGAACCCGGTGCTGTTCACCCCCAGGCGGACGCGCGCCGCTTCATACCCGAGCGTGTCGCAGACAAGGGCGAAGACGAAGGGCTTGGAGACGCTCTGTATGGAGAAGTGGGTCTCGACGTCCCCTATCTCGAAGGACCGACCCCAGGGCCCGACGACGGCGATCCCGAACAGCTTCGGCGAAGCCTGTGCCAGCACCGGGATGTAGTCCGCGACGGCACCGCTGTCGTCGTCGCGGTAGAGCTCGTAGGCCTCCGTCACCAACCGCCGGATCTCCGTGTGCATCGGGAGGTTTCCTGTCGAGACGAGCGCCGGCCGCGTTGCTTCGTCGAACGGGAGGTCCTCGTGCATGGACAGCTCGGCCATGGGGTCTCCCTGCAGGAGTGCCGGATCAGGAGGCCGTCGTACGTCGGCCACATGGCGACCATGCCGGGTGAGCCGCCAGGAAGGCATCCCCCTTTGTGGGGGATGGCAGACCAGGCAGCCCCGCATCACAGTGATGCGACAGACCTGGTCCCCGACGCTTGGGAAGGACGCCGCGTGAACCTCGTGCCTGTGACCTGTGGAGGCTCCCAGAGGCCTTGGTCCAGGCGCGACCTTCTCGCCACGACGCCGATCGACGTGTGCTCACCGAGCCGATGACGCATCCTCCGGACTCGCCGCCCGGGTCGCTGCCCGCGGCTGAACCAGCGGCTGCCGCCCCGCCGCTCGACCCGATGGCAGTGATCCGCTCTCGGTCCTACCTCTCGGCGCTGGTGCTCGCCGCCGTTCTCGGCATCCCGATATCTGCGATTGCCTACGGCTTCCTCGCGCTGGTCGACAAGATCCAGACTGGTCTGTTCGACCAGTGGCCGCACCATCTCTTCGGCAGCCAGGTGCCGGCGTGGTGGCCCGTCCCTCTCGTGGCGCTGTGCGGGCTGCTGGTCGGGATGACGATCCGTTTCCTGCCCGGAAATGGCGGGCACTCGCCTGCCTTCGGCTTCCACACCGACGGAGGCGCTCCCATTGACCGAGAACTGCCTGGCATCGTGCTTGCTGCGCTGGTCACGCTCGCCCTGGGGGCTGTCCTCGGCCCCGAGGCGCCGCTGATCGCCATCGGTGGTGGGCTGGCGGCTCTGACCGTGCGTCTCCTGAAACGTGACGCGCCCCCGATGGCGCTGACCATCATGGCGTCCGCCGGAAGCTTTGCGGCCATCAGTACCTTGCTCGGGTCCCCCCTGCTGGGCGCCTTCCTGATCATGGAGGTGGCCGGAGTCAGCGGAGTGACGCTGAGTCTCGTGGCCCTTCCAGGTCTGCTGGCCTCAGGCATGGGTGCCCTGGTGTTCGTGGGTCTCGACAGCTGGACCGGGCTCGGCACCTTCTCACTCGCGCTGACGTCGGTACCCGCGGCCGTGGACCCGACGGTGGCCACGATGGCCTGGGCGCTGGTTATCGGTGTGGCGGCCGCGGCGCTCGCCTGGGTGGTCCGCTTCGTCGGACTGGCTCTTCGCCCGGTCGTGCACCTGAACCGGGTGCTGGTCACTGCCTGTTTCGGGGCACTCGTCGGCGTGAGCGCGATGGTTTACCAGCTCGTCTCCGGACACGCGGCCACCCAGGTGCTGTTCTCGGGGCAGAGTGCCTTGCCCACCCTGGTCGAGCACGCCGCCGACTACTCCGTCGGCGTCCTGGTCCTGCTGATCGCCTGCAAGATGCTCGCCTACGGGCTCTCCTTGAGCGCCTTCCGGGGCGGGCCCGTCTTCCCTGCCATGTTCATCGGTGCCGCCCTGGGGATCGCCATGAGCGGGTTGCCCGGGATGAGCCTGGCGCCCGCGATCGCAGCGGGAATCGGCGCCATGTGTGCCGCGATGCTGCGACTGCCCCTGACCTCGACACTGCTCGCCACGCTTCTGTTGGGGAGCGACGGGGTCGCGGTCACGCCGCAGGTCGTGGTGGCGGTCGTGGTGGCGTTCGTGATCACGATGGTGGTGCCAGGTCCCGCGCTTCCCGAGGATCCTGCGACGGACCGACCTCGCCTCCCGGCTCAGCAGGCACAGGGTCCGGTCGGTGTGGCTCCAGCAGCACCGCACTGAGCGGGAAGAGAAGCACCGAGAGGACGCCGGCGCCCACCAGCGCTGCGGCGTTCTCCGGCAGCATCGTCCCGCTCGCCAGCCCGATCTGGGTCAGGGCGACGATGAGAGGCAGCGTGGTGGCCGTGCACAGCATCAGCTGGGTGCGCTGTCGGAACCCGAACTCCGTCCGGTAGACGAGCAGCACCGGGAGTCCGCGTACGACGAGCAGCAGGACGAGGAAGACCACGAGACGCGTGGGTGACTCGATGATCGAGTGCACGTCGACGTTCATGCCAGCGCTGACGAAGAACACCGGGATGAAGAAGCCGTAGCCGAGCGCGTCCAACTTTCCTTCGAGCGAGTGCATGTCGACCGGCGCCCATCGACGGAGCACCGCGCCCGCGAGAAAGGCCCCGAGCACGACGTCGAGCCCGAACTCGCCGGCGAGGACGAGCAGCCCGAGCAGCAGCAGGATCGAGAACCGAAGGGGTGTCTGGCCGGTGGTGTCGGCCCCTTCGGAGACGATCACCGCGACCCGCCGACCGGCGAGCACGCGCTGGCCGAGGGCCAGCACCAGTGCGATGGCACTGACCGCGAAGATGGAGATCAGCGCGGAGAGCCGGCTGTTCACCCCCAGGAAGATCGCGATCGCGAGGATGGGAAACAGCTCGCCGATCGCGCCCACGGCCAGGAAGTGCCGTCCGACGGATCCTCCGAGCATGCCGTGCTCACGCAGGATGGGCAGGACGGTACCCAGCGCGGTGGTGGTGAGTGCGAGGGCGACCGGGACGAAGGCGTGCACGTACCCGACGGCGGCGAGACCACCGACCGTGAGCCCGGCGACGATCGCCGAGATGCCCCACGTGGTGAGCGAGAGCCTGCCGCTGCGGGCGAACAGGATCTCGGGCTCTATCTCGAACCCGGCGAGCAGGAAGACGAAGCCGAGCCCGACATTGGCGATCAACGTGAGCTCCGGTGAACCCTCGATCCCGAGTCCGACGGGCCCGATCGCGATCCCGCCGAGGATGAGCAGCACCACCTGCGGCACCCGGATCTTGGGGATGAGTGCCGACACCACGGGGGCGAGCGCCGAAACGGTCGCCACGACGAAGAGCTGGGCCAGGCCGTCCAGGATGTCCACGAGGTCTACCCGAGGCCGAGCCGGTCGGGCTGGACCGCGATGCCATCGGCCCACGCGGCATGCGTCTGAGCGCGGGAGAGCTCCTCCAGGGACTCCCGCAGGCGGGAGATGGCCGGATGCCAGTCATCGGGGGATTCTCGCGACAGGTCGGCGTACGCCGCAGCGAGGCGGCGGGTCACGTGCCAGGAGGAGGCTCCCACCTGGCTGATCTCCTGGAATGCGAGGTCGAGGAGGTACGCCGGGGTCAGCGTCTGCTCGACGAGTCGCACGACGTGGTCCGTATCCAGGTGGAGCCCGGTGGGCGTGGGGACCCTCCCGATCCGGAGCAGCAGGTCGTAGAGCCGGTCGATCACCTGGACAGCCGTGGAGGGCTGGTTGATCGCGGGGGAGAGCGCCTGCGTGGCGACGTCGACCAGCTGCCGGATCCCGAAGGTCGGGTCCTGGTAGAGCGTGCGCGCGCGACCGAGGTCGAGGCACCCCAGGAGCGCGGAGTCATCGGGTGGGTTCCCCCCGTGCACGGCGAAGACCGGTCCACCGCTCGCGACGTACTCCCCGATGCGTGGGACGAGCTCGATCACACACCTGTGCGTGCTCGCCAGACGGACCAGACGCGGTCGGTCGATACCGAGAACCGTGCCCAGCACGCCCGTGAATCCCCGAGTGTCCCTCGAGGGCAGGTGGATCACCTGTGGAGTGTCGTCGAGGTCTGGCGGCGCGGCCGTGACATAGCTGGACTCAGGGGGGAAAGACCGTCGGATCGCGACCCGCGCCTCGTTCGCCACCGTCGTGATCACCCAGCCCACCTCGAGGAGTCTCATGGTGGAGGTGACGTAGATGATGAACACCACGACGGCGACCGCCAGCATGGCGACACACGCCCCGACCGTGCGCGACGCCGCTGCTGCATCGTCGACGTTGTCGAAGGCGAGGGCCGTGACTGCGAAGGCGAAGGTGGCCAGGAAGATGCCGAAGGCGGTCTTGGTCACGCCGGAGCGGATGAAGGTACGGATCACCCGTGGCGAGAGCTGAGAGCTCGCCAGCTGCAGACCCACAAGAGTGATCGCGAAGACCACGCCGACGAAGGTCAGCATCGACGATGCCATCACCTGCAGCATCGTGTCGGCGGTCCGGATCCGCACCACGTGGCCGAGGTCCCAGTCGGCGCCCAGGCCGACGAGGTCCGGCCGGCACACAACGACAGCGGTGAGCACTCCCGCGGCGACCAGCACTGCCGGGATGGACCAGAAGCGCTCACGCACCCATTCGTTCAAGCGCACCAGCCGATGCACCCAGTGGGGTCCCGTGGGCAGTGCCAGGGCGCCGTCTCCCGCAACTGCCCGCTCCACCATGCGAGTGAGTGTGGTGTTCCACGGGCGTGCTGACATCACCCGTCTCGGGTCACCTCTGCGGCCGGCGGTGCCCGGGATGGCGCTCAATCGGACCAACCTGTTCGAGAGGTTCGAACTGCACCTTCCCGGATGCACGTGCGGCTACCCGCGGTGTCGACTCGCCCCGGTCATTGCACCGTGGGTGGGAACTTGATGGCGTAGAGCAGCCACCTCGAGCCGAGCGTGTGCCGCTCGAGGTCGAGGGCGAAGTCGCCCTTGTCGGTCGGGACGACGACCTCGGCGGTGTAGCGGGGCTGGGCCGGAGCCTTGGCGGCCAGTCGGAGCTTGCCGGTGAGCTTCATCGTCGGCAGGTTGCGCGGATCGTCGTACACGTAGACAGCCCGGGCCGAGCCCGACAGCAACGGCTCGAGCCTGGCCCACCAGTCGTCGTACGGCACCCCGCGCTCGGAGAAGGCGGCCCAGACGCGTTCACCGGTGCCGAGCGGCGTACTCGCTGGCGCGGTCGGGGTCAGCATCGGTGAGGGAGGGGCGGCCGCCGGAGAAGGGTCGCTCCGCGCGTGGCTCGAGGGAGCATCGCCAGACGTGCCGGCGCAGCCGGCGACGGCACCGAGCACGGCCAGGAGCACGGCTGCCGCCGCGGCCCGGGTCCTCATTCCTGGCCCCAGGGTGCGGCCCAGCCGAGGTACTGCATGTGCCACGGGCCGTCGGTGATCGCCGAGGCCGGTCCCACTCCCACGCGGCCGTGACTGAACACGTCGGTGCTGGCGATCTGGCCGTTGCCCAGGTAGGTCACCACGTGACCCGCCGGGTTGGTGGAGTCGCGGTAGTAGAGCCAGGCGCCGACCGGGGGAGCGACTCCGTCGTCGCCGGTCACCTCGTGGGCGACACCGGCACCCTCGAAGGTCTGCCAGGCATCGAGCGCCGTGCTGTAGCCCGAGTGCGGTCGCCCGGCCAGCACGGCCACGAAGTTCTGGCACCGGTCGAACCAACCGCTGCCCCCCTTCTCGGCGAGGTCCAGCGCCCGGGCGTCCAGGACGTTGGCCGGGAACGGGCCGACGTACGGCGTAGCGCCGTTGACCGAGAACCGCCCGTCGACCGTGGCCGCCGTGCAGTCGGCGACCGCCTGGGCTCGGGCCGCCAGGTTGGCGAGCCCGGCCGTTCCGCTGCCGGTCGTGAGGGCGTTGACGACCGTGACCGCCCGCGGCCACCACCGGGCGTAGACCTCGGGATCGAGGTTGCGCTCCGCCGCGTGGGCCGCCAGCGTCGGTGGCAGGTTCTGCCAGCCCTTCACCTTCGTCAGCGCGCGGTAGAAGTCCTGGGCCGCTCCCGTGGCGTCGGGCTGCTGCGTGCCGGACGGGTGGTCGGGATCCGGACCGAACAGTCCGTGGCCGGCCCGGGGAGCGGAGCCGCCCAACGAGGACGCTTCGAGCGCCGTCATCACCGCGATCGTCTGGCCGCGCTCGGGCACGTGCAGCGCCGCGGCGGCGTTGATGACGGCGGTCCCCGTCTGGACTTGTGCGGACGACAGCCCGGGAACCGGTGCCGCGGCGGCCGTGAGCACCGTGGGACTCGGCTTGCACGCTCCGGGGTGCACCCCCGACTGCCCGCTCGCTGCCGAGGCCGACCCCGGGGACGTGGCAAGCAGCAGCGTCCCGACGAGGGCAAGCAGCGGCAGACGGTTCATGGAGGCTCGCGTGTCCGTGGGTGGGCATCGGCCGGCAGTTCCGCCGCCGGCCCGAGCGACATCGTAGGCGCGTTCGGCGCGCGATGACGGGCAGTCCCAGCGAAGGGGTCAAACCGGGGCAGGCGGCCACGAAACGCACGCTGTCCGCGGGGGCGCGGATTCGGTGATTCATCCGACTCGGGGGATGCCGTGCGCTCGGGATCACACGAGGCTGAGACGACAAGACCGGTGGGATCCACCGTTTCGGACCCTTTTGAGAGGTTGCCCCATGTTCAACGACAACGGCTCGTTCCTGCTGGCCCTGTTCGAGTTCTTCTTGTTCTTCGCCTGGTTCATGTGCCTGTTCTGGGTGCTGGGAGACGTCTTCCGCAGCAAGGACCTGGGCGGAGGCGCCAAGACGCTGTGGGTGATCTTCGTGATCGTCATCCCGTGGCTCGGCATCCTCGTCTACCTGATCGTCCGCGGCCACGGCATGCAGGACCGTCAGATGCAGCAGGCCCAGGAGATCCAGGCTGCCCAGGCGAGCTACATCAAGTCCGTCGCCTCGTCCTCGGGCAGTGCCACCACCCAGATCGCCGATGCCAAGGGCCTGCTCGACAGTGGGGCGATCACCCCGGCCGAGTTCGAGCAGATCAAGGCGAAGGCGCTCGCTTCCTGATCACACCGTCCGCAGCGCCACGGTCGGCGGCATCCGTGACGCTCGCACGGCCGGCATCAGGCCTGCCAGGGCGCCGATCAGGAGGGCTGCGGCGATGCCCCCTGACCAGGCCTCGACCGGGATGAGGATGGCCCAGCCCTTCGACTCGGCGTACCCGGCGGTCGCCGCAGCGCCCGCCAGTACGCCGACGACGCCACCGACGAGAGCGAGCAGGATCGACTCGGCGAGGAACTGGGTCCGGATCTGACCCTTCGTCGCGCCAAGGGCGCGACGGAGGCCGATCTCCGAGCGGCGCTCCAGCACCGAGATGATCATGATGTTGGCGACCCCGACGGCACCGACGACCAGCGCCACCAAGCCGAGCCCGAGGAAGAGGCTGTCGAACGCCCCCGCGGCCGCGGCCCGGGCGGTGAGTACGTCGGAGGGCTGGCTCACGTTCACCTCGTTCGGTGCCTCTGGGTTGGCCGTCGCCGCCAGCAGCGACTGCACCGCCGCCTCGTGGCCGGTCGCGGTGCGCACGTAGATCGAGCTCGGTGGGCCGGACTCCTTCGCGCCGTGGACCAGGCTGAGGTAGCCGAGGTACTGCTGCGCCGCCGGATAGCCGACCAGGGCACTGCTGTCGATGTCGGTCTCGAGGGGCGATGCCTCCAGGATCCCGGCGACGTCGAACCACTGGTGCCCCAGCCAGATCCGTTGGTCGGGGCGGATGCGGTCGATCCCGAGCCGCTGGGCCGCGACGGCACCGAGCACCGCGACCGGCTCACGGGCGGTGCCCGCGTTGAGCCAGCTGCCGCGTGCCAGGCCGACTCCGAGCACCGCCGTCAGGTTCAAGCTGGTGGCCCGCACCGAGAGGCCGCCCGTGCTGGCCGGCGGGACCAGCGCACTCCGGTAGACCTTCGCCTCCTTCACCAGCCCGGTGTGCGCCAGCTCCTCGACGTGGTCGAGGTGGGTGATCCTCGCTGGGGCCTGGAGGGGCAGCTTCGCCTGTCCGCCGGTGAAGCTCTGGCCGGCCTCGACGGTCAACAGGTTGGTGCCGAGCTGGTTGATCTCCGCGATCAGCCCGGCCTGGGAGGAGGAGGACAGGCCGAGGACGGCCACGATCGCGGCTGTACCGATGGCGATGCCGAGCGCCGACAGGGTGGCGCGCAGCCTCCGAGCGCGCATTCCGACGCTCGCCACCCGCAGTCCGTCCCTCCACCCGAGGCGGCTGTCCGTGGCGATCACGCCACGTCCCCGCGGTCGCACGCGGTGTCGGACACGACCTGGCCGTCGAGCACCCGGATCTGGCGCGGCAGCTGGTCGGCGAGCCCGGCGTCGTGCGTGATCATGAGGATGGTGGCGCCGTTCGCGTGCAGCTCGTGCAGGAGCTCCATGATCGAGGCACCGGTCGTGCTGTCGAGGTTGCCGGTCGGTTCGTCTGCGAGCACGATCGCCGGTGTCCCGACCACCGCCCGGGCGATCGCCACCCGCTGGCGCTCTCCTCCGGACAGCTGGGTGGGCCGGAAGCTCGCGCGGTGGGAGAGGCCAACCCGTTCCAGCGCCTCGTCCGCGCGCCGGTACCTCTCGACGGCCGGTACGCCGGCGTAGAGCAACCCGTCGGCGACGTTCTCCCGGACCGAGGCGTGCTCGGCCAGGAAGAACTGCTGGAAGACGAACCCGATCTGGCGGGCCCGAAGCCTGGACAGCTCACGGTCGCTCAGTCCGGATGCGTCGACACCACCGATGCGGACCACGCCCTCGGAAGGGAGCTCGAGCGTGCCCATGACGTGGAGGAGCGTGCTCTTGCCCGAGCCGGAGGGTCCGACGATCGCCACCAGCTCGCCCCGGCGTACGGCGAAGGACACGCCCCGCAAGGCGTGCACCGGTGGCTGCTCGCCGTAGACCTTGGTCACCCCGTCGAGCTCCAGTGCCCAGGTGCCGCTCACGATGACGGCACCACGACGGCGTCGCCGGGGTGCAGGGCGCCCTCCACCTGGACGCGCCCGCTGGCGGTGTCGAACAGGCCCAGTCTCACCGCGACCAGGGGCCGTCGCCCACCGCCGCGCACGACCTCGACCGCGTACCCGCCGCCGGACTTCCCGACGAGAGCGAGGACCGGGACGCTCAGCGCGTCGCGCACGCCCGTGGTCGTGATCTCGACCTGGACCGGTGCCGAGTCGAGGCCGCGCACCTGCGTCGGGTCGTCGAGGCTGATGACGGCCGAGAGGGTCGCGTCTGCGGCGTCGTGGTCCTGGCCGGAGGTCCGGGCGACCGTGCCGACGCTGGACACCCTTCCCCTCACCACCCTGTTGCCCGGCAGCGTGATCAGCGCGCGCTCGCCTCGCCGCACGGCACCCTGCTGGGAGGCGTCGAGGGACACCTGCACCTCTGGCAGGTCGGACGTGGCCTCCGCGACGGACGCACCTGACCGGGCGGGACCGCCGAGACCGGCCGTCACCCGCGTGATCCGCACCGGCCGGGGGAGGAAGACCGCTTCGTCGAGAGCAAGCTCGCCGGTCTGGTCGCGACCACGGTCGAGCTGGAGCTGCTCGAGAGCCTGACGGGTCCTGGCGGTGAACATCGCTCCGTCCGGCTCGGTGTCGTAGCCGAGCGCGTGCAGGTTCTGGTTGAGCTGGCGGACATCCGGGCCCAGGTCGCCCATGTGCAGGCCGCGGTACGCCGGGACGGTGCCGCACAGCAGCAGCACCGGCCGGTCGTCCACGCGGTAGAGCACCTGGCCGCAGCCGGCCTCGTCCCCGACGCCGGGGAGCCTCGTGTAGGTGCCGCGGGCCTGGTTGACCACGAGGTACGGCGAACCGTCGGCGCGCGCCCGATGGGTCAGGGTCCCGTCGAGCGAGACCATGGCAGACAGCGCTCCCCGCTCGACGGTCGCCGTGCTCGGTCGCGACTCCCGTGCAGCCGAGCTCGCCCGGTCCCGGCCCGACAGGGCGACCACGCCACCGGAGGCGGCCGCGACGACTAGGACGGCCGCGGCGGCCAGCGTCCAGCGGTTCCGGGTCACGGCGTCAGCCCCAGCTGTCCGGCGTACACCTTGCCGCACGCCGCCATCGCGGCGTTGAGGGTGCTCATGCCGCCCTCCTGGTTGGCGGACGGGATGCGGTTGGTGTCGATGAGCGGGCCGTCCGGGTCGGGGTCCGGGAAGTCCTTCACGCCGTGGTCACGAATGCACTGGGCGAACTGGAGGGAGGCCTTCTGCTGGGCCGCACTCCTCGCGCGGCCGGTGAACCCCGCCGGCTGCAGGTCGCGACAGGCGCCGAGAGCCCGGTCGAAGGTGGGGCTGCTGGTGTCCACGTCCGAGCCGTTCGCCACCTCGTCGACGGTCAGGGCACCGGAGGAGTCCGGGTCGGGGAACTTCTTGACGCCGTGGTCGCGCATGCACTGGGAGAACTTCACCCCCTTCGCACGACTCGCGGACCCGGTGCTGCCGCTGCCGCCGGTCTCGTCGGCTGCGGGGGAACAGCCGACACCCAGCAGGGCGACCAGGAGGAGGGCCGCCATCGGTCGAAGGCTCGTGCTCATCGTGTCTCCTCGAAGGTGGTGGTGGGGTTGGTGGTGGTCACTGCTGCATCCGCGGGTCGTGCGTGGGGTCGGCATAGCTGGGCGGGCAGCCGTGCTCGGCAGCGTCAGGGCGCAGCTCGTAGTGCCACGGTTCGTTGCCGTAGATCTGGCACAGTCCGTACGCCGACCCGTGTTCGGAGAGCCACCGCGCGGCCTCGGCGTGCCCGATGTCGACCGCGTCCCCCGAGACGTGCGGAGAGGTCGCGGGAGTGGCGACCCATCGGGCCGCCTCGTCCCGGGAGCCGTACTTCGCGACCGCCTCGTCGAGCAGGTGCTCCTGGTACGCCGCTGTCCGCCAGGCGCTGTTGACGTAGAACGTCAGCCCGTCGGCGGCTGCATCCGTCGCAGCCCGACGGATCGCTCGCAGGAGAGCGGGATCGAGGTGGGTGACCGCCGGTACGTCGTCGTCGAAGACGGTCGTGTCGTCAGGGACGACGCCGTCCGCCTCTCCGAGCAGGCGAGGACGCTCGGGACGGAGACTGTGGTGCCGGGCCGGCGCGGGGGGCGCTGCGGAGACAGGTGCCGTCGAGGGCGAGGTTGCCGGTGACGGGTAGCCGAGGACCCCGAGGACCGCCGCTCCGGCGACCACGAGGAGACCGACGATCGTCGATCGCACTGCAGTGTTCTGTGACATGCCTCGAGTCAAGGCAGCGCGACGTTGTGAGCGCGTATCCGGATTCCGATACGCCGGCGATATGCCTCGGCTCTCTAGCATCGTGACCGTGCGTGTGTTGATCGTCGAGGACGAGCCCCTGCTGGCAGAGGCCATCCGCGACGGGCTACGGCTGGAGGCCATCGCTGCCGACATCGCCGCCGACGGGCACAGTGCCCTGGAGCAGCTGAGCGTCAACACCTACGACATCGCCGTCCTCGACCGTGACATCCCGGGTCCGTCCGGCGACGAGGTCGCGGAACGCATCGTCGCCTCCGGCAGCGGCATGCCGATCCTGATGCTCACCGCGGCCGACCGGATCGACGAGAAGGTCTCTGGGTTCGAGCTCGGGGCCGACGACTACCTCACCAAGCCGTTCGAGCTCCAGGAGCTGGTGCTGCGTCTCCGGGCGCTGGACCGCAGACGGGCCCACCACCGACCGCCGGTCCGGGAGATCGCGGGACTGCGGCTCGATGCCTTCCGTCGCGAGGTCTACCGCGACGACCGCTACGTCGCCCTGACCAGGAAGCAGTTCGCCGTGCTCGAGGTCCTCGTGGCCGCCGACGGTGGTGTGGTCAGCGCCGAGGATCTGCTGGAGCGAGCGTGGGACGAGAACGCCGATCCGTTCACCAACGCCGTACGCATCACCGTCTCGACCCTGCGCAAGCGGCTCGGTGAACCCGGGATCATCGCCACCGTGCCCGGCGTCGGCTACCGCATCGACGGCGGAGCAGATGCCGTGGCGGACGGCGGCCCTCGTGGATAGGGCTCCCGGGCTGAGCGTCCGCCTCAGGCTGACCCTCAGCTACGCCGGCTTCCTCCTGGTCGCCGGCACCCTGCTGCTCGCCGCCGTCTGGGTGTTCCTCCTGCGGGACAGGCCAAACCCTCTCTTCGTTCCCGACCTGGCCGACTTCCTGCGCGCCCTCGACCCGCACAACTTCGGTCCCAACGTCTTCCTTCCGGCCGCACTGGAAGTGCTGGCATTCCTGCTGGTGTTCGGTCTGGTGGGCGGCTGGGTGCTCGCCGGTCGGATGCTCGAGCCCCTGGGTCGCATCACCGACGCCACGCGCGTGGCCGCGACCGGGTCGCTGGCCCACCGGATCGAGCTGCCCGGCCCCAACGACGAGTTCCGCGAGCTGGCCGACGCCTTCGACGGCATGCTGGCCCGGCTCGAGTCGCACGTGGCCGAACAGCGGAGGTTCGCCGCCAACGCCTCCCACGAGCTGCGCACCCCGCTGGCGATCACGCAGACCCTGCTCGACGTCGCCCGCAAGGACCCGAACCGCGACGTCGACGAGCTCATCGAGCGCCTGCAGGTGGTCAACGCCCGAGCGATCGACCTCACCGAGGCACTGCTCCTGCTCAGCCGCGCCGATCAAGGATCCTTCACCCGCGAACGGGTCGACCTGTCCCTGGCAGCGGAAGAGGCCACCGAGACGTTGCTGCCGTTGGCCGCGAAGCGTGGCGTCTCCCTCGAGACCACCGGGGAGATGGCCGCCACCATCGGCTCGCCCGCACTCCTGCAGCAGCTGACGACCAACCTCGTCCACAACGCGATCGTGCACAACCTGCCCGAGCACGGCACCGTGTGCGTCAGCACCGGGACCGATCCTGCGGGTGTGGTCCTCATGGTCGAAAACACGGGCGAGGTGCTCACGCCCGAGCAGGTGGCCATCCTGGTGGAGCCGTTCCAGCGCGGCACCGAGCGGGTGCACACCGACCACGCGGGCGTCGGACTGGGGCTGGCCATCGTCAGGAGCATCACCCAGGCGCACGGCGGAACCCTGGCCCTCACCCCACGCCACGGCGGGGGGTTGTCGGTCACGGTGCGGCTACCCGCCGCCTTGTCGTTGGGGCGGGTCCGACCGGGCTGAGCCGGCGAGGTCCCGACCGCGGCACGACTCAGGGCGAGGGCGGGGAGAGCTCCTTCTCCTCGACCGCGGCCTCCTCGACGGTTTCGTCGATGTAGGCCTGTGCCTCGGGGACGGGCAGGCGCTGGGTGTACGCCAGCACGTAGACACCCACCGACAGCAGGAGGAGCAGGCCCGCGGAGAGCACGAAGTTGAGGTTGTTCAGGTTGCCGTCCGCGGGCTCGGGGTAGTTGCCGAAGTAGGAGATCAGGGTGAGCCCGACCAGCCAGGGGAACACCCAGAGCCCGGAGCGTACGTCGAGGGACTTGCCCTTCATCTGGCCCGAACCCGCGAACGCGGCGAGCAGCACGAAGCCGATGAGCACGGCCACCATCAGCTTCCACACGATCGTCCAGCCCGACCAGTAGACGATCAGGTTGGACCCCCAGAAGGCCAGCAGCGGGATGGTGTGGCCGCCCGGGAGCCGGAAGGGTCGTTCCTGGTCGGGCAGCTGGGCCCGCAAGGAGGCGTGCACGAGAGGGCCGGAGGCGAACGACAGCACGGTGGCCGACGTGATGAAGCCGACCAGCTGTTGCCAGCTCGGGAAGGGCAGGAACGCGATCAGCCCGATGATGAAGGCGAGGAACAGTCCCACCAGCGGGACGCCCTTGTCGGTGGTGCGTTCCAGGACCTTCGGGGCGTTGCCGTTGCGGGCCATGGCGAAGGAGATCCGCGCGGTGATCGTGGTGTAGATCAGGCCGGTGTCGCCGGGGGAGACGATGGCGTCGATGTAGAGCAGGACCGCCAGCCAGCCGAGGCCGAGGGCGGTGGCCAGCGCGGCAAGCGGACCGAAGTCGTTCTCGAAGGACAGGTTGGCCCAGCCGTCGGACTTGGCCAGCGTGCCGGGGTCGAGAGCACCGATGAACGCGACCTGGAGCAGGACGTAGATCAGGCCGGTGAGCAGCACCGAGCCGATCACGGCGATGGGGACGTTGCGGCGCGGGTTGTCGGTCTCGCCGGCGAGCTCGATGCCCTGGCGGAAACCGAGGTAGGAGAACACGATGCCGCTGGTGGCGATGGCGGTGAAGATGCCGTGCACGCCTTCCGGGGCGAAACCGTGCGAGCTGAAGTTCTGCCCGTGGAAGGCCGCGACGAAGAACGCGACGATGACGAGCAGGATGATGAACAGCTTCCAGCTGACCAGCGCGTTGTTGATGCGGGCGAACCAGCGCACGCCGTAGTAGTTCACGACGACGAAGAGCGCCATCAGGACCACGGCCGTGGCGTAGCCGAGCGCGGTCAGGGTGTGCACCGTCTCGCCGTTGACGGTGTGCTCGGTGGTGAACGGCGCGTACTTGGTGCCGTACTGGAGGGCCGCCTCTACCTCGATCGGGGCCGTCGTGGCGACCGCGACGTAGGTGATCCAGCCGGAGGTGAAGCTGGCGAGGTGGCCGAAGGCCATCTGCGGGAAGCGGACCACGCCGCCGGAGAGGGGGAACATCACGCCGAGCTCGGCATACACGAGGGCGATCAGCAGGATCAGGAATCCGCCGAGCGCCCACGAGATGATGGCCGCCGGACCGGCGGCCTGGGAGGCGTTCAGGGCACCGAAGAGCCACCCGGAGCCGATGATCGAGCCGACGCTCGCGAAGAGGAGCCCGATCACTCCCACGTGTCGCTTGAGCTGGGGGTCAGTCGCCTGAGCGGACTGGGTTTCTGCCTCTGTGGACAAGGTGGATGCCTTTCCGTGATGGCGGACGGCCTGCGGTTGCCCCGCTGGACCGCCATTCCCCTTACCCAGTGGGCGGGGAGTTGACACCACGACCGGAGGTGCGGAGCAGAGCGTGGGGGCGGGGATTTCTTGACCGGGTCGGATTCAATGGGTGCACGCGGGGTGCCCCACACTCCTGCCCGGGAAGGAGCCGATCACCTCCATGGACCACACCCGGAGCCGACGCTCCTGGTTCGCTCTCGTCGTGGCCGGGCTGCTGGTGGTGGCGTCCGGCTGTGCCGGGCTGGGCTCCTCCTCGGACTCGTCGGACTCCTCGGACCCGCCGGCCGCCTCGGGTGGGTCGGGGGGATCGAGCACGACCTCGCACCCGACCACCCCGTCGGCCACCCCCACGCCGAAGAAGAAGCACTATCCGAAGGGCCCCCCGATGCTGCTCGAGGGCATCGCGCCGCTGAGCGACACGACGGTGGGGGTGGCGATGCCGATCTCGATCTCCTTCACCGACCCGGTCAAGGCGAAGGCCCGCAAGCGGATCGAGGAGCACATCACACTGACCACGTCGGTCCCGGTCACCGGTGCCTGGCACTGGTTCGGCTCGCAGCGGGCCGACTTCCGGCCCAAGGGGTACTGGAAGCCGGGCACGAGGATCAGCATGGTCGCCCACCTGAAACACGTCGGCGACGGCTACGGCCGCTACGGCACGCACAGCTACTTCCGGACCTTCAAGGTCGGCGCCGACGTGCGCACCCACGTCTACGTGAACCAGCACAAGACCGTCGTGACCCGCAACGGGAAGACATTGCGCACGATGCCCAGTGACGCCGGCAGCCCTGACTTCCCGTCCTGGGACGGCACGATGGCCGTGGTCAACAAGTCGCGCACCGTCCGGATGACCTCCTGCAGCGTGCAGATCGCGTGCGACAAGAAGGACCCGAACTTCTACGACCTGGTCCTGCCGTGGGACGTCCGGATCACCTGGTCAGGCACGTTCCTGCACTACTCGACCGGCGACCCCTACCCGGGCCACAGCTATGGGTCCCACGGCTGTGTGCACCTCTCCTGGTCGGACGCGGAGTGGTACTACAACCTGACCAAGCAGGGTGACCCGGTCACGATCACCGGCTCGCCCCGCGGCAAGGCTCCCGGCGACAACGGGTACGCCGACTACGACGTGCCCTGGAACGAGTGGCTCGACGGCAGCGGCCTGAAGGCGTTCACGACGCAGACCTGAGCAGCGGTCGTTCAGTCCTGCGGGAGCAGCGACCGGATGATCTCGGGAAGCCGCGAGGCCTCCATCTTCGAGACGCACGCAGTGATCCCGAGCGAGCGAGCCCTCTCCTTGACCTCGGCGTCGAGGTGAGCGGAGAAGAGGATGATGATCTGGCCGGGGTGCCGGGACAGCATCTGCTCGGCCACCTCGAGCCCGGTGAGGCCGGGCATGCGGTTGTCGAGCAGCACCACCGACGGGATCGGCGGCGGGTTCAGGTCGTCGAACCGCTCCAGTGCCTGATGGCCGTCCTCCGCCTCGTCGACGACGCTGAAGCCGCCGCGCTCGAGAAAGACGCGGGCGAGCATGCGCATCTCCGGCTCGTCGTCGACGACGAAGACGCTGGGTGCGATCACGGCCTGCGGGGTGGTGACTGTCATGGTGGCGGCATCCTAGTGTCGTGCGTCCGAGGTTCGTTGCGTTTCGCGGACCCAGGTCACGCACCGCCCGACGCTAGTTCGTCACGAGGCTCTGACAGGGCAGCTCGACGATGAACCTCGTCGACTCCCCGGGACTGCTCTCGGCCCAGATCCGGCCCTCGTGCGCATCCACGATCCGGCGCGAGATGTAGAGACCGAGGCCGGTCCCGGTCACCGCGCCGGCACGTCCGCGCACGAACTTGTCGAAGATGCGCCCGAGCTGGTCGGGATCGATGCCGGGTCCGTGGTCCTCGACGACGAGGCGGGCCACGTTCTCGGTCTGTTCGAGCGAGATCTCGATGGGGATGTCCGGGGGTGCGTTCTTGCGGGCGTTGTCGAGGAGGTTGGCGAGGACCTGCTGGATGCGGTCGGGATCACCCTCCACCATGACCGGGGTGTCGGGCACCCTCAGGACCACGCTGTTGGTCGCGCCGGTGTCGAAGGCGTCCACCGCCGTCCGGACCTCCTCGCTGAGATCCATCGGGTGTCGGACGTAGCCGAAGCGACCCGACTCGATGCTCTCGGTGTCGAGGACGTCGCGGGTCATCGCCTGCAGGCGACGGGCGTTGCTGAAGGCGCGGCGTACGGCGCTGTGCCGGTCCTCGTCGCTCATCACCTCCCAGTGGTCGAGGCTCGTCTGCAGGAAGCCCAGCACCCCGGACACGGGAGTGCGCAGCTCGTGGGAGACCACGGAGATGAACTCCTCCTGGGAGCGGTTGAGCGCGAGCAGCCGGGCTTCCTGCTCCCGGGACTGCCGCAACCGACGGGCGAGCAGGACGGTCAGGGTGAGGCCGATGGCCAGCAGCAGCAGGACGAGGATGAGCCCGGCCGACTGGAGCGGACCGGCCACGGGTCCGACGAACTCCGAGCGGTCCTGGGTGAAGACGACGCGCCAACCGACGACGGGGACGTCGGCACTGACCACGAGCTTGTCCCCGATCTCGTGCAACCCCGCGGGCAGCGAGCGCAACCGCGCGTCGGGCACCGGCTTGCCCAGCCCGGTGCGCAGGGTGGAGGCGACCACTGCCCCGTTGCTGTCCAGGAACCGCCAGGTGGCCGTGGACTTCCCCTTGCCGGCGAGCCCACGGATCTCCTGGCTGAACGGCGAGTCGTTGGTCAGCGCCTGCTCGAAGACGAAGGCGCCCCGGACGCTGGTCGGTGTCGTGCCCCGGATGGCCACGGCAAAGGCATAGCTGGGCAGCTCGGTGGTCAGACCGGACCTGGTGACGGGCAGGACGACGGCCGGCGTCGTGGCGAGAGCGGCCTTGGCCTTCTCCCAACCGGGTGGGTCGAACTGCGAGCCGAGCATCCCGGGGCGCAGGAGGACGCCGTTGGTCACGGTGTCGTTGGCGTCGACGAGGAAGGTCCCGCTGAGGGCATCCGGGTCGACGGCGAAGGTGTTCAGCGTCGCCTTGTCGGAGGCGCTGCCCGGCGTCAGGTCCCAGGGACGGGCACCCAGACCGCCGAGGGAGCTGATGCTCGACTCGACGCGCGCGTTGAAGCTGTCCGCGGTGGTGCGGACCTGCGCGGACTTTGCCTTCTCCAGGGCGTCGGTGCCGTCGTTCTCCGCCGAGCGCAGCAGGGCGATCACCATCAACGCCACCATGAGCACCGCCGCTCCCGCGACCGCTGGCACGAGTCGATCACGTACGGACATCGGATGCTCCTTCGACGCGGGGTGCCGGAGAGCCGGCCAAGGGGTAGGAGACGACGAAGCGCGCCCCTCCGCTCCGAGCTGTCTTCACCGAGACCTGGCCTCCCATGGTGGCCGCGAACTCGCTGACGATGGCCAGCCCGAGCCCGGCCCCACGCGTCGCGACGACGGAGTCGCCGCGCCCGCGGAAGAAGCGTGTGAAGACCTGCTCGCGCTCGGCCTTCGGGACTCCCGGTCCCTCGTCCTCGACCGCCAGCTCGGCTCGGTCCCGGTGCTCGCTGACGAGGACGCGGATCACCGTGCCGGCCGGCGAGTACTTCGCCGCGTTGCCGACCAGGTTGGACAGCACCCGTTCCACCGCCTGCACGGAGCCGGCGACCCGGACGCCCGGAACCGTCTGCCGCAGGACCTGGTGGTCGGGCGCGAGGTCGGGCTGCTCCTCGAGGATGCCCGTCACCACCTCGCCGAGGTCCAGCATCGATGCGTCGGACACCACGCCCGCGCCGCGCTCGAGTCGTGAGAAGTCCAGCAGGTCCTCGACGAGAGTGCCGAGGCGTTGGGCGTTGCCGTCGATCTGCTCGGCGAACAGACGGGCCTCCTCCGGGCTCAGCGTGTCCCAGCTGGACGCCAGGAGCTGCGCGTAGCCGGTGATGGCGCTGACCGGGGTCCTGAGCTCGTGCGAGGCGGTGGCCAGGAACACCGTCTTCAGCTCGTCCACCGACCTCATCCGCTCGAGCAGGTCGCGTTGCTGCGCGAAGGTCTCGGCGTTCACCAGCGCCGACGTCAGCACCTCGGCGGCGGAGCCGAGGGCACTGAGGTCGTGACCGTCCAGGTCACGCCCGGCGACCACCCTGAGCCTGGCCACCGTCCGCCCGCCACGACCCAGGACGAGGCAGAGGCTGTCGCCCGCCGAGAGCGTCGTGGGCAGGATCGACGAGGCGGTCACCGGGGCCGGCGCGACGCCCCAGGCGAAGAACTGGCGTTCTCCCGTAGCAGCCGGTGACGCCAGCGACAGTCCGTGCAGGCCGAGGGCGACGGCCAGCTCGTTGGTGAGGGCGGGCAGGAAGTCGGCGAGGTCCAGGCTGTGCTGCGCGACGGTGGCCAGCGCCGCCGTCGTGGCGCTGGCTTCCTGCAACCGGACGAGCTCGCGCTGGCTGCGACGGGAGCGGTCGTCGCGGCGTACCAGCCAGACGGCGGCCGCGATGCCGGCCAGCACGATCCCGACGGCGAGCAGCCAGGTCCAGAGCGGCACCGGGGGAGGCGCCGCCCAGAGGGTCAGGGTCCATTCCTGGACGGGGCCGGGCTGCAGGTCGACGGCGTACGACGGCTGGCCGGAGGGACGCGGGCCGGGCAGCGACTGGATCGTCCGGTCCGGACCGGCGAGCGCGATGCCGCCGCGCGCGGGCCGCAGGTCGTCCAGCGTCGACCGCAGGCCGAGCGGCAGGACCTGGAGGCCGGTGACGTGCGCGCGGCGTTCCGCGACGGAGGCGGGCCGCGACGCGGTGTCGTACGTCGCGACCACCACCAGTCCGTCGCCCGCATCCTCGAGCACCGGGTCGCCGGAGTCCTGGGCTCGGGCGGCGACGTCACCGGCAACACCGACGGTCGTGCTCTCGTCGACCGCGACGTGCTTCGCGCCGGGGAGCGACCCGGCGGCCGCTTCGCTCATCGCCGTGCGCATCGCCTCGTCGACCGGGAAGACGGCATCGGCCGCGGCCTCCCGGACCTCGCGCTGCGCCTGCAGCGCGGCGTGGTCACGCGCGACCAGGATCACGGCGACGGCTGCCATGACGGCGACCAGCACCACGGCGGCCGGTCCGCCCCACCCTCGGTGCACCCGCTGCGGCTCGCTCATTCCTGGAGCACCGCCGCCCGCAGGGCACGGAGGTTGCCCTTCGCCAGGAACGGCACGCCGATCTTGGCGGCGCGGGCCCTCAGCTCCACGCGCTGGTAGTTGCTGTAGATCACGACACGCAGGTCGGGGTGGTCGGTGACGAGCCGCTCGGCGAGGTCCAGTCCGGTGATCCCGGGTGGCATCCGGTAGTCCAGGACGAGCGCGTCCGGGGAGACAGTGCCCACGAGTGCTTCCGCCTCCTCGGCGTCGAGCGCGCCGTACACCTCGTGGCCCTCGAGGCGGAGGTCGGTCAGCGCGAGATCGAGCGCGTCAAGGTCGTTGTCCGCCACGACGATGCGAGCCATGCGCGCCTCCCGGCTCCGGGCTGCTCCCACCCGCACATCGAACACGCATTCACCGGCCAGTGGGACCGAATCCAGCGAAGTGGAGACGTGTCGTCGACGTGGACTCGGACGCCGTCGATCAGGCGAATCCGGCATACCCGGTGAAGCCGGGCAGCATGGCCGGTGCGGTCCCGTTGAGCGCCCTAGGCGGCGTCCTGGCCCCGACGACGGCGGAACTCCTGGTCCTTGGGGTTCTGTCGGATGGGCTTCTCCCGACTCCACCCGATCAGGAGGCCGGTGCACATGAGGAAGGTGGCCAGCACGACGACGAACAGCTGCATGCCGTCCGACGCTAGGTGAGGTCCGGCGCTCGATGGTGTGACCGGCCGGGTCGTCCCGCCACGTGAACGTGACGCTGGTCGCGCGCATGGGGACGGCAGAGTCGGGTAGTGGCACCGTCCGCGACACCGCCGAGGGCGGCCGTGCGAGGCTGGCGCGGTGAGAGTCAACTGGAGCGGGAACGTGCAGTTCTCGGCGGCCGACCTGGTAGTCCCGAGCTCGGTCGAGGAGCTGCAACAGGTGGTGACGGGCTCGGCCCGCGTGCGCGCCCTGGGCACCGCCCACTCCTTCTCCACCGTCGCCGACACCACCGGCACGTTGATCAGCACGAGCGGGCTGAAGCCACCGATCGAGGTGCTGCCCGACGAACGTGTGGCGGTGGTCCCGGCCGGTGCGACGTACGCCGAGGTGGCGACCGCGCTGCACCGGGAGGGGTGGGCGCTGCACAACCTCGGCTCGCTGCCGCACATCTCGGTGGGTGGCGCGTGCTCGACCGGGACCCATGGATCGGGCAACCGGCTGGGCAACCTGTCGACCGCCGTGGTCGGCGTCGAGCTCGTGCGTGCCGACGGGAGGCTGGTGAGGTCCACCGTCGACGACCCGGACTTCTCCGGCATGGTGCTGGCGCTGGGCTGCCTGGGCGTGGTGACCCGGCTGTGGCTGCGGATCGAGCCGGCCTTCGACGTGCGCCAGCAGGTCTTCACCGACGTCTCGCGCGACCTCGTCGTCGAGCGCGTGCAGGAGATCTTCGAGTCCGCCTACAGCGTGAGCATCTTCTCCTCCTTCACCGACCCGCAGCTCATGGAGTCGATCTGGTTCAAGGCGCGCACCGACGGGCCCGAGCGTGCGGGCCCGGAGTCCGTGCTGGGGACCGAGCCCGCCGACCAGCCCCAGCACCCGATCCGCGGGCAGGACACGGCCGCGGCGACCGAGCAGGGCGGCGTACCCGGCGCGTGGCACGAGCGGCTCCCGCACTTCCGGATGGGCTTCACCCCCAGCGTCGGGCACGAGCTCCAGTCGGAGTTCCTGATGCCGCGCGCGGTGGCGGGCGAGGTCATCGAGGCGCTGCACGGCCTCGGCCCGGACCTGTCCGGTGCGCTGCAGGTCTTCGAGATGCGCACCATCGCCGGCGACGACCTGTGGCTGAGCCCGTCGCGGGGACGAGACTCGGTGGCCGCGCACTTCACCTGGCGCCCGGAGTGGGAGATCGTGCGCCCGGCGCTGGAGCGCGTGGAGTCCGTGCTCGCACCGTTCGACCCGCGGCCGCACTGGGGCAAGGTGTTCCTCGACCGCTCACTGCAGGAGATGGACAGCCTGTACCCCGAGCTGCCGCGCTTCCGCGAGCTCCGGGACGCCATGGATCCGGACCGGCGGTTCGGCAACTCCTTCGTCGAGGACCTGATCGGCTGAGCGGCAGGCGATCAGGACGCCGTCAGCACGAGCACGGACATCGTCAGAGGGGGCAGGCCGTCGACGGCCGACTCCACGTCGCGGCGCAGTGCGTCGAGGGAACGGGCGTCGAGGGTGGCGAGGAAGGGTGCGTAGTGCGCCATGCCGAGCCGCCAGGCCGCGAGGTCGTTGCCGGCGATGCCGGTGTCGACCTGCCGGAGGTCGACCTCGACCGTCCCGAAACCGGCCGTGCGGGCCAGCCCGGCCAGGCGCTCGGGGTCGTCCATCGGGTGGCCGCCCTTCATGGTGGTGTACCAGCCAGGTGTGTCGAACCCGTAGCGCCTGACGACCTCGTCGACCACCGCCTTGGCGGGGTGGTCCGAGTCGCCGGCGAAGGAGCCGCTCAGCAGTCCTGCGGCCACGCGGCGGGCCTCGCGCACGGCCTGCTCGGGCCGGTCGAGGTGGCTGAAGCAGAAGGCGGTGGCGGCGAGGTCGAAGGCCCCGTCGGCGAAGGGGAGCGCCGTCGCGTCCCCGATCACCGGGCTGACGCCGGACCCGGCCTTGCGGAGCATCTGCCCGGCGAGGTCGACCGCGACCACGTGGGCGGCGCGGCGGCGCAGCAGGTGGAGTCCGAGAACGCCGGTCCCGGCACCGATGTCGAGGACACGGTGGCCGGTGACGTCGGGTGCCCGGTCCGCGATCGCCGACGCCAGCGCGTCGTACACGCGAGCCGATCCCGTCGACCAGGCATCGGCCGCCGCGTCGTACGCCAGGGCGATGTCGTTCACAGCTCGGTGGCGCCGCGCAGCGCCGCCTCCTCCCACCAGGCCAGCTCGTCGTCGTACCCGGCCAGGCACTTCTCCCACCCGAACTGGACGAGTCCACCGAGGAGGGCGAGGGCGAGCTGTCTGTCCCACCAGGGCTCGGTGTCCACTCCACACGACTCCAGGGCTTCCCGGTAGGTCGCGATGCACGCCTCCTTGGTGATCGGGAGCCGGCGGCAGTTGATCGCGAGGTACCACGCGAGCTCGGCGGCTCCGGGGCCTCGTCCCGGCATCTCCCAGTCGAGCAGGATCGTGTGTCCCTCGTCGTCGGCGCCGAGGTTGAACAGCTTCCAGTCGCCGTGCAGGAACGTCTGCGGGGTCGTCTCCAGTGCCTCGACGAGTCGGCCCGGGTCCCAGGCCAGGGGCAGCACCACCGCGGCGGCGCGCGGCGCGACCTCGTCCAGACGGTCCCAGCCCTGCCCGATCAGCGGTGGTACGACGTGTCCGGAGCCCAGCTCGGCCTCGGCGATCGCCGTCCACGGCGAGAGCATCAGGTAGCGGTGCAGGGGAGGAGTGACCTCCAGCTCGGGGCCGGCGTCCCAGAACGCCGCCTGGAGCTTGCCCATGTGGGTGAGGAACTGCTGGTTGAGCTCCTCGGAGATCGGGGCGTCCTCGTCGGGGAGCAGCCAGGCCGAGACGTCCTGCATCACCAGCGCGACCCGTCGCGAACCCGGTGGTCGGGCCGGGTCGGGCCCGGCGGCGACGACGGGTTGGCCGATGCAGGCGGGGAGCCGGTCGAGGATGCCGCGCTCCCAGAGCTGCACCGTGTAGCAGGAGAGGTCGCCCAGTGCGCGCATCGTCCAGTCCGCTGCGGGGTCGAGTCGCTTGACCACCAGCGCTGTGCCGTCGACCTGGATCCGCTCCAGCCGGGCACCCGACACCCCGGCGGTCTGCAGCGTCTCGGCGTCGGTGGCGGCGTCCAGGATCTCCTCGACCGATCCCCAGCTTCCTTCGGGTCGCATGAGCCCTCCCACCGCTCATGCTGGATCCGGCTGGTCAGCCGGTCAAGGCGACGTCGTCCTCCATCGCAGCGACGAAGTCGCGCTTGACCTTGCGCCAGGCCTCGTCGGTCATGTCGCGGCGCCAGTACGGCGAGCAGGACATGTCCTGCCGGGTCAGACCCCGGTCTGCCAGCAGGTGCCGTCGGATCTGCCGGATCTCGTCGGCCTCTCCGTGCACGAACGCGTGCACCGGTCCGGGTGGGAAGGTGAGGTCGCGGACGGCCTCGGCCAGCAGCGACTCGTCGCGCTCGTCGCCGCGTCGGTGGACCCAGGCCAGCTCGACGTCGCCGGCGCACGCGAGGTCGACCTCGTGCTCGGGTCCGTCGCAGAGCAGGCGGACGAGCGTCGTCGTCCCCGCCGGCACGGCCTCGAGCGAGGCAGCGATCGCGGGCAGTGCGGACTCGTCTCCGACCATCAGCAGCCAGTGGGCTTCCGGCTCGGGGACGTAGCCGCCGCTGGGGCCCTCGAACACCAGCACGTCGCCCGGACGCGCGCTCATCGCCCACGCTCCCGCGACGCCGGTGTCGCCGTGCACCACGAAGTCGATGGTCAGCCGCTGCCGGTCGGCGTCCCAGTCGCGCACGGTGTAGCGGCGGCGGGCCGGCCAGGTCTCCTGGGGGTGCTCGTCGCGCACCTGGGCCGGCTCGAAGACCGCGCCGTACGGCGCACCATCGGGCGGGAAGGCGAGGTTCACGTAGGCGTCGGTCGCCTCGACCATCGTGAACCGGTCGAGGTCCCCTCCGCCGAGGACCACCCGGACCATGCTCGGCGTGATCCTGCTGGTCTCCACCACACGTCCGTGCACGCGGGCCTCCCTCTCGTCGGTGAACTTAGGTCAGCCTAACTAGGAGAGCAAGCGAGCGGGCTGGCGCCAGGGCAGTGGCTCGCCCAGCAGCACCTCGAGCCGGTCGTCGTACGGCGCGTAGTGCTCCTCGAGCCGCGCCCTCGCCCGGGGAGTCATCTCGGCCGGGGGCGACGGGTTCCACCGGCCGAAGCCGGCCGCGGGCACGTGCGGCGGCAGCCCGAGGAACTCCAGCACGCGGGCGTACTCCGGCTCGGGCGTCTCGGAGAACCGTTCGGAGAACAGCACGTGCACGTTCTCGCGACCCAGCTCGGCGAAGAACAGCTCGAGCCGGTCGACGTACTGCCCGCGACGGACGAACGAGCTGTGCCGGTCGGCCCAGCTGAGGTACGACGGATCGGCCGCCATCCGCTCGCGTTCGCCGACGTTGCGCAACGGCTCGAGCTCGATCGCCTCGTCGAAGCTGACCGAGTCGAACCCGCGAGCCACGTTGTGCCGGTGGGCGGAGTGGGCACGCTCGACGGGGTCGCGGAGCATCACGATCGCCTTCACCCCCGGCAGGTCGCGAGCGATCCGGTGCACCGCCTCCGGGTGGTCGAGGTAGTAGCCGCTGGCCTCCATCGCCAGTGGCGGCCGTTCGGACTGTCCGGAGCGCCACTGGGCGACGGCCCGGACCGGGAAGTGGCCGCGGTACCAGCGCGGTCCCTGGGGGTAGTGCACGTCGAAGTAGTTGACGCTCTTGTGCAGCACCGGAGGAGCGACGAGCGGGTGCTCGATGAGCGCCCGGTGCAGGGCGGTGGTCCCGCACCGGTTCCCGCCGCACATCAGGAAGTCGGGAATCATCCGCAGTCCGGCCGTGTAGCGGCCGAACGTCCGGGACACCTGTCGCCCGCGGCGCTTGACCCACATGGGGGCGTCGGCCCGGGTGATCATGCGGCCGACCTGCCGGCAGACGTCGCGAGATCGGGCTGGTCGTGCTCGGCAATGGTCAGGTCCAGGTCGTCGATCGACACGCGCTCGAGGTAGATGCCGGCCGCGACCGAGGTGAGGATCGCCAGCAGGACGAGCCAGATGTAGAACTCCTCGTTGACGATGCCGGCGCCGAGCGCGACGGTCGCGAGGACGATGCCCGGACCGCCGCGCGCGTTGAGGGCGACCGAGAGATGTCGCGTGGGCCGGTCGGGGAGACCGGCCAGCCGGCCGCCGACGTAGGTCGACGCCGCCTTGACCAGGCACGCGCCGGTGAGGAACACCAGGAACCAGCCGACCTCGAACCCGTGGGCCAGGTTCAGGTTCACCCCGACGAGGGCGAAGTAGCAGGGGATGAAGAAGGCGAACGCGAACCTGCGGATCGAGTCCTGGGCCGCGCTGCGCCGCTCCTCGACCTCGTCCGGGCCAGCGGAACCGCGGCGGGGCGTGCCGACGAAGATGCCGGCGACGAACGCCCCGAGGAACGCCTCGAGGTCCAGGACCAGGAAGCCGACCACGAAGGCCAGCAGCACGATCAGCCGACGCGACGTGGTGCTCAGCGGGCCCTTCACGCCCGGATGCGCGCCGATCCACTGGTTGACCCGTGGTGCGAAGGCGAACAGCAGCACGAGCAGGCCGAGGGTCGTCAGCGTGTGGTAGAGGATGTCGGCCGTCGACCCGGCCTGGAGACCCAGCGCACCGGGAAGCCCGGTCGCGGGTCCGGAGGGTGTGGCCAGGTCGACGGCGACGGCCAGTACGACGTACAGGATCACGTCCTCGACGACCGCGACACCGAGCACGACGCGGGCGAAGCCGGTCCGCAGGAGACCGAGGTCGTGCATGATCCGCGAGATCACCGGGATCGACGTGACCGCGACGGCGATCGCGAAGACCAGCACGAAGGAGGTCTGGTTGGCGTTCTCGCCCCACAGCGAGTCCATGGGGACGAGGGCCACCGCGAGCAGCCCGAAGGCGAAGGGGACCACGAGACCCACCGAGCTGACAGCCCCGATGACCCGTCGCTCGGTGCCCCGCATCCGGCGGCGGGCATCGACGCCGGCGATGAACATCAGCAGGAACAGGCCCAGCTGTTGGACGAACCCGATGACTGCGCGGGTGGTGAGGTCGTCGGTGAACATCCAGGCCACCGCGCCTGGCCAGACCTGGCCGAGCACCGTCGGGCCGAGGACGAGGCCACCGAGGATCTCGCCGATGACCCGGGGCTGGCGGAACCGCTGGAACAGGGCGCCGCCGGCGTGCGCGACGAGGAGCAGGGCCAGCAGCGCGATCGCGACCCGCGTCAGGTCGGCCGAGGTGATCACGGACGCCTCACGCAGCCACGGGCATGCGGACCAGCTGGATGTCGGAGCCGTCGACGTCGAAGACGCACACCGAACCGTTGGGCAGCTCGTGCCGCCAGTTCTCGCGTGGGTGGTCGGTGACGTTGGCGATCACCAGCCGGAGCATGGCGGCGTGGCTGACCGCGCCGATGGTCTCGCCGGGGTGCAGCAGGGCGATCGTCCGCAGGGCCAGCAGCATCCGCTCGGCGGCGCGGGCCAGGCTCTCGCCACCGGGACACACGGCGTCGGGTGCGTAGGTCTGGTACCTGGCGTAGGCCATCTCGTCGTGGGCCTTGGCCTCCTCGCTCGTGAGTCCTTCCCACGCGCCGTAGTCGAGGTTCAGGAAACCCGGCATGTCCGTGACGCTGGTCAGGCCGGCGGCATCGGCGATGACGCGGGCGGTGTCGCGCGCCCTGCGGCATGGGCTGGAGTAGATGGTGTGGCTCAAGCCGAGGTCCTGGAGCTCGTCGGCGGCGGACCACGCGTCCTGCCAGCCGCCGGCGTCGAGGGGTACGTCGCGGCGTCCGCGGTAGCGGTTGGCGCGGTTCAGCAGCGTGGTGCCGTGACGGACAAGGTGGATGCGGGTGCTGCTCGACATCAGTTCCCCCGATGGTTAGCACGAGTAAGTTGAGTGAAGAAGTCATATTTCAACCCACCGCCGGTGAACGAGCAAGAACGGCACGAGATCGTCACAGAGCGATCTAGACCGGCTGACTCCCACCCAACGTGGGGCCAACCAGACTGGGCCCATGCTGATCCTGGGTCGCGCGGAGACGGAGTCGGTGCTCGACCACGACGCGATGAGACGCGCGCTGCGCGCCGCCATGGAGGACGTCAGCGCCGGACGGGCGTCGAGCCCGTCCCGGATCGCGGCCCTGGTGCCGGACGCAGGACTCCTCGCGGCCATGCCCGCGTACCTGCCGAACGGTGGGGGACTGGCGGCCAAGCTGGTCAGCCTGTTCCCGGGCAACGCGGGCGGTCGACTGCCGACGCACCAGGCCGTCGTGCTCATCTTCGACCCCGAGTCCGGCGAGCCGGTGGCCCTGCTCGACGGGACGTCGATCACCACGCGTCGTACGGCCGCCGGGTCCGCGCTCTCCGCCGAGCTCCTGGCCCGGGACGACGCCGAGACGCTGGCGATCCTCGGCACTGGCGTGCAGGCGCAGGCGCACGCCGAGGCCATGGTGCGCGTGCGACCGATCCGGCGCCTGCGGGTCGCCGGTCGCCGTCCCGACCACGTGGCCACGCTGTGCTCCGAGCTCGAGCGTGCGCTCGGGCTGGAGGTCCGGCCGGCCGAGAGCTACGCCGAGGCATGTGCGGACGCGGACATCGTCTGCGCCGCCACCCATGCCACCGAGCCGGTGGTGCAGCGCGAGTTCCTGCGGTCCGGCGTGCACGTGACCTCGGTGGGCTTCAACACCGAGGGGCGTGAGGTCGACTCCGCGACCGTGGCGGCCGCACTGGTGGTCGTCGAGTCGCGAGCCGCCGTACTCGCGGATCCGCCGGCCGGCTGCAACGACCTGCGCCAGCCGATCGAGGAGGGCCTGATCGGGCCCGAGCACGTCCATGCCGAGATCGGCGAGCTGCTCCTGGGCACGAGGACGGGTCGCACCTCGCCGGACCAGATCACGCTCTACAAGTCCGTCGGCATCGCCGCCCAGGACGTGGCGGCCGCGCACCTCGTCCTGACAGCGGCTCGGGAGCAGGGCCTCGGCCAGGAGATCGATCTCTTCGCCTGAGGGGACTCGCTTGCGTCATACGAATCGTGCCCTCAAGGCCACCATTCGTATGACGCAAGGCGTGACCACTGTCCGAGATGGATGGTTTGCCGGAATTCGGCACGGGTAGGCGAGAGGTAGGAGCGGTGCGGAGACTCGCCGCAGACGGCACCATCACGCTGGCGAGGAGCCCCGATGATTCTCACGTCACCGAGCAAGGATGTTGACCAGGCGCCACCCGTGACGACCACGTTCGACGTCCCGGAGGACCGACGCGTCACCCGTCTGCCGAGCCGGACCCGGCGCGAGCGCATCGACTGGGAGCGCGCCGAACGGCTGCACTCGTTCGTCAAGGAGCGGGCGCTCGAGCGACTCGCGGAGGCCGAGCAGCGCCACGACCTGACCGCGCTACGGGCCGAGCGCCAGCAGGTGCACGCGATCGAGGCCATCTTCACCCAGGCCCGTCGACGCCGGGGAGTCGTGGCGGCGTGCGCCATCACCTTCTTCCGGGGACGGGCGATGCGCGACGCCCAGCACCCGGACTTCCTGGGGGAGTGGCTGGGCACGACTCGGCAGCCGCGGTCAGCCTGAGCCGTCCGGTGCTGCCGCATGGTCGGCTGCGGCGCGGGCGGCCCCTTCGCGGAAGAACTCCGTCAGCGACCCGACGTCCGGCACCTCGGTCATCAGTCGGGTCGCCCCGAACGGGCGGTTCCAGAACCGGCCGACGCGCGGTTGCCACGGCCCGACGTACGCATAGGGCTCGTCGACGTGGCGGTCACCGGGGGAGACGCCGTAGTTGACGTCGTCCCGCGAGATCCCGACGTCGAAGTGCTCGGGCCAGAGCACCGGTTCCTGGGCGGGTGCGAACGCGCGCATGGCAGCGTCGCCGCGAGCGAGCGCCTCCACCAGCAGATGAACGGCGTCGGGTGCGATCTGCAGCGTGTCGTCCGTCCCCACTCCCGGGCCGTCGGCGTACACGTCACGCAGGGGTCGCGCCCGTACGCCGGCGGCTCGGCCGAGCTCGGCAAAGGTGCCGCCGAGGGGCAACCGGGCGGTCGCGCCCACCAGCTCGAGCCCGTCGACCCTGAGGTCGGGGTCCGCGGTGGTCCCGAACCCGCCTGGTGTCACCCGCAGGCGGATCGAGCCGGAGGTGTCGTACTGCGGTGCGGCGAGCACCATCTCGGCCACACCGTGCAGCGACTGCCGGGTGCGGTCCAGGTCAGCTGGGCTCATCTGCGGATCTCCTTCTCGAACATCCTCGGCTCGACGTGTAACGCCACCGCGGTCGGCGGCACTGATGGGTGTCGCCGAACCGAGGAGTCGTTACATGTCGTCGCCAGAGCAGACCACCCCCAACCTGCCCGGTGGAAGCTGGCACCCGGTCAGCGCAGTCGACGTTCCCGGCGAGGGGCGGGTGCGCAGCGTCACCGTCGACGGTCGGAGCCTCGCACTGACGCGGTGTGGGCCCACGCTCGGAGCCCTGCAGAACCACTGCCCTCACCAGGGCGGTCCGCTGGGGGAGGGGTCGATCGAGAAGGGGTTGTTGCGCTGTCCGTGGCACGGCTACGACTACGACCCGCTGACGGGTGAGTCGCCCGGCACGTTCGGCGATGCCGTCGGGGTCTACGAGGTCGAGGAGCGCGACGACGGTGTCTACGTACGACTTCCGGAGCCCGTCGAGGCGGGGCGCACGGTGGCCGACGTGCTCGTCGAGACACTCGTCGCACACGGTGTGACGCGGGTCTTCGGGATGGTCGGGCATTCCAACCTGGGTTTTGCCGAAGCCCTGAGACGGGCCGAGGAGCGCGGCGAGCTGACGTTCATCGGCATCAGGCACGAGGGCGCGGCGGCCTTCGCGGCGAGCGCCTACGGCAAGCTGACGGGCCGGCCGGCCGCGTGCTTCGCGATCGCCGGACCCGGCTCGACCAACCTGCTGACGGGGCTGTACGACGCGAAGCTGGACCAGTCCCCGGTCATCGCGATCTCTGGTCAGGTGCCCTCCAAGGTCCTCGGTCGCGGCGCCTTCCAGGACCTCGACCTGTCCGCGGTCTTCAAGGACGTGGCACTCACCACGACGACTGTCCAGTCGGGCAGCGACCACGCCGAGCTGGCCGCCCTTGCCGTGAAGCACGCGCGCGACGGGCGCGGCGTGGCGCACCTGGTGCTGCCCGACGAGGTGCAGGCGCTGCCGTCGGACGCTCCGGCGGTCTCTCCCGACGGGCGCTACTCCGACCGGCTGGTCCGGCCCGACGAGCAGGCGCTGGCTCGCGCCGCCCAGCTGGTCGTGAGCGCGAGGCGTCCGGTCCTCATCGTCGGGCACGGCGCCCGCGGTGCGGAGGACGAGGTCACCGCCCTGGCCGAGCGACTGCACGCACCGGTGCTGACCACCTTCAAGGCCAAGGGTCTGGTCCCCGACACCCACCCGCTCGGCGCGGGCGTCCTCGGCCGGAGTGGTACGCCGGTCGCGAGCTGGTTGATGAACGAGTCCGACCTGCTCGTGGTGGTGGGTGCCTCCTTCGCGAACCACACCGGCATCGCGCCGTACAAGCCGATCGTGCAGATCGACGACAACCCCTCCTCGATCGGCCGCTTCGACGCCGTGACCGCCAACGTGCTGGGCGATGCCGCGATCGTCGTGGCGGCGCTGACGGAAGCGGTCGTGGACGCCGATCCCGAGGACCAGCGCCCCGACGTGGCCGAGCGCTGGGAGATCTGGCGTGCCGAGAAGGCACGCCGAGCTGCCGACGACCGCGGCGCCGGGGTCTCGGCCGCGGCCGTCTTCGCGGCGCTGTCCGAGCACCTCCCGAAGGAGGCTGTCGTGACCGTGGACGTGGGCAACCACGCCTACTCGCTGGGGCGCTACCTCGAGTCCAAGGGCCAACCGGTCCTGATGTCCGGCTACCTCGGCTCCATCGGGTTCGGCTACCCGGCCGCGATCGGCGCCTGGGCGGCGGACCCTGATCGACCCGTGGTCGCCGTCACCGGCGACGGCGGGTTCGGGCAGTACGCCATGGAGCTGAACACGGCCGTGAAGTACGGCATCCCCGTCAAGCACGTGCTGCTGAACAACAACGCGCTCGGCAAGATCAGCAAGGAGCAGCTCGCAGCCGACTACCCGGTCTGGCACACCTCGCTGAGCAACCCCGACTGGGCCGCGTACGCCGAGCTCTGCGGCGCGACCGGCATCAAGGTCACCTCCAGTGACCAGCTCGACGAGGCGATGAAGACCCTGTTCGAGACCCCAGGGCCGGCGCTGCTCTGCGTCGAGCAGGACCCGGAACTGATCTGAGCTGCTCTCGAACCCGCCCACCATCCCGAGGAGAAGAACCGTGACCGAAGCACCCAGCGCGACCAGCTACGCCGATCTCAAGGCGCTGTTCATCAACTGCACGCTGAAGCGATCGCCCGAGCCCAGCAACACCCAGGGACTGGTCGACATCAGCCGCCACATCATGGAGGCCCATGGCGTGCAGGTCGACGTCGTCCGCGCCATCGACCACGACATCGCCACCGGCGTCTGGCCCGACATGACCGAGCACGGCTGGGAGACCGACGACTGGCCGGCGATCTTCGAGAAGGTCAAGGCCGCCGACATCCTGGTGCTGGCCGGGCCGATCTGGCTGGGCGACAACAGCTCGATCATGAAGCAGGTCCACGAGCGGTTGTACGGCGGATCGCACCTCCTCAACGACCAGGGGCAGTACCTCTACTACGGCCGGGTCGGCGGCTGCCTGATCACCGGTAACGAGGACGGCATCAAGCACTGCGCGCACAACGTGCTCTACACGCTGCAGCACATCGGCTACACCATCCCGCCCCAGGCCGACGCGGGCTGGATCGGCGAGGCAGGTCCCGGCCCGTCGTACCTCGACCCCGGCTCGGGCGGTCCCGAGAACGACTTCACCAACCGCAACACCACCTTCATGACCTGGAACCTGATGCACCTGGCCAAGCTGCTCAAGGACGCCGGCGGTGTCCCGGCGTACGGCAACCAGCGCAGCGAGTGGGATGCGGGTTGTCGATTCGACTTCGAGAACCCGGAGTACCGATGACAGGCGCTACGCTCCCGGCGTGGTCACGTCGAGCACCGACGACGCGATCGTGGCGGGTGTTCGCTCCGGTGACGAAGCCATCTTCGCGCAACTGCTGAACGACTGGTCACGATCGATGTTGCTGCTCGCCCGCACCTTCGTCTCGACGGAGGCCTCCGCCGAGGAGGTCGTCCAGGACACCTGGCTGGCCGTCATCCGGGGCATCGACGGCTTCGAGGGTCGGTCCTCGCTGCGCACCTGGGTCTACCGGATCCTGGTCAACACCGCCAAGAAGCGCGGGCTGCGCGAGAGCCGGACGGTGCCGTGGAGCAGCCTTGCCGGCGTCGAGAGCGACCACGGCCCCACCGTCGATCCGGTGCTGTTCCGTGATGCCGACGACCAGTACGCAGGACACTGGCGGTCCTTCCCTCGGGAGTGGCGATCCGCAGAGGGCAGCGTGCTCGACAGCGAGGTGCGGACCACGGTGCGTGAGGCGATCGACTCGTTGCCCGACCGGCAGCGGGTCGTGATCACCCTGCGTGACGTGATCGGGCACAGCTCCGAGGAGGTCTGCCAGATGCTCGAGCTGTCCGGCGCCAACCAGCGGGTGCTGCTGCATCGCGCCCGGGCCGCCGTACGCACCCGGCTGGCGTCCTACCTGGAGGTGGCCCGATGAGCGACCTCACCTGCCAGGAGTTCGTCGAGCTGGTCACCGACTACTTCGAGGGCGAGCTCGATGCCGAGACCACCGCCCGCTTCGACGAGCACCGGGCGCTGTGCCCCGGTTGCGAGACCTACCTGCTCCAGATGAAGGAGACGGTCTCCCGGCTCGGGGAGATCCCGGTCGAGTCCCTCTCCGAGGAGATGCAGTCGACGTTGCTCTCGGCCTTCCGCGACGTGCGCCGCTGACATGCCTGACGTCGAGTTCACCAACCTCCTGCTGGTCGCCGTCATCGCCCTACTGGCGCCGCTGACCCTGGGGCTGGCCCCGCGACTGAGGGTCCCGGCCGTCGTGCTCGAGATCGTCGCCGGCATCGTCGTGGGTCCCCAGGTCCTCGGCTGGGTCGAGGTCGACCTGCCGGTCTCGATCGTGTCGCTCCTCGGCCTCGCGTTCCTGCTGTTCCTGGCCGGGCTGGAGATCGACCTGCAGCAGCTCAGGGGGCAGGTGCTGCGGCTCGCCCTCGTCGGGTACGCCGTGACGCTGGTGCTCGGAGTCGTGACGGGGCTCGGGCTGGACGCCGTGGGCTGGGTGCACAGCCCGGGCCTGGTGGCGGTCACCCTCTCCGCCACGTCGCTGGGTCTCGTGGTGCCGGTGCTCAAGGACGCAGGCCAGGTCGACTCACGGCTCGGCCAGACGGTCGTGGCGGCTGCCTCGGTCGCTGACTTCGCCGCCATCGTGCTGCTCTCGTTGTTCTTCTCGGCATCGGACGGCTCGACCGGCAGTCGGCTGGTGCTGCTGGTGTCGTTCGCGGCACTCGTGGGGGCCACGGCGGTCGCCACCATGTTCGTCGCCCGCTCGCGACGGCTGACGATGACGTTGACCCGGCTGCAGGACACCACTGCGCAGATCCGGGTGCGCGCAGCCGTCGTACTCCTCGTGGCCTTCGTCGCCCTGGCCGAGCAGTTCGGGCTGGAGAGCATCCTCGGCGCCTTCATGGCCGGGGCGGTGGTAGGTCTCGTCGACCGTGACTCCGTGTCACACCCCAACTTCCGGCTCAAGCTCGAGGCCATCGGCTACGGCTTCCTCATCCCGGTGTTCTTCGTGAGCAGCGGGCTGCGGCTCGACCTGAGCGGTCTGATGGAGAACCCGGCGGCCCTCGCGCGGGTGCCGGTGTTCGTGCTCGCCCTGCTCGTCGTACGCGGGCTGCCGGCGCTGCTGTTCTCCCGGCTCTTCGACCGCCGCTCGGTCGTCGCCGCCGGTCTGCTGCAGGCGACCTCGTTGCCGTTCATCGTCACGGCCACGCAGATCGGTGTGCTCACGGGCTTGCTGAGCGGCGTGACCGCGGCCGCCATGGTGTGCGCCGGGTTGTTGTCGGTGGTGCTGTTCCCGGTGGCAGCGCTGGCGTTGCTGCGCTCGCACCTGAGTACTTCGACGGATGTCGGGTCGATGTCGCCGTCGTGAGACTGGGGACATGGAATCCCAGACACCCAGTGCCAAGAACACCAACGCCTTCTTCGCCCAGTCGGCCATCGCCTTCGGCGTCGCCGTGTTCGCCATGCTGGTCGCGATCTACTACCTGCCGGGGGAGTCGTGGCCCAAGGCCTTCCTCGCCCTCGGCACCCTCTTCCTGACGACGTCGGCCTTCACGCTCGCCAAGTGCGTGCGCGATGCCCAGGAGAGCCAGTACGTCGTGTCCCGGCTCGACCAGGCCCGCGTCGACCGGATCCTGGCCGAGCACGACCCGTGGAAGGAAGTCGGCTGACCTCAGCCGACGCTCGGCTGGGTGACCGGGTCGGAGGTCGGGATCGTCACCACGAACCGGCAGCCGTCCTCGACGTTCTCCACCTCGACCCGTCCGCGGTGCACCTCGATGAGCCCGCGCACGATGGCCAGTCCGAGCCCGGCACCGCTGCCCGAGGCGACCGGTTCGGCGCCGGGTGTGCGGGCGGAGGCGCCACCGCGGAACGCCACGTCGAAGACACGGTCGATGTCCTCACGCGGGATGCCGCCGCAGCCGTCGCGCACACTGAGCTCGACCGCGTCGGGGCGTGACCAACCGCGGATCTGCACGGCGCCGTCACTGGGGGTGTGCCGGATCGCGTTCATCAGCAGGTTGCCGATCACCCGGGACATGGCGTGGGGATCGACGTGGACCAGCACGTCGGGGTCGACCTGCCCGTCGAGCCGGACGCCCTTCACGGCCGCCACCGACTCAGCGGCAGCGAGGGACTCGCTGACCAGGTCGCCGAGGGCGATCGTCTGGGGCGAGGGGTCCAGCAGGCCGGCGTGGATCTGGGACAGCTCGAAGAGGTCATCCACCATCCGCACGGTGCGGTTGACCTCGGCGCTGATCTGCCGGTGGTAGCGCGACGGGTCATCGACCATGCCGTCCTCGAGTGCCTCGGTCATCGCGCGCAGTCCGGCGAGCGGCGTACGCAGGTCGTGGGAGACCCAGGAGACCAGCTCGCGGCGCGACTCCTCGAGCCGCTGCTCGCGCTCACGGGCCTCGGTCAGCTTGCGGGAGGTCTCGCGGAGCTCCTCGTTGAGGGCGGTGAACTCGGCCGGGCCGGTGACGTCGGCGTCGTACTTTCCGGACTCGCCGAAGCGTCGAGCCCCCTCCCGCAGCTGCCGCGACGAGCGCACCACGACGGCTCCCACGAGGGAGGCGAAGCAGGCGGCGACGATGCCCGCGACCAGGCAGACCCAGAGCACGACGACGTAGTCGTGGTCGGAGATGAACATCGCGCGGGCGGTGCCGATCACGGCCGCGATCATCGCTGCGGCCGCGACGACGGCGACCCCGGCCGGCAGCCAGCGGAGACTCGCACCGCGGAACACCCAGGCGAAGAGCAGGCCGACGACGCCGACCGAGGCGGCGCACCCGGCGGCGATCGCGATGATGACGACCTCGTCGTGGCTCATGAGTCCTCCCACCGGTAGCCGACGCCCCACACGGTCACGAGTCGCACCGGGTGGGTCGGGTCGGTCTCGAGCTTCTCGCGCAGGCGGCGTACGTGCACGGTGACGGTCGAGTCGTCACCGAACGACCAGCCCCACACGTCGCGCAACAGGTCCTCGCGGGAGAACACGGTGCCGGCGTGGGAGACGAAGTGGTGCAGCAGGTCGAACTCGCGGACGGTCATCGCCACCCGCTCGTCGCCGCGGGTGACCACGCGCGAGCCGGGATCGACCACGATGTCGCCCGACCGCACCGGGCCGCCGACCGGCACCGGCTCCTGCGTACGACGGAGCACGGAGTCGACGCGCAGCACGAGCTCACGCGGGCTGAACGGCTTGGTCACGTAGTCGTCGGCGCCGACCTCGAGGCCCACGACGCGGTCGTTGACCGACCCCTTGGCGGTCAGCATGATCACCGGGATGTCGCCGGACTCGCGCAGCCGCCGGCACACCTCGAGCCCGTCGATGCCGGGCAGCATCAGGTCGAGCACCACCAGCTCCGGTTGCGACGACGCGACGGACGCCAGCGCCTCGTGGCCGTCGGCCGCCGACGTGACGGTGTGGCCAGCCTTGCTGAGGTAGGTGATCACGACCTCGCGCACGGTCGCGTCGTCGTCGACGACGAGCACTGCCGCCATCGCTCACCTCCCCGCTCGTCCAACAGTCTGCGCCATGCCGGGTAGCCCGGACGGGCGCCTCATCTCGCCAGCACCGCGAACCACCGGCCGTGGTGGTCCCCGACCTCAGCGACGCGCAGTCCCGCGTCGGCCGCGACCTGCGCGATCGCGTCCGGTCCCACCGAGGCCCACGGGAAGGGTCCCGACCTCTTCAGCGCGGTGACCAGGCGGGCGTCATGCCGGCGTACGCCGGTGCCTGGCGCGGCGAGGTCGCAGACCACGCGTCCGGTGCGGTCGAGCAGCTCCGCCGTACGACGCAGCAGCCGCTCGGGCGCGCCACCGATGCCGATGTTGCCGTCGGCCAGCAGGATCGTGTTCCAGCGACCCTCGCCCGGGAGCGGGTCGAAGACGTTGCGTCGCAGGGCGGAGACACCTCGGCGGCGGGCCTGTTCCACGGCCTCGCGCACGATGTCGACACCGAGCACGACGTGGCCGCGCTCCGCGAGGTGGGCACTCATCCGGCCGGGACCGCAGCCCACGTCGAGCGTGGCCCCGCGACAGTGGGCGAGCAGCACGCGGTCGCCGTGGTTCACGGGCCTGGTCCACTCGTGCACGGGCAACGGCACGTGCACCTGGACGCCGGTCACGGTGCACGACTCCCCGCGCAGCGCGTCGCTGTAGACCTCGCTGAACGTGTGCATTCGCGGCACCTGGGTGGTGGCCGGTTCGCCGATGGTCATCGCGCGACCTCCAGGAAGGCGCGGGCGAAGCGGCTGTGCGGCGCAGTGGAGGCCACTGATTCGGCGTCCTCGACCTCGTCGACGTCGCGCAGGGTCTCGACGTCGCTCACCCGCGCGCCGGCCCGGACGAGTGCCTCGCGGGTGAGGTCGCCGGTGCGAGCCGTCGACATCGGCACCTCGCCGAGGCCGTCGACCAGGTGGGGACCGCCGACACCGAGCAGCCACCAACCACCGTCGGCGGCAGGACCGAGCACGGCGTCGTCCCGGTGGCGGAGCCGGGACCCGGCCTCGGTCAGCGTCACGGAGTCCAGGTGCGGCGTGTCCATGCCGACCTGCACGACGGGGGCCGCCGAGGCGACCGCGGCGTCGTGGTGGGCGTTCACCAACCGCGCGGCGAAGTCGTTGCCGCGCTGGGGGTGCACCACCCATCCCTCGGTCGCGTCCAGCAGCTCGTCGGCTCGCTCCGACTGGGCCAGGACGCCGTGGAGCGCGAGGTGGCACCGCTCGGCGCCGTACGCCGACGCGCAGACCGAGAGCGTGTCCAGCAGCGACGCAGCCGCCAGCCGAGCAGCCCGATCCATGCCGATGTCGCGGCCGAGCCGGGTTTTCACCCGGCCGGCGACCGGAGCCTTCGCGACCACCAGCATCACCGCGGGCCTCACGAGAGCACCCGCGCGAAGTCCCTCGCCGCACGCAAGGTGCCGGTCACCGACCCGGACACCTTCGACCGGGTGCCGGCAGCACGCGGGTGGTAGTCGATGTCGCACTCGACGAACCGCCACTGCGCCGTTGCGGCTCGCTGGAGGAGCTCCACGGGGTAGCCGAACCGCCGGTCCTCCACACCGAGACCGAGCAGCGCTCCGCGCCGGGCGACGCGCATGGGCGCGATGTCGTGCAGCGGGAGGCCGATCCTCCGGCGCAGCCACCACAGCACCACCGCGTTGCCGGCGCGGGCGTGCCAGGGCCACACCCCGCGGCGCGTGGGGCGACGGCGTCCGACGGCGAGGTCGGCGTCGCCGGTGACCACGAGGTCGAGCAGGGGCACCAGGTCGGCCGGGTCCATCGAGCCGTCACCGTCCATCACCGCGACGAACTCAGCGGTGGCGGCCTCCAGCCCGGCGTGCACCGCGGCGCCGTACCCGGCTCGCGGTTCGTCGACGACCGTGGCGCCCAGCCCGCGGGCCACCTCGGCGGTGTCGTCCCTGGAGCCGTTGTCGACCACGACCGCTCGGAACCCCACCGGCAGTCGACGCAGCAGGGCGGGCAGCGCAGGCGCCTCGTCGCGGCACGGGATCACCACGTCGCACGCAGGGATGACGGTCATCCTGCAAACGTATGGGCGACCGGCTCGGTTGTGGGGTTCCCAGTCATTAACAAACCCTGACGGTTGTCGCACCGACGTCCGTGTGGACCGCTCCGGAGCGGACGGTCCCTACTGTTGGGCGACATGACCCGGGCCGAGCGCGTCGCACCGTTCGCGGGACTCGCGTTCGGCGTACTGCTCGTGACGGTCGCGATGGTGCTGCCGGCCGTCACCGGGTGGGACGTGCACGTGCGGCACTTCCCGCCGTTGCACGCGTACTGGGATCCCCGCCTCGGTCCGGGGACGGTTCCCGCCCTCGTCGCCGGGGGGCTCGCGGTGTGGTGGTCGGTCCCGCTCGCCCAGCGACTGTCGTGGCGCGGGTTGCTGGCTGCGTCGTACGGCGCCGGGCTGGCCTGGATGCTGAGCCTGGCGTTCGTCGACGGCAAGCCCGGGGTCGGGGCGATCCTCGGCACCGAGTACGAGTACCTCCGCACCGCCCGCGCGACCACCGACTTCCACGGCATCCTGTCCGGCTGGGTGGCGCGGATCCCGTACGACGGGCTGCCGGACGACATCGCGAACGCCAACTGGCCGGTGCACGTCGCGGGCCACCCGCCCGGGGCGCTGGGCTTCTTCGTGTGGCTCGACCGGATCGGCCTCGGCAGCGACTGGTCCGCCGGGTTCGTGGTCACGGCGATCGCGGCCTCGACCGCCCTTGCGGTGCTGGTGACGCTCCGGCTGCTCGGCGCAGAGCCGGTCGCTCGCCGCGCCGCGCCGTTCCTCGTCCTCGGACCAGCTGCGATCTGGCAGTGCGTCAGCGCCGATGCGATGTTCGCCGCCGTCGCCGCGTGGGGCATCGCCGCCCTGGCCGCGGGCGCCGTGCGCCGCAGCATCACGTGGTCACTCCTCGCCGGCCTGCTCCTGGGGTACGCCGTGATGCTTTCCTACGGGCTGCCGCTGCTGGGCCTGCTCGCCGTCGCGGTGCTCGTGCTCGCCCGCACCTGGCGGCCGCTGCCGTGGGCGGTGCTGGGGGCGGTCGCGGTGGTGGCCGCCTTCGGCGCCTACGGGTTCTGGTGGTGGGAAGCGCTGCCGGCCCTGCACGACCGCTACTGGGCCGGCGTGGCACGCAACCGGCCGATGTCCTACTGGTGGTGGGGCAACCTGGCCGCGCTCACCTTCAGTGCCGGCCCGATGATGTGGGCCGGCTTCACCGCCCTCGGCGGCCGGACCCGCGAGGTCGGCGCCGCCGGTCTGCGCGTCGTCCGGTGGCTGGTCGGAGCGGCCGCGCTGATGGTGCTGGCCGCCGAGCTGTCCCAGATGAGCAAGGCCGAGGTCGAACGCATCTGGCTGCCGTTCGTCCCGTGGCTGCTGGTCGCCTGCGCCCTGCTGCCCGACCGCTGGCGACGAGCGGGCGTGGCGATCCAGGTGCTCGTCGCGCTGGTCGTGCAGCACCTGCTGTTCACGGGCTGGTGACGGGTACCTGCCCAGCCAGCGGCGGCTGGAACCTGACCGTCTCCTCCGACGGCATCAGGATCCACAGGACCGGGTAGACCAGGATCTGGCTGCCGGGGATGACCATCAGCAGCAGCACGAAGAGCAGCCGCGACGTCCACGGACCGATGCCGAAGCGGCGGCCCACGCCGGCACACACGCCGCCCAGCACCCGCCCTTCGCGTGGTCGGATCAGACCCTGGTGGGCGAAGCTCTGACGGATGTCACTCATGGTTGACGCTCTTCCTTCGGATGTCTGTCCAGGCTCCTGCCTGACACCTCCACAGTGCACCGCGGACCACCCGCGGCACATCGGGCGTGGCCCCGACCGGACCCTGATTCCTGGTGGCCCCGGTGTCAGGGTCGTGACGGCGGCACCAGTCCCGTGCGTTGACGGAACGTTCCGACAAACCGCGTCTTGATGGAACGTTCCGTCAAGGAAACGGGCTTGATCCGCGCTCGGACTCGCGAGGGACGAGCGCGGTCATCACCTTGCCTGCGTGGGTCGGTCTGCCATCCTGCGCGGGTGAAGTTTCGCTACTACGTGGTTTGACTCGGAGCCTCTGGTCGCGGGCGAGCGTGCAGAGCTCTGCCGCGTGGTCCTGCAGGCGCTGGAGGAGACAGCCGTTCGGTTCGAGGCTGACATTCCGTGGACCGCTGACAAGCCGTACCAGCAGACCGGGATGATGAACCGCCGCGACGACGCGCTGTGGCAGGCGTTCACCGCGTTCGCCGGATACGCGTACGACGCGAGTGCCTGGTCGGACAAACGAGTTCTCCCACTCGTGTCGCTGGCCGACTGCGGCACAGAGATCGTCGTGCGCGTCGATGAAGCGGAACGCGACCTCCTCGCATCGGCGGTCGAGCCGGTGCGGCTGATCTCTCACCGTGCGGCGCGTGCGCGATGGCGTCGCCGGCGCTGAGAGTCGACAGCGAGCACCAACCGCCCGGGACACCGCGCCGATCAAGCGGTCGCACACGGAGCTCCGCCCGGGCCGGGTAGTCCCGAACGATTGGACCCCTCTCGGGCCTCCCGAAGGGTCCGTTCACTCGGGACTATCCGCTCATCCGCACCGACGACTACTCCCGCAGCGGCGCGCTGGCGAACTCGGGGATGCCCTGCTCCGGCGCGATGCCCGCGGTGAAGCCGAGCTCGGCGGCGGTGAGCTGCGGGGAGGCCACGACGTGGCGGACGTCGCCGGCCCGGTAGTCCCCGGTCACCTCCGGAGCCGGTCCGTCGGCGGCGTCGGAGAGGAGCTCGGCGATGCGCACGATCGGCACCGGCGTACCCGAGCAGACGTTGTACGCCGCCCACGACTCGGCGGGTCGATCGATGACGGCGTCGATGGCGAGCAGGTTGGCGCGCGCGACGTCGTGGACGTGTACGAAGTCGCGCATCTGGCCTCCGTCCTCGAAGACCCGCGGCGCCCGCCCGTGCTCCAGCGAGGACCGGAAGATGGCGGCCACGCCGGAGTAGGGGGTGTCGCGCGGCATCCCCGGGCCGTAGACGTTGTGGTACCTCAGCCCGATGGCGCGCGCCCCCGCCTGTCGGGCCCAGGCGAGCGCGTAGTGCTCCTGGGCGACCTTGCTCGCCGCATAGCTGCTCCGCGGGTCGAGGCGCGCGTCCTCGGGGACGAGCTCCCACGTCAGCGGCGCGGCGCAGGTCGAGCAGTGGTTCTCGAAGTCGCCGGAGTCCAGGGCAGCACGGGTGCGGGCGGGCGCTTGCTGTTCCCCGTGCTCGGCGCAGGCATAGCGGCCCTCGCCGTACACGACCATCGAGCTGGCCAGGACGAGGGCGCCGACGCCGCGGTCCGCCATCGCCGCCAGCAGCGCCGCCGTGCCGAGGTCGTTGTGGCCGGCGTACGACGGCAGGTCGGCCACCGTGACCCCGGCCCCCACCATCGCTGCCTGGTGGCAGACAACGTCGACCCCGTCGAGGAGGTCGGCCCACCGGGCGGCGTCGCGTACGTCGAGCCGGTGCACCTCGGACCCCGCCGTGGCACCGGGACCGTGCGCCTCGGGAATCAGCGCGTCGACCAGGACCACCTCGTCGCCTCGATCGCTGAGCTGGGCCGCGATCGCGCTGCCGATGAAGCCGGCCGCCCCGGTCAGCAGGACGGTGCGTGGGGAGCATTGGTCGGCCATGGCGCCAGTGTGCCAACTGGACCAGACCGGTTGAGGGCACTTCTTCGTGATTGCCCCGATTCGGGGGCACGATGGCGGATGGTTGCGTCACCGGGGGCGCGCGCAGCGCTGTCGTGTGAGGAAAGTACGGGGGATGGTCGGAGTGCGTAAACTCCTTTCGCTGGTGGTGCTCGTCGCCCTGATGGTGGCGGGCCTGGCCACGTGGACTCCGGCAGCTCAGGCCGCCGACACCGGTAGCGCCGATCCGCAGTCCGGCAAGATCGTCAGTGACGAGCCGGGCACCAACGCGCCCAACATCCTGGACGGCACGGTCTACTCGATCGCCAAGGTGGGCAACACCATCGTGGTCGGCGGTTCGTTCACCCAGGCCCAGAACTTCAACACCTCCACGACGTTCACGCGCAACAACCTGCTGGCCTTCGACGCCACCACCGGTCGGTTGCTGACGACGTTCGCCCCCGACCCCGACGGCATCGTCTACAAGGTGCTCCCGGCCGCCGACGGCCAGTCGGTCTACGTCGCCGGCGCCTTCAACAACGCGGCCGGCGTGGCAATGCCGGGCCACCTCTTCAAGATGAACGTCACCACCGGCGCGCTCAGCACGACCTTCACCACGCCGACCATCAGCGGTGAGATCCGCGACCTCGAGCTCGTCGGCAACCACCTGTTCATCGCCGGCAAGTTCACCCACATCTTCGGCATCGTGCAGCGGGCCCTCGGCACGGTGTACGCCGACACCGGCAAGCGTGACCCCTACTTCAACGCCGTGCTCGCCGGCACGCACAACAACAACGTGGGCTCGATCACCAACGTGCTGCAGATCGCGATCAACAAGCAGAACAACGAGCTGATGGCGATCGGCAACTTCACCTCCGTCGACGGCCAGGCGCGGTCCCAGATCGCGCGGTTCGACGTCGGCAACACCCCGACCGCCGTGGACCCCAACGTGCACCAGACGCTGTCCACGTGGTCGACCAATCTCTTCACCCAGGGCTGCTCGTCGAACTTCGACACCTACATGACCGACGTCGAGTACGCCCCCAACGGCAACTACTTCATCGTCGCCACCACGGGTGCCTACGGCGGCAGCGGCAGCCTCAACGGCACCTCGGGCTGTGACGTGGTGGCTCGCTTCGAGGACAACGCTGCTGCCGGATCGGGTGCCACCTGGACCGCCTACACCGGCGGCGACACCACCTGGACCGTCGAGGTCACCGACAACGTCGTCTACGCCGGCGGCCACATGCGCTGGCAGAACAACCCCACCGCGGCGGACCAGGCCGGTCAGGGCGCGGTCAGCCGCGAGGGCATCGCGGCGCTGAACCCGGTCAACGGCATGCCCTACTCGTGGAACCCGACCCGCGCCCGCGGCGTCGGCGTGCAGGACATGCTGGCCACCAACGACGGTCTCTACGTGGGATCGGACACCGACCTCATCGGGCACACTGCCGGCAACGGCTACCACGCCCGCATCGCCTTCCTGCCGCTCGCCACTGGCACCCGCCTGCCGCAGCTGCAGAGCAACGCGCTTCCCGTCGACCTCTACAAGGTCGCCACCGGAGCCAGCCAGCTGCAGAAGCTCAACTTCACGGGAACGACCGCCGGCACGGCCGTCAACGTGCCGACCGGACCTGGCTGGAGCACCAGCGTCGGCGCGTTCATGGTCAACGGCGTGCTCTACAAGCTGAACTCCGACGGCTCGATGACCAAGCAGACCTTCGACGGCACGACGTACGGCGCCGCGAGCGCGGTGAACACGAGCGACGCGCTGGCCAACCAGACCGACTGGCACAACGACGTCAAGACGATCACCAGCATCTTCTACTCGGGCGGCTTCATCTACTACACCAAGTCCGGCACCGTGACGAGCAACAACGTGCTCTACCGTCGCGCCTTCGAGGTCGAGGACGGCGTGGTCGGCCAGCAGCGCTTCACCACGAGCACCACGAGCATCGACTACCGCAACGTCCGCGGTGCCTTCGTGGCCGGCGGCAAGCTCTTCTTCGCCAGTTCGTCGGGCAACCTGTGGCAGGCCACCTGGAACCAGGCCGGCCACACCGCCGTGACCGGCACCGCCGCCACCATCGGGACGGCCGGCACCGGCTGGTCCTCGCGGGCGCTGTTCCCGATGCAGGCGACGCCTCCGCCGGTGAACGACCCGCCGGTGGCGACCGCCACCGTGAGCTGCAACCAGCTCACCTGCAGCTACGACGCGACCGGGTCGACCGACCCCGAGGGCGGCGCGCTGACCTACGACTGGGACTTCGGCGACGGCACCAGCCACGGCACCGGCGTCACCACCACGCACACCTACGCCGCGGCCGGTGACCGCACCGTGACGCTGATCGTGACCGACAACAAGGGTGCGACCAACAGCGTCACCCGGACCGCCAGTGCGACCAACGACGCCGACACGATCGGTTTCGTCGCGAGCAACAACAACAACGGCAACCGCAGCAACCACGCGATCGCGGTGCCGGCCGGCACCCAGGTCGGCGACACGCTGCTGCTGTTCTTCGCGGCCAACTCCGTCGGCCCGGTGTACGCCGGTCCGGCCGGCTGGACCCAGGTGCTGACCCAGAACGGCACCGCAGCGGTGGGCAAGGTGTTCAGCAAGACCGCGACGGCAGCCGACCTCGGCGCCACGGTCACCGTGACGAGCAGGAACCCCGACGGCACCGCCTACTACGTCAAGTCCGACACGACCCTCGCGGCGTACCGCGGCACCAGCTCCTCGCCGATCTCCGTGAGCGCGATCACGGCCCAGAACGTCGCCAGTGCGACCCACCAGACGCCGACGGTCAGCGCCGCCAACGGCACCAACTGGTTGCTGAGCTTCTGGACCGACCGTTCGTCCACCACGACCGGATGGACCGGTCCGGCCAGCCAGACACAGCGTTCCGAGGGCAATGCCACCGGCACCAGCCACATGTCCTCGCTGCTGACCGACAGCAACGGGCGCGTCAGCGCCGGCGCCCAGGGCGGGCTCAACGCCACCGCCGACAGCAGCGCCCAGGGCCTCACCATGAGCCTGATGCTGGCTCCAGCCGGACCTCCGCCGCCCAACCAGGCACCGGTCGCCCACGCCACGATGGTGGGCTGCACCAACCTGACCTGCTCCTTCGACGGCGGGTCGTCGACCGACCCCGAGTCGGGCGCCCTGACCTACGACTGGAACTGGGGTGACGGGACGGCCCACGGCACCACGGCCACCCCGACGCACGCCTTCGCCAACGGCGGCAACCAGACCGTCACGCTGACGGTGACCGACCCCCAGGGCGCCACCGGCGTCGACACCGTGGTCGCGACGCCGACGACCCCACTGGCCAACCAGGCGCCGACCGCACGGATCACCGGCACCGGCTGCACCGGCCTGTCCTGCTCGGCCGACGGCTCGTCCTCCAGCGACCCCGACAGCGACACGCTGACCTACGACTGGAACTGGGGTGACGGCACGGCCCACAGCACGACCGCCAACCCGACGCACACCTACACCTCCGCCGGTGCCAAGACCGTGACGCTGACGGTCGACGATGGTCACAGCCACACGGCCACCGCGACGACGACGCTGAACCCGACGAGCAGCGCCACCGGCATCGGCTTCGTCGCAGCGGCCAACAACAACGGCAACCGTTCGAACCACTCGATCGTGGTGCCCAGCGGCACCGCGGTGGGCGACACGATGCTGCTGTACTTCAGCGCCAACTCGACGACTCCCGTCTACGCCGGTCCGGCGGGCTGGACCCAGGTGCGGACCGACTCGAGCACGGGGGCGATCGGCACCGTCTACACCAAGACCGCCACGGCCGCGGACCTCGGCGCCACGGTCACGGTCACGAGCCGCAACCCCGACGCCACGGCCTACCTGGTCAAGTCCGACCTGACCATCGCCTCCTACCGCGGAGTCGGCACCCCGGCCATCAGCGCCTCGGCCATCGCGGGCCAGAACACAGCGGCGACGGTGCACACGACACCGACGGTCACCGCTCCCGACGCCACCAACTGGCTGGTCAGCTACTGGACCGACAAGTCCTCCACGACGACGGGATGGACCGGTCCCGCCGGCCAGACGCAGCGCTCGGAGGGCACTGCCACGGGCACCGGCCACATGTCCTCGCTGCTCACCGACAGCAACGCTCCGGTCGCCGCCGGCACCCGGGGTGGGCTCAGCGCCACCGCCGACAGCTCGGCCAAGGGCATCACGATGAGCGTGCTGCTCTCGGGCAGCGGCGCAGCTCCCGCCAACGCGGCGCCGACGGCACACATCACCAACGCCGGCTGCACCGGGCTCGCCTGCTCGTTCACCGGTACGACGTCGACGGACCCGGACAACGACACGCTCACCTACAGCTGGAACTTCGGCGACGGCACGGCGGCGTCGACCACTCCCAACCCGTCGCACACCTACGCCACGGCCGGGGCCAAGACGGTCACGCTGACTGTCAACGACGGCCACGGCCACAGCGCGACCGACACCACGACCGTCAACCCGTCCGGAACAGCCCCGGTCAGCAACGTGGCGTACGTCGGTGCCAACTCCAGCAACGGCAACCGCAGCATCCACACCACGGCGATGCCGAGCGGTGTCCAGGCCGGCGACACCTTGATCGCCTTCTTCACCGGCAACGGCACCACCCCGACGTACACGCCTCCGTCGGGCTGGACCCTGCTGGAGACCAAGGACGGCAACGGCATCGTGGCCCGCGCCTGGACGAAGACGGCAACGGCCAACGAGCCCAGCGTGACGGTCACGTCGTCGGTGCTGTGCAAGTCCGACCTCACGGTCGTGGCCTACCGCGGGCTCAACGGCACCACGCCGATCGCCGCCTCGGCCTCGAAGACCGACGACGCGGCGGGTGCGGCCCACGTCAGCCCGGCCGTCACCGCGACCGACAGCACCAGCTGGTTGGTCACCTACTGGGCCGACAAGTCCACCGACACCACCGGGTTCAGCACCCCGGCCGGTCAGACCGTACGGCGCGCCGTGGCCACCACCTCGTCCTCGGGTCACATCACTGCCCTGCTCGCGGACGGCAACGGTCCGGTCGCGTCGGGAGCCCGGGGCCAGCTGACGGCCACCGCCAACTCGACCAGCTCGCGAGGTGCCAGCTTCAGCGTCCTGCTGAAGAGCTCCTGAGCTCGTCTACTCGCTGTCCGGGTGGCAGTGGTCCCCGTCGGCCTTCCTGGAGGCGGGTACGTCGATCGACGGGTTCTGGTCGAAGAACCCGAACGGCTTGAGCCAGAAGGCGATCGTGTCGGCCGGCATGATCGGCCAGTCCTCGACCCGGGTGACGTGGTGGATGCCGAAGACGTACCAGAGCACGACGTCGGTGTTCTGCAGTGGTTCGTCGTCGGCGATGAAGCGCGTCATCCCGTCGTCGTCGCTGGACTGGGTCGGGTAGGCGCCGCACGGCCAGCGCTCGTCGTCGTGGTGGCGGGTCACCCAGAGGGTGTGGCCGATCACCGGCGCCCGGCGGAACTGCGGCGCGTCCGGCTCCATCATCGGCGGGATGGAGGCACTGGGCACCAGCTTGTAGGCCGGGTTGGTGCCGAGCGCGTTGGTGCGGTTGGGGTTGACCACCTTCCACGAGCGCTGTGTCGCCCAGTTGAAGTCGCGCGCCGACTCGGCCTCCGAGGTGACCGGGGTCGACTCGGTGACCACCGCCAGGCCGTAGGGGTTGTCCTCCGACGTCGGCAGTGCCCGCGAGTCGACCTCCATGACCGTGTTGTCGTCACCGTCGACGTCGAGGTCGAGGCGCGCCACCAGGAAGTGCTGGTGGAAGGGCGCATAGGTGCGGTTGTCGACGACCGTCCCGGTGGCGGGCGGGCCGGCCTTCTCGTCGTACGGCGTGGTCACCATCAGGCCGGTCGCGCGCACCTCGCACTCGATGTTCCCGTCCTGGTAGAAGCGCCAGTAGACGAGGTACTCGTAGTTGGCGACGGTCGCGTGGCAGGACACCACCAGCCGCCGCATCCGCCGGACCTCGGCGCCGAGTTTGTGGTCGACGTGCTTCCAGAGGACGGCGTTGTCCTCCTCGTGCAGGCAGATGGCGTTGGGGATCGTGTACGGCTCGCCCGCGGTGTCGTGCAGCGTCGCGTCGAGGTAGCGGATCTCGCCGAGGCAGTCGCAGCCGAGCTCGAGCGAGGTGGTCATGAAGCCGAGGCCCCACTCGCCGATGTCGAACGCGGTGCGCCGGTAGTGGTCGAAGGACGCATCGCGGTAGGGGACGACCATCTCGGTGAACGACATCCGGTAGGCGATCTCGCGACGGGTCCCGTGGTCGTCGTACGCCACCTGGTAGATGACCGGACCCTCGCGGTAGTTGAACCCGATGCGCATGGTCCAGTTCTGCCAGCTGAGCTCGGTGCCCTCCACGGTGAAGGAGACGCCGTCGGGCTGGGTGATGTGGAGCGGGGCCACCTCGCGCTGCTCACCGGTCCAGGGGCCGGGCACGTACTCCGCATCGACCAGGGGCTGGCCGTGGTCGTGGTCGTTCTCGAGCTCGAGCAGCTCCAGGGTGTTCACGTCGACGACGACCTTCAGCCCCGAGACCGGGTGCGCGTAGAGGTTGCCGTCGGGGGTCTCGCGGTACCAGATGTCGCACCATCCCAGGCGCCGGTCGCGCCACTGCTCGGGCATCAGTGCCTTGCCGTAGGTCCACACCTCGATGGTCACCAGGGACATGTCGGTGATGCCGCGCTCGGCCAGGGCCGCGACCACATCGGGATGGGCACGCATCGCCTCGTCGACCTCGTGGTACTCGTCGGTCGTGAAGTGCGGCGTCACCCCGGGCACGTGCGTCCACGAGACCACGGTGTCGCCGGTGAGGTCGACGACACCCTCGAAGGTCTGGTTGTCCTCGCGGTTCCACAGCACCGCGAACGCCGTACGCCGGACCGGGTCGCCGGGGCGCCAGGCCTTGACCGCTGCCTTCGGCGGCTCGAGCAGCTCGATCGAGGCGAACCGCCACGACGCCGAGAGCGACTGGTCACGCCGCAGGGCGGCGGCAGTCTGCCGGAACTCGGCTTCGTCGAGTGGCTCGAGGGGATGCTGTGCCATCGGTCTCCTGCCTCGCGGACGACACCCGACGAGTGCCGTTGCGCACTATGCCACGGGCCTTCGCCGGGCCGAGCAGGCTGAAACCGGCCGTAGGGAGGAGTACTGCGCGGCGCCAGCCGTGGTGATGGCGCCGCGCAGATCGCCCGCGGTCAGCGCCCCCGCGCTACGGGCGAACTCCTCGAGATGTCGGCGAACGCCGAACACCTGTCGGATGCTCATGGAACGCCGCCACTGGGAGTTCATGACGTGGTTCTTGCCGAAAAGTTGTCCGCGACGTCAGGAGCCCGCGTCGCCGTGCTGGTCGGGGAGTGGCTGCCGGTCGGCGAGCAGAGGAGTGGCAGGGTCCCAGGTCGTGCCGTTCCGTTCATCCTGACGCCTGCGCGCGATGGCCGACAGGGCCTCCAGCACGACCCGGTTGGCCACCGCAGCAGTGATGTCGGCGTGGTCGTACGGCGGTGCCACCTCGACCACGTCGACGCCCACGACCGGCAGCTCGAGACAGATCCGGCGTACGGCGTCGAGCAGCTCCCGCGCCGACAACCCGCCGGGCTCGGGGGTGCCGGTGCCCGGAGCGTGCCCGGGGTCGCAGACGTCTATGTCGACCGAGAGGAAGACGCCGTCGCAGTCGTCCATGGCGATCACGAACGCCTCGCTCAGGCACTCGTTCAGGCCGCGGTGCACGACCTCGGTCATCTCGTAGGACCGCATCTGCTGCCCGGCCATCCAGTCGAGCGTGTCCGGCGGTGGCCAGTAGCCGCGGAGCCCTACCTGGAGGAAGCGGTCGCCGCGCAGGGCACCGGACTCGATCAGGCGCCGCATCGGCTGGCCGTGCCCCCACAAGGAGCCGAACTCGATGTCTCCGGTGTCGGCGTGCGCGTCGAAGTGGATCATCGAGATCCGCCCGTGGCCGAGCACGTTCGCGACGCCCTTGGCGTCGGGGAAGGTGACCGAGTGGTCGCCGCCGAGGATGACCGGGATCGCGCCCGATCGGGTGACCTTCTCGACCGCGGCCTCGAGCGCGGGCAGGGCCACCTCGATGTCCCCGGAGTACATCTCGACGTCCCCAGCGTCGACCACGTCGAGGTCGACCAGTCCGTCGGTGCGCAGCGCCAGGCTGGGCCGCGACCCGTCGTGGGCGAGGTAGTCGCGCATCCGGATCGCCATCGGCCCGAACCGTGCCCCGGAGCGGGCCGAGGTGCCTCCGTCGAACGGAGCGCCGAGGATCACCACCTGCGCATCGGCGTACGACGAGGGGTCGTCGAGGTCGCACATCGGGACGCCCAGGAAGGTGAAGTCAGGGCCGAACTGCTGCCCGTAGCGAGTCATTCCCGGAGTCTGGCACCGGTCGAGGGCCGCGTCACGCGCGCGTGCCCACGACGTACGGCGAACGCCCGGCGATCGTGGTCACCACGATGGCGGTGACCGTCATCGACAGCGCGATGCCGGCCAGCACCACGAGCTGGAACTTCGCCGCGTCTGCGGGGCTGGCGCCACCGAACAGCGCACCGACGAACGCGCCGGGCAGGGTGACCAGCCCGGTCGACTTGGACTGGTCGAGGGTCGGGATCAGCGATTCCCGCACGGCCTCGCGACCGATGTCCCGGTGGGCCACGGCCGGTGTCGCGCCGAGCGACAGCCAGGCCTCGATCTCGCTGGCCCGGGCGCGTGCCGAGCGGAGGAAGTTGCGCCCGGAGAGGGTGGCGGCGCTCATCGCGTTGCCGATGATGATCCCGCCGGTCGCCACCAGGTAGCGGGCTTCGAGATCGGCGAGCTGCAGCGCGAAGATCGCACCGAGGCTGGCCAGGGCTCCAGCCGCGACGCCGACCACTGCCGCCTCACGACCCCGCCAGAGATCGCGCGTGCGACCCATCGCCGTGACCGAGGCGGTGCTGAGCATCAGCAGCACGAAGGCGACGGCGGTCCAGGGCACCGCCAGCACGCCGCGGAGCAGCAGCGCCACGATCGAGAGCTGGACGGCGGCCCGGGCGATCGCCCAGAGCGGGAACAGGCGCAGGCCGGTGCCGTACCAGAGCCCGAGCCCGACAGTCGCCGCCGCCAGCACGAGCACGCGGGCACCGAACCACGCGTCGTTCCACACCTCCTGCACAGGGCGAGCCTGCCACGCAGATGCCGACGAGCGGTCCAGCCCACACGTGCCGGTGTGCTGCCACGGCTCGGCTCCGTGGCTGCTCGGTGTCATCCTCGACGGGTGGATGGGGGCGCGTCAGGCGATCAGGCGGTGACTTTCCTGTTCACCGAGCTCGAGGGCACGGCGCTGCTGTGGGAAGAGCATCCGGCCGACATGGAGGATGCCCTGGCTCGGCACGACGCTCTGCTGCGGAGTGCGTTCGTCGCCCACGGCGGCGAGGTGTTCGCCGCCGACGGTGACGGCTTCGGAGCGGTCTTCGACAACACCGAGGACGCGGTCGGTGGCGCCGTCGCCGCGCAGCGCGCGCTCGCCACCGAGGCCTGGTCAGACGACCTACGGCTGCGGGCTCGCATGGGTATCGAGACCGGCACTGCCCGTGGGCGCGGCGGGAGCTACATCGGCCTCGGACCGAACCGCGCCGCCCGCATCATGGCGGCGGCCCACGGCGGGCAGGTCCTGGTCGGCGAACGGGCGGCGGCACTTCTCGACGGGGCCGAGCTGGTCGACCTGGGGGACCACAGCCTGCCCGACCTGCCGCGGGCCGAGCGCCTGTTCCAGGTGGTGGTCGCCGGCGCGCCGGCCCACTTCCCGACTCCGCGCGCTCGTGACGCGCACCGCGGCAACATGCCGATGCCGACCTCGAGCCTGATCGGCCGTGAGCAGCTTCTCCTCGAGCTGACCGAGCTGGTGCGCACCCACCGCCTGGTGACGCTCACCGGCGTCGGTGGTGTCGGCAAGACCCGCCTCTCGATCGAGGTGGGCGCCACCCTCAGGGAGGAACACCCGGACGGCGTCTGGATGGTCGAGCTCGCTCCGCTCACCGACCCCGACGCCGTGCCCGACGCGATCGCTTCCACGCTGGGCATCACGCCCACCGCGGGCGTGGCCGTGCTCGAGACGCTGGCCGAGGCGCTTTCGGGTCGGCGGGTGCTCGTCGTGCTCGACAACTGCGAGCACCTCGTGGGAGCGGTGTCGGAGACGGTGCGCGAGCTCGTCGCCCGGACCTCGACGCTGCGCGTTCTCGCGACGTCCCGCGAAGCCATCGACGTACCCGGCGAGCAGCGCCGGCTGGTCCTGCCGCTCGCGCTCGACGGAGGAGCGGACTCACCGGCGGTCACCCTCTTCGTCGAGCGAGCCCGTGCGCTCCAGTCACGGATCGACTTCGCGCAGCCCGACACTGCGGCGGCGGTCGTCGAGATCTGCCGCAGCCTGGACGGGTTGCCGCTCGGCATCGAGCTGGCCGCGGCCCGCACGATCTCCATGAGCCCGATCGACATCCGCGACCGCCTCGGCGACCGGTTCCGCATCCTCACCGCATCGCCGCGCGCTCCGCAGCGCCAGCAGACGCTGCGCAACGTGGTCGCGTGGTCCTACGAGCTGCTCGACGAGGACGAACGCGCGTTGCTGTGCACCAGTGCGGTGTTCGCCGGCGGCTTCACCATCGGGGCGATCAGCGACGTGCTCGGGGCGTACGACGAGCTGGCGGTGCTCGACCTCGTCGACTCCCTCGTGCGCAAGTCGCTGGTGACCGCCGACACGGCAGCTGGTACGTCGCGTTACCTGGTGCTCGAGACGATCCGGCAGTTCGCCGAGGACGAGCTCGTCGCGTCGGGTTCGATCGACGTCGTACGAGACCGACATGCCGTCCGTCTCGCCCAGGAGGCAACGGCGCGCTGGGCCCGGTGGAACGGTCCCGAGTGGCGAGAGTGCGTCGACTGGCTCGAGGTCGAGCTCGCGAACCTCCGGGTCGCCTTCCGGTGGAGCTGGTCGCGTGGCGACCTCGAGACCGCTGCCGACATCGCCGCCCATGCCGCCCTCATGGGTGCGTCGGTGCAGGTGTTCGAGACGGTCGGGTGGGCCCAGCAGCTGCTGGGCGATGCGACCCGGGCAGACGTTCACCACCTGCCGCGGCTCTACACCGGCGCCGCGTGGGGCTGCTTCACCGGCAGCCCCGACGAGGCGGTCGTCGCGGCCCGCACCGCAGGGTCACTCGAGGCAGACCCGCGGTACGAGCCGTGCGAGCCGGGGCTGTCCGGGCTCGTGGAGGCGCTGTCCCACGTGTACGCCGGTCACCTCGACCGTTACGTCGAGGCGGCCGAGCGAGTAGCCGCCCTACCTGGCCGACCACGTGGCTGGGGCCTCTCCTTGCTCCTCGACGGCCTGCAGGCCTCCGACCGCCTCGCCGAGGCGCTGGCCCTGACCGACGAGGCGATGGCGGCCGCCCGAGACCTCGGCAACCCCTACTTCATCGCCTACGCCTACTGGACCTCCGGCAGCGCCCACCGACACACCGAACCCGACCGGGCGCTCGCGCTGTGGCGCGAAGGCCTCGCCTACGTGCACCGGCACCGTGTCGGGTTCTTCGTCGGCTTCATCGCCCGCGACGCAGCGCGCCTGCGACTCGTGGACGCCGACCCCGACGACGCCCTCACGATGTTCGACGCGGCCATCGACGCCTTCCAGCAGGCCGGCAGCGTGCCCCAGCTCACGATCACCCTGGCCAGCGCGACCGCGCTGTTCGAACGCATTGGCCGGCTGGAGAGCGCCGCCACCCTGTACGCCGCCATCGTCCGCCAACCGGGCAGTGAGCACCACGTCCCCGAGCTGCCCGACCTCGCCGAACGCCTCGAGGCCGGGCTCGGCACCGCAGCCTTCCGCACGAACTGCGTCGCAGGGGAGGGGATGGACCTCGGCGACACGGCCCACTTCGCCCGAGGCGTGATCCAGCAGTCGCGCACCGAGCTCCGGGCAGCTGCCGGCGCAAGGCGACCGGGTGGCCTGAGCGAGCGCGAGGTGGAGGTGGTCCGCCTGGCGGCACAGGGCCTGCGGACCCGCGAGATCGCGGAGCGGCTGTTCATCTCGGCGAAGACCGCGGACCGGCACATCCAGAACCTCTACACGAAGATCGGCGCCTCCAACCGGGCCGACGCGACGCGGTGGGCCGTGGAGCACGGACTCGTCGACTGACGAGGCGGGAATGGGGAGTTCTCCGGATGCGGCCGGGGTGGCGACCGGCGAAGTATCGCTGGTGTTCACCACCCCGACGGAACAAGGAGAACGTCATGATCCTCGCCACCACCAAGTTCGCAGACTGGGACCGCTTCTGGTCCGTGTTCAGCACCGCCGGCGCGGAGAAGCGCGCCGAGCACGGCTGCAAGGGAGCCCAGGTCTTCCGCGACGACGCCGCCTCGGACAGCGTCTGGGTCGTCTTCGACTGGGACGAGGCCGGCTGGCAGTCGTTCGTCTCCGACCCCACCGTCCCGCCGATCATGAAGGACGCCGGTCACCTCACCAAGCCCTACCCCCTGCACTTCCAGGGTGCGGTCGAGGCCTGAGGCGCGACGATGACGACAACAGCCGACGACCCCGTCAAGGTCGGCGTGATCACCGACCTCACCGGGCCGCTGTCCTTCATGGGCATCGCGAACGCGAACGTGGCCGACATGGTCGTGCAGCAGATCAACGACGAGGGCGGGCTGCTCGGGCGGCCCCTCCGCCTCATCGTCGAGGACAGTGCCACCGACGACCAGGCAGCCGAGCAGGCGGCCACCAAGATGGTCGACGAGCACGACGTCGATGTCGTGCTCGGCGGCATCTACAGCTCGACCAGACAGGCGATCAAGGGCCCCGTGGTCGAGCGCGGACGCAAGCTGTACATCTACCCCGAGCAGTACGAGGGGCAGGAGTCGGACCCGCTGATCTTCTGCACCGGGCCGGTGCCTGCGCAGCAGATCGAGCCGCTCTTCCCGTGGCTCATGGAGCGGACGGGCGCGAAGAGCGTCTACCTTCCGTCGGCCGACTACATCTGGCCCCACGTGCTGAACGCCAAGGTCACGGAGGTCGTCACCGCCCGTGGTGGGTCGATCGTGGGCGAGGAGTACCACCCGCTCGACCACATGGACTACGACGCGACGGTGGATCGCATCATGAGCAGCGGGGCGGACCTGGTGTTCAACACCATCGTGCCGCCGGGGCTGACCCCGTTCCTGGCCAAGCTGCACGAGGCAGGCTTCACGGCCCGGGGAGGGACCGTCGTGTGCACCTACTTCGACGAGAACTTCCTCAACCTCGTGCCGGCCGAGCAGATCGAGGGCCTCTACGGGTGCCTGGACTACTACCGGGAGGTGACAGATCCGTTCAGCTCGGAACTGCTGCAGGAGTACGACCGCCGCTACCCGGGCAGCGCCCAGTTCACGGCCGGGAGCGCGTGCACGGGCATGTACCGCGGCCTGCGGCTATGGGCGGCCGCCGTCGCCGAGGCCGGCTCGTTGGACACCGACGCCGTCGTCAAGGCGCTCGACACGGCAAGCCTCAGCGAGGGTCCGGGGGGTCCCGCCGAGATGGTCCCCGGGCAGCACCACCTCCGGCTGAACATGTACATCGCGCAGGCTCGCGACGGTGTGTTCGAGGTCGTGGAGGACCTCGGTCGCGTCGACCCGAAGGAGGCGGTGGTCGAGACCAGCTGACGCCGCAGTGGTCCTGAGTCGGTAGCGTCGAGACCCGACGCCGGGGAGACCTCATGGACCGCTTGCAGACGCTCGACTACGCGCTGGGCGAGCTCCGGCGCGTAGTCGGCACTCTCGACGACTCAGTGATGGACGGCCCGACGAACTGCGATCCGTGGACCGTACGCCGCCTGGCCAGCCATGCCCTCAACAACGAGCTGGTGTGGGCCGGCCTGGTCACCGGCCAGCACCTCGTGGCCGTCGAGGACGCCATGGGGGCCGTGCCGATCGAGGGCGACCTCGATCCGGTGGCCGCCGACGTCACCGCCCAGGCAGCAGCGTTGTGGCGCACGGACGGGATCCTCGACGCGGCACACGCGACACCGTTCGGTGAGCTGCCGGGTTCGGTGGTGATCGACTTCGCCATCATCGACGCCGCCGCCCATGCCTGGGACCTGTCGAGCAGCGTCGGTCGGCCACTCGAGTTCGACCAGTCCCGGATCGACGTACTCTCCCAGGTCGTCGAGGCCACCTGCACCGACGCGGCGCGGGACCACGACTTGATCAAGCCGCCCACGGCCGTCCCGAGCGATGCGACCGACACCGAACGGTTGATGGCCGCCGCGGGCAGGGCCGTGCGCAGGTAGCCCGGCCGCGCTCAGCTCAGGAGCTCTGGACTGGGCTCCACGCGAGTGGGCCTGGTCAACGGCTCGCGCTCGAGATCGGCGGCGGTGTCCGGGTCGGTCGCAGGCGCCGCGTCAGGCTCGCCATCGGGGGGCTGGACGGGTTCGCTCGGGCTGGTGGGCATGTGGTGCTGGTACCCCGAGTGGTGGCACTCGATGCGGAGCAGCGCCCCCTGTGGGGGCCGGCTCATTCGCCGGCGGGCTCCTCGGCTGCCTCGGTCTCGGCGACCTGCGTCGGGTCGGACACCGGTTCGCCGTCGTCCTCGACCGGCGGGTCCACACCCGGGTCCTCAGGGGGATCGGCCGGATCCTGGGCCACGTCCCCGCTCTCCACCTCGGCCGGCCGGTCCTGCTCGGGCTCGGGCAGTCCTGCGGTGTCGGTCTCCGGGTTCGGGGCCACCTGGTCGGCGGCGGACTCGGGGCTGGGCTCGCTGGACGGCTCCGCGGGTCGGTTGGTCACGGCTCGGTCCTCCTCGGGCGGGTTCCTTCGGTCCTCATGCGCTACCGGTACCCGTCGGGCAGGAATGCAGCCGCTCAGTGTGCGGCCCCGATGGTGCTGCCGGGTCGACCTCGCGGCCGACCCGGCAGCCAGCTCAGCGCAGGTCGAAGCGGTCGAGCTCCATCACCTTGGTCCAGGCCGCGACGAAGTCACGGACGAACTTCTCCTGAGCACTCTCTGCGGCGTACACCTCCGACAACGCACGGAGCTGCGAGTTGGAGCCGAACACCAGGTCCACCGCGGTTGCGGTCCAGCGGACCTCGCCCGAGCCGATGTCACGGATCTCGTAGACGTGCTCGGTCGACTCCGAGGCCTTCCACTCGGTGCCCGGCGCCAGCAGGTTCACGAAGAAGTCGTTCGTGAGCGAGCCGACCCGGTCGGTGAACACCCCGTGAGTGGCCCCGTCGACGTTGGCGCCGAGGGACCGCAGGCCACCGACCAGCACGGTCATCTCGGGAGCGGTCAGGTTCAGCATGTACGCGCGGTCCACCAGCAGCGTCTCGGGCTGCAGCTTCACACCGTCGCGCAGGTAGTTGCGGAACCCGTCGGCGCGCGGCTCGAGCACCGCGAACGACTCGACGTCGGTCTGCTCCTGCGAGGCATCCGTGCGTCCGGGGCGGAACGGCACGGTCACGTCGTGGCCGGCGCTCTTCGCCGCCTGCTCCACGGCCGCGCAGCCACCCAGCACGATCACGTCGGCCAGGGACACCTGCTTGGCGCCGGACTGTCCGCTGTTGAACTCCTGCTGGACCCGCTCGAGGACCGCCAGGACCTCGGCCAGCTCGGCCGGCTGGTTGACCTCCCAGCTGCGCTGCGGCTCCAGCCGGATCCGGGCGCCGTTGGCACCCCCGCGCATGTCGGTGCCGCGGAAGCTCGCGGCTGACGCCCACGCGGTCGTGACCAGTTGCGAGACCGACAGCCCCGAGTCGAGCAGGGCCTGCTTGAGCGTGGCGATGTCGTCCTCGTCGACCAGCTCGCCCTCGACCGCGGGCACCGGGTCCTGCCACAGCTGCGGCTCGGCGACCCAGGGTCCCAGGAAGCGCGAGACCGGACCCATGTCGCGGTGGAGCAGCTTGTACCAGGCCTTGGCGAAGGCGAGCGCGAACTCGTCCGGGTTCTCCAGGAAGCGACGCGAGATCTGCTCGTACGCCGGGTCGACGCGCAGCGCGAGGTCGGTCGTGAGCATGGTGGGCAGGTGCTTGCGCGACGGGTCGTGCGCGTCCGGGATGATCGGCTCGGCGTCCTTGGCCACCCACTGCTTGGCTCCGCCGGGACTGGTCGATGGCTCCCACTCGTGGCCGAACAGGATCTCGAAGAAGCGGTTGCTCCACTCGGTCGGCCGGTCGGTCCAGGTGACCTCGAGCCCGCTGGTGATCGTGTCGGGTCCCTTGCCGGAGCCGTAGCTGCTGAGCCAGCCGAGGCCCTGCGTCTCCAGCGGGGCACCTTCGGGCTCGCGACCGACGTAGTCGTCGGCCACGGCCGCGCCGTGCGTCTTGCCGAAGGTGTGCCCGCCGGCGATCAGGGCGACGGTCTCCTCGTCGTTCATGGCCATCCGCGCGAAGGTCTCCCGGATGAAGTGGGCGGCCGCGGCCGGGTCGCCGCTGCCCCGGGGTCCTTCGGGGTTGACGTAGATCAGGCCCATCTCGGTCGCGCCCACCTCGGGCGCCATCTCGGTGTCGCTGACGTAGCGCTCGTCGCCGAGCCAGTCGTCCTCGGGACCCCAGAAGATCTCCTCGGGCTCCCAGACGTCCTCTCGGCCGAAGCCGAAGCCGAAGGTCTCGAATCCCATCGACTCCATTGCCACGTTGCCGGCCAGGACCAGGAGGTCGGCCCACGAGAGCTGCTGGTCGTACTTCTGCTTGACCGGCCAGAGCAGCCGGCGAGCCTTGTCGAGGTTGGCGTTGTCGGGCCAGCTGTTCAGCGGTGCGAAGCGCTGTCCGCCGTCCCCGGCGCCGCCACGACCGTCGTGGATCCGGTAGGTACCGGCGGCGTGCCAGCTCATCCGGATCATCAGGCCGCCGTAGTGACCGAAGTCGGCCGGCCACCAGTCCTGGGAGGTGGTGAGCACCTCGATGATGTCGCGCTTGAGGGCGTCCACGTCGAGCTGGGCGAACTCCCGCGCGTAGTCGAAGTCCTCGCCCAGGGGGTTGGCCTTGGCCGAACCCGCGTGCAGCACCGAGAGGTCGAGCTGGTCGGGCCACCAGTCCTGGATGGTCCGGGGGCGCCCACCCGTCTTGGGCGTCGGGGAGTCGATGCCCGGGTTCTCGCTCTCGCTGCCGTGGCTGGTCGCCCCGTCAGCGCCCACCGGGCAACCTCCCTGCTCCATGCGGTCCACGCCCTGGGCGCTCGAGGGGGTCTTGTCGTCCTGGCTCTCGGTCATGCGATTCCTTCCGGATCTGGCGGTCACTGGGTGATGCGTTGAGCAGTGCAGTCGGGGCAGGTGCCCCAGTAGACGACCTCGGCCTCGTCGAGGACGAAGCCGTGGTCGTCGGAGGCGGTGAGGCAGGGCGTGTGCCCGACGGCGCAGTCCACGTCGGCGATGGCACCGCAGGAGCGGCACACGACGTGGTGGTGGTTGTCACCGACCCGCGCCTCGTAGCGTGCCGTCGACCCGGCCGGCTGGATGCGACGCACCAGTCCCGCCTCGGTGAGCACGCGCAGGACGTCGTAGACCGCTTGGTGCGAGACGCTCGGCAGCGCGCGCCGCGCGGCGCGGGTGATGGTCTCGGTGTCGGCGTGCGACTCGGTGTGGACCGCCTCCAGCACGGCCACCCGCGGACGGGTCACCCGCAGCGCGGCTCCACGGAGCAGCATCTCGAGCTCGTCCGGGCGGCGCACAGGTCGCAGTCTGCTCACTGTTCTGGACTGAGTCAAGAAAAAGGTCGTGCCGGTCCTGTGGAGGGCCCTGAGGTCCGAGCCGCCCGCCCTGGCCGAAGGTGGGAGGGTGGCGCAGGGCGAACGACTCGGACCGGCTTCACCCGCCGTCCCGCGACCTCCGGTTGGTCTGGTCGACGACTTCCTGGGCTACGTCGCGGAGCTTGATGTTGCTGTGGGAGGAGACCCGGGCGAGGTAGTCGAACGCACGGGTCTCGTCCATCCCGTAGCGCTCCATCACGATGCCGACCGCCTGTCCGATCAGCTGGCGGGAAGTCAGCGCCGTACGCAGCTGGTCCTCCCGCTGCGCCCGGCCCAGGGTCACGGCGGCATGAGCGGCGAAGAGCTCGGCGAGTTCCTCCACCTCCGGATCGATGGTGTCGCTGCTCGTCGAGTACATGTTCAGTCCGCCCAGGGTCGAGGCGTCGTTGTAGAGCGCGAGTCCCAGCTGTGCGCGTAGACCCATCTCCACCGCCTCCGGCATGTAGCGGGGCCACCGTGGCTCGTGGCGAGCGTGCTCGACCTTGACGACCGGCTCGACCTTGATGGCGTAGACGCACGGACCCTCGTTGATGCCGTACTGCAGGTTGTCGAGCTGCCACACGAGGTCGCCGGTCGCGGCCCGGGTCTCGATCGTGCCGTCGCGGTGGGCGATCGAGATGCCGACCTGGTCGATGCCGGGCATGGAGCGCTGGGCGCTCTCCACGATCGCCTGCAAGGTCGCGTCGAGGTCCCTGGGCTGGTTGATCTCACGCGCCAGGAGGGCCAAGGACCTCGCGGCGTCCAGACCCTTCGCTGAGCTCATCGTCATCTCCCGTCCAGGCGGCGGTTCCGGGACCGCGATGTCTGCCGGCACCCGGTATCGCGCCCGTCGGGCATGCTCCGTGCCCGACCCTGTGCCCATCGACCGCGGTCCCATGCGGGACCGAACGCAGCAGCGGCCCGGGTCGACACGGATCCGTCACGTTGTCGTCGGATCACCACCGCTGTCGTCCCGAGAAGCCCGCCACTCCCGGAAGGCCTCGACCGCCGTGGGCAAGGTGGGGAAGACGTGGTCCTCACCGATGCGTTCCAGGAATCCCGTCGGCGCGAGCTCGTTGCGCAGGTCCTGCTTGACCCTGGCCAGGGCGACGACGATCCCGCGGTTCGTGAGCTCCTGTCGCAGGTTCTCGAGCACGTCCATGGCGGTGATGTCGATCTCGACGATGGCCTCCGTGTTCAGGACAAACCACTGCACCTGCCCGCTCGTGCGCTCGACGGCGGCCAGCGCGCGGGTGTGGAAGTCGTCGGCGTTGGCGAAGAAGAGGGGGGAGTCGTAGCGGTAGACCAGCAACCCGTCCACGGGCTCCGCCGTCGCGTAGTCGTCGATGTCGTGCATGCCTGCCAACCCCGGCACGTATCCCTCGATCGCGTCGTGCGGACGCGCGACCCGACGGAGCAGGTCGAGCACCGAGAGGCCGATCGCGACCAGGACCCCGTTCAGGACGCCGACCAGCAGGACGGCCGCGGTCGTCCCGGCTGCGAGCAGGAACTCGCTGCGGCGGAACCTGAGGAAGCGGACGAACTCGGGGACGTCCACCAGCCGGGTGGCGGCGTACACGACCACGGCGCCGAGCGCGGCCAAGGGAAACGCCGCGAGCACCGGCCTGGCGAAGAGCAGGGCAGCGACCGTGCACAGCACCGTGACCAGGCTCCCGAGCTGGCTCCGGCCGCCGACGGCGTCGCCGATGGCGGTCCGGCTGCCGCTGCTGCTGACCGGGAAGCCGTGCAGGAGCCCGGACCCGAGGTTGGCCGCTCCCAGTGCGAGGAGCTCGCGCTTGGCGTCGACGCGTTCTCCGTGGCGGGACGCGAACGCCCGGCCGGTCAGGATGTTGTCGGTGTACCCGACGAACGCCACGCCGAGTGCCGGCCACAGGAGGGCTGCCACCTCGTCGAGGTCGACGTGCGGCAGTCCGGGAGTGGGTACGCCGGCCGGGATCGCCCCCACGAGCAGTACTCCCCGGTCCTCGAGGTCGAGGGCCCACGCCGCGAGGGTGGCACCCAGCATGCCGAACAGGGCAATCGGGGCGCGCGGGAACTTGAGGGCGGCGAGGAGCATGGCCACGAGCGTGACGAGACCGAGCACGAGCGTCGGGCCGTGCGCCTCCCCGACATGGCGGACGGAGTAGGCCAGCTCCTGGAGGAAGCCGTCGCCGTGCACCTCGATGCGGAGGAGCTTGCCGAGCTGCGAGACCACCATGATGACGGCGATGCCGGACAGGTAGCCCACGAGGACCGGCCGCGACAGCAGGTCCGCCAGCGCGGCGAGCCGTCCGACCCAGCCCAGGAGGCAGAACCCCGCCACCAGGAACGCCAGTGCCGCCGCGAGTGCTGTCGGGCTCGCGGTCGAGCTCGCGACCGAGCCGAGCGCGGCGGCCGTCATCAGTGCCGTCGTCGACTCCGGTCCGACCGACAGCTGACGCGAGGACCCCAGGACGGCGTACACCAGGAGCGCCCCGATGGCCGCCCACAGCCCTGCGACTGCGGGCAGTCCGGCCAGCTCGGCGTAGGCCATCACCTGGGGAATCAGGTACGCCGTCACGGTGACACCGGCCAGCAGGTCGCCGCGCAACCAGCCGCGCTGGTAGCGGCGTACCCAGTCCGGGGCCGGCATCCGGGCGTTCATGACCCCACGCTAGGTGCACCGCTGGCCCTCAGGCGCGGGCCTGCGCCCCACAGACGAGCTCGTCCAACGACGTACTGATGCCTCGCGCCAGGACATCGAGGTCGGGAACTGTTGGGTAGTCACCCGTCAGCCCGCAGGTGAGGGTGTCCCTTGGCCACCACCGGATGAGGACTGAACGACACTCGGAGCTCCATCGACCGCGGAGCACGTGCCCTATCGGTCGTGCAGGTTCGTGGCTAGTGTCGAGGCTCCGGTTGATCTCGGACGCAGTGAAAAGAGTTGGCGCAGCGATGAGCGAGCCGTTCAAGGGAACTGTCAACGTCGACATCCGGGACTCGGTGGAGGACTGGGCACCGTTCACGCCGCCGCAGGCTCCCGACGGGGCGCCGAGCGTCGTCTACATCGTCCTGGACGATGTGGGGTTCTCTGCCATGAGCTGTTACGGCGGCCCGATCGCGACACCCAACATCGACAGGGTCGCCGCAGAAGGCGTCCGCTACACCCAGTGGCACACGACAGCGTTGTGCTCGCCCACCCGGTCGTGTTTGCTGACGGGCCGCAACCACACCCGCAACAGCATGGCGTGCATCACCGAGGGCGCGAGCGGCTTCCGCAACGCCAGCGGCACGATTCCGCCCGAGAACGGGATGCTGCCCGAGATCCTCGGTGAGCTGGGCTGGAACACCTACATGGTGGGCAAGTGGCACCTGTGCCCCACCGTCGAGATGAACCTGGCCTCGACGCGGCGCAACTGGCCGACCGGGCGTGGGTTCGAACGGTGGTACGGCTTCCTCGGCGCGGAGACGAGCCAGTGGTATCCGGAGCTCACCTACGACAACCACCCCGTGGATCAACCGGCCACCCCCGAGGAGGGGTACCACTTCGGTGAGGACATCACCGACAAGGCCATCGAGTTCATCATGGACTCCAAGGCCGTGGCACCGGACAAGCCGTTCCTCCTCTACTACGCACCAGGTGCCGCGCACGCACCCCACCACGCGCCCCGGGAGTGGATCGACCGTTACAAAGGCCAGTTCGACATGGGCTACGAGGCGATGCGTGAGGAGACCCTGGCGCGCCAGAAGCAGATGGGCATCGTCCCTGCCGACACCGAGCTACCTCCGTTGAACCCGCTCGGCACCCCGGAGACTCGCAACGGTCCCGATGGCCAGCCCTTCCCGCCCCTGGACGTGACTCGGCCCTGGGACTCGCTGTCGAGCGACGAACAACGTCTCTTCTCGCGGATGGCGGAGGTGTACGCCGGCTTCCTCTCCCATGCCGACGCCCAGATCGGACGTCTCCTGGACTACCTCGAGCAGACCGGCCAGCGCGAGAACACGATGGTCATCGTGGTGTCGGACAACGGTGCCAGCGGCGAGGGTGGCCCAGACGGCTCGGTGAACGAGATGAAGTTCATGAACGGGATCCCCGACGACATCAACGCCAACCTTGCGATGCTCGACGAGCTGGGCGGTCCTACGACGTACCCCCACTACTCCAACGGGTGGGCGATGGCCTTCAACACCCCGTTCAAGATGTGGAAGCGCTACGAGTTCAACGGAGGCACCTCCGACCCGTGCGTCATGTCCTGGCCCGGCGGCATCAAGGCGCGGGGCGAGGTGCGCAACCAGTACCACCACGCGATCGACGTGACCCCGACCGTCCTCGACGTCCTGGGAGTGACACCCCCGGACACCATCCGCGGACACACCCAGAGCCATTTCGACGGGGTGAGCATGCGCTACAGCTTCGACGAGGCTGCGGCACCAGGTGCCCGCCACACGCAGTTCTTCTCGATGCTGGGCTCACGGGGCATCTGGCACGACGGCTGGAAGGCCGTTACCACCCATCCCACTCTGAGCGGGTGGTCGAACTTCAACGACGACGAGTGGGAGCTCTACCACGTCGAGGTCGACCGGTCCGAGCTCCACAACCTCGCCGCCGAGAGGCCGGACAAGGTCCGCGAGCTCGTGAACCTCTGGTACGCAGAAGCGGGCGCGAACGAGGGGTTCCCCCTTGATGACCGGTCGGCCCTGGAGATCTTCATCGCGAAGCGGCCCCAGCTCAGCGCCCCGCGAAGCAGGTACGTCTACTTCCCCAACCACGCCGAGGTACCGGAGGCGCAGGCGGTCGTCATCCGGGGCCGGTCCTTCGTGATCGGCGCCCAGGTCGACCTCCCCGGACCCGGGGCCCAGGGCGTGCTCTTCTCGCAGGGATCACGGTTCGGGGGCCACAGCCTCTACGTCAAGGACAACCGCCTCCACTACGTCAACAGCTTCGTGGGCATGCTCGAGCAGGTGGTCATGGCCACCGAGGACCTGCCGACGGGCGAGAACCTGATCCTCTCCGCGTCCTTCGAGAAGGACGGAGAGGATCCGCCCCCGGTGGCCACCGGCATCCTCTCGCTCTACCACGGAGAGGCGAAGGTCGGCGAGGGGCGCATCAAGACCCAGCCAGGTGGCTACATGATCGCCGGTGAAGGTCTCGCCATCGGGCGAGACGTCGGCGACCCGGTGACCCTGGACTACCCGGGGGAGCGCCCCTACCGCTTCGCCGGCGGCACCATCAAACGGGTCGCGGTCGATGTCAGCGGAGAGCCCTACATCGACCTCGAGCGCGAGGCCCAGGGCATGCTCATGCGCGAGTAGCGCGCTCCCACCAGCGGCCACTCCCTGCGGGTGGCACCACATCCATAGCCGTCCGGGATCGTTGCATCCGGTCCGTCAGCGGCGCGTGAGACCGAGAGATCGCGGAGTGAGCCATGACAGATCCGTTGTCCACGTGGAACGACGGCGCCGTCAAGGACGCCATCCTCGGCTACGTCGACCAGATCACCAGTGACGGTTCGCCCGACCTCATCCCGGTCGAGGAACGCGTCGCGGTCTTCGACAACGACGGCACCCTGTGGTGCGAGAAGCCGATGCCGATCCAGCTCGACTTCATCCTGCGTCGGCTGGGCGAGATGGCCCAGCTGGACCCCTCCCTGCGTGACAAGCAGCCGTGGAAGGCCGCCCACGAGCGTGACTACGCCTGGCTGGCCCAGGTCATGGCAGAGCACTACGCCGGGGACGACACGAACGTCAGGACACTGGGAGCCGGCGTGGTCGCGGCCTTCGCGAACATCAGCGTCGACGAGTTCGAGGCCGCTTCCGACGCCTTCCTGCGCAACACCCGGCACCCGACGCTGATGCGCGGATACCTCGAGACGGCCTATGCACCCATGGTCGAGCTCCTCGCACACTTGCGGGCCAACGGCTTCACCAACTACATCGCGTCCGGTGGTGGTCGCGACTTCATGCGACCGATCAGCGACGAGGTCTACGGCATCCCGCGCGAAGCTGTCATCGGCAGCGCCGTGGGTCTTGCCTACAGCCCGGACCAGGACGGGGGTGCGATCACCCGTCAGGCAGCGGCGGACTACCTGGACGACGGACCCGAGAAGCCCGTGCGCATCTGGACCCGCACGGGTCGACGCCCCGTCCTGGCCGCAGGCAACTCCAACGGCGACATCGAGATGCTCCAGTACGCCCGGCGCCCGGGCAGGCCCACCCTGCGGCTCCTGGTCCTGCACGACGACGCCGAGCGCGAGTTCGACTACGTCTCGGGATCGGAACGAGCGCTCGAGATGTCGGGGGACAGCGGCTGGACAGTCGTCAGCATCGCGAACGACTGGACGCAGGTCTTCTGAAGCGACACCGGTCGCTGAGCTCAGCTCGCACTCATGTCGAAGACGAGCCGTGCCGGAACCCGGCCCGCGAGCACGTCCTCGAAGCACTCGTTGACGTCCTCCAGCCTGCGCGTCTCGGCGACCACGCGGGTGTGGCCCTGCGCGTGCAGTGCGAAGCAGTCGGCGAGGTCGTTGCGCGTCCCCACCAGGGAACCGATCACCGAGATCCCCTTCAGGACGGTCTCGAACACGGGCAGCTCGAGCCGGTTGTCCGCGGGCAGGCCCACCAGGACCAACCGCCCGTTCGGGTTGAGCGCGGCGTGTGCGGCCCGCATCACGGCAGGTGAGGGAACCGTGACGACGGCGACGTCCACGCCGCCGAGGTCGGCCAGCGCCGCCGCCTGGTCGCCACGGGCGTCGACCACGTGGTCGGCGCCGAGGTCCTTGGCGAGCTGGAGCTTGGCGTCCTCCACGTCCACAGCCACAGTGGTCGTGCCGAAGATGCGCGCGTACTGCAGCGCCATGTGCCCCAGTCCACCGATGCCGACGACCATGGCGGTCTCGGCCGGCTGCGGCCGGGCCACCTTGAGGGCCTTGTACGTCGTCACACCGGCGCAGGTGATGGGGGCTGCGTCGATCCAGGACACTCCGTCCGGGATCTTCACGACATGACTGGCATAGGCGACGGTGAAATCGGCGTACCCGCCGTCCATCGTGTATCCCATGTACTGCGGCGTCAGGCAGTAGGTCTCCCAACCGGCGATGCAGTAGCGGCAATGACCACAGGCGTGGCCGAGCCACGGCAGCGCCACCCGGTCGCCGACCTGGACCGGTGAGTCACCCGGCCCGACGGCCACCACGTTGCCCACGCCCTCGTGGCCGGGAATCAGTGGCATCTTGGGCTTCACCGGCCAGTCGCCGCGGGCGGCGTGGATGTCGGTGTGGCACACCCCGCTCGCCTCGATCTTGACGAGGACCTGCCCCTCGCCGGGGGTCGGCGTCTCCACGTCCCTGATCTCGAGTGGTGCGCCCAGACTGGGTACGACGGCTGCTCTCATGGCTGCTCTCCTTGGTTGGCGACCTCACCCATCCCAGCGCCGGGGCACCGACCGTGGACAGGTCCGAACGTCCCGCTGGTGGCGGCCAAATGCCTCTGCTTCTGCGGCTCGGCGCCGGGCGAACATGCTGCATGCACGAAGTCGAGGTCGGTTCGGTTCCCCTCGCGAAGCTGGCTGTGCTGCTGCCGAACGAGCGCGCCACCAGGCTCGAGGAGAGCGCAGCGCAGGCGCGCGAGACCTTCGGTGATCGCGTGATCTGGCACGTCAGCGCCACCGCGCACGGCGGGGGCGTGGCCGAGATGCTGCAGACGCTGCTGGCCTACGGACAAGGTGCCGGGATCCGGAACCGCTGGCTGGTCCTCGACGGCGATCGCCCCTTCTTCACCATCACGAAGCGGATCCACAACCTGCTCCACGGTGACCCGGGCGACGGGGGAGCCCTCGGCCCGGCGGAGCGCGCCCACTACGCGGCCGTGCTGGGCCCGAACCTCGACGACATGTTCGGCCTGGTGACGCCGGGCGACCTCGTGCTGTTGCACGACCCACAGACAGCCGGGCTGGTCGAACCTCTTCGCAGTCGTGGGTTGCACGTGGCCTGGCGCTGCCACGTCGGGCGAGACACCCCCAACGAGCTCTCGGCCCTGGGCTGGGACTTCCTGCGGCCGTTCCTTGCGCACGCGGAGCAGTTCGTGTTCTCGCGCCGGGTCTATGCACCGGAATGGATCGACCCAGCGAGGTTGGTGGTGATCCCGCCTTCCATCGACCCCTTCTCCACGAAGAACCTCGACCTCTCGGAGGACGCGGTCGGCGCCGTCCTTGCCACCGCAGGTCTGGTGACGGGTGCCGAGCCGGGGGTCGTGAGCTTCACGCGTCGCGACGGTGGACGGGGCACCCTCCGCCTCGGCTCCGGGGTGGTGCTCGATGGTGTTGCGCCCCCTCACGACGCCCGTCTCATCGTGCAGGTGAGCCGGTGGGACCGACTCAAGGACATGCCCGGGGTGATGGCCGCCTTCGCCCTGATGGCGCAACGACGGCCGGACGACTCGACCCACCTCATGCTCGCCGGCCCTGCCACAGCGGGTGTCAGTGACGATCCCGAAGGAGCGCTTGTCCTGACTGAGTGCCAGGAGGCCTGGCAGGCACTGCCTCCCGTGGTCCGCCAGCGCGTGCACCTGGCCGCCATCCCGCTCGACGACGTCGACGAGAACGCGATCGTCGTCAACGCGCTTCAGCGCCACGCCTTCGCCGTCGTCCAGAAGAGTCTCGTGGAGGGCTTCGGCCTGACCGTCACCGAGGCGCTGTGGAAGGGCAAGGCCGTCGTCGCCAGCAAGGTGGGCGGGATCCAGGACCAGATCGTCGACGGTGTCGACGGGCTGCTCATCGAGGATCCCCGGGACCTCGAGGCGTGCGCAGCAGCGCTCGGTCGCCTGCTCGACGAACCAGACCTGGCGCCGCGACTCGGGAAGGCGGCACGCGAGCGTGTTCTCGCCGACTTCGTCGGTGACCGCCATCTCGAGCAGTACGTCGACCTGTTCAGCCGCCTGGTCGGGGCCGGGAAGGCACCCGTCGTCGGTCCCGCGATCCGGTGACCTTCAGCCCTGCCGGGGAGGTACGGCATGAGTGGCCGTAGCGCTTGGTCAGGCCCGTGGTCCTGATCGCCGGCTCGCCCTCGTGGTGGCTCATGGCTCCTGGCCGCCCAGGAGCGCCTCCAGGACGACCTGCTCGCCCTGCTTCACCGCGACCGCCGTGCCGTCACGGTCGACGCCTGCCAGTCGGAGGTGAACCGGCGCGGGAGACTGGAAGTTGCGCCACCACGTCTTGCGGTCTGCTCCGCCGACCTCGATGTGGACCTTCGTCCCGTCGAGGGAGTACTGCGTGACCAGGCGGTGCCGCTGACCGGTACGTCGTCCGACGTACTCCACGACGGCGAGGTGACGCCCCAGCCCGACGCCCAGCCGACTGCGCAGGAGAGGGATCAGGACGGGGTTCGCCACCGTGTTCGTGATGCCGAAGCCGCCCGCGTGGACCGATTTCATGGCGAGCAATCTGCCGTGTCGGATGCTGTCGGTGTAGAGCCGAAGGTCCCGGTGATCGCGTGACATGGGGCCGTTGGGCAGTCCATCGCAGGCACAAGGACCCTGTCGGCCGCGGATGCCGCGAAGCACGCTGGAACCACCTACGAGCAGGAGGGCATCATGTGCAGTGACGACGGCAGGCAGTACATCCGAGCAGGCGGCGAGCGGCCGATGCCGATGCCGGCACTGGTCCTCCGGCGCACCACCTACGACCATGAGTGAGGTCGAGGAGCTGGCGTACAGCAAGTGCCGCAGCCTGCTCGCCGGTGGCGTGTTCGGCCGGGTGGCCGTGTGCACGCAGGACGGGCCGCGCATCTTCCCCGTCAACTACAGCGTGGTCGGCGAGACGGTCATCTTCCGGACCTCGCCGTACGGAGTGGTCGCCATGCACGACTGGCGGTCACCGCTCGCCTTCGAGGTCGACCACGTCGACTACGCCGAGCACCGCGGGTGGAGCGTGCTGGCGGTCGGCCCCGGGGAGCGGGTCGAGGACGACGAGGAGCTCGACCTGATCAAGCGCACCTGGGATCCGAGGCCATGGGCCGGCGGAGCCCGGCCGCTCTACGTCCGGATCGAGTGGACCGAGCTGACCGGCCGCCGGCTGGGCGGTGGGTGGACCCACCAGAACGAGATGCCGGTGCGCCGGCAGCTCTGAGCCGCTCGAACGAACGGCCGCGCCTGCTGGCGCGGCCGTGCTTCCGCTCTAAGGAACCTCCGAGACTTCGTTCCTACCGTTGGCAGCAGGCACTGAAGAGGAAGTGACTGCTGATGACCATGGCACCCGAGCGGCCGGCACCCCCGCAGCTGATCCCTGATGCGCGTCCGGCGAGCCATGTCGGGGTCCGCGTCGCACTTCTCGCAGGCGCCCTCGCCATCGTCGTGATGTGGTGGCTGGATCCCAGCCCCCTGCACGGTGCCGGTGCCGCGGTGACTGCGGCCGGGCGGCTGGCCGGGTTGCTGGGGGCGTACCTGGTGCTGGTGCAGCTGCTGTTGATGGCACGTCTCACCTGGTTCGAGCACGCCGTCGGGTTCGACCGGCTGACTGCCTGGCACCGCGGGCTGGGGACGAACACCGTCCTGCTGCTGGTGGCGCACGTGCTCCTGATCGTCGAGGGCTACAGCCTCTCCGACCACCGGGCAGTCGCCTCGACCGGCTGGCGCGTGCTGTCGACGTACCCCTCGATGCTCAAGGCCTCGGCCGGGCTCCTGCTGTTCGGTCTGGTCGCTGTCACGAGCGGCCGCGCGGCACGACGGCGGCTGAGCTACGAGGCGTGGTACGCCGTGCACCTCACTGCCTACCTCGCCGTCGCACTCGCCTTCAGCCACCAGATCAACGCCGGGCAGGACTTCGTCGGCCACCCGATCAACCGGGCCCTGTGGTGGGGCCTCTACCTGTTCGTGGCGGTGGAGCTCGTTCGAGGGCGGATCCTGCTGCCGATCCGTGCCTGGTGGCGACACCGGCTGCTGGTGGAACGTGTCGTGGTCGAGAGCCCCGGTGTCGTCAGCGTCTGGGTGCGCGGTCGCCGGTTGGACCAGCTCGGTGCCGAGGCGGGCCAGTTCCTCCTCTGGCGGTTCCTGGCGCCGGGGCACGTCTGGTCCGCGCACCCCTACTCGCTCTCGGCCGCACCCGACCACGGTCGGTTGCGGATCACCGTCAAGGACGCCGGTGACCACAGCGCCGCGCTCGCTCACCTGCGCCCGGGGACGCCGGTGATCGCGGAGGGGCCGTTCGGGCACTTCACCCTGGGCAAGAGCGTGGGCTCGCGGCTGTTGCTGGTCGCCGGGGGATCCGGCATCGGCCCCATCCGGGCCCTGGCCGAGGAGCTCGTCCGGCGTGGCACGCGGCACCACCTCGATGCGGTGCTGCTCTACCGGGCCGGGCACGTCCGCGACCTGGCTCTACGTGACGAGCTGGACCACCTCGCCCGCGAGGCCGGGCTGCGTGTCGTCTACCTGGTCGGTCACCGGTCGGAGCTCGGCAGCGACCCGCTCTCTGCAGCGGCGCTCCAGGGGCTCGTCCCCGACGTGCGTTCTCGCGACGTGTACGTGTGCGGGCCGGCGGGCATGACGCACAACGTCCTGCGGGCGATGCGCGAGCTGCGGGTGCCGGTGCGGCAGCTGCACTCCGAAGACTTCGAGATGGCATGACCAGCGTGGGCCCGATCCGAACCGACCCGGCACAGCGTGCCGCGCTGCGTCGTACGCGCGCGCGTCGGGTCGTGGCGTTCGCAGGCATGCTGACCGTGGTCGGCGGACTCGTCGGGTTGCGAGCTGCGCTGACACCGGCGCCGACCCAGGCCCTCGGGTCGTCGGGCCTGGCGGTGGAGACCGGAGGGAGCGGCAGTGCAGGAGGTACGTCGCCGACGCCGCGCCACACCTCGGGAGGCGGCTCGACCACCGCCAGACGCGTCGTCGTCGGCAAGGCGTACGACGTCAGCTACGGCACCGTCCAGGTCAAGGTGACGATCACCGGGTCGCGCATCACCGACGTCACCGCGATGTCGCTTCCCCACGGGGGGCGCTCCGGCGACATCAGTCAGTACGCCGCACCGCAGCTCCGTCGCGAGGCGCTCAGCGCGCAGAGTGCGCACATCGACAGCGTGTCGGGGGCGTCGTACACCTCGGCCGGCTACGCCATGTCCCTGCAGTCGGCTCTCGACCAGAGTGGCCGATGAAGCAGGTCGAGGTGGTCCCTGCGATGGGGACGATGGTGTCGCTCGACGTACGCACCCCCGCACGACCTGAGGTCTTCGCGGGAGCGGTCGAGTCCGTGACCCGTCGCCTCCAGGAGATCGATGAGGTCTTCAGCCCGTGGCGTTCCGATTCCTGGGTCAGCAGGTTGATCAGCGGCACCGTGGGGCTTTCCGACTGCCCGGTCGAGGTGCAGCGCGTGGTCGAGACGGCGCTCGGGCTGATGGAGCTCACCGACGGGTTCTTCTCGCCGTTCTGGCGTCGGCTGCCGTACGGCGATCCGGGACCCGACCCCACCGGGCTGGTCAAGGGCTGGGCAGCACAGGAAGTCAGTGACCTGCTCATCCTCCATGGGTTGCCCGACCACGTCGTGAACGCCGCCGGCGACATCGTGGTGTCCGGGCAGTCCACGCCCGGCGACCCGACGTGCGCATGGCGCATCGGGATCGCTGATCCGTCCCGCGACCGTGAGCTCGCAGGCGTGGTCACCCTCGACCAGGGCGCCCCGAGATGGGCCGTGGCGACGTCCGGCACCGCAGAGCTGGGAGCACACGTGAGCGACCCGCACACCGGCCGGTTCCCACCGGCCCTGGCGTCCGCCACCACAGTCGCTCGGGTCGACGTCGTCGAGGGCGGTGCCGCTGCGGCGGATGCCGGTGCCACCGCTCTCGTCGCCGCCGGCGAGCAGGCAGCCGGCCTGCTGGAGCAGCTGGCAACGCACGGGCTCGGGGCGTTCCTGATCGACGGTGAAGGCAGCCTGCGCGACCCACGAGTGCTACTGGGCACGGCACCCGCTCTCTAAGGGACCTCCAAGAACTCTCGTGAAGGGTTGGCTTCCTGACCTTCGAGAGGAAGACACGCCGTGCCCACGACCATCGCCGGACTCCCGCTCCATCCGCTCCTTGTGCACGCCACGGTGGTGGTCGTGCCGGCGGCAGCGCTGACCGTGCTGCTGGCCGCTCTGTGGCCCCGGTTCCGCCGTTGGGCCGGCCTCCTGCCGCTCGGACTGGCCGTGGCCGGACTGATCCTCGACCCGCTCTCGACCTCCACCGGCGAGTCACTGGAGCACCAGGTCGGCCACAGTGCGCTGATCGAGAAGCACGCCGAGCTCGCCGACGGACTGCTGCCGTGGATGATCGCGCTCGTGGTGGTGGCGTCCGGGCTCTACGCCTGGCACTGGCGCCAGAGCCGCCGCGGCCCCGGCGAGACCGCGACCCCGCGGGCCTGGGTGCCGGTGGTCATCTCCGGCCTGGCGGTGGTGGCGGCCCTCGGCACCAGTGTGCAGGTCGTCCTGATCGGCCACAGCGGCGCCAAGGCCGCGTGGTCCGACGTGGCCAGCCAGTCGTCGGGCCGGTGACCCGGCGTCACCGTCTCCCTATGCTGGCGTGATGGAGCGAGCCACGCGACTGCTCGTGGTCGAGGACGACCCTGAGCTGGCCGCGATGCTGACAGACCTGCTCACCGGTGAGGGGTACGCCGTCGAGCTCGCCGGCGACGGGCAGAAGGGGCTCCACCTCGGATTGACCCGTGAGTTCGACCTGATGCTGCTGGACCGAGGTCTTCCCGCCATCGAAGGACTGGACCTGCTCGCCCGGCTCCGGGCGCGCGGTCGCTACGTCCCCACGCTCGTGCTCTCGGCGTTGGGCCAGCCTCGCGACCGTGTCGACGGCCTGGATGCGGGTGCCGAGGACTACCTCGGCAAGCCGTTCGACGTGGACGAGCTGCTGGCCAGGCTCCGTGCCCTGCTGCGTCGACCCCGCGACCACGCCGACGTGCTGCACGTGCCCGGCGGGGAGCTGGACCTCTCGACGCGGTCGGTGCTGACCGAGTCCGGGGACGAGGTCACGCTCTCCGAGCGCGAGAGCATGCTGCTGTCCGTCCTGGCGCGCAGCCCCCGCCGCGTGTTCACCCGGCGCGAGCTGGTCGACGGTGTGTTCGAGGGGGCCGAGGACGAGGGCGTCGTGGACACCTACGTCCACTACCTGCGGCGCAAGCTGCACCGCAGCGTCATCGAGACCGTGCGCGGCCTGGGTTACCGGTTGGGCAGCCGGTGAAGGCGGTCGGCGACGAGGCCGATCTCCGGCGTACGTCGCTGCGGCTGGGCTTCCAGGCCGGACTGCTCGTCGTGGCGTGCCTGTTCGTGGTGGGTGCCCTGATCTTCGTGATCTACGAGCGGGCTGCCGACGCTGCGGCCAACCAGCTGCTCAGCGACACGACGACCAACATCGACGCGGCCAGCGAGGCTCCACCCGGAGTTCTCGTGGTGGTGGTGACCCCGAAGGGGCGAAGCGTCTCACCGGGGATGCCCGACGGTCTTCCCGACGAGGAGCAGATCGCCGCCACGACCGAGGACGGCAAGACCCGCCAGGTCGAGATCGTCCGCGGGGGAGACACCTACACGGTGCGGACAGCCACCGCCGGTGACCGGGTCACCCAAGCCGTCCTGGACCGCCACGAGGCAGACGAGCAGCGCGGCCGGATCCTGACCTCGCTGCTGACCGCAGGCGTGGCCGGCGTGCTGCTGGCCGCTCTGCTGGCCGCCTGGCTCGCGCGTCGTACCGTGCGTCCGATGGCCGACACGATCGCCATGCAACGGCGCTTCGTCGCGGATGCCAGCCACGAGCTGCGAACGCCGCTCACCCTGCTGAGCACCCGCGCACAGCTGCTCGCGCGGCGTCTCCGCCGGGACCCACGGGTCACCGACCAGGTGGTTGCCGACGTGGACGGGGTGGTGGACGACACCCGCACGCTCACCGAGATCCTCGACGAGCTGCTCACGGCCGCCGACACCCGGAGCCGGGCCGAGTGGACGGCCGTCGACATCGGCGGGCTGGTCGAGGACGTGGCCGGTGCGGCGACGGCCACGGCCGAGAAGTCGAACGTGACCCTCGGGATCGTCGACCTCGCCACGGCAAGGGTCGAGGGCTCACCGGCCTCCTTGCGCCGGGCGCTCACGGCGCTGCTGGACAACGCGGTGAGCCATGCCAGGTCGGCGGTCACCATCTCGGTACGCACCTCCGGCCGCCGCGTGGAGATCGAGGTCAGTGACGATGGCCCCGGGATTCCCGACGACGTCGCACCGCGGCTCTTCGACCGCTTCTCCAGCGTGCGGACCGAGAGCTCCACGGTGGACGGTCGACGCCACTACGGCCTGGGACTGGCGCTGGTCGCCGACGTGGCGGCCAACCACCACGGTCGGGTCGCCGTCAGCGACCGTGCGGACGGAGAGCAGGGTGCGGTGTTCACCCTCACCCTGCCGGCCCGCTCCTCGTCGCGGTGACGGGTGAGCGTCTGTCACACGGACTGTTGGCGCTGCCTGGACACGGCACGCAGCGGTACGACGATGAGGACGATGCCGGCCAGGAGCGAGACACCGGCCAGGATCAACAGGGTCGCGACCACCCAGCTGAGAGCGGGCACCTCTGCTCCGGCGGTCGCATCGACTGACACCCCGGGGCTGCCGTCGGCGTTCATGACCACGACGGTCCAGTCACCGCTCTTCGGCCTCCAGATCACGTCCTGGGTGCCGGTTCCCGAGCTCTGGGCGGTCCAGATGCCCGCCTCTCCCGGAGGCATCCGAGGTGGCGTACCTCGATGGTCGTTCATGAATGGTTCGCCGCCCATCATCCGACTGAACGTCGAGTGGCCCACACCGTCGAGATAGGCCCGGACCTGCCACGCCGGAGCGATGCCGACGAAGATCTCCTTGCCGTTCTGGCTGGTGGCCCTCATCTTGGTGTCGCCCAGGACCGCGTGTGGCGTGAACATCGGCTGCCCACCCATGTGCAACGCAAGCCTGGTCGAGCTCAATGCGTAGGTCGAGGTCGCCAGCGGGTAGGAGCCGCTCATCATGAAGCCGCTGCTGTCCCGCGCTCCGACGTCGGCCACGGCCAGAGCCGCGCCGGGTAGCCCCAAGGCGGCTGAGGCGGCGATGAGCACAGACCCGATCACGAGCGAGACCACGCGACCAGTGGTCCATGCCGACTGGCGGCCCGGTGGGGGCGTGGAAGCTGCCGCGGGGCCGGTGTAGGCGGCGGGAGGTGCCGGTGGTGCGGGCGGGGGCGGAGGAGGCGGCAGGATCGTCGTACCGCCCTGGCTCTCGTGACCTCCCTGGTCCAGGCTGAACGGCGGGTACTGGTCGGTCATCAGGCTGGCGTATCCGGCGACGCGCAGCACCCAACGGTTGAGACCGAGCACGAGGTCGAAGAGGCGTTGCGGGTAACGCCCCGTGAACAGCAGCAGGACGCCGGCGACGAGCACCAGGATTCCGATGAGGCCCGATCCCCACACCACGTGCTGGTCGCTGCCGGCACGCACGGCATAGCCGGCACCGCCCACGAGCAACCCGACCACGATGTAGTGCGGGATCGCGAGCAGCCACCACTTCACCAGGACCAGGCCGCGAGACAGGTGTTCGGGGTAGTCGACCTCGAGATGGGCCGGGTAGTCGGGCACGTCGTGCAGGGTGAAGGGCGGGTACCGGTCCGTGCCGAGCGCGCCGTAGGCGTAGTAGGCAACCCGCCAGGTCCAGCGCAGCACTCCGACGTTGAGCTCGAAGATGCTGCGCGGGTAGCGACCTGTGAACAGGATGCCGAAGAACGCGACCACGCTCATCACGACGAACGCCACCAGAGGAACGCCAGGACGATGTAGTGCGGGATCGCCAGCAGCCACTTGAACAGCCACAGCCACCGGCTCATCCGTGGATCGAGGTCGGCGTTCACGTGCACCGGGTAGGCCGTCGTACTCATGTCTGTGCTCCTTCGGTCACGTTCATGCTCGCGACAGGGGTGTCACGTGGGTAGGGACGAAGGTCATCTCCCGCTGGGTCCCGGTCAGCACGTGACCAATGACCCTGCCGTCAGGCCCTTCGCTGACGAAGGCTGGACGAGCAGAGAAAGCCGGTACCTCGGCGCCCGACGAGAAGGAGGAGCAGCTGATGAGGACCATGTTCGCGAAGCGCGGTGACCGCCTGGTGGTGCGGAGCCATGTCAACCTTCCCGGACGCGACGCCGAGATCCTGGAGGTCGCCCATCCGGACGGCACACCGCCGTACCGGGTCCGTTGGTCCGACAACGGCCACGAGGGACTGGTCTTCCCGGGCCCGGACGCCTACGTCGAGCACTTCGCCGCCGACGAGGTCGCGGCGAACCGGGCTTCCCACGGTGAGCACCACTGAGCGCTCGTGTCACAGGGGAGCTGTCAGCCGGGCACCTTGAGCGCTGTTCTGTCCTTTGTCATTGCGGACAGTTCTGTCTTGGGTTGGTCCGGACACTCGAGCGGTTGTGAGCGCATGGTGCGTTCATGGCAGACAGGGTGGTTCCGGTGGACGTTCGGGCTGTCGTGGTGGCCTGGCCTGAAGATGCTCCTCGGGGGGCGGTGACGAGGTTCTGTCGGGAGGTGGGGATCTCCCGGTCACGCTTCTATGAGATCAAGGCGCTGGCGAGGCGGGCCGGTGCCGAGGAGGCGATGGTTCAACGTCAGCGTTCGGTGGCTCGTTCGCCGTTGGCGATTCCCATCGAGGTCGAGGAGCTCGCGGTCCGGCTCCGCAAGGAGCTGGCGGACGCGGGTTGGGACCACGGGCCGATTAGCGTGCGGTATCGGCTCCAGCAGATGGGTATCGCAGCGCCCGCGGCCTCGACGCTGGCGCGGGTTTTTGCCCGCCGGGGAATGGTGGTTCCTCAGCCGCAGAAGCGGCCCCGGTCCAGCTATCGAAGGTTCGAGGCCCCGCTGGCGCATGTGTGCTGGCAGCTGGACACCTTCCAGTGGCCACTGGCCGATGCGGTGGGGTCGATCGCCAACGTCTACCAGCTCCTCGACGACAAGTCGCGGTTCATCGTCGCCAGCCATGTCGAGATCGGCGAGACCACCAGTGGCGCACTCACCGTTCTGGGCAAAGGCATCGCAGCGTTCCAGGTGCCACACCGGCTGCTCAGCGACAACGGCACCGCGTTCAACCAGACCCGGATGGGTCGACGCTCCCAGTTGGTCGAACACCTCCAAGCGCTGGGATGCAGAGCGATCACGGGCAAGCCTGGACACCCCCAGACCCAGGGCAAGGACGAACGGGTCCATGCCACCACCCAACGCTGGCTGCGAGCCCAGCCAGGAGCGCAAAGCATCAGCGAGCTGCGCGCCCAGATCGACTACTTCGACCATGCCTACAACCACGAACGGCCCCATCAGGCACTCGCAATGCGCACCCCTGCCCAGGCACTCAGCGACGGGCCTACAGCGTTGGAGCCGATCCCACCATTGCCGCCCGCGACACCCAGATCGATGCCGGTCAGCGCGAAGACCTACAAGACCGACTTCGCCGGCCGCGTCCACTTCCACCGCATCTCAGTCAACCTCAGCCGCAAGCACGCCCGGACCAAGGTCACCGTCGTCCGAAACGGCGACACCGTCAGCATCTTCGACCCCCACGGCACCCTGATCCGAAGCCAGCACCTCACCCCCGGAAAGCACTACTACGGAGTCCTGGGGGACCAAGCCCCTCGACCCAACCCGAGCGAAGTGTCCACACTGACCTGAGACACCAACACTGTCCGGACGAACCCGAGACATCACA
>NZ_AUEP01000014.1 GCF_000426045.1 Marmoricola sp. URHB0036
GCCGCCAACGACACCAGGTGGGCCTCGGCCTGTGCGCGTTGCTCGCCCGAGACCGCGAACTCACCCGAGCTCGGCAGCCGGTCCAGGGCGGTGGTGATGGCGCGTGCCTGAGCGAGGTTCACGATCCCGGCATCCATGCCCGCCGAGAGCACCGGGTAGCCCTCCACCCCCCCAGCCAGCTTCAGGTCCGATCGCGCGCTGATCCTGGTCTGACGGGTCTCGATGGCCACCCAGTCCGCCGCCGAGGGCGCACCACGCTCACTTCCGGCACCGGAGCGGTCGGCCTCGGCCAGCACCCGCAACCGCAACGCAGCGAGCTGTGCTTCGGCTCGCGCGAGCTCACGCAGGGAGTCACGTTGCTCGGCCGGGGTCATCGACCACACCGGAGAAGCCGCGACCTCGTCGAGTCGCCCGGTGAGCTGGCGGGCGAACCGCAGCACCGGATGCCCGGTGCGGATCGGCTCAGAACTCGAACCACAAGTCGGATCGGAACTCATGCGCCCACGCTCGCTGTCAGGCACACCTGGGAGTGTGCGTCCGGCGGGGCTGCCAATGTCCAGCATACTCGAACACATGTTCGATCGCAAGGCGAGGTGTCCGTGGTTTCGAGACGCTCGCTGGCGCTCGCTGCTCAACCACCTTGGTGGCGCTACGCCTTGAGCAGCTCGAGCACGAGCTCCGGCCACGACGGCGTACGACGCGAGTTCCAGGCCATGTCGAACGGCATCCGAGCGGAGATCGGTATCCGCCGTTTTGCGGTGACTCGTCCCGGCATCCGCGAGCGTTCGACCTCGACACACGCGCGGCACATGCCAGACTTGCCGGGCGGGAACGGGGGTCGGACGGGCCAGAGGAGGCACGGTGAGCCGATCACGCCCACCGGCGTACGTGGATCACCGGTTCACCGTGCACGACGTCCTCGACCCGCGCTGGCTGCAGCTCAGCTTCGCGGTCTCCTTCGCCTTCGCCATGGGCCTGCTGGCCGTGGGAGGTGCGACGCTCGAGCCGGCCTCGCTGCTCGGCGCCGCGTCGTTGCTGTGCCTGGCGGTCACCGCGGTCGTGATGGTGCTGCCCTGGCCACGGGTGCCTCGTCCGGTGGCCGTCCTGGTGCCGGTGCTCGACATCGGCGCCCTCGGGCTGTGCGCACTGGACCCGGCGGGTTGGGCAGTCGCTCCGCTGCTGGTGCTGCCGGTGCTCTGGATGGCGGGCACCTACTACCGCGTCGGAGCCATCGGTGCCGGTCTGGCGGCGCTGCTGCTCTTCGGGCTGCCGAGCACCGCCTACCTGGGCACCGACGGCGGCACGCTGGCCTGGTCGGTCCTGGTGCCGTTGGCGGTCACCGCGCTCGGACTGGCGTTCGTGGAGGGGATCGACCGTCTCAACGTGGATCGCGACGAGCTCGGCCGGCAGCGGGTCGCTCTGCACGCGGCTGCCCGCACGATCGCCGAGCAGCGCCGGTTCGCCGACGCGATCCTCGACACGGTCGACGTGGGTCTGGTGCTGCTCGACCACACAGGTGCGATCCGCACCATGAACGACCAGCTCGAGGCGTTCATGCGACAGGCCTTCCCGCGCGGGCGCAGCGCCGAGGACTTCTTCGCCTACGACGTGGACGGCGTCACCGTGCTCGCCCGCGAGGAGATGCCCGAGCAACGCGCGATCCGAGGCGAGGAGTTCGACGACTGCCTGATCTGGGTCGGGGAGGACCCCAAGGGCCGACGGGCGCTGTCGGTCTCCGCCCGGACCGTCCGCGACGAGTCGGGCGGCCTGGTCGGCGCCACCCTGGCCTACAAGGACGTCACCGAGTTCGTGCGCGCGCTGCGGGTCAAGGACGAGTTCGTCGCCTCGGTCTCCCACGAGCTGCGTACGCCGCTGACCTCGATCCGCGGCTACGTCGACCTCGTCCTCGACGGGAACGACGTCGGCGAGGACTCACGTGCCTTCCTGCGGGTGGCCGCCCGCAACGGTGAGCGGCTGCAACGCCTCGTCGCCGACCTGCTGCACACCGTGCAGACCGATGCAGGCTCCCTGCACATGATCCGCGAGCCCGCGGACCTCGCGGCCGTCGTCCGGGACTCGGTCGACACGGCGAGGTCAGCCGCCGAAGCCGCCGGTCTCGAGCTCACCTGCGAGACACCCGGCGAGCTCTGGGCGGTGGTGGACGGCCAGCGGATCGCGCAGGTGGTCGACAACCTGATCTCCAACGCGGTCAAGTACACCCCCAGCGGCTCGGTCCACGTCAGCCTCGCGGTCGAGGACCGCGTGCAGATCGAGGTGACCGACACCGGGATCGGCATCGACTCGATGGATCGCGACCACCTGTTCACCCGCTTCTACCGGGCCCGGCACGCCCAGGACCAGTCGATCCAGGGCGTGGGCCTCGGACTGAGCATCATCAAGTCGATCGTGGAGAGCCACGGCGGCCGGATCGAGGTGGAGAGCGAGGTCGGTCGCGGCAGCCGGTTCCAGGTGCGGTTGCCCCTCGACCTGCTCCGGCCCGACGTACCCCGCGCCCGGAGCAACGAGCTCAGTCGTCCGACAGCCTGATCTCGACCATCAGCTCGTCGGCCAGCCCCTCGAGCATGGTGCGCAGGTCGTCGGTGTTCGCCGTCGGCGGGGCATTGAGCACGGCATGGGCCTCGAAGAGCGTGCCGCCTGCCATCGGCGCGTCACGTACGTCGGTGCTGAGCTCCTCGATGCTGACGTGACGCTCCGCGAGGGACGCGGAGATCTCGGCCACGATCCCGGGGTGGTCGGCCCCGAGGAGCTCGAGGCTCAACCGCTGCGACGGAGCCTCGTCGGCCTCTCCAGTGCGCTCGATGGCGACCTGGAGTCCCTCGGACTCCAGCGCCGTGAGGTCGGCGACCAGCGCGTCCAGCCGCGAGTCGGCGACCGAGACCAGCACGATGCCGGCGAACTTGCCTGCCAGGTGCGACATCTGGCTGCGCTCCCAGCTCGCGCCGTGCTCGCTGATGGGGGCCGAGAGTGCCGACACCAGCCCGGGCCGGTCGTCGCCAATCGCGGTGAGGATGAAGGTGGCCACGCAGGCAGGCTACGAGACCGCGGCCGCGGGGCCTAGATGAAGATGCCGGTGGTCCGCAGCAGCCAGTCGCGCTCGCGATCGGCCTCGCCGACCGGTTCGCCGTGCTGCACGACGTCCTGGGAGGTGCGCAGCTCCTCGGGACGCGGGCGCGGGGGGAGATGGCGGTACTTGTCGACCGCCTGCTCCTCGACCTCGCGCTCCTCGGGCATGCCGCCAGCGTACGTCGCCGTCAGCAGGAGCCGCAGGTCCCGAAGATCTCCAGGGTGTGGCTGACGTCGGAGTAGCCGTACGCCGCCGCGACCGACCGCGTCCACTTCTCGACCGTCGGCCCCTCGACCTCGACCGTGGCCCCGCAGGAGCGGCAGACGAGGTGGTGGTGGTGGCTGCCGCTGCAGCGGCGGTAGATGCTCTCGCCCGACTCGGTGCGCAACGAGTCGATCTCGCCGGCGTCGGCCATCGACTGCAGCGCCCGGTAGACGGTCGACAACCCGACCTGCTCACCTCGTTGGGAGAGCAGCCCGTGGATCTCCTGGGCGCTGCGGAAGTCGTCGAAGGCCTCCATCACGCCGGCGATCGCACGCCGTTGCCGCGTGGGTCGGGTGCCCGTGCTCGGATCAGTGCTCGTCATAGTGACCTCCGTGGGCGGCGTGCCGGTGCCCGCCGTGGATGTAGTCGATGTGGTCTCCGTGCTCGACCGCCGGGTGTCCGCACCCGGGACCGTGCTCGTGGCGGTGCGGCTCGTCGACGGTGTCGTGCTCGTGGGTCTCGAAGCCGTCCTGCACCGGGAACGGCATCTGTGCCCGGCGCCGCCGCTGGACGACCAGGCCCAGCGGGAAGGTGAGGGCGAAGCCGGCCAGCGCGACCAGCACGATCGTGGCGCCGGGAGGGACGTCGGCGAAGGCCGAGAGCGTCACGCCGGTCAGGGACGCCAGCGTGCCCGCGGCCATGGCGCCGAGCATGGTGACCTTGAACCCGCGCGAGAACTGCTGTGCCGTCGCGACCGGGATGATCATCAGCGCGCTCACCAGCAGCAGGCCGACGGTCCGCATCGCGACGCTGACGGTGACGGCGGCGAGCACCGAGATCAACACGTTGTAGAAACGCGCCGAGAGCCCGGTGGTGCGCGCGTAGTCCTCGTCGTTGGCGACCGAGAACAGCTGCGGCAGCAGGGTGAACGTCGCGACGAGCACGACGGCCGCCAGCCCGACGCTGGCCACCATGGCCGACGTCGAGATGGTGACGATCGACCCGAACAGGTAGCCCTGCAGGGCGAGGACGCCGTTGCCGGCCAGGGAGACGAGCAGCAGCCCGCCCGCGATGCCGCCGTAGAAAAGCAGCGCCAGCGCGACGTCCCCGGTCGCCCGACCCGTCGACCTGATCAGCTCGATCAGCAGCGCGCCGATGATCGCGACGACGACGGCCATGAAGGTGGGGGAGGTGCCGGTGAGCAGGCCGAGCGCGACCCCGGTGACGCAGACGTGCCCGATGCCGTCGCCCATCAACGACAACCGCCGCTGCACGAGGAAGGTGCCGACCGCCGGCGCGGAGAGTCCCGTGACCGCGGCGGCGATCAGGGCCCGGATCATGAACGGGGTGAGGAGGATGTCCATCAGCTCTGCCCCCCGTCGAACGGCGCTCGTACGCCGGGCCGGAGCAGGGGTGGCGTTGTGGGTCGGTGGTGATGGTGGTGGCCGGCGTGGTCGGGGTGGGCGGGATCGATCGGCGGCCCGTCGTACACCAGTCGGCCCTCGCGCAGCATCAGGGTGCGCTGGATCAGGTCGGCGAACGGCCCGAGCTCATGGAGTACGACGACGATCGTGGCTCCGGCTGCCGTGAGGGTGCCCAGGGTGTTCGCGATCGCTTGCTGGGACTCCAGGTCGACCCCGGCGTTGGGCTCGTCGAGGACCAGCAGCTCCGGACGGCCGGCGAGCGTGCGCGCCATCAGCACGCGTTGCTGCTGGCCTCCCGAGAGCGTCGAGACCTGGTGGTGCGACCGGTCCGCGAGGTCGACGGCCTCGAGCGCCTCGCGGATCGCGATCCGGTCCTCGCGACGCATCGGGACGAACGGCTTGCGGCGGGAGAGCCGACCGGCCCCGACGATCTCGGCCACCGTCGACGGCACTCCGGTGGCGATGGCCGAGCGCTGTGGCACGTAGCCGAGCCGGTGCCACTCCTGGAACCTCGAGAGCTCCTCGCCGAAGAGCCGGATGCGGCCGGTGCTCAGGGGATAGAGCCCCACCATCGCCTTGACCAGGGTCGACTTGCCGGAACCGTTGGCGCCCAGCAGCGCCACCACCTCGCCGCTGTCCACCGTGACGTCGACGTCGCGCACGATCGGCCGGCCGCCGAGCGTGACGCCGGCCCGGGTGATCTCCACGACGCGGCTCACGAGCACCCACCTGCGTCGCGGAGGGCGGCGAGGTTGTCGCGCATCAGGCTCAGGTAGTCGTCGTCGGGGTCCGACGACGTGAGCCCCTCGATCGGGTCGAGCACCGCGGTGTGGATGCCGAGGTCGTCGGCCAGGGTGTCGGCGAGCCGGGGACTTGCCAGCCGCTCGCTGAACACGGTGGTGATCTTGTCCTTGCGGCTGAGGTCGGCGAGCTCGGAGAGGTGCCTGGCCGAGGGCTCGGCGTCGGGGGAGAGCCCGGTGATCGGATGCACGTCGAGCCCGTAGCGAGCGCCGAGGTACTCGAACGCGTCGTGGCTGACCACCACTGTCCGGGTGGTGCAGTGGGCGAGTCCCGCACGGTACTCACGGTCGAGCTTCTGCAGGTCGTTCTGCAGCCGGTCGTTGCCTGCCGCGAAGTCCGCGGCGTGCTCGGGATCGGCCTTGCTCATCTCGTCGGTGAACCGCTGGGCGACCTTGGCCATCAGGGTCGGGTCGAGCCAGAAGTGCGGGTCGATGTCGCCGTCCTCGGACGTGCTCCCGTGACGCAGCTGCACGGCGTCGGCAGCATTCACCCGACGGTGGGGGCCGTTGTTCTTCACGGCGTCGTCGACTGCGGGGGACAAGCCCTTCTCGTAGAAGACGATCTTGGCGCCGGAGATCGTGGCCACCTGCCGAGGAGAGAGCTCGACGTCGTGCGGCTCGACACCGGGGGCAGTCAGGTTGACGACCTCGGCGTGGTCGCCGACGACCCGTTGGGCGACGTACTGGAGCGGGTAGAAGGACGCCACCACCTCGGCCTTGCCGCTGTCTCCCACCGAGCAGGCGGAGAGCAGTCCTGCCGGGAGCAGCAGGGCGAGAGCAAGCGGGAGGCGTCGCCACATGAGAATGATTCTCAGTTGGAATGAGAATCATTGTCAAGTCAGTCGGCTAGGGTCGGCGGGTGCTGGTCGTGAACAGGTTCCGCGTGCCCGAGGACGACGCTGCCTTCCGGGCGGACCTGGAGGCGGCGCATGCGCTCCTCGCGGAGCAGCGGGGGTACGCCGACGGGCGGCTCGGGCGCAACGTCGACGACCCGACGCTCTGGGTGATGGTGACCCGCTGGAAGGACGTCGGCAGCTACCGCCGGGCCCTCTCGTCGTACGACGTCAAGGTGGGTGCCGTCCCGCTGCTGAGCAGGGCGATCGACGAGCCCTCGGCGTACGAACCCCTCGACGGGGAGCTCAACGTCGCCTCCCCGCGGGAACTGGGCTGAAGTCGTTCGTCCGCCCTCGGTAGGGTGGGTCCTTCGCCCACCGCAGCCAGCGGCCGGGCACGCCTTCTGCAAGGAGCACCACCGTGGCCAAGCCGCCCCCCTCCGCCGTCGACAACGTCGTCTCCCTCGCCAAGCGCCGGGGGTTCGTCTACCCGTGCGGTGAGATCTACGGCGGCACCAGGTCGGCCTGGGACTACGGCCCGCTCGGCGTCGAGCTCAAGGACAACATCAAGCGCCAGTGGTGGCGCTCGATGGTGCAGTCGCGTGACGACATGGTCGGCCTCGACTCCAGCGTGATCCTGCCCCGCCAGACCTGGGAGGCCTCGGGCCACGTCTCGACCTTCACCGACCCGCTGACCGAGTGCCAGTCGTGCCACAAGCGGTTCCGGGCCGACCACCTCCAGGAGGAGTTCGCGGAGAAGAAGGGCATCGAGGACCCGGACACCGTCGACCTCGCGGCGATCGCCTGCCCCAACTGCGGCACCCGCGGCGCGTGGACCGAGCCGCGCCAGTTCTCCGGCCTGCTCAAGACCTACCTCGGCGTGCTCGAGGACGAGTCCGGCCTGCACTACCTGCGTCCCGAGACTGCTCAGGGCATCTTCCTGAACTTCACCAACGTGGTCACCAGCGCCCGGAAGAAGCCGCCCTTCGGCATCGCCCAGATCGGCAAGAGCTTCCGCAACGAGATCACTCCCGGCAACTTCATCTTCCGCACCCGCGAGTTCGAGCAGATGGAGATGGAGTACTTCGTCAAGCCCGGCGAGGACGAGGAGTGGCACCAGTACTGGATCGACGAGCGCACTCGCTGGTACGTCGACCTCGGCATCAACCCCGACAACCTGCGCCACTTCGAGCACCCGAAGGAGAAGCTGAGCCACTACTCCAAGCGCACCGTCGACATCGAGTACCGCTTCAAGTTCGCCGGCTCCGAGTGGGGCGAGCTCGAGGGCATCGCCAACCGCACCGACTTCGACCTCAAGACCCACTCCGAGCACTCCGGCCAGGACCTGTCCTACTTCGACCAGGCTGCCGGCGAGCGCTACCTGCCCTACGTCATCGAGCCCGCGGCCGGTCTCAGCCGCAGCCTGATGACCTTCCTGGTCGACGCCTGGACCGAGGACGAGGCGCCGAACACGAAGGGCGGGGTCGACAAGCGCACCGTGCTGCGCCTCGACCCGCGGCTGGCCCCGGTCAAGGTCGCCGTGCTGCCCCTGAGCCGCAACGAGGACCTCACCCCGAAGGCCAAGGCACTGGCCGCCGAGCTGCGCCAGCTGTGGAACGTCGAGTTCGACGACGCCGGCGCGATCGGTCGCCGCTACCGTCGCCAGGACGAGATCGGCACGCCGTACTGCGTGACGGTCGACTTCGACACCCTCGACGACCAGGCCGTCACCGTGCGCGAGCGCGACACCATGAAGCAGGAGCGGATCCCCCTGGAGGGCGTCCGCACGTGGTTCGCCGAACGACTCGTCGGGTGCTGACCGCGGCAGCAGGGGGAAGACGTACCGCGGCGGCGCGAGGGCGAATGCCCACGAAGCGCGCGGGCGACGGGCACAATGTGGCGGTGACCAGAAGCGGCCCTCCCCAGCGTGCCCGCGCGACTTTGGTGGCCGTCCTGGTCGCCTCGGCGCTCGTCCTGACGGCGTGCGGCGCCGACAACGCCAAGAAGCCGGCAGCGGCCAAGCCGTCGGCTCCCGTTCCCTCGGCCGACGTCGACGTCCCCAGCGGCGTCACGCTGACCAAGGCAGGCACCGCCCTGAAGTTCGGGGAGACCGCGACGGTGGCCTACGAGCAGAACTCCCAGCGGAGCTCGGTGCTCGGGTTGACGGTCAACTCGGTCGCCAAGGGCCGCATCGGTGACCTGGCCGCCTACCAGCTCGACCCGGCGAGCAAGAAGTCCACGCCGTACTACGCGCGGGTCCAGGTGAAGAACCTCGGCACCGGTGACCTCAGCCACGCCATCGCCCCGATCTACGCCGTCGACAGCACCAACGCGCTGGTGCAGGCGGTGAGCTTCAACAACACCTTCACCCAGTGCCCGTCGACCACGCTTCCTGCCGGGTTCACCGCCGGCAAGACCGCGAACCTGTGCCTCGCCTACCTGCTCCCGCCCGGCCGCACGCTGGTCGAGATGAGCTACCGCCCACTGCAGCAGTACGAGCCGATCACCTGGAAGGGCACCATCACCCAGCCCGAGGTGAAGAAGCCCGCCAAGAAGAAGAAAAAGAGCCAGCCCTGACCTCCGCAACACCCGCCCCACCGCTGCGGCGCCCCCTGCGACTCGGCGACCTCGAGGTCCCGACGCCGGTCGTGCTGGCCCCGATGGCCGGCATCACCAACGCCGCCTACCGCCGCCTGTGCAGCGAACAGGGGGCGGGTCTCTACGTCTGCGAGATGATCACCAGCCGTGGCCTGGTCGAGGGGGACGCGACGACCCGTCAGATGCTGGTCTTCGACGAGCAGGAGTCGGTGCGCTCGGTGCAGCTCTACGGCACCGACCCGGCGTACGTCGGCAAGGCGACCGAGATCCTCTGCGCGGAGTACGGCGTGGCACACGTCGACCTCAACTTCGGTTGCCCGGTCCCGAAGGTGACCCGCAAGGGCGGGGGAGCGGCGCTGCCGTGGAAGCGCACCCTGCTCGGCGAGATCCTCGAGGCCGCCGTCGCGGCCGGGTCGCGGTACGGCGTACCGGTGACCATGAAGACCCGCAAGGGCATCGACGACGACCACCTGACCTACCTCGACGCCGGCCGGATCGCGCAGGAGTCCGGCGTCGCCGCCATTGCCCTGCACGGACGTACGGCGATCCAGGGCTACTCCGGAACCGCCGACTGGGACGCCGTCGCCCGCCTGGTCGAGCACGTCGACATCCCGGTGCTCGGCAACGGCGACATCTGGGAGGCGGCCGACGCCCTCCGGATGGTCGAGCAGACCGGCGCCGACGGGGTGGTGGTCGGCCGTGGCTGCCTCGGTCGCCCGTGGCTGTTCCGGGACCTCGCGGCGGCCTTCGAGGGCAGCGAGGTCGCGACCCTGCCGCGGCTCGGCGAGGTGGCCGCGATGATGCGTCGGCACGCCGAGCTGCTGACCGTGCACATGGGGGAGGAGCGCGGCTGCAAGGAGTTCCGCAAGCACGTCTCCTGGTACCTCAAGGGCTTCCCCGCCGGGGGCGACCTGCGACGCGACCTGGCCCTGATCAGCACCCTCGCCGAGCTCGACGGCCTCCTCGAGCAGCTCGACCCGGAGGCCGCCTTCCCGGTGGCCGAGCTCGGCACTCCGCGGGGCCGCCAGGGCAGTCCGCGCAAGGGCGTGGCGCTCCCCGAGGGGTGGCTCGACGACACCGACGGCACCGGCTCCGTCGTACGGGAAGAGGCCTCGGAGACGACCGGCGGCTGAGCTCCGGTTCGTACCGCGGGAGGTCATCCGTATCGAGCGCTACAGGCACCAGTTCGTATGACGTCCGGGGCGGGTCTCAGGAGGCGAGCTGGAACGACTCCCAGGCGTTGGGCTCGGGCCGGTCGGCGGGGCCGTTCGGGAGCGGGAAGAGGCGCGCGTGCACGCGGCTGGGCAGGGCGATCCGGGTCAGGATCGCGACCGAGCCGGTGATGGCCACAGCGGCGTACAGCATGTTCGCGTCGATGCCCGCGAGGACGCCGTACACACCTGTCAGCAGTGCCTCGGCGAGCATCATCAGCCACGCCGAGGCAGCGATCGCGGAGACATCCGGGCTGCGCCAGGCCGTGACCGCCGCGGGCGTCACCAGCATCGAGATCGAGCAGCCGAGCAGCAGCGTCAGGAGGCCGGTACCGGTCCAGGCCGACGCCGTGATGGCGACGAGCAGGGTCACCGCCCAGGCGAACGGCATCCACAGACGCTCGCGCGACCCGCCCCGGAACCAGGCCAACCCGGCCGCGGCAGCCGTGGCGGGCACCGCGACGATCGCCGTCAGGGCAACCCAGGCGTCGTGCTCCAGCACCCCGAACGCCGTCCACGCCAGCCCGCTGATCGTCGAGTTGGCGAGTGCGGCGACGCTCACGCCGGTGGCGGCGTGCATCCGCATCAGCTTGGCGGCCTGGGGGAGGGTGCAGGCGAAGGCGAGGAGGGCTCCGGCGAGGCCGACGGCGCTCGCGAGGCTGATGTTCACGGTCTGGCTCTTTCCGTGCGCGGGCGCACGCGTAGTCGACGCAGTCGACTGTGCGCGGAGGCGCACAGGACTGCGTCGTGGTGGTGAGGAAGGTCGGGCCTGGCCCGAGGCGTGCGGCGAAGTCGGCCGAACGCACCAGTAACTTTATCGTTCAACCATCGTGTTTCCCGAACAGATTCGGGCCCCGAGCACGGTGATCTCGGGCACACGGGAGCCGGTCGGCGTGGGCAGCGTCACGCCGCTGACCTGGGGGGCTGGGTTGGATCTGGCCGTCGAGACATGGTTGGGTCGTTGGGTTCCACGCCCGCAACGTTAGGAATCCCCCCGTGCCCCGAGGACATTCCCGAGGCAAGCACACCCTGGCGCCCACCAGGTCCGCGTCGTTCCACACCGTGTTCCGGCGCCGTCGTCTGGCCCTCGTGGCCGCACCGCTTGTCACCGCCCTGGCCATCGGCACCGGAGTCGCCACCAGCGGCTTCGCCCGCCCCGACGCGCCCAGCCGCGCCGCCAGCTCGATCGGCGCCGCTGCCGCCACCGACACCCACGAGCGCGTCCTGGGCACCACCCGCTCCCAGGACCGGGTCGCCCTGATCAACAACCGCGTGCCCAAGGCCACCGGCAAGCTCTGGACCACGGCCCCCCTCGACCTGCGCACCGAGCCCCGTGAGAAGGCCCGGACCGCCGGCCTGCTGGAAACGGGCAAGCACGTGCCGGTCACCGGCAAGCGCCAGAACGGGTACGCCGAGGTCATCGTGGGTCGCCTGACCCGCTGGGTGACCGACGACTACCTGAGCAAGAGCAAGGAGCGCCCGCCCGGCTCGCTCGGCCTGGTGGACCGGCCCTGCCCCGGCACGTCCGGCGTGGAGAGCGGCCTGACCAGTGGCGCCGTCCGTGTCTACCGGGCGGTGTGCAACAACTTCCCGCAGATCACGCAGTACGGCGGGTACGACGCTCACGGCGAGCACTCGAGTGGCAGGGCGATCGACATCATGACCTCCGACTCGAGCACCGGCGACCAGATCGCGGCCTTCCTGCAGGCCCACGCCTCGGAGCTGAACCTCTACGACATCATCTGGCAGCAGCACATCTGGACCCCCGTGCGGTCCAGCGAGGGCTGGCGCTCGATGTCCGACCGCGGCTCGGAGACGGCCAACCACTTCGACCACGTGCACGTGTCGGTGAACTGACCCGTCGCGGGTCGACTCCGGTCAGAGCCCGAGGTCGCCGGCCTGGAGCGCCTCGACGCGGTCCTGGGGGCCCTCGAACTTCAGGCCGGTGTGCTGGTGGCGGCCGAACAGGAACATGGTCAGCTCGGCGGGCTCGCCCGTGACCACGACGGGGTCGTCGCCCGCGGAGAGCACCGCGTCGCGCTCGCGCTCGCCGTCGGTCCAGCGGATCTGGACGGGTACGCCGACCGGCTTGACGAACCGCTTGCCCGCCACGGCCGCGCCCTTGAACAGGATCCGCCGCTCCCGGTCGGTCAGCTCCCGCGGCTCCCAGCCGGGGGAGGCGCGGCGGATGTCCTCGTGGTGCACGAAGTACTCCAGGGAGTTGAGCAGCTGGTCGACCTTCGGGATGGCCATCGGCGACCACAGCGGCGGCCCGTTGCGGACCCGTTCGACCAGCGTCGCGAAGTCCTGCTCGCCCAGTCGCCGCTCCGAGCGGCTCGCCAGCTTCTCCAGCTGCGGGACGACGATGGCCGTGGCGCCGATCGGGTCGCGCTCGCGGATGAGCAGGTGGATGACGAGGTCCTTGACCGTCCAACCGGTACACAGAGTCGGCGCGTCCTGACCGGCCTCGAGGGCTGAGTTGCACAGCGCTGCGCGCTCGGTGCGCGACATCTGCTCCATGGAGCGATCCTAGGGCGGCGTCCTGCGGGGTGGCCTCGATATCGACGTGCGGAATGTCGGCACCCCCACCTAGGGTTGCACCGTTGTGACGCAGACCTCGACCGACTCCACCCTGACGGCGGGGTTTCGCGTACTCGGGGTCGCCATCCGCCGCGAGCCCTGGGTCTTCACCCTCTCCACGCTCGGCAGCGTCGTCTTCGGTGCCCTGACGGTGGCCGACGCCTGGGTGCTCGGCTGGGCCACCGACCACGTCGTGCTGCCCGCCTTCGAGACCGGGGCGACGACCACCGGTGGTCTGGTCGCGATCCTGGCCCTGTTCCTGGGTGTCGCCCTGCTGCGGGCCGTGGGCATCGTGGCGCGGCGACTCGGGGCCGGGGTGATGCAGTACCGCATGCAGGCCGCCTACCGCCGCGAGGTCACCCGCCAGTACCTCACCCTCCCCATGGCCTGGCACCAGAAGCACCCGACCGGCGAGCTGCTGTCCAACGCCAACGCTGACGTCGAGGCCGCCTGGGCGCCAATCGCGCCGCTGCCGATGGCCGTCGGCACCCTCGCGATGATGGTGATCGCGATCGCGCAGATGCTGTTCACCGACATCACGATGGCCCTCGTGGGGCTGCTGGTCTTTCCGCTGGTGATGGTCGTCAACGTCGTCTTCCAGCGCCTCTCCTCACCGATCTTCACCCGCATCCAGGCGTTGCGCGCCGAGCTGAGCGAGATCGCCCACGAGTCGTTCGACGGCGCCATGGTGGTCAAGACCCTCGGGCGCGAGAGCGAGGAGACCGACCGGTTTGCCGCCAAGGCGCGCGACCTGCGCGACGAGGGCATCCGGGCGGGGCGCATCCGGGCCGCTTTCGACCCGCTGCTCGAGAGCCTGCCCAACCTCGGCGTGCTGGCGGTCCTCGGCGTCGGGGTACTCCGGGTGAGGTCAGGCGGCGCCGACCCCGGTGACGTGGTGACGGTCGCCTACCTGCTGACCATCGTGGCCTTCCCGATCCGGTCGATCGGCTGGATGCTGGGTGAGTTCCCCCGCTCGGTGGTCGGCTACACCCGCGTGCACCGCGTCCTCGACACGGTCAGCGACACGACGTACGGCGAGACCCGGCTGGCTCCCTCGACCCGTGGCGCCGCGCTGGAGGTCGACGACCTGACCTACACCTACGAGGAGGGGCAGGTGCTCCTCGAGGGCCTCGACTTCTCCGTCGCGCCGGGCCGCACGGTCGCCGTCGTGGGCGCGACCGCCTCGGGCAAGAGCACGCTCACCTCGTTGGTCACGCGGCTGGTCGACCCGCTGGCCGGCGCGGTCCTGATCGACGGCCACGACCTGCGCGACCTGCCACGAGGCGAGCTCGCCGAGCACGTCGCGCTGGTCCCGCAGAGCGCGTTCCTCTTCGACGACACCGTGCGCGGCAACGTGACCCTGGGTGCGGAGATCCCTGACGACGAGGTGTGGTCGGCCCTCCGGACGGCCCAGGCCGACGGCTTCGTGGCCGCCCTGCCGCGCGGCCTCGACAGCCGGCTCGGGGAACGCGGCACCACCCTGTCCGGCGGCCAGCGCCAACGTCTGTCGCTGGCCCGGGCCATCGTCCGCCGACCGCGCCTGCTCGTGCTCGACGACGCCACCTCGGCCGTCGACCCCGAGGTGGAGGCGCGGATCCTGGCGGCGATGCGCGAGCGGGGCAGTGACTCCACCATGCTGCTGATCGCCTACCGCAAGGCGACGATCTCGCTGGCCGACGAGGTGCTCTTCCTCGACCAGGGCCGCATCGTCGACCGGGGCACCCACCAGGAGCTCCTCCAGCGCAATCCCGCCTACGCCACGCTGGTCAACGCCTACGAGTCCGAGGGGGTGGCTCCGTGACAACCACCCCACGACGCTGCTCGCTGCGCTCGCATCGCCGCGGGGGCTCCGAATGAGCATCGACCTCGAACCCGAGGAGCTGCAGGACCTCGGCACCAGCGTCGCCAGTGGCGACGAGATCTCGGCCATGGACACGATCCGCAGTGGCCTGCGCTTCTCGCCCGAGCTCGGTGTCGGCTTCGGCTGGACGATGGTGCTGGCCCTGATCGGGACCGCCGGCCGGGTCGTCGTACCCATCTCGGTGCAGCAGACCCTCGACAAGGGCATCAACGGACCCCACGGCGTCGACGTCTCCTTCGTGGCCCAGATGGCGGTGCTGGCGGCGCTGGCCATCGTGGCGACCGGGGTGTCGTCGTACTTGATGACCGCACGCCTGTTCACCGCCTCCGAGCGCGGACTGGCCACGCTGCGGACCAAGGCCTTCCGCCACGTGCACGACCTGCCCCTGCTCACCCAGAACACCGAGCACCGCGGGGCCCTGGTCTCGCGCGTGACCAGCGACGTCGACCAGGTCTCGCAGTTCCTCGTCTTCGGTGGCGTCTTCGGCATCATCAGCGTCGGCCAGGTGCTCCTGGCGACCGTGGTGATGCTCTTCTACTCCTGGCAGCTGACGATCCTGGTGTGGGTCTGCTTCCTGCCCCTGTTCCTGTCCCTGCGCTACTTCCAGCGGCGGCTGTCGGCGGCCTACGGCCTGGTCCGCCGTTCGGTGGGCGCGATGCTGTCGGCCATCTCCGAGCCCGTCGTGGGCGCGGTGACCGTGCGCACCTACGCCATCGAGAAGCGCACCCAGGACCGCATCGACGAGGCCATCTCGACCAACCAGGTGGCCGCCACCCGGGCGCAGGGGCTGACGGCCTTCTCGTTCAGCCTCGGCGGGGTCTCGGCCGGACTGGCCAACGCCGGCGTGCTGATCCTCGGCATCTGGCTCGGACTGGCCGGTGAGATCACTTCCGGCAAGGTGATCGGGTTCGCGTTCCTGGTCACCCTGTTCGTCGGTCCCGTGCAGATGGGCACCCAGGTGCTGACCGACGCCCAGAACGCCATTGCGGGCTGGCGCCGGGTGATCGGCATCCTCGAGACGCCGGCCGACCTCGACGACCCCGGCCCGTCCGGCAAGTCGCTGCCCCGCGGCGCGATGGATGTCGCCTTCCAGGACGTGTCCTTCGGCTACCCGGGAGGACCCCTGGTGCTGCGAGACGTCACCGAGCACATCGAGTCCGGCAGCCGGATCGCCGTGGTGGGGGAGACCGGCTCGGGCAAGACGACCTTCGCCAAGCTGCTCACCCGGCTGATGGATCCCACGACCGGCACCGTGCTGCTCGACGGCGTCGACATCCGCTCGGTCGAGTTCGCCTCGCTGCGCCGGCGGGTGGTGCTGGTGCCGCAGGAGGGCTTCCTCTTCGACTCCACGCTGCTCGCCAACACGCGCTACGGCGACCTCGACGCCACCCCAGACGACGTACGCGCCGCCGCCGCCGAGCTCGGCCTCGGCGACTGGCTCGATGGGCTGCCCCACGGCTTGGAGACGCGGGTCGGGCAGCGCGGCGAGTCGCTCTCGGCCGGCGAGCGCCAGCTGGTCGCCCTGCTGCGAGCGCATCTGGCCGACCCTGACCTGCTCGTCCTCGACGAGGCGACCAGCGCGGTCGACCCGGCCCTGGAGATGCGCATCGGTCGCGCCCTCGAGCGGCTGATGGCCGGTCGCACCAGCGTCACCATCGCGCACCGGCTCTCGACCGCCGAGAACGCCGACGAGGTGATCGTCTTCGACCGCGGGCGCGTCGTCCAGCGGGGGCCGCACGTCGAGCTCGTCGGCCGTCGTACCCCCGAGGGCGAGCCCGACGTCTACGCCCGCCTGCACTCCTCGTGGGTGGCCCAGCAGAGCCTCTAGCCCTCACCCGGCGACCTACCCGAAGTATGTGGGTGAAACGGCAACCGTTCGTGGTGCCGGGCACGAAACACCGCCATGGAACCCGGCGAGGCCATCGGCCTGCGGCTCTCCCGCCTGGAGGCGGGCGCGCTGGAGGAGGCGTACGCCGCGTACGGCGCGGCCGTCCGGGCCTACGTGACCCGGTTCGTCGGGCCCAGCGAGGCCGACGACGTCGTGCAGCGCACCTTCCTCGACGTGTGGCGCTACGCCTCGCGCTACGACCCGGAACAGCGCTTCACCGGCTGGCTGTTCACCATCGCGCGGCGCCGGGCCATCGACAGCCTGCGCAGCCGCCGCCACGACGTGGTCGACGTCGACCAGGCCCGCCAGCTGGTGGGGGAGGACGGCCGGGAGACCGCTGAGCGGTACGCCGACGCGGCCGACGTGCGCGCGGCCGTGGCTCGCCTTCCCGAGCACGAGCGGCGGGTCATCGAGCTCACCTACTTCGCCGACCTGGCCCAGGCCGAGGTCGCCGCCGTCCTCGGGGCACCCCTGGGGACCGTCAAGGCGCGGGCCTCCCGCGGCACCCGCCGGCTGGCCGGGCTGATGAGCGCCACCCGCCCCGAGACCTCGAGGAGCCGACGATGAACGACGAGCATCCCGACCTGATCGCGCTCCTGCGCGGCGAGCTGACCAATGCCGAGGCGATCGCCGCCGCCGACCACGCCCGTGGCTGCGAGCGCTGCCGCAGCGAGCTGGTCGACGATGCCCTCGGGCACGGACTGCTCAGCGCCGCCCGCCGCACCCTGGCCGACAAAGACAGCGACCGTGACAGCGACCGCACCGCCGTGCCGGCGGCCGCGCCCGCGACGCTCCCGCCGGGGCTGCAGCGCGAGCTGGGCCGCCACCGCCACGCCCGGGCGCTGCGAGCCGGCGTCGCCGCCGTGGCCCTCGTCGCGGTGGGCGCCGGGGTCGGGATCGGGGCCCTCCAGGTCGCGCGCGGCGAGGACTCCACCCCACCTCCCGCGGCGCAGCGCACGGCGACGCTCGAACCGGTGGAGGGCTCGGCGACCGGCACCGTCTCGATGGGGACCGCGCACGCCATCACGCGCATGCGGCTGGCCACCAAGTCACTGCCGAACGCGCCGCGTGGTGACTTCTACTACGCCTGGCTCTTCGACCCGCGCACCAACAAGATGCTCCCCCTCGGGCAGGTGACGCCCGGTCGGGTGGCCACCTTCGAGATCCCGGAGTCGCTGGTGGCGGCGTACTCCGCCATCGACGTGAGCCTCGAGGCCGACGACGGCGATCCCGCCCACTCGGTCACCTCCGTGCTCCGTGCGACGTACGCCGATCCGGGCAAGGCCCGCTCCTGAGTGCACGACCCCTCCACCCCCGATGAAAGGAACCACCATGAAGAAGAAAGTCCTTGCCTCGGTCCTCACGACCGTCGCCCTCGGAGCCTCGGTCGCGGCGTTGCCGGCGGCTCCTGCCTCCGCCGCTCCCGGCCAGCGCAGCCTCGCGACGGTACTGGCGGCCGACGGGCACCACTTCGACCACAAGTGGGGCGACTTCGACATCCTCGACGCAGCGGTCACCGCGGTGCTGAAGGCCAAGCCGAACAGCGCGGTCGGCGTGCTGGCCGACGGGTCGGTGGCGCTGACGGCCTTCCTGCCCACCGACCGGGCCTTCCGCCGGCTGGTGCACGACCTGACCGGCAAGCGTCCGCACAGCGAGCGCGCCACCTTCAACCGGCTGGTCAAGGCGGCCGGGGTCAACACGATCGAGCAGGTGCTGCTCTACCACGTGGTGCCGGGAGCGACGATCACCTACGCCAAGGCCAAGGCCTCCGACGGGGCGGCCCTGAAGAGCGCGCTGGGGCCGGTCATCCGGGTCAACGTCCGCAAGCACGGTCGGATCGCGCTGATCGACCGGGACCCCGACGCCGCCAACGCCCTGGTCAAGGCGTCGGCACGCAACATCAACCAGGGCAACAAGCAGATCGCCCACGGCGTGAACCGCGTCCTGCGTCCGGCCGACCTCTGAGCCGGACCTCCCCTGCACACCGACCGGGTGCCTGATCGGGTCTCTCCGCCTGGCCCGGGGCGCCCGGTCGGTGTCCTGCCACGCGCTCCCGGATACTGGAGGGCGTGAGCACCACCGACTCCCGACTGGATCCCGCCATCGCCGGACGGCTCAAGCGCAACGCCGACGGCCTCGTGGCCGCGGTCGTGCAGCAGCACGGCAGCGGCGAGGTGCTGATGCTCGGCTGGATGGACGACGAGGCGCTGCACCGCACCCTGGCGACCGGGCGAGGGACGTACTGGAGCCGGTCGCGCCAGGAGTACTGGGTCAAGGGCGAGACCTCTGGTCACACCCAGCGCGTGGTGGAGGTGCGGCTCGACTGTGACGGCGACACCGTGCTGCTGACCGTCGACCAGAGCGGCCCCGCCTGCCACACCGGTGCGCACACCTGCTTCGACGACGACGTGCTGCTGGCGGCCCGGGACGGGGCCCGAGACGTGGCTGGGGACGTGGCTGGGGACGTGGCTGAGGACGATGGCTGAGGACGCCAACCCGGCCCGTCGTACGTTCGGCCCGGTCGTGCTGGCCGGGCTCGCCACCGCCGGCCTGGCCGCCGTGGCCAGTGCCAAGCCGTGGATGGGCGCGACCAGCGGCGGAGGCGACGCCTCGCTGACCGCGCTCGACTCCGGCACCCGCTTCCCGCTCGCCTCGGCGGTGAGCCTGGTGCTGCTCGCCGCATGGGGCGTGCTGCTCGTCACCCGTGGCGTCGTACGCCGGGTCTTCGCGGTCGTGGCGGTCGTGGCAGCCGTCGGCCTGGTCGCGGCCGTGGTCGCGGGCTACGTCACCCTGCCCGACAGCGGTTCGAGCTCCTACCAGCAGCTGATGGGCCGCTCGCAGGACCAGGGCTTCACCGGCTGGTTCTGGACCGCGGCGGTCTGCTCGGTGCTCGCACTGGTCCCGGCGGTCCTCGCCGTCCGACTCGTCCCGAGCTGGCCGGAGATGGGCAGCAGGTACGACGCACCGGGGACTCCCACGCCGGTCACCGAGCCCGAGGCGACCCGCGAGCAGGACCTCTGGGCCGCCCTCGACGAGGGGCGTGACCCGACCGACACCGGTCGGGACCAGTAGCTCGCAGGAGCCGGTCTCGCTCCCACTACACTGTCGCCGACGCCCGACCGTACGACCTGAGGAGCTCCATGGCCCACCACGGCAACACCCCGGCAGCCTGGACCGCCGTCTGCCTGGCACTTGCCGCGTTCATCATCGCCGGCATCGGCCTGATGGTCGGCAGCTGGCTGGTGTTCTGGATCGGCTGCCTCTTCGCGCCGCTGGCGGTCGTCGTCGGCATGATCATGGCGAAGATGGGCCTCAACGCCTAGGCGTTCGCCATGGACGGTCCCGCCACCGAGCACCACGTAGCGGCAGAGAGCGACGCGTCGCCCGTGCTGCGGCAGCGGACCCGCTGGGAACGCCTCCGCGACCCCCTGCTCACCGGTGGCCTGGTCGGTGGCCTCACCATCGCCCTGCACTTCCGCGACCCGCACTCCTCCGGCAGCTGGGGCTACTGCCCGTTCTACGCGCTCACCGGCCTCTACTGCCCCGGCTGTGGAGGCCTCCGCGCGGTCAACGACCTCACCCACGGCGACCTCGCTGCCGCCGCCAGCAGCAACCTGCTCTTCGTCGCGTTGATCCCGGTCATCGTGGTGGTGTGGCTGCGGTGGACGGGCCGAGCCTGGACCGGTGTCCCGGCCCCTGCTCCCCGTGACCGCTTCGGCGTGCGGGTGGGGGCCTGGATCGTGGTGTTCGCGATCGTGCTGGTCGTGTTCGCGGTGGTGCGCAACCTGCCCATGGGGAGCTGGCTGGCACCCTGACCGGGCCACCGTGCAGTTGTGGGCCGTGTGAGAACCTTGGGACACCCGCGCAGGTCCAGCGCGGCCCCAAACAGACGCATGACAGACGCTCCCGGAAGGCCCTCGCATGTCCGTGCTCGACGACATCGTCGCCGGTGTGCGCGAGGACCTCGCGTCCCGTCAGGCTGCGCTGTCCGAGGCCGACCTGACCGCCGCGGCGGAGGTGCTCCCGCCCCCGCGCGACCCGATGCCGGCCTTCGGTTCGCCCGGGCTCTCGGTCATCGCCGAGGTGAAGCGCCGCTCACCCAGCAAGGGCGCGCTGGCCGACATCCCCGACCCGGCCGCCCTGGCGGCGGCCTACGACGCCGGCGGTGCCGACGCCATCTCGGTGCTGACCGAGCAGCGCCGTTTCGGTGGCAGCCTGGACGACCTCCGGACCGTCCGTGGTGCGGTGTCGACCCCACTGCTGCGCAAGGACTTCATGGTGACCGGCTACCAGCTGCTCGAGGCCAGGGCCGCCGGCGCCGACCTGGTGCTGCTCATCGTGGCCGCCCTCGACGACGCGCTGCTCGCGGACCTGCATGCGCAGGCCCGTGAGCTGGGGCTGACCGTGCTGACCGAGGTGCACGACGAGGAGGAGGTCGGTCGCGCGCTCGCGGTCGGCGCCGAGCTGATCGGCGTGAACGCCCGCAACCTCAAGACCCTCGACGTCGACCCGGACACCTTCGGTCGGCTGGCCGCTCTGCTCCCCGACGACGTGGTGACGGTCGCCGAGTCCGGCATCGGCGGACCCGACGACGCAGCCCGCTACGCCGCCCAGGGCGCCGACGTGGTGCTCGTGGGCGAAGCCTTGGTCAAGGACGGCAACCCGCGCACCGCCGTGGCCGCGATGAAGGCGGCCGGGCGATGACTACGGACAAGGTCGACCCCGGACCCGACGACGCCGGACGCTTCGGCGACTTCGGCGGCCGCTTCATGCCCGAGGCGCTGATGGCAGCTCTCGACGAGCTCACCGCGGCCTGGCAGGAGGCGATGGCCGACGACGCCTTCACCGGCGAGTTCCACCGCATGCTCCACGAGTACGCCGGAGTGCCCAGTGCTCTCTACGACGCGACCAAGCTCAGCGAGCACGCCGGTGCGCGCATCCTGCTCAAGCGCGAGGACCTCAACCACACCGGCGCCCACAAGATCCGCAACGTCCTCGGCCAGGCACTGCTCACCAAGCGGATGGGCAAGACCCGGATGATCGCCGAGACCGGTGCCGGCCAGCACGGCGTCGCGACAGCCACTGCTGCGGCGTACCTCGGCCTGGAGTGCACCGTCTACATGGGCGAGGTCGACACCGAGCGCCAGGCCCTCAACGTCGCGCGCATGCAGCTCCTCGGCGCCGAGGTCATCCCCGTGTCCTCGGGCTCGCGCACCCTCAAGGACGCCATCAACGAGGCGATCCGCGACTGGGTGGCCAGCGTCGACCACACCGCCTACTGCTTCGGCACCGCCGCCGGACCGCACCCGTTCCCGGCCATGGTCCGCGACTTCTGCCGCGGCATCGGTGACGAGGCGCGGGCGCAGTGCCTCGAGCTCACCGGAGCCCTGCCGGACGCCATCGCCGCCTGCGTCGGCGGCGGCTCGAACGCCATCGGCCTGTTCACCGCCTTCCTCGACGACCCCGACGTCGCCATCTACGGCTTCGAGGCCGGGGGCGACGGCGTCGAGACCGAACGGCACGCCGCGACGATCTGGGCCGGCGAGGTCGGGGTGCTCCACGGAGCGCGCACCTACGTCCTCCAGGACGAGGACGGACAGACGGTGGAGTCCCACTCGATCTCCGCCGGGCTCGACTATCCCGGTGTCGGGCCGCAGCACGCCCACCTCGCGCAGACCGGCCGGGCGACGTACCTCCCCATCACCGACTCCGCCGCCATGGAGGCGCTCGCGCTCCTCGCCAGGACCGAGGGCATCATCCCCGCGATCGAGTCGGCGCACGCCATCGCCGGCGCGCTCGATCTCGCCAAGGAGCGGCACGGACAGACGTTGCTGGTCAACCTCTCCGGTCGCGGCGACAAGGACATGGGCACGGCCATCGACTGGTTCGGGCTGGGCCAGGCCGACGCCGACGGCACCCCCGAGCCCGCGAGCGACGAGCAGATCGCCGAGGGCGCCAAGTGACCACCGGCAAGGCCTTCGCGACGACACGCGCCGAGGGCCGTGCCGCCCTGGTCGGCTACCTGCCGGCCGGCTTCCCCGACGTCCCGGGCGCGATCGAGGCGCTCGAGGTGATGGTCGACTGCGGTTGCGACGTCATCGAGATCGGACTGCCCTACAGCGACCCGGTGATGGACGGGCCCACGATCCAGGCCGCCGCCCAACGCGCCCTCGAGGGCGGCGTCCGCACCACCGACGTGCTGCGCACGGTGGAAGCGGTGGCCGCGACCGGCACCCCCACCGTGGTGATGACCTACTGGAACCCCGTCGAGAGGTACGGCGTCGAGCGCTTCGCCACCGATCTGGCGAACGCCGGGGGAGCGGGCCTGATCACCCCCGACCTCACCCCCGACTCCGCCGAGGAGTGGATCGCCGCCGCCGACGCCCGCGACCTCGACAAGGTCTTCCTGGTCGCACCGTCCTCGACCGACCAGCGACTCCGCTACACCGCCGAGGCGTGCCGGGGGTTCATCTACGCGACCGCGGTCATGGGCGTCACCGGCGCCCGGGCGTCGACCTCCGAGCTCGCCGGCCCCCTCGTGGCCCGCACCCGCGCGGTCACCGACCTGCCGATCGGGGTCGGGCTCGGGGTCTCCAACGGCGACCAGGCGGCCGAGGTGGCGTCGTACGCCGACGCGGTCATCGTCGGCTCCGCCTTCGTCCGGCCCCTGCTCGACGCCGACGACCGCGCGAGTGGTCTCAAAGCGCTGGCGACGCTCACGGAGGACCTCGCGGCCGGGGTACGCCGTGGCTGACCGGACGGTCGGGAAGCTGCTGGTGGCCCTGCTGCTCACCCTCGCGCTCGTCGGCTGCGGCTCGTCGGGCGGCGGTGCCGCGGTCAGCGGGGTCTCCACCTCCGACCACGACGGCTACAACGGTGTGCTCCTCGACCAGCCGTACGTCGTACCTCACCTCGACCTGACCGACACCGACGGCAAGCCCTTCGACCTCGCCACGCAGCAGAAGCGCTCCCTGGTGTTCTTCGGCTACACCAACTGCCCCGACGTCTGCCAGGTCGTGATGAGCACCATCGCCTCGGCGCTGACCCGGCTCAGCGACGCCGAGAAGGCCGATCTCCAGGTGGTGTTCGTGACCACCGATCCCGCCCGTGACACCGAGAAGGCGCTGCGGACCTACCTCGACCGGTTCAACCCCGAGTTCATCGGCGTGACCGGCTCGATCGACAGCATCGACGCGCTCGGCAAGCCGATGGGCGTGTACATCAAGAAGGGCCAGAAGCTGCCCAGCGGCGGCTACGAGGTCGACCACACGGCCAACGTGATCTCGGTGGAGGGTGGCAAGGGCGACCTCCTCTGGACGGCCGGCACCTCGCAGTCGGACATGGCCGCGGACATCGAGAAGATCCTGAAGGCAGACGCATGAACCTGATCGCCCTGACGATCCCCCTGTCGATTCCGAGCCCCTCGCAGGGGGTCTGGCACATCGGACCGTTGCCGATCCGGGCCTACGCGCTGGCGATCATCCTCGGCGTCGTCGCCGCCGTGTGGGTGGGGGAGAAGCGCTGGGTGGCCCGCGGCGGCACCCCGGGACAGATCGGTGACATCGCCCTCTGGGCCGTGCCGGCCGGCCTGATCGGTGCCCGGCTCTACCACGTCGCCACCGACCACGACCTCTACTTCGGCGAGGGCAAGCACGCGATCGACGCGCTGAAGGTCTGGCACGGCGGCCTCGGCATCTGGGGAGCCATCGCCGGCGGGCTGCTCGGTGCCTGGCTCTACACCAGGCGCCACAACATCCGGCTGCGCGTGCTCGCGGACTCCCTCGCTCCCGGGCTGCTGCTCGCCCAGGCCATCGGCCGGTTCGGCAACTACTTCAACCAGGAGCTCTACGGCCGGCCGACCAAGCTGCCGTGGGGCCTGGAGATCAGCCCCGACAAGTGGCCCGACGGCATGACCTTCCCGCTGGGGACTACCTTCCACCCGACGTTCCTCTACGAGGCGCTCTGGAACCTGGCCGGCATCGCGCTGCTGCTCTACCTCGACCGCCAATACAAGCTCGGCTACGGCCGGGTGTTCGCGCTCTACGTCATGATCTACACCGCCGGACGCGGCTGGATCGAGTCGCTGCGGATCGACACCATCGAGCTCAACAACGTGCTCGGGCTGCGGTGGGGCGTGTGGATGTCGATCATCCTGTTCGCCGGCGCGGCGGCGTACTTCCTGGTGACGGGGCGTCGACACCGGCCACCCGACACCCGCGAGCCCTCGCCGTACGTCGAGGAGCGGGCCGATGGCACCGATGCCAACGGGGCGACCGGGGCCACCGGGGCGACCGTCGCCACCGAGTCCGTCGACACCTCGGCCGAGCACGACCTGAACGCGAAGAACCCCTCGCAAACCCCGCCTGAATGAGTGGTCGAAACGCCGAAACCGTGAGGTATTCGTCTCGCGAAACGGCGCCATCTGGCGCCCGGGGCCTCATGTAGGCTGCAATCTCCGCATGGGCCAATGTCGTCCCAGCACCAGCATGCTCACATTCGCCGCACTCCTCGGGAGACCGACGAGAGTGCGATGACCGACGACGGGAGAGTGCACATGCAGGCATTCCCGCCGCCTCAAGGGCTGTACGACGGCACGCACGAGCACGACGCGTGCGGCGTGGCCTTCGTGGCCACCATGACCGGTGTGCCGAGCCACGCCATCGTCAGCCAGGCGCTCACCGCACTCCGCAACCTCGAGCACCGCGGTGCCGCCGGTGCGGAGCCCAACTCCGGCGACGGTGCCGGGATCCTGATGCAGGTCCCCGACGCCTTCTTCCGTGACGTCGTCGACTTCGAGCTGCCCTCCAAGCACCACTACGCCGTCGGCACCGCCTTCGTCCCCGGTGACGACGAGCAGGTCGCGAAGACCCGCAAGCGCATCGAGGAGATCGCCGCCGAGGAAGGCCTCTCCGTCCTCGGCTGGCGCGAGGTGCCAACCGACCCGTCGTCACTGGGTCAGACGGCGCTCGACTGCATGCCCTCGTTCATCCAGCTGTTCGTCTCGGCCACAGGGAGCCGCATCCTGGGCATGGCGCTGGAGCGCCTCGCCTTCGTGCTGCGCAAGCGGGCCGAGCACGAGACCGACGTCTACTTCCCGTCGCTGTCCAGCCGCACCATCGCCTACAAGGGCATGCTCACCACCGACCAGCTCGACCACGTCTTCCCCGACCTGGTCGACGAGCGGGTGCAGAGCGCCATCGCGGTCGTGCACTCGCGCTTCTCCACCAACACCTTCCCGAGCTGGCCGCTGTCGCACCCGTTCCGGTTCATCGCCCACAACGGCGAGATCAACACCGTCATGGGCAACCGCAACTGGATGCGGGCCCGCGAGGCGCTGCTGAAGTCCGACCTGATCCCGGGCGACCTCGAGCGCATCTTCCCGATCTGTACGCCGGGAGCCAGCGACTCCGCCTCCTTCGACGAGGTGCTGGAGATCCTGCACATGGGCGGGCGCAGCCTGCCGCACTCGGTGCTGATGATGATCCCGGAGGCCTGGGAGAAGCACACCGAGATGGAGCCCAAGCGGCGCGCCTTCTACGAGTTCCACTCCACCCTGATGGAGCCGTGGGACGGGCCCGCCTGCGTGGTGTTCACCGACGGCAACCAGGTCGGCGCGGTGCTCGACCGCAACGGCCTGCGTCCCTCCCGCTACTGGGTGACCGACGACGACCTGGTCGTGCTGGCCAGTGAGGTCGGCGTGCTCGACATCCCGCAGGAGAAGGTCGTCCGCAAGGGCCGCCTCAAGCCGGGCCGCATGTTCCTGGTGGACACCGAGGAGCACCGCATCATCGAGGACGGCGAGATCAAGGAGGAGCTCGCCACCGAGCACCCCTACGACGAGTGGCTGCACGCCGGGCTGATCAAGCTGGCCGACATCGCCGAGCGCGAGCACGTGATCCACTCACACGCCTCGGTGACCCGCCGCCAGCAGATCTTCGGCTACACCGAGGAGGAGCTGCGCATCCTGCTCACGCCGATGGCGAACACAGGCGCCGAGCCGATCGGCTCGATGGGCACCGACACCCCCATCGCCGTGCTCAGTGACCGCTCGCGACTGCTCTTCGACTACTTCGCGCAGCTGTTCGCGCAGGTGACCAACCCGCCGCTGGACGCGATCCGCGAGGAGCTGGTCACCAGTCTCAACGGCACCATCGGGCCCGAGGCCAACCTCCTCGACCCGACGCCGGCGTCGTGCCGTCAGGTGGTGCTGCCGTTCCCGGTCATCACCAACGACGAGCTGGTCAAGATCCGCCACATCAACCGTGACGGCGACATGCCCGGCTTCATGACGCACGTCTCCCGCGGGCTCTACGACGTCAGTGGTGGCGGCGAGGCCCTGGCCCGGCGACTCGACGAGATCTGCCAGGAGGTCAGCGAGGCGATCGCCGAGGGGGCGCGTGTGATCGTGCTCTCCGACCGCCACGCCGACGCCACCACCGCGCCGATCCCGTCGCTGCTGATGACCGCCGCCGTGCACCACCACCTCGTCCGCGAGAAGACCCGCACCCAGGTCGGCCTGATCATCGAGGCCGGTGACGTCCGCGAGGTGCACCACGTCGCCCTGCTGATCGGCTACGGCGCCGCGGCGGTGAACCCCTATCTCGCCATGGAGTCCGTCGAGGACCTCGCCCGCGACGGCTACTACGTCAAGGAGGAGCCGGAGAAGGCGGTCGCCAACCTGGTCACGTCGCTCGGCAAGGGCGTGCTCAAGGTGATGTCCAAGATGGGCGTCAGCACCGTGGCGTCGTACACCGGGGCCCAGATCTTCGAGGCCCTCGGCCTGTCGCAGGAGCTGGTCGACAAGTACTTCACCGGCACCACCTCCAAGCTCGGCGGCGTCGGGCTCGACGTGATCGCCGAGGAGGTGGCCCGCCGCCACCGCATCGCCTACCCCGTCGGCGGCATCGCGCCGGCCCACCGGGAGCTGGAGATCGGCGGCGAGTACCAGTGGCGCCGCGAGGGCGAGCTGCACCTGTTCGACCCCGAGACCGTGTTCCGGCTCCAGCACGCCACCCGGGCCGGCAAGTACGACGTCTTCAAGCAGTACACGAGCCGCGTCAACACGCAGTCCGAGCGGCTGATGACCCTGCGCGGGCTGTTCCGGTTCAAGGATGCCGACGCCACCGGCCGGCAGCCGATCGACATCGACGAGGTCGAGCCGGTCTCGGCGATCGTCAAGCGGTTCTCCACCGGAGCCATGTCCTACGGGTCGATCTCGCAGGAGGCCCACGAGACCCTCGCCATCGCGATGAACCGCCTCGGCGGCAAGTCCAACACCGGTGAGGGCGGTGAGGACACCGACCGCCTCTACGACCCCGAGCGCCGCTCGGCGATCAAGCAGGTGGCCTCGGGACGGTTTGGGGTCACCTCGGACTACCTCACCAACGCCGACGACATCCAGATCAAGATGGCGCAGGGTGCGAAGCCCGGTGAGGGCGGCCAGCTGCCCGGCAACAAGGTCTACCCGTGGGTGGCCAAGACCCGGCACAGCACGCCCGGCGTGGGCCTGATCTCGCCCCCTCCCCACCACGACATCTACTCGATCGAGGACCTGGCGCAGCTGATCCACGACCTCAAGAACGCCAACCCGCAGGCGCGTGTGCACGTCAAGCTCGTCGCCGAGGTCGGGGTCGGCACGGTCGCGGCCGGTGTGTCCAAGGCGCACGCCGACGTCGTACTCATCTCCGGGCACGACGGCGGCACCGGCGCCGCGCCGCTGACCTCGCTCAAGCACGCCGGCGGTCCCTGGGAGCTCGGCCTGGCCGAGACCCAGCAGACGCTTCTGCTCAACGGCCTGCGCGACCGCATCGTCGTGCAGACCGACGGCCAGCTGAAGACCGGTCGCGACGTGGTCGTGGCGGCCCTGCTGGGCGCCGAGGAGTACGGCTTCGCGAGCGCACCGCTCGTGGTCTCCGGCTGCATCATGATGCGGGTGTGTCACCTCGACACCTGTCCGGTCGGCGTGGCCACCCAGAACCCGGTGCTGCGCGAGCGCTACTCCGGCAAGGCCGACTACGTCGTGAACTTCTTCCAGTACATCGCCGAGGAGGTGCGCGAGCTGCTGGCCGAGCTCGGCTTCCGCTCGCTCGACGAGGCGATCGGCCACGCCGACGTGCTCGACGCCACCGAGGCGGTCAACCACTGGAAGGCCGCGGGCCTCGACATCACGCCGATCTTCCACGTGCCCGAGCTGCACGAGGACACCGCGCGGCGCAACATCCGCCCGCAGGACCACGGTCTCGACAAGGCGCTCGACAACGAGCTGATCCGGCTCAGCAAGGACGCCCTCGAGAAGGGCGAACCGGTCCGGGCGCAGGTCGAGGTCCGCAACGTCAACCGCACCGTCGGCACGATGCTCGGACACGAGGTCACCAAGGCCTACCGGGGCGACGGCCTGCCCGACGGCACCATCGACATCACCCTGGTCGGTTCGGCCGGGCAGTCGTTCGGCGCCTTCCTGCCCCGCGGCATCACGCTGCGGCTCGAAGGGGACGCCAACGACTACGTCGGCAAGGGACTCTCCGGTGGGCGACTCGTCGTACGACCGGACCGGGCGGCGACCTTCGAGGCCCAGGAGCACATCATCGCCGGCAACACGATCGCCTACGGCGCGACCTCTGGTGAGATCTTCATCCGGGGTGGCGTGGGCGAGCGGTTCGCCGTACGGAACTCGGGGGCGCACCTCGTCACCGAGGGGGTCGGTGACCACGGCTGCGAGTACATGACCGGCGGTCGTGCCGTCGTACTCGGCAAGACCGGGCGCAACTTCGCCGCCGGCATGAGCGGTGGCGTCGCGTGGGTGCTCGACCTGAAGGACCAGCGCGTCAACAAGGAGCTCGTCGAGCTCGCACCCGTCACCGACACGGCCGCCGCCGAGCTCGAGGGGCTGGTGCGCACGCACTTCGAGGAGACCGGCTCCACGGTCGCCGAGGAGCTGCTGGCCGACTGGGAGACGTCACTGACCCGGTTCACCGAGGTGATCCCGCGCGACTTCCGCATCGTGATGGACGCCAAGGCGAAGGCCGAGGCCGACGGGCTCGACGACAACGAGATCGCCAACGCCATGATGGATGCGCTTCATGGATGAGACGAGCAGGCTTCTCACCAAGGCGGGTTCCATTGCCCCGGACGCAGGAAGGAGGGGCACCTGCTCATGGCTGACCCCAAGGGATTTCTGAAAGCAACCCGCGAGGTGGCCGAGCGCCGCCCGGTCGAGGAGCGCGTGCAGGACTGGAACGAGGTCTACCCCGGAGGACCCGGACGGGCTCTGTTGCCGATCATCACTGAGCAGGCCGGTCGCTGCATGGACTGCGGCATCCCGTTCTGCCACCAGGGCTGCCCGCTCGGCAACATCATCCCGGAGTGGAACGACCTGGTCTGGCGTGACGACTGGGACGGCGCGAGCGAGCGGCTGCACGCGACCAACAACTTCCCGGAGTTCACCGGGCGGCTGTGTCCCGCGCCCTGCGAGACCGCGTGCGTGCTGGGCATCAACCAGCCGGCGGTGACGATCAAGAACGTCGAGGTGGCGATCGCCGACCGCGCCTGGGAGTCCCGCGCGATCCGTCCCCAACCGCCGGAGTGGCTCTCGGGCAAGACAGTCGCCGTGATCGGCTCCGGTCCGGCCGGCCTCGCGGTCGCCCAGCAGCTGACCAGGGCCGGGCACACCGTCGCCGTCTACGAGCGTGCCGACAAGATCGGCGGGCTGATGCGGTACGGCATCCCCGAGTTCAAGATGGAGAAGAAGGTCCTCGACCGGCGCCTCGACCAGATGCGCCGCGAGGGCACCGTCTTCCGGGCCGGCGTCAACGTCGGCGAGACGCTGACCGGCGACATGCTCCGCGACCGCTACGACGCGATCGTGCTGGCCATGGGGGCGACCGCCGCGCGCGACCTGCCCGTGACGGGCCGCGAGCTCGGTGGCATCCACCAGGCGATGGAGTACCTCCCGCAGTCCAACCGGGCCTCCCTGGGCGAACCTGCGACATCGGATGGCTCGGACCAGATCCGCGCCGACGGCAAGCACGTCGTGATCATCGGCGGCGGCGACACCGGGGCCGACTGCCTCGGTACGGCGACCCGTCAGGGCGCGCGGTCGATCACCCAGCTCGAGATCATGGACCGACCGGGGGAGGAGCGCCCGGCCAACCAGCCTTGGCCGACGTACCCGATGATCTTCCGCGTCTCCTCGGCCCACGAGGAGGCGGGTGAGCGCGTCTACTCGGTCTCCACCCAGGAGTTCCTCGGCGACGACGACGGCAACGTCCGCGCGCTGCGGCTGGTCGAGGTGGAGTTCAAGGACGGGAAGTTCGAGGAGATCGAGGGCACCGAACGCGAGATCCCGGCAGAGCTGGTCCTGCTGGCGATGGGCTTCACCGGACCCGAGCGCGAGGGCCTGGTCGAGCAGCTCGGAGTCGAGCTCGACGAGCGCGGCAACGTCGCCCGCGACGCCGGCTACCTGTCCTCGGTCGACGGCGTCTTCGTCGCCGGCGACGCCGGCCGCGGCCAGTCGCTGATCGTCTGGGCCATCGCCGAGGGCCGCGCCGCCGCCGCCGCCGTCGACACCTGGCTCGCCGGCGCCACCAACCTGCCCGCCCCGATCCCCCCGACCGAGCGCCCGCTGATGGCCTGAGGGTCCGCGGGGTTCCCCGGACGTCCGGGAAACTCCGGGCTGGCGGGCAATACTTTGCCTGCCAGCCCCCAAAATCCCCGGACGTCCGGGGATTCCGGCACCTATTGGATCGTTCAAGTTTCAGGTACTAGGCTCGGCCCGTGCGAAGAGCAAAGATCGTGTGCACGCTCGGGCCGGCGACGTCGTCCAAGGAGCGGATCAGGGAGCTGGTCGACGCGGGGATGGACGTCGCCCGCCTCAACCTCAGCCACGGGACGTACGCCGAGCACGAGGAGGTCTATCGCCGCGTGCGGGAGGCCTCTGACGAGAGCGGGCACGGCGTCGGTGTCTTCGTCGACCTGCAGGGGCCCAAGATCCGGCTCGGCAAGTTCAAGGAGGGGTCCTCGCGCCTCCAGCCCGGTCAGGGTTTCACGATCACCACGCGCGAGCTGGCGGGCAACAACGAGATCGCCTCGACCACCTACGAGGGGCTGCCCGGCGACGTGTCGGCCGGCGACCAGATCCTGATCGACGACGGCAAGGTCCGGCTGCGGGTCACCGAGGTCGAGGGCACCGACGTGCACACCCAGGTCGTCGTGGGCGGGCGGATCAGCGACCACAAGGGCATCAACCTGCCCGGCGTACCGGTGAGCGTCCCGGCCATGTCGGAGAAGGACATCGAGGACCTCCGCTGGGGCCTGCACCTGACCGTGGACTTCGTCGCCCTCTCCTTCGTTCGGTCGGCCTCCGACGTCGAGGACGTGCGCCAGATCATGCGCGAGGAGGGTGTTCTGCTGCCGGTCATCGCCAAGATCGAGAAGCCGCAGGCGATCGACAACCTCAACGAGATCGTGAAGGCCTTCGACGGCTTCATGGTGGCCCGTGGAGACCTCGGCGTGGAGTGCCCGCTCGAGGACGTGCCGTTCCTCCAGAAGCGGGTGGTCGAGAAGGCCCGTCGCAACGCCAAGCCCGTCATCGTGGCCACCCAGATGCTCGAGTCGATGATCAGCAACCCGGCACCGACCCGGGCCGAGGCCTCCGACGTCGCCAACGCGGTGCTCGACGGTGCCGACGCGGTGATGCTGTCCGGTGAGACGAGCGTGGGGGAGTACCCCATCGAGACGGTCCGGACGATGGCGCGCATCATCTCCTCGACCGAGGACCACGAGCTGCACCACATGGCCGCCATCGACTGGCAGCCCAAGACCCGTGGCGGCGTGATCGCCAAGGCGGCCGCCGAGGTCGGGGAACGCGTGGGTGCGAAGTACCTCGTCGCGTTCACCCAGAGCGGCGACTCGGCCCGCAGGCTGGCGCGCTACCGCGGACCGATCCCGGTGCTCGCGTTCACCCCCGAGGCGATCGTGCGCTCGCAGCTCTCGCTCACGTGGGGCATCGAGACGTTCCTGACCGCCGCGGTGGAGCACACCGACGAGATGGTGCGCCAGGTCGACGAGCAGCTGCTGAACACCGGCCGGGTCAAGGAGGGTGACCTCGTGGTCATCATCGCCGGCAGCCCGCCCGGGATCCCCGGCTCCACCAACGCGCTGCGGATCCACCGGATGGGCGACGCGATCAACGAGGTCGCGCCGGCCTATCGCCGGGGCTGACTAGGTCGTGATCTCCTCGCCGAGGTACGCCGCGCGGATGCGGTCGTCGGCCAGGAGCTCCTTGCCGGTGCCGGACAGCACCATCTCGCCGGTCTCGAGCACGTAGCCGCGGTTGGCCAGGCCGAGCGCCTGGGCGGCGTTCTGCTCCACGATCAGCACCGTCACGCCGGTGGAGTTGATCTCGCGGACGATGTCGAAGATCTGGCGCACGATCAGTGGCGCCAGGCCCATGGACGGCTCGTCGAGCAGCAGCAGTCGGGGCTTGCCCATCAGCGCCCGGGCGATGGCCAGCATCTGCTGCTCGCCGCCCGACAGGGTGCCGGCGTACTGGTGCTCGCGCTCCTTGAGCCGCGGGAACATCTCGAAGCACCGGGCCAGGAGCTGGGGGTCGGGCCGCTTGAAGCGGAAGGCGCCCATCTCGAGGTTCTCCGCGACGCTCATCAGCGGGAAGACACGACGACCCTCGGGGACGTGGCAGATGCCGAGGTTGATCAGGTCGTGGGCGGGCAGCCCGTCGATGCGCTCGCCGTCGAAGCGGATCTCGCCCAGCGAGGGACGCATCATCCCGGAGACCGTCTTCTGGGTGGTGGTCTTGCCGGCACCGTTGGCGCCCAGCAGTGCCACCACCTCGCCCTCCTCGACGTGGAAGCTGATGCCCTTGAGGGCCCGGATCGCGCCGTAGCGGACCTCGATGTCGTCGACCTCGAGCAGGCTCATGACTGACCTCCCTCGGTCCCGGCGGCGCCTGGTTCGTCCAGGAGGCCTTCTCGTACGTCGATCGTCTGGACCTCGAGACCCTCGGTCATCGCCTGGGCCTCGTCCTCCGAGGTGCCGAGGTAGGCAGCGACCACGACCGGGTCCTTCTGGATCTGCTCGGGGGTGCCTTCGGCGATCTTCTCGCCGAAGTTGAGCACCACCAGCCGGTGGGCGACCGACATGACCAGCTTCATGTCGTGCTCGATCAGCAGCACCGAGATGTTGTCCTCGATGTTGACCTTGCGGATCAGCGCGGCGAGCTCCTGTTTCTCGTTGGGGTTGGTGCCGGCCGCCGGTTCGTCGAGCAGGATCACCCCGGGCTCGGTGCCGAGGGCGCGGGCGATCTCGAGGCGCCGCTGCTCGCCGTAGGCCAGCGAGCCCGCGAGGTCGTTGGCCCGGCGGGTCAGACCGACGAACCGGAGCAGCTCGTAGGCCTTCTCGGTGGACTCCCGCTCCTCGCGACGCTGCCAGGGCATCCCGAGCATCGAGGCGATCGGACCGGACTTCTGCCGCGTCTCGACGCCGACCTTGACGTTCTCGAGCGCGGTGAGCGCCGGGAACAGCCGGATGTTCTGGAAGGTGCGGGCCACGCCCATGCGGTTGATGACGTGGGTCTTCTGGCCGAGCACCGAGGTGAGGGTGTCGCCCTTCCTGGCGGCCAGCGTGATGGACCCCTCCTGCGGCGTGTAGACGCCGGTGAGGGAGTTGAACAGCGAGGTCTTGCCGGCGCCGTTGGGGCCGATCACCGCGAGGATCTCGCCCCGGTGCATCTGCAGGGACACCTTGTTCAAGGAGGTGACACCGCCGAAGCGCAGCGTCACGTCCTTGACGTCGTAGACGACCTCGGCCGTCTGCTGCTCGGGTGCAGTCGCAGTCATCTCGTCACATCCCCTCACCGGCAGGTACGGCGGTGGCCTCGGCGCTCGATGGTCGGTCCAGCCCGGACAGCTCGGCCTTGCGTCTCCTGGCCGGGATCAGACCGGCTGGCCTGAAGATCATCATCACCAGGATCAGGGCACCGATCCACATCTGGCGGTCCTCGGCCGGCACCTGGTCCTTGAGGAACTCCGGCAGCCAGGTGAGTACGGCGGCACCGGCCATCGCACCCGGGAGGGAGCCCATGCCACCGAACACGACGTAGGCGACGACGAGGATCGAGTTGTTCAGCACGAAGTTCTCGGGCGTGAACGACCCGACCTGGCTGGCGAAGAAGACACCGGCCACACCCGAGGTCGAGGCACCGATCGCGAACGCGAGCAGCTTGACGTTCCTGGTGTTGATACCGGTCGCCTGCGCGGCCACCTCGTCCTCACGGATGGCGGCCCAGGCGCGGCCGAGCCGTGAGTTCTCCAAGCGGTTGAACAGCAGCACGATGATCGCGATCAGCACGAGCAGGAGGTACCAGAACCCGAGGGCACTGTCGCCCCAGGTGAGGTGGATCGGACCGAGGTGGATCTGCGGCGCCGGGATGTTGAACGCCCCGCGCGGACCGTTGGTGAAGCCGTTGGCGTTGTTGGCGATGACCCGGATGATCTCACCGAAGCCCAGCGTGACGATCGCGAGGTAGTCGCCGCGGAGCCGCAGCGTCGGGAATCCGAGCGCGACGCCTGCTATCAAACAGGCCGCGATGGCGAACGGGATGCACGCCAACGGGCTGAGCAGCAGCCAGTCCGGCGGCTGCACCGGCAGCCGACCGGTGAAGTAGGCCGTGGTGTAGGAGCCGATGGCGTAGAACGCGATGAAACCGAGGTCGAGCAGTCCGGCCCAGCCGACGACGACGTTGAGGCCGATGGCCAGCAGCACATAGATGCCGATCTCGGAGACGAGCACCGTCTGCCAGAACTCGGTCGCCGTGGGCGGGTAGAACAGCGCGGCGATGATCACGACGAGCATCGTGGCGGCGGCCACCTGGCCGCGGGCACCGGCGGTGCCGCTGCCGACGATGTCGGAGCCCGCGCGGACGCCCTTGGCCTCGATCCGCAGGTCCTTGAGGACGAGGTAGCCGGCGCCTGCGAACAGCGACAGTGCGGCGCACGTCATCCAGGCCCCGGTGCCGAGGTTGTCCCAGGCACCCTGCGCACCGTCGAAGCCCTGCTTCCCGCCGAGGGCGGAGAAGTCGTGCACGACCACGAGGGTGAGGAGAGTCGAGACGAGGCCGAGCACGATGGCGGCGTACGCCAGGAGCCGGTGACGCAGGTACGACGCGACGCCGGCCACCACGAGCGTGACGAAGAACAGCACGAAGCCGAGCCAGTCGAGGTAGGTCTGCGCGAAGCCGTTGAGGTTGGTCGCCCCGAACATCGACGCCGTCGTCGAGAGCGTGGCGTTGCGGTCGCCGGGGGAGAACCACGCGGCGTTGAAGACGCCCACCAGGCCGACGGCGAACCCGAGGACCACCAGGGCCAGGCCCGGGCGCCAGCCCAGCACCCGGTCGATGAACCCGTCGGTGTCGGCCTCTGCGGCCTGGCTGCGCGCCGAGACGAGCGAGGCGACCGCGATGGTGAAGAAGCCGAGCATCGCCACGGCACCACCGGTGGCGTGGCTCGGGTAGTGCAGGAACTTGCTGACCGCTGCCGAGGCGTACTCCGCCCAGATGCCGAGGACTCCCGCCAGGATCGCGGCGGCGTAGGAGAGCGGGGCACTGCGCCGGATCATCCCCGCCGCGGCGAGCACCGTCACGATGATGAGCAGCAGCCAGGCCGTCTGCGAGAACGCCGACCCGAACCACAGGCGCGCGAGCGAGTCGAGGGCCTGCGTGGGAGCGGCGGCGTCGGCCAGCGGCCGGAACTTGCCGGTGTTGATCTGCGGGCTGTCGGTCCACTTCAGCAAGGTCAGGGAGATGATGACCGTCAGCACGCCGGCCCCGAGCGGCCGCAGGCCCGGCCGGGTCAGGTAGGGCTTGGCCCGCGGACCGAAGGTGATGGCGAGGTAGAGCAGCACCCCGATGCCCAGGAAGATGAGGATCCGCGGCATGGCCACCGACTGGCGGAAGGCGTAGCCGAAGTCCTGCTGGGTGCCCTCCTGGGTGCCGACCATCAGGGCGAGCACGAAGCCGCCGGCCAGGCAGGCCCCGAAGCGCTTGAGGTTCTCGATGCGGGCCTCGGCCTCGACGGAGCGGCGCTTCATGCGGCACGCCCCAGACGCTCGCCGAGGATACCTGTGGGTCGGACGACCAGGACCAGGACCAGGACCAGGAACGCGACCACGTCGGTCCACTCGATGCCGATCCACCCGGGTTTGTACCAGGGGGCTGTCGGCACCGTCGCCTCGACGACGCCGAGGAGCAGACCGCCCAGCATGGCGCCGCGGATGTTGCCGATGCCGCCGAGGACGGCGGCGGCGAACGCCTTGACGCCCGGGATGAAGCCCATGGTGTTGGAGAAGAACAGCGCGCTGCCGTAGAGGTAACCGGCGGCGCCGCCGAGGAAGCCGCCGATGACGAAGGTCCGCGAGATGGTCTTGTCGATGTTGACCCCCATCAGGGCTGCGGTGGGTGCGTCCTCGGCGACCGCGCGGATGCTGCGACCGAGCTTGGTGCGCGAGACGAGTGAGTCGAGGAAGACCATCATGATCAGGGCCGAGACCATGATGATCGCCTGCATCAGGGTGATGTAGACGCCGCCTATCTGGACCACGTGCTTGTTCTGGTCGAAGAACGACGGGAAGTTGTTGTTGTTCAGCCGGTTGAACAGCTTCCCGAACAGCTGGGAGAGGAAGAACGAGGCTCCGATCGCACTGATCAGGAAGGCCAGCTTGGGGGCCCCACGCCGTCGCAGCGGTCGGTAGGCAACGCGTTCGAGACACCAGGCGACGCCGGCTCCGACCAACCCGCCCGAGGTGAGGCCGAGGATGATCACCGCGAGCACGCCGTACCAGGGGGGCCGGCTGCCGTCCTCGACGACGGAGTTGACGACGAGGTAGCTGCCGAAGGCGCCGGACATGAACACCTCGCTGTGCGCGAAGTTGATCAGCTGCAGGACGCCGTAGACGAGGGTGTAACCCAGGGCGATCAGGGCGTACAGCGAACCTCGTGTCAGCCCGAGGATCAGGAAGTTCAAGAAGTCTTGCACGGGGTGCATCCTCTCTGAGGACCGGCCTCGGGGCAGCCGTTCGAGGGAATCGTAAGGCAGAGAACGTGCAAGACGCCGCTGCCACCGCGAAAGGTGGCAGCGGCGCCTCTGCTACTGGTCACACGTCAGACGGAACGGATCCGTCAGGGCGCCTGGGTGATGTCGCCGAGGCTGACGATCTTGCCTCCCTTGACCTGGAACAGGTTGACCGTTCCTTCACCCGGGGGCAGGTCACCGTTGGCGGCGAACTTGATGTCCGCCGTGATGCCCTTGTAGTCGATCTTGCTGACCGCGTCGTTGACGGCCTGGCGGGTCACCGTGCCGGACTCCTTGGCCGTCTTGATGGCCTGGATGACGATGTTCGCGGCGTCGAAGGCCTCCGGGGAGTACGTCGACGGCGGGGTGTTGAACATCGCCTGGTAGGCCGAGGCGAAGTCCTTCGCCGCGGGTGCCACGGTGGCGTCCTGGCAACCGCAGGACATGTACCAGCCCTCGCCGTCGGCCTTGGCGCCCTGTACGAAGACGTCGGACTTGACGCCGTTGCCGGACATCCGGATGCCGTTGTAGCCGACCGACTTCAGCGCCTTGGCGAACTGCGCGCCCTGGGCGTCGTAGCCGGCGTAGAACAGGGCGTCCGCACCGGACTGCTTGACGGTCTGTGCGATCGGGCCGTAGTCCTTGGTCGTCGTCTGGTCGGCGGCCTGGTTGATGACCGAGACGCCCTTCTTCTTCAGCTCGTCGGACACAGCCTTGGCGACACCGTCACCGTAGGCCGACTTGTCACTGACCACGATGACCTTCTTGGCCTTCTTGGCCAGCCAGTCAGCCGCGGCGGGGCCCTCGGCGAAGTCGTTCGGCATCACGCGGTGCCAGGTCTTGAAGCCCTGGTCCTGGAGCTCGCCGTTGGACGCCGACGGGTTCACGATCGTGAGACCAGCGTCGCCGTACTTCTTGCCGACCGCCTGCGAGGCGCCGGAGAAGGACGGGCCGACGACACCCATGACGGTGCTGTCCTGGAGGACCTGGGCCGCAGCCGCAGGAGCCTTCTCGGGTACGCCGCCGTCGTCTGCCTTGAGCAGCTTCAGCTTGAAGCCGAGGCTGGTGTCCTTGTTGGCCTGGTCGATGGCCAGCTGCACGCCGTTGACCTCGTTGATGCCGAGCTGCTGGTTGTCACCGGACAGCGGGCCCTCGAACGCGATCGTGTAGGTGGCGTTGCTGTCCTTGCTGCCGCCACCGCCGCTGAGGCCGCCGCTGCCGTTGTCGTCCTTCGAGCTGCCGCAACCGGTGAGCGCGAGAGCGCCGATGACTCCGACCGCAGCCAGCTTCGCCAATGGGCGAGTCCGCATGCAATTCCTCCGTTGTCGGGGCCCATCAGGGCCACGCGAAAAGGGTCTCGGACGAGACCGCTGGTGAGACAGTTGTCGCCAGTGGGGGCAGAGTCAAGCGTCCGGGCCGGTCGTATCCGAGTCGAAACATTCGCTCTTCAACTGGTCTAGTCGTGGTCCACTTAGGGTCCTCACCGCTTGACCCCGATCAGCGCGTCCAGCCGTGCCACAGCGTCGCGACGTGACACCGAGACGGTCTTGTGGTTGGAGCGGCGCCACGCGACGTCGACGAGGTCGAGTGCCTCGCCGCACCACGCGAGGATCTCCGGGGACATGTTCACGAACTGCCAGCGCGGGTAGTCGTAGCGCTTCCGCTCGCCCGCGACCATCCGCGTCGTCCAGTTGCGCACCCGGGCACCGTCGGAGTGGAACAGCCCGCGCAGGAAGTCCCCGGGATGAGCCGCGACGATCTCGCGCTGCCAGTCGGCCATCCCCAACCGCCGCTCGTGCTTGCGCCCTGGGCCGTGCTGGGGGAACAGACACGGCCAGTGCTGCCAGTACTGCTGCACGACGATGGCGCCCGGTGCGCGGACCCGGAAGACCGGCCGGTTCGGGTGCACGGCCCGGATGCAGGCCTCGACGTCATCGACGATCCCCGGCCAGGTGCTGTCACACGAGACGCGAAGAGCGTACGCGCGACCGACGACCGAGCGGCACCCGTCGCCCAGGTAGTAGCCGAAGAGAGCGGCGTACTGCGGACTGGTGGGGTGCGCCGGGCAGTCGAACGCGGCAGCGCGATCGATGCCGTTGTCGCGCCAGTCGCGGATCGCTGCCCGGCTGATGCCGAGCGTGCCGCTCACCGAGTTGATCGAGCGACCCTCGGCCAGCAGACGCAGTGCCTCCTGGCGGACGGACGTCGGGTACATGCCCTCAGGGTCAACGAGGGCACCGACGGAAAATGGGTGCCCCGGGTGGGATTCGAACCCACACTGGACGGTGTTTGAGACCGCTTCCTCTGCCGTTGGGATACCGGGGCCGCGCGACCGCACAGGCTACCCGAGCGCGCGACCGATAGCCTTCCCGGTTGTGACCGCCACACCGGAGCCCACGGGTGCCTCGCGCCGCCGCGTCGTGATCGCGGAGGACGAGGCGCTGATCCGGCTCGACCTCGCGGAGATGCTCGCCGAGGAGGGGTACGACGTGGTGGGGCAGGCCGAGGACGGGGAGAAGGCGGTCGAGCTCGTCCTGGAGCACCGGCCCGACCTGGTGATCCTCGACGTCAAGATGCCGCGGCTCGACGGGATCGCCGCCGCCGAGAAGATCGCCGGCGAGCGGATCGCCCCGGTCGTGATCCTGACGGCGTTCAGCCAGCGCGACCTGGTCGAGCGGGCGCGGGACGCAGGCGCGATGGCCTACCTGGTCAAGCCGTTCGACCAGACCGACCTGGTGCCGGCCATCGAGATGGCGGTCAGCCGGTTCACCGAGCTGCGCCAGCTGGAGTCGGAGGTCGAGGACCTGACCGAGCGGCTCGAGACCCGCAAGCTGGTCGACCGTGCCAAGGGCGTCCTCCAGCAGCGGCTCGGGCTGAGCGAGCCCGACTCCTTCCGCTGGATCCAGAAGACCGCGATGGACCTGCGCCTCTCGATGCGCCAGGTCGCCGAGGGCGTCGTCGCGCACGGCCCGGAGATGGGCGGCGACGGCCCCGGCTAGGCATCGCGGGCTAGCGGATCCGGATCACCAGCTCGGTCAGCAGCGGCGCGACCAGCAGCGCGGGCAGGAAGTCGGCGACCTTGACCTGCTTGATGTCGAGCAGCCGGAAGGCGACGCCGAGCAGCACCAGGCCGCCGGTGGCGGTCAGTGCGCTGAGGTGGGCGTCGGGCACGAAGCTGCCCAGGGCCACGCCCAGGGCGGTCAGGCCACCCTGGATCACCACCAGTGAGATGACGCTGAACCCGACGCCCCAGCCGAACGAGGCGGCGAACGCGATCGCGGCGAAGCCGTCGAGTGCCGACTTGAGCAGCAGCTGGTCGGCGCCGTTGCCCAGGCCCTCGTTGATCGAGCCGAGGATGGTCAGCGGTCCGACGCAGAAGACCAGAGAGCTGGTCACGAAGCCCTGGATGAAGCGGGTCCGTGCCTCATCCCCGGACCCGGCCCCGAAGCGGCGTACGGCGGCCCGCTGGAGCAGGCCGCCGAAGTCCTCCAGCCGGTCCTCGATCCGCAGCAGCGAACCGGCGATCCCGCCGATCAGCACCGACCCGAGCACGATCAGCATCGGGGCCGACGCACCGACCGCGTCCGAGAGCGCTGCGTCCGTGACGTGAGCAGCCGAGAGGCCCGCGATCAGCAGGGTGACGAGGCCCAGTCCGTCGGTCACGACCTTGCGCGTACGCTCTGGCAGGCGGTGTCCGACGAGGACGCCGATCGAGGTGCCGGCAAGCACCGTGACGACGTTCACGGCAGTACCGATTCCGGGGAGCACCCGATCTCCTTTATATTGCAACGACTGCGGCGAGACAGTGTCTCACCGCGGATCTGTGTCCAAGGCCTGCGGGCAGGAGGTTCCCATGCCACGTCAGGCACCACGCATCCGTGACGCCGTCCCCGAGGACGCCTGGGACCTGCTCGACCTGTGGGCCGCAGTCTCCGGCATCGGAGACCACTCCAGCTCACCCGACCGCAGCCTCGCCGACGCCGAGCAGGCGCTGGCCACCATCGCCCTCGACCCCGACCAGCGACTGCTGGTCGCCGAGCACGAGGACCGCATCGTCGCCGCGATGAAGCTGAGCCGCGGTCCGCTCTGGCCGCTGGCCCTCGACCAGGCCGTGCACAGCTCCTTCCTCCTGGTGCTCCCGCACTACCGCCGCCACGGCTACGGCCACGCGCTGATGGAGGCCGCCCTGGCCTGGGCCGAGGAGAAGGACATCACCCAGATCACCGTGGTCACCGACGGCAACCGCGACACCAACCGGTTCTTCGCCCGCCTCGGCCTCGGCACGCTCGGCAACGTGCGGCACGCCCACACGGCGGCCCTGCGCAAGAAGCTCACGACCGAGCGCGCTCGCAGCGGCGGCAACCGACACCTCGTCGAGGTGCTGGCCCAGCGGCGGTCGATGCGCCGGCGCCAGGGCACCGCCTGAGCGGAGCGTCGCCCCTCTAGGGTGGCCTCGTGTCTCCACGCCCGGCTCACGGATGAGTGCCCGCGAGGCGCTCCCGTCGTCCCGGTGGAGGCGGGCCGACCCGCTGGTCCTCGTGGTCGCCGGGGTCTCCCTCATCGTCTACACCCTGCACGGCTTCCACGGGGCGCTGACCCGGGACCTCGGCGTCTACAGCTACGCGGGCCAGCAGATGGCCGACGGGGTGCCGCCGTACCTCGGCATCCTCAACCGGGCCGGCCCGCTCGCCCACGTCCTTCCCGGAGTGGGCGCCCTGATCGCCCGGGCCGGCGGGTTCGACGAGCTGATCACCATGCGGGTCCTGTTCATGCTGATCGCCACTGCATGCGTGTGCACCACCTACCTGCTGGGCCGGGACCTGTTCCGGTCGCGGGCCGCGGGCATGGTCACCGCCGCCACCCTGCTGGCCTTCCACGGGTTCATCCAGTACGCCTCGAACGGGCCGCGCGAGAAGACCCCGATGACCCTGTTCATCATCTGCGCCCTCTGGGCCGCCACCCGGAGGCGGTGGTTCCTCGCCGGTGTCTGCGTCAGCCTGGCGACCCTGTGCCTGCAGACCTCCTTCGTCAGCACCTTCGCCGCCGTCGTGGTCGCCGCGCTGCTGCTGGCGCGTGGCGGTCGGGTGCGTGCGCTGCTCCGGATCGTCCTCGGCGGTCTCACGCCGGTCGCCGTGCTGACGGTGTGGTTCGCCCTGGCCGGCTCGCTGCACGCGTCGGTCGAGGCGTTCGCGGTGATCAACTGGGTCTACACGGTCCCCAACCCCGTCACCGACAAGCTCGACGCGGTCTGGACGGACATGCAGGCGGCCTACGGCTCGACCGTGTGGTTGCTGTTCGGTGGCCTGCTGGCCCTGGTCGTGTGCTCGGTCGCGGCGCTGTCCCGACGTGCCCGCGCTGCCAACCCCAACGTCCTGATGCTGCCGGCCTGCACGGTCGGGGTCGTGGCCGGGCTGGCGTGGACACTGAAGGACTACGACGCGTGGCCCGACCTCTTCCCGGTGCTGCCCTTCTCGGCCGTCGGTGTCGGTGCCGTCTTCGCCGCGGTGGCGCAGCACCTGGCCCGTCGTACGGCGGGCGTGGTCGCGGCGGGGCTGTCGGTCGTCGCGGTGGTGCTGGCGTTGCAGTACTCGGTGTCGGTGCGCGACGACACCCTGGACGTGCAACGCCGCGACGTCGACGCCGTGCTCGGGCAGCTGCCGAAGGACGCGACGATCACCTCGATCGAGGCACCGCAGCCGCTGGTGCTCACCGGTCGGACCAACCCCACCCGCTACCAGACCTTCCGCGGCGGCCTCCAGGACTACATGGACGACACCTGGCCGGGAGGGCTGGACGGGTTCAAGCGGGACCTCGTGGCCCGGCAGACGGACCTGGTCGCCGTGGGAGAGACCGTCTCCCATCGGTGGCGGAGGTCGATCGAACCCGACTACGTCTACGTCGGCAGGGCGCCGGACTGGGGTTGGTACGCCCGCGCGTCGCTCGGTGAGGCCAGGATCGCTGCCCTGCGCAAGGCCGCGAACTTCGACCCGTTCGACCCGCTGGCCCGACTGGGGGACTCCGCCCCATGACCCGGACCGACCGCTCCACGACGGCGCTCGCGCTCGGTTCGGTGGTCAGCGGGCTGCTGGCCTACCTGTTGTTCGCCCTGATCACCCGGGGTCTCGGTGCTGAAGCGGCCGCGCCCGTGTCGGTGCTCTGGACGCTGTGGGCCTTCGCCGGCGCGGCGTTCACCTTCCCGTTGCAGCACTGGATCACGCGCAGCGTCGGAGCCGGCCACGAGGGCGACGTACGCCGAGCCGCCGCCCGGGTGTCGCTGCTGGTGCTGGCCGCGGCCCTGGCACTCGGCCTGCTCTCCTGGTCGGTCCGCGACCAGCTGTTCCACCGCGAGGACGCATGGTTCCCGGCGATGGTCGTCCTCGTGACGCTCGGCTCGGCGGTGATCGGCGTGGTGCGCGGAGGGCTCGGTGGCCGGGGCCGTTTCGAGGCGGTGGCATGGAGCCTGGTGGCCGAGAACGGCCTGCGCTGCCTGCTCGTCGGCGGGCTCCTGCTGGCCGGTGTCCACGACCCCGTGGCGCACGGCCTGTGCCTGGTCGCCGGGTCACTCGTCGTGGTGCTGTGGCCCGACGCGCTCAGGTTCACGGTCGCCGGCGCCGGTCAGTCGCGGCCGTTCGCCTTCCTCGGCGGCGCCGCCACCGGACAGCTGATCAGCCAGACCGTCCTGACGGGCGGACCGGTGTTGCTGGCGCTGCTCGGCGGATCGGCGCGCGAGGTGACCGCGATGTTCGCTGCCCTGGCCCTGTTCCGGGCGCCGTACATGGTCGCGCTCGGGTCGGTTCCACAGCTGACCCTGCGCGTCACCAGGCACGCCGTCGCGGGGGAGTACGACGTGCTGTGGTCGCTGCTGCGCGGCCTGGGCACCGTCGCCGTCGTGGCTGCCGCTCTGGCCGGTGCGCTGGGTGCACTGCTCGGCCCGGAGGTGCTGCACCTCGTCTTCGGCGACTCCGTCGACGTCTCGTCCGGGCAGGCCGCGGTGCTCGCCGTCGGCTGCACCGTTGCCGTCGCCAACCTGGCCCTGATGGTCAGTGCACTGGCCCAGGACCGACCGGCCGGCGTGGCAGGAGCCTGGGGAGTGGCGGTGCTCGTCGGAGCCGGTGGTGTCGTCGCGCTGAGCAGCCAGTCACCCGTGGCCAGGTCCGCAGGTGGGTTCCTGGTGGCCGAGGTCGCCGCGACACTGGTGCTGGCAGTCCTGGCGGTGCGCACGCTGCGCCGTGGGTGAGGTCAGCCCGGCTTGACCGCGGCCAGGAACACCGACGACCCGAACGGCAGGTCACGGCGGCGCAACACTCGCGCGTCCACCGCGCACAACCCCATCAGCACCCGGTCGGCACGAGGAGAGACGGGCGGCAGTCGGGTGTCGCCCTGCGGTGCGGGGCCGAGCCGTCGGCGTACCCGCTCGGCGAGGAAGACCGGGAACACGCCCCCGAAGGCGTACGTCGACCGGAGCACCTGCATCCCGGCCCCTTCCACCAACCGCGTGAGTCGCGGCCGGGTGTAGCGCCGGTGGTGCCCGGCCTGGACGTCGTGGTCCGACCACGCCCACTGGTACGCCGGGACGGAGAGCAGCATCCGGCCGCCCGGGACCAGCACGCGCGCGAGCTCGGAGACGGCGGTCGTGTCGTCCTCGCAGTGCTCCACGACGTCGAACGCGGAGACGACGTCGAAGGTCTCGTCGGCGAAGGGCAGCCGGGTCGCCGACCCGCACACGCCCTCACCGGGGACCAGCCCCTCCGGGAGCAGGTCGAGGTTGACGTGCTGCTGGCCCGTGCGCATCCACCCCACGCTGGGGGCGTCGGCGCTCCCCACGTCGAGGGTGCGCCGCGGCATACCGAGGTGGGGAGCCATCACGACCTCGAGGAGGTCGGTGCGGGCCCGGTGCCACCAGTAGCCCTGCTGACGAAGCGAGGAGGACCCCGGCTGCGCGGTCGGGTGGGAGCTCACCTGTCGCGCAGGGTCGCGGAAGCGGTGTCGAGGAAAGCGGCCACGACGCGGTCGACGTCGTGCTCGCTGAGGTCGTTGTAGAACGGCAAGCGCAGCAACCGGTCGCTGACCTGCTCGGAGACCGGGCACTCGGTCTCGCGGACCGAGAACGCCCGGCCGGCGTCCGAGGTGTGCAGCGGCAGGTAGTGGAAGGTCGCCTGCACGCCCAGCTTGCGCAGCATCTCGAGCGAGTCGTTGCGACGGTCGCGCCCGGGCAGCAGCACGTAGAACATGTGGTACGCCGACTCGCGTCCCTCCGGCACCTGCATCAGCTGGAAGTCGAGCTCCTCGGCGTACGGCGCCAACGCCGCTGAGTAGTGGTCGTGGATGGTGCGGCGCTTGGCCTGGATGGTGTCGCGCTCCTCCAGCTGCGCGAGGAGGTACGCCGCCAGCACGTCGGAGAGACCGAACGACGATCCGGTGTCCTTCCAGGTGTACTTGTCGACCTGCCCGAGCATGAACGCGCGCCGGTTGGTGCCCTTGTCGTAGAGCACCCGCGCCCGGTCGACGTCCACCGGATCGTTGAGCACCAGTGCGCCGCCCTCACCACAGACGAAGTTCTTGGTCTCGTGGAAGCTCAACGCGGCATAGCGCCCCAGGCTGCCCAGCGGCCGTCCCCGCCAGCTGCCGAAGAGTCCGTGGGCGTTGTCCTCGATCAGGCGGACCTCGGGCCACGCGGCCAGCACCTCCTGGATGCCCTCCATGTCGCACGCGACGCCGGCGTAGTGCACCACGACGACGGCCCGCACGTGCTCGTCGAGCAGGGACGCGAGGTGCTGGGGGTCGACGCTCAGCGTGCGTGGCTCGATGTCGCAGAAGACGAGCCCGGCGCCCTGACGCGCGAACGCGAGCGCCGTGCTGGTGAAGGTGAACGACGGCACGATCACCGTGTCGTCGGGCTGGAGGTCGAGCAGCATGGCGGACAGCTCGAGTGCCGAGGTGCACGACGTGGTCATCAGCACCTCGGCCGCGCCGGTGTGCTCGGCCAGGACCTGTGCGGCGCGGCGCGTGAACTCGCCGCCGGACGCCGGGTGTCCACCCTGGATGGCCTGCTGGATGTACTCGAGCTCGCGGCCCGCCACGGCAGCGACGTTGAACGGGATCTCCGGGAGCTCCACCGGCCGGCCCCTTCCCTCTGCCTCGGTCACCACGGCAGCGTCCTGCCGAGGTGGGCACCCAAGGCGGCGTTGCTCGCCTCGAAGTACGACTGAAGTGTGCCCACAAGCGCGTCACTCAACACAGGGGGGTCGCCCAGGCTGGTGTTCACCGGTTCGCCGGGTGGGGCGGGTGCCACGCCGGGGTCGACGCCCAGGTCGCGGAACAGGCCGTCGAGGACGGCGGGATCGGCGAGCAGCTCCTCGGTGAGGACCACGTGGGTGGTGCCCGGGAACGTGGCGGTCCAGGGCTCGAGGTACTCGAGGTAGCGGCCGCGCCGGACGTAGGCGAACGGGGAGACCGAGGTCCTGGTCCGGTCCCATGGCTGCTCGGCCTCGAGATCGGCGCGCAGCGCCACCTCCAGCGGCCTGGTCTCGAGACCGTGCCTGGTGCTGAACCTCCAGTTCGACACGGCGCGCTGCACCGGGTCGCGCAGCACGGCGACCACCTGCGCCTCGCCGAGCATGTCCGCCGCCCGCACCGGAGCCTTCGGGTCCTCGAGGTAGCTGGTGCTCTTGTCACCCAGCAAATGCTCGTCGCGGGCGTGTGCGAACCAGGTCGCGTGGTACCACTCCAGGCCACGGGCGGCCTGGTCGCTGTCGCAGAACACCTTGGGCTCGGGCCACGGGGGCCGGGCCATCGTGATCTGGGGATGGGCGTCCAGGGCCTTGCTGAGGTACGACGACCCGGAGCGCTGGGCGCCGATGACGAGCAGGTGTCCCGGTCGCCGGTGGATCACGAGGAGACCCGCTCCGTCACGTGGTAGGTGTTCACCGCGCTGACCGCGTTGAGGGTGCGTACGACGTACTCGCCCAGCATCGAGAGCAGCATGATCACCACCCCGTTGAACACGGCGAGCAGCACGGCGATCGTGGTCCAGCCCTCGACGTGGGTCTGCACGAACAGCGACCGCACGAGGTAGAAGGCGCCGAGCACGAAGCTGCCGAGCGCCACCACGAAACCGACCCCCGCAGCGGCCCGGAGCGGGAAGACCGAGTAGCTGAACAGGATCGCCAGCACCAGCGACATGATCCGTCGCATGCCGTAGTTGCTGGTGCCGACCGGTCGCGGGTCGTGCCGGACCACGACGTCGGCGACGTTGTTGGAGTACAGCAGCGCCTGGCCGGTGATGTAGGGGTGGGCGGTGCGCGACTCACAGATCCGCTCCACCACGTCGCGGCGCAGGATCCGGAAGTTGGAGACGGCGAGCCCGGGAGGCTGCCCGAAGACGCGGCGGTTGATCAGGCTGATCAGCCTGCTGCCCAGCCGCCGGTAGCCGCCGGCCTGCTTCTGCGCGAACCGGCCGAACACGACGTCGTGGCGGCCGAGCATGGCCTTCTCGATCAGCAGGAGCGCCTGGTCGGGCGGGTTCTGGAGGTCGTCGTCCATGGTGATGACGTAGTCGCCGGTGGACTCGCGCATCCCGGCCAGGTTGGCGTGGTGCTGGCCGTAGTTGCGCAGCAGGTTGAGCGCGACGACGTGTGGCGACGTGCGGGCGCGCTCGGCGATCACGTCCCAGCTGCCGTCGCGGCTGCCGTCGTTGACCAGCACGATCTCGTAGCGCAGACCGGCGCTCTCGAACACCTCGACCACCCGGTCGATGGTGGTGGCGACGACGCCGACGCTGTTGAAGACCGGGATGACGATCGAGTAGCTGAAGCTCGCCGGGTCAGGGGACTCGCCCGGGTCGGCTCGACGGAGCGGGGTCGGTTCGCTCACCGTCGTACCTTCCTCCCTGTGGACGCCTGGCGGGCTGGTTGCTCGTAGGGAGCATATGCGCGGGGGAACCTGACGGTGGCAGGCGTTAGGGTCGAATCCGTGCCTGACACTGCCCCCAGCCATGTCACCCTCGACCGTCCGCGCCTCCTCCTCCTCGACGGTCATTCGCTGGCCTACCGCGCGTTCTTCGCCTTGCCGGTAGAGAACTTCTCCACGACGACCGGCCAGCACACCAACGCCGTCTACGGCTTCACCGCGATGCTGATCAACGTCCTGCGCGACGAGCAGCCAACCCACCTCGCGGTCGCCTTCGACGTCTCGCGCCAGACCTTCCGCAGCGAGGCCTACTCCGACTACAAGGCCAACCGCTCCAAGTCGCCCGACGAGTTCCAGGGACAGGTCTCCCTGATCAAGGAGGTGCTCAACGCGCTGCGGGTGCCGTTCGTGGAGAAGGACGGCTTCGAGGCCGACGACATCATCGGCACCCTCGCCACGCAGGCGCTCGAGGACGACTTCGAGGTGCTGATCTGCTCGGGCGACCGCGACTCCTTCCAGCTGGTCGGCGAGCGCACCACCGTCATCTACCCCATGCGCGGCGTCTCCGAGATGAAGCGGATGACCCCGGCCGCGGTGGAGGAGAAGTACGGCGTGCCCCCGGAGCGCTATCCCGAGCTCGCAGCGCTGGTGGGTGAGTCGTCCGACAACCTGCCCGGAGTGCCGGGTGTCGGCCCCAAGACGGCGGCGAAGTGGATCCTGACCTACGACGGGCTCACCAACGTGGTCAACCAGGCCGAGGAGATCAAGGGCAAGGCGGGGGAGAGCCTGCGCGAGCACCTCGATGACGTGATCCGCAACCGCCAGCTCAACGCGCTGGTCCTCGACCTCGATCTGCCGCTGAGGCCCGCCGACCTCGCGATGCAGCCGTGGGACCGCCAGGAGGTGCACACGCTGTTCGACGGGCTGGAGTTCCGGGTGCTGCGCGACCGGCTGTTCGAGACCCTGGAGTCCGAGGAGGACATCGACGACTCCGGCTTCGCGCTCGACATGACGCGACTGGCGCCGGGTGAGGTCGGCGGCTGGCTGGCCGACAACGCCCGCGACGGCCGCCGGGTCGGTGTCTTCGCCGAGGGATCCTGGCGCGGCGGCACGGGCGACGTGCAGACACTGTCGTTCGCGACGGCCGACGGCACCGCCGCCCACGTCGTGGTGGCCGACATCACGCCCGAGGACGACGCGGCGATCGTGTCCTGGTTCGGTGACCCCGAGCAGCCCAAGGTGCTGCACGACGCCAAGGGTCCGATGCTCGCCCTCGCGGCTCGGGGGTGGCCGTTGGTGGGCCTCGGTCGCGACACCGCGCTCTCGGCGTACCTCGCCCGCCCCGACCAGCGTTCCTACGACCTGGCCGACCTGACGGTCCGCTACCTCAAGCGCGAGCTGAAGCAGAGCGAGGCCGACGACGGACAGCTCAGCCTCGACGGGCTGGAGAACGACACGAGCGAGACGGCGATGCTGCACGCCAGCGCCGTCCTCGACCTCGCGGCCGCGCTGGACGACGAGCTCGACGACCGCGGCGGCACCGGCCTGCTGACCGACGTGGAGCTCCCGCTCATCGACGTGCTCGCCCGCATGGAGCAGGTCGGCATCGCGGTCGACCACGACCTGCTCACCGAGCTCGAGGAGGGTTTCGCGACCCGGGTGCGCGACGCCGCCGAGGCGGCCTACGGCGTGGTCGGCAAGGAGGTCAACCTCGGCTCGCCCAAGCAGCTCCAGGTGATCCTCTTCGAAGAGCTCGGCATGCCGAAGACCAAGCGCACCAAGACCGGCTACACCACCGACGCCGACGCGCTCCAGGGCCTCTACGAGAAGACCGGTCATCCGTTCCTCGAGCACCTGCTCGAGCACCGCGACGCGATCCGGCTCCGGCAGACGGTCGAAGGACTGCTCAAGACGGTGGCCGAGGACGGCCGCATCCACACCACCTTCAACCAGCTGATCGCAGCAACCGGACGGCTCTCCAGCACCGACCCCAACCTGCAGAACATCCCGGTCCGCACCGAGGCGGGCCGCCGCATCCGCGAGGGCTTCGTGGTGGGCAACGGCTACTCCGAGCTGATGACCGCCGACTACTCCCAGATCGAGATGCGCATCATGGCGCACCTCTCCGAGGACGACGGCATCATCGCCGCCTTCCGTTCGGGCCACGACTTCCACTCGGTGACCGCGGCCCGGGTGTTCGGGGTCGAGCCGACCGAGGTCACCGGCGAGATGCGCGCGAAGATCAAGGCGATGAACTACGGCCTGGCCTACGGGCTCTCGGCCTTCGGCCTCTCCCAGCAGCTGCGCATCGACACCAGCGAGGCCCGGGGGTTGATGGACGAGTACTTCGAGACCTTCGGCGGCGTCCGCGACTACCTCGGCGGCATCGTCGACGAGGCCCGGCGCAGCGGCTTCACCGAGACGATCATGGGTCGACGCCGCTACCTGCCCGACCTGACCAGCGACAACCGCCAGCGCCGCGAGATGGCCGAGCGGATGGCGCTGAACGCCCCGATCCAGGGGTCGGCGGCCGACATCATCAAGGTCGCCATGCTCAACGTCGACCGCGCCCTCCGCGACGAGGGGCTGGCGTCCCGGATGCTCCTCCAGGTCCACGACGAGCTCGTCTTCGAGGTCGCCGACGGCGAGCACGACGCCCTCGAGGCGCTGGTCCGCGAGCAGATGGCCTCAGCCGCGTCGCTGACCGTCCCCCTCGACGTCTCCGTGGGCACCGGGAGCAGCTGGCACGCCGCCGCCCACTGACCCGGGCCCGGCCGCGGCGGTGGGGTGGCGCAGCCTCACGAGGCTGATCGCCACCAGGATGACGAGCACGGTCGTGTCGACGCCCAGCACGCTCCGCAACAGCTCGTCGAAGGTGTCGGCGAGCGAGCCGAGGCCGATGACGGCGACCAGGGCGAACCACAGCAGGTACACCGACTTGCGCGCCTGACGGGCCAGCACGCTGTAGACGACGATCTGCAGCATCGAGAGCACGCCTCCGAGCAGGGCGAAGGCCCAGAGCCAGTCGCTGATCGCGGAGTACTGCTTGCCGCCGACGAAGATGATCGCCCACCCCGAGAGCACGGTGACGCCGAGAGCCACGATCGCGCCGATCAGCCCCGTCGCCACGAGGCTCTGCAGCAGCGTGCGGAGGCGCGACTCCGCCACGCCCATGGACGGGAAGGCGAGCACCACCACGAACTGGGGGAGGAACAGCACCGCCTTGACCAGGATCAGGCCTCCGGCGTACAGGCCGGCCTGGTGCTCGTCGAGCACGTTGCGGGCCACCAGGATGTCGACGTTGGAGAGGGCGAAGAACGCGAGCAGCGCGTGGGAGTTGTGGAGGGTCTCGCTCCACAGGGCGCCGACCCGGTGCTCCTCGGAGTGCTCGCCGGGGTCGCGCGGACGTCGCAGGGCGAGCCAGCCCACCGCCACCGGGATGTACGCCGCGATGGCCACGCCGAGGAGCGCGGCGAACTCGTTCGGCCACCACACGATCAGCACCGTGCCGATGATCAGTCGGGGCACGCCCGCCCCGACGTAGATCATGGCGAGCGCGATCCACCGGCGCTCGCCCTGGAGGATGCCGGCCTGCGCACCCATCATGGTCAGCGGCGCCGCCGCGAAGGCGACGAGCGCCGCCGTGCCGAGGCTGTCGAGGCGCACCACCTGGTTGATCACGGGGGAGAGCAGCAGGCACAGCACGCCCAGGCCGACCGAGGCCTGCACCCCGACGCGCAGGATGAGCTGCTCGATCTGGTGCACGTGGCCGGGCGTGGCCACGATGCGTCGAGCCGCCGTCGCCTGGAGCGCGAGCGAGGCGACCGTGATGACCAGCAGCAGACCCATCAGCGCGGCGAAGGCGCCGTAGTCGCGCGGACCGAGCAGCCGGGCGGCGAGGATCGTGTACAGGTAGGTGGTGACGTTCATGATGCCCATCGCCACCGCGAGGGTGGTGCCACCCCGCAGCTGCTTTCGCTCGGCCATCACATCGGTGAGGGTACGGGCCTGTTGCGCGGATGGTTGGATCGGTGACGACACGATCGCGACCGGGGATAGGTACGGGCATCGACGCTCGGCGGTGGGACGGAGGCACGAGTGGCGAGCTGGCGCCGGTACGTGCCCTACGTCTGGTCGGTGGCGCTGGCACTACTGATGCTCGGCCCGGCTCTCGGCCGGGGATACGTGCTCAGCTACGACATGGTCTGGGTGCCCGACCTGAGCCTGCGGTCGTCGTTCCTGGGCCTCGGCAGCGGACTGCCCCGGGCCGTCCCGTCGGACGCGGTCGTGGCCGTGCTGGACGAGATCGTCCCCGGCATGTTGCTCCAGAAGATCGTGCTGCTGGGGGTGCTGGTGGTCGCCGGCGCCGGGGTGGTGCGGCTGACCGAGAGATCCCTGGCCGCCCAGCTGGTCGCTGTCACGGCCTACGTCTGGAACCCGTTCGTCGCGGAGCGGCTGGTCATCGGGCACTGGCCGGTGCTGGTGGGGTACGCCGTGCTGCCCTGGGTCATCGACGCCGCGCAGACGTGGCGCACCAGCGGGCAGCTGCCGCTCCGGCTGTGGTGGCTGGTGCCGGTGGGCAGCCTGAGCGCCAGTGCCGGACTGGCCACGGCCGTCGCGCTCCTGGCGTTCGCGCTGGTCCGTGGTGCCGGACGCGCGCGCATGCTCGTGGCGCTGGTGCTGGCGGGCAACGCCCCGTGGATCGTGTCCGGCCTGCTGCACGCCGGGGACACGGTGACCAGCGCAGTCGGGGCCGGCACCTTCGCGCTGCACGGCGAGGGGTCCGTGCCGGCGCCGCTCGCCGCCTTGTCCCTCGGCGGCATCTGGAACAGCGAGGTGGTCCCTGCGTCGCGCACCGGCGTCCTCGGTTGGGTCTCGCTGCTGTTCGTGGTCGGGATCGTCGCGGTCGGTTGGCGCCGCTGGCGACGTGACGTCGGAGCTCGTGACGTGTCGGGCTTCGTGTGGTGCTGGGCCGTCGGCTGGGGCTTCGCCGTACTCACCTGGCTGGCCCCGACGCCCCTGGGCTGGCTGGTCGCACACGTCCCGGGCTTCGGCCTGCTCCGCGACGGCTCGCGGCTGTTGTCCCTCAGCGCAGTCGGGCTGGCGGTCGTGGCGGGGTACGGCGCCTCGACGCTCGTACGCCGGCTGCCGGTCGCCGCGCGCCCCGGGACCCTGCTCGCCCTCGTGCTGGTGCCGTTGGCCCTGCTGCCCGACGCGGCCCTCGGCATCGCCGGTCGGCTCCAGCCGGTCGCCTACCCCGATGACCTGCTCGCGGCTCGGGGCGTGGTGGCGAGTGCACACGACCGGGGAGCGCCGGGCGACGTGCTGCTGCTGCCGATGAGCAGCTATCGGCAGCCGTCCTGGAACCACGGGAACAAGGTGCTCGACCCGGTGGGCCGGTTGCTGCCCCTCGACTACGTGGCCAGCGACGACCTCTTCGTCGACGGGGTGCGCATCGCCGGCGAGGACAAGCGGGCGCGGGCCGCTGCCGCAGTCCTGCGAGCGCCCACCCCGGGGCAACGAGCCAGTGGGCTCAGTGGGCTGGGGGTCGGCTTCGTCGTCACCGAGCGGGACGCCGGACGGTCGCCGCTGGTGGCCGGACACGCGCTGCTCGACCGGCCCGGGGTGCTCGTGCAGCAGCTGCGGGACGTGCACGAGCAGACGACGCCGACGCCCTGGATCGTGGCCATGGCAGGCGCCTGGACGGTCTTCGTGGCGGCGCCCCTGGCGGCCGTCGTGGTGGCCCTCCGACGCCGCGTCCGGAGAAGAGCACCAAACCGCTGACCCGCTGTTACAGTTACCCGCGGGTTTGAGGGAGGACAAAATAAATTGGGTATTTCAGCCTTGTTGGCGACCGTGGGCAGCGTGCTTGCAGGTGCGGTGATCGCGACGGTCACCGTCGTCGGTCTGGTCAACCAGCAGACGTCACCGGGGGCCAACCCCACGGACGCGACCAAGCCGGTCACGATCGACTACGGCAGCAACGGCTGACGCCTCGGAGCGTCGTCCCCTTCGCCTAGAGCTCGGGCTCTTCCGGGTCCTGGCTGTCCACCCGGCGGTCGTCGAGCACCTCCCGGAGCACGACGGCGAACGACTCCTGGGCGTGCCCCCAGGTGAAGGTGTCGCTCACCTCGCGCGCCCCCTTCGACAGCTGCGCTCGCAGCGCCCGGTCGCGTAGCACCTCGCGCAGCGCGTCGGTCAGGTCGGCCTGGCTGTCGACCAGGATTCCGGACACGCCGTCCTCGATCGACTCCCGCGTCCCACCGGCGCTCCGGTAGGCGACCGCGGGTGTCTCGTGCATGCCCGCCTCGCCGACCACGAGACCCCAGCCCTCCTTCAGGGAGGGCAGGGCCAGCACCCAGGCCTGCTCGTAGACCTCGTGCTTGCGCTGCTCCTCGACGTGGCCCTCGAAGACGACGGTGTCCCCTGCTCCCTGCTGCTCGGCGTACTCGTGCAGGTTGCCCTCCCACCAGCCGCCACCGACGACGTGCAGCCTGAGGTCGGGGAACTCGGCGCGCAGGGAGATGGCCGCGTCGATGGCGTGCTCCACCTGCTTGTGGGGGACCAGGCGTCCGACCACGGCGATCATCGGGGTCGGTGACTTCGTGACGTCCACCGCCAGGGCAGGATCGGTGCCGTTGTGGACCACGGCGACGCGAGGACCGGTGACGCCGAGCTGTCGGAGCTCACCCCGGGTCGCCCGGGACACGGCGACGTACTGCTCTCGCCGGTAGAGCCACGGCGCCAGACGGCGCTCGATCCACCAGCCGACCCGCCCGGTCAGCCCGGGATAGACGACCGGCCACTGCTCGCGGTGCACGTGGTGGACGAGCACGACGACCGGCTTTCGGGTGACCAAGCGGGAGAAGAAGGGGAGTCCGTTCTGGACGTCCACGACCACGTCGGGGTCGCCGAGATCGCCGCGTCGCAGGGACGCCATGCCCACGGGGTAGACCGAGAGCTTGGAACCGCGTCGCACGAACCGGATGCCGTCGACGGTCTCGTCGGGCGGCGCGGCCGCGTGGGCCGCGCAGAAGATGGTGACCTCGCACCCGCGGTCGACCAGTCCCGCTGCCACCTTCTCGAGGTAGAGCTCGGCCCCGCCCCCTTCGGGGTTGTGGGTGTCGCGCCAGCTCAGGAAGACCACGCGCTTCCCGGCCAGCTGCTCCAGCTCGGTCATGGCGGACAGGCTAGCCCGCGTCTCGTTCTGTGGAATGCGCCGGTAGGGTCACCGCGTGTCCAGCCCGCCCGCCACGTCTGCGTCGTCGTGGCGGGCGTCGTGGAGCCGCTCGGTGAGGCTGCTGCGCGAGTTCCGCTACGAGCAGCCCGACCCGGGATGTTTCTACACCGCGCTGGCCGCGGACTCGGCGGCCCAGCTGAGCAGCTACACCGATCTGACCGGTGCGGTGATGCTCGATGTCGGCGGTGGACCGGGCTACTTCCGCGACGCGTTCGAGGCCGCGGGCGCGACGTACCTCGCCCTCGATGCGGACGTCGGCGAGCTCGCCGGCCTGGGTGAGATCTCCCACCGGACGGTGATCGGCAGTGGCATGCGGCTGCCGTTCCGGGACGGCTCGCTCGACCTCTGCTACTCGAGCAACGTGCTCGAGCACGTGCCGGATCCGTGGCTGATGGCCGAGGAGATGGTGCGTGTCACGCGAAGTGGCGGGACCGTGTTCATCAGCTACACCGTCTGGTGGGGCCCCCACGGCGGGCACGAGACCGGGCCCTGGCACTACCTCGGCGGGCGCTACGCGCGACGGCGCTACCGGCGCACCCACGGCCACGAGCCCAAGAACCAGTACGGCGAGTCACTCTTCCCGGTCACGGTCAGCGCCGGGCTGCGCTGGGCCAGGAAGCAGACCGCCGCCGACGTGATCGCCCTGACCCCGCGGTACAACCCCTGGTGGTCGCGATGGCTGCTGCGGGTGCCGCTGGTACGAGAGGTGGTGACGTGGAACCTCGTGATCGTCTTGCGCAAGAGGTGAGGTTCCGCACCGCCGTCCGCCTGCTCGCCGTCTGTCTGCTCCTGGTCGGGTTGGCGTTCATCCAGAACTCCGGCTTCCTGGTCTCGGACACGAAGTTCGACCTGGCGGTGTCGCCGCAGCAGTTCCTGGAGCGCGCCCTGCACCTGTGGGACGACGGTGGCGCCTTCGGCCAGCTGCAGAACCAGGCCTACGGCTACCTGTGGCCGATGGGGCCGTTCTTCGCGCTCCTGCACGCCGCCGCCGTTCCCGGCTGGATCGTCCAGCGGCTGTGGCAGGCGCTCATCATGATCGTGGCGTTCCTGGGCACCGTCCGCGTGGTGCGGGCGCTGGGCGTCCGCTCGGACCTGGCGAGCATCTCGGCCGGGCTCGCCTTCGCACTCTCCCCGCGCATGCTCACCGTGCTCGGACCGATCTCCATCGAGGCCTGGCCGAGCGCACTGGCGCCGTGGGTCCTGCTGCCGCTGATCCTGGGCTCGAACTCGGGATCACCCCGACGCGCAGCCGCGCTGTCGGCCGTCGCGGTCGCCCTGGTCGGCGGGGTGAACGCCTCGGCCACGTTCGCAGTGCTGCCGCTCGGCGTCATCTGGATCCTCACCCGGACTGGCGGCCCGCGACGTCGCAGCCTGATGATCTGGTGGCCGACCTTCACGCTGGTCGGGACGCTGTGGTGGCTGGTGCCGCTGTTCGTGATGGGTTCCTACAGCCCGCCCTTCCTCGACTTCATCGAGACGACGTCGGTCACGACGTTCCCGACCACGGTCTTCGACGCACTGAGGGGTACGTCGAACTGGATCCCCTACGTCAGCCCCGACTCCCGAGCCGGCAACGACCTCGTCACCGCGGGCTTTCTCGCCGTGAACAGTGGCGTCCTGCTGCTAACCGGGTTCGCCGGGCTGATCGACCGCCGCAACCCGCACCGACCGTTCCTCGCCATCTCGGTGCTCACCGGCCTGTTGATGGTGACGGCTGGTCACACCGGCACCGTCCACGGTCTCTTCGCCGGGGACATCCGCACCTTGCTCGACGGTGCCTTGGCACCGCTGCGCAACGTGCACAAGTTCGACCCGATCATCAGGCTGCCGCTCGTGATCGGCCTGGCCTTGGTCGTCGAGCGACTGCTCGCGGCGCGGCGCGCCACCCCACGGACGACGGACGACGTCGGTCCCATGCTCGAACGCGTCAACCAGACCGCGGTGCTGGGCCTGGTGATGGTGGGGCTCATCGGGTCCTTCTCGCCGATCCTGGTCGGTCGGCTCGAACCGGCCAACCCGGTGGCCGAGGTGCCGACGTACTGGAAGCAGACGGCCACCTATCTCGCGGCCCACCCCGGCGACGGCACCGCCCTGCTCGCGCCAGGTTCGGCCTTCGGGACCTATCTGTGGGGGTCACCCAAGGACGAGCCGCTCCAGTTCCTGGCCCACTCGCCGTGGGCCGTGCGCAACGCCATCCCGCTCGCACCGGTGAACAACATCCGGATGCTCGACACCGTCGAGGACCGCTTCGCCCAGGGCCACGGGTCCATCGGGTTCACGAGGTACCTCCAGCGCAACGGCATCGGGTTCCTCGTCGTACGCAACGACCTCCATCCGAGCAGTGACGTGCCGGATCCGGTGGTGGTGCACCAGGCCATCGCCCAGTCGCCCGGACTGACCAGGGTCGCCCACTTCGGGCCGGACGTCGGCGGAGGCGCACACCTCACCACCGGGAAGATCCGGACCGTGGTCAACGGCGGGTGGCAGGCGGAGTACCCCGCGGTCGAGATCTACCGGGTGCCGGGCGTCTCCTCGACCACCTCGGGGACCAGTCCGACCGTCGTGGTCGGGGGGCCAGAGGACCTCCTCGACCTCCAGGACTTCCACGTGATCGGGACCGAACCGACGGTGCTCGGCTCCGACGTCGACTCGCACGTCGAGGTGGGACCGGGCGCGGCGCCGTACGTGCTCACCGACGGGCTGCGCCGACGTGAGCGCTCCTACGCCCGCATCCACGACGGCTACTCCGCGACCCAGGCCGAACGCGACCGGGCGCGAGCGCTCAACCCGCACCTGGACTACCTGACGGCCCACCAACGTCGCTGGCAGACCGTCGCCCGCTACGTCGGGGCGCGCTCCGTGACCGCCTCCTCCTCGGAGTCGGACTCCGACGCACCCGGCGGCTCCCGCCGCGGCGAGCTGCCGTACGCCGCCGTCGACGGGTCGACCGCCACCGAGTGGGTCTCGAACCCCTCGCGGTCGGGTCACATCTGGTGGCGCGTCACGCTGCCCGAAGCCCGGGACGTCGGGACGGTGACGGTGAACCTGGGCTCGCGCGCGGTCGACAACGGCGTGGTCCGCGTCCGCACCGAGAACGGCGTGAGCGCGGCCCAGGCCACCGGCCCTCGGGAGAAGGTCGACCTCACGCCACCGCCCGGACGGACCCGCTGGGTGCAGGTCGAGGCGCCCGGGACCAACAACCGGCTGATGGCCCTGGCCGACGTGTCCTTCGACGGTCTCGACGTGCACCGCGAGCTGGTGCTGCCCCGTGTCCCCGACTCCTGGGGCGATCCGAGCGCCGTGGTGCTGCGCGCCGACCTCGATGCCCGACGAGGTTGCACCCAGGTCGACGGCAGCGTGCGCTGTGCCCAGGACAAGGACCGGCCGAGCGAGGAGGCCACCGGCGTCGGCCGGGCCTTCACCCTGCCGGAGGTGGGCCGGTTCGCGCCCCGGATGCGGGTGCGACCGCTCGCGGGGGAGGCCCTCGACGCGCTCATCCTGCGTGGCCAGCCGATCAACATCACGGCGTCCTCGACGGCAGTCCCCGACCCGCGAGCCTCGCCGATCGCCGCCATCGACGGGGACCCCGGCACCACCTGGATCGCGAACGTGGCCGACTTCAAGCCAACCCTCGACCTGAGCTGGATCGGCCGCCGCGCCATCAGCGGCGTGAGCATGAGCACCTCCGACGACGTCGCCGCCCGCCAACCCCGGGAGATCACCCTCATCTGGCCGCGAGGCCACCGCGACGTGACGCTCGACGCCGACGGCCAGGCGCGGTTCCCGGCCATCCGCACCGCGCGGCTGCGGATCCTGGTGCGGGAGGCTGCGTTCGCCACCGACGTGGGCTTCGACGGGCGCTCGAGCCAGATCGGCGTCGGCATCGGGGAGCTCCGCCTGCGCGGGCTGCCCTACGTGCCGACCGTGCTCTCGACCCGCGTCACCCGCACCAGCTGCGGCACCGGCCCGCAGGTGAGCGTCAACGGCACGTCCTACCCGACCCGGGTCGTCGCCACCGCAGCGCGGCTGTTCTCAGGGCGGCCGGTGCCGGCCAGGATCTGTACGGCGGGTCAGACGGCGACTCCGACGAGCCCGGTCGATCTTCGTGGCGGCACCAACGAGGTCACCGTGCGGGGATCCGATGCCTTCCAGTTCCAGTCGCTCGTCCTGCGCAACACCGCCGCGGCGAGCGCCGGCGGTGCGTCGTACGCCGCCCCCTCGACCCGGCACGGCGCCGTCCGGACCGTGATCCAGCCGACCGTCGGTGGCTCGCACGACGTGGTCAACCTCGGCCAGAACGCGAACCCGGGCTGGCGGGCCGGCCAGGACGGGCACACGCTCGCGCCGGTCGTGCTCAACGGATGGCAGCAGGGGTGGCAGCTGCGCGACTCGAGGCCGGTGGTGGCGACGTTCCGACCTGACGCCCTCTACCGCATCGGGCTCGGGGTCGGCCTGCTGTGCCTCGCCGTGCTCATCGGCGCCACCGTCCTCCTGGGGCTGCGTCGACGCCGCGGCCCCGAGCCGCCTCCACTCGGAGAGGCGAGGGTGCCCTGGTTGCTGGCCTACGGCCTGGCCGGCGGTGGTGCGCTGCTGGTGGCCGGCTGGGCGGGCCTGCTCGTCGCTGTCATCGTGGCCGTCGGCTCAGCGGCCCTGCGCGGGGAGCTGGCACAGGCGGGTCCATGGATCTTCGGTGGCCTGTGCCTGCTGGCCTCGGTGGGCTACTTCTTCCACCCCTGGGCCGACGTCGCGGGTTGGGCCGGCCAGGAGTCCTGGCCGCACTACCTCGTGCTGGCCCCGGTGGTGGCCGCGCTCATCGGGCTCTCGCCCCGGCCCAGCGGACGCAGGCGCGACGCGGGCACCTCGATCAGCCGGTAGGCCACCTCGGCCGCCGCCAGGCTGAGCGCCAGCGAGATCGCCCAGATGGCCACGAACCGGCCCTCGAACAGCGGCCACCCGGTCACCCACATGACGAAGTGCAGCACCGGCAGGTGCAGGCAGAAGAAGCCGTAGGAGATGAACCCGAGGTGGCGTGCCCAGCGCTGGCTCAGCACCCGCGCATACGCGCTGTCCGGTGCCGGGAAGATCCCGGTCATGACCACAAGGCCGCCGATCGCGGCGTACACGAGGTTCTTGGCCAGCAGCTGCCCGGGCGTCGGTGCGACCAGCATCGACGGGCCGGCCAGGGGAGTGGCGGCGACCAGCATCAGCCCGGCGGCCATCGCCCAGCAGCTGCCGGGTTGCCCGGCCAGGGACACGACCCGCGAGATCCAGCGTGACGTGCTGCCGCGCCGGTGGAGCAGTTCGACCAGGGCAAGCAGGATGCCGACCCCGAACCAGCAGAGGTACGCCGGCAGCCACTCGTTGGGCTGCCCCGACGTCCACCCGCTCGCCCACGGCGAACCCCACAGCTCCCAGCCGACCGTCACCGCCACCAGGACCAGCACGAGCGCCAGCACCCGGCGCGGGTGGAGCCGGCCCGACCGGCCGACGGCGATCAGCATCAACAGCGGGAGCAGCACGTAGAAGGAGACCTCGACCGCGAGGCTCCACATGTGGGTCAGCCCGTCCGGCAGCTGGCGGTCGACGAAGGTGTTGCCCAGTCCCAGGGTGACGGCCCAGTCGCGTGGCCCGAGGTCGTTGTTCTTGGTGATCAGCCCCAGCGCCAGCAGTGCCGTCACGACGTACAACGGCAGGATCCGCAGGGCCCGCTTCCAGTAGTAGTGCCCCAGCGCGGGTGCTGGACGGCGGTCCAGGGCACGGGCCAGGTAGGGCCGCGCCAGCAGGAAACCGGACAGGACGAAGAAGATCGCCACTCCCACGTCGAGGCGCGCCAGCACCGAGCCCCACACGCCGTGCCCGATGTAGGCGCCGGCCCAGTACGCCGCGTGCGTGGTGAACACTGCCAAGGCACCGACCGCGCGCAAGGCGTCGAGAGCAGGGAAGACCGGACCCTGCTCGGGGGTCAGGACGGGGGAGGAGATCGTGTCCTCGTGCGTCACAGACTTCCCCCTGCCACCGGTTGTCCGACCTCGATGCGGTCGACGCACATGGTCTGGCCGGGCTCCAGCCCGTCGATGCGGACCGAGTCGAACGTCCCGGTCACCCGCAGGAAGAGATTACCCAGACCACCGGGAACCTGGACTCGACGCTCGTCGTCGCCGGTGGTGATGGTCAGCTCGGACGGGTCGCTGGCCAGGTAGCCGACCCGTAGCCACCAGGTCGACTCGAAGGCCCGGCCCTCGAGCGGGATGTCGAGCCCCGCCGAGGTCACGTGCCAGCCGCAGCCCTCCGACGGTCCCTCGCGTGACGCGACGCCGAGCTTGATGTCGGCCCGGTGGAGCCCACCCTTCGGCCCGACGACCAGCAGCCGCCGGCTCACTGACGGGAAGGTCACGTGCTCGGAGACGAGCCGCGCCAGCAGCTCGGTGGTGTTGCGCGGGTAGAGGAGTCGCGTCAGCACGGACTCGGGCGGGCTGGTCGAGACGAGGTCCGCTCGGCCGGCGTGCCGAAGGTCGTTGCGCAGGTTGTGCACGTAGGCGTTGCTGGCGTTCCCGGTGTGCCAGATGTGGCCGTACGCCACCGAGTTGGCGATCCCCGAGACACTGACCAGCGAGACGAGGAACACCGGCCACCACCGCGGGAGGGCCAGCACCAACGGCTGTTCGCGCGGTTCGCTGCTCTCGACCGCACCCTTCAGCTCGATCGAGGCGAGTGCGATGCAGAGCACCGCCACGCACGCCGTTCCGGTGAGGAAGCGGTAGTCGCGCCCGGCGACCTGACCGTAGTCGGACCTGGCGCTGGCCAGCAGCCCGGCGACGATCACGAGGTAGAGGCCGAGCAGGACCCAGGCACGCAGCGTCCGGGTCCGGCGCAGGGCGAGGTAGACGATGACCAGCGCGGCCAGGGCCCACGAGGCACTCACCAGGAGGTCCGGGGTGTCACTGAACGCCGTCGGCGGGCTCGGGTCGCGCCACTGCCACGGTCCTCCGAGGATTCCGGGCACCAGGGCTCGACCGAAGAGCAGCGAGACCAGCTCGCCCAGCGACGTCGTGGGTGCGTCCTTGGTGATCTGCGGGACCTCGAGCAGGTAGTAGCCGCTGTAGGCCGCGCCCAGGAGGATCAGCAGCAACCAGCTGTAGCGGTAGGACCAGAGCACGTGCCAGAGCCGACGCAGCAGCGAGCCGGAGGAGAAGTAGGCCACGGCGAGGTAGGCCAGCACGGGCAGCACCAGCACGGCCTTCACGTCGAAGGCGAGGCTCACGGCCACGGCGACAACGGTCCCCGCCAGGGGCAGCCAGCGCCTGGTGCGCAGGTGGACCACCCACGCCCCGACGGCGACGAAGAAGGAGACCTGGGCGGGCAGCGAGGTGAGGGACGCGATCCACCAGGTGAAACCCGGGAGGGTCAGGGCGCTGGTCAGGTAGATCGCCAACGGCACCAGGATGGCCGGTCGGGTGCCGAAAAGGGTGCGCAGCATCCACCAGGCCGCGAGGCTGGCGGCGGCCTGGAGCACCAGGGTGAACGAGGCGGCCAGGGTCCAGTTGAGCTCGCCGGAGTGGGCCACGATCCAGGTGACCAGGCGCCCACCGGGCATCAGGTGACCCTCGTAGGGGCGCATCAGGAAATGGACGCTCAGGGCAGACCTGCGGGCGTCGTACAGGAAGCTGTAGTCGTCGTACAGGAACCACGACGGGAGCAGCACCCACGCCCGGAAGGCGACCTGCGCGACCACCATGACGGCGGCGACGGCGGAGACTCGTTGGGCACGGTCCCGGGAGGTCCAGACGGCCGCGAGCGCACGCAACGGGGTGGTCACTGCGAGCACCCCGTCCTCCTTCGGCTGCGACGCGTGGCACGCACGGCGTGGCATCGCGTGGAGGCCATCATGCTGGGCGCCCGAATCCTACGTCCTTGTTTCGGGAGGGTGTCCGGCACATATCGGGGCGCCTGATGCGCCCCCGGCACGGAGTGCGCTACCTTACGCCGACGAGTTCTGGGAGGGACTACATGCGCAAGATCATTCCGGTGCTGTTCGGACTCGGTGGATTTCTTCTCGTAGCAGGCCTCGTCTGCTGGCTCTGGGCACCGGGAGTGGTGAAGAAGACCCCGCTCGACGTGAGCACCACGACTCACCTCAGCGGCCAGGCCCAGAAGCTCAACACCGCGACCGGGGAGCTCGAGTCCAACCCCGTGAACGCGACCAGCGTGACCAAGACGGACTCGAAGGCCTCCAGCGACAACGTCGTCGTCTGGACCAACAGCAGCTGCCTGGTCATCGACACGGACAACCCTCCGGACTGCGTTGACGGCCAGGACCCGCGCCTCATATCGGCCAGCACCGACGTGTTCGCCACCGACCGCGTGTCGGCGCTGGCGGTCAACGACAGCAAGTACCTCCCCTCCGACGCCGTCGAGCACCACGGACTGGTGAACAAGTTCCCCTTCGACACCGAGAAAAAGACCTACCCCTACTGGGAAGGCACGCTCGGCAAGGCCGTCGACGCGAAGTACTCCGGCACGGCCAAGGTGAAGGGCGCCGAGACCTACGTCTTCAAGGTCGTCACCAAGGACGCACCGATCGACATCGCCGAGGGCGTCAAGGGCACCTACACCGACGAGACCACGATCTACGTCGAGCCGCGCACCGGTGCGATCCTCAACCAGACCGATGACCAGCAGCGCTTCCTGGACAGCGGCGAGAAGGTCCTCGACCTGCAGCTGGCCTTCACCAGCGCCCAGCAGCAGCAGAGCGTCGACGACTCCGACAGCAACCTGCGCCTGCTCAGCCTGGTCGAGTGGATCGTCCCGGTCGTGGGCATCGTCGGTGGCGTGATCTGCCTCGGCATCGCCGCGTTCCTGCTGATCGCCGGCCGCCGCCGCGACACACCGACTGCGGAACACCGCGAGCCTGCCCACGTCTGACGCCAGGGGCTCCCGACGGCGGAGGTACTACGACCATCGCGCGATAGCGGGCTGTCCTGTCTAGGATCCATGGTTGTGGCTGAGGGAGCACCGCGCCCCGGCTATCACCTGGAGTCCCGATGAACCGCATCTACCTCTACGTCGCCGGCATCGTCGTCGCACTGGTCCCGGCCGTGCTGGGACTCACGGGCAACGCCTCGTTCTCCCAGTCGGTCCCCGTGCGCGTCCCTGACCAGGTGTCGCGCGACGACGCGAGCAGCACCCCGACGCCGCAGCCGAGCACCGCCCCCACTCACGACGCCGCCGACGACCGTGGGCGGGGAGGCGCGGACGACGGTCCGAACCACGACGCCAACGACGACCGGGGCGATGACCGCAACCGGGGCGGCGACGACGGCTCCGGCGACAGCTCGGGGCGTGGCTCGTCGGGCAGCGGCGGAGGCCACGACGGGTCGGGTGACAACCAGGGTCCCGGGTCGACCAGCGGCAATGGTGGCGGTGGCGCGGACGACGGTGCGAACCACGATGCCGGCGACGACCGCGGCTCCCACTCGGGTGGCGGCGACGGCAGCAACGACAGCGGGCACCACTCGGGCGGTGACGACGGACGCCACGGCGGTGGCTCGGACGACGGTGGGTCCGGTGGCCACGGATCCGACGACTGACCTCCAGTCCTCCGTTGCGTCGGCCACGCCGGACCAGGGTGCCGACGACAGCGCGGAGAACGGGCCGTCAGACGTCAGCTGGCGCACGATCGCGACGCCCGAGCGCGAGGTCATGGGCGAGGAGCCGATGCAGGTGCGTCGCGTGGTCGCCCAGCTCGTGCTCGGCATCGTGCTGGTGCTCGTGGCGGTCACGGTCGGCGGATCCCTGGCCGCCCGCAAGCTGGCCGAGCGCGAGGCGGTCAACGACGCCGTCAACCTGACCGACGTCTTCGCCGAGACGGTCATCCGCCCGGCGCTCACCGACCAGCTGGCCGCTGGACAGCCGGCCGCCCGGAAGACGTTCGACAACCTGGTGCACGCCCACGTCCTTGGGCCGTCCGTCACGCACGTCAAGCTCTGGACCCCTGGCGGCAAGGTCGTCTACGCAGACGAGTCCGGCCTGGTCGGGCGGACCTTCCACCTCGACGAGGACCAGACCGATGCGCTCGAGAAGTCCGAGACCCGGGCTGACATCTCCCACCTCGACCGGGACGAGAACACCCTCGACGGCAAGGCCGGCGACAAGCTGGTGGAGGTCTACCGACCCGTCTACACCGACTCGGGCAAGAAGCTGCTCTTCGAGATCTACGCGCCGTACGAGCAGGTCGGCCAGCGCACCAGCCAGCTCTGGCGCGGCTTCGCCGGCGTCACCCTGAGCAGCCTGCTCCTCTTCCTGCTGCTGATCACGCCGCTGTTCTGGCACCTGATGTCGCGGGTACGCCGCAACCAGCGCCAACGCGAGCTCCTGCTGCAACGGTCGGTGGACGCCTCCAGCAACGAGCGTCGCCTGATCGCCGCCTCGCTGCACGACGGCCCTGTCCAGGACCTCGCCGCGACCTCGTTCGTGGTCGCGGGCGCGACGGCGCGAGCCAAGGCGGCCGGCCAGCACTGGCTGGTCGACGAGCTCCAGACCGTCGCCGGCTCGGTGCGTGCGAGCATCCGGGCCCTGCGTTCGCTGCTGGTCGACATCTACCCGGCCAGCCTCGCGCAGGCCGGTCTCGGGGCCGCCCTCGGCGATCTCGTGCAGTCCGTGCGTGCTCCGGGGCTCGAGGTCCGGCTGCACCACGACGACGAGGCCGAGCTCGGACTCACTCCGGAGCAGGAGCGGCTCGTCTACCGGGTCGCGCAGGAGACGCTGCGCAACGCGGCCAAGCACGCGGTGCCGTGCACCGCGAGCGTGACGCTCTACCGGGTCGGCGACGAGGTGGTCCTCGACGTGCTCGACGACGGCAACGGCTTCGACGTCGACGCCCAGCTCGCCGACCCGGAGCCCGGCCACTTCGGCCTGCAGCTGCTCGCCAACGCTGCGGCCACCGGGGGAGCCCTGCTGCAGGTCGCCTCGGTTCCGCGCCGCGGCACGCACTGGCGACTGCGGGTGCCGCAGGCCGCGGCGACCCACCCGAACCCGACCCCCCCCGAGCCGGAGGACACCCCCGATGACTGAACCGAACCCGTCGCTGATCACCGTGCTCCTGGTCGACGACCACCAGATGGTCCGCGCCGGACTGGACGCCCTGCTCGGCGCCACCGAGGACATCAGGGTGGTCGCCCAGGCCGGCGGCGGGGACCAGGCGGTCACCGAGGCCGCGCGCACCTACCCCGACGTCGTCCTGATGGACCTGTCGATGCCCGGCGTCGACGGGGTCGAGGCCACCCGCCGGATCCTCGCCGAACAGCCCGAGGTGAAGATCGTCGTGCTCACCAGCTTCTCCGACCGGGGCCGGGTCAGCGACGCACTCGGCGCCGGCGCGGTCGGCTATCTCCTCAAGGACTGCGAGCCGGGTGACCTCCTCGCGGCGGTTCGTTCCGCCGCTGCGGGCCACGTCCCGCTCGACCCGCGTGTGGCCGGCGTGCTGCTCCCCGACTCGGGTGGTCGTCCCGAGGATGCGATGAGCCCCCGCGAGCTCGAGGTCCTGCGGCTGGTGGCGCAGGGCCTGGCCAACAAGCAGATCGGGCGCCGCCTCGGGATCAGCGAGCGCACGGTCAAGGCCCACCTCGGCCGGGTGTTCCGCCAGCTCGGTGTCGCCGACCGCACCAGCGCCGCGCTCTGGGCCCACGACCACCTGCCGGACCGGGTCGGCTAGGTCGCCCGGCCGGGGCGGGGTCCGTCGAGCCGGGCCACGAAGACCGCCGAACCTGGCGTCAGCATGCCCCGGACCCGGCTCCAGCCGCCCCAGGTCCGGTCGTGCTCGGCCGGCCACTCCGGCTCGTGCAGGTCGGTGATCCGGAAGCCGCAGTGGGCCAGCGCGCCCACCCAGTCGCCGAGGGTGCGATGGTGCTCGACATACCTGGTCTCGCCGGTCACGTCGTCGACCTCGACGTACGGCGTCCGGTCCCAGTAGGACTGCGACGCGACCAGTCCCTCCTCGCCGGGATCGTCGGGGAACATCCAGCGGGTCGGGTGGGTGATCGAGAACGCGAAGACGCCTCCGGGCCGCAGCACCCGCGCGACGTCGGCGACCAGGGCCTCGGCGTCGGCGACGAACTGAAGGGCGCCGAAGGCCGAGAAGACGACATCGAAGGTCGCGTCTCCGAACGGCATCCCGGCCGCCGACGCACACAGGGTGGGTACGACGACCCGGTGCTCCTCGTCGATGCGCCGGCTGTGCTGGAGCTGCCTCATGGAGACGTCGATGCCGACCGGCCGACCGCCGTGGACCAGGACCCAGCGCGAGCACTGCCCGGCGCCGCTGCCGATCTCCAGCACGTCCTTGCCCTCGACGTCACCGAGGGCGTGCAGGTCGTCCTCGCGGACCCCCTCCGGACCCCACAGGAAGCCGTGGTCCCCGAGGAACTCCCCGTGGGTGGACTGGTACTCGTCGGCGTAGGCGTCCCAATCGGCACGGTTGGCCCGCAGGGACTCCGCCTCGTCGACCTCGCGCCGCTCGGGGCGTACACCTGACACGCTGGCAGGCTAGCCCCAGCCCTCACCCGTGCCCGCGCGGGCGCTCGGTTGGACGCTCGCGCCTGCAGGCCGATAGACTGGGCGGTGCGCCAGAAGTCTGCCTGAGTCTCAGACGGAGCAGCCTCTCGCTCGCTGTCGGCCCAACGTGGGAAACCGTGCTGGGCAGCGAAACACATCGTGATGGTGAAAAGGGTTTCTGCGCGTGCCCGCACGACACCCATCCATCCAAGGAATCTCCTTCCACATGACGATCACCCCCACTCTTTCCGATGCGCCGCAGGTAGCGGTCAACGACATCGGTTCCGAGGCTGACTTCCTCGCCGCCATCGACGAGACGATCAAGTACTTCAACGACGGCGACATCGTCGAAGGCACCATCGTCAAGGTCGACCGCGACGAGGTCCTCCTGGACATCGGCTACAAGACCGAGGGCGTCATCCCCTCGCGCGAGCTCTCCATCAAGCACGACGTCGACCCCAACGAGGTCGTCGAGGTCGGCGACAAGGTCGAGGCCCTGGTTCTCCAGAAGGAGGACAAGGAAGGCCGGCTGATCCTGTCCAAGAAGCGTGCGCAGTACGAGCGCGCCTGGGGCACCATCGAGCAGGTCAAGGAGGAGGACGGCGTCGTCGAGGGCACCGTCATCGAGGTCGTCAAGGGCGGCCTGATCCTCGACATCGGCCTGCGTGGCTTCCTGCCCGCGTCGCTGGTGGAGATGCGCCGCGTGCGCGACCTGCAGCCGTACGTCGGCCAGACGCTCGAGGCGAAGATCATCGAGCTGGACAAGAACCGCAACAACGTCGTGCTCTCCCGCCGTGCGTGGCTCGAGCAGACCCAGTCCGAGGTCCGCCACGGGTTCCTCACCCAGCTGCAGAAGGGCCAGATCCGCAAGGGCGTCGTGTCCTCGATCGTCAACTTCGGTGCGTTCGTGGACCTCGGCGGCGTCGACGGCCTGGTGCACGTCTCGGAGCTGTCCTGGAAGCACATCGACCACCCGAGCGAGGTCGTCACCGTCGGTGACGAGGTGACCGTCGAGGTGCTCGACGTCGACATGGAGCGCGAGCGCGTCTCCCTGTCGCTGAAGGCCACCCAGGAAGACCCGTGGCAGCACTTCGCCCGCACCCACCAGATCGGCCAGATCGTCCCGGGCAAGGTCACCAAGCTGGTGCCGTTCGGTTCGTTCGTCCGCGTCGAGGAGGGCATCGAGGGCCTGGTGCACATCTCCGAGCTGGCCGAGCGCCACGTCGAGATCCCCGAGCAGGTCGTCCAGGTCAACGACGACGTGATGGTCAAGATCATCGACATCGACCTCGAGCGTCGCCGGATCTCGCTGTCGCTGAAGCAGGCCAACGAGACCGCGACCGCTGCCGAGTCCGAGGAGTTCGACCCGACCCTCTACGGCATGTCCGCGACCTACGACGAGCAGGGCAACTACATCTACCCCGAGGGCTTCGACCCCGACACGGGTGAGTGGCTCGAGGGCTTCGACGAGCAGCGCAAGCTCTGGGAGGACCAGTACGCCAAGGCGCACGCCCGCTGGGAGGCCCACGTCAAGCAGCAGACCGAGGCCGCGCAGGCCGAGGTCGAGGCCGGCGAGGCCACGTCGTACTCCAGCGGCGGCGACACCGCCGCGGCCGAGGGCGGCAGCAGCGAGGCCGAGGGCGGCTCGCTCGCCTCCGACGAGGCGCTGCAGGCGCTGCGCGAGAAGCTCACCGGCGGCGGCAACTGACCCGCTGGTCGATCTGAGACAGGAGCCCGGTCCCCGCGAGGGGGCCGGGCTCCTGGGCGTTCTGCCCACTGCCCTGGTCGATCGCCGCTAGCCTCCGGGGATGAGGCGACCTCTCGGCATCTTCGTGCTGTGCTGCGCGGTGCTCGCGATCCCCGCGATGGTCGCCACGACCGGCACGGCCACTGCGGCGCCTCCTGCCACCCACTCGATCACCGTGACCGGCACTGGTGTGGAGATGTGGCCGGCGTTCTCCAACGAGGTCGCGCGCTACGGCCTCACCACGACGGCCGGTACCGCGGGCAGCGTCACCGTGCACGCCACCACCAGTGACGTGGCAGGGGTCGTGCTCGTGGACGGCCGGGTCGCACCCGGAGGCAACGCAACAGTCGACGAACTCACCGAGGGCGACGAGATCTCGGTGATCTTCGAGGACTCCGGAGGCAGCAGCGCCTACTCGCTCGTCTACCTCCCGATGGGCTTCCCGAAGATGACCGAGGCGGTCCCGGCGGCCCCCGGCACGAGCACGAGCGACGTACTGGTGAACCTGAGCAGGTACACCAACGACGACACCCCGAACTTCGAGGCCGTGCTCGACCGTCGCGGCGTGCCCCGGCACGTGCAGTCGTTCCCCGCAGGTCAGGTCTCGGGAGACTTCAAGCCCGGTGGCGCCCCTGGCCACTTCACCGTGGGCCGGCCGACCACCACTCCCGGCCGGTCGGGCACGCAGCTGGTCGAGCTCGACGCGAAATTCCACGAGGTACGCCGCTACGAGACCCAGGGGCTCTTCAACACCGACAACCATGACTCACTGCTGCGTGCCGACGGCAGCCGGATCCTGCTGGCGTACGAGCCCAACAGCCAGACCCACCTGACCGACGCCGTGATCCAGGAGGTCGATGCCGTCGGCGACGTCGTCTACACCTGGAACAGCGCGGAGCACCTGGACCCCGCGGCCGAGACGACCACCACCCCGGGCGATGCCGACTACGCCCACCTCAACTCGATCGCGGTGATGTCCGACGGCGACATCCTGGCGTCTTTCCGGCACCTGAGCGCGGTCCTGAAGATCGCTTGGCACCCGCACGACGGCTTCCAGCGCGGTGACGTCGTGTGGCGGCTCGGTGGACGGCACAGCGACTTCGACTTCGTGGACGACCCCTATCCGAGCGGGCCGTGTGCTCAGCACTCCGCGACCCAGCTCGCCAACGGACACATCCTGATCTACGACAACGGCTCGATCACGCTGGGTTCTGATCCCAAGCACTGTGTCGACCCGGCGGACCCGACGGGACCGACGATCGCTCGACAGCAGTCGCGGGTCACCGAGTACGCCCTCGATCCGGGCGTGGGCACGGCGACGCTGGTCTGGAGCTTTCAGGTCAACGGGAGGTTCACCTACTTCGCCGGGTCGGCCCGTCGGCTCGGCAACGGCAACACCCTGGTCGGCTGGGCTGCTGCCACCGCGGCCACGGCGAGCGAGGTGTCTCCCCAGGGCACCACCCTCTGGGAACTCAAGAACGACGCGGGCTATCTGTCCTACCGCGCGATCCCCGCCGTCGTGCCCGACGTCGAGAGCCCGGTCGTTGTGGTGACCACGCCGGTCCAGGGAGCGTCGTACACCCAGGGGCAGGTGGTCACGGTGGACGCGAGCTGCACCGACCGCGGCGGCTCCAGCCTGGCGTCCTGTGCGATCGCGCGCGGTCGGCTGGACACCTCCACGAGCGGGCGGCGCACCTTCCGGGTGGTCGCCACCGACGGGGCGGGCAACCGGACCACCCGCGACGTCGGCTACACGGTCAGGCCGTTGTTCCGGCCCGACGCGCTCATCCGAGGAGCGGGTGGCGCCTGGCTAGGCGGCGACGTCTACTCCACGCAGGCCGGGCAGACTCTCCGGCGGTTGTTCCCGCGCGACGGTGCCGTGCGGGCGGCGGCCGTGCGTCTGCAGAACGACGGCGTCCGCCCGGACCGGCTCCAGGTCCGTGCCACGCCCGGCAACCGGAAGTTCCGGGTGAGCTACTTCCTGGGCGGTCGCAACGTGACTGCCGGTGCCGTGGCGGGCAGCCTGCGCACGGCTGCCCTGGCGCCTGGACGCTCGGTCGACCTGCTGGTCCGGGTGACGCGGCTGCGACCGGCCGGCACCGGGAACCACCGCGCGCTGCTCGTCTACGCACGGTCGGTGATGAGAGCAGCCCTGGCCGACCACGTGACGCTGGCCGTCCGCGCCACCAGGTAGCGCGGCGAGGTGTCGGGTGCCGCTAGAAGCTGGACCCTCGGACGTCGCGGATCCCGGCGCGCTGGCGCTCGAGGTGCTCGGCTTCGCGCTGGTCGGTCAGCTCCTCGCGATACCGGGTCTTGGCGTACTTCCGGACCCGGTGCTCCCGCCACAGTCTCTGCAGTAGTGCGCGCATGCTGCCTCCCGTGACGACGGACCTGCCTGGTCCACTGATCCCATGGTGACGCGTCGGACGTCGCCGCACCAGCGGTTGGAGAAACTCCCGCGCCTCAGATGACTCCGGCCGCGCGGGCCGGCTCGGCGTAGGCCTCGGTGAGCGAGGCGATCGTCTCGTGGGCGTTCAGGCCGCTCGGGTTGGGCACCACCCACAGCTCGGCACCCTCGAACGGCTCCGGCTGGAGACCGAGGGTGGCCTTGCGGGCGCCGAACGCCTGGCGGTACGCCGTGATGCCGAGGATCGCGACCACCCGTGGATTCCGCTCGCGAACGAGGGACCGCAGGTGCTCGCCACCCTCGCGCAGCTCAGCGGCGCTCAGGTCCGAGGCGCGGGCGGAGGCCCGGCTGACCAGGTTGGTGATGCCGAGGCCGCGCTTGCGAAACCGGTCGCGGTCCTCGTCGGTCATCCCGGCCGACGGACTCACCGGCTCGGTCACGATGCCGGCGCCGAGCAGGGCCGGGTAGAACCGGTTGGCCGGGTGCGCGAAGTGGGTCTGCACCGCGGCGGTCCACAGGCCGGGGTTGATGCCGACGAAGAGGAGCTTCAGCGGGTCGGGCGGCTCGGGAAGGAGGTCGGGCACCTCGACGTCGCGGAAGGCCTGCAGCTCCTCGGTGGTGAAGCCCATCAGTCCTCCACGGTCAACAGGTCGGGCAGGTCGAGGCGTCGTACCTTGCCGGTGGGGGTGCGGGGGAGGGAGTCGAGGCGGTGGTACTCCTTGGGTCGCTTGGCCGGGGCCAGGTGCGCGCGGGCATGGGCCTCGAGGATGGCGTGCTCGGCCGCACCGACCACGGCAGCACAGACCCGCTGGCCCCACTGCTCGTCGTCCACGCCGTAGACCGCGATGTCGTCGACACCCGCGACCTCGCCGAGCACCTGCTCGACCTCGGCTGGGTAGACGTTCACCCCACCACTGATGATCAGGTCCTCGCGGCGGCCGTCCAGGTAGACGTAGCCGTCCTCGTCGATGCGCCCCAGGTCGCCGACGGTGAACGCCGGCCCGCGCCATGCCCCGGCCGTCTTCCCGGGGTCGCCGAAGTAGCTGAACCGCGCATGAGCAGGTACGACGCACCAGAGGTGGCCGTCCTCGTCGACGGTCATCTCCCGGCCGGGCCGGGCACGACCGAGGGTGCCGGGGTGCTCGAGCCACTCCTCGCTCCGGCAGGCGGTGAACTGGCCCTCGGTGGACCCGTAGAACTCCCACGTCGAACCGGCCGGGAACTCCTCGATCAGCCGGCGCTTGACCCACTCCGGACAGGGCGCTCCGGCGTGCGCGACGAGCCGGAAGCACGACAGGTCGGGGGACCCGTGCTCGTCCCAGTGGGCGAAGAGGCGCTGGAGGTGCGCCGGGACGCAGAACATCGAGGTCGGCCGCTCCTCGACGATGGTGGCCGTTGCAGTGGCCGGATCGAACTGACCCGGCAGCGCGACCCGGCCTTCGGCGAGCAACGTGCCCATCGCGAACCGCAGCGGGGCCGAGTGGTGGAGGGGGCTCAGCACCAGGTTGACGTCGTCGGCGCAGAACCCCCAGAGCTCGCGTTCCTCGGCCACCAGTGCCTCCGCGTCGGCCGGATCGAGCAGGCCGGAGAAGACGCCCTTGGGTCGGCCGGTCGTGCCGCTGGTGAGGTGGATGGGGCGACCACGGGGAGGTCCGAGCGACGGATCGTCCGGCAGCGCGGCCAGCAGGTCCTCGAGCTGCCCCTGCCTGGTCACCACGAGGGCCGGGTCGAGGTCGGCGAGCAGCCCGGCGCGTTCGCTCGCAGTCAGCTTGACGTCCATCGGCACCGGGAAGACGCCCCGCCGCAGCAGGGAGATCACCAGCTCGGCGTACGCCACGGACCCGGGGACGAGCAGGACGACCCGGTCGCCGGGTGCGAGGTCGTGCGGGTCCACAGGTCGATCCTGTCAGCCGGTCACAGTTGCGCAGAAACCGGGACAGGACGTCCGTCGTACCGCACACTTCTCGTCGTGATTCGCTTCGAGCTGGGTTTCGGGCTGATCGTCTTCGCCATGTGGGTCTTCTCCCTGGTGGACGTGATCAGCAGTGACGAGGGTGCCATCCGCCACCTCCCCAAGGTGTGGTGGCTGTTGATCGTGTTGTTCTTCCCGTTCGCGGGTTCGGTCGCGTGGCTGGTCGCCGGGCGTCCGGCGGGGCCGTCGCGGCCCTCTCGCTACGAGCGGGCGGTGCCGACGTATCCGGAGTACGACCGGCCCGGACGCGCTGCCGCGACCAGCCCGGACGACGACGAGGAGTTCCTGCGCAAGGTCCGCGAGCGGGCCGAGGAGCAGCGGCGCGCCTATCGCGAGCAGCGGCTGGAGCGCGAGCGCCGCGAGCGCGGCGAGACCGGGACCACGGACTGACCCTCACCCGATAGCGTCTCGCCCATGCGTGTGGGGCTGACCGGAGGAGTGGCGTCTGGGAAGAGCACCGTCGCGGCGATGCTCGAGGAGCTGGGCGCCGTGGTCATCGATGCCGACGCGCTGGCGCGCGAGGTGGTGGCGAAGGGTACGCCGGGACTGGCCGCTGTCGTCGAGGAGTTCGGCGAGGAGCTGCTCGGCCCCGACGGCGAGCTCGACCGTCCCGCGATGGGACGGCTGGTCTTCGGCGACGAGTCCGCCCGGCGCCGGCTCGAAGCCATCGTGCATCCCCTGGTCTTCGAGCGGATCGTGGAGCTCGAGGAGCGGGCCCCTGCCGACGCCGTCGTCGTGCACGACATCCCGCTGCTCGCCGAGAATGGCCGGGCCGGGGACTTCGACGCGGTGATCGTGGTCGACGCGCCGGAAGAACTGCAGCTGCAGCGGATGACCGGCGACCGGGGGTGGACCGAGGATGACGCCCGCTCCCGGATCGCCGCCCAGGCGACGCGCGAGGAACGACGAGCCATCGCCACCCACGTGATCGAGAACACCGGGACGCGCAAAGACCTCCGCGGGCGGGTCGCGGAGGTCTTTGCTGAGGTGGTCTCGGCGGAGCAACCGGGCGGCTGAGCGGTCAGGCCGTTCCGAGCCCGCCGAGCGGTCTCGACAGGGCTGGGTTGCTCAGGCCGCCAGGTCGGGGTCGGCCAGCCGGCGGAGCTTGGTGATCGCCTCGCGCTCCAGCTGGCGTACCCGCTCGGCGGAGATGCCGTGCCGGGCGCCGATGTCGGCCAGCTTGTGCTGGCGTCCGTCGGTGAGCCCGTAGCGGGACCGCACGATGTCGGCCGACCGCTCGTCGAGCAGGTCGACGAGGGTGTTCAGCCGGTCGCGCGACTCGGTGTCCAGCACCGTCAGGTCGGGGCCGGGCGAGCTCTCCTGGGCGATCAGGTCACCCAGCGAGGTGTCGCCGTCCTCGTCGACGGGCGTGTCCAGGCTGACGTGGTCGCGGCCCCACGACATCAGGTCGAGGACGCGCTCGATGTCCATGTCGAGCTCGGCGGCGATCTCCTCCGGCTCCGGGTCGCGGCCCAGCTGGCGCTCGAGCGTTCGGCGGGCCGAGCCCACCTGGTTGAGCTCCTCGACGACGTGCACCGGCAGGCGTACGACGCGGGCCTGCTGGGCGATGCCGCGGGTGATCGCCTGGCGGACCCACCAGGTGGCGTACGTCGAGAACTTGTAGCCCTTGGCGTAGTCGAACTTCTCGACCGCGCGGATCAGGCCGGTGTTCCCCTCCTGGATGAGGTCGAGCATCGGCATCTGGCTGCGGCCGTACTTGCGTGCGATGGAGACCACGAGGCGCAGGTTGGCGTTGATGAAGCGCTGCATCGCGCGCTCGCCCTCGTCGACGAGCCAGCGCAGCTCGGCCTCGTTGGCGTACTTGGGCGCGCCGCCCTTCTTGCGGCCGACGCGGCCTTCCTCGAGGAGCTTGCCGGCGAACAGGCCGGCCTCGATGGTCTTGGAGAGCTCGACCTCGGTGGCGGCGTCGAGCAGCGGTGTGCGGGCGATCTCGTCGAGGTACAGCCCAACGCTGTCGCGGCCCTCGATCTCGCGGTCGTTCCGGGTGGTGGTGGCGGTGGTAGCCATGGGGGTGACGTGCTCCCTTCCTACAGGGGTGGACCGGTGGAACTGGTCCTGCCATGTCCAACGTTGTCCCGGGCCGGAGGATTCCCCACGGACGGTGCCCCGTCGGTGTGACCGCGCCGTGCGGTCTCACCTGTAGTGACGGCCCGACCCTCCGTGAAGTTGCACCCTGACCACACTTCTCAGGCACTTCTCAGTGATGCCCCGGTGCGGGTCCAGTGCCCGGGCAGGCTGGATCCATGCACTCGGACTCTCACCCCGTCTCCGGGGCTGAGACGCAGATCGACCTCAACGCCGACCTCGGCGAGGGGGTGACCGACGACGACGGGCTGCTGCAGGTGGTCACCAGCGCCAACCTCGCCTGCGGTTTCCACGCCGCGACGAGGCCACCATGCGCTCGGTGTGCACGGCCGCGGCTGCTCGCGGCGTCGTGGTCGGCACCCAGGTCTCCTACCTCGACCGGGAGAACTTCGGGCGCCGGCAGATGGACCCGGGAGACGAGGTGCTCGCCGGGTGGGTCCGCGAACAGGTGGACCTGCTGACCACGATCGCCGAGGAGTCCGGGACCCGGGTCACCCGTGCAGATGGCTCGGGACGGCGTGGTGCGTTCGCTGTGCGTGCACGGGGACTCGCCCGGAGCGGTCGATGCCGCGCGCGCCGTATGTGCAGCGCTGTCCGGGGCCGGGTACGCCGTGCGGCCATGGGCCCGGTGAGAAGGCACCTGGCTAGTCCGGAGCGGCCCAGTTGTCCACAGGATCCTGTGGACGACGTGTGGACAACTGCCCACCGCTGTGGAGGAATCACCGAGATCTGTGGGTGAGGTGGCCGTCGGCCGAAAATGGTCGGAACAACTTTTGAATTGCTCTTGTGCCCGGCCCCGGCGTCGCGTAGAAATCTCTCACCGCAGCCCGCAAGGGCCGCGGGGGATCGGATGAATACAGCGGATCCGTCCGACGGGGTGACTCGTCGGAGGTTGCTTGTGATGGGGCGACCGGATCCGCGGTAGTCCCTGGTTCGGGACGGGGCATCACACGCGTCCCAGCGAGTGGGGTCTGCGGAAACTCATACTTTCCGCAGACCCCACGTCTAATTCAGCTGGTCTTTCCGTGCTGATCTTCGGCAACCAGAGTGCCCGCATCCCGTCCGCGCCGACAACGGTTTGCGAGGATCGCCACATGCGTGTGCGTTCGTTCGGCGACCGGGCCCTGCTCCTCGAGTGCGGCGGCACGGCCGAGGTCCGCGGCCCACGCCGAGACGCTGCGCCGGACTCGTTCACTCTTCCGGTGGCCTGAACGGCGCCAGCGCGGAGTCGTCCACCGCGAAGCTGAGCACCCGCCCGGGTCCGGTCTCGGCGGTCTCGAAGCGCACCGTGACAACGCCCCGGCCCGAGCCCCACACCCAGCCGCGCCCGTGGGCCTCGTGCACGACGTCCATGCCCGGCGCCCAGCCGCGGTGGCGCGAGGCCGCGGCCACGGCCGCCTCGGTGTCCCAGCCGTCCGCATGGTCGGGCTCCGGCCCGTCCTCGCCTTCGTCGTCGGCGAAGAGGTCCTCCTGGATCCAGTCGGCCAGGCCCGAGACACCGACGCCGAGGAGGCGTACGCCGCCGGAGGTGTCGAGCTCGCCGAGCAGGGTCCGCGCCACCCGCGAGATCTGGCGGGCGTCGTCGGACGGCTCGGACAGCGTGGCCGAGCGGCTCAGCGTGGAGAAGTCGTGCAGCCGGACCTTGATCGAGACCGTCCGGCCGGACAGGTGGGACTTGCGCAGCCGCTCGGTGACCTTCACGGCCTGCCGTTCGAGCAGCGCGGTCAGCAGCCGCGGGTCGACGTGGTCGGTGTCGTAGGTGTCCTCGACGCTGATCGACTTGGTCTCGCGCTCGGGCTCGACGCTGCGGTCGTCCTCGGCCCGCGCGAGTGCGTAGAGGCCGGTGCCGTGGGCCCGGCCGAGCAACCGGACCAGCTCGTCCTGGGTCAGTCGTTCGAGCTCCTCGACGGTGTGCACCCCGACACGGCGCAGCCGCTCGGCGGTGGCCGGCCCGACGCCGGGGATGACCGTGACCTGCATCGGGCGCAGCAGGTCCTGCTCCATCCCGGGTGCCACGACGACGAGACCGTCGGGCTTGTCGAGGTCACTGGCGATCTTGGCCACCAGCTTGGAGGTGGCGATGCCGACCGAGCCGGTGAGCCCGCCGGTCACCTCGTGCACCCGCTCCTTGAGCTCACGGCCCAGGGCGCTGACCGAGGTGACCGAGAGGTCCGGCAGGTCGGCGGCCTCGAGGTCGACGAAGGCCTCGTCGAGCGACAGCGGCTCGACGAGCGGGCTGATCTCGCGCAGCAGCGCCATCACCGCCCGGCTGGTGTCGCGGTAGGCGTGGAACCGACCGGACAGGAACGCCGCGTTGGGACAGCGGCGGCGCGCCTCGGCGGTGGGCATCGCCGAGTGCACGCCGAAGGTGCGTGCCTCGTAGGAGGCGGTCGCCACCACGCCGCGACCGCCGACGCCACCGACGACGACCGGCTTGCCGCGCAGCGACGGCTTGTCGCGCTGCTCCACGGCCGCGAAGAAGGCGTCGAGATCCACGTGCAGGATCGTCGACTCGGAGCGCACGCCGTGATGGTGTCACGCAGCACCGACCGGTTCCGCGCTCGTGCGGCCCAGTTCGCGTCCACAGGGCAGCCCGACCCCACGGTTGTCCACCGGTCGCCGGTGGGTGGCTGCCGCCTGTCCGTCCGCGCTCCGAGGGTGAAGCCATGTCCTCGACCAGTGCCTCCACGTTCATCGCCCGCAGTGCCACCGACCTCGTCGCCGTCGTGCCGGTGGTGCTCGGCTTCCATCCGCGGGACTCCGTGGTGGTGCTCACCTTCGGTGGGCCGGGACGAGGTCGCGGTGCTGCCTTCCACGCCCGGGTCGACCTCCCACTGGCGATGGGCGAGCAGGAGGAGGTGGCCGACCTGCTGATGGGAGCCGTCGCTGCCAACCGGGTCGATCGCGTGGCGGTGCTCCTCTACACCGACGACGTCGAGGTCGCCCATTCCCAGGCCACCCTGCTGCTCGGGCGGCTGCTGGACCACGGTGTCGAGGTCATCGAGGTGCTCCGCGTCGACGAGGGTCGCTGGCACGTGGTTCCGGAGGACGGCTCACCCGGCACGGCGTACGACCTCGACGGGCACCCGTTCACCGCCCAGGGCGTCTACGACGGCCAGGTCGTGCACCGCGACCGGGCCGCGCTGGCGGACACCCTGGTGGGCACCGACGACGATGACGCCGTCGAGGTGGCCCTGGCCGCGACCCGGTTCGCCGACCTGGTCGCGTCCTCGGCGGAGACCGGGATGCTCCGCACCGAGGCCCGCTGGCTGCAGGGCTTCATCAGGTCGCACCTCGACGCTCCCGTCGCGGCGGTCGACGCCGGCCGGCTGCTGGTGCTCGCCTCGATCGTCGCGACCCGTGACGTCGCCTGGGCCGAGATCACCCGCGAGTCCTCCGGCCAGCACGTCGAGCTCTGGCGCGGACTGGTGCGTCGCGCGCCTCGTGACCTGTTGCCCGGCGCCTGCTCGCTGCTCGCCTTCGCCGCGTGGCAGCACGGCGACGGTGCCCTGGCCTGGTGCGCCGTCGACCGCTGCCTCGAGGTCGACCCTGACTACTCGATGGCGCACTGCGTGGCCCAGATCCTGACCGGGGCCGTGCCGCCGAGCGTCTGGGAGCCCATCCCCGAGCAGGACCTGCCCGTCTTCGCCGGGGAGGCACCGTCGACCGGCAGGGCCGTTCGACCCTCGTAGGCGGCCCGCTCATCGGTCTACTGTTCCGGCATGGGTACCGAAGTCGACCTGCAGGAGTTCTCCCGCTCCGATCGCACGCGACACCGCGAGAAGGTACGCCGCTGCCTCGACGTCTTCGCCCGGATGCTGCGCGAGTCCTACTTCGACATCGAGGACCCGATGACGGGGATGGAGATCGAGTTCAACCTGGTCGACGACGAGGGGCACCCCTCCCTGAAGAGCGCGGAGGCTCTCGAGGCCATCGCCAACCCCAGCTTCCAGACCGAGCTGGCGCAGTTCAACCTCGAGATCAACGTCCGGCCGCGACGGCTGGGTGCCCGGGGTGTCTCCGGCTTCGAGGACGACCTGCGCAGCAGCCTGAACCATGCCGAGGCGAAGTCCAACGAGGTCCGGGCCCACATGGTGATGATCGGCATCCTGCCGACCCTCGAGGACGGCCACCTCAGCCCGTCGAACGTCAGCCCCAACCCGCGCTACAAGCTGCTCAGCGACCAGATCCTGGCCGCGCGCGGCGAGGACCTCGTCATCGACATCAACGGTCCCGAGCGCCTGCAGACGACGTCGGACTCGATCATGCCCGAGGCGGCGTGCACGAGCACCCAGCTGCACACCCAGGTCAGCCCCGACAACTTCGCGGCGTACTGGAACGCCTCGCAGGCGATCAGTGGCATCCAGCTCGCGGTCGGCGCCAACTCGCCGTACCTCCTCGGCAAGCAGCTGTGGCAGGAGACCCGCATCCCGTTGTTCGAGCAGGCCACCGACACCCGCAGCGAGGAGCTCAAGGAGCAGGGTGTCCGGCCCCGCGTCTGGTTCGGCGAGCGGTGGATCAACTCGATCTTCGACCTGTTCGAGGAGAACGTCCGCTACTTCCCGGCACTGCTGCCGATCACCGACGACGAGGACCCGCTGGAGGTGCTCGAGGGTGGTGGCACACCGACGCTCTCCGAGCTCAAGCTGCACAACGGCACCATCTACCGCTGGAACCGCCCGGTGTACGACGTCGTCGACGACGTGCCGCACCTGCGCGTGGAGAACCGCGTCCTCGCGGCCGGTCCCTCGGTCATCGACACGATGGCCAACGCAGCCTTCTACTTCGGGCTCACCCGCACGCTGGCCGAGGACGACCGGCCGCTGTGGTCGCAGATGTCGTTCTCGGCCGCTGAGGAGAACTTCCACGTCGCCGCCGAGCACGGCATCCGGGCCCGGGTCTACTGGCCGGGCATCGGCGAGGTCGACGCCACCGAGCTGGTGCTGCGCCGGCTGCTGCCGATGGCCCACGCCGGGCTGGAGCGGTGGGGGGTCGAGGCCGACGAGGCGTCGCGGTTGCTCGGGATCATCGAGCAGCGCTGCATCCTGGGCCGCAACGGCGCTTCCTGGTACGTCGACCGGGTCACCGCGCTCGAGGAGGACGGCACCGACCGGGCCGAGGCACTGCGGCTGACCCTGCAGGAGTACCGCGAGCTGATGCACGCCAACGAGCCGGTGCACACCTGGCCGCTCTGAGCAGGGCTACGCCACACGGCGGCGGGTCCGGATCCGTCGCCAGACCCGTTGCTCGCCGCTGACCAGGTCGAACCACGCCGTCCTCGTCACGACCGCGAAGGCCGGCAGCACCAGGCCGTGCCGCGCGAACCCCGCCCGCGTCGCTGCGAACCAGGCGGCGTCGAGGTCGGTGGTGCCGATCTCGCCTCCTCGGGTCACCCACCCGCACGCGCCCTCGGTCGCGACGAGCCCGTCGATCGCCCGCACGACGAGGTCGGTCCGTAGACCCTGGTCGACGACCTCGGGAAGCACGACGTGCTCCCCGGCCGGCTGCCCGACGTGGACGGTGCTCGGGAGCGACCGTCTGGTGCTGGCCGCCGCCACGAAGACCCGCAGCTCGTGGGTGATCGCCTCGGCGAGCTCGGCCTGCATGTCGCCCACCCTGCCCCAGGACGGCCCGCGGCGACCGGTCGCTCCACAGGGTTGGCATGATGTCCTGATGGCCATCCACATCACCGGCGACGACAAGGCCGACGAGGTTCTCGACGGGTCGCCGTTCGCGCTGCTGCTCGGCATGCTCCTGGACCAGCAGTACCCGATGGAGCACGCGTTCCGTGGCCCGGCGAAGATCCTGGACCGCTTCGGCAGCCTGGAGCCAGCCGAGATCGCGGCCGCCGATCCCGAGCAGTTCGCCTCGCTGTGCTCCGAGCCGCCGGCCGTGCACCGCTTCCCGGGCTCGATGGCCCAGAAGGTGCAGGCGGTGGCCCGCATCGTGGTCGAGGAGTACGACGGTCGGGCCGAGCGCATCTGGACGGAGTCCGGCGATGCCACGGAGCTGCTCCGGCGGATGACGGCACTGCCCGGGTTCGGCAAGCAGAAGGCCCAGATCTTCGTGGCCCTGCTGGCCAAGCAGCTCGGCGTACGCCCCGAGGGCTGGGAGGCCGTCGTGGGCGACTACAGCCTCGAGGGCTACCGCTCGGTCGCCGACGTCGTCGACGCCGCCTCGCTGGACAAGGTCCGTGCGTACAAGAAGGAGAAGAAGGCGGCTGCGCGCGCATGAGGTCTGGTCGAACCACCTTGGGTGGCATGACACAATAGGGGGTGCGGCTGTTGACACCTACGGGTCTTGTCGCGCCCTTGTAGATTCCTGAGAAGCCCCTGAATGGACAACCCGAGAGGTATTCGTGTCCTCGAGTTCTGCTAGTTCGACCGCCAAGAAGACCGCGGCGAAGAAGGCACCGGCGAAGTCAGCCACCGCCAAGTCGGCCCCCGCCAAGAAGGCAGCAGCGAAGAAGGCGAGTCCCACCAAGACGGCCGAGCAGATCCAGGCCGAGGTCGTCGCGGTCGGTCCTGACGGCAAGAAGGTCCTCGCCGACGTCCCCGACGAGCAGTTCGAGGTCGACGTCAAGGCTGATCCGACGATCAAGGAGGACGAGAAGGAGGCCACCTTCATCGTCTCCTCGGCCGACGAGACCGACGAGCCCGAGCAGCAGGTCATGGTGGCCGGCGCGACCGCCGACCCGGTCAAGGACTACCTCAAGCAGATCGGCAAGGTGCCCCTCCTCAACGCCGAGATGGAGGTCGAGCTCGCCAAGCGCATCGAGGCCGGCCTGTTCTCGGAGGAGAAGCTCAACAAGGGCGGCAAGATCACGCCGAAGGCCCAGGACGAGCTCGAGTGGATCTGTGAGGACGGCCGTCGCGCCAAGAACCACCTGCTCGAGGCCAACCTGCGACTCGTCGTCTCACTGGCCAAGCGCTACACCGGCCGCGGCATGCTCTTCCTCGACCTCATCCAGGAAGGCAACCTCGGGCTGATCCGTGCCGTCGAGAAGTTCGACTACACCAAGGGCTACAAGTTCTCGACGTACGCCACCTGGTGGATCCGCCAGGCGATCACCCGCGCCATGGCCGACCAGGCCCGCACCATCCGCATCCCGGTGCACATGGTCGAGGTCATCAACAAGCTCGCCCGCGTCCAGCGCCAGATGCTGCAGGACCTCGGCCGTGAGCCCACTCCGGAAGAGCTCGCCAAGGAGCTCGACATGACCCCTGAGAAGGTCATCGAGGTGCAGAAGTACGGCCGCGAGCCGATCTCCCTGCACACCCCCCTCGGCGAGGACGGCGACTCCGAGTTCGGCGACCTCATCGAGGACTCCGAGGCGATCGTGCCGGCCGACGCGGTGAGCTTCACGCTGCTACAGGAGCAGCTGCACGCCGTGCTGGACACGCTCTCCGAGCGCGAGGCAGGCGTGGTCTCTATGCGCTTCGGCCTCACCGATGGCCAGCCCAAGACGCTCGACGAGATCGGCAAGGTCTACGGCGTGACCCGTGAGCGGATCCGCCAGATCGAGTCCAAGACCATGTCGAAGCTGCGCCACCCGAGTCGCTCGCAGGTTCTGCGCGACTACCTCGACTGAGGTTCGCCTGAGATCCGAAGTCACCCCGGGCGCCCGCGGAAACCGCGGCTACGAGGTGAGCTTGGGAGCCCAGTCGAGTCCCTCGGGGCCGTCGTCGCCCACGATCGGACCGGTCAGCGAGTAGCTGTGCGTCCCGTCGGGCAGGTAGGCGCGCACCTTGAAGCGCTCGTCGGTGTCCTGGTCGTTGGGCTCGTGGTTGGCGTTGAACTGCAGGACCGCGATCTTCTTGCCGTCCGGTGACCAGGCGACGCCGATGTGGTGCAGGCCTTGCGGGTAGGCCTTCCAGCTCACCCGGAAGGGTGTCGTGGCTGACGTCGCGGTGCGGGGCACGGTCACCATCTCGCTCTTGCCGGTGAAGCGAGTGGTGATGAAGGCCAGGACCTTCGAGTCGGGTCGCCAGTCGGGGAAGGTGTTGCTGCCGCCGGAGGACACCGTCCTCAACCCGGTGCCGCTGGAGGTGATCGTCTTGATGGCGGTGCCGGTGCTGAAGGCGATCAGGGTGCCGTCAGGTGACCAGGCGGGCTGCTGCACAGCGGTGCTGGCCGTGTAGAGGGTGGTGACGGCACCGGTCGACACCTTGACCTTCTCCAGCTGGTTGCCGTCGGAGGTGACGATGGATTTCGCGTCCCCGGACCAGGCCAGGTAGGCGCCGACGGTTCCTCCCGTGTGCGTGACCTGTCGCTCGGCTCCGGTGCTGAGCGTGCGCACCCACACGTCGCCGCTCCGGAGGAAGGCGAGCTGCTTGCCGTTGGGGGAGTACTTCGGTTCGTCACCCTCCGTGACCCCGTGGTAGCTGCCTTCGCCCGGCGCCTGGGTGGTGATGCCACCGAAGCCAACGAGGAAGACGAGGTCACCGTTCTTCGGCGCGGGTGTCGTGGCACCCACCGCGGATCCGGTCGAGGCGGTCACGAATCCGATGGCTACTGCGGCCGCGGCGAGGCTTGCCTTGATGCGCACTGAGTTTCCCCCGTGTGTCGATGATGACGAGCGCCTCTGGACGCCGAGCAAGCAACGTAAGGCCCCGGCGACCGAATCCCTCCACGCTGGCGCCGAACGCGAGCGGATGGACCAGACCAGTTCGCCGGAGCCGCCCGTGCGGGGTTGATGCGCACGGACGGCTCCGTTGTCACGAGGACCGGTCTGCGGGCGGCGCCCTCATGGAGGGATCCGGGCATGCTGCCCGCCTCGTGACTCCTGTCTCCTACCCGCTCGGGGCCCGGATACTCCTCGCTGGGTCGAGCGTGACCAATGAGGCGAGTGAGTCGTTGACGTGCTGAGTCGTCCGAGGCCACTCCGGGTTGATGGGTCTCGGACGACTCCACCAATTCCGGGCCACGTCCCCCTCAATGAGGCCGGCCGTGAGACGCGCGTTTCGCCCCGTGGGCAGCGCCGTACCGGACGGTCGAGCCCTTCGTTGAACCCGTGTGCCCTGATCGTCCGTCCGGGGGGATGGGCGATCAGGGCTTCTCGGTGCGTGGGGTCAGTTCAGGTCCGGCCAGTCGGGGCACGGCGGGAGCTGGTCGTTCAGCCCCGGCTCGTGCAGCACCTCGATGAACGCGCTCACTGATCCGACCCCGACGTCCTGACCGGCTGGCCTGTCTTCCATGGTTGGCTCCCGAGCGTCTCGTGAGTGTGCTGACACCCTGAACAACTCGACGGGAACTACGGAGGTCACGCATCGTCTCGCCAGGCGAACCACGGGACGGACCGACCTGACGCCTACACTGCGAGACGTGAGCAGCGACGCATCGGAGGTCCCGACCACGAGCGACACCAACGCGCGGGCGGTGCTGGCGCGGCGGGTCGAGTTCATCATGATCGGCATCGGCGGGGTGTTCATCATCCTCGGCTGGGGCATCGGCCACCAGGAGTGGGCGCGGGCGCTCGGTTGGGCCTTCACCGGCGTCGGGTTCGCCATCGAGCTGGTCTACGGCAAGGTGCTCAAGCCGTCCCGGACCGCGGCGAAACCAGAGCCCGAACCGCTGGCGACCGATGAGTCGAAGTCCTGACGCAGGTCGACAGCGCATGAGCATCGTGACGTGTGACCTGAGCGTGTCCGTGGACGGCTACGTCGCCGGCCCCCACCAGTCGGTCGAGAACCCCATCGGCGAAGGCGGGATGGCCCTGCACCAGTGGCACTTCGGTGCCGAGGGCGCCGACGCCGCCATCGTCGAGGAGTGGCAGACCGGTGTGGGCGCCTACATCATGGGGCGGCACATGTTCGGTCCCGACCGTGGCGAGTGGGACCTCGACTGGACCGGGTGGTGGGGCGACGAGCCGCCGTACGGCGTGCCGGTGTTCGTCCTCGGCCACCGTCCACGCCCGTCGATCCAGGTCGGGCAGACGACCTTCCTGTTCGTGACCGAGGGGATCGCGGCGGCCCTCGTCGAGGCACGGGCAGCGGCGGGTGAGCAACGGGTCGCCATCGCCGGCGGCGCGAGCACGGCCAACCAGTACCTCGCAGCCGGACTGGTCGACCAGCTGCACCTGCACATCGCGCCGATCGTGCTGGGCGGACCGGGGGAGCGGCTGTTCGACGGCGTGCCGCGCACCGACCTCGAACCGGTCCAGGTGGTGGCGTCACCCGGCGTGACGCACGTGAAGTACGCCCTCGTCCGCCCGTGACCGACGACGCCTGGGTGGCCTGGCGGGAGGCCCGACCGCCGACCTCGCTCCTGCACCTCGACACGGCTGCCGTCGGACGCTCGTCGGTCGCCACCCTCGAGGCGGTCGCCGGACACGCTCGCCTGGAGGCCGAGCGGGGTGGCTACGTGGCCCAGGAGCAGGCGGCGCCACAGCTGGAGGAGCTGCGACGTGACCTGGCCGGGCTGCTCGGCACCGACACGGACGGGGTCGCCTTCGTCGAGAGCGCGATGACGGCCCTGGACACGTTGGTGCGGGCCTGGCCGCTCGCACCCGGCGCACACGTGCTCGTCGCGCCGTCGGAATGGGGACCCAACCTCGAGCTGCTGGAGCGGCATGGTCTGGTCACCGAGCCGATCACGACCGACGACGACGGTGTGGTCGACCTCGACGCCTTTGGCCGTCGGGTCGGCGCGGGGCCGGTCGACGTCGTCCTGGTCGACCAGGTCTCGGCCCATCGCGGGCTGGTGCAACCGGCCGCCGAGATCGTCGCGGTGGCGCACGAGCACGGCGTACCCGTGTGGCTGGATGCGGCTCAGTCGGTGGGCCACGTCGCCGTACCCCCGGCTGACGCGGTTGTCGCCACCAGCCGCAAGTGGCTCACCGGTCCGCGGGGCGTCGGGATGGTGGCGGTGGCCGAGCAGCACCGCCCCGACCTCCGCGTACGACGACCCGCGAAGCTGCCCGACGTACCGGTCGTCCAGCTGCTCGAGTCGCAGGAGGCCCATGTCGCGGGCCGGGTCGGGCTCGGGGTCGCCGTACGCGAGCACCTCGACCACGGACCTGGTGCCGTCGCCGACCGCCTCGCCGAGGTGGGACGTGCCGTGCGCGAGATGGCCGCCACCCTGGACGGGTGGGAGGTCGTCCACCCGCACGCGCCGGCGGGAGCGACGACCTCGCTGCGGTCGACCGCGGGGCAGGACACCGTGCGAGCCCGCGAGCTGCTGCTCCACCGGCACGAGATCCTGACCAGCCTCTGCCTGCCGTGGCGCGCGCCGGGGGAGCGGATCGACGAGCCGTGGCTGCGGCTCAGCCCGCACGTCGACCTCACCGTCGACGACCTCGAGAGAACGGCGGCCGCGCTGCGCGTCGTGTGAGGCTCGGTGGCGGTCGCACCACGTTAGGGTCGCTCGCATGACCCGGTTGCCCCGCACGCGTTCCCTGGCGCGAAGACTGCTGCGCCGCTCCCCAGCGGCATCCGGGGAAGGCTGCCGGGTGTGCGGCAGCGGCCACCTGCGCCACCGCCACCTCACCTTCGTGCGCGATACCACCAAGGAGTGCGACATCCGCCGCTGCCTCGACTGCGGCTACGTCGCCATCCTGCGCACCGAGGAGAGCATCTGGAAGGAGAAGACCAGCCTCGACCACTCCTCCGGCCGTGTCGGCACCGCGGAGCGGGTCGGTCGGGAGTTCCACATGGGCAAGCTGGCGGCCGACATCCTCGGGCGCGACGGACTCTCGGTGCTGGTGTACGGCGCCGGTGGCAACCTCGACAACCTGCACATCGAGCAGCTCGACCAGGTCAAGCGGGTGGCGATCGGCGACATCATGAAGCTGCGCGACGACGCGGAGTTCGTCGACCTGACCAAACCGGCCCGGGAACGCTTCGACATCGTGGTCGCCAGTGAGGTCGTCGAGCACTTCCGCGACCCGCGCACCGATTTCGAGCGGCTCTTCGGCTACGTCGCCGACGACGGGCTGATCGTCGCCTCCACCAACATCCACGCCGGCAACGACCTGGCCCGCGACGGCTACATCTTCTACCCCGACCACACGTCGTACTACTCGCCGCGCTCGTTGCGGATGATCGCCAACGACGCCGGGTACCACCTCGACTTCCGGGCTCCGATGCTGGGCCCGCGGATGCGCAAGCGCTACGTGTTCTTCTCCCGCTCTCGCGACCTGCTGGAGGACGTCGCCTGCTACTTCGGCACCGAGGTCTACGCACCCTCGGAGTCCCCGCAGCCCCACCGGCCACCGCCGCAACGCAGCCACGCCGCCTGGCGACCGGAGCCCGAGCAAGCCTGACCGTTCCGTTACCGGCCGGCGAAGTCCTCACGATTGCGTGAACAACCGCTGACCGGCCTGGTCCCCGGTTGGAATTGTCAGTGCCCTTTGCAAGGGTGGTCGAAAGCACCACGAGGACGGTCGGGACCCTGACGGCCGCCCCCGCACCGACCCGCGGCTGCCCCACGCAGCCGGTCCGGACCTGGAGGGGGCGGATGACCGCTCAACGACTCACTACCGCAACGACCCCTGGTCGTGACCTGATCGAGGACGCACTGCTGGCGTCCTCCGACCCGCTCGAGACCGCCCGGCAGCACGTCGCCGAGGCGGCTCTCACCGACGGTCCTGGGGGCCAGGTGGGGCTCGAGCTGGAGTTCCACCTCGTCGACCTGGTGCATCCTGCTCGTCGGCCCACCTGGGCCGAGGCGACCCGGCTGGCCGACGGCATCGGCCCGTTGCCGTCGCGCAGCCTGGTCACGCTCGAGCCCGGCGGCCAGATCGAGCTCTCCACGCCGCCGGGCGGCGACGTGGTCTCGGCCGTGGCTGCGCTCCGGGCCGACCGGGAGGTCCTCCGTGCCCGGCTCCGCGACGAGGGGTTCGGGGCGGCGCCCCTGGGCGCTGACCTGGCGCGACCGGTCGCGCGGATCAATCCGGGAGCGCGCTACCAGGCGATGGAGATGCACTTCGACGCGCTCGGCTGCGCGGGTGCCGGCAAGGAGATGATGACGGCCACTGCCGCCCTCCAGGTCAACCTCGACGCCGGACCGATCGCCGGCTGGTCGCAGCGGCTCTCCCTGATCCGGACCCTGGTGCCGATGCTGGTCGCCGCCTCGTCCACCTCGCCCTACCTGGGTGGTCACACCTCCGGGTGGCACTCGATGCGCCAGGGCACCTGGCAGGGGATCGACCACGGCCGCAGTGACCCGGTGCCGAAGGGCGAGCCGACCGAGGCATGGGCCACCTATGCGCTGCACGCCCCGGTGATGCTGGTCGACTCCGGCGGACAGCTCCGGCCGGTGACGTCGCGGGTGTCCTTGGCCGACTGGCTGGGCGGCCGGGCTCCCTTCGGCCGCCGGCCCACGATGGTCGACCTCGACTACCACCTGACCACCCTGTTCCCACCGGTGCGGCCCCGCGGCTACGTGGAGATCCGCTGTCTGGACGCGCTGCCCGACCGCTGGTGGCCGGCAGTGGCAGCCATGGTCGCGACCCTGGTCGACGACCCGGTGGCCGCCGACGAGGCCGCCGACCTGTGCGCGCCGGTGGCCGATGCCTGGCAGACCGCCGCTCGCCGTGGTCTGGAGCATCCACTGATCCGCGCGGCGGCGACGGCGTGTGTCGACCTGGCCGCTCGCCGGGCACCCGACGGCCTCCGCGACGAGGTCGAGGACTACGCCGAGCTGATCGCGTCCGGACGCACGCCCAGCGGCGAGCTGCGAAGCCGGGTCGAGCAGGGCGGCCCGCTCGCCGTACTCGAGGAGGAAGCGCATGCGTGAGCAGACCGCACGCGGCCTGGAGGCCGCCCGCAACAGGACCCTGCGGCTGACCGACCTCGACGAGGTCGAGCTGACCACCCAGCACAGCCCGCTGATGAGCCCGCTGGTCTGGGACCTCGCCCACATCGGCCAGCAGGAAGACCTGTGGCTGCTGCGTGGCGGCAACGCGGCGGCGCAGGGGCTCCTCGAGTGCAAGATCGAGCAGCTGTACGACGCCTTCGAGCACCCGCGCGCCAGCCGGATCGACCTGCCGCTGATGTCGCCGCGCGAGTCGCGCAGCTTCATCGCCGACGTCCGGGGCCGTGTCTTCGACGGTCTCGACCGGCTCGAGGACCCAGACCCGGGGCAGCTCTTCCCCTACGTGATGGTCGAGCAGCACGAGCAGCAGCACGTCGAGACGATGACGGCCACCCACCAGCTCCGGGTCGGTGAGCCGCTGCTCGGCCAGGGCGCGCCGCTGCCGCCGGGACGGGTGGTCCCCGCCGACTCGGTGCTGGTCCCGGCCGGACCGTTCACGCTCGGCGTCGACGGCGAGAGCGAGCCGTGGTCGCTCGACAACGAGCGCCCGGCCCACACCGTCGACCTGCCCGCGTTCCGGATCGCCCGCGTCCCGGTGAGCAACGGTGAGTGGCAGGCCTTCATCGACGCCGGCGGCTACGACCAGCCGCACTGGTGGTCCGAGCGCGGCTGGCGCCACCGCCTGGACGCGGGGCTGGACCGGCCGCTGTTCTGGGCAGCCGACGGCTCACGACGCCGCTTCGGCATCGTCGAGGAGATCCCGGCTGACGAGCCGGTGCAGCACGTCTGCTTCTTCGAGGCCGAGGCCTACGCCGCGTGGGCCGGAGCACGGTTGCCCACTGAGCAGGAATGGGAGAAGGCGTGCGCCTGGGATCCCGTCGCGCAACGGCGGCGCCGGTGGCCGTGGGGCGACTCCGAGTGGACGCCGGCCCTGGCCAACCTCGGCGGCGAGGCGTTGCGTCCGGCTCCGGTCGGCGCCTACGAGACGGGTGCCTCGGCCTACGGGGTGGAGCAGCTGATCGGCGACGTCTGGGAGTGGACGTCGTCGAGCCTCGAACCGTGGCCCGGGTTCGAGACGATGCTCTACGCCGACTACAGCAAGCCGTTCTTCGGTGGTGACTACAAGGTCCTGCGTGGCGGCTCCTGGGCGGTGGGCGGCGCGTCCATCCGGCCGTCGTTCCGCAACTGGGACCTGCCGATCCGCCGCCAGATCTTCACCGGTCTGCGATTGGCCTGGGATGTGTAGGCACCTGGCCTGGCTCGGCGAGCCGCGCACGGTCTCCTCGCTCGTGCTGGAGCCCGAGCTCGGCCTGCTGCGACAGAGCTACCAGCCGCGTCGACAGTCCCACGGGTTGATGAACGCCGACGGCTGGGGCGTCGGCCTGCTCGCACCGGATCGCGCCGAGCCGGTGCGTTGGCGCTCGTCGCGCCCGCTGTGGAGCGACGCGTCGTTCGCCTCGGTCGCACCGGTGCTCAGCTCGGGCTGCGTGGTCGCCGCCGTACGCTCCGCCACGCCCGGCATGCCCACCGACGAGAGTGCCTCGGCGCCGTTCACCGACGGCCGCTGGCTGCTCTCCCACAACGGCCGGGTCGACCGCGCCGTGCTGCCGTCGTACGCCGAGGCAGAGTCGGTGTGCGACTCGGCCGTTCTCGCGGCCCACGTGTTCGCCCAGGGTCCCGATCACCTCGCCAAGATCGTCACCGAGGTGGCCCGGCTCGACCCGGTGGCTCGGCTGAGCCTGCTGCTCAGCGACGGCGAACGGATCCTCGCGACGACGTGGGGCGACCCGCTCAGCTATCTCGTCGAGCCCGACGGCGTCGTCGTGGCCAGTGAGCCCTACGACGACGACCCGCGCTGGGTCGACGTACCCGATCGACACCTGTTGGAGGCGACTCCCGACCGCGTCGCCGTGACTGCTCTGGAGGAGCGATGACCACCGTCCAGCCGCACGTCCACCTCGACCCGGGAGCCCTCGCCGGCCAGATGGCCGCCGACGTGCGCGCCGGGCTGACCTCGACCCCCAAGACGCTGCCGCCCAAGTACTTCTACGACGCCCGCGGCTCGGAGCTGTTCGACGAGATCACCCGGCTCCCGGAGTACTACCCGACCCGCACCGAGCGCTCGATCCTGGACGGCCATGTCGACGACATCGCGCGGTTGACCTCCGCAGAGACGCTCGTCGAGCTCGGCAGCGGCACCTCGGAGAAGACCCGGTTGCTGCTGCGCGCCCTCACCGACGCCGGCACCCTGCGCCGGTTCGTGCCCTTCGACGTCGACCCCGTGGTCCTCGAGGAGGCTAGCGTCGCCGTGGCCGAGGAGTTCCCCGGACTCGAGCTCGAGCCGGTGGTGGGCGACTTCGAGCGCCACCTCGGCGAGCTGCCGCGCCACCCGCGCCGGTTGCTGGCCTTTCTGGGCTCGACGATCGGCAACCTCGAGCCGGCCGCCCGTTCGACCTTCCTGGCCGAGGTCCGCGCGACGCTGGGGGAGGGCGATGCCTTCCTCCTCGGCACCGACCTGGTCAAGGAGCCGGCCCGCCTGGTCGCGGCGTACGACGACGACCAGGGTGTGACGGCCGCCTTCAACAAGAACGTGCTCGCGGTCCTCGACCGTGAGCTCGGAGCCGACTTCAAGTCCGAGGCCTTCGAGCACCGCGCGGTGTGGGACGCCGAGCACGAGTGGATCGAGATGCGGCTGGAGTCCATCGAGGCGCAACGCGTCCACGTCGCGGCCCTGGACCTCGACGTCTCCTTCGCCGCCGGGGAGCAGATGCGCACGGAGATCTCGGCCAAGTTCCGCCGCGAAGGCATCGAGGGCGAGCTCGCCGCCGCCGGCCTCCGGCTCGTGCACTGGTGGACCGACCCGGCCGACGACTTCGCCCTGTCGCTGTCGGTGCCCGACTGAGACCTGCGCTGCCGGTAGATTCCGGCGCATGGCCGAGTCGACGGGGCTGGACAGCGCGGAGCGGCTGAAGTTCTTCACCGACGCCGTCGTCGCGATCGCCATGACGCTGCTCATCCTGCCGCTCCTGGAGAGCGTCTCTGACGCCGCCAAGGACGGCGTCGACACGGCGACCTACCTCGGCGACCACGGCGACCAGATCTTTGCCTTCGTGCTCAGCTTCGCGATCATCGCGCGCTTCTGGGTGAGCCACGAGCGGCTCTTCGACTCGGTGGAGCGCTGGACCGGATGGCTGATGGTGCTCAACATCGTGTGGATGCTGACGGTGGTCGTGCTCCCGGTGGTCACCGCCATGGTCGGTTCGATGAAGACCGACCGCCTGCAGACCGTCATCTACATCGGCACCATGCTCGTGAACGCCCTGGTGATGACCGGGATGAGCCTCCTGGTGCTGCGCAGCCCCGTCATCTGGGGGCAGGGAAACCGGCCCGACTACTCCAGCATGGCCGGTGCGCTCTCGGTCGCGGTGACGCTCTTGTTGGCGCTGGTGCTCGCGCTGGCGTTTCCCCAGCTGGGCTACCTCGCCTTGCTGGTGCTGCTCCTGAGCAACCCGCTGCAGGCCGTGCTGGAGAGACGGCACGCAGCCGTCTGACTGTCGCTCAACCGGCAGCCACGCAGGCCACGCTGACGGCACAGAGGGCCAGGCCGATGGTCTGGCTGCGATGCAGCCGCTCTCCGAGCAGCAGGGTGGCGAGCAGGACCGTGAAGGCCGGATAGAGGGAGGTCAGCACGGCGGCCACGCTGAGCAGGCCCTCGTGGGTCGCCAGCAGGAAGGCGACGACGGCCAGAGTCGCGAGCAGACCGGCGGCCAGCCCCCACCACGCCTCGACCTGGCGGGGGCGCGGGTCCCCGCCCAGGAGCAGGGCGGCCACCACGACGGAGATCAGCGAGACGATCTGGGCGGCCATCACCGGCCAGTAGCCGGAACCGTCGGGGACCTGGCCCAGGGCGGCGAAGAGGACGCCGAACCCGGCGCCGGCGAGGATCCCGTCGAGGAACCCGGCGGCCCGGCCCGCAGAGGCGTCGGTGGCCGGCTCGCGCGAGACCAGCCAGATGCCGGGCAGGGCCGCGACGATGCCGACCCACACGACCGCGCTCGGACGCTCGCCGGTGAGGACCGCAATGGCCGCGGGGAGGAGTGCGGCGCCCACCGCGGAGACGGGTGCGACCACACCCATCCGGCCCTTGGCGAACCCCCTGTAGAGGAAGGCGGTGCCGGTGCCGCTGCCCACCCCGGCCAGCAGCCCCCAGGCGATGTCGGCCCCGGTGGCCGTCCCGGAGACGGTGACGGCAAGCACGAGGGTGCCCAGCGCGGCTCCGGCGCAGGCCAGCATGGCGACCGGCCAGACCGACGTACGTCGCGAGATGACGCCGCCGAGGAAGTCGGAGAGCCCGTAGGCAAGCGCCGCCCCGAGCGAGAGCAGAACGGTGATCATCTCGGCCCGCTCACGTCAGCACGACCCCCGTCACCCAGACGGCCGCGGCCAGCAGGCTCGCGGTGAACTCGATCAGCAGCGACAGGCCCACGGCCTTGAGTGCATGCACCGTCGCCGGCCACGCCGCAGACCCGCCGACCCGGTTGAGCTCGGCGAGGTAGATGCCCAGGACGAAGCCCACGGGCAGACCCACCACCGGGATCACGAAGAACCCGACGACGCCGAGGACAGCGCCGAGCGCCATCGTCGAGCCGGGGATGCCGACCTCCTTGAGCCGGCGACCCGGCACGGCGTACTTCACGACCACGCCGAGGCCGAGCACGACCGCGGCCACGGCGAACACGGTCCAGGCGGTCGCGCCGCCCTCGTGGATGGTCCAGACCAGGATCGCGCCCAGCACGAGCAACGAGCCCGGGAGCAGCGGCACCACCACCCCCACGACGCCGATCGCGATGGCCACTGCCACCAGCACCTCGACTCCGCTCATGGGAGGACTCTCTCACCGAGCCCCCACACAGACGCCGAGGCCCCGGTCAGCTGACCGGGGCCTCGGGATGCGTCTGGTGTGGGTCAGGCGTCGTCGGCCGGGGTGGCGTGGGTGTCGCCGAGCTTGCCGGTCTCGTCGTGCACGTGCTCCGCGATCTCGCGCAGCTTTTCGCTGTGCTCACGGGCGTGGTGGGCGCAGAAGAGCAGCTCGCCGCCGCTCTTGAGCTGTACGCGGAGGTAGGCCTGGGCGCCGCATCGGTCACACCGGTCGATCGCCGTGAGCGGCGCGGCGGTGGGGGCTGTCGCAGTGGTCACGTCGGGCCTCACTCTCATCTGGGTGACTTTCTCAACGAAGCAACAAGGAGAACGTTCCCTGCTCATTCGCTTTCATCAGTCACAACAGTCAACCACGGGGGATGCTTCCCGGTCGGGAGGCCTCCCATCGTTGAGATGGGTGGTGCTCCTCACACGTCCTTGATGAAGAGTGTGCTCCCCGCCCCGTAAATACGGAGCGAAACCCACCAACTCACCTTGGAAGTGCCCGTTCTGGACAGTTCAGCACATCGCTCCAACTGCCCGCTGGTGATTCGAGACGTGGCGCGTCGCGGATTGGCGCCGCACCCGGGTAGGTAGATTCGGGTTCACCGGTTTCGTCACGCTCCGCCGACGCGCACAGAGGTCAGACCCATCGACAACACCTACAACGCCCAGCACCTGCTCGTCCTCGAGGGGCTCGAGGCGGTCCGCAAGCGCCCGGGCATGTACATCGGCTCCACCGACACCCGCGGCTTGATGCACTGCCTGTGGGAGATCATCGACAACGCCGTCGACGAGGCCCTGGCCGGCCACTGCACCAAGGTCGACGTCACGCTGCACCCCGACGGCTCGGCCGAGGTCCACGACAACGGCCGCGGCATCCCGGTCGACAAGGAGCCGAAGACGGGGCTCTCCGGCGTCGAGGTCGTCTACACCAAGCTGCACGCCGGCGGGAAGTTCGGCGGCGGTTCGTACGCCGCGACGGGTGGCCTGCACGGCGTCGGGGCCTCCGTGGTCAACGCCCTGTCCTCGCGCCTCGACGTCGAGGTCGACCGTTCGCCGGCGACCCAGGCGATGTCCTTCCAGCGCGGCTTCCCCGGCGTCTTCTCCGGCGACGGACCCTCGGCCTCGTTCGAGGCCCAGTCGGGGCTGCACAAGGGCAGTCGGGTCAAGAAGGGCGTGACCGGGACCCGCGTGCGGTTCTGGCCCGACCGCCAGATCTTCACCAAGGACGCGAAGTTCACCTGGGACGAGCTGGTCACCCGGGCCCGGCAGACCTCGTTCATCGTTCCCGGCCTCCAGCTCAACCTCACCGACCTGCGCGGCTCCGAGCCCCTGCACGAGTCGTTCCGCCACGACGGCGGGATCACCGAGTTCTGCACCTTCCTGGCCCACGACGAACCCGTCACCGACGTGCTCCGGCTCCAGGGGTCGGACTCCTTCACCGAGACGGTGCCGCTGCTCGACGACAAGGGACACATGACCCCCCAGGACGTCGAGCGCGAGCTCACCGTCGACGTGGCGGTGCGATGGGGGATGGGCTACGAGACCGAGATGCGCTCGTTCGTCAACGTGATCGCGACCCCCAAGGGCGGTACCCACGTCGCCGGCTTCGAGGCGGCGCTGACCAAGACCTTCAACGAGTCGATGCGCGGGTCGCGGGTGCTCAAGGCCGGAGACACCGACGTCATCAAGGACGACGTGCTGGAGGGACTGACGGCCGTGGTGACCGTCCGGCTCGCCGAGCCGCAGTTCGAGGGACAGACCAAGGAGGTGCTCGGCACGCCGGCTGCCCGGTCCGTCGTACGCAAGGTGGTGGCGGCGGAGCTGAAGCGCTTCCTGACCTCGACCAAGCGCGCCGAGAAGGCCCAGGCCAAGCTGGTGATGGAGAAGGTCGCCGGGGCAGCCAAGACCCGGCTGGCCGCGCGCCAGCACCGCGAGACCCAGCGCCGCAAGAACGCCCTGGAGACCTCGGCGCTGCCCGCCAAGCTCGCCGACTGCCGGTCCAACGACGTCGACCGTTCCGAGCTGTTCATCGTCGAGGGCGACTCGGCGCTCGGTACGGCGAAGCTGGCCCGCAACTCGGAGTTCCAGGCGCTGCTGCCGATCCGCGGCAAGATCCTCAACGTCCAGAAAGCCACCGTCGCCGACGTGCTCAAGAACGCCGAGTGCGCCTCGATCATCCAGGTGGTCGGCGCCGGGTCGGGCCGCACCTTCGACCTCGAGGCGGCGCGCTACGGCCGGATCATCTTCATGGCCGACGCCGACTCCGACGGCGCGCACATCCGCTGCCTGCTGGCCACGTTGTTCTTCAAGTACATGCCCGACCTGGTCACCAAGGGGCGGGTGTTCACCGCCGTACCTCCGCTGCACCGGATCGAGCTGACCAACCCCAAGAAGGGGATGGAGAAGTACATCTACACCTACTCCGACCCCGAGCTGCAGCGGAAGCTGGCCGAGCTGACCAAGAAGGGCGTGCGCTGGAAGGACCCCGTGCAGCGCTACAAGGGCCTCGGCGAGATGGACGCCGACCAGCTGGCGGAGACCACGATGGACCCGCGCCACCGCACCCTGCGGCGCATCACGGCCCACGACGCCGAGCAGGCGGCCGAGGTCTTCGAGCTGCTGATGGGCACCGAGGTCGCGCCGCGCAAGGACTTCCTGGTCGCCGGCGCCTATGAAGTGGATGCCGACGCGATCGACGCCTGAGCGTCAGCCCCATTGATCAACCGCTGCGGTCGGGGCCGGCCTTCTTCGGGGTGATCATCAGGGCGACGCGGTGCTCGCGCTCCATTCCGGCGCGGTAGTCGTCCCAGTCGGTCTCACCGCTGATGCCGCGGTAGTACTCGACGAGCAGGTCCATCGCGTCGGGCAGCGAGACCACCTCGGTCTCGCCCTCGACGTAGAGCCAGTCGCCGAAGAAGCCGTCGTTGAAGACGCACAGCTGGGCCCACGGGTCGCGGCGCAGGTTCTTGGTCTTGTACGCCGCCTCGCGGCTGCTCACGACCAGGCGGCCGTCCTCACCGACACCGACGAGCACGGGACTCTGCTGGATGCCGTCGGGCGTGCGGGTGGCGAGCACGGCGCGGTGGTTGCTGCGGATGAAGTCGATGGCGCGGTCGAGTTCCATGAACTCAGTCTGCCGCGATGCGCATGATGGACCCATGGAACACACGGACGTCAGGGGCTGGGTGCGGATGTACGAGTCCGCCTGGCGCTCTCCGGGAACCGACAAGCTGGCCGGCGTCTTCACCGAGGACGTCCGCTACCTCGCCTCCCCGTGGGCCGATCCCGTCGAGGGACTCGCGGCCGTCGCGGAGTTCTGGGACGACGAGCGCGACGGTCCTGACGAGGAGTTCACGATGAGCTCGGAGGTGGTCGCGGTCGACGGCAGGACCGCGGTCGTCCGCGCCCAGGTCGACTACGTCGACACCGGCGAACGGTGGCGCGACCTCTGGGTGCTCCGGTTCGCCGACGACGGCCGCTGCTCCCACTTCGAGGAGTGGCCGATCGCCCCGGAGCAGGACGACGGCCACTGAACCGTCCTGTGCGTCATACGAATCGTGGGCTCAAGGCCACGATTCGTATGACGCAAGGGCGACCGGACGTCAGGTGAGCTGTTCGAGCAGGCCGGTGTCGACGTCGTACAGGAAGCCGCCGACCTTGGTGGTCTCGGGGATCAGGGGGTGGGAGCGCACCTTGGCGACGTCGTCGCGCAGGGCGGCGCGCTGGTCCTCGACCACGTTGAACGGCTGCCAGGTCGCGTCCAGGCCGGCCGACTCGCCGACCCGCTCGCGCAGCTCGGCCAAGGTGGCGGAGGCCATCGCGCAGCGGGTGTGCGGGATGACCAGCACCCGGTCGACCCGCAGCAGGTGTACGCCGAGGACCAGTGCCTCGAGCGCCTGGGCGGTGACCCGACCCCCGGGGTTGCGGAAGATCTTGGCGTCGCCGAGCCCGAGACCGAGCATGTCGAGCGGCACAATCCGGGAGTCCATGCAGGTGACGATGGCGATGCCGGCATGGGCGACACCGTCGAACCCGGAGCTGTCGAAGGTAGCGGCGAACTGACGGTTCGCCTCGAGGAGGTCGTCGAAGTCGTGAGCCACGGGAGCAAACTACCCGGTGCCGAGCACGGCCCGGTCGGCGGGAATGCCGCGCGTGCGGGCGCCGTGGAAGAGGAAGATCGCCGCGATCCCGGCCAGCGCCGCGCAGAGGGCGGCGCCCAGGAAGATCGCCTGCAGCTGCTCGATGCCAGCCTGTTCGACCAGCCGGGTGTACGCCGCACACCGGGTCTTGTCCCCGCCGCACACGCTGTTGGGTGACGGGATGCCGGACTCGACGGCGTAGTAGCGCCGCAGCCCGATCGTGGTCAGGGCCGAGATGCCGACCAGCATCCCGACCATCCGGGCCACGACGAGCAGTGCGCTGGTGACGCCGTGCACCTTGTCGGCCGTACTCGCGAGCAGGGCGGCGTTGACCGGTGCCAGGGCCAGGCCGAAGCCGAGCCCGGCCATCGCCAGCACCACCGAGGAGGACAGGTGGTGCAGCGAATCGTGGCCCCACCCGGACATCAGCCAGAACCCGACCGTGGCGAGCACCATCCCGACGGCGGCGACCACCCCCGCCGGCTGTCGCCGGGTGAGTACGCCGCCCAGCAGTGCTCCGACCGGCAGTGCGACCAGGAACTCGACCAGCACCAGGGCCGCCTTGATCTGCGAACCGTCGGCGACGGTGATCCGCGCGAAGATCGGGATGTCCACCAGGGCGGCGATCAGGGCCGCGCCCACGAAGAAGCTGACCACGATCGAGCCCCAGGCGGCCCGCGTCGCGAACGCACCGTGCGGCACCAGCGGCGCACGCGAGCGGCGGTTGTGCAGGATGAACAGCACGGCGGCGACGGCGGCGATGGCGAGGTACCAGGGACCGGCCGGGCTGAACACGTGCACCTCCGGGTCGGCGGTGGCAAAGGCGAGGATGATGCCGCCGAGCGCGACCGAGAGCAGTGCGGCGCCGAGCAGGTCGGCCTCCCGCACAGATCCCCACCAGTCGCGCAGGTCCACCAGCGGTCGCCGAGCGGTCAGCAGCCGCACCAGCAGGAGTACGCCGAGCACGGCGGTCGTCACCCCGATCCGGGAGGCCCAGATCGACCCGCCGGGCGAGAACGGCACGAACGGGCCACCCAGGTCCACCGAGGTGACGAGCGACCTCGGTTGCCGCATCACCAGCAGCAGCGAGACCAGGGTCAAAGCGAGCAGCACCAGCCCGATCCAGTCGAACCGCCGAAGCGGATAGTCCCGAGCGTTCGGACCCTCGACACGCCGGTCGGAGGGGGCCAAACGTTCGGGACTATCCGGCTTGGCTGATCCACCCAGCGTGAGGATCGCGGCGGCGAGGAGGAGGCCGACGGCGAGGTTGATCCAGAAGATGTCGCGCCAGGTGCCGAAGGCGAGCACCACGGCGCCGTACAGGGGACCGAGCACGCTGCCGAGCTCCTGGACCGCGCCGACGACGCCGAGGGGTACGCCGCGGCGTTCGGCGGGGTAGAGGTCGGCGACCAGGGCGAGCGTCACCGGCACCAGCCCGCCGCCGCCGACGCCCTGCAGGAAGCGGCCTGTCACCAGCGAGCCGAGGTCGTACGCCGCCGCGGTGACCAGCGAGCCGAAGGCGAACACGACGAGTGCCGCGACCAGCACCGGCGTCCGTCCGCGCAGGTCGGCGATCCGGCCGATGAGCGGCAGCATCGCGACGTACCCGAGCAGGAACCCGCTGACGATCGGGGCGGCCCGCTGGAGCTGGTCGACGCTCAGCCCGACCGAGCCCATCATGTCCGGCAGCGAGAGCACCACGACGTAGGTGTCGGCGGCCGCGAACATCACCGCCACGGCGGCCAGGCCGAGCAGCAGCCGGGCCGAACGCCCCGGTCTGGCGGTCACGGCCCTGGGGCTCGGCATCAGACTGCGACCAGGCTCAGGGAGCCGTGATCTTCACACCCTTGCCGTAGTCGCTGAACTTCACGTTGTAGGTGACGTCCTTGCCGGCGCTGAAGAAGATCCCGGTGATCTTCACCGTGATGGCGTAGCCCTTCTCGTCCACGCCGATCGCGGTCTCGTAGGTCTCCTTGGCGCTCGCGCTCGGGATGATCTGCTTGACCGCGGCGCCGGGCAGGGTGCCGGTGTAGGTGGTCAGGATCTGGTCGCCGGAGCGGGTGTCCTTGCCCTTCTCCAGCCCGTCGAGCTGGGTCAGCAACGAGGACAGGCCCTTCTCGGGGTCGGCGAAGTCGGCCGGGTCCGGGGCGCCGTACTCGCCCGGGTTGATTGTCGCGTAGCCCGTCGAGAGCGGCAGCTTGGCGTAGACCTTGCCGTCGACGGAGGTGATCGGGACGGTCGCGGTGAGGCCGCTCAGCACCACCTTGACGTCGCCCTTGAACGCCGGGTCGTGGGTGAGGTCGCCGGTCGCCCCGAGGACACCGTTGGAGCCGGCCGGGGGGCTGGAGTCGGTGGAGAGCGCCAGGTGCACGCTGGAGGCGTCGTCGAAGAGCTTCTTGGCGTGCTCCATCACCTCGGTCGGGCTCTTGGACTTCGGGCTGTCCTTCGAGTCGCTGCCGCTGCCGCAGCCGGAGAGCAGGAGCGCGGCGGAGAGCAGCACGCCGAGCAGCGACGTCAGGCGGCCGCGGGCAGGGTGAGGACCGGGAAGCATGGCGTCAGCCTGCCACGTCGCTCCCCGCCGAGGCGGGCAGGGACGAGCTCACCGGAGCGGCGCAGGCGATCATCGGCTGGCTGCCCGGCGTGCCCGAACCGTCCCGCCGGTTGACCGGCTCGGGCAGGTCGACCGGTGCTCCGCTGTCGGCCGCTGCGAGCGGCGGGGCAGCGCCGGCCCAGGCGAAGACCAGCTCGTCCTCGCCCTTGAGGAACCGGTGGCAGCGGACGCCACCGGTGGCGCGGCCCTTGGCGGGGTACTCCGAGAACGGGGTCACCTTGACCGACCCGGCCTCGGTGCCCGGGAGGGCCGAGGAGGCGCCCGAGACCGACACCAGCACGGCGTCGTCCGGGTCGAGCGCGGTGAAGGAGATCACCCGGGCGCCCGCACCGACCTTGATGCCGGCGATGCCGCCCCCGGAGCGACCCTGCGGTCGTACGCCGCCGGCCCCGAAGTGGAGCAGCTGCCCGTCGCTGGTGACGAAGCAGAGCGTCTCCTCGCCGGTGCGCAGCTCGACCGCGCCGACGACCTCGTCGCCGTCCTTGAGCGTGATGACGTCCCAGTCGTCGCGGGCGGAGAGGTACTCGGGGTTGACCCGCTTGACCACGCCCTGGCGGGTGCCGAGGGCCAGCCCCGCGGAGTCGGGATCGAAGCCGGTGAGGCACAGCACCCGCTCGCCCTCGAGGGTCACGAACTCGCCGACCGGCGCCCCGCCCTGCAGGTTGGGGTGGTTGGCGGTGCTCGGCAGGGTCGGCAGGTCGAGCACGCCGAGCTTGACCACACGGCCGGCCGAGGTGACCACGCCGACCTCGCCGCGCGCGGTGGTGGCGACCGCCGAGACGATCGCGTCGTGACGGGTCCGGCTACCGCCGTCGCCGGGAGGATCGAGGCTCGTCGTACGGGCGAGGAGTCCGGAGGAGGACAGGAACACGTAGCAGGGGTCGTCGGCCACCTCGAGCGGCGTCGCCGAGGCAGTGGTCGTCTGACCCGACGACTCGAGCAGGACCGTACGACGGGGCGTGCCGTAGGTCTTCGCGACCTCGGCCAGCTCGTCGGCCACCACCTTCCGCAGCCGGGTGTCGTCGCCGAGGATCTCGTCGAGGGCCTCGATGGTGAGCTTGAGCTCGTCGGCCTCCTTGTCCAGCTCGATCTTGGAGAACTTCGTCAGGCGGCGCAGCGGCATGTCGAGGATGTAGTTGGCCTGGATCTCGGTCAGGTCGAAGACCGACATCAGTCGTTCGCGCGCCTGCTCGGCATTGTCGCTGCCGCGGATCAGCTGGATGACCTCGTCGATGTCGATGATCGCCAGCAGCAGCCCCTCGACGAGGTGCAGCCGGTCGGCTGCCTTGCCGCGGCGGTACGTCGAGCGCCGGCGTACGACGTCGAAGCGGTGCTCGAGGAACACCTCGAGCATCTCCTTGAGCCCGAGGGTGCGCGGCTGGCCGTCGACGAGGGCGACGGCGTTGATGCCGAACGACTCCTCCATCGGGGTGCTCTTGAACAGCTGCTCGAGGATGGCCTCGGGGTGGAAGCCGTTCTTGACCTCGATCACCAGCCGCAGGCCCTTCTCGCGGTCGGTGAGGTCCTTGACGTCGGCGATGCCCTGCAGCTTCTTGGTCTGCACGAGCTTCTTGATGGCGGCGATCACGCGCTCGGTGCCGACGCCGTAGGGCAGCTCGGTGACGACGATGCCCTTGCGCCGCGCTGTCACCGACTCGATGCGGGTCGTGGCGCGCATCCGGAAGCTGCCGCGTCCCGACTCGTAGGCGTCGCGGACGCCGTCGAGCCCGATGATCTTGCCGCCGGTCGGCAGGTCGGGGCCCGGGATGAACCGCATGATGGCGTCGAGGTCGGCCTTGGGATGGGTCACCAGGTGACGCAGCGCCTGAATGACCTCGACCAGGTTGTGCGGTGCGATGTTGGTGGCCATGCCGACCGCGATGCCGGAGGCGCCGTTGACCACGAGGTGGGGGATCGCGGCAGGCAGCACCGACGGCTCCTGCTCGCGGCCGTCGTAGTTGGGCCGGAAGTCGACGGTGTCCTCGTCGATGGACGCGGTCATCGCGACAGCGGCCGGAGCCATCCGGGCCTCGGTGTAGCGCATTGCTGCGGGCGGGTCGTCGGGCGAGCCGAAGTTGCCGTGCCCGTCGACCGTGGGCAGCCGCATCGAGAACGACTGCGACATCCGCACCAGGGCGTCGTAGATCGCCCCGTCACCGTGGGGGTGGAACCGGCCCATGACCTCGCCGACGACGCGTGAGGACTTCACGTGGCCGCGGTCGGGCCGGAGGTTCATGTCGTGCATCGCGTAGAGGATCCGGCGCTGCACCGGCTTGAGCCCGTCGCGGGCGTCGGGGAGCGCGCGGGAGTAGATGACCGAGTAGGCGTACTCCAGGAAGCTGGTGCGCATCTCGTCGCCGACGTCGATGTCGACGATGTGTTCCTCGAAGTCCTCCGGGATGGGGGCGGTACGGCGTGCCATGAGGTGATTCTCCCCAACGCCCGAGCGCAATCTCACCGGGCCACGCCGCAAGGGGGCGACTCCCCGCCCCATTGCCTGCTGCACGCCGCCCGGTGGGCACCTCGCGGCGTTGTCGTCGGTCGTCGATGCTGGCGCATCGCCTCCCTCCTCCGCCTTGCGATGCACTCCACCGGACGACGCTCGCGACGGCAGAGGACGGGGAGGCACCCCCTCGCCTCCCTTCGGTACATTTCACGGATGACCGCGCAGGACGCAGAGCCCACCCCGACGCCCCGGGACTACCCGGAGCACTGGGAGGCCGACGTCCTGCTGCGTGACGGGCGGACGGCCCACCTGCGGCCGATCGTGCCGGAGGACGCCGAGGGACTGGTCGAGTTCTACTCCCAGGTCTCCGAGCAGTCGAAGTACCTCCGGTTCTTCGCCCCGATGCCCAACCTCTCCGACCGCGACGTCCAGCGGTTCACCAACGTCGACTACCGCGACCGGGTCGCGTTCGTGATGACGGTGGCCGAGCGGATCATCGCCGTCGGCCGCTACGACGTGATCGAGCCCGGACGGGCCGAGGTCGCCTTCCTCGTCCAGGACGCGCACCAGGGACGCGGGATCGGCCAGTTGCTGCTCGAGCACCTCGCCCAGGCCGGTCGCGAACGCGGGGTGGAGCGGTTCGTGGCCGAGGTGCTGCCCGACAACCGCCGAATGATGCAGGTCTTCCGCGAGCAGGGCTACCAGGTCACGGGCGGCTGGGACGAGGGCGTGATGCACCTCGAGTTCGACATCGACCCGACCGAGACCGCCATCGGCGTCATCGCGGCCCGCGAGCACCGTTCCGAGGCGGCGTCCATCGCGACCTTCCTGAACGCCAGGAACGTCGCCGTCATCGGTGCCTCGCGTCGCAGCGACACCATCGGGGCGGCGCTGGTGCGCAACCTCGTCCTCGGTGACTACGCGGGCCGGGTCTATGTCGTGAACCCTGCGGCCGACGCGGTGGCCGGGATGCCGGCGTACCCCTCCGTCGGGGACATCCCCGGTGACGTCGACGTCGCGATCGTCGCCGTCCCGGCCGAGGCGGTCCAGGACGTGGTGCTCGACTGCGCGGCCAAGGGCGTGCACGGCCTGATCGTCATCTCCAGCGGCTTCGCCGAGACCGGCGAAGAGGGTCGCAAGCGCCAGCGCAAGCTGGTCGGGCTGGCGCGCTCCTACGGCCTCCGCCTCATCGGCCCCAACTGCCTCGGCGTCATCAACACCGCTGCCGAGGTGTCGCTGAACGCCTCGCTGGCACCGCTGATGCCGCCCCGTGGCCGGGCCGGCTTCTTCTGCCAGTCCGGCGCCCTCGGCACGGCGATCCTGGAGAAGGTGCGGGGTCGCGGCCTCGGCCTGTCGACCTTCGTCAGCGCCGGCAACCGCGCCGACGTGTCCGGCAACGACCTCCTGCAGTACTGGGAGGAGGACGACGCCACCGAGGTGATCCTGCTCTACCTGGAGTCCATCGGTAACCCGCGCAAGTTCTCCCGCATCGCCCGCCGGGTCTCGCGGGTCAAGCCGGTGATCGCCGTGCGCTCCGGTCGTACGACGCAGGGGGTGCCCATGGGACACGCCGTACGCCAGATCGCCGCCCCGCCGGCCGCCGTGGACGCGATGTTCCGCCAGGCGGGGATCATCCAGGTCGACACCCTCGACGAGATGTTCGACGTCGCCCAGCTGCTCGCGCACCAGCCGCTGCCGAGCGGGTCCCGGGTCGCGATCGTGGGCAACTCCGACGCCCTCGGCCTGCTGGCCGTCGACGCGGCCGTGGCCAGCGGCCTCACCGTCACCAACGCCACCGCCCTCGGTGCCGATGCGACGGCCGAGGACTTCGAGGACGCGCTCGACGCGGCCATCGACGACGGCCACGTCGACGCCGTCGTGGCCGTCTACATCCCGCCGCTCGACGCCGGCGGCGAGGGTGTCGCCAACGTGCTCGCGGCCGTGGGGGAGCAGTCCGACAAGCCGCTGGTCTCCACCTTCCTGGGGCGTGAGGGCGTCCCCGAGCTGCTCCGCGTGCCCGACCTGGCCGGCCACACCGCCGGTCGTGGCTCGGTGCCGTCCTACCCCGCGGTCGAGGCGGCGGTCCGGGCGCTGGCGCGGGTGGTCGAGTACGCCGCGTGGCTGCAACGGCACGACGACTCCGCGAGCGTCGTCGAGGAGATCGATCCCGAGAGCGCCAAGCGGCTGGCCAACAAGGTGCTGATGGACAGCCCCGACGGTCGTGAGCTCACCGACGACGAACTCTGCGAGCTGCTGGGCAGCTACGGCGTCAAGGTGTGGGAGCGGATCCACGCCGCCACCGTGGACGAGGCGATTGCCGCGGGCGAACGACTGGGCTGGGACGTCGTGCTCAAGGCCACGGCCGAGCGACTGCGCCAGCGCCCCGACCAGGCCCACGTCTGGCGCAACATCGACAACGCGGAGGAGATGCGCGACGCCTGGGAGTCGCTGATGGGCATCATCAGCGACCCGGCCGATGCCGAGTTCGTCGTACAGCGCACGGCTCCGCCGGGCGTCCCGGTCGCGATCGGCGGCCTCGAGGACCCCCTGTTCGGGCCGGCGATCTCCTTCGGCATCTCCGGCGCCCTCACCGACCTCGTCGGCGACCGCGTCTACCGAATCCCGCCGATCAGCGCGCTCGACGCGGCCGAGACGGTGCGCGCGATCAAGGCGGCCCCTCTGCTGTTCGGCTACCGCGGTAGCGAGCAGGTCGACGTCGCCGCGGTCGAGGACCTGATCCGGCGGGTCGCGCAGCTCAAGATCGACCTGCCGCAGGTCAGCCAGATCGACCTGATGCTCGTGCACGCGACCGCCGAGGGAGTCAGCGTCCTGCATGCCTCCGGCCGGGTGGCACGGGTGGCCGACGCCCGCTCGGACCTGTTCGTACGCCGCCTCACCGCACCGGCCGGGGACACCCTTCCCGGCTAGTCACGGCTGGTCGGTGGCGCTCGCTCCTCGACCACCGTTTTCGGCGTGACAGACTGGTCGCATGCGTTCTGTTGCCTCCAGGGACAGCTTCGATGATCTCGTCGTGGCGATCGAGAAGACCGGCTACTACCCGCAGGTGGTCTCCGCCGGCGTACGCGCCGCGGTCGCGGGCGAAGAGGTCGTCTCCTTCCTGGTGCACCACGAGCCGACGATCGACCGCGACGAGGTTCGCCGCCACATCACCGTCGTCGTACTCACCTCGACCCGGCTGATCCTGTGCCACACCGACGAGCACGCGCCCGACGACCTGCTGCCCGAGCCCTACACGTCGACCTCGACCGAGGCCATCCGGCTGGCCGAGGTGCGCGCGGTGGTGGTGAACCGGATGGTGGCCAACCCGGCGACGTTCGACGGCGGCGGCGAGCCCACGCCCAGCGAGGCGGTCGTCACCGTCGGCTGGGGTGGGGTCAACCGCATCGACCTCGAGCCGGCGGCCTGCGCCGACCCGGACTGCGACGCCGACCACGGCTACACCGGCGTCCTGGCCTCCGACGACTTCTCCCTCCGGCTGAGCTCGGCCGCCGACGGACAGGACGCGGTCGACGCGCTGCTCGCGTTCGCCGAGACGCTGTCCGCCCGCACCCAGGGCTGAGGTGGCGGGGACCCAGGTCGAGCCCGACTTCATCGAGCCCGACTACGCCGGCCGCACGCTGGGCGACGTGCTGCCCGCAGTCGCCCATTCCCTCGGCGTGCCCGGATTCGAGTCGAGCGCGCTGGTGCTGCCGCCGGCCCCGGCGTACGTCGTGATGCTGGTCGACGGCCTCGGCCACGACCTGTTGGCCGAGCACCGGGTGCAGGCGCCGTACCTCCACTCATTGCTGGGTCAGCCGCCCGCCACCTGTGGGGTCCCCTCGACAACCGCCACCTCGCTCACCTCCCTGGGCACCGCACTCACCCCGGGGCAGCATGGCCTGGTCGGGTTCACCTCGCGCGTGCCGGAGACCGGCGCGTTGCTGAACTCGCTGTTCTGGGACCAGCCGGTCGACCCGCTCGAGTGGCAGCCGAACCCGACCGCGTTCGCGCGGCTCGAGTCGGCGGGGGTGCACACGAGCGTCGTCAGCAAGCGCGAGTTCCGCAGCTCCGGGCTCACTCGCTGCGGTCAGCGGGGTGCGACCTACGTCGATGCTGACGACATCGGCGAGCGGATCGCCGGCGCCCTCGCCGGGGCAGAGCGGCGGCCGTCGCTGACCTACGTGTACGACGGTGACCTGGACTGGCACGGCCACCGCGCCGGGGTCGACTCGCAGCGCTGGCGGGCGCAGCTGCGCGACATCGACGAGGACGTGCAGGAGCTGCGCGACGAGCTGCCCGACGACGTGCGCCTCCTCGTGGTGGCCGACCACGGAATGGTCGACTCGACCAAGGAGTCGCACATCGACGTCGACGAGCACCCCGCGCTGCGCGACGGGGTGGTCCTGCTGGGCGGCGAGGCCCGCTTCCGCCACGTGTACTGCCACGCGGGAGCGGTCGACGACGTGGTCGCCAGCTGGCGCGGCGTACTCCGCGACCGGGCGACTGTCCTGACCCGCGACGACGCCATCGCGCGCGGCTGGTTCGGCCAGGTCGACTCCCGCGTCCGGCTGCGTCTCGGCGACGTGGTCGCGGCCGCCCACGACAACTGGGCCCTGATGAGCTCGGTCGACTTCAAGTACGAGATGACCCTGATCGGCCTGCACGGCTCGCTCACGCCGCGGGAGATGAACATCCCGATCCTCGTGGGGTAGGGGTGACGGAGCACCCGGCTGACCGGGTATCCGTGCACCCCTCACGCGAACGGCAGGGGCTCGGCGATCATCGAGATGGCCCGGGCCCTGGCGGCGGTCATCTTCCGCCGGTGGTGGGCGCGGCAGAGGACCTCGTAGGCGACCTCGGCCGGGAGCTCCTCGTTCTCGACGTCGCCGACGACGATGACCTCGCCCTCGGTGACCATCTCGCCGTTGACGGTGCGCGCGTTGTGGGTGGCGCGCTTGCCGCACCAGCACAGCGCCTCGACCTGGAGCACGTTCATCCGGTCGGCGAGCTCGACGAGGCGGCGCGAGCCCTCGAACAGCTCGGTACGGAAGTCGCTGAGAATGCCGAACGCGAAGGCGTCGATCTGGAGCTCGTCGACGATCTTGGCCAGCTGCTCGATCTGTACGCCGGTGTAGAACTGGGCCTCGTCGCAGATCAGGTAGTCGATCCGCGCTCCATGGGTCAGCTCGCGGACGACGTAGGTCCAGAAGTCGAAGTCCTCGTCGACCTCGATCGCGTCATGGGTGAGGCCGAGCCGCGAGGAGATCAGCGCGTCGCCCGCGCGGTCGTGGGTGGTGAACATCCGGCCCACCCGTCCACGCGCCGCGTGGTTGTGGTTGGTCTGCAGCGCGAGGGTGCTCTTCCCGGAATCCATCGTGCCGGTGAAGAATTGGAGTTCAGCCATCGGGGAGGATCATGCCATGCAGGCATCCCCTTCCCGTCCCCTGATCTCCGTCGAGGAGCTGGCCGGTCTGGTCGCAGGTGAGGACTGCTCGGTGCTCGACGTCCGCTACCAGATGGGCGGCCCGTCCGGCCCCGATGAGTACGCCGCCGGCCACGTCCCGGGCGCGGCGTACGTCGACCTCGACACCGCCCTCGCGGCCGCGCCCGGCCCTCGCGGCCGGCACCCACTGCCCGAGGTGGCGGTGTTCGAGGAGGCGATGCGCGCGGCCGGCGTCCGGGACGACCTCCCCGTCGTGGTGTACGACGACTGGGCCGGCCGGGCCGCCGCGCGGTGCTGGTGGCTGCTCCGCTGGGCGGGGCATCGCGACGTCCGCGTGCTCGACGGCGGCTGGTCGTCCTGGGTCGACGGTGGGCACCCGGTCTCCACCGAGCCGGTGGCCCCTCCGCTCGGGGACTTCACCGCCAGGCCGGGGCAGCTACCCGTCCTCGAGGCCGACGACGTGCTCGATTTCGCCGCTGCCCACGTGCTCGTCGACGCGCGCGCACCAGAGCGCTTCCGGGGCGAGGTCGAGCCGGTGGACCCGGTCGCCGGGCACATCCCGGGCGCCGTCAACGTCCCGACCGGCGCCAACCTCCGCGACGACGGACGGTTCCGGTCCGCCGCCGAGCTGGCCGAGGTGTACGCCGCCGCCCGGGAGCAGGAGACCGCCGCCTACTGCGGCTCGGGCGTGACCGCTGTCCACGACATCCTCGCGATGGCGGTGGCCGGCATCGACGCGACGCTCTACCCCGGCTCGTGGAGCGAGTGGGTGGCCGATCCCGGGCGGCCGGTGGCTACGGGCGACCGCTGAGCGGCCGCGTGTCGGTGACGGCAGCCGGGGCGAGCGGTCCGTAGATGTGCGGGAAGGTGTCGTCCCCGACGGGGTCCTCCCGCCACGGCACGTCGAGCCGGTCGGTGTCGATCGTCAGCAGCACCAGCGGCTCGTCGGCGTCGGCGTAGTAGCGGTCGAACACCCCGGCGACCTGGTCGCGTCGGGCGGCGTGCAGGAAGCCCTCGTCCTCGAGCGTCCGGCCTCGGGTCGAGGTCGCGTAGGCGCCGGAATGCTGTGCACCGGCCCAGTCGTTCTCGGTGGCGATGTGGAAGATCTCCATCGACTACCAGTGCACGCCCTGGAAGGCCCTGGCCAGCGCCTTCTGCAGGCTGACCTTCTCGGTGCGGGCCTCGGGGTTGTCCCCCCGGGCCGCCGAGGAGTCGGGGAAGACCTGGTAGGCGACGTGCAGCACCCGGAAGGCGGCCTTGGGCGCCAGCGTGTGGGCGAGCGCGCCGAGGTTGCCGGTCTTGGTGTTGATCTCGTGGGGCTTCTCGACCAGGGCGGTGATCACCTTGCCGGCAGCCTGGGCCGGGCTGATCGCCGGGAAGCGGTCGTACATCTTGGTCGGCGCGATCATCGGCGTGCGCACCAGCGGCATGTGGATGCTGGTGAAGGAGATGCCGTCGCTGATCAGCTCGCTTGACACCACGTTGCTCCACGCGTCGAGGGCGGCCTTGGAAGCGACGTACGCCGAGAACCGGGGCGGGTTGGTGAGCACGCCGATCGAGGAGATGTTCACGACGTGGCCGGACTTCTGCTCGCGCATCTTCGGCAGGATCCCCATCACCAGCCGGATGGCGCCGAAGTAGTTCAGCTGCATGGTCCGCTCGAAGTCGTGGAACCGGTCCTCGCTGAGCTTCAGCGAGCGCCGGATCGAGCGGCCCGCGTTGTTGACGACGAAGTCGAGGTGCGCGAAGTCCTCGGAGAGCTGCTTGGTCAGCGCGTCGATCGCGTGCAGGTCGGAGAGGTCGCAGGGATAGCTGTACGCCGTACCGCCCTGGCTCTCGATCAGCCGCCTGGTGGCCTCGAGCTTCTCCGCCCCGCGCGCCACCAGGATGGGGATCGCACCGGCCTTCGCGACCTGGACGGCGGTCACCAGACCGATGCCCGACGACGCCCCGGTGATGACGACCGTCTTGCCCGAGAGCGCCTTGACGACCGAGCTCTGGCCCTTGATGGAGTCGTCGAGCATCTCCTCCCAGTACGACCACAGCGTCGAGGCGTAGGACTCGATGTCGGGCACCGAGATGCCGGACCCCGCCAGCGCCTTCTCGGTGGACCGGGAGGCGTAGACCGAGGGGAACGAGGCGTGCTCCAGCACCTCGGGGGGTACGCCGATCCGGCCGATCGTCTGGTTGAGCGCGACGTGCACCGGCGCCAGCCGCAGGGCCGCCCCGACGAGCGCCGCCGGACGCAGGGCCGGGGGGAGCAGGGCGGTGGGCAGCTTGGAGGTCACCGTGCGATCGACGGGGACGGCGAACTGCGGCGCCTTCGCGGCCGAGGCGAAGGAGTTGATCAGTCCCACGGTGCTCAGCGGCTCGGGGTTGACCAGGTGGAAGGCCTGGCCGTCGAGATCCGGCTGGTGCGCGATGTGGTCCATCGCCTTGGCGACGTAGTCGACCGGCACCACGTTGGTGTCGCCGAGGTCGACCCCGACCAGCGGCACCCAGCCGGGCAGCGTGTCACGCATCCGCTTGAGCAGCGGGAAGAAGTAGTAGGGCCCGTCGATCTTGTCCATCGCGCCGGTCTCGGAGTGGCCGACCACGATCGCCGGGCGGTAGACCCGCCACGGCACCTCGGCCTCCTCGCGGACGATCTTCTCCGACTCGAACTTGGTCCGGTGGTACGGTGAGGGCAGTCGCTGTCCCTCGTCGAACATCGACTCGTCGAAGACACCGCGGAAGTCGCCGGACGCGGCCACCGAGGAGACCTGGTGGAAGTGACCCACCTCGAGCTTGCCGGCCAGCCCCACGGCGTTGCGGGTGCCGCCGACGTTCATCGTCTCGTTCATCTCGTCGGAGGCGGTCATGTCGTAGATGGCCGCCAGGTGGAAGAAGTGCTCGATCTGGCCGCGGTGCGACTCGATCCACTCCGGGTCGAGGCCGAGGTCAGGCTCGCTCAGGTCGCCGATGACCGGGGTGACGCGGTTGCCGTCCCCGCCGTCGGCGCTCCACTCCTCGATCAACCGCTCGAGGCGGTCCCGCGACCCTTCCCGGCAGAGCGCGAAGATCTCGCCCTCGCGGTTGTCCACCAGCTCCTGCACGAGGAATCGACCGATGAAGCCGGTGGCGCCGGTGACGAAGTAGGCCATGGTGAGTACACCGCTCTCGCTGATGGGGGAGTGTCCTGCGAGCCATTCAACTCGTCGCGCGAGCTGCGGTCACGCGATGCGGCGCACATTACCGGTCGGTAACCCCGACTGTCAGCCCCCGCCCAGGAGTGGTCAGTCCTCGCTGGAGCTGCCGCCGAACATGATCTCGTCCCACGACGGGACCGACGAGCGTCCCTTGCGCCTCGAGGACGCCTGCTTGACCTCCACGGTGTCCTCGGAGTCCGTCTCGGAGGCGGCGTCCTCGACGGCGGGCTCCTCGTCGGTGCTGGCGGCAGGTTCCTCGACCGGCCCGTCCAGCGGCGTCTCGGCGGCCGGTTCCTCGATCAGGGGTACGTCGTCGGGCGTGGGCACCGGGTCGGCCAGCCAGTCGGCGTCGGCCGTGTCGGCCGTCGGGTCGACGGCCTGTTCGGTGACCTCGTCGGTGACCTGTCCGGCCGGGGGCGCTGGGTCGGCGTCCCGGACCAGCTCGATGGCGTCGTCGCCGAGCGGCAGCTCGTCCTGGGTGTGCACCGAGCTGAGCCGGCGCGCCTGGGGGCGGGCCGGGGCGCCCGGCTGGTCGGGGGCGCGCAGCTCGCCGGTGAAGATCCTGGCGTCGTCGTTGTCGGCCACGACATAGCGACCCGGCTGGTCGTGGGTGAACTCCGCGCGGCGGGGCTTCCCGCCGACGGCGTACGTCGCCACCAGCGCCCAGCGACCGTCGGCCCGGCGCCAGGCGTCCCACTCGACGTCCTCGTCGTGCAGGGAGTGCTCCTCGAAGAAGAGGTCCGCCGCCTCGCCGAGGGTGCGCGGGGAGGTCGAGTCGGCGGCGGGTCGTCGCAGCGACGCCTTGAGCGCGGTGCTGGCGACGTGCTGGCGCTCGGCGATCACCGGGCCGGCGAAGGGCATGATCGCCTCGACACTCGTCTGGGCGGCGGCCGCGACGTCCTCGGGCGACTCGCCCGCGCGGATGCGCGCCTGGATGTCTCGGGGGCGCAGTGCGCTGTCCATCTTCGTCTCCAACTGACCGAGTCGTGCGTTCTCACCACGCATAGCCGAGCGCAGTCGGGTGTCCACCGGAACCGAGAACTCCTCGCCCGAGGCATTGACCAGGACCAGCCGTGTGCCGTCCTCGTTCAGCCCCACCGGGGTGAGGTCCTGCATCTCTAGATGGCCACGCCCAGGGGGGCGCACGCTACGCCCCACTCACCACGCACGCTGGACGGCGTTGTCGTCAGTCGCCGTGGCTCCGCCACGGCTCCCTCCTCCGCCTTGCCAGCGCACGCGTTGAGCGGCGCTCGCTTGCACGCCCCCCTGGACCTGGCCATCTCTCGCTCCTTCGCTTCCACCTGCGGCCCGAGCCTACTTCAGCGCGAGGCGCGACTGAGCAGGGCGACTCGCCGATCTACGCTCGGGCGCATGGCTGGTCAGGACACGTTGCTGCTGGTGCTCGACCTGGCGGGCATCTTCGTGTTCGCGATCACCGGCGCCCTGGTCGCCGTCCGACGGCAGTTCGACATGTTCGGGGTCCTGGTCCTCGCCGGTGCCACCGGGCTGGGCGGCGGGTTCCTGCGTGACGTGCTCATCGACGCGACGCCGCCGGCCGCGCTGGCGGACTGGCGCTACCTGATAGCGCCGGTCGTCGCCGGGCTGGCGACGTTCCTCTTCCACCCGGCGTTCGGTCGGCTGGAGCGCGTCATCATCGTGCTCGACGCCGCCGGCCTCGGGCTGTTCTGCGTGACCGGCACCCTCAAGGCGATCAACTACGGACTCGGGCCGGTCCCCGCGGCTCTGATGGGGATGGTCACCGGCATCGGCGGCGGCATGGTCCGCGACCTGCTGGCGGGCCGGGTGCCGGTGGTGTTCTCCAGCGAGCTCTACGCGACGCCGGCGCTGCTGGGCGCGACCTGGGCGGTCCTCGCGAACTACTGGGAGCTGCCGGTCGGCTGGGTCGCGCTGCCCGGGGTGGCCATCTGCTTCGGCATGCGGCTGCTGGCCCTGCGCCGCGACTGGCACGCGCCACTGCCGCGCGGATCCGCCAGCGTCTGATCGTCGTTCCTGGAGTGCTCAGTAGACCTTCCACGTGGAAGGTCTACTGAGCACTCGTCGAGCGGCTCCGGCCCAACGGTCAGGCAGTAGCCAGCATGACCACGCCCTCGGGCGCCTCGGCGGAGCCTTTGACGACCTGCGTCACGGAGCCGAAGCCGGCCGCGGCCGCCAGCCTCGTCACCTCGTCATCCGCTGCGTAGAGCTTGTGGCCTGCGCGGGGGAAGCGCCGCTGGGCCATCGCCGGCATCTGCGCCTCGAGCTGGTAGCCCAGTGCGAGCAGCCCGCCGGGCCGCAGGAAGCCCCGGATCCGGGCCATCTCGGCTGCCGGGTCCTGCCAGAAGTACAGGACGTGGTTGGCCATCACGATGTCCGCCGGCTCACTCGCGCTCAGCGCCGGGACGCCACCCTCGAGGAGGGTCAGCCGACCGGCGGTCACCGCCGACTGGTTGCGCTTCCTGGACTGGGACAGCATGACCGAGGACAGGTCGACGCCCCAGACGTGCGCCTCGGGGAATTGTGCGAGCAGCGCCTCCAGCCCGAGCCCCGGCCCGGGGCCGAGCTCGGCGACATGCCGGACTCCATCGCCGTGACGGGCCGCGGCCTGTTGCACCACCCATCGGGTGTGCTGCGCGTTGCCTTTGGCCATGACACGCCCGACCAGCGCACCGAGTAGCCCCGAGGGATGACCGAACTGCTGCGCAAGACCCACGACCGCAGTATGCGCGATGACCGCAGCTGGAGGTGGGCAAGCCCGGAGATCTGCCTCAGGCGCCGAGAACGCGGTCCAGGTAGGCGTTGGTGAAGAGCCGGTCGGGGTCGAGGCGCTCGCGGATCGCCTGGAAGTCGGCCCAGCGCGGATAGGCCGGCTCGAGGTCCTCGGCGGTGCGGGTGTGCAGCTTGCCCCAGTGCGGGCGGCCGTCGTACCCGCGCAGGACGTCCTCGATGCCCCGGAAGTACGCCGTGTGGTCGGTCTGCGCGTTCATGTGGAAGGCGAGGTAGACCGAGTCGCGCTGGTACGCCGTCGACAGCGGCACGTCGTCGGCCGGGCAGACGCGGATCTCGATCGGGAAGCTGATCGTCCAGTCGTTCTTCTCGATGGTCGAGCGCACGTCGCGCAGCGCCTCACGGGCAACGGCCCGTGGCACGGCGTACTCCATCTCGCGGAACACCACCGTGCGACTGGAGGTGAACACCTTGTGCGGCACGTCGGAGTAGCGGCGCTCGCTCAGGGCGCTGCCGGAGATGTCGTTGATCCGGCGCACGAGGCCGGGGCGGCGGTTGCCGATCCGGTTGGCCCAGCCGAAGACACGGTTGGAGAGGAACTCGTCGTCGAGCCAGTGCTTCATCCGTGACAGCGGCTCGGGCTCGTCGAGGGTGCGGTTGTTGCGCTTGGTCAGCAGCCGCTCGGTGTGCGGGAACCAGTACATCTCGAAGTGGTGGTTCTCGGTCGCCAGCTCCTCGAACCGGTCGAGCCCCTCGTCCCAGAGCATCGGTGACTCGTGGGCCTCCAGGGTGAACATCGGCTCCACGTCGAAGGTGACCGCCGTCAGGATGCCCAGTGCTCCCAGTCCGAGGCGGGCGGCGTCGAGCACCTCGGGGTGCTGCTGGGCATCGGCCCGCATGAGCTCGCCCCGGCCGGTGACCAGCTCCAGGCCGGAGACCTGGGCGCTCAGCGACGCGCGCTGGCCGCCGGTGCCGTGGGTGCCGGTCGAGATGGCGCCGGCGACGGTCTGCTCGTCGATGTCGCCCATGTTGTGCAGGGTCAGGTCGAGCTTCTCCAGTGCGCCGTTCAGCTCCGCGAGCGTCGTACCGGCCAGGGCAGTGACGGTCATCGCGTCCTTGTCGACGGCCACGATGCCGCGGAGGCCGCCGGGGCGGAGCAGCAGTCCGTCGGTGATCGCGATGTCGGTGAACGAGTGGCCGGTGCCGGGCATCTTCACCGTGAGGGACTGGTGGCGTGCGGCCAGAACGGCGTCGACGACCTCGCCCGCGTCGTGGGGCGAGACCTCCTGTGTCGGGTGCGCGGTGCTGAGCCGCGACCAGTTGGTCCATGTCGCCATGCCGGGAGACTAGTGCTCTCCGCTGCGGATGAAGACGGCGGCAAGCGCTGCGAGCGCCGCCGACACCGTGCACACCCAGTACGCCGCCGAGCCGCTCGACCCGTCGGCGACCAAGCCCGCCAGCCACGCACCGGGGGCGATGCCGCCGCTCATCCCGGTCTGCACGAACCCCATCGCCTCGTTCAGGCGCGACCGGGGGACCGAGGCCTCGATCAACGAGAACAGCGTGATCAGCGTGGGGGCCAGCGTCATCCCGGTGACGAACAGCGCGACCGTCGCCACCGTGAGGTTCGGCAGGAACGGTAGGGAGAGGGTGCCGACCGCCAGCAGGGCAGCGCCGATCCGGACGCGCTCCAGGGGTGCCCGTCGCCAGACGATCGTGCCGGCCACGACACCGGCGAGAAGGCTGCCCAGCGAGAAGGCACCGAGCATCAGTCCGGAGTACGCCTTGTGGCCGTGGTCGTCGGCGAACGCGACGGTGGCGACCTCGAGGGCACCGAACAGGCTGCCCAGCGCGATCGCCGCCACGGTCAGGGGGACGAGCAGACCCCATGGCATCGGGTCGCGGCGGGTGGTCGGGTCCCGGGGGTGGGCCGGGGGCTCGGTACGTCGCTGGACGGCCAGGGCGAGGGTGCCCACCGTCCCGACCGTGACCGCCGCGACGAGGCCCGCCTGCGGAGCGACGGCCGTCGCGAGGAGGGTGACCAGCGCCGGTCCGGTCACGAAGACGACCTCGTCGAAGACGCTCTCCGCCGCGAAGGCGGTGTGCCGCTCACTGGCGACCGGCAGCAGGTGGGCCCAGCGCGCACGCACCATCGTGCCGACCTGCGGGATCGCGGCCCCCGCCAGCGCAGCCCAGACGTGGGGCCAGGGCATCGCCCAGTCCTCGACGATGGAGGCGATCATCAGGCTGGTCGTCACCGCGAACGCCACCGTGTCGACGTAGAGCACCTTGCCCTGGCCGAACCGGTCCGCCAGCCGGCCGTGCGGGATCGCGAAGACCGCGTTGCCCACGATGTACGCCGCCGACACCTGCCCGGCGAGCCCGTAGGAGCCGCTCAGCGAGCTGACCAGCAGCACGATGCCCAGCGTCATCATCGAGATCGGCAGCCGCGCGACCAGCGCGGTGGCCGAGAACGCGAAGGCGCCGGGGCGCGAGTACACCCGGCGATAGGTGGTGAGCATCGAGGGCCAGCCTAGGCTGGGGAACATGTCCGATCCGCACCCGTACGACGCGCTCCTGCTGGTCTCCTTCGGTGGTCCCGAGAAGCCCGACGACGTGGTGCCCTTCCTGCGCAACGTGACGGCCGGCAGGAACATCCCGGACGCGAGGCTCGAGGAGGTCGGCGAGCACTACTTCCAGTTCGGCGGCCGCAGCCCGATCAACGACCAGAACCGCGACCTGGTCGACGCGATCAAGGCCGACCTGTGGGCCAACGGCATCGACCTGCCCGTCTACTGGGGCAATCGCAACTGGGACCCGTTCCTCACCGAGGCCCTCGAGGAGATGCGGGCCGACGGGGTGACCCGCGCCGCTGCCATCCTGACGAGTGCGTACTCGTCGTACAGCGGCTGTCGGCAGTACCGCGAGAACCTGGCCGACGCCGTCGAGGCGGTGCCGGGGGCCCCCCGGATCGACCGGTTGCGCCAGTACTTCAACCACCCGGGCTTCATCGAGCCGATGGTCGACGCCACCCTCGCCGCCCTCGCCGAGCTGCCGGAGGAGGCCCGCCACGGCGGACACCTGGCCTTCGTCACGCACTCGATCCCGACCGCGATGAACGACAGCAGCGGCCCGCGCGGAGGCGCCTACGTCGCCCAGCACCGGCTCGTCGTCGCCGAGGTCGTCGAGCGTGTGCGGGAGGAGACGGGGCACCGGTACCCGTCCGCCCTCGTCTACTGCTCGCGGTCGGGACCGCCGCAGGTGCCCTGGCTGGAGCCGGACGTCAACGACCACCTTCGCTCGCTGCGCGAGAAGGGCGTGCCCGGTGTGGTGGTGATCCCGATCGGGTTCGTCTCGGACCACATGGAGGTCATCTACGACCTCGACACCGAGGCCAGGGCGACCGCCGAGGAGATCGGGCTGCCCTTCGCACGGGCCGCCACCGCAGGCGTCGACCCGCGGTTCGTGGCGATGGTGCGTGACCTGCTGGTCGAGCGCGCCGCCGTCGAGCGCGGGGAGTCACCCGAGCGGACGGCCCTCGGCTCCGATGCCACCTGGGACCGGTGCGCGGTCGGCTGCTGCGCCAACCCCGCCGGGCCGCGGCCGGCTCTCTGCGGCGAGGAGTGAACCGGTGAGCGCCTCGGATCGTGACCTGCTCGACCTCGCCGTCGAGACGGCACGGGATGCCGCTCGACTCGTGGTCGGCATGCGCGAGCAGGGCGTCGACGTCTCCGGCACCAAGTCCAGCCCGATCGACGTGGTGACCGAGGCCGACACGGCCTGCGAGGAGCTGATCCGCCAGCGGTTGCTCGGCGCCCGGCCCTCCGACGGCTTCCTCGGCGAGGAGGGCGACGACGTGGCCGGCACGTCCGGGATCCGATGGATCGTCGACCCGATCGACGGCACGGTGAACTACCTCTACGGCATCCCGCAGTACGCCGTCTCGATCGCGGCCGCGCGCGGGGACGAGGTCGTGGCCGGGGTGGTGCTCAGTCCGGTGTCCGGCCTGGAGTACGCCGCCACCCTCGGTGCCGGAGCCACCTGCAACGGCCAGCCCATCGAGGTACGCCGCCCGCCGGGCCTCGAGCAGTCGCTGGTCGGGACCGGCTTCGGCTACGAGACCGAGGTGCGCGAACGGGGGGCGCAGGCGGTGGCGCGGATGCTGCCCCGGGTCCGCGACATCCGGCGTCAGGGATCCTGTGCCCTCGACCTGTGCGCTGTCGCGTCCGGTCAGCTCGACGCCTACGTCGAGGAGGGCCCGCACATCTGGGACTACGCCGCCGGTGGGCTGATCGCGATCGAGGCCGGGGCAGCCCTGGAGATCTGGACCTCCGTCGTCGGTCACGACCTCGTGGTGTGCGCGCCCGCGCTCGGTTGGTCCGAATTCTCCGATCTGGTGCTCGCCTGCGACTTCCTCGGAGTCGGGTCTGCCTGACCCGCTGGGCACCCGCAGGAGTGTCTTCGGCAGGCGCGGGAACAACCGTGGGACGACGCGCGTTCTCGTGTGGTCTGCCAGCCGTGAAGACCAGTCGGTGGTTCGAGTGTGCACATTGGCCCTGAGTGGTGCACAATCTGCGCCGTCACGCGGACTACGGGGGCAGGCCGCGAGAACCACTGGGACTTGGGAGCAGGAGAGAAGGAATGGCAACCGACTACGACGCACCTCGGAAGACCGAGGAAGAGCAGAACGAGGACAGCCTCGAAGAGCTCAAGGCGCGGCGTCACGACAAGAACTCCGGGAAGGTCGACGAGGACGAGGCAGAAGCTGCCGAGTCCTTCGAGCTCCCCGGCGCTGACCTCTCGCACGAAGAGCTGGCGGTCGAGGTGAAGCCCAAGCAGCTGGACGAGTTCACCTGCATGAGCTGCTTCCTCGTGCACCACCGCAGCCAGCTCGCGGACGAGAAGAAGCTCATCTGCCGCGACTGCGCCTGACGCACACTTCAGGACGACAACGACGAAGGGCCGCCCCCACGGGGGCGGCCCTTTCGTCTGTCCATCGGGTGCTGTCTGCGCCTCGCTCAGGTCGCGTCGGCGGGCGCAGCGTCGGCGTCCTGGTCGTCCTTCTGCAGGTTCGGCGGCAGGTGGCCGGTCGACTTCGCGTAGTAGATGGCCGCACGGCGGGTGGCCAGCATCCGGGCCAGACCGATGGCGGTGCCGCTCACGGTGGCCCACAGCACGGCCTCCCAGACATCCACGTCGGGGTCGGCGGGGTTCGCCGGAGGGTTCTTGCCGGTGGCCGCCTTCCAGGACGTGTTCAGGCCCTTCTTCGCGATCGTGGCGGCGATCAGCGCAGCAGCGAGCGAGAGGATGCTCCAGAACTTCGAGCTGTCCTTCTGCTTTTCCTTCTTCTGGCTCTTGTCCTTGGCCATGTCCTGCCTTTCGGGTCACTCCGGGGAGTACCCGATAACACTAGTCAGAAGCCTGCCGGGCGCCGAGGGCGGCAGCCAGGCGATCGGGGTGACGCGTCGAGATGAGCCAGTACGGCGTGCGGTCGTCGGGATCGAGGACGGGCACCAGCACCGACCGTTTCAGGTAGGGCCGGGTCACCAGGAACGCCCGGGCGTCCGCATCGACCCCGTGCACCCGGCGGGTCTCCACGGCGTCCAGGGGCTCCACCGGACCGAGCAGGGCGACCGGGATGTGCGCCGTGCCGGCGTACAACGTCCCGTCGCGCACCTCGACGCGCGCGCTGCCGATCCAGGCGAACCCTGCGAAGGTGATCAGCACGAGCACAGCGGTGGCCGTCCACGCGGCCACGGCCGGCATCGAGACGATGAAGGCCAGCCACAGGGTGGCGAGCAGCATCGTGGCCTGCACCCACCAGCGCAGCGGCACGAACAGGCGCTCGCGATAGCTGCCCGCGGACGCACGGGCGTCCTGCGCGGAGGTCGACGATGCCACGGTCAAAGCCTGTCATTCGACCGGTCCGCGCCCGCGGGTAGGGTCGCGAGACATGGTGGAGATCTCGATCAAGCGCCTCGACGCGGGGCTCCCGCTGCCGTCGTACGCCCATCCCGGCGACGCCGGCGCCGACCTGCACTCGGCCGTCGACCTCACCCTGCAGCCCGGAGAGCGTGCGCTCGTGCCGACCGGGATCGCGCTCGCCCTGCCGGAGGGGTACGTCGCCCTGGTGCACCCGCGGTCCGGGCTGGCGGCCAAGCACGGCATCTCGATCGTGAACGCCCCCGGCACGATCGACGCCGGCTACCGGGGCGAGGTCAGGGTCTGCCTGGTCAACACCGACGTGCACGAGCCGTTCGCCGTACGCCGGGGCGACCGCATCGCCCAGCTGGTGATCCAGCGCTTCGAGACGGCGGCCTTCGTCGAGGCCGACGACCTGCCCGACTCGGCCCGCGGTGACGGCGGCTACGGTTCGACCGGAGGGTTCGTCGCGTCCCGGCAGCAGCCGGAGGGGATCGCCTCGGGAGGGACGACACGGTGAGGTTCGGCCGCAAGGAACGCGTCGAGGAGTCGGCGGAGGCCGACGATGCCGTCGACGGGGAGCCCGGCGACCCGGCACCCGTCCTGGACACCTCGTCCGGGCCCTTCGACGCCTCGGAGGTCGAGGACCTCGACGAGCGTGACGGCATCGACCTCGGCAGCCTGGTCATCACCCCGGCCGGCCCGATGGAGATGCGCCTCCAGGTCGACGAGGACAGCGGCGAGGTGATCGCCGCGGTGCTGGTCGACGAGCAGGGCGCGCTCGAGCTCCGTGCCTTCGCGGCGGCTCGCGGTGGTGGCAGCTGGGCCGAGCTGCGGCCGCGGATCTCGGCGGAGACGGCACGGATGGGTGGCACCGCCACCGAGCACGACGGCCCGTTCGGCATCGAGCTGGTCTGCGAGGTGCCGGTGCAGCTGCCCGACGGCCAGCCAGCGACCCAGGTCAGCCGGATCAGCGGCCACGAAGGACCCAACTGGCTGCTCCGCGCGACGCTGATGGGCCAGCCGGCCGCCGAGCCGGAGTCGGCCGCCCCCTGGGAGGAGACGATCCGGTCGGTCGTCGTACGTCGGGGACGCGAGGCGATGGTGCCCGGTGCGCCGTTGCGGCTCACGCTGCCGCCCGACGCGCGCCAGGTCGACTGATCGGGGTCACTCGCGCTTCACCGCCGAGTGACTACGCTCGGCGCATGGCGGAGCACAAGGACGGTCTGCGGGCGACGATCAGTCGCTGGGCGAACCAGGACCGCGCCGAGGCCCGCGAGCTGCGCAAGGACACCCGCAAGGCCGGGCTGGTCACGATCAGTGAGGCTCCCGACCGCCAGCGCGTCATCGTCCAGGGCACCCTCAAGACGGTCACCCTGCGCCCGCGTGGAGGTGTGCCCGCCCTCGAGGCGGAGCTCTACGACGGGTCGGGGTCGATCAGCGTGGTGTGGCTCGGACGGCGGCGCATCGGGGGCATCACGCCCGGCCGGGCGATCCGCGTCGAGGGACGCATCGGCGTCCAGGACAACCAGCGGGTCATGTACAACCCCCGCTACGAGCTGAGGACGCGATGATCCACGCCCTGATCTGCACGGTGGGCTGCCGGTGACGGACGCGACCACGCACACGGTCGAGCAGGTCGTCCGCAAACAGCTCTCCGACGCCCTGGGTGGGGTGCGCGGCATGCTCGAGGCGGCCGTCCCGACCGTCGTCTTCACCGTGGTGTTCCTGACCCGCCACGACCTGCGGCTGGCCATCATCCTCAGCCTCGCCTGTGCCGGGGTGCTGCTGGTGGTGCGGCTGGTGCACCGCTCGTCGGTGCAGTTCGTGCTCAACGCCTTCGTGGGGATCGGAATCGGCGCGCTCTTCGCGTGGCGAGCTGCCCGAGGTGGGGGAGACGAGGGTGACCAGGCCCTGGCCTACTTCCTCCCCGGGCTGCTCTACAACCTGGGCTACGCCATGGTGATGGTGCTGACGATCGTGATCCGCTGGCCCCTGGTGGGCTTCATCGTGGGCAGCGTGGCCGGCGACCCGACCGCGTGGCACGCCGACCGCAACGTCGTACGACTGTGCAGCCGGCTGACCTGGCTGCTCGCCCTGCCGTGCATCGTGCGCGTCGCCGTGCAGGGACCCATCTACCTCGCGGGCCGGAACGGCTGGTGGTCGAAGGACTCCGCCGTCGCCGCCCTCGGTGTCGCCAAGCTGGCGATGGGCTGGCCGTTGCAGGTGGCGGCCCTGGCCGTGATGGTGTGGCTGCTCTCGCGCAACGCCACGCCGCTCCGGCCGGGCGAGCCCGAGCCGCAGCTCTAGCCGTGACCCTCAGTCCTCCAGGAGGGCCTTGGCCTTCTCCAGGTTGGAGCGCACGTCCTTGGAGTACATCTTGATCACCAGGCCGTCGCCGAACTTGAAGACGCCACCGAGCTGCTCGACCTCCTGCAGCCAGGACACCTTGGTGCCGGCACCCTCGTCGGCGAAGGTCAGCGTGATCGAGTAGGGGATCCGCCCCTCCTTGCTGGTGGTCTTCACGCGTTCGTTCTCGACGAACTCCACCAGCTCGTCGGTGTACTCCAGGCGTACGCCGACCACCTTGACCGCGAACTTCGCCTCGCGTCCGATGTCGTGGGCTCCGCCCGAGACGACGTCGTACTCGACCACGTTGCTGCTGTAGACCGGGATGTTCTCGGGAGCCGCGAAGAAGTCGAAGACCTCGGCGCGGGGCTTGTCGATGACCAGGGACTCTTCCACGGTGAGCATGCTTCGACGTTATGCCTGATGCGGCCTCGACAGGGCCGCGGACTAGACGGGCGGATCAGCCCTCTCGGTCGCCGCCGTGCTCGGTCGGGGCGAGCATCTTCTCGAGCTCCTCCTCGATCTCCGCGGGTACGACGAGGAGCAGCTCGTCGCCCGACTCGACCGGCTGGTCGGGGTCGGGCGTGTAGACCTGTCCGTCGCGCAGGATCGTCACCAGCGAGCAGTTCTCCGGGAACGGGATCAGGCCAGACGGCTTGCCGACGTACGGCGAGTCGGCCGGCAGCGTCATCTCGACCAGGTTGGCGTTGCCCTTGCGGAAGGTGAACAGCCGCACCAGATCGCCGACCGTGACCGCCTCCTCGACCAGGGCCGACATGATGCGCGGCGTCGACACGTTGACGTCGACCCCCCAGGCCTCGGTGAACAGCCACTCGTTGTTCGGGTGGTTGACGCGGCCGACCGTGCGGGGCACGCCGAACTCGGTCTTGGCCAGCAGCGAGGTGACCAGGTTGGCCTTGTCGTCACCGGTGGCCGCGATCACCACGTCGCAGTCCTCGAGCCGGGCCTCCTCCAGCGAGGACAGCTCGCAGGAGTCGGCCAGCAGCCACTCCGCGTCAGGCACCCGGTCGGGCTTGATCGAGGCGGGGTCCTTGTCGATCAGCAGCACCTCGTGACCGTTGCCGATCAGCTCGCGGGCGATCGAACGCCCCACGGCTCCTGCTCCTGCAATGGCTACGCGCATGACTAGTCGTCCTCCGGACCCTTCTTGAGGACGTCGTAGACGCCGTTGGCCTTCTCCTCGCGCATCACGATGTGCAGGAGGTCGCCCTCCTGGAGCACGGACTCGCGGCTGGGCAGGATGCCCTCGCCGAGCCGGTCGATCCAGGCGATGCGGCACAGAGCCTGCTCCTGGAACTGCACGGTCCGGTGGCCGACCCAGGCGTCGGGAACGAGGATCTGGTCGACCCGGATGGTGCCCGAGGGGTCACGGAAGTCGGGCTCGGCGCCGGCCGGCAGGATCCGGCGCAGCACCTGGTCGGCGGTCCACTTGACCGTCGCGACCGTGGTGATGCCCAGCCGCTGGTAGACCTCGGCCCGGCCCGGGTCGTAGATGCGGGCCACGACCTGCTGGATCCCGAACGTCTCGCGGGCCACCCGGGCGGCGATGATGTTGGAGTTGTCGCCGCTGCTGACGGCCGCGAAGGCGTCCGCGCGCTCGATGCCGGCCTCGGTGAGCACGGCCTGGTCGAAGCCGTAGCCGGTCACCTTGGTGCCGTTGAAGGACGGGCCGAGACGGCGGAAGGCGTCGGGGTTGCTGTCGATGATGCTCACGGTGTGGTTGCGGTCCTCGAGGCTTCGGGCGAGCGTCGAACCGACGCGGCCACAACCCATGATCACGACGTGCACCCGGCCACAGTAGTGGGTCTGCCTCCGGCGTGTAGCGATGTGCTCTAGCCTCGCTACGTGGGCATTGGAAATGTCTCAAAGCGGATCTTGCTCGGGCGCAAGCTCCGCAGCTCCCAGTTGGGCGAGACGCTGCTGCCCAAGCGGATCGCCCTGCCCGTCTTCGCGAGCGATGCACTGTCCTCGGTGGCCTACGCGCCGGACGAGATCTTCATCATGCTCTCGGTCGCCGGTGCTTCGGCGTACGTCTACAGCTGGAAGATCGGCCTCGCGGTCGCCGTCGTGATGCTGACCGTGGTCGCGTCGTACCGGCAGAACGTGCACGCCTACCCCAGCGGAGGCGGTGACTACGAGGTCGCCAAGGTCAACCTCGGCAAGAACGCCGGCGTCACCGTCGCCTCGGCCCTGCTCGTCGACTACGTGCTGACGGTCGCGGTCTCGGTGTCCTCGGGCGTGCAGAACGCCGCGTCGGCCATCCCCGCGTTCTCCGGGCACGAGGCGACTGTGGCCGTCGTGCTGGTGATGGTGCTCGCTGCCTTGAACCTGCGCGGCGTCCGGGAGTCGGGGGCGTTCTTCGCGGTCCCCACCTACGGCTTCATGATCGGCGTCATGGGGATGGCCGTGTACGGCGCCATCCGCGCTGCCCAGGGCACCCTGCCCGACGTGGAGAGCGCCGACAAGATCGTCCATCCGGCTCCCGGGTACGAGGGTGACATCTCGCAGGCCGCGATGATCTTCCTGCTGGCACGTGCCTTCTCCTCGGGGTGTGCCGCGCTGACCGGTGTCGAGGCGATCTCCAACGGTGTTCCGGCCTTCCGCAAGCCGAAGAGCCAGAACGCTGCCACGACGCTGTTCCTGCTGGGCGCGATCGCGGTCACCATGATGCTGAGCATCATCATCCTGGCGAATCGCATGGGCCTGCGGATGGTGGATCCGCACGACCTCGACCGACTGACCAATGCCGACGGCAGCGCGCTGCCCAAGGGCTACGACCAGCACACCGTGATCGCCCAGATCTCACGCGCGGTCTTCAGCGACTTCTCGCCGGGCTTCTACTACGTGGTCGCGATGACCGGCATCATCCTGATCCTGGCGGCCAACACGGCGTTCAACGGCTTCCCGGTGCTGGGCTCGATCCTGGCCCAGGACGGGTTCGCGCCCCGGCAGCTGGGCTCACGCGGCGACCGCCTCGCCTACAGCAACGGCATCCTGATCCTGGCCGGCTTCGCGATCATCCTGATCATCGCCTTCGACGCCGAACCGACGCGACTGATCCAGCTCTACATCGTCGGGGTGTTCGTCTCCTTCAACCTCAGCCAGCTCGGCATGATCCGGCACTGGACCCGCCACCTGAAGTCCGAGGAGGACCCAGGTGCCCGGCGGAAGATGTTCCGGTCGCGGCTGATCAACTCCTTCGGCCTGGCGATGACGGCCTCCGTGTTCGTGGTGGTGCTGCTGACCAAGTTCCTGGCCGGCGCCTGGATCGCGATCCTCGCGATGATCGTCTTCTACGCGATCCTGCGCTCGATCAGGGCGCACTACGACCGCGTGGCCGAGGAGCTGGTCATCGGCGACAGCGACCAGATGATGCCGACGCGGGTGCACGCGATCGTGCTGGTCTCCAAGCTGCACAAGCCGACGATGCGGGCCCTCGCCTACGCCAAGGCGTCCCGGCCCAACGTCCTCGAGGCGGTGTTCGTCGACACCGACGGCGTGAGCGGCAACAAGCTGCTCGACGAATGGGACGCCCAGCGGATCGACGTACCCCTGAAGATGCTGTACTCGCCGTACCGCGAGGTCATCCGGCCGATCGTGGACTACGCCGTCGAGATCCGCGAGGCCAACCCGCGCGGGGTGGTGGCGGTCTACATCCCGGAGTACGTCGTCGGTCGCTGGTGGGAGCAGGTCCTGCACAACCAGACCGCCCTGCGGCTCAAGGGCCGCCTGCTGTTCACCCCGGGTGTGATGGTCACCTCCGTGCCCTACCAGCTGCGCGGCGCCGAGGTGGCCAAGGAGCGCGACGAGTGGGAGTTCCAGCGCGCGCGGCCGGGCGACGTACGCCGTGGCCGCACCCGGTCTGGGCGGTAGATGCGCCCCGATCCACGACCACGCACGCAGCGCTTCTCGGAGCTGAACAGGTACCAGTTGGTGTACCTGTGGGCGCTGGCCCTACCGACCATGGTGCTGGTCCTGCTGGGCCGGCTGGCGATGCTGCAGATCGGCGCCCCCGACGCCGGGCTCGGACACCAGGTCGTCCTGTCCGTCGCCGACATCGCGACCTGGGGTGCGTTGATCCTCTTCGCCTTCGCCGTCCTCGGTGGCCGGCATCCACGCGTCTGGCTGGTGGCCCTCGTCGTGTGCCACTGCCTCTGGAACTTCCTGGAGCTGACCAGTGTCGGTGTGCTCGTGTCCACCACGGCGTACCTCGACTGGCCCATGCTCCAGATCCTGGTGGAGCACCCGAACATCATGGTGCCGATGGCTACCGTCGCCACCCCGCGCTACCTGCAGGTGCTGCTGGTGGCCGTGGTCGTACAACCGATCGTCACCACACCCGTGGTCGCCTGGTTGCTCCGCCGGCGCGGCAGGGAATCATCGGTCAACCGCCCGCTGCTGCTGGTCGTCGCCGCCTGCGCGGTCGTGGTCGCGCTCGTCTTCCCGGTCGGCGTACCGGATCGACACGCGGGTCAGAGCGCGCCGATGGGCATCGCGGAGTCGATGGCGCAGGACGTGGTGCGCACGGTCAGTGGGCGCGAGGGCAGCGCGCTGGTCGGTCCGGCACGCGCCGTGGAGGACGGACCCGCTCGCGACGTCGTGGTGATCTTCCTCGAGTCCACCTCGCGACGCGCGACGACCCTGGGCGACCGGGAGCTGGCCACCACCCCCCACCTTGCCGGCCTCGCACGCACGGGTGCCGACGTCGAGAACATGAGCGTGGTCATCTCCCACACCAGCCAGGCGACGGCGGCGGTGATGTGCGGTACCTGGCCCGAGCCGGTCTCGGAGAACGCCGCCGCCTCCTCGGCCGGGCCGAGCCGGGTCTGCCTGCCCAGGCTGCTGGCCAGGCGCGGCTACCGGACCGGTTGGTTCCAGTCGGGCTACACCTACTTCGAGAACGACACCGAGATGTTCAAGAACCTCGGCTTCGACACGGTGGTCGGGCGGGAAGACCTCCGCCGGACGCACGGCTTCGCGACCGTCAACTACTTCGGCCTCGAGGACAAGGCGGCGCTCGCACCCAGCGAGGCGTGGTTGCGGAGGATCCCGAAGAACCAGCACGTCGTCCTCGGGTACAGCACCCTGGCCACCCACCACGACTACGACATCCCCCAGTCGTGGATCGGCTCCTGGGTCTCCGACAAGACCCGCAACCGCTACCTCAGCGCCGTGCACTACTCCGACTCGTTCGTGGCGGAGGTGGTGGCGATGCTCAAGCGCACCGGCCGTTGGGGCAACACCGACCTGCTCGTGATCGGCGACCACGGTGAGGCCTTCGGGGAGCACGGTCTCGACTTCCACACCGGTGTGCCGTACGACGAGGTCATGAAGGTGCCTGCGGTGTTCACCGGTCCGGGTGTGCCTCCCGGCCCGGTGCGGACGCCGGCCAGCCAGGTCGACGTACTGCCCACCTTGGCGAAGCTGGCCGGGTTCGAGCTCGAAGGGACCCCCTACCCAGGGGTCGACATCTTCGGCCCCCTCGGTACGTCGCACCGACAGCAGTTCTTCGACTGCGGCTACGACCGCATCTGCACGGGCGTCCAGGACTGGCCGTGGAAGTTCATCGACAACTTCGACCGCAAGCCGGCGGAGCTGTACGACCTGGTGCACGACCCGCTGGAGCAGGAGAACGTGGCCGGTCAGCACCCGGACGTCGTGAGGCGGCTCGACGCGTCCGTACGGGCCTGGCGCCGTGAGGCCGAGCGTCCCTATGACTAGGCGGCTCGAGCTCGAGATCGGCCCGGTCGCGCACGGCGGGCACTTCGTGGCCCGCCACGAGGGACAGGTCGTCTTCGTCCGGCACGCGTTGCCGGGGGAGCGGGTCACGGCCGAGGTGACCGAGGACGACGGGCGGTTCCTGCGGGCCGACGCGGTCGAGGTGCACCTCGCCTCCCCGGAGCGCGTCGAGGCGCCGTGCCCGTACGCCGGCCCCGGGCTCTGCGGCGGCTGCGACTTCCAGCACGTGACGCTGGAGGAACAACGCAGGCTGAAGGCGGCCGTGGTCTCCGAGCAGCTGCAGCGGCTGGCCGGCCTCGAACGGGACGTGGTCGTCGAGGAGGTGCCGCCGTCGGACGGACTCGCCTGGCGCAGCCGGATGCAGTACGTCCATCTGCCCGACGGTGGCCTGGGCCTGCGCAAGCACCGCTCGCACGAGGTGGTCGAGATCGACCACTGCCTGATAGCGCATCCGGCCGCGCGCGAGCCGGAGGACGGCGTCGTGGTCGAGCAGGTCGAGACTTCGACCGGCACCGGAGTGCTCGAGGTGGCGGCCGACGGGTTCTGGCAGCCGCACGTGAACGCGCCGCGCACCCTGGTCGAGTGCGTGCTCGAGATGGTCGACGTGCAGCCGGGGGAGTCGGTGCTCGACCTGTACGCCGGCGTCGGTCTGTTCGCCGCCTTCCTGGCCCATGCGGTCGGGCCGGCTGGCGCGGTGGTGGCCGTCGAGGGAGACAAGGCCGCCTCCCGGCACTCGCGGGCCAACCTGGCGTCGTACCCCTGGGCGCGGAGCGTGGCCGGCCGCGTCGACCGCGTCCTGCACCGCGGTGTGGGGGCCGCGGACGTCGTCGTGCTCGATCCACCACGGGTCGGCGCCAAGGGCCAGGTCGTCCGGGCGATCTCGGACCTCGGGCCGCGGGCCGTGGCGTACGTCGCCTGCGACCCCGCTGCACTGGCCCGGGACATCGGCTACTTCGCCGAGCAGGGCTATGCACTCGCGGACCTCCGCGTCTTCGACCTGTTCCCGATGACCCACCACATCGAGTGCGTCGCCCTGCTGGTGCCGGAGGCCCGGTGACAGGGATCGCGGACTTCCTCGAGCTGGTGGGCCAGCTCGACGAGGTGCAGCTGACGGAGTACTCCCGCTACACCAAGCTCGAGGTGTCCGCCCGCACCTTCGGCTACCTGTGGCAGCCGACCCGGACGGTCGGGCTCAAGCAGACGCTGGCCGAGCAGGCGGCGCTGGTGGGGGAGCGTCCCGACGTCTTCGAGGTGCAGTTCACCGCGGGCGGCTTCGGCTGGGTGGTGGTCCACCTCGACCACGTGGATCGCGACGAGCTCGCGGAGCTCACCTTCGAGGCCTGGCGGTTGTCGGCTCCCGCGGCACTGGTGCAGGCCCGCGAGGACCGGCTACCGCGCTGATCCTTTTGACTTCGAGCGTGCTCGAAGTCCTACCGTCGGAGACATGACGGACTCACAGACCCCTCGGACCTGGTTCATCACCGGATGCTCGCGTGGCTTCGGCCGCGAGTGGGCCATCGCCGCCCTCGAGCGCGGAGACCGCGTCGCCGCGACCGCACGCGACCTGTCCACCCTGGACGACCTCGTCACGAAGTACGGCGACGCGCTGCTCCCGATCCAGCTCGACGTCACTGACCGCGAGGCCGACTTCGCCGCGGTCCGGCAGGCGCACGAGCGCTTCGGCAGCCTCGACATCGTGGTGAACAACGCCGGCTACGGCCAGTTCGGCTTCGTCGAGGAGCTCAGCGAGCAGGAGTTCCGCGACCAGATGGAGACCAACGTCTTCGGGGCGATGTGGGTGACCCAGGCAGCGCTGCCGTTCATGCGCGAGCAACGGTCGGGACGGATCCTGCAGGTCTCCTCGATCGGCGGCATCTCGGCCTTCCCGAACATCGGCGCCTACCACGCCTCCAAGTGGGCCCTCGAGGCCTTCTCCCAGGCGCTGGCGGCCGAGGTCGAGAGCTTCGGCATCCACGTCACCCTGATCGAGCCGGGCGGGTTCTCGACCGACTGGGCGGGTCCGTCGTCCCGGCACACCACCCCGCTCCCGGCGTACGACGAGGTCCGGCAGGGCTTCGAGGAGGCACGGGCCAAGCGCAACACCTCCGGACCGGGCGACCCCTCCGCCTCCGCCGACGCCCTGCTGCGCGTGGTCGACTCCGACCAGCCGCCGCTGCGGGTGTTCTTCGGCGCGGCCCCGCTGGCCATCGCCAAGGCCGACTACGCCTCCCGGATCGAGACCTGGGAGGCGTGGGACGACGTTGCCCAGCTTGCCCAGGGCAGCGGCAGCTAGCCGCTAGCCGGTCGCCAGGTCGCGGTCGCGCTGGTCGACGCCCAGCTCGCCGTAGGGGTAGTCGGTGGCCTGCAGGTCGCTCGCCGTGTCGAGAGCGGCGCGCTCGTCGTCGTCGAGGCGCACCTCGACCGAGGACAGGTTGTCCTCGAGCTGTTCCAGGGTGCGCGCGCCAAGGATCGTCGAGGTGACGCCGGGCCGGTCGGTCACCCAGGCCAGCGCGACCGCTGCCATCGAGGTGCCGCGCGCCTCGGCGATCCGCTGGACGGCCTCGATGATGTCCCACGTCCGGGCGGTACCGCGCCGGTCGTAGGCCTCCATGCCGCGTCCCGGGTCGTCACCGAGGCGGGTGTCGCCGGTGGGCCGCTGGTCGCGCTGGTACTTGCCGGTCAGCCAGCCGCCGCCCAGGGGGCTCCAGGGCAGCATCCCGAGACCGGCGTCCAGGGCGGCGGGGACGACCTCCCACTCGATCTCGCGCACGATCAGGCTGTACTGCGGCTGGAGCGTGACCGGCGCCGCCAGGCCGAGCTCGCGGGCCAGGCCGACCGCCTTGGTCAGCTGCCAGCCGGTGTAGTTGGAGAAGCCGTAGTAGCGGGTGCGGCCCGAGCGCACGAACCCGTCGAGGGTGCGCAGCGTCTCCTCCAGCGGGGTCCGCGGGTCCCAGGCGTGCACCTGGTAGAGGTCGACGGAGTCCAGTCCCAGCCGCTCGAGTGAGGCGTCGATCGCCCGGGTGAGGTGGCGGGCCGACGCGCCGCCCGCGTTGGGCCCCGGCTCGAACGGGAACCGCCCCTTGGTGGCGAGCACCACCCGGTCGGTGACGTCGCTGGGTCGGTCGGCCAGCCAACGGCCGATGATCTGCTCGGAGACCCCGTGGGTGTAGACGTCGGCGGTGTCGACCAGGTTGCCGCCGGCCTCGACGTACCGGTCGAGCTGCTCGTGGGCCCCCGCCTCGTCGGTCTCGTTGCCGAAGGTCATGGTGCCGAGGCAGAGCTCGGAGACCGCCGTACCGCTGTTTCCCAGGGATCGATAGCGCATGGAACCACCCTAGAGGCGCATGCTAGTCTCTTGACGTCAAGATACTTTGACTAAGGGTTCCCTGACCTTTCCGTCCCGCGTGGGCATGGGCAAGATGGGAACAGAGACAGCGGACCACCCGCAGACGTGAGGAGAACCATGGCGAGCCCAGGAGATCGACCGGACAGCTTCGGTGCCAAGGGCACGTTGGACGTCAACGGGAAGTCCTACGAGATCTATCGGCTCGACGCGGTCGAGGGTGACGGTCTCGACGTCGCGTCGTTGCCCTACAGCCTCAAGGTGCTGCTCGAGAACCTGCTGCGCACCGAGGACGGCGCGGACATCACCGCCGACGACATCAAGGCCATCGCCGGGTGGGACGCGGATGCCGAGCCGGACAAGGAGATCCAGTTCACCCCGGCCCGCGTCATCATGCAGGACTTCACCGGTGTCCCGTGCGTCGTCGACCTGGCGACCATGCGCGAGGCGATGGCCGACCTCGGCGGTGACCCGTCGAGGATCAACCCGCTGGCCCCGGCCGAGATGGTCATCGACCACTCCGTGATCGCCGACGTCTTCGGTACGCCGGAGGCGTTCGAGCGCAACGTCGAGATCGAGTACGAACGCAACCGCGAGCGCTACCAGTTCCTGCGGTGGGGCCAGGGCGCCTTCGACGACTTCAAGGTCGTCCCGCCGGGCACCGGCATCGTCCACCAGGTCAACATCGAGCACCTCGCACGCGTCGTGTTCACCCGTGAGGTCGACGGCGAGTTGCTGGCCTACCCCGACACCCTCGTGGGCACCGACTCGCACACCACGATGGTCAACGGCATCGGCGTGGTCGGCTGGGGCGTCGGCGGCATCGAGGCCGAGGCGGCCATGCTCGGCCAGCCCGTGTCGATGCTCATCCCGCGTGTGGTCGGCTTCAAGCTCAACGGCGACCTGCCCGAGGGCGCGACCGCCACCGACCTCGTGCTGACCATCACCGAGATGCTCCGCCAGCACGGCGTGGTCGGCAAGTTCGTGGAGTTCTACGGCCCCGGCGTCTCGGCGCTGCCGCTGGCCAACCGCGCCACGATCGGCAACATGAGCCCGGAGTTCGGGTCCACGATCGCGGTGTTCCCGATCGACGAGGAGACCACCAAGTACCTCGAGCTCACCGGCCGCGACGCCGAGCAGATCGCTCTCGTCGAGGCCTACGCCAAGGAGCAAGGCCTCTGGCACGACCCTGACGCCGAGCCGCGCTACTCCGAGCGGCTCGAGCTCGACCTCGCGGAAGTCGTTCCCTCGCTGGCCGGCCCCAAGCGACCGCAGGACAGGGTCTCCCTCTCCGACGCCAAGGAGGCCTTCCGCTCTGCGCTGGCCGACTACGTCGACGACGGCGAGCCCGAAGGCGGCTCCGACAAGGAGGGCGTGCCAGCGCAGGAGAAGCCCGACGAGGCCGAGCACTCCAAGGTCGACGAGCAGTCCGACGACTCGTTCCCCTCCAGCGACGCCCCTTCGCACTCCGAGGGCGGCAACGGCGACGGTGCTCCGCACGACTGGCGCAACCACCCGGCCGGCAGCGGCTCGGGCCGCCCGTCCGACCCGGCGAAGGTGAAGCTCGGCGACGGCACCGAGTTCGACCTCGACCACGGTGCGGTGGCGATCGCGGCGATCACGTCGTGCACCAACACCTCCAACCCGTCGGTGATGATCGGCGCGGCGCTGCTCGCCAAGAACGCCGTCGAGAAGGGCCTCACCACCAAGCCCTGGGTCAAGACCACGCTGGCCCCCGGGTCGAAGGTCGTCTCCGACTACTACGAGCGCGCCGAGCTGACGCCGTACCTCGACAAGCTGGGGTTCAACCTCGTCGGCTACGGCTGCACGACCTGCATCGGCAACTCCGGCCCGCTCATCCCCGAGGTGAGCGACGCGGTCAACGAGAACGACCTCGCCGTCGTCTCGGTGCTCTCCGGCAACCGCAACTTCGAGGGCCGGATCAACCCCGACGTGAAGATGAACTACCTCGCGTCCCCGCCGCTCGTCGTGGCCTACGCGCTCGCGGGCTCGATGGACGTCGACCTCTACAACGACCCGCTGGGCCAGGACGAGGACGGCAACGACGTCTTCATGAAGGACATCTGGCCGAGCGCCGCGGAGGTCGAGGAGGTCATCGCCAGCGCGATCACCTCGGAGATGTTCACCAACGACTACTCCGACGTGTTCGCCGGCGACGAGCAGTGGAAGTCGCTGCCCACGCCCGAGGGCGACACCTTCGAGTGGGACCCCGACTCCACCTACGTCCGCAAGCCCCCGTACTTCGACGGCATGCCCGAGGAGCCCGAGGACGTGCAGGACATCGAGGGTGCACGCGTCCTGCTGAAGCTCGGCGACTCCGTGACCACCGACCACATCAGCCCGGCCGGTGCGATCAAGAAGGACAGCCCGGCAGGGAAGTACCTCGCCGAGCACGACGTGCAGCAGCGTGACTTCAACTCCTACGGGTCGCGTCGTGGCAACCACGAGGTGATGATCCGGGGCACGTTCGCCAACATCCGGCTGCGCAACCAGCTGGCACCGGGCACCGAGGGCGGGTTCACGCGCGACTTCACCCGGGACGGCGAGGAGACCACGGTCTTCGAGGCCTCGGAGAACTACCTCGAGCAGGGCATCCCGCTCGTCGTACTCGCGGGCAAGGAGTACGGCTCGGGCTCCTCGCGTGACTGGGCCGCCAAGGGCACCGCGCTGCTCGGCGTGAAGGCCGTGATCGCGGAGTCCTACGAGCGCATCCACCGCTCCAACCTGATCGGCATGGGCGTGCTGCCGCTGCAGTTCCCCGAGGGCGAGACGGCCGAGTCGCTCGGCCTGACCGGCGAGGAGGAGTTCTCCTTCACCGGCGTCAGCGAGCTCAACGAGGGCACCACCCCCAAGACCGTCAAGGTCAAGGCGGGCGACGTCGAGTTCGACGCCAAGGTGCGCATCGACACCCCGGGCGAGGCGAACTACTACCGCAACGGCGGGATCATGCCGTACGTGCTGCGCAACCTGCGGAAGAGCTGAGACCCGCTGTGCGTCATACGTTTCGTGGCCTCCAGGCCACGAAACGTATGACGCAAGCAGCTCTCTGGTAGGTCACGAGGGGTGCGGCAGTTCGGCCGCGCCGTTCGGCAGCAGCACCGTGACCGTCGTACCCCGGCCGGGGGCGGAGTCGATCGAGACCGCGCCACCGTGCTGGGTCACGATCGCGTGCACGATGCTCAGGCCCAGACCGGTGCCCTGGATGGCCTGCTGGGTCGCCGCCGCCGACCGGAAGAACCGCGTGAACAGGTGCTTCTGGTCCTCCTCGGAGATGCCCATGCCGGTGTCGGAGACGACCAGCGAGGCGCCGTCGCCCGTCTGGCTCAGCGTGACGGCGACGCGCCCGCTGTCGGGGGTGAACTTGATGGCGTTGCTGAGCAGGTTCATCACCACCCGCTCGAGCTGTGGCGCGTCCCCCAGGATCACCACCGGGTCGTCGGGCAGCTCGAACCTCACGTCGATGGCGCGCAGGCGTACCAGCTCCTCCAGCAGCTCGTAGCCCTCGCGGACGACGTGGCGCAGGTCGACGCGCTCCCGGACGAACTCGAGCTGACCCGACTCCGCCTTGGACAGCGTCAGCAGGTCCTCGACGAGGAGACCCAGCCGGGTGGTGTTCCGCTCGATCCGTTCGACGGCGTCCGCCTGTCCCTCCGTCAGCTCGCCCAGCATCCCGTCGCTGAGCAGCTCGGCGTAGCCCGCGATGCTGGTGATCGGCGTCCGCAGCTCGTGGCTGACGTTGGAGACGAGCTCCTGCTTGACGTGGTCGACCTCCTCGAGCCGCAGCACCGAGGCGTGCTCGCGGTCCAGGGCCGTGAGCAGGGCGTCCTGGACGCGCACGCGTTCGGTGATGTCCTCCCCGGCCCCGATGTAGCCGACCACCGTGCCGTCGGGCTCGGTGACAGCGCTCAGCGTGAGCGAGGTCATCCGCTTGCTGCCGTCCTTGTGGACGAACTCCCAGTCGCGGCGCTCGCCGGCCTCGACCATGGCCAGCACGACACGGATGTGCTCGGGAGGTACGCCGAAGTGGGTCGCGTGGCGGGCGATCTCCTCCGGGGTGTGGAAGATGCCGGGGTTGAGACCCATCACCTCCTCGGGCGCGTAGCCGATCAGCTGCTGGGCACCGGCGTTGTAGTGGGTGATCCGACCGACGCCGTCGGTGGCGATGATCACCGTCCCCCCGGCCGAGTCGAGGAGTCGCTGGAGCGTGGTGGCCGAGCGGGTCGCCTGTCCGGTCATGGTGAAGAGCTGCTCGACGGTGAGGGAGATCGGTACGACGAGGTAGGCGGCCGCCGCGACGTAGAGGTAGAACAGCGCCGGAGTGAGGTCGTCGGGGACGCCTCGGATGTTCGCTGCGAGGGGGCCGTGACCGGAGAAGGTGAAGGCGTAGGCGGCCGCGCACACGAGGAACAGCTGGATGTGTGCCTCCCGCCGGGTGGCGCGGATCGCCGCCCAGCTCAGCACGGGGAGGGTGACGAAGGCGATGGTCAGGCGGGTGTTCGGCCAGAACACGGCCAGCGTGACGGCCAGCATGAGCAGCCGCTGGAAGGGCAGCTCGAGGTGGCCCGCGGCGGCGCGTCGGTCCGAGGTGCGCACCACCAGCGGGAGTACGACGAGCTGGGCCGTCAGCGCCGCCAGGAACGACATCAGCCCGGCGATCGGGGCCTCCCTGGGGCCCAGCCCGACCGCCACCGCTGCGGCTCCTCCGAGCCCGCAGAGGAGCGAGGACGCCGCAGTGACCGTGTGGTAGCGGACGTTGTCGACCTGGTCGAGCCGGAGCCGGCCACCTTCCGCGCGCAGCAGGTGGGCGCTGACCAGCGCGGGCACGATGACCGCCAGGGCCCCGGCCGCTCCGAGGGGGAGCGCGACGTCGTAGCTGAAGGTCAGGGCCACGCTCACCAGGACGAACTGGAGGCCGAAGGCCCACCAGCGCCACCCCCGTCCGGCGACGATGAACAGGGCGACCGAGAACCCGACCGCAGGCCACCCGCCGAAGCCGGTGGCCTGGAGCTTGGGGATGGAGACCGGGATGGTCACGAGGACGAGCAGCAGCAAGCACTGCAGCTTCTCGCTCCGGGACATTCCTGCTCCTTCGTGGCTCTGCTTGCCCCCCACATCGTGCCGTGAACCCGCCCACTATGTGGACCAACTCACCCATGGAAGGCTGGGGACATGCTCGTCGCGATCAGCATCAGCCCAACCGGTCGTCGATACGACTTCTCGGACAACCCAGACGATGCCGTACCCGATCCCGGAGGTGTCGCTCGCCCCGAGGACGCGGACGGCGGAGTGAGCGACGTCGTCGCCGAGATCGTCCGCGTCATCCGTGCCTCGGGCCTGTCCAACGAGACCAACGCCATGTTCACCAACATCGAGGGCGAGTGGGACGAGGTGATGGCGGTGGTCAAGCAGGCGGTCGACGTGGCGGCGGCCAGCTACCCGCGCGTGGGCCTCGTCCTCAAGGCCGACATCCGACCGGGGTACGACGGCCAGCTGTCGGCCAAGGTGGAGCGGGTCGAGGAGCACCTGCGTGACGGGTGAGCTCGTCGTCCGCCCGGAACGCACGGGCGATCCCGTCGCCGAGGTCGTCCGGGCCGCCTTCGCCGACGAGGGCGAGCACGTCGCGGCACTCTGGACCGAGCTCGCCGCCTCCGACCTGCTGCGCGGCAGCCTGGTCGCCGAGGCCGGCGGTGAGGTCGTCGGCCACGTGGGCCTCTCGCACGCGTGGGTCGATGCTCGTCGCGAGCTGGTCGAGGTGTGGGTGCTGAGCCCGCTGAGCGTCGTACCCGAGCGACAGGGGACCGGTGTCGGGTCGCGGCTGCTCGCCGCTGCCCTGGATGCTGCCCGAGCCGGCGTCCCCCTGCTCTTCCTTGAGGGCGATCCGGGGTACTACGGAGCGAGAGGTTTCGAGCGCGCCGACCGGCACGGCTTTGCGCCGGCGACGACCCGGACGCCGGCCCCGGCCTTCCAGGTGGTTCGCTTCGACACGCACGAGGAATGGATGACAGGACGGCTGGTGTACCCCGACATCTGGTGGCGGTACGACGCGGCGGGGCTGCGCGACCCGAGGCTGGCCGAGATCGAGGAGCTGCTGAGATGAAGTCAGAGACACGCGACTACCGCACCGGCGATGCCGAGGTGGTCCTGGACCTCACCGACGACTGCGCCGCCTTCGTCGCCGGCGAGGGCGACGGGCTGCTCCAGCTGTTCGTCCCCCACGCCACCGCCGGGATCGCGGTCATCGAGACCGGAGCGGGTTCCGACGACGACCTGCTCGCCGCCCTCGGTGACCTGCTCCCCGCCGACGACCGGTGGCGGCACCGGCACGGCTCTCCCGGTCACGGTCGGTCGCACGTGATGCCGGCGCTGGTCCCGCCGTACGCCACCGTCCCTGTGCTCGACGGGACCCTGGCCCTCGGCACCTGGCAGAGCATCTGCCTGGTCGACCTCAACGTGGACAACCCCGACCGGCAGGTGCGGTTCTCCTTCCTGACCGGCTGACACGGGGTGGTTCTCGGCTACAGCATCGGAGTCGTCGCCCTCCTCGCCTGCGTGGTCCTGCTCGGCGCCACCATGCAGGGTCTGGTCGGGCTGGGACTCAACCTGGTCTCGGCACCGGTCGTCACGATGGTGACGCCGTCGCTGATGCCCGAGCTGCCGCTCGTGCTGGCCGTGCTCCTCCCGTTCTTCACCCTGGCCCGGTCCCGTGCCGAGATCGACTGGCCCGGCCTGGTCTGGGTGCTGCCGTTCCGCGTGCCGGGGGTGGCGCTCGGCGTCCTGTTCCTCGCGCTCTTCTCCGACCGGGCGGTGGCGGTCGCGGTGGGCGCAATGGTGCTGTTCGCCGTACTGCTCTCCCTGGCGCCGCTCGAGCTGCCAGTACGCCGGAGCACCCTCGGCCTGGCCGGGCTGCTCTCCGGCCTGGCCGGCACGGCGACCTCGATCGGCGGGCCGCCGGTGGCGCTGCTCTACCAGCACCGCTCCCCGCAGCAGATCCGCTCGACGCTCGCCGTGGTGTTCACGGTCGGCGCCGCGATGAGCCTGGTCGGCATCTGGCTCAGCGGCCACCTCGACACCGACGCGTGGCCGATGGTCGCGCTGCTGACGCCGTGCCTCGTGCTCGGCGCCTGGGCCGGGGCGCGCCTCCAGCCGGTGCTGCCCGACCGGCTGGTCCGCTACGCCGTGCTGGCCATCTGCGCGGGATCGGCGCTGCTGCTGCTGGTGCGCAGCCTCTTCTAGCCGTGCCAGTGTGGGTCCATGACCACCACGCGCGAGCAGCCCTGGTCCGACGACTCGGTCCAGGGGCGGGTCGTCGTACTGACCCGCAACCCGATCGCCGAGGCGATCGAGACCATCGCCGGGACGGCCGGTCGCGAGGTCGTCCTGGTCGCCGAGGACGAGAAGGGCCGCGGGAGGGCCGCGATCGCCGAGCTGCCGTTGCGCGAGGGTGACGCCGTGGTGCTCTGCGACCACGACGCCCCCGACGCCCCGCAGGTGCTCCGGGACGCCCTGGCCTCACCGGCGTCGTACGTCGCAATGATGGCCAGCCGCCGACGTTCCGAGGCCGTGCTCGCCGAGCTCGGGGAGGAAGGCGTCGCCGGGCTCGAGAAGCTGCACGTGCCGGCCGGCCTGAACACGGGCGGCAAGGCACCCGGCGAGATCGCACTCTCGGTGGTGGCCGAGATCGTGGCCGAGTCCTACGGCCGCCCCGGCGGCCCGATGCGCGCCTAGATCCCGCTGCGGCTCTCGCAGAACCGGCGCACCGCCTCGTTCGTGCTCTCGGTCGCGAGCACTCGGTAGCGCGCAGCCGCGGCCTCGCGTCGACCGGTTCGCCAGCACAGGTCGGCCAGGGCGAAGGCCGCGTCCCTCCGGGCGTACGACGGCCCCTCGTCCGCAAGCGTCGCGAGCTGGTCCTCGATGCCACCGAGCCCGGTCCCCTCGGACAGGGCCACCTGGGCCTCGGCGGTGAGCCTGGCCACGTCGACGGCGGGGGAGGGCCACACCTGCTCGAGGGCCCGATACAGCTGTACGACGCGCCGCCAGTCGGTCTCCGCGACGGTGGGAGCGATGCTGTGCACGCCGGAGATCGCCGCCTCCAACGCGAACCGGCCGTCCCCGGACGCGGCGAACGCTGCGTCGTCGAGACCGGCCCTCAGCAGCTGGTGGTCCCAGCGGGAGCGGTCCACCTCGTCGAGGGTGAGGGCGACGCCGTCCTGGTCCACCCGCGCCGGCCGTCGAGCGAGACCCAGCCGGATGACGGCTCGCAACCCCCGCACCTCGGTGTCGTCCGGGAAGACCGTCACCAGTGCGTCGGCGATCGAGTGGGCCTGGCGACCGAGGTCGGCGAGCGGGTCGCGAGGGTCGAGGACGGTGCGGTGCGCGACCGTGAACATCCCGGCGACGCAGTCGAGGACGACCGGCAGCCGGACCAGGCGCTCCTGCGCGTCCGGCACCTGGAACTCGCCCCGGGCCTGCGCCAGGGCCTTCTTGGCCCGGGTCAGCCGGGCCGCGGCAGCGCTCTCCTGCACGCCGAGGTGCATCGCCGTCTCGGCGATGGTGAGCCCGCAGACGACGCGCAGGGCGAGCACCATCTGTGCGCCCGGTGCCAGCTCCTCGTCGCAGGCGACGAACAGCAGGGCGAGTCGGTCATCGAGCTCGTCGGGCAGCTCTCCGGTCTCCACGGCAGCCACTGCTTCCTCGGACGCCAGCTCCGGTGCCAGGCGCGCGAAGGTGCCGCGCCGACGGTGGTCGTCGATCCAGGCCCGCTTGGCGACGCGGACGCACCAGGCCGCCAGGTCGTCGATGTCGTCACGGGCCACGGCCCGCGCCACCGCTTCCGCGGCGTACTCCTCGGCGTCGTCCAGGCTGCCCGACCACGCCGCCAGGACGCGCACGATGCGCGGCCAGGCGGCCCGGAACTCGGTGTTCATCTCGGGGCTGGTCGGGCGCACGACCCCATGCTCGCCCATGCCGGCGGCCCCCGGTTTCACAACACGTGTTGGGAAACCGGGGCAGCGCGATCAACGCTCTGGTCGCTCCGCCTGGACGGGGCCGGCGTCCGGCTCACATGATCGGGAAGACCTTGCGCCACTCGATGGTGCCGCCCGTCGGCACCAGGGCGGCGATCTTGCGCGCGGTCGCCTCGTCGTCGACCTCGACGGCGTAGAAGCCGGTGATCAGCTCGCTGGAGTCGGCGTACGGGCTGTCGGTGTAGACGGCGTCGTCGACCTTGGCCTCGCCCTTGCCGGGTGTCACCACGCCGCCGTGCTTGGCGCTCTGCAGCGCCTCACCGCCGACCATGCGTGCCCCGAGCTCGGCGACCGCGGCCTGGAAGGCCTTGTGCTCGCCGAAGGTGGCCGCCATCTCCTCCTGGCTGGCGGGCTCACCGCCCGGCAGGAAGCGGTCGGAGTCCCAGTCGCTCTCGCGGATCAGGTAGATGTAGGTGTCGGTCATGGCCGGTCCTCTCGGAAGTTGTGCGCGGATGTCCGTGGCGGGTCCGCCACATCACTGTGACGAACCGGTGCCGCAGAAATCGACAGTTCCGGGGATCGGGTTTTTGCTCCGGCCCGTCGGGCCGGTCGTGCTCAGTGGGCGAGCAGCTGCTCGACCAGGGCGTCGATGCTCACGTGCGCGCTCTCGGTGCCGTCCGGCACGGCGTCGTAGATGGAGGTGACGAACGACTGGACGGCGCGCGAGCCGGTCTGCAGCAGTGCGGTCCCGTCGGGGGAGCACAGCTCGACGATCACGACGGCGTCGCCGGTGTTGCTCAGGCAGGGCCAGACCTGGACGTCGCCGTCGCCGGCGGGGTGGTAGAGCCCCTCGGCGAGCAGCTCACGGGCAAAGGTCCAGGTGACGCTGCCGGACCGGGCCTCGAGCTTCATGGTGACGGCGTAGGGATCGGCCGGGTCGAAGGAGAACTCGCCGTCGAGGTGCTCGGTCGCACTCTCGCCCGACAGGAACGGAACAGCCGTCCGGAGGACGACCTCGGTGGTCTCGCTGGTGGGGCCGGAGGTGGCGGGGTGCTTCTCCATCGTGAGTCCTCGAGCTGGTCGTTGGTTCTTGGAGTGGTGCCTAGTGGTGGTGCAACGAGCCATGTCTCATTCCATGACACGATTCCCCCAACTGGTCTACATAATCCGGACCGGTGGTCTACTTTCCACGGACTGGTACGAACACCTGTTCGAACATTCTCTAGACTCAAGGCATGTCCGATCGACCAGTGGCCCCTCCGGGATGGCCCGCACCGGTCCGGCCGCCGGGGGCTCCCGACTGGGAGACCACCGCGATGGCGTGGCTGCTCGACCTCTGTCCGCCCGAGTACCGCACCTATCCCGCCGTACGCCGGCACCCGGTCGTGCTGGCCCGGTTCGCCGTGCTCTACGTCGAGGCCTGCCAGGCGGCGGTCAACCGGGGACTGAGCGAGGCCCGCGGCGGGTTGCGGGAGGTCGCCGACGGCCTGGTCGTCGAGGCGGCCGTCGAGACCTGGCAGCGCGAGTCGGCGCGCCTGCTCGGCGTGCGCCGCTCGGCCGGCCTGGTCGAGGAGGCCCTGCGTGGACGGCGGTTCGTGGCCCGCCTCTAGGGCAGGCCCCTGAGCGTGTCTACGCTGGCCGGCATGCCCCGGATCGCCGTCGTTTTCCTCGTCGACGCCCGCGGTCACGTGCTCCTCCAGCACCGCGACGAGCACGCGCCGCGGGCGGCCAACCAGTGGGGGATGGTCGGGGGGCACGTCGAGGACGGCGAGGACTACGACGAGGCCATGGGTCGCGAGATCCGCGAGGAGACGGGCATCGAGATCGCCGCCGAGGACCTCGTCCTGTGGCAGGCAACCGAGTTCGAGTACTCCGACGGCCACCACAGCGACTACCGGGTGTACGCCGGGCGCGTGGACCTGACCGACGACGACATCGTGCTCGGCGAGGGACGAGCCATCGTGTTCGTCGACCCGGCGGAGACGGCGGCGCTCGACAAGGCCGAGTCGTGCGCCTACTTCCTGCCGCTGTTCCTGACCTCCGACCTCTACCGCAGCCTCGACGAAGGGACCCGCCGATGAGGAAGACGAGCACCCGCCGGATCGAGGTGCCCGCCATGGGTGCCGAGGACGTCGTCATCGATGACGAGGGCTTCGCGTGGACCGGCACCGCCGACGGCAGCATCTGGCGGGTGGCCCGGGACGGCGCGGTCCGCCGAGTCGGCGGCACCGGTGGTCGTCCGCTCGGCATCGAGCTCTACGGCCCCGACCGGCTGTTGATCGCCGACGCGAACGCCGGGCTGCTGACGATGAGCACCACCACCGGCGTCGTCGAGCGGCTGGTGACGGAGGTCGACGGGCACCGGATGGTCTTCTGCAACAACGCCGCGGTGGCGTCCAACGGCGACATCTGGTTCTCCGACAGCAGCACCGTCTACCCGATCGCGAAGTGGAAGGCTGACTTCGTCGAGAACACGCAGACCGGTCGCCTGCTGTGCCGCCGCGCCGACGGCACCGTCGAGGTGCACCTCGACGGTCTTGCCTTCGCCAACGGGGTGGCGCTGTCGGTCGACGAGTCCTTCGTCTGCGTCGCCGAGACGGCCCGCCGGACCGTCGTACGACTGTGGCTGAGCGGTGAGCGGGCCGGGACCCGCGACCTGCTGGTCGAGGACCTGCCCGGCTACCCCGACAACATCGCGCGCGGCAGCGACGGGCTGATCTGGGTCACGATCGCCTCGCCGGTCGACCCGGTGGTGGAGGCGATCCGCAACCGCGCGCCCTCGGTGGTGCAGAAGGTCGTGACGCGGGTGCCGCAGGTGCTGCAGCCGAAGCCCAGGAAGACGGTCCGCGTGCAGGCCTACGACGACGCCGGACGGCTCGTCCACGACGTCGACGCGGACGCCGGGAGCTATCACATGGTCACCGGTGTCCGGGAGCACCAGGGTGAGGTGTGGCTGGGCAGCCTGGAGGAGGCCGCACTGGCGGTGGTGAGCCTCCCGGCGGTCGCCGTCTAGACTCGTGTTTTGCCGGTCTCCGGGCCGGTCAAGGGAGCGGGAAGGAGCAGCGCCGATGGGCCGTCTCGAGCACATCTCAGGTCCGCAGGACCTCCGCGACCTCGACGACCGCGCGCTCACCGAGCTGGCCTCCGAGATCCGCGACGAGCTGATCCGCACCTGCGCCCCGCGCGGCGGCCACCTCGGCCCCAACCTCGGCGTCGTCGAGCTGACCGTCGCCATCCACCGGGTCTTCGAGTCCCCGCGCGACCGGGTCGTCTTCGACACCGGCCACCAGGCCTACGTGCACAAGATGCTCACCGGTCGGGCCGGCCGGTTCGACACCCTGCGCAGCGAGGGCGGGCTGTCCGGCTACCCGAGCCAGGCGGAGTCCGACCACGACGTCGTCGAGAACTCACACGCCTCCACGTCGCTGTCCTACGCCGACGGGCTGGCCAAGGCCTACTCGATCCGCGGGGAGGACCGCCACGTCGTGGCCGTGATCGGCGACGGCGCCCTGACCGGGGGGATGGCGTGGGAGGCGCTGAACAACATCGCCGAGGGCGACGACCGTCGGCTGGTCATCGTCGTCAACGACAACGGGCGCTCCTACATGCCGACGGTCGGAGGACTCGCCAACCACCTGACCGCGCTGCGCACCAGCCCGCGCTACGAGCAGATCCTCGACCTGGTCAAGCGCCGTCTCAACGGAGTCCGCGGCGTCGGCCCGGCGGTGTACGACGCCCTGCACGCGATGAAGAAGGGCATGAAGGACGCCCTCGCGCCCCAAGGGCTCTTCGAGGACCTCGGCCTGAAGTACGTCGGTCCGATCGACGGGCACGACCGACCCGCGATCGAGCAGGCGCTGAGCCAGGCCAAGAAGTTCGGCGGACCGGTGATCGTGCACGTGCACACGCACAAGGGCTTCGGCTACGACCCGGCCGTGCGCAACGAGGCCGACCAGTTCCACCAGATCGGGCCGTTCGACGTGGAGACCGGGGTCGGCTCGCCGAAGGGCCGCATCTGGACCGACTTCTTCTCCGAGGAGATGGTCGCCCTCGGGGCCGAACGGCAGGACATCGTCGCGATCACGGCGGCGATGCTCTACCCGGTCGGCCTCGATCGCTTCGCGGCGGCGTACCCCGAGCGCACCTTCGACGTCGGCATCGCCGAGCAGCACGCCGCCACCAGTGCCGCGGGCCTCGCGATGGGTGGCCTGCACCCCGTGGTGGCGATCTACGCGACCTTCCTCAACCGGGCCTTCGACCAGGTGCTGATGGACGTCGCGCTGCACAGGTGTGGCGTCACCTTCGTCCTCGACCGCGCCGGTGTCACCGGCGACGACGGGGCCAGTCACAACGGCATGTGGGACATGTCGATCCTCCAGGTCGTCCCCGGCCTGCGGCTCGCTGCCCCCCGCGACGGCGCCCGCGTGGCCGAGCTGCTCCGTGAGGCCGTCACCGTCGACGACGCCCCGACGGTGCTGCGCATCCCGAAGGGGCCACCGGCGGCCGACATGGAGCCGGTCGGCAAGGCGGGCAGCATGGACGTGCTCGTGCGTGACGGCGCCCGCGACGTGCTGATCCTCGGCATCGGTTCGATGGCCGCTGTGAGCGTGGAGGTGGCGCAGCGCCTGGCCGACCAGGGCATCGGCGTCACCGTGGTCGACCCGCGCTGGGTGAAGCCCTGGGATCCCGCCGTGGTGGACCTGGCCCGTGACCATCGGCTGGTCGTCTGCGTTGAAGACAACGGCAGGGTCGGTGGCTGCGGCTCGACCTTGCTGCAGCTGCTCAATGACGAGCGGGTGGAGACCCCCTTCCGCCAGCACGGAATTCCCCAGGAGTTTCTCGACCATGCCAAGCGGGATGCGATCCTCGAGCGCATCGGGCTCACTGCCCAGGCGCTCGCGCGCGGCATCGTCGAGGACGTCACCGCCCTCGACCGCGGCGACGGCCATCCCGGAGCCGAGGGCGACATCCCGGTCGCGTCCCCGGTTGACCGCGGCCGCCTGGACTGACATCCCTCGGCCCGGCCGCTTGCGGTCGGCCGCGGTCGCGGCCGTCCTCGCACTCCTGGTCACTCTGGCCGGCTGCGGCGGGGGCGACGACCAGGCCGACCAACCGGTCGGCAGCAGCCGGATCAGCTCTGCCGATGCGCAGGCGCAGGAGCAGCGCATCCTCGCCCAGCGGGCGCGGGCCGTCCGCGACCACGACCTCGGCCTGTTCCTGCGCAGGGTCGACCACAAGGACGCCGCGCTGATGGCCCGGCAGCGCCGGTACTTCCGCAACCTCGTCCAGCTGCCTCTCGCCCGGTTCAGCTACCAGGTGACCTCGGGGCAGTGGGACGGCGTGAAGCCGGCTCCGAGCTGGGGGCAGGACGTACACGTCCCGCAGGTGCAGCTGACCATGCAGCTCCGCGACTTCGACGCCGTGCCCGTCCAGCGCACGGTCGGGTTCGCGTTCTCCTTCAAGGACGGGCGCGCCACGCTCGTCGCCGATCGCACGGCCACCGGCAAGCAGCTGTTCCGGGGCAACCCGGCGCCGTGGGACCTGACCGCGATCAACGTGCGCGAGGAGCCCGGGGTGCTCGGCATCTTCGATCGTGAGACCAGCGGCTCGGCGGCAACGGTGATGGCGGCCGTGCGTGACGGCATCGACCAGCTCGACCGGGCCCTCCCGTTCAGCTGGTCGGGCAGGGTCGTGGTCTACAGCGTGGAGGACCCGCGTGTGCTCAAGTCCTTCCGCGACGTGCCCGGTGGGGCGATCGACCACCTCGGGGCGATGACGTTCCCGACGTACGCCGATGGCGAGCGCTCGCAGGTGGCCTCCACCCGGATGCTGCTGATGCCCAGCTCGGTGCGTGCGGGTCAGCCGTTCCTGGGCCGGATCACCCGCCACGAGCTGAGCCACGTCGCCATCGGGGTGCGCGACGACGGTGCGCCGACGTGGGTCTCGGAAGGGATCGCGGAGTACCTCGGCGCCCGCGAGGTGCCGCTGCGCGAGCGGATCATCCCGACCTCCGCGCTCCAACGTGCCCGCACCGTCGACGCGACCATGCCGGTGTCGAAGGGCTTCAACGACAGTGACCAGGAGTGGCACTACGCGCTCAGCTGGATGGCCTTCGACTACATCGCCGACACCTTCGGCGAGGCCCGCCTGTGGGAGCTGATCGACGCCATGCACAACGGTGGCCAGGGGACCGCGGACGTCGACCAGGACCGCGTCCTCGACCAGGTGCTCGGCTTCGACAGCCACGAGCTCGCGCGGCGGGCAGCGGCGCGGATCCGCAACATCTACGGCTGAGCTGTCTGGACGTGCTTGAGCGCCTCGCGCCGCGACAGCCCGGCGAGCTCGTCGTGGTGGTGCTCGACGAGGGCGCTCACCCAGTCGGGATCGACACGGGCGTGGTCGCGCAGGGCCCAGCCGATCGCCTTGCGGATGAAGAACTCCCGGCCGTACGGCGACAGGGCGGGTGTGGTCCTGGTCGAGCCGTCGAGGTTGGCCTCGATGGCCTCGGCCAACAGTGACTGGTCGAGGGCGTCCCCTGCCCCGACCTGGCAGATGATCGCGCTGCGGCGTACCCACAGGTCGTCGGCCACCGCCCACTCCTGGATGACCGGCCTGACCTCGCCAGGCTGGGCCAGCAGCAGCTCGCGGACCAGGTGGGTGGAGACCTCGTCCACGAGGTCCCACCAGGCCCCGGTCCTGATGAGGTGCTCGTAGAGCGACATCGTGTGTGGCTGACGGTGCTCACGGTGCAGTGGGTGCCGGACCAGCGCCAGGGCGGCGTAGCGCTCCTCGCGGAAGCGGGCCTCGTCCCACAGCGCCAGCACGGTGGCCAGCCAGGTCTCCTCGTCGAGCGGATGGTCGGCGAGCAGTGGCCGGAGCACCGCCTTGAGCTGCGGGCTCGGGATGCCGCGGTAGGGCATCCCTGACTTCATGTAGGCCTGCATCGGCGCCGCCTTGGCCGGGTCGGCGGCATCGGCGAGGGCGCCACGGATCGAGCTCACCAGCTCGGCGTCGGACGCGGTCATCCGCCGATTGTGCCGCTCGGGACCGACGGACTCGCCCGGGCATACCGTGGACGGCCCCGCTGTTGGCGTGACTAGTGTGGAGACAACGCCCGCACCCACCACGGAGGAGCCCCAGTGACCGACGCACGGTTCGTGCACATCGTCGACGACGTCCCGGAGCTGTCCGGGCGCGCCGAGGGTCCGGTGCTGGTGACCGCTCTCGACGGGTTCCTCGACGCGGGCAACGCCTCCGCGCTCGCCAGCACCCACCTCATCGGTGAGACCAGCGGCCGCGTGGTGGCGAGCTTCGAGGTCGACGAGTTCTACGACTACCGCGCGCGACGGCCGCCGCTGACGTTCGTCGAGGACCACTACGCCGACTACGAGGCCCCACGGCTGGTGGTGCGGCTGATGGAGGACCGCCTCGGTTCGCCGTACCTGTTGCTGAGCGGGCCCGAGCCCGACATCCGGTGGGAGGCGTTCGCGAAGGCGGTTCGCGCCGTCGTGCAGCACTTCGACGTACGCCTCGTGGTCTCGATGGGGTCGGTGCCGATGGCTGTGCCGCACACGCGGCCGGTGCAGCTGACCAACCACGCCACCGCCCACCGCCTGCTGGTGCAGGAGAACGTGTGGCGCGGCGAGATCCGGGTGCCCGCGAGCGCGCAGTCACTGGTCGAGCTGCGGCTGGGGGAGTGGGGTCACGACGCGATGGGGTTCGTGGCGCACATCCCGCACTACGTCGCGCAGTTCGACTACCCGCAGGCCGCGGTCGCCCTGCTGGAGGGGCTCGAGGACGTCACCGGGCTCCAGTGGGACCTCGACTCGCTCAAGGAGGCCGGCGAGTCGCGCCAGGTCGAGATCGCCACCCAGATCGCCGACTCCGACGACGTCCGTGACGTGGTCACCGGCCTCGAGCAGCAGTACGACGCCTACCACAGCCAGGCGGCCAACCTGCTCGCCGACGACGAACCCCTGCCCAGCGGTGAGGAGATCGGCGCCCAGTTCGAGCAGTTCCTCGCCCGCCTCGAAGAGCCGGAGGACTAACAGGCCGTGACTCCAGGTCCCATGTCCTGCTACGCGCCGCCCCGCGGGCACCCCGCTTCGTTGTCGTCAGTCATCGATAGACCCACATCGCCTTCCTCCTCCGCCTTGCGAGGCACTCCGCGGGACGACGCTCGCGACGGACGAGGACCTGGAGGCACGGCCTGATGCCCGCCTCCGTCGACGAGCTGATGGCGCTGCTCGACCTCGAGGTCATCGAGGACAACCTGTTCCGCGGACGCCAGCCGGCCACCCTGCTCCAGCGGGTGTTCGGGGGTCAGGTGGCTGCCCAGGCCCTGGCGGCGGCGAACCACACGGTGCCCGACGGCTACCAGGTGCACTCGCTGCACTCCTACTTCCTGCGGCCGGGCGACACCGCCGTCCCGATCGTGTACGACGTGGAAGGGGTCCGTGAGGGTCGCAGCTTCGCCACCCGTCGCGTGATCGCGCGCCAGCACGGCCGGCCGATCTTCGCGATGACCCTGAACTTCCAGGTCCCCGAGCCCGGGCTCGACCACCAGGACCCGATGCCCGACGTACCCGCGCCGGAGGACTGCCCGAGCCTGGCCGAGGCCAGCCCCAACTCGGGTCGGGACACCGAGGAGTGGGAGCGCGAGTGGGCTGCGCTCGAGGTCCGGCACGCCGGTCACTCCGGATCGGGCGGCGGCATCGTCGACGACGCAGTCGCGGGCCGCGCGCGGCTGTGGATCAAGGTCAACGGCACCCTGCCCGAGGACCGGCTCTCGCACCTCGCGGCCTTCACCTACTCCAGCGACATGACGTTGCTCGGCGCCACGCTCGTGCCGCACGGTCGCTACATCGGCTCACCCGGCATGCAGGCGGCCTCGCTCGACCACAGCATCTGGTTCCACCGGCCGTTCCGGGCCGACGAGTGGTGGCTCTACGACCAGGTCACCCCATCCGCCTCGGGCGGGCGTGGGCTCGCCATCGCGCGGGTGTTCAGCCAGGACGGCCGATTGGTGGCGAGCGTGGCCCAGGAGGGGCTCATCCGGGTGCACCCCGGGGAGTGAGCGTCAGTCGGTGCGGGCGCGCCCGACCAGGTGCGGGGCCCCGTTGCCGGGGTTGGTCAGGGAGAAGTCGAGGCCGCCGTCGACCACGCGCGAGCCGAACGCGACCGAGCCCGGCAGGAAGATCGGCTTCTTGAACTCGACCTCGACCGTCGCCTCGTCGCCGAGCCGGTTGGCAAAGGCAGCGACGCAGCGGGCCTTGCTCCACATGCCGTGGGCGATCTGGCGCTTGAACCCGAAGGCCTTGGCGCTCAGCGGGTAGAGGTGGATCGGGTTGTGGTCACCGGAGACGGCGGCGTACTCGCGACCGAGGCTGCCCGAGAGCTTCCAGACGATGCCGGTGCCGGCGACGACGTCGAACGGGTCGTGCTCGGGCCTCGCTTCGTCGTCACCCCGGCCGACGCGCAGGTAGTTCGAGGTCGACTCCCACACCGTCTCGCCGGCAGCACTCACCGTGGTGACGAGGTCGAAGACGCGTCCCTTGGCGTGCGGGCGGAGGTTGACCGCGGAGGCGGAGACGGCCAGCCGCTCAGTCGGGGAGATGCGCCGGTGCTGGGTGATCGTGTTGCCGACGTGCACGGTGCCGATGGCGGGGAACGGGAACGACGCGTCGGTCATGATCCCCATGTGGAGCGGGAAGGCCAGCATGTGCGGGTAGGTGAACGGCAGCGTCTGGCTGGGCTCGAACCCACACACCCGGGCGTACGCCGCCACGTGCTCGGTGTCGACCTCGATGTCGTTGCGACGCAGCGTCAGGTCGGGCAGCTCGCCGCCCTTCTTGGCGATGCCCGGAATCAGGTTCACCCCGGGCAGCACCGGCAGCGTGGCCTTGAGCATGGTCGGCAGCGGGTTGGACTGGCCTTCGATGGTGCGCTCGGCCATGGGGTCAGGCTCCTAGCATCATCTGGCCGCAGACGCGGACGACGTTGCCGTTGACGGCGGTCGAGCCGGGGGAGAGGTACCAGGCGATTGCCTCGGCCACGTCGACCGGCAGGCCACCCTGGCTCATCGCGTTCATCCGCTGGCCGACCTCGCGGGTCGCGAACGGGACCGCGGCGGTCATCTGGGTGATGATGAAGCCGGGTGCGACCGCGTTGATCGTGATGCCGTCGTCGAGGTCGTCGGCCAGGCTGTCCACCAGGCCGATCACGCCGGCCTTGGAGGCGGCGTAGTTGGTCTGGCCGACGTTGCCGGCGATGCCCGCGATCGAGGAGACGCCGACGATGCGGCCGTTGTCCTCGATCAGCTTCTGGTCGAGGAGCTCGCGGCTGATCCGCTCGGGGGCGGTCAGGTTGACCGCGATCACCGAGCTCCAGCGGTCCTCGCCCATGTTGGCGAGCTTCTTGTCGCGGGTGATGCCGGCGTTGTGCACGACCGCGTGGACCTGGCCGAACTTGGTCTTCACGTGCTGGGCGATGCGCTGCGGCGCGTCCTTGCCGGTGATGTCGAGGGTGAGGTGGTCGCCGTCGAGCTCCTTCATCAGCGACTGCAGCTCGCTGGCCGCCTGGGGTACGTCGATGCCGAGCACCGTCGCGCCGTCGCGGTGCAGCACCCGGGCGATCTGCTCGCCGATGCCACGCGAGGCGCCGGTGACGATGGCCACCTTGCCGGTGAGCGGCTTCGCCGGGTCGGCCACCGGAGCGGCCTCGGTGGTGCCGGTGGCGCCGAGACGGGCCACCTGGCCCGAGACGTAGGCGCTCTTGGGGGACAGGAAGAACGAGAGGGTCGACTCGATGGTCTCCTCGGCACCTGGTGCGACGTACACCAGGTTGACGGTGCTGCCCCGGCCGATCTCCTTGCCCAGCGAGCGGGTGAAGCCCTCGAGGGCGCGCTGCGCGACGCGCTCGGCCTTGTCCTCGACCAGCTCGGGCACGGTGCCGAGCACGAGCACGCGAGCGTTGGAGGTGAGGCTGCGCATCAGCGGGGTGAAGAACTGCTGCAGCGCGATCAGGTCGGTGGAGTGGGTGATGCCGGTGGCATCGAAGACGAGGGCCTTGAACTTCTCGCCCTCGGGCGCGACGCCGACGTTGCTCACCCCGAGGTTGTCCAGCGCGACGGTCAGGGCCTTGCCGAGCCGACCGCTGCCGCCGGTGACGACGGTGCCGTCGACGACCGGGGCGCCCTCGGTCCACCGCTCGAGCTTGGTGGGGTCGGGCAGGCCGAGGTTCTTGACGAACAGCCGGCCGACGGGGCTGGAGACGAAGGACTGGTAGTGGTCGGTCATCAGCTTCTGCGTTCCTCTGGTGTGCTGGGGAGTCTGCTTCGGAACTACGGTACGGCCGGGTCGAGGGCAGGGCCCTACCAGCCAGTAGACGACGAATGTAACGAGTGGTGTAACTCGACGTCCAGATTTCGTGATCTGGCACTCACCGGGTTTGTTTTCCCCCAGCGGGACGGGAGGATGGAGCGACCGAACCGACTTGGCCCGACTTGGCAGGAGCAGATTCCCAGATGCAGCCCAACACTCGCCGCGTCGCCGTACTCGGCGGCAACCGGATCCCGTTCGCCCGTTCCAACAGCGTCTACGCCTCTGCCTCCAACCAGGAGATGCTGACCGCTGCCATCGACGGCCTGGTGGACCGCTTCGGCCTGGCGGGCGAGCGTCTCGGCGAGGTCGTGGCCGGCGCGGTGCTCAAGCACAGCCGGGACTTCAACCTGACCCGGGAGTCGGTGCTGGGCTCCAAGCTCGCCCCCGAGACCCCGGCCACCGACCTCCAGCAGGCGTGCGGCACCGGCCTCCAGGCGGCGGTCTACGTGGCCAACAAGATCGCGCTCGGCCAGATCGACGCCGGCGTCGCCGGTGGCTCCGACACCACCTCCGACGCCCCGATCGCGATCTCGGAGAAGCTGCGCAAGAAGCTGATCAAGGTCAACCAGCAGAAGGACACCGCCGGCAAGCTCAAGGCCCTGGGCGCGATCCGGCCGACCGACATCGGCATCGAGATCCCGCAGAACGGTGAGCCCCGCACGAAGCTCTCGATGGGCGAGCACGCCGCCCTGACCGCGCTCGAGTGGCAGATCACCCGGGAGGCCCAGGACGAGCTGGCCGTGGCCTCCCACCACAACCTCGCCGCGTCGTACGACCGTGGCTTCCAGGACGACCTGATCACTCCCTTCAACGGGCTCGAGCGCGACCAGAACCTGCGCGCCGACTCCTCGATCGAGAAGCTGGCCAAGCTCAAGCCGGTCTTCGGCAAGGGCGAGGCGGCCACCATGACCGCCGCCAACTCCACGCCGCTGACCGACGGCGCCTCGACGGTGCTGCTGGCCTCGGAGGAGTGGGCCGAGGAGCACGGTCTCCCCGTGCAGGCCTACTTCGTCGACGCCGAGACGGCTGCGGTCGACTTCGTGCACGGCGGCGAGGGCCTGCTGATGGCTCCGGCGTACGCCGTCCCGCGGCTGCTCGAGCGCAACGGCCTCTCGCTCCAGGACTTCGACTACTACGAGATCCACGAGGCGTTCGCCTCGCAGGTGCTCTCCACGCTCGCCGCGTGGGAGGACCCGGTGTTCTGCAAAGAGCGCCTCGGCCTCGACGCCCCGCTCGGCTCGATCGACCGGTCCAAGCTGAACGTCAACGGCTCCTCGCTCGCGGCCGGCCACCCGTTCGCCGCGACCGGCGGCCGCATCGTGGCCAACCTGGCCAAGATCCTCAACGAGAAGGGCTCGGGCCGCGGCCTGATCTCCATCTGCGCCGCCGGTGGCCAGGGCGTCACGGCGATCCTCGAGAAGTAACCCGGCGCGGCTCGGTTTCCCCGGACGTCCGGGGAAACTCCGGGCTGGCGGGCAGAACTTTGCCTGCCAGCCCCCAGAATCCCCGGACGTCCGGGGAAACCCGGGGCGTCAGCCGGCCGCGAGCGCCTTGGCCGTGGCGACCAGGTAGCGGCGTACGTCGTCGGGGGAGACCGGCGAGATGGCCGGGATGCCGGGGGCGGACTCCTTGACCAGCATCCCGACCCGGGCGAGCTGAAGGGCGCCGAGGCCGCTGGCGTACATGTGGTTGGCCAGCAGCGTCGGGTCCTTGACGTCGAAGTCGCCCGAGGCGTTGCCGGCCTCGAGCACCTCGCTGAGCTTGACCAGGCAGGCGGAGATGCCGCGACCCAGCCGGAACAGTGAGCTCTCGCTGATCTCCTCGAGCAGCTCGGGTCCGGGACGGCGCATCAGCGTCTGCGCGCAGTCCACGAAGGCGGGGTACTCCAGCCCGAAGTCCACGAACGCCTCCACGACTGCCGCCAGGCGCGACGCCGGCGTGCGCTTGCTCGCGGCGGCGTCGCCGAGCCGGGTCTCGAGGTCGTCGAGGTAGCTGACCAGGGTGAGCGCGAACAGCTCCTCCTTGCCGCTGAAGTGGCGGTAGATGATCGCGCGGTTCACGCCCACAGCCCTGGCGATGTCCTCGATCTGCGCGTCGCGCACACCGCTCTCGTCGAACAGCTCGCGGGTCGCCTGGAGGATCTCCCGCTCGCGCGCACGGCGGCGCGCGGCGGCCGGCTGGCGGGTCGTCGTACGGGCGGTCGTCATGGCGTCATGTTAGTGCAACTCTCGTTTACACACGCGTGACGTTGCTCGCTGCTGTCGTGGGGTAGCGCCACCGGCACTTCGGGCGCACGATGAGGAGCACAGCCGTCTCTCTCGGGTCGAGAGGAGCGCATCGTGTCCCTGGTCATCTTCTTCGCCGGCGTCATCGTCGTCGTGCTGTGTGTCGCGTTCTACTTCGACCTGAAGCGCCGTAGCTCTCGAGGGTTGCCGGAGGACGGCCACACAACGCGGTACCTGCCGAAGCCGCGCGAGGGCAGCGAGTACCGCCACGGGTCACCAGGCGGTCCTAGCCAGTAGACCGCCGCTGGTCAGCCCACGGCCGTGACGCCGCCGAGCTCGCGCACCGTCTCGATCGTGTCGGCCTCGTCGGCGGTCTTGTCGTCGCGATAGCGCAGCACCCGGGCGAACCGGAGCGCCAGGCCGCCGGGGTAGCGGGTCGATCGCTGGAGGCCGTCGAAGGCGATCTCCACGACCTGCTCGGGCCGCAGCTCCACGACGTACGACGATCCGTCGGTCGGCGAGGTGGCCAGGTCGGTGAACCGCTCGGTCTGCCAGGCCAGCATCTCGTCGGTCATGCCCTTGAAGGTCTTGCCCAGCATCACGAAGCCCCCGGTCGAGGGATCGCGGGCGCCGAGATGGATGTTGGAGAGCCAGCCCTGACGGCGACCACTGCCCCACTCGACGGCGAGCACCACGAGGTCGAGGGTGTGCCGGGGTTTGACCTTGACCCAGGCCGAACCACGACGGCCGGCGTCGTACGGCGCATCGAGGCGCTTGAGGATGACGCCCTCCTGGCCGTCGGCGACGGCCCGGGCGAAGAACTCCTGGGCGTCGTCGGCCGAGGAGGTGACGAGCCGCCGGACCCGGAGGCTCTCCGGGACTGAAGAGTCCAGCCGGGCGAGTCGTTCGCGGGTCGGCGCCTCGATCAGCGACTCGTCCTCGTGGAGGAGCAGGTCGAAGAAGAACGGCTGGATGCCGGTGGCCCCGGCCTTCGTCGACGTCGTCGACGCGGTCTCCTGGAACGGGCGCGGCCGGCCGGTCTCGTCGAGCGCGATGGCCTCTCCGTCGAGGATCAGGTCGGTGGGCTCGAGCGTGCGGGTCGCAGCGACCACCTCGGGCAGCCGGGAGCCGATCTCCTCCAGGCTGCGGGTGAACACCGACACCTCGTCGCCGTGCTTGTGCACCTGGATCCGGATGCCGTCGAGCTTGGTGTCGACGGCGAACTCACCCTCGACCTTCTCCACACCGGCGGTCACGTCGGGCGCCGAGGCGGCGAGCATGGGCCGCACCGGCCGCCCCACGAGCATGCTGAACTCCTCGAGCGCGGCCTCTCCCGCCATCAGCGCCGCGACCGCGATCGGCCCGGTCGGGGCGCTGAACATGGCCGCCCGGCGCACGGCCTTCGCCGGCAGGTCGGCGGCCGTCGCGATGGCGTCGAGCATCACCGAGTCGAGGGCGCCCTGACGGACGTTGCCGGTGATCAGGTTGCGCAGGTAGTCCTGCTCGGGACCGGTCATCCGACCGAACAGGGCTGCCACGGCCGACTTGCGAGCGCTCGCTGACCCGGAACCCGACAGCGCACTGATCTCCTCGAGCACCGAGTCGACCTCGCTGAGAGTCAGCGAGGGCTCGCCGGCCGGGGTGGGCGCGTCGGCGAGCCCACGCCAGCCCACGCCTGTGCGGCGCTGGCGCAGTGTGCCGGAGAGGTACGACGCCGCGATGTCGATCTCGTCGGCCCCTCCTGTCGAGGCAGCCTCACGCAGCAGGTCGGCGATCAGGTCGCGCTTCTCGAGTCGGGAACGGGTGGCGGCGACGGCTGTCGAGACCTCCACGAGCCTGGCGAGCAACATGCCCGTCATGGTGTCAGCCGCTGCCGACATACTCTGCGGCCATGGGCACCACCGTCTCCGCATCGCGCACCCGGGTGTGGCGACCGGAGTGGCCGTGCCCGGTGGGACTCGTGCTCTCCCACCATCGCCGTGGGCCCGGCGACCCCACCTACCGACGTACGCCGGACGGCGCGATCTGGCGCGGCATCCGCACACCCGACGGACCGGCCACCCTGCGGCTCGAGTCCGACCCTGCCGACGGCACGGTGACCGGCGAGGCCTGGGGTGCCGGCGCCGAGTGGGTGCTCGACCGGCTGCCGCGGATGCTTGGCGCCGATGACGACCCGGCCGGGTTCACGCCGCTGCACAAGCCGATCGCCGACGCGTGGCGTCGCTACCCGCACTGGCGGCTGGGCGCCACCGACCTGGTGATGGAGTCGCTGGTGCCGACCATCATCGAGCAGAAGGTCACCGGGCAGGAGGCGCTCGGGGCGTTCCAGAGGATGGTCCGGCGCTTCGGTGAGCGCGCGCCGGGACCTCCCAGCGATGCCGATCCGCCCGTGCGGCTGTGGATCCAGCCGACTCCCGAGCAGCTGCGCGCGGTCCCGTCCTGGGAGTGGCTCCGCCTGCCCGTCGACGGAGCCCGGTCGCGCCCGATCCAGCACGCGGCGCGAGTCGCATCGTCGCTCGAACGGGCCGGTCGCCAGGAGCCGGTCGAGTTCGACCGCCGGCTGCGCACCCTGCCCGGCATCGGGGTGTGGACCAGCGCCGAGGTGCGCTTCCGGGCGCTCGGCGACGCCGACGCCGTGAGCTTCGGCGACTACCACATCCCCGCCAACATCGGTTACGTGCTGACAGGGGAGCCGGTCGACGACGACGGACTGGCCGTGCTCCTCGAGCCGTATGCCGGACACCGACACCGGGTACAGCGACTCGTGGAGCTCGCCGGACTGTCCCGCCCACGACGCGGACCCCGGATGGCTCCCCGCACGCACCTGCCGCGTTAACGTCGCAGCAGCAGCCACCCGACGGGAGTCCCGAGCTTGTCCGACGTCACCGACCGCTTCGCCGCCATGTCCGCGGATGAGCTGAACGCCTTCTTCCGCACCTCCGACGTCCTGGAGATCACCGAGGTGATCCGCTCGGCCAGCGACGGCGAGCTGCGCTCGCTGATCGAGCTCGATCACTTCCGGGCCGAGGGAGTGGTCGCGATCCTCGACCGCTTCGCGGAGTTCGCCGACCCGGAGCGGCTGGCCGAGATCACCGGCGTGGTGCGCTTCGAGCTGGCGCGGTCGAAGAAGGACGTCGAGAGGCACACCGTCCGCTTCGACGCCGGGACCGTCACCCTCGAGGAGGGCGCCGCTCCCGACGTGACCATCGCTGCCGACATCGTCGACTTCGTCCGGCTGGTGACCGGCCAGTCCAACGCCGCACTGCTCTACCTCGGTGCCGGGCTGGCGATCGACGGCGACGCGATGCTGGCCCTGGCGGTCGGCAGCGTCTTCACGGTCCCCGGCAGCGGTCAGCCGGCCGTCGACCCCAGCGCCCTGGACCCGGTCGACGTGGCGACCGCCGTGGCCACGACGTCCGGCAAGCACATGCGGGCGGTGATGTCGGGCGGCTTCCGGCCGATCGTGCTCGCCGAGGTCTTCCGCCGCTTCCCCGAGTTCATCGACGCCGAGAAGGCCGCGGAGCTGAAGCTGTCCGTCGGTTTCCGGATCGGTGGTCGCGCCGATGGTGAGGTCGACCGCTACGTCGTGCACGTCGCCGACGGGACGTGCACCATCGAGACCAGCCCGCCCGAGGGACAGCGGCGCGACGCGACCATCACGGTCGAGGGCGCGGACTTCCTGCGCCTGGCGACCGGTCAGCTGCACCCGGTGCGGGGAGTGCTGACCGGAGCCCTCAAGGTCAAGGGCGACCGCACCAAGGCACTCGCCCTCAACGCCGTGATGGTGCCCCCCGAACCCCGCAAGTCCTAGCTAGCGCCCGACGGCGTACCCCTGCATGCCGCGAGGGTTGGCGCCGGCGCGGAGCACGCCGGTGGCGGGGTCGCGGCTGACGGCGCACATCCGGCCGAGGTCCCACGGCCCGGCGGTCATCACGACGTGGCCGCGTTGCTGGAGCGACTGGAGGACGTCGTCGGGGACGCGGTCCTCGACGACCAGCACGCCCCGCTCCATCTCGCGCGGGTGGAAGGAGCCCGGGAAGCTGGTGCTGTGGAACATCGGGGCGTCGATCGCCTCCTGGAGGTCCAGGCCGCCGACAACGTGGCGCAGCAGGAACAGCGACTGCCACTGGTCCTGCTGGTCGCCGCCCGGAGACCCGCACGCCAGCACCGGCACGCCGTCGCGCAGGACGAGGGTCGGGGTGAGCGTCGTACGCGGTCGGGCGCCGGGCACCAGCGAGGCCGGCAACCCCTCGTCGAGCCAGAACATCTGGGCCCGGCTGCCGAGGCAGAAGCCGAGCTCCGGGATCGTGGGGGAGCTCTGCAGCCAGCCGCCACTCGGCGTGGCCGAGATGATGTTGCCCCAGCGGTCGACGACGTCGATGTGGCAGGTGTCGCCGCTGACGGTGCCGTCGCGCTGCACCGTCGGCTCACCGGTGGTCACGTCGGCCGAACGGCCGGTGTCCTCTCCGGCGACCAGGCGCTGCACGTGTTGGGCCAGTCGAGGTTCGCGGCCACCCGGCGCCCCTGGTCGTGCGCCGAGATCGGCGACCGCCCCCACCAGGGCGGCCCGCTCGGCCACGTAGTCGGCCGCCAGCAGCTCCTCGACCGAGACCGGGCTCCGGTCGCCGAACCAGGCCTCGCGGTCGGCCATCGCCAGCTTCCACGACTCGACGATCGCGTGCATGCTCTCCGCGGTGTCCGGGTCGAGCGACTGCGGACCGAGCACGTCGAGCATCGCCAGCACCTGCAGCAGCGCTGGTCCCTGGCCCCAGAGGTCGGTCTTCGCGACCTGCACGCCGTGCCACTCCGCAGAGACCGGCTCCTCCCAGGTGGCCGAGAAGGCCGCGAGGTCGTCGCCGCCCAGCAGTCCGGGCAGCACCTCGCCCCCCGAGTGTCGCCAGGCGGTGCCGCGGAAGGCCTCGACCGCTTCCGCGACGAAGCCGCACGCCCAGGCGTCGCGAGCCGCCTGTGCCTGCGCGGCCACGTCGGAGCCGGCATCCTCGGCCGCCTCGACCAGCCGCTCGAGCACCGAGGCGTAGACGGGGTTGGCGAACAGCTCGCCTGCCCGCGGGACCCGCCCGTCGCGCAGCCACAGGTCGGCCGAGGTCGTCCAGCTCTCGCGGAACAGCTCCTGCATCCGGTCGATGGTCGCGGCGACCCGGGGCAGCAGCGGATGACCGTGGCGGGCGTAGCCGATGGCCGGTTCGAGGACGGTCGCCAACGGCAGCGAGCCGTGGTCCCGCAACAGGAGCAGCCACGCGTCCACCGCGCCGGGCACGGCTGCGGCCAGGGGACCAGAGCCGGGGACGTGGTCGAGACCCATGGCGGCGAAGGCCTCGCGCGTCGCACCCGCCGGGGCCGGTCCCTGGCCGCACAGCACGCGCGGGGTCGGGTCGGTCGCGGTCGCCACGATCGCCGGCAGGTCCCCGCCGGGACCGTTGAGGTGCGGCTCGACGACGTGCAGCACGAAGCCCCCGGCAGCGGCGGCGTCGAAGGCGTTGCCGCCCAGCTCGAGCATCCGCTGCGCGGACTGCGAGGCCAGCCAGTGCGTGGAGGAGACCATGCCGAACGTGCCCTCGAGGGTGGGCCTGGTGGTGAACGTCATCTCAGTGGTGGTCCTCCGGTTGCACCCTCAGGGTGTGCAGGGTCGTGGCGAGCATGTCGTAGTGGCCCACCAGCATCAGCAGCTCGATGCAGGTGCGCTCGTCCTCCGCGGCGCGCAGCTCGTGCCACAGCGCGTCGTCGAGGTCGCGGTGGTCGAGTAGTGACTCGGTCACGCGCAGCAGCAGCGACTGGCGGTCGTCCCAGCCGGCGGCGTCAGCCCCCGAGCGGACTCGTTCGATGTCGCCAGCGTCCAGGCCGGCTCGTCGTCCCAGCAGGGCGTGGTGGTTGAACTCGTAGTCGCTGCCGCGGACGGCCGCCACCCGCAGGATCACCAGCTCGGTGTCGATCCGGGGCAGCCTGCCCCCGGGCATCAGCTTGCCGGCGAAGTGCAACCAGCCCCAGAACAGGCCGTGGTGGCGGCCGAGGGTGGTGAAGATCCGCGGCGGGTCGGTACGGGTCACGCGCCCGGCCAGACGGGTGAAGGCCCAGATCGGCAGGCCGAGCTCGCGCAGGCCGCCGGGGGAGATGCGGGGGGTGCTCATGTGGGGTGAACTCATGCCTCGGCCCGGCGGGCACGGCCGACCTCGGGGAGGGCACGGTTGGCGCTGCGGTTGAGGACCCGCATCGCGAGGGAGTACGCCGGTGGGCAGTACCGCTGCACGGCGTGGATCAGCCGGATGTCGGGGGAGGTGTAGACCCAGTACCGGTTGCGTCGTACGCCCGTGAGGATCGCCTCGGCCGCGGTCTCCGGAGACACCGCGCGCTCGTGGAACCTGGCCTGCGCCTTGCGGAACCGCGGACCGGTGGTGTCGACGCCCGCGATCTGCACGGTGTCGGTGAGCGGGGTATGCACCGCGCCCGGGCACACGAGCGAGACCCCGATGCCGTGGCGCGCCAGGTCGAAGCGGAGCACCTCGGAGACGCCGCGGAGGCCGAACTTGCTGGCGCTGTACGCCGCGTGCCACGGCATCCCGATGATCCCCGCGGCCGACGAGACGTTGACCAGGTGGCCCCCGCGGCCGCTCTCGACCATCGGCGGGACCAGCTCCTCGATGACGTGGATCGGACCCATCAGGTTGACCTCCACCTGCCGGCGCCAGGTCTCGTGGGAGAGCGACTGCACGGTGCCCCAGGCCGAGATGCCGGCGACGTTCATCACCACGTCCATCGCGCCGTGGTCCTCGGTGACCCGCCGCGCCAGTCGTCGTACGCCGTCATGGTCGGTCAGGTCGACCGGGTCGGCGTGCACCACCTCTCCGCCTCGCTCCCGGATCGACGCTGCAGCCGCAGCGAGCGGCTCGGCCTGCACATCGGTGAGGAACAACCGACCGCCTCCCGCGGCCACCGCCTCGGCCGTGGCCCGGCCGATGCCGCTCGCGGCCCCGGTGATGAACACGTTCAACCCGTCGAGCCGGCGGAGCCGTCGTGGACGCATGCCCCGACACTAGTGAACCGGGTCTGGATATCGCTTGGCCGGTAGGACAGGCTCGGGGCGACACACCGCAACCCTGGAGGCGACCCCCATGCGCAGCACCATGCAGGACTTCCCGCTCACCATCGGCGGCCTGATGAAGCACGGCACCACCGTCCACGCGGACTCCGAGGTCGTCACCGCCACCGCCGACGGCACCCGCCGCGAGACCTACGCCGAGCTGGGCAAGCGTGCCGCGAAGCTGGCCAACGGCCTGCGCTCGCTGGGGATCGACAGTGACCAGCGGGTGGCCACCTTCCAGTGGAACAACGCCGAGCACCTCGAGGCCTACCTGGCCATCCCGTCGATGGGGGCGGTGCTGCACACGCTCAACATCCGGCTGTTCCCGGAGCAGCTCGTCTACATCGCCAACCACGCCGAGGACCAGATCGTCATCGTCGACGACTCGCTCGTCGGTCTGCTGGCTCCGCACCTGCCGGAGATGAAGACGGTCCAGCACGTGATCGTCGCCGGCCCCGACGCCGCGTCGGCCGACCTCGACTCGCTGCGCGAGAGCGGCAAGGAGGTCCTGCTCTACGACGACCTGCTGGCCGACCAGCCCGAGGAGTTCGAGTGGCCCGACGTGGACGAGCGTTCGGCCGCGGCGATGTGCTACACCAGCGGCACCACCGGCAACCCGAAGGGCGTCGTCTACAGCCACCGGTCGGCGTGGCTGCACTCCCAGATGGTCACGACCGGCAACATCGGCTCGATCAGCTTCCACGACCGGGTGCTGCCGATCGTGCCGATGTTCCACGCCAACTCCTGGGGCCTGGCCTACGCCGCCCTGATGTCCGGCGCCTCGCTGTGCATGCCCGACCGCTGGCTCCAGGCCGAGCCGCTGTGCCGGTTCATGAACGAGAGCAAGCCGACCGTCTCCGGCGCCGTTCCGACCGTGTGGAACGACGTGCTGGGCTACCTCGACAAGGACCCCAGCAAGAAGCCCGACTCCCTTCGTCTGATCCTGTGCGGCGGCTCCGCCGTGCCCGTCTCCCTGCAGAAGGCGCTCGAGGAGCGCCACGGCCTGCTCGTGCTGCAGGCGTGGGGGATGACCGAGACGTCTCCGGTCGCGTCGGCCGGGCTGCCGCCGGTCGGCGCCGACGGCGACGCGCAGTGGACCTACCGCGGCAGCCAGGGCCGGGTCGCCTGCGGCGTCGAGGGACGGATCGTGGCCGACGACGGCAGCGAGCAGCCGTGGGACGGCACGGCCGTGGGCGAGCTCGAGGTGCGCGGCCCGTGGGTCACCGGTGGCTACTACAACTCCGACGACCCCGAGGTGGACCAGAAGTTCCACGACGGCTGGCTGCGCACCGGCGACGTGGGCTCGATCGACGAGCTCGGCTACATCCGCCTGTCCGACCGGGCCAAGGACGTGATCAAGTCAGGCGGCGAGTGGATCTCCTCGGTGGACCTCGAGAACGCCCTGATGGCGCACGACGACGTCGTCGAGGCGGCGGTCATCGGGATCCCGGACGAGAAGTGGGGAGAGCGGCCGCTGGCCTCGGTCGTCGTACGCGAGGGTGCGACGCTGACCGCCGCCGAGCTGTGCGAGTTCCTGAGCAAGGACTTCGCGAAGTGGCAGCTGCCCGACTCCTGGGCCTTCATCGACCAGGTGCCGCGCACCAGCGTCGGCAAGTTCGACAAGAAGGTCATTCGCAAGTGGTACGCCGAGCACGAGATCGACGTGGAGGACGCGAAGAGCTAGCGCACGCCCCAGGTGTAGGTCTGCTTCTCCAGCTCGAGGTAGAGGAAGGTGTGGATCGACACCACCCCGGCGATCGGCCGGATCTGCGCCGTGACCAGCTCGAGCAGGTGGGCGTCGCTCTCGCCGACCACCTCCACGAGAATGTCGAAACCGCCGGCGGTGAGGACGACGTAGACGACGTCGGGGATCTCGGCCAGGGACTTGGCGACCTGCTTGGTCAGGGTGCGCTCGGTGGTGATGCCGAGCATGGCCTGACGCGCGAAGCCGAGCTGGAGCGGGTCGGACACCGCGGTGATCTGGATGACCCCGGAGTCGGTCAGCTGCTCGACCCGCTGGACGACCGACTCCTCGCTGATGCCGAGCTCGGCAGCGATGCTGTCGTAGGCGCGGCGGCCGTCGACCTGCAGCATCTCGATGATCGACTTCGACACGGGGTCGAGCGGGTTGCGGACGGGACGCCGGTTCACGAGGGGATGGTCGTCCTCCCGGTCCATCTCACCCTTGATCACCATTGCCTCCCGGACTGCCCGAGTCCCCGGCAAACCATAGTCGCAGAGCGCGGTGCGGTGGCGGCTTTCCGGGCGAGGGTCGCGCTTCAGTGGCCGGTTGTCAGGGGCGCCATCAGGCGGGCCACGGTGCTCGGCCGGTGGGTCCAGCGCTCCTCGACGTCGGCGAAGGACATCGTGCGCAGTCCGGCGTTGATGCCGAGCCAGCGGAGCGGCTCCGGCTCCCAGGATCGGCTGCGGTGGCCGACCCAGGGCAGTGTCACGAGGTCGCTGTCGCCCCCGGTGACCAGGTCGGTGAGCGTGCGACCGGCCAGGTTGGTGGTGGCGACGCCGTCGCCGACGTACCCGCCGGCCCAGCCGAGGCCGGTGCTCCGGTCCAGCCCGACCGAGGCGGACCAGTCGCGGGTGATGCCGAGGCAACCGCCCCACTGGTGGGTGAACTCGGCCCCGCGCAGCTGCGGCAGCATCTCGCGCAGCACGGTGCGCAGCTCGTGGAACACCCGCGGCGCCGCGTCGTAGGACGGTTGGATGCGGGAGCCGTAGTGGTACGGCGCACCGCGACCGCCGAAGGCGAGCCGGCCGTCGGCCGTGCGCTGGCCGTAGATGATCAGGTGGCGGGCGTCGGTGAACGAGGGCCGGTCGGCGAGCCCGATGGTCTCCCACATCTCGTCCGTCAGCGGCTCGGTCGCGACCATCAGCGAGTACACCGGCACCACCGCCCGGCGCAGCCCGGCCACCTGGGCGGTGTAGCCCTCGGTCGCGCGCAGCACGATCTCGGCCCGGACCGTGCCGAAGTCGGTCTCCACCCGGCCGGGCGCGATGGACTGCACGCGGGTGTGCTCGAAGAGGGGCACCCCGCTCGCCTCGACCACCCGAGCCAGGCCGCGCACGAGTCGCGACGGGTGGATCACGGCGCAGTGCGGAGTGAACGTGCCACCCAGGACCGGGTCGGCGGCCAGCATCGCGGACGCCTCGTCGGGCTCGAGGAGGCGTTCGTCCTCCTCGGTGAACCCGCGGGCATGCGCGCTCGCGACCTCGCCGCGGAGCCGCTCCAGCTGCACCTGCGAGCTGGCCAGCGTCACGGTGCCGCCCTGGTGGAAGTGGGCATCGATGCCCTCGGCCGCCGCGGCCCGGCCGACCTCGCGGACCGTCTCCTGCATGGCCCGGAGCATCCGTCTGGCGCCGTCCTCCGAGGAGGCGGCGACCAGCTTCTGCCACGAGGTGGGGAACAGTGCGCTGCACCAGCCGCCGTTGCGGCCCGAGGCGCCGAAGCCGGCCACCTCGGCCTCGAGCACCACGATGCGCAGCGTCGGGTCGGCCCGGTGCAGGTAGTAGGCAGTCCAGAGGCCGGTCAGCCCGGCGCCGACGATCGCGACGTCGTACGACGCGGGGCCGGGCAGCGACGGGCGTGGCGTGAAGTCGTCGTCGACCGTGGCGTGCCACAGCGAGAGCGAGCGGTAGTCGGTCAGCGGACGCCCCACGAGTAGGTCTGCTTGGCCAGCTTGAGGTAGACGAACGTCTCGGTGGTGCGTACGCCGGGGACGGCCCGGATGCGGCCCGAGACCAGGTCGAGCAGCTCCTCGTCACCCGTGCTGACCACCTCGCACAGCACGTCGTAGGTGCCGGCCGTCATCACCACGTAGATGACCTCGTCCATCGCCGCCAGGGCGTCGGCCACCGGCTGGATGCCGCCGTCGACGTGGATGCCGACCATGGCCTGCCGCCCGAAGCCGAGCTGGAGCGGGTCGGTGACCGCCACGATCTGCATCACGCCGGCCTCGGTGAGGCGCTGCACCCGTTGGCGTACCGCCGCCTCGGAGAGCCCGACCGCCTTGCCGATGGAGGCGTAGGACCGGCGACCGTCCTGCTGCAGCTGCTCGATGATGGACTTGGACACGTCGTCGAGCACGGGGGTCCGGTTCCCGTTCGCAGCCTTGTCGCCCATCGGGCAATCGTGGTGGCACAGGCACGTGGATGGCAAGCGTCCAGGCCCGTTCAGACGCAAGAAACCGTTCCTGGACTACCTCCGCTGTAACGGTTCCGTGGCGTTCGTGTGTCGTCGCAACGGAATCCCTTGTCCGAGGACCACCCTCCGTGCGAAGGTACCCCCGTCAACGGGAGGAGTCCGGGTGGTCGGCAGGAACACAGGCTCGGCAGGCGCAGGCCCCAGCAGGCGCACCTTCCTCAAGGCGGGCGGTGTGGCCGCCTTCGGGGTCGGAAGCCTCGCGGTGCTCCCGCTGTTCGGCTCACCCTCGCAGGTGCAGGACCCCGCCAAGTGCTTCGCCGACGATCTGTCCAGCACCCAGAAGAAGCTGGTGGTCTCCAACTGGCCGGCCTACATCGACCCCGCCACGAAGAAGCAGAAGAACACCCTCCAGGACTTCGAGGCGGCGACCGGCGTCAGCGTCGACTACACCGACGACGTCAGCGACAATGCCGAGTTCTTCGCCAAGGTGCGCAACCAGCTCGGCGGCTGTGAGCCGATCGGGCGCGACCTGATGGTGCTGACCGACTGGATGGCCGCGAAGATGATCGGCCTCGGCTGGGTGCAGCCGATCGATGCCGACAAGGTCCCCAACCTGCACAAGAACCTGATCAAGCCGCTGCAGGGGCGCTCCTGGGACAAGGACCGCAACTTCTCGGCGCCGTGGCAGAGCGGGCTGACCGGCATCGCCTACAACTCCAAGCTGATCAAGGGCGTGGGCAGCTTCCAGGAGCTGATCACCAAGCCCGAGCTCAAGGGCAAGATCACGCTGCTCTCCGAGATGCGCGACACGATGGCGTTCATGCTCAAGGTCGTCGGCGCCGACCCTGACAAGTTCACCGATGCCGAGTGGGAGAAGGCGATCGAGGAGCTGCACAAGGCCGTCAGGGCCGGCCAGGTGCGGGCGTTCACCGGCAACGAGTACATCCAGGACCTCACCGCGGGCAACATCGTCGCCTGCGAGGCGTGGTCCGGCGACGTGATCCAGGCGCAGTACGACAACCCCAACATCAAGTTCGTGGTGCCCGAGGAGGGCCTGTCGCTCTGGAGCGACAACATGCTGGTGCCCAACAAGGCCACCCACGAGGGCAACGCCGAGAAGTGGATCGACTACTACTACGAACCCGAGGTGGCCGCGAAGCTGGCCGCCTGGGTCAACTACATCTGCCCGGTCGAGGGCGCTCGCGACGAGATGGTGAAGATCGACGACACCCTCGTCGACAACCCACTGATCTTCCCCAGCGAGGAAGACCTCAAGAACACGTTCGACTTCATGGTGCTCGACGAGAAGCAGTCGCAGAAGTACGAAGGAGAGTTTTCCGATGTCACAGGTGGCTGAAGCCCCGACCCGGTCGGGCGTCGAGAGTTACGAGGGGTTGCGCCTCCGCAGCCTGACCAAGCAGTTCGCAGCCTTCACGGCCGTGAAGTCGCTGGACCTCGACGTACCCACCGGGTCCTTCTTCGCCCTGCTCGGGCCGTCCGGGTGCGGGAAGACCACGACGCTGCGCATGGTGGCCGGTCTCGAGACGCCCACCTCGGGCACGATCACCCTGAGCGGCAAGGACATCACCTGGGAGAAGCCCTACCGGCGCCCGGTGAACACCGTCTTCCAGAACTACGCGCTGTTCCCGCACCTCGACATCTACGAGAACGTCGCCTTCGGCCTGCGGCGCCGCAAGAGCAAGGAGGTCGACAAGGCGGTCCGCGAGATGCTCGACCTCGTCGAGCTCGACACCCAGGCCCGCAAGAAGCCGGCTCAGCTCTCCGGTGGGCAACAGCAGCGCGTCGCCCTCGCCCGGGCCCTGATCAACAGTCCCGAGGTGTTGCTGCTGGATGAGCCCCTGGGCGCTCTCGACCTGAAGCTCCGGCGCGCCATGCAGATCGAGATCAAGCGCATCCAGACCGAGGTCGGGCTGACCTTCGTGCACGTGACGCACGACCAGGAGGAGGCCATGACCATGGCCGACACCATCGCGGTCATGAACGCGGGGGTGATCGAGCAGATGGGGGCCCCGGCCGAGCTCTACGACAACCCGCAGACCACCTTCGTGGCCAACTTCCTGGGCCAGTCCAACCTGATCGAGGGCACCGTCCGCGGACGTGAGGGTGACGTCGTCAAGGTCGACATGCAGGGCACCATCGCCTCCATCCCGACCGAGCGGGCCCACGTGAGCGGCACCGACGGCGAGCTGGGCTGGGTCGGGATCCGCCCCGAGAAGGTGCTCATCGCCGAGGTCGGCGAGTCGCTCGACGCGCCCGGCAGCAGCATCCCGGGTGGCGTGGTCAGCGACGTCAGCTTCGTCGGGGTCAGCACGCAGTACCTCGTCCGGATGCCGTGGGGACAGGAGATCCAGGTCTTCGAGCAGAACACCGGGCGACGACGGCTGTTCCGCCAGGGCGAGAGCGTCGACATCTCCTGGCGACCGGAGTACTCCTTCCTGCTCGACCACAACCAGGATGCGACCGCCGGTGTCGACAAGGAGGACGCAGCGTCGTGACCGCTGCGGTCGTTGCCGAGACAACCGGGGCATCCCCGCACCCGGAGCCGCAGGAGCACAGCCCCAAGCGCAAGCTGACCGGCTACTGGCTGCTGCTCCCGGGTGGCCTGTGGCTGATCGTCTTCTTCGTGCTTCCGCTCTACTCGCTGGTCGCCACCAGCCTCTACGACCCGGACGGGTCGGTGCTCCAGGGCTACGACATGACCTGGGCGTTCAGCAACTACTGGCACGCCCTGCAGGACTACTGGTCACCACTGGTCCGGTCGCTGGTGTACGGCGCGGTCGCGACCTTCATCTGTCTCGTCCTGGGCTACCTGCTGGCCTACGCCATCGCCTTCAAGTCCGGTCGCTGGAAGAACCTCATGCTGGTGCTGGTGATCGCGCCGTTCTTCACCAGCTTCCTGGTGCGGACGCTGTCGTGGAAGCTGCTCCTGCGCGACGACGGCTTCATCGTCAACACCCTGCAGTTCCTGCACATCGTCGGCGCCGACGGTCGTCTGCTTGCAACCCCGGTCGCCGTGATCGCCGGGCTCGTCTACAACTTCCTGCCGTTCATGGTGCTGCCCCTGTTCGCCAGCATCGACAAGATCGACCACCGCCTGATCGAGGCCTCCAGCGACCTGTACTCCCGGCCGGCCGTCGGCTTCTTCAAGGTGACCTGGCCGTTGTCGCTGCCCGGCGTGGTGTCCGGCACGCTGCTCACCTTCATCCCGGCCGTCGGTGACTACATCAACGCCCAGCTCCTCGGCAGTCCCAAGCAGCGGATGATCGGTAACGTGATCCAGGACCTGTTCACCAAGGCCAACGACTACCCGGCGGCCGGCGCGCTCTCGGTGATCCTGATGCTGCTGATCCTGGTGATGGTGCTCTTCTACGTCCGCCGCGCGGGAACGGAGGACCTGCTGTGAACTCGTCCTGGCAGCGCTTCAGCCGCTGGCTCAAGGCCCACCTCGTCCTCATCGGCGGGCTGCTCGTGATCGTGTACATGTTCATCCCGATCTCCGTCGTCGTGCTGATGAGCTTCAACAAGCCCGACAGCAAGCTGGTCTACAAGTTCGACGCCTTCACGTTGCAGAACTGGCTGCACCCGTGTGCCGACCCGAGCATGTGCCACGCCGTACGCCGCAGCATCGAGATCGGTCTGCTGGCCACCATCGTGGCGACCGTCCTCGGCACCCTGATGGCCTTCGCGCTCGTCCGGCACCGGTTCGAGGGCAGGGGAGCGGCCAACCTGATCATCTTCATGCCGATGGCCTCGCCCGAGATCGTGATGGGCTCCTCGCTGCTCGCGCTGTTCGTGGCCTCCGGCTTCGGTGGGCAGCTCGGCTTCGGCACGATCCTGATCGCGCACATCATGTTCTGCCTGTCGTTCGTGGTGGTCACCGTGAGAGCCCGGCTCGCGGGACTCGACAACAACCTCGAGCAGGCCGCGATGGACCTCTATGCCACCGAGGCGCAGACCTTCCGGCGGATCACCTTCCCGCTGGTGTTCCCCGGCATCCTCGGCGCGGCGTTGCTGTCGTTCTCGCTGTCCTTCGACGACTTCATCATCACCAACCTCAACGCCGGCAACACGACCACGTTCCCGATGTACGTGTGGGGCGTCGCCCAACGAGGTGTCCCGATGCAGGTCAACGTGATCGGGACCCTGATGTTCATCATCTCGATCGTGATCGTGGTGGGGGCCGAGATCAACCGGCGGCGGCAGGAGAAGGCCCTCGCGTGAGCTCTGGTGTCTCCCCGTCCCAGGCCGCTGAGTCCCTGACGGGGGCCAGCCCCACGCCGTACTGGCTCGACGACCCGGAGCGTCCTGCCGCGCTGCCCGGGCTGGGCCAGCTCGAAGGGCCTGACTCTGCGGACCTCGTCGTCGTCGGGGGCGGGTACTTCGGACTCTGGACCGCACTGCTCGCCAAGGAGCGCGATCCCGACCGTTCGGTGCTGCTGCTCGAAGGCGAAACGTGTGGGCACGCGGCCAGTGGGCGCAACGGCGGGTTCTGCGAGGCGAGCCTGACCCACGGCTTCGGCAACGGGCTCGCGCGCTGGCCGGCTGAGCTCGACCAGATGCTCGAGATGGGCCGGGAGAACCTCGACGGCATCGAGCGGACCATCCAGGAGCAGGGCATCGACTGCGACTTCGTGCGCGCCGGCTCGTTCGCGGTGGCGACGCAGGACCACCAGGTCGCGCCGCTGCGGGAGGAGTACGACGAGACCCGGGCGCATGGGATGGCCACGACCTGGCTCCCCGCCGACTCGTTGCGCGAGCGGGTCGACTCGCCGACCTTCCTGGCCGGCATGCACGACCCGGACGCCGCGATCCTCGAGCCGGCCCGGTTGGCGTGGGGACTGCGCGACGCCTGCCTGCGCGCCGGCGTACGCATCGCCGAGCAGACGCCGATCACCTCCCTGGCTCGAGCGGGGTCCGGGGTCGCCGTACACGCACGGGACGAGCGGGTCCAGGCCCAGCGCGTCGTGCTCGCCACCAACGCGTACCCGTCCCTGCTGCGCCGGCTGCGGCTGATGACGGTGCCGGTCTACGACTACGCGCTGATGACCGAGCCGCTGACACCCGGGCAGCGGGCCTCGATCGGCTGGGAGGGTCGCGAGGGCATCGGCGACGCCGGCAACCAGTTCCACTACTTCCGCACCACCCGCGACGGCCGCATCCTGTGGGGCGGGTACGACGCGATCTACCACTACGCCAGCGGGATCTCGGCGGAGTACGACGAGCGCCCGGAGACCTTCGAGGTCCTGGCCGAGCACTTCTTCGCGACCTTCCCGCAGCTCTCCGGGCTCAGGTTCACCCACGCCTGGGGTGGCGTCATCGACACCTGCACCCGCTTCGCCGCCTTCTACGGGACCGCGATGGCCGGTCGCGTCGGCTACGCCCTCGGCTTCACCGGACTCGGTGTGAGCGCGACCCGGTTCGCCGGGGACGTGGTGCTCGACCTGCTCGCCGGCCAGGACACCCCGCGGACCCGCCTCGAGATGGTCCGCAAGAAGCCGGTCCCGTTCCCGCCCGAGCCCATCCGCTGGGCCGGCATCGAGGCCACCCGCCGCTCCCTGGCCCGCGCGGACGCCAACGGTGGCCGGGAGAACCTCTGGCTCAAGGCGATGGACAAGCTGGGGCTGGGCTTCGACTCGTAGGCGGGCGTTCGTGGGTGGGAGGAAGACGCTCCGGATCGCGGCATGTGAGTGCGCTTCGACCTCCCTCCTGCAACGATCACGTCGTGACAGTCGAGACTGTTGGGGCCATCGCGAGAAGAGCGCGTGACTGGGTGAGATGCGGAGGCAAGGCCTTGCGTGCGCCAGCAGATCGGGCACTAGGAAGCGCGTAGTCGCTCGGCTTCTCGTCATCGCGCTGCTCGTGTTTCCGGTAGCGGGATGGCTGGGCTATCTCGTTACGAAGAGCGCGGTCGGCCCGTTTGTGGGCAACCTCGTGCGGTCTACCCCGCGCGCACGATTCCTCTGTTGTCATGGCCGCGGAGAGAGCATCCTGAACACATCCCAGCATCCCGGGCGGTGGCTAGGGAGGGGCGATGGATGGCGTCGAGCAGGCACCCGACGAGGAGCAGTTGCGCGAGCTCTGCCGAAGGCACCGCACGTCCCTGTTCTGGGCATCTATCTGGGATGGGGTTCCGTCCGACTTCTCTGACAACAGCACCAGCGCACGACTTGGGGTGTTGGACCGCGCACGGATGTGCGACCACTGCCGCTCGCTGAACGGCCTGAGCCCCTTGTCGCTTCCTGCGACGAGGAGCCTCACACCTGCCGGATCGCACCGCCTCGAGACGCCAACGCCGGGGGCACCCGAAGCACCCGAAGGCTCGTTGGCGCTCGTGCTTGCGTGCGGCCTCCTCGCGGCAGTTGCGGCCGCGACGGCCCACGCGACGTTCGTCGTGCGAACCGAGTACGAGTTCGGATGGACCGCGGCCATCCTGGGGGCGGCCGTGGGGGTGTCGGTGCGGCTGGCCAGGTCCGGGTTGCACAGGATCTGGCTCCAGGTGATTGCGGTCGTCTTCACGTTGGCCAGCCTGCTGCTCTCCGACTACATCGTCGTGCGCTACGCCGACTTCCAGAGCTTCCGCGACGATCCCGTCGGCCTGCTGTTCTGGGGCTTGTCGCTGCTGATCGCTTGGCAGTCCGCCGGTCGGGGCGCACCCGAGGAGCCGAAGCTGCAGCCCTACCCGCGCCCGGCCGCAGCTCGCTCCCCTGTCAGGCCCTGGGAAGCCGACCACGTCGACGCCAACACCGGCACCGACACCGGGTCCGGTGAGCCGCCCAGGTCTGCGCCCAGCCCACGCGTGTCCGAGGAACCCCGGCCCACCTACGGTTTCGGCGCCGCGACCGGCGACCCGGGCAAGGAGCAGCAACCGGAGACGTCTGCGGTGCGGGCGTCCGCAGTCGTGTGCGTCATAGCCCTCGTGGTGACCGGCGCCTCGATGGCGCTGCTGCACAAGTGGACCCCCGTCGGGCAGGGCCTGGTCGAGTACAGCGACCTGCACGTCGGCGACTGCGTGCGCGACATGGAACCTGACAGCGCAGTGCGAGTCGACGTCGTCGACTGTGCATCGGTGCCGCACACCGATGAGGTGTACGCGACGTTCACGCTGCCGCGCCACGACTGGCCTGGGGAGTCGACGGTCGAACAACTGGCCTGGGAGGGCTGCGACAACGCGTACAGGGGATACGTCGGATCCACGCTCGTCGCAACCAACCTCGATGAGTCCATGTTCTCTCCAATCAAGGACGCCTGGCCCGAGGACCGCGTGGTCGTGTGCACCGTCTCCGACGGTTCGGGAGCGACCCTCGGGTCGCTGCGCAGCACGAAGCGTTGACCGTGCCGAAAAGGTTCGTGAACGGCGCACCCACCTGGCTCGGCCGGACTCGGCACGAACTCGGCACGGGCGCCTATTGGTCGGATGGGTGCTTGCCTGACGGCGCCCCAACGATGCGCGTTCAGCACCCTCACCCGCGGAGGCTCTGTGCGGCCGTTGTCGGGGGCCTAACCGGAGACTCTCGTGGGCCCGTCCGGCTACGGGCGCCAAAGGGACGGTCGCCATGACGCGGCCACGGACGAGGTGCTTCTGAGTTCCTTGCTGGGTCTCGCCTTCCGCAAGAAGGGATGAGCCCGCGTCCGAACATCGGCAGATGAGTGCACTTCGCTCAGCACCAGTAGGGACGCCCCTGCTCACGTCCTCCTGTGGAAGGTGACGGTGCCGTTGGGGTGGTGTTGGTGGGTGTAGGCGGGGTCGTGGATGCGTCGGTGGTGGTGGCCGCAGAGGAGTCGGCCGTCGTGGAGGTCGGTGTGGCCGCCGTGTGCCCAGGGGGTGTTGTGGTGGGCGTGGCAGATGGCGGGTGGGCGGTCGCAGTGCTGGGCGGTGCAGCCTTGGTCTCTGATGGCCATGGCGATGCGTTGGGCACGTGAGTAGGTGCGGCGGGTGCGGCCGAGGTCGAGGACTTCGGATCTGCCGCCGAGGACGGCGGGGATGAGGCTTGCGGTGCAGGCCAGGCGTCGGGCCTGGGCGGCGGTGATGTGTCCGCCGGTGTCGAGCCTGCAGACTCCGGCGGCGTGGAGGTCGGCGAGGAGCT
>NZ_AUEP01000015.1 GCF_000426045.1 Marmoricola sp. URHB0036
GACCTCAACGAGGACAGGGCGGCGGAATGGATGCCGGCGGCGGCTGCCTCGATCCGTTCGCAGTCCGCGCGGTCCTCCTCGCGCAGCGATCCGGAACGGGCACTCACACAGAGAACCGCGTCGGCTCTACTGGCCGCCGTCCTTAGCTGGGTTGCCAGCGCAGGCAGGTCACCTACCGCGACATCGGAGCGACGTGCGACGGCGACCGAGTGCTCCGCCGAGCAGACTGCACGCCACATCCGGTGGCGGCGATTCTGGACTGCCCACCAGCCAGGCGCGCCAACAGTGGAAAGCGCCACCGAGCCCCGGACACGCGCGGGGCCCGTGCCGTCCAGTTGCGACGCTTGGAAGAAGCCGCTGAGCCGATCACAGAGGGAGCGGTAACGGCGGCGAACACCCCGGACGACAACCACAGCCACGACGCCAGTCGTGATGACGAACAGCACGCCGGCAACACATGCGACAACCAGAACTTGCTCAACCACAGCGGATCCCTGCTTTCGTGCCGATGGGTCCCCCAAGCGCTTTCGTTTACTGTACGTGCGCCAAGTTCGAGGTCCGACAACGCTGGCGGCAGGCGCTTGCCGTGAGAGCCGACCTCTAGCGCCGCTTCGCGGCGGAATGACGCCTCTACGAGGATCGCAAGTGTTGTCCGCGAGGGATCGCGGCCAGGTCAGCTTGCTAGCACGCCGCAGAGGACTGAAGCGGCGTCGCGTCTTCACCACCGTCTGATCGGGCTGCGTCACCGGGCGCGTCACCGAGAGATGTGCTCCACCATGCCGACCATCAGCTCAACGGCAGACTTGTGGGGCAAGCCCTGTGCCCCGCAGAGCGACTGCCACGTGGTGAATGCCGTGGCGTGCGCGACCGCGGCCCGCACCGACTTGCGGCGGCTGGGTCGATGCACCAGGAGCGTGTCGAGCCACAACTCCTCGCGTGCGCGTCGGGCCGCCACGACGACCGCCGGTACCACGTTCGCGTCGCGGTGGATGTGCGTCAACATCTGCTCGCCGCGCCGATAGAAGTGGTAGATGTCTAGGAGCCCGGTGTGCAGCCGCTCGACCGGGTCCTCGATGGTGGCCCAAGCGTCCGGCTCCGGAAGGTGCTGCCGCGACAACCACTGGCGCGAGCAGGCGAGGAACAATGATTCCTCGTTGGCGAAGTGCCGGTAGACGGTGGCGCGTGTGACCCCGGCTCGTTCGGCAACCGCGGACACCGTCGTGCGGGCGGGCCCGAGGGTGCCATGGAGGTACTCCGCCGCGTCGACGATCCGTTGCCGAGTTCGCCCTTCATCATCGGCGCGCTTGGCCTTCTGATAGGTCCGCTTCGGCGCCGTGGTGCTTCGCTCACTCAAAGGCGTTGACACCCGCACTCTCCCGACCGACTATTTAGTAATACACCAGTGTATCGCGAAATCTAGGAGAGTGAGCAGGATGGGCCGTGTCGAGGCGTCTGAGTTGACCGTCGTACGCCCGGGAGAAGGGGAGGAGCGGGAACTCGGGACCATCGGCGTGGTCTTTAAGCTCTTCGGTGAGCAGACGAATGGGCAGGTGTCCGTCGTGGAACACCCGTTCCCCGTCGGCGCCTGCGTCCCGCCGCACATGCACACGCGGGAGGACGAGTATTCCATCGTCACCGAGGGCGAGATCGGCTTCCGCTCCGGCGACCGAGAGGTCGTCCTCGGCGCAGGCGGCTACATCACCAAGCCGCGAGGCGAGACGCACACCATGTGGAATGCCGGGCGTACGCCGGCGAGGATGATCGAGATAATTAGCCCGGCCGGTTTCGAGCACTTCTTCTGGGGGGTGACAGAGCTGGGCTCGGCAGGGCCGCCCGATCCGGAGGCCCTTGCCGCTCTCGCCGTCGAGCACGGACTGGTCTTTGGCAACGCACCCTGGCTGGACGACATCATCGCCCGCTACGACCTCACCCCACCACCCGGGCGCCGCTGAGGCAGGCTCGGCCACAGGGCCAGTTGGTGCCCGGCCACAACATGCACGTGACTGGGCCGCTCCTGTGGTCACGTGGCATCCGAACAGGGCGAGTCCACTCGCGGTGGAGTGACGCGCGTCGCACTCTGACTTCGATGGTCCGTCACGCGGCCGCAAGCACCTCAGGTGACGCCACCGACGACGTGCCTTGGGTCCGGTGGAGTTAGATCGAGCCATGACCTCCACCGAGCTCGGCACCCAGCTGCGTGCGTGGCGTGATCGGCTCACACCCGAAGCAGTGGGACTGCGCAGCCAGCCACGGCGGCGGGCACCCGGGCTGCGGCGGGAGGAAGTGGCGGGGCTGGCCGGGGTGTCGGGTGACTACCTGGTCCGCCTGGAGCAGGGGCGGGCTAGGCATCCGTCCGTACAAGTGGTCCACGCCCTTGCCCAGGCGTTGCGACTGAGCGACGAGGAAGAGGGTCGGCTGTACCGGATGGCCGGGCACCTGCCGCCCACGTCCGGACGGATGGTGCGCGAGGTCACGCCGAGCATCATGCGGATCATCGACCGCCTCGGCGAGACCCCGGTCAGCGTGATCGATGCGGCCTGGGAGACCGTGCTGCAGAACCCCGCGGCGAACGCGCTGTTCGGCGACGTGTCCGGTGAGAGCGGACGCGGGCGCAACCGCGCCTGGCGGACGTTCATGGACGTGCCCGGCATGGGACGGCTGGAACCACAGACGCGGTCGATGGTCGAGCGCGACGTCGTCGCGGACCTACACGCCGCGTTGATCCGGCTGCCCGAGGACCCCGCGCTGGTCACTCTGGTCGCCGACCTCCGTGAGGCGAGCCCCCGGTTCGCGGAGCTGTGGGACACGACGCCAGCGCGCGTGCGCGGTGCTCAGCGCAAGACGCTCGACCATCCGGTCGTCGGACGGATGACCGTGGACTGCGACGTACTCACCGTGCACGGCAGCGACCTGCAGATCGTGGTCTTCTCGGCCGAGCCGGGCACACCCGATGCCGACGCGCTGTCCATGGCCATCATGATGGACTCCGAGGGCATCTCCGTCGGCTGATCAGTGCCCCACCTGCACGGGCTGCACGCCCTCGAGCGCCTTGAGGTCGTCGGCGTCGAGCTCGATGTCGATCACTGCCATGTTCTGCTCGAGGTGCGCGACGGAACTGGTGCCGGGGATGAGCAGCAGGCGGTCGTACTGCGCGAGCAGCCAGGCCAGCGCGACCTGGCTCGGCGTCACGCGGTGCTTCTCGGCGACGGCGCTGACCTGAGGGTCGGCTGCCAGCGCTCGTGGACCACCGCCGCCGAAGGCGGAGCCGAGCGGGAAGTACGGGACGAAGGAGACACCGTGCTCGCGGCACAGCTCGAGCACGGGTGCGTCGCTGCGGTCCAGGATGCTGAACGGGTTCTGCACCTCGCCGATCCCCACCAGGTCGATCGCCACACGCACCGTCTGGGGGCGGACACTCGAGACGCCGATCAGGTCGATGTCGCCGGCGTCCCGGAGCTCCGCGAGGGCGGCGAGCTGGTCCTCGAGGGCCGGCTCCTGGACGTCCGGGTTGTCCCGCTCGAAGCGACGCAGGTTCACCAGGTCCATACGCTCGACCCCGAGTGACCGGAGGTTCTCGTGCACCGCGGCCTTCAGCTGGTGCGGCTCGGCCGCCGCGTTCCAGCCACCTTCGGCGTCGCGCTCCGCGCCCACCTTGGTGACCAGACGCAGGTTGTCGGGGTAGGGGTGCAACGCCTCCCGAATCAGCTCGTTGACTACGTCAGGCCCGTAGTACTGCGAGGTGTCGATGTGGTCGACGCCCAACTCAATCGCGCGCCGCAGCACCGCACGGGCAGCGTCCGGGTCAGCAGGCGGCCCGAACACACCGGGCCCGGCGAGCTGCATGGCACCGAAGCCGATGCGGTGGACGGGCTTGTCTCCGAGAAACGACATGGAAGTGGTCATACCCCCACACTGCGTCGCCAAGCCTGATGACACGAGAGGACCAGATGTCCTAGGACTCGCAGTACCACCCTGCGACCGCCCCAACCGTTACGGCTAGGCCTTTCGCGGCGGGAAGGGCTAATTCAGAACATGTCCGGGCAGTACGGCGCCCGGTGCCAGCCGAAGGCCGTCGTTGCCGCGGCTACTGCGCCCGGGGTGTGCTCGGTGACGCGGGCGGCGCGGTGCAGGTGCGTCAGGGGTACGCCGCCGAGGTAGATCGTCCCGAGCTCCAGGATGCCCATCGAGATGTCGGGTGGAGTGGAAACTCGCGTGACCTCGGCCGAAGCACCGGACGGATCGCCGTCGGTCACGAGGCGGTAGCGGCCGGAGTTCGCGGGGAGGAGGGGGTCGTCGATCTCGATGACCAGGTCGACGCCGGCGGCGTACTTGCGGGCACGCAGGGCGGCTTCGACGTCGACGACGCGGAGGTAGAGGTTGTCGGTGATCGAGGTGTCGACGGCGCGGGCGTCGGTGACCAGGTGGCGCAGGGGCTCGTCGAGGGGGCCGTTCCAGAGGTGGAAGGTGCGGGCGAGGTCGAGGTCGAGCAGGTAGCGCCAGATGCTGGCGTAGGCCTCGGGGTCCTCGGCCCAGATCTCCTTGACGCGTACGTCGCTCTCGGGCTCGGCCTCGAACTTCGGCTTGAAGCGGTACGTCGCGAAGGCGTCGACGTCGCCGGAGTCGTCGTAGTGCAGGACGTAGCGGATCTCCGAGGAGCCGTTGCGCGCGAACTCCTTGTCGAAGATCGCGAACTCCCAGACGTCGTCGTCGCGGACGAAGGTGCCCGGCCGCTCGGGACGCATCGACTCGTGCAGCCCGCGCGCGACGGGCAGGAACTCCTCGCGGGTCACCTCGTCCACCGATCCCGAGGTGCGTACGCCGGGCAGGAACTGCAACCGCCGGTTGGTGCCCTTGAGCACGGCGCGACTGCTGGCCGGGCCGTAGCCGAACCGCCCGTAGATCAGTGACTCCGAGGCCCAGAGAGCAGCCAACGGCTCGCCGCGCTCGGCGACCTGCTCGAGCTGGTGGGTCATCATCGCGGTGAGCAGCCCGCGGCGACGGTAGGGCGGGTGCACCGTCACGATCGTCACCGCGGCCGTCGGCACCGAGGCGCCACCGGGCACGGTCAGCTCACGCTCGAAGTCGCCGCAGGTCGAGACCCAGCGCCGGCCGACCTTGAAGCCGAACATCCGCTTCTTGTCGAACACCTCGCGGTCCATGTCCGCCAGCTCGGCGTGGTACGGCTCCTGGAAGCCGCGCGCGATCGCCTTGTGGAACTCGGTGAAGGTGGCGTCGGTGAGGTACTTCAGCTGCGGCTCGACCAGGTGGGGCGCGGTGGTTCGCTTGGAGACCATGGGCACATTCCAGCGGATCGCTCCGACAGGACCAAGCGATTAAGCCTGGCTGGCGGCGTGCCGCCCGGCGCGACGACCGAAGTAGGACCCCTCGGCGAGCTGCGTGCCCGACGCGTAGCCTTTGCCGTCCTGGGCGATGTTCACCGCGCAGGCGCCGGCGGCGTACAGGCCGGCGATGACCGACCCGTCCTCGCGCTGCACCTGGCCGTCGAGGGCGACGCGCATCCCGCCCATCGTGAAGCCGGCGTACATCGCCTTGCCCAGCGTCAGGTCATAGGCGCCCCACGGGCCGATGTCCTGTGGTTCCAGCCAGTCGGGGTGCTTGTGGAAGTCGGGGTCCTCCTTGCGCTCCGCGTGCTGGTTGTACGACGAGAGCGTCTCCTCCAGGGCACCGGTCGGGATACCCAGGGCCGACTCCATCTCTGCAACCGTCTCCCACCCGTCGATGAACGGGCACAGCGGAAAGTCGGGGTGCTCGATGTGGGCCGAGTCGACGATGAGGTACGCCGCCTGGTCGGTCTGGTCCATCACGAACCCCGACGTGCGCGAGTGGTAGGAGTCCTCGGCCACGAATCGCTTGCCCTCCTTGTTCACCACGATCCCGGTGACCAGCTGGGCGGGCGGGTAGAACGGCGCGGTGATGAACGCCTGCTCCATGCAGCGCAGCTCCGCGCCGGCGGAGGCGCCGAGCCGGATGCCGAGCCCGTCGTCGTACGTCGAGGCCAGGGGGAACAGCTTCGAGCCGAGCTGGGGGGTGTACTCGGCGATCATCTTGTCGTTGCCGACGTAGCCACCTGCCGCGATCACGACTGACCTGGCCCGGATGAAGCCGCGCTCGTCGTACTTGCGCCAGGCGAGCCCCACGACCGCCCCTCCGCCCTCGGGTCCGACCTCCACGACGAGGTTGGTGGCGCCGGTCTCGTAGCGCACGTCGGCGTCGGTCTCGGCCAGCCGCTCGGCCAGCGCGTCCAGCACGATCTTGGCGCCGCCGGTGTCGCCCGGCTTGGGCACCTTGTGGCCGCGTGGCGCTGGCTTGGCGAGGTCGCGGAACGGATGGACCTTCTCGTTGCCGGTGAACATCAGGCCCTGGGTGCCGGGCTGGATGACGGCCTTCTTCTCGTAGAGCGACCGCTCGAACTCCATGCCGAGCGCCTCGATCCAGTCGAAGTGCTCGACGCTGTCGTCGCAGAAGGCGCGGATCTTCGCCTCGTCGGGATCGAGGCTGACCGCCATCAGGTACTTGAACATCTCCTCGGCCGAGTCCTCGATGCCGGTCGCCCGCTGCACCGCCGTACCGCCGCCGAGGTAGAAGTGGCCGCCGGCCATCGCGCTGGTGCCGCCGTACTCCGACGCCCGCTCGAGCAGGATCACCGAGGCACCGGCCCGGGCGGCCTCGAGGGCAGCGCAGGCTCCGGCGATGCCGAAGCCGACCACGACGACGTCGACCTCGTCGCTCCACGTCTCGACGTCGGCGGCGTGTAGCAGCTCGGGGAGATCGGTGGTCATGGCCGGGAGTCTACGAAGAAACTAGAACGAGTTCTAGTCGGCGGATGCGGGTCAGCGCGTCCGGAGCCACTTGACGTAGGGCAGCCCGGCGAAGACGACGCGCCAGTTCTTCACGACGTAGTTGTGGTAGCCGGCCGTGCCGCCGGTGCCGCCCCAGTTCTCCTCCATGGCGCGCATGGTGCCGTTGCCGGCCGAGCTCACGCTCGAGGAGACGACGACACCGGTGTGCCCGACGTCGTTGAAGCGCCAGCTGGCGGAGAGGCTGAGCACGTCGCCCTTGCGGGGTGCCTTGCCCTTGGTGCCGTTCGCGATCTTCACGAACTTGGTCGGGTAGGCGGCGGCGTACCTGTCCACCGCCTGGGCGCCGTTGGCGATGCCGGGGTCGGCGCCGAAGCGCAGCTTGAGGTACCTCGCGACCAGCTCGATGCACTGGTAGCCGCTGTAGTAGATGGGCGAGCCGACGAAGGGACGGACGACCGGACCGCTCCCGTTCTTGGCGCCGTCGAAGCTGGGGCGACGGCCGCAGGCGTAGACGTGGACGTAGGCGTCGGAGTACGACGTGCCGAGGGCCTTGGCCCCGGTGTACGCCGCGCAGCCGCTGACGACCACGGGTGTGCTGGCACTCGCCGGGGCCGACGTCGCGACCAGACCCGCCAGCAGGGCGAACAGCAGCGCCAGGCACAACGACGAGGTGCGTCGGATCGGCTGGGTGCGCATGGGGTTCTCTCGTGACGGTGACGGATCAGGGTGGGGAGGTCACCGCTGCGACGGGAACGATTGCGACAGTAGGTGTGATAAGGGGTATTCCGGTTATCTGGGGTAAAGCGAACTAGTGGACCTCTGACGGCCACTTGCGCTGCGCTGGAATCCGTGTGGTCAGCGCCCGTCCGGTCGCCTCATAGACTCTGGGTCCGACCCCCCACCGCCGAGGTGCCACCCATGACACTCGACGTGCACACACTCGACCAGGTGCTCCTGGTGGGGGCGGCTGTGCTGCTGCTGTCGATCCTGGCGGTCCGGGTCAGCGTGGGGTTCGGGCTGCCGACCCTGCTGATCTACCTGGCCATCGGCGTACTGCTGGGGGAGTCGGGCTTCGGCCTGGAGTTCGACAACGCGGAGGTCGCGCACGCGCTCGGCTTCGCGGCCCTGATCCTGATCCTGGCCGAGGGTGGTCTGACCACGCCGTGGCCGGAGATACGCCCGGTGATGCGGCTCGGGGTCTCGCTGGCGACGGTCGGCGTCGCCGTGAGCGTGCTGGTGATGGCCGTCTTCTGCCACCTCGTGCTGGGGCTGAGCTGGGAGCTCTCGGTGCTGCTGGGGGCGGTCACCTCGCCGACCGACGCCGCCGCGGTGTTCTCGGTGCTGCGCAAGCTCCCGCTGCCGCGCCGCCTGACCGGTGCGCTCGAGGCCGAGTCGGGTCTCAACGACGCCCCCACGGTCGTGCTGGTGACCCTGGTCAGCGCCGGGTCGAACCACAGCATCCTGGGGTTCGCTGGCGAGATCGTCTGGGAGCTCGGGATCGGCGTCGCCACCGGCCTCGTGATCGGCTTCGGCGGGGCGTGGTTGCTGCGTCGCTCCGCGCTGCCGAGCTCGGGCCTCTACCCGCTGGCGGTGCTCTCACTGACCGTGCTCGCCTACGCCAGCACGGCGTCGGTGCACGGGTCCGGCTTCGCTGCGGTGTACGTCGCCGCGCTGATCCTCGGCAATGCCGAGCTGCCGCACCGGGCGGCCACCCGGTCGTTCTCCGAGGGAGTGGCCTGGCTGGCGCAGATCGGGCTGTTCGTGATGCTCGGCCTGCTGCTGACGCCGAGCCAGATCGACGCCGGCTCGATCGTCACGGCGGTGGTGGCCGGCGTCGCCCTGACGGTGCTGGCCCGGCCGCTCTCCGTCCTCGTCGCGTCGCTGGCACAACCGATGCGACTGCCCGAGCTGGGCTTCCTGTCGTGGGCCGGGCTGCGCGGAGCGGTGCCGATCGTGCTCGCCACGATCCCGCTGGCCAAGGAGGTGCACGGCGCCCAACAGCTCTTCGACATCGTCTTCGTGCTGGTGGTGATCGACACGCTGGTGACGGCGCCGACGCTGCCGTGGGTGGCCAAGGTGCTCAAGGTGGCGCGGCGCAGCGAGCCACGTGACCTCGAGGTCGAGGCCGCCCCGCTCGAGCGGATCGCCGCCGACCTGCTGCAGGTGACGATCTCGCCGAGGTCGTTGATGCACGGCGTCGAGGTCGGCGAGCTCCGCCTGCCGCCCGGCTCGTCGGTCGCGCTCATCGTCCGGGACGGCAGGACCCTGGTGCCGGAGCGTCGTACGGTCCTGCGGCGGGGTGACGACGTGCTCGTCGTGACTCCCCGCAAGGACCGGGTGGCGACCGAGCAGCGGCTGCGGGCCGTCTCCGTCGGGGGCCGTCTCGCGCAGTGGCTCGGCAAGAAGCCGCCGAGCTAGTGCCCCGAGTCGATCAGCTGACCTCGACGCAGGTCTCGACCGGCTTCGGCAACCGGATCTGCTGGGGCGCCTTCTTGTCCAGGCCCTGGAACTTGTTGCCGACCAGGACGTCGACGCCGGGGCCGAGGTCGGTCTTGGTGACCTCGACGCGGGTGCCGCCACCCAGGGCGAGGGCCACCAGCTTGGCGGAGTAGTCGTCGGCCTTGGTGGTCCAGACGACGGCGCGGCGCACCTGGGCGGTGCCGGGGGCGTTGCCGGCGTTGCCCGGGACGAAGCCGGCCGCCTCGATCTTGTCGAGCGTCTGCCCGGCCAGGCCGCTGCGCGTGCCGGCGTTGTAGACGCTGACCTGGACGTCCCCGCGCTTGAGGAACTGCTTGACCTCCTTCTCGGTGGTCGAGCACGGCTTCTTCGAGGAGCTGCCGCCGGGAAGCGGTGCGAGCGCGTGCTTGATCCCGTAGGCAGCCATGCCGCCCAGGACGATCAGCAGTACGACGAGGGTGATGCCGGTCGTCACCTTGCGGCCGGACACGCCTAGTCCTCGGCCACGTGCACGCGGGCATGCAGGACGTGTCGCTGCTGGAGGGCCGCGCGGAGCGCGCGGTGCAGGCCGTCCTCGAGGTAGAGGTCGTCGCGCCACTCGACCACGTGGGCGAAGAGGTCACCGAAGAAGGTCGAGTCCTCGTCGAGGAGGGCGGCCAGCTGCAGGGTGTCCTTGGTGGTGACCAGCTCGTCGAGCCGCACAGGCCGAGGCGGCAGCGCCGCCCAGTCCCGCGGTCCCAGGTCGTGAGCGGGGTAGGGCCGCCCGTCGCCCACGCGCTTGAAGATCACGGCGCCATCATAGGTAAGGCCCGGTCTACGCTGGCCGGCATGACCGATGCCCCCTCTTCGCCGGCCCCCTCGGACCCGATCAGCGCGGCGGTGGCGCCGGGGTACGCCTTCGAGGGACCGGCCCTCGAGCTCGGTGGGCTGATGGTCGACGCGAGCACGTTGAGCGGCGTACCCATCCGGATCCCGCTGGCCATGCTCAACCGGCACGGCCTCGTCGCTGGCGCGACCGGCACCGGCAAGACCAAGACGCTGCAGCTGATGGCCGAGCAGCTGTCCGAAGCCGGCGTCCCGGTGTTCGCCGCCGACATCAAGGGCGACCTGTCCGGCCTGTCGGTGCCCGGCACCGAGAACCCGAAGCTGACCGAACGCGCCAGCTCTCTCGGCCAGGACTGGAAGGCCGAGGGGTTCCCGGTCGAGTTCTTCGCCCTCGGCGGCCAGGGCATCGGTACGCCGCTGCGGGTGACCATGACCGCGTTCGGCCCCACCCTGCTGGCCAAGGTGCTCGGCCTCAACGACACCCAGGAGTCCTCGCTCGGGCTGGTCTTCCACTACGCCGACCAGGCCGGCCTGCCACTGCTCGACCTCGCCGACCTGCGCGAGGTGGTGAAGTACCTGACCTCCGACGAGGGCAAGGCCGATCTCAAGGACCTCGGCGGCCTGTCCAGCGCGACCGCTGGTGTGATCCTGCGCGAGCTGATCGCCTTCTCCGACCAGGGTGCCGACGCGTTCTTCGGCGAGCCGGAGTTCGAGACCAGCGACTTCCTGCGTACGACGCCCGAAGGCAAGGGGCTGATCTCGCTGGTCGAGCTGCCCAACCTGGTCGACCGACCGGCGGTGTTCTCGACCTTCCTGATGTGGCTGCTGGCCGACCTGTTCCACGACCTGCCCGAGGTGGGCGACGTCGACAAGCCCAAGCTGGTGTTCTTCTTCGACGAGGCCCACCTGCTCTTCAGCGACGCGTCCAAGGCGTTCCTCGACGCCATCGCGCAGACGGTGCGGCTGATCCGGTCGAAGGGTGTCGGGGTCTTCTTCGTGACTCAGTCGCCGACCGACGTACCCGACAACGTGCTGGCCCAGCTCGGCTCCCGCGTCCAGCACCAGCTGCGCGCGGCCACGCCCAACGACGCCAAGGCTCTGAAGCAGACCGTGAACACCTACCCGCACTCGTCGTACGACGACCTCGGCAAGGTGATCCTCTCCCTCGGCATCGGCGAGGCGATCGTCACGGTGATGGACGAACGTGGCGCCCCGACGCCGGTGGCGTGGACCCGGCTGCGCGCTCCGGAGTCGCTGATGGGTGCCGCCGACACGACTGCCATGGAGCAGGCGGTGAAGGCGTCGCCGCTCAACGCCAAGTACGCCGAGGGGATCGACCGCGAGTCGGCCCGCGAGAAGCTGGCTGCCAAGCTGGAGGCCGGTGCCGCCAAGGCGAAGGCGGAGCAGCAGGCCGAGCAGCAGGCCAAGGAACAGGAGACGACCGAGGACAAGCTGCGCAAGGAGGCTGACCGCGCGACGCGCACCCGCTCACCGCGCCGGTCGACCCGCCAGGAGAAATCGGTCGTCGAGGAGGTGCTGACCTCCACCACGGCGCGTCAGCTCGGTCGCACCGCCGTACGCGAGATCTTCCGCGGCCTGTTCAAGACCGGCCGCCGCTGACCGGTCGTCCCTGACGCGGTCTGCTCCACCGGGCTGCGTCGATGGACCGTCCCCGCGGTCAGGAGTAGGCAGGACGAAGGGGTGTGGAGAAGCCGCGCCCCCAGCCTGAGGAGGCGCAGATGAGCGTACTCATGACCCTACGAGTCTCGGGAGACCCCAAGGAGGTCGAGGCGACCGATCCGGACGTCCTCAAGACCATCATCGACCGAGCCAAGGAGCACGGCGTCATCTCCCACCACTTCTACGGCTCCGACAACGAGATCCTCGTGATCGACGAGTGGCCGGACGAGGCTTCCTTCCAGAAGTTCTTCGACGCCAGCCCCGACGTCGAGGAGCTGATGCAACGCGCCGCCACCGGTGAGCCGGCGATCTCCTTCTGGCACCACCTCGACACCCACGACGACGTCGGGTGACCGCGCGGGACTAGTGAACCGCAGCCTCTTCGGGCATGTCGGTCAGCTCGGTCGGCGCCTTCTCGTCGCTGTGTCCGGGCCACCAGGCCGTGTGCCCGAGGAGCGCCGTCAGCGACGGCGTGAAGAACATCGCCATCACGAACGCCGACACGAAGATGCCGAAGGAGATCGAGAAGCCCATCGCCACCAGCAGGGCGTTGCCGCCGAGCATCAGGGAGGCGAAGGTGCCGGCGAGGATGACGCCCGCTGCGGCGACCGTCGGACCGGCGTGCTTGAGCGCCTCGGCCGCGGCGTTGCGCGGTGTCTCGCCCTCGCGGGACTCCTCGCGCAGACGGGTGATCATCAAGATGTTGTAGTCGGTGCCGAGCGCGACCACGAACAGGTAGATGTAGATCGGCAGCAGGAAGATCAGGCCGTCCTCGCCCTTGATGTGCTGGAACAGCAGCACGGCCGCGCCGAGCGTTGCACCGAACCCGAGACCGACCGAGGCCATCAGGTAGAGGGGTGCGACCAGGCTGCGCAGCACCAGCGCGAGGATCAGGAAGATCACGATGGCGGCGACCGGGAACACCACGGCGTAGTCGCGGTTCATCGCCTTCTGGAAGTCGACGAACACCGAGGTCGTACCTCCGACCAGGGCGGTGGTGCCGTCCGGTGCCGAGTCGTGTGCCGTCGTACGGATCGGGCCCTTCACGGCGGCCAGCGAGGCGTCGGACGTCGGGTCCTGGCTCAGCACCACGTTGAAGAGCGCGGTGTCGCCCTTGGTGTTGGGGACGCCGGGAGCAACCTGAGCGACGCCGTCTGCCTTGCCCAGGTCCTGCGCGAACGTGGCCAGCTCGGCCTGGTCGAGAGGCGCTCCGTCGTCGGAGGACAGGAACACCTGGGTCGGGTCGGTGGCACCGGCCGGCAGGCCCTTCTGCAGCGTCTTGAGCGCGACCGACGACTCGACGTCGGAGGGGGCACCGGAGTCGCCGAGGTCGAAGGTGGGATTGAAGCCGAACGCGAAGACCGTGAGGATCGCGAGCACCCCGCCGGAAGCCAGGGCGTACCGGACCGGATGCCGTCCCAGCGACTGGCCGACGGCGGCGAACCGGGCGGCCTCGGGCTCGACCTTCCACGACTTCGAGGGCCAGAACACCCGCGTGCCGAGCAACGACACGATCGCCGGGAACAGGGTCAGCGCGGCCAGCACGGTCACGAAGACTGCGATCGCGAGCGCCGGGCCGATCGACTTGAAGATGCCGAGCGAGCTGAGGACGAGGGCCATGAAGGACACGATCACCGCGCCGCCGGCCGAGGCGATGGCCTCGCCTGCGCGCTCGACGGCGTGCTCTACGGCCGCCTTGCTGTCCTCGCCGTCGCGCAGCCGTTCGCGGTAGCGGAACAGGAAGAACAGGATGTAGTCGGTGCCGATGCCGAACAGCACCACGATCAGGATCACCTGGATCGAGGAGTCGGTCTTGAGGTCGAAGAGCTCGTTGGCGAAGCCGACCAGGCCGACTGCCACCTGCGACACCAGACCGATCACGATGAGCGGCAGGACGGCGATGATCACGCTGCGGAAGATCAGGCTGAGCAGCAGCAGGATCAGCGCGAACGTCGCGATCCCCACGATGGCCTCGGCGTTGGCCGATGCCTCCTGCGAGTCGAGGGCCTGCGGCGCCGGTCCGGTGAACCCGAGCCGCAGGTTGGTGTCGGCGACGAGCGGCTTGGCGTCCTTGCGCAGGTCCTTGACCGCGTCCATCGACGGCTTGTCGTAGGCGTTCTTGCCCTCGGCCATGCCGATGACGCCGATCTGCACGAGCTTGTTCTGGCTCGCCGGCTGCGCGGCTGCCCCCTTGAACACCTTCGGCAGGTCGCTGCCGAGCGAGGTGACGATCTTCTGCACGTCGGCCTGGTCGGCGCTGGTCAGCTTGCCGCCGTCCTTGCGGTCGAAGACCAGGATCGCTCCGGGGGTCGTCTGCTGCGGGAACGCGTCCTGCTGCAGCTTCGCGGCCTTGATCGACTCGTAGTGGCTCGGCAGGAACTCCGACTGGTCGCTCGTGGCCGCGAGCTTCGGCGCGGTGGCTACGACCACGACGGTCACCACGATCCAGCCGAGGATCACGTACCAGGGATGACGACGGACGAGACGACCCAGAAATGCGAACACGGACAAAATGTATCGGCCCCACCATTCACTTGCGTATCAGCGTCGTGTCCGGCAGATGAGGAGTGCGTGTCTAGGGTGAGGAGGTGACTGCTTCTCCCGCGCGCGCCGTACAACGCCGCCTCGGCCTCGCGCTGCGTTCGCGTGTCGCTGGCGACGATGCCCCCGAGCGCGCGCAGCGCATCTGGGGTGCGGAGGGTGAGCGGTGGTTCACCTCGGAGGACCCGATCTGGCGGGTGAACGCCGATGCCTCCATGTTCCCCGGCGGGCTGGCCGCGCTGCTGCTGCAGTCCCTGCACCCGTCGGCGATGGCGGGGGTCGCGGGCCACAGCGGCTACAAGGGCGACCCGTGGGGACGCCTGCAACGCACCAGCCACTACCTCGCGGTCACCACCTTCGGGACGGTGGGCGACGCCGAGCAGGCGATCGCCCACGTGCGCTCCCGCCACCGAGTGGTGCGTGGTGTCGACGACCGCGGACGGCCGTACGCCGCCGACGACCCGCACCTCCTGCGCTGGGTGCACGTGGCGGAGATCTGGTCGTTCCTCACCGCCTACCAGTCGTACGCCGAGACACCGCTCTCCGACGACGAGGCCGATCTCTACGTCCACCAGACCACCCGGGCCGCCTCGCTGCTCGGCGCGACCGACCTCCCGCACACGGTCGAGGAGCTCGACCAGGTCATCGACTCCTACCGACCCGAGCTGGAGAGCACCCCGGCCGCCCGCGAGGCGACTCGCTTCATGCTGCTCAACCCGCCCGTCCCGCTGATGATGCGTCCGGGCTACGCCCTGATCGCGGCCGGAGGGGTGGCGCTGCTCCCCGGCTGGGCCAGGCGCTCGCTGCGGCTGCCGCTGGCCGGGCCTGGTCTTGCCGTCGCCAGTCGCGCCGGCTCGGTCTCGGCCGCCCTGGTGCGGTGGGGGATGGCCGGTCTCGAGGACCGTCGGCCGGCCGACGCCCGGGACGCCTCATGAGCTCGTGGTCGCGGCTCGGATCCGCACGAGGACTGCGCAACCTCGCGCTCACCGGTCTCGCCTCGGCGGTCAGCGCCGGTCTCGGCGGGGTGGCCACGACTCCGGAGAGTGCGTGGTACCAGCGGCTCGACAAGCCCCGCTGGCAACCGCCCGCCCTCGCGTTCCCGCTCGTCTGGACACCGCTGTACGCCGACATCGCGGTCACGACCGCAGCGGCGCTGACCGTCCTCGAGGAGGAGGGTCGCATCGACGAGGCGGACGGTCTGCGTCGCTCGCTCGCGCTCAACCTGGCCCTCAACACCGGCTGGTCGGTGGTGTTCTGGCGAGTACGCCGTCCGTGGGTGTCGACCGCCTGGTGCGGCGTACTCACCTGGCAGTCGCTGTTCGTCGCCCGTCGGCTCCAGCACGTCGATCCGGCACTCCACAACGCCTGGGCGCCGTACCCCGCGTGGACGCTGTTCGCGACGGCTCTGAACGCCTCGATCGCGCGCCGGAACTCCTGACTTCGCTCTCCCTCCGGACTGGGTGCAGGATGGCCCGATGAGAACGATCGAGCACTGGATCGCAGGCAAGCCGACCCGCGGCGTCTCCGACCGCACCGCACCCGTCTTCAACCCGGCCAGCGGACAGCAGCAGGCCGAGGTGGTCCTCGCCGACGCGACCGACGTGGAGTCGGCGATCGCGGCGGCGCGCGACGCCTTCCCGGACTGGTCGCAGACCTCGATCAGCCGCCGCACCAAGGTGCTCTTCGCCTTCCGGGAGATCGTGAACCGCCGCGCCTCCGAGCTGGCCGAGGCGATCACCGACGAGCACGGCAAGGTGCTCTCCGACGCCCTGGGTGAGGTGCAGCGCGGGCTCGAGGTCGTGGAGTTCGCGTGCGGCATCCCGACGCTGCTGAAGGGCGACTACTCCGACCAGGTCTCCACCGACGTCGACACCTGGTCGTTCCGCGAGCCACTCGGGGTCTGTGCCGGGATCACTCCGTTCAACTTCCCGGCGATGGTGCCGATGTGGATGTTCCCGGTCGCGATCGCGTGCGGGAACACCTTCGTCCTCAAGCCGAGCGAGCGGGACCCCTCGGCCTCCCTGCTGATCGCCGAGATGTGGCAGGAGGCCGGCCTCCCCGACGGCGTCTTCAACGTCGTGCACGGGGACAAGGTCGCTGTCGACACCATCCTCGACTCACCGGACGTCGCGGCCGTGTCCTTCGTGGGCTCGACCCCGATCGCGAGGTACATCCACGAGCGCGGCTCGGCCACGGGCAAGCGGGTCCAGGCCCTCGGCGGCGCGAAGAACCACGCCATCGTGCTGCCCGACGCCGACATGGACTTCGCGGCCGAGCACCTGGCCGCTGCCGCCTTCGGCTCGGCCGGCGAGCGGTGCATGGCGATCTCGGCCGCCGTGGCGGTCGGCGACGCGGGCGACCGCGTGGTGGCGGCCGTCAACGAGCGCGCCCGCTCCGTCGTCGTGGGCAGCGGTCGTGACGACAGCAGCGAGATGGGTCCGGTCGTGACCCGCCAGGCGCAGGAACGGATCGTGGGGCTGATCGACTCCGGCGAGCGGCAGGGCGCCAGCATCGAGGTCGACGGTCGTGGCTACACCGTCCCCGGCTTCGAGGACGGGTTCTTCGTCGGCCCGACCGTGATCGACCGGGTGTCGACCGAGATGGACGTCTACACCGAGGAGATCTTCGGGCCAGTGCTGTCCGTCGTACGCACGGAGACGGTGGATGACGCCATCGCCCTGATCAACGCCAACCCCTACGGCAACGGGACCGCCATCTTCACCAACAGCGGCGAGGCGGCCCGCCGGTTCCAGCGGGGCGTGCACGTCGGGATGATTGGCATCAACGTCCCGGTGCCCGTGCCGATGGCCTACTACTCCTTCGGTGGCTGGAAGGACTCGCTGTTCGGGGACAAGCACGTTCACGGGCCCGAGGGCGTGAGCTTCTACACCCGCGCGAAGGTGGTCACGGCTCGTTGGCCGCACAGCAGCCACGCCAGCGACGCGAGCTTCCACTTCCCGACCTCGAAGTGAGCCCGGCGCCCGACCCGGTGGCGTCGCCTCGCCGCCGCCGCCGCCGCCGACCCGGCGCCGGCCGAGTTCGCCGTTGAGCCGTCAGGCGAGGCCGGCCTCGATGAGGTTGACGGCCGGGGCGATCGAGCTCCCGAGCGGTGTGGCCATCCTCGAGGAGGGCACCTCGCGACGTCGCCTGAGGCCGGTGCCCTCGCCACCCGCGCGGTCCTGAGCCGCGGAACGACGTACGGCCGGCTCGCCCCGAACTCGAGCGGGGACGGACCCAGCAGTGGAGTGGCGGAGGATAGGGGATTCGAACCCCTGAGGGCTATTAACCCAACCCGCTTTCCAAGCGAGCGCCATAGGCCACTAGGCGAATCCTCCGCCGGAGAGGCTACCGGTTCGCCGTCCGCCCGAGAAATCAGTGGCCGCCCCGCCCGGACGTCATACGAACTGTGGGTTCAAGGCCACGATTCGTATGACGCACCTCGGCACCGGTTTGGGGCAGTCGGCGCGTCTCTCCTAGACTCTGCGCCAACCCCCCGTGCGGCGGTATCTCACTGAATCCCCCAGGGCCGGAAGGCAGCAAGGGCAGGTGGGCTCTTCCGGGTGCACGGGGGGCCTTCTCGTTCCCGGGCTAGCTGCTGGTCTCGAGCACGCGGTCGCGGACGACCTCGAGCAGCACCGGTGGCGTGTGCTTCAGCAGCATCCGCTGCGACTGGGGCGTGCTCCAGATCTGCTGCAGCCGGGGCAGGAACGCCTCGGCCTCGGCCTGCGAGGCGAAGTGCAGGTCGACGTTCACCTGCTGGGGATCGGCCGCGCTGCGGCTGATCCGGTAGGAGCGGACGCCGTGCTCGGCGCGGAAGGACTCGAACTTGTCGAACGCCTCCTGCCAGGCGTCGTACTCGCGGACGGTGTTCTCGATGTGCACGGTGGTGGTCATGACGACTCCTCAATGGGTGGGGACCTCCAGCGTCCGGTCACGCGAGCCGGCAGAACATCCCGGATCCTGGGGGTCTTCGCTCGCCGTACGCTGAGCCCGTGCCGACAACCTCGTCGAGCCTGGACCGGATCGAGCGGCTCAGCCGCGGCTCGCTCACGGCCAAGGCGTTGCGTGAAGAGGTGGTCGCCGAGGTACGCCGGGTCATCGGCTTCGACGGCTACGTGTTCATGCTCACCGACCCCACCACCCGGGTCGGCTGCTCACCGCTGGCCGACGTACCCATGCTCCCGTGGCCGCAGCTGCCGGCACTGATCCGGGCGCGCTACCTGACGCGACTGAACCGGTGGCCCGAGCTCCTCGAGGCGAAGGTGGCCTCCGCCTCGCTGCTCGCCGCCAGCGGACGACAGCCGTCGCGGTCACGGATGTGGGAGGAGATCCAGCGCGACCTCGGCGTCGTCGACGTGGCGGTCGCGCCGCTGGGTGACCGGCACGGCTGCTGGGGGATGCTCGAGCTCTGGCGGACCGACAGAGCGTTCACGCCCGCAGAGGTGGCGTACCTCGGCTCGCTCACGCCGTACGTCGTCACGGGACTCCGGGCGGCGCTGGCCCGCACCTTCGTGGACACCCCCGAGCAGTTCCTCCCCGTCGGCCCGGCCGTCGTGGTGCTCGACCCGGATCTCCAGGTGCATGCCCAGACGGCGGGTGCCGCGGCAGCCCTGCTGCAGCTGAACCCGCCCGACGAGCCGATGACCCCGGTCCCGGCGGCGGCGTACAACGTCGCTGCTGCGCTCGTGGCCCTGGAGCAGGGCGTGCCGGTGGGGGAGCCCTGGGCACGCGTCCACCTCGGCGGCAGTCGCTGGGTGACGGTGAAGGCCGACCGGATGGGGCCCGCCGAGCAGGCCGACAGCCGCGACATCGCGGTCTCCATCGAGCCGAGCACGCCGGCGGAACGCACCGACCTGTTCGCGCGGGTGCACGGGTTGTCGGCGCGTGAGACCGAGGTCCTGGCGCTGCTCGGGAACGGCCTCTCCACCCACGAGGTCGCCGCGCGGCTGGTGCTCTCCGAGCACACCGTCAACGACCACGTGAAGTCGGTGCTGGACAAGACGGGTGCCCGGACCCGGCAGGTACTGATGTCACGCGCCCTCGGCGCCGGCTGACCGGTCCCTGGCACGCGGTGGCCCCCGACCGGATGTCGGCCCGGCTGGTTAGGGTGCGTGTGTGGAACCCTCCCTCGCTCTGTACCGCCGCTACCGGCCGGAGACGTTCGCCGAGGTGATCGGTCAGGACCACGTCACCGAGCCGTTGCGGGCGGCGCTGGCGAACAACCGGGTCAACCACGCCTACCTCTTCTCCGGCCCGCGCGGGTGCGGCAAGACGACCAGCGCCCGCATCCTGGCCCGGGCGCTGAACTGCGAGAAGGCCCCGATCGCCGATCCGTGCGGCGAGTGCCAGTCGTGCCGCGACCTGGCTCGCGGCGGTCCGGGATCCATCGACGTGATCGAGATCGACGCGGCCAGCCACGGCGGCGTCGACGACGCGAGGGACCTGCGGGAGCGGGCGTTCTTCGCCCCGGTCGCCAGCCGCTACAAGGTCTACATCATCGACGAGGCCCATATGGTCAGCACGCAGGGCTTCAACGCCCTGCTCAAGCTGGTCGAGGAGCCGCCGGAGCACCTCCGGTTCATCTTCGCGACCACCGAGCCGGAGAAGGTCATCGCGACCATCCGCTCGCGCACCCACCACTACCCGTTCCGGCTGATCCCGCCGCGCACGCTGTCCGACTACCTCGCCCAGATCTGCGACCAGGAGGGCGTCAAGATCGACCCGGCGGCGCTGCCGCTCGTCGTACGCGCGGGCGCCGGCTCGGCCCGTGACTCGCTCTCCGTGCTCGACCAGCTGCTCGGTGGCGCCGGGCCCGACGGAGTGACGTACGACGTCGCCACCAACCTGCTCGGCTACACCCCCGACAACCTGCTCGACGAGGTGGTCGACTCGTTCGCGGCCGGCGACGGTGCCGGTGTCTTCGGCGTGGTCGACAAGGTGATCGAGACCGGCCAGGACCCGCGGCGGTTCACCGAGGACGTGCTTCGCCGGCTGCGCGACCTCGTCATCGTCGCGGCCGTGCCCGACGCCCCGGCCTCCGGGCTGATCGACGCCCCGGAGGACCAGGCCGAGCGACTGGTCGCCCAGGCGGCCCGGTTCGGCAAGGCCGAGCTGGTGCGCGCCGCTGACCTCGTGGCCGAGGGGCTGACCGAGATGCGCGGGGCGACCACTCCGCGCCTGCTCCTCGAGCTTATCTGCGCCCGCGTGCTGCTGCCCGCCGTCGACCACGACGCCCTCGGGCTGACGGCGCGGATGGATCGTCTCGAGCGGCGTCTTGCCGTAGCACCGGCCGCAGCAGACAGGGTGGTCGAGCAGCGAGCGGAGCGAGTGGTCAGTCGAGACCACACACCTCAGCCGGCCACCCCCGCTCCCGCTGTCGCCGCGGAGACTCCCGTCGTCGCCGAGGACGCTCCGGTGGAGACACAACAGCCCCCGGCAGCACCGACTCCCGAGCCAGAGCCCGCCCCCGCGACCTCCGGGTCCGGAGCACAGCTCTCCCTGGCCGACGTACGCCGGATCTGGCCCGACCTGCTCGAGGCCGTCAAGAAGATGCGCCGGTTCACCTGGATCCTGCTCAGCCAGAACGCCCAGGTGATCGGGGTCGACGCGACCTCCCTGACCGTCGGGTTCAAGACGGCCGGGGCGCGCGACTCGTTCATCGGCGGGGGCAGCGAGGAGATCCTGCGCCAGGCTGCGATCGACATGATCGGTGCCGACTGGAAGATCGAGACCGCCGTGGACCCCTCCGCGCAGCCGGGTTCGGAGTCCGCTCCTCGGGTCAAGCAGTCCGCCACCCGCTCCGAGCCGCCGCCCAGCGTGCCTCCGCCCAGCGAACCCCCGGCCTGGGCCAGCGACGACGGCCCGGCCGAGCGTGAACCGGCCAAGCCCGAGTCCATCGCGGCCGCGCGGTCCAACATCGCGCCCACCCGCAACGGCGACGAGCCGGCCCCCGCGCCCAGCGGACCTGACCCCGACGCCGACGCCCACCGCGACGACCCGGCGGCCGACGACAACGGCCTCGACAGCACCGAGCTCCTCCAGCGCGAGCTCGGTGCCACCGTGATCGAAGAGATCCCCCACGACTGACCGATGCATGCCCATGGACCAACGACGGAACTCACGACCAGGAGCGACCAGATGAGCGACAGCAACCCCTTCGCAGGCCTCGGGGGCGAGGGCGGCTTCGACCTCAACGCCATGCTCGAGCAGGCCCAGCAGATGCAGTCCCAGCTCGTCGCGGCGCAGGAGGAGCTCGCCCAGGCCAAGGTCGAGGGCAGTGCCGGCGGCGTGATCGTCACCCTCACCGGCACCGGCGAGCTGACCGACGTCACCGTCGCCGCGGGGTCCTTCGACGGCTCCGACGCCGACTCGCTGACCGACCTCGGCGACCTGGTGGTGGCGGCCTACCGTGACGCCAAGGCCAAGGTCGACGAGCTCGCCTCCCAGGCCCTCGGGCCGCTGGCCGGCGGCGGCTTCGGCGGTCCCGGCGACGACTCACCCCAGCTGCCGGGCGGTTTCGGTGTATGAGGGTGTCCTCCAGGACCTGATCGACGAGCTCGCCCGGCTCCCTGGCGTGGGACCCAAGGGGGCGCAACGGATCGCCTTCTACCTGCTGGCGGCCGACCCGATCGACGTACGCCGCCTCGCGGACACGCTGGTGGAGATGAAGGCCAAGGCCACCTTCTGCAAGATCTGCGGCAACGTCTCGCAGGCGGAGCTGTGCCGCATCTGCAGCGACGACCGCCGCGACCTGACGCTGATCTGTGTCGTCGAGGAGCCCAAGGACGTGGTGGCGATCGAGCGCACCCGCGAGTTCCGGGGTCGCTACCACGTGCTCGGCGGCGCGATCTCGCCGTTGGAGGGCATCGGTCCCGAGCAGCTGCGCATCCGGGAGCTGATGGGACGACTCTCCGACGGGACCGTCACCGAGGTCATCCTGGCGACCGACCCGAACATCGAGGGCGACGCGACCGCCGCCTACCTCAGTAGGTTCTTGAAGGACATGGACTTGCGCGTGACCCGTCTGGCGAGTGGACTGCCGGTAGGCGGTGATCTCGAGTACGCCGACGAGGTGACCTTGGGACGCGCATTCGCAGGAAGGCGAAACGCCGGTGACTGAGACACAGATGACCCCCGAGCTCGAGGACTTCGCGCAGCAGATCGCCGATGCGGTCGAGTCGTTCCTCGTCGTGCTGCAGGCCATGTCGCGCGAGGAGAACCCCGGCACCGTCGTACCCCTGCTGTTGGTGGAGGTCAGCCAGATCCTGTTCGCGGGTGCGCGGCTCGGTGCCCAGCAGGACTTCACGCCGTCGGCCGAGTACCAGCCCGACGTCGGTCCCGACCCCGACCTCGACGCCATGCGACTGCGGCTGGCCCGGCTGCTCGACCCGGTGGAGACCTACACCTACAACTTCGATCCCTACGCCCCCGAGATCGTCGAGGCTCAGCTCTCCGACGACCTCACCGCCGTCGCGACCGACCTGGCCAACGGCCTGCGTCACTTCCGCGCCGGCAACGTGGCCGAGGCGCTGTGGTGGTGGCAGTACTCCTACGTGGCCGACTGGGGCAACCTCGCCAGCGCTGCCCTGCGCGCCCTGCAGTCCGTGGTCGCCCACGACCGGCTGGACCTCGACTTCGAGGGCGAGAGCGAGCAGATCGCCGCCGCCGAGGCCGTGCTGGACACCGGCGAAGCTGTTATCTGACCCCACGTAGAATCGTGGGCGGCTCGCGGGGAGCGAGCCACCCCGGCAGTGGAGGAGCGCAGCCCCGTGGGCATCGTGGTGCAGAAGTACGGCGGTTCGTCGCTGTCCGACGCGTCCGCGGTGAAGCGGGTCGCCCGCCGGATCGTCGAGGTCAAGAAGTCCGGGCACGACGTCGTGGTCGCCGTCTCCGCCATGGGCGACACCACCGACGAGCTGCTCGAGCTGGCCGAGGGCGTCAGCCCGCTGCCCCCGGCCCGTGAGCTCGACATGCTGCTCACCGCCGGCGAGCGCATCTCGATGGCCCTCGTGGCCATGGCGATCTCCGACCTCGGCTTCACCGCGCGGTCGTTCACCGGCTCGCAGGCCGGGGTGATCACCGACTCGGTGCACGGCAAGGCCAAGATCATCGACGTCACGCCGGGCCGCATCTCGGCCGCGATCGACGACGGCCACATCGTGATCGTCGCCGGCTTCCAGGGCGTCAGCCAGGACACCAAGGAGATCACCACGCTCGGACGCGGTGGCACCGACACCACGGCCGTCGCCCTGGCTGCGGCACTGCACGCCGACGTGTGCGAGATCTACACCGACGTCGACGGAGTCTTCACCGCGGATCCGCGGATCGTCCCGTCCGCCCGCAAGCTCGACAACGTCACCTACGAGGAGATGCTCGAGCTCGCAGCCGGTGGCGCGAAGATCCTGCACCTCCGGTGCGTGGAGTACGCCCGCCGCTACGACATCCCCATCCACGTGCGGTCGTCGTTCAGCCAGCTGGACGGCACTGTCGTGGAGGGCAGCATCAACGACGAGGCCCATCAGGAGGCCACCATGGAAGCAGCCATCATCGCCGGCGTCGCCCACGACCGGAGCGAGGCCAAGATCACCGTCGTCGGCGTACCCGACAAGGTCGGCGAGGCCGCCCGCATCTTCGACGCGCTCGCCAAGGCACAGATCAACCTCGACATGATCGTGCAGAACGTGTCCGCCGCCGCGACCAACCTCACCGACATCTCCTTCACGCTCCCGCGCACCGACGGGGCCACCGCGATGGCTGCGCTCGACGCGCTGAAGCAGGAGATCGGCTTCGACTCCCTGCTCTACGACGACAAGGTCGGCAAGGTGTCCCTGATCGGTGCCGGGATGCGTTCGCACCCCGGTGTCACCGCCAAGTTCTTCACCGCCCTCGCCGGTGCCGGCGTGAACATCGGCATGATCTCGACCTCGGAGATCCGCATCTCGGTCATCGTCGACGAGGTTGACGTCGATGCCGCGGTTGCGGCGACCCACACCGCGTTCGACCTCGACGCCGACGAGGTCGAGGCAGTCGTCTACGGCGGAAGCGGTCGATGATGGGCGTCCGTATCGGCATCGTCGGTGCCACCGGCCAGGTCGGCGTCGCCATGCGCCAGATCCTCCTCGAGCGGAGCTTCCCGGCCGACGAGATCCGCTTCTTCGCCTCGGCCCGCTCGGCCGGCACGGTGCTGCCGTACGGCGACCGCGAGGCCACCGTCGAAGACGCCGCCACCGCCGACCCCAGCGGCCTCGACATCGCGTTGTTCTCGGCCGGCGCCACCACCTCGCGTGCCCAGGCGCCGCGCTTCGCCGAGGCCGGGGTGACCGTGGTCGACAACTCGTCGGCCTGGCGGATGGACGCCGACGTCCCGCTGGTGGTCAGCGAGGTCAACCCGCACGAGATCGCCAACGCCCGCAAGGGCATCATCGCCAACCCCAACTGCACCACGATGGCCGCGATGCCGGTGCTCAAGCCGCTGCACGACGAGGCTCAGCTGGTGCGGATGATCGCCTCGACCTACCAGGCCGTCTCCGGCTCCGGAGTCGCCGGCGTCGAGGAGCTGGCCACCCAGGTCGAGGCCGCCGGCGACAAGGCCCGCGAGCTGTCGTACGACGGATCGGCGATCGCCTTCCCGCCGCCGGTGAAGTACGAGCGCACCATCGCCTACAACGTCGTCCCGCTCGCCGGCTCGATCGTCGACGACGGGCTCGACGAGACCGACGAGGAGAAGAAGCTGCGCAACGAGTCGCGCAAGATCCTCGGCATCCCCGACCTGCTCGTCTCCGGCATCTGCGTGCGCGTCCCGGTCTTCACCGGGCACTCGCTCGCGATCAACGCCGAGTTCGCCTCGCCGCTGTCGGTGGCCCGGGCCCGCGAGATCCTCGGCAGCGCGCCCGGTGTCGAGCTGAGCGACATCCCGAACCCGCTCCAGGCGGCGGGCAAGGACCCGTCGTACGTCGGCCGGCTGCGCCACGACCCCGGCGTACCCGACGAACGCGGCCTCGCCCTGTTCGTCAGCAACGACAACCTCCGCAAGGGCGCGGCCCTCAACACGGTGCAGATAGCCGAGCTGCTTGCAGCTCGTTGAGCCGACCGGGTAGTTCTGCCTGGGAGGAGCGCAGCGGGGGACGGGCAGAAGTGCCCTGTCGGCGTCCACAGCGAACTGTCAGCCGAGAACAGACCCGCTTGTCCCAACTACAAGGGACCGTGAGCCAAACGCAGGCCGCGAACTACCTGTGCAGGTCGTCCCCGGCACCCTGCTCGACGAACGTCTCGGTGACCCACCAGGACAGCAGGAAGGTGAGCGCGGTCAGGGTGGGGAGCACGAGCAGCATCCAGGCCGAGTCCAGTGAGCTGAGGAAGAACAGCAGCGCCATCACCGCGACCAGGCCGACGCCCAGGAAGCTGGTGCTGGTCGGGTCGACGACGCCGAACGCCTTGAGCAATGCTGCGCCGACGAGGACCTCGACCACGAGCACGACAAGCAGGGCGAACAGGCCGATGCCGCCGCAGCTGCCGACGCCGCGCACCGACTCGCAGCCCTGACTGGCGCCGAAGGAGAGCACCACCCCGACAAAGCCCACGACGAGGCCGGTGACGAGGGCGGCGATCCGCGGGTTGATCCGCGGCAAGGTCATCGGCCGGCGTTCCTTGCGCACCTTGGGCGGCTTGGGCTCCTCGGGCGCCGACGCAGGCGGCACCTCGTCGGCGAACAGCGGCGCACCGACCTCGGCCGCGCCCGACTGGGCGGGCTGGTCCATCGGTACCGGCCCGGGCAGCACCGTGGTCTCCTCGACCGGCGCGGGCTGCGGCTCCGGGGTCGGCTCCACCGGAACGGGCGGTGGCTCTGGAGTCGGCTCCACGGGGACGGGCGGCGGGGGCGGCGGGGTCGGCTCGACCGGGGCGGGTTCGGGGATCGGCTCCGGCGCAGGAGGCGGGCTCGGCTCGACCGGAGCAGGATCGGGCACAGGATCCGGCACAGGCTCGGGCACAGGCTCCGGCACAGGTTCGGGAATCGGTTCGGTGGCGGGTGCGACAGGCGGCGCGGACTGGGTCGGGGCCGTCTCCTCGGTGTCACGTGCGGACGGCGGCGGCGTCGGCGGCAACCGGCGGGTCGAGCCCTCGACCGGCACCGGTCCTGCGGCAGGCGTGGCCTCGACCGGAGTACTCGCGTCAGGCTCGGCGGCAACGACCTCGGTCTCTGCGGTCTCGGCCGTCTCTGCGGTCGGCTCCTCGGCCTGACGCTTCTTCTTCCGGCCCCGACCGAACAGCGACGGGAGTTCGAGGTTCGGCTCGTTGCCGCTCTTCTCGGGATCCTCGGGCATGTGGCGAATAGTGCCACGGATGCACCCCGCTGGCCCGGGCATCGCCCGGCCGGTCTCACCGGCGTCTCGTCGTCACCCGGAACGACGACTGCCGGACCCGCGCGAGGCGGATCCGGCAGTCGAGTTTTTCCTTCGGTCGGGGTGACAGGATTTGAACCTGCGGCCTCGTCGTCCCGAACGACGCGCGCTACCAAGCTGCGCCACACCCCGAAGGCGTGGCGAGTCTACTAGAGCGAATTGGGTGCCCCGAACCGGGTTTGCAGCGCCCGGCCGAAGGTGCTCAGGAGGTCTTCGGCAGCAGGGTCAGCAGCGTCGCCTCGGGGCGGCAGCAGAACCGGATCGGGGCGTACGGCGAGGTCCCCGCGCCGGCCGAGACGTGCAGCCAGGACGAGTCCGGGTCACCCGGTCGGGAGTCGGCCGGGTGACGGTGCAGGCCCTTGGCGCGTCCGGTGTCGAGGTCGCAGTTGGTGACGATGGCGCCCTTGACCGGCAGACAGACCTGGCCGCCGTGGGTGTGGCCGGCGAAGGTGAGGTCGTAGCCGTCCCGCGCGTACTGGTCGAGCACCCGGAGGTACGGCGCGTGCGCGACGCCGATGCGCACGTCCGCGTCGGCGGGAGCCGGGCCGGCGACGGCGTCGAGGTCGTCGTAACCGAGGTGCGGGTCGTCGACGCCGACGAACGCGAAGGAGGTGTCGCCCACCCTCAACCGGCCGTGGGTGTTGGTCAGGTCGGTCCAGCCGCGCCCGTCGAAAGCGGCCCGCAGGTCACGCCACGGGAGCTTGGAGGTGTTGGTGTTGCGCTTCCCGTCGTCGGGGAAGAGGTACCACAGCGGGTTGCGCAGGGTCGGCGCGAAGTAGTCGTTGGAGCCGAACACGAAGACTCCCGGGGCGTCGAGCAGCCGGCCGAAGCCCTCGACCAGTGGTTCCACGGAGTCCGGGTGGGCCAGGTTGTCTCCTGTGTTCACCACGAGGTCGGGCTCGAGGTCGGCCAGCGAAGCCAGCCAACGACGCTTCGTGCCCTGGCTCGGGGTGAGGTGCAGGTCGCTGACGTGCAGCACCTTCAGTGGGCGGTGTCCGGCCGGCAGGACCTCCACCGAGACCCGGCGTACGACGAAGTTGCGGACCTCGATGCCGGCGGAGTACGCCAGCGTCCCGAACCCGAGCGCGGCCCCTGCACCCACGGTCCATCCCAGGGCTCGTGCCCCCCGGGAAAGTCGGTTCGGGTCCATGTCCACAGGCTGCCACAATGGCCAACATGAGCCTCAAAGAGCGTCTGCGCGAAGACCTCACCACCGCGATCAAGGCCCGCGACGGGCTCCGGTCCTCGACGCTGCGAATGGTGCTGACCTCGATCACCAACGCCGAGGTCGCCGGCAAGGAGTCGCGTGAGCTCACCGACGAGGACGTCCTCGGGGTGCTGACCAGCGAGTCCAAGAAGCGGCGCGAGGCGGCGGAGGCCTTCGCCGACGCCGGACGTGACGAGCAGGCCGAGAAGGAGAAGGCGGAGGCGGCGGTGATCGCCGACTACCTGCCCGAGCAGCTCACCACCGAGGAGATCGACGCCCTCGTCAAGGACACCATCGACGAGCTCGGCGTCCGCGACGACGGCATGAAGGCCATGGGTCGGGTCATGGGCGTGCTCACCCCGAAGACCAAGGGACGGGCCGACGGTGGCGCGGTCGCGGCCGCCGTACGTCGCGAGCTGGGTGCCTGAGCCTCAGTGACCGTGGCCCCCGCCGCCGTTGCCGCCACCGTGGTTTCGGTGCCCGTGCTGCTTGGGCGGTGACGGGGCCTTGGGTACGTAGGGCCGGGGCTCGGGTGCGATCGGCGGGGTGAACGCCGTCGCGGGGATGAGGTCCTGCACCCGGCGCATGGCGAGGGCCCACATCGGTCCTGCGACCGTCGAGCCGTGCGCGACGTCGATGTAGCGTCCGCCGACCGACTGGCCGTTGAGCGTGATCGGGGTTCCCTTGCTGTTGGCCCCGGCGATCATCGCTGCGGTGGCCAGCTCCGGGGTGTAGCCGTCGAACCAGACCGCCTTGTTGTTCTGGATGGTGCCGGTCTTGCCGGCCGACTCCTTGTCGATGTTCAGGGCCTGGCCGAACCCGCCCGGCTCCATCACGCCGTGCAGGATGTCGTTGATCGTGTCGGCGGTGTCCTGCTTCATCACCTGCCGGCACTGGGGCCGGTAGTCCTTGAACACCTTCCCCGAGCTGTTCAGGATCTTGGTGACGGGCTGGGTCTCGCAGTACCGCCCGCGGGCGGCGACCGTCGCGTAGGCACCGGCCATCTCGAGGGGGCTGACGTCGGCGACGCCGAGCGTGAAGGACGGGACCCGCTCGCTGTGCGGGTGGTCGAGCTCGACGCCCATCGACCTGGCCAGCGCGAACGGCTTGCACAGCCCGGTCTTCTTCTCCAGCTGGGCGAAGTAGGTGTTCACCGAGAGCTGGGCGCCCTGGTACATGTTGAAGTAGCCGTCGTCGGTGGAGTTGTGCGGCTCCCAGAGCGCCGTCGACGGGTAGTTGCCGTCGCAGTCGGGGAACTCGTTCTGCGGGATGTGGACCTGAGCCGGCGAGTTGAAGCTGGTGGAGGCGGGCAGGCCCTGCTCCAGCGCGGCCGCCATCACGAACAGCTTGAACGTCGACCCGGCCTGGAACCCGTTGGAGTCGCCGTACTTGTTGTTCACGATGTAGTTGAGGAAGGTCTGACCCTTCTTGCGGTCACGTCCCATCGGCCGTGACTGCGCGATCGCCAGCACGGCGCCCGTGCCGGGCTTCACCATGGCGAGCGCGCCGATCGCCTGGTCCTGCGGCTTGACGGACTCCTTGGCCGCGGCGTCGGCGGCTCGCTGGAAGCGCAGGTCGACCGTGGTCTTGATGGTCAGGCCGCCGCTGTTGATCAGCTGGACCCGGTCGGCGACGGTGCGTCCGAGGGCGGGATCGGCGAGCAGGTAGCGGCGTACGTAGTCGCAGAAGAAAGCGGCGTCGGTGCCCACGCAGCCGTTGCGACGCTTGCTGACCTTGAGCCCGAGCGGCGTCTTGCCGAGCCGCACGGCGGTCTCGGGGGCGATGACGTTGAGCTGGGCCATCCGGTTGAGCACGACGTTGCGCCGCGTGATCGCCCGGTCCTTGAAGCGCGTCGGGTCGAAGCCGACCGGGTTCTTCACCAGGCCGGCCAGGGTGGCGGCCTGCACCGTGTTGAGCTGGCTGGCGTTGACCGAGAAGAAGTGTCGGGCCGCTGCCTGGATGCCGTAGGCGCCGTCACCGAAGTAGGCCAGGTTGAGATAGCGCTCGAGAATCCAGTCCTTGGAGTAGTTCTGCTCGAAGGCGATGGCGTGCCGGAGCTCCTGGATCTTGCGCTGGTAGGTGTTCTCGGTGGCCGCCTTGCGCTCGGCCTCGGTGCGGGCCTGGGCAAGCAACGTCATCTTCGCCATCTGCTGGGTGATCGACGAGCCACCCTGGGTGCCGCCACCGGAGGTCTGGTTGTTCACGAAGGCTCGCAGCGTGCCCTTCACGTCGAGGGCACCGTGCTGGTAGAAGCGGTAGTCCTCGATCGCGATGATGGCCCGCCGCATGATCGGGGCCACCTTGCTGAGCGAGACGTTGACGCGGTTCTCGTCGTAGAAGGTGGCGATCGTGTTGCCGTTGCGGTCGAGGACCCGGCTGCGCTCGGCCAGCGGGGCCGCCTTGAGCTCCTCGGGGAGGTTCTGCATCGAGCGGGCGGTGGCGCTGGCGCCGTACCCGACGGCACCCACGAGGGGGATGACCAGCCCGGCGGCGAGCACACCGAGGACCGCGGAGACCGCGACGATGACGCCCAGGTGGGAGATGACGGTGCCGAACGTGAGGTGGGTACGGCGACGCGACATAGCACGATCCTAGGGGGGAGGGGGGCAAATACTCCCACGTGCCCGGACGGATCTAGTCATTTCGGACTATAAGAGATTCCCCCAGGTGGGTCTGTTTCGAGTCTCAACATCTCCCTAACCTATAGATGGGTTGAAAACGGACGTATCGGGCGAGCCGAAGCAACTGGGACCTGAAACTTGGAGGGGACATGTCCTGGAACGAACTGTGGGCCAATGCGGCTCTGTGTCAGAAGTCATCACCGGACGAGCTCTTCGTTCGCGGAGCAGAACAGCACAAGGCCAAGGCCGTGTGCGGTGCGTGCCCCGTGCGAGCGGAGTGCCTGGCCGAGGCGCTTGACAACGAGATCGAGTGGGGCGTGTGGGGCGGCCTCACCGAGCGTGAGCGGCGGGCGCTGTTGCGCAAGCGGCCCAACGTGACCTCGTGGCGCCAGCTGCTCGAGACCGCGAAGTCGGAGCACGAGCAGGCAACTGCGAGCGCAACTGCGTGATCCTGCCTGGCTGACCGGTCCCTGACCGGTCAGCCGGCCTGATCGGCTCGTCGGCGAGCCGGCCGGTGGTCCACCTGGGCCCCCAGCAGGTCGCCGATGCGGCGCAGGCCGTCGAGGTCGTGCACGTCGGTCGACAGGGCCGGCAGCACGGCCGTGGGTACGTCGGGATGGCTGGTGCCGAACCGACGGGTCAGCCGCTTCTCGCGCTCGACGACCGTCAGCCGGTCGGCGTGCAACCGGAGCAGCCCGGCCGCCAGGCCGTGGTCCTCACCGGAGGTGCGCAGCTGCTCGACGCCGGTCATCGCCGCGTGCGCGGTCAGGTCGCCGCTCGGCTTGCTGCTCACGCGGTTCACGACGAGCCCGGCCAGCGGCATCTGCTCGGCGCGCAGTCGTTCGACGAAGTATGCCGCCTCGCGCAACGCATCGGGTTCGGGCGCGGCGACCACCACGAACGCCGTACGCCGGTCCTGGAGCAGCTCGAAGGTGCGCAGCGCGCGCTGCCGGAACCCGCCGAAGAGCGTGTCGAACGCGGCGACGAACGCCTTCATGTCCTGGAGGACCTGGGCGCCGATGATCTTGGTGATCGCGTTGGTCACCATCCCGAAGCCGGCCGTCATCAGCCGGGCCGGTCCGCGCGCGGGGGCCAGCAACAGCTTCATGAACTTGCCGTCGAGGAAGCTCGAGAGCCGCTCGGGTGCGTCGAGGAAGTCCAGTGCGCTGCGCGAGGGGGGCGTGTCGACCACGATCAGGTCCCAGCGACCGGTGTGCTGCGCATCCTTGTCGAGCTGGCCGAGCTTCTCCATCGCCATGTACTCCTGCGTGCCCGCGAACGAACTCGACACCGCGATGTAGAAGGGGTTCTTCAGGATCTGCTCGGCCTTCTCCGGGCTGGCCTGGCTCTGCACGACCTCGTCGAAGGTGCGCTTCATGTCGAGCATCATCGCGTCGAGCGAGCCGCCGCCCTTGCCCTTCACCCCGGGCACCGGCCTCGGGGTGTTGTCGAGCGCCTCGATGCCCATCGACTGGGCGAGCCGGCGAGCCGGGTCGATGGTGAGTACGACGACCTTGCGTCCGCGCTCGGCGGCTCGCAGGGCCAGCGCCGCCGACGTCGTGGTCTTGCCGACGCCGCCTGAGCCGCAGCACACGATGATGCCGCGGCTGCGGTCGTCGAGCAGCGCGTCGACGTCGAGGAGCTGCTTGGGCTCGTGGGTGGCGACCAGCGGCCCGACGCGGGCAGTGGCGCGCGAGCTCTGGTGGGTGGCGGCGCGGGGGGTCATCCGAGACCTTCCTCGCACAGCGCTTCGGCCAGCTCGTAGAGGCCGGCGAGGTCGACGCCCCCGGGCATCAGCGGCAGCTCGTACGTCGGGACGCCGAGCTGCTCGACCAGTGCCCGCTGGGTGTCCTCGAGCTGGCGGCGCTCGGCGTGGTCGTGGCCCTCCTCGAGCAACCCGTCCACGAGCTCGTCGTCGGCAGAGATCCCGGCCTTCTCCAGGCTGGCGACCAGGGCTTCCCGGTCGACGGTGCCGTGGAGCAGGGCGGCCCGCTCCGCGGCGTCGAGGTCCTGGGGTCTGACCATGTTGACGATGACCCCGCCGACGGGCAGGTCGGCGCCGCGCAGCTCGGCGATCCCGTCGCCGGTCTCCTGCACGGGCATCTCCTCCAGCACGGTGACCAGGTGGATCGCCGTACGACTGGAGCGGAGCAGCTTCATCACCACGTCGGCCTGCGACTTGATGGGTCCGACCTTGGCCAGCCCGGCGAGCTCGGTGTTGACGTTGAGGAACTGGGAGATGCGGCCGGTGGGCGGCGCGTCGAGCACGATGGCGTCGTACTCCCGCGCGCCCTTGTTGCGGCGGTTGCGGTTGGCGGCCTCGTAGACCTTGCCGGTCAGCAGCACGTCGCGGACGCCCGGGGCGATGGTGGTGGCGAACTCGACGACGCCGAACCGGTCGAGCGCCTTGCCGGCACGACCGAGGCGGTAGTACATGTCGAGGTACTCCAGCAGCGCCGACTCGGCGTCGATCGCCATCGCGTAGACATCACCGGCACCGGTGGTGCCGCGTGCGACGCGGCGTTCCTCGTAGGGGAGCGGGGGCACGTCGAAGAGCTGGGCGATGCCCTGGCGGCCTTCGACCTCGCAGAGCAGCACGGTGTTGCCGCGGGAGGCGAGGGCCAGCGCGAGCGCGGCCGACACGGTCGACTTCCCGGTGCCGCCCTTGCCGGTCACGATGTGCAGCTGTACGCCGGGGAAGTCCGGAGCGGACTCGGCGCGCGGGGCAGGCATGCGGACGAGCGTAGCCGCGGGAAGGGCGCGTCCTGGGGTGACCTCGGGCACACGCCTCATGGCAGGATCGCGGCACGGAGGTGAGCTCGTGGACAAGGTTGTGGGAAGTGCGGCCGAGGCGGTCGCCGACATCCCCGACGGCGCGACGCTGTCGGTCGGTGGATTCGGGTTGTGCGGGATCCCGTCGGTGCTGATCGAGGCGCTCCTGGAGGCCGGGACGACCGACCTCGAGGCGGTCTCGAACAACTGCGGTGTCGACGAGTGGGGTCTGGGCCGGTTGCTGGCCGAGAAGCGGTTGCGGCGGATGGTGGCGTCGTACGTCGGGGAGAACAAGGAGTTCGCCCGGCAGTACCTCTCCGGTGAGCTCGAGGTCGAGCTGACTCCGCAGGGGACCCTGGCCGAGCGGATGCGCGCCGGTGGGTCGGGGATCGCGGCGTTCTTCACTGCGACCGGCGGCGGCACGCAGGTGGCCGAGGGCGGCCTGCCGTGGAGGTACGACGCGAACGGTGAGGTGATCGTGTCCTCCCCGCCGAAGGAGACGCGTGACTTCGGGGGGCGGGAGTACGTGCTCGAGGAGGCGATCATCGCCGACTTCGGACTGGTGCGCGCCTGGAAGGGCGACCGGCACGGCAACCTCGTCTACCGGGAGTCGGCACGCAACTTCAACCCGCTGGCCGCGATGTGCGGGCGGGTGTCGATCGCCGAGGTCGAGCACCTCGTCGAGCCCGGTGAGATCAAGCCGGAGGACGTGCACACGCCGGGTGTCTTCGTGCAGCGGGTGGTGGCCCTGACCCCCGAGCAGGCCGCCGACAAGCGCATCGAGAAGAGGACCACGCGTCTACACCAAACTTCCCAGACTGCCGTGGCGGCACCTGACCCTCGCTCTCCCAGCCACTCGGTGCCGCCACGGCCACCAGCCGAGAATAGGGCCGATATCCCGCTGAGCGACGCGGGTCTTGAAGACGTGATGTTCCACATGAGCCCAGAGGACTGGCGAGCGGCAATGTTCAGCACGGTGGAGACGTGGAACGATGAGTTGGACGCGTGAGGAGATGGCCGCACGCGCGGCCAGCGAGCTGACCGACGGGTCGTATGTGAACCTCGGCATCGGGTTGCCGACGCTGGTGCCCAACTACGTCGACGACGACGTCGAGCTGGTGCTGCAGAGCGAGAACGGCATCCTCGGGGTCGGCGCCTACCCCTACGAGGGCGATGAGGACCCCGACCTGATCAACGCCGGCAAGGAGACCGTCACGCTGCGCAAGGGGGCCTCGTTCTTCGACTCCGCGACCAGCTTCGGGATGATCCGGGGCGGCAAGATCGATGCCGCGATCCTCGGCGCGATGCAGGTCTCCGCGGCCGGCGACATCGCCAACTGGATGATCCCCGGGAAGATGGTCAAGGGCATGGGCGGCGCGATGGACCTGGTCCACGGCGCCAAGCGGGTGATCGTGCTGATGGAGCACAACGCCAAGGACGGCTCCTACAAGATCGTCAACGAGTGCTCGCTGCCCTACACCGGCCGGGCCGTCGTACAACGCATCATCACCGACCTGTGCGTCCTCGACGTGACCGACGAGGGCCTGCAGCTGGTCGAGCTCGCACCGGGTGTCACCGAGGACGAGGTTCGCGAGAAGACCGAGCCGGAGATCATCAGCGCGACGTGACCCATCCCACGACGGGCACCTCGGCGGAATGCCTCGGGGGTGGGGCCAGTTGGGGAAAGTAATCCCACTTTCCACCATCTGTGAGGTTTCACCTGATGTCACGCGCCTTCGCCCCGGTCACGATCGGCTCCTGGAACTTGCCGCAGTCCTTCGTGATGGGTCCGCTCACCCGCAACCGTGCGGGAGCCGGCAACGCCCCGACGCAGCTCAACGCCACCTACTACGCCCAGCGGGCCGGTGCCGGACTGATCGTCACCGAGGGCACCGCCCCGAGCGCGGTCGGTCAGGGGTACCTCAACGTGCCGGGCCTCTACACCGACGCGCAGGTCGCCGGTTGGCGCCTCGTCGCCGACGCGGTGCACGAGCAGGGTGGCCACATCGTGGCCCAGCTCATGCACGCCGGCCGGATCGCCCATGCCGACAACAAGGACGGCGCGGAGACGATCTCGGCGAGCGCTGTGCGCGCGCCCGGCGAGATGGTCACGGCCAACGGCCGGTTCCCGCACGACGAGCCGCGAGCCCTGGAGTCCGAGGAGCTGGCCGGCGTGGTCGCGGACTATGTGACCGCTGCGCAGAACGCGGTCATTGCCGGACTCGACGGGGTGGAGATCCACTCCGCCAACGGCTACCTGCTGCACCAGTTCCTCGACCCGACCATCAACCTGCGCGAGGACGCCCACGGTGGCTCGCCCGAGAACCGCGCCCGCCTCGTGGTCGAGGTGGTGACCGCGGTCGCCGAGGCGATCGGCGCGGAGAAGGTCGGCCTGCGAATCTCGCCCGGCCACCAGTTCAACGGCGTCGGCGAAGAGGCCGGGGCGGACATGTCCGCGACGTACGCCGCCCTGGTGGATGCCGTGGCGCCGCTGGGCCTGGCCTACCTGAGCATCCTGGCCAGCCCGTTGGAGCCGTTGAAGGACCTCGTCGCCGACCTGCGGAGTCGCTTCGGTGGTCCGGTGCTGCTCAACGACGGCTTCGGCGACGTGACCAGCATCGACACCGTCGAGGAGCTGCTCGCGACCGGCCTGGCCGACGCGGTCGTGGTCGGCCGTCAGTTCCTGGCCAACCCCGACCTCGGCGCCCGCTGGGAGCAGGGCGCCGAGCTCAACGAGCCCGACGCCGCCACCTTCTACGGCGGCGGGGCCGAGGGCTACACCGACTACCCCACCCTCGAAGCCTCCTGACGGCTGCGTAGGAACCCGTAGAACCGGATAGTCCAGAACGAAAAGCCGCTGGCTGAGGCAGCTGCCGCGGCCAAACGCTCTGGACTATCCGGTCTTGGCGTCCAGGTCAGGCAGCAGCCTTGTCGAGACGCCAGACGTTCTTCGAGGCCTTGGCCGGGGCGTGCGTCACGCGCTGGTAGCTCTTCCAGGAGTTCTGGTAGTTGCAGACGCTCGGCGCACCGTTGAACGTCTTCTTCATGACCGAGAAGTTGGCGGTGTAGTGGTAGGCGTGCAGGCGATACTTGTGCTGGGTGTCGGCCGGCACGTTGGCGGAGTAGCTCCACTGCTGGGTCCAGGACTTGGAGCCGCCGACCGTGACACCGAGGCTGGTCGACGCCTTGGCGAAGACCACGCCCGCCTCGGCGGAGACGGTGGCCGTCATGGAGGCGCTGACCTGCATGGTCTTGGTCTGGCTGTAGGTGATGCTCCCGCCCCTGCGGAAGACCGCCCAGTCGCTGTGCACGTTGGTCGGGTAGTAGGTGAACGACTTGTTGGTGAACACGTAGATCACCTCGTTGCCGGGTGGGGCGCACCGCGCACTGGCGGGTGCGGCGGCGAGCGCGGGCACGACGAGCGTGCTGGCGAGCAAGGAGATGACAGCGGCGAACTTCTTCATGGTGCTCCCTCTGAGTAGGACTCGAGAGGTCGCCTCCCACGTGAACAACGTCCCCCCGAGCGTGGTGGCACAGTCCTTCCACCCCGGTCGCCGAGCCAAACCTGCGGCCCGGTCATTGGCGGAAAGCCGCCGTATCAGGCGATCTCGAGGCAGGCGACGACCGTCGACCAGGCGACCGACCCGGGCTCGATGACCTCCATGTGTCCGGTCGGCACCTCGTGCAGCTCGGCCCAGGGGTGCCGGGCGACGAACCCCCGGCTCAGCGAGATCGGCACGGTGTCGTCCCCGATGCCGTGCACGATCGAGACCCTCGCCGCCGGCTGTCGGTCGAGCAGCGTCATCGGGTCGGCCTCGGCCGGATCGGCGCCCCCCAGGAAGGCCTGCGTCGCGTCGTCGCTGAGGTGCAACCGGATGGCCTCGCGGAGATCGCACACCGGGGCCAGGGCCACCACCCGGGCGACGGGGAGGTCGTGCGAGGACAGCCACAGGGCGAGGTGACCACCGGCCGAGTGGCCGATCAGCGACATCGGGCCGGTGGCGATGCCGAGCTCGGCGAGCAGCTCCGGGAGGCGGCGTACGGCGAGGAGGACGTCGTCTCCGGTGACCGGCCAGCCACCACCACCCCTGACGCGGCGGTACTCCGGCGTCGCCACCACCGCGCCGAGGTCGGCGATCGCGCGCGCCTGCGTGCGGGTGTGCCGGCGGTCCCACTCCTGCTTCCAGAACCCCCCGTGCAGCAGTACGACGAGCGGCGTGCCGGGACTCGTCGGGCGCGATCCTTCGGGGAGGTGGAGGTCGACCACCGCGTCCTCGTGACCGGCGTAGCGCACGGTCGCATCGGGCAGGTCGGGCGGCATGGTGGCCAACCTAGGACACGCCCTAGTGTGAGGCGCATGACCAAGTGGGAATACCTGACCGCGCCCGTGCTGGTGCACTCGACCAAGCAGATCCTCGACAACTTCGGGTCCGACGGCTGGGAGCTCGTCCAGATGGTGCCGGGGATGAACCCCGAGAACCTCGTCGCCTACTTCAAGCGGCCCCTCGCATGAGCACCCCGGAGGAGCGGCTCGCCGAGCTCGGGCTGAGCGTGCCCGAGGTGGCCAAGCCGGTGGCGGCGTACATCCCGGCCGTGCGCAGCGGCCACCACGTCTTCACCTCCGGCCAGCTGCCGATGCGCGACGGCCAGCTGATGCTGACCGGCAAGGTCGGCGGCGAGGTCAGTCAGGAGGAGGCCGTCGAGTGCGCCCGCCAGTGCGGGCTGAACGCCCTCGCGGCCGTCCGGGCCGAGGTCGGCGAGCTGTCCGCGGTCAAGCGCATCGTCAAGGTGGTCGCGTTCGTCGCGTCGACGCCCGACTTCACCGGGCAGCCGCAGGTCGCGAACGGTGTCTCGGAGCTCCTCGGTGAGGTCTTCGGGGACGTGGGCCGGCACGCCCGCTCCGCGGTCGGCGTACCGGTGCTGCCCCTCGACGCGCCCGTCGAGGTCGAGCTCATCGTCGAAATCTGAGCGGCGTGGCCGGCAACGTCCGCGTCCAGCTGCCGCCCCATCTCGTCGAGCACGCCCGCGCGTTCGCCGACGGCACCCGGGAGCCGGTGGAGCCGCGCAACGCGGCGACCGTGGTGCTGCTGCGCTCCGGGACGTCGGGACCCGAGGTCTACCTCCTGCGGCGACAGACGTCGATGGCGTTCGCCGGCGGCATGTGCGTCTTCCCCGGCGGCGGCGTCGACCCGCGCGACTTCGACCACGCCACCGCCTGGGCCGGACCGACCCCCCAGGAGTGGGCGTCGGGTCTCGGCACCGACGAGGCGACCGCTCGCGCCCTGGTCTGTGCCGCGGTCCGCGAGACCTTCGAGGAGTCCGGCGTGCTGCTGGCCGGCAAGGCCGCCGACACGGTGGTCGCCGACACCACCGGCGAGGACTGGGAGACCGACCGCGCGGCCCTCGAGGCGCGGGAGCTGTCCTTCACCGACTTCCTCGACCGGCGTGGGCTGGTGCTCCGGACCGACCTGCTGGGCGTGTGGGCGGGCTGGCTGACCCCGGTCTTCGAGCCGCGCCGCTACCGGACCTGGTTCTTCGTCGCCGACCTGCCCGAGGGCCAGCGCACCCGCGACGTCTCCACCGAGTCCGACCAGGTGACCTGGCTGCCGGCCAGCAAGGCGGTCGAGGACGTCGAGGACGAACGAATCCTGATGCTGCCGCCGACCTACCTGACCTGCCTCGAGGTGGGTCAGTACGCCGACCCGGCCGCCGTGCTCGACGCCGCCCGCGACCGCACCGTCGAGATGTACACGCCCCAGGTCGAGGAGAACGAGGACGGCGGCACCCTCTCGGTGCCCGCGCGGTTTGAGCCGCTGCTGGAGGCTCGCCGATGAGCTGGACCGGGGGATCCTTCGGTGAACGCGCGCAGTGTGTGCTCGCCCCGAACGCCAACATGATGACCCTCGACGGCACCAACACCTGGGTCCTGCGGGAGCCGGGTGCGCGACGCTCCGTCGTGATCGACCCGGGCCCGCCCGATGAGTCCCACCTCGATGCCGTGGCCGAGCTGGCCGGTGACGTGGGCGTCGTACTCCTGACCCATCACCACCTCGACCACTCCGAGGCCGCCCGGCAGTTCGCCGAGCGGGTCGGCTGCGGCGTACGCGCGCTGGACCCGGAGTACCGCCTCGGCTCCGAGGGTCTCGGTGGTGGCGACGTCGTCGAGGTCGACGGGCTGGAGATCCGCGTCGTGTCCACGCCCGGCCACACCGCCGACTCGCTCTCCTTCGTGCTGCCGGCCGAAGGCGCCGTCCTCACCGGCGACACCGTGCTCGGGCGCGGCACGACCGTCGTCGCGCATCCCGACGGCCAGCTGGGCGCCTACCTCGACTCCCTCGACCGGCTGCACGGCCTGGCCGCGGCCCACGAGATCGGCACCATCTGGCCCGGACACGGGCCGGTCATCGACGACGCGCTCGGTGCCCTCGACTACTACATCGCGCACCGCTCCGAACGGCTCCAGCAGGTGGAGTCGGCCCTGGCCGGCCTCGGTCCCGAGGGACTCACTGCGGAGGAGCTCCCGCGCCGCGTCGTGGAGATCGTCTACGCCGACGTCGACCAGGTGCTGTGGGGTGCGGCCGAGCTGTCGGTGCGCGCCCAGCTGGCGTACCTCGCCCAGAGATGATCCAGAGATGATCCAGACATGATCCAGCGCTGACCGGGGCTGAAACCCGGTCGGCCGAAACGCTCACGTCGCCCTCGGTCCGGCCGATGGGAGCACTCGATGCTGGAGAAGTGGTTGCTGACCGTCGGTGCGGTCAGCCTGTCGTTCGCGTGGGGCGCTGGGTTCATGTGGGCCCAGGGCGGGTTCACGCCTACCAGCGACACCTCGTCGGTGGCGCAGCCCGTGAACCCCGAGCTGCCGATGGCGCCGGTCGGTTACGGCAACGCGACCCCGATGCCATCGCCCTCTCCGGCCCCCATCAGGCTCAAGCCCAAGCCGACGGCCACGCCGAAGCTCGTCCTGCGTCAGCTGCCCGCCCAGCCGCGCGTCGGCAGCTCGCTCCCGTCCTCGACCGGGCTCGCCGGCACCGGTTCGCCGCCCACGGACACGCCTCCGACGACGACCCCGTCCTCGGGAGCGGGGACCCAGTTCACGATGGCCACCTTCAACCTGCTGGGCAGCTCGCACACGGCCAAGGGCGGGCACAGTCCCGGCATGGCCTCGGGCGTGGCCCGGATGCCCGGTGCCCTGCAGATCTTGGCCCAGCACCAGGTCAGCGTGGCCGGACTCCAGGAGTTCCAGCCCGACCAGCGTGCGGCTTTCCAGCGGCAGGCGACCGGCTGGGCGATGTACCCGGGCCTGTCGATGGGCCGCAAGGCCGGTGAGAACTCGGTCGCCTGGCGCACCGACACCTGGGACCTGGTCAAGACGGGCCTGGTCGACATCACCTACTTCAACGGCCGGGAGCGGCCGATGCCCTACGTGCTGCTGAAGAACAAGGCGACCGGCGCTCAGGCGTACTTCTCGACCTTCCACAACCCGGCCAACATCGGCGGCAACATGCAGCGCTGGCGCGCCGAGGCCACCAGCCGCGAGATCAAGCTGTTCAACGAGCTCGAGGCGACCGGCATCCCGCAGCTCGTCACCGGCGACATGAACGAGCGTGCGGAGTACTTCTGCCGCGTCACCGCCGGCACCCGTCTCCTCGCTGCTGCCGGCGGTAGCAACGACGGCAGCTGCCGCCCGCCGAAGCCGATCGGGATCGACTGGATCCTGGGCAGCCCGAGCGTGAAGTTCAGCGACTACACCGTCGACCGCAGCCCGCTCGTGCGTCGTACGACGGACCACCCGGTCGTGGTCACCCACGTCACCCTGGGCGCCGCCTCGTAGGAGTCCGCGCCCGCCGTCCGGGGATCGGTCATTTGGTGCACGACCTGCTGTATGCCCCGGTATCGTTTTGGGGTGCGGGAGAAGTTGGGTATGGCGGCGTTCGTGCTGCTGCTCGTCGTCGTCTGGGGAGGCGGCTTCCTCTGGTTCAAGGGGGGCTTGAAGCCCGACTCGGACAAGAAGTCCGACAAGACGGCTCAGGCTGATGCCAAGCCGAGCGAGTCCGCCGCGCCCAGCAGCCCGACCGCGGTGCCGTCCGCCGAAGCGACGTACGCCGGCAAGGTGTCCGCCCGCGACGAGAAGAAGGCCGTCGACATCAACCCGGCAGCGGTGCGCCCCAAGCCGATCGCGCTGCCCCCGGTCGCCAGCTTCAACATGGCGACCTTCAACCTGCTCGGCAGCTCTCACAGCAAGTCGGGCGGTTCGTCGGCCCGGTTCGGCCCCGGCGTGCAGCGCCTCAACGGCGCCCTGCAGATCCTGGCCCAGCACCAGATCAGCGTGGTCGGCTTCCAGGAGTTCCAGCCCGATCAGCGGGCGGCGTTCCGCAGCCGGGCCCAGGGCTGGGAGATGTACCCCGGGCTCTCGATGGGTCGTCGCGCCGGTGAGAACTCGGTCGCCTGGCGCTCGGACACCTGGGAGATGGTGCGTCCCGGCCTGATCCCGATCCCCTACTTCCACGGCCGCATCCGACCGATGCCCTACGTGCTGCTGCGCAACAAGCAGACCGGCGTGCAGGCGTACTTCTCGACGTTCCACAACCCGGCCAACATCGGCGGCGACATGCAGCGCTTCCGCACCGAGGCGACCACCCGCGAGATCAAGCTGTTCAACTCCCTGGAGACCCAGCAGATCCCGCAGTTCGTCACCGGCGACATGAACGAGCGCTCGGAGTACTTCTGCCGCGTCACCGCCGCCACCCCGCTGCTCGCGGCGGCCGGGGGCAGCAACTCCGGTGGCTGCGCACCGCCCAAGCCGACCCAGATCGACTGGATCTTCGGCAGCCCGGGCGTGCAGTTCAAGAACTACGTGATCGACCGCGGCCCGCTCGTGCGTCGTACGACGGACCACCCGGTCGTGGTCACGAGCGTGACCATCGACGCGCTGAAGTTCGCCAAGAGCTACGACCCCACGGCGCCCACAGGCGGAGCCGCCGTCACGCCGTAGGGGGCATCAGCGCGCGCGGCGGCGCAGCCGCTCGACGTCGTGGATGACGACCGAGCGCGGCTCCAGGCGTAGCCAGCCGCGCGAGGCGAAGTCGGCCAGTGCCTTGTTGACGGTCTCGCGGGAGGCGCCGACCAGCTGGGCGAGCTCCTCCTGGGTGAGGTCGTGGTGGACGTGGACACCGTCGTCGGCGGTGCGGCCGAAGCGGTCGGCCAGGTCGAGCAGCGCCTTGGCCACGCGCCCGGGGACGTCGGAGAAGACCAGGTCGGCGACGACCTCGTTGGTCTTGCGCAGGCGGCCGGCCAGCTGCGTCAGCAGGCCGAGCGAGACGCCGGGCCGTCCTTCGAGCCAGCGCAGGAGGTCGTCGTGCGACAGGGACAGGAAGGTCGTCTCGGTGACGGCCGTGACCGTGGCCGAGCGCGGACCGGGGTCGAACAGCGACAGCTCGCCGAACATCTGGCCGGGACCGAGGATCGCCAGCAGGTTCTCGCGACCGTCGGAGGAGGTGCGGCCGAGCTTCACCTTGCCGTCGGTGACGATGTAGAGCTTGTCGCCCGGGTCGCCCTCATGGAACAGCACCTCTCCACGACGCAAGCGGTTCTCGCTCATCGACGAGCGCAGTGCTGCCGCGGCCTCGTCGTCGAGGGCGCTGAACAGCGGCGCCTGCCGGAGTACGTCGTTCTCCACGTGATGTCCCTTTCTCGTCGCGCACAACCAGCCCGGCCGAGGTCTGGGGCCGGTAGCCGTGTTGCAGGTCACAGTCTGTCCCATCGTCCCCACAATCGCCACGCGACCCCGCTCGTCCCACCGCTCGGCACCGCAACCCGAGCGGCCGGGGTGTCCCCACTGCGCCGTACTCTGGTCGGCGTGCCAGCCCCTGTCCCCGCCGCTCCGGACACGTCTCTCGTCCGCCGGGCCCGCAAGGTCAACCGGGTGCTGGCGGAGACCTATCCCGACGCCACCATCGAGCTCGACTTCGACGACCCGTTCCAGCTGCTGGTGGTCACCGTGCTCAGCGCGCAGACCACCGACCGCCGGGTCAACGCGGTGCGCCCGGTGCTGTTCCAGGCCTACCCGGACGCCCGGGCCATGGCCTCGGCGCCGCGCGAGGACCTCGAACGCATCATCGGCCCGTTGGGGTTCTTCCGGGCCAAGACCGAGTCGTTGCTGAAGCTCTCCGCGGCGCTGGTCGCCGACCACAACGGTGAGGTCCCGGCCAGGCTCGACGACCTCGTCAAGCTTCCCGGCGTGGGTCGCAAGACCGGCAACGTGGTGCTCGGCAACGGCTTCGGTGTCCCGGGGATCACCGTGGACACCCACTTCGGTCGACTGGTCCGGCGGCTCGGCTGGACCGAGGAGACCGACCCGGTGAAGGCCGAGCACGCGATCGGGGCGCTGTTCCCCAAGCGCGACTGGACGATGCTGAGTCACCACCTGATCTGGCACGGTCGCCGTGTCTGCCATGCCAAGAAGCCGGCCTGCGGTGCCTGCACGGTGGCGCGCTGGTGCCCGTCGTACGGCGCCGGCCCGACCGACCCCGAGGAAGCAGCGAAACTGGTGAAGACCCAGGGGCCGGCGTGAAGTGGCTCGCGGCAGTCGTCGTTGCGCTGCTGCTCGTCACCGGGTGCTCCTCGGAGAAGAAGGACACCACGGTCGGCACCGAGCTGCCCGACGTCACCCTCCAGCCGCTCAGCGGCGGTCAGGCCGTCGACCTCTCCGGCCTGAAGGGCCCGCTGGTGATCAACCTCTGGGCGAGCTGGTGCGGGCCGTGTCGCGAGGAGCTCCCGCAGTACCAAGCCTTCTCGAAGAAGTACGCCGGGAAGGTGGACGTGCTCGGCGTCGACTGGCAGGACACCCGCACCTCCCAGGCCCGGGCGCTGATCCGCTCGACGGGGGTCACCTACCCGCTCGTCACCGATCCGGGCGGGCGACTGCGGGCCCAGGCGCTGCCCAAGGTGATCCTGGTCGACGAGGACGGCAAGGTCGCTCACCAGGAGTACGCGAGGATCACCTCCGTGAAGATGCTGGAGGACCTGGTGCACCGCTACCTCGAGGTGTCCGGCTGATGGGTCTGCCCGACTGGCTCGAGCCCATCCGCGAGGGCGCGAGCACCATCACCGCCGAGGACATCAGCCGCTTCGTGCCTCCGCCGGGCTCCGACGCGCGCAAGGGCGCGGTGCTGATGCTGTTCGGCGAGGGTCCCAACGGTCCCGACCTGCTCCTCACCGAGCGCGCCCACGACATGCGCTCCCACCCCGGTCAGGTGAGCTTCCCCGGCGGCTCGATCGACGACACCGACCCGTCACCGGAGGCCGCGGCCCTGCGGGAGGCCGAGGAGGAGACCGGGCTCGATCCGGCCGGCGTCGAGGTCTTCGCCAGCCTGCCCGAGCTCTGGCTCCCGCCGAGCAACTTCGCCGTCACCGCGGTGCTCGGGTGGTGGCAGGAGCCCTCGCAGGTCGCTGTGGTCGACCCGGCCGAGGTCAACGCCGTCCTGCGCGTGCCGATCGAGGAGCTGCTCGACCCGCAGCACCGCGTGACCGTCGTACACCCGATCGGCTACAGCAGCCCGGGCTTCCTGATCGGGGACGAGAAGGACCTGATCCTGTGGGGGTTCACCGCCGGCCTGATCAACAAGCTGTTCGACCATGTCGGGTGGACCCGGCCGTGGGACGCGTCCGTGGAGCAGCAATTGCCCGACTACATGTTCGGACTGAGTCAAGATTGACCTCGTCCCCCTGGCCTGACGGCCGGCCTCCCGAAGGGCCTGCATGAACTTCCTCGACTGGTGCCTGGTCGTGCTGACCCTCGCCTATGCGCTCTCCGGCTACTGGCAGGGCTTCATCACCGGTGCCTTCGCGACGGCCGGGCTGCTGCTCGGTGGGTTGGTCGGCATCTGGCTGGCGCCGCTGCTGCTCGGCGACGCAGCCCCGTCGATGTGGGTCTCGCTGGGAGCACTGTTCGTCGTACTCGTGATGGCCTCCCTCGGCCAGGCCGTCCTCCAGTTCGCGGGCACCCGCATCCGGGCCAAGATCACCTGGCAGCCGATCCGGGCCGTCGACGCCATCGGGGGCGCGGCCCTGAGCGTGGTCGCCGTGCTGGTCGTCGCCTGGATGCTCGGCGTGGCGATCAGCGGGTCGCGGATCCCCGGGATCAGCCCCCAGGTGCGCGACTCCAAGGTGCTGCTCGCGGTCAACCGGGTGATGCCGGTGCAGGCCCAGCAGGCGCTGCGGTCCTTCGACCAGGTCGTCGGCTCGAGCTTCTTCCCGCGCTACCTCGAGCCGTTCGCGCCCGAGCGGATCGTCAACGTCGAGCCGGCCCAGGCGCGCGTCGTACGCGACCCCGACATCCGCAACGCGCGCCAGAGCGTCTTCAAGGTCCGCAGCACCAACCGCTGCGGCAGCGGCGTCGAGGGCACCGGCTTCCTCTACGCCCCCCACCGGCTGATGACCAACGCCCACGTCGTGGCCGGCGTCACCGAGCCCGAGATCAAGGACGGCGACCGGACCCTCGACGCCACGGTCGTCTACTACAACCCGGACGTGGACGTGGCCGTGCTCGACGTACCCGACCTCGACGGGCCGACCATCCGGTTCGAGCTCGACGGCAAGGAGAAGATGCAGGGCGCCGTCCTCGGCTACCCCCAGGACGGACCGTACGACGCCCAGCCGGCCCGCATCCGCGGCGAGCAACGACTGCGCTCACCCGACATCTACGGCAACGGCACCGTCACCCGCCACGTGTTCTCCCTGCGCGGCAGCATCCGCCCGGGCAACTCCGGCGGCCCGTTCGTCTCCAGCGCCGGCAAGGTGCTCGGCGTCGTCTTCGCCGCTTCGGTCAGCGACAAGGACACCGGCTACGCGCTGACCTCCGACCAGGTCCGCCAGGCGGCGGCCAGGGGGCTGCAGTCCGACGAGCGGGTGTCGAGCGGCAACTGCGCATAGGGGCCGACTGCGGTCGCGGTGCTGAGCATGGCGCGGGACGAACCGGACCGGGCAGACGGCCGATTCTGGAGGCGGAGGGCCGAAGTATCGCCCTTCCGGGTCCAGTTTCCCCGGGCGGCCGGGGAAACCGACGGGCTCCTCAGCTGCTGCGCTTGAAGGCAGCCGGGATCTGCTTGCCCTGCTCGATGGCGCGCTCGGGGGGACGGACGGTCTTGATCTTCTTGACCCCGACGAAGGCGAGCAGCGCGGCGACCAGCACGTAGACGCCGAACACGATCAGGAAGCTCCACGCCAGGTCCCAGTCGAACCAGAGCGTGAGGAAGTAGGCGAAGGCCACCGAGAGCATGATGATCGACAGCAGCACGAGGAACCCGGCCGCTGCGAACAGGCCCAGGCTGATCCCACCGGCCCGCAGCGAGACCTTGAGCTCCGACTTGGCCAGCTCGATCTCGCTCTTGATCAGGGTGGAGACGTCACGGCTCGCGTCGACGACCAGCCTGCCGATGGTCGGCTCTTCTGCGGGGGGCGTGACGGGCTCACGGTGTGCCATGGCTGATGGTTTCCCTTCGGTTCCGACGTCCGACCGAACCCTATCCTCACGCGTCCCGGTGTCGCCGGTTGCGCCGACCCGGCGCTGCGGACGGACGCGCCGGTAGCATTCGCACGAGGTGCGCCGGGAAGTCTGGTCGGCAACGAGACTGCCGTACGCAAAACCTGACTGGGGAGCGCCATGTCCGACACCTACACCTTCGCGCTGCTGTTGGTGGTGACGGCTGCGGTGGTGCTGGCGGCGGTGCTGGCCAACCGCCTGACCCAGTGGCTGCGGATCCCCGCACCAGCGCTGGTGCTGGCTGCCTCCGCGGTCGCACTGCAGGTCTTCCCGGACCTGCACACCCCGGCCGAGCAGACGGTCGACCGGCTCGTCACCGTGGCGCTGATCTTCATCCTGTTCGACGGGGGGATGGGGATCGGCTGGTCGAGGTTCCGGGGTGCGGCCCGCCCGATCGCGATGGTCGGCATCCTGGGCACCTTCCTGACCGCCGTCGCAGGCGCCCTGTTCCTGCACCTGGTCGTGGGCCTGGACTGGTACGCCGCCGTGCTGGTCGCGACCGCGATCGCGCCGACCGATCCCGCCGTCGTGTTCTCCGTCCTCGGCCAGCGCGAGGTGTCCGGTCGCAGCGGCACCATCCTGGAGGGCGAGTCGGGCGCCAACGACCCGGTCGGCATCGCCCTGATGGCCAGCCTGCTCACCGCGGGTGGCATCTCCGGAGGCGCCATCGGGCACATCGCCGCAGAGTTCCTGCTGCAGATGGCCGTGGGAGCCGTGGTGGGCGTCCTCGGGGGGCAGGCCCTGCTCTGGTTCATGCGGCACGTGCCGTTGCCGGAGGAGGGTCTCTATCCGCTCCGGACTCTGGCCTGCGCGCTGGCCCTGTTCGGGGTGGCGACCCTCGCGCACGGGTCCGGCTTCCTGGCCGTGTTCGTCGCCGGCATCCTGATCGGGGACGCGCGGGCGCCGTACAAACGGGAGATCGAGCACTTTCACTCGGGACTCTCCAGCCTCGCCGAGATCGTGGCCTTCGTCGCGTTGGGACTGACCGTGGACCTGGGCGTGCTCGCGCATACGGAGGTCTGGGTTCCGGGCGTCGCACTGGCGCTCGTCGTCTCGCTGGTGATCCGGCCCGTCGTGGTCGGTCCGCTCCTCGCCGGCTCAGGACTGCAACGGAACGAGAAGCGCTTCTTGATGTTCGCGGGGCTCAAGGGGGCGGTGCCGCTCCTGCTCGGCAGCTTCATCCTCAGCGAGCACATCGACGATGCCGAACGGCTCTACGGGATGGTCGTGATCGTCGTCGTGCTCTCGGTGGTCGGCCAGGGCAGCCTCGTGCCGACAGTGGCTCGCCTCCTGAAGGTGCCCATGCGGGAGGTCGAGCCGGAGCCGTGGTCGCTCGGAGTACGGCTCCGCGACGAGCCCAACGGCGTACACCGCCTCACGGTCGCACGCGGTTCGGCCGCCGACGGGTCGAGGATCTCCGACCTCACGGTGCTGCCCGAGGGTGTGTGGGTGAGCTTCGTCGTACGTCGGGGCCAACTGGTGCCGGTCAGCGCAGAGACGGTGCTGGAGGCAGCCGACGAGGCGTTGGTTCTCGGCGATCCCAGCGCGGGCCCGGAGCTGCGTGCCGTGTTCGAGGGCTCTGCGTCCGAGGAGTAGCCCCGCGTCCACCGGGTCGATTTCCTGGTCGGCCCTGTGTCTGGGAGGATGGGACCCGTTGGAGGGGAGTATTCCTTCGCGGCGGTCTCGTCATCACGGTCTGGCCACAGCACCTCGGCCCAGACCCGGGATCGTCGGTCGCGACGATGCGGCGGAAGAGACCTCCGGACAGCTGACACCCGCACGCGTCGTACGTCGCGTGCGCAGGAACTGGTCCGGAGGCCCGAAGCATGGATGTATCCCCACTCACCTGGTGGCTCACGATCGGCATCACCAGTGCCGTCCTGCTCGTCGACATCGTCGTCATCGGCCGACGCCCTCACGAGCCCTCCCGCAAGGAGGTCAGTGTCGCGCTGGGCGTGTTCGTCGGCATGGCCGTCGCGTTCGGCATCGGCGTCTGGTTCTTCGCCGGTCACCAGTACGGCACCGAGTTCTTCGCCGGCTGGCTGACCGAGTACTCCCTCTCGGTCGACAACCTGTTCATCTTCCTGATCATCATGAACAAGTTCGCCGTACCCAAGCAGCTGCAGCAGAGTGCCCTGCTCGTCGGCATCGTGCTCGCGCTGATCATGCGCGGCATCTTCATCGCCGTCGGTGCGGCCGCGATCAACGAGTTCAGCTGGGTCTTCTACCTCTTCGGTGCCTTCCTCATCTACACCGCCGTCAAGCTGGCCCGCGAGGGGCAGGAGGACGAGCAGGACTTCGAGGAGAACCGACTGATCAAGTTCGTCGAGCGCCGGTTCCCCGCGACAGCTGAGTGGCACGGCAGCAAGATCCTGACGCACGAGAACGGCAAGCGCGTGATCACGCCGATGTTCATCGTGATCATCGCGCTGGGCACCACCGACCTGCTGTTCGCGCTCGACTCGATCCCGGCGATCTACGGCCTCACCAGCGAGCCGTACATCGTGCTGACGGCGAACATCTTCGCCCTGATGGGGCTGCGTCAGCTCTACTTCCTGATCGGTGGCCTGCTCGAGAGGCTGGTGTACCTCTCCTACGGACTCGCCTTCCTGCTCGGCTTCATCGGCGTCAAGCTGGTGCTGCACGCGCTGCACGAGAACGAGCTGCCGTTCATCAACGGCGGCGAGCCCGTCGGCTGGGCGCCCGACGTCCCGATCTGGGTGTCCCTGGGCGTGATCATCGGCACCCTCGTCATCACGACCGTGGCCAGCCTGATGAAGACCGGGCTGTCTGGCCGCAAGCCCGCCGACCAGGTGTGAGAGGGCCGACACCCTCACCCGGAATCAGGGCGTGACCTCCGATGTTGTTGAACGTTGAAGTACCAACGCGACAACCTCGACCGAAGGAACACATGAACATCCTGATGCTGGTGGGCAGCCTGCGGGCCGACTCGTGGACCGCGCGGCTGACCGGATCAGCGGCCTCGCTGCTGCCTGAGGGCACCGACACGCTGGTCTACGACGGACTCGGCGACCTGCCGCACTACGACCAGGACCTCGACACCGACCAGCCCCCGGCTGCCGTGGTCGCCTTCCGTGAGGCCGTACGACGGGCCGACGGGCTGGTCGTGGCCACGCCCGAGTACAACGGCTCGATGCCGGGCGTGCTCAAGAACGCGATCGACTGGGCCTCCCGCCCGCGCGGCGAGTCCTCCATCGCGGGCAAGCCGGTCGCCGTGATCTCGGTGAGCCCCTCGCCCCGGGGAGCGCAGTGGGCCCGCGAGGAGGCAGAGAAGGTGCTCCGGGTCGCGGGCGCCGTACCTCTCGAGCAGAGCCTGGGCGTCCCCTCCGTGCACGCCGCCGTGGTCGACGGCCAGCTCGCCGACGCCGACGTCGAGCGCGCACTCCGCGACCTGATGCAGGCTCTCGTCACGGCCGACGAGAACCGCCGCACCGCCGCCTGAAAGCACTCGGACGTCATACGAGGTGGTTGCAATAGCGACCACCTCGTATGACGTCTGCTGCGGTGAGGATCAGTCCTCGTCGGCCTTCTCGGAGTTCATCCCGTCCTCGATCAGCTGCATCACCGAGTCGTCGGCCAGGGTGGTGACGTCGCCGACCTCGCGGTGCTCGGCGACGTCCTTGAGCAGGCGGCGCATGATCTTGCCGGAGCGCGTCTTCGGCAGCTCGGCCACCACCAGGATCGACTTCGGCTTGGCGATGGCGCCGATCTCCTTGGCCACGTGGTCGCGCAGCTCCTTGATCAGGTCGTCAGGAGCCTCCTCGCCGTCCTTGAGTGCCGACTCGCGCAGGATCACGAAGGCGTTCACCGCCTGGCCGCTCTGCTCGTCCTTGGCGCCGACGACCGCCGCTTCGGCGACCCGTGGGTGGGAGACCAGGGCCGACTCGATCTCGGTCGTGGAGAGCCGGTGGCCGGACACGTTCATCACGTCGTCCACGCGGCCCAGCAGCCAGATGTCGCCGTCGTCGTCGAGCTTGGCGCCGTCGCCAGCGAAGTAGTAGCCCTGCTTCTCGAACCGGGACCAGTAGGTCTCCCGGTAGCGGTCGTCGTCGCCCCAGAGGGTGCGCAACATGGCCGGCCACGGCTCGGTCAGCACGAGGTAGCCGCCCTTGCCGTTGCCCACGGGCTCGCCCTCGTCGTTGACCACCTCGGCCGAGATGCCCGGCAGCGCCTTCATCGCGGAGCCTGGCTTGCCCGCCGTGACACCCGGGAGCGGGCTGATCATCAGCTGCCCGGTCTCGGTCTGCCACCAGGTGTCCATCACCGGGCACGTGTTCGCGCCGATGTTCTCGCGGTACCAGATGTAGGCCTCGGGGTTGATCGGCTCACCGACCGAGCCCAGCAGGCGGAGCGAGGAGAGGTCGGCCTTCTCCGGGATCTCCTTGCCCCACTTCATGAACGTGCGGATCGCGGTCGGGGCGCAGTAGAGGATCGTCACCTTGTACTTCTCGATGATGTCCCACCACCGTCCCTTGTGCGGGGTGTCGGGAGTGCCCTCGTACATCACCGAGGTGGCCCCGTTGGCCAGCGGCCCGTAGACGATGTAGCTGTGCCCGGTGACCCAGCCGATGTCGGCAGCGGTCCAGAAGATGTCGGTCTCGGGCTTGATGTCGAAGACCGCCCAGTGGGTGTACGACGTACCGACGAGATAGCCACCGGTCGTGTGCAGGATGCCCTTGGGCTTGCCGGTGGTGCCGGAGGTGTACATCACGTAGAGCGGGTGTTCGCTGTCGAAGGCCTCCGGGGTGTGCTCGGTGCTGGCCTTCTCGACCGTGTCGTGCCACCAGACGTCGCGGCCGTCGTCCCACTCGACGTCCTGACCGGTGCGCTTCACGACGAGCACGGAGCGTACGTCGGGACACTGGCTGACCGCCTCGTCCACGGCCGGCTTGAGCGAAGCCGGGGCGCCGCGGCGGTAGCCGCCGTCGGCGGTGATCACGACGCGGGCGTCGCAGTCCTGGATGCGATCACGCAACGCGGAGGAGGAGAAGCCGCCGAACACCACGGTGTGCGGGGCGCCGAGCCGGGCGCAGGCCAGCATGGCCACGACGGTCTCGGGGATCATCGGCATGTAGATGGCGATGCGGTCGCCGGTCTCCACGCCCAGCTCGATCAGCGCGTTCGCGGCCTGGCACACGGAGTCCTTGAGCTCGGCGTAGGTGATGTCACGGGTGTCGTCGTCGGGCTCGCCCACCCAGTGGAAGGCGACCTTGTCGCCGTTGCCGTTCTCGACGTGCCGGTCGACGCAGTTGTACGCCGCGTTGAGCTTGCCGCCCACGAACCACTTCGCGAACGGGGCGTTGTCCCAGTCGAGCACCTGGTCCCACTTGGTGTCCCAGGACAACCGCTCGGCGGCCTTCTCCCAGAACGCGAGGCGGTCCTTGTCGGCCTCCTCGTAGGCATCAGCCTTGACGTTGGCGTTCTCGGCGAGCTCCTTGGGGGGCTCGAAACGGCGCTCCTCGTGCGACAGGTTGGCCAGCGTCTCGTCACTCACGTCTACTCCGATCAGTCGTCGTATGCCCACCGTAGGCGGAAGCCGCAGGGTCTACGAGGGTCAGTTGTTGAAAAGACGGGGCGGCGCGGCCGAGTCGTGCCGCACCGCCCCGGTGCCAGATGGGCTCTTGCGTGGTCAGCGCGGCGCGACCGGGACCAGCTGCCTCTTGTGCGTGAACGCCGTGACACCGGCGAACGACGCGTACCACGCTGCCAGCGCGGTGAGCAGCCCGACGTAGCCACCGAGCTTGTGGATGCCGTCGGAGGTGGCGAACTCACCCCAGGCGAGGATCAGGAAGGTCAGGGTCAGCAGTACGAAGACCGCCAGCACTGCGCCGCTCACCTTGCTGGCGGCGACCGACATGTAGGCGGTGAAGATGCCCCAGACCAGCAGGTAGAGGCCGACGCCCTTGGCCGCGTCGTCGGCGGGGATCTTGTCGACGCCGGAGTGGCCGGTCAGCCACCAGAACGAGACCCAGAAGGCGCCGTACGACGAGAACGCGGTCGCGCCGAAGGTGTTGCCCTTGGCGAACTCCCACATGCCGGCCGCGAACTGGCCGACACCGCCGTAGGCCAGGGCGAGTCCGAAGACGACAGGCTCGACGCTGGCCGGGACCCAGCCGGCGTTGACGGCACTCAGCACGGCCGTGGTCAGCGCGAACGCCGCCAGTCCGAGGGGGGCGGGATCGGCGATGTGGGCACCGGGTGCGAGACCCGCCGCCGGGGCGGTCTCGGGTGCGTGTGTCTGAGACATGGGATCTCCTAGCGGTCGGGATGTGCCTCTCGCCACCGAGGCTAGGGAGAGCGGCACCCGACCCGGGAGGGCTGGAGCGCCCCGGTCGCTCAACGGCACCGAACCATCGGTATGGCGCACGTCACACTGCGACGAGCGGCGGTATCCGTGCGACGAACGGAGGGTCAGCTCCGCGCGTTCTCGGGGTGGTAGCTGCCCCGATCGAGGTCGAGGTCCTCGGGGGTGTGCAGCCGCACGAGGGTGCGGGCCAGGTGTGCCGGCAGGTGGGCGCGCGTCAGCAGCGAGACCCCGATCATGCTGGCGAAGGCGGCCGGCACGCTGACCAGTGCCGGCTGGGTGACCACGGCGCCGAGCCACCCGGAGGGGGCCCCACCGAGCATCACGGTGAGAACGGCGGAGGAGGAGAGGATGCCGCCCACCGAGAGCCCGGCGACGGCACCCGGTGCGGTCAGGCCGCGCCACCAGATGCCCAGCAGCAGGAGCGGGCAGAACGTGGAGGCGGCCACGGCGAAGGCGAGCTCGACGGCGTGGGCGACCGCGAGTCCCGACGAGAGCAGGGTGAGCACGAGCGCGGCGGCGACGGCCAGGACGCCGGCGACCCGGAAGGCCGGGACGCCGCCGAGCCAGCGGCCCAGCAGGTCCTGGCCCAGCACCCCACCGACCGAGACGACCAGTCCCGACGAGGTCGACAGGAACGCCGCGAACGCGCCGGCTCCGAGCAGCGCGGTGAGCAGGTCGCCGCCGGTGCCGCCGAGGATCCGGCGCGGCAGCTCGAGCACCACCGAGTCGGTGCGTCCGGAAGCGATCAGGTCGGAGGCGTAGACGCGGCCCAGGACGCCGTACATCGTCGGGAGCAGGTAGAAGGCACTCAGCATGCCCAGCACCGTCACCGTCGTACGACGGGCGGCGTGGCCGTCGCGGTTGGTGTAGAAGCGCACCACCACGTGGGGCAGCCCCATCGTGCCGAGGAAGGTGGCCAGGATCAGCGAGTAGACGAGGTAGGTGGAGTGCGGCCCCTGCATCGGCTCCACCCAGGCGCGGGAGTCGAGGTGGGCGTGCACGGCGCCGGTGTCCAGCCAACGGCGGAGCAGGAAGACCAGCGGGGTGAGCAGGGCGACCAGCTTGAGCCAGTACTGGAAGGCCTGCGCGATGGTGATGCTCCGCATGCCGCCCGAGACGACGTTGGCGAGCACGACGAGTGCCACCACCATCGCCCCCACCCACGTCGGTGACCCGGTCAGCGCGCTCAGGGTGAGTCCGGCTCCCTGGAACTGCGGCACCAGGTAGAGCAGCCCGATCAGCACCACCAGCGCGCTGGCCACCCGTCGGGCCGGCAAGGACTCGACCCGGAACTCCGCGAAGTCGGGGAGCGTGTAGGCGCGGGACCGCCGCAGCGGCGCCGCGACGAACACCAGCAGCATCAGGTAGCCGGCCGTCCAGCCGACTGGGTACCAGAGCATGTCGACACCCCGCAGCAGCACCAGCCCGGCCACGCCGAGGAACGACGCGGCGGAGAGGTACTCGCCGCTGATCGCCGACGCGTTGAGGACCGGTCCGACGGCGCGGGAGGCGACGTAGAAGTCGCTCGTGGTGCGCGAGATGCGCAGCCCGACGGCGCCGACCGCCAGGGTCACGAGCGAGACCGCCAGCACGGCGAGGACGGCCAGGGTGTTCACGACGGTCCTCGTTCGCGTCCCACCATGTCGGTGAAGTCGGCCTCGATCCGCTCCGCGCGGCGTACGTAGAAGACAGCGAGGGCGAGGATCACCGGGTAGACGCCCACGCCGAGGACCAGCCAGGGGAGAGGTACGCCGAGCAGGTGCATCCGTCGTACGCCGGAGCTGAGTCGGAACACGAGCGGAAGCACCCCGACCGTGGCAGCGAGGAGTCCCACGACCGTGAGCGCCAGTCGCAGCTGGATGCGCATCAGCGAGCGCATGTAGACCTCGCCGACGGTGCTCTGCGCGTCGATCTCCGAGGCGATGGTCGTCGGGCGGCGCCGACCCACGCGCGGGCTGGTCACCACGACGCGCTGGGGCCGCGGTCCGGGCTCGGCCTCGGGAGGAGTCACGAAGCGCCCTGGCGGTGCAGCCGGAGCAGCTCGCGCAGCTCGGGTGCGTGCCGTCGGCTGGCCTGGAGGACGGTGCCGCCGACCAGCACCGTGCAGCGGCCGTCCTCCACGCGCACCTCGTCGACGTGGTGCAGCGCGATCAGCAGCGAGCGGTGGATCCGCAGGAAGCCGTGCTCGCTCCACCGCTGCTCGAGCGAGCTCAGCGGCAGCCGCACGAGGTGGCTTCCCGACGCCGTGTGCAGCCGCGCGTAGTCGCCCTGGGCCTCGACGTAGCGGACCTCCGAGCGCTGGACGAACCGCGTCACGCCGCCGAGCTCGACCGGGATGCTGTCCTCGCTGGGCGGCGCCGCGCCGACCTCGGTGACCCGGCGGACGGCCTCGCGCAGACGGTCCTCGCGCACCGGCTTGAGCAGGTAGTCGACGGCGTGCAGGTCGAAGGCGTCCACGGCGTGCTCGGTGTGGGCGGTGACGAAGACGACCTGCGGCGGCTGCTTGAAGCGGCTGAGCACCGAGGCGAGCTCGAGCCCGTCGAGGCCGGGCATGGCGACGTCGAGGAAGACCACGTCGACCTCGGTGTCGCGCAGTACCCGCAACGCTTCCGGTGCGGAGTCGCACCCGTCGATGGAGCCGACGCGCTCGTCCTTGCCGAGCTGGTAGACGAGCTCGTCGAGGGCGGGCTGCTCGTCGTCGACCACGAGCACCCGCAGCGGTTGCGTCGTACTCACGGGCGCACCCCCACGGCGAACTTGGGCACGCGCAGGGTCACCCGGGTGCCGGCTCCGGGAGCGGTCTCGACGACCAGGCCGTACTCGTCGCCGTACGCCGTCCGGAGGCGCTCGTCGACGTTGCTCAGACCGATCGAGTCCATCGAGCTGTCCCCGGCCAGCGCCCGTCGTACCCGCTCGGGGTCCTCGCCGACACCGTCGTCCTCGATGTGGATCACCGCCTCGCGGTCGTGGTCCTCGGCCGAGATCGAGATGCGGCCGCCACCCTCCTTCTCCCCGAGCCCGTGGCGCACGGCGTTCTCCACCAGGGGCTGCAGCGAGAGCACCGGCACGGTCACCGGGAGCACCTCGGGCGCGATCCGGAGGGTGACCTGGAGCCGCTCGCCGAAGCGCGCCTGCTCGAGCACGAGGTAGCGCTCGATCGACCGGAGCTCCTCCTCGAGGGTCGTGTACTCACCGTGCCGCTGGAGCGAGTAGCGCGAGAAGTCGGCGAAGTCGAGCAGCAGCTCGCGCGCGCGGTCGGGGTCGGTGCGCACGAACGACGCGATGGCGCTGAGTGCGTTGTAGACGAAGTGCGGCGAGATCTGCGCCCGCAGCGCGCGCACTTCGGCCTCCATCAACCTCGTCCGGGAGACGTCGAGCTCGGCCAGCTCGAGCTGGCCCGACACCCAGCCGGCGACCTCGGTGGTCGCGCGCACCAGGCCGGCCGATGCCAGCGGCGCGAAGACCATGAAGGTCCCGATCACGTTGTCCTCGACGGTGAGCGGGCTGACGACGGCCTTGCGCAGCGCGCAGGTCGGGTCGCCGCAGTCGAACTCGGCGTGGTCGTGCACCGTGGTGTTGCCGTCGGCGACCCCCGAGAGCGCCAGCGAGGCCGCGCCCTCGACGTGGGGGCGGGCCTGCCCGTCCCAGGCCAGCAGCCCCGCGGTGTCGGTGAGCGCGACGGCCGGCGCGGAGAGCAGCGAGCGCAGGTGTCGCACCGATCGTTCAGCGGAGCCCGTGCTCAGGCCGGTGCGCAGCGCGGCCGTCATCAGCGAGACGGTGTGCAGTGTGCGGAAAGTGGCACGGTCGCCCTCGCTGCCGAGGTGACCGGGCCGTAGCCATCGCCACCGAGCCATGCATCAAGAGTAGATGGGTAAGGGCCCGGCACGACGGGTTCTGAGACGGCCGTCAGTGGAAGTCGATCAGCTGCATGCCGGGGTCCTCGGGCGGCTTGCGCGGCGGCCGGGTGACAGGCCCGGTTTCCTCGCTGTCGTCGTCCTCGAGGCCGGGCGGTGGCGCGTCGAGGTTCTCCGGCGGCAGGTCCTGATGACGTACGACGGCCCGGTAGCACCGCGTGATGTAGGGCACCTGCATGCCGTCGTGGCCGCGGCCGTACTCGGCGTACAGCGAGTCGACCTTGGCCAGCACGTCGGCCCGCGCGGACTCGCTCATCGTGGCGACGTGGGAGACCGAGCGGGCCAGGTCGGCCAGCGTCTTCGCCGTGTGGGGCTGCCAGATGCGGAACTGCTTGCTGTCCACGAAGCCGAAGTACGGCGTCTCCATCAGCGGCATCGCGTCCTTCTCGCTGCTGGCGTCGGGAGAGAGCAGGCGCTTGAGGCGCTTCACCCACGGAATGCCCTCGTCGTAGGTGTTCCACGCCAGCGCGAGCACCCCGCCGGGACGCAGCACCCGCGCGATCTCGGCCATCGCCACGTCGTGGTCGAACCAGTGGAAGGACTGCCCGCACACGACCACGTCGACCGAGCGGGAGCGGACCGGGATCTGCTCAGCGGTCGCGACGACGTGGTGCGCGTCGACGCGCGTGGCCAGCACCGCCAGCATGTCGGGGAGCGGGTCGGTGGCGAGCACGTCGTGGCCGGCGCGGTGCAGCACCTCGGTCAGCTTGCCGGTGCCGGCACCGAGCTCGAGGACCATGGAACGTCCGGAGCCGACCATCCAGTGCACGGCGTCGTCGGGGTACGACGGGCGGGCGCGGTCGTAGGCATCGGCCACCGGTCCGAACGACCGTTGCGGGGGTGCGCCGTGCTCGCGCTGGGGCTCGCTCCTGGGCTCGCTCATCGTGCGCTCGAAGTTACCCGATAGCGTTCCGGCCGTGCCCCACCCGTCGACCGATTCCGCCAGTGACCCGCTCGCCTGGCTCACCGGGCTCGAGGGCGTGCCGTCGGCCTTCGCCGCGACCCGTGACGGGATCGACGTGATGCTGCGTGACCGCGGACTGCGCCGGACCTCGCCGGAGCAGACGGCGGAGTCGCTGTTGAGGGGTGCACACGCCAGCGCCGAGCTCGCCGGATCGGCTTCGTCGCTCGAGGACGTGCGTGCTGGTCTCGGTGACGAGGTGGCCGCCGGCGCGGTGCGGGTGAGCACCGAGCTGTTGTCGCTCGTACCCGTGATCGGGCGTTCGCCGCTGCAGGCGTTCGCGCGGCTGCACGTGCTGGCCGGCGGGTCCGGGCAGCCCGGCTCGCCCGAGGGTGCTCAGCGGCTGCAGTCGTTGTCGGCCACCTTGCTGGCGACCTCGACACCCGGGCTGATCGTGGCGGCGCTGGTGCACGCCGATCTCGTCACGGCCGAGCCGTTCGGCACCCACGACGGGCTGGTAGCGCGCGCGGCCGAGCGGCTGGTCATGGTCGCCCGGGGAGTCGACCCGGCCTCGCTCGTCGTACCCGAAGCCGGGCACCTGGCCCTGCGGGCGGCGTACGAGTCGAACCTGCGCGGCTACCGCGACGGCGGACGCGACGGGCTGCACTCCTGGTTGCTGTACGCCGCCGAGGCACAGACGAAGGGCGCCGAGGCGAGCCCGCTCCTGGACAGATGAGCGGCACCGAACTCCTCCAAGAATTCTTGGAAGATCTCGATGCCGCTCGACACACGGGATTGGCTACCAGGCGTGCATTGTCTAACTGTGGCCCCCGGCGGTTCCGGGTCTGACCAGCGCCCTGTAGGAAGGGTAGATCGCCGCGTGGGTACCGCCACCGTGTGAGCTCTGGAGTTGTTGTGTCCTGTGTACGCCGGGGCCCAGAGGAACACAACCCTTGACTTTTCAAGCCGCGGCGCGACGCCGCCTGAGGTTGAGCCAGACCGCCGCGACGATGGCCGCGACACCGCCGATCGTGAGCGCCGCGATGGTCTGTCGGGCGGGTGGGAGCTTCAACCTGGTGCGCAGCGCGACCGGCTTGTTGAAGACTAGGATCGGCCAGCCGCGGTCGCGGGCGACGCGGCGCAGGTCCTTGTCGGGGTTGACCGCGTGGGGGTGGCCGACGGCCTCGAGCATGTGCACGTCGGTGATCGAGTCGGAGTAGGCGTAGCTGCGCTTGAGGTCGTAGCCGCGGCGCAGGGCGAGGTCGCGGATGGCGGTCGCCTTGTTCTCGGCGTAGGCATAGAAGCTGATCCCGCCGGTGTACTTGCCGTCGCGCACCTCCATCCGGGTAGCGACCACCTTGTCGGCGCCGAGCATCTCGCCGATGGGCTCGACGACCTCGGAACCGCTCGTCGAGACGATGATGACGTCGCGACCGGCCAGGTGGTGCTCCTCGATCAGGCTGACCGCCTCGTCGTACACCAGGGGGTCGACGATGTTGTGCAGGGTGTCCCCGACGATCTCCTTGACCGTCTCGACGTCCCAGCCCGAGCACAGCTGCGACATGAACTGCCGCATCTTCTCCATCTGGTCGTGGTCGGCGCCGCCGACGAGGTAGACGAACTGTGCGTACGCCGAACGCAGGACCGCTCCGCGCGAGATCAGTCCGCCGGCCTGGAACTCGCGGCTGAAGGCAAGCGTGCTCGACTTCGCGATGATGGTCTTGTCGAGGTCGAAGAAGGCTGCCGTCGGTCGGGGCACCGGGCTCATGTCCTGAAGTGTAGGCAGCGCGCCGGATTGCCCCATGAGATGGACCGTTTCGCGTCCACAGGCCGTGTCGGTGCCGGGTTGTCCACTGCTCCGGATCTCGCGCTCGTCGGCGCTGCCGGTGCGGCGCAGCATCGACTCATGGATGCCCCCAGAGATGCCTCCGCCCCTCTCCTGATCTCGTCCGATCCACTGCTCGTCTCCGACGTGCAACGCCTCAGTGCTGCCGCCGGCGTGCTGCCCGAGGTGGTGCGCGACCCGGCCCAGGCGCTGCGCCGGTGGAGTGCAGCGCCGGTCGTCCTGGTCGGTTCCGACTGCGCCGGTGTTCTCGCGGCCTCGAGCCCACCACGACGTGCTCGCGTCTTCGTGCTCGGCCGCTCGCCGCTCGACAACGCACTGTTCCGCGACGCCCTCGGGGTCGGTGCCGAGACCGTGGCCGGCCTGCCGGAGTCGGAGACCTGGCTCGTCGAGCTGCTCACCGACGTCGGCGACGGCTCGGCCGTGCCGGGGGTGACGATCGGGGTGCTCGGAGGTGCAGGCGGAGCCGGTGCCACGGTGTTCGCAGCTGCACTGGCGCAGGTGGCGGCCGACGTCGGCCCGACGCTGCTCGTCGACGCCGATCCCATCGGGGCCGGGATCGACCGGGTGCTCGGGCTCGAGTCGTCCGACGGCATCCGCTGGGACTCGATGCTGCAGACCACCGGCCGGCTGAGCTCGCGGTCGTTGCGCGAGGCGCTGCCGCATACCGGGATGCTGTCGGTGCTGACCTGGCCGCCCGATCGTCCCGCCTCTTTGCAGGCGTTCGCGATGCGCGAGGTGCTCTCGGCCGGGCGGCGCGGCTTCGACGTCGTGGTGGTCGACCTGCCCCGGCACCACGACGCCGTCGTGGAGGAGACGATCACCCGCTGCGACCACGTCGTGCTGGTCTCGACGTTGACCGTGCCGGGCGTGACGTCCGCGGCCCGGGTGGCGAGTCGCCTGCCGGAGTTCAGCCCGGAACGACACCTCGTCACGCGGGGGAGCAGGGCCGGCGCCACCCCCGAGTCGGTGAGCCGGTTGCTACGGATGCCGTTGCTGGCCTCGATGGGCGACCAGCGAGGGCTCGACGAGGCGATCAACCTCGGCGCGGGACCGGCCCGTTCCCGTCGTGGCACCCTCGCGCGGGCGGCCCGTTCGTGCGCCATCGCGCTGCTGCCGGATCGGTCAGTGGCTGCGGCATGAGCGACATCCCGGTCGAGCTGCTGGACGGCGTACGCGAACGGTTGGCGCGTGACGCCGCGCCGCTGACGCCCCAGCTGGTGGCCCGGGCGCTGCGCGACCAGGGACGCCCGGTCGGGGACGCCACGGTCCTCGCGGTGCACGACGCGCTGCATCGCGATGTCGTCGGAGCCGGACCCCTCGAGCCGGTGCTCCGTCTCGAGGGGGTCACCGACGTGCTCGTCAACGGCGCCGACCAGGTCTGGATCGACCGCGGTGCCGGGCTCGAGCGCACCGGCATCACGTTCCCCGATGACTCGTCGGTGCGCCGCCTGGCCCAGCGACTGGCGGCGGCCGGTGGCCGCCGTCTCGACGACGCCTCGCCGTACGTCGACCTGCGGCTGCCCGACGGGACCCGTTTCCATGCCGTGCTCGCTCCGCTGTCCCGTCCGGGCACCGTGCTCTCCCTCCGGGTGCCGAGGCAGCGGGTCTTCACGATGGCCGAGCTGGTCGCCGCGGGTGCCGTGCCGGAGGCCGGTGTCGGCCTGATGGAGTCCGTCGTCCGAAGACGGTTGGCGGTCCTGATCAGCGGCGGCACCGGCTCCGGCAAGACGACCTTGCTGAACGCTCTGCTCTCCATGGCCGACGCCGGGGAACGGCTGGTGCTGGTGGAGGACGCCTCCGAGCTCCGGCCGGAGCACGCCCACGTCGTGGCCCTGGAGGCGCGGCCGGCCAACATCGAGGGGGCCGGTGAGGTCACCCTCCGCACGCTGGTCCGTCAGGCGCTGCGGATGCGCCCCGACCGGCTCGTGGTCGGCGAGGTTCGTGGGGCCGAGGTCGTCGACATGCTGGCCGCGATGAACACCGGCCACGAGGGAGGGTGCGCGACCGTGCACGCCAACTCGGCCGCCGACGTGCCGAGCCGCATCGAGGGGCTGGCCATGGCTGCCGGGCTCAGCCGCGAGGCCGCGCACAGCCAGCTCAGCTCGGCCGTCGACATCGTCATCCACCTCGGCCGAGACGTCGACCGGATGCGTCGGGTGAGGGAGATCGGCGTGGTCACCCGAGCACCCGACGGTCACGTCGAGGTGGCCACGGGCGTCGCGTTCGCTCCCGACGGCCAGCTGCGTCCCGGTCCGGCGATCGACGTCCTTTCGGCCCTGATCGAGCCGTGACCCTGCTGGCGGTGGCACTCGTGGCGGTCGCGACCACGCTTGCGATCCCGGCCCCCACGCAGCTGCCCGGCGCGCCCTCGGCCGACCGGGCCGTGCCGCGAGTGCGGGTCGTGGTCACGCTGGTCTCGGGTGCGCTGGCGCTGTGGTCCTGGCTGGACGCGCACCAGTTCGCGCTGGTCACACTGCTCGGACTCGTGGTCCTGGGCATCGCTCGGCTGGTCCGGAGGCGACAGGTGGCGCGAGCAGCAGACCGAACGGCCGAGCGGGTCCTGGCGGTGTGCGACGCGATGGCCTCCGACCTGGCTGCCGGTCAGCCGCCCCTGGTCAGCCTCCGTCGTGCTGCCGAGGAGTGGCCCGACTTCGCGCCGGTCGCGGTTGCCGGGCAGATGGGCGCCGACGTGCCCAGCCAGCTGCGCGAGCTCGCCCACCGTCCCGGTGCCCGCCAGCTGCGCACGCTCGCGGCGACCTGGCAGGTGGCCCACGACACCGGCTCGGGGCTCGCGGCGGCGATCGGACAGGCGGCGGACGCCATCCGTGCCGACCGTCGCACCGCCAGGCTGGTCGCTACCGAGCTGGCCTCGGCCCACGCCACCGCCCGGATGCTGGCGGCGCTGCCGGTCGGCGTCCTGCTGCTCGGCACCGGCATCGGGGGTGACCCGGTCGGGTTCCTCACCGGGACGACGGCGGGTCTGGTGTGCCTGGCCATCGGGCTGGGCTTGTCCTTCGCCGGGTTGCTGTGGCTCGAGCGCATCGCCGACCGGGTGCTCGGCCGATGAGCGGTGGAGTCTCCTGGCTGGTCGGGTCGCTCGCTGCGCTGTCCGTCGCCTTGTTCCTCAGACCGCGACCTGTGCTGCTGCCTGAGCCACCCGGGACCGTCGCTCCTCGGTCAGCCTCGGGGTCGGGTGAGCGGGCGGTGCTGCGCCGGCTGCGACCCGTGCTGGCGACGACCGCCTTCGCGGGCGGGTGGGCGATGTTCGGCGGACCAGTCGGCTGGGTGGCCGGGTCCGGCTCGGCCGTGGCGGTGTGGGTCGTCCTGGGTCGCGCGGAGGATCCGGCCGCCGTACGACGTCGGGAGCAGCTGCTGGACGACCTGCCCACCGGAGTCGACCTGCTCGCCGCGTGCCTCGACGCAGGGGCGGCGCCGGAGTCCTCGCTGGTCGTGGTGAGTCGCGCGCTGGAGGGGCCCGTCGGCGAGGAAATGCTCGCCATCCACCACCGGCTCGAGGTCGGAGTCGACCCGGCCCAGGTCTGGCGCGCCGTCGCAGCCCATCCCCAGCTCGGACCACTGGGACGTGCGATCGGTCGTGCCCACGAGACCGGTGCACCCGTCGGACGGGCGGTGCACCAGCTCGCCGAGGAGCTGAGGGCGCAGGCCCGCGCGGACGTCGAGACCCGTGCTCGCAGCATCGAGGTCAAGGCGGCAGCACCGCTCGGACTGTGCCTGCTGCCGGCCTTCGTGGTGCTCGGCGTGGTGCCGATGGTGGTCGGCGTCTTCAGCTCGATGCGGCTCTTCTGGTGACCAGCACACGTCCACAGACCATGGCCGCACCCAGGTTCTCCACCGGGCAGAAAGACGTGATCGCGCTCGGAGGCCGGGTCGAGAAACCTCGACCACGTCAACACATCCACCCCGGACCCCCACGGCCCGGGTCGCCAGTCAGGAGACCGTCATGAGCAACACCGCACTCGCCCTCGTCGAGGAGTCCCAGGACCGCGCCAGGAGCCCCCGGCTCCGCCTGCTCCGGGACGAGGTCGGCGCCACGACCGCCGAATACGCCACCGTCACCGGCTGCGGTGTCGGGTTCGCCGCGGTCCTGTTCAAGTTCCTCACCAGCTCGGCGGGGCAGGGCTTCTTGAAGCTGATCTTCAACGCCATCAAGGGCCTGCTCCCCTTCTGAGCCCCCAGGCCGGCCGGCGGGGCGCGCTGGGGCTGTCCGCTCCGCCGGCCGCACCCCCTCGACAGCTCATCGGAGACTGGAGACCCACATGCGACGCGACGAGTCCGGCGCGGTCACCGCGGAGACGGCGATGGCGTTGCCGCTGATCGCCATCTTCGCGCTCTCCATGGCGTGGCTGGTGAGCCTCGGCATCACCGATGTCCGCGCCATCGACGCGGCCCGGGAGACCGCTCGAGCTGCAGCCCGCTCGGACTCGAGCGGTGAGGCGACCTCGCTCGGTCGCCGGGTCGCCCCCGACGGGTCGCGCATCAGCGTCAGCCGCGTCAACGGGACGGTGGTGGCCCGGGTCAGCAGCCCGGTGCGCGGACCGGCCGGGTTGTTCGGGCGACTGGCGGCCTTCCACGTGACCGCCGAGGCAGTCGCCGCAGAGGAGCCCACGTGGTGAGGCGTCCCGGCACCGACGAGCGAGGTGCCGGGACGGTCCTGGCGGTGGCGATGATGGGGCTGCTGGTGACCGTGACCGTGGCGGCCGCGGGCGTGGTGGGGGTGGTCGCCACCCATCGCACGGCCCAGGCGGCCGCCGACCTGGCCGCCCTGGCAGGCGCGGCGGCGCTGCAGGATGGCGGCGACGCGTGCGCGCAGGCGGCCGACGTCGCCGGGCGCAACCGGGCTCGCTTGAGCGGCTGCCAGATCGAGGGCTGGAACGTCTCGGTCGTGGTCACCGCCCACACGCCGTCGCTGCCGGGCGGGGTGCTCGACCTCGAGGCTCGGGGGCGTGCTGGCCCGGCCGTCGACGCCGGGCCGTGATCGCGCGCGTTCAGTCCTCGGTGTGGTCGCCCGAGTCACGCTCCTCGCGCTTGTACTCGTCGAGCTGGTTGCTCAGCTCGCCGACCTTCTTGCGATCGGCGCGACGCGCGGCGGCGCGCTTGGCGGCACTGCGGAACAGCAGCAGGCTCAGCACGATCAGCAGCAGCGTGCCCATGCCGGCGAAGAACACCAGCGAGGCCGAGCCGTTGACGTTGAAGGAGCCCATGTCGATGGTGGTCGCGTCGCCGCCTCCGAACACGGCGGCGAGCACCAGCAGGACGGCGATGATCAAGATGATCAGGGCGGCGACGAACACGAGGCACGACCTTTCCGATGAGTCGGTTCGACCCTAGAGGAGCGAGCCCGGGTTAGTCGTCAGGAGCGCCCTCGAGCAGGAGGTCGAGCAGGGCGATCGCCCCGGATTTGTCCAGGGGGTTGTTCTGGTTGCCGCACTTCGGCGACTGCACGCACGACGGGCAGCCATCGGTGCAGGCGCAGGACGCGATGGCCTCGCGGGTGGCGCGCAGCCAGGGTCGCGCCGCGTGGAAGCCGCGCTCGGCGAACCCGGCGCCGCCGGGGTGACCGTCGTGGACGAACACGGTCAGGCGCCCCGTGTCGGGGTGCAGTGCTGTGGAGACCCCGCCGATGTCCCACCGGTCGCACGTCGCGAAGAGCGGTAGCAGTCCGATGGATGCGTGCTCGGCGGCGTGCGCGGCTCCGGGCAGGTCGGCCTCGGCGATCCCGGACTCGGTGAGCACGTGGTCCGGCAGCGTCCACCACACGGCGGTGGTCTGCAGCACCCGCTCGGGCAGGTCGAGCGGCTCCTCGCCGATCACCTCACCCGAGGGAACCTTCCGTTTCAGGAACGAGACCACCTGATGGGAGACCCGCACGTCGCCCAGGCTGAGCCGCGCCTCGCCCCAGGGCACCACCGCCCGCTCGGCAAGGATCTCGATGTCGGTGATCTCGCGGGCCGAGGTCGAGTAGTCGGGCTGCGCCGGGACCACGACCGCCACCGACTCGTCGAGGTCGAGCTCGGCCACCAGCCAGGTCTCTCCCTGGTGCAGGTAGACCGCGCCGGTGTGGGCCGTGCCGTGGGCGGCAGAGGCATCGACGGTGCCCAGGACGCGACCGGTGACGTCCTCGACCAACCGGACGGGCGAGCCGCCGCTCGAGCGGATGTCGGCGAGGTCGCTCGCGCGGCGTCGGTCGGTCCAGAACCAGCCGCGCGGGCGGCGCCGCAGCAGCCCGCCCTCGGTGAGTGCGTCGAGTGCAGCCTGGGCTGCGGGCCCGAACAGGGGCAGGTCCTCGAGCGTGAGCGGCGACTCGGCCGCGGCGGCGCACAGGTGCGGTCCGAGGACGTAGGGGTTGTCCGGGTCGAAGACGTTGGCCTCCACCGGTTGGCCGAGGAGGGCCTCCGGGTGGTTGACCAGGTAGGTGTCCAGCGGGTCGTCGCGCGCGACCATCACCCCCAACGCGTCACGGGCGCCCCGCCCGGCGCGACCGACCTGCTGCCACAGCGCGGCGCGGGTGCCCGGGAAGCCGGCGAGCAGCACGGCGTCGAGGCCGCTGACGTCGATGCCGAGCTCGAGGGCGTTGGTCGCGGCCAGGCCGATCAGCCGGCCGTCACGCAGGGCCGCCTCGAGCTCGCGGCGCTCCTCGGGGAGGTAGCCACCGCGGTAGGCCGCGACCTGGTCGACCAGGCTCGGGTCGACCTCGCCGAGCAGCCGCCGTGCCGTGAGGGCCACCGTCTCGGCCCCACGCCTGGACCGGATGAACGCGAGGGTGCGCACTCGATCGACGACGAGGTCGGTCAACAGGTCGGCGACCTCGCTGGTGGCGGAGCGGCGTACGGGCGCACCGTTCTCGCCCACGCCGGGCACGAAGGGCGGTTCCCACAGGGCCAGTGCCGTGCGCCCGCGCGGCGAGCCGTCGTCGGTGACGGCCACGACGTCGAGGCCGGTGAGCCGCCCGGCCGACACCTCCGGCTCCGCGACCGTGGCCGAGGCCAGCACGAAGGTGGGGTGGGCGCCGTACAGCGCAGCCACCCGCCGCAGCCGCCGCAGGATCTGGGCGACGTGGGCACCGAAGACGCCGCGGTAGTGGTGGCACTCGTCGATCACGACGTAGCGCAGCGAACCGAAGAACCGTGACCAGCGCGCGTGACCCGGCAGCAGCGAGCGATGCAGCATGTCGGGGTTGGTCAGGACGTACTCGCCGTGGTCGCGTGTCCACTCCCGCATCTCCGGCGTGGAGTCGCCGTCGTGGGTGGAGCAGCGCAGGTCGGGGAGGCCCGCCTGGCCGAGGCGGCGCAGGGTGGCCAGCTGGTCCTGGGCGAGCGCCTTGGTCGGCGCGAGGTAGAGGACACCGGTGCCGCGCTGGCCCTTCGGCCCCCGCGAGGACTCGATCGCGTGCAGCCCCGGCAGTAGATAGGCCAGCGACTTGCCCGACGCCGTCCCCGTCGAGATGACCGTGTGCCGCCCTTGGTGGGCGAGGTCGGCGGCCGCCACCTGGTGCGTCCACGGAGCAGGTACGCCGAGCCGCTCGAACGCCTCGCGGACGGGTTCGTGCAGCCACGTCGGCCACGCGGCGACACGCGCAGGACGCGCCTCGACGACCTCGAGGTGGGTGAGGCTGTCGCTGCGCCCGGGGCCGCCTGCCAGCCGCCCCACCAGCGTTTCGAGATCCACCACCTGCACCCGTTCAGTCTCTCAGCGGACCCTGACGGTCTGCCCACGGCGGCGGCCGTGGCGTGGTTCAATACATTTCAGATAAAAATGGAAGCGTAGGAGTGGGGGACCGGGGTAGGCCCCTGGCTCGGAGGAGAGACCGTGGATCTTTCGTTGCAGACCCGCGAGGTGGACAGTCGCACGATTGTCTCCGTCGGCGGGGAGATCGACGTCTACACGGCGCCGAAGCTCCGCGACAAGATCACCGAGCTCGTCGGTGACGGTCACCACCAGCTGGTGATCGACATGGAGAACGTCGACTTCCTCGACTCCACCGGGCTCGGCGTACTCGTCGGCGGCCTGAAGAAGGTGCGCGCCCACGAGGGCTCCATGGAGCTGATCTGCTCCCAGGACCGCCTGCTGAAGATCTTCCGCATCACCGGCCTCGCCAAGGTGTTCACCATCCACGAGTCGGAGTCAGCGGCGCTCGGCGCCTGATTCGACCCGGCTTCGGCCCCTTCCGCGACACGCACCGCCCGGTGTGTGAACCCGGTCACTGCGCTGTGTCCTGTGACACGTAGACTCCGCGGCTGTCATCCCCAGACAGATCCCCGAGGAGAATCATGACCGGGCTCCACCCCGCAGTCGTGCAACTCGAAGGCGCCAACCTCGTACTCGTCATCGTCGTCGCCGTGATCGCGCTCGCCGCGCTCGCGATGGCCTGGATGTTCCGTACCGAGGTCCTCACCGCCGACGAGGGCACGGACAACATGAAGAACATCGCGCATGCCGTGCAGGAGGGCGCCAACGCCTACCTGACGCGTCAGTTCCGGACGCTCGGCATCTTCGCCGCGGTGGCCTTCGTGGCCCTGCTCGCGCTTCCCGCAGACGACATCGGGGTGCGCATCGGACGCTCGATCGCGTTCCTGTTCGGTGCCGGCTTCTCCGGCGCCGTCGGCTACCTCGGCATGTCCCTCGCGGTGCAGTCCAACCTGCGCGTGGCGGCGGCCGCCAACTCGGTGGGTCGTGACCCGGCCATGAAGATCGGCTTCCGCACCGGCGCCATGGTGGGCATGCTCACCGTCGGCCTCGGCCTGCTGGGCGCCAGCGTCGTCGTGCTGGCGTTCAAGGACAAGGCGCCGCACGTGCTCGAGGGCTTCGGCTTCGGTGCCGCGCTGCTCGCCATGTTCATGCGGGTCGGCGGCGGCATCTTCACCAAGGCCGCCGACGTCGGCGCCGACCTCGTCGGCAAGGTCGAGCAGAACATCCCTGAGGACGACCCGCGCAACGCCGCGACCATCGCCGACAACGTGGGCGACAACGTGGGGGACTGCGCCGGCATGGCGGCCGACCTGTTCGAGTCGTACGCCGTGACGCTGGTCGCCGCGCTGATCCTCGGCTCGCAGGCCTTCGGCGACAAGGGCCTGGTCTTCCCGCTCCTGATCCCGGCCATCGGTGCCCTGACCGCCGTGCTCGGTGTCTACCTCACGGTGCCCCGGCCCGGTGAGAACGGTCTGAAGACGATCAACCGCGCCTTCTACATCTCGGCTGCCGTCGGCGCCGTCGCCTCGATCGTGCTGGCGTTCATCTACCTGCCCAGCAGCTTCGCCGACTTCGACGGCGTCACCAAGAACGCCCTCGACCTGATCTCGACCAGTGCACCCGACGGCGACCCGCGCATCATCGCGTCGGCCGCGGTGGTCATCGGCATCGTGATGGCGGCCGGCATCCTGGCCCTGACCGGCTACTTCACCGGCACCGAGTACACGCCCGTCAAGGACGTCGGCAAGACCTCGCTCACCGGCGCGGCCACCGTGATCCTCTCCGGCCTCTCGGTCGGCTTCGAGTCCGCGGTCTACACGACCCTCGTGATCGGAGCCGCCGTCTTCGGTGCCTTCCTGCTGGGCACGGGCTCGCTGACGATCTCGCTGTTCGCGGTGGCGCTGGCCGGCTGTGGCCTGCTCACCACCGTCGGCGTGATCGTGGCCATGGACACCTTCGGTCCGGTCTCCGACAACGCTCAGGGCATCGCAGAGATGTCCGGCGACGTCAGCCCGGAGGGGGCCCAGATCCTCACCGAGCTCGACGCGGTCGGCAACACCACCAAGGCCATCACGAAGGGCATCGCCATCGCCACGGCGGTGCTCGCGGCGACCGCGCTGTTCGGGTCCTACGCGACGTCGGTGCTCGACGAGATCGTGAAGTCGAGGGCGACTGACTTCTCACTCGCCGACTTCTTCGTGTTCAACCCCGCCGTCCTGGTGGGCGTGCTCCTCGGTGCGGCCGTGGTCTTCCTGTTCTCCGGCCTCGCGATCAACGCCGTCGGCCGCGCGGCCGGGGCAGTGGTCTTCGAGGTGCGCCGCCAGTTCCGGGACATCCCCGGGATCATGGAGGGCACCGGCCGTCCGGAGTACGGCAAGGTCGTCGACATCGTCACCAAGGACTCGCTGCGCGAGCTGGTCACCCCGGGTGTGCTGGCGGTGCTGGCACCGATCGCCGTGGGCTTCGGCCTCGGCGTCGCGACCCTGGCCGGCTTCCTCGCCGGTGCGATCGGTACGGGCACCCTGATGGCCATCTTCCTGGCCAACTCGGGTGGGGCCTGGGACAACGCCAAGAAGCTGGTCGAGGACGGCCACCACGGCGGCAAGGGCTCGCCGGCGCACGAGGCCACCATCATCGGTGACACCGTCGGTGACCCTTTCAAGGACACCGCCGGCCCGGCGATCAACCCGCTGATCAAGGTGATGAACCTGGTCTCCCTGCTGATCGCCAGCGCAGTCGTCTCGATGAGCGTCGGCAAGGACGAGAACGACGCGCTGCGGATCCTGATCGCCCTCGTGGCGGCCGCGATCATCGCGGTGGCGGTCATCGTCTCCAAGCGCCGCGCCAACGTGATGACCGACGACGCGCCCGCCCCCACGCAGGCCGCCGTCTAGTTCCGCCGAGCGGGCAATTCTGGTTGCCCCGAGCACCCTGACCGGGCAGTTCTGGTTGGTTCGTCCAACCGAAACTGCCCGGTCAGTGCTTTCTGCCCAACCACAAGTGCCCGGTCGGCGAATTGACGGGGGCCGCTAGCGTGCGCGGTGTGGTGGACGAGAGTGGGTTGGCGGCCAGGTTGAGGGCGGCGCTGGTCGGGGCGGGGTTCACCTACGACGGCGTCGCCGCGGCGTTGGGTACGACGGCCCACACCGCGCTCTCGCGCAACGAGACCCTCCCCGGCCTCCGGGCCACGACCGGCGGAACACCTGTCGAGACGCTGACCCGGCTCTGGCTGCTCCAGGCGACCGTGCCGGTCAGCCGGGTCGAACAGGCACTGCCCGGGCTGCTCGACCCGCTGTGCACCGCCGGACTGCTCGAGCGATCGGTCGGCGAGGTCCGCGCGCGGGTCGACGTACGCCCCTATGCCGCGGACGACCTCGACCTCTGGGTGGCCAGCGACCTCACCCCCGGTCTCGACGGGCAGCCCAACCGCGTCTCCGCCGACCACGTGCTGGGCATCAGCTCGGCCGCGACCTCGCTGGCCCAGCTGACCGTCCGCGAGCCGGTCGCCCGCTCCCTCGACCTCGGCACCGGCTGCGGCGTACAGGCGCTGCACCTCGCCTCCCACTCCGACCGGGTCCTGGCTACCGACGTGAACAAGCGGGCGCTGCGGCTGACCCGGTTCAACGCCGCGCTCAACGAGGTGGCCGACCGGATCGAGGTCCGCGAGGGCAGCTTCTTCGACCCGGTCGCGGACAACCAGTTCGACCTGGTCGCGACCAACCCGCCGTTCGTGATCTCCCCGGCGACGGGGGAGCAGCTGGTCTACCGCGACTCGGGACTGCCCGGCGACCGCGTGGTCGAGCACATCGTCCGGGGCGTCCCCGACCTGCTGACCGTGGGCGGTACGGCGCAGGTGCTGGCCAACTGGATGATCACCCGCGACCAGCCGTGGGACGAACGACTGGCCGGCTGGATCGACGGCTGCGACGCGTGGGTCGTGCAGCGCGAGGTCGTCGACCTGCCGACGTACGTCGAGCTGTGGCTCAAGGACGCCGGTCTGCACGGCGGGCCGGAGTACCACCAGCGCTACGACACCTGGCTCTCCTGGTTCGACGAGCAGGGCGCGGAGGCGGTCGGCTTCGGCTGGATCAACCTCCGTCGCGTGCTCACCGGCGACCCGACGCTGCGCTTCGAGGACTGGCCGTACGACGTCGAGCAGCCCATCGGTCCGGAGGTCACCGATCTCTTCACCCGCATCGAGTCGCTCCGCGGGTGGGACGACGACCGGCTCGGGGCTGCCCGGCTGGTCGCCCGTCCGGACCTCCGGCAGGAGACGTACGGCGCCCCGGGGGCCGAGGACCCCTCGGAGATCGTGCTCCGCCAGCAGCGACTCGTACGCCGGGCCCGGCAGGTCGACACCGCCGAGGCGGCCCTCGTCGGTGCCTGCGACGGCGAGCTCACGACCGACCAGATCCTCGCTGCCCTGGGCCAGCTGCTCGACCAGGACCCGGCCGACCTGCGTGCGTCGTACCTCCCCGTGGTGCGCGACCTCATCACCGAGGGTTTCCTCGACCTATCCTGAGCCGCTGGTGGACTTCGCACACGGAGCACCGGTCGCAGGTGACCTCGACGTCGAGTGGAGCCACGGCGTTCCGCGTGGCGGGGCGGATCCGGGGCCACCCATCCAGGTCCACGAGTACGACGAGCACACGATCATCCTGAGGCAGAGCAAGAGCACCCACTACGAGGCGCCTTTCCTGTACCTGCTGATGGGCAACGACCGCGCGGTGCTGTTCGACACCGGTGCCACGCCCGACCCGGCGGTGTTCCCGTTGCGCGAGACCGTCGACCGGCTGCTCGCGTCGTGGCAGGCGCGGAACGGACGACCGGACCACCACCTGGTCGTCGCCCACTCCCACGCCCACGGGGACCACGTCGCCGCCGACGAACAGTTCGCCAGCCGGGCCGACACCACCGTGGTCGGGCACGACCCGATGGCCGTCCAGCAGTTCTTCGGGTTCGCGTCCTGGCCGGAGGAGGTGGTGCAGCTCGACCTCGGCGGGCGCGTGCTGGAGGTCACCGGCATCCCCGGTCACCACCCCGCCTCGATCGCGGTCTTCGACCCGTGGACCGGGTTTCTGCTGACCGGCGACAGCGTCTACCCCGGCCGGCTGTACGCCGACGACATGACCGACTTCCTCGCCAGCGCCGAGCGACTCGTCGAGCTCGCGGCCGCCCGTCCGGTGCGCCACGTGATGGGCTGCCACATCGAGATGACCCGGACGCCCGGTCGGGACTATCCGATCGGCACGACGTACCAGCCCGACGAGCCGCCGCTGCAGCTGGCGCCCGACCGACTGCTCGCGGTCCGCGACGCCGCCCGGGCAGCCACCGCGCGACCAGGCGTGCACGTCTTCCCGGACTTCCTGATCTTCAACGGGACCGGCCCGACCGCGATGCCGAGGCTGATGCTGCGCACCCTGCGCCAACGACTGGCGGCCCGTTGGGGGCGCCTGACGTCCTGAGCCGGTCGTCGAAGACCTGCAGACCCCGCGCCTGCAGGTCTTCCGCGACCGGTCGAACAGGACACCCCACGCTAGTCCCGTTGCGGCCGGACCGCATCACGTCGTCGGGCTGTCCCTGGCCCGACACCCCCCGAGAGCAGTCCGGCGGACCGGAAAAATCGGTCGCGCCGACAGCGCTCCGCTCCGTAGCGTGAGGCGGTGCGCGACCTCCCCCTCCACCATCCCGGCACCGCCGACCACCGGTCGGCGGGGCGACTGCTGTGGTGGCTGGCCAAGGGCCAGTGGCACACCTTGGTGCTGGGGATGCTGTTCGGCATCGTCTGGATGAGCGCGCAGGCTGTGCTGCCGGCGGTGATCGGGCGCGCGATCGACAAGGGCGTGGCGGCGAAGGACTCCCAGGAGCTGCTGACGTACGCCGGCCTGATGTTCGCGATCGGATTGGTGCAAGCAGCCGCCGGCATCATGCGCCACCGCTTCGCGGTCACCAACTGGCTGACCGCTGCCTACCGCACCGTCCAGCTGGTCGGCCGCCAGGCGGTGACCCTGGGTGGCACCCTGCCGCGCAGGGTGTCGACGGGCGAGGTGGTCGCGATCGGTACCTCGGACCTCGAGCACCTCGGGAACCTGATGGACGTCAGTGCCCGGTTCGCCGGCGCCATCGTCTCGTTCGTGATCGTGGCCGTCATCCTGCTGCAGACCTCGGTCACGCTCGGGCTGGTCGTGCTGATCGGCGTACCCCTGCTGATGCTGCTGGTCGGCCCGTTGCTCAAGCCGCTCCAGGTGCGAAGCACCCACCAGCGCGAGCTGATGGGCTCACTGTCCAACACGGCCAGCGACATCGTCTCCGGCCTCCGGGTGCTGCGCGGCATCGGCGGCGAGCAGGTCTTCCACGGCCGCTACGAGCGTGAGTCCCAGACCACGCGCCGCGCCGGCGTCGAGGTGGCCAGGTTGCAGTCCGTGCTCGATGCGCTCCAGGTGTTCCTGCCCGGTGTCTTCGTCGTGCTGGTGGTGTGGATCGGCGCCCGCTACGCGGTCGAGGGCAGGATCTCGGCCGGTGAGCTGGTCGCGTTCTACGGTTACTCGGCGTTCCTGATGATCCCGCTGCGCACGGCCACGGAGTACTTCAACCGGCTGATCCGCGCCCGCGTCGCCGCCCAGCGCGTCTGCCGCGTGCTCGCGCTGACCAGCGACCACCCGGACCCCGAGCACCCCTCCGCTTCTCCGCCGGTGGGCTCGCCGCTGCGCGACCTGCGCACCGGTCTCAGGGTCGCTCCCGGCTCGCTCGTCGCCATCGTCAGCGAGCGTCCCGACGAGTCGGCCGCCCTGGCCGAGCGGCTGGGACTGACCGGCGCCGAGAGCGACGCCGACGTGCTGCTGGGCGACGTACCCCTCGCGTGCCTCACCCGTGAGGAGGTACGCCGACGGGTCGTCGTCTCGGACACCGCGGCGGCCCTGTTCTCCGGCCGCCTCGGCGACCGCCTCGACGTCAGTGGGCACGGTGACGTCGCGCGGGCAATGGAGACGGCATCCGCCGCCGACGTCCTCGACGGCCTCCCGGACGGCTTCGACTCCTGGGTGGCGGAGAAGGGCCGCACGTTCTCCGGAGGGCAACGGCAACGGCTGGTGCTCGTGCGTGCACTGACCCTCGCCCCCGAGGTGCTCGTCCTCGTCGAGCCGACCTCCGCGGTCGACGCCCACACCGAGGCCCGGATCGCCGCCCGGCTCCGCGCCCACCGTGCCGGCCGGATCACGGTCGTGACCTCGAGCAGCCCGCTGGTGCTCGGGGCGGTCGACGAGGTGGCCTTCCTCCAGCAGGGACGCATCGTTGCCACCGGTCGCCACGAGGACCTGCTCGACGAGGTCCCCGACTACCGGATGGTCGTGACCCGCGAGTCCGAGGCGATGACGTCGTGAAGGCGCCGGACACCACGTCGCTGCCGGTCGCGAACGGCCGGTCCGTACGCCGCTACGCACGCACCATCGCGCGCCAGTACCCCCGGATGCTCTGGACTGCGTTGGTGCTGCACGTCCTGGCGGCGCTGGCCGGGTTGGCGGCGCCGCGACTGATCGGCGACCTCGTCGAGTCCGTGCAGGAGGGCACCACCGTCCACCACGTCGACCGGGTCATCGCCGTGCTGGCGGCGTTCCTGGTCGCCCAGACGGTGCTGACCCGCTACGCGCGCTACGTCAGCCAGGCGCTCGGCGAGCAGGTGCTGGCCGAGCTGCGCGAGGACTTCGTCGCGAACACGCTGGCCCTGCCCGTCGGCGTCGTCGAGTCGGCCGGCTCCGGCGACCTGCTCACCCGCACCGGTCGCGACATCGACCAGCTGGGCTGGTCGGTGCGCTGGGCGTTGCCCGAGTGGACCATCGCCGTGGTGACCGCCGTGGTCACCTTCGTGGCCGCGCTGAGCGTCGGCCTGTGGGTGGCGATCCCGTGCCTGCTCGGCCTGCCTCCGCTCGTCATCGGCCTGCGCTGGTACCTCGCCCGGGCCAAGGACGGCTACCTGCGCGAGGGAGCGTCGTACTCACGCATCAACGCCACCCTGACCGAGACCGTCGAGGGGGCGCGCACCGTCGAGGCGCTCGGACTCGCCGAGGAGCGCATCGCGACCATCGACGACGACATCAGCGAGTCGTACGCCGCTGAGAAGTACACCCTCTACCTGCGCACGGTCTTCTTCCCGAGCATGGAGCTGTCCTACCTGATCCCCACGGTCTGCACACTCCTCCTTGGTGGCTACCTCTACATGCAGGGCACCGTCTCGCTGGGCGACGTCACTGCGGCCACCCTCTACGTGCAGATGCTGATCGACCCGGTCGACCGGATCGTGTCCATCCTCGACGAGCTCCAGCTCGGTGCCGCGTCGCTGGCCCGGCTGCTCGGGGTGGCCGAGGTCCCCGACGACCGGGAGGTGACCGGACACCAGCCGGAGGGTGAGGAGCTGGTCGCGCAGGACGTGCGGTTCTCCTACGTCGACGGCCGCGACGTGCTGCACGGCGTGGACCTCGACGTCGCCCCCGGGGAGCGGATCGCGATGGTCGGTCCCTCCGGTGCCGGCAAGTCGACGCTGGGTCGACTGCTGGCGGGCATCCACCCGCCCCGGGCGGGCAGTGTCGAGCTCGGTGGCGTCGGCCTGGTCGAGATGGCACTCCCGGTGCTGCGCAGGCACGTCGCCCTCGTCACCCAGGAGCACCACGTCTTCGTCGGCACCCTGCGCGAGAACCTCGCCCTGGCGGCGCCACCGGGTGCCACCGACGACGACATCCGTGAGGCTCTCGACGCCGTGGACGCGCTCGGCTGGGTCCTCGACCTGCCGGACGAGCTGGACACGGTGGTCGGCTCGGGCGGCCGGGCGTTGACGGCTGCGCAGGCACAGCAGGTCGCGCTCGCCCGGCTGGTGCTGGCCGACCCGCACACCCTGGTCCTCGACGAGGCGACCTCGCTGATCGACCCGCGCTCGGCCCGTCACCTCGAGCGATCGCTGGCGGCGGTGCTGCACGGGCGGACGGTCATCGCGATCGCCCACCGCTTGTTCTCGGCCCACGACGCCGACCGGGTCGCAGTGGTCGAGGACGGCCGTATCTCCGAGCTCGGCTCGCACGACGAGCTGGTCGCCGCCGGTGGCTCCTACGCCGCGCTGTGGGACAGCTGGAACGGCAAGCACTGAGCCCCCGAAGTCGCGAAGTAGACCAGTGCCGGGGATCCCGGCCCCTTCGGGGCCCCGGCACCCCGCAGTGGACGGGTGTCAGGGACCGTTGCGGCGACGCGCTACCTTGACGGGGCCCCACGGGTCGCCCCGCGGGGCATTCAGTGCAACGCAGCAAAGGATGAGTAACAGAGAAGTGGCACACAAGCTCGTCATCGTCGAGTCACCGGCCAAGGCCCGCACCATCGAGGGCTACCTGGGCCGGGGCTACGTCGTGGAGTCCTCCATCGGGCACATCCGCGACCTGCCGCAGAGCGCCGCCGACATCCCGGCCAAGCTCAAGGGCGAGCCGTGGGCCCGTCTCGGCGTCGACGTCGACAACAACTTCGAGCCGGTCTACGTCGTCGCCCGCGACAAGAAGTCGCACATGACCAAGCTCAAGGGCCTGCTCAAGGACGCCGACGAGCTCTACCTCGCCACCGACGAGGACCGCGAGGGTGAAGCAATTGCGTGGCACCTGCTCGACGAGCTGAAGCCCAAGGTCCCGGTGCACCGGATGGTCTTCCACGAGATCACCCCGGCGGCGATCAATGCGGCCGTCGAGAACCCGCGTGAGATCGACATGGACCTCGTCGAGGCCCAGGAGGCGCGTCGCATCCTCGACCGCCTCTACGGCTACGAGGTCAGTCCCGTGCTGTGGCGCAAGGTGATGTCCGGTCTCTCCGCCGGGCGGGTGCAGTCGGTCGCGACGCGGCTCGTGGTCGACCGGGAGCGCGAACGGATGAAGTTCCGCGTCGCGTCGTACTGGGATCTCGAGGGCACCTTCGACGCCGGCGAGAAGCACGACCAGCGGATGTTCCCGGCCCGGCTCCACTCGGTCGACGAGACCCGCGTGGCGCGTGGCTCCGACTTCGGCCAGGACGGTGAGCTCAAGCCCAACGCCAAGGTCGTGCACCTGACCAAGAGTCGGGCCGAGGCCCTGGCCAGTGGCCTGCACGACACCGAGTTCGCCGTGCGCTCGGTGGAGTCCAAGCCCTACACCCGCCGCCCCTACGCACCCTTCCGTACGACGACCATGCAGCAGGAGGCCAGCCGCAAGCTCGGCTTCAGTGCCTCCTCCACCATGTCGGTGGCGCAGCGTCTCTACGAGAACGGCTTCATCACCTACATGCGCACCGACTCCACGACGCTCTCGGAGACCGCCATCTCCGCGGCTCGGAGCCAGGCCCGTGATCTCTACGGACCGGAGTACGTCCCCGACGCCCCGCGCATCTACGCCTCGAAGGTGAAGAACGCGCAGGAGGCACACGAGGCGATCCGTCCTGCCGGTGACTCCTTCCGTACGCCGGCCCAGACCGGCCTGACCGGCGACCAGTTCCGCCTCTACGAGTTGATCTGGATGCGCACCATCGCCTCGCAGATGAAGGACGCACTCGGCAACTCGGTGACGATCCGGCTGGGTGGTGTCGCCAGCACCGGCGAGGACGTCGTCTTCTCAGCGAGTGGTCGGGTGATCACCTTCCACGGGTTCCTGAAGGCCTACGTCGAGGGCAGCGACGACGACAGCGCCACCGACGACCAGGAGACGCGACTGCCCAACGTGAGCGAGGGCGACGCGGTCAACGCGGCGGCGATCCGGGCCGAGGGCCACTCGACCAAGCCGCCGGCCCGCTACACCGAGGCGACGCTGATCAAGGAGCTCGAGGAGCGCGAGATCGGCCGGCCGTCGACGTACGCCTCGATCATCGGCACCATCCTCAACCGCGGCTACGTCTACAAGAAGGGGACCGCGCTCGTCCCTGCCTGGCTGGCGTTCTCGGTGATCCGGTTGCTCGAGGAGCACTTCGCGCGGCTGGTGTCCTACGAGTTCACCGCCGGCATGGAGGACATCCTCGACGAGATCGCCGGCGGGCGGCGCGACCGCAACACCGAGCTGGCCGAGTTCTACTTCGGCAGCGGCCAGGTGGAGGGGCTCAAGGAGCTGGTCACCGAGCTCGGCGAGATCGACGCCAAGGAGCTGGCCACCTTCCCGATCCCGGGGCCGGACGGCAGCGACAGCGGGATCGCGCTGCGCGTCGGCAAGTACGGCCCCTACCTCGAGGGTCCCGGCGACGACGGCACCCCGGCGGCCAAGAAGGCCAACGTTCCCGACGACCTGCCGCCCGACGAGCTCACCCTCGAGAAGGCCAAGGAGCTCCTCGCCAACCCGGCCGGTGAGGAGATCCCGCTCGGCACCCATCCGGAGACCGGGCTGGAGATCGTGGCCAAGAACGGCCGCTACGGTCCCTACGTCACCGAGCTGCTGCCCGAGGACGCGCCCAAGAAGGCCAAGCCGCGCACCGGCTCGTTGTTCAAGGACATGTCGCTGGACACGATCACCCTCGAGCAGGCGGTCAAGCTGCTGTCGCTGCCCAGGGTGGTCGGCGTCGACAGCGAGGGCACCGAGATCACCGCGCAGAACGGCCGCTACGGCCCCTACCTCAAGCGCGGCACCGACTCGCGCTCGCTGGAGACCGAGCAGCAGCTCTTCGACATCACCCTCGACGAGGCCCTGCGCATCTACGCCCAGCCCAAGCAGCGTGGACGGGGCGCCTCTGCGACGGCGCCGCTCAAGGAGCTCGGCAACGACCCCGTCTCCGGAGCCCCGGTCGTGGTGAAGGCCGGCCGGTTCGGTGAGTACGTCACGGACGGTGAGTACAACGCCACTCTCCGCAAGGACGACTCCGTCGAGGCGATCACCCTCGAGCGGGCGGCCGAGCTGTTGGCCGAGCGGCGGGCCAAGGGGCCGGCCAAGAAGACCGCCAAGCGGGGCGCGAAGAAGTCCAGCGCCAAGAAGACCACCAAGAAGACCGCGAAGAAGACCGCCAAGAAGAGCTGACGTGCGCCGCGCTCTCCTCGTTGCGGTCCTCCTCCTGCTGACCGGATGTGGTGGGCAGGCGCCGCAGACGGCACCCACGCCCGAGCCTTCCGCTCCTCCTTCGTCGCCGTGCCCCACGCTGGTGCTCGCCTTCCGCGGTCAGGGCCAGTCGACCCGCGGCTTCCACGGCGGCGGCCGGGAGGCGGGCCAGGTGGCGGAGCGGCTGGGTGCCCGGGTCGTCGGTGTGCGCTTCCCCTCCAGCGCTGACTCTTCGTACGACGCGGACGTGGCGGCCGGCGTGCGGATGGCAAGCCGGCTGATCCGCTCGGCCTGCGGGCGGGTGGTGCTGGTCGGCTACAGCCAGGGTGCCGAGGTCGCCCACCGGGTCGTCTTGGCCCACCCGCGACGGGTCGCGCTGGCCGTGCTGATGGGCGACCCGCTCCGCGACCCTGCCGATCAGGTGCACACCCTGGCCCTCGGCACCGGCCCGTTGAGCGGCCGGGGCAACGGTGGTCCGTACGCCCGGTTCCCGGCCGGCGTACGCCCCCGGGTGCTGGAGGTCTGCGCGCCCGGCGACGACGTCTGCAACGCCCCGCCGACCGGCCGGTTGGGACCGCCGTCGGCGACCCACCGCACGGCGTACCAAGGTGACGGGGCGGTCCGGCGCATCGTCGGCGCCGCCTCGTAGGCTCGCCTCGTGCGCGACTTCCCAGGCTTCTACTCCGAGAGCGGATTGTTCGTCTGCTTCGAGGGTGGCGAGGGCGCCGGCAAGTCGACCCAGGCGCGCCGGCTCGGCGACCGGCTGCGCGAGGACGGTCATGTCGTGGTGCTGACGCGCGAGCCGGGAGACACCCCGGTGGGCGCCGAGATGCGCCGGATCGTGCTCGACCCCGCGACCGGCGAGCTGGCCGACCGCACCGAGGCGCTGCTCTACGCCGCCGACAAGGCCGAGCACATCCATGCCGTGGTCAGGCCGGCGCTGGAGCGGGGCGAGGTGGTGATCACCGACCGCTACGTCGACTCCACGCTCGCCTACCAGGGAGCGGGTCGCGCCCTCGACGTCGACGAGCTCGAGTGGGTGGCGCGCTGGGCGACCGAGGACCTGCGTCCGCACCTCACCGTGCTGCTCGACCTGGAGCCGAGCACCGGCCTGACCAGGTTCGAGGAGCGCGACCGCATCGAGGGTGAGTCCCTGGAGTTCCACCAACGGGTGCGCGAGGCGTTCCTCGGCCTGGCCGCGGCCGACCCCGACCACTACCTGGTGCTCGACGCCCGTGACGACGTGGAGAAGATCGCGATTGCCGTGCTCGACCGGGTGCGAGGGTTGCTCTCATGACCTCACCCCACGCCGTTCTTCTCCCCCGCTTCGCTCCTCCGAACAACGCCGCGGGGACCCCGAAATGACGGTCTGGGACAGCCTCGTCGGGCAGGGGCAGGTGATCGCGCGGCTCCAGCGTGCCGTGGCGGGGGAGATGACCCACGCCTGGCTGTTCACCGGTCCTCCGGGTTCCGGTCGCTCCAACACCGCGGTCGCCTTCGCGGCCGCGCTCCAGTGCGAGCAGGGCGGCTGCGGCCAGTGCCACTCCTGCCACGAGGTCGCGGTCGGCTCCCACCCCGACGTCCGCGTCACCCGCACCGAGAAGCTCTCGATCGGTGTCGACGAGGTGCGCGAGCTGGTGCGGGCCTCGGCGTTGGCTCCCGTCGGGCGCCGCTGGCAGATCATGGTGGTCGAGGACGCCGACCGGCTCACCGACCAGGCCGCCAACGCCCTGCTCAAGGCGATCGAGGAGCCCACCGAGCGCACCGTCTGGCTGCTGTGCGCGCCGACCGTCGAGGACGTGCTGCCGACGATCCGGTCCCGCACCCGTCTCGTGGTGCTCTCGACTCCCTCCGTCGACGACGTCACCGACTTCCTGGTGCGGAGCGAGGGACTCGGAGTCGAGACCGCGTCGTACGCCGCCCGCGCCAGCCAGGGCCACATCGGCCGGGCTCGCGCGCTGGCCCGCGACGAGGACACCCGTCGCCGGCGGCGCGAGGTGGTCGCGATACCCGGTCGGCTCTCCTCGCTGGGCGCCTGCATGGCGTCGGCGGCGGACCTGCACGACCTCGCCAAGGAGGAGGCCGACGCGCTCACCAGTGACCACGACCAGCGCGAGAAGTCCGACCTCGACCGTGCCTACGGTGTCGTCGAGCGGGGTCGCCGACCGCGCGAGTACGCCCCGGCCCTGCGCGACCTCGAGAAGTCCCAGAAGACGCGGGCCAAGCGGCGCCACCTCGACGTCGTCGACCGCGGCCTGATGGACCTGGTGTCGGTCTACCGCGACGTGCTCACCGTGCAGCTCGGCACCGGCGTCGACCTGGTCAACGAGGAGGTGCGCGGCGACGTGGTCGCGCTGGCCAACGCCTCCTCGGCCGAGCAGAGCCTGCGCCGGATCGAGGCGGTGTTCGAGGCGCGCGAGCAGATGCTCGAGTTCAACGTGCCGCCCCTGCTGGCGCTCGAGTCGATGATGGTGGGGCTGCAGATCGTCCGCGACTGACTCGAACCGCCAGATCTCGACCGATATCCGCCTACCCTTGCCGCATGACTTCCCCGTCCGCGCCTCCGCCTGCGCCGCCGCGCAGGAGCACGACGCGGATCGTGGCCGCGGTGGCGCTGGTGCTGGTCGTCGTCCTGGTCGGCGGTGGGCTCGCGGCCTGGGCCACGTTGGGTGCCGACAGTGGCGGCAGTGACGATGCTCCTCTCGCGACGCCGCCCAAACCGAGCTCGACGGTCGCGGCTCCGTCGTACCCCTCCGAGCTAGCCAAGTTCTACACGCAGAAGCTCGACTGGAAGAACTGCGACTCCGACCAGTGCACGCACCTGACGGTGCCGCTCGACTACGCCCATCCCCACGGCCGGACCATCGAGCTGGCCGTGCTGCGCGCGCCCGCCACCCGTCGGGGCGAGCGGGTCGGCCAGCTCGTCGTCGATCCCGGCGGACCGGGCGGCTCCGCGGTCGACTACGCCTCGTCGGGCGCGTTCACCTTCGGCGGTCCGCTGACCCGCTACTTCGACATCGTCGGCATGGACCCCCGCGGCGTCGGCAGGAGTACGCCGCTGGAGTGTGGCGACACCGAGCAGGTCGACGAGTTCGTCGGCGTCGACCCCGACCCGGACACTCCTGCCGAGGTGAAGGACTTCGACCGCGTCAACCGTGAGTTCGGCCAGCGCTGCCTGACCAGGGACGCCGGGCTGACCCGGCACATGTCCACCATCGAGGCCGCCAAGGACATGGACATCCTCCGCGCGGCTCTCGGTGAGCGGCAGCTGGACTACCTCGGTGCGTCGTACGGCACCCTGCTCGGCGCGACCTACGCCGACCTCTTCCCCCACAACATCCGCCGGATGGTCCTCGACGGCGCCCTCGACCCGACGCTGACCAACGAACAGCTCAACCTCGGCCAGTCCCGCGGCTTCGAGACCGCGCTGACGGCGTACGTCCAGTACTGCGTCGACCGCGGCGACTGCGTGCTCGGCGACGACGTCGACGCGGCCAAGCAGCACATCCGTCAGCTGCTCGACAGCCTCGACAGCAAGCCGCTCCCGACGAGCAGCGGTCGTCCGCTGACCGAGAGCCTGGGCCGGTTCGGCGTCGTACTGCCGCTGTATGTGAAGACGCTCTGGCCCATCCTCAGCATCGCCCTGTCGCAGGCGATCGAGGACGGTCGTGGCGACCAGCTGCTCGCGCTCGCCGACCAGTACACCGCCCGCGGGCCCGAGGGCTACAACTCCAACGAGTTCACGGCGTACTGGGCGGTCAGCTGCCTCGACTACCCAGACAGCGTCCCGGGCGCCCAGATGCCGAGCAAGTTCAAGGAGTTCGACGACGCGTCGCCCACCTTCGGCCGGCTGTTCGTCTACGACCTCGCCAAGTGCGCGGACTGGCCGGTCAAGAGCACCCACAAGCCCGCGCCGATCCATGCTCCCGGCGCGCCGCCGATCGTGGTCATCGGTACGACGCGCGACCCCGCCACGCCGTACATCTGGGCGAAGGCACTCGCCTCCCAGCTCGACTCCGGCCGCCTGATCTCCCGCGACGGCGACGGCCACACCGGCTACCACCAGGGCAACCAGTGCGTCGACGACGCCGTCCAGCACTACCTGGTCGGTGGCACGGTGCCGCAGGACAACCTGTCCTGCTGAGGGCCCTCCCCGGTTTGGAGGGCGCGCCCCCTGCGCCCCTATACTCGTCCGGCGTGCCCGGCTGCCAGGCCGGGTGCTGCGCCGCCTTAGCTCAGTCGGTAGAGCGTCTCACTCGTAATGAGAAGGTCGTCGGTTCGATTCCGACAGGCGGCTCCCAGTAGGCCTCTGACCTGCGGAAACGCAGAGGGGGCTTTCGTGTGCGGAGCCAGCAGCGGCCGGCTCTCAACAAACTCCCAACAAACCCCGGCGGAGTTCTGCCGTGTGCGCCGGCACGGCATTACGTCTCGGCAGGTCAACTGCACGGAGCAGGCGACCGCGAAGGTTGCCTCCCCCGGGCATGGGTTGTCCACGGAGGCTGCGGCTGCCGACGGACTGATCTGTGAACCAACTCGGGCGGTGGGCCAGCATGCCGACTCGGACGGTGCCTGTGGCGTTCCAGAGCCTCCGCGGTTCACGTCCCGCGTGGCGCGGTGCAAGCCAGTCCGGGCAGCCGCAGTCGCGCCTCCGAGACAGCTCGTGTGTCCGGTCACGAGACTGTCGCGCTGGCCTTGGGGGTAGCCCACCCCGCCCAGAGTGACGCGGTTGAATCGTCGGGGCAGCAGGCTATGAGCCCACTCGCTGGAGGAGCCTTCATTCAGGCCTATTCTTGGGCACACCAGCCCAGGGTGTAACCAGCTAGACGATCCGGAACGCGTCCCTTGCCCGAGCAGAGCAGCGATACCCGATCCGAGGGACCCGGTGATCGGGACGCCCTTCCGCTAAGCTCGCGAGCGCCCGCATCGGGACCCGGGACCAATCGCGGGCTCTGGACCGCTCAGCGCGAGGAGCTCCACGATGCGCTGGCGTCGCAGAACACCACGTGCGCCCAGCTGTATCGGGAAGCCGTTGACGCCCTCGGTTCACCTGACCTCAACATCGGCAAGTTGGTCGTCGCTGGCCATGCAGTCCGTGAACTCGTCAACCTACTCCCGGGCGTGCTTGGCGACGTGGACCTTCCCGAGAGGGTCCGCGATTCCGAACTCCGCGACGAGCTCGTGGCATCGTGGAGCGAGTATCAGGCTGATACCGCTGCTGGGCGTGCCGCGCCGGGCCTGATACCTGCCAAGGTCGCGAACGCGCTAAACGTCTGGGTTCAGGCGCAAAACCAGATCACGGAGAACTCCCAGGCACGTCGAGCGGCGCTGGTCCTAGGCACGATCGACGCGTCCGATGACAGCAGCGTTAGGGTGGTCGTCGGCGCGGTGGGAATTTTTGAGCACCTCCGCCATCCGACCGCGGAGGATTCCGAGTCATCGATGGACCGTGCCGCGTATCAGGATGCTCTGAGCATCATCGAGAATGCGATCACCAGCCGCATCCTCGGTTTCTTCGCCGTGAAGGAGAAACTTCAGGGCGTGGTTGACTCCGCGAATGTCCAGACCGAAGACGGCACCTGGAGAACACCCGCGGAGACTGACGTGTCAACGACACTCGCACGCATAGGCGGCCTTCAACACCGCAGGATCTTTTACGACCAGCTTGGCAACCCGGAGTGGATTGGATCGCTGGACCGTTTTGCAGCACTCGAGCCACCGAAGCGGCTCGATGCCGACGGCGGCCAACAGTGGCAACCATGGCCGGCTGGGGACTACCTGGTGCGAATGGCTGAGCACCGGCCCCTGGAGGTTCGGCAGATCTTGCTCCGGGTCATCGATGAAGAAACGGTATGGCGCACAAAGGTCCGGCTACTCGAGGCAGCCCTTCGGATGCCGGTCGCGGAATCGAGGGCCATGGCATCAGCCATCCAGGCGCACCTGACCGGCGAGCTCGACCCCTATGTCGCCCTTGACGTCGTGACCTTCATCGAACAGCTATCGCAAGCCGGAGAGACGCAGTCTGCAATGCGCCTCGCCCAAACGCTGCTGCGCCCCCGCCTCTCACCCAACGCGGGGGACGCCGGGCGCCGGCGTGTAGTAGCCGGAATAGATTCATATTGGTACGCAGAGGCCCTAAGACGCGTGACGTCCGCACTCAGTGCCGACTCACGCCTCCTCGGCACGGTGTACGCATGGCTGCGCGAGGAGCAGCGGCTCAGTGATTCCTGGGACCCAGAAAGGGACTGGGACGCGAGCCACATCTGGCGGCCCTCGATCAGCGACCACGAACAGAACTATCGACACCACGACATCGCAGATGCGCTAGTTGATGCTCTCAGGGACATCGCGATCAGTCAGGTGGAATCCGGAGTAGGCCTTGAGCGGGTTATGAGGACACTCGAACGCGACAGGATGCCGATCGCGATGAGAATTGCTGTGTTTGCACTGTCCGCGCAGGACGGCCAACAAAGCGACGCGCTACAGGTAGCAAAAGAACGCGTGCTCGACCGAGACCTACTCCACCACCGGTGGTTCTTCCGTGAGTACACCCAGCTCGCCGCCGCGACTCTGCCGCGCCTCAACGAGGCCGACTACGGTCGATGGGAAGCACTTGTGGATGAAGGTCCCCAGGTCAGCGAGCAACGCCGTCAGCGGATTGTGGAGCACCGGGCAGAAGGACAGACCGAGGACGACGCCTTCGCCGAGTACGCCACGATGCGGCGACATGAACTCCTTTCGGCCGTCGGAGCGGATGCGCTTCGAGGTCGTCTCCTCGACACTCATACCGGACTCGTGGAAGACCTCGGCGAGTACGAGCACGCAGGGTTCCGAAGCTGGCACTCGATATCGGCCGGCGAAGAGGCTCCGCCGATCGCCGTCGAACTTGCCGACATGCCTGCCAAGGATGTTCTTGCCATCCTCCGCGACTGGGTACCCGACGAGCGGCAGACCGGGACGAGGGAAGGGCTTGCGGAGTCGCTACAGGAAGCCGCCGAGGCCAGACCAGCTGAGTTCAGCGCTCTGACGCAGGCCTTCGTGCACTTGGACGAGCCGTACCGGTCCCGCTTCCTGGACGGAATAAGGCAGGCGGCTGAGTCCAACGCGGGGGCCATCGACTGGAGCGCCTACTTGCTTGGCTCCCGAGAACTGCAAGTCGCCGTCGGGCGCGAGGACGATCGGAATATCTATCCGCTGAGGCAGGTCTGCATCACGATCGAGCGGGCCGTCAACGGGGAGAAGACCCGGCTTCCCGAACAGTTGCTCGCTGATGCCGCCGCGATAGTCGCGACGTGTATCGACGACCCTGACCCGAGCGATGAGGATGGCTTTGGTAGCGACCACCTGACCAAGGCTTTCAATGCGATGCGCCCAGTTGCCGCTCACACCTTGATTCGCCTTGCACGGGCAACAAAACTCGCCCAGAGCGAGGAGTTCGACTCCGCACCGGTGATCGCTGCTGTCCAGGATACTCTCCAAAGCCGACTCGTTCCCCGCGACCCAAGCCTCGCTGTCGCAGCCGCGTTCGGCGAGGGCCTCAGCCTGATGATGTGGATCGACACCGCATGGACTGCCTCCTGGTTGCCAGGCGCCGCCACCACCGACACATGGGGCGACGTCTTCATCACCACCGCCCTGACGACCAACACGACCAGCACCCAACTGCTGAACGACCTCTGGCCCAGCATCGACACCATCCTCGACCGCACCGCGGGAAACGAGTCAGTTGAGATGGGCTGGCGATCTGACCGACCGGTCTGCGATTTCATCGGTGACCACCTAATGACTCTCGCCATGTGGGGCTCGACATCGCCATGGCCAGAACGCACAGAGTCGTACTTCGGGCGCGTGAGCACCGAAACGGCTGCAGCCGTGCTCGGGCAAGTGGGCTGGCGTCTGATGAACACAACCGAACCCTCGCGAGAACTCATCCAGCGCGCGGAATCCATCTGGGACGCTCGGCAGGCTGCCGTCGACCAAGGCAACGCCGATGCCGGCCAACTCGCCCAGTTCTACTGGTGGGTCCATAGCAACAAGTTCCCCACTACCTGGTGGCTCCCGCGCCTCGCTCGGGTAACCGAGCAGATTGACTTCGATGGCCGCAGCTTTATTGGAGAGCACATCGAAGAGGCGGCGCAAACCTACCCTGGGGAGGCCGTGGCCCTCATGACCCAGCTGCTACGAAGCGAAGGAGCCGGGACCCTGGCCCGGCACGGGCTTGTCACCTCGGCTCCCAAGGTGATCGCACTCGGACTGCGTTGCGCCGATGAATCAGTCGAACGGGTCTCCCGGGAACTGATGGATCTTCTGGGCGAGCAGGGGATCGTCGATATGGACGAACAGGTGGCAAGGGCCGCACGGGAAATCGAAGACACGAACTAGATGGGCCGGCAGGCGCACCTCGGCCACGCACGTGTCCCACACCGCGACCGGAAGCAGTGATCTGTCGGAACACTCTTGGACACTCGCTCGCCCGCTTGAACACATCGTCGTGTCGCACGCGACAATCACGCATGCCCATCTTCTACGGCTTCCTTGATGGCGACCTATTCGGACCCAAGACCCTAGACGCCTATCTGGAGGGTCGTCTCGCGGCGGCAACAAAAGCCGTCGAGGACACAGCCGATACGCACCTGCTTGCCGACCCCGAGGAGGTAGCCGGTCAACTGATTTCGCGATACGAGATTGAACCCCTACGAGTTGACTACAGCAGCGCTGAGGCCACGCAACCAAGCGAAGGCATGGACGGAGAGGACCGCCTTTCGGTTATCGTGCCATTCACTGGAGACGCCGAGTTGCTGCGTCGGGACGCCCACCACCGATCGATCAAAGGCACGATCCGCGCCCAGGTCGTCGAAGACACTGACGAGTCCCGCATCGTCTACTGGGTCACAGGGCGCCCTCTGACCGCAATACGGGTCAGAAACCAAATGGATGAAACACATCAAATGCTGCGCTCCGCAATCGAGTGGACGAATAGGCTCGTCGCCGATTGGAACGCCACCCTGGTCACGACTCTGACCGACGCCGCTCGGCTACGAGCAGCCCGGCTCGCCCGGCTCCAAGACTTGGCCGCCAACCTTCCCATACCGATCAGAGCCTCCAGGGACCACGCTGTACCAATCCCAGTCCAACCTCGGGAGATGCCCGCCCGAGATCTTGTGGCGCCAGTATCGAGACCGAACGGCAGGCCTGAGCAGTGGATGCTTGAGGAGGACATCTACGAAGACGTTCTTGAAAAGCTGGAGCTATTTGCCGCAGCAGTCGGCCGCTTACCGGTCACCATGGCAGGGCTCGGCGAGGTGGACTACCGCAACATTGCGCTCGTCGTCCTGAACAGCAACTTCCATCTGTCAGGTGCCCGCGGGGAAGTCTTCAACGGCCTCGGAAAGTCAGACGTCGCAGTGCCCTGGCGCGGCCGGAACGCCTTCATCGGTGAGTTCAAGAAGTGGGACGGCCCGAAAGTGGTGACCGACGGCGTCAGCCAGCTCTTTACCTACCTGACGTGGCACGACACAAAGGCTGCACTGGTGCTCTTCATCAAGGAGCGGAATGCTTCCGAACTGATTGAAAAGGCCGACAAAGCCATCCGGGATCATCCGCTGTTTGAGGTAACCCTACCCTCACCAGAACCGGACACTCGACGGAACTACAAGTTGCTCAGCCCTACAGATGACCAGAGGCGCGTGCACCTAGCACTCCTTCCCGTGGTGATCACGAAATCAATCCCGAACGCCGACCCAGACTTGTTGCAGAATTTGCAGTGACTATCCGACCGTCTTTCTTAGCAGTCGCGGCCCAAGACCAGGGCCGAACTCGGCGCAGACCTGTTCGTCCTGGACCAGCACTCGTAGTGGCGCGATGAACGACCTGTGGCGGATCCACACAACGCACGACGCGTACCCACCACTCGCGCCTTAACGCCGCTTCTGGTTCCAGCGTCAACAGAGCGTCCCGGGGAGCGTGGGTGCAACCTGCCCGGCGACACACGAGGAACCGGTGAGCGACTGCCTTGCCTAGGCAGAGATGCACTGTCATGGTCGGGCCATGACCGGGGACGACGAACTGCCGGTCGCTGTCGTTGTGGTTCACGGCATCGGCCAGCAACTGCCCATGGATACGCTGCGATCGCTCGTTGACACTCTCTGGGGGCCCGGTCCGGGTGCCCGAGCGGGCCAGTCAAACGACGGTCAAGAGATCTTCAACAAGGTGGACAGGCATTCAAGCTTCCTGGACTTACGGCGTCTTTCGCTCGCGACAGGATACGGGCATCCTCGCGTGGATTTCTTCGAGCTGTATTGGGCCGCGGCCTTCGGAAGCGGGACAGTAGGTCAGGTACTCGCGTGGGCCGCGAGACTCCTCGGAAGCCGTCCTCGCGGAGCGCAAATGAAGCAGATCGTCTGGACGACAAGACTTGCAGTCCTGGTGTTCGTCGCAGCTGCGGCGAGCATCTTCGTTGTCGGCTCGGCTTGGGGATGGTGGGCGAAGCTGGCTTTTCTCCTCCCGTTCCTTGGCGCCATCGGGTTGGTCGCGCGACAAGCGGCTCGGACGGTTCTCGCAGATGTGCTTTCCGACGCGAGCCGGTGGTTCGCGCCCTCTCCAAAAGACATCGCTGGGCGGGACAAGGTGCGGCAACTGGGTCTGGGACTTCTCCAGTCTTTGCACAAGCCAGACGAGGACGGCTGTGCTCGCTATGGGCGCATCGTCGTAGTCGGCCATAGCCTCGGCTCAGTAGTGGCCTACGACGTTCTGCGAATCGCGTTCGATCGGCTTCGCGCTCCGTCTTCGCTCCCAGGAGAAACGCTAGTTGTCCCGCTCTCGAAACGGCAATGCGTTGCTTGGAACTACGAGAGCGAGCGAGTTCGGCTCAATTCTGGCAGCGCGGCGGACATGAACAAGCGGGTGAGGGCTTTCCAGTACGTGCAGCGGCAGTTGCATGGCGAGCAACGAGACGTGGGGGTCCCTTGGTTGGTCACCGACCTGATCACAGTGGGGTCGCCGTTAACTCACGCCGCGGATCTGTGGCGCAGCAAAGCGGCGGAGTTCCCGCGTCGAGTCACCGAAGGGGAATTCCCAGTCTGCCCGCCGATCGGGGAGTTTCAACACAGCGAGAGGCAGCGTGCCCGGCAAAACCAAGCGATCCCAACGGGAGCGGATTCGGTTCCCATATGCTTCTATCGAAAGGTCAATGAGGGGCCTTTGATTGCCCATGAGGCGTCGCTGTTCGCATCAACTCGCTGGACCAATTTGTATATTCCAATGCGGTGGTGGCTCGGAGGTGACCCCGTCGGTGGCCCTTTACTCCCCATCTTCGGACCAGGCGTGAAGGACGTTCCCGTGCGTGTTAGCGCCCCACAGAAGAGGCGTCGCGCCATCATGGCGGTGCCGGTTCGCGCACATACTTGGTATTGGCGGCGTCACCCCGACACGAGCCAGGATGACATCAAAGATCGCGAAGGGCTTCGAGACGCTGTGCGGCAGCTCGAGATCGTCATCAACCTTCGAGAGAAGCGCGCAACACCATATAGATTCCGGTCACTTCTGTCGGACTAGCTCTCGACGGGTCGCGAGCACGCGTCGTTCCCGGGGCCGACTAGAACAAAGCCACGAAGCTCGAGTGCGTGAACCACGGGTGGGTCAAGCGTCGTGATTGCTGATTGGCTGTGTGCAACACGCCCATCTCAAGGTCCGTGCTCGGGTTGACGCAGGAGTGGGTAGGCGGCCCATGCCTCCTCCAGTAGCGGGTTGCGCCGTGGAAATGCAGCGTCTTGCAAGGCGTTGCCCAGATTCCAGGTCGAGCGACTTGGATCTGACGTGATTTTCGTCAACTGGCGTGCGACCTCTTCGACGGAAAGCGTCACAAGTTTCTCGATTTCGCGAAGCGAGGCCACCAATGTTGGGAAAGGCGAGGAGATTGTCAGGTCTCGCATCCATGGGCTGTTACTGAGATAGTGCGGTTCGGCAGTGACGACGACGCCAATACGTGGCACGTCCTTTGGTATGTGAGCAAGTTCGGCGCGGCCTGCATCAAGCGCACTCGATGTCGTGCCTAACTGCTTGACAGCCCGGTTTAACAGACCCTTGCTGCGCTCCTCAAAACCGTCCATGGCGGCCTTCTCAAGCAGACCGAAGCGGGCAGATTTGACCTCAAACATGACCAGCGCGGATGGGAGCACTAAAAACCAATCGATGCTCTTAACATGAGACTTGCCGTAGGTGATCTCCGGGTAGACATCGGCCGGCCGACCGAGCGTTCGCAACTGGCGACCCACATAGGCCTCGACCAAGGTCCCGAGGTCATGCGCGAACGCGTCTCCCAAGACCTCCTTGCCAATGGGAAAGAGCGCGCCCGGACTGATCGTCCTCAAGATCAATCGCGGCTGCGGTGCAAGGTACCTGCCGTCGGGCATCAACACGAATGGACGACGCGTGAGTGGGTTGTACGCGTAGCGCTCGAGGCCTGCTGCCGGTTTCGGCGCTGCGGCATAGTCTGCTTTGAACTCCGCAAACGTGGATGAGAGGTCGGCCAGCCGTCGATCAAGGGCGTAACGCGGCCACTGTTCAAGGATCTCAGCGAGATCGTGACGGTCGAGCCAAGCAGGGTCATACCAGCCCGCGTTCTCGTTCGCCGCGACCTGGAGGAGAAAGGTCGCGCCAACTGCCAGCCCGAGGGGCATGCCGAGCATTAGCTGCCAAGATCGTTCGTTGGCGAGAACCTTAAGATTGAGATTGGCGGGTTTGTCTATCAGCATGGCGTGAGAACGGCTGACCTCTTCGAAGATCGACTCGCCGTAGGGGAACTGCTCAAAGGCGATCCGGGTGAGTAGGCCGAGCACGCCCTTCGAAACGCCGGGTAGATCACTTTCGTAGAGGTCGTTGTGCGCGTTAAAAAGCACGCGGAGATCGTCACCATCGAACCGTGCATTGCGGTGCTCATTGCTCCACAGGATGGACTCGCGTGCTGCGAGCGCAACAGCCCACGGCGGATAGGTTTCGAGATTGGTGGGGCGATCGAAGGGCTCGCCAGAGCCCACGGTCAGGGCGGCTAGGGCGGGAAGAAGAACCGACGGTCGATGGCGGCGTACCACTTGGCGGAACTCTTCGAAACGCACCGTTCGGCGGAGCTCTTGGACACCGGCCGCCCGTCGACGCGCGACCATGCGCATGTAGTCATTCACCGCCGCTCCTGTCCGGAGTTCGCTTGCGCGTCTTGCGCCTTCGTCCATGTGGGGAGCCTCGAATGCTTGTCGTCTGAGTCGACAATGATCACTCCAACCGCGAGGCGGTGCAATCGGTCGCGATGGACAGCGCTAGCCGGAGCGCCGAGGGTTTGCGCAGTGCCGGCAACACCTCGCGCTCCTAGGGTGCGAGCAAGTGCCTCACCGTCGGTGCGGCGAGCCTTGGCGAGGCTGCTCTCCTTCGCCAGGTGCAACCGATGACCTCAACAACGCTCTTACCGTTCCAACCCGATGCCATGTCACCCGCGCAACTAGCCGCGGTCTCCTACCTAGCTCGGTACTCCGGTCACACCCGCGTCCTGTACGCCTATCAACTTCGTCGATGGTTCACCTGGTGCGAAGACAACGCTCTTGACCCACTCCTCGGCATCCAGCGAGCACACGTCGAGCTCTACATCCGCTACCTCGGCGGTTGCGGCCTCATCGACTCTTCGGTGGTCACGATGATGCACGCGGTGCGAGGGTTCTTCCGGTTCGCTCACATCGACGGGCTCGTCTCGTCCGACCCAGCCGTCTGCGCACGTCTCCCGAAGGTCCACCGCGACGAGTCCCGTACCCAGGGCCTCGACCGGCTCGAGCTGATCCGGTTCCTCCAAGTCGCCCAAACCATCAGCGTCCATCACGGCGCTCTCGCCTACCTGCTCGGTATCAATGCACTCCGCGCCTCAGAAGCCGCCGCCGTGCGCATCGAGGACTACCGCGAAACACTCCGCGGCCACCGCGTCCTGCACCTTGTGGGAAAGGGCAACAAACCAGCGACGATGCCACTGACCGTGCCGGTGCTCCGCGTCCTGGAGGCCTGCCGCGGACACCGCACCACCGGCGGCTCGTACGACGCCCGCTCTCAGGCAAGCCGATCGACCGCCGCGACGCTTATCGGATGGTGGTCCGCATCGCCAAGGAGGCCGGCATCCTGCGACACATCAGCTCACACTCGCTGCGGCACGCGGCGATTACCAACGCGCTCGATGCCGGCGTTCCGCTACGCGACGCTCAGATCCTCGCCCGTCACGCCGACCCACGCACCACCGAGCACTACGACCGAGCTCGCGGCAACCTCGACCGTCACGGCGTCCATTTCCTCACCGCCTACGTCGCTGGGGTCTAACCCAAACCGCCAATTCTCGACGGGCGCGGCCCGACCTCTCGCCCAGTTTGACGCGAGGTGGCGCGCAAGAGGGTGTATCCGTTCGGTCGGCCCGACTGCGAGCCTCACAGCCCTGGTGAGACGAAGATGAGGACACGACCAGATCCGGGGTTCGTGGTAATACGTTCGGGTCTGTGGATCCGAAACTACTGGACCTGCTCCACACGTGGGTAGAGAAAAGCGGACGTGCGCTCGAGCTCAGGGTCGCACGAACCCTGAGAACTGCAGGAAACGCAAGCGTTCAGCAATCATTCACCTACCTGGACGAGGTAACAGGGATGGTCAGGGAGTCCGACGCGCTGGCACGCTTCCGATGGACGTCCTTGAACGACGTTCCGTGTGACCTCACAGTTGCCATCGAGTGCAAGAGTCGCAGCGACAAGCCTTGGGTTGCGTTCTACGACCGGCAGATCGCCTCAGCCTCCAATCTCGACAAATGGGTTGTCTACGCGCACGGTCCTTTCGTCGGAATCACAGAGCCACTAGACGAGCTGTGGCTCGGCGAGCCTCCATTCTCAGACGTACAAGTTGCCACCCACGTCGTGGAAGCGCTTTCTAACGACAGTCGAAATCGCGCCAATGACAGTGTGCGGCAGGTCCTCAGCTGCGCGGCATCTGTCAAGACGAAATTTCTGAAGAATCTGAGTCCGAACCGCCCGGCACTTGTCCTGCTGGCCGCCGTTGTCACCGCGGCGCCCTTGGTGACTTGCACACTCGACGCCTCGGAGAAGGTTCTGATGACTCAGGTCGACCAGATTCAGGTCTGGGGGAACAACGCCGACGGGACGCGCGCTCGCGTATTTGTGTTGAACGAAAGTGTCCTGCCTGCCTTTGCCTCCGGTCTCCGCGATCGCGCGATAGCAGCGGGCCACGCCACCGACAGTTGACTTGGGTACGCACATGCCGCGATGCGTGTGGCGCGATGCGACTTGGGTGCCTTCCTGCGAGCGAATCGTCACGTCATGGCGACGCGCTCACAACCCTGCGTGATGGTTACGGATCGTAGAGACCGCACGCGACCTGCCACAGCCGGCGTGACATGGCGTATCGCTAAGGCCGAGTGCAGTCGGCTCATGCTGTGGAACGGATCCCTCGGAGGTTTCAGTGCCACTCGGGATCTCGGTTGACAATGTCGCAACGCAAGCCAACTGACTAGGCTCTCCGGCTATCGCGTTGGGGGTATCCACCGTGCCATGGCGAAGTGACGTCGATTCGACCAACTGACATCTGTTTCTTCCCACTCCTCGTCCAGTGTCACTGACGGTAGCTCGGAACCATCGGGTGCAAGCCGATTGAAGTTCTCGTTGGAGAAGTTGTGTATCGAACGAATCGGCTGCGCGGAGAATGAGGTGGCAAGGGATACAAATCGGCTGGCTAGGTCCGCCAGGGTGAACCTCCTGTTGCGAAGGTCTTGGGCGATCCCGTCGCGTAGTCGGTCAACCTCACCGGACGTCAGGATGAAGTCCAGGACAACACCGGTCCTCAGCTGATCATCTGCGTCGTCTCGCCTTCGCAAGTGATCCGTGATGACTTCTTCGAAATCTATGGCGACCTTGCCGCAAAGGTCGTCGCATGTGTCGCCGATCGTCGATGCGCGTGGTTGCGCCTTCCAGAGGATCCAGGCCTGAACCGCGGGGTCCTCGCACAGCCTCACGACCCTTAGCAGCTCGCTCAGGTCAGTGTTTTCGATGATCAACTCTGCGAGAATGTGCGCGGCCCAAGTGATCGCTTGCTCCTGGGTTCGGTAGCCCGAGTTCATTCCTCCGGCGAGCCCCGTCACACGCCGCATGAGCGATTCCAGCAACTCAACGGTGCAGAATTCTGGTGCCAGTCTCCCGTTTAGTTCGCTCACGGCGATCATCTTGCGAAGAGCCAGGTCTGCCCGGTCTTGGTTCGACTTACGCAGCAGATCATTGAACGCCCCCCGTGCTCCCGAGGCAGCGGACCGGAGCGCCTGTGTGACTGCGACATCGGAAACGTCGTGAGCAGGGATGGCATGAACGAAGTACCGCGGGAAGTACGAGTGACGAGATACCCCCAGAGGGATCTGTCCGAACGACCCCGAGCCGAATGCTGGAAAGAGCAGTCCGAGCGCAGTCTCTGCATCACGCCGCGATCGCTCGTCCTCAACCAGCGCGAGAAGGTCGTCCCACTGGTGTGCAACCTCGCCAGTAGCGAGTTGCGTGGGGGACTGGGTCGCCGTGAGTTCTCTACGCCATTGGGGGAGGTCTCCGTGAAGGCGGGGGAACTGCATCTTGACGAACGTGACGAGCAACAAATCCACAATGTTGATCTCACCCGGCGAGTGCATTGATGCAGAAAGTTGCAATTGGGCGACAAACCTGTCTACCGACCGCGGTGTTAGGAACTGCGACTCAAAGAGATCCGGCAAGTACTGGAGGCGCCCATCGTCGTCCGCGAAGGAGAAGCCGGTTGTCGCAAGCGCCGCAGAAAGGGCAGCATCTAGGCGGCTAGTCATTTGTTCAGGGAGCAGCGGTGGCACTGCAAATGGGTACTGCACGATCTTTTCCATGAAAAGGCGAGACCGCTCGGTTGACTTGCTGGCGGCTCCTTGTCCGAGGGTGGCGAAGAGTGTCTCCTCGTCGTAGGCGAGCACGTAGCTCACGCCCGGAAATCGGCCGAGCAAACGAACGACCTTCAGCAAGGCGAGCAACTCTTCTGGTTGGAGCCGGTCGATGTCGTCCGCGATGACGAGAAGGGGTGTTCCGCTGGCCCCGATCGCTTTCGAGGCTGCTTTGAAAGCCTTGTCCCAACTGGGGCTCGCAGTAAGGAGGTCTGCTGTGTTGGTTGCATAGTCGGCTGCCGATGCCCCAGCAACTGGTATGAGCTTCAACGCGGGGGCGACCACGCGCGCGCACGCAGCAATCTTCTCCTTGAGTTCCCGGTCCTTCTGCACGGAGAGGCCCTCGCTGATGGCCGAGTAGAACTCCGACAGGAGCGACTCAGCATCCGCGGTTGCCCAAGGAGTGAATCGCACGACCTTCCACTTGGTATCCCTCTGGGCGAGATAGCGGATGGACATCTGAAGGATCGAGGTCTTGCCGCTTCCCCACGGTCCGGTCAAGCCGATGACAGGGCTGCCGTTCCACGAGTGAGTCTCATCGACCAGGTTCGCGAGCCGCTTAGCGATGTGCCTCGTTCCAATGGTATCGCTGCGGATGCGGTCGATCGGGTCGTCGAGCCAACTGCCGTCGTCTTCCATTGTTCCTCCAGGGCAGCTCTGAATGCTCCGCGCGTCAGCTAGGAACCAGATGCTGCCACGTGCGAGCTACCTCGGCACAGGCCCGCTCTCGGATGCAAGACCGCGGCGACGGCCATTCACGTTGCTGTCATGACCTGATAGCAAACCGCTGAATCAGAGATCCTTGTCCTCGACCATTCGACCAGGACCACAACGTCCGTCGAAGACCTTCTCGAGCGCGGCGGTCAATGTGAGTCTCCTGCGGCATTCCGTCGCGAACGCCCGGGTCGCCGGGGGGCTGTGGGCGCCCTGCGCGAGCGCTTACATGGCAGTTGGTTGGGCGGCGAGGTGGCGCGAACTCTGCGCGTGGGCGCGCGGGTCAAGGAAGCCACTCCTCTAGATGACCCGGGTGCGTCCGATACGGAAAAGCCAGGTATGAGGCGACAAGATCGACGATTTCATCGTCGCCGCGCTCGTTGAGCCTGCTGAGGATACGTCGCTTGGCCGTCGCATCTTCGGCGAGTCGCCTACCTAACCGGCAGTTGCACGTCTCCGAAGGAGCTGGTGGGACAGCGGCGCACTCTGACTCATGCGAATCTTGCGCAAGCACGTCCTCCTGCAGCACGACGTCAAGAAACGCCAGCAACCCAGGGCGCGCCATCTGGGTCACATCGAATGCCCCAACCTGGGATGCCATGGGAATGGGGTTGCAAAGCGTGATCCCAGCTTCCGCGTAGGCTGCTACCGGGTCGGGCCGTTGGCTGCGATATTTAAGCGCCGTCAGACGAGCATCCTCATCCTTGGTGATCCAAGCCAACTGCAGTTCCCTGCTCAGGATCGCCACGACGTGAGCAGGCGACATCGCTTCGTTCAGAGTGGCTCGAATGGCTGACACAGGCTGGACGTGCTCGTAGTGGAAGACGATGCGGCCGGGATCAAATCTGGGCTGTGAGTGCCACGTCTCGCGACTCAGATCGATGCCACCCTGGTCCGCCACGGCCTTGGCGGTCACGCTGATCGATGGTCTGCGAGCCGCCGGAAACGCTATGTCGCACAACTTGCGGATATCCACGGCGATCGACTCGGCCAGACGAGCGCGTTGGAATTTGCTCAGCTCGGGATTCGAGCTAGCGCGCGACTTGTCCAGCAGCCCTCGGGCAAAAGGGAAGGCTAGAGATTCGAAGTCACTCAGCTCGGCCATTGGCTCAACTTAGATGACACCCCCGACACAAGCCTTGACCTTGTCTTCGGTGACGGCGGCAGCTGGCAGAGAAGAGCGAAAGCACTGCGTCATCCCGCCGCGTGTCGGGTCTTCATACTTGCGACTCGGCGACGGCGGGGCCGTGGGCTACACGTCAGTCGAGTACAGCCAACCCGTGAATGGTCCGTCGAACATAGCCAAGCCGACCTGCGAGGTTATCTGGATCATGTTTCGGAACTGCATCTCATCGACATGGGTTCGTGCAACGGCGCTCGACATCCAGAAATGCGTGTTGCCTTCTGTGCCGACAAAGCCCGAGAACTGCCTCTCGATCCTGCTGACCTGCTGGCTTCCAGGGATGACCTTGATATGCATCGGACGAGGTTGATCGAGGGGTGCAATCGACGCATGGATCTGGACGCTCACGCTGCCTGGCCGTGGCATGAGGTACACAGTGACGACCTTCTGCGCCACCGCAGTGGGCTCATGGCCCGAGTCGAGCGGCACCTCCCACATCGTCATGCCGTTCTCGTCTGGGACGGCACGGGCGTTCAGAAACCGACCCCGGATGGAAAAGTTCGCCTTGGCGGTATCGAACTCGTAGAAGACGGCGTCGGTCCCTGGCGGCTGGCTCGATCGGAATCGGACTCGGACGTCACCATCATCGTCGTAGTTCCAGGTCACGCCGGCCCGGTCGAGCGCTGAGCCAATCTCTTGGGCGTTGCCGCGTGTCAGGTCCATAGCTCTTTCCAGCCTGCGGGTGAACGACCAGACGTGCCCTGGGCGCCGTCTGTCGGCTCGGACTCCTGCCGCGCAGCATATTGGAGCGCGCAGTTGAAAGGCAGTCGAACCAAGGCGCCGTCTTCGATGCGCGTCATTCCGCCGCCTTCGAACGTCCTCGCCCCTGGCTAGATGGTGTCCTCCGCAAGGAGCTCAAGGAGCGCGAGCGCAGTTGTGGTCACGAACCAACTCTCGTCCAGGTCGACGAAACCAGCCTCCTTGTCACTCGGATCATTCAGTTGAGCCTCTTGGACAACATCGATCAGGCTAAGCCGGCGCAAACGCGCGACCATCGGTCCCGTGACGACCTCGGAGACGTTAAGCGCCTTCGCCAGGAAGGCAGCGGCATCCGAAGGCCGTCGTTCGGACATGGCGAGAAGGGATCTAACGTCCACGGCTTCTAGCTGCTCCGCGATACGCAGCAGCTCCCTAACCTCGTCGACCCTGGCATCGTCTTCCGCAATCGCAGCCGAGGCAAGCACTCGACCCAATAGTCGGATTTTCATTTCGGAACTGTGCGGACTGCACTTTCGACCGCTGCACGGAACATGTCGCTCAGTTCTTCATCGGCAGCAAGCTGGGCGAGCAGTTGCTCCATGCCGATCTCTGCCGAGGCCGTCTCGCCCAGCAACTGCGCCCGGCGTTGCTCGCGCTCGAACATTGCCTTACGCCAGTCCGCGACCAAGGGACCGTACTTCGGTATGAGACTGAGCATCAGTTGGCTCGTCGGGTGGGGGCCGAGATCTTCTTCCACCGGTACATACTTGCAGGACAGACTGGACGATGCGGTTCAGTGGCCTGAACGTCTATTCGGACGATCCCTCCGAGGGCGCCCGCCCCATTCTGCCGCCAGCCGGTGAGGACGGATCGAGAGTTCCGTGGACAGGACGATCTGTAATCTTCCTGAAGGACAATGGACGCGTGGCGCCGAGAACGACCGGGCACGAGAGAGAAAAGCCGCGTGCGACCGTCTATTTACGCGGCCGAGGTTGCGAAGCCACCGAGATACATGGCAGCGATACGTCGTGCCAGCTGCTCAAGATCCTCCACAGAGATGCGCGCCTTCCAGGTCACTGGACCACTGGCGCCCTTCCGGTTCCAGATCTCGACCCACTCGATTTCGCCTCCGTCATCGGCTCCGAACTCGACATTGAAATGCGCCACGGCATTGCGTAGATAGCGCAAGAAGTCTCGGAGGTCCTCTGGTTCGGAGCCCTCGAGAGTCGACAGCTTCGGCCAACCTTGCGCCCTCATCTTCGGCATCGGTGTGCGCGGGATCAGGCCAACCTCGCGCTCGCGCGGAGCGACCACCAGTCCTAGTAGCGAATTCCACAGCTGCGTCACCGGATGGACGTCGTGGTTGCCGAGCGCCTCTTGTGCCTGGATGTGGTCCAAGTTCTCTAGCGTCCGCGATGCGAAGTCACGGATTAGGTGCTTGTACTCCATCCGGCGACCGTACCGAGGAGAGCGCGACAGGGCTCTGCCATCCGTCGGGTCTTTCCGCCGCCTGTCGGACGGGGGCGTGTCGGCGCCCCTTGGGGGTGGGCTGGATATGCAGATGACCCGACGCTCGACCGGTGCGAGCTCCGGCCCGAATCGGTCTTGCGGAAAAGGTCATGCGGGCGTCTACGCCCCTGAACTGATCACGAGGGTGCAGCCGGATAGACCTCAGTCACGATCAGTCGGCGAGACTGGCCGTATTTGATGCGCCCGTCATCCCTTGGCCCTCCGATTCCTCGCCAAGGACCGACCTCGCCTTTGGGGTCGGTCGTAGCGGAGATTCACCTATCGTCAATGCCCGGCCCGGTATCGAATTCGGTTTCGTTGGCCGAGGGGTTGACCTTTTCCCACCCGCGGTGGATATCAAGGGTCGTCTCTCCGTCCAGCACCTCGCCGGCACCGAAAAGAGTGAAGCTCGCGGGGTCACATGTCACGTTGCATGTGCGTGAGATGCCATCGATGTCGGCTGCCTTTCCTGTTGCAAGAACCACGCCATCTTCGCCGAGCAAGCAATCCACGTGTCGACCCCAAGGCCCCCACTCCAGTGCTCGGGCTCACGCTGAGCCTAGGCACTTCACGCATCTCGAATCGTCCCTCTTTTGTCCCGTAACGCCGCCGTAGGCCGACTTGCTGAGATCGTGGGAGCACGCTGCCAGCGGCGGAATGCTAAACGAAGGTGCGAGCGGCTGGCTATCGCATCAAGTCCCAAATGAACTCAGAGTTCCGAAGGAGGTGAAGAGCATGGTTGGAAACGTCCCGCCCAACTACGGGCACCAGCAACAGGCTGACGCCGAGGCAACGCGGCGCGCTCAGGAGTACCAACAGCAGCTTGCCCACAAGCAGCAACTGGAGGAGCAGCGTCGTGCCGAAGAGCGTCAGCGAGCACTGGATGCAGAGGCGCGTCGACGAGCGAGCGAAAACTCGCAGCGTCGATAGCCCACACCACATGTAGCCGCTCCCGAGGTCTGGTCTCGGGAGCGGTCTACTATGACGCCGCCTCGACCGCAGGCGATGTGGCGCGGCGCGTGCATAGCGTCCGAACGTACGAGATCGAACAGAAAGTTCAATGGCCTTTTCCCTCGGCCACGGCTGGCCAGGCATTGACCGGGATGTCGAAGCTCTTTATGACGGTGAACGTATGCGTCATTCCGCCGCGAACGGGGCCAATAGTGGCGGCACCCCCGGTGCAACATGTGCTAACGCGGACTATGCCAGTCGGTCGAGAGCCGGGCTCATCGTTGACACCCCTCATCTGCCACATCACGCTCGACTGAAGGGGGTGGTTCTCGTGGCCACGACGGGCAGCCCAGCTGAATCACTGCAGAACAAGCCAAAGGGTGAGGAAGAGGGAGGCTCTTGGAAGAGAGCCAGGGCTGCCCTCGATCGGCTAGCTGAACCATGGAGCGATTCCACGCTTTGGCTCTCGCTTCAGGTGCTCATCGTCTGGACCATCACCAGTTGGGTGCTCCTGCAGGCCGATCTCCAGAAGGGCTCAGACACTGACGCAAACAATTGGATTCGGGGCGTCCTAGTTGTCGCATGGCTACTCTTCATAGCCCGCTATCTAATGCTGCTCGTAATGCGTGATCGGCCTAGCCCCAATCCGGAGTTCGTCATCGACTACACGCTTTGGCAGCAGGCCGATGCCATGACGAGGTTCGCCGCGCAGCGCGGAAAGACGCCGGACGCACGAGATCTCGCGACCGTGCGCAAGTACGACAGTGTTTCGTTCGACAAGCCATCCACCAAGCGCATGAACGAGATCGCCGAAGCTCACCAGCACCTATCCCGGCTCGTCGCCCCCGCAGTGCCCATGACGATCCTTCTTCTGTGGGAGAACACATATCAAGTAAAGCCGGAGGACGAGGACGTAGACGCGGAATCTCGCCACAGACACACGCCGCGGCGCCTCGTCCAAAGCTTCAGCTGGCTCGGCAACGTGCGACTCGCGCGCATGATGCTGGGACTGGCCCTGGCCCTCCTTCCCGTCTTCATCGCGCTGGCCCTGTATAAGGGCAGCTCACTCGCCAAGCCTGAGGACCTGGTCACCGGGGGTTTCGTCAGCAAGGCCGCTTCTGCTGCCTACCTAATCGTTGCGTCGGCCCTTGGCGCCGCCTTCGCAGCCTTGTTCAAGGTGCGGAAGTACGTGGAGCACCTGAACTATGACCCGCAGTACGAGTCGTCGTACTGGGTGCGGTTTGTGCTCGGCCTTGTGGCGGGCCTACTGCTCTCAGTGCTGCTCGTGACGCTGCTCCCGGACCAAAAGGAGGCTGATGCATTTCGCATCACCCTGCCAATCCTGGCGCTCGTTGGGGGGTTCTCCTCCGACCTCGTATACCGAATTTTAAAGAGACTCATCGATTCGATCGAGACGTTGATCGAAGGCAGCGCCAGCGAGATCAATGAAGCCGAGAAGACGCGGAGTGACGCGAGGCTGCGCGAACTAGAAATGGAATCGCGTCAGCACCTTAACGAGAGCCTGCTGGCAGGTAAGCGAGTCGAGGCAAAGTCGTTGATTGAGACTCGCAAGTTGCTACCTCACGGCACAGGTGGCGACGAAGCGCGCAAGCAGATTGACGCCCGCCTAGCGGCGCTCTTCGAAGAAGCTGAAGTCGACGATGACGATGACGATGACAGCGGCCGTGACGGCAAGGACCCGATGTTGGAAGCGGACCAGCAGGAGGACAACGCTCCTTTGGATGATGCGCGCCGGCAAGAGCGAGGCGACGACGCCGTGGTGGATGACGTGCCACCAACGCGGTCATGATGACGACCCTTCCCCGCCGACAGAGACGACACGGGGCTAGGCGCCTAGGCGCGGTGTTGGGTTGCCCACCCGAACCCACATCGCGCCACACCCGAAACCCGCGTCTTTCCGCCGCAAAGGGTGCGCCCCCGGGACGCCCAGGATGATCTAGCGATCTGTTCCTCGTTGTCCGTGGCGTGTCGACAGGGCGCGCTGCCTGCGCTTCGTAAGGTCAACTCATGGATGCGTCGCATTCGGCGCGGTTGGTTGGCGTCTTCCGATGAGGGCATCCCGCCTGGTGGCTGTGATCGTCCTCGTGTTTGCGATTGCCTGCGCGTTCTACCTGTTCCAGCGCAGAACGACGACGGCAGGCTTCGTGGCAGCGGCTGACCTTCCGGCCTTCCATCAACTGGAAGAGCGTGACATACGTCGATCCGAGGTAAGCGCCGCCGACCTTCCCGACGGCACCGTGCGTTCGCGGAGTGAGCTGATCGGCCACTACACAATGGGCCGAGTCCAGCAGGACCACCCCTTTGACAGAGCCGGACTTGGCCCCGAACTACCGCCACACTCCGTGACGGGGATGGCCATTATGGGACTGGACTTGACACCCGCGAGCTCGCTTGGGGGCACGCTTTCCGCTGGAGACCTCGTGACGATCGTGCAGGTACCCGATGGCAAGGGGCTCGCGCCTGTTGCAAGCGACCGGATCCGACAGGTACGTGTGCTGGCCGTGGTCAAAGACCAGAAAGCAATTCTCGTAGCCCTCAACCCTGACCAAGCCAAGGCCTTTAGCTCCGGCGCTGCGAGCAGACCTCGCATCCTCGTTCTACGAACGACCCCGTACTCAGGACCTTGAATCGTTCGGAGTACCAGCGGCTGATGGCGGAGTTCCGCTGCGGCCTTCACCCAAGTCGCGGTCCGCACGACGTCGGCCAAGACGGGTGCCCTGCGGCTGTTCCCACCGAGCTGGACTGTTGAGGACGACGAAGTCTGCAATGAGATCAAACGCCTTTTTCTCGTCTTGCACGTCGGCAACGGACGGCCAGGCATCCAGAAGGAGGCCACGGTACAGATCGAATGCTGTTCGCTGTTGCTCGGCCATCTGCACCGCACTGCCGAGCGAAAGCACGTAGAAGACGTAGGCGACAGCCAAACAGCCCAAGAACAGACCCATGAAGACGAGCGGCGCACCGGTTGTCAGGAGGCAGACCATCGCGAGCAGACACCCAGACGTGCCCGCAAGGAAGGACACGACCAAAGGAAACTCGTACTCGCGCACGAACTCTTCGTAGTCGCGCTGAAACTGGGGCGGAATCAACGGGTACAGCCGAGGCCAGAAGATGATGGGATCGATCCCATAGCGCTCAATCGGATACTTCTCGGCCGACAGCAGGATGTTCCCAAGCCTCGTCGGCAAGACGTCCTCCAGCCAGCGCTCGCGCGGGTACGAGTAGTACGCGCGTGTTGAATCGGGGGTTCTTTGCCGCACCTCTAACAGGGCGTTGCGATGCCAGACGACACCCGGCGCCAACTTTCCGACGCGCTTGAAGAGTGCGACGACAGGGTATCCCTCGAAGAGTCGGACGATGTCTCGCCATCGCCCCGCGACAATGACCGCTACGAACCACGCTGCGCTGACGTAGCCGGCCGTGATCAGGACTTGAGGTAGGAACTCGAGTCGACCGAAAGCGGCGAAGGCGCTCTGGAGCTGATCTGTGAGCGCCAAGATCATCGTGGCGTCCACGGCCAGGAAGATGAGTACAGGTGCGAAGGCGTTGAACAGAAACCGACGTGTTAAGACGGCTTCGAGGGACGCGAGGTCACCGGCACCCACCACGTCAAACCTTTATGCGTCTCTGGGCTCAAGGGCTGGAACATCCGCCCCGCAGAACTGACATTCGTCTGGCCAATCTGCTCTGGGCGGCAAATCTGTTCCGCAGGATGTGCACCTGAGTAGCGCGACTCTGGCGGTCGCATTGCCGCGAGGAGTCTCTCCACCTGGGCTCATGGCACCTCCCGTCCCTAGGCTCAGTGTGGAAGGAACCGACCGCGCTGTCCATCATTGATGGAATTCTAATCGGACTTAATGACGCTTTCGATACTGAATCGTCCAGTGGTGTCTTATTGCCGCGTACTTCCTCCGACAGTCGTCGTGGCAGAGCGCAGGACCGCCATGAGGCCCCCTGGGTGATCACTCAGTGAGTGAGCCAACGTTGGAGTTGCCGGCCGGACGATCCGGAGGATTCCGCACTATCCCCGTAGGGCATCTCATCCATGTCGCTGAGGACCCGATCTACGGAAGTCTCCATGGAGTTCTTTGATGCCTTCGCGGCCAGGAAACACACCACAGCGACCAGCGTGAAGCAGATTCCGGCGGCGATGATGGCGGGCCACACCCACGCGGCATCGGCTTTCTGATCGCTCGTCATCACGGAGCGCGCTGGAGCCCACGCCACCCCCGCAAAGACTGCGCTGACGACGACACCCACTGATGCCCACGCCGCCGCCGCGAACTGACGGTTAACGCCCGTGAGGCTCGCGATCTCCTTACGTAAACGTGCCCAGTCGCGTTTCATGAGCACCAAGTGTTCCTCGCCCTTGCTGGGGATCTTGATTGCCCCCGGGGGCATAAACGCGGTGCCCGAGTCTCCAGGATCTCCTCCCCTGCCTCGCCCCCCAGCGTCAATCACCATCGATGGCCTCGCGGTCCTCGGCGACTTCAGGTGGAGTCGGGGTTACTCCACTCATGACCGCGTTGAACAGGCGCGTGAACGCACAGTTGTTACAGATCAGCTGGAACAATGGGTAAGTACCAGATCCGCCGCTGAAAACGAGGTTGCCCTCCTCCCAGGGGCGGATCTCAACTGCCTCTGTGATCGTCCATTGCACCGTGCCGCAGATTGGGCATGCCCGGCTCCCGGTCCACTTCTCGTCCAACCATGCGATGGCCCGCTCACGTTCGCCCGAACGGCGCTCGTCCTGGTTGTCGGCACGCTTATCCGCCCTATGATCCTCAGCCACGCAGCGAACGTAGTGCCACAGGCAGTCCAGACACCAGGTGCGAGATGCGTTGTGGACAAGCGGTAGTACAGCCTGCGCTAGGCAGGAGGAAAGCTGCCTAGAAGGAAGCGCGAGAGTCTCGCAATGCTTGCGGCGAGACTCGCCAACAGCTCCCAGGTGAAGCAGAGGTCGGCTCGCTTGGGTGCCTCGCCGCCACCCTCGATGATCACGAACCTGAGTCGAGGGCTCGCGGCAATCAGATACCCGGAAGACACCCTCGCGAGTCCAGCCGTTCTGGAACGGCGCAGCTCACGCCGGGGGACGCGGGTCCTGACGTTCGCGATCCAAGGCGGTTCTGCGAAGGTCGCACACCGCGACGCGGCGCCGCTCTTGCCGCGCTCGCCACATTTGGCCAAGCGCAGAACGCCTCCGCGGCGTACCACGTTTACTCGACGTCGGCGAAACCGGACCGCTTCACCCACAGATGCCTATGTGCTCCTGATCAGGTCGCCCGAGACAGGATGTTGCAGTCCTCGCTCGAGCTGATGCGTCATTTCGCCGCGGGTCGGCCACGCGAGCAGCACCTATTTTGGCGCCATGCGGCGGACGGCATCTGTCAGACTCTCTCCATGGCTGTCGTGACTAGCGATGATGAGCTGTATCCCCCTTCTGGAACCGAGTGTCTGCTGTGCCTAGGCGACTTCTCAGATGGCCAACCAGCGGTCTACTGGCGCGGTGGCCAAGATCTATTCCTACATGGTGGCTGCGCAGGCACATTCGTACTTCGGCTCGCCCGCGATGCGTGGCAGCTGGAACGTGATGCAGACGATGACAAGTTTGAGTTAACCAAGGATCGCTGAGTAAGGCTTCCCGCCAAGCTCCCCAGCGGCGCGAGGCGCACGCGCCGCCTACCAATAGGAGATTGTGCGATCACAACCGCGCAATCAAAACTGGGCCGGCTACCAACGACTCCAGTTTTCGTTCAGCGTGATCTGCATCGCCTCAATAAACTCCGCATGTCTCGTGACGTGGCAGCCGTTCGAGCATGTGGCGCCATCGCCGGGCTCATAGTCAACGATCTCTGGGTCGACGCCTTGCATGGCAGGTCGCGCATACCTGACCAGTGCCTCTTGACCGCACAAGGGGCACATCAGGACCTTCTTCGGGTGCTGAGCCATGAAATTCCTTCCATCGAGACCAGGCCTTCATCTTGCATCAGCCCCACGAGCAACGTGATCCGAATGCGTGTGGGCAAGGGAAGCGCCTTGGGCTCGCGTCTTTCCGCCGCCTTCGTGACATCCATGTTTAGCTTGCGATCGACCTGGGTCAGAGGCACGTGGCAGCTTGCGCGCCACTTCGCCGCCTGTTCGCTCACGTGGTCCGCGGCAGGCAACGCTTGGGTTGGGCTGCACGCAGTCGACCTGGCGCTCTTCTACGCGGTCTTAGAACCGCGGGGTGGCTGGGGCCTAGTCTGAGTCACTGCCCGTGCGGACCGCTCTCCGAGTAGCCGTTGCGTGCCGAGCTGAGGAGTTTCCGATGGGCTGGGAAGAAGCGGGTATTGCCTGGAGCGATCGCGCAGTTGACTGGGCGTACTTGATGGAGCCGCTCTTCACTCCTGTCTATGAAACGCTCGGCAGGTCTCTCGCTCTCCAGCCGACCCACTCGCTGCTCGACATCGGGTGCGGAGGCGGCCGTGCTCTGCAGGGATACGCGGCACAGGGATTTCAGGTCGCTGGTATCGACGCCGCAGAGGGTCTGCTCAGCATCGCGCGTCTCCGCGCGCCGCAAGCCGACCTGCGACAGGGTTCCCTGACCGAGCTGCCCTGGCCGGATGGCACCTTCGACGCAGTCACTGGCGTGAACTCCTTCGTGTACGCCGACGACGGCGGACTCTCGGAAGCCTTCCGGGTGCTCAAGCGCGGCGGAAGGTTGGGCATCGGGTTCTGGGCCGACCCCATGGACTTCGTGTTCTGCATGACTGCCCTGGGAAGGGCTTTGGGTCCGTATGTCGCCCCGACGAGCACCAACACCCCCTTGGCCATGTCCGAGCCAGGGAGGGCGCGTGAGCTGCTCGCGGCGGCCGGCTTCGACGTACTCAACTCCGGCTCCGTCGATTGCGTCAGCGAGTTCGCGGACGCAGAGACGGCCTACCGAGGGTTGGCCTCGACGGGAATGATCTACCCCATTGTCCAAGACGACGCGGAGGCGGACCTGCGGGCCGAAGTCATGGATGACCTCCGCTCGCGGTATTCAGTCGCCGACGGCATCAGGATGCACGCGTCCATCGGCTGGCTTGTCGCCGAGCGATCACGCTGACGCCACCCCGTGAAAGCGTGCCCGGCTTACCGCCCGGGGAGTTGAAATGTCCATCTCTTGACCGCGCGGAACCCGGGCCAACCCGCTTCTTTCCGCGAGACGACGATGGCAGGAGCGGATCTATGACAATGGCTAGTGGCTGGTTGAACCTGCCCCTCCTCGTGACAGTTCGGCTCGCCACCAGGCACCGCTCTCGATCCGCTCAACTCGGCGCAGGATGAGGTCGCCGATGGCAAACTCCTCGAGCTCTGCACGGGTCAGCGGCCACGGCGGTCCTGTCACCTCGGAGCCTTCGTCCCGTGTGGTCGCCAGGACCAGCAGAGTGCCTTCTGGTGCCACCAACGCGGCAATGTTCTGCGCCGCCACTGTGTGGTGCTCGAAGGGCATCGACTGCACGGTCAGACTCTCTACGACCAGGTCGAACCTGCCCTGCCACTCACGGGGAAGATCCAAGACGTCGGCAACGAACCCATTCACCTCGCTGGCTGGGTACTTTCGCCGCGCTCCAGCAATCGCGGTCGGCGCGAAGTCAAACCCCGTTGTGCGAAATCCCAACAGCGCAAGGAACTCGGCGTCAGCGCCGTAGCCGCACCCCACCACCAGCGCCTCGCGGCCGCCACCAGCTAGGTTTCGCGCCTCGGCCCACTCCACGAACTGGGGACGAGGGCCGCCGTAGTCCCACGGCGGCTTGGCTCCACCGGCCTCCGCGCCTGTGTAGATCGCCTCGAACTTGCCAGATGGCTCGCCCGTCACGACTCGAGACTACCTATCAGATTGTTCCCGCGGGACAAGTCGAGACCTGGCCTGAGTTTCTATCCGTTCGATGCCGCAGGGCCGCGGTCAGTACACCTGAGTCATTCCGCCGCCTGGCGGCGTTCTCATCTGGCGATCGCCGGTCGTTCTGCGGACAGGACCCGACATTCGGGGCAGTGGCGGAACCTGGGGGTTAGTGCGGCCCCGCGCGTCGTCAACTGCTGTCGTTCCTCAGCAGTTGTCGTACGAGGTCCGGAGTGAAGCGGCGCCAATGCTCCCGGTCTTGTGAGACCTCGGTGGCCCCGGGTGCGCCCCTGGCGAAGAGGTCACCCACCAGCCGCGGGGTGACATCCTCGCCAGCTGCGGGGTCTGTGAATGTCCGTGCGCCGTCGTGGGAGATGCGGTATGGGGCTCGATAGTCGCCGGTGATGATGGTGCCGTCGGGCCAGACCCTGAAGCTGGCCGGCCCTTCGCCTTGTGGGTAGGGGCCGAGCTCCAATGTCCAGGTCGCGCCCGCGTCGAGGCTCACGTACATCGTGCGTCGCCCTGGCACCAGCAGGGTGGATCCGGTGCCCTGAACGTCTCGGGCACCGATGCCAGGTCCGAGGTCGTGACTCGTCCAGGGCCCACCTGGCACCGCCGAGCGCACCACCGTGCGGCCGGGCGCTTCATTGCCCAGAGCCCACATCCGGCCCCGTCCGTCGTTCGCGTAGACGAGGCCGTCTGGTGAGGCGGTTCCGGTGAACTCCGCAAGGTCGCTGCGTCGGAAGACCCAACCGCCCTGGACGAAGGTGTCACCTGACGTGACAGGACGCCTGGCTGAGAAGTCGAAATCGACCGGGACCGAGCGTCCCGCAGCATCCACGAACTGCACTCCGGCGTCCGTGGACAGTACGAACCCGTCGCCGGCCGCGTCCACGTCCGCGCCGCGCGTGAGTCCCTCGGCAACGATCCGGTCCATGCGGTCATAGAGGCGCCAGGCCGACTTGGGCCCGCGGCCATAGGTGACCAAGACCAGTCCGTGACGGCCCAACGCCACGTCGTGCGGGCCGAGCTGACTGATTCGATCGGCGGCGCTGGGCTGGGCAGGCAGGCGCAGGTCCGCGGCCGGTGCTGCTGGGGCTGTGCGGGCATCGCCCGCGGCATCGATCACCTGGCGCCACGTCGTGCCGTCGTCCGCCGACATCCAGACCAGGTGGTGAAGCGCATGCTCGGGGGCCTGGTCTGCCAGCCCGTAGAGGCGGTGTCCGGACGAGAGCACGGTCGTGATCGGGCCGGCGTCGAGTGCGTCGTACGTGGTGTTGGTTGCGTCGGTCCCGCGCCAGAGCTGGCCGTTATAGGGGCCGAGCAGGACTCGCCCGTCAGGCAGGAGGTACGCCAGCTCGGGGTCCTGTGCCGCCTGCGGGGGCTCGGTCACGCGGGTCCAGGACGTGCCGGTGTCGTCGCTGACGAACATGTCCCCAGTGGGGGTTCTCGTCCAGAGGGCGGCGGAGTCCCCACGGACCATCAACTGGTCGACCGCGGCTGGCAACGGTTGGCTCGCCGAGGACTTCGTCCCGTCGGACACAGTCACTGTGTTGTGGGCCCCGGCGGACCAGATGCGTCCGCGCGAGTCGATGGCTAGGACGGAACGTGGAAGCAGGTACAGGCCGTGCGACCGGGGAGAGTAAGCGCAGCCATGCGGGACATCGTCCGTCCCGAAAATGCTGCACAGCACCTTCCCGAACTCACCGCGGCCGAGGTACGTGTCACCGGCTTGCGGCTCTCCTTCTTCGTGCGTCACGGCCACTCTGGTCTCGTGAAGTGGGTCGGAAAGGTCGACCGCATCGGTGAAGTCCCCGGCGTCCGAGCCCAGCAGTCCGGAGTCCACGCGCACGACTGCCGGGCAGCCCGCGTGGGCTTTCCGCAGCCACCCGGTCACCGTCCCATCGCTGTGGACCTGTCGGAAGTAGCAGTGGTGGCCCCCTTCGTAGGTCAGCACCAAGGATCCGTCGCCGGTCGTCTCAGCTTGCGAGGGCCCCAAATGCGCTCTGACCAAGGCGACCCCGGCCGCGGGCTCCGTCGCCGTTCGGTGCGCAGCCGGTTGGTGGTGGCCGGCACCGCCGCTGCACGCCCCGCTCACCATCAAGCACATCAGCACCGCCCCTGTGCCGACCAGCCCCCGACCCACGGTGTGATCGTTTCACCGGCTGACGACCCAGTCGAGGCCTGACACGAGGAGTCGGCACCGGCCAGGTGGACTGTTCGGTCGCGTAAGTTACGGCACGGGTTGCCAGGCGGGCGAATACACGCTTCCGGTGACACCGCCCAGCCCATGGGCGTGGCGGGCAAAGGCAGTCAAAGGCTGCACCACCTGGTGGGGCTCGCTGCCGTCGGCGTTCGCGACCCACACGGCGCCGTGGTCGATGTAGGCGAACTGGCGGCCGTCAGGGGACCAGACCGGTTCGGATTGAGCGCACAGGCGTCTCAGGAGCAGGGTGGGGTGCTGCAGATTTGCATCGGTGGCGTAGACGTTGCCGGCGCAGGAGGCGCCCCGAGTCTGGAGTCCCTGGGCGAGGATGACTCGGCAGTTCGTCCAGGACCAGTCCCAACCCAGGAGATTCCTCGCGCCCGGTATCTGGGCGGCGTGCCCCCCGGTCGTGGCGTCCACCGTGAACAGCCCCGAGGTCCGGGTGTAGTCGTCGGGGCCAGGCCCCTTCTTGGTTGCGCCAACGAGTAGATGGGCGCCGTCGGCCGACCAGCGCGGGCCAACTGGCCCGAACCAGCCCTCAGCGCCGAACGGCAGCCGACGCGGCCGCAGCGTCGCCAGATCGAGCACCCACAGACCCCGAGACTGCACCCCGAACGCGAGCCGCGTGCCGTCAGGAGACCAGGTCGGGGCCCCAACGGGGCCGCGGGTGACCAAGGCCCGTGGGCGGGAGCCGTCGGCGTCCATGACCCACAGCGAGCGCTCGTAGTTGCCGCGCCAGTTCGCCCGCACGAACGCGATCTGGGTGCCGTCCGGGGACCAGGCCGGGCTGCCGGCGTCCAGGGTCTGCGTCAACCGCCGCAGATGGGTGCCATCGCTGTCGGCGATGTAGATGTCCCCAGGGGCGTTGACCTCCTCGGAGTTGATGTCGATGGTGGGATTGCCGTCGAACGCGATCATTCCGTTACCGGGCCGTCCCCGGTGCGGTGCACAGCCGCCGCTCGCCGGAGTCTCTAGCGCCGAGGACCGACCCGACCCGGATGTCGACTGGATGGTGCTCGGTGAGGGATCGCTGGGCGTGGGCGAGCTCCTCGCCGGGGGCGTTGCCGCGGAGCCGGTCCGTTCCGAGCTCGGGCCTGAGGTGCCGCTGCCGCCGACCGAACACCCCGCGACAAGGGCCAAGGTGACCAGCGCGCTGACGCGTCCCATACGGACAAGGCTAGGTCAGATCAGCACCGGAACCGTCGGCTCGTTACGACGTTTAAGCCGGCGCAGATCTGCCGCAGACGCGCACTCTGCGGCTGCCCTGGTCTCCTGCCGTCTGAGCGTCCCAGCGATGCGTCATTCCGCCGCGTGACGGGCTCTGCTTCCTGAGCACTCACTGCTTGGCTGCGCTCGCCTCCGACGAAGCGCGCCGTCGGCCCGTAAGGGTGAGCAGGTGGGACTGGATCGGTGCTTCCTTCTCGAGGCCGTCGCCGTACGTCCAGTCCGCGTCCGTGGCGACCAGCCGCACGCCGCCTGGCGGGTCCCACATCCGCATCGGGCCGCGCAACAAGAGCACCCGGTCTGCGGCCGCGACCGCCGCGTCGACCGGCATGGGGTGCTCGATGCCCAGCGGCACGCAGATGTCCTGGGAGTGCACCAGGATGTCGAGGAGTGGCTCCAGCTCGGTGACGAAGGGAGCCCTCCGACGTGAGCCGACGAAGCCGCGGAGCGTGGCCACGATCTGGGTGTGGGTCAGCGGGCTGTGAAGGGCGGCGTACCGGATCATCTCGTTGTAGCGGAAGCCGGTCCTGACCGCCGGCCAGGCCACGTCACGCAACCGGGCGTGAGAGAACGTCAGGTGCGCGCCGACGTCCCGAACGCTCCATCCTTCACACAGGCTGTGCTGCTCCCACGCTGTCTGCGGGAGCGACTCCAGAAGGCCGGCCAACTTCGAGCGCTCGGTGTCGATGTGCTGCCAGATCGTCTCGCTGTCCATGGCGTGGCGCCTGCCTCATGTGCGTTAGACAGATTATCTGTCTAATCTGGCACGGTGCCCACAGACCGTCAAGAGCCGAACCTTGGCATCCTGCTGTTCGTCGCCTACAGAGCGCTCGAGCAGCGGGCGCACGACGCCGTCATTGCGGCCGGCAGCACGGACATCACCCTCGCGCAGGCCCGCATCGCAGCCCGGATAGGCCCACACGGAACCCGCGTCTCCGACCTGGCCGAGCAGGCCCGAGTCACCAAGCAAAGCGCCGGATTCCTCGTCGACCAGCTTGAAGCGGCCGGGTACGTCGAGAGAGTCCCCGACCCCACCGACCGCCGCGCTCGACTCGTGCGGCTCACGGCCCGCGCCGACAGAGTGGTCAAGACAGCAAATGCAGAGGTGGAGCGGGTCCTAGCCGAGTGGGCCGACCACGTCGGGGCCGACCGTCTCCGACGGGTGCACGAGACCCTCCTAGACCTGCGGGAGATCACCGACCCATGGCGGTGAGGGCTGCCTCAAGAAACCCGGCGCACGCCCACGGCGGTCCGCAAGGCAGTAGATCGACGGCGACCCGCCGCCGGTCGGACGCACGAACTGCAGCTGGGACGCGGGACTGCCCGCCCATCGACCCCGCGTCATAGCGCCGCATTGGCCGGGTAGCGTCGCTGTCATGACTGCGGTCGATCGGCTGGATGGAGTTCGTGTTCTTGTCACCGGTGCCACCAGCGGTTTGGGTGCGGCCATGGCCGCTGCACTGGTCCAGGCGGGTGCACGAGTGATGGTCACCAGCCGCGATCGAGAACGGGCCGTGGCCGCCTCAACCGATCTGGGTTCCTCGGCTATCCCGTGTCGGCTCGACGTGCGTGACGAGCGTTCGGTTGTCGCCTGTCTCGACCGGGCCAACGAGGCGTGGGGAGGTGTCGACATGCTGGTCAACAACGCGGGCATTGGTATGCGGACGGTCAACCCCCGGTTCCTGTCCGAGCCGCAACCATTCTGGAGGGTCGAGCCGGGCGGCTTCCGGGACGTCGTGGACACGAAGCTGGTCGGCTGCTTCCTCATGGCCCGCGCGGTGGTTCCCTTGATGCTCGAGGCAGGCGGCGGGCGGGTGGTCAACATCTCGATGAACGAGCAGACGATGACGCGCCGCGGGTTTGTCCCGTATGGACCGGCCGGAGCCGGCGTGGAGGCGCTGTCGCGGGTGATGGCAGCCGATCTGGCGGGCAGCTCGGTGAACGTCAACATGCTGCTTCCCGGCGGAACGGGCACCCGGACCGGGATGGTCCCGGAGGACGCCCCCGACGACGTTCAGGCCCGACTGCAGGACCCAGCTGTCATGGGCCCACCGATTGTGTGGCTTGCCTCCGATCAGGCCGCCAGCGTGCATGACCAGCGCATCGTGGCCACGGAGTTCAACGCAGCAGCGCCTTCGCCCTAGCCGCGTTCGAGCGGAGCTCGGCCAGCCAGCACGTGTGTGCTTATCTTCGACGTACGCCGTCCAGGGACCCAGCACGAGGCAGAGTCGCCCACACGGATCAGGCCGGACCGGCTTTGCGCCAACAGAAGAGAGACCGCCCATGCTCAAAGATCTGTCCGGTGTCGGCGCCCTTCAGGACGCTCTCACCACGACCAACGCTCTGCTCGCCGACGTTCTTGCTGAACTCCAGGAGACCAATTCCCAGCGCCTCGACGAGGTCGCCAAGGAGCTACGCCTGCTGAACGAGAAAGTTGGCAACATTCCTTTCACGGGCTGACCCACGCCGGGTGTGTACTCGCGCGGGAGTGCAGTCCAGCTTCGTCGGCGGCAACTGGCGCAGAGACACCCGACCACGCGGCAGTTGTGGATTTGCTGACTTCGTTCCGGTCAGCGGGGCGCCCGGGGTTGGCCAGTGTGTACCCCCCTGATCAGCACTCGCGGTGTGTCTTACCACCGCCTGTCGGCGTGGTGGAGGGGGCTGCCGATGAGCAAGTGCCGGTGCCGAGATGTTGTCGATCGCGTACCGCTTGTCTGGGCCTGGCGGGCCTGCTGAGAGTTTCAGGACCGTTCCTGATCAGCTGCCTCATCGCAGGTCATCGTGTTGGTCTCGCTGGTTGCCCAGCTGGCGAGCAGGGTGAGTGCGTCGTGGGACGGGCTGCTCGGTTCGGCGAGGTAGGTGACCAGGTTGGTGCTGGAGCCGGTCTCGAGAGGTAAGGACTCGAAGGGCAGGTCGAGGTCGCCGACGACAGGATGGTGCAGCTGCTTGATGCCGGTGTTGTGGATTCGCACGTCGTGGGCGGCCCAACGGACCCGGAAGTCCCCGCTGCGAGTAGACAGCTCGCCCACGAGGTCGCTCAACTGTCGGTCGGAGGGGACGCGGCCCGCCTCGGCGCGGAGCAGGGCAACGGTGTCGTTCGCGACGGTCTCCCAATCGCGGAAGAGAGAGTCGGCTCTGGGGTCGAAGAACACGAGGCGGGCGTTGTTCACCGGTAGGTCGGCGTCGTACCAGGGTGAGAACAAGGCCCGGCCGAGCGCGTTGGCGGCGAGGACGTCGAGGCGTCCGTTGAGGACGACGGCCGGCACGGTCGGCATCGCGTCGACCAGGCGTTGGATGGTCGGACGGACTCGCTTGGCCGTCGGCCGTCGCTGCTTCTTGGCCCGTGAGGGCGCGCCGGCCGTACTGAGCAGGTCGAGCAGGTGGGCCCGCTCGGCGTCGTCGAGCCTGAGTGCGTGGGCGATGCCGTCGATGACACTCTCGGAGACTCCGGTGGCATCTCCTCGCTCAAGGCGGATGTAGTACTGCGGGGAGACCCCGACCAGCAGCGCCGTCTCCTCCCGGCGCAGCCCGGGCACCCGACGTCGGTCTCCACCGAAGGTGGGGAGACCGGCTTCCTCAGGGGTGATGCGGGCCCGACGAGTGCTGAGAAACTCCCGGATCTCGGCCCGGACGGCATCGCGGGGGCTCGGTTCGGGGAGGGTCACGTCATCAACTCTACGAGCGCCCGAGTCCAGGTGGGGGTCCCTGTCGGTGACCCCCGTGTCAGGGACTCCCGCATGCTCTTCCGCGCTGGTTACGTGGTGGATGTCAGCCCATCAGGGCTGAGCTCCGACAAGGCCTAGCACGAGGGAAGTGCAGCACAGATGACCGAGAAGTCCACGCAGGACGTATGGCTGGTGACCGGCGCAGGTCGCGGTCTGGGCGTCGACATCGCCAGGGCGGCCCTGGCGGCCGGGCACGGGGTGGTCGCGACCGCCCGCGACGCCGCCAACGTCACGAAGGCGCTCGGGGAGCACGAGAACCTGCTTGCCAGCGCACTCGACGTCACCGACCCCGCCGCCGCGGAGGCGGCCGTCGCGGCCGCTGTGGAGCGGTTCGGCCGTCTCGACGTCGTGGTCAACAACGCCGGGTCCTTCAACGCCGGATTCTTCGAGGAGATGACGCCCGCGGACTTCCGTGCCCAGATCGAGACCACCCTGTTCGGACCGGTCAACGTCACCCGCGCTGCCCTACCCCAGCTGCGCCGGCAGCGCTCCGGACTGGTCATAACCATCTCCTCAACCGCCGGCATCGCCTCGACCGGCGACTTCCTGACCGCCTATGCCGCCTCGAAGTTCGGCGTCGAGGGCTTCATGGAAGGACTCGCCTCTGAGGTCGCGCCGTTCGGGATCAAGACCATGCTGGTCGAGCCCGGCTTCTTCCGCACCGAGCTGCTCACCCCGCAGTCCACCCGGTACGCCCAGCCCTCCATCGCCGACTACGCCGACCGCACCGCCGCGACCATCGAGGCATGGCAGGGCATGGACGGCAAGCAGGGCGGCGACCCCGCGAAGCTCGCCGACGCGCTCGTCCACCTCGCCACACTCCAGGAGCCGCCCGCGCGGTTCGCCGCCGGCGCTGACGCCGTCGAGCTTTTCGAGACCAAGGCCCAGACCCTCCACGACCAGGCCAACGCCCACCGAGAGCTTTCCTCCAGCCTCGCCCACGACGAAGCTTGACCCAACCCCCGTGTGAAGCTGATCGCGCCGATGAGCCTGCGACGCTCCACCGCCATCGTCTCGCGCCTTATTCCTTTTCAGGCACCGATCCATGGAAGTGGCTGAGTCGCCAGCCGACATCGCGCTCCACGGCCACACCAGTCAGCCTGAACTCATCTCGCTGTCCATCTCGTCGTCGAACAGGGACGACAGGGCCGCGAGGTCCTTGGCGCTGGCGGCATCCTGCAGCTGACCCAAGATCGAGCGGACCCTCGTTTCCGCGTTTCGTCACGAAGTCATCTCGTGCCTGCTGTCTGCACTCATCTGCTGAGCAAGACCGCGAGGCCAGTGCCGACGCCAGCGGCAACGAGCGCCACGACGAGGACAACGGCGACGAGCTTGGTGTTCATCACGACGGTTCCCCCCAGGTTTGCTGGCGGTCGCGGTCGAACGTGACGACCAAAGACCCCTTTGTGCCAACGCCGGCCGTACCGCGGACCGTGCTCCCAACTTGTCTCACTTGATCAACCTACGGCGTTCTCAAGTGCGGATGACGGCCTCTCCTCATGCATCACACCACCGCGCATGGCGGTTCCTGCGTGAAGCGGTGCGGCCTGGTCCAGGTAGTGGGGTGTAGGTGGTCATGGTTGTGGTCTCCTTCCTTGTCGCCAGGCGACGTCATGACCGCGGCGCTGAGCCGATCCACCACGGAACGGCTGTATCCGGAACGCCCAGAGGAGTCCCGGACAGCGCCGCCAGCGTGTGTGGCTACTTGACCTCGGAGCGGCGCAGGGAGAGCAACCCGACGATGACGGGAATGACGATCCAGATCATCGTGGTCGAGCCGAGCATCGCCCACTCCTTGACAGTGTTCGTGGCGCCATCGAGGAGCGCCACCTGCGTGTAGTGCCAGTCGATCCACGGCTGCAGGTCCTCGAACCACGAGCGCACCTGGGCCAGGAGCGCGAGGACGCCCGGCATGACCAGTGAAGCGACGAAGTAGCCCACGATCGCGGCCGCGGAGTTGCGCAGCACGACACCGAGCGCGAAGCCGAAGGCCATGCCAACCAGGTTGTAGAGCACCATCTGCAGTGCCGTGGACAACGAAATGTCCCACGCGGTGTCGACGCCTGCGAGTGCGGACCCGGCCACGTTGCCGAGGGCGCCGACCGCAAAGGCGACAGAGACGGCGCCGAGGCCCACCAGGAGGGTCGCGATCGCCTTGGCGCCGATCACGCGGCCGCGGCTCGGCACCAGCGTGAACGTCGTGAGCCCACTTCGCTGGTTCCACTCACCCGTGACGGCCAGGATCGCGATCATCGGCAAGATCACCGACATGGGGAACCCGCTCGCCCTCACGAAGTTCTGGTAGGTGACGTCGGTGTTGAGGCCGAAGACGAGGAGCGACCCGGCCGAGATGGGCGACAGGACGCCGATGCAGACCAGCATCCAGAATCCCGAGCGGGTGTTGAACATCTTGCGCAGCTCGACCTTGACGAGTCGGCTGGTCGGGATGGGCTGGGCGGTCCGTCGGGCCGGCTCGGCCTCGATGGCGTCGGGAGGGACGATCGTGGCGGTCATGCCGCAACTCCTTCGCGTTGGGTGTCGGCAGTGAGCGACAGGAACATGTCTTCGAGCCCGGTGCCCTCGGCGGACCGGAGCTCGGTGAGGGCGATGCCAGCTGTCAGGGCCACGGCGCCTACCTGAGCGGGGTCGGCGTCGGTGCGGACCGAGCCGTCGCTGGCGAGCGTGCTGGGGATCCCGGCCTGCTCGAGTGCGTGTGCGAGGTCGCGCGGTGACGTCGACCGGACGAGGGTCCCCGCTGCGGCCAGCAGCTCTTCCTTGCTGCCGGCCGCGACAATCTTCCCGTTCCCGATCACGACCAGGTCATCGGCGATGACCTCGATCTCGTGGAGCAGGTGCGAGGACAACAGCACGGTGCCGCCCCGGCCGGCGAAGCCCGTCAGCAGGTCGCGCATCCACCGGATCCCCGCGGGGTCGAGCCCGTTGGCGGGCTCGTCGAGGATCAGCACCCGGGGGTCGCCGAGCAGTGCGGTGCCGATGCCCAGTCGCTGACGCATGCCGAGCGAGTAGTTGCGCACCCGGCGCTTGGCCTCCGAAGATGTCAAGCTGACGAGCTCGAGCATCTCGTCGACGCGGCGGCGGGGCAGACCCATGGTGTCAGCGGCGATCGTGAGGATCTCGCGTCCGGTGCGGCCGGCGTGCTGGGCAGAGGCGTCCAGGAGGACGCCCACCTCGAGGCCGGGGTTGGGTAGGTCTGCGAACCGTTCTCCGTTGATGGTCGCGGTGCCGGACGTCGGGACGGTCAGGCCGACCATGACGCGCATCGTGGTGGACTTGCCGGCGCCGTTCGGGCCGAGGAAGCCGGTCACGCGGCCCGGCAGGGCAGTGAAGGAGACGTTGTCGACGGCGGTGAAGCCGGCGTACCTCCGGGTCAGGGACTCAACAGTGATCATGTGACAACCTTCGCCGCGTCACGGCGTGCGCACATCGGCGTCGAGGCCGGACCCTCCTCGGCTGTTGGGAGGAGCGAGGTCTCGTTCTTTCGGTCGGTCCCCCAGGCCTCGGCGGTCCCTAGGCTGGGTGTGTGATCACCAACGCCCTGCGCTCGCTGTGGGCCGAGCCCCGCGCCACGGACGTTCCCGAACGGCTGTGGCGCGACTGGGTGCTGGTCGGGGTGTTGATGATGACGGCGCTGCTCGAGGGAGTCTTCCGGGACGACGTCGCCTGGCGGCCGTTCGCGACGATCGTGGCTGTGGGCCTCGCGCCGGTGCTGCTCTGGCGGCGTACCCAGCCGTTGGCCTGTGTCGTGGTGGGCTTCGGCACCGCGATGGCGTTGGGACTGGCGACCCTGGCGGGCGGGCCCCGCAGTGTGGGGCTCACCTCGATGATCTACATCCTGGTGCTCGTCTACGCGCTGGTCCGCTGGGGCTCAGGGCGTGAGATCGTGATCGGGCTGACGGTGGTGCTGGTCGCTGCGGTCATCGGTACGGTGGCCGACTACACCGGCCCGTCCGACGTCATCGGCGGGTTCGGCATCATCGCGGCGGCAGCCGCGGGCGGAGCCGCGGTCCGCTACCGCGCCGAGAGCTGGCGCCGAGCGTTGGACCAGATCCGCAGCCAGGAGCGTGTCGGCCTCGCGCGCGAGCTGCACGACATGGTCGCCCACCACGTCTCGGCGATCGCGGTGCAGGCGCAGGCGGGCCGGGCGATGGCCGGGCAGCGACCCGAAGCGGGGCTCGAGGCGCTGGCGGTCATCGAAGGGGAGGCGTCGCGGACGCTGGCGGAGATGCGGGCGATGGTCCGGGTGCTGCGCGACGGAGCGCCGGCGGAGTACACCCCCCAGCCCGGCGTTGGCGACCTGGTGTCGCTCGCCCGCCGCGAACCGGTGCCGGTCGTCTACGTGGAGGTGCCGGATGACCTGGACGAACTTCCGATCCAGGTGGACGCGGCGGTCTACCGGCTAGCGCAAGAGGCGCTGACGAACGCCCTGCGGCACGCCCGCAACGCCTCGCGTGTGGAGATCCGGGTCGTCGAGGGTGGAGGAAGGCTGCGGCTGCGCGTGACCGACGACGGACAGATCGACCCGGCACGGTCGGCGAGCCACGGCTTCGGGCTGCTGGGGATGACCGAGCGCGTGCAGCTGCTCGGCGGCACGCTGCGTGCCGGGCCGGTGCCCGAGGGCGGGTGGACGGTCGACGCCGAGCTGCCGACGGAGGTAAGCCGATGACGGTGCGCGTGCTGGTGGCCGACGACCAGGATCTGGTGCGTACCGGCCTGTCCATGATCCTTGACGCCCAGCCCGACATCGAGGTCGTCGGCCAGGCCGCCGACGGCCACGCCGCGGTCGAGCTGGCGCACAGGCTCCACCCCGACGTGTGCCTGGTCGACATCCGGATGCCCGGCCTCGACGGCATCGAGGTGACCGAGCTCCTCGCAGGGCGGGGCGTCCCGGACCCGATGGCGGTCGTGGTGATCACGACCTTCGACCTCGACGAGTACGTCCACGGCGCGCTTCGTGCCGGCGCCCGAGGCTTTCTGCTCAAGGACGCCGGGCCGGAGCTGCTAGTCCAGGCCGTGCACGCCGCCGCCGTCGGAGATGCCCTGATCGCGCCGAACATCACCCGACGGCTGCTAGCCACCTTGGCCGCCAGGGAACCGTCGAAACGCCGTACCCAACCGATCGAGCCGCTCACCGACCGCGAAGAGGAAGTGCTGGCGCTGGTCGCCCGAGGCCGCACGAACGCCGAGATCGCCGCGGATCTCTTCATCGGCCTGACGACCGCCAAGACCCACGTCGCCAGCCTGCTGACAAAGCTCGGTGCCCGCAACAGGGTCGAGATCGCGATGTGGGCTTACGACACCGGCCGGGTGGGGGACTAAAGCCGCCGCCGAGACTCGGAGAAGCCGTTCCGCCAAACAAGTAGTGAGTCTTTCGCCGCGAAGGCGGCACCCATCACCAGGTTGAACAACCTGGCTGGGCATCACAACTAGAGGTCGGCTCTCACGGCAAGCGGCCTGCCGCCAGCGTTGTCGGACCTCGAACTTGGCGCACGTACAGTAAACGAAAGCGCTTGGGGGACCCATCGGCACGAAAGCAGGGATCCGCTGTGGTTGAGCAAGTTCTGGTTGTCGCATGTGTTGCCGGCGTGCTGTTCGTCATCACGACTGGCGTCGTGGCTGTGGTTGTCGTCCGGGGTGTTCGCCGCCGTTACCGCTCCCTCCGTGATCGGCTCAGCGGCTTCTTCCAAGCGTCGCAACTGGACGGCACGGGCCCCACGCGTGTCCGGGGCTCGGTGGCGCTTTCCACTGTTGGCGCGCCTGGCTGGTGGGCAGTCCAGAATCGCCGCCACCGGATGTGGCGTGCAGTCTGCTCGGCGGAGCACTCGGTCGCCGTCGCACGTCGCTCCGATGTCGCGGTAGGTGACCTGCCTGCGCTGGCAACCCAGCTAAGGACGGCGGCCAGTAGAGCCGACGCGGTTCTCTGTGTGAGTGCCCGTTCCGGATCGCTGCGCGAGGAGGACCACGCGGACTGCGAACGGATCGAGGCAGCCGCCGCCGGCATCCATTCCGCCGCCCTGTCCTCGTTGAGGTCTGTCTCCCGCGGAGAGGCTGACCCCGTCGTGTCCGCCGTT
>NZ_AUEP01000016.1 GCF_000426045.1 Marmoricola sp. URHB0036
GCTGTTCTGTCCTTTGTCATTGCGGACAGTTCTGTCTTGGGTTGGTCCGGACACTCGAGCGGTTGTGAGCGCATGGTGCGTTCATGGCAGACAGGGTGGTTCCGGTGGACGTTCGGGCTGTCGTGGTGGCCTGGCCTGAAGATGCTCCTCGGGGGGCGGTGACGAGGTTCTGTCGGGAGGTGGGGATCTCCCGGTCACGCTTCTATGAGATCAAGGCGCTGGCGAGGCGGGCCGGTGCCGAGGAGGCGATGGTTCAACGTCAGCGTTCGGTGGCTCGTTCGCCGTTGGCGATTCCCATCGAGGTCGAGGAGCTCGCGGTCCGGCTCCGCAAGGAGCTGGCGGACGCGGGTTGGGACCACGGGCCGATTAGCGTGCGGTATCGGCTCCAGCAGATGGGTATCGCAGCGCCCGCGGCCTCGACGCTGGCGCGGGTTTTTGCCCGCCGGGGAATGGTGGTTCCTCAGCCGCAGAAGCGGCCCCGGTCCAGCTATCGAAGGTTCGAGGCCCCGCTGGCGCATGTGTGCTGGCAGCTGGACACCTTCCAGTGGCCACTGGCCGATGCGGTGGGGTCGATCGCCAACGTCTACCAGCTCCTCGACGACAAGTCGCGGTTCATCGTCGCCAGCCATGTCGAGATCGGCGAGACCACCAGTGGCGCACTCACCGTTCTGGGCAAAGGCATCGCAGCGTTCCAGGTGCCACACCGGCTGCTCAGCGACAACGGCACCGCGTTCAACCAGACCCGGATGGGTCGACGCTCCCAGTTGGTCGAACACCTCCAAGCGCTGGGATGCAGAGCGATCACGGGCAAGCCTGGACACCCCCAGACCCAGGGCAAGGACGAACGGGTCCATGCCACCACCCAACGCTGGCTGCGAGCCCAGCCAGGAGCGCAAAGCATCAGCGAGCTGCGCGCCCAGATCGACTACTTCGACCATGCCTACAACCACGAACGGCCCCATCAGGCACTCGCAATGCGCACCCCTGCCCAGGCACTCAGCGACGGGCCTACAGCGTTGGAGCCGATCCCACCATTGCCGCCCGCGACACCCAGATCGATGCCGGTCAGCGCGAAGACCTACAAGACCGACTTCGCCGGCCGCGTCCACTTCCACCGCATCTCAGTCAACCTCAGCCGCAAGCACGCCCGGACCAAGGTCACCGTCGTCCGAAACGGCGACACCGTCAGCATCTTCGACCCCCACGGCACCCTGATCCGAAGCCAGCACCTCACCCCCGGAAAGCACTACTACGGAGTCCTGGGGGACCAAGCCCCTCGACCCAACCCGAGCGAAGTGTCCACACTGACCTGAGACACCAACACTGTCCGGACGAACCCGAGACATCACACGGGCACCTTGAGCGCTCTGGCGTGACACGGGCACGACGCGCAACCAGAACGTGTGTCGTCCTGCCCCGATCACCACGCACGAGCACCCACCCTGCGTCGGATGCCCGAGAAGGACACGGGTCAGGGCCGGACCTGCGTCCCGGACGTGCCGGCGCAGATGGCCAGCGCCTCCTCGAGGGAACCGATGGCGGCCCGTGAGCCGCTCCTCCTCACGAACTCGCACACGGCCTCCACCTTGGGCCCCATCGAACCGGCCGGGAAGTCGAGCGACTCCAGGTCCGAGACCGAGACCTCTCCGAGTGCCCGTTGGTCCGCCGTCCCGAAGTCCGTCATCACGGCGGGGACGTCGGTGAGGACCAGGAACAGGTCGGCACCTAGTTCCTTGGCTGCCAGTGCGGCCGCGAGATCCTTGTCCACGACCGCCTCGACACCCTCCAGCCCGTCGCGAGTCTCGACGACGGGGATGCCGCCGCCGCCGGCGAGCACGACCGTGATGCCGCTGCGCAGCAGGTGGTCCGCGGTGCCGACCTCGACGATCCGGCGGGGAGCGGGTGACGCGACGACGCGTCGCCAGCTGTCGCCGTCACGCCCGAACGTCCAGTCGTGCACCCTGGCGAGCTCCTTCGCCTCCAGCTCGTCGTACACCGAGCCGACGAACTTTGTCGGATCGGCGAACGCGGGGTCGGCGGCGTCGACGACGGTCTGGGTCACCACGGTGATGACGGGCGTCCTCAGGTGGCGGCCCAGGGCCTGCTGCAACCAGTAGCCGATCAGCCCTTGCGTCTCCGCGACGAGCTCGTCGAGCGGATAGGGGTGCGTCAGGGACGGGTCCGCAGCGCTCTCGAGTGCCAGCAGCCCCACCTGCGGTCCGTTGCCGTGGACCAGGACGACCTCGTGGGCCGCGGCCAGCTCCGCCAGTGCGCCCGCCACCCGCGCGACCTGGTCGACCTGGGGTTGCCAGTCGGGGCGTTGCCCACGTGGGAGCAGGGCGTTGCCGCCGAGGGCGATGACGACGCGCACCTCAGGCTCCGAGCGTGGCGACCATGACCGCCTTGATGGTGTGCATCCGGTTCTCCGCCTGGTCGAAGACGATCGAGCTCTCCGACTCGAAGACCTCGTCGGTGACCTCGAGCTCGGCCAGCCCGGTCTTGGCGTACATCTCCTCGCCGACCACGGTCTCCCGGTTGTGGAACGCGGGCAGGCAGTGCATGAACCGCACGTCGGGATTCCCGGTCTTGTCGAGCAGGGCGCGGTTGACCTGGAAGGGCAGCAGCTGCTCGATCCGCGTGCTCCACACGGAGGCCTCCTCGCCCATGGAGACCCACACGTCGGTGTAGATGAAGTCGACCCCGTCGACACCGGAGGCGGGGTCGTCGGTCTGCGTGATCCGCGCACCCGTGGTGCGGGCAATGGTGCGTGCGGCGTCCATGGCAACCGGGGAGTTCTGCAGGCTCACCGGCCCGACCATCCGGACGTCCATGCCCATCATCGCTCCCGCGATGAGCAACGAGCTGCCGACGTTGTTTCCCGCGTCGCCGCAGTAGGCGAAGGCGATCTCACGGTCCGGCTTGTCGGTGTGTTCGCGCATCGTCAGCATGTCGCACAGCGACTGGGTGGGGTGCCACTCGTTGGTGAGGCCGTTCCAGACGGGGACGCCGGCGTATGCCGCGAGCAGCTCCACCGAGTCCTGGGAGAACCCGCGGTACTCGATGGCGTCGTACATGCGGCCCAGGACCCGAGCGGTGTCCTTGACCGACTCCTTGTGGCCCATGTGCGAACCGGAGGGGTCGAGGTAGGTGACGTGAGCGCCCTGGTGGTGGGCGGCCACCTCGAACGCGCAGCGCGTCCGGGTCGAGGCCTTCTCGAAGATGACCGCGATGTTCCGCTCGGCCAGCTGTTGCCGACGCGGCCCGGTCTGCCACTCGAGCTTCAGGTGCTGGGCGAGGGTGAGTAGCGAGCGCCACTCGTCGGGTGTGAAGTCGAGCTCCTTGAGGAAGCTCCTGCCCTTCAGGTCGGTCATGGTCATCTCAGCTCACTGCCTCTCGTTCGATCGGACATGTCATGCACCGCGGGCCTCCGCGGCCGCGCCCGAGCTCGGAACCGACCACGGGGATGATCTCGATGCCCTGGTCGGCGAGATAGCGGTTGGTGGTGGTGTTGCGTTCGTAACCGAGGATCACTCCTGGCGACACGGCCAGGAAGTTGTTGCCGTCGTCCCACTGCTCTCGTTGGGCACCCATCCTGTCGATCGGCGTGCGCAGCACGCGCACCTTCGCGAGACCGAGGGAGTCCGCCACCACCGCGAAGACGTCGTCGTTCTCCTCGATGGTGAAGTCCCCACCAGCGCCCTTGGAGTCGAGCGTGAAGGACCGGAGCTCCTCGGGGAGGTAGGGGAAGACGCTGAAGGCGTCGCGGTCGACCATCGTCATCGCCGTGTCCAGGTGCATGAAGGCGCGTTCGCGTGGGAGCTCGACGGCGATGACCCGGTCGACCGAACCGTGGGCGAACAAGGCCCGGGCGAGTGTCTCGACGCCCTGAGGAGTGGAGCGCTCGCCCATGCCGATCATCACGGTCCGGTTGCCGATGACGGTGACGTCGCCACCCTCGATCGTGGCGGGCTCGTGGGGCAGGGAGTCGTTGCCGTACAGGTAGGGGATCCGGGCGGCAGCGAACATGGGGTGGAAGCGGTAGACCACGCGTGAGTTGATCGTCTCCCGCCTGCGCGCCGACTTCGCCATCGGGTTGATCGACAGGCCGTCGTACACCCAGGCCGCGTTGTCCCGCTGGAACAGGTGGTTCGGGAGGGGACGCAGCAGGAAGTCGTCGTCGCGGAGGTAGTCCATCAACAAGCTGGGCTCGCGCAGCCGGTCGGCCACGTCCGACTTCAGCACGCCGCCGATCAGCAGGTCCGCCAACGTCCGTGCCGGTGTGGAGGCCACCAGGTCGTCCAGCGGCTTGTCCAGGGCCGGACCGAACCGGGTCGCGGTCGTCAGATGGTCCTGGACGAACTCGCGGGCGCCCGGCTGGTCGAGGGCGACGGTCAGGAGGTCCGCGAACCGGTGCACCGTCACACCCTGCTGCTGGAGCTGGTGGACGAAGGTGTCGTGCTCCTGCCGGGCTCTGGCCGCCCACATGACGTCGTCGAAGAGCAGGTCGTCGACGTTGCTCGGGGTCAGGCGGTCGAGCTCGAGCCCGGGCCGGTGCACGACCACCTGCTTGAGCTGGCCGACTTCGGAGTCCACGTGGAAGGTCATCTCGCGGCCCTCGTCACTTGTACTCGGGCACGGGGGCCGGCTCGGTCATCGAGTCGCGTTGGGCCAGGTAGACCGGGATGCCGAGCACGGCGGCTCCTCCGGCCATCAGGAACGGTCCCCAGACGACGTACCAGTTGTCGCCGCTGTTGCGGGAGTACCAGATGAAGGCGAGCGACATCACCAGCGCGACGATGGCGACCCCCATGTCGAGCGCGAAGTGCGGCGTGTGGCCGCGCTCGCGGTCCATGACCCGCCACTTGATCTGGGCGAGCGCCGAGGCGGCGTACGGGATGGCGGCGGTGATGCCCGTCATCAGGACCAGGGTGGTGAACACGGTGGCGCCGTGGGTGCCGAGGTAGCTGATCACGACGGCGACGGAGGCGAGGAAGGTCGAGGAGACGATGCCGAAGGCCGGGACTCCGCGGCCGGAGAGCTTGCCGAACCGGTGCGGGAAGAGCCCGTCCTTCGAGGCGGCGAGTGGCATCTCGGCACAGATCATGGTCCAGCCGTTGAGGGCGCCGATGCCGGACACGATCACTGCAGCCGCGACGACGTAGCCCAGCCAGCTGCCACCGGCGATGGAGTCCGCGGCAGCGGAGTACGACGCCTGGTTGCTGTCCTGCGCCAGTGCAGAGGACGGGAGGATCCCGAAGACTGCGATGAGGGAGAGCATGTAGACGACGGCGCTGCCGAGCGTGCCGTAGATCGTGGACTTGGGAACGTTGCGCTCGGGGTTGCGCACCTTTCCGGCGGCGACGGCAGCGCATTCCACTCCGAGGTAGCTGAACAGGCAGATCGCCATGGCGCCCCCGATGGCGGACAGGTTGGTGTCGCCACTGGTGTTCCACGGGGTGAAGTTGCCGGCCTTGATGAAGAGGAGTCCCACGGTCGCCATCAACGCCAACGGGACGAACTTCAGGACGGTCGTCCAGAGCTGGAAGACCCCGGTGTTCCGGACGCCGGAGAGGTTCACCGCCGCGGGGATCCACAGGCCCACGAGTGCGATCACGATCGCGCCGAAGGTGCTCCCGCCCTTGTTGACGAACTTCTCGACGTAGAAGACCCAGCCCACGGCGATGGCGGCATTGCCCGCCCACGCGGTGATCCAGTACAGCCAGGCCTGGCTGAAGCCGAAGCCGTTGCCGAACGCGGCACGGGCGTAGGCGTACGGCCCACCCTCTGCCGGGATGCGGCGGGACAGCACGGCGAACATGAAGGCCAGCGCCACGGCGCCGACGGTGGCCAGTGCCATGGCGACCAGGCTGATCGGGCCGTACGACGCGATCGCGTACGGAAGGCTGAAGATGCCGACGCCGATGATGCTGCCCATGACGAGACTGGTCGACTGGGGCAGGTTCAGGCGCGATGTCTCGGCAGGGGTGTCGGTCGTCGGGGGACCGGTGAGCTCGGTGGTCATGACTCCTCCTCGGTGTCGCACCCATCGGACCGGAGGGGGGTGGCTGCCGGACAGGGACTGCGGTCCCACAAGGGAGTGACGCAGGGCCCTGACTCGTGGGTCGTCCGCGGCGGATCGTGAGGGGCGACGGCGCGACCAGGAGGCGACATGAAGGAATCGTGGGTTCGACGAGCTGCGTGGTCACCAGGTCGCGGACTGAGCACGGCCTATCGCTGGACGTGGGCTGCACTGGCCCTGTGCACTGCCATGGCCAGCGCGGTCGCGAGCCTGCAGGCTCTCACCCCCCTCGTGACCCTGCTGACGCTGGCGACCTTCCTCGGCGTCCTGGTCAGCGGGGGTGTCCTCGTGGCGTGGTCATGTGAGCAGTCGGCGTGGGCTGCCGTCGTACCGACAGCCGTTGCCTCGGTTCTCCTGACCGCGTGGGTCGCCCTCCTGGTGAGCAGCGTTGGCTGGGCCTGCCTCCTGCTGGTGCTGGTCGGGGCTTCACCTCTGGTCCTCTCGACCGCCCTTGCCCAGGTCAGTCGCCATGACGCAACCTCGGAGTACCCGACGGTCGAGCAGCTGGTGCGCGACCACGCCTGGCAGGATGCGGTCCCCGAGGACGCCAGCCGGCCAGGGACAGCGCCGGACCCGCGCGAGGGATAGGGCATGCAACATCCACTGTCGTGGCGGCGCTGGCTCGTGGTGGTGGCCGTCGGTGAGCTCGTGGGCTTCGCCGTGCCGGCTGCTGCGGGAATGCTGGCGAGCGAGCTCGTCGCGAGCGCGCAGCTGGTGGTGATGCCTGTCGCAGGGCTCTTCGAGGGTGCGGCGCTCGGGTACGCCCAAGTGGTCGTGCTCCGGCGTTCGTGGCCCACTCTCCGCGGAGACGCCTGGGTGCGGGCCACAAGTCTGGCGGCCGCCGTGGCCTGGTTCCTCGGCATGCTGCCGTCGACCACGCACGACTGGTGGGCTACGTGGCCGGCTGCGTGGGTCGCCGTGACGGCCACGATCCTGGGCACCGCCCTCCTCGCGACGATCGGGACCGCGCAGGCGCTCGCCATGCCACCGGGGACGCCGGGCCGGCTTGCGTGGGTGGGCTGGACGGCTCTGGGCTGGTGTGCGGGCCTCACAGCGTTCAGCCTCGTCGCACCACCGCTGTGGCAGCCCGGCCAGGCAGCGTGGCTGCTGGTTCTCATCGGCGTGGCCGGTGGTCTCGTGATGGCACTGGCGATGGCCGCCGTCACCGGCGTCGGCGCCGTTCGTCTGGTCGAGCGCGCCAGCCGCACAGACGCGGGCCGGTCCTTCATGCCGGGGCCACACCTGCTCTCGGCGATGCTCGGCACCCCCGTGTACGACGCGTCCGATGACGAGCTCGGACGTGTCCGCGACCTGGTGGCGGACCTGGCCACTGACACCGACCACCCGGCCATCACGCATGTGGTGATCGGTACCGGCGACGGGCGCCGAGCCGTGCTCCCGTACGGAGAGCTGAAGCCGAGGAGCGGGGGAGGGCTCGGCCTCGAACGCGGCCCCGGGAAGGCCCCGGTGTCGACCCCTGGACGTCCGGCGTTGTTCCTGCGTCGTGACGTGCTCGACGCACCCGTCGTCCTCGCCGCACCGCCGGGCCGAACACGCGTGAGCGACGTCATCGTCGAGATCGGCACCGCGGGCGCCCGTGTCATCGGAGTGGACCTCACCCCGTCGGGAATCGCGCGACGCTTCACCGGGCGCACCCCGACGGCACCACCCCGCGCGCTGCCGCTCTCGCAGGTGCACCTGGTCTCAGCGCACGGCCACGCCGCCCAGCTGGCCGCACCCGACCCGGCTGTGCTCGAGCTGCCGGCCGACGGGATGGCCGAGGTGCTGACCCGACTTCCGGTTGCGCACGCCCGTGAGATCCTCCGAGCCGCAGACGGGCGGGTGCGCGAGGACGCCGTACGGCTGCTGCACCCGCGCGTGCGCGCCCGAGTGACGGGCACGGCCGGGCCGCCCCGCCGGATGCGTCGCCTCAGCGGCTGGCGCCTCCACCGACCTGGCACGCATCCTCCCGTCGGTGGCAGGAGATGACCGAGGTCGTCGCCCCGCGACGGTCGGGGTCGAGATCTACTCGGCGCTACCTGCCGCTCCTGGCCGTGCTCGGCCCCGGGTTGCTGGCCGGCCTCTCCGACGATGATCCTGCCGGCATCACGACGTACTCGGTGCTGGGTGCGGACCACGGCTACGGGTTGTTGTGGGTGTTGTTGCTCTCGACCGTCGCGCTGATCGTCTTCCACGACCTCGGAGCGCGTCTGGGTGTGGTCACCGGTCAGGGCCTGATCGGTCTCATCCGGCACCGCTACGGCCTGGGTGTGGCATCGGGTGCCCTGCTCGCCCTGGTGATTGCGAACCTGGGGACAGCGACGGCCGAGTTCGCCGGCATCGCGGCCGGGGGCGAGCTCCTGGGGATCAGCCGCTACCTCGCGGTGCCAGTGGCGGCCGCGGCCGTCTCGACGCTGGTCCTCGCCGGCAGCTTCCATCGCGTCGAGCACGTGCTGATGGCACTGGCGTCGGTGTTCCTGGCGTACGTCGCCGCGGCCGTGCTCGCACATCCGGATTGGTCCGCGGCTTTCAACGGACTGGTCACGCCCCGGATGTCCTTCGGGCACGAGGAGACGTTGATCGTGGCCGCCACCGTCGGCACCACCTTGGCGCCCTGGGGCCTGAGCTTCATCCAGTCCTACGCCGTGGACAAGAAGCTCACGGTGAAGGACCTGGGCTACGAGCGCACCGACGTCGTCATGGGGGCCCTCCTCACCGGGATCATCGGGTTCTTCGTCGTGGTCGCCTGTGCGGCAACGCTGCACGAGACGCACACGAGCATCGTCAGTGCCGGTGATGCTGCGGCAGCGCTGGCACCCGTGGCCGGGGACCTCGCCGGCCTCTGCTTCGCCGTCGGCCTGATCGGCGCCGCTCTTCTCGCGGCAGCGATCCTGCCGCTCTCCACGGCGTACTCGATCTGCGACTTCACCGGTTCGGAGGCGGCGCTCGACTGCACGTTCTCCGAGGCCCGGCTGTTCTACCTGAGCAACGTCGTGATCACGACGGTGGCTGCGAGCGTCGTGCTGATCCCTGCCGTGCCCCTGGTGCCACTCCTCGTCTCCACACAGATGCTCAACGCGGTGCTGCTGATCCCGTTGCTGGTGCTCATGACGCGCCTCTCGCGTGACACCAGCATCGTGGGTGATCACGCGGTCTCGCGGCCGCTGGCCGCCGTACAGGCGCTCGTCGTCGTGGCCGTGGTGGCCTGCGTGGTCCTGCTGCTGGTCTGACGGCGTTGTCCCGGACAGGCACAAGGTCCCTCGCGCGGGTGACGGCCGACCCTGCGGAGGTGTGCTGTCTGCGCGGCAGCATGAGGTCAGGTTCCGCGACGCCACCGCGAGAACCCCCAAGACGAGGCAGGAGGTCACCGATGCTGCGTCTCGAACCGGCCAAGGTCCTCATGTGCGTCAGCCCCGGGGAGGACTTCGAGGCGGCGCTCGACCTCACCGTCGCGGAGGCCACGCGTCGTGGTTGCGGCATCCACGTTGCCCTCGCCGTTCGGCCTGTGTTGTTGGGCCCGACCGGCGTCGCGGACCTCAGCCTGGTCGAGGGGGAGTGGCGCAGGTACGGCACCGACTTCCTCGTCGACTGCGAACGTAGGGTCAGCAAGGAGATCGGGGTCGACACACCCGTGAGCAGCGAGATCATCCACGGTTCGGTCGTGCCGGCGCTGGTCGAGGTGAGCCAGAACGCCGCGATCGTCGTGATGCAGCACCACCGGATGGACCGTGCCCGACACGTACCCACGCTGTCGGTCACCAACGGCGTTGCCGCCCGTGCGCATGCGCCGGTCGTGGCGGTGCCCGACTCCTGGCGCGAGGTCGGCCAACGCAGCGACGTGATCGTCGTGGGGGTGGAGGACGCCGTCAGCTCGTCCCACGTGACGCGGTGGGGGTTCGAGGAGGCGCAACGGCTGGGCGGCAGCGTTCGTCTGGTCCGCGCCTGGTTCTTCTCCGCGGCGTTCGACGGCGACGTGTTCGAGGGGCAGGCCGGACTCGTGCACGCGGCCTACGTCCGCGAGGAGGTACGCCGTGAGTTCGCGGATCTGGTGCAGAGCTTTCCCGACGTTCCCTGCGAGGTCGTGGCAGTGCACGGCCCGGCGGCGGACGCGCTCGTGGCGCAGTCCAGGTCTCACGACGTACGCCGCATCGTGGTCGGCCGCCACGAACCGACGCTGCCGCTGGGTTCGCACCTCGGTCCGGTGACGAGGGCTGTGCTGAACCACTCGTCCTGTCCCGTCGTGGTCGTCGACCCGCGAGAAACGCCCGCCACGACCGCCGCCTCGAGGCGGACGCCCGAGTCCGCATCGCCACCCAGGAGCTGATGTTCGTGCTGTCTGACCAAGGCCAGACCCCCCGGGCCGCCGACGTCCTGCTGGCTGACGGCAGCGTGGCCGTCATCCGACCGATCACGGCCCAGGACGCTGACGAGCTCCACGCGCTGCATCGAGACGTCTCCGACGACTCCGTCCGGCTCCGGTTCTTCACCGTGGGGCGGCACGCCGCGCACGAGTACGTCGACCACCTCGTGCGCGACCATCCCCTGGCTCTCGTCGCGGAGAGAGGCGGGAAGATCCTCGCCGTCGCGACGGCCGAGGGAGTGGATGCCCGCACCGCCGAGGTGGCCTTCCTCGTGGAGGACGGCAGTCACGGGCTCGGCATCGGCAGCTTGCTGCTGGAGCACCTGGCGGCCGCCGCACGAGCAAGCGGCATCGGCACCTTCGTCGCCGAGGTCCTGATCGAGAACCGCGCCATGCTCGACGTGTTCACCGACGCGGGCTTCACCTTGACCAAGCGCATCGACGACGACGTGGTCGACGTCCGGCTCGAAACGGCCAGCACCGCCCGCGGCCAGGCGGTCGCGGATGCCAAGGACCGCCGGGCCGAAGCACGCTCCTTGAATCCGCTCCTGTATCCCCACAGCGTGGCGCTGGCGGGGGTACGCAGCGACGGGCAGGGGATCGGGCGTGCGGTCCTCGACAACATCCGCGCCGGTGGGTTCACGGGCGAGCTCTTCGTCGTGCACCCGCGCGTCCCGGTGATCGACGGGATCACTGCGGTCGCGACCTTCGCCGATCTCCCCGGCCCGGTCGACCTGGCCATCATCGCGGTTCCGGCACCCCACGTGCTCTCCGCCGTGACCGATGCTGCCGCGATCGGCGTGCCGACGGCCGTGGTGATCAGCTCCGGGTTCCAGGAGCTCGGAGCCGAGGGTGCCCGGCTCCAGGGTGAGCTGGCAGCGTTCGCGCGCGCCCACAGCATCCGGGTGGTGGGACCCAACTGCCTGGGCCTCATGAGCAACCACCCGGAGATCCAGCTCAATGCCACGTTCACCCGCGTGCTTCCGCCGGACGGCGGGGTGGCCGTGGCGACCCAGTCCGGTGGCGTGGGGATCGTGCTGGCCGACCTCGCGCGTGAGCTCGGGCTCGGTATCGGCTCACTGGTCTCGCTCGGCAACAAGGTGGACGTGTCCGGCAACGACCTGCTCGCCGCCTGGACCGACGATCCCCGAGTCACCGCAGCAGCGCTCTACCTGGAGTCCTTCGGGAACGCACCCAAGTTCGCACGCATCGCGCGCCGCTTCTCCGAGCGCAAGCCGCTGCTGGCCGTCGTCGGTGGACGTTCCGACGGGGGACGCCGTGCCGGTGCCTCGCACACCGCGGCCGCGGCCACTCCCGCGATCGGCGTTGCGGCGCTGTTCGCCCAGGCCGGCGTGATCGGTTGTGACGGCGCCGAGGACCTCGCGGAGGCCGCACTCCTGCTGACGCGCGAACCCCTCACGGCCGGTCCTCGTGTGGGCATCGTGAGCAACGCCGGCGGCATGGGTGTGTTGGCCGCGGACGCAGCGACCACCTGCGGCCTCGTCGTTCCCGAGCTGTCAGGGGCGACGCGTGCCCAGCTCGCCGCACACGTCCTGGGCACCTCGGGAACGTCCAACCCTGTGGATGCTGGTGCCACCGTGTCCCCGGACGACCTGGCCACCATGGTGGAGGTCGTCCTCGAGTCCGGGGAGGTCGACGCCGTGCTCGTCGAGATCGTGGCGACCAGCCTGACCGATGTGGATGCTGCCGCGGCGGCGGTGGCACTGGCCCGGGCACGGAACCCGCGCCTGCCGGTGCTCGTCGTCGCCCAAGGACTGGGGGGCAGCCCCCTCGACCCCTGCGGCTTGACCGTCTTCGGCTCGTCCGTCGCCGCGCTGCGTGCGCTCGGTCGGGCGGCCCGGTATGCCGCCTGGCTGGCCGAGCGCGCAACGGACGTCGAGGTCGACGGCGTGGGTGCCCAGCCGGGGGGTCTGGGCGCCCTCCTGCGGCATCGGGCCGATGCCGCGGCGTTGCTGACCGGCGGGGCGGCCGCACACGACGGTTGGATCGGTGCCGAACCCGCCGCGGGGCTGCTGGCGGACTCCGGGTTGCAGCCTGCCGGCGCCCTCGCGTGCGGCCCGGACGCCGCGGCGGCCCTGGCAGAGTCGGTCGGTTTCCCGGTGGTGATCAAGGTGGCCGACGGCGACGTCGTGCACCGCACCGAACGCGGTCTGGTGCGCGTCGGCCTCGCCTCTTCCGACGCGGTGGCCAAGGCGGTCACGTCCTTCGAGCGAGAGCTCGGCCGATCGAACGTGCCGGTTCTCGTGCAGCCCGTCGCCTCCGGTGTGGAGATCGCGGTCGGCATGGTCCGCGACCCCTCAGTCGGACCGTTGGTGATGGTGGGTGCCGGTGGCGTGACTACCGACCTCCTCGGCGATCGGGTCTACCTGGTGCCACCCGTGCTGCCGAGCGACGTCCGGCGTGCCTTGCGGGGACTTCGGTGCTGGCCGTTGCTCGACGGCTTCCGGGGGAGCGATCCGGTCGACGTCGACGCGCTCGTCGAGGTCGTGGTTGCCAGCGCCCGACTGGCCCAGGAGGTCCCCCTCGTGGCGGAGCTGGACATCAACCCCTTGATGGTGTCCGGCTCGGGGTGCGCACTCGTCGACGTGAAGCTGCGTCTGGCCAGCCCGACGGCGCCCACGTCGGACGAGCCGCGGCAGCTGCGCCGTACGATCTGATCCCTCGCCCGACGAACGGTTCTCGCTAGAGGCGCGGGAAGAGCCGGGTCGAGTCCTCACCGACCTCGTGTAGTGCCCTGGCCCTGCCCACGATCAGCTTGTCCGGACGCCCCACGATCCGCTTGTTCTTCTCGGGGTAGTCGAACTGGGCGAGCACGAAACGGATCGCTTCGAGTCGTGCGCGCTTCTTGTCGTTGCTCTTGATCACCGTCCACGGGGCATGGCGTGTGTCGGTGTAGAAGAACATCGCTTCCTTGGCCTCGGTGTAGGCGTCCCACTTGTCCACGCTCGCCCGGTCCGTGGGGGAGAGCTTCCACTGCTTGATGGCGTGCATGGAACGCGCAGCGAACCTGGCCGCCTGCTCCGCCTGGCTCACCGAGAACCACAGCTTGATCAGGTGGGTTCCGGAGTCCACGAGCATCCGCTCGAACTCGGGGCAGGAGCGCATGAACTCGAGGTACTGCTCGGGTGTGCAGAAGTCCAGGACGCGTTCGACACCTACGCGGTTGTACCAGGAGCGGTCGAACAGGACGATCTCGCCACCGCTCGGCAGGTGGGCGACGTAGCGCTGGAAGTACCACTGGCTCTTCTCCACCTCGGTCGGCACCGGTAGCGCGACCACGCGGGCGCCGCGCGGGTTGACATGTTCGGTGAAACGCTTGATCGAGCCGCCCTTGCCGGCAGCGTCGCGCCCCTCGAAGAGGATCGCGACCTTCTGGCCGGTGTCCTTGATCCAGACCTGGAGCTTCAGCAGCTCGATCTGGAGCTCGCGCTTGTGGTGCTCATAGGTCCGGCGGCCGATCTTGGTGTCGTAGGGATAGCCCTCGCGCCACGCGGACCGCGCCTCCTCGCTCGCGGGCACGGCCGGGCCGCCGACCTCCTGACGCAGGTCGACCAGCTCGTCGAGCTCGTGCTTGTGCAGCGCTGTGTAGTCGATGGCGGCTTCGGTGCTCTTCCCCATGGTTCCTCTCCCAGGTCCTCGGCGACGATCGGCGGCCGAGGACACCACGGTGGCTGCCGGGGGGGAAGCCCGGACAGGGCCGCAGGTCCTTTGCTGGAGGGACGCTCGTCCCGGCCGGGCTAGAGCTCGGGCGCCGGAGCCCGCGTCGGCTGGGCCTTCGGCTCGAGCACCACCACGTCGTCGACGAGGTCGAGACCGACCCGGTCGTGGGTGATCCAGACGATGGTGTGGCGTCGAGGCCCGGTGAGGAGCTCGGTGGCCAGCTCGGTGGCGGTCGCGTGGTCGAGGTGTGCCGTCGGTTCGTCGAGGACGAGGACCGGTTGCTCCGCGAGCAGCGACCTCGCCAGGGCGAGGCGCGCCCGCTCGCCCCCGGAGATCTGCTGGTGGCCGTCGCCGAGCCAGGTGTGCAGGCCATCGGGCAGGCCGTCGAGCCAGGCGCCCAACCTGGCGTCGCGCAGGGCCGAGTCCACCTCGTCGTCCGTGGCCCGCGGCCGAGCGAGGCGGACGTTCTCGACCAGCGTCGAGGCGAAGACGTGCGGGTCGTCATCGACCAGACCGACGACACGTCGTACCTGTTCCAGAGGCAGGTCACGCAGGTCCGACCCACCGAGCCGGACGTGACCGCACACCGGATCGAGGAAGCGCAGCAGCAACGCGGCGAGGGTGCTCTTGCCGGAGCCCGAGCGACCCACGACAGCTGTCCGCGCGCCCGGCTCCAGGGAGATCGAGACGTCGTCGAGAGCGGTCGCGCCGCCCCAGCCGGCCCGCACGTGCTCGAGCTCGACCTGGTTCGAGACCGGCACGTCGAGACCGGGACCGTCCTGCACCGCGGGGCGCATCTGCCCGAGGGCGTCCAGGCGGCCCGCAGCCCCGGTACGTGAGGACAAGGACCCGGCATCGGCGAGCGGGAGGGCTACGTCGAGGAGGGCCAGCGGCAACAGCACCAGCAGGGCCGCCATGGGTGCACCGATGTCGCCGGCCCGCACCGCCGCACTGGCCACGCCCGCGGTGGCCGCCATCGCACCACCGGTGGCCAGGATCAGCACGGCACGTGCGCTCGCCACCCACCGACCGGTCCGGCGCACCGCAGCTCCGAGTCGTTCACTGGCGGCCTCGACCACGGCCACGGCACGGTCGACGCGTTGCCACATGACGAGCTCGGTCCGGATCTGGAGGAGGTCCACCACGGCGTCCGAGAGCTGTGCGCGCTGCTCGACCGACTCCCGCTCGGCGTGGGCCGACCCGGTCCGGGCGAGGAGGAACGCGGCCACGGCGCAGCTGCCGCTGACGACCGCGATGACCAGCGCAGCAGCGGGCAGTGCCCAGGCCGCGAACAGCGCGGCGGCCAGGCAGACCAGGCCGAAGGACCGGACCGGCAACCGGACACGCAGCTGGTCGTCGACCACACTGTCGACGTCGTCCACCACGGAGGCCAGCACGTCGCCACGATGCTTCCCGAGGGCTCCCGGCACCAGCGGCACGAGCGCGTCGTACGCCGCCACGCGTCTCTGGGCCAACAGGCGCAGCGCGGCGTCGTGGGACGTCAGGCGCTCGACGTAGCGCAGCGCGGGTCGAGCAAGGCCGAAGGCGCGCACGGCGACGATCGCGACCAGCAGCGTGAGTACGGCGGGCTGGGTGGAGGCCTGCACGATGAGCCACCCCGCGGTGGCCGTCAGCGCAACCCCCGAGGCCGAGGCGAGCGATCCGAGGAGGGTGGCGGGCCAGAAGCGTGCTCGCACCTCCTCCGCCCCACCCTCCGCCTCACCGGCGACGTCGGCGTCGTGCGTCGGTGCTCCTGCCGACCCCCGATCGCTGACGACCCAGGTCGTGGCGGGGGTCTCCAGGCGCAAGCGGTGGTCGGCCAGCTCGAGCATCGCAGGATCGTGGGCCACGAGGACCACACCCCGGTGGCGGCCGAGCTCCACGATGGTGTCGGCGATGACCTGTTCGGTGAGCTCGTCGAGGTGGGCCGTCGGTTCGTCCATGAGCACCCAGGGACGGTCGGACAGCACCACCCGAGCCAGGGCGAGTCGAGCCCGCTCCCCGGCCGAGAGCCGGCCGCCGTCCTCGCCGACCATGGCGTCGAGGGCGCCGGGCAGGGTCCGGACTCTCTCCTCGAGGGCCACCTCACGCAGTGCCTGCCACAGCTGGTCGGCGGTGGCGTCGGGACAGGCCAGCCTGAGGTTCTGGGCGACCGAGCCGGCGACGAAGAGTGGTCGCTGCGGCAGCCAGGCCACCTGTCGCTGCCAGGCGGGACCCAGGGCCGCTGCACCGCCGACGGTCACCCGACCCTCACGGACCGTTACCAGGCCGGCGAGGGCGCCGAGCAGGGTCGACTTCCCGCTGCCCGAGGCACCGGTCACGAGGGTGACTCCACGCGATGGAATGCGTGCCGACAGGTGCTCGACCGCGGGCGTGGTCCGGCCGGGGTAGTGGAGACTCAGGTCCTCGATGACCAGGTCCCCACTCGTCGGCGCTCCGGCAACCGGATGGGGGGCCGTCGAGTCGACCAGGCTGGAGACCTGCTCGAAGGCGGCCACCCCCTCTGCGGCGGCGTGGAACTCCGCCCCCACCCGTCGCAGCGGCCAGTACGCCTCCGGCGCGAGGAGGAGTACGACGAGCGCGGTGTGCAGGTCGAGCCCGCCACTCGCCAGCCGTACGCCGACCGTGACGGCCACCAGCGCGACCGACAAGGTGGCCACCAGCTCGAGCACGGCGGACGAGGCGAAGGCGAGGCGGAGGGTGCGCATGCTGGCTCGCCGATAGCGGTCGGTGATGCGAGCGATGGTCGCTGACTGGGCGCCGGCCCGTCGGAACGCGACGAGGGTCGGCAGACCGCGCATGACGTCGAGGAAGTGGCCGGAGAGCGACTCCATCGCTCGCCACTGCTCGTTCGCCCGATCGCGGGTGGCCAGACCGACCAGTGCCCCGAACACGGGCACGAGGGGGAGGGTCGCCAGCACGATCACGGCGCTCGCGACGTCCTGGGTGGCGATCGCGACCACGGTCAGCGGTGGCAGCACGCACGCCAGGGCGAGGGCCGGGAGATAGCGGGTCAGATAGGGCTCGGCAGAGCTGACGCCTCGCGTGAGCAGCGCCGCGACCGCCCCCGACGAGGAGCTGGGTCCTTGCTCGATCACGGCTCTGGTCGTCACGGCCCTGAGGTGGCTGCCCACGCGAGCCGCCGCGCGCGTCGCACAGACGTCGCCGACCCACTGCACTCCAGCCCGGAGCGCCAGCGTCGCCACGACGGCCCAGCCCCAGGACGCGACCTGATCACCCTCGACGACCGCGACCAGGAGTCCGGTCACGACCCAGGCCTGGACGACGATCAGGAGACTGGACAGGAGGCCCGACACCAGCACGCCCGCGACCGGTGCGCGGGCCGGTGCCAGGAACCGACGCACGCGTGGGTCGGACGGTCTCATCGGGTCGAGACCGGGACGATCGGGCTCGGGATGTGGTCGACCGTGATGCGCTTGCTGAAGACCCAGTACGTCCAGGCCTGGTAACCCAGCACCACCGGCGTGAAGATCAGCGCCACGATCGTCATCACCTTCAAGGTGTACGCCGTGGCCGACGCGTTGGTCGTCGTGAGGCTCAGGCCGGTGGCGAGCGACGTCGGCATCACGTCCGGGAACAGTGCGGGGAACAGACCGGCGACACCGAGGGCGATGGCGACGAAGGTGCCCAGGAAGGCCCACCCCTCGGAGGCCCGCGTGAGTGCACCCAGCCCGGCGACCAGCGCGGCCGCCGCCAGCACGAAGGCCACGGCCGAGGCCGGCGTACCCGTGCGCGCCTGGGTCCAGGCCAGGAAGATCACCGTGACGACCGCTCCCGCGAGGCCCAGCTTGAGGCCGAGCGCGCGGGCGGCGTGGCGGATCCGGCCGTCGGTCTTGAGGGAGATGAAGACCGCGCCGTGGGTGAGGAACAGCATCAGCGTCGTGGCTCCGCCGAGCAGCGAATAGGGGTTGAGCAGGTTGAAGAACCCACCGACGTACTCTCCGTGTCGGTCGATGGGCACGCCGCGCAGGATGTTGGCGAAGGCGACGCCCCAGAGCACCGCGGGGACGAAGGACCCGACGATGATCGCCAGGTCCCAGCGGGCCCGCCACCTGTCGTCGTCACGCTTGGCCCGGTACTCGAAGGCCAGGCCGCGGACGATGAGCGCGACCAGGATCAGCAGCAGGGGAAGGTAGAACCCGCTGAACAGGGTGGCGTACCACTCCGGGAACGCTGCGAAGGTCGCGCCGCCGGCGACCAGCACCCACACCTCGTTGCCGTCCCAGACGGGCCCGATCGTGTTGATCAGCACCCGGCGCTCGCGGTCGTCCTCGGCCAGCACGGGCAGCAGCATGCCGACCCCGAAGTCGAACCCCTCCAGGGTGAAGTAGCCGATCCAGAGGACGGCGATCAGGGTGAACCAGATGGTGGTCAGTTCCATGGCGGTGTCCTCGGGTTCAGTAGGCGAAGGCCAGCGGCCGGTCGGGGTCGTCGGTGTCGTCGTGATCGGTCGACGGCAGCTCGTCGGCACCGGCGCGGATGTAGGTCAGCATCAGGCGGACCTCGACGACGGCCAGGCCGGCGTACAGCAGGGTCAGCACGATCAGAGAGATCAGCGCCTCGGTGACGCTGACCGTGGGGGAGACGCCGTGAGCCGTGGTCATCAGGCCGAACACGGCCCACGGTTGGCGACCCATCTCGGTGAAGATCCAGCCGAAGGAGTTGGCGAACAGAGGCAGGAACGGCAACGCCATCGCCAGCCAGAGCAGCAGCCGGCTCGAGGGGGACCGGCCTCGGCGCGTCGCCCACAGGATCCAGGCGGCGATGCCGGCGGCAGCCAGGCCCAGACCGATCATCAGTCGGAAGCTCCAGTAGGTGAGCGCGATGATCGGTGTGTAGTCCCGGGGGGAGTAGTACGCCGCTCCCGGATCCTGGCCGTACTTCTTCTCGTACTGCGCACGCAGCTGGTTTATGCCCTGCACCTTGCCGTCGGTGTGGCCCGTGGCGAGGAAGGACAGCAGCCCGGGGATCTTGATGGCGAAGGTCTCCTTGCTGCCGTCCAGGGTCCCGATGGTGAGCAGGGAGAACCCCGCAGAGCTCTCGGTGTCGTAGAGACCCTCCGCAGCGGCCATCTTCATCGGCTGCACCTCGGTCATCACCTTGCCCTGGAGGTCGCCGGTGAACGCCACCCCCAGACCCGAGACGAGCACCACGACGGCGCCCGTGCGCAGGGCCGTGCGGTACATGCCGTGGTCCTCGGTCGTGCGCGCCCGACGAACCAGCTGCCAGAACGCGACGCCGACCACGAACGCAGCCCCGGTCATGTACGCCGAGAGCACCACGTGCGGGAAGGTGACGAGCTGCACCTTGTTGAGCAGCACCGCGAAGAAGTCGTTGAGCTCCGCACGACCGGTGCGTGGGTTGTAGGAGTACCCGACCGGGTGCTGCATCCAGGAGTTGGCCGCCAGGATGAAGTACGCCGAGAACAGGGTCCCGATGTGCACCAACCAGATGCAGGTCGCGTGCAGCTTCGGGGAGAGGCGGTCCCAGCCGAAGATCCACAGGCCCAGGAACGTCGACTCGAGGAAGAACGCCAGCAGGCCCTCGACGGCCAACGGCGCCCCGAAGATGTCGCCCACGAACCGCGAGTAGTCACTCCAGTTCATCCCGAACTGGAACTCCTGGACGATGCCGGTGACCACGCCGATGGCGAAGTTGATCAGGAACAGCTTGCCGAAGAACTTCGTCAGCCGCAGCCACTGCTGGTTCCCCGTGCGCACCCAGGCCACCTCGTAGGAAGCCACCATGGCCGAGAGCCCGATCGTGATCGGCACTAACAGGAAGTGGTACAGCGTGATGATGGCGAACTGCCAGCGCGCGATGTCGAGAGTGTCCACTGGGGCTCCTGGGGGCAGGTCCGGTCGTTGAGGTGACGCTAGGGAGCAAGGTGCGGGTGTGGTTACGGGCCGGGGTCATCGAACGCCGGGACGAAGGTCCTGTGGCCCGAGGATCGCCAGGCCCGCGTGTCAGGTCAGCAGGACGTCCTCCAGCTGGCGCCGTGGTGTGCGGGGGAGGGTGGTGCGGGCGATCTCCTGCCACCCGACCCGGAGCAGCAGCTGCGGGTGTGCCATGCCGGCGAACACGTCCTCGTGCAAGCCACGGCGGGTCTCGGGGACCTCGATCACCTGGCTGAGCGGCACGATCGACAGGCCGTCGCGGGCGGCGTGCAGCCACAGGTCGCCGAGGGCCTGCCCGGCTCGGAGCCAGGAGCTCTGGTCGTCGTGACCCGTGCAGATCGCCATCAGTCCGTCCGAGCCCTCCAACGCGCGCGAGCCGCGGTTGTCAGTGTTCTCGTGGCTGAACCGGTTGGGACGTTCACCGCCACGCTCGGAGGTGGCCGGTGCTGCGTTGGAGGCGGGGACACCGTCGACCCGGCTGTGGGCGACCCAGCTGGCCTGCTCGGCGGTCAATCCCGGGTCGGCGGCCTGCACGGTCATGGCCCGCTCCAGGAGCAGCTCGGCCCGGAAGCGAGCGGTCACGTCGGTGACGGGGATGGCGTAGGCGCCCCATCCGGAGGCCGCCTCGGCGAGCTTGGTCAAGCGCGCTTCAGGCACCGGCCACGAGGTGAATCGTCGTCGGTCGGTGCAGCGCTGCTCGATGGCCTGGAGTCGCTCTGCGGCGTCGGCCGGGGCGCGAGCGGGACCGAGCTGGATCCGCGCAAGCAGGTCGTGCCCCGGAGCTGACGTCGTGAGGTCGACCCTCGTCGACATGCCGAGTGCCCTGGCCACCTCCTGTGCGTGCTGGAGCGCGGCACCGCAGCTGATCGCGAGGTTGCGTCCTTCGGGATCGGCGATCGGGAGCTGACGAGTGCGGTCGGCGTACAGCTCCACGGTCGCCTCGCCGGCGATGCGCCAGAGCCACGGTTGGCTGTTGTGCACGCTCGGTGCTCGACATGCCAGCTCGACCATCCGGACGAGTCGTTCACGCGTCGGCATGGTCATGACCGCTCCTCTCGTAGGCGTCGATGGGGTCGGAACCCGACCAGCTGGTCGAGGTGTCCCGTCGGGCCAGGTGGACCAGGAGGGCGAGCGCCGGCAGGCACCAGAGCCAGACACCGAACCCGAAGAGCATGAGGAGGAGGTGGAAGGTGATCACCCCGGCCCATCCGACCGTCGCGCAACGCCCACCGAGCAGGAGCAGGATGCCCAGGGCGGTCTCGCCTGCCGCGAGCAGGAGCCCAAAGGTCGTGGGATGGGCCATGAAGACCGCCTGCCATCCGTCACGGACGAACGCGAACAACCCGGCATCGGCGAAGTGTCGATAGGTCTCGGTGTCGGCAGCGACGAGGCCGAGATGGACACCTCCCATCGACAGGTAGAAGCCGCCCACGACGGGACCGCCCCAGTGCGGCCGGGCGGTGGTGCGGGCGGGCATCCGGTCGGTACGGGTCGACGTGGGCGAGACCATGGCTCAGCGCACCCGGACCTTGAGGACCCCGGGGATGGTGCTGGCGATGACCTGGGCCATCGACCGATCGTTGACCGTGGTCGGTCCCTCGATCTCGACATCTCCCTCGGAGACCTCCACGAGCCAGTCCCGGTATCCCATCGACGCGAACCGCGCGCCGACCTCCCGCTCGATCACGTCGTCGGCCCGGGCGCGGACCTTGACCAGGTCGCTGCGGCTGATCACCCCGACGAGACCTTGGTCGTCGTCGATGACAGGCAAGCACTTGACCCCGGTCGTGGTCATCAGCTCGGCGGCATCAGCGATGTCGGTGCCCTCGTGGACGGTGATGGCGTGCGGCGTCATCACGTCCTCGACCGTCTTCGGCGCCGATTGCTCTCCGTGGTCCACCGCGAACATGTGACTTCTCGGGTCGGGGACGAACGCCTCACGGATCAGGTCAGCCTCGCTCACCACCCCGCACAGGCGGCCGTGGTCGTCGAGCACCGGCAGTGAGGAGATGTGCAGCTCCGCGAGGATCTCGGCCGCACGCTTGATGGTCGTCTCGCCGGTTGCCGTGGTGGGCTCTCGAGTCATGACTTCCTGGACCAGCATGGTCGGCCACCGCCTTCGTCGTGAGGAAGGAGTCCAGCCTGACCTGCGCTTGCGGTGCAGATCAGGGGAGAAGGTCCCAACTCTTCGGGCCGATGACCCTTCGACGCTCCCATGTGCACGGACTAGATTCAGGCCATGGCAGACGAGCCCATCGACAGCGCACCAGACCGCATCCGGGTCTTCCTGCTCGACGACCACGAGATCGTCCGCCGCGGCATCAAGGACCTCCTCGAGAGTGCCGGCGACATCGTGGTGGTGGGTGAGGCAGGATCCGCCGCCGAGGCGATCCGTCGAATCCCCCCGCTGCGTCCCGACGTCGCCATCCTCGACGGTCGTCTCCCAGATGGTTCCGGCATCGACGTCTGTCGGGAGGTCCGATCCCGAAATCCCGACATCAAGGCACTCATCCTCACGTCGTACGACGATGACGAGGCGCTGTTCGCGGCGATCATGGCCGGTGCGGCCGGCTACATCCTCAAGCAGGTCGGCGGCAACGACTTCGTCGAGACCGTACGCCGGGTCGCGGCCGGGCAGTCGATGCTGGACCCCGCCGTCACGGCGCAGGTCCTCGAGCGAGTGCGGCAGGGGCCGAAGGCCGATCCCGCTCTCGAGCACCTGACCGACCAGGAGCTGCGCATCCTCGAGCTCATCGGAGAAGGCATGACCAACCGCCAGATGGCTGAGGCGATGTTCCTCGCGGAGAAGACGGTGAAGAACTACGTGTCCTCGATGCTGGCCAAGCTCGGTCTGGACAGTCGGACGCAGGCGGCGATCTTCTCCCTCAAGCACCCGCAGGACTGAATCGATCGCGCTCGGGCCGGCCAAGCCAGTGTGCGGCACGCTCCGACGCACTAGCGTGGCATCATCCGAACGTCTGGACCTCGCGTTCCTGGTGCGGGACGCGACGCCCACGGAGGAGATCGGCGATGCCGGAGCAGGACCGTACGACACTCGCGGAGGCTGACTTCGAGGACCTGCTCCGAGAGGTCCTGGCGCGTGTCAACGGCGCGCTCGACGAACAGGCCCGGTTGCGGCTGCTCCTCGATGCGGTGGTGACGATGGCGGCCGATCTCACGCTGGACGGTGTGCTGGCCCGCATCGTGGAGATCTCGCGACACCTCACCGGGGCGCAGTACGCCGCGCTCGGCGTACTCAACTCCGGCCCGAGGAAGGGTCTGCGGACGTTCGTCCACCACGGCATGACTCCGGTCCAGGTCGAGGAGATCGGTGAACTGCCGACCGGCCACGGCATCCTGGGCCTGCTCATCGACCGGCCCGAGCCGTTGCGCCTGCACGACATCTCGGCCCACCCGGAGTCCTACGGGTTCCCCCCGCACCATCCGCCGATGAGCTCCTTCCTCGGGGTGCCGGTGCGCATCCGTGACCAGGTCTTCGGCAACCTCTACCTGACCGAGAAACCGGGTGGCGACTTCACCCCGGAGGACGAAGAGATCGTGGTGGCGCTCGCTGCTGCGGCCGGCGTCGCGATCGAGAACGCTCGCCTCTACGAGGAGGCCGGCCGCCGTGAGGAGTGGCTGGAGGCCACGGCGGAGATCAGCGGCCTGCTCTCCGGGTCGGGTGTCGTCGAGGATGCCTTGCAGGTGGTGGCGGATCGAGCCCGGCAGGTCTCCGGGGCCGACGTGGCCTGGCTGGCCACTGGGACGCCCGACGATGTCGAGCTCCGGGCGCTCTCGGGCCCGGCGGTCACCTTGGCGGACATGCGCGACCTGTCGATGGACAAGTCCCTGTCGCGCGAGGTGATGGTGACCGGCGAGCCGATCTCGAGCGACGACATGACGCAGGACCGTCGGGCGATGACGATGGACCACATCGCCGGGTGGCCCACGATCGGTCCGGCCATCGTCGTGCCGCTGCGCGCTGCGTCCGAGGTGGTGGGCGCTCTGGCCCTCGGCTGGACGCCCGAGCACTCCTACGAGTACCACCGCGTCGACCCCCGGCTCCCGGCCAGCTTTGCGGAGCAGGCGGCACTCGCGCTCCAGCTCGTGCGATCCAGGGAGAACGAGCGGCGGCTGGCGCTCTTCGAGGACCGCGACCGGATCGGTCGGGACCTCCACGACCTGGTGATCCAGCGGTTGTTCGCGGTCGGGCTCAGCCTGCAGAGCATCAGCAGGGTCAGCGACGTGCCCCAGGTGAACGAGCGGATCGAGGCCGCGGTCGACGATCTGGACGCCACCATCAAGGACATCAGGCGCTCGATCTTCGCGCTCGGGTCCTCCGAGGCGGCCGCGGACATCCAGACCGAGATCACGCACCTCGTCGAGCGGGCCGCCTCCACCCTGAAGTTCCGGCCCACGCTCGAGATCGACGGCCCGGTGCGCTCGACGGTGAGTGAGGAGGTGGCGCCCCACCTGCTCGCCGTGCTCGGCGAGACGCTCTCCAACGCGATCCGGCATTCCGGTGCCACGACCATCGATGTGCGCGTCCGGGCAGGTGATCGACTCGACCTGACTGTCTGTGACAACGGGGGCGGGCTGCCCGGCGACGTCCACGAAAGCGGGCTGAAGAACGTGCGAGACCGAGCCACCAGGCTCGGGGGGACCTGTGAGGTGGTGTCGTCCCCGGACGGCACCACGGTCACCTGGTCGGTGCCGTTCGGCTGAGGATCAGGACGACCAGAACGCCGCCGAGACCGCGACGGTCACGACGTACACCAGGAAGCTGCGGCGGTGACGAGCCGCACGTCAGGGCGCAAGGACCGGGGAACCATGGGACCAAAGACCCTGAGGGAGCACGATGGGGCGTGATGGCCTTTCGTTCTACCGACGGCCGATGGAGGCACCACATGACCAGGCGAGACGACGCGACTCGGAGCACGATCAAGGGACGACCGTTGAGCCCGGCCGACCTTCGGCGGATCGACGCCTGGTGGAGGGCTGCGAACTACCTCTCGGTGGGCCAGATCTACCTGATGGACAACCCGCTGCTGCGCGAACCGCTCCTGCCCGAGCACGTCAAACCACGCTTGCTCGGGCACTGGGGCACCACCCCCGGCCTCAACTTCGTCTACGCCCACCTCAACCGGGCCATCACCGCACGCGACCTGGACATGATGTACGTCATCGGGCCGGGACACGGTGGGCCGGGCCTGGTGGCCTCGGCGTGGCTGGAGGGGACCTACGGCGAGGTCTACCCAGACATGAGCAACGACGCCGAGGGCATGCGCAAGCTGTTCCGCCAGTTCAGCTTCCCCGGCGGCATCCCGAGCCACGTCGCACCGGAGACACCCGGCTCGATCCACGAAGGTGGGGAGCTCGGCTACTCGCTGTCCCACGCGTACGGCGCAGCCTTCGACAACCCCGGTCTCGTGGTGGCCGCGATCGTCGGTGACGGAGAGGCCGAGACGGGTCCGCTCGCGACGAGCTGGCACTCCACCAAGTTCGTCGACCCGCGTCGCGACGGGGCGGTGCTGCCGATCCTGCACCTCAACGGCTACAAGATCGCCAACCCGACCATCCTCGCGCGCATCCCCGCTGAGGAGCTGGAGAGCCTCTTGCGCGGGTACGGCCATGCGCCGTACGTCGTCGAGGGCTCCGATCCCACGGAGATGCACCAGGCGTTCGCGGCGACGCTGGACCACTGCCTCGACCAGATCAGGGAGATCCAGGACGAGGCACGGACCTCGAGGAAGCAACCCGTCGTACGCCGATCGTGGCCGATGATCGTGCTGCGCTCGCCGAAGGGATGGACCGGTCCGAAGGAGGTCGACGGACAGCGCGTCGAGGGCTACTGGCGCTCCCACCAGGTCCCGTTCGCCAACGCACGCGGAGACGCCTCGCACCGTGCGGTGCTGGAGGAGTGGATGCGCAGCTACCGCCCCGACGAGCTCTTCGATGCAGACGGGGGACCCGTGGCGGAGATCGCCGACCTGCATCCCGTCGGGGAGCGTCGGATGAGTGCCAGCCCGCACGCCAACGGCGGCGTACTGCTCCGCGACCTGAAGATGCCCGACTTCCGCGAGTACGCCGTCGAGGTGGCCCACCCCGGCACGGGCGCTGTCGAGGCGACCCGGGTGCTGGGGCGCTTCCTGCGCGACGTGATGGCGCGCAACATGGACAACTTTCGGATGTTCTCGCCGGACGAGAACAACTCCAACCGGCTCCAGGACGTGCTGGAGGTCACCGACCGCGCCTGGAACGCCGAGACCCTGTCGTACGACGACCACCTCGCCGTCGATGGTCGGGTGATGGAGATCCTCTCCGAGCACACCTGTGAGGGCTGGCTCGAGGGCTACCTGCTGACCGGGCGCCACGGGCTGTTCTCCTGCTACGAGGCGTTCATCCACCTCGTCGACTCGATGTTCAACCAGCACGCGAAGTGGCTGAAGGTCACCGACGACATCCCGTGGCGCCGTCCGATCGCGTCGCTGAACTACCTGCTGACCTCTCACGTCTGGCGGCAGGACCACAACGGCTTCTCCCACCAGGACCCCGGCTTCATCGACCACGTCATCAACAAGAAGGCCGAGGTGGTGCGCGTGTACCTGCCGCCGGACGCCAACACCTTGTTGTCGGTGGCCGACCACTGCCTGCGCAGCCGCCAGTACGTCAACGTCGTGGTGGCCGGCAAGCAGCCCGCCATCCAGTACCTCACGATGGACGAGGCGATCGTGCACACCACGAAGGGCATCGGCATCTGGGACTGGGCCAGCACCGACGACGGCGCGGAGCCGGACGTGGTGATGGCCTGTGCCGGCGACGTACCGACCCAGGAGACCCTCGCGGCCGTCGACCTCCTGCGAGGATTCTTTCCGGACCTGAAGATCCGCGTTGTCAACGTCGTTGACCTGATGCGCCTGCAGGACGACCGTGAGCATCCGCACGGCCTGTCCCGGTCCGACTTCGACGCGCTGTTCACCCGCGACAGGCCCGTGATCTTCGCCTACCACGGCTATCCGACGCTGATCCATCGACTGACCTACCGGCGTACCAATCACGAGAACGTGCACGTGCGCGGCTACAAGGAGGAAGGCACCACGACCACACCCTTCGACATGTGCGTGATGAACCAGATCGATCGGTTCAACCTGGCCATGGACGTGATCGACCGGGTGGAGCGGCTCCAGGCCACCTCGGGATCGGCTCGCGAGGCGCTGAAGAACAAGCTGATCGAGCACCGGATCTACGTGCGGGCACACGGAGAGGACCTGCCGGAGATCCGGGACTGGCAGTGGACGCCGGCAGCTGGCCCGACCGTGGTCACCGAGGAGCCGGCTCGCACCACTCCCGAGGCCTAGCCGTGCGCGTCCTCGTGGTCAACGCCGGCTCCAGCAGCCTGAAGCTGGCCGTTGTCGACCACGAACGCACGGTTCTCGCGACCACCGTCGAGGCGTGGGAGGGCGAGGAGCACCTGGAGCCGCTGCGGGAGTTCATCGCGGAGGCCGGGACGGTCGACGCCGTCGGGCACCGCGTGGTCCATGGCGGCCCGCGCCACACCGAGTCGGTGGTCGTGGACGACGAACTCCTTGACTATCTCCTCGCCATCGCCGAGCTGGCTCCGCTGCACAACCCACGCGCGGTGGCCGGGATCCGCGCCGTACGCGCGCTCAGGGCGGACCTGCCCGAGGTCGCCTGCTTCGACACCAGCTTCCACACCGACCTGCCTCCGGCGGCGCACACCTACGCGCTGCCGCGCGAATGGAACGAGCGCTGGCAGCTGCGACGCTACGGCTTCCACGGCCTGAGCCACGCCTACGCCGTACGCCGGGCGGCGGAGATTCTCGACCGGGAGCTGGCCGATCTTCGTGTCGTGTCCTGCCATCTCGGAGCCGGGGCCTCGGTCACCGCTGTCCTGGGTGGGCGCTCGGTCGACACCAGCATGGGCTTCACTCCCGTCGAAGGACTGGTGATGGCGACGAGGTCCGGCTCGGTGGACCCCGGCCTGCTGCTGTGGTTGCTGGCGGAGGGCCGCGTCTCGCGCGAGGAGCTGGGGGAGGTGCTCGAGCACCGGGCCGGGCTGAGGGGCCTCTCGGGCACCGACGACCTGCGCGAGGTGCTGCACGGTCGCGCAGCCGGTGACAAGGACGCTGCCCTGGCCTTCGACGTCTTCGTGCACCGACTCTGTCGCGAGATCGGGGGAATGGCCGCGAGTGCCGGAGGCATCGACGTGCTGGTGATGACGGGCGGGATCGGGGAGAACTCAGCAGAAGTGCGCGCGGCGGCTGCCGACGGGCTCGGGTGGCTCGGCGTGGCCCTCGACGACCAGGCGAACGCAGCAGGCCGCCCCGACACCGACGTCAGCGCGGACGGAGCAAGGGTGCGCACCGTGGTCGTCGCCGCGTCGGAGGAGTCAGAGATCGCGCGCGAGACTCGCCGTCTGCTCACCTGAGTCCGTGGTGCGCGCCGGCTCGGTCTCGGGGACCGTCGACAGAGGCACGGCAGCCACCGGGCAGGATGCGTGCTCCACCAACCAGACCGCTGTTGCGCCGAAGGTGAGCTCGGCCGCGCGTCCGCGACGGTGGATCCCGACCACGAGGAGTCGTACCTCATCGGCGAGGTCGACCAGCAGTCCACCGGGTGTGCCGTGCCGGATGACGCTGCTCACGACGACGTCGGGGTACCGTCGCCGCCGGTCCTGGATGGCTGCCGGCACGTCGAGGTGGTCCCCGTCGGCCCAGCTCGGCTCGGCGTACGGATCATCGGTCGGAGACGTCGGTCGGAAGTGCTGGGCATGCACGACATTCAGCGGCTCGCCGTGCAGCTGTGCCTGGGCGAAGGCGAAGTCGAGCACCTGCCCGGCCTCGTGGCTGTCGTCCACACCGACCGCGATGCCGTGGCGCGGCAACGGGACGGGGTCTGCCCGATGAACGACCACGGGGCAGCGAGCATGCCGGACCAAGGCCACTGCCGTCGATCCGAGGAGGAGAGTGCGTATGGGGCCTCGGCCTCGCGAACCCACGACCACGAGCTCGGCAATGACCGACACCTCAGGCAACACGACACTGGGATCACCGATGCGGACCAGGTGGTGGATGGGCACGCCCGAGTGCGCGACGTTCGACTCCTGGAGGACGTGCTCGAGCAGCTCGGTGCCCTTGCGCAGCAAGGCTCGCCGGTGGGCGGTGCTCGGATCAGGTGCTCCCGGCTCCTGCCACGCCCGTGTGAGCGGGTGGATCGCGTGGAGCAGCGTGAGGGAGCGGCCCTCGATCCCGGCCTGCTCCAACGCCCAGTCCAGCGCGTTCCGCGAGGCGGGCGAGCCGTCGATCCCGACAACGATGGTCGCGGGTTCGACGTGTTGCTCGCCCTGGGGGGTCACGGCCTCGGGGCCGTCTCGCCCGCGGGGTGCACCTCGAGTGGGCAACGCGCCTCGTTGAGGAGGGCGCGCGCGACGTTGCCGAGGTGATGGAGCGCGAGGCCGTGCCGCGGACGGGAGATGAGGAGCCGGTCCGCGTCGGCGGAGGCGTTCACGAGCGCGTGTGCGGCCTGGGCGTGCACGACCTCGGTTCGCACCTTGACGTCCGGGTGCTCGTCGCGACCTGCCTGCACGAGTCCGTCCAGCAGGTCTCGCTGTCTGCGGGCGTACTCGTCGCCTTCCGTGCGGTTGACGATGATGTCGTCGTAGCCCGATGGCGCCTTCCAGGCGTGCAGCACGACGAGTTCCGCGCCCAGCTCGTCCGCCAGGGCCAAACCGGCGCCGACGAGGTCGCCTGCGTGCTCCGGGTCCTTCACCCCCACGACGATGCGGCCGTGCTCGTGCGTCGGCTCCCACTCGGGTGCGACCACGACCACCGGGCACGCTGCTCGGGCCGCGACCCCCGCCACGATGTCACCGGTCCAGACGCGGCCGGCGAAAGATCGCCGCTCGGCGCCGAGAACCAGGAGGCTCGCCTCGTCGGAGCTTCCGGCGAGGGCTTGCACGCTGGTGTTGCCGGTGACCAGGTTCGTCTCGACCTCCAGCTCGGGAACCACGGTCTGGGCATGCTTGCGGGCGTGTTCGAGCAGCTGGAAGCCGTAGGACCGCAGGACATCTTCCGGCACGGCTGGGAGGCCGGCTGCCGGGGTGTAGCCCGGCGTCACGTGCAGGACCGAGAGCCGCGTGCTGATCCTCCGAGCCTCGAGTGCGGCGTACTGCACGCCCTTCTGCGCGGCCGGGGTCTCATCGACCCCCACCGCCACGGGCGCGGTGTGCTGGTTGTTCGTCATGGCGATCTCCTCAGTGAGTTCTGGCAACGGGGACGACGGCGACCGGGACACCGGCGTTCTCGACCACCGCCACCGAGACCGAGCCGTAGAAGGCTTGGGCGAGGCGGCTGTCCTGGTGGGCCCCGACGACGATCAGGTTCATCCGTTCACCGAGCCGGACGAGAGCCTCCTGGGGGATCCCGCGGGCCATCGTGGTGGTGACGTGTACGTCGGGGTACTTCTCGGTCATGCCGGCCACGGCCTCGGAGAGGGCGATGCGCTCGTCCTGGAGGTCGGCGGGGCTGTCGGACACCACGTAGGCACCCATGGTCCCGGCGTGGATGTCCCACACGCAGTCGAGGATGGTGAGCGGCAGGCCGTGCAGCGAGGCCTGGCGGAACGCGAGCTCGAGCACGGGCTGCGACCCGGCGGAGGCGTCCACGCCGACCAGGATCCCGTTGCGGACCTTGCCGGCGTTCGTCGGGCGCACCACCACGACGGGGCAATGCGCGTGCCGCACGAGGAAGACACTCGCCGAGCCCAGGAGCAGGCTGCGCAGCTGTCCGCGACCGCGCGATCCGACGACGAGCATGGCGGCGTGCTCGGAGAGCTGCAGCAGCGCCTCTCGGGGGTCGACGAGGTCGAAGACCTCGTGGACCTCGAGGTCAGGGGCTGTTGCCTCGACCTTGGCGCGAGCCTCGCTGAGCACCTCGTGTCCCGCGGCGTCCAGGATCGAGCGCGAGTCCCGGGAGTCGACGATGGCGGCATCCAGGAACGCCGGGGTGACCGAGTTGACGGTGTGGACCAGCGTCAGGGGGCGGTGCTCGGCCACCGCCTGCCCGATGGCCCAGTGGAGGGCACGCATCGAGTGGGGGGAGCCGTCGACACCGACGACGATGCTTCCGGGTTTGCTGTGCATGACTCCTCCTGGCTTCGAGATCGGGCGCGACTCGGTCGCTGCCTCCACCTTGCTCGGGGACCAGCTGTCCTCGGCAGGGCTCAACGTCCCGGGTCTCGGGACCTCCGACCCTGACCTCTCGGGACGCCTGGAGTCGCCCCGCACATGCAGAAGGCCGGTCACCGCAGCTGCGATGACCGGCCTTCGCCCGGGGGTCCTACCGGAGGGCGGGGAAGCGTTCCACGGCCTCGGTCCTGGTCCACCAGCGGCCCAGGCCCCAGGTGTCGCCGGCGTTGGTCAGCGCCAGGGCGACGACCGTGATGGCGCCGAGGACGTGCTCGTCGATGATCGGGTTGTTGGCCGGCGGCAGGACCACACTCCACATCAGCACGTAGAGCAGTCCACCGGCGACCGCCGCGAACCGCATGCCCACCCCGAAGGTGAGTGCAGTTCCGATACCGAGCAGACCGAGCATGAACGCCCAGTCGGCCCAGGCTGCTCCCGCAATCGAGTGGTAGAAGTCCGTGAACGGACCATCGGCACCGAAGGCCAGGAAGCCCTTGGTGGGGCTGCCGCCATGGATCCAGGCCGCGTCGCCGAAGCGATCGACGGTCCCGTTCGGCGCGCGTCCGGTGGCGAACCCGAGGGCCAGGAGCTTGTCGAAGAACGCCCACAGGAACGTGAATCCGAAGGCGATGCGCAGGACCGCCAGTACGCGGCGTGCCGCAGTGGTCAGGGGGGCGGTGCCCGTGTTCTCGGCATCCGTCGTGGTGTGGGCCGCGTGGTGCGGGTGCGGCACGTCCAGGTGATCCATGGGGCTGTGACCGACGGGCATGACGTCCGCCTCCTTCGGTTGATCAGACAGTTGACCTTGTGACCTCAGGCTTTCGCGCGACGGGGACGGGTGGCAGAGCCGATGGTCACTGATGTCGGGGGACTAGGTCCCGGTCGTGCGGGGGAGGGAACCGACCGGCAGCCCCGGGTCAGGGGAGCAGCACGTCCTCGAGATCTCGGCGAGGCGTGGGGACCTGCGGTGGACGCGAGCTCTCCTGCCATCCGACGTGGACCAGGACCTGCGGATGCCCGAGGTCGTCGAGCAGGCTGTGGCGCAGCTGCTGCCGGGTGCGCGCGACCTCGATCACCTGGGTCTCCGGCGTCAGGGACAGGCCACCCTGCGCAGCGAGGATCCAGATGGCGCTCAGCGCCTGGCCAGTGGCGAGCCAGGCCGACTGGTCGTCAGCCGAGGTGAACAGGAGCAGCAAGGCGTCGCTCGATCCCGTCCGTGCTGAGGAGGCACCGGGGTTGAAACGGTCCGGCGAACGCTCGACACCGCCGCTGGGGCGAGGCGAAGCGTTGCTGACGGGGACGCCGTCCACCGGGCTGTGTGCGATCCAGTCCTCCTGCTCCGTGGCGATGTCGGTGTTCTCGCGCTCTTCGCGCCCGGCCTCCTCGACGAGCGTCCCGACCCGCACCGCGAGTCCTGGGTCGGTGACGGGCAGCGCGTGGGCGCCCCAGCCGGTTGCCGCGTCGGCCAGGTGGTGCAGACGCGTGCCCGGGACCTCCCAGTCGGTGAATCCGCGACGGTCGGTCATCCGGTTCTCCAGTGCGGCCATCGTCTGCACCGATGCGTCGGTGGTCTCACCGGGTTCGAGGTGGATGCGTGCCAGGAAGTCAGCGTTGTCGGGATCGGGTCGCAGGTGCGTCCCGGCCACGAGCCCGAACCCCTCGGCGGCCACGACCAGGTGATGCAGCGCGGCGCCACAGCTGATCGTGAGCGCGCGGCCCTCGGGGTCGATCTGGTCGAGCTGGCGCCCGCGGTCGGCGTACAGCTCGACGGTGTCCGCGGCGGTCAGGCGCCACGCCCACGGTTGGGTGTTGTGGATGCTCGGTGCGCGACAGGCCATCCGGACGAGCTCGCGGGTCACCTTCATGGTCGGGGCAGTCATGGTCTGATGGTGACGTGCACACGGTGGGCGCTGACAGAGACCGCAGACCCGTCACGTGTGGACCCAGGTCCCGGCACAGACATGGGAAAGTCTCCCGGGGCCGTGGCGCCCTGGGAGACCTTCGCACGAATCTCTGCACTCAGACGGGTTGGGGCACCTTCTCCTCGGCCACGGGCATGGGGGAGGACTCCTCAGCGCGGCGAGCGTGCCACAGGCCGAGCCCGGCGAGCAGGAGCAGGACCGCCGCACCGGCGAAGGCGGCGATGGCGGCGAAGCCGGCGATGGTCCCGATGGTGGCGAAGGCGTAGCCGTAGAGGAGCAGGCCTCGCAGGGTGTCGCCCATGAAGAGCGTCTGGCGCAGCTGACCCAGAGCCTGACCATCAGGACTGGCCTTCTGGGCGTCGCTGAGTGCGATGAACTTCCCGCTGACCTGCTCGTAGGTCTGGCCCTGGGACGCCTCGTTCATGTGGGCGAGGATGTAGTGGTCCGCGAACGCCTTGGCCTCGGGGCCGGTGTCCAACGCGCTGCCGCCGTACTGCTTGAGGGCTGCGGCATCGGCCTTCGGAAGGCCGCTGAGCGCCTCGCCCTCGGGCATCGTGATGCCCTGCATCGTGAGCTGGTTGTTCACCTGGTCGCCGATGAAGTTGTGTGCCCACAGGAGCAGGCCGCCGGCGACGAGCAGGACCCCGACGAGGACCAGTCCCGTCGCTGAGATGAGCTTGTCGAATGCTGATCGCATGAGTTCTCCAGGGTCGTGGCGGTGAACTGCTGTCTCCGCGGTGCTGCTGACCCTAGAAAGGGGAGAGCTCGACGAGCAGGGTCGGACGACCCGACTCGGAGGTGCAGAAAGTCCCGTGGAGAGCGGCCCGAGCATCCGTGACCTTCGGCCCTTCGGGTGCAGTTCCTCCACGCGCGAGGCTCGAACCGAGGGTCCCCGGTCCGGGATCCCGGACAGGAGCCCGTGATGGTGTCACCCATGCTGCAAGGTCGGACTGCACCCCCGCGAACCCGTCGTGGCACCAAGCTGCACGGGTGGCGCAAGCTGGCCGGGTCGTTCTGGGACCCGCCCGACGATCCGCAGTTCTACGGCGATCTCGAGCTCGATGCCGGCAACCTGATGGAGTACCTCCACGGGCTGCGTCAGCGAACGGGGACCCACGTCACCGTGACGCACGCCGTCGGGCGTGCTGTCGCGCACGGGCTCGACTGTGTGCCCGACCTGCGGGTGCGCCTTGCTCGGGGCCGTGAGTACGAGCGGGAGAGCACGGACGTCTTCTTCATCGTCGCTGCCGAAGGCGGAGAGCTCACCGGGTGCAAGGTGGAGCGGGCGAACGAGAAGTCCCTCGTCGAGATCGCCGACGAGCTGGGCTCCTCGCGACAGTCGATCTCGAGCGGGACCGACACCTCCTTCGGCAAGGCCAAGAAGATATTGGACCTGCTGCCTCCCCGGCTGCTGCGTTCGGCCATGAACCTCAGCGCCTGGCTCACCTCCGACCTGAATCTCGACCTGCCCGCCCTGGGCGTACGCCGACAGGCGTTCGGCGGCGCGATGATCACCTCGGTCGGGATGTGGGGGATCACGCGGGCGTACTCGCCCCTGGCGGGCTACTACCGGGTGCCCGTACTGGTCCTCGTCGGGGCGGTCACCCAGCGGCCGGTCGCCGCCGCGGGTGAGGTCGTGATCCGGCCGATGCTGACCCTGACCGCGACGTTCGACCATCGGTACGCCGATGGCTTCCAGGCAGCGAAGTTCGCCCAGGCCGTGCAGGCCTACTGCGCCGACCCCTCAGCCTTCGAGCCGTCCGACGGGCCGGTCCGCTAGCTTCCCGTCAGCGCCGGGCGTCGCCGCGCAGCACCGCTCGCGCGGCTTCGAGGCGAGCGACGGGGAGGCGGAAAGGTGAGCACGAGACGTAGTCGAGTCCTGCGCTCTCGAAGAACTGGATCGAGTCGGGGTCTCCTCCGTGCTCGCCGCAGACGCCGAGGGCGAGGTTGGGTCGCACCTGGCGACCCTTGGCCACCGCGGTGGTGATGAGCGAGCCGACGCCCTCGGTGTCGAGCGACTCGAAGGGCGAGACTGCCAGGACTCCCTCGGCGAGGTACGCCGGGAAGAACGCCGCCTCCACGTCGTCGCGGGAGAAGCCCCACGTCATCTGGGTCAGGTCGTTGGTCCCGAACGAGAAGAAGTCGGCTTCGCTCGCGATCTGGTCGGCGGTCAGGGCGGCGCGGGGCACTTCGATCATCGTGCCGACGCGGTGGGGAACGGCGAAGCCGCGCCTGGACTCCACCTCCTCGGCAACACCGGCCAGGACCTGACGCATGCGGGCCAGCTCTCCAACCGTCGAGACCAGGGGCACCATGATCTCCGGCCTCGGATCGCCGCCCACCGCCAGACGATCGGCCGCGGCCTCCAGGATCGCTCGCGCCTGCATGGCGACCAGACCGGGGATGACCAGTCCGAGGCGCACACCGCGTAGACCCAGCATCGGGTTCTGCTCGTGGGCGGCACGCACGGCGGCCAGGAGTCGGTGCCGGGTGGGGTTGCCGCGGCCCTGCTCGTCGTCGAGGGCCACCTCGACCGACAGCTGGGTCAGGTCCGGCAGGAACTCGTGCAGGGGCGGGTCGATCAACCGGATCGTGACCGGCAGGCCATCCATCTCGGCGAGGATCCGGGTGAAGTCCTCGCGCTGAAGCGGAAGCATCTCGGCCAGCGCCGCGTCCCGCTCCGAGTCGTTGGTGGCCAGCACCAGCCTCTCGACCAGCACCCGGCGCGGGCCGAGGAACATATGCTCGGTACGGCACAACCCGATGCCCTGTGCACCGAACCGGCGGGCCCGTGCGGCGTCCTCGGGGGTGTCGGCGTTCGCGTGCACCTCCATCCGGCGTACACCGTCGGCATGGGTCAGCAAGGCCGCCACTGCATCGACCACGGGATCCTCGACCGCCTTGCCGTCGAAGTACCTGACGACGGCCGAGTCGACGACCGGAACCGCGCCGGCGTAGACCTCTCCCGTCGTCCCGTCGAGAGAGACGACGTCCCCCTCGTGGAGGACCGGCCCCCCACGCACCTGGACCTGCCTCTGCACGAGATCGACGAGCAGGGCCTCCGCTCCGCAGACGCACGGTCGTCCCATCCCACGCGCCACCACGGCGGCATGCGAGGTCTTGCCGCCTCGACTGGTCAGGGTGCCGCACGCTGCGACCATGCCTTGGAGGTCGTCCGGGTTCGTCTCCTCGCGGACCAGGATGACGTCTTCGCCCCGCTCGCTCCACGTCACGGCGGTCCCGGCGTCGAGCACGACCCGGCCGACGGCAGCGCCTGGGGACGCGCCGATCCCGACGGTGAGGCTCTGCTTGGCGACTGCATCGTCGAAGCGCGGGAACATGAGGCGCGCCAGCTGCGCTCCGGTCACTCGGAGGACCGCTTCGTCGAGATCCACGAGTCCTTCACCGGCCATGGCGTGCGCGATCCGGAACGCGGCCTCCGGCGTGCGTTTGCCGACCCGGGTCTGGAGCATCCAGAGCTTGCCTGCCTCGATGGTGAACTCGATGTCGCACATGTCCCGGTAGTGGCGCTCGAGAGCGGCCATGTTCCTCAGCAGCTCTTCGTACGACGGCTTGTCCAGCTCGATGAGGTCACTGAGAGGCACCGTGTTGCGGATGCCCGAGACGACGTCCTCGCCCTGTGCGTGCTGCAGGTAGTCGCCGTACACCCCGCTCGCGCCCGTGGCAGGGTCGCGGGTGAACGCCACGCCGGAGCCGGAGGATGCGCCGCGGTTGCCGAAGACCATGGCCTGCACGTTGACTGCCGTGCCCAGGTCCTCGGAGATGTGCTCGCGCTGCCGGTAGAAGGTGGCGCGCGGCGTGTGCCAGGAGTCGAAGACAGCCCGGACGGCGAGGTCGAGCTGCTCCCGGGGATCCTGGGGAAACCCGCGCCCGGCGTGCTGCAGCACCAAACCCTGGTAGGTGCTCACCAGCTCGCGCAGGTCGTCAACGGCGAGGCCGGCATCGTCGACGCTCGATCGGTCGTCCTTGAGCTCGGCGAGCGCGGTGGCGAACACCTTGGGCTCGATCCCGAGCACGGTGCTGCCGAACATCTGGATGAGACGCCGGTAGGAGTCGAGGGCGAAGCGCTCGCCACCGTGGCGCGCCAGTCCGTTCACGGAGTCGTCGTTCAGTCCTACGTCGAGGACGGTCTCCATCATGCCCGGCATCGAGAACTTGGAGCCTGACCGGACCGAGACGAGCAGGGGATCTGAGGGGTCACCGAGTCGGCGGTCCATCTGCCGTTCGAGCCGGGCGAGGTGCTCGCCCACCTCCGTGTCGAGGCCGTCTGGCACCACACCGTCGCGCAGGTACGCGCGGCAGGCCTCGGTGGTGATGGTGAATCCCGGCGGAACCGGTAGCCCGAGCCGGCACATCTCGGCAAGGTTGGCGCCCTTGCCTCCCAGCAGGTCCGCCTGGGATCGGTCGCCTTCTGCGAAGTCACGTACGAAGCCGGTCACGTCAGCGCTCTCAGTGTCGGGGCGAGCGCGTCGTCGGCGTGCCTGCCAGATGACGGCACAGGATCGCGCGGGACCTGGTCAGCGAGGTCGGTCGCGCGGCGAGACGGGGCGAGGTGGATGTGCTCATGGTGGAGTGCCTCCTTGATTGGTCTGAGCCTCGCGGCCAGGCGCGGAGGTCGGCAGGGTCGTAGGTCCCGATCGGACAGGCAGATGAGGCACCCCGCCACGTCGCAGACGGTGGCGAACCCGTAGCGGCACGGGATGATCCGACACAGCTACGCGGCACGGGCGACCAGTCGCGAACTGCGGGTGCTTGAGGGCCGGTGGACGTCACCCGTCAGCACACGTTCCGCGGTTGACTGAAGAATCGGCAGCGGATCTTTCTCACCGCCGGCCACAGCAATGATCAACACCGTGGCTGCGGCCTCGACAGGGGAGACACCCAGCCGGCGCGATGTGCTGGCCGATTGCGTGCTCGTGTACAGCGGCGGATTCACCGAGTCTTCACGTGGACCGGACCGAAGTGCGCGTCAGAGGTGTCCACGGGCCCGACGGACTGACCGGTCGGCGGGTAGCCATCCACTAGGCGCCGCGGCGGGGGAATCCTGGGAAAGAGAGGACCGGCGGGGTGCGCCTGTGCAAACCCGCTGGCACGAGCGGAACCCCAGTTGACGCGGTGTCGGCCTCTCGGGTGCATAGTCTGAGCACGCGGTGGCCCGCTGGGCGGGTTTCGGTGACGGTCCCGCCCGCGCGGGGTGGGGGAGAGGGACGGGCGCCGCGTCGAGGCGCCGATGAGCACTGGAGCGTCATCACGGGAGGACAGATGGACGTCGGGCGCGACGTGACGCTGCTCGAGGCCACGCGCCGGGCGTTGGTCGACGCCATGGAGGCCAGCGAACGAGTGGTCCTCCTGGGGCAGGACGTGGGACGGCTCGGTGGGGTCTTCCGGGCCACCGAGGGCCTGCTCGAGCGCTTCCCCGGCCGCGTCTTCGACACCCCTCTCGCGGAGGGCGGCATCGTCGGCGCCTCGGTCGGGCTCGCCATCGGCGGGTTGGTGCCGGTCGCGGAGATCCAGTTCGCGGGCTTCCTCCACCAGGCCTTCCACCAGATCACGCAGCAGCTGGCGCGCTACCGGTTCCGGTCCCGTGGTCGGTTCCACCTGCCTGTCACCATCCGCGCGCCGTACGGCGGCGGCCTGCGGATGCCTGAGTTCCACCCGGACTCCCTGGAGGCCCAGCTCGCCAACGTCCCGGGGCTCAAGGTGTTCGCACCGGCCTTTCCCGACGATGCCTACGCGCTGCTGCGCGAAGCCGTTCGGGACCCTGACCCGGTGCTGTTCCTGGAACCGCAACGGCTCTACCGTTCCGTGCGCGGCCCCCTGCACCTCGACGACACGGGTTCCTCTGCCGCCCGGCTTCGCCGCGAAGGGGACGACGTCCTGCTCGTGAGCTGGGGGCCGGCCGTGCACACCTGCCTGACCGCAGCCCAGGAGCTCGAGACCGGTCACGGCGTCCAGGCTGCGGTGCTCGACCTGCGACGCCTGAGCCCGATCGACGACCGAGGCCTGTGCGAGGCGGCCGCGGCGCGGAGGCGAGTCGTCGTGGTGCACGAGGGCGTACGGACGGCGGGTCTGGGGGCCGAGGTGGTGGCGCGTCTCCAGGAGGCGTTGGCCGACACGATCTCGCTGCCGATCCTGCGCGTCGCGGCGCCGGACACGCCGTACCCGCCCGGGCGCCTCGAGGACCATTTCCTGCCCTCGACCGGCAAGGTCGTGGCAGCTGCCCTCAGGGCGGTGCACGGACGATGACCGCGACACGAGACTGGGCTCGCGAGTGGGCGGAGGGCGACGGCCAGCCCCTGCAGCTCCTGGGCCACGACGGACGGATCCTTCGCCCGGAGGTCGCACGTCCGCCGGACGACCTGGTGCGCGAGGGGCTGCGACTCATGCTGCTGTCGCGTGCGATCGACGAGCGGTGCACCAACCTCCAACGGCAAGGGCGGCTCGGGCTGTACGCGCCCGTGCTCGGCCAGGAGGCCGCCGTGGTCGGCTCGCACCTGGCGATCGACCCAGCGGTGGACTGGCTGGTGCCGGCCTCGCGGGAGCAACCCGCGATGCTGCGGCACGGCTGGCCCCTCGACCGGATGCTGGCGTTGATGCTCGGCAGGTTCGAGGCCGCCCGGATCCCTGACGACGTCCGGATGCTGCCGCGACAGCAGTCGATCGGCAGCCAGCTGCCGCACGCCGTGGGCATCGCGTGGTCGGCGTCCATCGAAAGACGCGACGACGTCACCCTCGCCTACTGCGGGGACGGCGCCACCTCGGAGGGCGACTTCCATGAGGCCTGCAACCTCGCCGGCGTGATGCAGGTGCCCCTCGTCCTGGTCGTCATCAACAACCAGTACGCGATCTCGACCCCGATCGCGAAGCAGACCCGTGCTGCTCGCCTGGCCGACCGGGCTCGTGGCTACGGGTTCCCCGGGGTGGCCGTCGACGGCAACGACCTCCTGGCGGTGCACGAGGTCACCAGCCAGGCTGTGGAGCGCGCCCGCAGCGGTCAGGGACCGACCATGATCGAGGCGGTGACCTACCGGCTCGGTTTCCACAACACCTCTGACAACCCGTCGCTGTACCGGGAGCCGGCCGAGGTGGCCCGGGCCGAGGAGCTCGATCCAGTGGCCCGCGTCGTGGCGTACGCCGAGACCCAGGGGCTCGTGGACGCGGCCGCCGTCGAGGCGCAGGTGCTCGAGGCGCGGGCCGAGGTCGCGACCGCGCTCGAGCGCGCCCTGACCTACCCGACACCCGGTCCCGATGACGTCTTCCGGCACGTCTCCGCCGAGGAGGACCAGCGCGCGTCAGAGTGAGCGTTCGCGCGCCGTCTGGCGGATCGCGGCCAGCATCGGCTCGGCCAGCGGCAGGTGCTTCACGTTCTGCGCGGTGACGGCGTACAGGAGCCGCGTGGGCTCGCCCGTGATGCGGTAGTGGCGTACGCCGGACAACGTCAGGCGCGCGGTCGCCGGCACGATCGCGACTGCCACGCCCGCCGACACCAGGGCCTGGGCGACCTGGAACGACTCGGTCTCGAACGTGACGCGGGGGACGAAGCCGAAGCCGGCGGCCAGCACATCGAGCTGCACCCGGTGCCGGCGACCCGGAGCTCCACTCACCCAGGCGTCGTCCTCCAGCTCACGGAGGTCGACCGTGGCGCGCGCGTGCGCGGCGAGCGCGTGGTCGTCGGGTACGGCGAGCAGCAGCTCGTCGACCGACAGCTCGTGGAGCGCGAGCCCTTCGTGGGCGGGGACGGTGCCGTAGCCCGCGACCACGGCCAGGTCGAGGCTTCCGTCGGCGACCAGCTCGACGCCGGTGTCGGAGCCGACCTCGACGACGGAGAGCTCGCTGTCCGGGTAGCGCAGCCGGATCGTCGCCAGCGCGTCCGCGAGGATCGGCTGCACGGTCGACGCGACGGCGCCGACTCGGAGGCGTCGGGCGTGCCGGCCGAGCAGCCGGTCGGAGTCCTCGGCGGCGGCCTCCACGTGGTCGGTGATGGCGCGCCCGTGCTCCGCGAGCGCGACCCCCAGCTCGGTCAGGGAGGCGCCGCGCGAGCCGCGGCTGACCACCGCGACGCCGAGCTCGTCCTCGACCCGGGCGACCTGCTGGGAGACGGCCGGCGGGCTGACGCCCAGGGCCCGCGCCGCGCCGGCCAGGCTGCCGGCCCGCTGCACCTCACCGAGAAGCTGGAGGTGGAAGGCGCTGAGGGGCATGAAGCGGACCTTATCGCTCCGCTCGCCAACGGTTCGTTCCCTATCGACCGGGGATTGGGGATCCTGTGACCACCGAGCGACGAGGACGTGGGATGAGCACAGCGGTGGCAGCGACGACGTGGCAGGAGTCCGTCTTCCGGGGTCTGAAGAAGGCGGGGGTCCGGCAGGTCGCCTACGTCCCCGACGCGGGGCACGCGCACGCGATCCAGCAGGCCAAGGACGACCCCGAGATCCGCGACGTCGTGCTGACCACCGAGGAGGAGGGCGTCGCGCTGGTGTGCGGCGCCTGGCTCGGCGGCGACCGGGCCGTGCTCCTGATGCAGAGCAGCGGTGTCGGCAACTGCGTCAACATGTTCTCGCTGCTCGAGTCGTGCCGGTTCCCGTTCCTGACGATCGTGACGATGCGGGGGGAGTACGCCGAGTTCAACCCGTGGCAGGGGCCGATGGGACGGGCCACTCAACGCGCGCTGGAGCTGATGGGCGTCACGGTGATGCGGGTCGAGGACCCCGACGAGGTCGAGGCCACGATCAGCGCCGCCGCCGACTCGGTGTTCCTCGCAGGCGAGCGGGTCGCCGTACTCCTCGGGCAGAAGATGATCGGCCGCAAGAAGTGGGAGCAGGACTGATGACGGACCTGCTCGAACGCCGCAGTGCCGTCTCCACGTTGCTCGACCGGCTGCCCGACGCGCTCGTCGTCACCGGGCTCGGATCGCCGACGTACGACGTGTACGCCGCCGGCCAGCGCGACACGAACTTCTACCTCTGGGGTGCCATGGGTGGTGCCGTGCCGCTGGCGCTCGGCCTCGCCCTCGCACAGTCGGACCGGTCGGTGCTGGCCGTCACCGGCGACGGCGAGCAGCTGATGGGCATCGGTTCGCTGGCCAGCGTGGCCGCGTGCGCCCCGCCCAACCTGACGATCGTCGTGCTCGACAACGGCCACTTCGGCGAGACCGGGATGCAGGCCAGCCACACCAGCCTCGGGACCGACCTGGCGGCGGTGGCCCGCGGCTTCGGGATCGCGCGTGCGCGCACCGTCGAGACCACCGAGCAGCTGGTCGAGCTGACAGACGTGGCTGCTCAACGCTCGGGGACGACGTTCGCCTGCGTGCGGGTCGGGCTGCATGAGAACGCCCGGGCGATGCCGCCTCGTGACGGGGTCGCGAACAAGCACAGCTTCCGGGCCGCGCTCGGGCTCACCACGTTCTAGATCCCATCTTGGAAGGAGCCAGGAGATGCAGAGCTTCCCGATGCACATCGGCGGGGCGGCGCACGAGCCGCTGGGAAAGGACTGGTTCGAGACCGAGGATCCCTTCCTCGGCGAGGCCTGGGCCCAGGTGGCCAGGGGCAATGCGGACGACGTCGACGCCGCCGTGACCGCGGCGCACACCGCGTTCACGAGCGGACCGTGGCCCGAGATGACGGCCACCCAACGCGGTGCGCTGATGCGCACGCTCGGCGACGCCGTTGCCGACCACGCCGCCGAGCTCGCCGAGACCGAGGTGCGCGACAACGGCAAGCTCTGGGTGGAGATGTTCGGGCAGCTGAGCTACCTGCCGCAGTGGTTCCACTACTACGGCGGGCTCGCCGACAAGCTCGACGGGTCGGTGCTGCCCTTGGACAAGAAGGGCTTCTTCGCCTACACCCGCAGGGAGCCGGTCGGCGTCACGGCGATCATCACCCCCTGGAACTCGCCGCTGCTGCTGCTCGCGTGGAAGCTGGCCCCGGCCCTTGCCGCCGGCTGCACCGTGGTCATCAAGCCGTCGGAGTTCACCTCGGTGAGCACGCTGCAGCTGGTCACGGTGCTCGAGGAGGCCGGCCTGCCACCCGGTGTGGTCAACGTGGTCACCGGTTTCGGCGCCGAGGTGGGCAGCGCGCTGGTGACCCACCCGCTCGTGCGCAAGATCAGCTTCACCGGCTCCGACGTCACCGGGCGCCGGATCAACGAGCTCGCGGCACCACTGCTCAAGCACGTGAGTCTCGAGCTCGGCGGCAAGTCGCCCAACATCGTGTTCGAGGACGCCGACCTCGAGTCCGCGGTCAACGGTGTCGTCTCGGGGATCTTCGCCGCGACGGGGCAGACCTGTCTGGCCGGTTCGCGACTGCTCGTCCAGGAGACGGTCCACGACGACGTCGTACGACGGGTGGTCGAGCTCGCGGGCACGGCCAAGATGGGCAACCCGCGCGAGGAGACGACCCAGGTCGGGCCGATCGCGACGCGTCCCCAGCTCGCCAAGGTGCTGGAGTACATCGACATCGCCCAGCATGAGGGCGCGCACCCCGTGCTCGGAGGCGGGCGCGCCGACCGGCCCGAATGTGGCGACGGCTGGTTCGTCGAGCCGACGATCTTCACCGGCGTGGACAACTCGATGCGCATTGCGCAGGAGGAGGTCTTCGGCCCGGTGCTGGCGGTGATCCCGTTCGAGGACGAGGACGACGCGGTCAGGATCGCGAACGACTCCCGGTTCGGCCTCGGCGCCGGCGTGTGGACCAGCGACATCGGTCGTGCGTTCCGGATGTCGGAGCGGATCCAGTCCGGCACCGTGTGGGTGAACACCTACCGGGCGGTGAGCTTCATGGCTCCGTTCGGCGGGGTGAAGGACTCAGGGCTCGGACGCGAGAACGGCGCCGAGGCGATCGAGGCCTACCTCGAGACGAAGACGGTCTGGGTGAACACCGGCGCTCCGTCGGGCAACCCGTTCGTGATGCGCTGAGCCGTCAGATCACCATGTCGAGCCCGTGGATCCCATCGACGAAGCGTTCGGGCCCCAGGGAGCTGACGTCGAGGCTGGTGATGGCGCCGCCGGTGACCTGCTCGGCAACCAGGCGGCCGACCTCCGGGGCCTGCATGACGCCGTGGCCCGAGAACCCGCAAGCGTGGATCCAACCGGGTCGCGAGGGCTCCGGTCCGATGAGCGGCTTGGCGTCGGGCGTGTTCTCGTAGGTGCCGGCCCAGCAGGCACGCGAGTCGAGGGGCAGGTCGGCGAGCCACGGGAAGCGCTCGCTGCCGATCGTGAGCAGGTTCTCCAGCCAGTCCCAGTCGACCTCGGTGTCGTAGCCGTCGGTCTGGCGCGGGTTGGACAGACCGAACAGCAGGCGGTCGCCGTCGGAACGCATGTAGACGCCCGTCGCCATGTCGCACGTCATCGGGATGTCGCGGTCGATCGCCCCGGACGCGCTGGCGTAGACGTTGCGCTTGCTGTGCACGACCGGAGCGCTGATCCCGGCGAGGGCCGCGGTCTCCGCACTCCATCCGCCGGCAGCGTTCACGACGTGCGGGGCGTGCACCGTGCCCTTCGCGGTGTGCACCAACCACGCGCCGTCGGGGTCGTTGTCGATCGCGATCACCGGCGAGCCGAAGTGCACCGAGGCGCCGTGTCCGCGCGCCAGCTCGAGGAAGGCGCCGGTCGCGATGTGCGGGTCGATGCGGCCGTCCTGCGGGCCGAACGTCGTACCCGCGACACCGTGGGTCTCGAAGGCGACGAACCGCTGGGCAGCCGCCGGGTCGAGCACGTCCACGGGTACGCCGTGCCGCCGCTGGAGGGCGACCGCCTCCAGCTGACGCGCCCAGACGCTCTCGTCCCAGAGGAGCAGGTAGCCGGTCGGGCGGTAGCCGACGTCGATGCCGTGCTTCTCCTCGAACCTCTGGTAGGTGCGGATGCTGTTCCACGACAGGTCGATGGACAGGTCGTCGGCCCACTGCGAACGCACCGAGGCGAAGGACCGGCCACTGCTGCCCTCGGCGTACCCGGACCGCGCCTCGAGCACGGTGACGGTGTGCCCGGCAGCGGCCAGGTGGTAGGCGCTGCTCGCACCGATGATGCCCGCGCCGATGACGACGGCATCGACGCGCGTATCGACGTTCGGGGGGTGATCCATGGGCGGTCGACCTTCTCGCTGCAGGGTGGTGGAAACCGTGACACGTCGAGGGCGGCGCAGCCAAGCCACCGTGCCGTGCGCCAGCGGCAGCGCTAAGCCAGACTTCACTCGAGCGATCGGGGCGGCGCGACCGGGCCGGGCTGCGTAACGTGGGGTCGGCAGGGTGCGGACCAGGAAAGGGGCAGCTGTGACCACCATCGACCTCAGTGCCGACGTCGGCGAGAGCTTCGGCTCCCACCAGATGGGTGACGACGAGCGGTTGCTCGGCGCGCTGAGCTCGGCCAACATCGCGTGCGGCTTCCACTCCGGCGACCCGCTGACCATGGAGCGCACGGTGCGGCTCTGCCTCGAGCAGGACGTCGCCATGGGTGCCCATCCGGGGTTCCGCGACCTCGTCGGCTTCGGCCGCCGCGCGATCGAGATGTCACGCGCCGAGGTGCGCGCCGACGTGCTCTACCAGCTCGGCGCACTGCACGCGTTCGTGGTTGCCCAGGGCGGCCGTCTCGCGCACGTGTCCCCGCACGGACGGCTCGGCAACCTGACCACCACTGACGAGGTGTACGCCGCCGGCGTGCTCGACGCCGTCGAGGCCTTCGACCCCTCGCTCGTGGTCGTCGGGCAGTCCGGGCTCATCCACGACCTGGCCGACGAGCGGGGACTGCGCACCGGCCGGCTGGGCTTCCCCGACCGCGCCTACCAGCCCGACGGAGCGCTGGTCTCCCGGCGCGAACCCCACGCGGTGCTGCACGACATCGACGTGATCACCGAGCGGGCCGTGACGATGGCGCTCAAGGGCGTCGTGCTCGCGACCGACGGCGTGGAGATACCGGTGCAGTGCGACTCCATCCTGCTGCACGGCGACAACGCCGCGTCCGTCGACGCAGCGCTCCAGGTGCGCCAGGCGCTCGAGGAGGCCGGCCTGGAGATCGCTGCTCGCCTCTAGGAGAGGAGTCCGCTCGCACCGAGGGCCGTGCGGGCGCGCTCCGCGACCTCGGCCAGCTCCCGGCGTACGCCGAGCAGCTGCTTGACCGCACTCGGCTCGTCGGTCACCCGGAGCACGAGCTCGTCGCCGGGTCGCACCTGACCGAGCGTGTCCAACGAGACGGTGGTCGCGACGTACGGCACCGGATAGCCGGCAGTGAGCAGCCGGCCATAGAGCAGCACCAGGAGTCCTCCGCTCGGCGGCACCTGCACGGCACCGACTGGAACCCCGCGAGACAGGATCTCCGTGGCCGCACTGCGCTTCGGGGTCGGTCCCTCCGCCCTGAGCCCGACCTGGTCGGACTGGGGCGACACCTGCCAGGGTCCGCGCAGCGCCGACGCATCGAACTCGTCGAGCTCCGGTCCGGGCGTGACGTCCACGACGGCGGTCGACGGCCACGACGGTCGTCGCGCACCGAGCCGCCAGAGCGGCTGACCGAAGTGGGGGTGCCGGAACCCGCACACGCAGGAGCTCAGCTCGAGCTGGTCGCCACGGCTGAGGCGTCGGCCCACCTCGAGCATCGAGTCGGGTGCGACGCTGCCGAGCAGGGGTTCGCCGGGCAGACCGCCGGCCACCGCCAGGTAGGTCCGCCAGCCGCGTTCGGGCGTCGGCAGCTCGAGGGTGGCACCGGCCTCGACGATGAACGGGTCGTACGTCGGCACGGCACGTCCCGCCACGGTCGGCTGTGCCGAAGCTCCGGTGATGGCGACGAGCGTGTCCGCGTCGAAGCGCAGCGTCGTGGCCGATCCGGCCGTCTCCAGGAGGGGAGCGCCCACGTCGTTGCCGACGAGGGCGTTGGCCAGCCGCGCCGACCCGCGGTCGCTCGCCCCGTTGATGGAGATGCCCTGCTCACCGTGGCCGGGTCGGCCGAGGTCCTGCACGACGGCCAGCCCGGCCGACTCGACAGTGATCCGTGGGGGCTCGTGCTCGTGGCCGGGATGGTGCGCCGTCACGACTCGGCGTCCAGTCGCGCACCTTGCTGCTCGAGCTCGGCGAACCGGTCCTCGTCGATGGGCACGTACTCGAGCAGGTCACCGGCGCGGTAGGCGACGAATTCGTCGGCGACAGGATCGACGAGCCGCAGCGGCGTACGACCGAGGAGGCGCCAGCCGCCGGGTGACTTGACCGGGTAGATGATGCTCTGGCTCCCACTGACCGCGATCGAGCCTGGAGGCACCGCCACGCGCGGCTCCTTCATCCGCGGGATGCTGACGTCCCAGTCAGTTCGGTCGGTGAACGGCGTGCCCACCGGCGAGGCGACGAAGCGCACTCGCCACGGCCCGGCCGTGAGCCGCTCGACCAGGGCGTCCGCGGACAGGTCGAGCTCGTCGGCCACGTCGTCCAGGTCGGGTCCGGACTCGCCACCGAACAGGACCGGTACCCGGAACGTGCGGGCCTCCGGCATCGCGGCCGCCTCGTCCAGGGACTCGCCCACCTGCTCCAGCCAGCTCTGGACACCGGCGTGGTCGGACCCTCCCGGGTCGAAGGTGACGAACACGTGGTCGTAGGTCGCGACCAGGTCGACCAGCCAGGACGGCCGTGCCTCGCGTACGGCGACGGCGAGCGCCTGCGTGGTGCGCCACCGCGACTCGTAGTCGTCCCCGAGCACACCCGCCAGCAGACCGGTGTCGCCGTAGGGCCGCAGCTCGAGCCGTGCACTCACCGTCGGCTCAGATGCTGTCGCGTGCGGGGTAGTCCTCGGGACGCAGCGTGTCGACCTGGGGACTGCGCTGCTGCGCGAGCACGCCGCCGTCGACGAGCAGCTTGGCGCCGGTGACGTAGGCCGCGTCGTCGGAGACCAGGAACAGGGCCGGACCGGCGAGGTCCTCGGCGACGCCGCCGCGTCCCATCGGGACGGTGGCGTCACGCCGGTCGAGCGACCACTGCGGCTCGTCGGGGCTGGTGGCGATCAGGCCGGGCACGAGGGTGTTGACCCGGATGCCGTACGGCGCGAGCTCGACGGCCGTCGTACGTGTGAGGGCCTCGGTGCCGCCCTTGGACGCGTCGTACGCCACCATGCCGCGGTGGGCTCGGGTGGCGCCGCCACTCGAGACGTTGACGATGGAGCCGCCGTTGTTGCGGGCCATGATGCGAGCAGCCCGGTCGATGCAGAGGTACTGGCTCTTCAGGTTGGTGCGGAGGAACAGGTCCCACCACTCCTCGTTGCCGTCGAAGAAATGGCGTTGGTCGGTGACCAGCCCGGCGTTGTTGACCAGGATGTCGACGGGTCCGAACTCGCTGCTCGTCCGCTCGAAGAGGGCGTCGACGTTCGCGGCGATGCCGATGTCGCCGGTGACGGCGATGGCCCGGCCACCCGCGTCGGCAATGGACCGGGCTGCTGCCTCGACGGTCTCTTTGTCGATGTCGGCCAGTACGACGCGGGCACCCTCGCGCGCGAAGCGCTCGGCGATGGCGAACCCGATGCCGCGTCCTGCCCCGGTGATCACGGCGATCTTGCCGTCGAGCCTGCCTGCCATGGTGTGTCGCCTCCAGAAGTGGTGTGCGGTCGTAGGACGTATTGGTGAGTCAGAACGATGTCACGAGATCGCGCGCCGACGGGCCGGACATGTAGGTGTCGTTAAGGCCCTGTGCAGCGGGGTCGACTTCTGCGGCCCCCGTTTACGCGTTTGGGTGGCACCGACGAGCATGTCAGGGTGCGCGCGACCGGAGGGTGACCATGCTGGACCTCAAGGAGCTCGAGCTCGACGCCGAGGAGACGGCGATCGTCGAGGTCGTCCGCGACTTCGTCGACCGGGAGGTCCGTCCCCAGGCGCGGGAGCTCGACCACGGCAACACCTATCCCGAGCGGCTGATCGAGCAGATGAAGGAGCTCGGTGTCTTCGGCCTGGCGATCCCCGAGCCGTGGGGTGCGGTCGGCGTCTCGGCACCCTGCTACGCCGCGGTCACCGAGGAGCTGGCCCGCGGCTGGATGAGCCTCGCCGGCGCCATGGGCGGCCACAGCGTCGTGTCCAAGCTGCTCGTCGCCTACGGCAGCAAGGCGCAGCAGGACCGCTACCTGCCACGGCTGGCGACGGGCGAGCTCCGCGCCACGATGGCGCTCACCGAGCCCGGCGGCGGCTCGGACCTCCAGGCCCTCCGCACCACGGCCCGGCGCGACGGCGACGACTACGTCGTCAACGGATCGAAGACGTGGATCACCAACGCACGCAGGTCGGACCTCGTCGCGCTGCTGTGCCGAACCGACCCTGACGCCGAGCCGGCCCATCGCGGCATCAGCATCCTGCTCGCGGAGAAGGGGCCGGGTTTCGAGATCTCGCGCGACCTGCCCAAGCTCGGCTACAAGGGAGTGGAGAGCTGTGAGCTCTCCTTCGACGACTTCCGCACCCCCTCCACGAGCCTGCTCGGCGACGAGGAGGGCCACGGGTTCGCCCAGATGATGCGGGGTCTCGAGATCGGCCGTATCCAGGTGGCTGCCCGTGCGCTCGGCGTCGGACGGGCCGCCCTCGAGGACTCGCTCGCCTACGCCCAGGAGCGGGAGAGCTTCGGCCGGCCGATCTGGCAGCACCAGTCGATCGGCAACTACCTCGCCGACATGGCGACCTCGCTGACGGCTGCCCGGCAGCTGGTCATGTACGCCGCCCGGCGCTACGAGTCGGGACAACGGGCCGATCTCGAAGCCGGGATGGCCAAGCTGTTCGCCTCGGAGACTGCCATGAAGATCGCGCTGGACGCCGTCCGTATCCACGGCGGCTACGGCTACTCCACCGAGTTCGACGTCGAGCGCTACTTCCGCGACGCACCGCTGATGATCGTGGGGGAGGGCACCAACGAGATCCAACGCAACGTGATCGCCCGACAGCTCGTCAAGCGCCACCCGGTGCGACCGTGACGCGCACCCAGCGCGGCGCCGAGTCGGTGACCTGGCTGTTCGTCCCAGGCAGCCGCGGGGACCGCTTCGACCGAGCCGCCGGGTCCGGAGCCGACGAGGTGATCCTCGACCTCGAGGACGCCGTCTCACCCGCCGACAAGGGCGGTGCTCGTGAGCAGGTCGCGACGTGGCTCGACGCGAACGGCTCCGGCTGGGTCCGCATCAACGGCTCCGGGACGGACTGGCACGACGAGGACCTCGCGACGCTCGGCGGCCGCACGGGCCTGAGAGGAGTCGTGGTGCCCAAGTCCGAGGACCCGGCGGCACTCTCCGCCGTACGCGATCGACTGCCGGACGAGGTCGGGCTGGTCGCCCTGGTCGAGTCGGCGCTCGGCGTCGACCGGTCCCGTGAGCTGGCGACGTGCGACGCGGTGAGCCGGCTCGCGTTCGGCTCGATCGACTACGCGCTGGACATCGGTGCCGAGGAGACCGATGAGGCGCTGCTGCTCGCCCGCAGCTCCCTCGTCATGGCGTCACGGCTCGGTGAGCTGCCGGCACCGTTGGACGGCGTCACGGTCTCGACCTCCGACAGCGACACGACGCGAGAGGCCGCGGTCCGTGCGCGCAGGCTCGGCTTCGGCGGCAAGCTCTGCATCCATCCCCACCAGGTCGCGCCCGTGGCGGAGGGCTTCCGGCCGACCGCCGAGCAGCTCGACTGGGCCACGCGCGTGGTGGAGGCGGGCGTCGGGGTCGGCGTCCTCGACGGGCAGATGGTCGACCGTCCGGTGGTGGCGAGGGCCCGGTCGATCCTGGCCCGGGGCGGCGTACGCCCATGACGACGCAGCAGGCACTCCCGCTCGACGGCATCACCGTCGTCGCGCTCGAGCACGCAGTGGCGGCGCCGTTCACCACGCGCCACCTCGCCGACCTCGGCGCGCGGGTCCTCAAGGTCGAGCGGCCGGGAAAGGGCGACTTCGCCCGCGAGTACGACCGCAGCGTGCACGGCGAGGCGAGCTACTTCGTCTGGCTCAACCGCGGGAAGGAGAGCATCGAGCTCGACCTGAAGTCCGCGTCCGACCTGGCGCTCCTGCACGCGATGCTCGACCAGGCCGACGTGCTCGTGCAGAACCTGCTCCCCGGCGCGGTCGACCGGCTGGGCCTCGATGCAGGCACGCTGCGTGCCCGGCGCCCGGAGCTGATCCACTGCTCGATCTCGGGGTACGGCGCCGAGGGGCCGTACGCCGGCAAGAAGGCCTACGACCTGCTGGTGCAGTGCGAGTCGGGCCTGCTCAGCACGACGGGCAGCCCGCAGGAACCGGCGAAGGTGGGCATCTCCGTCGTGGACATCGCGACAGGGATGTACGCCTTCTCCGGCATCCTCGCGGCTCTCTACGAGCGCGAGCGGACCGGTGTCGGGGCGACCCTGAGCGTCGCCATGCTCGATGCCATCGGGGAGTGGATGATGCAACCCACGTACCTCAGCGTGTACGGCGGCAAGCCCTTCGAGCGCACCGAGGCGAGGCACGCCTCCATCGCTCCCTACGGTCCCTACCGGTGTGCCGACGGCACGGTCTTCATCGGGGTGCAGAGCGACCGTGAGTGGGCGCTGCTGTGCAGCGACATCCTTGGCCGCTCGGATCTGGTCGAGGACGAGCGCTGTGCCCGCAACACCGAGCGGGTGGCGCACAACGAGATGATCACCGGCGTCATCGAGGCGGTGCTGGTGCGCCAACAGGTCGACGACGTGGTGCACGACCTCGAGCGCTGCGGCATCGCCTGTGCGCGGATGCGCACGCCGCACGAGTTCTACGACCACCCGCAACTGGCCGCTCGCGACCGCTGGCGCGAGGTCGACTCGCCCGGAGGCCCGGTGCAGGCCCTGCTGCCGCCCGTCGTGATGGAAGGTCGCGAGGCGGCCATGGGCGACGTACCGGCGCTGGGAGAGCACTCGGACTCACTCCGCCAGGAGTTCGGGGTGGGGGAGCTGACCTGATGGCCGACGTCGTCGAGCGAACCGAGCTGATCGGTCCCGAGCCGGCCATTGCGCTGGCCGACCTGCTCGACGTACCGCTGCCCGACCTGGCTGGAGGGGAGGGGCTGCCGCTGACCTGGCACTGGGTCTACTTGCTGGACCGACCTCGGCAGCAGGACCTGGCGGAGGACGGACACCCGGTACGCAACGCCGTACTCGCCCCGCCCCGTCCGGGACTCCGACGCATGTGGGCCGGCGGGAGCGTGCGGACGGTGGCGCCCCTGCGCGTCGGCGCGGAGGCCACCAGACGCACCGCGGTGGTGGACACCAGCGAGAAGGATGGCCGCAGCGGTCGCCTCACCTTCGTGACCGTCGGCCACACGATCCTCCAGCACGGCGAGGTCGCGATCGAGGAACGCCAGCACATCGTCTACCGCGAGTCGGCCGGCGCTCCTTCCGGGGAGACCGACGAGATGCGTCCGCTCCCTCGGTGGGAGGTCGGTCGAGACGAGTGGTCGATCCGGGTCACTCCCACCCTGTTGTTCCGCTTCTCCGCGCTGACCTGCAACGCCCACCGCATCCACTACGACCGCGACTACGCCCGCCACCACGAGGGCTACCCGGGCCTCGTGGTCCACGGCCCCCTCCAGGCCGTGGCCATGGCCGAGGCTGCCCGCCGCAGCGGCGTCACCAACTCCCCTGGAACTCTCTTCGAGTACCGCCTGGTGGCGCCGCTGTTCGAGCGCCAGGGACTCGTCGCGCGACCAGACGTGGAGGCCGCGGGAGTGCGTACGACGGTGCGCGACGACTGGGGTCGGATGACCGCTGAAGGTCGTGTCGTGGGCAGGCCGGCGGCCACCTGATCCGCTCGGGGCTCGTCACGAGGAGCACGGCGCCGGAGAAATCCCAGGCAGGGCTGGCTTTACCTGCACGTCGGAGGCCCCGGCTCGAGACCTCACCTGCTGCGCAGCACCCGTGAAAGACGCTCGGAATAGATCCGGATCCCCCGTTGCCAATGTCGGCGACGAGGAGCACTGTGAACTGTCTCGGGAAAGAGGTCGCACCATGGCATCTGTACGCCGCATCGCAACGACCACCGCGCTGGTCCTCCTCACCAGCCTCGGCCTCACGGCGTACGTCGGCCCCTCGGCGTCCGCGTCGTCGAAGCCACCGCCGACCGACCCCGGGCGACACCAGTCGAACAGGTCGAAGCTCGCCCCCGCCCCCGACCATCGTCGTAACCCAGGACTCAAGGCGATCCTGTCCGAGAAGGACGCCGATCGGGGTGTCGAGGACCCGTCCCTTTCCGCCCTGTGCCAGGCCGGCGTCGGCAAACCCAACCCGTACCGCAACCCGTTCCCCAACGTGGACCAGATCGTCGGCGACACGACCGTCACCGTCGGGAGCCAGACCGGCTGCAGCTCGGCGCAGAACGAGAACACGATTGCCGTCAACCCGGAAAATCCGCGCAACCTCGTCGCCGGCACCAATGACTACCGCGTGTTCAACACGCGCGAGCAGCGCAACGACTCCTCGGGATGGGCCTACACCTCCTTCGACGGCGGCAAGACGTGGAGGAACGTGCAGCTGCCGCACCTGACTTTCCAGACCGGCGGCACCGGTGCGTTCGCGCAGATGGACTCGGCCGGTGACCCGGTCGTGGCGTTCGGCCCGCACAACACCGTCTACTACGGCAACATCGTCTTCAGCCGAGGGGTGCCGACCGGGGACGGCACCGAGGCCGCCAACGGCATCGCCCTCAACGTCTCCCACGACGGGGGACTGCACTGGAGCGAACCGCTCCTCATCCAGGCAGACGGAGTGACCCGGTCCGGCACGCTGACCCCCAGCACGATCTTCAACGACAAGATCTGGCTGGCGGCGGACAAGCACAGTGGGCGGGTCTACGTCACGTGGACCCGGTTCGCGGACACCCCCGACGGGGGCTACCTCGAGTCGCCGATCGTGGTCGCTGCGAGCACCGACTACGGCCGTTCGTTCGGTCCCGTACGCCGGGTCGACTCCACCTTGGCCCAGTTCAAGCCGAGAGGGCTCACGCCGTACTCGCAGGGCTCGAACCCACAGGTCGGCCGCGACGGCACGCTCTACATCGCCTACGAGGGGGAGCAGTGCGACACCTTGGCCTGCGACCAGGTCGGCACGACGGACCGCGACGTGACGGTCGTGGCGACGTCGAAGGACCACGGCCACACCTTTACCAAGGACATCGTGGACACCAACTACGACTTCCCGTTCAACGAGCCGCTCGGAACCCCGACCCTCACCGGCGAGAACTTCCGGATCAACAGCTACCCCCAGCTCGCCTACGACGAGCCCAGCGACCGGCTGGCCGTGACGTGGGACGACGACCGCAACGGCAGTTACGACCGCCAGACCGGGGAGTCGCTCCGGTCGAACGGCGACAACATCCTGGCGCTGACCAACGGCGGCGGGCGATGGATGAAGCCACGCGTGCTCGGAACGCCGCAGGACGAGGTGTTCGGCGCGGTGGCGATGCGGGACGGAGCAGTCGCGGTGTCGTCGTACACCCGCCACTACGCCGGTTCGAGCAGCGTCGACCTCGACTACGCGCTCTGGTCCTCGACGAAGGGGCACGGATCCGGCCCCTTCCAGTTGCGGCGCGTGACGACGCAGTCCTCCGACCCGCAGGTCCAGTTCGTCGGGGCTGACGACGAGGGCAACGAGGTGCAGGGGTTGTTCATCGGCGACTACACCGCGCTGGCGCTCGGCAACGACGGATTGCTGCACCCCAACTGGACCGACTTCCGAGGCAACCCGGGCAAGACCACGCCGAACCAGGATGCCTACAGCCAGTCGCTCGGAATCGGCTGAGCAGGAGCTTGCCGGTCGGCGGGCCCGACGAGAACGGCCCCTGCCACGGGTTCGCGGGTCAGGGGCGGTTCGGGTCCTACGACGTGCTCAGATGCCGTAGTAGAGCTCGAACTGCTCCCGTGTTGGTGACAGTCCTGCGGACTGGCTGCGGACTAGAGCCGCCCGTCCCCGCGTGCCCACCCCGCATTCACACGGGTACTTTTGTAGAGCCGCGCGTAAGCCCAGACCCCGCTTGCGGCTTCGGAGTGAGTCCCATGTCCAGAACCCCTCAAGATGGTGCTCAGCAGGCCGTTGACCTGATGAATGCGTGGCTCGATAAACCCGACGGTCCACCGGACCACTTCGTCGCGTGTCTCCAGCGACATCTCGACGCGGGGCGGCCAGAGGATCGCCTCCCAGCCGCAGTAGAACTCGTCATGGGTATGACACACCTGAGCGGCGCGCTACTGGTGCTAGTCGAAGAAGCCACGGGCTCAGATGCACGCGACACCTTGCAGGCGTTCGCCCACCTCTACAACCCAGTCTGACCCGGAGGTCATCGTCATCCCTGCGCGGGCTACGTTCGCCTGACCGTCGCGGACATGATTCGATCCGGGCGATGGTGGGTGCGGCGGGGTCGGCTCGAGCAGCTGCCGGACACGTGGTGGTGGCGGGTGAACAGGCGGGGTCTCGGCCCAGGACACCTACCGACTAGGACCCGCTGCTGGAGCCCAGGACAGTTATCGCGCGGGCGCCCCCCGATTCGAGCCCGACCCGATGCGATCGCCTGGCGAGCGTATCGCAGGTATCTCGGCGGTTCCATCAAGAGATCAGGCAGCGGGATGCGGTCTAGGACGCAACTCCCCAACCCGTTACAGCCGCCCTACCATGGGTGAACCGCTCCAGACCTCGGCGGCACCTGACACGGCACACACTTTGGTGGTGCCGCCGAGGGCACAGCGGCGGATACCTGTCGCCCAGGCCCCCGGCTGGCGTCCCCCGGTCCGGCACGTGAGGGCGTGGGCGACAGGTATCGCACACCAACCCTCGCCGTCACCGGATCTGCCAGACAGAATTATCCGTGGACAGCGCCCTCGGAGCCGCTGACCCGTCCTGACCTCGCTGCATGGAATCGCGATTCCTCACCAAGGCGCAGGTCGCCGAGGAACTCAACATCAACGGCGACGCCCAGCTCTACGCGCTGATTCGCCGCGGCGAAATCCGACACATCAAGGTCGGCGGCCGCGGTGTCCAGCGCATCGAACGGACCGAGCTAGAGAAGTACATCCTGCTGGCATACGAGGAAACGGCGCGGTGGATCGAGCCGCGACCCACCACCTGAGCATGGTGCTGGTGGAGGGCAACAGGCACTGGCTCGACGTCGCGCTGCGCAACCTTGTCTCCAACGCTCTGCGGTACGGCGAGGGCACCGTGTCCATCACCGCCACGCAGTTCGGCGAGCGCGTCCTGCTCACCGTCAGCGACGAGGGCCCCGGTTTCCCGCCCGAGTTCATCGAGAAGGCCTTCGACCGTTTCTCCCGCGCGGAGTCCAGCCGGACCAGCCCAGGAACAGGTCTGGGCCTGTCCCTGGTCCAGGCAGTGGTCGAGGCCCACGCAGGCACCGCAGCCATCGTCGGCAGCAGCGTGACCCTCGACCTCCCTGCGCGCCCGTCACGGGCAGGGCAGGATCCCGGCCGCTGATCCACCGGGTTCGCGGAGGCGCGTCTACGTCACCAGATGTTCACCCAAACATCGTTCACATTTCCCTCATGTTGGCTCCCTAAGGTCTGCCCGGACCGCCGAACACCTCGGCACCAAGGGAGCGACAGCAGTGACCGCATCGACACTCACCGGACTCGGCATCGACGTGCTGGCCCTGTTCACCCTCGTGGGCTGGCTCTACCGCCGACGCGCCGCCGCACCCGAGATGACGATGGTCTTCGTCACTCTCAACATCGGCCTGGTCGCCGCATTGACGGCGATCACGGCCGGGCACTTCCCCGCCGGCGTCGGGTTCGGGCTCTTCGGCCTGCTCAGCCTGGTCCGGTTGCGCAGCGCTGCCTTCAGCATCAAGGACGTCGCCTACACGTTCTCCGCGCTCGTCCTGGGCCTGGTCAACGGGCTCCCCGACCGCCACCTGGCACTCATCGTCGCGCTGAACGTCCTCGTGCTGGCTGCCGTCTGGCTCGTCGACGACTCCAAGACCCGGGTGCCGACCAGGGTGCTGCGCCTGACCCTCGACCAGGCCCTGGTCGCGCCCGACGAGGTGCGGGCCGAGGTCGCCAGACGCCTGGGACACCAGCCGATCGCCGTGGTGGTCGAGCAGGTCGACTTCGTCAGGGAGACCACCGTGGTCGCCGTACGCCACCAGGTCGAGGAGGGGTGGGCCAGCCTGTCCACCCTGCGCGACACCACTGACCTCGAGCCGGACGTGACGAACGAGGTGACAGCCCGTGCCTGACTTGCCCGGACTGGAGTCACTGCCCCTGATCACACTTCCCGAGGTGCTCGCCACAGCGCCCGCGACCACGCGCGTTGACCGCAAGTACCTCGTGCCGACCGGACGTGGCGAGAGGTTCCTCGACCAGCTGCCCGGATCGATGCGGTTGCTCAGCATCGACGGACGACTCACCACGTCCTACCGCAGCACCTACTTCGACACCGCCGACCTGCTCACCTGCCGGGCACACATCCAGGGCCGACGGCGCCGATGGAAGGCACGCAGCCGCCTCTACGTCGAGGACCGCCTGTGCCGGCTCGAGCTCAAGGTGCGCGACGGCAGCGGGCTGACCCGCAAGTTCTTCCACCTGACCGAACCTGATGCCTACGGCCACATGACCGGCGATGCCGCGGAGTTCTTCGGCACCCAGTTGCGGGCACACGGGCTGCTGCTCGCACCGCGCCTCGCACCGGCCGTCGAGGTGAGCTACACGCGCGCCACGTTGGCTGACCCGGCGACCGGTGCCCGCGTGACCATCGACCTCGGGGTCCGCGCCACCCGCGGAGACCACGCGGTCGAGCTCGACCCGGGCCACCTCGTCGTCGAGACCAAGGGCACCCGGACACCCGGGACCGCCGACAAGCTCCTCAAGGAGCTCGGCGCCCGCCCGGTCTCCTTCAGCAAGTACGCCGCCTCGGCCTCCCTGATGGACGCACGTATCGCCGACAACGACGTACGCCACCTGCTGGGCCGCCAGCTCCGGCTCACCACCCCGGCCGCTGCACCAGGCGAAACCACGCCCAGCACCCAGCTTGCCCACCCAAGCCTCCGGAGAAGCGCATGAGCACCCCCGACACACGACCCGACACACGACCCGACACACGGCCCGAGACACGCCCCGCCGCGACTCCAGGCGGTCCGAGCGGCCGAACGCGTCCGAGGCAGAGCACACGCACCCCGAACCGCCGCTTCGTCGCCGTCGCGCTGCTCGCCGTCGTGGCCATCCTGGCCGGTCTTGTCGGCCCCACTGTCTGGGCCAAGGTCACCGGAACAACGTCGGGCAACACCTCCGCGAAGGACAGGATCGCCGCCGCCCCACCTCCGCTGCTGTTCGCCGCCAGCCAGGTGGCCACCACAGCCACCGACGTCGCAGCTCAGCACCAGCAGGCCTCCGAGCTCATCGCGAGCTGGGCCTCGGCACACGGCACCCGGACCGACGACAAAGCGTTCGTGGCCTGGCTCGAGCAGGTCTTCCCGGCACCGCCACCCTCCCTGGCCTCCGAGATGCCCACCGTGGTCGCGCTGGACCGGGCCCGCACGGCCCCTGGGGTTGCGGCCGCGACCTGGCTGGAGACCTACGGCAAGAAGGACATCTGGAAGCTCTACGCCCACGACCAGAAGGAAGTCCTCGACCCCTCGACCGGCAAGGACCGCAAGGCCGAGGAGAAGGCGGTGCTGAAGATGTCCAAGCAGGTGGCCGACGACCTCGGCACCCGGTACGGCTCCTCCGCCCCCTACGTTCGGATGCCGTCGCTCCGCAAGGACCACACCGTCACCTCCGGCCAGAAGTGCCCGTGCTCCTACCCCTCCCGCCACGCAGCAGCCGCGGCAGCATCACGCACCGTGCTCGGCACACTGATGCCGGACCGCGTCGCGCAGTATCGCGCCATGGAGTCACAGGTCGACTACTCCCGCGTCTACATGGCCGGCCACTTCCCCGGTGACATCCGCGCCGGCGCACTGCTCGGCGACGTCATCGGCGACTACTTCCTGATCACCCGTAACGACGTGGCCCCGAGCAGACTGGGTTGAGTCTCCGTCTCCATGACGAGCCGAGCGGAGACCTCGGCGAGTAGGGCGCGGCAAGCCCATCTCGCCGAGGTCGAAGGTGTCCGTCTCAGTGCATGTGCATGTTTCCGCCGCCGCCGATCACCTTGGTGGCCGGCATCCGAAGCATCGCGAAGACCGCACCGATCGCTGCGGCGCCGATGAACCCAGCTGAGAACGCATCGGCTGCACCAGTCGTGGTGGCCAGCGACCCGGCGCTGGACGCGACCGCGGACAGGATGGCGACACCCAGCGCAGCCCCGATTTCGTGGCCGGTCATCAGGAACCCGGAGGCGACTCCGGCGTGGGAGGCCCGCACCCGACACGGCCTGGTGCTGCTCACCACCAGCTACGCCCACGCTCAGACCGAGGAGGGTCAGCGCGAGGTCATTCGGCCCCCGCCGGGGGAATCTGGGGGAAACCCTGGCGGGGGCCGTGCGTTCTCGCAGGTCAGGGCCGCAATTGGCCCTGTCTGTCAGATGTCGTAGTAGAGCTCGAACTCGTGCGGGTGCGGGCGCAGCTGCACGGGCAGGATCTCCTGGGTGCGCTTGAAGTCGATCCAGGTCTCGATCAGGTCGGGCGTGAACACGTTGCCCTCGGTGAGGAAGTCGTGGTCGCGCTCGAGGTTGTCGAGTACGGCGTTGAGCGAGGTCGGCACCTGGTCGATCTCGGCCATCTCGTCCGGCGGGAGCTCGTAGATGTCCTTGTCGATCGGCTCCGAGGGCTCGATCTTGTTCTTGATGCCGTCGAGGCCGGCGAGCAGCAGCGCCGAGAAGGCTAGGTAGGGGTTCGCCGACGGGTCGGGGCAGCGGAACTCGATGCGCTTGGCCTTCGGGTTCGAGCCGGTGATCGGGATGCGGACGCAGGCCGAGCGGTTGCGCTGGGAGTACACCAGCGAGATCGGCGCCTCGAAGCCCGGCACCAGGCGGTGGTAGGAGTTCACCGTCGGGTTGGTGAACGCCAGCAGCGACGGCGCGTGCTTGAGGATGCCGCCGATGTAGTGGCGGGCCATGTCGGAGAGGCCGGCGTAGCCGGTCTCGTCGTAGAAGAGCGGCTCACCCTCGTTCCAGATGGACTGGTGGCAGTGCATGCCGGACCCGTTGTCGCCGAAGATCGGCTTGGGCATGAAGGTCGCGGTCTTGTCGTTGCGCCACGCGACGTTCTTGATGATGTACTTGAACTTCATCACGTCGTCGGCTGCCTTGAGCAGCTCGTCGAACTTGTAGTTGATCTCGGCCTGGCCGGCGGTGCCGACCTCGTGGTGGGCCCGCTCGACGACCAGCCCGGACTTCTCCAGCTCGATGACCATCTCGTCGCGCAACTCGCCGAAGTGGTCGTACGGCGCGACGGGGAAGTAGCCGCCCTTGTACTTCACCTTGTAGCCGCGGTTGTTGTCCTCGGAACCGGAGTTCCAGGCGCCGGCCTCGGAGTCGATCTCGTAGAAGCCGGTGTTGGCCTTGGTCTCGAAGCGCACGTTGTCGAAGACGTAGAACTCAGCCTCGGGGGCGAAGTACGCCTTGTCGCCGATGCCGGTGCTCGCGAGGTAGGCCATCGCCTTGCGCGCGATGTTGCGCGGGTCGCGCGAGTAGGCCTCGCCGGTGATCGGGTCGTGGATGAAGAAGTTGACGACCAGGGTCTTGGCGACGCGGAAGGGGTCGAGGTACGCCGTGGTCGGGTCGGGGAACAGCGACATGTCCGACTCGTGGATGGCCTGGAAGCCGCGGATAGAGGACCCGTCGAAGTTCAGACCGTCGTCGAAGACCGACTGGTCGAAGGAGGACACCGGCACCGTGAAGTGCTGCATCACACCCGGCAGGTCACAGAAACGGACGTCGACCATCTCGACGCCCTCGTCCTTGACGTACTTCAGCAGCTCTTCGCTGTTCTGGAACATTCGTCCTCCTTGGCCGCTCGGGGCGACCGCTGACATCGGTGAGTTGTCGCGTGCCCGACGTGTGCGCCCGCGACGATGCGAACCTACGGATGGGCCGTTGCACGACCGTATCCACTTTGTTTCACCGATGTTACGGGCGTCCGATGGCTGGCGTCGGGGCCCGGAGTCGGCCCAGCGGCGCCCGGATAGGGTCCCTTTGTGCTCGAGTACGCCTCCTGGCCGCGACGGATCGCCGCCCTGGTCATCGACTGGTTCGTCTCGAGCCTGGTCACCATCGGCATCGTCGGCCTCGGTGACTACGGCCGTCAGGGCAGCAGCTCCAGCTGGGTGGTGCTCGGTGTCTTCGCCCTCGAGGTCGCGGTGCTGACCACCCTGGCCGGCGGCTCGTTCGGCCAGCTCATCGTGCGGATCCGGGTGCTCACCACCGAGGGCCGTCCGCTCAGTCTGTTGGTGGCGATCGCGCGCACGCTGCTGATCTGCGTGGTCGTCCCGCCGCTGATCTTCGAGAACGCCACCGGACGTGGGCTGCACGACCGCTGGACCCGTTCAGCGGCGTACGTCCGGTGACTGGCGCAATCCTCGGCGGACGGGCCGCGCTCGCCGTACTCTGATCCCAGAATCGGGACAAACGGGGGAACCATGACATCGCGCACGTGCCTGCTCACACGCACGCTGGCCGCCACACTGACGCTCGGAGTGGCGCTGACCGTCGCCGGCTGCGGCAACGAGAACACCGGGCCGGGCTACGACAACTCCACGTCGAACTCCGGGGGAGTGGCCTACGCCGACCCGGAACTCGACAAGACCGACATCATGCGCGTGGCCTACGACGCGGCCAAGAAGGCCGGCACCGCCCACATCGCGATGACCATGACCGGGAAGTCCTCGTTCTCGGCCAAGGGCGACGTGGCCTACGGCCAGGCGCAGCCCCGCATGAGCATGTCGATGTCGATGCCCCAGCTGGGCAAGGGCCGGATCGAGATGCGCTACGTCGGCAAGGTGCTCTACATGCAGATCCCCGGCGTCACCCCGGCCGGGAAGTACGTCGCCATCGACCCGTCCGACAAGAACTCCCCGCTCGCCAAGAGCTTTGCCGGCACCACCGACCAGATGGACCCGCTGCAGAGCATCAAGGCGATGGAGTCGGCCGTGCGCAGCTCGGAGCGGGTGGGCAAGCAGACGATGGACGGGGTGACCGTCGAGCACTACAAGCTCACCGTCGACACCGCGGCCCTGGTCAAGGGCCTCTCGACGGCCCAGCTTGCACAGGCCAAGGTGCCGAAGAGCATCACCTACGACCTCTGGCTCGACGAGCAGCACCGTCTCCACCGGACGAGCTTCGACATGTCCGGTGAGCACTTCGAGGCGACGATGTCGAAGTGGGGCCAGCCTGTGAAGGTCGACGCTCCGCCCCACGCCCAGATCATGGCGATGCCGGGCGCCTGACGAGGTCAGCGGCCGAGGTGGCTCATCTCGGCAGCTGGAAGTAGGCGAAGACCAGGTTGTGGTCGCTCGGCGGCACGCGGGTCCCGGGCATGAAGAAGTTCGCGACGTTCACGTAGCGCGTGGTGCCGTGGATGTGCCGCAGGAAGATCCCGTCCGCCCGGCTGGCGACCGTCGAGGTGGGCCGCTGCACGCGTCGCCCGTTGGTGGTCGAGTAGCGCACCCCGAGCCGGGACATCGAGGCCATGGCGTCCCACCAGCCGGCGCGGACGAACGTCGGCTGCGGCGGGTTCGGGTCACCCCACACGCCGTAGCCGGCCGCGAAGTCACCGGCGATCGCCGCCGGTTCGGAGGTGCTGGTCAGCCGGTTCAGCGCCGCCAGCACCGCACGTGCCGTCGCGCCGGTCTGCTTGTTGCCGGTGCGGTTGGGTCCCAGCTGCGGCTTGGCGGGGCCGAAGTGGACCGAGACCACGGTGAAGGTCCTGCTCGAACCAGCGGGGCGGAGGCGGGCGTACGGCGTGGGGATGACCTTGCCGGTACGGTAGCTGTGGATCGACTGGCCCGAGGGGCTGTAGCTGTTGAGCAGTCCGCTGCTACGCAGGCTGAACCGGCCGGCGTCGTACAGGATGCGACCCTCGGACACCCCGGTCGGGGCGACCTTCCAGGTGCGGTGGGTCAGGCTGGTCAACCGGGCGGCGATGCCACCGCCATTGGTGTTCATCGTCTCCTGGAGAGCGACGACGTTGAGGTTGCGAGCCGCGATGTTGCGCGCGATGCGAGGCATCCGCCTGGCCCAGTTGGTGGTGCCGGCGAGCATCACGTTGTAGGTGCCGAGACGAACGCCGTCACCCGAGTCGGGTTGGGAGACCCGCGGCCAGATGGCACGGGTGGCTGACCACGGCCCGAGCCGGGAGCCGTAGGCCGTCTGGACCCGTGCGAAGACCGGGTTGCCGTAGGGCACCGCGGTCATGGTCGTGTCGTGCGCGGCGTCGGTGGACACGGCACGGGTGCTCGAGCGGGTCGAGGCAGGCAACCAAGCGGTGTACCTCGTGGTGCTCGGCCACTTGTCCCACGGGGCGTAGGCCCACTTGACGCGGTACCGGTTCGCGCCGGCCGCCGGGCGCCAGGAGATCCGTACCGCGTTGTCGAGGCCGGACACGCCGGTCACGGCGCGGGCGGGCGCGGCCTTGCGGGCAGGTGCGGCGCCCTCGGCCGGCAAGGTGGCCACGGAGAGCGCGAGCAGCGCGGAGAGCGGCAGGGAGCACAGGACCAACGGACGACGGCGCATGGTGGAAACACCTCGGGGGAGGAGGGGCGGGGGATTTCCACTTTACGACATTTGTTGGTAAATGTCGCTATTACCGATTGTGGGAGAATCAGCGCCCGCGCAGATTACCGCGCATTCCCTTCATCGACGTCGGCACGGGTCCCTTCGGCATCGGGATGGCGGATCTGTTGGCGTCCAGCGCCTTGATCCGCTGCAGCACGTCGGTCATCTGGGCCGGCTTGATCTCGCGGCCGAGCTTGGTGACGTGCTTGGTCAGCTTGCGCAGCGGGACCTGACCGGGGTCGTTGCCGACCAGCACCTCGTGGATCGGTGTCTCGCTGGCGACCCGCTCGTGCTTGCGGCGTTCGGAGGTGAGCAGCGGACGCAGCCGGTTGGGGTTGCCCTCGCCGATCAGCACGATGCCGGGCGGACCCACGACCCGCGTGACGACGTCCTGCTGCTTGGTGACGGCGATGGCCGGCTCGGTCTTCCACCCACGCTTGAGCATGCCGAGGGCGGCAGCGGCAGCGCCGGGCTTGCCCTCGATCTGGCGCAGGGCCGAGCTCTGGGCTCGACGGCCGAAGATGATCAGCACCGCCAGCGTGCCGGTCAGCACGCCGAACACGATCGGGAAGACGAGGCTGCCGCCGCGGAAGACCAGCAGCATCAGCGCGAAGCCGGCCAGGGCCGCGAGCACGAAGGTGCCCAGCAGGATCAGCCCGATCTTCGGATCGGACTGCTTGGTCATGGTGTAGCTCTGGCGGATCTGCTTGATCCGACCCACCTTGTTGGGGTCCTTCGGAGCCTTGGGCTTTCTCGCCATGGATGTGGTGCCTTCGTGGTTCGAGGGGTGAGGCTGCGTTCTTCAGGTGGTCGAGCAGCGAGCGCAGCGAGCGATCAGTCGAGACCCAGTCTAGGCGGGTGTCTCAGGAGGCCTGGGACGCGTCGGCGCTCTCGCGGGCCTCGATCGCCTGCTTGTACAGCCGCCCCGCGCGGTACGACGAACGCACGAGCGGCCCGCTGAGCACACCGGCGAACCCGACCTCCTCGGCCTCGGCCGCCAGCTCGACGAACTCCTCGGGCTTGACCCAGCGCTCGACGGGGTGGTGCCGTACCGACGGGCGGAGGTACTGGGTGATCGTGATCAGCTCGGTGCCGGCCGCGTGCAGGTCGACCAGGGCCTGGTGGACCTCCTCGCGGGTCTCACCCATGCCGAGGATCAGGTTGGACTTGGTGACCAGCCCGAAGTCACGGGCCTGGGTGATCACGTCGAGCGAGCGGTCGTAGCGGAAGGCCGGCCGGATCCGCTTGAAGATCCGCGGCACCGTCTCGACGTTGTGGGCCAGCACCTCCGGACGGCTCTCGAAGACCTCGCGCAGCAGGTCGGGGTCGCCGTTGAAGTCGGGGATGAGGTTCTCCACGCCGGTGCCCGGGTTCAGCTGGTGGATCGCGCGCACCGTCTCGGCGTACAGCCAGGCGCCACCGTCGGGCAGGTCGTCACGGGCGACGCCGGTGATGGTCGCGTAGCGCAGCTCCATCTTCTGCACCGACTCCGCCACGCGCCGCGGCTCGTCGCGGTCCAGCGGCTGCGGCTTGCCGGTGTCGATCTGGCAGAAGTCGCAGCGTCGGGTGCACTGGTCGCCGCCGATGAGGAAGGTCGCCTCGCGGTCCTCCCAGCACTCGAAGATGTTCGGGCAGCCGGCCTCCTGGCACACGGTGTGCAGGCCCTCGGACTTCACCAGGCTCTGCAGGTGCTGGTACTCCGGGCCCATCCGGGCGCGCGTCTTGATCCATTCGGGCTTGCGCTCGATCGGGGTCTCGGCGTTGCGGGCCTCGAGGCGCAGCAGCTTGCGTCCCTCGGGTGCTGCCGAGTGTGCTGCTGGCCCCGCGGTGGAGGGTGCGGCGGCTTGTTCAGGCGCTTGAGTCACGCGTGCCACTGTACGTCGCAGCACCATCCGATCCCGAACCGGCAGCCTCGCCCGCGATTGCCAACTGGTAACCGACTGGTTACCATTTTCGGGTGGACGTCTTCGCCGCCCTGGCCGACCCGGTGCGCCGCTCCCTGCTCAGGTCGATGGCCGCCGGTCCGGCCCGGGTGGTCGACCTGGCTGCGATGCTGCCCATCTCGCGGCCGGCGGTGAGCAAGCACCTGCGACTGCTGGCCGAGGCCGGGCTCGTGACCGCTGCCGATCACGGCCGCGAACGGCACTACCGTCTCGCCCCCCGGGCCCTCGCACCCGTGACCCGCCTGGTCGCGGAGCTGACGCCCCCGGCCGAGGGCCCGCGACTCTCCACCCCCACGCTGGACGCCCTCGACACCGAGGTCCGTCGTACGACGCGCGAGCGGCGTCGCGCCGTCCGCAGCCCCGCAGTCCCGGACGAGCACGAGGAGACCGCATGAGCACCGAGCCCACGGGCCGGATCAGCACGGACGGCGACGGCAGCATCCTGACCATCACTCGGGAGTTCCGGGCACCGATCGAGGACGTCTGGGCGTCGGTGACCGAGTCCGAGCGTCTCGCGCGCTGGATCGGCACCTTCACGGGCGACCCGGCGTCCGGTCGGGTTGCCTTCCTGATGACCGCCGAGGGTGCGACCGAGCCGGGGGAGATGGAGATCCGCGAGTGCGATCCGCCCCGCGTGCTGCGGGTGACCTCGCACGTCGGGGAGGAGCGGTGGCTCCTCGACCTCGTGCTCGAGGAGCACGACGGAGTCACGACCCTGACCTTCAGCCAGCCGGGCATCGACCCGTCGGCGGCGGAGAGCATCGGGCCGGGGTGGGAGTACTACCTCGACCGGCTGGCCGCGGCCGAGTCAGGCCGTGATGTCGCAGAGATCGACTGGGACCGCGACTACTACCCGGCGATGGTCGAGCACTACCGCAACCAGGCCCGCTGAGGCTCACACGTCGCGACGGTTGAACCAGAGCAGCGAGACGGCGACCGCGATCACCAGCAGGATGCCCAGGAAGGTGCCTGACTCGAGGTGGGTCATCATCTGGGTCGAGCTGCAGCGCTCGCCCGGCGTGCACTGGATGCTGGCGTCGAAGTAGTGGTAGCGCGGGGCCAGCCAGCCGAGCGCGTTGTTGCCGACCGACCAGCGACCGGCTCCGTCGAACGGCAACAGGTTGACGATGATCTCGCCGCCGATGCTGTAGACGAACAACAGCGCCAGCGTGGCGACGGTGTGCCGGAAGATCATGGTCAGCGCGAAGCCCCCGAGGGCTGCACCCATCGCCAGCACGGTGGCGCGCAGCACGTGCCACACCACGTGGGTCACGTCGCTGGACGGGACCGAGATGCCGCGCGCCTGGGCGACCAGCCCCAGGATCAGCCAGAAGGCCGAGATCGTCACCAGTGCCACCACTCCGGCGCTCAACGTCACGGCCCCGGCCTTGGCCAGCCAGACGCGCGCGCGACGCGGCACGAACAGCAGCTGGTTGGTCAGCGAGCCGGACGTCCAGTCGGCACCGACGAAGGTGCAGCCCGCGATCAGCATCAGGCTGATCACGACAACGGCCAGTGACAGGCCGAGCCCGGAGGTGGACAGTGCCTGCCGCAAGCTGAGCGCGTCACGCGGGTAGTACGCCTCGGGACCGGGCACGAGCGCGTCCTGGCACTGGTCGGCCGTGGCGGTCGGTCCGAGGAAGTCCCGCGGAGCTGCCTTGCAGGCGAGCACCTCCTGCAGGAGCTCCGGCTTCTCTCCCTCGAGCGCGGCCTGGGCCTGGGCGTCGGTGCGGTCCTCCTGGCTGAGCGGGCGGGTGTTCCAGGCGGTCACTCCCGCGAGGACCACGGCCAGCAGGGCCGCGGCGAGCACGAGCAGCGCGATCGCCCGTCGTGAGCGGAACCGGTTGAGCTCGACGGCGAGCAGGCGCATCAGGACGCCTCCTCGTCGGCCGGGTCGCTCGGGGGCGTCGGTTCGGGACGCGCGCGACCGGTGAGCTTGAGGAAGAACGTCTCCAGCGTGGGCCGGATGGCCGAGAGCTCAGAGACGTAGACGCCCTTGCCGGCCAGCAGCTTGGTGATCTCCGCGGGGTTCTCGTGTCCCTCGACGACGAGCACGTCACCCTCCCGCGAGACGGTGTAGCCGGCCGCTTCCAGGAAGTGGCGCGCGCCCTGCGGGTCCGTCACGCCGACGCGGGTGCGCGAGACGCTCTCGCCGAGGAGGTCCTCGACCCGTCCGCTCGCCAGCAGCCGTCCCTCGCCCACGATGGAGACCGAGTGGCACACCTGCTGGACCTCCGCGAGGATGTGCGAGCTGAGCAGCACCGTGACTCCGGACTCGCCGAGGTCACGGATGAGGTCGCGGATCCCACGGATGCCGGCCGGGTCGAGGCCGTTGGTCGGCTCGTCGAGGATCAGCAGGTCGGGGTTCTTGAGCAGGGCGGCGGCGATGGCGAGCCGCTGCTTCATGCCGAGCGAGTAGGCGCCGTACCTCTCCTTGGCGCGGTCGGCCAGTCCGGCCTGCTGGAGCACCTCGTCGACCGTGCTGCGGGGTACGCCGATGGAGCGCGCGAGCAGGCTGAGGTTCTTGCGGCCCGAGAACGTGGGAGTGAACCGCGGCTCCTCGACGATGGCGCCGACGCGGTCGATGACCTGGGGGAGCTGGGCCGGGACCTGCAGTCCGAAGAGCCGCATCTCGCCGCGGCTGGGCCGGGTCAGCCCGAGCAGCATCTTGATGGTGGTCGTCTTCCCGGAGCCGTTGGGACCGAGGAAGCCGTGCACCCCGCCGGCGGGGACGCTGAGGTCGAGACCGTCGACCGCCACCGTGCGTCGGCCGCCCGATCGGTAGACCTTGCGGAGACCCTTCGTCTCGATCACGAGGTCGTTCATGGCTTGGTCGACACACCCTTCCGGCTGACCGGTCTCGGCCGGTCTCCAGCATGGCGCAAGCGGGGGTCAGGCCCGCGGATTGAGCACGGGGACACGCAGGTCCCCAGCAGCCCCGGCGGCGCGACGTCCAGGTTCTGGACGCGGCTCGTAGTCAGGGGTCGGTTCGTACGGCGCCCACGCCAGCAGGTCGGCCAGGTGCTGCTCGACCAGGGGGAGCACCTCGGCCACCGTCACGTCGCGACCGAGCTCCTCGGAGAGGGTGGTCACACCGGCATCGGCGATCCCGCAGGGCACGAAGCGCTCGTACCAGGAGAGGTCGACGTCGCAGTTCAGCGCGAAGCCGTGCATGGTCACCCCACGGCTCACCCGGATGCCGATCGCCGCGATCTTGCGCTCGGGTCGCCCGGTGACCGGGTCGGCCTGCAGCCAGACCCCGCTGCGACCCGGGACGCGCGCGGTGCTGACGCCGAGGTCGCGGCACACGGCGATCAACGCCTCCTCGAGACGGCGTACGTAGTCGACCACGAGCACGTGGTCGGGCAGCCGCACGATCGGGTAGCCGACCAGCTGGCCGGGCCCGTGGAAGGTGATCTTGCCGCCGCGGTCGACCTCGATCACCGGGGTGCCGTCGCTCGGACGCTCGTGCGGCTCGGTGCGCTTGCCGGCGGTGTAGACGGGAGAGTGCTCGAGCAGCAGGACCCGGCCCGGCCCGCCGTCGACGACCCCGGCGTGGACCGCACGTTGGCGCTCCCAGGCCGCGAGATAGTCGGTGGGGCCGTCGGAGAGCACCTCGAAGACCAGTCCGTTCACGTCTCGAGGCTAACCCGTCACAGGTTGCCTGTGGACAACGACGTGACCCGGCCCGATCGACGGCAGGGTGGGGGGATGCGCCTGTTCGCCGTGCTGGTGGCCGTGAGCCTCGTGGTGCTGCCTGTCTCGGCAGCAGTGGCCGACCCGTCGCGTGAGCACGGTGGCCAGGTGCGGCACGCCCTCGCCGTGCTGCACGCGTGGGACGAGCGCCGGTCGCGGGCCTGGGCCGGCTCCGACGAACGCGCACTCGCAGCGCTCTACGTCCGGCAGTCGAGTGCCGCGCGGACCGACGTGCGGCTGCTCCGCTCCTACACGGCGCGCGGGTTCGTCGTACGACGCATCGTGACGCAGGTGTTCGGCCTGCGGGTGCTGCGGGCCACGCCCGACCGGCTGGTCGTCCGCATCCTCGACCGGGTCGCGGGAGGCGAGGTGGTGACCCCGGACAGCACGGTGCCGCTGCCCACCACCCGTCCCGTCGTACGCCGCATCGTGCTCGCCCGGGTCGCGGGAGAGTGGCGGGTCGTCGGCGTCAGCGGCTCGGGCTGAGCCCCTCGCGCAGCACGGCTGACACGTCGGGGTCGCTGAACGTGAACCCGCTGTCGAGCAGGACCTGCGGCACCACCCTGACCGACCCCAGTGCCTCCGGGGCCATCGGCCCGGCGGCGACTCGGATCGCCGGCGCCGGAACGTGCAGGAACGCCGGCCGGTGCACCTGACGGGCGAGCTCGGAGGTGAGCTGGGCGTTGGTCGGCACCCGCTCACAGGAGAGGTTGACAGGGCCCGACACCGAGTCGGTCTCGGCGACGTGGATCACGGCGTCGACCCAGTCGCGGGTCGACATCATCGGGACGTACTGCCGACCGTTGCCGAGGCGGCCACCGAGCCCGGCCGTGAACTGGAGCCGGAGCGCGCCGAGCGGTTGTCCGCGGCGGTCGTAGACCGGCGAGGTGCGCAGGATGCACACCCGGCCACCGGCGTGGCGGGCCGGCTGGGTGGCGGCCTGCCAGGCCCGGGTGACCCCGGCCAGCAGCGTGTCGGAGCGGGGATGGGTGGCCTCGGTGATCGGCTCGTCCCCGTGGTCGCCGTAGATCGCCACCGCATTACCGGCCAGGAACACCGGCTTGCTGCTGCTCTGGGCGATGGCCTCCGCCAGCACCCGGGTCGTGGTCACCCGGCTGTCCTTGAGGGTCTTGGCCCACTTCTTCGAGTGCGGGTTGCCCAGGGTCGGGCTGCCGGCCAGGTTGACCACGACGTCGTGGTCCTCGACGACTTCGTGGCCCAGGGGAGCGGTGTACGGGTCCCACCTCACCTCGCCCGATCCCGGTGGTCGGCGTACCAGCCGGGTGACGTCGTGGCCGAGGACGGTGAGCCGCTCGGTCAGCCGGGTCCCGAGGAAGCCGGTCGACCCGGCGATGAGGTAGCGCATGCCCCCACCGTCGCACGCGTCCGGGAACGGCCGCACCCGTTGCCCCGGGGCTGGTGCCGAGGAATAGGCTCGTTCCCGTGAGTGATTTCGATGTCGTCGTCCTCGGTGCGGGCCCCGGTGGGTACGTCGCCGCCATCCGCGCCTCGCAGCTCGGCCTCAAGGTGGGCGTGATCGAGAAGCAGTACTGGGGTGGGGTCTGCCTCAACGTGGGCTGCATCCCGTCCAAGGCACTGCTGCGCAACGCCGAGCTCGCGCACATCCTCGAGCACGAGAAGGACAAGTTCGGGATCACCGGCGACGCCACCATGGACTTCAAGCCGACCCACGCCCGCAGCCGCGAGGTGTCGGACTCCATCGTCAAGGGCGTCCACTTCCTGATGAAGAAGAACAAGATCGAGGAGATCGACGGCTGGGGCACCTTCACCGATGCCAAGACCATCGAGGTGAAGCTCAACGACGGCAAGACCCGCACCGTCACCGGCGACCACATCATCATCAGCACCGGTGCAACGACCCGACTGGTGCCCGGCACCGAGCTGTCCGACAACGTGGTGACCTACGAGGAGCAGATCCTCAGCGACCAGCTGCCCGGCTCGATCGTGATCGCCGGCTCGGGCGCGATCGGGGTCGAGTTCGCCTACGTGATGGCCAACTTCGGCGTCGACGTGACCATCGTGGAGTTCCTCGACCGGATGGTGCCGACCGAGGACGCCGAGGTCTCCAAGGAGCTGGCCAAGCACTACAAGAACCTCGGCGTGAAGGTGCTGCTCAAGACCAAGGTCGAGAAGATCGAGGACACGGGCGACAAGGTCAAGGTGACCGTCAGCAAGGACGGCAAGGAAGAGGTCATCGAGACCGACAAGGTGCTCCAGGCGATCGGGTTCGCGCCGCGCCTCGAGGGCTACGGGCTCGACAAGACCGGCGTGAAGACCACCGACCGCGGCGCCATCGCGGTCGACGAGCGCGGCCGTACCAACGTCGACGGCGTCTGGGCGATCGGCGACGTCACCGGCAAGCTGATGCTGGCCCACACGGCCGAGGCGATGGGCATCGTTTGCGCCGAGACGATTGCCGACCACGACACCATCGAGATCGACTTCGACATGATCCCGCGGGCGACGTACTGCCAGCCCCAGATCGCCTCCTTCGGCTACTCCGAGGCCCAGGCCAAGGAAAAGGGCTACGACGTCAAGGTGGCCAAGTTCCCGTTCTCGGCCAACGGCAAGGCCAAGGGACTCGGCGAGACGGCCGGCTTCGTGAAGATCGTGGCCGACGCGAAGTACAACGAGATCATCGGCGCCCACCTCATCGGCCCCGACGTGACCGAGCTGCTGCCGGCCCTGACGCTGGCGCAGAAGTGGGACCTCACTGCCGACGAGGTCGCACGCAACGTCTTCGCGCACCCGACGCTCTCCGAGGCCGTCAAGGAAGCCATCGAGGGCATCGCCGGTCACATGATCCACATGTGACACCCCTGGCGAGCTGCGCAGAGGCTGCTTGCGTCATACGAATGGTGGTCTCGAGCGCACGGTTCGTATGACTCGTCTGCGGCTCGCGCACTGACGCTAGGTCCGGGGAGGCGGTGCCCAATAGGGGTCGCGGCCCAGGAACGCGACCAGTCGCGACTCGGCGTCGGCGTCCTCCGGTACCTCGACGCGAGGTCCGTACTGCCCGCTGTCCCGCAGCAGCTGATCGATGGGCTCCATCCCGGCGAGCATCGACTCGCATCGCTGTGGGTCGAGTGCCGGCACTTGTCCGGTGGCCGTGGCCAGGTCCCAGGTGTGGTGGAACACGTCGGCGGTGAAGAACCGAGAAACCGCCTGGTCGAGCGGGATTCCACCGAAGTTCGGGTTGGTGGGCACGAGCGCAGCGGCGGTGGGGTCCTCGAGCAGCGAGATCACACCTTCGGCAAAGGTCCGCCAGGCCTCAGCCGGGTCCGTCTCGGTCGGAGGGCCGACCGTGAATGCCACATCCAGGTCGTGCGTCAGGGCGGGGAACCACGCGATCAGGTGGTCGACGACGTCGCGCGCCCTCCACTCAGGTACTGGCGTGGGGTCATCCCACTGGTCGGGTCGCACCGCGTCCACGACCTCGCCGAAACGGCCACCGATCTCACGGAACTCTTCAGCTGGCGTCATGCAAGGGAGACTGCCGTACGGCCGTCGACTGATCGGCCCCGGGTCGAGCAGGTCGCCAGGTGCGGGCCCGGCCGCTGTCAGGTGCAGCAAGGGGGTCGCCGCCGACCTAGCCCGTCAGGAACCGGTCCAGGTTGAGGACCCAGAAGACGGCGCACACCGCCAGCACGAACGGCAGGTACATCCAGCCGGCGCGAGGCGGCTTGGTCAGGATGGTGTGCCACATCCGGGCGAGCACGAGCAGCAGGCCGGCGGCGTACACCGCCCAGAGCAGGGGTCCGAAGGTGTGCCAGACCTCCGACCAGCCGGTGTAGGGGCGACCGAGATCGTCGTACTGCTGCCGGGTGACCGCACCCGGGCCTGCGAAGACCTCGGCGTACGCCGTGAGGGAGGCGAACAGGATGGTGAACAGTCCCCACAGGGAGACGAGCGAGCCGAGAACCACCTGGGGAATCGACGCGTTCGGTCGGCGCACGTAGCGTGCCGATTGCATCAGCGACATGGTGCGCATTCTGCCCCGACAGACCGCCCGAAATTGGGCCTTTGCGGACAGAGAGTCGCGCGGGACCAGACCAGGGGCAGGCGGGCGACGACGTCAGTCACCGGCGCGGTTATGCAGCTCCAGCATCGCCTGGAACCCTCCGGCGAGGTCCGTCGCGTCGGGGTGGCCCAGCTGCTGCAGGGTGGCCGCGGCCAGGCTGGAGGCGTAGCCCTCGTCGCAGACCACGACCACGCGCCGTCCGGACGTCGCTTCCGGCAGCCGGTGCGGCGAGGTCGGGTCCAGCCGCCACTCGAGCACGTTGCGGGGTACGACGAGCGCACCCGCCAGCTCGCCGTCGCGGCTGCGCTGCTCGACCGGCCTGATGTCGACGACCAGCGCCCCCGCCGCCTGCTCGCGCTCGAGGTCCTCGGCGGCCACCCGCTCGAGGCATGCACGCGCCTCGGCGAGCAGCCGATCGATGGCAGGGGCTGGGTCGGCGTCGGACATCACACGTCGAAGTTGCCGGCCTCCAACCGAGCCTTCACGTCGGAGAGGAACCGGCCGGCGTCGGCGCCGTCCACCAGCTGGTGGTCGTAGGTCAGTGCGAGGTAGACCATGTGGCGTACGGCGATGGTCTCGCCGAGGTTGGCGTCGTCGATGACCACCGCGCGCTTCACCACCGTGCCCGGTCCCAGGATCGCGACCTGCGGCTTGTTGATGATCGGGGTGTCCCAGAGGGCGCCGACGCTGCCGAGGTTGGTGATCGTGAAGGTGCCGCCCGACAGGTCGTCCGGCCCGATCTTGTTGGTGCGGGTGCGCTCGGCGACGTCGGCGATCTTCTTGGCGAGCCCGGCGATCGAGAGGTCTCCGGCCTCCTTCACCACCGGGGTCAGCAGGCCCTTCTCGGTGTCGACGGCGAAGGCGATGTTCTCGCTGTCGTGGTAGGTGACCTCGCCCGCCTCGAGGTCGAGGGTCGCGTTCAGCGCCGGGTGGGTCTTCAGGGCGTCGATCGTGGCCTTCGCGAAGAACGGCAGGTAGGAGAGCTTGACGCCCTCCCGGGCCAGGAAGTCGGCCTTCACGCTGTCGCGCAGGCGAGCGATCTTCGTGACGTCGACCTCGACGACCTGGGTCAGCTGGGCCGAGGTCTGCAGCGACTCGACCATCCGCTTGGCGATCACCTTGCGCAACCGGCTCAACGGCTCGGTCTTGCCCCGCAACGGGCTCGCGGCGGCAGCCGGTGCCGACGGCTTCTCCGCGGCCGCAGGAGCGGCCGGCTCGCTGGCGGACTTGGCGGACTCAGCGGCCGCGAGGACGTCCTGCTTGCGAATCCGGCCACCGACACCGGTGCCCTCGATGCTGGACAGGTCGACGCCGTGCTCGGCCGCCATCTTGCGGACCAGGGGGGTGACGTAGCTGCCGCCCTCTCCGGACGACCCCGACGTGCTGGCGGACTCGGACGGGGTCGACTTCTCGGCCGGCTTCTCCTCGGCTGGCTTCTCCTCGGCCTTCTCGGGCTCCGGCTCCTCCTCGGCCTCCGGCTCGGGCTCCTCCTTGGCCTCGGGCTCCTCCTTGGCCTCGGGCTCGTCCTTCTCCTCCGGCTCGTCGTCCGAGGAGTCCGAGGAGTCCGAGGAGTCCGAGGAGTCCGAGGAGTCCGAGGAACCGGAGCCGTCGCCGATGATCGCGAGCTCGGCGCCGACCTCGACGGTCTCGTCCTCCTCGACCTTGATCTCCTGGAGGGTGCCGGCCACCGGCGAGGGGATCTCGGTGTCGACCTTGTCGGTGGAGACCTCGAGCAGGGGCTCGTCGACCTCGACGGTGTCACCGACCGACTTCAGCCAGCGGGTGATGGTGCCCTCGGTGACCGACTCGCCGAGCGCGGGCAGGGTGACGGGCGTACCGCCACCGCCTCCGCCGCTCTTCTTGGGCTCGGCCGGCTTCTGCTCCTCCTCCTCGTCCGCCATCGACTCGTCGCCCTCGTCGGAGGAGTCGGAGTCTTCGGAGTCGTCGGACTCATCCGAGTCATCGGAGTCGTCGGTCGCGTCCTCGGAGTCGTCCGACTCCTCGGCCTCGTCGGCTTCGTCGGTCGCTTCCTCGTCTGAGGGGTCGTCGGAGGAGTCGTCCTCGGCCGAGTCGGAGCCGGAGTCAGAACCGCCGCCCTCGCCCTCGTCGCCGATGATCGCGAGCTCGGCGCCGACCTCGACGGTCTCGTCCTCCTCGGCCTTGATCTCCAGCAGGGTGCCGGCGACCGGCGAGGGGATCTCGGTGTCGACCTTGTCGGTGGAGACCTCGAGCAGGGGTTCGTCGACCTCGACGGTGTCGCCCACGGACTTCAGCCAGCGGGTGATGGTGCCTTCGGTGACGGACTCGCCCAGTGCGGGGAGGTTCACGGGTGTCGACATCGGCTTCCTTCGCTCGTCGTTCTCGGTTCGATCTCGGATCAGTCCCTGGGGTCCGCTTCGAGGCTACCCAGAGTCCAGCAGGTCATGAGTGGGCGTGCAACGGCTTCCCGGCCAGTGCGAGGTGCGCCTCGCCGAGGGCTTCGTTCTGGGTGGGGTGCGCGTGCACCAGGGAGGCGACGTCCTCGGGGTAGGCGTCCCAGTTGCAGATCAGCTGGGCCTCGCCGATGAGCTCCCCGACGCGCGCGCCGACCATGTGTACGCCGACCACGGGACCGTCGGTGACGCGCACCAGCTTCACGAAGCCCGCAGTGGCCAGGATCTGGCTCTTGCCGTTGCCGGCGAGGTCGTAGGTGAGCGTCTCGACGGAGTCGCCATGGAGCTCCCGCGCCTGGGCCTCGGTGAGCCCGACGGAGGCGACCTCCGGGTCGCTGTAGGTCACGCGCGGGATGCCGGTCTCGTCGATGGGAGCGGGGGAGAGCCCGGCGATCTCCTCGGCCACGAAGACGCCCTGCTGGAACCCGCGGTGCGCGAGCTGGAGCCCCGGCACGATGTCGCCGACCGCGTAGACCCCCTCGACGCTGGTGCGGCAGCGTTCGTCCGCGGTGACGAAGCCCCGCTCCATGGCCACGCCCTGCTCCTCGTAGCCGAGCCCGTCGGTGGTCGGTCCCCGCCCGACGGCCACCAGGAGCAGGTCGGCCTCGAACGTCTTGCCGCCCTCGACGGTCACGGTGACCCCGTCGTCGGTGCTCTTGACCGCCTCGAAGCGGGTGCCGGTGGCGAAGGCGATCTTGCGCTTGCGGAAGGCACGCTCGAGCGTCTTGGAGGAGTGCTCGTCCTCGGCCGGGACCAGGTGGGGGAGAGCCTCGATGATGGTGACCTCGGCCCCGAACGAGCGCCACACACTCGCGAACTCGCAGCCGATGACACCGCCGCCGAGGACGATCACCGACCGTGGCACCGAGTCGAGGCGCAGCGCCTGCTCGGAGGTGAGCACCCGCGTGCCGTCGATCTCGAGTCCGGGGAGGGTGCGCGAGTAGGACCCCGACGCGAGCACGACCGCCTTGCCGACGTACGACGTGCCGTCGACCTCGACCGTGCGAGGTCCGGTGAGCTTGCCACTGCCCTCGACCACGGTGATCCCGCGTCCTTTGACGAGCCCGGTGAGCCCCTTGTAGAGGCGGCTCACCACGCCGTCCTTGTAGGAGTTCACGCCCGCCATGTCGATGCCGTCGAGGGTCGCCTGCACCCCGAACTTCTCGGACTCACGGGCAGCGTCGGCGACCTCGGCGGCGTGCAGCAGCGCCTTGGTCGGGATGCAGCCGACGTGCAGGCAGGTGCCGCCGACCTTGTCCTTCTCGACCAGCGCAACGCTGAGCCCCAGCTGGGCCGCACGCAGCGCACAGGCATAGCCCCCGGACCCTGCTCCCAGGATCACGACGTCGAACTGGTTGTCTCCGCCTGAGCCCTCCGGCACGTCTGCCTCCACTCCCTCGAACTGACGACCTTCATCCAATCACCCCGCCCGACGCGGCCCGACAAGACGTCGCGTTCGCATGAGACTCGACCCCCGATGCAGCACACTGGTGGCCATGGGATTGCTGGACCGGTTCCGCCGACGTGGCCACGGCACGGGGTCCACGGGCGCGATCGTGCGTGGTTCGGACAACGCCGACCAGCAGCACCTGCTCGAGTTCATCCGCTCCCGCCGCGGGGTCGAGGGATTCGTCGAGCCGCGAACGACGATCACCGATGTCACCTTGCTGCTCGTCGCCCACGACGGTGAGTGGACCCGGCGTCGGGTGCCCTCGGAGAAGTGGGCCCACGACTTCGCCAACCGCAACGGCGTGCCGTCGTACGACGCAGGGCTGGTCGGCATCCCCGACCGGATGCGCGCCTGGAACCGCGCGCAGAAGGAACGGCTCAAGCAGCAGCTCGACCGCGACCTCGACGGCGGCTCGGGCTCCTAGCTCTCGACGTCCTCAGCAGGCTCGTCGTCGCCGGCTGCGAGCGCGGCGACGTACTCCACCAGCGTGGAGATGCTGTAGCCGGTCGCCCCGGACGGCACGTGTCCCCACGGTCCACCGGTGTTCCACGCCGGGCCGGCGATGTCGAGGTGCGCCCAGGGCCGACCCCCGATGAACTCCTCGAGGAAGGCGGCAGCGAAGAGCGCGGAGCCCCAGCGCACCCAGTTGTGCTGGAGCACGTCGGCGACCTTGCTCTCGGTGCGTACGGCCTCCCGGGTCTCGTCGGGGATCGGCAGCCGCCACAGCATCTCGCCGCTGGTCTCGGCGGCCGCGGCGACGGCGGCCGTGGTCTCGTCGTCCCCGAAGATCCCCGCGACCTTCTCGCCCAGGGCGACGATGCAGGGGCCGGTCAGGGTCGCCACGTCGATGATCGCGTCGGGGGAGTCCTCGGCCGCCATCGCGATCGCGTCGGCCAGGATCAGCCGGCCCTCGGCGTCGGTGTTGGTGACCTCGACCGTCTTGCCGTTGAACATGGTGAGCACGTCGCCCGGTCGCATCGCGGAGCCCGAGACCATGTTCTCGGCCATCGGCGCGTAGGTCGTGACCGAGACCGGGAGCTCCAAGGCGGCGATCGCGAAGGTCGCGGCGATCACGGCGGCGGCACCGCCCATGTCGTACTTCATCGTCGCCATGGAGCTGCCGGGCTTGATGGTGAGCCCGCCGGAGTCGTAGGTGATGCCCTTGCCGACGAAGGCCACCTTGGCGCGCGCGTCCTCCGGGGCCCAGGTCAGCTTCACCAGGCGTGGCGGGTTGGCCGAGCCGAGGCCGACGCCCAGGATGCCGCCGCAGCCGAGCTCGGCCAGCTCGTCGGGGCCGAGCACCTCGATCTCGACCTTGGGCTTCGAGCGCCCCGCACGCTTCTTGGCGAAGGCCAGCACGCCGTCGGCGAACAGCTCGGGAGTCAGGTCGTTGGGCGGAGTGTTCACCCAGTCGCGAGCCTGACGGACGACGTCGGCGACCGCCTGCGCCGCGTCCAGGGCCGCGATGGCGTCCTGCCGACGGGCGGCGTCGCTGAGGATCGAGACATCGGCGACAGCGGTCTCGTCCGAGCGCGACTTGTAGCGCTTGAAGGAGTAGCTGCCGAGCAGGAACCCGTCGGCGACCGCACGCACGTGCTCGGCGTCCTGGGCGGGGAGGGCGAGCGCCACCGAGGCGGCGTTGCCGACGTTGCGCGCGGCCACACCAGCGGCGCGGCGTACCCGCTCGACGGTGAGGGATTCGCGTTGGCCGAGGCCGACGACGAGCAGCTGTCCGGCCTTGATCGCACCGCCGGTCGGCACCCGCAGCACCTCACCGGTGTCGCCCTTGAAGCCCATCGAGCTGAGCATCGGCTTGAACTTGCGGCCGTACTCCGAGGCGACGTCCTCGGCTCCCGGGCAGGCGACCAGATCTCCCTTGGAGGTCTTGGCGACACCGATCACGACGAGGTCGGTGCGGGTCTTCGCGGGGCTGCCCTTGCGGAGGGTGTACGTCGTCACGGTGGGCCATGCTAGATCGTTGAACCCCAGCCGAACGGGCGGTGTCGCTGCGGTAACTTGCGGTGCATGTCCCCGAAGCAGTCGCCCCTCCACGACCGGCACGCTGCCCTGGGGGCGAAGTTCGCCGAGTTCGGCGGCTGGGAGATGCCGCTGGAGTACCCCACCGGCGTACTCAAGGAGCACGCGGCCGTCCGCAATGCCGTCGGCATCTTCGACGTCAGCCACCTCGGCAAGCTCGACGTGCGCGGACCCGGTGCCGCGGCGTACCTGAACGGGTGCCTGAGCAACGACCTCGGGCGCATCGGCCCCGGTCGGGCGCAATACACGCTGGCCTGCGACGCCACCACCGGTGGTGTGGTCGACGACCTGATCGCCTACCTGCACGACGACGACCACGTCCTGCTCGTGCCCAACGCCGCCAACACCGCCGAGGTCCGTCGACGCCTCGAGGCGGGGGCGCCCGAGGGCGTCACGATCACCGACCAGCACGAGTCCCACGCCGTCCTCGCCGTGCAGGGGCCCAGGTCCGACGAGGTGCTCGCGGCGCTCGACCTCCCGACCGGCCACGGCTACATGTCCTTCGAGGTGACGCCCTTCGACGGGGAGGACGTCGTGGTGTGCCGTACCGGCTACACCGGCGAGCGCGGCTACGAGCTGGTCGCCGCCAACACGGTGGCGCCGCAGCTGTGGGACGCGCTGCTCGCGGCTGGGGAGCAGCACGACATGCTCCCGTGCGGGCTCGGGGCCCGGGACACCCTGCGCACCGAGATGGGGTACCCGCTGCACGGCCAGGACATCAGCCTCGACGTCACGCCCAACCAGGCCCGGCTCGGCTGGGCCGTCGGCTGGTCGAAGCCCGACTTCTGGGGCAAGGAGGCGCTGGTCGCCGAGAAGGAGGCCGGGGTCCGCGTGACGTTGCGTGGCCTGGTGGCCCAGGGCCGCGGGATCGCCCGTCCCCAGATGACGGTCAAGCTCGCCGACGATCTCCCCGTCGGTCACGTCACCTCGGGTACGTTCTCGCCAACCCTGCGCAAGGGTGTCGCCCTGGCCCTGGTCAACTCCCAGATCCAGGTGGGCGCGGAGGTGCTGGTCGACGTCCGGGGGCGGCCCGAGGTCTTCGTCGTCACCCCGCCACCGTTCGTCGACACCGACGTGCGCGAGTCCTGACCCGATCTTCGACGAGAGGCAGCACGATGACCAACACTCCCGAGCCGGCCTTCGGCGCCTCCCCCCGCAGGCCGGACCAGGTCCCGTGGTGGTGGCAGCTGCTCGACGCCGACGGCCGGGTGGTCACCGGGGAGCGCACCGAGTTCCCGACGCGCAGCGACGCCGAGTCCTGGCTGGGGGAGGCCTACCCGGACCTCGCCGACGGCGGCGTCTCGGCGGTCACCCTGTTCGAGGGCGACCGCGAGGTCTACGGCCCGATGTCGCTCGAGGCCGGCTGAGCGACGCGCCAGCTCAGCGCGGTGCGCCGCCGATCTTCACCTGGGGCTTCGGCATCCGCATGAACCGCAGCTGCAGGACTCGCATCACCGTGTAGAAGTTGACGCCCTTGAGCGACTCGTCGGGGAACTTGGCCCGGAGCGCGCGCTTCATGCGGAAGAGCAGCCAGACCGTGTCGACCGCGACCACCAGGATCGTCGTGGTCATCACCGCGCTCCCGAGCTGGATCAGCTTGGCGTTCCCGGAGTACTGCATGGCCATGATCACGACCAGCAGGGGGAGCAGGAACTCCGCGATCGACAGGCGGGCGTCGACGAAGTTGCGGATGAACCGCTTCACCGGACCCTTGTCGCGGGCGGGCAGGTAGCGCTCGTCACCGGTCTTCATGCCCTCGCGCACCTTGGCGTTGGTCTCGGTGCGGCGCTCGCGGAGCACCTTCTGCGCCGTCTTCTTGTCCATCCCCGCCTTGGCCCGCTGGCGGGCTGCGGCCTCCGCCTCCTTGCGGGTCGGCGTCGGCCGGCCCTTGGCGCCGGGCCCCTTCTCGGAGGTGTCGGGCGATGGGCTCTCGGTCTTGGTACGGCGGAACACGGGTCCTTCTGGGGGGCGAGGCGGATGTGTCGGGGATGGTCACCCTACCTGTGGGAGATGACCTCCCCGAGCCCGTTCGCCTCTCGTTCGACTGGGCCTCGTTGGGTAGGTTGTGGGCCATGAGCATGATGAAGCGGATCAGCCTGATCTTCCGGGCGAAGGCCAACAAGGCTCTCGACAAGGCCGAGGACCCGCGCGAGACCCTCGACTACAGCTACCAGCGTCAGATGGAGATGCTGACGAAGGTCCGTCGAGGGGTCGCCGACGTGGCCACCAGCCGCAAGCGCGTCGAGCTCCAGGTCAACCAGCTCAAGACCCAGTCCCAGAAGCTCACCGACCAGGCCCAGAAGGCGATCTCGATGGGCCGCGAGGACCTCGCTCGCGAGGCGCTGACCCGCAAGTCGGGGGTCACCAGCCAGATCAGCGACCTCGAGGCCCAGCACGCCCAGCTGCAGGGCGAGGAGGAGAAGCTCACCCTCGCCTCCCAACGGCTCCAGGCCAAGGTCGACGCGTTCCGGACGCGCAAGGAGACCATCAAGGCGACCTACACCGCCGCCGAGGCGCAGACCCGCATCAACGAGGCCTTCTCCGGGATCTCCGAGGAGATGGGCGACGTCGGCATGGCGGTGCAGCGTGCCGAGGACAAGACCGCGCAGATGCAGGCCCGGGCCGGTGCCATCGACGAGCTGATCGCCTCCGGCGCTCTCGACGACGCCAGCTCGATCAACCAGGGCGACGACATCACCCGCGAGCTGGAGTCGATGAGCTCCCAGGCCGATGTCGAGGCCGAGCTCGCCGCCCTCAAGGGCAGCGCACCCGCAGCCATCGACTCGGCCGAGGAAGGCGCCGCCGCCCCGGCCGCGCCCACGGAGCTCGAGTCCAAGCGGGAGCAGCAGTCGTGATCGTCCGCATCCTCGGCGAGGGTCAGCTGGAGCTGGCCGACGACCAGCTCGACGCCCTCAACGCGCTCGACGCCAAGGTCGAGGACGCTGTCGCGGCCGGCGACGAGGAGGCATTCGGCACTGCGCTGGCAGCACTTCTCGACGGCGTACGCCGCAGCGGCCAGCCGCTCGCCGCGGACTCCCTCGAGGACTCCGACCTGATCCTGCCGCCGGCCGACGCCACCATCGCCGAGGTGCGCGACCTCCTCAGTGACGACGGCCTCATCCCCGGCTGAAACTCCCGGACGCCCCCGAGCGTTCTCCAGTCATGGCACGTACTCGCTTCCTCCCCGACACGGGACTCACCGTCCGGATGACCACGGTGATGTTCCTCCTCGGCGCTGCCTTTGTGGCAGTCGTCGTCGGCCTGATGTACGTCGCGCCCCCCGGTTGGGCGGTCATCATCGGTCTGGCCGGCATCGGCATCGCGTTCTACCAGTGGTGGAACTCCGATCGCGCCGCGCTGCGCGCCATGAACGCCCGCGAGGTCACCCCCGAGCAGGCCCCGGAGCTGCACGGCATGATCGACCGGCTCTGCGCGATGGCCGACATGCCCAAGCCGCGGGTCGCCATCGCCGACACGCCACTGCCCAACGCCTTCGCCACCGGCCGGTCGCCGAGCCACTCCGCGGTCTGCGTGACCACCGGCATCCTGCAGACCCTCACCGCAGAGGAGCTCGAGGGCGTGCTGGCCCACGAGCTCTCCCACGTCGCCCATCGCGACGTGCTCGTGATGACCGTCGCCGCCTCAGCCGGCATCGTCGCGGGGATGGTCACGCGGGGTGCCCAGTTCGGGATGCTCGGCATGGGGCGCTCGCGCAACAACGACAACAACGGCGGCGGCGCGATCGGCGTCGTGGCCGTGCTCGTGATCAGCCTGGTCGTCTACGCCATCAGCTTCCTGCTGCTGCGCCTGCTGTCCCGCTACCGCGAGCTCGCCGCCGACCGCGCGGGCGCCTACCTCACCCAGAAGCCCAACGCGCTGGCGAACGCCCTGACCAAGGTGAGCGGCCAGATGAACGCCGTGCCCGAGCGCGACCTGCGCGCCGCCCAGCCGATGAACGCCCTGTTCATCGCGCCCGCCATCCGCGGCCTGACGCTCGGCACCCTCAGCGCCACCCACCCCCCGCTCGAGCAGCGCCTCGACCAGCTGGCCAAGATCGCCGCCAACCTCGGCCAGACGCGCTGATCGTGGGTCTCTGGGACGTGCTCCGGGGCCATTCGGCGCCTCGCCCGGCCAAGCTCGACGCCCTCTTCGCCGTCCCGTCCGCGGCACTGACCCTCGAGGCCTCCCTCGGGCTGCACCCCGTCGGGAGCGGCGCCGTGTGCTTCCGGGCCGCGGAAGGTCGTGCCGCCACCCTCACCCAGCAGGAGGCCTCCGACCTCGTGTCGGTCGACGGCGGCCCGCACACCGAGAGCCGGGTCGACGAGTACGGCTACACCTGGCTCACCATCCGCACCGACCCGCCCGACGTCGGTGCCCTGGTCACCGACCTGCACGCCGTGAACTCCTCGCTCGAGGTGCAGGGCTTCGGCTCGGGACTGCTCTGCTCGACGGTCGGCTTCCGCGCCGACGCCGGCCCCCCGGTGTTCGTGGTCTACCTCTACAAGCAGGGCACCTTCTACCCGTTCTGCCCGACCGGCCCGACCAGCCGGGACACGCTGATGGAGCGTCAGGTCCGCGACTCGCTCGGTGGTGACCTGCCGATCGAGGAGGACACCTCGCGCTGGATGCCGATCTGGGGCATCCAGGACAGCTGAGCGCTCAGTCGCGGTGTGAGCGCCCCGGCAGGTCGAGCATCCGTTGGAGCGCGACCTTGGCCCAGTGCTCGGTGTCCTCGTCGACCTCGATCACGTTCACGACCTGCCCGTCGGCGAGCGACTCGAGCGCCCACACCAGGTGGGGGAGGTCGATCCGGTTCATCGTCGAGCAGTAGCAGACGGTCCGGTCGAGGAACACGATCTCCTGCTCGGGGTGGGCGTCAGCCAGGCGCTTGACGAGGTTGAGCTCGGTACCGATGGCCCACTTCGAGCCCGCAGGTGCCGCCTCGACGGTCTTCATGATGAACTCCGTCGATCCCACCAGGTCGGCCTTGGTGACCACCTCGTGACGGCACTCCGGGTGCACCAGGATCTGTACGCCGGGGATGGTGGCCCGCAGCTCGTCGACCACCGTCTCGGAGAACCGTCCGTGCACCGAGCAGTGTCCCTTCCACAGGATCATCCGGGCCTCCCCGAGGCGCTCGGGCGCGAGCCCACCGCCCCTGAGCAGCGGGTTCCAGACCACGCAGTCGTCCAGCCCGAGGCCGAGGTCGAGGACTGCGGTGTTGCGACCGAGGTGCTGGTCGGGCAGGAAGAGCACCTTGGTGCCCGGGCCCTTCTGCTCGAAGGCCCACTCGAGGGCCGCCTGGGCGTTGGAGGACGTGCACACCGCGCCGCCGTGCTTGCCGCAGAACGCCTTGATGTCGGCCGAGGAGTTCATGTAGGTGATCGGCACGACGTCGTCGGCCACACCCGCGTCGACGAGTGCGTCCCAGGCGTCCTCGACCTGGGCGAGCCGGGCCATGTCGGCCATCGAGCAACCCGCTGCGAGGTCGGGGAGCACCACCTTCTGCTGGGGTGAGGTGAGGATGTCAGCCGACTCGGCCATGAAGTGCACGCCGCAGAAGACGATGTACTCCGCGTCGGGGCGGGCGGCCGCGTCGCGCGCGAGCTTGAAGGAGTCACCGGTGACGTCGGCGAAGGCGATCACCTCGTCGCGCTGGTAGTGGTGACCGAGCACGAAGACCCGCTCTCCGAGTCTGGCCTTGGCGACTCGCGCCCGCTCGACCAGGTCGGGGTCGGAGGCGGCCGGCAGGTCTCCCGGGCACTCCACGCCGCGCTCGGAGGATCGGTCGGTGCCGAGTCCCAACGGCAGAAGGGGAAGGTCGACTGTCGTCATGCTCGAAAGTCTTTCACGCGTGCGGAGGAGCGCTCACAGGAGCGAGCTGTGGGGGAGGTACGGCGTCGGTGGCTGCATACCGCGCAGCGCCAGGTAGCCGCGGGTCGACACTGACAGACGCGCCTCGAGCCCGATGTCGACGGCCCACTCGTTGGCCGGCGTGACGTGGGCGATCTCGAGCGGTTCACCGGCCGGGGCCGAGGCGATCGCCTCCCAGAGCAGTCGGGCCGCCGTACGCCGGTTGGACGCCGCTAGCAGCTGCGGTGCCCCGGACTCGTGCAGGTAGACGTAGCCCGACCCGGTGGGACGGTCGATGACCAGCAACCGGTGGAGCGAGGCCAGTAGGGGATGGTCGGGTCCGTGGGCGGCGTCGCGCCGTTGCCGGTCGAGTGAGTCCATCAGGTCGAAGTCGGCGGGTGTTCCCTCGCGGACGTGCTCGACCACGGGGATGACGCTGCGGTCGGGCACGCCGGCCAGGTGCAGCTCGGGGTGCAGGCTGAAGCCGGCCCGGCGGTAGACGCGGTAGGCCTTCGGATCCGAGCTCGACGCGAACATGCCGCGCAGGCAGCCCCTCGAGTAGGACAGTGCCGCCTCGAGCAGCGGTCGCCCGATGCCCTGTCCCTGCAGCCCGGATCGGACGGCGTACGACGCGAGCACCCACAGCAGGTCGCGCCGGAACGAGACCGCGAAACCGACGACCTGCCCGTCGACCTCGGCGACCCAGCAGCCGCCGGGGTCGGTGTCGAGCAAGTGGTTGGTGCGCGTGATCCATCTGCTGGCACGGGTCGGGCTGTGGCGGGGTGAGGCGGGAACCAGGCTCGGCGGCTCGAACCTCTCGGCGTCGGTGTAGGCCGCGAGCGAGAGCTCCTCCGCGACGGGCACGTCCTCTGGTCGCATCGGCCGGATCACGACGTCGGTCACGGTCCCCGACCCTAGCGAGGTATCCCGACACGGCAGGATGGCCCGCATGCGCGTCGTCTTCGCTCCTGACAAGTTCGCCGGCACCCTCACCGCTGTCGAGGCCGCGGCCGCGATGGCTCGAGGGTGGGCCCGACGCTCGCCCGATGACGAGCTCGTGCAGGTGCCGATGTCGGACGGTGGTCCGGGGTTCGTGGACGTGCTGCACACTGCGCTGGGCGGTGACCTGCTCGCCGCGACGGTCTCCGGGCCGTACGGCGAGCCCACACCTGCGGCCGTGCTGGTCGTCGACCGGACGGCGTACGTCGAGAGCGCGCAGGCCGTCGGCCTGCACCTCACCCCGGAGGACGACCGCGCTCCCGAGCGGGCGACGACGCGGGGGCTAGGGGAGCTGCTCCGCAAGGCGCTGGACACCGATGTCGACCGGATCGTCGTCGGTCTCGGTGGCTCGGCGACCAACGACGGCGGTGCCGGCCTGCTGGCAGCCCTCGGCGCGACCGCCCGGGGCGGTGACCTCGACGCGGGTCCGGCCGCCCTGGCCGACCTCACCTCGGTCGATCTCGACCGCGTGGGTGAGCAGTTCGTCGGGGTCGACCTGGTGATGGGTACCGACGTCGACAACCCCCTGCTCGGCATCAACGGCGCCACCAAGGTCTACGGACCCCAGAAGGGACTCCCGGACGAGCGCCTCGTGGTCGTCGACGGCTGGTTGCAGCACTTCGCCGAGCTGACCGACCGCAAGCTGGCCGCGCAGAAGGGTGCTGGTGCTGCCGGCGGGCTCGGGTTCGCACTGATGCTCCTCGGCGGACGTCGTACGCCGGGCGTGGGACTCGTCTCCGACGCGGTCGGGCTGGCGGACCACCTCGCGAAGGCGGACCTCGTGGTGACCGGCGAGGGTGCCTTCGACTTCTCCTCCCGCTCGGGGAAGGTGCCCTACGGGGTGGCCGAGGTGGCCGGTCAGTCGCTGGTGCCGTGCATCGCCCTGGCCGGGCAGGTGCTGATCGGGTCGCGGGAGATGCGAGCCCTCGGCGTGGAGTCGGCGTACTCGATGGTCGACCTGGTGGGGGAGGAGCGCGCCCTCGGCGCACCCGCGGACGCCCTGGCCGACCTCGCGGAGCGCACCGCCCGCACCTGGTCCCGCTGACCCCCGCACCCGCACCGGAACCGGGAAAGGCGAGTGTGATGGTTCGCCTCCGTGGGTGCGTCATACGAACCGCGCGCTCAAGACCACCATTCGTATGACGCAACGCACGTTCGTTCACTCACCAGCCCGGCGGCTGGGCGACTACCTGTGCATCGGTGGGGGCAGTGGTTCTCGCGTCCGGCGCACGCCGGAATGACGGGGAATAACCGCCGGTGTGCGACCATTGGACCTGTTGTCACGCGTACCCGATCAGCACTGGAGAGCCACATGACCGAGCAGGTCGACACCGCTCAGGAGATCCGCACCGACGGCATCAACCTCAGCGCCACCGCGGCGTCGAAGGTGAAGAGCCTGTTGGAGCAGGAAGGTCGCGACGACCTCCAGCTGCGCATCGCTGTGCAGCCCGGCGGCTGCTCGGGACTCCGCTACCAGCTCTTCTTCGACGAGCGGAACCTCGACGGTGACGTGGTCACCGACTTCGACGGCGTGGCCGTGGTCGTCGACCGGATGAGCGTTCCCTACCTCAACGGCGCGAGCATCGACTTCGTGGACTCGATCGAGAAGCAGGGCTTCACGATCGACAACCCCAACGCGACCGGCTCGTGCGCCTGCGGAGACTCCTTCCACTGAGCGAGGACGCGTCAGCGGACTCGCTGACGGTGGTCGAGCGAGCGCTCTGACTGAGCTTGCGAAGTCAGAAGGCGCGTGTCGAGACCCGCTGAGTCGACAGACAACCCAGACATACGAGAGGCGGCACCCATCGGGTGCCGCCTCTCGTCATGTCTGCGTCAGGTCAGTCCAGGTGCAGGTGCAGCCGTGACGCCAGGTGGGCGGCCGCCTCGCTGACCTCGATCTGGGGCTTCGCGAGGTCGCGCGGGTAGGCGTCGTAGGTCAAGGAAGGTGCGCGCTCGGCCAGCGCTGCTTCGTCGATCCGCTGGCGGGGGAGGGGCAGGTGAGATCCGCAGGCGGCGCAGTCGTCGTGCATCTGGCCGGCGGTGTCGGCGTCGTCGTAGGCGAGGCGCTCGTAGCTCATGGGCACGACGTTAGGGGCTACCAGCGGGTACTCCTACGCGGACGCCTCGGTAGGGTGCAGAAGGCACGAAGATCTCACCCGCCCGAAACATCCGAGACATTCAAGGACCTACATGTCGCTGCTGATCGCGGGCTCCATCGCGACCGACCACCTGATGAGCTTCGGAGGGAAGTTCGCCGACTCGCTCGTCGTCGAACAGCTCGACAAGCTGTCGGTCTCCTTCCTCGTCGAGGACCTCGACATCCGGCGCGGAGGCTGCGCCGGCAACATCTGCTTCGGCCTGGCCCAGCTCGGCCTGCGGCCCGTCCTGGTCGGCTCGGCCGGCGAGGACTTCGGCGACTACCGCAGCTGGCTGGAGAAGCACGGCGTGGACTGCGACTCGGTGCGCATCTCCGAGGACCTGCACACGGCCCGCTTCGTGTGCACCACCGACGCCACCATGGCGCAGTTCGCCAGCTTCTACCCCGGGGCGATGAGCGAGGCCCGGCTGATCGAGCTGGCCCCCATCGCCGAGCGTGTGGGGGAGCCGACGTTCGTGCTGGTCGGGCCTGACGACCCGCAGGGGATGGTGAGCCACACCCAGGAGTGCCGCCAGCGTGGCTACGACTTCATCGCCGACCCCAGCCAGCAGCTGGCCTTCGGCGAGGGCGAGATGATCCGCGAGCTGGTCGACGGCGCGGCCTACCTGTTCTCCAACGAGTACGAGTCGCACCTCATCGAGTCCAAGACCGGTTGGACGGCCGACGAGATCCTCGAGCGCGTCGGCACCCAGGTGATCACGCTCGGTCCCGACGGCGTCCGGATCGTGGGGCGCGACCAGGAGAAGATCGAGGTGCCGGCCGTGCCGAACGTGGCGGCGGTGGAGCCGACCGGAGTCGGCGACGCGTTCCGTTCCGGCTTCCTGGCGGCGCTGGAGTGGCAGCTCTCGCACGAGCGCGCCGCACAGGTCGGCTGCGTGCTGGCGGCGTACGTCGTCGAGCAGGTCGGCACGCAGGAGTACACCTTCACCCACGAGCAGTTCGTGGCGCGCCTGACCGATGCCTACGGCGAGGCAGCGGCCGCCGACGTGCGCCCGCACCTCCTGGCTAGCTGACCCGCCGGACGACGTACGTCGGGACGCCGTCGGGGTCGGTCTGCTCGCCGACGTACTCCTGCTGACGCATCCGGCACCACGCCTCGACGTCGACCCGTGCGGCGGGATCGTCGGCCGTGACCGCGACCGTGTCCCCGACGCCGATCCCGGCGACGGCCTTGGCCAGCTCGATGATCGGCCGGGGGCAGGGCACGCCGCGGCAGTCGAGGTCCACCCGGCTCATCGCGGTGCTCCGGCCTGGGCCCGCAGGCGCTCGACGACTCCGGGAAGCTCGCCGGCCAGCCGGTGCACGACTGCCGAATCGGTCGCGCGCCCGAGCGAGACCCGCACGTTGCCATGCGTGAGCGCCCCCATCGCGGCCAGCACGTGGCTCGGCTCGAGGCTGCTGGCCGTGCACGCCGAACCGCTCGCGACAGAGAAGCCGAGCCGGTCGAGCTCGGTCACCAGGGCCTCGCCGTCGACGTAGAGGCACGAGAACGCGATCAGGTGGGGGAGCCGCGGCCCGTCGTCGAGGAACACCTCGGTGTCGGGGATGGCGCGCACCGCCTGAGCGAGGTGCTCGATCAGCCGGGCGTGTTCCTCGGCCAGGCGCTGGCGCTCGTCGAGGGCGGCTCGCAGCGCGGCCGCGGCCGCCAGCGCTGCCGGCACGTTCTCGAAACCGGTCGACCGGTCGTCGACACGCTCGTCGCCGGGGAACGGGTTGCGCCACCGAGCCCCCTTGCGCACGAGCAGCACCCCGACGCCGGCCGGTCCGCCCCACTTGTGCGCCGAAGCTGCCGCGGCGGCCCAGCCGTCGGTGAGCGGCAGCAGGCCCGTCGAGGCGCAGGCGTCGACGAACAGCGGCGCGTCAGTGCCGCCCGCAACCTCGTCGAGCGGTTGGCAGACCCCCACCTCCGGGTTGGCGGACTGGACGGCGAGCACGGCCGGTTCGCCGTGTGCGGCCAGCGAGTCGAGGTCGATGCGACCGGCCCGGTCCACGGGGACTGTCTCGAAGCGTCCACCGCGCTGTTCGTGCCACTGGCCGGCGTGGAGCACCGCCGAGTGCTCGACCTGCGTGGCCAGCAAGAGGTTGCCCTGCCGGACCCGCCCGGCCAGCAGGCCGAGCACGCCGAGGTGGCAGGCGTGGGTGCCGCTGGGGGTGAAGGTGACCTCGTCGGGGCGGACGCCGAGGCAGTCGGCCACCACGGCCCGGGCGTTGTCGAGCAGCAGTCGGGCGTCGCGGGCCGGTCGGTGCAGGCGTCGCGGGTCGGCGTACCCCCGCTCGAGAGCCTGCCTCAGCACCTCGCTCGCAGCGGGGTGGAGCGGCGTACCGGAGACGTGATCGAGGTATGCCGGAACCGGGGTGTCCGGAGGGCCGCCCGTCGTACCCGAAACGCCTTCGCTCACACGCCGAAACCTACCGGCGACCTGCCCGGTGGGAGGGGGGTCACCAGTAGTAGGGTTTCGGTGATCGAAGAAGGCCTGGCTGTTCAGAAGTTGACGTCGTCTGCCTAAGAAAGGGCTCGTCTGTGAGTCTGGAGCTCCCCAAGCGCTTCCGCCGCGTGGCGTTCGGCGGCCTGATGGTCACCGCGCTGTTCGTGCTCAGCGGTTGCTCGCAGGAACAGAAGGACCAGATCAAGCGGCTCGCGATGCCGGTTTCCGCGACCGAGGAAGGTCCGCACACCTTCGACCTGTGGATGTGGTCCTGGCTCGCGGCGATCGTGACCGGAGTCGTGGTCTGGGGGCTGATTTTCTACGCCGCTTTCCGCTACCGCCGCCGCAGCGAGGCCGACATCCCGGTGCAGACGCGCTACAACCTGCCGATCGAGATCTTCTACACGATCGCCCCGGTCATGATGGTGATCGTCTTCTTCTACTTCACCGTCGACACCCAGAACAAGGTGCTGCACACCTCGGCCCACCCTGACCAGAACGTCACGGTCGTCGGGCAGCAGTGGTCCTGGACGTTCAACTACAACCTCAAGCACTCCGACAAGAGCGACGGCGGCTACGTCGAGGACGGTGACGGCCAGGTCGTCCACGAGGGCGGCACCACCGCCGACCGGCCCACGCTGTGGCTGGTCAAGGACAAGAGCGTCACGTTCTTCCTCGACTCACCCGACGTCATCCACTCGTTCTGGGTCCCCGGCTTCCTGTTCAAGATGGACGTCGTCCCCGGACGCAACAACCACTTCACCCTGACCCCCAACCGCTCGGGCACCTTCGAGGGTCGCTGCGCCGAGCTGTGCGGGGTCTACCACTCGCGGATGCTGTTCAACGTCAAGGTCGTCGACCAGGCGGCGTACGACGCACACCTGCAGCAGCTCGCCGACCAGGGCAACACCGGTCCTGCGCTGGGAGCCTCCCAGACTGACCGAACGCCCGGCCTGGAGTCCGACGAAAGCACTGGAGGAGAGTAGTGACTGCCGTCTCCGACGCCCCGTCAAGCGCACGCGTCGCGCCGCCCAACCCCCGGCTGGGCACCCAGCTCGCGCGCATCCTGAGCACCACCGACCACAAGCTGATCGGCAAGCTCTACCTCGCCACGTCGTTCGCCTGGTTCCTGGTCGGCGGCGTGATGGCCCTGATCATGCGCTCCGAGCTGGCCTTCCCCGGTCAACAGGTCGTCAACGACGAGCTCTACAACCAGCTGTTCACCATGCACGGCACGATCATGCTGCTGCTGTTCGCGACGCCGCTGTTCTTCGGCTTCGCCAACGTCGTGATGCCGCTGCAGATCGGCTCGCCCGACGTCGCGTTCCCCCGGCTGAACATGCTCAGCTACTGGTTCTTCCTGTTCGGCGGGCTCATCGCGGCCTCTGGCTTCTTCAGCCCCGAGGGTGCTGCCGACTTCGGCTGGACGGCCTACACGCCGCTCTCGAACGCCGTGCGTTCGCCCGGTGTCGGCGGTGACCTGTGGGTGATGGGCCTGTGGCTGGCCGGTCTGGGCACGATCCTCGGCGCGGTCAACTTCGTCACCACGATCATCTGCATGCGCGCGCCCGGCATGACGATGTTCCGGATGCCGATCTTCACCTGGAACACGCTGGTCACCAGCCTGCTCGTGCTGATCGCGTTCCCGATCCTGGCCGCCTCGCTGCTCGCCCTCGAGGCCGACCGCAAGTTCGGGGCCCACATGTTCGACGCCAACCACGGCGGCGCGATCCTGTGGCAACACCTGTTCTGGTTCTTCGGCCACCCCGAGGTCTACATCATCGCGTTGCCGTTCTTCGGCATCATCACCGAGATCCTGCCGGTGTTCAGCCGCAAGCCGATCTTCGGCTACATCGGCCTGGTCGGCGCCACGCTCGGCATCGCGATCCTCTCGGTGGCGGTGTGGGCGCACCACATGTTCGTCACCGGCGCGGTCGACCTGCCCTTCTTCGCGGGCATGACGTTCCTGATCGCAGTGCCGACCGGCGTCAAGTTCTTCAACTGGATAGGCACGATGTGGGGCGGGTCGATCAGCTTCGACACGCCCATGCTCTGGTCGATCGGCTTCCTGACCACGTTCCTGTTCGGCGGCCTGACCGGTGTCATCCTCGCCTCGCCGCCGCTGGACTTCCACGTCTCCGACTCCTACTTCGTGGTCGCGCACTTCCACTACGTCGTCTTCGGCACGGTCGTGTTCTCGATGTTCGCGGGCTTCTACTTCTGGTGGCCCAAGATGACCGGGAAGATGCTCGACGAGCGCCTGGGCAAGATCCACTTCTGGCTGCTGTTCGTGGGCTTCCACACGACGTTCCTCGTGCAGCACTGGCTGGGCGTCGAGGGCATGCCGCGTCGCTACGCCGACTACTCCGCCTCCGACGGCTTCACCACGCTCAACCAGGTCTCCACCGTGGGCGCGTTCCTGCTCGCCTTCTCGACGCTGCCGTTCCTGCTGAACGTCTACAAGACGAGCAGGTCGCCGCAGGTCACCGTCGACGACCCGTGGGGCTGGGGCCGCTCGCTCGAGTGGGCGACCAGCTGCCCGCCGCCGCGGCACAACTTCGTGATGATCCCGCGGATCCGCTCGGAGTCGCCGGCCTTCGACCTGCACCACCCCGAGATCGCGGCCTTGGAGTACGCCGACAACGACGGGCTGGGGGACGACGACAGTCCCTCCGACGCCCCTGACATGGAAGGACGCCGGGAAGCTCTCGGCGGGGAGGGCGATCGCCGATGAAGATCGAGGCCTGGATCTTCGCCGTGTGCAGCATCTTCCTGCTGGTCGTGACGCCGGCGTACTGGCTCATCGCCGGTGACTGGACGGGCACGAGCGCGCTGACGATGACGTTCCTGCTGACCACGCTGATCACCTTCTACCTCGGGTTCCACGCTCGTCGGATGGAGCCGCGTCCCGAGGACCGCAAGGACGGCGAGATCGCGGACGGTGCGGGGGAGCTCGGCTTCTTCCCGCCGTACAGCTGGTGGCCGATGTGGTGCGCCATGTGCCTGGCCGCGATCGCGCTGGGCGTCGCGATCGGCTGGTGGCTGTTCATCATCGGTCTGGTGCTGGGCTCGGTCGCCCTCTCCGGTCTGATCTTCGAGTACTACAGGGGCGAACACGCGCACTGAGCGCCCCAGCGCTCACTCTGGGTGGACTCGGCCCGGCGTGCCCCATTCGTACCCGGCGACACGGTGACCAGTGCCACGCGGCACCTAGGCGTGTCGGCGTGGACCCGTTGTTACGCTGAAGAGGTCTGTGCCCCTTGCCTGCCTTGCCTCGGATGATTGCGGAGTCCCCATGTCCACCCGGACCCTTTCCACACGCCTCTCCCTCGTCGGGGGTGCCTGCGCCCTGGCCCTGGTGAGCGCCTGCTCCGCCTCGGTGACCGGCAACGACGACAAGAGCGCCGACTCCCCGCACAGCGACACCTCCCAGGCCGCCCAGCAGTCCCAGGCCAGGGTCACCAGCAACGTCCGCCCCGGAGCGCGTGGCATCGACCTCGGCAAGAAGGTCCGGCTGCGCGTCGCCTCCGGCACCCTGCAGGAGGTCCAGGTCACCGGACCCGAGGGCGGGATCGTCCAGGGTCGACTCTCACCTGACAAGACCCGCTGGGTCTCCACGACGCCTCTCCAGGCGGCCTCGCGCTACCGCGTGACCAGCACCGCGGTCGACAGCGCGGGCCTGAAGAAGGGCTACGAGGCCGGCTTCAAGACCCGGTCGCTGACGCTCGACGAGCAGACCTACCCCAGCTTCGTGCCGGTGGAGGGCCAGACCGTCGGGGTCGGCATGCCGGTGATCATCCGGTTCGACGTGCCCGTGACGGACAAGGCGTCCATCGAGAAGCACCTCAAGGTCACCAGCCAGCCGGCCCAGGCCGGCTCGTTCTACTGGGTCAGCAGCCAGGAGGTCCACTGGCGACCCCGCACCTACTGGCGTCCCGGCACCAACGTGACGGTCAACGCCGACATCGCCGGAGTCCCTGCCGGCAACGGGATCTACGGCCAGACCAACCGCTCGCTGAAGTTCCATGTCGGTGACGCGATGGTCAGCAAGGTCAACACGGTCACCGACGACATGAAGGTGTTCCGCAACGGCAAGCTGATCCGGACGATCCCGATCACCACCGGTCAGCAGCCCAAGTTCACGACCCGTTCCGGCATCAAGGTCATCGTGGAGAAGTTCCGCCACAAGCGGATGAACTCCGAGACGATCGGCATCGACCCCAACAGCGCCGACGGCTACGACCTCGACGACGTCGAGTACGCCATGCGCGTCACCTACTCCGGTGAGTTCGTGCACGCTGCGCCGTGGTCGGTCGGGTCCCAGGGCAGCTCCAACGTCAGCCACGGCTGCACCGGCATGAGCACCGACAACGCCGCCTGGTACTACAACCTGTCCAAGGTCGGCGACGTGGTCGAGTACACCGGCACCAGCAAGCCGATGACCCTGACCAACGGCTTCGGCGACTGGAACGAGTCCTTCGCGGAGTACCGCAAGGGTTCCGCGCTCAGCTGACCGCGCGCCCGTCCTCGAGTGCGTGCAGCTGGCGGACGGTCTCTGAGGTGCGCACCTCGCCGCTGTCGGGGTAGGTGCCGAACAGCCGGTCGGCGGTGCCGGACGTGGTGACCGTGAACCAGTAGTGCTCGTTCTTGTAGTGGTGCAGCCGGTGGTTGCGCCACACCGCGCGGAACGCCCTGGTCTTGGGCCGGTAGTCGCTGTGCACGAGGTAGTGCACCCACTCGTAGTTGAACATCAGTGCACCCACGGCGACCATGAACGTCGCTCCGGCGGTCTGTCCCGGGAAGGCGAACAACCCGATCACGACGTACGACGGGAGCAGCCAGACCTCGACCTGCCAGGGGATGAACACCAGGGGCAGCACCCGCGGGTCGGCGTGGTGGGCACGGTGCTTGCGCGCGAGGAGGGAGTCCACCGGCACACCGCCGACCTTGCGCGGGCGCCAGTGCAGGATCACCACGTGGATGACCCACTCGATCACCGGGAAGAACACGACCAGCGCCACCGGCATGATCAGCTCGGTCCAGGTGAACGAGTGCAGCGTCGCGCGGTAGATCACCGATCCGAGCAGGAAGGCCCCGATCAGGAAGGGCGAGGGGTGGCTCCAGAAGGCACGCCAGGCCTCGCCGAGGCTCTGGGAGGTACGTCGGGAGCCGGTGATCCGGGCGGCCGGTTCCTGCGTGGACGCCGCGCGCTCAGCGGCGAACCGCTCCTCGTCGGCCGCGAGGCGCTCGCGTGCCTTGGCCTCGATCTCCGGGCTGGGCTTGGTCATGGTGGTCCTTCCGTGGGAGGTGGGCGGTCAGGGGTGGGTCAGGAGTCGAGGAGGCCGAGGAGGTGCCCCAGCGCCTCGGTGGTCGGGCGGAGCAGGTCGTCGGCGGCCCGGTGGGCCGCCTCCCGGTCGCCGGAGGCGATGGCCTCGGTGAGGGCGCGGTAGCCGGCGACGTTGTCGACCTCGCCCTCCATCACCGGGCTCAGCGCCGTGATGGCCGGCTCGTAGGCCAACCGCAGGCTGTTGAACAGCAACCGGAAGACGATCGAGTCGGCGGCGTCGACCACGGTGTCCCAGAAGCGCAGCGCGGCGTGCTGGCGGGCCTCGGAGTCCTCGGCGTGCTCGAGGGTCTCCACCGCGGCCCGCATCGGCTCTGCGAGCCGATCCCCCGAGGTCTCGGCCGCCAGCGCCGCCACGGCCGGGGCGATCGCCTGGCGAGCCTGCAGGATGCTGCGGCCGACGCCGGGGTCGAGGTTGCCGTCACGCACCAGCAGCCGGGGGAGGAGGTCGAGCCCGGCGGAGGTGCGATAGTCGCGCACGGTCGTGCTGCCGCCGTGGCGGACCTCGACGAGCCCCGCCTGGGAGAGTCGCTGGAGGGCCTCGCGTACGGCGGGCCGGGAGACGCCGAGGACCTCGGCGAGCCGACGCTCGCTGGGCAGCGAGTCGCCTGCGGACAGCTCGCCGTCGACGACCTCGCCGAGCAGCTGGTCGAAGACGTCTTCGGGAACGAGGCGTCTCGCCACGGGTTTCAGGGCCACGCCACCACGGTCGCCGGTCACTGCTCAGGTGGTCAAGTGGTCAGACCAGTATCCGGGACACAGAGAGAGGGCCCGGGCAGACCGGGCCCTCTCTCGTGCTGGGCGCGTTGCTAGTCGTGCTGTCGGCTGAGGTGCTCGTCCTCGATGTCGTGCCGACCGTCGAACTGGTGACCGTCGGCCGCGTGGCCCTCGAGCGGGGCGTCGTGCGCCTCCTCGAGCTCCGCGTGGTGGTGGCCCTCCTCGAGCTCCGCCTTGGTCGGCTTCTGGATGTTGTCGCCGTACCAGAGCCGGGAGAAGCGCGAGCGCAGCTTGTTGAGCCGGGCTCCGGGTGCGTTGACACCGTTCTCGTCGGCCTCGGAGTCGGGGACGTAGACCTCGTCACGCGCACGAGCGGTGAGCGTGTAGGCCTTGTCGACCGGGAGCGGGATGTGCTTCTCGGTGTAGCCACCCTGGGCGTCGCGCATGATCACGCCACTCTCCAGGCCGTGCAACAGCTTGTCGTTGTCGGCCCGTTGCAGCGAGATGCACCACCGTCTGGTGATGAAGAACGCGATCACCGGTCCGATGAAGACCGCCGCTCGGTTGAAGTAGGTGATCTGGTTGATGCTGAGCTTCAGCTTGATGGCCAGGATGTCGTTGCCGCCGGCCATCCACAGGATGGCGTAGAAGGTCATCAGCGCGACCATCAGACCAGTGCGGCTGGGGGCGTTGCGCGGGCGCTCGAGCAGGTGGTGCTCGCGCTTGTCACCGGTGATCCACTGCTCGAGGAACGGCAGCATCATCACGATGGTGAACATCAGCCCGGGCAGCACGATGATCGGCAGGAAGACGTTCCAGGACAGGGTCCAGTTGTTCCAGAGGTGCGTCTCCCAGTTGGGCATGATGCGCAGCGCCCCGTCGGGCCAGCCCATGTACCAGTCCGGCTGCGAACCGGCCGTGACTTCTGCCGGGTTGTAGGGGCCGAACCGCCAGACCGGGTTGATGGTCAACAGCGCCCCCATCAGCCCGAGCACGCCGAAGACCACGAAGAAGAACCCGCCGGCCTTGGCCATGTAGACGGGCAGCATCGGGTAGCCGACGACGTTCTGCTCGGTGCGGCCGGGCCCGGGCCACTGCGTGTGCTTGTGGTAGACGAGCAGCAGCATGTGGGCACCGATGAGGGCCAGCAGGATGCCGGGGATCAGCAGCACGTGGATGGTGTAAAGGCGTGGAATGATCGAGTCACCCGGGAACTCGCCACCGAAGAGGAAGAACGACATGTAGGTGCCGACCACCGGCATCGACTTCATGAAGCCGTCGGCGGCTCGGATGCCGGTGCCGGAGAGCAGGTCGTCGGGCAGCGAGTAGCCGGTGAAGCCCTCGAGCGTGCCCAGGAGCAGCAGCAGGCTGCCGATCACCCAGTTGAGCTCACGGGGCTTGCGGAAAGCGCCGGTGAAGAACACGCGCAGGAGGTGCACCATCATCGCGGCGATGAAGACCATGGCGGCCCAGTGGTGCATCTGCCGCATCAGCAGGCCACCGCGTACGTCGAAGGAGAGGTGCAGGCTCGAGGCGTAGGCCTCGGACATCTTGATGCCGCGCAGCTGGCTGTAGGAGCCGTCGTAGACGACCTCGACCATGCTGGGCCGGAACCACAGGGTCAGGAAGACGCCGGTGAGCAGCAGGACGATGAAGCTCCACAGCGCGATCTCGCCGAGCATGAAGGACCAGTGGTCCGGGAAGACCTTGCGGAGGTTCTTCTTGGCCAGGGTGGCGAGGCCGAGGCGGTCGTCGGCCCACTCGGCGGCGGCGCCGACCTTGTTGGGCTTGGCAGCCTTGCTGGCCTTGGTGCCGTTGGTCCGGGCGACTGACTCAGTGCGACTCATGGCACTCACTCTCCAGTCTTGATGGTGTCGCGCTCCCAGAAGCTGGGGCCCACGGCTTCGGTGAAGTCGCTGGTCGCGATCAGGTAGCCCTCGTCGTCCAGGGCCAGCGGCAGCTGGGGGAGGTGCCGGGCAGCCGGACCGAAGATGACCTTGCCGTTGTCGGCGAGGTCGAAGGTCGACTGGTGGCACGGGCACAGCAGATGGTGGGTCTGCTGCTCCCACAGCGAGATCGGGCACCCGACGTGGGTGCAGATCTTGGAGTAGCACAGGATGCCGTCGACACCCCAGTTCTCGCGGCCCGGCCAGGGGGTGATGTCGTCGGGCTGCATCTTCACGATGACGACCGCGGCCTTGGCCTTCTGCACCTGGAGGGCGACCCCGTCGTAGATGGGCTCGCCGTCCTTCTCCTCGAAGAAGACGGCAGGCTCGCCGTTGACGAGCTGACCGATCTCCATGTCGGCCGGCTTGATCGGGTTGCCGCCGACGTCCTGCACGACGCGCATCCCCTTCTTCCATACCGTGTGGTTGAGCTTGTCGCCCGGCAGGGGTCCGAGGTCGCGCAACGGCAGGATGGCGACGATGCCGAGGGCACCCATCGCGCCGAGGAGCGAGTTGCGGATCAGCGGTCGACGGCCGATGCCGGACTCCTCGAGCCCGGTCTGGAGGATCGCGACGGTCTCGGTGCGGTCCTCGTCGGAGGACGAGCCGGGGTGCCGGAACTCGACGATCTCGTGGTCGCTCATCAGCTTGCGGGCCCACTGGATCATGCCGACGCCGATGCACAGCAGGGCCAGTCCGAGGCAGCCACCGAGGGCCACGTTGGAGGCGCCGAAGCCGAGGATCTCGGTGGGGTCGTCGCCGATCTTGAAGACGAAGTAGGAGACGCAGAACAGGATCACGAAGAGGGTCGAGAGCCCGAACAGGGTGGCGACCTGCCGCTCGGCCCGCTTCTCGAGGTACTCGTCGGTGTCGGTGGGACGCGGCTGGTGTGCCGGGAGCCCCGGGTCTGCGATGGGGTCGGCCTCGATCGCGGAGACCTCGCGCTTGTCGATGCTCATGCGGTGGGCTTCTTCCTCGTCGAACGGGCTGGGTTGGCCGCGATCCACACTGCGAAGCCGACGAGCACGCCGATGCCGACCAGCCAGGCGAACAAGCCCTCGGACACCGGTCCGAGCGAGCCGAGCGTGAACCCGCCGTACGCCGGCGTGGCCTCGTTCTTCTTCAGGTAGGAGATGATCTGCAGCTTGTCCTCGGGGGTGAGCACCTGGTCGGAGAAGACCGGCATCTGCTGCGGACCGGTCAGCATGGCCTCGTACATGTGCTTGGCCGAGACGCCGTTGAGCGAGGGGGCGAACCGGCCACGGGGCAGGGCACCGCCTGCACCCGCGAAGTTGTGACAGGCCGTGCAGTTGGTGCGGAAGAACTCGCCGCCGCGGACCATCTCCTCGTTGGAGACCTTGGAGTAGTCGTACTCGGACTTCTCGGGGATCGCCGGACCGGGACCGAGCGAGGCGACGAACGCCGAGAGCGCCTCGATCTCGTCCTGGTCGTAGACCGGGGCCTTGCGCAGCGCCTGGTCGCCGGGCTGGGCCAGCGGCATCCGGCCGGTGCCGACCTGGAAGTCGACGGCTGCAGCGCCGACTCCGACCAGTGGGGGACCGTACTGGCCGCCCTTGACGGTAGTGATGCCCTCGGCGTTCTTGCCGTGGCAGGAGGCGCAGCCGACCAGGAACAGCGCACGACCCTTGGCCACCTGGTCCTCGTCGGCCGCCTTGGTCGCGGAGGCGGGGGAGAGGGCGGCGTACATCCCACCGGTGATCAGCAGCCCGAGGAGCAGCACGAGGGGCGCTGCGAGGCGGCTCCGGCGGCCGGCCGAGAGGCGGCCGACGGTCCGGCGAATGAGGCTCGTGATGAGTCGCACCAGGCAGTCCTTAGGTCAGTGCTACTTGATCAGGTACACGGTCGCGAACAGGCCGATCCAGACCACGTCGACGAAGTGCCAGTAGTAGGACACGACGATCGCGGTCACTGCCTGTTCGTGGGTGAACTTGCGCGCGGCGAAGGTGCGGCCGAGCACGAAGATGAACGCCACGAGTCCGCCGGTGACGTGGAGGCCGTGGAAGCCGGTGGCGAGGTAGAACACCGTGCCGTACGCCGACGACGGGATCGTGACTCCCTCGTGGACCAGCTTGGCGTACTCGAAGGCCTGGCCCGCGACGAAGGTCGCACCCATCAGGTAGGTGAGCACGAACCACTCGCGCAGGCCCCACAGCTTGAACTGGAAGAGCTTGCCGGTGCGGCCCACGATGCCGTCCTCGGCCTTGAACACGCCGAGCTGGCAGGTCACCGAGGAGAGCACCAGGATCGTGGTGTTCACCGTCGAGAACGGCACGTTGAGCTTGGCGGTGTTCTGGGCCCACAGCTCGGGGCTCACCGCCCGGATCGTGAAGTAGCCGGCGAACAGCGCCGCGAAGAACATCAGCTCGCTCGCGAGCCAGACGATGGTGCCTACGCTGACCATGCTGGGACGGTCGTGATGCCCATGGAGCCGGGATGCCGGGATAGCCGCTGTGGTCGCCACGTCGCCATTATTGCCTCCCCGCTCCGGGACGGCATCCCTACCCCCGGTGTTTCGTCGAACAACCCCGCCTAACCTTGATTCGTGCCCCCCTTCACGCCGTCGTCGGTCTTCACGCAGTGGGAGCTCTCGCCCCTTCTGTTCGTGCTGCTGGTGTGGGCGGCCGGGCTCTACCTGTACGGCGTCTGGCGGCTGCACGACCGCGGTGACAAGTGGCCCGCCGGCCGCACGCTGTCGTTCGTGGTGGGCGGAATGGGCTCTTTCTTCTTCGCCACCTGCTCGGGCCTGGGGGCCTACGACGACACCCTGCTGAGCGTGCACATGGTCCAGCACATGGTGCTCTCGATGGCGGTCCCGGTCTTCTGCGCGCTCGGTGCCCCGGTGACGCTCGCGCTCCGCACCCTGCACCGGCGGCCGCGGGCCGTGCTGCTGTCGGTCCTGCACTCCCGCGTGGCGCGGGTGCTGACCTTCCCGCCGCTGACCTTCGCGCTCTTCGTGATCAGCCCGTGGGCGCTCTACTTCACGGGGTGGTACGACGCGACCCTGCACTCGAACCTCCTGCACGAGCTGATGCACCTGCACCTGGTCGTCGTGGGCGCACTCTTCTTCACCCCGATCGTCGGCATCGACCCGGTCCCGGGCCGGGTGGGCTACCCGTTCCGGCTGCTCCTCCTGGTGCTGACGCTGCCCTTCCACGCCTTCCTGGGCGTCACGATCATGAGCCAGGACACGCTCATCGGGCACGACTGGTACCCGGCGCTGCACGCGAGCATGCCGTGGCTGCCCAACGCCTACGACGACCAGCACCTCGCGGGCGGGATCCTGTGGGCCTCCGGGGACCTGGTCGGGATCTCGGTCTTCGGCGTCCTCTTCTTCCAGTGGGTGCGCTCGTCGATGGCCGAGGCACGCCGTGAGGACCGTCGTCTCGACCGGCTCGAACGGGCGGCTGCCAACACCGCGGCGGGGGAACCGACCACGAGCGAGGACGGCGCGCCCAACCGGTAGCATCTGCGGCGTGAGCAGCCAGACCGAATCCCTCCAGGTGCTCGTCTACAGCGACGACGTCGACACCCGTCAGCAGGTCATCCTGGCGCTAGGTCGCAGGCCGCACCCCGACCTGCCCGAGCTGGAGTACGTCGAGGTGGCCACCGAGCCGGTCGTCATCCAGCAGATGGACTCCGGGAAGATCGCGCTGGCGATCCTCGACGGAGAGGCGGTCCCGGCCGGCGGGATGGGCATCGCCCGCCAGCTCAAGGACGAGATCTACCGCTGCCCGCCCCTCCTGGTGCTCACCGGGCGCGTCCAGGACAACTGGCTGGCGACGTGGTCGCGCGCCGACGGCGTCGTCTCGCACCCGCTGGACCCGATCGAGCTGGCCGAGACCGTGATCCGGCTGCTGCGCTCGCGGGTCCCCGCCAAGGCGTAGGCCCGTGGCGACCTGGCCCGAGGTGCTCGGGTCCCTGATCAGCCGCGCCGACCTCAGCTCGGAGCAGACCGCCTGGGCGATGGGGCAGATCCTCGCCGGTGAGGCGAGCCCAGCCCAGATCGCCGGCTTCGCGGTGGCATTGCGGGCCAAGGGCGAGACCATCGACGAGATGGAGGGGCTGGTCGAGGCGATGTACGCCGCGGCCACCCCGCTCGTGGTCGAGGGACGGGTCCTCGACGTGGTCGGCACCGGAGGAGACCGGTCGTTCTCGGTGAACATCTCCACCATGGCCGCGATCGTGGCGGCCGGTGCCGGTGTCACCGTGGTCAAGCACGGCAACCGCTCGGCCTCGTCGAAGGCGGGCAGCGCGGACGTGCTCGAGCAGCTCGGGATCCGGCTCGACCTGCCGGCCCCCGACGTACGCCGGGTGGCCGAGGAGGCCGGCATCACCTTCTGCTTCGCCGCCGCCTTCCATCCGGCCCTGCGCCACGCTGCCAGCGCGCGCCGTGACCTCGGGGTGGGGACCAGCTTCAACTTCCTCGGACCCATCGCCAACCCGGCCAAGCCGGCCGCGCAGGCGATCGGGTGCGCCGACAGGCGGATGGCGCCGGTGATGGCCGGTGTCTTCGCCCGGCGCGGCGTGGACGCCTGGGTGTTCCGCGGCGACGACGGCCTCGACGAGCTGACCACGACCACCACGTCGAGCGTGTGGACGGTCAGCGGGGGTGAGGTCTCCGAGCACACTCTCGACCCGAGCGCTCTCGGCATCCCGCAGGGGACTGCGGAGGGCTTGCGCGGTCGCGACGCGGCGTACAACGCCGAGGTGGTGCGCCGCCTCCTCTCCGGCGACCACGGCCCGGTGCGCGACGCCGTACTCCTCAACGCCGGCGCCGCCCTGGCCGTGCACGCCGCCAGTGCCGGTTCGCTCGAGGACCAGCTGGCCGCCGGGATCGCCCGCGCCACCGAGGCCGTCGACTCGGGAGCGGCCCACGCCATCCTGGAGCGCTGGGTCGCCGCCTCGCGCTGAGCCGGGTGACGTAGGCGGGCGCTCAGAGGTCGAGGGACCAGGCGTCGGTGTCGGGGTCGTGGTCGAAGCCGAGGCGTCCGTAGTACGCGCCGACCATGTGCGCGGGCGTGACGACGCGGTGGAAGCCGTGCTCGCGCAGGACCGTGCTGCGTCGCCAGACGAACTCGCCGGGGGAGAAGTCGCGGTAGCGGGGAGTGACGTAGTCGAGCTGGACCCTGGCCACGCCGTCACCGTCGTCGCGGACGAGCACGACGCCGACGGTCTCGTCGCCGCGCTGCACCAGGAACGCCAGCCGGTCCGGGGCGGCGCCGTCCCAGACGAGGTCGGGCTGGTACTTGAGGATGTCGGCCTCGTGGACGCGGAGCACGTGACGCAGGTACTCGTCGTCCGGCCCGACCTCCAGGACGTCGAAGACGGCATCGTCGTGGCGGGTCACCACCAGCTTGCGGATGTGCCAGAGGTTGATCAGCGTCAGCACGATGTTCATCGCCACCATCGGCCAGATCTCGAGGGCGGCGTTGAACCCGGTCAGTACGACGCAGGCGATCGTGTTGAGGACGCGGAAGCGCAGCACCCGCGCCTGCATCAGGGAGATCACCAGCAGTGCAGAACCGCACCAACCGACTGCATCGAGCCAGGACATCCCCGCAGGCTAGTCGCGCGAAGGGGTCAGCCCGGGACCTGGGTCTCGCCCGTGTCGGCGGCGCGGAGCATGGCTTCGGCGACTTCCACGGTGTGGGTCGCGTCCTCGATCGTGACGATGCGGCGGTCCTCGCCGAGCACAGCGTCCCGGAAGGCCTCGAGCTCGACCAGCAGGGGCTCGCGCTTGGCGATCGCGTAGCGGATGACGTCGCCCTGGACGACCCCGCGGAACGACGCCATCGTGTCCCAGGAGACCGGCGCCAGGCCGTTGGAGAAGAAGGTCAGGTCGGCGTTGATGGTGTCGGCCACCAGGGTGCCGCGCTCACCGGTGACGACGGTGACGCGCTCCTTGAGGGGCGAGAGCCAGTTCACGAGGTGGTTGACCACGGTGCCGTCGGACAAGGTGCCGACCGCCGCGACGAGGTCCTCGTGCTGCAGTCCCGAGCGGTGGGCGGTGCGGGCGGAGAGCGTGGTGTACTGCCGCTTGGCGACCCAGGCGGTCAGGTCGACGTCGTGGGTGGCCAGGTCGAGCACGACGCCGACGTCATTGATCCGCTCCGGGAAGGGACCCTGGCGGCGGGTGGCGATCTGGTAGAGCGCGCCGAGCTCGCCGTTGGCCAGCCGCCGGCGCATCTCCTGCAGCGCGGGGTTGTAGCGCTCGATGTGACCCACGCACGAGACCAGCCCACGGGAGCTGAAGGCCTCCGCGATCCGGCGTGCGGCCGCGGCGTCGGGGGCGATCGGCTTCTCGATGAGCACGTGCACGCCGGCCTCGGCCAGATGCACCGCGACCTCCTCGTGAGTGGTGGTCGGCACGCAGACGACAGCCAGGTCGAGACCGGCGGCCACCAGCTTCTCGACCGACGGGAAGAAGGTGAAGTGCTGGTTGGAGCGGTCGGTGCGGGGCGCCGGATCGGCGATGCCGACCAGCTCGACCCCGGCCAGGGAGCTCAGGACCCGGGCGTGGTGGCGGCCCATCTGGCCGAAGCCGACGAGTCCGGCGCGCAGGTCAGCCACGGTCGCTCCCTTCGTTGACGGCCGCGACGACGCGGGCGACCTCGTCGTCGGTGAGCCCGGGCCGGATCGGCAGCGAGAGCACCTCGCGGGCCGCCCGTTCGGTCTCGGGGAGCTCCACGTCCAGGTCGTACGCCGGGAGCCGGTGTGTCGGCACCGGGTAGTAGACCGCGCTGTCGATGCCACGGGCGTCGAGCCGGGTGGCGAGCGCGTCGCGATCGGTGGAGCGGACGGTGTACTGGTGCCAGACCGGCTCGGCCTTCGGCGCGACGACCGGGGTGACGACGCCGGTCAGCTGCTCGTCGTACGACGCGGCGATGGCTCTGCGCTCCTCGTTCCAGCTGGCCAGCCGGCGCAGCTGGACGCGGCCCATCGCGGCTGCCAGGTCGGTCATCCGGTTGTTCAGGCCGGCGATCTCGTTCTTGTAGCGCTGCTCCATGCCCTGGTTGCGCAGCAGCCGGACCGTCCGGGCGGTGGCGTCGTCGCGACAGACGACCATGCCGCCCTCGCCGGTGGTCATGTTCTTGGTCGCGTAGAAGCTGAAGGCGGCGAGGTCGCCCAGCGCGCCCACCGGGATCCCGTCGTACGACGCCCCGTGTGCCTGCGCGGCGTCCTCGAGGAGGAGCAAGCCGTGCCGCTCGGCGATCCCGGCCAGCCCGTCCCACCGGACAGGGTGGCCGTAGAGGTGCACGGGCAGCACGGCGGCCGTGCGCGAGGTGACGGCGGCAGCGACTGCGTCGGGGTCGAGGCAGAAGGTGTCCGCCTCGATGTCCGCGAACACCGGGATCGCCCCGGCCATCGCGACGGCGTTCGCGGTCGCGGCGAAGGTGAAGGACGGGACGATGACCTCGTCGCCGGGTCCGATCCCGGCGGCCAGCAGGCCGAGGTGGAGGGCGCTGGTGCCGGAGTTGACCGCTACACAGGTCCGTCCGCCGACGATGGCCGCGAACTCGTCCTCGAACGCCGCAACCTCCTGGCCCTGGACGAGCCGCCCGCTGCGCAGCACCGCGGTCACCGCCGCGGTCTCCTCGTCGCCGACGTGGACCCGCACGGCGCTGACGCGCGGAGTCGCGTGCTCAGTCATGGTCACCAGACTCGCGCAGGTGCCCCTCGGACTCGGTGAACAACGCGCCCGTGACGGGGCAGCGCCACTGGCCGTCCCCCTCGTCGAGCAGGCGGCGACCGGCGGGACCGACCCAGCCGATGCGGCGGGCCGGCGTACCGGCCACGAGAGCGAAGTCGGGCACGTCGTGCACCACGACCGCCCCTGCGGCGACCATCGCCCAGCGGCCGACCTCGACCGGGGCGACGCACACGGCGCGAGCCCCGACCGAGCAACCCTGCCGCAGGGTCACCCCGACCGGCTCCCAGTGGGAGGCATCCACGCGGGACCCGTCGGGGCGGATCGCCCGGGGGTACTCGTCGTTGGTCAGCACGGCGGCCGGTCCGATGAACACGCCGTCCTCGACTGCGGCGGGCTCGTAGACCTGGGCGAGGTTCTGCACCTTCACGCGGTCGCCGAGGCGGACGCCGGCACCGACGTACGCCCCGCGGCCGATCACGCACTCGACGCCCAGGACGGCGCCTTCCCTGACCTGGGCCAGGCCCCAGACCACGGTGCCCTCCCCGATCTCCGCGTCGGCGGCGACCTCGGAGGTCGGGTCAAGCTTCGGCACGCGCGCGTTCCTTCACGCTCAGGACCGGCCCGAAGGCGCCCCAGCACATCAGCGCGGCGCTCGCGGCCGCGACGACGACGGTGAGGACCATCGAGGGCTGCAGCCAGGCGCTGGAGTCGACCTGGGGACTGTGCCTGACCTCGTAGAACAGGCCGTACGCCGGTGCCACGGCCTGGGCGACCACGAAGAGCAGCGCCAGCAGCAGGCACATCGGCCCGCGCAGGTGGTGGCCGCGGCGGTCGAGTGCGTACGCCGCGAGCAGGACCATGCCCATGGCCACCGGGAGACCGTAGCGCCCCTGCCAGGCGGCGCCGAACTGGTCGAGCGACTTCACGGTCGTCAGGTAGGGGAACGCCAGTGCGAAGCCCGCCACGAGCAGGATGCCGAGCCGGGACCGCGCACTCGCGAAGCGCAGGCCGAGGGCCATCACCAACCCGAAGAGGCACAGGTAGCAGGCGTAGACGACGGGAAGGGTCGGCTGGTCACGCAACGGGAACGCTGCGATGGCCTGGAACGTCCAGGCCGGGAGCTGGGTCGCGGACACCGAGATCCGGTGGGCGAGGGACGAGTGGCCGTCCCCTTCCACCCCGATCCTGGTGGCGTCCATGGCGACGATCCAGGCCGTGGCCTGGAGTGCACTGGCGAGCACGAGCAGCGCACCGAGGAGCACGGCGGGTCGGCGGAGGAGCGACCTGATCCGGTCCGGCTCGGCGCGGACCGCGACGAGAACGACCGCGAGGATCATCAGGCACCACAGGGGTCCGAGCGGGCGCAGGGTCGCCAGCACGGCGCCCGAGACGGCAGCGTAGGCCGCCAGCCGGCGGATGTGCTCGGCCGGCGCGACGAGCAGTCCGACCAGCGACAGCCACAGGGCCAATGCCGACATCATCTCGGCCCCGTTGGGCGAGGCGACGGCGCAGCTGTACACGGCCACCGGCGTGCAGGCGACCACGATGCCGACGTACGGCCACCGGGTCCGTGCCCAGGTCGAGGCGGCGCGAGCTGCGACCCAGACGAAGGCTGCGGCCAGGAGTGCGGTGGCGATCCGCATCAGGTAGAGGGCGGTGGCGCCGTGGAACGGCTTCGCGACGGTGCCGATCACGGCGTAGAACAGGGGGTGGTAGCGGCCGGCACCGCTGGCGACGCGGGTGGTGCCCTCGCCCGCGGGCGTGCCGACACAGTCGCGGTCCTTGGTGTAGGAGAGGTTCTTGCACTCGGCCCGGGCCGCGTCGACGATGTCTGAGGGCACCTCGAGCCAGGCACCGGTGCCACGCGTCGCGTTCACCGGGTCGATGGCCCACTGCCCGCGCGCAGCTGCCGCCGCGCGGTAGGCGTGGTCGTGCTCGTCGATCCCGCCGAACGGCGGGACCACCAGCACCCAGACCGCGAACAGACCGCACAGCCCGAGGAGCAGTCTCCGGCTGGGCGACACGGACGGGGGGTCGGCCGCGGGCGAAGGTGCAGCATCGTGGCCCACCTCGAGCTGCTGGCTCATCGACTTCCCTCCTGGATGTCGAGCTGCATGGCGGAGACCAGGAAGTGCAGCCCGCTGAGGAGCGGGGCGACGGCGAGGAGGACGGTGCCGGGGCTGGCGACGGGCGGTCCGAGGGTGTTCACGACGGTGAAGACGCTGAACCCGAGTCCGATCGCGACCAGGAACAGTCCGGTGAAGAACATCAGGGCCACGGCGGAGAACGACTGGAGGACGTACTTCCACCACATGCGGTGCCAGAAGCCTCGCCACAGCATCGACAGCAGCCGAGGGGCCACCCGGCCGACCTTGAGGCCGGACACCTCGGTGCCGTAGACAGCGGGGATCGGCACGTCGCGCGCGGGCACGCGCAGCACGTTGAGCTTGATCAGCAGGTCGTTCTCGAACTCGTAGCGCTTGGCCAGCCGGTCCAGCTGCAACCGCTCCAGTGCGCTGCGATGGATCGCGGTGTAGCCGTTCTGGGGGTCGAAGAGTCCCCAGTAGCCGGACGCGGCCTTGGTCAGGAAGGACATCCCGATGTTGCCGACCACCCGGTGGCGCGGCATGCCCTCGAACGAGCCCTCGCCGTAGAACCGGTTGGCCTTGGTGAACTGGGCCTCGCCCTCGGCGATCGGGTCGAGCAGCGCCGGGAGGTACGCCGGATCCATCTGGGCGTCGCCGGCCATCACCACCGACACGTCACAACCGAGCTCGAGGGCACGTTTGTGGCCGGCCACGATGGCACCGCCCACGCCCTGGTTCTCCGGGAGCCGGTGCACCTCGAGCCGCGGGTCGTCGACCGCCTTGGCCGCCTCGGAGGTGGCGTCGGTGCTGGCGTCGTCCACCACGATCACGTGGTCGACGAGCTCAGGCGCCGTGCGGATGACCGTGCCCACGAGGAGCTCCTCGTTGTGGGCAGGCACCACGACGGCGACGCGCAGGTCCCTGTACACGCGGCCTCCTCCTGTCGCTTCGAGGATAGGGAACGATTTGCGACTTTGGGTCCGAATTGCGAGGTCGGCAGCTCCCGATGGCACCGTCCGGTGCGTACGCCTGCGACGGGAGTGTCCGGCGGCTAGCCTCGCGCCATGACGTCGGGATCCCCGGAGGTTCCTCGCTGGGGTACCGGGAGCCGGGGGGTCTGGCCGTGGGTCGCGGCGGCGGCGCTGCTCGCGACGGCCGTCTGGGTGATCGCGGCCCTGATGATGGCCGACCGCGGGTTCGACCTCAGCGACGAGGGCTTCTACGTCCTGTCCTACCGGTGGTGGGACTCCACGCCGCGGGTGTTCACGGGGGTCCAGTACCTCTACGGGCCCGTCTTCCAGCTGCTCGGGTGGAGCATCCCCGGCCTTCGCGTCGTACGACTCGTCAGCATCGTGCTGGTGCACCTGGCCTTCGGCTGGGCGTTCATGGCGTGGCTGCGGACCCGCCGGCCGCAGGCACCGTCCAGCCGCGGCTGGGAGCTGGCGGGCACGCTAACGATCCTCGCCTCGGCCGGCGTCACCTATGGCTGGCTTCCGCTGAGTCCCGGCTACAACGACGTCGTCGCGCTCACCTCCCTGCTGCTGGTCTCCCTGCTGCTGTGGTCCCTGACCGTCGTCTCGCGCGGCGAGCGACTGCCCGTGCTGGCGGCTGCCTGCGCCGGTCCGCCCGTGGTCGCGCTCGTCCTGGCGAAGTGGGCCTCGGCCGGCCTGATCCTGCTCTTCCTGCTGGTCGTGGGCGTGCTGGCGTTGCGTGCGCTGGGAGCGCGTGGCTGGCTGAGGTACGTCGTCGCTGCCGTCGCGAGCGTCGCGGTCTGCGTGCTGCTCGTTCACCTGTTCGTGCAGCCGTTGGGCCCGCTCGCCTCGCAGATGACCGAGGTGAACCGGCTGGTCGCGAGGGACACCAACTCGCCGATGACGCTGCTCGGCATGTACGTCCGCACCACGCTCTCGATGGGGTGGGAGGCGGTCGTCGTCGCGATCATCTCCCTGCTCGTGGCCGGGCTCGGCCTCCTGCTCCGGCGCACCAGGTTCGCGGCGCTGGGGCTGCCCTTGGTGGCGCTCGGCCCGGTGGTGGGGCTGGTCACGGCGAACCCCAGGCACGGGGGAGTCCCGGGAGGGGGCAGCGGGGTGATCCGCAGCTATGTCGTGCCGCTGATCGGGATGGCGCTGGTCGTGGTCGTGGCCCGCTGGGTCCTCGGGCGTCGTAGGGCCCGGGCGAGTGAGGGACGCGGACCCGACGTCGCGGTGGTCGTGATGCTGCTCCTCCTGCCGGCCGTCCAGGCTGCCGGCACCGGGAACCCGCTCGCCTACCTCGCGGTGAACCAGTTCCCGTGCTGGACCGCGCTGATGGTGGCAGCGTGCACGGCGCTGACGCACACGCGCGCAGCGGCCACTCTCGCGATCTCGGCCACGGCGTGCGCCGTCCTCGTGGCGGCAACCACGGGGGCCGACGGGTTGCTGCAACACCCCTACCGGACCGCGGCATGGTCCGACGCCTCTGTGCGCATCGGTGGCGGCGGTCCGCTCGCGGACATGCACGTCGACGCAGCGACGGCCGATCGGCTCCGCGCCATCCGCGAGGCAGTGGGGCACCGTCGTGCGGGCGACCCGGTGATGGGCTTCGACGAGATGGCCGGCGTGGTACTGCTGGTGGACGGCCGCTCCGTCGGGGAGGCGTGGTACTCGCGCATCGACCACAGTCGCAGCGCCGCGGGCATCCGCAGCGTCTGCACGCGCGCGCGGCCCTGGGGTGACACGCTCCCGGTCGTCGTCTACGACCGTGCTCCGAGCTCCATCGACCAGGACGCCCTGCGTGCCTGCGGACTCTCGCTGTCCGCCGACTACACACTGGTGACGGTCGACCAGGGAGACCCACGCCTGCGGGTCTACGTGCCGCTGGGCACCGAGGAGAGGACGCGACGTTGACGGAACCAGCCGTGTCGCCCGGGTCACGACGTCTCGTCTCGATCGTCATCCCGGCACTGAACGAGGTCGAGAACGTGCCGGCGGTCCTGGACCGGATGGTCGACTTCGGCTCCGCCTTCCCGGCGTACGACTTCGAGCTGGTGCTGGTGGACGACGGCTCGTCTGACGGCACTGCCGAGCGTGCCCTCGCCGAGGCGCCCGCAGGGGTCCTTGTCACGGTCGTCCAGCTCTCCCGCAGCTTCGGCTCGCACCAGGCGATCACGGCCGGGCTACGTCGTACCGCCGGTGACTGCGCCATCGTGCTCGGCGCCGACATCCAGGAGCCACCTGAGCTGATCGCGGACTTCCTCCAGAACTGGGAGCAGGGAGCCGACGTCGTCTGGGGCGTACGACGCACGAGGGTCCGGTCCTGGCGCTCGGAGCTGCCCTCGAAGGTGTTCTCCTACCTGTTCACGCGGTACGCCGATCTCGCCGACTACCCACCCGAGGGGCCGTCGGGGATGCTGATCGACCGCGCGGTGCTCGACGAGCTCAACCGGCTCGAGGAGAGCAACCGCAACGTGATGGCGCTGGTAGCGTGGCTCGGCTTCCATCAGACCCGCGTGCTCTACGACCAGCTGCCGCGACAGCACGGTGAGTCGCGCTGGACCCGTCGCAAGATGGTGAAGCTGGCCGTCGACTCGCTCGTGCAGTTCTCCTCGATGCCGCTGCGTGCGTGCACCTTCACCGGCCTCGGGGTGGCTGTCCTCGGGCTGGTCTACGCGGTCGCGCTGGTGGTCCGGTCGCTGCTCGGTGTGGACACTCCGTCGGGCTGGCCGACCATCCTGGTGGTGGTCCTCGTTCTCGGCGGAATCCAGCTCACGGTGATCGGCGTCATGGGAGAGTACGTATGGCGCGCAGTCGAGGAGACGCGCCGCCGACCGCTCTACGTCGTGCGTGGGGTGACACACAGCCGGCGGGTGGCCGGCACGGGGGATCAGGGGTAATCCATGAGGACACGTCGAAGCACGGTGCTCGTCACCGGCGGTCTCGGCTACATCGGCTCCTACGTGGTGCGTGACCTGCGTGAGCGCGGCTGGCAGGTGCGGGTGCTCGACAACCGCTACCGGTGCGACCCCACCACCGCCACGGAGCTCGCGGCCCTCGACGGCGTCGAGGTGGTCGAGGGCGACATCCGCTACGCGCACATGGTCGAGAGCGCGACCCAGGGAGTCGAGGCCGTCGTGCACCTGGCCGCGGTGTGCATGAACAAGAGCATCGCGGATCCGACCGAGAGCCTGGACGTCAACCTGATGGGCACCCAGAACGTGCTCGACGCAGCCTCGCGGGCATCCGTTCGCCGCATCGTCTACGCGTCGTCCGCCTCGGTCTACGGCAACCCGACCCAGCTGCCGATGCGCGAGGACGACAAGCTTGCGCCGATCACGCCGTACTGCGTGGCCAAGCTGGCCGGCGAACAGATGCTCGACTTCTACGCCCGTCGCGCCAGCCTCTCCTGGCTGGGCCTGCGCTTCTTCAACGTCTACGGTCCGGGCCAGCCGACCGATGCCTACTACACCTCCGTGGTGGTCACCTTCCTGAACCGGCTCGCAGCCGGAGAGTCTCCGGTGATCGACGGCCGAGGCGAGCAGTCGATGGACTTCGTGCACGTCACCGACGTGGCGCGTGCCGTGGGCATGGCGGTGGACTCCGAGGCGACCGGAGAGCTGCTCAACGTCGGTACGGGACGCCAGACCACCATCGCGGACCTTGCAGAACTGCTGATCCGGAGCGTGGGGGCCGACGTCCGGCCCCAGTTCCGTCCTCGCGAGGTGCTGGTCGCCCGCCGAGAGGCCTCGATCGACCGCATCGCCGAGGTGCTCGGCTGGCACCCGACCATCGAGCTCGAGCAGGGTCTCGCCTCGGTGGTGGAGTGGCTCAAGCAGACCTCGACCGCTGCCTGACGGGGCGTCGCGGGGCGGGGAACAGATCGTGAGGACGGTCTTTGTCGGGGCGAGTTCCCTGGGCCATGCGTGTTGCCGAGCCCTGCTCGAGGCTGGCAAGGAACTCGATCACATCGTGACGATGCCGCGGGACTTCGAGGTCGGCGGGCCGACTGGTGGACGCCACGTCCAGAACGTGCTGCACGCCGACTTCGTGGCACTGGCGGCAGAGCACGACGTGCCGGTCTCCGTGACCGACGGCAACCTGCGACCTCATGAGTCGATGCTGCGTGACCTCGCCCCGGAGGTGGTGCTCGTCGCGGGGTGGTACCACATCGTGCCCCGCAGCGTGCTGGAGATTCCGTCGCAGGGGGTGGCTGGCTTGCACGGCTCGTTGCTGCCGAAGTACAGGGGCAACGCACCACTGGTGTGGGCGATGATCAACGGGGAGCGGCGTACGGGCGTGTCGCTGTTCTGGTTCGACGACGGTGTCGACACCGGTGACGTGATCGACCAGCGTCCGTTCGACATCGAGCGGCACGACACGATCGCCGAGGTTGTGGAGAAGGCCACGTCGGCGGCTGTCTCACTGGTGCTCGACAACTACGACCCCTTGGCTGCTGGCACGGCGGTCGCCAGGCCGCAGGATCACAGCGCGAGCACGACCTTCGGGCCGCGCACGCCCGCTGACGGGGAGATCGACTGGTCGTGGCCCGCGGACCGCATCCGTGACTTCATCCGCGCCCAGACTCACCCCTACCCGGGTGCCTTCACCCGGATCGGCGGCAAGATCGTCCGTATCTGGGAAGCCGACGTGGTCGACGACGTCACCTCGACGTGACGGCCTCGCGGACGGCAGCGACGACCCGGTCCTGGTCGGCGTCGGTGAGGTCGGCGTACATCGGCAGGGCGAGGTGGCGCCGGAACAACAGGTCCGAGGTCGGGCAGTCGGCGGGTGCGGCGTACACAGGCTCGCGGTGCAGCGCGTAGGTGCCGATCTGCGAACCGATCCCGCGGGCGCGCAGGGCGAGGACAGTGGCGTCCCGGTCGACGTCCTCGGTGACGGTGACGGCGTAGGTCTGCCAGGTGGGCTCGCGGTCACCGGGGGAGTGCGGTGCCTCGACCCCGGGTACGTCGGCCAGCAGGTCGGCGTAGCGGTCGGCGAGGACTCGTCGGCGCGCCAGGAACCCGTCGAGCTTGTCGAGCTGGACGAGCGCGATGGCGGCCAGCACGTCGGAGAGCTTGTAGTTGTAGCCCACGTCCCCGAACTCCGGGATGGCGAGCTTGGCCTCACCCTGCCGGGCATAGGCGCTGCGCTGCCCGAAGCACGACATGCTCCGCACCCGGTCGGCGATCCCGGCGTCGTCGGTCACCACCACGCCTCCCTCGCCCGAAGTGATGCCCTTCCGCGCGTGCAGCGAGAACACCGCGACGTCGCCGAACGCGCCACACGGTCTTCCCTCGAAGGTGCCGCCGACCGAGCAGGCGGCGTCCTCCAGGAGGAACAGGCCGTGCCCGCGGGCGAGCAGCTCGAGCGCGTCCCAGTCGGCGGGGACGCCGAGCGCGTCGACGCCGATGATGCCGCGGGTGCGCGGGGTGATGCGCTCGGCGAGGCGGTCCACGTCCACCGTGCCGGTGTCGAGTCGTACGTCGGCGAAGCGTGGTGTCGCTCCGCAGTAGAGGACCGCATGGGCCGTGGCCGGGAAGGTGTAGTCGGCGACCAGCACCTCGTCGCCCGGCCCGACACCGAGCGCCGCCAGGGAGAGGTGCAACCCAGCCGTGCAGTTGTTGACTGCGACAGCGTGGGTGCGGCCGGTCAGCCGGGCGAACGCATCCTCGAGCTCGGTGCCGCGCGGTCCCTGTCCGGCCAGCCACCCCGACGCGAGGACCTGCTCGACCGCCTCGAGCTCGCGATGGTCCGTGGTCGGACGGGTGAGCGGGACGGCCGGCAGCGACGGATCCATCGAGGCGACGGAGCTCAGTCGAGGCCGAGGGAGAAGGCCGACTCCAGGTCGTGCTGGGAGTAGGTGCGGAAGGCGATGTGGGTCTCGGTCTCCATCACGCCCGGCACCTTGTTGATCGAGTCGGCCACCACCCGGGCGACGTCCTCGTGGTTGCTGACCCGGACCAGCGTGATCAGGTCGATCTGGCCGGTCACGCTGTAGACCTCGCTGACGCCCTCGAGGGCGGCGATGGCCTCAGCCACCTCGGGGATGCGGGCGACGTCGGCCTTCACGAACACGATGGCGGTGATCATGGGGTCAAGGTATCGCCCACGACGTCGTCGGGTCAGGGCTGGTGGACGGTGGCCAGCGCCCGGCGCTCGTCGAAGGGCACCAGCTGCGTGCGGGACTGCTCCACCGCGTCGTGGACAGCCAGGTGCCGGCTGGCACCCCGGACGGGACACACCCACTCGCCCTCGACGTGCACCAGGCGGACGCCGGGCTGCTCGAGCCAGCGCAGGATCTGCTCGGACTCCTCGGCGCTGGCAGCCGGCGTGGGCCCGGGGCCGCCGGCCACCGACTCGGCGGACTCGCGGAGCTGGGTGACCCAGACACCGGCATGCGAGTCGGGAGGGATCACCCCGGAGGCGGCCAGCCGGCCGTGGCGGACGACGTGGACCGCCCAGCGCCGGTCGTCCTCGCGGCGGGCTGCGACCAGCTCGGGGCAGGACGACAGCGAGCCCAGCCGTTGGGTCCGCGAGGCCGCGCGGATGAACGCCGACAGCCGGTCGCGATGCACACCGGCCTCCTCGAACCGCTCCTCGCCGGCGAGCCGGTCCATCCGTGCAGTGAGGGCCTCGACCACGTGATCGGCCTGGTGCAGCAGGCTGTCACGCACCTCGGCCACGAGCGCGGCGTAGTCGTCGACCGAGACGCTGCCGTCGCAGGGGGAGAGGCAGCGGTGCATCTCGGCGAGCACGCACGGTGACTTGTGGGGCGTGATCGGGAGGCGGTCGCTGCACTGCCGGATCGGGAACGCCTCGTGCAGGGCGGCCAGGCACTTCTCGGCCGTGCGGCGCGACGCGAACGGGCCGAGATAGTCGGCGCCGTCCTCGGCCACCACGCGCACCAGGGACATGCGCGGCCAGGGCTCCACGGTCAGCTTCAGCCAGTGCATCTTCTCCGGGTGCCGGCTGCGCCGGTTGTAGCGCGGCTTGTGCGCGGCGATCAGCCTCAGCTCACGCACCCGGGCCTCCAGCGGCGTGGCGCACTCGATGCCGGTGACCGAGGCCGCCAGGTTGACCATCTCGCCCATCCGCGAGCGGGTCTCGGAGGCGGTGAAGTAGGAGCGCACCCGGGCGCGCAGGTCACGACTGGTGCCGACGTAGAGCACGCGCTCCTGCTCGTCGCGGAACAGGTAGACACCGGGGGAGTGCGGCAGGTGCTCGGCCAGGTGCCGCTTGCGGCGTACGGCGGGACTCACGCGCGAGCTGAACGTCTGCAGCTCCTCGAGCGTGTGCACGCCCAGGCCGCCGAGACGTTCCATCAGCCCGTGCAGCACGTCGACCGTGGCCCGGGCATCGGAGAGCGCCCGGTGGTTGGGCGTGGTCGACGACCCGAACGCGACAGCCAGTGAGCTGAGCTTGCAGTTGGGGGCGTCGTCGCGCGTGACCACGCGCCGGGCGAGCCGCGCCGTGTCGAGGACCTCGAAGGCGGGCCACGGTCGCTGCTGGAGCTCGGCGAAGTGCTTGAGGAAGCCCACGTCGAACGGTGCGTTGTGGGCGACCAGGACGGTGCCCTGCGCGAACTCGAGGAACGCCGGCAGCGCCGACTCGATCGGTGGAGAGGAGGCGACCATCGAGTTGGTGATGCCGGTGAGCACCGCGATGAACGGCGGGATCGAGGTGTGCGGGTTGACCAGCGTCTGGAACTCGCCGAGCACCTCGCCACCACGCACCTTGACCGCACCGATCTCGGTGATCATCGAGCCAGCCTGGGCCGAGCCCCCGGTCGTCTCGAGGTCGACCACGCAGAAGGTGATGTCGCGCAGGGGCCGGCCGAGCTCGTCGAAGCTCATCTGCGCGGACCACCTGCTCATGCCATTGACGCTAGGGAGCCGGACCGACAAAACCGTGCAGGTGCGTACGGCGCGCCGGTGTGTCGTGTCGTCCTGCGGAAACTGTCAGTGGGGGCTGGTGGAGTGCGCATCACCAAGTCTTGTACGGGCTTTCCCTGGTATTGAGGAGATCGACGATGAGCGTGCGCATCGACTGCGACAGCTGCCTGGTTCGCGGGCTCGCGTGTCACGACTGTGTGGTGACCGTCCTGCTCGGCCCCCCGCCCGAGCTCGGCTTCGACCACGAGGAGCAGCAGGCCCTCGAGGTGCTCGCCGACTCGGGGTTGGTGCCGCCTCTCCGCATGGTGACCCCGGTGTCGGGGCCCGAGGTGGAGTCGGCCTGAGAGTCTTGCCTGAACGAGGTGTCCCTGTGCGCTCAGAACCGCACCCACGTGCCGATGTGCGTTGTGGCGACTACGACAGCTGGCGGTGGGCCGCGACCAGCACGTCTCCCACCCTCCGGTGGAACCCGTCTCTGTCTCTGACCTGCAGGGATGGCCGAGCGTCTGATGCAACGTGCGAACCGGCCGCTCTGCCGCGATCCGGGGCGAACACTCCGTCTGCGTTGACGGAACGTTCCAGCAAAGACGCGGTTGTTGGAACGTTCCGTCAAGGCGCCTGAGTCACCTGCCAGCTGGTCCGGCCCAGAGTGCGCGCCCGTTCGACGTCCGGACATGCCGATGTGCGTGCGGCTGGCGCTACTTGACTGACTGCCACCATTCAAAGATCCGGTCGACGATGTTGGTCGTCACAAGGCGCGGTTCCAAACCGAAGTGGCTCGCTAGTTCGTCACGGAGAAACGCGGCAACCTCGTCCCGGCTGTCGCCTCGGAGAAGCTGCGAGATAAGCGGGTCACGGATGCAGTCGTACTCATCTACTGGCCCCGAGTCGGGGTCCTCGTCGTCGGGGTCGAACACGCCTATCGGGTCCCACTTGTTCAACAGGACGCGCAGTTCTCGCTGCGCACGCCGAGCCCAGTCCGAGTCATGTTGCACGAGGTGAGGCTACAGAGCAGGCGACCGCACATGCCGCGATGAGTGCGCGGGGACGTTGCGATGCGGACTGTTAGACGTCTGTGCAGAGGGGTGTGATGCTGTGTCACATCGGGATGATGTCTGCTTCCTCGACGAGGATCGTGACGTGGACACCCTCAACATCAACGGGTTTAGCCGCAAAGTAGCGCCTCGCCCGTTCGCCATCGCCGGGCGACACTGAAATCTCCACCGAGCCGGCCTCCCCAGCACACACAAGTTGGATGAGGAAGGGGAACTCTTCCGTCTCTAGGAATCGACGCGCTTCGGCAACAGCTAAGCGTGAAGGACGGGGCATCGACAGATCGTAATGCTAGCCGCCGGATCCCGGCGCGAACCCCGACGACGACTACCACTCGGAGCTGGCAGAAACGTCCGGATCTGCCGCTGATGGTGCGCGGGATGCCTGTGAGCGATTGCCTAGGAGCTCGGTCGCTAGTCGTTGACGGGCAAGAAGAAGGCCCACGCCAGGTTCGACATCTCGCCCGCAGCGAACCGAAGAACTCGATCTGTCGCGTGGATTACCCAGACGTCCACATCGTGACGTTGCGAGGGGTGCGAGGGATGGGCGACCACGATCCGCTCCGATTGGGAAGCCCACTGGTGCTCCCACGGGTTGATGCCGGCTAGGTCGAACGCGTCGCCGTCCCAGCACATGCCCACCGAACGCCAGCCAGGAGTCACCAAGCGCGGTTCGGACATGCCGTGACGGTAGACCACAGCCATCCGGACATGCCGCACAGACGCTGCCTCCGGCGGACTCGTATCGTTCAGGCGTGGCGAAACACACCGGGGTGCTCTTGCGGTTTTCCGACGGCAGGAGGCAGTTCATCGACGACGCGCACGTGCATGGGTTCCGCGACGGTGACCTGCTGATCGCACTTGGACCTGCTGAGGCGGGTCTCCATGCTGTGGTGGCTCGAAGAGTTCCGGTCGCAGAGCTGGCCTTCGCTGACACCCGCAATGCCTATGACGACGACGGCGAGCCTGATACGCATACCCTCAACTGGTGAACCGTCTTATGGCGAGGACATCGCGATCAAGGTCTGGCTCGGACCGGCTCTGACATCGGATCAGCGGG
>NZ_AUEP01000017.1 GCF_000426045.1 Marmoricola sp. URHB0036
ACTCACCCCAGACGGAGACGGACCGTAGGCCGCATGTGCGGCCTGCGGTCCGTTTCGTGTCGTGTCCGGTGGTTGAGTCATGCTCGCTCGGGCAGGCCCCCGGGGCCGAGACTCTGCCCAACGTGGTGGCGGATGTCGCGGGTTCAAGTCCCGTTACTCACCCCAGACGGAGACGGACCGTAGGCCGCACGTGCGGCCTGCGGTCCGTTTCGTTTCGTGTCCGGTGGTTGAGTCATGCTCGCTCGGGCGGGCCCTGACGTGACACGAGCACTGAACGCGGCGCCTGCGGTTCTGTGCAGTTCACGTTTCTGAACCGCAGATGTTCTGTACGCCGCCCGGCAGAGCCGGAAGTCTTGCGGCCTAGGAAAACCGCTCCATGCACAGCGGCCCTCCCCGTACGACGGGGAGGGCCGTTGTCGGGTCAGTCCTCGGTCGTGGTCAGCGTCGTCGGAGCGTTGTGCACGCTCGGGATGGTGCCGAGGCGACCCTTCTGGAAGTCCTCGAACGCCGTGAGGACCTCGGCCTTGGTGTTCATCACGAACGGTCCGGCCCAGGCGACCGGCTCGCGGATCGGCTGCCCGCCGAGGACGAGCACGTCCAGGGCCGGCGTACGACTGTCCTGGCTGCCGGCGGCCCGCACGGTCACGAAGTCACCCGCACCGAGGACGGCGAGGTTGCCCATCCGCACCGGAGCGCCTTCGTCGCCGACGGTGCCCTCGCCCGAGAGCACGTAGACGAGCGCGTTGTAGTCGACCTCCCAGGGAAGGTCGAGGCGAGCGCCGGGCTCGACGGTCGCGTGCACCATCGTCATCGGGGTGTACGTCGAACCGGGGCCCATCGTGGAGCCGAGGTCGCCCGCGATCACGCGCACCAACGCGCCCGCGTCCGCCGACGTGGCCAGTCCCACCTGCCCGCTGCGGATGTCCTGGTACTTCGGCGCGCTCCACTTGGCGTCGCGCGGGAGGTTCACCCAGAGCTGGATCCCGTGGAACAGGCCGCCCTGCTGCACCATCCACTCCGGCGGGGCCTCGATGTGCAGCAGCCCGCTGCCGGCCGTCATCCACTGGGTGTCGCCGTTGGTGATGGTGCCGCCGCCACCGTGGCTGTCCTGGTGGTCGAAGGTGCCGTCGATGATGTAGGTGACCGTCTCGAAGCCGCGGTGCGGGTGCCACGACGTGCCCTTGGGCTCGCCGGGTGCGTACTCGACCTCACCCATCTGGTCCATGTGCACGAACGGGTCGAGGTCGCGGAGGTCGACGCCGGCGAAGGCACGGCGTACCGGGAATCCCTCGCCCTCGTAGCCCTTCGGCGCGTCGATCAGCTGCTTGACCGGACGCACGGTGTCGCCGAGTCCGGGCGTCTTGAGTCGGTCAAGGACGGTCAGGTCGTCCACGGTCACAGCAGGCATCGCGCACCTCCGGTTTGGGTCGAGTATGACGCTCAACACTGATTGAACGTTCAATGTTCCCGCGTGGCCGGGAGCACCCGATCTCGATTTCGTCCGGCCCGGGCTGACTGCTAAGGTTCCAGTCGCTTCAACGCGCTCGCGCCATTAGCTCAATTGGCAGAGCAGCTGACTCTTAATCAGCGGGTTCGGGGTTCGAGTCCCTGATGGCGCACCGAAGCAGCCCCTGACCGGCGGAGACGCTGGCAGGGGTTTTTCATGTCGCGGCGCCCTGCGGCCGGCCGCCGGTCATGAGCGTGGTCAGCTCCTGAAGGACTTCGGCAGCCCTGGCAACCTCGAGCGCGAAGGCCTCGTCCGAGACCAGCACCATCCGGGCCACCTGGGCTGCAGCGGCAGTCACGGCACTGGCGACGATCCTGGCGGCGAGGGCCGTGTCCTCGGCTGTCGCCAGGGCGGCCGCTTCCACGGTGCCCGCGAGCTGTGCCGCCGCGCCGCCGTCCTCGAGCCCGTCGTCGGCCAGCCCCTCGAGGGCGACGGCCGCGGCTTGCTGCACCTGGGCCGCGGCCACGTCCGCACGGATCTGGACGCGTCGGGCGGTCCGCGCTGCCTCTCGCGCCACCGCCACGGCCGCCAGGTCGGCGGCCGTGGTCCGGTCCCTTCGGGTGCGGGCCGCTGCGGCCGCCGCGGAGGCTACCGCCAGTGCGAACGCCTCAGCAGTGGTGCGAACAGCTGGCTCGACGCCTTCCGCGCTCTGGTCCTCCCGACGGGGCGCGGGGATCCGCAGCAGCTCCTGGTCCGGATAGGGGCTGTACAGGATCGCGTCGACGTCGCGCCCCTCCCCCGGTGGTTCCAACGACATGACGACCTTCCTCGACCAGGGCTGCGGTGGGCATCCGCTGCCAGATCCGACTCGGGCACGGAACCGAGGGCGAGGGCGGGTCTGGCGTTGCCTCCGGAGCATAGGCGGCCGGGGTCCGTTTCGCATATGGCCGAGTTGTCCGGGTCGAAACTGGTCCGGTCTGCGGGCAGCTTTCTGCGGCACGAGCGTGAGAAGTGCGGTCAGGACAGGTGGGCTGGACTAGTTGCCGCCCTCACCTCGGCGGCACCATGAGGTCGCTGTAGATCAGGTTGTGGTCAGAAGGCACCGACCCGTTGTCGGTCCAGTTGTAGATGTTGGCGTAGCTCTTCGAGCCGACGATGCCCTTCATCATGATGTAGTCCGAGCGCGGGCCCACGCCCGAGGCGTTCGGCACCTGCCGCGCGCTACGGACCCCGTTGACGTTGTTGACGGTGGAGTAGGTGTGGCCGTACCGCGTCCGGGTGGCCATCGCGTCGTAGTAACCGGCCCGGACGAGGGTCGGCTGCGCGGGTACGTACCCGGCCACGTCGCCGTACGGCTCTCGTCCGTAGCGCAGGTCGCCGGCGATGATGATCGGGGCACCGACCTTGTCGGCGGCGTTCATGGCGGCCATCGTCTGGCGGGCATCGAGGGCGGTGTCGGCGTTCGTCTGCAGCCGGGTCCTGGTCGGCTCCTCGACGTAGTGCACCGAGGTCAGGTAGAAGGACTCGCTGCTGGCACTGATCTTCTTGACGGCGATCAGCCGTGCCCACGGGGTCACGAGCGGCAGGTTCGGCTTGTGCGGATTCGTGACGCTGTAGGCGCCGGAGCCGAGGAGGGTGAACAGGTCGCTGCGGTAGAGGATCTGCTGGTTGTTCGACGCGGTGTCCACCAGGCGCCACGGACCGCCGAGGTAGCCGAGCACCGAAGCCCCGGTCGCGTCGTTGGCCTCCTGCAGCGCCACCACCGTCACCCCGTGGCTGCTGATGTTGCGCGCGACCGACCGGGCGCGAGCACCGGTCGGCTTCAGCATCACGTTGTAGGTGCCGAGGCGCACGGGATCACCCCGCTTGGGGGCGGGAGGGGTCGGCCAGCCCGGCACCCACCTCGACACGCTCGAGGACCAGCCGGTCGTGAAGTAGGCGTTGTCGGCGATCACCCGAGCGAAGACGGGGTTGGCGTAGGGCACGGCGAGCATGCCGTCACCGGGACGAGGCGTCGCCGGGACTTGGTGGGTCGCACTGCGCGTGTACTGGTTGAGCCAGCCGGCGCTCGTGTACGTCGCGGCACCCGGCCAGCTCCCGTAGTACGCCGGCGACCACCGCACCCGGTACCGCGATGCGTTGGGCACGTAGTTCCAGCTGAACCGCACCGCGCCCACCAGGCCTCCGGCCGTGACCACGGGCACACCGGCGCGTCGGTTGGCGAAGCCGAACCGCCAGGTGCGAGACCACGGCCCCACCACGCCGTTGCGGTAGGCCCGGACCTGGAACAACCACGCGCTACCGCGCCCCAGTGGCTGGGTGTAGGCGCTGTGCGCGGTGCCGCTCCACCTGGCCCGGGAGCGGGCGAGGGCCGACTTCGTCGAGGCGTAGCGGAGCTGGTACCGGATGCCGGGCACCCGGATCGGCTTCCAGGAGACCTTGAGCCTGGCGTGGTACCAGTCCTCGCCCACTCGGGCCATGGCGCCGATCCGGCTCAGGCCCCGCGCTTCGGACGGAGCCGAGACCAGCCCCGTCAGCGCGAGGCTGCCGAGGGCAGCGCCGACTGCCAGTGATCGCCACGAGTGATCCATCGCACACCTCCGAGACCTCCACCACGCGAACGTGCCGGTGATCCCGTCGGGCCCGATCCCACGGCGAGGACCCTCACGCACGTTGTCCCAAGAGCCGAGACGTGCGGTGTCAGGTTGTGGACAGGTTGCCTCCCGCCCGAAGCGGGCAGGTCACCCGAATCGGGCGAAGTGTGCGGCAGCTAGTTGGTCGGCACCAGGATGTCGCTGTAGACGAGGTTGTGGTCCGACGGCACGGTGCCGCCGTAGCTCCAGTTGGTGACGTTGACGTACGACTTCGAACCGACGATCCCCTTCATCAGGATGTAGTCCGAGCGCGGTCCGAGACCCGCCGCGTTGGGCACCTGTCGCGCCGAGGGGTTGCCGTCGGTGGAGTTGTACGTCGAGTAGGTGTACCCGCTCATCGACTGGGCTGCCATCGCGTCGTAGTAACCGCCACGGACGAAGGTCGGCTGCGCCGGCACCTGCCCGGGGACGTCGCCCCAGGGCTCGCGGCCGTAGCGCATGTCGCCCGCGACGATCAGCGGCTCGTCGGCGTAGTCGACCTGGCTGAGTGCGGCCATCGCCTGACGAGCGGCGTCCCCGGTGTCGGCGTTCTTCTGCACCGCGGTCTTGCTGGCGTTTTCGGTGAAGTGCACCGAGGAGACGAAGAAGGCCTGGCTACCTGCACTCACGGGGGTCTTGGAGGACAAGCGCGCCCAGGGCGTGACCACCTTGTTGGCAGGGTCTCGCGGGTTGTCGACGAGGTAGCTCCCCTGGCCCAGCAGGTTGAACTTGTCCTTGCGGTACAGGATCTGCTGGCTGTTCGAGGACGTCGGTACGGCGGCCCAGATCGAGCTCCCGAGTGCCCTCACCAGGGCCGTGGCCGTGTTGTCGTTGGCCTCCTGCAGGGCCACCACGGTGAGACCGTGCGAGCCGATGTTCTGCGCGGCTGCCGTGGCACGCGTCCCCGAGGGGTTCAGCATGACGTTGTAGGTGCCGAACCGGACCGCGTCGCCGGCGGCGGGCACCGGCGCCTTCGCCCAGATCGGGACCCACGTCGAGATGTGCATGCCGGAGCCGTTGGTGATGAACTGGTTCTGGGCCTGGACCTGACCGAAGATCGGGTTGGCGTAGGCCACCGCGAGCATCCCGTCACCGGGCTGCGGGGTCGTCGGCAGCGTGTACGTCGAGCTGCGGGCCGTCTGCGGGAGCCAGCCCGTTGTCGTGTACGTCGCGTCGCCGGGCCAGCCGCCGTACCAGGCCGGGGACCAACGGACGCGGTAGCGCGAGGCGTTGGCCGAGGTCGGCCAGTTCCACTGCACGGCACCGGGAAGTCGGGTGCCGGTGACCGTGGGCGTGTTCGGCCAGCGGTTCAGGAACCGCAGCTGCCGGGTCGCCGACCAGGGACCGACCATGCCCTTCTTGTAGGCGCGGACCTGGAAGAACCAGGCCTTGCCGCGGTCGAGCGGGCGGGTGTAGCTGCCGCGAGCGGTGCCGGACCACAGCGGACGGGTCCTGACCAGCGCGCTCGGCGACGGGGCGTAGCGCCACTGGTAGGTGACGCCCTTGACGCCCCTCCAGGAGACCTTGAGCTTGCCGTGGTACCAGTCCTGGCCCACGCGAGCTATCTTGCTGACCTTCTTGAGTCCGCGCGCCTCGGACGGGCTGCTGCCGAGGGCAACGAGCGCGAGGGCGCAGACGAGAGCGCAGACCAAGCCACGCATGAGACGTCCCACCACTGACCTCCACGATCTCCCACCACGGGTTAGTTATTAAGACTAATCGGACATTTAGTATTTGTCTCTCAAAAGACTTATACAGGTACATAAAGTCCGCATGGTGGATCGTCCACGGTGCCCGGGGAGCGCTCCCCCGATCCGGGTGAGGGCTGCTCGCACCCGGGTGCCTAGCGTTCGAGGCGTCCGACGGGCGGCCCGGGAGGCGATCGTGTGGCACCTGGTACGTCGCTGGGGGCCCCGCGCCGTCGGGTTGCTGGTGACAGCGATCGGCGTCTACGTCGTGGCGCCGAGCGTGGTCGCCCTGCTCGGCGAGTGGCCCTCGCTCCGCGACGTGCGCCCGCTGTGGTTCGGGGTGCTGGTCGTCCTGGTGGTCGGCGGCTGGTCGTGCCTCTGGGTTTTGGTCCGCACCCTGCTCCCCGGCACCCCGTGGACGACGGTCGGTAGCGCGCAGCTCGCCGGCCTGGCCACCGGCTGCGTGCTCCCGGGAGGTGCCGCGACCGGGACCGTCGTACAGGCCTCGATGCTGGTGCGTGCAGGCCACCAGCCCGGAAAGGTCGGCGCCGCCCTCGGCAGCGTCGGCCTCCTGACGACCGGCATGCTGCTCGCACTGCCGATCCTCACGGTGCCGGCCGTGATCATCAGGCCGCCGCCGGCCAGGCAGCTCCAGCTCGGGCTCGTGGTCTCACTGGTCGTCGCTGTCATGCTCGTGCTGGTCGGGCTGGCCCTGCTGCACTGGGACTCGTTCGTCGGCGTCATCGGCCGCACTGCAGGCCGGGCCGTCCACCTGGTCCGACCGCACGTGTCAGCCTCCGCGGTGGCCGAGCGGGTGGTGGCCCAGCGCGACGCCGTGGCCGCGGCGTTCGCCGGTCACTGGGGACGCGCCCTGGGCGCCGCCGCCGGCAACCGGATGCTCGACTACTCGGCGCTGGTGGCCGCGGTGTACGCCGTCGGCGGTCGCGCCCGGCCGTCGATGGTGCTGCTCGCCTACGTGCTCTCGCTCGCCCTGGCGCTGGTGCCGGTCACTCCCGGCGGCGTCGGGTTCGTCGAGGCCGGGCTGACCTCGATCCTGGTCCTCGCCGGAGTCAGCAGCGACCAGGCCGTGCTCGGCACGCTGCTCTACCGGTTGTTCTCGTTCTGGCTGCCGATCCCCCTGGGCGTCCTGGCCTGGACGGGGTGGCGCTTCACTGCAGGGCAGCGGTCAGGCGCATGACGTTGTCGACGTACGTCGCTCCCCGACCCCGGGAGCGCCACTCCTCGAGGGTCAGCTCGGTGGAGAGGGACCGGTACTCGTCCTGCACCGCCCGCATCCGTCGTACGACGGCCGAGCTGGTCATCATCATCACCACCTCGTAGTTCAGGGCGAACGAGCGGTAGTCCATGTTCGACGACCCGATGACGGCGAGGTCCTCGTCGACGGTGAAGTGCTTGGCGTGCAGCACGAACGGTGAGGGATAGAGCCAGATCCGCACACCGGCCTCGAGCAGGGCCGCGTAGTAGGAGCGCTGCGCGTGGGCCACCATGAACTGGTCGGCCTCCGCCGACACGAACAGCTCCACGTCGACGCCCCGCTGGGCCGCGGTCGTCACGGCGTACAGCAGCGACTCGTCCGGGACGAAGTAGGGACTGGTCAGCGACAGCCGACGACGAGCGCGGTAGATCATCGAGTTGAACAGCCGGAGGTTGTTCTCCGTGACGAACCCGGGACCGCTCGGCACCACCTGGCAGGACACGTCGCGCACGGCGTCTCGTCGGGCCGGGGCCGGCGGGACCGCTTCGAGGGTGGGCGTGAGGTCCTCGAGGGTCTCGGCCCGCCAGTCGGTCGCGAACACCACGTTGAGCTGGCGTACGACGGGACCGGTGACCCGCGTCATCAGCTCGACCCACTCGCGACCGGCCTTGTGGTTCTTCGGCTTGTCGTAGCCCGGCTCGATCAGGTTCTGCGAGCCCATGAACCCGACCCGTCCGTCGACCACGAGGATCTTGCGGTGGTTGCGCAGGTCGGGTCGTCGTACCTCACCCTTGAGCGGAGCGATCGGCAGCATCGGTGCCCACCGGACCTTGGTCGCGTCGAGCCGTTCCTTGAACTGCTTGTAGCCCGGGATGCCGCGCGAGCCGAGGTGGTCGAACAGGAACCGGACGTCGACCCCACGCTCTGCGGCAGCCGCCATCGCCTCGAAGAAGTCCGAGGTCCGGTCGTCCCACGAGGAGATGTAGAACTGCACGTGCACGAAGCGCTGGGCGCCCTCGATCTCGGCACACATGGCCGCGATCGATCCGTCGTAGTCGGGGAAGAGCTCGACGCTGTTGCCTGCGGCCATCGGCAGCGCACCGAGCCGCTGGTTGAGCCGGGTCAGGTCGTCGACGTTGTGGCGGACCCCGTCCGACCGCGGGGGGTCCTCCTGCTGACCCGATACCGCCTCGAGCACGCGTGCGTTCACCTCGCTCTGCCAGGCGCGGCGCTTGCGTCCGACGCTGGTGCTGCCGAACAGCAGGAAGGCGACGATGCCGAGGTACGGCACGGCCAGGATCAGGATCAACCAGGCCATCGCGGTCGAGGGCTTCCGGTTGCCGGGCAGCACCCCGAGGGCCAGCACACAGATGACGATGTTCGCCAGAACCAGGGCTGCAGCAAGCAGCCCGGCAAGCCACGCTGCACCCTCCGACACCCCTGCACGCTAGGAGGCGCGCGGCGCTGCAGCGTCACCCGAGACGGGTGAGCCCCGGAGACGAGGCCGGACGCGACCATGAGCGGGGCCGGTCACGCGCCCGAGGCAACCGGAGCAAGGAGTCACGTGTCCTCTTCTCCCGCTGAAGTCCCGCCCGCGGCCCCGGAGGCCGCCCGGGTACTGCCCCGTGCCTTCATCGTGCTGTTGAGCTTCGCGGCTGCGACTGTGATCATCGCGGGGCTCAGGGGCGCGAGCGGGCTGGTGGGACCGGCCTTCCTCGCACTGGTGCTGACCATCGCGTCGTACCCGATGCGTCGGTGGATGGACCGGCACATGCCCAGCTGGCTGGCATCGCTGCTGTGCCTGCTCTTCGTCTACCTGATGGTCGTGGTCCTGGCGATCTGCATGATCGTCGCGACCGCGCGGTTCGCCCATCTGCTGCCCCAGTACGAGGACGAGTTCAACGCCCAGATCAAGAACCTGACCGACGCGCTGGACAAGCTGGGGGTCAGCTCCAGGGAGCTGCAGGACATCGCGAGCTCCTTCGACTGGAGCAAGCTCACCAGCATCATCACCGGGATCCTCAACGGCGCGCTGGACCTCGTGGGGAACCTGGTGTTCATCCTCACGCTGATCCTGTTCATGACGATCGACGGCAGCCAGTTCCCCCGTCATCTCACGGCGGCCCGCGAGGCTCGTCCCGCGCTGATCGGCGCGATGGAGACCTTCGCTCACGCCACCCGCAGCTACCTGATCGTCTCGACGGTGTTCGGGTTGATCGTCGCCGTGCTCGACACCCTTGCCCTCGCCCTCATCGGCGTACCCGCGCCCGGGGTCTGGGGACTGTTGGCCTTCCTGACCAACTACATCCCGAACATCGGCTTCGTGATCGGCTTGATCCCGCCGGCGATCCTGGGCCTGCTCGAAGGCGGGCCGGGGATGATGCTCGCGGTGATCGCCGTCTACTGCGCTCTCAACATCGTCATCCAGTCGGTGATCCAGCCACAGGTGGTCGGTGACGCCGTGGGCCTCTCGACGACCCTGACCTTCATCTCGCTGGTCTTCTGGGCCTGGGTGCTCGGGCCGTTGGGCGCCGTGCTGGCCATCCCGCTGAGCCTGCTCGTGCGAGCCATCCTGGTCGACGCCGATCCGGACAGCCGGTGGGTGCTGCGGCTGGTGGCGAACAGCGACCTGATTGCCAAGCCCAAGAAGACGCGACGGCGACCGCGAGCCCCGGCAACCTGACCTGCCGGCCGTGGAGGCCGGTCAGTCCTCCGGGATCGTCACGATCTCCACGACGTCGATGCCGAGCGAGTTCAGGAGGTTCAGGACCCCCTGCAGCTCCTCCTGGTCGGTCATGTCGCCCACCAGCGTGGTCTGGGCGCGATGTGTCCTGGTCGTGAGGTGCGGGAAGGCGCTCACCAGCTCGTCGGTGAGCTCGCCGTCCACCCGGATGAGCATCCTGGTCATGGGCATCACGGCCGCACCGTTTCGTTGCCGTGGAAGTGACGGACGACGGAACTCACGGTCACTCCTCTCTACCTGGTGGAGGACCAGAACGTAGGCCGAGCGCTCCGCCCGACGCCTCACCGGATTCGGGCGAGCCCGGCCGCCGATCCATCGGTTGTGTCGCGCCCTCTGCGCATTCACGGGATTCGGGTGAGGCCGGCGACTCGCGGGGCATCGAGTCTGGCGCCATGGCGACACTGACAGTCTGGAGGTTCGACAGCCCCGAAGGGGCGGACGAGGCGTCGCGCACGTTGCAGGAGCTGGCGCGGCAGGACCTCCTGGTGCTCCATGACGCGGCCACGGTGACCTGGGAGCGGGGCAAGAAGAAGCCGAGGACGCGCCAGCTCGCGCCCAGCACCACGGGGGCAGGAGCGCTGGGCGGCTCCTTCTGGGGGTTGCTGTTCGGGATGATCTTCTTCATGCCGCTCCTGGGGGCAGCCATCGGGGCTGCGACCGGAGCCATGGCCGGCTCGCTCAACGACGTCGGGATCGACGACAGCTTCATCAACAAGGTCCGGGACCAGGTCACGCCGGGAACCTCGGCCCTGTTCGTGCTCTCCTCCGACACGGTGATCGACAAGGTCCATGCCGCCTTCTCCGGCCTGCGACCCGCCGAGCTTCTGTTCACCAACCTCAGCACCGAGCAGGAAGCAGCGCTCCGGGACGTGTTCGCCGACTGAGTCGGCGGCGTCGCGCGCCAGACCTCCGAGAACGGACCACCATGCCCAGCCTGACCGTGTGGCGCTACGACACCCCCATGGGGGCAGACGCGGGCGGGGTGCGCCTGAAGGACCTCGAGCAACAAGGGGCGTTGCGGGTGCACGACGCCATCACGGTCACCTGGCTGAAGGAGGAGTCCCAGCCGCGGATCGGCCAGCTGCGGCACGCGACGACGGCAGCAGCAGGCAAGGGCACCCTGCTCGGCGGGCTCATCGGCATGGTGGTGCTGGCCCCGGTGGCCGGCGCCGCGGCCGGTGCTGCGATCGGCGCGGTCGCGCACCGGCTCCGCGGGACCGGGGTCGACCGCTCCCTGCTCGAGGAGGTCAAGGCCGCGCTCGCGCCGGGTACGTCGGCACTCATCGTGCTCGCCAGCGACGTGGATCTCGACGCCGTCCGCCCGTTCCTCGACCGGCGTGACTCGGTGCTCATCCACGCCGAGCTCAGCCAGGACGCTCCCGAAGTGCTCGCATCGGCGATCAAGCGCGCCAAGACTCCCCCGGTCCGCAAGCGCTGACATTGGCCCATTCCGGGTGATCCCGCCCGTGTGGCCCGACTCCTATCTTCTGGCAACAACCCGATCCCCCGGGAACCGTCGTACGCCCGACGTAGGAGGACCAGATGAGCACAACATCGTCACACCGGGACTACGAGAACTCCACCAAGGGCGCGTGGGCGCTCGGTGGCGCCGCCTTCGCCGGCGTCATGCTGGCCACGCTGGGGGCCTTCCAGGCCCTGCAGGGCATCGCCGCGATCGCCGACGACGAGGTCTACGTGCGCGGCATCAAGTACGCCTACCAGTTCGACCTGACCACGTGGGGCTGGATCCACCTGATCCTGGGCGTGGTCGCCATCGCCACGGGCATCGGCATCCTCGCGCAGCAGACCTGGGCGAACGCCGTCGGCATCGCGATCGCGTTCCTCAGCGCGCTGAGCAGCTTCGCGTTCATGCCGTACTACCCCTTCTGGTCGATCACCATCCTCGCCTTCGACATCTTCGTGATCTGGGCGCTCTGCTCCATCCTCGCCAACGACTGAGCCCGGAGAACCGGCGGACCAGGCTCCGCTCACCCCCTGAGGGTGACGCGGCCGGTCAGCGACGTCCCTACGGTCGACAGTAGGAGGGGGGCCGGATGCCCCTCCCCTGCGGTGCAGATCGATCCATGACCGACTCGGGCGGCCGCGGAGCTGGAGGGGTCCTCGCAGGTTGCCGTTTTCGGTCCACGACGGGAGAGCGGCCATGCCGGAAAAGCCTGCGGTGCGCAAGAAGTCCGTGTCGTCGCCGCCACGCTCCAAGAAGGCAGCCCGTCTTCCCGAGCAACGCGCCGAGGAGACGGAGTCGGCGGTCCCTCGGCTCCCGCGCGTCTACGTCCCTCGTGCGCGCCTGTGGAGCCGGCTCGAGGACGTGACGGCGAGCGGGGTGACGCTCGTGGTCGCGCCGGTCGGAGCCGGCAAGACGCTCGGAGTGGCGGGCTGGCTGCGGACGACCGGCCGGGCAGCACAGACGACGTGGATCCACGCCGACGTGACCTGGTCTCCCGCACGCATGGAGCAGCTGCTCACCGACCTGGCCGAGGGTGACCCGTCCGAGGCGCGCCTGCTGGTGGTCGACGATGCCCACCAGCTGCCGACCGCCACCCAGCGGTTGCTGGACAACCGGCTGGTCAACACCCCGGAGAGCCTGCGACTCATCCTGCTGTCGCGCTGGGACCTCCCGCTCACCCGGCTCGTGCCCGAGCTGATGGGTGACTTCTCGATCCTGCGCGGGGACATCCTCCGGATGGGCGACGAGGAGTGCATCCCGCTCGTGGTTGAGCACGCCCGCACCGACCATCCGGAGGTCATCCGGTCGGTCGTCGACCACTCCAACGGCTGGGTCGCGGCCGTCGTGCTCGCGTCGCGGGCCATCGCAGCCACCCCGGATGCGGTGACGACCGCGCGTCGCTACGTCAGGGGCGACGCGAGCATCGCCGATCGACTCGCGAGTGAGGTGTTCGCCGCCCTCCAGCCGCGCGAGCGCCACCTCCTGCTGTGCGTGGCGAACGAGGAGGTGGTCACCACCGACCAGGCGGCACACCTCTCCCACGACCCGCGGGCCGGCGAGGTCCTGGCCAACCTCGAGGCGACCGGGCTGCTGGTCACGCAGCTACCCGCCGACCCGTCGACCCCGGACTCCTCGCGCTACCGCATCCACCCACTCCTGATCGAGGCAGTACGGCGACGGCTGGTCGCCGGGGGCGTCGACGTCGCCCAGGCGCAGGCCACCATCCTGCGCGCGGTCCGCCTCGACCTGGCCAGGGGTGAGACCGAACGCGCCTTCGGTCGCCTCGTCTCGGCCAACGAGCCCGAGGAAGCCGCCCGGGTACTGGCCGAGGAGGGCATCACCATCCTGACGCGGGGCCACGGCTCCACGATCGCCGCCTTCACCCGGGCGCACCCCGACATCGTCGAGTCGGCCCCCGACACGTGGTTCGTGCTCGGACTCGAACGGTGGCTCGGCAACGACGCCAGCGGCGCCGGCCACTGGCTGGACCGGGTGGTGGCCGACTCCAAGGAGGCCGAGCATCGCGACGCACTGTGCCCCCGCATCGCCTGTGCCCGGCTGCTCCGCGCCCGGATGGGTGCCGAGCCCGTGGTGGCCGCCATCGGCCATGCCCGCAAGGTGGTCCTGGCGCACATGCGCACCAGCGAACCGGAGCCGTTGCTGCCGCTCCTGGTCGCCGAGCTCGGCATGGCCCAGGCCTGGCTCGGTGACCTCACCGAGGCTGAGGTCAACCTGACCACGGCAGTCTCCCTGAGCCGTGCTCGCGGGCTGACCGCGTTGACGGCGGCCAGCCTGTCCCACCTCGCCCTCACGCTGTACATGCAGGGACGGGAGAGTGCCTGCATCGAGATCGCCAACGACGTGCTGCAGCAGCTGCCGATCGGCCGCACCGTCTACGTCGGCGCGCGGGTCGAGCTGGCGCGCCAGCTCGCGATGCTGTGCGACGTCCCGTGGCCGGCCGGGCAGGTCGTGCCCGACGCAGCTGCGGAGGCGGCCATGCCGCTCCACATCGGTGATCCGGTCGGCCGGTTCTGGGCCCGGCTGCGCGACGCCCGGCTGGCCCTGATGGCGGGATCGGTCTCGGCCGCCGAGCAGATCCTCGAGGTGCCCCCCACCTGGTTCCCGATGCCGGAGCACCTGCGCGTCGTACTGGTGCTCGAGCGCGGGTTCCTGGCCAGCCTGGCGGGTGACCCGCAGGCGTTGCGGTCCTGGGCCGAGGAGCTCGTCTCGCTGGGCGCCCGTGGTGAGGCACAGCTGCTGACCGGGCTCCGGCTCGAGCTGGAGAGCGACCGGAAGGGCGCGGTCCAGGCGTTCGCCGCGGCGCAGGAGGATGTCACCTACTCGCAGCCGGCCAGCCGAGCGCTGGCACTGACCTGCGAGGCGCAGCTGCTCGACGTGCTCGGTCACCACGACGACGCGATCACACGACTCCGGGATGCCGCCACGCTGACCGAGGTACGCCGCAACGCGGTGCCGTTCCTGGGGTGGAGCCGGCAGGGCACGCCGATGGAGACCCTGCTCGAGCGGCTCGAGAAGGAGACACCGACGTCGTGGATCCACGAGATCGCCGCCGCCGCGAAGGGTCGGCCCGACATCGCCTCGATCTTCGCTCCGATGACCGCGACCCCGCGTGAGCGCACGCAGGCGACCGACCCGACCGTGCGCCCGTCCTTGAGCGCCCGCGAGCGGGAGGTGCTCAACGAGCTGGCCCGCGGGGCGACGTACGCCGACATCGCGGCCGAGCTCTTCGTCTCGGAGAACACCGTGAAGACGCACGTCTCGAGCCTCTACGGCAAGCTCGCAGTCACCCGTCGCAGCGAGGCGCTCGCCGTCGCGCGCAACCTGCACCTCCTCTGAGGCCGCGCCCCAGGCGGAGCCACCCGATTCGGGCGAGGTAGCACCGACGAGCCCGGCGCCACCATGAAGGCGCATCCGTCCTGCGGGTCGATCGAGCACGTCAGGAGAACGGCATGAGCGAGCACACCGGAAGTCGCGGCCATGACGACCCGGGCCTGGAGTTCGTCACGGAGACCAGGACGACCACGCTCGCCGAGCACTGGGGCCTGGTGCTGGCCTACGGCGTGCTCACGTTCGCCATCGGCGCGGTATTGGCCGCCTGGCCCGGCGAGACGCTCAAGGTGCTCGCCATCCTGCTGGCGATCCAGCTGATCCTGATGGGCAGCGTCCAGATGTTCCTGGCGCTGGGCTCGGCGTCGTACGACCGGAACCGTCGGTGGGTCGTCGGCCTGACCGGAGTCCTGGCCGTCGTCATCGGGGTGCTGTGCCTGACCGACCCGATCCAGACCCTCAAGGTGATCGGCATCCTGATCGGCATCTTCTGGATCGTCGTCGGCCTCGGCGACCTCGTGGGTGCCTTCCTGCCGAGTACGCCCGGCTCGCGCATCTGGGACATCGTGAAGGGAGTCGTCAGCATCGGCGCCGGCATCTTCCTGGTCGCCAACCCGAAGGTGTCCCTGGGCTTCCTCGTCATCGTCACGTGCGTGTGGCTGCTCGGCTACGGGTTCATCGTCATCGTCGGCGCCCTGCGACTGCGCACCGAGCACATCCACTCCGTGCACCCCGTGTCATGACCTCCACCAGTGATCCCGACGGCGATCGGTCGGCGCAGACCGAGGTCGAGCGGCTTCGGGCCGAGGTCGACCGTCTGGCGGCCGCCCTCGACCACGAGGATCCGCCGGACGCCGCCGCGAAGTCGGCCGAACCGCGGTCCCAGTGGTGGCGCAAGATCATCGTCGGCGTGTGCGTGCTCCTGGCCGCCGTACTGGCACCGCTGGCCGTCGTCGCGACCTGGGCGCACGACGCGATGTCGGACACCGACCGCTACGTGCAGACCGTCGCCCCCCTGGCCGACGACCCCGCCGTCCAGGACGTCGTCATCACGCGGATCAGCGACGCCATCACGAGCCGGCTCAACGTGCACGAGATCACGCAGGAGGCGGTGGACGCCCTCGCCCAACGCGGCCTGCCACCGCGAGCCGCCGAGAGCCTCGGGGCGCTGCTCCCGGCCCTGGACAACGGCATCGACAACTTCGTGCACACCCAGGTCACCAAGCTGGTCCGGTCCGAGGAGTTCGCCGCGGCCTGGGAACAGGCCAACCGCGAGGCGCACACGCAGATGGTCGCCGTGCTGACCGGGAAGACCGGCGACGCCGTCGAGGTGAAGGGCAACGCGGTGCAGCTCAACCTGGCCGTGCTGATCAACACCGTCAAGGCACGTCTGGTCGACCGTGGGTTCACGTTGGCCGAGCGGCTGCCGACGATCACCGCGACGTTCACGCTCTTCGAGTCCGCCGACCTGGCCAGGGCGCAGACCGGGTTCCGGCTGCTCAGCGCGTCCTCGACGACGCTGCCGATCCTGGCCCTGCTCTTCCTTGCCGCGGCGGTCGCGCTGTCGCGCCGGCACCGCCGTACGCTGATGGTAGGGGCGCTGGCGGTGGCCGCTTCGATGCTCGTCCTGGGGGCAGCACTCAACCTGTCCCGCATCGTCTATCTCGATGCCATCCCCACCGACCGGCTGCCCTCGGATGCCGCCGCTGCGATCTTCGACCAGTTGGTCTGGTTCATCCGGCTCAACCTCCGCGCACTGCTCGTGCTGTTCCTCGCGGTCGCGTTCGTGGCCTGGGTGAGCGGCCCCGAGCCGGCCCCCGTGTCCGTACGACGCGGCACGTCGCGCGCACTCGACGTCGTCCGGCACGGCTCCGACCGCGCCGGCCTGAACACCGGCCCCTTCGGCCTCATGCTCGGTCGCTACCGGGGTGCGATCCGCGGTGTCGTGCTCGGCCTGGTCGTGGTCCTCTACGTGATGGCGGCCCATCCCACCGGCGGCTACACGATCACGCTGCTGGTGGTCGCGGCGGTCGTGCTTCTGGTCGTGGAGCTGCTGGCGAGGTCGCCGGAGCCGGCCGCAACCGACGTACCCACCTAGTCGCGAACGCGCGGATCATCTGGTCCTCGGCGACGACCCGGCCCACCGTCGCGGTGACCACCATGACGCCGGCGAAGCCCACCAGCCAGGTCGCCACGGCCAGGACCAGGCCGAGCGTCCCGAACTGCCGGGCGCTCTGGGCGACGTACGTCGGCATCACGATGCTGGATCCGCCGGTGTAGATGGTCAGCGCCGTGCCCGTGACAGCAGCGGGGAACGCGAGCTCGCGCCACGGCACCCGGCTGAACAGCAGCACCCGCATCGACCACCACCAGATCACACTGTTGAGCGCCGCTGCCAGCAGGAACCACAGCGGCTCGAGGACGGGGATGTCGAGCGCCTTCTCCACCCAGGTGACTCCCGCGATCAGCTGGGAGGCGATCAGCCAGCCGAACAGCCACGAGAGGCAACGACGACGGCCCACGACGCCACCCCGGTGCTCGAGCTGCCACACGCGCTCGTACATCCGCTGGATCGCCCGCGAGAAGCTGGTGGCCGAGAACAACGTGATCAGGATGCCGATGATGCCGGTCGTCCTGCGCACCGCTTCGGCGTCGATGCCGGTGCCTCCTGAGCCCTCGACGCTGGACACGCCCTCCTGGACCGCGGCGTGACCCCCACCGGTGATGCCGAGGACGTCCTCGAACCGATCGACCGCGAGGGCGATGGCCTCGTGTGGCAGGAAGGAGGCCAGCACGATCAGCAGCGGCAGCAGCGCGAGCAGGGCCTGGGCGCCGATGACCATGGCGCGGTCGACGATCTCCACCCTGACCAGCTCGTCGACGGTCCGTCGGACGGGCGGGACGGTGTCGAGGATCCGGTAGGCCAGTGCACGGGCGCGTCCGACCGTCCGTCCGAACGCTGCCCGGAGGTCAGCGACGCGCATGGTCCAGAGTCTCGGCTCCCCGCCCGTCGGCGATCACCCGCTCCGGGTGAACCCGACCTCCCGCGGATGCGGGCACCCTTGAGCGGTCTACCGGACGGAGGCAGGCATGGGCTGGGTGCGCTGGCTGAGGCTGTCGGGCGTCCTCATCCTCATCGTGACCCTCTACTTCGTGGTACCGGTGTCCGGCCACGCCATGCGCGACGCGGTGGCACGGGTCGTGCTCGCGGTCCTCGTCCTGGTCGGCCTGGCCGTGCTGATGGTGCGCCAGCTTCGCCTGCAGCTCAACGACACCACCCGGAAGATCGACGGCCTGATCATCGGGATCCTCCTGGTGGTCGTCGTCTTCGCCTACGCCTTCTACGTGCTGGAGCGCCGTGATCCCGGCCAGGTCGCCGGGTTGCACACCCGCGTGGACTCGCTGTACTTCGTGATGAACAACCTGACCACGATCGGCACCGGCGACGTGCACGCGACCGGACAGATCGCTCGCGGACTCGTGCTCATCCAGATGGTGTTCAACGTGGTGTTCGTCGCGACCACGGCGACCTTCCTGACCACGCGCATCCGGGCCGTCGTACAGGCACGAGTCGCGGAGCGGCGAACGCAGGAACCTCCCGCGAGGTGAACCGCGCGGGCCCTCCCCCCGTTTCCCCTGATGAGGCCTTGCTCCCGCGAGACCCATCCACGAAAGGGAGAAGCCATGAGGATGCGCCTCCTCACCGCACTCGCCGTGCTGGTCTCGGCGTACGTGCACCTGAAGCTGTGGTTCGACGGGTTCCGTGACCTGGACAAGATCGGACCTGCGTTCATGACCAATGCGATCGGCGGCGTCGTGATCGCCGTCCTGCTCGTCGTCTGGCGACACTGGCTGCCGCCGCTGCTCGCCGTCGGCTTCGGACTCTCGACGCTCGGGGCGTTCATCATCTCCGCGAGCTGGGGGCTGTTCGGTCTCCACGAGCAGTGGACCGGTTGGGCCGTCTGGACGGCCGCCGGTGCCGAGGTGGTCGCGATCATCGCCGGTGCCGTCGTACTCCTGCAGGAGCGGCGGTCGCACTCGGCCGGCTCCCCACAACCCGGCGTCACCCTGCGCCGGCCGCAGCTGCACTAGGGGCATCATGGGTTGATGTCGACGACGAAGGCCCACCGGCACTTCAAGGCACCGCGCTCGCGGGTGTACGCCGCCCTCATCGACCCCGCGGACATCGCTCGGTGGAAGGTGCCGCGCAGCATGACCAGCGAGGTGCACGAGTTCGACGGGGAGTCGTTCCGCATCTCGCTGACCTACGACGCCCCTGATCGGGCCGGCAAGAGCAGTGCCCACACCGACACCTACCGAGGCCGGTTCGCCGAGCTGGTCGCCGACGAGCGGGTCGTCGAGATCGACGAGTTCGAGACCGACGACCCCGACCTCGCCGGCCCCATGACGATCACCATCACGCTCACCGACGCCCATGGAGGCACCGACCTCACCGCCGTACACGAGGGACTGCCGGCGGCCGTCCGCCCCGAGGACAACGAGGCCGGCTGGCAGGAGTCGCTCGACCGCCTGGCCGAGCTCGTCGAGGGCGACGCGAGCGGGTAGTTGAGACCGCTCGGGCTGGTCGGTCGCTCAGGGTCAGCGAGAGTCGTGGTTTCCGTGGGCGGGGGTTGCGGTGGCGTCCCGACGCCTCTGTTCGCGTTCCGGCGGCGGGGGTTCAGATCCTGTGGTTGCGGTCGCTGGGTTCGGGAAGTGGGTCCGTCACGGTTTGCTTGGCATTCGGTGGTCGAGTAGCGAGCGCCAGCGAGCGTCTCGAAACCACCCACTCCCGCATCGGCCGCGACGGACAAGGTGGTCGAGCAGCGAGCGAAGCGAGCGGACAGTCGAGACCACTCGGGTTGGTCGGTCGGTCGTGTTGACGAGAGTCGTGGTTCCCGTGGGCGTGGGGTTGCGGTGGCGTCCCGATGCCTTTGTTCGGGTTCCGGCCGCGGGGGTCCAGATCCTGTGGTTGGGGTCGCTGGGTTCTGGCAGTGGGTCCGTCACGGTTTGCTTGGCATTCGGTGGTTGAGGAGCGAGCGCCAGCGAGCGTCTCGAAACCACCCCTCACTGTGCGCCCCCCCCAGCGTGCAAGGTGGTCGAGCAGCGAGCGAAGCGAGCGGATAGTCGAGACCACTCGGGCTGGTCGGCCGGTCTGGGTCAACGAGAGTCGTGGTTTCCGTCGGCGTGGGGTAGCGGTGGCGTCCCGGATGCCTCTGTCCGCCTTCCGGCCGCGGGGGTCCAGATCCTGTGGTTGCGGCGGTCGGGGTTCTGGCAGTGCGTCCGTCACGGTTTGCTTGGCATTCGGTGGGGGTCAGAAGAGTTCTCCACACCTTCGAATCTCTGGGCGAAACTGTCGGTGCCGCCGTCTAGAGTTTCTCCATGGACACCACCACCACTCTCACCGCAGCCGAGGTGATCGACCGTGTCCAGGCAGCCCGCGCGCTGGCCCACCAATGTGAAGTCGAACAGCTCTACATGGCGATCCACTGGGCACTTCTGTACCCCTGTCGTGATGAGTCCCCGGCGGGCTGGGAAGACGACCACGGCATCTTCGCCACCGCATCTCGCGCGCCGCTGGCTGGTCCGGGTGCGCCGCTGGTCGATGAGTTCGCGCCGGCGTCCTTCGCGGCCGCCCTCGGCATCTCCCTGGAGGCGGCCAAGCAGCGGATGGCCGATGCCCTGGAGCTCGTCTATCGCCTTCCCCGGCTCTGGGAGCTCGTGCTCGACGGTCAGATCCCGGTGTGGCGAGCCCGGGCCATCTCCCGGGAGACCCACGACCTCTCACCAGAAGCAGTGGCGTTCGCCGACCGGCTCATCTCCGCCACCCCCTCGAAGATCGGACTGGTCGACGCCGCCCGCCTCGTCCAGGAGGCACGGCTGTACTTCGACCCCGACCGCGCTGTGGCCGACGAGGAGGAGGAGCTCGCCCGACGCGGAGTGTGGCTACGCCACCGCGGCAACCCGGCCACCACCGACGTGGTGATGACCCTGGACACCCCCGACGCCTTGTTGCTCGACCAGACCGTCGGCCGGATCGCCGGCGAACTCAGGAGCCTCGGCGACACCGACCAACTAGACGTTCGCCGAGCCCGGGCGGTCGGGATCCTGGCCGACCCCCAGTACGCCCTCGACCTGATGTCCGGCCGCGAAGGCGCCGCACCCAGCCCGGGCAGCGTTCTCGGCGCGGTGAACCTCTACGTGCACCTCGATCCCGACCAGCCCGGTGCAGTGTCGATCGAGAAGCTCGGTGCGGCCACCGACCAGCTCCTCACCGACTGGCTCACCCGGTATGCAGCCGTCGGCGGAAAGGTCATCGTCCGACCCGTCCTCCACCTCAACGACACCACCGCCTCCACCGCGGTCGACCAGCACGACCCACCCAGTGCGATGCGGGAGCTCTGCATGCTGCGCGACGCCTACTGCGTCTTCCCCGGCTGCATCCGCGACTCCCGGTCCTGCGACCTCGACCACATCACCACCTACATCCCCATCGCCGACGGCGGACCCCCCGGCCAAACCAACCCGCTCAATCTCGCGCCTCTCTGTAGGACGCATCACCGGATGAAGACCTTCACCTCCTGGGACTACAAACGTCGAGACGACGGCACCTACATCTGGACCGCACCCACCGGACACCAGTACGAAGTCCCGTCCATCTCCCGGCGACCACCGCGACGAACCAACTGATCCGCCACCCCGGCCAGCCCCAGCCGGGGCCACACCCATGCCGTGAGACGAAAACCTCCCCGAACCACGGCCGCAACCCCAGGATCTCGAGCCGAGCGACCGCACGCCGACCGAAGGCGCCGGGACGCCACCGCAACCACAGCGGAGATCGACCACGTACCCCGTCAACCCGGAGCCCCGACCAAACCGAGCGGGCCCGGAAGCACCACCAGGAAACGCACGCGCAGACACTCGCCCACCTCCGCCTCCGCCACGGCCGTGGCCACAGAGCAGACCCCGTGGTCTCGAGACGCTCGCTGACGCTCCCCGCACAACCACGGGACCTGCCAGGCGACCGGAAGCCACGCCAGCCCTACGGCTGGTACAGCTCCTTGACGGCTTCGTCGATGCTCGTCTCCTTCTGGTCGACAGGTTCCATGAACAGGCGGCCCTCGGCGATGAGCCCGCTGCGCAGTACGGCGACGATCACGCCGCTCATCGCGAAGCCGGTGCCGTCGGCGTGGGTGCCCGACCACGACCACTCGCTCCAGACGGCGTCGCCGTCCTGGGCGCCGCCGACGAGGGTGGCGGCGAAGTCGGGGACGCCGTCGAACACCGCGGTCCAGTTCTCGAGGACTTGGGGTCGGCCGACGAACTCGCGGCCCGGGTGGGCCGGCTGGACGCTGCGGTAGTCCTCGGCGAACAGAGCGGCCAGCTGTTGGGGGTCGTGGGAGTTGAACGCGAGTCCGAGAGCGTCCAGGAAGTCGTTCATGCGAGCACCTCCCGAGAAGCCTAGGACAGCTTCCGGCGAGACCGTCCCGTTTGTCCGCGGATCAGCCCGGGTAAAGGTTCCAGGAGGGACCAGGCGCCTGTGCAGTGCAGGCGCCGCAATCAGGGAGAAACCATGAAGTGGGTTGTCATCATCGTGATCATCCTGGTCGTGCTCATCGCGGCCGTGCTGATCAGTGCAGCGCTGAAGCGGAAGAAGGACCAGGTTGCGCGCGAGCGGGCCAGTGAGCTGCGCTCGGACGCCGCCGCGACGGGGGCGACCACGGCAGTCCAGGAGGCGCGGGCGCGCGAGGCGCAGGCGGAGGCCGACCGGGTGCGTGCCCAGGCCGACAAGCTCGAGGCCCACGCCGAGGCTGAGCGCACGTCGTACGACATGACGCGCGCCCAGCAGGAGGACCACCTGCGTGAGGCCGACCGCATCGACCCCGATGTGGACGTGGAGTCGGAGCGCGCGCGGCGCGACGAGGTCTGACCACACCGCACAGCACTCCAGCAACGGCCGGACGCCTCGGGCGCCCGGCCGTTCTGCTTGCCCGGTGAAGGCCGTTCACAGGCCGCGCGACACCCGGCGACGAATCTTCGACAATGCCTGCATCCGTGGGCCAAAACTGGTCTAGTGAGAGCCGCATCACCCCCTTCCCTGTGACAGGAGAACCGGTGGCGACCACGCCGCGTGCACGCGTCGCGGGCTTGATGCTGCTCACGGCAGCTCTCGGGCTGGGAGCCGTGCTCTCCGCCCCGGCCGGCACGCACATCGGCGGCATGTGGCCGGTCGGTCTGGTCTCCGGCGTCCTGGTGTACGCCGGACGGCGGGCGGCGCCCTATCTCGCCGGCGCCTTCCTGGTGCTCGCCCTCGCCACCTTCGTCCTGGGCGGGTACTCCCTCGGCGTCTCTGGCGGGTACGCCGTCGCGATCGTCGTCGAGGGTCTCGTCACCGTCCAGGTGCTGACCGTCCGGTGGGGCTACGGCCGTCGCCTCAACGACGACCTCGACCTCGCGCGGTTCACGCTCGCTGCACTGGTGGGCGCGGCGACCGGCGGCGTGTTGTTCGCCCTCACGGCCGGGATCGCCGGGTTCGGCGTGCCGTGGGAGGTGCTGGCGATGGCGTTCGGCTCCCACCTGGCCTCCCAGCTGATCGTGCTGTCGCTGTTCATGGAGGAGTTCCGCCACCCGGGCGAGAGCGGCCGGGCCGAGACCTGGCTCCGCTGGGCCTTCACGGTCGTCGTCACGCTCGGAGCGTTCATCTCGGTCAACGCCCCCGGCATGGTCTTCTTCGTGCTGCCGCTGATCGCCTGGGGCGCCCTGCGAGCACCGATGCGCGAGGCGCTCTGGCAGCTGGTCGTGGTGGCCACCCTCGCGAGCACCCTCATCCAGCTCGACCGGGGACCGTTCCGGGATCTCGACGTGCTCCAGCAACGCTCCCCCGAGCTCCAGAGCGGACCCCAGATCGCCTTCCTGCTGGGTTGTGCACTGGTCTGCCTCCCGTTCGCGACAGTGGTGGCCCGTTCGCGTCAGAGCGCGGCCGAGGTCGTCAGCGAGCGCGAGCGGTTGAGCCGCATCGTGTCCGGGGCGACCGGCATGGCCATCATCGAGACCGACGAGCACGGCCTGATCACCCTGTTCAACCCCGGAGCCGAGGCGCTCCTGGGCTGGACCGAGGAGGAGCTGCTCGGCAGACGGGCCGACATGTTCCACTCCGAGGAGGAGATCGCGAAACAGGCCGCCGATCTCGGCGTACCCGCGACCCTGCGCGACGTCGCCCTGCACAGCGCGCAGCCGGAGATCGGGCCGCGGGACTGGCGCTACATCCGCAAGGACGGCCAGGTCCGCACGATGTCGATGGTGCTGGCGAAGATGACCGACAAGGGCGGCACGGCTGTCGGCTACCTCAGCACCGCCGAGGACATCACCGAGCGGGTGCGCGCACAGAGCGCCCTCGAGGGAGCCCTGCAGACCGAGCGTCGCGCCGTGGCCCACCTCACCGAGATCGACCGCACGAAGGACGCGTTCGTCTCCAGCGTCAGCCATGAGCTCCGGACCCCGATCACCAACATCGTCGGCTACCTCGAGCTGCTCCTCGACGGGGCGTACGGCGAGACCTCGGATGCGCAGCACGAGGCACTCGGCCGCATCGACTCCAACAGCCACCGGCTGCTCGAGCTGATCGACAACCTGCTCACGCTCTCCAGCCTGGAGTCGCTGGACGTGCAGATGATCAAGCAACCGGTCGACCTGCGCGAAGTGATCCGGCGCTCCGGCGAGAGGGTGCACCTCGACGCGACCGAGCGCGGCCAGCGCCTCGACGTCGACCTCCCGATCGAGCCGGTCGTCGTCCTCGGCGACGAGGAGCACCTCGAGCGGATGGTCTCCAACCTGGCCACCAACGCGGTGAAGTTCACCCCGGACGGCGGCCACATCACCCTGCGCGTGCGTGCCGAGGGTCCGCGCGCGTCGATCGAGGTCCAGGACACCGGAGTGGGCTTCCCCGAGGAGGAGCGCTCGCTGCTGTTCAACCGCTTCTACCGCACCACCCACGCGCAGACCGAGGCCGTCAGCGGCAGCGGGCTCGGACTCTCGATCGCCCGCAGCATCGCCCAGCTGCACGGCGCCCGGATCAGCGCCCGGTCGAACCCGGGAGAGGGCTCCACCTTCACCGTGCAGTTCGACGAGGAGGGGTACGGCGCGCTCGCGTCGTTGTGAGCACTCCTCCCGCCTGACGACACAAGTCCGAATTAGGGTATTTCTACCCATCGGTCCATGTATCTGGCCTACCGTCAGCACAGACGAGTCGCTCGCTCGGGCGGCCTGTCATGACCCGACGGCGAACGACAAGGACCTGTCCGTGCACGGCTCACGATCGACCGGCGTGATGACGGCTGGTCTTGCTGCGTCGTCGCTGGCGGTTGCCGTCTACGCACTGCGCCATTCGCCCGATCCGCTCCTGGTCGCGAGGTGGTGGCCGGCCACCGCACTGACCACGGCGATGCTGGTGACGGCACCACGCCGCCACACCCGCCTGCTCCTGCCGGTGGTCTTCCTCATCGTCCTCGTCGCCTCACTCGTGGCCGGCCGCGAGCCCGTGTTCGCCGTCGGGTTTGCGGTGGCGAACACCATCGAGGCCGTCATCGTGCTCTGGTGGCTCACCGGCTTCGAGGTCGATCGTCCAGAGCTGCGCTCGTGGACGGACTACTTCCGCTGGTTGATCGCCATCACCCTCGGCGCCTGGGCGGCCGGCGTCGTCACGGCCGGCACCATCGGCCTCAGCGGCGAGCACGAGCTGTGGCGACCGATGCTCTGGATCGCCGTCACCCACATGGGTGCCCAGGCCGTGCTGCTGCCGCTCTTCCTGCGCCAGTCCCGCCACAAGGCGCAGCCGCGAGTGCTGGAGGTGATGGCCCACCTGGCCCTGCTCGCCCTCGGCGCCCTCGCCTGCATCGCGGCCGACCCGTCCCAACCGGTCGCCTTCCTCCTGCTGCCTCTCCTGATGTGGGCGGCCGCACGGTTCACCAGCCGGTGGGCGAACCTCGAGCTGCTCGGCGTGACGCTCGGCCTGGCTGCCCTCACCACGATGGGCCGCGGCCCGTTCAAGGACATCACCGGGCAGGCCTCGGTCACCGACATCGCCGCGAGCGCCCAGAGCTTCGTCGCGATCAGCGCGATCACCGCGGTCGCGTTCTCGGTCGCGATGATCCACCTGCGCGACTCGTTGCGGAAGATCCGCAACAACGAGGTGCAGCTCGGCCAGCTGCTCGACTCGGCCAGCGGTACGGCGTTCATCGCCACCGACCTCGAGGGCATCATCACCTGGTTCAGCCCCGGCGCCGAACAGCTGCTCGGCTACTCCTCCGCGGACATCGTCGGCCGCACCACCCCGATGCCCTTCCACGAGAGCCGCGAGATCCTCGCCCGGGCCCAGAAGCTTCGTCTCACGCCCGGCTACGACGTGGTGACCCACCCGGTCGCGCAGGGCGCCGACCAGGACACCCGTGACTGGACCTATGTGCGCAAGGACGGCAGCCGGCTGACCGTCTCGGTCAGCGTGACGGCGGTCCGCGGTGTCGACAGCAACCCGGTCAGCTTCCTCAGCGTCGTCCGCGACGTCACGGACCGGCGTGCGGCCGAGCAGGCCCTGGTGTTCGCGCTGGACAAGGAGCGCGAGACCAACCAGCGGATGCTCGACCTCGACCGCGCCAAGGGCGAGTTCGTGTCGGCGGTGAGTCACGAGCTGCGCACCCCGTTGACCAGCATCGTCGGCTACACCGAGCTGTTGGCCGAGGACATGTCGGAGAACCTCACCGTCGACCAGCAACAGCTCGTCGAGCGAATCGACCGCAACGGCGAGCGGCTGCTGACGCTGGTCGAGGACCTGCTCACGATGGCGCGGGTCGAGGACGGCAACCTCGCCCTCGAGCGCATCGAGGTCGACCTGCGCAGCGCCGTACGCGTGGCCACCGACGAGGTCGCACACTCCGCACACAAGGGTCGGGTCTCGCTGCACGTGAACCTGCCGGCCGAGCCGGTGCTGCTGGAGGGCGACCAGGCCTATCTCGAACGACTCGTGCTGAACCTGGTCAGCAACGCGGTCAAGTTCACCGACGCCGGCGGCGAGGTGGACGTCACCCTCCGCACGATCGGTGACGTGGCCGAGCTCTGCGTCCACGACACCGGCATGGGGATCCCGCTGGAGGAGCAGGGACGGCTGTTCCAGAAGTTCTTCCGGTCCTCCCTCGCCACCGAGCACGCCATCCAGGGCACCGGGCTCGGACTGAACATCGTGCGCTCCATCGCCGAGGCACACCACGGCGAGGTCAGGTTCCAGTCGGCCCCGGGAGAGGGCACCACGTTCTGGTTCACGGTGCCGCTGATCGGTTCGCGGGACGGCGCACCCGTCGACCGCGTGACGCCCGTGCCCGCCGAACGGCCCAAGCACCGCAACGACTCCGAGGTACGGCGCTAGAGGTAGAGCCCCGTCTGGGCGTCACCGAGGCGATCAGCCGCGACGGCGTGGATGTCGCGTTCGCGCAGCACGACGTACAGCTCCCCGGTGACCTCGACCTCGGCCTTCTCGTCGGGGTCGAAGAGCACCCGGTCGCCGAGCTCGACGGTGCGCACGTGCGGCCCGACGGCCACGACCCGGCACCAGGACAGTCGTCGGCCGCCCATGGCCGCGGTCGCCGGGATCAGGATGCCGCCGCTGGAACGGCGCTCTCCCGGGTCCAGGTCCACCGCGACGAGCACCCGGTCGTGCAGCATCTGGATCGGGGTCTTCTCACCCGTCGGCTCGGTGACCTCGGCGACGCTGCGCTTGCTCACGCGACGATCTTGCGCACGACCACGAAGAACGCGACGACGCCGGCGACACCGCCTGCGACCTTGAGGATGTTCTCGGTGCGCGGCGAACCGCTCGGGTCGACGAAGAAGCCGCGGATCGAGGCGATCTCGCGTCGGGCGATGGTCTTGGGGCTGGCCCGGTAGAGCAGCTGGTCGATGGTGGCACCGAGGTGCTCGCGGGTCTGCTCGATCTCGCTCTCGAGGGTCGTCACCTGGTCGGACACGGTCCTTGGCTCCTGTCGGGGCTGGTCGGGCGCTTCAGGTGAGGAGGTTATCAATCCGGGAGCGCGGTACGGTCGTCGCGTTCCCAGCCCGACAAGGAGCGATCCCCTGTGAGCGACCAGCCCGCCCGTCTTTCCCCCGGCGACACCGCCCCCGACTTCACGCTGCCCACCGACACCGGCGAGGAGGTCTCGCTGTCGGGACTCCGCGGCCGCAAGGTGATCGTCTACTTCTACCCGGCCGCGATGACCCCCGGCTGCACCACCCAGGCCTGCGACTTCACCGACTCTCTCGACTCGTTGCAGGGCGCCGGCTACGAGGTCATCGGCATCTCGCCGGACAAGCCGGCCAAGCTGGCCAAGTTCCGCGAGCGAGACTCCCTCACGATCACGCTGGCCGCGGACGAGGACCGGTCGGTGATGACGGCGTACGGCGCGTTCGGGGAGAAGAAGCTCTACGGCAAGACCGTCCAGGGCGTGATCCGCTCCACCATCGTGGTCGACGAGGACGGCAAGGTGGCGGTGGCGCAGTACAACGTCAAGGCCACCGGCCACGTCGCCAAGCTGCGTCGCGACCTGGGCCTCGACAGCGCCGCCTGAGCGCCCCAGCGGACCCTAGACTGGCGGCCGCGCGCCCGTAGCCCAATTGGTAGAGGCACCAGGTTTAGGTCCTGGCCAGTGCGAGTTCGAGTCTCGCCGGGCGTACTCCCTCAGGAGCCGAGAAGCTCCACGACCGACGGGGCGATGGCCCGCAGCGAGTGGCCGCGGTGGGAGATCAGGTCCTTGGCCTCGGCGGTCATCTCGGCCGAGGTGAACTCGCCGTCCTGGTCGTCTGGGACGAAGAGCACGTCGTAGCCGAAGCCGCCGCTGCCGCGCAGCTCGCGGATCACGCGCCCGGGCATGGCGCCGGGGGCGAGCCGTTCCTCGCCGTCGGGGTGGCACAGCGCGACGACGCAGCGGAACTGCGCGCCACGGCGCTCGTCGGGTACGTCGGTCAGCTGCTCGAGCAGCAGCAGGTTGTTGGCGTGGTCGTCCTTGGCCCGGCCGGCCCACCGGGCGGAGAGCACCCCGGGCATCCCGTTGAGCGCGTCGACGCACAGCCCGCTGTCGTCGGCCAGCGACGGGAGACCGGTCGCCGCCAGCCCGGCCCGCGCCTTGAGCAACGCATTGCCCTCGAAGGTGGCCTCGTCCTCGACGGGCTCGTCGTAGGACGCCACGTCATCGAGCCCGAGTACGACGATCCCGGGCAGGTGTCGATCGAGGATGCGGCGCATCTCCTCGATCTTCTTGGGGTTGCGCGAGGCAAGGAAGACCTCAGTCAACGGCCAGGGCCTCCCGCTGGATCCGGGTCAGGTCGGCGCAGCCCTTCTCGGCCAGCGCCAGCAGGGCGTCCAGCTCGGCACGGTTGAACGCCGCCCCCTCGGCGGTGCCCTGCACCTCGACGAACGACCCCTCCCCCGTCATCACGACGTTCATGTCGGTCTGGGCGCGCACGTCCTCCTCGTAGGGCAGGTCGAGGCGGGGCACGCCGTCGATGATGCCGACCGAGATCGCCGCGACCGAGCCGGTCAGCGGGTCGCCGGCAAGGGCACCCTGGCCCTTCAGGTGGGCGACGGCATCGGCCAGGGCGACGTAGGCCCCCGTGATGGCCGCGGTGCGGGTGCCGCCGTCGGCCTGGAGCACGTCGCAGTCGAGCACGATCGTGTTCTCCCCGAGCGCCCGGTAGTCGATCACCGCGCGCAGGGACCGGCCGACCAGGCGCGAGATCTCGTGGGTGCGGCCACCGATGCGGCCCTTGACCGACTCGCGGTCCGAGCGGGTGTTGGTGGCCGACGGGAGCATGGCGTACTCCGCTGTCACCCAGCCCAGACCCGAGCCCTTGCGCCAGCGCGGGACCCCTTCGGAGGCCGAGGCCGCGCACAGCACGCGGGTGCGGCCGAACTCGACCAGCACGGAGCCGGCCGGGTGGTCCTGCCAGTGGCGGGTGAGCGTGACCGGGCGGAGCTCGTCGTCGGCGCGACCGTCGGTGCGGGAAGTCATGGCCCGACCTTATCGACGGCAGGTGAGGTGAACGGCCGCGCCTACTTCACCTCGGCGCGCAGCACCCTCCACATGCCGATCGCGAACGGGAGCACCACCCAGATGAGGCTGGTCACGATGACGTGCGACCACTCCTTGCCGCTGAGGATCTCGCCACTCTGCAGAGGCGTCTGCGCCGTACCGGGGTCGACCCAGGGCTGCACCTTGTGGAAGGAGCTCACCAGCGAGGTGATGATCGAGAACGCGATGGGCAACGCATAGCTGGTGACGATGGCGGCGGCCGTGTTGAGGAACAGCAGGCCGAAGACCAGGCCGCCGAGCACCGAGAGCAGCTGGAGGACGACGTACTGGAGGACCAGTTGCAGGCTGGCGTCGTGCCAGGCGTCGGAGGTTCCGCCGACTGCCGTCACCGCGGACGCCACGACCAGGGCGAGCACCACGGCCGCCAGACCGAGGAGGACGGCCGCCGTCACCTTCGACCACAGCACCTTGCCTCGGTGCGGCTCGAGGGTGAAGGTCACCATGGCCGTGCGTTGACTCCACTCCGAGGTGACCAGCAGGATGCCGAGCACGGGCAGCAGGATCCCTTGGGGCGTGGCCGTGGCCTGCATGGCGTTGACGAAGGACTTGTCGTCGGCGTTGATCAGGAAGATGACCAGCACGAGGCCGGTGAGCAGCACGATCGAGATCAGCAGCCACAGACCGGCGCGGGTGTCGAGCATCTTGCGGAGCTCGACCTTGACCAACCGGCCGAAGGGAACCGGCTTGTCGGCGGTCAGGTCGAGGGTGCCGGGAGCGACGGATCCGTGCGGGGTGGCGACGTTCATACCTGGACTCCTTGGGCGGTGATGCTCTCGCGGGCGTCGTCGGAGGTGAGCTGGAGGAACATCTCCTCCAGGCCGGCGCCTTCCGCCGGTTTCAGCTCGATGAGTACGACGCCCGCAGCTGCGGCGGCGCGGCCGATGTCGATCGGCTCGGCCTCGGAGCGGAACCCGCCGTCGCCGGAGGGGATGGCCTCGACGCCGGCGCCCTGGAGGGCCTGGAGCAGCGCCGCGGGATCCTCCGGCTTCACGTAGGTGCCGCGGGTCTGGAGCAGCTCGGCCTTGGTGCCCTGGGCGACGATCTTGCCGCGCCCGATCAGGATCATGTCGTCGGCGATCATCTCGACCTCGTGCAGGAGGTGCGAGGACAACAGCACCGTGCCGCCCTGCGAGGCGAACTGGCGCAGCAGTCCGCGCATCCAGTGGATGCCGGCCGGGTCGAGGCCGTTGACCGGCTCGTCGAGGATCAGCACCGACGGGTCGCCGAGGAACGCGTTGGCGATGCCGAGGCGCTGCCGCATGCCGAGGGAGTAGTTGCGCACCCGGCGCTTGGCCTCGTTGCCGGAGAGCCCGACCAGCTCGAGCATCTCCTCGACCCGCTTGGGTCCGACTCCCATGGTGTCGGCGCTGATGCGCAGCACCTCGCGACCGGTGCGACCGGCGTGCTGGGCGGAGGCGTCGAGCAGCACGCCGACGTGCCGGGCCGGGTTGGGGATCTGGGAGTAGAGGTGGCCGCCGATGGTGGCCCGGCCACCATTGGGTGGAGTCAGCCCCACCATCACGCGCATGCTGGTCGACTTGCCGGCCCCGTTGGGCCCGAGGAAGCCGGTCACCCGTCCCGGCTGCGCGGTGAAGGAGACATCGTCGACGGCGGTGAACGCGCCGTAGCGTTTCGTGACGTTCTCGAGCGTAATCACCCGGCCCACTATGCCCGAGGCGGCAACCGATTTATGGGACCGCGATGCGTCGAATTTGTGAAGATCTAGACGTCGTACGACGTGCCGGCAGTCGCGAGCTCGACCTTGCCGTCGTACTCCGACGCCGCCTCGCCCAGCACGACCTGCGGGTCGTGCCACGGCGGGATGTGGGTGAGCAGCAGCCGCTGGGCACCGGCACCGGCGGCGGTGCGACCGGCCTCGGCGCCGGTCAGGTGCAGGTCGGGCGGGTTGGGCGCGCCCTCGAGGAACGAGGCCTCGCACAGGAACAGGTCGGCGTCGCGTGCCGTGTCGTCGAGCCCGGGGCACACCCCGCTGTCGCCGGAGTAGGCGAGCGTGCGGCCGCCCGCCTCCACGCGGAGCGCGTACGCCGTGACCGGGTGCACCACCTCGCGCGCCGTCACCGTGAACGGCCCGAACTCGAGCGCGGTGTTGGCGTAGGGGACGAAGTCGAACTCCTCGTTCATCCCCGGGTCCTCGTCGAGGTCGTAGGCCTTGGCCATCCGCCGGGCGGTGTCGGCGGGGCCGTGCACCGGGATCTTCGGCAGCGCGCCCTCGGGGTGGTACTTGCGCATCACGTAGTAGCCGCACAGGTCGAGGCAGTGGTCGGCGTGCAGGTGGGAGAGGAAGACGCCGTCGATCGTCCGGGCGTCGGTGTGGCGCTGCAGGGAGCCCAGCGCGCCGCTGCCGAGGTCGAGGAGGATCCGCCAGGTGCGGCCGAGGTGCTCCTCCTCGAGCAGGTAGCAGCTGGCCGAGGACTCGGGGCCGGGGTAGGAACCGGAGTTGCCGATGACAGTGAGCCTCATGCAGGGACCACCCAGCCGCCGCCGGCGTACTGCGTGACGGCCTCGAGCTCGGGGCCCAGGAAACGGCGGCCGTGGGTGGCGAACTCCTCGGGCTGACCCGTGGTCAGGAAGCGGTGCACGGGTCGGTCGTGGCCGTCGCGCTCGATGCCGTGCTGCACGAGCATCCGGTAGACGTCCTTGGCGCACTCCTCGGCGCTGCTCACCAGGGTGACCCCGTCGCCCATCACCAGCGAGATCACGCCGGTCAGCAGCGGGTAGTGGGTGCAGCCGAGGATGAGGGTGTCGACGCCGGCCTCGGTGAGCGGGTCGAGGTACTCGTGCGCGACGGCCTGCAGCTCCGGTCCGCTCGTCACGCCCTGCTCGACGAGGTCGACGAAGCGGGGACAGACCTGGGTGGTCAGCTCGATGTGCGGAGCGGCGGCGAACGCGTCCTCGTAGGCGAGGGACTGCGCGGTGGCCCGGGTGCAGATCACGCCGATCCGGCCGCTGCGCGTGGCCGCCACAGCACGTCGGGTGGCCGGCAGGATCACCTCGACCACCGGCACGTCGTAGCGCTCCCTGGCGTCGCGCAGCATCGCGGCACTCGCGGAGTTGCAGGCGATGACCAGCGCCTTGACGCCCTGGTCGACGAGGTGGTCGAGGCACTCGAGGGCGTACTCCCGGACCTCGCCGATCGGCTTGGGACCGTAGGGCTGGCGTGCGGTGTCGCCGAGGTAGACCACTGCCTCGTGGGGCAGCTGGTCCATGACGGCACGGGCGACGGTCAGTCCGCCGAAGCCCGAGTCGAAGATCCCGATCGGCGCATCAGTCACAATCCCACAGGCTAGACGCAGCACCCCTCGATCCGGGATCAATAGCGACTCAGGTCACGCCGACTCTTCGGTCACGATTGCCTCACGACGACCCTGGCGCCACAGCCACCACAGACCCACGAAGGGGAGCACGAGCGGGACGAAGCCGTAGCCCGCCCCGAAGTCCGACCAGACGGTGGTGTCCTGGAAGTCCTGGGGCTCGAGGGCACTGGTCAACAGCCCCACGGTGAGTACGCCGACGAGCTCGATGCCGACGGTGACCAGGGCCAGCCTCCGGCGGTTGGTGGCCAGCGCGAAGGTGGCGACGATGTAGATCACGGCGGCCACGGCGCTCAGGGTGTAGGGCAGCGGCGCGTCCGAGGCCTTGGTCGTCAGCTGCAACGTCGAGCGCCCGGTGGCCGCGAAGGCGAAGACGCCGTAGACGAACACCAGCACCCGCCCGAAGCCACGGCCGGTGCCGGCCGACCCGCGGTCAGGCACCGCCGGCCCAGATGTCGGCGAGGCGGACGAACATGAACGGGACGAGCAGCACGGTGACCAGCAGTACGCCGGTGCCGCCGCGGGTCTTCTCCCCCGAGGACCACACCACCCCGACCGGGATGAACAGGGCGGCGCCGATCAGGTAGCCGATGTACTCCCACTCGGCAACATCGACCTTTGCTTCGGTGAACACTCGCACGATGCCGAGCACGAGGTGCACGACCAGCCCGACCTCGATCACCGCCATCAGGTTCAGCAGGAGGTGGTCCGGGGTCCGGTCGCGGACGATCAGCACGACCAGCCACAGGGCGCTGATCAGGCACAGCGCGGTCAGCGCGATCTGGAGGGGGATCATGCCCAGAGCTGACCCTCGAGGCGGTCCTCCGCCTCGTCGACCGTGCCCTCGTAAGCGCCGGTGGAGAGGTACTTCCAGCCGCCGTCGCAGACCACGAAGGCGATGTCGGCCCGCTCGCCGGCCTTGACCGCCTTGGCGGCCTGGCCCAGGGCGGCGTGCAGGATGGCGCCGGTGGAGATGCCGGCGAAGATGCCCTCCTGCTCGAGCAGCTCGCGGACCCGGCGTACGGCGTCACGCGGGCCGACCGAGAAGCGCGAGTCGATCAGCGACTCGTCGTACAGCTCCGGGACGAAGCCCTCGTCGAGGTTGCGCAGCCCGTAGACGAGCTCGCCGTACCTCGGCTCGGCGGCGACGATCTTCACCCCAGGTTTGTGTGCGCGGAAGAAGCGACTGACGCCCATCAGGGTGCCCGTCGTACCCAGCCCGCCGACGAAGTGGGTGACCTCGGGGAGGTCGGCGAGGATCTCCGGGCCGGTGCCCTCCTCGTGGGAGAGCGCGTTGGCCTCGTTGCCGTACTGGTAGAGCATCACCCAGTCGGGGTGCTCCTCGGCGACCTGCTTGGCGCGTCGTACGGCCTCGTTGGAGCCGCCGGCCGCGGGCGAGGAGACGATCTCGGCACCCCACATGCGCAGCAGCTGGCGGCGCTCCTCGGAGGTGTTCTCCGGCATCACGCAGACGAGGCGGTAGCCCTTGAGCTTGGCGGCCATCGCCAGCGAGATGCCGGTGTTGCCGCTGGTCGGCTCGAGGATGGTGCAGCCCGGGCGGAGGACGCCGTCCTTCTCCGCCTGCTCGATCATCTTCAGCGCCGGCCGGTCCTTGATGGAGCCGGTCGGGTTGCGGTCCTCGAGCTTGGCCCAGAGGCGTACGTCGGGCGAGGGCGACAGGCTCGGCAACCCCACCAGCGGGGTGCCGCCGACCGAGTCGAGGAGGTTGTCGTAGCGGGTCATCAGCCGCCCGCGACTGCGGGGAGCACGACGACCTGGTCGCCGTCGGAGAGCTCGGTGCCAAGGCCACCGGTGAAGCGGACGTCCTCGTCGTTGACGTAGAGGTTCACGAACCGGCGCAGGTCGCTCTGCCCGTCCTTGGCCTCGATCAGGCGCTCCTTGATGCCCGGGTGGTTGCTCTCCAGGTCGTCGATGAGCTCGCTGAGCGTCGACCCCGATGCCTCGACCGCCTTCTCCCCGCCCGTGTAGGTGCGGAGGATGGTGGGGATACGGACCTCGATGGCCATGGGTCTCAACTCTCTTCCGTGACGGTGACCTCTTCTTCGGTCACCTCGCCGTCGATGATTCTGTAGGACCTGAACTCCACGGGCCCCTCACTATTCCCGTGCTCACGTGTGCTGACCAGCACGTAGTGCGCTCCCGGCTCGCTCGCCAGGCCGATGTCGGTGCGGCTCGGATAGGCCTCGGTGGCCGTGTGCGAGTGGTAGATCACCACCGGCTCCTCGTCGCGCTCGTCCATCTCCTTGTAGAGCCGGAAGAGCTCCATCGAGTCGAACTCGTAGAAGGTCGGCGAGCCGGCCGCGTTGATCATCTCCACGAACCGCTCCGCGCGGTCGCTGCCCTCTGGTCCCGCGACGACTCCGCACGCCTCGTCGGGATGGTCCCGCTTGGCGTGCGCGACGATCGCGTCCCGGACCGCAGAGGAGATGGTGAGCACGGGCTCAAGGGTAGGTGAGCCGCCGTACGACCACCGCACGGGACCGAAGGGCGGCAACGCACCGATCTGATAACCTGAAGTATTCTTCAAGTCATCAAGTCCAGAAGGGACCAGAGCGTGCCCGTGCCGCTGTACCAGGCCAAGGCCGAGTTCTTCCGTTCGCTCGGGCACCCTGCCCGGATTCGCGTGCTCGAGCTTCTCGCCGACGAGGATCGGCCCGTCCACGACCTGCTCGCCCGCATCGAGATCGAGCCGAGCAACCTCTCCCAGCAGCTGTCCGTCCTGCGCCACGCCGGGTTGGTGACCCAGCGGCGCGTGGGTGGCGAGGTGATCTACTCCCTCGCCCTGCCCGAGGTCCGCGACCTCCTGCTCGTGGCCCGGCAGATCCTGGCCACCAAGCACTCCTCTGGTTCGGCACTGGTCGACGAGATCACCCGTCATCCTGCGCGAAAGGCGTGAGCACCTCGAGGGCCTGGGTGCGTGCGCGTGCCACAGCGCTCGCGCCGAGTCGTCGCGACCTTCAGGAGATGGGTCGCGCCCCACGGCGTGACCTGGTCGCCGGTCTCACCGTCGGGGTGGTGGCCCTGCCACTCGCACTCGGCTTCGGGATCACCTCGGGACTGGGTGCTGCGGCGGGTCTGGTCACCGCCATCGTCGCCGGAGTCGTGGCAGCACTGTTCGGCGGCAGCCACCTGCAGATCAGTGGTCCCACCGGCGCGATGACCGTCGTGCTGATCCCGATCGTGGCCACGTACGGCCGCAGCGGCGTGCTGGTCGTGGGCCTGCTCGCCGGCTTGATGCTGATCGTGATGGCCGTGGCCGGGCTCGGCGGGTACGTCCGCTTCATCCCACTGCCCGTGATCGAGGGGTTCACCGTCGGCATCGCGGTCATCATCGCGTTGCAGCAGGTGTCCGCGGCCCTCGGCGTGACGGGGTCCGGCGACACGGTGCTGACCACCGCCTGGTCCGGTGTCCAGTCCTGGTGGACGGCGCCGCAGTGGTGGGCACCGGCTGTGACGCTGGGAGTCATCGCCGTGATGTGGCTGACCGCGCGGGTGCGTCCGGGAGTGCCCGGCTCGCTCGTCGCCGTCCTGCTCGCCACCGTCGTCTCGGAGGGGCTGCACCTCGACATCGCCCGGATCGGCGTACTCCCCTCGCGGGTGCCGACTCCGCACCTGCCGGACATCCCCTGGGACCACCTGCAGAACCTGTTGCTGCCAGCCCTGGCCGTGGCAGTCCTCGCTGCGCTGGAGAGCCTGCTGTCCGCGAGCGTGGCCGACGCCATGAGCGTCTCGGAGCGGCACGACCCCGACCGCGAGCTCTTCGGGCAGGGCATGGCCAACCTCGCCAGTCCGATCTTCGGAGGCATCCCCGCCACCGCTGCGATCGCGAGGACAGCCGTCAACGTCCGCAGCGGGGCCCGGTCACGGCTCTCCGCCGTGGTGCACTCGTTGTTCCTCCTGACCGTGATCCTCCTGCTCACTCCCCTGGTCAGCCGGATCCCGCTGGCCGCACTGGCCGGGATCCTGATCGCGACCGCCATCCGGATGATCGAGGTGGGCTCTCTTCGCGCTCTGCTGCGAGCCGGCCGCGGCGACGCGGCGGTCCTGATCGGTACGGCGATCGCCACGGTCGCCTTCGACCTGATCACGGCCGTGGTGCTCGGCGTCGTGGCGGCCGGCGCTCTCGCGCTGCGGCAGGTGGCCCGGTCCTCCGTGCTCGAGCAGCGCCCGGTCGTCGACGAGGACCACGCTGACCACGATGCCGAGGAGCACGCCCTGCTCGACGAGCACATCGTGGCCTACCGGCTGGAGGGTTCACTCTTCTTCGCGGCCGCCCACCGCGCTCTCATCGAGCTGAGCACCCTGAGCGACGTACGCGTCGTCATCTTGCGGATGTCAGGGGTTGCCACCGTGGACGCCACCGGAGCCTCCGTCCTCCGCGACACGATCGCGCAGCTCGAGCAGCACGGCATCACCGTCCTGCTGTCCGGCGTACGCGAGGGACACCACGGAGTGCTCGGCGCCCTCGGCGTCTACACGACGCTCGCCCACGAGGGTCACCTCTTCGACTCGACCCCGAAGGCCATCGCCCACGCGCGCCTCCACGTCTCCCGGACGCCGCACGGCGTCTAGTGGACCGACTGGACCAGGGTCTCCTGGAGGAAGCCGAGCCAGTCGTAGATGTCGTGGACCTGGGCTCGGGGGTCGTCGTCAGGGAGGGAGGCCCAGTACTCCTCGTCGCCCTCCTCGACGCCGAGGCGGGTGGCGATGGCCAGGCGCATGTCGGTGAAGGAGCGCATCCAGGTCATCGCCGCCTGCGGGTCGAGCTCGACGTCGATGAACAGGCCGTCCTCCGGTTCAGGTGGGAGTCCGGCCTCCTCGAGGGTGTCGATGATCGCGGCAGCGGCGCCGGCCTTGCCGTCGCGCAGGCTGCTCTCGGTGAAGCGGCGGAAGTCGCCGGCCGCCTCCTCGTCATCTGGGTACGCCGTCGGGAACAACCGCGCCAGCACGGGATCATCGGGCTCGGTGGTGGGACCGGAGAAGTCGAGCAGGTCCTCCAGCGCGTCCCCCTGCGGCCGGGAGGTGGCCGACTCGTTGCGCAGCAGCTCGATCAGCTGCCCGGCCAGTGACCGGAGCAGGTCAGCCTCGAAGGCGGTGAAGGTCGCCACGCTGGCCCCACTGCGACGGTGCCACTTGAAGCCGGTCATGCGTCGGCCTTCTGCATGGTGGCCCAGAGGCCGTACTCGTGCATGGCCTGTACGTCGCGCTCCATCTCCTCGCGACTCCCCGTCGAGACCACCGAGCGACCGTCGACGTGGACCTCCATCATCAGCTTGGTCGCCTTGGACTTGGAGTAGCCGAAGTACTGCTGGAAGACGAAGGTGACGTAGGACATCAGGTTCACCGGGTCGTTCCAGACGATCGTCACCCAGGGCCGCGCCAGCGAGGTGACGTCATCGACCTCGGGCTCGTCGAGCTCGACCGGAGAGGTGGACACGGCCCTATTGTGCTCACATCAATACAGTGTCGCTGTGAGCACCTCCACGGGCAGGTCGACGGCGCTGCTGACCGACCAGTACGAGCTGACCATGCTGCAGGCCGCCATCGACTCCGGAGCCGCGCACCGGCGCTCGGTCTTCGAGCTCTTTCCCCGTCGGTTGCCTGCGGGACGTCGCTACGGCGTCGTCGCCGGGGTCGGCCGCGCGCTGGACGCGATCGAGTCGTTCCGCTTCGGTGACGACGAGCTCGAGATGCTCCGCTCGCAGCAGATCGTCGACGAGCCGACGCTCGACTACCTCGCCGACTACCGCTTCGGCGGCGACATCTGGGGCTACCCCGAGGGCGAGACCTACTTCCCCTACTCGCCGCTGATGGTCGTCGAGTCCACCTTCGCCGACGCCGTGCTCCTCGAGACGGTGCTGCTGTCGATCTACAACCACGACTCGGCGATCGCCTCGGCCGCCTCCCGGATGACCTGGGCGGCGGGCGAGCGGCCCGTCATCGAGATGGGGTCACGGCGTACTCATGAGTGGGCGGCGGTCGCAGCCGCGCGGGCGGCGTACGTCGCCGGCTTCACCGCCACCTCCAACCTCCGCGCGCGCCTGGAGTACGGCATCCCCACGGCCGGCACGAGCGCACACTCCTTCGTGCTGGTGCACGACACCGAGACCGATGCCTTCCGTGCACAGGTGCACTCGCTCGGCAAGGGCACCACCCTGCTGGTCGACACCTTCGACATCGCCGAGGCCGTCCGCATCGGCGTCGAGATCGCGGGTCCTGACCTCGGCGCTGTCCGCATCGACTCCGGCGACCTCGCGGTGCTTGCCTATCGGGTGCGAGCCCAGCTCGACGAGCTCGGCGCCACCAAGACACGCATCATCGTCACCTCCGACCTCGACGAGTTCGCGATCGCCGGGCTGTCGGCGGCCCCGGTCGACGGCTACGGCGTCGGGACCCAGCTGGTCACGGGCAGCGGGCACCCGACGTGCGGGTTCGTCTACAAGCTCGTCGCTCGCGAGGACTCGAGCGACGAGCTGGTGGGCGTCGCCAAGAAGAGCAAGGACAAGATCTCGGTCGGCGGCCGCAAGTACGCCTTGCGCCGCCTCTCCCCCGACGGCACCGCCCAGGCCGAGATCCTCGGCGTCGGGCGACCGGTCGAGAACGACGGTGACGACCGCACCGTGCTGGTCCCGCTGGTCCGCAACGGCAAGGTCGTCGGGCGCGAGTCCCTCGAGGACGCCCGCGAGCGTCACCAGCGCTCCCGCGCCGAGCTCCCCCTCGTCGCTCGCCAGCTCTCCAAGGGCGAGCCGGTGATCGAGACGCACTTCGAGGGCTACGAGTAGCCTCCTGCCATGAAGCAGGCGCTCATCGTCGTCGACGTCCAGAACGACTTCTGCGAGGGCGGTTCGCTGCCGGTCACCGGTGGCGCCCAGGTCGCGAGCGACATCGCCGCCCTGCTCCACCACTGGACCCGCCAGGACCCCAAGGCGCCGGCGTACGACGTCGTGGTAGCCACCAAGGACCACCACATCGACCCCGGCGCGCACTGGTCGAAGGAACCCGACTTCGTGGACAGCTGGCCGGTGCACTGCAAGGTCGGCACCGACGGCGAGGCCTTCCACCCCAACCTCGATCCGCAGCCCTTCGACGCGATCTTCCTCAAGGGCGAGCACCAGGCGGCGTACTCCGGGTTCGAGGGCGCCGACCACCACGGCACCTCGCTCGCCGACTGGCTGCGGGCACACGACGTGTCGCGCGTCGACGTGTGCGGCATCGCCACCGATCACTGCGTCCGTGCCACCGCTCTCGACGCGGTCGGCACCGGCTTCGCCACCCGGCTGCTGCTCGACCTCTGCGCGGGCGTGGCCCCGGAATCGACCGAGCGCGCGCTCGTGGAGATGCGCGAGGCCGGCGTCGAGGTGAGCTGAGCCGAGGAAGGCTGGGGGAAGGGGCTGCGGGGACTCTGGGCGTGTCATTCGCACCCAGGAGGAACCATGTCCGCCCAGCCCGCAGCCCAGATCTGGCCCGACCACGTCGAGGTGACCCTCGACGACGGCCAGGTGGCCGCGCTCCGTCCCCTGCGCGCCGGCGAGAGTGAGCCGGTGCTCGAGGTGTTCGCCGGGATGTCGGAGCTCTCCCGGGCGCGCCGCTACCTGACCGGGATGCCGTACCTGCCCGATCGCGTGCTCCAGCGGCTCACCGAGGTGGGGCACCGCGACCACGTCGCCTGGCTCGTCACGATCGACGCCGAGCCCGTCGGCATCGGCCGATATGCCGCCTACGACCGCCGCACGGTCGACGTCGCGCTCGAAGTGGTCGACCACTGGCACGGCCAGGGCCTCGGTGGCATCCTGCTGGACACCGTCGTGACGCTGGCGTGGGCCAACGGCTTCAGCGCCGTCGCGGCCACCGTGGACCCCGCCAACCACGCCTCCGTGCGACTCCTGCGTCGCGTGGGGCTGACCCTGCAGGTGGTCGACGGTGTGCTCGAGGGTCAGGGAACGCTGCACCTGCCCGACCCGGCCCGGGTCGACCGGTGCGCGCTGCTCGGAGTGGTCGCGGAGGCACAATGAGCGTGGGAGGTTCCATGCTGGTGCGCGTCCTCGGCGAGGTCTCACTCGTCGACACCGACGGCCGGGTCGTCGTACTGCCCGGCACGCGTCAGCCCGCACTGCTCGCTGCCCTCGTCGCACGCCGCGGGCAGGTGGTCTCCGTGGACCGACTGGTCGACCTGCTCTTCGACGACCCACCGGAGAACCCGGCAGCCGCACTGCACAGCGTGGTCTTCAAGCTCCGCGCCAGCCTCGACCAGCTCGGCTGCCGCGACCTCCTGCTCACCCGCGAGCACGGCTACCTGCTCGACCTCCAGCCCGGCGAGGTCGACGTCGACGTCTTCGAGGGCCTGGTCGAGCGGGCACGTGACGAGGCGTCGGCCGAGGCCGCGGAGACCCTGAGCGAGGCGCTGCGACTCTGGCGCGGCCGACCGTACGGCGACCTCGGCGACTCCGACATCGCGGGGTTGGAGGTGCTCCGGCTCGAGGAGCTGCAGCGCGTCGCGGTCGAGAGGTACGCCGTGGCACTGCTCGACTCGGGGCGGGCGGCCGAGGCCATCACGGTGATGCAGCCCTTCGTGGCCGAGCACGCACTGCGCGAGCAGGCGAGGATCGTGCTGATGCGGGCGCTGCACGCGGAGGGCCGGGCGGCCGAGGCGCTCGAGCAGTACCAGGACTATCGCCGGGAGCTGGCCGACGAGCTCGGCCTGGAACCCTCCTCGGCGCTGGTGGAGGCCCAGCTGGCCGTGCTCAGGGGTCCGTCGTCGACGTCCGCACGGACTGCCGAGCGGCCGGGCCAGCACCGGCTCGCCGGGATGCAGGTGCGCTACCTCCGGGCGGCGGCCGGGCACACCGTCGCCTACGCGACCACCGGCTCTGGCCCCAAGGTGGTCGTCATCCTCGGCTGGATCTCCAGCCTGGACGTGATCGCGTCGGGGCGTGATCCGCGATCCTCCCTCCTCGAGCGGCTGACCGGAGACCTCTCGATCACCTTGTTCGACCGAGCCGGCACCGGGCTGTCGCCGGGACCGGTCGAGGACTACGGGCTGGAGGCGAGTGTGGCCGAGCTCGCGGACGTCGTGCGGGCCGTCGGTCCCCCGGTGTCGCTGCTGGCCATGTCCGCCGCCGGTCCGATCGCGGTGACCCTGGCGCACGAGCACCCCGAGTGGGTCGACTCCCTGGTCCTCTTCGGCACCTTCGCCAGCGCACCGAAGACGTTCCCCGACGTGACGCTGCGTGAGCACGTCGTCGACATCGCGCGCACGCACTGGGGTGTCGGGTCCAGGATCCTCGCCGACCTCTACCGGCCCGGCATCAGCACCGAGGGCGAGTGGCACCTGGCCAAGGTCTTCCGTGACTCCGCATCACCCGGGGTGGCGGCCGACTACCTCGAGGACATGTACCGGCAGGACGTCAGCGACAAGCTGGCCTCGATCGAGGCCCCTGCCCTGGTCGTGCACTACCGCAACGACCGGTTGATCGGCTTCCGTGGAGCCCAGCAGCTGGTCGACGGGCTGCCCCACGCGAGGCTCATCGCCCTGGAGGGTCGAGTGCACCTTCCGGATGCCGCCGACCTCGACGTCATCGAGAACGCTGTCGTCGAGCACGTCAGGAAGCACGCGTGACCGAGCGGCTGTTCGTCGTACAGCTGCACCGCGCGACCGCGCGGCACTACGACGTGCGGTTCGAGATCGACGGCGTGCTCGCGTCCTGGGCGGTGCCGAAGGGACCCACCCTCGATCCCGACGTACGCCGCCTCGCGATCCATGTCGACGACCACGGCCTCGAGCACGCCGAGGTCGAGGGAGTGCTCGGCCGAGGGGACGTGATCATCTGGGACCGCGGCACCTGGGAGCCCTACAAGACCGACGACCCGGCCTCGGAGGTGGAGGCCGGCGAGCTGCACGCGGAGGTGTACGGCGAGAAGCTGCGTGGCCGCTTCGTGCTCATCCGCACCGACCTCGACGCCTCCGGCCGGGAGCAGTGGTTGCTCCTGCACAAGCGCGACGAGCATGCCGTGGACGGGTGGGACCCGGAGGACCACGCCCGCTCGGTCGTGAGCGGGCTCACCAACGACGAGCTCGAGCGCGACTGAGCCTGACCGATCAGGACGTGGCGATGAGGACGACGGCCACGGCTCCCAGGGCCAGCCCCAGCAGCTGACGACGTCCCGGTCGCTCGTGCAGGAACACCGCTGCGAGCGCCACCGTCACTCCGGGGTAGACGGAGGCCAGCACGGCGGCAACGGTCAACATGCCTTCGTGCGCGGCTCCGAAGTAGGCAGCCGTGGCCACCAGGCTCAGCAGCCCGGCGAGGACGGCGAGTGAGAAGGCGCGCGAGCTCCGCCGCCACGGCGGGTGCACCGTCGCCACCACCAGCGCAACGAGCACCATGGCCGTCGTCTGCGAGATCGCCACCGGTAGCAGGCCCGACCCGCCACCTGCGCGCTCGAGGCCGACGAACTCGAGCGCGAACCCGGCACCCGAGAGCAACCCGCCCGGCACCCCGGCACGCACCGAGTCGGCGCCCTCCCCACCGCCGGCCATCATCCAGATCGCCGGCAGGGCGAGCACCACGCCGACGATCCCGTAGGCGGGAAGCCGGTCACCCAGCAGTGCTCCGACCACCGCGGGCAACGCCGCCGCTCCCACTGCCGACAACGGTCCGGCGACGGCCATCTGCCCGTGCCCGTAGCCGCGGTACAGCGCGGTCGCTCCCACGGCGGCACCGACACCCGCGGCGACACCCCAGCCGAGCGCGTCCTGATCCGCTGCACCGTCACCGCGGACGGCCACGATCACCCAGGCCCCGGCGACGGACGCGCCCAGGCTGGCCAGGGTGACCCACCAGAAGCTGATCCAGCGGGAGGCGATCCCGGCCACGAAGTCGCACAGCCCGAACGCGAGGGCTGCGCCCAGCCCGAAGAGTGTTCCCAGCTGCACGTCCGGGTGAGTACCCGACTCAGCGGCCCCGGAACTGCGCCCGCCGCTTCTCGGTGAAGGCCTTCATCCCCTCGGCGACGTCCTCGGTGCGGAGCAGCACCGACTGGCCCGCCCGTTCGCGCTGGAAGGCGCCGTCGAGACCGCCGAGGGTCGCGGCGTTGACGGCCTTCTTGGTCGCGGCGAAGGCGAGCGGGGCGCCGCGGGAGAGCCGGCCGACGATCTTGCCGAGCTGCTCGGCGTAGGCGTCGTCGGCGAACACGTGCGTGACCAGGCCGGCGGCGTACGCCTCCTGGGCGGTGAGCAGGTCGGAGAGCAGGGCCAGTCGCATCGCGCGGGCGCGTCCGACCGACGCGGCCACGGTCGCGGTGGCGCCCCCGTCGGGCATCAGCCCGATCTTGGTGAAGGCCAGCGTCAGGGCTGCCGACTCCGTTGCCACCACCAGGTCACAGGCCAGGGCGGTCGACATGCCGACGCCGGCGGCGATGCCGTTCAGCCCACACACCACCGGCTTGTCGAGATCGAGGATGGCGCGGATCAGCAGGTTGGCTCCGTCGACGGAGCCCGCGTCGTAGTTCTCCTGCGCGTTCTCACCGCCCAGGTCGGCGCCGGCCGAGAAGGCGGCCCCGGCCCCGGTGAGGACGACGACCCGGACGTCGTCACGTGTAGTGGCCCCACGCAGCTGCTCGATCAGGGCGAGCACCATCTCGCCGGTGAGGGCGTTGAACTGTTCGGGCCGGTTCAGGGTCAGCCAGAGCGCGCCGTCGTCCAGCCGGACCTCGAGGTCGCTCACGCCGTCACCTCTGCGGCGTAGCGGTCGCGCAGCCGTTGCTTGACCAGCTTGCCGGTCGGCGTGCGCGGCAGGTCGTCGGTGACGATGAACTCGCGGGGTACCTTGAAGTGCGCGATCCGCTCCCAGGCGTACGCCGTCAGCTCGGCCGCCAGGTCGGCGCCAGCCCCAGGAGCCGGCTGGACGAAGGCCACCACCCGCTCCCCCATGTCGTCGTCGGGAACACCGATCACGGCGATGTCGAGCACCGCCGGGTGCAGGCTGAACAGGTCCTCGATCTCCTGGGGGTAGATGTTCACCCCGCCACTGATGATCATGAACGCCTTGCGGTCGGTGAGGTAGAGGTAGCCCTCGTCGTCGAGGTAGCCGAGGTCGCCGACCGTCGACCAGAACGGGTGCTCGGGGTGCCGGGTGGCAGCTGTCCGGTCGGCGTCGCCGTGGTAGGTGAACGGCTCGTCATCGCGCTCGAAGTAGATCGTCCCGACCTCGCCGGCCGGCGCCTCCTTGCCCTCCGGGTCGCAGATCCGCGGAGTGCCGAGCAGGGACCGGCCGACCGTCCCGGGGTGGGCGAGCCAGTCATCGGGTCCGACGTAGGTGGCACCGTTGGCCTCGGTGCTGGCGTAGTACTCGTGCACGATCGGGCCCAGCCACTCCATCACCTGCTGCTTGACCTCGACCGGGCACGGCGCCGCTGCGTGCACGACCGTCCGCAGGCTCGAGGTGTCGTACGACGCCCGCACCTCCTCCGGCAGCTTGAGCAGCCGCACGAACATGGTCGGCACCACCTGCGTGTCGGTGACGGCGTACTCCTGGATCGCCGAGAGGAAGTTCTCGGGCTCGAAGCGCTGCATCAGCACGACCGTGCCGCCCAGCGCCTGGATCACGCCGGTGTAGCGCAGCGGTGCTGCGTGGTAGACCGGCGCCGGCGAGAGGTAGACGGTGTCCTCGCCGTAGGAGAACAGGGCCCCGAAGATCGTCACGTAGGGGTAGCCGGGCTCGTCGACCTTGATCGGCTGCAGCGGCAGCTTGATCCCCTTGGGCCGGCCGGTGGTCCCCGAGGAGTACAGGAAGTCGTCACCGTGCGGCTGGTCGGCCAGGGGTTCGGTGCTCGCGGACGCCAGCGCTTCGTCGTAGGACGTGCAGCCAGGGACCGTCCCGCCGAAGGCCAGCCGCACCGGCACGTCGACCAGGTCGGCCATCGCCTCGACCAGCTCGGCCTTGGCCCCCGACACGACGAGGGCCTTGGCCCCGCAGTCGTCGACGATGTAGGCCGCCTCCGGCGCAGAGAGGTGGTGGTTGACGGCGGTGATGTACAGCCCCGAGCGCAGCGCGGCCCAGTAGACCTCGTAGGCCTCGGGGGCGTTGTCGCTGACCATCGCCACCACGTCACCGACGCGCAACCCGGCATCGGCGAGCACGTGTGCGAGCCGGAGACTGCGCTCGTCGAGCTCGGCATAGGTGGTGGTCCGTCCCGTCTCGGCGATCACCAGGGCCGGCTTGTCGGGAGTGCGCTGGGCCCAGGTACCGGGGAACATGCAGCCATCCAAGACGTTGACAGTTTCACTGTCAACGTCGCGTGCGTGATGGCGGCGCCCACGTTAGTGTCGAGAGATGGTCAACGTGCTCGTGGTCGCCGACGAGGTGGCCTCCTACCTCCAGGAGCGCACGCTGCGTGACCTCTCCCCCGGTCTCGTGCTCGCCGCCGGCGACCTCCCCTGGGACTACCTCGAGTGGATCGCTTCCAGCGTCGATGCGCCCATGGTGTTCGTTCCGGGCAACCACGACCCGGAGATCGCCGACGCCAAGCGGGGCCGCAGCGGCATGTGGACCCGGGACGGCATGCCGTGCGAAGCGCCCCGGCCGCACGGCGTGCTGAACGCCGACCAACAGGTCATCGAGGCCGCCGGACTTCGCATCGCCGGGCTGGGTGGCTGTGTGAAGTACCGCCCCGGACCGCACCAGTACACCCAGCGCCAGTACCAACGGCGCGCCAGCCGGCTGCTGCGGCGCGCTCGGTCAGGACGCCCGGTCGACGTGCTGCTGACCCACGCGCCACCGCTGGGACTGGGTGACGGGGAGGACGGCCCGCACGTCGGCATCGAGGCGCTGCACCGCGTGATCGAGCGGCTCGAGCCGACCTGGCACCTGCACGGACACATCCACCCGTACGGCCAGACGATGCCCGATCGGCACGTCGGTCCCACCACCATCCGCAACGTCATCCCGTGGAAGGTGTTGGACGTCACGCCCAAGGTCTCCCGGGTGGCAGCGAACACTGCCTGAGCGCAGGGAGAATGGAGCCATGGTGAGAGACACCGGTTCCCCCCGGGTGGATGCCGAGTACGACTTCCTGCGCGTACGCCGGCACCAGACCCTGTCCAAGCTGGCCAGCTGGATGCGCAGCGACGCCGACGCCATCACCGAGACCCTGTCGTTCGGCGACGTCGTGGACGCCCTCGGTCGTCGCGGCGAGCACTCGTTGGGCGTCCAGGTCATCCCGCTCGACCAGATCGTCGGCTCGGTCGACAAGGTCAAGGACTTCGACCGCCGCTTCCGCCCGACCTCTGACCGCAGCCGCCAGCGCTGGCAGCGGCTGGCCGAGAAGACCCGGATGGGCGAGTACCTGCCGCCGATCGACGTCTACAAGCTCGGCAACCTCTACTTCGTCATCGACGGCCACCACCGGGTCTCGGTGGCCCGCGCCCAGGGAGCTCGCGAGATCGAGGCCCACGTCACCGAGATCGAGACCGTCCTCGACACCGAGGGGATCGGCGGGCGGCGCGACCTCGAGGGCAAGAACTGGGGACTCCGCTTCCTCACCCGGGTGCCCCTGACCGACGGGCGCCGGGCCGCGATCAACTGCACCGACCCGCACGACTACCACCGGCTGGCCGAGATGATCGAGGCGTGGGCCTGCCGCCTGATGCACCAGGAAGGTGCCTACTTCGACAAGCAGGCGATGGCGCGGCGCTGGTTCGACGAGGAGTACACGCCGGTGCTCGAGATGATCGAGGAGGCCGGCGTACGCGGGCGTGACGAGACGGGTGCCGACGCCTACATCCGGGTCGCCGCCGAACGCTACCGGCTGATCCGCGAGCACGACTGGAACCGCGACGTGATGCAGCTGGTCGCGAGCAGCTCCCGACGCCGCCGGCCGAGCGCCGGCGGGTCGGTCACCGCCTGACCGAACCCGCGGTCAGGCGCTGACGCCCGCTGCCTCGCCCGAGGTCAGGTTGGCGCCGGTCTCGACGTCGAAGACGTGCATCTTCGAGGTGTTGACCCACAGCTCGGCCTGCTGTCCGGGATGCACGTTGGCTGCCGCGTCGAGTCGGGCCGTCACCTGGGTGCCCTCACCGACCATGTCCTGGCCGGTGTCCTTGGCCAGGTCGTCGAGGTCGCCGGAGTGCGCGGTGCCACGGACGGCGAAGTAGGCGTAGATGTCGGAACCCATCGACTCCACCAGGTCGATCGGCACCGTGAATTTCGCTCCCGGTGCGTCTCCGACCAGGGCGGCGTCCTCGAAGTGCTCAGGTCGGAGCCCGACGATGACTTCCTTGCCCTTGCTGTGCTCCACCGCGCGACGGATGCCGTCGGGCATGGGGATGGTGCCCAGGCCACTGTTCAGCGAGTCGCCCTCGATGGTCGCCGGGATGAAGTTCATCGCCGGGCTGCCGATGAACCCGGCGACGAACAGGTTGCGGGGATTCTCGTAGAGGTCCGTCGGGGATCCGACCTGCTGCACAAGGCCGCCACGCATCACGACGACCCGGTCGCCGAGCGTCATGGCCTCGGTCTGGTCGTGGGTGACGTAGAGCGTCGTGGTGGCGAGGGTCTTCTGGATCCGGGCGACCTGGGTGCGCATCTGCACACGGAGCTTGGCGTCGAGGTTCGACAGCGGCTCGTCCATCAGGAACGCCTTGGGACTGCGCACGATGGCGCGTCCCATGGCCACTCGTTGGCGCTGACCGCCCGAGAGGTTGGCCGGCTTGCGGTCCAGGTGGTTCGTCAGCTCCAGCATCGTGGCGGCCTCGTCGACCTTTTGCTTGATGGTCGCCTTGTCGACTCCGGCCAGCACGAGCGGGAAAGCCATGTTCTCGCCCACGGTCATGTGCGGGTAGAGCGCGTAGGACTGGAACACCATCGCGATGTCGCGGTCCTTGGGCGCCTTGTCGTTCACCACGGTGCCGTCGATGCTCAGCTCGCCCTTGGTGATGTCCTCGAGGCCCGCGACCATGTTGAGCAGGGTCGACTTCCCGCACCCGGACGGTCCGACGAGGATGATGAACTCGCCGTCCGCGATGGTCAGGTTGAAGTCGTCGACAGCCAGTGCCCCGTCGGGATAGCGCTTGACGACGTGGTCCAAAACGATTTCTGCCACGAGGTTGCTCCTTCTGTGATGGTCGAGGGCCTCAGCCCTTGACCGCTCCCGATGTGAGGCCAGCGACGATCCGACGCTGGAAGAACAGGACGAAGATGATGATGGGGATGGTGATCACGACGGCGGCTGCCGCGATGGCGGCCACCGGCTTCTCGAACGTGGTGGCGCCGGTGAAGTAGGACATCGCCGCCGGCACGGTGCGCGCCCGGTTGGTGGAGGTCAGCGAGATCGCGAACAGGAAGTCGTTCCAGCAGGCGATGAACGCGAGGATCGCGGTCGTGAAGACGCCCGGCATGGCCAGCGGCGTGATCACCTTGCGGAAGGCCTGGTACGGCGTGGCGCCGTCCATCTTGGCGGCCTTCTCCAGCTCCCACGGGATCTCACGGAAGAACGCGGACAGGGTGTAGATCGTCAGCGGCAGCGCGAAGGTGATGTAGGGGATGATCAGGCCGGGCCAGGTGTCGAAGATGTGGATCGCGGTCTCGATCTTGAACAGCGGCGTGACCAGCGCGATCTGCGGGAACATCGAGACCAGCAGCGACATCGCCACGATGGTTCGCTTGCCCGGGAAGTCCAGCCGGGCGATGGCGTACGCCGCCATGGTGCCGAGCACGAGGGCGATGAACGTCGAGATCAGGCAGATGCCGATCGAGTTGATCAGCGAGCGCACGAAGTCGTCGTTCTGGAAGATCGTGGAGTACGCCTCGCTGGTCGGGTTGGCCGGCAGGTACTTGCCGTCGTTGAGGGTGTCCCCACCCTTCAACGACAGCGAGATGATCCAGATGATCGGGACGAAGGCGTAGACCAGCACCAGGACGTTGGCCAGGCCCCATCCGAACTTGGCGCGCGGGGACTCGGTCATGGCAGCCATCGAGCTACTCCTGTCCCGGCGCAGCAGCGCCGAAGAGCTTGACGAAGATGAACGCGATGATCGCGGTGGTCAGGAAGATCAGCACGGCCATGGTCGACCCGATGCCGAGGTTGAGTCCTCTGATCAGGTTGTCGTAGGCGACGATCGAGACCGACGCCGTCTTATTCGCTCCGCTGGTGAGCACGTAGATGTTGTCGAATATTCGGAAGGCATCCAGGGTCCTGAACAGCAGCGCGACGAGGATCGCCGGCTTGATCAGCGGCACCGTGATCCGCCAGAACCGCTGCCACGGATTCGCGCCGTCCATCGAAGCCGCCTTGAGCAGGTCTTCTGGCACCAGGGCCAGGCCCGCCATCAGCAGCAACGCCATGAACGGGACCGTCTTCCAGACCTCGGCCAGGAGGATGATCCACAGCGACGGCCACCGCTCGGTGAGTGGTGCATTGTCACCGGCCAACCAACCGAGACCCTGGGTCCACGCAAACCTCCACGAGAACGCCGCGACCACGGTGACGATCGCGTAGGGGACCAGAGCCGAGGTGCGTACCAGCCCGCGACCGATGATCGTGCGGTGCATCACGATGGCCAGCAGCATGCCCAGCGCCAGCTCGAGCGTGGCACCGACAACGGTGAGGAAGATCGTGACACCGAACGCCGTCCACCAGATGGAGCTGCTCAGCACCGTGACGTAGTTGCTCAGCCAGATGAACTCGTTGGCGTCGGGCGTGCGCAGGTCTGCCTTGAAGAACGACAGGTAGATGGCGTAGAGGATCGGGTAGGCGGCCACGGCGAGCATCACGATCACGGCCGGGGCGCACAGCATCATGCCCAGCCTCTGCTCGGCGCGCTTGCCCTCGCTGGCGCGCCGCTTCGCGATCTCGACGCCCTCGTCCTGCTTCGTGATGACGCTCACGGCAGAATCCCCTTTCCGTCAATGGCGTCCTGGATGGAGGACTTGAGCTTGTCCGCGGTCTTCTCCGGGTCGATCGATGCCGGGGGCGACAACGTGGTGGACACGATGGTGGAGATGTTCTGGTAGAGCGGGGTGACCGGCCGCGGGACCGCGGTCTTCAGCTCGGCCAGGATGTCGGGGTAGAACGGGTAGGCCTTCTGGAACTCGGGTTTCTGGAAGACGCTTTCCAGGACGGGCACGTTGCCGGCCGGGCTGAGGGCACCGTCGAGCTGGTGCTTCTCGTCGCGCAGGCACATGGCCGCGTCGAAGGCGAGGTCGGGGTGCTTGCTGTACTTGCTGATCGCGTAGTTGAGCCCACCCAGCGTGGCCCGCGACTGCTCACCCGGGGCGAACTCGGGGAGCCTGCTCACGCCGAGGTCGGCGGCGACCTTCTTGTCCGCGGCGTTCATGGCGCTCTGCACGTAGGGCCAGTTCATGATGAACGCGGCCTCGCCGTTCTGCAGCTGGGCGAACACCTCGGGCTCCTGGCTGTTCGACAGCGACTTGCTGGCCAGGCCGTCGGTGGCGAGGTCGTGCAGGATGCTCAGCGCCTTCACCGTCTTGTCGTCGACGGTGACCTTCGTGCTGGTGTCGTTGACCAGGGTGCCGCCGAGCGAGGAGAGGATCGTGTTGAAGCCGACGACGTAGCCCTCGTACTGAGCAGCCGTGATGCCGATGACGTAGGGCTTGCCCTCCGACTTGAGCTTCTTGCTGTCGGCGATCACGTCGTCCCACGTCTTTGGCGCGGTGGGCACCAGGGACTTGCGGTACCAGAGCAGCTGCACGTTGGTGCTGCGCGGAATCGCGTAGAGCTTGTCCTTCCAGGTGGCCGTGTCGAGCGGCGGCTGGAGGACTCCGGCACTGGCCGCTTCCTTCTTGGCACCGGTGAGCTCACGGATCCAGCCGGCCTCTGCGAACTCGGCGGTCCAGGTGACGTCCATGCCCAGGACATCCATGCCGTCGTCGTGGGCGGCGAGGCGACGGACGAACTGCTCGCGCTGGCTGTCGGCGTCGCTGGGGATCAGGTTCGGGACGATCTTGTACTTGCCGGCGGCGTCCTTGTTGCAGTCGTTGAGGATCTTGTCGAAGCCGGCGTCCGAGGTGCTGCCGTAGACGTTGATGGTCGGAGTGCCGCTCTCGCCGCCACAGGCCACGAGGGTGCCGCAGGCAATCACACCCGTCCCGATGAGGGCCGTCAGCTTTCGGATCCTGCGTGTTGTCCGTGCTCTCATGCGCTGCTGTCTCCTCCGACCCGGACCGGCCCTGGTTGGTGACGTGAGTCACATCTGTGATTGAACGTAGTACCGCAATAGGGAACTGCGCAACGGGCGAGAGCCCCTGACTCCGGCCGACGCTGTGTGACTCCTGTGCTTCGTGTGGTCACGGGATGACAACGTTGTCCGACCAACAGGTTGCTTGTTCCATGGGAGTGTGTCAAGCATCACACCAGAAGGATGACATCGTTGTCCGCAGCAACTCGCGACGAGGAACGGCACACATGAACAGCCGACGAACCTCACCGGAACGGCCCACGGGGCCGGGCCGCGCCACCATGCGCGACGTCGCGTCCCGGGCGGGGGTCTCTGTGAAAACGGTTTCGCGCGTCGTCAACGACGAGGCCGGGGTGACCGACGAGCTGGTTCGGAGGGTGACCGCGGCGGTCACCGAGCTCGGGTACCGGCACAACCTCACCGCCAGTCACCTGCGACGCGGACACCGCACGGCGTCGATCGGCGTGCTGGTGCAGGACCTGAGCAACGAGTTCTGCGGCGCCGTGCTGCGGGCGATCGAGGACCGGGCGCGAGCCGAGGGCGTGGTGGTGATCGCGTCGAGCATCGACGAGGACGCCGAGCGGGAGCGGGAGACCGCCCACGGGCTCGTGGCCCGTCGCATCGACGGCCTGATCCTGATGCCCGCCAGCCGACACCAGGACTACCTCGACACCGACCGGGCCTCCGGCCTCGCCGTGGTCGCCGTCGACCGTCGGCCCCTGGTCACGGAGATCGATGCGGTCGTGGCCGACAACCAGGGGGGCGCCGCGGAGGCAGTCGGCCACCTGATCGCGCACGGGCACCGGCGCATCGCCTTCCTGGGCGACAGCGAGAGCATTGCCACCGCGGCGGAGCGACGGGACGGCTACCGGATGGCGCTGCGCGCCTCCCGCATCGGCCAGGACCCTGCCCTTGAGCGGATGGACCTGCGCACGACCGAGGACGCCACCCGGGCCACGCACGAGGTGCTCGGCCTCGACGACCCGCCCACCGCGATCTTCGCCGCGCGCAACGTGATCTGCACCGGGGCCGTGGTGGCGCTCCAGCAGCTGTCGCTGTCCGGGACGGTGGCGCTCGTCGGCTTCGACGAGGTCGCCATCGGCGAGTTCGTGGAACCGAGGGTGACCGTGGTGCGGCAGGACACCCACACCATCGGCGCGAACGCCTTCGACCGACTCCTGGCCAGGCTCGACGGGGACCAGGCCCCTGCGAGCATCGAGGTGGTCCCGACGACACTGGTCAAGCGTGGATCGGGAGAGATCAGGGCGCCACGGAAGTCAGCGAAGCCACGCCGCGCAGTCCGCCGGTAGGCCATCGGCGAGGTCGACGTCCTGGCTGCAGACCAGCACCTCGGCGTCGGCCGGCAACGGCACGTTCGGTCCGCCCACGTTGGCGATCAGGCGCACCGGCGCACCGGTCTCGGTCGTCACCTCGAAGGCCACGACGTCCTCGCCGAGGTCCAGCCACGTCAGCTCTCCACGGCCCAGCCGGTGCTCGCGCCGCAGCCCGAGCAGGGTCCGGTAGAGCTCGAGCGTCGATCCGGGCACTCCCTGCTGACGCGCCACGGCGAGCTCGCCGAACACCTCGGGCTGGGGCAGCCACGACTTCTCCGACGGCCCGAAGCCGTACGACGGGTCGCCACCCTCCCAGGGGATCGGCACCCGGCAGCCGTCACGACCGCGGTTGGTGTGGCCGGATCGCTCCCACGTCGGGTCCTGACGCAGCTCGTCGGGCAGCTCGGTCGCCTCGGGCAGGCCGAGCTCCTCGCCCTGGTAGAGGTAGGCCGAACCCGGCAGGGCGAGCATCGTGGTGGTGGCGGCCCGGGCACGACGCAGGCCCAGCTCGGCGTCCGGCTGCGGGTCGTCGGCCCCGATCCCCGGCATCCGGAGCGGACCCGGTTGCGGTGCGTAGCCCAGCCGCGAGGCGTGCCGGACCACGTCGTGGTTGGAGAGGACCCACGTCTGCGGTGCGGCGTACGGCGCCACCGCTGCCAGCGACTCGGTGATCTCCGCGCGCATCTCCTTGGCGATCCAGGGTGCCATCAGGAAGCCGAAGTTGAACGACTGGTGCAGCTCGTCGCCGCGCACGTAGCGGGCCAGCGACTCCACCGGCAGCACCCACGCCTCGGCGCAGAGGATGCGGTCGGCGTCCTCGCCCTCCACGGCGTAGGAGTCGGTGACCTTGCGCCAGCGACGGTAGATGTCGTGCACCCCGGGCTGGTCCCACATCGGCAGGTCGTCGGTGCGCTTGGAGTCGGCGTAGGAGTGGGTCGCATCGGGAAGTCCGTCGGCCTTGACCAGGCCGTGGGCGACGTCGATGCGGAAGCCGTCGACACCTCGGTCCAGCCAGAACCTGAGCACCGACTCCATCTCGTCCCCGACCTCGGGGTTGCTCCAGTCGAAGTCGGGCTGGGTCACGTCGAAGAGGTGGAGGTACCACTGGCCGGGCTCGCCGTCGGCCTCGGTGACGCGGGTCCAGCCCGGGCCGCCGAAGACGCTGAGCCAGTTGTTCGGCGGCTCCTCGCCGTGCTCACCGCGGCCGTCCCGGAACACGTAGCGTGCCCGCGCGGCGCTCCCGGGCGCGGAGGCGAGTGCCTCCTTGAACCAGGGGTGCTCGCTGGAGGAGTGGTTGGGCACCAGGTCGACGAGCACCCGCAGCCCGAGCTCGTGGGCCCGGGCGATCATCGTGTCGGCGTCGGCCAGCTTCCCGAACCGGGGGTCGACGTCGCGGTAGTCGGCGACGTCGTACCCCGCGTCGTGCTGCGGAGAGGTGTAGAAGGGCGAGAGCCAGACGGCGTCGACCCCGAGGTCGACCAGGTGCGGCAGCCGCGCAGTGATGCCGGGCAGGTCGCCCATCCCGTCCCCGTCGGCATCGGCCCACGACCGTGGGTAGATCTGGTAGATGACGGCGTCGCGCCACCAGGCGGTGGCGTTGGTCTTCTCGCTCATGAACCCCACTTCTCGGCCAGCTTCGTGATGACGGTCAGGTTACGGGTGGTGGCCACGCCGAGGTGACGCTCCACCTCGGCGTTGCCCGTCGTTGCCTCGTGGTAGGGCCGCGTGCTCAGCATCAGGTGTACGGCGCGCTGGCCGACCCGCACCTCCTCGCCGTCGCCGGACCGCTCCTCGAGAGCAGCCTTTCCTGCCTTGGTGGGCGGACCGGCGAGCAGGCTGAGGTAGTGGCCCTGGAGCTTCTTGCCCCCCGCGAAGTCACAGGCCTCGTCGTACAGCTCACTGAGCTCCTGGGGCGTCATCAGCACGACCGGCACCTCGAAGCCGCGGTCGGCGAGCATCGTCTTCTCCAGCGCGGCGACGACCTTCGCCCGCGAGCGGAGGCTGGTGCGGAAGAGCACGTTGCCGGTCTGGATGTGGGTCTCCACCTCCTCGAACCCGGCGGCGGTCAGCGCGTCGCGGAGCTCGGCCATGGCGTACTTGCGCTTGCCCACGTTGACGGCGCGCAGGAACGCGATGAAGGTCGGCACGCCGGTCCTCAGGAGTTGGAGAAGACGGCCGGACCACCGTCGTCGTTGTCGGGTCCGCGTCCGGCCCAGGTCCAGGCGTAGGCGGGGTCCTCGACCGCCATCCCCGCTTCCCCGAGCTCGAGCGGCCGGAAGGTGTCCACCATGACCGCCAGCTCGTCGAAGTACTCCACCCCGATCGAGGCCTCGATCGCGCTCGGCTGCGGGCCGTGCGCGTGACCGCCGGGGTGGATCGAGATCGAGCCGATGTCGATGCCCGAGCCCTTGCGCGCCTCGTAGTCACCGCCGACGTAGAACATCACCTCGTCGGAGTCGACGTTGGAGTGGTAGTAGGGCACCGGGATCGACTGCTCGTGGTAGTCGACCTTGCGCGGGCAGAAGTTGCAGACCACGAAGTTGTAGCCCTCGAACACCTGGTGCACGGGCGGCGGCTGGTGCACCTTGCCGGTGATCGGCATGAAGTCCTCGACGTTGAAGGTGTAGGGGTAGAGGCACCCGTCCCAGCCGACCACGTCGAGCGGGTGGGTGGCGTACGTCAGCCGGGACCCGACGAGGCCCGACGGTCCGTTGCCGCGGTGCTTGACCAGGACCTCGACGTCGGTGCCGTCCTCGACGAGCGGCTCCGTCGGTCCGTGCAGGTCTCGTTCGCAGTACGGCGCGTGCTCGAGGAACTGACCGAAGCGGGAGAGGTAGCGCTTGGGCGGCGCGATGTGGCTGTTGGCCTCGATGGCGTAGAGACGCGACACCTCGCCGTCGATGTCACTCGGCAGCCAGCGGTGGGTGGTGGCGCGAGGGACCAGGACGTAGTCGCCGGTGCGGTAGTCCAGTGACCCGAAGATCGTCTCGACGGAGCCGGAGCCGGACTCGACGTAGACACACTCGTCGCCCACGGCGTTGCGGTAGTACGGCGAGGTCGTGTCGCTCACGACGTAGCTGATCCGCACGTCGCCGTTGCCCATCACCAGTCGCCGCCCCGTGACCGGGTCACCACCCGCCGGGAGGTCGTGCAGCTTGAGGTGGCGCGGCTTCAGCGGGTGGTTCGGGGTGGTGGTGAGGTCGGGCAGCTCCCACGGCTGGCTGTCGACGATGGCCGAGGGGACGCCGCGGTGGTAGAGCAGCGAGGAGTCGGAGGAGAAGCCCTCCTCCCCCATCAGCTCCTCGTAGCGCAGCGCCCCCTGGTCGTCGCGGAACGCCGTGTGCCTGGTGCGCGGGATGTCTCCCACATGTCGGTAGTAAGCCACGGCTTCACCCTCTCGCCTTGTGATCTAGCGTGGCAACCGTGTCGATTCCTGCCTACCTGACCAGCTTCGTGGACGACGCCGCGATCTTCCCGCCGGGCAACGCGCCGCTGGAGCAAGCCGTCGCCGACCACGTCGACCACCGCGACGAGGAGTACGCCGACCTGGTCGGCGGCTTCGTGGTCAGCGACGTGAAGGTCGCGGACCTGGCCGCCTGCCTCCCCGAGGTCGCCGGCTCGACCGAGCTTGGTGTCAACCTCGTCGTCACCGGCGGCGCCGGTGCCATCGAGCCGGCGGTCACCTGGGTGTCCCGCTCGGAGGGCCTGTCGCTGCGGGCGGTCGAGTTCGCGCTGCGCGACGAGGAGGACCTGGCCCACAACGCGCAGCGCCTGATCCAGGTGGTGGACTCGTTGGGCGCCCAGCTCGACGACGTGGTCGTGTTCGCGGAGCCGCCGGTCCCACCAGGCAGCCCCTCTCACGGCTGGCTGGCCGCCCTCGACGAGCTCGCGGCCCGCGAGATCCACCTCAAGTTCCGCACCGGCGGCGCCACGGCAGACCTGTTCCCGAGCTCACGTCAGCTGGCCGGCTGCATCGAAGCGGCCCTCGACCGCGAGCTCCCGTTCAAGTGCACGGCCGGGCTGCACAACGCGGTGCGGCACCGCGACGAGCAGACCGGGTTCGAGCACCACGGCTTCCTCAACGTCCTGCTGGCGACACGGGCCTCGCTCGACGGCGGCACCCCGGACGACGTGGCGCGGGTGCTCGACGAGACCGAGGGTGCCGCGGTGGCCGAGCGGCTCTCCGCCGATCCTGACGAGGCGGCGCGCACCAGACGCTGGTTCACCTCGTTCGGGTCGTGCAGCGTGCTCGACGCCCACGAGGACCTCGTCGAGCTGGGGCTGCTAACCACCCCAACGGACCACTCGCTGCGCTCGCGCTCCGCCGGGGACCCCGGATGAGGGGCTGGGTGACCGGAGCGGCCGGCTCGGCGTACGACCTCGACAACCTCCCGTACGGCGTCTTCTCCACCCCAGGCACCGACCCCCGGGTCGGCGTACGCATCGGTGACTTCGTGATGGAGGCCTCGGCCGTCGCCGCTCTGGGCGGCGACGCCGGCGAGGGGCCGCACCTCGCCCCGGTCTGGGCACAGGCGGGGCTGGACGAGTTCCTGGCCATGGGCCGCACCGTCTGGGACATCGCCCGCGAGTGGCTGGTCGAGGTGCTCGGCAACGATGTGCACCAGCCGCGGGTCGAGCCGCTGCTGGTGCCGATCGACGAGGTCACCATGCACCGGCCGTTCGAGGTCGCGGACTACGTCGACTTCTACTGCTCGGAACAGCACGCGACCAACGTCGGGAGGATCTTCCGTCCCGATGGGGAGGCGCTGACGCCGAACTGGAAGCACCTGCCGATCGGCTACCACGGTCGTGCCGGGACGGTGGTGGTCTCCGGCACCGACGTACGCCGACCGAGCGGTCAGCGGCCGGAGTCGGGTGGCGTTCCGTCGTACGGCCCGAGCAGGCGCCTCGACATCGAGGCCGAGCTCGGCTTCGTCGTCGGTGGCGCGACGCAGCTCGGTGAACCGGTGCCGACCTCGGCCTTCACCGATCACGTGTTCGGGGTGACGCCGCTCAACGACTGGTCGGCGCGCGACATCCAGGCCTGGGAGTACGTGCCCCTCGGGCCGTTCCTCGGCAAGTCGTTCGCCACCTCGATCAGTCCGTGGGTCACCCCGCTGGCCGCGCTGACGGCCGCCCGGGTCGAGCTGCCGGGGCAGGACCCGGAGCCGCTGGAGTACCTCCGCGTGCAGGAGCCGGCCGGCTACGACATCGACTTCGAGGTCGTGCTCAACGGGGAGGTGGTGAGCCGGCCGCCGTACGCCGCGATGTACTGGTCGCCCGCGCAGATGCTCGCGCACATGACGGTGAACGGCGCCTCGCTGCGCGTCGGAGACCTCTTCGCCAGTGGCACCATCAGCGGCGACGAGCGCGACCAGCGCGGTTCGTTGCTCGAGCTGAGCTGGGGCGGCAAGGAGCCCTTCGCCACGCCGACGACCAGCGGCCGGACCTTCCTCGAGGACGGCGACACGGTCACCCTGCGTGCCACCGCACCAGGCGCTCTCGGTGGCCGGATCGCGCTCGGCGAGGTCACCGGCACCGTCCTCCCAGCGAGTCAGGCCGGCCGGTAGTAGACCGCGGTCAGGGGCGCTCCGACGTCCCAGCCGAGTCGTTCGTAGAGGGCGCGCCCGTCATCGGTCGCACCGAGCACGGCCCGGTCGAGTCCGGCCTCGACGGCGTAGCGTTCGAGGGCGGCCATCACGACGGTGCCGAGACCGAGGCGACGATGGCGTTCGTCGGTGACGATCTGGTCGGCGACGGCGTACGACGCACCGAGGCCCATCCGACCACTCGCCACCTCGTTGCCCTCGGGAGCCAGCACCCGCGCCACCACGAGCCGGGGCTGTGCGTCGACAGCGACCTCGTAGCCCGTCGGTGGCTGTCGGCCGGGCGGGTGACCGAGCGCGCGGGTCATGAACCAACCGGCGTGGTCGGGCTCCCAGCCCTCGCGGAACCTGGGCAGCCACTCGTCCGGATCGCCGGGGAGCTTCACACCGGTGCGCGGCGGGTGCTCCTGCTCCACGATCCCGGCGAGACGTTCGGGAGTCGGGTCGCTGAGCACGAACCGGCCGTGCTCGGTCGCACTGCGCGTGGCGACGTACCACCCGCCGTCGACCGGGTCGGGTCGCGGCGCCTCGCGTGATCGCGTCCAGCCGTCGACCCAACCGTCGACGTACTCCCCCACCGGCCAGGCTCCCACGTCCCCATCAGTACACCCCTCAGCCCAGCAGCAGCGAGGCCCTCCACACGCGTTCCTGGTTCTCCGGCAGCAGGCCGTTCTCACGCAGGAAGGCGAGAGGCTTCTCGCCCATCCACTGCATCGTCGCCCGGTAGTGCGGGTTGCCCAGCGCCGCGCGGCGGCCATCGCGGGGGTCGATCCCGACGGAGGCGTAGACCTTCGGGTTCACCAGCGACCGGGCCACCATCAGACACGTCTGCGCGGTGAGGTTCTGCTGCACGACCAGCTGGGCCCTCGAGAGGCCCTCGAGCTGTCGACGCACCTCGTCGCGGGCGAAGGTCATGTGCCGGGCCTCCTCGAGCACGTGGATCCGGGCCACCATCCGCGTGATCGGCTGCACGCGCTCGTCCTTCATCAGCTCGCGCTGCCAGGTGTCCAGGATCTCCTCGGCGACCAGGATGGACGCGTAGGAGCTAGGACCGCGGACGACGTGGGTGAACAGGCGGCCGAGGCGGTGGATCTTGCGCGGCGGGCCGTACGCCGGGACACCGAAGTGCGCGATCGACTTGCCGAACATCGTCGAGTGACGGCACTCGTCGGCCACCTCGGTGAGGGCGTAGTGCATGTGCGCGCCGGTCGGGTCGTCGTCGTACAGGTCCCGCAGCATCATCTGCATCAGCAGCAGCTCGAACCAGAGTCCGACGCTCGCGATCGACGCGACCTCGTGCTGGGAGAGGGTGATCCGCTGCTCCTTCGTGAGGCCGTCCCACAGCTCGGTGCCGTAGAGCGACATCCGCTCGGGCTGCATCCCCCACAGGCTCGGGTCGACCGGCGCGCTCCAGTCGATGTCGACCTCGGGGTCGTAGGACTGGCGCGCTGAGGACTTGAGCAGGCGCTCGGCGGTGGCGGTCAAGGTCGGCCTCCTGGGCATCGCAGTAACTGTTACTTTCAGTAACGGTTATCGGCTACTGTGGATCACATGCCTCGCCTCGTCAAGGACCCCGTTCGGGGAAACAGGGTCAGCAACGGTCCGACCGACGACGGCCGGAACACCCGCTGGGACAGTCACCGAGAAGCCCGTCGCGCCGAGCTCGTGGAGGCTGCCGTGGCAGCGATCGACGAGCACGGCCCGTCGGCGAGCATCGCCGACATCGCGGCGTCCGCCGGCGTCAGCAAGCCGGTGCTCTACCGCTACTTCTCCGACAAGGACGACCTCTACCGCGCCGTCGGGCACTGGGGCGCCGACGAGGTCGTGCAGGCGATCGTGCCGACCCTGCTCGGTGACCGGCCGGTGCGCGCCCGCGTCGAGCGCGCCTGCACCCACTACCTCACCCTGATCGCGCGGCACCCCAACGTCTTCTTCCTGCTCGTGGACCACCCGAACAACCAGGACCCGTTCGCCGACGGCAAGGAGATGATCGCCGCCGCCTTCGCCCGCACCCTCAACGACGCCCTGTCCGAGCTCGGGGTGGACGCCTCCGGCGCCGAGCCCTGGGCCTACGGCGTCCTCGGGTTCGGGCTCTCCACCGGCGAGTGGTGGCTGCGCCGACAGACGATGAGCAAGGCGGCCGTGTCCCGCCACCTGAGCTCGTTCATCTGGAACGCCTTCGAGGGGATCGCCCGCGAGAACGGCGTCCGCATCGACGCGACGGGCCGGCTCAGCCTGCTGCCGGGGAGGAAGGCGTGATGGTGCACGAGCCCGAGGAGCAGTACGACGGACCGGCACGGATCGCCGAGACCGAGGTGGAGGTGCTCCTGCGCGGACACTTCGAGCCGATCGACGGTCGCTTCCACTGGTGGGGCCGGATCGCCGCCGACGAACGACTGGACGCCGAGCACTCCTCGGGCAGCACCGTCACCCTGGTCACCCCGCACGGCCAGGCCAAGGGCCGGCTCTCCGACGTCGACCCGTGGGGCCGCTACCGGATAGCCGGCACCGGGCGCCCGCCCTTCTGACTCACGACCCGGCGAGGTGGCGCAGGGCGCGACCCCCGGGCAGGAAGAAGTAGGCGCCGCCCCGCGGGGTCACGAACGCCGGCACCCCCTGGTGGCGGCGGCGCACCGGCACACCCTGCACGGTGAACGACGTGCCCCGCGAGGAGTGCCCACCCAGGAGCGGGTCGGCGTCGTCCAGCAACCCGGCGAAGGCGGGGTTCATCGCCCAGGTGTGCGAGATGAACTCGAACTGCCGGGCGATGTCCGAGCACAGGGCCAGGAAGTGCAGCCCGCGGTCTGCCGGCTGAGCGGAGCCCTCGTCGAGGGCCGCATCGGGTGCGATCGGTGGCCCGAACGGCCGGCCACGCCGAAGCAGCCGGTGCCTCTTGCCGACGTCGGTCGAGGCCTCGGTCCCCGGCTTCGGCGGCAACGAGTCACGAGGGTTGGTACGCCGCACGTGTGCTCCGACCGGGCACCGCATCCCGTCACGGTCGTCGGCGTCGTACCCGAAGTCGTTCTGCTCGGCCAGCTCGGATCGGTCCACCTCGGGGGACAGCGTCAACGGCGCACCGCTGGGCCACCGTCCGACCATCCGGGCCGCCAGCGCCGTACGCGCCTCGGGGTCGGGGCTGCCATCGGGTCTTCGGGTCGCCCGGTCGACGTAGCGCCAGAAACCCGCCACGTCCTGCACCAGCGTGCGCAGCACGAGATAGCTGCCGTTGCGCCCGAAGTCGAGGTCGTCGGCGCCGGTCACCTGCGGTGAGCGCGGGTACTGGCCGTGCTCGTTGAGGTAGCCGAGCAGGAACTCCCCCGGCGCGACCGTGTGCCGCTGCGGACCTGCGCGACCGACGCCCGACATCGTCGGTTGCGAGAGCCCGTCCCGGAAGCCGAAGTGCTCACCGCGGCCGATGTCCTCCGTGTCGAGGGTCGCGACCTCGCGCAGTCCGCTCCCGGTCAGGTCGGCGCGATGGCGCTCGAGCGCTGCCGTCAGCGCATCCGTGTCGGGCGCGAAGACGAGGAGGAGCACGTCGACCTCGGGTCCGCCCGGCGCCCCCCACTCCCAGCGCACGGGTGCTGCTGCTCCCTCGTCACCGAGGAGTCTGCTCCGGTGGGCGCTGGTCATCCCCTCGAGGAACTCCAGGGAGAACCCGGACAGCGTCGCCGGTGGGAGGCCGAGCTTGGCCAGGCCCGACGAGGTCAGCGCGAGGTTCCGCGCGACGCCGCTCGGCCGCGCCTCGCCGAGCGTGATCTCGGGCAGCAACGAGGACAGCCACGACCGCGCGCCGGCACCGTCGATGACCTCGAGCACCAGGTACGCCGCGGCACGGTGCTTGCCGAAGCCCTGGAGGACCAGACCCTGCACGTCGTCGGTGTCCACCCGGGTGCGCTTCGTCAGAGGATTCGCAGCCATGCGTCCAGCTCCTCTCCCTCGAGCTCACCGCTCAGGCCCGCACGGAGCCTGGCGTTCTGGTCGATCGTCACGGCGGCCAGGTCGGGGTAGGCCGAGTACCAGACCTGCGTCGGGACCTGGTGGCCGCGGATGAAGTTCTTGAACCAGCGCTCGTTGTGCGCACCGTCGTGGACCATCCAGCGGGTGCGCGGATAGTCGGCCTGCTGGCCGAAGACGGTGTTGAGCACCCAGGCGACCTGGTCGACGAAGTCGTTGTTGTAGCTCTCCAGGCTTCCGTCGTAGTAGCTGGTGAACAGCACCTGCTCGTCGGGGTCGACCCGCATGAAGCGCGCGAAGTGCACGGTGGTGAGGCCGGAGAGGCTGCCCGTGGTGAAGACGTGCCGGGCGGTGTAGTCGCCGACGAGCTCGGTCAGCCGCGAGGTCAGCTTCCAGAAGCCCCCGGGCCGGATGGGGGCACGGCTGGTGAAGGCGTTCTGCACGAGGAAGTCCTCCGCGTCGCCGAGCTCACGCAGCCGCTCTGGGTCGGGCTCGATCTCCGGGAAGGCGTCGACCCGCTCGTGCCACCGGAGCATCAGCGCCCAGACGATGGCCGCCGGGATGCCGATCGGCAGGGTGACCACCAGCAGCGCCGGCACCGCGATCTTGTGCAGCTTCTCCCTGAGCCGCCACACCAGTGCCGGCTGTGGCGCCGGTGCGAGGGCCCAGGCCAGCGTGGGCTCGGAGGCGACGTGGGAACGGATGGCGTCGCGCACCTCGGCGGGAGTGAGGCCGGCGAGCTGGTCGACCTGGGTGTCGAGGTGGTCCTCCAGGGCCTGGCGCAGGCGCGCCTCGTCGCGGATCTGCGGCAGCGTCCGCCCCACCGCATGCACGTAGAAGACCCGTGAGTCGCGCAGGTGCGCGCGGAGGTAGGCCAGTCTCCGGTCCGGTGTGGGTACGTCGGGATAGTCGGCGCAGGCACCGAACAGCTCGTCGAGACCGGCGCCGGCGACCTGGACGAGGTCGTCGAGGCGCTCCCCCACCGTCGCGTCGCAGTCGAGGGTGACGATCACGGTCGGCTCGTCCTCATCGGCTTGCGGCTCGAGCAGGAGCACCCGCGCGAAGTGGGTCAGCGGCAGCCGGGCGAACGGGATCACCCGGTTGCCGTCCGGGTCCTCGGCCATCACGCCCAGGAGGCGTTCGAGTGCTTCCCGGCGCCCGGGGAGCACCCGGGCACTGAACGTCAACGCGACCTGGTGGGTCATGTCGGATCAGAACGGGTGGTGGATGCCGCCGAGCTGTTCGATCAGGTGTCCCCTGTCGAACGCCACCCGGACCTCGGCGATCTTGCCGTCCTCGATGTGGAAGATGTCGATGCCGGGCACCGACACGTGCCGCTCCTTGAGCTCAATCCCCAGGAACTCGGTCTTGTGCGTGCCGGTCCACGTGAACCGGATGGCGACCTTGTTGCCCTCGGCGAAGAAGTCGTCGATCTCGAAGTGGACGTCGGGGAAGACCTTGAAGAACACCGAGAAGAACTGCTTCACCTCGGCGTGCCCGTGGGCCTCACCGTCCGGCACGATCGCCGGGTCGTAGAAGGCGATGTCGTCGGTGAACAGCGTGTCGACGTACCCCACGTCCTGCTTGTTGGTGAGCTGCTCGAAGTAGCTCGTCGCGACGGCCTTGACCTCCTCGAGGGTCATCTCGGCCATCTCAGTCACCGTCCAGTGAACCGAGCAGCTCGGCGAAGTAGTTGTTCAGCAGCCGGTTCGACGGGTCGTAGTGGCGGCGCTGCTTCTCGAACCGGTCGACGCGCTCACCGAACGCGTGCACGACCTGGTCGCGGGTCAGCAGGTTGGTCTGGTTGAACAGCGGGGTGCCGCCGAGGTCGCTGCACAGCGAGTTGTACTCGCGCAGGAAGGCGTCCCAGCCGAGCGTGCCCGTCGAGACGGGGTCGAAGGTGATCACCGTGCCGTTGAAGCTGTAGGAGAACAGCGAGCTCTGGTCGGCCAGGATGCGGTAGCCGACGCTGAGCAGGTCGATGCGGTAGCCGGTGCGCGCGTAGTGCTCCTTGGACAGGTCGTAGTAGGCCCGGAGGCACTCGATGTAGCGCTCCTCCGGAAAGGCCCAGATGCTGAACAGGTAGCGGTCGTTGCCGGAGACCTCCGGGTAGCGGATCTGCTGGGCGATCGGCAACGTCGCCTTGCCCTTGATCACCTTGGTCAGCGCGAGCACGATCAGCCCGTTGTAGAAGTCGGTCAGGGCCGAGCGGACCCACTTCGACGGGAACAGTCGACTGACGTTGTGTCCCCACAGCGGCGCGAAGTGGCTCCACACCTGGTTGCGCAGCTTCCACTGCCACGTGCTCAGGTCTCCCGCCGAGCTCGCCCCGTGGTAGCGGCGGAACTCCACGGTGATCGTGTCCTTGAACGGGTTGATGTAGAGCATCATCGACTCGTCGCGGGTCCGGAGCTCGGGCAGCTGGCGGGCGAACTCGTCGAGGGTGAACTTCTCGTGGTGCACCTCCATCGCGGCCAGCTCGCGTACCCGGAAGGTGGCCTCGTAGACGACACCGAACAGCCCGTAGCTCGATCGTGCGAGCTGGAGCAGCTCCGGGTCGCTCTCGTCGACCTCGAACAGGTCGCCGTTGGGCAGCACCATCTTGATGCCGACGGCGTACGACGCGATCTGGCCGAACTCGCCGGGCATCGAGGCGTCCTTGGTGCCGCCGCAGCAGGCGCTGCCGATGGTCAGGTTGCCGAGCTCGACGTTGACGTAGAACTGCTTGCCTCGCTTGACCAGCTCCTGGTTGACGTCGATGTAGAGCGCCCCGGCCTGCACGGTGACGGTGTCCTCGCCGTAGGACAGGATCTTGTCCATCTTGCGGGTGATGATCACGGTGCCGTCGTCGGCGGTCCCGCAGGGAGTGGTCGAGTGGTTCGAACCGATCGCTCGAACCGGCGACGGATAGCGCTCGGTGTCCTTCACGATGTCCACGATCTGCTGGACGCTGGTCACCTCGACCACAGTGTGCGGCGAGGAGGTGATGCCTCCGAACCAGTTCTTCAAGGTTGCTGTACTCATCTGGGACCTGACTTTCGAAGTGGTGTCATCTCTTGGACTTCTGCGCGGCCACGGCCTCGGGAGGCACGACCGACGATCGGAGAGCCGGCTGCATCAGCTCGGGAAACAGCCCGGCCAGGCGTACGCCGAGCCGCTGGTCGGGAGGCGCGACCAGCACCTCGGCACGGTTCTTCCTGATGGCCGAGACACACGCCTCCGCCACCTGCCCGGGAGTGGCCTCGCGGTGGGCGGCACGGACGCCGGTGTCGGCCCACATGCCGGTGTCTGACACGAAGGTCGGACTCACCAGGGACACGCCGACGCCGGTGCCACGCAGCTCCTCGCGCAACGCGTGCCCGAAGCCTCGGAGCGCGAACTTGCTGGCGTTGTAGACCGACGAGCGAGGAGTCGGCGCCAGTCCCGCCAGCGACCCGATGAGCAGCACGTGCCCCGCCCCCTGGTCGAGCATCCTCGGCACCAGCAGCCGCGTCAGCACGAGGGTCGAGCGGACGTTGATGTCCACCGCCCGGGCGATGTCGTCCACGCTCAGGTCGGCCAGCTCGCCGTTGGCCGGGAGGCCGGCGTTGGCGACCAGGATGTCGACGCCCCCGGAGTCGCGGGCCAACCGGCGTACGTCCTCGAGCCGGGCCAGGTCGGCCGCCACGACCGCGGTCCCGTCGCCGAGCTCTGCTGCCAGGGAGGTCAGCTCGTCGACCCGTCGGCCGCTGACCACGAGACGAGCGCCCTCGCGGTGCAGGCGGCGGGCGATGGTCGCACCCAGGCCGCCCGAGGCGCCGGTGACCAGGCAGGTGCTGCCGGGGAGGGAGAGGCGCGGCGATCGAGAGCGCAACCGAGCCCGGATCGAAGACATTCCTGTCCCCGTCGCTCTCGTGCTGCTGCCCACGACGCACCTCCGCGACGACCCATCCACGCTCGTCCGGTATCCGCGGCGTGTCAACGAATCGCCCTCTTCTGCCAAGAGCTATCTGGACCAGTCCTGATACGACGTGGCCCCATCTGCTTCGACTTCCATAGGTTGCCTATGTAATATGGTGGACGTGAGCAACCAACGCGTTCGACAGCTGAGCAACGACCTCGTCGTCCTCAGTGCCCGGCTGGTGCGGGAGGTACGCCGCAACCATCACGACGTACCGACCGCGACCACCCGGCTGCTCAGCCTGCTCGACGAGCTCGGTCCGAGCACCGTCGGCGCGATGGCGCAGGCCGACCGGTGCAGCCAGCCGACCATGACGGGCCACGTCAACGCGCTCGTCGAGCGCGGATGGGTGCAGCGCACGCCGCATCCCGACGACGCCCGCTCCTCGGTGGTCTCGATGACGACCGCGGGTCGCCAGATGCTCATCTCGGTACGCCGCCGCAACGCCGCCCTCGTGGCCGAGCGGATCGACGCATCCGGACACACCGAGGAGGAGTTGGCCACCGCCGTGGCGGTGCTCACCGACGTCCTCCATCACGACTAGCAAGCAAAGGAAGTCATGCACAAGTCACCCCACCACGATGCTCGCTCCGCTCCCATCGAGGCAGGGACCCCGACCAAGCAACCACGGGCCGTCTGGGCCGTCGCCTTCGCGTGCGTCATCGCGTTCATGGGGATCGGCCTGGTCGACCCCATCCTGAAGTCGATCGCCGCCCAGCTCCAGGCGACACCCAGCCAGGTCTCGCTGATGTTCACCAGCTACATGGCCATCATGGGCGTCGCGATGCTGGTCACCGGCGTGGTCTCCAGCAGGATCGGCCCCAAGCGCACCCTGCTCTCCGGCCTGGTGCTGATCATCGTGTTCGCCGCCCTGGCCGGGTCGTCGAACTCGGTCGGCGCGATCGTCGGGTTCCGCGCCGGGTGGGGCCTGGGCAACGCCCTGTTCGTGGCGACCGCCCTGGCCACCATCGTGATGTCGGCCCGCGGCTCGACCCGCCAGGCGATCATCCTGTTCGAGGCGGCGCTGGGCATCGGCATCGCGTCCGGTCCGCTCATCGGCGGCGTGCTCGGTGAGCACTCCTGGCGGGCGCCGTTCTTCGGTGTCTCCTGCCTGATGATCATCGCGCTGGTCGCGACGACCTTCTTCCTGCCGAGCACTCCCCCGACGGGCCGGCGTACCTCTCTGGCCGACCCGTTCCGGGCGCTCAAGCACAAGCCGCTGCTCCTGCTCGCACTGACGGCGATCTTCTACAACATCGGGTTCTTCACGATCCTGGCCGCCGGACCGTTCGCACTACCCGAGTCCGGCATCATCGAGATCGGCTGGATCTACTTCGGCTGGGGTCTGCTCGTGGCCCTGGTCTCGGTGGTGGTCGCACCGATCGTCCAGCGCGCGATCGGCACCGTGCCGGCGATCATCGCGACGCTGGTGCTGTTCACCGCCGACCTCACCGTGATGGCGATCTGGGCCGACCACCCGACCGTCGTGACGATCGGCATCATCGCCTCCGGTGCGTTCATCGGGAACAACAACACCCTGATCACCGAGGCCGTGATGGGTGCCGCACCGGTCGAGCGTCCGGTCGCGTCCGCGGCGTACTCCTTCGTGCGGTTCTGCGGCGGCGCCATCGGTCCGTACGTCGCACTGAAGCTGTTCGGCGAGGCGCCCGACGTGCACGTGCACGCACCGTTCTGGTTCGGCGCCGCCAGCGTCTTCGTCGGCGTGCTGATCCTGGTCGCGGGAGCGCGCGTGGTCTCGCGGACCACCCGGCACGAGAGCGACACCGTGGACGATGCCGACAAGGGGGCCGAGAACGAGGCCGAGGCCGTGCTGGTGGGCGACCTCGACTGACCCGAGTGGTCAGGCGTTGCGCCGGGTCCGCACGACGTTCGTCCGGGCGAACTTGTCGTGCAGGGCCTGGCGGCGCTCGTCCCACAGGGGCCAGAGCCCGTCGACCCACGGGTAGAGGCCGGCGATCAGCCCGATGAACGGCACCAGGCTGAGCAGGTTGGGACCGAACTGGGAGACCCAGCGCCGCAGGATGGTGTCCCACGCCAGGGGGCCGGGCTGCTCGCGCAGCCGCACCCGCAGTCCGAGCATCAGCTTGCCGGGCGTCGCCGCGCGCCACCGCAGGAAGCCGACCTGGTAGATGAAGTTCAGCACGATCGAGACGAGGACGATCCCGATCAGCGGCAGCCAGATCTCGCCGTAGACGTCCATCTGGTTCGGTCGCGCCGACCCGGTCTCGGCCGCGTGGATGGTGTCGCGGAACAGATCGCCGTAGGCGTTGACGATCCTGGCCACGAACGGCGCGCCGACGATCGCGGCGACGAGGGAGACGATGACGGCGTCGATCAGGTAGGCGCCGAAACGGATCCCCCAGCCGGCGAGCGGCTCACCATCGGGGGTGCTGTGCTTCGACGACGGAGCTTGCGGGGGCACCGTCGGATTCACCGAAGGATGGGCGAGATCGGTCCACTGCTGTCCGTCCCACCAACGCACCCCGGGCGCATAGCCGGGCGGCGACTGCGGGTCGGCGTACCAGCCGGGTGGATGGGACATGTGGGAAGCGTCCCACACGCCCGGAGCGAAAACCGGTGGCCCTGCTGGCCCCTGCTCTCCTACCCTTCTCGCCGGGAGAGAAGTGGCCGGTGGGCAGTCACCACAGCCGGTTCCACGCGTCGCATCTCCCACCGCCACGAGGCACGGCAATGCGCCCGCACAGCGCCGGGGTTCGAGTCCCCTTCACACGGGTGGGCGGGCGGTGGCAGCAGCGTGGGGTCGCCCGTGGCCCGGCCGGTCCGTACGACGGTCGACGCCCCGCGAGCTCACGTGTCACCGCCCGTCCACTCGGTCATGCGACGGAACAACTTCACACAGCCATCCCGGACACGGTCGACACGAGACGAAAGGAGGTCAGCCATGTCCATCTACCGCACCCTGCACGTCAGCCTCGAGGAGCGAGTCCTCGAGTACGTCGACGGTGCCTTCACCCGTGAGCTGGGGCCGGGTCGTCACCGTCCGCGCTCGCGCAAGCGGACCGAGTACCGACCGGTCTGGATCGCGGAGCGCATCAGCACGCTCGCTCCGCAGGACGTGCTGACCTCCGAGGGCGTCACCCTGCGCATCACCGCGGCGATCCGCTGGGCGGTCGCCCAGCCGCGGCTGTTCGTCGAGGTGAGCCGCGAGCCGTTCGACATCGTCTACCTGGCCGTCCAGGTGGCGCTGCGTGAGGCGGTGGCCGGTTACGAGGTCACCGAGCTCGTCCGGCAGGCACGCGGTCCGGTGGGGCTCTCCCTCACCGAGGCAGCCGGCACTGCCGGGGCGCAGGTCGGTGTCGCCGTACGCGAGGTGGTGGTCAAGGACGTGATCCTGCCGCCCGAGCTGCGTGCGGCGTACGCCGAGCTGGCGACCGCCCGCACCCGCGGGCAGGCGAAGCTGGAGGCGGCCCGGGCCGAGACCGCGGCCCTGCGGTCACTGGCCAACGGCGCCAAGCTGCTCGACGAGCACCCCGCACTGGCCCGCCAGCGCCTGGTGGAGGCCCTGCCTCCCGGGGCGAGGGTGAAGCTCAGCTGACGGATAGTCCAGAACGAAAAGCCGCTGCATCTTCGCGATGCAGCGGCTTTTCGTACTGGACTATCGAGACTCAGAGATTCCCCCGGGCGTCCTGCTCGCGCTCGATGGCCTCGAACAGGGCCTTGAAGTTGCCCTTGCCGAAGCCGAGGGAGCCGTGGCGCTCGATCAGCTCGAAGAAGACCGTGGGGCGGTCGCCGAGCGGCTTGGTGAAGATCTGCAACAGGTAGCCGTCCTCGTCGCGGTCGACCAGGATGCCGCGCTTCTGCAGCTCCTCGATCGGGGCGCGCACGTTGCCGATGCGGGCACGGAGCTCGGGGTCCTCGTAGTAGGAGTCCGGCGTGTTGAGGAACTCCACGCCGTTGGCGCGCAGCGCGTCGACCGAGGCCAGGATGTCGTTGGTGGCGACGGCGAGGTGCTGGGCGCCGGCGCCGCGGTAGAAGTCGAGATACTCGTCGATCTGCGAGCGCTTCTTGGCGATGGCCGGCTCGTTGAGCGGGAACTTCACGCGGTGGTTGCCGCTCGCGACGACCTTGCTCATCAGCGCCGAGTAGTCGGTCGCGATGTCGTCGCCGATGAACTCCGCCATGTTGGTGAAGCCCATGACCTTGTTGTAGAACTCCACCCACTCGTCCATGTGGCCCAGCTCGACGTTGCCGACGATGTGGTCGAGGGCCTGGAAGAGTCGCTTGGGCTCGCCCTCGCGCTTGACCCAGGTCGACTCGGCAGCGACGTAGCCCGGCAGGTAGGGGCCGTCGTAGCGGGACCGGTCGACCAAGGTGTGCCGCGTCTCGCCGTACGTCGCGATGGCGGCGATCCGGATGGTGCCGTGCTCGTCGGTGATGTCCTCCGGCTCGCGTACGACGGTCGCACCGGCCGTGCGTGCCTGGGCGATGCACCGGTCGACGTCGGGGACCTCGAGGGCGATGTCGACGACGCCGTCACCGTGGCGACGGTGGTGGTCGGCCAGGTCGCTGTCGGGGTCGACGGCACCGTTGATCACGAACCGGATCGAGCCGGAGCGCAGCACGAACGACTTGTGGTCACGGTTGCCGTTCTCCGGACCGGAGTAGGCGACCAGCTCCATGCCCCAGGCCGACTGGTAGTAGTGCGCGGTCTGGGTGGCGTTGCCCACGACGAAGACGATCGCGTCCCATCCGGTCACCGGGAAGACGTCGCGCTCCTCGTCGTACTCTACGAGGCCGACCAGCTGCTTGAGCTGGTCGAGGGTCAGGTCGGCACGAATCTCTTCGGGAGTCAGGGAGGTCATGCGCCAAGGATCGCCATGGGAGACAATGTGTGCAACGCAGCGTCGACACACTGGACAACTTGCACACCCGGGAGCCCGATCATGGACCAGCTCGACCGCACCCTGCTCGAACTCTTCGCCGCCGAGCCACGCGTCGGCGTGCTCGAGGCCTCACGGCGCCTCGGGGTGGCGCGCGGCACCGTGCAGGCCCGGCTCGACCGGCTCCAGTCCAGCGGTGTCGTCTCGGGCTGGGGACCGCAGCTCGAGCCGGCGGCGCTGGACCACCCGGTGACGGCCTTCCTGACCCTCGAGATCCGCCAGGGGCCGGGTGGGATCGGCGGGCACGACGCCGTCGGCCGGCACCTGGCGACCATCCCCGAGCTCCTCGAGGCCTGCACCATCACCGGCCCCGGCGACATGTGGTGCCGGGTGGTCGCCCGCTCCAACACGGACCTGCAGCGCGTCATCGACCGCGTGCTCGGCCACGACGGCATCACCCGCTGCTCGACGGTGATCGCCCTGGAGACCCAGGTGCCCCACCGGGTGCTGCCGCTGCTCGGGTCGGTGGTCGCCGGGTGACAGGCTGACCCCATGAGGCTGCAGGAGTTCCCCCGACACCCACTGACGTTCGGCCCGAGCCCGGTCCACCCGCTCGAGCGGCTGACCGCCCACCTCGGTGGCGCTTCGGTGTGGGCCAAGCGCGAGGACGTCAGCTCGGGCCTGGCGTACGGCGGCAACAAGACCCGCAAGCTGGAGTACATCGTTCCCGACGCGCTGGCCAAGGGCGCCGACACCCTCGTCTCGATCGGCGGCTACCAGTCCAACCACACCCGCCAGGTCGCGGCCGTTGCCGCACACCTCGGCCTGAAGTGCCGGCTGGTGCAGGAGAAGTGGGTCGACTGGGACGACCCGGTCAACGACAAGGTCGGCAACATCCTGCTCTCGCGGATCATGGGCGCCGACGTACGGCTCGACCCGCACGGCTTCGACATCGGCATCCGCCAGTCGTGGGAGGAGGCGATCGCCGAGGTCGAGGCCTCCGGCGGCACGCCGTACCCCATCTCGGCCGGCGCCTCCGAGCACCCGCTCGGTGGACTCGGCTTCGCCAACTGGGCCTTCGAGGTCGCCGCACAGGAGGAGCAGCTCGGCGTCTTCTTCGACACCATCGTCGTCTGCACCGTCACCGGCTCGACCCATGCCGGGATGATCGCCGGGTTCGCCGCGCTGGAGGACCTGACCGGCCGACCGCGCCGGGTGCTCGGGATCGACGCGTCGGCGACCCTCGAGAAGACGCGCGACCAGGTGGGGCGGATCGCGCGCAACACCGCCGCACTCATCGAGCTCGGACGCGACCTGCGCGACGACGAGATCACCGTGCTGGAGGGATGGGCCGGTGACCTCTACGGCATCCCGGTCGAGTCGACGATCGAGGCGATCCGGCTGTCGGGTCGGCTGGAAGCGATGATCATCGACCCCGTCTACGAGGGGAAGTCGATGGCCGGGCTGGTGGACCTCGTCACCAGCGGCGAGATCGGCCGCGACTCGACGGTGCTCTACGCCCACCTCGGCGGTCAGCCCGCACTGAACGCCTACTCGGGCATCTTCGACTAGCCCCGGGTCGCCCACTCGCGCAGCAGGTCGATCCGCTTCGCGAGCTGGGCAGCAGTGGCGGCCGCGGCGGCCGGGCCGCCGCACTCCTTGCGCAGCGCGGCGTGGGTGACGCCGTGCGGCTGGCCGGTGCGGTGGTACCACGCCGCGACCAGTCCGTTGAGCTCGCGGCGCATCACGGCCAGCTGCTCGTGGGTGGTGGTCGGGCGGTCGGCGTCGGCCTCCGGCGCAGGAGTACGACGGGCCGCGCGCTCGCTCTGCCGGTGACGGAGCAGGTCGCGGACCTGGTCGGGCTCGAGCAGGCCGGGGATCCCGAGGAAGTCCATCTCCTCCTCCGACCCGACGTGCACCTCCCCCTCGTGGCCGAACTCGCCACCGTCGTACAGCACCCGGTCGAAGCGCGCCTCCGAGCCCATCGCCTCGAAGCTGCCGAGCTCCTCGTCGCTGGCCCCTTCGCCGGCCTGGGCTCGAGCAAGCAGGTCGTCCTCGGCGGCGAAGATGTCGTCCTCGTCGGTGATCTTCCGACCGAGCACGTGATCGCGCTCCACCTCCATCTCCGAGGCATGGGCCAGCAGCAGCGGCACCGACGGCACGAAGATCGACGCCGTCTCCCCGCGTTTGCGCGCACGCACGAAGCGGCCGATGGCCTGGGCGAAGAACAGCGGCGTCGACGTGGTCGTCGCGTAGACCCCGACAGCCAGCCGCGGGACGTCGACACCTTCGGAGACCATCCGCACGGCCACCATCCAGCGTGATCCGTCGTCGGTGAACGTCGCGATCTTCTTCGAGGCCGCCTTCTCGTCCGACAGCACGACCGTCGGCTTCTCCCCCGACACCTGGGCCAGCACCTGGGCGTAGGCGCGGGCGGACTCCTGGTCGGTGGCGATCACCAGGCCACCGGCGTCGGGGACGTGCCGGCGCACCTCCGAAAGGCGACGGTCCGCGGCCTCGAGCACCGAGGGGATCCAGGCGCCCTTCGGGTCCAGTGCGGTGCGCAGCGCGTGCGCGGTCATGTCCTTGGTCAGCGGTTCGCCCAGACGAGCCGCCACCTCGTCACCGGCTCGCGTGCGCCACTGCATCTGCCCGCTGTAGGCCATGAACAGCACCGGACGGACGACGTGGTCGGCCAGTGCGTGCGCGTAGCCGTAGGTGAAGTCGGGGACCGACCGCGGCACACCGTCACCATCGGGTGCGTAGGTCACGAACGGGATCGGGTTGATGTCGGAGCGGAACGGCGTGCCGGTCAGGGCGAGCCGCCGACGAGCGGGCTCGAACGCCTCCCGGACCGCCTCGCCCCAGCTCAGGGCGTCGCCGGCATGGTGCACCTCGTCGAGGATCACCAGGGTGTTGAACCGTTCGGTGCGGATCCGGTGCGCCAGCGGGTTGGCGGCCACGCCGGCGTACGTCATCGCGACACCGACGAACTCGCTGCTGCTGCGGCCCTTGGCCGAGTAGCTCGGGTCGAGCGGGATGCCGACCTTGGCGGCCGCCTCGGCCCACTGGGTCTTGAGGTGCTCGGTAGGCGCGACCACCGTGATCCGGTCGACCACCCGCCTCGAGAGCAGCTCGGAGGCGACCGAGAGGGCGAACGTCGTCTTGCCCGCGCCGGGGGTTGCGACCGCCAGGAAGTCGCGGGGGTTGTCCTCGAAGTACGCCGTCAACGCCGCTGTCTGCCACGCGCGCAGCCGCGTCGCCGTCCCCCAGGCCGCCCGGTCGGGGTACGCCGGCGGGAGGTCGAGAGCGGGTGGAGCGAGTTCGGTCTGCAGGGAGCGGGGCGGAGGAGGTCCGTCAGGCAAGCCCTACCGCCACTTCGCGAACGCTGCGTCGATGCGCTGGACCTGGCCGGGAGTGAACAGCATCATGCAGGCGTCGAGTGAGTAGTCCATGAAGTTGTGCACCGGGTCGTGGCCCGGGTCCGCCGGGCACGTGTCCCGCGAGACGTCGCACCCGAAGCTCGGCTCGGCCTCGGCCTGGGTGTCGGCCACCAGGTCGCCGCCACCGCCGCAGCCACCCTGGAAGGTGTGGTAGAGCCCGAGCCAGTGGCCGGTCTCGTGGATCACCGTGTCACCGAGGTTGTAGCCGCGGGCGGAGCCGCCACGCATGCCGGCCACGTTGACGCTGACGCTGTCCAGCTTGGGCGCAGCGGCGTACTGCCACGGGAACCGGGCCCAGCCGAGGATGGGCGTGCCCCTCGGACCGCCGCCGCTGATGTAGAGGTTCAGGGTGCGCGGACCGCCGCGGTGCAGCTTGCGCTTGGCCTGCACGTCGCGCTTGCCGAACAGGTAGGCGTGGTACCACGCGTCGTTCTTGGTGTAGTCGACATGCTTGAGGGCGAAGCGGTAGCGCAGCGGGGTGCTGTAGCCGCTCTGCACACCGGCCATCCCTCCGTTGAGGGTCGCGATCAGCTGGCGTACGCGGGTCCGGCCGGCAGGGTTCTTCTCGCCCCGGTGCTTGCCCTTGATGACGTGCACGTAGACCGGCAGGGTGATGCGGGCCGCCAGCGACGGACGCACCTCGCGGTTCACGACTGAACGCCGTGTCTCCGCAGCAGGGAGTGCGGCCAGGTCCTTGGCCGTGACCGCTGAGGTGTCGGCGTAGCGACGCCACTTCGGCGCCTCGGCCCGCGCCGTCGCCGCGGTGTTCTTCAGGCAGGGCACCCCGGTCACAGCCGCACCGCTGACCGCGGCCACCGAGGGACTCGAGACGGCAGCAGGCAGGCCGACGAGGGCCAGGGCCAGCACGGACAGTGCGGCACGCTGGAACAGCCTCACTCGGAATCCCCTTCACGCATGGTTTCCCAGATCTCCTTGCACTCAGGGCAGACCGGGAACTTCTGGGGGTCCCGGCTGGGGACCCACACCTTGCCACACAGCGCCACCACCGGCGTGCCGTTGACCATGGCCTCGGTCAGCTTGTCCTTGGGCACGTAGTGGGACAGACGTTCGTGGTCACCGTTGTCGGTGGTCTGGGTGCTCTCGTCGAGACGCGTGTCCTCCAGGACCCGGGTCCCGAACCCCGCTGACTGTTGGCTGCTCACCGGTGCATGGTAACTCCGCTGGACATGACGAACCCCAGGCCGGGGTGGGAGGGAGGGATGCGGAGGGAGGGCCGCATGCCCGTGGGCCTGGGGTTCGTCAGCTCGAGGGATCAGGCGGCCAGTACCGCCTTGATCCGGTCGACGAACGACTCGGTCGAGCGCGGCGCGACGGCCGGCTCGGGGTCGTCGGGCTGCAGCTCGGAGGAGAGTCCCTCGCGAGCCAGCGCCTCGACCCGTCGTCCGGCCGCGACCGCGGCCGGGCTCTGGGAACTGGCGAGTCCGGCGGCGGTGGCCAGCCGGACCCACTCCCGCTCGCGGGCCCGCTCCATGGCCTGTTCCATCTCGGGCGTCTGGGGCCACTGGGTGCACCGGTCGACGACGAGACGTACGCCGGGCAGCTGCTCGGCGGTGGTCCGCCAGGCCGCGGCGACGGCGGCTTCGAGGTCCATGGGCTCACGCACCAGGGCGCGTTCGATGTTGCCGGACAGTCGGGCGTGCCACTTCAGCAGCAGCGCACCGACCAGGTCGATCTCGTCGGTGAAGTTCTCGGTCACGCCGGGCACCTGCATCGGCAGGATCCCGTCGCGGTTGGCGTTCGCGGCGTCGACGACAGCGTGGAGGGTCTCCCCGCGACTGTGGAAGGCGGTCCAACTCATGGTCTGCACCTCTCGTGAATGGTTCACATACCGCTAGTACGTACTCAGAGTATGTAGTGGGTGGCCCCGACACCAACACCGGGCTGCGTGACGTGACCCACACCGGCGCCGCGCCCGCCCTAGAGTGGTGGGATGCCGAGGTCCCACGCCGAGAAGCTGCTCACCAGCCTCCCCAAGGTGCCCGGTGCCTCGCGTCGGCAGCAGTACTCCGCCTCCACCAAGCGCGCCCTGGTGGAGGTGGCCACGGCGCAGTTCAGCGAGCACGGGTACGGCGGCACCAGCCTCGATGCCATCGTGGCCGGTGCCCGCGTCACCAAGGGCGCGCTCTACCACCACTTCAGCGGCAAGCAGGGTGTCTTCGAGGCGGTCTTCGCGAGCGTGGAGGACGATGCCTCGAGGAAGATCAAGTCCGCCCTCAAGGGCGCGACCGACCCGTGGGAGAAGGCGCGGGCCGGCCTGCGCGAGTTCCTGGAGATCGTCCAGGATCCCGTCTACCAGCGGGTCGTGATCCAGGACGGGCCGGCGATCCTCGGCTACGAGAGGTTCCGCGAGCAGGAGGAGCGCTCCAGCTACGGCATCGTCCAGGACATCGTCGGCTCGGTGCTCGAGGCGTCGACCTACGAGCTCGACGACGCGATGAAGCAGACCTTCAGCCGGATCTTCTTCGGTGCCATGTCTGCCGCCGGCGAGAGCGTCTCCACCGCCGACGACCCGAAGCAGGCCGTCGTACGCATCGAGGCCGCGATCCTGTTCATCCTCGAGGGCATCCGCTCGCTCGCCGAGCAGGGCATCACGCTGACCGACCCCGTCGAGGCCGAGGCTGCGCAGGACTGAGCAGTCCCGGCCGACGATCGCCTACTTCTGGAAGGTGACCCTTCCGCCGTCCTTGTCGATCGGCACCAGCTCGATCCAGGTGTGTCCGGCCGGCACCTTCAGGGGGCCGGCAGCAGTGCTCAGGGTGACCGGGTGCTTGCGCGACTTCTTCGTCCAGGTGCCGCGCACCAGCTGGCCGTTGTGGAACAGCAGGGCCGGTCCCTTGCCGAAGTAGAGGGTCTCGGGGACCTTGTTGCCGGCCGGGTCGAGGTAGCCTGCGTCGCCCTCTCGCACCCGCAGGACGAGGACGTTGTCGGGCTTGAAGCGGTCTCCGTCGGCGGCGTTGCTGTTGGTGTTGACGTACTTGCCCCCCTCGAAGCTCCACGAGGTGGTCGAGGAACGGCTGAACGTCGCGTTGATCTTGGTCGCCTTGGCGACTCCCGTGAAGTCGGAGTCCTTGCCCCAGGGCAGGTAGCTGGCCGGGACGACCGCCTTCTTGTCCTTCAGGGACGCAGCCAGCTCCTTCATGTGCACCATCAGGTTGTGCGGCGCGATCCGGCTCGAGTCGCGGTAGTAGCCGGGGCCACCGCCGTCGTAGAAGGTGATGTCGTTGGCCTTCAGCCGGCGCAGGGTGGGCGGGGCGGCGCCGCTGGCGACGATGTCGGCGTGGGCGGGCTTGACGATGCCGATGTCGGAGGCGCGCATCGAACGCACCGGCCCGGCCGTCCCGGGCAGGCGCTGGTAGTAGAAGACCGCGAGGCGGGTGATGCCGCCCTCGACGAGTTCCTCGGTGACCAGGTCGGCCTTGCTGAGCCCGACCTGCGGACGGCTGGCCGAGCTGTTGTCGATCTTGGTGACCAGCACGGGACGCTGAGGCGTGGCCCCGGTCACGGGCTCACCCGTCAACGGCCAGAGCGCCGCCAGCTTGGTGCCACCGGAGACCGGCTGCGAGTCCGGCGTCCCGGAGCCCGACTTGTCGTCACCGCCTCCGCAGGCGGCGAGCGTCAGGCTCAGCGCGAACGCCGCAGCCACGGCGACGAGTCGAGTGGGTCGCGGGAAGGGTGACGACATGCGGCCAGCATGACAAAGCGGGCCCTGCGATTCCGGCAGGGCCCGCGCATGTTGACGAGTAATTCAGTGTGTTATCAGATCTTGGCGCCACCATCGACGTACAGCGTCTGACCCGTGATGTACGACGCCTCGTCACTGCACAGGAACGCAGCGGCAGCGGCGATGTCCTCGGGATGACCCACCCGCTTGACCGGGTTGGCCTCGGCGTTCATCTTGCGGAACTCCTCGACCTCCACCCCGAGCCGACGCGCAGTGTCGTCGGTCATCTCGGTCGCGATGAAGCCCGGCGCGATGGCGTTGACGTTCACGCCGAACTTGCCGAGCTCGAGGGCGAGGGTGCGGGTGAAGCCCTGGACGCCGGCCTTGGCAGCGGAGTAGTTGGCCTGGCCGCGGTTGCCGTTGGCCGAGACGCTCGAGAGTCCGAGGATCTTGCCGTACTTCTGGTCGACGAAGGTCTTCTGCACGGCCTTGCTCATCAGGAACGCACCCTTGAGGTGCACGCCCATCACCGAGTCCCAGTCGTCCTCGGAGAGCTTGAAGAGCAGGTTGTCGCGGGTGATGCCCGCGTTGTTGACCAGGATGTGCACGCCGCCGAGCTCTTCGAGGACTCGCGCGACGGCCGCATCGACCGAGGCTGCGTCGGAGACGTTGCAGCCCACGCCGATGGCGGGAGCGGTGCCGCCCAGCGCCTTGGCCGCGGCGACTGCTTGCTCCTCGTCGAGGTCCAGGACCGCCACGGCGGCGCCCTCCTCGGCGAAGCGCTTGGCGATGCCGGCCCCGATGCCTCGTGCTGCACCGGTGACGATGGCCACCCGTCCGTCGTAACGACCCATGTCGTCGTCCTCTCTGTGCTCTGGCTGTGTCGACCTACTGGCCGCCGGTCAATCTAACGCTGCGCTGATCCGCCCGGCCCAGGAGTCCCGATCGGCGGTGTCGGCGTACTTCGTGCGCGGCCAGAAGAACCCGCGCAACCCGTCGCCCTTGGTCCGCGGCACCACGTGGCAGTGCAGGTGCGGGACCGACTGCGACACGATGTTGTTCATGGCCACGAACGACCCCTGGGCCCCGAGCCCGGAGACCATGGCACTGGCGAGCCGCTGGGCCGCGGCCAGGAACGGGTCCCGCAACGCGGCCGGCAGGTCCGGCAACGTGACGACGTGCTCGCGCGGGACGAGCAGGGTGTGCCCCTTGAACAGCGGTCGGATGTCGAGGAAGGCGACGAACTCGTCGTCGCTCCACACGATGGCGGCGTCGGTCTCGCCCGCGGCGATCGCACAGAAGAGGCAGTCTGCACTCATGGCGGCACCCTAGACGCGCGCGGCCGGGTGCGGCGTACGTCACAGCAGAAGCGGTCGCGCCGCCAGGGTCGAGGCCATATCGTTGACGTACGCAACGATTTTCCCGGATCCGGAAGGACCCTCGTGAGCTCGAACCCGACCACCGAGACGCAGCCCCCTGCGTCGGCCCGGCTGACGGTCATCGTCCTGTGCTTCGGCGGCATGAGCGCCGCTCTGATGCAGACGCTGGTCATCCCGATCCAGACCGAGCTCCCGCGGCTGCTGCACACCTCCCCCGCCAACGCGTCCTGGGTCGTGACCGCCACCCTGCTCGGCGGCGCGGTGGCGATGCCCATCGCCGGTCGGCTGGCCGACATGTTCGGCAAGCAGCGGGTGCTGGTCGGCAGCTCGGCGCTGCTGGTCGTGGGCTCGCTGATCTGTGCGCTCTCCGACTCCCTGCTGCCGATGCTCAGTGGCCGGGTGCTGCAGGGCCTGGCCATGGGCTTCATCCCCGTCGGCATCTCACTGATGCGCGAGGTGACGCCACCGGCGATGACCAACACCGCGATCGCCTCGATGAGCGCCACCCTCGGTGTGGGCGGAGCCATCGGCCTGCCGCTGTCGGCCTGGGTCGCCGAGGACTTCAATTGGCACGCGCTGTTCTGGATGTCCGTGGGCCTGGCCGCGCTGATGGTGCTCAGCGTCGCGTTGCTGGTCCCGCACGTGCACGACGCGCACGGCGGTCGCTTCGACGTCGTCGGCGCAGTCGGGCTGGCGATCGGGCTGCTGGGCGTCCTGATCGCCATCTCCAAGGGCAACGAGTGGGGCTGGGACCAGGGCCGCACCGTCGGCCTGCTCGCGGGTGGCGTGGTCGTGCTGATGGCCTGGGCCGTCTACGAGCTGCGTACGACGGATCCGCTGTGCGACCTGCGGGTCACCGTGCAACGGCCGGTCCTGCTCACCAACCTCGCCGCCATCGCCGTCGGTTTCGGCATGATGGCGCAGGCGATCGTCGTCCCCCAGCTGCTGCAGATCCCGGAGGCCACCGGCTTCGGGCTCGGGCAGACCATGCTGCAGGCCGGGCTGTGGATGGCGCCGGGCGGCCTGATGATGCTCGTCTTCGCCCCGGTCTCCAGCCGGTTGATGACCCGGATCGGTCCCAAGCTGACCCTGATGATCGGTGCCGGCGTCCTCGGGCTCGGCTACCTCGTCGCGCGTGAGCTGATGGACGCCCCGTGGCAGCTGCTCCTCGCCTCCTGCGTGGCGTCGGCCGGTGTCGGGATCGGGTACGCCGCGATGCCGACGCTCATCCTCGACTCGGTGCCGATGACCGAGGCCGCGTCGGCGGTCGGCATCAACGGACTGATGCGCTCGATCGGCACCAGCGTGGCTGCCGCGGTGATGGCGGCGCTGCTCACCAGCTCGACCACGAAGATCGGTGCCTTCGAGCTGCCCACCCAAGGCGCCTTCCAGCTGTGCTTCGTCGTCGGCGCCGCCGCTGCGTTCGTCGGAGTCGCCATCGCTGCCACGATCCCGGTCGTCCGTCGCCGCGAGCAGGAGCGGCAGCCGGTCCCGGCCCGGGCCGCCTGAGCTCGCGCTCAGGGCGTGGTGCTCACCGGCTGGTGGCAGCTCGCGCAGGCCCAGTAGCGGCTGCCGTCGTCGGCGGTGCTCAGCTGGAAGTTGCGCAGGCCGTCCACGCAGGAGCAGCGCATGACGCGGACCGTCCAGGGCGGGTCGTAGCCGGCCAGGGCCCAGCCCTGCAGCTCGAGGTCGCTGGTGCTGTGGGCGAGGGCGTCGAGCACGTCGCGGGGGGACGCACCGTGTGCGGCGGCATGCTGCTCGAGCACGGTCATCCGCTCGCCGTACTTCACCATCCGGAGCGCTCGGGCCAGCTCGGTCACCGAACCGGTGACGGCGACCTTGACCAGGCTCAGCCGGCGCTGCACAGGGGCAACGGCGCCGACGGCCTGCTCGACGATCAGAGGAGCACCCACGCTCACGGTCTCGACCGGTGCCGGCGCCGCGACGCTCTGCTCCTCGGCGTCCTTGGTCGACGTGGTGTAGCGCGCCAGTCCGGCGGCGAACAGGACCCCCAGCAGGATCAGCGTCCACGTGCCCCCGGCATGCGGGGAGCTCGCCTCGCAGGCCTGGCCGTCACCGTCGCCGTCGAGGTGGTCGAGGTCGCTGGTGCGGCCGTCGAAGTAGGTCTGGGCGGCGGTCCGCGACCCGAGGTCCGAGCAGTTCACGTCGGCCGAGGCGGGCGAGGCCAACAGCACAGCTGCTGCGAACCACCCGGCCACCATGGCCAGCGCCACCCAACGTCGCGTCGTCCGCATCGTGCCCCCGGTCCTGAAGTGCGCTCGGAATCCCCATATCCCGTACGCCCGATTCAGTGTTTTTAGTCCCGGGAAGCACCGGTGAAAACCGCTCCGTCCGATTTGTCGGCAAGGTCCGTCTGGTGATCTACACCAGTTCGTCCCGGGTGTTGCAGAAGTGGGGCTGAGGTATTACTCGGCGCTACCTCGCGGCCTCCGGTCCGCTCGGCCCCGATCCCGGCGGTCACCACGAACCCGATGCCCAGGATCGCGAACACCCCCGGGACCTGGCCGAGCAGCACCAGCCCGATCACCAGGGCGATGGCCGGTTCGAGGCTCATCAGGGTGCCGAAGGCGGCGGTGTTCAGTCGGCGCAGCGCCAGCAGCTCGAGGGTGAACGGGACCACCGGCAGCAGGACCGCCAGGCCGAGCCCGATCAGCCACAGCTCCCGCGTCATCTGCCCGATGGCGTCCGGGCCGACGGCTAGCGACGCGACCACGGCTGCGACCGGCATCGAGACGGCCAGGCCGGTGACGCCGGCGACCTCGTCGCCGACCCGCTGGGTGAGCAGGATGTACGCCGCCCAGCAGGCCGCCGCACCCAGCGCGAGGGCGACACCGACGGGGTCCGCCGTACCGGCCCACGGCTCGGTCAGCAGGAGCACGCCGACCCCGGCGATCGGCGGCCAGACGAACCGGCCTGCGTGACCGCGAGCCACGGCGACCCCGAGCGGCCCGAGGAACTCCAGGGCGCTGGCCGTGCCGAGAGGCAGCCGCGCGACCGCCGCCATGAACAGCAGCGTCATGCCGGCGATGACGATGCCGAGGAGCACGCTGGCGACGAGACCCGAGCGGGTGAAGTCCGAACGCCGCGGGCGACCGATGGCGAGCATCAGCACGCCCGCCCAGACCAGCCGCAGCCAGGCCGCACCCTCGGCGCCGACCTGGTCGATCAGCCCGACCGATACCGCCAGTCCTACCTGGACGCAGAGCATCGAACCCATCGCCATCAGGGCGCCGGTGCGGGCTCGGCTGAGGGTGGGCATCGGGGTGGGTGTCGCGGTGGTCATGACTCCAGTGAAGTCGTCGAAACCGTTCGCGTCCACGTGAATTCAGCGGACGTACCGTTCGACATTCATGGACAATGCCCGGCGTGGACGTACGCCGGCTGCACCTGCTCCTCGAGCTCTCCCGGCTCGGCTCGATGCGAGCCGTGGCCGAGACCCACGGACTGACCACGTCGACCGTCTCCCAGCAGATCGCCGCCCTGGCGCGCGAGGTCGGGGCGGCACTGGTGGAACCCGACGGCCGTCGCGTCCGACTCACCCCGGCCGGCCATCGCCTCGCCGACCATGCCGTCACCATCCTGGCCGCCGTCGAAGCCGCACGACTCGACCTCGACCCGGAGGCCGAGCCGGCGGGCGTGCTCCGGGTCGGTGGCTTCGCGACGGCCATCCGGGCCTCGTTGCTGCCGGTGGTCGCCGCCCTCGGCGAGGAGCATCCCCGGGTGGAGATCGTGATCCACGAGTACGAGCCGCTCGAGGCCTTCGCCCTGCTGGCCGAGGACGACCTCGACGTCGCGCTGACCTATGACTACAACCTGGCTCCGGCCTCCCCCGGTCCGACGCTGGTGGCCCGGACGCTGTGGAGCACGCCGTGGGGGCTCGGCGTGCCGTCCGACGAAGCACCTGAAGGTGACGACCCGGCCGACCTCGCCATCTGGGGTGAGCGACCGTGGATCGTGAACTCCCGCAACACCGCAGACATCGACGCCGTGCGCACGCTGGCGTCGATGCATGGGTTCCAGCCCCACATCAGCCACCAGATCGACAGCCTCGACCTGGTGGAGGACCTGATCGTCGCCGGTCATGGCGTCGGCCTGCTGCCGCTCGCCCGGCCGACCGGTGATGGGGTGCGGGTGCTGCCCCTGGCCGATCCGGCGGTCGTGATGACGGCGTACGCCGTGACGCGGCTCGGGCGCGAGGACTGGCCGCCCCTGCGCGTCCTCCTCGATCGCCTGACGAGTGCCGGGGTCGCGGTCCGTCTCTACGCGGACATGGACTGACCACCGCTCCCGAGAGCGGTCGTCGTCGTGAGGTCAGTCCCAGACCTGGACGCCGGTCTGGCTGACGATGAGGCCGTCGTGCACGGTGGCCACGGTCGTGCAGACCACCCGTCCGCCGTCGGGGTAACGGCAGTGCTGGGTGAACGCCAGGCCGGTGGCGGTGCTCACCGCGTCCCGGACCTGGTGGTCGATGTTGCGGCCGCAGATGTCGCGGTAGTAGTCGCCGATCTGGTCGCGACCGGTGAGCACCTGCGGGCTGGACGGCGGGTGGTCCCGGTCGAGCAGCGTCAGGGTGGCGTCGGCGGCGTACCGGGCGGTGATGCTCTCCGCGTCCCGCGCCTCGATGGCACGGGCCAGTGCGGCGACGTCGGTGGCGGTGTGGGTGGTGGACATGGCAGTTCTCCTTCAGGGACGGGCTTCGAGGATGAGGTTGACGGGTGAGGTGGTGGCGACCCGGACGCGGCCGAAGCCGGAGTCACGGAGCAGTGAGGTCAGCACGGTGGGGCCGGCCTGCGCGCCGAGGGCGCGTTGGCCGGGCTGGGCCAGCGATGACGGCGTGCAGACCAGGGTCGAGGCGCCGTAGAACACGCGTCCGACCGGGTGCAGGTTGTCCTCGACGTGGTCGCCCGCCATCGGTTCGACGACCATGAACGTGCCGTCGTCGGAGAGCGCCCGGCGGGCGGCGCGGGCAGCACCATCGGGGTCGCCCATGTCGTGCAGGCAGTCGAACATGGTGACGAGGTCGGCGTGGCCGGCGGGCAGCTCGCCCGCGTCGGCGACCTCGAAGCTGATCCGGTCGGACACCCCTGCCTCCTCGGCGCGACGACGGGCCACGACGATCGACGCCTCGTGATAGTCGATCCCGACGAAGCGGGAGGCGGGGAAGGCCTGCGCCATCAGGACGGTCGAGACCCCGTGGCCGCACCCGACGTCGACGACCTCGGCGCCAGACTCGAGCTTGGGCACCACGCCGTGGAGAGCGGGCAGCCACTCGGCGACGAGGTTGGCCACGTAGCCGGGGCGGAAGAACCGCTCGGTGCCGGTGAACAGGTCGCCGTCGTGCTCGTGCCACCCGAAGCCGTTGCCGGTGCGGAACCGCTGCTCGAGCTCGGGCACGTCGCGGAGCACGCCGAGCGCCAGCTCCATGCTGCCGACGAAGAAGGCAGGGCTGTCGGGATCGGCCAGCGTCGCCTCCTGCTCCGGGGTCATCGACCACGTCTGCGTCGCGGCGTCGTACTCCACGTAGCCGCCGGCAGCCTGGTTGGCCAGCCAGGGCGCCAGATAGACGGCCGAGGTGCCGGTACGACGGGCCAGCGCGTCGGTGCTCACCGGGTCCCCGCCCCGCATGGCGGCGTAGAGACCGAGGCGGTCGCCGATGACGACGAGGCCGGCGCTGAGCGTCGCGCCGACGTCCCCGATGACCCCGCCCAGGAATGCGTCGAGCCGGTCGGGATCGACGTCGCGGGACGTCGTCGGCCCGTGGGTGGACATGGTGTCGGTCATGGTGCTTCTCCTTCGTTCGGTGGTGGTCGCACCAGGCTCCGCAGCCCCCGTCGGCCCTGCGTCAAAGCAGCGTCAACGCCCGTTGACCCGGGTCTACGCTGAGTTCCATGCTTCGGCTGCGGGTCCTCGGCCGGATGGAGGCGGAGCTCGACGGCGACGCGGTGGCGATGCCGACGAGCGAGCGGGCCCGCGCCCTGGTCGGCTGGCTGGCGCTGAACCCGGGCCTGCACGACCGCAGCGTGGCGGCCTCGCAGCTGTGGCCAGACGCAGCGCCTGATCGGGCCCGCGCCAACCTCCGGACCGCCGTGTGGTCGGTCCACCGGGCCTGGGGGGCCGCTGCCCCGTGGCTGGAGTCGACCCGGTCGCGGATCGGGCTCGCGGACGGCGCCTGGATCGACGCGGACGAGGACGCGGACGAGGACGCCGAGCTGTTGCCCGGCTTCGAGGACGACTGGGTCCGCGAGGCCCGCGAGCAGCACCGGGAGGCCGTCGTACGACGACTGGTGGAGCGGGCCGAGTCCGCCGAGCGAGAAGGCGAGGTGGCGACGGCGGTCCGGATCTCCCACCAGGTCTGCCGGCAGGCGCCGTACGACGAAGGAGCACATCGGGCCCTCCTGCGGAGGCTGCTCCTCGCCGGCGACCGAGCCACCGCGGTGGTGGCCTCCCGTGAGTTCAGCGAGCGTCTTCGCACCGATCTCGGGGTGCGTCCCTCTCCCCCGACCCGGGCCGTCCAGGCGGAGGCGCGGGCCGGCCGGTGGGGCGCGGTGCAGCCGCGCCTGTTCGGGCGTGCCGACGAGGTGACGACCCTCGCGTCGACGTGGAGATCGGCGGCCCGCGGGACCGGGCAGGTCGTGCTCATCTCGGGCGAGGCCGGCATCGGCAAGTCGAGCCTGGTCGGCGAGCTCCTCCGCCGCGTGGAGGCGACCGGCGGTCGCAGCAGCGTCGCGGTCGGGGTCGACGTCGCCGGGCAGACGCCGTTCGGTGCCTGGCTGGAACTGTGCCACGGACTCGTCGAGACCGCCGCGCCGGTGGCCGCGACCGCCACGTGGCCCCTCGAGCTGAACCGGCTCTCCGGCGAGCTCGGGGCGACTCTTGGACACCCGGGTTCGCCGTCGACCGTGACCGCACCCGAGCTGGAACGACTGAGGGTCTTCGAGTCGGTGCTGAGGCTCGTCGAGTGGTCCTGCGCCGACCGCCCGATCATGCTCGTCCTCGACGACGCCCACCGCGCCGACCGGGCCAGCCTGCGTCTGACCGGGCACATCGGTCGTCGCATCGCTCGGTTGCCCCTGTTGCTCGTGCTCACCCAGCGGCACGGCGTACCCAGTCCGGAGCTCGACGCGATGCTCGCTGACCTCTCTAGACGCGGCGTGCCCGTCACGCATCTCCGCCTCGCGCCGATCGACGACCGAGCCGTCGCCGCCATAGCCACCTCACTGCACCACCTCGACCAGGCTGCAGTCGAGAAGGTGGTCGCGTCGTCCGAAGGAAATCCCTTGCTGGCGGTCGAGTCGGCTCGAGCGGTGGCCGCGGGAGAGGCGGGTCCGCCGGCCAACCTGCGCCTGGCGGTCAGGGCATCGACCGGGCGCCTGTCACAGGTGGCGACCGACCTGGTCCACGCGCTGGCCGTGGCCGCCCGGCCGCTCACCCCGGCCGAGCTCGAGCGCCTCGACATCGCCGGGATCGACACGGCTGAGGACGCAGCGACGGCGGAGGGTCTGCTCGCACGACGCAGCGGCCGACTCGGCTTCCGGCACGACCTGCTCCGCGAGGCGGTGTACACAGAGGTCCGCAACGTCGCCCGCTGGCACGACCGGCTCGTCTCGGTGGTCGACCCGGACCAGCACGCCGACGTGGCCCGGCATCTCGAGGCGGCGGGCCGGGAGCGTGAGGCGGCACAGGCACTGGCGGCCGCGGCCAAGGACGCCCGGGCGATGGGTGCGCTGGAGGCCGCCGTGGAGTTCCTGACACGTGCCACGGCGCTCGACGCCGACGACGGGCAGCTCTGGCTCGACCTGGAGGAGGTCTGCGCCTGGGTCGGGCGGCCTGCCGAGACCGAGGCCGCCTGGGAGCGAGCGCTCGCCCTGCTGCCCGAGCACGAGCTGGCGTCCGCCTGGTCTCGTCGCGGGCGACAGTTCCGCTCCGTGCTCTGCCGCCCCGAGGCCGCCAGGCGCGCCTACGGCACCGCCGAGAGCCTGTTGCCTGACGACGCATCCCCGAGCCTGCGGGTCGAGTGCCTGCTCGGCCTCGCCTGGAGCGATGCGGTCGCCGGCGAGGGCCGGCTCTACGAGGAGCTGCTCCGGTCGGCCGAGGGCCTGCTGGACGGCACCCCGGACGCGATCACCGGCTCCGACATCGTCGAGACCCGCATGCAGGGACTGATCCGGCAGGGCCGGTTCGCCGACGCGGTGGAGGTCGCGTTGGCCGCGGCGCCGCAGGCCGTCTCGGCCCGACTCCCCGACCGGGCCTACGCGATCCTGACCCATGCTGCCTGCGTCCGCACCCTGCTCGGTGACCTCGAGGGCGCACTCGAGCTGGCGGACCGGGCGGTGACGGCGACGCAGTCGGTTCCGTCGATCCTGCAGGGCAGCCTGGCGACCCGCGCGCACGTCCTGGCCAGGCTGGGACGGTACGACGAGGCGGCCGAGACCGTCGAGCAGATGCAGCACCTGGCCGAGCGGCTCGAGTCGACTGAGCTGGCCGCGACCGCGGCGCACGACGCAGGACTCGTGGCTCTCGCCGCCGGGAGATACGCCGACGCGGCCGGCCTGCTCGCCCAGGCGCTGGAGCACCGTGCGCCGGTGAGCCGACCCGGGGCAGCGCTGCGGCTGGCCGAGGCACTGGCCCTCTCGGGTGACGCCGATGCTGCCGCCGCCGCCCTGCGTCAAGCGGTCCTCGAACCGGTGGGCCGCGCCGACCAACCATGGTCCCTGGTGCCGCGGGTCGCCTTCGTGCAGGCCTTGATCGGCCTGGTCAGGGGCGACCTGGCGGAGGTCGAGCGCCGACTGGAGGAGTCGGTCGAGGCCTGGCACCGGGTGCTCGGGTCGAAGACTTCGACCCAGGCGTCGACGGCCGATGGTTACCTGGCCAATCTCGTCGACCTCGGCCGGCCACCGGTGGTCGGGCTGGTGGAGCCGGCCCGCGAGCTGGCCCGCATCGACGAGGTGCGCCGTACTCTTCCCGCCCCGACCGTCCCCCCGAGGTGACGCCGTGCCCGAGTTCAGCCTGACGGCCCACGCGTCCGCCCCCGTCGAGGAGGTCTGGAAGCTGTTGCACGACCCGTCGCGCTTCCCCGAGTGGTGGTGCGGCGTGGCCACCGTGCAAGACGGTCCGTCCGACGTCTACACGATGTGGCCCGAGGGATATCCCGACTTCCCCATGGACCAGCGGCTTGCCGCCACGTCGACTCCCGGGCGCGTGACGATCTCCTGTCTGGTCTCTGACCTGATCTACACCTGGGAGCTGCGCCCGGCGGGCGAGGAGACCGACATCGACGTGCACGTCGAGATCCCTGAGCAGGAGAGTCACCGGCTCGACACCCAACGGGACCTGATCGAGATCTCGATGACGGCCCTCGCGCGCCTCGCAGCCGGGTAGTCTGGGCAACGGTGCCCGCAAGAAGCGCGGGCACCCTCTCTCGGGGGGTCAGCCAGATGATCCGGCGGCCAGCGCGGAGACCTGCTCGAGGTCGATCGGATGCACCAGCGGATCCGCGTGGCGGTGCACCTGCTCCCAGCCTCGTTCGCTCCGGCGCCAGACCATGGTGACGCGCAACGACCAGTCCTGGTCCCCCACCCCACCGACCACACCGTGCTGTCGCTCGACCACGACCAGCACGACCAGGTCACCGGAGGTGTACGACGCCTCGACCTCGAGCTCGCACTCTCCCTCCGTGAAGTAGCGCGACATCTCCTCGAGCGCCTCGGGTGAGCCGTCGAACCCTCGCCTGGTCTCACCGCCGAACGGCGCCATCAGGGTGAAGTCGTCGCCGTGCGGCACCAGCTCGGCGTACGTCGTCATGTCACCGCTGATGAAGGCCGAAGCAGAGTCGGCCACGCGCTGGACCAGCTCGGCGAGCTCCTGGTCGGTGACGTCTCCTCGCGGCATGCCTCGGAATCTACCCCTGGTCGAGCCGCACGACCTCGACGTCGAGCCAGCGAGCCAGGTCCTCGATCTCGCGGTCCACCGCGGCTGACATCGCCTTGCCGAACGGCTCGTCCTGATGGATGGCGGACACCTCGAGCACACCCGCGGCCCGGTCGGCCCTGGCGTCGAGCTTCCCGACGAGCCGGTCACCGTAGAGGATCGGCAGGGCGTAGTAGCCCCATCGCCGCTTGGCCTCCGGCTTGTACATCTCGAGGATGTAGTCGTAGTCGAACAGCTCGGCCATCCGCTTGCGATCGGCCAGCAACCGGTCGAACGGGGAGAGCAACGCGGCCCGGCCCGCGAACGGTTGGGCCAGGTAGGCAGGATCCACCTGCCAGGTGCCTCGGACGCCCTCGACCACGGCCTGCTCGCCGGTCTCCCCCACGTCGACCGGCTCGAAGGGCAGCTTGGTGGTGCGGGCCCGGGCGATGCCGAGCGAGTGGAGCCGACGCTCGTTGCGCAACCGCTCGGCCTCCTCGAGTGAGGGCACCGGGTCGTCGGGGTAGATGCGGTCGGCGAGGTCCCAGAGCCGGTCGCGCCCGGTCCCGCCTGCCGCCGCCACCTCGCCCCGCCGGACGAGCTGGTCGAGCATCATCCGCAGGTTGCGGTTGTCGTTCCATCCCGACGACTTCCACGGCACCACGCAGGTGTCGGGGAGCTCGCTGCTCGGCAGCGGCCCGTCGGCCCGGAGGCGCTCGAGGATCTCGCGCCGGCAGTCGTTGTTGGCGAACACCCACTCCGTGACCGACCGCTCCCAACCGGACAGCTCCTCGCGGTTCCGCCAGTGGTCCATCTCGGCCCGGATGAGCACGATGTCCTCGGGTGCGCGCAGCGACTGGTGCACCTCGATCAGCCGTTGCTCGTCGACGGCGTCCCAGAGCTCGTGGGCGTCGAAGGACGAACCGAGCCGGCTCCACAGCACCAGCTCGGCGCTCGGTGCGACTGCGCTGGTGGGCTCGATCTGGAGCAGCGAGAGCTGCCGCACCGTCTCGACCAGGTCGGTCGGTCGCTGCCGTGTGAGCAGCTGGGCCTGGACGGCGATGCGGCGCGCGTCGCGCCGGGAGAGCTGATGGACCTCGACCATGGCGGCAGCGTAGGCGGGCGTGCCGACGATCAGCGCGAGAGCACGGCGTGCGTGCCGGAGGCCTTGGCCACGATGACCCCGCCCTGCGTCAGCTCGGCCTCGGTCGAGCCGATCCGCTTGCCCACGTGGAGGCACCGCGCTCTGCACACCAGCGGCGATCCGGGCACCGCGGCCCGGACGTACTGGACACTCAGCTGCACGTGCGGCGCCGCAATCCCCTCCGACACGCGGGCGTGCACGGCCCATCCAGTGGTGGTGTCGAGCAGCGAGGCGATGAATCCGCCGTGCACGATGCCGCTGCCGTTGCAGTGCTCCGGGCCGGGGTCGGCCTCCACGACCGCCTCGTCGGCATCGACACTTATGTAACGGAACCCGAGCAGGGCCGAGAACGGTCCCGGCGTCGGTCCGTCCCCGTGCGGATCAGGGGACGCGCTACCCGGCTCGGTCATGCGCCGACACTCTCACGGTGGACCGGGGTCAGTCGGCGTGGGCCGCACGGCGGGCCCGGCGGTACTCCTCGACCACGATCTCGTTCAGCTCCTCCACCGAGGTCTCCGGCGTCGGCTTGTCGAAGGTGATCTGCCCGCCCTGGATCAGGTTCACCCGGTCACACGACTGCAGCACGTGCACGTAGTTGTGGGCGATCATGATGATCGAGACGTTGCCCTCCTCGCGCAGCTTCTGCACGAGGTCGAGGATCATGGCTCCCTCCTTGGCGCCCATGGCGGCCAAGGGCTCGTCGAGCAGGATGATGTCGGCCTCGGAGGTGACCGTGCGGGCCACGGCAATGGCCTGCCGTTGCCCGCCGGACAGTCGCGCCACCGGTACGTCGAGTCGCGGGATGTTGATGCCGATCTGGTCCAGTGCCTCGCGGGTGAGGCGACGCATCTTCCGGCGCGCGAGCAGTGGCACCGGGCGGGAGACCAGCTCGCGCTTGAGGAACATGTTCTGCACCACGTCGAGCTCGTTGACCAGCGCGAGGTCCTGGTAGACGCAGTCGATGCCCAGCGAGCGGGCGTGGTCCACGTCGCGGAAGGTCACCTCCTCGCCCTTGACCACGATCCGCCCGGAGTCGGCGTTCTGGAATCCGGCGATGATCTTCATCAGGGTCGACTTGCCGGCTCCGTTGTCGCCGAGCAGCCCCAGCACCTCGCCCTTGCGCAGGTGCAGGTTGATGTCGCGCAGGGCGGTCACGGCACCGAACCGCTTGGAGACGTTCTCGACGCGCAGGACGTCGTCCGCGAGGTCCTCAGCCATGCCCGCTCCCCTTCCGGACGCGGCCGACGTAGACGTTGATGCACATCGCGAGCAGGATCGCGATACCGAGGATGAAGTCGAGGTAGTCGGCGCTGACGCCCTCCAGCGTCAGGCCGTCGCGCAGGACACCGAGGAACAGCGCACCGAACAGGGCACCGATGACCGTGCCCTCCCCGCCCGCGAGCAGCGTGCCACCGATCACGGCGGCCGAGACGGCCCTGAACATCGTCTCCGCGGCACCTGCCGTGTCCGGCGTGACGGTGCTCGCCCGCGTCGCCTCCAGGATCCCGACGAAGCCGGCCAGCACCGCGCACAGGATGAAGTTGCGGATCATGATCCGGCGTACCTTGATGCCCGCCTCGGCAGCGCCGTGACGGTTGCCACCGACGGCGATGGTGTACATCCCCCAGCGGCTGCGGGTGAGCACCACGTGCATCACCACCACGACCAGCAGCGCCCAGAACAGCTCGGAGTAGACGCCGGCGCCGAAGACCCGGGCGAAGCCGCCGACCGAGTTGACCTGCTCGGGGAGGGTGATCTTGTGGCCGTTGACCACGTGGGTCACCTGCACGGTCTTGGAGGTGACCTCGGCGCCGGGCATGTCGACCGGTGCTGCGTTGGAGATGATCAGGGTCAGACCGCCCACGCCGAGCAACGTGCCGAGGGTGACGATGAACGAGGAGATGCCGACCACTGCGGTGAGGAAGCCGTTGAGCATGCCCACCGCGCCGGCACACAGCAGCGAGGCGACGAGGCAGATGACGAGCGACAGCCCTAGCTCGTGGAACTCGTAGAACATGAACGGCGTGAACAGATAGACCGAACCGATCGACAGGTCGATCTCGCCGGCGACCATCAACATGACCTCGCCCACCGCCAGGATCGCGAAGGGCGCGAAGTACGGCAGCAGGTTCTTGAGGTTGGCGGTGGTCATGAAGTGCTCGTTGAGCACCGAGAAGTAGACGATCGCGAGGATCGTGACCACCACGATGCTGCCTTCGCGCAAGGTCAGCAGCCGGCGCAGGCTGCTCCCGGCCCGGCTACCGCCCGTCTGTCTCTCTGGGCGGGGAGTGTCGACGTCCGTCGTCACGGACGGTCAGGCCTTCGAGACGCCGGCGGCCTTCGACGTGCCCTCGTAGCGGGACTTCGTGCTGTTGTAGGGCTTCACGGTGTCCTTGTCGAGGAACTTCAGGCCGGTGTTGACGTCGGCCATGCCCGTCAGCGTCTTCGACACGGCGTACAGGTAGAGCTCGAGCACCGGTAGGAAGCCCTGCAGGTAGGGCTGCTGGTCGATGGTGAAGTCGATCTGGTCGGCAGCGAGCAGCTTCTGCGTCGTCGGGGTGATGTCGTAGCCCCCACCCTTCACGCCCTTGCCGCGCAGTGAGTGCTTCTGCATCACCTGCGCCACGCCCTGGGTGCTTCCCGCGTCAACGGCGAACAGACCCTTCACACCGCTGTGTCCGGTGACGTAGGAGTCGATCGTGGACAGCTCGGCCGGCAGCGCAGCGCCGGTGGCCACGGTGCTGGTCTTGATCCCGCTGTGGCCCTTCAGCACCGACAGCGCGCCGTCGATGCGCGGCTGGAGGTTGGTCGATCCCGGCGTCGCGATGAACAGCGCGACGTCGCCGTCGCCCACCAGCTCGACGATGCGCTTGCCCATCTCCTGGCCGGACGCGAACAGGTCCTGACCGATGTAGGCCAGCCGGCCGTTGTCCTCGGCGTCGGCGTTGTAGCCCACCACCGGGATGCCGGCCTTGATCGCGGAGTCGGTCGGCGAGTTGAACGCCTTGTTGTCGACGAGCGCCACCGCGATGCCGTCGGCGCCGCCCGTGATGGCGGTGCTCATGGCGTTGACCATCTCGTTGACGTTGCTGTTCTCCGATCCGGTCCACTGGTACTCGCAGCCGAGCAGGTCGCAGGCGTCCTGGGCGCCGTAGCGGGTCGGCACGAAGAACGGGTTGGTCGTCACGTGGTTGACGAAGACGAACTTCAGCTTCTTCGAGGACCCGAACGTCCCGCTCGGCGAGGAGGCCGAGGCCTTGTCGTTGCTCGAGCTGCAGGCAGCCAGCAGCATGGACGCCAGCCCGGCGCCGCCGCCGGCCAGGGCCGCGCGACGCGCCATCGTGAACTTCGGTCCGCGATCGGTGGCGGAGCGGCGGGCGTCTCGCCACTCCAGCTCGTCGAGCGCCTGCTCTGCGAGGTCTGAGTCGGCGGGCCGGCTCTTCGACCCCTCGCCTGCTGCATCGAAATCGTTCCCAGCGCGCATCTCGCACTCCCGTGTCCGGTGGAGGATGGCCGAGGCGAACCCTCTGCCACCGTTCGATTGTTATCGCTCACAACTGGCTGTGTCAACCGTCACACGCATCCCGGGCGCGCCGCTCTCCCCGGTTTCAGAGAGGCGCGGCCAGTCGGTGGTAGGCAGCGTTCCAGCGCAGCTCGCGCGTGACCGACGCGATCGTGCTGTCGCCGTCGATGACGACGAGCTCGACGCCGACGATGGTGGCCAGGTCCTCCAGCGCCCCCCGCGGCAGGGCCGTGGTGAGCACCGTGTGGTGCGGCCCCCCGGCCATCAGCCAGGCCTCGGCGGAGGTCGCCAACGACGGATGGGGCTTCCACACCGCGCACGCGACGGGCAGGCGGGGCAGGGCGTGGTCGGGCTCGACCACCTCGATCTCGTTGACCGTGATCCGGAAGCGGTCGCCCAGGTCGGACATGCCCGCGACGAAGCCCGCTCCGGCATCGGCGAGGAACCGGAGCCGGACGGGGTCCTCCCGGGCGCCGATCGAGAGCGGGTGGATCTCCAGCGTCGGTACGGCGTTCGTGATGCTCGGGCAGACCTCGAGCATGTGCGCTCCGAGGATCCGCTCCTCACCTGGGACGAGGTGGTAGGTGTAGTCCTCCATGAAGCTGGTGCCGCCGGGGAGGCCGAGCGCCATGGTCTTCATGGTGCGCAGCAGGACGGCGGTCTTCCAGTCGCCCTCTCCCCCGAACCCGTAGCCGTCCGCCATCAGCCGTTGCACCGCCAGGCCGGGCAGCTGCCGCAGCCCGCCGAGGTCCTCGAAGTTGGTCGTGAACGCACCGAAACGACCCCGCTCCAGGAACGCGCGCAGCCCCAGCTCGATGCGGGCGCCGTAGCGGAGCGAGTCGTGGCGTTCGCCTCCGGGCAGGAGCTCGACCGCGACGTCGTAGAGATCGGCGTACTGCGCCACCAGCTCGTCGACGTCGGCGTCACTGGTGGCGTCGACCTCGGCGACGAGGTCGTTGACGGCGTAGGTGTTGACCGAGACGCCGAACGTGGCCTGCGCCTGCACCTTGTCGCCCTCGGTCACGGCGACGTCGCGCATGTTGTCCCCGAACCGGGCGAGCCGCAGGGTGCGGAGCTCGGCCGCGCCCATCGCGGCACGGGCCCACTCGCCGACCCGGCGCGCGACCGACGGAGAGTCGACGTGACCGGCGACCGTCTTGCGTGGGATGCCGAGGCGGGACTGGATGTAACCGAACTCGCGATCGCCGTGCGCGGCCTGGTTCAGGTTCATGAAGTCCATGTCGATGGTGCTCCAGGGGAGCTCCATCCCGGCCTGGGTGTGCAGGTGCAGCAGTGGCTTGGTCAGTGCGTTGAGTCCAGCGATCCACATCTTCGCCGGGGAGAAGGTGTGCATCCAGGCGATGACGCCGATGCACTCGGGCGCAGCATCGGCCTCCAGCATCCGGCGATGGATCGCCTCGGCGTCGAGCAGCACCGGCTTCCACACCACCCGGACCGGTACGTCGGCCTTGGCGTCGAGCCGGGCGGCGATGTCGCGGGACTGCTCGGCCACCTGGTCGAGCGTCTCCTGGCCGTACAGGCCCTGGCTGCCGGTGAGGAACCACAGCTCGGCAGTCATGATCGGTCCTCTCGTTGCCCGTAGACGTTCTGGTAGCGCTCGAACAGCTGCGCTGCCAGCTCCGCGGGGATCGGCGTCGGCTCCCCGAGCTGACGGGCCAGATGGGTGGTGCGGGCGACGTCCTCGCACATCACGGCCGCCTTGACGGCGTCGCGAGCCGTGCGGCCGACCGCGAAGACCCCGTGGTTCTGCATCAGCACCGCCGACGAGCGGCCGCCGTCGAGGGTCTCGACGATGCCGCGTCCGATCGAGTCGTCCCCGATGACCGCCAGCGGCCCGACCGGGATCTCCCCACCGAACTCGTCCGCGCACATCGTCAGCACGCAGGGAACGGGCTCGGCGCGGGCGGCCCATGCGGTGGCGTAGGGCGAGTGCGTGTGCACGACGCCCCCGATGGCGGGACGGTTGCGGTAGACGTACGCCTGGGCCTGGGTGTCCGACGACGGGGCGTGGTCGCCCTCGACGACAGTCCCCTCGAGGTCGCAGACCACCATGTTCTCCGGCGTGAGGTCGTCGTACGGCACACCGGAGGGCTTGATGACCAGCAGGTCCGCACCGGGCACCCGCGCCGAGACGTTGCCGGCCGTCCAGACCACCAGTCCGTAGCGGGGCAGCTCGGCGTGCAGTGCACAGACCTCCTCGCGCAGCTCACGCAGCGTGCGGGCGACATCCCCGGAGACGGTCATCGCAGTGCCTTCAGCCGGCGCATCAGGGACGTGGTCCGACCGAAGTGGTCGTGCAGCTCCTGGTAGATCGCGAACAGCTCGTCGTAGGCCGTGGCCCGCTCTGCGTCAGGTAGGTAGGCGTCCCGGTGGACGCTGCCCATCGCAGCCGCAGCCTCCGGGACGTCGGCGTAGCAACCGGCCGCGACGGCGGCGTGGATGGCCGACCCGAGCGCGGGTGCCTGGGCCGAGCCTGCGACGGACAGCGGCCGTCGCAGCACGTCGCTGTACAGCTGCATGAGGAAGCGGTTCTTGGTGAGGCCGCCGGCGACGACCAGGTCGGTGACCGGGACGCCGGCGGCGTCGAAGGTCTCGACGATGACGCGCATCCCGAACGCAGTGGCCTCCATCAGGGCCCGGTAGATGTCCTCGGGCGGAGTCGCCAGCGTCAGACCGACCACGAGGCCGGAGAGCTGGTGATCGACCAGGACCGACCGGTTGCCCGAGTGCCAGTCCAGCGCCACCAGCCCGTGCGCTCCGACCGCCTGGCTCTCCGCCAGCCGGGTCAGGTGCTCGTGCAGGGTCTCTCCCGCTTCGCGAGCCGCGACGGCGTACGACTCGGGGACGCAGGTGCGGACGAACCACGCGAAGATGTCGCCGACGCCGCTCTGACCGGCCTCGTAGCCGTAGCGCCGCGCGACGATGCCGCCGTCGACCACCCCGCACATGCCCGGGACCTCGCGCAGCACCTCGGCGTTCATGACGTGGCAGGTGGAGGTGCCCATGATCGCGACCATCTGGCCCGGCTCGACGGCGCGGACCGCCGGTGCCGTGACGTGCGCGTCGACGTTGCCGACGGCGACTGCGATGCCCTCGGGCAGGCCGGTCCACCCTGCTGCTTCGGCGGTGAGGGCGCCGGCCCGGTCCCCGAGCTGACCGATCGGCTGCTCGAGCTTGTCCTTGACGAAGTCGCCGAAGCCGACCGCCAGCTCGTCGAGGAAGTCTGCGGCGGGGTACTGGCCCTCCTGCAGGAGGCCCTTGTAGCCGGCCGAGCAGGCGTTGCGCACGTAGCTGCCGCACAGCTGCCACACGATCCAGTCGGCCGCCTCGACGAAGCGGTCCATCCGGTCGTAGACCTCGTGGTCCTCCTCGAAGATCTCCAGTCCCTTCGCGAACTCCCACTCCGAGCTGATCAGGCCGCCGTAGCGAGGCAGCCACCACTCACCGCGCTCCTCGGCGACACGGTTGATCCGGTCGGCCTGCGGCTGGGCGGCATGGTGCTTCCACAGCTTGGTGTAGGCGTGCGGGCGGCTCTCCAGACCAGGGACCTCGTTGAGGGGCGTGCCGTCCGCCAGGGTCGGCACCATGGTGCAGGCGGTGAAGTCGATGGCGATGCCCACGACGTCGCCCGGCGGCACGCCGGCTTCGCGGAGTGCTGTCGGCACCGCCTCCCGGAGCACCCCCCGATAGTCCTCCGGGACCTGCAGTGCCCAGTCCGCCGAGAGCGGCGTGCCGTCGGGCAGCGCGTCGTCCAGCACGCCGTGCGGGTACTCGATCACCGCGTCGGCCAGCTCCTCGCCGTCATGCACGCGCACGACGACGGCGCGACCGGAGAGGGTGCCGAAGTCGACCCCCACGACGTACTCCGCGGGGTCGCTCTCAGCGCGATCCACGCGTGTCTCCTTTGCGCATGATTGTGAACGCTAACACCCCCGCTCTGTCTCCGAAAGGGAATCGAGCGCCCGGATCAGCCGCTCAGCGACGCGGCGGCCCGACGCTCTCGCGCACCACCAGGGTGGGCGGCACCGCGGGCACCTGGGGCGCCGCGCCGCCGTGGGCACGCCAGCTGACGATGGCGTCGACCGCGCGATGGGCGACCTCGGCGAAGTCCGGGCGGATGGTGGTCAGCGGAGGGGTCAGGTACGCCGCCTCGGGGATGTCGTCGAACCCGACGAGGCTGAGCCGCTCGGGCACCTCGTGGCCCAGGTCTCGCAGCGCCTTCATGATGCCGAGGGCCAGGTGATCGTTGGCGGCGAACACCGCGGAGACCTCGGGCATCCTCGCCAGCATCTGTCCCGCGCGGTAACCCGACTCGGAGGTCCAGTCCGCCGCGATGACGGGCGGCACCTCGCGTCCAGCCTTCTCGAGCGCGGTGCGCCACCCCTCCACCCGGCCGGCGCTGTCGAACCAGTCCGAGGGTCCGGACACGTGCCAGACCGTGTCGTGGCCGGCGTCGAGCAGCAGCTGGGTGGCGAGCCGTGCGCCTTCGACCTGGTCGACCGTGACCAGGCCCGAGATGCGGGAGGGGTCACCGTCGATCGCGACCACCGGCACGTCGGTGTCGAGGTCGTCGAGCGCCGCCTGTGCCGACGGGACGGGCACGATCACGACGATGCCGTCGACGCGCTGGTCGAGGTGGCGTTCGACGGCAGCGGCCACCGATGCCCGGTCGACGCTGCGTACGCTGACGGTGGAGACGTCGAGCCCGGCATCGGAAGCCGCCAGCTCCAGGGCCGTGCGGAGCCGTGCCGGTCCGAACAAGGGAGTCGCCTGGGTCACCACACCGATGGTCTGGGTGGCGCCGGTGACCAGCGCGCGAGCCGCGCGGTTGGGCCGGTAGGCCAGCTCGGCCATCGCCGCCTGGACGCGCAGTCGAGTCGTCTCGCGGACGTTCGGGTGGTCGTTGAGCACCCGGGAGACGGTCTGGTGCGAGACCCCTGCCAACCGGGCGACATCGGTCATCGCCGGCGCCCTCTGCGGACGCCGGGCATCGGACCGTCCGCCATCCGTGGGGGTGGAGGCAACCATGCGGTCAGTATTCCTCAGCGCCTCGCGATGGCGGCAGCAGTGGATACTGGCCGGTGGAACTCACGCACGGCGAACGGAGAGCACGATGTTCTACATCCTGATCTTTGCCGCGATCGCGGTCCTGCTCGTGGTCGCGGTGCTCGTCCGCAACCAGCGGACGAAGCGGATGGCCGAGTCGCCCGTGCCTCGCGGTGCGGCGGGTGCGTCGCGCACACCCTCGGGCAGTGCCCAGCGCAAGGAGCGGAAACGTCGCCGGGCCCAGTCCAAGCACGATCGCCGTTCACGTCATCACTGATCGCGGCTGGTCACGCCCACGAGCCGCGCCGGCGCTCGTCCAGGACCCGGCGCACCATCGGCTCGAAGAAGCTCAACAGCTCTGAGTCGTACGCCGGGTCGAAGGAGCACTGGTCGTAGTCGGCACAGAAGTCGACCGTGGCCTGGTAGTAGGGGTGGTCGCGCCACCGGTCCCGTGCGTTCCGGTCCAGGCCGACGTGGTGGAAGTAGTAGTAGCCCTGGAACACCCCGTGGTGCTTGACCATCCAGTAGTTCTTCTCGCTGACGTAGGGGCGGAGCACTGCTGCCGCCACCTCCGAGTGGTTGGCCGGCGCGAGATGGTCGCCGATGTCGTGCAGCAGTGCGCAGACCACGGTCTCCTCGTCCTCACCGGCCCGGTGCGCCCGGGTCGCAGCCTGGAGGGAGTGCTCGAGGCGGGTGACCTGGTAGCCCGCCGAGTCCTCCATGGTCAGCAGCCAGCCCAGCACCCGGTCGGGGAACGACTGCAGCTGCTCGGCGTCGATCCGGTCGAGCAGCCGGTAGTCCTCCGCCGTACCGTCCTGCATCGCCGTGAAGGTCACGACCTCGTCCGTGGGGGGCTCCATGCGACCCATCCTGCCTGCCCGTCCACCGTCGTGACCGGTCTGCTGACCGGCTGCTGTTGACAGCAGCCTGTGTAAACGCTTACATGAGCCCATGAGACACGCGCTACCGGACGGCTCCCGGCTGGCGTTCGGGGTCGCCACCGCGTCGTACCAGATCGAGGGGGCTCCGCACGCCGACGGCAAGGCGCCGTCGATCTGGGACACCTTCACCCAGCGTCCCGGTGCCGTCGACGACGGGTCCGACGGGTCCGTGGCGTGCGCGTCCTACCCCGACCCGGGACCGGACATCGAGCTCGTCACCGGGCTCGGTGTCCGCTGGTACCGGTTCTCCCTGTCCTGGCCGCGGATCGTGCCCGACGGCGGGTCCGAGGTGAACAAGCTCGGACTCGACTACTACGAGCGACTGGTCGACGGGCTGCTGGAGCGTGGCGTCACGCCGATGGCGACGCTCTACCACTGGGACCTCCCGCAGTCGCTCGAGGACCTCGGCGGCTGGCTGGTGCGCGACACCGCGGAGCGGTTCGCCGACTACGCCGTGGCCGTGCACGACCGGCTCGGCGACCGGGTGCGGCTCTGGGCCACCCTCAACGAACCGTGGTGCTCGGCCTACCTCGGCTACGGATCGGGCCGGCACGCCCCCGGCAAGCAGGTCGGCGGCGAGGCCCACCGTGCCGCTCACCACCTGATGCTCGGCCACGGCCTCGCGGCGGCACGGATGCACGAGGGCGGAGCCGAGAGCGTCGGCATCGTCCTCAACCTGACCCCGGTGCTGGCCGAGACAGAGGCGGCCGCCGATGCTGCGGACGGCGTCGACGCCATCCGCAACCGGGTGTGGCTCGGCCCCCTCGTCGACGGGGAGTACGACGCCGGGACCCTGCGCGTCGCGCCCGTCCTCGCAGACCCCGAGCTGGTCCGTCCCGGTGACCTCGACCTCGTGCACGGCTCCGCCGACTGGCTCGGCGTCAACTACTACACCCCCGCGCGGGTGGCGCAGGCCACGGAAGAGTTGGTGTCCGACGACACCGGAGGAGACGGCGACCTCGCTGCCTTCCCCGGGGTCGAGGACTTCCGTTTCGCGCCGCGCCACCCGCGCACTGACATGGACTGGGAGGTCGACGCCGACAGCCTCGAGCGGCTGCTCGTCGACACCCATCACCGCACCGGCCTGCCCCTGGTGGTGACCGAGAACGGCGCGGCCTACGTCGACAAGACGGTGCTCCCGGACGGCAGCATCGACGACGCCGACCGGATCGACTACCTCGAGTCACACCTGGCCGCCATCGACGCCGCCCGGGACGCGGGAGCCGACGTACGCGGCTGGCTGGTGTGGACGCTGATGGACAACTTCGAGTGGTCGCACGGCTACACCAAGACCTTCGGGCTGGTCAGCGTCGACCGCGACGACCTGCGGCGTACGCCGAAGCGGTCCTACCACTGGTTCGCGGACCTCGTCCGTCGACGGGGGCGCTGAACGAAATCTGCGCGGTAGGGTGCGCCGTCACCCCCGCCTGAGAGAGTTGTTGCCCATGACCGGGATCAAGGACGTCGCCCGCGAGGTCGGCGTCTCCACGGCGACGGTGTCGCGAGCGTTGCGTGGACTCCCGCGGGTCTCCCCCGACACCCGGGAGCGGGTGCTCGAGGTCGCCGGACGGATGGGGTACGTCGCCTCGCCCCACGCTGCTTCGCTCGCCAGTGGCCAGACCCGGGCGATCGGTGTCGTCGTACCGAATGTGACGCGGTGGTTCTTCGGCTCGATCGTGCACGGCGCGGAGGAGCTGCTGCGCGAGGAGGGCTACGACCTGCTGCTCTACAGCGTCGTCGCGGACCCGGCCGCCCGGAAGCGCCTGTTCTCCACCCATCTGCTCAGCAAGCGGGTCGACGCCGTGATGGTGCTGGCGCTGCGCCCGACGCCGGAGGAGGTCGAGGCCCTGGACCGGACCGGGTCACCCACCGTCGTGGTCGGCGGGGCCGTGCCCGGCTGGTCGAGCGTGCGCATCGACGACGTGGAGACCGCGGCCACCGCCGTCCGCCACCTGGTCGGGCTCGGGCACACCCGCATCGCCCACCTCGGCGGCGTGCCCGACCCGGAGCACGCCGGTCTCGGCTTCTCCGCGCCCGGGGACCGGCTGGCCGGCTACCGGATGGCGATGCAGGAAGCAGGCCTGCCGATCGAGCCCGACTGGGAGGTGACCGGCGACTTCACCGCACTGGGCGGACTGACGGCCTGCCGGCTGCTGCTGTCCGCGAGCACCCGGCCCACGGCCATCTTCGCCGGCTCGGACGAGATGGCCATCGGCGCGGCCCAGGCCATTCGCGAAGCGGGGCTGGACGTCCCCGGCGACATCTCGGTGATCGGCATCGACAACCACGAGCTCTCGGAGTACTTCGACCTCACCACGATGGCCCAGCCGGCTCCGGAGCTCGGCCGCCTCGGCGCGCGGATGCTGCTCGACGCGCTGCACTCCGAGACACCGCTCCGGCCGGTCGAGACGATCGTGCCGACCCAGCTCATCGTGCGGGGTACGACGGCACGAGTCGGCTGACCTCGACGCCGCTGGCTACTTGCTGAAGCCCTCGCTGAGTCCACTGACCAGCTGGCGGCGGCCGATCGTGTAGAGCACCACGATGGGCACGGTGCTGAGCACGACCGAGGCCAGCACTGCCGGGACGTTGACCTGGAACTGGCCCTGGAAGCTCCACACCGCCAGCGGCATGGTCCGTTCGGTGGGGCTCTGCGTGAGCACCAGGGGCAGCAGGAAGCCGTTCCACACGGTGACGCCGGTGTAGACGGCCACCGTGACCATCGCCGGTCTGGTCAACGGAAAGGCGAGTCGCCAGAGCATGGTCCACTCGGTCGCCCCGTCGAGCCGCATCGACTCGAAGAGGTCACGAGGGACGTCGCGCAGGAAGTTGCTCAGCACCAGCACCGCCAGCGGGATGGCGAAGGCGATCGACGGGATCGCGATGGCGGGCAGGCTGTCGTAGAGACCGAGCTTGATGATCACCAGGTAGATCGGGATGATCGCCGCCTGCAGCGGGATCGCGAGGCCCATCAGGAACAGTCCCTGGACCCGTCTCAACCACCGGCTGTGCGCACCACGGACGATGGCGTAGGCCGCCATCAGGGAAAAGATCACGGTCGGGACCGTCGTACCGACCGCCACCAGGACGCTGTTGAAGAAGTAGCGCACGAAGTCGTTCTCGAGCACCAGGCGGTAGTTGGCCAGCGTCGGGTCGCCCGGCGGGGCGAAGGCGTTCTGCTGGTAGTAGTCGCTCTGCGCCTTGAAGCTGGTGATCACGATCCAGTAGAGCGGGATCAGCACCACGGCCAGCCAGAACCACCCGGCCAGCCCGGCCAGCCAGTTGTGCCTGGACCACCCACGCCCCACGGGATGCGAGGCGGGGGGCGTGGCCTGCTGGGGCTGGGTGTCGGTCGTGGCGCCGAGGAGGGCGGTCATCTCAGACTCCTTCCAGCTGGCTCTCGTCGGCGTTGCCGCCCAGCCTGCGGAGGCCGAGGGCGATCACCAGGCCGACCAGGACGAGGATCACGGCGAGCACGCTGGCCGGCCCCATCTGGTTGGCCCCGAAGCCGCGGCGGTACATCTCCAGGGCGAGGACCCTCGTGGAGTCCCCGGGCCCCCCGGCCGTCAGCACGAAGATCAGGTCGAAGAAGGTCAGCGACCCGACGACCATGAGCGTCGAGGAGGTGATCACCGTGTACTTCAGCTGGGGCAGGGTGATGCTGAAGAAGGTGCGCATCCGGCCGGCCCCGTCGAGGGCCGCTGCCTCGTAGAGCGACGACGGGATCTGGCGTACGGCGCCTTGGTAGATCAGTGCGTGGAACGGGATGAACTGCCAGGAGACGATGAAGATGATCACCCCCATGGCGAGCACCGGGTCGCCCAGCCAGTTCTGGGTCAGCAGGTCGGAGTGCAGCCCGGGGCCGAGGCCGAAGTTGGGATCCAGCAGCGCCTTGAAGGTGACCGCGATCGCGGCCGCGCTGAGCAGCAGCGGGACGAAGTAGAAGACCGCGAGCACGGCTCGGTAGCGGTGCTGGCCGGCCATGAAGACGCCCAGCAGCAGGGCGATCGGGGTCTGCACCAGCCAGGAGAACAGCATCACCTCGAAGGTGACCCACAGGGAGTGGAACAGACTCGGGTCGGCGAGCACCGAGCTCCAGTTGCCGATGCCGATCGGGTGGATCGCGCCGAGCCCGTCCCACTTGGTGAAGCTCAGCGCCAGCACTCCGAGGAGCGGAAGGACCGCGAAGCCGAGGAAGATCGCCAGGGCGGGCAAGGCCATCCAGGCCACCGACCCGCTCTGCCCCGCCCGCGCACCCCGAGAACTTGGTCGGGGGGGCGCGAGCGGGGCAGCGTCGGTCGTCATGTGCCGATGGTCTTGTTCATGTTGTCGGCGAACTGCTGGGGCGAGATGTCCATCTGGAACAGCTTGCCGATGTTGTCCAGCAGCGGGGTGGCCTGCGACGGGGGCAGCGCCTGGTCCCACGACTGGGCGAAGACCGAGGCCTTGCTCGAGGTGTCGTAGACGAACTGCAGCCACGCCTTGTCGTTGGCGTCGGAGACACCGGAGATCAGGTCGCCCGCGCTCTTCACCACCGCGATGTTGCCGTTGTCGATCCACTTCTGGACCTCGGTGTCGTCCAGCATCGTCGTCGTCAGCAGCTTCTTGGCGGCGTCCTGCGCCTCCTTGCTGGCCTTCGACGAGATCGAGACGTACTGGCCGGGGTTGCCCACGGTGTCCGAGGGATCGCCCTTGCCTCCGTCGACCGACGGGAAGTTCATGTAGCCAAGATTGCCACCGGTGACGAAGTCACCGCCATCGGCCTTCATCGATCCGTAGGTCCACGCGCCGTGCAGCATCATCGCGGCCTTGCCGGTGAACAGCAGCGCCTGGTCGGCGTTCTGGTCGGCGACCGTGGACTGGAAGCCCTTCTGGAAGCCGTTGGCCTTGACGAGCTTCTGCACCTCGCCGAGTGCCTTCAGCGCCGCCGGGTTGCTCCAGGCGTTCTTCTCGCCGTCGAAGACGGCCTGGAAGACGTCCGGACCGCCGATGCGGTCGAAGAGGAACTCCAGCCACATCATGTTGGTCCACAGCGACTGCCCGGCCAGCGAGAAGGGAGCGATCCCCTTGGCGTTGAACTTCGGGACGAGGTCCATGATGTCGCCCCACGACTGCGGGGGCTCGGCACCGACCTGGTCGAAGATCTTCTTGTTCCAGTACAGGACGATCGGCGTGACGGTCTCGATGGGTACGGCGTACAGCTTGCCGTCGACCGTGGCCGCCCCCAGCGTGGACGGGAACCGCTTCTCCTTCAGGTCCGGGTTCTCGTCGAACCAGCTGGTCAGGTCGACCACCTGGTCGGCGTCGACGTAGCTCTTCAGGCCACCGCCGCCCCAGCCCCAGATCATCGTCGGGGCCTTGCCGGCACCGATCGCGGTCTTCACCTTCTGCTTGTAGGCGTCGTTGGCGAAGAGCGTGATGTCGATCTTGGACTTCGGGTTGGCCTTGTTGAAGCGCGCGATCGTGTCCTTGCGGATGTCCTCCTGGGGCTTGCCCGAGAGAGTCCAGTACGACGCGACTCCCTTGCCGCCACCTGACCCGCCTCCGGCACCGGTCTGGCTTGGTTCGCCCCCACAGGCCGCGAGGGCCACGCTCACCGGGACACCGAGGCCGACGAGCTGAAGGAAATTGCGGCGGGACGTGTTCATCGGTTCCATCATTCACCTCCACGTCGACGGCCGCGACCACCACGGCTCGTCGTGTGCGACGCGTCGCCACATCGGTGGGCGACCACTCGGCGAGAGCAACGGGTCGAAACAAGTTTCGGTCCGGGCAAGGTCAAGTTGAAGGGAGGCTAGGCCGGTCTCCGGAGAGTGTCAAGCGTCACATGCAAACGTTTTCATTCCGTGACGAGAGCGTGGATCAGTTGCTCAGGCGCAGCCATTTCCAAGGGGCTGGAGGGGCGGTAGTGTGCCCCTGCGTCGCCCCGTACTTTCGGGCATCTCGAAAATTGTTTCGGTATCTGTCGGGCGGCGATCGACGTCAGGAGGACCCGTGACCGAACAGCCCGCGACCGAGTTCGACCCCGGTTCCGACCGGCCGTGGCAGGACGAGACGCGGCCCCTCCCGGAGCGGGTGGAGCTGCTCCTGGGAGCCATGACCCTGGAGGAGAAGGTCGGCCAGCTCGGTAGCCGGTGGGTCGGCAACAACCTGGCCGGGGAGCCTGGCGTGGAGGGCAGCGACCTGCAGGTGGCGCCGATGCAGGACGTCTTCGCGGCGTCCGGGACGGTGCCGCTCGCCGAGGCCAGCCGGCACGGCCTGGGACACCTGACCCGGGTCTACGGCAGTGAACCGGTCAGCGTGACCGAGGGCGCCGAGGAGCTGGTCCACCAGCAGCGCATCGTCATCGAGAACTCCCGGTTCGACATCCCGGCCCTCGTGCACGAGGAGTGCCTGACCGGCTTCACGGCGTACGGCGCCACGGTCTACCCGGCCGCCATCGCGTGGGGCGCCACCTGGGACCCCGAGCTGGTCCGCCGGATGGCCGCGACCATCGGCCGTGACATGGCTGCCCTGGGCGTGCACCAGGGACTCTCTCCCGTGCTCGACGTGGTCCGGGACTACCGGTGGGGCCGGGTCGAGGAGACGATCGGCGAGGACCCCTACCTGGTGGCATCACTCGGCACGGCCTACGTCCAGGGCCTGCAGTCGGCCGGCGTGATCGCGACCCTCAAGCACTTCGCCGGCTACTCCGCCTCGCGCGCCGCCCGCAACCACGGACCGGTGTCGATGGGCCCCCGTGAGCTGCGCGACGTCATCCTGCCCTCCTTCGAGATGGCCGTCGCGATCGGCGGTGTCGGGTCGGTGATGAACTCCTACTCCGACGTGGACGGCGTCCCGGCCGGTGCCAACCCCTGGCTGCTCACCGAGGTGCTGCGCGAGGAGTGGGGCTTCGAGGGCACGGTCGTCTCCGACTACTGGGCCGTCCCGTTCCTGGCCTCGATGCACCGGGTCGCGCCCGGCCCGGCCGAGGCCGGCGCACTGGCCCTCGAGGCAGGGATCGACGTCGAGCTGCCGGACACGCTCGGGTACGGCGACGGATTGGTCGAGCTCGTCCGGTCGGGAGCTCTCGACGAGTCGTTCGTCGACCGGGCCGCCCGTCGGGCGCTGCTCGCCAAGGCACAGCTCGGCCTGCTCGACGCCGGCTGGACCCCCGAGGCGTCGGTCGCCAACGCCGCCGGGGTCGAGCTCGACTCCGCGGACAACCGTGAGCTGGCCCGCGAGGTGGCCGAGCGCTCGGTCGTCCTGCTCGAGGCCGGCACCGCCCTGCCGATCCGGAGCGAGTCGCGGCCGCTGCCGCAGAAGATCGCGGTGGTCGGTCCGACCTCCGACGACGCCCTGACGTTCATGGGCTGCTACGCCTTCCCCACCCACGTGCTCCCGCGCCACCCACGGGCCGGCCTGGGCATCGAGGTCCCGACCGCGCTCGACGCCCTGCGCGCCGAGCTCGACGACGTGGAGGTCGTCCACGCGGCCGGGTGTGCCGTGATGGGCGAGGACCGCAGCGGCTTCGCGGCAGCGGTGGCGGCCGCACGCGACGCCGACCTCTGCGTGGCCTTCGTCGGTGACCTCGCCGGTCTGTTCGGCCACGGGTCCTCGGGCGAAGGCTGCGACGCGGAGGACCTCCGCCTGCCGGGAGTGCAGGCCGACCTGGTCGAGGAGCTGCTCGCCACCGGGACGCCCGTGGTGCTGGTCGTGGTCTCGGGCCGTCCCTACGCGCTGGGCACGCTGCACGAACGCCTCGCCGGTCTGGTGCAGTCGTTCTTCCCCGGAGAGGAGGGCGGACCCGCCATCGCCGGCGTACTCTCCGGACGGCTGTGTCCCGGCAGCAAGCTGCCGGTGCAGCTCCCCCGCCGGGCCGGCGGACAGCCCAGCACCTACCTGCAGCCGCCCCTGGGCGGCGTCGAGAGTGCCGGCATCACCACGGTCGACTCGACCCCGCTCTACCCCTTCGGGTACGGCGCGTCGTACACCTCCTTCCGATTGGACGAGGTGCACGCCAGCGCCGCGGAGATCGGCACCGACGAGGCGGTGGAGCTCAGTGTGGTCGTGACGAACACCGGCGACCGGGCCGGCGACGAGGTCGTCCAGCTCTACCTGCACGACCCCGTCGCACGGGTGGCCAGGCCGGTGCGGCAGCTGGTCGGCTTCGCCCGGGTCCACCTCGAGACTGGGGGTTCGGCCGAGGTCGTCTTCGACGTTCACGCCGACCGCACGGCCTACACCGACCCCGCGATGGACCGGATCGTGGAGACGGGCGAGATCCAGCTCGTCGTCGGCACCTCGGCCGCCGACGAGGTTGCCCGGGTCCCGGTCCAGCTCACCGGCGCCACCCGCGTCGTCGGCCACGACCGTCGCATGGACACCCCGGTGCGGGTCGAGCACCGACCGACAGACTAGGCACCCGGCACGTGAGAGGACACGAGATGTCGACGACAGAGCCCCGCACCACGCTGGCCACCGTGGCCGCGTCGGCGGGCGTGTCCGTCGCCACCGTCTCGAAGGTGCTCAATGGCCGGCGCGACGTCGCCCCGGCGACCCGGGCCCGGGTGCAGGAGATGCTCCGTGCCCACGACTACGGCGGTCGGCTGAAGACCATCGAGCGGCACCCGACCATCGAGCTGACGCTGCGCGGGAAGATCGGGTCCTACTCCGCCGAGATCGTCCAGGGCGTCGCCGTCGCCGCCGCCCATCTCGGAGTCGCCGTCACCGTCGGGGTGAAGTCGGTCGACCAGCGACCATCGGCTCGCATCGAGGCGTCCACCTGGGCCCGCAACCTCGCGGTGAACGGCCGCCGGGCGGTGATCGCGGTGACCGACGAGCTCGGGTACGACGAGATCCAGGCCCTGGCGCGGCTCCGGCTGCCGTTGGTCGTGATCGACCCGATGAACGTGCCCTCGCCCGACATCGTCAGCGTCGGGTCGACCAACTTCCGAGGCGGCCAGGCTGCGGCCCGGCACCTCGTCGACCTCGGGCACCGGCGCATCGCCTACCTCGGCGGGCGCGCCGCGGCGGAGTGCAGCCTGGCCAGGCTGGCCGGCTTCCGCTCGGCCCTCGAGGGGGCCGGGGTCGGGCTGCCCGAGGAGTACGTGCACAGCACCGAGGACTTCCTCTACGAGAACGGCCTGCGCGGGGCGCCGCGACTGCTGTCGCTCCCGGATCGACCGACCGCGATCTTCGCCGCCAGCGACGAGCTGGCGTGCGGGGCCATCGAGGCGGCCCGGTCGGTCGGGCTCGCCGTGCCCGACGACCTCAGCATCGTCGGGTTCGACGACACCGAGATCGCGCGCATCGCCTCGCCGCCACTCACCACGGTGCGTCAGCCGTTGCAGGAGATGGGCGCCGTCGCGCTGCGCACGGTCCTGCGACTGGTCGCGGGCGAGAAGATCGACTCCAACCACGTCGAGCTGGCCACCGAGCTCGTCGTACGCTCCTCGACCGCTGCTGCCCCCTGAGCGGAACGACGCCGCCCGTGCTCACTCAGTGCGACTCGCGGGACACGGCGTCCCCGCTGGACCCGACGAGGAAGTCGAGGTCGGCGCCGGTGTCGGCCTGGAGCACGGTGTCGACGTAGAGGCGCTCCCAGCCGCGTGTCGGAGCAGCGAAGGCAGCGGTTGCCTCCTCGGCCGGCGTGCGCGCGGCGAGCTCCTCGTCGGACAGCTCGACATCGAGTCGCCGGTCGGCCACGTCGAGGACGATGACGTCGCCGGTGCGGATCAGGCCCAGCGGTCCCCCGGCCGCAGCCTCGGGCGAGACGTGCAGCACGACCGTGCCGTACGCCGTGCCGCTCATCCGGCCGTCGCAGATGCGCACCATGTCGCGGACTCCGGACTCGAGCAGCTTCTTGGGCAGCGGCAGGTTGGCGACCTCGGGCATGCCGGGATAGCCGCGTGGCCCGCACCCGCGGAGCACGAGCACCGAGTCGGCGTCCACGTCGAGGTCGGGATCGTCGATGCGCGCGTGCAGGTCCTCGATCGAGTCGAAGACCACTGCTCGCCCACGGTGCTGGAGCAGCGGGGGAGTCGCCGCCGCCGGCTTGATCACCGCGCCGGTCGGCGCCAGGTTGCCGCGCAGCACCGCGATGCCGGCATGAGGCTGGAACGGCTCGGCACGAGGCCGGATCACCTCGCGGTCCCAGATCTCGGCCTCCCCGACGTAGCTCACGAGCGGTCGTCCGGTGACGGTGATCGCGTCGGGGTCGAGCAGGTCCTCGACCTGACGGAGCACGGCCAGCAGTCCACCCGCACGGTGGAAGTCCTCCATCAGGAACCTGCCGGCGGGCTGCAGATTCACCAACAGCGGGACGTCGGCGCCGGTGCGGTCGAAGTCGTCCTGGCTCAGCTCGACACCGAGCCGACCGGCGATCGCCAGCAGGTGGACCACGGCGTTGGTGGAGCCGCCGACCGCCGCCAGGGCGACGATCGCGTTCAGGAACGACCCGCGACTGAAGACCTCGCTCGGCCGACGTTCGGCCGCGACCATCTCCACCGCCAATCGTCCTGCTTCGTGGGAGCCCTCGAGCAGCCGGCTGTCCGGCGCCGGGGTGCCGGCCATCCCCGGGATGGTGGCACCGAGGGCCTCGGCGACCATCGCCATCGTCGAGGCGGTGCCCATGGTGTTGCAGTGCCCGCGGCTGCGGATCATCGAGGACTCCGACTTCATGAAGTCGTCCTCGGAGAGGGTCCCGGCACGCACCTCCTCGCTGAGCCGCCACACGTCGGTGCCACAGCCGAGCGGCGTACCCCGGAAGGTGCCGGTCAGCATCGGCCCGCCGGGTACGACGAGCGCCGGGATGTCGACCGAGGCCGCAGCCATCAGCAGCGAGGGGATCGTCTTGTCGCAGCCGCCGAGGAGCACCACACCGTCCACGGGATTGGCACGGAGCATCTCCTCGGTGGACATCGCCGCCATGTTGCGCCACAGCATCGCCGTCGGGCGGACCAGCGTCTCGCCGAGGGACACGACCGGGAGGTTGAGCGGGATCCCGCCGGCCTCGTAGACCCCCTGCTTGACGCTGGCGGCGACCTCGTCGAGGTGTGCGTTGCACGGCGTGAGGTCCGACGCGGTGTTCGCGATCGCGATGTGCGGCCGGCCGTCGAACGCGTGCGCCGGCAGGCCACGACGCATCCAGGCACGGTGGATGTAGGCGTTGCGGTCGGTCCCGGCGTACCACTGGCCGCTGCGAGGTGAGGTCATCGGTTCCACTTCTCGAAACTCAGGGTCTAGCATCTGGAATCGTGATCGACGCTACCGCGAGCTCCCCTCGCGCGTGAGCACCGCCGAGCAGGTCACCGACCCCGTCCACGAGCTCGCGGAGGGCCCCGTCTGGGACGCGCCACGGGAGCGCATCCTCTGGGTCGACATCCTCCGGGGCCTGGTCCTCGAAGGACAGCTGCGCTCCGGCACGGTCGAGGTGGACGAGGAGCATCGGTTCGACTTCCACGTCGGGGCCGTCGCGGCGGCGGTCGACGGATCGCTCGTCGCGGCCGAGCACCACCGCCTGACCCGCATCGCCCCCGACGGTTCGCGGGCCTCGGGACCAGACCTGTTCCTCGGCCATCCGGACGACCGGTGGAACGACGGCGTGTGCGATGCGCGCGGACGATTCCTGGTCGGCACCGCGTCGCTGACGGGAGCGCGGCACTCTCAGCGGCTGCTCCGCACCGACGGGGACACGACCACCGTGCTCGACGACGACCTCGGTCTCGCCAACGGGATGGCGTTCTCCCCCGACGACTCGCTGTTCTACAGCACCGACAGCCTCCCGGGCCGTCAGGTCTGGGTCCGCGACTACGACCAGGACAGCGGAGCCGTCGGACCACGCCAGCCGGCGCTCGAGCTCACGGACGCGGTGCCCGACGGCCTGTGCCTCGACGCGTCCGGCAACCTCTGGCTGGCGGCGTGGGGCCGGGGTGAGGTGCGCTGCTACTCCCCCGCCGGTGACCTGCTCGACGTCATCGAGCTGCCGGCGCCGCACACGACGAGCCTGGCCTTCGTCGGCCCCGCACTCGACCAGCTGCTGATCACCACGGCACGGGGCGAGCTCTCGGCCGCCGAGCAGCAGCAGTTCCCGTTGTCGGGCAGCCTCTTCCTCGCCCAGCCGGGCTGCACCGGCCTGGCCACCCATCCCTGGTCCGGACACCTCACCCCACAGGAGACCCCGTGAAGCTGATGCGCCTCGGCCCGGTCGGCGCCGAACGACCCGTCGTCCGTGTCGACGACACGTCGTACGTCGACGTGTCCGACGCCGTCACCGACTACGACGAGGCCTTCTTCGGCTCCAGCGGTCTGGAGAGGGTGCGGATGCTGGTCGCTGAGCGTACGGCGATCGGCCGCGTGCACACCTTTGCCGGCGAGCGCATCGGCGCGCCCATCGCCCGGCCCCACCAGATCCTCTGCATCGGTCTGAACTACAGCGACCACGCCGCCGAGACCGGCCAGCCCGTCCCGGACGAGCCGATCCTGTTCACCAAGTCGCCGAACACCATCGTCGGCCCCTACGACGACGTGCGGATCCCGCGAACCTCGACCAAGACCGACTGGGAGGTCGAGCTCGGGATCGTGATCGGCCGGCGTACGTCGTACCTCGACTCGGTCGACGAGGCCAGGGAGGCGATCGCCGGTTTCGTGCTCGTCAACGACGTCAGCGAACGAGCTTTCCAGACAGAGCGCAGCGGACAGTGGTCCAAGGGCAAGTCGGCCGAGACCTTCAACCCGGCCGGGCCCTGGCTCGTCACGCCGGACGAGATCGACGACGTGCTGTCGCTGGGCATGTGGCTCGACGTCAACGGTGTCAGCCGTCAGCGCGGATCGACCGCGACGATGGTCTTCGACCCCTACTTCATCGTCCACTACCTCAGCCAGTTCATGGTGCTGGAGCCAGGTGACCTGATCGACACCGGCACCCCGCCCGGTGTCGGGCTGGGCCTCGACCCACCTGTCTTCCTCGCAGCGGGTGACGTCATGGAGCTGGGCATCGACGGCCTCGGGACGCAGCGCCAGACCGTGATCGCGCCACGCTGAGGTGCGCTCCCTCGTCCTGACCGGTCCCGGCCGGTCCGAAGTGCAGGAGGTTCCGGACCCCGAGCCCGGACCGGACGACGTCGTCGTCGACGTGGCACGCGTCGGCATCTGTGGCACCGACGCCGAGCTGTTCAGCGGCGAGATGGAGTATCTGCGCAAGGGGCACACCACCTACCCGCTGACTCCCGGCCACGAGTGGTGCGGCACCGTCGCGGCCGTCGGCTCCGACGTGGAGGACAGCTGGGTCGGCCGCCGTGTCACCGGCGACACCATGCTCGGCTGCGGAGCCTGCCGACGCTGCCTCGGTGGACGTCACCACGTGTGCGCGACCCGGTCCGAGATCGGCATCCGTGGGCGCTACCCCGGTGCGTTGGCCGAGAAGCTGCGGGTCCCGGCCCGCGCGCTCCTGCGCCTCCCCGCCGACGTCGACGACACCGCTGGCGCGATGGTCGAGCCGGGTGGCAACGCGTTGCGCGCCGTCCAGGCCGCGGCCGTCGCGCCCGGTGAGGGGCTGCTCGTCGTCGGCACCGGCACCATCGGCCTGCTCGCCGCCCAGTTCGCCCGCGCTGACGGCGTGCACGTGCACCTCGCCGGAGTGGCCGGCCCGGGTCTCGACTTCGCCCGGGCGTACGGCGTCGGCCCGACCTCGACGCTGGCGGACCTGCCCGACGTGCCGTTCGACGCGGTCATCGACGCGTCCAACGCGAGGACGGTCCCCGCGCGAGTGGTGCAGCTCGTCGAACCCGGGCGGCGCGTGGTCTTCATCGGGCTCTCGGCCGAGCCCAGCCTCGTCGACTCCCGCGAGATCGCCCTCAACGACGTGACCGCGGTCGGCATCCTCGGCGCCTCCGCCGGGCTGCCGGGCACCGTGTCGGCGTACGCCTCCGGTGCGGTGGACCCGGGTCCGCTCGTCGCCGCCGTCGTACCCCTTGACCGGACGCACGACGCACTGGCCGGATGGCGTCCTGACGACGCGACTGCTGCTCCCAAGATCCACGTCGACCCCCGACTCCAGGAGATGACATGAGTGACTTCGACGGACTGACCGCCCTCGTGACCGGAGGGGCCAGCGGCATCGGCGCCGCGACCGCCCGGTTGCTCACCGAGCGGGGCGCGCGGGTGGCGATCATCGACCGAGCCGTCACCGGTGACAGCGGGTTCGTGGAGCTGTCCTGCGACATCACCGACCGGGCCGCCGTCGACGTGAGCGTGGCGGAGGCGGCGGAGGCCCTCGGCGGCATCGACGTGCTCGTCAACAACGCCGGCATCGGCGCGATCGGCGACGTCTCCGAGAACGACGACGCCGAGTGGACGCACCTCCTCGACGTGAACGTCGTCGGCACCGCCCGGGTCTCGGCCGCCGCACTCCCCCACCTGCGTGCCTCCGACCACGCGGCGATCGTGAACGTCAGCTCGGTCGTGGCCGCGGTCGGCGTACCCCAACGGGCGTTGTACTCCGCCAGCAAGGGCGCTGTGGCTGGGCTCACGATCGCGATGGCCGCCGACCACGTCCGCGAAGGTATCCGCGTCAACGCGGTGCTGCCCGGCACGGCTGCCACCCCCTGGATCGGTCGCCTCCTCGACCAGGCCGACGACCCGGACGCGGCCGCCGAGGCGCTGCGGGCGCGGCAGCCCATCGGCCGACTGGTCGAGCCCGACGAGGTCGCCCACTCGATCGCCTACCTCGCCAGCCCGCTCAGCGCGTCGACCACCGGCACCCTGCTCGGTGTCGACGGCGGGATGAGCCAGATCCGGCTACCGAGCTGAGCACCAAGACCTCTGTCGGTCAGGCCGACAGTCGCTCTCCGGTGTCGGCGTCGAAGACGTGGACGTCGTGGGGGTCGGTGGTCACGTGCAGCACGTCGCCCTTGTGCACGGTGTTGCGTGCCGCGACGCGCACGAT
>NZ_AUEP01000018.1 GCF_000426045.1 Marmoricola sp. URHB0036
TCCGGACATGCCGCACAGACGCTGCCTCCGGCGGACTCGTATCGTTCAGGCGTGGCGAAACACACCGGGGTGCTCTTGCGGTTTTCCGACGGCAGGAGGCAGTTCATCGACGACGCGCACGTGCATGGGTTCCGCGACGGTGACCTGCTGATCGCACTTGGACCTGCTGAGGCGGGTCTCCATGCTGTGGTGGCTCGAAGAGTTCCGGTCGCAGAGCTGGCCTTCGCTGACACCCGCAATGCCTATGACGACGACGGCGAGCCTGATACGCATACCCTCAACTGGTGAACCGTCTTATGGCGAGGACATCGCGATCAAGGTCTGGCTCGGACCGGCTCTGACATCGGATCAGCGGGTGGGTGGGGCCGGCCCTCGTGCCTCGGCCGTAACGTCCGCACATGCCGCGACGCGCTCGTGTCGAGATCGCACCCGTTCAGAGTCCAGGTGACGGCGTCGAGCGGCGAGGACGGCCAATCCGAGCCTGGAGACCGAACGATCAGGTGGGAGGAGCACAACTGTCACCTGCTGACAGCAGGGCTCCTCCTAGTGCGTCACCCCCCACGCGGGGCACTCCCGGACTGCAGACCACGTCTCAGTGATCGCGGAGTGGCGAGCGTCGGTCTGAGAACTGGCAGAGAACTGCACAGGCAAGCAGACTGGTGGCGGTGGGACCGGTGTGCCCCACTGGGGCTGGTGCGGCCGGGAGTGGCCGAGAACACACCGTGTCCACCCGCGCCCCGGTTGGCAGCGCGGCCCGATCTTTCCTAGGGTGACGAACCTAGTGCCCCCGCACCAGCTCGCCGACCCGGCGGGCTCGGGGGCAGCGCCGAGTCTGGAACAGGTGCCCTCGGGGGAGACATCTGTACCGGAGCCGGGGACCCAAGTTCCTTGGGGTGAATCCGGCGGACCTGCCACCGAACGTGGCGGATCTCGCTGGTAGGGCGTTCTTTGGGCCCGAACCCGTCAGCTCACCTGGTAGGCGTCTGAGACAAAGAGGAGACCGACCGCTCGTGTTTGACGGCCGGAAGCGCCACCATGCCCGCGCGGTTGCAGGAGTCACCGGAGTGCTCGCCACGATGAGTCTCGGATTCGTCATGAGCCCTGCTGCTGCAGCCCCCGACACCGCCCAGAAGCTCGACGCCGCACAGGCCCGCGTCGACAAGCTTTCCCACAAGGCCCAGACCGCCGACCAGCGTCATGACAAGGCGGCCGCGAAGCTCACCGAGACCCGCAAGCAGCTGCGCCAGACGGCCGCTGACATGCGGCGCCACCAGCGGCTGATCCAGGCCCTGCAGGCGCAGGTCGCGGCGACGGCTGTCGACGCCTACGCCGGCACCGCCGGGTCCACCGCCCCCGTCAGCACGTCGTCCCCCGCCCTCGACGCCCAGGTCAAGAAGGACTCGACGGCCCTGCTGTCCAACGTGGTCCTCGTCAGTCAGGACGCGGGCGCTACTGCCGACGCCCTGGCCCGGTCGAACGCCGAGCTCGGGCAGCTCGCCCAGCGCAAGGCGGCACTGCAGGGCAGGCTGGACCTGCTCGCCCGTGGCGAGGAGGCCACGCGCAGCATGGAGCGGGTGGCCGACACGCGTCAGGCCAAGGCCTCGGCCACGCTGGCCGACCTCCAGGCCAAGCGGATGGCCGAGCTCGGCGGTCCCGCCGTGGCCTACGCGAAGTCCAAGATCGGCAACGGCTACGTCTACGGTGCAGCCGGACCGAGCGTCTTCGACTGCTCGGGGCTGACCATGGCGGCGTGGAGCCAGGCCGGCGTGAGCCTGCCGCACAGCTCCTCGGCGCAGTACAGTTCAGGTCGGCACATCTCCGAGAGCGAGCTTCAGCCCGGTGACCTGGTCTTCTACTACAGCCCGATCAGTCACGTCGGCATGTACATCGGCAACGGGCAGATCGTGAATGCGCTCAACCCCGGCGCGGGAGTCGTCATCTCCGGACTCCACGACATGCCGTACGTCGGTGCTGTGCGCCCTGGGAACTGACGCTTCCCACAGAGCCGCTCGCCCCTTCCGGGCGAGCGGCTCTGTGCTGTCCGTGGTCCTCGCCGTCGTGCTGGCCGGGCTCACCGGGTGCGACCACGACGAGAGCATCACGCCACCCTCTGCCTCGAAGGACAGCACCGCCCAGCACGCCCAGGAGGCCCAGCAGACGCTCGAGCAGCTCGTCCGGGCGGTGACCTCCGGGTCGAGGGACGCCGCCGAGGCCACGGCGGCCAACGGCTCGCAGGACCTGCTCGGCTCGATCTACGACAATGCCGCCGCCCTGCACGTCGGTGACTTCTCGCTGCGCTACGTCGACGAGGCGGCGCCGCTCGACGACAGCGACCAGGCCGAGCTCGGTCCGGGTGCCTGGCGCGGCACCGTCCAGCTCACCTACCGCAACGACGGGTTCGACAGGGCGCCGGCGCGGCTCGAGACCGCGGCCACCTTCGTGCCGACCGGCGACCACGTGCGGATCGCGTCCTTCGGCGGCCCGGGGGAGCGGACCCCGTTGTGGCTGGTCGAGCCGCTCAGCGTCGTACGCACTCCGCGGACGCTGCTCGCCGTTGCCGGCACCTCGACCGGGCGCTACCCCGGCCTGGTGGCCGAGGCGGTGCGGCAGGTCACCCGCGTGCTCCCGGACTGGAAGGGCCGACTGCAGGTGGAGGTGCCGGAGTCGGAGGACGAGCTGGAGGCTGCCCTCGACGCCCAGCCCGGCGAGTACGACAACATCGCGGCCGTCACCACCACCGCGGACGGCTCGCTGGCCCCGGACGCGCCGGTGCGCGTGTTCGTGAACCCGCAGGTCTTCGACCGGCTCAAGCAGCGGGGCGCGCAGGTGGTGATGAGCCACGAGACCACCCACGTGGCGACCGACGCGCCGTTCGCCTCGATGCCGACCTGGCTGCTCGAGGGCTTTGCCGACTTCGTCGCCCTCGACCACGCCGGCGTGCCGGTCGACCGCGCCGCCGGGCAGATCCTGCCGCGCATCCGCAAGGAGGGCCTGCCCGACCGGCTGCCGACCAGCCAGGACCTCGACCCGACCGCGAACGGCCTGGGCGCCACCTACGAGGAGGCGTGGCTGGCCTGCCGCTTCCTGGCCCAGGAGTACGGCGAGGACTCGATGGTGCGCTTCTACCGCACCGTCAACGCCGGTGCCTCGACGCAGCAGGCCTTCCGGACCGTCCTGCACACCACCCAGCGTGACTTCGTGACGCGATGGCGCGCCGACCTTGCCCGCCTTGCCGGGGTGGCAGGGTAGTTGGCGTGACGCCACCCGCCCCCAGCCGCGCGTTGTGTCTGTGGTTGATGGGGGCCTCGGCGGTCGTGTTCGTGGTCCTGGCCGCCGTGTTCGTTCCGTGGTCGTGGGTGCCGGGTGGCCACGTCGTGCACGTGCGGGGGAGCGAGGTGTTCAGCGCCGAGCAGCTGCGTCGCGGCCAGACCTACGCCTCGATGCAGCGGCACCTCGGCTGGGCCTCGCTCGCGGTCTCGCTCGCCGTGGCGCTGGTGCTCGGTCTGACCCGGCTCGGTGCTCGGCTGGTGCGGCTGCTGCCCGGTCCCTGGTGGGTCAAGGCGCTGGCGGGGACGCTGCTGATCCTGCTGGTCGGGCAGCTCGCGACCCTGCCGTTCGACCTCGCGATCCGTGGGAACGCCCTCGTCTACGGCCTGACCCGTCAGTCGCTCGGTGGCTGGCTCAGGGACTCCGCGGTCTCACTGCTCGTCAGCTGGGTGTTCGCCGGCGGCACCGTGCTCGTCGTGATGGTCTCCGCCCGTCGGTCGCCCCGTCGCTGGCCGTTGTGGGCGGGTCTGGCCGGAGCCGTCCTGAGTGTCCTGGGCTCGTGGGTGTACCCGGTGGTCGTCGAGCCGTTGTTCAACCACTTCACACCGCTGCCGCACGGTGAGCTGCGGACGAGGATCCTTGCCCTGGCGGAGAAGGAGCACGTGCACGTCTCGGACGTGCTGGTCGCCGACGCGTCCCGTCGCACGACGACCCTGAATGCCTATGTCTCGGGATTCGGCAGCACCCGCCGCGTGGTGCTCTACGACAACCTCGTCGACGACGTGCCGCAGCGGGAGACGCTGGTGGTGGTGGCCCACGAGCTCGGGCACGCCCACCACGACGACGTCCTGCTCGGGACGGCCCTCGGCGCGACGGGCGTCGTCTTCGCCAGCGGGTTGCTGGGGCTGCTGTTCACGCGCCGCCGGTTGCTCGACCGGGCCGGCGTACCGGACCCGGGCCAGCCGGAGGTGGTGGCTCTGCTCCTGGCGCTGGTAGCGGTGGGGACGTTGCTGGCCAGCCCGATCCAGAACGTGATCAGCCGGGCGATCGAGGCGCGTGCCGACCGGGCCTCGTTGCAGGCGACGGGTGACTACTCGGGGTTCGAGAAGATGCAGGTGCAGCTCGCCACGCGTTCGCTCAGCGATCCCGATCCGCCCTGGCTCAGCCAGCTCTGGTTCGGGTCGCATCCCACCGCGCTGCAGCGGATCGGCATGGCACGTGCGATCGAGCAGGAGCACGCCCCTCGCTGAGAGGTTCGGGACGGGAGCTGGTCAGCAGGTGGCGCTGGCGCTGCCCTTGCTGGAGACGACGCCGCAGGTCTTGGAGAAGGAGCTCTTGATCATCCCGCCCATGACGAAGACGATGGCCACGATCAGCGCAGCGATCCCGGCCACGAGCATGCCGTACTCGACTGCGCTGGCGCCGGTCTCGTCGCGGCGACGGGTGATGGTGCGGATGTACTCGAGCATCGTGTTTCCCCTCTGGGAATGGTGACTCTCTGACCGGGTGAGCGCCCGGCCCCTGCCGGCTTGGGCGGGGCCGGGCGACCCGTGTCGGTAGCTCACCACCCCCCGGCAGTGCAGGCGCGTTGCTCATGCGCGCCCGCTGAGGAGCCACCTCCACACCTGCACTCCGTGGTAGTGCAGGAGATTCAGCTGGTGCTCGGCAGGGGGTCCGGTGCCTCGGGCCGCGAGGCGTTGTGTCCTTGCAGACCGGTGGCGAGATGCCCCTGGAGAGCGGAACCCGGAGAGACCCTGTCGGGTCTCTCCGGGTCGAGCCGAGAGGTCAGGAGCAGGTGGACGCGGCGGTACCGTTGCCCTTGATGGTCTTGCAGGTGCTGTCGAAGGAGTTCTTGATGACTCCACCGAACAGGAAGACGATGGCGACGATCAGCGCCGCGATGCCGGCGACGAGCAGGCCGTACTCAACGGCGGACGCGCCGTCTTCGGTACGACGGCTGGTGATGTTACGGATGAACTCGAGCATGGTGGGTTCCTTCCCTCGGGAACTCGGCGGGCGGTGCGATTGACGTGGAACCGACTTATTCGGTCCAACAGGTAGAAAGTATTCCAAAAGGGACAGATCGGTACATCATTCATCCGGTTTGATCCCAATGACCTTAATGGGTGGTTTTGGGAATAGTCCGAACGGGCTATGGCATCGCCAGCCGCTGCTGGCTTACGCCGCTATTCGGTGGGAGCGGCCGAGGAGATCAGGCCCAACCGCATGGCCATGACCAGGGCCTGGGCCCGGTTGGCCGCGCCGAGCTTGTCGTAGATGCGGCCGATGTGGCTCTTCGCGGTCGACTCGCTCAGGTAGAGCCGCGCGGCGATGGCGGTGACGCCCAGTCCCTCCGCGAGCAGGTCGAGCACCTGACGCTCGCGGTCCGAGAGCCGGGGGGCCCCTGAGCTCATCCGCCTCACCATGGCCTCGGCCAGGCCGGTGCACGTGAAGGTCAGCGGGGCGACGACGGCCTGGCGCGCGGCACTGATGACGCTCGAGGTGGGGGCGTCCTTGCCGACGAAGCCGGACGCACCGGCGTCCATGGCAGCGAACAGCTGCTCGTCGCCGGCGTACATGGTCAGCACGACGAGGCCGATCTGCCGGTTCTCCTTGCGCAGGGTCCGGACGATCTCGAGGCCCGACCCGTCGGGCAGGCGTACGTCGGTGACCACCACGTCCGGATGGAGCTCCTCGGCCAGTGCGATGCCCTCGGCCACCGAGCCAGCCTGGCCGGACACCTCGAACCCGTCGGCCTGGCTGAAGGCACCGGCCAGTCCCTGGCGGATCAGCTCGTGGTCGTCGATGAGCAGCACGCTGGTCATGGGCACCCGGGATGTCGGCTCCCGGCCTCCAGTCGCAGGCTAACGGGTTCGCTCCCGCGCAGGTGAGCCGACGCGCACCGTCACCTGCGTCCCCGGCCGATCGGTCGTGGGCTCGGTGACGACCAGCTCGGCCCCGATGGTGCGTGAGCGCTCCCGCATGATCTTCAGGCCCTGGGAGTCGCTGCGAGGCGTGTGGGCGTTGGTGCCGTCGTCGCGCACCTCGATCTCGGCGTACGGCGGCCGGATCGTGCAGCGCAGCCACAGGTTGGCCGCCCCGGAGTGCTTCCGGGCGTTGGCCATCGCCTCCTGGGCGATGCGCAGCAGCTCGTACTCCACGTCTGCGGGTAGCCGTGGACCCTGTTCGTCGAGGGTGACGTGCACGGCCATCGGGGAGGTGGTGCTGACGTGGTTGGCGTACGCCGAGAGGCTCTCGCCGAGGCCGGACCCGGCGGCGAGCTCGTGGCGCAGGTCGAAGATCGAGTGCCGCAGCTCGGTGACCACCCGGGTGACCTCGCTGCGCAGCTGTCCGATCCGGGCCTGCTGGTCGGGGTCCGACGTCCCGATCGCGAGGTTGTCGACCAGGTAGCCGAGGGAGGCGACGTCTTGGGCCACACCGTCGTGCACCTCGCGCGCGATCCGCTGGCGCTCCTCGCTGGTGGCGGTGTCGCGGACCCGCCCGAACAGCAGCGCGGCCTGGAGCTGCACGGCGTGCCGCCCGAGGTGGTTGCGCAGGGCGACGGCCGTCGTCGACTCGACCTCACCGAGCGTCTCGAGGACCAGCACCGCGATCATCTCGTCGTTCGCGAGGAGCGGGATGGCGACGCGGGACTCCCGCAGCACCATCGCCTCGTACTCCCAGCACTTCGCGGCCAGCGCGCCGGCCCAGGCCATCGCCCCCGGCAGCGTGCCGGCGGAGTACCGCAGGGGCGCCATGGTGCCGTTGTCGGACTGCACGAAGACCCCGGCGCTGCGCGTCGGCACCACCGTGTCGGCGTCTCCCATCACCTGTTCGGCAATGCCGACGGCGTCGAGGCCTCCGCTGAGCTTGCCCGAGAGCGCCTCCAGGCGGCGGATCAGCCCCACCGCGCTGCGGTAGCTGGCGTCGGCGTCGGTGGTGCTCATGGCCCGTCGGAGGGCGACCCCCATCAGGCCGATCCCCACGGCGCAGGAGAGCCACGTGAACCCGCCAGCGGCGAACTGACGGTCCCAGCCCTGGATCACGATGGCGGAGGTGGCCACCAGCACCACGAACTCGGCGGCGATGACCCGCAGCATGCCCACGCGGCCGAGGTCGACCGCGGCGATCAGCACCGGGATCACCAGGTAGGGGGTGACGGTTGCCTGGTCGGGCCGGGCCAGCACTGCCAGCGCCGCGATCACGCCGCCCTCGAAGAGTGCGACGGTGTGCTCCGGCACCCGCCCGACCATCGCCACCGCCTGGGCGATGGCCGCGGTCAGGACGACCAGCAGGGCACCGTCGAAGTACCGCGGGCCAGCCACCGCGGCGAGCGAGGTGAGGGCGGCAACGGTGAACACACGGGCCGCGAGAGCGACCCGACCGACATCGGTCACTTGGAAAGTGTGCCCGAGAAGTTCTCCATGATGTGGATACCCGCCGGACCGAGCACGGCGATGAAGAGCGTGGGCAGGATGCAGAAGATCAGCGGGACCAGGATCTTGACCGGCACCTTCTGGGCGGCTTCCTCCGCCCACTGGCGGCGCTTGACCCGGATCTCGGAGGACTGCACACGCAGCACCTGGCCGACCGGGATGCCGAACGCGTCGGCCTGCACCATGGCGCTCACGAACGACCGGAGGTCGGGCAGGTTGGCGCGATCACCCATCGACCGCAGGGCCTCCGAGCGTCCGCGACCGATCTGCATCTCCTGCAGCATCCGGGCGAACTCCTCGGACAGCGGTCCTTCGGTGTTGCGCGCCACCTGGGCACAGGCCGCGTCGAACCCGAGGCCGGACTCGACCGAGATGGTGAGCAGGTCGATCGCGTCCGGCAGGGCACGTTGCAACGTGTCCATCCGGTTGTACGTCGCCTGGTAGAGGTACAGGTTCGGTGCCATGTAGCCGACGAGCGAGGCGATCACCACGAAGCCCAGCGTGGGGAGGAAGCCCAGGCCCATCAGCAGGGCCAGCACCAGCGACACGACGAGCGCGATCGCGAAGCCCACGACCTTCCCGGCCATCACCCGCTCGACGGTCCAGCCGGCCGGGTTGCCCGCCATCTCCAGCTTCTCGCGGATGCGCTCGCTGGCGTCCTCGGGGGTGAGCCGCCGACCCATCTGCTGGCTGCGCGCCAGCAGGGGGAAGAGCACCCGGTCGCTGAAGCTCTGGTCGAGCTCGCCCTTCATCTCGGCGGGCGCGCTGGTGAGTGCCTCGAGGACCGCGATGGAGCGGTTCACACCGGGCTGCTCCTTGAAGATGCCGCCCACGGCGCCGAAGACGAGGAGCAGGGCGACGAAGATCAGCGCGAACGCAACGATCACCACCGGGCTCATCAGACATCCACCTTCGCGAGCTTGGACATCCAGAAGATGCCGACGGACAACAGGGCCCCCATGACGATCAGCAGGATCCAGCCGATCGGAGTCGTGTACATCACGCGCACGTAGTCGGGCCTGGTGACGGCCAGGTAGACCATGAAGGCGGGCGGCAGGCCGCCGAGGATGTAGCAGGAGAGGCGGCCTTCGGCCGACAGCGCACGGACGTGACGGCGCAGGAACTCGCGCTCACGCAGGGTGGCGGCCACGGTGAGCAGGAGCTCAGCCAGGTTGCCGCCCACCTCGCGCTGGATGCGGATGGCCATCACGACCCAGCCGAAGTCACGACTCTGCATCCGCTCGGCGACGCCCTCCATCGAGTCCTCGAGGGTGACCCCGAGGCGGGTCTCCACGACGACGCGGCGGAACTCGCTGGCGATGGGGTCGACACCCTCGCGCACGATCGTGTCGATCGACTGCGCCAGCGACAGTCCGGCCGAGAGGCTGCCCGACATCAGCTGCAGCGTGTCGGGCAAGGCCGTGGCGAAGGCCTTCAGCCGTTTGGCGGCCTTGACCCGGAGGTAGATCGGGGGCGCGACCAGCACAGCGACCACGAGCAGGATGCCCAGGACGAGGTTGCCGGCGCCGATCAGGATCCCGAGGAGACCGCCGGCCACGCCGATTCCGGCCCGGAACAGCAGCCACTCGGCCGGTCGCAGGTCAACACCGGCGGATTCCAGGGCGGCAGCGAGTTTCGCCTCGTAGTTCTTGTTGTTGGCCAGCGCCTTCTCGGCGGCCTGACGGGCCTGACCGGCGAGGGGAGTAGGACCGGCGTCGTCGCGGCGCGGCCCGGCCTGGCCCGGGACCGACATCACGCCGTAGGCCTGGATCTGCTCGGACAGGGTGAGGTTCTGGGCGGGCTTGTTGCCCCCGATCGCCAGGACGCCGACGAGACCGAGCAGGCCGACGCCGATGGCGCCGACGGCTCCGAGGACGACGTTGCGCGAGACGGTGAGCGGACCGGCCTTGACCGGCTGTGGAGCCGCCGCTGCCGCCTGCTCGGCGGCGATGTCGGCAGCGGTGCGCACCGGGACGTACGCCGACGCGGTGTACGCCTGGCTGTCCGTCGGCACCGTCACGTCGACGTTGGAGCTGGTCTCCCGGAAGCTCGTGGGGACCTGGGCTGTCACCACGATCTGACGAGCGAGGGCTGCGGCCTCGCTGGCGAAGGCGGTCGAGAGGGCGGCGGGGTCTGCGGTGGTGAAGACCTTGCCCTTGCCGGCGCTCGCCATCGCCTCGAGGGGCTGGTTGGCGTCGCCCTGCTGGAGGGAGACCACGTCGACGCCGACGCCGGACGCCTTGATCGCGTCGAGCACGTCGGTGAGGTTGGTCGCGGTGGTGTCCTCTCCGTCGGACAGGACCAGGATCTTGCGCTGGCCGGAGTCCGCGCCCCCGGGACCGGCGGCCTTGATGGCGCCGAGCACCCCGTCGTACAGCGCCGTGTGCAGGGTGAGGGTCAGCTCCCCGATGGCCCGGGTCGCCGCTGCCCGGTCCAGCGTCGGGGCGACCAACGTCTTGACGGAGTCGTCGAAGCTGACGACACCCACCTTCACGTTGTCGGGGACGCTGGCGAGGTAGGCCAGTGCGGCCTTCTTGGCCTCCGCGATGCGGGGGCCCTTCATGCTGTTGCTGGTGTCGATGGCCAGGATCGAGGTGCGTTCCACGTTCGTCGTCGAGGCCGCGACGGCCTCGGAGCCGACGGTGGTGCCGTCGATCTCGACCCCGACCTTGTCGTAGTCGACCGGGTCGGTGCCGGGCACCGACACGAGCAGCCGCACGGCGCCCTTGGTCGGCTGGGCGTGGTCGATCACCGCGGTGTCGTCGGCCGCCGATGCGGGCGACGACGCGAGCAGCGCGAAGGAGACCAGGCCCAGGAACAGGGCCAGGACGGTCGCGGTGACGCGGTGGACGGTGCGAGTCATCGGAAGTCCATGGCGGTGGCGAACAACCGCGGGTCGACGACGACGTTGTTGTGCTGCATCTTCTCCAGGAACTTCGGTCGCAGACCGGTGGCCTTGAGGCTGCCGAGCGAGCGCCCCTCGGAGTCGAAGCCGGCGGAGTTGTCGAACAGGAAGATGTCCTGAAGCGTGATGACATCGCCCTCCATCCGCTCGACCTCGGTGACGTGCGTGATCCGGCGAGTGCCGTCCTTGAGGCGCGCCTGGTGCACGATCAGGTCCACGGCCGAGGAGACCTGTTCGCGGATGGCCCGGACCGGCAGCTCCATGCCCGCCATCAGCACCAGAGTCTCGAGGCGCGAGAGGGTGTCGCGAGGACCGTTCGAGTGCACCGTGCAGATCGAGCCGTCGTGGCCGGTGTTCATCGCCTGGAGCATGTCCAGGGCCGAGGCGTCACGGACCTCACCGACGACGATGCGGTCCGGGCGCATACGCAACGCGTTGCGGACGAGGTCGCGGATGGTCACCGCGCCCTTGCCCTCGATGTTGGACGGACGCGACTCGAGCCGGACGACGTGGTCCTGCTTGAGCTGGAGCTCGGCAGCGTCCTCGATGGTGACGATGCGCTCGTCGGAGGGGATGAACGACGAGAGCACGTTGAGGGTGGTGGTCTTACCGGCACCGGTACCGCCGGAGACGACCACGTTGAGGCGACCGCGCACACAGGCGTCGAGGAAGTCGGCGGTGCGCTCGCTGAGCGAGCCGAACTGGATCAGGTCGTTGACCGTCAGGGGGTCGGCGGCGAACTTGCGGATGGTCAGCGTGCTGCCGTCGATCGCCAGGGGCGGTACGACGGCGTTGACACGGCTGCCATCGGGGAGGCGGGCGTCCACCATGGGGGAGGCCTCGTCCACGCGACGACCGATGCGGGAGACGATCTTGTCGATCGTGCGCCGCAGGTGCGCCTCGTCCTTGAACTTGCCGTCGACCTTGACCAGCTTGCCCTTGCGCTCCAGCCAGATGCTGAACGGTCCGTTGACCATGACCTCGGCGACGTCGGTGTCGCGCAGGTAGGGCTCGAGGGGTCCGTAGCCGAGGATGTCGTCGGCGATGTCCTGGGTGATGCGTTCCCGGTCGACGCGGGTCAGCGGCCGGTTGGTGGCGGCGAGCACGTCGGCGAGCACGACCCGGACCTTGGTGGCGAGCTCCTCGGCATCGAGGTTGGCGTCGTACAGCTGCGGGCCGAGCTGCTGGAGCAGCTCGGTGTGCACGCTCTCCTTGAGGTCCTCGAACCGGTCCTTGGCGGCGTCGTTCCGGGTGGCCGTCGTCGCGGCGGCGCGGGACTGGTGGCTGGAGGCGCCGACGGCCTTGCCGAGGCCCGACGGGCCGGAGGTCGAGCCAGTGCCCTGGGAGCTGGCGGGGGGCAGCTGGCCGGCGCCGGAGTGGCTGCCCTGGACGGACGAGGGGGTGCGCGCCGGTGCGGCGTCCGGTGTCGCCGGGGCGTCCGTGGGTACGTCGGCACGCCGCTTGGGGGCCGGCGACTGGCCGTCCTCCGGGGACTCGGCCTCCGTGGCCGGACCTGTCGTCCGGTTCAGGGCCGCCAGGCGCTCGCTGAGACTGCTCATCGCGTTGCTCTCTTCCCGCTACTTCTTGCGACCGAACAGACCACGCTTGGCCGGCTCGGCCGGCTTCGCGTGTGCGGACTCACCGGCCAGGCGCATGGCCAGGCCGATGATCGCCTTGGACACCGGGTGGTCCGGCTTGGACAGGACGATGGGCTGCCCGTGGTTGGTGGCGCTGGCGACCGCGGGGGAGCTCGGCAGCGCGACCGCCACCTTGATCCCGAGGATGTCCTCCACGTTGCCCTGGTTGAGGCCGACCTCCTCGTCGGCCCGGTTCAGCACGAGGTGCCGGTTGCCGGGGACCAGGTTGAGCAGGTCGAGGGTCTCGATGGCGACCTTGGTGTTCTTGATGGTCGGCACGTCGAGGGTGGCGACGATGATGCACTCGTCGGTCTCGTCGAAGGCGCCCAGCACCTGGTCGTCGAAGCCGGGAGGCGTGTCGATCACCACGTAGTCGAAGTGACGACGCAGCGTCTGCACCACGCGTCGGGCCAGTGAGGCCGTGATCAGGTCACGACCCTCGGGGTGCGTCGGTGCCGCGAGGATGGTCAGGCCGCTCTCGTGGCGGGTGAGCAGCTTCTGCAGCAACGAGAAGTCCATGTCGTCCTCGGACACCGCTGCCTCGGTGATGGTGTGCTCGGGGATCAGCTGCATCGTGATCGCGACGTCGCCGAAGGCGAGGTCGAGGTCGACGACGCACACCTCGACGCCGGTGCGCGCCAGGGCGACGCTGAGGTTGACCGCCATGGTGGTCTTGCCGACACCGCCCTTGGGCGAGAACACCATGAACACCTGGCCCTGTCGCTCACCCTCGACCACGCCGGTCGGGCCGTGGATGGCCTCCCAGGTGCTGCGAGCGCGGGTGACGGCGGTGCCGAGGGCCGCGTGGTCGTCGGCCGCCACCACGGCACCGATGCCCGCCTGCATGGCCTGGGCGTAGACCTGGGGTTCGAGCTCGAGCCGAGTGAGCACGATCGAGGTCCCGGGGTGGCCGGTGCGGACTCGTTCAGCGAGTCCGACGGCGGCCGTCATCTCGAGCGTGGGTCCGATCACGAGCGCGTACTCACCGCGCCCGTTGAGCCAGCCCTCCACCTCGTCAGCACGAGCGACGACCTGGGCTCCACCGGGAAGTGCCGAGGTGAGCACTCCAGCGGTGGTGGAGTCGGGTTCCACGAGGATGGGCATGGGGGTCCTTCCGGGTTGTGCGCGGGGTCAGCGGAAGAGGTTCAGGTCGGTGGCGCCCTGGGAGGGAGCCACCACGGAGTCGTCGTTGAGCAGGCCGAAGGCGAGCTCGCCGAGCTTCTGGGCCAGCAGCACCCGCTCGGCGTCCTGCTGCGAGACGGCCAGGGTGAGCAGGGTCTTGGGCAGCTGCTCGGTGCTCTGTGCGCCACTCGCGTCGGTCGTCGTCGTGGTGGTGACGGTGGTCGTGCCGGCACCGATCACCGTGACGCTGGGCAGGAGCAGCCGGGCGCCCTTCTCGGTGGTCAGGAAGATGGCCACCTTGTCGCCCGGGTTCACGAAGCCGGCGACGCGGGACGGGTCGGAGAGGTTGATCGAGATCGCGATCTTGCCCTTGGGGATGGCCAGGCCGTTGGCGGTGTTGGTTGCTCCGAACTTCGAGGAGACCAGCTGCTCGCCGGGGTAGATGGCGGTCGTGGCGACCTTCCCGGCGATGGGCTGGGTGCCGGTCAGGGCGTCGGGCAGCAGGTCCTTCTTGGAGACCGAGCCGGACTCGATCTTGCCGGCCGACTGGGCCGCCTCGACGGTCTCACCGGCAGCGATGGGCTTGACCACGCGGAGCACCTGAACGGCGTCGTACCGCTGGTCGGCGCGAGTGTCCGCCCCGCGTACGTAGAGGAACACCAGCAAGGTGCCCACTGCGGCGATGACGGCAGCGACGAGAAGCAGAGCTTTCCTGCGATCCATGAACGGAGCCTTTTCTAGTCCGTGGAGCGCGGATTCTGCATCGCGGCTCCCGTTGGCACCGTGAGACAACTCGACTTTCACGGCATGAGACAGATTGCCCCACTAGAGTCCGTTTTGTACGTGAAATTCGAGACTGGTACACAAATTGGGGAAATTGGGACTCAACGGATGTAAAGGGCGTCCACGTCGTCGCGGTGTTCACGCATCACGACGCCCCTCTTCAGCTTGAGGCTGGGGGTCAGCTGACCGCCCTCCTCGGTCCACGCCGCAGGCACGATCGCGAACCGGCGGATGGACTCCGCCTTCGAGACCGCCTTGTTGGCCTCCTCGACCGCGGACTCGATCTCGGCCCGCAGGTCGGGGTCGTCGACGAGGGCGTGGATGTCACCGGACTTGCCGTGCTGCTCGACCCACGTCGGCAGGGTCTCGACGTCGATGGTGACCAGGGCGCCGATGAACGGCTGGCCGTCACCGACCACGATGCACTGGTCGACGAGGTGGTGCGCCCGCAGGCGGTCCTCGAGTACGGCGGGGGCGACGTTCTTGCCGCCGGCCGTCACCAGGATCTCCTTCTTCCGCCCGGTGATCCGCACGAAGCCCTCGTCGTCGATCTCGCCGACGTCGCCGGTGTGGAACCAGCCCTGGGCGTCCTTGGCCTCGGCCGTCGCCTCGTCGTTGTGCCAGTAGCCCGCGAACACCTGACCACCACGGAAGAGCAGCTCGCCGTCGTCGGCCACGCGCACGCTGGTGCCCTGGAGGGGGCGCCCGACCGTGCCGATCTTCTGGGCGTCGGGCAGGTTGGCGGTCAGGGCGGCCGTGGTCTCGGTCAGGCCGTAGCCCTCGAGCACGTTGACCCCGATGCCCCGGTAGAAGTGGCCGAGCCGGTCACCGAGCGGGGCACCCCCGGACACGGCGTACTCGCACTGGCCGCCGAGCGCGGCCCGCAGCTTGGCGTAGACGAGCCGGTCGAACACACGGTGCTGGGCCCGGACAGCGAGGCCCGTGCGGCCGCTCTCCTGGCCGCGCGACCAGGCGATCGCGACGTCGGCGGCCCGGTCGAAGATCTTGCCGCGCCCGTCGGCGACGGCGCGCTGGGAGGCGGTGTTGAAGACCTTCTCGAAGACCCGTGGCACGGCGAGGATGAACGTCGGCCGGAAGGCCGCGAAGTCGTCGAGCAGGTTCTTGATGTCGGCCGAGTGACCCATCCGCACCCGGGCCTTGACGCAGCCCACCTGGATGATGCGGGCGAAGATGTGGGCGAGAGGCAGGAACAGCAGCGTGGAGGCGCCCTCGCCCTGCTCGCCGGACGGGGCGAACAGCGGGTCGAGCTCATCGATCGCGACGGTGAGCTCGAACATGAAGTTGCCATGGGTGAGCATGCAGCCCTTGGGGCGCCCGGTCGTGCCCGAGGTGTAGATCAAGGTGGCGAGGTCACCCGGTCCGGTCGCCGTACGACGCTCCTCCAGCTGCTCGTCGCTGACGTCGTGCCCGAGGGTCATCAGCACGCCGATGCCGTTGCCGTCGATCGACCAGACGTGGTGCAGCTCAGGGAGGTCGTCGCGGGCCTCCTTGACCCGTGACCCGTGCTCGGCGGTCTCCACGAACGCCGCCCGTGCGCCCGAGTCCTCGAGGATCCACGCCACCTGGGCCGAGCTCGAGGTCTCGTAGACCGGCACGGTGGCGGCGCCGGCGAACCAGATCGCGTAGTCGAGCAGCGTCCATTCGTAGCGGGTGCGCGAGATCAGGGCGACCCGGTCACCGGCCTCGACGCCAGCGGCGATCAGGCCCTTGGCCACGGCCCGGACCTCCTCGAGGAACTCGCCGGCAGTGACGTCCGCCCATGCGCTGCCGGCCCGTCGCGAGAACACCACGACGTCGGCGTACTCGGTGCCGTTGGTGACGACGTCGTCGGTCAGGTTGCCCGTCGTCGGGACGCTGACCTGCAAAGCGGTGGAGTACTCGCGCACGCTGTACCTCTGTAGGTGTGGTGAGAGCCTGAACTGCACCTGCACGGTACTCGTCGGCGCCCCTTCCCGCCGCCCGCGGGAGGGTGAGGCGGACAGGTGGGCTTGCACTACCCTTGGGCTGCCCAGCAGCCCCGACGTCAGGACTTCACCAGATGGCCGAGCAGACCACGTCCAGCATCGTCATCGACGCCCCTGCGGCCGAGGTGATGGCCGTGATCGCCGACTTCCCTGCCTACCCCGAGTGGGCCCAGGGGATGAAGAAGGCCGAGGTCGTCGAGGAGGGCGCGGGCGGTCGCGCGGACAGGGTGCACTTCGAGCTCGAGGCCGCGCCGATCAAGGACTCCTACACGCTGGCCTACGACTGGAAGGGTGACTCCTCGGTCACCTGGGTGCTGACCGAGGGGAAGATGCTCAAGGCGATGGAGGGGGCCTACGTCCTCGAGCCGTCGGGGTCCGGGACCGAGGTCACCTACCGACTGGCCGTCGACCTGAGCATCCCGATGATCGGCCTGCTGCGCCGCAAGGCCGAGAAGGTCATCATCGACACCGCTCTGAAGGGCCTGAAGAAGCGCGTCGAGTCGCTGCGCTGACGCGCGCAGGAGCTGGCTGATCCGTGAGCGTTCGCATCATCCTGTTCACCGGCAAGGGCGGGGTCGGGAAGACCACCAGTGCGGCCGGTACGGCCGCACTCGCCGCCCGGGCCGGCCAGCGCACCCTCGTCCTCTCCACCGACGCCGCGCACTCGCTCGGTGACGCGTTCGGCCGGCAGGTGGGCCGCGAGCCGGTCGAGGTGGCCACGAACCTGTGGGTGCACCAGGTCGACGCCCAGCGTCGCTTCGAGCGGTCCTGGGGTGAGATCCAGGGCTACCTGATGTCGGTCCTCGACGCCGCCGGGGTCGATCCGATCACCGCCGAGGAGCTCACCGTCATCCCCGGTGCCGAGGAGGTGCTGGCGCTCCTGGAGCTGCGCAACCACGTGGTCAGCGGAGACTGGGACGTCGTCATCGTCGACTGCGCCCCCACCGCCGAGACACTGCGGTTGCTGGCCCTGCCCGAGGCCCTCGGGTGGTACATGACGCGCGTGTTCGGGGTCCAGCGTCGCGTGGTGCGGGCACTGCGGCCGATGCTCAGCCGCGCGGCCGGGGTGCCGATGCCGGAGGACGCGGTGTTCGACGCCGTCGAGCGGCTGCACGCCGACCTCGAGCAGGTCCAGCAGATCCTGACCGAGAAGGACGCCACCGTCCGGCTGGTGCTCACCCCCGAGACCGTGGTCGTGGCGGAGGCGCGGCGCTCGCTGACCACCCTCTCGCTCTACGGCTACCGCGTCGACGGCGTGATCGCCAACCGGGTCTTTCCCGAAGGTGGCGGCGACGAGTGGCGTGCCGGCTGGGTGGCGGCGCAGCAGGCGGTGCTGGCCGAGGTGCGGCAGTCGTTCGCCGACCTGCCGATCTGGCTCTCCGGCTACCGGGCCGACGAGCCGATGGGAGTCGACGCACTGGCCGGCTTCGCCGAGGCGGCGTACGGCGGGGACGACTCGCTCGCGATCCCGGAGAGCGGCGAGGGACCGCTCACGATCACCCGCACCAGCACCGGCGCCGTCCTGCGCATCGCGCTGCCCTTCGCCCAGCGACAAGACGTCGACCTGGCCCGCCACGGCGACGAGCTGGTCGTGACGGTCGGCTCCTACCGTCGCCTGCTCTCGCTCCCCGCCGCCCTCAGCCGGCACACCGTGTCGGCCGCGCGCGTCGAGGACGGCGCGCTGCAGGTACGGTTCCGGTTCGAGCAGGAGGAGCAGCCGTGAGCGACACCGAGGGACCCACCGAGGGGCATCAGCCACCGCCCGGATCCGGTGAGGGACCCCAGGGGAGCGGGGGAGAGCACGAGCCCGTCGGCTCCGTGGGCGAGGAGGCCGCGAAGCTCCTGGGGGCGCTGTCGGAGTGGGCGCGCGACCAGGGCACCGACTACGCCGGGAGCGCGGCCGGTGCCGCGAGCACGTTCGCGCACGCCGTCCGCGACGTGAACGAGCACATCGCCACCGACAGCGAGGACTGCCGCTACTGCCCGGTCTGCCAGGTGATCCACGTCGTACGCTCGACCAGCCCGGAGGTGCGCGAGCACCTCTCGGTGGCGGCCAGCTCGCTGATGCACGCGGCCGCCGGCCTGCTCGCCACCCATACCAGCCCGTCCTCCTCCCCGCCGGTGCAGAAGATCGACCTCGACGACGGAGACGACGGGGGCAGCTGGGACGAGGAACCGTGAGCTACACGGTCGGCGTCGACGTCGGCGGCACCAAGATCGCGGCCGGGCTCGTCGACGAGCACGGCCAGGTGATCGCGCGGGAACGCACCCAGTCGCCGGCCACCGACCCGAAGCAGATCGTGCGCACGATCGGTGAGCTGGTGCGCACCCTCACCGACTCCCAGCCCGTCGAGGCGGTGGGGGTCTCCGCCGCGGGCTTCGTCGACAAGGCGCGCGCGATGGTGGTCTTCGCCCCCAACCTCGCCTGGCGAGACGAGCCGTTGAAGCGCTTCCTGGAGGAGGAGCTGGAGCTCCCGGTCATCGTCGAGAACGACGCCAACGCGGCTGCCTGGGCCGAGTTCACGTTCGGTGCCGGCGAGGACGTCGAGGACCTGCTGATGCTGACGGTCGGCACCGGCGTCGGCGGCGGAGTGGTGATCGACGGCGAGCTGGTGCGCGGCGGCTTCGGCATGGGTGGCGAGGTCGGCCACATCACGATGGTGCCCGGCGGTGTCGTCTGCGGCTGCGGCAACCTCGGCTGCCTGGAGTCCTACGGCTCGGGACGGGCCCTGGTGCGCGTCTCCCGCGAGCTCGCGGTCACCGACCCCGAGTCAGCCAAGGGCCTGCTCGCGCGGGCGGGGGGCGACCCGAGCAAGATCACGGGGCCACTGGTCACGGCGGCCGCCCAGGACGGCGACCCGTTCGCTGTCGCGCGCCTGGCGGAGCTCGGCGACTGGCTCGGCCAGGGGGTGGCCACGCTCACCGCCGTGCTGGATCCCAACGTGGTGGTGATCGGGGGCGGCGTCGGCGAGGCGGGAGCCCTGCTGCTCGACCCGCTCCGGGAGAGCTTCGAGCGGCACGTCACCGCCCGCGGGCACCGGCCGATGCTCGAGATACGCCAGGCCAGGCTCGGCAATGCGGGCGGCCTGATCGGGGTCGCCGACCTGGCGAGACACCGGTGAGCTCGGAGCCCGCCTCGTGATCCCGTCGATCGGGGTCGACATCGGTGGCACCAAGGTGCTCGCCGCCGTCGTCGACAGCACCGGCCGGGTGCTGGACACCGAGGCGACCGCCACGCCGGGCACCGGCACAGGGCCGGAGGGCGCCACCGCGGCCGAGGTCGAGGATGCCCTGGTCGACGTCACCAGCCGGCTGCTCGCCGTCTACGGCCGCTGCCCGGTCGGCGTCGCGGCGGCCGGGTTCGTCGATCGGGACGCACAGCGGGTGCGCTTCGCCCCCCACCTGCCGTGGCGTGACGAGCACCTGTCGAAGCAGCTCACCACGCGGCTCGCCGGCCGGATCCAGGGCGACGTCCTCGTCGACAACGACGCCACGGCGGCGCTCTGGGCCGAGGGGCGGTTCGGCGCGGCACGGGGGATGCGCGACGCCGTCATGATCACGCTCGGCACCGGGATCGGGGGCGGCCTGATGGTGCACGGTTCGCTGCACCGCGGCGCCAACGGCATGGCGGGCGAGTTCGGGCACATGCAGGTGGTCCCCGACGGACGCGCGTGCCAGTGCGGGCGCCGGGGGTGCTGGGAGCAGTACTGCTCGGGTCGAGCGCTGGCCCGGGCCGCCGAGGAGGAGGGCTCCGACCTCTCCGGTCCGGCCCTCACGACGGCGGCCTACGAGGGTGACCTGGTCGCGACCGCGGCGTACGAGCAGGTGGCCTACTGGCTCGGCGTCGGTGCGGCCAACCTCACCGCGGCCTTCGACCCGGAGATCATCGTCGTCGGCGGTGGCGTCTCGGCGGCCGGTGAGCTGCTCCTCGAGCCTGCGCGGGCCGCCCTGGCAGACAGCCTGGTGGGCGCCGGCTTCCGCGACCTGCCCCAGCTGGTCCGCGCCGAGCTGGGTCCGCTCGCCGGCGTGGTGGGTGTCGCCGACCTCGCCCGGACCGCCGGTCGGATCAGGCGCGTCGGTAGGTGGGGGAGAGCTCCATCGCGAGTTGTTCGAGGAAGAGCCCGACGTCGGTGACGATGCCGCGGGCCTGCGAGGACCCCCGGTCGGCCAGCTTGGTGACGGTGGCCGGGTTGATGTCGACGCAGACGAGCGGCACCGAGGCCGGCAGGATGTTCCCGGTCGCGACCGAGTGGAGCATGGTGGCCACCATCAGGCAGAAGCCGACGTCAGCCAGCTTGGCTCGCATCGCGCGCTGGCCGTCGATGACGTCGGTGTAGACGTCCGGCAGGGGTCCGTCGTCGCGCACCGAGCCCACCAGCACGAACTCCTTGTCGTGGGTGACGAGCGAGTGCATGATCCCGCTGCTCAGCACGCCCTGCTCCACCGCGGCGCCGATCGACCCCGCCTTGCGGATGGTGTTGATGGCGCGGATGTGGTGCTCGTGACCGTGCTTGACCCCGCGGCCCTCTGCCAGGTCGATGCCCAGCGAGGTGCCGTAGAGCGAGGACTCGATGTCGTGGGTGGCCAGGGCGTTGCCGGCGAAGAGGACGTCGACGTACCCCGCCTCGATGAGGGCCACCATCGCCGGCGCCGCACCGGTGTGCACGACGCCCGGACCGCCGACCCACAGCACCTTCTTGCCGGCCTCCTTGGCCTCGCGCATCCCCTCGGCCACCTGGCGCACCAGCACCGCCTGCGGCTTCTCGCTGGACACGTCGGACTCCATGAAGCCGAAGTCGCCGTCGCTCGTCTCCGTCACCGGCACCGTCACCTTGATGCCGTCGGCGCCGCACAGGACCTTCATGCCCTTCTCGACGTCCGCCATCGGCAGGGTGCGTACGACGATCCCGGGGCCCTCGCCCTCCACGATGAGGCCGCAGTCCATCTCGGGGTGCTGTACGTCGATCCAGCGGCCCTCGAGTCGCACCTGCGTCTCGAGGTTGGTGCTGGAGTAGAAGCCGTCGGGGAAGACGCCGTCGAGCTCGGCCACACTGACCTCGGCCTCGCCGGGATCGACCTGGTTGACCCCGTGGATCTGCAGGCGCATCAGGATCCGCTGGAGGATGTCCTCGTGGTCGGCGGACACGCTGATGCGGCAGTACGACGGGTCGTCGGAGCCGTGCCCGATGTCGAACTGCTCGACCCGGTAGTCGCCGCCGTACTCGCCGATGTCGTTGAGCACCTTGGACAGGGATGCCGTGTCGATCAGGTGGCCCCGGATCTCGACGATCTCGCTGTAGCTCACGCGTAGTCCTCCCAGCTGGATCCCGGCGCGGGCCTAGAGGACCGCCCCGTCGTCGTAGTCGTCGCCGGCTCCCGGACGCATGGAGGCGACCAGGTAGACGAACCCGCCGACGAACCAGACCATGAGTATCAGACCCAGCCAGTTCGGCAGGTTCACCTGGGCCATCAGCGCGACCAGCACGACCGACGGCACGCCGAACAGGCCCAGCCAGGCCAGCAACCGGCGCGGCTCGGGCCGGGGGAGCGGCGGTGGAGCGGGAGGCACGTAGTGCTCCTCGACCTCGACCGGCTCGGGCGGCTCCGGCTCCTCCTCGGGGAACGCGCCGCGGGGCGAACCCGGGATCTCGATCTCGGGCTCGTCGGTGATCTCGGGGCGGTCGCCGTAGTTGTCGATGATCGAGCGCCAGGCCGCCTCGTCGGCGGAGACGCCGCCGGAGAGGTCGTCCTGACCGCCCGGGGTCTCGTCGTCGGGGTCGCGGGGCGTGCTCACGGCTCGGCCTGGCCCCCGGTCGCGCCCGAGGTCAGGCCGGCCACCCGCTCGACGAACGCCACCGAGCCGTCGAAGATCTGCTGCGCGTCGTTGTCGAGCGTCGCGACGTGGTAGCTGTTCTCGAGCATCTCCTCGCGGACGTCGGTCGAGGAGACGGCGCCGCGGATGGCGCGGCTGCTGGAGGGGTCCACCACGTGGTCCTCGGTCGAGCGGAGCAGCAGGATCGGGCAGGTGACGCGGCCGAGCTCGGAGACCAGCACCTTGTAGGCCCGGAACATGGAGTCGGCGGCCCGGAGCGGCGTCTTGGTGTAGCCGTGCTCCTCGACTCCCGGCTTCTTGATGTCGTTGGCGATCCCGGGCATGGCCGGGATGACGTGCTTGAGGACGGGCAGCAGCTTGACGTCCTTGCGGTCGCTCCCGACCGCCGGGTTGACCAGCACCAGGCCGGCGACGCGGTCGGGGTGGTTGGCGGCCAGCCGGAGGGCCAGCCCGCCACCCATGGAGAGTCCGCAGACGACCACGGTGTCCACCTGGTTGGCCAGTGCCTCGAACGCACGCTCGACCTCGCCGTACCAGTCGGCCCACGTCGTCTTGTTCATCTCCTGCCAGGTCGTCCCGTGCCCGGGGAGTCGCGGCACCGACACGGCGTACCCCTGGGCGGCGAGGTGCTCGGCCCAGGGCTTCATCGAGGCCGGGGAGCCGGTGAACCCGTGGCTGAGCAGGATGCCGACCCGGCCGCGGGGGGAGGTGGCATCCCCGTCGGCGACGAACGGCTCGGCGAGAGGATGCACGGACACGGATGGTCTCCTGGCGGGCTGTGACGGGGGGCGCGGCAATCGTGTCACGCGTTCCTGAGCGGGGCCAGTGGGATCGTGGCCGGAGGGTCGAGCGAAGTTCGGGTACGGCCACTAAGGTTCGTCCGTGAGGGCGCGAGCAGCATGAAGGGGAGGTGTGCCGAGTGTTCTACTGGTTCTTGAAGTGGATCGCCATCGGTCCGCTCCTGCGAGTGGTCTTCCGCCCGCGGGTCTCGGGTTCGGAGAACATCCCGGACGAGGGTCCGGCCATCCTGGCCAGCAACCACCTCTCCTACGCCGACTGGCTGTTCATGCCGCTCACGCTCGCGCGCCGGGTCACGTTCGTGGCCAAGGCGGAGTACTTCAACTCCCCGGGCATCAAGGGCTGGTTCCAGAAGCGCTTCTTCTCCGGGGCCGGCCAGGTGCCCATCGACCGTTCCGGTGCGTCGGCCGCCGAGGGTGCGATGACCGCGGCCAAGCGGGTGCTCGATGAGGGTGAGCTGTTCGGCATCTACCCCGAGGGCACCCGATCGCACGACGGCCGTCTCTACCGCGGCAAGACCGGCGTCGCCCGACTCGCGCTCGAGACCGGCGTCCCGGTGGTCCCCGTCGCCGTCGTGGGCACCGACGTGGTCGCGCCACCCGGAAAGCGGTTCGGCAGCTTCACCCGGCCGATGGTCCGCTTCGGCAAGCCGCTCGACTTCTCGCGCTACGAGGGCCTGGAGAACGACCGCTACATCCTGCGGTCGATCACCGACGAGATCATGTACGAGATCATGCGGCTCTCCGGCCAGGAGTACGTCGACCAGTACGCCTCCGTGGCCAAGGAGGAGCAGAAGAAGGCCGACCAGAAGAAGGCGGACCCGAAGTCCGAGAAGGTCGCCGGGACCGGCGAGAGCACGTCCGGCCCGGACGCGAAGGCCTCCTGACCCCGTGACGCCGGCGGCGACAGCCCCCGAGCCGCGGTTCGACCCGGAGATCGGCCCGGAAATCGGCTTTGGGCGGCACGTGCCGGTCCAGGACACGATGCTGCGCGCCCTCGGGGTGCTTCGGTTCGTGGTGCTGCTCAACGCCATCGGCATCTACCTGGTGCGCTACGACCACTACGACCACCCCGTCGCGGGCTGGCTGGTGATGGGGTTCCTCGTCGTGTGGACCGTCTTCGCCGTGTGGGCGTACGCCGCACCGGCTCGGCGTACTCCGTTGCTCCTGGTCGCGGACCTGCTCGTCGCGGTCGCGGCGATCGGCGTCTCGCCGTACGTCAAGGGCGAGGGGTTGAACGCGACCCTGCCCGGCTTCTGGGTGATGGGGGCCGTGCTCGCGTGGGCGATCCTCTGGCGCTGGCAGGGCGGTCTCGCTGCGGCCGTGGTGGTCTCCGTCGCCGACATCAGCATCCGCGACGACATCACCCAGAAGATCTACGGCAACATCTTCCTACTGGTCGTGGGCGGCGCCATCGTCGGCTTCCTCTCCGGGCTGCTCCAGCAGATGGCCGGGCAGCGGGACCGGGCCGAGCGCGCCGCCGCCACTGCGGCCGAGCGCCAGCGGCTGGCCCGCGTGGTGCACGACGGGGTGCTGCAGGTGCTCGCTCTCGTGCAGCGACGGGCTCCGGAGCTCGGGCCCGACGGCCGCGAGCTCGGCCGGTTGGCAGGGGAGCAGGAGGTGCAGCTGCGGGGGCTCGTGCAGCAGGACTCGCGTGAGCTGGTGGCGCCGCTCGGTGACCGCGACCTCGTACGGATGCTGGCCGAGCTGCAGAGTCCGAACGTCCACGTGGCCGTGCCGGGAACTCCCGCGATGCTGCCGGCCGAGCGGGCCAGCGAGGTACTGGCGGCCGTCGAGTCCTGTCTCAGCAATGTGCGCCACCACGTCGGGCGCGACGCGGAGGCCTGGGTGCTGCTGGAGGAGCTCGACGACCGGTGGGTCGTGTCGGTGCGCGACGACGGGCCGGGCATCCCCGAGGGGCGCCTCGAACAGTCCGCTGCCGAGGGACGACTGGGCGTGCAGCAGTCGATCGTCGGCCGGTTGCGCGACCTCGGGGGTACGGCGACGCTGCGGTCGACGGCCGGCCAGGGCACCGAGTGGGAGCTCGACGTGCCGCGATGACCATCCATTCCGAGCATCCCTTCCTCGACCCGGACCCGGATCCCGTACGCCGCCTCCGCGGTCGACTCGGCGGGGCGGTCACGCTCTGGACGAGCGGCACCGAGGAGTGGGCCGGCCTCACCGTCTCCTCGGTGATGGTGGCCGGTGGCGAGCCGGGTCGCCTGATCGCCCTGCTCGATCCCGACTCGGACCTGCGCTCGGTGCTGGCGGAGACGGGTCGGTCCGTCGTACAGCTGCTCGAGTGGGGGCACCGCGACCTCGCCGAGGCCTTCGCCGGCCAGCTGCCGTCGCCCGGCGGCCCGTTCCGGATGGGTGAGTGGGAGCAGACCGAGTTCGGGCCACGCCTCGTCTCGGCGACCTCCTGGGCAGCGGTCGAGCTCGAGTCGAGCGAGACCGTCGGCTGGTCGGACCTCGTGGTCACCCGGGTCGTCGACGTCGTCCTCGGTGACGACGCCGAGCCGCTGGTGCATCGACGTGGGCGATACCGCCGCCAGGACGGGTGAGGGCGGCTAGGGTGCGCGCGTGACCTCGGACACGGACGAGCAGCAGCTGCGGGTGATGGTCGTCGACGACCACCCGATGTGGCGCGAGGGCGTGGCCCGCGACCTGACCGAGGCCGGCATGCGCGTCGTCGCCACCGCGTCGAACGGCACCGAGGCGATCACCCGGTTCCCGGCCGCGCGGCCCGACGTACTCGTGCTCGACCTGCAGATCCCCGAGCCCAACGGCGTGGCGGTGACCGCCGAGGTGGTCCGCCAGAACCCGGGCGTGCGGGTGCTGATCCTGTCCGCGAGCGGCGAGCAGCAGGACGTGCTCGAGGCCGTGAAGGCGGGCGCGACCGGCTACCTGGTCAAGTCGGCATCTCGCGACGAGCTGCTCGACGCCGTACGACGGGTCGCCCACGGTGACACCGTCTTCACCCCGGGCCTGGCCGGGCTGGTGCTGGGGGAGTACCGCCGCCTCTCCGACACCCCGGCCGACGCCACGGACGGCGCCCCGCGACTGACCGAGCGCGAGACCGAGGTGCTGCGGATGGTGGCGAAGGGGCTCTCCTACAAGCAGATCGCTGAGCGTCTGGTGCTCTCGCACCGGACCGTCCAGAACCACGTCCAGAACACCCTGCGCAAGCTGCAGCTGCACAACCGGGTGCAGCTGGTGCGCTACGCGATCGAGCAGGGCCTCGACGACGAGGATCTCCCCGGGGGCGCGCCGTGAGGCCGGGCGCGCGCGGGGAAGAACCACGCGTTGGGTAGCGTTGACCACGAGACACACCGGAGAAGGAGCACGACATGGGCCAGGGAACGTTGCTGTTCCGCGCATCGCTCGGTGACGTGCTGAGGGCCGAGCGGATGCGTCAGGGAATGACCCTGCGCGAGCTCTCGTCGTCCGCCCGGGTCAGCCTCGGGTACATCTCCGAGATCGAGCGCGGCCAGAAGGAAGCCTCCTCCGAGCTCCTCGCCGCCCTCTGCGAAGCCCTCGACGTCCCCCTGTCCGGCGTACTCCGCGAGGTCAGCGACCAGGTCGCCGACGAGGAGCTCGCCCTCGAGGCCCTCCAGCCGCCCGCCCCGGGTGGGGTTGTCGCGTCGGCCGCGTAGAGGACAGGGTTTCCCCGGACGTCCGGGGAAACTGAGGGCTGGCAGGCAAAGTTTGGTGCGCCAGCCCGGAAGGTCGGCTGCCAACCTTGGTGGATTTGTTGTCAGACGTGGACGGGGCCACCGGCCAGGGCCGACATGATGCGGGCGATCATCTGTTCGGGTTGATACAGGTCGGCCCAGGTGATCCGAATACATCGCCAGCCGGTGAGACCGCAGATCCGCTCCTCGCGCTTCTTCTCGCGAAGAATGGCGTCCAGCGGCTTCTCGCCCGGGCGAAGGTACTTGAGGTACTTCTCCTTCCCGTCGAACTCGAGGAAGACACCCAGCTCAGGCCAGGCGAAGTCGAGCCGGGCCAGCAACTTTCCGGCGGCATCGCAAATGTCGTAACCGGTCTTCGGTGCGGGCACGCCATGGCGCCAGAGCTTGTAGGACGTTCGTGACTCGCCGACCGATTCGCAGCGTGGGTTGGCCAGGCGGATGACGAGGTCAGTCGTCAGGGTGTCCTTCCACAGACGCATGGCCTCGGCTCCCTCCCGGAGATTCGCCTTGGTCGTTGCGCCGACATGCAGAAAGTGGTCGACGACGGCGAGACTGTGCTCGACGTCCAGAATTCGCGTCACATCGAGTGCCGTTCGGGTCGGGGACGTGACGCTGAGTGAGTCGAGTTCGACGATGTCTCGGGGGACCAGCAGCCCCCGATGCTGCACGAGTCCGGCCTCTGAGCGCCCACCCCTGCGGTCGGTGCGCGTCACGTGCACCATGTCGAGTGGAAGCTCCCAGGTTGGCGCACCGTGCAGGACAACCGCGGTGACGTGAGAGAAGACCAGGTTGGTCTTTGCGGTGCGCAGGGCTGCCATGGCACGCACGATGTGCCGTTCATCGCCGGGCAGCGGATCCCACAGCTCCCGGAAGAAGTAGGACCCGTGTCGTACGCGTGTCAGGACCCCACGTCGGACGGCGCGTGCCAAGTGCTCATCGGTGTAGCCGAGGGCAATCGCTTCGTGCCGCAGGAAGATCCCATGTGTGTCGCAGATCTGGCGAAGTTCGTCGTACATGCGGTGAGGGTGTGCCAGGTCCGTGGCGCCGCGCGCGGCTCGTCATCCGAGCTGTGGAGCGCACCGCCGTGGTCGCCTCTGTGGACGCGAAATGGTCAGAGCTGGCAGGCAGTCTTGTGGGCTGGCAGGCGAAGTATTGCCCGCCAGCCCTGGGTTTCCCCGGACGTCCGGGGAAACCGCGGCACCCACGAGCCCCTACGCCACCCCCGCCGCCTTCTCCAGCGCACCCAGCTCGTCATCGAGGTGGGTGAGCAGGCGCTGGAGGTGGGGGACGCTGCGGCGGCAGCCGGTGAGGCCGAAGTCCATGTCGTCGGCGTAGCTGTTGCAGGTGATGTTCAGGGCCATGCCGTTGATCGGGATCGACAGCGGGTAGGTGCCGGTCATCCTGGCGCCGTTGAGGTACTGCACCGAGCGGGGGCCGGGCACGTTGCTGATGATCAGGTTGAACGGCGGGCGGATGATGCCGTGCAGGCGCAGCATCGGCGTGACGATCGACGGGGCCATGCCCAGGGCGCTCATCGCCATGATCTGCAGCTGGGTCATCGAGCCGAGCGCCTCCTTGCCGGTCTTCATCGACCCGTGGATCGCAGCGAGCCGGTCGGCCGGGTCGTGCAGCTCGGTGCCGAGCTTGACCATCACCGCACCGACCGCGTTGCCGCCCTCGCCGGAGGCCGACTGCGACTGCTTCGCGTTCAGGCCCACCGGCACCATCGAGACGAGCCCCGAGTCCGGCAGGGCGTCGTGCTCGATGAGGTAGGTACGGATCGCGCCGGAGCACATCGCGAGCACCACGTCGTTCAGGGTCGTCCCGCTGGCCTTGCCGATCGCGCGCAGCCGCTCGATCGGCCAGCCCTGCGCGGCGAAGCGACGCGAGCCGGTGATGGTGGTGTTGAACATCGTGCGCGGGGCGTAGAGCGAGAGGGCCGACGTCTCGTTCTTCAGGCCGCTCCTCAGGGTCTTGACCAGGGCCGCGGGCAGTCCGGCGGCGTCGGCGGTGATGCCGAGCGCCGTACGCATGGCGTCGAGGGGTACGGCGGCCAAGCTGTGCTCGGCCTCGTCACGGGCCTTCTCGGTCTTCTTGCCGGGCCGGGCCGCCCACATCGCGGGCATGTCGCGCTTGTCGGGGTCGGTGGTCATCACGCTCTGCAACAGCCGCATCGCGGAGATGCCGTCGACCAGCGAGTGGTGCATCTTGGTGTAGAGCGCCACCCGCCCGTCGCGCATGCCCTCGATCAGGTGCGCCTCCCACAACGGCCGCTCGCGGGCCAGACGAGTGCTGTGCAGCCGCGAGCACAGCTCGAGCAGCTCGCGGACGCGACCCGGCTTGGGCAGGGCGCTGTGCCGGAAGTGGTACTCGAGGTCGAAGGCGTCGTCCTGCGTCCAGGCCCACTGGCCGGCAGTGGTGATGCCGCGGGTCGGCCGCTTGAGGAACAGCGGCGCCATCTCCTCGACCTCGGACATCTGCTCGTAGATCTGACGCACGTAGTCGCGCGGAGCGCCCTCGGGCTTCTCGAAGAGCTGCAGGCCACCGACGTGCATCGGCATCTGCCGGTTCTCGGCGTACAGGAACGCCGCCGACGTCGGATCCATCGGAACTGCCACAAGGGCCCCCTCTCACAGGTGTGCGCATCCTCGCGTGTCTGACGCCGATTGAACACCCGGCGTCCGCAGCCGGGCACCGCGACGGGGTATAGGTTCGGCCTCGGGCGACGACGTCGAGCACCGGGAGGTCCCGTGACCCAGACCAGCGCGCGCTTCGGCGGGCACGACTACGTCATCGTCGGTGCCGGGAGCGCCGGCGCGGTCCTCGCGGCCCGACTCACCGAGGACCCGGGCGTGCGCGTGCTGCTGCTCGAGGCCGGCCCGGAGGCGGAGGCCGACGAGATCTCGATCCCGGCCGCGTTCCCGGCGCTGTTCAAGACGCGGTGGGACTGGAACTACACCACCACCGAGCAGAAGCAGCTGCACAACCGACGCGCCTACTGGCCGCGGATGAAGGCGCTCGGCGGGTGCTCGTCGATGAACGCGATGATCTACATCCGGGGCAACGCCGCCGACTACGACTCCTGGCGCGACGAGTACGGCGCCAAGGGCTGGGGCCACGAGGACGTGCTCCCGTACTTCATCCGTGCCGAGGGCAACACCCGGCTCGGCGCGCCGTACCACGGCCACGACGGCCCGTTGCACGTCGAGGACCGCCGCTACACCCACGAGCTCACCGACCTGTGGGTCGAGAGCGCGGTCAGCGCCGGCCTGAAGCCGACCGATGACTTCAACGGCGCCGAGCAGGAAGGAGCCGGCCGCTACCAGGTGACCTGCAACAAGGGTCGCCGCTGGTCGGTCAACGAGGCCTACCTCAAGCCGGTGCGCGACCGCGAGAACCTCGACGTCGAGACCGGCGCCTTCGCCACCCGCATCGTGGTCGAGGGTGGTCGCGCGACCGGGGTGACCTACCGCGCCGGTGGCCGCGAGATCACGGCCACGGCGACGCGGGAGGTCCTCCTGTGCGGTGGTGCGATCAACAGCCCGCAGCTGCTGATGGTCTCCGGCATCGGGCCGGCTGCCCACCTCGAGGAGCACGGCGTCGACGTCGTCGCCGACGTCTCGGGTGTGGGGCAGAACCTCCAGGACCATCCCGTGGTCCCGATGCTCTGGTACACCCGCGGCACCACCGACCTGGCGGAGTACAACAACGTGCGCAGCCTGCTGCGGTGGAAGACCAGGGGCACCGGACCGCTGACCTCCAACGTCGGTGAGGGGGGCGGGTTCCTGCGCACCCGCGACGACCTGCCGGCCCCCGACGTCCAGTACCACGTGGCCCCCGCCGGCTTCTACGACAACGGGTTCCACGAGCCCACCGAGCGGATGTTCACCGCCGCCCCGACCCTGGTCTCGGTGCGCAGCCGCGGTTCGCTCCGGCTGCGCTCGGCCGATCCGGCCTGGCACCCGGAGATCGATGCTGCGTACTACGACGACGGCGCTGACCTCGACGCGATGCTCGCCGGCATGAAGCGGGCCTGGGAGATCTCCAGCCAGGGACCGCTCGCCCGCCACCTGGTCCGGCCCTGGCAGCTGCCGGACAGCCCGAGCGACGACGACTTCGTCGAACACCTGCGCACCTGGTCGCAGACGCTCTACCACCCCGTCGCGACGTGCGCGATGGGCTCGGGCGAGGACGCCGTGGTCGATCCCGAGCTCAGGGTCCACGGGGTCGACGGTCTCCGGGTCGTGGACGCCTCCGTGATGCCCGCCGTACCCCGGGGGAACACCAACGCCCCCACCGTGATGATCGCCGAGAAGGCGTCCGACCTGATCAGGAGCGCGCAATGACCCCCGAGATGACCGCCGAGATGACCGCCACCCGGCAGACCTTCGACTCGCTCAACCCGCGCACCGGCGACGTGGTCGGGACCCATCCGGTGCACACCCCCGACGAGGTCAAGGCCGCTGTCGACCGTGCCCAGGAGGCTGCGGCCTGGTGGTCCGGCCTGTCGTACGACGAGCGGGCGGACCTGCTGACCCTGTGGAAGGGCGTGATGACGCGCCGGATCGCCCAGCTCGCCAACGTCGTGCACGAGGAGACCGGCAAGCCGCACAGCGACGCCACCCTCGAGGCCGCGCTCGCCCTCGACCACGTGTCCTGGGCCGCCAAGCGCGCCAAGAAGGTCCTCGGCCGTCAGAAGGTCTCCGCCGGACTGGTGATGGCCAACCAGGCGGCGACGGTGCAGTACCTCCCGCTCGGCGTGATCGGCGTGATCGGCCCGTGGAACTACCCGGTGTTCACCCCGATGGGCTCGATCGCCTACGCCCTGGCCGCCGGCAACGCAGTGGTGTTCAAGCCGAGCGAGCTGACGCCCGGGGTCGGCCAGTGGCTGGCCGCGACGTTCGCCGAGGTGGTCCCCGATCACCCCGTGTTCCAGGTCGTCACCGGCCTCGGCGAGACCGGCGCCGCCCTGTGCCGGTCCGGGGTGAACAAGCTCGCCTTCACCGGCTCGACCGCGACCGGCAAGAAGGTGATGGCCGCCTGCGCCGAGACGCTGACGCCCGTGGTGATCGAGGCCGGTGGCAAGGACGCCGTGCTCGTCGACGAGGATGCCGATCTCGAGGCGGCGGCCGACGCCGCCCTCTGGGGCGCGTGCTCCAACGCCGGCCAGACCTGCGTCGGGGTCGAGCGCATCTATGTCCACGACCGGGTCTACGACGAGTTCCTCTCCCAACTGGTCGACAAGGCCCGGGACCTCACCGCCGACGACAGCCCCGACTCGAAGATCGGGCCGATCACGATGCCCAGCCAGCTCGGCGTCATCGGCTCCCACATCCAGGACGCCATCGACCGCGGCGGCCGGGCGGTCCTCGGCGGTCCCAACGCGGTGGGTGATCGCTTCGTGCAGCCGACGATCCTGGTCGACGTACCCGAGGACTCCTCGGCGGTGCAGGAGGAGACCTTCGGCCCGACGGTGACCGTCACCCGGGTCAGGGACATGGACGAGGCCGTGGCCAAGGCCAACGGCACCCGCTACGGACTGGGCTCGACGGTGTTCTCCAAGGCGCGCGGCATGGAGCTCGCCGAACGAATCCGCTCCGGCATGACCGCGGTCAACGGGATGATCACCTTCGCCGGCATCCCGGCGCTCCCGTTCGGCGGGGTCGGCGACTCGGGCTTCGGCCGGATCCACGGGCCCGACGGGCTCAAGGAGTTCACCTACGCCAAGGCGATCGCCCGCCAGCGGTTCAAGCCGGCGCTCGCGCTGACCACCTTCGCCCGCACCGCCAAGGCCGACAACCAGCTGACCCAGATCGTCACGATGCTCCACGGCCGTGGATCCACGCTCAAGAAGTAGTGGTGCGCGCGAGCAGCTGACGCGCTACGGGGCCGCAGCCGCCCCGCACCTCGAGCTCGCGATGACCCGCGGCCGCACCTCGTTGCGGCAGCGGGGGGCCCGGCTCCGGGCGAAGAGCTGGCAGGTCGGCCAGTGCGCGATCGCGGCCGGGACGGCGTGGGCGATCGCCACCGACGTCTTCGACCACCAACGCGCCTTCTTCGCGCCGGTGGCGGCGGTGGTCTGCCTCGGCACGTCCTACGGCCAGCGCCTGCGGCGGGTCGGCGAGGTCACCGTCGGGGTGTCCCTCGGGGTCTTCCTCGGCGACATGCTCATCCAGGCGCTCGGGGTCGGGGGCTGGCAGGTGGCCCTGATCGTGACCCTCGCCATGTCCACCGCGCTGCTCCTGGACCAGGGCAACCTGCTCGTCACCCAGGCGGCCGTCCAGGCGGTGGTGGTGGCGACGCTGCTGCCCTACCCGGGCGCGGCCTTCTCCCGCTGGACCGACGCCCTGATCGGCGGGGGAGTCGCCCTGGTCGCGGCTGCCGTCGTACCCCGGGCACCGTTGCGGCGTCCTCGCGAGCAGGCCGGCGTGATCGTCCGGAAGATCTCCGCACTGCTGCGCGCGGCCGCGGAGAGCATCCTGGACGGGGAGGTCGACCAGGCGCTCGAGGTGCTCCGCGACGCGCGAGCCACCGACGAGCTCATCGGTGAGCTCCGCGCAGCCGCCGACGAGGGCCTCTCGGTGGTGCGGTCGTCGCCCTTCCGGCGTCGGCACCGCGGGCGGGTGCGCGCGATGGCCGAGCTGGTCGAGCCCCTCGACTTCGCGCTGCGCAACACCCGCGTGCTGGTCAGGCGGGTGGCGGTGGCTGCCTACCGGAACGAGCCGATCCCACCGTCGTACGCCGCCCTGCTGGACGACCTCGCCAACCTCACCGACGCCATCGCCGACGAGCTGCGTGCTGGCCGAGCGGCCACCGCCGTGCGCGACCGGCTGGTCGAGCTGGGGCGCGAGACGGCCCACGTCGAGCGCACCCGTGATCTCTCCGCCGAGGTGATCCTCGCGCAGGTGCGCTCGCTGGTGGCAGACCTGCTCGCCGTCACCGGGCTCGACCCGCTCGCCGCCACCGACCTGATCCCGCTGGCGCCGGAGTAGGCCCGTCGGTCGGTGGTCGCATTGGTGGTCGCTTTGGTGGTCCGTGGTTTGGCCGGGCGCCCGGCCAAACTGTCAGTGGAGGGGTGAAACATCGCGCCTCCACTGAACAGATGGCCGGGCGCCTGGCCAAACTGGCCCGCCCAGACGCCAGCGCTCAGAGCTCGCGCACCACCGAGTCGACCACGGCCACCAGATCCCCGTCGGTGCGCTCGGCGACGCGCCGCTGGCGCTGGTAGGACGCACCTCGGCGAGGGATGTCCTCGACCAGGGCGAGGTCGGCACTGCAGCCGAGACGCTCCGCGACGGGAGCCAGCTCCTCGAGGAGCCGGGCCAGGTCCTCCTGCAGGAGGCACTCGTTGGAGTGCTCGTCGAGGATGATCCAGGCGTCCAGGCCGTAGCGGGCGGCTCGCCACTTGTTCTCCTGCACGTGCCACGGCGGCATCGACGGCAGGGTCTCACCGCGGGACAACCGGTCGGAGAGGTCGACGACGAGGCAGTGGGTCAGCGCCACCAACGCACGCATCTCGTCGAGCGTGGAGACGCCGTCGCAGATCCGCACCTCGACCGTGCCGAGGCGCGGCGCCGGCCGCACGTCCCAGCGGATCTCGTCGATCTCCTCGATCACGCCGGTGACCTGCAGGTCGTGGGCGTAGGCCTCGAAGTCGGCCCAGGTCTCGAACTGGAACGGGAGCCCGGCTGTCGGCAGCTGCTGGAACATCATCGCCCGGTTGCTGGCGTAGCCGGTGTCGGTGCCGGCCCAGATGGGGGAGGAAGCGGAGAGGGCCTGCAGGTGGGGGTACCACTTCAGGAGGCTGGAGACGATCGGCATGGCGTGCTCGCGGGGTACGCCGACGTGGACGTGCACGCCCCAGATCAGCATCTGCCGACCCCACCACTGGGTCCGCGCGATCAGCTCCTCGTAGCGGTGTCCCGGCGTCAGCAGCTGGTGTGACCACGCGGCGAAGGGATGGGTGCCGGCGGAGTACAAGTCGACGCCGAGCTCGTCGGCGGACGGACGGACGAGCTCGATCAGCCCGGCCAGCTCGGACATCGCCTGGTCCGTCGTACGGCAGATGCTGGTGGTCAGCTCGACGGTGTTGCGGAGCAGCTCCTTGTGGATCCGTGGCTGTACGCCGTGCCGGGAGGTGACCAGGTCGAACAGCTCCGAGGCGGCGTTGACGAGATCGCGCGACCGCTTGTCGACCAGGGCGAACTCCCACTCCACGCCGAGGGTCGGCTCGGGTGAGTCCGCGAATTCGATGGGCACGCGCTCATCGTTCCACGGTCAGGGGGCGGGGGTCGCCCCCGCGCTGGCCGCCAGCAACCGGGCGAAGGAGCCGTCCGCGTTGCGGAAGCCGTCGGACCCGATCACGTAGACGACCAGGTTGCCGCCGGCGTGCACCGCCTGCAGCGTCACCTGCTGGCCGACGAGACCGGCGAACTCCTGAGCGTTGCTCTCGACGGTGCCGTCGTGGTCGAAGTCGGCGCTCGCCTTGTCGTTCAGGCCGTTCTGCGGGCCCAGGTCGAGGTTCGTCGTGCCGAGGCAGAACGAGCTGCCGCAGGCCTGCCAGGTCCCGTCGACCCGGTCGAGCTTCGGCGCAGCAGGCGTGGGCGTCGCGGTCGGCGTCGGGGTCGGCTTGGGCGTGGGCTTCGGGGCCGGCTTCGACGGCGTGGTCGTCGCGGGCTTCGGGGCGGCCGGGTGCTGGACGACGTGCTTCTTGGTCGTGGCGTGCACGGCGTGCTTGCGCACGACCCGGGTCTTCTCGGGCGCCGGCGGCGGCGGGGAAGGCACGGCGAAGACGCCGGTCTGGTAGCCGGTCTGGAAGGACATCACCAGCTGCACGTAGTAGTCGGAGTGGTTGTAGCGGAAGGCTGCTCGGGCCACGCCCGCCGGGTCGGCCAGGCTGCCGCCGGCGCCGCACAGGTAGACCGCGGCACCGAGGGCGCTGTCGTCGATGTCGTCGGGGTTCTTCTGCCCGTCGCCGTCACCGTCGCGGGCCACGGCTTTCCAGGTCTGCGGCAGGAACTGCATCTGGCCCACGGCGCGGTCCCAGACCAGGTCGTGGTCGAGAACGCCGTGGTCGCTGTCCTTGATCGCGGCGAAGGCGCCGGCGCCGTTGAGCTGGGGTCCGCGGATCTCCGGACGGGAGACGCCGTCGGAGCCGAGCTGGGCACCGCCGAAGCGGCCGTGGTTGGACTCCACCCGACCGATGGCGGCCAGCAGGGTCCAGGAGATGTCGCAGCCCGGGTCGGCGGTGGCCATCACCTTCTCCGCGTGGTGGTAGGCCCGCAGTGCCGCCTCGGGTACGTCGTTGCTGCCCGTGCTGCTGATCTCGAAGAACTGCTTGTCGCTGCGCGTCCCGTGCGAGTCGTGGTGCGTCCCGCGGCTGACCAAGGTGGTGCCGGGCACGACCTGCTGCAGCGTGGTCAGCTGCCAGTAGAAGCCGAGGGGGGCGGCGTCCGGCGCGGAGGAGACGCCCTGGGTGGTGGCGCTGACCTCGGAGGCGGACGCGGTCTGCTGGTGGCTCAGTGGGGAGGCACCGAGGCCGACGAGGGCCAGGACCAGGGGGCTGATGAGCACCCAGACGTACTTCATCGCGGGACTTTCGTGAGGGTTCGGGCGAGCACCCCCCAGCCTAGGTAGCAAAACGGTCGGCTCTGTCCAGAAAGCCCCAAAAATGCCCAAAACGGGCTTAATAGGTCTAACCGGACTAGACAGGTCCGCCGCTCAGCTGGCGCAGCCGGGCCAGCCAAGGCAGGTGCGTGCCGTCGAACGGCGCGGCGCGCCTGGTGACCGAGGCGAGGACGTGCTGGCAGCTGGTGACTGCCTGCTCGGTCACCTCGTCGGGGTAGCCGAGCGCGACCCGGTGGGCCGCGAACTCGTCCTCGTCGTCGACCCAGATGCGTCCGGTCGTTCCCTGGATCACATCGAGGTCGAGGTCGACGGCACGGACGAGGTCGTCGCCGTGCCAGACCGCAGGCGTGGCGATGTCGACGTAGGTGTCGAAGGGTCGCTTGGCGTCGTCGCCGTAGAACGTGCCGAGCCACCAGGCGTCGTGGGGGACCAGCGTCACGTGGTCGGCTGTGGCGTGGAAGGCGCGCACCGGGCTGGCCAGCAGGGTGCCTTCGGTGATGCCGATCCAGGTCCCGTGGCCGTCCACCCCTAGCCGCACTCCGTCGAACTCCCAGTGCGGGTCGTCGGGCCACTTGCGGCACTCGACGCGCACAGGACGCGCGGACCGGCTGGGCCGAGAGGACATGGGGGCGAGGATACGTTGGGCCGGTGGCCGACATCCCCCTCCCGACGTACGACGACATCCGGGCGGCGGTGGCCCTGATCGCTCCGTGGGTACGCCGTACGCCGATCCTCGAGGTCGACGTGGACGGGCGGCCCGTCGCGCTGAAGCTGGAGCTGTTCCAGCACTCCGGCTCGTTCAAGGCCCGCGGTGCCTTCACCAGCGTGCTCTCGGCACCCGAGCCGCCGACTGCGCTGGTGGCTGCGTCGGGCGGCAACCACGGCCTCGCCGTCGCCCACGTCGGCCACCGGCTGGGCATCCCGACCCGCATCTTCGTGCCGGAGGCCGCCCCGGCAGTCAAGGTCGACGCGATCGCGGCGCTCGGGGCCGAGGTCGACCGGGTGGGCTCGACCTACGCCGAGGCCTTCCTGGCCAGCCGCGAGGCGGCCGAGCGGCCCGGTGTGCTGGCGCTGCACGCCTACGACTCGTTCGGCACGGTCACCGGCCAGGGGACGCTCGGCGCCGAGGTCGGCCAGCAGCTGCCCGACGTCGACACCGTGCTCCTCGCGGTCGGTGGCGGTGGCCTCTGCTCAGGAGTGACCCTGGGGCTGGCGGGGTCACGACCGGCGGCCCGGGTGCTGGCCGTGGAACCGACGACCTGTCCGACGCTGCACGACGCCCTTGCGGCAGGCGCTCCCGTCGACGTGCAGGTCGGCGGGGTGGCGGCCGACGCGCTGGGCGCCTCCCGGCTCGGCCAGATCGCCTTTGCCGCAGTCACCGAGCACGACACCGCGTCGGTGCTCGTCGAGGACGACGCGATCGTCGAGGCCCGTCGCTGGCTGTGGCGAGAGGCGAGGGTGGCGGCCGAGCCGGCCGGGGCGACGGCACTCGCGGCCGTGCTCACCGGTGCCTACGTGCCGTCCGAGGGCGAGCGGGTCTGCGTGGTGGTCTGCGGCGGCAACGCCGACCCGGCGGGGTTGTGAGCCTCAGGCGTCCGGACGCCACTCGAGGATGACTGACGGCGGGTCGTCGGGTCCGTCCTCGGAATGCCGGCGTTCGCCGACCTCGACCAGACCGGCAGCGCGGGCGGTGGCCATCGAGGCGTGGTTGTGCCGCTTCACCGTCGCCCGCACGGTGTGCCCGGGGAGCTCCTCGCGGACGCCGGCCATGATCGCCTGCGCGAGCTCGCGGCCGTAGCCGCGCCCGAGCGCGTCGTGGGCGAGGCGGTAGTAGAGGTTCACGACCGTCTCGTCGGGCGTCGGCTTGACCCCGCCCCAGCCGACCAGCCGTCCGGTCGACAGCTCCTCCACGGCGACGTACCCGTAACCGAACTGCTCCCAGTCGAGGAGGTATGACGCCAGCCGCTGCTCGCACTGCTCGGGCGTCGGCATGCTGGCCGGCGCGTGCGCGTAGGTGCGCGGGTCGCTGTGCAGCTCGGTGAACGCCGCCAGGTCCTCGCCCACCGGTCGACGCAGCCGCAGGTGCTCGGTCTCCCGCTCGAAGGGCATGCGTCATCCTCCCCGGCCGGACGTATGACGCACGGGCGGGTCAGTGCTTGCGGGTCGGCATCGTCTTGGGGGCGAGTCGGGCGACGACGTCCTGGTAGCGCGAGCCGAGGAGCTTGGCGAAGTGGTGCATGGCGTGGGCGTCGATGCCGACGAGCACTCGTGCCTTCCCGGCGAGGGCGCCGTCGAGGATGATGCGGGCGGCCTTCTCGGCAGTCATCCGGGCCAGCTTCTTCTCGAAGAAGGAGTCGATCGCGGCCGCGTCCTGGCTGGCCGTCTTGCGGCCGTGGCGGGCGATGCCGGTCTTGATGCCGCCGGGGTGGATGCAGGTCACGGTCACGGGGTGGCCGTTGATCAGCATCTCCTCGCGCAGGGCCTCGGTGAAGCCGCGGACGGCGTACTTGGTCGCGTTGTACGCCGTCTGGCCCGGCATGCTGATCAGGCCGAACAGGCTGGAGATGTTCACCACGGCGCCGTCGCCCGAGGCGATCAGGTGCGGCAGGAACTCCTTGGTGCCGTTGATGACGCCCATGAAGTTGACTCCGACGATCCAGTCGAAGTCGTCGTAGGTCATCTCCTCGAAGTCGCCGGTCACGGTTACGCCGGCGTTGTTGACCACCATGTTCACGCGGCCGAACTGCTCGACGACTGCCTGGGCGAGGTCGGCGACGGCGCTGCGGTCGGAGACGTCGACGACGTCGCTGCGCAGCTCGCGGGCACCGGCTTCCTTGAGCAGGTCGACGGTCTCGGCCAGTGCCTCCTCGTTCCAGTCCGAGACGGCGAGGAGTGCTCCGCGGCGAGCAGCGAGCAGCGCCATCTCGCGGCCCATGCCGGAGCCGGCGCCGGTGATCACGACGACCTTGTCGTTGAGGTCCTTCATGCGACGTTCTCCTGGGGGATCGGGGTGGCAGTGCGCCTGGTGACGACGTACTGGTCGAGGTCGAAGCTACGCAACAGCCCGCGGAACGCGAACGTGGTGCGTGGCCACAGGGTGGTGTTGCGGCCGTGGGAGTCGATGTACCAGCTCGCGCAGCCGCCGGTGCTCCAGACGGTGCGCTTCATCCGGCGCTGCACGTCGTCGTTCCAGGCGTCCTGTGCCTGCTGGGTGGGCTCGACGGTGGCGATCCCGCGCTCGCCCATCTGTTGCAGCGCTGAGCGGATGTAGGCGATCTGGCTCTCGATGATGAACACCATCGAGGAGTGCCCGAGCCCGGTGTTGGGGCCGACGATCTGGAACAGGTTGGGGAAGCCGGCGATCGTGGTGCCCTTGTACGCCGCCATGCCGGTCTCGCGCCAGGCGTCCGCGAGGGTGCGGCCGTCGCGACCCTTCACGTGCTCGGCGATCGGCTGCTCGGTCGTGTAGAAGCCGGTCGCCACCACGATCGCATCGACCTCGCGGACGGTGCCGTCGGCAGTGACGATGCCGGTCGGCGTGATCTCGCGGATGCCGTCGGTGACGAGGTCGACATGGTCGGAGTCGAGCGCGGGGTAGTAGTCGTTGGAGATCAGGATGCGCTTGCAGCCGATCTGGAAGTGCGGGGTGACGGCCTTGCGCAGCTCGGGGTCGGAGATGCCTCGCTCGATGTTCTGGAGTGCCAGCTTCTTCGCCGGGACGGCCAGCCTGGGGTTGATGGTGAACCCGGGGACGAAGCACTCACGGCCCCAGTAGATGCCGGTGCGGTAGGCCTTCTGCACCAGCGGCAGGTGCCGGAACGCGAACCGCTCGATCGCCTTGTAGGGCCGGTCGCCGCGCGGCATCACCCAGGGAGCGGTGCGCTGGTAGACGTCGAGGTGCGCGGCCTGCTTGGCCACCTCCGGCACGATCTGGATCGCCGACGCGCCGGTGCCGATGACGGCTACCCGCTTGCCGGTGAGGTCGTAGTCGTGGTTCCAGCGCGCCGAGTGGAAGATCTCGCCGGCGAAGGAGTCGATGCCGGCGATGTCCGGCAGCTTGGGCTCGGAGAGCCCTCCGGAGCCGGTGACCAGGATGTCGGCGAGGACCTCGCCGTGGTCGGTGCCGATGTGCCAGACGCGCTCCTCCTCGTCCCAGGCGGCGTCCTCGACCGTGACGCCGAACCGGAACCGGTCCAGCACTCCTGCTTCGCGGGCGGTGCGCTCGAGGTAGGCCTGGATCTCCGGTTGGGGGGAGAAGGACCGCGACCAGTCCGGGTTGGGCGCGAAGCTGAACGAGTAGAGCTGACTGGGCACGTCGCAGGCCGCACCGGGGTAGGTGTTGTCGCGCCAGGTCCCGCCGACGCTCTGGCCCTTGTCGACGACGAGGAAGTCGCCGAAGCCGTGCTCGTCGAGCTTGATCGCGGTGCCCAGGCCGGCGAAACCAGCGCCGACGACGAACACCCGGACGCGCTCGGGGAGGGAGATCGAGGTCATGGGACCACCCTGCCAACGTACTGAACAACCGTCAATAGCGTTGTTGACCCGAGTTCAGTAACATGGGACACATGTCCACCACCCGGATCCGGATGAGTCCCGACAGCCGGCGCGAGCAGCTGATCGAGCTCGGCGTGCGCCTGCTCGCGACCCGGTCGCTGGAGGACCTCTCCATCGAGACACTGGCCGAGGAGGCCGGCATCTCCCGCGGGCTGCTCTACCACTACTTCGGCGGCAAGCAGGAGTTCCACACCGCCGTCGTACGTCGCGCCGCCGACGACCTCTTCGCCGTGACGGCTCCCGACGGGGACGGCAGCCCCCTCGAGCAGCTCGAGGGCTCCCTGGCCCGCTACGTCGACTACGTCGTGGACAACTACGAGGGCTATGTCTCGCTGGTCCGTGGCGCCGCCGGCGGGCACGAAGGCCTGCGCGAGATCTACGAGGAGTCCCGCGAGGCCCTCACCGGCCGTCTCTTCGAAGGCCCGGTCGCCGAGGAGGCCGCGCAGCTCGGCCTGGTCGACACGCCTGCGGTCCGGCTGATCGTCCGGGGCTGGTCGGCCTTCACCGAGGAGGTCGTCCTCGACTGGGTGCGCGACCCCCGCGGCATCACTCGCGAAGAGCTGCTGCAGACCCTCTCGGCGTCGTTGCCCGCCATCCTGGCGCCGCAGGCCCGCGGCTGAAGACCCAGAGCTTCATCGCACCGAACCGCAGCACGGTCACGCCCAGGTTGGCGAGCGTGAGTACGACGACCTCGGCCCCTCGACCGGGAGAGCTCACCGCGTGGAGCAGCCACAGCGAGCCCGTCGTGGCCGCGAGCCCGGCCGCGAAGATGACGAGCCCCTGCACCTGGTGACGTACGACGTCCCGCGGGCCGCGCACGCCGAAGGTGAACCGCCGGTTGGCCGCCGTGTTCGCGATGGCCGTCAGCAGCAGTGCGCTGAAGTTGGCCCACCACGACGTCATCGTCGACCGGAGCGCCAGGTAGAGCACGGCGTAGGCCAGTGTCGAGCCGACGCCGATCACCAGGAAGATGCCGACCTGCATGCCGAGTCGACCCCGACCCGCCTCCGAGCTGGTCCGGCCGAGCCGCTCGCCGATCTCGCGGAGGGGGAGTGTGCCGCGCACCAGCGAGCGTCCCAGCCGGACCATGCCCTTGAGGTCGTCGACCGCCGTACGCACGAGGTCCACGCTGCTGTCGGGGTCGTCGACCCAGTCGACGGGCACCTCGTGGATCCGCAGGCCGGCCCGCTCGGCGACGACGAGCAGCTCGGTGTCGAAGAACCACGCGTTGTCCTCGACCAGCGGCAGCAGCTCGCGGGCCGCGTCGCGGCGGATCGCCTTGAACCCGCACTGGGCGTCGCTGAACCGGGCCCGGAGCACCTGCCGCAGCAGCAGGTTGTAGCTGCGCGAGATCAGCTCCCGCTTCGCGCCTCGCTCCACCCGCGAGTGGCGGGCCAGGCGCGAGCCGATGGCGACGTCGGAGTGACCGCTGACCAGCGGTGCGACGAGGGGGAGCAGCGCGGCCAGGTCGGTGGACAGGTCGACGTCCATGTAGACCAGGACGTCGCTCTCCGAGGCGCTCCACACCCGCTTCAGGGCTCGCCCCCGACCCTTCTCGGCGAGGTGCACGACCGAGACCTCGGGGTTGGTGTGGCTGAGGCGACGGGCGATCAGTGCCGTCTGGTCGGTGCTCGCGTTGTCGGCGATCGTCACCCGGAACGACCAGGGCATCGTGCGCAGGTGTTCCAGCACCCGCTCGACCGAGGCTGCGAGCTGCGCCTCCTCGTTGTAGACCGGGATCACCACGTCCAGGACCGTCGTCGTGGCGAACCCGGGCTCACCGGGGGAGGCCGGCTGCACCAGCGCGCTCACTTGATCCCGCCCGAGAGGTCGTAGAGGGTCACGCCGTCCACGGTGGTCGCGGTGAAGTTGGCAGCGACCCACTGGGCGATCTCGCTGCTGTCGTTGCTGCCGGTGCCACCCGGTCCGCCGCCGACCCCACCGCTGCCGATGAACCAGTGGACCTGTCCGTCGGCGACGTACTTCTCGAACTGTGCGAGCGTCGGGCTCGGGTCGCTGCCGTTGAAGCCGCCGATCGCCATCACCGGCTCCTCGCTGGCCAGCTGGTAGCCGGCGGCGTTGTTGGCGCCCAAGGCCGCGGCTGCCCAGGTGTAGCTGTCGGCGTCGTTCTGCAGGAGCTTGGTCACCGCCGCACTCGAGGTGCTCCCGTTGAGCAGGCCGCCCATGCCGCCGCCGGTGGGTGCGGTCCTGGTGGTGCCTCCCTGAGCCGGGCCGGTCTGGCCCTGGCCCTGGCCTTGGCCCTGGGCCGGCGGGGTCCCCAGCTGGCGCATGCCCCCGGGCAGCCCGCCCGGGCCACCCATCCCGCCGGCCGTGGTCGGTCCGGCGCTCGGGATGGAGCCGGTGTGCGGGGTGGACGCGGTGCTCACGGCGTACGCCGCCGGCCCGGCCAGGCCGGTCACCAACGCGGCCGCCGCCACGGCCAGAGCCACCCTGTGGGGCAGGTGACGTACGCCGGCCAGGACGAGTGCCGCCGCGAGACCGGCGACCACGACGACCCACTTCAGCCAGGGGACGAAGCCGTCGGCCCGGTCGAGCAGGTACCACGCGAGCACCGACGTCATGGCCGTGGTGAACGCGAGCACTCCGCTGGCGGCGTACGACGCGCGGTGCTGCCACAGCACCCAGGCGCCGATGCCGACGAGCGCCGCGATCGCCGGCGCCAGGGCGACCGTGTAGTAGGCGTGGAAGATGCCGGCCATGAAGCTGAAGGTCAGCGCCGTCACGAGCAGCCAGGCCAGCCAGAGGGTGAGCGCACTGCGCAGGTGCTGGTGGCGCCGCCCGAACCAGAGGGCGGCTCCACCCAGCACGAGGGCGGCCGGGAGCAGCCAGGCGATCTGGCCGCCGATCTCGGTGTCGAACAGCCGGAACAGCCCGGTCGCGCCCCAGTTGCCGGCGCCGCCACCGCCGCCGCCGACCGAGCCGGTCTCGTTGCCGCTGAGTCGCCCGAGCCCGTTGTAGCCGAGGGTCAGCTCGAGGATGGAGTTGTCCTGGGAGCCGCCGATGTAGGGACGGCTCGACGCCGGCCACAGCTGGACGATCGCGATCCACCAGCCACCCGCGAGCAGCATCGTCCCGAACGCCACCATCAGGTGACCGAGGCGCTTGCCCCACGAGGTCCGGGCGAACAGCAGGTACGCGAGCGCCAGGGCCGGCAACACCAGGAACGCCTGCAACATCTTGGTCAGGAAGGCGAGTCCGACCAGGGCACCCCCGAGGGAGAGCCACCGGACGGGGTGGCCACCCTCGCGGCCACTGGAGTCGACGGCGCGCAGAGTGGCTCCGGCAGCGCCGACCATCAGCAGGGTGAGCATCGCGTCGGGGTTGTTGAACCGGAACATCAGCACGGCGACCGGTGCCAGCGCCATCGTGGCGCCGGCGACCAGACCGGCCGCGGCCGATCCCGTCGTACGACGGACCAGGCGGTGCAGCAGCCCGACGGTGGCCACGCCCATCAACGCCTGCGGGACCAGGATGCTCCAGCTCGACAGCCCGAAGACGCGCACCGAGAGGGCCATCGGCCACAGCGACAGCGGAGTCTTGTCGACCGTGATCGAGCCGGCCGCGTCACTGGAGCCGAAGAAGAACGCCTTCCACGACTCGGAGCCGGCCTGCACGGCGGCGGAGTAGAAGGAGTTGGCCCAGCCGCTGGCCCCGAGCCCCCAGAGGTAGAGGACCCCGGTCGCGACGAGCAGCGCGATCAGTGCCGGTCGTGCCCAGGCCGGCTCGTCGGCCGGCCCGCGCCAGAGACGGACGATCCGGTCGGGAACCTGCCCGGAGCGACGGGTTCGGTCGGAGGGGAGCGCTCCTGGCTCCCAAGTGGTCGTGGGTCCCGAGGGCCGGGGAAGCGTGGTGGTGTCCATGCCGAGAGGTTCGGCGACCCACCTGCGACGGCCGTGTGGTCGTTCTGTGGGGGCGCTGTGAGGGTGGCGCCCGCCCGGACACGAACGTGGACGGGCGCCGCGTCGCTCAGTGGTAGAAGTACGGGTCGAGCACCGACACCTCGGTGATCACGTCGACCGGCAGCTCGTTGGTGCCGGCGGCGCTCCGGATCGCCGCCGGGTCCGGCGCGTCGTAGATGCAGAACGAGGTGTGGTGGTCGGGCGAGACGTAGGAGTGCAGCCAGGTGACGCCGTGGCCGGCGTTCCCGGCCACCACCTTGAGGCATGTCTCGGCACCGGTGTGGTCGACCGGGATCTCCAGGCCGTCCGGGAAGGTGCGCTGTACGAGGTAACGAGGCATCGGGATTGTCCTTCGTGTGTGGGTGGGACTTGATGCCTCGATCCTGTGCGGGCCGGTGGCCTGCGACATCGGTCACCGGTGCCCATGTTTCGGCGAGGCGATGACCTGGTCGGTCCACGCCGCCACGGCCCGCGCGGCCTCGCGTCGGTTGGCGACACCCAGCTTGGCGAGCACGGCCGAGACGTGATGGGCCGCCGTCCTGGCCGAGATGAACAGCGCGGCACCGATCTCGGCGTTGGTCGCGCCGTGGCCCAGCAGGCGAGCCACCTCGAGCTCGCGGTCGGTCAGGCCGGCCGGGTTGGCGGCCGTCGTACGACGCGGTCGGACGGCGACCGTGAGCCCGAGGTCGCGCATCCGTTGCGCCGTGCGGGCGGCGTCCTGCCGGGCTCCCAGCCGGTGCAGCTCGGCCGAGGCCTGCTCGAGGTCGTCGGCGTCGTCCGTCTCCGACAGCGCAAGTGCCGCCTCCCACGGACAGCCGATCTCCCGCCACTGCGCGGCGGCGGCCTGCCAGCGTTGCTCCACCATGGCGCGGTACGGCGCCGCCATCGGGAGGTCCTCGACGACGCCGGTCGCGCGCCACCGCCACCAGGCCAGCTCGCCGGTCGCCCAGGGATGGCCGAGACCCACGGCGAGCTCGAGGGTCGGCGTCACGAGGGCGGGGATCTGGTCGGTACGCCCGGAGTACCAGGCGGCCTCGGCCTGTCCGGCCGCGACCGGCCACAGGCGCTGGAGGTGACCCGTGCGTTCTGCCAGCGCCTGTGCGGTGTCGAGCAAGGCGGGTCCACCCGGTTCTCCGCGTCGGACGAGCACCTTGGCTGCGACCGGCAGGGCGCCGATCCGCGAGATCGGGTCGGTGTCGTCGGGGAGACTGCTGGCCAGCGTGAACGCACGGTCCCAGTCGCCCTGCTCGAGGGCGATCCGGGCCAGCCAGCAGACGGCGTAGTCACGGCTGTGGTCGAGGTCGCGCTCCGTGCAGAAGCGGCGGTTCTCCTCGAGCCAGTGCCGGGCCGTCCGGTAGCGGCGTACCTCTCCGGCGCCCGAGCCGAGGTTGACCATGGCAGAGGCTGTCGCGATGTCGTCGCGCAGCCGCCGGGCGGTCTCGAGCGACTCGACCAGCAACGGCTCGGCGGCCTCGGGGTCGGCGAACCAGTTGGCCGTGCCGACGGCGTTCAGTGCCCACACGAGACCGTGGCCGTCACCCCGCTCACGGGCCAGGCCGATGGCACGCCGGCCGGTCTCCAGCGAGAGCGGGATCTCGCGGGCGAGCATGTACAGCGCGCTGGCGGTGCCGAGCACGTCCACCTCCCCGACCGAGCCGGGGGAGGCGAGCACCAGCTCGACGGCCTCGTCCACGGCGGCCCGGGAGTCGGCGCGACCGAGGATCCACAGCACGCGGGCATGGATGGCCAGGTGCCTCGGCAGGTCGTCGAGGTGGTGGTCCCGGCTGATGGCCACGGCCCGGCTCGAGGCGTCGAGGGCCTCGTCGAGGCGGCCGGTGGCCTGGAGGATCGGGGCGGCCCGTCCGAGGATGTTCGCGGCCCGCGTCGGTTCGGCCCCGTCGAGGTGGGCGACCGCACGGGCCATCTGGGCCGCCGCCTCGCGATGGGAGCCCAGGCGAGCCGCCTGCTCGGCCGCCGCCACCGCGTTCGTCAGCACGGTGGCCGACTCGCCGGCCAGGTCGGCGTGATGGGCGATGCGTGCCTCGTGGTGACCCGATCGGGTGAGCAGCTGGGCGACGACACCCGCGTGCAGCTGCTGGCGTCGTACGGCGGGCAGGCTGTCGAGCACGGCGTTGCGGGCCAGCTCGTGGCGGTACGTCGCGACCCGCGACTCGATCTCGAGCAGGTCGGCGCGCTCGCACTCCTCGAGATCGAGAGCCGTCGATCCGCTGACCGCGAGCAGCAGGTCGAGCTCGACCCGGTCGGGCACGACGGCGGCGGTCTCGAGCGCAGCTCGCGCGCCCTCCGTCAGCCCGGCGGCCCGTCCGACGACGGCGTCCCGTACCGAGGCCGGCACGACGTCGTCCTGGGAGGCGAGCACCTCGGTCACGAAGAACGGGTTCCCCGCCGTGACGGCGTGCACGTGCTCGGCCCGGACCCGGTGGCCCTCGGCGAGTCGGCCGACGGCCTCGACGGACAGCGGAGCGAGGGCCACCCGCAGGCTCCGCTGCGACCGGGCGAGATGACCGGCCACCTCGGCCAGCCGCGGCGGTGCGTCCGGGGCGTGCTCGCGAAGGGTGAGCAGGAGCGTCGAGGTGGTGTCCGCCATCCGCCGGCCGAGGAAGACGAGCAGGTCGAGGGTGGCCTCGTCGGCCCAGTGGACGTCCTCGACGACGACCACGGTCGGCGACTCGGCGAGTGACTCCAGCGCGGCGGTGAACAGCTCGTGACGCCCGGCATCGCTCGCCATCAGCCCGGCCAGCCGGCCACCGGTCTGCAGAGCGATGTCGTGGAGCGGTTGCAGCGGCCGCGGGGTGGTGAGGGGCTCGCAGGCACCGGTGAGCACGCGTCCCTGGTGGCTGTGTGTGAAGGCGCGGACCAGGCTGGTCTTGCCGATCCCGGCCTCGCCGGCGACCAGCACGACGCCGCCCCCGTGCTCTGTCGACCCGGCCGCGAAGGCGGTCAGGTCGTCGAGCTGCCGATCGCGCTCCAGAAGCACCGCTCGATCGTAGAGCGCTACGCCGGCAGGGTCACCGTGAACGTGGTGTCGCCGGGCTCGGACCGGACCGAGGTGCTGCCGGCGTGTGCCTGGACGATCGCGGCGACCAGCGACAGTCCCAGGCCGGCCCCTCCGCTCGCACGCGTGCGCGAGCTGTCGCCACGGGTGAATCGCTCGAAGACGTGGTCGGCGAGTCCTGGGGGGAGGCCCGGGCCGTCGTCGTGCACCGTGATGGTGATGCCGCTGTCGCTCGGCTCGGCCGAGACGGTGACCGTCGTCCCGGGAGGCGTGTGGTGGCGGGCGTTGCTGAGCAGGTTGGTGACCACCTGGTGCAGTCGCTGCTCGTCGCCGGTGACGGTCACCGGCTCCTCGGGCAGCCGGAGCTGCCAGCGGTGGCCGGGAGCGAGCACCCGGGCGTCGCCGACCGACTCGAGCAGCAGCCGGGTGACGTCGACCTCGACACGGTCGAGCGGGCGGCCGGAGTCGAGCCTGGCCAGCAGCAGCAGGTCGTCGACCAGCGTCGACATCCGGTCGGTCTCGGTCTCGACCTTGGTCAGGGCGCTGGCGAGGGCAGCCGGGTCGTCCGGCGTACGACGGGACAGCTCGGCGTAGCCGTGGATCGTGGCCAGCGGCGTACGCAGCTCGTGGGAGGCGTCGGCCACGAACTGGCGCACCTGCTGCTCGCTGCGGTGCCGGGCCGTCAGCGAGACCTCCACGTGCTCGAGCAGCGTGTTCAGCGCCGCCCCGACCTGGCCGACCTCGGTGCGCTCGTCGGTGAGCCGCTCCGGCACCCGCTCGGTGACGCCGATGTCACCGGAGTCCAGGGGGAGTACGGCGACGGCGTGCGCGGTCTGCGCGACGTCGTTGAGCGGACGCAGCTGCCGTCGTACGACGAGCGTGCCGGCTCCTCCGGCGGCGACCACGCCGAGCAGGCCGAGCAGGACCTCCAGCCAGATCAGGCTGGACAGGATGTCGTGGACCTCGGTGGTGGGAAGCCCGGTGACGATCTTGCCGCCCGTGACGTCGCGCGCGATGACGCGGTAGTCGCCCAGAGCCGTCAGGTTGACGGTGTGCAGGGCGCCGTCGGTCGGCACCTTGTCGAGCTGCTCGGTCACCGTGGTGGAGACCGATCGCTTCACCCCTCGATTGTCGTCCCGGGTCGTCACCACGAAGGCCTGGGCCGGCCCCTCCTCGGGGTAGAGCCCGGTGACCGTGCGCAGCTGGGCGCCGAGGTCGGGCCCGGGACCGATGTCGCCGCCCGGAGGGCGACCGAGGTCGAAGCTCTTCATGACCTGGTCGTCCAGCCGGCTGTAGAGATAGCTGCGCATCGCGAGTGCCGTGACCGTGCCGATCAGCACCGAGGTCACGGCGACCAGCACCACCGTGGTGATGACCAGGCGTGACGTCAGCGAACGAGGAAGCCTCATGTGGTCGGCTTCAGCACGTAGCCGGCCCCGCGCATGGTGTGGATCATCGGCTCGCGACCGGCGTCGATCTTCTTGCGCAGGTAGGAGATGTAGAGCTCGACGACGTTGGCCTGCCCGCCGAAGTCGTAGTTCCAGACACGGTCGAGGATCTGGGCCTTGCTGAGCACCCGGCGGGGGTTGCGCATCATGAAGCGGAGCAGCTCGAACTCGGTCGCGGTCAGGCTGATCTCCTCACCGGCCCGGCTCACCTCGTGGCTGTCCTCGTCGAGCTGCAGGTCACCGACGACCAGGGCCGTGGTCGTCGAGGTCTGTTGTGCACCCGACCTCCGCATCAGAGCTCGCAGCCGGGCCACCACCTCCTCGAGCGAGAACGGCTTGGTGACGTAGTCGTCGCCGCCGGCGGTCAGGCCTGCCACCCGGTCCTCGACCGAGTCGCGAGCGGTCAGGAACAGCACGGGTACGTCGTCCTGGTCGCCGCGCAGCCGGCGCAGCACCTCCATGCCGTCGAAGTCGGGCAGCATCATGTCGAGCACGACGGCATCGGGTCGCTGCTTCTTGGCGGTCGACACCGCCTTGGACCCGGTGAGCGCGACCTCGACCTCCCAGCCCTCGTAGCGCAGCGCCATCCGCAGCAGCTCGGCGATGTTCTCCTCGTCGTCGACCACGAGGACGCGCAGAGGGCTGCCGTCGGCTCGGGTGAGGTCGGGCTCAGCGCTCTTCATGCTGCTCACTCTGGTGGCTGCGCCACCGGGGAGTCCATGAGGTGGCTGTGCGTTTCCTGTGAACGCGCTGCCGTGGGCGTGCCGGGTTTCGTTGCCGAGACACAGGACAAACACAGGTTCTCGGCGCACCATGAGTGCGTGACCGACGTACCTCCGGAATCGCGCCCGGTTCCGCCGCCCGAACCCGACCCGGCCTCCACGCACGTGCTGCCTCCCGACCAGGTGCCTGCCCCGCCCAGGCAACGCTTCGTCGACCGGCTCTGGTCCTTCCGCGCGCTGATCGCGGTGGCGCTGGCCTCGGTCATCATCGGCGGTCTCGCAGGCGCGGCCCTGGCCAGCGCCGGCGACGGCAACGACCGACGTGGCGGTCCGATGCGGTTCCAGCGTGGCGGCCCGATGGCACCTCCGGGCGGGCGGCACTGGCAGTGGGGCGACGGCCCCGGCAGTGGACCCGGCGGGGGGCAGGGCACCGACCCGATGCCGCGCTGGCGCGGTCCCCAGCAGGGCGACGGCAACGGTCCGCGCATCCTCCCCCCGAACAGCGCCCCGACCCCCACCCCACCGAACGCGACTCCCTCGCCGTAGCCGGCAACCGGCGGAATCCCCGGCTGACCGGGTATCCATGGCCAGTTCAGGCGTTGCAACACCCGAACAGAACATGCACGGCCCGGGGAGTGGCTGCCGCACCTTGCCTCGGGCCATGTCTTCGCCGCAGCCGCACAGCAACAACCCGCTTGGCCCGGTGAGCACGTGCCGGGGAGAATGGCGACGCTGTGCGCATCCACTTCCCACCCGACCTGCCGGTCTCGGCCCGTCGTGACGACATCGCCGAGGCCATCCGGGACAACCAGGTGGTCGTGGTGGCCGGCGAGACCGGGTCGGGCAAGACCACCCAGCTGCCGAAGATCTGTCTGGCGCTGGGCCGTGGTGACCCCGGTGCCCCGGGCGGCGGGATGATCGGCCACACCCAGCCGCGGCGCATCGCCGCGCGCAGCGTCGCCGAGCGCATCGCCGAGGAGCTCGGCACCGAGCTGGGCGAGACGGTCGGCTACCAGGTCCGGTTCACCGACCGTACGTCGAAGCAGAGCCGCGTCAAGGTGATGACCGACGGGATCCTGCTCGCGGAGCTCCAGCGCGACCGCGACCTGAAGCGCTACGACACGATCATCATCGACGAGGCCCACGAGCGCAGCCTCAACGTCGATTTCCTGCTGGGCTACCTCAAGCGCCTGCTGCCGCGACGTCTCGACCTCAAGGTCGTGATCACCTCGGCGACCATCGACCCGGAGCGGTTCGCGACCCACTTCGCCGACTCGAGTGGCCGCCCGGCTCCGATCATCGAGGTCTCGGGCCGGACCTACCCGGTCGAGGTGCGCTACCGGCCCCTGCTCGAGGAGTCGTACGACGACGAGGAGGGTGAGCCGGTCCAGCGGGACCAGACCGAGGCGATCGAGGCGGCTGTCGACGAGCTGCTCGCCGACACGGCCGGGGACATGCTCGTCTTCCTGCCGGGGGAGCGCGAGATCCGCGACACTGCAGAAGCCCTGGCCCGCAAGGCCGAAGGGCCTCGGGGCTTCGACATCGTGCCGCTCTACTCGAGGCTCTCGGCCGCCGAGCAGCACCGTGTCTTCGAGCGGCACACCCGCCGTCGTGTCGTGCTCTCCACCAACGTGGCCGAGACCTCGCTCACCGTCCCGGGCATCATCGCGGTCATCGACACCGGGCTGGCCCGGATCAGCCGCTGGTCGACGCGCACCAAGGTGCAGCGGCTGCCGATCGAGCCGATCAGCCAGGCCTCGGCCCAGCAGCGCTCCGGTCGCTGCGGCCGGGTCGAGGCCGGCATCGCGATCCGCCTCTACAGCCAGGAGGACTTCGAGGGCCGTCCGGAGTTCACCGAGCCGGAGATCCTACGCACCTCGCTGGCCAGCGTGATCCTGCAGATGACCTCGCTCGGGCTGGGGCAGGTCGAGCAGTTCCCGTTCGTCGACCCGCCGGACACGCGCGCGGTGCGGGCCGGCGTACAGCTGCTGGAGGAGCTCGGTGCCCTGGCGCCGGGCCGCGACGACCGCCGGCGCCTGACCGGTGTGGGCCGCAAGCTCGCCCGGCTGCCGATCGACCCCCGGATGGCGCGGATGATCCTCGAGGCGGACCGGTTCGGCTGCCTGCGCGAGGTGCTGGTGATCACGGCCGCCTTGTCGATCCAGGACCCGCGCGAGCGTCCGGTCGAGCAGCGTGCTCGAGCCGACCAGCTGCACGCCCGGTTCCGCGACCCCCGCTCGGACTTCATCGCCTGGCTCAACCTCTGGCGGCACCTGAAGACCCAGCAGAAGGAGCTCGGCTCGAGCGCGTTCCGTCGTCTGTGCCGCCAGGAGCACCTGAACCACCTCCGCGTGCGCGAGTGGCAGGACTTCGAGTCCCAGCTGCGCCAGGTGGCCAAGCAGGTGGGACTCAAGCCGGGTACGCCGGCCACGGTGCCCGACGCCGACGGGATCCACCAGGCGCTGCTCTCCGGGCTGCTGTCCCACATCGGGCTGCGCGACGTCGACCGGCGCGACTACCTGGGCGCGCGCGGGGCACGGTTCGCGATCTTCCCGGGGTCGGGCCTGTTCAAGTCCCAGCCCGATCTCGTGATGGCGGCCGAGCTGGTCGAGACCTCCCGCCTGTGGGGCCGGCAGAACGCTGCGATCGACCCGGTGTGGGCCGAGCGGCTCGGCGGCGACCTGGTCAAGCGCACGTACTCCGAGCCCTACTGGTCGAAGAAGCGGGAGTCCGCGCTCGCCCACGAACGCGTCACTCTCTACGGCGTGCCACTCGTCGCCGACCGCGTCGTACCCCTCGGCCGGCACCAGCCCGACGTCGCGCGCGAGCTGTTCATCCGGCACGCCCTCGTGCAGGGGGAGTGGCGGGCGCGGCACCGGTTCTTCGAGACCAACCGCCGGCTGCTCGACGAGGCCGCCGAGCTCGAGCACCGCGCCCGTCGGCACGACATCGTGGTCGACGAGGAGACCTTGTTCGACTTCTACGACGCGCGCATCCCGGCCGAGGTGATCTCCGGTGCGCACTTCGACACCTGGTGGAAGCGGGAGCGCCGCGACCGCCCCGACCTGCTGACCTTCGACCCGACGATGCTCGTGCACGAGGGCGCGGGGCTCGACGAGGCCGACTTCCCCGACGAGTGGCAGGAGGGGCGGCTCACCCTGCCGCTGCGCTACCACTTCGAGCCCGGCCACGAGGCCGACGGCGTCACCATCGACGTGCCCCTCGCCACCCTCAACACCGTCGGCTCCGCGCCGTTCACCTGGAACGTGCCCGGCCTGCGGCACGAGCTGGTCACCGCGCTGATCCGCTCGCTGCCCAAGCAGCTGCGGGTCAACTTCGTGCCGGCGCCGGACGTCGCGCGCCGGTTCCTCACCGCCGTGCCGCCGGGGGAGGAGCCCCTGCTCGACGCGCTGTCGCGCTACCTGCGCTCGCTCAACGGGGTGCACGTGCCCGCCGAGGCGTGGGACCTCGACAAGGTGCCCGCCCACCTGAGGCCCACCTTCCGGGTCCTCGACGACCGGGGGACCGAGGTCGGCGCCGGCAAGGACCTCGAGGCGCTCAAGGCGCCGTTGCGTCCGTCGCTCGACCGGGCGATCAAGCAGGTGGCCGACGAGTCGGGCCTGAGCTCGACCGGCCAGACCACGTGGACGTTCGGCACGATCGAGGCGTCGTTCGTGCAGACCCGCGCCGGCCACGAGGTGCACGGCTATCCGACGCTGGTCGACGAGGGCAGCACCGTCGGCCTCCGGGTAGCCGCCTCGGCCGACGAGCAGGAGGCCCAGCACCGTCTCGGCGTACGACGCCTGCTGCTGCTCGCGGTCCCGTCACCTGTGGCCGGGCTGGTCGAGGGACTGGACAACACCGCCAAGCTCGGGCTCGCTGCTTCGCCGTACTCCAACGTGCGGGCGCTGATCGCGGACTGTGTCGTCGCGGCGGCCGGCGAGCTGGTCGACCAGGCGCCCCCCGTGCGGGACGCGGACGCCTTCCAGGCCCTGGCCGAGCGGGCCGCCGAGGAGCTGCCGGAGCGGTCGGCTGCCGTGCTCCGCCAGGTGCTGCGCGTGCTGGCCGAGTGGCGGCCGGTGGACAAGGCGCTGCACGGTCGGGTGGAGATGGCGCAGCTCCCGGCGATGAACGACCTGCGTGCCCAGCTCGCCCGGCTCGTGCACGACGGGTTCGTCAGCGAGGCGGGAGCGGCGCTGCGCGAGTACCCCCGCTACCTCCAGGCGATGACGGTGCGCATCGACAGGCTGGGCGAGCTGGCCCGCGACCGCGAGCTGATGGACCGGGTGGAGGAGCTCCAGCAGGCCTGGCAGCACCGCGTCGACGCGCTGCCGGAGGGTCGCCCGATGGGAGCTCGGCTGCGCGCGGTGCGCTGGCTGCTCGAGGAGTACCGCGTCAGCCTGTGGGCCCAACAGCTCGGGACGGCTCAGCCGGTCTCCGATGCGCGGATCCGCAAGGCTCTCGGCTAGGTCTCGTCACTGGAGGTACGGCTTCGCGGCGGCGATCACGGCGTCGAACATCGCGCGGTCCAGTGCAGCCCCCTCGCGTCGTACGCCGGACGGGTCGACGCGCAGCAGCCGGTTGAGCCGCACCTCGCTCGGCCGCCGCTCGCGGTCCCAGGCGCCGGTGCCGATGTCCATCCACTCGCGCCCGTCGCGATGCTCCTGGGCGGCGTCGACGTCGTGGTCGCGCGAGGTCAGCTGGAGCGCGAGCAGCGAGTCACCGTCCTCGCCGATCACCAGCACCGGACGGTCCTTGCCCTGCGTCGGGTCGTCCTCGTAGGGGACCCACGTCCACACGACCTCGCCGGGGTCGGGCCGCCCGTCGGGCTTCGGCGCGTAGCGCAGCCGCGGCGTCACCGGGTTGCGCAGACGCAGGCGCGGGAGGCGGAACGCCATCGGGGCACCTCACGTCGGGAGAAGTAGAGCGTCGGGCCGGGAGCGCCTCACGGCGCGTGGCCGCTCGTAGCGGCTTAATTTGGGACCCGGGGCTGCCACGGCCCGACGCGCCCCCAACTCTACAAGTGCAACCCGCTGACTCAACGGCAAACGCCGTGGTGAGTGTCACTGCTCTCGTACAGGTGACTAGGCGAGCGCTCCGGACAGCTCGAGGCGCGCGGCGTGCTGGAGCTGGTCGGCCAGGGTGATGAGACGTGAGGCCGACACGTCGGCGGCGTACGACGACCCGCCCTCCGGCGCGACCAACGGCACGTCGTGCACCCGTCCTGCTGCTGCCACACGCGCGAACGCTGCCGCGCGGAACAGGGTGTCGGCGAACTCGCCCACGACCACGCCGCTGAGCACCTCGTCGACCAGTGCCCGCACCTCGTCCGGTCCCGGAGGCTCGACCACGCCGGAGATGACCTCGGCCACCGGCACGTGGGCCCGGCCACGGTCGAACTCGGCGGCCGCGGTCCGTGGGTCGGCGTACACCCAGCTGCGGAGCAGGTAGAGCCGCCACAGCGCACCGGCCAGGGAGTCCGCCGCCGCTCCTGACCAGAGCTCGGCCAGGGTCTCGAGCCCCTCGGAGTCGGCGAGGTGCACCACGCGGTCCACGAGCGCCTCGTCGGCCTGCGTGCGGGCGCCGCGCACGAGGGCGTGAGCGGCCCGGTCGGCCGCCTCGCTGAGGGCTGCCGGGTCCGCGTCACCCTCGATCGCCTCGAACGCCTGGGCGCCCGGCATCGAGGGGCGGTGGTGGTGCCGGTCGGTGCTCATCCGTCACATCTTGGCTGATGCGGCCTTGACGGCAAGTTCCATGGGGTCCTGACCGGCGGGGTAGTCATGGTCCTGGCCGCCGTGGTCCATCTTCAGCAGCGTCATCCGGTTGCCCTTGGACACCAGGCCGAAGGAGTGGAAGTGGCCGGCGCCGGCGCGCTCCCAGCTGGCGACGTACCACCAGCCCTTGCCCTGGGGCACCGCGACCGACGTGATCGGTCCGACCTTGATGTTGCTGCCCTTGATCTGGCTCTTGCAGGTGTTGTGCCAGGCCTCGAAGACCTTGCCGGCACGCACCGTGTTCTGCGCGTCGGGGTACTCCACGACCTGCTGCCCGGCGCTGTCGCCCGGGCTGCCGGCGAAGCTGCGCTCCACGACGCTCATGGCGCCGATGGAGAGGGCGTCGAACCGCTGGCAGACGCCGAACGACGTCGGACCGGGCACCGTCGTGCCCTTCTCGGTCCACGGCGACGAGGCATTGAGCGGCGGCAGCTGGGCTGCGCCGAGCAAGGCGCTCGCGGGGTCGGCCTTCGTGGTGGCCGAGCTGCTGGCTGTGGGGGTCGGCGTCGCGGGGGCGGGCGTACCGGTCGCCTCCTCGGTCGCAGTCGGGGTCGGCGTCGCATCGGGGGCCGAGGAGGTGTCGGGCTTGTCGTCGTCCTTGCTCAGGGAGCAGCCGGCGAGGGCGCCGTTGAGGAGGAGTCCGAGCGTGGCGACGGCGACCGCCGCCCCGCGCTTCCTGGTCGTTGGCATGGCGTCAGCGTAGAGGCCGAGACCCACTCGACACCGCGCCGCGCAACGGTGTGGCGTGTCCCGATATCGTGGCGTGGCCGGTGGTCGAGGACGTCTCCCTGAGCCGGCCTGACTCGGGCGGATGCGACGGAAAGGTGCTGTACGGATGGTGAGGTCGTCGCTGCGTCGAGGTGTGGCCGGCATCGCCGTCGTCCTCGTGATAGCCGCAGGATGCGCCTCCAACGACAGCCCGCCCGAGGCCAAGCCGTCACCGACCCCGAACGCCCGGACCCAGGTGACCTTCGCCGTCTACGGGCCCAAGGAGGTCATCGACGCCTACAAGCGCATCGCCGCCGACTTCACCGTCCAGCACGACGGCGTCAAGGTCGTCGTCAAGGACTATCCGACGCACGACGACGCGATGGTGGCGTTGAACAAGGCCCGGGCCGCCGGGAACCCGCCTGACCTCTTCCTGATGGACCACGACGACCTGGCCGGTCTCACCGAGGAGAAGGCCGTACGCCGGGTCGACGACCTCCTGGCCGAGCGCGAGGTCGACTTCGGCGACGGCTACACCCGCAACGGGCTCGAGGCGTTCAGCGCGGACGCGGCCCTTCAGTGCATGCCGATCGACGTCTCGCCGATGGTCGTCTACTACAACCCCAAGCTCATCGAGCTCGACCGGATCAACGACCCGGGGAGCAAGCCGGTCACCCAGGAGACCGGCTGGTCGCTCGACCAGTTCCGCACCGCGGCCCTCCAGCCGCGACGCCCGGGCGTGCGCGGGCTCTACATCGCGCCCGACCTCGAGCAGGTCGCCCCGTTCATCTGGTCCGGCGGTGGCGACGTCGTCGACGACACCGACGACCCGACCACGCTGACGCTCTCCGACGGTCCTTCCGAGAACGCCATGGAGAAGCTCCTCGAGACCGTGCGCAACCCGACACTGACCTTCAACGAGAAGGCCCTGGCCAACCGGTCCGCCCTCCAGCGGTTCGAGGACGGCCGGCTCGGCATGATGCTCGGGTTCCGTGACCTCACTCCGGTGCTGCGCGAGCAGCAGACGCTCACCTTCGACGTGATGCCACTGCCCCGGGTCGGGAGCAGCGCCACCATCGCGCGGATGTCGGGCATGTGCCTGTCCGAGGGGTCCCAGCACACCAAGGAGGCGGCCGACTTCCTCGCCGCACTGATCTCCGACAAGAACGCCGGGATCCTCGCCGCCACCGGCTACGTGATGCCCTCCAACGTCGACGTGCTGAACAGCGACGACTTCCTCCAGACCGGCCAGCGGCCCCTGCACTCCGAGGTGTTCGCCCGCGAGCTGCGCCGGGCCCAGATGCTGCCGAGCACCACCACCTGGCCGTCGGTGGAGGAAGCCACCGGCGAGTCGCTGACCCAGCTGTTCTACGACCCGGTCATCCTCCCGCTGCAGGACCGCCTGGAGGCGATCGACGCCGCCTCGGTGCCGTTGCTGAACCCGTCGAAGGCATCGCCGTCGTCCTCGCCGTCGGCCACTCCCTGAGCGGGCTCAGTCGACCGCTGCCGCCTTGGGCTCCAGGATCGCCTGGGTGATCATCGGTGCCGTGATCGCGATCTGCCAGGCACGGGCGCCGAGACGCGCGAGCTCTTCCTCGACGGCGGCCTCCATGTCACCGGTGGTCACCGGCGGCTTCCACAGCACCCGCCGCAGGTAGTCGGGGGTCAGCAGGTTCTCCACCGGCACGTCGTGCTCCTCCGCGAAGGCGTTGACCAGCGCCCGTGCCGTCGACAGCCGGGCGGCCGCCACCGGGTCGCGCTCGGCCCAGACCCGCGGAGCCGGCGGACCGTCGGAGCGGATCGTCAACGGGGGCAGCTCGTTGTCGCGCAGGGCCTTGGCCCGGGCGAGGGCAGCGAGCCACTGGTCGGAGTAGCGGCGCGCCCCGCGACCGTGGAAGCCCTGGGTGTCCAGCAGCTCGGAGGTGGTGCTCGGCATGGTGTTGGCGGCCACGATGAGCGCGGAGTCGGGGATCAACCGGCCGGGCGTCGTGTCGCGCTGGGCGGCGATCGTGTCGCGGGCCGTCCACAGCTCGCGTACGGCGGCCAGCGCGCGCCGCCCCTTGGCCTTGTGGATCCCGGACGTACGCCGCCACGGGTCCTGACGAGGCGGCGGGACGTGGTTGATGAGGTGCTGGAACTCCTGCTCGGCCCAGTCGTCCTTGCCCGACTCGACCAGGGCCGCGGCGATCACGTCGCGCAGCTCGACCAGCACCTCGACGTCGAGGGCGGCGTACTCCAGCCAGGGTTGGGGCAACGGCCGCCGTGACCAGTCGACCGCGGAGTGCTCCTTGCGCATCGACCGGCCCAGGATGACCTCGACCAGGGTGGCCAGGCCGACGCGGGGATAGCCCAGCAGCCGGGCTGCCAGCTCGGTGTCGAAGAGCCGCACCGGCGTGAGCCCGACCTCGCGCAGGCAGGGGAGGTCCTGGCTGGCGGCGTGCAGGATCCACTCGGCGTCGCCGATGGCCTCGTTCAGCGAGGACAGGTCGGCGAAGGCGATCGGGTCGATCAGCGCCGTACCCGATCCCTCGCGGCGCAGCTGGATCAGGTAGGCGCGGGGGGAGTAGCGGTAGCCGGACGCGCGCTCGGCGTCGAGGGCGATCGGTCCAGTGCCGGCCGCCACCCTGGTCACGACGTCGGCCAGGGCTGCCTCGGTCTCGGTGATGTCGGGCAACCCGTCGCGCAGCGTCAGCAGCGGCGCAGGAGGCGCCTCCGGCTCTGCGGAGGTCGCGTCAGTGGTGTCGATGGGCTCGCGGTCGTCGGTGGGCTCTGGCGGATTGCTCGGCCCCGACATCAGCCGCCACGTTGTCCGCGTCGGGAGGGCATCGTCGCCACGCCCTCGGGCACCGGCGGGAGTCCGACGGCGGTGCAGAGCAGCTCACCCCATGCCTCGACGTGGGCCGTGAGGTCGCCGGTCGGTGACCAGGACGCCCGGATCTCGAGCTGGGCGGTGGCCGGCTCGTCGGCCATCCCGCCGAAGCTCTCGGAGCTGACGCAGGTGACGCTGCCCGACGGCACGGCGTACGCCGCTCCGTGGGCCTCCAGCGCCTCGGTGAGCCAGCTCCAGCCGACGCCGGCCAGCATGGGATCGCTGACCAGCTCGGGGTCGATCTCGGCGCGGGCGTAGGCCACGCAGCGGAAGGTGCCGAGCCAGGCGTCGTTGCCGGCCGGGTCGTGGAGCACGACGATGCGACCCGACCCGACGTCCTCGCCCTCGACGGTCACGTCGGCCGACAGGGCAGACGCGAACGGGGCGATCCGCTGGGGGGCGGGCATCTCCTCGACGAAGAGCTCGGAGCGGAACTTCGCCGCCCTCATCTGCTTCACGGCGCGACTGAACTCGGGCGGAGCCGACGGTGGCTCGATGCGGGGTTGCTCGGGTGCCGCCATGTCGACAGGTTAGGCCGACGCGGTGGTCCCGGGGACCCGACTCGCCGCCTGACCTGCGAAGATCGGCGCATGCCCGCCGCCTCCGCGACCAATCCGGCGCTGCGCGACTCGGCCTTCCTGCGCGCCGCGCGGAGCGAGCCGACGCCCTACACGCCGGTGTGGTTCATGCGTCAGGCCGGGCGCTCGCTGCCGGAGTACCTCAAGATCCGCGAGGGCACCACCATGCTCGAGTCGTGCATGCGGCCCGAGCTGGTCGTGGAGATCACCATGCAGCCGGTGAGGCGGTACGGCGTCGACGCGGCGATCTTCTTCAGCGACATCGTGCTGCCCCTGAAGGCCGTAGGCGTCGACCTCGAGATCGAGCCGGGGGTCGGGCCGGTCGTGGCCGAGCCGGTGCGCACGCTCGCTGACGTCGAGGCCATCCCCGACCTCACCCCCGAGCACGTCCCGTTCATCACCGAGGCGGTGCAGGGGCTGGTCGGCGAGCTCGGGAACACACCGCTGATCGGCTTCGCCGGTGCGCCGTTCACCGTGGCGTCGTACCTCGTCGAGGGAGGTCCCTCCAAGGAGCACGCCCAGACCAAGGCGCTGATGTTCGGGGCTCCCGACGTGTGGGACGCGCTGATGCGCAAGATCTCCGGGATCGCGGCGGCCTACCTCGAGGTGCAGGTCGACGCCGGTGCCTCGGCGGTGCAGCTGTTCGACTCCTGGGCCGGTGCGGTGACGCGCGACGACTACGGCACCTATGTCCAGCCGTGGTCGGCCGAGGTGCTGAGCCGGATCGGTGAGACCGGCGTGCCGCGGATCCACTTCGGGGTCGGCACCGGCGAGATCCTCGACCTGATGGGCGAGGCCGGCGCCGACGTGGTGGGCGTCGACTGGCGGGTGCCGCTGTCAGCAGGCATCGAACGGGCCGGTGGCCGCGCCGTCCAGGGCAACCTCGACCCGACACTCGTCTTCGCGCCCACCGAGGTCATGCTCGAGCGGGCCCGCCAGGTGCTCGATGCCGGTGCTGCGGCTCCCGGTCACATCTTCAACCTCGGCCACGGCGTGATCCCGTCCACCGATCCCGACCAGCTGGCCCGGCTGACCGCCTTCGTCCAGGAGCACTCGGCCCGCTGACCGCTCAGGCCTCGGCGACCGGGGTCGACGGCAGCCGGCGGCGGCGTACCACCCACCACAGAGGTACGCCGAGCAGCGCCAGCAGCACGGCGAACGGGAGCACGGCCCCGAGCCCCGTGAGCACTGCCACGAAGGTGGCCCGGAACGCGTCCCAGCCGTTCTCCAGCCCGGCCAGGAACCCCTTCGCCTCGTGCGTCGTGCCGTGCACCATCGGGCGGCTCAGGTACACCGTGATCGTGCTGAGCGAGGTCTGGTCCTCCAGCCACGCCTGCTGCGACTTCAGCGAGTCGAGGTCGGCCTGCCGGCGGGCGAGGTCGTTCTCGATCGCGATGACGTCGCCGAGCTTCTGCGCCCGCGAGAGCAGGGCCTCGATCTGCTGCACGCTGCGCTCGCCCGCGCGGACCCTGGCATCGGTGTCGATCACCTTGGTGGTGACGTCCTCGGACTTCTGGCTGCGCTGCTCGACCTCGCCGAGCGTCCCGAACGCGCTCATCGCCTCGTCGAAGTGGTCGCTCGGCACCCGCAGGGTGAGGGTGCTGTCCGCCAGCCGCCCGTGCTCGTCGCTCGTGCTCTGCTCGTCCGCCACCGACCCGCCCCACGACGTGACCAGCCGGACGACCTCGGACCGGGCCCTGGCCATGTCCTTGGCGTGCAGTGTCACCTGCCCGGTCGAGATGACCGCGCGCGTCATCGGCGTGGTGACGGAGGCCTCCCGGATGGACGAGTCGGGCTCCGCCTTCAGCGCTGACGCGCTGGGCTCGGTGCTGCCACCGGCCGTGTCGGCCGTGGCACCCGAGCTGTCGCTGTTGGCCACGTTGTCGCCGTCGCGGCCGCCGAGCACCATGGCCGCGTAGACGACGCCGAGGACGACGAGGAGGACGGTGATCACCAGAGCCTGCTTCTTGGTCATGGTGCTGTGACGCGGGTGACGCCGCATCGGTTCCCCCGATGCCGTTGTGCCACGCTTGCGACGTGCGCGAACCCAGCAGCAGACCGGTCGTGGCGGTCGTCGGCGGCGGAGTCTCCGGTCTCGCGGCCGCACACCGTGTGCAGCAGCTGCTGCCCACTGCCGAGGTCGTCGTGCTGGAGGCCTCGCCGCGCATCGGAGGCAGCCTGCGCACCGCCGAGGTCGCCGGTCTCGTCACGGACGTCGGCGCCGAGTCGATCCTCAACCGGCGCCCCGAAGGAGTGGACCTGGCCCGTGAGGTGGGGCTCGGCGACGACCTCGTGCACCCGGCGACCATCACGGCCAGCCTGTGGAACCGCGGCCGGCTGGTGCCGATGCCGCGCACCTTGATGGGCGTCCCGCTCGACCTGCACGGCCTCGACGACGTCCTGTCCGCGAAGGGCCGGGCCAGGGCGGCCATGGATGCCGTGCTCCCGCAGACCGAGCTCGGCGATCGCGACGTCAGTGTCGGCCACCTCGTGGAGGAACGGCTCGGCAAAGAGGTCGTCGACCGGCTCGTGGAGCCACTGCTCGGCGGGGTGTACGCCGGGCACGCCCGCGAGATCTCGGCCCGGGCCGCCGTACCCCAGCTGGTGGCGAAGCTCGGTCAGGACCGCTCCCTGATGCACGCCGCAGCGGCCGCCACCCGTCCGCCCGACTCGACGGCCGCGCCAGTGTTCGCCGGCCTGCGCGGGGGAGTGGGGCGCCTGCCCGGGGAGCTGGCCCGCGCCGCTGGCGCCACGATCCGCACCGGCGCTACGGTCCGGGAGCTGGCGCGCCGACCGGACGGTGGCTGGAGTCTCGTCGTCGGTCCGACTCGTGACCTGGAGCTGGTCCTGGCGGACGCCGTCGTGCTGGCGACGCCGGCCCGCGCCACCTCGAGGCTGCTCGCCGATGCTGCGCCGGCGTCCGCGCTGGCGCTCGGGCGTGTCGAGTACGCCTCGATGGCCATCGTCACGCTGGCCGTCGCGTCTGCGGCGTTCCCCGAGGTGCCCGGCTCCGGCTTCCTGGTACCACCGGTCGACGGGCACGCCGTGAAGGCATCGACCTTCTCCTTCGCCAAGTGGGACTGGGTCCGCGAGGCGGGAGCGGGCGCCTCTGATCCGGTGGTCATCCTGCGTTGCTCGCTGGGCCGTCACCGGGAGGAGCAGACGCTCCAGCGCACCGACGAGGAGCTGGTCGGGCTGGCCCTGCGTGACCTCACCGATGCGATCGGGCTCTCGGTCCGGCCGGTCGACACGCACGTGCAGCGGTGGGGTGGCGCACTGCCTCAGTACGCCGTGGGCCACCTCGACCGGGTCTCCTCGATCCGGGCCGAGCTGGCTCGGCTGCCCGGCATCGCGGTCTGCGGCTCGGCGTACGACGGAGTGGGGATCCCCGCCTGCATCGCCTCGGCACACCTGGCGGCTGCGGAGGTCGTGGAGGACCTTGCGACAATGGGGCCATGACCAGCGGGAAGAAGGCGCGCGAGCTCAACGACACGATCCGCTACACGATGTGGTCGGTGTTCCGGCTGCGCGACGTGTTCGGCGACGACGCGTTCCGCCACGAGGAGGCGCGGCAGGTCGACGAGCTGGTCGCCAAGCTCGCGGCGGACGACGTCGTGGTCCGGGGCATGTACGAGCTCAGCGGACTCCGCGCCGACGCCGACGTGATGGTCTGGTGGCACGCAGAGGAGATCGAGAAGCTCCAGGACGCCTACCAGCAGCTGCGGCGTACGTCGTTCGGCAGTCGGCTCGAACCCGTGTGGTCACAGGTCGCCCTGCACCGCCCGGCGGAGTTCAACAAGAGCCACATCCCGGCCTTCCTGGCCGACGAGGAGGCCCGTGCCTACGTCTGCGTCTACCCGTTCGTGCGCTCCTACGAGTGGTACCTCCTCGAGGACTCCGAGCGCCGTCGCCTGCTCGCCGAGCACGGCCAGATGGCGCGTGAGTACCCCGACGTCCGCGCCAACACCGTCGCCAGCTTCGCCCTCGGCGACTACGAGTGGCTGCTGGCCTTCGAGGCCGACGAGCTGCACCGCATCGTCGACCTGATGCGCCACCTCCGCGGCTCGGAGACCCGCCGCCACGTCCGCGAGGAGATCCCCTTCTACACCGGCCGCCGGCGTACGCCGACCGAGCTGGTCACCTCGATGCCGTAGCCGCCGACATGCCCACCTTCACGACGACCGTGCTCCAGGACGGCAACAACACCGGCATCGAGGTGCCCGAGGAGATCGTGCTCGGCTTCGGCGCCGGCAAGCGCGTGCCGGTCGTGGTCACCCTCAACGGCCACACCTGGCGCTCGACGGTCGCGGTGTACGGCGGCAAGTACCTGCTCGGCATTGCCAAGGTCAACCGCGAGGCAGCCGGGGTGAGCGGCGGCGAGACCCATGAGATCACCCTGGAGCACGACACCGCCGAGCGCACCGTCGAGGTCCCGGCCGACCTGGCCGCGGCACTGGCCGAGGCGGGCCTGCGCGCAGCCTTCGACGCCCTCGCCTTCACCTACCGCAAGGAGCACGTCCGCTCGGTGGAGGAGGCCAAGGCCCAGGCCACCGGCGAGCGCCGGATCGCCAAGGTGGTCGACGGGCTCCGGTAAGCGGTCACACGAGTGCTCAGGTTTCACAACACGTGTTGTGAAACCGACAACCCCTTCACGCGTCCTCCGGCCCATCCTCAGGCTCGAGCGTCAGGCTGATCGAGTTGATGCAGTAGCGCTGGTCGGTGGGGGTGCCGTAGCCCTCGCCCTCGAAGACGTGGCCCAGGTGTGAGCCGCAGTTGGCGCACCGGACCTCGGTACGGACGCTGCCGAACGAGCGGTCCTCGATGTACTCCACCCGGTCCTCGGCCAGCGGCGCGTAGAACGACGGCCAGCCGCAGTGGGAGTCGAACTTGGTCTCCGAGCGGAACAGCTCGGTCTTGCAGGCGCGGCAACGGTAGACGCCGACGGTCTTGGTGTCGGTGTACTCACCCGTGAACGGCGCCTCGGTGCCGGCCTGGCGCAGCACCTTGAACTCGTCGGCCGACAGCTCCTCGCGCCACTCGGCGTCGCTCTTCTTCACCTGGTAGGTCATGCCTCCACGGTAGTGACCGCTGCAAGAGACAGTCGCGCAGAGGACTTGACGACTTCGGTGTACGACTGTTCACTGGGGAGTTCATCCCACGATCGACAGGAGACGGACAGGCATGGTCGCTGAGAGGGTCTCGTGGTCCGAGGTCCGCAAGTTCGGAGCCCGTCTGACCACTCCGCTCCACCCCGACGACTACCTCTCCCTGATCAACCCGCTCTGGACCGCGCGCGAGCTGCGCGGCCGGGTCGAGAAGGTCATCCCGGAGACGGACGACGCCGCGACGATCGTGATCAGGCCCGGCTGGGGCTGGCGCTACGACCACAAGCCCGGGCAGTACGTCGGCATCGGGATCCAGGTCAAGGGCAAGTTCCACTGGCGCTCCTACTCGGTGTCCTCGCCGCCCAAGCGGGACGGGCGCACCATCGCCATCACGGTGCGCGCCATGCCCGAGGGCTTCTTGTCCAGCCACCTCGTGCAGGGGCTCGAGCCGGGCACGATCATCCGGCTGGCGGAGCCCAACGGAGACTTCGTGCTGCCGGAGCCGCCGCCCGAGAAGATCCTCTTCCTGGTCGCCGGCAGCGGCATCACGCCCGTCATGGCGATGCTGCGCACCCTCGACCGCCGCAACACGATGCCCGACGTGGTGGTGGCCTACAGCTCGCCGACCAAGGAGCGGATGATCTTCCGCGACGAGATCGTCGAGCTCAGCGAGAAGCACGAGGGCCTGTCCCTCCACGAGCAGCACACCGACTCCGACGGCATCCTCGAGATGAGCGACCTCGAGCGCATCTGCCCGGACTGGAAGGAACGCGAGACGTGGGCCTGTGGGCCGTCGCCGATGCTCGACGCGGCCGAGGAGCACTGGGAGGCAGCAGGTCTCGAGGACTCGCTCCACCTCGAGCGCTTCACCCTCGAGCTCGGTGGCGAGGGTGGGGAGGGCGGCACGATCACCTTCCGCAACTCCAACAAGACCACGGACGCCGACGGCGCGACCTCGCTGATGGAGGCCGGGGAGGAAGCCGGCATCGGCATGCCCTACGGCTGCCGCATGGGCATCTGCCACACCTGCACGCTCACGCTCGTCGAGGGGACGGTGCGCGACATGCGCAACGGCGACGAGACCTCCGGCCCCAACGAACCCATCCAGACCTGCATCACTGCAGCAGCCGGTGACTGCACGCTCGACATCTGACCGACCACGAAGGGACACCCGGCATGGCTATCGCCGATGTGAAGGAATACACGCACCTCAGCGAGGAGGAGGTCGACGAGCTCGGCCGAGAGCTCGACCAGATCCGCCAGGACATCGAGGAGTCGCGCAACGACGACGACGCGGCGTACATCAACCGGATGATCACGATCCAGCGACGGCTCGCCGTCGCCGGACGCATCACTCTGTTCGCGAGCAAGTGGAAGCCGGCCTTCTGGGCTGGCGCCGGCATGCTCGCCGCGGCCAAGATCCTCGAGAACATGGAGATCGGCCACAACGTCATGCACGGCCAGTGGGACTGGATGAACGACCCCGAGATCCACTCCAGCACCTGGGAGTGGGACACCGCCCAGCCCGCCGAGCAGTGGAAGCACTCACACAACTACGTGCACCACCAGTTCACCAACGTGCTGGGTCACGACAACGACATCGGCTACGGCGTCCTGCGGATGGCCCGCGAGCAGAAGTGGAGCCCGTTCAACCTCGGGCAGCCGGTCTACAACGCCATGCTGGCCACGTTGTTCCAGTGGGGCGTCGCGCTGCACGACCTCGACATCGAGGCGATCCGCAAGCGCGAGAAGGACCCCAAGGTGATGAAGAAGCAGCTCGCGCAGATCGGCCGGAAGGTACGCCGCCAGATCGGCAAGGACTACCTCTTCTTCCCGGCGCTGACCGGGCCTGCCTTCCTGCACACGGCGGCCGCCAACGGGCTGGCCAACCTGACGCGCAACCTGTGGTCCTACATGATCATCTTCTGCGGGCACTTCCCCGACGGCGCCCTGCACTTCACCGAGGAGGAGATCGAGGACGAGACCCGCGCGGAGTGGTACCTCCGCCAGATGCTCGGCTCGGCCAACTTCACCGGCAGCCCGCTTCTGCACATCGCCTCCGGGAACCTCGGCTACCAGATCGAGCACCACCTGTTCCCCGACCTGCCGAGCAACCGCTACGCGGAGATCAGCGACCGGGTGCGACCGCTGGCCGAGAAGTACGGCATCCCGTACACCACCGGCCCGCTGTACAAGCAGTACGGCCAGGCGCTGCGCACGATCACGAAGCTCTCGCTGCCCAACAAGTTCACCAAGCCGGACCGGCGCGACTACCCGGAGACTCCCGAGGTTCCCCGCGGCCGGCGCCGCGACGACGAGCGTCCGACCCGGGCCTCCGAGACCGGTGCCTGGACCTCCAAGGTGACCGCGTGATCGACCAACCGGCAGGCGGACTGGACATCCGCGGGGGAGATGTCCCGTTCGCCAGCATGGGTGATCTCGGGCTGGACAAGCGCAAGGTCACGCAGTGCGCGCTGAGCCGGATCTGCGGGGTGTGCGGCGACAGCCTCGCGCGCCCGGTGGCCTTCCTCGGCAGCGAGGACGAGGCGGAGCGCAACGAGTTCCACTTCCCGCCGACGCACCGGGCCTGTGCGGAGGCGGCCATCGAGGTGTGGGGTAGCAGGTCCGCCTCGCTGGGGCACGCGTCGCAGCCGTCCTCCTGGGCGCTGGTGACCACCTCGGGCTTCGAGTTCGTCCGACCCACCGCGGAGTGGGTCGATCGACGGCCGGTGTTCGCGCCGAACTCGGTGATCGAGGACGTCAGGCTGCCCGCGTCCTGAGGGCTTCCCCGGCTTCCCCGGGGCTGCTTGCGTAGATTGCGGGCATGGCAACTCCCGCAGCCGAGGTCGACGCCGACGGCGTGCCGGTCCGGGTCTCCAGTCCCGACCGCCTGATCTACCCGGCCACCGAGTCCACACCCGAGATCACCAAGCTCCAGGTCGCGGAGTACTACGTCGCTGTCGGCGAGGGCATCATGCGTGCCCTCGGAGATCGCCCGACCGCCCTCGAACGCTGGACGAGCGGCGTACACCCCGGCATCACGCTCGCCACCGGTCGTGGCGACAAGAGCGACGCGTTCTACAGCAAGCGGGTGCCCAAGGGTGCTCCGGAGTACGTCGAGACCACGCGGGTGACCTTCCCGAGCGGGCGCACCGCCGACGAGGTGTGCGGCGCCAACCTGGCGACCATCGCGTGGTGTGCGCAGATGGGCACGATCACCTTCCACCCCTGGCCGACGCGCAGCGGTGACAACGACCACCCCGACGAGCTCCGGATCGACCTCGACCCCCAGCCCGGCACCACCTTCACCGACGCCGTCCGGGTAGCCGGCGTCGCCAGGGAGCTGCTCGAGGAGCTCGGCATCACCGGCTACCCGAAGACGAGCGGCAACCGCGGCGTGCACATCTACGTGCGCATCGAACCGCGCTGGGAGTTCACCGACCTGCGCCACGCGGCGATCGGCTTCGGCCGCGAGCTGGAGCGGCGCGACCCCGGCGTCACCACCGCCTGGTGGAAGGAGGAGCGCGGAGAGCGCATCTTCGTCGACTTCAACCAGAACAACCGCGACCGCACCATCGCCTCGGCGTACTCCCTGCGCCCCAAGGCCGGCGCACCGGTCTCCACCCCGATGACCTGGGAGGAGCTGGCCACCCTCACCGACCCCAACGAGTTCAACCTGTTCACGGTCCCTGAGCGACTGGCCGACGGTGACCCGTGGGCTTCGATCGACGACACGGCGTACTCCCTGGAGCCCCTGCTGCAGCTCTGGGAGGAGCTGCCCGGTGGAGAGCTGAACTTCCCGCCCGACTACCCGAAGATGCCCGGCGAGCCGCCGCGGGTGCAGCCGTCGAAGAAGGTCGCCGCCCACTGGAACGAGCAGGGCGAACGGATCGAGGACTGAGCCTGCGATGTGGACCTACTGTTCGTGCGGTGAGCGGCACTGGGGACGGTACGGTGCTGCCGGGCTGCTGCTGACCGACCCCGCCCGCACGGGAGTGGTGCTGCAGAAGCGGTCGCGGATGGTGCACCACGGTGGCACCTGGAGCGTTCCCGGTGGTGCCATCGAGGGGCTCGAGGGCCCCGTCCGCGCGGCCCTGCGCGAGGCCCACGAGGAGGCCGGCATCGAGGCCGAGGGCATCGACGTCGTCGACACGATCCTGGGTACCGACCACGGCGAGTGGACCTACACCTACGTGCTGGCCGAGGCCGAGCGACCCGCGGATCCGAGGCTCGGCACGTCCTGGGAGGCCGACCACACCGCCTGGGTCGACCTCGACCGAGTGGCCACCCGGCGGCTGCACCCCGGGCTGCGGGCCGACTGGCCCGGTCTGCTGACCACGCTGGAGGACTGCGACGGGAGGACCGCATGAGGGGAGAGCCGCACTGGACGGTCGGGAGCGACCCGGCCCAGCTGTTCACGGCCTACCTCGACTTCTACCGCGAGAAGGCGATCGCCAAGGTCACCTCCCTGTCGCCGGAGGAGCAGGACACCAGCCGGGTGCCCTCGGTCTGGACGCCGCTCCAGCTGCTGCACCACCTAGCCCACATGGAGCAGCGCTGGTTCGTGTGGGGCTTCCTCGCCGAGCCGGTGGCCGAGCCGTTCGGCGACGAGGTCGACGGCGTCTGGGGCATCCCGCCCGGACGCGGAGTCGAGGAGATGGTCGCGATGCTACGACGGACGGGGGAGCGGACCCGGTCGGTGCTCGCGTCGTACCCGCTCGACACCGTCGCCTCGGTCGGCGGCCGGTTCAGCGCCGACCCCCCGTCGCTGTCGTGGATCTGCTTCCACGTGCTCCAGGAGTACGCCCGGCACGTCGGCCACCTCGACGTAGCCGTCGAGCTCGCTGGCGGGCCGACGGGCGAGTGAGTGCCTGGATGGGTAAGTCCAGTGGGGCGCAGCGTGCTCCCCCTTGGATTTGCGCATCTACGCCTCGGGTGGGTCGACCGCGACGCCGAGGGAGCGGACGAACGAGCGCAGCGCGGTCAGGTCGAACGGGTCGATCGGCGGGTACGTCGCCGGATCGACCTGGACGACCACCCGCCGAAGGCCCTCCTCCCCGAGGGCGGCCACGAGGATCTCCACGGCAGCCTCGGCGCGCGGCCCCTCGGGCAGCTCGGGAAACGCGGGGTGGTGGACGATGACCGAGAGTCCCGGGCCCTCGACCCGGGCAGCGACCAGCGCCTTCGACAGCGCGAGCGTCTGTCCTCCGACCTCGATCGAGGCGCTGGCGAGATCGGCGACGGCCGGCCGGGACGTCGTACGTCGCTTGAAGAGGCCCATGGCAGTCAGATGGCCAAGCCCAGGAGGTCGCACGCTGCGCCCCACTCATCACGCACGCTGGACTGCGTTGTCGTCAGTCGCCGTGGCTCCGCCACGGCTCCCTCCTCCGCCAAGCCAGCACCCCACGGAATCACTCGCTGCGCTCCGGATTCCGCGGGGACCCCGGAAGAGCGAACGCACGCACTGAGCGGCGCTCGCATGCACGACCCCCTGCGCTTCCCCATCTCAGAAGCCGCTGATGCCTTCGCCCTCGCCGGCCTGTTCGTCGAAGGTCTCGTGCTCGAGCAGGTGCAGCACCGGGACGCCGAGCTTGCGACGGGCGCGCGAGGTCCAGTCGACGTGGAAGAACTCCCTGACCACGTGGGGGCGGGTCAGGATGATGACCTCGCGGGAGTCGACCTCGGCCACCTTGGCGACGAGCGCGCGGATGGGGTCGTTGGTCACGGGGTCGCCGAACGCCTTGCCGCCGGCCTTCTCGATCGCGGCGATGGTGGCGTTCACGCTCTCGCGACAGGTGTCGAGCAGCTCGTTGCGCAGGCCCTCGATGTCGGCGTCGCCGACGGCCACCGCAGGGGTGCTGAGCACCTCGCCGGTGGCCAGCGAGCCCATCGCCGACTCGACCCGGGAGGAGGCGTCCTCCACCGGTAGCAGGACGTGGTAGACCACCTGCTCCTCGATGTTCTCGTGCAGCGCCCGGAGGTTGGCGGCGTCCTTCTCGGTGAACGCCTGCTCGACGAGCAGGACCACGTGGTACTCGGTCATGACCCACCTCCCGCGGCATCCATACCGAGAACTGTAGTCAAGTCGTAGCTCACCGGCTGCTCGAGCTGGTCATAGGTGCACGACTCGGGGTCCCGGTCGGGTCGCCACCGCTTGAAATGGGCCGTGTGGCGAAAACGCCGGCCCTCGAGGGCGTCGTACTTCACCTCGAGGACACGCTCAGGACGCAGTGGTGTGAAGGACAGGTCCTTGCCCTGGCTCCAGCGACTCTGGGTGCCGGGCACGCGGTCGGGGTTGGCGATCGCCCATTCCTGCCACTCGCCCCACGGGTGGTCCGCGATGTCGCACTCCAGCGGGGTGAGCTCCTGGAGCAGCTCGGCCCGCCGCGCCTCGGTGAACGAGGCCGAGACCCCGACGTGCTGGAGCTTGCCGTCGGAGTAGAGCCCGAGCAACATCGACCCGAGCAGCGGTCGTTCGGGGGTCGAGGTCTTGTGCAGGCGGTAGCCGGCGAGCACCACGTCGGCCGTGCGCTCGTGCTTGATCTTGAGCATGGTCCGGGCGTTCTGCTGGTACGGCGCCCCCAGCGGCTTGGCCACCACGCCGTCGAGTCCGGCTCCCTCGAACTGCTCGAACCAGCCCTCGGCCTCCGCGGCATCGGTCGTCGTCCGGGTGAGGTACGTCGGACCGGTCAGCCCGCCCAGCTCCTGCTCCAGCCGCGCTCGCCGGACCGAGAACGGCTGGTCGACCAGCGACTCGTCACCGATCGCGAGCAGGTCGAAGGCGACGTACGACGCCGGCGTCTTCTCGGCGAGCATCGTGATGCGCGACTCGGCCGGGTGGATGCGCTCCTGGAGCACCTCGAACTCGAGCCTCGGCCCGACTGCGACGAACAGCTCGCCGTCGAGCACGCACCGGTCGGGCAGCTGCTCGCGGATCGCCGCCACCACCTCGGGGAAGTAGCGGGAGAGCGGCTTGGTGTTGCGTGAGGTGAGCTCGACCTCGTCACCGTCCTTGAACACGATGCACCGGAACCCGTCCCACTTCGGTTCGAAGGACAACCCGTCGTCGAACTTCGCGGGGTCGGGGATGCCCTTCACGGACTTCGCGAGCATCGGCTGGACGGGCGGCATGACTGGCAGGTCCACGGGTCGACCGTACCCGCGTGGCAGGACGACCTGCCTGCGACATACTCGGGCGCATGGCCTACACCGTCACCGACCTGCTCCGCCTGCCCTCGGGATCCGGCACGCTCGCCGACCGTGACCCTGCCGCCACGCCCGGCTTCAAGCACGGCAAGCGCGCGGCCGAGAAGGCGCTGCGCGACATCGGGCCGGAGCTGGCGGACCTCCAGGAGCGGATGTTCGCCGACGCCTACACGGGCGGACGACGCCGCGTGCTGGTCGTGCTCCAGGGCATGGACACCGCCGGCAAGGGTGGGGTCATCGACAAGGCCCTGGGCCTGCTCAGCCCCAACGGGTTCCGCCTGAAGTCGTTCAAGAAGCCCACCGAGGATGAGCTCGCCCACGACTTCCTCTGGCGCATCGACCAGGCGCTGCCCGATGCCGGGATGGTGGGCGTCTTCGACCGCTCCCACTACGAGGACGTGCTGGTCGGTCGCGTGCGGGAGCTTGCCGACGAGCAGGAGATCGAGCGTCGCTACGACGCCATCAACGCCTGGGAGAAGAACCTCGTCGACGAGGGCACGGTCGTCATCAAGTGTCTGCTGCACATGTCGCGCGAGGTCCAGCGCGAGCGTCTCCTGGCCCGGCTCGACGACCCCGACAAGCAGTGGAAGTTCCACCCCACCGATGTCGACGAGCGCGCCCTGTGGGAGGACTACCAGAAGGCCTACGCGATCGCGCTCGAGCGCTGCAACACCGATGCGGCTCCGTGGTACGTCGTCCCCAGCGACCGCAAGTGGTACCGCAACTGGGCCGTCGGACAGCTGCTCCTCGAGGCGTTGCGCGGGATGCGGCTGGAATGGCCGAAGCCGGAGTACGACGTCGCCGAGCAGCGCAAGCGGCTCGAGGACGAGGACGCGTCTTGAAGCAGGTCCGTGCGACCCGTTACGTGACACCTCTCCGCGAAGGCGGCTCACTTCCGGGCATCGTGGAGGCCGACGACCTGGGCACCTACGTCTGCAAGTTCCGTGGCGCCGGACAGGGGTTGCCGGTGCTGGTGGCCGAGGTGGTCGTCAGTGAGCTGGCGCTGCGGCTCGACCTGCGCACGCCGCGACTGGTGGTGCTCGAGCTCGAGCCGGCGATCGCACGCTACGAGGCCGACGAGGAGGTGCAGGACCTGCTCAACGCCAGCCTGGGCCTCAACCTGGGCGTGGACTTCCTGCCGGGGTCGTTCGGCTTCGACCCGACATTCCAGGTCGCGCCCGACATCGCCGCGCGGACGCTCTGGCTGGACGCCTTCGTCGCCAACGTCGACCGCAGCTGGCGCAACCCCAACCTGCTCGTCTGGCACGGCGACCTCTGGCTGATCGACCACGGCGCCTCGCTCTACTTCCACCACGCCTGGAGCGGCGGCATCACCGACCCGGCCCGCTTCGCGGTTCAGCCGTACGACGTGGGCGACCACGTCCTGGCCGCCCACGCCTCGGGTGCAGCGGCGGTCGATGCCGAGCTCGCTGCGCGCCTCGACACGAGCGTGCTCGAGGAGGTGCTGGCCCAGGTGCCCGACATGTGGCTCGAGCCACGGCCGGGTGCCGACTCGCCCGATGACGTGCGGGCGGCGTACGTCGCCTTCCTCCGCGCCCGACTCGAGGGCGGCCGCGCGTGGGTGCCGGGAAGGGCGGCGGCATGAAGCCCTACCAGTACGTCGTGCTGCGCTGCGTCCCGCGCGTGGAGCGCGAGGAGTTCGTCAACGTCGGCGTGGTGCTCTACTGCCAGGCCGCCGACTACCTCGACGCCCGCTGGGAGGTCTCGCCGGAACGGCTGGCGGCACTCACTCCGGGGGTGGACGTCGACGCAGTCTGCGACGGTCTCGAGTTCGTCGCCGCCGTCTGCCACGCCGACCCTGCCGCCGGCTCGGTCGCGACCAAGGACCCCGGCACCCGCTTCGGCTTCCTCAAGGCACCGCGCTCGACCGTCGTACAGCCCGGCCCGGTGCACGGCGGCCTCACCGCCGATCCCTCCGCCGAGCTCGACCGCCTGCTGGGGGCACTGGTCGGCTGACCCACCCGTCGGCTACTCGAACGTCCTCCATCGCCCCTCGGAGATCACCTCGACCGAGCCGTCGACGACCTGGATGGCCGTCTGCTCGTCGATGGCATAGGACGGCACGCCGATGTCGGCGGCCCACCGCTCCGCGTCGGCCATCGAGTTGCCGGGGAAGGCGTCGAGGTGCGGGAAGATCGAGAAGTCGACGAGCCCCAGGGTGCGGTCGTCCGGCGCGGACGGCCACTCCACGAAGTAGTCGCCGATCCGGGGCGTCAGCACCATGCTTCCGGCACTCACCCCCACCCAGACCTTGTCGGGCAGCGCCGGCACCAGCTCGGCCAGCCCGGACTGGCGCAGCCAGTGACAGAGGTACGTCGCGTCGCCACCGTCGACCAGGAGCACGTCGGCGTCCCGGAGCCAGGGGACCCATCGCTCCGTGCCGATGGAGGGGAGTGCGGTGAGCTCGAGGGCGCCGAGCGACGCCCAGCCGAGGCCGGTCAGGTACCGGAAGTCGGGCTCGGGGGCCAGCAGGCCGCGTACCGAGGTCGGACCGCACATCGGATGGCCCCACTGCGCCGTCGGGATGCAGAGCGCGTGGCAGTCGGCGATCGGCTTGCCGAGCAGGTGCACGAGGGCCGAGTGGATGCTCGGGTTCGTGACCCCACCTGAGGTGAGCAACAGCTTCAACGTTCCTCCCGGTTCGGGCGCGGACGACGGATCACATGTGCAGACCCGGCGCCGACCCGAGACTCATCGACGTCGGGGCAACGATTCGAACCTCAGCCGATCCGCTCGGTCAACGAGACGACGATCCCCTCGGGTCCGCGGACGTAGGCCATCAGCCAGGTGCCCTCGTGCTCGCCGATGCCGCCGACGAGTCCGTATCCCTCCGCAGCGAGGTCGTCCACGGCGGCCCGGAGGTCGTCGACCTCGAGGCAGACGTTGCGCAGACCGATCTCGTTGGCCATCGCCTCGGGGGAGCCGGGCACGTGGTCCGGCCTGACGAAGCTGGCCAGCTCCAGCCAGGTCCCACCACCAGGCACCGTCAGCCCCACGATCTCGGTGCGCGCCCCCGGGATGCCGCAGACCGTGTCGAGGAACTCACCCTCCACCGACATCCGCTCGCTCGCCTCGAGACCCAACCTGACGAAGAACTCCGTCGCTCGGTCGAGATCCTCGACGGTGATGCCGACATGGTCGAAATGCTTCACCTGTGCCATCGCTGCTGTCCTCCAGTGTTAGTCGGTCTCGTGTCCCTGGGACGTAGCCGCCCGTGCATTCTCGACATGGTGGCGGAGCTCGCGCGGTCCATTGTCCGCGCGACACCTCGGCTAGCGTGCGGGGATGTCCTCACGACTCGTCGCAGTGACGTACGACGCCGTCGACCCTGCAGGACTGGCCTCGTTCTGGGGCAGCCTGCTCGACAGGGAGGTCCTCCGTGAGGTACGCGGTGCCCTGCTTCCCGGGGAGGAGGCCCAGGTGGCCCTGCGCTTCGTCGCCCCTCCGGTCGGGGGGACCGGACCCGATCGGCTGCACCTCCACCTCACCAGCAGCAGCGTGAGCGACCAGGAGGAGACCGTCGCCCGCGCCCTGGCCCTCGGTGGCCGGCACCTCGACGTCGGCCAGCTCCCCGAGGAAGGGCACGTCGTGCTGGCCGACCCCGAGGGCCACGCCTTCTGCGTCATCGAGGCCGGCAACCAGTTCCTCGCCGGGTGCGGCTACCTCGGCGAGGTCTCCTGGGAGGGCAGCCGGAGAGTCGGTCTGTTCTGGCGCGAGGCGCTCGGTTGGCCACTGGTCTGGGACCGGGGAGAGGAGACGGCGATCCAATCCCCCGCCGGGGGCACCAAGCTCTCCTGGGGAGGTCCGCCCTTTCCACCCAAGGGGGCCAGGAACCGGCAGCGCTTCGACCTCGAGGCGTTCGACCTCGAGGAGGAAGTCGTGCGGCTGGTCGCGCTGGGGGCGACCCGGCTCGGTGACCGCGACGACGGGGTCGAGCTCAGCGACCCTGACGGCAACGAGTTCCGCGTGCTGCCGACCTCGACACCGCGAGCGGATCGGTGAGGCGGGGACACCCGGGACCAGCTCGTGTCACACCAGGGCTGTGCAGGCGAGCCGGTCACGACTCCTGTGTGACGCGAGGGAGGAATCCCCGGGCGCCCGGGGAAACCTACAGCCCCTGAACCCCTCGCCGCCGAGACACGAGCGCAACCGGGGCATTCCGGGGGCGATCCGGACGGCGTCGCGGGCGTGGACGGCAGGTTCAGCCCGCTCGCGCCACGTCCGAGGCACGAGGTCCGACGACCGAAGGGGGCACCGCCGTCGGCGGCAGGGTGACCCTGAAGGTGGTGCCCCGACCGGGCTCGCTCTCCACCGTCACCGCACCGTCGTGCGCTGCGACGATCGAGCTGACGATGTCGAGCCCGAGACCGGTGCCGGGGATGTGGCTGACACGGGCGTCGCTGCCCCGGTAGAAGCGCCCGAAGACGTCGTCGAGCTCCTCGGGCGGGATGCCGATGCCGGTGTCAGTGACGACGAGCTCGACGCCGTCGGCCTCCTGGCGCACGCCGACTGACACCGACCCGCCTGCGTTGCCGTACTTGATCGCGTTCGAGATCAGGTTGTCGAGCACCTGACGCATGCGCTGCCCGTCGGCGACGACACAGAGACGCTCGGGCGCCTCGAGCTCGAGGGCCATGCCGCACTTGTCCGCGACCGGTCGGGACGCCTCGATGGCCTCCTGCACGACCTGGACCAGGTCCACGGGAGCACGCTCCACCTGCAGACCGCCTTCGTCGGCCTGGCCGACGTGCAGGAGATCCGACAACAGGGTGCGCAACCGGAGGGCGTTGCGCTGCATCACCTGGAGCTGGGAGATCACGTCGTCAGGCAGGTCGTCGTGCTCGCACAGGATCTCGAGATATCCCAGCAACGAGGTGAGCGGCGTACGCAGCTCGTGCGACACCGACGACACGAACTCGTCCTTGACCTGCAAGGCCCTGATCAGGTCGGTGATGTCCTGGTAGGCGAGCGCGGCGCCGAGCTTCTCTCCTGCGGGGCCGCGCACCTGACGAGCAGACGTCGAGAAGGCCTTGCGGGTGCGCGGGTCCTCGCCCACCCAGTAGCAGTAGTCGTCGAACTCCTCGCCCTGGACAGCGCGGTACGACGGCATCTCCTCCATCGACATCCTGGTCTTGCCGTCGAGGAAGTAGACGTGCCCCAGCTGGCCCGCCGTGCCCTCGTGACCGGTCGGGAACGGCAGGTGCATGGACTCCTGGTGACGGCGGTTGCTGCGCTCGTAGTGCCCGTCCGGGCCGATCAGCAGCAGGCCGACCCCCACCGTCTCGAAGACGGCCTCGAGGGTCTGGTGCTCCCGCTCCATCTCGGCGTTGAGGGCCTTGAGCCGTTCGGCATGGGCATGCTGCTCGGAGACGTCGAGGATCTGGGAGATGAAGTGCAGCGGAGAGCCGTCCGGCTCACGCACCAGAGCCACCGACAGGTCGCCCCAGATGACGTGTCCGTCGGCGTGCAGGTAGCGCTTGTGCAGCCGGTAGGAGTCGATGTCACCGGCGACGGCCCGGTCGAACAGCTCGAGGTCGGCGTCGAGGTCGTCGGGGTGGGTGAGCTCCTGGAACCCGCGCTGGGAGAGCACGTCGGCGTCGTACCCGAGCATCTCGCACAGCGCGCGGTTCACCATCAGGAGTCGGCCGTCGAGCCCGACCAGCGTCATGCCGATGGGGGAGTGCTGCAGGGTCAGGCGCCACAGTGCGTCGTCGTCCGTCGGCGCGACCATCCAGCACCTCCTACCTGCACCGTGGCGGGGAGCGTTCTCCCACACCTTCAGGAACGGTAGTTGCCTGCCGTACGTTACGGAATGATATGTCCGTTTTGCTGGCAACGGGGAGATTCCCTCAGGTGCGCCAGGTCGAGCCGCCCCCGCGCGTGCGGTCGGAGAGGTCCCCTCAGACGGGCACGAGCTCGACGGCCCCGACCGCGTAGCGCGCCAGGATCGTGCGGGCCAGCTCCGGGTCGGCGCCCAGGGGCTCGGAGACGGCGACGGCACCGGCCTCCAGGGCGAGCTCCGCGGCACGGTCGGGCAGGAAGCCCGGCGCGAGGAACATGGACGCGACGGCCACGTGCCTCCGGCCCTCGGCGCGGAAGGCGCGCACCGCCTCGCCGGTGGCCGGAGGCGCGGCCGAGGCGAAGGCAGCGGTGACCGGGAGCTTGTGCCGGGCACCCCAGACCCGGGCCAGCCGACCGATGGCCTGGTTGGCGAGTGGGTCCGACGAACCCGCGGCAGCGAGCACGAGGGCATCGAGCTCGCGCACCCGGGCCGCGCTCAGCGCGTCGCGCAGGCGCCGGTCGAGCACGTCGAGGAACGTCGGCTCGAGGCCGAGGATGCCCGTCATCCGGATCTGCAGGCCGGGGTGGCGCTCGGTGGCCTCCGCGATCTGGCTCGGCACGTCGATCTTGGCGTGGTAGGCCTCGCTCAGCAACAGGGGTACGACGACGATCTCGTCGAACCCGGCCTTGACCAGCCTGTCGACGACGTTGCCGAAGGCGGGGCGGGACAGCTCGAGGAAGGCCGCCTCGATGCGCAGGTCGGGGCGCATGGCGCGGGTCTCGGCGACGAGTGCCTTGATGGTGGCGGCCGAACGAGGGTCGCGGCTGCCGTGGGCGAGGGTGATGAGGGCTGGAGCGGTCATGTCGATCCGTCTCCCTTCGAGCTCGTGCGTCGGACGCCGGCGCCGTTGGCGTCGTCCTCGGCAGTGGGAATGGGTGCCGTCAGGCTCTGGGGCAGGCTCATTGGTGGATGCCGCACTCGGTCTTGTTGCTGCCGACCCAGCGGCCGCTGCGGGGGTCCTCGCCCTCGGCCACCCGCTGCGTGCACGGCCAGCAGCCGATGGACGGGTAGCCGTCGTACTGGAGCGGGTTGACGAGGATGCCGTTCTCGGCGATGTACTTCTCGACGTCCTCGTCGGACCACCGCGCCAGCGGGGAGACCTTGACCTTCTGCTTCTTCTCGTCCCAGCCGACGACCGGGGCGATCACGCGGTTGTGGGTCTCAGCGCGGCGCAGCCCGGTCGCCCAGGCGTCGTACCCCGCGAGGCGCTCGGCCAGGGGCTGCACCTTGCGCAGCTTGCAGCACAGGTCGGGGTCGCGCTTGTAGAGGTCCTTGCCGTACGTCGCGTCCTGCTCCGCCACCGACTGCACGGGCGTGATGTTGATCAGGTTGACCGGCATGGTCGCCTCGACCGCGTCGCGGGTGCCGATGGTCTCGGCGAAGTGGTAGCCGGTGTCGAGGAACAGCACGTCGATGCCGGGCGCCACCCTGGAGGCGATGTGCGAGAGCACGGCGTCGCTCATCGAGGAGGTCACGCAGAACCGCTCGCCGAAGGTGGCCAGCGCCCACTCGATGATGTCCTCGGCCGGCGCGAGCTCGAGCTCGGCGCCGACGTGGGAGACGATCGCGCGGAGCTCGTCGGTGCTGCGACCCTCGGTCTCCGAGCCGCGGCGAGCGCGGGCGGCCAGGGTGTTGGGGGCGGTCATCGGACATCCCCCTTGGCGTGAGCAGAGGCCGGGGGACGCAGTTGTCCGATCATGTTGAGCTTGAACGCCCGCATGCACGAACGGCATTCCCACTGGCCGTGTCCCGGACCCTCGTCGGACTCGTGCGGCCACAGGTTCTCGTCCCCGCAGTAGGGGCAGTGGAACGGGACCGCACGGGCGCTCATACTGTCGCCCCTCCGGACAGGGCCTTGTCGCCCCGCAACAGCTCCTCGTCGGTCCGGGTCGCCCAGGCGGCGAAGCTCTCGCCGTCGACGCGGTCGACCAGGTAGTTGCCGACGATCGTGGTGATGTAGTCGTCCAGCCCGTCGCTGGTCACCTTGTGGGCGCGCAGCTTCTTGCCGAAGCCGGCGTTCAGTCCGAGGGCACCGCCGAGGTGCACCTGGAAGCCCTCGACCTGGTTGCCGTCGTCGTCGAGCACCAGCATGCCCTTGAGGCCGATGTCGGCGACCTGGGTGCGGGCGCAGGCGTTGGGGCAGCCGTTGACGTTGATGGTGATCGGGGTGTCGAGATCGGGGAAGCGTCGCTCCAGCTCGCTGACCAGGTCGATCGCGCGGTTCTTGGTGTCGACGATCGCGAGCTTGCAGAACTCGATGCCGGTGCAGGCCATCGTCGAACGGCGCCAGTTCGAGGGGCGGGCATCGAGGTCGATCGACTTCAGGTCGCCGACCACCGACTCGACGTCGTCGTGGGCCACGCCGAGGAGCACCACCTTCTGGTGGGCCGTCAGGCGAGCGCCGGCCAGGCCATAGCGCTCCACGATGTCGCCGAGGCCGAGCAGCGTCTCGCCGTTGATCCGGCCGGCCACCGGAGCGGCACCGATGTAGAAGGCGCCGTCCTTCTGGGCGTGTACGCCGATGTGGTCGTCTCCGCCGGGAGTGGGCTCCGGGGAGGGGTTGTCCACGAGCTTCTTCTCGAGGTACTCCGTCTCGAGCACCTCGCGGAACTTCTCCACGCCCCAGTCGGCGACCAGGAACTTCAGCCGGGCCCGCGACCGCAGTCGGCGGTAGCCGTAGTCACGGAAGACCGAGGTGACGGCCTCCCACGCGTCCGGGACCTCGTCGAGCGGGATCCACACGCCGAGCTTCTGCGCGAGCATCGGGTTGGTCGACAGCCCCCCGCCGACCCAGAGGTCGAACCCGGGGCCGTGCTCGGGGTGGACGGTGCCGACGAAGGAGACGTCGTTGACGGCCGGGACGCAGTCGTGGCTGGGGTGTCCGCTGGCGGAGGTCTTGAACTTGCGCGGGAGGTTGGAGAACTCCGGATTGCCGATGTAGCGGCGCTTGATCTCCTCGAGCGCCGGGGTGGCGTCGATGATCTCCTCGGCGGCGACCCCGGCGACGGGGGAGCCGAGGAAGGGCCGTGGAGAGTCACCGCAGGCCTCGATGCTGGTCATGCCGGCGTTGTCGAGGCGCTCCCAGATCTCCGGGACGTTCTCGATCTCGATCCAGTGGAACTGGATGTTCTGGCGGTCGGTGATGTCGGCGGTGCCGCGTGCGAAGTCGGTGCCGATGCTGCCCAGGGCCCGGAGCTTGGCCGCATCGAGCAGCTCGCCGTCGCTACGCACCCGGAGCATGAAGAACTCGTCGTCGAGCTCCTCCTCCTCGAGCATCGCCGTCTTGCCGCCGTCGAAGCCGGGAGCGCGCTGTGTGTAGAGACCCATCCAGCGGAAGCGGCCACGCAGGTCGGCCGGATCGATCGAGGCGAAGCCGCGCTTGGAGTAGATGTTCAGGATGCGCGCGCGGACGTTGAGCGGGTTGTCGTCCTTCTTGGACTGCTCGTTCTTGTTCAGCGGCTCGGTGTAGCCGAGTGCCCACTGGCCTTCGCCGCGCTTGGGGCGGGCTCGTCCGGAACGGCCGATTCGTCCCTCGGTCGGGGCCGGGCGGGTGCTGGTCATCAGTCAGAGTCCCTGGTGTGTCGTGTTCGGGGAGCCGGCGGGCGTCAGGCGGACGGCGTTGTCTGCGACGCTGCGGCGGCCAGGGCGGTTGTGAGCGGGAGGTTCAGAACCGGCGATGACACATCATGCTGCGGGTACGACCGAGGTCCACGTGGCGGCGGGCCACGAGCCAGGTGGTCGTATCGGCAGCGATCATGCGACGAGTCTCATCTTCCGGACGCCCGTTCCACAAACGTCAATCTCATGTCGTGAGACGGCTGTCCAAAATGTGGATCGCCAAATCGGGGCTGGACGGGGCCGACAGGTGGTCCCCTAGTCTGAGCGCATGACGGACGCGACGAGCCCAGGATCGGCAGTTTCAGGCGTGACGGGAGACCCGGGGGCGCTGGCCAAGACTGCGTCGGCGGCGTACGACGCCGCACTCGAGGTGATCGCCTCGGTGGAGCCCCGTGTGGCAGAGGCCACACGCAAGGAGCTGGCCGACCAGCGGTCGTCGCTGAAGCTGATCGCCTCGGAGAACTACGCGTCGCCGGCGGTGCTGCTCACCATGGGCACCTGGTTCAGCGACAAGTACGCCGAGGGCACCGTCGGCCACCGTTTCTACGCGGCCTGCCAGAACGTCGACACCGTGGAGGCCCTCGCCGCCGAGCACGCCCGCGAGCTGTTCGGGGCGCCGTACGCCTATGCCCAGCCGCACTCCGGCATCGACGCCAACCTCGTCGCCTTCTGGTCGATCCTCGCCAACCGTGTGGAGACGCCGGCGCTCGAGCGACTCGGCGCCAAGAACGTCAACGAGCTCTCCGAGACCGACTGGGAGGAGCTGCGCCACGAGTTCGGCAACCAGCGGCTGCTCGGCATGGCGCTCGACGCCGGCGGCCACCTGACCCACGGGTTCCGGCCCAACATCAGCGGCAAGATGTTCCACCAGCAGCAGTACGGCACCGACCCCGAGACCGGCCTGCTCGACTACGACGCCGTCGCGGCCAAGGCCCGAGAGTTCAAGCCCTTGGTGCTGGTGGCCGGCTACTCGGCGTACCCCCGCCGCGTGAACTTCGCCAAGATGCGCGAGATCGCCGACGAGGTCGGCGCCGTGCTGATGGTCGACATGGCGCACTTCGCCGGTCTCGTCGCGGGCAAGGTGTTCACCGGCGAGGAGAACCCGGTGCCGTACGCCCACGTCACCACCACGACCACACACAAGTCGCTGCGCGGCCCGCGGGGCGGTCTCGTGCTCGCCCAGGAGGAGTTCGCCGCCGATGTCGACCGTGGCTGCCCGATGGTGCTCGGCGGTCCGCTGTCGCACGTGATGGCCGCCAAGGCGGTCGCACTGGCCGAGGCGCGGCAACCGGCGTTCCAGACCTACGCCCAGAACATCGCCGACAACGCCAAGTCGCTGGCCGAGGGGTTCAACTCGCGGGGCGCGAAGCTGGTCACCGGTGGCACCGACAACCACATCGTGCTGCTCGACGTGTCGTCGTACGGCCTGACCGGCCGGCAGGCCGAGTCGGCGCTGCTCGACTCCGGTGTCGTCACCAACCGCAACTCGGTGCCGCAGGACCCCAACGGCGCCTGGTACACCTCCGGCATCCGCTTCGGCACGCCGGCGCTCACCACGCGCGGCTTCGGCCACGACGAGTTCGACACCGTGGCCGACCTCGTCCACGAGGTGCTCTCCCACACCACGCCCGGCACCAACAAGGCAGGGGCCCCGTCGAAGGCGACCTACCGCCTGGCCGACGGGGTCGCGGACCGCGTCCAGGCGCGGGCGCAGGAGATGCTCGACAAGAACCCGCTCTACCCGGGTCTCGAGCTCACCTGAGCGAGCTCACCGTCTCCAGAGGTAGTTGACCTCTGGCCGCCCGCTGCCGCCGTGCCGTTGGTGGCGCAGCACGAGTCCCTGGTCTGCGAGGTGCTCGAGGTAGCGGCGGGCGGTCACCCGGGAGACACCCACCGCGTCGGCCACCTCGCTCGCGGACAGACCCTCGGCCGCGTCACGGATGACGTCCGTGACCTGGCGCAACGAATCCGGGCTCATGCCCTTCGGCAGGTCGACCTGGCCCGACCGGTTGCGCAGCGCGCCGAACAGCTGGTCGACCTCGTCCTGGACGACGTCGTCCGCGGCCCCGGCGAGCTGCGCGCGGTAGTCGGCGTACTGCTCGAGCTTGGCCCGGAAGGTCGCGAACGAGAACGGCTTGAGCAGGTACAGCACCACGCCCTGGGTGACCGCGCGGCGGACCACCTCGGCGTCGCGGGCCGAGGTCACTGCGATCACGTCGCACAGGTGCCCGGCGGCGCGCAGTCGCTGCAGCAGGCCCAGCCCGTGACCGTCGGGCAGGTGCATGTCGAGCAGGATCAGGTCGACGTCCTGGTGCGCCGTCAGGTGGCGCACCGCCTCACCCGCCGAGCGAGCGATCCCGACGACCTCGAAGCCGTCCAGCCGGCGGGTGTACTCGGCGTGGGCCTCGGCCGCCAGCGCCTCGTCCTCCACGACGAGCACGCGCACGCTCATCGGTCACCGCCGAGGCTGACGGTGAACTCGGCGCCGCCGAGAGCGGAGGTGCCCACCGAGACTGTGCCGCCGTGGCGACGGGCCACCTGGCCCACGAGCGCCAGCCCCAGCCCGCGTCCGGAGGTCGCCTTGCTCGACCACCCTCGTTCGAGCACGCGCTCCGCGTCCTCCGGGGGTACGCCGGGCCCGCTGTCGCCGACCACGACCACCACGCGGTCCTCGTCCTCGACGATGGAGACGCTCACCTTGCGCTCGGAACTCTCGGTCACGGCGTCGAAGGCGTTGTCGACGAGGTTCCCGACCACCGTGACGAGGTCCCGAGCCGCGACCGGCAGCGCCTCGGAGCCCACGTCACCGCCGACGGTCAGCTCGATCCCGCGCTCCGCAGCCTGGGAGGTCTTGCCGAGGAGCAGGGCCGCCAGCACGGGGTCGTGCACCGCCCGGACGACGCGGTCGGCGAGGTCCTGGGCGATGCGGAGGTCCTCGGTGGCCAGCTCGACGGCGGTCTCCGGCCGGCCCATCTCGATCAGGGACACGACCGTGTGCAGCCGGTTGGCGGACTCGTGGTTCTGGGCGCGCAGCGACTCCGTCAGGCCCCGCACCAGGTCGAGCTCGCCGGTGACGTGCTGGAGCTCGGTGCGGTCGCGGAGCGTCACCACGGCGCCGACGTCCTGTCCGCCCCAGTAGGCCGGAGCCGAGCTGATCACCAGGACCTGCTCGTCGAGCACGTAGAGGGTGTCCGACTCCGAGAGGTCGCTCTCGATCGCCTCGACCAGGCCGGGCGGCAGTCCGAGGTCCACGAGGGACCTGCCGATGACGTCCTCGGGCAGGTCGAGCAGGCGCCGGGCCTCCTCGTTGACCAGCTGCACGCTGCCGTCGCCGTCGATCAGCACCAGACCCTCGCGGACCGCCTCGAGCACGGCACGGTAGTACTCGTACATCCGGGTGATCTCGCGCTCACCCATGCCGTGGGTCTGGCGGCGCAGCCTCCTGCTGATCAGCCAGGCGCCCAGGAGTCCGACCGCCAGGGCGCCCAGCGCAGCGAGGACGATCGCGGGCAGCTCGCTGCGCAGCTGGGCGTCGATGCGGTCGAGGGTGATCCCGACCGACACCAGGGCGACCACCTTGCCGCCGTCCAGGACCGGCACCACCGAGCGGATCGACGGACCGAGCGTGCCGGCGTACTCCTGGGTGAACACCTTGCCCTGCAGGGCGCCGCCGAGGTCGCCCACGAAGCGCCCGCCGATGCGGGCCGGGTCGGGATGGGTGTAGCGGGTGCGGTCGGGGGCCATCACCACCACGAAGTCGACGTCGGCGTCGGCGCGGACCGCCTCGGCGTACGGCTGGAGGGTGGTGCTGGGGTCGGCGGTGTGCAGTGCGTCCCGTACGGCGGGGGAGTCGGCGATGCTCCGCGCCACCGCGATCGCCTGCTCCCGGGCGCGGTCACGGGTGTCCCGGCGGGCATCGAGGGTGGCCAGGGCCAGGGCGGAGCCGACCAGCACCACCACGACCAGCACCTGGAGCACGAGGAACTGCCGGGCGACCGTGCCCTCCCCGTGCCTGCCCCGCCTCAGCAGCGTCCGCATCGCCCGCCTTCCGTACCGGTCGTGAACTCAACGAACACAAGGGTGACGCCGGTCACACACTTCACCACGATGGCGATGTCCGGACCAGCCCGGACACCGACCTGGAGGACTGATGAGCTCGATCCACCCCGGCAGCCCGAAGACGGCACCGCGTCGTGACCGCACCCACTATCTCTACATCGCCGTTGTCGTCGCCATGGTCCTCGGTGTCGCCGTGGGTCTGCTGGCCCCGGAGTTCGCGACCGGGCTGGCCTGGATCGGTGAGACCTTCGTGGCGCTGATCCGGATGATGATCCAACCGGTCATCTTCTGCACGCTCGTGCTCGGCGTGGGGTCCGTGCGCAGCGCGGCCAGCGTCGGCAAGGTCGGCGGCTTGGCCCTCGGCTACTTCATCGCGATGTCCACGGTGGCCCTCGCGATCGGGCTCGTGGTCGGCAACCTGATCGACCCGGGCGAGGGACTCAACCTGTCCCGCGACATCGCCGGCGAGGGCGCCAAGCAGGCCGACGGGGCTGGCTCGACCACCGACTTCATCGTCGGCATCGTGCCGGACTCGCTGTTCTCGTCGTTGACGTCGGGGGAGGTGCTCCAGACGCTGCTCGTGGCACTGCTGGTCGGGTTCGCGCTGCAGGCCATGGGTCGCACCGGCGAGCCCATCCTGGTGGGCATCGGCCACCTGCAGCGACTCGTCTTCCGGGTCCTCGCGATGATCATGTGGGTGGCCCCGGTCGGCGCCTTCGGCGCGATCGCGGCGGTGGTCGGCCAGACCGGCTGGGAGGCGTTGAAGAGCCTGGCCGTGCTGATGTTCGCGTTCTACCTGACCTGCTTCCTCTTCGTCTTCGTCGTGCTGGGCGCGATCCTCAAGGTGACGACCGGACTGAACATCTTCAGCCTGCTGAAGTACCTCGCTCGCGAGTTCCTGCTGATCCTCTCGACCTCCTCCTCGGAGTCGGCGTTGCCGAGGCTGATCGCCAAGATGGACCACCTCGGCGTCGACCGCGCAACCGTGGGCGTCGTGGTGCCGACCGGCTACTCCTTCAACCTCGACGGCACCGCGATCTACCTGACGATGGCCTCGATCTTCATCGCCGACGCGCTCGGCGACCCGCTCTCGCTGGGTGAGCAGATCTCGCTGCTGCTGTTCATGATCATCGCGTCGAAGGGTGCCGCCGGCGTCACTGGCGCCGGCCTGGCGACCCTGGCCGGTGGTCTCGCGTCGCACCGGCCCGACCTGCTCGACGGGGTCGGCTTCATCGTCGGCATCGACCGCTTCATGTCCGAGGCGCGGGCGCTGACCAACTTCGCGGGCAACTCGGTCGCCACGGTCCTGGTGGGGCACTGGACCCAGACGATCAACCGCGAGCAGGTGGACCGGGTCCTGGCCGGCGCGGACCCGTTCGACGAGACCACCATGCTGGACACTGACCACTCCGAAGGGGACCGGTCCAACGTGGTCCCCGGGGTGGACGAGGTCGAGGGGATCAAGGCCTAGGTCACGCGGTCGCGTCGACCAGGTCGAGACTGAACCGCGCGATGGCGGCCCTGTGGGCGGCGACCTGGTGCAGCTCGGGCGTCGGCTCGGCGTCCAGCAGGTCGAAGGGCAGCGCCGACAGGCCGGTGAAGATCAGCAGCTGCAGTGCGTGCGAGCGGCGTACGACGTCGTCGGGGATCCAGCACTCCTCGTCGCGGAGTCCGGCCATGTACCCGGCGAAGATCGCGTCCTCGACCTGGGCCAGGTCGGCGCTGCTGCGACGCCCGATCTGCACGTCGCCGACGAGCAGCTGGGATAGGTCGTACCCGATGGGGCCTGGTCCCCAGAACCCGTAGTCGATCAGCACGAAGTCGTCGGAGTCCGCACGTGCCAGCAGGTTGTTCGGGCACGCATCACCGTGCGCCGCCACGATCGGCCTGCTGCTCAGCTCCTCGGCGTACTCCGCCGAGCGGTCCGCCGCCTCCAGGAGCCGAGCCCGGAGGCCGTCGTCGAAGGCTGCGGCCACGAGCGGGTGCCGCCACACGCTGTCATCACGGAGGACGGGCAGCACGGCCATCGACAGACGTCCGTCGTAGTAGGTCTGGATCGTCATCGTGTGCCCGACACTGTCGAGCAGCTCCATCACGCGCGCGCTGGTGGCGTGCCGGCCGAGCAGCCTGGCCGCCTGCGAGTAGCGGCCCATGTCCCACTCGCGAGCGACGAGCGGGATCTCCTCCAGCCAGACGGCGTTGGACTCTTCGTCTAGGTCGAAGACACCGAGCGCCCGGACCATGGTGAGTCCTTGCGGCAGGCGGTCCCCGAGGTCGGAGCGGTAGGCCAGTGCCTCGGTCCGCCAGGGGACGGTCGCGGCAGCCCACTCGCGCTGCTCGGGCGGCACCATCGCGAAGAACGGGTGCCGTGCCCAGCTCTGGACGTGCTTGACGAACATCCGGAACGGCTTCGGGTCGCCGCCGACCTCGGCGGTGCCGCTGACCCAGTAGCGGCCCGCGGTGGTGATGGCCGGCAGGTCGTAGGGGAACTCCTGCGCGACGGACTCGAGGACCCTCGTCTCCGCCGGGTCGGTGTCGAACAGTTTGGCCACCATCTCGCCGAGCTGCTCGTCAGAGACGTCGGCCGGGCCGAGAGCGCTGCGGTCATGCATGAGAACTCCTGGTGGGAAAGTGGGTTTACCACTCCGAAGAAGGTAAACTTGCTTTATGAGTTCGGTCAAGCGGGTATTCCCCAGCGAGGAGCTGCACGCAACGCTGCTGATGGGCCTGCTCTTCCGCGAGGTGCGCCAGGTCTTCGCGGCCGAGGACTGGAAGGGCCTGCGCCAGTCGCACTTCCGGGTGATGTCGGCCGTTCCGCCCGAGGGCATCAGCGTCACCGAGCTGGGTGAACGGGTCGGGATGAGCAAGCAGGGCTGCGGCCAGTTCGTGACCAGCCTGGTGGGCTCCGGTCATCTGCGGACCGAGCCTGAGCCCTCCGACCGGCGCGTCCGCCGGGTGCGTCGTACGCCGAAGGGCAACCGCACCGTTGCCGCCGTCACGAAGCGGATGCTCGAGATCGAGGAGTCGTGGGCCGAGCGCGTGGGGGAGCGTCGCTACCGCATTTTCCGCAGCGTGCTCGAGGAGCTAGCTCTCGAGCAGTGACCGGTAGACGTCCATCGTCTGCTCGGCGATCGCCGGCCAGCTGAAGGACTCCTGGGCCCGACGCCGCCCGGCCAGTCCACGCTCGCGCGCCCGATCGGGGTCGCTGACGGCGTCCACCAGGGCGGCCGCCAGATCGGCGACGTAGCGCTCCGGCTCGATCGGCGTACCGGTCCCGTCGGCGGCCTGGTCGATGGGCACCAGCCAGCCGGTCTCCCCGTGTACGACGACCTCGGGGATGCCTCCGGTCGCGGTGGCCACGACAGCCGTCTCGCAGGCCATCGCCTCGAGGTTGACGATCCCCAGCGGCTCGTAGATGGACGGGCAGGCGAACACCGTCGCCGCGGTGAGCAGCGCGACCACGTCGTGCCGCGGCAGCATCTCCGCGATCCAGACGACGCCGTCCCGCTCGGCGGCCAGCCCGTCGACCAGGGCCCGGACCTCGGCCTCGATCTCCCTGGTGTCCGGTGCGCCCGCGCACAGCACCAGCTGCACCTCGGGTGGCAGCTGTGCCGCGGCCCTCAGGAAGAGCGGCAGGCCCTTCTGGCGGGTGATGCGGCCGACGAAGATGACACTGGGGCGGTCCGGGTCGAGCCCCAGCTCGCGGACCCGCTGCGGGTTGGCCACCGGCTTCCAGTCGTCGGTGTCGATGCCGTTGTGCACCACGTGCACGCGTGCCGGGTCGACGGCGGGATAGCTGCGCAGCACGTCGTCACGCATGGCAGCACTGACCGCGATCACCGCGTCGGCTGCGTCGTACGCCGTGCGCTCGACCCAGCTCGAGACGGCGTACCCGCCACCCAGCTGCTCGGCCTTCCACGGGCGCATCGGCTCGAGGCTGTGGGCCGTCACGACGTGGGGGACACCGTGGAGGAGCTTGGCGAGGTGACCGGCCATGTTCGCGTACCAGGTGTGCGAGTGGACCAAGTCGGTACCGGCACAGCCGCCGACCATCTCGAGGTCGACGCCCAGGGTTCGCACCGCCGCGTTGGCGTCGACGAGCTCCTGCGGGTCGGCGTACCCGGTGGTGCCCTCCTCGGCCCGTTCGGACCCGAAGCAGTGCACGCGCGTGTCGACGCCGTCGACCGAGCGAAGGGCACGGACGAGCTCGGCGACGTGGACGCCGGCGCCTCCGTAGATCTCGGGTGGGTACTCCTTCGACAGCACGTCAATCCGCATGCAGGCCAACATAGGCCCAGCCCCTCGCATTGTGGTGGCCGTCACCACTACGTTCGTTGCATGAGCCGCCAAACGAACCGGAAGAACGTCCTGGCGATCGTGCTCGCGGGTGGTGAGGGCAAGCGGTTGATGCCGCTCACCGCCGACCGGGCGAAACCAGCGGTGCCGTTCGGCGGCATCTACCGGCTGATCGACTTCGCCCTGTCCAACGTCGTGAACTCGGGCTACCTCAAGGTCGTCGTGCTCACGCAGTACAAGTCGCACAGCCTCGACCGCCACGTCACGACCACGTGGCGGATGTCGACGCTGCTCGGCAACTACGTGACGCCGGTGCCGGCTCAGCAGCGCGTCGGCAAGCGCTGGTATCTCGGCAGCGCCGACGCGATCTTCCAGTCGCTCAACCTGCTCTCCGACGAGCGACCCGACATCGTCGTCGTCGTGGGTGCCGACCACGTGTACCGGATGGACTTCTCGCACATGGTCGACCAGCACGTCGAGTCCGGCGCTGGCTGCACGGTCGCGGCCATCCGCCAGCCGATCGACCTCGCCGACCAGTTCGGCGTGATCGACGTCGACCCGACGTCACCGGACCGCATCCGCGCCTTCCTGGAGAAGCCGAAGGACCCCGTCGGCCTCCCGGACTCGCCGGACGAGGTGCTCGCCTCGATGGGCAATTACGTCTTCGATGCGGACGCACTGACCGACGCGGTGACCCGCGACGCCCAGGCGGAGCGCTCGAAGCACGACATGGGCGGTGACATCGTGCCGTGGTTCGTCGACCGCACCGAGTCGGCCGTCTACGACTACAAGGACAACGAGGTCCCCGGGTCCAACGAGCGCGACCGTGGCTACTGGCGCGACGTGGGGACGATGAGCTCCTACTACGCCGCCCACATGGACCTGGTCGCGCCACTGCCCGTGTTCAACCTCTACAACAAGAACTGGCCCATCTACACCAGCTACGGTCCGCAGCCGCCGGCCAAGCTGGTCGAGGGACACGCCGGCCAGCCGCTGACGACCTTCAACTCGATCCTGTCGCCCGGCGTGGTGGTGACCGGCGGCACGGTGAACACCTCGGTGCTGTCGCCGGCCTGCTACGTCGACGAGGGTGCCGAGGTCTCGGGCTCGGTACTGCTTCCCGGGGTGACGGTCGGAGCCGGTGCCGTGGTGCGCAACGCGATCATCGACAAGAACGTGGTGATCCCGCCCGGCGCCGAGATCGGCGTCTCGCCCGAGGACGACCTCGAGCGCGGCTTCGTCGTCGAGGAGGGACTGACCGTGCTCGCGAAGGGGCAGGAGGTTCCCAAGCCTTGAACGACTCCCGAGCCGGTCAGCCGGCCCAGCCCTCTGACCTCGTCGACATCCCCCACCTGGTCACGGCCTACTACACCGGACAGCCCGATCCCGACGACGTCGACCAGCAGGTCGCGTTCGGCACCAGTGGGCATCGGGGTACGTCGCTGAAGACGTCCTTCAACGAGACGCACATCCTGGCGACGACACAGGCGATCTGCGACTACCGCCGTGACCAGGGGTACGACGGACCCCTGTTCATCGGCCGCGACACCCATGGCCTCTCCGAGCCGGCCTGGTCGTCGGCCCTCGAGGTGCTGGCCGCCAACGACGTGACGGTGCTCGTCGACGACCGCGACGGCTACACCCCGACCCCCGCCGTGTCGCACGCGATCATCCGCGCCAACCGTGGCAAGGACCTCGGCTCCGGCTCGGGGCTGGCCGACGGCATCGTGGTCACGCCGTCGCACAACCCACCCACCGACGGCGGCTTCAAGTACAACCCGCCCCACGGCGGCCCGGCCGACACCGACGCGACGAGCGTGATCGCGAAGCGAGCCAACGAGCTGATCACCGGCGGGCTCTCCGAGGTGAAGCGGATCCCGTTCGCCCGGGCCCGAGCGGCGGCCTCGTCGTACGACTTCATGGGGACCTATGTCGACGACCTGTCGTCGGTGCTCGACATCGACAAGATCCGCTCGGCCGGCGTACACATCGGAGCCGACCCGCTCGGTGGGGCGAGCGTCGCCTACTGGGGCGAGATCGCCGAACGGCTCGGTCTCGACCTGACCGTGGTCAACCCGCTCGTCGACCCGACGTGGCGGTTCATGACACTCGACTGGGACGGCAAGATCCGGATGGACTGCTCCTCCCCGTCGGCGATGGCGTCGCTGATCGGCCGCAAGGACGACTACGACATCGCGACCGGCAACGACGCCGACTCGGACCGGCACGGCATCGTCACGCCGGACGCCGGACTGATGAACCCCAACCACTTCCTGGCCGTGGCCATCGGCTACCTGTTCGGCGGTGCGCGTCCCGACTGGCCCTCAGGGGCGCAGATCGGCAAGACGCTGGTCTCGTCATCGATGATCGACCGGGTCGCGGCCTCTCTCGACAAGCCGATGGTGGAGGTGCCGGTCGGCTTCAAGTGGTTCGTGCCCGGCCTGATCGACGGTTCGTTCGGCTTCGGCGGCGAGGAGTCCGCGGGAGCGTCGTTCCTGCGCCGCGACGGCGGCACGTGGACCACCGACAAGGACGGCATCATCCTCGCGCTGCTGGCCTCCGAGATCCTGGCCGCGACGGAGAAGACCCCGAGCGAGCACTACGCCGACCTGGTGGCCCGGCACGGCGATCCGGCGTACGCCCGCATAGACGCTGCCGCCGACCGGGAGCAGAAGGCCAAGCTGGCCGCGCTGTCACCCGACGACGTGACCGCCACCGAGCTGGCGGGCGAGCCGATCACGGCCAAGCTCACCGAGGCCCCCGGCAACGGCGCCAGGATCGGCGGCCTCAAGGTCACCACCGACTCGGCCTGGTTCGCCGCCCGGCCCTCCGGTACCGAGGACGTCTACAAGATCTACGCCGAGTCCTTCCAGGGCGTCGACCACCTCCATCAGGTGCAGGACGAGGCCCGGGAGGTCGTCTCGGCTGCTCTGGGTGGGTGAGGTCGGTTTCCCCGGGCGCCCGGGGAAACTGCCGCCGGTACGCCGAAACTTCCCCCGCCCACCTCCAGGACTGCCTGCCAGCCCTGTCCGTTTCGTTCAGACGACCGGCGTGGTCCGCTCCACGATCGACGGCAGGTCCGTCCCCACCGGCAGCGTCCCGAGGGTGCCGTTGTAGTCGCCGCCGAGCCGGGTGGCGCAGAAGGCGTCGGAGATCGCGGGGGGAGCGAACCGCACCAGCAGCGAGGCCTGCAGGCACGCCGCCATCTGTCCGGCGAGCCGACGGGCGGAGACCTCGAGGGTGGTGGTGTCCGCCAGCATCGAGAGCACGCCCTCGATCGCGCGGTCGAGACGCGGGTCCTCACCCTGGGCCAGGCCGACCTCGGTGAGCCAGGCCTCCAGCACCTCCGGCTCGCGGCCGAGCGCGCGCAGTACGTCGAGGGCGTTGACGTTGCCGGATCCCTCCCAGATCGAGTTCAGCGGCGACTCCCGGAACAGCAGGGGCATGCCGGACTCCTCGACGTACCCGTTGCCGCCCAGGCACTCCAGCGCCTCGGCCACCATCATCGGGGTGCGCTTGCAGACCCAGAACTTCGCCAGCGGCAACGCGATCCGGCGCAGCGCCGCCTCGTGCGGGTCCGACCGGTTGTCCACGGCCGAGGCCAGCCGCATCGCCAGCGCCGTGGCCGCCTCGGACTCCACGGCCAGGTCGGCGATCACGTTCTGCATGAGCGGCTTGTCGGCCAGCACCCCCCCGAACGCCGAGCGGTGCGCCACGTGCCACGACGCCTCCGCCAGCGCGGACCGCATCAGCGACGAGGAGCCCAGCACGCAGTCGAGTCGGGTCGCCGCGACCATCTCGATGATCGTGCGTACGCCGCGACCCTCGTCGCCGAGCCGCTGCGCCCAGGTGCCGTGGAACTCCAGCTCGGAGGAGGCGTTGGAGCGGTTGCCCAGCTTGTCCTTCAGTCGTACGACGTCGAGCCGGTTGCGCTCGCCGGACGGCAGCACCCTCGGCACCAGGAAGCAGGAGAGACCGCCGGGTGCCTGCGCGAGCACCAGGAACACGTCGTTCATCGGCGCCGAGGTGAACCACTTGTGGCCGTGCAGGGTGTACTCGCCGTCCACCGACGTGGGCCGCGCCTCGGTCTCGTTGGCGCGTACGTCGGACCCGCCCTGCTTCTCGGTCATGCCCATGCCGGCGAGGGCACCCGTCTTCTGCGAGAGCGGTCGCAGCCCGGGGTCGTAGGACCGAGCCGCCAGCTTCGGCGTCCACTCCTTCGCGATCGCGTCGTCGACCCGGAGGGCGGGGATCGCGGCGTACGTCATCGAGATGGGGCAACCGTGGCCGGGCTCGGTCTGCCACGCGAAGAACCCGGCCGCCCGGCGTACGTGCGCGTGCGGGTCGTCGGACTCCCACGGCGCCGCCTGCAGCCCGTGACCCACCGCGCGCTCCAGCAACCAGTGCCACGAGGGATGGAACCGCACCTCGTCGATGCGGTTGCCGTAGCGGTCGAACGGGGTCAGCTCCGGGTGGTACTCGTTGGCGAGCATGCCCTGCTCACGTGCCTCGGCCGAGCCTGCCTCGTCGCCCAGCGCCAGCAGTGACGACAGGGTGCCGGCCGACCCGTGCCGCTCGATCGCCTCGACCAGTGCGGCGTCCGAGGTGACGGTGTTGTGCCCAACGAGCGGGGGAGCCTGGTTGCGGGCTACCCGGTTGTCGATCGTCATGGCCTTACCGTAGTTCTCATGGCAGCCGGAAGCAGTTCGCGGCCCGGGGCGCGGACGCTTTCGTGGGAGGTGGTTCGCGACAACCTGTGGCGACTGATCGTGTCCACCGTCGGCACCTGCATGCGCAACCGGGTCACCGGGCTCGCGGCCGAGGCGGCCTTCTTCGCGGTGCTCTCGTTGCCGCCGCTGATCTTCGCCCTGGCCGGCTCGATCGGCTACATCTTCGCCCAGTTCAGCGACACCCAGGTCGGCGAGGTGCGCAACACCGTCCTCGACATCGCCGGACAGGCACTGACCCCCCAGACCGTCAACAGCATCATCAAGCCCACCCTCAACCAGGTGCTCAACGGTGGCGGCCGCTACGACGTCGTCTCGATCGGCTTCATCCTGGCGCTGTGGTCCGGCTCGCGAGCCCTGAACGTCTTCGTCGACACCATCACGATCATGTACGGCCTTGGTGGGCACCGCGGGATCATCCAGACCCGGGCCCTGTCCTTCCTCCTCTACGTGCTCGGCATGATCACCGGAGTCGTCAGCATCCCGTTGGTGGTCGCCGGCCCGACCCTGATCAGGAAGTGGATCCCGGAGCGCTTCGAGGTCCTCAACCAGCTCTACTGGCCGACGGTGCTGCTGCTCGGCATCCTCTTCCTCGCCACGCTCTACCACGTCTCGGTACCGGTCCGGACACGCTGGCGCTACAACCTGCCCGGCGCGGTGTTCACCATGTTCTGCTGGGTGTTCGGCTCGGCGCTGCTCCGTCTGGTCCTCGTCGGTACGGCGAAGGGTTCGACCTCCATCTACGGGCCCCTCGCAGCGCCGATCGCCGTGCTGCTCTGGCTCTACCTGCTCTCCATCGCCGTGCTCATCGGTGCTGCCCTCAACGCCGCCTTCGACCAGCTCTGGCCGCAGAAGGAGCTCACCTCGGCCCGTCTCGAGCGGCTCAGGCGGCTCAAGCTGGAGAACGTGCTGCCCTGGCGCTCGTCGCTGGAGCGCGCCGCCTCGGCAGCCCCGGAGGAGGGACGCTCCGCCGAGTCCAGTGATCCGCGGAGCGATCCGGGCAGTGATCCGGCCGGCGACTCGCCGCCGGGTGACGCGAAGGGGAAGCAACCGGGAGCCTGAGCCGCGTGACCACCAGCGATATTGCGGTGCGAGGCAGCAGGGCGCGACGTACATTCCTGTCATGGAGGCCGTTCCTTGACCGCGGTACCCGCTCCTCGGGGCGAGGAAGCCGTCGGCTGCGTGCTTGCTCGTGACATCGGGGTCCTCGTCGTCCTGACGGACGTCGGGCCGGTGCGTGCGTCGTACGGCGCCCGCATGCTGGCCGAGATCGCCCGCGACCGCTCGCGGGTCCCGGAGCCGGGGGAGTGGGTCGTCCTCCGGCGCTGGTACGACGGTCCGGTGACCGTCGACTCCGTGCTCACCAGGCGACCGTCGCGGATCGCTCCCGTGGTGCCCCTGCGCCGTCCGCGCACCTGAGGGTCGCTGCCCGGACCGGCCGAACCCGCGTGCCATGCTTCACCCGTGGGAAACGTGACCCTGCCGACCCCCGTCTTCCTGGCCGGTGGCGCCCTCTGCCTCGTCGCCGGATACCTCGCCGGCACCGTCACCGGACCCGGGACCCCGCAACGCACCACGGCCGAGGTGGTCAGCTTCGACAGCGGCACCGAGAAGCTCTGCCTGAAGGGGGACGCCATCAAGGACCAGGAGGGCGTCGACTCGTCGGGCCAGCTCTGCGGCACGCTGCGGCGCGCCCCCAGCTCTCAGGTCCCCCGCAAGGGCGACGACTTCCGTTTCGTGTCCGTGGAGACCTCGGGCGAGGACAACGGCAAGCCCAAGCAGCAGGTCGTCATCTACGGCGCCGTGGTCGACTGAGTTCCCGTGGCAGACGACCAGACCGAGCCGGGGTACTCCGGCCTGCTGAAGCTCCCGGCGCCCACCCGGTCTCCGTGGTGGCGGCTGGCGATCCGTCTGCTGATGGCCATCGGCATCCTGGTCTTCACCGTGCTGCTGGTGTACGTCGACCGCGACGGCTACACCGACCAGACCGACCCGACCCACGAGGTCAGCCTGGTCGACTCGATCTACTACACGACGGTCACCCTGAGCACCACCGGCTACGGCGACATCGCCCCGATCTCGGACGGCGCCCGTCTGGTCAACGCGTTCATCATCACGCCGTTGCGCATCGCGTTCCTGGTGCTGTTGATCGGTACGACGCTCGAAGTGCTCGCCTCGCAGGGGCGAGAGCTGTTCCGCGCGGCCCGCTGGAGGAAGAACATGGACAAGCACGTCGTCGTCATCGGCTACGGCACGAAAGGCCGCAGCGCCGTCGACACCCTCGTGAGCAACGGGCTCTCCCGCGACTCCGTGGTCGTCGTCGACCCCGGGACGGTCGCCCAGGAGGAGGCCCACGCCGACGGACTGGCCGTGGTCACCGGCGACGCGACGCGCCGGGAGGTGCTCCGTCGCGCCGGCGTCGATCGGGCCCAGCAGGTCATCATCACGACTGCCCGCGACGACACGACGGTGCTGGCGACGCTGACCGTACGCCAGCTGAACCCGGACACCTACATCGTCGCGGCCGTGCGCGAGCAGGACAACGTGCCGCTCGTGCGCCAGAGTGGCGCCGACTCGGTGATCACCTCCTCCGACGCCGTCGGTCGACTGCTCGGGCTCGCGTCGTTCTCACCCAACCTCGGCTCGGTGATGGAGGACCTGCTCACCCACGGCGAGGGGCTCGAGGTCGCCGAGCGCGACCTGATGGTGAGCGAGGTGGGCAAGGCACCGCAGTCGCTGCCCGACCAGGTGATCGCGGTGGTCCGCGACGAGAAGGTCTACCGCTACTTCGACCCGACGGTCACGTTGCTGGCCCGGGGCGACCAGCTGATCGTCGTACGCCCGGCCAAGGAGCTGCCGTGGGCGCCCCGACCCGGGACCCACAACGAGGACGCGAGCGACGACGAGCCGTGACCTGTTGTGCACGCACTCGTAGGCTGACGGCGTGAAGAGCACCGTCAAGCGGTACCTGGTCGGAGCACTGGGGTTCCTCGTGGTCGCCGTGGGCATCGTCCTGATGCCGTTGCCCGGTCCCGGGGTGCTCATCGTCCTCGCCGGCGTGGTGATACTCGCGACCCAGTTCGAATGGGCCGAGCGCCGGGTCGACCAGGTGAAGGACGCCGCGCTCCGGGGAGCGGCCGACAGTGTCAAGAGCTGGCCGCGCATCGTGATGTCGGTGATCGGAGTGATCTGGCTGATCGGCTTCGGCATCCTGTGGGGCCTCCACCCGGCGTCGCCCTCCTGGTGGCCGATCGACGACAAGTGGTGGCTCTACGGCGGCTGGGGCCCCGGCGCGACGCTCATCCTCTCGGGCGTGGCGGCGGCTGCGGTGCTGGTCTACAGCTACCGGAACTTCCGGGAGATCAAGCAGGAGCAGGCGCAGGCGCACAACGCTGCCGTCGACTGACGGGGCGAGCAGTACCCACAGTGGTGGCCGCCAACACCCGGTCAACGCGACCGGCCGCGTGAGGTGACGCAATCCACCCACTTGGTCTAGTTCACCCGGGCCGTCCGCACGCCGAATACTTTGCCCCGACTGGTCCTGTGACTGACGATGGTCGCGCAACCATCAGCAGAGAGGGGCTGCCAGTGCGCACGATGTACGTCGCCGTGGTCGAGGTCGCCACCCGCAACGAGATCGATCTCGACGAGGCGAAGCGGCAGCTGGCCGACTACCGTCCCATCATCGGTACCTCGCCACGAGGCTGGGCCGAGGTCCAGATGAGCTTCATGGCGACCGGTCTGGCGCATGCCTGCACCAAGGCGGCAGCCCTAGCCCGCGCTGCCACCGGTGCCGAGTCGATCGCCTGCCAGGTGATGACCGAGCACGAGTACATCGCTCGTCAGGGTCTCGAACCAGGACTGGTGGGCGGAGGACGACACACCGCCAGCCACGAGCAGTGGTCGCTGCCGCGTCAGCCGACGGCGCGCGAAGCCACCTAGGCGAGGTCAGCCGCAGGCGCGCTCGTCGTACCGGTGCTCTTCGTGCGTCTGCGCGGGCACGCGCGCACGATCGAGCAGTGCGAGCTCTTCACCCACCCGGTCGCCCCAGCGCTCACCGGTCCAGTAGCGGTGCAGGTTCGGCCGCTCGGTGTCCCGATACCAGCCGGCAGGCTGCGCTCGCATGTCTCGCATTCGTCCCCCAACGAAGATCTGTTGTCCCCCAGCAAACGACGTCCGAAGAGGGATGTCACGAACCATTGATGTGACATGCGCGGTTCGTCCGGATTAATCCACTTATGGCGTTCAGCATCCGGACGAGATCGTCGTCGGCATCCGGGACGGACACCTGCGTGCGCTCCTGGCGCCGGGCTGTCGGGGAGTGCCGGGAGGTTTCACGACACGGGCTTGTGGGGTACACGGTCAGCACATCGAAGTTCTGGGAGGGACAAAGAAATGGCATTCATCCTGTGGTTGATCGCCGTCGTGCTGGTCATCGGCGGCATCGTGACGCTCGTGCGCGGCCAGATCCTGTTCGGCATCCTGCTGATCGTCGTCGGCCTGCTCGTGGGTCCCGGCGGCGTGAGCATCTTCACCTGAGGATCGGCGTCCCGATGGGCGACCCGCCCAGGTCGCTCATCGGGACAAACCGCCCAAATGTGGACATGATGCTGCATGCTTGACGCATGGACGGGGGATCGGCCGCAGGGCATCTGACGGCGCCTGCAGCTGCGCCGTCCGTACGCCGTGAACCCGGTCCCCGCCGAGGTCCCGCCTTCAGGCGATCGCTCGCTCGTCGCGAGCTGCTCGCCGTCGCAGTGGCGTGCACATGGGCCTTCGATCTCGCCCTGCGCTACGACTGGGTCGACTCGGTACTGGACTGGGCCCGGCGCCACGAGACCTCGGGCCTCGGGGTGCTGCCCGCTCTGTTCCTCACCGGCGTCGTCGGCGTCTGCCTGATCGCCTGGCGGAGCCATCTGGACGGGCTGGGAGAGTCGCGGGCGCAGGATCGCGCGACGCAGCCTCTGGCCGCCACCCGCGAGGAGTGCCCGTCGCCCGTCGAGGGCCACCCGAGGGTGACCGCCTCGGGCGTGGTGACGGACAGCGCGCGGGTGGCGTTCGACGTACGTCTCCTGGCCGGCGGCGTCGCGGCGCTGGTGCGACCCGCGGCCGAGCGCAAGGGGTTGTTCTTCAAGTGCAGCGTGGGACCGGGAGTTCCCGACCTGGTGCACGGTGACCCGGCCAAGATCGCCACGGTGCTCACCTACCTGCTCGACGAGGCGATTTCCTCCACCCAGTCGGGCTGGGTGCGTCTGTGCGTCACCAGTGCTCACCACTTCGGCGAACACGTCGGCATCCGCTTCGAAGTGCACGACTCCGGTGTCGGCGTACTCGAGGACCAGGAGCGGCGCCGCTGCCTCGCAGTCGACGAGGTGCCGAAGACGGTTGTGGGTGACCACCGCGGGGGATCCGGGCTCGGCCTGGTCGTCTCCCAGGGGCTGGTGACCTCCATGGGCGGGGTGATCGGGCTGAGCAGCGTCCCCGGCCTGGGCAGCGCCTTCAGCTTCACGCTGCGGTTCGCGCTCCCCGTGGAGGGCGACGCGTCGTCCAGCGCCGGCGCCTAGCAAACGCCCCGTCGATTCCGGCGCACTTCGCAAATAGCGCTTTTAGTGGTCTAGAGCACAAAAGGTAAGACTTGTGATTACCTGTCCCGGTAAGTCCGGATTTGCCACACTTTGAGTAGCGCAAGCCCGGGCATCCCGCCCCGACCCCCGAGGACACGAACCATGTTGGACATCTTCCGCAGCTTTTCTCGCAGCCGCCGGAACACCGAGGACGGTGCCTCCGCCGTGGAGTACGGACTGCTCGTCGCCGGCATCGCCGCCCTCATCGTCGCGATCGTCTTCCTCTTCGGCGGCGTGATCAAGAACAGCTTCTCCAAGACCTGTGGCGCCATCTCCAGCAAGGGGTCGGCGTCGGCGACCTGCTGAGGCAGCGCCACCAGGAAGCACGGATCACGGCTCTAGGGGTAGAAGCCCGATGGATCCTGCACCAACGAAAGAGGCCCTCCACGAGGGCCTCTTTTCGTTTGCCCGGACGACCTAGCACGTGGTCATCTTCGTAAGCTCACACTAGCTGATCGGGTGCCACGGATTGCCGAGACCGTCTTCAGTGGACGCTGGACTAGGACACGAGAGCGCTTCATTCGGCCTTTCATCGAAATTGGCTTACGTTCCCGCAGTCATAGGGGGAACTCGGATGAAGAAGACACTTGCTGGCGCGTTCACGTCTCTTGTCTTGGCAGGGGGTGGACTCTCAGTAGTTGCGGCTCCTGCTGAGGCGGTGACCGGCGTGAGCATTTCGGCGCCTAACGTCAGTGTGCGGCTGAACGCTTGTGGCCATTCCCGCGTCACTATCACGGGGGACTGGGGCACCGACCCGTACAACTCGATCGAGGCTGACGTGACGGGGCCCCAGGGCGATTGGGTAGACGGGGATTACTGGTTCGACGAGACAACGGGATCTCTCGCACTGGATGTTGAGCTGTGTGGTTCTTACAACACCCCTGGCCGGTACACCGTCACCGTCCACACCGAGGGATACGACGAAAACTACGACAACGAAACGGTGGCCGACGCCACCAAGATGTTCACCTTCACCAAGGTCGACCCCCGGGCAAGAACGGCCATCACCAAGAACGCCAAGCGCACTCACGGTAAGTACAAGTGGAGGGTCGCAGGGCACCTCTTCCGCGCGGGACGCGGATACGTGAATCGACGAGTCGTGATTCAGGCGGTCATCGTGGGGGAGTGGACGGACATCGCCGCTCAACGAACCAAGCGCAAGGGACTGTTCGGCTGGAAGTTCAAGCCGAATGGCATCAGGTGGAGATACGCGTTCTACGGCAACGCCACCTCAAAGCCGTCTGTATCCACCCCCTTCAGGACTCCCCGGAAGGGTGGCAGCGGCGGACGTGAAGCCCAGGTGGACCCGAGGTCCTTTATTTCTTAGTTCGCGCTGAGACCACCGGACTCGTCGTCGACCCGATGTTCGGCTCCTCGGCAACCCGGGCTCCGTTTGGATCTCGGCGGGCCCTTGCGGATCATCGTCGGCACGTGCGAGACGATTCCCGCACGGCGTATAGAAAGAGGCCCTCGAAAGGGCCTCTGACCTGCTGTTTCTCTGGTGGGCGATACTGGGTTTGAACCAGTGACCTCTTCCGTGTCAAGGAAGCGCGCTACCGCTGCGCCAATCGCCCCAGGGTGATGCTCTATGTAGTTAGAGGTGGGTACGGGATTCGAACCCGTGTTGACGGATTTGCAGTCCGTTGCCTCGCCTCTCGGCCAACCCACCGCGGAGGCTTCGGCTTCTCTCCGAGCGGACGACGAGGCTCGAACTCGCGACCTCAACCTTGGCAAGGTTGCGCTCTACCAACTGAGCTACGTCCGCTTGCGACCGCCGGTTCCCCTGCGGTGCGAAGGAAACCATAGCCGAAGTGCTGACCGGCACAAACTCGGGGCAACCGCCGCGCGGCGGACATCCAAGACGTCCCCGTCGAGCGGGTTAGTGTCGAGCGCATGCACGCCTGGGTCAACGGCCAGCTGCTCACCGATCCGCAGTCGCCGGCCATCGTCGTCAGCGACCACGGACTCACCGTCGGGGACGGGGTGTTCGAGGCGGTCAAGGTCATCGACGGGCGGCCGTTCGCGCTGACCCGCCATCTCGAGCGGCTCGGTCGTTCGGCGGCGGCGCTGGGGTTGCCGGCGCCGGACGTCGAGGGGCTGCGGGAAGCCGTCTCCGACGTACTCGCCCAGGAACACCTGGCCCTCGGCCGGATCCGGATCACCTACACCGGTGGCCCCGCACCCCTCGGGTCGGGACGCGGTGACGCCATGCCGACGACGGTCGTGGTCGCGGCCCCGATGAACGCCGCGCCCAGGACCAGCGCCGTGGTGACGGTGCCCTGGCCGCGCAACGAGCGGGGCGCCCTCGCGGGCGTGAAGTCGACGTCGTACGCCGAGAACGTCGTCGCCCTGGCCGAGGCCGCCAAGCAGGACGCGTCCGAGGCGATCTTCGCCAACCTGGCCGGCCACCTGTGCGAGGGGACCGGCTCCAACGTCGGCTATGTCGTCGGGGGAGAGGTGCGGACCCCGACCTTGGCGTCCGGATGCCTGGCCGGCGTGACGCGGGCCGTGCTGCTGGAGTGGTACGACGTGCGTGAGGTCGACGAGCCGATCGAGGTGCTCGACTCGGCCGAGGAGATCTTCCTGCTCTCCACCACCCGTGACGTGCAGGCGGTACATCGCTGGAACGACCGCGACCTGGAGGCTCCTGGTCCGGTCACCCGTCAGCTCATGGAGCTGTGGGCGGCCAGGGAGGTCGAGGACATCGACCCCTGAGGGTCAGCCGGCTCGAGGAGCGCTCAGGCGCTGAGGATCTGGGCGAGCTCGTCGTCGAAGTCGACGTAGGAGCTCTCCTGGCCGTCCGGAACCGAGTCCAGCATCGACCGTACGAAGGTGGTGACGCTGCGGGAGCTCGCCTGGACGAGCAGCTCGCCGTCGGGGGAGCACAGCTCGATGATCACGACGGCGCTGCCGTCGGAGCTCAGGCACGGCCACACGTGGACGTCGCCGTCACCGGTGGGCTCGAAGAGACCTTCGACGAGCAGTTCCCGGCCGAACGTCCAGAGGACTTCCTGTACGCCGGTGCGGAACACCATGGTCACGGCGTACGGGTCGGCCGGGTCGAAGACCAAGTCGGCGTCGATCGAGGTGGCCTCGCCCTGCGGGTCCACGAACTCGAGTTCAACACTCTCGGTGACGACCTGTGCGGTCTTCGTCTGCTTCATCGTTACTCCCCTTGTTCCCGGTCAGGATCTCCCTCCAGAGACCCCTTCGCGCCCTCCACGCGATAGGGAGATGATGCTCACGGTTTCCAGCGGGCGACAGGCCTTCTTCCGATATGTCCGATTAATCCCCTGAGTGGTCTATGTTTCTCACGCCACTGGTCTATTTCAAGGGTCTATTGGTCTAGTCAGGTTCGCGCCGTTATGTGTGTCCCGACGCTGCGCACGGTATAGCGCCCAGAGCCCTTCGCCCGGCCCGGGCAGACAGGTGTCGATTCGGAGGCGACCGGCTCCTGCGCTATGGTTTCCCGCGCATCGACCGGGGCGATTGGCGCAGTGGTAGCGCGCTTCGTTCACACCGAAGAGGTCACTGGTTCGAACCCAGTATCGCCCACCAGTTTCGAGGCGCCGGCCCGGCG
>NZ_AUEP01000019.1 GCF_000426045.1 Marmoricola sp. URHB0036
CGCACGTGTACACCTGAGCGCCGTGGGTGGTACGTCGGATGGGACGCTCTACCGTCCCCGGCAACGAGTTCGTGGTCGGCTACGGCCTCGACTACAACGAGAAGTACCGCAATCTGCGGGACGTGGGGACCTTGGCACCGCACGTCTACACCTAGGCCCGCCTGCAGGTCCATTAGGGGCAAGTTGGCCCACCTGAGAGGATTGCGCGCGTGAAGCGAATCCTGCGTAGTCCGTGGCTGTGGATCCCCGTAGCCGTGGTCCTTGTCCTCCTCGCGCTCCAGTACCTCGTGCCCAACGGCGGGTACAAGGAGATCGAGACCTCGAAGATGGTCGCCGACATCCAGTCCGGGGACGTCAAGACGATCACGTTCAAGGACGCCGGGAACCAGCAGATGCTGGCCACGCTCGACAACGGCGACAAGGTCATGGCGATCTGGGTCTCCGGCCAGCAGAAGTCGCTCGTCAACAAGGTCCAGGAGCAGGTCACCAAGGGCACCATCGAGAACTACAAGGTGGAGAACCCCAAGCCGAACCTCCTCGGCTCGATCATCGCGACCGTGCTCCCCTTCATCTTGATCTTCGGGTTGTTCCTGTTCCTGATGAACCAGGTGCAGGGCGGCGGCGGCCGGGTGATGCAGTTCGCCAAGTCCAAGGCCAAGCTGATCAGCAAGGACATGCCGAAGACCACGTTCTCTGACGTCGCGGGCTGCGAGGAGGCCATCGAGGAGCTCGGCGAGATCAAGGAGTTCCTCCAGGAGCCGGCCAAGTTCCAGGCGGTCGGCGCCAAGATCCCCAAGGGCGTGCTGCTCTACGGCCAGCCCGGCACCGGCAAGACCTTGCTCGCCCGCGCGGTCGCCGGCGAGGCGGGCGTCCCCTTCTACTCGATCTCGGGTTCCGACTTCGTCGAGATGTTCGTCGGCGTCGGTGCCTCCCGTGTGCGTGACCTGTTCGAGCAGGCCAAGGAGAACGCTCCCGCCATCGTGTTCATCGACGAGATCGACGCCGTCGGCCGCCACCGCGGCGCCGGCATGGGCGGCGGTCACGACGAGCGCGAGCAGACGCTCAACCAGCTGCTCGTCGAGATGGACGGCTTCGACGTACGCGGCGGGGTCATCCTGATCGCGGCCACCAACCGCCCCGACATCCTCGACCCGGCGCTGCTGCGCCCCGGTCGCTTCGACCGCCAGATCAGCGTCGACGCGCCTGACCTCAACGGGCGCCGGCAGATCCTCAACGTGCACGCCCGCGGCAAGCCGATGGCTCCTGACGTCGACCTCGTCTCGGTGGCCCGCCGTACGCCGGGCTTCACCGGTGCCGACCTCGCCAACGTGCTCAACGAGGCAGCGCTGCTGACCGCTCGCCAGAACGGCAAGCTGATCGACAACCTCGCCCTCGACGAGGCGATCGACCGCGTCATCGCCGGTCCGCAGAAGCGCACCCGCCTGATGAGCGAGAAGGAGAAGCTGATCACGGCCTACCACGAGGGCGGCCACGCCCTCGTCGCCGCAGCGCTCCCCGGCACCGACCCGGTGCACAAGGTGACGATCCTGCCCCGCGGCCGCGCGCTCGGCTACACGATGGTGCTGCCCGACGAGGACAAGTACTCCCAGACGCGCTCGGAGATGCTCGACAAGCTGGCCTACATGATGGGCGGCCGCGCGGCCGAGGAGATGGTCTTCCACGACCCGACCACCGGCGCCGGCAACGACATCGAGAAGGCCACGTCGCTGGCCCGGGCGATGGTGACGCAGTACGGCATGACCGAGCGGCTGGGTGCGATCAAGCTCGGTGACGAGAACGCCGAGCCGTTCCTCGGCCGCGACATGGGCCACACGCGCAACTACTCCGAGGACGTCGCCGCGATCATCGACGAGGAGACCAAGAAGTTCCTTGCCACCGCCCACCAGGAGGCGTTCGACATCCTCGAGGAGAACCGCGACGTCCTCGACTCGCTGGTGCTCGCCCTGATGGAGCGGGAGACCCTCGACAAGGCCGAGGTGGCCGAGGTCTTCGAGCCGCTGCGACGGCGACCGGTGCGCCCGGCGTGGACCGGGTCGCCCGACCGCAACCCGTCGAACATCCCGCCGGTGCGGATCCCGGAGAAGATCCGTCAGGCTGCCGCCGAGGGTGCCATCAAGGACGGCTCCGAGGGCGCCGTCGTGCTGACGCCTCCCGGTGCCGGTGGGGACGTGCACGGCGATCCCGGTGTCGGCACCGGCTCTCCGCGCCCCCCGACGCCCGGCGGCGGGGGCTACGAGTCGTGAGGCGCCCGCGGTGGCAGTGAACCGCGTCAGCGCCGAGGGGCCGACGGCGATCGCGGAGTTCGACCACGACCGGGCCGCCGCGGCTGTGCGCGAGCTGCTGATCGCCATCGGCGAGGACCCCGAACGTGAAGGGCTGCGCGACACCCCGACCCGGGTGGCGCGGGCGTACGCCGAGCTGACGATGGGCATGCACCAGCGTCCCGAGGATGTGCTCACCACCACCTTCGACATCGGGCACGACGAGATGGTCCTCGTGCGCGACATCGAGCTGTGGTCGATGTGCGAGCACCACCTGGTGCCGTTCACCGGGGTGGCCCACGTCGGCTACATCCCCGACGAGAACGGCAAGATCACCGGCCTGTCCAAGCTGGCCCGGCTGGTCGACGTGTTCGCCAAGCGCCCACAGGTGCAGGAGCGCCTCACCACCCAGGTCGCCGACGCGCTGGTCGAGCTGCTCGAGCCGCGCGGCGTGATCGTGGTGATCGAGGCCGAGCACCTGTGCATGACGATGCGCGGCGTCCGCAAGGCCGGCGCCCGCACGATCACCTCCGCGGTGCGCGGCATCATGCACAAGCCGGCCACCCGGGCCGAGGCGATGTCCCTGATCAACGCGGCCCGCTAGCTCCCATGTCCAGCGAGGCGTGGCGCGCCGGCCTCCCGGAGCTGCCCCGGCCCGTGGTGATGGGCGTCGTCAACGTGACGCCCGACTCGTTCTCCGACGGTGGCCGCTGGGCCACTACCGACGCCGCGATCGCCCACGGGGCCGAGCTGCACGCCGAGGGCGCCGACATCCTCGACATCGGCGGTGAGTCCACCCGCCCCGGTGCCACCCGACCCCTCGTCGCGGAGGAGCTCGACCGCGTCGTGCCGGTGATCCGGGCACTCGCCGGCGACGGCATCGCTGTCTCCGTCGACACCATGCGTCACGAGGTGGCGGTGGCCGCGCTCGAGGCCGGTGCCGTCGTGGTCAACGACGTCTCCGGTGGCCTGGCCGACTCGCGCGTGATGCAGGTCGTGGCGGAGCACGGGGCGGCGTACGTCGTGATGCACTGGCGGGCCCACTCCACCGAGATGCAGCAGCACGCGTCGTACGACGACGTGCTGGTCGAGGTCCGCGACGAGCTCGCCCAGCGCCTCGAGGCGGCGGTCGCCGCCGGTGTGGCCGACGACCGGCTGGTCGTGGACCCCGGGCTCGGCTTCGCCAAGACCGCCGACCACAACTGGGAGCTGCTCCAGCGCCTGCCCGAGCTCGAGACGCTCGGCGTGCCGATCCTGGTGGGCTCGAGCCGCAAGTCCTTCCTCGGCACCCTGCTCGCCGGCCCGGACGGCAGCCCGCGCCCGGTCCTGGACCGTGAGGACGCCAACGTGGCGCTCACCACCATCGCGGCCATCCAGGGTGTCTGGGGCGTGCGGGTGCACGAGGTGCGGGCCAGCCTCGACGCCATCCGGGTGGTCAGCAGATGGCTCGACTGAACCGGTGTATCCGCAGGTCAGCGGCCTGGGTCGGTGACGGGACGGGACGCCCGTTTCGGTCCTTCCGGGCCGCCGGTAGTGTCGGGTCACCATGACCGAGCAGCTCCCCACCCTCGCTGGAGACCGCCCAGGCGACTCCTTGGCCGTGCGCGGCATCGCCGTCCACGGGCATCACGGCGTCTTCGATTTCGAGCGGCGTGAGGGCCAGGAGTTCGTGATCGACGTGGTGCTCGGTGTGGACACCCGGAGTGCCGCCCGCAGCGACGACTTGCACGACACCCTGGACTACGGAACGCTCGTGGACCAGGTCCGGTCAGCCGTGGCGAACGATCCGGTCGACCTGATCGAGACCTTGGCACAGCGCATCGCCGACGTGTGCCTGCGCAACGACCAGGTGGCCAACGTGGAGGTCACCGTGCACAAGCCCCACGCCCCGATCCAGGCGACGTTCGAGGATGTCGCCCTGACCATCAACCGGAGCAGACTGTGACCGAGAGTCCCAACCCGAACATCGTGGATACCGACACCATCACCGGTGAGATGCACCCCATCCGCCGCGCGGTGATCTCGATCGGCTCCAACGTCGGCGAGCGGCGCGTCAACCTCCAGGGGGCCGTCGACTCGCTCGCGGACACTCCCGAGGTCTGGGTGACCGCTGTGTCGTCGGTCTACGAGACCGCGCCGGTCGAGTCGCCGGAGGGGACCAAGGACTTCCTCAACGCGATCCTGCTGCTCGACACCACCCTCTCGGCGCGCACGCTGCTCGAGCGGGCGATGGCTGTCGAGGCGGCGTACGGCCGCGTCCGCACCGGCGAGCGCAACGAGCCGCGCACCCTCGACGTCGACCTCATCGTCGTGGGCGACCGTCGGGCCGACGAAGACGACCTGAGCCTGCCGCACCCGCGGGCCGCCGAGCGGGCGTTCGTGCTGGTGCCGTGGCTCGAGCTCGAGCCCGAGGCCGAGATCCCCGGCGCCGGCCCGGTCGTCGAGCTGCTCGAGAAGACCGGACGCGAGGGCGTGACCCTGCGCGAGGACATCGAGCTCGAGTTCCACTGACCCCGAGGGCGAGCAGGTGACCCATCCGGACACCGACGAGGAACGGGAGCCGGACCCGCCTCAGGGCCGGATCCTCCCGACCGGTCCGGGTCCGCTCGTGGTCGCCGGCGTGATCGGGCTGGTGCTCGGCTGGTCGATCCGGCCGCTCGCGCTCCGCTTCGACTGGGCCGAGCCGAACGTCTCGTTCACCGCGATCGGGGCGCTGTTCTTCGTGGCGGCGATCATCGGCGCCACGGCGTACGGCACGCGACGGACGGTACGCCGCAACCGCCAGGACCTCGCCCCCCACCAGGCGGTGAACCGCCTCGTCCTCGGCAAGGCCTGCGCCCTGGTCGGCGCGCTGGCGCTCGGCGGCTACCTCGGCTACGCCCTGGCCCAGCTCGGCGTGGCCAACCCCGCCTCCGACACCCGGCTGTGGCACGCGCTGCTCGCGGCCCTCGGCGCGCTCGCCGCCACGGTGGCCGCGCTGCTGCTCGAGCACGCGTGTCGTGTCCCGCGCGACGACCCCTAGCGACTTACCCTGCAAGTCATGGCCCTCATGGCATCGTCTCGTACCCCCGTGCGTCGTCGGCAGCGCAGCACACGCGTCACCGTCGCGGTCAGCCTCCTGGCGGTGGCAGTTGTCGCCGTTGTCTCCTCACTTCCCTCCCAGTCGGCCCTCTGGATCGGCATCGCGTCCGTGGTGGCGCTCGGCCTCGCCTCCGGCGCACTGCGCCTGATGTGGACCGAGGTGCTCCAGTCGCGGCGCGAGAACGCCGCCGACCGCGCGGCCGCCGCCGCGGCCTACCGCAACCTGTTCTCCAAGCGCGCTGCCGAGCACGCCGAGTTCACCGCCGCGATGACCGACCGGCTCGCCCAGGCCCACCTCGCCGCGCGTGAGCTCGAGGGCCTGATCGTGCAGCACGAGACCCGGGCCCAGCGCGCCGAGTCCAAGCTGGTCACCGAGACCGAGGCGCACGTCGAGACCAAGGAGCGGGTGCGGCAGCTCGAGCAGGCGCTGATCGCCCTCCAGGCCGACGACTCCGTGGTCGACCTGGTCGCGTGGGACGAGCAGGTGCAGAAGTCGGGCCAGAAGAAGGCGGCCCGGGCGCTCAAGCAGGCGTAGGGGCGGCGGGCTGGGCTTCCCCGGACGTCCGGGGATTCCGCGGGATGGCAGGCAATGCTTTGCCCGCCAGCCCCGAGTACTGCCCGCCAGCCCCGGCCCGTTCTGTCCCTCAGGGCGCTCGTTGCACCGGCCCGACGTGGGCCGGGAGCGCGTCCACGAGCTCCTCGGCCAGGAGCAGGTCCGAGGTCAGGTCGCGGTCGTGCATGTCCGGTACGCCGCCGTCGCGCTCGTCGAGGTAGGCCATCGCGGCGCTCAGCGAGGGCGGGTGCGCGCCCTGCATCCGCAGGCAGCGCAGCGAGGCGACCAGCTCGGCGGCGAGTACGGCGCGGAACCGCGACACCGCCTCGAGGGCCTGCTGGGCCGCAAGCGTGGCGAACGAGGCGTCCTCCTCGACCCCGCGGGAGAGCGTGACGGCCTGGATCCCGGCCGGGGTCGCGAGCGCGCGCAGCTCGGCGAGCGCCGACGCCGCGCTGTACTCCACGATCATCACGCCGGACGCCGCCGGGGTGCCGTCGCCCAGGAACGGGTGCAGTCCGGTGTACGCCGGCTCGGCCAGCATGGTCAGCCGGGCCAGGCTGAGCTGTGCCGACTGGGCGACCGCCAGCACGAGGGAGTCCAGCGACTGCACGAGGTACGCCGCGTGGAAGGCGCCGTGATGGGCCACCCCGAGCCGCGGGGAGACGATCGGGTTCTCCGAGGGGCTGTTGGCCATGGTGACGACCACCTGCTCGGCGAAGGCGAGCCGGTCCATCAGCGCGCCGTGCACCTGCGGGAAGGTGCGCAGGCTGAACGGGTCCTGGATCCGTGCCGGCACCGGGTCCGGCCCGATCAGCTCGCGCATCGTCCGGGACACCCACTGTGCTCCCGGGAACGGAGTGGCCACCTCGACGGCCGGGCTGAACGCCTCGGCGTTGCCGCGGACGGCGGCGAAGTCCATGGCCGCGATGACCGCGGCGCTCCGGGCCAGCCGGTCCAGGTCGGCCACCGCCAGCGCCGCGTCGGCCAGCACGGCCGCGTTGCTCGACATGAAGGTCAGCGCGTCGCCCGGGCCGAACTCGGTGGTGGCGAGGAACTCCGGCGTGCTGGACCGTTCGCCGCACAGCACCAGTGCGGTGGTCGCGAGCGCCGCGAGGTCGGCGGTGCCCACGCTGCCGCCCTCGCGGACCGGGGGCAGCGCGTCGACGGACAGCATCGCTTCCAGGGCGTCGAGGACCGCGGGGCTGATCCCGTTGCCGTCGGAGGCCAGCTGGTTGAGCCGGATCAGCAGCATCGCCCGCACCCGCTGGGCCGAGCGCAGCTCGCCGGAGCTGGTCGCGTGCGACCGCAGCAGCTGCAGGGCCTGGGAGTCGGGGTCGGGCTGGACGAGCGCCTTGTTGGCGCCGACCCCCGTCGAGCGGCCGTAGATGGGCCGCTCTTCGGCGACCCCGTCGGCGAAGGTGTGCGACGCCTCGACGCGCTCGCGGGCCGACGGCTCGACGCGGACGGTGTCACCGCGACGTGCGACAGTCACGATCTCGTCCAGCGAGAGGTGGCTGCCGTCCAGGGGCAGGGTCAAATCGGACTCCTCGGGCGATCGCCCAGATTGGCTCCCGTGAAGCCTTCCGGATCGGCGGGGGATGGTGCAATAGTCTCAGCCAGCGGAAATGCGCTTCTGCACAGTGAAACACCACGAAACCGATCGCCTATCCCAGTAGCCCGACGGCCCGTGAGGGGGCACCGATGACGTCGCAGGTCGCTTCCGGCAGCCGCGAGCCCCTCGGTGCCCACGAGGTCGGCGACGCGATCGCGCGGGGGCGAGGCAGCTCGACGCGCACCGTCGAGCGCGCGCTGGCGCTGCTCTCCGAGGTCTGCACCCGTGAGGCCGTCACGCTCACCGAGTGCGCGCGCCACACCGGGCTGCCGGCCAGTACGGCGCTGCGCCTGCTGCGGACCCTGGAGAGCCGTGGGTTCATCAGCCGCGACGACGACGGTGGCAGCTTCCGTGCCGGTCCCCGGATGATCCAGCTCGGCGCGACCTCCCTCGGCCGCAACGAGCTGGCCCGGCTCGCCCGTCCAGCCCTCGACCGCATCGGGACGGCGACCCACGAGTCGGCGTACCTCTCCATCAAGGGCGTCGACGAGACGGCCATCTACATCGCCCAGGTCGAGGGCACCCACGCGGTCCGGCACAGCAGCTGGATCGGGCGCGCGGTGCCGATGAACGGACTGGCCGTCGGGCGGGTGCTCCGGGGTGACATCCCTCCCGAGGGGTACGTCGCCGGACATGACCTGCTCGAGCCGGACGTGACGGCGATCGTCGCGCCGGTGCGCTACCCGGGCGGCATCGCCGGGGCGCTCAGCGTGCTGGGCCCGACGTACCGGATCGACCAGGACACCATGCACGCCTACGGCCGCATCGTGGCCACCGAGGCAGCCGAGCTCAGCGCCCGACTGGGCTCGGTACCCGACGAGCAGGAGACCCGAGCATGATCCGCTTCGACCAGGCCACCAAGCGCTACCCCGACGGCACCGTCGCCGTGGACACGCTCGAGCTGGAGGCGCCGTCCGGCAAGATCACCGTGCTGGTCGGTCCGTCCGGCTGTGGCAAGACGACCTCGCTCCGGATGATCAACCGGATGATCGAGCCGACCTCCGGCACCATCTGGCTCGACGACACCGACACCGCGAGCATGCCGGCCCACGAGCTGCGTCGTCAGATCGGCTACGTCATCCAGCACGCCGGGCTGTTCCCCCACCGCACCATCGTGGACAACATCGCCACCGTGCCCTTCCTGCTCGGCACCGACAAGAAGAAGGCCCGAGCCCGGGCGATGGAGCTCCTCGAGCGCGTGGGGCTGGACCCTGCCTTCGCCAAGCGCTACCCGGCCCAGCTCTCCGGCGGACAGCAGCAGCGCGTCGGCGTCGCACGCGCCCTCGCCGCCGACCCGCCGGTGATGCTCATGGACGAGCCGTTCTCGGCAGTCGACCCGGTCGTTCGCGACCAGCTCCAGGACGAGTTCCTGCGGCTGCAGGGCGAGCTCGGCAAGACCATCGTCTTCGTCACCCACGACATCGACGAGGCGATCAAGCTCGGCGACCAGGTGGCCGTGCTCCGTGTCGGAGGACACCTGGCCCAGCTGGCCGCTCCGGCCGAGCTGCTCTCGCGGCCCGTCGACGCGTTCGTCGCGGGCTTCGTGGGACGTGACCGCGGCTACCGCGCCCTCGGGTTCAGCAGTGCCGGCACCATCCCGACCCGTGACGAACCCACCGTCGCGATGGGCGAGTCACTCCCGACCGGCGGCGACGAGTGGCTGCTCGCGGTCGACGGGTCCGGCGCACCGCAGGGCTGGCTGCACCTCACCGACGAGCCGCACGGCGCGGTGGTGGAGGACCCCATGCTCTACCGCGGCGGCACCCTCGCCACCCAGGGCGGCACCCTGCGCAGCGCGCTGGACGCCTGCCTGTCCTCGCCGTCCGGCCGCGGCGTGGTCATCGACGAGTCAGGCCGGCTGGTCGGGTCGACCACGGCCCGCGAGGTGCTGGCGCTGATCGAGGCCCAGGTGGAAGGTGCGGTCACATGACGGCGCTGATCCCGCTCGCCTCGGCCAGCTCGTCGCCGTGGCACTTCTTCGCCTACTTCATGGACAACACCAGCAAGGTCCTCGGCCTGCTCTGGGCGCACACCTGGCTCTCGGTGGTGCCCGTCGTCATTGCGCTCATCCTGGCGCTGCCGCTCGGCTGGCTGGCCCGCCGCTACCAGTGGGCCTACCCGCCGATGATGTCGCTGACCGGACTGCTCTACACGATCCCCTCGATCGCACTCTTCGTGCTGGTCCCGCCCATCCTGGGCCTGGACCCGCTGAGCCCGTTGCAGGTGCCGATCGCGCTGACGCTGTACTCGCTGGCACTGCTGGTGCGGGTGGTGGCCGACGGCCTGGCCGCCGTACCCCAGGAGACGGCGCAGGCGGCCACCGCTCTCGGCTACAAGCCCTTGGGCCTCTTCTTCCGCGTCGAGCTGCCGATCGCCGTACCCGTGATCGCGGCCGGTCTGCGGGTCGCGGTCGTCGCCAACGTCAGCATCGTGACCGTGGCCGGGACCATCGGCTTCAAGAACCTCGGCCAGCTCTTCGACGAGGGGTTCAAGCTGTCCACGGACACGCCGTACTACCCGCCGATCGTGCTCGGCATCATCCTGTGCGTGCTGCTCGCCCTCGCCCTCGACGGGCTGGTCCTCCTGGGCAGCCGAATGCTGACCCCCTGGCGTAGGGCGGTGCGAGCATGATCGGCGACGTCTTCAACTGGCTCACCGACCCGTCCCACTGGACGAGCACCGCCTTCGACACCGGCATCTGGGACCAGCTCCTCGCGCACATCGGGTTCACCCTGATCGCGCTGGCCATCTCGCTGGTGATCGCGCTGCCGCTCGGGCTGTGGATCGGCCACACCGGCAAGGCGACCTGGATCATCAGCGTCGCCAACGCCGCCCGGGCCCTGCCGACGGTCGGTGTCCTCGTGCTGCTGGTCGTGATCATCGCGCCGCACTTCTACGGCCGCACCAACAACGGCTACCTGATCCCGACCGAGATCGTGCTCGTGCTGCTGGCCGTGCCGCCGATCCTGTCCAACACCTACGCCGGGGTGCAGAACGTCGAGCCGTCGGTACGCGACGCTGCCTTCGGCATGGGGATGACCGGGCCACAGGTGCTCTTCCGCGTCGAGCTGCCCAACTCGCTGCCACTGATCTTCTCCGGCTTCCGGTCCGCGACGCTGCAGGTGATCGCGACGGCCACCATCGCGGCGTACGTCACCCTGGGCGGCCTCGGGCGGTTCATCTACGACGGCCTCGCCCAGCAGGACTACCCGCAGATGATCAGCGGCGGACTCCTCGTGGCGGCCCTGGCCCTCATCGCCGACCTGTTGCTCGCCCTCGTCCAGCGCTACACGGTCTCCCGCGGGATCACCGGACGCACCCGCCGCCAGGACCGCGGCTCGCGCGGACCCGACTCCCGCACCGCCGTACTCACCGAAGAACTCGTCTCGGAGGCCACCTGACCCACACCGCTCGTGCTCCAGACCCCGGCACACATGTGAAAACACACCAGGAGAAGAACATGAAAACCAAGCTTGTCGCACTCGCCGCCGTCGCGACGGCCCTCACGATGGGAGTCAGCGGATGCGGGTCGAGCTCGTCGTCCTCGGGTTCCAAGGGTGATGGCACCATCGCGTCGCAGATGATCTTCGGCGGCCCGCCCGAGTTCAAGACCCGTCCCGACGGCATCCCGGGCCTGAAGAAGAACTACGACGTCTCCTTCGGCAAGTACACCGTCACCGACGTCGGTGGACCGGTCACCGTGAACGCCCTGAAGCGGGGCCAGGTGGACGCCGCCGACCTGTTCACGACCGACCCGTCGATCGCGGCCAACGACTTCGTCATCCTGGAGGACCCGAAGAGCAACTTCGCGGCCCAGAACGTGGTGCCGATCATCACCAAGTCCAAGGCGACCGACGGCGTCAAGCAGGTGATCAACGGAATCCAGGGCAAGCTCACCACCGAGGTCCTCGGCGGACTGCTCGGCAAGGTCGTCAACGACAAGGCCGACCCGGCCGACGTCGCCAAGGGCTTCCTCTCCGACAACGGGCTCGACACCACGGGCACCGCAGCCAAGGGTCAGAGCCTCACGGTGGGTTCGGCCAACTTCCCGGAGAACGTGATCCTGGGCGAGATCTACGCCCAGGCCCTCGAGGCCCAGGGCGCGACCATCAGCAAGAAGATGAACATCGGTGCCCGGCCGAAGTACTGGGAGTCACTCAAGCAGGGGTCGATCGACCTGTTCCCCGAGTACACCGGCTCGATCCTGGTGTACATCGACAAGAACAGCACGGCGACCAGCCCCGACGACGTCTACGCCGCGCTCGGCAAGGCGCTGCCCAGCAACCTGGTGGCCCTCGACCAGGCGGACGCACAGGACAGCGACGCGATCGTGGTCACCAAGGAGACCGCGGACAAGTTCAAGCTGAAGACGATCGCGGACCTCGCCAAGAAGGGCTGATCTGCGCCGCCGACGCGCACGGGACCTCATGGCCCGTGCGCGTCGACGCGTCCGTCGGCGCCGGACCCCTGGTCGCTAGAGTCGTCCCGGACACGGACCAGAGGCCCTCCAGGGCCTGACTCGGGACAGCGAAGGCGGGATCGGATGACCTCGGTACGACGGTTTCTCGTCGCCGTGGCAATCCTCCCGCTCCTGCTCACCGCGTCTGCGTGCGGCGGCGACCCGCCCGCGGCGGAGAAGGACCAGATGGTCACCATCGTCGGCCAGAACTTCACCGAGGCCGACATCGTCACCCAGCTCTACAAGCTGCTCCTCGACAAGCAGGGCTTCGACACCGACGTCGAGAAGCTCGGTGCCCGCGACAGCTACCTCGGCGCCCTGGAGAAGGGTCGGGTGCAGGTGGCGGGCGACCAGCTCTCCTCCCTGACCGAGACGCTCAACCGCACCGCCAACGGCAACGACGCGACTCCGGTGGCGAGCTCCGACGTGCAGGCGACCCTGGGCCACCTGAAGACCCTGGGTGCGACGTACGGCCTGACGCCGCTGCGGCCTGCGCAGGCCGAGGACGCCATCGCCTACGCGGTCACCAAGGAGTACGCCGCACAGCACGACCTGACCACGCTCAGTGACCTCGGCAAGCTCGACCAGCCGATCGCTCTCGCCGCCAACTCCGACTGCGCCGAACGACCCGACTGCGGCAAGGGGCTGCAGAACGTCTACGGCATCACCCTCGGCAAGATCGAGCCCCTCGGCTTCGGCACGCAGGACACCAAGAACGCGCTCGTCAACGGCGAGGTGCAGCTCGGCCAGGTCAGCACGACCGACGGCAGCCTCGACCGGGCCGGGCTCGTCGTGCTCCAGGACGACAAGGACTGGCAGAACGCCGAGAACCTCGTGCCGGTCGTCAACAGCGCCTGGTTGAAGAAGAACCCCAAGGCCGCGGACGCTCTCGACCAGCTCTCCGGCGTCCTCACCACGGCCGACCTCACCTCCCTCAACGCGCAGGTGGACGGGCAGCGTCTCGAGGCCAGCCAGGTCGCCGAGGACTACCTGAAGGAGAAGGGGCTGATCTGACCTGAGCGATCTCCGAGGCGCACCCCTGGCGCGACGAGTCGCGGGTCGGGCGCGCCGCATCCTCCGCGGGCCCCGCGCGCCGGAGGTTGCCTTCGTCGTCACGGTCTCGGAGACGCAGGCGCGCCATCTCGAGGAGTGCCTCTCCTCGGTACGTGCCCAGACGGGCGTCCGGCCGGAGGTCGTGCTGGTGCCGTGGGGTTCGTGGCGGAGTACGCCGCCGGACGACTCCGCGCCCCCCGAGGAGTCGCTGGCCGCCGCTCGCCGGGCCGGACTGGCGCTCAGCCGTGCGGAGTACGTCCGGTTCATCGAGGCGACCGACACCACGCCGGCCGGGGCCACCGCCGCCCTGCTCACCAGGCTTCGGCGCTCCGGCGCCCCCACCGCAGCCGGCGTCTCCGAGCGCATCGACGCGACCTGGCGAGACCGTGCCCACCGACCGGCGCCCGAGGTGGCGCTCGACCTCGGTGCTCGGCTGTTCCGGGTCGTCGACGAGGTCCTCGAGGCCCTCGACTTCGAGCCGGTCCACGGGCGCTTCGCCGACGCGATGCTGGCCGGCCTCGACGTCGCCACGATCCCGGACGTCGTGCACCACGACCACCACCGCGAGCACGGTCTGCCGTTCGGTCACCTGCCGCGCCGGGCAGCCGAGGTCCGCGCGCTGGCTGCGGTCGTCGAGGACACGACTCGCAAGCTGGCCGAGGAGCTGGTCCCGGCCTGGGCCGCGGGACTGCTGGATCGCCGGCTGCCGTCGCTGGTCGAGGACGTGGAGTCCTTCGACGGCGAGACCTGGGACGCCCTGCGTCGTACAACGCAACGGCTGGTCGATCTCGCCGACCTCACCGCCGTACGCGTCGAGGCCCGGCTGCAGGCCTGGCTGGTGGCCGAGGGACGTCGCGACGACCTCACGGCCCTGGTGCTGCGCCGCTGGCGCGAGCCCGACGACTTCCCCACCCACGTGGACGCCGAGGGTCGGATCACCGCCGACTTCGGGGTCGAGGCGCCGGTCGAGGTGTTGACCCTCGACGAGCGCGAGACGCCGCTCTGGGCGACCGTGCGGCATGCCGACGCCGGAGCCATCGACCTGGTCGTCATCGTCCGTGGTGTGCCGTCCGGCCCGGACGATCGCGTCACCCTGCACGCCGGCGGGCACGTGATCGAGGCGGAGCCGTCCGGCGACGAGCACGCCGACCGGATCGCCGCCGAGTCGTGGACCGACCACCGCGCCGGCGGCTGGCGGCTGCGGGTCACCGAGGCCGATCTCGCGGGCGAGCTCGAGTACCGCTCTGGCGCCGTCGTACGCCGGGGACCGCTGCCCGCCGTGCCGTCGTCGCCGAAGGCCGGCCCTCGCCTGACCGCCCTCGGCTGGGACGGCGAGTCGGCCACGCTGACCATCTCCACGCCGGGCCAGGTGACCGTGACCGGCCCGGGCGGCGAGGTCTCCGGCACGACCGACGGCGACGGAACCGTCGTGCTCCGGCTGGTCGTCGACGTGTGGGGGCTGGGGGAGCGCCCGCTGCCCCTGGGTGGTTACGAGCTCCGCCTCGACGGGCGCCCGGTCGCCGCAGATCCGCTCGAGCTCCGCGGCGGCCGACACCGCCTCACCGTGCGCGAGAGCGGCGGCACGGCCCGGCTGGTGCTCGACGACCTGCGCGGCCCTGACGAGGTGGGTCCGCATGCGCAACGTCGCCTCCAGCAGGAGTACGCCGCCGTCACCGAGCCGGTCGACCCGGGGCTCGCGTACTTCCAGTCCTACACCGGCCAGTGGCCTACCGACAGCCCGCTGGCGATCCACGAGAGCCTGCGCCGCCAGCGGCCCGACGTACGCGTCCGCTGGTGCGTCGACGACCCGGGAGTGCCCCTTCCCGACGGCGCCGAGCCGGTGCTGATCCGCAGTCGCGAGTGGTACGACACCCTCGCCCGCGCCCGCTGGATCGTCACCAACATCGAGATGGAGCGCTGGTTCCGACGTCGCCCCGAGCAGCGGCTGCTGCAGACCTGGCACGGCAACCCCGGCAAGGTGATGGGACTCGGTCTGTGGCGCGCCAACGGGCTGACCCCGGGCCGCATCGAGCAGAACCTCGACCACGGACCGCGCAACTGGACGCTGCTGATGAGCCCGAGCCCGGAGATGACCGAGCACTACCGACGTGAGTTCGCCTACGACGGGCCGGTGGTCGACCAGGGGTACGCCCGCGACGACGCGCTCCTCGCCCCGTCGGCCCCGCACGTGCGTGCGGAATCGCGTCGCCGGCTGGGCATCGGCGACGACCAGGCGGCCGTGCTCTACGCCCCCACCTGGCGCGACACGATGGCCACCAACTACCGGGCAGCCCGGTTGCAGGACGACCTCGACCTCGCCCGGCTGGCCGACCTGCTCGGTCCGGCGTACGTCGTGCTGCTGCGTGGCCACCGGTTCCATGCCCGTCATCCCGAGCGGCCTCGTGGCGCACGGATCCTCGACGTCACGGACTACCCCGAGATCAACCACCTGATCCTGGCCGCCGACGTCGCGGTCCTCGACTACTCCTCGCTGCGCTTCGACATCGGTGTCGTCGGCACCCCGATGGTGTTCATGGTTCCCGACCTCGCGGCCTACGAGGAGGGTCGCGGGTTCCTCTACGACTTCCGGTCCTCGGCCCCGGGCCCGTTGCTGGCCACGACCGAGGACGTCGCGACCGCACTGCGCGACCTGGAGGCCCTGCGCCGCGTCCACGCGGCCGACTACGCCGCGTTCCAGGCCCGCTTCCACGCCGGCCAGGACGGCCATGCCGCTGATCGAGCCGTCTCCGCGTTCTTCGACTGAGGCCTCCGGACTCAGAGCTCCCGGGACTGCCACGGCGGCGAGTCGGAACCGGAGGTCGACGGGGGGTAGTGGCCAAGAGGGCCGGTCGGGGCGACGGGCTGCTTCGGTGAGAGGCCGTACCTGTTTGCTCCCGGCTCGGAGTCGAGGCACAGGAACACGAGCAGGGTGACGCACGCGACGAGCGCGCACAACGCGCAGGCGATGAAGAGTGCGACCGTCGCGAGCACCGGTGCGCTGCTGATGTCGTTCGCACTGGAGACGGCACTGAACACGATGGTGAAGAGAGCTGCGAAGCCGACCACGACGGTGGCCAGCACTGGAACCACCGGTAGCACCATCCACCATCCGGTACGCCCCGTGTCGTGCAGCCGTCGCGCCGTGACGGCCAGGCTCGGCAGGAGCAACGCCAGGCTGGCGATCGTGTTGACGACGCCGACCTCGTTGTCGAAGGCATAGCGCAAGACGGAGTCGACGCCCGAGGTCGCCAGGCTCACCAGGATCGTGAACAGGTAGAACCACCAGTACTCCGAGCGCCTCGCCCGTCCGGAGAAGGTGGCGTAGTTGCCGAGCGCCGAGCGGACGGCCTGCGTGAACGTCATCAGACGAAGCTCCCGGATGGGTCCTGGAGGGACTGCGCGTGGTCAGAGTGGCGAGTCGACGGTCTTTCCGCGTGCCATCGCACATTCTCGGGCCGAGGTCTCTCGCCGCGGAGCAAAACAGGCAAATCTCCAACCACCCGCGATCCCGACGGAGACCACCGGTCCGTTCCGGCCGCCCGGGGTCGGTGTGCGCGCCATCGCGTTGACGCAACGTTCCACCAAGACCCGATCTTGATGGAACGTTCCGTCAACGAAAACGGGCGATACGCGCTCTCGCCGCGGACGGCACCCGGACCCTAGGCGCCGGGGAGGACCACGATCTTGCCCGACAGCTTCCCGGCGGCCGCGCGGGCGTGGACCGACGCGAGGTCCGGCAGTGCCACCCGCTCGGCGACGTCGACGACGAGCTCGCCGCGGTCGATGCGCGCCACGAGCTCGGAGAGCTGGTCCGCGTCGCTGCGGACGTAGAGGTCGATGCCGCGCACGCCGCGCTCCTCGTCGCTCGGGGCGGGCATCCACACGGTGGTGTTGACGATGACGCCGCCGTCGCCGACCAGGGTGCTCAGAGCGGAGAACTGCTCAGGAGTGATGGGGGCGAGGTTGAGCAGGACGTCGACCGGCTCGATCGCGGCCGTGCTCAGGTCGGTGGTGGTGTGGTCGACGACCTCGTCCGCGCCGCGGGCGACCAGGTGTCCGCGCGCTCCGACCCCGCCCGTCGCGATGACGTGAGCGCCGGCGGCCTTGGCCAGCTGCACGGCGTACCCACCCACCGCCCCGCTCGCGCCGTTGACGAGGATGCGCTGCCCGGGCTTGAGCTCGGCGTGCTCGAACAGCGCCTGCCAGGCGGTCAGCCCGACGACGGGCAGCGCGGCCGAGTCGGCGAGCGGGATCGAGGTCGGGGCCGACGTCAGGGTCTCGGCGTCAGCGACGACGTACTCCGCCGCGGCGCCGTCGACGACGAAGGGCAGGAAGCCGATCACCTCGTCGCCGATGCGGAGGGTGCTGACCTCGTCGCCGAGCGCGTCGACGGTGCCTGAGACGTCGAGCCCGGGGGTGTGCGGCAGCGTCAGGGGCATCGGGCCCTGCATCAGTCCGGCGCGGATGTTGCCGTCGACGCCGTTGAACGTGGTCCCGGCGACGCGGATGCGCACCTGGCCGGTGCCGGGAACGGGGAGAGGGGCGTCCTCGTAGCGCAGCACCTCGGCGTCGCCGTACTGGTGGAAACGGATGGCCTTCATGGCGGGACCTCATCTTCTGGAGTGGAGATGCTTCGAACTCGAAGCACACGACGGACGATAGCAATGCTTCGAACTCAAAGCAAATGTTTCGAAGGTGAAGCAGTTGTAGGGTGGCAGCATGGCCGACTCGCCCGCCTCGCTCGACGCCGACCAGCTCGGTGCCTACTTCGCACTGATGGAGGTGGCCGGGCTGCTGCGTCATGCTGTCGAGCAGCAGCTGCGCGAGGAAGGCGACCTGAGCTACGTGCAGTTCCAGCTCCTGGCGCGCCTGGGCCTGGACTCGCCGACCGGCAGCGAGCGGATGACCGACCTCGCCGACGGGGTCGTCTACAGCCGCAGCGGGCTGACCTACCAGGCCGGTCTGCTCGAGAAGGCCGGCCTCGTCGTGCGGGCCCCGTCGGTCGACGACGAACGCAGCGTGACCGTGACGATCACCGACGCCGGGCGCTCACGGGTCGCCCAGGTGATCCCCGGCCACGTCGAGGTGCTCCGCCAGCAGCTGTTCGCTGCGCTGTCGCGTCCCCAGACCCAGGCGTTGACCGACCTCCTGACACCGGTGCGCGACCACATGCGGGCCGCCCCTCCGCGCTCGGCAGGCGCCCGTCGACGTCGCTGACAGCGCCTAGGTGCGCGACCGACGCAGAGGGCGTACGACGCGGCGACCGAGCTCGCGGACCAGCTCCCGGGTCCCGACCGGTGCGGGGCCTTCCTTCGACAGCCGCTCCCGCTGGGCGGTGAGGGAGCGCCTGCGCGTCGTGGCTGCTCGCTCGGCCAGTGACCCGACCGCTGCCTCGAGCAGGTCGAGCGGCACCTCGGCGAGCTCCATCGGTCCGTCGTACGGCGTCACCCGGTCGCGGGTGCGCAGCCTGTCGGGGGAGCCGATCAGGCGGCAGCCCGAGGCGAGCAGGGCGTCGGCCTGCCGGTCGGCGAGGTCGTTGACCCGGTCGAGCGCCCACGCGGGCAGACCCGGGATGCGCGGCGCCCCTTCGGGTCGAGGCGAGTTCGTCCAGCGCTTCGCCACCCCGCGGCGCACGAGGTCGAGGTAGCGGCGGTCCGGCCACCTCTCCTGGGCCGCCAGCCGGTTGATCCGACGCAGCGCCTCGGCCTCGGGGAAGGTGTAGGAGCGGTTGGCCACCACGTCGGGCGGGACCAGCAGGCCGGTCGGCAGGTCGAGCAGCTGCTCGAAGGCTCGGGGCAGGGCGTCGTGGTCACCTCCCTCGAGAACGATCACCGTGGTGCGCTCGGGCGGGACGAAGCGGCCCCAGCTGGCCAGCACCTGGTCGGGGAACTGGCACTCCCACATCAGCCGCCACTCCCACGTGGTCGGCTCGCCCTCGAGCACGGTGCGCAGGAAGTCCTCGAAGGACAGCGTCATCCTGGCCTTGAGCCGCTCCTGCCAGTGCGACGGCAGCAGCTGGTCGTAGCGGCGGGCGACGTACAGCAGCTGGATGTCGTCGGCGCCCACGTCGCGGACGATGCGCTCGACGACGGCGTCGCTGCCGCGGGAGAGGTCCTCGTTGCTCAGGATGCGCCGGGGCAGCGGGCTGGCGTGCAGACCCGCGATGAGGGTGTCCCAGGTCTCGATGCGCGGCTCCGGCCGGCCCAGCGGGGCGCCGTGACCGAGCACGGCCCAGCCGGCCTCGATCGGGCGGCGGTAGGGCCCGGGGTAGTACACGCCGAGCTCGGCGAGCCGCTCGCGCGCGTTGTGCAGCGACTCCTGGATCGCGGTCGACCCCGTCTTCTGCGGACCGATGTGCAGGAGCACGCTGCCCTCGGGGAGCGGGGTCGCGGCGGGACGGTCGCTCACTCGGTCTCCCGGTCGGTGAAGAACGCCGCGATCACCCGGTCGGAGGCGTTTCCGTCGTGGAGCGCGTTGAACCGCTTGTTGAACTGCTCGATCTCGTCGCTGTAGCGCAGCCGCAGGTCGCCGGTGTCGCTCAACGCGGCGGCCACCTCCTCGGTGGTGGTGGTCCACGGACCGGGCGCGGTGCCCTCGTAGGGGAACAGTGGCCGACGCAGGGCGAAGAACTCCTCACGGTCGGGCACGAAGAACACCATCGGCTTTCCGGTGATGGCCCAGTCGAAGCGCAGCGAGGAGTAGTCGAGCACGGCGACGTCGGCAGCCAGGGTGAGCTCGTTGATGTCGGGATAGTCGGTGACGTCGACCACCTGCGCCATCCCAGTCACCCGGTCGAGCTCGCGCTGGTTGTTGTTGTGGCCGCGCACCAGCAGCGTGTGTCGCGGCCCGAGGAGGCGAGCGAGCAGCCCGAGCTCCAGAGCGTCGAAGCGTCGGGCGGCGAAGGTGCGGGTGTTCAGCTTGTCGCGGTACGTCGGGGCGTAGAGCACGACGGTCTGGCCCTCGTCGACGCGCAGGCGCGCCAGCACGGTCCGGCGTACGGCGACAGCGTCGTCGTTGACCAGCGCATCGCACCGGGGGTAGCCGGTGACCAGCACGTCGCCGGTGAACTCGTACTGGTCGCGGTAGTAGGCGACACACTCCTCGCTCGGCATCAGCAGCGTGTCCCACTCACGGTTGCGACGATCGACCTCGCGCCGTACCTCCTCCTCGGACAAGCCCTTGCTGCGCCAGAAGTCGATGCCCATCGACTTGAACGGGTAGCCGTGGAAGGTCTGGAGGTAGCGCTGCTGCGGGCGCAGCTTGAACCAGGGACCGAAGTCGATGTTGTTGCAGACGAAGCGGGACGATGCCAGTGCGTCGTACCACTCCGAGCTGCCGATCAGCAGCGGCACCGAACCCTCGGGCACCATCGTCGAGGTGTCGGCCACTCCCCAGTAGCGGGTGAGCTCGGGTCGTTGCCTTGCCAGTGCGAGGTCGAGCGCCAGCTGGCTGTCGGTGGCGAACTCGCCGCGGTAGCAGCCGAACAGCACGCTGTCGCTAGGGGTCACCGCCTTGCTGCGGTAGGCGTCGCGCAGGCGTCGCTTGTTCGCCGGCCCGAGCGCGTCGGGCGGGAGAGCCGGCTCCAGGTAGACGCCGAACCGGCCGTTGCGCCACTGGGTGACCCGCAGGTTGGTGAGCCGTCCGAACAGGCGCTCCGGCATCCGGCCGGCGTACGACGGAGCGACCATGGCGTGGCTGGGTCCACCCGGGACGTCGAGGGTCAGCTCGTAGCGGGCACTCGGTGCGGGGTGTGGCTCCCGGTCGAAGTCGCTGACGTAGAGCCCGAACGTCAGCTGCCAGTCGCCGTCGTGGTTGGTGACGCCCAGCAGCGGCAGCGTGGTGCGGGGGTTGGCAAGCGTGGTCGCCGAGATCTGCTCCTCGGCAGCCTCGGGAGCATGCACGGTCACGGTGATGCTCTCGTCGTCGAGCCGGACGCCGGTGACCTCCAGGGTCGGCACCGCCGGGACCACCGACGGCCCACCGTCGGGAGACCGCTTCCAGCGGGCTCTTGCGCGTGAGGGAAGCTCCAGGTCGTCGGGCCACAGCGGGGTCTTCCGACGGGACCCGGTCTGCACGGTCAGGTGCCAGAGGTCGGGGTCACCGGGGAGCGGCCAGGGGACGCCGAAGTCCACCCCACTCGCGGTCGGGGTGGTGGCGACGTCGATCGGCGCAGCATCGGGAGCCTCGAGCCGAACGCTCGTGATGGCTCCGCCCGTAGGGGCGCGCAGGCTGCCGGTCAGCCCGTCGGGCCGGGCGTCGAGCGCGGTGACGACGACCGGGTCCGTGTCGACGTCCAGGCACAGTCCGGCGTCCCCGTGCCAACGCGCGCGCACCGTGGCGCTCGTGCCGTCCCAGGTGTGCGCCACCCCGGACTCGCGGGCCCCGGCCGACTCGCGGACCTGGTTGTGGATGGCGCCCCGCGTGCTGATGCCGTCGTACGTCGTCTCCACCTCGAGGTGCCACGACGCGGTGCGCGCCGGCAATGAGTCGAGGTCGACGATGGCGCGGAACCCACCCCCGTCGTACGGCGCGTACTGCTGGCTGCCCCACACGTTCGCCTGGGGGAAGACGTGGCCGTTGACCGGGATCTCGCGCTCCTCGCCGGCCTCGTCGACCAACCAGGCTCGGACCTCGGCCGTGCGACCGGTGATGCCCAGTGCCCGCAGCACCGCCCAGCCGCTGATCTCCACCCGACCCTCGGCGGCGGACCACACGATGTGCTCGATCACGCCCTCGAAGTGGCACTCCAGCGGCGACAGCCGCAGCACCCGCTCGGGGTGGCCGCGGAGGAAGGAGAGCTCGGGGTCGTCGGGTACGACGGCGACCACCCGCCCGTCGCGCACCTCGGCCTTCGGCACGTAGCCGATGTCCTCGAAGTAGGCGTCGGCCGCGGACATCTCGTCCCAGCGTCCCTGCGCGACCAGCTGGGCGCGCACCTTCTGCCGCACCGTGACCAGGTCGAGCGCTCGGTCGGTGGCGCGACCCAGGTAGGTCTGGAAGGTGGCGGTCAGCAGGTTGCGGTAGCTGCCCGGTGCCCGGACGGCGTGCACGATGAACGGCGGGAAGTCGACCTCGAGGGTGCGTCCGACCCAGGTGTCGTAGACGAAGTCGGACGCCTCGGCCCTGAGCAGCTCGTGCGCCTCCTCCTTGACGGCGATCCGGTCGAGGAGGTTCTGCAGGCGAGCCTTCTGCTGCCCGGTCGAGGTGAGGTTCTCGCGGATCCGCCAGTTGTAGGTGACCTTGCGGAGGATGTCGAACTTCTCGGCGCGGACGTACGCCGTGAGCATCGGCACGTGGTCCTCGTAGGCGATGTGTCCCCGGAAGTCGCCCACCTCGTCGCGCCAGAACGCGGTCCGGAACATGCGGTTGCAGGCGATGATGTCCTGCATCGCGTAGGGGAACTCCTCGATCGTGGTCCCCAGCCGGTCCGAGGTGTGCACCGTCCGGGCCCACACGGTGCGCGTGTACTCGTTGTTCTTGAACCGCCGCACGCTGCCGACGCAGAAGTCCGAGCCCGACCGGCGCAGCACGGCGACCATGTGCGCGAACGACTGCGGCGGGACCGTGTCGTCGGAGTCGACGAAGGTGAGGAACTCGCCGCGGGCGTGGCTGACCCCGAGGTTGCGCGCGATGCCCTGGCCCGAGTTGGCCTGGCTGAAGACGCGCACGCGGGGGTCGCGCCGCTCGTAGTCGCGCAGGATGTCCATCGAGCCGTCGGTCGAGCCGTCGTCGACGGCGATCAGCTCGAGGTTGTGCAGGCTCTGGGTGAGCACGCTGTCCATGGCCTCGGCGAGGTACTCGCGGATGTTGTAGACCGGCATCACCACGCTCAGCTCGGGCGTCAGCCCGCGCCGCTCGAAGGCCACCAGCGGTCGGCCGCCGGCGCGGCGTACGGCCGCCTTGACCCGGGGTGAGGCCAGTTTGCGCGCGACCCCCAGCACCGACTGGCGCACGGGCGTGGCGGGCATGTCGGACTCAGCTCGTCTCGGGATCGGGGCCGGGAACCCTCGCAGTCTAGGAGGGCGCCGAGCAATCTAGGTGTCGGCCGGGCCGTCGTCGAGCTCGTCGACCTCCAGCGCTGCCTTGGGTGACAAGGGGTCGTCCCGGCGGATGTCGATGATCAGGCCGGTCTCCCCGCTGACCAGGACGTCGAGGGACCGGCGCGCCACCTCGGTCGACTCCAGCAGTGATCCGGCCGGCTCGAGGCCGAACGCCTTGGTGCGCATCGGGGTGCCGGTGCGCTCGGGGTTGATGCAGTTCACCGAGATGCCGTCGCCCGACCACTCGTCGGCGAGGGCCTGGGTCAGGTTCACCACCGCCGCCTTGGCCGAGGAGTAGAGGCTGTAGCCGCTGCGGCCGCGGGTGTAGGAGCTGGAGGTGAAGTAGAGCAGGCCGCCGCCCGTGGCCAGCAGGTGCGGGTAGAACTCCTGGGCGATGATCACCGGAGCGACGTAGTTGATCTCGGTGGCCGCCCAGACCGTCTCCTCGCTGGTCTCGGTGAGCAGCCCGCGCGGCAGGACGGCCGCGGTGTTGACGACGTAGTCGACGCGCCCGGTGGCCGCCAGCACGTCGGCCACTGCTGCGCGGATGTCCTCGCGGCGCTCCACCTGCGTGTTGGTGGAGGAGCGGCTGAAGGTGAAGACGTCGGCGCCGTGAGCACGAGCGACGTCGGCGATGTCGGCCCCGATGCCGTAGCTGCCGCCGAAGACGACCATCGTCTTGCCGGTGAGCGCCTCCTGGTAGGCCTCCTCGCCGAGCGTGGCCGGCAGGCCGTCGGAGGTGAGCTGGAAGAGCTTGTCGGCGAGGTAGACGTCGATCGGGTCGGTCACCTTCATGTTGCGTTCCTCGCCGGACACCACCCAGATCGGCACCTCGGGGGTGTAGCGCAGCACCACCGAGCAGTCGTCGGTGGCCGCGAAGTCGGGGTCCTGCGCGGCCGCGGCGTACGCCCGTCGGAGGGTGCGCACCCGGAACGCCTGCGGGGTCTGGCCGCGGCGCAGGTTGGCGCGGGGCGGGATCGCGGCGATGACGTTGCGCTCGTCGACCTCGATGATCGTGTCGGCCGAGGGGATCGCGACGTCCACGGCGTCGTAGGTCTCCAGCGCCTCGAAGCACTCGGAGACGATGCGGGCGCTGACGAGCGGCCGCACCGCGTCGTGGAGCAGCACGATGTCGTCGTCCTCCACGACCTCGAGTGCCTTGCGGGTGGTCCCGTTGCGGGTCTCGGCCCCCTCGAGCACGTGCCGGACCTTGGTGTAGCCGCCGTTGCGGATGATGGCGTGCACGGCGTCGAGGTGACCCTGGGCCATCATCACCACGACGTCGTCGACGGCCGGGTGGGAGTCGAGCCGCGCCAGGGTGTGCTCGAGGATCGTGTGGCCGGCGATCTTGATCAGTTGCTTGGGGATCTCCAGGCCGACCCGAGCCCCGACGCCACCGGCCAGGATCACTGCGACGTTTCGGCTCATGCCAACGTATCTTCCTCGTTGGTCGCCCTGCGGGCGCGCAACCGCTGCCCGATGGCGAACTTGACCGCTCGGCCCGGGCCCAGCGACTCCAGGTACTCGATCCGCGCCCGCTGCTCGGCCACGATCTCCCCGCGACTGTCGGCCAGCGCCTGGGCGTGCCGCCAGCGCCGGTCGCCGGACTCGCGGACCGCGTCCTCGATCTCCTGCATCCGGTCCTGCACGTCGGCGTCGAGCGAGGAGTGGCGCAGGTGGACCTTGTGCAGCTCGGCCAGGAAGCGGTGGTAGTACTCCGGCTCGTAGTGCACCCAGAAGATGCCCCACGGGTGCTCGGGGTACGACGTGAACTGCTCGTCACGCAGGTCGATCGACTCCCAGCCGAACCGGTCGATGCAGTAGTCGTCGAGGACGGCCCACAGCTCGTTGCCGCGCTTGACGTCGAAGGGTCGCATGGGCTTGTAACGCCGCATCCGCATCGGTTCGGGCCGGTCCTTGACCCGGACCAGGTTGGTGTTCCAGCCGCGGTGCACGACCACGGTCGTGTCGGGACAGTGCTCGGCGACGTACGCCGCGAACCGCTCGATCGCCTCGCGCCAGAGGGAGAGGTACTCCTCGGTGTCGCGCTGGAGGGACAGCGGCGTCAGTGTGCCGAGCGCGTGCTGCTCCTCGAACCAGTCGGTCTTCTGGATCTTCCACCGGTTGTTGGTGACGAACGTCCCGTCCGGCAGGCGTACGACGCCGAAGTGCACGTCGGCGAAGAAGTCGACGACGAGGTACGCCGGCCTCAGCTCGGCCAGCAACGGTAGGAACTCGCGGCTGAGGTCGCTGTTGATGTTCCAGACGTCGTAGTCGTTCATCGGCTTCAACGGGTTCCAGGTGATCTCCACCGGAGGAGACATCTGCGCGACCATCGAGGTCTGGTTGGTGGCCAGGTCGCAGGAGAACCAGCGCTTGTAGTCCGGGTTGAAGCGGGAGTTGAAGTTGTCGCGGGTCGGGCAGCTGCCGGCGATCGCCACCACCGACGCCGGGGAGGTCATGTCTCGGTGTCCAGTGCCGGGACGACCGAGCGCAGGACGGGAGTCGGCACCGGAGCGTCCTTGGTGCGGTTGCGCATCGTTCGGCGCACGGCCTGGTAGACACGTTCGCTGCACTGGCCGTCGCGCGGTGGGAAGGTGCCGCGGATGCGTGCGGCGTACGGCTCCATCGGCGTGGGCCCGTGCTCCAGTGCCGCCAGGGTGGCGTCGACCGCCTCGGGTGCCGTCATGGTCACCGGACCGAAGCCGTCGCGCCGGTAGTCGAAGTAGCCGGCTCGGCCGACGTGACCACCGCCGAGGACCTTGTCCTCGTCGAACTGGTAGTAGACGACCGGTCGCTCGAGGTAGGCCTCGTTGAACGCCACCGAGGAGAAGTCGGTGACGAAGGCGCGGGCCCGGGCGAAGTACTCCTGCACGTCGGCTCCGTCGTAGGACAGCAGCTCGACGTGTGCCGGGAGGCCCAGCTCGGTGAGCACCGGTTGCAGGTTGGGGTGCGGCAGGAAAGCGACGCGGACACCGTGGCGGTCGGCTGCCGCGCGCAGCCGCTCGTCGCCGAGGTACTCCCGCCAGCACTGCATGAACTCCGAGCCGGCGATGGCCGCGGCGTCGAGGGTCCGGCGCTGCGAGCCGGGTTCGGGCTGGGGGACCAGCTCGTTGCGCCACGTGGGCGCGACGAGCACGAGGTCGCGCTGGTCGGGCCCGAAGCGCTGGCCGACCTCGTGCAGCCGGTCGAAGCGCGGCATGCCGGTCAGCTTCACCTCGCGGGTGGAGAAGACGTACGTCGAGTCGCCCGCGATCGAGGCGAGCTCCTGCTCGGTGCTGGTCACGAACGTCTCGATCGGCTTGCGGTTCAGCCAGGCCGAGAGGTCGTCCTTGATCACGCCGTGGTTGAGGAAGTGGTACTTCCACGCGGGGTGGGTGAACTCCGTGATGGCCGGCGGGTTGGTGATCGCCTCGTCGGCGTGGGAGGAGATCAGGTGCAGCGCGTTGGCCATCAGCAAGCGCCAGGCCATCGAGCCGTGGGCGACCAGCCGGTCGGCGTACCCCTCGGAGCGCAGCCGCTTCCAGTCCGAGGTGTCCTCCTCGACCACGAACCAGGCGTTGACGTCGCTGTGGTGCTCGCGCAGGTGCCTGAAGAGGATCTCGGCGGAGTCGGCGGCGTCGTGGATGCGATCCATCAGCACCCAGGCGTGGTGGTACTTGCGCTGGATGCGCGGACGCGACCAGAGGCGCTGCGCCCGGCGGCCCTCCTTGGTCTCGGGCTCGGGGTCGATCAGGGCGGCCGACTCGCGGCGCACGCGGCCGGAGTGCTCCCCGATCTGCCAGCGCATGGCACCCGGCGTGGCCACCTTCACCTCGAACGGCGGGAGCTGGAAGACGACGTTCATCTCCTCGCCGTCGAGACGGACCGTGGTCTTCCGATTGGCGGCCACCCAGAGCACCCGGCGCCGGAGCAGCACCCGGCCGGCGTACGCGAACTCGACGGTCTTGGCGTGGTGGGGCTGCACGACCTCTCCGTCGGCGACGATCTCCTCGACCGGTTGGTCGCCGGTGAAGAAGTACGTCGCCTGGACGAGCACCTCACGACGGTCGAGCTCGGTGAACAGCACGAACGGCTCGTGCCAGCGGCGACCGGCGTAGCCGTGCTGGATGACGTAGCGAGGGGCGCGCTGGATGGGGACCAACGTCTGCGGCACGTAGATGTCCACGTCGAGGTGCCGGATGACCTCGGCGATGAGCTCGTGCATGCGCTCCGCTGCCGGTCCGCTGGTCGGTGCACCGGCGGGTGCCTGTGCGTCGGTCAGGGTGAAGTACCAGGACAGGTCGTAGACGAGGTGCGACTGCAGCCAGCTGGGCACCCCGCCGTGTCGCTCGAGCGCCACCCGCACGACGTCGAGCAGACCCAGCTCGAGCATCTGGGCGTAACGGCCCGGGTGGGCCCTGGAGGTCTGCAGCGTCGAGCTGCCGTCGCTCCGCTTGCGGTAGTGGTACTGCGCCGACTGCAGGAAGCCCGCCATCGGCCGGTCGAAGGAGAGCAGGTAGCGGATGGTGAAGTGGGCGTCCTCGAACGCCGGCTTGATCCGGTCATCGAACCGGATGCCCTCGGCCTCCAACCGATCGCGCCGGAAGAACGCGGCGGGAGCGCTGCCCTGGAAGTGGTGGCGGTCGGCGACCAGGTCGACCAGCCGGTCGCGGCGGAACATGTGCCGCAGGGGGTGGGTGTTGGTGGGGTCGCCGGCCTCGTCGTCCCAGATCCAGCGGTTGGTCGCGACCAGGTCGACCTCGGCGTGCTCGGTGATGAACCGGTCGACGTTCTCGAGGTAGCCCTCGGAGACCACGTCGTCCGGGTCCGGGAAGGTCACCCACTCGCCGGTGGCGTGCTGCATGCCGACGTTGCGGGCGGCACCCTGGCCGGCGTTCTCCTGCGTGACCAGGGTGACCAGCTCGGGGCGGCGCTCGGCCCAGCGCTGGAGGATGGCCAGCGAGCCGTCGACCGAGCCGTCGTCGACCATCACGACCTGGACGCGGTCGAGTGGGAAGGTCTGCCTGTCGATCGAGCTGATGAAGTCCTCGAGATACCCGGCGACGCCGTACACCGCGCTGACGATGCTGAAGCGGGGCGAGGGGAGGCTGCTCATCGGTCCTTCCTGGGGCAGTCCGGCACGGGTGGGGTCATCGTGCCACGGGCTCGGTGGCCCGACGGTCGCGCCGATCCGGAGCCTGTGAGATAGCACACCTCGCGTTCCCCTGCCGTGACTCGACGGCTCGCCGTACCGTTGTAGTGCACGAGTCATTGAGTAGTCCGGTACCCGCTCGGGACTGGAACGAAAGGCGATGAGTTCTGATGGCCCACATCGGGGTTGTCGGCGCCGGCCGTGTCGGCGCCGTACTTGCTGCGGCACTCCGCAGCGCTGGTCACGACGTCGTGGCCGCTGCGGGTGACTCCGCGGCATCGCTGCACCGCATCGAGACCCTGCTACCCCGTGTGCGGCACGCCAAGCCCACCGACGTGGCGCGGGCCTGCGACCTGCTGCTACTCACCGTGCCCGACGACATGCTCGAGAACGTCGTCACCCAGCTCGTCGGCGCCGGCGCCATCCGCGAGGGGCAGGTGGTCTGCCACACCTCGGGTCGCCACGGCCTCGCCGTGCTCGCCTCCGCCATCGAGATCGGTGCCCGTCCGATCGCGATGCACCCGGCCATGACCTTCACCGGCACCGAGCGTGACCTCGACCGGCTCAGCGGCTGTGTCTTCGGCATGACCGCCGGCGACGCGGAGCGGGAGTACGCCGAAGGCCTGGTCGCCGACCTGCACGGCATCCCGCTCTGGGTGCCGGAGAGCAAGCGCACGCTCTACCACGCCGGTCTCGCCCACGGGGCCAACCACCTCGTCACCCTGGTCAGCCAGGCCATGGAGCTGCTCGCTGCCTCCGGAGCCGAGGACCCCGCCGCCACCCTGCGGCCGCTACTCTCCGCTGCGCTCGACAACGCGCTCGAGCAGGGCGACGCCGCCCTGACCGGTCCGATCGTGCGCGGCGACGTGAAGACGGTCCAGGCCCACCTGCACGACATCGCCGAGAACGCCCCGGCCACCATCCCGTCGTACGTCGCGATGGCGAAGGCGACCGCCGACCGGGCCGTGCTCGACGGTCGTCTGCTGCCGATCCGTGCCGCGCGCATCGTGCAGCTCCTCGACGAGGCGCTCGTCCGGGTCGGTGAGACCGGGCCTGTATCCGGCGCCCGTCGTACCTCCCGGAGCGACCTGCGATGACCACCTCGCCCCTCCTCGCGAACACTCGCGAGGAGCTGGCGGACGCCTTGCGTGGTCTTGAGGGGCCAGTCGGCTTCGTGCCCACCATGGGCGCCCTGCACGCCGGCCACGCGTCCCTGATGGAGCGGGCTCGCAAGGAGATCGGTGCGGACGCTCCGGTCGTGGTGTCGATCTTCGTCAACCCGATGCAGTTCGCCGCGGGGGAGGACCTCGACCGCTACCCGCGCACCTTCGAGACGGATCTCGAGGTGTGTGCAGCGGAAGGTGTGGACGTCGTCTTCGCGCCGTCGGTCGACGAGGTCTACCCGGGCGGCGACCCCCAGGTGACCGTCGACCCCGGTCCGATCGCGAGGGTGCTCGAGGGCTCGACCCGACCCACCCACTTCCGCGGCGTCCTGACCGTCGTCGCGAAGCTGCTCGGCCTGGTGCGGCCCGACGTGGCGGTGTTCGGCGAGAAGGACTACCAGCAGCTGGTGCTGATCCGTCGGATGGTCTCCGACCTTTGCATGGGCGTGGACGTCATCGGTGGCGCGATCGTCCGGGAGGACGACGGACTGGCCCTGTCCAGCCGCAACCGCTACCTCGACGAGGGACAGCGCAGGAGGGCGGTCGTGCTCTCCCGGGCGCTGTTCGCCGCCCGCGAGGCTGGCCCGCGCGGCGCGGCAGCGGTCCTCGAGGCCGCGCACCAGGAGCTCGGACGGGTCGACGGCGTCGACCTGGACTACCTCGAGCTGACCGACCCGGACCTCGGGCCGGTGCCCGACTCCGGTCCGGCTCGCCTCCTGGTCGCGGCCCGTCTGGGCAGCACCCGACTGATCGACAACGTGGCTCTCACGCTGAACGGAGACAACTGATGGTGCGCACCATGATGAAGAGCAAGATCCATCGTGCGACGGTCACCCAGGCCGACCTGCACTACGTCGGCTCGGTCACGGTCGACGAGGACCTCCTCGAGGCGGCCGACCTGCTGCCCGGCGAGCTGGTGCACATCGTCGACGTCACCAACGGCGCCCGCCTCGAGACCTACACGATCGCGGGGGAGCGCGGCTCCGGCGTACTCGGCATCAACGGCGCCGCCGCCCACCTCGTCCACCCGGGCGACGTGGTCATCCTGATCGCCTACGGGCAGATGGAGACCGCCGAGGCGAAGGAGTTCCAGCCGAGCGTGGTCTTCGTCGACCAGGACAACAAGGTCGTCGCCACAGGAACCGACCCGGCCGAGGCGTTGCCGGGCAGCGAGCTCGTGCGCGGCGACCTGCACAGCTTCGCGCCCAGCGATCTCGTGGCGGGTCGGTGAGGTGGTGACGGTTTGGCCGGGCGCCCGGCCAGGTCGTCACTGGAGGGCCGAAATTTCACCCCTCCACTCGCAGTTCGGCCGGGCACCCGGCCAAACCGCAGGCCGGATGACGGCTCGGGACCACCCCGATAGCCTGCCCCGATGACCTCCCCGGTGCCCGGCCGACTGTCTGCCGGTGAACCCGGCTGGACCACCGACGCGGACGTCGTCGTGGTCGGCTCCGGGATCGCCGGTCTCACCGTCGCGCTGCGGCTCCGGCACCAGGTCGGCAAGATCCTGGTCGTCACCAAGGACGTGCTGTCGGCGGGCTCCACCCAGTGGGCCCAGGGCGGGATCGCCGCCGCGCTCGGGCCGGGGGACAGCCCCGACCAGCACGAGCGCGACACCTTGGTGGCCGGTGCTGGTGCCTGCAACCCGGCCGCTGTGCGGGTGCTGGTCAACGAGGGTCCCGAGGCGGTGCGGGAGCTGATCGCGCTCGGTGCCAACTTCGACCACTCACCCGACGGCGTGCTGTCGCTGACCCGTGAGGGTGGCCACCATCGCGACCGGATCGCGCACGCCGGAGGCGACGCCACCGGCGCCGAGATCCAGCGTGCGCTGGTCGCGGCCATCCAAGCCGCCCCCGACATCGAGGTGGTGGAGCACGCCCTGGCCCTCGACCTCCTCCCGGCAGCGGACGGTGGCGTTGCCGGGATCACCCTGCACGTGATGGGCGAGGGCCAGCGTGACGGCGTCGGGGCGGTGCGCTGCCGGGCCGTCGTACTCGCCTCGGGCGGGCTCGGCCAGGTGTTCTCGCAGACCACCAACCCCGGTGTGTCGACCGGCGACGGCATGGCGCTGGCGCTGCGTGCCGGGGCGCTGCTGCGCGACCTCGAGTTCGTGCAGTTCCACCCGACGGTGATGTACCTCGGCCCTGACTCTCGCGGCCAGCAGCCACTGATCAGCGAGGCGGTCCGCGGCGAGGGCGCGTTCCTCGTCGACTTCGAGGGCGTGCGTTTCATGCAGGGGCAGCACGAGCTCGCCGACCTCGCGCCACGCGACGTCGTCGCCAAGGCGATCACCCGGCGGATGCACGAGACCGGTCACCCGCACATGTGGCTCGACGCCACTCGCATATTCGTTGATCGAGCAGCGAGCGAAGCGAGCGATCAGTCGAGATTCTGGGAGAAGCGTTTCCCGACGATCCTGGCCACCTGCCGCGAGCACGGCGTCGACCCCGTGACCGAGCTGATCCCGGTCGCGCCGGCGTGCCACTACGCCTCGGGCGGGGTGGCCACGGACCTGTGGGGCCGGTCCGGCGTACCCGGCCTGTACGCCACCGGCGAGGTCGCCTGCTCCGGCGTACACGGCGCCAACCGGCTCGCCTCCAACTCGCTGCTGGAAGGCCTTGTCTTCTCTCGCCGGATCGCGCAGGTGCTGCCCGACGAGCTGCGGCCGTACGCCGATCCGGTCACCGACGAGCGCCGACCCGGACTGGTCGCGGCCGACGTCCGCGCCGCCCTCCAGGCGGTGATGACCGAGCAGGTCGGCGTGCTGCGCTCGGCGACCGGCCTCACCCATGCCCTCGACGAGCTGGCTGCGCTCGCGGGAAAGGTCGGCGAGGTGGGGACGCGCGCCTGGGAGGCGACCAACCTGGTGACGATCAGCACGGCTATGGCCGACTCCGCCCGCCTGCGCGAGGAGACCCGCGGCTCGCACTGGCGCGAGGACTTCCCGGAGCGGGACGACGAGCACTGGTCGGGCCACTTCGACGTGCGCCTCGCAGACTCCGGGCTCTCCGTCGAGTTCACGGCCGCGCCACCGTCGGACGGAGCGGTCGCGTGAAGCCGACGCCGTACGACGCCCTGCCGCGCGATCTGCTCGACGAGCTGACCGAGGCGGGACTCGACCCACGAGGGGTGTACGACGACATCGTCGGTGCCCTCGAGGAGGACCTGCCCGGTGGCACGGACGACGTCACCAGCACGGCGACGATCTCGTCCGAGGCGCGCGGGACCGCTGACTTCGCCGCCCGTGAAGCCGGCGTGGTCGCCGGGCTCGGCATCGCCGCCCTGGTCTTCGCCGTCGTGGTCGGCGACGAGGTCGCTGTCACCGACCGGGTGGCCGACGGCTCCCGCGTGGCTGCCGGCGACCCGGTGATGCGGGTCTCCGGACCCACGCGCGGACTCCTCACCGCCGAGCGGACCGCCCTCAACTTCGCCTCCCACCTCTCCGGCGTCGCCACCGCGACCGCGCGCTGGGTGGAGGCGCTCGAGGGCACCGAGGCGCGCGTGCTCGACACCCGCAAGACGCTGCCCAACTGGCGCGCCCTGCAGAAGTACGCCGTGCGCTGCGGTGGCGGCGTCAACCACCGCTTCGGCCTCAGTGACATGGCGATGGTCAAGGACAACCACGTGCTGGCGGCCGGCGGGGTGGTTCCCGCCTTCGAGGCCGTGCGCACGGCGTACCCGGACATCCCTGTCGAGGTCGAGGTGACCGATCTCGACCAGCTGCGCGAGCTGCTCGACGTCGGCTGTGAGGGGATCCTGCTCGACAACATGAGCGACGAGATGATGGCGGAAGCCGTTGCCGTCACAGCTGGTCACGCGACGTTGGAGGCGTCCGGCGGTCTCACGCTGGACCGCGCCCGTGCCGTCGCCGAGACGGGCGTCGACTTCATCTCGGTCGGCGCGCTGACCCACTCGGTGATCGTCTTCGACATCGGGATGGACCTGACATGACCCTGCTCTGCGCCGACATCGGCAACTCCCACACGGTCATCGGTCTCGTCCATGACGGTGGAGTGCTCGACCACTGGCGGGTGGCGACCGACGAGCGTCGTACGGCGGACGAGTGGGCGGTGCTGCTCAAGGGACTGCTCCGCGAGAGCAACGTCTCCGACAGCGTCCAGGGGATCTCGGTGTGCGCGACGGTGCCGGCCGTGCTGCACGAGTGGCGCGACATGTTGGTCCGCCACTACGGCACCCTGCCCAACGTGGTCGTCGAGCCGGGTGTGCGGACCGGCGTACCCGTGCTGATGGACAACCCGCGCGAGGTCGGTGCCGACCGGGTGATCAACGCCCTCGCCGCGGCCACCCTGTACGACGGACCGGCGATCGTCGTCGACTTCGGCACCGCCACGACCTTCGACGTGGTCAGCCCGCGAGGGGAGTACATCGGCGGCGCCATCGCTCCCGGCATCGACATCTCGCTCGAGGCCCTCGGTCGTCGCGGCGCCCAGCTGCGCAAGGTCGAGCTGCTTCGCCCGCGCACCGTGATCGCCAAGAACACCGTCGAAGCGCTCCAGTCGGGCATGGTCTTCGGCTTCGCCAGCCAGGTCGACGGCATCGTCGACCGGATGATCACCGAGCTCGGCGTACCCCCCGAGACCGTGAACGTGATCGCCACCGGCGGCCTCGCCCCGATCGTGGTCGAGGAGTGCCGCTCCTTCACCGCCCACCAACCCTGGCTCACCCTCCTCGGCCTCGAGCTGGTCTTCGGGCGTAATACCGGATAGTCCAGAACGAAGAGCCGCTCGGGAAGGCGGATGCAGCGGCAAGGCGTTCTGGACTATCCGGTCCTACAGAGTCGTCACGTCGCTCACGGGATCGATCAGGATCTTGGCGTGCTTCTCGGGATCACCGAGTACGTCGAAGGCGGTGGCCACGCCGTCGAGGCCGACCGTGCCGGTGATGAGCGGGGTCGGGTCGACCTTGCCGTCGGCGATGAGGTGGAGGGTCTCGCGGAACTCGTGCGGCTGGTAGGCGAACACGAACCTCAGGTCGACCTCCTTGTTGATCGCCATCGCCGGCTGGAAGCTGTCCTGCTCCATGCACACGCCGACCACGACGACGCGCGAGGCCAGCGGCGACTCGTTGATGATCTGGTCGATGATGCCGGGCACGCCGACGCACTCGAAGACCACCGGCCCGTGCGGAGTCGCTCCGGCCGCCTCGGCGGCGCGCAGCACCTGCCACCACGGCAGCTTCGGGACCCTACGGAGCTTGCCCATCGTGTCGAGGGCGAGGTCGAACAGCTCGTTGGCGTCGGTGATGTAGCTGCTCTCCTCGAAGCCGGTCCACGGACCCTCGACGGCCGGATCGACCACGACGTCGGCGCCGCACCGAGCCGCGAGCGCGCGACGCCCGGGCGAGAAGTCGCTCGCCACCACCTTCTTCACCCCCCGCGCCTTGAGCATCAGGATCACGGCCAGGCCGATCGGCCCGCAGCCGATGACGACCGCCGTCTCCTTCTTGCGTACGCCGCTGCGGCGTACGGCGTGCCAGGCGACCGCCATCGGTTCGGTGAGCGCAGCCGTCTCGGGCGGGAGGCCGTTGGGCACGTCCATGGTGAGCGACTCCTGGACGAGCACCCGCTCGGCGTACGCACCCGGCGCCTTGGCCGACAGACCGGTCATCTGCACCTTCTCGCCCATCCGGATCATCGGCAGCGAGACCACCGGCGTACCGGTCGCCCAGGCCTGGCGCGTGCCCGGTCCGTACTCCAGTACCCGGCCGCTGAACTCGTGGCCCATCACCACCTGCTCGTCGGGGCGCATCACGTCGGGATAGCCGATCGCCGCGGCCAGGTCGGCGAGCTGGTCGGCATGCCGACGGGCGTGCAGGTCCGATCCGCAGATGCCACCGCGGACCACCTCGAGCAGCACCTGACCCGGCCCCGGGACCGGGTCCGGGACGTCGGCGACCTCGAGCTTCGTCTCGTGACAGACCACTGCCTTCATCGCCGTACTCCTCCAGTCGGACGCCGGGTGGCAGCAAAGTAGCCTGTGCGCCATGAACGACCAGCCCGAGGCCCGTCCGGAGACCCCGGGTGACGACGTACCCGAGCAGATGCAGGTACGCCGCGACAAGCGGCAACGGCTCCTCGACTCCGGCCGCGAGGCCTACCCGGTCACCGTCGAGCGGACCCACACCATCCGCCAGATCAGGGAGACCTACGACGGGCAGGAGCTCGAGCCCGACACCCGCACCGGCGAGCAGGTCGCGATCACCGGCCGGGTGATCTTCCAGCGCAACACCGGCAAGCTCTGCTTCGCCCGCCTGCGCGAGGGCGACGGGTCGGAGATCCAGGTGATGCTCAGCCTCGCGGAGGTGGGCGAGGAGTCCCTGGCCGACTACAAGGCCCTCGTCGACATCGGCGACCTGCTCGCCGTCCGCGGTGAGGTGATCACCAGCCGTCGGGGCGAGCTGTCCATCGCTGCGACCGAGTGGGAGATCGCCGCCAAGACGTTGCGGCCGCTGCCCAACGAGCACAAGCCCCTCTCCGACGAGGCCCGCATCCGGCTGCGCTACGTCGACATGATGATCCGCCCCGAGGCCCGCGAGATGGTGCGCACCAAGGCGACGGTGCTGAAGAGTCTGCGGCGCACCCTCGACGAGCGTGGCTACGTCGAGGTCGAGACGCCGATCCTCCAGCTGACCAACGGAGGTGCGGCAGCTCGCCCCTTCCAGACGCACCTCAACGCGCTCGACCAGGACATGCTGCTCCGCATCGCGCTCGAGCTCGACCTCAAGCGGGCGATGATCGGCGGCGTCGACAAGGTCTACGAGATCGGCCGCACTTTCCGCAACGAAGGCCTCGACTCCACCCATGCCGCGGAGTTCTCGATGCTCGAGGCCTACGAGGCCTACGGCGACCAGTTCACGATGATGGAGCTGGTCAAGTCGCTCGTGGTCGATGCCGCCAAGGCGGTCGGCCGCACCGTCGTACCCGCGCGCAACGGTGGTGAGATCGACCTCGAGGGCGAGTGGCGGCAGGCCTCGATCCTCGACCTCGTCTCCGAGGCCGTGGGCGAGGAAGTCAGCGTCGAAACGTCGGAGGAAACGCTGCGAAAGTACGCCGCCACCCACGACGTCGAGCTGCAGCCGAAATGGGGAGCACCGGAAATAGTTGTCGAGCTCTACGAGCAGCTCGTCGAGGACGATCTGATCAATCCCACTTTCGTGATGGATTACCCGTCCGCGGTCAAGCCGCTGGCGAAGGCGCATCGCTCCCAGGCCGGCGTCAACGAGGCCTGGGACCTGATCATCAACGGGGTCGAGCTGGCTCCGGCCTATTCGGAGCTGAACGACCCGATCGTGCAACGCCAGCGGCTCGAACAGCAGTCTTTGCTGGCCGCGCAGGGAAACCCCGAGGCGATGGAGCTCGACGAGGTGTTCCTCAAGGCGATGGAGTACGGCATGCCGCCCGCGGGAGGCATGGGAATGGGTGTCGACCGGCTCGTCATGCTGCTCACTGGAGCGGGTATTCGGGAGACCATTCTTTTTCCGCTGCTGCGGCCCGAGTGACCTTTGGGTCTCAGATAGTGGTCTGTTAGTGTCGCGGTGGGAAATACCCGAAATCCGCATTTTCGAAGGACGGCAGACCTGATGGCTCAGAAGGTGCACATCGTGCTCATCGACGACATCGACCAGAGCGATGCCGAGGAGACGGTGACATTCGGGCTCGATGGCAAGGAGTTCGCCATCGACCTGAACAAGAAGAATGCGCGGTCGTTGCGCGACGCGCTGGCGCCGTATGTCGCCCACGCCCGGCCGGTCAGCCGCGGCCGTCGCAGCACGAGCAAGGCCGCCGGCGGCGCAGCCCCCTCCGAGATCCGTGCCTGGGCGCGCGAGAACGGCTTCGACGTACCCGAGCGCGGCCGGGTGGCCGCCGAGGTGCGCGAGGCGTACGCCGCCGCTCACTGACGCGTCCGCGGTTTCACAACTCGTGTGGTGAAACTGGCACGGTGCGACTGAAACTTCGGTCGCATCGTGCCAGTTTCTGTGTGTCGGAGACCCTCTAGCCTGACCCCATGCCAGCCCACCGCACCGTCTTCGACCCGGACGACCCCGACGTCAACCCCTACCGGCTGCTGACCGGTCTGGTGGTGCCGCGGCCGATCGCGTGGGTCTCCACGCTGGACGGGGAGGGCCACGGCAACCTCGCGCCGCACTCGTTCTTCACCGTGGCGAGCGGCCGGCCACCGGTCGTCCTGTTCAGCTCGCTGGGCCGCAAGGACACCGTGCGCAACATCGAGGAGACCGGCGAGTTCGTGGTCAGCTTCTCCTCGGAGAAGCTTCTCGAGCACATCAACAACAGCAGTGCCCCCTTCGAGCACGGCGACGACGAGGCCGTCGAGCTCGGGATCGCGACCGAGCCCTCCCAGACCGTCGCTCCGCCACGTGTGGCCGAGTCGCCGGCCTCGATCGAGTGCCGGCTGCACCAGATCCTCGAGGTCGGGCACGCGTTCGTCGTCTTCGGGCGGGTCACCGCGATCACCGTGGTGGACGACGTGCTCGTGGACGGCCTGCCCTCCTTCGACCTGCTGCGACCCGTCTCGCGTCTCGGTGGACCGGAGTGGGGTCGGCCGCCGGAGATGTTCCGCCTCGACCGCCCGATGAGCGTCGACGACGTCCGCTGACGCGACGACTCACCCGACGCGACGACTCACCCGTCGGGTCACCCACGCGGGGGACCGATGATTCCCCCGCCCGGGGGTGGTGGCGGCGCCTCGCTGGAGCAGAGGATTCGAGCATGGACAACAGCGGGAAAGCGACCTGGGTGCCGGAGGACGAGCCGGTGCCCAGTGCCTACCGGACGGCGGCCCTCGTCGGTGGCTTCGTGGTGCTGGTCTGCTTCGCGACCACGCACTGGGTGCCGAGTCTCGTCGGTGAGTGGGCGGCGTCGATCGTGCCGTACCCGTCCCTCGTCGGGCCTGGTCTGTTCCTGGTCGCCGGCAGCCTGCTCGGCCTCGTCGTGGCCTCCGCTGCCTGGGTGGCACTGACCGAGCCCTGGATCGGGATCGGGCTCGCCCTGCTGCCACTGCTCGGCTCGCTGGCGGGCATCGATGCTCCGCTGCACTTCGGAGTGATCGCCGGGCTCTGCGCAGTGGCCGTCTCGGCGGGGTGGAGACGGCCACTGGCGTCGGTGGTCGCGATCGCACTGGCCGAGGCGGTCGTCGTGGGGTGGCTGCTCCGCCCCCATCTCGAGATGGCGGCGCCGTTCGGTGCCGTGATCGACCACGACCTGTGGTCGTCCGCTCACGCGGTGGAGACCGCTCTCGCCTACACCCTCGGGCTGGGGATCGTCCTCGGTGCCGCGTTCGGACTGCGCGCCGTGACCCGGAGCGAGCGCGAGCGCCGGCTGCTGGCGGGCCGCGCGGGTCAGGTCGAGCAGCACGCCGGTGTCGTGGCCGAGCGGGCCCGGCTCGCCCGCGACCTGCACGACGTCGTCGCGCACCATGTCTCGCTCATCGCGGTACGCGCGGAGACCGCGCCGTACACGCATCCCGGCCTGGCCGACGACGCCCGTGCCCTGCTCACGGACATCGCGGCCGACGCCCGGCTCGCGCTCGACGAGCTGCGCGGCGTGCTGGGGATCCTCGGACGTGCCGGCGACGACACCGGACGCGCACCCCAGCCGGAGTGGCGCGACATCAGCGCCCTGGTGGAGCGCTCACGTGCGGCTGGGCTCGACGTGGGTCTCCAGGGGTCCGTCGATGCCCCGGTGAGCCCGTCGTCGGGGTACGTCGCCTACCGCGTCGTGCAGGAGGCGCTCACCAACGCCCGCAAGCACGCGCCTCGGTCCCCGGCCACGGTCTGGCTCGAGGTGGTCCCCGGGCTGGTGGTCGTGCGCGTCACCTCGCGGTTGGCACAGCCGGGGACCACCGCCGGCCCGGGTCACGGCTTGGCCGGCATGCGCGAGCGGGTCGAGGCGCTCGGGGGACGGTTGGTGGCCGGCGTGGCAGGAGAAGAGTTCATCGTCGAGGCGACGCTGCCCAGAGGTCTCGCGTGATCAGGGTCGTCGTGGCCGACGACCAACCGGTGATCTGCGCAGGGTTCGCGGCCCTGGTCGACGCCCAGCCCGACATGACCGTGGTCGGCACCGCCCACGACGGGCGCGAGCTCGTCGCCCTGGTCTCCGCTGAGCAGCCCGACGTCGCCCTGGTGGACGTGCGGATGCCGGAGCTCGACGGGATCGAGGCGACTCGGCTCATTTGTCGCGACACCGACCGGACCCGCGTGCTGGTGCTGACCACGTTCGACCTCGACGCCTATGTGTACGACGCCATCCGGGCCGGAGCGAGCGGCTTCCTGCTCAAGGACGTCACCGCGGACCGTCTGGTTGACGGGATCCGGCTGATCGCCGACGGGTCGATGCTCCTCGGTCCGGCCGTCAGCAGACGGCTGGTGGCCGACTTCGCCGCCGGCCACGGTCCGCGGTCGCTCGAGCCGCCGGCGCTGGCCACACTCAGTCCGCGCGAGCGAGAGGTGCTGCTCGAGCTCTCGAAGGGGCACTCGAACGCCGAGATCGCCGCGAGCCTGACCATCTCGGCCGAGACGGTGAAGTCCCACGTCGCAGAGGTGCTGCGCAAGCTCGGCCTGCGCGACCGCATCCAGGCCGTCGTGTGGGCCTACGAGCACGGCCTTGCGGCGCCGGGGTCCTGACGTGGGAGGTGTGCTGGGACGCCTGGGCGTGGCGGCCCTGGTCGCGTCGGCGGTCGGTGGGGCGACGTCGTACCTCCAGACCGTGCTGCCGTACGGCGTGGCGCCGCTGGCCAACTCTGCCGGTCCGTGGTGCCTGGTCGCGTTCGCACTGGCCTGGCGGAGCAAGCGGGTCGCCGAGGGGGCGGTGACCGGCGCGATGGCGCTCGGGCTGCTGGTCGCGGGCTACTACCTCGTCGCGGCCCTGCGCGGGTTCGGCGTGAGCTCCTCGTCGGTCACCTTCTGGTGCCTCGCCGCCGTGACGGTGGGGCCGGTCCTCGGCGCGGCCGCGGTCGTCGTACGACGAGGGCGCGGCTGGACCTCCGTGCTGGCGGCCCTCGTGCTGCCGCTGCTGCTGGTCGCCGAGGGACTCCGGTCGCTGGAGCAGATCGCGGCCACCACCTCCACGGCGTACTGGGTCGCCGAGATCGCGCTGGGCTCCGCCCTGGTGCTCCCGGCAGTGCTGATCGTGCGGCGGAGCCGGTCTGTTCGCTGAGAGCGAAGCGGCGCTCACCCCGGAACACGTAGGCTGTCAGCAGGGTTAATCAGGCCGTGTGGGACGCGCGTGCCGACCCCGCAGATTTTGAGGAGAGACGCCCATGTTCGAGCGGTTCACCGACCGAGCCCGACGAGTCGTCGTGCTGGCCCAGGAAGAGGCCCGCATGCTCTCGCACAACTACATCGGGACCGAGCACATCCTGCTCGGCCTCATCCACGAGGGCGACGGCATCGCCGCCAAGGCCCTGGAGAGCCTCGGGGTGTCCCTGGAGGCCGTCCGCGCCCAGGTCGAGGAGATCATCGGCCAGGGGCAGCAGGCGCCCAGCGGCCACATCCCCTTCACCCCCCGCGCCAAGAAGGTGCTCGAGCTGTCCCTGCGCGAGGCGCTGCAGCTCGGCCACAACTACATCGGCACCGAGCACATCCTGCTCGGCCTGATCCGCGAGGGCGAGGGCGTGGCCGCCCAGGTGCTGCACAAGCTCGGCGCCGACCTCAACCGGGTCCGCCAGCAGGTCATCCAGCTGCTCTCCGGCTACCAGGGCAAGGAGCAGCAGACGGCCGGTACGGCGCCCGAGGCCGCCCCGTCGAGCTCGCTCGTGCTCGACCAGTTCGGCCGCAACCTGACCCAGGCCGCCAAGGAGGGCAAGCTCGACCCGGTCATCGGCCGGGAGCAGGAGATCGAGCGGGTCATGCAGATCCTGTCGCGGCGTACGAAGAACAACCCGGTGCTCATCGGCGAGCCCGGCGTCGGCAAGACCACGATCGTGGAGGGCCTCGCCCAGGACATCGTCCGCGGCGACGTGCCCGAGACGCTCAAGGACAAGCAGATCTACACCCTCGACCTCGGTGCTCTCGTTGCCGGGTCGCGCTATCGCGGTGACTTCGAGGAGCGCCTGAAGAAGGTGCTCAAGGAGATCCGCACCCGCGGCGACATCGTGCTGTTCATCGACGAGATCCACACCCTCGTCGGGGCCGGTGCCGCCGAGGGCGCCATCGACGCCGCCAGCATCCTCAAGCCGATGCTGGCCCGTGGTGAGCTGCAGACCATCGGCGCGACCACGCTCGACGAGTACCGCAAGCACCTCGAGAAGGACGCCGCGCTGGAGCGCCGCTTCCAGCCGATCCAGGTCAACGAGCCCTCGATCGCGCACACCATCGAGATGCTCAAGGGCCTGCGCGACCGCTACGAGGCCCACCACCGCGTGACGATCACCGACGAGGCGCTCGTCTCGGCGGCGACGCTGGCCGACCGCTACATCTCCGACCGGTTCCTGCCCGACAAGGCCATCGACCTGATCGACGAGGCCGGTTCACGGTTGCGCATCCGCCGGATGACCGCACCGCCGGACCTGCGCGAGTTCGACGACAAGATCGGTGACGTACGCCGCCGCAAGGAGGGCGCCATCGACGGCCAGGACTTCGAGGCGGCTGCTCGTCTGCGCGACGAGGAGAAGCAGCTCATCCTGGCCAAGGGCGAGCGCGAGAAGCAGTGGCGCGCCGGCGACATGGACGTCGTCGCCGAGGTCGACGAGGAGCTGATCGCCGAGGTGCTCGCCGTGGCGACCGGCATCCCGATCGTGAAGCTGTCCGAGGAGGAGTCCACCCGCCTGCTCAAGATGGAGGACGAGCTGCACAAGCGCGTCATCGGCCAGGAAGAGGCCGTCAAGGCGCTCAGCCGGGCGATCCGCCGCACGCGTGCGGGCCTGAAGGACCCGAAGCGTCCGGGTGGTTCGTTCATCTTCGCCGGCCCCTCGGGTGTCGGTAAGACCTGGCTGTCCAAGACGCTCGCGGAGTTCCTCTTCGGCGACGAGGACGCACTCATCCAGCTCGACATGTCGGAGTTCAGCGAGAAGCACACCGTCTCGCGGCTCTTCGGCTCGCCTCCCGGCTACGTCGGCTACGAGGAGGGCGGCCAGCTCACCGAGAAGGTGCGCCGCAAGCCGTTCTCCGTGGTGCTCTTCGACGAGGTCGAGAAGGCCCACCCCGACATCTTCAACAGCCTGTTGCAGATCCTGGAGGAAGGTCGCCTGACCGACAGCCAGGGCCGGGTCGTGGACTTCAAGAACACCGTGATCATCATGACCACCAACCTCGGCACCCGCGACATCTCCAAGGGTGTGAGCCTGGGCTTCAACCAGGCCGGCGAGGCCGGCGACTACGACCGGATGAAGAACAAGGTCACCGAGGAGCTCAAGCAGCACTTCCGGCCCGAGTTCCTCAACCGTGTCGACGAGATCATCGTGTTCCCGCCGCTGACCAAGGACCAGATCATCTCCATGGTCGACAACATGATCGCCTCGGTCGAGCTGCGCATGAAGGACCGCGACATGTCGCTCGAGCTGACCCAGGACGCCAAGGACCTGCTGGCCACGCGGGGGTTCGATCCCGTGCTCGGCGCCAGGCCGTTGCGTCGTACGGTCCAGCGCGAGATCGAGGACGTGCTGGCCGAGAAGATGCTCTACGGCGAGGTCGGCCCCGGCCAGATCGTGCTCGTGGGGGTCGAGGGCGAGGGCGCCGAGGCGAAGTTCACCTTCGAGGGCAGCCACAAGGGCAGCCTCCCGGACTCCCCGCCGCTGGAGCCCGTCGGTGGTCCCGACGACAGCGACGGACCGGTCGACATCCAGAAGAACGACTGAGTCAACCCGGTAGGGCGTACCGATCGCCGGCGGTCTCCACGAGGAGACCGTCGGCGATCAGGCTTTTCAGGGCACGTTCGCGCTGCACCGGCTCGCTCCAGGCCGCCTCCAGCCGGTCGCGGGAGACCGAGCCTTCTGCGTCCCGGAGCACGGCCATCAGCCGTCCCCGGACCATCCGGTCGGTGCCGGCCCAGGCCTGGCCGCGCCGGGGCGGTCCGTCGTACGCCGGTCGACCGGACGTGTTCCAGGCGCACTGGTCCTGGATCGGGCACTGCGGACAGGACGGGTTGGCGGCAGTGCACACGAGGGCGCCGAGCTCCATCACCGCGACCGCCCAGGTGGCCGGTTGCTCCTCGGGCACGAGCGACTCGGCGAGGACCCGCTCGGCCTTCGTGACCGCTGGGGCGGGGAACTCCCCGCCGGCGACGGCACGAGCGAAGACGCGGCGGACGTTGGTGTCCAGCACCGCGTGACGGCCCCCGAACGCGAACGAGGCGATGGCGCTCGCCGTGTAGTCGCCGACCCCGGGCAGTGCGATCAGGTCGTCGTACGACGCCGGCACCTCGCCGGCGTGCCGCTCGACGATCGCCAGTGCGGCAGCGTGCAGTCGGAGTGCCCGCCGCGGGTACCCGAGCCTTCCCCACGCGCGCACCGCCTCGCCGCTCGGCGACCCGGCCAGCGCGGCCGGCGTCGGCCAGGTCGACATCCAGCTCTCGAAGACGGGCAGCACCCGTGCGACCGGGGTCTGCTGGAGCATGAACTCCGAGACCATCACCGCCCACGGCGTGGCCCCGGGACCCCGCCAGGGAAGGTCGCGGGCGTGCTCGTCGTACCACCGCAGGATCGGCTCGTGCAGGTCGCTCATGTCGTCGCCCATCAAACATGACCGGGTGAGGCAGGGTGCGCCCGGCGTTGCACCACCGATCGGCACCGATGCCTCACTACCGTGGCGCGCATGGGCTCTGTACGGCATCCGCGTGGTCGGCTGCCCCAGCGCGTCTACTGGGTCCGCCGAGGTCTCGTGCTCGGCGTCGCGCTCCTGCTGGTCTTCGGGATCGGCAAGCTGTTGGGCGGAAACGGTCAGGATCCCGCCGGCTCCGGCGTCGAGGCCAGCACCGCTGCCCAGCAGGGCCAGCCCTCGTCGTCTGCGCCCACGGTCGGCCCGGTGGCGCCCTCGACCAGTCCGGGCACCACCAAGGCCTCCAAGGGACCGCTGCTGCCGCCGAGCGGTGAGTGCCAGGACGACGAGGTGAGCGTGCTGCCGTCCGTCCCGCGGGCATGGGGAGCGGGCGACATCACCATCCGGCTGGGCCTGCAGGGGATCCAGCCGGCCTGCACCTTCAAGGTCTCGCCGGAGAGCGTGGTCGTGAAGATCACCAGTGGCAGCGACCGGATCTGGTCGAGCCAGGACTGCCCCGACTCCATCAAGCCGGCCGACGTGGTGGTGCGCAACGGCGTCCCGACGTACGTCAACGTCGTGTGGAACGGACGACGCTCCGACGACACCTGCAGCCGGACCGCCCCCTGGGCCAACGCCGGCTACTACCACGCCTTCGCGGCGGTGCTCGGCTCGACGCCGACCGACACCCAGTTCGAGGTGACCCGGGCGCCGACGCACGTCATCACCAAGACGGCCAAGCCGAAGCCGAGCCGGTCGCCCTCGGCCAACACCTCGTCGGCGCCGAAGTCGAAGGCCACGTCCACGCCGAGCTCAACCGTCGCCGGCAAGGGCTCGAAGTGTGGCGGCGACAATGCCGCCGGGAGCTGCTAGACGTAGCGCTCGAGGATGCTGGACTCGGCGAGGCGGGAGAGTCCTTCGCGGACGCTGCGGGCGCGCAGCTCCCCGACGCCGTCGACCATCTGGAGGTCCTCGACGCTCGCCGACAGCAGCTTCTGGAGGGTCTCGAAGTGGTCCACCAGGCGGTCGACGACGGCCGTCGGCAGCCGGGGGACCTTCGCCAGCAGGCGGTAGCCGCGGGGCGTGACCGCGCCGTCGAGGTGTTCGCCCTGGCCCAGGCCGAGGGCGCGGGCGACGCAGGCGATGTCGACGAGGTCGGCGGGCGAGAGTGCCTCGAGCTCGGCGAGGACCTCCTCGGCCGGTTTCGTACGACGGCCACCGGACTGGTAGTCGCGCACCACCAGGCTCCGCTCGGCCTCGACCCCGGTGACCAGCTCCTCGAGCTGGAGGGAGAGCAGGCGACCGTCGGAGCCGAGCTCGTTGACGTAGTCGTCGATCTCGCGGGCGATCCGGCTGACCATCTCCAGGCGCTGGGCCACCACAGCGACGTCGCGGACGGTGACGAGGTCCTCGATCTCGAGGGCCGACAGGGTGCTGGAGACCTCGTCGAGGCGCACCTTGTAGCGCTCGAGCGTCGCCAGGGCCTGGTTGGCTCGGGCCAGGATGGATCCGGAGTCCTCGAGGACGTAGCGGATCCCGCCGACGTAGATCGCGATGATCTGCATCGACTGCGACACCGAGATGACCGGCGCACCGGTCTGCTTGGCCACCCGATCGGCCGTGCGGTGACGGGTGCCTGTCTCCTCCGAGGGGATGGTGTGGTCGGGCATCAGGTGCACGTTGGCCCGGTGGATGCGGGAGATGTCGCGGTCGAGGACGAGGGCGCCGTCCATCTTGGCCAGCTCGCGCAGCGCGGTGGGCGTGAAGGGGACGTCGAGGGTGAAGCCGCCGGTGAGGATTCCTTCGACGGCGGCGTCGTGGCCCAGCACGATCAGGGCGCCGGTGCGGCCGCGGAGGATGCGTTCGAGCCCGTCACGCAGCGAGGTGCCGGGGGCGATGACGGCCAGTGTCGCCCGGAGGCGGGTTGCGTCGTCGTCGGGGGAAGCCACGTGCAGAGTCTAGGGGAGTGCCTCGGTCGCACTGTCACCCTTTTCCAACCCCAGCAGGCTCAGTGCTCGCGCGATGTTGTCCACGTCGACCACCCGCATGCCGTCGAGCACCCTGCTGTTGCCGGCGCTCTCGGGGGTGACCGCGGGCACCAGGGCCGACCGGAAGCCCATCCGTCCGGCCTCGGCCAGCCGCACGCCCATGTCGCGGGCGCGGCGGAGCTCACCGGACAGCCCGAGCTCGCCGACCGCGACCACGTTGCGGGCCAACGGCCGCCCCAGCCACGCCGAGGCGATGGCCAGCGCGATGGCGACGTCGTTGCTCGGCTCGGTCAGCCGGGCGCCGCCGACGCTGGAGACGAACACGTCGAAGCTGTGCAGCCGGATGCCGGCGTGCTGCTGGAGCACGGCCAGGATCATCGCCACGCGCGCCGAGTCGACACCCGACGTCGTACGCCGCGGTCGCTCGCCGGCGCTGTGGGTGACCAGCGCCTGCACCTCGCTGAGCAGGGGCCGACGACCCTCGAGGGCGACGGCCACGCAGGTGCCGGGGACCGGCCCGTGGCGGGTGTCGAGGAACAGGCCCGTCGGGTCGGTGATCGCCTCGATGCCCTCGGCCGAGAGGTCGAAGCAGCCGACCTCGTCGACCGGGCCGTAGCGGTTCTTCATGGCGCGCACCATGCGCAGCCGGGAGGTGCGTTCGCCCTCGAAGTGGAGGACGACGTCGACGAGGTGCTCGAGCACGCGCGGGCCCGCGATGGTGCCGTCCTTGGTGACGTGGCCGATGATCACGAGCGTGATGTTGCGCAGCTTGGCCATCCGGATCAGGGCTGCGGAGACCTCCTTGACCTGGGTGACCCCGCCGGGGACCCCGTCGACGTCGCCGGCGCTGATCGTCTGCACCGAGTCGATGACGAGCAAGGTGGGCTTGACCTCCTCGACGTGACCGAGGACGGCCCCGAGGTCGGTCTCGGCGGCGAGGTAGAGCTCGTCCTGGATGCCGCCGGTGCGGTCGGCGCGCATCCGCACCTGGGCGGCGGACTCCTCGCCCGTCACGTAGAGCACCCGGTGGCGCAGCCGGGCGGTCTGCGCGGCCACCTCGAGCAGCAGCGTGGACTTGCCGACCCCGGGCTCGCCGGCGATGAGGATGGCAGCGCCCGGGACGAGGCCTCCGCCGAGCACCCGGTCGAGCTCGGGCACACCGCTGGTGCGGGCCAGGGAGTCCTCGATCGGCACCTCGCCGATCGGGCGTGCCGGCGCGGTGACCGGGCCGGCCTGCACCCGGCTCTTCGCGGCCGCACGCTCGACGACCGTGCCCCAGGACTGGCACTCGCCGCAGCGCCCGACCCACTTGCCGGTCTCCCAGCCGCACTCGCTGCAGTGATAGCTGGGTCGGGGAGCCTTCGCGGTCGCTTTCGCCATGGCCGCACGCTAGGCGAGTGGACCGACACTTCCGGGGTACGACGTGCCTGCGGGAACCGCTCCCGTCTAGGATTGGAACGATCAAGAGCCCTGGGGGAGACGCATGACCCAGCCGACGAGCCGCCCGGAGAGTCGGACGGAGGCACCGCGCGGACGCCACCTGTCCGCGCCGCCGACGCCGCCGACCCTCGCGACGGTGGCCGACGAGGCCGGTGTCTCCCGACAGACCGTCTCCAACGCCCTGAACAACCCCGAGCTGCTGCGGCCGGAGACGTTGGTCCGCGTGCAGTCGGTCATCGAACGCCTCGGCTACTCGCCCAACCGGGCTGCCCGGCAGCTGCGCACCCGCTCGTCCCACCTGATCGGGCTGCGCTTCGAGCCGGCGCAGGAGGGCACCAGCAACGCGCTGATGGACCGGTTCCTGCACAGCCTCACCGAGGCGGCCTCACGCACCGGACACCACGTGCTGCTGTTCTCGGGGGACTCCAAGGACCCGCTCGACGGGTACGACGACCTGCTGCGCTCCACCGCCGTGGACGCCTTCGTTGTCACCGACACCTACGCCGGCACACCGCAGGCCGGCTTCCTGCGCGAGCGGGGTGCTCCCTTCGTGGCCTTCGGACGGCCCTGGGACGAGCCCGGCGCCGACCACGCCTGGACCGACGTCGACGGCGCCCACGGTGCCCGGCTCGCCACCGAGCACCTCCTCGAGCAGGGTCACCGACGGATCGCCTGGCTGGGCTGGGAGAAGACCTCGCGCATCGGTGAAGACCGGCGCAGCGGCTGGCAGGGCGGGATGCAGGCCGCCGGTCAGGACACGCGCGGTCTCGGCGTACGCATCACCGACAACGTCGACGCCGCGCGGCTCGCCGCTCACGAGCTGCTGGAGGACCCGTCGGTCACCGGTTTTGCCTGCGCGAGCGACACGCTCGCGATCGGCGTGCTCCACGCCTGTGCGGAGCGCGGGCTGCGTCCCGGTCGTGACATCGGCGTCGTCGGCTTCGACGACTCGCTGGCCGCTCAGGTCACCTGGCCGGGGCTCTCCTCGGTGCGTCAGCCGCTCGAGGAGGTCGCGGTCGAGCTGGTGCGCATCCTGCACCTCGTGCTCGCCCACAAGCCGATAGGCGACAAGGGCCGGATGCTGCGACCGTCGCTCGTCGTACGCCCCTCGAGCCTCAGGTCGTAGTCACCACACCCGGGTCCACACGTTGACCGCGTAGTCGACCGAGGTGCCCTCGTGGCCAGCGAGGATCTCCTCGGCCACGGCCTCCGCGAACTCGATGCGTACGACGGACTCGAGATCCTCGCGCGAGTCGAAGGTCCACGCCATGTCGACGCCGTGCCGCTCCCATCCCTGGTCGGCCCAGAACGCCGCCGTCTCGACGTAGTCGACCTGGGGATAGCCCAGCCGGAACCACTGGCCGAACGTCGACCGGCTCGGGTCGTTGTCGATCACGAAGCCGCGCGAGCCCGGACGCATCACCCGGTCGAGCTCGGCCAGGCCAGGCTCGCACCCCGGTCCGAAGAAGTAGGCCCAGCGCGCGTGCATCACGTCCACCGACTCGTCGGGGAGCGGCAGGGCCTCGGCCGAGCCGTGCACGACGGTGGCGTTGGGCACCCGGCGGATCCGACGCCTGGCGATCGCGGCCAGGTCGCCGTGCGGTTCGATCCCGATGACAGTGCCGGCCCTAGCCGCGAAGGCGGGGAGGTGGAAGCCGGTGCCGCAGCCGATGTCGAGCAGGTCGCGACCCTCCCACGGTGCGAGGCGCTGCATCAGCGAGGTGATCGCACCTGCGCGGTCGACGGCGCGGTTCTCGACCTCGTAGACCTGCGGGTGGTTCCAGATGTTCGGGCTCGGGATGGCTCCCGGAGCCAGGTCGGGGTCGGCCACCCCGGATCAGATGCGGACGAGCCCGTTGGGGGTCTGGAACTGGGCGGCCACGATCCCGGGGGTGCCGTTGGGGGCGACCCACTCGACCTTCACGGCCTCGAGGGGCGCGTCGACCGACTGGCCGAGCCACTCCGAGACGCGGGCGGGGTCGCCGGCGATCTCGAGGCACTCCAACGACACGCTGCCGGTGGCGCCGGTGCTCGGGTGCAACGACGCATCGACGTCCCACTCGATGAAGAACGGCAGCTGCGGGTCGGCCTGGAGTCCCCGCACTCCCAGCTGCTTCCAGAGCAGCTCGGTGCCGTCGGGCCGGTGCCGGTTGCCGTTCACGGCCTCGCGGCCGAGCCGGGCCTCGTGGGGCCGGATGTCGTCGACAGCCACGGCCCAGCCCAGCCAACCGCCGCCGAGCTCGGAGCGAGCGCGGACGGCCTGGCCGAAGGGCGCCTTGTCGGACGCGGGGTGGTCGAGGACCTCGACGACCTCGAAGTAGGTGTTGTCAGTCAGCGGGAGAATGGCGTTGCGGGTGCCGAACCGTGGGTGGATGCCTCCGGTCACGAACTGCTCGCCGAGCAGTGGCGCGAGTCGGGAGGTCGTACCCACCAGCCCTCCGGGCCCGGCCGCAAACACGATGTGGTCGAGACGCATGGTTGATTCTCACCCGGCGCGGATATGCGTCGGACACCGGGGGTCAGGACGTCGTCGACGCGGGGTGCAGCGCGAGGGCCGAACGCGAGCGCAGATGGGCCTCGCACCGGGCGGCCAGTACGTCGTACCCGGCCTGTCCCATCAGCGCGATCAGCTCGGTGGCGCTGGACTGGTAGACGGGCTCGGCGCCGACGTGCGCCTCGGTGTTGCCCGAGCAGTACCAGTCGAGGTCGTGCCCGCCGGGACCCCAGCCACGACGGTCGTACTCGCCGATCGAGACCTCGGTGTAGGTGGTCCCGTCCGGGCGCTCGACGTCGCGGAAGGTACGACGCAGCGGGAGCTGCCAGCACACGTCCGGCTTGGTCTCGACGAAGTGCACGCCCTCGCGCAGGGCCAGCCCGTGCAGGGCGCACCCGTACCCGCCAGGGAACTCACGCGAGTTGTGGAAGATGCAGGCTCCCTTGACGACCCGGGTCTTGCGCTCGCCCTCGTCGTCGGTCTCGGTCCAGCCCTTGCGGGTCACCTTGCCGCGCTTGCCGATGGCCGCGGGGCGGTTCTCCCAGCCCTCGTCGTCGAGGCGGTCGACCCACTCGGCGACCCGCTCCTCGTCGTCCTTGTCGGAGAAGTGCGCGCCGAGGGTGCAGCAGCCGGCCTCCGGTGCGTCGGCGTAGATGCCGGGGCAGCCGTTGCCGAAGATGCACGTCCAGTTGGAGGTCAGCCAGGTCAGGTCGCAGCGGAACACCTGATCGGAGTCAGCTGGGTCCTGGAACTCGATCCAGGCACGGGGAAAGACGAGATCGACCTCTGGCACGACGGGAACCCTATCCCCGGCAGGGAAACGATCGGCCCGATACCGTGGGGGCATGCGCCTCGGTGTGCTCGACATCGGCTCCAACACGGGGCATCTGCTCGTGGTGGACGCCTACCGAGGCGCGGCCCCCCTGCCGGCCTCCTCCTACAAGGAGGAGCTGCGCCTGGCCGAGCACCTCGAGAAGGACGGCGACGTCAGTCAGCGCGGCATCGACGCGCTCACCGAGTTCGTGGGCAACGCCCTCGACCTGGCCGAGGACAAGGGCTGCGAGGAGATCTACTCCTTCGCCACCTCTGCGGTCCGCGACGCCGGCAACTGCGACGAGGTGCTCGCCCACGTGGAGGAGCGCACCGGTGTCCAGATCAAGGTGCTGCCCGGCGAGGACGAGGCGCGCCTGACCTTCCTCGCCGTACGCCGCTGGTTCGGCTGGTCCTCGGGACGGCTGGCCGTCTTCGACATCGGCGGTGGCTCCCTCGAGGTCGCCGGCGGCAGCGCCGAGTCGCCGGACGTCGCCTGGTCTCTGCCCCTGGGCGCCGGGAGGCTGACGCGCGAGCACTTCGCCGACGGGCCGCTCGGTGAGAAGCAGATGCGCAAGCTGCGCAAGCAGATCCGCACCGAGATCGCCCACGACGCCGGCACCCTGCTGCGTGGCGGCGCTCCCGACCACGCAGTGGCGACCTCGAAGACCTTCCGTTCGCTGGCCCGGATCTGCGGAGCCGCGCCTTCCAGCGAGGGACTGTTCGTACGCCGCATCCTGACTGCCGCCGACCTCGGGGAGTGGATCCCCAAGCTCGTCGAGATGAGCCGCGAGGAGATCGGTGAGCTGCCCGGGGTCTCGGCCGGTCGGGCCCACCAGGTCGTCGCCGGGGCGCTCGTCGCGGCCGCCGTGATGGATGTCTTCGACCTGCCGGAACTCGAGATCTGCCCGTGGGCGCTGCGCGAAGGCGTGATCCTCGACCGCCTCGACCAGCTCAGCGCGCACGGCTGAGGGGGCGGTCCTCGGTGGCTCCCCAGTTCGCGTTGTCGACCGCCTCGGTCTACCCCGAGACCACCACGCACGCCTTCGACTACGCCGAGCGGCTCGGCTACGACGCGGTCGAGGTGATGGTCAGCATCGACGTGGTCAGCCAGAGCGTCGAGAAGGTGCGCGCGCTGCGCGACTACCACCAGGTGCCGGTCTGCGCCGTGCACGCGCCCTGCCTGCTGATCACCCAGCGGGTGTGGGGCACCGACCCGTGGGTGAAGCTCGAGCGGAGCGCCGAGATGGCCAAGGAGCTCGACGCCGATGTCGTGGTGGTGCACCCGCCGTTCCGGTGGCAGCGCGACTACGCGACCGGATTCGTCGAGGGGATCGCCGACCTCGAGCGTCGTACGGGCATCGCCTTCGCGGTCGAGAACATGTATCCCTGGCGAGCGACCTCGCGCCGCGAGATGAAGGTCTACCAACCCGGGTGGGACCCGTCCCAGGAGCAGTACGCCAACACCACCATCGACCTGTCCCACGCCGCCACCGCGAAGTCCGACCCGATCGCCATGGCCGAGCGGCTCGGTGACCGGCTGCGACACGTGCACATGACCGACGGCAGTGGCTCGCCGAAGGATGAGCACCTCGTGCCCGGCCATGGCAACCAGCCGTGTGGCCGGTTCCTCGAGCTGCTCGCCGGCCGTGGCTTCGAGGGCCACATCGTCGTGGAGATCAACACGCGCAAGGCCGGTGACCGCGAGACGCGCGAGGCCGACCTGCTGGAGTCGCTCGCCTTCAGCCGGCTGCACTTCGCCGCGGCTGGTGCATGAGCCGGGGGCGCAGGCCGGGTGCTCCGGACACCCGGGCCGAGATCCTGGCGGCGGCGAGGGCGCTCTTCGCCGCGCGGGGCTTCGGCAACACCTCGATCCGCGCCATCGCCGCCGACGCCGGCGTCGACTCGTCCCTCGTCCATCACTACTTCGGTACCAAGGACGACCTGTTCATGGCGGCACTGCAGCTGCCCGTCGACCCGCGCGAGCTGTTGGCCCCGGTGCTGGCGAATGGCCCCGAGGGCGCTGCCGAGGCCATGCTGCGCATCTTCCTCAGCGTCTGGGACGACCCCGAGAACCAGCTGGCGTTCCTGGGTCTGTTCCGCAGCGTGCTGGACCCACCCGGGGAGCGGCTGCTCAGCGAGGGCTTCGTCCCGGTCGTGCTCGGCCCGGTGGGAGTAGCACTCGGCATCGACCACCCCGAGGTGCGCCTGCCCCTGGTGGCGAGCCAGATGATCGGCCTGATCATGTGCCGCTACGTGCTCCGGATCGAGCCGCTGGCGTCGATGGAGCAGGGGACGCTGGTGGCGGCGTACGGCCCGACGATCCAGCGCTACCTGACCGGAGAGCTGCCGCTCGACCCTTGACGGGCACCGTTCCGGGTCGTTTAATTCATCACATGATGAATAACGCCGTGTCCGTGCGCAGCCTCCGCGTCGCCCGCGGGGGCAACGAGGTCCTCCGCGACCTCGACGTCTTCGTCAAGTCGGGACAGGTCACCGGCCTGCTCGGGCCGTCCGGGTGCGGGAAGACCACGCTGATGCGCGCGATCGTCGGCGTGCAGCGGATCACGGGGGGTGACGTCGAGGTGTTCGGCTCCCCGGCCGGGAGCGCGTCGCTGCGCGACAGGATCGGCTACGTCACCCAGCAGCCGAGCGTGTACGACGACCTCACCGTCACCGAGAACCTCCGCTTCTTCGCGCGGATCCTCGGAGTGGCCCCGGGCCGGGTGGACGAGTGCGTCGACCTCGTCAAGCTCGGCGACAACCGCGCCAGCATCGTCAGTCGTCTCTCCGGGGGGCAGCGGTCGCGGGTCTCCCTGGCGGTCGCCCTGCTCGGCGAGCCGGCGCTGCTGGTGCTCGACGAGCCGACTGTCGGGCTCGACCCGGTGCTCCGCGTCGAGCTGTGGGAGACCTTTCACCGGCTGGCCGACGCGGGTGCCGGCGTACTCGTCTCCAGCCACGTCATGGACGAGGCCTCCCGCTGCGACCGGTTGTTGCTGATGCGCGAGGGCCGGCTGATCGCCGACGACACCCCGGAGGGACTGCTCGCCTCCACCTCCACCGAGGACATCGAGCAGGCATTCCTCTCCATCGTCCGGCACGAGGAGGCAGCGGCATGAAATCACCCCACGACATGAGCACCACCAGCGCCCTGAGCGTCCGGTCGACCGGCGCCGTCACCACCCGCGTCCTGACGCAGCTGCGGCGCGACCACCGCACCCTGGCGATGCTGCTCGTGCTGCCGTGCGCGCTGATGACGCTGCTGTGGTGGATGTTCGACGGCCTTCCGGGCAACGGCTTCTCCAGCCTCGGGCCAGCCCTGCTGGCACTCATCCCGTTCATCATCATGTTCCTGGTCACCTCGGTGACGACGCTGCGCGAGCGCACGTCCGGCACCCTCGAACGGCTGCTGGCGATGCCGATGGGCAAGCTCGACTTCCTGCTCGGCTACGCGATCGCCTTCGGTGTCGTGGCTGCGGTGCAGTCCGCGCTGGCGGTGGGACTGTGCGTGTGGGTGCTCGACCTGACGATCATCGGGTCGACCTGGATGCTGATGGTGGTCGCGGTCGTCGACGCGGTGCTGGGTACGGCGATGGGCCTGTTCGTCTCGGCCTTCGCGCGCACCGAGTTCCAGGCCGTGCAGTTCATGCCAGCGGTGGTGATCCCGCAGCTGCTGCTCTGCGGGCTGTTCGTCCCGCGCGACCAGCTGCCCCGGACGCTCGAGGTGATCTCCGACGTGCTGCCCCTGTCCTACGCCGTCGACGCGATGCAGAAGGTCGCCTCCTCGACCGAGACCGGTGAGGTGTGGGGCGACATCGCGATCATCTCGGCGTACGTCGTGGCCGCGCTCGCCCTGGGTGCGTTGACGTTGCGGCGGCAGTCGGCGTGAGGCTCAGGAGTTGACAAGTTTCCCCGGGCGCCCGGGGAAACCGACCTCGTGTCACGTGAGGGCGCTCCCGTACGACGATCGACAGCCCTGGTGTGACACGAGCGAAGGTCAGCCGCGCTTGCGGGCGATCCACACCTCTTCACTCGGCCAGCGCTGGGCCCACTGGGGGCTGACGAACATGGCGTTCGAGGTCGCATCACCCGGTGCCTGCAGCTCGATCAGGTCCTCGACCTCGAACCCGTTCGCGCGCAGCACCCGGACCCAGTCGCCGTGGGCGAGGTGGAACTCGACCGACGGGTCGTCCGGCCACTCGAACCGGTGCATCCCGAACGACGAGCGCAGCAGCCGGTCGGTGGCCGGCTCGTCCTCGTCGTCGGGTGCGCACAGCATCAGCAGGTAGCCGTTGGTGAGGAAGACGAGACGTCCGCCGGGCCGCAGCAGTCGAGCGGCCTCCGCCACCCAGACGTACGGGTCGGCCCACAGGCAAGCGCCGTACTCGGAGATGGCGAAGTCGAAGGACGCGTCCGGGTAGGGCACGTGCTCGGCATTGCCCAGCAGCAGTGGGAACTCCAGCCCGTGCGCGTGCTGGAGTCGCCTGGCCGTGTCGAGCTGGTTGGGGGAGTTGTCGATGCCGACCGGACGGGCGCCGCGTCGTGCGAGCCAGGCCGAGACGTACGCCGTCCCGCACCCCAGCTCGATCGCATCCAGCCCCTCCACCCCGTCGAGCAGGTGCAGCTCGGACTCGGGGATGTTCCAGATGCCCCACGACGCCTCGGTCGCTCCCCACTGCCGCTCGCCCGCCGACACGTACCCGGCCGCCATCTCGTCCCAGTGCTCCCGGTTGCGCGCCGCGTGCTCGGGGAGCTCGTGCTCGTCGCTCATGAGTTCGGAGAGTAGTCACGCAGGTCGAGGCCCATCGGCGAGTCCAGCGGGAGGTCTCCGGCGCGTACGACGGCCGCAGCCACGGGGCGCAGCAGCTCGAGCAGCTCGGCGCGTTCGTCGGCGCTCAACACGTCGTACGCCGGTGCGGCCAGTCGGTCGGTCGTGTCCTCGATCTGCGCGTGGAGATCCCGCCCCTGCTCGGTGAGGGCGTCGCCGTCGACCAGTCCCCGCTCGCGCAGAGCCGTGAGCCGGCGGTCCCACTCCTGTTCGGTGAAGTCGCGGGCCAGCGTGTACACCTCGCTCGGCGTACCGACCGCCACGGCGTGGAACACGTGGGCCTCCCGGCCCGTGATGCCGGCTGCCAGCAACGCCGCCACGTGTCCGTCTCCCCGGTGCTCGCGCAACAGGGTGGCGGCGTGCCACAACCGCTCGAGCGGCTCCTCGGGCACCGGCAGCGCGTGGTTGGCGGCGAAGAGCGTGCGACCTTCCAGTGGCGCGGCGACTGCGGCTCGGGTGGCGAGCTCGGCGGCCCTGGCCACCGCCGGCTCGTCGGCGAGGTCGGCGAGGGCTCGACGCAGCGCCGCCACCGACCCGTCGGCGCGGGCGCTCAGGGCAGCGGGTGGGGGAGCGAACTCCCACGCCGCCGGCAGCGCCCGGGCCACCCGCTCCCAGCCGAAGTTGTAGAACAGCGCGTGCACCACCTGCGGCCCCACCGGCCCCAGCGGCGCCGCCCGGTTGGCGAAGTACCCCATCCAGAACCCCCGGTACCCCGCCTCCCGCAACGCGGCCAGCGGCTCGGGCGCGAAGTACACCACCGCATGGATCGGCTCCAGCACCCGCCAGAACTCTCGTACGTCGTCCCCTGCCTCGGTCATGGGCCCAGTCAACCCTCCCCGATAGTCCCGAGCGATCGGCCCTCCAAACGGGCCTCAAGAGGGGCCATTCGTTCGGGACTACCGGGAACTAGGACTGGGCCACGACGGACTCGCTCAACGGGCTGAACACGAGCAGTCCCAGCTTGGGCGCCTCCGCTGCCAGGAAGTCCTCGACCTCCTGGTAGCCGTCCGATCCGATGGTCAGGTAGACGAACTCGCCGTCGAGGGAGTCGCGGAGGTCCTCCCACGGGGGATCCGGGAAGGCAGCCTCCAGCAGGTCCGCGAGACGGGTCAGTTCCGCCACCGGCTCGCGGTAGTTCGGGAAACGGGGGTCGCTGTCCTCGAAGCGGCGCTCGAACTCGGCGTACGCCGCCGCGTCCGACAGCCTCCCGCCCTGCTTCCAGATCGCGATGTCGATGGTCACGCGAGGAGCCTAGGTGCGACCAAGCCGGATAGTCCCGAGCGATCGGCCCCTGAAACAGGCCTCGGGAGGGGCCATTCGTTCGGGACTATCCGGTCCGTCTGATCCCCCAGCGATTTCGGGACGAACAACCCCCGGCGGTACCGTGGCGAGAACCCCAGATCCCTTGGAGGACCTACGTGCTGCGACAAGCACTCCTGATGCTGGCCCGGAGCCACCAGGTCAAGGACATCGTCACGCGGATGCCGGTGAGCAGCGGCATCGTGAACCGCTACGTGCCCGGTGAGCACACCGACGACGCCGTACGCGCGACGCATGACCTGATCGACGAGGGACTGCACGTCACCCTCGACTTCCTCGGCGAGGACACCCTCGACGAGGCGCAGGCCGAGTACACCGTGCAGGCCTACCTCGATCTCCTCGAAGGGCTCAGCCACGCCGGGCTCGCGCGCAACGCCGAGGTGAGCGTGAAGCTCTCGGCCATCGGCCAGGCGCTGCCGGACGTCGGTCCCAAGCTCGCGACGGAGAACGGCCGGCGGATCTGCCAGGCCGCGCGCCATGCGGGTACGACGGTCACCCTCGACATGGAGGACCACACCACCACCGACCTCACCCTCGGGACGCTGCGCGAGCTGCGCAAGGACTACCCCGAGACCGGCGCGGTGCTCCAGGCCTACCTGCACCGCACCGAGCAGGACTGCCGCGCGCTCGCCTACGAGGGCAGCCGGGTGCGGCTGTGCAAGGGCGCCTACAACGAGCCCGAGGACGTGGCCTGGCAGGACCGGCACGACGTCGACAAGTCCTACGTCCGCTGCCTGAAGGTGCTGATGGCCGGCGAGGGCTACCCGATGGTCGCCACCCACGACCCACGCCTGGTCAAGATCGCCTCGGCGCTCGCCACCCGCAACGGTCGGATGCCCGGGACCTACGAGTTCCAGATGCTGTTCGGCATCCGCGGCGACGAGCAGAAGCGCCTGGCCAGTGCCGGCGAGAAGGTGCGCGTCTACCTGCCGTACGGCGAGGAGTGGTACGGCTACCTGATGAGAAGGCTCGCCGAGCGTCCCTCCAACCTGACATTCTTCCTGCGTTCGCTGATCTCGCAGAAGTAGCCGAAGAAGGAGCCCCATGACCGTCGCGATCATCGGTGCCGGCGTGATGGGCGAGACCCTGCTCTCCGGCCTCCTCCGCGGCGGCCACGACGCCGCCGACCTGATGGTCGGAGAGAAGCGTGAGGAGCGCGCCGTCGAGCTCCGGGCGAAGTACGCCGTGCGCGTGGTCTCCGACCTCGCCGAGGTCGCCCGCGCCGATACCGTCGCGCTGGTCGTCAAGCCGCAGGACATGGGCGACGTGCTCAGCGAGATCGCCCCCCACCTGCACACCGGACAGCTGTTGATCAGCCTGGCCGCCGGCATCACGACCGAGTACATCGAGAAGCACATCCCCGACGGCATCGCGGTCGTCCGCGTCATGCCCAACACTCCCGCGCTGGTCGACGAGGGGATGGCCGCGATCTCGCCCGGCACGCACTGCGACGAGGAGCATCTCGCGCGGGCCGAGGGGATGCTCAGGGTCACCGGTCGGGTCGTCCGCGTTCCCGAGAAGCAGCAGGACGCGGTGACCGCGATCTCCGGCTCCGGTCCGGCGTACCTCTTCTTCGTGGTCGAGGCGATGATCGAGGCCGGCGTACACCTCGGGCTGCCGCGCAGCACCTCGACCGAGCTGGTCGTGCAGACGGTGGTCGGTTCGGCCAAGCTGCTCCGCGAGACCGGCACCCACCCGACCGTGCTGCGCGAACAGGTGACCTCGCCGGGTGGCACCACCGCCGCGGCCATCCGCGAGCTCGAGGACCACAAGGTGCGGGCAGCGTTCATCACGGCCATGGAGGCCGCACGCGACCGGTCGGTCGCCCTCGCTGCCACCGATGACTGACCAGCACTGATGACTGCACCTGCAGTGGCCGACCGCACGGTCGGCCGTCGACCCGACCGCACCCCGGCCTGGCAGGTGACGTTGGCGTTCGTCGTGCTGGCCACGCTGTACGCCGCGATCTCCATCCAGCAGTACCGCCGGATGGACTCCTACATCTTCGACCTCGGCTTCTTCGAGTCGGTCATCCGCGACTACGCCCACGGCCACCTGCCCCACGTGCCGGTCACCGACACGACCTCCGCCACCCTGCACTTCAGCCCTGTCCTGGCGCTGCTCGCGCCCGTGGTGCTGGTCTGGCCGTCCCCGATCGCGGTGCTGACCAGCCAGGCGGTGCTCGTCGCGATCGGGGTGGTGCCGCTGATGCGGGTCGCCGTGCGCGGCTGGATGGCCTGGGCGGTCGCGGTGAGCTACGGCCTGGCGCCCGGCGTCAGCGCGCTGATCGGCTTCGACTTCCACGAGGTGGCGTTCGCCGTACCCCTGCTCGCGTTCAGCATGGCCGCCATGGTGCGCGGCCACCATCGCTCAGCGGTGCTCTGGGCGCTGCCGCTCGTCCTGGTCAAGGAGGATCTCGGGCTCACCGTCGCGGCGCTCGGGCTGGTGGTGTTCCTGCGCGGGTCGAGGCGCCTCGGGACGTTCGCGATGGCGTTCGGGGTGGTCGCGTTCGCGGTGCTGGCGCTGTGGCTGCCCCACGCCGTCGGGAGCGGCGGCTTCACCGAGGGCGTCGCTCCACACAGCCTCGGTGACGTCTGGCGCAACCTCGGCGAGGGCTGGCACAACAAGGGGCGCACCGTGGTGTTCCTGCTGCTGCCGACCGGGCTGCTGGCGCTGCGCTCGCCGATGCTCCTGCTGGTGGCGGTGCCGACCTACGCCTGGCGGTTCCTCTCCGCCCGCTACACCTACTGGGATCCCTGGTACCAGTACGACGTCGTGCTGGTGCCGATCGCGGTCGCCGCCATGATCGAGGGTGCGGTGCTGCTGCACGGGCGGGTTCGTCAGCTCGGACTGGTCGCCGCGGTGGTCGGCACGCTGGCGTTGCTCCCGCAGCAGTACCTCGCGTTCAAGCAGGTGTGGGACCCCGACTTCTGGCAGACGCCCGCCCGCACGGCCGCGGTCGATCGGGTGCTCGCCAAGATCCCGGACGGCAGCCGGGTCGCTGCCTCCGACGACCTCGGCAGCCGGATCGCGCTGCGCACCGACCTCTACATGGTCGGCGACACCATCGGTCCCGACGGACCTCCCTCGCCGCCCTCGGACTTCGACGAGGTCGAGTGGATCGCGCTCGACACCGAGATCGCTCCAGCACCGGTGCCGGCCTGGCGAGGGTTCGCCGCATTGCTCCAGAGCGGCGAGTTCGAGGTGGTCGCCCAGGCCGACGGAGTGGTCGTCGCCCGCCGTAAGTGATCGCGCGGACAGGGCGAAGGCCGGCTGGGCGCCGTCCGATCACTGATCCGGGCGAGTAGCGTCCGCGCCATGGAGCCGACCTGCCGCGCCTGCCTGGTGTACGACGAGTCGCTCACCGCCTACGACTTCGGTCCGACCCACCCGATGAACCCGATCCGCGTCGACCTGACCGTCGCGCTGGCCGAGGGGCTCGGCGTACTCCACCACCTGCCGCGGGTCGCAGCGCCCGATGCCACCGAGGACGACCTGGCCACCGTCCACGAACCGGCCCTGATCGAGGCGGTGATGGCGGCCGGGGCCGACCCGACCCGGCACGACCTCAGCCGCGGACTCGGCACCGACGACGACCCCACCTTCCCCCGGATGCACGAGGCCTCGCGCCATGTCGTCGGCGCCAGCATCGAGGCGGCGCGACAGGTGTGGACCGGGGCTGTCGACCACGCCGCCAACATCGCCGGCGGCCTGCACCACGCGATGCCCGACCGGGCCAGCGGGTTCTGCGTCTACAACGACGTGGCCGTGGCCATCAAGTGGCTGCTCGACAACGGCGCCGAGAAGGTGGCCTACGTCGACGTCGACGTCCACCACGGCGACGGCGTCGAGGCGATCTTCTACGACGACCCGCGTGTGCTCACCATCTCCCTGCACGAGACCGGCCAGATGCTCTTCCCCGGCACCGGCTTCCCGGCCGACTCCGGCGGACCGGACGCCCTGGGCTCGGCGGTCAACGTCGCGCTGCCACCGGGCACGGCCGACGCCGGCTGGCTGCGCGCGTTCCACGCCGTGGTGCCGCCGCTGGTCAGGGAGTTCGCTCCGGACGTGCTGGTCACCCAGCAGGGCTGCGACAGCCATCGGGACGACCCGCTCGCCCACCTCGCGCTCAGCGTCGACGGGCAGCGGGCCAGCTACCTGGCACTGCACGACCTGGCCCACGAGGCGGCACACGGACGCTGGGTGGCGTTCGGCGGCGGAGGCTACGCCGTCGTCGAGGTCGTGCCGCGGGCGTGGACGCACCTGCTCTCGGTGGTCTCGGGCCGGCCGCTGGACGTGGACCTGGCGACACCCGAGGCTTGGCGCAGCGAAGTCAGCAGTCAGCTCGGCGTACGCCCTCCCTCGCGGATGACCGACGGACGCACGCCCGCTTTCCGCGACTGGCGCGAGGGCTACGATCCCGACACCTGGCTGGACCGGGCGGTGCAGGCCACCCGCGACTCCGTGTTCCCCTGGAACGGCCTCGACCCGCAGCTGTGAGAGCCTGAACCGGTTCCGGCGCAAGCGGACACGCCGACGTCTCACTGGCCACTTTGGGGAATCTCTGGCACATTGGCCACATCTGGCCCTATATTTCTCCTCAGACCGCACGTGTGGTCCACAGTGGGGAAGCTGTGGGACGTGCGACAAGAAAGCACGGTGCGCCATGCCCACGAACATTCCCGGAGACATCTCCGACGTGAAGTTCCTGACCGTTGCCGAGGTGGCGGCCGTCATGCGCGTCTCGAAGATGACCGTCTACCGACTGGTCCACAACGGTGAGCTGCCCGCGGTCCGCGTCGGTCGCTCGTTCCGCGTCAGCGAGGACGACGTCAACGAGTACCTCAAGAGCAGCTTCTTCGACGCCGGCTGAGCCCGCACCCGACCGCTGACCGAGAGCACCCGGACCGATTCGGCCCCACCCCCGGTGGGCGGATAGGCTGTGCCCTTCGAACAGGGACGCGTCACGTCCCTGCCTGGGCACATCGAACGGATTGGTTAAACGTGGGTTCTGTCATCAAGAAGCGTCGCAAGCGCATGGCGAAGAAGAAGCACCGCAAGCTGCTGAAGAAGACGCGCGTGCAGCGTCGCCGTCTCGGCAAGTAGGCACCACCTCCGAGAGACCAGTCATGGGTCAGGTTGTCCTCGTCACCGGCGTTGCCGGCGATCTCGGGCGTCGCTTCGCGGCGCAGCTGTCGAAGTCGCCGGTGGTCGATCGGGTCATCGGCATCGACACGGTGCCGCCTCGTGGCGACCTCGGACGAGCCGACTTCGTGCGGGCCGACATCCGCAACCCCGTGATCGCGAAGGTGATCGTGCGCGAGCGCGTCGACACCGTCGTGCACACCAGCGTCGCCGCGACACCGGCCGCCTCCGGTGGTCGCACCTCGATGAAGGAGCTCAACGTCATCGGGACGATGCAGCTGCTCGCGGCGTGCCAGCAGGCTCCCGACGTACGCAAGCTGGTGCTGAAGTCCAGCGCCGCGGTGTACGGCGCCTCCAACCGCGACCCGGCCATGTTCACCGAGGGCATGAACGCCAAGCGTCTCGCGACCAGCGGCTTCGCCAAGGACATCACCGAGGTCGAGTCCTACACCCGCGGCTTCGGCCGTCGGCGTCCCGACGTCGCGGTGACGACGCTCCGGATCGCCAACGTGATCGGCCCCCGCATCACCTCGGCGATGACCGGCTACTTCCGGCTCCCGGTGATCCCGACCGTGCTCGGCTTCAACCCGCGGCTGCAGTTCCTGCACGAGCAGGACGCCCTCGACGTGCTCGAGCACGCCACCGTGACTGACGTGACCGGCACCTTCAACGTGGCCGGTGACGGCATCCTCACCCTCGCCCAGGCCGTGCGCCGCCTCGGCCGGCCCTCGCTGCCGCTGCCGGGGTTCGCCGTCCCGACCTTCGGCTCGGCCATCCGGCAGACCCGGCGCGCGGACTTCTCCCCGGAGCAGGTGGCCTTCCTGACCTTCGGTCGTGGTCTGGACACCACCCGGATGCGTTCCATGCTCGGCTTCGAGCCCAGCTTCACCACCGCCGAGGCCTTCGCCGACTTCGCCAGCTCGGTGACGCCCGGTATCTTCGGCCCCGAGCGCGTCCTGGCCACCGAGTCCGCGCTGGTGGGCGCGCTCACCTCCGGAAGGGGCAGCCGTGGGTGATGCCGAGATCATCCCGATCGGCACGCGCGGCAAGCCCGGGCGCGGCACCGGTGACGAGAAGCCGTCCTCCAACAGCCGCAGTCTTGCTGCCAAGGCGCCCGCCCGACGTCCGGCCGCCCGACAGCCGAGCCCTGCCGTCTCCGAGCCCGGCCCCGACGACGTGCGGGTGCCGGCACAGCAGGTGCAGCCGAAGCAGGCCAGGAAGACCGCCCCGGCCGCGCTGCCGCAGACGGGCTCGACCACCGCGGACGACCACGACACATCGCTGCCGGATCGTGCGCCGGTGACCGCCGACCACCGCCACCCCGCCCCCGGCATCCCGCCGCTGGAGTGGCTGGCGGCGCTCACCTCGGCCTCCAAGGAGCTGTTCGGGGACAACTGGGAGCCCCGGCTGGCCCACTTCCTCGCCTTCCTGCGGCGTCGGCTCACCGGTGACTACACCGTCGACGACTACGGCTTCGACCAGGAGATCACCGAGCGCTTCATGCTGGCCGCGCTGCGCCCGATCGCGCAGAAGTGGTTCCGGGTCGAGGTCCGTGGCGCGGAGAACATCCCCGCCACCGGCGGTGCACTCGTCGTCTCCAACCACTCCGGCACGGTCCCGGTCGACGGGCTGATGACCGCGGTCAGCATCCGCGACCACACCGGCCGGTTCCTGCGCCCGCTCGGCGCCGACCTCGTCTTCCGGCTGCCGTTCGTCGGTGACCTGGCGCGCAAGGGTGGCGCGACCCTGGCCAGCAACGACGACGCCGAGCGGATGCTCCGCGGGGGCGAGCTCGTCGGCGTCTGGCCCGAGGGGTTCAAGGGCATCGGCAAGCCGTTCAGCGAGCGCTACAAGCTGCAGCGGTTCGGGCGCGGTGGATTCGTCTCGGCGGCCATCCGGACCGGCGTACCCATCATCCCGACGTCGGTCGTCGGCGCCGAGGAGATCTACCCCCTCGTGGGCAACATCCCGTCGCTGGCGCGGCTGCTCGGCCTGCCCTACCTGCCGATCACGCCGCTGTTCCCGCTGCTCGGGCCGCTGGGCCTGATCCCGCTGCCCTCGAAGTGGCTGATCGAGTTCGGCGAGCCGATCCGCACCGACGAGTACGACGTGGGCGCGGCCGACGACCCGATGCTGGTGTTCAACGTGACCGACCAGGTCCGCGAGTCGATCCAGCAGACGCTCTACGCCCTGCTGATGAAGCGCTCTTCCGTCTTCTCCTGACCCCGCGATGTCGACGGCCGAGGAGATCGAGGCCTGGGACGCTGAGGCCGACACCTTCGACGAGCCCGCGGACCACGGACTGCGCGATCCAGGAGTGCGCGCGGCCTGGCGGCGGCTGCTGCTCGACCGGCTCCCTGCTGCCCCTCGAGGGTCGCTGACCTCGGCTGCGGCACCGGCACCCTGACGCTCCTCCTGGCTGAGGAGGGCTATCGGGTCGACGGGGTCGACTTCTCGCCGAAGATGCTGGAGCGGGCCAGGGCCAAGGCAGGCGATCACTCGGGTGTGAGCTTCGTGCTCGGGGATGCCTTCGCGCCACCACTGCCGGAGGCGGCGTACGACGTGGTGCTGTGTCGGCACGTGCTCTGGGCCATGCCCGACCCGGCCGTGGCGCTCGGACGATGGGTGGAGCTGCTCGTGCCCGGCGGGACACTGCTGCTCGTGGAGGGCCGGTGGTCCGACGACGTGGGCCTCTCGGCCGAGGAGACGGTCTCGCTGGTCGAGTCCGGCGGACGTCCGGCGGCGCTGACCAGGCTCACCGAAGCGACGTACTGGGGGCGGGACGTCGAGGACGACCGCTACCTGGTCGTCAGCGCCCGCGGCAGCGTCGGCGCGGGAGGCTAGGGAGCCTCAGGGCAGGAGGCCGGTGAGCGTGTCGACGGTGTCGCCCACCGCGTCGCCGACCTTCTTGGTGGTGTCGTCCAGCGGCTTGGTGAGCGGGTCGGTCGCGCCGTTGGTGGCGGTGCTGACCGTGCTGGTGACACCGGAGACGAGATCCGGGACCGCAGCTGCGGCTCCGCTGGTGACCGTCGGCAGCAGCTTGCCGTCGGGGGTGATCACGTTGGTGATGGGGTTCTCGGCGCTGCCGGGCGTGCTGGGGAGGGAGTAGTTGGGGGTGCCGTCAGGGTTGGTGCCTGCGGGGAGCAGCGAGAACTTGCTGGCCTCGCTCTCCGCGTTCGCACTGAGGGCCTTGATGTGCGCCGCGCGAGCGGCAGCGATCGTGGCGGCCTCGGTCTTGACCTGGCTGACCGGGCTGGCGAGCAGGTTGGCCACGGTGGCGGCTCCCGCCCCGGCGCTCAGCGCGTTGGGCGGTGCCAGCGGGCTGGTCGGGGCGCAGGCGCCGCACAGGTTGCGTGCCTGCGCGTCGATGTCGGCCAGGGTGTCGGCGGCGTCGACCAACAGGTCGTTGGTCGCCGTGTCGGCCCCCGTCGACATGGCGGAGACGTCGGCCATCTGCGCAGCGGTGAAGTCACGCACCGCGGTGATGTCGGCCTGGTCGCCACTGGACTGGTAGCTCGAGAACAACTTCTCCGAGCCGGAGTCGGCAGCGGTGCGGAAGGCGTCCATCGTCTGGGAGATGACGTCGGGGTCGGCGTTGCCCTCGGCCTGCAGGGCGCGGACCTCCTCGAGCCGAGTCGCGGCCTGGCCGAGCAGTGCCCGGCCCTGGCTGGCGTCGCCGAAGTGGGCGGCGGTCGTGACCTGCTCGATGCCGCGCTTGATCGGGTAGAGCGTCTCGCCCGGGAGTGAGCCGGAGGCCGCGGCTGCCATCCCGGCGGTGCCGCCGACGACGACGAGCGAGGCCGCGATCGTCCCGAGGCGGCGGTTGCGGCGCTTGGTGCGCTCCTCGGGCAGCGAGGGAACCGCCCGGAGCGTGGTCGTGGGAGCGCCGGCGAGCTCGGTCTCGGCAGCGGTCATCAGCCGTGAGCGGAGGTCGCCCACGAACTCGGCCCGGGGAGTGACCTCGGGAAGTGCGCGCAGCTGCTGGACGGCACCGAGGAGCTCGGCGTACCTCGTGGTCACAGCGTCGTCTGCGGTGCCCGAGAGGACTCGTTCGAACTCCTCGGCCGCTCGCTGTGCGGGGAAGAGGGGTGTCATGGGTGCGTTCCTGGGATCGGGATGTTGGTGTCGTGTCGATCAGCGGTTTCTCCGCTGAGGGGCGTGCACTCTGACAACCGGCCCAACGAGGGGTTTGCAGCGGAAGTTATGGGCTGACGAGCGGTGTCCACGCTCTGGTCTACACCATCTCGCATACTGACAATTCGGACGCTCGCGAGGCTGCTCATCAACGTGGGGTGCTTCATCGCATCCCCTCGGGCAGGATCTTGGCCAGGTTGCGTACGCCGCGCAGCTGCAGCTGCTTGACCGCGCCGGAGCTGCGGCCCAGCACGTCGGCGGTCTCCGCGATCGAGAGACCCTGCAGGAACCGCATCACCAGGCACTCGCGCTGCTCGGTGGGCAGCTGGCTGAGCGCCTCGAGCAGCGCCTCGTTGGTCAGCGAGGCCAGGACCGCACCCTCGGGGCCCTCGGCGGTGCTGTCGAGGGTGCTCATGTCCTCGGTGGTGGACTCCAGGCGGGTGCGGCCGGCCTTGAAGTGGTCGGTGGTCAGGTTGCGGGCGATCGTCATCAGCCACGCACCGAAGTCCTTGCCCTGCCAACGGAACGAGCTCATCGAGCGCAGCGCCCGGAAGAAGGTCTCGGCGGTGAGGTCCTCGGCCAGGGGCACCGAGCCGACCCGGTAGTAGAGGAAGCGGTAGACGCTGGCCTGGTAGTGGTCGTAGAGCTGCCCGAAGGCCTCGGAATCGCCGCCGCGGGCGAGCTCGACGAGTGCGATCAGACGGCTGCCCTCGGCCTCGTCCTGGACCGAGGAGGTGGCGAAGGCGGAGTCGTCGTGGTGGCCGGCGCTGGTGGTGGCCGGCGCGGCGGACTGGCTGGTCTGGGCGAGCAGCCAGGGCAGGTCAGGGGCGCGGGCGGGGCGGCGCAGCGGGCCGTCGTACGTCGTGAGGGGGAGGGGGTCGAGACTGTCGAAGCCGGAGTCCAGGACCTCAACGAGGGCACGACGCAGCGCGTCCAGACCGCGTTGTAGATCGTGTAGTCCCATGCGTTACATCCCTCACCGACCGGGCGTGTCGGTGCCCCTCCTGACCGCCTCGATGCTACGCGCCGGTAGTGCACTTGGGAACCGGTTCGTGAGGCATACCACGGCTTCGGACGGATATGCCGGAAAATCATAGAAGGAAGCCTGAGCAGGTACCCTGTCGAGATGCCCTCCGACGAGCTGATCGACCGGGCCGCCGACGCACTGGTCGACAACGTCCACCGGCTGGCCCGACGTCTGCGCCAGCGCCCGCTGAGCGGTGAGCTGACCACGACCGAGGCCTCCGCCCTGACCCGGCTGGCCGGAGACGCCTCGCTGACCGTGGCCGACCTCGCTCGGGCCGAGCAGGTGCGGCCACAGTCGATGGGCGCGGTGGTCGACTCGCTCGAGGGGCGCGGCCTGCTCAAGCGCCAGCGCGACCGCGCGGACGGTCGCCGGGTGCTGCTGACGGTGACCAGGGCCGGTCGCGAGACGGTCGTGCGAGGACGGACCCCGCGTGCCGAGCAGCTGGCGGCAGGGCTGTCGTCGGGGTTCACCGAGGAGGAGCTGGAGCAGATCGTCGCGGTCGCGCCACTGCTGGGACGACTGGCCGGTCGCCTCGACTAGGAGACCTTGCGGCGAATGGCTGCCCCGGCGGCCACGGTGCCCGCGACGGCGCCCGCCACGGCGGCGGTGAAGACGCCGGCCCGGGCCGCCTTCCGGCCGGTGCGGTAGTCGCGGATGCGCCAGCCGTTGGCGCGGGCGTGCTCGCGCAGCCGGTGGTCGGGGTTGATCGCGCACGGGTCGCCGACGGCGCTGAGCATCGGCAGGTCGTTGTAGGAGTCGGAGTACGCCGAGCAGCGCTCGAGGTCGAGCCCGAACCGGTCGGCCAGCTCGCGTACCGCCACCGCCTTCGCGGAGCCGTGCAGCATCTCGCCGACCAGCGCTCCGGTGTAGACACCGTCGACGTGCTCGGCGACGGTGCCGAGCGCGCCGGTCAGGCCGAGCCGTCGGGCGATGATCGTCGCGATCTCGATCGGCGCCGCGGTGACCAGCCAGACGCGCTGGCCCTGGTCGAGGTGGAGCTGTGCGAGTGCGCGGGTGCCGGGCCAGATGCGGTGCGCCATCCGCTCGTCGAAGATCTCCTCGCCCAGCGCCTCGAGCTCGCTGACGGTGTGCCCGGCGATGAAGGAGAGGGCGGACGCGCGGGCGTCGGCGACGTGCTCGGGGTCCTCGACACCGACGAGGCGGAAGTAGGCCTGCTTCCACGCCGCACCGAGGATGTCGCGGGTGGTGAAGAACTCGCGGCGGTGCAGCCCGCGCGCGAGGTGGAAGATCGAGGCGCCTTGCATGACGGTGTTGTCGACGTCGAAGAAGGCCGCCGAGGTCGGGTCGGCCTCGACGCTGAGAGCACTCTCCACCTCGGCGATGGCGGCCGCGGCCTCTCCCGCGAGCTGGGAGCGACGCTGCAGATTCGTCGGTCTGCGCACGGGCTTCCGGCCATGCTTCTGGCCGGGCTTCTGGCCGGGCTTGTTGCTCGGCGGAGGCGGCGTCACGGGGGCCAGCCTAGGCGGTTGAGGGCGGCCACCGGTGTGGGAGACTTCCCCGATGGAATCCAACGTCGCCGAGCTGCTCAGCAGGGCGGCCGCGCGGGAGCCGGAGAAGACGGCCCTGTCGGAGGCGACCTCGGGACGCAGCATCACCTGGAGCGGTCTCGACGACCTCGTGCAGCGGGTGGTGCAGGGATTCTCGGACGCCGGGATGGTCGCCGGTTATCGGGTGATGATCGCGGCCGGCAACAGCATCGAGTTCGTGGCGTCGTACCTCGGAGCACTGCGGGCCGGCATGGTCGTCGTACCCGTCAACCCGCGCAGCGCGACCGGTGAGCTGATGCGCACCATCGTCGACTCGGGCTCCCGCATGGTCATCGCCGACGGCGGCACCATCTCCACCGTCCGGGAGGCCGTCGGCGGGCTCAACGACGCGCTGGAGTCGGTCGGCATGGAACCGGCGGCGCGGCCGCGCATCGTCACGGTCGGTACGACGCTGGCGCCGGGGGAGCGGGGCTGGGACCAGCTGGTCGCCACCAAGGGTCGGCAGGGGCCGGTCCGCATGGACCCCGAGTCGTTGGCCGTGCTGCTCTACACGAGCGGTACGTCGGGACGACCGCGCGCGGCGATGCTGTCCCACCGTGCGCTGCTGGCCAACATCGCCCAGGTCGCCCAGGTCGACCCGCCGATGATCACGGGCCGCGACGTGGTGCTCGGGGTGCTCCCGCTGTTCCACGTCTACGGGCTCAACGCCGTGCTCGGCCAGGTGCTGCGGCAGCAGGCGCGGCTGGTGCTGGTCGACGGCTTCGACCCGGAGGGCTCGCTCGACATCATCGAGGACGAGGCGATCTCCGTCGTACCCGTCGCCCCGCCGGTCTTCGCCTACTGGATGGGCGTGCCGGGGCTGGAGGACCGGCTCGGTCCCGTACGGCTCGTGCTCAGCGGCTCGGCCCCGCTGGCCGCGGACCTCACCGACGCGTTCACCGCCCGCACCAACGTCCCGATCCACCAGGGGTACGGCCTGACCGAGGCGGCACCGGTCGTCACCTCGACGCTGTGCAGCAAGGACCCGACCGCGCGCTCGGTGGGGGCGGCGCTGCCCGGGGTCGAGATCCGGCTCGTCGACGAGGCCGGTCACCAGCCGAGCACCGAGGACGACGGCGAGATCCACATCCGCGGCGACAACCTGTTCTCCGGCTACTGGCCCGACGGCTCCGACGGTCCCGACAGCGAGGGCTGGTGGGCGACCGGCGACGTCGGCTACCTCGACCCCACCGGCGACCTCTACCTCGTCGACCGGGTCAAGGAGCTGGTCATCGTCTCGGGGTTCAACGTCTACCCGAGCGAGGTCGAGGACGTGATCGCCGAGCTCCCCGAGGTGGCGGAGGCGGCCGTGATCGGCGTCGAGGACCCGGAGACCGGCGAGGCCGTGGTCGCCTACGTGAAGCCGTCGGCCGCCGGCGCGAGCGACGCCCTGGTCGACGTCGTACGCCGCCACTGCGAGCAGCGCCTCGCCCGCTTCAAGCAGCCCACCACCATCCACGTGGTCGAGGAGCTGCCCTACACGGTCACCGGCAAGGTGCAGAAGGGCCGGCTGCGCGCCACCGAGCGCCGGCGCGCCCTCGGCCTCCTGGAGTGACATGAGTGCGCGGATCACCCTGTACAGCAAGCCCGGTTGCCACCTCTGCGACGACGCCCGCCGGGTCATCGAGGTGGTCTGCGACGAGCTCGGCACGTCGTACGACGAGGTCGACATCACCACCTCGCCCGAGCTGATCGACGCCTACGGCGAGCAGATCCCGGTCACCTTCGTCGACGGCAAGCAGCACGACTTCTGGCGGGTCGACCCCGCTCGGCTTCGGGGGGCGCTCACCCAAACCGGATAGTCCAGAACGCATGGCCGGTGGGTCGCAGGCCCTGAGCGGCATTTCGTTCTGGACTACCCCGTAGGCCCTCGCAGACCCCCCAACCCAGTGGGACATCTCACATGTGCTAGCCAGCGGCTGGACTGTATTTGTTCCCGAGTTCACAAACTCTTACAGTGACCAAGGTTCCCCACCTGTGGAGAGTGTCTTCAGTCGTGAGCAGTACCCGCATCCCCGAGGCGACCGTGGCTCGGCTTCCGGTCTACCTGCGGGCGCTCAATTCCATGAGCGATGCCGGTACGACGACCTGTTCCAGCCTCGAACTGGCGACTGCCGCGGGCGTGAACAGCGCCAAGCTGCGCAAGGATCTCTCCCACCTCGGGTCCTACGGCACCCGTGGCGTGGGGTACGACGTGGCCTACCTGCGCTACCAGATCTCCCGCGAGATCGGGCTGACCCAGGACTGGCCGGTGGTCGTGGTCGGGATCGGCAACCTCGGGCACGCGCTGGCCAACTACTCCGGCTTCTCCTCGCGTGGCTTCCGGACCGTCGCGCTGCTCGATGCTGATGAGAGCCGCCACGGCGAGGTCGTCGCCGGGCTGGAGATCCGCCCGTTCGAGGACCTCAAGCAGGTGGTCGCGGACCACGGCGTCGGCATCGGCGTGATCGCGACGCCCGCCATCGCTGCCCAAGCCGTCGCCGACCGGATGGTCGAGTGCGGCATCCGCAGCGTCCTCAACTTCGCGCCGACGATCCTCTCGGTGCCCGAGGGCGTGGACGTACGCCGCGTCGACCTCTCCAGCGAGCTGCAGATCCTCGCCTACCACGAGCAGCGCAAGAACAGCACCCTGTCGACCCCGGTGGAGGACGTCTCATGAGCGTCCTGGTCGTCGGCATCTCCCACAAGACCGCACCCGTCTCCGTGCTCGAGCGGGTCGCCCTCGACGGCGACCACGCGACCAAGCTGCTCCGCGAGGTCGCCGACCTCGAGCACGTCACCGAGGCGACGGTGCTCTCCACCTGCAACCGCACCGAGATCTACACCGACGTCGACCGCTTCCACGGCAGCGTCGAGTCGATCTCCCGCATCCTCGGTGAGCTGGCCGGGCAGTCGCCCGAGGACGTGCTGACCCACCTCTACGTCCACTACGACGAGGCCGCCGTCTCCCACCTGTTCCACGTCGCCGCCGGCCTCGACTCGATGGTCCCTGGCGAGAGCCAGATCCTCGGCCAGACCCGCGAGGCGCTGCGGATCGGGCAGGAGCAGGGCGCTGTCGGGCCGGCCCTCAACGTGCTGTTCCAGCAGGCCCTCCGCGTCGGCAAGCGCTCGCACGCCGAGACCGACATCGACCGGGTGGCGCCGAGCCTGGTGGCCTCCGCCCTCGACCGCGCGGCCGACCACGTCGGCGAGATCGTCGGCAAGCACGTCGTGATCATCGGCGCCGGCTCGATGGCCGGGCTCACCGCCGCGACCGCCTCGCGCGCCGGCGCTGCCTCCATCACCGTCGCGAACCGTACGCCGGAGCGGGCCACCCGCCTCGCCCAGCAGTACGCCGCCACGGCGATCCCGCTCTCCGGTCTGAGGAGCTTCACCGGCCCGGTCGACGTGCTGGTCTCGTGCACCGGTGCCGCCGGCGTCCTGATCGACGTCGAGGCGGTCTCCTCGCGCCGTCGCCACGACCACCCCCTCGCCGTGATCGACCTCGCCCTGCCGCGTGACGTGGCCCCCGAGGTGGCCGACCTGCCCGGCGTACGCCTGATCGCCCTGGACACCCTGGCCGCCGAGCTCGAGGACAGTGCCGGTGGTGCCGACGTCGAGGGCGTCCGCCTCATCGTCGGCCAGGAGCTGACCGCCTTCCTGGCCGCCCGCCGCAGCCAGAGCGTGACCCCCACCGTGGTCGCCCTGCGCACCATGGCGACCGGGGTGGTCGAGGCCGAGCTGGCCCGGTTGATGAGCCGGATGCCGGACCTCGACGACTCCTCGCGCGCCGAGGTGGAGAAGACCCTGCGCCGCGTCGCCGAGAAGCTGCTCCACCACCCGACCGTGCGCGTCAAGGAGCTGGCCAACGACTCGGGTGCGGTCTCCTACGCCGCCGCGCTCGCCGAGCTGTTCGCCCTCGACCCCGAGGCCGTCGAGGCCGTGACTCGCGTCGAGGGGGTCCAGTGACGGTCGTCCGCATCGGCACCCGCGCGTCCAACCTGGCCCGCACCCAGAGCACTCTCGTCGGCGAGGCCCTGACCACCGCCACCGGGCTCGAGTTCGAGCTGGTGATGATCCGCACCGAGGGTGACGTGTCCACCGCGCCGCTGGCCCAGATCGGCGGCACCGGCGTCTTCGTCAGCGCTCTGCGCGAGGCGCTGCTGCGCGGCGAGATCGACCTGGCCGTGCACTCCCTCAAGGACCTGCCCACCACGCCGCCCGAAGGCATCGCGATGGCCGCCGTGCCGACCCGCGAGGACCCCCGCGACGTCGTCGTCGCCCGCGACGGCCTCACCCTCGGCGAGCTGCCGCAGGGAGCCCGCGTCGGCACCGGAGCCCCCCGCCGGGTGGCCCAGATCGCCGCGCTCGGGCTCGGGGTCGACCTGGTCGACGTGCGCGGCAACGTCGACACCCGCCTCGGCAAGGTCGTCGACGGCGCTCTCGACGCGGTCGTCCTGGCCCGCGCCGGACTGGCCCGTCTCGGCCGCGTCGACGAGGCGACCGAGGTGCTCGACCCGCTGCAGGTGCTGCCGGCCCCCGGCCAGGGAGCCCTCGCTGTCGAGTGCCGCGTCGGCGACAGCCTGCGTGACGTAGTCCACAAGGCGCTCGACGATCCGCGCTCCCGCGCCTGTGTCGAGGCGGAGCGAGCGCTGCTCGCCGAGCTCGAGGCAGGGTGCTCCGCTCCGGTCGGCGCACTGGCTGAAGTTGCGGAAGGGGACCTCGGTGACGAACTGTGGGTCCGTGCGGTCGCGCTCTCGCCCGACGGCGCACTCTTCGTACGACGATCCGCGTCCGGTCCTCTCGACGATCCTGTCGGGCTCGGCCAGAAGCTCGCCGCGGAGATGCTGGCCGAGGGCGCAGCAGAACTGATCAACGAAACACCGAAGTAGCAAGAAGGCGAATGTGACCAAGCAGAAGACGTCCAGCACCCCTGCCACCACTGGGGCCGGTGCCGCGCGCCCCGTGAAGTGGGTCTCCTTCGTGGGCAGTGGCCCCGGTGACCCCGGCCTGCTCACCGTCCGCGCGGTCGAGCTGCTGCGCGAGGCCGAGATCGTCATCACCGAGGTGCCCGACCACGAGCAGCTCGTGCGCACGCTCCTCGGCCTCCCCGAGCCGATCGCCGAGGAGGACCAGGTCGAAGGCGCCGAGCCGGCCGAGCACGTCGGTCCGGTGTTCGTCGACGGTGGCTTCGGCGAGGACGGCCAGCCGCTGACCCACGCCGCCCGCGCCAAGGTGATCGTCCGGCAGGCCAAGACCGGCAAGCGCGTCGTCCGCCTGATGGCCGGCGACCCGTTCGTCTACGCGTCCGGTCCCGAGGAGGCGCAGGCCTGCACCAAGGCCGGTGTCGGTTTCGAGATCGTGCCCGGTGTCTCGTCGGTGACCGCTGTCCCGGCGTACGCCGGCATCCCGCTGACCACCAAGACCCACCGCGAGGTGGCCGTGGTGACCTGCAACGAGACCAAGATCGACTGGGCTTCCTACGCCTCCCACCCGACGCTCGTGCTGCTCTCCGCGGTCGGCTCCATCGGTGACATCGCCGCCCAGCTGATCGAGGCCGGCCGCGGGGCGGACACCCCGGTGTCGATGACCCGCACCGGCACGCTGACCACGCAGGAGACCATCGTCTCCACGCTGGCCAACATCGACCGCGACGCCACCTCCCACGGCATGACGCCGCCCGCGATCATCGTCGTCGGCCCCGTCGTCGACCTGCGCGAGACGCTGTCCTGGTTCGAGACCAAGCCGCTGTTCGGCTGGCGGGTGCTGGTGCCGCGCACCAAGGAGCAGGCCGGCGTGCTGTCCTCGCGCCTGCGCGGCTTCGGTGCGGTGCCCGAGGAGGTCCCGACGATCTCGGTCGAGCCACCGCGCAACCCGCAGCAGATGGACAAGGCCGTCCGTGGCCTCGTCGAGGGTCGCTACGAGTGGATCGCGTTCACCTCGGTCAACGCGGTGCGCGCCGTGCGCGAGAAGTTCGAGGAGTACGGCCTCGACGCCCGCGCCTTCTCCGGCCTGAAGATCGCCGCCGTGGGCGAGAAGACCGCGGCCTCGCTGGCCGACTGGGGTCTCAACTCCGACCTGGTGCCCTCCGGTGAGCAGTCCGCCCGCGGCCTGCTCGAGGACTGGCCGCCGTACGACGACGTGCTCGACCCCATCAACCGGGTGTTCCTGCCGCGCGCCGACATCGCCACCGAGACCCTGGTCGCCGGACTGGTCGACCTGGGCTGGGAGGTCGACGACGTCACGGCCTACCGCACAGTGCGTGCCGCCCCGCCGCCGGCCGCGACCCGCGAGGCGATCAAGACCGGCAAGTTCGACGCGGTCGTGTTCACCTCGTCCTCGACGGTGCGCAACCTGGTCGGTATCGCCGGCAAGCCGCACACCTCGACGATCATCGCGGTCATCGGTCCGGCCACCGCCAAGACAGCGGAAGAGCACGGCCTGCGCGTGGACGTGCTCGCGCCCGAGCCGTCGGTCGAGGCCGTGGTCGACGCGCTGGCCGACTTCGGCGCCAGCCGTCGTGCCTCGCTGCTCGACTCCGGGCAGCCGGTCACCCGGCCGTCCGAGCGTCGTCCCGCCAGCCGCCGTCGGGCCAGCTCGAAGTAGCAGGTCTGCGCTGATGCCTGGCTTCCCCGAGATCCGTCCGCGCCGGCTGCGTCGTACGCCGGCCCTGCGACGCCTCGTCGCCGAGACGGTGGTGTCGCCGAGCCAGCTGGTGCTGCCGCTGTTCGTCGCGGAGGACGCCACCGAGCCACGCGAGATCTCGAGCATGCCGGGCGTCGTGCAGCACACCCGTGACTCGCTGAAGAAGGCGGCGACCGACGCGGTCGAGGCTGGTCTCGGCGGAGTGATGCTGTTCGGGCTGCCGGCCGAGAAGGACCCGATCGGCTCCGGGGCCATCGACCCCCACGGCATCCTCAACGTCGCGATCTCCGACGTCATCTCCGAGGTGGGCGACCAGCTCACGGTGATGGCTGACCTGTGCCTCGACGAGTTCACCGACCACGGTCACTGCGGCGTGCTCGACCCCGACGGCTGGGTGGACAACGACCGCACCATCGAGATCTACGGCCAGATGGCGGTGGCCCAGGCCGCGGCCGGCGTCGACCTGGTCGCCCCCAGCGGGATGATGGACGGCCAGGTCGGCATGATCCGCCAGGCGCTCGACGACGGGGAGCACTCCGACGTCGGGATCATGGCTTACTCCGCCAAGTACTCCTCCGCCTTCTTCGGTCCCTTCCGCGAGGCCGTGAACTCCTCGCTCAAGGGCGACCGCAAGACCTACCAGCAGGACCCGGCCAACGGGCGCGAGGGCGTCCGCGAGGCCCAGCTCGACGTCGCCGAGGGCGCCGACATCGTGATGGTCAAGCCGGCGATGTCCTACCTCGACGTCGTCTCCGCCGTGCGGGCTGCCGTGGACGTTCCGGTCGCGGCGTACAACATCTCGGGCGAGTACTCCATGGTCGAGGCCGCCGCCGCCAACGGCTGGATCGACCGCGACACCGCGATCGTCGAGGTGCTCACCTCGATCCGTCGCGCCGGCGCCGACATCGTGCTGACCTACTGGGCCCTCGACGCGGCCGACCTGCTCACCCGCTGATCCGCTCCAGCTTGGTCCAGCCGCGCCAACCGCTCTCCTCGAGCAGCTTCATCAGCCGCGGGGCGACCGGGACCGAGTCGAGGAAGACCGAGTCGAGGAGGGCGGCGAGCTCGTCGGACATCGTCTCGTCCTGCTGCGTCCACTCCTCCGGGGTCACCGCGTCGAGCAGGGCGACGAGCTGGTCGCGCAGCCCCTCCAGTCGGGGGTCGTCCTCCTCCCAGGTGATCGCGTCGGCCAGGTCGCGGTAGAGCCTGACGGTCGCGGGGTCGTCGAGCTGCTGCTGCTTCATGGTCATGTAGAACGGCATCTGCTCCGGGAGCTGGGCGGCCACCAGGATCCAGGAGTCACGCTCCCCGCCCACCAGGAGCTCCGGGAAACCGAGCGCGCGCATCCGGTCGAGGTAGGCCACCGCCTCGGGCGGCAGGGCCAGGCTGTCCCCGGCCGCCAGCTTCGCGACGCGCTCGCGGTGCCGTTGCTTCTCCCTGATCTCCGCGCGCAGGCGCCGGTCGATGTCGGCGACGGCGGCGGTGAACTCCTCCTCGTCCGCCTCCAACAGCTCGCTGACCCTGGCGAGCGGCACGCCCGCGTCGGCCAGGGTGCGGATCTTGATCAGCTCGACGACCGCGTGCGCGTCGTACCGCCGGTAGCCGGAGTGGTCACGCTCCGGCTCCGGCAGCAACCCCTTGGCGTGGTAGTGCCGCACCGCGCGCACGGTGACTCCGGCGTACGCCGCCAGCTGGCCGATGGTGAGCATCGCGCCAGTCTCCTACTTCGCCGGCACGCGCAGGAACAACCGACGCGACCAGAGGAAGCCGAGCAACGAGATCAGCACGCACCAGCCGATCGCGAGCCAGAGGTCGGAGTCCGTCGGAGTGCCCGTGATGAGGTCGCGCAGGGTGTTGATCATCGGCGTGAACGGCTGGTTCTCCGCGAACTGGCGCAGCCCGGCAGGCATGGCTTCGGTCGGCACGAAGGCGCTGCTGATGAACGGCAGGATCATCAGGAACAGCGGCGTGTTGCTGGCCGTCTCGACGCTGTCGGCGGCCAGGCCCATGCCGACGGTGAGCCAGGTGAGCGCGAACGCGATGAGCAGGAGCAGCCCGATCGCCCCGAGCCAGCCCAGTGCACCAGCGTCGGAGCGGAACCCGAGCAGGAACGCGAACGCCGCCACCACCACCACGGCGAAGCCCGTCTTGATGACGGCCCCCAGCACGTGGCCGGTCAGCACCGAGACCCGCGCGATGTCCATCGTCCGGAACCGGGCGATGATGCCCGTCGTCATGTCGGTCGCCGTCGAGATCGCGGTGCCGAGGGCGACGCTGGCCACCGTCATGATCAGGATGCCCGGCGTGATGTACACGAGGTAGTCGGTGCGGTCCCCGCCGCCCTGCTGGCCCGGCAGGCCGGCGCCCAGGGTCCCGCCGAACACGTAGACGAACAGCAGCAGGAACAGGATCGGCTGAGCGACCAGCATGATCGACAGCGAGGGGTAGCGGCGGATGTGCAGCAGGTTGCGCCGCAGCATCGTCGCCGAGTCACGGACGGTGTAGGTGGCAGTGGTGCTCATGCCGGGATCTCCTCAGCTTCGGAAACGGGCGCTTCGGCCGCGTGGCCGGTGAGCGCGAGGAACACGTCGTCGAGGTCGGCGGTCTCGACCGTCAGCCCGGCGACGCCGTCGTCATCGAGGCCGTCGAGCACGCGACGCAGCCCGGCGACGGTGCCGTCGCTGGGCACCTGCAGGGTCAGCGCGTCGTGGTCGGCGGTGGCGTCGAGGTAGGTGGCTGCTGCAACGGCCAGCCGGGCCGGGTCGGTGAACTGGACGGAGACGTGTCCGCCCGGCACTCGTCGCTTCAGCTCCGCGGACGTGCCCTCGGCGACCAGCCTGCCGCCGTCGAGCACGCCGATCTTGTCGGCGAGGTGGTCGGCCTCGTCGAGGTACTGCGTGGTCAGCAGCACCGTCACCCCGTCGGCGACCAGCTCGCGGACGATCGCCCACAGCTCACGCCGGCTGCGCGGGTCGAGACCGGTCGTCGGCTCGTCGAGGAAGATCAGCCGCGGCCGGACGATGAGCGTCATCGCCAGGTCCAGTCGGCGCTTCATGCCGCCGGAGTAGGTCTGGGCACGTCGGTCGGCAGCGTCGAGCAGCTCGAAGCGCTCCAGCATCGCCTGCACGGCGTCGGTCGTGGTCGCCCGGTCCAGGTGGGCCAGGTCGGCCATCAGCCGCAGGTTCTCCCGGCCGGTGAGCAGCTCGTCGATGGCCGAGAACTGCCCGGTGACACCGATCGCGGCGCGCACCCCGGCGGGCTCGCGTCGTACGTCGAAGCCGGCGACGCGGATCTCGCCGTCGCCCGGGGTCAGCAGGGTGGACAGGATGTTGACGATGGTCGTCTTGCCGGCGCCGTTGGGTCCGAGGAGGGCGTAGACGGTGCCCTCCGGGACGGTCAGGTCGACGCCGTCCAGCACAGTGGTGTCGCCGTAGGCCTTGGTGAGGCCGGCGACCTCGATCGCGGGTGTGGGAGCGGTCATGGGTACATGCTGGAACCCTGACGCTGGGTCAAGGTCAAGCCGGTGCGCTGAACGCCTCTCGCACGTCGTCGGGCCAGGGTGTCTTGGTCCACGACTCCCGGTCGACGCAGACGTGCCGGATGCGGCCCTCGGCCAGCACGGTCTCACCGCGGCTGAAGCTGTGCAGGGTCGTCATCGAGGTGGTGGTCAGCGACTCGAGGTCGACGGCGATGTCGATCTCCTCGTCGAACCGGGCCGAGGCGCGGAACCGGCACGACGACTCCGCCACCATCACGTCCACGCCCCGTCGATAGAGCTCGGTGAGGGGGCCGAGGCGCTCGCGGATCCACTCGGTGTGGGAGAGGTCCATCCAGGCGTAGTAGTGGCTGTTGAAGACGATGCCCTGCATGTCGACCTCGTAGTAGCGCACCCGCACGCGCACGACCGGCTCACTCACGGGACTGAACCTAGCGAAACGACAGGACCCCCGGCCGGTGGCCGGGGGTCCTGGCTTCTAAAGCAGTCAGTTGTGGCAGTTGACGCCAGGCTTTTGCAAGATCGCCGCGAGCGTGCTGCAGAGCGGCAGGCTCTTCACCACGCCACCGACGACTCCACCGACGCCGCCGCCGTCTCCGGAGCCGCTACCAGAGCCGGAGCCGCTACCAGAGCCGCTACCAGAGCCGCTACCAGAGCCGGAGCCAGAGCCGGAGCCACTACCGCCACTACCGGTGACTCCGCCGACCACGCCGCCCACGGTGCCGGTGACGCCCTTGACCGCGTCGCCGACCGGGTCGGAGCCACCGGAGCCGCCGCTGCTCGAGCCGCCGCCGGTCACTCCACCGACCACGCCGCCAGCGCCACCAGAGGTGGAACCGCCGCTGCTCGAGCCGCTGCCGGAGCCGGTCGAGCCGGGACCGCCGTAGCCGGCGAGGCTGCCGCCGTGGGCCGCGGCGTACTTCTGCTTGGCGTGGCGCACCTTGGCCTGCTTGTGGGCCTTGCTGATCGCGGTGGAGTAGGAGTCGGCCGAGGAGGAGTAGGACGCGCCGCCGTAGGTGCCGGAGGGGACCGCGGTGTAGTCACCCGAGGAGTAGGCCTCCATGATCCGCAGCACCAGGTTCACGTAGTCCTGGGAGTGGTTGTAGCGGAACACCGCTGCTTCCTGCCCGGAGCGGTTGGACAGGTTGTCCTTGCCGGAGCACAGGTAGACCGCGGTGGCCAGGGAGGCGTCGTCCATGTCCTGGGGGTTGCGCTGGCCATCGCCATCAGCGTCGACCTTGACGACCTGCCAGGTCGAGGGGATGAACTGCATCGCACCCACCGCACGGTCATAGACGGGGTCCTTGTCGAGCTGGCCACCGTCGGTGTCCTGGATGGCGGCGGTGCCGTTCTTGCCGCTCAGCTCGATGCCGTAGATACCGGGCTTGGAGACCCCGTCCTGGGTCAGGGTGTTCCCGCCGTAGCGGCCGTGGTCAGACTCCACCCGCCCGATCGCCGCGATCAGCTCCCAGGGGATGTTGCAGGACTTGTCCGCGGAGTTGATGATCTGCGCACCCCGCTGGTAGGCCGCCAGCGCCGGAGCCGGGATCCCGTTGGACGAAGCACCCGAGACCACCGAGTCAGCCGAACCCTGCGGCACCGCCGGAGCGATCACACCCGGCACCGGCACACTGGCCGGCGCCTCGATCGCCTTGGCCGGCACCTTCGTGCCATCAGGCAGGGCGGAATTGCCGTCGTTGGTGTCGGAGGCCGTGGCACTGGCGCTCACGAGGCTGGCTGTCCACACCCCGGACAGGAGTGCTAGCGGAACCAAGGCGACTGCCTTGCTGCGCCGAGACAATGGCCTGCTGCTCATCTTTGGACTCTCTCCCCTGGGTCACACGGTGTCGTCGATCCCCCAACCGCTCGACACGTCCATCAACGACCCTTCCCGGCGCAGGTCACGCACAAACGTTTCGTGTGACCCACACCACACCGGTCGCCAAGCCCGCTCCCCGAGGACACATGGCTGCTTTTCAGGTTATGCCGCGCACCACCGATCTTGGACACCTTTATCAACATTTCAGCCACCCACGCCCCGAGCAGCTGATGGGCGGTTCGCACCGGCTTCAGGTGGTCGGGGAGAATGCCACTGTGTCCGAGACCGTCAGCCCTGACCAGACCCGTCTCAACCCCCGTACCACCGCTGCGTCCGCCGACTGGTTCGAGCGGGCCCACCGGGTCACCCCGGGTGGCGTGAACTCGCCGGTCCGCGCCTTCAACGCCGTCGGCGGCACCCCCCGGTTCATGGCCTCCGGGAAGGGTGCGTGGCTGACCGACGTGGACGGCAACGAGTACGTCGACCTGGTCTGCTCGTGGGGCCCGATGCTGCTCGGTCACGCCCATCCCGAGGTGCAGGCAGCGGTCGCCGAGGCGGTGAGCCGCGGCACGTCGTACGGCACCCCGACGCGCAGCGAGGTGGAGCTGGCCGAGGCGATCGTTGGGCGTACGCCGGTCGAGCAGGTGCGCCTGGTCTCCTCCGGCACCGAGGCCACCATGTCCGCCATCCGGCTCGCCCGAGGGTTCACCGGCCGCGACCTGGTGGTGAAGTTCGCCGGCTGCTACCACGGCCACGTCGACTCCCTGCTCGCCGAGGCGGGCTCCGGGCTCGCCACTCACCGCATCCAGGGTGCCGTGCCCGGCACTCCCGGGGTCCCTGCCGCCTCGACCGCGGCGACGCTGGTGCTGCCCTACAACGACCGCGAGGCCGTCGAGGCGGCGTTCGCCGAGCGCGGTTCCGAGATCGCCTGCCTCGTCACCGAGGCCTCGCCCGGCAACATGGGTGTCGTCCCGCCGGAGCCCGGCTTCAACCAGTTCCTCGCCGAGACCTGCCGCGCGCACGGCGCGCTGTTCGTCTCCGACGAGGTGATGACCGGCTTCCGCGTCTCGCGCCAGGGCCAGTGGGGCCTCGACGGCGCCCACGAGGGCTGGCGCCCCGACCTGGTCACGTTCGGCAAGGTCATGGGCGGCGGCTTCCCGGCCGCTGCCTTCGGCGGCCGGGCCGACGTGATGTCGATGCTCTCGCCGGACGGGCCCGTCTACCAGGCCGGCACGCTCTCCGGCAATCCGGTCGCGACGACCGCCGGGCTGGCCACGCTGCGGCTGGCGACCGACGAGGTCTACGCGCAGCTCGACTCCGCAGCGGCGATGCTGTCCTCGGCGGTCGGCGAGGAGCTGACCCGGGCCGGCGTACCCCACGTGGTGCAGGCGGGCGGCAACATGTTCAGCGTCTTCTTCACCAGCAACCCGGGGCCGGTGCGCGACTACGCCGCCGCCGCGCGCCAGGACACCGGTGTCTACAAGGCGTTCTTCCACGCGATGCTCGACCGGGGTGTCTACCTGCCGCCGAGCGCGTTCGAGGCGTGGTTCCTCTCCGCCGCCCACGACGAGCGGGCGCTGCAGCACGTCATCGACGCGCTCCCGGCTGCCGCCCAGGCGGCTGCGGCGGTGGTGGCGTGAAGACCATCGTCCACCTGCTGCGCCACGGCGAGGTGCACAACCCGCAGGGCATCCTCTACGGCCGCTCCACCGGCTACCACCTCTCCGAGCGTGGTCGGGCCATGGCCGACCGGGTGGCCGACCGCATCGGCGACCGCGACATCACCCACATCGTCAGCTCGCCGCTGGAGCGGGCGCAGGAGACGGCCATGCCGCTGGCCGCGGTGCGCGGGCTCTCGGTGGAGCTCGACGACCGGGTGATCGAGTCGGGCAACATCTTCGAGGGCAAGCCGTTCGACCTCCGCGACTCCATCCTCAGCCAACCGAAGATCTGGTGGGCACTCCGCAACCCGCTGAAGCCGTCGTGGGGTGAGCCCTACAAGCAGGTCGTCGCCCGGATGTGGCCGGCCGTGCTGGACGCCCGCGCGGCGGCCGAGGGCCACGAGGCAGTGGTGGTCTCCCACCAGCTGCCGATCTGGGTGACGCGGCTCAAGGCGGAGGGGCGGCCCTTCCTGCACGACCCCCGCAAGCGGCACTGCACGCTGTGCAGCCTGACGTCGTTCTCCTTCGACGGCGACCGGCTGGTCAGCATCGGCTACTCCGAGCCGGCGGGCGACCTGATCCCGGTCGCCGACCGCAACGCCCCGTTCTCCGCCGGTGGTGCCGACGACGATCACAAACCCCCGTCCTGAGTGGTGCCCACCAAGATCGGACTCCTGCTTGCCGCCCTCCTCCTGGGTGCGGTGGTGACCGGCTGCGACAAGGCCGACACCGGCGACAAGGGCTACATCGACGGGACCGGCATCATCACCCGGCTCGCCGTCGACGATCGCAAGAAGCCGGGCCAGGTGTCCGGGGAGACGCTGGACGGCAAGAAGCTCGACCTCTCGTCGTACGCCGGCAAGGTGGTGGTGCTCAACGTCTGGGGCTCCTGGTGCCCGCCCTGCCGCAAGGAGGCGCCGATGCTCGAGTCCGCCTCCCGTCAGCTGGCCAAGGACGGCGTGGTGTTCGTCGGTGTGAACACCAAGGACTCCAGTCCTGACCCGGGCCTGGCCTTCGAGCGCCGCTTCGACATCAGCTATGACTCGCTCTTCGACCCCGCCGGGCGCTCGCTGCTGGCGTTCTACGGGATCCTCACCCCCAGCTCGATCCCGAGCACGGTGGTCATCGACCAGCAGGGCCGTGTCGCCGCACGGATCCTCGGCGAGGTGCCGAGCGCGACCACCCTGGTCGACCTGGTCCGCGACGTGCAGAACGGGGCCCAGTCATGAACCCGGTCGTGATCCCCCTCGACCTCGGTGACTGGTTCGCCAGCCAGGCCTACAGCGGCTCGCTGCTGCTCGCGATCCCGGTCGCGATGGCCGCGGGACTGGTCTCGTTCTTCTCGCCCTGCGTGGTGCCGCTGCTGCCGGGCTACCTCTCCTACGCCACCGGACTCTCCGGCGCCGACCTCGCCGACGCCCGTCGCGGGCGGATGCTGACCGGCTCGCTGCTGTTTGTGCTCGGGTTCTCGTTCGTGTTCGTCTCCTACGGCGCCCTGATCGGGGCCGTGGGGGAGTGGCTGTTCACCTACGAACGCCAGATCACCATCGTGCTCGGCATCCTGACGATCCTGCTCGGGCTGGTCTTCCTCGGGGTGGTGCCCTGGATGCAGCGCGACTGGCGCATCCACCAGGTGCCGGCCGTCGGGCTGGCCGCCGCGCCGCTGCTCGGCGTGCTGTTCGGGCTCGGCTGGGCCCCCTGCATCGGCCCGACCCTGACTGCCGTGACCGCCCTCGCCCTCAACGAGGGCAGTGCCGGGCGCGGGGCGTTGCTGAGCTTCGTCTACTGCCTCGGCCTCGGGCTGCCGTTCATCGTCGCCGCCCTCGCCTACCGGCACATGCTCGGCACCATTCGCTGGGTGCGCCGCCACCAGCAGTGGGTCACCGCGTTCGGCGGCCTGATGCTGGTCGCCGTCGGCCTGCTGCTGGTCACCGGCTGGTGGGACGTGGCGGTCGACTGGATGCGCACCTGGTTCTTCCCTGGCTACACGGCAGGGGTCTGAGCAGGCCGTGACTCCCAGCCCCATGTCCTGCTGCGCGCCGTCCCACGGGCGCCTCGCTGCGTTGTCGTCAGTCATCGATAGACCCACATCGCCTTCCTCCTCCGCACGTCACCCCGTCGAATCGCTCCGCTGGCGCTCCACGATTCGGCGGGGACCCCGACAAGCGAGCACTCCGTGGGGCGACGCTCGCGACGGACGAGGGCTGGGAGGCACGGCCTAATGCCCGCAACTGGCTACGAGCCGGCTCCTGCGCTGCGCCCGCGGGAGTTCGCCCGCTGGACCTGGCGCCAGCTGACCTCGATGCGGACGGCGCTGATCCTGCTGTTCCTGCTCGCGTTGGCGGCGATCCCCGGGTCGGTGGTGCCGCAGGAGGCGGTCGACTCGGTCCGGGCCTCGCAGTGGAAGGAGCAGCACACCCAGCTGACCCCGATCTACGAGAAGCTCGGGCTGTTCTCGGTCTACGACTCGGTGTGGTTCTCCGCGATCTACATCCTGCTGATGATCTCGCTGGTGGGCTGCATCGTCCCGCGGCTGTTCGTGTACGGGCGCGGCGTACGTGCCCAGCCGCCGAAGGCGCCCAAGAACCTGTCCCGGCTGCCGCAGCACCGCGAGCTGGACGGTGACGACGCCACCCTCGAGACCGCGGCCGCGTGGCTGAAGCGGAAGCGCTACCGGCTGGTGGTCGAGGACGACGTCGTGCGCGCCGAGCGCGGCTACCTCCGCGAGGCCGGCAACCTGCTGTTCCACCTGTCGGTGCTGATCGTGCTGGTCGGGTTCGCGCTCGGGGGGCTGTTCGGCTTCAAGGGCGGCGTCATCGTGGTGGCCAAGGACAGCTTCGCCAACACGCTGAGCCAGTACGACGACTTCCGGGCCGGCGCCTTCTTCAGCGCCGAGGACCTCAAGCCGTTCGACTTCACCGTGGACGACTTCAACGTCACCTTCATCCGCGAGGGGCGCGAGGCCGGGATGGCGCACAAGTTCAACGCCGACCTGACCTACCAGAGCAGCCCGACCGCCGCCGAGCAGCGCAAGAAGATCTCGGTCAACCACCCGCTGCACATCGACGGCACCGACGTCTTCCTGCTCAGCCACGGATACGCCCCGCACATCACGGTCCGCAACGCCGACGGCAGGATCGCCTGGTCGGGCGCGGCGCCGTTCCTGCCCGAGGACAGCAGCTTCCGGTCTTTCGGGGTGGTGAAGGTGCCCGATGCCGAGAGCAAGAACGGTCGGACCCAGATCGGGCTGGAGGGCGAGTTCTATCCGACGTACGCCTTCATCAAGGGCAAGAACGGTGGCCCGTTCTCGGCCTTCCCGGACGCCCGCAACCCGGCCATCTCGATGCTCGCCTACACCGGCGACCTCGGGCTGGACGACGGGGAGCCGCAGTCGGTCTACGCGCTGCAGAAGAAGCACCTCGAGCCGATCAGGAAGGCCGACGGCAAGCCGCTCCGCATCGACCTCGCCATGGGCCGGAGCACCACCCTTCCGGGCGGGCTCGGCACCGTGACCTTCGACGGGGTGAGCCGCTACGTGAAGCTCCAGGTGAGCCACACCCCCGGCCAGGTGACGGCGCTGACCGGGATGGTGCTCGCGCTGATCGGCCTGCTGTGCTCGCTGTTCATCCGTCCACGACGGATCTGGGTCCGGACCCGCCGTGAGGGCGGGCGTACGCTCGTCGAGGTCGCCGGGCTCGACCGCAGCGCCGGTGGTGACCTGTCGGGTGAGATCGACGGGCTCGTCGCCGTACTGCAGCCGACAACCGCCCGGCCGCCAGCGGCCCAGAGCATGGCAGGAGAGTCGTCGTGACCCACGATCAGTTCGAGGTGCTCAGCAACCAGGCAGTGGCCGCGTGCGCGGTCGTCTACTTCCTGGCGGTGCTCGCGCACCTGGCCCAGTGGGCTGCCGGCCGCAAGGTCTCCGAGCCGGTCGCCGAGCAGGTCACCGTCGGCGGTGGCGAGTCCGCGCCGGTTGCGGTGGAACCGGTGGCGGAGGACGACGCGCGGATGGAGATGTTCGGTCGCATCGGGGTCGCGCTGACCGTGGTCGCAGCCTTCATCCAGTTCATCGCCCTGGTCAGTCGCGGACTCGCGGCCGACCCGGTGCGGGTGCCCTGGGGCAACATGTACGAGTTCACCCTGATGGGCACCTGGGTCGTCGTCGTCGGCTACCTGGCGCTCTACCGCCGGTTCGGCCTGTCGTGGCTCTCACCGGTGGTGACCAGCTTCGTGCTGGTCACGCTGATGATCGACGTGATGCTGCTGTACACGCCCGTCGTACCACTCCGCGACGCGCTGCAGTCGCCCTGGTTGGTGATCCACGTCGTCGCCGCGATCATCGCGACCGGCGCCTTCACCCTGGGCGGCATGTGCTCGGCGCTGTTCCTGGTCAAGCAGCGCTGGGAGGAGAAGCACGCCGGCGACGCCACCCGGTCCGGCGGCTACCTCGCCCGCCTGCCGAAGCTCGAGGTCCTGGACCGGATCGCCTACCGCACGCACGCCTTCGGCTTCCCGATCTGGACCTTCGCCGCCCTCATCGCCGGCCCCATCTGGGCCCACTACGCCTGGGGTCGCTACTGGGGCTGGGACCCCAAGGAGATCTGGGCATTCATCACCTGGGTCGTGTACGCCGCCTACCTGCACGCACGCGCCACCGCCGGCTGGAAGGGTCGCTCGGCCGCGATCGTCGCCCTGGTCGGACTGGCCACGCTGTGGTTCAACTTCGTCGGCATCAACTTCTTCTTCGGCAGCGGCAGCCAGCACTCCTACGCCGAGCCCCAGCCGACCGCGGTCGTGCGCACGCTCTGACTCGTGGACCGGGTCGAGGTCGTCGCCTCCCACCAGGACTGCGCCACCGTCCGCGTCGGCGAGGTGTTCCTGAAGATCGACGGCGACCAGGCGCGGGCCGGCGTCGAGGTGGAGGCGATGAGGCTCGCGCCCATCCCCACTCCGGAGGTGCTGTGGCGCGAACCGCCCGTGCTCGCGCTCGCCGCCCTCCCCGGAACGGCACTCGGCCGGCTCGGCCAGCCGTCGACCACGTCGCCGGCCACCTGGGCGGCGGTGGGCGCCGCCGTACGGACCCTGCACGACGCACCGCTGCCGCCGTGGCCCGGCCCGAGCCTCGAGGAGCTGGCAGCGCGCCTTGACACCGAGTGCAGCTGGCTCCTCGCCAACGAGGTCCTTCCTGCCGACCTGGTCACCAGCAACCGCCGCCTGGCCGAGACGGCGCTCCGGCCATGGACGCCGAGGTTCATCCACGGTGACCTGCAGGTCGACCACGTGTTCGTCGACGGTGACGAGGTCACGGGCGTGGTCGACTGGACCGAGGCGGGCCCGGGCGATCCCATGTTCGATCTCGCGATCCTGACGCTCGGACACCGGGAGCACCTCAGCGACCTGGTCGCCGGCTACGGCCCCGACGTCGACCTCGACGTGATCCGCGCGTGGTGGTCGCTGCGGTGCCTGGTCGCGATCCGCTGGCTGATCGAGCACGGTTTCGACCCGCACTCGCCCGGCTGCGAGGTGGACGTGCTGAGGTCCCAGCTCTGAGTTCGTCCGTCACTGGGATGTGGAGGGACCCAGCTCGATAGTCCGATGCAGCTGGACCCCGTCAGCGGCTCGAGCGGGGTCCTGACGCATCGGAGTACCCGCATTGGGGCGACGTCATACGAACTGGTCGCCACAGCAACCACTTCGTATGACGTCCATCGGCTCGGGCACCCCCGGGCGTCCGCACCTGTCGCTGCCTGCGAGACCGGCTGCTCGTCTGCGTAGTGGCGGGCGAACGCGCGAGTTCGTCGTACTCAGCTGGCGTTGGTCGATTGGACGTGCGATCTGTGGATAGTGCCGTGTGAACGGACCCTGCAAACGGCCGTTCGAGGTGCCGTTCAAACGGGACTATCCGGTCTGCCTGGGTCCGCAGGGTGTCAGCGGATCGGGCTACCGTTTCGCCCGTGACTGAAGCCTGGCTCTCCGAGACGCGATCGTCGTACGACACCGACGCCCCGGGATACGCCGAGAAGGTGCGCGGTCTGCTCGACGAGATGCCCTTCCTGCGCGCGAGCCTGTCGCTGTTCGCCGAGCGGGTGCGCGACGCCGGGGACGGGCCGGTCGCCGACGTGGGCTGCGGACCGGGCTACGTCACCGGCCACCTCCACGACGCCGGACTGGACGCGTTCGGCATCGATCTCTCGCCCGAGATGGTCGCCATCGCGCGGCGCGACTACCCACATCTTCGCTTCGACGTCGGGACGATGACTGACCTCGACCTGGCGGACGACTCGGTCGCCGGCATCGTCGCGTTCTGGTCCGTGATCCACGTGCCCGACCACGCCGTCCCCGGCGTCTTCGAGGAGTTCCGTCGGGTGCTGCGGCCCGAGGGGCTGGTACTGATCGGTTTTCATGTCGGTGACGAGGCACGACGCAGGACCGAGGGCTACACGGGTCGTCCCGTCAACGTCGAGAGCTATCGGCGTCGGCCGGACAAGATCACCGGGTGGCTCCGTGACGCGGGGTTCACGATCGATGCGGAGCTGGTCATCCGTCCGGACGACGAGGTCCCGGGGGCCGTCGTCTTCGCCCGCACGGCTGACCCCCCGACAACGTGACTGCCTCAGGACGTCATACGTCCTGGTCGCCATAGCAGCCGTTTCGTATGACGTCCCGGTCAGCCGCCCGCGGCCACGACCCTGATGACCGTCTTGATGGTCAGCGTCCCGGGTCCGTCAACGTCGGTGGTGGTCACGCGGTACAGGCCGGGCCTCGTGTCGGCGGGTATCCGGAGGTCGGAGAGCGGAGCCGCCGTTCCGGAGCCACCTTCCCGGGCCGACTGGTCGCCAGGACGCCTCCGACCATCATGCTCCCCCCGGCGCGCGCCGCGTTCCTGAACGGTCCGTCCAGGCGTGCCCTCAGCGTCTCAGCTGCCTGATCGCGTCCCTGTCGGCCGGCCGAACGCATCCGGTGCAGGGTCACGACGTCCCCTGGGAGGCGGACGCGGTGGGCGGTGGCTGCGGCGCAGCAGGTGTACATCGGTGCCGGGGTGACACCGCTACCTTTCGCCGGGCTTGGCGAGGTGCCGCCACAGGCAGGGGCCAGCAGGCCGGGCGCGCCCCGAGAGCGACCAGTGCTCGAGAAGACACCCGATCAGGGTAGATCCGGGAACCGCTAGGGCTTGTCCTCGTCGCCCGTACGCCGGGGGTGGCGCTGCTTCCAGTCCAGCTCGCGGAGGAACTCCTCGTCGTCGTCGGGTCCGACCGGACCTCGCGGCTTCGTGGGTCGGATGCCCTTGCCGCCGCCACCGCCCTGGTTGCGCCGCTCGAGCAACCAGAAGAACGCGTAGACCACCGCCGCGAAGAACGCGAGGAAGAACACGAAGCGGAGCATGGATCAAGAGTAGATGGTGGCCGGTAGGCAGGGGCATCCCCCGATCCGGACGAAGAGAACAGGGCGACGTAGGGTCGTCGGCGTGAAGGCGTTCGCGATCTACACCGCCCTGCGGCTGGCCATGTTCGTGGCCTGCTACGCGCTCTTCGGGTGGCTCTACGTGCTGGCGTTCGGGAGTTCCGGCGCGCTGGTGTGGCCGTTCCTGGCGGCGATCGTCGTCTCGTCCCTGTTGTCCCTGAAGTTTCTTGCCCCGCAGCGGCAACGGTTCGCAGACGTCGTCCAGTCCAGGGCGGAGCGCGCCACCTCACGTTTCGAGGAGATCCGGTCCAAGGAGGACCAGGACTAGGTGTGATGCCCAGGCACGTTGGTCGAGGCGCTGCGATGAATCGATCTGACGCGTAGACGGGTGAAGACCTCCCGATGTGGAGTGGAGCTGT
>NZ_AUEP01000020.1 GCF_000426045.1 Marmoricola sp. URHB0036
AAGGGTCCCCACGTCCCGCAGATTGCGGTACCGCTCGTCGTAGTCGAGGCCGTAACCGACCACGAACTCGTTCGGGATGTCCCATCCGACGTACTTCACGTCGAGGGCCACGCGCACGGCCTCCGGCTTGCGCAGGAGGGTGCAGATCTCCACAGAGGCGGCGTTGCGCGAGGCGAGGTTGGCGGTCAGCCAGCTCAGGGTCAGGCCGGTGTCGATGATCTCGTCGACGATCAGCACGTGGCGGCCGCTGATGTCGGTGTCGAGGTCCTTGAGGATGCGTACGACGCCGGAGCTCTTCGTGCCCGAGCCGTACGACGAGACCGCCATCCAGTCCATCTCGAGGTGGCGGTCGAAGGCGCGCGCCAGGTCGGCCATCACCATCACCGCGCCGCGGAGGACGCCGACGATCAGCAGGTCGTGGCCCTCGTAGTCCTTCTCGATCTCGCGGGCCATCTCCTCGAGCCGCGCGAGGATCTCCTTCTCGGTGAACAGGATGTTGACCAGGTCACCGTCGACGTCTGCTGCGTCCATGGTGTGCAGCCTGCCACGGGTGACGCCGGGAAGTCTCGGCGGCCTCCTGGTGTTGAGGCGGACATGCAGCTGTCCGTTCTCGACCTCGTGCCCGTCCGCAGCGACCAGACCACCGGTGACGCCCTCGCGGCCACGCGCTCACTGGCGAAGGTGGCCGAGGAGCACGGCTACCACCGCTACTGGCTGGCCGAGCACCACAACATGCCCGCGGTCGCCGCGACCAACCCGCCGCTGCTGATCTCGATGGTCGCCGGCGCCACGTCGCGGATCCGGGTCGGCTCGGGCGGCGTGATGCTGCCCAACCACGCGCCGTTGGTGGTCGCCGAGCAGTTCGCACTGCTGGAGGCGGCGTACCCCGGACGCATCGACCTCGGCATCGGCCGCGCCCCCGGCTCCGACCCGGTCACCAGCTGGGCGCTGCGCCACGGCGGCGGTGGGGTCGAGGACGACGCGGTCTCGCGCTTCCCGGAGTACGTCGACAACGTGATCTCGATGATGAGCCCGGGAGGTGTCGGCCTCCAGGTCGGTGGCCGGACGCACGCGCTGACCGCGACCCCGGCCGCGACCTCGGTGCCGCCGGTGTGGCTGCTCGGGTCGTCGGACTACTCGGCACGACTGGCCGCGTCCCGCGGACTGCCCTACGTCTTCGCCCACCACTTCTCCGGCCAGGGCACCGCCGAGGCCCTCGCGCTGTACCGGTCCGGCTTCCAGCCCAGCGAGACCAACCCCTCGCCGCGCACGTTCCTGACGGTCAACGTGGTGGTGGCCGAGACGCAGGAGGAGGCCGAGCGCCTCGCCCTGCCGCAGCTGCAGGCGATGGTCGCGCTGCGTACCGGCCAGCCCCTGCGTCCGCAGCGCCTCGTCGAGGAGGCCGAGAAGGAGCCGGTCCCCGCCGAGCACCAGGGCCTGATCGAGGCGATGTCGAGCCGATGGGTCATCGGCACGCCGCCCTCCGCCGCCTCCAGGATCGAGGAGCTGGCTGCGTCGTACGACGTGGACGAGGTGATGGTCCACCCGGTCGCCGGCTCCTACCTCGGCACCCCCACCGACTCCTCCCCCGCCCGCGAGCAGACCCTCTCCCTGCTGGCCGGCGCAATTCACGGATAGTCCAGGACGAAAAGCCGCTCCAGGCACGCGGCGAGGCGGCGTTGCGTTCTGGACTATCCGGCTTGGGTGGTCCTCCGGAAGTGCAGCACCTCGTCCTCGGCGTACGCCGTGACGTGTCCGGGCAGCTGGATCTGCTTGCCCTTGTGGCCGAGGAGTCCGAGTACGGCGAGCACGTGGGCGCGCGAGAGCTCGGAGGCGATGGCGCCCTGGTCGATCGCGGCCCGCCTGGCACAGCGGGACCGGATCGCGTCGCCCACTCCGTCGATCTCGCGCATGTCGATGCCGTCGTCGGTCCGGGCTCGCGCGTAGGCCTCGAGCTCGAACCGCTCGATGAAGTCCACGTCCTCGCGCAGCTGCTCACCGGTGCGAGCGAGCGCCTCGGCGATCCCGGGTCCGAGCTCGCGCTCCAGCAGCGGCATCACGGTGTGGCGCACCCGGGACCGGGCGAACCGCGGGTCGGTGTTCTGAGGGTCCTCCCACCACTCGATGCCCTCGGCACGACAGGCCGACTCGGTCTGCACCCGGGTCAGCCCGACCAGGGGACGAGCGAACCCGACGCCCTCCGAGTCGCGGAAGTAGTCACGCATCCCCTGGAGAGACCGCCCACCGGAGCCTCGGGCAAGGCCGAGCAGCACGGTCTCGGCCTGGTCGTCGAGGGTGTGGCCCAGCAGCACCACTCCTGACTCGAAGTGGGCGGCGAGCTGGGAGAGGGCGGCGTACCTCGCCTCGCGGGCACCGGCCTCGATCCCCCACGAGCCCGGGTCGACGGTGACCCGGATCGACGCGGTCTCGTCGACCCCGAGCGCAGCCATCTGCTCGACCACCGTGGCCGTGTGGTCGGCCGAGCCCTCCTGCAGGCCGTGGTCGACGGTCACGCCGATGACGCGCAAGGCCTCCTCACGGGCCTCGAAGACGGTGGCGGCGAGCAGGGCGAGGGAGTCGGCGCCGCCCGAGCACGCGACGAGCACCGGTTCTCCCGGGGCGGCGACCGCGGCCAGTGTGCGGCGTACGGCGAGCCGCACGGCGGCCACCGCAGGGTCGAGCGTCATCGGTGCGTCAGCCGTGGACGCGCGCGATCCACAGCGCCGGGTCGAGGATCTCCTGCTTGGTCGGCAGGTTGGCCGGCTCGGCCCAGACCGCGTTGAACCCCTCCATGCCGACCTTGTCGACGGCCGCGCGCACGAACACCGCGCCGTCGCGGTACTGCGCCATCTTCTGGTCGAGCCCCAGCAGCCGACGCAGCAGCCGGTCGAGGCCGCCGACGCCCTTGCGACGCTGGGTGAACTTGCGCCGGATCTCGGCCACGCTCGGGATGACCTCGGGCCCGACGCCGTCCATGACGACGTCGGCGTGGCCCTCGAGCAGGCTCATCACCCCAGTGACGCGCTCGATGACGGCGCGCTGCTCGGGACCGGAGAACAGCTCGAGCAGGCTTCCCTCGGCCTTGCCGGAGAGGATGTCGCCGATCTTGCGCACGGCGTCGCCGAGCAGCTCGCTCGGGTCGGTCTGCACGGCGCCGACGATGGAGCTCATCTCGGAGCGGAGATGGTCGGTCATCCACGGCACCGCGGTGAACTGCACGCGGTGGGTCTCCTCGTGGAGGCACACCCAGAGCCGGAAGTCGTGGGGGTCGGCATGCAGCTCGCGCTCGACGTGCACGATGTTGGGCGCGACCAGCAGGAGCCGGCCCTGCTCGCCCGGCTTCTCGTGGAACGGGTCGAACTGGCCGAGCACCTTGGAGCCGAGGAAGCCGAGCATCGCGCCGAGCTCGACCCCGGTGATCCGGGAACCGATCGCCTCGGTCAGCGGACCAGGCGTCCCCTTCTTCTCCTGGAGCTTGTCGATCAGGGGGGCGATCACGGTCGCGAAGCCGTCGGCGTTGGCCTGGACCCAGCCGGGCCGGTCGACGACGAGCACGGGTGCGGTGCGCTCGCTGGCCTCCAGGCCGGTGAACTCACGGACGAGCGGAGAGGAGCGCTCCGCCCCGGCGCGCAGCTCCTCGACGGCCTCGACTGCCTCGGTACGGCTGACCTGTGGACCCTCCCCGACGAGGCGGGACCCCACCCTGACGGCGAGGTCCCAGTCGACCATTCCGGGTCGGTTCGGTCCGTCAGCGCTCATGGTCGAGACCCTACGCCGCAGCTGCACGCGCCCAAGGCGCCGGCGATGCGGTCGATCAGCGTCTGCGCCTCGAGGTTCTTCAGCGCGCCCACCCGGTCGGCGACGACCACGAAGGCCATCCGGGCTCCGCTCGCGTCGTCGGCGACACCGGCGAGTCCGTGCACGCCGGTGAGGGTGCCGGTCTTCGCGCGCACCCGGCCCCGGGCGGCGGCCGGTCCCTGGGCGAAGCGGTAGGTCAGCGAGCCGGTGAACCCGGCCACCGGCAGGCCGGTCAGGACGTCACGCAGCTCGGGGTGGCCGGGACTGGCCGCGAGACGGACCACCTTGTTGAGGGTCTCGGTGCTCAGCACGTCCTGGCGCGAGAGCCCGCTGCCGTCGTACAACCGGTCCCCGGCGAGGGGTACGCCGAGCCCGCGGAGCACCTCGAGGACGGCAGCAGCACCGGCCTCGAAGGACCCCTCCTGGCGCTCGGCCAGACCGACGTGGCGAGCCAGCACCTCGGCCGCCTGGTTGTCGCTGACCGCCAGGGTGCGCTGCACGATCTCGCCCAACGGGGCGCTCGAGACCGACGCAACCTCGGTTGCCTCGGCCGGAGTCTTCACCCGGTCGACCTTGGGACCGACGCGCAGCCCGGCCGACACGAGGGCCGAACGGAACACCTGGGCAGCGCGGGTGGCGGGGTCGGGGACGAAGCCGTAGCCGTCGGCGTCCTGGCCCTCGTCGACCCAGAGCGCACTGATCGGCGGCACCACCTCCTCCGGGATGTAGCTCGCGGGCCAGTGCGGGTTGACCGCCGGGCCGGAGAAAGCGGAGTCGTCGAAGGCCAGCCGGACGCGCGCGACCTTCATGGTGCGCAGCTTCGCGACCGTGCGCTGGGCGAGGGTGACGACGTCGGCACGGTCCGGGTAGTTGGCCGCCGCCTGCTTGGGCGAGCTGGCCAGGAACGGGTCGCCGCCGCCGACCAGCACCAGCCGGTGGCTGGCCGGCAGGTAGCGCACGGTGGTGCGGAACCGGGCCATCGGGCCGAGGGCGGTGAGCGCGGCGGTGGAGGTGAGCAGCTTGGTGGTGGAGGCCGGCGTGACCGTCGACGCCCCTGAGCGGAACAGCGGCCGTCCGGTGCGGAGGTCGGTGACCAGGACGCCGAAGTGCCGGCCGAGCACGCGCTTGCGCAGCATCGGCTGGACGACCGCCGCGACCTTTGCCGGGTCACCGGGCACGGTCCTGGACGGGTGCGCAACCACCGGAGCGACTCCGGTGGCCGGGAGCTTGAGGCCCTCGGGGGGTGGGACGGCCGCGGGTTCGGTGGCCGGGTCGGCCTTGCCCCACCCGAACCACCGCTCGCCGAGGTCGTACTGGTAGCTCAGCACCGCTCCGGCGAGCAGCACCAGGACGACGATCTCGGCGAGGAACCGTACGGGGAAGGTGACCAGCCAGTGGCGTTGCTCACGCACGGTCGCGTCTGGCCCCCTTCGATGTGCCGTTCGGGCGAAAGTGCTGCGAGACTAGCCCGGTGCGCCCGGCGAAACGGCGCACGGTGCCGGTGCAGTGCCCGGCGTGTGTCTGGCGAAAGGTTGAGTCGGTGGAGTTCGACGTACTGGTGGAGATCCCCAAGGGCGAGCGCAACAAGTACGAGGTCGACCACGAGTCGGGTCGCATCCGCCTGGACCGCACCCTGTTCACCTCGACCGCCTATCCCGCCGACTACGGCTTCATCGAGGACACCCTCGGCCAGGACGGCGACCCGCTCGACGCGCTGGTGATCCTCCAGCAGCCCACCTTCCCGGGGTGCCTGATCCGCTGCCGCGCCATCGGCATGTTCCGGATGAAGGACGAGGCCGGCGGCGACGACAAGGTCCTCTGCGTGCCGTCGCACGACCCGCGCCTGGAGCACCTGCGCGACATCAACCACGTCTCCAAGTTCGACCGCCTGGAGATCCAGCACTTCTTCGAGGTCTACAAGGACCTCGAGCCCGGCAAGTCCGTCGAAGGCGCCAACTGGGTCGGCCGCACCGAGGCCGAGGCCGAGGTACGCGAGTCCTTCGAGCGGTTCAAGGAGACCCCGCTCGCTCACTGACCCCCTCGGTGGCCCCTGCCGCGACGCCAGGCCAGCCGTGCCGCCAGCACACCGACGACGCCGGTGACCGCGAGCAGGAAGGTCTGGTACGCCGCCAGGGCGGTCGTGAGCTCGTCGTTGCCGAGCCCGCCGTCGAAGAACCCGCTGACCACGCTCACCAAGCAGGCGGCGGCGAGCAACCCGGCCGCCACGGCTGCTCTTCGTCCGTTCAGCCGCACCGCGAGCACCGTGAGCACGATCTGGACGCCGATCATCGGCACCGGAGCGGCCAGGAGCGCCTTGCTCCCCCAGGCCTCGCCCCAGGTGTTCACACCTGACGACACGGCGAGCAGTCCGCCCACGAGGTCGGCAACGACAAGGGCGACGAGCGCGAGCACGAGCGGTTCGCGACGTACGGGCTGGACGGTCGGTGTGCTGGTGGCGATGGACATGGTGGCTCCCCTTCGGCTGGTGAGCCCACTCTCGTCGTACGCACTTGGGTGGGGCTGGGACCTGACTTGACCCGGAGGCCGCAGCGGACGAAGCGGATGGGCCTGGCGGGTGATTCTGGGGGCTGGCGGGCAAAGCATTGCCTGCCACCCCGGAGTTTCCCCGGACGTCCGGGGAAACCCACCGCCCTACCCCTTCCGCCCGCGGAAGTACCCGATCGCCCCGACAGGTCCAGGGTGATGTCCTCGAAGCCGGCCTCGGCCAGCCAGTTCTGCACGTCGGTGCTGGACGCGCCGGGGCCGAGGAGGCCGGCGAGGCGGCCGGCCTGGCGCACTGGCAGGTAGCGCAGGCCGGTGTCGGTGAGCAGGGCGCTGCCGGTCAGCACTCCTCCCGGCTGGAGCACCCGGGCCATCTCGAGGACGGCGAGGTGCGGGTCGGGGAAGCAGTGCAGGCCTGTGAAGGAGACCACCAGGTCGAACTCGTCGTCGGCGAACGGTAGCGACCCAACGTCGGCGAGGACCGGCTCGACCTGGGCCACGACGTGGCGCTCGCGGGCAACCCGCATCGTGCGGTCGAGCATGGCCTGGGAGATGTCCGCGGCGACGTAGCGGATGCCCTGGCCGGTCCGCAGCCCGCGCAGCGCGACGCCGCCGCCGACGGGCACGTCGAGCACCGACGACCCCGCCGGTTGCCGGCCGATCTCCGCCGCAGCCGAGTAGAGGCGGCGCAGGTCGCTGCCGATGCCGATCTTCCAGAGCAGTCCGCCGGTCTGCGGGTGCTCGACGCTCCAGTCGTAGACCGTCGCCCACAACGGATCCTCGCCCCACCCGCCGAGCCCCGGGATCCGGAGCCGCCCGAGCATCAGGCTGACCGTACGTCGGGACCGTGCAGCATCTCGGCCTTGAGCATCTCGGGCGGGATCCCGAAGCCGTCGACGAGGTCCTCCGCGATCGGGCGCAGCCGGCGACACAACCCTGACACCTCACGGCTGATCGCCTTGGAGCGTGCGCTCGAGAGGCGACCGTGCTCCATGAACCAGCCGCGGTCGGCCTCGATGGTGGACAGGGCGAACAGGTCGCAGAGCATCGCGAGCGCGACCTTGTTGTCGCTGTCGACCATCGGCCCGAGCTTGTCGACGAAGGTCTCCAGCACGAGCCGTTCGACGTGTGCGCGCCCGGCGGCGATGACGTGGTCCTGCACCCGGCTGAACACGTCCACCGCGTCCATGCCCTGGTCCATCCCCCGCTTCAGGCGACGGGCCACGCCGGAGAGGATGTGCTCCTCGCGCCAGCGGAACATCGCGAGCTGGTACTCCGGGTCGAGCAGTCCCGCCTCCTGGTCCCAGCTGTCGTCCTTGCCACCCGGCAGCACGTCCTTGATCCGCTCCAGCAGCTTGTGCGCGCTGGTGCGCTCGAGGACCGTCTCCACGGCCAGCCCGGCGACGAACCGCACCATGCCGAGCTGGTCGAGGTCGCCGAAGCTGGAGGAGTAGTCGGTCAGCAGTCCCTTGGCGACGAGCTGGAGCAGGATGTGGTTGTCGCCCTCGAAGGTGGTGAACACATCGGTGTCCGCCCGCAAGGCACCGAGCCGGTTGGACATCAGGTAGCCGGCCCCGCCGCAGGCCTCCCGGCACTCCTGGATGGTCCGGCTGCCGTGCCAGGTGCCGAGGGCCTTGGTGCCGGCCGCCAGCGACTCCAGGGCCCGGCGCTGGCGGTCCGGGGCATCGGTCGTGGAGAGCACGTTGTGCAGCTCGGCCAGCAGCTGTTCCTGGGTGAAGTGCAGGGCGTAGGTCTTGGCGAGCAGCGGGAGCAGCCGGCGCTGGTGCATGCCGTAGTCGAGGAGCAGCTCCTCCTCGCCGGTCTCCGGGGAGCCGAACTGGCGTCGCTGGTTGGCGTACTTGATCGCCACCGCGAGCGCCACCTTGCTGGCCGTGATGCCGGCGCCGCCGACGCAGACCCGTCCCTGGATCAGGGTGCCGAGCATCGTGAAGAACCGCCGGTCCTTGTTCTCGATGTCGGAGACGTAGCGTCCGTCCTCGGTCACGTCGGCGTAGCGGTTGAGCAGGTTGGTGCGCGGCACGCGTACGCCGTCGAACCAGATCCGCCCGTTGTCCACACCGTTGAGCCCGATCTTGGGTCCGTCGTCCTCGATGCGGACGCCGTCGAGCGGCTTCCCCTTCTCGTCCCGGATGGGGACGACGAAGGCGTGCACGCCCTCCGAGCCCCCGTTGATCTCCAGCTGGGCGAACACCACCGCCATCGACGCGTGCGCCGCGGCGTTGCCGATGTAGTCCTTGCGAGAGAGGTCGTCCGGAGTCGTGATCACGAACTCCTTGGCCTCGTTGTCGTACGCCGCGACGGTGCCCAGCGCCTGCACGTTGGAGCCGTGACCGGTCTCGGTCATCGCGAAGCAACCCATCAGGTCGGCCCTGACCAGGTCGGTGAGGTAGGCGTCGTGGTGGTGCTTCGACCCGAGCTGGAGGATCGCGCCACCGAACAGCCCGAACTGCACGCCGACCTTCACCAGGATGGAGAGGTCGCCGAACCCGAGGGTCTCGAAGGCCGCGACCGAGGCACCGATGTCGCCGCCGCCGCCGTACTCGGTCGGGAACCCGAGACCGGTGGCGCCGGTCTCCGCCATCAGCTTGACCAGCTCGAGGACTCGTTCGCGGAACTCCTCGCGCGGCATCTCGATCGCGTCGTCGAGGACACCGGCGTACTCCGCGAGGTTCTTGCGGGTCAGCTGCCGGATGTCGGCGTACTTGCCGTCGAGCAGCGCGGTGAGGGCGGGGACGTCGACGTCGGGGAGCTCACGGTCGGCCATGGTCCAACTCTGCCGCATGCCTCAGGGCCGCGCAGTACGAACCCCGCACCGCGGACAGCGGCTGCCGAGCCGACGCCAGGCCGGCTCCGTCAGGGACGGGCGACGAAGTCCGGGTACCAGTTGTAGATCGAGTTGTAGCGGACGTTGGCGCCGGTGTGCGGGGCCTCGATGAACTGCCCACCGCCCAGGTACAGCGCGACGTGGTGGATGCCGCTGGGGCCACCGTTGCTGCTCCAGAACAGCAGGTCACCGGGCCTGGCATCGGCCATCGAGACGCGGGTGCTCTGGTAGAACTGCGCGACCGAGTAGTGCGGCAGCGACTTCCCACCCCGCGCCCAGGCCTGCATCGTGAGCCCCGAGCAGTCGAAGGTGCTGGGTCCCGCGGCACCCCACTGGTACGGCCGGCCCAGCTGTGCCTTGGCGTAGGCGATGGCGCGCTGGACGGCCACCGACTGGTTCGGTGCCGGGTTGGCGATCGGAGGCGGGGCGGATCCGCCGGCGGACGACGACGAGTCGCTCTGGTCGTTGGAAGCCTCGGTGGAGTCCTGCTGGTCGGCCTTGGCGTTCTTGGCCTTCTTCTTGGCCTCCTCGGCCTGCTTCTGCAGCGCCGCCTGCTCGGCGGCCTCCTTGGCCTGCGCGGCGGCGGCTGCCTTCTGACGGGCGATCCGCTCGAGCGCCGCGTGGCGACGGGTGGCCAGGCCCACCGAGATGTGCTGGGCCTTGGCCAGCTCCTCGATCAGGTTCTGCTTCTGCACCGCGATCGTGTTGGCGGCCGCGCTCGCGGCAGCCGCTGCCTGGCCGGCAGCGACGGCCAGCTTCTTGGCCTCCGCGGCGAGGGCCTCTTGCTTCTTCTCGGCCTTGGCCGCCTGGGCGGCGTACGTCTTGGCACGGGCCGAGGCGACCTTGAAGCGGTCGTAGCGGGCCTGCATGGAGTCACCGGCGCTCTGCACGACGCCGTAGCGGTTCATCAGGCCGGTCGGACCTTCGTCGGAGACCAGGGCGCTGGCGGCGTTGAGCTCGGTGCCGTTCTGGTAGCTCTCGGTGACGAGGGTGACGATGCCGTCGCGCTGCGAGGCCACGTCGGCGGCGGCCTGGCGCGAGCGGAGCTGCGCGGCCTTGCTGGCCTTCTGGGCCTCCTGCAACCGCCACCGGGCGCCGTTGGCGCGCTCGAAGGCGGTCTCGGCCGCGGTCGAGGCCGCGTCCATCCGGGCATTGGCCGCGTCGAGCGCGGCTTCGAGCTGCTGCACGCTCTGCTGCTTGTGGGTCACCGCGGCCTTGGCCCGGTCGACCTGTGCCTGCGTGGGCACCGTGGAAGTTCCGGGGTCCGCGACAGCGGCGCCGGTGATCGGGAGGGTGACTGCCAAGGTCGTTGCGGCCGCAATGGCCATGCGAGCGACGGGTCGCACCGAAGAAAGCCTTCCGTTGGGGGTCTCGCGTCGCTTCCCCGCGACACGAGACAAAACAGACGTTAGGGCTCACGCGTCACACATGAAACACTTTTCACATAATTACTCCGTTGTAATACGCGTGTCGACTTGACAATTACACCGATGTAACTCATGGGTTTGGCAGGATTCACTCATGTCGCACGCGTCCCTGCAGCCCCTCCTGTCCCCCGACGGCTGGGCGTACGCCTCCAGACTTCCGGTGGACGCCGCCGACCCCGGGCGGTTCCACGCGCTCTTCGGTCGCGACTCGCTGATCACCGCCCTCCAGGTGCTCCCGCACCAGCCCGAGGTAGCGGCGGCGACGCTGCGCGCGCTGGCTGCTCGCCAGGGCCGCCGGGAGGACCCGGAGACCGAGGAGCAGCCCGGCCGGATCCTGCACGAGGACCGGCCGGTCGCCCCCGAGTGGCTGGTCGAGCGGGGGTGGCCGGTCCGCGACGGCGCGCTGCGCTACTACGGCACCTCGGACGCGACGTCGTGGTTCCTCGTGCTCCTCGACGCGACCGGAGACCGGGCGCTGGCCGAGGAGCTCGACGCAGCGCGGGTGGGTGCCGCCGACTGGCTGCACCGGGCCCTGACCGCAGGGGACGGGCTCGTGCGCTGCGGACCGAGGACCTTCCCGGGCGGCCTGAGCCAGCAGGGATGGCGCGACGCGCTCGATCCCGGGACCGACGCCCACGGTGGCGGGATCGTCCGGGAGGACGGCACCGCACCACGAGCGCCGATGGCCGACGCGGACTCCCAAGCGGTCGCGGTCGCGGCCCTCGACGCCCTGGTCCGGCTCGATCCCGACCGCGCCGACGACTGGGCCGCGCGGGCGGCCCTCCTACGGCGCCGGGTCGAGGACGCCTTCGCACACGGCGTGATGGCCCTCGAGTCCGACGACCGACCCGTCCCCGGCGCCGGCTCCCAGCTCGGCTGGCTGTTGTGGGCCGATGTGCTCTCTCCCGAGGCGACCACCCTGGTGGCCGAGCGGCTGACCCGGCCCGACGTGCTCACGGCGTACGGCGTCCGCACGCTGAGCAGCAGCCATCCCGCGTTCCTGACCGAGGGCTACCACCGGGGCGCGGTCTGGCCCTTCGACAGCTGGCTGTGCTGGGGCGGGCTCCGCCGCGCGGGGTACGACGACGCGGCCGGCCAGGTCCGGGAGGGCGTACGACGAGCCGTGGCCGAGCTCGGAGACTTCCCCGAGCTGTACGCCGTCACGCCGGACGGCGAGCTGCGCGACATCCCGATCGCCAACCGGGTGCAGGCGTGGACGGTCGGGGCGATGATCGCCTTCGACGACGGGTGGGACGGCCGGGGGGTGTCCTTGGGAGACGCGCCCCAGGTCAGCCGCTGACGACGCTCCGGTCGTCGGTGTCCACCGGCACGTCGCTCGTCGTCGTCGTCGGATACGAATGTCGCAGATGTCGGTCGAACCGCTGGCCGGTCGCGATGCCGCCGAGGTAGAAGGACACGAACGCGATCACTGCTCCGGCGATGTCGTCGGCGATGTAGTGCCAGCCGAAGTAGGTCGTCGAGAGCACGACCAGGCCCATGTAGACCCAGAGGATGATCTTCAGGAACCGGTGACGCAGCGTGTACTGCGCGACCAGGGCCATCATCAAGGTGATCCCGACGTGCAGGGAGGCAAAGCCGGCCACCGACTGCACGCCGTTGGACAGGTCGAAGCGCACGTCGTGGCGCCCCCAGTACAACGCGTTCTGGAGGTCGCTGACGCCGGTCTTGGGCAGGTCCTGGTAGATCCACTCGAAGGCGAAGTTCGGGCCCAGCGTCGGGATCATGTAGTAGCTCGCGGTGCCGAGCGTCCAGCACATGCACTGCGCGGTCACGAACCAGTAGCCGAAGCTGACGTTGCGCGACCACACCAACCAGACGATCACCGAGACCGGCACCATCGGCAGGAACAGCAGGTAGACCCACGAGAGCACGTAGGCCGCGACGTTGGTGCCGAGCAGGTCGTGCAGCAGGATGCCGGGGTCGTGCCCGAACAGCAGCCAGTGGTCGAACTTGTGCAGCTCGAGGTCGCCGTGCAGCCGGGCACCCTCGCTGCGCACGAACGGCAGGAAGTTCTTCAGGTTGCGGTAGCTGACGTAGGTCACGTAGAAGCTGATCAGCCCGAGGATCACCAGCTGGATGCGGTCCCTGGTCCAGTGCTCGCGGATGAGCAGCTTGGCCTCGACCTTGAACTGGGTCGGGTTGAGCCGTGACCGCCACAACGTGCGCGGCAGGATGTCAGCGGCGAACGCACCCACGCAGAGCATCGGGAGCCGCACCCAGGCCGGGCCCAGGAAACCGTCCGGGTCTCGCAGCGGGTAGTCGACCGCGCGGCTCACGATGATGGCCAGAACGCCCATGAACACGGCGTTCGTCACCATCGCTGCATAGGCGCGCCGCTTCACAACGGGTCATTCTAGGGTTCGACCCCTGACAGGTCCGAAGGGATAAGTGCGATCCTCGACGTGTCGATCGACACACGCACCCGAGCCCCCACACGTACGTCGCTCCCGGGGTCGGCGACGCCCGGCAGCGAACCGGCTCCGTCCACGTCGAGCTGCAGCCGGATCTGGTCGGGAGTGACACGCGCTTCCTCGACCCGGGCCGTCAGCGGGCCGGTCGGATCGACCCGCAGGGCCGAGCGTCGCAGGGCGACCGACTCCCACGGCTCCCCCGGCGCGACCAGCTCACGGAGCCGGGCGGCCCGGTCGCCGGTGAGCACGGTCGCATAGCCCAGGAAGGCCGCCGTCCAGCCGTCGACCGGACGGCTCCACACCTCCTCGAGGGTGCCGGCCTGGACGATGCGACCCTCACGCATGACGGCCATCCGGTCGGCGACCGCAAAGGCCTCGTCGTGGTCGTGGGTCACCAGCATCGCGGTCGCACCGGCGGCGCGGAGGATGTCGTGCAGCTCGCCCGCGAGCCGTTCACGCAAGCCGCGGTCGAGGGCGCTCAACGGCTCGTCGAGGAGGAGCAGTCGCGGCTCGACGGCGAGCGCGCGGGCCAGCGCGACCCGTTGGCGCTCGCCTCCGGACAGCGTGGCGGGCAGCCGGTCGGCGTACCCCTCGAGGCCGACCAGGGCGAGGAGCTCGCGGGCACGCGCGCGCTGGTCGGCGCGGCTGCGGCGGCGCAGGCGGAGCGGGTAGGCGATGTTGGCGGCGACGTCGAGGTGCTCGAAGAGCTGGCCGTCCTGGAACATCAGCGCGAAGCCACGACGGTGGGTGGGAGTGCCGGCCAGGTCCTGCCCGTCGTACGACACCGTGCCGGAGGCCGGGACCTCGAGGCCGGCCACGGCCCGCAACAACGTGGACTTGCCGCACCCGGACGGACCGAGCACGGCGACCACCGATCCGGCCGGCACAGCGAGGTCGACGTGGTCGACCGCGGCTGTCGCGCCGAAGCGGACGGTCAGGTCTCGGACGTCCAGGCCACTCATCTCAGATGCCCAGGTCCAGAGGGGAGCACGCTGCGCCCCGCTCGCTTGCACACCCCTCTGAACCTGCGCATCAGAACGCCCCGACCGATGCGACCCGCAGCCGCTGGACGGCGAACATCACCACAGCGGTGGTCGCGGCGAGCACGACCGACGCCGCCATCGCCATCCCGAAGTTCTCGGCGCCGGGATGGCCGATCAGCCGATAGATCACCACGGGCAGGGTCGGGTTGTCGTCGCGGGCCAGGAAGCTGGTGGCCCCGAACTCGCCCAGCGAGACGGCGAACGCGAAGCCCGCAGCCGCGATCAGCGCTCGCCAGGCGACAGGAACGTCGACGGTCAGCAGCACGCGGAGCGGTCCGGCCCCCAGCGAGGCGGCCGCCTGCCGCTGACGGTCGTCGACCGAGCGCAGCACCGGAGCGAGGGTGCGTACGACGAGCGGGAGCGCCACCATCGCCTGCGCGATCGGGATCAGCAGTGCCGACTCGCGCAGGTCGAGGGGCGGCTTGTCGAGGGTGATCAGGAACCCGAAGCCGACGGTGACCGCGGAGACCCCGAGCGGCAGCATGAACACCCCGTCGAGCACGCCCATGGGGCGGCCACCGCCGGGCCGCGAGACGAGGAAGGCGACGCACGAGCCGAGGACGAGGGCGATCACCGTCGCGACCATCGCGATCTGCAGCGAGTTGGCGAGCCCGGTGGTGGCCGGCACCAGCAGGGCGTTGTGGGCGCCGGTGGTGCCGAGGGCGCGGTAGTTGTCGAGTCCCCAGGTGTCGCCCTGACGCAGGGAGGCGGACAGGAGCGACGCGAGCGGGGCCATCAGGAAGACGATGACCAGCCCGGCCCAGAGCAGCACCGGCAGCTGACGCAGACGCGGTCGAGGCAGCCGCTTGGTGGTGCGGTCGACCGGACCGGGTGAGCGGCGTACGCGGGCGGCGAGGACGAGCAGGGCGGTGATGACGACCAGCTGCAGGATCGACAGGGCGGCAGCGCCGGTGAGGTCGAGCTCCTGGGTGGTGAGGAGGTAGATCTCGGTCTCCACGTTGGAGTAACGGAGCCCGCCCATGGTCAGCACGACCCCGAACGACGTGGCGCAGAACAGGAACACCACGCTGGCCGCCGACACGATCCCGGGCACGAGCGCGGGCAACGTCACCGTGCGGAACACCTGCCACGGGCTGGCGCCGAGCACGGCCGCTGCCTCTTCGCGACGAGTGTCGATGGCCTCCCAGAAGGCTCCGACCGTGCGGACGACGACGCTGATGTTGAAGAAGACGAGCGCGGCCACGATCGCGGTGGCGGTCCCGTCGAGCCCGAGCGAGCCGAGCGGACCGGACGGCGCGATCAGCTGGCGGAACGCGACGCCGACCACCACCGTCGGCAGCACGAACGGCACCACCACGAGCGCGCGCAGCAGGTCACGACCGGGGAAGCGCAGCCGGTGCAGCACGAACGCGACCGGGAGTCCCGCGAGCACCGACACGAGTGTGGCAACGCCGGCCGACCAGACGGTGAACCAGAGCACCCGATGGGTGCGCGGGCGCCCGAGCACCTCGGTCACAGCACCGAGGTCGAGGGACCCGTCCGGCCAGAGCCCCCGCGCCAGCATGCCCACGACCGGGTAGACGAAGAACAGCACGAGCGCAGTCAGGGGCACCGCGGCGATCGCCACGGTGCCCCACCGCACTCGGAGCGTCACTGGCTGGTGACGTCGCGCCACTCGCGCAGCCACGTGGTCCGGTTCTTGGTGACGGCTGACGGGTCGACCGAGTAGGGGTGCGGTGAGACCGGCGCGTACGACGCCCAGTCGGCCGGCAGCTTGACCGTCGAGTCGACGGGATAGACGTACATGTTGTCCGGCAGTGCCTCCTGGAAGTCCTGACCGACCATGAAGTCGATGAACTTCTTCATGCCGGCGGGGTTGTCGGACCCCTTCAGCACGCCGGCGTACTCCACCTGGCGGAAGCAGGTGTCGAGCAGCGCGCTGGTCGTGGGCTCGGTGGCGCCCTTGGGGATGGTGAACGGCGGCGACGAGGAGTACGACGTGACGATCGGTCGGTCGCCGTTGCCACCACCCGCGGTGAAGTCGACCTCGTAGGCGTCGGTCCACCCGGCCGTGATCTTGGTGTCGTTGGCCATCAGCTGCTTCCAGTAGTCCTGCCAGCCGTCGCCCTTGGCCGCGATCGTCGCGAGCAGGAAGGCCAGCCCGGGCGAGGAGGTCGTCGCGCCCGGAGTCACGAACAGTCCCTTGTACGCCGGCTTGGCCAGGTCGTCGAGCGTCTTCGGCGGCGTCAGGTTCTTCTTGGCGAACCACGAGTCGTCGACGTTGACGCACACGTCGCCGTAGTCGATCGGGGTGAGATCGTCCTTGGCGTCGCCGGTGAGGCGGTACTGCTCGGCCGAGGACGGCAGCTCTTTGGCGTCGTACGCCGTCAGGATGCCTGCGTCGACCGCCCGCGAGGCGAAGGTGTTATCGATCCCGTAGACGCCGTCGGCCAACGGGGAGTCCTTGGTGAGCACCAGCTTGTTGGTGAGCTCGCCGGCATCGCCCTGCGGCCGGACCTTGACGGTGATGCCGGTCTCGGCCTTGAACTTCGCCAGCACGGACTTCGACATCGCCCAGCTGTCATGGGTGGCGACCACGAGGGTCTTCGGACTCTCCTTGGAGTCCGAGCCGCACCCGGCGAGTGCCGTGGCCAGCAGCAGGGTGCTCAGGACGGTGGGCAGCAGTCGTGACCGCATCAGGGTCATCTCCTTCGACTTCCTTCGCCGGTGCTAACCGGGGCAGGTTCAAGGGTCTGCGGCTCTCCGCACTCTCAGCGCCCCCGATGTCATCCCGGGCGCTCCCCTGTCGGACGCCGTCCACACTAGCCTGAGCAGGTTCGCTCTCGTCCTCGAGGAGTCCACCGTGAACGCCCAGCCGCTGCTCGGTCGTGACGACGTCGTCGCCCGGGCCGAGACGCTGCTGGCGGACTGCCGAGCCGGACGCGGGCGCGTGCTCTGGGTCCACGGTGACGCGGGCATCGGGAAGACACGGGTGCTCCTGGAGGTGGCGGCCCGCGCCGAGGGGTGCACGGTCCTGCGCGGCACGGGGTGGGAGGACCCCGGAACTCCGTCGTTCTGGGTCTGGTCCCAGGTACTGCGGGCCGCGGCCGCCGTACATCCTCCGGAGCAGTGGGGCGATCGCGCTCGGCCGGCGCTGCCGCTGCTCGAGGGGACGGGCGAGGCGCAGTCGGAGGTGCCGGGCCGCTTCCCGCTGTTCGATGCCGTGGCCGGTGTGGTCGACGACCTGGCCCGCGAGCAGCCCGTCGTGCTCCTGCTGGACGACGTGCACTGGGTCGACGAGGGGTCGTTGCGGCTCCTCCAGCACCTGACCTCGGACCTGGCGCAGCGTGCCGTCCTCGTGGTCTGCGGCTGGCGCGACCACGAGACCGACGTCACCGCCGAGCAGCGCGACCTCGCGGCCCGGATCGCCAGCCGTGGCGAGTCCTGGCTGCTGCGAGGTCTGCCCAGCGACGACGTACGCGCGCTGATCACCGCGACGACCGGTCGCGACCCCGGCGAGGACGAGACGCGCGCGGTCGCCGAGCGCACCGGTGGCAACCCGCTCTTCGTCTCGGAGATGGCCCGGCTGGCTGCCTCACGGGGCGTGGGCTCGGTCGCGACCGTGCTGCCCGAGTCGGCCAAGGCCACCATCCGTCGCCGCGTCGCTCGACTCGCCCAGCCCGCCGAGGCCGCCCTCGGGGCCGCGGCGGTGCTGGGGGCGTCATCGTCGGTGACCCGGCTGGCCTCGCTGCTCGGTACGCCGCCTGCCGAGCTGGCTGCGATGGTCGACGACCTGGTCGACGCAGGGCTCGTGACGCACGAGGGCGACCGCCTCGACTTCTCCCACGCGCTGATCCGCGACGCCGTCCACGAGACCCTCGCTCCCGCCCGTCGCCGCGAGCTGCACCTCGCGGCGGCCGAGCTGGTCGACGCAGGGTACGCACGCACGGGCGCCCTGGCAGCCGAGCGTGCGCACCACCTGATCCAGGCGCTGCCGCTGGTCTCCACGGACACCGCGGCCGCCGCGGCCCAGGATGCGTCCCGTGCCGCCACGGCCATGCTGGCCTACGAGGACGCCGCAGGCTGGTGCGACCGGGTCCTCGAGCTCGTCGACGTCGGGTCCCCTCGACGTGCCGACCTGTTGCTGCTCGCCGGCGAGACGCGGCTCAGCACCGGCGAGCTCGACCGGGCACGCGAGGCGTTCCTCGCGGCAGCAGAGCTCGCACGTCGCGCCGATGACGCCGACCTGTTCGCGCGCGCGGCGCTGGGCTTCGCGTCCGGACTGTCGGGGTTCGAGGTGTTCCTCTTCGACCGGGCGCAGACCGACCTGCTCGAGGAAGCTCTCGTGCGCCTCGGCCGCGAGGACTCCGTGCGTCGGGCGCAGGTCCTCGCCCGACTCTCGGTCGCGCTGTCCTTCTCCGCCACGACCGAACGGCGTCGGACGCTCGCCGAGGAGGCGGTCGCCATGGCCCGGGGGCTCGACGACCCGGCGGCGCTCGCGGGTGCGCTGGCCGCCCACTGCGACGCGGTCGCCGGCCCGGCGTACGTCGATCTGCGCAAGCAGCAGGCGGGCGAGATCATCGACCTGGCCCGACTGGTCCCCGACGTCGCACTCGAGCTCCTCGGGCTCCGGCTGCGCGTCGTCGCCCGGCTGGAGCGCGGTGACCTCGGGGGCGCCAGACAGGACATCGGCGAGTTCGAGCGTCTGGTCGCGCGCCTGCGGCAGCCATTCTTCTCCTGGTACACCGTCCTGTGGCGCGGCCTCGAGGCGCACCTCGCCGGTGACCTGGTCGAGATGGGGTCCTGCGCGACCGAGATCGGCCGGCTCGCCGAGCTGGGCGGAAGTCGCAACGCCCTGGTGCTGAGCCACGTGCAGTCCGCCTGGCCGCAGATCGAGCGCGGACTCGCGGCAGCGGCCATGGAGCACATGCTCACCGTCTTCGGGGACCTGCCTGAGCTGGCCGGCGACGGCGGCTCGGTCGTCCGGCTCTTCCACGGACAGCCGGCCGAGGTCCGCTCGGCCGCCCTCCCCCTGGTCCCGCAGATCCTCGCGAACCTGCCGGTCGACAAGGAGTGGCTGCCCAACCTCTCGGCCGTCGTCGGCGGCTTCTGGGAACAGGACATCGGCGGAGAGCCCGCCCGACTGGTCCACGACGAGCTCGCGCCGTGGGCCGAGCTGTTCCTCGTCGACGGGATCGGCGCCGCGTTCCTCGGCTCGGTCGAGCTCGCCCTCGGTCAGCTGACCACCCTCCTGGGGGACTACGACGCGGCAGCGGGCCACTTCGAGCGGGCACTCGACCGGAACGCGATGGCCGGGGCCGCGCTGCCGGTCGCGAACACCCAGCGCGCCTTCGCGGAGATGCTGAGGCGTCGCCGGGCGCCCGGCGACGAGGAGCGGCGCCGCGCGCTGCTCACCGAGTCGCTCGCGTTCTACCGCGGCGCGGGGATCCTCGAGCGGGTGGCCGAGGTCGAGGAACTCCTCGGACCGGCCCCGACGGCCGAGGTCACCGAGGTCACCGAGGCGATCGGCACCTTCCGACGCGCCGGGTCCTTCTGGATGGTGGGCTGGCGCGGGCGGGAAGCCACCCTCCCAGCGGTGAAGGGGATGGCCGACCTCGCCGTGCTCCTCGCGCAGCCCGACCGCGAGACCCACGTCCTCGACCTGGTCGGCGCCACCGGCGCGCCACGCAGCGACCTCGGGGAGGTCATCGACGCGCCCGCGCGGGAGGCCTACCGCGCACGGCTCGCCGAGCTGGAGGAACGCCTGACCGAGGCGGAGGCCACGGGTGACGCGGATGCCTCGGAGCAGGCGACGACCGAGCGGGAGTTCCTGCTGGCCGAGCTGGGGGCGGCGTACGGCCTCGGTGGGCGGGCCCGACGCGCGGGGGACCCCGCCGAACGCGCCCGCACCACGGTGACCTCGCGGGTGCGCGACGCCATCCGGCGCATCGACGACGCGCTGCCCGAGCTCGGCCGGCACCTGCGCGCGTCGGTCCGCACCGGCACCTACTGCATCTACGCACCGGAGTCCCCGACGACGTGGGACACCCGTCCCACGTCGTGAGGTCGGATCCCACGCCTGCGGGATGACACCAACCCTTCACAGAGAAAGGCCTCGCCATGGGCTTCCTGCAGATCATCGACTTCCACACCGACCACTACGACGAGTTCGTCCGCCTCGAGCGGCAGTGGGTCACCGACACCGACGGGCAGCGCACCGCCGTGGGTGGCCAGCTGTACGTCGACCGCGACGACCCGACGCACTACGTCGCCCTCGACTGGTTCACCGACTACGACTCGGCCATGGTGAACTCGGCACTGCCGGGCACCAGCGCCTTCGCCGAGAAGGCGACCGCGCTGAGCACGGCCGATGTCACCTTCCACAACCTCGAACCGGCCGACATCGAGGTGTTCATCCAGGGTGAGCCGGAGCTGCGCTGCGCCCTGGAGACCAGCACCCTGACGCGCCACGCCTTCAGCGACGACGTGGAGGTCGACATGATCGTCCCCCACGGCCGCGTCCGGACCAGGGGCGTCGACGCCCTCGAAGCGGGCCTGAAGGAGGAGTCCGCCGGGAGGACCCTCACGGTCTGGGACGTCCAGGCGACCATGACGGGCTTCGTGGTCGAGTACGCCTACCGCACCCACGACGAGGACGACAGCGCCGCCGTCGGAAGCGTGATCGCCCACGTGCACGAGGGTCGGATCGACCGCCTCTTCATCACCTGCGGGGGCAACTGGAACGTCGAGACCCAGGAGCGCGTGCGCCGCGAGACCGGAGAGCTCGGTGCCGGTCTCGTCGGGAGCCGGTCATGACCGCCGTCGAGACCACCCCGGAGCCGGCGGCGATCGAGGCCGGCGGCGCGATCATGGAGCGCCTGTTCATGGCGATGCTCGGATCCCTCGAGCTGGCCACGGTGCACCTGGGGTCGCAGCTCGGCCTGTACGCCGCGCTCGCCCAGCCGCGCTCCGCGGGCGAGCTGGCCTCGGCGACCGGGATCGACGAGCGTTACGCCGAGGAGTGGCTCGAGCAGCAGGCCATCGGCGGCCTGGTTGAGGTCGCCGAGCCCGGCGACCGCCGGACGCGGAGATACGTCACGAGCCGGGGACAGCGGATGGCCCTTGCCGAGCCCGACTCGCCCGTGTACGCCGCGTCCATGGCTCTCCTCCTGGGCGGCGTCGGCGCGGTTCTGCCCCGGCTGCCGCAGACCTATCGTGACGGGACCGGCATCTCCTTCGGTGAGTACGGCGACGACGTCCGGCTCGGGCAGGGGTTGTTCAACCGCATCGCGTTCCTCGGCCAGCTCGTCCCGGAGTGGCTGCCGGCGATGCCGGACGTCGCCGCGCTGCTGGCCCGCGACGGGGCGGCAGCGGTCGACCTGGGCTGCGGGGTCGGGTGGTCGAGCATCGCCCTGGCCCAGGCCCACCCCGCACTCACCGTCCTCGGTGTCGACAGCGACGACGCCTCGGTGATGGAGGCGCGGCTGCACGCCGCCGACGCCGGGCTGGAGGACCGGGTCCGCTTCGAGGTCGTCGACGCAGCTGCCGACCTCGGCGAGGACAGCTTCGACGTCGCCTTCTACTTCGAGGCCCTGCACGACATGGCTCATCCCGTCGAGGCGCTGGCATCGACTGGCCGGGCGCTGCGCCCCGGTGGACGGGTGGTGGTCATGGACGAGCGTGCGGAGGAGGAGTTCGCCCCGGACGGCTCGGAGATCGAACGGCTGCTGGCCGCGTCGAGCGTGCTGCACTGCCTGCCGGTGGGCCGCTCGCAAGGCGACTCGACAGCGACCGGCGCACTCTTCCGTCCGGCGACGATGCGGCGTTACGCCGAGCAGGCGGGCTACGCAGCCGTCGAGGTCGCGCCCATCGAGCACGACGTCTTCCGGTTCTACGTGCTCAGGCCGTGACGGCGTCCGCGATGGCGGCGATGTGCTCGTGGTCGGTGCCGCAGCACCCACCGACCACCCGGAGGTGCGGCAGGATCTGCTGCAGCTGCGCGTAGTGGTCGGCCAGCCCCTGCACGTCACCGCGGTCCAGCCCGTCGGCGGCGTCGAGCTCGGCGTGGCTCATCGTCGAGGAGTTCGCGCGGATCGCCTGCACCCGCTGCACCCACGGCTCGCCGTTCGCGAGGCCGTCCGCCAGGACCGAGGCGAAGTGGGTGGGGTGGGCGCAGTTCACCATGAAGTACGCCGCCACCGACTCGGTCTCCCGGTCGACCTGCTCGATCGCAGCACCCAGGCCCTGACCCGACGGCAGTCGCCCGTCGGTCTCGACGGTGAAGGAGACCGCGACGGGCACGCCGGCCGCCGTGGCCGCCTCGACGACGCCGATCGCCTCCTCGGCGTACGTCATCGTGACGGCGCTCATCAGCTGCGCACCCGCGGCGGCGAAGGCGTTGGCCTGGAGCGAGTGGTAGCTCGCGGCCTCGTCACTGCTCATGGTCTCGCCGACCACGTAGCCGTCGCCGCGTGGACCGACGACGCCGTTGACCACGGTCTCCAGGCCCGGCCGCGAGGCGCCCACCCTCGCGGCGTAGCTGACCGCCCGGCGGTTGACCTCGGCGAGAGCCCACGGGTCACACCCGAGCCGGGCACCCCAGTCGGGGTTGGCCCGCCAGGTCACCGTGTCGATGACGAAGCCGGACCCGACGCGTTCCGCGGTGTCGAGGTACGGCCTGAAGTAGCGGTCGAGGTGTGCTTTGCCGTCCTCGGAACTGAGCAACGGGAACGACGCGAAGTCGGGGAGGGCGAGGCCGTCGAGGAAGATCAGCGTCGTCTCGAGGCCGCCGTCGGTGAGGTAGACGGACCCGCTCGCGGACAGGGGCAGAGAGGTGGGCATGAACGTCTCCTAAGCGGTTCCGTCGATGGTGCCCCGGAACCGGGCCTTGCGCAGCCCCGCGCGCGGCCGATCTGACTCTCAAGCCGGGCGAAGCGGCTCGAACCGGACGGTCGCGCCCGCGATGCGAGACACCTTTCCCTGGAGGGCCAGCAGCTCGAGATGGGCGAGCGTCTCGAACGCCGCCAGCACGCCGTCGAACGGCCCGAGCTCGTCGCGATGGCGCTCGCGTCGGGTCCACGGCAGCTCGCCGGCCGCCTCCCACGCCGTACGTGCTCCGGAGTCGACAGCGCGCAACGACTGCTCGAGGCGTACGTCGTGGTGCGCCACCAGCTCGTCGACCCGCGTGTGCGAGGACTCGGTCACCGGGCCGTGCGCCGGCAACAGCTTCAGGTCCGGCATCGCCCGGACCTTCGCGAGCGAGGCGAGGTAGTCACGCAACGGTTGCTGGACGTACGCCGGTTCGAAGCCGATCGAGGGCGTGATCGTGGAGAGCACGTGGTCGCCCGCGAAGAGCAACGAGGCCTCCTCGTCGGCGAAGACGTAGTGCCCTTGGGTGTGTCCGGGCGTCGAGACCGCCCCGAGCCGACGCGACCCGATGTCGATGACCAGGTCTCGGTCGAGCCACTCGTCGGGCATGCCGTAGTCGTCCATCGACGGCGGTCTGGACGGCATCATCGCCCGCCAGCCCTCGGCCAGCTCCTCGGCCCCGGCGGCACGCAATCGGTCCATGTTCGGGTCCTCGTCGAGGGCGTCGCTGTGCATCAGCTCCATCGTGGCCTTGTCCCCGAGGCCGAGCGCCACGTGCGCGCCCACCTCACGACCGACCACCGAAGCCTGCGTGTAGTGGTCGCGGTGCATGTGGGTGACCAGGAAGCGGCGGATGTCACGCACGGTGTAGCCGAGCTGCTTGAGACTCGCGTCGAAGATCGTGCGTGACTCGGGGATGGCCCAGCCACCGTCGATCAGCACCAGTCCGTCGTCGGTCTCGATGACGTAGACGTTGACCGCACGGAGCCCGTCCATCGGCAACGGCAGTGGCAACCGGTGCACGCCCGGCGCCACCTCGAAGGCGCCCGGCTCGGTCCACTCCCCCCGACCAGCACGGTCGACGACGCGCTCGGCGCCGGGGGGTCGGGTCACGTCGCGGACGCTACCAACCCACGTCCCGTGACCGGTGGCAGGTCCTTGGCGTACACCAGTCCTGGCCCGGCCTCGCAGACGGCGTGCACGGCGTTCACCAGCCGCATCGCTGTCACGATCATCCCGGAGACGTTGTGGTCACCGTCCTCGCCGTGGTGGGTGAAGTCGATGCGCATCACCGGCTCGCCCTCGACCTCGACGCGGTAGCAACCGCCGCCCTCGGGAGGCTGCGGCCAGGACGGCATCTGGTCGACGTGGGTGCGCGTCACGTGGTCGAGGATCACCCGCGGCACTCCGTCGACCAAGCCTTTGACCTGGAAGCGGACGGCACCCATGGTGCCCTCGGCGATGTCCACGCTCGCGGTGCTCAGCTCGCGGTCGGCCGGCTCGCGCTCGACGATCTCCTCGAGGTCGGGGTCGAGCTCGAGCTCGAGCCCGGCCGCGATCTGGCGTACGACGGGACCCCATGCGGTGGTGAGGATCCCGGGCTGCCAGAGCATCGCCACGTCGTCCATCGGCTTGCCGAAGCCGTAGATCTCGTTCATCACGACTGGCTGGTAGTACGTCGAGTAGTCGGCGATCTCGCTGACCCGGACCAGGTCGATCCGCTGCGACAGCGAGGTCAGCGCCAGCGGCAGCACGTCGTTGGCCCACCCGGGGTCGATGCCGTTGACGTGCAGGCTGGCCCCCGTCTTCTCCCCGGCGGCGTCGATGGCGTCGACGAAGTCGTCGAGGCCGAGCCCCTGCGGGTAGCAGAGCAGCACCGGGCCGCTCGAGACGACGTTGATGCCGCGCTCGACCATCTCGGTCAGATCGGCGATCGCCTCGAAGATGCGGTCGTCGACCATCGCCGTGTGCACGATGCAGTCGGGCTCGAGGGCGTACAGCGCCTCCTTGTCGTCGGTTGCCAGGACACCGAGCTCGCGTCCCAGTCCCGCGAGCTCACCTGCGTCCTTGCCGACCTTCTCCGGGCTGGAGACCCACACGCCCACGAGCTCGAGATCCGGACGGGCGTCGATGCCGGCGATGGCGTGCCGACCCACCGTGCCGGTCGACCACGCGACGACGCGCTTGACGTCGCTCACTGTTCGGCACCCGATCCGGCGACCAGGTCGGGGAGACCGAGGTCGAGGTTGGGGATCTGCAGACCGCCGTCGACCTCGATCACCTTGCCGGTGACGAAGCCGCCCGCGGGACTGGCCAGGTAGAGCACCGCCGCCGAGATGTCCTCGACCTCACCCACGCGACCCAACGGCGTCTTCGAGGTCATCTGGTGCATGGTCGCCTCGTCGCTGGCCACGAACTCGAGCGCGCTGGTCATCACACTGCCGACCGCGATCGCGTTCACCCGGATCGTCGGGCTCAGGTCGAGGGCCGCCAGCCGGGTGTAGTGCGCGAGTGCGGCCTTGGCCGTGCCGTAGGCGAGGTAGCCGCGGCCGGAGACCCGGCCCATCACGCTGGAGATGTTCACGATCGAGCCGCCGTCGTTCTTCAGCATCTGCGGCACCGCGGCCCGGGTGAGTGCGTGGGCGGTGGAGACGTTGAAGTGGAAGGCCTCCTCGAGGTAGGCCGGGTCGGTGTCGAGCAGTGCGTTGGGGATAGTTCCGCCGACGTTGTTCACGACGATGTCGAGCCGGCCGAACTCGTCGTACGCCGCATCGGCCAGGCCGGCGACGGCGTCGAGGTCCATCAGGTTGGCGGGTACGACGAGGGCTCGTCGCCCGGCCGCCTCGACGTCCTTGGCGACCTGCTCGAGCTGGTCGGCCGTGCGTGAGGAGAGGACGACATCGGCACCCGCCTCGGCGAGGGCGACGGCACTCGCCGCGCCGATCCCCCGTCCGGCGCCGGTGACGACCGCGACCTTCCCGTCCACCTTGAAGCGGTCCAGAATCATGCGCGAAAATGTAACACGTTCTAGTTCTTGGTGGACCAGTCTCAGGTCGCCGGGTTTCCCCGGACGTCCGGGGATTCTGTGGGCTGGCGGGCAGAACTTTGCCTGCCAGCCCGGAGTTTCACCGGACGTCCGGGGAAACTTGGGGCGACGCCCTCCCTCACGCCAGGTCGGCCAGCGCCTCCCGGGCGAGCGGCACCTGGAGCAGGAAGGTGGCGCCGTGGCCGTGCTCGGACTCGACGCTCACGGTGCCGCCGTGGCTCTCCGCGATCTGTTTGGTGATGAACAGGCCGAGGCCGAGGCCGGGCAGGTGGGCGGTCTCCTCCTCGCGCTGGAAGACCTCGAAGATGCGGGCCTTGCCGTCCTCGCTGATGCCCGGACCCTCGTCGTGCACCGAGATCCGGGCGAAGTGACGGCCGCGGTCGAGGGAGACCGAGATGCTCGACCCGGGCGGGGAGAACTTGATGGCGTTGCCGAGCAGGTTGACCATCGCCCGCTCCAGCCGGATCGAGTCACCGTCGACCCAGCAGCCGGGCTCGTCGGCGAAGAGCACCAGCTTCATGTTCTTGGCATCTGCGAGCAGACGGGTGCGTTCGACGACCGACCTCACCAGCTCGGACAGCTCGAGACGTTCGAGCTCGAGGCTCTCCATGTCGTCGAGCGAGAAGCCGTGGCTGAGGTCGGTGATCAGCGCCGTCATGGTGATCGCCGAGCGGTGCAGCTGTTCGAGCTGCTTGCGCACCATCGGCTCGAGGACCTGGTGCTCGAGCAGCACCTCGCTCAGCCCGAGGATCACCTGCGCAGGCGAGGACAGGTCGTGCACCGTCATCGCGTTCAGCCGGCGCTGGGAGGCCAGCTGGCTGTTGATCCGGCCCAGCTCGCGGAGGAGCATCTCGTGCCGCTCGTCCTCAGCCTGCATCGACTCGGTCCTCCCCCCAGCAGCGGCACAGTCCGACCTCCTCGAGGTCACGCTGCTGGGTGGTGTCGCGGCCCAGCATCGACGACTCCCAGGCGGCGGACATGCTGGCATGGTAGGGCGAGGTCCGGGTCCATTTCAGGGGGTCGTCCACAGGAGGTTGGGTGCCCGGCCGCCATACCCGGACAGAGTCGGGCAAGGCGCACGAGATTTCCTTTCGATGCCGTCCCAAAGATTGCGGCTCGCCCCCGTGCCGAACGCGGCAGCCGGGGCTAGGGTGATTTCGAGGGTCCGGCGGCGACTAGTCCGGCCGATCAACAGATGGGGGGTGCGCGATGACGGTCACGACCGCCCACTCCCGCCCCGTGCGTCACCAGCTCACGACGGCTGCCCGCACGTGACCAAGGCACCGACCGATCAGCTCGAGCGACTGTGTCGAGCCGCTGTCACGGTCACCGGGGTGAGCAGCTGCGGGGTCACCATGCTGACCGACGGTGGGCAGAGCGTCACCGCCCTCGCGTCCGCCCCGCAGGCGCACGCCGTCGAGGATCTGCAGCACACCCTGGGCGAGGGCCCGGGTGTCGACGCCTCCCGATCTGGTGCTGCGGTGCTCGTCCCCGACCTCAGCGACGGTGACGATCCGGCCCTGAAGAGGTGGCCCACGTTCGCCAGGGGCGCCGTGGACTCCGGTGTGTTGGCGGCGTTTGCCTTCCCGCTGCTCCTCGGCACTGCCCGGATCGGCGCGATGAGTCTCTACCGGAACTCACCGGGTGGCCTGACCCCTGACCAGCTCACGCAGGGCCTGGTCACTGCCGACTCGGTGGCACTGACCCTGGCCGAGAAGGGCGACGGGCTGCCGATGCCGGACCAGGCCGATCCGATGCGGGTGCACCAGGCCGCCGGGATGGCCATGGTCCAGCTCGGCGTACCGGTCGACCAGGCGCTGCTGCGCATGCGGGCGATCGCCTTTGCCGAGGGGACCACCGTGGACGAGCTCGCCGACGCCATCTTGCTGCGACAGCGGCGACTTTCTCAGGAGGACGCATGACACCAGACGAAAGGCTGGTACGGCAGGCCGCGCTGGCCGAACGCTTCGTGGCGCTGGCCGACACCCTGGTCGACGACTTCGACGTCGTGGAGGTGCTCGACGGGCTGATGGGCACTTGTCTCGAGCTGCTCGGGGTCGACGAGGCGGGACTGCTGCTGACCGACCCACGGGGTGGCTTGCAACGCGTCGCATCGTCCAGCGAGGAGGCACGCCTGCTCGAGCTGTTGCAGGTGCAGACCCGCGAGGGTCCCTGCTTCGAGGCCGTGGCGACCGGGGAGATCATCGCCGTCGACGACATCTCCGCGACCCATGACCGCTGGCCGGCCTTCGCCGAGCGGGCGGTGGCCGACGGGTTCAGCTCGGTCTACGCCTTCCCGATGCGACTACGCGACGCCACCGTGGGCGGCCTGAACCTGTTCGGTGTCCGCGCCGCATCCCTCGTTGACGACGACCAGGTGATCGCCAAGGCGCTGGCCGACATCGCCACCATCGGGATCCTCCAGCAGCGCAGCATCCACCGTTCCTCGGTGCTCGCGGAGAACCTCCAGCGCGCACTGAACACGCGCATCGTGGTGGAGCAGGCCAAGGGCGTGCTCTCCGAGCGTGGCCAGATGCCGATGGACCAGACCTTCGAGCTGCTCCGCTCCTTCGCGCGCAGCCACAACCTCAAGCTCAGCGAGCTCGCCCGCTCGATCGTGTACCCACCCCACCGGGCCGACGAGGTTCTCGCCAGTCGAGACAGCTGACCGCTCTCGCTCTGGTCAGGCCGCGCCTGCCGGGCGTACCGTACTGCCAGCGCCATCGGCGCCGCAGCCCGGACCCCGCTGCTCGTGAACACCGAGCAGCGAAAAGGTCCCGCGTGCACCATCTCCCCCGCACCCGCAGCGCAGGTCGGCATCGGTCCGACCCGCCGCGGGTCCCCTACTGGTCGCCGAGGCACCGCCGCCTCCGGCCACCGGCCCGTGAGCCCGGGGGAACTCCGAAGAGTCGCGAACCCCTCCTAGTGGCGCGACTCGGACGAGATGGGGTCGGGCGCCCGTCGGCCACCACCTGGCCGGCGGGGGCCCGGCGTTCTACTCGTCCCGGACCGGCACCGGACCGGTCGAGCCACGCACGACGAGGTGCGTCGGCAGCACCCGCGTCGGGCCCTCGACCTCGGTCTGGCGGTGCGGCAGCTGCTGGACCAGCACCTCGACCGCCCGTGCGCCGGCATCGGCGGTGCGCTCGGCGAGCGTGGTGAGGGTCGGCTGGCAGAACTCGGCTCCGAACACGTCGTCGAACCCGACCACGCTGACGTCCTCAGGCACGCGGTGACCGCGCTCGGCCAGCCGACGCATCACCCCGATCGCGAGCATGTCGTTGTGGCACACGACTGCGGTGGCACCCGACGCGACCGCTGCGTCGACGGCGGCCGGTCCTCCTCCCAGGGTCGGCATGTAGGGCCCGAACCTGCGGGCCTCCATCCCCTTCTCCGCGGCCGCCGCCTGCAGTCCGTGCCAGCGACGGGCGCCCGACCACGACTCCGCGGGGCCGCCGGCGAAGACGAAGGATCGGTGGCCGTACGACGCGAGGTGGTCGACGATCTGCCTCGTCCCGGAGTCGTAGTCGGCCACCACACATCCGAGTCCTGCGGTGGCCCGGTTGACCAGCGCGATCGGGCTGCGCTCGGCGGCGGCGCGCAGCTCGTCGTCGGTGAGCCGCGAGGCGCTGATCACGAACCCGTCCACGGCACGCTCGAGGCGGCGTACGAGCTCGGCCTCGGCGGTCGGGTTCTCGGCGGTGTCGCCCAGGACCAGCGTCAGCCCGGCCGCCGCCGCCGCGCGCTCGGCGCCCTTGATGACCCCCGAGAAGTAGGGGTTGGTGATGTCGGGGACCAGCAACGCGATGGTGCGGGTGCGCCCGGACCCGAGCGCCTGCGCCGTCGGGTTGGGCACGTAGCCGAGCTCCTCGGCCACCCGCAGGACGTGCGCGCGGGTGCGGTGGTTGATGCGCTGCGGGCGGGTGAACGCGCGCGACACGGTCGAAGCTGCCACCCCGGCCGCCTCGGCGACGTCGTTCAGGGTCGGGCGACGCTGCGGCACGGGACCCATGCGGCCACCATATGGCAAGAAATGGCAAACGCTTGCCATGTGACCGGCGCCACTCCTACGTTCCGGGGAACCAGACCCGATCGGGACGGCAAGCGGCCGGTCGAGAGCAGGAGAAGTGGCCCGATGAACACACCTTCCGACCTCGTCAGGACTCCCCGCCGGGCGGCGGTGGCTGCCTGGTTCGGCAGCGCACTCGAGTACTACGACCTCGCCATCTACGGCACCGCCGCGGCGCTGGTCTTCCCGGACATCTTCTTCCCCGAGGGCAACGACTCCGCCGCCACGATCGCTGCCTTTGCGACCTTCGGCGTGGCGTACGTCGCTCGGCCGATCGGCTCGTTCCTGATGGGCCACATCGGAGACCGCCTCGGTCGCAAGACGATCATGGTCGGCACGCTGCTGCTGATGGGCACCTCGACGTTCCTGGTCGGTTGCCTCCCGACGTACCACCAGGTGGGGCTGCTGGCTCCCACGCTGCTCGTCATCCTGCGACTGCTGCAGGGTCTCTCCGCCGCCGGCGAGCAGGCCGGCGCCAACTCGATGTCCTTCGAGCACGCACCGGACAACGAGCGCGGGTTCTTCACCAGCTTCACCCTCAGCGGGACCCAGGGCGGCCAGGTGCTGGCGCCCGCCGTGTTCCTCCCGCTCGCCGCCGTGCTCTCCGACGACCAGCTGCAGGCATGGGGCTGGCGGGTGCCGTTCCTGCTCAGCGCGATCGTGGTCTTCGTGGGCCTCTACATCAGGCTCAAGCTCGAGGAGACCCCGGAGTTCCGCGCCGAGGAGCAGCAGGACGAGGTGGCCAAGGCTCCCCTCGGCGTCCTGTTCCGCGACCACTGGCAGAACGTGCTGCGCGTCTTCTTCGCCGCCTTCATCGCGATGGTCAACACGATGTTCCAGGTCTTCGCACTGAACTTCGCCACCTCCGACGACTTCGGCATCGGCTTCAGCAACACCTTCATGCTGTGGCTCGCCATCGTGGCCAACCTGGTCGCGATCTGCACCATCCCGTTCTGGGCCCGGCTCTCCGACCGGGTCGGCCGCAAGCCGGTGTTCGTCACCGGCGTGCTCGGCAGCGCGGTCCTGGTGACGGCCTTCCTGGGTGCCATCTCGTCGGGCAGCCACGCGCTGACCTTCGGGCTCGGCGTGCTGCTGGCCGGCGTCGTCTACAGCATGCCGAACGCGGTGTGGCCGGCGACGTACGCCGAGTACTTCCCGACCCGCGTCCGCCTCTCCGGGATGGCCATCGGCACCCAGTTCGGCTTCGCGCTGGCCGGCTTCACGCCGACCATCGCCGGCTGGCTGATGGACGGCAACGCCGACAACTGGGTCAAGGTCGCCGCCTTCGCGGTCGGCGCCTGCGTCATCTCGGCCGTCGCCGTCATCACCGGTCCAGCGGCCACTCATCTCGTCGCCACTCGCAAGATCGGGGTCACCTCTCGCGCCGCGCTCCGTTCGAGCGTGGTGAGCCAGGCGTGAACGACGAGGGCTCCTTCTCCCTCGGTCTGGTCGGGTCAGGAATCGGCGGCTCGCTCACCCCGGCGATGCAGGAACGCGAGGGTCGCGAGGCCGGGCTGTCCCTGACCTACCGGTTGATCGACGCCGACGTCCACGGCCTGACGAAGGCCGACCTGCCCGAGCTGCTGACCTGGGTACGTCGGCTCGGGTTCGACGGGGTCAACATCACCCACCCGTTCAAGCAGGCAGTGGTGCCGCTGCTCGACGACCTCTCCGACGACGCCCGCGACCTCGGTGCCGTGAACACCGTCCTGTTCCGCGAGGGCCGGATGCTCGGACGCAACACCGACTGGTCGGGCTACGGACGAGCCTTCCGTGCCGTCCTTCCCGACGCGGTGCACGACCGGGCACTGCTCATCGGTGCCGGCGGCGCCGGTGTCGCCGTCGGGTACGGGCTGCTGCGCCAGGGGGCGACGCGGGTCGACGTGCTCGATGCGGACGAGGCGACGGCGGCCGCCTGCGTCGACCGGCTCACCGCCCGCTTCGGGCCGGACCGGGTCGGCATCGCACGCGACCTCGAGACCGCACTGGCCGACGTGCAGGGAGTCGTCAACGCGACTCCGGTCGGCATGCTCGGCCACCCGGGCTCGGTGGTCCCGCTCGCCCGCCTGCGCAGCGACCTCTGGGTCAGCGACGTCGTCTACTTCCCGCTCGAGACCGCGCTGATCTCAGCCTCGCGGGCACGCGGCTGCCGGGTGCTCCCCGGCGGCGGGATGGCGGTGCAACAGGCGGTCGGCGCCTTCGAGTACTTCACCGGCCGACCGGCCGACTCCGCCCGGATGGAGGCCCACTTCAAGGAGCTGACCGGCTGATGCGCAAGGGCATCGCGACGGTCTCCCTCAGCGGCGTGCTCCAGGACACGCTCGGCGCCGCCGCCGGCGCCGGGTTCGACGCGATCGAGCTCTTCGACAACGACCTGATCGGGTCACCGCTCGCGCCCCGCGAGGTGGCGTCGCGCTGCGCTGACCTCGGACTGGAGATCGCGCTGTTCCAGCCGATCCGTGATGTCGAGGGTGTGCCCCCGGACGCCTTCGAGACTGTGCTGCACCGACTGCGCACCAAGCTCGGCGTGATGGCCGAGCTGGGTACGACGACCCTGCTGGCCTGCTCGAACGCCAGCGCCGGGGCGGTCGACGACCTCGACCTCACCGCCGAGCAGCTGCACCGCGTCGGGGAGGTCAGCGCGGAGGCCGGCGTGACCGTGGCCTTCGAGGCGCTCGCCTGGGGACGCCACGTCCATCGCCTGGCTCAGGCCTGGGAGGCGGTCGTCCGCGCCGATCACCCTGCGATCACCCTCGCGGTCGACACCTTCCACGTGCTCGCGCGTGGCGACGACGGCTCCGCGCTGGACGGGATCCCCGGGGACCGCATCGGCTTCCTCCAGGTCGCCGATGCTCCGTGGCTGGACATGAACCTGCTCGAGTGGAGTCGGCACCACCGCTGCTTCCCAGGCCAGGGCACGCTCGACGTGACCGGGGTGGTGGCGGCGACGCTGGCCGCCGGATACCGCGGTCCCCTCTCGCTCGAGGTGTTCAGCGACGTGGTCCGCGAGACAGACCCCGACGTGACGGCGCGCGACGCGATGCGGTCGCTGGTCTTCCTCGAGGACGAGCTGGCGCGCGTCGTACCTCCGATCGAGGGGGCCACGGTCAGCGCCGCTCCTGCCGTCGCGACCCGCACCGACGCCGCCTTCCTCGAGCTCGCCTGCACACCCGGTGACGACCATGTCGACAAGCTGCTCGACGCCCTCGGTTTCGCGCTGGCCGGTCGTCACCGATCCAAGCCCGTCGCCTGGTGGCGCAACGGCGAGGCGCATGTCGTCGTCAACGAGGCGGCGGGCGAGTCCGACACCAACCATGCGTCCGCCCTGGGCCTGGCCGCGCGACCGGTGGAGGCGGTCGCAGCACGGGCCCGGGCGCTGCTCTGGCCCGAGGTGGACTCCACGCGCGGGACGGGTGAGGCGATGCTGCCGGGGATCGCGTCACCGTCCGGCCTGCACGTCTTCGTCAGCGACACCCCGGGGCACGGCGACCACTGGCAGGGCGACTTCGTGCCGACGAGTGCCGGCGGTGCCGGTTTCTCCACCGGCCTCGACCACGTCGTCATCTCCGTCTCCCCCTTGCAGCTCAACGAGGAGATGGCCTTCTTCCGGACGGTGTTCGGCTTCGCTCCGGAGTCGCCCGAGGAGTTCATGGAACCGCATGGTCGGCTGCGCAGCATCGCGTTGCGACCAACCGCGGGCGACGTACGCATCGTGCTCAACGTGACCGAGGCATCACCGCAGAGCGCGCACCCGCACGGCGTCACCCAGGTGGCGCTGCGGTGCGACGACGTGGCGACCGCCGTCGCCAGCCTGCGCTCGCGAGGCGTGCCGTTGATGCGCGTCCCGGACAACTACTACGCCGATCTCGACGCCCGGTTCGGGCTGCCGACGGAGGTCCTGGACCACCTCCGCGAGCACCAGCTGCTCTACGACCGGGTGGGGGACGCCGAGCTGTTGCACGCGTTCACCGAGGACCTCGGCACCGGGTTCCACGTCGAGCTGCTCGAGCGGCGCGGTGGGTACGACGGGTACGGCAGCCCCAACACCTTCGTGCGACTGGTCTCGCAGCTCGGCGGCAACCCGTGACCGGGCGTGTGGGCCGGCCCAGGTGGGGTACGCCCCCAAGGTGACCTCTGCCGACTCCCCGTCCTCCGCCCAGGAACCACGTCCCGAGGACGACCCGGTCTCCGAGCACGAGCCATCGGCGCGCCCAGCGGGCCAGCCCGACCCCCTTCGCGGGTCACGCACCAGCGGGTTCTGGTCCGCCGTACTCCTGCTCGTCGTGCTCCTGCTCCTGCTGGCCGTGTTCATCCTGCAGAACACCCAGAAGGTGGAGGTCTCGTTCTTCGGCTGGGACGGCCACGCGCCGCTCGCCGCGACGCTGCTGCTCGCGGCCGTTGCCGGCGCCGCGGTCGTCGCTGCGGCCGGCGTCCTGCGCATCCTCCAGCTGCGGCGACGGGTCAAGCGCGGACGCAAGGCCTAGCAGCGCCCCGTTTGCCCCATGTCGGATCGGGGCACCCTTCCGCAGGTCGGCCGCTCGGGCTCCGGCCAGTCACCACACCACCAACCGGACGGAGTCTCACCATGTTGTGGACCATTCTCGTCATCCTGGTCATCATCGCCCTCGTGCTCTTCATCCTCGGTCGCGTCCGGGGACGCCGCGGCGGCGTCTGAGCCGAGGCACACCCACTGCACGATTGAGGTCCCCTCCCCCGGGGTAGTGGCTAGAAGAGGTCGCGAGACCCGCGGCCGCACCCTGGGGAGGGAACCGACATGAGTGTCATCGGCGTCATCATCGCGGGCATCATCATCGGGTTGCTGGGAAAGTTCGTGGCACCCGGAGACAAGGACAACATTCCGATCTGGCTCACGGTGCTCTGCGGCATCGGCGGAGTCCTGATCGGCTGGTACGTGTACGCCGCCTTCGGCGGGGACACGACCTCCGGTGTCGACTGGGTGCGCTGGCTCGTGGCGATCGTGGTCTCGTCGGTCCTCGTCGTGATCGCGTCCACCATCACCGGCCGGAACACCTCGAAGACGTCCCGGCTCAAGTCCAAGCTCAGCTGAGACGCCGGAGCACGCGCGATGAGAATCCTCCGCGGACTGCTCGGTGCCTTGCTCTGGATCCTTGCCGGCCTGCTCGGCCTCGTGGCCCTGCTGCTGTGCGTCACGATCATCCTGCTGCCGCTCGGCATTCCGCTGCTGCGCCTGGCGCGATCGCTGTTCGCCACGTCGGTGCGGCTGATGCTGCCGAGGGCGGTGGCGCATCCGGTCAAGGAATCCAGGCGCAAGGGTCGCAAGCTCGCACCCGATCCGCCTGATCTCTCAGGCCGGACGGCGAAGGTCCGCAAGAAGGCCGGCAAGAAGATCCGCAAGCAGGGCAGGAAGGTCACCGGCCGTCAAAGGAAGCTGTTCGCCTGAGCTGCCAGGTCGCTGCCTAGGCTGGACGGCGTGACCCCGCCTGGAACCATCCGCCGGACGCCACCGGCGTGGACCCCGTGGCGGACGGTGGTCGCCTTCGGGGTGGTCAGCCTCGCCGGCGACATGGTCTACGAGGGGATGCGCTCGGTGGCCGGGCCGTTCCTGGCGTCCCTGGGCGCGTCGGCCCTGGCCGTCGGACTCATCACCGGCGCCGGCGAAGCGATCGCCCTGGTGCTGCGACTCTTCTCCGGCCCGTACGCCGACCACGGCGGTCGCTACTGGTCGCTGACCATCCTCGGCTATGCGATGACGGCGATCTGCGTCCCACTGCTCGCGGTGACACCGTTCGTCGGCAGCATCGGGCTGGCCCTGGCCGCGACGCTGATCCTGCTCGAGCGCGCCGGCAAGGCCATCCGGAGCCCGTCGAAGTCCACTCTGCTTGCCCGAGTGGCTGTCTCGGTCGGACGCGGCCGTGGGTTCGCCGTACACAAGGCGCTCGACCAGGTCGGGGCGTTCGCCGGTCCGCTTCTCGTCGCCGGTGTGATCGCCCTGGTCGGGGTGACCTGGCCCGCCTTCGCCGTACTGGCCGTCCCGGGGGCCGCCTGCATGGTGCTGCTGTTCAGCCTCAAGCGCCACACCGACGACCCCGAGAACGCTCACGAGGTCGCGTCCGCCCCCGACGCAGCTCCCGCGCCGGTGAGCACGATCGTCGAACCCCGGGCCCTGTCCGTGCAGTTCTACGCGTTCGCCACCTCGTGCGCCCTGGGCACCTTGGGGTTGATGACGTTCGGCGTCATCTCCTTCCACCTCGTCGACGCCGGGCTGGTCAGCACTGCGGTGGTGCCGCTGATCTACGCCGCGGCGATGGCGACCGAGGCCGTGGCCGCGCTGGTGACCGGGTTCGCCTACGACCGCTGGGGGGCGGCGGTCCTGTACACCTTGCCGGTCACCATCGTCGCCGTACCGGCGCTCACCCTGGCCCATGCGCTCACCGTCGTACTCGCCGGGGTGCTGCTGTGGGGCGCGGTGACCGGTGTCCAGGACTCCACGGTCAAGGCGCTCGTGGCCGACCTGGTCCCACAACGCCGCCTCGCCACCGCCTACGGCGTCTTCGCTGCCTTCCAGGGTGTCGCCGCGCCCGCCGGCGGAGTGCTCGCGGGCGGGCTGTACACCGAGCACCGCATCCTGCTCGTGGTCCTCGTCGGCCTGCTGCAGCTGTGTTCCGCAGTCCTGCTCGTCCTCGCACTTCGCCGCCATCACCAGGACGTCCCGGCTTGAGACAGGTGGAACCGACCACGTGGCGACGAGACCACGAACCGGTGGCGGTCCACCGCCACCTAGGATGGCGGCCACCATGACAGCGCCCCACGAGACTGCGACCGCGCCGAGCGTGTTCGTCGTCGACGACGAGCCCGACCTGCGCATGCTCGCGCGGACCATCCTCGAGCGCGGTGGGTTCAGCATCGCGGCGGAGGCCGCAGACGGCCTGGAGGCGCTCGAACACTTCCGCGAGCTCGATCCCCCGCCGACCCCGTCGGTCGTGCTCCTCGACAACCGGATGCCGGGTCTCACCGGACTCGAGGTGGCCGAGCAGATGCTGGTCCACCACCCGGGGCAGGTGATCATCCTGTTCTCGGCCCACCTCGACAGCACCGTGCAGGAGCAGGCGCGCACCATCGGCATCACCGCGTGCGTCTCGAAGGCACAGGCCACGCGCCTCCCGGAGATCATCCGGAACCTGCTCGACCAGCACTGAGGTCGCGGCGCTCAGGTCGTGGCCACTCCGAGCAGCCCGGCGGCGAGCCCGAGGAGTGCGCAGACGCCCAGGGTGCGCAGCACCGTCCACCGCAGCCGGAACAGGAGTGCGGCCGCGACGAGCGCGACGCCGAGCGACAGCGGCTTGAACGTGCCCAGCTGCGGCACTGGCAGGTGCACCGGCCCCCACACCACCACCTCGACGTCGCCGAACAGGGTGGCAAGCGCGAAGACGACCGCGAGGTTGGCGATGACGCCGACCACCGCCGCGGTGATGCCGGTCAGCGCGGCCGAGAGGGACTGGTTGCCGCGCAGCCGTTCGACGAACGGCGCGCCCAGGAAGACCAGCGTGAAGCTCGGGACGAAGATGAGCACGGTGCACAGGACGCTGCCGACGAGGAAGCCGACCCAGGGATCCATCCCCGCCGGCGGGTGCCGGTAGCCAGCGATGCCGGCCACGAACTGGGTGACCATGATCAGCGGCCCGGGGGTGGTCTCGGCCAGCGCGAGGCCACGGACCATCTCACCGGGCGCCAGCCAGCCGTACACGACGACCGCCTGGTGGGAGATGTAGGAGAGCAGGGCGTAGGCGCCACCGAAGGAGACCAGGCTGGAGACGGTCCACAACCGGACCCCGTCGGTGAAGACGGTCCCGGTGCCGGTGGCCGCGACCACGAGCCCGACCGGAACGGCCCAGGCGACCACGCCGATGACCAGGACCTTGCACGCATAGGAGCGGCTGGGTCGGGCGTGGCGCAGGGCGTCGTCGGGAACCAGCGGAGGCGGACCGTCGACCGTCCTCGTGTGGTCACCGGGCCGCCGCATGGTCTGCGGCGCCCACCGGCCCAGCGCCCAGCCAATGGCGCCTGCGGCCGCGACCACGAGCGGGAACGGGACCGCGAACACGGTCAGGCCCACGAAAGCCGCGACCGCGAGGGTCACGAGCGCCGGATGGGTCAGCGAGCGGCCGCCGACCCGGACGACCGCCTGAGCCACGATCGCCAGGACCGCTGGGGCCAGCCCCGCGAACAGGGCGGCGACCAGGGTCGAGTCGCCGGCCGCCAGGTAGACCGCGGTCAGCCCCAGCAGCGCCACGAACCCGGGCAGCACGAACAGGACACCGGCGACCAGGCCTCCGCGGACCCCGTTGAGCAACCAGCCGACGTAGATGGAGAGCTGCTGAGCCTCCGGCCCCGGCAGCAACGTGCAGTAGGACAGCGCGTGCAGGAACCGTTGCTGGCCGATCCAGCGCTTCTCGTCCACCAGGGTGCGCTGCATGACCGAGATCTGGCCCGCCGGACCGCCGAAGGTCTGGAGTGAGATGCCGAACCACGCCTTGGTCGCCTCGCGCAGTGGAAGGGCGTCACCGCCGAGGACAGGCGTCGGCTCGTCACCCAGCTCGCTCGTCACTCGCGGCGCCGGCCTCTCGCTCGTGTTCCATCAAACTCGTTTGATGTATCTTGGAGCCGTGGTGTCCACCCGTCAAGTATCGGCGCCGCCGGCGTTCGTCCGGTTGACCGCCCACCCGCTGCGCTGGCAGCTCCTCACCGCTCTGGCGGAGAGCGACTACCGGGTTCGCGAGCTGGTGACACTGCTCGACGAGCCGCAGAACCTGCTCTCCTACCACCTTCGCCTGCTGCGCGACGGAGGCCTGGTCGGCGCCACCCGAAGCAGCTACGACGGCCGCGACAGCTACTACCACCTCGACCTGGATCGCTGTGCTGAGGCCTTGGCCGAGACCGGCGCGGCCCTGCACCCCTCCCTGCACCCCACGCAGCACCGCGGTAGGACCAGGCGACAGCCTGACCGACCCGCCGACGTGCTCTTCGTGTGCACCGGCAACAGCATCCGCTCACCCATCGCCGAGGCCCTGCTGCGTCACCACGGCGCAGCCAGCGTTCGCGTGACCAGTGCCGGCACCCGACCCAAGCCCGAGCTGCACCCCCACACGGTTCGGGTCCTGGACGAGCGGTTCGGCATCGACGTCACCAGCCAGCGGCCCCGGGGCCTCACCACGCTGAACAGGCGCCGGTTCGACCACGTGGTCACCCTGTGCGACAGAGCCCGTGAGACATGCCCCGAGTTCGCCCACACCCCACGCCGGACTCACTGGAGCATCCGCGATCCCGCCGCGACGAGCGGCTCGGCACGCGCCAGCTACGCCGTCTTCCAGCAGGTCGCTGCGGACATCGACACCCGCATCAGGCACCTGCTCCCGTCTCTCGGCATTCACCGCCACTGAGCCACGACACGCAGGGGTTTCTGTGCCCGCACCCGAGCAGTACGCCAGCGTCCGCTACGTCGTGGACGACGTGGAAGCGGCCATCGCCTTCTACACCACCCACCTGGGCTTCACCGTGAAGACCCACCCGGCGCCGGCGTTCGCCGACGTCGTACGCGGCCCGTTGCGGCTCCTGCTGTCGGGGCCTGCCAGCTCCGGAGCGCGCGCCACACCGAGCGACGCCGACCGCGCCGGCCGCAACCGCATCCATCTCGTCGTCGACGACCTCGACGCCGAGGTCACCGGACTGCGCGAGGCCGGCGTCCGTTTCCGTAGCGAGGTGGTGACCGGGCCGGGCGGTCGCCAGATCCTGCTCGAGGACCCCGCGGGCAACTTGGTCGAGCTGTTCGAGAACTGACCCACTTGTCCGCTGCGTCCTCAGGCCGCACGTGTTCAGGTTCACGACAGGTCCGGGTGTCTAGCCTGCGGCTCGTGGCGCAACGTGTCGCGACCGGCAACCCGCCTAGGCTGACCCGATGCACGTAGTGGTGGTCGACGATGAGCCACGCATGGTCGAGCTGATCACCGGCTATCTCACCGAGAACGACGTCCAGGTCACCGGTGCTCACGACGGCACCAGCGCCCTGTTCGCTGCCCGCCAGGCCGACGTCGACGCCGTCGTACTCGATCTCATGCTGCCCGGGATGAGCGGCACCGAGGTCTGCCAACAGCTGCGCCGCGAGGGCAACGACGTACCCATCCTGATGCTCACCGCCCGCGGGACGGTCGCCGAACGCGTCGCCGGACTCGAGGCGGGCGCCGACGACTACCTGGTCAAGCCGTTCGCGCTGGAGGAGCTGCATGCCCGACTGCGTGCCATCGGCCGCCGCCGCGACCCCGAGGACACCCGCTTGACCGTGGGCGACGTGGTGATGGACGAAGGGGACCGGCGGGTCTGGGTCCACGAGGAAGAGGTGAACCTGTCTCGGCGCGAGTTCGACATGCTTCATTCCCTGATGTCGGCCCGTGGACGCGTGGTGAGCCGCGACCGCCTCTACGACGACGTCTGGGACTTCGAGGTCGACATCTCCAGCAACGCCATGGACGTGCACATGTCCCGCCTGCGACGTGCGCTGGCCGCCTCCGACCAGGTCACCATCCGCACCCTGCGCGGAGTCGGGTACCGCCTCGAGATCACCACGCGATGAGCCCCGCCCTGATGTCATGAGCCGGAGATGAGCCTGTGGAGCCGCCTGTTCGGTGACCGACCGATCGTGACCCGGCTCGTGGTGGCGGTGGCGGCGACCATGACGGTGGTCCTGGTGCTGGCTGGGGCGTTCGTGTACTGGCGCGTCGAGTTCGCCCTCAACCGCCAGCTCAACCAGGACCTGGACGCCTACCACGCCGTGGTCATCCGAAACCTGTCCACCGGCGCCACCCCGCCGACCGACACTCCGGGGCAGAGCTACCAGGTCTACGACCGAGCCGGCCGCGTCGTCGGTGGCGACGCCCGGACCCGACTCAGCGACATCGAGACAGTCATCGGCGTCCGCGCCGGCGAGACCGTCCGTCAGGACGTGGGCAGCATGCTGCCACCCTCGAACCGGCCCTACCGCGTCCTCACCTCCCGGGTTCGAACCCCCGCCGGATCCGTCGTCGTCTCCTCGGCGATCAGCCGGCGCAAGCACGACGAAGCGCTGCGCGAGCTGCTGGCGCAGCTCGTCATCGCCGACCTGGCCACCCTGGTCGCGGCGTCCCTGGTCGGGTACGGCGTCGCCCGCGCTGCACTGCGGCCGGTGGAGCGGTACCGTCGTGCCGCCGAGCGTGCCGGCGACGCGCCGGTACTTCCGGTGGACCCGAGCCATGACGACGAGATCACCCGACTCGGCCACACGCTGAACGCACTCCTGGCCCGGATCAGCACCGCAAACGAACGCGAGCGCCAGTTCCTTGCCGACACCTCCCACGAGCTCAGGTCACCGCTCTCGGTCATGCGCACCGAGCTCGAGATGGCGCTGCGGCGTCCGCGGCCACCGGACGAGACGAAGGCAGCCCTGGAGTCGCTCCAGGACCAGGTCGAGCGGCTCATCGCGGTCTCCAACGCACTGCTCGACCTCGAGGAGGTGCGCGCCGGAGACACGCTCGACGGCGAGCAGGTCGACACCGGAGTGCTCATTGCCGACCTCGTCGGGCGCTACCAGGCCGAAGCAGCAGTGCTGGGCCGTCGCATCGAGGCCCGGTCGCCTGGTGGCACAGCTGAGGGGCCCTCGACCGACGTGGTCGTGACGGGCAACCGGCACTGGCTCGACCTTGCCCTGGGCAACCTCGTCTCCAACGCGCTGCGCTACGGCGACGGCACCGTCACCATCGCCGCCACGGACACCGGTGACCGGGTCCGGCTCACCGTCAGCGACGAGGGCACCGGCTTTGCGCCCGACTTCGTCGGCAAGGCGTTCGACAGGTTCACGCGCGCCGAGTCCAGTCGCACCAGTCGGGGCACCGGTCTGGGTCTGTCCCTGGTCCAGGCCGTCGCCCATGCACACGGAGGTACGGCGGCGATCGACGGCAGCAGTGTGGCGCTGGACCTGCCCGTTAGCTAGGCGGCATGTCCACGGTGATCGGACCGGGGGGCCCGACACCCGCCGTGGTGGTGACGGTGAAGGTCACGTCCTTGGCGCCCCGCGGGACCGGGCGGGGAACAGCACCTTGCCGATCAGCTCCTCCTTGAGGTCGACCGGGACCGGGCTAGCGATGTTGCCGTGCCGGGAAAGCGCCGCGCTCGGAGTTCACACCGGTGACGTCGGTCGGCGTCACCGAGATGAGTGTCGTGCCCAGGTCGCGGACCCTGGCCAGCAGGCCGTGCAGCTCGGACTGGTCGCGCACCGCACCGCGCAGGATGGTCGACCCGTCGTCCTCGTGGATGAGGGTGAATCCGTCGAACCAGCTCGACCAGCGCTCGTCGAGATGTCCGCGGAGGCGCAGGTCGTAGGACGCGGGGGCGTCGGGTGACGGGGTGGTCATGACGCACCGGCCAGGGCCGTGCGCCCACTCGTCGTCCGCCGACGCGCAGGGCGGCGGATGACCCACTCGGCAACGGCGAGGTTGATGGCCCACGCCGCCGCCATCATCAGGTCGTGGTTGGCGACCCCGGTGCCGAAGAGTGCTTCGCCGAACCCGACGGTGAACACCTGGGTTCCGGCACCGAGCGCGAGCGCGTAGGCGCGGGTCATCCACGCCCGGTGCCGGGTGACGTCGCGGCGCCGAATGGCCGCCAGCCCCAGGATGACGGCGGCGCCCATCACGGCGCTGACCACCAGGCGGGTCACCCACAAGATGTCGCCCGTGCCGGCTTTCTGCGCGTAGGCCAGGGTCATCCACAACCCGGAGAACGCGACCGCCAGGCCCAGAACCACCAGGAGCCGTCCGGTGCGGCGGTGCCACCCCGGGTGGCTGCGACGCAGCCGGCCGGAGAACTGGAACGCCCCGAAGATCGCGTAGGCGATGGCGGACGCGACGTGGATGACCAGCGGGACCGGGGACGCGGCGAACCGCGGGTCGCTGGGGAGAACCTCGGGTCCACCGAGCACCTCGACGAGGCGGCCGGCGCCACCCGCGATCGGGATGAGCGCCAGCGCCAGGAGGGCGGGAGGAATCCACCACCCGGTCCGGACGACCCGTCCAGGAGCTGGTGCCTGGTTCATGCGACACCGACAGTGCTGGGCGCCGTGGCAGCCTCAGCGGCGGTCGGGGCGATGGTCTCCTCGACCCTGGCGACCTTCCACAGCGAGTAACCCAGGGCGATCATGGCGATGCCGTTGGGGAATGCCAGCAGCCGGTAGAGCGCGTCCGGCATCAGCGCCAGAGCGCCGGTGGCCACGCCTGCGACGGCGAGCAGAGCGGCGGCCCAGCGGGTCAGGACATCAGCGCGGAACAGGGCGATGCCGAACAGCAGGCTGCCGACCAGGAAGGCGAGGCCGCCGACCTTCATCACGGTAGCGAGCGCCCCGATGTCGCCGTGCACGGTGCCGCGACTGGTGTTGACGGCGATCGCGTCGTTGACGAAACCGGCACTGGAGGTGGCCACCTCCGGGAGCACGTAGGCGGCGGTGAACGAGACGCAGATGATGCTGAGATACCCCGCAGCGAACACCAGGTAGCCGATCAGCCCGAGGAGCCCGTTCTTGCGGACCTGGTGCAGGTACATGCCGGTGATGCCGGCCAGCGCCAGTACGCCCATGAGCAGCTTCAACGAGTCGCGGACGTAGACGTCGGTGGTCTGGATGGAAGTCGCGCTCAGCTGCGGGTGGTTGATCTGGACGCCGATGAAGATGGCACCAGCGGCAGCGGCGGCGATGCCGGCCCAGCGGGTCAGCCTGTTCGGGGTGATGGTCATGTCGGGATCCCTCTTCGGTAGTCCGCGGCGGGTCCCGCGGGGGTACCTGGAACCTAGGGACGGGCGGGGATCGGCCGCGTCACCACATGATGTGATTCACGATGTGACATCGGGGCCCAGCCGGGGCTCACAGGACGCCGTGCTCGTGCCCCCGGCGTACGGCGGCAGCCCGCGTCTTGACGTCGAGCTTGGTGAAGATGCGCTTGGTGTGGCTGCGCAACGTGTTCAGCGAGACGTAGAGCTCATCGGCGATCTGCGGCCCGGTCAGCTCGGAGTCCAGGAGCTGGAGGACCTCGACCTCGCGCTGGCTCAGCGGCTCGGGCAGGGACTGCGCTGTGGCAGGTGCCTCGACCGGTGACTGTTCGCGCTCGAGCAGCGAGCGAGCCCACGCCCTCACCAGCTCGTCTCGCTCCTCCTGCTCGGCCCGGTCCTTCGGATCGAGGCGCTGGTCGGGTACGTCGCGGGGGCCGGCCGCATCTCGGAGCAGCTCCAGCATCGGAGCTCCTTCGTCGAGGAACAACCGCACGTAGCTCTGCGGCTCCGCGGCCTCCGCGCGTAGCTGGACCAGGTGCCCGAACGCTGCCGCATGATCGCCACGGGCATGGTGGGTGAGGGCCTGCAGCATCCGGATCTCCACCAGGCTGCCGAGGCGTCCGACGTGCGCGGCCGCACGTTCCATTCGTGCCAGCAGGGCCAGGAGCCCGGAAAGATCGGCGGCGTCGGTGCGGTGCTGCGCCAGGAGCAGCCGAGCCAGGGTCAGGTGCTCGTACTCGCGCAAGTACTCCGGTTCGTCGTCCACGCTCAGGCCCTGCGCTTCAGCCCAGCTCGCGGCCGAGGCCAGGTCGCCGGTGGCGACGTGCAGCCGGACCACCATCGCTTCGATCGGCCGCACCTGGGGGTGGAAGCCGGGACGGTAGAGGCTGGCGGCCTCCTCCAGCAGCGATCGTGCCGACTCGAAGTCGCCTCTGCTGACGCGCACCTGGGCCTTGACCAGCGGCCACCGGTACCGGTTCTCGCTGATGGAGGCTTGCTCGGCGAGTACGGCGGCCGTCTCCAGGTGTGTCTCGGCGCTCGAAGTGTCGCCGACCTCACGGTCGAGCTCGGCCAGGCCGACGTGCAGGTCGGAGGTCGCACGCGGATACGGCTCTCCGTTCGCAGTTGCGATCACCAGCGCCTGCTCGTGGAGGGCGCGGGCCCCGCTGGGTCGACCGGCGGCAACCCACATGTCGGCGAGCACGACCGTGGCGTCCAGCTCATCGACGAGGTTCCCGGCCGCGTGCAGGCTTCTCAGTGCCTCGGAGAACGTGGCAATCGCTTCTTCGATGTCGCCAGCAGCCCAGGCAGCCAGGCCGAGGAAGCCGCCCGCGCTGCCTCTCACGAGGTGGTCCCCGGAGTCGGCCAGGTCGAACGCCGCGCGTGCGTGGCGCACCGTTCCGGCGACATCGCCCCGCGCCTGGGCCAGCGACGCGCGATAGACCAGGATCGTGGCCGGCGCCGTACGAAGCTCGTCGTTGGCCGCCCACGCGTTCGCCAGCCCCGGCTCGTCGGCTCCCGCCGCGAGCGCTGCGTCGGCGTCATCGAGCCAGGCCTCGAGCCCGTCGAGGTCGCCGGCCATCATGCGTTCCCAACCGGCCACGATGCTCAGCATCGGACTGCGACGGAGCACCGAGGCGGGCAACGATCGAGCCCAGGCGAGCAACAGGCTGTCCTGTCGCGCGCGACGGACCTCGGGGAGCGCCTCCTCCATCAAGTGGGCGGCCCGGGTGAAGTCTTCGGCCACCAGCGCATGCCGCACGGCGTCCGTGGTCAGGCCCTTCGCGGCGAACCAGTCACAGGCCCGCCGGTGCAGCTGGGGAACCAGCTCCGGTTCCTCGGTGAGGAGGCGTGACTGCAGCACGTCGGCGAACAGGTGGTGGTAGCGGTACCAGGCACGCTGCGTGTCCAGCGGGACGACGAAGAGGTTGGCGCGCTCCAGATCTACGAGCATTGCTGTTCCGCCCGTCAGGCCACTGACCGCGTCGCACAACGGCCCGGTGAGTCGATCAAGCACCGAGGTGCGCAACAGGAAGTGGCGCACCTCGTCCGGCTGCCGGGCCAGAACCTCGTCAGCCAGGTAGTCGATGACGAACCGGTTGCTGCCGGTGAACGCCTCGATGAAGTCGGTGACCTCAGGCCGGGTCGCCATGGCGCGCAACGACAGAGCGGCCAGCTGAAGACCGGCGATCCAACCCTCGGTGCGCTCCTCGAGGGCATCCACGTCAGCCGCATCCAGGTCCAGACCCATCGCCTGGTTGAGGAACCGTTGTGCCTCGTCGCTGGTGAAGCGCAGGTCGGCGCCACGCACCTCGGTGAGCTGGCCACGGCTGCGCAGCCGAGCCAACGGCAGCGGCGGGTCGGCGCGAGTAGCGATGGTCAGGTGCAGCTGATCGGGAAGGTGCTCGAGGAGGAACGTGGTGGCTTCGTGCACCTCGGGGCTCGTGATGACGTGGTAGTCGTCGAGGACCAGGATGCTCTGCATCCCGGGCGCTTCCTCGGCTGCCTCGGCGACGGCGTTGACCAGGGCCGTCAGTACGGCGGAGGGGTTGTCGGGTAGCGGTCGCAGAGCCGTCGTCGCCTCCAGCTCGATCCCGAGGTGTGCCCAGGCCGCCACCAGGTGCGTCAGGAGCCGGGTCAGGTCGTTGTCCCCCGCGTCGAGCGACACCCACCCGGCGCGGGCGAGGGGGTGCCGCTGACGCAGCTGGGCGACCCAGTCGCTGAGCGCGGTGGTCTTCCCGAACCCGGCCGGCGCCGAGACAAGTGTCAGACGATGCCCCGGGGCGAAGCCGGCGTCGAGCATCTCGACCAGCCTGGTGCGCTCGACGGCCTGCGGGCGCCTGGCCGGCGCGAACAGCTTTGTGGCGAGCACTGCTGTCGACACCTACGGATCATAGGAGCCACGCGCCCGAAGTGCCGTGTGTGATCCCCTGCGGCCTAGATGTCTCCTCGTGCCACGGGTCGCGAGTGGCTCCCGTCCAGACCGCCGCGGGTCCACTCCTTGACAGCCCAGCAGAAGGGCAACAGGCTCGCTGGAGACGGAGCTCGCGCTCGGGCTCGTCGGCAGGAGCTCCGCATGGTGACGGCGACGCCAGAGACGCTCGGCCAGGTCCTTGGCCAGGTGCTCCAGTCGGCCGCGGACGCGGCAGCCGCTGCTCCTGACGCGCTCAGCCAGGTCTTCGACCAGGCGGGCCAGACGGTCGGTCGCACGGTCGACCAGGCGGAGCAGCTCCCGGCCGACGCCTTGACCGCGCTCGAGCAGCTCATCGACCCACCCGACTGGGCCTCGCTGCTGATCTTCCTCCTGCTCAAGGTCCGCGACCTCGACCCCGACCACCTCAGCGTGGGATCGATGCAACCTGACGGCTGGTCACGGGCCGTCACCCTCACCTACACCGTCGAGCCGGGCAAGAGCGTGACGATCGGCTTCGCGATGACCGACCCCGCTCCGGCCCGGCACGGCATCGTGCTCCAGGCCACGGCCGGGCTCGCGATCGCTGCCACGCCGTTGGGACCGCTCACCTTCGCCGTCTCCTCGCAGGGCGACGCGAGCTGGCGCATGGCGTTCTCCGGCGGGGTGCAGCCACCGGCCGAGCAGGCCTCCATCAACGCCCAGCTCTCCTGGGATCCGGGGATCCACGCCGGCAACGACACCGCCGGGATCAGTGTGGGCGCGCTTCGTCTGGTTGCCGTCCTGTCCACGCTTCCGGGGGCTCCGCTGTACTCGCTCAGGCTCGGCTTCGGCGATGCCGCCCGGCCCGGTCTCGAGGCCAAGGTCGACCTCGGGCAGCTGCTGGGAGCCCTCGGCGCCATCGTGCACGTCGCCGCCCTGGACGAGAGCTACACCCCCGAGCTAGTGCTGACCCAGGGCGCCGGCCCCCAGTTCAGCCTCGGCGAGAAGAGCTCCGCATGAGTCGGCGTACGACGACGGAGCCGGTGCGCCGTGGCTGACGACAACTCGATCGAACTCGGACTCGACGTTGCCGGTCATCCCGGCCTGAAGGAGAGCTCGATCAGCCTCGAGGTGGTGGCCTCGGCCGACCTCGACCTGGCCGGTCTGAAGCTGGCCGTCGACAAGGCCCGCCTCTCGCTGTCGCTCGCGGTGGCGTTCGGTGACCACGGACCTGCGCTGACACCGACGTTCGCGCTGAAACCGCCCGAGGGAGCCAGCGCCGAGCTCGACCTGCCCGGCTTCTCGGGTGGCGGCTATCTGGCCAAGCATGGTGACGAGTGGCAGGGCGCGATCTCTGCCAGCCTCGGTCCGGTCTCGGTCAGCGGCTTCGGCATCCTCACCACCGATGAGTTCTCGATCCTGATCCTGCTCGCGGCCGAGTTCACGCCGCCGATCCAGCTCTCCTTCGGCTTCACCCTCGTCGGGGTCGGTGGCCTGGTCGGCATCAACCGTCGGCCCGACACCGACGCCCTGCGCGCCGCCGCCTCCTCGGGCGACCTGTCGAACCTGCTGTTCCCCCACGACCCGGTCGCCGATGCGCCGCACCTGTTGCCCGTGCTCTCGAGCTGCTTCCCCCACTCCCCGGGCGACCTCGTCGTGGGCCCGATGCTCAAGCTGGGTTGGGGTACGCCGACCATCGTCGCCGCCACCCTGGCGGTGCTGGTGTCCAACGACGGCGTCGTCATCGTCGGGCGGCTCGCGATCACACTGCCGTTCGAGCAGGCAGCCATCATCCGGCTCGAGGCCCTCGTCCTGGTCACGATCGACGCGGACGGCCTCGCCCTCGACGCCACGCTCTCGAACTCCCAGATCGTCGGCCTCCCGGTCGAGGGCGACATCAAGGTGCGCATCCGTGGCGGCGACAACGCCCTGTTCGCCTTCTCCGCCGGGGGATTCCACCCCGCCTTCACCCCACCCGAGGGCATGGGTGGGATGAAGCGCATCGGCACCGAGCTCTCCCCGGGCCCGTTCCTCCGTGCGCGTTTCGGCGCCTACCTCGCGGTCACCACCAACTCCGTGCAGTTCGGTGCCCACGCCGAGCTCCAGGCCGGCATCGACGGCTTCGGCATCAAGGGCCACTTCGACTTCGACGCGTTGATCGTCTTCGACCCGTTCGGCTTCCAGGTGGACTTCTCGGCCGGGGTCAGCATCGAGTGCGCCGACTTCGACATCGGCAGCATCGAGCTCGACGGTCATCTCTCCGGCACCTCGCCCTGGCGCATCCGCGGCCACGCGGAGGTCGACATCCTGTTCTTCTCCGTCGGCGTCGACATTCCCGAGATCACCTTCGGATCCCCCGACGCGGCCGCCCTGCCCCCCGCTCGCGACCCGCTCGGCGTGCTGGTCCACGAGCTCGGCGTCCCGGCGAACTGGACCGCGACGAGTCGCGAGGTCCCGCACGTGGTGCGGCTGCGCCCGGGTGTGGCCGAGGACCACGCCGCGATGCACCCGATGGCCGAGGTGGCGTTCCGCCAGACCGCCGTACCCCTCGACATCGACCTGCAGCGGATGGACGGCGTACCCCTCCCGGTCGCGACCACCCTGGGCGTCGCCGCACCCGAGGGCCAGCCGGAGCTCCGGATGCAGCAGGACCAGTTCCCGCCCTCGCAGTTCCGTACCCAGGACGACAAGGCCAAGCTGTCCTCGGCCGGCTATGCCCGCTTCGACGCCGGGTTCGACCTCGACCCGCAGGGCGGAACCTCGGGCGACGCCCCGCAGGGCCGCGACGACGTGCATCCCGAGATCGCCGTACTGGCCGAGGACTTCTTCATCCCCAAGCGGGTGTGCGAGCTCGCGGCCGGAGTCATGACGATGGCCGGCCACTCGATGGTGCCCAAGGAGGTGCACCAGCCCTTCGTGACGGTGCGCGACCCCGGGGTCACCGTGATCGCCTCCGTCGACCAGCTGCGCGACGCCACCGCCACCCTCACCGAGGCGTACGCCGGATCCGGCGACCCGGCACTCGTGGCGGCAGCGACGGGTCTCTCCCTGGCCGGCCAGCACGCCGGTGTCGCCAGTGAGCTGATCGCCGGCCTGGCCGCGCAGGACGCCACCACTGCCGCCGGTCTGCAGGTGGCGCGCGCCTGGGAGGTGGGCTAGGAGATGAGCCTCCAGTTCGTGTCGTGGTCACGCCGCGGTGTCGGCGCCGGGAAGACCACCGGACAGGTCGGCAGTCGGCGCCTCGTGACGACCTCGGTGACCGTCACCGCCAACCGGCAGGGCCAGGCGACGCCGAGCACGATGCCCGCCGACTCGGCACCGATGGCGGTGCTCGGGCCCGGCGACGTCGAGGGCGTGAGCAGCGACCAGATCGTGCGCCGGTCCCCGCGTCCCGACAGCCACAACCTCGAGCCCAACTACCTCGCGGTCATCGAGTTCGCGCACCCTGACCTGCCCTGGATGTTCAGCCCGGCCCAGGTCGCGCCCGGCCGGGACGAGCGGCTCGACCCGTGGTTGATGCTCGCGGTCGTCGATCGCACCGTGATGCAGGTCAGTGTGCGCCCGGGCAGCCCCAACCCGGTGCTCAAGCTCAGCGGTCCGGCCGCGGTGCCGTCGCCGGCCGACGCGTGGGCGTGGGCCCACGTTCAGGTGCACGACGCCGACGCTGAGGGGGCCAAGGCCGCCGTCCGGGGCGACCAGCCAGTGGCGGCCAACATCCGCTCGCGTCTGGTCTGCCCGACCCGGTTGGCCCCGGACCACGACTACGTGGCGGTGCTGCTGCCGACGTACGAGGCCGGCCGTCGTGTGGGCCTCGGCGACCTTGAGGGCGATGCCAGCACCGCCTTCTGGACCCCGGCGGGCGGACTCGTGCTCCCGGTCTACGACTCGTGGCGGTTCCGCACCGGGCCGGCCGGTGACTTCGAGACGCTGGCCCGCAAGCTGCACGGGATCACCGGCCCGAGCCTGGAACATCTCGGCGAACGACTGGTCACCATCGAGTCGCGGGCCGCGCTGATGCAGCGCGACGACCCGCCGGACCTGTTCCCCTCCGTCGTGCACCACGTCCCGACCGCGATCGCCAGGGACGACGTCGCCGGCCCGCTGTCGGTCGGGTCTCCGGCCGAGCCGCAGGCCGACGCCCTGCACCGCCGGATCAAGGAGCTGCTCGACATCGTGGCCGGCGCTGCCGAGGAGACCCCGGTGGTGGGGCCGCCGCTCTACGGGCAGTGGCCGGCCTGCGTCACCTCCCTCGACGGCGAGCCCGACCAGCCGACGCTGCGGGAGATTGCTGCAGGCGAGCGCGAGGCGCAGACATGGGTCGAGCAGCTCAACGCCGATCCCTACCTCCGGATGGCCGCCGGCATGGGGACCCGCGTGGTGCAGCAGGACCAGGAGCCGCTGATGACCGACGCCTGGTCGCAGCTCTCCTCCGTGCTCGCGGCCAACGCACGGATGCGGTGGAGTCGCCTCTTCTCCGAGGCTGCGCTGGTGGTGCACGACCGGCTGGGCAGCGCGTCGGCCGCCAGCGCCTTGCGCGTCACGGCCCCTGCCTTCGCACGCGTATTGGAGGATCCGGGTACGACGGTGCGAGCTGCGGTCGACGCCACCACGTTGCCGCGCGAGGTCCTGGGTTCGACGTTCGCCAAGGTGGCGCGCTACGGCGTCCGCGCCGACCTGCGAGCCGACGACCCGACGTCCCTGGTCACCGCAGTGGGCACGGCCGTCGAGTCCATCCGCACCAGCGACGCCGCGGTGCTGCCGAGTCGCTTCACCACCCCCCGAGCGATCGATCCCGGGGTGCTGGGCCAGGTCCTCGACACCGGTGACCTGGCCGTGCGCGTACGCGAGCAGGGCGGGGCTGACCCCGGAGAGCTGCTGCAACGGATCCGCGACGTCCCCGCCGAGGTCACCCAGATCGCGACCCGGTTCGAGGATGTCCAGCCGGCGCACGGGCCGGAGGAGATCGACCACGGTCCGGTCCACGTGTTCATCAGCAGGCGCAAGGCCTCGCAGTTCGGCAGTGTCGTCGAGGAGCTGCCGGTCGCGGCCCGCGCGCACCACTTCCGTCCGGACGTGAGCGAGGAGATCGCCCAGCTGCCCGACGCCGAGAGACCGATGGTCTCGATGGCGACGGTCGCCGCCATGAACGCCTTCGCCATCACCGACAACGAGGCCGCGGGCAAGGCACGGATCGACCTCGGCGCCGCCAGCGTGCAGATAGGCATCTCCGACCAGCTGGGTGCCACCCTGGGCGTGTTCACCGAGGCCGTCGGTGTCACCGCCGAGCGTGCCCAGGTCTTCAACGCGAGCAACGCGCTCCGGTCGGCCGCGCTCACCAACCTCGGCATCACCTCGCCCACGCTGGAGGACGTCGTCGGCGAGGTTGCCCAGGACGACCGCGCCATCGTGCGCCAGGTCTTCGACGGGGTGGCCGCCGACCGCACTCCGATCGACGCCCGGATCGTGCCGCCGTCGCTGGCGACCTTCGACCTCGCGACCCGGGAGACCATGGTCGACGCTCTGGAGCCGCGGGCGGCGTACGGCCGGATGCTGGAGTACGCCCACCCGAGCTGGAGCAGCCTGGTCGTACGCCGGCCCAGGTCGCCGTACTTCCCGGCGATGGCCTCGCCCCGGTTCCCGCAACCGCAGGTCGAGCGGCTGCGGGCGCTCGACGAGGACTGGATCCTCGGAGGAGTCCGCGACCTGCCGCCGAACTCGATCTGCCTGCTGGCCGTGAACTGGCGGTTCGTGGAGGCCTTCCTCGCCGGTGCCAACCACGAGATGGCACGCGAGCTGCTGTGGCGGGGCTACCCCACCGATCTGCGTGGCACCTGCTTCGCGAAGTTCTGGGGGGCGCCGGACCCCGACATCGCGAGCATGGACACCTGGGTGGGCGACTTCCCCGACCACGGCCCGGCCGGCAAGCGCCACGAGCTGACGATGGTGGTCATCAAGGGTGACTTGCTGCGGCGCTACCCCTCCACGCTGGTGAGCGCCGAGCACGGCACCGCCTCGGCCGACAAGAACGATCCGCAGTTCACCAGCGACAACGAGATCGCCCAGGAGCTGTTCCGCGGCTTCCTCGGCGAGGACGTCACCTACGTCGCCCTGGACATCCCCATCGCGCGGTTGCGCACCGAGGTCGCCCCCGACAACCGGCGGCACTGCTGGTACATCTCGCTGCTCGAGCCCCACGACGAGCCGAGGTTCGGGCTGGACGAGAACACCGATCCGCAGCCGCCCAGGAACGCCGATCCCGGAGGCCCGCCCGGACGCACCTACACCGTCACCGACGACTGGAGCTGGGAAGGCATCCAGCCCGCCATCGCCCACCTCACTCCCGCCGCGGTGTTCGCCGACGACAGCAGCGCGGTCGTCGGCGCCAGCCTCTTCCAACGCCCGTTCCGGCTGCTGTTGCGCGCCCCCGACTACCTGCCGACGGAGTGAGCGATGCCGACCCCGCCACCCGGACTCTGGTCCGACCTCCAGCAGGACCTCCCCGTCGCGCTCGTGCCGGTGCGCCTCGAGACGAAGTACGGCACCCGCGACGAGACGCTGCCCGACGGCACCGCCGTTCCGATCCCGGTGCTCCGCGTCCGCATCTATCCCGATGACATCTCCGTGGCGACCTCGGAGCCCGGCCTCACCGCTGTCGACAAGGAGGCCGGCGCCGACTTCTGGACCGCGCAGGCCGCGCCGGAGACCGACGACGAGAAGACCGTGCCAGGCGCGCTGGACCACCGCCGCCGCGCCGCCTGGGAGGTGCTGGCCCGGCGAGTGGGACCCACCCGCACGGCGTACGTCGCCGACGCGACTCGACCCGGTGCCGACCCGGTGCCGGACCGCGACCAGCAGGCGGCGACGGCCGCCCTGCTCCCCGACTCGTGGGTGGTCGTCGGTTTCCTCGACGGGCAGCAGGTCCTCCTCGAACACGTCACGCGAGCGGCCGCGGACCTCCAGGTCGGCCCGTCGCGCGACCAGGGCCAGGATGCCTTCGACCCCGACGACCCCCACCTCCTGCACCCCGACGACGGCCTGAGGTGGGCCACGGACTTCGACGCCGCGGTTGCCATCGGGATGGCCACGGTCATCGACCTCGCCACCGTCCAGGAGGTGCAGGCGGGAGCGCAGTCGGCGGTCTCCAGGCGCGGCCTCGACCGCCTCGTCGTCGTGGGGGCGCGACCGCCGGACGCCGCCGGACGCACGCCGGACATCGAGGCCGAGGCGTTCGCCGGCCTGCTCTCGGCGCACGCCCGCACCGACAAGGTCGGCTTCGTCGCGCAGGGCACGCCGACCAACAACCTCACCGACCAGCCCTCCGGGTGGACCTCCACCGGCGACGTGTACGCCGGCTACGACCAGGTCGTGAACCCGCAGGCCGCATCTGCGCCGTTCTCCGCGTTGTCGGCGCTGCGCGGCGGCGCACCCGACGGTACGACGTTCGAGGCTGCGCTCGGCTTGCCGGCCGGGGTCACCGCCGGATGGGACGGCGCTTCCCGCCGCGAGCAGTGGCTGGCCCGCAACATGGCACTCGCGCTGTTCCCCGCCACCATCGGCGAGGTCGTCGGGACACTGGGACGCCCCGGGTCGATCAACGGGATCATCAACCAGACCGCGGTCGACCGCTACCTCGACCAGCTCGACACCGTGATGCCCTTCGTCCGCGAGCACGTGGGTGCCTTCGTCCGGGGTCGCGGCCCGGTGCCGACCCTGCGCATCGGGCGCCAGCCCTACGGCGTGCTCCCGATCCTGCCTGCCTCACGGTGGACCCGATCCGACGGCGAGCCGGAGCAGCTGACGCGGCTGCACGACGTGCTCAGGGTGGCCCGGGCGTTCTTCGAGCCCGTGGCCGAGGCGGTGCCGCGGCTCCGCAGCGTCGCCGACACCACCACCGAGCTGGTCCGCATCCTGGGCCTGTCGCCGGTGCCACACCCGGGGGCGTACGCCGTCCGCGACGTCGTCGGACGCGCGGCCAGCATCATCTTCATGATGGACCAGGCACCGCCCGTCCCCGCACAGGCCCACGGGTCCAATGCCGAGCTGGTGCGCTCGATCGCGGCCACCGGACTCGTCAACGCCGAGATCACCCTGCCGGCGTACCGCCACCTGATGGCGCTGACCCTCGGTGACCTGATCCACGGCACCGAGCTGGAATGGCTCGCCCTCAACGGCATCAAGCCGATGCGGGTGCCGGTGGCCAGGACGAACAAGAACCGGCAGGGCTGGGAGTCCCCGTCCACCTATCTCTCGCGCCTGTGCCGCGACGTCATCGACCTGTTCCTGCTCGTCCAGCCACAGCAGGACGAACGCCCGCACGACCTCCTCTTCCTGCTCGCCGAGCACGCGCTGGCGCTGGCCGGCGAGCTCGACAGCATCCGGATCCTCGGAGCCGCCAACCTCGAGCTGTTTAGCCAGGCCGTGTCCGTGCCCACCGAGGTCGCGGCCACGCAGCTGCCCGCGGCGCACGCCTTCGCCACGGCCATGACCAGCACCGTCTCCGAGATCGCCGGGGCGGGCGTGGCCCAGCAGCTGCCTAGCGAGACGATCACCAGCCAGGTGTTCGACGACGCCAAGCGCGCGGCCCTCCTCGGCGCCCTGAACCTCCCGCACGAGCACGTCAACGGCTTCGCCGGCACGCGCGACGCCCTCCGGGTCCTGGCCGAGTCCGAGCTCAGCGACGCCGACTACACCCGCCTGACCAGCGAGACGCTGGCCTGCGCCAGCACCCGTCTGGACGCCTGGTACACCTCCCTGGCCGCCCAGCGCCTCGACCAGCAGCGCTCCGCACGACCGACCGGACTCCAGGTCGGCGCCTGGGGCATCCTCACCGACGTGCGCCCCCGACCGTCTGCCGTGGTGCCTGAGGCTCCGGCCGGATGGACAGGCTCGCCGGGCCACTCGGTCACCCCCGCACCACTGGTGTCACCGCCCCAACAGGTCGGCTACGTGCACGCCCCGTCGCTGGCGCAGGCGCGGACGGCCGGGGTGCTGCGTGCGGGAGAGCTGGCCCACGCCGGTGACGAGTCGTCCCTCGCCTCTCTCGACCTGACCTCGCGCCGGGTCCGGCTCGGCCGCGAGGTCCTCGATGCTCTCGGCAACGGCCAGCCCCTCGGTGCCGTCCTCGGCTACCGCCTGGAGCGGCTGCTCGCCGACCGGACCATGTACGCCGAGATCGCCGCCCTGCGAGCGGCCTTCCCCCAGCGTCGTACGGAGGGCGACCCCGGCACCGTCGCTGCGGGCAGCGACCTCGTCGTGCCCGAGGAGGTCGTGGACGGCTACGAGGTGTGGCAGCACCAGGCCGAGGCACTGGCGACCTGCACGAACGCCGACCACCGGCCCGCCCTTCAGGAGGTCATCACCCAGCTCGACCAGGTCGTCGAGAGCGTGGCCGACCTCCTCGTGGCCGAAGGCGTGCACCAGATCACGACCGGGCGGCCCGAGTCAGCGGGTGCCACGTTCACGGCCGCCGCCAACGGCACCCCGCCGCCCGATGTGGACGTCGTCCGGGAGCCGAGGTCGGGAGTCACCCTCACGCACCGCACGGTCGTCGTCCTCGACCCTGGAGGCGGCACGCCGGGATGGACCCGCACGGCACCCCGCGCCGTGCTCGCCCCCGCGACCGAGCGTTGGGCCGAGGACGTGCTCGGCGCGGCCGCCGACTGGCAGATCAGGGTCGGCGACCACCAGGTCGGGCTCGACGACCTCGACGTGTGCGCCCTCGACGTGCTGGTCGAGGCGCGAGCAGGGGCAGCGAGCGTGCCGCCCCTCCACGACCGGCTCGTCGCGGCCCAGGACGACCCGGCGGCGCGCGTCGAGGAACAGGCCTTCGGACGCCTGCTCTCGCTGGCCCAGGCTGCCGGCGAGGTCCTGGCCCGGTCGCGTCCGGCCCTGCCCGCCGACCTGGTGCCGCCCGCCGAGGCCGCCTCGACCGACGCCGGAACGGTGCTCGCTGTGGCGCGACCCGCTGCCGGCGACCTGCTGCCCACGGCGCACCGCCTCGCGACCGCTCTCGATGACCTGGCCCAGGCGATCAAGACCGTGGCCGACGCGGCCGAGGACCTCGACCCGGACACGCTCGCCGACGCCCGTCTCGACGCCGACCTGATGACCCCCTTCCGCGACCTCGGCCTGCCCGGGTCGAAGCACCGCGGAGCCGAGGTCAGCGCGCGCGACGCGATCGGGGTCGCGTCGGCCGGGGCGACCGTGCTGCGCGACGTCGACCTGCTGATCACGCAGGGCATGCCGCAGCCGCCGTCGGCCGACGCGAAGACCCGTGCCGCGCGACTGGAGGCCGTGTGCGCCGCTCCGCAGGCCGTCGACAGCCTGGTCGCGATCACCCGTCGCCTCGGTGGCCAGGCGGTGGTGCCGACGTTCGACGTCGAGAGTGGGCTCGGGGACTGTGCCGTGCCCGATGTGGATGCCCTCGCGGTCGAGGACTGGCTCTCGCGGATGGGTCGGGTGCGCAGCAGCGTGGCGGCGTACGACGACCTGCGGCTCTTCCTCGAGGCCGACGGTCGCGACCTCGCGTCGCTGCAGGCCTTCCAGCTGCCCCTCGTGCCGGCCGAGGGCTGGCTGGCCGACGAGCTGAAGCCCTCCGCCAGCGGCAACGAGCTGCGGGCATGGACCCGGCCCGACGGACCACGCGCCCACGTCGTGGCCGCCGGCCGGCCCGGACTGGTGACGGCACCGAGCGCGACCGCCCTCGTCGTCGACGAGGTCAGCGAGGTCCTGCCGGCTCCGACCGTGACGACCGGCGTCGCGGCGTACTTCGACGCCCCGAGCGCCCGGCCGCCCCAGACCATCCTGCTCGCCGTACACCCCGATCCGGCGCAGCCCTGGAGCTGGCAGCTGCTGGCCGAGACCGCGTCGGAGGCGCTCGCGTTGGCCAAGCTGCGAGCCGTGGAGCTCGACGACCTCGCCGGGAGCGGGATCGACGAGTTCCTGCCGCTCACCTACGTGCGCGACGGACTCCCTCGCACCACGTCGTTGAGCGAGCTCACCAAGGGGCTCAGCTTCACCCTCGAGGCCATGGCCGCCACCCGGTTCCTGGAGGTGAACCCGTGATGGACGGCTTCGTCACCTGGGCCCGCATCGAACCCCACGCGCAGACCACCGACCTCGACGTCGGCCTGGCCGCCGAGGTGGCCGACCCGCTGTGGCTGTTGCTGCGGCAGTACCAGCTCGGCGAGCTGACCGGCGACGACGCCGGGTCGCCGGTGGCCGTCGACGTCGCGTCGAGCTGGTCGCGCTTCTCGCGCTACCGCGCTGACGGCGGCGACACTCCAGGCGAGCCCCAACCCATCACCGAGCACACCGGCCCCCTGGAGCAGCTCGTCGAGGGCGAACCCGTCATCCGGCTCGGCGCCGATCCACGCGGTACGCCGTGGACCGCAGCCGTTCGCGCCGGGCGGTCTCTTCGTCGTCGGCTGGTCGCTGCCGGGATGGGCGCGGTCGCCGATCGACTGGCGACCGACGCCGGCACCACCTTCACGGCCGACGCACTCGCCGACGTGGTGGAGAGCGTCGACGACGCGCGCTACCGCGCGTTGCTGGCCAACCGCACCATCGACGGCGCCAAGGTGCTGACGCTGCTTCGCGGCCCGGGCCTCCCGGCTGCCGTGGTGCAGGGGCAGGACCCCGACGCGCTGGCGACCGAGGTGACGGCATGGGGGGCCGGCCTCGAGCAGGACTGGGGCGTGAGCGACGCGGCGGACGACCGGTTCTCGCCCGCGTGGGTCCGCGAACGGCTCGAGTACAACTTCTCCATCGCCGCACCCCCTCTCCCCGGAGACGATGCCGAGCTCGTGCTCAGCGCGCCGGAGTACGACGGCACCGGCGTCGAGTGGTACTCCCTCGACCGCGACGTCACCCCGGACGTCTCCCTCGGCACCGCCGACGACCTCGCCGCCGACCCGTCGCTGGTCGGCCAGCGGATCCGCACGCTGCTACCTGCGCCGCTGACCTACCCCGGCATGCCGGCCGACCGGTTCTGGGAGATGGAGGACGCCGCAGTGGCGCTCGGGCGGGTCGGTGCCGGCCCGACGGACCTGTCGCGGATGCTGGCCGTCGACTTCGCGGTGGTGTTCAGCCCCGACTGGTTCCTCGTGCCGGTGGAGGTGCCGGTCGGCTGCGTGGCGCGGGTCGACTGGGTCGTCGTACGTGACACCTTCGGCGGCGCCACCCTCGTCGGGACGACCGCCTCCCAGTCCGCCGACGGCGTGGGGCGTCAGTTCCAGCCCTCGAACCAGGTGTCGTCCGAGGGGTCCGGCGCCGAGGGGGACAACCCGCTCCTCGTCGTACTCTCCTCGGCGATGAGCGCCCTCAGCTCCGACCCGCGCGAGGAGGTGGCGCTCCAACGTGACGAGGTCGCCAACCTGGTGTGGTCGATCGAGAAGCAGGTGATGGGTCCGACCGGTCGCGGCATCACCCGGCCGTGGTTCCGCAGTGCCTTCGACCTCCCCGACACGCACACCGCCGACGACTTCGATCTGGCCTGGCGCCTGGCCACCCCGGTCGCGGAGACCTGGACCCCGATGGTCGCGGTGCACGAGGTCGACGGCCCCCGGCTGCTGCGCAAGGCGCGCCTGCTCGACACCGCGACCACCGAGCTCCGGGCGGCCAAGAGCCAGCTCCTCGCGGACATCCAGGACGTGCACGAGGAGGAGGTCACCCGGGCCGGCATCCAGCTGCGCATCCTCGAGCAGCACACCCGCGGTCCCGACGGCCGCTCCTACGTCTGGCGCGGCCGCGAGAAGCGTCCCTGGAAGGGAGAAGCGTCGTCGGCCCTCCGCTTCGATGTCGCCACCCCGCGTGAGCAGACCTGACGCACCTCAGGCGATGAAGTGGACGCCGGAGAAGCGGCTCCGCCATCGCGTGACGTCGGTGGCGACACGTGCGAGGTCCGCGCCGGTGGCCAACGCGTCAGCGATGAGGCCCGCGAGCTCGTCCATGTCGTTCGGCTCCATGCCCAGCCGGACCAGCTCGGGGGTTCCGATGCGCAGTCCGTTGACGTCGTCGTCGACGGCTTCGGTCGGGAGTCCGATGCCGCAAGCCAGCAGGTTGGCCTGACGTAGGCGCTTCGCGGCGTGCTGGCCACCACCCCACTGGTGCGCCGCCAGGGCGAACTGGTGGGAGCGGGTGGGACCGTCGTGGCCCTGGAACACCGACAGCCCTCGCTGTTCCAGGTGGGTCGCGAGCTCTGCGGCCGTCTCGACCATGGTGGCGGCGTACTCCTTGCCGACTGCCTTCCAGTCGAGCATGGTCACGGCCAGGGCCGCTGCTTTGCCGGCGTCGAAGTTCGCGGTCAGCCCGGGATAGGCGATGGCGTCGAGACGTTGGGCGATCTCCGGCTCGTTGGTGACGATCAGGCCGCCCGGAGGGCCGCCGAGACTCTTGTAGGTGCTCATGGTCATCAGGTGCGCGCCCTGCTCGAGCGGGTTGGGCCAGGCTCCTCCGGCGATCAAGCCGCACAGGTGGGCGGCGTCGAAGAGCAGGACGGCTCCGACCTCGTCAGCGATCTCGCGAAGGGTGGCGACCGGGTGGGGGTAGAGGTTGATGCTGGCCCCGATGGTGATGACCTTCGGACGACGCTCGTGGGCCAGCGCGCGCAGGGCCTCCACGTCCACGGTGAACCGGTCGGCATCCACCGGTGCGGGGATCGTGTTCAGCCGGTACATCCCGGCGGAACCGCCGGCATGGTGGGTGACGTGGCCCCCGATGCTGGGGGGTGGGGCGATGATCGTGTCGCCCGGCTCGCAGGTCGCCATGAAGGCGTACAGGTTGGCGATCGCCCCCGAGGGCACCCGGATCTCGGCGTACCGCGCATCGAACACCTCGGCTGCGAGCTCGGCGGCGATGACCTCGATCTGCTCGATGGCTTCCAGGCCCATCTCGTACTTGTCCCCGGGGTAGCCCAGGGACGGCCGCGACCCGAGCCCGGCCGACAGCATCGCCTCGGCGCGAGGGTTCATGATGTTCGTCGCCGGGTTGAGGTTGATGCAGTCCCGGTCGTGTATCTGTCGGTTCTGCTCGACCAGCCGGACCAGCTCGGCGAGCAGATCGGGACCTGAAGCGTCTGCGGTGGCGGCGGCGAGGGAGCCGACGTACGCCGCGCTGTGGTCGGGGAGCCAGGGCCGAGGCGCCAGTGCCGTCATGCGCCCATCGTCCACGGCTCCGACTGGTAAGGACAAGAACGGATTCATGCGCGGCACTGGTTAGTGTTGCTACATGTTCGACCTCTCCCGGCTGGCCTTCCTCCACGCCGTGCATCTGCACGGTTCGGTCGGCGCGGCAGCGCGCGAGCTCGGTTACACCTCCTCGGCCGTCAGCCAGCAGATCGGCAAGCTCGAGCGCGAAGCGGGCGTGACGCTGCTGGAACCTGCCGGACGCGGGGTGGTGCTCACCGACGCGGCGCTGGTCCTGGTCGACGCGGCGGTCTCCATCGAGTCGGCACGGGAGGTCGCCCGAGGTCAGCTCGAGGAGCTCGCGGGAGGGCTCACCGGGACCCTGCGTCTCGCGTGCTTCCCCTCGGCCATCCGGGGGGTGGCGGCGCCGGCGCTCGGAGCCCTGACCGAAGCAGCGCCGGCGCTGCGGATCCAGCTCAGGGAGCTGGCTCCCGAGCCCGGGCTGGAGGCCGTGTCCGCCGGCGGCGCGGACGTGGCGCTCGTCCACGACTGGGTGCACGACCGGATCACGTTCGCCGCGGGTCTCGAGACGGTGCACCTGGCCGACGACCCGGTCGACCTCGTCGTCCCGACTGCCCATCGGCTGGCCGGGCGGAGATCCGTCGATCTCTCCGAGGCCGTCGGCGACGTGTGGGTCACCGACGTCTCGGACAGCATCTGCACCCGCTGGATCATCGACATGCTGAAGGGCGCCACCACGAACCCGCGCGTGGACTTCCGAGCGGAGGAGTACGCCTCCCAGGTCGAGCTGGTGGCGGCCGGCCTCTGCGTGGGCGTGCTGCCACGGTTGGGTCGTCCCGCCCTGCCCGACACCGTCCGGGTGGTCCCGTTGCGTGGCGAGGTCCCCACGCGACGGTTCGTAGCCGTCTACCGCAAGGCCACGTCTCGTAGACCCGCGATCAAGCGACTCCTCCAGGCGCTGCAGGACGAGATCCGACCGGCGCCCAGCGGAGCGTAGGGCTGCCTGCGGGCGAATCTCTCCAGCGTGGCGTAGGCCGAGCCGCATCCTTGCGGACCGCGACAAGATGATCGACATGCAGAGCGCGCGGGATCGACTCGGGACCCAGAAGGCGCAGGCACTCCAACGCCTGGCGGACCTGACTCGCGACTTCGAGGCCGTGGTGGCGGCCTCGCGGGACACCAACGCGGATGACGAGCACGACCCCGAGGGGGCAACCATCGCCTTCGAGCGGTCGCAGATCGAAGCCCTGGCCAGGCAGGCGGAGCATCATCTCGAGGAGATCGACGCCGCCTTGAAGAGATTGGATGCTGGCACCTACGGGACCTGCGAAGTCTGCGGGAACCCGATCAGCGCGGCACGGCTGGAAGCCAGGCCCACGGCACGAGTCTGCATCGTGTGCGCCGCATCGGCACGAACGTGAGGAGGTGGCGACGGTGATGGACCTGCGTGAACTCCCCCTACCTGTCATCGGCGCACCCATGGCCGGTGGCCCCTCCACCGCTGCGCTCGCCGCTGCCGTCTCCGACGCCGGCGGGCTCGGATTCCTGGCCGCCGGCTACAAGAACGCGGACGCAGTGGCGTCCGAGGTGGCGGCCGTCAGGGCGTCCTCGAGCGCACCGTTGGGCGTCAACCTGTTCGTGGTCGAGCCCTACCAGCCCGACCCGGCGAAGGTCGACGCGTACCGCCGTACGTTGGAACCGGAGGCTGCTCGCTTCGGCGTCGCGCTGGGTGAAGCGCGCTGGGACGACGACCACTGGCAAGCCAAGGTCGACCTGGTGCTCGACCTGCGGCCGGACGTGGTCTCGTTCACGTTCGGATGTCCGAGCGCTGGGGTGCTGCGTCAGCTGACCAGGCGCGGGTTGCTGACGATGGTCACCGTCACCTCCGTGGCCGAAGCCCGGGTGGCCGTCGACCGAGGCGCCGCTTCACTGACGGTCCAGGGTCCGGACGCGGGCGGCCACCGAGGCACGTGGGACCTCGAAGCGCCTCCGGGCACGACACCCTTGCTCGACCTCGTGTCCGCCGTGCTGGCGGTGGTCGACGTGCCGGTGGCCGCCGGGGGCGGCATCCACGACGCAGCGGGGCTGGAGTTGCTGAGGGACGCAGGTGCAGCCGCAGCGCAGGTCGGGACGGCGTACCTCCTCGCGGAGGAGGCGGGAACCAACCCCACCCACCGAGCCGCACTGGCGGACTCGAACTTCGCCGAGACCGCCGTCACCCGGGCCTACACCGGCCGCTGGGCACGCGGCCTGGCCAACCGGTTCATCGCTGCACACACCGACGCCCCCGCGGGCTATCCGCACCTGCACCACCTGACGTCCCCGCTTCGGCAAGCCGCTGCTGCCGCCGGCGATGCGAGGGTCGCCCACATGTGGGCGGGGACCGGCCACGTGCACACCCGGCCGGCCACAACTGCGGACATCACCCGTTCACTCGCGCCCTAGGGCGGGCTGTCCGCTGGGAGCGTGAACGTGTCTGAGAGACGCGAGCCGGACCCCGGGTCGAGGCCGCAGGATCGAGGGGTCCAGCAATCTCATCGCTTCGACGTCCAGGAGCTCGCCGTGTTCATCGCCATCCTCGACCTGCGCACCGCCCCCGCCGACAGGCCTGCCGCACTCGCCCAGCTCGACAGCGAGCGTGAGGAGATCCGCGCCATGCCGGGCAACCTCGACTTCCGGGTGTACGCCGCTCGCGACGACGAGGAAGCCGTCACGGTCGTCCACGAATGGGCCGACGAGCCGTCGTTCGCCGGCTACCTCTCATCTGATGCGTTCACCCGCTCGGGCGCGGTGCTCCGCCCGTTGATGACCTCCGCGCCGGTGAGTCGGCGATTCGAGGCGGCTCTTGTCGAGACGGTCTGAGCCCTCAGCCCGCTCTAGGGTGAACAGGTGCGAGGCAGTCGATGACCCGCGAGGCGTTCGCGTTCGCGCGGGACTTCGACGCGGCCCCACCGTCCGAGCTCTGCGTCGACCGGCACTACCTGCTCTGCGCCTCCCAGGGCGCGCTACGTCTCGAGGCGCACGGCAAGTCCTGGCTGCTGCCTCCCGCCCGCGCCGCACTCATCTCGGCCGGGGAACCCATCCAGGTCGCCATCCCTCAACCCGTGACGACGTCCTCGGTCCTGTTCGACACCCGCTTCGCTCCCGCCCCGCCCGCGCCTTTGACGGTCTTCGACCTCAGCCCCCTGGCTCGGGCCCTGGTATCGGAATGCGTCGAATGGCCGGACGCCACCGAACCACTGCCGCCGTACGCACGCAGCGTGTTCGGTGCTCTCGCCGCGGTGGCGTGGAGACTGGCGCAGCACCCGAGCCCCGTCACCGTCCCCGCCGGCCAGTCGGCCGAACTGCGGCGGGCACTGGCCATCACCAGCGAGCGCCTGGCGGGCGATGTTCGGTTCGAGGACGTCGCCCGCGAGGTCGGGCTCGCCCCCCGCTCGCTGGCTCGCCGTTTCGAGGACGAGACCGGCATGACCTGGCGCGGAGTGCTGCGGCGGATGCGCGTGCTGCGCGCCATCGAGCTGCTCGCCGCCGGTGAGGACTCGGTCACCACCATCGCGCACACGGTCGGGTACACGTCCCTGTCAGCGTTCAACGCCGGCTTCCGCGACCTCACCGGTCGTACTCCGAGTCAGTACCGTTCGAGCTTTCGCCCGTGACTGGTGGCCGGACACTGAGGTCAGGTCACCGACCGGGGAGGGCCGAAGATGAGCACCATCTCCGCAGGTTCATCGGACTCATTGGCGATCCCGTGCCACGTGCGCGCTGGGGCGTACGCCGCGTCGCCAGCCCTCAGGGTGGTGCGCTTCCCCTCGATGTCGATGACCAGCTCACCGCTGACGACCAGGTACAGCTCGTCGGAGTCGTCCGGAGTGCAGCTGTCGGCAGCCTCGGCGTCGTGTCGGTGCACACCCTCGCTGGCGCCCGGCTCGAAGTAGTAGCGCAACACAGAGCTGGTCAACCGGGTTGAGTCGGCGAAGTACTCCTCGAGCCCAAGGACGCCGTCGCCGTCGTACAACGGTCGCTCGACTCGGCGGCTGTCTCGTCGCTGCACCATCAAGGTTCTGAACCTTCCGAAGGGGAGGACTTCCACACCTGCCGAGAATCGGTCCCGCGGCGACTTTCCGTCAACGGTTCCCCGACTCTCAACGAGGGGCGCTTTCCCGTCACATCGAACATCAGACGTGACAACTCCGACCGCCCAGCGTCGAGTAGCGCGCTGTCATCGGCGTCTCCACGCCTTTTCAGCGGCAGCTGCGGATGGGTCTCGTCGGTCACTGCAGCACGGTGTACTCAACGGTGACGATGAAGTTGCGGAGGTCGTAGCGTTGACCGTTGACGACGTAGGTGCTCCACCGGAAGGCCCGATCCCTCCCCACCAGTGCAGCGGCGTTCTCCACCACGCCAGCGTGGTAGCCAATGTCAGCAGGCAGAACGCGGGTTGCAGCCGCTGAACCGTGGGCCGTGAGATACCGCAAGGTGGCCGTGTGGCGGGCGCGCTTGTGGCTGCTGCCGCCGTAGGTGGTCACCGAGATGGTGTCGTATCGGGAGGCGCCGCGGGCGATGTCCGGATGCTTCGGGAGCGCCGGGAGGGTCATTTCATGCGTGGTGCTGGCCCGTCGTGCGGCGGCCGTTCCCTTGCAGCGGATCGCGGACTGCAGACCCAGGGAACCCGCCCAGCCGTGTGACGCGGGTCGTCGGATGCGGGAACAGCGTCCGATGCTGCTTGCGACGAGAGTGGCCCTCGCGGTTCGTGAGGTGCTCCAGGTCTTGTGCACCAACCTGGCAGTGGACACGGTGACCGGGTCGCCCAGCCGTGGCGTGCCCGGGTTTCCCGCCTGATCATGCGGGGTCACCCGGAACCGGTACTGACCTGGCGGCACCAGCCGAGCATCGTCGGCGCGACCGTCCCACACGAACGTAGCCTCCCCCGGGGTGGTGTCGGTGCGGTCTTCCGTGCGTACGGCGTCTCCCTGCGCGTTGAGGACCTCGAAGGTCACGGGGTCCCACGTCTCGACCTGTCCGGTCAGGGTCACCTTCAAGGTGTCCTGAAATCCGTCGGGCGTCGGATAGAGGGTGGTGCGGCTGGTCGTGAGTGCGCCACTCGAGGGTTCGGCGGCATCGACGGTGAAGGTCGGTTCACCGTCCAGCGAACTGAAGAAGTTGCCATGCGGCGTCAGCCGCGAGGCGGAGCCCTCGACCCGATAGGAACCCTGCTCGAGGCCGACGGGCAAGGGCAACACGTAGTCGGCGACGTCCGTGCCATCCCCCACGTGAGCCGTGGTGGCGGTGGTGACGTTGTTCGCGACGGTGTTCCCTTCCTCGTCCGTCACCCGCCACGAGAGCCGGTGCACGCCGGGGTCGAGGGTCGTCAGGCGGAGGGTGACGTGACCGGCCGCGGCCCCGATGGTCGGCTCGAGCACGGTTCCGAAGGTCGACAGCGTGCGGTCGACCTCGATGCTCTGGGAGATGCCGAAGTCGGTGCATGGCTGGACCATGGTCTCGGTCAGAGGACCGGAACCGAGAGACCTGTCCCGGCAGCGAACGATGCGCAGTTGCCCGACGCCGTCGGTCATGAATCCGGGACGGGACAACAGGTCGGAGTAGGTCGCGTCCCGGCTGAGGATCTCCGTCGCCTGGCCCTGCCACAGCGCGTACAGCCGGCCACCGCTGTGATCGGCAACAGCGAGGAGATAGTGGCTCCCTTCCTCGATCGCGGTATCGCCGGGGAAGTACACGTGGGGAGCCACGTCGTGAGCGCGCACGAGGGGTTCGAAGGTGACCCAGTCATCGCAGCCGGAAGCCGGCGCCGTGCAGGCACGAGCGGAAACCTGGAACTGCGACCCATCCGGCGATTGAACCCGCCCCCACACCTGGTCGAAGAAGACTTCGCCATCGGGGTCATGCGGGATGTTGTCATCACCGACCACCCCGCCGCCGACCTTCGTGACCCGCGTTTCCACCCAGGGCGAGTTGGTCGTCACCGCTCCATTCACGTAGCCCAGCTGGGTCGAGTCTCCGTTGGAGTCCACACCTAGCCAGACCAACGTCGGCGCGTCGTACATAGATGTGGCGGCCCCAGCAGAGGCTGGTACGAGACCTGACCCAGCAGCGACGACAAGACCTGCGACTAGCACCCGCGCGAGACGCACGCCCGTTCCCCCTTGATTCACCTGAGATCTCGACGATCCTAAAGCTCGGTTTGTCCGCTTACAGGCGATTCGCGAGGTCCGAGCAACCGTCCATCGTGGGGCCGAAGAGTGGGCGCGCACACTCGCGTGCCCGCTCGACCAGCGACAGATGGGTGCGCCTCGGTTCTCGATCCGGCGAACGTCGTACGAAACGGCCGCTCTAGCAACCAGAACGTATGACGTTGTCCGGGACGTCGCTGCGGGAGATAGTCCCGATCAATTGGAACCATCAGGATCTCCCGCACGGGTCCATTCACTCGGGACTATCCGGCAGGAGGCGATCACCTGCGCCTGATGTGGCCCACCAGCTTCTCGGCTCGCAGCCCGATGGTTCGGACCGATTCGCCGGTGAACGGCGTGCTCTCGCGTGCGGTTCGTTCCGAACTATCCGCACATCGCCATGTCCGTCACATCGACACCTCCCGTCACCGCGGCCGCCCCGGGTTGTCGGGACCGGCCGATCCTCACGGGCGAACGGTGATGATCGTCTTTCCCTTCAGACGTTCGCGCGAGTTGAAGGTTGCGATGGCATCCTCGAAGGAGGCCGTTGTGCCGATGTTCGTCCGCAGCCGTCCGTCGCTCACGCGCTCGGCGATGCCCATCAGCTGCGGCCGATCGGCCTCGACGACGAAGTCCACCGCCCGGACGTCTACGAGCTCGGCCTCGACCGGGCCGACGACGGACACCAGCGCTCCCCCCGGCGTGATCAGGGCCGCTGAACGCCTCTGGATGTCGCCCCCGATGACATCGAAGACGAGGTCGACTTCCCCGACGTCCTCCAGCGCGTCGTTGTCGAGGTCGACGAATTCGTGCGCACCGAAGTCGAGTGCCTTCTCGCGGTCGGCGGCGCGCCCGGTGCCGATGACGTGGGCGCCGGACTCGGCTGCCAGCTGGGTCACCATGGTCCCGACAGCGCCTGCCGCGCCGTGGGCCAGCACGCTCTGCCCGGGCTGGAGGAGGCCGTGCACGAACAGTCCCTGCCAGGCCGTGAGTCCCGAGATCGGCAGGGAGGCGGCAGCTGTGAAGTCGACGTCGTCCGGCAAGGGCGCGAGGTTGCGCGACTCCATCGCGACGTAGTCCGCGAGGGTTCCGTCGCGATGCCAGTCGGCGAGGCCGAAGACCCGTTGCCCGACCGAGAATCCCGTCGTGCCGTAGCCGAGCGACGTGACGACGCCGGCCACGTCGTGCCCGGGGATCGAGGGCGTCCGGTCACGATGGGCGCGATCAACCCAGGTCGACGGCCACTCGAGCTCCGTGGGGACCCATCCCGCTGCACGAACCTCGACGACGACGTCGTTGATCGCAGGCTCTGGAGCGCGTCGCTCCGCCAGCGTCATGCCGGAGGTTCCCGCAGCCTCGTCCGTCACCACGATTGCCTTCACGTGAGGCACCTTCTCTCTGCGCCGTTCCTCGAGTGGACCCTGCGTTGCCACATGACCGCGAGGTTTTCGTTATGGTGAATATATGTAACGTTTCTAGTTAGAGCAAGTCTCTGTAACGAAACTGGCTACGCTAGGGCACCAGCACAGAGGACGGGGTGGTGCATGACTTCCGCAGACGCCACGACGAGCACTCCTGACGACTCCGAACCACGCCCCGGTGGGCGCCCGCGCGATCCGAAGCTCGCCGAAGCGATCATCATGGCGACCCGCAGCCTTCTCGTCCGGGACGGCTACTCGCGGATGACGCTGGGCGACATAGCAGCCGAGGCGGGTGTCAGCCGCCCCACGCTCTATCGACGGTGGGCCAACAAGCTCGACCTCGTGGCCGATGCCCTGGACTACGGATTCCGCAGGCAGCGCGACCTCTATGACATCGACATCAGCCGCTTGGAGCCACGCGAGGCCCTCGTCGAGGCCGTCCGTCGTCTGGACCCGGCGTACTACAACCCGGACGCGATGGTGCTGATGGGCAACTTCGCCGGCGAGGTGAGTCACACCCCAGAACTGTTCGAGATGCTGCGCAAGCACGCAGTGGAACCGCGCGTCACGCTCGTCGAGGGTGTGCTGTCACAGCTACAAGAACGTGGGGCCGTGTCCGAAGACATCGACAAGCACACCATCGCCACCATGTGCTTCGGCAGCTACTTCGGCGCGTTCTACCGAGGCGACCAGCGAGACCGCATCCCCGAGAGTGTCGTCGCCGTCGTCTGGCCCGCGATCGCCGTCTGAGGCCCGACCTGCTCGTCCGTCAGGCGGTGGTGTGCGCCGAGCCAGGCTGCAAGGTGCTCTCCGCCGCCTGCTCCTCGAACACCTGGACGACCTCCTCCACCGAGAGTCCCTTCGTCTCGGGGAGGAACTTGGAGACGAAGCCAATGGCAAGCAGCGACAGCGCCGACAGGATGACCATCACCCACGGCAGCCCGATCGCGTGCTGCATCGCCGGGAACGCCTCGATCAAGGCGAAGTTGGCCACCCAGTTGACGCCGGCTCCGGTCGCAGCGGCACGACCGCGTACGGCGGTGGGGAACACCTCGCCCTGCAGGAGCCACCCGGTGCCTCCCACACCCATCGCGAACGACGCGATGAAGATGGAGAAGCCGACCATCACCACGACGGTCTTCGGGGTCCCGGTCAGCCAGGCGACGCCGGCCGCTGCCACGAGCATGAAGACCGCCATCCCGAGGTAGCCGAACAGGGCCAGTGGTCGGCGCCCGAACTTGTCGATCCAGCGGAAGCCGAGGTAGGTCGCGACGACGTTGACCGCGCCCAGGATGGCCGCGGAGATGAGGCCGGCCATGGCCGCGTGCACCGCGGTGTCACCCGGGTTCTTGAACAGGTCCCCGAGCAGCTGCGGGCCGTAGTAGAAGGGCACGTTGATGCCGGTGATCTGCTGGAAGACGAAGAACACGCACACCACAGCGAGCGCACGCTTCACCCCGGGCGTCCAGAGTCGCTTGCGGTCGCGAGCCTGCTCCGCCTCCGCCTTCTCGATCGTCTCGGCCGTCCGTCGTACGTCGTCCTCGGTCACGTCCAGGCCCAGCTTTCCGAGTGCCTCACTGGTGTCGGCGTACCTGCCCTGCTGGATCAGCCACCGCGGCGACTCGGGCATCCGCGCCCGCAGTGCGACAGCGACGACGGCAGGGATCGCACCGAGCCCGAGGATCAGTCGCCAGTCGACGTCCTTGGCGTGGCCGGGCGCGATCGCGAAGACGGCCAGCGCGATGAGGTACGACGCCAGGATGCCGACGGTGATCATCCACTGCTGAAGGATGCTGAGCTGGCCGCGCCGGCCCTTGGGTGCGAACTCGGCGATGTACGCCGTGGCGATGGCCGAGTCAGCACCCACGGCGAGGCCGATCAGCGTCCGGGACGCGATCAGCATGGCGGCGCTGACGGTGATGGCGGAGAGGATCGCGCCCAGGGCGTAGATCCCGGCGTCTGCCATCAGCAGCGACTTGCGGCCGAACCGATCGGTCAGAGGTCCCGCCGCCAGCGCCCCCACTGCCGCGCCCAGGGAGGCCCCGGCAACGAGGTAGCCGGTCCAGAAGTCCCCGAGCTTGTAGGGGATGAAGTCGAGCACGGACCCGATCACGGCCGTGTCGTAGCCGAACAGGAAACCACCGATACAGGCCAGCAGGCCGAGGTACCAGTAGAGGCCGCTCATCGCGGTCGTGTCGAGGTGGGCGAGGACGTCGGTCTCGTCGCCGCGAGCGTCGGTGTCTGACTGCGCCATGGCAGGGCTCCTTCCAACCGCCTATCTCCGTGCCCGCTCCACGCCTCCCTAAACGCACCCTGCCCTGAGCGCCCTCAGAGGACCTGGGCGCCCAGGGCGAGGTCGAATCCGGCGCCGTTCCGTGCCAGCCCCATCAACAGGAGTGCGGCCGACTCGAGGATCGAGGCGGCCCCCAGTCCCCCGGTGTCGAAGGTGCGCAGCTCGAGGCTGTCCAGGAACGCCGCGAGGGTGGCCTTCGCCTCCGCGCTGTCGCCCGCGATGAACGCATCCAGCGGCGTCCCCTTCGCCAGGACGTGGCCGAAGATCGTGTTCAGCGCCTTCACGACGTGGGCGCTGTCGGGGGCGACGTCTGCGATCTCCTGCGCAGCCGAGCTGGGTGTCACCAGCCCGTCGGCGTCGGCGTTGAACGGGTTGGAGATGTCGACCAGGATCTTGCCGGCCAGCGCCTCGCCGTACGTCGTGACCGCGTCGACCACACCGTCGTACAGGACGGCCACGATGACGATGTCACCCGCCGGACGCTCGCCGAACGTCCCGACGGTGGCGCCGATCTCGTCGGCAAGCGCCTGGGCCTTGGCGGTGTTGCGGCTCAGGAGCTCGACGGAGTGGCCGTGCTTGACCGCCCGGGTCCCGATGACGTTGGCCATGTTGCCCGAGCCGATGATGCTGATGGTGGTCATGATGATGCCTTCCTGGTTGATGCGAGGTGCCACGTGGCGGCACCGGTTCGCGTTGACCTTCGCATAACCGGAGGCCCCCCTCCTCCTATTCCGGAGGGAGGCCTCGACTTCTGTCGGTAGACTGCGCGAGTGAACCCCAGTGACGTCGAGCAGATGCGCAGACCTCTGCGCCGCGACGCCCGGGAGAGCCGCGACAAGCTCATCTCGGCGGCACAGGCTGAGTTCGCCGCCCAGGGTGTGGATGCCTCGCTGGAGAAGATCGCACGCGACGCGGGCGTCTCCATCGGAACGTTGTACCGCCACTTCCCCACGCGCCTGGACCTGCTCATGGCCGCCCTCCGGCCCCGGCTCCAGGAGTTCGTCGACGGGGCCAACGTGGCCCTGGAGATGGGCGATCCCTGGGACGCGTTCGTCGCCTACCTCGAGAACCTGTTCGCCGTGCAGGCGGGCGACCGAGGGTTCAACGACTTCCTCTCGCGCCGCTTCCCCGGCAACGACGAGACCGAGCACATCCATGACGTGATGTGTCAGGAGATCGAGACCGTCCTCGTCCGCGCCCAGGCAGCCGGCAAGGCTCGCCCCGACATCACGCTGGCCGACATCGTCAACCTCATCTGGTCCAACGGCCGGATCATCGACGCCACCAGCGCCAAGGCACCCACCGCCTGGCGACGCCAGCTCCACCTCATGCTCGACGCCTACCGGGCCGAACGAGCGCATCCGATCCCCGAGCCGCCCATGACCGATGCGCAGCTCTACGACGCCATGGTTCACCTCAGCAAGACGAAGTAACAACGCCCGGGCGGCCGGACAATACCCAGGTATGAGCACCACGGAGGGCACCGCCGAGTTCACCCGCTCCTGGGAGCGGGATGCGCCCCGAGTTGCGGTGTACGCGCGCCGGCACGTGGCCACGGACGACGTCCACGACGTCGTCGCGGAGACCTTCCTGCATGCCTGGCGGCGGTGGGACGTCGTACCCCAGCCGCCGATCGCGTGGCTCGTCGGCACCGCCCGGAACGTGATCGCCAACCACTTGCGTGCCAAGGGGCGCCGGTCGGCCCTGTACGAGCGACTCGTCCTCCTCGATGCTGTCGCCCTCTCGGCGGCCGACGCCGGACTGCTCGCGACGGACCGCATGGCAGCGCTGGAGCGACTGGCTGCCCTTCCGGAGGAGCAGCGCGAGGCGCTGTTGCTGGTCGCGTGGGACGGACTCACACCCGACCAGGCAGCGACTGTGCTCGGCATCCGCACCGGCACGCTGCGGGTCCGCACTCACCGCGCGCGCAAGGCGCTCGAAAGCGCAGGCAGCAACGAATCATTCGGCCCGATGACTGTCGAGGTCCTCAACGAAGGCGGCATCCGATGACCACGACCTACGACCAGATCACCCGGTTGGCACCCGCGCCCGAGGCGTCAGAGCCGACCTGGTCGCGGGACACCCTGGCCACGATTCTCGCGGAGGACCCGGCGCCGGAGACCAGCCCCCGTCCTTGGTGGCGCAAGACGCGACGTCGGGCCGCCGCCCTCATCGCTGCCGGTGCGGTGGCCCTCACCGCTGGCACGGCCGTCGCCGTCGGTGGACCCGCCGAGGTGGTCAAGGACGCCCTGCTCGAGTTCATGAGTACGCCGAACACGACCGGCAACGGCCTCGGCGTACTCCACGACCCGCAGCTGGTCGCCAAGTTTCGAACCAAGAACGGCGTCTTCGTCTTCTGGGTCGCCACATCCTCGAAGGGCGGTGTCTGCTTCGCCTCCTCGAACGGCCCCGGGGAGGGCACAGAACTCCTCGACAAGAAGCACTTCGCCTACGGCTGCGGCGGCGAGCTCGTCGACCCGACTGCCCCCGGAGGGACAGCGGAACTCACCCGCGTCGACCAGCTCGGCGGCTTCTTCAAGGACTCCGACGGCCCGCTCATCTACGGCATCTCCCCCTACCCGGACGCCGTCCAGGCCCACGTCCAGGGCCCCGGCGTCGACCGCACCCTTCCTATCCGGAGCGACTCCCACGGCTACGGCGACGCGATCCCGGAGGCGTCCGGAGCTCGTGCCGTCACCGTCACCTTCCTCGACGATGCCGGCCACGTCCTCGGGTCCAAGCGTTGGGTCGCTCCCGTGGGCTGACGCGCCTGACTCGGTCACGTGCGTCAGTTGATCTCGCGACGCACCGTGCGGACGAGGCCGACGGCCAGCGGCGCGGCCACCCACAGGGCCGCGGCGACGAGGATCTGTGCGGTGTGGCCAGACCATTGTCCGTGGAGCAGCCAGCTGAAGGCGGTCGAGTAGTCGAGCCAGTTGGCCACCAGCTGTGATGCCCGGCCCAGAAGCGCGAACCCGATGGGCAGCACGAAGGACGCGACGATCGCGGCCGCCGAGTTGTGCACCAGCGCACCGAGCGCCACGCCCGTCATCACGTTGAGGAGCACGTACGCCACGAAGGCCACGAGCAGGCCGGCGCTGAGGTCGGCATCGAGCGTCCGACCCGACGCCGCGGCCACGCCGAGACCCGCGGCGGTGACCAGCGCACCGAACACCGCCGCAGCACCACCCAGCATCAGGGAGACCACGATCTTGGCATTGACGACCCGCATGCGTCGCGGCTCCTGGGTGAACGTCGTCAGGTTGGTGCGCTGGCTCCACTCGCTCGTCAGGGTCAGGATCGCCACCACGGGCAGCAGGATGCTCAGGGCAACCGCAGCGAAACCGAGGTAGCTCGTGTAGGACTGCTCGATGCTCGCGGGGGACAGGATCGGCGCCAGCATCAGGCCGACGGTCGACGCCGCGACCGCAGCGATCAACCACCGCGAGGCTCGGGTGTCGGTCGCCTTGCCCCATTCGACACGGAGCAGTCGGCCGAACGGGATGGCGGGGAACGCGACGTCTGGCGACGTGGAGTCGGCCGTGCCGACGGGTCGATTCATCGTGGTGATCATGCTGCTGCCTCCTGGGTTGGTGCCGCGTCCGCGGCGGTGAGTGAGAAGAAGAGCTGTTCGAGACCGTCGGAGTCGGAGTGACGCAGCTCGGTGAGGAGCACCTGCTTCTCGAAGGCGATGCGTGCCACTGTCTCTGTGGTCACGGCACCTCCGACCACGTCGACGACGAACGTCTGGTCCGGGCCGGCGACGTACTCCACACGGGCGGCGCGGAGGGCGGCGGCGAGCGCTTCCGGCTCGGGCGAGCGCACCAGCAGACTCGAGCTGGCCAGCAGCTCGTCCATGGGGCCCGATGCGACCACCGCGCCCTGGGAGATGACGACGAGATGATCGGCGGTCGCCTGCACCTCGTGCAGCAGGTGACTGGAAAGCAGGACAGTGCCGCCACGGTCGGCGAAGTCGCGCAGCAGTCGACGCATCCAGGCGATGCCTTCGGGGTCCAGCCCGTTCGCCGGCTCGTCCAGGATCAGCACCTGCGGGTCGCCGACGAGCGTCTGGGCGATCCCCAGACGCTGCCGCATGCCGAGGGAGTAGCCGCCCACTCGACGGTCGGCCGCATCTGCAAGACCGACGCGGTCCAGCAGCTCCTCCACCCGATCGGTCGACACACCAGCCATGCGCGCGGCGATGGTCAGGGTCGCGCGTCCGGTGCGCCCGGCGTGCATCGCCGAAGCGTCGAGCAACGTCCCCACCACTCGCGTGGGGTTGGGCAGCTCGACGAAGGGGTGGCCGGCGATCAAGGACGTCCCGTGGTCGGGTCGAGCCAGACCGACGAGCATCCTCATGGTGGTGGACTTTCCCGCGCCGTTGGGGCCGAGGAAGCCGGTGATGGTGCCGGGTTCGCAGTGAAGAGACACATCACGTACGACGGGGGCTTTGCCGTAGCTCTTCGTGAGAGCCGTTGTGGTGATCATGTCGGCAAGCGTGGCCGTTGAAGGGGTCCTCGCACATCGGGCGGCGGGCTAGGGCCGCACCTGTCGAAAGAGCGCGCGAGACCCAACGACTACCGCCTTTCGTCGTGGGTTGCCTCGACCTTCGTTGGTGTCCCAGGCGCGAACGGGCCGCCTACACTCAGGTCATGTCAGGCCACGAATGATCTGGGCCAACCAGCTGATGCCGGTGTCATTGATGCCGGTGTCACTGACGGCACAGTTCGATCCAGCGCTGCTGGACAGGGTCGGCCCCCGTACGACGCGCGACTGGCTCGTCGACACCATCGGATTTCTCGTCGCGGTCACGTTCGGCGTACTCATCCTGATTCAGGGAGTGCACGACACCGTTGATCCCCTGACCGGCTCACAGCTGGTCATCGACGCCGTGTGCGGGGCCATCTCCTGTCTCGCGTTGTGGTGGCGACGCCGCTGGCCGCTCGGTGTCGCGCTCCTATGTGTCGTGCTCGGCGTGTTCTCGGCGTCCGCGACCATCGCCGGCCTGCTCGCGCTCTCCTCCCTGGCGGTGCACCGCAGCGTCCGGCAGGTGCTGTTCGTCGCCGTGTTGTGGATCCCCCAGTCCATCGGCTACGCGATCTACAGCGGACGGACCGATGCACCGACGGTGCTGCTCCTGGCGCTCGCGATGGTGCTGGCGGCCACTGCTTGGGGCATGTTCGTCCGTGCCCGACGTCAGCTCCTGCACACATTGCGCGAACGGGCGCTGCGCGCCGAGGCCGATCAGCTCCTGCACACGGAGAACGCACGCCAGGCCGAACGAACCCGGATCGCCCGCGAGATGCACGACGTGCTCGCGCACCGGATCTCGCTGATCACGCTGCACGCAGGCGGCCTGGAAGTCCGGCCCGACCAGTCGACGGAGAAGGTGCGTGAGACCGCCGTACTGCTGCGCTCGACGGCCCGCCAGGCTCTCGAGGAGCTGCGCGACGTCATCGGGGTGCTTCGCGAGGAACCTGGGCACGAGGTCGCAGCAGCACCGCAGCCGACGCTGTCGGACATCCCTCGCCTGGTTGAGGAAACTCGACAGGCGGGCGCGAAGATCGACTTCGAGATGTGGGTCGACCACGTCGACACTGCCCCCAGCGCGCTGGGCCGCGATGCCTATCGCATCGTCCAGGAAGCGCTGACCAACATCGGCAAGCACGCCCGCGACACGGCAGGACGGGTGCGTGTCCGTGGCGCGGCAGGCAGTGGGCTGCACGTCAGCGTCAGCAACCCGCTGCCCGTCCATACGCATCCCGGGCCCGCGCTTCCGGGTTCAGGCGCCGGTCTCCTGGGGCTCCAGGAGCGCGTCACCCTGGCCGGCGGCACGCTCGTGCACGGACCAGACGGATCAGGTGACTTCGTGGTTGACGCCGAGCTGCGGTGGTGAGGATGCGGGTGCTGCTCGTCGACGACGACGCCTTGGTCCGCGCCGGGCTACGAACGATCCTGTCCTCGGCCCCGGACCTGGAGGTGGTCGGCGAGGCGTCCGACGGCGTCCGCGCGGTTGCTGCTGTCCGCGAGCACCGGCCCGACGTCGTACTGATGGACATCCGGATGCCGCAGATGGACGGCATCACCGCCACCGCTGCGGTTCGTCAGCTGCACCCACCGCCCCACGTGATCGTGCTGACCACCTTCCAGGCGGACGAGCAGGTGATGAGCGCACTGCGTGCCGGCGCGGTCGGGTTCCTGCTCAAGGACACCCCGCCGGCCGAGATCGTGGCCGCGATACGACTGGTCGCCTCGGGCGAGGCGATGCTCTCGCCGTCAGTCACCCGCACCCTGCTCTCGCACGTCGGTGACGCCCAGACCTCGGACCGGCGCCGGTCTGCCGCAGACCGACTGGCCGCGCTGACCGATCGCGAGCGCGAGGTGGCGCTCGCCGTGGGCTCTGGCGCGTCCAACGCAGAGGTGGCAGCGTCGTTGTTCATGAGCGAGGCGACCGTGAAGGCGCACGTGTCTCGCCTCTTCGCCAAGCTCGACGTCGTCAACCGGGTGCAGGTCGCGATCGTCGTGCACGACGCGGGCCACGCCTAGGGCAGCAGCCACGACCCCCTGCGCCGCAGGTGCCGGCCCAAGGGCTCCTACTGCTTCCACGTGCACATCTCGGCGCTACTCAACGGGAATGTCCGTCAGGACGGCCTGGCAGTGCTCACCGCGTCGCGGACGAGTGCGGTGTCGACGAACTGTTCGAACCGGACGATGAGCCCGCCTCGCACGATGAAGTGATGGGCCACCCGCACGGCGAGGGCTTTGCTGGTGGTCCGGTGCCGGGCCGTGTAGCGAGCGAGCACGACGACGTTCTCACCCTCGACGACGTAGGTGTCGTCATGAGCGGTCCACTCGTCCCACTCAGCGGCCAGCTTCTCCATGACGTTGGCAGTCACGCCTTCGGGTGTGCGGTAGGTGCCGGCGAGCGGGAACCCCGCCATCTCGGTCCACTCGACATCCGGGGCGAGCGTTGCGCGCAGGGCATCGAGGTCGCCGGCCGCCGAGGCGAGGTACTGGCGTCGTACGACATCGGCCGGGCCGGGCTCGGGCATCAGCCCCACGTCATCTCCCCCTTGGCGACCTTCGTACCGAGGCTCGCGGCGATCTTCAGACCGGCGTCGGGGTAGGCCGCCAGGAGCGATGCCTCGGCCTCGGCTGCGTCCGCGGATGAGGCGACGGTCTTCTCGAAGAGCTCGAGGTAGTCACGGGTGTGGGTGATCGCGGTGAGGTCCGTCGGGGCGCCGGCGATCCGGTGGCCCGCGACGACGTACGCCGGGTCGAGCGCCTCCAGCTGGTCCAGCACGCGGATCCACTCAGCCCGCAGTTCCGGGGTCGCGCTGTCGGCGGTCCACACATGGAGTCCCTCGAACAGCAGCACGCCGCCGAACAGCGACCGCGACGCCGGCTCGAACAGGTGCCACGACCGGTCGCCGAGCAGGTCACTGCCGCGTCGTACCTCGATCGTGGTGCCGTCGACCGCAACCGAGGTCGCGGTCAGCGGATTCAGACCGACCAGGCGGGTCGGCAGGTTCGGACCGAGGTGCGCCCACGCCTGGAGCTTGCCCTCGTAGCTGTGCTCGATGTGCTCGATGACGTCGGCAGGTGCCAGGAAGACCGCTTCCGGGAAGGCGTTGGAGATGACCTCGGCGCCGAAGTAGAAGTCCGGGTCGCCGGCGCTGACGACCACGGTCGTGAGGCGCGTGCCGGAGTCGAGCACCTCGGCGACGATCCGGTGACCGTCCGCGCGCGTGAAGGCCGCGTCGACCACCAGCGCCTCGGTCTCTCCGGTGATTAGCACGCTGGTCTTGTTCAGCGACGAGTCTGCCGCGTCGATGACGGTGTACGTGAGGTTTGACATGCTGGTAACCGTAGGATCAATCTGACCGACAATCACGGTGGTGGCGGGAACGCGGATGGTTAAAATGGGACAAGCGACGATCCGCCGCGTACGTTTCGTCCCGCCCGGGACGGGCGTGGGAGACATCGAGGTGAACACGCTGCGAGGGATCCGTGACCGCGGCGGACCTCGTGAGTTCCTCACCCCCCAACGCCTGGACTTCGACCTGCTCGTGCACATCGAGAGCGGCTCCGCTCAGCACACCGTCGATTTCACCGACTACGCCTTGGGGGCCGGCGACGTCCTGTGGGTCCGCGCAGGACAGGTCCACCAGTGGGGAGCGATCGCCGACATCGAGGGGCCGGTCGCGATGTTCGGCCCCCACACCGTGGACGAGCGCACCAGGGACCTCATCAGATCCCACCTGGTCCGGCCACGAAACCACTGGCTCGCGGCCGACCTGACCGGCACACCCGTCATGCAGGCCCTCGCCTTGTTGGTCCTCAGTGGCAACGACCCACGAACAAGAGAGCGCGCAGGTCTACGACAGGTCGCGCTGGCCCACTGCCTTGCCGCACTTCTCGTCCAGCTCGCGCTCGTCGAACCGGCCGGCGCTGCGCCTGCACCCGGGCCGGCCCACGAGGCCTACACCTGGTTCCGCGACCACATCGAGGAGCAGTTCCGGAGTTGGCACAAGGTCAGCCAGTACGCCGACCGACTGGGCTACTCAACCCGCACCCTCAACCGCCTCGCCCGGCACCACACCGGGCTGTCAGCCAAGGAGCTCATCGACGAACGCGTCGTCCTGGAGGCGAAACGGCAACTCAGCCACGCCGATGCCTCGGTGGCGGAGATCGCCGAGCAACTCGGCTTCGACGACGCGTCAAACTTCTCCTCCTACTTCCGTCGCCAGACAAGGCTGACGCCGGGCACCTTTCGAACTCAGAGCCGCTCAGCCGGCACTCACTCCCAAGGGTCCTGATCAGTTGGCCGGCGCGACTGCCTGGTGCCGATCGCTCGCGGCGGAAAGACGTGCGTCTCAGTGCTTGGTGTCGCCGCTTGTGCCGATGATTCACAGGTCAGACCTCACGTAGGGCGGCGCGTGGCGTGGTGAGTGCACCTACGAGGCCGGGATTGTGAAGACTTCTGCGGTGACCAGGTCAGTCTGGGAGTCGGTCGTCGCCGTAGGTCGCTTTGACCTCGCTGATGATGATCCGGTAGCCGTCGTACCAGCGCGCGACCTGGCCCTTGGCCTCGCGGTGCGTAGGAAACCTGGCGAGGTGGGCCAGGGCCTTCTGGTCCTCGAAGTAGTAGATGGCGTTGACCATGCCGGTGTCGGCCGCAGTCCACGTTTCGGTCTTGCAGAACCCCGGCAGGCTGCGCGCGTAGGCGTCGATCTGGTCGTCGAGTCGGTGGAAATCGTCGTCGTAAGTGCCGGGCTTGAAGATGAACTGGGCGCAGATCATGAGGTGCTTCCTGTCAGAAGTCGGCGTCGAAACGCGGCCGATGGATCATCTCGCGCGCTGTGCGGAACTCGGATACCCGAGTGTGCACCGACGGCCCCAGGTCGTCTCGACTTCGTCGTGCTCACGCCCCCGACTCTGGGCCGCGGCGCGAAGCCCAGGACTGTTCAGTCACGACCCAGCCCGGCGTCACGGGCGAGCACGATGGCCTGCGCCCGGTCGGCGACCTGGAGCTTGGCGAAGATCGAGGAGACGTTGTTCGCCACCGTCTTCGGCGCGACTCCTACCCGGTGCGCGATTGCCGCGTTGTTCAGCCCCGCTGCGAGGAGATCGAGGATGTCCCGCTCGCGGGCCGTGAGATCCGGGAACGCGTCCGCGGCGGGGGGCTGTGCCTGCAGCGACGTCAGCACTCGCTGCGCGACTCCGTGCCCGAAGATTGCCTCGCCGGCAGCCACGGAGCGGATCGCACGCGCAATGTCGTCCTGTTCCACTCCCTTGACCAGGTAACCGCTCGCCCCCGCGCGCATCGCCGCGAATACGGCCTCGTCGTCCTCGTGCATGGTCAGAACCAGTACGGCCACGCGCGGGGCAACCCTTGCGAGCTCGCGGGTGGCGGCGATGCCGTCCAGCTCGGGCATGTTCAGGTCGAGGAGTGCGACGTCGGGCTTGGTGAGCAGCACCTCGCGGACGGCTTGGCGCCCGTTGCCTGCGACGCCGGCCACCTCGAAGTCGGGAATCGACCCGAGCAGCGCGGTCAGGCCGGCGCGAACGATGGGGTGGTCGTCGGCCACCACGACGCGGATGGTCACGACGCCGCCACAGGGATGGAGACGAAGACCCGGCCACCACGGCGGGACGGACCGGCCTCGACGAATCCCCCGACCTCGGCCGCGCGTTCGCGCATCGCCTCGAGGCCGACGCCCGGTGGCCACGCAGCGTCGCTCGCGCCGTCGTCGGTCACGACGACGTCCAGCGTGTCTTGGCAGCGAACCTCGATCACGGCGCAGGTGGCGAGGGCGTGCCGCGCGACGTTGACGAGTGCCTCCGTCGCGATCCGATACGCCGCCACCTCGACCTCCGTGGGCAGCGCCGGAAGAGTGTTGGGTGCCACGAGCCGGACGTCGAGCGAGGTGCCGTCGCCTCGTGCGCGGAGCTGCTCGACGCGTTGCTCGAGTGCTCCCAGCAGTCCGAGCTCTCCGAGAACGGGCGGTGTCAGGTTGTCGACCAGACGACGAACATCGGCGAGCGCCGAACGAGCGTCCCGCTGCAAGGAACCCAACAGCGCGCGCGTCTGCGTCGGATCGTTGTCGAGGAGGTTGGTGCCCGCGTCGGCCGCGAGTGCCATCCCGGTCAACGTGGGGCCCAGCCCGTCGTGCAGGTCGCGTCGCAGGCGCCGTCTCTCCTCCTCGCGGGCGACGAGGAGCCGGCCCTGCGAGAGCCGGAGGTCGGCGGAGAGACCGAGGGCCCGCACGGCCACCGCGAGGGGGGCACCCATGAGCTGGAGGGTGGAGAGGTCAGCGGTGGTCAGTTGCTGCTCGCCGCTTCGCAGGCCGAGCTCGAGCTCACCGATCGTCTCGCCGGCGTACTCCAGGGGGAGCCGCGAGGTACGGGACGTGGCGACACCGTCCGAGGCCAGCTTGGTGCCCGCGGCCCACACCGCCACGTAGGGCAGGCGCAAGGCCGAGCGCAGCGCGGCAGCCACGCCGACAAGGCCGCCATCGCCCGCGGTGAGGGCTTCTCCGAGTCGACCCGCCACGCGGGCCGGGTCACGTCGATCGCCGTACAACCAACGGTCGACCTCGCGCTGGAGACGCGGGAGGAGCGGCGCGAGGGCAACCGCGATCAGCACCGTGGCGAAGGCCGACCGGCCGAACGCCCGGGACACGAAGCTGTCCAGCAGCGTCACCACGGCCACGTAGGCGACCAGCGCAGTCACCGAGAGGAGCAGCCACGCGAGCGCGCGTGAGACGACCAGTCGAATATCCAGGAGCTGGTAACGGACAACGGCCACGGCGATGGCGAGGGGCACCGTCGGGATGGCGAAGAGTACGGCGATGGGAGTGCCGGACACGAACGCCCACGGCGCGACGGCCGCGACGACGACGAGACCGGCCAACAGCAGCCACAGGAGCTGCGCACGCTCGGTCTCACCGGCTCGTCGGTAACGGAGCACGAGCGCAACCACCGCGACCACCAGAGCTCCCAGGGTGCGCAGCTCAGAGAGCGTCCACAGCCAGTCGAGGTCGTTGGTGTCGAACGCGAGGTAACCCAGGGGCATGCCCTCGGAGACCGGCTCGGTGCCGGTGACCATCTCAACGACGAACAGCGGCGCCGTCACGACGATCGCCCAAGCGGCGTACCTCCATCGAGGACTCGGCAGGTGGCCGTCAGGAAACAGCAGTAAGGCCATCGGCAGGAACAGCGCGATGGACCACGGCCACGCGAACATGAAGACCGTCACTACGAGACGGAGCAGTCGCTGCGGCCCTCCGTTGTCGTGCAGCATCTCTGCCACCGGCGCCATCAGGGCGCTGGTGGCAAAGCAGAGCCCGGCGGCGACGAGGAGCCAGCTGAGCGGATGCCTGGGCCGGTACCACGCGATCATCAGACCGCTGCTGGCGAAGGCGACCCCCATGAGCCCGTTGGTGGCCAGGAACGAGTTGAGCGCCCGCGACCAGGTGAACCCGGAGGTGGGAACCAAGGCGACCGCGGCCAGCACCTCGACCAGTGCGAAGCCACCGACGGTGAGCGCACCGAAGCGCCACCACCGGGTGTCGGAGGGATCCGCGGGTTCCATGTGCGCCATTCTCGCGCGCCGGCATTCCCGACCACCCGGGATCGCGATCCCGATGTCACAGAAATCTTCCTGACGGGGCGTGGCCCCCGACCCTGCCCTCGGGAATGCCGGGGGCGCGATCGTCGGGACAAGCCCCGGACGTGCCGGGTCTGACCTTTCGGAGGTACTCATGTCCCGCTCCTACCGTTCCGGGCTGGTGATCCTGGGAGTGCTCTCGCTCCTCGACGTGGCCGGCCCACTTCTCACCGATGGCGACAACCCGCCCATGTCGATCGCGCTGGTCGGGTCTGCGCTGGGGCTGGCCAGCCTTGTGTGTGTCGCACTCGCCTGGCGAGGTACGACGCGTGCCGTGCTGCCGCTCGCCGGCCTGCGCCTGCTGTCGGCCGTGACGGCCGTCCCGGCGTTCTTCGCCCCGGATGTCCCGTCCGCCATCCGCGGACTGGCCGCCGTACTGATCCTGCTCACCGTCGTGGGTGTCGCGCTGGTCGTCGGCGCACGCGAGCGTCAGGTGGTGCCGGCATGACCGCCGTGGTCGATCGGACGTCGGCTTCCCGTGCGGACCTGCGTCACGCGAGCAGGGTTCTCGCCGCGATCATCCTGCCGATCGGTCCTCTGGCAGTTGCGCTGCTCCGGTTCGTGCTGCCCTACACGACGGCCGACGACAGCCAGGACGCCGTACGGCTGATCACGACGCACCAAGCCGCGCAAAACGCGGTCGTCTGGCTGGGCTTCCTCGCCTGCCTGGCGCTTGTCCCCGGTGTCATCTTCGCGGGACGGGTCGTCGGCCGCGCGGCACCGAGACTGGCAGCCGTGGCCACGGTACTGATGGTGCTCGGCTACCTCTCGCTCGCGTGGCTGGCGGTCGGTGACGCCTACCTGCTCTTCGGCGTACGCAATCACCTTCCCGCCGGTGTGCTGACCTCGATGTACGAGAGCGTGCACCCCGCAGCTGCAGTTGCGGCAGGCCTGTTCGTGCTCGGTCACGTGTTCGGCACCATCCTGCTCGGGGTAGCGATGCTGCGAGGACGCGTGGTGCCGACCTGGGCGGCCGTCGTGACGATCATCGCCCAGCCGATCCATTTCGTGGCCGCTGTCATCGTGCCGAGTCACTCGCTGGACCTGTTCGGGTGGGGGCTCAACGCTGTCGGGTTCGCCGCACTGTCCGTGGCGATCCTGCGGCTCCCCGACGACGAGTGGGGGCCCGCACCGCGCCCCGTGGGATGAGAAGAGAGGCGCGCGCGAGGTCTACCGTGGCCCGCCGGGACCGTCGGAGACCCGTGCGCGTCCCATCCCCATGCAACGTGCTGCCATCGTGGCTGTCCTCCTTGTCGTGCTCGCCGGGTGAGGCTCGGCGGAGCAGGACTGGTGGCGCTGGCCCGGCTCCGACCAAGAGTCGGGAGCGGCGATGGTCGGCGGTTGCGCAGCCGACTCAGCGCAGGTGTGCGCCGCGAGTACGGCGTTGCCCGCAAGAATGAGGTGCACCGAGACACAACAGGATGGCTCAAAGCTCTCGCTGCGAGATTCGAGCACTAGCCCGGTTCACGGCTGTACGCCTTCTCGGTGAGGATCAGCGCGGACGTCCCACGCGCTTCCTATGGCGACGTCAATTGGTGGACGACGTGACTTGCTCATCGGCTGGAGGGGCTTGTGACGACGCCGACAGGCGGCGAAAGGACGCGCCTTCTACCGCTGCGGCCCGGTCCGTCGACCCGAGTGGAGCTCGCGCAGCAACGCTGAGTTACTGAGACGGCACCTCAACGGTAGGCGGACTTGACTCCAGCGGCCAGGGCGGCGACTTCGATCTGAACGGCGGACACGACGGGGTCAGCCTCTCCGCGGGAGACAGACCTCAACGAGGACAGGGCGGCGGAATGGATGCCGGCGGCGGCTGCCTCGATCCGTTCGCAGTCCGCGTGGTCCTCCTCGCGCAGCGATCCGGAACGGGCACTCACACAGAGAACCGCGTCGGCTCTACTGGCCGCCGTCCTTAGCTGGGTTGCCAGCGCAGGCAGGTCACCTACCGCGACATCGGAGCGACGTGCGACGGCGACCGAGTGCTCCGCCGAGCAGACTGCACGCCACATCCGGTGGCGGCGATTCTGGACTGCCCACCAGCCAGGCGCGCCAACAGTGGAAAGCGCCACCGAGCCCCGGACACGCGCGG
>NZ_AUEP01000021.1 GCF_000426045.1 Marmoricola sp. URHB0036
TGTGATGTCTCGGGTTCGTCCGGACAGTGTTGGTGTCTCAGGTCAGTGTGGACACTTCGCTCGGGTTGGGTCGAGGGGCTTGGTCCCCCAGGACTCCGTAGTAGTGCTTTCCGGGGGTGAGGTGCTGGCTTCGGATCAGGGTGCCGTGGGGGTCGAAGATGCTGACGGTGTCGCCGTTTCGGACGACGGTGACCTTGGTCCGGGCGTGCTTGCGGCTGAGGTTGACTGAGATGCGGTGGAAGTGGACGCGGCCGGCGAAGTCGGTCTTGTAGGTCTTCGCGCTGACCGGCATCGATCTGGGTGTCGCGGGCGGCAATGGTGGGATCGGCTCCAACGCTGTAGGCCCGTCGCTGAGTGCCTGGGCAGGGGTGCGCATTGCGAGTGCCTGATGGGGCCGTTCGTGGTTGTAGGCATGGTCGAAGTAGTCGATCTGGGCGCGCAGCTCGCTGATGCTTTGCGCTCCTGGCTGGGCTCGCAGCCAGCGTTGGGTGGTGGCATGGACCCGTTCGTCCTTGCCCTGGGTCTGGGGGTGTCCAGGCTTGCCCGTGATCGCTCTGCATCCCAGCGCTTGGAGGTGTTCGACCAACTGGGAGCGTCGACCCATCCGGGTCTGGTTGAACGCGGTGCCGTTGTCGCTGAGCAGCCGGTGTGGCACCTGGAACGCTGCGATGCCTTTGCCCAGAACGGTGAGTGCGCCACTGGTGGTCTCGCCGATCTCGACATGGCTGGCGACGATGAACCGCGACTTGTCGTCGAGGAGCTGGTAGACGTTGGCGATCGACCCCACCGCATCGGCCAGTGGCCACTGGAAGGTGTCCAGCTGCCAGCACACATGCGCCAGCGGGGCCTCGAACCTTCGATAGCTGGACCGGGGCCGCTTCTGCGGCTGAGGAACCACCATTCCCCGGCGGGCAAAAACCCGCGCCAGCGTCGAGGCCGCGGGCGCTGCGATACCCATCTGCTGGAGCCGATACCGCACGCTAATCGGCCCGTGGTCCCAACCCGCGTCCGCCAGCTCCTTGCGGAGCCGGACCGCGAGCTCCTCGACCTCGATGGGAATCGCCAACGGCGAACGAGCCACCGAACGCTGACGTTGAACCATCGCCTCCTCGGCACCGGCCCGCCTCGCCAGCGCCTTGATCTCATAGAAGCGTGACCGGGAGATCCCCACCTCCCGACAGAACCTCGTCACCGCCCCCCGAGGAGCATCTTCAGGCCAGGCCACCACGACAGCCCGAACGTCCACCGGAACCACCCTGTCTGCCATGAACGCACCATGCGCTCACAACCGCTCGAGTGTCCGGACCAACCCAAGACAGAACTGTCCGCAATGACAAAGGACAGAACAGCCGCCGTACGCCGCTGAGAACGACTCCGAGGTGACACGAGCCGCGCTCGCCCGGACCCACAGCATCGGGTGCCGGCCGACGTCGTTCTGGTTGGATGGCCGCGTGACTCCCCGGCACCCGCTGATCAACTACTCCCACCCGGTGGCGATGGTGGTCAAGCGGGCGCTGTTCGTGGTGTTCGGGATCCCGCTGATGGTGGCGGTCGCGATGAGCCTGGTCGACTCCTACCGGCGCCGCGGCAAGCGTCCCAAGCCGTTCCCGACGCGTACGGCGCAGGAGACGAAGGTCGGCGACGGCGCGGTCACGACCTACACCTTCGGCCAGGACCTGTACGACGACATGCTCACCGCCATCGAGGGGGCCAAGAAGCAGGTCCTGCTCGAGACCTACATCTGGAAGGGCGACGCCGTCGGCCAGCGCTTCAAGAAGGCGCTCATCGACGCGGCGGACCGGGGCGTCGAGGTGCGGGTCATCTACGACCAGTTCGCCAACATCGTGGTGCGGCCGCCGTTCAAGCGCTTCCCGGCCAACGTGAAGGTGCTCGCCTTCCCCGTCTACTCGGCCGGGTGGCGGTTCTTCGACCTGCGTCGCTACGGACGCGACCACCGCAAGATCCTCGTCGTCGACGACACCGTCGGGTTCGTCGGCGGCTACAACATCGGTGCGCCGTACGCGACGGAGTGGCGCGACACCCACTGCCGGATCACCGGACCGGGCGTGTGGGACCTCGCACGCAGCTTCGCCGACTTCTGGAACCTCCACCGCGACAAGCGGTTCCGTCGCAGCGAGCCGCCCATGCTGATGACCACCGCGTCCACCTGGGAGCCGCGGATCCGGGTGCACCGCAACGTGCCGCGGCTGTGGATGTTCCCGATCCGGTCGATGTACATCGAGGCGATCAACCGGGCCCAGCGCAACATCTGGATGACCCACGCCTACTTCATCCCCGACGAGGGCTTCGTCGACGCGCTGGTGGAGGCGGCCCGCCGCGGGGTCGACGTGGCGCTGCTGCTGCCGGCGAAGTCGAACCACATCGTGGCCGACTGGATCTCGCGCGGCTACTTCCGCCGGATGCTCGACGCCGGCGTCTCCATCCACCGCTTCCGCGACGCGATGGTGCACGCCAAGACGGCGACCATCGACGGCAACTGGACCACGATCGGCACCGCCAACGTCGACCGGTTGAGCATGAGCGGCAACTACGAGATCAACGTCGAGATCATCGATGCGTCCCTGGCCGAGGAGATGGAGCGCATCTTCGAGACCGACCTGACCAACGCCCTCGAGCTCACCATCGCCGAGTGGGAGGCGCGCGACGTCTACAGCCGCTTCACCGAGATGATCCTGAAGCCGCTCCGCCCGCTGCTCTGACCCGACTTGCTGTCCCGGCCACGGGCGACGGATACTGGCCGAGCTCCCCCATCCAGACCACCGATACCGTCGCCGGAGACGCTCATGACCACTGAAAAGACCGTTGGCGGACCCGACCTCCCCCAGGAGCGGAAGGTCGTGACCGAGATCCCCGGGCCGAAGTCCCAGGAGCTGCACGCCCGTCGTACCGCTGCGGTCGCCTCCGGCGTCGGCAGCGTGCTCCCGGTGTACGTCGCAGCGGCCGGTGGCGGGGTCGTCGTCGACGTCGACGGCAACTCGCTGATCGACCTGGCCAGCGGGATCGCCGTGACCAGCGTGGGCAACAGCGCCCCCGAGGTCGTACGACGGGTGACCGAGCAGGTCGCGGCGTACACCCACACGTGCTTCATGGTGGCGCCGTACGAGGGCTACGTGGAGGTCTGCGAGCAGCTCGCCGCGCTCACCCCCGGCGACTTCGCCAAGAAGACCGCGCTGTGCAACTCCGGCGCCGAGGCGGTCGAGAACGCCGTGAAGATCGCCCGCGTGCACACCGGGAAGGACGCGGTCGCGGTCTTCGACCACGCCTACCACGGCCGCACCAACCTGACGATGGCGATGACGGCCAAGAACATGCCCTACAAGAACGGCTTCGGGCCGTTCGCCGGCGAGGTCTACCGGGCGCCGATGTCCTACCCGTTCCGCGACGGCCTCAGCGGAGCCGATGCGGCTGCCCGCGCCATCGACGTGCTGGAGAAGCAGGTCGGCGCCCCGAACCTCGCGTGTGTGGTGATCGAGCCGGTCCAGGGCGAGGGCGGCTTCATCGTGCCGGCCGAGGGCTTCCTGCCCGCCATCGCCGACTGGTGCAGCGCCAACGACGTCGTCTTCGTGGCCGACGAGATCCAGTCCGGGATGTGCCGCACCGGCGCGTGGTTCGCGAGCGAGCACGAGGGCGTCGTACCCGACCTCGTCACGGTGGCCAAGGGCATGGCGGGCGGCCTCCCGCTGGCCGGCGTCGTCGGCCGCGCCGAGATGATGGACTCCGTGCACGGCGGTGGCCTAGGCGGGACGTACGGCGGCAACCCGGTCGCCTGCGCCGCGGCCCTCGGTGCGATGGCCACGATGAAGGAGCTCGACCTGAGCGCCGCCGCTCGCCGCATCGAGCAGACCATGACCGACCGGCTGCGCGCCCTCGCCGAGAAGGTGCCCGCCATCGGCGACGTCCGCGGTCGGGGCGCCATGATGGCCATCGAGCTGGTCGAGCCCGGCACCACCAAGCCGGACTCAGCGTTGGCCGGCAAGATCAGCGCCGCCTGCCACCAGCAGGGTGTGCTGACCCTGACCTGCGGCACCTACGGCAACGTGCTGCGCTTCCTGCCGCCGCTGGTGATGCCCGAGCACCTGCTCGACGAGGCCCTCGGTGTCCTCGAGGAGGCCACGCTCGGGCTGGTGTGAGGGGCTCGCGCGTGCTGCGGTCTGGCCGGGCGCCCGGCCAAACTGCGAGTGGAGGGGTGAAACATCACCCCTCCAGTGACAACTTGGCCGGGCGCCCGGCCAAACTGCCACGCCGGCAAGAACAGTCTCAGCGTGCTTCGAGCACGCGCCGCAGGAACTGCTTGGTGCGTTCCTGCTGCGGATCGGTGAGCACCTCGGCTCCTCCGCGCTCGGCCACGACGCCGTCGTCGAGGAACAGCACCTGGTCGGCGACGTCGCCCGCGAAGCGGATCTCGTGGGTGACGATCACCAGCGTCCAGCCCTGCTGGGCCAGGTCGCGGATCACCGACAGCACCTCGCCCACCAGCTCGGGGTCCAGGGCCGAGGTCGGCTCGTCGAGCAGCACCACCTGTGGCTTGAGGGCCAGCGCTCGCGCGATCCCGACCCGCTGCTGCTGGCCACCGGAGAGCTGCGCCGGGTAGGCGCTCTCGCGACCCGCCAGGCCGACCTGCTCGAGCAGTCGGCGCGCGTCGACCTCGGCCTCGTCGGCCGCGCGTCCCTGCACGAGCACCGGACCCTCGACGAGGTTCTGCAGCACCGTCATGTGCGGGAACAGGTTGTGCGACTGGAACACCATGCCGCTGCGGGCGCGCAGTGCCTTGATCTCGCGACGGCGCGCCGACTTGTCGTCCGGCAGGTGGTCGAAGTCGATCGACGCGTCGGCGATCCGCACCGCCCCGGCGTCGGGAGTCTCGAGCACGTTGAGCGAGCGCAGCACCGTCGTCTTGCCCGATCCCGAGGGCCCGAGCAGCGCGGTCGCCGTACCCTCCTCGGCGGTGAAGTCGATCCCCTTCAGCACCTCCTGGTCACCGAAGGCCTTGTGCAGGCCGCGGACCTCGATCAGTGACGACGTCGTGGCGGTCATACCGCGAACCTCTCCAAGCGTGCTTCCACCCTGTTCTGGGCTAGCGAGATCAACCAGCAGATGATCCAGTAGTAGAGGGCGGCGAAGGCGTACACCGGCAGGAACTCCGTGCTCGACGACGCGGCGTCCGTCGCCTTGCGCAGCAGCTCGGGCACGAGTACGACGGAGGCCAGCGAGGTGTCCTTCACCAGCGAGAGCAGCGTGTTGGACAGCGGTGGTACGGCGATCCGCGCGGCCTGCGGCAGGATGATCCGCCGCATGCTCTGGGCGTAGTCCATGCCGATCGTGGTGGCCGCCTCGTACTGCCCGCGCGGGACCGACAGGATCGAAGCACGGATGATCTCCGCGGCGTACCCGCCCACGTTGAGGCTCAGCGCGATGATCGCCGCCGGATAGCTGGGGATCTTCAGGCCGATCTCCGGGAGCCCGTAGAAGACGATGAACAGCTGCACCAGCAGGGGCGTCCCCCGGATGACCGAGATGTAGAAGCGGGACGGCAGACGCAGCAGGGGGTTGGCCGACATCCGCGCCAGGGCTGCGGCCAGGGCGATGACCATGCCGACCAGGAAGCTGATCACGGTCAGCGGGATGGTGCCCACGATGACGCCCCGCAGCATCGGCCACGCAGAGTCCCGGACGACCTCAGCGGTGTTGCGCGTGTCCGAACCCTTGACCTTGACCTTCCCCGAGTTGGGCACTGTCACGTCGGCGGAGAAGTACTTCTCCGAGATCTTGCGCAACGTGCCGTCCGCGCGGAGCTCCGCGAGTGCCTTCTCGGCCTGGTCGCGCAGGGCCTTGTCGCTCTTGCGGAAGGCGAGCGCCTGCTTGCTGACCTCCCCTTCGACGTCCCTCCGGATCTTGATCTTCGTCGAGCCGGTCGAGGCGAGGTAGTCGAGCACGGCGATGTTGTCGTTGACGACGGCGTCGACCCGACCCTGGACGAGCAGCGCGGCCGCCTGCGCGAACTGGTCGACCGACTTGACCTTGGCGCCGGCGTCGCGGGCGACCTGCGCCCAGTTGCTGGTCTCCGACTCTCCCGCGGTCCTGCCCTTGAGGTCGGCGAGCGTCTTGATGTCGTCGTTGTCGGCGGAGGTGACGATGACGCCGTGGGAGTAGGTGTAGGGCTGGGTGAAGAGGTAGCGAGCCTCGCGCTCCGGGTTGATGGTGATCTGGTTGGCGATCACGTCGATCCGGTGGGCGTCGAGCGCGGGGAAGATGGCGTCGAACGGGCTCTGCACGAACTTCAGCTGCCAGCCGGCCTTCTTGGCGACTGCCTTGATGACCTCGACGTCGAACCCGGTGAGCTGCTGCGAGCGCGGGTCGACGTAGGTGAAGGGCGGGTAGGTGCCCTCGGTCCCGACCCGGACGACCGGGTCTCCGTCAGCGGCGTGGGCAGGACCCGAGAGCCCGAGCAACGACGCGGTGGCGAGCAGCGGTACGACGAGCCACGGCACGATATGGGATATGTGCACCAAACCACACTAGTTTCATCGAGGAGACGTCGCACCACCGGTACCCCGGTCGCGGGTACCTGATCCTGTCCGCCGGCTAGTCGGACGGCGGGCGTGGAGCGATCTCGACGGCCGACTTCACCGGCTCGTTCGCTTGCAGGTCCCCCGACTCCCCCGAGTGCCGGGCCTCGTCGTCGGCCTCCACGACAGCCGCAGCGGCACGTCGCGCGCGGTCGCGCCGCTCGGCGAACCCCGCGGGTCGGGTGCCGGCGATGATCATGAGATCGCGTCCTCCCGCTGGCCCCAGGGACTGCCGTAGGCGGTGAGCAGGTCGAGGAACGGCACCGCGTCGAACGCCTCCGGACCGAGCACGCCGGCGCCGTGCCAGACACCGGTGGCGAGCAGCTCGAGCGCGACCACCGGATTGACCGCGGTCTGCCAGACCACGCACTGGTGGCCGTACTCCTGCATCGCCCACTCGTTGTCGACCACGTGGTAGAGGTACGTCGCTCGCGGCTGGCCGTCCTTGTCCTTGCCGGTGACGTAGAGCCCGGCGCACGTCTTGCCGGTCATCTTGTCGCCGAGGGTGGCCGGGTCGGGCAGGCACGCGGCCACCACGTCGCGCGGGCTCACCTCCACCCCGCCGACCTTCACCTTGTCGGTCTTGTCGAGCCCGATCTTGTGCAGGACCTTGAGCACGTCGATGAACTCGTTGCCCAGGCCGTACTTGAACGTCGCCCGCTTGCAGTCGACCCAGCGCGGCATCAACAGCACTTCCTCGTGCTCGACGTTGACGCACTCGACCGGTCCGATGCCCTCGGGGAACTCGAAGGTCTCCGGCTCGCTGAACGGCGGGGTGGTGAACCAGCCACGGTCCTGCTCCCAGATCACCGGCGGGTTCAGGCACTCCTCGATGGTGGTCCAGATCGAGAAGGACGGCGCGAACTCGTAACCCGCGACCTCGAGGTTGGCCCCGTCACGCGTGCCGAGCTCGTCGATCTCGGAGAACAGGTGGTCGGCGGCGTAGCGCGCGAACACGTCGGAGAGCCCGGGCTCGACACCGATCCCGACCAGGGCCAGTCGCCCCTCGCGCTCCCACATGTCGGCGACCGCGAACTGCTCGTCGCCGAGCTTGATGCCGACCTGCGAGTAGGGGCGCTCGTGGTGGGGGTGCGACAGGCTCATCGCCATGTCGAGGTAGTCGGCACCGCCGGCGTACGCACCGTTGAAGATCGGCATCACGAAACGTGGGTCGACGGCGTTCATGACGTGGGTGATCCCGTGTTCGCGGACGAGCGACTCGACCGAGTCGCCGTCCGACGCGTCCACCTGACCCGCCACGAACCGGTCGTCCCCCAGCGCGTCGACCGCTCGACGTGACCGTGCTTCGTCATAGTCCGAGACCACGCACAGCTCGAAGAAGTCGCGCCGTGCGGCGATGGCCGTGAACGCCGAGCCGACGCCGCCGGACCCGACCAAAAGGATCCTCATGGCCTGCTCACTCACCGATGTACGACATCACGTGCTTGATGCGGGTGTAGTCCTCCAGGCCGTACATCGAGAGGTCCTTTCCGTAGCCGGAGTGCTTGAAGCCGCCGTGCGGCATCTCCGAGACGAACGGGATGTGGGTGTTGATCCAGACCGCGCCGAAGTCGAGCGAGCGCGACATCCGCATCGCCCGGCCGTGGTCCTTGGTCCAGACGCTGGAGGCCAGGCCGTACTGCACGCCGTTGGCCCAGCGCAGCGCCTCGGCCTCGTCGCTGAACTTCTGCACGGTGATGACCGGTCCGAAGATCTCGTTCTGGATCTGCTCGTCGTCCTGCTGGAGCCCGGACAGCACCGTCGGCGTGTAGAAGTAGCCGCGGTCACCCTGGCGGGTGCCTCCGGTCTCCAGCTTCGCGTGGTCGGGCAGGCGCTCGACCATGCCACTCACCCGGGAGAGCTGGTCGCTGCTGTTGAGGGGTCCGTAGAGGACCTCCTCGTCGTCGGGCATGCCGGTCTTGATGTCCTTGGCCGCCGCCGTCAGGGCGGCCACGAAGTCGCCGTGCACCCCTGGTCCGGCGAGCACGCGAGTCGCGGCTGTGCAGTCCTGGCCGGCGTTGAAGTAGCCGGCCTCGGCGATGCCCTGCGCCGCCTTCTCGATGTCGGCGTCGTCGAAGACGATGACGGGAGCCTTGCCGCCCAGCTCGAGGTGCACCTTCTTCAGGTCCGAGGCCGCTGACTTCGCCACCTCCATGCCGGCGCGGACCGACCCGGTGATCGCGACCATCTGCGGGACCGGGTGCTCCACCAGGGCGCGACCGGTGTCGCGGTCGCCACACACCACGTTGAAGACGCCGGGCGGCAGGAACTCCTGGCACAGCTCGGCGAACAGCGTCGTCGACGCCGGGGTCGTGTCGCTGGGCTTGAGCACGACGGTGTTGCCCGCCGCGAGCGCCGGAGCGACCTTCCAGATCATCATCAGCAACGGGTAGTTCCAGGGCGTCACCTGTCCGACGACCCCGATCGGCTCGCGGCGTACGAACGAGGTGTGGTCGTCCATGTACTCACCGGCCGAGCGGCCTTCGAGCACCCGGCTGGCGCCGGCGAAGAAGCGGAAGTGGTCGGAGGCGTAGGGCATCTCCTCCGACATCGTCAGGCCGAGCGGCTTGCCGGTGTCCTTGCACTCGACCGCGTTGATCTCCTCCACCCGATCATCGACGGCCTCGGCGATCTTGAGCAACGCGCCGGCGCGGTCGCGGGGGGTCATCCGGCCCCACTGCTCGAACGCCTTCTCGGCGGCACCGTAGGCGCGGTCGAGGTCCTCCTGGCCCGACATCGGCGCGGTCGCGTAGACCTCCCCCGTCGTGGGGTCGAGCACGTCGTACCTCTCCCCCGAGGCGGCATCGACGAGCTCGCCGTTGACGACATTGCGGAAGGTGGTGTCGGCCATGGGGGTGAGCGTAGCGATGTGACAACGGAATCGGTAGGTCTGAGGCCCTTTTACCAACGAATCCATCGGTGAACACGCGGATGACCCGTGAATCGTTTGCTAGTCCACGTTCGGGCAGGCAGACTGGGGGCCTTCAGGGAGCCGAGAACACCGAGGTGCACAAATCATGACCAATCCCCAGTCCGAAGAAGGTCGTCAGCAGGCCGCCAAGGACCATCTCTGGATGCACTTCACGCGCCACTCGACCTACGACACCCACCAGGTGCCGACGATCGTGCGTGGTGACGGCGTGCACATCTGGGACGCCAACGGCAACAAGTACATCGACGGGCTGGCCGGCCTGTTCGTCGTCCAGGCGGGGCACGGTCGCACCGAGCTCGCCGAGGCCGCGGCCAAGCAGGCCGCCGAGCTGGCCTTCTTCCCGCTCTGGTCCTACGCCCACCCCGGTGCCATCGACCTGGCCGAGCGCGTCGCGGGCTACGCCCCGGGCGACCTCAACCGCGTCTTCTTCACGACCGGCGGCGGCGAGGCCGTCGAGACGGCCTGGAAGCTGGCCAAGCAGTTCTTCAAGATGACCGGCAAGCCGACCAAGCACAAGGTGATCAGTCGCGCCATCGCTTACCACGGCACGCCGCAGGGCGCCCTCTCCATCACCGGCCTGCCCGGGATGAAGGCGCCGTTCGAGCCGCTGGTGCCCTCGACCTTCCGGGTGCCCAACACCAACTTCTACCGGGCCGCCGAGACCTCCTACCTCGGTCCCGACGACGAGTACGCCTTCGGCCAGTGGGCCGCCAACCGGATCGCCGAGGCCATCGAGTTCGAGGGTCCCGACACGGTGGCGGCGGTGTTCCTCGAGCCGGTGCAGAACTCCGGCGGCTGCTTCCCGCCGCCCGCCGGCTACTTCGAGCGCGTCCGCGAGATCTGCGACGAGTACGACGTCCTGCTGGTCTCCGACGAGGTCATCTGCGCCTTCGGCCGTCTCGGCCACATGTTCGCCGCCGAGCGCTACGGCTACCAGCCCGACATCATCACCTGCGCCAAGGGTCTGACCTCGGGGTACTCCCCGCTCGGCGCGATGATCGCCACCGACCGCCTCTTCGAGCCGTTCTCCAAGGGCGATGCCTCCTTCGCGCACGGCTACACCTTCGGCGGCCACCCGGTCTCGACCGCGGTCGCGATGGCCAACCTCGACATCTTCGAGCGCGAGCAGCTCAACGAGCACGTGCTCGCGACCGAGGACGACTTCCGCGCGACCTTGAACAAGCTGAACGACCTGCCGATCGTCGGCGACGTCCGCGGCGACGGGTACTTCTACGGGATCGAGCTGGTCAAGGACAAGGCGACCAAGACGACCTTCGACGACGCCGAGTCCGAGCGGCTGCTGCGCGGCTTCCTCTCCGGAGCGCTGTTCGAGGCCGGCCTCTACTGCCGTGCTGACGACCGTGGCGACCCGGTGGTCCAGCTCGCTCCCCCGCTCGTCGCCGACCAGGCCGTCTTCGACCAGATGGAGTCGATCCTGCGCGACGTACTCACGCGGGCCTGGGACCAGCTCTAGGCCGCGAGCACGTCCAGGAGGCGCGCGTACGACGCCTCCTCGTCCAGTCCCGTCGTGTCGAGCCGGATCGTCTGCGGACGGTCGGCGAGGTACTCGGACAGGTGCTGCCTGATCCGGTCGACCAGGTCGCTCGCAGGGTCCTCCAGCAGTGACTGGATCCTGGCCTCGACCGCGGTGGACGGCTGCTTGTCGTGCAGGCGGCGGACGTGTTCCTCGTCGTCGACCAGCAGGGCCACCTCGACGTAGTCCGCATCCGCTGCACGTGCCGCCTCCTCGAACCCCGGCACGCGGTCGTGGCTGGTGACGAGCTGCGGAACGATCACGTCGTACCCCTCGCGCAGATGCCTCGTCGCCAGCGCCTGCCCGTGCCCACGCGCGACCGCGTAGGCCCCGGAGAAGTCCGCCTGCCACCCGCCCACCAGTCCCGCGAGCACGTCGGGGTCGAGGGCCAACGTCCCCGGGTGCTCGTCGGCGAACCGGCGCGCCAGCGTCGACTTCCCGACGCGCGAGGGACCGTTGAGGTGGATCAGGCGTGGCATGGCCACGACCCTAGGGGGGCCGAGCAGCGAGCGGTCGACAACGCCGCCACCTAGGGACCCATGGGAGCCTTGGGCCATGTTCAGCGTCGACGAGCGCATTGCCCTGCGTCAGCAGATCATCGACCGTGCCGAGGACGACCACGGGGTGACTGCCTGCGCACTGCTGGGCTCGGCGGCGCGGGGACAAGAAGACGCCTGGTCCGACATCGACATCGCGCTGCAGCTCGCTCCAGGACTCGACCTGCACGAGGCCGCGGACGAGTGGACCGCGTGGCTGGGCACGCTCCGGGTCATCGCGGACTCCATGACCGTGCACGCCGCTGGCGCGGTGTACCGGGTCATCCTGCTCAGCGACTCGCTGCAGGTCGACCTCTCGTTCTGGGGTGACAGGGAGCTGAGGTCGACCGGTGAGCCCGTCCGCTCCGTGTTCGGCCATGTGGGGACGCCTGCAGTGCGACCGGCTCCGGAGCCAGGAGCACTCATCAAGCTGGGGTGGCTCTACGCCCTGCACGCTCGCTCCGCCATCGCTCGCAGTCGTTCGTGGCAGGCAGACCTGATGCTGACGGAGCTCCGCAACCAGGTGCTGGCCCTCGCCTGCCTCCGCGAGGGGCTCAACCAGGTGCACGCGCGGGAGGTCCATCGCCTCCCAGCCGAGCTCTCGGACCGGATGGCCGCCGCGCGGGCCTCCTCCTTGGACGCCGGGGAGCAGGAGCGCTCACTTGACGCGACGCTGGTCCTCTATCGGGAGGAGGTCGCCCGTCATCGAGCGATCTCCGACGCGTTCGACGAGGCGCTCCACTCGGTCCGCCCCACTCGGACGCCCTGAGGTCACCTCTGGGATCTCAGATCTCGAAACCGTAGACGCATGTCTCTTGTATTCGAACATGTGTTCGTCTACACTCTTCCGTAGAGGCAGCCCCGCCGGACGCACACTCCCAGGTGTGCCTGACAGCGAGCGTGGGCGCATGAGTTCCGATCCGACTTGTGGTTCGAGTTCTGAGCCGATCCGCACCGGGCATCCGGTGCTGCGGTTCGCCCGCCAGCTCACCGGGCGACTCGACGAGGTCGCGGCTTCTCCGGTGTGGTCGATGACCCCGGCCGAGCAACGTGACTCCCTGCGTGAGCTCGCGCGAGCCGAAGCACAGCTCGCTGCGTTGCGGTTGCGGGTGCTGGCCGAGGCCGACCGCTCCGGTGCCGGAAGTGAGCGTGGTGCGCCCTCGGCGGCGGACTGGGTGGCCATCGAGACCCGTCAGACCAGGATCAGCGCGCGATCGGACCTGAAGCTGGCTGGGACGGTGGAGGGCTACCCGGTGCTCTCGGCGGGCATGGATGCCGGGATCGTGAACCTCGCTCAGGCACGCGCCATCACCACCGCCCTGGACCGGCTGCCGAGCTCGGGTGAGTTCGCGGTCTCGGGCGAGCAACGCGCACAGGCCGAGGCCCACCTGGTGTCGTTGGCGGC
>NZ_AUEP01000022.1 GCF_000426045.1 Marmoricola sp. URHB0036
CCGTCCTCGGTCCCGTCCTCGGTCCCGTCCTCGGTCCCGTCCTCGGTCCCGTCCTCGGTCCCCTCCTCGGTCCCCTCCTCGGGCGGGATCAGCTCCTGGGTCTTGGCGGCCACACCTTCGGTCTCTCGCGACAACGCCTCGATCGCGACGCCGGCGCCGCCGATCGCCAGGCCGAGGGGTGGGTCGCAGATCAACACCGCGGCGCCCAGGACGACCAGCGCTTCGCCGAGCGCCGATCCGGCCTTCGCGGTGTCACCGACTGCCTTCGCCAGGCTGTTGACGTCGTGCACGTTCCCCCACGAGTCCACCGCCGTCTCGAACCGCGTGACGAGGTTGTCGGCCTTGTCCTTGGCTTCCTGGAACCTGTTGCCGAGCGCCTGGGCTCCCTGGACCACGTCGTCCTGGGCCCGGCGGGCGTGGCTCATGACCTGGTCCAGCGACGACGCCGAGCCGAGAGCTCGGCTGAGCTGGCTGGCGGACGAGGTGAGCTGGTCGATCTGTGGGTGGACGACGCCCCTGCCGAGGTGGGCGTCGATGGCGTCGGCTGTTTCGATCGAGGAGTCGAGGGACTCCTGCAGCGCGACCGCATCGGCCGTCGCAGTGCTCACCTGGGTGCCGAACATCTCGAAAACGCCGTTCTCGATCATCTCGGACCTCCGTCGCCCACGTGCCCGGTCACGGCGCAGGGGTGCTCGACGCCGTCAATCGACCTTGCGCTCCGGTCCGGCGCGGGTCAAGGAATCGTGCCCGGGGCGGGCTTCTGGTCCACACCAAGACCGTCGACGGGCTGCCCGACCCAGACGTGGAGGTGTAGGGACCATCCGGTGCGAAAGGACCTGCGCGCTGCGGCACGAGGGTCCACAGGAGGTCACGAGACCGGCTGCGACGCGAGCACGTTCCAGATGTTCGGCGAGGGGCTGAGCCTGGAGGGGGCGAAGCCGGCCTCGACCAGCAGCGAGTCGTACTCCGCCTTCGTGCGCTCGCGGGCACCGAACATGACGAGCATGTGCAGGTCGACGAGGTGGAGATCGCGCCGTTGGGGTGCCGTCCGTCCCGGCGCATCGAGCACGTTCTCGACCAACAGCAGGCGTGCGTCCGACCGCATCGCTGCATGAACCGTGCGCAGGATCGTCGTCGCGGCGGCGTCATCCCAGTCGTGGAGGACGTTGGACAGCAGGTAGACGTCACCGCCTGTCGGCACCTCGGTGAAGAAGTCTGCCTGTTCCCCGTGTGCGCGTTCTCCCATCCCGGCCGCGGCCAATGCGGTGGTGGCCGCCGCCGCAACCGGAGCACGGTCGGCGACGATCCCTCGCAGCCCGGGCTCGTCGCTGAGCAGGCCGACCAGCATGGCTCCCTCACCACCGCCGACGTCGACGAGCAACCGCGCCCCTGAGAAATCGTGCGCTGCGCGGATCGCAGCCACCTGAAGGGCACCTCGACGTGCCATCGCCGCGTTGAACACCACCTCGTCCTCGGGATGGGCCGCCAACCAGTCCCACGACGTCATGCCGTGGAGGTCCTCGAACACTGCCTTCCCCTGTCGAACGGCGTCCGACAAGTGCTGCCAGGCCGTGAGGTTCGGCATCACGGTCTGCATCAGGGCCAGGTTGCGGACCCCGCTGGGATGCCCGACTCGCAGCACCTCTCCCCGTGGCGTCGCCGCAAAGCCTCCGTCCTCGACGGACAACAGGCCGAGGTCGACCAGCACGCGTAACAACCGGGCGAGCGTGGCCTGGTCCGAGGCGGTGAGCTCAGCCAACTCCTGAAGGTCGCGCGGCTCATCGAGCACGTCCACGATGCCGAGCTCGCACATCGCGCGAAGGCACAACGACACCCAGGCGCCGCGCACCATCCACACGACCTCGTCCGTCTGATCCACGGCGCCTCCCCAGGAGAGCGTGGCACGAGTGTCGTGACTCCAACAGGGCCTCGCCCAAGTCTCGGCTGTTCGTCAAACGCGAGGTCAAACGCAGGCGTCATTGGGTGGGGTCACCGGGTCGGCGAACACGCGTCGGCCCACGATCAAGGAGAACCACAGATGGCACTGTTCATGGACACCCACACCCTCGAAGGCGGAGTCGCTGCGGCCGACGTCGCGGCGGCCCACCAGGCCGACCTCGCGACGCAGGGGCCTTACGGCGTGGACTACCTGCGCTACTGGGTCGACGAGGAGGCCGGCAAGATCTTCTGCCTCGTCGAGGCCCCCGACGCCGAGACCGCGCACACCGTGCACCGCGAGGCGCACGGACTGGTCGCCGACGAGATCTACAGCGTGAGCGAGCACTCCTGAGCATGCTCACCATCGAGGAGACGTCAGCCGCCGCCGAGCGCAGGTGGCTGGACACGTGGACGGCAGGCCCGACCGAGCCCGAGGGGTCGGGCCTGCCCCGAGGGGCGACGGCGCCGGACCTGGCACTGCGCGACCACACCGGGGCGGCACGCAGGTTGTCGGAGTTCTGGTCCGAGGGACCGGCGCTGCTGATGTTCTGGCGCCACTTCGGCTGCGGCTGCGGCTTCACCCGGGCGACACAGCTCCGCCAGGACTACGAGGCCTACCAGGCGGTCGGTCTGCGTCCGGTGATCGTGGCGCAGGGCGAACCGGAGCGGGCTGCGGCGTACCACCTCGAGCACGGGCTTCCATGCCCCGTGCTGTGCGACCCTGACCTCATGGCCTACCGGGCGTACGGCGTCGGACAGTGGTCGCCCGAGCGGATCCTGCACAGCGCCCCGGCGGAGTTCTGGGGCCACCAGCACGACGTCGGTCGTGCGTTCCAGGACCGACGACGTGAGCGAGGTCGTCCGCCCGTGGACGACCCGTGGCGCGCGACGGCCGAGTTCGTCATCGGCAGGCGAGGAGTCGTTCGGCTGCCGTACCTCTACCAGTACTGCGAGGACTTCCCTCCCGCCCGCCTGCTCACCACCGCGGCCCGGTTGAGCTGATGGGGACGGCCTGATGGCGTTGGGCATCCGGCTCCTCGGCCGACCGTGCATCGAACGGCCGGACGGGCCGACGTACCGCCTGCGCAGCCGGAAGAGCTGGGCGCTGCTCGCCTACCTGTTGCTGAGCGAGGCAGCCCCGACCAGGAGCCAGCTGGCGGGGCTGCTGTTCGGCGAGGCCGACGACCCGTTGCGTGCGTTGCGGTGGAGCCTGGCCGAGATCCGGCGCTGCCTCGGCGACGGCGCCTCCCTCGACGGGGACCCTGTCGTGCTGCGCCTGCCGGAAGGCACGGTCGTGGACGCCGCGACGCTGATCCACGCCTCCTGGGCCGACGCCGTCGAGGTGGTCGGCATCGACGCCGAGCTGCTGGACGGCGTGGCGGTGCGCGGCGCACCGGCCTTCGAGTCGTGGCTGCTCTCCGAACGACGACGTGTCGCGGCCGCGGCCGAGGGCGTGCTGCACGAAGCGGCCGTGGGGCTGCTGGCCCGGGGTGCACTCGACCGTGCCCGTGGCTTCGCCGTGCGCGCCGCTGCGATGAGCCCGCTCGACGAGAACCACCAGGCGCTGCTGATCAGGCTGTACCGGTTGGCCGGCGAGGACACCGCCGCCGAAACGCAGTATGCCGCCTGGGCCGAGCTGCTCGACACCGAGCTCGGTGTCGCCCCGGGTGAGGCCGTCGAGGTGGCGATGCGCGAACGACCGCTCGAGCGCGTGGGTGTGCCGACCGAGGCCAGCATCGAAGCGGTCATCGAGGCGGGTACGGCGGCCATCGCGGCCGGCGCGATCGAGCCGGGCGTCGCGTCCCTGCGCAGCGCGGTGCGACTCTCCGACGCCGGGCGCAGCACACGACTGCGGGTGCGCTCGCGCGAGGTGCTGGCCGAGGCGCTGATCCACTCCCTGCGTGGGCTGGACGAGGAAGGGCTGGCCCACCTGCACGAAGCCGATCGACTCGCCCTCGAGGCCAACGACCCGATCAGCTCCGCGCAGGCTCGGGCCGAGCTGGGCTACGTGGACTTCCTGCGCGCCCGCTACGACCGGGCCGAGCTGTGGCTGACCGAGAGCCTCGCCCTGTCCGGGGACTCGCCGTCGGTCCGGGCGAAGGCCACCACCTACCTGGGCTCGGTGCACAGCGACCTGGGCAACTATCCGCGCGCCGTCGAGCTGCTCGACGAGGCACTCCGGCTCTCCCGTGAGGTGGGCGAGGCACGCCGCGCGGCGTACACCCTCTCCATGCTGGGTCGGATCGACCTCATCCGCGGAGACCTCGACCGGGCCGACGTACACCTCGCTGGATCGGTGGAGCTGGCCGAGGGCGACCACTGGCTCTCCTTCCTGCCGTGGCCGCAGGCGTTGCGCGGGGAGGTGCACCTCGCGAGGAAGGACCCGGGACGGGCGAGCGAGACGCTGGAGCAGGCCTTTGCCCGCGCCTGCCAGCTGGGTGACCCGTGCTGGGAGGGGATGTCCGCGCGCGGGCTTGCCCTCGTGGCGGAGGCGACCGGTGCGACCGACCTGGCCTTCGAGACGCTGCTCGACGCCCGCACCCGCTCCAACCGCCTCGCCGACCCCTACGTCTGGCTCGACGCACACATCCTCGACGCCCTGTGCGAGCTCGGGCTCCGCCACGGGCACCCCGACACCCGCAGCTGGTCCGACGCCATGCGCGAGCTCACCTCGAGGACCGGCATGCGTGAGCTGACCGTGCGCGCGATGCTCCACTCGGCGGCGCTCGGGAACGCCGGCGACGCCTCCGCGGCCGTGCTGCTGGCGGCCGACATCGACAACCCGATGCTGCACGCACTGATGTAGGCCGACCATGTCCGATCAGCACGAGAACGTGACGAGTCCCGAGGAGGGCCGGGCGCGGGCTCGGCTGACCGCGACGCTCATGTTCGTCCTCGGCGCCCTGGTGATCCTGCCGGTGGAGTCGGTCGCCTGGCTGTTGGTATCGGTGGTGCTGGACTTCCCCGAAGGCAACGACTCCGAGGTCCTGTTCATCAGTCTCTGGCTGGTGATCGTCGTCGTGCCGCTCGTGCTGCTGTGGGTCAGCGGTGGTCGCCGCCGTCGCTGGTTCGCGACCGGCGCCGCGGCCAGCATGGTGCTCTTGCTGGCCTACTTCGGCGTCACCGCCAACGACTCCCTGCGCGACCCCGAGGCGGGCCAGCGGCTGGCCGAGGTGGCGGCCGGTTCCCAAGTCCCGATCTACTCCGTCGGACCGAAGTTCCACGGCTGGACGCTCGACGACGTCGGCATCGACCACGGGGACGACCAGGGCCTGGACGTGTCGGACAGCTCCCTCGACCCCGGTGACACCCTGTTCCTCGGTTACGGCACCACCTGCACGGCGTCGACCAACGGCAGCTGCGGCGACCGCTTCGAGCTGGACCTGCACGCCGTGACCTCCGCGGACCTCGAGCACCGATGCGTCCACCGGTGGCCGACCACGCGTGGGATCACCCCGGTCGAGCTCGAGGACTACGGCGTCGTCATCTTCGTCGGCCCCATGGCAGTCCGGTTCGCCGACCAGCCGCCCGACTCGCTCGTGAGGGACACGGCCGCGGCGCTCCGGAGAGTCGGTGCCGGCTCCACCTCGGAGGCACCCCCCGCACCGTCGTACCGCGTCACCCGGCTCATCCAGCACTGTCTGGTGCGGCCTGGCGCCTGAGGCTAGATTCAGGAGTCCGTACCCGCCTCCCTCACCTCAGAAGCAGATGAAATCCACCGCGGCCCAGACCTCGCCGCCACAGGTCAAGAGCCTGGTCCTTGTCGACGACAGCGAGGACCTGCGACTCCTGCTACGCATGGCCATGGAACGCGACGGCGAGTTCCGGGTGGTCGGCGAGGCCGCGAACGGGGAGGCGGGGTTGGCTGCAGCCCTCCAGTGCCACCCCGACGTACTGCTCCTCGACATCGCGATGCCGGTGATGGACGGACTCCAGGCGCTCCCCCTGATCCGCAAGGCGTGCCCGGAGACCGTCGTGGTGATGCTGTCGGCGTTCGGCCCCAAGTACGGACTCCAGCACCAGGCCCGGCTCCTTGGTGCCCACGGCTACATCCTCAAGGGCGCGCGGATGGAGCAGGTGCTCGTCGAGCTGCGGGAGATCCTCGACGACCTCGACTCCTGAGCCTCGAACATCGCCGCCCGTTCGGCGTAGGTAGAGTCGCAACCAACGCGATGACAGGGGCCGGGATGGACGCAGAGCGCGCACGCACGTTGCTGGAGGCCGAACGGGCCGAGGTCGAGGACATGCTCCGGCACATCGGCTCGTCCGGCGGGGACGACCGGGAGGCCGAACAGGACCTCGGTGACTCCGGCGACACGGCCGACGCGTTGGAGTCCGAGGGAGTCGACAACGCCGTGGAGGCCAGCCTCCGCGAGCGGCTCGCCGCCGTCGAGCGCGCCGAGCAGCGCCTGGCCGACGGCACCTTCGGCCTCTCCGTGCGCAGCGGGCAGCCGATCCCCGACGAACGGCTCGAGGTCGCACCCACCGCCGAGCTGACGGTCGAAGAGGCCTCGAGCGGGTCCTGATCCGCACGCCCGTCGACGAAAGGAGCTTGGGGTTGCCCGCGAAGAACGCAGAGAAGGAGCCGGGCGGCTTCACCGCCGAAGAGCGAGCCGCCATGAAGGAGCGCGCCGCCGAGCTGCGCGCCGAGGGCAAGAAGGGCGCCAAGAAGGCCGACGGCCTCCAGGACGTGCTCGACAAGATCGCCGAGATGGCGCCGGACGACCGGGCGCTGGCCGAGCGGGTGCACGTGGCCATCACCTCGACCGCGCCCGACCTGGCCCCCCGCACCTGGTACGGCATGCCGGCGTACGCCGACGCGGACGGCAAGGTCGTGGTCTTCTTCCAGGACGCGGGCAAGTTCAAGTACCGCTACTCGACCCTCGGCTTCCAGGACGCAGCCCACCTCGACGACGGCGACATGTGGCCGGCGTCGTACGCGCTGGTGAAGTGGAGCCCCGCTGTGGAGAAGAAGATCGTCGCGCTGGTGAAGAAAGCCGCCTCCTGACCGGTGCGCGGAGGGCGCCTAGCTGTGATGCCCAGCCAGGTTGTTCAACCTGGTGATGGGTGCAGCCTTTCCGACCGCTGAGTGAGGCCGGTGGTGGTTGTAGTCGTGGATCCATGCTGGCAGGGCTGCCATGCGCGCGGAATCGGAGTTGTAGAACTTCTTGAAAGCCCAGCCCTCGACGAGGGTGCGGTGGAACCGCTCGATCTTGCCGTTGGTCTGTGGTCGGTAGGGCCGGGTGCGCTTGTGGGTGACGTCGAGTTGGGCGCAGGTGTCGCGCCAGAGGAATGATCGGTAGCAGCCGCCGTTATCGGTCAAGACCCGTTGGACGGTGACGCCGCGCTCGGCGAACCAGGCCACTGCGTTGCGGAGGACCTCCGCGGCGGTCTCGCCTGTCTCGTCGTTGCGTGCCTCGACATAGGCGACCCGGGAGTGGTCATCGATGA
>NZ_AUEP01000023.1 GCF_000426045.1 Marmoricola sp. URHB0036
CGATGAGGATGCCATCCGACGAGGTGTCATGGAGTGGTACCTGATGAATCGCACGAACCCTCACCCCTTGATGGGTTCGGTGCATGGTCCGTTCACCGGTACCGGCGATCGGCGATAACGGCATCCTCAGGATCAGCAGCACCCCGGCGAGTGGCAGGTGTGTACACGACGGGCGCCTCGACCATTGGTCGCTGTCACATGGCAATTCAGTCGAGCGAGGCGGGAGAGCAACCCCTATGATTGGCGCGTGTCTTGAATAGCAATGGGCTCGCTTGGACCCCTGCCTATGAACTCGCGTCCCTCATTCGCCGTAAGGAGCTCAGTGTACCGGAAATAGCTGAAAGCCTTATTGAACATGTCGCGAACGTGAATCCTAAGCTGAATGCGATCGTTTCGTTTGATCCGGATGCTATCCGAGCCGACGCCACCAGGCTTGACAGCCTTCAGGAGACGGGTGGATCCTTAGGACCCATTCATGGGGTTCCGTACACGATCAAAGACATGACCGATGTCGCGGGCCTGCCGACTACTAGTGGATTGTTGTCGCGTAAGAATCATAGGGCGTCACAGGACGCGGTGGTCGTGTCTCGCCTCAAGGAGGCAGGAGGGCTTTTCCTCGGTAAAACCAACGTGCCGGAGATGAGCTATTACGGAGGCACTGACAACCATCTGTTCGGAGTGACTCACAACCCGTGGAAGCATGGCCGCACTGCAGGGGGATCGAGCGGCGGCGCCGCAGCTGCAGTTGCAGCGGGCATGGGGCAACTTGCGCAGGGTTCGGACGGCTGCGGTTCAATACGAATTCCCGCCGCAATGTGTGGCGTCGTGGGCCTCAAGCCGACAACCGGAGTTACACCGTCGCCCTCCCCCCTTCTCGACTGGTCATACGATGGCCCGATCACCCGCACGGTTGCGGACAACGCCTTGATGCTCGACGTTATGGCGGGCCCTCACACGGGGACCTTCCCATCTGCACATCGGGTCGAATCGTCCTACTTCAATGCTGCACTCCCGGACATCAAGGGGTTGCGTGTTGCATGGTCAGCTGACCTTGGTTTAGGAGTGCACGTCGACCCAGAGGTGGCGCGCATTGCTCGTGGTATGGCCGATACGTTGGCTGACTTGGGCGCCGACGTGACTGAGGCGGCACCCGCCTGGGAAAATGCCTCCATCGCAATGTGGGAAGGGCTGTGGGTCCCTGCTTATGCTGGATTGCTTAGTCACGTCGATATCGCGTCCCGTCCAGGAGACTACGATGAGCGTCTTCGCGAGATCAAGGCGCAAGGCGAGCGCCTTCCTCTCGCCGCTTGGGGTACCGCATATATGCAGCGAGTGAATCTCTACGCTCACTGGGACGACTTTATGACAGACTTCGACATCCTCGTGTCGCCGACACTGGCGTCGGCAGCCTTCCCGGTTGATCAGTTCGCGCCAAGTTGGCTGGAGGGCGCTAGCCTGCGAGAGGAACTCTTAGACTGGCTGCTGACCTACCCGTTTAACATGATCAACAATCCTGCGATTAGCATTCCGGCGGGGTTTACAGACAATGGCTGTCCAGTCGGTCTGCAAATCTCTGCCCGTCACTGGGAGGACGCTCGAATTCTGGGAGTGGCCAGAACGCTGGAGGAGGCCCGCCCCTGGGCCGCACAAAAGCCTGTTGTTGGACGGCAACCATAATTGGCAAATAGGTCTTGAGTTGGCTGGTCGAAGGGGTAACGGCCGCGCGTCGACGCCTGGTTGTCCGCGTCAGCCTCGCTTGGAGGGATCAGTTCAGGTCGCCAAAGCCGCGGGCCGGGTTGTTGTCGTTGTAGACATGGTGCCGCAGGAGGCGGCTGCGTAACCTGCAGGCATGAACCCAAGGGAGGACACTGACGTTCACCCACCGGGTGTTGCGGGCGATTTCGTAGGCCCCGCAGGATGGACCGTTCCACTCTGGGCCGTGATGAAGGAGTGGTGATCCCTCGACCGGTTGACCGGCTGCTCGCCCCACGCGGCCGGCCAGCCGCAGCTACCACACAACTGCTCCCGGTTCTTCGACCTCCGGGCTGAAATGCCGCGGACGCGAAAACGGCGATGGTTATGGAAGGTGATAGCAGTGACCGATGATGAACCCGTCCGTGTGAAGGTTCGATTCACCGAACAGCAGGTAATCCTGCTGGGTAAGTTGCTCGACGAGGGACGATTTGGTGACACACA